>NZ_LR733302.1:0-1023 GCF_902506055.1 Alteromonas sp. 38
TGTGTGATTCATAGACATCATTTCATTTTTCGGAGTTGAAGATCACGCTGATAATTCGATAGCTGAATGCGTTCTTTTTCAGTTTCGTAGTTAGCGTGAACGTCTTCCCAAAGCGGTGTTTGTTCAAGGCGTTCACACACAATATCCATTGGTGTTTTACCTTTAAATGAGCCGTGCGCGCGTTGCCAATTGTAGTAATGCTGCCACTCAGGCAACGTTTTATTTTTGAGTTCTTCCAAATCCAAATTAACGGTTGAATAAAACTCTTCTTTGTCAGTTCTTTGTGACCTTTCAACTTTGCCATTTAAATGAGGTGAGCCTGGCTTATTGGGGCGAAACTTAATGCCATGCTCCATCAATTTTAGCTGTACTTTTTCAGCAAAAAACTCCGTGCCACGATCAGTTTGGACTCGCTGTATTGGAAATGGCATTTCTTCTATTACCTTATCAATGAAGGCAAGAGTATTGGCTGCTGTTCTACGCTTAAAGACGTCCAAAACGCGATATCTAGAGCAATCATCAACAGAAGTATATTGATAAATTCCTGGTGCGATTTTACATGTATCCATCTGAACCCGGTCACCTGGAATAGGTCTTTGGTAACGAATGAAGTCTTTTTTCTTCCGCTGAAAAACTACTGGCTTTACTTCATGTTTGGTCAGCACTTTATGAATTGAAGCAAGTGATAAATTAAAGTTATGCTCGCGAAGAAGCTCGTTTTGAATTCTTCTGGCACCAAGCTTTCTATCTTTTCTCAGGCTAAGGATCCACTCTTCAATCCGATTATCAATTTTAGTGTTTGGAGAGTTGTGTGGGCGTCTAGAAACTTCCTGTAGACCGTCTAGACCTTTCTCCTTATATCGCTTATACCATTTTCGGAGAGTAGGCCTAGATATTCCACACCGACGACAAACTAGGCCCGCATTATTGGTCTCTTCGTATAGCTCAATCCACTTTAAACGCTGTTTAATTTCTTTGTTCATAGAGTCATAATATATTGAAATGATGTCCATGAATCACACA
>NZ_LR733300.1:0-4708471 GCF_902506055.1 Alteromonas sp. 38
ACAAGACAATCTGTGTGGGCACTCATTAAGAGTGTCACACAACGACGATTCATATTCGATATATTTAATTGAAGAGTTTGATCATGGCTCAGATTGAACGCTGGCGGCAGGCCTAACACATGCAAGTCGAACGGAAACATGTCTAGCTTGCTAGATGATGTCGAGTGGCGGACGGGTGAGTAATGCTTGGGAACTTGCCTTTGCGAGGGGGATAACAGTTGGAAACGACTGCTAATACCGCATAATGTCTTCGGACCAAACGGGGCTTAGGCTCCGGCGCAAAGAGAGGCCCAAGTGAGATTAGCTAGTTGGTGAGGTAAAGGCTCACCAAGGCAACGATCTCTAGCTGTTCTGAGAGGAAGATCAGCCACACTGGGACTGAGACACGGCCCAGACTCCTACGGGAGGCAGCAGTGGGGAATATTGCACAATGGGGGAAACCCTGATGCAGCCATGCCGCGTGTGTGAAGAAGGCCTTCGGGTTGTAAAGCACTTTCAGTTGTGAGGAAAAGTTAGTAGTTAATACCTGCTAGCCGTGACGTTAACAACAGAAGAAGCACCGGCTAACTCCGTGCCAGCAGCCGCGGTAATACGGAGGGTGCGAGCGTTAATCGGAATTACTGGGCGTAAAGCGCACGCAGGCGGTTTGTTAAGCTAGATGTGAAAGCCCCGGGCTCAACCTGGGACGGTCATTTAGAACTGGCAGACTAGAGTCTTGGAGAGGGGAGTGGAATTCCAGGTGTAGCGGTGAAATGCGTAGATATCTGGAGGAACATCAGTGGCGAAGGCGACTCCCTGGCCAAAGACTGACGCTCATGTGCGAAAGTGTGGGTAGCGAACAGGATTAGATACCCTGGTAGTCCACACCGTAAACGCTGTCTACTAGCTGTTTGTGGCTTTAAGCCGTGAGTAGCGAAGCTAACGCGATAAGTAGACCGCCTGGGGAGTACGGCCGCAAGGTTAAAACTCAAATGAATTGACGGGGGCCCGCACAAGCGGTGGAGCATGTGGTTTAATTCGATGCAACGCGAAGAACCTTACCTACACTTGACATGTTGAGAAGTTACCAGAGATGGTTTCGTGCCTTCGGGAACTCAAACACAGGTGCTGCATGGCTGTCGTCAGCTCGTGTCGTGAGATGTTGGGTTAAGTCCCGCAACGAGCGCAACCCTTGTCCTTAGTTGCCAGCATTTAGTTGGGCACTCTAAGGAGACTGCCGGTGACAAACCGGAGGAAGGTGGGGACGACGTCAAGTCATCATGGCCCTTACGTGTAGGGCTACACACGTGCTACAATGGCATATACAGAGGGATGCGAGACAGTGATGTGGAGCGGACCCCTTAAAGTATGTCGTAGTCCGGATTGGAGTCTGCAACTCGACTCCATGAAGTCGGAATCGCTAGTAATCGCAGGTCAGAATACTGCGGTGAATACGTTCCCGGGCCTTGTACACACCGCCCGTCACACCATGGGAGTGGGATGCAAAAGAAGTAGTTAGTGCGATTACCACTTTGTGTTTCATGACTGGGGTGAAGTCGTAACAAGGTAACCCTAGGGGAACCTGGGGTTGGATCACCTCCTTACCAAAATGTCGATGGTGACATTGTTAGTGTAGTGCCTACACAGATTGTTTTGTTATTAAATGAAGAACGACACGAAGTTTTTTGTAGTTATACAGAAAATGGGGCTATAGCTCAGCTGGGAGAGCGCCTGCCTTGCACGCAGGANGCAACTCGACTCCATGAAGTCGGAATCGCTAGTAATCGCAGGTCAGAATACTGCGGTGAATACGTTCCCGGGCCTTGTACACACCGCCCGTCACACCATGGGAGTGGGATGCAAAAGAAGTAGTTAGTTTAACCTTCGGGAGAACGATTACCACTTTGTGTTTCATGACTGGGGTGAAGTCGTAACAAGGTAACCCTAGGGGAACCTGGGGTTGGATCACCTCCTTACCAAAATGTCGATGGTGACATTGTTAGTGTAGTGCCTACACAGATTGTTTTGTTATTAAATGAAGAACGACACGAAGTTTTTTGTAGTTATACAGAAAATGGGGCTATAGCTCAGCTGGGAGAGCGCCTGCCTTGCACGCAGGAGGTCAGCAGTTCGATCCTGCTTAGCTCCACCACTTTGCTTGTAGTTTACTGGTTGCAGCCCTGCCCTCGAATAAGAGCGGTGAGGTCACAATGCCGACCTGTTGTAAAATAGGCTTGTAGCTCAGCTGGTTAGAGCGCACCCCTGATAAGGGTGAGGTCGGCAGTTCAAGTCTGCCCAAGCCTACCATTTACCTTCACTTGCTTTGCAAGTGGTCGTGAAAAATCCGCTTAACCGGCAGCGGAGCTTCCTGACGGTTTTTCTACTCGCTAAAGTTAGCGGTAGTTATGAACTAGCATAGAAAGCTTATTTTGTGTCATGTTGGACCAGAAATCCTAATGAATTTTTACTCGATTGAGTAGGCATTGATTAGGGTTTTTTACTCTAAGGAAGAAAGTAATGCATTTAGCATGAAATCTCCAACGTTCTTTAACAATTTGGAAAGCTGATATTTAATTAGTAAATCAATCAAAATTTGAGTAATTGAGAAGTCGAAAGACGTACTTACTACTCTACTTGACTTGAATTGCTTGTTATCAATCTTTATTTGAAAAGCAACGAGAGTAGTAGTACTCAGTGCTCAAAGATTGATTACGTGAATATCAGAATTCCTAAATTGTTAATTATTAAAGTAATATGGACTAAATAAGTCGGTATTACGCAAACAAACGTTTGCAAAAGTTTATGCTTGGCAGCCATAGCGATACGGTACCACCTGATCCCATTCCGAACTCAGAAGTGAAACGTATTAGCGGCGATGGTAGTGTGGGGTTTCCCCATGTGAGAGTAGCACACTGCCAAGCTCCCATTCGAAGAAAGGGCTATCCTAACGGATAGCCCTTTTTTTATGCCTTATTGAAAGTGAAATTAGCAGGTACGCCGTAGAAAAAACTGAGCGTACTGAAGAGCCTCCTCGCGTGCTCATTCCAAAAAAGAATCATGATTCTGCACCCCGATACTGTATAAGTAACCGAACTCAGAAGTGAAACGTATTAGCGGCAAGAACTGTGAATCGATATCTGAAGAATTATATAATAGACGGTAGATAGCTACAGATGCAGGTTATCTTTCAATTGCTTCCCATGATATCTAAGCTCGATTTAAATACGCCTACAGATCACTACCGAGTTAATTTGAGTGCTATGTCAGTGCACAAAGAATTATAAGAGCGTGTAATTAAAAGCGGTAAGCGTATGAAAGGTTGATGAAGTCCAAACCAGGGTTGTCACTGTTAAACCCGCCGTTTGAAAAATGCATATAGCGAAGTGCTACTTGCTGGCTATTATCGAGTTCGAGCAATAAACCTACTCTATCTTCAAATTGATAATTTGAACCAATGTCCTTACCGGCTACTTTCTCATCATTTATGAAACTAGCGCCTATGCCTGCTTCGACATATAACGGGTAATTATATACCGTACTGATTTGTTTCATAAAAATTGGCGTGATTGATAGTGCGTAACTAGTACTGTGGTTATTATCTTCGCCATACTCCCAATGGTAGGCGCTTAGTTCCAAATATAATTTGATATCTCCGAACCATTGAGAACTGAAATTATGTTCTAGTGGTCTATAAGCCAACCGAATACCGTCTATGTCGTCAAAACCTTTCATTAAGTCGACACTGACTGTTTGTTTAGCCTGAAGCATGCAGGGTAGTAATAAAAATGCAAAAGTAGTTACTTTGAAAATGTTTTTAAGCATGTTTTCTCCTTTAATATATAAGGAGAAAAGCAAAATCATTACCAGAAATAAAAAGTGATAACTTTCATGGCTTTGAGGTAATTTAGAGTGATTATACCTTTTTAGCTATTTTTCTATTATCCTTGGAATAAGTAATTATTACAGAGGCTTCCATAAATCGTCTTTTCCAATGCCTTGCTCTATTCGAAACCTCTCTATAAGCGCTTTAGGTAAACTAATATCGTACTTTTCATAAATGTCAGATACTAAGTTAGGGTTATTCATTAAGAATAGGTTTAGCTCTTTTATAATTTCGGGGTGACGTAAAGTAGATAGTAGAAAAGGGACATCAATAAAGGGAAGGGTAACATCAATGGAGAACGGGCCTAGTTGGGGGTAACTTTGCGTAAAATACTTTCCAACGTGATATTCAAGATCTACAGCATCCACTTCTTCATGTTGAAGTAGTGAAAGTGCGTTATAAGTTTCTTCAATGGGAACTAAAGATACAAGTTTGTCATCTATTCTGCTTTGCCATTTAACTGGCGTAAACCCTTGCGGAATCCCTAATTTCTTAACAAAATTTATCCCCTTTCCAAGATCTGCTGATCTAACAAGTGTTCCAGATAATGTATGAGCAATAGGTTTCGAAAAGGTTTTTTCGGCAGCGGTAGTATCTCCGCTATTCCAGCGTGGGTTATCAGGGTAAATGAAATCTACATTCCCTTTATTTAATTCAATTTGTAACCTTCGAACCGGCATGTCTAAATATACGAACTCATGTCCTGACGCATCGGAAAATGCTTGTAAGATTGCCCATCCCACACCTTTATCAACTTTAGATGTGAAATCATAGTGAGGAAAGTACTCAATATTTTGAGCACCAATAATATACTGTTCTGCTTGCGCTAAGTTACCGCCGAAAAAAAAGAGAAGGCAGTAGAAAGTCCGTTTTATGTAGCCCACTGATATTACCTTTTTGAATGAATACTATTACTAAACACAAAAGTTAATAGTAGCGTATAAACGGCTATTGAGGCTGCCAAATGTCTTTATCTTCTATACTAAATTCAGTTTGTATTTGTTGTGTCAGTGCTTCTAATGAAGTCATGCCATAGCGTGCCCTAATCGAATCAATAAGCGTTGGGTTATTATTTATAAAACTGTTTAGCTCCTCAATGACGTCCTGGTGTCTTAAAGCAGAAAGCATAAAAGGGATCTCGTTATGGGGTAGAGTAATATCTAATACGAAAGGGCCGATTTGCGGCGATTGACTAGAATAGTAATTACCCACGTGGTATTCGAAGTCTATGGCGTCTACACGCTCTAGCTGTAGTAACGACAAGCCTGCAAAAGTATCAGATATGGAAACTATCCTAATGAGGTTTTGATCTAACCTCGTTTGCCAATTCACTGGTGTAAAGCCAAGAGGCATAGCAATTCTCTTAATGGAATTGATACCTTTATTTACATTTTTCGGTTTTACAAAAGTACCGGTAACGGCACGGGTAAGTGCAACCGAGAAATATTTTTCTTTGGTTTTAGTGACCTCGTTATACCAGCCAGGGTTATCGGGATATACAAAATCCACATGACCTTTAAGCATTTCCATTTGAAGACGACGAATAGGCATTGTTAGGTACGAAAATTCGTGACCAGATGCTTCTGAAAAGGCTTCGAGTATTGCCCAGCCTACTCCCTTATCAATAGGTGAAGCAAAATCGTAATGTGGGTAATACTCAATGTTTTGTGAGCCTACAATAAATTTTTCAGCAGTTACCGCTGTACTAATCCATATCAGTAAAAGGCAAAACACCCCGTGTTTCATGCCATACTCCTACTAATTTTGATACTAAAATACCTAAGACTGCAAAACGCGTATGTACGCAATTGGACTTAATGAAAGTCTCTGGATGGCATACTGATATCCTCAAGCCATGGTGTTCGGTCTATTAACTTTCCCGCAATAATATGAATAACTCCTTCTTTAGAGCGTTCAATAATACCATCAACTTGCATAAGTTTAGCCTTTAAAAAGGTCTTATGCTGGGCGCGAGAGGTGGCCTGCCATACTATGACGTTAATATTTCCGGTATGGTCTTCTAATGTTAGAAATGTAACCCCAGCGGCACTGCTTGGCGCTTGTCGACCAGTTACGCATCCGAGTACTTTTACAATTGATTTATGGTTTTTTTGCAGCAAAGATTTAGCTGGGGTAATAAAACTTAACTTTCGTTCTCTATGTAAAAGTGCCACAGGGTGGTCGTTAACCGAAAGTCCAATAGAAGCATAATCTTCAATTAAGGTTTCAGCTACGCTTGGAGCAGTTTTAAAAGTGTCCGCGTTATTAGTATTTTCAAAAAGCGGTAAATCGGCTTGTTTATCCATTAACCGCCAGCGAGTTTGATAGCGATTACCTGCAATAGCTCTAAATGCATCAGCACTAGCAAGAGCCTCTAATTCATCAGAACGTATTGCGAGCGTTCGCACGGCCTCTATATTTTTATAACCTGTAGCCGGCTTGTGGCTCACAATGAGGTTAGCACTCTTTTCACTTAAGCCTTTTACAAGCGTTAGCCCAAGTTGTATCTGTTTCTCGCCTTTGTATTCAACAATTAAGTGTTCGTAGTTTGATGCATTCACACAAGGCGCATGAACCGCAACATGATGGCGCTTTGCATCTAGTACCAGCTGAGATGGCGTATAGAAACCCATTGGCCAGCTGTTTAATAAGGCGACATAAAACTCAACAGGGAAATAATATTTTAACCAGCATGATACGTAAGCTAACACGGCGAACGATGCTGAGTGGGACTCTGGAAAACCATAGCCAGCAAAGCCTTTAATTTGTTCGAATAGATTATTTGAAAAAGAGGCTTCGTAGCCTCTCGATACCATGCCTTTTATTAGCTTTTCTTTAAACTCAAAAATTCGACCGTCTTTTTTCCAGCTAGCCATTGCACGACGTAATTGATCTGCTTCACCGCCACTAAAACCAGCCGCTACCATGGCGAGTTTTATCACTTGTTCCTGAAAAATTGGAACGCCCATGGTGCGCGATAGCACTTCTTTTACTTCTTCTGAAGGGTAGGTTATGGCTTCTTTCCCATGCCGTCTTAGAAGATAAGGGTGAACCATATCCCCCTGTATAGGCCCTGGCCTAACAATAGCTATTTGCACCACCAAGTCGTAATAACGGCGAGGCTTTAAACGAGGAAGCATCGACATCTGTGCACGGGATTCAATTTGAAAAACGCCGACGGTATCTGCTTGGCAAATCATATCGTAAACCTGCTTGTCATCGCCTAATTTGGTAATGAAAGGAATATCTACACCGATAGGAAATTGCATATTAAGTAAGTCAAAGGTACGGCGAATGGCGCTGAGCATACCTAAAGCCAATACATCAACTTTAAGTAGCCCTAGGGTCTCAATATCATCTTTGTCCCATTGGATAATTGTACGCTCTGGCATCGCTGCGTTCTCAACAGGTACCAACTCATACAGTGGTCCTGAACTAATAACGAAACCACCAACGTGCTGAGAAAGATGTCGAGGAGTACCGAGAAGTTGCTCGGTGATACTAATTAAATGTTTTACCCTTTCATTTTCCGGGTCGAGGCCTAAATTCGCAAGCTGAGACTGCCAAGGAATGACACTGTCGCGGCGATTAATTTGCTTCATCACAAAGCTTAATTGCGACTCACTGAAGCCCAAGGCTTTACCTGCATCTTTAAACGCTGATTTGAAGCGATAACTGATAACTGTAGAAGCAATGGCGGTTCTTTCCCTGCCATATTTTTCATAGATATATTGGATAACTTCTTCACGACGTTGGTGCTCGAAATCTACGTCGATGTCAGGTGGTTCGTTTCGTTCTTTAGAGATAAAGCGTTCAAAAAGCACATTGATTTGGCGTGGATCAACGGCGGTAATTTCTAAGCAATAACACACAATAGAGTTAGCTGCCGACCCTCTACCTTGATAGAGGATTTTGCGCGCTTTGGCGAATTGAACAATATCGTAAATGGTAAGAAAAAAGTACTCGTACTCTTGTTCACGAATAAGTGAGAGCTCTTTTTCAATAAGCGCCCTAAGCGCATCGGTCAGGCCATCTGGGAAACGCACCTTTATCCCTGCTTCTACGCGCTCTCTTAAATATGAAGTGGGCGATGCACCTTTGGGTATAAGTTCAGAAGGATATTGATAGCGTAGTTCTGCTAACGAAAAAAGGCAGTCTCTCGCGACATCAATAGCATTGAAAATCCACTTTTCAGGGAAAAGCTTTTTTAATTTTGAAACGGTACGCAAGCTACGCTCAGCATTGCTTAGTGCTGCTCGCCCCAATTTACTTACTTGCGTATGCGCTTGGGTGGCATGAAGAACATGTTGAAGTGGAAGGTTATCCGTATGGTGCATAAGCACGCCAGTACAAGCAAGAATAGGAAACTCAAATTTTTCCTGTAGTTGTGTGTAAGTCGCAAATCGGCGATGGTCATAACCATCAAGTAAACGTTGAGCACCTATGTATGTTTTGATATTGGGTAGGCTGGTTAGCCAAGTCGCCCAGTAATTATCTTTTTCTTCCTGCGTACTGGGTATCCAAATAAGCGTGCAGTGACGTATCGTCCGCAAATCCCATTCTGCAAGTTGATACTCACCTTTTTGGCTGCGCCTTCTGGCATTAGTAACTATGCGGCAAAGTTCGGTATATGCCGCTTTATTGGGGCAGAGTAATACAAAAGACAATGCATCATCGAAGCGAAAATAGCTGCCGATAATGAGCTTAATAGGGAGTTTTTGCTGTTCTATTTCAGCATAAGCTCGCACCACGCCCGCTACAGAACATTCATCGGTAATCGCTAACGCTTCGTATCCAAGAAAAGAGGCGGTAGTCACTAACTGTGCAGGAGAAGATGCTCCTGTTAAAAAGCTGTAGTGGCTTTGACAAAAAAGCTCGCTATACATTAGCTGTATACGCCTTGTGTCCACCAACAGGCTTTAGCATCTTTAAAGACTAACAAGCGCACACCGTGACTAGTTTCGGCTATAAAATAATCTTTTTTGCTGGCAGTACCACTCCACCACTGTGTCTGAAGTCGTATAGGGCCAAAGCAAATACGTGTCGCTAGGTTTAAGGGCTTAGGGTGTAGAAACAAGAACGCAGGAGCCATATCAGCGGTATAAGCAGGTGTAGTTTCCTCTACTTGATTTACTGTCATGCCTTCAAACGCATGGCTGTTTCCCGCCTTAGGATGAAGCGTACTGTCATCGCCTAATTTGGCTTTTAATTTTCCAATAAGTTGCTTTTGTGCCACGGTGGTAAATCGATGGGAAAATAAATCGTTTCCATCATTTTCAATGGGCTCGAATTGCTGGCAGGTTAGGGATATAGCAACGGCGGGTTCTGGCAGCAGAAGAGTCTCAACTTTAAGTTCAACCAGCGCCAACCAGTCCTTTTGTGTTGCAAAAGGCATAGCCCCATTAACCTCTATTGATAAGGGCTCTTCTTCTCTAAAGTGCACCTGAAAAAGAATAGATGAGGTGAGTAAATTTCGTGCGCGTAAGTAGTGCTCTAACGTAACTAGCAGGGTTTTAATACTCGGTAATAAGTGTTGAGTGTTTTCCACTTCAAACGATAGCGTTTTCGTTTGCTGAAAACTTATCGAAGGCCTGAATAAAACGTATTTGGGAAAGGTTTCCCCCCGCAGGGCGGTTAAATAGCGAATCGTATCGTTTGAGAAGCGCTGTCCAAGTTCATGAATAGGAAGCTTAAGTAGTTGACCTACCTGCCTAACTCCTACCTTGGCAAGTGTGGCAATGGTTTTTGAATCAAGCGAGGTTTGCTCTAGCTTACACCGTGACAATAGCAATGTTATGCTTTCTTTATTATCGGTATAACTGTTTGTTTTATTGTGAGCGAGAAGACGAGCTGCCTCCACCCCCCATGCTGTCGAGAAGTAAAAATGAATACCCGCAGAATGTAGTTCGTTTATAAGTACATGCCATAAAGCGTCAAGGCCACCGTAATACTGCAGTAAATTGTCTAATCGAATAGCAATGGCGTTGTGAGAGTCAATTACAATATCTGATGCGAGTGGGTATATCCGATGTGCAAGATATAGAAGCGTCTCTTTCTCGGCTTCACGATTAAACGCTAGAATGTGTACGTGAGGGCAGAGCGCAGCGGCTTGTGCAAGCCCTTGGCCGCATTCAACACCTTCTTTAATAGCCTGCGAATTAGCTTGTACTACTTGATTGCCTTGTTCGTGATAAACCACAGCGGGAGTTTCACAGTCGGTAAAGCCACCATCTTTTTTATAGGCATCAAGGGTTAACTGATAACAGTAAAAATAAGCCCATAGCATGATTAAATCACCGAGTGTAATGCTGGCTCGGTTTTCTTATTATTTTGCATGGCTGCTTGAATAGCGTGGTTGTTAGGGGTCCATGAATGAGGGATGACTATATCGGAAACGGGCCATCCATGACGTTGTTTAATGATGTTAACAACCAATTTCGCATCACGAATATGCAGAGTTAAGTCGAGAGTAATAGGAAAAGAAGCCCCTTGGTGATGAGGGGAGGTAAACAGTAAGCAAAGTGTATCGTTATGCGATGCAGCCACTTGCAAACGCCGAGCTGCTTTTGCTTCCATGGTATTATTCCAAAGCAATACACAGTGACAAGCAGCACTTTTTAAGCATTGCTCTGCTGCCCACAAGGCTTCTTGGTCTGTTTTTGGAAGCACAACGATGACTTGTTCTAGGTCTACGCCTAAGTTGCTTAACCAAGGCGCTTGGAGCTGAGCTGGAGGTTTTATAAATACACGCAGTTTGTGCGCCCGATGCGTAGTCAAAACCTGTTTAAAAAGTGTGATTTCCCCAATACCGGTTAATGACGCAATTCTTACTACTCCGGAAGTAGCGATACCACCGTGCAGGGCTTCATCTAAAACACGAGCACCCAGCAAAAATTTGTTTTCGCTTACAGGCTTCTCTCGGGCTCGCCATATATGAGGGTGCTTATCAAAAAGCGCCGCTTTAGAACGAGTTTCATTAATGGGTGATGTAGGAATATTCATAACACTATAATGCTGTATGTATGTACAGTATTATAGTGTAGAGGCTTGTCTTTTCAAGATGAGGCGAATAGTTAAATCTGAGAAGACATCTAACTATCTGAAAAAGTTACTCAAATTTTTATGCTGTGCTGGAATCGCTACTGGCAGGGCTTTTTTTAGTGTTACCGCCAACCGAACTAGTAATTAATTGGCAGGCCGCGATAAAGCCATCAGCGCTATTTTTAGACCATGCCATACGAATGGGGCCAGGCATTTCTTTAATCACGTCTCGTACATCGCTTTGCGATACATCGGTGCTGCTTAATGCAGAGTCTAATGCTTCTTCTAGCGTAGCGCCTTTTTCACAGCAAGCCATTACGATACTTGAGAAGTTATGCATAAGCGGCATAAGAGCAGTATGTTGTTGCTGACTTATCAAGCGACTTTTGTAAGCACTTTCAATGCGAGCTGCATACGCTTTTTCTAACGCATCTGTCACTAGCACTAAGTTTCTATAGGCATGATTAACTTTATTGCCATTTTGTTTTGCTGATGAGCGTGTAAGCGTAAGTTCTCGTTGTAGTGTTTGCACACGAAGCGCTAGATAAATCAAAAACAGGACAAGCAGCCCTATGATCCCAAATGCAAATATCATTACATTGCCGCCTTTTGTTCTTCTATGAATTGATTAATTTTTTGCTCTAATATGAATAAAGGTACAGAGCCATTTTCCAATACTGCTCGGTGAAATTTACGTACGTTGAAATGCTGGCCTAGTGCAACCTCAGCTCTTTCACGCAGCGCTTTTATCTTAATTTCACCAATTTTATAGGATAGGGCTTGAGCAGGCCATGATATATATCGGTCAATCTCAGTATTCACATTGTGCTCTGACAAAGCCGTATTGGACATCATAAAATCAATGGCTCTATCTCGGCTCCATCCCATGGTGTGCATGCCGGTATCTACTACAAGACGACACGCGCGCCACATTTCATAGCTTAAGCGGCCGAAATTATCATAGGGGTCTTCATAGATTCCCGCTTCAATTCCTAAGAATTCAGAATACAAACCCCAACCTTCACCAAAGGCCGAAATATAAGTGTTACGACGAACCATGGGTAAATTTTCTAATTCCGCAGCTAAAGATATTTGTAAATGATGGCCAGGCACAGCTTCGTGCAATGTAAGTGCTGGAAGGGCATAAAGCGGGCGCTTATCTAGTGCATAAGTATTTACCCAATAGTAACCAGGCTGATCGTCACGACTTGGATGAATATAACGACCCGTGGTGTACTTAGGGGCGATACTATCGGGAACCGACGCTACACCATAAGGTGTGCGAGGCAAGTATTCAAATAGCGAAGGTAATTTTGCATCCATTTTTTTTGCAATAAAAGAGGCTTCTTTAAGCAGCTCTTCTGCGCTGGTGGCATAAAATTGTGGGTCTTCACGCAAAAAGGTAATGAATTCATCAATACTGCCATCGAAATTAAGGCTATCTACTACGCTTTGCATTTCAGCGCGAATGCGCTTCACTTCTTTTAAGCCAAGGGTGTGAATGTCTTCGGGGCTTATATCTGTTGTAGTGTAATGCTTAGCGCGATTAGCGTAATAAGCTTTGCCATCAGGCCACTCGTTAGCAGCAATGGCGGCTCGGGCGCCAGGAATATACTCATCAACCATAAAGTCATAAAATGCTTGGTAAGCTGGCATTACGCTGGTGGCGATAGCTTTTTGGCCTTGTTGCTTCAACGCTGCTTGTTGTGAAGTATCAATGTGTTTGGAAAACTGGAGAAATGGCTTGTAGAAGCCGCTCTTAGTTGCATCATCCACAATATAGGCGGCTACAGCGTTTTCAAAGCCTTCTAAAACAACCTTAGGTTGAGTATAACCTTCTTCTAGGCCTTGACGCATATAGACAATTTGCTGTTCAAAGTAGGGTTTAAGTGCATGCAAACGAGATATATATGCTTGGTAATCCTCCACAGTTTTAAACGTGGATAAATTTGGCAATGATGCCATGGCACCATGAAAACCGTATTCGGAGTTTATGGGGATAAGATAAGCGCGGAAGTGATATTGGCTAATATAGTTCTCTAGCCGATATTGCTGCATAAGTAGGGAAATAAACGCTTCATCAGATAGGTTTTCCTTAGAATACGCCTTTAACGCTTTACGATACGCTTGCCATTGTTGATCTTGCGTTGCCAACCCTTCTGGTGAAATATCGGGTAGCTTGTTATTTTGCGAACTATCACCTTGTCTCGACGCGAGAAGCGGAGAAACACTTAGCTCATACTGCCAAATTTCGTCTAACAGAGCATAAAAAGGTTTATCCTCATTGGCATTCGCCATAGAAGAAAAGCTATTCATAGCCAGCGTAAAAAGTAACAAATAACGATACATTAGAGCCTCCGGTAACCTTAAGCCGGATTATCTCGGCGGGTTACTCTTTGTTAGGTGTATAAATTGGGCTAGGGAAAGGCATCACTTTATCAGACTTATTATCTAATTTAGTAATTTTGGCCGTACCTTTTTTACTGACCGCATCAATTCTAAGGATGTTATGCATAGGAATGTAAGTACTGGTAACGTCTGAGAACTCTGATTTGAGCTTTTCATGGCTGGGATCTACCACTATGCCGGTATGGGTATCCCACACAAATTCACCTATTTCTACAAATCCAAATAAGCCACTTTGAGAAAGTGATTTGACGTACACATCGTAGCGCTCCCCATTACTGACGAACTGCACGCGATACAAAGGGTCTGTTTTTGTCATAAGTTGTCGTTAATTTCATGATGCTTTGAAGAGCGTGAATATTACAATGGTCTATGAATACGGGCAATGGTCGAAAATCGTTAGGCTTAAACGTTACGGAATCGTTAGGGTAAGGTACTATGTAAAGACCTTAAAAATAGTGGAAATACAATGATAAAAAAACTATTACTTGGAAGTGCGATGACGGCGATGGCATTGGCTGCCACTGCGCATAACCATGAAACGACAGAAAATAGCTTTAACCCTGATACTCAGCGTATAAAGTCACACTTATTTTTCTTAGCCGATGACTTACTTGAAGGTCGTGATACGGGTTCTCGAGGGCATGAAATTGCCGCGTTATATATTGCGACAGAATTCGCAAAATACGGTTTAAAGCCAGCAGGCACCGAAGGTTACATGCAGCAGGTGAGCTTCCGTAAAGCCAATCTATTGCAAGAGTCCCCTGAATTTACGCTTAACCGTAATGGCGAAAAAATTGATTTTGCTTATCCCAAAGAATATTTAGCGGGTCCTAGTTTACTTAGTGTAGATGCTAATGTTTCTGGCGAACTTGTGTTTGTTGGCTATGGCATAGTGGCTGACGAGTTGTCTCATAACGATTATGAAAATATCGATGTGGAAGGCAAAATTGTGGTTTCCCTAGCCGGTAAACCCAGTGATTTTCCTTCGGAAGAAGGGGCTCATTTTGCCTCAGGGTATCAAAAGCAAAAATACGCCGCTGAGCATGGTGCAATTGGCATGATCACCATCACCACGCCTAAAAACGAAAAAGTACGGCCTTATCAAAGTCGCTTAAGCTATATTCATACACCGCGTATGGCTTGGTTAAACGACGAAGGTCAACCTGCCAATACCTTCCCGCAAATTAAAGGCGGTGCTTATTTAAGTGAAGCTGCAGCAAAAACCTTATTTGAAGGAGCTGAGCGGGAACTTGACGATATTTATGCCGATCTTGAGGCGGATAAAGTCCCCACCGGCTTTGCATTACCTGGCACAGTAAGCTTAAGTAAAAAGAGCACTCACGAAGTAGTGACTAGCCCGAATGTTGTTGGCGTGCTTGAAGGTTCAGATCCCGCCCTTAAAGATGAATATGTCGTCTTTTCCGCGCACTCTGACCACATTGGTTTCGCGAAAACAGTTAAAAAAGACAATATCAACAACGGCGCTATGGATAATGCCTCTGGCACATCGGTAATGCTAGAAACTGCACGCTTATTTAGCGAAATGGACGTAAAACCTAAACGTTCGATATTGTTTGTATCGGTAACAGGTGAGGAAAAAGGATTATTAGGGGCAGATTACTTTGCTCGCAATCCTACCGTGCCGGTGACGTCAATGGTGGCAAACGTTAACCTTGATATGCCCATTTTAACCTATGAGTTTGCCGACGTAATTGCGTTTGGTGCAAACCACAGTGATTTGAAAGCGTCGGTTGAAACCGCTGCAAGTAATGCTGATATTTCATTAAGCCCAGATCCTTGGCCAGACCAAGCGCTATTTACTCGCTCAGATCACTACGCATTTGTGAAACAAGGCGTACCAGCCGTATTTTTAGTTCCTGGTTTAACATCAAAAGATCCAGAGGTAGATGGTAGTAAAGTGTTTGGTCACTTCTTATCAACGAATTATCACAAACCTAGCGACGATATTAACCAGCCATTTAATTGGAATGCTGCTGAAGCCTTTACCAAAGTAAATGCGCAAATTGGTTGGACCCTAGCTAATCAAGAAGAGAAACCGAAATGGAATGAGGGTGATTTCTTCGGGAATACGTTTAGTAAATAACGTAGCTTTATCTTAAATAAAAAAGCAGCATATCTATGCTGCTTTTTTGTAGGTAACGTGCGAACTACGTTATGCGATTTGAAAGCCCATTGAGGTTAAACATAACCTGTATCGATGTAACGAGATAGAGTCGTTGTTGATATTCGCTAGAGAAAACATTCTAGCCTTATACCACCATGATGATTGTACGCAAATGAGCGATGTTGCACTTGGAAGATGATATTAGAGAATATTTAAACTTATTTTTTTACTAATACAGAACTAGTAAGCTTTTTTTTACTCTAAATCAGGGATTACATGGAATTTTTACGTTTGAGTTATCAATTAGTAAAAAAGTATCTTCTAAATATTTAATGGCATCATTATGTTTCAGCACTTTATATTGACGCGCTTTAATCTTAGGAAAAAAGGTTGGGATGAGACAAAATCTCAATCTAAAGTTTTAACCGATAAGTGGATGGAGAATAGATTAGAGCTGTTTGAACAGTATTGCTATTCTTCGATAAAAGCGCAAACTAAAAAGGATTTTGAATGGTTAGTGTTTTTCGATAAAACGACACCACAACTCTTTCGTGAAAAAATTAGTGAGCTCTCTTCAAATTTTTCCAAATTCATACCTATTTATGCAGATGGAATGGACGATTTTTTACCGTCTATTACCAGAGAAATAAAAAATCGTCTCACAACGCCTTATTTAATTACAACGAGGCTAGATAACTACGACAGTCTTCATCAAGATTTTGTAAAAGAAGTACACAATCAATTCTCTAAGCAAGAGTTTAGAGTTATCGATTTCGTTGACGGATATACGCTACAGGTTTCGCCACGGGTAAGATTTGGTCTGCATTCACATGTTCACAACCCATTTATGAGTTTGATTGAAAAGAGTGAAAACTTTAAAACAATATGGACTCAGGAAAGGCATGGCTATTGGCGCAGTGTAAAAGAAGTTACTCCTTTACGTGGTAAAAGGTTGTGGATGTCAGTTATTCACATTGAAAACAAAGCAAATGAATATAAAGGTTACGGTAACGTAGCAAAGAGTGCTATTGATTCATTTAATTTGCACCCGCAAGCATTAGAAAATTTCAAATCTAATGCTGAAGATCTTCAGTTAAACAGCGCTGGCGCTTTTAAGCATAAGCTAAGAACAAATTGGAAAGTTAACTTCAAGCTATTAGAGAGAAGGTTATTTTCTTAATTAACTATTAAAGACGAAAATAAATAAAATCTAATTTGCTGAAATTATTTAACCCCACACAAATCAAAAAGGCGCTGTATTAAAGCGCCTTTTTCTAATCTGAGATCTGCCTTATACAAACATCTGCTTAAAAGCTGCCCATTGCTCATTGAACTGTTCAGTTGGTTTACGGGTGAAACCACTTCGAATAAACAAGTTAATGCGGCCGTCGGTGTAACAAATAAGCATGTTAGCAATTATCGCTTCATCGGCTGATAGGGTTTTCCCTTCACGCAACTTTCGTTCACGGAGTACTTGTTTAAGCTGGGTTTCAAGACGTTCAAAGAGTTTTGCGATACGAGCGCGAAGTCGGTCTTGCTCTCCCATTAATGCATCACCGTTTAATATACGGGTAATGCCGGGGTTCTTTTCGGCAAAGCCTAAAATGAGGTGAAGAATTAGCTGACAACGAGTCAGCGAGTCTTTCTCTTCGTTAACTATTTTATTAATGCGGGTAAACAAGGTTTCTTCGATGAACTCAATGAGTCCTTCGAACATTCTGGCTTTACTTGGAAAGTGGCGATATAGCGCCGCTTCTGAAACGCCCACTTTTTCAGCTAATTTTGCTGTAGTGATACGTTGACCAGGGTTTGTTTCCAACATTCCCGCTAGGGCTTGCAGAATTTGGGCTCTGCGATTTGTTTTTTTGACAGCAGGCATGATGAGAATAATTCCTCCGCAACCGGACTTAAGAAGTCCGTTCCATGTTAAGTTGGCTCAGGCCAAATCGTTATGATGAGTTCTTGTTATTATCGACACGCTGAATACTTGTATTAGCGTATATCGTTATTTTTTATTTTTAAATGATGTTCTAAGCTTGGCTATTGAACAATATTCTTACTGTTAAATCGATTCGCAATAAGTAGTAACAATGCTTCAGCTAACTTAGGTTTTGTGGTGGCAGGTAGGTGTTTATCGCCATCGTCCCAAATTACATGTAACGCATTATTATCGCTATTGAAGCCAAGTCCGTCGGCAGTTATGTCGTTTGCCGCAATCATATCAAGCTTTTTGTTTTTCAGCTTTCCACGGGCGTACAACTCCACATCTTGGCTTTCTGCAGCAAATCCAACACAAAAAGGCTTATCAGTTCGCGTTGCAATCGTTGCTAGAATATCAGGGTTTTTAACAAAAGTAAGTGTTAACTCATCACCGATTTTCTTAATTTTATTTTCGGCAACCTGCACTGCTCTATAATCAGCTACCGCAGCCGTAGCTATAAAAATATCGGAATGAGAAACCGCTTGCTCACATGCCACTAACATTTCATCAGCGGTAGTGACATCAATACGCTTACATCCATCAGGGGTAGGCAAGTTTACTGGCCCTGCGATAAGGGTGACGTCGGCGCCTGCTTTAATGGCCATGTCAGCAATAGCAAAACCCATTTTTCCCGAACTATGATTGGAGATGTAGCGGACCGGATCCAGTGGTTCTCGGGTTGGGCCTGCTGTAATTAGGACGTGCTTACCTGACAAGATCTTATCGTTTGGTGCGCTTAGGTTTCGGTTGATGGTAGAAGCTATTTCTACTGGCTCCACCATGCGGCCAGAGCCTACATCACCACAAGCTTGCTCTCCATCAGCTGGACCTATAAATAACGCACCATGCTGCGTTAAGATGCCTAAATTTACTTGTGTTGCCGTGGCCTTCCACATTTGCTGATTCATTGCAGGGGCAATAAAAGTTTTCGCTTCTGTGGCTAAATATAAAGTGGTGAGCAAATCGTCAGCCAATCCATGAGCCAGCTTAGCCATAATATTGGCTGTAGCGGGGGCGATAAGTAACGCATCAGCCCATTTAGCCAACTCAATGTGACCCATTGCCGCTTCTGCAGCTGGGTCTAGCAAATGTTGGTGTACCGGGTTACCAGATACCGCCTGTAACGAAAGCGGGCTTACAAATTCAGCCGCTGACCCCGTTAATACCACGCGTACATTCGCGCCTAGCGCGGTAAGCTTACGCACTAAATCAGGGGTTTTATAGGCGGCAATCCCACCACTAACACCAAGCAGAACATTTTTATTGGCTAAAGACATATTTGAAACATCATTTTTTACGTAACCCAAGACTATCATGATGGCGATTTTTGCGGTAGCTGAACAAAAGTACATTCACCGACTCGAACAACAAAATAGTATGTCATTTCAACAAGAACTCGCCCAATGATCAGTCGATTGTAAATAGACTACTGCGCTATAAACCCTATATTCATTTGGTGTGTGAGAAATTGATAATGTCGATAAAAGTGTGGCCTATTAAAGAACGGCCAAGGGAAAAACTACTTTATTATGGCGCAGAATACTTAAGTGACGCTGAGTTGATTGCCGTTATGCTAGGTGCAGGTGTGGCAGGGAAAACCGCAGTAGGTTTGGCCAGAGATCTGTTAGAAAAAGTGGGATCGCTACGAGGTTTAGTCGTGGCAAACGAAGCCGAATTTACCGATGTAAATGGCCTCGGCGCTTGTAAATTTGCACAATTTCAAGCTGCCTTTGAGATATTTAGACGAAACTTAGAAATTCCACTTGCTCGACAAGACGTATTTAATAATGTGGATGATACGAAGCGTTACTTGCAAGCAAAACTACGAGACTGTCAGCAAGAAAAATTCCTGCTGTTAATGTTAGACAGTCAGCACCAACTTATTGCTTGTAGAACCATGTTTACCGGAACAATTAATAGTGCGGCGGTGTATCCTCGAGAACTTTTAAAGCAAGTGATCAAAGATAATGCAGCGGCCGTGATCTTAGTTCACAATCACCCCTCAGGCGTTGCTGAACCGAGTCAGGCAGATATTAGGCTGACCGGGGAGATCCAAAATGCGATGGGAATGATCGATGTTTCTGTTTTAGATCATTTTGTGGTCGGAGACACGGAAACGGTTTCATTTGCCCAGCGAGGCCTGTTAATATAGATTTTGTTAGTCATTCATCGAATATAATCTAGTCAAATCGTTGAAAATGATTTAGCATATCAATCTAATGGGTAAATTTTCTGAAAGGACTAATATGAAAAAGTCAATTATTGCATTGTTCGCAGCAGCTGCTATGTCTGCTGGTGTTAGCGCTCAAGATGCCGAAGGCGGAGCTGGAACTACAGGGCTTGGCGCTGTAACTGCTCCAGTTGTAGCGACTGCTGCTGTTGTTGCTGGCGTTGTTGCTGGTGTGGTTTCTAACAATTCATCAACAGCTGTTGATGATGAAGGTACAGCTACTTGTGAAGGCGATGATCCATTAGTAGATGGCGTTTGTGTTGGTACTACTAACACAGTTACAGTTACAGGTACTGCAACTGCAACCTCTACTATCACGGTTCCAGTGACATTTACTTACGCACCGACCGTACAGTAATAATAAATAGTTTCGAAAAAGCCGCTTTCATTAGCGGCTTTTTTATTTATACCAAGAAAGTGTTCTTATTACTAAATAACAGTTGTCGAAATTTTCAATGAAAAAATCCCTTTTACTGACTACTATCAGCCTGTTATCTCTTCTTGTTTCAGGGTGCTCCACTACCATTAATGCCTATATTAAAACTGTTAGTCTTGCCCTTGAGGATCGCACCGTTTCCTACACCGTAGATGAAATAGCGGCAAGCAAAGCCGATTTATTACAAATTAAAGCGGGTGGACGTGATGCTGCTTCACTTGCCCTTGCCTATATTGATGGTGATAAATACCGTTGGGTATCAGGCGATAAGGTTATCTTCACCATGCATCATGGCGTGATTGTTCGCACTGAAGGGCTAGATAATGAGTTGTACTATACGGGAAATTTAAAGCATAACCCCTTGGCCAGCAACGATGTTTTAGCCTACTCGTGGCAAAGAAAACTCGACTTAGAAAATGTAGGTTACGGGTTACCTGTTAGCTCTACATGGCGAGTGCACGGTGAGGAAAGCCAAACCTATCTAGATACCATTTTTACGGTCACTAAAATAACGGAAAGTGTTATTTTTCCAGAAACCACGCCTTATATCGACACCCATTTGGAATGGGAAAATACTTACTATCTTGACGCAAAATCGAAACAGCTTTTAGCCTCTACGCAAAAGTTAAGCCCACAAGGTGATGTCTACGACATGGTGTATTTAAGTCGAGTAGTGCGTTTAATGAAAAGTAAGGAGCAGTAAATAAAATGAGAGTTTTTATTACCTTACTAATGAGCTTTTGGCTTTTGCTATTTTCCGCGTCTGTATCTGCCCAAGTGACTATCATAATTAATAAGCAATCTTACGAGTTCGCGCAGCCCATTAGGCTTAACAGTGTATTGTCAATTGTGGCTGAATCTGGTGATTGGTATTGGCCAACATCAGGCATATATAACTTAAATGATGCTTATGCTGAGCGCGAAAAAGACGCTGTTTTATCAGAAATTCGTATGGTATTGAAAGATTACAATGCGAACAGCGATACATACCGCGCATTAGAAAACCTGTATCAGCAAGTCTCTTCATGGACAGTATCTACGCGTATTATCACGCCAATATCCTATAACCGTGCACGTTTGAATGCTGAAGAAAATCCTATGTTTCAACCTGGACGATATTTGCTTCGCATTAGTCCTCGTCCATCAGTTATACACTTTTCTGGGTTAGTTATTAAACCTGGTGCTTACAGACACGGTAATGATCTTTCTATTTTTTCTACTGCAAAGTCAGTCACTAAAGCCACAGACGCTGATAAAAGCCATGTTTTCGTGATTACCCCAATGGGCGAGATAGAGAAACGTGGTATTGCTTACTGGAATATAGATTACTCACAATTAATGCCAGGAAGCCAAATTTATGTACCCATCACGGGACAGATATTCAGTTCAACCTTGGATGCACTCAATACCCGCATCGCAAATTTAGCAGTACATAGGATCCTTCCTCAATGAGCGCTTTTCCTTATAAGAAAACATCGTTAGCACTCATCATTAGTGCATCAGCCTGTCCCGTCTTGGCTGATACAGATACCGTTGATACCGAGTTCCGGGTTACCCCTTCGCAAATGGTACAAGGTGGGAACGGGCTTATCCAAACCCCTACAGCGCGTATGCGTGAAGAAGGGGGATTTGCAATAAATTATACCGACAATGGTGAATATCGCTTTTGGTCAGTCAACCTACAATTATTCGATTGGATGGAAGCTACGGCTCGCTATACTGACGTGCGAACGCAGTTTTATAGCGATGTTGAGTCGTTTAGTGGTGACCAAACCCTTAAAGATAAAGGCTTAGATGTAAAATTTAGGTTGTGGAAAGAAGGCTATTATACGCCAGATATTTCCGTTGGTTTTCGCGATTTTGGTGGTACAGGCTTCTTCGAAAGCGAGTATATTAACGCCAGTAAATCATTTGGACCTTTTGATGTTCACTTAGGCTTAGGTTGGGGCTACTTAGGCACGGCAGACGATATTACTAACCCGCTTTGTGAGTTTAGAGACAGTTACTGTGATCGACCCGCGGGGTTTTCTGGGCGCGGTGGAAAAGTTGATTACGACCAATTTTTCAAGGGAACGACGGCCTTTTTTGGTGGTATCGAATATCAAACACCTTGGGAGCCATTAACCCTTAAACTTGAGTTTGAAGGTAACGATTATTCGTTGGATAGGGCTGGGGAATTAGAGCAAGATTCTCGTTGGAATGTGGGCGCGGTATATCGCTGGAAAGAATTTGATTTCAGTATGAATTATCAGCGCGGAAACACGTTTGGTTTTGGCGTAACGTATCGCTTCAACATGAACACCTTAAGCCAAGCTAAGTACGATAAACCACCCAAAACTTTAATGGCTAGGCAAGTACCTGACACTATCGACAACGTTGATAAATCTAGATTGTACAATACCTTGTATCGCTCAGCCGGATTTGCCCTCTCTGATGCCAGTATTGAAGAAGATAAAGCTGTATTTTATGGTACCCAGTTCGCTTACCGCGACCAAGATGAAGCGATTGAGCGGATAGGGCGCATTGTTGCCTCAGAACTTCCAGATTCAGTGACGAAATATCACATTGTTGAAAATAGCGGTGGTCAGCCCATGGTTGATACCACAATTGATGCTGAACCGTTTATTGCGGCAGCACGCTATGAGTCGATAGATGCGGACATCACCACGTCATACGCACGTACTACACCTTCCAAAGAGATGATGGATGCTTATGAGCCTACGAACACCCATGGGCTGTTCTATAACGCTAACTTCTTCTGGACGCAATCATTCGGTAATCCTGAAGACTTCTATTTATATCAAACAGGTCTAATTTTGAATGCAGGATATGCGTTTAATAATAAGCTATCTGTTATGGGCAGTGCGCGGGTAACCTTATTAGATAACTTTGATAAATTTAACTTTTTGGTTGATAACGAAGAAACTGCATTACCGCGAGTAAGAACGCGGGTACGAGAGTATGTGTCTGAGAATAAAGTGGGCATGGATACCGCCTTCATTCACTATAAAGACAATATTAGTGAGAACGTATTTGGGCAGGTATACGCGGGTTATCTAGAAACTATGTTTGCAGGTGTCGGTGGTGAGATTTTATATCGTCCTGTTGATAGCCGATTGGCATATGGGGTTGACATAAACTATGTGCAGCAGCGGGACCCCTACAACCAATATTCAACCTTAGATTATGACGCTATCACCGGCCATGCCAGCGTGTATTGGCAACCTGAAATGCTGAAAGGTACGCAATTAACCGTTAGTGCTGGGCAATTTTTAGCAAAAGACAAAGGCGTGAATATCGATTTCGCAAAACGTTTCGATAGTGGGATTGTTGTGGGGGCTTATGCGGCTTTCACCGATGTCTCATCTGAAGAATATGGGGAAGGTAGCTTTACCAAAGGTTTCTATATCTCAATTCCTTCAGACTTATTCTTGCTGCAACCTTCGAAAGGTCGAGGAACATTCCCATGGGTGCCGATCTCTCGTGATGGTGGCCAGGTGTTAAGACGTCCCGTGCGTCTTATCGATTCTACGGCAGTACGCTCACCGTTTTACGACTAGCGGGTTTGGTAAGCACGGAATAACAGCAATTCCGTGCTTACTCGTTACTATCCTTTATTATTTCAATAATTTCAGTGGTTGAAATAGAGGGAGTTCGGGGTAGATAAACCACATCGCATATATCCTTAAACTCATCAAACTTACCGTGCCAGTCATCTCCCATGACCAGCACGTCCGCTTGGTGTTGAATGATATAGTCGCGTTTCTTTTCTAGAGATTCTTCTGTGAAAATTTTGTCGACAAAGCGCAGGGATGCAAGTAATTCCTCTCTGCTGTGGTAGGGGTAAATAGGATTTCGCCCTTTTTTGCTCAAATTGAGTTCATCTGAAGAAAGGCCCACTATGAGAGCATCACCTTCTGCGCGAGCACGTTTAAGTATTCTTATGTGACCTATGTGCAGTACATCAAATGTTCCGAAGGTTATAACGCGTCTCAAAATACCACCTGATTATTGTGTTGTAAGATATTCGGCAATGCGGTTGCTGCATTGACCATCAGTAATGCCTACCATTTCTTGCGTGATTTTTTTACGATTTGCGCTTAATTCCATCGGTTGTTTTAAACACTCTTCTATTAACATATTCGCTTGAAAAGCATTGTTAGCTCGATGGGAAATCTCGTTAAATAATGCGATATCAGGATCGAGTCGTTTCTTTAATCTGAAATTGAAGAGACCTGAATAATTCCAGCGTGTATGAAAAAAGTCGCACCATACGATAGGACGATCGATAGAAGCAAATTCAAAAATGGCGGATGATGCATCAGAAAGCATAATATCAGCGACCTGCATGAACGGCAGTAGATCAAAGTCTTTTGCATTTGCCAGATACACATTTTCATAACTTTCCCAGGCTTCAACTCTTTGTTTTTGAGACTTATATTTAGGTTTTGTCAGGCTAAAAAAATGAGGTTTAACAATAATATTTACATTGCTCAATGTTTCAGGCCA
Organism: Alteromonas sp. 38; assembly: GCF_902506055.1. Taxonomy (NCBI): domain Bacteria; kingdom Pseudomonadati; phylum Pseudomonadota; class Gammaproteobacteria; order Alteromonadales; family Alteromonadaceae; genus Alteromonas; species Alteromonas sp. 38. Next base: position 24,594 of record NZ_LR733300.1, read on the forward strand.
GTTTGGGGGAAAGCACTCGATACTTGATGGGAAAAAGGTGGGTGCATACAACACGGTCGGCTTATTTGAATCTAGCCCCAATGCTGACAAATCGAGTAATTGTTCAGTTGCATTAAATATTGGGTCGAGTTTCGCATAGCCTGAGTTTATAAAATGTCTATCGGGATACATTTTTTGTAACCGTTGAAGGCGGCTTTCCCCTTCAACAAATCTGACATCGAAGGGAAATTCAGACACATCGTAATAACAAGCTTTAGGCCCAATGCCGTGCAGCATAAGTGCAAGACGGGCATTAATATGCTTTTTTTGTTCCGCATTAAAATAAGGGCGATTTCCGAATACAATCCAGTCAGCGTTGCTTTTGGTGTAAAGAGAAAGCGTTTCAGTTTTATCTGAAATAAACTGAAACCGAAAGCCTTCTTTTTCTATGACTTCTTGTTTCAGAGCATCTAACCCAAGTTCTTGGTGTAGGACGAACTCGCATAAAATACCCGCTTTTAACAGCATACGAGCGACAGGTATATATTGCGGAATGTAGTAAAGGTGTTGCACATCAAAGAGGACTTTACCTAGCATTTGAAACGCTCCAACATCGCGGCGGCAAAGTTATTAAACAGGCGCACCGTCAATTATTATTATTTTTATTGCGTATAATCTGCGTTTAACGCAGTATAGCGCGCGTTCGTAAAACAGTAACAGAGTTTAAAGCGCGATGACTTTACACTTAAGTGTAATTTTTTAGCTCTTTTTAAAGATAATCGTCATTTTTGACTAAAAATGTGACAAAAATTGAGCTTTTTTCCTTTTCTTATTGAAATTGGGATCTGTTTGCTGTATAAAATGCGCCCTCTAATTTATAGTAATACGTCATTTGATCCAGTGACCTTTTGATAGGTGGAATCGATTGACGCGACAGTTATCGTTGTTCTGGAGACAAATCAATGTCAAGAGTATGTCAAGTAACAGGTAAGCGCCCTACGGTTGGTAATAACCGTTCGCACGCAAGAAACGCGACTCGTCGTCGTTTTTTACCAAACCTTCACTCTCACCGTTTTTGGGTTGAGAGCGAAAACCGTTTCGTTAAGCTACGTTTATCTGCTAAAGGTATGCGTATCATCGATAAAAATGGTATCGATTCAGTACTAACTGACATCCGTGCCCGTGGTGAGAAAATCTAAGGAAGCCTACAATGCGTGATAAAATTAAATTAGTTTCTTCAGCAGGTACAGGTTTCTTCTACACCACTGATAAGAACAAACGTAACATGCCTGGTAAAATGGAGATCAAAAAATTTGATCCTGTTGTACGTAAGCACGTTATGTTCAAAGAGGCCAAAATCAAGTAATAAACTTGCTTTTGTCTCCACGAAAACCCAGCCTTTGCTGGGTTTTTTGCTTTTACTAATATGAAAATATTGCCGCTGGAATATGTCAGTCTCAGGCATTACCATACAAACTATATTCGTTAAATAGGACTGCTGGTGGCAAGACTCTCACAACGCGCTATGAACAATGTGGTTATAGTTGCCATGTTGGTCATGATTGCGCTTTTCAATTTAGATAGTTTTCTGCCTAAACGAAGTGCTCCCGAATTAAGGCCGCTACTGCCACCTGACGCCTACGTACTTAAAATAGAGCATGCCAGTAACAAGTTAGAGAGAAACGGGCAGCAGTGGCGTCAAGTGTCCTCTGAAGGCGACTTACCAGTATCAGCACAGGATCAAATTGCAGCGTGGCAAGTTGCTCAGCTTAAAACCACGTCTTTGGTTGACGACGCATTTCACTCAATTGAGCCCATAGTGGTGGTTATCTGGCTAGCAGGGCAAGCAAATGGCCATGTCTTTGCGTTTTATAACAATACGCAGCCGGTTACCGTAAAGTACAACGGCGTTTGGTACACCCTTGAAAATACTGAGCTGCATACGCTTCTTCCTTGGCTTAGTGAACCCGCTAGTTAATTAAGCGTATTAGCCTAATCATTGCTACCCGTAACCTATGACACTTAACCAATCTTCATTACAACGAATTAGATCACCCAAAGGTGGAGGGGAAAATGCCTGAGTTACCAGAAGTTGAAGTAAGCCGTTTAGGCGTTTCTCCTTATCTGCTAAACGAAACGATAGAAAATATCATTGTGCGTGAACGCAGAATGCGCTGGCCTATTCCCGAGGAAGTGGCGTTAGCTATCGATCAGAAGGTGACAGCCGTTAAGCGTAGAGCCAAATACCTCATGATCGAAACCGAAGCGGGCACGCTTATTTTGCATTTAGGTATGTCGGGTAAGTTGCGAGTCATTGATGCGTCTACACCTGTTGCGAAACACGATCATGTGGATATCGTAATGGCTTCGGGGAAATGCTTACGTTTTAACGACCCTAGACGTTTTGGGGCCTTCTTATGGCAACCCCCAGGGGAAGCGTTGAAATTACTTGCCAACCTTGGGCCAGAGCCATTAACTGACGATTTCGATGATACACGTTTGTTCACTCTGTCTAGAGGCAAAAAAAGTACGGTAAAAAACTTCATCATGGATAACGCTGTTGTGGTGGGCGTAGGGAATATTTATGCCAACGAAGCTTTATTTTTAGCGGGTATCGACCCAAGAAGAGAGGCGGGTAAAGTAAGCCGCGCCCGCTATAAGAACCTTACGCAAATTATTAAACAAGTATTAGCAAAAGCGATAGAACAAGGCGGCACAACGCTAAAAGATTTTGCACAAACCGATGGTAACCCTGGGTACTTTGCACAGCATTTAAATGTGTATGGAAGAAAAGGGGAACCATGTGAGGTATGCAAAACAGAAATACAAAGCAAGGTGATTGGCCAGCGAAATACATTCTTTTGTAAACAGTGTCAGCGCTAGTCAGTATAGACGCTAGATAGAACACACTGCGCTCAATAGGCAGGTTGAGACCAGTGTGTTTTACAATATTATTATTAAAGTGTTTTAGTCTTCGCGGCGCAGTCTATCTTGCAATGCTTGATCGACCACCGGATGGCAAAAACCACCTACTTTACCCCGATGCAGCGCCACTTCTTTTACTAACGTAGATGATATAAAAGAGTTTTCTTCTGCTGGTGTCAAAAACACACTTTCTAATTTTGGATTCAAACGGCGATTCATGTTGGCTAGCTGAAATTCGTATTCGAAATCAGATACCGCACGTAATCCGCGAATAAGAATGGTGGCTTGTTGTTCATCGGCAAAATCTGCAAGTAAGCCTGTGAAACCCATCACTTCTACATTCGGTAAATCGGCGGTGACCTTGCGAATCATTTCCACTCTTTCATCAAGGGTGAATAAGGGTTGTTTGCTGGGGTTCGCGGCAATACCAACTATGACCCGAGAGAAAAGCTGTGATGCCCTTTCTATCAGGTCTGCGTGCCCATTGGTAATGGGATCAAAAGTGCCTGGATAAAGTGCTCGTGTATGCATGTTAATCTAATCTTTATTGTTGTAGGGCAACAGTATCGATAAATATGGGTAGATGCAATTGCAATTCAGCTGCTTCTATAGCCCGCTAAACAATACTGCCAGTCATCTTGAGTCCAGTAAAACTGGGTGTTCAAGCCTTTTTCTTTATTCAACGAGCGTAACAAACGGGACAGGTTATCTTTCTTCCAATGGTGTCCGCGACGTTCATGACAGCGATCAAAATCGATCAACCAAATATTACGCTCATTATCCATCATAATATTTCTGATGTTCGCATCGTGATGATAAATCTGGCAGGCATGCATTTTAGCCAAAGCTTCGCCCACCGCATACCAATCATCTTTTGACAAGGGTTCTCGGGTAAGCATGTGATGCAAGTCTTGGCTTGCCGGAATATTCTGGGTAATAAGATCCCCACGATAAATAAAACCACGGCGATGAATGCGGGCGCCAACCGGTACAGGCACACGCAGGCCATGTTCTCGCATTTTAGTCAAAAGGCGAAACTCTTCAAACGGACGAGAACGCTCTACACCAAGAAAAAAGTACTGATCACTAAGTAATTTCCCAACCAATCCGCCACGCTTAAAATGTCGTAGCACCCAATGCTGAGCATCATGGTCGATAAAAACAGTGGTACCACGGCCTTTGGCCTCACCGGTAATTTTATTTTGGAATAGCCAAAATTCATGACTGAACATATCTACGCTAGGTTCAGTCATGAGTTCATCGTTGTATAAGAAGTGATGCCCAGCACCTAAGTCTCGTCGTATTATCGCCATGACGCCCGTTACTTATGGTAAAATTTACCATTCTAATGAATTATTTCGGCATTTCAGCAACGAGAGAGCATTTGTGGGAAAAAAGATTTGCTTAATGCGTCTATCTGCTATTGGTGATGTCTGCCATGCAGCCGCTATGGTAACACGTATTCAAACCCATTGGCCGGACGCTGAGTTAACTTGGGTCATTGGCAAGGTAGAGTATCAGCTGGTTAAGCTAATGCCGAATGTGCGCTTTATCATTTTTGATAAAAAACAAGGCAAAGCCGCCGTTGAGAGCTTAAAAAATGCAGTGAAAGGTGAAACCTTCGACGCACTGCTTATGATGCAAGTTGCCTTGCGCGCGAACCTAGCCTCTAGAGTTATAAAGGCGAAGCGCAGAATTGGCTTCGACTGGGCCAGAAGCAAAGAGCTGCACTGGTTATTCGCTAACGAGCGAGTCGCGCCACGTCAATACTCTCACGTGCTTGATGGCTTTATGGATTTTGCCGATGCGCTAGGTGTACCAAAAGTCGATACGCCATCATGGAATATTCCTGTTAGCGAAGAAGATGAGCGTTGGGGTAGAAAGCAAGCCGAGGCATTAGGCGACTATGTTGTAATTGCGCCTGCTGCCAGCAAGGCAGAACGTAACTGGCTTCCTGAAAGGTACGCTGAAACTGCTGACTACTTATCACAACAAGGTAAATCAGTCATATTAGTCGGGGGGCCTGGTGAGCTCGATAAAACCACTGCCAATGCTATTTCAGCGTATAAGCCCAGTATAAAAGCAGACTTTACTGGCAAAACCAGTCTTCACCAATTATTGGTATTGCTAAAGCACGCGAGTTTAGTGCTTGCACCCGATACCGGTCCTGCTCACATGGCTACTACCGTAGGCACACCCGTTATTGGATTATATGCGCATTCGAACCCTATTCGCACGGGGCCGTATAACAGTATAGATAACACGGTTTCTGTGTACGATGCGTGTATTGAAATGCAAAAAGGAAAAAAGTGGGAACAATTACCTTGGGGAATTCGCGCGAAGGGCGATAACTTGATGAAAGGTGTTACCACTGATGCGGTTTTTTCAAAAATTAAAGTAGTGCTTTAACGAATACGCACTATTTCTGGGAATTTCTTTTAACCATTATCTACACTTAGCTTACACGCGCCAATTTTTCTAAGACATGGAGAGCCCCCTTTGGTGATTATGCTCGCATTGATTAAGCGAATACGAGCTTTAACTAGCAATACCGAGTACTCGGCACTGGTGCTCAGCATGCTATTTTTAACTTGTAGTCCAGTTGCGCTCGCACAACAGGCCGTCGTGGTCGCCAATGAGTCAGTGGATACCACATCCCTTACTCAGTCAGAATTGCGCCAAATATTTACCGGCCACAAACAATACTGGCGCGACGGAGAAAAAATCCACGTTGTTGTGCTTGAAGATGTTCACACTCTACACAAAGCATTTTGTCGTGAAAACTTACAAATGTTTCCTTACCAACTCTCTCGCCTTTGGGACCAACTTACGTATTCTGGTCAAGGTGTTACACCTACACGGGTATCATCCCAAGAAGCCCTTCTTAAAATGGTAGAGAGTACTGCAGGCGCTATAGGGTATGCAGATATCGACAAAATAAAAAATGAACAAATTATTGAGGTGCGTGAACAATGAATAAGCAAGTGTTCGTATGGTTTCTACGCGCGGTTTTACTTGCGGCATCTAGCTCAATGGTCATGGCACAAGAAGAGCCTAAGTTTTCATGGCATGGGTATATAGCGCAAGGACTAACACAATCGATTGATGGCAATTTTATTACCGAAGATAATAATATTACTGGTGAGTTGTCTGAAGTAGGTATTAACGGCCATTACCGCTTGAGTAATAATTTATCAGTTGCCGGGCAGGTGGTTTATTTGGATGCGGGGAATAGGTTTGAAAAGGGGACAAGGTTAGATTATCTGTTTGTAGATTGGACTATGCCCGATGTGGCTGGGTGGCAAGCACAAGTACACATAGGCCGCTTCAAAAATACGCACTGGTTATATTCAGTAACTCGCGATGTTCCCCAAACGAGAGATACCACGGTTCTCCCTCAATCAGTTTACTTCGATGGCTTTCGTGATATCGCGTTAGGTAGTGACGGGCTTCAGGCAAAATTTAAGAAATACTCAACGGACAACATTTGGGAAGTAAATTGGAGTTACGGTCGTTCTCCATTGAATGACGCTCAAAGAGACTTCTTCCTAGGCGACGATGCCAAGGGGAGTATAGAGCAAGACTTTGTGCACCAAGCCAGCGCTTTTTGGCAACCGGCTAGTATGGCTTGGAGAGTTGGCGTAAGTTGGCTTGAGTCCGATTTCGGATATAAGGCAGCAGAAGTGGACAATCGATTAGACGGTGGCGCTAGCATTCGTAGATTAATGTTTTCTATGCAATATTTTAGCGAAAAATGGCAATTAAGTACCGAGCTAGTAAGAGAATTACAAGAATATGATGGCCTCTTTGCACCTGATTATGTCGATAGGCTAACCGGTGAAGGCGGTTTTGTTCAATTTAGGTACCTATTTAACAACCGTTTTAGCGGCCTTATTGGCTACGACACCTATGTGAACAACGACAATGATCCCAATGGGGATGCCCTTGAAATAAGTACTGGGGGCCTTGTTCCTTCTTACTTTGGTTATATGGATACAGTGACCGTTGGGGCAAGGTGGGATATCTCGCCTAGATGGCGTTTACAGGCCGAGCATCATTGGGTTGACGGAGCCGCAAGAGTCGTGAGCTTACTCGACCCTAGTATAAGAGATCATTCGCAGGAACACTGGCGTATGTGGTCTGTACAGCTGATGTACTGGTTCTAGGTTAACTCATGAAAGTGGAGATGTCCTTTACCACTAAAACCATCATTATGTTGATGGCGATGGTGCTAACCGTCACAGTGGTCATTTCTATGGTGCTGATTCGAGAGTCTGATTCAAGCCTGGTTTTTCAGCAGCAAGAAGAGCAACTAAAAAACCAGCGTCGACTTCAGCTTTTCGAAGATATTCTGCATAACCGTATGGTGTTATGGGTAGACATGTTTAGCCACATCGAAATGGCGAAGCATCAAGATTTAGATTATTTTTATGAAAAACTTCAGCGAAATCAGGAATACCTGATGCTGAACTTTCATGTGGAACAGTTGTATCTGTTTGACCAAGACGGCGTAGTAGGAGAGCAGCCAGCCCCCGTCAGTGATTTTGTTCTAAAATTGGTGCGTAGCACGCAGCAGTCTCTTAGCAGTAGAGCGTTAATTCGCTGCGAGGGTGTATGCACACATTATTTATCAGTGCCTATTATGACCGATGACGAGGTGGTTCCTGTCGTTATTTTGTCTGCTTCATTGCGTGAACTTTTGTCGTTGTTTAATCGCTCTACCGACGCTCATAAGGTTGTGATGGTTCAGCATAAACAAGGCACTGAAAATGAACCCGCCTTAACGCTGTCCAGCCAGCTTTCACAATCTAACCAAGATTATTTAGCCGAGCTCATTGCCGCCTTCCCTAAAGATTGGAGTGTAGAAAAGTTAGTGGTTAAAGGGCTTCGGGTGTCGTTTCAAGGAAAAGAACTATCGGTCAGTTTATTGGCCTTCCCCCACAGCTTAACAGAGCAGCCTTACCTCATGGTTGTGCAAGATATTTCTGCATTAGTACATCAAAAAGAGCAGTACGAACTACTGGTTATAATCAGTGCGATTGTGCTGTTTATCGTGTTCTCATTGCTTCTAAGGCTCTTTCTTAATCAATACCGCTTGAGGCTATTAGGTATAAGTGAACGTTTGCCTATGCTTGCCGACCACAAATTTATCGAATACCGCAAACTGGTTGAAAAAAAGCAGCACGCATCGCTTTGGCGATTAAACGACGAACTTGATGTGGTAGAGGATGCCGCCAATGCACTGGCAAAACAGTTGGAAGATTTCGATGGCCAAATGGCGGTGAATACTGCCAAGCTTGAAAAAATGGCTATGTTTGATGTGCTTACCGGCCTGCCAAATCGGAATATGCTGACCTTTCAGATTGAAAACCAACTTGCCCACTCCGCGCGAGACGATAGGTTGGTTGCACTGATGTTCATGGACTTAGACGACTTTAAAAAAGTCAACGACAGCTATGGTCATGACGTGGGGGATAAGCTTTTAAAAGCAGCCGCTATGCGGATATCACGACCTATCAGGGAAACCGATATTGCGTCACGATTTGGTGGTGATGAGTTCGTTGTATTGTTATCTAGCATCGAAAACAAAGAACAAGTGGAACACGTTGCGAAGAAAATTATTGAAGAATTCGACCAGCCCATTGAAGTGGATGGCATGCAATTCTACGTCTCTATCAGTATAGGTGTAGCCGTGAGCCGCCATGCCAGAGCTACGCCAGTGGAGCTATTGCGGCATGCCGATATTGCTATGTACGAAGCAAAATCGAAAAAAGGCGCGAGCTTTAGAGTTTACGATGCCACTATGAACCTGAAGGTAATGAAAAAGGTTGAACTTGAAGCCGAAGCGCGGGTGGCCCTAAGGGAAAGTCAGTTTAGTTTAGCCTTGCAGCCACAAATCGACCTGCGAACCAATGAGTTAATAGGGTTCGAAGCACTGCTTCGTTGGTATCACCCTGTTAAGGGCACCATATCACCGGCAGAGTTTATTCCTTCGCTTGAAAATACCTCTTTCATGCTAGAGCTTGATTACTGGGTGATAGCCAAGGCTACCTACCTCATTAGAGAGCTTAACGCGAACGGTTACCCGAATGTGAAGTTAGCGATTAACCTCTCTGCGGGGCAGTTTCTCGATCCCAGTCTTCCTGATTTTTTACAGCAACAAATTATTCGCAATGATATTTCGCCATCCCAAGTATGTTTGGAATTAACTGAAACGGTATTGGTCACCGATATTGAGCGGGCAACCTCTATTATGCGTACTATTAGAGATATGGGGTGTACACTGGCCATTGATGATTTTGGAACGGGCTATTCGTCACTCAGTTACTTAAAATCACTACCTGCAGACTTCATAAAAATCGACCGTTCATTCGTTGCCAATATCATCGAGAATGCTGACGATAGAAACATCGTGCATTCCACTATTGCCATGGTGCGAAAAATGGGGTTAATTGTGGTAGCTGAAGGTATTGAAACAGCAGAGCAATTTGAAATGCTATGTCACTTTGATTGTCAGATGGGGCAGGGGTACTTAATTAGTCGGCCTATTCCAGAGCCAGATATTTGGACTACCCTAAGCAAAAACGTACACTTGGGCATATGGGACAGCACGCAATCTAACGAGTAAGGCCTACTAGCCTGCTAGATTTGTTAGCTATAGCTAACAAGTGTACGAAAAAGTTTACGGCTGCGAGTTTTAATACTGTTAAAACGCCCCCTTTCTTGTGTAAGCTTTCTATCGCTTTCTTTAAAATACATTTTTTTTAATTTCGGAGTCTGACATGTCAGCGGCATTTATCTCTCACCTGCAAGCGCAAATTGAGGCCACTAAAGAAGATGGTCTGTATAAAAAAGAGCGCGTTATTACTTCACAGCAACAAGCAGATATAGACGTGGCTAATGGCGAGCATGTCATCAACTTCTGTGCGAACAACTATTTGGGGTTGGCTAATCACCCCGACCTTATCGCTGCGGCCAAAAACGGCCTTGAAACCCACGGGTTTGGTATGGCGTCTGTGCGCTTTATTTGTGGTACGCAAGACATACACAAGCAGCTAGAAACTGAAATCAGTGGCTTCCTAGGTACCGAAGATACCATTTTATACCCCTCATGCTTCGATGCTAACGGTGGGTTATTTGAAACCTTACTTGGCCCAGAAGACGCTATTATTTCCGATGCGCTAAACCATGCCAGCATCATCGACGGCGTACGTTTATGTAAAGCTAAGCGCTACCGTTATGCCAACAACGACATGGAAGCATTGGAAGACCAGCTTAAGCAAGCCATTGCCGACGGGGCACGCTTTAAAGTGATTGCCACAGATGGCGTATTCTCGATGGACGGTGTTATTGCCAACCTAGCAGGCATTTGTGATCTGGCTGAAAAGTACGATGCATTGGTAATGGTAGACGATTGCCACGCCACGGGGTTTTTAGGCGAAAATGGCAAAGGTAGCCATGAATACTGCGGCGTAATGGGTCGCGTTGATATTATCACCGGCACCTTAGGTAAAGCCCTAGGCGGCGCATCAGGCGGCTATACATCAGGTAAAAAAGAAGTGGTTGAATGGTTGCGTCAACGCTCTCGTCCTTACTTATTCTCAAACTCTGTTGCGCCACCTATTGTATCGGCGTCTTTAAAAGTATTCGAGATGATGAAAGATGGCGCCGCACTACGCGAACAACTGTGGCGCAACTCGGCACACTTCCGTGCTCGCATGGAAGACGCGGGCTTTACCCTTGCTGGTAAAGATCACGCCATCATTCCGGTAATGCTAGGCGATGCACGCATTGCTAGCGACATGGCAGACAAGCTGCTTGAAAAAGGCATTTATGTGATTGGTTTCTCATACCCAGTAGTGCCAAAAGGACAAGCCAGAATTCGTACCCAAATGTCAGCAGGGCATTCTATTGAACACGTAGACAAAGCCATTGATGCATTTATTGAAGTAGGCCGTGAAATGGGAGTGATTGCATGAAGTCGTTAGTTAAAGCAAAAGCCGAAAAAGGTATTTGGCTTCAAGATACCCAAGAGCCTGAAGTTGGCCACAACGATTTATTAATCAAAATTCGTAAAACCGCCATTTGCGGTACCGACATGCATATTTACAACTGGGACGATTGGTCTCAACAAACCATTCCTGTACCTATGGTAGTGGGCCATGAGTATGTTGGTGAAGTGGTTGGCATGGGTCAAGAAGTACGCGGCTTTGCTGTTGGGGATAGAGTGTCTGGCGAAGGCCACATTACTTGTGGTCACTGCAGAAACTGTCGTGCAGGCCGTCGCCATTTATGCCGCAATACCGAAGGTGTAGGCGTAAATCGTCCAGGCGCATTTGCAGAATATTTGGTTATTCCTGCCTTTAACGCGTTCAAAATCCCTGACAACATCTCTGATGAACTGGCTTCTATTTTCGACCCATTTGGAAATGCCGTACATACCGCACTAAGTTTTGACCTAGTGGGTGAAGATGTACTCATTACCGGTGCAGGCCCTATTGGTATTATGGCAGCTGCAGTGGCGCGTCACGTGGGTGCCCGCCATGTGGTTATCACCGACATCAACCCGTATCGCCTAGAGCTTGCCAGCAAGATGGGCGCTACTCGCGCCGTTGATGTTAGCAAAGAAGACTTGCAAGACGTGATGAACGAGCTTGGTATGAGTGAAGGCTTTGATGTTGGCCTTGAAATGTCGGGCGTACCGGTAGCCTTTCGCGACATGCTAAAGAAAATGAATCACGGCGGTAAGGTGGCAATGCTAGGTATTCCACCACAAGATGTTTCAGTTGATTGGAACCAAGTTATCTTTAAAGGCTTGGTGATCAAAGGTATATACGGTCGTGAAATGTTCGAAACCTGGTACAAAATGGCAAGTCTGCTGCAAAGTGGCTTAGATTTATCGCCAATCATCACACATACCTTTTCGGTTGATGACTTTCAGAAAGGTTTTGATACCATGGGGTCAGGACAATCAGGCAAAGTTATACTGGACTGGCAATAATGACAGCATTTTCACACATTAGTGTACAAGACGTAGCAAACTTCAATGGCGATGTAGCCATTGTAGATATTCGTGACCCACAATCATTTGCCAATGGTCACATGCCAGAAGCGAAGCCGTTAAATAACGATAACTTCGCGGCCTTTGTAGAACAAACGCCAAAAGAAACCCCTGTTGTAGTGGTGTGCTATCACGGCGTAAGCAGCCAGCAAGCCGCGCAGGTTATTGCTGAGCAAGGTTTTAACACCGTTTATAGTATGGATGGCGGTTTTGAAGCATGGCGATTAGGCCAGTCTGTGGTGTCTGAAAATTCGTGAGCCATCCTTTAATTGCTTTTCGTCAGCAAGGCGTGGCGCATTTACTGGCTAACTACTTAGGTAGCCAGAATATTCGCGCCACGGTTAAGCCTACTGAAGCGGGGGATGAGTTTGTTGTATTATTGGCAGACGACAACGATGCGCTGAAAGCCCGCGCCATTACTGAAGAATTTATTCAGCAACCGAACAATCCTAAATACCAGCAAGCCGCTTGGCAGCATGGCGAGAACGTCGATTTAGTGCCCTCACGTCAGTTCGATGCAAAAGGGTTTATTAGCAACGCTTTATCAGTGCCTTTTACTAGCATTGTATTTTTGCTTTGCGTGCTGGTATACGGTTTATCGTTGTTAGGCTTATTCAGTCCTATCGCGCTACATTTACTCATGCAGCCACTTAGTGTGCTTGCCGAAAATCATGAATGGTGGAGGCTATTAGGCCCCGCATTTATTCATTTCAGCGCACTACATATTATCTTCAATCTGCTTTGGTGGTGCATGCTAGGCGCCAAAATTGAGAGTACTTTTGGCAAAAGTATGCTGCTTGTGGTGTTTGCACTGTCGGCCATTATATCAAACGTGGCTCAAGCCATGTTTACCACGCCAGTGCAGGGTAACTTAATGCTATTTGGTGGTCTTTCGGGGGTGGTATACGCCGTAATGGGCTTTGTATGGTGGTTAGGTTGGTTGAAGCCACAGTGGGGCTTGTCGCTGCCTAAATCGGTAGTTGGTTTTATGTTGGTGTGGCTAGTATTAGGCTTTGCCGATGTGTTGTGGGTGAATATGGCCAACGCGGCGCACACTGCGGGGTTAATTACCGGCTGTTTACTAGCGGGGCTGCTAAGTCTTGGGGCCGATAAACGAAAGCAGGGGCAATAGCGCCTGCTTTATTGACTCGGTGCTGCTGTAGTAGCGTTTAGCCCTGATATAAATACTTAGTGAAAATAACGTTCTTGACAACCTCGCCACCGGTTTCTTTTTTCATATGATCTTGAAGCGCTTTAAGAATGGCACGGCGAATATCTTCTCTGCCCGTTAGCGATTTTACTTTTTCTTCAGGTTGTCTGCCGAAAATATCGATGGCGGTTGCACGTAATAGCGGCATATGGTGCTCCGCAATTTCTAACTGATCTACGTCATAAATCATTAATTCAACGGTAACGCGAACGTACCCCAGCTTTTTTGAAGACTCGCCAATATAATTGGTAACGATGTCTGGCTCTAACCCAAGATAAGCAAAGTTTGCCTTTTCTTGCGCAAATGCAGGCGTGAAAGCACTACTAACTAATAGAGCGGTAGCTATAAAACGTGAAGCAAGTGACTTTGTCATGATTTGAGCCGAAAATACCAATTAATTTAAATGACAGGCTGTAGTGTAGCAAATCATAGGTTAATGACACTACTGCAAAAGTACTAAGGTACACGTAAAATCAATATGCTAGCTATTTGCAATCAGATAAACCACCATGTCACCAACAAGTGATATGATACTTTTTTTATCGTGCAAAATTATGACAGAGATTTGGTAGTGAGTTTTCCTAGCAGCTTTCCCGTTGGCCTAAATGTAGAGTGGATGCAAGCCGACAGTGGGCCCCGTAACAATCCATATTTAAAAAATTGGTTGTTAGATACAGGTTCGTTAACCGAGCGGGTGCAGTCGCTTTGCCATCAATTTTCATTAAACGTACTAGGGCAGGCTGAAACTGCACTTCATGCCAATGAGCAAAGCCTGCTATCGAATTCGCTAACACATCAGACTTCACAGGCATTCCAGGTGCGAGAAGTACTGTTGTGTGGCAATACTCTACCATGGGTTTTTGCTCGTTCGGTTATTCCTCAGCGTTTGATTGAAGCTGAGTTAGCAAATTTAGGCAGTGAACCTTTAGGTAAGCGACTGTTTAATGATGCTAGGTTTTTACGTTCAGAATTTGAACTATGTTGCTTGCCAGCAATAGCATTAGGCTTTGAACGCGACCAACAATTATGGGGCCGACGTTCATTGTTTACGTTGGGTGAAGACAGCATGATAGTGGCTGAAGTATTTCTACCCGATGCCCCCGTTTATTATTCAAGGTACGACAATGGCACTGACTCTTAATCTAGCCCAGAATATCAATCATATAAAGCAGCATCCATCTGCTTATATTCGCCTGATGAGGCTAGATAAGCCAGTGGGTATTTACCTGCTGCTTTGGCCTACTTTTTGGGCATTACTTATGGCCTCTGAAGGCTTACCGAGTGTCGGCATCGCGCTTATTTTTACCGCCGGCGTGGTAGTTATGCGTTCAGCGGGCTGTGTTATTAACGACTACGCCGATAGAAAAGTAGATGGCAGCGTAAAACGCACTGCCACGCGGCCACTGGCCACGGGCGAAGTTACCACTAACCAAGCACTAACCCTGTTTGCGGGTCTAATCGTATTGGCCTTCTTGTTAGTGCTGATGCTAAATTGGCAAACCGTTGCTTTATCTGTAATTGCGCTGTTACTAGCTGCTAGTTACCCCTTTATGAAACGCTACACCCACTTACCGCAAGTGGTATTGGGTGCTGCCTTTGGGTGGGCAATACCCATGGCGTTTATGGCCGTGTCTGAAACTGTGCCAGCGTATGGTTGGTGGCTGTTTGTGGCGAATCTATTATGGACGGTAGCCTACGACACCATGTATGCCATGGTAGACAGAGACGACGACCTAGAAATAGGGGTGAAATCAACCGCCATTTTATTCGGCAAATACGACGTGCCTATCATTATTGGGCTTCAAGCCACCATGCTAGTTATTTTGTATTTTATTGGCGTGGCTATCGAAGCACATTGGCCGTATTACTTATCGCTAATCATAGGGGCAGGGCTGTTTTACCGCCAGTATCAATTTATTAAGAACAGACAGCGAGAAGGCTGCTTTACGGCCTTTATTGAAAATCACTATGTGGGCTTGGTATTTACGTTAGGTTTAGTGGCAAATTTTTGGATAGGTTAAGCGGTTCAGTTATTAGCTAACACAATGAACCGCTTAGCATTAATGAGTAAAAAGCTATTCAGGTTTGGTTGTTTCTGCCGCTTTCGCTTCTAATTGAACAATGCGAGCTTCCATTGCGTCTAACTTTTCGCGAGTGCGAATAAGCACCTGGCTTTGAATATCGAACTCTTCACGAGTGACTAAATCAAGCTTCGAAAGCTGCGACTGTAAAACCTGTTTAATTTTACCTTCTGCGCCTTCAGCCATGTTACGCACACCCGGTGGTACGGCGTCAGCAATCTGTTTCGCTAAATCTTCGAGTTTTTTCGGATCCAACATGGATTTCCCTTATAATGCGCTTCGTTAGAATAGGCTTCTATTCTATCGGTATCGCCACTTCTTGCAATGAAAAAGCACATTAAAGAAAAGCATGGCACACATTACACCTGTTAGGTTTTAGGAACGCAATGAAATTAAACGATGCGCAACAATCAGCTGTCACTTTTGTGTCGGGCCCCTGCTTAGTTTTAGCCGGTGCCGGCAGTGGTAAAACTCGGGTTATTACCAACAAAATTGCGCACCTAGTAAGAAATTGCGATATGCCAGCACGGTATATCGCCGCGGTAACCTTTACCAACAAAGCCGCCCGAGAAATGAAAGAGCGGGTAGCCGAAACCTTAGGTAAGCCAGAAGCACGTGGTTTGAAGGTATGTACCTTTCACACCATGGGGCTAACCATTATAAAAGCCCATATTAAAGAGCTAGGCTTAAAGCCTGGTTTTTCATTGTTCGATGACAAAGACTCGTTGGCACTATTAACCGATTTAACCGAAGACACGCTAGACGGCGACAAAGATCAGCTTTCGCTATTACAAAGCTGTATTTCGAATTGGAAGAACGACTTACTGCTGCCCGAGGCGTTATTAAAGCAAGCCACCAGTACCGGTGAACGGGAATTTGCCGAAGCTTATAAGCGCTATCAAGATAACTTACGTGCTTACAACGCGCTTGATTTCGATGATCTTATTTTGTTGCCCACACTGCTATTAAAAACCAGTGAAACCGCACGAGCCAAGTGGCAAAACAAAATTCGTTATCTGCTGGTGGATGAGTACCAGGATACCAACACCAGTCAATATGAGCTGGTAAAGCTATTGGTAGGTGAGCGCTCGCGCTTTACCGTGGTAGGCGACGACGACCAATCTATTTATTCATGGCGCGGTGCTAAGCCACAAAACTTAAACTTGCTACAGCAAGATTTCCCGCGCTTGAATGTAATAAAGCTACAGCAGAATTACCGCTCTTCAGGGCGAATACTGCATTGCGCGAACATCCTTATTCAGAACAACCCCCATTTGTTCGACAAAACCCTGTTCTCAGAACTGCAATACGGTGAGCAGCTTAGAGTCATAGAAGCAAAAAACGAAGAACACGAAGCTGAACGAGTGGTGGCTGAACTGTTAGCGCACAAGTTTATGAACCGTACTAAGTTTAAAGACTACGCCATTTTATACCGAGGAAACCACCAAAGTCGCTTGTTCGAAAAGCTACTGATGAGCAACCGTATTCCATATAAAATTAGTGGTGGTATGTCGTTCTTCGGGCGCACCGAAGTGAAAGACATCATGGCTTACTTGCGTTTGTTGGTGAACCAAGATGATGACAACGCATTACTACGGGTAATTAACAGGCCAAGTCGCGGCATAGGGCGTGTAACGCTGGAAAAACTCGGCAACTTTGCCAATAGCTTAGGCGTACCCATGTTTGAAGCGGCTACCCATCCTAATTTGAACAGTGTGCTATCTGGTAAAGCTTACGATGCCGTATCGGGGTTTGCTCGCTGGATAGTAGAAGTGGCTGATAACGCAACTCGTGGCGACACTAAGGACGCCCTTCGTGGCATGATCAAGTCGATGAGCTACGAAGAATGGTTATACGAACAAAGCGCTAGCCCTAAAGCGGCTGAAATGGGCATGGCTAACGTGAGTACGCTATTTGGCTGGGTAACCGACATGCTAGAAGGCAACGAGCTTGATAGTCCCATGAACCTAACCGAAGTAGTAAACCGCCTTATTTTACGCGACATGATGGAGCGAGGCGAAGACGACGGCGATGGCGATCAAGTACAACTAATGACACTGCACGCTTCCAAAGGGCTAGAGTTTCCAATTGTGTTCTTAGTGGGCATGGAAGAAGGTTTGTTACCGCATCAAAGCAGTGTAGATGAAGACAACGTAGAAGAAGAGCGTCGCTTGGCGTATGTAGGCATAACCCGCGCGCAGCGAGAGCTTATTTTTAGTCTAGCAAAAGAGCGCCGTCAATTCGGTGAAGTCATCAACCCCGAGCCAAGCCGCTTCCTGTATGAGCTGCCCACAGACGATCTTCAATGGGAAAATCAAAAGCCTAAAGAAAGTGCCGAAGTGCGTCAGCAAAAAGGGCAAAGTAGTATCGCTAATTTAAGAGACATGCTGGGTAAAAAGTAGCGCAGACGGTTACTATTGTAGGGTGATACAAGTCACAGCAACAACCCTCACTGATAATCTGAATGAAAAGATATTAGTGATAAATAGCGGGGGATGATAACAACAAACAGCTAGCCTGCTAGCTTTTTCATATCAAGAACGGTAGCGCGAGTAAGCACTTTACCCTGCCCATAATTGCACTCAATGTCAGTTAGCGCATCTAGCTGTGCGGGGGCATCAACGCCTTCGGCAATAACCTTAAATTTAAGGTGCTCAGAAATAAGCATTACTGATTGAATAAGTTTAAGGTTTCGCTGCGAACGCGGTAGCGAACGCACAAACCGGTGGTCTATTTTGATGAAATCGAACGGGTAGGCAAATAAGTAACTAAGCGATGCTAAACCGCTACCAAAGTTATCTAGCACCAAGGTAACCCCAGCGCGTTTCAACTTCTTAATAGCAGGTAATATAAACTGTGAACGGCGATTTAAGTCGTTTTCATCGAACTCGAATACCAGATCATGGGACGATATTTTGTATTCGTCTATCAGCGAAATCATTTGATTCACCATAGACGCTTGCAGCAAATGAATAATAGAAACGTTCACCGCAATACGGCCAGTGTCTTCACCTGTCGTTTTCGCGTGGGCCAGTAACTCACAGGCTTTGCGTAACTGAAACAAATCTAAATCTAACGTTAAGCCACTTTGTTCAGCCACTTGGCGAAACTGCTCTCGGGCTATTTTGCCAAAAGTAGGGTGACTCCAACGCACATACATCTCGTTATAAAGCGTTGTGTTGTCTCTTAAATCAATCACAGGCTGTAAAAAGTATTCAAACTCTTCATCGCGCAAGGCCCGGCGAAATTCGTTTTCTAGTTCAAGTTCTTCAATTAGGCGGTCGCGCATGCTCTTATCGAACATAACAAATCGGCCACGGCCCAAAGTTTTGGCTTGGTACATAGCGGCATCAGCGTCACGCAGTACTTCATCGGCACTACGATAATACGATTCTAAATTAGCTATACCGATACTGGCACCCGAATACATTTCGCGGCCGTCTAATAAAAATGGTTCTGAAATAGAGTTGATAATACGAGACGCAACTTCTTGTACGTCGGTTAAATCTTCAAAATTATCGAGTAATACAACAAACTCATCGCCACCTAATCGGGCTAACAAGTCATGCCCACGAATGCATATTGCAATACGCCTAGCCACTTCAACTAAGAACTCATCACCCGCGTGATGGCCTAAGGTATCGTTAATAACCTTAAACCTATCTAAGTCGATAAATAAAACAGCAAAGTAGTTTTCGGCGTAGCGCTGCTTACTGGCAATGGCTAGTTCAAGCCTACTGGTAAACATTGACCGGTTCGGAAGGTCGGTAAGTGAGTCGTGATGCGCGTCGTGAATAAGCTTAAGCTCAATTTCTTTACGCTCTTCAATCTGCTGCTTTAAGTATTTGTTAGCTCTATCAAGCTCGGCTGTGCGCGCAGCAACTCTAAGCTCTAGCTCACTGTTGTGGCGATGAATTTCTTCAGTACTGCGCTTACGCTCCATGGTTACTGCAATATGGTGCGAAACAAAGCGTAGTAGCTCTAAGTCTCTTGCGGTGTATTTGGCATGCTTACCATAGGTTTGCACCGCAATTACCCCAAACACTTCACCATCTACCACTAGGGGAGACCCTAGCCAAGAGTTGGCACTGTTTAGCATGGTTTGGGCAACAGACACGTCAATTTCACCCGCCTCGGCAAGTTCTAATACCCTAGGTGGGTTAATCAGTTCAGCTTGGCCGGTACGCAGTACAAATTCAGTTAACCCCAACCCCATAGGGCGAGATTCCACTTCCGCATGTTCCATATCACTGAAATACGGGAACTCCAGCATTTGCTTCGATTCATCAATAATAGAGATGAAGCAGTTTGGTGCACTAATTAAGCGGGCTAGAATTTCGTGCAAGCTAGAATAGAAGACCGACATGTCGCCTTCTAGGTTTGCTGCTAATTCAGAAATTTCAAACAAGGCTTGCTGTAACGACTCTACTTTTTGGCGCTCTAGAATTTCTTCTTGAAGGTCGTCGTTAATTTTTCTTAGCTGGCGAGTACGTTCACGAATGGTACGTTCGGTAAGTTCGCGGTTTTTAACCCGGTCAACCGTGGTCACAATGTGCTGAGAAACAAACAGCAGTACTTCTAAGTCTTCTTGGGTGTAATGCACGCCGTCGTCGTAGGTTTGAACCACCATGGCACCTATTACCTGGCTGCCACGTTTCAAAGGAACCCCAAGTAATTCGAAAGGCTGTGAGCCTACTAACTTGATACCATGATCTTCAGCGAACACTTGCTCTTCTGAACGTTTGTAAAACAAATGCTGACCGGTGCGCAGTATATAGCCAGTCATACCGTCCATTAACGAATCGGCAGGTAATTGCTTCACAGTTTGCTCGTCAAATTCGTCAACAAAATAGGTGAAGTCGACAATTTGACTTTCTTGTTCATAGAAGGCAACAAAGAAATTATCAGCGTTCATGAAATCAGCAATGATTTCATGAATAGCAGTATAAAGGCGGTTTAGATGACTAACAGAACTTGCAAGCTCGGAAATGTCGAATAGCGCTTTCTGAACGCGTTCAGCACGCTTATATTTATTAGTGAGTTGTTGAAGCTGCGGTATAATTTCCCGCAGCTCTTCTTCTGTCAACTCATATTGCGTTGAATCTGATGACATTCCGTTCGCCGGCAAGTAAAAAGAGCTTATTCTTAGATGCGGTTAAATTACCCGATCTACTCGAAAAACGCTACTTTTTCCAACAAATTGTTAGTAAATGAGGAAGGTTATATACCTTCAATCATGTACTCAATTGCGGCTTTAATTTCATCATCAGAGCACGAAGCACAAGTTCCACGAGGAGGCATAGCGTTAATGCCGTTAAGGGCATTTTGCCAAACGCCGTCTAGGCCTTTTTCGTCTAAACGAGGCTGCCAATCAGCGGCTACGTGTAATTTTGGTGCACCAAGTACGCCAGAACTATGACACGCTACACAGGCAGAGTTATAAACATCTTCACCCGACTTAGCACCACCACCTGCAGCAGCAGGGCCAGCAGCTTCAGCGCCAGCTACGTGTATCTGACCAACCGGCTTAATACGGTTAGCAATATCGTCGTTACTCATTTCTTGTGCTTGCGCCGCAAACACAGTAAGTGCTGTAGCTGCAACAATAAACCAGGTTTTCAATTTCACATCTGTCTCCAGGCAATCACGAACTTTAATTAAAGTATAACTGGCCAGATTATAACGGGAATTCAAGGGCGAACAACTATTTGCTACCAATTACCTATAAAAAGTAAGGATAAAGTACCTTTAAAACCCATTAAAGTAAGAGAATTACATAAACCAGTTGATGCGAGCCCATGGCCTAAGTATTATTACGCCGCGCTTAAGCAGGAAGTTTACCTACACCACGTTCTTATTCCTTTAGAACAGGTTAAATTTTTATCACATTAAGCCATTTTCAATGCACCCGTAGCTCAGCTGGATAGAGCGTCGCCCTCCGGAGGCGAAGGTCACAGGTTCGAATCCTGTCGGGTGCGCCATTTTCCTCGAATTCTTGTGTCGAATTTTAAAAGAACAACTGGCCAAGATAGTTGCGCTCAATCTCTGGTTATTTATAACAACTTTTTAGATGCTTGCTTTCTCAGTCCAGAAAAAATTGCCTCCGCTACATAGGGGGGAAAGTTATCGGGAATTTTACCTTCGACTTTAGCAATAGCGTTTTCAACATTATCGACAAAGTATTCGTAGTGTGATGCAGCTTTGTCCGAAGGGTATTTCACCTGCAATGCAGTCGATACAAAATGACGAGGCTGAATATCGTTCCATTTCCAGTGCGTATTTTTACCTTTTAAAGACATGGACATTTTAATCTTTTGCGGCTGTAAGGCTTTTTTAGTCATTACAGGAAACGCCGACACGACATCATATAAAGGGGTCATTTTATACGTGTTTTCAGGCTCTAAAAATACGCTAAAATTCTTACCATGACCGTCAATAGCAGCAATTAGCCAAAAGAATATCTGAGTCCTAAAAAAAGTTTCTCTATCTTTCCCGTTAGACGAAGCCGTGAGCAAATTTAAGCAGTCTGTAATTCCTGGGCCACCATCAGATTGGTATTTTTGAGCAGATGAAATGCCCATTGCCTGACAAAAATCTTCTTGGGGTAGGCGCATGAGCCATGAACCGTCAGATGCATATTTACGGTCAAAGCGTTCAACGCTTAGAACTTTCTGGTCGCCAAAGTAAAGCACCTCTGCATTAGCCACATTAAAATCAAAGGCTCTCGCCAGCTCTAGGCAAATAAATTCGTTCTCACAGCTATCGGTTAAATCGATACCCACTTGCGGTAACTCGCCCATGGGTAATTTCATTATGTGACTTGTTGGTGTTGAGCCCGTCGGTTTCACCCATTGTTGGCCAATTTTAAGTAGCGCGGTTTTTTCCTGGGCGCCAGCAATTGAAATCCGAAAGTCATCATCGTCATTTTCCATTCCAAGCGCTGTATGTTTGTAGCCTTGCAATAACTTCTCAACGTCTAGATCTGACAGCACCTTGTAGTTTAGCTGTTGTACAGACTCGGTTTGTTCTGAAACTAATTGAATAGCGCCCACACAATCTTTGCCTACCGCCGCTAAAAGATCGAACGCATGTCCAGAGCCTACATTGAACCTAGCCTGTATTTTATTTCGTATGGTTAGACTATCGGGAAGCAAATTGTCGAAGAAGTTATACACTACGTCGCCAGCGTATTTTTGCTTAGTAATAGGTAGCGACAAAGAAATAGGCCGTGCGCCTGCGCGCTTCATCCAACGTTCGGTATAAGAAAAATGGAGCCCACCGCTCTTGTCTTTTAACAGTGTACCTACTTTGACCCCGTTAAGGCTTACCATCAGCTCCATATTACCACTCCTGATCCCAGCCACTATCGGTCTTTTGGCCGCTTTCATTTTCTTGCTTTGGCTTCAGCTCAATAGAGAGACCTAATTCATGCGCAATTTTAAAGAGGGTATCAATACGGGAGGTACCGGCGGAATTTTCAATAGCCGAGATGGTTTTTTGCTTTAAACCAACATGCTCGGCCACATCGGTCTGCGTACGTGCCAGATTATTTCGATGCAGCTTTATATAATCAGCCAGTTCTTTTGAGTTATTAAGCTTCATTATGTTTCTCCACTATTAACCCCCTTCAAGGTATAACTGTTGCGATATCCCTTATAAGGTATATTAAGTTAAATATACCCTTAATGGTATATATGTCAAATTATACCCTGCAGGGTATTTGGGGTTTACTTAAACACATGCTTGAGTGGGAGATAATTGAATATTAACTTTCACGGGACTATTTGAATAAAATGCCCGTTTAAAGCTTTAACGCATAATGGCATCTATAAAAAAAGGGTCGTGTATGACCAGTAATGCGAAAGCCGTAAACCTTAATTTCTTTTCGGTTTAGTTCTGCGCGTACTAATGCCCATAAGTCATTTCAGTATTGTTGTGCGTTGTAAAGTGTAGCGCCATCATTCTTGGCCATTTTTTAAGAAGTACAAATCAGAAAATCCCATTTTTATAAATTCGGCATCTCTAAAATTTCTTACAGTTTTTTTGTCTTTACTGATTGAGGCAAGTTGCTGCTCAGTTTGCAAAAACTGGGTAAGGTCTATTCCTTCAGCATCGGCCACGGCTTCATGCATATTTTGATATCGGCTGTAAGAAAAATTTATTTCTTTTGCCACACCATTAAATTTATAACGTACTTTATGGGCCATGTTCTACTCAGGTTGGTCTATCGAATTCGAAAACGGTTTAACCGCTATTATAACCGTAATTAGCGGTGCATATTGAAAAAGCTTAGTAATAAAGCTATCGAGGTCAGGTGAACATTGTTTGGCGACGTCGGCCAAATAAAACTGGGCGAGCATGAAGAAAAGCCCGAGTTCTCGCCAGTATCATGGGCCGTTATCTTCCTATTTACCTTATTGACTGAACGAGATACATTTTTATACAGCTAGCGTAAAGTAACCTTGCTTATTGACAACAAATATAGCTAAATGGTGAAAGTGTCAAATAGCTGTTTTAAAACAATAATTATTAATCACATAGAGCCTTTAAACTAGAAAATGAATAATAAACTGACGTTGTTTACCATCAATTTTCCCTATTACTTTATTCGGGCCGTTATTAATTTTTTAGCATCTAAAGGCATCGAAAGAACAAAACTGTTGGAGTTAATTGATACGGATGCCGATGAAATCAATCAGTCGTCTAGGCACTATGCAAGTCACGAATATGAAAAGCTACTTTCATATGGAGCTCGGGAACTTGGTATAAAGAATATTGGGTTTAAGTTCGGGAAAACGTTCGATATTAGTATTTGGGGTCTGTTTGGTCATATCGTAACGGCAAGCCCCAACTTGTGGAAGGTTTTAGAATATCAGAAGCGATACCAGTGTTTGTTAGGTAACTCAGGAAGGGCATATCATGAAAAAGATGGCGATAGGATAATTCTGCGTTGGCTCTCGGGTATGGAAGCAAGCTCAAATAATATTGAGCACGTAATATCTGCATGGATAACCTTTGCGTTTACCCACTATCAATCTGATGATAAACCGATATCGGTGCATTTTAACCATTCACCATTGGCTGATGTTGGTGAATATGAAGCCTTCTTTGGTTGCCCTGTCTTCTTCAATGCGAATTTCAACGGCGTAATTATTAACGAATCTTCGCTGAACATTCCGATAAAGTCGTACAATGAAGAAGTGATGAACGTTTTATGCTGCCACGCTGAGAATCAGCTCGCTTCACTACGTTCCAATGTCTCTTTAGAAATTATTACTCAGTTTATCGTTGAAACCCTACCTGAGCGAGTACCTGAGCTAACCGATATAGCCAACCATTTGTCGATTAGCCCGAGACAAGTTCAGCGAAAATTTCAAAAGGAAGGCACCAATTTAACCAATCTGTTGGAAGACATTCGTATTAGTCTAGCAACATCGTACTTGAGCCAAACCGATCACAAGTTGTTGTATATTTCGCTAATGCTAGGATATTCGGAACAAAGTGCATTTCAACGTGCATTTAAACGATGGACGGGGCTTACTCCACAGTCTTTCCGTCAAACACCTATGGCAATAATAAAAAATGGAAGCCCCACACAGTGACGAACAAAGCCTCCAATAAAACTTTTTAGGTTTGGGATCCGTATGGGTTAGAACATATATTTAATATCAATGCCTAGCTCTCGCCCTCTTGTAATCTCGCCAGTAGGCGTATTAAAAACGCTCGCCGTTAATCCACCTACCCCCATTACGTACCGTTTGTTTAGTAAATTTTTACCCCATAAACCAATTTCCAGCGTGTCGCTTTCGTTATACCAAGATAAACGCGCATTTAAGTCTTTCGTGTCATAAAAGTATGCGTCGATAGCTTTTTTATACTCCTCGAGACCCGGTTGTTCGCTATTGATATTTTCAACAAACTGGTAGTCCACATGTAAGTTTGTGTTACCTACGCCAAAATCAGGCATCCAGTCAAATGTTAGGGTGTAATTTACCGCTGAATCTGTGGATGTGGTGGCTGCGTCGATAAATGTCCCTTCACCGTTGTAGAATGCTGGTGAATCTGTATCCATACTGCGTATTTCGCTAACTAACCCTAGAGTAATACTGGGGTTTAGGTGCCAGCGTAAATCCAGTTCCACGCCGGTAATCTGTCTATTATCATTTAATACTGTGGGAATAGCCTGTGTATATCCCGGAGGTTTAGTATCAACGGTAGTTTGGAAGTTATCTAACTCCATATAGTAGGCACTGACATTGGCGATAACTTGCTGCCATAAAATGCCTTTATAGCCAAACTCTATGTTTGAGGTTTCTTCTGGTTCAAACGCTTCAGGATTGGGCGTTAACGAGTCAAAACCACCGGATTTATATCCTGTAGAGTAGGACGCAAAGAACATATCGTTTTCGGTCAATTCATAACTGGTAACTAGGCGACCAGTCGTTTGAGACCATTCATCAGAGGCCGTTAGATCAGCCATTGGGAAAATAAGGTTGCTTACACCTGGGCGAACTTGGTTAAAACTGGTTTCGGGTATATACCAGGTAAAGTCCTTTTTATCAGTAGAGTAACGCGCACCTACAATTACATGCCACTTATCAGTAATTGAGTAATCTATGTCACCATAGATACCCCAGTTGGTGAAGTCACCTGTGTTGTACACCCGCTCTTCCCAAAAAATACCGGAAGCACTTGGGCCAAATATTTCTGAAATCCCCATTTGTTGCGAAACAATATCGTAGGTTAAATCACCCGTGGCATTAACAATATCACCGGTGAGGGGAACGTCGGGCATACCAATGGCTGTCATAATGTCACCCGCTACACCCATAGCATTCAGCGCGCCTGCCCATTCATCAGCATTCCATATATGATCCATGGGGAAGCCACTAGCGGTGTAGAAGGAGTCAACAGCGGCATCAAAAGTGACACCTGGACCAAATGCACCAGCAGCATGGGCATCAGTGTTGCCGCCAATCATGCCAGCAATTTGCTGGGCTACACCATCGCGAATGACGTTGTTTAATTCGCCGGTAATCATACGGCTGACAGAATTGGTCGTCGCATTTAGCTTGGTTGTTTGCCCCACATTTTCTTTAGAATATGAGAAGCCCGCTACTGCATTAATTTTGCTATTTATAAAATTAATCTGCATTTCGGTATAGAAAATATCAGAATCTTCAACATTTACCGTATCAAAATAGCGGGTAATATCGGCAGTGCCATCTTCTTCTTGTGCGTTGTTAGTTAACCACTCTCGGTAACTTGCAACATATTTCATGGAAAGCTGATTGTTAAATTCATGATTGAATTTAACAATAGTTGCAGTCATGTCGCGAGATTCACCGCCTGCTCTTACATCATTTTCGGTTTTGTTGCCAAACGGTGTGAGGCCACCGTTATAGGCGTATTCATTGAACCCAAAATTTATTTCGGCGCCTTGGTCTAATTTATCCCACTCATAGGCAATAAGGAAATTGGTGGTCGCGGAGATATCCCACAATACTGCCACTCGGGCAGCATCGTGGCCTTTTTCGCCAATGCCCCAATTTCTGTTATTTTCATTCCAACTAGCTTGATAGATGTTCTCCATAAAGCCATCTTGCCGGTTAGACAAGAAATTAGCGCGTACATAAACATTGTCGGTAATGGGGACGTTAATCATACCTTCATAGCGCTGTAATTTGTCGGTGCCAAACAACGCGCGTACAAAGCCTTCGAATTCGTCGTGGGGGGCGTTGGGTACCATATTCACTACCCCCATAGCCGCATTTCGGCCAAATAAAGTACCTTGTGGGCCTTTTAATACTTCAACCCTAGCCATATCAGAAAACAATACATTTTGGGCTGCTCTAGGCATGTAAGTATCATCATAAAAAGTAGCGGATGACGGGTCACCCCCAGCACTAATGCTTGGGCTACTAATACCACGCATACTAACCCCAGCTTGGGTAAAACCTTCATCACTAAAATCAAATCCAGGAATGAATTTATCAATATCAGCTAATAATGTAGAACCCGTTTCTTTGATTAAACCCGCTGACACAGTGCCAACCGTAACTGGCACCTTGAGAATATTTTGAACCCGCTTTTGGGCAGTAACATTGATCACTTCTATTTCTTTCTCAGTGGTTTCCGTGTCTTGGGCGCCTGCTGATAGTGAAGCTAGTACAAATGCTGAAACAATCGCATGAGCTACTTTTTTCTTCCTAAACATATTATTTCCCCTATAGTTCTTAATACTTTTCTCTAGCATTAAATATTTATTTTTTTATTCTTTTTTAATGCGACTATATTTTTATAAATTTAAATAAATTTCTTTTTTATTAATTAAACCTAGTCACCCTATTCAAGGTTCTGCCTAAAAATGAATGCTTTTCATTTTGCTCTCATTACACTCGTTGTTGTTGTCTGCATTAGGCGTTAAAGAGGCGTTATTACAAACGCTTCGACTACCTCTTGGCCTACTCAAATAATTTAAAAATTTAATAAATTCATGGTCTTAAATTTTTTCGGGTCGTGTCTGGACGCTGATGGTTAAAATATAAATTAATAACATCTCGTTTACATTGTCCCTAAAGCGACACTGTTTGACCGCAGAGACCAAAAAAACCGTGGATAATTTTACGTTTGGAAGGATTGCATCCATGTTGATTCTTTAAATTATTTTGTTAAACAGTGGTTTATGTTTTTCTTGGTGTTTTTTTTTCTGTCTTCTCAGCTTTTTATCGTATTTGCATTTCAAAATTTTGTTTTGTAATTTGATCGGCGATTTATAGATTAAATTGGTGAGAGATTAGTCTGGTGAATGGTTTTGTCAGGAAGTGATTTTTTCACTTTTTATATTTTTATGCTTTTAATTATTGCGCACTTTTGATGCTACGTATGTTTAGGCGGAGATGAAATTTTGAGTCAAATTCAAAAAATAATTCTAACAATATTTTTAGTCGATCTATGTGGGATATTATATTTACAGCATCCCCTAGAAATTAAGAACCCAATAATTGGCGTTGTACTTTTCACCGTAATAATGTCCTTGGTTCTTGCATCTTTGATGGTTAAAAAGAAATCAAAAGATCATCAAACGATTGGATACGCAATCCTCTTTATTGGTTTGGGAGATGTGTTTTTAGTCATTTCAGGCATATTTTTGCCTGACTATGATCATATTAGCAATCCACTGGGCATGCTTGCGTTTATGTGTGCCTACGCAACCCTTTCTTTGCTATTTGCCAAAAATTTCGCCCTACAGAAAAGCGATATGCTCAAGGCTATTCCTGTGTTGCTAGTTATACTGCCAGTTTTGTCCATTTTACTGCCTAATATTCAGGGGGTTATGTTTATATTGGCGATTGTGTTTTCTCTTGTTGTCAGTTTCATGGCTTGGAATGCCCTGTGTTGTTTGCACCGAGGCTATTACAACAACAAAGTGGCTACGCGGTTTGCCATTGCTGGTTTCCTTATGCTGCTGTCCGATATGGGGGTGGCATTTGTACTGTTTTATCCCGACCCCGCGATCAGCCAAAGTGCTTGGTTGCAAAATGAGATATGGATCACCTATGTGCCTGCTTGGGCGTTGATATTCGTTAACTTATTAGAAGAGAAGTTGGTTGCTTAGTTCTTAGCTAACTACCGTCAAACGTTAATTTAAGAATGTTCATCTGGCGTGAAACCATTAGTACATTAACTGTGTTTAGGAATACGCAATGGGATTAAAACTCAAAATTGGGCAAATGCAATTCTTGCAATTTGTGGCGTGGGGCTCTTGGCTTATTACTATTGGAGCCTATGCGTTTAACACGAAGGGATGGACTGCTTCAGAGTTCGGTGCTGTTTTTTCAACTATTGGAATAGCAGCGCTATTTATGCCTGCAACGATAGGGGCAATCGCCGACCGCTGGATTAACGCTGAAAGGTTATACAGTATGCTGCACATAGGTTGTGCGGTAACCATGCTATTTATTCCTATGGTCGATGATCCAGCCATACTCTTTTGGGTTATGTTGCTAAATATGTGCTTTTATATGCCCACGATATCATTGATATTCTCAATTTCGTATCGAACCATGGATGATGCGAGCATGGATATAATCAGAGAGTATCCACCGCTTCGAGTTTGGGGGACTGCGGGGTTTGCGGCTGGCATGTGGATAACCAGTTTATCTGGATTAGAAACCTCGGCATGGCAATTTTATATATCAGCGGGGGCTTCGCTAATTGTCGCAGGTATCGCTCTTACCATGCCAAAGTGTACGCCGCTAAATCAAAAATCGCGTACCACACTGGGTAATTTGTTGGGCTTTGATGCCTTTACGCTGTTCAAAGAGTACCGAATGGCAGTTTTTCTTATTTTCTCTATGTTATTGGGCGTGTGCATGCAGCTGAGCAATGCCTATGCTGGTGCCTATATTCACCATTTCAAATATATTGCTGAATACGCAAGTTCACCCTTATTAAAGTTTCCGGCCATTGTGGTATCGCTTGGGCAATTTTCAGAAATGCTCTTTATTTTGATAGTACCCTTTGCCCTCAAAAAGTGGGGCATTCGCACAGTGATGATAATCAGCATGGTCGCTTGGGTGTTTCGCTGGTTGATGCTTGCCTATGGAAACCCAGTAGATGGCCTATTTCTGCTAATTGGCTCAATGATTGTGTGGGGGATGGCATTCGACTTCTTCAATTTGTCAGGTTCTTTGTTTATTGAAAAAGAAACAGATCCCTCTATGCGCTCCAGTGCACAGGGCTTATTTCAAGTCGTAGTAATAGGTTTGGGGACTATCATTGGTAGTTTCGCAAGTGGCTACATTATCGACGCCTTTTTCACCGAAAACGGGGTAAAAGATTGGCAAGGCATCATGAACTGCTTTGCACTTTATAGTGCAATCGTTGCTGGGCTATTCGTCATTATGTTTCGGCGTGGCAAAAAGTCAGACGCCGCTACTTTCGCCAACAGATCTGCAACGTAAACAGAAGCTCGCAACGGTTTAACTATTTCAGAGTAAGGGGTGGAAGCCTTTCGCTTGAATACTATACGGAAGTAAAATGACATCAATAAAAGCATTAACCTTCAAACCCCTAGCGCTTACTGCCATTAAGCCTACCGGTTGGGTTCGCCGACAATTGGAGATTCAAGCTGAAGGATTGACTGGGCATTTAGACGAATTTTGGCCGGACGTGCGGGACAGCGCGTGGTTTGGAGGGGAAGCAGAAGGGTGGGAGAGAGCGCCATATTGGTTAGATGGAATAATGCCACTGGCTTATCTACTAGAAGACGATAAGTTAATTGCCAAAGTTCAAGGGTATTTGGACTACATCCTCTGTCATCAACATGAGGATGGTTGGCTTGGGCCCACGGATCCGAACGTTACAAACCCAGAATCCAAACAACAATACGATATATGGGCGCAATTTTTAGCCCTAAAGGTGTTAGTGCAATATTATGAAATAACCAGCGACGAGAGAGTAGAAGGTGCTGTTTACCGCTGCTTGCGAAAAGTAGATTGCTCAATTAACTGGACGCCTTTATTCGATTGGGGGCAAGCCCGTTGGTTTGAGGCTTTCATTAGTATTTTATGGCTTTATCAGCGTAAACCAGAAGCCTGGTTGCTCGCCTTAACCACCAAGTTAGAAGCACAAGGTTTTGGCTGGAAATCGTTTTTTTCACGCTGGCCAATGACCTCTGCAACGACAAAAGGTGGTTGGAATTTTATGAGCCACATCGTCAACAACGCGATGGCAGTCAAGGCATATGGGTTGCTGAGCAGAGTAACCAAGTCGCCGGACGAAAAATTAGCCGTAGATAATATGATTGCGCTACTCGATGAACACCATGGAACGGCTGTAGGGACTTTTACCGGCGATGAATGCTTGGCGGGAAAAGAGCCTACCCGTGGAACTGAGTTATGTGCAATCGTAGAATATATGTATTCACTGGAGCATTTGGTTCAAATATTTGGTGATGTTAAGTATTCAGATAGGTTGGAAAAAATTGCCTATAATGCACTCCCGGCGGCCTTTACTCGCGATATGTGGGCTCACCAATACGATCAGCAAACTAATCAAATAGCGTGTGCTATTGATGAAAACATGCCTTGGTCTACCAACGATCCTGATGCCAATATCTACGGATTAGCCCCTCATTTTGGTTGCTGTACTTCAAACTATCATCAAGGCTGGCCAAAACTACTTGCTAGCCAATGGATGACAAGCACCGATGGTGGTGTAGTGGCAACCATTTATGCGCCGTCCAAGTTAACAACCCAAATCCAAGGCGTGGAAACCACGCTTGAGCTTATTACCGATTACCCCTTTAATAATCATTTAACCTTTATTATAGGGTCTGAAAAAGCCAACTCATTTCCACTTTATATTCGTATTCCGCAATGGTGCCCTCGAGTGACTATTTCACTTGATGGCGACAGCATAGAGTCTACCGAAAGTGGAAGTTACTTTAGGCTTAAAAGAACTTGGCATAGACAGGTCGCAATAACCGTTGTACTAGAAATGCCAGTGTCTCGACAAAAGCGGCTTTATAATGCTATCAGCTTGGAGCGCGGTCCTTTAGTTTTTTCGTTACCTATAGACTATGAACAAAAACAAGTGAACCAAGATAAACCACTTCGGGAGTACCCCCATTGTGACTACGAGTTTAGGGCGAAATCTGCTTGGAATTTTGCATTGAAGTACGACGGAGAAATATCGTTATTTGAGAGCGCGGTTGATACTGAAATCCCTTTCAGCAATGAGCACTTTCCGGTCACACTAACGATAGATGCGAAACAGTTACCTCAATGGCAAATGTTGGGTTGTATTGCGGCGCCAGTACCTCATAGTCCGGTAGCCTCGAAAAGCGAACCACAAAATCTAGTTTTAGTGCCCTTTGGTTGTACTCATCTTAGAATAACTGAGTTTCCTTACTATTTCGCATAACAGTGAGGAAAAGCTCGCTCGCGAAAAGGGTTCACTAAAGTCTATGTCGCGAAAAGGTTGACCAACAAAACGCCTAAACAACCAGCGATAAACGAAAATACGACCATGACCACCACTGTACTTTTTAAAATGTCGCCGTCGCGGTTTTGCAAACCAAGAATAGCGGTTACTGCCACTATGTTATTGATGCACACCATGTTGCCCATGGCGGCGCCTACACTTTGTAGTGCCAGTATGGTGGTTAAGGGTAATGACAGTTGCTCTGCAATGGTGGTTTGAATACCAGCGAAGGTTAAATTAGAGATAGTGGCCGACCCTGAAAAGAATGAACCTAATGCCCCTAATAGCGGCGCGAAGAAGGTCCAGTTTTCGCCGGTAATTTGTGCCAAGTGATGACCGATTTGTGCTACTGCCGCGCTGTTTTGACCAGAACTGTCGCCTAGCATCATCATATTCACAAAGATAAGTGCACCTAGCATGGCGAAAAAAGGCGTGCGCATGCGGGCAAGAGTTTGTTGGCCTGCTGTTTTTAACGTATTTGGTTCTGCTTGTTGGCGAAATAGCCACAAGGTTACGCTGCCGGTTACCGCAAAAGGAATGATAGATGGAATATACAAAACGCTATGTTTCCAGGTTACCGCGGTATTTAAGATGTCGGTTAAGCTGGCCACTAAGCTTGTGCTTATGTGGAAAGTGCCTAAAAAACCTAGGCTAATGTGTAAGGCGGGTTCGGTGGCTTGTAAAAGCGCTTTTAACCCTAGTTCCGGCAGGCGAGTTAAGACTAAAAGCAACACGGTGCCCCATAGCGGGAACGCGGCTTTTATTAGTGTTTTTAGTGGTACTGTTTTCGCTGGGGCTTGTTCGGTGGATACTGTTCGATTAGCTGTTGGTCGATTTACTGCCTCAATTCCTATTTTATATTTCGCTAGCAGCAGGGTAATGATTAAGCCAATTAGCCCGCCCAGCAACGAAGGGAATTCCACACC
This sequence comes from Alteromonas sp. 38, assembly GCF_902506055.1. NCBI lineage: Bacteria > Pseudomonadati > Pseudomonadota > Gammaproteobacteria > Alteromonadales > Alteromonadaceae > Alteromonas > Alteromonas sp. 38. Next base: position 57,765 of record NZ_LR733300.1, read on the forward strand.
AAAATAGCTTAGCCCCAAATAGGGCAGGGTGCATGCGCAGGTGGAAAGTAGAATAAAAAGCAGGTTCTTTTTAATGTCGGCGGCATCGCTTACTACTAATCGCAATGCCAATATCACAATAACAGGTGCGGCTATGGTGTTAATAAGGGCTGCTTGCTGTGCTATTTCCCGCACGCTTTCTTGGGGAAGCTGCAACAGCGATAACCCAAACCATACAGGTGTGCCCATGGCTCCAAAAGTAACGGGAATGGTATTTAGCACTAAACAGAACAGTGCCACTCGTAAGGCGGGAAAACCAAGGCTGTAAAGTATGGGGGCGGCAATAGCGGCCGGTGTTCCAAAACCACTGGCGCCTTCAATTAGAAACATAAACGCCCAGCCTACAATCATTAGCTGGGCTACGGGGTTTTCGCTTACGCCGTCTAGCGATTTACGTAAAATAGCTAAAGCGCCGGTAATTTCCATGCATTTAAAAAGGAATATCGCGCCGGCGATAATAGAAAGCGGGGTAAGTGCCAGTAATGCGCCACTTATTACATTGGCATTCACTAACCTCGCGTCTTGTTTGAATATCAACAGCACCACAATATAAGCTACCAAAGCGCTTAAAGGTAGGGCTTTGCTAGATGGCATAGGGTTCTTTTTTACCATTAAGGTAATTAGCAAAATAAGAGGTAGGTAAGAGAACGCTAAATTCATCATAGTGACAAGGTTTCGCTTAATGTAAGCATCTCTATACTCTGCTAGTTGCTTGTTAACGAGTCAAATTATTAGTGTATATGAGTTACAGTGCAACTTTACCTCAAGCAGGCTCTATGTTGCTGGAGTGGCGCACAGGTTAAACGGGCGGGGACTTTGATTAGCCCAAGCGCTACAACATAGATGCACGCCGCAACCCCATGTCATGTGGATTTAGTATCTTTAAGCCGTTGTTTGTAAAAGGGCAGGAATTTAGTTATAACCTTGAAGATATTGAAAAGTACTACAATAATTATGTTGAGCCGCTGGAGTACTGGAACACAGTGCTACCAGATAAAATTTAAAAGATGTGGTCACTGAGTTTAACAAGCAAGTACAAAGGATACTTGATTTTTGCGGGCTACTTTTTGAAGCGCGTTGCTTAGATATCTACAACACCAAACGCTCAGTAAGAACCGCAAGAGCTGAGCAAGTTCGTCAGCCTATTTATCAAAGCGGAATGCAGCAATGGAAGTATTTTGAGTCTGATTTAGGGCCGTTAAGTGCTTTAGTCTCAACGTTAAAATAGCCCTGAATAGCCAACGCTAGCTTATTCGCGGTAAGGTACGACTTAGGTGTTATACTTTCGTATAATTATGTAGCCGTTGCAGTAACCCGAAAGGATGCATTGTGGTCAATAAAGTTTCTAAATCAGCACTCTTCATTTCTATATTCTGCGTATTATTTATTGGCATCTTGGCAGTATTAGCCAATATTTTGTGGATTGAAACAAAGCGTTTTAGTAACGACGCTATCGACCAACAATTCGATGTACTGCATCAAAATTTTCAGAGCCAAATCAACCACGTTATATTGGATGCGCGTTCCATTGCTATTCAAGAAAGCAAAAGTACCTTAATTACCGATGCGCTAGTTGAACAGAATGCTAAGGGCTACCTTACTGCACATTGGTCAGCGCTTTTCGATGCGTACCCAAGTTTACAGCAAATTCGCTATATTGCGCTTGATGGTAATGAACAACTACGTGCTGAAAAACCATCCGGAAGCCTTATCTGGCGAGACACCCAAGACCTGCAAAACAAAGCCGATCGGTATTATTTTATTGAAGCTGTTGAGTCATCAAAAGACTATTACATATCGCCCTTAGATTTAAATAAAGAGCGGGGGGTAATAGAACTCCCTTATCGGCCTACTATTAGAAGTGTTGCTAAATATCGCGTTGATGGCGAGGTTTTAGGTTTAATCGTACTGAACTTTGATTTACGTGATGTATTCTCTCGCTTAAAAGAGCTGCAAACCGAGAGTGCGCATTGGTTAATTAATCCAGATGGATTCTTTTTAGCTTCTCCGAATAACGCCGCGTGGGGTTGGCTGCTCGACAGGCCCAAGAACCAAGTAAGTATGCAATTTCCTGGCTTTGAAAAACGCTTTAATGGCGGCGAAGATGACATGCCAGATAGGAGTTTTACCAGTCGATTTAAACACGGCATTATTCCTATTGGTAAAAGGAATACTGACAACACAGATATTGAAGATGCTTACTACTGGTTAGTTATGGAAAGGCCAACTGAGGCAATAGCGTATTTGGAGCGAACCAAGCATTTTATTGCTTTGGGCTTTGCGGTGGCGGCTTTGTTTTTATTAGGCCTGGCGTACCTATTAATACGACTGCTTAATCAATTGAACTTGGAAAAAGAGCTTGCCATAAAGGCAAAAAATAAGGCTACTAATGCCGAAAAATCTAAAGCCATTTTTCTCGCCAGAATGTCACATGAAATTAGAACGCCTATGAACGGTGTGTACGGCCTACTGCAAATTACGTTGGGTGAGCGTAACTACAAAAAAATCAACGATAATATAGAGCAAGCTATCACTAGCTTTTCTTTATTAAGCCGAATTATTGATGACGTGCTCGATTTTTCGAAAATTGAAGCCGGTAAGCTCGATATGGTTGAAGCCCCATTCCGGTTGGATAGTTTACTTAATCAAGTGGGTAAGATGATGGGGCGTGCCGCTTACGGTAAACATATCGAGCTGTGGATTGATGTTGATCCTAAATGTCCTAAACATGTTGTGGGCGATGCCGTTAGGCTCAATCAAATTATCAGCAACTTAATTAGTAACGCCATTAAGTTTACCTCTCGTGGGGAAGTGAATTTAAGCGTTGAGCTACTAAACGAAAACGAAGATACCATTCAGCTAGGCTTTGAGGTTCAAGATACGGGTATTGGCATGACTGAAAAGCAAGCCAACCAAGTATTTGGGGCGTTTACTCAGGCTAGCCGCGACACCAACTCTAAGTTCGGTGGTACAGGCCTAGGGCTAAGCATTGCCAAGCAGTTAGTGGAAATGATGCACGGTAAGATTGGTGTAGTAAGCCAGCAGGGTAAAGGCAGTAAATTCCATTTTAATGTGTTGCTTAAAAAAGCATCGGTAGAGCAAGAAGACAGCTTAAGTGAGCAAGATGTTATGTCTTATCAGGCCATAGTGCTTACGCAAAATGTAAATGTAGAAACCGGCATTCAGCGCCAATGTTCTGTACTTGGGTGGCCGTCCTATGTGGCAAAAAGTGTTGAAGACTTAACTACTCATAAAGCGTCGAATAGCCTACCTAGGGTCATTATCATTGATGAAGCAATCTTAACTGTTATCAGTAAAGAAGCACTGGCAAGTTGGCAACAAGAACAAAAAGAAATTACCCATTTGGTTGTGGTCTCGCACAACAGAGAGAGTCTTGATAAAAATAGCTTGGTGCTATACGACGGCCTTTTATATAAGCCATTCACACCATCTACATTGTACGATACGGTTATTTCGTGCAACCAATCTATCGATGAATTAGCTGAAAAGCCCGAGGTTGAAGATAACAAAAAACTCTTGGCTAAAACCTTAATCTTGGTAGTGGAAGACAACCCAATTAATCAACAAGTTGCTGGCGCTATGCTCAAAAGCGCGGGTGCCGTTGTTAAATTTGCCGAGAATGGGCAAGAGTGTTTAGATCTTCTTCTGAGTGGGTTCAAACCTCACTTAATATTAATGGATATGCAAATGCCTATTATGGGTGGTGTAGAAGCAGCTGAGCACATTCGCGCAAATTCTACCTGGGATAATATCCCTATTTTAGCCATGACAGCTAACGCCATGGAAGCCGACAGAAAGCGTTGTATCGATGCAGGTATGCAAGGTCATATTGTTAAACCTGTGGTGAAACAGGATCTTATTACCCAAGTAAAATCGAGACTTCCCGATAGTTAGTATTTTTTCTTTTCAGTGATGGCTGAAGGCGCTAAATTCTTTGGCCAACCAACTTGCCCTATTTATATTCTGAAGAAAGCAAAAATCAGATCAATTTTTATTAACAGGTAATTATTAGCATTATTGTAAATGCTAATAATTATCATTTGTGATCCTTCTCTACTTCCGTATAATCCTCTGCGACTAAAAACTAAACCAAAATCACTGTAGAGAACACAATGAAACTGACCACACTCTTTGCGCTTACCCCTGTAGCGCTCGCTTTCTCAATTAACGCTCAAGAAACTCAAACAGATACTGCAATTGTAGAAGAGTCGCAGGTTGAGAAAATTCACATTGTTGGTGTACGTCAAAACCGCGTAAGTCGCGGTGCGACTGGCTTAACAATGGAGCTAAGCGAAACACCTCAGTCAATTAGCCTTATCTCTGAAGCGCTAATGCAGTCGTTTGGTGCCTACAATGTTAACGATGCACTTAAACTTGCACCGGGTATTAACGTAGAAGAGTGGGAAACTAACCGTACAAACTACACAGCCCGTGGTTTTGAAATTAAAAACACGCAAATTGATGGCGTAGGATTACCTAACGACTGGGGAATTGTCACCGGTGCGCTTGAAGCCTACGGTTATGAAAAAATTGAAGTTATTCGTGGTGCCAATGGCCTGCTAACCGGTGTAGGTAATTCATCGGGTACATTAAACTATGTACGTAAACGCCCCACCAATGAAGAAGGCGGTGAAGTGACAGTGAGTGCAGGGTCGTTTGATTTTAAACGCTTGCAGGCGGATTACTCTACTTTGCTAACCGAAGATGGCCGTTGGGCTGCACGTTTTGTAGGTGCTATAGAAGATAAAGAATCTTACTTAGATGGCTTAGAGAACGATCGCACCTTTTTATATGGCGTAGTAGATGGGCAACTTACCGATAACGCCACCATTACGTTGGGCTACTCTTACCAAGATGCCAACACCGATGGAAACAATTGGGGTGGGTTAGTATTTAATTACACAGACGGTACACAAGCTGAGTGGGATGTGAGTGATACCACAGCGCAAGAATGGGCAATGTGGGACACAGAAAACACCAATGCCTTCGTTGAATTCGACTATATTTTCGATAACGACTGGCAAGTGAAAGTAAGCTACAACTATCGCGGCTACGAAGAACAAGATAAGTTGTTTTATGCTTACGGTACTATCGATAAAGACACGGGCTTAGGTTTAGTAGGCTGGCCCGGTCGTTATGATTCAGACATAGATTCAAACTTAGTAGAAGCGCGTACCTTTGGTACTTTCGAGCTCTTCGGCCGTCAACATGAAGTGAACGTTGGTGTAAGTCATGCCTCTAGTTCCGACACCATGTATCAATACGGTTTCGACTATGCTAATACGCCTGCCTATGGCGCAACGCCAGCGTTCCCATATGCATTTGATGCCATTGCCGAACCAGACTGGTTTGACGCGGTGCTGTATTCTGATATTGAACAAGATCTTACCCGCTATTTTGGCTCTACCAAAATAAGCGTCACCAATGAATTGTTTGTTATTGCGGGCTTCAACGCAATTGATTTTGAGCGCAGTGGTAACAATGCGGGCACCACTATCGACAATAATGAAAGTGAAGCCAGCCCTTACATAGGTGCTACTTATGCGGTAACTGAAAACATCAATACTTATGTAAGTTATTCAGATGTATACCAACCGCAAGAGCAATACGACTTATCGGGGCAATTTGTTGCGCCAACCAAGGGCAAAAACTTTGAAGCCGGTGTGAAAGCGCAGTGGTTAGACGACGCACTATTAACGACCTTCGCATACTTCACCGCAGACCAAGAAAATCTTGCTGCTTTTGCGGGTATTAACCCAGAAAACCAGCAGTACTACTATGAAGGTGTTACGGTAGAGTCTGAAGGGTTTGAGGTGGAAGTTGTTGGTCAAATTACTGATGCATTGCGTGTTCAAGCATCGTATACCGCAATTGATGTGGAAGATGAAGCGGGCAATGATGCGAACCTATGGGCTCCACGTGATGTAGTGACTTTCCAGTTAGGTTATGAACTACCTGCAGTACCAGCGTTAACAGTTGGCTTAGGCGGAAGATGGCAATCTGAAATCAGCAACACCGATTATAACGTAGAGCAAGGCAGCTACTTTTTAGCAAATGCCTATGCAACCTACGCGGTAACTAACGACCTTACCTTGCGTGCAAACATCAACAATATTTTTGACGAAAAATACATTACCAGCCTACACACCATAGGCTTTTATGGTGCACCAGTGAATGGTTCTGTGAGCCTAACTTACGCATTCTAAAATGTAATAGAAAGAACACTAAAAAGCGCCTTCGGGCGCTTTTTTTATGTGGGTGTAACTTAGCGAGAGCAATAACATGGCAAACTTGTGACTACATCAAAAGATGTCAGCGTATTTTTGCACGGTGTCGTTCAACCAATCTAAAAATACATTCACTCTGGCTAAGTGCCTTACATCGCGATGAGTTGCTAGCCAAAAGGTGCGGGTAATGTTTATTTTATCTTGCAGTATCGGTTGTAGTTCATGGGCATTCTTGGCAATAAAATGAGGCAGAATACCTACACCTGCTTTGTTTCGTAGCATTTGAAATTGCGCATTAATACTGGTGCTTTTAAGGGCGTGAAGCGGTGAAAGCAGCGATTCTTCAATGAAATTAAGCTGTGGCGCATAAATTAAATCGGGCACGTAACTTACTAGGTTAAAAGGGCTTAGTTGCTCGATAGACGTTGGAGCACCATGCGCTGCTACTAGGTCTTCATGCATGTATAAATTTAAGCGGTAGTCGGTAAGCCTTTTAGTGTACAGCAAGCCTTTCGTGGGCTTTTCAAGCAAAATGGCAATATCGGCTTCCCGTTTATTGATATTTAAAAAGCCGCTGTTTGCCACTAACTCCACGCAAATAGCGGGGTAGCGCTGCTTAAACTCTGCCAATGCTGGAGCTAACACCCAAGAACCAAACCCTTCAGAAGCACTAACCCTTACCGTGCCGGAAAGCTCTTGGCGCTCATCGGTTAAGTCATTTTTTGCTTCTAAAATGTGCCTCTCTGCATGTTCTATGTAATTGACTAAGCGCTTACCGTGATCGGTAAGTAAATAGCCTTTATTGCTTAGCTCGAACAAATTGCAATTAAGGGCAGTCTCCAGCCTTTTTACACGCCTAATGAGCGTGGTGGCATCAAGGTGTAAGTTTCTGGCAGCAATGCTAATTTTTCCATTTCTAGCAAGGCCAAGAAACAGTCTTAAGTCATCCCAGTTCACATGATTACCTTTTTAATTTGCTGCAAAAATGCAGCACTGTGCTGTAACTATATTGACTTGCGGTTTTTAACGCAAGGTTTCAAAATTGTAAATAATATGTTTTTTATTTTTAAGTTGTCGAGGTAGGTCATGAGAACCGTAACGCATTTTATTGAAGGCAAAGATTACACTGCTGAAGGCGAGCGTCACGCCGATGTGTTCGCCCCTAACACAGGAAAGGTTCAAGCGCACGTTACGCTGGCTACCGTGGAAACGGTAAATCATGCTGTTGAAGTAGCCCAAAAAGCCCAGCGTGAATGGGCAGCCACAAACCCTCAGCGCCGTGCACGGGTTATGTTTGAATTTAAACGCCTTGTTGAGCAAGACAAAGACAGGCTTGCCCAGTTGCTTTCGAGCGAACACGGTAAAGTGCTATCCGACGCCCAAGGTGACATTCAACGGGGGCTAGAGGTTATTGAGTTTGCTTGCGGCATTCCTCATGCACAAAAAGGAGAATACACCGATAGCGCAGGGCCGGGTATTGATGTGTATTCCATGCGCCAGCCTTTAGGCGTAGTGGCGGGGATCACGCCGTTTAACTTTCCAGCCATGATACCTATGTGGATGTTCGGGGTGGCCATTGCCTGTGGAAATGCCTTTATATTAAAACCTTCAGAGCGCGACCCATCGGTGCCTGTTGAGCTAGCCAAACTCATGTTGCAAGCAGGGTTACCTAAAGGTGTATTGAACGTAGTGCATGGTGACAAAGTGGCGGTAGATGCCTTGCTTGATCACCAAGACGTAAAGGCAGCCAGCTTTGTGGGTTCATCTGACATTGCCAATTATGTTTATGAGCGTGGTGCACGAGCCGGCAAACGTATTCAAGCCATGGGCGGCGCTAAGAACCACGGCATAGTGATGCCAGACGCTGATTTAGATCAGGTGGTGGCTGATTTAGTGGGCGCTGCGTATGGGTCTGCGGGCGAGCGATGCATGGCATTGCCTGTGGTAGTGCCCGTAGGTGAGGGCACCGCAGAAAAGCTTATCGACAAGCTTATCCCTGCCATTAAAGCCATAAAAGTAAGTCACTCTGAAGATGAGTCGGCCCACTACGGCCCTGTGGTAACCTCTGCCCATAAATCACGGGTTGAGGAATACATTGAACTAGCCATTTCAGAAGGCGCTAACCTTATTTACGATGGTCGCACGTCGCAAATACCTCAGCAAACTAACGGCTATTTTATTGGACCCACATTGTTCGACAATGTAACTGCCGATATGCGTTCTTATCAGGAAGAAATCTTCGGGCCTGTGCTTCAAATTGTTCGCGCCACCGACTTTAACCACGCAGTATCGCTAGCAAGCGATCACCAATACGGCAATGGTGTGGCTATTTACACCCGAAACGGCCATGCCGCCAGAGAGTTTGCGCAACGTGTGAATGTGGGTATGGTAGGCATTAATGTGCCCATTCCAGTACCTGTGGCTTACCACACCTTCGGTGGCTGGAAGCGTTCAGCCTTTGGCGATACGAACCAGCACGGTATGGAAGGGGTAAAATTTTGGACCAAAGTGAAAACCGTTACCCAGCGATGGCCAGATGGTTCAGATACCAACGACAATGCGTTTGTTATTCCTACTATGGAATAAGCCGTTACCAACCACATTAAAGGGGAATGAATAATGACTAAAAATATAGCGTTTATTGGCCTGGGTAATATGGGCTCGGGCATGGCTAAAAACCTAGTAAAAAACGGGTTTAGCGTTTTGGCGTTTGATTTAAGTAGTGATGCTATGGCCATGGCAAAAGAGAACGGATGCGAATTAGCCGAGTCAGCCAAGCAAGCAGTAGAGCGCTGTGATGCTGTGGTAACCATGTTACCTGCTGGCAAACACGTTAAGGGCATATACGAAGAAACCGTGCTACCAAATGCAAGGCCGGGCACCTTGCTATTAGATTGTTCAACCATTGATGTGGAAACTGCCAAGGAAGTGGGCGGCATGGCAAAAGTGCAGGGCTTGCTTATGGTAGACGCGCCAGTATCTGGCGGCACCAAGGCTGCAGGCGACGGCACCCTTACCTTTATGGTGGGGGGGGAAGACGCTGCGTTCCAACAGGCAGAAAAAGTACTTTCAGCCATGGGTAAGAAATTTATTCATGCGGGAGAATGTGGGGCAGGGCAGTCTGCTAAAATTTGCAATAATATGCTGCTAGGTGCCAGCATGATTGCTACCTGTGAAGCGTTTCAGCTGGCAGAAAAGCTAGATTTAGACCCGCAGGTATTTTTCGATATTGCCTCGAATGCATCAGGGCAAACATGGTCGATGACCAGTTACTGCCCCGTAAAAGGGGTGGGTCCCGTTAGCCCCGCCGATAATGATTTTGCGGGTGGTTTTGCCGCAGCGCTTATGCTGAAAGATTTAACCTTGGCAATGCAGGGCGCTGCTGCTGTTGGGGCGAATGTCCCTATGGGGGAAAAAGCATCGCAGTTATATCGTGAGTATTGTGAAAAAGCCCAGGAAAATGGTGCGCTTGATTTTTCTTCAATCATCAACACACTGTAACAACCGGCCCAATACCTAAAAACATCTCCACGAATAATGCAAAATAGGTGAAAGGTGATTTTCATCTATTTTGCCAATCTTTTTTACGTAGCCTTATTCTTCTTTCTTCTTCCATTCATGAAAATAAATATCTAACGTGACTGTTTGTTGATGTAGAACAAAGATGTAGTTAGCCAAAAACGTACAATAATTCATCATGGATGTTTGTGCGTTTCCCCGTACAGCAGCGCTTCCCTCATTCTTGCAACGAATTTATTCACAAAGGATACACGCCGTGAAAACAGTAAAAAAGACGCCTTTTGTTTTAGTTTTTCTGTTGATTGTATTAGTCGTGCTTGGCTTTCGAGCTTTCTTCGGTAGCACCGAACCAGAGGGCGTGGCCTCAAGTAATGGTCGTATTGAAGCCATCGAAATTGGCATTTCTGCGAAAGTGGCTGGTCGAGTCGAAGAAATTTTTGTGGATGAAGGCGAGCAAGTAGAAGCGGGAATGTTGGTTGCTAAACTAGATACCACGACTATTCGCGGCCAACTTCGCCAAGCTAATGCCCAGCGAGTTCAGGCGCAAAGTGCAGTTGCCGCAGCAGATATGGCTATTGCGCAACGTGAAAGCGAAAAAGTTGCGCTGCAGGCGGCGCTAATACAAACAGAAGCAGAGTTAAAAGCCGCACAAGCCCATGCCCGTCGAACCAACGAATTATCAAAAACCGGCGCAGTGTCTAAGCAATTGGCTGAAGATAACCTTACTACCGTAGAAAGTGCCAAGGCTGCGGTTAATGCTGCATCGGCCAGATTAGCGGCAGCAGATGCGACCATTGAAGCTTCAAAGTCTCAGTATTTGTCCGCTAAAGCTGCGGTTACGGCGAGCGATGCCACCATCGCGCAAATAGAATCTGAAATCGACGATATGCTATTAAAAGCACCACGCAACGGGCGTATTCAATATCGGGTTGTTCAGCCAGGCGAAGTGGTTGCTGCCGGAGGAAGAGTGCTTAGTCTAGTCGATTTGACCAACGTTTATATGACCTTTTATTTGCCTGCAACGCAAGTTGGCCGATTGTCCATTGGTTCAGATGCGCGAATTGTTTTAGATGCTGCACCTGACGTATCAATTCCCGCCAATATTTCTTATGTAGCAGATGTTGCACAATTTACGCCTCGTTCGGTAGAAACCGAAAGTGAAAGAGAAAAATTGATGTTTAGGGTAAAAGCACAAATCCCTAAAGATCTGCTGCAAAAGTATATCGAGAAAGTGAAAACAGGGTTGCCTGGCGTGGTATGGGTAAAGCTAGATGACAGTGCTGCATGGCCTAGTGATATGCCTGAGTTGGTTGCGCTATGAGTGACGTCATTACCTGTGAAGGTCTGACGGTTCATTACAAATCAACTACCGCAATCGCAGATATATCACTTCGAATTCCTCGGGGTGCCACCGTGGGTTTCATTGGTCCTGATGGCGTCGGAAAGTCTACCTTGTTATCGCTTATTGCTGGTGAGCGAGTATTGCAGCAAGGTAAGCTAAATGTGCTTAACGGTGATATTAGCGAACGCTCTCATCGTGAAGCTATCTGCGCTGACATTGCGTACATGCCTCAGGGGTTGGGGAAGAATTTGTACCCCACGTTGTCGGTGGAAGAAAACTTACAATTTTTTGCTAAGCTATTTGGCCATGGGCGTGCCGAGCGCCGTAAACGCATCGATAACCTCACTAAGCGTACGGGGTTATATCCTTTCCTGTCTCGTCCTGCGGGCAAGCTATCTGGTGGGATGAAACAGAAGTTGGGTTTGTGCTGCGCCCTTATTCATGATCCTAAACTGTTAATTTTAGACGAGCCTACTACCGGCGTAGACCCCCTAGCTCGTAGTCAGTTTTGGCGACTAATTGCCGATATTCGCAAAGGTGGCTCTTATAAAGAGCAGTCCGACTTAACCGTTCTGGTTGCCACGGCTTACATGGATGAAGCGCAACAATTTGAGCATTTAATTGCCATGAACGATGGAAAGGTGCTGGCTACAGGGACGCCAGACGAACTATTGGCGAAAACAAACGCCACTAACCTAGAATCGGCCTTTATTGCTTTGTTGCCTGAAAAGATAAGGCGTTCACATTTACCGGTGGTGATTACCCCTATTGATGATAATGCGAATGCTCCTATTGCAATAGAAGCCAAGCGCCTCACCATGAAATTTGGTGATTTTACCGCAGTAGATAACGTGAGCTTTTCTATCAAAAAAGGGGAGATATTCGGTTTTCTGGGATCGAACGGCTGCGGTAAATCTACCACCATGAAAATGCTGACGGGCCTTCTACCACAAACCTCTGGTGAAGCATGGATGTTGGGCAGTGTGCTCGATCCTAATGATATCGCCACGCGCTATCGCGTGGGTTATATGTCACAAGGGTTTTCTCTCTATAACGAGCTTTCGGTAGAACAAAATTTAGTGTTACATGCACGCTTATTTATGGTGCCAGACGCGCAGCGTGAGCAGCGTGTAGCAGAGATGCTAGCACGCTTTTCATTGAGCCAGCACAAAGACGCCCTACCTGCATCTCTGCCGTTGGGGCTACGGCAACGATTGTCGCTGGCGGTCGCGATGGTACATAAACCTGAAGTGCTCATACTGGATGAGCCCACATCTGGGGTCGACCCCGTGGCCAGAGACAACTTTTGGCGCTTGCTTATCACCTTAGCCAGAGCAGACGGCGTCACTATTTTTATTTCCACGCACTTTATGAATGAAGCGGCTAGGTGCGATCGTATTTCACTTATGCATGCGGGAAAAGTGTTGGTCACTGATTCCCCCGCTACCATTATTGCGCATAAAAAGGCGACAACGTTAGAAGATGCTTTTATTGCTTACTTAGAAGCTGCTCAGGCTAATAAAGATACAAAACGCACAGCGAATGGTGAAACTTCCGAAGAAGAGACTAAGCAGGAGATTCAGTCAAAACCAGCGCATGCCCCAATGGCTGCAAAGCAAGCAATCCGCTATAAAATGTCGCTTCAGCGTCTTTTGAGTTACGCCACTCGAGAAACGCTGGAACTAATCCGCGACCCTATTCGCCTGACCATGGCGTTTTTAGGCTCAATGGTGCTGATGGTGGTTATTGGTTACGGCATAACCATGGATGTAGAAGACTTACAGTATGCGGTGTTCGACCGTGACAAGTCGGCGATTAGCGAGCAATACACTAATAGCCTCGCTGGTTCGCGGTATTTCTTAACTCAACCCGACATTACCAGTTACGAAGATATGGACCGGCGAATGAAAAGTGGTGAGTTGTCGCTCGCGATTGAAATTCCGCCCGACTTTGGACAAAAGTTACATAAAGGTGAAGACGTAGAAATTGGCGCTTGGATAGATGGTTCGATGCCTTCACGGGCGGAAACGATTGAAGGGTATGTGGAAGGAATTCACGTTACCTGGTTGCTAGAACAAGCCGCTCAAACCAGTACCACTGCGTCTACATCACTTATCAGTGTGCAGTCTCGCTATTTATATAACCCCGATATTAAAAGTTTGGTGGCTATTGTTCCTGCCGTTATTCCTATGTTGCTGTTAATGATTCCAGCGTTACTTACTTCATTGGCGGTAGTGAGAGAAAAGGAGCTAGGCTCAATTATTAATTTGTACGTTACCCCAGTGACAAAACTCGAATTTTTACTGGGTAAGCAGCTGCCTTATATAGCGACTTCATTTGCCAGCTTTGTCTTGTTAGTGCTCATGGCGGTGTACTTTTTTAATGTACCGCTTAAAGGCGATGTCTTCGCGTTTTCCATTATCGCTTTACTGTTTGTGACATTTTCTACCAGCTTTGGCTTATTGGCGTCTGTATTTACCAATAGCCAAATTGCCGCAATTTTGCTGACTACCATAGGTACTATGGTACCAGCAGTGCAATTTGCCGGTATGATCACGCCCGTTTCCGCTTTAGAAGGAGCCGGGAAGATAATTGGTGAGATACATCCTGTAAGCTATTTCTTGTTGGCTAGTAGGGGAATATTTAGCAAAGGATTGGGTTTCGGCACATTAGATTTTGCGGTTTATGTCATTGCTATTGGTATTCCAATTACGTTGTGGTTGTCAGTCGTACTACTTAAGAAACAGGAACGCTAAGTCATGAAGCTGAAGAATGTATTGCATCTTAGCGTAAAAGAACTGTGGAGCTTGTGGCGCGACCCTGTAATGTTGGTGCTCATATTTTATGTTTTCACCTTAAACATTTACACAGCGGCTACCGCTGTGCCTGAGTCGCTGCATAATGCGCCTATCGCGTTTGTGGATCACGACCGTTCGCAGCTTTCTCATCGGGTAATAGACGGCTTTGTGCCACCGTATTTTTTAACCCCAGAGATTATTACCGAGCAAGAGGTTAACCCCAGTTTAGACACGGGAAAATACACCTTTGTGGTGACGATACCACCGTCTTTTGAAAAAGACGTAATGAAAGGCTTAGTGCCTGATGTGCAAGTTAACGTAGATGCCACGCGCATTAGCCAAGCCTTTACGGGTAATGGTTATATTACAGAAATTATTGGTGAGGAGGTGTCTGCTTTTGTTGCTGGCTACAAATACGAAACCCGTTATCCTGTGGGTTTAGTGATGCGCGCAAGGTTTAACCCTGCACTGGAAAGTTTTTGGTTTGGCTCGGTTATGGAGCTAATTAATGCGGTGACCATGATTGCCATTATTTTATCGGGCGCGGCGCTCATTCGAGAAAAAGAGCGGGGTACAGTAGAGCACTTATTGGCAATGCCGGTATCAAGCAGTGAAATTATGTTATCGAAAATTGCTGCCACCTTGCTGGTGGTATGGCTTGCTACACTTATGTCTGTGTATTTAGTGATTCAATACGTGCTGGGTATTCCCATTAATGGCGACGTGTGGTTATTTATGCTGGCGGTGGCCATTCACCTGTTTGCGGTGAGTAGTTTAGGCATATTCATGGCAACCATTGCCCGCTCTATGCCTCAGTTTGGGCTTTTGCTTATTCTAGTATTATTACCGCTTCAGTTGCTGTCTGGTGGTGTAACACCAAGAGAAAGTATGCCTGAAATGATTCAGTACATTATGTTGCTTGCGCCAAACACGCACTTTGTTATGGCGTCGCAAGGGGTGCTATACCGAGGGGCGGGACTGAGTGTGGTGTACCCCCAACTTATCGCCTTAACGCTCATTGGGGGCGTACTGTATTATATTGCCCTACGCAGATTCAAAAGCACCGTGGGTAGCATGGCCTAAAAAAGAAGGTATTGCCAAGAAAGGCGCGAGCCCAAGCGGTAGTAGAAGGCACAGTAATCATTGTTTTTGCCTATAAATTGCACATATGCTAAGTTAAGTTTAACGCATCAATAAAGGAATACATGATGAAGGCATACACCATTCCCGCTGTATCTAGCGCCCCCGTGAAGTACCTAACAGGTTTGTTCACAGTCGTTACCTTACTGTTTAGTAGTGCAGTGTTTGCGCAGCATGATAAAACTCGACAGTATGAGCAGTTTGAAGTGCTTGGACAAAAAACAAAGCCGCAATTACAGCGTGAATTCGATAAAGCTAAATTTGATTTCTTGGATATGTATCACGAAATAAATGAAGTGGCGAAGTTTGACGTGCTCTGTTCTTACCATCGGCCTATAGGCAGTAAAATTGCCAGAAAAACCTGTGAGCCCCGGTATGTTAAAACTGCGCGAGCAATGTATATTCAAGCCATGTCTACTGGCACAGGGATTGATTTAAATAGGTTACCTAGCGATGACATGATTCGATTTTTAACCAAGCAAACCCGCGAAGAAAGCTATGAGCACGTGGCGGCGTTAGTCATGACGAACCCTGAGTTAAACAAAAGTTTTGCCAAACTTGAGTTCATTCATAGTCGTTTGAATGAAGACAGCGAGTAGCGTAAATAGCATTCTTTTGAACACCTAATACTGAAGAGTGAATAAGAAAAAGAGGCCTACTTAGAAAAGTAGGCCTCTTTTTTGTTTAATGCTCAAGGTTATTTATAAACGCTCAAGGCTTTCTGTTCGCTCAGGGCTGTCTACCCGCTCAGGGCTTTCTGTTCGCTCAAGGCTGTCTATTAGCTCAAGGCTGTTCTATTGATACTTTCTAAGTTCTATGCGCGATACCATGCCTTTATGCACTTCATCAGGGCCATCGGCTAATCGTAGTGCACGAGCGCCTGCGGCAAAGCGTGCTAATGGGAAGTCGCTACACATGCCAGCACCACCATGAATTTGCAGTGCCATGTCTACGACCGATTGCAGCATGTTTGGCACCACCACTTTAATGGCAGATATTTCTGTCATGGCGTGCTTCACCCCAAGGTTATCTATCTTCCATGCCGCATGAAGGGTTAATAGCCTTGCTTGCTCTATGGCCATTCGAGCTTCAGCAACTCGCTCTAAATTACCGCCTAAGCGGATAATAGGCTTACCAAACGCGACACGTTCGTGCCCACGCTTAAGGGCAAGTTCAAGTGATTTTTCAGCCATGCCGATAGCGCGCATACAATGGTGAATACGGCCAGGCCCTAAGCGCCCTTGAGCTATAGCAAAGCCTTTGCCTAAACCCATTACCAGGTTTTCTTTGCTTACCCGTACATTATCAAAATGCATTTCACCATGACCGTAAGGAGCATCGTAATCGCCGTAGGCATCGAGCATACGGGTTATAGTAATTCCCGGTGTATCAAGTGGCACAATCACCATACTATGGCGGCTGTGCTTGTCGTTTTCAGGGTTAGATAAACCCATGAATATAGTGAAAGCAGCGTTGGGATGCCCCAAACCGGTAGACCACCACTTTTTGCCGTTGATCACTACATCATCGCCATCTTCAATAATAGTTGCTGCCATGTTGGTGGCGTCAGAGGAGGCAACATCAGGCTCTGTCATGCCAAACACGGAACGTATTTCACCTGCTAGCAATGGGGTAAGCCACTTGGCTTTTTGGGCATCGTTACCAAAGTGATAAAGCACTTCCATGTTTCCCGTATCTGGCGCGTTACAGTTGAATATTTCAGGGGCGAAAAGAAATCTGCCCATACGCTCAGCCATAGGCGCATATTCTAGCGTGGTTAGTCCTTTACCAAGCTCAGCATCGGGCAAAAATAAATTAGCCAATCCTGCCTCGCGGGCTTTTTGTTTTAGTGCCTCGGTGCCAGGGTGTAGCTTCCACTTTTTCCAATCACCGTGGTGGTTCTCTTTATGATGAAAATCATAAACTTCATTTTCAATGGGCTCGATATGTTCAGCAATAAATGCATCAAGTTTTTCGAGTAGGGCGTTTGTTTTATCGTTATGCGAAAAATCCATGACTATCCTCGGGTGCTTAACAAATGGCTAGTAGCTTAAAAGCAGTGGGTAATAAATTTGATAGCTATAGCGTAGTTTAGTTACTAGAATGAATGAAATGAAATCTAGTCCGATAGTATTGTGAATGCTATTCACTGCGTTGTGATGTTGAGAGCCGGTTTCAATAGGTGGCTTTAGCACTGTTTTTCAGCGTAGTTTGTTGTGGGGCGGTTTAGGTATTAAAGGGAAAGCCTTAATGCAAGATAAACGGCAATTTGAAAAGCTCGACTTAAACTTACTGAAAGTGTTTGAAGCCTTGTGGCAGCAGCGTAACATGACCCATGCCGCAGAGTCGCTGCATATCACGCCATCAGCGGTTAGCCACGCCATGCGACGGTTTCGCGAAATTCTTGGCGACCCACTATTTGCTCGTGAAAAAAACCATATGCTGCCTACGGCCGCCTGCGAACGGTTAGCACCTCAAATTCTAGAAGCGTTAGCTAATATTCGCCGCGCACTAAGTGAATTTACCGAATTTAATCCTGCTCACAGCCATCAGCGCTTCGTTATTGCTATGCAAGAGTCGCTAGAGCTTAGTGTTTTACCGGCACTACTAGCCAAGCTTGAAGTTCACGCCCCTAATGTCGAAATTGTGAGTGCGCGATTAAATCGCGACACCATGGTAGCCGACCTAAGTAATCGCAATTTACATTTAGTGGTAGACATTGGCCGGCCCATTTCACCGCCAGTTGAACATTGTTTGCTAACCCGTGATAACTACGCCGTACTAATGAATACACAGCATGCTTTGCGTGATAGCCTAAGTGCAGCGGCTTATTTAAATGCGCGGCATATTACGGTGTCGAATCGAATAAAAGGGGCCTCGGTAGAGGAGATTGCCCTACAGCAACTTGGAGTCAGCCGCCCTTCGCTATGGCGTTGTCAAAATTATCGGGCTGCGGCAGAGGTTACCGCGAACACCAACGCGCTGTTAACCTTACCAGGCTCTATTGCCAGCGCCCTTGCTGACGAAAACTTAAGTATCGCGGCACTGCCCTTCAACTTACCCGCATTGGAAACACATCTGTACTGGCATCAGCATCAAGAAGGCGAGCCAGGGTTAATGTGGCTTAAGGCTCTGGTATTACAGTTGTTTGCTTGATCTGGTTGTTATGTGTAATGTTTGTTAGTATTTCAGTACGAATTGTTGGCGTGTTTTGCTACAAAAATAAGTCACACCCACAATCCACGTAGTATTAACGACAGCGTTCAACTCAACGCCATGAGAATCTAAATGAAGATCCATACCCTTTCGGGCTACATTCAACACATCTATCTAGCAGAGCACGAGCATGGCTTACTGCTATTAGATGGGTGT
This sequence comes from Alteromonas sp. 38, assembly GCF_902506055.1. Classification (NCBI taxonomy): domain Bacteria; kingdom Pseudomonadati; phylum Pseudomonadota; class Gammaproteobacteria; order Alteromonadales; family Alteromonadaceae; genus Alteromonas; species Alteromonas sp. 38. The sequence continues at coordinate 76,223 of NZ_LR733300.1, forward strand.
AGTCGCGCCGATGTAGAAACGGTGAGCCAGTTTATTACTGAGACCTTACATCGGCCTTTAAGCGACCTAAAATTGATTGTGGTAACGCACATGCACCCTGATCATGCTGGTGGCGCTGCAAGAATTAAGGCGTTAACCGGGGCGTCTATTGCCGCGCACCCAAAAGCAAAAAGCTGGTATGCTGGCTTAATGGGCAGAGCAGCCCACGCCATTGATTTGGGCCTGACGTGGTGGGTAGCAAACCGCATAGGTAAGCAGCGTGAGTCTATTTGGTATAACCCTGTATTGCGGGCTGATATCTTGCTGGAAGACGAGCAAAATCTGCCCTTTTTTAACGAGTGGAAGGTACTTTATTCTCCGGGGCACACTGACCACGATCTTACCATTATGCACGAACCTACGCGGCAAGCGTACGTGGCCGATTTATTGGTAAAAGTAAAAGGTGAGTTAGTACCACCTTACCCCTTATGCCACCCAAATCAATATCGAAAGTCGCTACAACGTATTGCGCAGTCGTCTATAGAAACTATTTTTTGCGCCCATGTTGCACCGGTACAGTTGGCTGATATTCCTTTTGATCACGTTATCGAGAACGCGCCTACCCTGCCCAAGAATCACTGGCATTCAGCCAAAAACCGTATAAATCGAAAGCTGTTTGGCAAAACCGCTAAGCACTAGTGCATTTTACGACAGTGAAGTGCGAAAGGGATTGTCGTGCCAGCCCATTTCGTAAATGCTTCAGTTTGCGATATTCGGCTAAAGCATATTACTCCTTGGTAAATTGCTCGTAGGCTAACATGGCATCAGCAGCGTACATCAGCGAGGGGCCGCCACCCATATAAATGGCCATTCCTAGGGTTTCTTCTAACTCTTCTTTCGTTACCCCTAAATCGACCAGTGCTTTTACGTGAAAGCCAATACAGCCGTCGCACCGTGTTGAAATACCAATGGCCAATGCAATCAGCTCTTTGGTCTTTTTATCTAGCGCGCCGTCTTGAGTCGCGGCTTTCGCCATGGCTGAAAACCCTTGCATGGTGTCGGGTATGCCAGCACGAAGCGACTTCATGTTATCCGAAATGCGTTTAGTTATATCAGGGTACGACTTGCTCATTTGATCATCCTTTTTACTATTAACGGTAAAGACTAAGCACAAAGTAAGTAAATATTCATATGCACACAATCTTATGTATCAGTGCATCATATTATGGTCAATATAGAGTACGGCGAAATGGTGGAAGTTGTAACAAAACGTGCAATATGCTTGTCTTACATCAATTAATGACCACATTATGTAGAAGCACGTATGTTTAAGTGCAACTAAAAGGAAACGGGTGGCTCATGCAAAACAGTTTGTCTTCTTTACTTGATAAGGTGCGCTCAGCCGCGTCTGCATCAGGGGAAACCCTGTCTGATATCTTCAGTAAAGAAACCCATAGGTTTACCATTACCGGCTTAAGCCGAAGTGGCAAATCCATGTTGTTTACCAGCTTAATGACCATGCTGAAAAGTCGTAGCGAAGAGGGTTATGCTTGTATGCCTTTGTTGCGATACCTTCCGCCTTCACAGGTTGAGTTCATGCGGATTGAACCCATAGACGGGTACAAGCCATTTCCTCTTGATGAGAACATGGCTTCACTGGCTGAGGGCCGCTGGCCTGCCGCTACGGAAGAAGCTTATGGTTTTAAGCTTATCGTGCGGTTAACACAAACCACCAGTATTAAGCGCCACGTGCTACCCCATACCGATATTGTTTTTGAGTTTATCGACTACCCAGGGGAGTGGATAACTGATATTCCCATGCTAGGTAAAACCTACGCCCAGTGGTCTGATTCTGCGTGGGCACAGTTAAGCAGCGGCCCCCAACAGCATTTTGCGAATGAGTGGAAGGTCGTTGTGAATGCCTTTGACTTCGAGCAATCACCTACTCAAGACAATATTAATGAACTTGTAAGTGCCTATCGACACTATTTAGTGATAGCGAAAAAAAATGGTATATCCCTACTACAACCTGGCAGTTTTTTATTAGATTCAAGTGATTTTGATTGGCAGCAGCTAGGGTTTGCGCCGTTACCGTCGAGTATTACCAGCGATGTATCTCATCCTTGGTACAAAGCATTTGAAAGCCATTTTACTGCGTTTCAAAAAGACTGGTTAACGCCGTTAAAGCAGTCTGTGTTCCGGGAAACGGACAAACAAATTATTTTGGTGGATTTATTCGAGGGGTTAAATCACAGCCGCCAGCATTTGTATCAGTTAAAAGAAACACTCAGTCATTTGGCCGACACCTTTGTGTACGGCCAAACAGGGTGGTTTGCCCGCAATGTTATGCGCAAAGAAGCTATTGGAAGAGTGGCTTTTGTGGCCACAAAAGCTGATTTAATTCCGGTGTCTGAACGTGAAAACTTGCTATCGTTACTCAAGCAGGTTACCGAAGGTGCCAGAGCCCGTTTTGTTGATAAACCCATTCAGTTTGAGCATTTTTTAGTATCGGCAATACAAGTGACTGATGAAGGTAGCTCGCCGAACGCATTGCGTTATCAAGATACCGAAAATGGTTACGTAGAAGCAGCATTTGAACCTATACCTGCTTCACTTAAAGCCATGGAAGCAGATGCACACTTTCCTGTATTGAACACCCAAGTGCCCCAAGATTATATGGCGCGAATACTATCCGGCAGAGGGTTGGACAGATTACTCCAATTCTTGTTGGCCGAAGGAGTTTCCAATGAATAAGCCAAGCGCGATGAACGAACAAAACTCGATGGATGAACAACGCTCGATGGACAAAAATACCGAGAAACCAGCAAGTGCAGCTGGGCCCGCCTATCGCCCCAAAGTGGTACAGCAGCGTCTAGATATTACGCCACCCGATACAGCGATGCCCGCAAAAACTGAAACCAACGAATGGCAAATGGACAGCGCAAAAGCGCGTATTTCTACTGGTGGATTAACCTTGGGGCTAGGTGTACTTTCCATTATTGGCTTCTTCGTTTTCGATGCCTACACCACGCTTACCGCAAGCGTGGCCGAGCACCCTATTGCTAGCACTGCTTTGGCAGCAATGCTTAGCGGGTTTGTAGCCTGTTTCAGTTATTTAAGCTTTCGAGAATGGCGAGGTTATAAGCAAATTAATAAGGCCATTGATGATGGGCAAACTATTGCATCGTTAACGGGTGAAGACAGCATTGAGACCGTTGATAAGGTACTCAAACGCCATGGTAGCCTTTTTACCTCATCGTCTTATGCTGCGCATTGTTTCGCTATTTACCAAAACCAGTTACATAATGATATGTCTGCCAAAGAGCGACTTGGGCTGTATCACGATACGGTGTTAAACGCGGTTCAGCAAAAAGCGCAGAAAGTGCTAAACAAAGAATCGATTACCGCAGGAAGCCTGGCGTTTATTAGCCCGAATAACTTAATTCAAACCTTTGCGGTGATGTGGATAAGCTTTCGTACCATAAGACGCATGGCCAAAATTTATGGCCTTCGACCAGGCACCATAGGCAATTGGAAACTACTCGGCGTATTAGCACAAAATATTGCTGCGCAGGGCGTTTTCGATTTGGCTACTGACGAAGTCGCCAATCAAATTGGTGGCTCGTTAAGTGCAAAATTTATGGAAAACTCCGCTGAAGCCGTCGCTGCGGGAGCGCTAAATGTGCGTTTAGGAAAGGCGTTAATGAAGCTATTGAAATAAAAGTAAATAACAGCGTTATTTATAACGCTGTTATTTTTATATGATCATTTTAAGAGTATGGACACGAAGCGAAAATTCGATCAGTCGTGCTCAGCTACCATAAGCTAAAGGGCTTTTTTAGTTGGCATCACAACGTTGGCAAAAATAAGCCCTGCTACTAGCGACATAAAGATCAAGAACACTTCTTGGCCTAAGTGATCGGCTTGTACAAAGTCTTGCCCCGAAATAAACGAGTTCAACCCAATATAAGTTTTAGATCCCGGCACCAATACAATTAGCCCATGCATAGCCACAATGGTAGCAGGCTGATTTGCAATGCGGGTGAAAGCATTGGCAAAAAGTCCTAGGGCGAAGGCACCCACGAATGCGCCTAACCCTGGGCTCATGTAATCAGCACTCCACGCCGTGGCACTGTAGGCAATAAAGGCCGCCGCCATCGCCCATGGAATATGTTTCACCCGGGTGCGAAAAATTGCCACTAGCGCTAAACATAATAGAAATACCGATAACCACGTTGCCCAATAGGGCAAAGATTCGGCCGGTTGATATACGTTCTCGCCAAATAAACTAAAGCCTGCTGATACTCCTAAAAAAGCACCGAAATAAAGCTTAAACAACTGCATTACAGCGTCCATGGTGCGGGCCGTGCCCGATACCATATTGCGGGACGAAAGCTCGGCCAACCCCATGGTAAGTGCAAGCCCGGGAACAAATACTATCACCGAGGAAAGTACAATAAGAGGAATGTTAATACCTGGGTCGATGTAAGTACCAATAGCACACGCGAGTAGAGCAGCAATAAAAGCGGTGGCGGGTTCAAGCATTAAGTTAATCCGCTTAGAGCGCTGCGACCATAATGTCCACACGTAGGCAAGCAAGCCTAACAAACCCGACCAACCGATTTCAGCCCAACTCGCACCCATTAGCATAGCAAATGCGCTGGTAGCCATACCGAACGCGCCGCCAGTTAGCCACTTACCATACGGGCTACCCATAGCATCAATTTCATCAAGGCGTTTATCGGCTGCTGCTAGGGTAAGCTCACCGTTTAGTAATGAGCCTGCAAGCTCGTCGGTAAGCGATAACGCGTTCATGTCTAAGTCGCCTGGAAGTAGGCGTGAGGCATGGTTGTATTCGTCTTCATGTCTGTCACTCCAAATAACAAAAGTTAATGAAGTGGGCGTGGAGATAAATGAAGCGTGCACGCCTAAGTAGCTGGCAACTTCTAATAAGTAAGCTTCTAGTCGGAAAGCAGGCGTGCCGTATTTATGCAGCATTTTGCCAAGCTTTACAATAAATCTCCGAATTTGAATAAATTCTACAGTGTCCAACGACTTGTCCTACTTTAGGCGGCTATGTTTTAAAAAAGCTAAGATTGCATTCGCCGTTAACAACGGCTGCGAAGAAAGCCAAACAGGTATTTAGTGGTACAAATGGTTTGGCTAAAATTTGCGCGGATTGTAGAGCCAAAATGGCCATAACGCAAAAAACATTTATTAAATTTTCACGTTAGAAAATCTAATGCACTTTTTCTACTAAGATGCGTCACCAGGAGGTCGACCACCAGAAGGGCGCTTACTGTGAGGAGCAGCTCTGGGAGTGCCTCGCTTGGCATCGCACTGCATGCTGTTACCCTGAACAGTGCAACCTTGAGGTACACTGAAACAGGCGAAAGTGTGTGACTAAAAAAAGATATTTATTGAATGGCTAACTAAAAGCCATCCAATCTTTCCATACCGGCTCTAATCCTTTTGCTTCAATGGCGGCGGCTACCAAATTTACGGCGCGGGTGTCATCTATATCAAACTGGTTAAGCGCTTCTGAAGGCGCACTATAACCGCCTGGTTGCGTTTGTGACCCTGCTGACATAGACGTTATACCAAGTGGTAACACACCATCGCGAAAACGCGCCGATTCACGGGTTGAGAGTGATAGTTCAGCTTGTGGGTTAAACAAGCGGTGAGCACAAATCAATTGCAGTAACTGCGTTTCGTTAGGAAATTGTTGGGTTAATAAATTAGCGGAATCGTTGGTGTTGCCTTCGCACTGTCGTAATCGCGGGAAAGAAATAGCCACCCGACTTCGCCAGTAATGCTGCTGAACAAGCTGCCCGTGCAGGGCTGTCATTACACTATCGGTACGCCAATCACCTAACCCTAATAAGGCACCAATGCCTATTTTATCGATACCTGCTGCGCCAATACGATCGCTGGTCTGTAAACGCCATAAGAAATCCTGCTTTTTGCCTCGGGTATGGTATCGCGCGTACGCTTGAGGATGATAGGTTTCTTGGTAAACCAGTACCGCATCCACCCCTAGGGTCTTTAAGGTTTCATAGTCTTTTTGTGGCAACGGTTGCACTTCCATCATTACGTTGCTCACTTTAGCCCTGATTGCCGGTAGCACTTCACTAAAATAAGACATGCCTACCTTTTGCTCGTGCTCGCCTGTTACCAGCAATACTTGTGAAAACCCCATATCGGTAATAGCGTCTATCTCGGTTTCTATTTGGCTCAAATTCAGCACCGTACGCTTTATTTTGTTACTCATGGTGAAGCCGCAGTAAGTACATTCGTTCGCACACAAGTTGGCAAGATATAGCGGTACAAATAACCCCATGGTATTGCCGAATCGGGCGCGGGTTAGCATTTGTGACTGCGCGGCCATCTCCTCTACATAAGGCGTGGCAGCAGGCGATATTAGCGCCATAAAATCATCTAAATTGCGGTTGGTTTTACCTAACGCTTGCTCTACGTGCTTGTTGGTTTTACTTTGAATAGAAAGCGCTATATTCGATAAATCTTGCGACATGAGTGTGCTTGCAATACGCATGACCAAATTACTCCTGCACCAAAAATTGCGTTAAGGGGCTGGAAGGTTTGGCATCTTGCTGTGTGTCGGGCATGCCCGCTTCGTAGGCTTTACGCCCTATTTCAACGGCTTTAGAAAAGGCGCTCGCCATGGCAACAGGATGAATGGCGGTAGCAATGGCAGTATTCACCAACACGGCATCGGCACCCATTTCCATGGCCGCCATGGCTTCGCTAGGTTTGCCAATACCCGCATCAACAATAACGGGCACATTCGCTTGTTCAATAATAATGCGCAAAAAAGGCGCGGTTTGTAACCCTTGATTGGTGCCAATAGGGGCGCCTAATGGCATAACCGCTGCGCATCCCACTTCTTCCAACCGCCGACAAAGCACAGGGTCGGCATGGCAATACGGCAATACATTGAAGCCTTTTTTCACTAATACTTCGGCGGCACGTAGGGTTTCGATAGGGTCTGGTAAAAGGTGCTGTTGGTCAGGGTGTATTTCTAACTTTATCCATGGAGAACCGAGCACTTCATAGACTAACTCAGCAGCAAAAATGGCTTCCTGTGCGTTTTTGGCGCCAGAGGTGTTCGGTAATAGTGTAACGTCTAATTCTCTTAACAGTGCTAAGGAATTATCATGCTCAATATGCGCAGAAAGTCGCTTCATGGCTAACGTTACCATAGTGCTTTTGGCACTTTTCACGCTGCGTTTCATGATGCTTGGCGAGCTGAATTTACCTGTACCCATTAATAGGCGAGATGAAAATGTCTGATTTGCTAAGGTAAGCATTTACCCTCCTGCTACAAGCGTGAAAACATCAAGCTTATCGTTGTTTTGTAAGTGGACTTCATCCCAAAGCGGCTTGGCCAGAATATCGCCGTTTTTAGCCACGGCCGTGCCGTCTTGATTTATGCCTTGAGTTGTTAGAAAAGCTAACACCGAGGTGTTTGGTGCGCAGTTCACCTGTGCACCATTTATCGAAATACTTATTAAGGGCATTGGCATACCTCGCAGTGAACAAAGGCTGGAAGTGAAAAAGACTGAAACTGCGCGGTGGCCACATTCATAATATTGTATTGCCCCCACGTAATGTTTGCCTTCGGGTTCGCCATGTACAGCAATGCTTGTGTGGCTTGAAAGCATGCTGCCATGCCTACCACAGGGCCTAAAATACCTTGACTGATGCAGTCTTCTTGTACCCTTGTGTGCGCAAGTAGGCATGCGTAGCAGCCACTGTTTTTTTCACTCAATTGCAGGTTTATCGCTTGCCAGCTGTACTGGCTGGCGGCAGCAATAAAAAGTGCTTTGCGCTGGTTAACGCAAGCGGCATTAATGGCTTTTCGGGTAGTGATGTTGTCACTGCAATCCAGCACGCACTGGGCACCGGTTATCAGCAACGGTAAGTTACTGCTATTTGCGTGAATTTCGGCTAGTTCAATCTGGGTGTGGGGGTTTACTAGGCGCAACTGGGCATAGCTGGCTTTTGTTTTGTATTGGCCAATATGTTCTTGGTTAAACAGCACTTGCCGATGGATGTTACTCTTATCAACAGTGTCGTTATCTACCAGCAACACTTTGCCAATACCTGCACCCACCAAGTAACGCGCAACTAAGGTACCTAGCCCTCCAAGCCCGATAACAACAGCGTATGCTTGTTTCAGGCGAGCTTGCCCTTCTTCGTCAATGTCATCAAGCAGCAACTGGCGACTGTAACGGCTGATGTCATCGGCAGAAAGGTGTGCACTATTCATAGCTAAGGCCGTGTTGAACTAATGCGCCAGGCTCGGTAATTCTGTCTACCATGTCTTCGCCATTATCTTCGGCATCATTCATCCGCCTTAACAAGTCGTGAAATGCCGCAGCGGGGTCCGCTGCTTGTGTAACGGCACGCACAACGGCAATACCCGACACGCCAGTACTGGCTACCGTGATAATTCGTGACGAATTAATACCCCCAATGGCCACGGTAGGGATATCTGCACAAAGCCGAACGTAACGTGAAAGGCGATCGAGCCCTTGCGGTTTGGACGGCATGTCTTTCGTGGTGGTGGGAAAGATATGACCAAGTGCAATGTAAGAGGGGTTTAGCCATTTAATGCGCTGAAGTTCACAGTAACCGTGGGTGGATATACCCAATCTAAGTCCCGCACGCGAGATAGCCTGTAAATTCGCCGTTTCGAGATCTTCTTGCCCCAAATGTACGCCGTAGGCACCATGCTTGATGGCTAATTCCCAGTCATCGTTAATAAACAACTGACAAGATGTGTTCTTTACTATCTCTACAGCCTTCGCTATTTGTATCGACTTGAAATCTTCAGTGCCAAATTTTGTTCTCAATTGAATAATCACGGCGCCTGCTTTTACCAGTACCTCCAATTGCGATACATCGCTAACCACTGGGTATATCCCTAGTGACGTGTTGGTTAATTTAGGGAATTGCATCGGGGTTTTGTGCGAAATAGGGTCATTTTCACCATAGCGGACAGAAGGATAGTGTACCGGCGTTAAAGGAAAGCCAACTAAACCTGCGCAATGAATTTGGTCGGCAGAACAGACAGAACTGCTTGAAAATACCGACGCGTTACGCACTTTATGCAGGTATGCATTAGCAAGGGTTAGCGCATCTTGAATATCATAATCACTTGCCACAAAACCGGCTAATGCACTGGAAAACATGCAACCTGTGCCTCTAAGGTTACCCATGTTGTCTCGGGGTTGTTGGAAAATTCGAATCGCCTGCGCTGACACGAAAGTATCAATTGCTGTACTTTGCCAGTGGGCGTGGCCGCCTTTAACGTAAACAGCTTGAGCCCCACGGGCAATAAGCGCTTGTGCCGCGGCTAATAGAGACTTTTCACAGTGCACAGGCCAGCCGGTTAACTGTGCTAACTCTTTCACGTTAGGGGTAACAACATCCACAGTCGCAATAAGCGTATCAATACTATGTTGGCTGAGTTCACCTAAAACGCCTCCTGACGAACTTACCAATACAGGATCCCAAACGACAAAACAGTTAGAGGTTTTATACTGTTTTATTTTTACTACATGCTCACACAAAAATAGGGCTTGAGCAGAGTTTGCAATAGCGCCAATCTTTATTGCCCTAGCTGGAAGGTCGCTTTCGAGTGCTTGCCATTGTTCATTGAGTGTATCGATACTTAACGCGGATGCACTTCGCATTATCGAATGAGATTGGTTTGCGACCTGGGTGGTTAATACGCATGCATGCACATTTATATCAGCAAGGGTAATGGCGTCGCGGGTTATACCCGCGCCTCCACTTGTATCTATGCCACCAATTGCCCATACAACGGGTTCCTCGCTCATGGCTTGTGTTGCTTTAAATAAGCCTCTTGTTGTTTCTATCACGGCAGCTGCACCTTGGTATCGGCACCGTGATATAGCGCAGCTCCAGAGTTATTAAAGGCGGTAGCCATGTCTTGCATGCCTTTTTCTTGCAGTGCTTTTTCTTGAAGAGCACTGTCTTGTTGCGCAGCTTCCTGATTAGCTTTGGCTACATCTCGCACTTCTTGAGAAATTTTCATAGAGCAAAATTTGGGGCCACACATAGAACAAAAATGTGCCACTTTACCCGAGGCCTTGGGCAGGGTTTCATCGTGATAAGCGCGGGCGGTATGGGGGTCTAATGCGAGGTTGAACTGGTCTTCCCAACGAAACTCAAAACGGGCTTTCGACATGGCGTTATCGCGAATTTGCGCACCAGGGTGGCCTTTGGCTAAGTCGGCCGCATGTGCCGCAATTTTGTAGGTAATTAGCCCCTGCTTAACATCTTCTTTGTTGGGTAAACCCAAATGTTCTTTAGGAGTAACGTAACAAAGCATGGCGCACCCGTACCAACCTATCATGGCGGCACCTATTCCAGATGTGAAGTGGTCGTAACCTGGCGCAATATCGGTAGTAAGGGGGCCTAATGTGTAAAAAGGCGCTTCATGGCAATGGGTTAACTGCTCTTCCATATTGGCTTTGATCATGTGCATTGGCACATGCCCTGGGCCCTCAATCATAACCTGAACATCGTATTCCCAGGCTATTTTAGTCAGCTCACCTAAGGTGCGAAGTTCAGAGAACTGGGCTTCATCATTTGCATCAGCCACACTGCCTGGGCGTAATCCATCACCTAAAGAAAGCGATACATCGTAGGCGGCGCAAATTTCACAAATATCGCGGAATCGTTCATACAAAAAGCTTTGCTTGTGATGGCTTAAGCACCACTTGGCCATAATCGAGCCACCGCGGGACACAATACCCGTTACCCGGTTTGCGGTAAGCGGTACGTATTCAAGCAATACGCCTGCGTGAATGGTGAAGTAATCTACCCCTTGTTCGGCTTGCTCAATAAGGGTGTCTTTAAATAGCTCCCACGTAAGGTCTTCGGCTACGCCGTTTACTTTCTCAAGCGCCTGATAAATGGGAACGGTGCCTAACGGAATAGGGCTGTTGCGAAGCAGCCATTCGCGGGTTTCGTGAATGTTGCGGCCGGTGGATAAATCCATAAGCGTATCGGCGCCCCAGCGTGTAGACCACACTAGCTTTTCTACTTCCTCTTCAATAGATGAGGTGACTGCTGAATTACCAATATTGGCGTTAATTTTGACTAAAAAATTGCGGCCAATGATCATAGGTTCTAGTTCAGGGTGGTTTATGTTCGCGGGAATAATCGCGCGACCAGCTGCCACTTCTTGGCGAACAAACTCAGGAGTAATGTTTGAAGGCAGGTTGGCCCCGAAGTGCTCGCCTTTGTGTTGATTGCTTAGCGGGCTGTCTTTTAGTGCGTCGCGGCCCATGTTTTCGCGAATGGCAATATATTCCATTTCGGGCGTTATTATACCTTGGCGAGCGTAATGCAGCTGGGTCACATTTTTGCCATCTAGAGCTTTGCGTGGTTTCAGCGTGCGCGTGAAACGAAAATCTTCAGTGACAATATCTTGCTCACGTTGCTTCGCGAAGTGCGACGATACCCCTTCAAGCTGGTACGTGTTTTCGCGGGCTTTAATCCAGCTTTCTCGTAGCGGCGCCAACCCTTTTTGCACGTTAATGGTAACGTCTGGGTCGCCGTAAGGACCGGAAGTATCGTAAACCCCAATGGGTGGGTTACTTTCAAATATAGGGTTTTCTTCGGTGCCGCCAATTAAGCTGTCGTGCTGGTGAATTAGTCGCATGGCAACGTTAATATCGTCGCGGCTGCCTTTTTCGTAGTGACGAGTAGAATTAGGGTAGGCCTCACCGGCCAATTGATTAATAAAGTCTTGCGCCTGTTGGCGCTGTTCGCGTCGAGTCGACATAGCATTTTCGCCTGTTAGTTTAGGTTATAAAATGCTTGTCAGGAGTGGAGGAGAGAATACAAAGTGCGCAGAAGCATGACCGGTATTGCAGGCAAAATCCCGAAGGATAAAGTCATGCCATACAACAAGGCTTAACTTTTACCATTTACAACTTACCACTTTGTACTTTCTTGTTCCCTTCGCAGGTATTAGCCTGATCAGGTTCAACGGATCCCGCTTTCGCGGTCTCAGCTCACTGGGTTAATTCAGTTGAGCACTCCGACAAGTAACTGTAATCAGTATAAAGCGAAAGAAAATAAAATTACAAGCCCTGAGGGGGCACGAAAGCGAACTCACCTTAGAAACACGGCGTGAACCCATCCATGGGGCCTCTCTACAGCATCCAAGCTGTAGAAGGTTTTTAAGGAGAACACGCTTTGCTTACTCAAGGGGAATTTCGGCGAGAGAAGTGAGGGAAGCACGGCGTGAACCCATCCCTGGGGCCTCTCTACAGCATCCATGCTGCGGGAGTGGCTAAGTGTGATTAAATTAAATTCATGTGAAGCAAAGATAAAAAAACCCCTAAACGGGGTTTTTACTTACAGGATGTTTGTTGAGCGGTGCTGTATCTTTAACCGCAGCTAGCCTTTTACTAATTAGAAATTACGTCTTACCGTTATGCCGTAAGTGCGTGGTTTTGCGTAAGAGATTTGCGAAGTACCGTAGAAGCCTGATACGTCGAAACCAATTAATTCGTGGTCTGAATCAGTAAGGTTATCTACGTAAGCGGCTACACTCCATAAATCTTCTTTGTCAGTCCAGGTAATGCGTGCATCGGCTTTAAAGTGACTTTCAATGGTATGCGCAGTAAAGTTACGGGCATTATGGAAAGACTCTGACTGGTACGAGCCACTAATAAGCGCTGCAACACTGCCGCTGTCTATATCCCATGTGTAGCGTACTAAACCTGATGATTGCCACTCAGGTGTGTAAGGGGGCGTGGTGTCTACAAATACGCCTGAAGCTACTTCTAAATCTTCTACCACAGCATCGGTGTAAGACACGCCGAACATGATGTCTAGTGCATCAATAGGGTTTAATAGTAGCTCAACTTCAGCACCAGTAAATTGCGCATCTTCGTTGAACACTACGCCAGCATTATTTACCCACGAAAACGACTGATAATCAGAGTAATCATAGTAGAAAATACTACTGTTTAACTGGGCTTTACCGTCCATAAGGGTTAGCTTTGCGCCCGCTTCATAGGCAAGAAGTACTTCGGCGTCGTAGGTGCTAAAACTACCGCCTAAAGGCGCATTGAAGTTACCTGCTTTTACGCCTCGGTTAATACCAGCATATAAAAGCGTATCTGCGTTTGGTTTATAATCTAACTGTAGCTTTGCAGACCACATGGTCTCATCATTATCCATGGCTACATCTACCAATGGATCAATGCCGTAATCTACTTCAATATCACGGTCGACCAAGTTGGCGTTTTGACGCAATTGGCCGTCCATCGACTTATTTTCACGCACTAAACGTAAACCCGATACCAGCACGAGTTCGTCGGTTAAATCGTAGTCAATTTGACCGAATACAGAGTAGGAGTCGGTATCAATGGTGGCTAACGTGTTTTGCTCTTCACCAGCTAAATAACCGCCCGTTGGGCTTGCGGCTAGGCCTTGCAGGTAGTCGGTTTCAATGCTTAAGTAATAAAAGCCCGCTACCCATTTGCTATTCATGGTATTGCCGCTTACGCGCAGCTCTTCACTGAACTGAGTAATGTCGCCATCTGATTGGAAAATCAGTTCTGGTGAGGCGGTTTGATCTGAATCTAGGCCGATAACACGGGTAAAGTTTTTCCAGTCGGTCACCGAGGTAAAGGTGAAGTCGTCAAAATCATATTCATAGGTTGCTGCTAGGCCGCGTGACTTAATTTTGTTTTGATCTTCAAAGGCGAAGTCTTTATTTACTTTTTCACCGCTACCATCAGGGTCGATATTACCGTTAAAATCGCCGCCTTGAACTGGGCGCAACGGATCGCCGTTAAAGTTTCCGTCTACACACGCGCCAGCTTGAATAGTGTCACAGCCTAGTGGATCGTCAGCGGCGTAAATAACATCAATAACATTACCAGCAGCGTCTTTAACTTCTGTGGTATTAACTACTTGATAAGGGCCTTCACTTTTGGTGGTATCTGCCCAATTTGCACTAACCAAAAGGTTAGAATTAGCGCTTAAGTCGAAGTTTAACTGTGCACGAAATGCTTTGGTATCGTCGTTATAACCGTCTTCGCCGCCGCCAATACTTCCGGCGCGGGTGTCGGGGGCCGCTTCATCTTCGTACACGTTCTCAAGGATGTTGCCCATATGGTTCGCCATCACAGAGATACGGCCCGATACTTTATCGCTTAATGCGCCAGATACCGCCCCTTCAAAGCGTTTTTGTTCGAAGCTAGCGAAAGTAAGTTCAGCGTAACCTTCCACTTCTTCAGTAGGTTTCGCTGTAATGGTATTTACCATGCCGCCAGTGGCGTTACGGCCAAAAAGGGTGCCCTGTGGGCCTTTTAATATTTCAACACGGGCTATATCGAATAAACCGAATGTTTGCGCTTGTGTACTGGCTAAGTACCCGCCGTCTACGTATACCGCCACAGGTGCTTCAGCAATGTCGGCGTAATCGTTTTGTACAACACCACGAATGTTAAAGATGGCACGTTGACCACCAATATCACCGGCTAGGGATACACCCGGCGTAAATGCAATAAGATCAGTGCTGCTTTCAAAACCTAGTGACTCCATCTGCTCGCCACTAAATGCCGTTACCGCAATACTTACGTCGTTTATGTATTGCTCACGCTTTTGCGAAGTAACCGTAATTTTTTCAAGTACCACCGAATCTGCTGCTGCAGTGTATGAAGATTGAAGTGCTAATCCTATTGCTAAAGCGCACAGCGTTTGTTTCGATTTCATGATGTGTTCCCTTCTTGTTGTTGTTACATCTACAAACTACATAGAAGTATTTTTTTGTTTTTTATTTGATTAACTTTTGTTCTAACGAAACTAAAGGGGTTTTACCAAGGGGTAAATATTCATGTGTCGAAGTCATGTTTCATGTTTATGAAACTAAGTGGCACTTACTTTCCTAAGTTTACAATATATTAACAATGTGATGATGTTGGTGAAATTGGCTGGTTAGTGGTTAAGTATATAATATATATAGGTAAAACTTGATTTTTGGGAAGTTGAAACTGATTTAGGGTAAAGGGTTTATTGATATGGGTATAAGGAAACGCGATAGCGTAGGACAGAGTTTCGCGCAAATTAAATGACAATAATTTACGTGAAACTCGCCCTTGGCTAGTCATCAAATTTAGCGGAAGGCAGGGATAACTTCTTTGCCGTAACGGGTGATAATATTTTCTTCATCACCGTTGTCTAAATAGATATTAAATTGCGTGGTTCCGGCATTTTTAAGCGCCTGAATTTTAGTAATGTGATCTTCAGCTTCACCTAATACACAGAAGCTTTTTACGATGTCGTCGGTAATAAAGTCTAGGTAAGGGTTATCGCTTTGACCATGTTTTGAATAATCGTAGCCACGACGTTGTTCTATATAATCGGTTAAGCTTTTTGGTACTAAGCCTGAATCTGTACCGTATTTTTCTACAATATCAGCCACGTGATTACCTACCATGGCAGGGAACCATTTGGTTTTTTCAATACAGGTTTCCATGTCACCAAAGTAAGCAGGTGCAGCAGCTTGAACTTTGAAGTCGCTCATGTCGCGTTCTACTTTGTTGCCTGCATCTTGGCACTGTTGGCCAAACCATTGCACTAAATCTGGGTCGCCGATTTGAAGAATAACACCATCGCCATGCTCGCCAGCTACAGCTAGGGCTTTCGGGCCATAAGCGCCCACCCAAACTGGCAGTTCATAGCCTGTAGCCCAAGGGAATTTAACCGGCTTTTCGCATTCGCCGTACATCACCTCTTCACCGCGCACCATAGCTTTCACTTTGTGAGTAAATTCGGTTAAGCGGGCCAGGTTAGCAGGCTTTTTACCCATTACGCGCATGGAAGAATCGCCACGGCCTAAACCAATGTCGAAACGACCATTACTTTGCAACGCCAAGCTGGCATACAAGCTTGCCGCTACCGACCAGTCACGTACGTTAGGGTTAGTCACACACGGGCCAAAGCGCATTTTGGTGGTGTGCTCCATACACATAGCCATTGCTACGAATGACTCGCGCCAAAGAATGTGTGAATCGTAAAACCAGCAATAATCGAAACCGGCTTCTTCGGCCATTTTTACTAATTTACGGGCACGATCTGGGCTAACAAAACCTTTAAACGTAATACCAAATTCCATGTGTTCTTCCTCTGCTTTTTCTATTTTGTTTAATGCGTGTCTTTACTTAATTTTCTTTGCTTAATTTATTTGGCAGCTAATCACTAGCTGCTTACCTTGTTTTTACGTAGCCGTTTTAATGATCGGGTGGGCAGATACGAATACCTGCATGGCTAAATGGCACTGCTTTGGATATGTTTAAGCGAATCAAAATGGGGGTGATGGCTTCAATACAGCGGGCACTTTCTGCTAGGCCAGCGTTGTAACTTTGAACACCTAAGTTATCTAGCAATGCTATGACTTTATTTTTGGCTTCAAGCTGATTACCGCATACCAAAATGTCGCAGTTAATGCTTTGCTCAAGGTTATTGAGGGTGACAGCAGATACATTATGTAGCGCGCCTACCACGGCATAGTCATCGCCTAACAATGCTTGGGCAGATTCTGTGGCAGAGCCTTCTGGCGGCATGGCAACCGCTTTGGGGTTGTTCTCTGCCAGCGGTACAACAATATCGATAACGATTTTGTCGCGAAGCAATGGACGGATTGCATCTAAGGTCGCGTGATGCGCAGCCCAAGGAACTGAAATAATAACGAATTCATCCGCTGCCGATGTGGCTGCAATAGTATCTGTGCCACTGATGGTACCCGTAGTGGCTGTACTTGCCGCTGCAATAGATTCTTGTAATGCTTGGGCTTTTTCTGCCGCCCGTTCACCATCTCGTGAACCAATAACGACGTCTATTCCCGCTAGGGCGAAGCGTTTCGCTAGCCCCGAACCTTGCGGGCCAGTGCCGCCTAAAATAGCAATCTTCATGCAAATAAATCCTCTTGGGTTGGTCTTAACAGGTCTGAGGCTTTACTGTCTGGGTTACTTTCCCATTCAAGCCCTTTGAATAAAATAACGGGGCACTTACCTTGTTTGCTCATCAGCAAGCCAGAGGCTGCGGCAAGTTCATCGGCAAGGGCAGGCGCTGTAACCTTTAGGGGGCGACCCCAAGCATCACATTCACCATAAAGTGGGTTTAATGCGGGCACATTCGCTACGCCAATGGCCACATTGGTTTGGCCTAATCGCCAAGGGCGGCCAAAGGTATCACTTATCACCACGCCAATACTGTGGGCTGGTGCGCCATAGTATTTGCATAGACTTTCAGCAATTTCTCGCGCACTAGCGTCGGGATCTTTGGGGAGTAAAATTAACTCGCCTGGGTTATCGGTGTTCGACTCATCAACCGCTGCGTTAGCACTAATATGACCTAAACGATGTTCGGTAAGAATAATGCCTTCGTTAGCGCCAGGGTGTTTATGCACTTTTACCAAGCGGGTAGATTCAGATAAAATAACCGTAACTTTGCGAGGGTCTTTATTCACCTTTTCAGCCACGTCTATGGCCTCTTGCGTTGGGGTAATATCGTCAACATGGCAAACCGCGCCTTCGGCCTTCGATATGATTTTCTGGGCAATAACCAATACATCGCCTTCACATAAAACCTGTCGCTGTGCGGTAAGCTTCTCAATTATCAAGCCCACAAGATTGTCGCCTTCGCGGATATCCGGTAAGCCTTCAATAGTATTGATGGTAAGTGCTTGCATACTTTCTACCTCAAGCAATCAAAGAGTCGACAACGTCATCCACGTGCCGAAGGTCGTCTGGATGGTCGATGTCTTGACTCAAGTATTTAGGCTGAACCGTCACGCACTTTAGGCCTTTTTCCATGGCCGCCTGATGATGTTTATAAGACGATGATTTACCGAAAGCAAAATCAATAGCGTTAGGCGGAGTAGTGCATAGTGCATTCGTGCCGCCATCATAGGCATTGCCTATAACCACAGAAGTATCGCCATAGGCTAGTGAGGTAATTGACGTTAGTTCGGTTGCATCCAACCGAGCGATATCAGCAGGCAAAATAAGCTGGTGGGTAAAGCCGTGAGACATACTCCACTCAGTGGCTTGGGCAAGCGCAGTATTTAAATTACTGCCTTTTTGCTCGAATATGACCTTACAACCCAAGCTGGTGGCTAAATCGGCGATATAAAGTGACGGCGTTACTACCAGTTTCTGCCACTGTGGAAATGAGCCGTTTAACGACATAACGGTTTTCTTAAACAGTTTGATTGCTAGGGCTTTACGCACACTAGCAGGTAAATGCGGTGACAATCGCTGCTTACTAAACGCGGGGTCTTTCATTGGAATAACAACGCATAGTTTATGCACAAGGCACCTCCAGTTGATAAGCGGTGGCCGCCGAAATTACCTCTTCCATCAGGGTGACTTTGTCTTGGTCTGATTTCATTAGGGTTGAAGTGCAATGTGCGTGTAAGCCGAAGCTTTCGATGGTGTCTATGTCGCCATCATCTTGATTATCAATAACTAATACATCGCATAAGCTTTGATAAAATTCTGCAATGCCTTTGTTGCCAGGCGTATAGCTCATTTGCTGTAATAGTTTTTCCGCTGGGCCCTTAATTGCTTTCCCAGCTATAAGCGGCGATACCGCAATTTTCGTGGCTTCACTTGCTGCTAGTGCATCGCGAATTTGTGGTATAGCAAGCATAGGTGCAATACTGAGCAACGGGTTGCTAGGGGCAAAAACAATGATGTCTGCAGCTTCTATGGCGGCTAATACTTCCGGTGTGGCAGAGGCGAATTCTGCACCTTTGTACGCTATATCAGTTACATCAGCTTCGCAGCGTTGATGTACAAAGTAAGTTTGAAAGTCTACCCAGCCGTTTTCGGTCTTGAGTCGGGTTTGCAGGTTGTCGTCTGTAGCAGGTAGCAAAGGTACGGTAATACCTAATCGGGTAGTGATTTGGCGCGTAATTGCCGTCATGCTAGTGCCTTCAGCCCGCTTAGCACTTCTGAAAATATGGGTGGCAATATCCATGTCGCCCAAATGCATCCACGTGCTAGATCCAAACTGAGCAAGTCGCGACAATATGCGGCAGCTGTCGTTTTTAAGCCCCCAGCCCGTTACCGGATTCACTTCATTCGCCAACGTGTAGGTGAGCGTGTCTAGGTCAGGCGACACCCATAAATTATGAAACTCGTCGTCATCACCCACATTGCCAATAATGGTTAGGTTATTTTTGTAGTCTGATTGATACAGGCCCTTTGCGGCTTTTGCACCGCCTACGCCGCCTGCGAATAACACTATGTTCTTCATGCGCTTACCTTCACCGGAATGTGAGATGCTGCGTTAAATGGACTAATGGCTGGCTTGGCAGTTTTAGATACTGGATTGGCAACTTCTGAACCCACAAGCGCCTCTTGGTGAGCTGGCTTTTTGTCTCGGCCGTAGGGGGTAACTACGTGGTACAAGGTATTGCGCTGATGGGCGTTTAGCCCCGCACGCTGAATAAAGTTCACCATATCCCTAGGGACAATTTCCTGGCCATGGCTAGCGCCTGCTGCACGAGAAATGCTCTCATTCATTAGCGTACCGCCTAAGTCGTTAGCGCCTGCGCGTAGCACTTTTGACGCCATATCTGGGCCCATTTTTACCCAAGAGGCTTGAATGTTATCGATATAGCCTTGTAACACTAACCGAGCAATGGCGTGCATTTTGAAATGCTCATCGGCAGTAGGGCCGGTTCTTACTTCGCTAGGGTTATTTTTATAAAGGGGGCTGTCATTATGAATAAAACCTAAGGGAACAAATTCGGTAAAGCCGCCAGTACGCGCTTGCATGTCACGTAATAAAATAAGATGAGCGGCCCAGTGCGATGGCCCGTCTATATGACCATACATAATGGTGGATGTGGTTGATAAGCCAACGTTATGCGCAGTTTCGATGATTTTAAGCCAGTTTTCGGTGCTGAGTTTATTTTTAGTTAGCTTGCGTCTTACTTCGGTGTCTAGAATTTCAGCAGCCGTACCTGGCATAGAAGCCAAGCCACGCTGTTTTAAGTCGGTTAATAATTCTGTATAGCTTTTGCGGCCTTTCATAGCGCCGTACCAAATCTCAAAGGGCGAATAGGCATGAATATGAATATCGGGTACGGTAGATGACACCGTATCAAGTAAATCACCGTAAAAACTGGCAGGTAAGTCAGGGTGCAAACCACCTTGAACACAAATTTCTGTTGCGCCACGAGCGTGGGCCTCTTTGGCTCTTGCTGCCACTTGATGAGGGGCTAAAAACTCTGCATCGCCAGCGTTTTTATTCACCCCAAAATTACAAAACTGACAGCCCATATGGCACACGTTGGTAAAGTTAATATTACGAGTTATCACAAAAGATGCATCATTGCCGGTGCGCAGTTCACGCACAATGTCAGCGGTATGCAACAAGGCATCTGTTTCCGTTCCTTGGCAGTAAAACAAGGCTTCTGCTTCTTCGTGATTAAGCATTTTGCCTTCTAAAGCCCGTTGTAAAATATGCGCAATAGCAGGGCGAAGTTGGCTTAGCTTATTTTGAATAGGCGTATCGCTGTACGGTAAGGCGAAGTCGCTCGCTGGGGTTAGTTCGCAAGGTGAAACCGAGGTGATATTTTGCAGTATGTTACCCATGAGCAACTCCTTGAAAAGTGGTGTTATCAATACATTGCTCTACGGCAAGGCCGTCGCTGCGCCAAGCTGGCATAGCTTGATGCAACGCTTTGGTAACGTAACGTTCGCCAGCTTGTAGGTACTTTGGATATACCGTTAAACGCTCTTGCAATGCATAGCCTTGTTGCTCGCATGCAGTGGCTAATTCTGTAATTTGCGGCCAGCTACGTTCAGGGTTAATAAAATCTTTCGTTAACGGTGAAATACCGCCCCAATCGTTAATGCCTGCGGCTATGTAATAAGGGTATTCTTGGGCGAGGTTAGGCGGCGCTTGCAGTGAAATAGCCGGGTCCAAAATTAACCGTGCCATGGCCAATGTGCGGCACATATCATCTAGGGTAGGCTCTGGCGCATTTGCCATGGCTGTACCGGCTTTCGCGCGAAAATTCTGAATAATGACTTCTTGAATATGGCCGTATTTTTGGAACAGGGTGTTTATCGCTATTAAGCTATCAACACGTTCTTCCCACGTTTCACCAATGCCAATAAGAATGCCGGTGGTGAAGGGAATATCTAGCTTTCCTGCGTCTTCCAAAGTCTTTAGCCTAATACCCGGTATTTTGTCTGGACAGGCATAATGAGCTTGGCCCTTTTTCATCAAACGGTCGCTGGTGCATTCGAGCATCATACCCATGCTGCCGCTTACGTTTTTCAACTGTTTTAGCTCGTTAAAGGTTAACGTTCCCGCATTCACATGGGGGATCATCAAGCTTTTATCCAGCACCATTTCACATACTTCGGTAAGGTAATCCACCATGCTGGTATGACCCAATGTTGCCAACCAATCTTTCGCGTAGCGATAACGCTTTTCGGGTTTTTCACCCAAGCTAAACAAGGCTTCTTTACACCCTTGCGCCTGACCTTTTAGCACGGAAGCTAACACCTGACTTGGGTTTAAGATATTGGCTTGCCCCGAATCTGGATGTTTTACAAACGTGCAATAACCACAGGTATCCCTACACATGTTTGTAAGTGGAATAAATATCTTTCGTGAGTACGTGAGGGTATTAGGCCAGTGCGTATCGCGAACGCCTGCTGCTTGTTCGCAAAGTGCATCTAGCTGTGCACCTGTAGCATGTTCAAGGGCAATGGCGTGTTGGCGCGATAGCATAATGGGCGTCTCCTGCAAGTAAGGTTAATGCACTAAATATTCAATTTAGGCTGTTGCTTTTTTAATCTTTATCATGGTTTTTACCAAATGGTAAAGAAAATATTTACAGGTTTTTTTGGTGCGAAGTGTGTCTCAAAATAGAGCAAGTTGGGTGCGCTAGTAGGGTGTTGGGTAGGTTTTATTGCTCGGCTTAATTTTGTTAAAGATTATATATAACAATGGTTTAATTTGATTTATTGCTGGTGGTAAAATAAGGGGAGTAGAAAGTGAAAGGCGCGCCTTTTCGATGAAGCGCGCCAGAAAAATAGGGATAAATTAATTTTTATGCACTAGTGTTGTGCATCTAGGGCACTTAAAACGAAATTGCATAAAAATTCAGTGGCCTCGTTAAAATCATCTTGTTCTAAAGACGGCTTGCCTAACAGTAATTGAATTTGCGTTGAGAAGTCGGCATAGGTTTGCGTGGCAGCCCATATGGTAAAAAACAGATGCTTAGGATCGACGGGGCGAATATGGCCAGCGGCTATCCAGCGCTCAATAATTTTTACGTCTCGTTCAAACGCAGGCTTTAAATTTTCTATCAAATAGGTTTTCAGTACCGGTGCGCCGTTAATGATTTCATGGGCGAATACTTTTGACCCATTGGGATAATCACGAGATAACTCGATTTTCTGCTGAATGTACTGACGAATGGTGCTGGCTGGTGAAGCCTCTGGGTCGTCGTTGAACTGCATTTTCTCAAGCCATAAATCAATCATGTTTTCTAGTACGGCTTGGTACAACTTATCTTTGCCTGGAAAGTAATACAAAATGAGCTGTTTAGAGATACCGGCTTGTTGCGCCACTGCATCCATTGAAGAGCCAGCAAACCCTTTTTGTGCAAATACCTCTTCTGCGGCGCGTAGAATTCCGGCCTCTGTTTTTGCACGATTGGCCTGCGTCTTTGTAGGTTTTGTCATTTTTATTTCCTGTTACCGCTTCCATGTGACGTAGTATAAATTTGCCACTTGTTCTTATTGTTCGTTCTCTTTACTGCTTACCTAAGCATTGAAAGCACAACGCTTGAATGTCATAAAGTCAGTGTAATCGCTATGCTAAATAGCAATTGGTTCTTCCTTCCCATGTTCCTTAGCAAGGGCTTCTAAAAATAACTCAACCAAACGGGTGGGCTTAGGTGACTTACGATAGATGGCCGCGAATTCACAATGATAGGCGAAATTATTAGGTTCGATAGCGCGCATCTGGCCTTTTTTTACGAAAGATTCCGCATAATGATCAGGCAAGAAGCCTAAATAACAGCCCGAAGAAATCAGTGTGGCAATGCCCTCCTGATCGTTCGCTACCGCCATTTTGTTGAGCCCTAGGGACATACTTTTATCCATATTTGGGCTGTGAAAGCTTAGTCCCGCATACTTAGCTTCACATATTTCTTCTCGAGGAATGTTGCCAAGCTCAATGTAGAAAGGGTGTTTTCTTCCGCAGTACAGATGCATTTGCTCACCAAACAAGGGTAGGTAATTTAGGCTTGAAGAGGAACGATGGGTAGGAATAATGCCAATATGATAGCGCCCATCCAATATGCCTTGCTCAATGGTATTAACCGGCACCACATGAATTTCTACATTCACATTAGGCGCCTGTTGCTGATAAGTGTAAATGGCTTCATTCACCTTGCACGCATCGTTCGACACGGTTTTATCGAACATGGCTACTACCACATTGCCCTGCAAATGTCGGTGCATGTCGTTAACTTCATTTCTAAAGTCTTGTAGGGACAGCAGTAAGCGTTGAGTCGATTCATAAATTCGCTTTCCTTCTTCGGTAAGCGAAAAGCCCCCGCGGCCTCGATGACAAAGCACCATACCCAACCGAGTTTCTAAATCTTTTAAATGTCGGCTAATGGTAGAACGCCCAATATTGAGTTCTAGCTCGGCAGCAGAAAGGCCGCCAGCCTGCGCCACCACTATGAATACTCTCAATAAGCGAATGTCTGTGTCTGATAGGTTTCCAAGAATTGCGCGCATAGTTTCATGTTTATGAAAGTAAGATTTGAATATTTATAATTTATCGAACTTATGAGGCTGGGTAAAGTAGACCAAGTGAACAAATATCATAGGAAAACAATTATGACCCAGTGGGCCTCCAAGCTATCACAATCGCAAATGGATGCGTTGTGGATGCCTTACACTGCAAATCGCCAGTTTAAAGCATCGCCTAAAATGATTACCGGTGCACAAGGCAATTACCTCATTGATGACAATGGTCGCAAAATCTTTGATGGATTATCTGGGTTATGGACATGCGGCGCAGGGCATAACCGCCCTGAAATTGCCGAAGCAGTCGCGAAACAGCTAACAACGCTAGATTACGCGCCCGCCTTTCAGTACGGCCACAATTTGGCATTTGAACTCGCTGACAGACTAGCCAACATGGCGCCGGCCGACATCAATAAAGTCTTTTTCACCAATTCTGGTTCTGAAGCGGCTGATACATCAACCAAGATTGCTCGTGCCTATTGGCGCCAGCAAGGTCAGCCTACCAAAACCCGTATTATTGGTCGCGCGAAAGGCTATCACGGTGCAAGTTGGGGCGGCATTAGCTTTGGCGGCATTGGTGCAAACCGAAAAATGTGGGGGCCAGCGATGGAGTCTGATCACCTTTCACATACCTTGCTGCCGAATAATCAATTCTGCAAAGGCGCACCGAACTATGGTGAAGAGCTTGCTGATGAGCTTATCGAAATGGTGGCATTACACGATGCGTCGAACATTGCGGCAGTAATTGTTGAGCCAATGAGTGGTTCTGCTGGGGTTATCGTTCCACCAAAAGCCTACTTACGCCGCTTACGCGAACTGTGTAACCAGCACGATATTTTACTTATTTTCGATGAAGTGATTACCGGCTTTGGCCGCACAGGTAGCTTATTTGGCGCCGATGCGTTTGATGTAGTACCCGATATGATTAACGTGGCCAAGCAGATCACCAATGGCGCAGTTCCTATGGGCGCGGTATTGGCTCGCGAATTTATCTACGACACTGTGATTAACGCAGGCGGTGCCGACTACAACATTGAATTACCACACGGTTACACCTATTCAGGCCACCCTGTTGCTTGCGCTGCAGCCATGGCTGCTCTTGATATTCTAGAACAAGAAAAGCTTGTTAGCCGGGTTGCCGAACTTAGTCCGTATTTTGAAGAGGCCGTGCATAGCTTAAAAGGCATGCCATTCGTGAGTGATATTCGAAACTTCGGATTTGCTGCAGGGTTTAGCATTGAAAGCTACCCAGGCGAACCGGCAAGGCGCCCGTATGAAATCGCTGACGCCATGTGGAAGAAAGGGTTTTACGTACGCTACGGCGGCGACACTATTCAGTTAGGCCTTCCGTTTACCACCGAAAAAGCGGAAATCGACACCTTAATTAACGCGATGCAAGACACCTTAATGGGCAAGTAAGCCTTTACCGTCTTGGTCCACTTACGCAAAAAAGAGATACAGATATGACTTCATTGGTAGGACACTTCATTCATGGCGAACACGTAGCGCCGCAAGATGGAAATTTGATTGATATTCACAATCCTTCTACTGGCGCGGTGTGCGGCCAAGTAGAAATGGCTTCATCGGCATTAGTACAAAAGGCGATAGATTCAGCAAAAGCGGCTTATCCAGCATGGCGTGCCACGCCACCAGCAAAGCGTGCACAGGTTATGTTTCGCTTAAAAGTATTGCTAGAGCAGCACAGCGACAAAATTTGTGAACTGATTAGTGAAGAGCACGGCAAAGTGCTACACGATGCGAAAGGTGAGTTGCAGCGCGGTATTGAAAACGTTGAGTTTGCTTGTGGCATGCCTCAATTGCTGAAAGGTGAGCACAGCAAAGACGTGGGCCCAGGCATTGACGCGTGGAGTGAATTCCAGCCCCTAGGTGTAGTGACAGGTATTACGCCATTTAACTTTCCGGCCATGGTGCCTTTATGGATGTGGCCCAGCGCTATCATGTGTGGCAACACCTTTGTGTTAAAGCCATCTGAAAAAGACCCATCTAGCGCTTTATACATTGCAGCGCTTGCGGCTGAAGCAGGCTTGCCGCCGGGTGTGCTAAACGTTGTAAACGGCGACAAAGCTGCTGTAGATCAACTGCTTGAAGACCCAACGATTCAAGCGGTAAGTTTTGTAGGTTCAACACCTGTTGCCGAAGCTATTTATCAAAAAGCCAGTGCTAACGGTAAGCGTTGCCAAGCCTTAGGTGGCGCGAAAAACCACGCCATTGTTATGCCAGATGCGGATGTAGATAACGTTGTTAATGCGCTAATGGGCGCTGCGTTTGGCTCATGCGGCGAACGCTGTATGGCGTTATCGGTAGTGCTGGCAGTAGGTGATGAAATGGGCGATACCCTGCGTGATAGGCTATCAGCACAAATCGAAACCTTAAAAGTGGGGGCGGGTAACGACAACAGCAATGACATGGGGCCGTTAATCAGTGCTCAACATTTCGATACTGTAAGTGGATTCATCGACTCCGGTATTAGCCAAGAAGCGGATTTAGTCAGCGATGGTAGAAAGCTTAGTGTAGAAGGTTTTGAAGAAGGCTATTTCTTAGGAGCTACCTTGTTCGACAAGGTAAAACCTCACATGGAAATTTACCAAAAAGAGATTTTTGGCCCTGTACTTGTGATGCTACGTGTACCTGATATGCAAACCGCACTTGAGCTAATTAACGAGCACGAATACGGCAATGGTACCTGTATATTCACCCGTGATGGTGAAGCCGCGCGTTTCTTTATCGATCAGGTTCAAGTGGGCATGGTGGGTGTGAACGTACCGTTACCCGTGCCTGTGTCTTACCACAGCTTTGGTGGTTGGAAGCGCTCATTGTTTGGCGATTTACATGCCTACGGGCCGGACTCTGTGCGTTTCTACACGCGTAGAAAAGCCATTACACAACGCTGGCCTTCAACTAATTTGCGTGAAGGCAGTCAATTTTCTTTCCCAAGCAATTAATCATAAAGCTAGCGTTTAAAAAGTTAACGTGTAAGCCAATGAAGTTCGCAAATCAGCGAACTTCGTTGGCCATTAAAAACCGGTGCAACGGCCTCTGGCATAAATGTTGAAAGTCCAAAATATAAGAATTTACCATTCGGTCAATTTTTATCGTGTTATCGGCATTAACTATGCGCATAAAAAAAGAACAGCGCATTAGACAAAAGAATAATCACGCCCTTTGCTTTAGGCGTCTCAGCAATAGTAGCGATACATAATAATGAGTGAACAATCAGTACAAAATCAGAGAGAAATTATATTTACCGTTTGGTAAATAAATTTATCAAGGTTGCACTCTTATAGTACGTTCGCTGAGCTAACTTGGGGCAAAGTGTTAATAGGAATAACCTTCCACCTGCGAGGACAAAACAATGGATAAGCTTAGAATTAACGGTCAAAGATTATGGGACAGCCTGATGGAAATGGGCGAGATTGGCGGCACTGAAAAAGGCGGATGTAACCGCTTGGCCGGCACAGATCTAGACAAGCAAGCTAGAGACTTGTTTTGCGCATGGTGTGAAGCCACCGGTTGTGAAATTAAAGTAGATAAGTTCGGTAATATTTTTGCTAAACGCCCAGGTATTAATAACGAACTACCTTCCGTGGCTACCGGAAGCCACTTAGATACCCAGCCTACCGGCGGTAAGTTCGACGGCGTATTCGGTGTATTGTCAGGTGTTGAAGTACTTCGCACCCTACATGAAAATAATATTACTACCCCAACCCCCATTGAAGTTAGTGTGTGGACCAACGAAGAAGGCTCACGCTTTCAGCCTGCCATGCAAGGTTCTGGCGTATATGTAGGCCGTTTTGATTTACAACAAGAACTAGATAAAACCGACGTGAACGGTTTACGTTTAGGCGACGAATTAGCTCGCATAGGCTACTTGGGTGAAGAAGAGTTAGGTAGCCGTAACATAGGCGCCTTTTTTGAAGCCCATATTGAGCAAGGCCCAATATTAGAAGATGAAGAAAAGCGCATTGGTGTAGTACGTTTAGGCCAAGGTATTCGTTGGTACAACGTAGAAATACAAGGCCAGGAGTCTCATTCTGGCACCACGCCAATGCACTTACGCAAAGATGCCATGGTTGCCACAGGCAAAATTGTAGCGGAAATCGAATCGCTAGCTAACCGTTATGACAACGGCTTGGGCACCGTAGGTTTTATGCAGGTTTATCCAAATTCACGTAATACTATTCCTGGAAACGTGAAATTCAGCGCCGATTTACGTAATCCTAACCCCGACGTGTTGGCTACCATGCATGAAGAGTTCGTGGCCTACTGCAACTCGGTAGCCAAAGAGCGTAATTTAGAGATTACCGTGGATAACTTCTGGTACTTTGCGCCGGTCGAATTCAACGCTTCCGACGATGTGAAAGCCGCCACTGAAAACTTAGGGTATTCACACATGGATATCTACGCGGGCGCAGGTCACGATGCGTGTTATATGGCCGACCTGGTTCCTGCGGGCATGATTTTCACGCCTTGTGAAAATGGTATTAGCCACAACGAAATTGAATACTCTAGCCCTGAGCAATGTGAAGATGGCGCAAATGTGTTGCTTCATACCATGTTAACCGCCAGCAAGCGTATTGCTGAAGCCGCTGGTGCCCCTGTTACTGAAGACGAGGGAGCAAGCGTATGAGTTCAGAAATCAGTGAGGTCACCCTTAGTAAATCGGTGACCGAGAGCGACTATTTTAACGAAGACCTTGCACCTACTAATCTTTCTGAGCGTACGTGGGGTACAGGAAACATAGCGGCACTATGGGTAGGTATGGCGGTGTGCGTTCCTACCTACACCCTTGGCGGCGTGCTTACCAGCTACTTTGGTTTGTCGGTAATGGAAGCCTTGTTCACTATTTTGTTAGCAAACATAGTGGTGCTTATTCCTCTTACGTTAAATGCCTTTCCAGGGACTAAGTTTGGTATTCCCTTTCCGGTGGTACTTCGTTCATCGTTTGGTGTGGTGGGCTCTAACATTCCCTGCCTAATACGGGGTTTTGTAGCCTGCGGCTGGTTTGGAATTCAAACCATGTTTGGCGGCCTTGCCATACATCTGTTTTTATCATCGGTATCAGACGGCTGGGCTCAGCTTGGCGGCTTAGGAGAAGTAATAGGCTTTTTTGCTTTTGGTGCGTTAAATGTCTTTATCGTAATTAAAGGGTCAGAGTCGATTAAATGGTTAGAAACCCTAGCTGCCCCGTTGCTCCTTATTGTAGGTGCAGGGCTTATTTGGTGGGCGAGTGATAAAGTATCGGTTACTGAGGTTTTAGCCACACCCGCAAGTCGCCCTGAAGATGCAGGCTTTTTCAGCTATTTCTTCGCCGGACTCACTGCCATGGTAGGTTTTTGGGCAACACTGTCGTTAAATATTCCTGATTTCAGTCGTTATGCTAAAAGCCAAAAAGCCCAAGTGACTGGGCAAATCATAGGCTTACCCCTCACCATGTTTATGTTTGCTGCCTTAGGGGTATTACTGACCTCTGCGTCAGTGACCTTAGTTGGTGAAACCGTATCCGACCCGGTAACGCTTATTGGTCATATTGATAGCCCGTTTTTTGTGGCAATCGCCATGCTACTTATTATTGTGGCTACCTTATCTACTAACACGGCCGCTAACGTAGTATCTCCCACCAACGATTTTCAAAACATAGCACCAAAATATATTAACCATACCCGCGGCGTTTTATTAACTGGCTTAGTCGGTGTGTTATTGATGAGTTGGGAGCTTTTAAAGAAGGCCGGCATTATAGAGTCTGACGTTAGTGTAGAAAGCCTGTACTCAAATTGGTTGCTGGGTTATTCAAGCTTACTGGGCCCTATTGCGGGCATAATGATTGTTGATTATTTCCTGATTAGAAAACAAGAGCTAGATGTAGCCGCGCTGTACACCAGCAGTGCCGCTTACCCGAAAGTGAATTGGGCTGGTTTTGTCGCTTTCTTAATTCCAGTTGGCATCACATTGTTAGCCATTACTGCAGATGTATTCACATGGTTTTATAACTATGGATGGTTTACCGGTTCTATTTCTGGCGCCATCATTTATTACTTTGCGGCGGGCAAGCTAGTTAACACCGTGAACACAAATGTTGGTGAGCTAGCAAAAGCCTCTTAAATTTACGCGAAACAGGACACGAAAATGGCCATATTATTACGCGGTGGTACCGTAGTTACCCACGAAATGACTTACAAAGCCGATGTACTTTGCGAAGACGGCAAAATTACTAAAATAGGCGAAGATCTTGCTGTAAATGAATCAGATGTAGAGATAGTCGATGTCTCTGAAAAGCTAATCATGCCCGGCGGCATCGACCCGCACACACACATGCAACTGCCATTTATGGGCACGGTAGCCGCCGATGACTTTGCCTCTGGCACAGCTGCCGCTCTAGCTGGTGGCACCACGACTATTATCGATTTCGTTATCCCAAGCCCAGGCCAGCCCTTGATGGAAGCCTATCAACAGTGGCGAGACTGGTCTGAAAAATCCATGTCTAACTACACCTTCCACGTGGCGATAACCTGGTGGGATGACAGTGTGCATAAAGACATGGAAACTCTGGCTACCGAATACGGCATTAATAGCTTTAAACATTTCATGGCGTACAAAAATGCCATCATGGCCACCGATGATATTTTAGTATCAAGCTTTACCCGTTGTATGGAATTAGGCGCTATTGCTACCGTGCATGCTGAAAACGGTGAACTGGTGTATCACTTACAACAACAATTGATGGAAAAAGGTATTACTGGGCCTGAAGCGCATCCGTTATCTCGCCCGCCCATGGTTGAAGGTGAAGCGGCTTACCGTGCCATTAGTATTGCTGAAACCCTAGGCGCACCTTTGTATTTAGTGCATTGCTCGGTGGAAGAGTCGGTTGATGCTATTCGTTATGCACAGCAGCGCGGGCACCACGTTTATGGTGAAGTGTTGGCTGGGCATTTAACGGTTGATGATAGCGTGTATCAAGATGTCAGCTGGGAGCGCGCAGCGGCCCACGTTATGAGCCCACCGTTTAGGCCTAAAAAGCATCAAGACGTATTATGGAAAGCCCTACAGTCGGGTACCCTACAAACTACCGCTACCGATCATTGCGCTTTTTGTAACGAACAAAAAGCAATGGGTAAAGACAACTTCACGCAAATTCCAAACGGCACCGCTGGGGTAGAAGAGCGCTTGGCGGTATTGTGGGAAAAAGGCGTGAATGGCGGCAAAATAACCCCTAACGAATTTGTAGCGGTAACGTCTACCAACGCAGCCAAAATCTTCAATATGTACCCCGCTAAAGGTGCGGTACGTGAAGGTTCCGATGCCGATTTAGTGATATGGGATCCGAAAGGCTCAAAGGTGATTTCAGCCGAAACCCACATGTCGAATATTGAAACCAATATTTTTGAAGGGATGGAAATTACCGGTGTACCTGTGATGACCATTTGTAATGGTAATATCGCGTGGCAAAACGGTGAGTTGTTAGCGAAGGCGGGCGATGGTAAATACGTTATGCGCCCCACGTATGCGAACTTTTATCAATCGCTTCAAAAGCGAAAAGCATTAGCGGAGCCTAAAGCGGTAGACCGCACCACCGCATAAAACAAAAAGGCCAGTTCTCATAAATGAAATGACTGGCCTTTCTTTTTACCTTTTCTTTTTACTCTCTCTTTCGGTCTAAAAGCTAACAGCGTAAAACTACACTAACTGCTGGCCTTCCTTGTAATATTGCAATGCCGTGGTGCTATCGTGTCTGCGCTCACTAATGGCTGATAGCAATAACAGATCATCTTTGTTCGATTCCATCTTCACTGCTTTTAACAACACTTTCTCGGCCAGAATATCGTCACCTGCGTTATATGCGACTCTTCCCAAGGTTGAATATAACGCTACATTTTCACTGTCTTGTTTAATCCAGCTTTCCAGCAACCGCAACGATGGCGCTGCGTTAGGTATATTCAACTGGGTAAAATACGGGAACAATACTGGGTGTGGTCCTTTCTTTTGCCATTCTACTAACAAAGTTTGCGCTTCAGCATGCATGCCTTGTTCAAGCAATTGTTGAATATAGGCCGCGCGATAAGCGTCGTCTTGCTTAATTTTACGCGGTAACCCTTCCCAGTGGGTTTTAAGCTCAGCAGCCCCATTTTTACTGGCAATTTCAGCTAGCTTGCCCTTGGCAATTCGCTGCGACCATAAGGTGTAATCTTCTTTCGGTAACGCCTTGCGCCAACCACTTAGCTTTTCTTGCAAGGTTTGCCATTGGCCTTGCTCTGCCATTATCGACGCTTTAAGTTGTATCACTTGTGGGTTGTTGGCTTTTTCTTCATCTAAGCTATCTAGCTTTTCAAGTGCGTCGGTATGCTTACCTTCAGAAACATCAATACGCGCCATCACGATAGTGGCAGCTACATTGGCACTGTCATACTCTGCTGCTTGTAGTAGAAAATAACGGGCTTTTTGCGGGTCGTTTTGGCTTTGTGCTACTTGTGCGGCAGCCAAGTAATTTACCCCTTCAAAATCACCATTAGTGGTTTGGCTAAGTGCCTTGTGAGCACTTTTTAGGTCGCCAGCTGCTAATGACTGTAAACCATGGTAAAAGGCACGCTTGCGTTTACGCTCACCTAATGCACCAAACCAGCGGTGAGACCCCGTTACCAAGCTTAATGTCCATAACACCAACTTAGAGATAATATACCAGCTGATAATGGCGCAAATAATGATAATGCAAAAACCAATTAGGCTGGTTTCTATCGCGGTATTACCTAATGAAATCAGCACGTAGCCTTTGTCGCCCAAAATCATGGGGCCAACAATAAGCGCAACAATAAATGCGGCCAGCACCGCAAGGGCAATGACTAACCATCTCATAATGCGCTAGCTCCCTGACTGAATGCTTGTTTTACACGGGATTCTAATAATTGCTCAAGCGGCTTTTGTGATGCCAACTGACTAGGGATGGGTTGTGAAATGTCAGTACTAATAAGATTATCAAGTGCTGAGATGAAACCCGTCACTTGGCTCTTTTCTACATCGTAATGCTCTTCAAGCATGGTTTTAGCGTAAACCAAAGATTGCTCATACAGGCCTGAGTCTGCTTTAAGCGCAGCTGATTGAGCATGCATTAATTGTAAGCGAAGCTGCTCTTTCACTAAAAATTGAGCTTGTAGAGACATGACAGGCTCAACAGGGCCTTCTAAACTTTTCACGGTTAAAAAACCATCAACAATGGAGTGCCATACTTTTGCAAGGTTCTCTTTCCAGTC
Source organism: Alteromonas sp. 38 (assembly GCF_902506055.1). Lineage (NCBI taxonomy): Bacteria > Pseudomonadati > Pseudomonadota > Gammaproteobacteria > Alteromonadales > Alteromonadaceae > Alteromonas > Alteromonas sp. 38. Next base: position 109,335 of record NZ_LR733300.1, read on the forward strand.
GTCCGCCGATTCAGACAGTTCATTACTGTCAGCATTTGCGTCTACTGGTTTTTCAAAAGTATCTAACGGTAGTTTATCAATTTGCGCCAACATGCCAGTAAGGGCTAGGGCGACCGAACTTTGAGATACAGGGTTCATTTGTTGAAGCGTTTGAATGTCTTCGGCAAGTTTAGCGCGAACCGGTAATACAGAAGGGTCGGCTAGCGATTTCAATCGCTTGTCGGCGTTCACCAACAGTAAGGTGGCTGTGCGTACATCATTTTCTAACCACAGCTTTCTACCCGCCATGCGAACCAAATAATCCGCTTCAGCAATAAGCCAATCGGCAGGACGTTGACCTTCCATGCTGTTAAGTTGCTGTTGGGTTGCTTCTGCTTGTTGCACTAATGCACTGTTTTGTTGCTGCAAAGCATCAAGCGTATCTTTTAATTCATCGTTTTGCCTATTTAGCATACGCAATGCGTCTGCTGTCTGCTCACGATCGGAAAGCATATCGTTGAGTTGTGACGTGTTCGCCAGTTGGGCTTTAACCAGGGAATCGCTGCTACCTTGTTGTTGGGTGTAGTACCAATAACCAGCACCAATAATGCCGAGTACTAAAAGGAAAATAATAATAACCACAAACCACAGAAGCTTGGTTCCCGACGATTTTTTCGCTTTTTGTGGCGTGCCGTTAGATGAATCTTCAGGTGATAGGGTATCTCTACCTGATGCCGTGTTCGCTGATGTCGTACTAGATGATTCCACGCTTACCAATTCCCCGTTTTGAGGGTCCTTCTCATTCTTGTCAGACATTTAATACTCCCAATTTTCCTTTACCCAGGCAATTAATGCCTGATCGGTGGCGCGGTTGCACACCGAAACGCGTGCTATCCCAAGATTACGTAAACTCGTTGCAACTCGTTCACTTACCGTTAACCAGGGCAACGCTAATAATTGCATACTATGGCTAGAAATAAGCTGTTTTGCCATATTTTCGCTTGTAGCGATAATGCCGCTAACATCGCCAATTTTCCAGCTCTTTGTGTAAATTGGGTTTGTAAGTGGTTCTCTTTTATAGACGCAAAACTCAGTAACCGATATACCTCTCTCGCCTAAAACGTGAGAAAGCGTATCTCTACCACCTTCTCCTTTAATAATAACGACTTGTGTACAGTTTGCCTCATTAAGTTGCTGCATGACCAGTATACCTTCGGATGTATGTAGCGAAGGCGTAACAATTTTATAAGGTAAATTCGCGCTGCGTAGTGCGCTAGCGGTCGAATCACCTACCGCTATTAGCGTAGGAGGCACCGATAGAAATGAGGCGTGAGTGAGTGCATCGAGTGCTGCTGGCACGGCATAAATGCTGGTAACGATAATGTTACTGATGCTGGCCGAGCCCAACAGAAACTGTTGTAACTCGATTGCCTTATCAGGAATGCTTTGAATATCTGACGTAGCAACCCCTACGGCATCAATCCCCGCCTGCCCAAAAGCATCTGCACTAGCCTGTAATTTAGGACGCGGGCGAGTAATTAATAGCATAAATCAGCAACCGCATATGTTAGCGATAACATACATCAGTCATACAATGCGCTAAGAATTTCTCCTGCGCCCTGTTCAAGCAGCGCGTCGGCGACTTCTACGCCAATGCGCTTCGCATTTTTTGTAGGGCCTGTGGCAGAAGCAAATAAGAGGGTTGAGCCATCTGGCTGTCCCACCATGCCTGTTAAGGTTATGCTGTCTCCATCAAGGGTAGCAAAACTTCCGATAGGTACTTGGCAACCGCCTTCTAAACGTTCATTCATAGCACGCTCTGCGCTCACCCGTATTTGGGTTTCACCGTGGTTCAGCGCTTGAAGTAACGCAATAAGCTCGGCATCGTCATTACGACACTCAATACCCACAGCACCTTGCCCAACAGCCGGAAGGGACACCGAAGCTGGTAAACCCGTTTTAATGCGCTCTTCCATGCCTAAACGTATAAGGCCAGCAGAGGCAAGAATGATGGCATCGTATTCGCCAGCATCTAGTTTGGCTAGGCGGGTATTCACATTGCCGCGTAAATCTTTAATTTTCAGGTCCGAACGATGTTTACGAATTTGGCATTGGCGGCGAAGACTAGAAGTACCCACCACAGCACCTTCTGGCAATGCATCTAAATTATCAAAGTGGTTTGAGACAAAGGCATCGAACGGGTTTTCACGTTCGCAAATGGCGTGAAGGCCAAAATCTTCGGGAAATTCAACCGGCACATCCTTCATTGAGTGCACGGCAATATCGGCTCTGCCTTCTAGCATGGCTATTTCAAGTTCTTTTATAAACAAGCCTTTACCACCAATTTTTGCTAAAGGAGTATCAAGGATTCTATCGCCTTGAGTGCTCATTGGAACCAGTTCAACCACTATTGAATCATGGTGTTCTAACAGTTTCGCTTTCACGTACTCTGCTTGCCATAGCGCCAGTGCGCTTTTTCGTGTGGCAATACGAATCGTTCTTTTAGGGGCTGCTTGCATCATTAATATCCTGTCTAGAGCCTTGTTTAAGGCATAGAACCTAAAGCAATCAATCGACTATTGCTAAAGGCTTTCGTTCGACTTATAAGTACATTGTACTTAAATCTTTAACTTGCGCACAGGTTTACGGTTGGGAAATTGTACATAGTGTGACTATGCTTATTGCACGCTAGCAATAGGTATAAGCTCCCGCTTTCATGGATACTTCTTCGTTACACAAATTTCTCGAAAAGACACATTTAAATGGCGCTGAAGTGAAACGCCGCCGTTTGACCTTGTATTTCATCTCATATATTGGCGGTATTATTATGGCCGTGCTTGCCGCTAAAAATTTAGCGCGGGATGATCACTATCTCGCGTTTTGGTTAGGTTTTTTTTCGTTTTCAGTTTTCGCTAATGCAGCGTTGTCGCATATCTTTAAAAACAGCAATATTTTTTACTATATAGCGGGGTTTATTGTTGCGGTTATGGTGGCGGTGCTCACCATTACCGGTGGCTACAATAATACTGGGCTGCACTTCGTGTACCCGATCATTTTGATACAAATTATTATCGTGCGTTTTAGAGCGGCCATTTTTTACGTCACGGGTACAGTAGGCGTGGTCGCCTTTATCGTTTACTACCAAGAGTCCATTCCTGCGAACTATCGTGGTGAAGATGTATCAAGGTTCCTTATATCCCTTTGCAGTTTTATTGCGGTTGCGTTTATTTCTGAATACTTCTGGCACAAAAGCAGAAAAGAGATGATGACAGATAACTTAGAAAGATTGCGCCAAGCCAATTCTGACCCGTTAACGAAGGTACCAAACCGGCGTTTTCTAGAGTCAGTCTATTTTGAGCGTGCAATGAAAAACCCCGCAGATTATTTCCCGTTAAGTATTGTTGTGGTGGATATCGATTACTTTAAAAAAATAAACGATAACTACGGGCATGACGTAGGCGACAGAGTATTAGTTCAGGTTGCTACACTAATGAAAAACGCCATTAGGGCGACCGATGTTGTGTCACGTACAGGGGGCGAGGAATTTTTAATTATTTACCCCAAAACAACCTTGAGTATGGCAGTAAAGCTGGCTGAAAAAATTCGAGTGGAAATTGAAAACTCCCCGTTTATAGAAGGCGATATTTTCCATTCGATCACCGCCAGTTTTGGGGTGGCGACAGCGCTGACTGACGCGAATATCAATGACACGGTAAAGTTGGCTGACGAGCACCTTTACGAAGCGAAAGGTGCTGGAAGAAACCGTGTGATGTAGCGTTAATTTGTATAGTTAATCAAGCAGCCTCTAAGCGTGCTGTATGACAAGCGTACAAGCACACTAAGCAAGCAATTTTTGTAGCCAAGTAGATATATCACTTAGCTCTTGCATGCATACATTGTGTTGCATGGTATAGGTTTGCCAAGTGGCATTAAAACCATTCTCGGTTAACGTCTTATATGCCGCATTGCCCATAAAAATTGGTACTACTTCATCCTGCTCGCCATGGGCCATCATTATGGGTATGTCACGATTCGTATCGGTAGCGTCTTGTGCCAATAATTTTGGCTCACACATATACGTCGATAATGCTAACACACCAGCTAGTTTGTGTTTGAAACGAGGCGCCACATGAAGTGCTATTACGCCACCTTGCGAGAATCCTGCTAACACAATGCGGTTTGTAGGAATGCCATTATCTACTTGTTCTTGGATCAGGGCTTCCACTTGACTTGCCGACTCAAGTACACCATCTAAATCAGCGCGGCTATTGAAATCGAGTGATTTGATGTCGTACCACGCTCGCATACGCATGCCACCGTTAATGGTAACGGGACGCTCTGGCGCGTGGGGGAAAACAAATTTCACTGACATGCTATCAGGTAGCTTTAGCTCAGGTACAATAGGCGCGAAGCCATGACCAGAATCGCCTAAACCATGAAGCCAAATTACGCACGCATTTGGCGTAGAGCTGGGGTTCTGTTCAACGTACGGCAAAAGTTCTTGCGCCATGTTTGTGTGTTCCTACTTCTTGTATTTTCCTAAAACAGCACGGGTATTAAACGCGCTGTAAACTCATCACACTGTTTGAAGTGTTGGCGCAGGCATCGAGAGTATGTTTAAACGATTGCTACTACGGCTTAATGGTTCAATATGCTATCATTGCTCCACGAAATCACCATATTTTAAAAAATATTTAATACTTTCATGGCATCATTACTCGGTAACTTATTTATACTTGCAGCGCCTTCCGGCGCAGGAAAATCCAGCCTTATAAAGGCGTTAATGGAAAAGTACGCGTCTAATAGCAATAATGCAATGGAAGTGTCAGTGTCCCATACTACTCGTAAACCTAGGCCGGGTGAAGTTGATGGGCAGCATTACCACTTTGTAAGCCGTGAGCAATTTGAAGCGCTCATAGAGCAAGGCGTTTTTTTTGAGTGGGCTGAAGTATTCGGTAATTACTACGGCACATCACGGGTGACGATTGAGCAAACTTTGCACCGAGGTATCGATGTGTTTCTAGATATCGATTGGCAAGGTGCACGTCAGGTACAAAAGCGTATGCCTGACACCTGTGGCATTTTTATATTACCGCCTTCAATCGAGGTGCTAGAGCAACGTTTAAACAGCCGTGGGCAAGACAGCGATGAAGTGATTGCCGGCCGCATGAAAGAAGCGGTGGCTGAAATGTCGCATTTTAATGAGTTCAGCCACGTAATAATAAATGACGACTTCGCTACAGCGCTTAACGATTTAGAAGCGATTGTGATTTCACAGCGTTTAAGAACAATAAAACAGCAAATGCGTTATCAGCCTTTATTAGACGAATTGCTCGGATCTGCTTAATATTTATATTGTTTTAATTTCAAACAAACCGCTAGGATCGCGCAGTACAAGAGTGTATACTACGCGGCCGTTTTTTGAATTACTTTATCAACCTAATTTTCGGAGAAATACATGGCCCGCGTAACAGTTGAAGATGCCGTAGATAAAATTGGTAACCGCTTTGATTTGGTTTTAGTAGCGGCCCGTCGTGCACGTCAAATTGCCACCGAAGGTAAAGAGCCAATGGTTGATGTGCAAAATGACAAGCCTACCGTAACGGCACTTCGTGAAATCGAAGAAGGTTTAGTAACTGCTAGTACACTTGAACAAGATGATTTGCGCGATCAGGAACAACAAGAACATGCTGAATTTTCTTCAGTAGCTAATATTCTTTCTGATCAATAGTTTCACCGCAAAGGTAACTATTGTATGTTTAAGCGCCAGTGCTTTGAAAAAAGCACTGGCGCTTTGCTTTTTGGGTATTGGCTAAAGGCTCAATTCTACGTATTCTTAAGGTTGTAACGTTAATCAGGAGTCGCACTAGTCCGTGTATTTGTTTGAAGGCTTAAAACAGAAAGTAATAAAGTACTTGCCTGCTGACCGAGTTCAGCTGGTACAAGAGGCATTTGTGTTGGCTCAAGAAGCCCACGATGGACAAATGCGCTCAAGTGGCGACCCCTATATTACGCACCCTGTTGCTGTTGCCAGTATTCTTGCTGACATGCATTTAGACCATGAAACTCTCATGGCAGCCTTGCTACACGACGTGATTGAAGACACCCATTACAGCCAAGAAGATCTTGCTGAAGCTTTCGGAGATACCGTTGCTGAGCTGGTGGAAGGGGTAAGTAAGCTAGATAAAATTGCTTTTAGCAGTAAGCAAGAAGCACAGGCTGAAAACTTCCGTAAAATGATGATGGCCATGGTGCAAGACATCCGGGTTATTCTGATTAAGCTAGCTGACCGTACCCACAATATGCGTACATTAGGTTCGCTTCGTCCTGACAAGCGCCGCCGTATTGCTCTTGAAACCCTTGAAATTTATGCACCTATTGCCCATCGCTTAGGTATTCACGATATTAAAAATGAGCTCGAAGACTTAGGTTTTCTTGCCATGTACCCTATGCGCCATCGCGCACTGAAATCAGCGGTTCGCCAAGCACGTGGTAATCGTAAAGAAATTATCGAAAATATTCGTGAAGAACTAAGCACCCGCTTAACGGCTTATAAAATTGAGTCGGACGTACTGGGCCGCGAAAAACACCTGTACTCTATTTATCGTAAAATGCGTAATAAAGAACTCATGTTCAACGAAGTGATGGACATTTACGCGTTTCGTATTGTGGTCGATTCAGTCGATAATTGTTACCGTTCGTTAGGCGCTATGCACAGTTTGTATAAGCCTATTGAAAACCGTTTTAAAGATTACATTGCTATTCCCCGTACCAATGGCTATCAGTCATTGCACACCTCGCTTATTGGCCCTCATGGTATTCCGGTAGAAATACAAATTCGTACCCAAGAAATGGATCAAATGGCAGATAAAGGGGTTGCCGCGCATTGGCTTTATAAAGAACCTGGCGACAACGGCACTACTGCGCAACTAAGAGCGCGTAAGTGGATGCAGTCGTTACTTGAGCTTCAACAATCAGCCAGTTCATCGTTCGAATTTATTGAATCGGTTAAAACGGATTTATTCCCAGAAGAAATATACGTATTCACCCCAGATGGCCGCATTATTGAGCTGCCCATGGGCGCTACGGCCGTAGACTTTGCCTATGCGGTGCATTCAGATATTGGTAACACCTGTGTAGGTGTTCGAGTAGAGCGTAGAAACTACAGCTTAAGTAAGCCGCTACAAAATGGCCAAACCGTAGAAATTATTACCTCACCTAAAGCTAAGCCCAATGCTAACTGGCTGAACTTCGTAGTAAGTGCTCGCGCACGCACCCGTATTCGTCAATATTTGCGCAAGCAGCATTCGCAAGAAGCCGTGAACATGGGTAACCGCTTACTGCGCCATGCATTAGGTGAAGTGAAGCTGGACGATATTCCGGAGGCCGATATTGAACGTGTGGTGGCTGAAACTAAGCACGATGATTTTGATTCGTTGCTTATCGATATCGGTTTAGGTAACGAGCTAAGCGCTATTGTTGCGCGCAGACTGTTAGGTGAAAACACAGATTTACCAGAGAAAAAAGGTAACGTGGCTATTCGCGGTACGGAAGGCTTATTGGTGCATTATGCCCGTTGTTGTCACCCTATTCCTGACGATGAAATTGTGGCGGTATTAAGCCCAGGTCGGGGTATGACGATTCACCAAATTGGTTGTAACAACATTCGCAAGCTTTCAAGAGAAGAGCCTCAGCGTGTATTACCTATGCGTTGGGATGAAGAACCCCAAGGTGAATTTAAAGCATCGCTTCGAATTGAGTTGTTTAATCATCAGGGTACCCTTGCTACCCTTACGAATACGATTTCTGGTTGCGATTCCAATATTATTGGACTGCAAACAGAAGAAAAAGAGAGTAATATCTACTTTATCGACATCGAAATTACCACGCAAAATCGCGTACATTTGGCACGAGTGATGAAAAAAATCCGCACCATGCCAGAGGTTCAGAAAGTGTCACGTCATAGTCAGTCCAGACACTAACTTTTAAAAAATTTTTAGGATCCATTATGTCTAAGTCTATTATTCAGACCGATAAGGCACCTGCCGCTATTGGTACTTACAGTCAAGCAGTTAAGGCTGGCACAACAGTGTATCTTTCTGGCCAAATTCCTTTGGTTGCAGAGACCATGGAAATGGTTTCAGAAGACTTCGCTGAACAAGCGGTACAGGTTTTTGAAAACTTAAAAGCCGTGTGCGATGCCGCTGGCGGCACCACGAACGACTTGGTAAAAGTGAACATCTTTCTTATCGATTTAGATCACTTTGCGACGGTAAATGAAATTATGAGCCGTTACTTCAACAAGCCATACCCGGCGCGTGCTGCAGTGCAAGTGTCTGCATTGCCTAAAGGCGCACAAATTGAAATCGACGGCGTGATGGAATTGCCGGAGTAAGTCATGTCGCCAGAGCGTTACCTTCGCATTCGAAGTGCGTTGGCAAAAAGGCAAACCGACCTTACGGTTTGCCTCGAAAACGTACACAAACCCCACAATGTATCGGCTGTTGTTCGCACTTGTGATGCCATTGGCATTCACCGCGTACATACCGTGTGGGAAGAGAAATATCAGTTTCGTGGCGACACCGCTATGGGCAGCCAGCAATGGGTTCGCCAAACCAACCATGATAAACGCCATTGGCGCACTTAAGCAGCAGGGTATGCAGGTGTTAGTGACCCATTTGTCTGATACTGCAGTGGGCTTTCGTGAAGTCGATTACACCAAACCTACCGCGATTATTTTTGGTCAAGAACGCTACGGCGCTACCGATGAAGCAATTGCGATGGCCGATCAAGATATCATCATTCCTATGGCGGGTATGGTGCAATCGTTGAATGTGTCTGTGGCGGCAGCACTTGTGCTATATGAAGCGCAGCGCCAGCGTGAACTGGCAGGTATGTACGATGTTGAACATTTACCTGAAGAAGAATGCCAAAAACTGTTGTTCGAAAGAGGTTACCCCAGACTGTGCGCCTTAAGTAAAACGAAAGGGGTTCCATACCCGGCTATTGATGACATAGGCCGCATTGATGCACCAGCAAGTTGGTGGAAACAAATGCAGTTAACGCCAGAAGCATTACACGCCTTATCTGACGATGAACAGACAGTGCCTACAGGCGCCTAGCCTGTCAAACTCGTAGCACCTGTCATACTGGCCTTAAACCGTACTCGCCAAGCTTCTCGCAATCTATTACACTTCGTTTCTAATAAATGATTGCTTTCATTACCCTAATGAAATCATACGCTTGATCTAAGGAATGTCGGTCAAATGCAAACTCTTGCCACCACGCCCATCACCGCCCTAAAAGGGGTAGGCGCTAAAGTGGCCGAAAAGCTGGCTAAAATTGGCTTATTTACCTTACAAGACGTGCTGTTTCACCTGCCGCTCCGTTATGAAGACAGAACACGGGTTTACAGCGTGGCCGAGTGCCGCCCGTTTACCCATGTTAGCGTGCAGGGCGAAGTAAAAAGTGCCGATATCCAATACGGTAAAAAACGCATGTTGGTGGTGAAGTTAAGTGATGGTACAGGCACCATTACTTTGCGTTTTTTTCACTTTGGCGCAGTTCAACGCACGATGATGACGCCGGGCAATGTAATACGATGCTTTGGTGAGGTTCGCACTGGCAAGTGGGGCATTGAAATGATGCACCCTGAGTTCAAACTCATCGATGAAGACGCACCGCTAGAAGCAGAATCGTTAACGCCTGTTTACCCCACCACCGAGGGAGTAAAGCAACTTACCTTGCGCAACTTAACTGACCAAGCCCTTAAAATGTTAGATAAAGGCGCACTGGCTGACTTACTGCCTGACGGTATGTACAGCGACCAGATAAGCCTAAACGAAGCATTACATGCAGTGCATCGGCCAACCCCCGATACCGATGTGCATGAAATGGAAGAAGGGCTTCATCCTGCTCAGTATCGATTAATTTTAGAAGAGCTTTTGTCCCACCATTTAAGTGTATTAAAAGTACGTAAGCTTTCAGATGCACAACCCGGCATTAGCGTAAAAGTAGATAAGCCCCTTATTGAAAAGATGTTAGCGCAGTTGCCATTCTCGCCTACAGGCGCACAGCAGCGAGTAGTGGCCGATATTCAGCAAGATATGCAACACCCCAGACCCATGATGCGCTTAGTACAAGGCGACGTAGGCTCAGGAAAAACCTTAGTGGCCGCCCTTGCTGCGCTATCTGCTATTGGCGCGGGGCATCAGGTGGCGTTAATGGCGCCAACGGAGCTGCTTGCTGAACAGCATGCTAATAATTTTAGAGAATGGTTTGCGCCGCTGGGCATAGAAATTGGGTGGTTGGCCGGTAAGCTTAAAGGTAAAGCCCGTACCGAAGTGCTAGCGCGGCTCGAAAGTGGCGATGTACAAATGTTGGTGGGCACCCACGCGATTTTTCAAGAAAGCGTAAACTACCAACAACTCGCCTTGGTGATTGTGGATGAACAGCACAGATTTGGTGTACATCAACGCCTTGCGCTTCGCGATAAAGGCGAGCAACAGGGGCGATACCCACACCAGTTAATTATGACGGCAACCCCTATACCTCGAACGCTGGCCATGACTGCCTATGCCGACCTAGATACGTCTGTCATTGATGAATTACCTCCGGGACGTACACCAGTGACCACAGTGGTATTGCCGGATAGCAGGCGAGCGGAAGTTATTGAGCGCGTTCGCACAGCCTGTAAAGAAAACGGTAGGCAAGCCTACTGGGTTTGTACTCTAATTGATGAATCAGAAGTGTTGGAATGCCAAGCCGCCGAAGATGCCGCGGTTATCCTTCGCACAGCGTTGCCGGAACTTAACGTAGGTTTAGTGCATGGGCGCTTAAAGCCTGCTGAAAAACTACAAGTAATGGCCGACTTTAAAGCGGGTGAGCTCGATTTACTGGTGGCCACAACCGTCATTGAGGTAGGGGTAGATGTACCCAATGCCAGTATTATGATTATTGAAAACCCCGAACGATTGGGGTTAGCTCAGCTACACCAACTTCGCGGGCGAGTCGGGCGTGGGGCGGTAGAAAGCCAATGCGTACTTATGTACCAAAGCCCCTTGTCTAAAACGGCTACTCAGCGATTAACTGTTTTGCGTGAATCTAACGATGGGTTTTACATTGCCCAGCGAGACTTAGAAATTCGTGGGCCAGGAGAATTTATGGGGACTCGTCAAACCGGTATGGCCGAACTTAAAATTGCCGACTTAGTTCGCGATGCCGCGCTGATTCCCAAAGTACAAGAAATTGCCTATACCTTATGGGAGCAATATCCTTCCCACGCTCAAGCCATTATCAACCGCTGGATAGGGCACAAGGAGCAATATGGCCATGCTTAATACTTTGCCTCTTGTGATTGCTAGCACCGAAGGCGATACCCGCTTTGAAAGCGACAAAGCGCTCGCGCTAACGATCAGTAAAAACTGGGGTTTTTCAATTGAAGAAAAGCCCGTTGAAGGCTTTTACCTTCAAGTCAGTCACGATGTACTTGGCCTTGCTGATGCGAGCGAAAAGAAAACACTGCCTGTTGACGTTGATTTTGCTTCCCCTGCTAGCCTATATCGCAAAGCCCATGGTGGCGGCAGAAAAGAGCCTATTGTAAAAGCGGTGGGGTTAAAAGGTGATGTAATTAAAGGTGCAAAACCATGGCACGTAGTAGATGCTACGCCGGGTTTAGGCAGAGATGCATTTGTGTTGGTTAGTGTAGGCTGCAAGGTTACTATGATAGAGCGTTCGCCCATAGTAGCCGCCTTGCTTGAAGATGGTATTCGACGTTTACAAGTGCGCTTCCCAGAACTTGCAGAACGATTAGCACTACAACATGGAAATAGTGCCGATGTAATGCAATACTGGAATGGTGAAAACGTAGATGCGATTTACTTAGACCCTATGTTTCCGCACAAAAAGAAATCAGCCTTGGTGAAGAAGGAAATGCGATTGTTTCAACAATTGCTTGGACACGACGCCGACGCCGACGCGTTACTCGCGCCAGCGTTAGCACTAGCATCGGCTAGAGTTGTGGTAAAACGCCCTAATAGTGCAGAAGTGCTAGCAGGAAATAATCCATCAATGGCAATAGAAAGTAAAAAACATAGATTCGATGTGTATTTACGTCAAAAATCCTAGGAGAGCAGCATGATAGAAGTTGGTAGCACCTTGCCCGAGGTGGATTTCAGCCTTTTAGTAAATGGTGAGATGACAAACCCCGGCACTGCCGAGCTTTTTAACGACAAGCGAGTAGTAATGTTTGCAGTGCCAGGCGCGTTTACGCCAACCTGTTCTCAAGCACATCTACCGGGCTATGTAGCATTGGCAGATAAAATTAAAGCGAAAGGCGTAGACACTGTTATTTGCTTATCGGTAAACGATGCATTCGTAATGGATGCATGGGGTAAGGTGAATAACGCTGAAGAGATTATGATGCTGGCAGACGGCAACGGTCATTTCACAAAGCAAATTGGTTTAGACATGAATACCAGCGACTTTGGTGGCTTGCGCTCTATGCGTTACGCCATGTTAGTTGAAGACTGCGTAGTGAAAAAAATCAGTGTAGAAGATCCGGGTCGCTTTGAAGTCAGTGATGCCGAGAGCATGCTAAAAAGCTTGTAACAGCAAGTTTAGCACTAAGCACTAAACCCATTGAAAGGCTTGAGCATAATATGAAGTGATGCTCAGGCCTTTTTTGATCGCGAAATGTACTAACCTAGCCCTTCTTGAGAGCCTAAGTAAGTGGACGTCATAAAAATATTGATAGCCTTTTGCACTAGCTTGACCTCACTAAAGTTGATCGCATAGTGTCGTTAAAATGTAATATAACTATGCCGCAGACAGCCAGTGAATAGCGGTTATACGATGAATTGCTAAACGCAATATTCACTGAAATCAGCGTAGTTACTGACGTTAAAGCCCATTTGGAAATACGAAAGTATGACATAATCATACGTCGAGTTACCTTTACTTAATTAATGATAATAAGTATCATTTGCATAATTAGAAGCGTACTAGGAAAAATGATGACAACAACACTTAAGAAGCTAAGTGCCTCGGTATTAGTATTAGCAGTGACCTTTTCATTGGGCACAAGCTGCGCCTTTGCAAATGGTGTAATCAGCGAACATGTAAACAACCTTCAGGCTCATATTGGTGAGTACACAGAAGAAGTACACTGGTTAGAAGAAAAATTCGGCAGTGTTGTTGATGCGTACGAAAAAGACAGCAAGAACGTAGACACAGACGCCCTAATTGAATATTGGGAAGAGGTCGATTTTCATTCTGCGATAGAAACTCAGTACGTACCTGTTTATGCGTCTATTTGGCAGGGTATCTATGGCATTAAAATGGGTATCGAAAACGGCAAATCAGTTGAAGACGTTCGCGCAGAGCAAACCAAACTTAATCAAGCCTTGTGGCAAGCGTTAGGCGCAGTTAAACTTGCGTCACAATATCAAAAGCAGGGTTTGATTGCCAAAGTACAAACCACTGAAGTTGAACCAACCACCGCGCCTGAAGTTATCGACGATATTAAAAAGCGTTTAGATCGCGTAGTCGCTAAATCGGCAGAGCAACTGACTGAAGTTGCCACCACCTTGGTTCACGATACATACTTACAGCGTTTTGAAGGGGTAGAAGGGGCGTTAATTGAATTAGACGCTGACCTAGTTGAAGACTTAGAAAAAGACTTTAACGTAACCCTTCCACAAGCAATTACGGGCGGTAAAGGTGTAGAGGCGGTGCGTGGCGTAGTGGAAACTATGCAAACTAAATTAGACCGCGCTCGTTCCTTGTTAGTAGAAGCAGAAAAAAGTCGTAAAGACGTTTTCTAAGGAATAGTTTTTTCAAATGCAACGTAGAACATTTTTACAAGGTTTAGCCGCCGCAGGTGCGTTAGGTAGTTTACCTATCAGCAGTTTGAGCTTTGCCAACACTATTGCAAGTGTGTCGGTAGAATCCCTTCCTCAGTTGGAAGGTGATCTCACCCTTTATTTAGGGCGTGGTGAAGGTGGTTTGTATGAAAATGTGCTCGATGCCATTAAAAAACGTAATCCAAAGCTTAACTTAAAAATTAGACGCGGCGCTTCAGCCGCGTTAGCCAATACCCTTGCTGCAGAAGCAAAAGCAGGGGTGAAACGCGCTGATTTATTTTGGGCGGTAGATACCGGTAGTATTGGCATGGTAACCGATTCTGGTTTAGCTAAGCCGTTACCTACCGACTTAACCACGCAATTGAAAGACGGTTTCCAGTATCCTAGCTGGACACCCGTGACTGGCCGTATTCGTACATTGCCGTATAACACAGAGCGGGTAACGCCCGATCAAATCCCAGATAGCGTAATGGCCTTAGCCGATAGTGATTTGGCATTAGGTTGGGCTCCGGCCTATGCATCATTCCAGTCATTCGTTACCGCTATGCGCATTTTAGAAGGCGAAAAGGCCACGGCCGATTGGCTTAAAGGCGTTAATAGCAAAGCGAAAAAATACGCAGGCGAACTTGGCGTAGTGATGGGCGTTGAACGGGGCGAAGTGGATATGGGCTTTGCAAACCATTACTACACGTTGCGCTTAAAAGCCGGTAAGCCAAACGCTAATGTTGCCCTTGCCTATACGCAAAACGATGCAGGCTGTTTAGTGAATGCCTCTGGCATTGTGGCATTAAGCGAAGGCGATTTGCCGGTGAACTTCATTCGCTATTTACTGAGCCGTGAAGTGCAAGGTTATTTGGCAAGTGAAGCGTATGAAATTCCGTTGGTACAAGGGGTTGCACCGCCGCAAGGCTTACCTGCATTATCTGAAATTTCTCCACCCGATATGGATCTTAGAAAACTAGCAGATTTACGCCCCACGCTAAACCTTATGCGAAAAGTCGGGGTGCTGTGAGCAACTGGCCAAAGTCGTACCCGCTGGCTCTAATTATCGCGTTAATGGCATTGTTGCCAGTAGGCGTTTTATTTTCGTTAGCATCTGAGAGCGCAGAAATTTTCGACACCCACAACTTGCGCGTACTCGGCAACACTGTATCACTCATGGTGCTGACTATTATTGGCTCGGTGCTAATAGGTGTGCCGTTAGCGCTCTTTACTGCTTACGTGCAAATGCCGTTCAAACGGTTTTGGCTAATTCTTTTAGCTGCGCCCTTAGCCTTACCCAGTTATATCGGTGCATTTGCCATGTACTTTTCATTTGGCCGTGGTGGCGAAATAGAAAACGTATTAGGGATTACCACACCCAGTATTGATGGTTTGTGGGGCTCAGCGCTAGTTATGTCATTGTACACCTATCCTTTTGTGATGATGACCACACGGGCATCGTTACTAAGCCTTGATGCCAGCTTAATCAATGCAGCCCGCACCCTTGGCGTATCTTTGTATACTAGTTTGTGGCGCGTGGTATTACCTCGTGTAGCCACCAGTATTGCTGCCGGCGCCTTATTAGCTGCACTTTATGCGCTGTCTGATTTTGGTACGCCAGCCATCATGGGATTAGACACTTTCACCCGCGTTATCTTTGTTGAATACAATGCCTTTGGCTTAAGCCAAGCTGCCATGCTGAGCTTGCAGTTAATGGTGATTGTAGGATTAATCTTATTCATTGAAAGTCGTATTGGCGGCGCCAAAGAACGCCCAGGTAGACATTTAAGTTTATGGCCTGCCCGTTGGCAGCGTAACCTTATGTTACTAGCAGCAATGCCTATATTGTTGCTGGCTATAGTATTGCCTCTTGCGGTATTCACTCTGTGGCTAATACGGGAAGGCACAGGTGGATTCGAGTTTAGTTATGCGTGGAATTCAGCCTATGCGTCTTTCCTAGCCGCTATTGTGGCCGTTATTTTGGCCATACCCGTTGCCCACGCGGCTATTGCGGGCAAAGCTGGGCGTTTAATGGAACGCATTACTTATTTTGGTTTTGGCGTACCTGGTATCGTGATGGGTACTGCATTGGTTTACGTTGGCCTTCAATTGCCTTATTTGTATCAAACCTTGGGTTTGTTAGTGATGGCGTATGTTCTGCGCTTTATACCCCTTGCCGTGGGTAGTGTGCGTAGTACCGCAGATAATTTAGATACCGGATTAGTGAAAGCAGCACGAGTGTTAGGGGCTAGCCCTCGCGAAGCATTTATGCGCATTACGTTGCCACTTACCCTAAGAGGCATGATAGCCGGTGCCGCTTTGGTGTTTTTAGAAGCCATGCGAGAATTACCTGCCACCCTAATGTTGGGGCCAACGGGGTTTGAAACCTTAGCTACCTACATGTGGCGAGTATACGAAGCAGGTTACTTTGGTCGCGCCGCTGTACCGGGGTTATTGCTGGTATTGTTATCGGGCTTTGGATTAATATTAATGCTTTCTGGCGAACGCCGGGCCCAGTTTACCGTTTCCGAGGATGATCGTAGTTAATGCTTAAAGTGAGTGAGTTGTCAGTTAATTATGGTGCTACCCGTGTAGTGAATAAGCTTAACCTAGCATTAGGTTCAGACGAAATTCTCATGCTGGTGGGCCCAACAGGCTGCGGTAAAACCACTATTTTACAGGCATTGGCAGGTCTTATTCCTATTTCAGAAGGGCAAATGACCCTTGGAAACTGGACCGCCACACCGAAGAAAACGGTGCCTCCTGAAAAACGCAATGTAGGCATGGTGTTTCAAGATTTCGCCCTGTTCCCCCATTTAACTGTGCAGCAAAATGTTTGCTTCCGTTTAAAAGATACTAAGCTTGCCGATCATTGGTTAAAGCTTCTTGGCCTTGAAGATTTTCGCGATGCTAAGCCTGCTCGTTTATCGGGTGGTCAAAAGCAACGTGTTGCGTTAGCTCGCACCTTGGCACACGAACCGGCATTTGTTTTATTAGATGAACCCCTTTCAAATCTAGACGCTGCCTTAAAAGACAGCCTTCGTTGGGAAATTCGCGATGCCCTTAAAGCTGCAGGCGTGCCTGCTATTTGGGTAACTCACGACCAAGAAGAAGCCTTAAGCGTAGGTGACAGAGTAGGGATATTAAATAAAGGTGTACTAGAGCAACTTGCTACCCCTGAAGCTTGTTATTCTGAGCCCGCCAGCCGGTTTGTGGCTCGCTTTATGGGCGAAGCTAGCTTTATTCCAGGTACTTTCGATAACGGCATTGTTACCACTAACATTGGCACTGTGCCTGGTACATCAGTGGATGGTGCTAACGGCAAAGTAGATTTGTTAGTGCGCCCTGACGATTTAAGTTTACGTGCAGACCATGAATCCCCCAATGGCACTGTAGATTGGGTACGTTACGAGGGGGAAAGCCGCCTTTATGCCGTAACCCTAGACAGCGGCAGCCAATTAAAGGTACGTGTAAGCCATGAAAATGCCATGAAACCGGGTGCGCGAGCACACATGGCGCTAATCACTACGCACCCTTTAGCGGTGTTTGCGCGAACATAAACTTTTGCACTCGAAGACTAAAAACCCCTATCTACCAATACGCTACAGCAGTGGTTTAAAATTAAACTGCTGGCATACATTGTAGCCCCCCAGCATTTACGTATAATTCAGCTCGTTTTGCCCCATGCCTTATTATTAGACAGTTAGGGCAATTAGTACGATATTCCAAGTCAGGTACAGCAGTTAAAGGTGAGTAGTGTGAAGCAGCGTGATGTAATTGTGATTGGTGCTGGTGCAGCAGGGCTGTTTTGTGCAGCGCAAGCCGGTGCCCGTGGGCGCAGTGTAGAAGTGCTCGATCACGCCAAAAAAGTAGGTCGTAAAATTCTTATGTCTGGAGGCGGACGCTGTAACTTCACCAATATGTACGCTGGCCCGGAAAACTTTCTATCGCAAAACCCACACTTTTGTAAGTCGGCATTAAGCCGCTACACCCAATGGGATTTTATTGGATTGGTAGCCGAGCACGGCATTGCATACCATGAGAAAACCCTAGGCCAGCTATTTTGCGACGACAGCGCCAAAGATATTGTAGAACTTCTGCTAAAAGAGTGTGATAAAGCGGGGGTAACTATTACCACACGCTGCGACATTATAAGCGTTGAGAAAACCGAATCAGGTTACACGCTAAACACTTCTTTGGGTGAATACCAATGTGAGTCGCTAGTTATCGCCACCGGCGGCTTAAGCATGCCGAAGCTAGGCGCAACACCGTTTGGCTACAAAGTGGCAGAGCAGTTTGGCTTAAACGTGCTACCCACTCGCGCAGCACTAGTACCTTTCACCCTGCAAGATAAAGACAAAGACGTATTAGCCGAGCTAAGCGGCATTGCCATAGACGTAAATGCACAATGCAACGACACCTCATTCCGTGAAGCTATGCTGTTTACGCATCGCGGCCTAAGCGGCCCAGCCATGCTACAAATCTCAAGCTTTTGGGAAGCAGGCGAGGCGTTAAGCATTAATACGCTACCTACCGAAGATGCGCAGGCGCTTATTAATACGGCGCGCACCGACACGCCAGATGCCTTACTGGCAACCTGTTTAAACAAAGTGTTTCCTAAACGCATGGTACAAAGCTTTATTGAATATCATCAATGGCGCAACGTACCGGTAAAACAATTGAGCCACAGCGAATGCGAGGCTATTGCTAATACGCTAGAAAACTGGCAAATAAAACCTAACGGCACCGAGGGTTACAGAACCGCCGAAGTTACCATTGGCGGTGTAAATACCGATGAGCTATCGTCTAAAACCATGATGGCTAAAAACGTAGAAGGCCTTTATTTTATAGGCGAAGTGGTAGATGTAACCGGTTGGTTAGGGGGCTTTAATTTCCAGTGGGCATGGAGCAGCGGCTGGGCAGCAGGGCAGGTGGTGTAGTTGTTTTATTAGATTCTAGATGAAGACAATAATTAGCTACAAGCCACATAGAATTCCTCGCAATTTTAGCTTTTTTTGATTCTAAATAGAGACATTTAAGCGCGCCTATTTAGGCCGCTGATAATATGAAATTTTAACCTATTATATGGTTTGGAGATTCTGATTAGGAAAAGCGAATCCAAAAGGTATGGGAAAGCCTGAATAATCAGGATCTGTAAGCAGTTTTGACTACAACTTATGTTTTGTATTAGTTATTTATTCAACTTACCTTGTTCGGCAAGAAGCAAAGCTGATTGAGGTAACTTAGAAAGTTTACTTCTTAGGTAACCATGCTCGTTGACCAACCTTCCTATTTCTGTAATTGACATTGAAGACAAATCGCTTAAGTTTCTGATGCTTTCTGCAGTCCGTAGGTCTTCTTTTCCCCAATCCTTAGAAGGTGCCACTGCTTTTATTTGTTTAGGCAATACTTTATCTATGAGTGCTTTATCGTTGTAATAAAACACGAAATAAGCAGACTGAGCATGTTTTCTGACTTGAGTTCTGCACCAGTGTGGTGTTCTCTACAAATAGATTCTAGCTTCTTATAGGCATTCGCTACATCTTTCTTAATGCACAAATGTTTGCGCCAACGAACCATGTTCGGTTCACAAGAAATCACTTGCTCGACATAGCCAATACTCAAGTCTATTCTTTAGCTATTAGTTCTCGATGAATGCCGTAAAGAGCTTTTATCAATACTTTACGCTTCACACTACCCTTGGAAGCCATAGAGTTTGTGAAATGCGGAATTCGGTTAGTTTTAACAACTCGCTTTATAAAACATTAGCTTTTGCCTGCTGTCCCTTCAATCGAATTGAAACTGTTTCCTTTCATCAATAATTTGATAAGTTTAGCTTCAGCAGCTTGCTTTTCAGCAGTCATGATATTGCTGGAGGTGTCTATTTTAGAGAGTGGTTTCTGACTATTCGACACAAGCTTATTTATATCCCCATCAGTTAACCAGCAGGCCAATAAAATGTGTTTTAGTGGGTGAGCATGTGAGTGGGTTTTATTTTTAAAATCCGACCGATATACTGCAAGTTGCTCAATGCAAAAGGGACACCTGTTTCTAAGTGATTTTTATATGGCAAACTTTTCCAGTACTCACTTAGCAAAGATGTAACCTTCGAGATCTTAATTAAAAGATCATTTGGGCTAACTAGTCCCATTTGGTTAAGTATATTTCGATAAATGATTTGATAGTTAAGTGCCTGAGTTCGGCAAAGGTCAAATAGCTGAGCGAAGAATGTTGCAAGTTTAACTTCAATATCTGAAGCGTACTTTTCATCCATTTTCCCAAATGGAGGTAAAATAACTGTCTATCATTGTGTCCATCCCCCATTGAAACTGAATTTAACAGACAATGATATGTACTACATGTATTAACTCCCGATATTTTATGGCACTAATGTGCCGGTATGCAAAACCATTTTTTTAATATCCCTTTGGGTACACAAAGGACAAAAATTTAGGCCGTAAAATGTTTTAAATCTTGAGTGTGCAATGGCAGTAGTTAGTAGTACTTTGTCATCTGACTGATTAAACATTGCTTCTCTGATATAACCAGCATGTGAATAGACCAGTCTTCTCTAGACACTTAATTGCTTTATAATCATGTGCACTAAGATGAAAAGATGTCTCAGCAATTTACAGAAAAATTTAAAATACAAGCCGTTAAACAAGTTACCGACCAAGGTTATTAGGTGGCAAGCGTTTCTGAGAGGCTGGGAGTTACTAGCAGTTAGCTTTATAACTGGATAAAAGCCTACGGGCCAGATAGTGAAGAACATAAGCAATCTCAAGAACAATCAGACCGTATTAAGCAACTCGAAAAAGAGCTTAAACGCGTGACAACGGAACACAACATCCTAAAGAGCGTTGCAGTGATCACTTGAACTTACAACCATATTTTTCGCGGGCGAGTCAAAGAAAAATACGCGTTCATAAAAGCTAGGCTCAAGAATTACCCCACAAAATTGATGTGCGAAGCGCTCTCAATACAACGAAGCGGCCTCTATGCATGGATGGATAAACCGAAGTCAAAGCGGCAGCGGGAAGACGAACGCTTGACGGGATTAATTAAACATTCTTGGCTAGAAAGTGGCTGTGTCTATGGGTATAGAAAAGTCACGAGCGATCTAAAGGACTTAGGCGAATCGTGCAGCAAGCATCGTGTAGCCAAGCTAATGAAGCTAGAGGGTATTAAGGCACAAATCGGTTATAGCAAGCGCAAGGGGCATTACAGCGGTAAGCCAGCTGTCTTCGCAGATAACGTGCTAAATAGGTAGTTTACCGTTGAAACACCAAACCGATACTGGGTCACCGACATTACCTATATCCGAACCCACGAAGGCTGGCTCTACCTTGCCGTCGTCTTAGATTTGTACTCCCGCGCCGTCGTCGGTTGCTCAATGAGTTCTCGCATGGAGTCTGAATTCGTTACTCAGGCGCTTCTAGCAGCTGTATGGCGACGAAAACCTACAAAGCGGTGCTGATACACTCAATTCAAGGTAGTCAGTTTACTGGCTATGAATGGAGTGACTTCTTAACAGAACATAATCTCAAAACCAGCATGAGCCGTCGAGGAAACTGCCACGATAATGCGATAGTAGAGCGCTTCTTCCAACTACATAAGCGAGAGCGAATAAAGAGAAAAATTTATACAACACTTGAGCAAGCAAAGGCTGACGTATTCGATTACATCGAAATGTTTTATAACTCTAGACGCAAGCATGGTGAAGCGAATAATATGCCTCCACTGGCTTATGAAAAGCTAGAAGAATTTAAACGAAAATCTATCTAGTAAAGTCTGGTCGATTCATAGAAACGTTCGCAACCTTGCCCTAGCTTTATGAATTGGCAGCCTAAATATTAAATTTTATTATACAAATTAAGACGTTAATTATTGGCTAGGTTTGCCAACGAGCACTTTTAAAGTAGTAGGTGGATAAATGGAATTAGAATTTTATACCGAGAAACTTCTCACAAAACGTTTAACTAAGAACAAAAAGGTCTCTTTTTTATTTGGCTCAGCTCTAAGTCAGATCAAAGATGGCTCTGGTATACCCAACGTTAGTCAGGTAACTAAAATAATTGAATGCTTTGCAAAAGAACACGATCTTTTAGATGAGTACAAAGAACATTTAGGTTCCGCTGATTCGACAGATATATATCAGAAGTCTTTTTCATTCTTTTCTGGCTTTATGGGGGCAGGCGCCACTCAGGAAATAGTTAAACGTGTTGTAATGTCTAACTATTGTGCTGTATCAAACTCTCACAAAATTCCAGGCGCAATAAAAAGCTTTGTTAAAGCAATAAAAGACAACAAAATTGACGTCAAGAATATTTTTACCACCAATTTCGATACTTTAATTGAAGAGGAATTTAAGAACGCCGAAATAGCTTACAATAGTATTAGTGTTGTATCAGATTCCGATATAAACGATAACAGTAACGGTTACATAAACATTATTCACTTGCATGGCGTTTGGGACAAAGGCGATACCATGCACACGAAGAATCAACTTGAAGCAGAGAGGGTTCGAATAGAAGCATCTATACGTAACTGTATGACAGATGGCCATCTTGTTGTCATGGCATATAGCGGTTGGCAAGACAGTTTTATGCGCTCGTTGGCTGATATTGTTAATGATACTAAAGCAGAATACAATTTTGCTTGGTGTTTTTATGAGTCTGATAAAAATAAAATCAATGCTGAAGAAAAAAGCTTATTCAAATCTGTACAACCCGCTATCCAGCGCGACAGAATTCAATTCTACAAAGGCATAGATTGTAACTATATATTCACTGACGCTCTTCATCTACAGTCTTCAAACAAAGGCAGTGTTTTACAACTAACAGCTAAGGAATTGGAGGTTAAGGAAAAGCAACAGCGAAGCCAAAACAGCATTAATTACTACGATATTCAAAACAAATCCTTTTATTTAAAAATTAGGGAAAAAACCAGAAATAAAGCCATAGACCTAATTAATAAGAATAAATCCGTGTTTATTGAGGCTGAACTTGGTAATGGAGTATATAGCTTTATTTCTTCTATCATCAGTACGGTAAAAGATGTTAAACCAAATTGTGTAAAAATTGATTTATCTTCAGTCATTTCAAAGAAACAAATCGACGATAGCGTTAAAGCAAATACAAACCACAATTTGCAGACACTGCTCCTGCTGTTAAGCCAGCAGTCTGAAACTGTTAATTTTATTATCTTTGATAAAATACGAGGAAACGCTGATAAGGATGCAATTTCATATCTTTTAGACCTACCAAATAGCTTCGAAGAGATATGTCAAAATATCGTTTTCATCTTTACTTCTAAAGTGCAGCTCAAAGAGTTTAAAAAAATACACATTAAACTAAGAGAGCTCATCGAGCCTGAGACCGGGCTAATTCTTAAAGAAGAGTTTGGTAAAGGCCGTTTTTCTGACGTAGATGTATCGAGGCTTCACGAAAAGTCTGAAGGAGTCCTTTCTAAACTCGAAAAGCTAGTATATTACCTAGACACAAGTTCCACCTCAGAGGTTCTGGCACAGAATGATTTATTTGATGAATCATTTCAGACTGAAGCAATACCAGATACTACTTTAAAGCAATTGAACATTCTTGTTAATGACCCTAATAAGAGCCTAACATTTAAAATGCTAAAGATACTATCCATATTAAAAAATGGTGAAACCTTAAGCAATTTGAGAAAAGATAAGATGGGACTGGCTCTTGGCCCCAAGAACACGAAGGAGTTATTAGAACTAGAATTAGCCACAACTATATTTATTGATGAATCTGCGGTAGTTGTAAGAGTAAATCCCATAATTAAAGATTATGTTCTATCAAAAATGCCGTTAGAAGAGCAATTTGAAATAGCCAATGCATACTTGCGAGTGTCTGTGGTTGAGAAAAACTACGGCTTAAAATTAGGGGCTGTTAATAAGAAAATTTTACATTATGGTTATAGTTTGGAAGAGGATAACACTACAACCATTTTGAAATTGGCAATTCAACAATGCAGCGAAGCTCTAGGTCAACCTGATACGAGCGAGAAAGATAAAGAAAAGAATCAACGAAAACTAAACAAACTATGTTATACCGCTAGAGCCTATGTATACATGCTTAGCCATACATCCCGCTACACAGAAGCTATTTCAGCGTACGGCAATTTGATTGAATATATAAAGGTTGTAGAGCCTGACAAATTATATCTTTACTATTGTCAGATGGCTTATGCGCACAGAATGAAGTCTAACTATGATGAGGCCAACAGGTTCTTAGAGATGAGTATCGAGCAATGCCCTCAGAATGACAAAGTCACGCTAGATACACAATATAGAGAAAAGTTACTTCTTTTGGAGTCGGTTGATCAAAAAAAGGCAGTGGCAATGGCAAAAGCCAACAGAGGCAACCACCACAAAAACTCTGCGGAGTACATATTGTCAGATGCTATTATTGCGAACTCTAAATTTGGAAGTGATAAAATTAATGCACTAGCACGATATGAAAAAAAGGCTCGCAAGCATGGGCACATAACCATTGCGAACAACTTGCTACTTGAGTTAAGTAGAGACCCCAATTGCAATAATAAAATACAATTATTCAATACAGTGATTAAAAGTGATGAGAGCGAATACAACCATTGCCGTGCAACGATTTCGAAACATGAAGTGCTTGTGGCTGACAATGACTTTGACAAAATCAAGGACTCTGACATTGATAAACTAAAATATATCTACAATTATACTTTTAGGCAAAAGTTAGATAGCCTATTCAACCGCTGCCATAAGGTGTTGTGGGCAATTGCTGAATACAACAGAAATAGCACATTGATAATCCAAATATTTTTTCAAAGTACAATAGTTTGGAAACTAAATTCGGATGAAAAAAACGAAGAATTCTACGGCAAAAAATATAAAGAGTTAAATTCTGCAATCGATTCGTCCAATCAAACTTGAGGAACTCAAATTAACAAAGATTTTTAGACACTGTTAAATTTAGTCTTACAAATTATTTAGCTGTGCTAAACGAAATTACACTCTACAGATAAGGCCTAAAAAGTAGTAAGGATAAATACGCCAATCGTTGGCATTTACCGATTTGCAGAAAACTCTCTTAAGTAGATGATTTTTTTACTCATATATCGATGTAATTATGTGGTATGAGTATCGATTAGAATATTATTATGATGTGTTTGACATTAGGCCTCGATCTGGAACGTGAAATAGCAAAGCCATAAAAAGTTTTCTATCCCCATAAAATACTCCAAATGCTTTTAGAGTCGCTCTTTAATTGCTTCCATGCCTCTTTGGAATTTTTCGGCATGGTTACTCCCTGATTTGCATAAAATCTTGTTTTTAAAAGAATTATTAATTTTTTTCTGGAAGGTGAGGAGTTTTTTTCGCAATCTTCTCTTTTACCGCTCTCTGAAAGAACTCATAAACTTATCCAATCTCGCCTTATCTTCGGGCCGAGGATTTTTGCTTGATAAAATAAAGCTCAATAGAATTCTTGACACTCTAGGCATGTGCACCTCTTAAATCTGTTCCGGCCGATGCTACGCTGTCCAAATCGAGGCGTGCCTTATACAAAATAGACACAATCACACGGGTATAGCAATAACGAATCAACCCTATTTTGCCTTCTTCTATAGAATACTATAGTCTTATTCAATCACCAAAACACACCATTCTCTAAACGGCCAATCAACTCCAGAACTTCGTTTGACCCTGCGTATGTCGATATCATCGTGATAGGTTGAATGCCATTCAACCCACGTGAGGGGGACTTTAGCCACGATAGCGCTTTGTCTTTATTACCATCGAAGAGTATGATTCCTGCATTAATCATCTGAATAAGGCGAACTACTTTTTCGCTCTCACCAACACTCAACCTTCCTGTGTTTGCCCGACGACTAAGTGTGGATACCGAAATACCGAGTACTCCAACAAATTCTGCATTGGTTATCTCAGCGTAACTTGCAACACGTAAATAGATGGAATAGGGTAAGCCTCTGGCTATGGCCTCTTGTAGTCGGCTTCCTCGCGGCGAACGGAAATGATGTCCCATACAGTCTGCTTTTTCTCTTTATTACGCGTGTACGTAAGCATAGTATGCTCTTATGATCCGTTTTTATTGCGTGTAACGTTATCAAGAAATCCAATTGGCGGCGTGGTATAACATCTTTCCAGCGTGAATTTATTCGCCACAATTTTGCTTGAATACTCAAATAACTTCCCAAGGTCTAAATGGGTACATAACTGCCAATTGAAACTACTAGCCAGTCCAAACATTTTTTATTTAACGTTAATCATCCCTGCTATCTAGCATCGTTGTCTATGTGTCATACGGTAGAGGTGATAAGGTGATACTCGCGGAAAAGTCAGGTGAGTAACAAAAGTAATCCAAAATAGAACGAAAAGCTTAAACATAGCAACAATCCTTACGAGCAAACTTTAGTGGAAAAAGCGACTGTTCAATAACATTGAACAGTCGCTTTTAGCTATTTTCTACTTAAAGGCGTATCTACTTATCCATATCACATCAAGATTTGTTATTGATTGGTCTCATTAACCAAAATAACTTTACGATGTGGGAATGGAATTTCAATATTCGCTTCATCAAGCCCTTTCTTAATTTGCTCAGGCACTGAGTAACGAATATCGAAGTAGTGCTGACCTTCACAGAACGGACGAACAATGAAGTCTACCGAACTGTTGTTTAAGGTTTCTACTTCAACAAACGGCGCAGGCTCTTTAAGTACATGGGGGTGTTCAGCGAGTACTTTGTCGATAACGGCGCGTGCAGCATCAATACTTTCACCATATGCAACACCAAAAGTCATATCTACACCGCGAATTTCATGGTGTGAATGGTTGGTAATTTGCTCGCCCCAAATTTGGCTATTTGGAATGATAATGTGTTGGTTATCGAAGGTTTGCAAAATGGTAGTGAACATATCTATTTCGGTCACTTTACCAAACTTACCTGCTGCTTCTACAAAGTCATCTACTTTGTAAGGGCGGAAGATAAGTAGCATAACGCCAGCGGCTAAGTTAGACAGTGTGCCTTGCAGTGCTAAGCCTACGGCAAGCCCTGCGGCACCCAGCAATGCAATGATAGATGCGGTTTGTACACCAAAACGGTTAAGTACTGCTATGCCCACGAAAGCTAAGATGGTGTAGCGTATTACGCTACCAAAAAACTTAAATAGGGTGTCGTCTAATTGGGGGTATCGACCGGCTAGTGCAACCATGCCTTTGTATGCTTTACCTGCTACCCACATGCCTATAATTAATATAAGTAACGCAAGTAGTATATTGGTGGCCCACGCTAGTGCGCCAGGGAGATACTGATCAACATCAAGTGATGCAATAAATTCTTCCATGTTCAAATTCCTCATAACGATTGATTATTCTTTAATGATTCGTAAGGGTGCTTCAAGCCGCTATGTTATAGGCCATAAACCACATTAAAGGTATTCATCAATAGTATGAAGCTGTGAAAATAAAGCAGCGAAATACACAAGGATTTCACTACTTTATTTTGATTAATCAGATAATTAAACGTTTTTAAAAGGTGTAGCGAACAAAGGCAGCAAACACCTCGGAATCGGAGAATTTAGTATATTCACCGCCAACTGCTATCGAATCCCAACGGTATTGTGTGCCTAACTTATAGGCTTTTTGATCAGAACCTTCATCCCATTTTTGCCATTCTAATCCGCCATAGACTTCCACATTGCTTGTTATCATATGTCGAATATTGGCTTCACCGGTAAAGTACTCGGTTCCGGCTGAAACGGCATTGTCACTGTCGTTTATTTTAATATCAATTTCACCATAGCCGACTTTACCGTCCAGTACTGTGCGATTTGAAAAATGGTGAATATAGCCAACTGCCACTTTCCAGCGGTCGACATCCATGTTTACCCCTTGGGTTTTGTCATCAGCCATAAAGTATGTGGCTTCACCAAAAACGTTCATTCCAAGTACTTTACTTGCCTTAAACTCAAAGCCTTTCGGAGTAAACATATCTAAATCGGCGAATTCCGTTTGCACCAATGAAACCTGTGCAAAGTCGTATGAAGGAGCATTAATAATGGGTTTGTCAGCCGCAAATACAGCACTTGCTGCTAAAAAACAGGTTGGAGCGATAAGAAGTTTATACATTGAATATCCTTATTAGGTTGGGGAACTAATAAGAAGAATAGGGGATGGGAGATGAACGAAAAATGAACGCTAAGTTAATCAATATTCAGGTAAAAAGAAGATGTTTTCACTTATGCTGAATAGCGAAAAACTTGTTCTCTATGAAACGCAAGGTACTCTTGGTGGAAGCGTTGAAGCGAAACTCGCATTTTAGAATTGATACCTAACACTTCTGGTTCCGCTAACTTTTCTGATATGACAATTTTGCCCGTATCTAGAAAGCTTATGTAACCTCTATCGAATGCTTTATCTAAGTTTGCTAAAAGAAGTAAGCCGTTATATTTATCAAGGCGTTCACTGTTGCTTGCCTCTTTCCAGGGTTTAATGTGTGAAGCGATTAAAAAATCAGTATTTTGGTAATTAGTAATTGAACAGCCTCCCCACAGACAAATGAGCTCCTGCCTAAATCCACCTTGACCTAACCGTGTATTTACCAATGTTGCCTTAGTTGTATTTGAAATATTTGGTTGTGCCAGAATTTCTTCAATATCGAATTGGGTTTCTACTTGGGTAACATCTTCTAAAAAAGCACTGTATGCGTTTAGTGCAGCCGAGTACATTCCCTTTCCACGTTTGTCGTTCGCTTTAAATTCGTTCAGCTCCCGAAGCTTGGTGGTTATAGTTTTGTATTCGAAATAAGAGGCAACGCTAATTAGACTTTTATTAGTGATGTGTGCATCGTTTGCCCAATTTGATAGGGAGGATTTCATTGCACCGATGTAATTTTTTATCGTTTTATCTGATTTGCCTTGAAGCTTCATCCAGCGGCCAAATTGTTCTTCTAGTTGATCAATATTAGTGCTAAGTGCTGCTCGTAAGTGTATCGCGGAGTTTTGTGATCGTAGATATTCAAACAACTGGACATCGAGGTAAGCATGATAGACGTACTTTTCAACCCTAGCGGCTGATGCGCTTTTTAATCTGTAGTTCTTTTCGTCTCTATCAGAGCGAAATGCGAGGTGCCAATACTTCTCACTTTCCAAATGATGAAAAGGTAAAAATGGGCTGTTAGCATCATTGCCCTGTTTTAGCTGGTCAAAATAAAAGGTAAATCGAGATTTAAGTTCGTTATCGTAGTTAATCTTATTGGTGGATATGTGACCATTTTCGATTAAATCTGCCACAGCCAACATCATACATATTTTGTGAGGCCTAGCCCGGCCGTTAGCACGGGCAGCGCGAAGGTTGGAAAGTTTATCTATATATAGCTGTAGGCTCATCCATGTATCCTATTGATAACTCACAGACTAACCTTAGCACTTTTACCTTTAAAAATACGAATGTCTAATACAGCTGTCCTTGAACTTGGCAGGTTTTTACACGAAAGGCGAGATAGTTTCAGCGCATATGCCTAGCTGTGCTAAACATACTGCGGATATACCGCTAGATGCCCCCACAAACTACAGGTAAATAGTTTCGTATTTGATTGGTGCTAGTTTTTGCAGAATTTGATTTTCTTGCTGATAAGTTAGCCCTACATCTCGCATAGCGCCCTGAACATACTCCACTAAAATGTAAAATTCTCGCTCTTTAATATTTAAGTCTTTGTGGGTCTCTAGCATGGCCTTGCCTTCGTAAACACAAGGGCCGCCAATAAGCTCGCACGTTTGTAATACCAGTTGTTTGCGTAAATGACTTTTTGGAACACCATTAAAGTAATGCCCTATAACAGGGTCTTTATAGATGCGATTAATGGCAACACCAAACACAGTATTAAGGGTTTTACTGCCACCGATTTCATCGTACAGTCTGGTAGAATTTTGCTTGGCAGTTTGCGTGCTGGAACACCCACTGATGCCGCCTAACAGAGTAAAAAGTAGCGCAATTACGGCTGTCGTTATTCTTGTTTTATGTAAATAGGTACTCATCATCACCAACTTAAAAATTAGCAGTGGCAGTTAGGTAGAAGCCTGTCGAGCTAGGCTGCATAGGCAAGTTGCCTAAATCTACATAAGCTGCGGTGAGAGAAAATGACTTATTGGGAAAATAAGCAATGAAGGCGTCGGTTACCGTATCTTCTTGTGCTAACCCGCCTAGGCGATTGGTTTGCGTTCTAAGCTCAACACCGACTACGGTTGACGGGCTGGTTAGCAGCGCCAAAGAGCCTTCCCACTCCAGTTTATAACTATCGTCATTTTCACTAGCAAAACCAAGTAAGCCAAAGGTATTTGCTTTGGTATAGCGGGCGGTCAGATTGGTCAATAAATTAAAACCGCTAATATGGCCTAAATAAAGCTTGGTTGCAGAAACAAAAAAGTCAGTACCGCTATCATCTTTCGCCCCAAGTATGCGTGCAACACCTTGATTAGGAAGTGGGCCGGTGCCATCGGGCAATAGAAGCGTGGTATCAAAATCTCGGTGTTTTTTATATTGTGCGCCAACAGCCACCTGGGGTACCCAAGTGCGTTGATTAAAAACGCCATCACCCAATATTTTCACTTTTGCAGACACAATATCCATGTCGATACGGGTAGATTGTGCGGCGCTAATTGCCCCATCGGTGAGTAAGCTGAAAACATTGCTGGTAATGCCGGATGAAATATCTAGGCTTTGGCGTTGTACGCTTAATTCAACGCGATCGTAAATGCCAAGGTTGGCACCAAAGGTGGTTAAGGTGTAGTCGTTTAAATGAAGGTATTGAACATTCGCGGTACCGTTAATTTCTTCTTTACTGCCATAGCCGCTAATAAAGGCCCAAGGCGTGATACCACCACCAGCGGTACCTTCAAACCCAGTAATGCCGCCCGTTGCAGTTAGGCGAGAGCCCGTGTTTGCACCGCTGAAAAATGAAAATAAACAGAAGCTTAGAAAAAATAACTTCGCTTTGATCATAAATTCCCTTTCTTGAAGCTTACCCAAATAATAGGTAAGTTTTGCCAGAAATAAAGCCTTACCCGCGATTTTCCTAAGCTGCCACCGTAAAGCGATTTTTGCCAGCACGCTTAGATTGGTATAGCGCTGTGTCGGCAGACTCCATTAATGATTTCACATCTAAGGCAATAAGCTTATTTTGATGATGATATGCCACGCCCAAACTCGCCGTTACACTAAAATCTGCGCCTTCTTTAGTGGTAAACCGGTGACTTCTGATATTTTCAAGGATTCGCTTGGCTATTTCTTTGGCTTGCAAAAGTGTGGTGCGGGGAAGGGCGATAATAAACTCGTCTCCCCCAATACGTGCAATAACGTCATTCGTACGTAGCGTGTTTGCCGCAGTTTGTGCCACGGTTTTAATGACTTCATCGCCTACGTGATGACCAAGGTTGTCGTTAATATGTTTGAAGTTATCAATGTCGAAAGAAATGAGCGCCAACCCCACGTGATTAGGGCTTAAATTAACTAGATTATGCTCAAAATAATCAAAGAAGTAACGCCGATTGTGTAAGCCAGTAAGATCGTCTCGAATAGAAAGGGCTAGTAGCTTTCTTGAGTTTTTGTATTGGAAAACCACAAAAATAAGTAACAAAGCAAAGATTACTACTACGCCTACTAGCATCATATTTTTCTGCCGTACTTTAAGCGATTGCTCCCTTGCTGTTGCCGCTTGAAGTTGTGTTTGTTGCCTTAACAGTGCAATTTCTTTGTCTTTACGCTCGGCTTCCATTGTGGCTTGTACTTGGGTGACATACTCTGAATTGTTTAAACGCTGCAATTCAAGAAAGTCTTTGTAATACCTATGAATAAGTTCAAATGCCTGTTCAAAGCGATGGTCTTTAAATGCGACTAAACCTGCAATGTAATCAAGCTCTAAGTGCCACTGGGTATTGTGCAACGCTTTTAAACCGTTAAAGATAGTGCGCGCTTTCGATAAATCTTGTTTTGCCGCGGCTAAGTTATCAAGAGCTAGATTGCATAAGGCCCTTTTTTTATAAAGTTCTGCGTAGTAATCGATGGGCCCCGATAAGCTCAGCGCATTATCTATGGCACTAATAGCAACGTTGCACTCTCCTTTTTCTGCCAATGTCATGGCGCGGCCATAATGCAGGTAGAACTTTTCACCGTGCTCACTAGAAAAATCCAGCGCTATTTCGTAACGGTCGAAGTAGGAAAGTGCATCATTCCAATTCTCTAGTTTCCGGTTAACAATGGCTAACCCCAACAAGGTACTGGCCACAAGGGGTTGGTAGCCAATTGACTCGAAGAAGACAAGGGCGCCTTCGTAATATTCAATGGCTTTTGTGTAATTGCCTAAGTAGTTGTAGGTGTCGCCTAAACTCTCTTCTAACAACCCATTAAAAAATTGGTTGTTTAAAATAACGAGATTTTTATAAGCATCTTGCAGTATAAGGGTGGCGCGGTAGTAGTCGCCAGAAAGTGCAAATACGTAACCTAATTCTCTAATGGCGAGCACGTAAACCGTACTGTTCGTATCCTCTTTGGCGACTTCAACAGCATATTTCAGTGCGTCGATAGCGCCTGAAATATTGCCCTTAAGGTGCAATCTGCTTCCCCTTAAATAATACCACAGCGCATTTTGCTCGTTCGTCATTACATCGGCAAACGGTGCGACAGCAACAAGGGTGGCGTCCATTTCTTTGTAAAGGGCTAATACGCTTTCGGACTGCGCTTTTCGCAACAAAAGCCAAACTTTGCCTTCATCGCTGAAGTTATTTGATTGTGCTAACGTGGCTAATTTGCGATAGGTTTGTTGAGGGTGTAGAAAAATAGCCTCTTCAAAATGAGGCAATGCATTCTCACTAATTGTGCCTAGTGTAGTGTCAGAAACGGACGCAGAAGTAGTGGCGGACACAGGAATAGAAAGGCTAACCAGCAACCCCAAAGCGGCGAAAAGTATCAATAAACAGGTACGTCTATGTACTACAGCCACAAAAAGCCCTCCGAATGGCTACAACCTTGCTCAATTAACTGCGCTAAATTAACCTGCAAACAAGCACTAGGTTAGTATGAAAAGTGCTCCGAGTGAAGCGACATTTCTGCTTATTTTGTAAAGACTAAGGTTTGCCAACTTACCTCTTGGCGGTGCAGTTTGTCGCTTGAGGCGAAGTTATGGATTAAGGTTAAGCCACAGGATTTTGCGAACTCGATGGTATCACTTTCGTTCAGCGGATTTGCCACACGCTCGTCATCAAATTCACCGTGTCGTAAGGTAATCACTAAGTGCCCTTCGGCAACAAGCAATTGGCTGCATCGTTGTAAGCTTTGTTGTTGCTGAACGTGGGTCAAGTGCATCCAAACAGCACTAATTAAAATTAACCCATAGTGTTGTTTCTTCTGAGATGTCAGCAAGGGCAGGGTATCTTTAATCCACGTCACGGACTCTCCCGTGAAGGCAATGCCCGACTGCATTAACGCGCTTGCAGGCTCAATAGCGGTAACGTGATTTCCCATATCGGCCAACGCTTTTGCGTCTCTGCCTGCCCCCGCACCTATGTCTAATATATTGGTATGGGTTAGCGACGGTATATGTGACAACCAATCGCCATGTACACTCTCAAATGTCACGCTAGTGTATTGTGAAGCAAGTTTTGAAGCATGCTGATGGTAAAACGCGATGTGTTTATTGTACTTCATGGTTTTAGCTGTTCTTTTGAAATGAGTTTAACCACTTGGCTAAAATCGCCAAGGGCATTTGACGCCTGCTCTGTCCAATGCCAAAACAAGGGCACGCCTAATTGTTTGCTAGGAAATAGCGAGATGAGCTGGCTCGATGCGACTTCTTGCTTAACTTGTAATGTTGGCAATAACGCCCACGCTACGCCTTCTATGGCCATTTTTGCAAACCCATGAGACGACGGATACCAATGGCATGTGGTTAGCGATGGCGCAAAGTCTAAACATTCACGCTGGTAATCGGTGAGTAGGGTGGCATCAAATTCGTCATAAAGTAAGCCCGGTGTGCCCATTACCCGCTCGGGGCTTACGTCATTTTGAAGATAACGTTGAATAAAGCTAGGTGATGCGTAGAGTTGATAATTCATGGTACCCAGCCTTACTGATTGTCCTCCGGTAATAGGAGTGCCTGTTTGGCTAATGCAGGCCATGACTTTACCCTGCTGCAACAGAGTGCGGGTTTGGGTTTGATCGGCATTATAAATATGTACGGGGTTAGCGCGCATTTCGCTAAATCTTGCCATCACCTCAGTAAACCAGGTAGCCAACACATCGTTGTTTACGGCCACACTTAGTGGCGAAACCTGATCCGCCGCCCCGCTACGTGTGGTTAACTGCTCTTCTAACACACTTACTTTTTGCACGTGAGACAAGAGTTGTTCACCAAGTGGCGTGGCTTTTAACGGTTTCATACGCACTAAAACCGGCCCGCCCACTTGTTGTTCTAGTCGCTTTATCTTTTGTGATACTGCCGACTGAGTTAGGTTGAGCGCTTGTGCGCCGCGCTCAAAACTGCCGTAACGAAGCACTTCGCGAAAACTGTGTAGGGCAGCATAATCAAGCATGATGAAAGCGGGTACTCTTTTTAAAATAGATATCTTTAGGACTATTAATTAAATTAATATCAAAGAAAAATTATTAATTTAATTTAGTTCAAAAGGGTAGCTAAAATCAACGCCTCTTATTCATTCATTTCAATTTTTGGGGTTTAGTTCATGTTTGCGGCAGCGTTGAGTGGTTTTGTGATGGGCGGCACCCTAATAATTGCCGTTGGTGCACAAAATAGTTTTTTAATCGAACAGTCTTTGAAACGTCAATGGACAGGGTTGTTCGTACTGCTGTTTATAGTGAGCGATGCCATTTCTATAAGTTTAGGCGCAATGGGGTTCGGGTTACTGCTACAACAATATCCATTGTTGGTATCAGTCACTAAGTGGGCCGGCGTTGCCTTTCTTTTATGGTTTGCATTTAACAAGCTTAAGGCTTCTATGGCTGAAGATGCGCTAGTGCTTGAAATGTCAAAGAAGCAAACGTCGTTTAAGCGTGCGTTCCTGATTGCTATGGCGGTAACGTGGTTGAATCCTCATTTTTACTTAGATACGCTGTTATTGATGGGGAATTTAGCCAGCCAGTGGCAACTGGATAAATGGTGGTTTGTCTTCGGTGCAATTTGGGCATCTATCATATGGTTTGTTGGGCTAAGTACCCTCACCGCTAAATTCGCGCACTATATGCAGCGCCCGTCGTTTTGGCGTTGGTTCAACCGCTTGAACGCAGCCGTACTAGGGGCGGTAAGCATTCAATTGGCTAGCTTGTAGTAAAAGGTCAATAGTGAACGTTGTTCGATGAACAGCCAATGGCAACAAGGAGAGGTAAATGAGCTGGGTTTATTTGATTGTGGCTGGCTTATTAGAAATAGGATGGCCGGTGGGGTTAAAGCTGTCCCAAGAAGCTGAAACCCGCGTGATGGGTATACTGTTAGCGATAGGGTTTATGGCGGCCAGTGGTTTTTGTTTGTGGATGGCGCAAAAAAATATTCCTATAGGTACCGCATACGCCGTGTGGACTGGCATAGGTGCGGCGGGTACGTTTTTAGTTGGGGTTGTTTTTTATGGCGATCCTACTTCTATCGCACGCTACTTTGGCGCAGCCTTAATCGTGGCAGGCGTTGTGGTATTGAAATTAGCCCACTAAAAAATGTGGCGTATAAAAAAGCTCAGGTATTTCCTGAGCTTTTTGTTTATTGTCTAACTGTGGGTATTAGTTAGCGTTTAACTGAGCGCGAAGTTCAGTTAAAAAGATATCAATGCGTTCGGCGTTTTTACCTAAATCGCTTTTTCCGACCCGAGATTTACTGCGGATATCTACAAGGGTGTTATCGTCTTTGGCTTTTAGGCGAATAACCACATCATCCTTAAATCCAAACCATTGAGTGATGTCAGTCGCTTCTAATGTATAGGGCAATGCGCCATCAGACACACGCTCCCAGCCTAGTGCGTCAATAGTTTGTTCACTAGCTGCAAAGACTTCATCAATACTCTGCGCCAATAATTGGGTTCTAATTTCAGGGTAAGCATCTATTTGCTGGCGTGTTACCTCACCACCCTCGTAAGTAATAGGGTTGGGCGCATTTTCACGTAGCGGCGCAATAGCCACAAACGCCGGAGGGTTGGTCACATCGGTAGTAATATCGTGAATAGGCGGTACGGTACTGGCTTTGCCCATCATGCTAACAGGCATGGCGACGGCAATTAACGCTAATATAGCGAAAACAAACGTACTGCCCCAGCTGACGCTTTTACGTTTTATTAGTACTTGTAGAATGATAAGTATAATGGCTGCGCCACCCACGTATACGCCGTAGCGCAGAGAGGTAAATGCGGTGCCTAAATCAACGCCTGCGTATTGATATAGCGGGCCCGGTAATACCACCATTAAAAATCCAATAATGCTGGTCAGTGCAATGAGTGCTTTCAAGGGAGCTCCTAGTTATTATTGTTGCTTTGTATAACATAACTTTAACAGTCATTTGGCCCTTTTGGTTCAAATTTTCCACTAAATTTGTGGGCAAGGTTTTCGATGCGTTACAAAAATCATATCCAGCAGTGAAATGACGAAGGTGTAAGAAGCCCTGGCGCGCTTTTAGGTAAGGGGAATTAAGCAACCTCTGCTATGCTATAAGCTGATACGAACATGAGGTTTACCATGGGGAATGCCCAAGAAATACCTTCTTTTAACGCGACGAATGCGCAGAAAGTGGAAGTGTTGTTAGACATACTTTCCACAAAAAAAGCAGAGTTTGAAGAAGGGATGACAGAGTATGCGCTAATTTCGCAACTTAAGTCGCCACCCTATCAGTTGTTTAATGACAACGCGCTGCGCGATTCCCTCGCTTTGTTTAATACCCACTTCATCTTGTTTCATGCCCTATATTTACTTAGAAACCTCTGGCGTGATGCTCTGGTGGGCGAGCTAGATATTCATACTACACGCATAGTTCTACTGCCCTTGAAAGCTAGCAGACAAGACGACTTTGTGAGTAACACCACTCCATTAGATAAAAACGATCCGCTAGCAGAGTACTACCTTAACTGGCAAAACTTGGCCAGTACTGGCGAAGCCGATGTAGACGCCTTATTGAATGGCTTTTGGCAGCGAATGCTGGGGGCTGAGTCCATTTTTGATTCCAAAGAGCGTATTGCGCAATGTCACACGTTACTCAATTTAGATGAGGCCATACCCATCACGTTAATAACACTTAAGAGACACTACAGAAAGCAGTTAGCAACAGTGCACCCAGACAAAGGGGGCAGCCACGAAGCAGCGCAAAATGTTATTTCGGCGTACCAAGCTTTATTGCGGTATTACGGGCTCTAATGCCAAAAGTTGAATGAAAAGCGTGTTTTACACCCTTAGGTCAGCACTGTAGTATAAAAATACTGCAACTGACCGATAAGATCAGCGCCTTCAACTCCCTTTACTTTTAATCTTTAGTATAAGCGCACACAATATAAAACTTGTGTCAGATATGTCATGAATATGGTGACCCATTATTCATACTGGCCGATGAGTAACCCTTTCGTCACAGTAAATTGTTGCTTTACTGCAAGTTCACGCTGCATTTGAAGCATACGATCTCATTCGTCCAGTTGATGTGATCGGGCTGAGTAATGGCAAGGTATTTATAACTCGGCGCATGGAAGTTACCAAAGTTAATACAGGCCCAAAATTTAAGTTTACCGGTTAAACGCTCTCGTTTGCCGGTAATCGTTAGTTTTTAATTTCGAGAAATTATTATGAAACGCGTTTTTTATGTCATCACTACCCTAGCTTTGTTGGTAGGTGCGATTGGGTGTTCGTCTGAGTCTGAACAGGCGGGTGCAGGGCAGCAAGCCATGCCGCCACAGTCCGTGTCAGTGCTTACTATTGCACGCCAAGCGGTAACCCATGAAATGATCCTTCCTGGAAGGGTTACGCCGTCTCGCCAATCGCAAGTACGTCCTCAGGTTGATGGGGTGATTACAGAGCGTTTGTTTGAAGAAGGTGCACAGGTTGAAAAAGGCCAGCAACTTTATCAAATCGATGATGCGCGTTATCGTGCTCAATTAAACAGCACCATTGCTGATGTTAAAAGTGCCGAAGCGAATTTAAAAACCTTAGAAGCCAAAGCCCGCCGCTATGATGATCTAATTAAACAGAATGCCATCAGTCGCCAAGAATACGACGATGTCATCGCGCAAAAGGAACAAGCACAAGCAGCGATTAGCGTTGCTGAAGCGGCGGTAGATTTAGCACGAGTGAACTTAGGCTATACCAAGGTGTATGCGCCAATTAGCGGCCGTATCAGTCGCTCGTTTGTGACGGAAGGTACGCTAGCGACCACAAACCAAACGCAGCAACTTGCCACTATTACGCAGTTAAACCCTATCTTTATTGATATGCAGGAGTCGGGTCGGGCCATACTTACCCTTCGTCAAGCCATGCAAGAACAAGGCTCTATGCCTGTTGAGCTAACACTGGATGAAGCCACAGGTAAAAAATACGAACACACAGGTAGCGTGAAGTTTTCAGAAGTTACCGTAGATGAAAGTACCGGTTCAGTAGCGCTTCGCGCCGAAATGCCAAACCCAGATGGGTTGTTGTTACCCGGTTTATTCGTGAAAGGCCATGTTATTACTGGTACCGAACAAGCGTTATTGGTGCCTCAGCGCGCCACTATGCGTCAACAAGACGGTTCATTGTCAGTATATGTGGTGAACAGTAATGACGAAGTAGAGGCTCGAGCACTAAAAACTAGCGACATCTACAAAGACCAATATATTGCCACTTCGGGTATTAAAGAAGGCGATAGACTTATTGTTTCTGGTTACCAAAAAGTGAAACCTGGCAGTAAAGTAAACACCAGCGAGTGGCAGACAACGTCACGCGGCTCACGTTAAGATAGGATTAGTTTACTATGGCTCGCTTTTTTATCGACAGACCCGTCTTCGCGTGGGTACTTGCAATTATTACGATGATGGCAGGGGTACTTGCCATTTATACCCTGCCTATTGAGCAATACCCTAAAGTTGCGCCACCCACGGTGACGATTTCTGCGACTTACCCTGGGGCTTCAGCGGAAACCGTTGAAAACTCAGTCACGCAGGTGGTTGAGCAAAACTTATCAGGCATAGATAACTTACGTTATTTCTCTGCCAGTAGCTCAAACAGCAGTATGTCTATCAGCCTCACATTTGAGCCGGGTACCGACCCAGATATTGCGCAAGTTCAAACCCAAAATAAAGTGCAATCGGCACTCCCATTGCTGCCGGCACAGGTGCAGCAACAAGGTGTTACTGTCGCAAAATCAAACTCAGCATTTTCGTTAGCCATTGGTTTTTATGACGAAACGGGGCAAATGAGCCAGTACGACTTAAGCGATTTGTTGGTTTCTCAATTTCGCGATTCAGTCTCCCGTGTTAATGGCGTAGGGAGCGTGCGGGTATTTGGTGCCCAGCGCTCAATGCGAATTTGGTTAGATCCAGACAAACTATACAGCTACAACCTAACACCGGTAGATGTCCAAGCCGCGGTTGAGGTGCAAAATACCGATGTATCTGCTGGGCAACTCGGGGGCTTACCTGCCATTCAAGGCCAGCAAATTAACGCCACTATTCAAGCTCAATCACGTTTACAAACCGTAGATGATTTCGAAAGCATTGTGCTGCGGGTAAATACTGATGGTTCTCAAGTTCGAGTACGCGATGTCGCGCGGGTTGAGCTAGGTGCTGAAAGCTACGATGTAATCGTTCGTTACGACCGTCATCCTGCCTCGGGTATGGCTATTAGCTTAGCGTCAGGTGCGAACGCGCTTGATACTATCAATGCGGTAAAGCAGCGTGTTGAAGAGCTACGAGTCAACCTACCAGACAGCGTAAAAGTGGTTTATCCGGTTGATGCTTCACCCTTTATCGAATTGTCGATTGAGTCAGTGGTGCACACGCTGATTGAAGCCGTGGTACTGGTTTTCTTCGTCATGCTGCTATTTTTGCAGAATTGGCGTGCTACCCTTATTCCTACTATCGCGGTTCCGGTGGTGTTACTAGGTACCTTTGCGGTGCTACTGGCATTTGGTTACAGCATTAACGTATTAACTATGTTTGCCATGGTGCTAGCCATTGGTTTGCTTGTGGACGACGCTATTGTCGTGGTTGAAAACGTTGAACGTATTATGGAAGAAGAGGGCTTACCGCCCGCTGAAGCCACTAAAAAATCCATGACACAAATTACTGGTGCGCTAGTAGGTATTGCCGCGGTATTATCGACGGTATTTATTCCTATGGCCTTTTTCAGTGGATCTGCTGGGGCTATTTATCGCCAGTTCTCAATTACTATCGTGTCTGCCATGGGCTTCTCGGTATTGGTGGCAATTATATTGTCACCTTCATTGTGTGCCACGCTGCTAAAACAACACGATCCTGAACATAACAAAGACAAAGGCTTCTTTGGTTGGTTTAACCGCACATTCAACAAAGGCCGCGATCGCTATCAGCGTACCACCACCCACATGGCGAAACGTGCTAAGCGTTACTTTGCGGTATACGGTATTCTAGTGGCAGGAATGGCGTATATTTTCGCCCAATTACCTGGTGCATTCTTACCCGATGAAGACCAAGGCCGCCTAATGGTGCTAATTAGTACGCCTCCTGGTGCAACTGCTGGGCGTACCTTAGAG
Organism: Alteromonas sp. 38; assembly: GCF_902506055.1. Classification (NCBI taxonomy): domain Bacteria; kingdom Pseudomonadati; phylum Pseudomonadota; class Gammaproteobacteria; order Alteromonadales; family Alteromonadaceae; genus Alteromonas; species Alteromonas sp. 38. Next base: position 149,914 of record NZ_LR733300.1, read on the forward strand.
TCGGTCAAAAAGGCAGAAGACTTTTTCTTAGACCAAGAGCAAGGTGCGGTTAACGGCTTGTTTACGGTAGTAGGTTTTAGTTTTGCTGGCCAAGCTCAAAATGCCGGTATGGGTTTTGTAAACTTGAATGACTGGAGCGTGCGAGACGAAAGCGACTCAGCATTTGCACTGGTAGGCCGCGCCTTTGGCGCATTTAGTCAAATTGAAGATGCTTCTGCATTTCCTATTGTGCCTCCGCCTATTATGGAATTAGGTAACGCGACAGGCTTTGATATGCAGCTTGTGGATCGCGGAAGTAATGGTCACGTGGCATTGATGAATGCCCGCAATCAATTGTTAGGCATGGCCGCGCAAAACCCTAAACTTGCCGGTGTTCGCCCTAACGGATTAAGCGACGTGCCTCAGTTTAAGGTGAATATAGACAGTGAAAAAGCATCTGCGCTGGGGTTAAACCTAAGTGAAATAAACAGTGCACTGCAAATTGCGTGGGGCTCAAGTTACGTTAACGACTTTATTAATAAAGGCCGGATAAAACGGGTTTATATGCAAGCGGATGCAAAATATCGCATGTCGCCAGACGATTTAGACAAGTGGTTTGTGCGTAACGCCGACGGTGACATGGTGGCCTTCAGCACCTTTGCATCTACTCAGTGGGTGTATGGTTCGCCCAAACTTGAGCGTTTTAACGGTATCTCATCGGTTAACATTCAAGGTAGCCCCGCTGAAGGTGTTTCATCCGGTGAAGCCATGGAAGAAATGGAGAAGCTAGTTGCTCAATTGCCTGCTGGTTATGCTATTGAGTGGGCTGGTTTATCTTTTGAAGAACAACAAGCTGGCTCGCAAGCGCCTATGTTGTATGCTATTTCTATACTCATCGTATTTTTATGCCTAGCAGCATTATATGAGAGTTGGTCTGTACCATTTGCAGTCATGCTGGTGGTACCTTTGGGTATATTAGGTTCGGTAACGGCAGCGTTTTTATTCAATTTACCAAACGATGTTTACCTACAAGTTGCGTTTTTGACCACAGTGGGTCTGGCGGCGAAAAATGCCATTCTCATTGTAGAGTTCGCAAAAGACCAATATGAAGAAGGCATTGATTTAATGACGGCGGTATCAAATGCGGCTTCTCAGCGTTTTCGCCCCATATTAATGACATCTATGGCGTTTATACTCGGAGTAACACCGCTGGCAATGGCTAGCGGTGCAGGTTCAGCAAGCCAAAACGCAATAGGTATTGCGGTGATGGGGGGCATGTTTGCTGCCACCTTCTTAGCCATTTTCTTTGTACCTATGTTCTACGTGATGGTTGAAAAGCTGTTTCATAAACAAGATAAATAATTTAGACGTTGAGGTTTTACGATGACAACTGTCATTTTTTCTCATGGAAAAGAAAGTGGCCCTTGGGGCAGTAAGATCACTACATTGTCTAACGTGGCTAGCGATGTTGGCTTTAATGTTATTAGTGTGGATTACCAAGATTTAGCTTCGCCAGAAGATCGCATTACCCGATTGGTTGATACGGTAGAAGAGCAAGGCGATGAAGTTATCCTGGTAGGATCTAGTATGGGCGGTTACGTGTCTTTAGTGGCTGCTGAGCGTGTGTCTGCACGGGGTTTGTTCTTACTAGCGCCGGCGCTGTATATGCCAAGCTACGAAGTGCAAGAATATAACTACACCGGAAAAACGAGTGTAATCCACGGCTGGAATGATGATGTCATTCCAGTTAGCCATAGTATTGATTATGCGAAGCTGCGTAATTCTCAGTTGTTACTACTAGAGGACGGCCACAGATTGTCGAACAGCATGTTTGCGATATCGCCTTTCTTTCGCAATTGGTTGCATCCGTTTACACTGAACTAACGGAAGCTTTGCTGCTGTAACGTTTTTCCTGTTGTCTTACCAGCTTGGTAACGCACAACAGGAAAAATGTGTCATTATAGCGGTACAGATTAGCGGGAATAAGGCCGAGGGGATGGCAATAGATTTACCGTCTGAACCAGATTGGAAAGCGCTGATAAAATCGGGCTGTCGATTATTTGTTGGGGGCAATGCATCAGTACCTTATGCACTGATTCAGCACTTAATTGATAATAGCGATGGCTTTAGCGATATTGAGTTAGTACACATGCTTGCACTTGGCGATACGCGCTGGGTAAAAGAAGAGTATAAAAATCTATTTAAAGCCAATACCTTCTTTATTGGTGGCCAAGCGATGCGGCAAGCTGTTGATGAAGGCCGAGCCGACTACACTCCTGTTTTCCTCTCTGAAATTTCAAGTTTGTTTAGTGATGGCACGCTGTCTTTAGATGCCGCGTTGGTAAATGTAAGCCCCCCTGATGAATTTGGCTATTGCTCCTTAGGAGCGGCGGTTGATATTGCCATGTCGGCAGCGCGTCAAAGTAAATACGTAATTGCACAAATCAACCCGCAAGTTCCCCGTACTGCAGGTCATTCCTATATTCACTTAAGTGAAATTACCGCATGTATTGAAGCAAACGAACCTTTAGTTGAAGTTATGCCGCCACCTATTGATAGCGTGGCCGAACGTATCGGGCAGTACGTTTCCATGTTGGTTGATGATGGCGCTACCTTGCAATTCGGTATTGGTAAAATTCCAAGTGCCACCCTTAAATACCTGTGCCATCACAAAGATTTAGGTATTCACAGCGAAATGCTTACCGACAGTATTATTGAGCTGTTAGCATCAGGTGCGGTTACCAATAAGAAAAAAACCTTCCACCCAGGCAAGGTGGTAACCAGTTTCGCTATTGGTACCCGTAAGCTCTACGATTTAATCGATAACAACCCGCATATTGAATTTTACCCTAGCAGTTATGTGAACAAGCCTACCAATGTTGCCAAAAACGACAATATGGTGGCTATTAATAGTGCGTTGGAAGTGGATTTAACGGGGCAGGTGGTTGCCGATTCGCTGGGATACGATTTTTATAGTGGTATTGGGGGGCAGGTCGATTTTGTAACAGGCGCATCTATTAGCAAAGGTGGTAAAGCCATTATTGCGCTGCCATCAACGGCTAAAAATGAAACCATATCTCGCATTACGCCACGTCTTGCTGAAGGGGCTGGGGTAGTAACCTCGCGGGGGAATGTGCAATATGTTGTTACCGAATACGGCATTGCCTCTCTTAAAGGTAAAAGTATTCGTGAGCGAGCGCTAGAGCTTATTCGAGTAGCGCACCCAAAATTCAGATCTCAGCTATTAGAAGAAGTCAGGCAGCATTATTGGGTGCCACATTACCAAGAAAAGTACCCGACAGATATCCCAGAACTAGGCGCTATTCAGCTTAAGCGGCTGAATATACAAGGCGAAAAGTTTTATATGCGCCCGCTGAATCCCGCTGATGAGCGCCGGTTACAGGAGTTCTTTTATTCACATACCAAAGAAACCCTGCGTCTTCGCTACAACTACGACCCAAAACAAATGTCCAGAGAGAAGTCGTGTAACTTGGTGAGTGTGGATCAAACCTCTGACGTGGCGTTATGTATAGTGCGCCAAGAAGGGTCTCGAATTACCATTCATGCAGTAGGCCGATTTTATTACAACGCCAGCAATAACTCCTGTGAAGTGGCGTTTGTTACCCGAGAAACGCAGCAGGGTAAAGGTATGGCAAGCCGCTTGTTGAACGAGCTTATTCGTATAGCGAAAGCCCGTGAAATAAACCAAATGGTGGCCTATGTCAGGGGAGAAAATACCCCCATGATCACAATCTTTGAACAAATGCAGTTTAAGCGGCTTTTTACCGGTGATCCCAGTGACGTTGAATTGGTATTAAACGTGAGTGAGTTACCATGACCATTCGAATTTATCGCACAAAACATGGCGTTAAACATGACTTAGGCCCAGAACACCCTGAGTCGCCAGACAGGCTATACGCAATAGACGATCAGCTATTAGCGTCAGGTTTAGAAATGGTGTGTGAGCACGCCGACGCAAAGCCTATCGCTGAGGCTTACCTTACCTTGGCACATAGCCCAGAGTACGTGAAAAGTGTACTTTCCCGTGCGCAGCACCTGTCTGCAGCTGCAAAAGCTCATCCCGATGCAAATCATAAGGACAGCAACCCAGTTACTTGGTTAGATGATGATACCGGCATGATGGAATACACGTTGCCCGCCGCATTGGAATCGGCAGGAGCAGGTTGTAATGCCGTTGACTGGGCCATGCAGGGCGACGATAGGCAGGCTTTTTGTTTGGCTCGCCCGCCTGGGCATCATGCTACCTACGATGGCTCAATGGGTTTTTGCCTATTTAATAATGTGGCCATTGCTGCACGCTATGCACTACAAAACTATCAACTCTCCCGTGTGGCTATTATCGATTTCGATGTGCATCACGGCAATGGGACTGAAAATATTATCGCAGGAGATCAGCGCATCATGATGTGCTCTAGTTTTCAGCATCCGTTTTACCCTCATAGCGGTGCGCCTGTGTCAGCAAGTAATATTTTATCTGTACCTATTGAAGCGGGCTCTACCGGCGAGGTGTTTCGAGAAAAAGTATCCCATTGGTTTAATGCACTAGAGAACTTTCAGCCCGAGCTTATATTTATATCGGCAGGATTTGATGGTCATGCTGAAGATCCTATGGCGCACCTTCGCCTTACTGAAGATGATTATTTTTGGGTGAGTCAGCGGATCAGGCGTGTTGCTGATAGTTGCTGTAACGGTCGTGTGGTGAGTACGCTTGAGGGTGGGTACGATTTAAGTGCGCTTGGGCGCAGCGTCGTGGCACATTTGAAAGGGTTATCCCATCCCTAACGCTGCGAGCTGCAAAAACACCCATCGGCTTCGGTTTTTACCACGGCATTTATGTAAGACGAACTTGATGCATACCCGCTAATTTCATCCACTAAATCTTTACCGGTGAAACAACCGTACCCCGTTGCGTAAGGCCCTAAATAGCGAAGGTTATATAGGGTGTCTACAACAATAAGTGCAGGTACCGAAGGCAATACAGTGGCGAGTTCTGGCACATTTTCAATGTCTAGCGTCAAGCCGCTGTAGCCTATTTTACCTAGCTTATTGAGCAGCTGGGTTTGATGAGAATCGGTAAGGGTGTCGCAGTAACAATTTTCCTGTGTACCCACATGAACAATACTGCCAGCAGGTACATTATAGTCTTTAAGCAGTGAAATTAAAGAAGCATCAAAGGTGGTGCTTGTTGATTGATGCAGCAAGGTGCCGTTAGGGTCGAACTCAGAAATCTGACGCTGGCTATAAAACAAAACAGCACTTAGTAAGCTGATTGCCCATACAAGCAGCAGCGTCCAACTTCCCTTTTTCGACATTACAGCTTAAAGCGACCTATGGCACCGCGCATTTTTTGTGAAATTTGAGACAAAATTTCCACTTCTGCTGACAGCGATTCCGCTGTGGCAAGTTCCTCAGAAGTCAGTTCACTTAATCGTGCCGTGCTTTCTGCTATAGAAGCTGAAGCGGTTTCCTGCTCAACGGCAGAGGTGGCAATTTCAGTCATGCTCTCACTGGCAAACTGAATTTGCGACATGATATCAGACATAGCTTGCGTGGCAGTATCAGCCGATAGTACCGCTTCATCAACGAGTTGAATGCAGGTTTGCATTTGGTCTACCGAACTTGCTGTTTGACTCACTAATTGTTCGGTTACAGAGGTAATTTGGTCGGCACTTTCTTTTGAACGAATGGCCAATGTACGCACTTCATCAGCAACCACAGCAAACCCTCTGCCGTGCTCACCAGCACGTGCCGACTCGATGGCCGCGTTAAGCGCCAGTAAGTTAGTTTGCTCTGCCACTGAGGTAATGGCGCGCATAGCTTCTGAAATGTGTGAACATTGTTCGTTTAGTGCAGTGTTAGTTTTTGCAGCATTATTTAACGTATTACGCAGCGAATCTATGGTCCGGCTGGTAGATACTATAGAGTCACGAGTTGAACCTGAAGAGGCCTCTGCCGCAGACGCTTTGTCGCTAGCGCGGGTTGTTTGTTCAGCAGACATTTGCATGGTTTGCGCAATTTCTTCAGATGAAGCAGACACCATGGCAATTTCTTGGTCGGTATTACGACTAATTTCAAACATACTGCTAGCTGCTGTTTCCATTTTTTCACAGCCTTTAACCACTTCATTCATAAGTGAAGACGCTAAAGCAACCAAATCTTTAACTTGATCAATAAGTTCACCAAATGGACGAAGTATTTCGTTTTCTCGCTCAAAGGATACAGATAAATCTATTTGCCCTTCAGATTTTTGCATATTTTCAATCGCAATACGCAGCTGGGCTGCTCCGGCACCTTCTTGATGAGCTTGTTTGGCCATGTACATCAAAACGCCACCTTCCGCTAACGCAAAAGCGGCATGCATCAACAATATAGGGAACGTTAAATCACCTTCTTGGAAGATGAATACAGGAACACCTTGGGTTGCCAGAATATAAAAACTGATATGATGTACAGCAACCACGGCAGTCGCTGTTGCAATCACCTTCCAGTCTCTAAAGTAGGAAAGAAACGCCAGTGTGACGAATATTTCAAAATGCATTTCAATAAGCCCGAAGGTTTGATGAATATGCAACGCTGTGAGTAATTGTATACCTATAGCAACAGCATGCCTACTTACTACCGCTTGTGGCTGTTGCAGGCTGAAATATAAGGGCAAAATGGCAATAGGAATGCCTAGTACCGCGGCAGTGATAATATCGCCAGTTACGAAGCCAATGATGAAAGAAATCACTAATTGAATCAGTATTACTACTCGAAAGATCTTGTGTCCTTCTAGTATCCACGGGAACTGCATGGTTTTCTCCACTGAAGCGGTTTGCCTAAGTGTAGGCAAGAAATGCTAAGAGTGCTATTTTGACCAATCATACGAATTAAAAATTTTAAATCTATTAGTCTTTGTACTAATACATTGAATATTAATTATTTTTAATAAATATTAAAGGTTCATTATGCCCTTATTAAAGCCACCTTTTCCACAACATAGCCACCAACATGCAGATGCTCAGCACCCCCATCCCAAGCATTAAGTAAACAAAGGCATTCGCAGAGTCAGTGCCCGGTAATCCGCCAACGTTCATGCCGAACACACCCGTTAAAAAAGACAGAGGCAAGAAAATAGCAGTTACCATAGACAAGACGTACATGCGCACCCCTTGTTGCTCCGCTATGCGGTTTCGCAACTCGTCTTGAAGTACAATTGCTCTTTCACGTAATAAGTCCATATCTTCCACATACCGGCTCATGCGATCGGTTTGCTCTCGCAGTTCAAAACTCTGATTTTGGGACAACGCATCGGGCAAACGAAGTAGGGCATCTAAGGCATCACGTTGTGGCGCAAGGTAGCGCCTAATAGATGCGGCTTGGCGTCTTACGATAGATAAATTTTGCCTATCTTCCTTTCGAAGTTGTTCACGGGTCTCAAACCCTACTAAGCTCTCATCCATCTCATCAACGGTGTCCAAAATGGTATCAGCGACTTTCGTGATCATGTTCAACAAGAGGGCCGATGGGCTCATTGGCACCTGTTCAGATGCAATTTCATCCCGCAGGTTCTGAATGGAGGCTAATCGCCTGTTTTTACGACGAGCACTAATAATAATATCTTTGTTATACCATGTACGTAGCGACACCATATCTTCTGGGTCGGCATCGGGATTTTTATTAATGCCTCGCAAATACACCAAGGTACCCTGATGCAGGCTCATGGCTCTAGGCCTTGTTTCTAAAGCAAGTAAGCTGTCTATAACCGTGTGGTGTAAGCCACTAAATTGTAACAAGGTGCCAGCATCTTCAGCATCTGACTGTACATGTAACCAAAGGTAATCATCACTAGACGAACATTGTGCTAATGCGTCGGGAATGGCTTTCGCGTCAATGGCTTTAACTTCACCATTGGAAGATAGTAAATAAGCCCATAATAAGGCTTGAGGCGGTGAGGCTGCGTGCATATTACCCATTACCATCAAAAAAGTTACCTCATACTACGCAGAGATAAAGCCGCTTGCCATCTAAAAAAAAGCGCTTAGATGAAACTAAGCGCGTTTACTATTTTATCTTTCACGGTATTGGGTTCGTTTCACTTTCGGCGTTGACCGATGTTGCGACATAGCCGAACGGTTGGACGATGAACGATTACTTCTAACATCTGTTTTTGCGCGTTTCACATGTGTAGAAGCACGCTGCTGATACTTCTGCCCTGATACCCGATTACTGTCTCTTTTTACGGTTTTAGTTGTGGTTACCGTGCGCGTTGTTGTGCGACTTTTAGGCTCCACATGCTGACGTGCGTTTTTAACGCTGCGAGGCGCAGTAACCTGCCTGTTATTGCCGTTTACGTTCCGTGCAGTGTGTTCTTTAACGTGGTTCTTTTTAACCTGGCGATCCTTAAGCTGGCTTTCGCGCAACTTATTCGACGACTTATTGCTAGGTGATTGGGCATGCAGCGGTGTTTGCTGGCGCACAATATTTCTATTCACTGTTTTGGTATGAATCACCTTATTGTGACTCACCTTAGTAACGGCTCGCTCATTGCTTCTTACTTTCACTGAACGAGTGGCGCTATATCGTCTAGGTGCACTGTGCACAACGCGGTTAGAGTAGCGAGCTCTGCGATGGTCAGCACTATGTTGCCAGCGCTGATAACCTTTACTGTATACACGTTTTTTAGGTGTGCCTCTGTAATAGTGACGTACAGGCTCTCTGTGGATCACTACATGGCGGTTGCTCCATCGAATACCGCCAAAATAGAAGAAGGTTGAAAGCCTAACTTGCGGTGCCCAAAAGAAATTTCCGTGGTGACGGTAACTAACCCTATGATGCCAGTGCACAGGCGCAATGGCATGAGACCAAAGTCCGAATACAACAAGCGGGTCGTAGTAAGGCACGTAAACCACATCTCTATGGCGAGGGGCAATAACAATCACGCTTCGATCTATACCAGCTTCTCTTTCTAGCTCACGTTCAACTTCAAGGTAATCATTCGATTGTAAGTTACCGGTGTTGAGGGCGTGTTGGCGAAGCAACTGTACTCTATCAAGTACACGGGCTTCACTAATTAGTACATTATCACCAAGTTGCTGTAACCAGTTTAGATCTTCGGCCATGCTGTGCAGAATATCGGTAAATGCAGCCAAGGCTTTTACACTCGGATCCCACGTAACAGGTTCTAGCGCTTGCTCTACTTGTAAGGGAGTAAGATGTAAATTGCTTTGGCGCCACCTGTCGGCCGCGACTACATCAAGAGGGTAAGTGGCTGCAATCATAATATGAGTAAGCAAGGTGTCGGGGTAGAGTGCAATGGGCGCAAGTAAGCTATCTAGCTCAGCATCTGAGTACTGATAGTTATCTACCCTAGTTTCTGGTTCAACCGATGCCGACGCTAGCATGGGGAATGAGGTAGACAGGGTTCCCATGGCAACGAGTAAAGCTAAAGTCAGTTTTTTCATACGTTCTCCTTACATTACTCTGCACGGGAGCGCTTAAACTAAGCACTTTTACAGGCAATTTCACAAAGTCTGTATGTGTTATACCGCTTCTGGTATTAACGTAACCTGAACCAACCTGAATTATTGTCATTCAGGTTGGAATAGATTGAATGGCGAGGCGACTTACTTGAAAGAGTGGGGGTCGAATGCGTGACCAAGCTTTTCGGTCTTGGTTTTAATGTAGTTTTTATTGTCTTCTGTAATACCATGGTCGATAGGCTTACGTGCCACCACGTCAATGCCTAACGATTTTAAGGCCGCTAGCTTCTTGGGATTATTGGTCATCAACTCAACGCGATGTACGCCCAAGGTATCAAGCATTAGCTTACAAATATCATAGCTACGTAAGTCGGCATCAAAACCTAAATGCTCATTGGCTTCAACCGTATCCATGCCGCTATCTTGTAAATTATAAGCGCGAATTTTGTTCAGTAACCCAATACCACGACCTTCCTGACGAAGATAAAGTAATACACCGAAACCATTTTCGGCTATGTTCTGCATGGCTTTTTCTAATTGAAAGCCACAGTCGCAACGGGTGCTGAAAAGGGCATCTCCCGTTAGACACTCAGAATGAATGCGGATAGGGACTACATCGTTTTCTTTCCATTCACCATAGGAAAGCGCCACGTGCTCCTGTCCACTGGTTTCAACGAAACCATGGATTTTAAAATTACCATGACGAGTGGGTAATTTGGCGGAACTGACGTATTCGTATTTAGGTTGTTTGCTGCTCATGTTACTTCTACACCTGGATCATAAGCGTTATGTGGGGATGTTCTTGCCTTTTACAAGGGCTTGAGACAGGTACGGCTCCCCATTCATTAATCCGCGAATGTTACAATATACCCCTTTTAAAGTGTAGTAATACCATAGCCTAATCGGTTTTAGGTTATAACGGTTTAAAGTCGTCAAGCAGCGCAGGCTCGGCTACACCATACCCTTGGGCGAAATCAATGCCCATATTACCTAGCTGCGTCATAGTGGCATCAGACTCTACAAACTCACCTACGGTCTGCATTCCTAGGGCTTTCGCAACATCTTTAATGGAAGACACCATAGCGACATCAACAGGATCTGCTCGCATGTCTTTAATGAAGGTACCGTCAATTTTGACAATATCCACAGGAAGGTGTTTCAGATAGCCATAAGACGCAAACCCTCTGCCAAAATCGTCTAACGCAAATGAACAGCCTAAACGATTGAAGGTACGCATGAAGTCGATGGTGTATTCCATCTTGATAATGGCGACAGACTCAATCATCTCGAAGCAAATTTTATCGTAAGGAATGTTGTAACGTTCAAACGCGTTTAACACGAAAAGTTTGAAGTCTCTGTCGGCTAAGGAGTGGCAGTTTAAATTAATACTACAGCGCTTGAGTTCAGCCAAATGCTCAGGGTGCTCATTTAGCCAGCTAAAGGTATTAACAATAACCCACTTATCTATTTTAACGTTCATCTCGAAGCGTTCAGCGGTAGGTAGAAATGCGGCGGGCTCTACAATGCGTCCATCGGTCTCTTTCATACGCAAAAGCACTTCATAATAGTGACCGTCATTGGGTCGGCTTAATGGTCTAAGGGGCTGGTAGTAAAGTAGGAATCTGTCTTCCGATAACGCCGACTGAATGCTGTTTACCCAATCAAGCTCATTTTGGTAGCGCAGCATGCTTTCATCGTCTTTGCTGTACTTGTGAATTTGATTACGGCCCTGATCTTTTGCGTAATAACAGGCGGCATCGGCCATGCAGATGTATTGCTCTGCACTGGCGTCGGGGTCGGTACACACTACCATGCCAATGCTAACCCCTAGGCTAAATATGCGGTTTTCCCATGAAAAGCGGTAAGCCTGAACGGCATTTAACAATGTGGTTGCCTGCAAGTAAGCTTGTTCTTCCGGCTGATTTTCAAAAATAACGCCAAATTCATCGCCGGTGATCCGTGCCAGCATTGCCTCATTAGGAAGTGATTTTTCTAGCAAGTGAGCAATATCTTTAATAAGCGCATCGCCGGCTTTGTGGCCAGAGGTGTCATTGACAATTTTAAAGCGATCTAAATCGAGATAAAGCACGCACGGCGGAATGGGGGAATTTTCGCTTAGCCTAGCGGTCAGAGTAGTTTCAAACTGACGTCTATTATAAACCCCAGTTAGCGAGTCGTGGGTTGCCATAAATTGTAGGCTAGAGTCTGACTGCTTTTTCTCGGTAACGTCGATAATAGAGCCATATAAAAAGCTACCACTGTCATTTTCTCGTACCTGACAAGATATAGAAAACCAGAAAGCACTGCCGTTGGCGCGCATTCCCTTAATTTCGCGTGCCGCAACCTGGCCGCTATGAAGTAGCTCTCCTACCAGTACGTCACGGTCTTCCGCATTAGCGTAAAACTGCTTGGTGTTTTTCACTTGTGCTAACATTTTTGCTTCATCGGTATAGCCAAAAAGGGCACACATGGCAGGGTTAACTGTTTTTAACTCTCCGTCTAGCGTAGAGGTGTATAGGCCTTCACTAGAATTTCGAAATAAATCATAAAAGTGATGAAGGCTACTAATAGTGGCTTCACTTTCAGACAATTGCAGCCTGCTTGCGTTCTGCTCTTTTAATTCAACGGCAAACCCGATGCAAAGAAGAGACAAGGTCAGTAGGGTTAGAATAATCATGACAATGGGCGCGGTATAAAAGACATCGTCGAAGGCGATTTTAACGAACACAGCATAAAGCATGAATACGAACACCCAGGCGAAGGCGAACAGCCTGCTTGATGCTATGTTTTGTTTATCCTTAAAAATGAAGGCTAAGGCAATATGGTAAGCAGCGATAAACGGGCTGGCGGCAAAAAGAATGCGGGTCGCGTCGTATGCGCTCGTTGCCACTGCTGCGATAGCCATGCCAATAGGGAGTGCAAAGGTCAGTAGCCTTAGCACCAATGGAATGGGTGAAAATAAACTATGGGTCACTTTAGCGAGCGTCACAAAGCCAAGGCTAATGAGTACGGCAAAGGTTATCTCACTCGCGTTAGTTAAAGAAGGCCACGTCGCAAGCCCGCCTTGCGCCATAAATAACAGCGCAAATAAAACAAAATTGGTTACCGCCAACCAGAAACGAGCCGGGGTGCGCTGATATAGGTAAGACAGCAGGAAGTAGCCAGTTAATACCGTAAGCATACCCAGCACGATGCCAAGTAGAATAAGCAAGGTTTCATCGTATTGTTGAATTGCTTGTTTTTCCCATAGTGAGATTGGGAAATAGCGAAGACCATCGTCATACACACCAATAACAAGCCGGACATTTTCTTGTGGCGTCAGTGAAAAGCTTAAGCGGATGGCAGAGAAAGGTTTCTTTAATGAAAAATCCCCTTTACCTGCTTGGTAGCGGTAAGACTTAATGATTCGAGCATTACCATCAAGCAAGTAAATTTGAAGGTCGTTAATATTAAGCCTGTCTATATTTAGCACTAGGGGAATAGTGCTAAATCCGTCGTTCCTCAATTCATTAGAAATCCAGAGACGACTATTATTCCTATCAAGCGGAATGCTGCTGGTTAAGGGGCTAGAAGGGTGGAGTACATCTAAATACGTCATTGATTTGTGCGCGACAAAAAACGAACTGCTTTCGTTAATGGTGGCAACATGAAAAGACTGGTCAATGGTAAGCTCTGACGCAACAGCCGAATTTTGGATGGCGTCGCTTAACGCCCAAGTAGATAAGGTGATACAAGCAACGAAGAATGCCAACATTCCTTTTCTTGTGAATGGCATAGCTACCTTATTAACATAAATTCTCAAAGATCAGTAAACTAATAGTAACGGAAGATTCTGATTTTGGGGAAAGAAATAATGAAAAGAATGATGAAAAGTCATTCACTTTTCATCAAATAGATAGTCGTACAGGTCCTGAGCATTTTCATTACTTCCTATTGGCTCAAGCCAAATAGCTTCGCAAAGCCACTCGATAAATAGCATACAGCTGAAGCCTCCGTTGCTTAAGGTGACTTGATAGCGATCTGCCCCCCATTCTTGATTTGTCGCCGTTAAATTAAAAAGCGCACAGAAGGTTTGCTCCCATTGTTGAGTTTTTAAAGGCGTACTAGGAAGTGGGGAGTCGATAAACAAAGCCTGGCCGTTTATTTTCGACAAGGCTTTAAGATTTTGAATCGTTAACTGCTGCATGACAAGCTCGTGTGTGCTGATGATGAAGGTGGCTCTGAAAAGGGGTGCGTATCCCATTTCCTTTCAAATGGCGTACTTGCAGCTTCTAACAAAGCTTCAGAGAGTGAAAAATCACCCTTTTCGGCCAATTCAACCGCCTGTTGAAGTAAATGAGTACGAGGAATAACCGCGGGGTTTCGCAACAATAGCTCCGTATCTTCTTCTCTTGCTAAACGCAGCTGGCGGTAGCTTTCCCACCATGCATCTGCTTTTTCTTGATCAACAAGTGTTACTTGTTTGAATCTGTTTTCCTGACTAACGAAGATATCGTGAAAAGGACACTGAGTCTTGTTTATATCTGCCAACGCCAACTGACGGAAGCAATACGTGTAATCTAGATTATTGGTCTCAAGTATTTGTAGCCAAGACTGCATAACAGCAAGGCTTTGCTCTTTCTCATTAGTCTCAATGCCCATCCGTAAAAGCATCAAGTGTTGATATTGCGTAATGAACGTTTGCTCGAAGGTAGATAAAGCGGCTTTTATTTCATCCACCGAGCAATGGCCTGAAAAGGCATGGGCAAGGGCATTTAAGTTCCAAAGGGCAATACCCGGCTGTTGATTAAAGGCATAACGGCCTTGATGGTCAGAGTGATTAAAGACCGCGCCAGGCTCGTAATTATCTAAAAAGGCAAACGGCCCATAATCAAAGGTAATGCCATGAATAGACATATTGTCTGTATTCATCACGCCATGTACAAACCCGTGCGTTTGCCACAACGCGACCAATCTAGCAGTACGGGTTACTACCGCGCCTAGTAACGCAGCATAAGGGTTTGTAGCCGCTTTGCATTCGGCAAAATGATGCTCAATGGTGAAGTCGAGTAACCGTTGTAATTTATCGTTTTGACTGGCATAAAAATAATATTCAAAGTGACCAAAGCGTATATGACTAGGGGCTGTTCTTATCATCATGGCCCCGGTTTCAGGGCGTTCTCGGTACACGGTATCTGAACTGGTGAAAAGGCACAGTGAACGGCTAGAGGGAATACCTAAATAATGCAGTGCCTCAGCGCCAATATATTCTCTTAATGTGGATCGCAGTACGGCACGTCCGTCAGCGTGTCTTGAATAGGGGGTAGGGCCAGCGCCTTTTAAATGGAGATCGTGGGGCTGCGCGTTTGCGTCGATAACTTCTGCTAAAAGCAGCCCACGCCCATCGCCTAATTCAGGGTTCCATTGACCAAACTGATGGCCACCGTATTTTTGTGCAAATGCCTGTTGTGTAAGGGGCGTAACAGGGGAGTGTAGCCAATCAAGCATGTTTTGAGGCTGCAGTAAGGGTTCGGGAAGTGCAAGCTCGTTGGCTAGTGTGGTGTTAAACAAGCCTACTCGCATGTTTTTAAGCGGTTCTGGAAGTACAAAGCTACCCAGTTCCGATAGGGTTTCTGCATAGCGATTTAATAAACCCATTAGTTACTCGTTTCCCGATGGCGTGACACAATCTATAGGGCGGAAAGTAGCAAAATGTGAAGGCTAATAAAAGCGCCATTTACATCAATGAGACACAGTGCAACTTATCACAGATTAAAATTAAACTTCCCCTCTATAAAACGTGTATAAAAGACGTAAGCTAGCAATAATAAAAAAACGGCCTTATTTGGGCCTCAAGGAAGCATTATGCTCACGTTACATCACTTAAATAATTCTCGGTCTCAACGTATTTTATGGCTATTGGAAGAGCTAGGCGTTGATTACAATATTGAACACTATCAGCGAGATAGCACCACTAATCTTGCGCCGGAATCGTTACGTGCAGTACATCCACTAGGTCGCTCGCCTGTACTGACTACCCCTGAGGGGGCAATTGCTGAGTCAGGCGCCATTGTCGAGTACTTAGTTCGCCAGCATGGACAAACACGTTTTACCTCTCCTGAGAGCGGTGAAAATCTGCAGCAGTATTTATTTTGGTTACACTTTGCCGAAGGCTCGCTAATGCCACCCTTGGTAGCTAGGTTGGTGCTTGAAAAGGCCCGTCAAAAAGGGTCTAAACCTTTCTTTATCAAACCCATCACGAATAAGTTAATTGATGGAATTTTGAATGCCTATTATGGGCCAAATTTATCCCAAAGCTTGCGCTATGTAGAGTCTTACCTGGCCCATCACACGTGGTTTGCCGGTGAACAACCCACCGGAGCTGATGTACAAATGATATTCCCGCTGGAATCATTGGTGGCAAGTGGTAATGCCAAAGACTTTCCTGCCATTCGGGAATACGTGAAACGGGTACATGCAAGGCCAGCGTATAAGCAAGCGCTAGAAAAAGGTGGCGAGTACGCGTACGCCTAATGCCCAATGTTGAGCCCTTCTTTGTTTAGATGTAGGTCTATTTAAATATAGGCCTGTTTAGATGCAGGCCTTTGTGGGTATAGGCTCTGGCGAGGAATAGGCTTTAGCTAAACCCATATGCTAACTAAATACTGCCGCTATTGCTCACGATGAATGTAATCGTTTATCAGCTGCATAAAGGCGTCGCCATAGCGCGATAGCTTGGTTTGGCCTACGCCGCTCACATCTAACATAGTGTCGCGGGTGGTCGGTAGCTTAGCGGCCATGTCTACCAGTGTAGCATCACTGAATACCACATACGGCGGCACTTCATTTTCCTCTGCCAGCACTTTACGTAAGTGCTTTAAGCGCATAAATAACGTACGGTCGTAGTTAGCCGGAGCTTGTTTCTCTTTTTTATCTGGCTTGAATTCTAATCTAGGTACCGCTAGCTGTACGGCTACTTCACCTTTTAATACGGGGCGGGCAGCTTCGGTTAACCGAAGCGCGGCGTTGGCGGTAATATCAACCCGAATTAACCCCTTATGAATAAGTTGGTTAATCATATTGTGCCAGTAGCTATCAGATTTGTCTTTGCCAATACCATAGGTTGAAAGCTGGTGGTGCCCCGCTTCTTGCAAGCGCTTTAGTTGTTTGCCGCGCAGTACATCAATAAGGTATTGGGTAGAGGCTTGCTGAGAAAGCCTAAGAATACAAGACAGCACTTTTTGGCTAATGACTAAGCCGTCAATCATGGTGGGTGGATCTAGGCAAATATCACAGTTCCCACAAGCGCTATCACTAAATTGCGAGAAGTAGTTAAGTAGTACTTGTCGGCGGCAGGTTTGCGCTTCAGAAAATGCCTCCATGGCCGCAAATTTTTGCAGTTCAATAGCATTTCTATCGGCCTGCTCACCTTGCTCAATCCACTGGCGTACCCGAGCTGCATCCTTTTCATCAAATAACAACATAGCTTCTGATTCAAGGCCATCTCGTCCTGCGCGCCCTGTTTCTTGGTAGTAACTTTCAACACTTCGAGGTACATCGTGATGCACCACGTAACGTACGTTCGATTTATTAATACCCATACCGAAGGCGACAGTGGCCACCACGATATCAATTTTGTCGTTCAAAAATTGGCGCTGTACTAATTCTCGTTCATCGGCATCCATACCCGCATGATACGCCGCGCAGCGAAAACCTTGCTTGAATAGCTTGGCATGTAAGTCGTCTACTTTGGCGCGGCTATTACAGTAAATAATCCCGCTGCCTTCTTGTTGCTTAACGTAGGTAACAACCTGTTCGAAGGCTTTGTACTTCGACATCACCCGATAACGAATATTCGGTCTATCGAAACTGCCTTTATAAACTAGCGGGTCATTAAGTTGCAGTTGGGTGAGAATATCGCTCTGGGTAGCGATGTCTGCTGTGGCCGTTAACCCAATAACAGGAATATCAGGAAAGCGGGCTTTAATCTGGCCAAGCGCACGGTAGTCGTGCCTGAAGTCGTGCCCCCAATGCGATACGCAGTGGGCTTCATCGATAGCAAACAAGGCTACGTCTGTAGTACGAAGCGTTTGCTGAAAGCCGAATTGAAGCAAGCGCTCAGGAGATACATACAATAAGTCTAACTGGTTAGATACCAGTTGCTCTGAAATTCTGGCTTGCTCTTCATGACTAAGTGTTGAATTTAGATAAGCGGCTTTTACCCCTAAGGCTTTTAACTGTTCCACTTGATCTTGCATTAGCGAGATAAGCGGCGACACAACAATGCCGGTACCCGCGCGAATGAGTGACGGAATTTGGTAACACATAGACTTACCGCCACCAGTAGGTAGCAGTACAAGTGCATCTCCACCTTTGCATACGTGGTGGATGACATCTCCTTGTCCGTCGCGAAAATCATCATACCCGAATACATTTTTTAAGATGCTTTCGGGGGTAAGCGCATCGGAAACGGGAGAAGTGATAGTGGTGTCGGCAATTACAGAAGTCATGACGGGGGATTTTACGCGTTTTTGAAACGTTCTTCACGAAACAAACGCAAAAACTGGACTAAAATTCAGAAGTCATATGAAAAGGTATAACAAATTAAAACAGTGCGGTGAGTAAAAGTGAGCTAACGTCGAATGCCTGTTACTCATAAAAATGGGATCAAAATGCGCTCTTCAGACAATAAAAATATGCCTAGCCGCAAGGATATGATTGCACATGTAATTAGCTTATTTCGTGATACTATGCCGTTTAACCAGCTATTGGGGCTAGAGTTTGTTCGCCCGAATGAAGGGTTAGAAAGTGACTGCATAGAACTTCACGTTTCTTGGCGTGAAGCCTTAACCGGAAATCCACTGCAAAAAATTCTTCATGGCGGCGTGACAGCCACTATGCTAGATACCATAGGCGGTTTGGTCGCTATTATCGAAGCGATTAAACGAACTAACGATGCTGACTTAGCAAGCTTGCAAACCCGTCTACCGAAAATGGGCACCGTAGATATGCGCGTTGACTATTTACGACCGGGTCGTGGAGAGCAGTTTATTGCTACGGCAAACGTTATTCGCGGCGGCGCTAAGTTGGCGGTTTGTAGGATGGAACTTCATAACGAAAAAGGCGATCATATTGCCTTTGGTACGGGTACCTATATGTTGGGGTAGCCGGTATACAATGCATTTTGGAGGTGTCGAATGGCGGAGCCATTACCCGATCTTATCGAAGAGTTTGTAACAGATGGTATGGGTGATGACCCAGCGTCTATTCTTACCGCATTAAGTGGGCAGGATACTGTCTACATTGCCTCCTTATTAGAATCGTTACCCCTAGAGCGACGTCTGGTCGTTTGGGAAGGCATTCCACGTGACCGCAAGCTTAGCGTGCTGGTGGAAATGCGAAGCGACCCTCGTGAAATTCTCATCGACGCCACGCCACATAACGAGTGGGCTTCTATTTTTGCCGATATTGACGCAGAAGACTTACTTGAACTTCTCGATTCATTACCTACACGGTTAGTTGATGTCGCGTACGAAGCACTTGATAGCCAAGAGCGTAAGTATTTCCGCGAAGCGACTCAATTCCCTGACGAACAAGTGGGTCACTGGGTTAGTCATGAATTGCTAGTACTACCCGCCAATGCAAAAGTGAAAGAAGGCTTACGCCTCTTGCGACGAGATATTCCTCAGCACTGCGATAGTATTTACTTGGTGAACCGTTCTGGCCAATTCACTGCACTGGTGAAAATTCATCGTCTTTTTGCGGCGCAAGAACACAGTTCACTGATTAGCATGGCCGAAGAAAATGTCACTATGTTGGTGGGCACCGATGAATCAACCTCCGCGTCATTGCAGGTGCAGCGCTCGGGGCTATCATCGCTACCTGTGGTGGATGAATCTAACAAACTCATTGGTCGTTTAGATATTGCCTCGGCCAGTGAGCTGATGAATGAGTTTTATGAGCGCCAAGTGATGGCCTCGGCAGGTATGGATGAAGACGAAGATTTATTCTCCCCTGTGGCAAAAAGTGCGCGAAACCGAGCATTATGGCTTGGTATAAACTTGCTTACTGCGTTTTTGGCGTCCTGGTTTATCGGGTTGTTTGAAGCTACATTACAGCAAGTCGTTGCCCTTGCGGTATTGATGCCAGTGGTCGCCAGTATGGGGGGTATTGCTGGTAGTCAAACCTTAACGCTTATTGTGCGCGGGCTGGCGCTTGGGCAAGTAACCCCAGCCAACTTACGTGCGCTTATGATGAAAGAGCTCAAAGTCGGGGGGCTAAATGGCGTGATATGGGCGTTGGTGATAGGTATTGTGGCCTATTTCTGGTTTGCCGATGCGCTACTTGGCATGGTGATTTGTCTTGCCATTCTTTTTAATATTGTGGCAGCAGCTCTTGCTGGTGTGTTCGTGCCCTTTATCTTAGACAGACTAAAGATAGATCCAGCGCTATCTGGCTCGGTTATTCTTACCACGGTAACTGACATTGTAGGCTTTGTTGCCTTCTTAGGTTTAGGCACGCTATTTCTGTTATAGCTGGAAAAATAGGTAGGGCCTGTTGACCTTTTCTGTGCATTTTGACCGCAGTATGTGTGCTGTTTAGGTAAGGCGAATGGTTGCAGGTCAACACGCCCTAGACAAACTTTATCGAAAAATACGCCCATTCTGGGCGTGATAGGCTTGTTATCTAGAGCAAGGTAATGAACACTACGCGCCTTTTTTCAGCCTTAAAAAGTGATAGTTAACTATGCGTGCTCAGCAAGCCAGTGCTGCCCAAGTCGGAATAATTTGTGCCATCGCGGCCTACACCATGTGGGGCATAGCGCCAATCTACTTTAAACAGCTTACTATATTGCCCGCGGCAGAAATTCTAATGCACAGGGTAATTTGGTCGGTGTTGGTGCTGGTAGGCTTGATTGCTGGGTTAAAGCAGTGGCCCAAGGTTGCCGCAGCTTTGCGAAATAAAAAGGTGATGCAGGTGTTGTTTATTGCCGGCATTTTGCTGGGGGCAAACTGGCTACTGTTTATTTGGGCGGTAAATAACGACCATATTCTTGATGCTAGCTTAGGTTATTACATCAATCCCCTCATTAATGTGTTTCTTGGGCGGCTTTTTCTAGGAGAAAGACTAAGAACGTTTCAGCGAGTGGCGGTAGTACTCGCTATTGTTGGTGTAGCTATTTTGATTTTCTCTTACGGTCACGTGCCTTGGATTGCACTTATATTGGCGGGCAGTTTTAGTATTTATGGCATTTTACGCAAGCAGGTAGCCGTAGATTCTTTACCGGGTCTTTTTATAGAAACCTTAATGCTATCACCTTTGGCAATAGGGTATTGGCTGCTATTTGGATCGGAATACAGCAACCTTTTTAATAACGATGCTAACTTAAACATGCTTATTTTAGCGGCCGGTATTGTGACCACCGCGCCCTTGTTATGCTTTACCGCAGCGGCACGGCGTATCATGTATTCAACGTTAGGCTTTTTACAATACATAGGGCCAACACTCATGTTCGTGTTGGCGGTCCATTTGTACGATGAACCGTTAGATGAGGCTAGGCTAATCACCTTTGGTTTTGTGTGGTTAGCACTTGCAGTATTTAGTGTCGATTCCCTTATCGCCTACAAAAAGCAGCGAAAAGCCCTAAGGGCATCGTTAAAGGCGACTAACGAAACCAGTGAAACTCAAACCTCTTGAGTTTCTCCGGTTACATGAACTTGATTACGACCTGCATTTTTTGCTTTATACAAAAGCTTATCAGCAGTACTTAACATGGTTTCAATGTTTTGCGTAGGCGTATCGCACAGGCCAATGCTACAGGTTACATTTACGCTTTCTTCGCCTAACTGAATAGCGGTTTTCTCTAACGCGTTTCTGAATCTATTCAACCGCTCTTGTGCGTTATGAATGTCAATTTTAGGCAAGTACACGCAAAATTCTTCCCCACCAAAACGTGCAACCAAGGTATCGTTAAAATGAACTTGTAACAGGTTAGCTACCGCTTTGAGCACAAGATCGCCGGCATCATGCCCGTAGGTATCGTTAATGCGCTTAAAATGATCAAGGTCGATAAGTGCTAAAGCATGCTGCTCAGGTAGCTTTTTATACTGCACGGTAACGGTATAAAAGAAATGGCGGCGGTTAGGCAACCCAGTTAAATAGTCGGTATTGGCAGCGCGTCGAAAGGCTTCTACGCTTTCAATATATTCAATATTCTGCATTACGCGGCATAAAAACTCTTCATGACAATAAGGTAAATGCAAAAAATCGTTCGCCCCGCTTTTTATGAAGTGCGCAGACATGAGCGGACGTTGGTCGCTTGCTAGGCCTATAATGGCTAACTGCTCTTTTGAAAATGCTTTTCGAAGGCCTGAAATAAATTGCGTGCCTGTCATATCGGGAAGCGCGTTATCGGTGATAACCAACCTGATATGCGCATGCTCAGCCAGTATGCTCATGGCATCGTTGGCAGTAGGGCAGTCGTAAACCACAAAATTGTGCCGATAAAGCAGTGATAGCATTTTTCGTCTAGATGAGCGGTGAGTACTTACTACCACAACACCTGTAGATTTGTTCTTCTCTAATCGAAACAGTAAACGGCTTAAGTAATCGTAATTTTGCGCGTTTTCTTTGGGAATGTAATCAACGACGTCTTTTTCTAAGACCTTGTCTCGGGTTTTCGCTTCTAACGTATCGGTCGTGACTATGGTTGGAATGAAGGCGTCAATGGCGAAGTCGATGGCTTCGCCATTCGACGCATCAGGTAAGTTATGAGCAACAATGGCGCACAAGAAACTTTCTGGCATCATAAGCGCAAAACGTGCGCTCGCTTCCGTTAATGAGTGAGCACCCACAGGGGTTAGCCCTGCTTTTCTGACAAGTTTTGATACAACGTCTAAATTTTTATCGCTGTTTTCTATCACCAGCACATTTTGCGGCATATTTTTCTACTTGGGTTCAGGCTTCTTGCCAGATGACTATGCTTTTTCCAATTTAGCATAGGCGAGAACGAGCCATTTTGTACCAAATTCGTCAAAATTAACTTGTACCCTAGCGTGTTCACCACTGCCCTCGTAGTTTAATACTATTCCTTCACCGAACTTGCGATGAGCCACTTTTTGGCCCAACTGAAAGCCAGTTTCTTCAAAAGAGGCATGTGAGGTCGCTTGGCTGAATCGATTATGTATCGGTCGAGAAATCGTAGACTTGAGCCTTACTTCTTCAACACAATCAGCAGGAATTTCACGAATAAAGCGAGATGCCGTGTGATATTTGTCTTGCCCATATAAACGGCGGCTTTCCGCGTAGGTAATATACAGTTTCTCCATCGCGCGGGTCATGCCCACGTAACACAGGCGACGTTCCTCTTCCATTCTGCCAGGTTCATCATTGGTCATCTGGCTTGGAAACATGCCTTCTTCAACACCGGCCATAAACACCATAGGGAATTCGAGCCCCTTTGCGGTGTGAATAGTCATCATCTGAACCGCATCTTGATCGGTACCCGCTTGGGTTTCGCCCGCTTCTAACGAGGCGTGAGCAAGGAAGGCTGACAGCGGCGTCATTTCTTCTGCTTCGTCGGGTACGGTAAATTGCTTACAAGCCGTAACTAATTCTTCTAAGTTTTCTAGGCGCGCTTGGGCTTTCTCGCCACGTTCGGCCTGATACATGGCGTACAAGCCTGACTGCCTAATTGCCACATCGGCGTGTTTTTCTAATGGCTCGTCTACGGTAGCTTGTTCAAGCTCGGTAACTAACAGCACAAAACTTTGAAGGGCGTTAAGAGCACGGCCTTTTAGCGCATTTTCATTAATGAGTAGTTGGCTAGCCTGCCACATTGAGCAGTTATGTGCTCTGGCAGCTTCTCGTACTTGTGAGAGGGTCTTCTCACCCATACCGCGAGTTGGCGTGTTCACCACACGTTCAAAGGCGGCATCGTCATGAGGATGATTCATCATGCGAAGGTAGCCAAGTGCATCTTTAATTTCTTGGCGTTCGAAGAATCGAAGACCACCATAAATGCGGTACGGTGTCCCTTGGTGAAGTAAGGCTTCTTCTAATACCCGTGACTGAGCGTTATTGCGATATAAAATGGCGGTGTCTTTTAACGCATTGCCTTGGTTCAACCAGTCTTTAATTTTCGACACAATAAAGCGGGCTTCATCTAACTCATTAAACCCCGCATAAACAGAAATGGGCTCGCCATCGTTGCCATCTGTCCAAAGCTCTTTACCTAACCGCCCTGTGTTGTTATCAATAACCGTATTGGCGGCTTTCAAGATGGTGCCCGTAGAACGGTAGTTTTGTTCTAATCGTATCGTTGTGGGGTTATTGAAGTCTTTTA
Organism: Alteromonas sp. 38; assembly: GCF_902506055.1. NCBI lineage: Bacteria > Pseudomonadati > Pseudomonadota > Gammaproteobacteria > Alteromonadales > Alteromonadaceae > Alteromonas > Alteromonas sp. 38. Next base: position 173,698 of record NZ_LR733300.1, read on the forward strand.
AGAAATGCTGAATATTATCAACGTTCGCACCACGCCAGCCGTAAATAGATTGGTCGTCATCGCCCACAATCATAATATTGTTTTGATTGCCGCTACACAGCATGCGTAGCCATGCGTATTGGATGTTGTTGGTATCTTGGAATTCGTCAACTAATACGGCGCGGAAACGTCGTTGGTAATTAGCGAGTACTTCTGGGTTTTTAGCCCAAAGTTCGTGTGCACGCAATAATAGCTCGGCAAAATCCACAAGCCCAGAGCGGTCGCACGCGTCTTGATACGCGGCGTAAATTTCACGCATTTTTTGCTGGGTTTGGTCGTTGTGGGTTTCAATATGTTGAGGGCGTAGGCCTTCGTCTTTATTGCCGTTGATATACCACTGAATTTGGCGAGGCACCCAGTGCTTTTCGTCTAAATTCATGGCTTTTAAAATACGTTTAATCAAACGGTATTGGTCGTCTGAGTCAAGAATTTGGAAGTTTTCAGGTAAATTAGCTTCTGCATGGTGGGCGCGAAGCAGCCTGTGAGCTAATCCGTGGAAAGTACCAATCCACATATTATTCAGGCCACGACCCATCAACGATTCTATTCGCCCACGCATTTCTTTCGCGGCTTTGTTAGTAAAGGTTACGGCTAGTATGGAAAAAGGGGCAATGTTTTCCACTTCCATCAGCCATGCTATACGATGTACTAATACCCGTGTTTTACCACTTCCCGCGCCAGCTAATATGAGGGCGTTAGAAAGAGGGGCTGCTACCGCTTCACGTTGTTTGTCGTTAAGCTCGTCAAGCAGTCGGGATACATCCATAATATGGTCAACCTAATTTGTCTAGTTTCAATGCTGCAACATTATGCCAGCTGACTGTGAATTTATACAGGCTTGTTTGATGAAGCTGAGCGGCTAGTGGGTAACTTTTACGATGAATTTAGCCCTGTTAAGGTGATACCGGCCGTATTCACGAGCGGGTTATCGATAAGTTGAACAATTTTCACGCTTGAAGCGTAGTCTGTAGGTGTTGTTTTTATGATGGCTCATGTACACTTCGAGCCATTATGTTGCCTATTGCAATCTAGGCCTTTAGCGTTTTGTGCCATTTACCCGCAGTTAAGCGGGGTTTGAACTTTACTTTTACAGGAACTGCCTCATGCACGCACTCTCTCCATCGACTGACTTTTGGTTATCGTTAAAAAAAGAAGCGCAAACTGTGGCAAAAAGTGAGCCGCTATTAGCTAGCTATGTTCATGCCTGTATTTCAGCTCATCATAATTTTGAGTCGTCGTTAAGTTTTATTCTATCAAGCAAAATGGCTGATGAAGTGATGCCTGCTATTGCCATTCGTGAAGTGTTCGATGAGGCCTACTTGTTAGAGCCGTCGATTAGTGAGTCGGCTATGGCAGATATTAATGCAATTCGTGCGCGAGACGCCGCAGTAGATGACTTCTTAGTGCCACTTTTGCATTTCAAAGGGTTCCATGCAGTGCAAGTTCACCGTATGGCGCATTACTTGTGGTTGCATGGTAGACATCAACTTGCTTTGTTCTTACAAAGCCGAAACTCGGCTACCTTTGGCGTAGATATTCACCCTGCAGCGAAAATAGGTAAAGGGGTGATGTTCGATCACGCCACCGGTATTGTCGTAGGTGAAACAGCGGTTATTGAAGACAATGTCTCTATTTTACAAAGCGTCACGCTTGGCGGAACCGGTAACGAGTCGGGTGACCGTCACCCTAAAATTCGCCAAGGCGTGTTGGTTGGTGCGGGAGCTAAAATTCTTGGCAATATCGAAATTGGCGAAGGGTCTAAAGTGGGGGCGGGTAGTGTTGTGTTAAACAATGTTCCGCCGCACGTTACGGTAGTCGGTGTGCCGGCTAAAGTGGTGGGCCGCCCGGTATGCCAGCGTCCTTGCGATTCTATGCGCCAAAACGTGTTAGAAGACAATCAGCCTTATTCGCAAAAGCCTTAAGTAGTGATACCTTAAGAGCAAGTACCTTAAGCGCCAGTACCTTAAGAGCAAGCGCTACTTACTGATTTACTTATAAGAAGTAAGCTAACTCGTCTAACGAATCTAATGCCACGTGAGGGAGTACGGATGCTCTCTCACGGGGTAAATGCATTTCTCGGTTGCATGCAAACCAAGCAGACTGAAACCCCGCATTTATCGCCCCATACACATCTTTAATAATGTTATCGCCCACGTGCAATATATTTTCCGGCGCATCTCCTATAAAGCTTGCTGCTTCATCGAACATAGCCCGTGAAGGTTTCATAGGTCGGCTAGTACTGGCATGTAAAATGGTATCGAAATAAGGCGTAATACCTATTTGGTCAGCGTTTACATTGCCGTTAGTAATACCTACCAGTGTTATATTCTCACTTAAAATCGATAAGGTTTTATGCACATCATCAGCCAAATCAAACTCGCTTCTGGCATGATAAAAACAGTCGAAACAGGCTTGCACGGCAGCATCTAACGTGTGGGTGTCTTGGGGTGGAATATCATGTATCAATGCCGCATTTAACACCGCTAAGCGAAGCTTTCCCATATCAGATGAATAAGTAGGATTGGCCGTAATAGCATCCCGCTTTAGCTGTTGCCAGTGTGTAGGAGTTAATGCTGCTGCTTTGGGGTGATATTGCTTTAAATGCGCATTTAAGGCCGCTTCTGCTTGGCGAATAATAGGTTCGTTATTGTATAAGGTATCATCAAGATCGAAGGTCATTGCCTTCACGGAATTAATGGCTCTGAAGAACTGCATAATAGTTAAAGGCCTATATTCAAAAGAGGATTATTTTTTGTGTGCTCTAGGGTGCGCGGCATCGTAAACCTTGGCTAAATGCTGAAAATCTAAATGGGTATACACTTGCGTGGTAGATAGATTGGCATGGCCTAATAATTCTTGCACCGCACGTAAATCGCCGCTCGACTCTAATACGTGCGTAGCAAAAGAATGGCGCAGTTTATGCGGGCTTACTTTCTGACTAAGGCTTTGTAATTCTGCCATTTGGTTAAGCCGATTTGCGACTTGGCGATTTGAAATGCGCGTTTTGCGCTTGCTTACAAAAATAGCGGGTTCATAGGGGGAAGCGTATGCGGGGCGCACGTTAAGCCAAGCATTCAGCGCCTTTTGCGCTTGTCGGCCAAGGGGCAAAATACGTTGTTTACTGCCCTTACCGGTCACTTTAATGGTGCCGTCTTTTGGGTAGTCGCTTAAATTTAGGCCGGTTAGTTCACTTAGTCGAAGTCCGCAGCCGTAGAGCAATTCAAACATGGCTACGTCGCGACAAATAATGCCTTCATCGGTATCGCCGCTGGCGGCTTGTTCATTCGCCAACAACTGCTGCATTTCATCAACGCTAAGCTGTTTAGGTAATGGCTTACCTTGTTTTGGGGCTTGAATACCTTCCACGGGATTACTGAAAAGCTGTTCGTTATCAATAAGGTATTGGCAGAAGGTACGAAGAGCAGATAACCGCAATGCTATGCTACGGGGTTTATGCCCGTCCATTTTTGCTGCTGCCATTACGCGTTTCACATCAGAGGGTGTCATACCCGACCACTCGTAAAGCCCTAAAGTAATGGCAATGCTGGTAAGTTGTCTGCGATAGTTACTGATGGTAAGCGGCGATAAACCGCGTTCAACTTGTAGGTGGAGTAAAAACTTTTCAAGCCAAAGGTGGCAAGGTTCGCTAAGTACGGTTTCCGTTGTCACGAAAACTAGTACCCCATCATCTCAGGCAAAATAATATTAAGCACTTGCTGTAGCTGTTGTAGCAACAAGGTGTCCATATCAGGGGTAAAATGGCTTGCGTCACTGCTGCTAATACCCAAAATACCAATATCTTGGTTGTCGCCTAATAGCATTAGGGCAACAGATTCTGCGCTGCTATCTCCGAACAATAACTGGCGTTCGTGCTGCGATAATCGTCCGAAAAAGAAGTTCGACGTTTTAAAGCGTTTTTCGGTAAATAGCCTGCGTTGTAACTCAGGAATAGCGTGAGGGCCTTTGAAGCTTTTTATCACCGCAGAAGATAGCTGCAAACGTTCTTGCAACACATCTTCAAGGGTGAACTGTACTTCTGCCACACTTTCGCAACGCAGCAACTGCACGTTTAAGTCGGTGTACACGCGGTAAATTTTTTCGTTTTGCTTGGCAATACTCACCAGTTGCGTAAGTTTATAATTCAATTGGCGAACTTTTTTGCGCAATTGCTCACTTTGAATCTCAACCAGCGAGACGCTGCCTTTATGCGAATGAGGAATTTTGAGCTTTTCGAGTAGTTCGGGGTGTTGAGCAAAAAAATCAGGGTTTTCTAACAAAAAAGCGCGAACCTGTTCTGAGGAAACATCGCTGTCGCCAGAAAACACTTCTACTACCGACGATGCGCTAGCTTGTCCTGATAATTCACTCATAAATTTATATGTCCGTCGTACACATGGTCGGCGGGCCCTGTCATTTTCAATACATTATCTGGGCCTGGCCAACGGATCCGTAAACTGCCTCCGGGCAAATCTACCCGAACATCTTTGCTTAATTTACCTTGAATCTGACCGATTGCAACTGCTGCGCATGCACCACTGCCACATGCCAAGGTTTCACCCGAGCCACGTTCGAATACGCGCAATCGAATGTGTGATTCATTAATAATTTGCATAAAGCCCACATTCACGCCCTCTGGAAACCGTTCGTTGCGTTCAACGAGGGGGCCTATTTCTTTAACGGGAGCGGTATCTACATCTTCCACTTCCATTACGCAATGCGGGTTACCCATAGATACGGCACCGTAAAACAGGGTTTTATCGTTTACGCGTAATATATAGGTATTTTCTTGCTTGTTCGCTTTCAGTGGAATTTTAGCCGGCTCGAATTCGGGCTTGCCCATATTCACGGTAACTTGGCCGTCTTTCTCTAAGTACAACACCATTTTTCCGGCTTTGGTACTCACCACAATTTTATTGCGGTTAATTAAGCCCTTTTGCTTTACGAAACGTGCAAAGCAACGAGCACCGTTACCACATTGTTCTACTTCAGAGCCATCAGCGTTAAAAATGCGATAGTGAAAATCTTGTTCAGGATCGTAAGGCGGTTCAACCATAAGCAATTGATCGAAACCTATGCCGAAGTTTCGATTTGCTAGCTGCTGTATTTTGTCCTTCGAGAAAAAGACGTTCTGGGTGACATTATCAATCACCATGAAGTCATTTCCCAGACCGTGCATTTTTGAAAACTGAACCTGCATTAACCGCGCATCTTTATTATGAGTTTAACCCTAGTTTACGTAAGTTTGTGCTCACCTTTCCAGAGATCTTTTAGAATTTCTCTTTCACGTACCACAATCGTTGCATCACCATCTACCATAATCTCTGCTGGACGGCAGCGGCTATTGTAGTTTGATGCCATTGCAAAGCCATACGCACCGGCGCTTCGTACTGCTAGTAGGTCAGTTGGTTCGATAGCAAGTTCTCGGTCTTTACCGATGAAGTCACCGGTTTCACATACCGGGCCTACCACATCATAATTGCGTGCTATGGCAGTGCTTTCTTGTTTTACTGGGATGATATTTTGCCATGCAGAGTAAAGTGCAGGTCGAAGCAGGTCATTCATAGCTGCATCAACAATAGCGAAGCTTTTCTCTTCACCTTCTTTAATAAACTCAACCTCAGTGACTAAAATACCCGCGTTTGCGGCAATAGCGCGGCCAGGCTCTAAAATGAGCTTAAGGTTCTCACGACCCACCATTTTTTCCGCCATCGCCGCAGCGTAAGCTTTCGGGTGCGGTGGTTCTTCATCGTTATAAGTCACGCCTAAACCACCACCAACATCTAAGTGATCAATGGTTATGCCGCGCTCGGCTAATTCATCGATAAGCAGCAATAAACGCTCTAGTGCATCAACAAATGGGCCAATTTCAGTTAATTGTGAACCGATGTGGCAATCCATACCTACTACATTCAAGTGAGGAAGTGATGCGGCAAGTTCGTAGGTTTGCAGCGCGCGTTCGCGGGCAATACCAAACTTGTTTGCTTTTAATCCTGTTGAAATGTACGGATGGGTTTTGGCATCTACATCTGGGTTGATGCGAAGCGAAATTGGCGCCTTTTTGCCAAGCGATTCTGCTACCGCGTTAATACGATGCAATTCAGGCTCAGACTCTACGTTAAAGCACATAATGCCTTGTTCTAACGCATAGCGTATTTCGTCTGCTTTTTTACCTACACCCGAAAATACCACTTTACTGGCATCGCCACCGGCTTCAATAACACGTGCTAGTTCACCACCAGAAACAATGTCAAAACCAGAGCCAATTTTGGCTAATGTACTTAGTACACCTAAGTTTGAATTGGCCTTTACTGCATAACAGATAAGGTGAGGGTGCTCACCAATAGCATCATTAAAGGCATGCCAATGGCGCTCTAAAGTTGCCCGTGAATACACATATACAGGGGTTTGGTACTGTGCAGCAATATCTGCAACGGCAACATCTTCAGCGAAAAGCTGGCCGTTTTTATAAGCGAAAAAATCCACTAGTGAGATTCTCCTGGTGTGGAGGCGGGTTGGCTTTGCGTGTTTGGTGAAGACGCTGTTTCGTTTGGCTTTTCAGTAGGCGTCGTTTGCTCTGGCGCTTGTGGAATATACAGCGCCCCTTTATAGCCACAACCACTGAGTAGAATGGCTGCGAATGTAACTAAAACCCACTTCTTAAGCACGAAAAATCCCGCGAATACGACAATAAATGCCGTTATCATCGCATTGCGTGATTAAAATGCAAGAGACAATAAGCGTTCTTGTGTTTTATCACCGTAGTGAACCTCTTTCCACAATGAATCACATAGGCTTTGTGTATCTTGCAAGTCACCTTTTTTGAGCCAATCAATTAGTATATTTGGGTCGTCGGGGAACTGAATAGCTTCTATGTCTAATGCTTCTAGCCACTCTTCAACAATATCCGTATCCAATTGAAATAGGGTGTGGCAAAGGTCGAGCTTATTGAGCGTTAGTACATTCGACAGCTGTTCAAATTGGCCATGAAGAGGTTTGATAAGTAGCTTCTTGCCGAGTTGCAAGGCTTCGCTAGAAAGCTCAAAACCTCCATTCGCAATCACGCCGTTACAATGCTGAAGTGCACGTTGGAAATGCTCTTTTGACGTAGGGTTCCACTGAATGTGTCCTGCGTCTTTAATTTCGCTAATATCGGGGTGGAAGCATTGAAATTGTTGATCGCTTAAAGGCTCCAGCATTTGTTGAACGTCGCTGACATCTTCAAATGGTAAGTAAACTAACACATGACCTTTACCTGGCACTGATAACGGTTTGTCTGCCACAAAAGGAGGAATGATCGGTTGATTAAAGTGAAACCAATGTACCCCTAATTGAAGGTCGGTAGGGGCGAACTTTTTCATTAGCAGTCGATCAATAATGGTGTCGCCAGATTTTGGCACATCGTAAGAAAATGCTGCTTGGTGACTAATTGAAATTGACGGTATCTGCTGTCGCTTCGCTGCCCACGCGGTGACAGGTTCGAAGTCGTTGACGAGAAGGTCGTACCCGCTCGCATCAAAACGTTTCACGTCTTTTAGAAATTGACTGATATTGGCTTCTTTAATGGTTTGCCACCGGTCTACGCGGCCACTTTTAGTAACAAAGCTTAAGCCCGTGTAGGTGCGATAGTCGCCAAATACATCCATATCGAAATATTTATCGGGTTCACGGCCTGTGAAAACAAAATCTACTTCAACATCTGAACGCTTAGCTAGCGCTGTCGCCATAATTCGAGCACGAGCAATGTGCCCGTTTCCGGTGCCTTGCACGCCATACAATAATTTCATGTTACCCCAGGATGGAAATACTCAACGATGCGATAGTGATACCAAGTAACATACCTGCAACTACATCTGATGGGTAGTGCACGCCTAGCAAGACGCGAGACAGGCCGATTAGGGCTGCCCAACTGTATGCCAGTACCGCGAATGGTGGATAGTAATGCGCTACAATACTTGCCATTAAGCAAGCGGCAGCAGTGTGCCCAGAAGGCAGAGAGAATTTATCGGATGGCGTAACGTGTGCTGTTAAATCCAATAGAAAATCGCAAGGGCGCGGGCGCTTGAACATTTTCTTAAGCAGCACATAGATAGGTAACTCCAGCGCATATGCCATCAGCGCTGTATAGAGGAAAAGTTCACCATGCTCGGGTTCAAAAGCCCACAGTAAGGCGCCAATAACCAAGTAAAGGTATCCATCTCCGGTTTTTGATAACCAGATGATACTGCGACAATCTCGTTTTACGGTAAGACTGTATAAGCGGTAGAACAAATTTGTATCGTATTTGGTCAAGGATTTAAGAAGCATTAGCCTTGCCCCCTTTCGATTGATTATTGAACAATTTAAAAGCATTCTGTGACCAACCAGTGACAGAAAAAAGAAACCTTTATGACAGATGACATGCTGTGTTGGTCACGCTGTACCGCACCTATTAACTTCTATTTAGTGCAGTGAGGTAGCGAGTCAGTTTTTATAAAAAGCTAAGCAAGTTACGTGCTAAGTCGGTGAAAATGTCTTCACTAATGAAAGTGGTAGTCTATTTAGTGGAAAGGTTGTTGCTGTTTCCCTGAAACTTCATAAATCAGGCGTTTTCAACTAACGAATTAATGCTATGCTAGAACAAGGTAAATAACCTACTACTCTCAATTAAAGTAAGGTAGAGCAATGGATTACAACACTTCTGAATTGTGCGATTTATTTGCAGACAGCGTCGACGTAGTTGACCCTATCTTCGCAAGCTTTGGCGGCCGTTATTCTTTTGGTGGCGAAATCACCACGATTAAGTGTTTCGAAGACCGTGGTCTTATTGACCGTGTATTGGCTCAACCTGGTGCAGGCAAAGTACTGCTGATTGATGGTGGTGGTTCAACACGTCGTGCCTTATTCGATGCAGCCCTTGCTCAAGTGGCAATAGACAACGACTGGGAAGGCATCGTGTGTTACGGCAGTGTACGTGAAGTGGATAACTTAGCCGAATTGGATATTGGTGTGCTAGCGGTAGCGGCTATTCCCGTTAATGCAGAAAGCGAAAGCATTGGCGACGTTGATGTACCGGTAAATTTTGGTGGCGTAACTTTCCTACCAGAAGATCACCTTTATGCTGATAGCACAGGTGTAATTCTCTCACCAGAACCCCTTGATATAGACTAAAGGTTTTATAGTAGCTCAGTTGGCTAAAACCTATAGCGAATTCATGTGATTCAGGTAACAAAAAGCGCAGACAGCTGAATGAAGTGTCTCCGCTTTTTTTGTGCCTAAAATTTACAATTAGCGCTTACTTATCAAACGTTTCGTTCAAGTACATGGCAAGTCGAATACCTGCCATTTGTAAACGCTGCTTAGCCGTAGGAAGATGCCGATATAAGTAATCGTAACTCATATTGTTGGCATCTTCAGGGTAAACTTCATCACGAATTTTAGTGCTTTCTTCAATCCATACCAAAGGATCTGTGGTTGCCCAGCTACGAATGTCACTCGGTGTGATGTGTTCTGTGAGCCATTTCGTCCATTCTGTGTAAGACAGTTTGCGTTGCTCTAGCATTTGAGAGTCCCACACCCGATGTAAATTAGAGTTCTGCCAAAAGAAATTTACTTTTACATCATTGCCGCCGCGATCGCTGCCATCACCCGCATGCAGGGGTTGGTGTAAATCACCAATGATGTGCACAACAAAACGTAGCGCTAAGCGTTTTTCTTCAATAGTGGCTGAGTCGCTTTTTAACGTTTTTGTATAGGCTTCAAGTGCAGTAACTGCGTCGCCTTGGCGAGGTGCGCCAACGTCAGCATAACCTTTCCCTTGAGGGACTGTTACATAGTGCCAATGGGTAGATATCTTTTGCCAAAACTCGCTTGGGTTTGAGCGCATTTCATCTGCATAGGTTGAAGCTTCTGCTAGTGAACTGTTTGGCAGAAGCTCTGATAAAGCAGCTTGAGATAGAGGGCTTAAATACTGCTGCGCAATGGCGCCAGTAACCCGATGGCCAGTTTGGCCCCACCCAAAAGCTGGCGACGAAACAAATAACGTAATAAGTGAGCTTAGCGCAACGGCGAAAGTCCTATTTCTCAACGCTGTCATTAATTTTCCTTTGTTCTATTTTTTAAGTGTGTAGTTAGGTTTTAGGGGTATGTTTAGCGGTTTCATAGCCCCATCGTGCCACTAGCGATTGTTCAACGCCGAGGTGATCTAGAATACGGGCTACAACAAAGTCGACCAAATCTTCAATGGTCTTGGGGTTATGATAAAAACCAGGCGCCGCTGGCATTATTGTCGCACCCATTTGTGACAGTTTAAGCATATTTTCCAAATGGATAGAAGAAAGTGGCATTTCTCGAGGTACTAATATCAATTGGCCTCTTTCTTTTAGCACAACATCAGCGGCGCGCTCAATTAAGTTATCACTGGCGCCAATGGCAATAGATGAAAGGGTGCCCGTAGAGCAGGGGCATACTACCATTTTAGCTGGTGCGGCTGAGCCTGACGCAACAGGAGAAAACCATTCTTCTTTCCCAAATACTTGCACTTGACCAGGCTTACCGCCGCAATGCTCCATGAAAAAAGCACTGGCGTCTTCAGGTCTAGCGGGAATTTTTATATTTTCTTCTGTAGCCATCACCACTTTGGCGGCAGAAGAAATAAGCACATACACTTGGTAGTCAGCTTTTACTAACGACGTTAATAGCGAGAGTGCGTATGGGGTGCCGGAAGCACCCGTAATAGCTAGGGTAATTTGCTTATCATGTTTCATTTTTCTACCTCGATTGACGGGGTAAGTACGCTTAAAACACGGCTGTGGATGCCTTCAAACCCACCATTGCTCATGATAAGTACATGATCGCCAGGGCGCACTTCGCTTTGCAATACTTTTACAATGCTTTCAACATCATTGAATACGGTGGTGGGCGCTGGGCTATTCTCCGCAGCTTCCTTCAACGACCAGTCTAGCCCTTGAGGTTCATATACATAAACCGCATCAGCGGCTTGCCAAGAATGTGCGAGTGTATTTTTATGCACCCCCATTTTCATAGTGTTAGAGCGAGGCTCAAGTACGGCAAGAATACGGGCATTCCCTACTTTCTTGCGAAGGCCGTCAATAGTGGTGGCAATGGCGGTGGGGTGATGAGCGAAATCATCATAGACGGTTACCGGTTTACCTTCAGCCGCGAGTGTCACCGAGCCCTTTACTTCCATACGCCGTTTAACGTTCTTAAAGCTTGATAGTGCTGCGACAGCGTCGTTAAGGGGAACGCCTGCATGATGAGCCGCGGCAATTGCCATGAGTGCATTATCTACATTGTGCTGGCCTAATAGCTCCCAATGTACTGTACCGACAACTTGATTGTCGAACAGTACATTGAATTGGCTACCATCTTTATTGATAAGCGCTGCAGACCATTCTTTGCCTAGAGATTGGCGTTGTGTCCAACAACCTTTTTTAAGGGTTTCCTCAATAGCGGGCGTGTGGTTGGGTGTAAGAATAAGGCCATTTTCAGGTACCATGCGCACAAGGTGATGAAACTGAGTTTGAATGGCGGCTAAGTCAGCAAAGATATCGGCATGATCAAACTCTAAGTTATTAATCACCAGCGTTTTAGGACGGTAATGGACAAACTTCGAGCGCTTGTCGAAAAAGGCGCTGTCGTATTCGTCTGCTTCAATGACAAAAAACGGGCTTTCTCCAATACGGGCCGACACGCCAAAGTTTTCAGGCACACCACCAATAAGGTATCCGGGGTTTAATTCGCTGTACTCTAAAATCCACGCCACCATACTGCTGGTGGTGGTTTTGCCGTGGGTACCCGAAACGCCAATTACCCATCTATCTTTTAACAAGTTATCAAGCAACCATTGCGGGCCACTGGTATAAGGTAAGTTTCTGTTGAGTACGTACTCAACCGCTGAATTACCGCGAGACATGGCGTTACCAATAATAACGATGTCAGGAATTGGCTCGAATTGGTCGGTATCGAAGCCTTCGGTGAGCTCGATGCCCAGAGCTTCAAGTTGGGTACTCATGGGTGGATACACGTTGGTATCAGAGCCAGTGACCTTATGGCCCAAGGCTTTCGCAATGGCTGCGATGCCACCCATAAAGCTACCGCAAATACCTAAAATATGTACATGCATAGCGAATTCTCATTTTTTACTGCATTGAATACTGGCTACTTTATCAGAACCGTTGCAGGTTAAATAATGCATTTTCACTCATAATGCCCGCTTTCACTGGTATGTTGTGTAGATTGGCAGCACCTGCCTTATTCCACTTCGATGCATTCACGGTTACAATCAATTTAACAAGCATATAAAGCAGTGCTTGTTGGTAATACAAGAGAAAGCCGGTAAGGAAAGCTGCGCGCCTTGTATTGTCATACCCTACACACTAAAAAAAGGCTTAACTAAGATGAAACGTTTAAATTCCCAGTTGCAAGAAGATGGTGCCCCGCTAGAGCTCATATTGCTTATAAGAACCTTGTTGGCGAGCTGCAAAGAAATTTCATTCCGGGTGAGTCAAGGTGCGCTTGCTGGCGTATTGGGTTCTACGTTGTCAGAAAACGTACAAGGTGAAACACAAAAGAAGTTAGATGTTATCTCTAATCACATTATTAAAGATACGCTTCGCGAGTCGGGCTATGTAAAAGCTATTTCATCGGAAGAAGAAGACGATGTGGTACCGTGCCATCCAGATGGGAAATACCTTGTTAGCTTCGACCCACTAGACGGCTCTTCGAACACAGAAATTAACAGCTTAATTGGTACTATCTTCTCAATTACCCACGCACCTCAGTGGATGGAACCCGATGATCCATCAGCGTTTCTTCAGCCGGGTACACAAATGGTTGCAGCAGGTTACGTGCTTTACGGGCCTTCTACTATGCTTGCCCTTACTACTGGGCGTGGCACACATATTTATACCTTAGATAAAACCCACGGTGGCTTCCTACTTACTCACCCCAATATCCAAGTGCCAGAGCAAACCTCTGAGTACTCTATTAATGCATCGAATCAACGTCATTGGGAACCTGCGATGCAGGAATATATCGCCGACTTAATAGCGGGTAAAGACGGTCCTCGTGAGAAAAATTTCAACATGCGCTGGGTAGCAGCCATGGTGGGCGATATTCATCGCTTGTTATGCCGCGGTGGTATTTTCATGTACCCATACGACAAGCGTGACCCATCTAAACCGGGTAAATTGCGTTTACTTTATGAAGCAAACCCTATGGCATTTTTGATGGAGCAAGCCGGCGGCAAGGCAGAAACAGGCGCCGGTCGTATTCTTGAAGTAATGCCTGAAGAAATACATCAACGCGTGCCATGTATTATTGGTTCTAAAGAAGAAGTAGAAACCTGTTTAAGCTATTACGGTAAAAGTGAATAGAGAAATCGCTAAATAAGGACGGTTTTGGTGGTGATTAGCGCTAAACCGTTTTTATTTTGCCGCCGTCACCGTATACTTAGCGCCAAATTTTTTAAAACATCATTGAAAGGACCTTAGAATGAGCTTGAATGATATTCCTGCGGGCAAGAATTTGCCTGAAGAAGTGAATGTAGTTATCGAAATTCCAGCACACGCTGACCCGGTAAAGTACGAAGTAGACAAAGACTCGGGCGCTATGTTTGTTGACCGTTTCATGGCAACTTGCATGCACTACCCAACTAACTACGGTTACGTGCCTAACACCTTGTCTGAAGACGGTGACCCAGTTGACGTATTGGTAATGACGCCTTTTCCATTGCTTGCGGGTTCGGTAATTCGTTGTCGCCCAATTGGTGTTTTGAACATGACTGATGAGTCAGGTAAAGACGCTAAAGTATTGGCAGTGCCAATCGACAAGCTTTCTACTATTTACCGTAAAGTACAAGAAACTGAAGACGCACCTGAGTTGCTGCTACAGCAAATCGAGCACTTCTTCTCTCATTACAAAGATCTTGAACCTGGTAAGTGGGTTAAGATTGACGGCTGGGCTGGTTCAGCTGCCGCGAAAGAAGAAATTGTCGCAAGCGTTAAGCGTTTCGAAGCAGAATAATTCACGCTGCTTAGAAGACATGCTAAAAAGGGGTCGGTGCTGGTAAGTACCGGCCCTTTTTATTTAAAGAGCTACCCTTTTTTATTTAAGTGAGTGTTATGTTGAAAGTCATGGGAAAGGCATTGGTCTTAGCCTTAGTCGTATTGCTTCCGTCGTTCTCTGCGTTTAGCGCCCCAGAACCTATTGAAGTATATTGGGAAGATTTGGTACCTGAAGGGTTTAATGAACTAGCGCCTCCCGCCGTTCAGCACAACGGTGAAATGTCGCAGTTGCAGCCTGATGCGCCAGTAGTTGATAAATTTGATGGTAAGCGGGTGAAAATTCCTGGCTTTGTGGTGCCCCTTGAAGGCACACCTGAACTCACGACCGAATTTTTACTAGTGCCTTATTTTGGCGCTTGTATTCACGTGCCGCCGCCTGCGTCTAACCAAATAGTGTACGTAACTTTTGAAGAGGGTATTCCTCTTGATAATATTTACGACGCAATATGGGTAACTGGCGAACTTACCACTGAAGGGTGGAAAGGTGATATTGCGTCAGTAGGCTATCGGCTTAAAGGGGTTGCGATAAGCGCCTTTTAGGCCAGCGTAAGCTCCTTTTAGGCAGGCCAAAGCTCCTCATGGGCTAAGAGTCCCCTTATAGGCATAAATATAGCCTAGCCTTGTGGTGTATAAATTTGTTCTGCGCGATTGAACAGCAGCCACGAGGTTAGAATGTACTTGTCGTTGCTTTTAGGTATTTGCCCACGGTGAGTATGGGTAAAATAAGCAGGAGCAATCACCATTCTGCCTGCTTCAGGCTTTACTGCTCTATCTTGATAATAAAATTCGGTTTCCCCGCCATCTTCCACATCATTTAAGTAAAACATAAACAGCAGAACGCGATGCAAAGCTTCATTATGAGGCGCTTGTGGGTAAACTTCAGAGTGCCAATAAGGGTAACCGCCGTTACCCGCAGTATAGCGCTGGGCATTAATATCGCCAATTCGAAAGAGGTAATTAACCAAATTATGAAGGTTAGGTTTGCCCACTTCTTCAAAGTTATCACCCGTTAGTTTAACGGGCTCGCCGGTTTTTGGATGGCGAACTGTCAACCCTATTGGGCCAACCAAGGCGTAATAGTATTTCTCAATGTACTTAACCAACTGCTCGCCTGTTAACTGCATGACCTGCTTAAATAAGTCAGCAAACTCAGGCTGTTGAGATATAGACACATCAACACTACGCTTCTTATCTAAATCGACACCGCCGCCCGTTTTCCCTTGGGTAAGGTTTGGGCTTTTTTCAAAGCGCTCAATAAGTTGGGTACACAATTCCGGTGATAAAACATCATCAACAACGTCAATTAAATCAGTCATTAGGTAGCGCCTTAAAGTGTGCTTGTAACGTCGCTTTTATATTGTCAGGAATCGGGGCTGAACGCTGCTGCTGATAATCGAAATGTACCATAGTCGTTACTCCCGTTGAGCACAGGTTACCGTCTTGCCAAAGTTCTTGGTACACATCAAATGCACTGTTACCTAAACGGCTAATATACGTTTTTACGGTAACCGTTTTCCCGTAAAAAATTTGCGCAAGAAAATCGACTTTGTAGGTTGCTAAAATAAGCGGCCAGTTCTGTAAATCCATAGTAGGTGTGAACATTCTGAAGATAGGATCGCGAGCGGCTTCAAACCAGCTGACTAACGCGGTGTTGCTCACGTGTTGCAGGGCATCGGTCTCACAAAACCGTACTTCGAATGACATTTCCATAGGGAAGGTTTCAGATGGAGTTACAGCTGACATATCGCCTCTTATGTTAATCGTAATGTGTCCTCACTTTATCACGCTAAATCGGGTTTTTCAGTAATCTGGCGCAATCTGGGTATACATTAGAAAACCAAATTAAGATGAAAAGTGATCCCAGCGTAATTTTAAATTACAATCTGCGCCAAATTTCTGATTAAACAATAATTATGACTGCAATTGGGATTGATTACGGTACCTCAAATTCTGAGGTGGTGTACTTTGATGGCGCTACCCATAGACATATAAAACTCGACCCGTCACTTGAGCAAGGCAATAAAATTCGCTCGTCTGTATTTATATACTTTGAGGATGAACTGCCGCCTCCGCCTGATGCCATGGTGGAAGCTAAAGTGTCGCAATTGCAGCGTTTAATTAACGAGCAAATAGACAAAGCCAAGCAGGGCTATTACGACGCTAAAGATCCCAAAGAGCAGTCGCGCTATAGCAACCGCATTGAATCGCTTCGTGGTGAATACCATAACCGACCTGCGTTGCAACGTAAGGCTATTCAGCAGCTTGTGCACGCAATGTCGCTGGAAGAAATTCCATTATTACGCTTAGTAGAGCATGGCAAGTTTGCCTTCGGTGAAGAGGGATTTAAGCGCTTTTTAAAAATGCCTGATAAAGGCCGGCTTATTTACTCACCTAAAAACTTTCTAGGCGCATCCCTTGATGGCGACCAAAAAAAGGCGTTTATTGGCATTATCGCCAAACAGCTAGCCTACTTTAAACAGTGTGCCGAAACCCAATTAGAAAAGCCTGTTTCATCGGTAGTTATAGGTCGCCCGGTTAAGTTTCACGGTACTCGAGGTGAAGTGGGAAATACCCAAGCCATTCAAATTATGACTGAGGCAGCATCGAATGCTGGTTTTAGTAAAATTAACTTTTTGGATGAGCCAATTGCGGCAGCGTATAAAATTGAGCAGACATTACCCCGCGACACTACCGCACTTATTGTTGATATTGGCGGTGGTACTACAGATATCTGTTGTATTAATCTTTCACCAGAACGTAATAACCAATTAGATAGAAAGCAGGACGTGTTATCGGTAACCGGAAGACGGTTAGGTGGTATGGATTGTGATAAGAGTTTGTTGCTGAAAGTGGTTGCGCCTGAAATGGGAATGGGGCTTAAAATGATTAATGGCCTGCCTATTCCACCTACTTATTATTCAGATATGTGTGCGGTTGATAATATCCCCGCACTTACTCGGTTCTTCTCTGATGATTACGGCCTAGAGATTTCTCAAACCATGTCAGTAACCAAGAACCCAGAACAATTAGAGCGTTTACTGCTAGTGCAAGAAAACAAATTGTCGGCGCGGGTGGTTAACTCGGTGAGAATGGCAAAAGAACTGCTTTCTAGCAAAGACAAGATCACCTTACCGCTACATTACATTGAAGATGATTTTGATGTAAACATTAGTACCGAAGACTTAAAAAGTGCATTAAAGCCGTGGTTAAGTAAGGTAAAAGCGTTAGTGGTGGAATGTTTAGAGAAAAGCAGCGCGGCACCCGAGGTAGTGATGGTTACCGGTGGTATGAGCTTATCGCCTATTATTATCGACGCACTGTATGAAGAGTTACTGACCGGATTGCCTCGGTTAGAGAACGATGCGTTTAACTCGGTGTGCGAAGGCTTGGCTATTCAGGCATTTAAGTTTTAAAGCGTGGTCAGTTAAGTACCTAAGTATTTAACCGAACTACATAAAAACTACATAAAAAAACGCGCCGACATGGCGCGTTTTTTTGTTTTGATACTAAGCCTTTATGCTCGTCAGCTTAGGCTTGTGCTTCAAGCATCGGCTTTAAGAAGCGGCCGGTATGAGACACTGTAGATTCAGCCACCAACTCAGGCGTACCTTCAGCAATAATTTGACCACCGCCTGAACCACCTTCTGGGCCCAAATCGATGATCCAGTCGGCAGTTTTAATCACATCAAGGTTGTGCTCAATAACTACCACTGTGTTGCCATGGTCACGGAGTCGGTGCAGTACGGCGAGTAACTGTTTGATATCGTGGAAGTGAAGCCCAGTGGTGGGTTCATCCAAAATATACAGCGTTTGGCCGGTATCGCGTTTCGACAATTCCTTGGCTAACTTAACCCGCTGTGCTTCACCGCCTGATAACGTCGTGGCTGCTTGCCCTAAACGAATATAAGCCAAACCTACTTCTTTCAAGGTTTGCAGTTTGCGGGCAATGGCCGGAATGGGGTCGAAGAAATCTCGAGCATCTTCTACCGTCATTTCTAGCACTTCATGAATGTTTTTGTCTTTGTATTTTACTTCTAAGGTTTCACGGTTGTAGCGTTTACCCATACAAACGTCGCAGGGCACGTACACATCAGGCAAGAAGTGCATTTCTACTTTTATCACACCGTCGCCCTGACACGCTTCACAACGACCGCCTTTCACGTTAAAACTAAAGCGTCCTGGCTTGTAACCGCGAGAGCGTGCTTCCTGCGTTCCGGCGAATATTTCACGAATAGGCGTGAAAATTCCAGCGTAAGTTGCAGGGTTAGAACGGGGCGTTCTGCCAATAGGGCTTTGGTCAATATCGACCACTTTATCGAGCTGATCTAACCCTGTCATTGAGGTATAAGGGGCAGGCTCAGAAGTGGTGGCTTTGTTTAATTCGCAGTGGGCGATTTTATAGAAAGTATCGTTAATAAGGGTCGATTTACCAGAACCAGAAACCCCGGTTACGCAGGTCATCACGCCCATAGGCACTCGCAAGTCTACCGACTTCAAGTTGTTACCTGTGGCGCCTTTTAATTCCAACCATTTATCATCTTTAATGGGTGTGCGAACTTCAGGTATAACTATTTTTTCACGGCCAGATAAGTACTTTCCAGTAAGTGAGTCTTCACTTGCTAGAATGTCTTCAAGCTGACCTTCGGCAATAATCTCTCCGCCATGTACACCGGCTCCAGGGCCAATATCCACGATATAATCGGCTTCACGAATGGCGTCTTCATCATGCTCAACCACCAATACCGTGTTACCTAAATCACGCAAGTGTCTTAGGGTTTTCAATAAGCGTTCGTTGTCTCTTTGGTGAAGCCCAATAGAGGGTTCATCAAGAACATACATTACGCCAACTAGGCCAGCACCAATTTGGCTAGCAAGGCGAATACGCTGTGCTTCACCGCCTGACAAAGTATCGGCGCTGCGCGAAAGGGATAAGTAGTTCAAGCCAACGTTAACCAAAAAGCGTAAACGGTCGAGAATTTCTTTTAGAATTTTCTCTGCAATCTGGGCTTTTTGGCCTGTTAGCGATAAATTTTCGAAAAAGTCGTACGCATCGGCAATAGATTTATCAGCAATGGTGGGCAGAGTTGTGCCTTCTATAAACACATTGCGCGCTTCTACGCGCAGGCGTGTGCCATTACAGCTGCTACAGTGCTGTTGGCTTAAGTATTTAGCAAGCTCTTCACGCACAGCATTAGACTCGGTTTCCCTGTAGCGGCGCTCCATGTTCGGAATAATGCCTTCGAACGGATGCTTACGCTCCATCACGTCGCCGCGTTCGTTTATGTATTTAAATGCGAGTGATTTACCTTTAGAGCCATACAACACAATGTCTTTGTGCTTATCGTCTAACTCGCCGAAAGGGCCAGTAAGATCGAATTCGTAATGGTCGGCAACCGATTGCAACATTTGAAAATAGTAATAGCTACGTTTGTCCCAACCACGAACCGCGCCGCCTGCAAGACTTAACTCGTCGTTACCCACCACACGTGTTGGGTCGAAAAACTGTCTTGTCCCTAAACCATCACAGGTTGGGCACGCCCCAGCAGGGTTGTTGAACGAGAACAATCTAGGCTCTAATTCACTAATACTGTAACCACAGTGTGGGCAGGCGAAGTTAGCTGAAAATACAATTTCTTCAGCATCGCTATTGTCCATGTCGGCTACAAGCGCATTCCCGCCAGCCAACGCTAATGCAGTTTCAAACGATTCTGATAAGCGCAATGCAAGGTCGTCACGCACTTTAAAACGGTCTACTACCACTTCGATAGTATGCTTTTTATGTAAATCTAACGGCGGTGGATCGGACAGGTCACATACATCGCCATCTATTCGCGCACGAATAAAACCTTGGGCAGACAAGTTTTGCAGGGTTTTTAAATGTTCACCTTTACGTTCTTTCACGATAGGCGCCAGCAACATTAATTTGCTGCCTTCTGGCATTGCCAGCACCTTATCTACCATCTGGCTCACGGTTTGTGCGTCTAGCGGCACATCGTGGTCAGGGCATCGTGGCGTGCCAACACGGGCAAACATCAAACGAAGGTAATCGTAAATTTCGGTAATAGTACCCACAGTAGAACGCGGGTTATGCGACGTTGATTTTTGCTCAATGGATATAGCTGGCGACAAACCTTCTATATGATCAACATCAGGTTTTTCCATCATAGACAAAAACTGACGAGCATACGCAGACAACGACTCAACGTAACGACGTTGGCCTTCTGCGTATAGGGTATCGAATGCTAAAGACGATTTACCTGAGCCTGAAAGCCCAGTTATCACTACCAGCTTGTCTCGGGGCAGTGTTAAATCGATATTTTTCAAATTGTGGGTGCGAGCACCGCGTATCTCGATTTTATCCATTGAAGCCTAAGTGCGAAAAAAAGAATCAGTATGCCATAGTCGTCAAGCAAATTGATATTGCATTGCATGATCAAGTTATACTGATTGGCTATCAATGAGATCACCTTAAGATTACATTAATCGATTATTGCGAACGTGGGCAGCTTATCAATATATGCTACACTTCGCGCCCACACTATCTGTCAGACTGATTTAGAGGAACGGTACAGCTTTGAACGCTTTGGAATTGCGCGCCTCGCTAGCGCTTGCATCTGTTTATGTACTTCGCATGCTGGGCTTATTTATGGTGATGCCGGTGTTAGCCGTCGCTGCTATGGATTATTCAGACTACTCGCCTTTCATGGTGGGGTTAGCGGTGGGTGGATACGGTTTAACGCAAGCTGCTTTGCAAATTCCAATGGGTATGATGTCTGACAAATGGGGTCGCAAGCCAGTAATTTTAGCCGGATTGGCTGTATTTGCGTTCGGTAGTTTCGTGGCGGCCAACGCTGATACCATGGCCTGGCTTATCGTTGGTCGTATACTACAAGGAGCAGGCGCTATCGCCGGTGCCATTATGGCATTAGCCACCGACGTTAGCCGTGAAAGCCAAAGAGCAAAAGTACTGGCTGTCATCGGCATTGCTATTGGTTTTTCCTTTTATTTGGCTGTGCTGTTAGGGCCATTAATTGCGAACAATTGGGGGTTGGCTGGTATTTTTGCTATCACCGGTGTGTTAGCCATTGTTTGTATGCCTTTGGTTCAATGGATTGTGCCTAATGGCGAAATACTCAGTAGCGGCGATACGCTACCGCAAAAGGGTCAACTAAAACGCTTGGTGTTCTCTTCACAGCTTTGGCGCTTAAACGTTAGCGTGCTTATTTTGCACATGCTTATCACTTTGCTTTTCGTACAACTGCCCTTAACGTTACTTCATTTTGATATGGCTCTTGATAGTCACTGGACGGTGTACTTACCGGTATTAGGTATTTCGGTGGTGGGTTTGGTGATTATGATGGGGATGGCCCGAGGCCGAACACCTAAGTCTTATTTGCTCTTTGCCGCTGTACTTATGGGGGCTGCTTTTGCAGCGCTTAGCATGAAAGACCACAGCTGGTGGGTAACCACAGCTGCTATCGTGCTCTTTTTTACCGGATTTAATTACCTAGAAGCTAACTTTCCCGCCCTGGTATCGAGTATTGCGCCAGCGGGGCAAAAAGGTACGGCCATGGGTATTTATGCAAGCTTCCAATTCTTTGGTGCCTTTTTAGGCGGCATGTTATCTGGCGTTGTGACCAATTTCTGGTCGCCTGAAGTGGCGTATCTGGTTGGCGCAATAAGCACGGTACTTTGGCTCTATGTAATTTGGGGGCTAAAGGAAGTGAGTCGCGTTAAGCGTGTCATGATGAATGGTAGCTTCGACGCTTATCAGCAAGACGCGTTAGAGAAAAATATTTCTTTGGTTCCAGGCGTTTTAGAGGTGACTTTAAACAGTCAAAATGGCACGGTATATTTAAAAGTAAATCGAGATTTCGATGCTACCCAAGCTAGAGCGGTAATTGATAGCGCTTAGTAGAAAACATATTGGCTTTCATTGCCTAGAATAACGAACGTAAGGAGTGCGACCGTGATAGATTTATCGTCTTTTAAAGGCATCATTTTTGATATGGATGGCACCCTAGTCGATTCAATGGGCAGACATATCAATGCGTGGCAAGTGACTTGTGAAGTGTTTGGCTACCCATTTGATGCTGATTACATTCACAGTTTAGGTGGCGTACCCACGCTCGAAACCGTCGAAATGTTGAACGCACGATACAATAAACAAAATGATACAGCAGAAGTGGCAGGCTTTAAAAAGCGCGCTTCAGAAAAGTTGCCCGATATTCCTAAATTAATTCCAGATACCCTTGCCGTATTTAATCACTACATAAAAAGCCATCCTATTGCCATAGGCACAGGCTCTGACCGACAACATGCCGAGTGGTTATTAGGGCACCACAATATTATCGAGCAATTGAAAGCATTGGTAACTGCAGATGACGTTACTAATGGTAAGCCACACCCAGAAACCTTTCTAATGGCAGCCGAGGTTATGAATGTTGCGCCTGAAGATTGTGTTGTATTTGAGGATACTGAAATGGGTCAGCGGGCAGCATTAGATGCAGGAATGGTATGTGTTATGGTAAAAGACGGTAAGATAGTAAATTCATTGGTTTAAGCGAATACCTAGTCTACAAGGATTGTGATATGACATTTTCGAAAATATTCACTGTGGCTGTTATGTCATTAGGCTTAGCCGCTTGCGCGATTAATGTAACCCCAAGCGCTTTTTTTCATCAAGACAATCACACAAAGCCACTGACCACCACAAAGCTACATGCTGCCATTGAGCAAGACCAAACTTCGGCCGGTATTACTCGCGTAGAGATTGATAATGGGCAAGGCCTCACGTTAAGAGGCGTTGCGGTGTCTTACGCCGATCCTGTTGTTAATATTGTTTTTTACGCCGATAACCGTATGCCGGTGAGTGAAAACAACAGTGTGCTGCATCGCTTAGGCAAGATTCCAGCGAATATTCTTTGGATGGATTATCAAGGTGTGGGTGCCAGTGAGAAATCTGAAAAGCTTAGCATTAACGCTATTAAAGCCGACGCATTGACCGTATTCGATTACGCTGAAGGTATTTTCGATAAGTCGCTGCCCACTATTGTGCATGGTCGAGGCGTAGGCAGTTATTTTGCGAGTTACGTGGCAGCGAACAAACCTATCGGTGGGCTAGTGCTCGATGGGGCGTTTAACGATATATCCGATCTTATCGCGAACATGGTACCTGGGTTTTCTAACTCTTTGACCAGCATGAAACTTCACCCTGAAGTGCACTTAATGCAAATAGCGCCTATTTTGAGACACTACGAAGGCCCATTGTGGCTATTAGTGGGTGAGAAAGACGTTATCACCCCATTTAAAATCAGCAAGCAATTGTTAGCTACTGCCGCTAGTGATGCAAAGTACATTAGTGTTGTACCAGGTGCTACGCATAACGCTACACTAAAACACGACTTTGCAATAGAAGAATACCAAAGGTTCATCAGCCATATAAGCCCGTAGAATCAAGGTTTATCGCACTTTCAAGCCTGTGGATAAAGTGTGGATCAAGTTGTTGGTAACTCCCTAAGCTTATAAATTTAAAATAAGATCATGATCTGACTAGACTAACTGGTCAGATCACGTTAGCTCAATTAAATCAAGGGCTGTAGCAAGTTTATTTTAGATCGGCTGATAAGTAGATCTTTAACGGTATAAGGATCGCTAGTGGCGGTGCATTGGGGATAAAAGTTTTCGTTAACTGATCAAGCTCGGTAAGTTGTCAAGATCTATCATTCATGAAATTTTCTAACACATAACAACTTACCCTCATAATTTTCATCTATTGATGAAGGTAAGTTCAACGCCATGTATTAGAGTAAGAAAATAGTACGCTAGACCCGTACCACCGAATCACGCTTAACGACTGTAGGGGTGTATTTAAAGGTAAGACCTTCTTCGGGTTTTGCCCCTGCAGCATATTTCAGCGCTAGCTCTGCGGCTTTAGCAGCCATCATTTCTATTGGATAACGCAAGGTTGTCAATTTAGGTCGGCAATATTTAGCTAATAGCACATCATCATAGCCCATCACCGACACTTGCTCGGGGACTGCAATGCCATGGTCTTGTAACATGGTCATTGCACCAGACGCCATCGCATCATTATAGGCAAGCACCGCAGTAAATTCAGCGCCAGTAGCGAGTAAGTTCTGCATGGCTAATTCACCACCTTCTTGATCTGGGGTCGCATACTCAATCATGCTTTCAGGTAAGGTAAGCTTGGCTGCTTCGACAGCGGTTACGATGCCTTCTAACCTGTGATTAGGGTCATCAATGCGGTATTGACTACTTATTACCGCCAAACTTTTATGTCCTTGGTTGATCGCGTGTTCAGCCATCAGGCGTCCACCAGTTACGTTATCTAACCAAACGCAACGATTAGCAATTTCAGGGATATAGCGGTTGATTAGTACAAAGCCCGGTACTTGCTTAGCAAAGTCGATAAGGCTTTTATCATCCAATGCTTTGCTGTGAACCACCATGGCTTCAACGCGGTGTTCCAGCAAAATTTCGATAGCCCGAAGTTCGGTTTCTTTTTCTATAGAGCCCGCACTTAATAGAATTTGAACGTTATTCTTACGAGTAACGGTTTCTACACCATGGGCAAGCATAGCGAAAAAAGGGTCGTGAAGTTCAGCCAACACTACGCCTAACGACGCACTGCGCTTAGTCACCAAAGCTCTGGCATTCGCATTGGGTCTATAACCCATTTCTTCCATGATGAGTTTTACCCGTTGACGAGTATCTTTGCCAACTTTAGGGCCGTTATTTATAACGCGAGAAACGGTAGCAAGCGATACACCTGCAGCCTGAGCAATGTCTTTAATCGTAGCCATACAGAAAAATTAGCAATTATTATTAGGTTATAGAAGTGAAGACACGCAGTTTAGATTGGCCGGTAAGCACTTTTGCTACTCAATTTCGCCAAATTGGCTGCAACTATCCTCTGTTATGGCGTACAGCGTACAGTATATTTACAAAAAAACATAAAAATGTTGTGCGAAATAGCACTATAAACGGAGTAAGAAAACGTATACCCTCCTTGCTGTTGAGGTCGTGCCAGCCTGTAAATTAAAAAATGGTAATCTTCATTTCTTGCAAAAAAGGTTAATGCATTGTTATGAAAGTTGAAGCGTCTAATTTTGGTGTCGTTGATGGTGAGAAAGTCACCCTTTATATGTTAAGTAATTCACAAGGTATGCAGGCAAAAATTTTGAATTATGGCGGCATAATTCACGAATTAAATGTGCCAGATGACCAAGGTAAGCTTCATGCTTGCGTGCAGTCATATTCAACCATAGATGGCTATGTAGACGATCCCAGTTATAGAAATGCAATTGTAGGGCGTTTTGCTAACCGCATTGGGCATGGAAAGTTCACGTTGGAAGGCACTGAGTATCATCTCGATAAAAATGGAGGTGAACACAACTTGCACGGCGGTATTCCAGGATTCCACAAAAAAATGTGGGAAGCTAAGGCAGAAACGCATGCAGACAGTGTTTCGTTATCTTTAAGCTTGCGTAGCCCCGATGGCGAGGGAGGTTTTCCTGGCAACGTAAACGTTGAGGCTGTTTATACCCTAAATGATTCTAATACGTTATCGCTTTCATTAAACGCTACCACCGACAAAGCGACCCCTTTCAGCCTCACCCAGCATGCTTATTTTACGCTAAGTAAAGATAAAACAGTGGGAAGCACCTTTGTGCAAATAGACGCAAAGAAGGTTACCGATGCAGACAATACCCTGTTGCCAACAGGCAAACTTGTAGAAGTAGCAGATACGCCGTTCGACTTTAGTGCACTAACGCGGGTGAACGAAAACAGCGCGAAATCACATGATTTGTATAATTTAGTGGGTGGATACGATCATAACTTCGTACTAAATGAAGCGGTTGCTGGAAAACCTCAGGCTCAAGTTTTTGCTGAAGATACACACCTGCAAATGGATTTATACACCGACTTGCCGGGTATTCAGTTTTACACTGGAAGTTTAGAAACTGATAGTCAGCTTGGCGCATTATGCTTAGAGCCTCAGCACTTCCCTGACGCACCAAATAAGCCACAGTTTCCTGATTGCATCATTTATCCGGAAAAACCCTTTAACGCTGAAATTCGGTATCAATTTAAACTGAATTAAACGAAAAATAGTACATGTGAATTGTTAATTTATTTAACAATACATTATCTTTATTCGATAATTGATAATCGGTTGCCCTTACTATATCATTGAGGGTAAACGTTTAACCTATTGGTTTAATTACACCCCCTCCACGCAAGGTATTTTTAGTGAAGGTGTGGCGAAATTGCAACAAAAGCCAAGTAAATAGTGAGAGAAATTATGGGCAAGCCCTTCGACCCAACTGACGATCCACATCGCCGTTACAACCCATTACTAGGCGAATGGGTTCTAGTGTCGCCACATCGCGCTAAGCGCCCTTGGCAGGGACAATCTGAAGAGCCTTCAAACGAGCAAAAGCCCTCATACGATCCCACTTGCTATTTATGCCCAGGAAATACGCGGGTAAACGGTGAAGTGAACCCAAACTACACGGGCACATTTGTTTTTGAAAATGATTTTGCCGCATTGAAAAAAGACACAGAACAAGCCAGTGAAAAAAGTGGGTTGTTCCAATTTGAAACCGAGCAAGGTTGCAGCCGTGTTATCTGCTTCTCTCCCGATCACAGCAAAACGTTGCCAGAACTTACCGACGATGAACGTGCCGATGTGGTGAATTGTTGGAAAGCACAAACCGAAGAACTGGGCAAAGCATTTACCTGGGTTCAAGTGTTTGAAAATAAGGGCTCTGCAATGGGATGTTCAAACCCGCATCCTCACGGTCAAGTATGGGCGCAGCAGCATTTACCTTCAGACCCGGCTAAAAAGCTGATTCAACTAGGTCAATACTATGCAGAAAACCAACGCCCTATGTTGCTCGATTACGCCGAACAAGAAGTGGAAAAGCAAGAGCGGGTGGTTTGTCAAAACGATGACTGGGTTGTCGTTGTACCGTACTGGGCTGCTTGGCCTTTTGAAACCCTATTGCTTCCCCGTTTCAATGTGCAATCTCTACACAACATAACCGATGCGCAATCTTACTCGTTGGCGCAAATTATTGGTGATATCACCAGCCGCTACGACAACTTATTTGAAACGTCATTTCCTTATTCAATGGGCTGGCATAGTGCGCCATTCGATAACCAAACGCACCCAGAATGGACTGTACACGCCCATTTCTTCCCGCCACTTTTACGCTCAGCAAGTGTACGTAAATTTATGGTTGGCTACGAAATGATGGCTGAAGCTCAGCGTGATCTTACGCCAGAGCAAGCTGCAGACCGATTAAAAGCACTGCCTGTAGTGCATTATAAGAAACGCGAGAATACCCATGGATAACCAGTTACTGTCATCAGAATTTATACGTTGTTTCGGTACTGAGCCTACGCTCATCGCCCACGCCCCGGGGCGAGTGAACCTAATCGGTGAGCATACCGACTACAACGAAGGATTTGTGTTTCCAGCTGCCATTAACTTTGGTACTTGGGTAGCTGCGTCCAAACGTGATGACAACGATATCGTTGTGACAGCGCTTGATTATGAAAATCAGCAAAACCAGTTTTCACTTGCTGACATTCAGTATGACGATAATCAAGGCTGGGCGAACTATGTACGTGGCGTGATTAAAGTCCTTAAAGATGCCTTACCTGATTTCGCTGGTGCCAATCTTGTCGTTACTGGCAACGTGCCACAAGGCGCAGGCTTAAGTTCATCTGCGTCTTTTGAAATTGCCATTTTGAAAGCGCTTAGCGCACTATATGAATTACCGCTAGACGGTGTTCAAGCGGCCTTACTTGGTCAGAAAGCTGAAAACACCTTTGTGGGCTGTTCGTGCGGCATTATGGATCAATTGGTATCGGCAATGGGGCACGAAGGAAGTGCAATGTTGCTTGATTGCCAATCACTGGCGATTGAACATTCTCCGCTTCCGTCGTCACATCAAATCGTCATTATTAACTCAAATGTAAAACGCGGTTTGGTAGACAGCGAATACAATTTGCGTCGTGAACAGTGTGAGCAAGGCGCGTCGTTATTAAGCGTTCCTTCGTTACGTGAAGCGACTATTGAAATGCTGGAAACCGCTAAGCCTCATATGCCTGAAGTGGTTTATCGCCGAGCTCGTCATATTATTACTGAAAATGCTCGTACATTAAGTGCAAGTGAAGCGTTGAAGGTAGGTGATATCACTACGGTGAGTGAGGCGATGGCAGAGTCGCATGTTTCTATGCGCGACGACTTTGAAATTACTGTACCGCCCATTGACTACCTTGTTGAAATTATTGGTGAAGTATTAGGTGAAACCGGTGGCGTTCGCATGACTGGCGGTGGTTTTGGCGGCTGCGTTGTGGCGTTAGTTCAAACCGATTCTGTCGATGCGGTTAAGCAAGTGGTTGCTGATAAGTACTTTGATGAGACTGGCTACACAGCCGATATATATGTATGCACTGCCACTCAAGGTGCATTTGCTTAAACATTATATGTAATACACAAGATTCCCGTTAACAATTGATTGTGCCCCTTGCGTTGTTTTGAATTTCAAAACAACGCTTTTTTTTGCCTTAAATTTACAATTCTTGTTCATCTAAGTTAATGAAATGTGATATTAATGATGCGCTTTTTGGCAAAGTCATAAAGAAAGTCATGGTGTGGACTTTAACTTTTACAAAAATAATAAAACCAATAGCCTTCATCGACCCTGCATCGAGAAAATTCGCACCGCAAAACTAAAATAATCGTTGGGAAAAACTATGAAATTAGCATCGTTAGATATCACAGTGTTTGTGATCTATGTGGTGGCGCTTATCGGCATCGCATGGTGGGTATCAAGGGAAAAGCAGGGGCACGAAAAAGATACGAACGACTACTTCTTAGCAGGCTCTAGCTTGCCGTGGTGGGCAATAGGGGCCTCGCTAATTGCAGCAAATATATCGGCAGAGCAGATCATTGGTATGTCAGGCTCTGGCTATCAGCTAGGTTTAGCTATTGCCTCTTATGAGTGGATGGCAGCCATCACACTTATTATTGTAGGAAAATACTTTTTACCTATTTTCTTAAAGCACAAAATATATACCATGCCGCAGTTCTTAGAGCAGCGTTACGACCATCGAGTGCGTAAAGTCATGGCAGTATTTTGGTTAGGGGTTTACGTATTTGTAAACTTAACCGCAGTCTTGTGGTTGGGCGCTTTAGCCATTAACACCATTGCTGGTGTGGACATGGTTTACGGCATGATATTCCTAGGTGCTTTCTCGCTAGCTTATTCGTTATACGGCGGGCTAAAAGCTGTGGCACTTACCGATATTATACAAGTGGTGCTATTAATATTCGGCGGCCTGTTTTTGTCTTACACCGCGCTTAATTTAATCAGTGGCGGTAATGGCCCCATTCAAGGTTTTATCGACCTTAGCAACCAGCTACCTGAAAAATTCGATATGATTTTATCGAAAGATAATCCGCATTATATGGACTTGCCGGGCATTTCCGTACTCATTGGTGGTATGTGGATAATGAACCTGTCGTACTGGGGCTTTAACCAATACATTATTCAGCGCACATTGGCGGCGAAAAGCCTACAAGAAGCCCAAAAAGGGATTGCGTTTGCTGCATTCCTTAAACTGTTAATGCCATTGATTGTGGTGTTACCAGGCATTGCGGCAGTGCTATTAGTGCCAGAACTTTCAAAGCCTGACCAAGCCTATCCCTCACTTATGAGCATGATGCCAGTAGGGTTGAAAGGGGTTATTTTTGCCGCGTTAGTAGCAGCTATTGTGTCGTCGTTAGCCTCGATGACCAACAGTGTATCGACCATTTTCACTATGGATTTATACAAAGACAAACGCCCAAATGAAAGCCAACATCACTATGTGAAAGTAGGGCGTATAGTGAGCTTTGTATCACTTATTATTGCCATGGTTACGGCAAAACCGCTACTGGGGAATTTCGACCAAGCCTTTCAATATATCCAAGAGTTTACTGGCTTCTTTACGCCAGGTATTTGCGCCTTGTTTGTATTGGGCATGTTCTGGAAGAAGACCACTGCAACCGGTGGACTGTGTGCGGCACTAGGTTCGTTTGTACTTAGTATTGTATTCCGTCAATTCTGGCCTGAACTGCCATTTATTGACCGTGTTGGAATTGTGTTCTTACTTTGTGTTTCTGTGGCTATTATCGTGTCGCTTGCAGAGAAAAAAGGTGTACATGAAAATGCGGTAGATTTAGACGAGGTCGAATTCGCTACAACGAAAGGGTTCAATATTGCCGCTTTCGCCGTGGTGTGTTTGCTTATCGCCTTCTATGGGGCTTGGTGGTAAAAATAATTGGTGGAAAAGAGTAATGGTATAGGCGCTTATTCTAGTAAGCGCCTAAGAAAACCATGCGAAAGTTCAGCCGACAAGCGATGAAAATTTTGATAGCGTTCAAATTTGAAAGCGCGCGGGAGAGAAAAAACTTAATTTCTCCCGTTCAAAATAAGATATACTAACCGGCTAATATCGATGAAACTTTCGCACTTGTTGTTGTCACAAAGTGATAGAGCAGCAAGGCACTAAATACGTTACAGGAGACACCAATGGCAACGAAAGGCGTTAACAAGGTCATACTTGTGGGAAATCTAGGTAATGATCCTGAAGTACGATACATGCCTAACGGTAACGCCGTTGCGAACCTAAGCTTGGCTACCAGCGAAAGCTGGAAAGATCCGCAAGGCCAAATGCAGGAACGCACTGAGTGGCACCGCCTTACTATGTACCGTCGCTTAGCAGAAATTGCCGGAGAATATCTGAAAAAGGGTTCTCAAATTTACGTTGAAGGTAAATTGCAAACGCGTAAGTGGCAAGATCAGTCAGGCCAAGACCGTTACACTACAGAAATCATTGTAGACCAAATGCAAATGCTTGGTGGTCGCGGTGGTGAAGGTGGCGGTGGTAATGCGGGTGGCGGTTATCAACGCCCTCAGAATAACCAGCAAGGTGGATACCAGCAACAAGGTGGTCAAAGCCAAGGTGGTTATCAGCAGCAAGGCGGCCAAAATCAAGGTGGTCAAAACCAAGGCGGTTACCAACAACAAGCGCCTAATCAAGGCGGTGGTCAGTCACAGCCTAAGCAGCCTCCAATGGCAGAGCCAGACTTTGATTTTGATGATGATATTCCGTTTTAAATTCTGATAAAGCTTTTTTGTAAATCAAAAATAGATACTAAGCCCTTATTTTAAGGGCTTTTTTTTGTTCTAAATTAATCGATTAGTAGCTAATTAGCTCGTTGTGAAGCGCGATATTTATCAGACAAATTTAAAGGGGCACTGATATAAGAAATCTCTTATCGACAATTAACGCAAGATACGGCAGCATAACTTAAAAAATAAACAGTTGAACGCACGCGTTTGGTTGGAATTTGTATCAACAAGGAAGAATGGGATGGCAGTATATATCCGAGTGTTCGTTATCTTTTTGAGTTTCTTTTCGATAACTAACGCAAGTGCAGAAACGACGAGTATAGGTCCCGATGCCGAGACTTTATTAGCACTCAAAACAGAGGCTACAGAATATGCAGACAGCGGGGCGGTAATACTCAGTCGCAGAACCGAAATTACGGTCGACGAGCAACGTTTAGAGTCCACCAAATATTACCGTGCTATCTATATTGCAAGCGAAGAGGCGGTATCCGACTATTCAAAATTAGTTAACTCGTTCAATGCTTATTATCACACTAGCAGTATCGATTTTGCTCGGGTAATTGCTGCCGACGGTCAAATTTTCAATATGCAAGATGATGCTATCTCTGAAGTGTCAGCTAATAATGACGATTACCTTGATGATATGAAGCGTATTGAGTTCGCTGTACCTCAGTTAAAAGTCGGTAATATTATCGAGTACCAAATTGACGAGAAGCAGACGAAAGCGATTATAGATGGTGAATGGTTCACCGGCATTCGCTTTAATCACGTAAAATTTTTACCGCAAAAAAACTGGGTGAGAATCGATCCTATTCTGTCCTCGTTAACCACACTCACTATTCCAAACACCGTTGATTTATATATCGAAAATCGAAACACAGATTTGTCTCCGCTTGTGACAAAAAGTGGAAGCACAACGCAGTACGAGTGGAAAATGGATAAGCTAGAAGGCATAGAAATTGAGTCTGGCATGCCGCCTATCGATGAAACCTTACCTCTCGTTTACGTCTCTACGATGAACAATTGGAAAACAGTAGATGATTGGTACTGGGACTTATTCAAGCCAAGCTTGATGCCAGCAGATAATGTTACCGCGTTAGCGAATGAACTGTTTAGTGAGCAGGACACCCAGACCGATAAAGTAAAAGCGGTGTTTGATTACATGCAAAAAAATGTTCGTTATATAGGTGCGCATGTTAACCGTGGGGGCTATCAGCCTCATACTGCGCAAGAAGTGCTACAGAACGCCTATGGTGACTGTAAAGACCAAACAACTCTTATTGTGGCGCTACTCAACGAAGCCGGTATAAAAGCGTCACCAGCACTCGTAAATACCTACAATGGAAGTGTTGTATTTGACGATTTACCAGCACTTAACTTTAACCATATGATCACTTACGTTACCACGGATGAAGGTAGTTATTGGCTAGATACCAGTGGCCAAACGGGCACTTTCCCAGGGTTAAGTGCCATGCTTGGGGGCAAACGTACATTTGTGGTAACGGGCAGCGCGGGTGAGCTAGTAGAAGTTCCCCATGTTCAACCTGAAGAGAATGTGGCAAAAGTGGGGGTTGATTATTCGCTGAATGATTCTGCATTAGGCGCATCAGTAAAGATGAGTTTTGACGGTCAGGTAGAAACGAACCTTCGTAATTATTATCAATTTTCGCCAGAAAAGCGCGCTGTAGTAGAGCAACTTCTGTCGCCATTTGTTCACGATAATCGAGTAACGTCGTTTACCGCAACGGATCCCGCAGACTCGGCTACACCTTTTGAAATAGAGGGAAAGTTTGTAGATTTACTCTCTATTACTGAAGATATTTCTCGTTTTCATTACAGCATGAACTATGCGCAAATTTTAAAAGTCTTTACCGGTTTTTCCATTATGGAACCTGTATCTGAGCGCGACCAAGACCTTTATATACAAATACCCATTACGGTAGAACTTTCTATTACCTATCCAGCTCCATGGCCGGATGCTGAGCTAGTGCAAAATGGCCCTGCCAGCAATTATCAAAACCAATTTTTTGAAATAACACATACTGCGCAGCCTAGTGATAACGAAGTAATAAGTACCTCAAAATTCGTACTGTATGCGCAAACCATACCGGTTGAAGAATACGCAGCCTTTTTTAATGCTATTGATGCCTTTCAAAAAGGCAGCGAGAGTATGTTCGTATACGACAAGGTCATGGCAACATCACCGCAAAGCCACGCAACGTTATCTATAGAAGAGCAAATAGCGCACTCGCGCGCCCTGCTTGATAGTGGACACTTTGACGAGGCGTTAGAATACGTAAGCGAACTTGCTAATAGCAATAAAGACAATGGAGAAGTGCAGTATTTATTGGGTATTGTGCATGGTTTCAATGGTAAAGACGCTCTGTCTGAAGCGGCGTTTGAGCGTGCTGAGTCTCTTGGCTACCAGTATTAGTACATAAAGGATTATTAGATGATGTTTTACCGAATTGTACTACTTGCTAGTGTGATATTACTGAGCGGCTGCGAATCTACTTCAACCCAGAATGCAAATGCCTCGCCTGAACTCGTCGGTTTAGAGCAGCAAGTTGAGCGTTACCCAAATGATTCTCAGGCATTGCGTAATTTGATTGAGTACCAGTTAAAAGCGTTTGACCGAGAGCCAGATTATGACTTATTGAATAAGCTGCAAAGTAATTTGCAACAAGGCATAAAACAAGCGCCTAACGATCGCTATTTTGCTTTTCACTATTATCGATTGAATTTGCAATTGGCATTTGTAGAGCAAGAGTACGACGAACAAAAGTGGCAAGCGTTTTATACACAGCACCCGTTTTTAAGTACATTAGACATTGCGCCGCCGGTGTATGTCTCATACTTACTCGAGCAACCCCAAGATGAAAAAATGTTAGCGGCGTTAAAGCAAACGGTTCGTGACAATCCATTTTTTATGAATGGGGCTTTAGAGTTAGCTTATTATTATTATGATCAGGAACAGCTCGAATTAGCCATTTACATTGTTGAGGCGGCGCGAAAGCGAGATGATAGTAATCCTGATGCAAAGTCGGACTGGGTGCTTTATCAAACGGAATACGCACTTAATAATATGTGTGATACGGGCACTTATAAACCATTAGACGATATCATTACCGAAAGCCGTCTTTTGACGCAGTCTTTTCCTAATGATCCATTTCATTTTAATTTACTCGCGGAATTATTCCGTATCAGCAATAAAACCACGTTGGCCGTCTATACCGCACAAAAAGCGGCTAAATTAGATCCTAGCTATCAGAGTTATTTAAATGAAATGTATTTATGGGATACCAAAATCGATAAAGTCATCGACTATGAGATAACTGATGTTGATAGCAAAGCAGAGATTTTACTTACCCAAATTTACGCAAATATTGCGGCGGGGAATTGGGATAAAGTAGGTAATCTTGCTAGTCGTTATAGTCAAGCTGATGAGGCTCGAATCTATGGGGTACTTTATGGTGCGTATGGCTATAGAATGCAGGGTAATAGCCAAGAAAGTCGTGAGTTATTAAACTTTGCCTCTGAGCAACTTGAATTGGACGATTGGCAAAAAGGGATGCTTAACTTTGCCAAAGGCAGTATTGATGAAACGCAATTGATGGCACTGGCGAGTGATCGCTGCGAACAGTCTGAAGCTTTATTCATTGCAGCCTTAAATCACATAGAAAACGACAACGCTGAACTTGCAGACACCTACTGGCAGCGTATTTACGAACTTGATATACGAACGTTTTTTGAATTTGCAGTAGCAAAAAATAAAATCAAAGCAGCAAGTAAATAATAGTACTCGACTTGAACCAAAGTAAGGGGGCACCCGCAAGGTATCCCCAATATCATTAAAGAAACGGTTAAGAACCATTTAGGTGATTGTTTAAACCGTAGAGATATATTTTTCAATTAATCTATCAAACGAGCTTTTTTGCAGGGGCTTAATAATGTAACCCTTTGCCCCTTTTTGCATCGCTTTAGTCACTGTAGCTTTATGCTTATCCCCTGATAGCATGATAATAGGAGTATCGGCGTTTAGGCTTTGCTGAGAGCCCGCTTGGCCTACAATGTAGATGCCGTTAGTGTCTGGTAAATTCACATCCATCAGCACAAGGTCGTACTTTTTGGTGGATAAAGAAGCGAAGGCTTGCCTGCCTGTAGAAACGGCATCGCAATGCATCTTATATTTATCAATCAACCGCTTGGTTAGCTGAAGGCTAATAATGTCATCCTCAACCACGAGGATAGATGGCACATCGTTCTTTTTTTCCAGTATTTTTTCGGGGTCGATATCTTGGTTATATAGTCTGTTAAAGGCGTAGCCTTTGTCTTTTTCTGCGGTGCTTGTGCTTGCTTCAGTACTCGCATCTGTTGTTGCTTCTTCAGCACCAGTATTTGACGTTAATTCTGCCGTTTTTAAATCGAGGGTTTTTTCTAATAAGCTAATCGCCCTCGCTTGAAGTTTTATTAACTCTGGGCGAATTTGGTCTGCCTTCATTTTAGATAAGGTTTCTTGTAACTTGGCAATATCAAGATCTACGGATTGCTCCATTTCTACCCGTGTTACTGCTCGTTCTAATGCGTTTTCAATTTCTACAATAGAGCTTTCGAACTCCGACTGTAATTGGTTTTTGTAGTCTAGACCTTGTTTTAACGCATGTTTTATTTTGTCATCAAAATGGTCGATTTTGCTGAAATAGGTTTGTTGAGCAAGCATTTCTCTGTCTTGAACATGCACTCCTAGTTCGCTAAATAAATGTTCGCAAATTAATATAATGCGATGTAATTCATACACAGGTCTGGCGACCATGTAGTCGTCTATAATTCCTGCCGCATGCGCTTCATAGGCTTCTTTCTCATACTGACGAGGAATTAAACTAACAATTTTATGGTTACATAAGCGATATGTCTTCAACGCCTCAAGGGTTCGGTAATAGGTAAAAAGGCTTTTCTCCAATGAGTCGCCTGTAAGCAGAATGACTTTGGGTTTAGCATCAGTAAGAAGCTTGCATAAATCTTTCAGCGAATGGCAAGTTGCGTAATCGTCAAAGTGCGCTTTTACCATCTCGATAATGATTTCATCACTTTGAGGATCTGTAATATAGAGAACTATTTGAGCTTCACTTGAGTGAGTCATGATTTTCCAAATATTTCCTTAAATGGGCTAGAAGCTCTTCAATACCCTCTTTCATTGCTTCCCAATCTGCCACTCTGGGCGCGTCTATTGAATCGCTGTTAGCTGCATTTTCAACAATTTCGCATTTCTGGCTTAAACGATAGGCACCAACTGTCCTCGTACTACTTTTCAATTTATGGGCAAATTTTGCCAAGCCTTTCCAATCCTTCGCTTTGGCTAAACGGCACATTTTGGGGAAATCGCGTGTTAGATTACTTTGATACGAGTATAAATAGTCATACTCCTCAACGGCGCTTATATCCCCTGTCATTTCGATGAGGGCTGAAATATCGAAAACGCTTGTGGGATCAATACTGCTACTCACTTCACTACTGTCATAGAAAAAGTCATCATCAAATATACATTCATGTAAACCAGCTTCGTCTGTAATAGCTGTAGATGTTGCCAACTGTCCCTTTTGTTCTAATTCACTGTCTAGGCGACGTGTTAAGTCTGCTAATGTTTGTAATGTGAGTGGCTTCATTAAAATGCGATCTACCCCAACGTCATTACAAAGCGTTTGGCATTGTTTTGAGTTATCGGCAGTCAGAATTAACATAATCGCGGGTGGTCTTTGCTCACTTTCCTCTATATCTCGCAAAATCCCGATAAGCTCCCCACCTGTAATAACAGGCATTTGATAATCACTAATTACTACGTTAAATGTCTGCTGCTCAAAGAAAATAATGGCCTCTTCTGCTGACATCGCAAAGAAAGCCTTAATATTCAGAGTGTCAAATTGCTTTTTAAGTACATAGATATTATCGATATTATCTTCCACCACTAAGATACGCAGACGGTCGGAAATATTGTCAGGCTGTAAGTGCCTAACGCTAGATGATGCAGGCGGCGAAGTAGATGAAATTAGGTTGATTAGTTCACCCAATTTAAGTGGCACTAGATGGATTTGGTTAATGTTAACAGGGTCATATTGGTTTATATTGTCTACCAGAAGCGCAGTTTGGCCCAATGGCAGATTGGAGATGTTGTCTTGTAAAGACAATTCAGAGTCGAGCAAAGCAAACTCGTGTACCTTGGTAGCATCAAGCAAATAGATATGGTTTGATTGTGCTTGCTCTGGCAAGGTGTTTATTAATTGGGTTTTAAAAAGTAGTCGTTGTTCGTATCGTTTAAGGTCATAAAAAAAAGTGGCGTTGTTGGTTACAAACGTATAATTATCTAAATGTGCTGGTACCGATTCTATTTCCGGCGCTGAACAGGCTTCTAACGGTAATTGCACTACAAACGTTGAGCCTTTCCCTAACTCACTCTCAACGTAGATATGGCCGCCCATCAACTGAACAACTTTTTGACAAATACTCAACCCCAATCCTGTGCCACCGAAGGTTTTATGAATTTCTTCATTCGCTTGGGTGAAACGGTCAAAAATAGTGTGTATTTTAGCGGCCTCAATACCAATACCATTATCGATAACGTGGAAATGAATGTAATTCGTTAATTCATCTTTCAACACTTCCAAACGTAGTGTGGCATTCAACGTTCGATTAAATTTAAGCCCATTGCTTAACAAGTTTGTGAGAACTTGCATGAGGCGCAATTCGTCGACTTTAATCAGGCTCGGAATAATCGGGTCGATAAATAACGTAAGTTCAACATTTTGTTGTTTCGCTTGCCCATATAAGTGACCGATCAATTCCTCACATAGTGTCCTCAAGTTAATTTCTGATGGCGAAAGTTGAACCATGTTGGCATCAAACTTGGTGAAGTCTAATACATCATTGATGAGGTTCAGGAGAGAGTTTGCACTTTTCGATAATCTTCCTAAAAGCTCATTCCCTTTAAGATCTTTTTGATGCTCACATAAATCTAGCAAACCAATAATACCGTTTAATGGTGTGCGAACCTCGTGACTCATTGCCGCCATAAAATTACTTTTTGCATTGCTAAGAACATGCGCTTCGTTAAATGCGCTTTCAAGCTGCTCATTAAGGCCTTTAATCTGAGATTCATTAATGATGAGACCTACCCGCCCGTCTGTGAAGGTTAAATTGTCGCGATATTCATAAAATTGCCCGTCAGGAGAGGTGAACGATAAAGATAGCTCCTGTTTACTGCTAAATTTGCGCCTCAAAAATCGATAGGTTAATGCCTGAAGACGTTTGTCCCGTTGCGCGAAGTAGACGCTGAAATCTTTAAGAATGGTATCTAGTGGCACACCGTTTAAACTTTTATTCGTACTAAAAGGAAATATCTTTTGGAATTGTTCATTAACAAGGTCGATTTTTCCTTCGCTAAAAATTATAGCCGCATCGGGGATCTGATCGATGGCCGTTACAAGGTTATAGTATCTCTTAGCTAGCGCCGAAGGCTTCGACCGAGCAATTTTAACCAGTGTTCTTCCATGCTCCATTGGCATGGCAGTACACAGTTTTTCTTCCCCTTCAATGACACAAAAAGCGAGTTCTTGCTCGCGGTTTAATAAAGGCATTATTGCGTCCATAATAATCGGCAAGTTAGAAGACAGAACCTTGCTGTCCTTTAATTTATTATTTGAAGCAAGAATGTCAAAGTCGTTATTTACCACAAGCACGGGATGGTAAAACAGATTAATCAGGCTCTGAGTCTTTTTAAGGTCTTTATTAATTTCAATATCTTTAATAGTCATGAAAAGGTGGTCTATTATTAAAATAACGCCAATCAGGCGTGATAAAAGCCATGATTAAAAAATTGTTAAATAAGAAATCACCAACTAATTCTGAGCTCAATTTTTAGCGAATTCAGTTTGGCTCATAACAATTTTACTGTAGATGACAATAGCGATAATTGCGAAATTAGTGGTTAGAAAACGTTATGAAGAATGGAAAGTGAACTTACTAATACATAGCTATCGTCAGTGGTTAATGCGTTTTTGACGCGACCTGATTAGAGCGTATTTCTAAGGGCTGGCGTTTCAGCGGTAGCCTATAAGACTTATGGAGTAGCTAACAGTGAAGGATGTGTTAACTGCAAGGCAGCTTGTGTTCAATGAAGACCACGAAGTATTTGCTTGCGAATTTTTGTGCTTGGGCGAAGCAGATTCCGACATACTCTCTCACCCGCAGGTGGGGCTACTACAAGAGGGAATGACCAGCGAGTTATTAGCAAGTGTATGCGAGAGTATTGCGAAAAGCGATAGGCACCTAAATGTGCCTATATTCATCAATATCGATCAGGATTTTCTAAGTGAAACCGACAGCCTTTTACCGGTAAAACCAAACATTATTCTCGAGATGCTCGCCACAGTAGAACCCACAGATTATAATCTCAAACGAAT
This sequence comes from Alteromonas sp. 38, assembly GCF_902506055.1. Taxonomy (NCBI): domain Bacteria; kingdom Pseudomonadati; phylum Pseudomonadota; class Gammaproteobacteria; order Alteromonadales; family Alteromonadaceae; genus Alteromonas; species Alteromonas sp. 38. Next base: position 213,469 of record NZ_LR733300.1, read on the forward strand.
TCGACAATTGAGGCGTAGAGGTTTCAACTTTGCGCTGAGTGAATACGCATTCGACCCTTCTAAATCGATGTTCTTTAAATACATCAAAGTGATTAAAGTTGATGTGTTAAATGTGACTCAAGCACAGCTTAGAAAAAGCATCCCAATATTAAAAAAATCAAAGTGTTTAATATTGGCAGAACATGTGGACAACCAAGCGGTATATGAAAATTGTAAAGCATTAGGGTTCGATCTTTTTCAGGGAGATTTCCTTGAAAACCCGTTTATTATTGATGGTAAGAAAATAAGCGCAAAGCAACATAGTGCTTTAAACCTAGTCTCTGAACTCAGCAGAAGTGATATTGAAGTTGATAGCGTCGCAGATATGATTTCTCTTGATCCTGTCCTGACAACGAAGATTTTACTTTTAATAAACTGTCCTCTTTATCAACTTGTTCGTGATGTTAACAGCGTTAGAGAAGCTGTGGTGATATTGGGGCTGAATGTCGTCAAGCAATGGGCAATCATCATGTCTTTGATGTCTGTCTCAACGAGCCCTACCGAATTATTTCGAACATTATTAACAAGAGCGAAAACCCTTGAACGTATTGCGCTGCATAAACAGAATGAGCAAGATGCGATTAACCCATCAGAATGCTTTTTAGTGGGCTTACTTTCAGGCGCAGATGCAATTTTTGAAGTTGGAATAGAAACACTTGTTAGTAACCTGAAGCTGGAAGCGCGTTTAAAACAAGCTTTATTAACCCGTGATAATGCTCTTGGTTTACTGCTCACTAATGTGATGGGCATAGAGCGCTTCGATAGCCAAACTTTCGAGGGCTTATCGAATGAGGAGATCTGCCTTTATGGCCGTTGTCATCAAGATGCAGCGCTATGGGCAGACAATGTCATGAACAACTTATGAGTAGACTTGAGAGCCCCTGCTGATAGCAAAGAAACGGCGTGTAAGTAAGCGACTGAAGCGTGTATAGTACCTATAATGGCTTACCTTTTAGCATCAGGAGCTTTTATGTTCACCGGATTGTGTGCCTTTCCCCTCACGCCATTTCGCCACGAAAAAATAGACTTTCACGCGTTTGAAAAGCTCATTAGCAACCTAAAGCAAGCAAATGTCGATTCAATATGCGCCATGGGATCTACCGGCCTTTATCCCTATTTAAAGAGGGATGAGCTAGCACAGGTGACGGAATCTTCAGTTGCTACCGCAAACGGTACACCTGTGATGGTAGGCATTGGTTCACTGCGTACTTATGATGTGCTTAAAAATGCGGAGGTGGCACAAAAAGCGGGGGCGAAAGCGTTGTTACTGGCCCCTGTTTCGTATCATCCGTTGCATGAAGCTGAAGTACTTGCGCTGTACCAAAGGGTCACCTGTGAAATCTCAGTTCCCCTGTGCATTTACGAAAACCCAGGAGTGACCCAGTTTAGTTTCAGCGACACGCTATATACCCAAGTTACCCAGCTACCAAACGTAGGCGCGATTAAAATTCCCGGAATGCCTTTTGCTGATGCTGATGGCAATGCGACTGGGGAAGCACGACTTTCTAGCTTGCGAAATTTAGTGCCAGAGCATGTAGCCATTGGTGTGAGTGGTGATAAATTTGGCGCGTTGGGTATGCAAGCGGGATGCGATTTATGGTTATCTGTGCTGGGAGGGCTATTTCCTAATACGGTGAAAACCATGATTGCATCAACTCAATCATCATCGTTGCAAGCAGTGATAGCACAATCTGAACGCTTAACGCCGTTATGGGATTTGTTCGCTCGCAATAAAGGCGGTATGCGCGTGATGGCCACCGCTGCGGCAATACTGGGTTACACAGAAGCAAATTGTTTACCTCATCCATTACAGCCCCTTCAGGCCGAAGATAAACAAAAACTCGAAGCGATTTTAACGCAATTATCACTGGATTAAGTTGCACGTGACTCAGTGCTAATCTGTTGCCAACGCTAACACAAAGGCCAGCGCCAAAGAGTAGCCCACCGTTGAATAAAGAACGTTTTTCACCATTACTCAAATATGTTGTGGCCGCCATTATCGCGCGCACGGCAACTGGTGGCGCTATTGTGGCCATCGTATTGCTTGCTAGAAACCTTGAACTTGATGGAAAGGCAGCGGGAATTTTAGCGGCATGCTTAACGCTGCCTCATTTGTTAGGGCCAGTATACGGGCGTTGGTTAGATGGGGTTTCGCAGCCTAAATATCTCATTAGTGCAGCGGCGTTGAGTTATACCTGCTTTTTTCTATTGGCTATATTCAGTTTTGAAATGCATTTTGCTTGGCTGTTGGCGTTTTCGTTGCTGATAAGTGGTGTTTGCAGTTCGTTTATTATGGGGGGCTTGGGTACTCAATTGCCGAGTTTAGTTAGCGCAAGCAATACGTCTCTTAGAAAAGCGCAAAGCTGGGACACCATTACCTATGGGGTAGGGCACACATTGGGCCCATTTATTGTTGCTTCTTTATCGGCGCTGTTCTCAACAAAGGTTGCTGTTAGTGTGCTGGTGTTCACGCCTCTGTTAGCTGGCATACTCATTTTAACTTTCCCTAAAAAGCATGTACTGCCAAAAGCTGGCGCCTCACTAGACATAGGGTTTAAAAGCGTGTTTTATGCGTTTAAAAACTCGAGCGCACTGTTACGTACGATGGTGATGACATCGGGAGCAGCATTTAGTATTGCAGCCTTACCCGTGTTAGCCGTTTATCTTAGCGAATATTGGCACCACGCAGAGCATCATGGCGCTTATCTGGTCACGGCATACGGGGTAGGAAATTTAAGTGGTGCGCTAATTCTCATTGTTAGGCCACTATCGAAAGAGCCACTTACGTTGTTAAAACGAGCAGGAAGCTTTTTGATGTTGGCGTTACTGGCGACAACCCTAAGCCCTTCTTTTGTTCTTGGGGCAGCGGGCTACTGGTTATGTGGTGTAGCCAATGCCATATTCTTTACTTCCAGCCTAGCGGCACGAACGGAGTTTGCCCCTGTACATAGCGCGGCGCAGACGTATATGTGGGTTGCCGCTGCTAAGGTAGGCGCAGGTGCAATAGGCGCCCTAGTCGCTGGAACCTTACTGGTACATGGGGTAACAGTCCCGCTGGTAACATCTTGCGCAACCCTCGCACTCATTCTTATCATGTGTTTTGCTATATTCAGCGTGCAAAAATAGCCTTTAGGTTATACGTTTACCTTCATCGTTATCAAAATAGCAAATTAAATTAACTAGTCTTATTTATTACAATTCATTTAATAAATGAGCCACTCCTTGTATGTTGGGAGCACGGAGGTAATATACGGTATGCATAATAATTAACAAAAAATTAGTAATTCATGAAAACGTTATCCCTAATTTGTGCCACAGTAGTACTGACCGCGACACCGGTATATTCAGCGCAGACGCTTTATCAAGACTATCCTAGTGATATTACGCCTGAACTAAGTGAAAAAGGTACCTATAACGTGGGCGTTAAAACCTTAACCGTTAACTATCCTAAGCCCGTCGTTACTCTACAAGGGCAGGTTGTTGACCGAGCGTTGAAACTAGAAGTTTGGTACCCCACCACTGATAGCGGCGCGGCCACAACGTATGAAAATCAAACCCGTAGTGGTAACGAGTTTAGCATTCAAGCTGATGCTATTCGCGATGCCAGTGTGGCAGAAACGCAAGGCAGTTACCCTGTTGTTGTGTTGTCGCACGGCTATACGGGTTATCGCACAATAATGTATTACCTTGGTGAGCACCTAGCGTCTCATGGATATATTGTGGCAGGGATAGATCATACCGACTCTACCAACGAAGATGTAGATTTCGCCAATGCCCCTTATGCTGGCTTCCCTAGTACCTTATTGAACCGTTCGAGAGATCAAGTGTTAACGTTGAATGCGGTGAGTGAACATGCGCTATTTAGCGGTGTAGCCGACACCCAAAACGCTGGGCTCATTGGCTATTCTATGGGGGGGTTTGGGGCGGTTAATACTGTTGGCGGCTGTTATAACTTTGGAGCAGAAGCTACTGCTAGCTTTACTGGGGTAGCAGATCCGGCGGTGATCAGTGCGCTACAAAATGTACTTAATACTTGTGCCGGTGGCAATGCTGACGCTGAAAGCGTAGATACGCGTTGGAAAGCGGCGATGGCGTTAGCGCCTTGGGGCGGTCAACATAAAGTGTTTTCAGAAGACGCACTAAACAATGTTCGCGTTCCCATGCTATACGTTTCTGGCGATCATGATGATATTTCTGGTTACCAAGGTATTAAGTGGCTATTTGAAAATACAGGAAACGAAAACAGTAAACTACTGACGTTCCAAAATGCCAGACACAATATTGCTCCCCATCCGGCCCCTAAAGAAGCATTTGGAAACGAATTCGATATTGGTCATTATTTAGAGCCAGCGTGGCGTTCAGAAACCATGAATGACATAAACGAACACTTTGCATTGGCTATGATGGAATGCCATGTGAAAGGAAAAGCTGATTTTTGTGCCTATTTAAATGTTGAGGGCGATAGTGGGCAAGTTGCTGTAGAAGGAAAAGTGCCAGAAGTCTGGAAGGGCTTCGACAATCGTTATGCGTTAGGTTTAATTATGGAAAGTAAACCTAAGAAATAGGCGTCACCTTTACTATCTCCAATGATGAAAAAATACCGTAAAGGCCTAACCGTGTTAGGCCTTTTTTTGTTTCGCGTTGTGTCATACCCATAGGCAAACGGTTCATTCTGGCAAGACATGCTTTGTTACTTATTCAGTTCGAGAAGTCGTATTAAGCATGCTAATTTACTACTTCACGCTTATTCATTTAAGGCAAAGGAATGTTCCTCCAGCGAAATCAAAACAAATTAACTGTTCTCCATTGTTTGTGTCTGCCTGCTATTACTGCGTTTAAGGGTGCAAATATAGTCGCTTTACTGTGTTTATCATTCTTTGTGTCGTTTGCGAACGCCAGCGCATTACCTTCTGACGACGCATTAGACGCTATGTTTCAAGCGCAGGATTATGAAAGTATAGTGAACGCACTTGAGCCCATACCATCAAAGACCCCGAAGCAATATAACGTGTTAATTTCGGCGTTAATGAATACAGATTTAGATGATGCTGAGGATATGGCGGCTCAATTTGTTGACGACCATAAAGACAATTACCGCGCTTACCATATGCAGGCTAACGTGATGGGGGCACAAGCAATGGATAGTGTTTTTTCCGCCCTAGGTTATGCCAAAAAAGCCAAAGCGAGCCTACAAAAAGCGATAGAAGTGGCGCCAGATGAAATTGAGGTTTATCAGGCGTTAATGCAATTTTACATAATAGCGCCGTCTATCGCTGGTGGCGATATAGATGAAGCTAAAAAGCTTGCTGATAAAATTACGCAAATGGATGCACTAGAAGGCAAATTTGCGACAGCAACAATTTATGCCGCAGATGATAAAGCTGCTGAAGCAAAAGCAATGTTAATTGAGCTTAGCGAAAAGCCTGAATTCGAAGTTCGGGCACGTTTTGAGCTTGGTCGATTGCATATAGATGGTGAACAATACGATGACGCGATAGCAGCGCTAACCCCTCTATTAAACACTAACGTAGTTAAAGCTCACAAAGCAGATGAACAAGCATGGAACACGTATTCTGAAAGTAAGTTTACCCAACTATATGGCACTTATCGTATAGGTTGGGTGGCAGTAGAAACCAGCCAATATACTAAGTCGGGAATTGATGCGCTTAACTACTACTTGGCTGAATTAGAGGCGACAGATATTGATACTCATCAGTTGCCAAGTAAGAATTGGGCTAACTTACGTTTAGCCGAGCTGTTCCTAAATGCTGATGATGTTTCAATGGCATCTAGCACCCTTGAGAAAGTGACAAAAGACGGTGATAAACGTTTGGCAAAAATAATGAAAAGCCTCAAAAAACAAATAAAAAAGCGAACCTAGTGGTTCGCTTTTTTTAAGCTTTATGTAGCGTGTTTTTTATTACACTACACTGCTTTAACGGTATAGATAAGCGAAGTTTGCGGGAATAAAACCGGCATTTGCATACCGTATTTCATTAACGCTTCACCGCTAAATACTTGCCCGTCTGTTTTTTGCAAAATAGACGGTGAGTATTCTTTCAATGTACCCGGCCAAACCCGCTCAAGGGTATAGGACTTATCGGCATCAAGCCCGGCAAAATAGAAACGAGATGGTGTAGTACGCCCGGTTTCTTTCACGCTATTGTAGGCAAAAATTCCCTCGGCTTTGTCTTTTGATACATAACCAAACTTCACGTTAAGGCCATCATCATCCATGCGGTATAAATCGCCACCGTGGGTAATGTGGCGGTATTTTTTATACAGTGAAATGGCGGATTTCAGGGTGTCTTGCTCGTGCTCAGTAAGCTCACGGGGGTCCATCTCAATACCCATGTGGCCAAACATCGATACTGCAGAGCGGATCTCAATCGGTAAATTACGGCCAGTAATATGGCAATCGCGAGGGCCTACGTGTGCGCCCATCACTTCAGAAGGGAAGAAGTAAGAGAAGCCGCGCTGTATGTACAAGCGGTCTAACGCGTCGTTAGAGTCTGACGTCCAAAAACGGTCGGTGTGAGGTAATATACCTAAGTCCACACGGCCCCCGCCTGAACAACAGCTTTCAATTTCAATACCCGGATGTGCCGCTTTAACGCGATCGATTAACGTATACAAAGCCGCCATTTGGCCATGCATAGCTGGTTTGCCTTGTAGGTTGCCAGGATGATTTACATCGCGGTTCATGTCCCACTTAATGTAACTAATTTTAGGGTAAGTGCTCAGTACGTCGGTAATCACCTTGTACAGGTACTCAACCACTTCAGGGTTGGTTAAATCAAGTACGTACTGATTGCGAAAGGGTACATGGGGGTTATTCTTGGTGTGCAACGCCCATTCAGGATGTGCGCGGTACAAATCGCTATCTGGGTTAACCATTTCAGGTTCAAACCATATGCCGAATTCCATGCCTTTATCGGTAACGTGGTCGATAAGCCCATCTAGCCCTTCTGGGTAGATAGCTTCATCTACTGTCCAGTCGCCTAAGCCAGCTTTGTCATTTCTTCGGCCCTTAAACCAGCCGTCATCTAGTACAAAGCGCTCTATCCCTAAGGGGGCTACTTTGTCAGCAAGGGCTTTAAGCGTGGCTTCATCATGGTCGAAATAAATGCCTTCCCATGTGTTGTAGTGCACTGGGCGGGGCTTGTGCTGTGCACTGGTGATATCAGCGCTGTGGGTTAACACATTGCTTCGAATAAAATTATGAAACTGCTGGGAAAGGGATGAAAAACCAGCGTCGCCAAACCCGGCATAAAGCACGGGTGACGTATAACTTTCACCTGCATCAAGCGTTACTTCACCAGGAAATAATAGCTCGCCAAATTGAACGTAGCTTCTGCCATCAGCCATCATTTCCGCACGGAATTTATGGTTAGCTGAAGCACCTAAATGGAAGCCGAAACACTCACCAACTAGCTCACCGGTTCCATTAGCAAACGCGATTAAGCCTGGGAAAGTATCATGAGAAGTTTTGCCGCGGCGGTTTTCACGTACATAACTACCGAAGAACAAGTCATGGTCGGCAGTTTGGAATTCATTAGACCATCTTCCTTCAAAGCTTTTAATCTTGCTCATGGTCGTTGGTAAGGCAAGGCTGGCAGCGTTTAAGTAATTTAGCTGTAAAGTGCTTTCACCTTGGTTTTCGATACTTGAGGTAAATGTGGCCACGGTTGTTTCAGCATCTAATACAACCCGTGTAACTAACTGCATTTGTCTGTCGGCATCAACCGCAGTAAACGTTAAGCTGGTATCGGTTTGCTCAATATCCGACAAGGTAAATCCTGCCGACCATTGATCTGCATCCCCTGAAATTTCTAAACCAGGTGAACCGGTAACACCTTCACCATGGGTGGGAACTAATGAGATAGGTGGCTCGATAACCGGCGCACATTTCGCTTCTTGGCGAGTGTTAAGCAGCGCTAACATGTCTGTCGTTGTTGCATTGTTCAACTGCTGGCCATAGTAAATCAGAGTAGGCATGCGCCCTTGGCAGTCGAAAATTAAAGTCGTTTTTGCGTTGTCTAAGCGGACAAAAGCCGTGAGTGATGACATGTTAACCTCTCAGGTTTTAAATATGATTGAATACCGCACACCCATTTATATCGCATGTATAACATAGAAAAGATGCGGAATAAGACGTTTATCTAAATTGGGTAAAACGTTTACATTGCGTGTAAAATACCATGCTCTTTACTTCTCCACCAATAATTAGTTGGTAGTTTTTAGCCCGATTTTAACCACAGGGTTGTTCGCATTTTTAGTGAGTTGTACCAAGCGGTTGTATTGCCTAAGTGAAAGCATCATGGCATTTATTGCTACCAGTAACCCTTGGGTATGCAATTGGTGAATAATATCTGCGTTTAGCTGCACTAGCTTATCTTCATTAATAGTCATAAGCCCTGTGCTTTCACGGGGTTCGCCATTTTCAAAATGTAAGGTGATTGATAGATTAGATAGCAACTCAAGGTCGGTTAAAGCCTGAATAAAAGCACTTGCTTGTTGAGAGCCGCTCGCTAAGTTAGATAGCATACTTTGATACTGTTTAAGACTTGCAGATGGGGAGCCATCTGATGCAAATAAAGCACTGGCACCTTCGCTACTATTGTTAGAAATCAAAGGGCTGTCTTCATCAAACAATACGGTGAGTTTGTCTTGTTCAACAGCGTAATTGAATGGGTAGCTTTGGATGCTCAGCGGCACGGCATGACCCATCCATTCAGTGTCGCTACAATATACGTTACCAAACTCGGGCCAGCCAACCACAGCCGCTAACGTATGAGAATGGTTTGCGTCATTTGCAGTAACCACTATAGGCATACAGCCGCTAATACTGGCAATCTCATTGAAGCCTAAGGACACTAAATTAAACTCGGCGCTGTGGCTAAACCTTTTATCTGCCTTTATACAAAGGTTGCGATGTGCTTGGTTATCTAACGGCGTATATGACGACATAACAATACCTGATGGTTAAATTAAGGTGTATTAGGCTTAATACTTATTAAGCATTGTATCAATTAATCCACGATGAGAAGGAAGGCGCGCTATCAATTGAGCGATTAGGGCTTTATTCAGTTGCAAATGTTTATCGGCACCGTCGTATTGGCTCATTGAACGCACATATTGGCTCAAGTCGGTTTTATGTGACATTCCATAAAGTATATAGCGATAGCTTTGTGCGCTAAATACTTCATCTCTATCAGTAAAGTCGCTATCGAGAATAGGGCGGTATTGCCACTCTTCAAGCAAAGATGCTAGCCGTTGTGGAATGCTCTGTGGTGCTCTGTTTGTTAACCAAAAATCCTCGTTACGATTACTAAGTACATAGTGCAGTTTTAAAAACGCTATAGTGCTTTGCCACTTATAAGCTAGCGCTTCATTAAAGCGGTTCGCCACGTGGGGCATCACCTGTGTATAGGGGGGTAATTGCTCTGCAAGTTGAATTGCGCTTTGCTCAATTAACATCAGTGATGAGGCCTCAAGGGGTTCTAAGAAGCCACTAGATAAACCTATAGCTACGCAATTTTTTTCCCAGAAACGTTTTCTATAGCCAGTTTTATAATTAATTTTTCTAAAAGTAGAAGGTAACTCTTCGTCGGGATTTATCGATTTTAGATAAGCCGTAAACGTTTGAGTTGCCTCGTCGTCTGATTGAAATTTTGACGAATAAACGTAACCGGTGCCCCGACGATTTTGCAAACCAATGTCCCATATCCAACCTGCTTTTTGCGCGGTAGAAAGGGTGTGACAAGCAATAGGCTGATGTTCATCAGAATATGCAATTTGATGCACTAAAGCTGAATCTGAAAACAATACAGAGGATGCATCTTCCATGGGAACATCTAGTGCTTTTTCGATAAGATGTGCACTAAAACCCGTGCAATCAACAAAAATATCACCGCGAATATGGTCATTATTTTTTGTGACGACGTGCTTTATGCCAGCGTCATCAGTAGCAACATCGGTAACATCATCAATAATATGTTCGACGCCCAACTCTTTCTTACAATGTTCACGCAATACGCTAATGAATTTACCGGCATCAAGATGATAGCCATAATTAGCACTGAAATTTTGTTTTGAATGGGCCGTTAATTTGGGTGCTAGGCCATGTTCACACAGGCTAGGTTGAAAACACACATCTGAGGCATATTCGTGTAATGCAGTGTTACACAACCAGTAAGGGGTTATATCTACAGTAGCCGAGCCTTGGGGCGCGCTAAAGGGGTGGTAGTATCCAGTGCGTTCCCCTTCAGTGTGCCAGTGAACAAACTTACTCGCCTGTTTAAAGGTCGCACTCGCCTGTTGGACGAGTGCAGCTTCTTCAATTCCTATTTTAGCTAGGGTGCTGCGCATAGTAGGCCAAGTGCCTTCACCCACACCAATAGGATGAATCGAATCAGATTCAATAACCTTTACAGACAAACGTGCGCCGGTGGAGCCTTGTTTAGAGTGGGTAGCAGCCAGCAGACCAGCAGTAAGCCAACCCGCTGTGCCTCCGCCCACAATAACAACACTATTTACCGGCGTCATACGCTGCGCTACCTAGTCTGCATCTACCAATCTGCCGCGCCATTGCGCCGATTGTCTAAATACGAGTTTATTTACACCCAAGGCTACACCAATACAGCAAATTAAGGTAACCAACATAAGGTGAATATAATGCAAACCAAAGGGGGCGTGCACGAAGCTAAAGAATGAATATAGTAACACGCCAAAGATAACAGCAGTAATGCCTGCATATGGGTTAACGTTATTAAACAACAAGCCGACTATAAAAATAGAAAGTATAGGCATGCTAAGCAAACCATAGAGTTGTTGTAACAAGTTAATGATACTTTCGGCTTGCGCGTAGATAGGCACCATTACCAGTGAAACTACAGTAAGAATTGCGGTAACAATTCCACCTAACTTGGCCACTTCAGGCTTTTTGTTCACATAAGCTTCGTGTATATCGCACACGTATAATGCCGTGGCTGAGTTTAGATTGCTGTTATATGTTGTGAGTACCGCCGCCGCTAATGCAGCTGCGAATACGCCCGACAACCAATCAGGAAGTACGTCACCTACTAATGTTCCGTAGGCTGCATCGTTTATGTCGCCATAAAGTTTGAATGAGATAATGCCAGGTACAACAATGATGCTAGGAACAATAATAAAGCGAATGATAGCTGCTGCGTACACCCCTTTTTGCGCTTCCTTAATATTGGGTGCAGCCATAGCACGTTGTGTAATGGTTTGGTTAGTACTCCAGTAAAACGTTTGAATAAAGATCATACCGGTTAATAGTGTTTGCCACGGTAACGGTGAGTCTGCATCGCCAATTAACGTTAGGCGCTCAGCGGGAATGCCCGAGAAATCAAAGTCGATAGCCACCATGGCTAATATCACTACCACAATAGCCATAACCAGCAACAACACCCCCGAGTAGGTATCTGATACTGCCACTGCGCGTAAACCACCGAATATGGCATACAAGGCACCAATAATGGCAAAGGCTGTTGCCACGTACATTAGAGGCACATCTAAGTTAAACATATTTATCATGAATAACGAGCCAGAATAAATAACCGCAGGCATGAAAATAAGGCTACTGCCTAAGAAGAAAAGTAAGCCGATAAGCGCACGAATATGCTTATTGTTATATCGCTTTTCTAGTAATTCGGTCGTAGTTGTACACTGGTAATGGTAATAAACGGGAAGAAATACACGTGCAAGAATAATAAGACCAACAACAGCGGCAAATTCCCACCACGCCAGTAACGCCATTTGGTTACCGTTCATACCCACCAATTGGTCGGTACTTAAATTAGTTAACGTAATAGAGCCCGCGACAAAGATCCATGTAAGACCGCCGCCAGCTAGAAAATATTCTTTAGTTTCACTTGCCGTACTGTGTCCATGTCCGCGGCACTTAATATAGGTAAGTAAGCCTATAAGCGCAGTAATAACGAAGAAAACGATGATTTGGATTAAGCTGCCTGACACAAAAAACTCCTCAGCAGTAGAAACAACAAAAAGGGGGCCGGTTAGCCCCCTTTCATTCTAGGTTTAATTAGAAGTTAGCACGTACACCAACCGCATAGCGAGCACCATCATTCACTTGTTGAACGAACTGCTCAGAAAGGCGACCACGACGGGTTAACTCTTCTTCTGTGATATTGATACCTTCGAAGAATACCGTAACGGTTTCGTTAACATCGTAGCTAACACTCATATCTACCTGGGTATAAGTCTCTGTGAAAAGAGGCTCTGTTCCACCCAGTGAACTTACTGCTTCTTGCATGAAAGTTTCACGGTTGTTCAAAGCAACACGTGCTTGAAACGCGTCTTTTTCATAGAAAAGCGTAATGTTTTGAGAGTTACCTAAACCCGGTAAGCTGAATTCAGCGTCTGAGTTTACGATGGTGGCATTAGCTTGAATACCGAAACCATTTTCTAGCGTATGTAACCATGCTAGCTCTAGACCTTCTACATTTAGCGTTTCGCCGTTGCGTGGACGAAGTACGCTAAATACATACTCTCCGCTGTCTAAGAATAAAGATTCTTCTTCAGTAGATGAAGATATAAAGTCTTCCACTTCTTTATTGAAAGCGGCTGCTGAGAAGTAGCTAGTGTCATCGTAATACCATTCTAACGACACGTCCCAGCTGGTAGCTTGGTAAGGCTGAAGTTCAGTATTACCGGCTTGCGCTTGAAGGTTACCAGGACGAGATACTGTTACGTTAAATACAGGTACTAAATCGTCCATCATTGGGCGGGTTAGTGTTTCTGAGTACGCGTAACGTAGGTATAAGTCGTCGGTTAATTGTAGTTTAACGTTTACATTAGGCAACAACGAAGAGTAGCTATTCTTTTCGTTAATTGGCGTACCAACATCGGTAGCGTAAACAATATTGTAATCTGACGGATCGTTCGGAATAGGCTGAAGATCTTGTACTTCTTGTATGGTTCCATCTACCGAAGTATCAGTTTCTGTATAACGGAAACCAAAGTTGATATCTAAAGGTAAATCAGAAATTTCTGTTTGGAAGTAGAACTGTGTGTAAACACTAAGAAGCTCTTCACCTACTACGTACGAGTCTGCGCTTGGTTGTGGGTCGCCAATGTTGGTCGCATCTAGTGTCGCGCGAACATCATCAAACGATAAACCTGTTGCATCAGCAATTTGCTGTGCAGCCGCGTCGGAGTTTGCATAATCAAAGAAAGCTTCAGGATCGTACGTTAACCATTGGTTAGGTACGCCAGCGAAGTAGTTCTCTGCAGTGAAAACAGTTAGCAATTCATCTGGGAGATCGAAGTTGTAACCACAATAAACGTTACAGGCTGATGCGAAACGACGAGTGTTATCTTTTTCACGATCTTGGTAGTAAACACCGAAGTCCATCTTATAGAAGGCATTATCTGAATCAGGTACCCACGTAAAGTCGGCGCGGTACTCTGAAATAGTATCTTCAGTATCAAAACCGTTACGCTCATTGTAGTGCATGCGGCCTAAAGACGGAGTTTGAAGTGCATCGGCGCCGCCATCTACCGATAGTGTCGGTGTGGTGCCAGAGTAGTCAACACTGTAAGCATTGTTGTAACCCACAACGGTGAAGAAGTTATCACCACCACTGTTGTCTTCTGCCGTTGATGTTGAAAGGTCAAAAACAGCAGTTAGGTTATCATTTACTAACCATTCAAAATTTGCGCCAAATGCCTGAATTTCAACGTCACGACCATAGCGACGACGGATAAAGTCAGTTGCACCACCCACGCCTTCAACTAATGTGCTATCTAAGCTAGTTAGTGAGCCGTTTTCGTTGAAGGTCATGTTGTCTAAGTTGCTATCAGTAAACCAGTGACCCACACTGTGAGCATCTGAATCAACCTCGAATTTAGAATAAAGACCATCTAACGTAAGAGTCATGTCATCATTCGGAGCATATTGAACCACTAAGTTTCCAGATGTTCTTTCACGATCTACCAAGTCAACAATTTGGTCAAAGTTCTGTGGAACGTAAACGCCATTGTATTGTGAACTATCGGCATAGTCTGGGTTATCCAGTTCTGAACGATCTGTGATGCTAACACCTGGACGCCAGTAGCGTGTTTCCAACATGTTTGTTTGAAGCTTACGTTGCTGGAAGGAAGCAGCAGCTAAAACGCCAAGCTTGCCATCCATAAAGGTATTGGTAACAAGGCCAGATAATTGTGGTGTTGTTTCCTCTGAAATGTCTTCATACATGCCTTTAACGCTTGCTACGGCTTTAAAGCCATCAAATGCGAAAGGACGTGCAGTGGTAACTTCAACAGTCGAACCAATACCACCTTCTTGCATTGATGCTAGCGGGCTCTTGTATACCTTTGCACCACTAATTAATTCTGCAGGAAGCGTGTCGAAGCTGAACGCTCGACCTTGGTTCTCAGTAGCTATTTGACGACCATTTACCAATACGGTGTTAAATTCTGGGCCGAAACCACGTACTGTAATGAATTGTCCTTCACCGCCACTCCTATCGATAGCAACACCAGTAATGCGCTGTAGCGACTCTGCAACGTTTTGATCTGGAAATTTACCAATATCTTCAGCTGTAATACCGTCGTAAACAACATCAGATGCTTTCTTATCTAACATTGATGCTTTTAGAGAGCTGGTAAAACCTTTAACTTCAATAACTTCAACTTGTTCTTCAGAAGGTGTCGCTTCTTCTTGAGCGAATACCAACGGGGCGTGTAAGGCAGAAGCAATAGCTACACCTAGTAGTGAGCGTTTCGCCATTGGGCCTAATAATGATGTGTTAATTTTATGTGTCACTGTGTTTTCTCCGTGAGTAGGCTATTTTCTACTTAGTTAGCGTACAAATAGCGTAATAAGTATGTTCGGATCAAGATTATTAACATTCTTTTTACACATTGCGTAACCTAAATTTCTAATTGTTTTTATTAAGATATTGAAATTAAAGGTTTTTAAAAATTAAGGAAAAAGGTAAACGTTTTCCTTAATTTTTGATAGTAACACAAATTTACATTGTAATGACAATGTTATAAAAATATTTTTTTATATTAAAAGCGCGGTTTATTACCGCGCCATATAAGGGAGGAGTAAATTAACTGCAGCGAATGCGAGCAACAGCGTTTTTCCAGCCGTCATAGGCCTTATCACGCTCTTCTTTTGAAAGCCGAGGTGTGAAAATACTGTCACTTTTCCAGCACTCGGTAAGGGAATCTACCGACGAAAATATGCCAGCTTGAAGGCCAGCAAGGAATGCGGCGCCAAGCGCGGTGGTTTCGGTAATTTCAGGGCGTTCAACTTCGGCGCCTAATACATCAGACAAGAAGCCCATTACCCAATCGTTTCGAGACATCCCGCCGTCTACGCGGATAGTTGTTGGCCGTGCACCATCACTTTCCATGGCCTTTTGTAAGTCTTTGGTTTGATAGCATACCGATTGCAAACCCGCGGCAACAATTTCGCTAATACCGGTGTCTCGAGTTAGGCCTAAAATTGCGCCTCGTGCATCGGGATCCCAATAAGGTGCACCTAATCCGGTAAATGCTGGAACAAGGAAAACACCATTATCTTGTCGTGCTCTTTGCGCCAAGGCTTCGGTTTCGGAAGCATCGTCAATCAGCTTCAAGCCATCTCGTAACCATTGTACGGTAGCGCCTGCCATGAAGATGCTGCCTTCTAAGGCGTATGTGGTTTTCCCGCTTAAACGATAGCCTACCGTAGTTAGTAGGCGGTTCTTAGATTGAAGAGGCTTGTCGCCTGTATTCAAAATCATGAAGCAACCCGTACCATAAGTACTTTTTGCCATGCCTTTTTCGAAGCAAGCTTGGCCTACTAATGCAGCTTGTTGATCGCCCGCAACGCCTTGAATTGGAATAGCTTGACCAATAATATCTTGACTAATAGTCCCGAATTCATCAGCGCAATCCATGACTTCAGGAAGCATTGTTTTGGGTATATTAAAAGTGCTGAGTAATCGCTCGTTCCAGCATTGTTCATTAATATCGAACAGCATGGTGCGTGAAGCATTCGTGGCATCGGTTTTATGTGATTCGCCATTGGTTAAACGCCAAATTAAGAAGGTGTCCACCGTACCAAAAAGAAGCTCGCCTGCTTCGGCTTGTTCTCTAGCACCCTCTACATTATCTAAGATCCACTCCAATTTAGAGGCTGAAAAATAAGGGTCTAGCAACAAACCTGTGGATTCTGTGATATGCGCCACCAAACTTTCATCGTCATCGAGCTCTCGACATTGCTGAGCGGTACGTCTGTCTTGCCATACAATGGCTGGGTACACGGGCTTTCCTGTGTCTTTGTTCCAAACCAATGTGGTTTCGCGTTGGTTAGTGATGCCAACTGTAGCGATATCTTCAGGTGATAACGAGCACTTATCAAACACCTGCTTCATGGTGGTGGTTACGCTTTCCCAAATTTCTTCAGGATCATGCTCAACCCATCCATCTTGAGGGTATTTCTGAGAAAACTCTTGTTGCGCAACGGCTACAATGGCGCCGTCTGGCGCAAAGATAATGCTACGTGAACTCGTGGTTCCTTGGTCTATGGCAAGAATGTATTGGCCCATGACACGTCTCCTGAACATAATTTGCTAAGAGTTTGCACCATTTACACCTGTTTAACAATGCTATATTTTCGAAAACGAACATTTGGGTGTTCGAATTGCCATAGGCAGGCAAAGGTGAACCACGTATAATGGCTAAATCGCCACAAGGAATCACCCAATGAACCAAACGCAAAGACACGAAAAAATTGTTAGCTTTATCAAACAAAATGGCTTCATGTCTATTGACGACTTGGTCACTCGCTGTGACGTTACCCCCCAAACTATTCGCCGCGATCTTAACCAGCTCGCCGAGGCCGGTATTGTTAGTCGATACCATGGTGGTGCTGGGCTCAATCGAAGTTGGGAAAATACCCCTTATCAAGAACGCAAAACACAAAACAGCGAAGTAAAAGAAAGAATCGCTGAGGCAGTGGCTAGCATGATCCCCGACGGGGCTTCTTTATTTATAAATATTGGCACTACCACCGAGATGATCGCAAGCAAGTTGCTTAATCATAAAAACTTGCACGTGGTAACGAATAACATTCATGTCGCGACTATTCTTTCTGCCAAAGAAGACTTCTCGGTTATTATCGCCGCAGGCGAAGTGCGTTACCGAGATGGCGGTATCATTGGGGAAGCAACCTGCGACTTCATCAGTCAATTTCGAATGGATTACGGCATTATAGGGATAAGTGGTATTAGCGCCGATGGTGCATTGCTCGATTTTGACTTTAGAGAAGTAAAGGTATCGCAAGCGATATTGGAACATACCCAACACGTCATTCTTGCGGCAGACTATAGTAAGTTTGAGCGCAGAGCCATGGTCGAACAAGGGCATATCTCTCAGGTAGATTGCCTGGTATGCGAGCAAACTCCCCCTCCCGCTATTCAAAAAATTATTGACGAAAACAACATTAGTTTCATTAAGGCGTAAGCGCACAACTTGCTCCATTGTACTAACTGACGGTCTAACACCTACATGCACATCTCGGCACTAAACTTGGCACTGTAACAAAGGCTAACTTCCTTGTTAGTTACGTATTCACTGCTTCGGATAAGTAAGCTTATGTCTATATGATTACAACCGATCATCTGCGAAAAGATAATTCCATAAAGAGATGTTTTTGTATGAAAGCACTTCAATAACGTAAGTTAAAATTGCACATCAATGTTCGTTAATGTTCGTTTTGTGTTGACATGTTTTCTTTTTGGTTGTCAAATAGCCAGCATGCTAGTGATGCCGAAAGGGGCAAGAACATGACACAGAATACAAATAGTACACAAACCGTTGACGTATTAGTGGTTGGCGGCGGTGTAAATGGTGCCGGAGTTGCATTAGATGCGGCCGGTCGCGGACTTTCGGTAGCATTATGTGAAAAAGGCGATCTTGCAGGTGCAACGTCTTCATCTAGCAGTAAATTAATTCACGGTGGTTTACGCTATTTAGAGCACTATGAGTTCCGTCTTGTAAAAGAAGCACTCGCAGAGCGTGAAGTGCTATTAGAAAAAGCCCCACATATTATGTGGCCTTTGCGTTTTCGTTTACCCCATCAAAAACATCTTCGTCCGGCATGGATGATTCGTATCGGCTTGTTCTTATACGATTCGTTAGCTAAGCGTAATGTATTACCACGCTCGAAGAAAATATCTACGTCGCCTACAAGCCCCTTGGTTAATGATATTACAACGTGTTTTGAATATTCGGATGGTTGGGTAGACGATGCTCGTTTAGTGGTATTGAATGCATTAGCGGCGCAAGATCAAGGCGCTAGCATTTATACCCGAACTGAATGTGTTAGTGCAGAAAAACAAGATAAGTTATGGAAAGTCACTTTAAAAGACTCATTAGGGAAAACGTTTACAATTAATGCGAAGGCTGTGGTTAATGCTGCCGGCCCATGGGCTGTTTCTTTTCTTGATAGACTTGCCGACACCAAAAATCCGAATGCAATGCGTATGGTGAAGGGCAGTCACTTTATTGTGCCTAAACTTTACGGCACCGATGAGGCTTATATTCTTCAAAATAAAGATGGCCGTATTGTTTTCGTTATTCCTTATGAAGACGACTTTTCCCTCGTTGGCACTACCGATGAGAATTATGTTGGTGAGCCATCGCAAGCCGCTATTTCTGAAGCTGAAACTGAATATCTTATTGATGTTGTTAATACATACTTCAAAACGAAAGTCGACGAAAGCGATATTGTTCATAGTTACAGTGGCGTTCGCCCGTTGCTTGAAGAAAAAAATGCGTCTGCGCAAGAGCTAACTCGCGATTACAAAGTAGAGCTAAGCGGCTCTGAGTCTTCGCCAATATTGCTTAATATTTTCGGTGGAAAAATTACTACCTATAGGAAACTGGCCGAGCATGCGGTAGATAAGCTAACTAGTTTGTTTCCAAAGGCAGGCAAAGCCTGGACCAAAGATGTACCACTTCCAGGTGGCGCTTTTACTAATAAAACAGATTTGGTTAAACAGCTACAAAAAGATTACCCATGGTTACCTGAATCGGTAGGTGTTCGCTATGCGCGTCAATACGGCATGCTGTGTACTAAGTTCCTTGAAGGCAAAAACGGTCTTGATAACATGGGGGAGAACTTTGGCGCCGACATGTACCAAGCTGAAGTTGACTACCTTATTAACCACGAGTGGGCAATGTCCCTTGAAGACGTCATTTGGCGCCGTACTAAACATGGTTTGCGGTTGAGTCAAAGTGAGCAAGTTAGCTTACAAAGCTACATTGCGAGCCGTATTTCTAATAGTGTCGAAATGCAGCAATCTGCGTAGATATTCACTATACAATCTTAAAAGCCCGCATTTTGTGTTGATAAAATGCGGGCTTTTTTATGTTCAAGATACTTAAAAACGGCGATATATTTGGCCAACTGGTTTTTAAAGTTATTAAGAAAGAGGAAGATAGAATGAAGGAAATAATTCTAATTCGGCACGGAAAGCCGTTGTCTGCTCACAACAATAAATTAAGTGCGGGTGAATTTACCAATTGGGTACGCCAATACAATCAGTCACCTTTAGACAATGCCTATTATCCAGATGAAAAGCGCCATTTTTCTACGCATCACGTCATTGCTAGCCCGCTTAAAAGAGCGCAGCTTTCAGCGAACTATTATATGGGCAAGCCCGCAGTGGATGTGATTCCAGAGTTAAAAGAAATGGATATTCCTTATTACAGGTTACCGCTAAGATTAAAGGCGTGGCATTGGGTTTTAGTGAACAGGTTAATGTGGTTTTGTGGTAAAGCAGGGCGGTTTGAGTCTTTTGTTGAAGCTAAAAAACGGGTGTGTAAAGCTGCAAATGAGCTCGAAAAGAAAGCAGAAAAACATTCTCATATCGTTGTGTTTGGACATGGTATGAGTAATCGTTATATTCGCGTTTTTCTCGCTAAAAAAGGCTGGGAAATAACGGAAAAAAATAACGGATATTGGGGCGTAACTCGCCTAATAAAAAATTGAAATATTCTTAAAAATAAACAACTTTCGTCTACTGGTGCTATTGTTATTACTTTGTTGTAATAACACTATTATTTTTGGTCAAAGATTTTACAATGCACATTGGATGGCGCCAATACCTAACGCAGAAATTTAGACGTGTTCCCAAGCACCATGTACTCGGCGTTTCTGTTGATGCTGAGTCGGTATCCTTCTGTATCGTAAAGCGTGAGCAAAATTCAATAGTTTTAGTGGCCGAAGAAACGGTAACTCCAGAAAAGTGGGGTGAAAAGCTTCATGGTTGGCTAAAGGAAAAAAAGCTCCTTGGTATCTCAACCTGCGTGTGTTTGTCACACAGTTGGTACAACGCGTTGCAGCTAGACCGCCCTCATGTAGAGGAAGGCGAAGTTCACGGTGCACTGCAGTGGTCTGTTGCTGAAATATTAGGTAGCGACAAATCATATGTATTTGATTATGTAGATTTACCGGTACCACTTGCAGGAACCAATAAGGTAAACGTATTCGCACTTCCTCGAGCTGTTATCGCTGACGTTGTCAGCCATATTCAATCTGCTGACGTCACCCTAAAAGAAATCACGACTGCTGAATTAGCACTGTGCGAGCTCGTACCATCGATGGAAGGAGCCACCGTATTGCTAACACAAGAAGCAGGCGAAGAAGTGGTTTTGAATGTCGTTAAGGACGGTAACCTTTACTCTTCTCGGCGGCTAAAAGGGTTTGAAAATATAGGCTCGTTCTCTAAAGAAGAGTTGGAAATGGGGTTGCTCGATAATTTGGGTGTGCAAATTCAGCGCTCAATGGACCACTTTGAAAGTCAGTTGCGCCAACCGCCCATCCGGTCGGTTTTATTTCGGTTAGACTCCCCGCATTCTACTACGCTTAAGATGCAGCTTAGCCAGTTAATTCCGGCAGAAATCGATCAGTTAATTTCTCCTATTCAAGCAAGCGAAGAGATTGATATTTATCGGCTGAACTTAGTGAGCTTAAGTGCTGCGTTTTGTGCTTTGGCACCACAACCTATTGCGCCTCCTACACTGAGTAGTGCAGGAGGGCTAAAATGAGACATCGGATTAACCTCTATTGGCCAGAGTTTAAACCGGAGTTTCGCTGGTTGAACGTAGGCACAATGCTCGTAGTGTGGTTGCTCACATTGCTAATAGTGGTGTTGGTTACGATGAAGTTGAGCGCAACGGTTCAAAAGCAAAGTGAAGCGCTGAGTCAAGCCCAGGAGCGAACTATCCAAGTTGATGAAGACTTAGCCACGGCGAAATCTCAATTAGCCGAAAGAAAACCATCAGATGCTTTATCTAAGCAGCTTGAGACGTTAAACCTTTCGGTAATCCAAAAAACATTACTTATTGAAGAATTGAGCGGGCAAGAAACACGAGAGCAATCGCCATTTTACCAAGCTATGAATGGCTTTGCCGATGTCGCTGATGGCTCTCTTTGGCTAACGCGATTTGTGGTACACAGTGAGGGATTGTCAGTATACGGGAAGGTAAATGACCCAAGCGCACTTCCTGCTTGGTTAAAACGACTAGGAAACCGTACTTACTTTGAAGAAAAAGAATTTGAAGTCATAAAATTAAGCAGAGATATCAACGAAGATGGCAATACAAATGGCGTGTTGTCTTTTGAGTTACTCAGTGAGCCAGCCAAAGAAGAGGCTGAGGTGTTACCAGAATGAGTAGAGATAGCTTGAACAATAAATTAGCCGCCATGAGCTCCCGTGAACTCATCATGCTCTTCGTCGCTGGCTTAGTGGTGATAGTACTCATTGGTTTCACATTTTTCATCGAGCCACTTTGGAAAAAGTCGCAATCGCTGGAAAGAAGGCTCGCGTCTGAAGCAACGCAGACCTTTTCGTTAGGCCAACAGTTGGAAATTTACCTCGAGGCACTAAATGAGGATCCCGATAAGGCCTTGGTATCAAGCATTGCGGAAATAAAAGAAAATGATGCGGTATTGGAACAGCGATTTAGAGATGAACTTAAAACCTTAGTCACCCCTGATGAAATGCCGGCTTTGGTTAGTAGAATGTTTGAAGATGCACAACAAGTGCGCTTGGAATCTATGACAACTATTGCCCCTGTTAATATCTTTGCTGGACGTGAAGACTTATCGGCGCTTACGCTTTACCGACATGGCCTAACCCTTACTTTCAGCGGTAGTTATTTTGATATCAGAGATTTTCTTCAACGTGCGCAAAAAGAAAATATAAAGCTTTATTGGGAAGCGATGGATTACCAAGTCAGCGATTACCCAAACGGAAAAGTGACGATAGAGTTTTATACCGTGAGCACGCAAAGGACATTTATCCGTGTTTAAACTAATACTAACGTTAGTACTAACCCTTAGCTCATTTGTGTTGTTTGCACAGCAAGACCCAACTCGCCCTGGCAATACCAAAATGAAGGGCATTGGTGCTATTCAGCAAGGGGAATTTTCTTTAAGTGCAATTATGTATTCTGCACAAAGTAAACACGCCATAATTAACAATAAAGTGGTCAGAGAAGGGGATAATATCGCCGAGGGAAAAGTAGAAAGCATAACCAAGAATACCGTTGTAATTTTGAAAACGCATCATGCCAAGCCCGTACGAACTGTATTGTCTTTAGCGCCAATAACAATAATTAAAAAAAATGTATCAGAGGATCTGTAAAATGGGCAAGTTACCCCGTCTGTTTGGTTTACTAAGCATAGCGTTAGTGATGGCCGGTTGTCAGAGTACGTCTGAGCCTCAAAAGCAGCTTGTGTCAGAGGTTGAACAAGACTTACAAGAACAAATTGATGCAGAAAAAGCGCGTAAATCTTCACAGTTAAATACTCCGGCTCCCATTCCCTCTGCAGTATCTGCGGCATTGGCAGAACCCGAAAGTGTGTCTTCAACTAACAGTTTGTTTGGCCCACAACGTTTTGACGTAAACGCGCAAAACGTGCCTATAAGCGCATTTTTCGCTGGTTTGGTCGAAGGTACGCCTTACAGCGTTGCTATTCATCCACAAGTATCTGGGGCGGTATCGCTGCAACTTAAGCAAGTCACAATAGATGAAGTTATGTCATTACTAAGTGACCTATATGGCTACGACATTGCTCGCTCAGGAACGGTTTTCAAAGTGCGGGCTGCAGGTATGCGTACTGAAACCTTTGCCGTAAATTACCTTTACATGCAGCGAAATGGCGCAACCCAAACCAGTATTACCTCCGGCGGTGTAACGCAAAACAACAATCAAAATAACAACAATGGTTCTTCGGGCTCGTACAGCGGCAACTTCAGTAGTTCCGATAGTTACGGAAGCCAAAACAACACTAACCCGAATGGCACAACCATAAACACTCGCACCGAAACAGACTTCTGGGCCGACTTGAAGGTTAGTCTTGAAGCTATGGTAGGCAAAGAAAGCGGTCGCGCTGTATTTGTTACTCCGCAAGCCAGCTTAGTTACTGTGCGGGCTATGCCTGACGAATTGTCTGATATACGCCGCTTTTTGAAAATCTCAGAGGCTAACTTAACCAAGCAAGTTATTTTGGAAGCCCGTATTTTAGAAGTGGAACTGAATGACGGTTACCAGCAAGGTATTAATTGGAATGAAATATTGGCCAACACAGGCAATACAGACTTTTCACTTTCAACCACTGCAGGTACTTTAGGCAATGATATCAGCGCTACCTTGGGGGGGGTGACAAGCCTCGCATTTTTGAACAAAGACTTCTCTGGAGTGCTGTCATTACTGTCTACTCAAGGCAATGTACAAGTACTTTCTAGCCCACGGGTGACCGCTATTAATAACCAAAAAGCGGTTATAAAAGTG
Source organism: Alteromonas sp. 38 (assembly GCF_902506055.1). Classification (NCBI taxonomy): domain Bacteria; kingdom Pseudomonadati; phylum Pseudomonadota; class Gammaproteobacteria; order Alteromonadales; family Alteromonadaceae; genus Alteromonas; species Alteromonas sp. 38. The sequence goes on from NZ_LR733300.1 coordinate 237,358, forward strand.
GGAGACGATGAATATTTTGTCACTGATGTGTCAAGCGATAGCACGGTAACTAGCACTACTACGTCTATATCACCGGATATTGAACTTACGCCCTTTTTCTCGGGCATTGCGCTAGATGTGACTCCACAAATCGATGACAAAGGCACGGTACTATTACATGTTCACCCATCGGTTATTGAAACTGCTGAGCAGCAGAAAGTCGTGACCATGGATGATGAGCAAATTGTATTACCATTGGCACAAAGCACCATTCGAGAGTCAGATACTATAATACGTGCGGGCTCTGGCGAAATAGTGGTGATAGGCGGCTTGATGCAAACCAGTCAAACTGATGTGGTATCAAAAACGCCAATACTGGGTGACATTCCGTTGTTTGGCGAATTGTTCAAGAATCGCCAAGTTAGCGAAACAAAAAAAGAACTCATTATTTTACTCAAACCCACTGTTGTAGGACACGACACGTTCGAACAGCAACTTGAAACCAGTCGCCAAAACATGGTGGATTGGTTGTATGTGGATTAAGTATGTATTTGTATCATTTTGGCATGAGAGAGCTACCGTTTACTTTAACGCCAAATACCAGCTTTTTTTACGGCCTACCCAGCCATATTGAAGCCAGCGAGGTGTTACTCACTGCGCTTAAATCTGGTGAAGGTTTTATTAAAGTGACTGGCGAAGTCGGTACAGGTAAAACCCTTATTTGTCGGAAATTTCTTAATGAATTACCCGCGCATTTTCAATCAGCCTATATTCCTAACCCTCTTCTAAGCCCAGATGAACTGCGCCGTGCAGTGGCAAGCGAGCTTGGAGTGGATATTGGGCAAACCTGCGATCAGCAGCGTTTCACTCACTGTATTCAAGAGCGACTTATCGATATTAATGCCCAGCAGCGAAGCGCTGTTTTGGTGATTGATGAAGCGCAAGCGTTACCAGTAGAAAGTATTGAAGCGCTGCGTTTAATGACGAATTTGGAGACAGAAAGCCGCAAATTATTGCAGGTGGTGCTATTTGGGCAGCCAGAGCTCAATCAAAAGCTTTCGATGCCGGAACTGCGACAGCTAAAGCAGCGTATTACATTCAGTTATTCGCTGTCGCACATGGATACCGACCAAATATACCATTATGTAAAACATCGCTTAGTCGTAGCAGGGCACACAGGAGAAGAGGTGTTCGATTTAGCATGTTGCCGGCTAATGTTTATGGCTACGAAGGGGACGCCAAGACTGGTCAACGTATTGTGTCATAAGGCCATGATGCTGGCGTACGGCGAAGGCAAGTACAAAGTGGATGTATCGCATATCAAGCTGGCTATTGCCGACACCGAAGCCACTACACTGCCTTGGTACGCTTCTCTTGCCCTGTGGCCTTCTCTGGTAGCGGCCGGTGTGGTGGTTTCTGTTACCTTTGCCAGTATGCTCGAGTTTGGGAGCATGGCGTGAGTGTTGTGAATAAAATGCTGAAAGATTTAGAGGCTCGCGAGGGCGTTGAACAATCACAAGCCCGATATGAGGCGCCACAGAAAAAGTCAGTAAGTTCGCTGACTATTGTTGTGGTGGTGTTGGTTAGCGTGACCGTTGCGTTAGTCGCGTGGGTGCTGCTTAAGCCCGTGTCATCGGTTTCATCTGCGGTATCAATGCCGACTACATATACAGACAAGGCTCCATCAACACAACAACGCTCGGCAAACTTGCCGATAGAAAGTAGTCAATCAAGCACTGAAACTACGGTACCAATAAGTGGTAAGGCTAGGGGGGCGCAAAAGGACGACACGAATAATTCTCTGCAGACTTCACCACAAATAGCGCAACAGTCGTCTGCACAAATTGCCAAAGTCACCCTGCGTGAACATCAAAGCGCTAGCTTTCCTCAAAAAAGCACAGGATCGTTTGTTGCAACTAACCCAGATACCAAGCCTGATACTACCCCTACTACGACCTCTGCAGTGAAGCCTACAACGAAGCAAGAAAATAACTCTAAAACAGTCGAGGGGGCGACAGAGTCGCGTTTTTCAAAGCAGGTTGATAACAAAAACAACGCGCCTGCGATAGAAGAGCAGGTGCGCTTGGCCCTTGCCAATAATGACTACAACGAAGCCATCGGGTTGATGCAGCAGAAAGTACAAAGCGACCCAAGCGATACTGGGGCTAAGAAGAAGCTAGCGTCGTTACTCTTTGCCAGCGGCCAAGTAGAACAAGCGCAAACCTTATTACAACGGATGCTTGTGAGCTCACCGGACGATCACAGTGTTCGCCTTATGTTGTCGCGTTTGTATGTAAAACAAGGCCTAACCAAGATAGCGATACAAAACGCAAGTGACGCTGTTGCTTCACCCAGCAACCCATTGTCTATTGAGCTACTTAGTTTTAGAGCGAATTTACAGCAGCAACATGGCGCGTTCGATAAGTCACTTAATGATTATTTAGCGTTAACTAAGCGGCGACCTTTAGAGCCCAAGTGGTGGCTAGGTGCTGGTATAAGTGCTGACAGTCTGCATCAATCTGCACTGGCGTTAAGTGCTTACTCTCAAGTGGTTCAGATTGATACGCAGCAGGCACTATCACCAGATGTACACCACTATGTGCAAGAGCGCATAGCTCGGCTTCGGGATGTAGTAAAATGAATAAACCCAGAATTCGCCTTGGCGACCTTCTTGTTCAGCACAATTTGATCAGTGCTGATGAGCTAATGACGGCATTGTCTGAGCAAAAAAGTACGGGCCGAAAGTTAGGCGCCACGTTGATTTCAATGGGGTTGGTGACGGAACACCAAATGCTTGAGTTGTTATCGCGGCATTTAAATGTTCCGCTTATCGATATCGATCAGTACCGCGTAAATCAACAAGCCGTACTGCTTTTACCTGAAATTCAAGCGAGACGATATCGCGCACTGGTTATTGATGATAAGGGTGATTCCCTGCTTGTTGCCATGTCAGATCCGGCCGATTTAACCGCGGTCGATCACCTTTCAGAAACGCTTAACAGGCAAATTGAACTTGCCGTAGTAAGCGAACAACAGCTATTTACTGCCTACGATACGTTCTATCGAAAAACCCAAGAAATTGCGAGTTTTGCCCAAGAACTGGCAGAAGAATACGATACCGAAGATAACTTTAATATAGATCTCGGTGGTGCGGGCGATCAAGACACAACAGTGGCTCGCTTACTGCAATCTATCTTTGAAGATGCTGTGATAGCAAAAGCGTCAGATATTCACATAGAACCTGATGAAAGTCAGTTGAGAATACGACAGCGGGTAGATGGGGTTTTACAAGAAACAGTGATTCCCGAGAAAAGCATAGCGGCGGCGTTAGTACTGCGCTTAAAACTGATGGCGGGGCTAGATATTTCCGAAAAGCGTCTACCGCAAGATGGCCGCACTCAAATTAAAGTTAAAGGGCACAAAATAGACGTGCGCTTGTCCACCATGCCTGTACAAGGTGGTGAGTCTGTGGTCATGCGTTTGCTTGATCAGTCTGCAGGGATACTGACCCTTGAACAAACCGGCATGCCTTCATCGCAGTTAACCCGCTTACGAAATTTATTACGACGTCCTCATGGGATGATTTTGGTTACCGGGCCTACCGGTTCAGGCAAAACGACTACCTTGTATGGTGCGTTGAGCGAATTAAATACGGCGAAGTCGAAAATTATTACTGTAGAAGATCCGGTGGAGTATCGCTTACCCCGCATTAATCAGGTGCAAGTGAACCCTAAAATAAACCTGACTTTTTCGAATATACTTAGAACCACACTTCGACAAGACCCCGATATTATTATGGTGGGGGAAATGCGAGATCAAGAAACAGTAGAAATTGGGCTTCGTGGCGCATTGACCGGTCACTTAGTACTCTCCACCCTGCATACCAACGATGCTATATCCAGTGTAGTGCGCTTACTCGATATGGGAGCGCCCGGTTACTTGGTAGCAAGTTCCCTTCGAGGCATTATTGCTCAACGTTTGGTACGTCGAATTTGTGATAATTGTACTACCTCTTATACGCCAACGGATGATGAAAGGGTGTGGTTGAACGGTATTGATGAAAATGCTGCAGACGTTGCCTTTAAACAAGGGCGTGGCTGTCAGAAATGCAACCAAACGGGATACAGAGGGCGAATTGGGGTTTTTGAATTACTCGAAATGACTGAAAACATGATGAGTTATTTAAAATCCAGTGATATCCAAGGGTTTAGTGATGCAGCGTCTAAAAGCGCGGGCTATCGCTCTTTGCCCCAATCAGCCTTGACTTACGCAAAAATGGGCGTGACCAGTGTAGAAGAGGTCTTAAAATTGGTTGAGATGGTAGCCCAAGATGCTCCCTCTTCTAAAACCACTGACGACACAACAGCGCAATAAGGCAATGATAGATGGCACGGTTTAGCTACAAAGGGCGCGAAAGAAACGGCGCCCTTACCGAAGGAGAGTTAGACGCCAACGATGCAGGAAGTGCAGCGGCAATGTTGCGTGCTCGTAGTGTAACGCCAATTTCCATCGCCCCTATGAGCGATAAAAAAGAAAGTGTAGTTTCTGGCTGGCAAGGTTGGTTTGTTCCCGAAGTTACCTTGGACGATTTAGTTATTTTTTGTCGACAAATGTTCTCGTTAACCAAAGCGGGTATCCCGTTACTAAAAGCGGTTTCTGGTTTAGCTGAATCCTGTAATTCTATTCGCCTCAAACTTGCCCTTGAAGATGCTATCGTGAGTTTAGAGCGAGGTCGCACCTTGTCTTCCGGATTAAACCAGCACCCTAAAATTTTTAATCAATTGTTTGTGAGCATTATTCATGTGGGCGAAAACACAGGTCAGTTAGAAGAATCCTTTGCTCAACTGGCGGTTTATTTAGAGCGCGAACAAGAAACGCGTAAACAAATTAAAGCCGCCACGCGCTATCCCATCTTTGTGCTTATCGCTTTGGCTGGCGCGTTTGTAGTGCTCAATATCTTTGTTATCCCAAAATTCGCCGATATGTTTTCTAAGTTTAATGCCGAGTTGCCTTTAATGACCCGAGCACTCATTGGCACATCAGATTTCTTGATGAACTATTGGTACGTGTTAATTGCCGCCGGGGTATTCATTGTCTACATGGTTAGACGGTCATTAAATACGAAAGTCGGACGTTTGAATTGGGATAGACGCAAGCTGTCGTTACCTATCGTGGGCAGTATTTTTAATCGTTCTTTACTAAGCCGCTATTGTCGAAGCTTTTCAATGATGTTGCGCGCGGGTGTCCCCTTGACCAGTGCACTAAACTTAACCTCAGACGCGGTGGGAAATGTGTATATGGGGCAGAAAATTATTGCGATGCGCGAGCGGATTGAGAAAGGCGAGGGGCTAGCACGAGTCAGTGCAGCAAGCGAATTATTTACACCTTTGGTGATGCAGATGATTCGCGTAGGTGAAGAAACAGGCCGCGTAGATGAATTATTGGTTGAGGCGTCGGAGTTCTATGAACGCGAAGTTGACTACGATCTTAAAAATCTGACGGCAAAGATTGAGCCCTCTTTAATTGTGGTTGTGGCGGCCATGGTACTGGTGCTCGCGCTGGGTATTTTTACTCCCATGTGGGACATGATGAACGCAATAAAAGGCATATAACTGCCTATTTTAAAGATGTGCTATAACAGTATGTTAAGAACAATTAATGACTGCTAAAAAGTAATAGCAGCAAGGGTAGCAACATGGTGACGAAAAGCGAAGACGCAAAAAATAATAACAGATCCATATTTATCAACATCATAGTGATCACGTTGTTTGCTTCATTAATGGCCGTTTTTATTGTGCGACTAAATACCAGCGAAGCTAATTTTGAAGCACAGATGCTCAGGCAGCTAGGGCTGACGCTGGAAGAGTCTGCAGTAACCGCTCATTGGAAGTGGCAGTCTGAAGGGCGGCCGGTCCGCATCCTGCTTACACACTATGATAAGCAAGGTAATGAAGTTGGACGCACGCCTGTCTTAATGGGACATGAGGGATGGCCAGCCGTGTCACCGTCTACGCAGGGGTGCAAGTCCCTTTGGAGCGCTTTGCTAACTGTGCCTATGATAGTTAACGGTTTTAATGTTCGCGGTGAATATTATCGTGGTGAGCTAGTCAACGATAAAGCCGTGAATGCACGTTGCCGATTTTCCTTAAGCGCGGGGGATTACTTTGATTACTTTGTATTTCGTGGTGATGTGGTTCCAGAAGGCGAACAATAATAAACAAACCGAATTTTAATAATGAGAAAAACTGGGGTGGTCCAAATGAAAAAACAACGGCATCAAATAGCAGGAAAACAATCGGGTTTTACGCTAATAGAGCTGGTGATTGTAGTCGTATTACTTGGACTACTTGCGGCCGTGGCCATTCCCCGCTTTCTTGATATTACTGAGCAAGCCGAAGATGCCACTGTTGAGGGGGTTGCAGGTGGTTTCGCCACTGGCGTAGGGCTTGTGCGTGCCCAATGGGAAATAGAAGGTCGGCCAGAAGAGAATGGGTCTACCAATCAAACGTTTGTGACACTTGATGGCATTAATGTCGCGGTTGATCAGGATACTGGTTATCCAACAGGTTTGCTCAACGGTGATGGCAACAGCCAAGACACGGCGATTACCGCATTAGATTGCGAAAGTATTTTTAGCCTAATAATGCAAAGTGCGCCTTCCATAACGTCGAGTTTTTCAGAGTCACCATTTGACGGCTACCGATACTTTGCGACAAATAGTAGTGGCAGCGGCGCAAGTGGTAATGACCTTTGCTATTATTACCTAAGCCAGTCTATAAAAAACCTGAACAGTACCCCCACCAATGATACGCAAGGCGATGGGTTTCTGTACGACCCACGGATAGGGCAAGTTATCGTTTTTAGTAACGATTCAAACTCATAACTAAGTATTGAGTTTTATACGTAAACTAGTGATTTTTAAACTAAAGTTTTATATTTAATAACGTCATTTTTGCAATAATAGACGTAATTGAAATAAAAGGACATTTTATGCAGCAACGTGGTTTTACCCTTATTGAGCTAGTCATAGTTATTGTTATCCTTGGTATTTTAGCGGTGACTGCTGCGCCTCGGTTTGTAGGTTTCCAAACTGACGCTCGTATTGCCACGCTCGAAGGTGTGGAAGGTGCTCTGGTTAGTGCTTCGGAAGCTATTCATGCAAAAGCGATTATTGCTGGCGCGACTGCATCGTCCAACACGACTATCAATGTGAACGGCACTGACATCAACATTCGTTATGGCTACCCGTACAGCACGTATTTTGATGACAACAACAACACAACGACTGTGCAGTTAGATTCGTACATGAACCTGGATGTTCGTGCGGTGAACACGACTGCAGACCAAGGCACTACAGATTGGTATGTGAGTGCAAATGGTACTTGGGCTCGCATTTACCCTGACGGTTTTGAAAACGTTAATTGTTATGTTGAATATAGAAATGCGGCAGCGGGTGGTTCACCTACTATCACATTGACCTCGACTGCTTGCTAAATATTACCTAGCATATGGCCAGGCATCTCGTTCCTGGCCAGCGTCAAGCCCGAGGCGCTGGCTTTACGCTCCTTGAGCTCATAATTGTCATCGTCGTTATTGGCATTATAGGTGTATCCGCTTCTGCGCGAATACAAGACGATACTGGCTACACAGAATACTCCCTCCAATCACGTTTTCTCTCTACCTTGCGAAATATTCAAGGTAAGGCCATGCAAGATAACCGCGCAGGCTATTGTTATCGCACTATTGTGAGCTCGTCTGGTGACGGTGCTTACGGCCCAACCGTTGTTAACTATGTGAACGCAAATCAATCAACCAGCTGTGGCGCAACTATTGCCGCTAATGCGCCAACATTTTTAACGGCGCGGGGTGACGAAATTGGCGGAAAAGGAGTATCTATTACCTTTTCAGAAGGAGGGGACTCGCCTTCTTATATTGATTTTGATTACCTTGGTCGGCCAATAACCGCCACCGGAAGTTGCGCGTCAAATATTTGCAGAGTGAGTTTTACGGGAACAGCAACGGTAGGTGTTTGTGTTGAAGCTCAGGGGCTTATTTATGCGTGCTGAGCGAGGCTTTACGCTACTTGAAATAGTGATTGGCTTAGTGGTGACCAGTATCGTCATGCTGATTGTTACTGATTTACTTGGCGCGCAGGCGCAACTAAGCGTGGCGCCTGTTACTCAAGCCCGGGCTACTGTTTTAGCGCAAGGTTTGCAACGAGAAATACTCAGTAAGGCATTTGATGAAAATAGCAGTGGCCATAACGACGGAGAGCGATGTAGCGACACTATTAGCTGTACGACGAGCGCAAACTTGGGGCCTGACAATGGTGAAACTCGCAGTACCTTTGATGATGTAGATGATTACCACGGCTACAGCGTTATTAGAAACAGTGCAGGGCAAGCCATTACGCAAAGCGGGCAAAGTTTATATCAAGGTTACCAGCTCAACGTAGTGGTGTTTTATGATGATAACCTTGATGGTATTGATGATGCTGCGGGCGTGGGTAGCTATACAGGCAATGCCAAATTGATTCGCGTGTCTGTACTTACCCCTAACGATGAAACCATTGTCTTTAGCGGTTATCGTTGGAATTACTGATGGCAAATAGCACACCAATGAACAAGGTTCGAGGCGTTACGTTAGTAGAGCTTGTTATCGTGCTAGTGGTTATGGGTGTGATAGCCACCGGCATTGCAAAAGTGATTACCAGCAGCATGTCTGTATTTGTTGGTGTAAGTGAAAGAGAGCAACTTGTTGCCCAAACGTCTTTTGCCATAAATCGTATGGCTCGTGAACTACAAAACGCTGTGCCTGCCAGTGTGAGAGTAACGGGCTCATCATCTCAACACTGCCTACAATTCGTTCCTGCAGATGTGATAACAGGTTACAGTGATATTTCCGTTCAGCCAGCCACTGAAAATACTATCGATATATTATTTCCTGCAGATGCACTCGATAATATTCAGCCCTTTACCACCAGTGCATCTGTGATTGTCGCACCTAGAAGCGTATTAGATGTTTATAACGCCGCTAATGATTACCGCCAACCTATTGTAAGTTGTACTGATGACGGTGATGGCGATTGTGCTACAAGAGACAGCACAGACGATATCCTTGAGGTGACGGTAAACGATGCCTTTGCTGAAGCATCATTAGTTAACCGTGCTTATGTCGCCTCAAAGGCAGTGAGCTTCTGCTTAAGAAGTTCGGTACTTCACCGGATTGAGTCTGGGTTTACCACATCGCAGCCCTTGGCTTTAGCAAGTAGCCCAAGGCTTGGGGTGGACTTTATTAATGTATTATCTGCCTCGCCTGCTAGCGGCACCTCAAACGATGATCCTTTTCAGGTTCGCAGTGTGAACGGTGGGGTTAATAATATGGTGATGTTGAGGCTACGAACCCAAAAAGGCGATGAAGTATTAAGTCTGACGACAGAGGTGGCAATTGAAAATGCGCCGTAAATTGGTCTTCTTGGAACATTCAAGCCTTTCAGAGCAAAAAGCGATTTTGAAGTTTGATAGCAACAAAGCAGGGAAACCACGTCTTAGAGTGACACTGTCAGACGCTTCACACTCAGCTGTCTCACTAAAGCATCAGCAAGGGAGTATGTTAGTCATGGCATTGTTTATTATGATAGTGCTGGCGCTGTTAGGTTTAACGCTGGCCTCGTCACTTTCTTCTACTGGTAACAAAGTAGTTGCGGATAACATAGGTTTTCGCGCCCAGCTAGCAACGAAAGCGGGCTTAGAGCATATAAAGGCCACGGCAAACCCAGCAGGTGCAACCCCACTATCTTGTAACAGCACCATAAATAGTCCCGTTTCGTTTGCTGAAGTAAGCGGCCTCGAAGGGTGTACCTATCAAGCCAGTTGTCAAACAACCAATACGACGATTGCAGGCGCAGGCTATTACTTTTATCGTTTTTCCTCCACCGCTCAGTGTACAGCTAGTGAGTTGATCTCAACGCACACGTTCACTGACTCAATGATGATTGAACAATAAATATAGGCCCAAGAATGAAACTTGTGGTTCAAATGATGGTCTATTCATATTGGTTTAAAAGTAGCCACTTAACAAGACGTTGGTAATAAGTGAGTAGAAGGCGCAGTGGGTTTCCACTTAATCGCCACCTAATTGTTTAAAAAATGGTTCTCTGCTTGCCCAAATATGCCCCCATTGTTAAAGTGTGCGGATAAACATCGACTTCACGTTAAAGCGCTGTCATCTCACCCTTGCTAACACGCGATAACACAGAAACAGGAATACACTTTTCATGTTTAAAAAGCTTCGAGGCATGTTCTCTAACGATCTGTCCATCGACCTCGGAACAGCTAACACGCTGATTTACGTTAAAGACCAAGGTATTGTACTCAACGAACCCTCTGTAGTGGCTATTCGCCAAGAGCGTGCTGCTGGACCTAAAAGCGTTGCCGCTGTAGGTGCAGAAGCCAAACGAATGCTAGGTAGAACACCTGGTAACATTCGCGCTATTCGCCCTATGAAAGACGGTGTTATTGCCGACTTTTATGTAACAGAGAAAATGCTTCAGCACTTTATTAAACAAGTGCATGACAACAATTTCCTTCGCCCTAGCCCTCGTGTTTTAGTTTGCGTTCCATGTGGCTCTACCCAAGTAGAGCGCCGAGCCATTAAAGAGTCTGCGCTAGGTGCAGGTGCACGTGAAGTGTATTTGATTGATGAACCTATGGCCGCCGCTATTGGTGCAGGTTTACCTGTATCAGAAGCAACTGGCTCAATGGTGGTCGATATTGGTGGTGGTACAACTGAAGTGGCTATCATTTCACTTAATGGTGTTGTGTACTCTTCATCGGTACGTATCGGTGGTGATAAGTTCGACGAAGCTATCATTAACTATGTACGTCGTAACTTTGGTTCACTCATTGGTGAAGCAACGGCTGAGCGTATTAAGCATGAAATTGGTGCAGCTTACCCGGGTGAAGAAGTTCGTGAAATTGAAGTGCGTGGTCGTAACCTTGCTGAAGGTGTACCGCGTGGCTTCACATTGAACTCCAATGAAATCTTAGAAGCCTTGCAAGAGCCGCTTACGGGTATTGTTTCTGCTGTTATGGTTGCGCTTGAGCAATCTCCACCAGAACTCGCTTCTGATATTTCAGAGCGCGGCATGGTATTAACCGGCGGTGGCGCATTACTGAAAGATTTAGATCGGTTGTTGATGGAAGAAACGGGCATTCCAGTAGTTATTGCTGATGATCCGCTAACTTGTGTAGCGCGTGGCGGTGGTAAGGCATTCGATATGATTGACCTACACGGTGGCGACCTGTTTAGCTATGAGTAAACGGGAAAGGCAACCTTAAGGTTGCCTTCTTTGTATTATGGATACTATTTTTACTCGCGGTCCCTCACTGAATAATAGATTAGCGCTGGCAATTGTTTTGTCAGCGTTACTTATTTTTGTGGATCACAAAGTGGAAGGGTTTAAATCGACTCGGGTCTATTTGAATTCATTCATGAGCCCCCTTCAATATTTAGCTAACTTACCTCGGTTGATGCTAAGCGAAAGCGCCCAGCGCTTGACCTCCCACGAAGATCTTCTCGAAGAAAACGACAAACTGACTAATCAACTGCTACTCATGAGCGAGAAGCTCCAGCGGTTTGATGCCTTGTCTCAAGAAAATAAACAACTAAGACATTTGCTGGATGCGCCTGTTCGTAACGACTTACGTAAAATGGTTGCCGAGCTCATGGCGGTTGATAAAAACCCCTATAGCCAGCAGGTGGTTATCAACAAGGGGGCCATTGATGGGGTTTATTTATCTCAACCCATCATTGATGAAAAAGGCATAGTGGGGCAGGTTATGGAAGTGGGCAGCACCAACAGCCGTGTGCTACTACTTGCCGATGTGACTCACGCCATTCCTGTTCGCTCTCAGCGTAATGATATTCGCTTTATTGCCACTGGCAGTGGCGCGCTAAACGAGCTGTATTTAGAGCATGTACCTCATAGTGTTGATATTAAAGCGGGAGATGTTTTGATTTCCTCCGGCTTAGGCAAAATTTTTCCAGAAGGGTACCCCGTGGGTACGGTTAAAGAAGTACGACGGGATGAAAGTCGCCCATTTTCTATTGTGACCGTAATGCCTATGGCCAAATTAGACCGTCTAAAGTACTTGTTACTCTTGTGGTCTGATGAAGGCAAACCTATCGACAGCGATGTGGAAAGTGAGAGCAACATGGTAAGTAAAGAGGAGGCTGAAGATGATTCGTAAGCGTCATTCGGTTATCGTCACCACGCTTTTGATTGCGCTTGTCCTTCAAATCGTGCCGTTGCCTATTCAGGTTGATTTATACCGCCCTGATTGGGTTCTGATTGTGCTTGCGTACTGGAGCATGGCGCTTCCCCACAGAGTGAATGTGGGCGTGGCCTTCTTAACAGGCGTCGCGGTAGATATATTGGTGGGTACTACCTTAGGTATTCACAGTTTAAGCTTAAGTATTTCAATCTATATTTTAGCCGCGAACTACCAACGGCTACGAAACTACTCTGTTTGGCAACAAGCTATTGTTATAGGGTTGCTTTCTTCGCTGTACCACTTGCTAACATTCTGGGTGCAGCACCTACTCACAGACATCTATTTCCAACTGGATTACTTGTGGCCTGTGCTTACTTCTATGTTGTTATGGCCGTGGGTATTTTGGCTACTTCGTAAAACCCGTCGTCAGTTCTCCATTAGTTAAAGTATGAGATCCTTATCGTGAATTATTCAGTGGTTTTAGCCTCTGCTTCCCCTCGTCGTACCATGCTGTTAGATCAGATGGGCATTGCCCATTCAGTAAAGCCAGTGGATATTGATGAATCAGCCCTTGCTAATGAAACGCCTGAAGCCCAAGTTTCTCGACTCGCTGAGCAAAAAGCTAAGACAGCCTTGGCGCGGCTAAAAAGTGAAGATGCACTGAGTGAAAGTACACGGGTCCTAGCTTCTGATACGCTTATTGCCTTTAACGGGGTTAGTTTGGGTAAGCCAGAAAATAAAGAAGACGCTAGACGTATTCTTTCAATGCTATCGAACAACGAGCATGAAGTACTGACGGCCATTAGTGTGGCGTCTACTACCAAGCAAGTGACACAAACTATTACCACCAAGGTAGCTTTTGCCGCATTGACGAACGATGAAATTGACGCATACTGGGACACAGGTGAACCTGCAGATAAAGCAGGCAGTTACGCCATTCAAGGTATTGGCGGTCAATTTGTAAAAGCAATATACGGCAGTGCTAGTGCAGTGGTTGGATTGCCTTTGTATGAAACAAGGCAGCTACTTAGAGAATTTGGAGTCGTGTAGTGAGTGCAGAGCTACTAATCAATGTTACACCGTCAGAGTCTCGTGTTGTTCTCATTGAAAATGGGATATTGCAGGAAATTCACGTAGAGCGTCATACCAAGCGTGGCTTAGTGGGCAATATCTATCGTGGCAAAGTTAGTCGGGTACTACCCGGAATGCAAGCCGCATTTGTGGATATTGGCCTTGAAAAAGCGGCTTTCCTGCATGCCTCGGATATTGTTATTCACAACGAAATAGCAGAGGAAGTATCAGCCAGTCATATTCAAAAACAAGACATTCGTGAGCTTGTTCGAGATGGCCAAGATATTGTTGTGCAAGTGGTGAAAGACCCTATCGGTACCAAAGGCGCTCGTCTTACTACCGATATTACTATTCCAAGTCGCTATTTAGTGTTTATGCCAAGTGTTACTCATGTTGGCGTATCTCAGCGTATTGAAGAAGAAGCTGAGCGGGAGCGTTTGAAAACACTTGTGCAAGAATTCTGCGATGAAAACGGTGGTTTTATTTTACGAACCGCAGCTGAAGGGGTAGGCAAAGCTGAATTACAGCAAGATGCCGCCTTTTTACGCCGACTGTGGGACAAAATTCAATCGCGGATGAAAAAGCGTAAGTCCAATGTGTTGTATGAAGATTTACCGCTGGCGCGCCGTGTGCTTCGCGATTTTGTCGGCACCGAGTTAGACAGAATTCGAATAGACTCTAAGTTGTCTTTTCAGGAGCTGTTCCAGTTCACTAAAGAATACGTGCCCGAAATGAACGGCAAGTTGGAATATTACACGGGCGACAGGCCCATATTCGACTTGCACGATGTTGAAAATGAAACCCAACGAGCACTTGAACGCAGGGTCGATTTGAAATCAGGCGGCTATTTGATTATCGATCAAACCGAAGCCATGACCACCATTGATATAAATACCGGCGCATTTGTTGGGCACCGTAACCTAGAAGAAACTATCTTTAATACTAACACCGAGGCAACACAAGCCATTGCTAGGCAGCTTCGGTTACGTAATTTAGGCGGTATGATCTTAATCGACTTTATCGATATGATTGAACCAGACCACAAAAGACGTGTCTTACATAGTCTAGAAGTGGCGACAAGTAAGGACAGGGCCAAGATTAATATTCACGGGTTTACGTCGCTAGGGCTCATAGAAATGACCCGCAAGCGCACCCGTGAAAGTATTGAGCACATACTGTGTGGCGAATGCCCCGTATGTAAGGGCCGAGGTACGGTGAAAACCGTTGAAACCATCTGCTTTGAAATTATGCGTGAAATCGTTCGGGTAAACCGCGCATATGATGCCGATAAATTTGTTGTTTATGCTTCCCCTAAAGTGGTTGAAGCATTGATGGGCGAAGAATCGCATATGCTTGCAGAGCTGGAAGTGTTTGTATCGAAGCAAATTAAAGTACAAACCGAAACCTTGTACAACCAGGATAAGTACGACGTCGTCATGATGTAATGCATTAACTATACGAAGGCGAAGTGTGACAAATTTAACGTCGGTAGCAGCCTATTTAGTTAAAAAAATATGGTTGCTGCTTGCCATCCTGCTTGTTCTATTCGCGCTGTTAATCAGCGCCGCTCGCTATGCGCTGCCGCATATTGAACACAACAAGCACCTGCTGGAAGACTATATCAGCCAGCGCTATGGCGTAAATCTGACTATTAACAGCGTGCATGCAGTATGGCAACGCTCTGGGCCGAGTATTGTCTTAAATTCGGTCTCCATGGCGCAAAACGATGCGTCTCCCGTTGGGCTCAATATTCGTCAAGTCTACGTTGAATTGGACTTTTGGCAGTCTTTGAGACGACAAATGATCTCATCTACACGTTTTGAACTTCGCGGCCTTAAGCTTGATGTTGATGCCGATAGGTTCGAGCGTGCAGGCGATAACAACTTTCCTGTTGTTAATGCATTAAAAAGCTTATTTCTAGAACAACTCCAAAGTTTCTCTCTAGAAGAAGGGGAAGTGCTCCTCTCTAAAAATAGCGAGACTCAGTCTTTTATTATCGACCAGTTAACGTGGAATAACAGCGGTAAACGTCACCAAGGCTTAGGGCAAATGAAGGTGGCCGATGTATCGTCGAATTCTGCTTCTTTCATTATTGATGTGACTGGCAATAAAGATGCCTTTGAAGGGGTTTTTTATGCCCGCGCTGAAGATTTAGATATTTCACCCTGGGTGAGCGACTTAATTAAAACCAAACGTCCGCTGACTGAAAGCCGCGCAAATTTCGAAATTTGGGCCGACGTGCAAAGTAATGGTATCACCGGCGTTCAAGCTCAGTTTGAAGAAAGCTTATTAGAATGGGGCGGGGAAGAATACTCGTCCCTAGTGACAGGTATTCGTGGTGGCAGTATTGAAGCTGTACCTACACAAGATGGATGGAGCGTTAGGGTAGATCAATTGGTGGTAGACTCTGGCCACGAAACCATAGAAGCTGATTTCGTAGGTAAAGTGAGTAATTCAGGTGACGCAGTAGTCAGCATTGTAAAACCGGTTCAGATAAACCCATTCCTGATGCTTTTGCCGCTATTTATGGACGACACCAGCGAAGAGGAAATTCGCGCGCTAAATCCCAATGGGCAACTTGCTACCTTGGAGCTTCAATTTAGAAATCGTCGCCCAGAGTTAACCGCTAAAATCCTTGATTTGTCGTGGGAGCAAGCCGGAAAAGCCCCAGGCCTTACCTCGCTAGATGCCGACGTATACTGGTATAAAGATTCTGGAGCGGTTTACTTAAAAAGTGAAAACAGTACCTTATCTGCCGACAATATTATTAAACAAAATCTCGATATCAATACCTTCAACGCTAACCTGTATTTTCACACTCAGGCGGTAGGTGATGAAAAGCAATGGGTGGTGACGGGCAAAGATCTCTTGTTCGACAGCAAACAGTTAGTGTTAGAGCCAGTATTTCGGGCCAATCTAACCACGGGCAACCTAGACATATTTGCCAATCTTAAACCCTTAGCGTTAAACGCAGTCAGTGATTTCTTTCCTGCCTCGTTAATGGGCGTGAATACCGATAAATTTCTTACCCGCGCCTTTGGTGGCAAAGGTAACGTAAGCAAAGCGCAAATATTGTGGCACGGTAGCCCCAAAAACTATCCGTTTCACGACAACAGCGGCATTTTCCAAGCTTATGTCGACATTGAAGATAGTGACTTTGTATTTTCCTCAAAATGGCCAGCCCTAAACGATTTGGACTTATCTGTATATTTCCATAATGATGCCTTGGTGATGGAAAGCGATAAGGCGACTTTGGCAGGTGTTGAAGTCGCGAGCATGTCTGCTGCTATCCCACGATTACACCCATCTTCATTGTTGACGATTTATGCAGAAGGTTCTGGTACAGGCGAAAAGGTAACGTCGTTGATGAAGCAGTCTTCAATTGCCAGCTCGCTAGGGAAAGTGTTAGATAAAGACGTGCAGGTCTCGGGGCCATTATCGGCAAGCTTAACATTAGATATACCCTTTAAAGGCAAAGATGTACGGGTTCAAGGTGAAGCCCAGTTAAACAATAACGATGTGTATATTACCAGCACGCGTATGCAGTTCGATGACGCCAGTGGTACGCTGAGCTTCGACAATGCAAAAATTGACGCTAATGGGTTAACTGCGAGCTTATTAGGCCAGCCTGTGGAAATGTCAATTCAGGGGCGTCAGAACGACAGCTACGACGTTAATGTGAACCTTAAAGGGCGGTGGCATGTACATCCGTTAGTGAAGTATGTAAAAACCGATCTCATTGATTACTTAGACGGTGAAACCCATTGGCAGGCCGATGTGAATTTAAGCCTATCGAATAGCGACTTTTCTTACAATGCCCAGGTTAACGCTGATTTAACGGCAACCCAAAGCTTGCTGCCAGCGCCGTTTGCGACAGTTCAAGGTACCAGTCTGCCACTTCAAATTAACAGTGAAGGTAACCTACAAGCCTCTAATGTAGAGGCAAGATTAGGTGACAATATTCACTTCGACGGCGTATTGCCCCATAAAGAAATGCAGTTCTCTCGAGCGCACCTTTCCTTAGGCGACGCAGATGTGGGTGATAGAGGTACCGGGTTCAGTATTGCCGCGAATCTAGAGCAGGCCGATATTGTTGAATGGTTTACTACCCTGCAAACGCTCATTGTGCCAAGCAAAACGAACGAGACTAGTGCGAGCTTAACCGCCAACACACGCACAAGTACCAACACTAATAGTGATACGTTATCGACGGAAAACCGTGCCCAAAAGCAAAATATCTTCGGGGTGCCATCACGCATATTTGTGACCGCAGATACCCTAACCGGATGGGGGCATTCACTAAATAACGTGTCTTTAACCGCTCGGGAACAAGACAAAGATTGGCTGTTACAAGTTGATGCGGCGAAAGCGCGAGCGACTATCAGGGTTAATAACGATATTAATAACCAAGGTATCGATATTAACGCCGATTACTTAGTACTGGATAAACCCACTACTGAGGCTGCTGATTCAACAGAGGCGCCAGAAGAAGAAATCGAGATGGCTAAGCAGCGCGCGGACGTAGTGGAAGTTGACCCGCTAGATTTGCCTCCCATCTACTTCTATTGCAGTGTTTGTAGTGTCCATGGCCTTGATTTAGGCGAAATCACGCTTGATGTAGCAAAAACTGATCAAGGCTTACAAATAAGACAATTTCTCACGCGTTCTTCCAGTGCGGATGTCACTGCAACCGGATACTGGCAGCATGAAGGCGGCGATATAACCACCCGGTTAAACGGTACGCTTTCCTCTCCTGATGTGGGACAAATGCTCAAACAGCGAGGGATCACTTCGGGTATTAAAGACTCCGAAGCTGATGTTAAATTTGATTTAGGTTGGCCTTCTTCCCCGTTTGATTTTTCGTTAGACAAAGTAAGTGGTGACGTAGATTGGGCCCTCACTGACGGTTATCTCACTGAGGTTAGTGATAAAGGCTCGCGCATATTCACATTATTCAGCCTAAACTCATTAGTACGCAAGCTAAGCTTAGATTTTAGAGATGTATTTGCCACAGGATTCTTCTACGACAAAATGGGTGGAAGCTTACAAATTGCTGACGGTACCGCCTTTACCGACGATACCGAAATAGACGGCGGTGCAGGTGAAATTGAAATTAAAGGCTATACCAACTTAAATACAGGTGGCCTTAATTACAATATTACGTTTGCCCCTAATGTAACGGGGAACTTACCCTTTCTAGTGTATTTTTTAGCTACGCCCCCAACGGCATTGGCTGCGCTGGCGTTAGATCAAGTGTTAACATCAGCTAAAGTTATCTCGAACGTTAACTATAAGGTTTCTGGCACCATTACTAATCCGCAGTTCGATGAAGTAGAACGACATAGTAAAGATATAAGCTTACCGGCGAATGTGTCGCCAGAAAGCACTTCGCCATTAGATCGGCCGCTTACCGAAGATGATTTACGCAGAGTAAAAATGGAGGTTATCGATGGTTAATCTAGTTGCAGTTCAAATGACATCTACGCCCAGTGTAGAAGACAATTTGAATCATGTAGAACAGGCTATTTCCCGTGAACAAGTTCCAAAAGACAGCTTAGTAGTATTGCCAGAATGCTTTGCCTGTTTTGGTACTAAAGATGGCGAGCTACTCAATGCCGCCGAAGTCAAAGATGAAGGGCTGATACAGCAACGTTTATCGGCGCTCGCCAAAGCCCATGAGTGCTACATTGTTTCGGGCACGTTTCCTATGGTTACCATTGATGCGTCAAAGTTTTCAGCGGCGTGTTTATTGTTTGGCCCAGACGGCACGGTATTGGCCGACTATCGTAAAATTCACCTTTTTGATGTGTCGGTGGATGACAATACGGGCAGCTACAAAGAATCTACGTTTACAAACCCAGGCAGTGAAGTTGTTACGGTAAAAACCCCAATTGGCAACATTGGGCTAGCGGTATGTTATGATGTGCGCTTTCCAGGCTTGTTTACCGCCATGGGCGATATCGATATTTTAGTGTTGCCCGCTGCCTTTACGCAACGAACAGGTGAAGCGCACTGGCACACGTTAGTGAAAGCGCGAGCCATTGAAAAACAATGCTATGTGGTAGCTGCCAACCAAACCGGTGAGCACCAAAATGGCCGTGAAACCTATGGTCATAGCCTAGTGGTTTCGCCGTGGGGTGAAACCTTAAGCGAGCTACCTCAAGACATTGGTGTCATTCAAACCAGTGTTAATATTGAAGCGCGACAAGCCATTAAACAAAATATGCCGGTTGCCGAACATAACCGATTCAGGAGTCACTTTGTCTAAATCTGTTGAACGCCATTTACTGTCTGACTCTGGACTAGATGTAGCGTCGCTAGAAAGAGCCCTTTCGGGTATCCATCGTCACGATACCGATTATGCTGATCTTTATTTTCAGTCGAGCCAACACGAAAGTTGGGTGCTCGAAGATGGCATTATTAAAGAAGGTAGCTACAACATTGAACGTGGTGTTGGCGTTCGTGCTATCAGCGGTGAAAAAACCGGTTTCGCCTATTCAGATGAAATCAGCGAAGATGCCTTAGTAAAGGCGTGCAACGCTGCGCGCAGTATTGCCCCTGATGGTGGATCTCAGAAAGTATCATCCCTAGGACGTAGCGATTATCAAGCGCGCTATGGTGAGAAAAACCCTATTTTAGCCATGCAAGATGCCGAGAAAATTTCTCTGCTAAAAGCCGTGGACGCGTATGTTAGGCAGCAAGAGCCATCAGCCAATCAGGTTGTGGTTAGCATTAGTGGTGTGTACGAAGAAATTTTAGTGGCTGCCAGTGATGGTACATTCGCCACCGATATCCGCCCCTTGGTTCGCCTTAATTGTTCTGTGTTGCTTGAAGACGGTGATCGTCGTGAGCGCGGCAGCGCGGGTGCTGGCGGCAGATACGCGTATTCTTTTTTTGAGTCAGATAAAGACGGTCGCCCCTACTATGAGCAGTTAGCCGACGATGCCCTGCATATGGCCCGGGTTAACATGCAAGCGGTAGCCTCACCAGCGGGTGCTATGCCGGTAGTATTGGGTAATGGCTGGCCTGGTGTATTGTTACACGAAGCGGTGGGTCATGGTCTTGAAGGCGACTTTAACCGTAAAGGTGCGTCAACCTTTAGTGGGAAGATTGGTCAGCGAGTAGCTGCAAAGGGTGTAACAGTAGTAGACGATGGCACATTGGCTGATCGTCGTGGTTCGTTGTCAGTAGATGATGAAGGCACTCCCACGCAGCACAATGTCCTTATTGAAGACGGTATTCTAAAAGGCTACATGCAAGATAAGCATAACGCCAAGCTAATGGGTGTTGCGCCAACTGGAAACGGTCGTCGCGAGTCTTATGCGCATTTACCTATGCCGCGCATGACCAATACCTACATGTTAGAAGGGCAGTACGATCCTAAAGAGATTATTGCCTCTATCGATAAAGGTATTTACGCGCCTAACTTTGCTGGTGGGCAAGTTGATATCACATCAGGCAAATTCGTATTTTCTAGTGCAGAAGCATACCTCATTGAAAATGGTAAAATTACCGCACCAGTTAAAGGCGCTACTTTGATTGGAAATGGCCCTGAAGTTATGCAGAAGATTTCCATGATTGGCAACGATGTGGCATTAGACAACGGCGTTGGCGTGTGTGGTAAAGACGGCCAAAGCGTGCCTGTTGGCGTAGGCCAACCTACATTGAAAATAGACGAGCTTACTGTGGGCGGAACGGCGTAAATTACGCGTTACGCTAGTGTGAGAATTCGAAAAAGGCGCCGGTTGGCGCCTTTTTTAATGCAATATTTTTGACTGTTTATATACGATCAGTGCAGCATGTTGCTGCGAAAGAGCCTTCTATTCCAAAGTGACTACCATATCAAGACTGGTAGTAACACCACTGGGAGAGGTAACTAGCGCACTTACAATCGCACTGGTGCTGGCTTCCGACTCATCTAATAGATTAGTCAGTACGAAGGATAGTTGTCTGTTACCTGCCGCGTTGGTAGAAGGCACGGTGGCTTCAAGTGAACCTGAAATCCCCCCTTCAGAGCTTGTAATGCTAATTTCTGTACCTTCTGCTAATGGCTGATTAGCGGTATCTGAATAGGCTAACGATAGCAACGCATTGCTTCCTCTTGGGATACTCAACACAGGCGTTAACCCAGGCGGATTAGTGTTGTTCGCTAGCTCATCGGTACTGCTGTTAAACGTTAGCAACGCAGATGACGATGACATAATAACCACCATGGCGCGCCTCACATGCAGCGCGCTATTCCCGCAGGTTGTGGCATCGCATTGCGGGCCATCAAATAATCCATTGGCCAGGGTAAAGTCACCTGAACTGTCGTAATCGAAAAAGGGCTCTGTGGCGTCATAGCTACCGTCTTCGTTATCGTCACGCCATGCCTCGGGATAATCGATAAAGCCCGTGGTATCAGGCAGTAATATGGATAGTCCATTGCCCGTACTGCCGGTAATTGCGCCGCCATCAGCATCGTCGTATAGGTTATTGCCATTAGCGTCTATTAAGGTTTCATGGCCTACCGCTGTTACCATTACCGTAATTCGGTGATCGGCTACTCTTGGCTCAGCACTCGTCCAAGTCACACTGCACCTGCCGCTTTGGGTGGTGCAGCTTGGCTCAATTAACCCGCCTTCGGTGGTGAAGTTCAGCGTGGTGCCATCTGGCACTGGATTGTTAAAAGCATCAGCCGCGCTAGCGGTAATGGTTAATTCGTTGCCGTTAATGTTGTGTGCTTCAGGGTTCAAACTCGATGGCGACAAACTAATACTGTTTTGATCGGGCAACCCAGTGTTCACGCTAAGCAAGTCAGACTGAGACTGAATGCTAGTATCATCAATGTCGGTAACGGCGGTAACGCGAACGGCAGTAGGCACGCTACCTGCTGTCACAAAAGTGCTGACTTGGCCTTCAGAGTTAGTCAGTGCACTAGCAGGAGAAAGCGCCAGGCCACCAATATTACTGTTTAAGCTAAACGCCACTTCTTGTTGAGCAAGCGGATTACCCAACGCACTGTTAACTTGAAAGGTTACTCTTGATACTGAGCTTGCATCTTGGCCGCCCGTACCACTGATTACAATTGATGACGGAGACGCATCGATAAAGGCGATGCTACCTGCGGTTTCAGGCAGAATTTCTATAGAACGGGACACACTTAACGTACTGCTATTGATAGTAACCGTTGCACTTATCTCGTCGTCGAAGCCGGTATTTCCAGCGCAACTATTGTCTTGAAATGTAGAGCGGGCTTGTCCGCTTGCGGTAAATACGGTTTCATCAATATCGGCACTATCGTTCGCCACACAAACAGAGCTAAAGGTTACGGGAATACTGGTGGCATAGGTTTCGCCTTCAGAATTAACCAGTGCTACGTTAACACCAAGGGTTGCGCCAGCGGCGATGACAACGTCTTCGTCCGTGGTGTAACCGTCTACCCCTAATAAACCGGCTACAAATTCGCCGTTATCAAACGTACCAATTCGAATAACTTCATCGGTTACCGCAGAAGACTGAATTTCATAATTGAGTGTAGCGGTTAGGGTTTGTTCATTATAAACATATGACACAGTGGCCGTGCCAGCACCTAGGTTATCGTCGGTAGGTATTAACTGACTATTGGCAAGGCCGTCATTAGTGGTTAGCGCGTCATCTATGCTTACCGAACCGCGAGACACTTGGAAGCTCACAATGGCATCTGCAATTGGGGTGTCATCGATATTTATCAGCGACGCACTAAGGGTGCCGGTTTCATCAGCGGTAATCCTACTAACTTGATCGCCTGCACTGTCACTTAAGGTTAGTGAAAGGGTGGGTAAAAACACGGTATCGGTGTCGGCAATCAAAAACTCAATGTTTGCTTCTGACGATGTGCTGTCGTAAGTAGCGGTAATCGTGCTGGCACCAGCAATAGCGCTATCTGAGTCTAAATACACAATGGCTTCACCGTTACTGTCAGTGAGCTTGTCGCTAACAGAGAGTGTGCCTATACCGCTTGTAAAACTGATTATTTCTCCGGTTAATACCGCACCATCTTCGGTAATGGTAGCAGTGATGCAGGCAGTATCACCAATCTCGAAACTAGCCTGATTAACCGTATTACAGTTAGCATCGCTAATCTCAAGAGAAAGTGCTACGACTGGAGAGGTGGTGCTATCGTCGCTATCCGAACTGCCAAAGGGGTCGTCGCCGTTTGCCCCCGAGGTACCATTACATCCTGATAATACCCAAACGAAAGCAAATGCCGCTAAGAGCCGCCCCATATACCTCTCCTTATGTTGCTACTCTTTTTGAGTAACGTCTTTTAAATATTGGAATAACTCCCTGTAAGCTTTAGGGGGAGCATTCTTTTCTTGTTCTTTTTTCACTTGGCGGTGGAACTGTCTTAATTTTTGTCTATCTAGCTCAGGGTATTCTTCAATAAGCCCTTGAATAGCGTCGTCACCACGGGTGATTACATCTTCACGAGCACGTTCTAATTCATGAAATGCAGCGTTATTTGCTTGATGTTGATGGGTTATTTTAGCCAAGGCGACTTCAATAGGGGAATTATCCCTTTGTCTAAGTAGCTTACCAATGAACTGAAGTTGCCTTCTGTAACCGTCTTTTTTCTTATTGATGACACGGGCAATATCTAACGCATCTTTCAATTCTTCATCAAGCGGAATGGTGGCGTAGTGGGCAGGGGTAAGGTTTACTACGGTTTGCCCCAGCTTTTGTAAGTCTTTAGATTGGCGCTTTAGTTCGCTTTTACTAATGAGCTCTTCTTCTGGCTCGGCGCTTTCTAACTTAGATTGTTGTCGTGATTTAGATTTCTGATCGCTCATTTCAAACTCATAAGTGTTACACTTTAGCTAAATTGTAACTATCACAGTCGGATTTAGACAGCGAAACTTACTATGCAAATTGAGCAACAGTTATCAGAAATTCAGAATGTCGTTGATGATGTACTGAAATTAGCCCTAAAAAATGGGGCAACCCAAGCAGAAGCAAGCATGTCAAAAGTGGAAGGTATTGCGGTATCTTCACGTATGCAAGAAGTTGAAAACGTAGAGTTTACCAACGATGGCGGCTTGGGAATTAGTGTTTACGTAGGTAAGCGAAAAGGCAGCGCCTCTACGGCTGACTTAAGCAAAGAAGCACTTACCCGTGCCGTGGAAAAAGCCGTCGATATTGCTAAGTACACCAGTGAAGATCCTTGTACTGGTCTTGCCGATGCTGAACTTATGGCCACAGAATTCCCCGATTTGGATTTATATCACCCGCAAGAGCTTGATACAGAAAAAGCCATTGCCACCACAATTGAAGCGGAATCTGCTGCATTAGGTTACGACCCGCGCATTACAAATTCAGACGGTGCATCGTATAACGCTAACCTTGGTATGCGTGTTTACGGCAATACCCACGGTATAAATGCAGGGTATCCAAGTAGCCGTTACAGCTTAAGCTGCATGGTGATCGGATCGCAAGATGGCGACATGCAGCGTGATTATGCGTACACAGTCGACCGACAGGCGCCTTTGTTGCAATCGGCAGTATCTATTGGGCAAGAAGCGGCAAAAGCCACTGTAGAGCGTTTAGGAGCCCGCAAGATTAATACGGCTCAGGTGCCTATTCTGTTACACAAAGACATAGCGTCTAGTTTATTTGGGCATTATGTGGGTGCTATCAGCGGGGGTAGTTTGTATCGTCGTTCATCGTTTTTGTTAGATAGCTTAGGAAAACAAATTTTTCCAGAATGGTTAAACATTGAAGAACGCCCATTTATAAA
This sequence comes from Alteromonas sp. 38, assembly GCF_902506055.1. NCBI lineage: Bacteria > Pseudomonadati > Pseudomonadota > Gammaproteobacteria > Alteromonadales > Alteromonadaceae > Alteromonas > Alteromonas sp. 38. Next base: position 262,438 of record NZ_LR733300.1, read on the forward strand.
GTCGGGCTTAGCGAGTTCTAGCTTCGACAACGAAGGCGTTGCTTGTAAAGACATGACAATAGTTGATGGCGGAAAGCTTTCTACCTACCTTTACACCACGTATTCGGCTCGCAAGCTAAACACCCAAACCAATGGTCACGCAGGTGGCATTCACAACTGGTTAGTGGGCGACACAGGTCATAGCGACAGCGACTTGCTAAAAGAAATGGGCACTGGCTTATACGTTACCGAGCTTATGGGGCAGGGCGTGAACACGGTTACCGGCGATTATTCTCGCGGCGCAGCTGGGTTCTGGGTAGAAAATGGTGTTATTCAATACCCTGTTCACGAAGTGACTATTGCAGGCTGTTTACAAGATATGTTTGCTGGCATTGTGGCAATTGGTAAAGATAAAGATTTACGCGGTAGTGTGCATACCGGTTCTATCCTTATTAATCAGATGAAAATAGCAGGAAGCTAGTTTCTCTGTTTGGATTTAAGTCGTTCAATCTCACATAGTTTTATGTAGCGAGCTTGAATGAACTTACTTAATTTAAAGACTGCCGCTGGCGAAATTCGCTAGGCGGCATCCCTTGTGACTTTTTAAACCGCTTCGAAAACGTAAACACATTGCTGTAGCCCACGTAGTTGGCAATATAAGCAATGGGCCATTGCGTGCTTATCAGTAAATTTTTAGCCCTTACCATGCGCAGATAAATAACATGCTGCATGGGGCTTCGACCAAACTGCGCAAGGCATAGCCTGTGTAGGTGAGGGGCCGAGTAGTGCACTTTGTCTACCAAGGCGTCTATATCCCAATTGAACTGCAATTGTTTTTCTACCGCAGCAAACAGGGCCGACAATCGTACTTGGTGCGTGCTTTTCACCGGGGTGGCAATATGCTGCAAATATTGCTGAATAATTGGAATAACCGCTTGCCGATGTTGGCTATTGGTTTCTAAATACAGTAATTCCATCGCATGGTGCAACCCTGCCAACTCAATGTCGTGCTGAACGGGGTGTGCTACATCAAAAAAATGCTGCCATCGAGGGCAATCGGATAAATTCAGCCAAATAATGTCCCACTGCTCTTGATCCGCTCGCGGCGCTTGATCGGCTCGCGGCGCTTTCCCAGCGTTAATTTTATCTTGTACTTCACTGGCTTCGCTTTTCGTTACTTCAGTTGCATCCGGCGTTGCGCTGGTTTCATCAAATTGATCAATTTGCACTTCAAAACTTTGGTGCGCTGGCAAAATAATCACACTTGAAGCTGGTAGTGCGTACTCGCCAGACGGGGTGAGTATTTTACCGCTGCCGTTTAATGAATAAAAAAGAGTGTGGTTAGGAGGGGTAACTCGGCCAACTTGATAAGTGCCTGATAAATTCGAGCAGCCCGCTAACTCAATGTCTAGCGCTTTAATTTCTGGCGCATTTGTACTATCTATAAAGCGTTCAAGGCAGTGTGGCCCAATATTCACAATATCGCGAAAGGTTCTCTGCGCGTGCATATTTTGGGAACCAGAAGAAGCTAAGCTAGTAGGTTGCATAATTGTAAAATGAGAGTTTTGGATAAATTAAAGAGAGAAACAAGCATAAAGGATTGCGCGTGTTTCCGCTATATTTCACCTGTTATTAAAAAAACCTACCGTAAAAGGAGCCAGTAATGGCAAATGTTGCTCAAGTTGTTGCGCAAAATGATTGGCAGAACCCTGTCGTATTTCAAAGAAATCGCGTAAATGGACATAGTCCATTAAACGGTTTTTTAACCCAAGAAGATGCTAAACATAACGTTAATGCGCAAAAACAAAGTTTAAATGGCGAGTGGGATTTTAGGTTATATCCCCAACCTGAGGCCGTTACAGAAGACTTACTGAGCGAGGTATTGTCTGAAGCTGCAAACTGGCAGCCTATTATCGTGCCTTCAAACTGGCAACTGCAGGGGGTTGATAAGCCTATTTACTGCAATGTTAAATATCCTTTTCCGGTAACCCCGCCAGACGTGCCTAGCGATAACCCCACAGGCTGCTACCGCACCACGTTTACGGTAAATGAAGAGGCCGTGCAACTGCGTAATCATATTGTGTTTGAAGGGGTTAATAGTGCCTTTCATCTTTGGTGTAATGGTGAATATGTGGGGTATTCGCAAGATAGCCGTTTACCGGCCGAATTCAATTTAACGCCTTTTTTAAAGGTTGGTGAAAATCGCTTAGCGGTAATGGTAATTCGCTGGTCTGACGGGAGCTATTTAGAAGATCAGGACATGTGGTGGTTAAGCGGTATCTTCCGCGATGTGGTACTGGTAACGAAACCACAGCATCATATTCAAGATGTATTTGCCACACCAAAATTAGATGCTTGCTATCGGGATGGCCGCTTAGATGTTCGCACTGCGATTAACGCCCCAGCAAGCTATACGGTGGGCATTCAGTTATTTGATGGTGAAACCGCCGTTACCGCACAAACTGTGTCGAGCACCAATAACCGCCGCATAGACGAGAAAGGCGGCTGGGATGATGTGATTTTTCAATCGTTAACAGTCACTGAGCCTAAGAAATGGACGGCAGAGAGTCCCTATCTATATCGCCTAGTCGTCACTTTGTTTAACGACGCAGGTGATGTGGTCGTTGCCGAAGGCTACAACATAGGTTTTCGTCAGGTCGATATGCTTGATGGCCAGTTATGCGTTAACGGTAAACCTATTCTTATTCGTGGCGTAAACAGACACGAGCATCATGAAAGTAAAGGTCATGCGGTGAATGAAGCTGACATGATTGAAGATATAAAGCTATTAAAGCAAAACAACTTCAATGCGGTACGCACTGCCCATTACCCTAATCATCCGCGTTGGTATGAACTGTGTGATGAGTATGGTTTGTACTTGGTAGATGAAGCGAACATTGAAACCCACGGCATGTTTCCCATGGGGCGACTGTCTAGAGATGCATTGTGGGCCGGCGCTTATTTAGCTCGTTATACGCAAATGGTAGAGCGAGATAAAAACCACGCATCTATTATTATTTGGTCATTAGGTAATGAATGTGGTCATGGGCCAAATCAAGATGCCATGTACGGTTGGTCTAAAGCGTTTGACCCATCACGACCTGTGCAATACGAAGGCGGTGGTGCGAATACTACCGCTACCGATATTATCGCCCCCATGTATGCCCGGGTAGATACCGATGTACTTGATGATGCCGTGCCGAAATGGGCCATTAAAAAGTGGTTATCGCTACCTGGTGAAACTCGCCCTGTTATTTTGTGTGAGTACGCCCATGCCATGGGGAACAGTTTAGGAAGCTTTGCGGACTACTGGCAGGCATTTAAAGACTATCCACGTTTGCAAGGGGGCTTCATTTGGGATTGGGTCGATCAAGGCTTAGTGAAGCATACAGACAGCGGTGAGGCCTATTGGGCTTACGGTGGTGACTTTGGTGATACTGACAACGACCGTCAGTTCTGTATTAATGGTTTGCTGTTTCCTGATCGCACACCGCACCCTGCTTTATTTGAAGCGAAGTACTGCCAACAGCATTTGACATTCACGCTTAAAGCACTAGAGAACGAACAAGCTAGCAGCTATCAGTTAACCATCACCAGCGACTATGTATTTCGTTCAACCGATAACGAAATTCTGCAGTGGCAATTGCTTAAAAACGGCGAATGCGTTGCCAACGGCACTGAAACATTAAGTATTGGCCCCCAGTCGTCACAAACACTTGTGATAACCCCAAATATTGAGTTTGTACCCGATGCGCAATATCACCTTAATATTGATGTAGCGCTAGCAAACGACTGTGACTGGGCGAATGCTGGGCATGTGTTAGATACAGAGCAGTTCGAGATTGCTAACACCGCAGGTTTATCTCCTTTAACATCGGCCAGTACTAATACTGGTGGTGCTAGTAATGGCGAGAATAAAGCGAAAGAAACAGTAACGGTAGAGCGTAGCGAAACTAAGGTGAAGATCCACGCGGCAAGTAATAACTTCGTGCTTGATGCTAACACTGGGTTACTTACTTCCTGGTTAGCCAATGGCGAAGAGCAGCTCAGTGCGCCACTAGAAGATAATTTTTTCAGGGCACCATTAGACAATGACATTGGCGTAAGTGAAGTGGATAACCCCGATCCAAATGCATGGGAGTCGCGCTGGCGCCGCGCTGGAATAGGGCAATGGCAGCGCAGCTGTGTTGGTGTCGATATTGTTGAATGTGCACACGATGTGCGTGTGACGGCACTGTTTAACTACCATCACAACAATGCTTTAGTCGCCTCTACTCGTTGGTGCTACCGCGTGAATTTAGCTGGCACATTAGCATTAGATGTTCAGGTGAAATTAGCCGATGCATTGCCCCCTATGCCGCGTATCGGTTTGCAGTGGGCAGTGCCTTATTCAAGTCAGGCTGAAGCCAACATTCAGTGGAAGGGATTAGGACCATTTGAGAACTACCCCGACCGATTAGCTGCAGCAAGGTTTGGTAGTTACAGTGAAAGCATCGCGAGTATGCATACGCCTTATATATTTCCTACCGACAATGGGCTTCGTAGTGACTGTCGAGAGCTTAGCCTTAACGCTATAAAAGTAGCGGGTGATTTTCACTTTGCTGTAAGCCCGTACGGGCAAAAGCAGCTTGATGCAGCTAAGCACACCTGCGACTTAACTACTGCCGACAGTACTTACGTGTACATCGACCATGCTCACATGGGGGTAGGCGGCGATGACTCGTGGAGCCCAAGTACGCACAAAGCCTTTTTGTTAGAGAAAAAAGCCTATCGTTATTTTTTATCTTTTACTGCATGCTCATAAGAGCATCGCAAACTAGCTAAGCTTAAGTGCGTTCAAAACTTACATTATAAATTTAGAACGTAAAAAAAAAGCCGCTCTATTGAGCGGCTTTTTTTGTATTTAATCAGGCTATTACTTACAACGGTAACTACCATTGGTATCTCTGTTTGGGCTAATTAGCCGTCGACAGAGCCACAGAAGCGGTAACCTTCACCGTGAATGGTCACAATCAATTCTTCGTCAGAAGGATCTGATTCGAAATGCTTACGAATACGGCGAATAGTTACGTCTACTGTGCGGTCGTTAGGGCGAAGTTCACGGCCTGTCATTTCCATAATTAGCTGTTCACGGGTAAGAATTTTACCTGGGTTGCTAAGGAATAAGTGTAGTGCACGGAATTCACTGCGTGGTAACCGGAACTCTTTACCTGTTGGTGAAATAAGAGAACGGCTGTCGCCATCCAAAATCCAGCCATTGAAGTTTACACGGCTTGGTAAATCATCGTCTTCTGCAGAGTTTGTGGTGCGAGATAATAAGTTACGCGCACGAATAGTTAGTTCACGAGGATTGAAAGGCTTGGTTAGATAGTCATCTGCGCCAATTTCCAGACCTAAGATACGATCAACGTCGTTATCACGGCCAGTAAGGAAAATAAGACCTACATTTTTACGGTCACGTACTTCACGTGCCAAAATTAGGCCATTTTTACCTGGCAGGTTAATATCCATAATAACCAAATTAATTGCGTGATTTTCAAAGAAGTCATGCATTTGATCACCATTTTCAGCTTCAAATACATTGTACCCTTCTGCTTCGAATAAACTCTTTAGCGTGGTACGTGTGACCACTTCATCTTCAACAATTAACACATTTGGCGTCTGCATGGTGTTTTACACTCTTTATAAAATCGGTTTAAGCAATTACTGATTAAATTTTAATATTCGTTTACTTATATGCAAGTTACTATCGAATATTACTAAATTCAAGGTATTGGGGTTAGCCAACAAATTTCAAGCAAAGTTCAATAGTTATACAGGTATTATGACGTTTTCGCACTGGAAACAGGAAAAACAATAACAAATTCTACACCACTACCTACTTCGCTGGTAATTGAGATAGAGCCATTGAGCGCTTGAGTGACTAAATTGTACACTAAGTGCATGCCTAATCCAGACCCCCCTTGTCCACGTTTTGTGGTTACGAAAGGGTCGAAAATACGTTTACGAATATCTGTTGGGATCCCGATGCCGTTATCCCGATACACTAACTTTAGCTTGTTTGTTGTAATTAATTCAGCACAGATGTCAATCTGGCCTTTTTCTATGTTCTCAAAGCCATGGATAACCGAATTCATAATAAGGTTAATAATGATTTGATTAATAGGACCAGCCTTCGTTTCAACGCATAAGGTAGGGTCGCAATCTACGTTGATGTTGTGTTGTAATTTTTTTAAGCGAGGCTGTAACGACAGTAGTATCTCATTAACTAGCTGTGCAAAGCAAAAAGTTCGGCTACTTTCGCTCGATTGATCTACTGCAACCTGTTTAAAACTGGAAATTAGCTCAGCAGCGCGGTTCAAATTGCGATAAATGATGTTTAAATTTTCATGACTTTCATCCATGAAGCGTTTCATGGCACTGGCCTTTAGCGTTTTATTCTCAAAATCCCTTTCAATAACCGCGAGTCGGTCGAGCATCATAGTAGAAGCTGTAACGCCTAAGCCAATGGGGGTATTAACTTCGTGGGCAACCCCCGCAACCATGTCGCCCAACGATGCCATTTTTTCATTTTGTACAATTTGGCGTTGAAACTCATGCAGCTTTTCAAGCGTTTGAATTAATTCTTGGTTAGCGTCTTTCAACGCATTAGTGCGTTGGCTTACCATTTCTTCTAAGCTGGCATTCAGCTTTCTGTGCTGCTCTTCGGCTTGACGCTGTTTGTGCATGTATTCTTGTATGCGAGATAGCATAATATTCACATCATCAGACAGCACGTTTATTTCTTTAATATTGGACGGTTCTGCTCGTGCCGAATAGTCTCGCTGTCTAGAGGTGCGCTGTAGGAAAAAAGAGAGTTTTTCAATAGGAACAGTGGCACGGCGTTGAAAACGCAGTGCTAACAAAAAGCTGAATATCAGTAAGAAAAACATAACCCCAAGGTTAACCAGAACCGTTTTGATAATGTGCTGGCCAAACCCGTCTGCAGACATACGAAGGTAAACCCACCCCAAGACTTCGTTGGTCTCTTGGTCAAAAATTTTACGACTACTTTCTAAGTAATCATTTTCGTCTGTAAGCAGGGGGGTTTGATCTAAGTTGGTTAGCTGTTTTTGCTTTCCAGGAATAAGTAGTTGTCCGCCTTTGTTGTAAGAGGCAAAACGTTCAACGGCACTTGAGGTGTTAGGCTCATCCGGTAAGCTTTTATAAATATGTACGTTTAACACTTTGTCAGCAGAATCTAAGAATTGCAAAGATTCTTCCACCAATGCCTGGCTAGAATTTTTAAGCGGGTTGGCAACCACGTTAGCAGTCATCTTAGATAGCAGGTTTGCGCGGTTATCCAATTCGTGTCGATAGGCATTTATTTGGGTGTAGATAGACAAACCGGAGGTGCTAACCAGCGAAATTGCGGCGATGGTCATGACCACCCACAAAAATAAACTTCGTATAGAAAGTTTTATAGCCCGATCTGTCATGCTAAATATCAGAATTTCTAATTAAATGAACGCTCAATAATAGTGGCGCATTCTTTAACAAAAAGAAAGAAACGCCGTACAAGACTATAGAGGTCGCTTACTTAAACGAACATAGATTCGTAAAGTTTAATGTATTCATCTGCAGCTCGTTCCCATGTAAAGCGGGTATTCATGCCCCTTTGCTGCATTTCTCTGAACTTTACTGGGTGTTCATAATAAAACAGCAAAGCGCGACGAATACAAGCAAGCAAGGCTTCAGGGCGTGGCTGTTCAAAAACAAAGCCGGTAGCGTCTTCGCTATGGCGGTTGTCCACCACAGTGTCTTTCAAACCACCTACCGCTCGCACAATAGGAATGGTGCCGTAGGCCAAACTGTACATTTGATTTAGCCCACAAGGCTCAAACTGCGATGGCATTAAGAAAAAGTCGGCGCCCGCTTCAACAAGGTGAGCGTGCTCGGAGCTAAACCCATTAATAAAGGCGAACTGAGAAGGGTTATTTTGCGCAAATTCACCCAAATCCATACACATTTTAGGATCGCCGGTGCCTACGATAACGATTTGCACATTATGCTGAACCAGTTCATCAAGGATAGGCAGAATATAGCCAAAACCTTTCTGCTCGGTGAGGCGGCACACCATACCAATAAGCGGAATGCTCACATTCGTCGGCAAGCCAGACTTTTCTTGCAGTGCGTGCTTGCACGTTTGCTTAGGCAGTAAGTTGTCTGCGTCATAATGTTCTGGCAAAAACGTATCTGTAGCGGGGTTCCATTGTGTATAGTCACACCCGTTTAATATGCCGGAAAGGTCGGTTTTGCGTCTAACCAAACGCTCATGCAAGCCGTGGCTGCCTAGGTCGGTTAACAGCTCTTGTGCATAATGGGGGCTAACGGTGGTTACCTTAGTAGCAAACTCGATACCCGATTGCAGCATATTGATATAACCGCCGTGAACCTGTGCCAGTATGCCGGGGTGATGGCGAAGAAATGGCACTTTTTCAAGTAGGTTTACCCCTTGGAACGCGGCATTGTGAATAGTGAACACGGTACGGGTTTTATCGAAAAAGCCTGTGTTGTCGAAAGCCGTCAAGTAGGGCAGCATGGCCGTATGCCAATCGTGGCAATGGATAACATCTGGCGAATAATTGATAGCTTGAAGGGCAGCTAATACTGCGCCGCTAAAGAAACAAAAGCGCTCGCCATTATCTTCATAGGCTTCGTACGCGTTGGAATACAAGCCTTCACGCATAAAGTATTCCGGGTAATCTACAAAGTATACGGGTAGTCCGTGCCAATCCATAACTCGCACTTCGAAATTATATACTTTGTATTCGGTGAACAACGTTTGTGTTTCACATGCCGTGGGTAAGTCTAACGAGTCTGCCAATACCTTGTAGTAAGGCATAACAATAGCTACGTCTTCTCCAGCCTCTTTCAATGCAAGTGGAAGTGCTTTGCCTACATCTGCTAAGCCACCTGTCTTTACCAGTTCTTCTACTTCAGAGATAGCGAATACAATTTTCACACGAACGCCTCGTATTATATGAACGCGCCTATGGCCTCTGAATGGGCTCTATAGCTGTTGCGCGAATTAGGGCTGACATATATTCAGCCCCATATATCGAATATAGGGGGAATTTATTTACGTTAGCACAGGCTTTAGCAAAAGTGCTATTACTATGCAGCCTGATATAACGAAAATTGTGTGGTTTGTGCAGTGGTTAACACGCGTGGGAAGTGTTCAGATAATAGCCCCGGGTAGGGCAGGAAACGGTTAGCAACCATTTGCAAAGTGCCATTTTGACTTAGCATTTTACGGGCATCTTCAATAAATCGCTTAGTAATGGTGTAGTCGGTTTTAAGTCCGGTATGAAACGGCGGGTTGGTGACAATATGCTGTACTTTACCCTCGATGCCATACAAACCATTCGCAGCATGCAAGGTGGCTGATTGACCATTGGCCGCTAATGTCATCGCGCTGGCATAAATTGCAAGGGCGCTAATATCAGACAGCTGCATTTTTAGGTGAGGGTAGGTCAGCATTAAGTAACTAGCAATTACCCCAGCACCACAAGCAAAGTCTAATACGTTGCCGCTCATACCCGAGGTATGTTTTTCTAGTAGTAGTTTAGTGCCCTTGTCGAGTTCGCCATGGCTAAATACGCCAGGTAAAGAGCACACAGGCCAGCTTGTATTGCCAATTTCATACGTGTCGGTTTCAAGCCAAGCTTCTGGTTCAAATGCTAAGTGAGGCTGTTCAACAATGGTGGTAATTAAACTGCAGTGACGGGCAGAGTCCACTTTATGCGTAACCCCGTAAGGTTGCATGAGTTTAGCCGCGCTTTTTATACCGCCTTTGTTTTCGCCCACAACGTGTATGCGGCCATTTTGACCCACCATGCCTGCTGCCATGCGCAGTAACATTTGAAAATGCGACTTTGATTTAGGCAGAAAAATTAGCACGTCAGTATGGGTGTGTTCATTGCGCATAAAAGGCGTAAAGTAATGGGTGTGCGGCCCCACTTTTTGCACCACCTCAAAACCCTCTTTCGTGATATCTCGGCTATCAAAACTGGATGAAGATATCACTCGAACACATTCAGAAAATATGTCGAAGTACTGGTGCATTACCGTTACATTTTTATGCTTAAGTGCATCGAGGAAGTAGGCATCAGAAGGATTGATAAACAACCATTCGCCTTGCTCAAAAATGTTGATGTTGCGTTCTAAAAGTTGGCTTTGAGGCGTTAAAATCATTACTGCGCTCGCTCGTAAATAAGATCCCAAACACCGTGGCCTAGCTTTTGACCACGGGTTTCAAATTTAGTGATAGGTCGATATTCAGGGCGAGGCACATAGGTACCTTCTTGTGCAGTATTTGCATAACCTGAAGTTGCATCCATTACTTCGGCCATGTGTTCTGCGTAAGGTTCCCAGTCGGTAGCCATATGGAAACAGCCACCTTTTTCTAATTTGGTTAGCACAAGGGCAGCAAACTCAGGCTGAACAATACGTCGCTTATGATGGCGCTTTTTATGCCAAGGATCGGGGAAAAACAATTGAAGTCGAGATAATCCACCCTCTGGGATCATATTCTTAAGCACTTCAACCGCATCGTGATCCATCACGCGCAAATTGGTTAAGCCCTGTTCGCCAGCTTCAGCTAAACAAGCGCCAACGCCTGGGCGATGCACTTCAATGCCAATAAAATTTTTCTCAGGGGCAGCCGCGGCCATTTCAACTAATGATTTACCCATACCAAAGCCAATTTCAACCACAACAGGCGCGGTTCTGCCAAATAGAACTGATAAGTCCAGTTCGGCATTTTGGTAGTCGATACCCATGGTTGGCCAAAATTCTTCAATGGCACGGGTTTGCGCTTTTGTTAAGCGGCCTTCGCGCTTTACAAAGCTTTTAACTTTACTTACGTGAACACCAGCGGCTTCAGCCTCGGCCTGGCTTTTGAATTGCCTCATTTGCAATACCTTTCTTGCCCCAATTTACTGGTGGCGCATTATCCAGTTAGCGGCATGTTATGCAACGCTATAATTAATAAAAGCGCAATAAAATGCGGTTTTTTTAAACATCTATACAATTGCTAAGCAGTGTAGCAAGCTTTTCGGGTTGTTCCAGAAGCATCATATGGCCTGCATTTTCAATCTTGTATATGTTCGCGGAGGCGATGTTATCTGCCATAGCTTGTAGCAAAGCAAGCGGTACAACTTCATCGTCAGTTGCTGCAATAATATTGACGGGCACCTTCGATTTCGCCAACGCTTTTACAAAGTCTTCCCTTGGCGATGTGGCTTGCGTATGAGCCAGCAAAGTATTTTTGCCTAAATCTTCTGCCATAGATTGTACAACGCCCATTACATCAGGACTTTCCTGATGAGTTGGATGCACAAAACGCGTAAAATAGGCAGGGTTTTCTGGCTTGAAGTCGCCACTGTTTAGCATAGTAACCAGCTGTTTGCGCCTCGCAATCTCTTCTTTCGATAAGCCTTTGGCATCATATCCAATAAGCGTAATAGACGCCACGTGCTCCATATTCTGCGATGCCCATAGCGCGGAAATGTAACCACCCATGGAGAAGCCCACAAGATGTACTTTTTCATCTTGAATAACACGGTCGGAAGTGAGCGCTAGCATGTCGTCTTTGGTGGCTGCCCACTGTAAGGGTACATAGCGACGTTGAGAAATTTTCATGCGTTGCCAAACGGGCAACCAAACACGTTCATCGCATAAGGTTCCGGGTAAAAATAGAACAGGGGCGCTGGTGGTCACAAAGACTCCTAAAATACATTTATACCTTCACATGCTAACATAGCAGGCCATTTATCAATAAAACCTAATGGCTATTAAATGTAGCTAACGGTCATTCACTGCGCAGTTTTTATGACAAATACGGTTACCCCAAACACTTTTGCTGAGCGAGTACTTGCTTGGTACGACATTCATGGCCGCAAGCACCTGCCATGGCAACAAGATATTACCCCCTACAAAGTGTGGGTATCTGAGATTATGCTACAGCAAACGCAAGTCACCACCGTCATTCCGTATTTTGAGCGGTTTATGCAATCTTTCCCCAGCGTGGTGGAGCTAGCCAATGCAGCGCAAGATGACGTACTGCATCATTGGACAGGTTTGGGCTACTACGCCCGCGCTAGAAACTTACACAAAGCGGCTAAGCAAATTGTAGAGGATCACGGTGGTACGTTTCCTGACAACATAGACGATGTAATAGCATTGCCTGGAATCGGACGCTCTACCGCTGGTGCGGTATTATCTATTTCACGCAATCAACGTCACCCTATATTAGATGGCAACGTAAAGCGTGTGCTTGCTCGCTACTACGCTGTTGGTGGCTGGCCTGGCCAAAAAGCGGTTGAAAATGCGTTATGGGAAGTGGCAGAAAAGAATACGCCAGAAAAACGCAGTGCCAACTACACTCAGGTGATGATGGATTTGGGTGCTATGGTATGTACGCGTAGTAAGCCAAAGTGTGATGAATGCCCGTTACAGCACGATTGCTTAGCGTATGCCCAGGGGGCGCAAACTGAATTCCCAGGTAAAAAGCCCAAGAAAGCCATTCCAGAGCGAAGTACGTTACTTATAGTGCCATTGTTCCAACGACAGGTTTATTTGGAACAGCGGCCTTCTAGCGGCTTGTGGGGCGGTTTATATGGTTTTATTGAAGCACAAGATATAGAAAGTGCTGAAGCTGAACTTGCCAAGCGAGGTATTGAAGCCAGTTCATTTGAAACCCAAACAGCCTTTAGGCATACCTTTAGCCATTTTCATTTGGATATAACACCGGTGTTTGCCGTGGTAAACTCTGTACCCAGAAAGCAGGTGGCAGAACAAAAAGCCCAGTGGTTTATGTTTAACGAACCTATTGAAGTAGGTTTAGCTGCCCCGACAAAGAAAATCATTCAGCAATTAGTGCATGTGCTTTAGCGCATCGAATAGGTTAAGGACATACAATGAGTAGAGTGGTATTTTGCCAGCGTTTACAAAAAGAAGCCGACGGCTTAGATTTTCAGCTTTACCCTGGTGAGCTAGGAAAACGTATTTACGATAATATTTCAAAAGAAGCATGGGCCGACTGGCAAAAGAAACAAACCATGCTAATTAACGAAAATAAGTTAAATATGATGGAACCTACCGCCAGACAGTTTTTAGAACAAAGTATGTCGGCTTACTTGTTCGACGGCGTAGAGCCTACCATTGAAGGCTATGTTCCGCCTGAAAAGTAATCAAAAAAGCGTATTTTGCATAAACAATGTGCAAACGGTAACAAAACCGAAAAAAAACCGACAAAAACGGTTGACTTGTTAGTCGGAAATCCGTTTAATACGCACCCACAGCGAGACAGGCAGTAAACGCCCAAACGCTAAAAGATTTTGCCTCGATAGCTCAGTTGGTAGAGCAGCGGATTGAAAATCCGCGTGTCCCTGGTTCGATCCCGGGTCGAGGCACCATTATTAGAAGCCCTTGCAGAAATGCGAGGGTTTTTTTGATCCAGGGCTTACGAAGTCAACGGCACACGCTAACGTACCCCTGCGGCTGCGCCGCGCGTTACAATCCCGGGTCGAGGCACCATTATTCAATCGTCTCCATTTTCGAGACAAAGCTGTCTCCTTATACATAACCAATCCCGCTATCGAAATTTATTATTGCAATAACAATGCATACACATACTTTTGTGTAAAAGCCTTTCCTATTAGTTTCGTCACAAAAGTTTCATCAAAAAGTCTGTCTACTTTTTTCAGCTACTGACTCATTACATGTGTTAACCGTGCGCACCGGAACATCTCACTCTAACTTTGCACAACTAGGATCACACATGAAAAATCAATTTGCCAAAACCACACTCTCATTGAGTGTGTTGGCTGGATTAACGGGTGTTACGCCTGTAACAGCACAGCAGTCATCAGTTGCCGATGAAAACGTTGAAGTAATTGAAGTCACTTCTTTTCGTAGCTCACTAATTAGAGCGAAAGATTTGAAAAAAGATGCCATTATCTCCCGCGATACAATCTTGGCAGAAGATATCGCAGACTTTCCAGACCTTAATTTGGCCGACTCTCTGCAGCGAGTACCAGGGATTACCATTACCCGGGAAGGTGGCGAAGGCCGCCAAATTTCATTACGCGGCCTAGGTCCCGATTTTACACGTGTTCAAGTAAACGGTATGGAAGCCATGGGCACGTCTTCATCACCCATGGATGCCCGCGGCGGTGTAAGTCGCACTCGTGGCTTTGACTTTAATGTTTTCGCATCTGAGTTGTTCAATCGAATTGACATTAGCAAAACCTACTCAGCCGATCAGGAAGAGGGCGGCATTGGCGGAACGGTCGGGCTATTTACCGCAAAACCATTCGATTATGACGGGTTCAAAAGTGCGTTGTCGGTACGAGGCGGCTACAACACGAATAGCGAAGAAACTAACCCTCGTATGGCTGGGCTTATTTCGAATGTCTGGAACAAATTTGGCGCCTTGGTTTCCGTAGCTTACAGTGAACGTGAAACTGCCGAGTATGGAACCAATACTACACGCTGGCGCCGAGAAGGTGGAAAAACTGCTGCGGATCCAGCAGATACCGACCTGCAAGCTGAGTTAGATTCAGGTGAACTTTGGTTTCCTCGTGGTCATCGCTTTTCTCGCTGGAACAATACTCAAGATCGCTTAGGAGTCACTGCCGCATTCCAATACAAACTGTCTGATTCTTTTTCACTAACGTTAGACATCATGCATGCAGAGTTAGAAAACAATACCGATGAACATCACTCTGCAGTGAAAGACAACAAGGTTGTATCTGATCTTATATGGGAAGAAAACGACGGGCAAAAAGAAGTCGTTTACGCCTTGTATGAGAATGCAACGTGGCGTAACGAGAACTCTCGTCGTTACAATGAGTCGGAATTTAACCAATATACGCTTAGTATGGACTGGACAATAAACCCTGAGTTCTATGCCAGTGCCGTTATTGGAACAAGTTCATCTGACTTTGATCAGCCTGAAGTTATAAAATCGAATATTCATGCCAAAGGCATCGTGGATATCGCTACAGACTTCAGACAAGATCGCTTCTACGGTATTAGCACTTCGTCTGACTTCGATACTACGCAACTCGATGGCTACGAGATGAAAGATATCTACCTGCAGGAAAACTACATTACTAATGATTTTGACACAGCAAAAGTCGATTTCACCTACCTCGTGGGCGATACAGGAGAACTCCAATTTGGAGTGAACTATAAAAAATTCGAGAATTCTGCTTACCAATTAACCCAAAGCAATGCGCAAAATATTGCACCTGAAAATACCGGCGTCACCACACTAAATGATGTTCTGGTTGAAGTGTATAGTGAACATCCCAACACCAGCTGGCTTCAAGGTGATTTAGACGCATTGCTAAACTTTTATGGGCTTAGTGGCTATAACATTGATGACAGTGAGCTTACACGAAATGACAAATCGCCAGTAACAGAAGAAACGTTGGCGATGTACGTGCAATACGGCTGGGAGAACGAGTTTGCAGGTAAGCCGCTGCTAGTAAGTGCTGGGTTGCGATATTTTGAAACAGATATTACGGCGGCCGGTAAATCATCGGGTGCCGCCATAGAGACCACCCGTTCGTACTCAGATGTTTTGCCTACTATCAACCTCGTTTATGAGTTGCAAGAAAACGTGTTATGGCGTGCATCGGCAAGCAAAAATATAACCCGTCCGTCCTTGGGGGCGCTAAGCTATAACGCGTCAGTCTCGCAAACATCGGGGGATGCGATTACCAGCGTGACGATGGGAAATCCAATGTTGGAACCCTTTGAATCGAACAATTTGGATACCGCGTTTGAGTGGTATTTCGATGACGTTGGTTATGCCGCAGCTGCCATTTTTTATAAAGATATCGATAATTTCATTGTCGATACTACCAGTGAAGTTGTGTATTCATCATTGGGCTTACCGGCAGAGTTGCTACCTGTAGATAAAACCGTCGACAGTATTTTTTATTTACAGCGTCCAGAGAATATGGACGCATCGAAAATTAAAGGGGTGGAGTTAACTTTCTCTCGCGATTTAGATTTCCTTCCTGCACCATTTAATCATTTAGGTGTTATTGCAAACTATACCTATGCAGATGGTGATGCTCTGTATCGCAATATCTATGGCGAAGAGGGTAATGACCAAGAAAAAGCGTTCACGGGATTATCGAAAAATAGTTATAACTTTACGCTGTACTACGAGCAGGAAGGCTGGGGCGCTAGAGTGTCAGCGGCATACCGTAGTGCATACCTTACTGGCGCGTCTTCCAGTGGCGATCAGGATGAATCAGGTTATCACGGTACAACATTCATCGATTTCTCTTCATTCTACCAACTAACCGACACTATTAAACTGAGCTTTGAAGGCATTAACCTCACCGATGAGCGTCAGGAGTTATATAGCGATTCTCACGATCGTGCATACAATACCACGACCAGTGGGCGTACTTATATGCTTGGTGCAACCATGCAATTTTAAACTAAGTAGCATACCAGGCTTGCCTGGTATGCTTTTTCCAATGGACGTTTAAACAGTAATGAAAAAAGTTTTAATGATAACGTTTACGAGCGGATTGCTTGTCTTATCAGCGTGTGTATCGGTAAACCAGCAACACAATGAAAGCCGTGCTTTTGTTCCTGAAGATGGAAAAACCTGGCTAGCCGGTGACCACCATATTCACGGTAAATATAGCGCACGATGGAACTGGAAGACTCAACCCCCTTCGCCGCTCTTATTTGGTGACGCCCATTATTTCACTGCATTGAACGCCAAAATGGCAGCATTTCATCAATTAGATTGGATGGTAACAACCGACCATGGTGGTCCAAATCACAGTGCAGTAAACCGAAATTCAGCGTACCCGGAACTGGTTGCCTCCAGAGCCGCCATTCCAGAAATTATGCAGTTTTATGGTATGGAGTTCGACACCCCAGGCGCGCGACACAGTACGCTGATTATTCCAAAAAGTGAGAAAGAAGCCGACCAACTTTTTGAGTTGGAAAGTCAGTACAACCGCAGAGAAATTTACCCTGACGAATCTCCCAGAGACACGCAGGCTTCTATGCTTACCGCGTTAGAAGCTATGCAGAATATGTCACCACAACCGCTATTGTCAGTGAATCACCCCGCGCGAAAGGCTACTGACTTGAATGTGTACCAAAAGGTTACACCGCAAAAAATGCGGGAGTGGCAGGATATTGCGCCAGACGTGGTCACCGGTATGACCGCGATTCCCGGGCATCAAGCTGCATCAATAAACCCAGACGGCACGAATAATCCGAGAGCGCCTCGCGCAGAGTATTTTGGCTATCCAACCCATGGCGGCACTGACCAAATGTCGGCCATTGTTGGAGGAGTTTGGGATAAATTACTGGCTGAAGGCAGAAAATGGACGGTCACCGCTGTTTCTGATAGCCATGCACATTATACCGAAGGACGTACAGATTTTTGGCCAGGAGAATACGCCAAAACGTATGTACGAGCGGCACGAGACTACGACAGCGTACTAGATGGTCTGCGCGAAGGAAATGTATTTATTGTTACCGGTGATTTGATTGACGAGCTGTATGTGAGTGTTGAACACGGAGCCAAGCGCGTTAACATCGGAGGTACGTTAGCTTTAGACGTCAATAATAAGGCGCCTATAACCGTTACTGTCGCGTTTCACGACCCGCAAGGTGCTAACTTCAATCGTCAATATCCGGCGGTTGAGCGATTAGATATAATCTATGGAGATGTGGTTGGCAAATACCCCCAAACAGAAAAAGCGCCTGTGAAGGTGATCCACCGTTTTTTTCAGCAAGATTGGGAAAGACAGGGAGCCTATAATGTTGTGCAATTTTCTTTGCCCGCACCTGACAACAATGCCTACGTACGAGTACGCGGGACCAACTTAAAAGAAGAATTGGAGCCAGAGGTTGATCCCAAAGGCGAAAATCCGTGGGATGATCTCTGGTTTTACAGCAATCCCGTATATCTACACCACCCCAATCATCACACTTCTCGTTACTGCAATGAATTTGTCACAGGCGAGTGCGATGATAAGTGACCATCATATTAATACAGCAGTATCGTCGTTAGACATGCCAGAAGAAACCCCCAGCTCTTCACTTCAAACGCTGATAAATTCAAAAGTCCTCAAGCAATACTTGCATAGGCATTCCGTTAACAGTGAAGAGGCGGCAGATCTTTATCAAGAGTCCATCGCTCGCGTTTTAGAGCAATCTAAAGCAACCGTTATTGATAACCCTCTCGCATACGCGTTTCGCGTAGCGAGAAATCTGCTTTCGAAACGCCAGCTTCTAGACACTGACAATGTTGATGAACAACAATGCTACCGACAAAATCCAGAGCTACACCTTGAAACACAACAACGAATCGAGCTCATTGCGCAAGTGATTAATGCGATGCCAGTCCAACGCCGGCGTGTTTTTGAAATGCGCCGTATTGAAGGCCAAAGCCGTCAAGCCATAGCGTCTAGCTTGAATATTTCGGCAGAAGCAGTAACAAAGCATATTTCGCGTGCAATGGCAGATATTCAACTGCATCTGGATAAAAGCAGGTAGATAATGACAAGCCAACAAGAAAAGACATACTTAGAGGCAGGTGAGTGGATAGACCGGCTCGCAGACGGAGATTTAGATGCGTTAAATAAACGTCGATTTATCCGTTGGTTAGATGAAAGAGAGCGACATCAAGAAGTGTTAGAAAGGATGATAGCAACTTGGGAAGACCCAGCAGTTCATGCTGCTTATTTAAACGCCCAAAAGTCGTCGAAAATCGCAAACCGAAGGCGTTCACTTGTGACATGGGGAAGTGCCATTGCTGCGTCATTACTTGTGATTGCGCTAGTATTTTCACGCTATCACGTCATAACCCCCTCAACCTCATCCCAATTAATTACTTCCGCGCACGAGGCACTAAGTGATGGTAGTGAGGTGCAACTACAACCCAAAAGTGAGCTAATCGTTCTATTTTCTGACGATACCCGCGCTTTGAACTTGAAAAAGGGGCAGGTGTATTTTGATGTGGCGAAAGACCGGGCTCGCCCGTTTGTAGTAAAGGCCGGGCTGTCTTCAGTGACGGCTGTTGGCACGGCGTTCAACATCGATAGGCAAGGGCAGCGTGTTGACGTGGTAGTACACGAGGGCATTGTAGAAGTTCGAGGTAAGGTCGATAGCGCGCCTGTATTGCTCAAGGCAGGCGAGAAAATAACAATTAATAGGGGAGTTGCAGAACCGGTGCAGCGTGTTAATTTGTCACAAGTGGTAGATTGGCGCACAGGCTGGATAGAAGTAGATGATGAATCTCTAACTTATTTGTTGGAACGATTGAACCGTTATTCAGATAAGCCTATTTTGATTATAGATAGCACTATTGGGAAACACCGGGTGGCTGGTCGCTTTAAACTAGAAGATACTACGCAAACGTTAGCGGTACTTAGTTCTCTCTATCAACTGGAGGTTGCTGATACTCGTTCAGGTTTCGAAATACGTCGACAAGTAAACTAAATTGGCATGATAAACCGAAGAAGCAAAAAGTCAGTGGTCATTGCGGGTCACGTTTTTTGGTTAATATCGGTCGGTTTATCGCCTGCTTGTTTTGCTGCTCAAGAAGGGTTAGCAGACAAAACGATCAATACTATTCCCTTATCACAGCTTGTCACTGAATTTAGTCGTGACGCCGGCGAAACCATTGCATTTGACCCCATCTTGCTTAAGGGGTTAACCATAACGCCTGCACAATGGCGCACGACTAACGCCAGTGATTTATCTTCACTACTGCAACCTTTTTCACTTTGTTTAGCGCCTGTTCAAAATGGCTGGGTTATTCATCGGTGCGACACACAACAAAACGAAAACACTAGCAAAACAACCCAAACAGAAAGCAATGCTATTACTCGTACTCACCCAACTGTTGAAATAGAAGTCACAGGATTTCGCCAATCTCTTATTCGTGCCAGAGAGATAAAGCGCCTTGCCATGGTCACTCAAGAATCGATTTTGTCAGAAGACATTACTGATTTCCCCGATTTGAATTTGGCTGATTCATTACAACGTATACCGGGCATTACTATCACTCGTGAAGGAGGCGAAGGGCGACAGATTTCACTTCGGGGACTAGGTCCTGACTTTACCCGCGTAAAGGTAAATGGTATGGAAGCGATGGCAATGACATCATCGGCGATGGACGCCAGAGGAAGTGTGAGTCGTACCCGAGCCTTCGATTTCACACTATTTGCATCAGAGATTTTTAATCGCATTGATGTAAGTAAATCGTATTCGGTGGAACAAGATGAAGGCGGTATTGGTGGCACAGTTATGTTGTATACGCCAAAACCCTTCGATTTTGTGGATGACATAAATACCTTTACCGTGAAACAAAGTTACAACGAAAACAGTAAACAGCTCGACCCAAGTATTATTGGGTTGGTCAGCCGACGAAATGATAAACTCGGAGGTCTTGTTTCCGCTGTGTACAGTCAGCGACACACTACTGAGTTTGGTACTAATACTACGCGGTGGCGACAGGAGAAAAAGCGTTACAGCGGAGAAGAAGATAGTGTGTTGCAGCACGAATTAGCACAAGGCGTATTCTGGTTTCCCAGAGGCCATCGATATTCTCTTTGGAATAATAATCAACGTCGATTAGGGGTAACAGCCTCACTGCAATACGCGCCAAACGATAAGTGGCAAGTTGCATTTAGCAGCATTGCCAGCCGTTTACATAATAGTCTTGATGAGCATCATATTGCAGTGAAAGACAATGACAATGTTACGCTACTAGCATGGGAACAAAATAAAAATGACAAAGAAATATTGTTTGCGAAATATACCGATGCAACATGGCGTATCGAAACTCGGGAAGATGAAAATACGTCAACGTTTTATCAATTGAGTATGGAAAGTCAGTGGCAGCCCACTTCTGCACTAAGCCTTAACGTTAGCCTTGGCAGCAGTGCCAGTGATTACTCGCAGCCTAAAGTAAATAAAGTCAACATTCGTAAAACTGGGGTGGATATTGTTACGGACTTTCGTGAAGACCGTTTTTACGGCGAGAGCTATTCTACTAATATGGATACGGCATCTCTAACCGGACTAACCGTGAAAGATCTTTACTTTCAGGAAAATGAAATACGTACTTCGTACAACAATGTGAAGGCATCACTTCGCTATTTATTTAGTAACGGTGATGCCGTGTCGGCGGGTGCACATTATAAATCCTTTGAAAACACAGGGATGGATCGCGCTAGAAGTGTGTACCCAGCTCTTGATGATAATACTCTGTCTAAAGCGCACTTATCTCTGTTCAGTCAGCACCCAGATAAAACATGGATGCAGGGCAACCTTAATGCTATTCAAACGCATTTTGACTTGGGTAACGTACAACTTACCGCCGAAGATACAGTAGATAGTTCCAACTTTAAGGTTAAAGAAAACACTCTCGCGCTCTACGCGATGTACGATAGCGTAGGACATTGGCTGGGTAAGCCTCTTTATACGCAAGGGGGAATTCGGTATTTCAATACGCAGTTTACGTCTTCAGGTATTCAAAAGGGATTGCCGTCAGCCGTCACCAAAACTTATGACGATGTGCTTTTTAGCGTTAATACAGTACTTGAACTCAACGACAATTGGTTATGGCGTGCCAGCGTAGATGAGAATATCACGCGCCCGTCTATTCAAGATTTGGCTATTACCGCCGAGGTGTCGCAAGCATCCCGGAATGAGGGCGACATTGGGCAAGTATTTTTAGGAAATCCTTATTTAAAGCCCCTAAAGTCATTGAATGTAGAAACCGGTGTTGAGTGGTATTTCGAAGACGGCGGTATTATGGCTCTCTCTAGCTTCTTCAAGCAGATAAATAATTTCGTAGTGGAAGATGTTGAAGCTATACCGTATCGCGAACTGGGACTCCCCGCTAGCTTGCTACAAGATGGGGATAGTGTCGATGATGTTTTTTATGTCAGTACACCCGAGAATACCGATACAACCACATTTAAAGGTTTTGAAATTACTTATTCCCGTGATTTAGCATTTCTTCCTTCCCCTTTTGATCTTCTTGGGGTTAATACCAACTTTACTTACGCCGAGGGACAAACCCTTTACCGAGATGTACAAGGAACGGGAGAAAATCAGGTTAAAACGTTCGCGGGGCTGTCTAGACGTAGTTATAATTTTACGGTGTATTACGAGCAATCGCATTGGTCGGCCCGCGTGTCAGCTGTCTATCGCAGTCCTTATATATTATCAGTCCAGCCGGGAAACACAGACCAAGACGAATCAG
Organism: Alteromonas sp. 38; assembly: GCF_902506055.1. Taxonomy (NCBI): domain Bacteria; kingdom Pseudomonadati; phylum Pseudomonadota; class Gammaproteobacteria; order Alteromonadales; family Alteromonadaceae; genus Alteromonas; species Alteromonas sp. 38. The sequence continues at coordinate 284,732 of NZ_LR733300.1, forward strand.
GCTATCATGCAACAACTTACATTGATGCATCGGCGAGCATGCAACTTAGTCAATCATTAAGAGTGACGATAGAAGGTCTAAATTTAACTGATGTTAGAGAGGAGCTATACAGCGATTCAAACGACCGAGCTTATAATACTACATTGAGTGGGCGTACTTTTTTAATAGGGTTCTCATTAGAGATTTAACCGCGAAATAAAGTAAGTAAAGATACATAAATATTAATTAAAGTGCAGAGTTCTGCATTTGGAAGCCGGTACACGTTGCAGTGGTTCAAAACGCCCAGCATCAAAGTTGCGAATAGATTTTTGGTTTACTTTGCCATGCTGATCGTAGGTCATGAAACGCTAGCTTATGCAAAGAATTTGCAAAGAAAATAAAAAACTAATTAAAACAATTAATTAAACTCTTGGATTACATTAAAAATCCGCGTGTCCCTGCAGTTGCACCGCGCACACTACACACAGAGTCGTGCGCCTCGTTCTCTTAAATTGTTAATCACGCTTTGTAGCACTAACTGGGTACGGTAGTTCATTAACGCGGTGGGATGCGTCACCAAATAAACTGATTCCCCTTCAGTATGCGCTGAGTCTATGGCCTGCATAAGCTTGCCTTGGCGAATATCTTCAGCCACTTCAACAATATCTGCAAGCGCCAGCCCCATGCCTACTCTGGCGGCCTCAATGGCCTGATAGGCGTAATCGAAATAAGTATGATGAGGCGACTTTCGTCCATCGAGTTGATGATGTTGAAACCATGGAAGCCATTGCCCCAAGCCATCGTGCAGTAAGGGATAAGCCAATAAACTGTCTACTGTCTGTAGGGTTTGGCCCTTAAGTAAGGCGGGGTTGCACACAGGAACATAATATTCGTCGTAAAGTTTTTTCACTTCCTTGTCAGGCTCATCAGGGCAGCCTAGGCAAAGGGCAATATCCAATTCTGACGGCAGCGCTTTTTGTTGAGGATCTAACGTGCGTAGCTTGAAATATATCTCCGGGTATTGCTTTTGCACGTCGGCCAGCACAGGCAAAAGCCAATTCAGCATAATTGTACCTGTGGTGCCAATCACTACCTCGCCTTCTACTTGAGTGGGATTCAGCATATGAAGCCCATTATTTAATTCACCAAAGGCGGCTTGAACAGACGCAAGTAACCGCATGCCGGGGGCGGTTAATTGCAGTTTATTGCTTTTTCGTTCGAAAAGTTGGGTATTTAGCCGTGACTCTAGCTGCTTAATATGGCGGCTTAACGCCGAGTGAGACACAAACATTTCTTGCGCGGCTTTTCGCATATGGCAATGCCGGCCTGCAGCCTCAAAGGCCACCAGCGCATTTAATGGAATTTGGCGTAAATCTAAATAGGGGCTTTGTTCTGTCTTCATGGCTTGTTGGTCTTATTATTAGACCATTATGGTAATAAATAGATGCTTGTGTATTTAATATGTCACCATAAACTGGTTTTCACAATGTTTTAAGAGTGAAAACCATGAACAAATCTTTTTACCGTCGTAATCCTCAAGGTGGCACGGGGCGTTTAGCCCACTGGAGTATGGACTCTGAATATGCAGAGCTTAAAGAAGTCTTAATAGGGCCAATGGATCACTACAGTTGGAAGAGCGGCAATGCTATGTCTCGTCGCTCAATGCGATTAGGCCGACAGTTTGATAAATCGGTTGCCCAACAACAGTATCAAGAGATGCTTGATGTTTATCAGCATTGTGGTGTTAAAACTCACATTCTTGAGGCAGATGAACACTTACCTTATCAAATATATGCGAGAGATTCCTCGGTACTCACCCCGTGGGGGCCTGTCATTACGCAAATGTATAGCCCATGGCGAAGAGGCGAGTGGGTGAGTGTAGCTAACTTCTATCAGCAGCAAGACATTCCGCTATACGATGTGATAACCGCTGGGGCATTTGAAGGGGGCGACTTTATGGTGCTAGAACCTGGCGTGGTGCTATGTGGTTACACCGGCGAGCGAACCAGTGAAGCAGGGTTAAATCAAATGAAGTCTTGGGTTGAAAAAGAAGGGTGGGAATTTAAAGCCTACCAGTTCGACCCCTACTTTTTGCACCTAGATGTGAAATTTGCCATGTTGTCTGAGAAGCTGGCGGCAGTATGCACACAGGCGGTTGAAGACGAATTACTTGATTGGCTGAAGGCGAGACAAATTGAGATTATCGATATTTCTTACCGCTCTGTGCTGGAGTTGGGTGTGAACGTTGTGGCGCTTGGAAAAGACAGAGTACTGATTCCAAAGGCCAGTGAAGAGCTTGTTGGTAAAGCCAAGGCGCATGGACTGGAAGTGTTTGCCCCTGACATGTCTATGTTTACCTCAGGTGGTGGTGGCGTGCATTGCATGTGCCAGCCCCTTAGCCGCGCCGATGCTTAGGAGAAAGTCATGACATTACAAGTAAACGGTGAGCGCTTATGGAGCAGCCTAATGGAAATGGCCCGCATAGGCGGCACTGAAAAAGGGGGGGGCAATCGTCAAGCACTCACCGACAAAGACAAGCAGGGACGCGCGTTATTCATTCGCTGGTGTGAAGAGATTGGTTGTACCTTGCGCGTGGATGAAATGGGTAACTTGTTTCTACGCAAGGCAGGCAGAGATAACAGCCTACCTCCTGTGCTGACCGGAAGCCATTTAGACACGCAGCCCACCGGCGGAAAATTCGATGGTGTTTATGGTGTACTGGCGGGGTTAGAAGTGCTTCGCACATTGCATGATGCCAACATAGAAACCTTACATCCGATAGAAGTGGCGGTGTGGACAAACGAAGAAGGGGCGCGCTTTTCTCCCGCCATGATTGGTTCAGGGGTATGGAGTGGAGAATTCAGCCTAGACTACGGGTGGAGTCGCAAAGATAAGTCGGGTGTCAGCATTAAAGAAGAGCTTGACCGACACGGATACTTGGGCGGCACACCTTGTGCGCCTTTTAACATCAAAGCGGCGTTAGAGTTACACATTGAACAAGGCCCTATCCTTGAAGCGATTGAAAAGCCTATTGGCGTGGTTCAAGGTGTTCAAGGTATGCGCTGGTATGATTTGGTTATTACTGGGCAGCCCGTACATGCCGGGCCAACGCCGATGGAACAACGTCGCGATCCCATGAAGGCTATCGCCAAAATCGTCAGCGAATTGTATCACTTGGCGGAAGAAACAGGCCCACTCGCTAGAGCGACTTTTGGCGATATTAATGCAAGCCCAGGCTCTCGTAATACGGTGCCTGAGCAAGTCACCCTCACCGTCGATTTACGTCATCCCGATCAGCAGGTGCTTGATAACATGGATACCGCTTTCAGACGCATAGCGCAAGATATCTGCAACCAATGCAAGGTAGAGCACAGGATTGTTGATGAATGGAATTCACCTGCGGTTGCCTTTAATGCATCGTGTATTGACGCTGTTCGGTTAGCGGCAGAAAAGGCGGGTTTACCTTATGAAGAAATGTTTTCCGGCGCAGGGCACGATTCGGTATACGTCTCTAAAGTGGCGCCAACCTCTATGATATTCATTCCATGTGAAAATGGAATTAGCCACAATGAAGCAGAAAATGCGACACCAGAAGACATTACTGCTGGCTGCCAGGTGCTCTTGGGCGCTATGGTTCAATTAGCTATTGCCGAATAAAGGAAAACCTAATGATAATTTACAACGAGCTCTATATAGGTGGACGCTGGGTAAGCGCAGAATCACAACAAACCATTGACGTTGTAAACCCGGCCAATGGCGATCTTGTGGCTAGCGTACCAGCGGCCGGTGAAAAAGAGGTGGATGCCGCCGTATCGGCTGCCAAGCAGGCGTTTCCCGCATGGAGTGCCACATCAGCGTCAGAACGCGCTAGCGTTATACATAAAATTTGTGACGTAATGGAAGCGCGTAAAAGCGAACTCAATGACGCTATCGTGAGCACTATGGGCTGCCCCGTGGCCTTCGTTGACGACATTCAGGTGCAGGGCGCCATTGATTCATTACGTAGCTTTGCCGCATTAGCGCCACAGGTAGAGCAGCAAACACAACACGACACCTTTATTACCGTACACGAAGCGATAGGCGTGTGCGTGCTAATTAACCCGTGGAATTATCCGTTGTCTCAATTAGTGGGCAAACTTGGCCCAGCGTTAGCGGCAGGCTGTACGGTGGTATTAAAGCCAGCGGAACAAACGCCGCTACAAGATCTCATACTGGCCGACATCGTTCACGAATGTGATGTACCAGCGGGGGTTGTCAACGTAGTGACAGGTATTGGCAGTGACATTGGGCATGCGCTATGCAGCCACCCAAGTGTGGATATGGTGTCGTTTACGGGGTCAACCCAAGCGGGGATAAAAGTCGCACAAGCAGCCGCTCCTACGGTGAAGCGAGTTTGTCAGGAGTTAGGGGGGAAATCGCCCTATATCATTGCTCCGGGCGCGGATCTCGAGGCGGCCGTTAAATACGGCGTTGAAGACATCATGATAAATTCTGGGCAAACCTGTAGCGCGTTAACCCGCATGTTAGTGCCAAAAGCAGACTTACCAGAAATAGAGCAATTGGCGATTGCGCGCGCTAACGAATGGTTACCTGGCGACCCTCAACATCCCGATACCATGATGGGGCCGCTAAGCTCGAAAACCCAGCAAGGCCGAGTATTAAGCTACATTGAAACCGGCATAAGTGAAGGGGCAACATTGCTTTGTGGTGGCACTTCACTTCCCGAAGCATTGGCTAAAGGGGCGTATGTTATGCCCACCATTTTTTCAAATGTCACCCCAGATATGGCGGTGGCGCAAGAAGAAATTTTTGGCCCAGTACTTTGCATCATGCCTTATGAAACCCTTGATGAAGCGATAGCGATGGCGAATGACACCGTATATGGCCTGTCGTCTGCGGTGTATGCTAAGTCCAAAGAAGAGGCGTTATCTATTGGCATGAAATTAAAGGCAGGACAGTGCTTAATTCAAGGCGCGTACTTTAATACCGATGCGCCATTTGGAGGCTATAAACAGTCTGGAAATGGACGTGAGTGGGGCGCAGAAGGGCTACACGAATACACTGAAACGAAAGCCATTATTGTTCAATAAAACTCGCACCACGGTTGTGACACTGATCGCTGCCGTGGCCTTCGCGATAACCCTATAGTAGGAAGTAAGTTTATGCGTTATGCGCCACTCACTCAGGCCATACAGGGTGAAACCGTAGATGCTTGGGATATTCACTTTAAAGCCACCGCGCTAAAAGAAAAAGACCCGAGCGTAATTGTGTTAAGTATTGGCGATCCAGACTTTGATACGCCCACGCCAGTGATAGATGCTGCCATTGCAGGGCTTAAAGGCGGCGACACTCACTACGTTGAAATAGAAGGACGAGATAACCTAAGGGCTGAGATTGCCAAACAGCACCAACTTAAGTGTGGTCAGCCAGTAACAAAAGACAATGTGATATTGCTGGCAGGTGCACAAAACGCGCTGTTTTCCAGTGCACTTTGCATTTTGCAACCCGGTGATGAAGCCATTGTTTTGCAGCCTATGTATGTCACCTATGAGGCGTGTATTCAATTAACCGGTGCCAAGCTTGTGCCAGTGGCTATGGACAAGCACAATAACTTTAGACTCGATAAAGACGCGCTGGCCGCCGCGATTACCCCTAAAACTCAGGCTATTTTCTTTGCTACCCCAAATAACCCCAGCGGCGTTATGTTGAATAAAGACGAGCTTTCATATATTGCAGATTTGGCCATTTCCCACGATTTGTGGGTCGTGTCTGATGAAGTATATAGCCGAACTGTCTTTGAGGGGGAGCATGTCAGTATTGCGGGCTTCGATAAAATGGCTGAGCGTACAATTACCCTCAACAGTTTGTCTAAGTCTCACGCTATGACGGGATGGCGAGCAGGATGGGCTATTGGGCCTGAAATCCTCATAAAGCATCTGTCTAATTTGTCGTTGTGTATGTTGTATGGCCTTCCCGGCTTTGTGCAACAAGCCGCTTATGTTGCGCTCACTGATAGCCAAGCGCTGATGGACTCAGAAGCCATGCGTGAGAGTTATCGCCGTAGGCGAGATACTTTGGTAGCCTGTTTTGAAAAACACGAAAACCTCACCTGCATACCACCAGAAGCTTCCATGTTTTTACTTGTGGATGTGAGTCAAACAGGGTTAAACGTTCAGCAGTTTGCGGAAGCGTTGTTTGAGCAAGAGCGAATTGGTGTACTGCCGGCAACCGCATTTGGGCAGTGTGCGTCAGACTATATTCGTATTTCCTATGTGGTCGATGACGAACAGTTGGCACAAGCGTGCGAGCGAATAGATAATTTTATGCTGCAATTTGTGTGAGTGTCATGATGGCAATAAAAAGGGCAAGCAGGTTCCTCTGCTTGCCCTTTTTCGTGGCTGCGGTATCGCAATCATCACCAGTCGCTTTGTGGCACTTTCACCACAAGCCCATCTAATGAGTCATCAAGGGTAATTTGACAGGATAATCGACTATTAGCTTGCACATCTTCGATAGCAGTTTCTAATAGCGCTTGTTCCATGTCATCGGCTGGGCTGACTTTGCCTTGCCACGCTGGGGTAATGAAGCAATGGCAGGTGGCGCACGAGCAACACCCGCCACAGTCTGCAGTAATCTCTTCAATGCCGTTGTCTACTGCGGTTTGCATTAAGCTGTCGCCGGCTAATGCCTCTACAGTGACTTCGCTTTCGTCGGGTAAAATAAAGGTTACGTTAGGCATGCTTCTGCTCCTGTAAAAATATCACTCACGGCAACGTCGGGGTCGGCCAAAAGTGTTTTATCAATGTTAGGTTGTGTGGGAAGGTATTTTCTGGCTACCATAAAGGATTTAGGCTGATTAATGGTATCCACCGCAATCAGGCGTTCTTTGGCAAAATAAAAAGCCGCAAGGCTGGTGTCTGACTCCTGCCTAACCACAACCTCATCGTAGCCAGTAGATAACCCCGCAATTTGTAATTTTGCGTCATACTGATCTGACCAAAACCAAGGAAGCGCGGTATAAGCCGAGGCTTTATTGCAGATGGCTTGCGCCACGGTTTTAGCTTGATCGGTTGCATTTTGCACAGACTCAATACGCAAAGGCTTATTGTATATAGCGTGATGAAAATTAGCACAATCGCCTATGGCGTAGATGTGCTCATCACTGGTTTGCATATACGCATTAACCCCAACCCCATTTGAAATCGCCAAGCCACACATTGCGGCCAATTCAGTGCAGGGTTCTACCCCTATCCCAGCCACTACCATGTCGGCAGGGTAGTGCTTTTTATTGTTGCAGGTGACGCCATCAAGGTGCGCACCGCCGGTGATTTCCGTTGCCAGTGTATTCACCTCAATGGTAACGCCATTTTGTTGATGTAAGCGGTTAAGGTAATCGCTAATAACCGGGCTTGTGAGATGTTGAAGCGGTCTTGCGGTATTGACCAATACCGTCACATTTTTCCCCATTTTGTTCAGCGATGCCGCGGCTTCAAGACCAATATAGCCTCCGCCAATGACCACCACGTTAGTCACGTCAGGTAATTGGGCTTTTATACCGCTTGTATCGCTATGGTCACGCAAATAGTGAATACCTTTTCGCTCGCTACCTGGAAGGTTCAACCTTCGCACCGAGGCACCCGTGGCTAATATTAGCTGGCTATACGGCAAGGTATCGCCATTCTCCAAGACCACGGTTTGTTGTTCCCGGTTTATGGCAGTCACGCGTGTATTGAGCCGCAGATCGATATGCTTTTGTTGGTAAAAAGCTTCAGGCCTTAACCATAATCGTTGTTCAGGCAGCGTGTCCTGCAAAAAGGCTTTAGATAGCGGGGGGCGTTGATAAGGCAGTACCTTTTCAGCGCTTATCAGGGTTATCCCACCTTCATAGCCTTGACCTCGCAGGTTCACTGCCGCCTGTACGCCAGCATGGCTGGCTCCAATAATGATGCAACTCATGATTGAGATGTACCTTCAAAGTCTACGCCGTCTACATCGTCTAGTAAGCTGGCCAAAAGCGCTTCAAACTGGTCGAGGCCTTCTTCTGCCAGCGCTTCAGGCATGGTTAATGGAGGCAAAAAGCGTATGACGTTACCGTAAAAACCGCAGGCCAATAGAATAAGTTTATATTCCTGGGCTTTAGCAATAACGGCTTGTGTTAGCGCCGAATTAGGCTGATGTGGGTCGCCATGGTACATAAATTCGATGGCAATCATCGCGCCTTTATGGCGGACATCAGCGATAAAGCTGGGGTGGCGCTGCTTAAGCTTGGTTAAACGGGCGTGAAAACGCTCGCCTAGTGCATTGGCCTTGTCGATAAGTTGTTCTTTTTCGATGACGTCAAGTACGGCGAGGGCAGCCGCGCAGGCGACAGGAGAGCCGCCATAAGTGCCGCCTAGCCCCCCAGGCAATGGGGCATCCATAATCTCCGCTTTGCCAACAACGGCGGCAATAGGGAAACCTCCCGCGATACCTTTGGCCATTGTCATTAAGTCGGGTTCAATACCGGCGTATTCTGAGCAGAACATTTTTCCTGTACGACCAAACCCAGTTTGAATTTCATCGACAATCATGACAATGCCATGCTCATCGCATAGCTTACGTAACGACTGCAAAAAGCTGGCAGGGGCAGCATAAAAGCCACCTTCACCTTGAACAGGCTCGATGATAATAGCGGCGACATCTTCTGGGGCTATGGTGGCTTTAAAGAGGTTTTTTAAGCTAAGTAGCGCCTCTTTCTCACTGACATCGTGTACAGCATTTGGAAAAGGGACATGATAAATATCAGCAGGGAAGGGGCCAAAATCTTTCTTATACGGCGCAATTTTACCGGTAAGGGCCATGGTTAAATTTGTACGGCCGTGAAAGCCAGCATTAAAGGCAATGACACCACGACGACCGGTATGACAACGGGCAATTTTAACGCAATTTTCTACTGCCTCAGCCCCAGTCGTCACAAACACGGCCTTTTTGTTACTATCCCCTGGCGCTAATGCGGTGAGCTTTTCTGCTAATGCAACTGCACTTTCATAGGGGTTTACCATTAAACAGGTATGGCTGAATTGACTCACTTGTTCGGTAACGGCTTTCACCACTTCAGGGTGGCTATGGCCGGTGTTACATACCGCAATGCCGGTGGCAAAGTCTATGTAACGGTTGCCGTCTACGTCGAATACTTCAGCATTTCGGGCTTCTTTTACATAAACGGGATAGGCATTACCCTGACCCCGTGCAAATACGGCGTTTTTTCTCTCTTGCAGTGCACTGTTTTTTGTCATTGTTTCACCTACCTTCATTGCCCAATTCCCCCCATGCATAAATATTTGATATTGACGTAGTCGTTTAAACCATAGTGGGAACCTTCACGTCCGGTACCAGATTGTTTTACTCCACCAAAAGGGGCGGCAGTATCAGAAATTAGCCCCTCGTTGATACCCACCATGCCGTATTCAAGCGCTTCTGATACTCGCCATACACGGCCAATGTCTCGGGCATAAAAGTAAGCGGCTAAGCCATAGTCGGTATCGTTCGCCATGGCAATAGCGTCGGCTTCGTTAGAGAACTTCACCACGGGTGACACGGGGCCAAAGATTTCCTCGCGAAATACCCGCATGTCAGGCGTGACATTGCTAAGTAGGGTGGGAGGATAAATATTATTTTCATTGGCCGGGGTGCCACCGAGTAGCAGTGTGGCCCCTTTATCCAGCGCGTCTTGCACCATGGCGTGCACATTTTGGCTGGCTTGCGGATGGATCATAGGGCCAATCTCTGTGTTTTCATCAAGGCCATTACCCACTGTCAGACGCGCCACTTTGTCTTGGTAAATAGACACAAATTCATCGTGCACGGCTTCGTGTACTAAAATACGATTTGTGCACACACAGGTTTGCCCAGCATTACGGTATTTGGATTGAATCAGTCCAGTGGCTGCGGCGTCTAAATCTGCATCTTCAAAGACAATAAAAGGGGCATTACCACCCAGTTCCATCGACACGCGTTTTACCGAGTCAGCGCACTGCTTGGTGAGCAGTTTGCCGACCCGCGTAGACCCGGTAAATGAGAATTTAGCCACATCAGGGTGCTGAGTCAGTACTGCGCCAATGGCCGCGGCGTTTGAGCTAGGCAATACGTTAAAGACCCCTTTAGGTATGCCTGCTTTTTCTGCCAGTATTGCTAACGCAAGGGCCGAAAGGGGCGTTTCTGCTGCTGGGCGAACCACAAATGTGCAACCTGCCGCCAATGCCGCAGCGGCTTTTCGAGCAATCATGGCATTAGGGAAATTCCATGGCGTAATTGCGGTGACCACACCCACAGGCTGCTTTATCACTAAAATACGCTTACTTTGGCTCGGCGCGGGAATGGTATCTCCATATAAGCGTCGAGCTTCTTCCGCGAACCACTCAATAAACGACGCGCCGTAGGCAATTTCGCCCACCGCTTCTTTTAGCGGTTTACCCTGTTCCAAGGTTAATATTTTGCCAAGTTCAGCCTGATTCTCAATAATCAGTGCATACCATTGTTTCAGTAACTTGCTGCGTTCTATTGCAGGGGTGGCTGCCCAAGCAGGGAAGGCCGCTTTGGCACAAGCAATGGCCGAGGCAGCGTCGTGTTCATCACAATCGCTAACCTCGGCTATTACTTCACTGGAGAACGGGTTACTTACCGCAAAGGAATAAGGTTTTGTTACCCACTCACCGTTCAGGTAAGCCTGGGTCGTGAGTAACGATAAATCTGAAAGTGAAACCATTTACCTTCCTATTTTTCTATGCTTGCTGCTGACATTTTGGATAACCACATTTGATGGAATGTCATATTCACTTGGTCCCAAGCGTCATTAAGATGACCCTGGTTAGCAATGGCGTTACTCCGCGTAATTTGAAGCTTATCGAGCAGTTCAATGTCTTGTTGATTGACTTCGTTTAGCACGTCGTGAAGCCGTGCTCGCTCTTCCATAAACTCTTCGCTGGCTGCATCTTCATTAACCACATAAATACTTAAAGATTCATCTGTGGTCGTTTCGCCCATGGGTTTAATGACGATGGTTTGTACCCAACATGGATCAACGAAAAATAGCGTGTTAGGAAAAATGCCAAACCATTGCTGAGTTCCTTTAAGCTCGGGCTTTAGCCCTTCCCAGTGAGGTAGCTGTTTACTGGTTTTAGCGGGTTTAGCACTGGCGCCATTCATGAGGCGTAAACCCACAATGTTGTCAGACAAAAATAAGTCATCTTGCTCTAGTACCGACTCCACGGTACAGGCTTGTGAATGAACAAAGGGAACATGGTAGCCATCGAGGAAATTATCCACGGCCAACTTCCAGTTAACTTCACCGGAGTAATCCGTTGTACTAATTTTTTGAATGTGTTCTTTCGGGTAGTCAGCAAGCTGTTCGTCAAGGGGTTTGATGAATGCTTCAAAGGGCTCAGCATCGCCACCTATGTTCACAAAAATAATGTCCCACCATATGGCAAAGCGAACCGCAATAAGGCCTTTATCCGCTTTGTCTTCCGGCGCCATTATTTTTTTTTCTTTGCCGAAATAGCGCGGGGCATTAAGTAACGAACCGTCTATTTTAAAGCTCCACTTGTGGTAGGGGCATACCAAGGAACGCTTATTACAAGGCTCATCCACTAAAGGGGCAGCTTTGTGACGGCAAATGTTGTGAAATACACCAACTTCACCGTCTTTATTGCGCATGGCAATCAGTGATTGTCCTGCAATGCGAACGGGAAGAATATCGCCAGGCTTTGCGATTTGTTGACCGCATCCAATGCTCGCCCAGCCTTTTGCGAAAAGTGCATCGCATTCCGCGGTGTATGTATTAGGGTCTTTAAACACGTCAGCAGGAAGGCCATGCTTCGCTACGTTGTCGCTAGTAATAGTGTTTAACGGGGTCATATATAACTCCAAATATTAATGCCTGTTCTATGTTGTTATATAACCACAGACAACATGTGGGGAATATACGAAGAATGTTATGTTGTCTGTGGTTTTTGCACGTTAAAAGAGTAAATGTGCCATGCCGTATAAAATCGGGAAGGCGATTAGCGTGCGAATAGCAAAAATTGCAATCAATTGCATGATGGTTAATGGAATAGCCGAGCGCATAATTAAGATGGCGGTTTCCGCAAAAAAGATAAGCTGTGTGATGGAAAGCCCAGCGAGAATAAACTTGGTGAAAGGACTATCGATACTGCCAGCAATAATCGTTGGTACAAATTGATCTAGCAGGCCAATGAACATGCCAGGCGCGGCCATGTTTGCTTGCGGCACTTGCAATGCGTCGAGCAACAAGAATAAAGGGTAAGCCAAGGTTTGCATAATCGAGGTATTGTAATAAATCGCTAGGGTTAAAAACTCTATGGCCATAGCGGCAGGCATCATCATTAAAAAGATGTCGAACATGGACCAAAAGCCTTTCTTCATAGATTGTGCTGGAGAAGGTGCTTTTTTTGCCGTACTTACCGCGCGTTGCAAAGCGCAGGAAATCCGACTTTCTCCTTGCTCTACATCTTCGTTTAATTGCTTTTCTTGTCCTTGGTAGTACTCATCTTTAAAAGAGGATAAGGGCGGCAGGCGAGGTGTGATAATGGCACACAGAATACAAATACCAAACATAGTGCCATACAGCGGCAAAAAAAATTGCTCAATGCCTGCCACCTGTGAGGTAAGCAGGACAAACGGAATTGATACTACCGAAAAATTAGTTGCAATAACGGCTGACTCTCTGGCGCTATAGTACCCTTGTTGGTATTGGTAGTTCGTCATCACTACGGCAATACTCGACGAACCCACCCAAGATGCGAGAGTATCTATGGTTGCACGCCCCGGCAGATTAAAAACCCTTTGGAAAGTACGCTGCAATAAGGTTCCAATGAAATCTAACAAGCCGTAGTCGGTCAAAAAGGGTAAAAATAAACAGCCCAATCCAATAAGCAGAAATATGGCGCCGGCTACATCAATATAAGCAGTAATCCCAGTCTCTTTACCTATTACCCAACTTGGCCCTACTTCAAATAGTGTCATGGCCGCCGTGATACCGCCGATGAGAGTGAGCAATGTCCACGACCAATGGGAGGCTATTAACCTGCGACTTAGCGGCAGGCGAATGGCAAACGAATGAGGGGTAAGGTTGTAAATGACAGATATTAAGGCGCCTGCAATGAAAATGCTGCAGGTGAAATATTTCATATTGTCACCTAGCCAGCCTGAAACCATACCTGAAGCAACACCCAACATGATGGTCCATGAACCTTCATAGGTGAAGGGAACAAGAAAAAAGCTAATGCCAAATAAGGAACAGCACAATAACTTAACCCATACCAAAAGGGGGGTAGTGTCTACCTTAGCCGGTGGGGCTTCCGCTTTAATCATGTGGCTCTCCCGAGACTGAATTAACCGCTGTGGCTGGCGCCGCATCAACCAACACGCCAATCACGTTATCGGCCACTAAGTTGGTCATCGCCAGGTAGGCTTCTTTTTCGAAATTAGCAAAATGAGACGTTAACGCGACATTTTCGGCGGTAATGTCATTTACCAAATCGGTATACACATCTAAGCCAACACCATGCAGTTCACCTTTATTTACACGGGCAATTAGCGCTTCTTCATCAACCAGTTCGGCACGGGCAGTATTAATGAAAACCGTATGGTCTTGCATTGCATCAATCATTTCTGCCGATACCAAGTGATGGGTGTCGGCAGACAAAGGCATATTGACACAGATAAAGTCGGCTGTTTTACATAGCGTGTCTAAGGCCACCTTTTCTGCACCCAATGCGGTTTCCATGTCACTGTTTTGAAAAAGGTCGAAGTAGACAATTTTATTGTTAAAACCATGATGCATCATGGTGGCTACTCTAGAGCCTATACGTCCTAACCCAATAACGCCGGTGACTTTATTGCGAATAGATACCGCAGTTGGGCGCTGGAATGACGGTGCGGGGTCGGTTTTCATGGCTCGCCGTTCAGTGTTTAAGGCTGGTACTTGGCGCGCAATTGACACAATAAGCGCCACCGTCGCTTCTGCGGTTGCATGAAAGGCTTCTTCTGTAGGCGTGTTGGTGACCTGAATGCCTTTAGCCGTTGCTGCGTCTACATCAATGTTAGAAAAGCCAATACCGTAATTTGCAATTAACTTCACGCGTTCCGGTAATGCAGCAATGACCTCTGCGGTAATGGCGTCTTCAGTATGCGTAATGAGGGCATCGGCGTCTTTAGCATGCTCAAGTAACGTCTCTAATGAGCAAATATCATTACTCTCTGTGGTGGTTAACGTAATGCCTTTTTCTGCGAGGCGTGCAGATAAGTGTGGGGTGTTAAATAATGGTCGCGATAGAAAAACTTGCATATCAGACTCCTTAAAACGCATAGCCACAACCTAACGCGTCTTCGTTAAGTTGAATAAGAAACGGGCCTTTTTGTTGCTTTGCAGCGAGTAAGGATGTCTTTAAGTCGTCTAAACTGTTAGCGGTAGCCGACGCGCACCCCATAGCTGCGGCAAGGGCTGCATAATCTGGTGGCGTGATATCTACTCCAGTGCGAGTCACGTTGGCATCGTCCATAAAACGGCGAATTTCTCCATGACCACTGTTGTTCCACACGATATAAATGACCGATACCTGTGCGTCAACCGCACTGATAATTTCACTTAAACTAAACTGGCCACCACCGTCGCCGGTTAAGCCTATAACCGGCATTTCTGGCCTAGCTAACGCCGCCCCTACTGCAGCTGGGAATGCATAACCTAGCGTGCCATAACCTGTAGTGGAGTGAAAATAACGCGCCGTGTGTTGTGTCTCGTAGTAAGCCTGCGCGTAATAGGCTGGCTGGGTCGAGTCACCTACAATGATGCAATCCCCAAGCGTGTCGGTTAGGGTTGTAAAAAAGTCAGCATAGGTGCTCTTTTTCATATCTAGGGTTTTACTTTTAATGATTTTGCAGCGACCAACTGCTGCGTCCATTTTAGATGATTTTTCATCAGAAATTTGTTCATTAATTGCCGCAAGGGCTAGGTTCGCATCAGACAATACGGGGACATCAGGACGGTGATTACGAAGCAATTGCCCGTTGTCGATGTCAACCCGAATGAGCTTGCCATTAATGGCAAGATCGCCTAAAAAGAAAAAATCATAATCGGTCTCGGCCAATTCAGTCCCTACCGCAATGACGACATCTGCATTCTTTTCAATTTCTTCTCGTATAGCAGGGTGAGAAGGTGTAGAGCCAATACACAAAGGATGGTTGCTAGATACCACACCTTTCCCGTTACAAGTATTCACAATAGGCATGGCCAGTTTTTCAGCTAAAACTTGTGCCGGTTTAGAGGCATTGCGAGCACCACCACCTAAAATCATTAATGGGCGCTCAGCGTTAGCTAATAATGCGGTTGCAGCATCAATACTCTGCGGGTTGGCTGCAGGTGCAGCAGGCATAGGCCAAGGAGTAATGTCGAGATGACTCGCATCTTGCGCCAATACGTCAATAGGAATTTCAATGTGAACCGGGCCAGGGCGCTGGCTGCTAAAAACTGCAAACGCTTGTGCCATAACCTTGGGTAAATTATCCACACTCAACAAGGTATGATTATAACGAGATACGCCTTTTGTTATTGCTAACTGATCGGGTAATTCGTGCAAGCGTCCTTCGCCCATGGCTAGCTGCGCAGTGCGATTAACCGATGATATAACTAACATGGGAATAGAGTCTTGCATGGCTTGCCCCATGGCAGTAACAATATTTGTCATGCCCGGGCCAGTAATAATGTAGCAAACACCAGGCTTGCCTTTAACACGGGCATAGCCATCCGCCATAAAGCCAGCGCCTTGTTCATGGCGTGGCGTAATATGATTAATATTAGCGTCTCTAAAACCGCGATAAAGCTCAATAGTATGTACGCCAGGGATGCCAAATACAGTATCAACGCCATAGGCTTCTAAAAGTGAGGTAAGTGCTTCACCACATGTTCTTTGTTGCTTCATGTTTTATAACCTTGTCTAACTTGCTGGTTGTGTCTCACCACGGTGCAGTGCTTATACTGCTAAGAAGGCGCGCGGTGAGGCTTTATTTATTGTTGTATTATTCGCCTTCAGTCATGGCTCGTTGCCATAGCGCGTGGGCCGTTTCTCTTAACAGGAGAGCTTCTTCCCATCGATCGCTTAATTCTTCACCCTTACTGTCTGTCATAGCGTAAACAGGCGGACCTAGTTCGCATAAAAATACGCAGGCGTCGTCGCTATCTTTTCCGTGGCGTGACAGCCAGTTTTGAAACCCTTCTAGCCACCATTGCTTAAACAATTCAAACCAAGGTTTGTGTTGCTCGAACAAAATAGGTACTTGCACTTGTTCTCGGGTTGCCACGCGGCCATGAAAGGCTTCAGCACGGGTAAGAAACTCTGAAATACGTTGGTTAGCTTGCTCATGCAGCGGTAGATAATATTCCTGATTCACAAGGGCGTGAGATAAATCGGCCACTGTAAGAAGATCAGGTACCTTTTCCATTAACTGCAAAGTAAACAGTAAGTCATTCGTCATGCAGTTGCGATGTATTTCAGCATGAGTAGGAATACCCTCTCGTTTGCTGATGGCCATCCATTGTTTAGTTTGTACAGCTACTTCGTTGACATCCCACGGCTCTATTTGACCGATAAGCGCAACAAATCGTGGTTTAATTGGTTGACTAGCAACGAATGTAATTACCTCTTCGTAATGCTCAGTGCTTTTTATAAAGGCGTTGTACACAAGGTCAAGATTGTGTGCTTGTAATAACGGCATGGCGGCTTCAATCATTTCAAAGCTGTGATAACCAATATCGAAGCTCACCCCTACAAAGTCTGCTTGTGCAATTTTTGTGATTTTTTCTTCTAGACTTAACTCGAATCCATCGGGGCGGCGGTATTCCATTGCCCACATAGATTGAAAAACATCGAGTCTACTCATGATAATTCCTTGCTGTAGTTGGCAAAATGCCATGGCTGGCAAACGCTGTTTTTAACGGCGCTAAATGGGGTTCGTACTGGCGCCATAAATCTACCGATTTTTGGTAGATGGGTTCTCGTACCTGACTGGCACTGGCCGTGTGGCTAGCGCTGCTATTACGATGAAAGTGAAGACAGTTTTCATGCCAGTTAAGCTGACAAAACTGTAAAAGTTGTTCGGTTTCAACATGCTGGTTGGCCACCAATTGTTCATATTCCACGGTGTGGATTTGCGTAGGATAACGGGCTTTCCAAAGCTGCATGAGATCTTCATAAGCGGCAATAAAATGGGCGGTATCTGCAAGGTCGTAAGAATATTCGTAACCACGGTCAAACAGCATTTTGAAATTACTGATTGCGGCATCAAAGGGATTACGCTTTACATGAACAATTTTCGCATGTGGCATAGCATGAAGAATGAAACCACAATACAAAAAGTTGAACGGCAGCTTGTCGATAAATCGAGGTGCGCCTTCTACGTAGTTGTTCGCAAGTTGTAAATAGCGACTAGAGAGCTTTGCCAAGCCTGCATCGTTTAATGCGTTAATCAATGTGCTGTCTAGACCGTCTAGCCCAGCGGTCAGCGATTTTCCGCCAGCTTCCAGCAATGCCATGGGAAACGCATTGAGTTCGCCGCCACTGACCATGTCGGGATGTGAACTTAAAATACGTTCTACCAGCGTGGTGCCGGTGCGCGGTAAACCCACAACGAAAAAGGGAGACTGTGCAAGAGTATTGGCGGTGTTAGCTGGCGCAGGTAGGCTATCGCATACTTTGACCACGGATTGCATAAGGGCGATATCACGCTCAAGGGAATAGCCCCGTTGCTTGCGCTTACAAACCGCCCCATTTTGATAACTGGCAAAGGCATCATCAAATCGCCCCGTATCTTCAAAAACTTTGCCCTTGGCATAATTCAACATTATGTGACCATGATGATTTTGCGCCAATTGGTGCTCACAGTTGTCTATGAAGGTGATCAACTGACTATCACTAGGCACCACTCGTAATTGAGATAAGTTATAGCAGGCTTGGTAATTGGCTGGGTCACGTTCAAGTACTTCTAAGTACAATTTTTGCGCGTCGTCTAACTGGCCTTTAAATCGTAACAGCGCGGCTAAATGGTTGCGAGTACTCACACTGTCGGGCGCAACGCTAAGAGCTCGTTGATGCGCACGCATGGCACCATCAACGTCGTTGGTCATGTAGTACAGCTCGCCCAGTTTGTTCCATGCGCTTTCGCATACTGTGGTCGCCATGTTTTTTTCAACTTGCTCCAACACCTTTTTAGCGGCGGAAAAGACGTGAACATGGATATAGCATCCCGCTAAATGGAAGTAATGCCAGCATAGTTGAGGGGCGCAATTAATGGCTTTTAACGCCATATTAATTGCGCTCTTGTTTTGACCTAACCGCAGGCTAATGTCTGACAAAGCCACCCATAAATCGCCGTTTTCAGGATAAGCCTTAAGCGCAAGAGTGCAATAATGGGAGGCTTTAGCAAGGTCATTTTCCATCATTGCCTGTTTTACGTCTTTTAGATGCTGGGAAGCGGTTTGCATACGTATTGGCGTCTCATGTGTTTTCCCTTCGGCCGAAGCCGAAGGGGACGGTTGGCTAAAATGCATAGCTAAACGAAACACCTACTGTACGGGGTCTAACACGGTAGCGTTGGTCGCCTAATTGGGCAATGTCATACTGTTCACCCGCTTTAGATTCGCCAGCAGCCTCGTCAATAATGTACTTTCCGTCACCATCAGAAGCGGTTGCATCGTCAGCGTTAAAGAGGTTTTCAGCATAAAGAGAAACCGACCATGCATCTTGCTTGTAGCGAATGTTTGCATTCCAAAGCGTCGATGATGAGATTTCATCAAAACCTGTTTCATAAAATAATGATGGGTCGTCAAAGCCCGTTTCAAACTCACCTTTATAAGACACGCCTAACTGGGCCGACAACATACCTGCACCAAACTCTTGAGCGTAAATTAATGAACTCACTAACGTTTGCTCTGGAATACCAGGCAATGACTCGCCTGCTGCACCGGCGAATGAGCCGTCAGGGGCAATGAAGTCTTCGGTTAATTGGGCGCTGGTGTAGGTATAACCTACATTTAGTTTAAGGGTGTCGGTTAAGGTAGCGTTGACCTCAACTTCTATCCCCTTTGATTCTGCTTCTTGGGCGTTAATCATGGCGGGGAAACCACCCGCTGGGGATTGCACCAGCAAAATAGGGTCTTCCCAGTCGATATAAAATGCCGTTGCGCTATAGTAAACGGCACTATCGAGCAAGTTGCCTTTTATGCCCACTTCATAGTTTGTGGTTTTATCTGGCTCGAAAAATAAATACTCTTCACTTTCAGCGAATATGCCGGTGGTAGGAAGGCCATTGGCGCCCCCATGGCGGAAACCTTGTGAAATATTCACGTAGAACTTAGTGTCTAGGTCAAAATCGTAGGCAAGGTTAAAGCGATAAAGCAAATCGTCGAAGTCTTTTTCGTCTTCACCGGCGGCATAGCCCCGAGGGTCAACCCCAGCATTTTCAGTATCGCCACAGGTGAAGAAACCCAAGGTGGTATACCAAAATTCTTCACAAGCTGGCAGAAGAACTTCTTGCTTAGCGTAGAAGGTTTGCTCAAAGTAACGTAGACCTGCAGTGATACTTAAGTTATCTGTAGGGTAGTAAGTGACTTCACCAAAGAGGGCGTAATCTTCAAACTCGGTTTGCTGAATATTGGCATAGCCTATATCAGTATCCAGAGGGTTAGTGATGTTAAAGGCTTCGTCTAAACCATATACAATGTCGTAAGCTTCAGCGTCAAAATCTACAGAGTTATAATACAAGCCCACTAGCCAATCGATATTGCTGTCGGTGGTACCCGCTAAACGAAACTCTTGTGTGAAGGTATCTGTTGTGTAGGTTTTTTCACCTCCGATCACTTCCGCAGCAGGTGCTGTGCCGCCGGTATAACCGTAATACGCAACGTAATAAGGTCCCCACCAAGATGAAAATCCATAGTTATAACTTTGGTCATATAGGCTTTCAGCATCATTATTGGTAATAGAGGTCGCTGAGGTTAAATCAGCAAAGCCCAAATCATGATCAATGACTAACGAAGTAATGCTAGTTTCACGCTCAAATTGTTCAATAAGCTTTGCCGCGGTTTGGTAGCCTTCTAGCCCTTCAGAGGTGGCGGCAGATCCATGTACGTCATCTTTTTGATAATTGTAAGTAAGGAGGATATCAGTGCTTTGGGTGGGTAGCCAACGCGCTGAAAGGCGTGCCATAGTAACCTTTTCGTCGTTAATATCTTCTGCGTTGGTGTATTCGCCGGTTGGTTGGTTGTTGTCGTCTAATACGGCAATGTAATCACTATCGATGTACCCTGAATTTTCAAGCTGTGTGACGACGCCACGCAGTGCAAATGTGTCACTGATAGGAAGGTTTAGCGTGAGTTCCATGTCATGATTTAAATCACCGGCGTGATCAGTAGTAGATACATCCGCTTTTACGTTGCCAGAAAACTCTTTAAAATCAGGTTTGTTGGGGATGTAGCGCATGGTTCCACCCAGTGAACCTGAACCATATAAGGTTGACTGAGGGCCTTTCAATACCTCGACGCGATTCATATCGCGAAGTTCAAGATTTGCAAAAAGTGGCGTTTCACCTAAGTACACAGATACAACAGGATCTGTGGTCATTGCGAAATCTTCTTGCGCCCCGCCTGTTAAGTTAAGACCGCGCATAATTATACCAGAGGAAATACCATTTTTACCTCTGCCTACATCGCTAAGTACTAACCCTGGAATAGAGCGTGCTAGCGCTGAAAAGTCAGTAACTCCAGCGTCTGCTAGTGCTTGGCCACTATAAGCCGAAATGCTGTACGGCACTTCTTGAATAGAGGTTTCACGACGTGTTGCCGTGACTGAAATGGTTTCTACAGTATTCGCAGTTTTTTCTTCTTGTGTTTCAGGTGATTCTGATTGAGCCATAGCACTCAGTGGTAATCCGATGCACGCACAACAAATCGCTGTTCGTAATTTACTGGGTTTAAACATGAAAATACTCCCTCAATATCTACCTGTTTTAAGAATTGTTCTTATACTTTTGTCGATGAGCTTCCATCTTAGGGAGGGTTTTTTTAACCAGCAAACAATGAAAAATCCTAGTGCCATTCCAAAATGTAATGGCTTGTGTCACACTCTGGTATGAGAGCATCAACCCTGTGTATATCTGCTTGATAATGGTCTAAATTGTTGTTTTATTTCTACTTTATAAATAAGGGAAGGCGATGAGAGGTAAGCTGCCTAGCATTATTTCATTGCAGTGTTTTGATGCCGTTGCCCATCATTTGAATATGACCTATGCGGGCGAGGCATTGCATCTTACGCAAAGTGCAGTAAGCCGTCAGGTGAAAAACCTTGAAAACATGATTGGCCGAAAACTGTTTTACAGGCAGGATAACCAGCTTATCCTCACGCCAGTTGGGGAGCAGTATGCAGAGGAAGTGCATAAGATACTAAACAGTCTGAATGCAATTACTCAGAAAATATCGTCAAACACGCAATATAAAAAAGCGGTAAAGCTTAAAGTCGTTACAGAGCCTACCTTTGCTATTGCCTGGCTCATGCCAAAACTCAATGAATTTTATATTAACTACCCTGATATTGAGATTGATTTAGGCACAGATTTTGAGTCGGTTACACGCAATACACGTCGCTGTGATTTTGCCATTTTATGGGGAGATGGTGGTTGGCCCCATTACTATGCTGAGGCCCTTCGTCCGGAAACCTATCTTGCTGTGTGTACACCCAGATATTTGCGGGGCCGTAAGCCTGCCAAAACCATGCGGGAAGTAGCTAATTTCGACTTTATCCATCAAAGTAGCGCCATCTCTACCACCGAACAATGGTTTCTTGATGCTGGCATGACAGAAAAAGAAATTTCTATGATAGGTGGGCAACACTTTGACTATTTTATCTATCTACTGCAAGCGGTAAAAAATAACATTGGTGTCTCTATTTTGCCCGAATATTTGGTAAAAGAAGATATATTGAAAGGCGATTTGTTAGAGGCCTGCGAACAAAGCTTTACGCCACAGCAAAAGTTTTACATTTTATATGACGAGGAAAGGCAAGAAGACTACGCAATTCGCCAGTTTAGAAAATGGCTGATGAGCCATAAAAATGACATGTAACTCTAGGCAAACATTAATGAAAAACAACGACAGCAATAAATTTGTCGACATTATCAATGCCATTGGTGAGCTAGCGTTTTGCCGGTGTTTGCTAACTTACTTTCAAGGCTTTATTGAGTTTGATAGCGCATCAGCAATTCACTATAGGAAAGACCACGTACCTGAACTGTTGTATGCAGATTTGACATCGTCGGAACAAACCATTTTTAACGCTCGTTTTTTACACGGTGCTTATGTGGCTAGTCCTGCCTATCAGGCGTATATGCAAAATGCTAAAAGCGGCGTCTATCCTTGGCATTCATTGATGCCCAAAGGCTTTAAAGAATCTCAAATGTACGAGACCTATTACCGCCCAAGTTGTATCGAAGATTTACTTTACTTGTTTGTTGATTGTGGCGAACTTGGTTACGTGCAAATGAGTATGGGGCGATATGCGCCAAGCCCGTTATTTCAACCTGCTGATATTGAGGGAGTTAACGCCGTAAGCGATATACTGATAGGGTTGTTTAAAAAGCACATGGAAATGAGCGACCTCAAACAGACACTACGAGCGCAACCCTTATCGTCGCTGGTACTTGATAGAGTGAATGCGTTACTTGATAACTTCGAGCCAGATTTGCTAACAAAGCGAGAGCAGCAAATTGCTAAGTTGGTAATTATGGGGCACTCATCTCAGTCTGCGGCGGATATTTTATGTATATCGCCTGGAACAGAACGGGTACATCGCGCGAAACTGTATGCAAAAATGAACTTGCGCTCTAACTCTGAATTGTTTTCCTATTTTTTGGATAAACTCACACGAGAAAGTGACGGGCTTTGAAGGTGGAATCGCCCGAACAGACCCGTCGACACACTCCGCCTAGGCAACGCGCAATAAGAGGGTAAACTCCATAAGGCAGCAGTCATTTTCAAATCCCTATCTAAGGGCATTCTTAATTTCCCTTAATCAAAATAGCGCAGCAGAAACTGCGCCATAGTGACCAAGCTTCTTCAACATCTAAAATACTATTTATAGAATACGCTTACCCGATACAGATTCTTCTACCATGCAAAACGCGTTCAGTTTATTCCCATCTAGGTCTCGAAAATAACCTGCATAGAAGCCTGAATCTGCCTCTTGAGGGCGAAAACCGGGTGTACCTTCGTCTGTACCTCCTAATTCAATGGCTTTGTTATAGAAGGCCTTAACCTGTTCTGGGGTTTCTAATGCGATGGCAACCATAGTGCCATTTCCCACCGTGGCTGGTTCTTTGTTAAAGGGTAGTGAGACTGCAAGTGAAGCGTCGTTTTGTGAACGTGACCACGCAATAAAGTAGTTGGGTTCTTCCATAAACCGTGTAGCACCTATTGTGCCTAGTAAAGCGTCGTAGTACATACCTGATTTCGCTAAGTCGGCAGTTCCAATTGTTACGTATCCAATCATGTCTTTCTCCTAAGTGATTAAGTGTCGCAACTACATAGTAGCCATTGACTACTGACAGTTAATGTCAGTAGTGTTTATCTAAAATAACGCCACTCACTCATTAGGTTACATAGCGTCTTATGCGTAAAGCCGACAGATTAAACGACATCGTTCATCATTTAAGAAGAATGCATCAGGCTGTAACTGCGCAAACCTTAGCAGATACGTTTGAAGTCAGTCTTCGTACTGTTTACAGAGATATTCAAGACTTGATTGACTCCGGTGTTCCTATTTTCGGTGAGGCCGGAGTGGGGTATGTAATTGATAAAAAGTACCACCTTCCCCCCATTATGTTTGACGCTGACGAACTAGAAGCAATTGCTTTGGGAATAGGCATGGTGAGTAACTGGACAGATGAAAAGTTTGCTCAAAAAGCACAAAGCGCGTATCGAAAAATACAGGCTACACTGCCCGCAGCTTTAATTAATGAACTTCATCAAATTAGTACTTTTTCAGCGCCGAGCCGCTACAAGATACCTTGGCAAGTGAATTTTACTGACGTCAGGGAGTGCATAAGACGTAAGCAATTTGTGCAATTTCACTATCTGGACCTTAATGACAAAAAGACTGTTCGCGTAATACGTCCTTTAGCACTTATTTCATTTAGCCCAATTTGGCTGTTGGCTGGTTGGTGTGAGCTTCGCGGCGCATTTAGAAGTTTTCGGCTCGACCGAATATCTGAATTTTCAGTACTCGATCGCAGGTATAAAGACGAGAAAGATAAAAGTTTAGGGGCTTACCTAAAAACGGTTCAAGGAGGTAGTGGTGAGAGCTAACTCAATCGCTACCGCTCGATAAAAGTATTAACCGCTATTTTATGAGAAAACCGCGGCGAGAATCATTTCGTTTATCTCAATAGGTTTCTCTGCTTGAGGGGTGTGCCCGCACTCTCTCAATATATTTATGTTCGCGTTAGTATTCCAGTTATAAATTTGTTCTGTTTGATGCACAGGTAATACACGGTCATATTCGCCGTGAACTCCCCATATAGGGCAGGTAATTAATTCTATAATGTGTTTACTTTGGTTAACCAAATCCTTGCGTTGCCCCAAGATTGAATTAATGCATCTAACACCCTTTAAAAATCCTAATTGGGCCCTTGTGCTGAAGCTATTGCGCTTAATCGCTGACAATATGCTTTCACTAATATTTTGTGGTTGGTGAAAAATGGTATTAATTTGATTTGTATATGCCGTCTCTCCGGCTTTGGTGATGATTCGACCTATTCCAGGAAGTGTCATTAATCGAAAAGGGATTGGGGTATCTTTACCCAGCGTTGCGCAATTGAGTAGCCCGATACTTTTCACTTTGTCTCTACGTTGGGCGAGCATTCGTAGTGACACGGCGCCCCCCATGGAATTACCGATTAAATGCACTTCTGAAATAGCCAACTTATCTATCAACTTCCATGCAATACCGGCATATTCGTCAAGCGTTAAACGTTGTAAACACGGACCAGACAAGCCATGACTAGGGTAATCCCATGCAATAATTCTGAGGTTATTGGGTCGCTTCTTAAACTGTTCATGCCAAATTTCAACGCTACTGCCCACGCCGCCACAACAAAATAGAACAGGTCCATTTCCCTCCGAATCCCAGTACCGAATAGCTATATTATCGACATTGGCGTAGGCATCACGTGTTGAAACACCTTCAATCACAGTCATATTAGTCCCCATAATCATTCCCTAAGCGAGCTCATATCGAACTCGCTCGTTGGTTAAAAAATATTGCTAATTGGTTTTTTCAAACTAACCATTCAACGACTGGTTTAATGGCTGCTCCACTTTTGGTGTCTTCAATGGCTTGATTGATTTCAGTGTATGGGTAGAAGCGAATAAGTTTGTCGAATGGAAATTTTCCATTTTGAAACCATTGAATCATTTCTGGGATAAAGGCGTCAGATTTAGCTTCACCCTCGACAATGCCGAAAAGTTTTCTACCCCCACTCATGAAATGTGTTTCGTTTAACGTAATTTCAGCATCGGGCCCAGATGCGCCCAAAATACCGCATACGCCTCGTGGCGCGAGAGTCTCAATAGCTTGTCGAATAACCGCAGGAATTCCCGTAGTATCAAGGGCGTAGTTCACACCAGTTGTGGTTATATTCATAATATTACTGACCACATTTGCATTGTTGGCATTCAGGACGTGTGTTGCGCCCAATTCTTCTGCTTTTTCTAATCGAGATACGTGCATATCTACGGCAATGATGGTTTTTGCTCCACGTATTTTTGCCGCCATAATTGCTGAGAGTCCCACCGATCCAGCCCCGAAAATAACGATTGATTTACCGGCTTGAACATCCAAGCTGTTAACGATGGCGCCAGCGCCAGTTTGCACACCACATGCCAAGGGGCCTAACAATTTGAGCGGTAACGTTTTTGGCACTTTTACGGCATTCGCTTCATGGCAAATGGCATGTGAAGCAAACGAAGATTGTCCAAAGAAGTGACTATGAACGGGGTTTTTCCCATCGCTTAGCGCAACAGAGCCGTCATCTCGGGTTGCAAAAAAGTTTTTTGGAAAGAACTCGAAACAGTAGCTGCGCGCCTCATCTTTACAACTTTCACAATGGCCGCAGCTGTCAAATGTGATGACAATATGATCGCCAGGTACGACTTTTTTTACCGCACTTCCGACAGCTCTAACGATCCCCGCACCTTCATGGCCTAACACCACCGGAAGTGGCGTAGGAAGCATGCCGTCTCTAACTACTAAGTCGGTATGACAAATGCCAGTTGCGACCAATTCTACAAGTACTTCGTTGTCTCTGGGCGAATCAATTTCTAACTCTTCAATACTCAGTGGTGCTGAGTGTTCTCGAGCAACAGCCGCTATAATTTTCATGCAAACTCCTATACTGGGTGTGTTAGATGTACACCTACACTAAATATCGACTAAAACAGCTTTGGCGTAGCCTCACTTTTCATCGTCATCCATTGCCAATGTGTGTACAGCGCCCAATCTGCAGGGCCGCACACGGAAGAGCCGTTTCCAGACGCACGTGTGCCGCCGAATGGGTTGATGCATTCATCGTTCACCGTCTGATCGTTAATATGAAGTAGCCCCACATGTAGCTGCTCTCCTATTGCCATTGCTCTAGAGAGATTGGGTGAAAGCACACTACCTGCCAAGCCGTAGTCGCCCATGTTTGCAAGCGCAACTGCCTGCTCATCGGTAGAAAAGGTGACAATATTCACTACAGGGCCAAAAATTTCTTCCTCGAAGCAACGCATTCCAGGCTTAACGTTAGACAAAACTGTTGGGGTGTAAAACAGCCCATCACTTTCACCTCCGGTGAGGAGGACAGCGCCGGCATCAATAGAATCATTCACAATGCTTTCAACCCGCGATAGCTGGCGCTGGTTAATTAAAGGCCCGATTGATGCGCCCTTTGTAGGATTACCAATGGGTAACTGATTGGCACGCTGAACAATCTTTTGTGATAATTTTTCAGCAATAGATTCGTGAACGAGTATTCGACCTGACGCCATACATATTTGGCCTTGATGAAGATAAGCACCCCAGGCAATGTTACTGGCAGCAATATCTAAATCCGCATCTTCCAATACAATTAGCGCGCTGTTACCGCCAAGTTCAAGCGATACTTTTTTGAGGTTTCGGCCACAAACCTCACCAATTTTACGACCTGCATCGGTAGAGCCAGTAAATGCAACCACCCCAATTTCAGGGGCTTCACAAACGGCACTACCCGCTTCTACAAAGCCAGGCATTACGTGGTACAACCCTTTGGGCAACCCCGCTTCTTCTAATGCAGCCGCTAATATTAGCCCACCCGATAATGGCGTTTGGGGATCGGGTTTTGATATCACCGCATTGCCTGTTGCTAAGGCCGGAGCGACACTTCTTGTACTTAGCACCATAGGAAAGTTAAAAGGAGAAATAACCCCTACAACCCCAATAGGAAGCTGCTTAGCAATAGACATTCTCCCTTGCGGATCGGGTAATGTAACGCCATTTGGTTGCATTGCCATTCCTGCCGCAAGCTGCAGTATGGTGATGGTTTCCTTAATTTCGTGTTGGCCTTTAAATATAGCGCCGCCTGTTTCCTTCGCGACAATTTCACTAAAGGCATCGAAGTGAGTTTTTAAAAACGACGCGGCATTTAATAATATGTCAGATTTTTCGCGAGGAGACATTTTTGCCCATTGGGCTTGTGCACTGGCGGCTTGGCGTGCTGCATGGGCTACATCTTGAGCAGAGGCGCAACCTACTCGTGCGAGTACTGTCTGTGTCGCTGGCTCAATCACATCGATAGTGCCGAGTTCACCTTTGACCCAATCCCCATTAAAGAATGTGCCGTCCCAAGGGCTATTTTCCAGCCAATTCGAAATATTCATGTTTTCGTTACCTGATTGTTCAGTTTGAAAAGAATGAACTATTCTTTTCAAACCTCATGCCAATAATTAACGAAAAAAGCACAACTGCTTAACAATAAAGGCCTGCGTACGCATATTTTTCTTAAACCAATGCCCATGCGTAATACGAATATGAAATTTGCGATCAAATGGTTGATCAAATGAAAAGAATTCAATTTTTGAGTTGCTCAAATGAGCAAAACTTGAAGCAAAGTCCAGTCGCTTAAGGCTTTATTATCAAAATTATCTGTGATTACAGATTCATAATTCTCTATTTGTCATTGTTTTGTGAAGTTTTTGTTTATTTGGTTAAGTTGATTTTAGCGATATCAATGCGATTTGTTTTATTCTTATTTATATTCAGAGGCTTACCTTTATTATTTTTTATGGCACTTTGTTTGCATTCCAGCCAAAACAATCGGTTGTATGTTAACTAGATGTAAAAATAATAATTATTGAGGAGTTTGGCGTGGAACTTAAGCAAATAAATAGAACGCAAGTACTGGTGCCCAGTATGCTTGCTAGTATGATCAGTATTTCAACAGGGGTTTATGCTCAACAGAGTGCAGAAACAAACCCTCCGCCTGATGTCAGCGAATTAGAAACCATCAGTGTTACTGCTCAAAAACGTGTTGAAAACGTTCAAGAGGTGCCAATTACTATTTCAGCTATTTCGGCAAATGGTATTCGTGATAATGACATTGGTAACATTACTGAAGTATCAGCCTATATTCCAAATGTAGAGATGGACGCCACATCACCATTTGCGGGGTCTTCTTCAGTACTAAGTGCATTCATCCGAGGAATTGGTCAGAATGATTTCGCTTTCAACCTTGAGCCTGGCGTAGGGCTTTATATTGATGGCGTTTACTATGCTAGAACATTGGGGGCGGTGGCAGATACATTAAACTTGGAACGCATTGAGGTATTAAAAGGGCCTCAAGGGACCTTGTTTGGCCGAAATTCAATTGGTGGTGCATTAAGTATTGTGACAAGTAATCCAAGTGAAACGTTTGGTTTTAAAGCAGAAGCGACCACGGGGAGTTTCAATCGACAAGATGTGCGTATATCGGCAGATTTACCATTATCTGATGACTTGCTTACACAAGTTTCTTTTTCTTCGAAGCGACGTGATGGTTACCAACAACGCGTTCGTTTTCCTGGCAGCGAGAATTTTGTTAACGATATTGGTAAATTTAATACGGTTAAAAACCAAACTTCAAACGGCGATAAAGCGGGGCAAGAAAATAGTATAAATGGTCGATTTAAGGCGTTATATACTCCAAGTGACGATGTCAGTATTACCTTTTCCGCCGACTTCACCGAAACTGACGAGACCGCTGCACCATCAAGTTTAGTGGCGGTTAATACCGAAGCCAGTTTGGCATCGCTTTATAATACATGCATTAGTTTAGATGTAGCGACACTCGATAGCATTGGACTTGCTGCTGCCTGTGGTGCCCGCGGAACGGTGGGCACTTCATTTGCTGGTGCAAATGCTGACGATAACCCTAACAACAATCGCCTTCCCATTGATGATCGCTACATTACCGGCGACCCTGACTTAAGCTATGCTGCCGGCAGCAATTTTTCAGAACTATCGGCGTGGGGGAGCTCGCTTACTGTAGATTGGGAATTAGAGAATGATATGGCAATAAAGTCTATCTCTGCATATCGTGAGCTTGAATCTAGTTTTGGTGTGGATAACTCTGGCGGTCCATTTATCATGGTAGACACCTCCTTTTTTATGGAGCAGGAGCAATTCTCCCAAGAGCTTCAATTAACAGGA
Organism: Alteromonas sp. 38; assembly: GCF_902506055.1. Taxonomy (NCBI): domain Bacteria; kingdom Pseudomonadati; phylum Pseudomonadota; class Gammaproteobacteria; order Alteromonadales; family Alteromonadaceae; genus Alteromonas; species Alteromonas sp. 38. The sequence continues at coordinate 314,512 of NZ_LR733300.1, forward strand.
ACGTCTCTTGAAGAACGCTTAGATTGGGTAACCGGTTTGTATTACTTCACCGAAGAAGGTTCGCTTCTCGACACGCCGATTTTTGCTGGAGGCTTAGTACAGGTATATGGGCCAAACGACCTGAAAAACGACGCGATTGCAGCCTTCGCCCATATGAATTACAAAATTAGCAGTAAGTGGGGTGCAACGTTTGGTATCCGCTATACAAAAGAAGATAAAGAATTTGAAGGGCAACAAAAAGAGCTAAACATGTTTGGTATTAAAGTCGGTTTTCCGTCTGCGCTGTATCCCGACCAGTCTGATTTAACCCGAGTGTACCCAGTGGGGAAAAACACACTTTCTTTTTCTGATACTTCCATACATGTAGGGGCGCAATACCATATTGCAGACGATGTCATGACTTATGCATCTTACTCGCAAGGCTTTAAATCTGGTGGCTGGACTAGTCGACTAACATTACCTGAACCCAATAATACGCCGCCTACTTTCGAGCCTGAGGAAGCAGATAGTTATGAGCTTGGTATCAAGTCGCGTTTTTGGGGTGGGAGTGCCCAAGTTAATGCCGCTTTGTTCTATACGACTTATGAAAACATTCAGGTAACGGTAAACCGTGGTTTATCGCCCTTTTTTGAGAATGCGGCGGAAGGTGAAATTTCAGGGGCCGAAGTGGAAGGGCAGTTCTTACTCTCTGAGAATCTATATTTAAATACAAGCGCTGGCTATATTGACGCTAAGTACACAGATTTGAAGGAAGGGGCGCTTTTAGATTTAGACGATAAATTTGTTAATACACCCGAATATTCAGCAAGTGCAGGGTTTAGGTATCATATACCGCAAAATGCTGGATCTGAATGGGTCTTACTAGGTGATTGGGCCTACCGTTCAGAAACGGCGAATATATCTGAAAACACCCCTGGTACAAATCAGCCGGCGTATCATATGTTTAATGCCTCTGTGAAATACTTGTCTGCCGATGGGGATTGGGAAGTTGCGCTTAGGGGAGAAAACTTAACTGATAAGCGCGTCATTGTTACAGGCTTCCAAAACATTGATGTTGGTACTACGCAGGTGGTCTATAACGCCCCTCGCATGTGGTCACTTTCGTTGGGATTGCGCTACTAGCAATGAAGGCTCGCCGTACTTTTTTGGTATCGCGAGCCTGTCTAACAAAGACTGTATGACCCTAGTTATCCAATGGTATAAGTCCGGCACATTTAAGTGTCTGTTTTATTTAATTGATGTTAGCGTAATGTAAGCATTCTTCTTTAATCAAATATAGCGTATGAGCAAAAAGACTCCTCCTTCTAATCCTCGCGTCACCCTTGCCGATATTGTCAACTTGAAGTCTGACGAGGGGGCTAAGGGGAGTTTTAGCCAAATTAAAGATCAAAGTAGTCCTACACTTAAAGAATTAACCGAATGTTTGTCGTTTTCTCCTGGCGATGGCCGTATATGGATGAACGACCAACGTATGTTGCTGTTACATGGTTCGTCTTTTGGGTTAATGCGGCAGCAAATAATTGATTCGATTGGTTATGATAGTGCTAGGCGCTTGTTCATGCGTGTTGGCTATAAGTCCGGGGCACGCGATGCAAACTTGGTAAGGCAGAAATGGCCCGATGCTGAGCCTGCCTCTATTTTTGCTGCAGGCACCCAACTTCACTCGTTAGAGGGCGCGGTTCAAGTTGAGCCTATTCATTTTGAATTTGATAAAGATAAAGGTACCTATACCGGAGAGTTTTATTGGCACAATAGCTGTGAAGCAGAGCAACATATTAAGTCCCATGGGGTAAGCACCCAACCTGTCTGTTGGATGGAAGTAGGTTATGCCATTGGGTATGTGAGCTGCTTGCTTAGCACGCTAGTAATATTTCGTGAATCTGAGTGCCTAGGTATGGGGCATTCACAATGTAAGTTAGTGGGCAAAAATGCAAATCAGTGGCCTGAAGGCGAGCGAGAACTCGACTTCTTAAGTGAGATTAATGTTGATAAAGCAATAACGAAAAACGCAGATGTCGATGTTATTCCGCCGCTAGAGCCAAAGAATGAAAGCAAAATAATCGGTGTTTCATCCGCTTTTCTTTCGGCGGTTCAAGCATTAGATAAAGTGGCAAAAACCGATGCTACCGTATTGCTAACCGGCGAATCTGGGGTTGGGAAGGAGCTTTTTGCAAGTAGCTTACATCAAAAAAGTAAGCGAAGAGAAAAGCCTTTTGTTGCGTTCAACTGCGCAGCTATTCCCGATAACCTTTTGGAGTCTGAATTGTTCGGCGTTGAAAAAGGGGCTTATACTGGCGCTAGCCATAGCAGAGCAGGACGGTTTGAAAGAGCCAATGGTGGTACCTTGTTCCTCGACGAACTTGGTACCCTGAGTATGGCAGGTCAGAGCAAGTTATTACGAGCGTTACAAGAAAAGGAAATTGAGCGTGTTGGCGGAAATCACCCCATTAACGTCGATGTGCGTGTTGTGGCTGCCACCAACATGCAATTGCTCGATGCGGTTAAAAATGGAGAGTTCAGGGAAGACTTATATTTTAGGTTAAATGTATTTCCTATCACTTTACCGCCATTGCGCGACCGAAGAGACGATATTCCTCTGTTACTCGATTATTTCTTTCATAAGTTTTGCCATTTACATGAAAAGCATATTCCTGGCATTACTACCAAAGCGTCGCGAGCGCTTTTAAGTTATGACTTTCCTGGGAATATTCGAGAGCTTCAGAATATTGTAGAGCGTGGGGTTATATGGACAGAAGATAATGAACCTATCGATCTTCACCACATGTTTCACAATGAGTCATTACCAGAGCCCTTGCTGTATTCTGTAAATGAATCAGGAGAGCTTTCCAGTGAAAATCAAACGCCAGCATTTTTGCTCGAAGAACTTGATGCTATGAAGCAAAAAAACTTTTCACTGGACGAACTAGAGAGAACGCTACTTTTTGAAGCGGTTGAATTGGAAAGTGGAAATCTTTCTGCGGCGGCAAGACGATTAGGGATAAGTAGAGCCCAACTCGCCTATCGCCTAAAGAAATTTGAAACGTAAAAGGAGATTTTCATATATCCAGTACGAGGCGCTTGCTTCTGGCTCTTGAGCAACAGGGAGTAATATGTTTCATACTGGCTTTCTCTTCATCACTTAGATACACATCTCTGTGGTCTGCTTCACCTTCGACTAAACCAATGACACACGTGCCACAAATACCTTCTTCGCAGGAAACGGGTATAAAGATATCATTGTCTTCTAATGTCGATAGTATACTTTCATCTTGTGATACTGTGTATATTGCACCGCTACTGACAAGTTGAACTTCAAATTCATGATCTGCTGATGTTTCATGATGCATGGCGGCGAAATACTCTGTATGAAGCTGAGGTTCTGGCAAACCTATTCGCTTACCGTTAGCCATAACATCGTCGATGAATCTTGATGGCCCACATACGTATACATGGCTCTCATGAGTGATGTGTTTAAAACAGGTTGGAATATCCAGTCTCTTACCTTCATGTTCCTGTGTAAAGTGTACGTGCAGTGCGTCGGTCGGCATTGTGACTTGTAATTGGTGTAAAAACGCAGCTTCAGAAGGTGTACGTGCACAGTAATACAAGACCGTGCTGCGTCCCTCATTCATACAACGTTCAATCATAGGAATAATAGGTGTAATACCAATTCCAGCAGCGAAAAACACACAAGGGTTTATCTGGCTATTTAAGGGAAAAAGGTTTTTAGGCTCACTTATCTGCAATTCGCTGTTTAAGTTCAGTTTGTCGTGAACAAATGACGAACCACCTCGGCTCATAGGGTCTCTTAATACAGCAATTTCATAATGACTCGCATTTAACGCTCCGCATAACGAATATGACCGATTAATGTCGGGCGTTAACTGCAGCTGGATATGTGCACCCGGCTCCCACCGTGGAAGCGTACTGCCATCCATTGGTTCTAATACCAAATGACACACATTTTCAGCTACCATTGTTTTAGCTTTAACTACCACCGTTATCATTGCGCTAAATCTCCAGTAAGATGTAGTTCAGCTTCTTTTTTTATCGCCCGTTCAATCATTCGGCGTGCTTGAACGCCACCAGCATCAATATCTAGTTTCAGGATCCGCTTGTCTTTATACTTGTCTAGATTGAGCTGCTGACGTTCTAGAATCTCTTGATCTTCAGTGAAAATTTTACCCTGCCCATCACGAATACTTTTAGTGAGTTCTGGATCGTCTACCTTGAAATTTCGTGCCATTCCCCAGAAGTACCAAATGGAACTATCGGTTTCTGGTGTAATAAAATCGACCACCCAACTTCCCACTTTGGTATTCTCTGGTGCGTCGTAGCCACCTTTGCCTGCATAGGCAACACCCACTTCAATCATGACGTGGCTGGGTAAATCGAAGCGGCAAATTTGCCAGCGGTCAATAGGTCCATCATCCTGTAAATCATTGGCGCGCAAGGCGGCTTGCCAGAAAGGCGGGGCGCTTATATTTTCCATGTGCCTACTGGTGACCACTTGACCTTTTTCAACCGTGGTTTGTACAGGAACTTCATCGATTTCTTTTTGGCCAATACTGGATGCGTGTACGTAGGTTTCGTGGGTGAGATCCATAAGATTATCTATCATCAATCGATAGTCACACTGGATGTGAAATAGTCCTCCCCCGTAGGCCCAATCAGGATTATCAGCCCATTGTAGATTGGGTAGTTTTTCTTCAGCGGCTTTTTGTGGATCACCAGGCCAAATCCAAATAAAGCCAAACTTTTCTACTACTGGGAAAGAGCGAATACAGGGAAATTTGTCCACCCGCTGCTTGGGCATAGAATGCGTGTTTCCGCTCCCGGCCATTTGTAAGCCGTGGTAGCCGCAAACTAAGTTCCCGTTGACAACTTTCCCAAGTGAGAGTGGTGCGCCTCTATGGGGACAAAAATCTTCAACCGCTTGGATCTTGCCGTCGGCATTCCGAAAAAATGCAATGTCGAAATTACAGACTTTTCGACCTAAAGGTTCGTCGTTACTAACGTCTTCTGAAACCGCTGCGACATACCAAGCATTTAAGATAAATGTAGCCATATATTTCACGCTCAACTTTTTAGTTTTTTCAAAATTGGATCCAATAATAGCCAGGTGGTCAGGATCATACAAGCAAATATCTCAATTTTGGATCCAATAATGTCTGTGTGGGAATACATGAAAAACTTAAGTATTTGGAATATAGGTATTTAGACGATGTTGCTTATTTTGAAAAAAGTAGTCTATCGTCACGAATAGGCTAATATTGGATCCAATTGAATACTTTACGTTGTAGTATTCGTTACATTGCTATCTAACCTATAACCGGAGAGCGTCGTTGAATAAAGAAAGGCATGCCGTATTAAGCATACTTCGAGACAAGATTTTGTCGGGCAACATTGAGGCCGGACAGAGGATAACCGAAATTTCAACTGCTGAGGAATTAGGGGTTTCCCGCACTCCGATCAGAATTGCTTTTCGGGCACTAGAGAATGAAGGTTTACTAATTAAGCTGCCTCGAAGAGGCTACAAAGTGAGGAAAATTACGAAAGAAGAAATTATTGGGTCGGTTGAGGTGAGGGGCGTACTTGAAGGGCTAGCTGCCAGATTGGCAGCTGAACGAGGGCTTAGTGAATCAACCATTGCCAATCTTGAAGAATGCCTACAGATTGGCGATAGCATTTTCGATAAAGGCTATATCGATGAAATGGATATTCAGAAATACGTAGAGATGAATAGCATGTTTCATGCCTCTATAATTGAAGCCAGTAAAAATGCATCGATTGAGGAAGCGCTAAAACTTAATGAGCATTTACCGATGTCATCCGTTAATTCATTGGTGTTCAATCCAGAGGAAACAGAGCGTGAATTTCAGCGCCTATACTACGCTCATATGCAACACTACGCCGTCGCAGAGGCGCTTTTGTCTGGGCAAGGGGCAAGAGCCGAAGCATTGATGAAAGAACATGCCCATGCGGCATTGCACAACTTCGAACGCCTTAATCGAGCGGCGACTAAACGCATTTTCGTTTAGCTCGGCAATCATGCAGGTAAGCTTCCTTAATTACTTTAATTGCTGCTTCCGGTATCATTCCAACCTATGAGTATAGTCGATTTACAACGACGAAAATGTAACAAATGTAAAAACACTACCCTTTCCTGAGAAAGTAAATGAGAATGTTTCTTATTTAGAATAACTAAACATTTAACTGGAGCTTTCCTTGAAAAAACTAGTGTTCATTGGTGCGGTTTGCACACTGTCCAGCGCGTTTTCCTATGCGCAAACGCAAGAGACTGACGAAACTACTTCTGTCGCGACAGACACTGTCGAAAAAATTTCGGTGGTAGGTGCTACAACAAACCTAAGCATTACTGCTGAAGACATCGAGCAATACCAAGCTAATGATCTCGCTGATATATTTCGCTACTCGCCTTCAATTAGTGTTGGTGGTTCGGTAGGGGTTGCACAAAAGATATATATCCGTGGGCTAGAAGATGCTTACTTAAATGTTACCGTTGATGGTGCGCAGCAAACCTCCACACTGTTCCATCACATTGGCCGTGTCACCATTGACCCTGATTTACTGCAGCAAATTGATGTACAAGCAGGGGCTGGTGAAGCCACCAGTGGCCCAGGCGCAATTGGTGGTTCAATTCGCTTTAAAACCAAAGATGCCGACGACCTTTTAGTTGAAGGCGAGCAATTTGGTGGCCGTGTTAAAGCAAGCTACTTTTCAAACGACGGTACGCGCTATAGCGGCAGCCTTTACGGCAAGCTAAGCGATACATGGGGCGTGTTGGGTTATTACAGCACGGTAGATCGCGACGATATGGAAGATGGCGACGGTAACGAAATTTACGGTACCGCGGCCGATCAAGACATGTTGTTTCTTAAAGCCAGTGGCGATATTGCTGAAAATCACTATTTGTCGTTAAGTGTTGAGCAACGTGACGAAGAAGGTGAATTCTCTGCCCGCCCGAACTGGGTAGTATTAGAAGGCGCAGCACTTTATCCAAGTGAAGCACAGCGTGATACCTATGTAGCAAACTACCGTTTCGCGCACAGCGATATGGTGTATTTAGAAGCGACAGCCTATCAAACCGACTCTTCATTTCAAGGTGGCCGTTTTAATTGGTTAGCTGAAATAGATACTTACGGTTTCGATATTCGCAATACCAGCGAAACGGCAAAGCATAAGTTTGTATACGGGGTAGATTATCGTAGTGATGAAGTTACAAGTGGTTCAGCTGGTGGTACAACAGATAACGCAGAAGAAAGCAGCGTAATGGGTATATACGCACAGGGTTACAGCGACGTTACTCCTGAACTATTGCTTAGCTACGGTGTGCGCTACGACGATTATGATTTCCAACAACGCATATTGCTTGAAGAGTATTACGGTACACCGGTTACTGACAGCGAAGCGTCGTTAGACGATTCTGAACTAAGCTTCAATGTGGGTGTTGCTTACCAACTTAATGAATCATGGACCTTAGGGTTAGGTTATGCTGAAGCTGCCAGAGGAAAAGAAATTGGCGATGGTTTTACTATCGACGGTTATCTTTACGATGGCTCAGACATTCCTGTAGTGGCTGATGATCTTGTACCCGAAACAGTACAAAACATTGAAGCTTCTATTGAATACAGTGCGAATAACTTAAATGCGAAATTAAGCGTTTATAACTCAACCCTAGATGATGTGATTTTTGAAGGTTACGAAGGAAACTCTGTCTTCAATAACATCGGTAGCGTGGAAAGCAGCGGTATTGAATTCGACCTTGCCTATCGCGTAGATTCATTCGACTTTTTCTTTGGTTTCTCAACTGCTGATAGTGAACTTGACCCAAGAGATGGTATTTACAACGTAGACTACTCGTCAATTGATCTGAACGGATATGAGTTTGTGGGTTTAGGTAATAGCCGCGGCGATACTTTAGTGGTTGGCGTAGATTACACGGTTAACGCCGATATTAGCGTTGGTACGAGTATTAGGCAGGTTAGGTCTATTGATATTGATACCTTGCATCAAGCGGTTGATTTGGGTTGGACAGACAGTTTGTATAGCCTAAACAAACCAAGCTACACCCTTGTTGACTTGTATGGTGAGTGGGAGGCCACAAGCAATATTCTTGTAAACTTAGCTGTGTCTAACTTGTTCGATGAGCAATACATCGACCATTCAAGCGTGGGTGACTACAGCGAAGTATTTGGCACTGTTATAGGCCCTCATGAAGCAGGTAGAGATATTAGACTATCAGTGACCTACGACTTTTAGTATTAGGTCATTAACTTAATGGTAGCTAAAACGATAAAAAAGTGGGTCTTTTGGGCCCATCTTATTGCCGGCTTAATTGCCGGCATATTTGTTTTGTGTATGTCCTTTACGGGTGTATTACTGACTTATGAACGGCAAATCGTAGAGTTCAGTGAAAGGCTGCACGATGTAGATCCTGAAAACACAAATACGACACCTACCAAACAAAAAAACGCGCTCATTAGCACTGACGTCAGCACTGGCACCAGTCCTCGCACCAGTAGTCGCATCAGCACCGATGAAGTGGTGTCGATACTGCAAACGCTTAAACCTAATGATCCACATATTTATGTTCGCTGGGTAAACCGCGAAGGCGCGGCTATTCCGGCATGGGCTGGGCGGCACAGCTTTTTACTACACCCTTATACCGGCGAAATTCTTCGTGAAGGCGAGGGCATGGTGGGGGAGTTTTTCCATGTGGTCACCGACTTTCATCGTTATTTATCCCTTGCGGGCGACTATCGTGCGGTGGGTAAAAACATCACAGCGTATGCCAACTTAATATTCCTCTTTCTAATCGTAAGTGGCCTATATTTATGGTTGCCTAAGCGTTTAAACCTAAGGGCCTTAAAACAGCAGTTTTTATTACCCAAAACCTACCGAAATTCTTATCACCGAAATCGGCAGTGGCACTTCGTCTTCGGTATCTGGTGTTTAATACCGTTGTTTGTTATCGCGTTAACTGCCACTATTTTTCATTTCGATTGGGCTAATAAAGCCATATACGGTGCGTTCGGTGAAAGTGTACCTGCCCGCGAGCAGCATGAGGAAATTACCAGTTTATCGGCTGATGAAGTGCCTTATGAAACCTTGTTTAAGTCAGCCCAGCAACATGCTAATGCCAATGAGTACGAAGATTGGTATTCAATGTGGATGGAAATAGGTGAAGATATTCATGAAGCCCGTTTCTTCATTGATAAAAGCATAGGGCATAGGCAAGAACTCGCATATTCGCTGTTTTTCGATACCCGAACAGGCAAAGTAACCAAGGTGCTAAGAAAGCAAGATTGGTCTCTTGGTGGCCAAGCTTGGGGCACGGCGCGTTTTCTACATACCGGTGAATACTTTGGGGTTATCGGTCAAACCGTGGCAGGGCTGGTGTCATTGCTTGCTTGTGTGCTGGTGTATACCGGCATTGTGTTGGCGTGGCGCAGATTAGTCAGCGAGCCCAAACGGTTGCGCCAAAACGCTGAATTAACAGTTTAAGGATAGGCCGATATACGGGTACTTGTGAACATTCGCGGGCTGTAACGGTTATGAGGCTGGTAATTCAATTTGAATTTTTAGCCCGCTGCGCTGGCTGGCGACGTCAGTATAATTTTGAGCTTTAATGGTGCCGCCCACGGCTTCAATTTGCCGGTGGGCTAACGCCAAACCTAAACCAAAACCAGTGCTTTGCGACGTATCTATTCGTTCGCCTTTGGATACTCTGGCTTTATCTACTCGAAAGAACGGCTTAAAGATATCTCCAAGCATATGTTCAGGCACACCGGGGCCATTGTCTTTTACACAGAGTTGGTAGCCCTTATCGGAGCTTGTGAGCAGCACTTCTACTTCCGACGTCTCAGGCGTATGGCGTAATGCGTTTCGAATTATATTTTCTATCGCTTGGCCTAGCGCGATTTGGCTGCTTTGGGTAAGCGGCGCTTTTTCAGGTAGCCGACTAATGAGGTTTTTGTCGGGGTATTCAAAGCGGGCGTCTTCGCAAATAACGTGTATTAATTCAACCAAATCGAAGTCTTCAGCATTGAGCTGTGGAGACTCGGTATTTAACCAAGCGAGGGTAAGCGTATCTTCCACCAAGCTGCGCATGGTAGAGGCTTCGTAGCGAAGTCGCTCTATTGCTTGTTGTGGATTAATTTGCTGCTCTACAAAATCAACCGCCATATCTATACGTGTTAAAGGCGTACGTAACTCATGAGAGAGGTCGGCGAGCAACTGGCGTTGATTATAAATAAGTTTGCTGGTTCTATCGGCCATCTTATCGAACGTAACCGCTAGGCGAGTAAGTTCGTCGTTACGGTCAAGCAAAGAGGCATTCGTTCTTACATCGTGATGGCCGTCACTGAAGGCTTTGGTGACGTTTTCTAGCTTACGCAAAGGTGACATCACGTGGCGGTATAACACCAAACTCAATACGCACAGCAATATTAACGGCAATGCAATTTGCAGGAGGGCATTGGCATACAACAACATAGCACCTGGGCGCATACGCTGAGGTAGTTCAATTAACAGGTGGGTGTCGGCGTCGGCAAAAGGGATCTCCATCACGGGGTTTTGCTGAAAATATAAATGTATTTTCCACTCCACACTTCTTCCATATTGAAAGCGGTCGAAAAAGGGTTTGTAGATAGTTGAGCCAGCCAGTGGCGTAATATCTGAACTGACCACGCCTGCCCAAGTACGCTCTTTTTCTTGAAGCATCTTAAGCCAAACCGACAGGGCATCTTCGCCTTCATTATTCCAAATTTCATCGGCTTCTTTTCCGTAATCCAACAATTGCTGCTGATGTTCATCAGCAATAAAGCTCATGCTAGATTCGGTGTGATTAGTTAGCCAGTCTATGGCCCAGAAAAGTAGAACCGTCCCTACCCCAATAACGGTACACATTCGCCAGAAAAGGGTGTATTTCACGAGAAGCGATAGCCTTTGCCATGCAAGGTAGAGAGCCTTTCTGGCGGCATACCTGCTTCTACTAATTTTTTACGTACGCGACTAATATGCATGTCTAAACTTCTATCATAACGGCTGAATGGCCTGTTAAGTACGCTTTGGTATAAGAAGGCTTTGGTCATGACTTCATGGTGGTTTTCAAGTAGTACCCACAGTAATTTAAACTGAATTGGGGTGAGTTCTACAGCGCTCTCAGAATAGCGAACATCTTGCTTAATTCGGTTAAGTTTGAGCTCATCAATGATAAACTGTGAGGTTTGTTTCGGTGGGGTGGTGTCTCGCTGGCTCCGACGTAGCAAAGCCTCTATCCTAAGCATCATTTCTGTGAAGTTAAAGGGCTTGGGTAAATAGTCATCTGCGCCTTTTCTATAGCCTTCAATGCGCTCTTGTTCAGCGCCGCTGGCGGTAATCATCATTACCGGAGTATGCTTAACTTTTCGAATTTGATTCAAAACTGCCAAGCCATTGAGCGAAGGCAATAAGATATCGAGTAAAATGAGATCGAAACTTTCCTGCAGCGCTGTCAACAAGCCTTTCTGGCCATCTAAGCACTGCGTGGTGGTAAACCCTTTTTGTTTTAGCAACCTAGCCACCTGATCACTAAGGGTTATATCATCTTCTATTATTAAAATGCGAGCGGCAGACATAATATGTACCAAGGTTGTGAGCCTATATGCTATTGATAATTGTTCTTATTTGCAAGTTGATTGACGTATCACTTTCAAACTTTGCGCATTTTTGCTACTTTCAGCCCACATTCCGCAACATAGTACACCCGTTATTTTATCTTCAATTTAAAACGGCAAGGATTAGTAATGGCCTCTCATTTTTATAATTCACTTTTTATCGTATTGAGTCTGCTTTTTATCATCACTGGTTGTAGTCATAACGCTAGTCACACCTCCTCAGACGCGGCCTCAGTGAGCAAAGAAGAATCTGCAACTACCCTAACTGGTACCTGGCAGGTGGAAAGCATCGACAAGGGCGGCATTATCGATAGCAGTATGCTGACTGTCGAGCTGGTAACAAAAAATAGAATTTCCGGTTTTACTGGTTGTAATCAATTTTCGGGCATACTTAATGTAAAAGCGGGTGGATTAGCAGAAGGTGAGTTCTCAACGTCTAAATTGGTAACGACTCGCCGCGCTTGTGTAGGTGCCATGTCAGCTCAAGAAAAGCGCTTCGTGAAAGCGTTAGAAACGGCAAGCCGTTATGAAATTCAAAAGGGCACGTGGTTGGTAATATACGATAACGACGGTAAGCAAAGACTTAAGTTAATTAGCATGTCCGCACAAGAAACGGCGAAGAATGAAAAAATGGACGCCGCTACCACAGGAACGCATCAGTTTAATTGTGCGACAGCTGGAAACATCGAGGTGCGCTTTTTGGGCCCAGAAACAATAAAGCTATCTGAAAATGGTAATATTCATATATTGCAGCGCGCCCGTTCAGCCTCAGGTGCACGTTACATCGGTATGAATACAGAATTTTGGAACAAAGGGAATTCAGCCGTTCTTAGCCTTCAAAATCAATCTTACTCCTGCAATAAGTAATTGAACTATGCCATTTGAGTTTATATTTACACTTCACCACCTTTTATAGGTTTTTTTGCACATATAGCAGTTTTTCGCATCTCGTTACTTGCCAACTTTCCAAATTGAGTACTACGCTTAGTCCATATTGTAACCAACAATGACTAACGCGTTGCCTATTTACTCTTCATCAAAATAAAGAGTAAGTACCTTTATGACATTGAACACACGTCATGCATATTTCACTCGGTTAAGCGTTGAGTGATGAAGGAGTAGTGGCAGGGTATAAGGAGATCCTTTTGCATTCAAACGTGGAAAGTTCATCTACACACTCACAAAGTAGCGCTAACCTCTATGTAGTTGGCGTAGCGGCAGGGCTGTTGGCGTCTTGGGCTCTGTTCTTTTTAGGCTCAGCGCTTTTTGGCTTTATTCTGCTAACGGCAGTACTAATAGGCTTTGTTGCTTATGTATCAAGTAAAACAGCGTCAGGTGATACCAAATCCTCTATCGAAGAAACACATTCCAGCACGGCTTATGTTGAAGATAATATTGCATTAGCAGGGGGAGAAATTGCCCATTCATTATCAATATGTGAGGGAAATCTGGCCTCTATTAAAACAACCCAAGATGATGCGGTTGTTACCCTTAGTCAAGCATTTACCAGTTTAAAAGACTTAGTAGCAGCGCAGGTTAATTGTATTGATGCCTTGCTCAGCGTCGATGCTTCAAACAATACCGCTTACTCAGATAAAATGCGCAATTTTGCTCAAGATACCGATAGCACCCTTGTGAGTTTTATCGATTCCACTGAAAAAATGTCGTCTTCAACGCAGCATTTAATGGGCCAAGTACAAACCATTCAACAAGCGATGCCTACGGTTATCGATGCCCTTAGTGGAATAGACGATATTTCAGCCCAAACCAATTTGTTAGCTTTAAATGCAGCTATTGAAGCGGCGCGAGCCGGTGAAGCGGGAAGAGGCTTTGCCGTGGTGGCCGATGAAGTGAGGGCTCTGTCTACCCGCTCGACCCAGTTTAGTGATGTTATTAAGAAGCAGGTAGAAAATATTAAAGGCTTGGTTGATAAGCTCACCGAAACCGCCGAATTCGTTGCTTCTCAAGACATTTCCCACGTGGTTGAAGCTAAAGATCATATCAGTAAAGAACTAAAAGATATTATTCGCAAAGCAGAATCAGACCAGGTTACTACCAAGCAACTAGAGGGTATTGGGCAACAACTAGATGATGCAATCAATAACGCGATAAGAGGCATGCAGTTTGGCGATATAAATGGCCAGCACATTGATTACACGAAAGATATTGTAAAATTTATTATCGAGCGACTCCAACAACTAGAGCCTGATAATTTGGAAGCGTTTGCGTCTGAATTGAAGGCTTACCAACAAGCGCTTGCCCAACGAGGAAAAACCGACCACAACCCAGTTTCTGCAACATCCATGCAGTCGGGAGAGGTAGAGTTATTCTAGGGTACAAAGGATTTTTACATCAAAAAGTTATTACTTTTAAGCTGTTAGGGAATAGAAAGTATGAGCAAGCATATTTTAGTAGTCGACGATTCTATATCAATTCGTCAAATGGTCGAGATGACCTTAAAAGGGGCTGGATATACAGTTACCACCGCACAAGATGGTCAAGAAGCACTGGATAAATGTAAATCTCAGCAATTTGGATTTGTATTGACCGACCAAAACATGCCCCGCATGGACGGTTTAACACTCATCAAAAACTTGCGTAGCTTAAACGGTTTCAATCGCACGCCTATTGTTATGCTGACCACTGAAGCGGGCCCAGAGATGAAAGCGAAGGGGAAAGCAGCGGGTGCCACGGGTTGGATGGTGAAACCTTTCGATCCTAATAAGTTATTAGATGTGACAAAGCGCGTTTTGGGCTAATCCTTTTCACATTTTACCTGTCTGGAAGGATTCAGAATGAGCATCGATATTGAGCAATTTCATGGCGTGTTCTTTGACGAGAGCGATGAGCATCTCGACGACATGGAACAACTGCTAATTAGCCTTGATGTAGACTCGCCTGACTCGGAAGAACTCAACAGTATTTTCCGCGCAGCCCATTCTATTAAAGGGGGAAGTGGCATTTTTGGCTTCAACGCCTTAATGAACCTTACTCATGTAATGGAAAACTTGTTAGATAAGGCCCGCAATCAAGAGCTATCTGTTACCACCAATATCGTTAACCTATTGCTTGAAACCCTAGATGTATTGAAAGCGACGTTAGCGGCCTATCGCAATCAAGTAGATGTGCCAGAACAGGCTATTGCAGTTAGTATTACCAAACTAGAAAAGGCGCTAACAGAAACCCAAGAAACAACAGCACCCGATACCAATATTGAGACTTCCAACCATCAGAATGTCGATAGCGGTAACGGCTTCGACAATGGCAACGATAGTACACATAGCGACAACGGCGACGCCTTTGGCTTTTTTGATGATACGCCCAGCGAAACAACGGCTAGCGTGGAAGACGACGGCTTCGGCTTTTTCGATGAACCAGAAGTACCCGTAATTAAGTCACTAGCCAGTGACGATAGCTTTGGTTTTTTCGACACTGCAGATATCCCCCCACCAAACGTAAAAGCGAATGAGTCCGTGGGCACACAGTCGGCTGCGTCACCTGTGCAGAGCTCGCCGGTTCCAACTAATGCCATACAGAGCTCTGTCGCACCAGATACTGCTGCAAATAAATCCACCTCGCCACCGCCCAGTATTTCAAAGTCGCCAGCCAGACCCGCTAGAAAAACCGGTGGACGAGACAGTGCCTCTATTCGAGTAGATACCGGTAAAATAGATGCCATGGTCAACCTCGTTGGTGAACTTGTTATTACCCAGTCTATGTTGTCCCTGATTGGGCAGGAAGTGGATGGGCAGGTAGGCGAGCGTTTGCAAGTAGCGATAGACGAGTTACAGCGCAACACTCGTGAAATTCAAGAGTCGGTAATGTCGGTCAGAATGTTACCGCTGACAGCTACATTCAATCGCTTTCCTAGGCTAGTTCGTGATTTGGCTGGCAAGCTAGACAAAAAAGTAGATTTAGTCTTACAGGGCGCTCACACAGAAATTGATAAAAGCCTGATTGAAAAGCTTGTCGACCCGTTAACGCATTTGGTTAGAAACAGTATCGATCATGGTATTGAGTTGCCCGAAAAGCGACGTGCCGCCGGTAAGTCAGAAATGGGCACCGTGATATTAGGCGCTGAGCAAAAAGGCGGCAGTATTATTATCAGTATTATCGATGATGGCGGCGGGCTGAACCGGGCGCGTATTTTAGATAAAGCACGCACAAATGGATTAGCCGTTAACGATGACATACCAGACAGCGAAGTATGGCAGCTTATCTTTCAAGCCGGTTTTTCAACTGCCGAAGCGGTAACCGATGTGTCTGGCCGTGGTGTGGGTATGGATGTGGTACGGCGGAATATTGAAGCTATTGGTGGGCGTATTGAAATAGAGTCTTCATTAGGAGAGGGCTCGGGCTTTTTCATACATTTACCGCTCACCCTCGCTATTGTTGATGGCATGTGCGTGTCGGTGGGAAGTCAGATTTTTGTAATACCGTTGCTCAACATTGTGGAGTCTTTTCAACCCACAGCCAGTCAACTTAAAACCTTGGGCAACGATACGGTACTTTATATACGCGACCAATACTGGCCCCTCGTCCCTCTTCACGACTATATGGATGTAGAAAACGCCAACCGTAAACCCACCGAAGCCATTGTTGTATTACTTGAAAGCAGTAAGAAGCGCTTCGGAGTACTTGTAGATGCCTTAGTTGGTCAGCAACAAGTGGTAATAAAAAGTTTAGAAGATCACTACCGAAAAGTAGCCGGAATTGCAGGCGCTACCATCATGGGCGACGGAAAAGTTGCACTCATTATTGATGCCGACTCTATCGCAACTACTTATACCTCAAGTCAAATAGAGGACATGCTCGCATGAGTGATACCGCATTACATCAGGCTGTTATCGGGGGCGATGACAAGGAATATCTAAGCTTTGTGCTTGCCGATGAGCACTACGCTTTAGATATCAAAACCGTGAAAGAAATTCGTGGCTATGAGCAAGTCACTAAAATTGCAAATGCGCCAGCGTTTATCAAAGGGGTAATCAATTTGCGAGGGGACATTGTACCTATTGTAGATTTACGCCTTAAATTCAACGTTGGCGAAGCCACTTATACCGAATTTACCATCGTGATTATGCTCAATATACAAGATCGCATTGTGGGCATTGTGGTAGATGGCGTATCGGATGTTATTCGGTTAATGGAAGACCAAATTCTAGCTCCGCCTGAATTTGGTGTGGCTTTTGACAGCCGGTACTTGCATGGGTTAGCAGATGTAGATGGTCAGATGGTTATTCTGGTGAATATTGAAAGCCTTATCACCAGCGAAGAAATGGGCTTAGTTGCTCCCCAAAGCGTTAACGAAGACGCGTAACAACTAAGACGGTAACGGTAAAAAATTTCGCAAATTTAGGATGAACTGGTTATGGGCGTGTTTAACTTTCTCAACAATGATGAGCTTAAAGCTGCACAGCACGAGGCGCAGCTAAAAACGCAAATTCTCGATGCAAGCACCGCAAGCATTATGGTAATTGATGGCGCGGGTAATATTGTATATCACAACCCCGCTTTTTTAGCGTTGGCGCAACAATACCCTGATGATTTTACGGTATCCTCTCACGGTGGCCATGCTGCTTTGAAGGGGCAGAATTTGTCGACGACCGTAAAGGGAAATACCCAACTTCTGAATGACATTTTGCAGTGCCGTGAAGCAAGCCTATATGCACAATTGGCCCAGACCGCATTTACTCTTAATATTACCGCGCTTAGCGCGTCAAGCTCAGATCCAGCGCAGTATGTTGTGCAATGGAGCGATAACGAACAGGAAGATCAGCGCGAGGGTATGGTTAATGCCATTAACCGAAGCCAAGCGGTTATTCTTTTTTCTCCCGACGGCAATATTGTTAAAGCAAATGAAAACTTTCTATCTGCCATGGGGTATTCAGAAAGCGAAATTAAAGGTAAGCATCACAGCCTGTTTGTCACTCGTGAATACGCCAGTAGCCAAGAATATAAAGATTTTTGGTCAGTATTGCGAAGCGGTGAAGCACACAGCGGTGAGTTTTGCCGAGTAAATAACAAGGGCGAAGACGTTTGGATCCAAGCTTCTTATAACCCTATTTTTGATCACAATGGCGAGGTTATCGCTATTGTAAAATTTGCTATTGATATTACCGCTGAGAAAAAGCAAAACGCCGATTATGAAGGGCAAATTAACGCGATTAGTAAGTCTCAAGCCGTTATTGAATTCGACTTACAAGGCAATATTCTAACCGCGAATAATAACTTTCTTAGTGTGATGGGGTATTCCTTAGAGGAAATCAAAGGAAAGCATCACAGTACGTTCGTGGAAAAAGAGGTAAAACTTAGCCCTGAATACGCTGCATTCTGGAAAGATTTGCAAGCAGGTAATTATCGAACAGGTGAATTCAAAAGGTTAGGCAAAGGGGGCAGTGAAATTTGGATCCAAGCTTCTTATAACCCTATTTTAGACAGCAACGGGCAACCTTTTAAGGTTGTGAAATTCGCCACTGATATTACCGCAGAAAAAGCTAAGAACGCTTACTTCGAAGGGCAACTAACCGCTATTAGTAAATCTCAAGCGGTTATCGAATTTGATTTAGACGGCGTGATTTTAGATGCCAACAGTAATTTCTTATCGGCACTTGGTTACACCCTAGATGAAGTGAAAGGAAAGCATCACAGCATATTCGTAGAGGCTGCTTACAAAAATAGCCCAGAATACGCGGCGTTTTGGGAACAACTACGCAAGGGGGTTTACGCCAGTGGCGAATACAAGCGTATTAGCAAATTAGGCAATGCGGTTTATATTCAGGCCTCTTATAACCCCATATTAGACCAAAACGGCAAACCGTTTAGGGTAGTGAAGTACGCCACCGATATTACGGGGCGCACGGTTGCGGTAGACAGCATTAAAACCGTGATGTCTAAGCTTACCGAAGGCGATTTATTGCATAACATTGAAGAGCCGCTAGATGGCGACTTTAAAGTACTTGGCGAGTCAATCAATCAATTCGTGGATGAACTACGCGACACCATCATCAAAATTCACGATGCGGTGGAAACTATTGATACTGCTTCTAATGAAATTGCGACAGGAAATGCCGACCTATCAAGTCGAACCGAGCAGCAAGCGTCTAGCCTAGAAGAAACGGCATCGGCCATGGAAGAGCTCACAGGTACGGTAAAACTGAATGCGGAAAATGCTGACCAAGCGAAAGGCTTGGCCAGTCAGGCATCTGATGTGGCATCAGAAGGCGGAAAGGTAATTGAAAAAGTGGTTCACACCATGGGGGAAATCAACGATTCGGCCCAGCGCATATCTGACATTATTGGTGTTATTGACGGCATTGCATTTCAAACCAACATATTAGCTCTAAACGCCGCAGTAGAAGCGGCGCGAGCTGGCGAGCAAGGCCGTGGGTTTGCAGTAGTAGCATCGGAAGTACGCACATTAGCCCAACGCTCGGCTGAAGCGGCTAAAGATATTAAAGGGCTTATTTCAACCTCGGTAGAGAAGATTACTAACGGCAATGTGTTGGTGAATAAGTCTGGTGAAACCATGGCGGATATTGTGACGGCAATTAAGCGGGTGAACGATATTATGTCAGAAATTGCCGCGGCAAGCTCCGAGCAAGCCACCGGTATTCAAGAGGTAAACAACGCTGTTGTGCAAATGGATGAAATGACACAACAAAATGCAGCACTTGTAGAAGAAGCGGCAGCCGCCGCAGACAGTATGAGGCAGCAGTCTGGGCAATTAGCACAGCGGGTAGCTGTATTTAAAGTGGGGCAACAGAGCTTTAGTTCAGTCTCTACGTCATCGAATAGCATGGCATCGTTTCCTACATCTTCTCCAAGAGCGATATCGGGGCCTGGGCCTTCTAAGCCAAGAGTATCGTTAAACCCAATGTCGCCGGATGAAGCAGAATGGGAGGCCTTTTAGTGTATGACGGAGTTACACCAAGTAGTGGCGCAAAGGGAATTTGCCTACAGTCGGCGAGACTTTGATAGAGTTAGGCGCTTACTGTTTGAGCGTGCCGGTATTCGGCTAGCCGACTCTAAAGATGCCATGGTGTATAGCCGCTTAGCGCGGCGCTTGCGCATATTAAAATTAACCCGTTTCAATGACTACTTGGAAATGGTGGCCCACAACCACCAAGAACAAGAGCATTTTGTTAATGCGCTGACGACTAATTTAACCTCCTTCTTCAGAGAGCCTCATCATTTTGAAGCGCTTTCAACGTACTTAAAGCAGCATCCCAACACAAAACGCATTTGGTGTTCGGCCAGTAGTACGGGGGAAGAGCCTTATTCCATCGCAATGACAGTGGCCTCGGTCTTTGGCACCTTTACCCCTCCAGTGTCTATTGTTGCCACTGATATTGATAGCAGAGTGTTGCAAAAGGCGGCGTCAGGGGTTTACAGCGCTAGCGGCATTGAACAATTACCTGCTGACTATCGACAACAGTTTTTCTATAAGGGAAAGGGCACGCAGCTAGGAAAAGTGCGTGTGGCCGATGAACTGAGGCGTATGGTGCAGTTTGAAACCCTAAACCTGATGTCGCCCACATGGGAGATTGAAAGCCCAATAGATATTATTTTTTGTCGAAACGTCATGATCTACTTCGATCGAGACACTCAGCGCAAAATTCTATCCCGAATGGTTACGTTAATGACACCTGAGGGAATGTATGTAGCCGGTCATTCTGAAAATTTCACTATGTACCCCGAGTTGGTGCGGCCTATGGGTAAAACTATTTATCGGCCAGTAAATTAAAAGGGGTTAGCAGTATGAGCCAAGATGAACAACCTATCAGTTACTTCGATAACCGATTTCGAAAAGAAGCCGTTAAATTATTACCCGGGCAATACGTTGCTACCGCTTCAAATAAGGTGTTGGTTACTATTTTAGGTTCCTGTGTTGCCGCGTGTATTTACGACCCAGAAAAGAAAATTGGTGGCATGAATCATTTCATGTTGCCTGAATTGAATTTAGCCAGTGAGCTAGACAGCAATCTTGCATCTAAATACGGTGTGCATGCAATGGATATGCTTATTGATAAGCTCATTACACTAGGGGCACGAAAAGAAAAGCTAGTGGCCAAGGCCTTTGGCGGTGGCAAAGTGCTCGCTGGGTTTGTGCAACAAGATATTGGAAGAATTAACGCTGAGTTTGTTGTTAACTATTTAACCAGGGAAAACATACCTCTATTAAATAGCGACTTAATGTCAGACTACGCCCGCAAAATATACTTTTTACCCGATGAAGGTAATGTTTATATGAAGCGAATTAGAAACTTTAATAATACCAGCTTGTATGAGCGTGAATCTAACCACCGAGTGCTGCTATCTCAGCAAGCCAATCCCGATGATTTCTCGCTAACGGAGCCTGACAATGCCCATCAAAGTTCTCGTGGTAGATGACTCTGCACTTATCAGGCAGTTGTTATCTGAAATTATTAACAATGAAGCTGACATGCTTTTGGTTGGGGCGGCACCCGATGCGTTTGTAGCAAAGAAAATGGTACAAGAGTTTAAGCCTAATGTGATCACTCTAGATATTGAAATGCCTAAAGTGGATGGCTTACGTTTTTTAGAGGTCATGATGAAAGCATGCCCCACACCGGTAGTTATGGTGTCTACGTTAACGGAAAAGGGGGCGGATGCTACGCTTCGCTCGTTAGAGTTGGGGGCGGTAGATTTTGTTCCAAAACCTAAGTTAGGTGTGGTGCAAGGTATGGAAGAGTATCGGGCAGTAATAACGGAAAAAATTAGAATGGCGGCGCATTCCACACTGAGTGCGCCTACACAGTCGCGGGCGTCACAACATGCGGCCATGCGTTACACTGGCAGTGAAAAGGTAATAGGAATTGGGGCTTCTACTGGCGGCACTGAAGCGATTAAAGATGTACTCATGCATTTCCCTAGAAACGCGCCTGCCACTGTTATTACCCAGCACATGCCGCCGGGTTTTACGACAACCTACGCCCGCAGATTAAATAGCTTATGTGAAGTGGAGGTTAGTGAAGCAAAAGGCGGAGAGCGTTTATTACCTGGACATGCCTATTTAGCGCCGGGTGATAAGCACCTCGTTGTTGAGCGCAGCGGCGCAGATTATCGAATTGCCTTGTCTGATGGCCCAAGAGAGTCGGGGCACAAGCCTTCAGTAGACGTGCTTTTTAATTCATTAGCGGTTAATGCAGGGGCAAATGCTGTTGGTGTGTTGCTAACCGGTATGGGACGGGATGGTGCAAACGGATTACGGCAAATGAGACAGCAAGGAGCCACTACGTTTTGCCAAGATGAAAAAAGCTGTGTTGTATTTGGCATGCCCAAAGTGGCGATAGAATTAAATGCGGCTAGCCATGTTACGCCGCTAGCTTCGCTAGCAGATGCTATACTCGATACATTAGAGTCGATTGGCGTGGGTACTCGGCTTTAATTGGTTTTTGTTTAATCTATGTTGCCGCTAAGTTTGCACTTAGCTTGTTAGCTGATTTAATTGATGTTTTAATGAAGCGGATCTGTTGTCACGATTACATTGCTGTTACAGAAAGCTGTTACTGTAACCTCAACTACGGAATGGTTATCGTGAATGCTTACAATAGGCCGATAACAATATAAGAAACATTAGCAACGCCCCTAAAAAATCATGAGAAATACGAATACATGATGGGGAAATAAAAGGCATGGGTCGTTACGGTATACCTGAATTTATTATCATTAGGTATAATTCCTAACACCTAAAAATAAGATCATAATTGCTATAGTTTCAAAACAAATCAAGGCATCACATAGCCTTCTCTACCGAAAACAAATGAGCTTGAACGATATCAGGCCGTTGGGGACATGTATGAAACAGCAAGCGCTAATCGCATCTATCGCAATGGTATTATCATCCGCAGCATTTTCTTCTGCAGCCTTGGCAAATGGCGGGTTTCAACCAACCGCTAAAGCATGCGTGAATGTGGGTAAAGAAATTTCACGAGTGAGTGGTGAAATGGATGCAGCTAAATCGGGTATTCAAAAGTCTTGGTTAAAGCGACAGTTGGGCGCGCTAGAAACTAAGCGTTCAAACTGTTCATCAAAAGGGTTTAAAGGCAGACAATTAGTTGCTAAAACTGATAACTAAAGCCTGCTACACTTTATATATCAAGGGTGTTCTATGCACCCTTTTTCATTGCTTGCTCAAGCTCAGTTAAACTTTCCACAATCAAGTCGGGTGTAAGTCCTAACGGATACATTATCTTGCCAGGTCTGCTCACAAACGTGGTTTGCATACCAATAGCCTTCGCACCACTGACATCCCACCCATGTGCGGCTACCATCATGGCTCCTTTGGGCTCAACGCCAACTTCTTTACATGCCCAGCGGTATACTTCGGGGTAAGGCTTATACGTTTTAATTTGTTCCGTGCTGAGTACATGCGAAAAGCGTTCACAAATACCTGCAAATTCCAGCTGCGCTTTTAGCCCTTCAATAGAGGAGTTGGATAGCGCCACTAAGGGTACATTTAACGATTGCAGCTTTGAAAGTGTTGGCTTTACATCATCATGCGCAGGAAGCTTGGTAATGTGGCTTTTTATGGCGTTAAGGGCTTCATCTTCAGAAACCGTAAAACCTTTACTATGCGCCACCATCACCAAAGCAGCTGCTCCAATGTTGATAAAATCATGAAACTGGTTAGAAGCTATATCGACAAGGGAGTGATGTAAAAGGTTGGCAAACCACAAATCGACTAAGTCTTCATTGCCACCGAGTAATGGCGCTAAACCATGCTTCATTTCTGCCATATCAAGCAAGGTTTCGTTAATGTCGAAAAAAATCGCTTTAGGTGCTGTCATGCTAGTAACTCCCTTTATTATTGCGCTTTCGCGCGACGTCTAAGCACATCTATACGCTTATCTAAGGGCGGGTGGCTCATAAATAATTCTGAAAATGCTGACTTACCCGAAATGCCAAAGGCCATCATGGTGCCATCTAACTGACTTTCACTGTTTGATTTTAAGCGCGTTAACGCCGCTATCATTTTTTGTCTGCCCACTAATTTGGCTGAACCTGCATCGGCCCGGTACTCACGTTGACGGGAAAACCACATCACAATAATGCTAGCCAAAATACCAAACAGCATTTCTAGTACAAACACAATGCCATAGTAAGCAAAGCCGCCTAATGCACTGCTTCCGTTATTACTGCCACGAGCAGCATTAGAAATAGCGCCTGCAATTACGCGCGCTAAAAAGATAACGAAGGTATTCACAACCCCTTGAATTAATGTAAGGGTAACCATGTCGCCATTGGCAATGTGAGATATTTCATGAGCAAGCACCGCTTCCGCTTCATCTTCGCTCATACCATTTAATAAGCCACTGCTTACAGCAACTAAGGCATTGTTCTTATTCATGCCGGTCGCAAAGGCGTTTATTTCAGGTGAGTCGTAAATAGCCACCTCTGGCATGCCAATACCCGCTTTTTTAGCTTGGGCAGATACCATATTAATTAACCAGTGTTCAGTGGGGGTGGTGGGGTTATCAATCACTTGGGCTCCCGTACTTCGTTTGGCAATCCATTTCGACATGGCTAATGAAATAAGCGCACCGCCAAAACCAAAAACCGCAGAGAAAACTAATAGCCCAGTCATACTGCGGTTATCAATACCAAAAGCAGCAAACACAATATTCAGCACAATACCTAGCACTAACACCACGGCTAAGTTGGTAACAAGGAACAAGAAAACCCGTTTCATATAATGTCTCTATCTTGAGGTAAAAGGCTAAGGTAAAATTTACGATAAAAGCTATGGCAAAAAGCCCAGTAAAAGAACCAGTACAATAGTTATATTATGGTGGCGAAATATTGCGCTTCAAAGAGGGGGCAATAAAAAAGCCGATGATAAATATCATCGGCTTTGGTTTAGTAGCTTATATCCTGTTAATTAAAAGAACAGGTAAGACACACTCAGTTTCATACTTCTTGGCATGATATAGCGCCCGTTAGGTGAATCAGGGTTTCTAGGATCGCCTTCGGTTATACCTTGTTCGTCTGTTAGGTTGTCGATAGACAATTGAACACGAAGGGCATCGGTAGGCTCAAGTGTCATGCCCACATCAACTTTTTCATACCCTTCTAAGACTACCGTGTTTTCGTTGTCACCAAAGCGATCGTCTACGGCTGAAAAAGTACCGTAAACTGTGGCATACATGTCACCCACATCGAAACCATAGCTTGGGGTCATACGTACTTGCCAGCCAGGCTGACGCTGCGCTTCATTACCTTCATTGGTAGCACTTGCTGTAATTTCGGTTTCTTGAAACGTTGCATTTAAACTAAGTGAAAAACCAGAATCGTGGCTGTACTTTCCGTCAAACTCAATACCGTAAGCTTCATTCGTTAAAATTTCAGCCGGTGCACCTGGACGACGTACAAAAGTATCGCCTTGCACTTCGTTGGCAAACGCAGTGGCAAAAAATTGAATGTCGTCATTCATGAATTTATAGCCAAGCTCGCCCTGAGTAACTTCTTTAATTAAGTCATTACCGCCAGTATAAGCGCCCCAGTTATCACGAAAGTCATCAAAATAAGGCATTTTGTAGCCACGGTTCATACGTACGAACACACCGCTAAAATCATTAAGTGCGTAGTTAGCGCCTAATGTCCAAGATGTCTTGTTTTCGTCATACTCTAATGCTTTGGTTATTACGCCATCTAGACCCTCATCTACTGAGTAGCTTACTTCATGGTTTTCACGACGTAGCCCTAAATCGATGCTTAAATCTTCAGTGGCATACCATGTGCTTGTGGCATACAGTGCGAATGTGCTGGCATCGCCTACCGAGTTTATATCGTAGCCCCAACCACAGCCTTCTTCGCTGCTATTGCAAGCTATGCCGTCTAGCATTTCGCCACCAGGCACTAATACATAGTAGGCTTGGTTTCCAATGCTCCACCAGTCTTCTGCTTTAGTGGTCGCGCTATAAATACCAAAAGAGGTATCGAAGTTGTCCCACGATTTAGATACGGCCAAGTCGTTAGTGAATGACTCAACGTCTTTCAGTACAACCCAACGGCCAATTTGTTGAATAGGGGTATCGGCATCGTAGGTGTTTCCGGTTACTGCACCCGTCGCGCTTTCGCCGTTATCAGCTACATCGGCAACAGTAACAGCAGAGCCATCTGGCACTAAACCAAAGGTGTTAGCTTCGCCTTTAGTCAGGTTAAAACGGTCAACCAAATGCCAGCCGCCACCTAGCTCAAGCTTTAAGCTACCCCCGCTCACATGACCATCCCAGCCGCGACCGTCGCCAAAGTCGAAAGACTCAGCGGTATTATCTGGGCCATAGTTTATAGTGGCTTGACGATTCAACGGGCCTATTTGGGTGTAGTTTGCATCAATGCCTTCTACATTCAACGGCGTAGGTAAATACCATGTACCATGATCGTCAGTTTGACGGGTATAAAGGTTTAACTCACCTTTATCAAAAATTTTGGTTAGGTTAACAGTGAATTGGTTGCCCTCTTCAGAGCTAAACCCAGCATCGCGAATACCATCAGAGCTTTTTACGTAACCGCCTACCATGTAGTAAAGGTCGTCGGCTAGTGCACCGCTAAGTACAAGATCAACGCGATTCAAACCATAATCAGATACCGTATATTTTACGCTGGCTTCAGAATCTTCACCGCCGCGTTTTAAGCGAAAGTTGGTGGTTAAACCGGGCTGCCCGTTACTCACTACCGGGTTAGGACCACCCCGTAAGCCTTCTACCATTTCAATAGTGTCGTCTATTCTAAACATCTGAGAGTTTTCTAGGAACGACAATGTTGAAGCGGGGTAGATAGGTGAACCTTCTAACGCAATGGTAAGGAAAGGTGCATCACCGCCACCTGGAAATCCTCGAACAAATACGTTTGCACCCGACTCGCCGCCAGAGCTTTCTACCCAAACCCCTGGAATGGCCTTAAATAAGTCAGCAGTAGATTTAGGGGCAAATTTTTCAATGTCGCTGGCATCAATATTGGTGACAGCAAAGCTTGCATCTATTTTTCTTATTCCTGCGCCGCCTGGCGTTCCACTCACTACAATAACTTCAGTATTTTCTGCGGTAGCCTGTTTTGTTTCTTCTTGTGCAAAGGCCGTTTGGGTTAACGCTAAAGAAATTGCAGTGGCTAGCATTCCTTTTGTGAACAACGTTTTCATGGTGTGTGCTCCTGAAAATAATTTTTGGGCGTTGTTAACCGAATGCGTGAAACAGGTTAAAAAAATGTCACTCGCTTCGGGAATGAGCAACAAAATAGATCTCTTTGCAAACGATTGCAAGAGTAAAATACAATCGATTGCAAAATATTTGTTTAAGCGTGTTAACATTTGTTGGCATGCAAGTTTGATGATGATGTTTGGTATGGCTAAACAATTAACTTGAGATACAGGAACTTAGGATGCCTTGCGTTGAGCATAGGCTTTTCAGGTATTTCTCGGTATAGTTTGAAAAAAAGAGAGAGCTAAATAATTTGAGTTCAGAAACAAAATTAACGTTAGCAAAGCTAGCAAAGTTAGCAGGGGTTTCTACCTCTACAGCTTCAAGAGCGTTAAAAGACAATCCGCTGATAAAGCAGGAAACGCGACGTAAAGTGCAGGCTTTGGCAAAGGAGCACAATTACAGTGTTAATGCGGCTGCTAGCAGGCTACGTACGCAAAAAACGCATGTTATCGCGGTAATTTTAAACTTAATTGATCATACCGAGCAAAGCACCACCGATCCTTTCTTGCTGAAGTTGGTGGGGGAGTTAAACCAAGCGCTTAACGCTAAAGGCTACGAGTTGCTGCTATCGAATTCCTTCATGGCATCTGACGATTGGGCTAACTACTTTATTCACAGCCAGCGCGCCGATGGAATGATTGTAATTGGGCAGGGAAAGTCGACTAAGAAAATTGACCGCGCCGCAGAAGCTGGTGTACCCCTTGTAGTATGGGGCGATCCAAAAAGCGAAGCTAACTATCCTATTGTTGGCGGAGACAATTACCAAGGTGGGTTCGATGCTACTACTCACTTGCTGCAAAAAGGCGCTAAACGCGTATTGTTCTTAGGTGATGCAGAGCATGCCGAGATGCAAGAGCGTTATAAGGGCTATTTACAAGCGCATCAGAATGCCAATATTTCAGTAAGTAGCGACTGTACCTGCACTATCGATATAACCTCAAAAGCGGCATACGAGTATATAAATCAGAGGGTGAAAGCGAATGGCTTAGATTTCGACGGCATTGTGTGTTCAAGCGACATGGTGGCGCTTGGTGCACTTAAAGCGTTGAAAGAGCGCTACGTGGGTATTCCAAGCGATGTAGGTATTGTTGGTTACGACGATATTTCGCTAGCTGAACTTATGCATCCGGCTTTAACAACCATTCGCCAAAACACCCAGCAAGCCGCGTCAGCCATGGTAGATCAATTGCTTCGTCAGTTTGAAGGCCAAGAAACAGCTAGTTACGTGGTAGATACCCAACTGGTGGTTCGCCGTTCCAGTAAACACGATTAATGTACGTAAAAATGATTAGGGAAGAGAAAATAAAAGGTTAATGCAAACGTTTGCATTTTTGTTTTTATCCGTCTACACTCCGGCTTAATTTAGTTAACAGAGTGTTTACACATGTCCAGATTGTTGATTATCGCTGCAATAGCCGTTAGCTATTATGTGTTTGCCATACTGCTAAACAGTGTGGGCACGGTTATTTTACAATCGATAAACAGTTTCGACGTGTCGAAACCAGAAGCCAGCACCCTAGAAGGGTTTAAAGACTTATCCATCGCGCTAGTATCCTTTCTTGTCGCTAGCTTTATTCCTCGTATCGGCTATAAAATTTCTATGCTATTTGGCCTAATTCTGGTGGCCACGCTATGTGCTATTACGCCTAGTATTGGCAGCTTCTGGGTTATAAAACTCTTGTTCGCAGGTATAGGCACAGCCTTTGCGTTAGTGAAAGTGTCGGTATACGCCATTATTGGGCAACTCTCTTCCAGCACCAAAGCACATAGCTCGTTGATGAATACCGTTGAAGGTATTTTCATGTTGGGTGTACTGTCTGGTTATTGGGTATTTGCAGCCTTTATTGATCCCACCAACGAAGCGTCTCTTTCATGGCTGAACGTGTATTACCTTATTGCCGCTCTAGTTGCCGTAACGATTTTATTGGTGCTAGCCGCGCCGATTCAAAAACCAGAAGTAAACAGGGAAACTGGGGTAGGCAGTGCGTTTATCGACATGCTTAAGCTAGCCTATAAACCCTTAGTGCTCATCTTTATTCTTTCGGTGTTCCTCTACGTTCTAATTGAGCAGGGGATAGGGTCTTGGTTGCCGACTTTTAACCGAGAAGTACTGGGTTTACCTACCCAAGTGAGTATTCAAATTACCAGTATTTTCGCCGTAGCGCTTGCCGTTGGCCGCTTATTGGCTGGGGTAGTGCTAGCAAGAGTGAGTTGGTATCCCTTCATGAATGCCTGCCTAGTAGGTATGGCCGCCGTCATGTTATTGAGTTTGCCTTTAGCCGAAAAGGTAGACGAGAACCTCGTTGCTAGCTGGGTAGACGCGCCAATAGCGGCGTACTTAATCCCGCTTATTGGGTTAATGATGGCACCTATTTACCCTGTTATTAATTCTGTGATGTTAAGTGCGTTGCCCAAGGTGCAACACGCCCCTATGACAGGCCTAATAGTGGTGTTCTCCGCGCTTGGCGGAACTACAGGTTCTATTATTACCGGCTATGTATTTGAAGCAATGGGCGGGCAACAAGCCTTTTACTTATCGCTTATTCCCATAGGTGCACTACTTGTCACTCTGTTCTTTTTTAAACGAGCAACCTCTTCAATAGTGTTAAAGGATACCGCTTAACATGGCATTAACTACAAGTGGCTGGCGCACTTGCTTACCATTTTTTCAAAGCAATTTGTTTAAAGATGTGCAAAACGCGGCCTTGTTTGAAGACAGTAAGACCTTTGCCGATGCCATTGTACTAAGTGATTGGCAGAACGTAATAAGCCAATACGAGCAGCAGAAAAATAACGAAGGCTTTAGTTTATCGTCGTTCGTTGAAACATATTTTAACATACCGGACATGGTGGCAAGCAGCACAGATTTAACATTCAGTGCTGTACCAGACTATGTGCAACATATGTGGGATGTACTTACCCGTACACCAGATGCAGAAAATATAGATAGCCTTATTAGTCTATCGCGCCCGTACATAGTACCAGGCGGCAGATTCAGAGAAATATATTACTGGGATAGCTACTTTACCGCCTTAGGCTTAATCGATTCTGGTAAGGCCAACATGGCAGTCAACATGTTGGAAAATTTCTTAGATATACTGGATGAAGTAGGCTGTATTCCAAACGGAAATCGAGCCTATTATTACACCCGAAGCCAGCCGCCCGTGCTGGCGTTAATGTTCGCATTAGTAGAAAAAAAATTAACCAATACCCAGCGCCAACGCGCTATTGCCGGTATTGAAAAAGAATATGCATTTTGGATGAACGGCGCCAATAACTTAAGTAGCGCACAAGCGGTTAGCCACGCCTGCGATCATCTCGTTCGCATGCCAAACGGTGCATTACTTAACCGGTATTACGACAGCGAAGCCTCACCACGACCAGAATCGTACAGAGAAGATATTGAAACGGCAGAACTCGTAGGCGCAAAGTCAGTAGAATTTTACCGCCATATAAGGGCGGCTTGTGAATCAGGGTGGGATTTCAGTTCCCGTTGGCTTGCTGATGAAAGCACCTTGTGTAGCATTCGTACAACTGAAATAGTCCCCATTGATTTGAATGCACTGCTGTATTTTGTTGAAAGTACATTGGCGCGGGTTAGCACCAAAGCCAGCAAATACCGTGAGGCCGCTGTTAACCGAAAGCAGGCAATAAATACCTATTTGTGGAATGAAGACAAAGCCTGTTTTTACGATTACCATTACCCCAGTAATACGCAAACTACCGTGCTTTCAGCGGCGGCAACCGTACCTTTGTTCGTAGAACTTGCCACCGATGCACAGGCTGTTGGGGTAAATGTTGCCCTTCAAACGCACTTGTTAGCACCCGGCGGAATAGTGACCACAGCAAATACCACTACTCAACAATGGGATTCACCCAATGGGTGGGCGCCTCTGCAATGGTTTGCGGTGAAAGGGCTACTAAATTATGGTTTTAGTGATGAAGCGAGCGACATTATTAATCGCTTTACGCAAACCATTGACGATCATTTTGCGCGAACCGGCGTAATGCTAGAAAAGTACAACGTGTGCGAGCCTGACAAAACGGCAAGTGGCGGGGAGTACGAAGTTCAGCTAGGGTTTGGTTGGACGAACGGCGTTTATACACGCTTTAAAACCATGCAAGGTGAATGAGAAGCCGCTAGCGCCCAAACCTTTACCTTTGAGTTATGAAGCAGTGTTAGCGGCGCTAGTCGCAGTTTACATCTAGCGCTGACTGTAAAGGCGCTGGCTCCAAAAAGCATTAGCTATACACTGAATGCGAAAACGCCTTCTTGTACTACAAGGGTGTACCGAAGCTAACCAAAATACCCACACCCACCAACGCAATTACCGACCATATCAGCGTAGCCTTCGTGGCTTTTTCGCCCATAACCCAAGCAACGCCTAGCGACATTAACGCGCTGGTGGCGATTAAGGTTTGCACCACGGCAGCTTTAGCATAAGCAAAGGCAAACATTTGAAGGTAAATAGCGGCGGTAGTGCCTAATAAGGTGGCAAGCACAAACGCAGGCCAAACCCGTTGATTGGTTGCTAATACTGGCATCCATTTAGTGCGGGTAATCACAATAAAGGGTACGACAAAAATCATACCGCCTACCAAGCGCAAGAAAGCTGCACTGGCGGCGTCTATATCACCACTACCTAGAATGTCGCGGCTAACCACAGCGCCTATAGCTTGACACAATGCTGCCCCCACGCCATACATATAGCCTGAGGTTGCGAATACGTGCGTGGTATTTCGCTTGCGGGCTTTTATCACCATGTCTACCGACAATAACACTACTGCAATACCTACCCACTGCTGCCAGGTTATCCATTCACCAATAAACGCCATGGCAAAAAGGGCAGTAAATAAAGGCGCTAAGGTTTCGGCCACTAGTACCGCTTGGCTATCGCCAATAGATTTCAACGCTTTAAAAAAGCAGGTGTCGCCAATACCAATGCCAATAAAGCCGCTAAGTAGCAGCCAAAGTACAGCGTTGGTTTCATAAGCACTTGGCTGCACTACCGCAATAACCGCAGCCAAAATAGCAATAGAGATAAGGCCCTTCCAAAAATTCATGGTAAGGGGAGAAAACGCGTTGCCTGTTCCCTTAAACAAACGGGCGGCTATTGCCCAACAAAGTGCCGTACCTAGTGCTGCGAATACGCCCATTAGTAACCTATAGAATGTGAAGCTTAGAAAAAAGAGCGGCTATGCTAAATGAAAGTGAATGCGTATGTTAGTAGATATTAAAGATTCCGAGTACAGAAAATAAGTTAACTAACTAAAAGTTAACGGAAACACAGCCAAGTTTGTGGCAACGTTATAGCACAAGGGCAAATAGCCTTACCTACCTTAAACGTAATTAAAGAGTATAAAGAATGGATTTAAGCGGTATTAAAGGTGTTATTTTCGATTTAGATGGCACTTTGGTTGAGTCTAGCCTTAACTTTTCGCGCATGAGAACCGATATAGGTTGCCCGCAAGATGAAGACATTCTTACATTTATAGACAATATGGTGTGTGAACAAGAAAAGCAGAACGCCAACCACGCCATATTGCAACACGAACTAACCGACGCACAAAACGCGAAATGGCTACCCCTTGGTAAGCAAATGGTAGATAAGGTTTTAGAGAATAACTTGCCCATAGCTATTGTTACACGCAACTGCCGAGAAGCCACGGCCATTAAAATAGCCAACAACCGCATACCCATTGAGTTTGTACTTACCCGAGAAGATGCACCCGCCAAGCCCGACCCCACAGCATTATTACACATAGCCCAACACTGGCAGCTACAACCCGAAGACTGCCTGTATGTGGGTGATTTTATTTACGACCAATTAGCCGCCGAAAATGCCGGTATGCGGTGGTTGTTGGTGTAGTGCAAAAATGACCGATAGGGCGTAAAGCAGACCTTGGCTATCGCTGTATTGTCAGTCCGCTAAAGACAAGGAGCGGACGTTCAGGCCACACGGTTCTTGATTCCGGTATGTGCCAATGTGCAGATCATCATTCGACCTTGATTGAATTGGTGTTAATTTTAGTATTCCGGTGAATAAGCTTCTTATTGGTGAATATACAGTTCAGTAATCATTTTCAATTGTTTTGAATTTCCAGACGAAGAGCACCGTACCTTTTGCAATACGGTGCCTAACCATCATACTTTGATTAGTTTCGAATGCATGATCCGATATAAAACCGGTAATATGATCAACGTTAAAATAGTGGACGAGATGATCCCGCCAATCACCACCGTTGCAAGCGGTCTTTGCACTTCAGCCCCCGTTCCGACATTAAGTGCCATGGGAATAAAGCCTAAACTTGCTACCAGTGCTGTCATCAAAACCGGACGCAATCTTGTGATAGCTCCGTCAACGATTGAGTTAATTAAGTCACCTGTTTCTAGTACTCGCTGTTTAATAAATGACAACATCACTAAGCCGTTTAGTACCGCAATACCAGAGAGCGCAATAAACCCAACTCCGGCAGATATAGACAGTGGCATGTCACGCATCCAGAGCGCGAAAACACCTCCCGTTAAGGCTAAAGGCACGCCAGTGAAGATGATCAAGGCATCACGAAATGAGCCAAACACCACCACTAGTAACACAAGTATTAGAAAAAGCGTGGCAGGCACCACGATAGACAGTCGCTGACTGGCACTTTCAAGCTGCTCAAACGTGCCACCATAATCCAGCCAATAGCCTGCGGGCAGTGCAACCTGTTCGGTTATTTTTATTTTTGCTTCGTCAACAAAACTCCCTAAGTCGCGTTCTCTGACATTGGCGGTAACCACGACTCTACGCTTACCGTTTTCTCGACTAATTTGATTGGGAACAGACGAGTAACCCAGTGTAGCGACTTCTGATAACGGTACAAATTCCCCATCGGATGTAATAATAGGAGTGCTGCCAATGGCATCTAAATCTGTGCGCATACCTTCATCAAATCGCACAAGCAACTCGAATCGTCTATCTCCCTCAAAAATTAAGCCAGCGGTATTACCCCCGATAGCTGACGCCAACCACTCCTGCAAATCGGCGACGTCCAATCCATAACGTGCCAACTCGACTGGCTTAGGGTTGATAGTGAAGATAGGAATATCATCGACCTGCTCAAGTCGTGCATCCGCCACGCCGTCTATTGATTGCAAAACCGTTAAGATGTCGTTTGCAGAGGCAACAAGCGTGGTTAAATCATCTCCAAAGACTTTTATACCAAGGTCAGCCCTTACTCCACTTATCAACTCGTTAAAGCGCATTTGGATAGGTTGGGTAAACTCATAGTTATTGCCTGTCACCGCTTGTAAGTCTCGCTCAAGGGTTTCTACGAAATCCGCTTTTGA
Organism: Alteromonas sp. 38; assembly: GCF_902506055.1. Lineage (NCBI taxonomy): Bacteria > Pseudomonadati > Pseudomonadota > Gammaproteobacteria > Alteromonadales > Alteromonadaceae > Alteromonas > Alteromonas sp. 38. The sequence goes on from NZ_LR733300.1 coordinate 348,750, forward strand.
CAAAGTTGGATCTGGCCATTGCGCTCGTGGTTTTAGCATCACAAAGGTATCGGTTACGTTGGGCGGCATCGCATCGGTAGCTACTTCTGCGGTACCGGTTTTCGCAAAAACTGTAAGTACCTGTTCGTATTCCATCAGGGTAGATTCAAGTGTTTTTTGCATTTCGACGGCTTGCTCAATACCTGTGCCCGGTATTCGCATGGCGTGGAGTGCGATGTCTCCTTCGTCAAGCTGGGGAACAAACTCAGAGCCTAGTCGCGCTGCCAGCAATAAGCTGCCTACTACTAGCACGACTGAGCCGACAAGCACTATCCAGCGTAATTTCAGTGCAAGGTGAATGATGGGGCGATAGGCGGATTTGCCTGCAACAATAATAAAGCTTTCTTTTTCACTGACTTTTCCGCCCATAAACATCGCGACTGCCGCTGGTACAATGGTAATAGAGAACAGCATCGCTGCTATCAGCGCCATGATGACCGTTGCCGCCATTGGCTGAAACATCTTGCCCTCAACGCCTGTCAATGAGAACAGCGGGATATACACCACAGTAATAATCAATATACCGAACAAGCTAGGACGAATGACTTCGTTGGTCGCTTGAAAAACCAGTTCTAGCCGCTCTTTTAGTGGCAAGACTCCACCTGTGCGCTTCTGAGACTCGGATAACCGCCTGATACAGTTCTCTACGATGATCACCGCACCATCGACAATTAATCCAAAATCCAAAGCCCCAAGGCTCATCAGATTGGCAGACACACCGGTATTAACCATCCCTGTGATGGTCGCCAACATCGCTAGCGGAATAATTGCCGCAGTGATGAGCGCGGCGCGAATATTGCCAAGCAATATGAACAAGATCACTATGACTAATAACGCCCCTTCTACTAAATTCTTCTGAACCGTCTCGATAGCTTTATCGACCAGTAGGGTGCGGTCGTAGACTGGCTCAATGACAATTCCATCAGGTAAGCTGGATTGAATGTCCTTCACCTTTTTGGCAACGGATTGGGCAACGGCTCGTGAGTTTTCGCCGACTAGCATCATTGCTGTACCTAAAACGGTCTCTTCACCCTCCTGCGTTGCCGCACCCGTTCTCAGCTCCTTACCAATAACTACACTGCCAATGTCTTTCACCGCAACGGGGACAGTATTAATGCGTTTTATTACCACATTTTCTATATCGCTAAGTGTCTGAAGTTGACCTTGTGAGCGCACCAGTATTTGTCGCCCATTTCGCTCAACAAACCCCGCCCCCTGATTCGTGTTGTTTCGCTCCAGCGCACGATGGATATCACTTAGACCAATGTCAAAATTCAGCATTTTCTGTGGTTCAGGATTCACATGATATTGTTTTACGTAACCACCAATGGCGTTGACTTCAGTGATCCCCTTAACCAGTGCGAGCTGCGGTTTTACGATCCAGTCGTGTATCTCGCGAAGCGCCATGGCATTGTACGGTTCACCGTTTTTTTGCATGGCATTTTGCTTGGCTCGCAAGGTGTACATGTAGATTTCGCCTAACCCAGTAGCGATAGGTCCCATTTCAGGCGCTAACCCTTCAGGTAGCTGACTTTTGATTGCACCTAATCGGGTATTGATGAGATTACGCGCAAAATACAGATCAGTGCCTTCATCAAATACCGCTGTTACCTGAGATAGCCCGTAGCGAGATAAAGAGCGGGTGTAGGACAGGTCAGGTAATCCCGCCAGTGCTGTTTCTACTACGAATGTGATCCGCTGCTCGGTTTCCAAAGGCGAATAACCCGGTGCTTGTGTATTGATTTGCACTTGCACGTTGGTGATATCGGGTACCGCATCGATAGGTAATTTTTGATAACTGAATATCCCCATGCCCAGCACAAGGAAGATCAACATTAGCATTATCCCTCGTCGCTCTATGGACAAACGTAAAATGGATTCAATCATGTGTTCGCCCCCCAATAACAGAGACGCCTGACCAAATAGATAGCATTGAGTTATTAATGATCATGACCTGCCTCCGACTTTTCTAAATCGGCTTTAAACAGGTAGCTGTTCTGGCTGACAATCACATCTGCAATGTGCAGACCTGATAACACTTCAATATTGTGGTTATCTTGTTGACCTAAGGTAACGGGCACGGGACGGTATTCGTCACCTTCTTTGACAAACACGACAGAAGCATCCTCAAACTCTTGAATCGACGCTTTAGGCACCATCATTGCGACATCAATGGTGTTGATAGTGACAAGGCCTTTGATAGCTGCGCCAACCGGCCATTGACCTGAGGTATTGGATATTTTGGCATACGCCAAGACATAAGGCTTTTCATCGGGTGAGGGTAAGATATGTTGGATAGTGGTGTCTAACGCTGCCCCTGACAGGCTAAGCTGAACGGGTTGCTGCTCTGCTATATCTGATAGCTGTTGTGGGAAGACTTTAAGCTGTGCCCACACGTCATCATAGTTTGCGATTGAAAATAGCACTTGGCCATTTGATAACTCGCCTTCATTGGCATGTCTGGCAATCACGGTGCCTGAAAACGGCGCGGTAACGGGATAGCTTTTCAGGCTTTCGTTGGATTCAACTACCGCCAGTGTCTCGCCTTTTTTAACGTTGTTACCTAAATTTGCATTGACCTTGGTCACCATACCGTCGAATCGTGCACGCACATGACTCAGTGAAGCAGGGTCGGTCACAATATTTCCGTAGACAGTGGTGGTAATATTGAGATTACCCGTTTGCACACTTTGCGTCATTACGCCCATTTTTTGCGCCAAGCTATCTGACATGAATACGCGTTCATCCTTATAGGCTTCCTCTTTACCATGCTCGCCTTCTGCTGCTTGTATTGTGGTGCTTGAAAAAAATCCCAAGGCACTGCAAACAATGAAAACTAACAGCGTGTTTTGCTTCTTAATTAATATATTTTTGTTCATTTTGCTTTTCTCGAAAAAGAGGTGTTGATCGTATCCACAAGAGGCTGTGCAGTCAGTGATTCGATATCTGCACCACGCTGATGAGCTTGCTTCGCTGATTGAATTAAGGCTTGTTTGGCATTGAGTAGTTCTTGACGTGTACTCACCCATTCAAGGTAGCTGAATCGTCCGTTTATATAGGCTTGCTCTACTAATTCCAGCGCTTGAACTAAGGGTGGGATAATAGAGTTTTGCAGTGTCTGTACATTGAGCAGCGCATTGTTTCTGATCATCAAGGCCATATTTAGCTGATGGTATAGGCTTTGCGTCGCTGACTCTTTTTGTTGTTCTAGCTGTGCCTGAATTGCTCGCTGCTTTTCGTACTCGCCAAGATTTCGGTCACCGGCAAACAGAGGCATACTCACGCCTGCTACAAAGGCTGTTTCATCTATGCCATTCATGCGCCTAATACCAGCCGTCCAGCTTAAATCCGATTGATTAGCTGCTTGAGTAAGACGGACTTGAGAAGCCTGCAATCTCGATTCTTGCGTATAGACCTCAAGATTGGGACTGTCCAATAAGGTGGTGAAAAGCGCGGTTAACGAAGGAGACGATTGCAGCGCAAATAAGTCTCCCTCCACATCAGTAAAAGTGGGATCTTTTTCCCCCCACATAATAGCCAGACTATTTATCATGGCTTGCTTAGTTTGCTGTGCGGTCACCACATCCAATCTGGATCTTGCTAAAGCTGCTTCAGCGCGTTTCTGTTCAAATGCAGGGGAAGCACCTGCATCCACGCGTTTTGTGACAGCTTGATAGGTATATCGAGCAAGTGTTTCTGCATCTTTTTGCGCGTCAATTAACGCTTGTTGCGCCAGTACATCGATGTAGCGACGTGTCACTTCAGCCAGTACATCCAAGGTGTGCACTTGTTTTTGCGCTTCGACTAAGGTGGATTGCGCCTTAGCAAACGCCTTACGCGAGTTGAGTTTATTGCCCAATTCAATGACCGACGACAATGTGAGAGTCAGCTCGGTGTCCTTAATGCCAGAGACCTCGCCTGTTCCTAAGAAGTTTTCCACTTCAATGCCTACGTTGAGGGCTGGTTTAAGAGACGCAGTTTTGATTTCTCCCTCAATTGCTTGTTGCCTATATGTGAACTCATGCAATTCGGGCGAATTCGCTAATGTTCGCTGTATGACGCTTTGCAAGGTCATTTTGCGATTGGTGATACTGTTTGTTTGTGCTACTACCACGGTGTGTGTTGTCAGAAGAACAAGCATCGTGAAAATCACCCAAGCGTGCACACGCACAGGGCGGCTCAATGAAATATGCATCATTGTTTTATTCCTAAATTATCAAAAATATATATCGCCAAGCTGTTGGCGAACGGTGTTTGATTAGTTCAGGGGTTATGCTTTAGGTGGGCGTAGTAATTGCGTGACCGGTGCATCTACTACTTTTGATAAGTAATAGAAACCGTGATGGGTGGCAACCGAAGCAAGTTCAATTGCGGTGTTATTTCCAAGCCATTGGGCATGGGTTCCATGACAGTGACCACAATGGTGGCAATCAGCAGGATTGTGAGAAATATCTACGGGGGCGTTATCAGTATCAAGTTGTTCGTTAGATTGCAGTTGAGCATGCGTCTTCACAGAAGCGGTGTTATCTCCCGCCTGATGTTCATGTAATTCGCTTAGATGTTGCGAATCAATAGCATGAAAATCCAAGGACTTGGCGACAGCAGAAAACGACTGAAACAAAATCAGCGAAATCAACAGGTAGCTTGTCACCCTTACACTAAACATATCTATCTACTCTCATCTTTTTCATATTAACAGGTATTCGAACTAAGACCAATCGACCAACTGATACAAAGTGTTTCTATCATTGGATTACACATCACGGCAATCTTCATCGGCAAATTCGATTTCTATCGTAGTGTGCACAAAATCGAACCCAGCTAGGCCGTGACGAAGTTGTTCCTTGAGTTTCTTAAGTTGAGATACAGAAATATCATCATTCAGCTCCACATGGACAGTCATAACGCTGTGCTCTCCATCCAAAGACCAAATGTGAAAATGATGGATATCCATCACATCATCGCTAGACATAAGCACTTTATGAACCTCTTCCATTTGCTGTGCGTCAGGTGTCGCTTGTAAAAATAGCAGTAAGGTTTCTTTTAGATTTCTAATGACATTAAATAAAATGAATAATGTGAAGCCAATAGATAAAATGGGATCTAAAATCGCCCAAGGCTTGAACATCAGCACAATCGACACGATCAGTACTGCGACCCATCCCAGAACATCTTCGAGCAAATGCCAGTTTAATACTCGTTCATTTAAGGAGTTTCCTTCCCTGAGTTTATACGCTGCAAAGCCATTGACTGCTATCCCGAATATAGACAACCCTAACATGCCTTCCACTTGGGGCATTTCAGGGGCCAGTAATCGTGGAATAGCTTCGAACAAAATCCAAATCGAACCAGCCGTTAGTACAACTCCATTAATTAACGCCCCAAGGAGTGAAAAACGCTTGTAGCCGTAGGAAAAAGTAGCATTTGCTTCTTTATCACTGAGTTTATTTAAGCCCCAAGCAGTACCAATGGATAAGCTATCGCCCAAATCATGCACTGCGTCGGCCATTATAGCCGTGCTGTTTGTCAGCCATCCGCCTATAAATTCAATGATGGTGAACAATACGTTCAATGAAAATGCCCAGCCTATCCGCTTAGATGCGCTGCTACTCTCGCTATGATTATGATTATGATTATGATTGTGCATGATTAATTTTGTCCAATATCGCTTGATTTTCTGCGCTGATTGGCAGTCGCTTAAAAGGGCTGATGTCAGTGCCGCCTGTATTCCCTTTAGGTACAAGGCCGATAGCTGTTTTGGTTGCTGCGCCAACTATTCTTATTGCTTGTCCAAAAACGGCTCTCCAATCTTTGTTTAGAAGACCATGTCGCAGCATTTTATAATGAATTAAACAATGGAAATAAGTAGAGTGCTGACCAATTACATGCGCATCCTCCAGCGCTGCAAATGCCTGCCTCTCATTATTGTTAGACATTGCATCTGAGTAATCTGTCAATTTGGAATCGATATGCGGCTTAACGGCTTTATTGTATGTCATAGTGGCTCACCCACTTTACCTTTCTGTACTTCGTTATTAAGTACTTCCTGCTTGGCGTCTTTCAGGATCATCCACGCTCCGCGCAGCACGACAATCGACACTATACAGCCGATAACCAGATCCGGTACTCTGCTATCAAGCCATACCACTAAAACTCCGGCGATAATGACACCCATGTTGGCGATGACATCGTTGGCCGAAAAAATCCAGCTGGCTCGCATATGTACTTCGTCGTTTTTATGATTACGAATAATCATCAAGCAAGCGACGTTTGCAATTAGTGCAATGAACCCCATTCCTATCATTAATGATGAGATAGGCTCACTGCCGAAGAATAACCTTCTGGTAATATCAATGAGAATAATTACGCCCAGCAATAGCTGAAAGTAACCACTGATTTGCGCAGCTTTGGCTTTATGAAGTATAGATTTACCCACAGCATAAATACCTATGCCGTATACAACCGCATCCGCTAGCATGTCCATAGAGTCTGCTATCAAAGCAGTAGAGTCAGCCAAAATACCCACGGTCATCTCAACGAAAAACATCACCGCATTGATGCCGAGCAGCCAATACAGAACCCGTTTTTGTGAGGCATCTTTGATTTCCACTTCACAGCCGCATCCACTCATTGTTCAACTCCTATTCCCAAAACTATAGCTACAGTGTAAAGTCTATACCTAGTATAGGGTCAACAGCACAAAGGCACGTTTATGAAAATAGGTGAGCTATCAAAAAAAAGTGGGTGCTCTATTCAAACGATCCGTTTTTATGAAAAACAGGGGTTGTTTGAAGCTTGCAATCGCAGTGAAGGTAACTACAGAATTTACGACGCCTCATCGTTGAGGGCACTGCGATTTATTAAACAATGTCGCTCATTAGATTTGACCATAATAGAAATTAAACAGCTGTTGGATACAAAAAATAATCCCAATAAAAGTTGTTCCAGTGTGAACAATTTGATCCATCAACATATGGTTGACGTCACGCATCGCATTGCAGAGCTTGAGGAGCTAAAGCTTACCCTATCTGAGATGGCCTCGGCATGCACAGATAATAGAAAAGTTAAAGAATGTGGGGTATTGCAGTTGCTTGAAGAGTGATACTGATATCTATAAGTCTTATCGTTTTACCTTTGCCTACGGTTTCATAAGGTTACAGGTTCGACGAATTGAAATTCGATAAAGTAACCAATATACAATAAATAGCTACGTCCGCAATTTTGGGCTAAGCAGTCGTTCGACTGAGGTAGGTCGAACGACTGGTGATCGCTCTTTGTCGCTGCTCTATTGTCAATGTGCCAATGACCGCTTAACGTACGGAGCCGCCCAACAGCGACAGAGGCATCTTGAGACAAGGAGCGGACGGTAACGCACGCATAAAAGGCAACAAAACTTAGCGGCGATTGAGTAACGAGCTATGATTCCATTCGTGAACCCATCGACCAACCAACGACGGCGCGAGAGTATAAGTCCAATACAACTGCAAAGTAGAGCCAGCCTTTGTGGGTTCGGGTATAGGTAATGTCAGTTACCTAATATTGATGGGACATTGAAACGGTAAATTGTCTATCTAATTTGAGCGTTACTGCTATAGCAGAATAATATGCTATAGCCGCTTCCAATCTCACTAGGACTCGACGCATCTAGCTTTCATCTCTCTTCGAAATTTCACTTTAACTTTCACTAGTGAATCAGTAGGTTCATCAACTAAACCTTTTACATCAAAATAAAAACCTTCGTACTTTATAAGATATGAACTAGTTCGCTCGGAAAGAACAAGTTCTATATCATTAAAGATATCTCTAAGGTCCACAAAGAACTTGATATCAAACTTTGAAGGATTTTCTAACAAACCTAGGTTTGATTTTATATACTTAATTATTCTTCTAGCTGAATTGGGTAGGTTATTTTTCCTAAAACGTACAACGCCGAAAAAGAGAGATAAAGAGGAGGAATATCTAAAGTATTCCTTATGAATTAACCTATAAGAAAGTTTTGGCTTTGCAAAACTTATTTCGATAGATATAGGAGAGACTTGAACGTTAACTAATATTTTGTACATTTCAACCATGACAGAGAATAATGCGCTGAACCATACAATATTGATGAATATTGAATACCATTTAGAAATTCTATCGGTCGGCGTTCCTTTCTTTGCTACCAAAGTAGATACTCTACATGCTCCTAACCCGTATAGGTCGTCTCGCAACCCGTATATATTGCTTATTAGTTGATCGGTCCAAAATCTAAAGGTCATATGTGAGCAATATTTTTCTGAGTCTGAGATGGAAGATAAAACACCGTTCAGAAACACAGAGCAACTAGTGTTGAACTCGTCTTTGGCCGTCTCATCGTTAACCTCTTCGAATAGAAACGTATTTTGATAGGCCCTACATTGCTGATATTGAGAAGATCCAGCACTTCGAAATAAACCGATGGTTTCGACACCTGAATGCATATGTGAGGCACCGTTCAATGATATTTTCATTGGCAAATAAATAGAGCCTACTGATGTTATTAAAATGATGATGAATATGATAGGGAGCTTAAACCAGTGAACTCGCTCAGGGTGCAACACTACAGTCCATAGTGGATATACAAGGCCAACCAATGCCGATAGAGTAGAAAAGAGCATGTGAGCGGCTACCACTTGATGTTTACTAAGCAATATAAAGCTTATTAATGCGCTATTTCCGATCAAAAATAACACAAAAAATAGAGTCAGAGTTTTGATTGATTTCTTGCCCCCTAAAATAAGGAGGTTTAGCGAAACGACTCCAAAAATATATAAAAAATTAACAACTGCGAATGGAAATAAAGTATCACTAGTGTTTCGGTAAAGTACCATTACTATTGATGATATAGCGCCTATTAAAAATGCTTTTGAGGTTACGATTTTATATATAACCTTCTTTATGTTTCTTCTGTCGACCTCGTCTTTCTTTTGGTACTCCTTGGACTTAACTAAAAATTTGTGGACAAAATATGTCAAAAAACAACAAGCTGGCAAAACAAAGAAAATAGAATAGCAAGCAAAAGTAGACTTGCTTCGGGAGGAACTGTTGAGGATGAACTCAATATCTTGTCTTCATAAAAAAATGAAATTGCGGACACGCATAAAATTATTATAAAAAACAAAATAGATAGAGTGATAACGTATATTTTCTTACTAGGACCAGCTACAAAAAAAATGCAGCTTATAAAAAATATAAAAATTAGAAGTGTGGGCGTACCAAATACGAGATGTAACATTATTTTGCTCCCCTCCTTGAGCCTCTGATACCTAGGGCAATTTAAGATGATTTCCCTCAGATAGCATACCCGCTGCATTCATATTTTAGTACGTTTTTTATACCCGATTTTTATTTATATTATATCTATCTGTTGCTCAGCTAAATACGGGTAAAACTTAATGCCAACGGCTGCTCTACGTACGAAGCAGCCAATAGTTTTAGAGGCACTTTGAGACAAGCGGACATTGAGGTTACTCAATAAGGAAACTATTAAATGGGAAAACATTCTTAATAGTGGCTGGTCACTTTTTGAAGTAAAAGACTAATAAACAGCATAGCTGAACAATGCAACAGGAGTATTTTTAAATAATTTGCAGCCGTTTTCATTTGGCAATTCAAAAATTATTTTTTCGGTTGGACATCTGCTACTAATAAGCACTGTTAGTCTAGATCTAACGTCCATTTTGATGTTTTTATTTGAATAAGTACCACACCGCTGCGCTGGGCAAACACGCCGGCAACTTCTACTCGGTCATCAAAGGCCCGAAATTCCACATAAACATCTTTGCTAAACCCTACTTTTTTATAAGTTATTCCGGCACTTACGCCGATTTTACCGATGACGTTAGGAATGTCTTTACGTCCTACAGTCGGAATATTAAAACTAATGTAGATATCGGCCTCGGCTTTGGCGCCTTTCATGCCTTTGGCAATGCCATCTAATATGGGTTTTATTTTGCGGGTAATAGGGGAAATCCCGAGCTTTCCAGTGACGTGAACGGTAGGGACGTTGGTCTCCGGATCAACTCCAACATCGAGCTTTACCGTGCCTAAGTCGACGGGCATACCAATACGCACCAGCACATGACTAACTCTCTGGGCGATTTCACGTTCTTCTCTGACTTGTTCTACTGGTTTGCTAAGTAAATCTTCTAATGAATGCTCCAGCGTAAATTGCCAGTTTTCCTTTTCGCTGAAAGAGAATCTGTCGACATTGTTTAGTAAAAAGTCGTTGTTATCTTCTGGTAGAAGTTGCTCAATTTGCTGTTCTTCATAGTGTCCTTCCGGGCCATTTTGAGCTTCATTGAGATCTTCTTCTTGCATGGGAATGATGCCAAATTCCCGGTACATGTCTTCGTCGGTGAGCACATATTCCTGCTCTTTACCTGCTTCATTTTCTGATTCGTTACTGAAAGTGTTTTCTATTTCTGGCGGTGTGCGCTCGACCTCAAACTCTGGCATATGGGCCATTCTGGATTACCTTTTATTGCGCTTATGGAACAAGCAGGTTAAATTTGATTTCCAGTTTTTTGCCATTCATGGGCACTTCCCCGTCCAGCAATTCAAATTTCCAGAAGGCATTAAATGGCATGCGGCCGCCATATGTTTGGGTTTCTGCCATAGTGGCAAATTGGGTTTCCATGGCGGTGATATAACTGCTGCTGTTTTGAAAAGTGACATCGGCAGCATCGCTTAATTCTGGAGGCGTGATCCTAACTAATGGATTGCTGCTGGCATCTTCGGTGGCATATATAGTGATCTGGTTGATAACTGCTTTTGCAAATAAGGCATTTGACCAATTCTGTTGCGGTTTTTTGGTAACCGCGTCGCCGGATTTAAAGTCATTGATGTCGTCCCCAAAAAAATTTTTTAGTGAGGTGGTGACGGTGACTTCAGTTTCTTTAGCTCGTTTGAGCTGAATATCTTGCCGAATATTTCGGATATTAATAATAATATCCGTTAGGCTCATATTTTTGAGGTTTTGCCTAAAGGATTCGTAGTCGGCGAATATCACTGGCTCCATCAACTCCACTCCAATTAAGGCATGGCGCAAAATCAGATAACCCCGTTTAAAGTCATTACAGAATACCTCCCGGATCATCAGCCAACGTTCAGTAATATCCAAAACTCCCCCTTTCTTGTAGGCGTTTTCGAGGTTTTTGTGATGCTGCTCTTCATAGTTGTAGGCATCTCTCAATTCATCACGTACTGATTCACTAAAGGCCTTTTGGGCTTCAATTTGCACTGTGGACCTGTCACTTCCTAAAGCGGCGGCAGTGTAGTTGGCTTTCTGGGCATGCATATGATGGGTAGGTCCAGCAGGAAAGGCCAATGTAATTTGTTCCGCGGCTGTTCTGTAGTTGGGTGCAGGATTTTTAATAACGGCAGTATTTAAGGTGGTGCCCTGATTGGAATAGCGGGTTTGCTGAGCGGATATCTTTTCCTGAGTATAGTTTTTCAGGCGATCTAAATGCAGCAGGGCTTTTATACATCTATCACGGAGCGAATGATGAGCTTGCTTGGCTTTATAGGCACTATTGAGTGATTCCGAGGCCATGGTAAGCAGTTCAAAGACATCAAATATATTGTACCTTAGGTCGTTACCGGGAGTTAAATTTAAATCGTCAATGTTGTTGCGCTCGGTTTTAATGGTGTTTTCTAGCGCATCCACAAACTGATCGAGATGTTGCAGGCTGCTAATATTGGTGCTGTTTAGGTTCTCTGGTGAGGTGTTTTCAGGCTGCGCAGCTTTTAATACGGCAACGTGATTTTTCAAAAGCGTGGTAACGTCGGTTAATGTGCTTGGCATCTTGTCTTTATCCTTTCCCTTTTAAAAATACCGCGACTACTCAAATGATTATCAGTTAGTCAATGAATAAAACTGGCAGAACATAGGAGAAATGTAAAGGCAGATAAATTTGCTTTTATGTTGCTTTTAGTGTTTTTCTGTTCGCAACTCCTCAATAAATAGGCAAATAGTTTATTCATGTTTTGCTTGGGCAAGTGGCACATCCTGAAGTAACTCTGATAGCCACGAAACTAGGACAAGAAACTCATTTTTTAAACCTAAACCTAACTAGTTTTTCATGTTTACAATCTTCGCAAACTACACTTAAAATTCCTTTTTCTAGAAGACCGAAACTGAGGAACTCTTCAAATTATCTTTCTACATGCTGAGCCAAAAATCTATATTGCGCTGCCAACGTTGCTTTGAAAGACGGGTAATATTGCTTAATTGGTTGATACAACAAGGTTGTTTCAGGGCAGTGTCGTCTGTATACCCCTTTATTAGATTTAATGTGCAAAGGTTTCTTCCATGAAATATTTCTTTTTATCATGGAAGTTAGTCGGTTTTTTTTAAGACTGTTCAGTGAGTCAGTACAGCTTTCCCTGTGATCTAATCATCAATGTCCGCTTTCATTGATTACGACATGTTATTACCATTTCTGGCCGACTGGCTGAGGTACGTACACAAGAGACGGTCAGGTTTTTAATGTGTGTGAAAAAAATTGACTCACAAACTGTGGCTAGTGCGCCAATATGCACTAGCAGTACGAAAAATCTGTTACACGGTGATGAGGAATTCGTATCCGGCGATGCGGGTTATCAAGGCGCAGAAAGCGCAAAGAGCTGAAAGAGACCGACGTGGAATGGCTGATAGCAGAGCGCCCCGGCAAAGTTCGGGCATTGAAAAAACATCCCCGCAACAACAAAACAGACATCAACATCGAATACCTGAAAGCCAGTACCCGAACAAATATTGAACATCCGTTTCGCATTATCAAATGCCAATTTGGTTTTATCAAAGCTCGGTACAAAGGACTGGAGAAAAACGACAGCCAATTAGCTATGTTATTCACTTTGGCAAACCTGTTTCAAGTCGACCAAATGTTGCGACGACAGCTTGGAACTGTCTGAAACCCGGGAACAGACCGGAATTGGTTCGAAATCCGGCCTATAACGGTAGTATATTGGCCGAAATTGGAAATTTAGTGCTTAAAATTTAAACTGCTAGAGCAAAGTATCGCTCAGGACCTAAATTGCGGGACTTATTCGCACCTTCCCTAGCCCGTTAACAAATAGCCCTGCCGCTTGTGGTAGTAGTTACCTAAATCATTTGGCTTTTGACGTAAATACACCAGGAGGCAAGAGTATTATGAGCATCGCATTATCGTCACATGCAACAGGTAAAAAGATATATGCCAAAGGAACTGGGGGACGTGATGTATATGGTTCTGTTGAAAGTTGGAGCTGGGGAGCTGTTAAATAACTAATTCGACATTCAAGTCACGTTAATGCTTGTTAACGTGACTCGCTAATGCATGGAATAAACAATTACCAAGGCTTAACATCTCTATAATAGTTTCCAATACGAATGTCATCGTACTGAACTTCGAAATATTTTCCACTCTCGTTACCTTTGTATATACCAAACTTAAGCCTAAACGATTGGTTTGGCTCGCCACCACCTTCACATTTTCCATCCGAATAATATCCAAAAGAACCTAAGAACCCTGTCGGTTGACCGTCTTCATCCTTCCAAACACTCACACTTCCTTCTCCAGTAGGATTTACATTTATTTTGTAGACAAAGTCATGCCAGACGTTAGGAACTAAATCGTAATGAACAAAACTCGCTCCATTACCACTGTCTCTGCGAGTCATAAAGTTAATACGATGACTAGTTCCACCAGTGACTCGAATTCCTGATATTGGTGATTGAGGAGAACACTGCCATAGCTGCATTAAATAATATGATTTGTTAGCGATATCAGCCGAGCTGGGAATCATCATTCTAAACCCGACATACAGATTCTCATTGAAGGGAAAATCTCTAGCAGTAAGGGCAAGTTCAGATCGATCATTACCGCTGTTCGAAACAGTGGGATCGGTCGAAAATTTCAGATATTTTTGATACTCGTGTGTTCCTCCAATTTCTGGTGAATTACCAGCGCCATCACATTTTCCTCTATAAATATCTCCTCCCTCAAGCAAATCTCCATTACCGTCAGATATGTTGCTGCCACAACCACTAGGATTACGAATCATCGCTCCCTCATTGTCCTCTGCAGTTATTCTATAAAACGTTTTTGCAAATGTATTAGCAGAAACTAAACAAGTAGTAAGTAAGATAACTCTGCAAACCTTTGAGTGGAAAAGCATAAATAATCCTTATATGAGTGTTCTTAATTTAAATTCTTCATTTTGTTAAGTAATACTAACTACATAAAACCAAGCAATCGTTTATTTAGGTTATTTAGGTCTTTGCGCACAGTGGACTTTATAGCCGAGCAACTACCTACAATCTCCTACTAGACAAATAATAAATTCCAAGGCATTTATGAATTGTTTCTCACAACTTGGTATGTCAATAAACCGTGAGAACTCCATTAATCTAACATACATTAATGCCGTTTATTAGTTATAATCCTTATCCACTTGGTAGAAAAAACCAACTAAAACACTAATTTTTAATACTTTTTTACAAAAACGGAAGTTCAACTACTATATTCAAAACGGTTTTCTGAATGATAGTTTGGGGATGGAGAAGAGAACCCCTGAATTACTAGTTTTTGAAAAGTGATGCTCAGAGAGGGCTGCAAAACTACAAGCAGAGTATAAGAAATATTAACGCTATAGGCTAGACATAGTGACAGCTGTATTTGAGTCTAGTTTTACGTTTTCCCAATAGGTGCTTTGAAGAAAATATGAAATTGGTTGTCGTCAAGATAAGTAAGTGATCTGGTCTTTGGTACTGAAATTCGAAATGAGATATGTGGAAGGTCTTGCCTCAACATATTGCATGTTCAAGCTCTCGTTTGTTTTGTAATTCATGCGCCAAAGTCAAAATCTCTTTGGATGGAGTAGTCTCAATCACTGAGGTTTGCACAGGTTCGAAAACCGGCGGGGCTCGACAAGTATTGGCGGTAATCAGTGAATCTAGTTTGTCTAAATGCATTAATATTTTGTAGGTGACAGAAGGGGCGGTAATACAAGCAATAATTTTGACGTTGCTCTTTTCACAAGCCTCACACACGGTTATGTCGATATTAAATACACGCTTTAGCCTCTGCGCCCACGACATACTGCGCGCATGGTATGGCTTATCTGAATCTTTCAGATGCTCTGCTAAGCGAGGACTATTCTTTCCACGTTGTGAAGCCGTTACCTCGGCACGCACCTTAGCATTGGGAGCAAACACGCCATAAAACCTCGTAAGGTTTAGTCTAGAAGGCGGGACTAGTGCCGCGAGCTTGGCGATGAAATCTAATGGATTGAAAAACACATGCGTAGTGCCGTTGCTATAAGGTGTTTTGAGTTCATATCTCGCCTTACCGGAATCATTCAGACTCAATCGTTGTGCGCTTATAGCTGGCCTTGCG
This sequence comes from Alteromonas sp. 38, assembly GCF_902506055.1. NCBI lineage: Bacteria > Pseudomonadati > Pseudomonadota > Gammaproteobacteria > Alteromonadales > Alteromonadaceae > Alteromonas > Alteromonas sp. 38. The sequence continues at coordinate 364,187 of NZ_LR733300.1, forward strand.
ATGTATCTGCACAGGCGTTCCAGTTTCACAGTTTCGTGGCTGTCAGCAAACACCCCAGCGTGCATATTAAAACCACCTATTTGCGCTAATTGGCCGTAATGGTCATCGTCTTTTGCAGGCAAGGTTTGTAATGTATCACCATTGCTTTATCCACATCGAGATCAGCCTTCTCATCACGATGAGCCCATGTGTATTTTTAATATTCGATAAGTTTTATATCTTCGGACTTAAGATGAATTAACCCCTGAAATTTGAAATCCTTGTAGGAGCAAACCCAACATAAATGCAAAGTGACAGAAGCCGACATTTGTAATTTTACTTTTTCCCTTAAACTTTCTCTTTTTTTAGCCGAAGTAGAATAAAAATATAACCTCAAATAAGAGATGGATAATAGCTGGCCATAATTAGTGTGGCACACACAACAGGCAATTTTTAGGAGTCTTGCTTGATTTTTAGTTGTGTTTTACTTTTTATTGAGAATGTCAATAAGACCTAATGTCGGTTTAGGTTGTGGAGATACACCCATTAGGTCAGCAATACCGCTTAAACCAACTGGATTTTGAGTTGTTTTTGCAGCTTGTATTGTTGTTTTAGACTTAAGTTGATTTAGCTCATTTTGAAGTTGAGTTATTTTGCTACTCAACTCCAGTTTACTCGAACTCAGCTCTTTTACACCCGCTCTATAAATACTGATTAGAGAGTTATCAAGCTTTTTGGCCAATTCATAAGGTTCTGTATAAAAAGCTGGATTATGCCTTTGAGTTATTAACTTCTTAAATATGTCGAAAAGGTTACGCTTTTTATTGTACATAGCATCTGAACGATCATCGTGACTAGTAGGGTTACTTGCATCAAAATTTTTAAAGTAAGCTATAACAGGTTTTCCCATTTTTAAAGCATTGATATATTCCCACCATGTAATACTTTTTGAGTCGCTGCTAGTCATACTTTTTAGAATTGAACCATATCGGTCTCCTATTAGGAGGATTACGAAATCACTTTCTTTAATTCCGTTGAGAATTTCATTTTTAGACGACTGTGTTGAAGCTGGCCTAGTATCTAAGGCATTAACATTTAGCCCTCTTTTTTTTAGAATACTTGCCACCTCATTCCGATCTTCATACAGATCTATGAATGTCGAACTAATAAAAGCAGAAGGATGTGAGGTGTGCATATTTATTTTCATTGATTAAAAACTCCGTGCTCGATTTCGTAAAACATAACAATTTAGTATCGAGCAATTAGCCCATTTTTCTACAGAACATGTGCTCGTTTTGACCCATAATGCCAGAATACCCCTATTTCTCAAAGCTTAAGGAGACGTTGGATGTTCGAAATCAGGGTTAATCACATTAGGGGGCAAACGCTCTATTGGGGCGTTTCCTGAATATGAGGGAAATTGTCTGATTTGACGATAAAAACAGTTATTTTTTGGTCTTCGAAAACATCAAAATCGGACCATTATAGTTATTCGAGGTGAGTTATCTTTTCGCGTATTTCTGACCTTGGATTTTAATGGAGTTTAACGACCGCTTCACGTACACAGCTGTTGTTGACGGGATTTAAACGACAAGCAGTAGTCATTTTGTTACGTCTTTTTATACTTCTCAGTTGTACTTAAAAAGTCGTTCTTTAATTGCAATTGGAAATACCCTAACCACAAAAAACCGTGTAGCTAGTCTAAAAACTTATAATAAAATCGGATTTTTGCTACTTTGAAAATTTTTTTAAGGTTAGTTCCACGTAGCAAATTACGCTTGAGCCGGAGTGGTTTAGGTAAAAAATACTGTACGCTCAACTGAGTTATTGGTAGTGGGAGGTAAAGAGCTTTAGAGTAAAACTAAGTTGGCTACCAAGTCGATGTAGCCAACTATAGAGTTAAATAAAAGCCTTAGTTAGTTTTAAAAAGACTGATTATTATTGACTGAATCTGGGGTACTGCTTGCTGGTGATTCCCAGGTAAAGTCATCATAACTTTGACCAGAGCCAGATAATTGCAGTGAATAGCCTATGCTAGTAGAGCTGGTTTCTGATACACCAATATCCGTGGATGTAACACCACTCGCAGCGCCACTAGTGGCCGTTAGCGTGCCTTCGTAGCTTAAGAATTGAATTACGCTACCCACACTATCAATTAACGCCAGACCATCTGATGCGCCATTTTGTAAACCGCTGATATAAAATGCGACTGTACCAAAACCGTTATCTTGGTTGCTAATGGTGCCAGATAAGGAGGTGGTTTTGTAAGCACTGCCACCGTTACCATTGTACGCTACTATGCTCCAACCTGATAAATCTGTTCCTGAAGTACCAGCGATTTCAACTAATTCATTTTGGTCCGAGCCTGAGTTGTCATAGTGTATTTCGTTGATCCATGCATCGGTTGAGCCTGAGCTATTACCAGTTGAATTGGAGCAATTACCTTCGAACACACAGGTTACATATTCGGGGTAATCAACAAATGGGTTCCGATTTCCTTGGTTTTCATAAACAGCTTCGTTGTGCCGACGTTCGAAATCATCGACTGGGTCATCTTCATGCCATTGCAGCAAAGTCGATTTGAGACCCATGTAGGCTACGGTCAAATTGTCTCCCGTGTTTGAGTTAGCAATTAACGCTCGGTCATCGGTTAAAATCAAGTTTGGTTCAGAAGCTCCTGTGTCACCATGCGTCCCACCTTCGTATCGCACTGCTAAGTACATTAACGCTCTAGCCGTGTCGCCTTTTCTTTCACTCCACGTTTGCCAGCTACCTGTGGCACCTGATCCAGTGGTCCAATTCGATTCTGTGCTACTACCCCCCCTGTTATTGCTAGAGGTGGTAACTTTTTCAGAGCAACTAGAATCACAGTCGGCATAAGGCTTGTTACTACGACTTGAGTTGTAACCACTATTAGCTAAAAATAGGTGATGGGCATCTGTGTAGGGGTAGTTACTTGAGCCATCGTCTGGAAAGCCGTAAGATTTAGGCCAGGTGTGTTCACGGTTGTAATTACTGTTACCGCCACCTTCTTTGCTGTAACTTTCATTTTTATAGATATCAATTATGTTACTTGCGTTGTCTGGATCCTCGTCTGCCTCTTCCAGTATGTCCCATGTATCAGTTGCAGATGAAGTGTAAGGGAACCTTTGATGGTCATCTATAATTTCATGTAGCGAATCTCGTAGGGTATCTGCATTAGAGGTATCTACTAAGTCATAGTATCCACTTGGTATAGCGGCACTTGCGGAGTTAACCGCAGCTAGCATTAATAATACTACGCTCGCTATAGATTTTTGCACATTTTTTAACATTGCTTATCCTTCTTTTTATTGTTGTGAGAAAGCGGTAAAAATAGTGAAGTGATATGACTATCTGGTGAATAATTCCTTTTTATTTTTACTATTTTTTAAAGGTTGTTCAATAAAGCATCAGCCATTCTTGAATAAAAATTCACTAAGATCAATATAAATGTATAAATATAAGTTATTTATGCGACAAAATGGAATAAGAATTCTTAAGTGGGCCGCGAATACAATGGGTTTGGGCAGGTAAAATAAGTGCACAAAAAAGAGCCGATGCGCTCTTATTAATTTCACATTAGAAATAAGGGAGGGTATGCATTAAAACTTGTACCGAGTGAGAAACGGCAGATTGATAAAATGCGGTCGGCGTACAAAGTTTAAAGCTCTTCAGCTCTGTGCGTAAAGTGGCCGCCTTCAAAAGTGCTATTGGTCAGAAGCGGACCTCTTTGGGGCTGCACAATTAACATGCTGCAAGCTAATGCAATTGTATTTTAAAACGGTTGATCATTTTAAGTGACTAATTACTATTTTTTCTAACTTCTACATTCCAGCACTTTAGTTGAACCGCGCAGTTCCGAACAGCAGGTTTAACTACCAGCAATTCCTCCTAGGAAAAGTGAAATTGAAGCGCATACATTAATTTATTTAACCAATTTTGTATTAATTGATAATGCATTTGGTTTTTTTATGTCTTTCTTTCTTAAATGGTTTTTGCTGGGAAGTCACTGTCGTTCGAAATAGACTCATTGAATAGTTCTTTTAAGGCAGGTATACCATTGGGTGAAAACGACTCCCCAATTTATAACGCCCCATTTTCTCTAATTTATATAAGTTTAAGGCTCATCATGAATCGAAAAAGCGCATATAGACATTACCCTAAAGCTTTAGGGGCTATGGTACTATGGGTATTGGTAGTTTCCATCGTTAAACTTATACCAATAGACTGGCTTAGAACAACATTGATTGTATTAGCAACGGTTGTGACCTTTATCTATGCTTCTTTTTATATATCCAAAAAGGACTAAACATAGATTTCAATCAACAAGTAATAATGGCTAGAGGTAATGTGTGCTAATAAAAGAATCGATTTTAAGTTTGAAAAGGTCGGTGTTATTCTCACTAATGGTCTTGTGGAGCGCGTTCTTCGGAATATCGGTTCTACTTAGTCAAGCTGATGTCATTATTTTTTGGATGAAATTGAACCATTTTATAGTTATCGTACTTTCGTTCGTTTATTCAATTTTCTTCATTCTCGTTGCAACATCTTCAAGCATACAAAATTTAGTTATTCAAAATACAAAACGAAATCAATTTGATGAAAAAGTATTTTATTTTACTTCCTTTGTCTCTTTTGCCTTTTCAGCAACGACATTTTTTTTTGAGTTTACAAGCAAAGTAGGGCGTTCCAAATTTGTTTGGGCTTAGCCGATGGTGCTTCAGTCATTTCGGCCGCTTTAAGCGTAGGCTTTGCTGGGCCATCCTATTTCTCAACCACATTCAAACGTATTATGGGTATACCACCTAAACAGTATTCCAGCACTTTAGTTGAACCGCGCAGTTCCGAACAGCAGGTTTAACTACCAGTAATCCCTCCCATAAAAAGTCAGCTTAAACCGCATACATTAATTTCATTAACCAATATTGCGCCTATTGGTAATGTGTTTGGTTGTTATTGTTCTGCCTTTTTATCTATTATTCAAGCTATGATCTTTGCAAAGGCAGCTTATCTGTTAACAATTTCAGAAATAATTCTCATTTTTGTTTTTCGATTTTGCAATTCTAACAACTTGCCATGCTATTGAAATATATCAATTTTATTTTTATCTTTTTACTTGAAGCTTATTGTAAACTTGTTGGGTTACCTATTGGTAAGTTTTGTTGTTAATAACTTGTGTTGATCTTATTGCTTTTTTGGTTAATCATTTTACACATGGTTTGGATCTTTGGTATTACCAATTTGGTAATCTTTATTTCTAGGCTATATCGAAAATTGAATTTCGTTTTTAGTCGCAGCAAATCTCGCTGGGCTTATTTTAATTGGTTTACTAAAACCGTTAATTACAGGACAAATTGCATGAACATCAGCACACGTAAAACATCGCTCTCTTTTGTAGTGGGCACCGCGCTTACCTTAGCAAGCACCTCGTTTGTATATGGGGCTTCAGTCGCCATCGATAACCCAGGGTTTGAAAGTGGGTTCGATGGCTGGGCCGATACCGATCCTTCCGCTGTCTCCGGGAATGCCTACGCAGGAAGCAGTTCAGCCAAAATTTCTGGTACTAACGGTAAAGTTGAACAATACGTTGATGTTACGCCCAACACCGATTACACCCTAAGCGCCTACGTGAAAGGTGTGGGTAAAATTGGTGCCGACGTAAACGGTACACGGTTTAATAGAACCGGCGGCGGCAGTGATTTTGAACCAGTATCGGTAAGCTTTAACTCAGGCTCTGCAACCTCTGTAAAAATCTATGCAAATTATTATGGCGGGGAAGGGCGGTTTGATAATTTCACTCTGGAAAGTTCGGGTTCAACAACGCCTACTGATAACGGAACATGTTCAGGAAATAACAACTTAAGTATTAGTACCGCGACCGACAATGGCACTAACGATGGGCATGGGCCGTTAAACACCATCGATAATGACTTAACTGATGAGTCTCGTTGGTCTTCTAATGGCACTGGCAAAACTATTACTTACGATTTAGGTGAAGTGGCTACGGTAAAAGAACTACAGGTAAAGTGGTTTAAAGGGAATACACGTAGCTCGTTTTTCAATGTGCATACTTCAACTAACAACAGCAACTGGAACGCGGTGTTACTTTCAGGTGCGTCAAACGGTTCAAGTTCCGGTTATGAAACGCATGACGTGACGGATTCCGATGCGCGTTATGTTCGTATTACCGGTTTAGAGAATTCTGCGAATACCTGGAATAGCATTGTCGAAACCAACATTTATGGCTGCGGCGGTGATATTGATGACACCACTGATCCAACAACTACTCCAACCGACTTCGACATGAGTGATTGGGATATGGAAGGTGCCGACCCACGTGTTGGCGACACGATGGAATTTGATGCCCTTCGTGAACAGCATGTTACGCCCAATGGTAATGGCTGGCGTCACGAGCTTAAAATCAAAGAAGAAAAACGTGTGGCAATGACTGCAGTTTATGAGGACTTTCAAGCCAATATAAAAGTAGAAATGTCGGATGGTTCAAAAGCCATTGTTGCCCAGCACCATGCTAGCGATACCGGCACTATCATGAAGTTGTACGTTTCTGATACCAGTGAGAGCGGCTTCACTCCAACATCGGCCGGTGTCGAAAGTGACAGTGTTGCTAGTAACGGTATTTTCGATGTGTTCGTCAGGCTAGCAAGGGAAGATGGTTCGGGCGAAGACAAGCAATTGCTGGGCACCATGATAAGTGGCCAAGATTTCGATTTTAGGGTGGTTAACGATCATGGTTACGTTACAGTATGGGCGTTTGGTGAGTCTTTCTCGCGTACAATTGAAGATAGCACTGAGTCTTATTTGAAATTTGGGAACTACTTGCAAGCACAAGATCCGGAAACCGGAGAAGATGTTGAAGACTCTAGCGATTGGGCTGCATTCTACGCAAGTGAAGGTATCACTGAAAGCTTGCTAACGTTCTCTAATATTGGCTATATAAGAAACGAAGACTAATAGCTGGCCGTAAAAATGTAAACATTATCAGGCGAAGCTTTCGGCTTCGCCTTTTTGTTAAATATACTTTCTGCGTTCTGCTAGGAAGCCAATAAACATAAACGCAAGTACAAAACCTGCGCCTTGGTACTGCCAAGGTAAGTAGGCAATAATGTGGTGCAGAAAAGGCGCGCCATAAAGGGTTAATGCGCCATAACCAAAGGCACATAGCACTACAAAAAGACTAACCCGTAGTATGAAATGATAAGGGGCTAAAATACGCTTTATATGGCTATTAATTATATCACCATACACCACTAAAATGGTGGCCATCAGCATGATACTCATTTCAGCGTAATAAGGGCTTAACGTGCGGGATAGGGCACTGAACAGTTCGTTCATACTACTTTACTCACGATAACGACACCTACATCATAAAGATGACGTTATCATAACGATATATGTGGTTTTGCTAAAGCTTTTTGCTACAAAATGCTTTGGTACAGAGCCCTTTGACACAGCGCTTTGTTACAAGCACTTTGCTACAAAGTACTGTTTAGCATACTCACCGCTTTATAGCCTTGCTCGATGGTGGCAATGCGGTCGCCGGTTTGATCCCGTTCCACAAATTTATGCTCAATTCCAGCCAGTTTTCCATTCGCAAAAATCGTTTCAAAGTCGATAACGCCTGTGCCCACATCGGCAAAACTACCGTCTGTTGCCATGTCTTTTACGTGCCATAATTTAAAGCGCCCAGGGTACTGTTTAAAATAATCTACTGGGTCTTTTCCGGCCTTTACTGCCCAATATAAATCTAGCTCCATAGACACTAAATTCGGGTCGGTTTCAGTAATAAGTACATCCAGTGGAATCTCATCATCACGCACTTCAAATTCGAAGTCATGATTGTGGTACGCAAGGGTAATATTGGCTTTGCTACACGCTTCGCCAATGGTGTTAAGCTTCTCAGCAAGTGCTTTGTAGGGCGCAATGCCCACGCCACGCTGCGCTTCGCTAAGCCAAGGCAGCACAAGGTATTTATGGCCTACGGTTTGAGCGTCTTCTAGCACTTGCTCTAAGTTTTTATCAAAGTCATTTAGCTGGATGTGGGCAGATGGAGCCGTTAACCCTTCGCCTTCTAATATAGTACTAATTTCTTTGGCGCTATGGCCAAAGTAACCCGCAAACTCAACCTCGTTGTAGCCTACCGCGCCCACTAATTTTAATGTGGCAGGCACGCTAACTTTCATAATGTCGCGCAGGGTATAAAGCTGCAGTCCAATACTGTTGCTCGCCATACCATTTAAAGACTTAGCCGTGTGTGAATGTGCAAGTACGCTGGGTATGGCGGCGCAACCTGCACCTATTGCCGCGGCTCGAATAAACTGCCTGCGGGTGAAGGTGGAAGTGGTAATCATAGCATTCTCCTTAACGCGCCATTATGCGCTGTTACACAATGTGGGCTGGGCCAGTACTGCCCCTAGCAATGAGTTCAAACGGCATAATAACTTTTGGTGCTTTACGAATTTTGCCGTTAATTACATCTATCAATAAGCTAACTGCCGTTTGGCCAAACTCTTCGGCTGGCTGGGCAATTGTGGTTAATGGTGGGTCGCAAAATGCCGAAAAGGCAATGTCATCAAATCCCGCGACTGAAATATCTTCAGGTATACGTAAGCCCGCTTGTTTTAACGCTTGCATAGCACCTATTGCCGTTTCATCGTTTTCACAAAAAACGGCAGTGGGCCTGTCTGCTAGCTGAGCAATGGTTACGCCGGCGTTATAGCCTGCTTGAAGCGTGAAGTCGCCAGGAAATAGCAGGCTGTCGTCGAAGGCAATATTGGCGTCGTTTAGCGCATCTTTATAGCCTAATAATCGGTCTTGTGTGAGCGGGCTAGAGTGAGGGCCTTTTATCATAGCAATACGAGTATGACCCAAGCCTAACAGGTGTTCGGTCATGGCTTTTGCCGCGGCACGGTTATCAAGCGACACAGTAGGGTAATTACCCTCATCAATCACTTCGCAGGCATTTACCATGGGTAACAGGCCGTTGTCGTTAATCATGCTGTTGTCGAATGGGTTTAACGCGCGTAACTGAATAAGTCCATCGGCCTGCGAGGTGCTAACCATTTTTGCGTAATGGCTTTCAATGTCAGGGTTACCCAAGGTATTTGCCAGTAAAATGGAGTAGCCCAATTCGGCGGCCGTTTCTTGCATGCCGCTAATCACGCGCGCAAAAAATACATTCGCGACAGTAGGAACCAACACAACCAAGTTGTGGGTTTTTCCCGAACGAAACTTTACCGCCATTAAGTTGGGCTTGTAGCCCACAAGGTCTACTGCCGTCATTACTTTGGTGCGGGTTTTCGGAGAAACGCGTTCGGGTTGTTGAAGTGCCCGAGACACTGTTGCTACCGAAACGCCAGCGCTATCAGCAACGTCTCTAATATTTGCCATTTACTCGTGTCTTATTTTTATTCGCGCATTTGCGAACAGGTTAGATTGATGTAACCGATATCATTTTCAATTTAGAATACGGATCTTTCTTAGAAAATCCAGTACTAAGTGTATACTTTTTGTAAATACTTTTGGCATCTTAACCCGCTCATTCGATGTTCTAAAGCAAAATACGTTCGTTTAAGGGCTATTTAGCTTATCTTCTTAAACTTAAGTTTAACAAAAAACGCTCAAATACATTGACAGGTAAAAATGTAATCCGTTACATTTTAAATATAGTTACAATAATGCAACAAGTTTGCAATGAGCAAGCTTGATACTGGTATGGTTTTCCGGTTAAGCACTGCACCACAACAGGAGCTACGCAGCATGGCGAAAATGCAAAAAATAAGATTAGGAATGATTGGTGGTGGTGAAGGCGCATTTATTGGTGCGGTTCATCGCAACGCATTCGGGTTAGATGGCCAGTACGATTTAGTATGTGGAGCCTTTAGTCGCGACCCCAACAACAATGAAAGCACGGCAGATAGTTTAGGCGTTGAACATAGTCGTACCTATGCCTCGTGGGAAGACATGCTAGAAAAAGAGGCTGCGCTTCCAGAGCAGCAACGCATGCAAGTGGTGTCTATTGTTACGCCGAATCATTTACACGTACCTATTTCAGTGGCCGCAATAAATGGGGGGTTTCACGTGTTCTGCGAAAAGCCCGCTGGCGTTGGCTTAGGCGAAGTAAAAGACTTACAAGACTTACTCCATAGTACCGACAGATTATACGGTTTAGCGCACACCTATTTAGGTTATCCCATGGTGTGGCAAGCGCGCCACATGGTTCAAAGCGGCATGCTAGGTAACATTCGTAAAGTGTTTGTTGAGTACCCACAGGGGTGGCTATCGGCAAATGAAGAAACCCACAACAAACAAGCCAAATGGCGTACCGACCCAAGTTTAGCGGGCGGTAGCGGCTGCATGGGCGACATTGGTACTCACGCTTTTGGGCTCGCTGAATTTGTTTTAGATGATTCTATCACCGCTTTGTGTGGTCAGCTATACACGCACATCGAGGACAGACAGTTAGATGACGATGGCGCAGCACTGATTAAAACCAAGAAGGGTGCTACTGGTGTGTTGATTGCCAGCCAAGTGTGCGCAGGTGAAGAAAACGCCTTAAAGATAAAAGTATATGGCGATAAAGGCGGATTAGAGTGGCATCAAATGGAGCCGAACTCTGTGGTGTATCGCCCCATTGGCCAACCCTATCAGGTATTCCGGGCAGGGTTAGGGCAACCCGGCTTGTGTGATGAAGCAGTTAATCGTTGTCGTATTCCAGGCGGGCATCCCGAAGGTTACCTAGAAGCCATGGCGAATTTATATAACGACTTTGCTGCTGCGGTGCATTGCCAAACTGGCAGCACAAACAGTAAGGCAAGTGGTGTGCCTGGCATTAATTCCGGTCTTCGAGGAATGGCGTTTATTGATGCCATGCTGGCCAGTAGTGAAAGTGATACTAAATGGGAAACCGTCAGCCCAGTTGGTACAGAATAAGTGGAGCATGTGGCAATGGAACAACAAGCAAAAGAACAACAAGCAAACGAAGCAAAACCAATTAAAGGCCCTGCCGTCTTTTTAGCCCAATTTATGGGTAAAGAAGCCCCCTTCGATACACTTGAAAACATGGCCAAGTGGGCCGCCTCATTGGGGTATAAAGGCATTCAAGTGCCTACCGATCCGGCACTGTTCGATTTAGAAAAAGCAGCAGAAAGCCAAGAATACTGTGACGAAGTTGCCTCTACCTGTAGGGCAGCGGGCGTAGAAATTACCGAGTTATCAACGCACTTGCAGGGGCAGTTGGTAGCGGTACACCCTGCGTACGATGAGCTATTTGATAACTTCGCGCCTGCACATTTACACGGCAACCCAAAAGCACGTACTGAATGGGCGGTGAACCAGCTTAAGTGCGCAGCTATTGCCAGCAAACGCTTAGGACTAAACGCGCACGCTACGTTCTCAGGTGCATTAATGTGGCATTTGGTGTACCCATGGCCGCAGCGTCCTGCTGGTTTAGTTGAGCAAGGGTTTGCCGAGCTAGCCAAGCGTTGGTTACCTATTTTAGATGCCTTCGATGAGGCTGGGGTAGATGTATGTTACGAAATTCACCCAGGTGAAGATTTGCATGATGGCGCTACCTTCGAAATGTTTTTGGCTGCGGTAGATAACCATCCTCGTGCCAATATTTTGTTCGATCCCAGTCACTTTGTACTGCAGCAGCTCGATTATCTCGATTTCATCGACAGATACCACAGCCGCATAAAAATGTTCCATGTGAAAGATGCCGAGTTCAACCCTAACGGCAGAAGTGGCGTTTATGGCGGCTATCAAGATTGGCAAGACCGCCCAGGACGTTTTCGTTCTCTTGGCGACGGGCAAGTCGATTTCAAAGGCATTTTCAGCAAACTGACTCAATACGGATTTAGCGGATGGGCCGTGCTTGAATGGGAATGCTGTTTAAAAGATTCAGCGCAAGGCGCCGCTGAGGGAGCGCCTTTTATTGCTGAGCATATTATTCAGCCAACCCGCTACGCATTCGATGATTTCGCCGGTGGCGAGGTTAGTGAAACGAAAAACAACCGCATTTTGGGCATAAGCGAATAACGCTGCCCCGCTGACACAGGATAATAAGAATCATGATAACCCTACGTCTTAGCACCATGATGTTTTTACAGTTCTTTATTTGGGGGGGCTGGTTTGTCACCTTGGGAACGTACTTAGCTAGCACCTTATCGGCCAGTGGTAGTCAAATGGGAATGGCATTCTCTACCCAAAGTTGGGGCGCGATCATTGCGCCTTTTATCGTAGGGTTAATAGCCGACCGGTTCTTTAACGCTGAACGTATTTTGGGTGTGCTGCACTTGTGTGGCGCGGTGCTCATGTACATGATGTATCAGGCGGGTGATTTCACCACTTTTTATCCGTACGTACTAGGCTACATGATTGCGTATATGCCAACGCTTGCATTGGTGAATTCAGTGGCTTTTGGCCAAATGACAAACCCTTCAAAAGAGTTCGGCAAAATTCGTGTGTGGGGCACCGTAGGTTGGATTGTTGCGGGCTTACTTATTAGCTACGTGTTTTCTTGGGATTCCACTTCTGCTATTGCTGATGGCATGCTTAGAAACACCTTTATGCTATGTGCAATAGCGTCGTTAGCCCTAGGTATATTCAGCTTTACCTTACCTGCAACACCGCCAAAAGCGGCAGGCCAAAAGACTGGCTTGCGCGATGTGTTGGGGTTAGATGCGTTAGCGTTACTTAAAGATAAGAACTTCTTTATCTTCTTTTTATCCTCTGTACTTATTTGTATTCCTCTTGCGTTTTACTACCAAAACGCCAATCCGTTCTTAACGGAAATTGGTGTTGAAAATGCCACGGGAAAAATGACGCTAGGTCAGGTTTCTGAAGTGTTATTCATGCTGGCTCTACCTGTTTTTCTTAACAAGTTTGGCATTAAGGCCACCTTATTAATAGGCATGGCGGCATGGGTAATACGGTATGCCTTATTCGCCTTTGGTAATGCAGACGAAGGGCTGTTTATGCTGATTGTGGGTATCGCCTTACATGGTATTTGCTACGACTTTTTCTTTGTGTCAGGGCAAATTTATACCGATGCCAAAGCTGGCGACCGCATCAAAAGCGCAGCTCAAGGGCTGATAACCTTGGCCACTTACGGGGTAGGTATGCTGATTGGTTTTGCGGTAGCAGGAAAAATTACCGATGAGTACACCACTGTCACATCTCACAGTTGGGAGGATATCTGGTTGTTCCCTGCAGGCTTTGCGGCGATTGTTTTGGTTATTTTCTTAGTACTGTTTAAATCTGAAAAGGTGAGTACTGATGCATAACGAACGCAGACGTAGCTTAATGAAAGCAATGGCGCTAACGGGCGCTGGTGTATTGGCACCTTCTGCGTTTAACAGCGCTCATGCAGCCAATGCAGCAGGGAATACAGCAGCCAATACTACAGAGCACGGCATGAAACAATCATCGCTAAAAGGCAATATTAATCATTCTGTTAGTCGCTGGACTTACGGCGACCTCTCCATTGAAGAGTTATGTAAATCCGTGAAGCAACTTAACTTCGCGGCTATTGATTTGGTGGGGCCGGAAGATTGGCCTGTACTGAAACAGTACGGTATTGATTCTTCTATGTGCAATGGCGCTGAAATTAGCCTTGAAGATGGCTTCATTCACAGTGAACTGCACGACGAATTAGAAGCGCGATACTTAAAGCATATCGACCTAGTGGCAGATGCTGGTTACACCAACCTAATTTGTTTTAGTGGCAATGCACGCGGAATGAGCAAAGAGGAAGGGCTAGATAATGCGGTGGCGGGTTTAAAACGCATTTTACCTCATGCACAGAAGCGTGGCGTGGTGATCTTTATGGAGCTATTTAATAGCAAAATAGATCACCCTGATTACATGGCCGATAGTTCAAAATGGGGTGTTCAGCTATGTAAACGTCTTGGCAGTAATCACTTTTCATTGCTGTACGACATTTACCATATGCAAATTAACGAAGGCGATATTATTCGCACCATTCGCGATTTTCATCCCTATTTTGGTCATTACCACACTGCCGGTGTGCCAGGCCGTAATGAAATTGATAGTACTCAAGAGCTGTATTATCCAGCCATCGCTAAGGCCATTTTAGAAACAGGTTTCGATGGGTATTTAGCGCAAGAGTTTATTCCAACACCAGATACAAAAGCAGGCAGAATTGAGTCGCTTAAAGAAGCGATCAGTATCTGCGACGTATGACTTTACAAGAAAACACCATACATGAAGTACGTGTTTAAGAGGACATAACATGGCGACGAACGAGTACGACGCAATCGTAGTAGGTTCAGGTATTAGCGGAGGCTGGGCAGCCAAAGAGCTCACCGAGAAAGGCCTAAAAGTGCTCATGCTTGAGCGCGGTAAAAACATCGAGCACATTAAAGACTACAAAAACGCACACAAAGAAGCGTGGGACTATCCACATCGTGACTTGCCAACACAGGCGATGAAAGTTGATTACCCTGTACTTAAGCGAGATTACCCGCTAAATGAGTCTACTAAAGGCATGTGGGCTAACGAGGTAGAAAACCCCTACACAGAAGATAAGCGTTTTGATTGGTTTCGAGGTTATCACGTAGGTGGTCGCTCACTAACGTGGGGGCGCCAAAGTTACCGATTAAACAAAGCCGACTTTGAAGCGAATGGTAAAGAAGGCGTAGCGGTAGATTGGCCTATTCGTTACGAAGATTTAGCCCCTTGGTATGACTACGTAGAAAAGTTTGCTGGGATTAGCGGAAACCGTGATGGTTTAGACGTGTTACCCGACGGCATCTACCAGCCTGCTATGGCGCTAAACTGCGTTGAAAAAGACGTGGCTGCACGAGTACAAAAAGCCTATAGCGGTGCTCGCCATATTATTCCCGGTCGCACCTCAAACATGACAGAGCCGAAGCCAGAACACGGACGTGCAAATTGCCAGTACCGTAATAAGTGCTGGTTGGGCTGTCCATTTGGTGGCTATTTCAGTACTCAGTCTTCAACGCTTCCTGCAGCAATGAAAACCGGTAACTTAACGCTTCGCCCTTTCTCTATTGTGAAAGAAATCTTGTTTGATAAAGACAAGAAGCGCGCGACTGGCGTTGAAATTATTGATGCTGAAACCAACGAAACATACGTTTTCAAAAGCAAGATCGTGTTTGTTAATGCCTCTGCATTTAATTCATCGTGGTTGTTAATGAACTCTGCCACCGATGTATGGGATGGCGGTTTAGGTAGCAGCAGCGGTGAATTAGGTCATAACGTGATGGATCACCATTTCCGAGTGGGTGCGTCAGCACAAGTTGAAGGCTACGACGACAAGTATACCTACGGTCGCCGCCCAAGTGGCTTCTATGTTCCGCGCTTTAGAAACTGGGGCGATGACAAACGAGACTACTTACGTGGATTTGGCTATCAAGGTGGCGCTGGCCGTTCAGGCTGGCGACAAGATGTGGCTGAGTTAGGTGTTGGTGCAAGCTTAAAAGAGGCTATGTCAGAACCCGGTGGTTGGACAATAGGCATGACGGCATTCGGTGAAATGTTGCCTGACCATTCAAATCGCATTTATCTGAACAAAAAAGTAAAAGACAAGTGGGGTTTGCCCGTACTCGCTATGGATGTTGAGATAAAAGAAAACGAACTGAAAATGCGTAAAGACATGCAGCAAGATGCCGTAGATATGTTTGAGGCCGCTGGCCTTAAAAACGTGAATGGCTGGGATGCAGACTACGCACCAGGCATGGGTATACATGAAATGGGTACTGCACGTATGGGCCGAGATGCTAAAACCTCAGTGCTAAACGGTCACAATCAAGTATGGGACGCGCCTAATGTTTTTGTGACTGACGGTGCATGTATGACATCGGCAAGTTGTGTAAACCCATCACTTACCTATATGGCACTTACCGCTCGCGCGGCTAGCTTTGCCGTAGAAGAGTTAAAGCGGAGGAACTTGTAATGGAACGTAGAGACCTATTAAAACTCATTGCTACCGCCACAGGTACTGCCCTTGTGGGTGGTAAAGCGCTTGCTTATGACATTGTTGCCCCTGTGCCTTTGTCTGAAACCGGGTTTTCGAAGGAAGATGTGGCTCTGATTAACGAAATGGCGGAAGTTATTATTCCGCAAACCGATACACCAGGAGCAAAAGCGGCCAATGTTGGCTTGGTTATTCCGGTGATTGTTGCCGATTGTTATACCCCGAAGTTACAAAAAGCGTTTAAAGAGGGCATGAAGACAATTAATGCTCGTAGTAATGAAGCATTTAAAAAAGACTTCCTGTTATTGAGTAGTACGCAGCGCGAAACCTTGTTTACAACATTAGATACAGAAGCGAAAGCCGCTAATGTAGCTGAAGGTATTAGCAATGGTATTCCAACAGCAAAGCCGAGCCAATGGGAGCCGGGCAGTGAAGGCCCGATCCCGCACTATTTCACGTTACTAAAACAACTTACTTTGTATACTTTTTTCACTTCGCAGGTAGGGGCCACCAAGGTGCTACGCTATGTGGCCATTCCCGGTTACTACAATGGTGAGCTGCCTTACGAAAAAGGCGACAAATCGTGGGCGACTTAAGGCTTTCACGAATCACGCCGTTTGTTAGTGATGGTGATAAGCGAAATAAACCCTTATAGGGCGCGAACGGCAAGTCACTGGGCAGCCGGTCAAGTTTAGCGGCTATATATCAGTTGGATAATAGATAAATTGTGCAGGGAAAATACATGACATTATACAAAAACGCGGTTCCTGGATTGGCGCCCAAAGTGGCGGCGTCTAACACCGGCTTTTCTTTAAATGCGGGCGCTCAAATTACATTAGCTGCTTTATTAGCGGCATCATTGACACCGTTAGCTTTCGCTGATGATGCAGAGCGACTTGAGCGCAGCAAGCAAGCGGCCAAAACAGAAGTGTGGGAGCCAGTACCCGCCGTGGTCAGTGCTAAAAAGAACGAAGTTCCTTCTGACGCTATCCCTTTATTAGCAAGCGATATGTCGGCGTGGGCGTCGGTAAAAGGCGGTAACGCCAATTGGGATTTCGCAAACGGTGAACTAACGGTAAAACCGGGCACAGGCGATATTAAAACCAAACAAGGTTTTTGTGATGTGCAACTTCACGTAGAGTGGAAAGTACCGCAGCCAGAGCCTGGTATGGAAGGGCAGCAGCGAAATAATAGCGGGATTTTCTTTCAGCAACGCTATGAAATCCAGGTGCTAGATTCTTACAATAATGCCACTTACCCAAATGGGCAGGCGGGCAGTGTGTATAAGCAAACTATTCCACTGGTAAACGCTATGCGCGCGCCTGGTGAATGGCAAGAATACGATATTATATATAAAGCGCCGGTATTCGATGGCGACGCACTTGAATCACCAGGGTACGTAACCGTTATTCACAACGGTGTGCTGGTACAAAACCATGTTGAGATTCAGGGCACTACCGAATGGATTGGTGCACCTAAATATAAAGCTCATGGTTGTGAGCCTATTCAGCTTCAAGATCATGGTAACTTAGTCAGCTTTAGAAACATGTGGGTGCGAGAGCTGTAAGTAAAGAGCGTAAGGTTTAGCTGATAAACAGCGAAGCACTAAATATAACCAATCAATACATACTGCCAGCAGATATTTTAATGCAATACCTGCTGGCAGTTTTTTATTAGCATCCTTTATTGGGTTTTTTATTTCTAAATGTATTTATGCCAAGCGCAAGGGGTTGCGCTTTACGTTATGAAAATATTCAAAGCGCCTTGTCTTCCCAATCTGCGAAGTACTGCACCAAGTAATCAATGGCCATTCGTACCCTAAGCGGCATAAAGCGTTTGTTCTGATATACAATCCAACTGCTTGCCCCGTCGCCCCAGTAAGGCTGCAATATAGGCTGTAGTCTTCCCGCCTCAACCGATGCACTAAACGTGCTTTTAGGCATATAGCCAATACCCAAACCTCGTTCACACGCATCAAGTACTGCATTCGCGTTATTACTGCGCCAGCGGCCTTTTACTTTTATATTTTCCTGCACACCATTGTTTGAAAACTTCCATACATCGTTGTTAGAAATAACGCAGCTATGTTTTTTCAATTCACTGGGGTGGGAGGGTTCGCCACATTGCGATAAGTAATCCCGGGTGGCAACGGCCATCATGGGTCGTTCAATCAGTTTACGTGCTATTAAATTTGAGTCGGCCAGTTCTCCATAGCGAATAACAAAGTCTACATCGTCTTCCACAAAGTTAACCATACGACTATTAAAATCCATATCCACAGTCAGCTCTGGGTGCGCTAACGCAAACTGCATTAATGCGGGTGCCACGGCGTGTTCGGCAAATCCGCCTGCGGCGCTTACTCGAAGAACACCATCGAGTGTTACCTGTTGAAGGCTCACCTGCTCATTGGCTTGTTGAAGGCCAATAAGCAAGTCTTTAGCGTGCTGGTAATAAAGTGCGCCGTTTTCGGTTAAATTCACTTGGCGGGTAGAGCGAGCCAATAAAACACAGCCAACTCGCTCTTCAAGACGCGCAACTTGCCTGCTGATGTGGCTGGTACTGCAACCTAGTTGCTTGGCCGCAGCTGAAAAGCCTTTGCGCTCGGCTACCGCTACAAACTCTATAATGCCTTCAAAGCTTTCCATCGAAACTTTCCATTAATTCAACGCGTGGTGATGTAAATTCGGATTATGCTTTTATTGAATAATTGTTGCTATATAGCAATAGTGATTTAACTATTTCGCATATTATCAAGTTATCAGGGATATTCTATAGTGTATGCACATGATTACTACGGCGCAGCTAATGTGCCTTACGCATAGGAAGAACCCATGAAAAAGATACTTATCCCAGTAACAAACCACGCCACACTAGGCACTACTGACCAAGCGAACGGTACTTATTCGCCGGAGATCACCCATGCAATCGATGTTTTTAACAAGCACGGCATAGATTACGATATCGCGTCTATCAATGGTGGTGCTATCCCTATTTACGGTACCGATATCGAAGACGACGATGTTAATGCCGCCGTGTTAAACAATGAAGACTTCAAACAGCGCACCAGCAACAGCATGCGCGTGTCAAACGTAAACATTAACGAATATGATGCGGTGTTCTATCCAGGGGGCTTCGGTTTATTGTCAGACTTGGCAAGCAACGAAGACTTTGCCAAGTTGTCTGCTGCCCATTATGAAAATGGCGGCATTGTTGGCGCGGTATGCCACGGCCCGGCGGCTCTATTACCTATTAAGCTAAGCAATGGCGAAGATTTAATTGCGAGCAAAGCAATTACTGGCTTTACCCGCGAAGAAGAAGTGGATTACGGCACCATTAACGATATTCCGTTTTTACTTGAAGAAGCATTAGCTCGTAAAGCTGCTAAATTCAGCAAAGTTCAGCCGTGGAATGTACATGTTATAGAAGATGAGCGCGTTATCACGGGTCAAAATCCAGCAAGTGCTCATGCTGTTGCAGAAGCTATAGTAAGCCATCTAAATAGCTAATACCTAAATAGGTATTTAAGTAAGATTGATGAGGCGTTTAAAACGCCTCTTTGTATATCTGCGCGATATCTTGTTTGCTTAGTACTCTTGGATTGTTGCGTAGTAAACGGGTGACTTTGCTCGCTTCTTCTGCCAACAAGGGAATGGCATCTTCGCTAATATCAAAATCACGCAGTGTGGCGGGGATCTCTACTTTTCTGCACAGCGCCTCAATGGCATCCACTACCTGAATAGCAACGTCTAACTGACTTTTATTGGCAACGGGTAAATGTAAAAAGCCCGCCACATCAACAAAGCGCTGCTGGCATGCCCCTATATTCCAGCGCATAACATGTGGCAACATAACTGCATTGCTCATACCGTGGGACAAATGAAAGCGACCGCCAAGCGGATAAGCAAGCGCATGCACCGCTCCCACGCCTGCGTTACCAAACGCCAAGCCTGCCATTAAGCTTCCGGTTGCCATATCTTCACGTGCTTTAACATCGTGGCCGTTTGCATACGCCAAAGGAAGTGAGTGAAAGATAAGTGTCATGGCCTTGCTAGCCAGTGCATCAGTAATAGGGCTGGCATTCACGGACAAGTAGGCCTCAAGCGCATGCACAAATGCATCTACCCCACTGGCGGCAGTAATGTGTTTGGGGCAGCTTAATGTCATTTCAGGCGTCACAATGGCCACATCGGGCAATAGGTAGTCGCTCACAATACCTTTCTTAACGTGCGCGATTGGGTCGGCCAATATGGCAATATTGGTCACTTCTGAACCCGTGCCCGCCGTGGTAGGAATGGCAATAAGCGGTAATGCCCGGCCTGCAACCAAGTTCTCGCCAAACAAGTCTGCAATATTGCCAGTGTAATCAAATGTAGCCGCAAGCACTTTGGCGCTATCGATTGCGCTACCTCCGCCAACGGCAATAATCCCGTCTACCTTATGTTGTTTTAGTCGAGCAAGCCTTTGCTCAATAATGCTTATTTCAGGTTCAGGAGGAATGTCGTCTATCACAATAGGGCATTCGCAATTCAGTACATTGTTTACATGGCTAAGTGCACCAGATTGGCTGACGCCTTTGTCGGTAATAATGGCTGGCGCTTTTATATTTAACCTTGTAAGTTCATTGGCAAGGCTCGCTAACGCACCTTCACCTGTAATGAGTTTATTGGCTGATTTGAAGACTGACACCTGCATAGTACACCTGCTGAAAAAACTGAGCCTGATGCCAATGTAGTGGGAATAGTATGTGTTTACAAATTAGTAAACGTGATGATGCGCCCAATGATTTAGAAATCAAGTAACGGCCAATCTGCTGAGAACAACCAATCCCCACAAGCTAAACCTCATTAATAAATATGTTGTCTGCACTCATATTCGCTGTTGCCAAGAGCATGGTGTGTCGCAGTTTATGATTTGTACCGAGTGCGGGCTAGTGGAGGAAGTAGCCATTTCAAATACAGCATTAGATGTGCTTACTCAGCGGGTTAATGCATCAGGGTTTTCAATGGTCAGCCCTCATTTAGAAACGGCCTGTATTTGTCACAACTGCGAATCTACCCTAAGCGCAAAATGACTAAAGTAGTGTTCTTTCAATAAACCAAAAAGCGCCAACAGTACCCATCATAATAGATACTGGGATCTGCACTCTACTTCGATACCAGGTTTTCTCGCGCACGAAAAAAGTCATTGCGAAAGCCAGTAAAATCACACTGATTTGCCCTATCTCAACACCAATATTAAAAGCCAGTAGAGATGATATAAGAGCACCTTTGGGCAAACCGTACTCATTCAATACGGCAGCAAAGCCAAGCCCGTGAAGTAAGCCAAATCCAAACACTACCAATGAACGCCATTTTGATGTGTGCTTGTAAATAGTGTTTTCTACTGCAATCCATACAATCGATAAGGCGATCAAAGGTTCAACTATATAGCCCGGTACCGCTATTATGCCTAGTGATGCCACACCCAAGGTAATAGAATGCGCGAGCGTGAAGGCGGTCACTTGCCATAATAGAGAGGCTAGCAATAGGCTTGAGAAAAACAGTCCTAAAACAAACACGATATGATCGAGCCCTTTAGGAACAATATGCAGAAAACCGGCCTTAACATACAGACTGAATTTCTGCTGCCATGACATTGAGACTAATTTACGCATTTTCTTTCGTTTCAGCGCAGCTTCATATTCCTTATCGATTAATGTTGATTGAAGTTGTAGCTCTCCCATTTCGATATCGAGAATAATATCTTCATCTTGTGGATGTGCGTTAGTGGTCAACGGCGGTAACCACAAAAGCATAAACAATAGACCGCATGCAGACCATGAAGGCGATTTAAGTACAGAAAAAGGCCCAGCATCGAGCCTATTAACTATTAACATGAATTATTCAACACTTCCGTCTAAACCACGTATTTTTAGCAGCGCCTCTATTTGAGGCTCACGACCTCTAAATTTTTTGTACAACGTCATCGCGTCTTCCGTGGACCCTTTCTCATAAATATGAGCCCGAAGTTTTTCTGCTAATTCTGGGTTAAATACATCTCCCGTTTCTTTAAATGCCGCAAAACCGTCAGAATCTAATACGGCTGAATGCACATAACTATAATATCCAGCAGCATAACCACTGGCGAAGATATGCGAGAAATAGGTAGATCGATAGCGCGGTGCGATTTCGTCAATTAACCCAATTTTTTCCATAGATGATTTTTCAAATTGGGCGGTATCTTGCAATTCATCGTCGGCTTTTAGTGTGTGCCAATCCATATCAAGTAGCGATGCAGCAAGGTATTCGGTGTTTGAAAAACCTTGATTGAATTTTGATGCTTTTAGCAGTTTGCTGATTAGCTCATCAGGGATAACGTCACCAGTTATATAATGGGTGGCGAATGTCTTAAGAATGGCTGGCTCTTTTGCCCAATGTTCTAAAATTTGCGCTGGGAACTCGGTAAAATCACGAGGCCCCGACGTGCCAGACATGCTTTGATAAGTGGTGTTGGTTAACAAGCCATGCAATGCGTGTCCAAACTCATGAAACAAAGTCGTCACGTCTTCAAAACTCAGTAATGCAGGATCATCTCCCACTGGGCCAGGGAAATTACACACGTTCACGACTACGGGACGCTCAACGCCATCAAGGTTCGACTGTCCCTTGAAGCTACTCATCCAAGCGCCGCCCCGTTTGTTTGAACGGGTAAAGTAATCACCAATAAAGATACCCAAATGGCTGCCGTCTTTATCTTTTACTTCCCACACTCTTGCATCGGGGTGATATACGTCGATATCGTGTAACTCAGTAAACGTTAATCCCCATAGTTTATTAGACGTATCGAAAACACCTTTCAGTACATTATCCAAAGATAAGTAGGGTTTTAAACTGGCTTCGTCTATTTCGTATTTTGCTTTACGTACTTTTTCTGAATATTGCCACCAGTCCCAAGCGGCTATGTTAAAGTCATGCCCTTCTGCATCAACCACTTCTTGCATGTCGGCGACTTCCTGCTTAGCCCGTGCCAACGCAGGTTGCCAAAGTTGCATTAGCAGGTTATACACGTCTTCCGGTGTCTTCACCATACGTTCCTCAAGTACGAAATGAGCATGAGTTTCATACCCCATGACGTGAGCGTGTTGTGCTCTTAGCTGCGCAATTTTAGCTGCTACTGTTTTGTTGTCGTTGGCATTATCGTTATTGCCTCTATCGATATAAGCTTTGTACAAGGTTTCGCGTAAATCGCGGCGCGAAGATTCAGTTAAAAAGGGATACATGCTGGAACGATGTGGGGTAAATACATATTTTTCTTGGTACTTGGCCTTCTCTTCATCAGTTTCAGCGGATTCCAGTTTTTGCTTAGCCGCGGTTGAGGCCGCCTGAATAACGCCGTTAGATAACCCTGCTAAATCTGATTCGTCGAGAATGAGTTCAAAGCCATTCGTTTCTGCCAACAGGTTCTGACCGTACTCGGTGGTTAATTGAGATAGTTGAGAATTTAGATTGGTAATTTCAGCTTTTTGGTGTTCTGATAACAGCGCCCCACTTCTGACAAACCCCTTGCGAGTATCTTCCAATAGCTTCAGCTGTTCAGCTGTTAGCGCTAGTGAATCGCGTGTTTGATAAAGCCTTTCAACACGCTCAAATAACGCTTTGTTAAGGCTGATTTTGTCATAGTGTGCCGATATAAGAGGGCTAAGCTCTCTTTGTAACTCTTGCATTTTAGGGTTCGTATTAGAGCCCGCAAGGTTGTAAAAAACACGCTGCACTTTCGACAGTAGCTTTCCAGAACGCTCTAATTCTTCAATGGTATTTTTAAAAGTGGGCGATGCGGGGTTGTTTACAATATTATTAATATCCGTCAGATGTTCCTCCATGCCTTTTTCAAATGCTGGCATGTAATGCTCATCTTTTATCTTACTAAAAGGTGGCACTTGGAAAGGAGTGGTATAGGCTTTAAAGAAAGGGTTGTCAGCGGCGACAACGGTGTTTGGGTCTACTTGCTCGCTTTCCGTTTCCATTGAAGTACCTTGCTCTATTTCAATTTGTTTAGAGCAAGAACCTAGTGCTACGACCAATGAAAATGCCAGCAACGACTTTTCAAGTTTTTTATTTATTATGCACATACTAATAGTCTCCTGTCGTTTTTCTAATTAACATTATTCTCTTGATTGAAACTTTTACTTTATGTTCTTTTGATCAGTCACCACAGCATTGTGAGCATGCAGACTTTCTTGGTGTTCAACCTTGAACCAATAGTCGGTAATAGACTCCAGCGACTCTAAGTAGCCTTTAACACGTCTTGCGGCATCTTCGCAGAACATTAAATTTCTGCCATTTAACCGAGCAAATTCTTGTTCATCCTCACGCTTAACGGCGGTTTGCACAGGCGTTCCAATAACGTCTTCAAACTGAAAAATGAGCTTGTCTAGATTTTCAATTTGGCTTTTCAGCTGACTTTGCGACATACACATTTTGATATAGGCGTAGGAACGTTGATTGTGCGGCGTGGCTAACGAAGGCTTAGCGCAAGATAGCCATTGCAACAGCTCCGCCTTTTTCATGTTTTCATCTGGAAATCGATTAGCAATTGAGTCGGCAATCAGTTGAGTGGCAAGAGCCGCAGAACAGGGACAGGTACTTGAGTATGGAATGGTTAAATCTAGCCAGTGTTTAGACTGCTCGGCAATACGTTGATAGGTGATGGCAATCGGGTAAACCTGATATCCAGCGTTTTGACTAAGAAGCGCTTTTTTATTTAATGGGGCTTCAAAAGATAGCTTCACCTTGGCGGAATGGCTAATGCCTTGATGAGACTCTAGCATTGATGCGATAAGTTGTGCTAAGCGTTCAACGGTGATGATCTGGTTCGCCAGTTGTTCATTAAGTTGAAGGTAAAGCCTAGACATATGAATACCTTTAACATTGGTATCTAAACTCACAAATATGTCTACCGACGCAGAAGCGGCAATAACGTCTCCGCTTGATAATTTGAGCTTGACCGGAAGACCCACTTTTTCCATTCCTACCCAATTGAGGTTTTCAATTGGATGGTCAATCGAATGAGTGGTGATATCTGGAAGCGTTTCGGGTTGATACATAAATTTTTACTACGGACGATTAAATGAAAGAGGAAGTGCAACAGACGATTCATTGAAACGGTTGCCATCAAATACTTTGGTACCGTTGACGAAGGTTGCGGCAATGCTGTGGTTGAAGGTTTGACCGTTAAAGGGGGTCCATCCACATAAATAGTGACAGTTATCGTGACGCACTTCAGTGCTTTGGTTAGGAGCAACTAAAACGAAATCGGCGAAATACCCTTCGCGAATAAAACCCCGTTTGTTGATGTGATAGCGCTTCGCTGGACTATGCGATACTTTTTCTACTAGCGTTGTAAGGCTGAAAGATCCGCCTTTAGCGAGTTCTAGTAAACTAAGTAATGCATGCTGTACTAAAGGCAGGCCTGCCGGAGCCGCCATAAATTCTTGGTTTTTCTCTTTAAAAGTATGTGGCGCATGATCGGTGGCAATGATATCGATGCGATCTTCGTTTATAGACTTAATCAAAGCTAGGCGGTCTGATTCGGCCTTAATGGCTGGATTACACTTAATGAGATTCCCCAATCGGTCGTAGTCGGTTTGGTTAAACCATAAATGATGCACACAGGCTTCAGCGGTAATTTTTTTGTCTTCAATGGGGCCGGGTTGAAATAGCGACATTTCCTTCTCGGTGGTGAGGTGAAGTACATGAAGATCACTATTAAATTTTTTTGCCAAGTTTACGGCATATGAGGAAGACTGATAGCATGCTTCGGCATCACGTATTAAGGGGTGATCGGCGGCCGTTAAGGTTGTTTTTTGGTGGCTGATTCTGGCAAGGTTTTGGTTTATAACATCCCCTTTCTCACAATGCGCCACAATAAGGGTAGGGCAATCTCTAAAAATCCTTTCAAGTGCATTTGGGTGTTCAACCAATAAATCGCCTGTAGATGCCCCCATGAATACCTTTATGCCACATACCCAGCTAGGGTCGATACGCTTTATCTGCTCAATATTGTCTGGCGTTGCACCTAAGTAAAACGAATAGTTTGCTAAAGAAGATTGTTTAGCAATATCGTGTTTTGCCTTAAGCGCTTCAAGGGTGGTTGTTGAAGGTTTTACATTGGGCATTTCCATATAGCTGGTAATGCCGCCAGCTACCGCCGCGCACGATTCAGTTGCGATGGTACCTTTATTTACCAAGCCCGGTTCACGAAAATGCACCTGATCGTCAATCATACCAGGGAGCAATAACAAACCCTCTGCTTCATGAACTAGGTCACCGCGCTGAACTGTAATATTGTTTTCAATTTTACTGATAAGCCTATTTTCAATCGATAAATCAGCGTCGAAAATATTACCTTCGTTTATTACTTTGGCGTTTTTAATTATCTGTTTTTGCATAATTTAAATTTAGGAAAATGAGTTGATTAGAATCTTTTCATCGAAGTCTAATGATGTTTTAATTATGTTATAACATAACATATAACGGCGAGGGAAGGATGCTGTTTACCGATTTTGAAGAAACCGAAAATTACGCCAGTTATATATTTTTCTGGCATTGAGGTTTATTTAGTGAGGGAAAGGTACAAAAAAGCCGCAGATATTATCCGCGGCTTTTAACATTATATACAGCAAGTAAAATGCGTTTACTTGGCTTTTGATTATTTAGCTTTGCCTTGCTTAGCAACGGCATCCATCATCGCTTTAATCGCTTCTGGATCGCCTAGGTATTCTTTAGAGATAGGCTTCAAGTTTTCGTCTAGCTCATAAACCAAAGGTACGCCGGTTGGAATATTTAGGCTTAGTACGTCTTCATCAGACATACCATCTAAGTATTTAACTAATGCACGAAGGCTATTGCCGTGAGCCGCGATAATAACGCGCTTGCCAGCTTGAATATCAGGGCGAATAACATCGTGCCAGTAAGGAAGTACACGCTCGATGGTCATCTTCAAGCTTTCACCGCGAGGAAGAATCTCGGCATCAACGTTATTGTAACGACGATCAACCCCTGGGAAGTGTTCGCTGTCAGTATCGACTGCTGGTGGTGGAATATCGAAACTACGACGCCAAACTTTAACTTGCTCTTCACCATGCTTAGCAGCCGTTTCAGCTTTGTCTAACCCTGTAAGCGCACCGTAGTGACGCTCGTTCAAACGCCAGTGACGTTCAACAGGTAGGTAATGTTGACCCATTTCTTCCAAAGAGATATTCAACGTTTTGATAGCACGAAGCAATACAGACGTGTAAGCCTGATCGAATTCAAAACCTGCTTCTTTCATCAACTGACCAGCGGTTTTAGCTTGTGCTACACCTGTGTCAGTTAAGTCGACGTCGTGCCAACCAGTGAAACGATTTTCAAGGTTCCACTGACTTTCTCCATGACGAATAAGTACCAGTTTATACATAGTAAGGTTACCTGCGGCGTTAAAGTGAAAATGTCCAACGAATGCCAATGAAATGGTGCGTCAGACGGATACGAAAAAAGATGAACGCTATCATCGTTGATCGGCAACGAAAAATCCAGTTTCGAAAAGCCAAGTTTAACAGGTAAGACTAGCCAAGTAGCACAGCAGCCCCTTTAGATACAACCTAACTGCTAGGCTAACGGTATGAAATCAACATGAACTTTTTTTCACTTTGTTACCGTATACAGCTATAAGTGAGAGTGGGTAGGAGCGCTAATTCATTCCAGTGTGGAATAGAAGTGCGAAATAGCACTGCAATTCATCTATTGATAGCGCTTCCTGACTTGCTCCTAAAACTATATTTATGACAGGCAAATAAGGATGGTGAGCGCGTGAAATATCAATCTTTTTCCAATATCGATGTCGATGGCAATTCCTTCAAGGCAATTAGCTTTGACAAAGTAAATGAGAACTTTGCGCTCGACCGATTACCCTACTGTATTAAAATCCTTCTTGAAAACTTACTTCGTCACGAAAACGAAGAGTTTGTAACCAGTGACGACATTGAACAAGTCGCTACGTGGAATACGGAAAATCATGTTGAACATGAAGTCTCTTTCGTTCCAGCTAGGGTTATCTTGCAAGACTTCACTGGTGTGCCAGCTATTGTTGATTTGGCTGCCATGCGCGATGCGGTTAACAAGCTTGGCGGCGATGCAAAATCCATTAATCCGTTAAACCCCGTAGAGTTAGTGATTGACCATTCAGTAATGGTTGATTTCTTCGCAGAAGAAAATGCGTTAGAAAAAAACACTGACGTTGAAATTGAGCGAAATAAAGAGCGTTACCAATTTTTAAAGTGGGGGCAATCTAGCTTCGATAATTTCAAAGTAGTCCCTCCAGGTCGAGGCATTGTTCACCAAGTTAACCTTGAATACCTTGCCCGTGTTGCCTTCACGAAACAAGAGGGGGACGATACCTTAGTGTATCCCGATACGCTAGTAGGTACCGATTCGCACACCACTATGATTAATGGCCTTGGCGTATTAGGCTGGGGGGTAGGCGGTATTGAAGCTGAAGCGGCTATGTTGGGCCAACCCGTTACCATGCTACTTCCAAAAGTTGTGGGGTTTCGTTTAGACGGTGAGCTACCTACCGGTGTGACCGCGACGGATATGGTGTTAACAATCACCCAGCAACTTCGTGCACATGGCGTTGTGGGTAAGTTCGTAGAATTCTATGGCCCAGGCTTGAAGCATTTAACCACTGCCGATCGCGCCACTATTGCCAATATGGCACCGGAATATGGCGCAACCTGTGGCATATTTCCCATTGATGCAGTCGCGCTAGATTATTTGCGCTTAACCGGGCGTGACGAATCCCAGATTGAACTTGTTGAAGCCTACGCGAAAGAAAGTTCCCTATGGCACGATGATTTCACTAAAGATGCGGAATATCACGAGACGCTAGAACTAGACTTAAATGATGTTGTCCCTTCTATTGCTGGGCCAAAACGCCCCCAAGATAGGATTGCATTAGATAATGCGGCGAAAGCATTCAATGAATGGCATCGCTCACAAATTGATGTGAAAGTGTTAGACGAGGAAACAGAGTTTGTCGCTGAAGGCGGCGCAGTACCAGAAGTGAATGAAGAGCACGACTCCTATGTAGAATTTCGTGGAAATAAATTTAACTTAGAAGATGGCGCCATTGTTATTGCGGCTATTACCAGTTGTACCAACACATCAAACCCCTCGGTGCTTATTGGAGCAGGGTTACTAGCGAAAAAAGCGGCGGAAAAAGGCTTAACCCGGAAGCCTTGGGTAAAAACCTCTTTAGCCCCTGGGTCGCAGGTGGTGACTCAGTACCTTGAAGATGCAAACCTGATGGACCCACTAGAAGCACTCGGTTTCAACCTTGTGGGTTATGGTTGCACCACCTGTATTGGTAACTCAGGCCCCTTGCCTGATGCGATCAGCGATGCCATTAAAAAGGCCAAGCTTACTGTTACCTCTGTATTGTCAGGGAACCGTAACTTCGAAGGTCGTATTCATTCAGACGTTGCGGCTAATTATTTAGCATCCCCGCCGTTGGTCGTGGCCTATGCCTTAGCCGGTAATATGAATATTGATATTACTAAAGAGCCATTAGGGTTAGGCAGCAATGGCGAGCCGGTGTATTTAAAAGATATCTGGCCTAGTGAAGATGAAATTCAAAGCCATATTGCGGAACATGTCACTAGTGATATCTTCAAAGCAAAATACGCCGACGTATTTAAAGGCAGTGGTGTGTGGAATGACCTAACGGTAAGTTCAACATCGGTATACGACTGGCCTGATTCTACCTATATTAAACATCCGCCATTTTTCCAAACAATGGGCGAAGAACCCGAAGCACTGAGTGCTATCGAGAACGCGCGATGCTTGGTGAAAGTGGGCGATTCAATCACCACAGACCATATTTCTCCGGCAGGCGCGATAGCGCCAGACAGTCCTGCAGGTGAATACTTGCAAGCAGAAGGGGTAAATACCAAAGACTTTAATTCTTATGGTTCTAGACGAGGTAACCACGAAGTGATGATGCGAGGTACCTTTGCTAATGTTCGTTTGCAGAATCAATTAGCGCCGGGTACGAAGGGCAGTGCAACTACCCATTACCCAAGCGGTGATGCAATGTCTATCTACCATGCTGCTATGCGTTATAAAGAAGAAGGAGTTGGCGCTGTTGTCGTCGGCGGGAAAGAATATGGCACTGGTTCTAGCCGAGATTGGGCAGCAAAAGGGCCTTCATTGATGGGCGTGAAAGCCGTTATGGTGGAAAGCTATGAACGTATTCATCGTTCTAACCTAATTGGTATGGGCATATTACCGTTGCAGTTTAAACCCGGCGACAGTGCGAGTAGTTTGGGTATAAATGGCAACGAAACCTTTTCAATTGGGCCGGTAAGCCGAGATCAAAAAGAAGTGGATGTAACCGTAACGTCTGATGCAGGCGAGTCGCAAACGTTCTCGATGGATATTCGAATCGATACATCGAACGAATTCACTTATTTCGAAAACGGCGGTATTTTGCACTATGTTATTCGCCAATACTTGAAGAAATAGTGATTGGATAAAAAGCGGCGTTAAGCGTTTTAGTATGCTGGCGAACCAAAGTAAAAAGCCCGATGAAATATCGGGCTTTTATGTAGCGTAACGGATAAATTAATAGAATCGCTTAGAGCAGATTATCTCTTTAATGTTAGAGCCAATTGCCGCACGTTTTTCGCAGCGTAAGTCTTGCGCTTTCGCGCCATACAATGCAATGTGTTCATCTACATAGGGTTGCATCGAGGTCTTAAAATCTTCTGGCAAAGCGTCACGAATAGAACGAAAAGAACGATTCCACTCAGCTGTTTTTTGTTCCATAGCGACTTTTAACCATAACCAACCTTCTTCATAATTAGGCTCGATACCCCACCCCTGAAAATACATTTGAGCTAAGTAATACTGAGATGATTTATTACCTAATTTCGCGCCTTCTAATAATTTAGTATAGGCTTCATCATATTTTTCAGCTTTCAGCGCATACAAACCACCTTCAACAATCGAAAGATATTCACTCTTCCACATTTTGTCTTTGGTGCTCGATTGGGCTTCTGCCGCCGTTGATATTAGTGTGCTAGTGCATAACAACGCAAAAACTATTGCTTTCATATTGGTTTCCTTTCCTTTAGTGATAAACGTATTAGTATTATTTATACTGTTACAGCTAAATCTTCAAAATTAGAGTGTTAGTAAATATTTCATGGTTAGTCGCCGCCCACGATTTGTACCTGTGGAATATCGGTGTCGCCCTTAATAACTTTACAAATAGCATCTTGTACTAAGGTTCGCATACCATCTTGGGTAGCTTGTTTTTTCATTTCTGCAACACTGGCTTCTTTGTAAACCAAAGAGCGTAGCTCAGGTGTCATTCCTAGTAGCTCATGAACCCCTGTTCTGCCTTTGTAGCCCGTGTTACCACACTCTTCGCAGCCTTTTGCCCTGTAGAGTTTGAGTGGAGAAGGCAACGCTAATTCATCTAGCATCTGCGCGCCGTACTGCCGTTTAATGAAGGCCATGTCAGTATCACTGGCTACATACTCTTCCTTACACTTACCACAAAGGGTTCGAATAAGACGCTGGGCTAATATACCTACACAGGCATCTGAGAAGTTAACAGGATCTAACCCTAAATCCAATAGACGTGTAATGGTCTCTGGGGCAGAGTTGGTATGCAGGGTAGATAACACCAAGTGACCAGTAAGAGAAGCTTCAATGCCAGCATGAGCTGTTTCTTTGTCACGCATCTCACCAATAAGAATAATATCGGGGTCGGCACGCAAAAATGCCCGTAGGGCGTTAGCAAAAGTGAAGCCTATTTTGGGGCTTACCTGCACCTGCTGTAAACCGGGTTGAGTAATCTCTACGGGGTCTTCTGCTGTCCATATTTTCTTTTCTGGGGTGTTTAGGTAACCCAAAATAGCATGCAAGGTGGTGGTTTTACCGGAACCAGTTGGGCCCACCACTAATAAGATGCCATGTGGCTTTTTAATCATGTCTTCTAAGCGCTTCAAATTGGTAGGCGCTAAGTTCATTTTCTCGATAGGCATGGCACCACCAGACGCGAGCAAACGCATTACCACGCCTTCGCCGGCGACAGTAGGGATAGTCGCCACACGTACTTCTACCAGTTGCCCATTCATTTTGAAAGCAAGTTTACCGTCTTGAGGTACACGCTTCTCTGCAATGTTTAGGTTAGACATAATTTTAATACGGGCAATAACCGCATTGTGGTGGGAGTTAGGCACCTTGTTCATGTCGCGGCATACACCGTCAACGCGCATTCTTACACGAGTAGGGGCATTCTTCTCTGGATCGATATGAATATCAGACGCGCCAAGGCGTTTTGCATCGTGTAATACACGGCTAACCAAACGTACTACCGCAGGCGCATCGTCGGAAAGCTCATCGACATGTTCGTCGTTTTCCTCGCTTGATAAACCAATTTCATCAAGAATTTCATTCATGTCACCTGGGGCGCTACCGCCGCCACCTTCACCTAAATACTGGAGTATTTGATGAGGCAAGCCAACCGCAATTTCATAGCTTTCAATACCCAATGCGCTTTCTGTTTCCATCAACAGCGCGGCATTGTTAGGCTCTGCCATTAACACAATAGGGTTGTCTTCCACATCAGAAATAACCGCAACATGATTACGTTTAAGATAAGAGAGGTTTAGTTTACTTTCACCTTCATAACGATGATATTTATCAGGTAAATAGCCAATAAAGGGAACCTGATAATGAATAGAAAGTGAATGCCCAATTTCATGCTCAGGTACGCGATGCTCAGACATCAACCCCTGTACAATAGTGCGGGTGTCATTAGAGGTAGATAGCAGTGCTTTTAACGCAGGTTCGTTTATTAAGCCTTTATGGAGTAGAGAATCAAACGGATTGTTTGTACCACCAAGTTCATAGCGAAATTTAGCCCCTAATACTAATGCTAAATCATTTGCACGGGTTAAATCATTATCATCAAAACTGCCGTGTTGTTTATTGATAATTTGCATCACGCCCATTAACACGCCGGCATTAAGAATAGGCACACATAAAATGTTAGTGGTTTTAAAGTCGTTATCTTTATCAAACTTATCAGCAAACCGTAAACGCGGGTGAATAGCTTTAAGCTCTGCAGTGTTATAAGGGTCAGCTATGAGTAAAGGCTGTTGTGAGATAGCGACATAGCCCGCAATAGACATGGGGCTAATAGGCACCTTAATCTCTAGGGTTTCTTTACCCGTTTTAAAGCGAGCGACCAAGTCTTGGTGTTGTCGGCGGCGCTGAAAGATGCTCATACGGGTAGCACCAAACATGTTAAGGATGATGGGCTCTAGCAAACTGTAAGCATCTAATAAAGACGAGTGGTTATTCAGAATGCGTTTAACATGAGTGAAAATATGCTGACTGTCTTCTACTTCCATAGTGTTCTTAGCACAGCGTAACGCTGCTATATCCAAATTTGATTAAACATTGTGGCATTCGTTTTACCACCTTATAGGTATAGCGCTTTAACGGCAATACTACTTACCTCAAGGTAGCTCAACAATAGCGTAACTTTACATTACCTGTTAAAAAGAAGCAGCTGTACTTAAGTCATAGATTTGCAATTAATGTGTACAAAAAGCGATCTAGCGGTTGCAATGTATCCTGCCTTCTGTATAATTCGCGCCCACTGCCCAAATAGGGCAATGTTTCTAGCCGCGACCTCACTGCTTTTAGGGTGGTTGCCAGCGTAGCAAGCGAAATCGATAAGATAAGACTGCTACAGGCGTGTTAGGAAAAAGAACAGGGTTCCAATTGGGAACCATCGGTTTACGCACATCTTTTCTTTCCAGAATAAAGTGGAAGAGAAAAGGTGAATTTTTTTGTTCTTTCGATTGGAGCTTAATCGATGCCAAATCAAAGAATTCGTATTCGTTTGAAAGCGTTTGATCACAAGTTGATCGATCAGTCTACGGCTGAAATCGTTGAAACGGCGAAACGTACTGGTGCTCAGGTCAGCGGTCCTATTCCTCTGCCTACTCGCAAAGAACGCTATACAGTATTGACATCTCCTCACGTAAATAAAGATGCACGTGATCAATATGAGATTCGTACTCACAAGCGTTTAGTAGACATCATTGAGCCAACTGATAAAACAGTTGACGCATTGATGCGTTTGGACTTGGCTGCCGGTGTTGATGTTCAAATCAGCCTGGGCTAACAAGAGAGGGTAATAACAATGGCGATTGGTCTAGTCGGTCGTAAAGTGGGTATGACTCGCATCTTCACTGAAGATGGTACGTCTATCCCTGTGACTGTTATTGAAGCGACCCCAAACCGTGTTACTCAGTTACGCACTGAAGAACTTGACGGTTATCGCGCTCTTCAGGTTACTACTGGAAGCAAGAAAACGAACCGCGTTAACAAAGCTGAAGCAGGTCATTTTGCTAAAGCTGGTGTTGAAGCAGGTCGTGCTCTAGTAGAATTCCGCCTGGAAGATAACGAAGGTGGCGATATTGAAGTAGGCAGTGAAATCACTGTTGAAATCTTTAACGACACTAAAAAGATTGATGTCACTGGTACATCAAAAGGTAAAGGTTTTGCTGGCGCGATCAAACGTTGGAACTTTAGTTCACAGCGTATGACTCACGGTAACTCTTTGTCTCACCGTGCACCTGGTTCGATTGGCCAAAACCAATCACCTGGTAAAGTTTTCAAAGGTAAGAAAATGGCTGGTCAGCTTGGTAACAAGCAAGTGACTACCCAATCTTTGGAAGTGGTACGTGTAGACGTAGAAAACAGCCTAATCCTTGTTAAAGGTGCCGTACCTGGCGCAACTGGCGGCGATGTAATCGTTAAGCCAGCTGTTAAAGCGTAACGTCTGGGGAGTGAACTGATGGAATTAACATTGAAAGATGCGCAAAGCGCTCTTGAAGTATCCGAAGCGACCTTTGGACGTGAATTCAACGAAGCCTTGGTACACCAAGTCGTTGTAGCTTACGGTGCAGGTGCTCGTCAGGGTACAAAGGCGCAGAAGACTCGCGCTGAAGTACGTGGTGGTGGTAAGAAGCCATGGCGTCAAAAAGGCACAGGTCGTGCTCGTGCTGGTACTATCCGCAGCCCAATTTGGGTTGGTGGTGGTCGTGCATTCGCAGCCAAGCCTCGTGACTTTGATCAAAAAGTTAACAAGAAAATGTATCGTGGTGCTATCAAAAGCATCTTGTCTGAACTAATCCGTCAAGACCGTTTGGTTGTGGTAGAGAAGTTTGGTGTGGAAGCACCTAAGACAAAAGAACTTATTGCTAAGCTTAACGACTATGAACTAAATGATGTTCTTATCGTTACTGCTGATGTTGATGAGAACTTGTTCCTAGCGGCACGCAACTTGTACAAAGTTGACGTACGTGATGTTGCAGGCATCGACCCAGTAAGTTTGATTGCATTTGAAAAAGTGCTAATTACAGCTGATGCGGTTAAACAACTTGAGGAGGCGTTAGCATGAAAGAAGAACGTCTACTGAAGGTGCTTTTAGCACCGCATGTTTCAGAAAAGTCTACTATGGCTGCTGAAGCAAGCAACACGGTTGTATTTAAAGTAGCGAAAGATTCGAACAAAGCTGAAATCAAAGCTGCAGTTGAAAAACTGTTTGAAGTTGAGGTTGAAGGCGTTCGCACTGTAAACGTTAAGGGTAAAACCAAGCGTCACGGTCAGTCTTTCGGTAAACGCAGTGACTGGAAAAAGGCCTACGTGGTTCTTAAAGAAGGTCAGGACATCGACTTTGTCGGTGGCGCTGAGTAAGAAGGGGATTAGAAATGCCATTATTGAAAGCTAAGCCAACTTCTGCCGGTCGTCGTCACGTTGTTCAGGTTACTAACCCTGACCTTCACAAAGGCGCGCCTTACGCACCTTTGCTAGAAAAGAACAGCAAATCTGGCGGTCGTAACAACCATGGTCGTATTACAACTCGTCATATTGGTGGTGGTCATAAACAACACTACCGTTTGATTGACTTTAAACGCAACAAAGACGGCATTCCAGCCGCTGTTGAGCGTTTAGAATACGATCCTAACCGTTCTGCTAACATTGCACTAGTATTGTATGCAGATGGTGAGCGTCGTTACATTCTGGCTCCAAAGGGTATGAAAGCTGGTGATGCAATCCAGTCTGGTTCGGATGCTCCGATCAAGTCTGGTAACACATTGCCAATGCGTAATATCCCAGTAGGTTCTGTTGTACACGCAATTGAAATGAAGCCTGGTAAAGGTGCACAAATTGCACGTTCTGCCGGTGCTTATGCTCAGATCCTAGCACGTGACGGAAACTACGTTACCTTGCGTCTACGTTCTGGCGAAATGCGTAAAGTACTATCTGATTGCCGCGCCACCATTGGTGAAGTAGGCAATGCAGAGCACATGCTGCGTTCACTGGGTAAAGCCGGTGCAACCCGCTGGCGTGGTGTTCGTCCTACAGTTCGTGGTGTTGCCATGAACCCAGTAGACCACCCACACGGTGGTGGTGAAGGACGCACGTCGGGTGGTCGTCATCCAGTATCTCCTTGGGGTGTTCCTACTAAAGGTAAGAAAACCCGAAGTAACAAGCGTACCGATAAACTTATCGTACGTCGTCGTAATAAGTAACAGCGAGGATTCACCATGCCACGTTCTCTCAAGAAGGGTCCATTTATTGACCTTCACTTGCTGAAGAAGGTAGAGGCTGCAGTGGAAAAGAACGAACGTAAACCAATTAAGACTTGGTCTCGTCGTTCTATGATCATCCCAGATATGATTGGGTTGACCATTGCGGTCCATAACGGTCGCCAGCACGTTCCAGTCATCATCAGCGATGAAATGGTCGGCCACAAGTTGGGCGAATTTGCGCCAACGCGTACTTACCGCGGCCATGTCGCGGATAAGAAAAGCAAACGATAAGGGGTAGGATAAATGGAAGCATTAGCTAAACACCGTTTTGCCCGCTCGTCTGCTCAAAAAGCACGCTTGGTAGCGGATCAAATTCGCGGTATGCACGTTGAGAAAGCGCTTGAGCTACTTACGTACAGCCCGAAGAAAAGCGCAGCGCTGGTTAAGAAAGTTTTGGAATCTGCGATTGCAAATGCAGAACACAATGAAGGCGCTGACATCGACGAATTAGTCGTTGCCAAAGTTTTCGTTGACGAAGGTCCAACTATGAAACGTATCAAGCCACGTGCCAAAGGCCGTGCAGATCGTATCTTTAAGCGTAGCAGTCACATCACTGTGGTTGTAGCGGATAACTAGGAGTAGATAATGGGACAGAAGGTACATCCTACAGGTATACGCCTGGGTATCAGTAAACCATGGACTTCTACCTGGTACGCTAATACTGGTGACTATGCGGATAACCTGTATAACGATCATCAGGTACGTAAGTATCTGACTAAACAGCTTAAAAGCGCTTCACTTTCTAAAATCGTGATCGAGCGTCCTGCTAAGAGCATCCGTGTGACTATTCACACTGCTCGTCCAGGCGTTGTAATCGGTAAAAAAGGTGAAGATGTAGAGAAGCTTCGCGCCTATGTTTCTAAGCTAGCCGGTGTGCCAGCTCAGATTAACATTGCAGAAGTTCGCAAGCCTGAGCTTGACGGACAACTGGTTGCCGACAGTATCTCTAGCCAGCTAGAACGTCGTGTAATGTTCCGTCGTGCTATGAAGCGCGCGGTACAAAACGCAATGCGTCTTGGTGCTAAGGGTATTAAAGTTGAAGTAAGCGGCCGTTTGGGCGGAGCAGAAATTGCTCGTTCTGAATGGTACCGTGAAGGTCGCGTACCTCTGCACACTTTCCGTGCAGATATCGATTACGCAACTTCAGAAGCTGCAACTACCTACGGTATTATTGGTGTGAAGGTATGGATCTTCAAAGGTGAAGTTCTGGGCGGTTTGCCTACAACTCAAGAGCAAGCTCCGCCTGCTCAACCTAAGAAGAAAGGCCGCAACTCTAAGCGTGAGGGCTAAATCATGTTACAACCAAAGCGTACGAAATTTCGTAAAATGCATAAAGGTCGTAACCGTGGTCTTGCCATTGCGGGGAGCAAGGTAAGCTTCGGTACTTATGGCCTGAAAGCAGTTGGCCGTGGTCGTATGACCGCTCGCCAAATCGAAGCAGCGCGTCGTGCTATGACTCGTCACGTTAAGCGTCAAGGTAAAATTTGGATTCGAGTTTTCCCTGACAAGCCAATTACTGAGAAGCCTCTTGAAGTGCGTCAAGGTAAAGGTAAAGGTAACGTTGAGTACTGGGTATGCCAAATTCAACCTGGACGTGTACTTTATGAGATGGAAGGTGTTCCTGAGTCTCTAGCACGCGAAGCGTTTGAATTGGCAGCGGCTAAACTGCCATTTAAGACAACCTTTGTAACTCGGACGGTGATGTAATGAAAGCGACTGAACTGAAAGAA
This sequence comes from Alteromonas sp. 38, assembly GCF_902506055.1. Taxonomy (NCBI): domain Bacteria; kingdom Pseudomonadati; phylum Pseudomonadota; class Gammaproteobacteria; order Alteromonadales; family Alteromonadaceae; genus Alteromonas; species Alteromonas sp. 38. The sequence goes on from NZ_LR733300.1 coordinate 402,594, forward strand.
AAAAGCGTAGAAGAGCTGAACGCAGAGTTGATTAACCTGCTACGCGAACAGTTCAACTTGCGCATGCAGCACTCAACTGGTCAACTTGAAAAGACTGACCAATTGAGAACTGTACGTCGTAACATCGCGCGTGTTAAAACCATTCTGACTCAAAAGGCTGATGCGTAATGACTGAACAAAAAGTTCGTACAGTGCAAGGTCGTGTGGTTAGCAACAAGATGGATAAAACCATTACTGTTGTTGTTGAGCGTTTTGTAAAGCACCCTATCTACGGGAAGTTCATCAAACGTTCTACTAAACTTCACGCCCACGATGAAGAAAACGTATGTAACCAAGGCGACGTAGTCACTATTAGTGAATGTCGTCCATTGTCTAAAAGTAAAAATTGGACATTGGTTAGCGTTGTAGAAAAAGCTGGCGTTTAATCGCTAACTTTTCTTACGATTGAAAAAGCCGCTCTTGAGCGGCTTTTTTATTGCTTAAAATTTAACAATGCAATACTTATGATGGCTGGGTCACGGTCAAGTACAGCTCGCTATAACTGGCAGCCATTTCGTTAGTACTGAAATGCCCTTTTACATGTTGATACAACTGATTGCCCAAGGTATCGCGGGTTTGCTTGTTATTCACCAGCGTAATTAAGGCGTCGGCTATTTCATCGATATTCCCTGGCGTTACCATTAGCCCTGTTTCTTCGTGCTCAATAATTTCAGGAATACCGCCTACTGGCGTAGATACCACTGCACGCTTACACGCTCCGGCTTGAAGAAGAATAACACCTAAACCCTCCGCATAAGCGGGGTGAACCACTATATCAACACTGGGCAGAATTTTACTAACTTCCTCGGTAAAGCCGCACAGCTTTACGTGTTCGGTAAGCAAATGTCGGTCGATAAGCGCTTGGTAGCTTTCTTTGAGATTCCCTTTGCCGAATAGTAAGCAACTCACTTTAGGGTTATTTTGAACCACTTTCTCCATGGCTAGAATAATATCAGCTTGGCCTTTACGAGATATAAGCTGAGCAAAGTTAGCAATAACGGTATGGTCTGAAGGAATGGAGAAGGTTTCACTTAGCCAGGCTTTGTCACCAGGCTTCGAAAACTCTCTAAAATCTACTGACGAGTGAATAACCGGTTGGTGTTTGACTGCTTCACAGTGATGACTTACCACATTAAACACGCCCTCAGAAATACTCGCTACAGCAGCAAACTGACTGTATTTATAAGTGGCAAACAGTGATTCTGGGTTATCTACTCGTCGTGTGCATATAGCGGGAATGCCTGTTATCTTGGCTACCATGGCGCCAAAAACATCCGCTCCACGGCGACTATGTACATGGATGACATCGGCGTTAATTTTACGGGCGATGTTAACCATGCGCTTTACGGCAAATAAGTCTGTTTCTCCGCGATAGGCAATGGTATGCGTTTGGCAACCCGCAAGAGGCACCGATGCAATTTTACTGTCTTCTGGACATATTAAGTGGTTTTCGTAATCAAAATGATGGTTCAATGAATCTAACAAGTAGACAACTTGTTTAGCGCCGCCATACAAGTTTCTGCCCAACTCTATATGCAAAATCTTTAAGCTCACAAGTATTCCTTCACAATGGTAAAAACTTCTTCTGGGCGAATCAATGCCATACAGTCAAATGTACCATTGCACGTTGGTTTACGCTTACATGGCGCACAGACTAGGTTTTTATATAATACATGAGTGTTGGCATTATCAGTATATGTATACGGACAGGTAGACCCAAAAAGCGCAACTGTAGGGCGAAGAAAAGTAACCGCCATGTGTGTTAGGCCGGTATCAACGCCAATAAAGGCCTGAGACTGTTTAACGGCCACGGCTGATTCTGCTAACGATACGTGTCCCGCTAATGAATAAACATCACCTTCAATGAAGGTTAATGACTCAGCATCGCAGCTATCTGAAGGGCCGCCTAGAATGACAATAGGCATATTACTGTGCTGACGGATAAGCGTGATAAGTTGCTTCCAATGATTAATTGGCCAGTGCTTTTGCGGGCGAGTAGTAAAAGGGGCAAGTACAATATAATCGCCATTTACCGACAGTGCACCTAGCGTGCCCTGAAGCTTTTGTGTTGCAGCTTCCCCCATTTCAATATGTAGTTCGTAAGAATGCGCTCCCATATGCTTTGCTAAATATCGATACTCGCTACTGATTTGGTTTGATATTGGTTTATCTATAGTGTCGGTTAAGAAACGTTGGCTTTGCTCTTTACTATTAAAACCAATTCGGACACCTGCACCACTGAGATAGGCTAAAAAAGCACTTTTAAGTAAGCCTTGGGCATCAATGGCGAGGGTAAAGCCTTTCTCGTGAAGCTGTCGGCGAAATGCCAAAACCGATTTAAGCAAAGACCAATAGGCGCGCTTTTTACCAAACTCTCTCCATTCGCTTTTGGGCCACACGAGAATGTCATCAACAAAAGGGTGGTGTTGTATTAGCCCTGCATACGGCTTTTCAACTAACCAGGTAACTCGAGCATTTGGAAGAGCCGCTTTAATGCTGGACGGAAGGCCTGAGGCCATTACAATGTCACCAATAGCGCTAAGCCTGATTAAAAGTACGTTTGGCTGGGTTGCAGTAGAGCACATAAAACTTACATGTAGACGAGTTATAATGGGTGAGTAAACCACATAATAGCGTCAGTTTGATGACGACCTAGCAGAGCGTTACGCATTTGATTTTCAGCGATACGAGCCTGTCGAGCAGCCAAGAATAAAAATAGGAATTACTAATGATAAGAGGCGGTAAAGAAGCCGAATACAGACCTACATTACTAGAAGATATCTGTCGCTGGCTTTACTCCTGTGTATTATTTTGCATTATCCCTTTCGCATTTATCCAACTAATGCGCCGAGGTGCGACAAGAAATAAAGAATATAATCAACGTCGGTTTGAGCGATTCGGTTTTGTTGCGAGGCCCCATAAAACTAACGGTTATCTGTTTCACTGTGTTTCGGTTGGTGAAGTGGTGGCTGCATCTTGCTTAATAAAGCGCATCATTCAGGCTGAGCCAGATACGCAGATTACGGTGACCACTACTACACCCACAGGTTCGGCAAGGGTGCGGGATATTTTTGGTAATACGGTACACCATTTTTACTTACCCTATGACTTGCACACGGCTATGGCTGCAATGATAAAGCGCATTAAACCTAAAGCGGTGCTTATTACTGAAGTCGAATTATGGCCTAATTTTGTACATGCTTGCTGGAAGCGCCACATACCGATAATGGTGATTAATGCGCGTATGACGGATAGGTCAGCTAAGCGCTACATGAAGATAAGTAAACTGTTTAAACCCATGTTAAACAAACTTTCTCATATATGTACTCAAGGTCAGCGTGATTACGATAATTACCTTGCACTAGGTATGCCTGAAACACGAATGACCCAAACTAATAATATTAAGTTTGACCAAGCTGCATCCACAACGCATCAAAGCAAAGGGTTCATGGGCCTTTCACTAACAGACGGCCCAATATTAGTTGCTGGCAGTACCCACGATCTTGAAGAGCAAGCCATGATTGATGCGTTGAAGATACTCGGATCGTTAATCGCAGTTAATCTTCGCTTGCTATTAGTACCTCGTCACCCTGAACGGTTTGATACCGTCGCTAAGCTATTAGAGCAAAACGAGCTTGAATACGTTCGAACAAGTAACATTGATGCTATATCTCCAGAGACGAAAGTTATTTTGCTTGATGAAATGGGGAAATTGAATAGTGCTTATAGCGTAGCTAGTTTCGCATTTGTAGGGGGCTCGATTACAAATCGAGGTGGGCATAACGCGTTAGAGCCTGCCGCCTTTTCTATTCCCATCATGATGGGGCCACATACCTATAACAACCCAGTAATTTGTGAGTATTTGGCAGAGCGTGGGGCGCTTACAAAAATAACTAACGCAGAAGAAATTGCTCGGCAATGTAAGGCTTGGATCAACGCCCCGATGAAACGTGAGGAAGCTGGAAAAGCCGGCCGGAAAGTTTTAGAGGAAAACAGTGGTGCATTGGATAAAACGCTAGCGGTTATAAAACGTAATGTAGGTTAATCTTACTTATAAATATCAATTGGTTAATTTTAGCTCACCAAAGTTGTGCGCACATTGCACCAAGGTTTTTCTTTGCACCTTTATAACAGCCCGTTATTTTACGCAGAAATACATAAGGTATTGAAAATATTGTGAAATCGCAAAGTGGTCTGTTCTTTGCTTTTATAACGCCGACAGCGTAGTTACGGTAAAATATAAACAATTATGCTTCTCATGAAGAAGCACTGAACTGCGCGTTCTCCAGGGAGATGCACCCTGCTTAGGCAGGGTGCCATCTTAACCCGCTAGCATCTTCTTACACTGCTTCACCTTCAGGTAAAATCAAACTAATTACTCGCCATCCTGCCTTAGGGTGAATGCTGTTCCCATTCACGAATGTGAAGCTTTTTCCTTCAACATCTATGGCTATTAATGGTGTGGCTCTATCACCATATTTTTCATTATATTGCGCGAATGTGAACTCATCAGACAGCCGTGTGGTTTTAATACTGGCGTTACGAGCAATCGCTGACGCCAAATACCCATAAGTCACACCTTCATCAAATAAGGTGAGGCGTTTTGCATATTGCTCACTTACTTGGTGACTTGGGCGGGTAGACTGTTCGTTGCTTGTCAGTGCCCACACCTTATCTTTGCCCATGGTATTTTCGAAATGATACGCAATGGGGGGATTAAGTTGTTTGTAAGGTGACATAATTAACACCGTACCAAAGCTAGCGATATCGAGATGACGAGCTGCGTGATCTGACATGGGGTTACCAAAATACACTGGAATATCCATCATTCGGGCTTCTCGAATGGCATCCCAGTTGGTATCTGCAACGGTAACGCTCAGCTCTTGCTTAATCATTTCATCAGCAAGCAGTCGGTTAAACTTACTGCCACCGAACACTAGGTAAGCGGTAGGGGCAGGGGCTCTTACTTTCAGCAATTGGGCGACACTTCGAGAAGTCAGGCTTTGAACAACGACGGTAGCAATAATCACAAGAAAGACCATGGGCACGATAATGCCAGCACCCTCGTAGCCAATTTCTTCAAGCTTTAAAGAAAACAACGCAGATACGGCTGCGGCCACAATGCCGCGGGGTGCAATCCAGCTCAGCAAGGCCAACTCATTAAGTTTAAGACCTGTGCCAATAGAGGACGCTGCTACCGATAATGGGCGAGCAATGAACATGATTGCGCCAAGCACAATAAGCGCTCCCCAACCTACATCCGCAATAGATTGAAGGCTAAGACGGGTAGCAAGTAATATAAACAAACCTGAGATAAGCAGCACACTCAAGGTTTCTTTGAACTCTAAAATGTCTTCTACTTCCACGTTCTTCATGTTGGCTAATACCATGCCCGTGATGGTAACGGCCAATAGTCCAGATTCATGTGCAACATAATTTGACGCTGCAAAAACACCTAGAATAATGGTTAAAACGGCGGTGTTTAACAAGTAATGCGGGATCCAATCTTTGCGGATAGAAAGCCCTAGCAAATAACCGGAACTAAAACCAAGTAGGAAACCAATTCCGATGGTTTTGCCAAAGGTGATAAAGGTGTGGGAAATAGCATTGCCTTGAGAGGCGACGATAAACTCAAAGACGAGTACGGCCAGCAGGGCGCCAATGGGGTCGATGACAATGCCTTCCCATCGTAGGATGCTTGCCAAGTTAGATTTAGGCCGCACAGTTCGCAGCATGGGCACTATCACGGTGGGGCCAGTTACCGTCACAATAGCACCGAATAAAAAGGAGAGTTGCCACGACAAGTCTAGACTGTAATGCGCTGCAACAGCGGCTATGACCCAGGTGACTAATACACCCACACTACATAAGTTACGTACCATATTGCCATGGCCGGCAATATCTCCAAATTTGAGGGTAAGGGATCCTTCAAACAGAATAATGGCAACGGAAAGCGATACAACAGGGAACAAAAGGTCGCCAAAAAGCGCATCTGCGTTAAGTACGCCAAATACAGGGCCAACCACAATTCCTACAATCAAAAGCGGTAAGATGGCAGGTAAACGAACTTTATACGCGAGATATTGGCAGCTAATCGACAATAAGCCAACGGCAACCAAAGACATGAGTGGATCTGACAATGCGTGTTCCCTTCTTTATATAATTATAAGGATATAGTCATACTTATACTGTTTTGCGGCCCCATCATATAGCAACTTATGTTCATGCCGACAGAGACTTTCGTATAAGCACAATATGATTAAAACAGAGTTTAGCCTATGAGGGATCAATTCGCTTATATTCAACGTTGTAGCGGAAGGGGAAGCATAGTATTTTAAGGCTTCATTAATTACGCGCCAAAGAGCGCCTTATCAACGGACTATCTACGTTGCTTAATCACTCATTTTTACCTGTAGCAGTTGCTACGTTTTTTTCACTCTCGTTACTTACTGGTTGTGCTGCTTCATACCCTGAAGCTCAGACTATAATATCTGTGGGTAAGTTAACGGTGCTTCCTGACGTATTAGAAGAGACGTCGGGGCTGTTTTGTAATGCCTCAACACTCGTTAGTTTGAACGACTCTGGAAACAAACCGGAATTGTTTCATCTATCTTATGAAGGCAAGGTGATTAAAACCGATAGAATGGCGTTAGACAACATCGATTGGGAAGCGGTTACAGCAAGTTCAACGCATTGGTATGTTGCGGATGTTGGCAACAACAAGGGCCGTCGTGAGAGTCTTACTATATATAAGGTCAATAAAAATGACCTTAACGATATAGTCACAATGACAGTAGCCTATGAAGGCAACAATCCAAGTAGCAACATGCCTTATGCCCATGACTTTGATTCAGAGGCCATGACGTATGCCAACGGAAAGTTAATACTGTTCTCGAAAAGCTGGCGTACCGGTGTGGCTAAAGTGTATGAAGTTAACGAGTCTACACAGCCCCAGACACTAACCGCGTTTGCGCATATCGAAGGTTTACCGGGTGTTATTACTGGCGCAGATTACGATGCTGCTCGTAATCTATACGTCATTGTGGGCTATAAATCTGACCCCTTTGGTAACTTTGATACTTTCATGGCACAGGTTGATAGTCAGTTTGTTCCTATCAACATTTGGCCGTTACCTGCCTATAAACAAGTAGAAGGTGTATGTGTTGACGACAACGGCAATTACTGGTTTTCAGAAGAAGCGACGGGGCATCGCAAGGCATCACTTACCAAAGTTACCATTAGCCAAAAATAAATTTGTCTATAATTTAAACACTTGAGGGGAGTTAGCATAATGGCTAATTCCCACGCTTTTCGCTTCATGGTTATATTGGGGTCTACTTTGCTTTTGCACATTAGGTACCGAATAATGCTTCGATCTTCTCAGCTTCTTGTGATGCTTACCGCACTTCAATGTGTATGGTTATCGATGTCTGCATCTGCCTCAGCGGTCGAAGATGCTGAGCAATGGTTGAGCGAATATGTAAGTTTTGATGATACCTTTTCCATTGCGCTATCTAAAAATAAGATTAGATTTAAAGGCTGTAAGCAAAAGCAGTATCAGTTGGTGGTAAACCAGCAATTTACTAAACGCTTTAATGTAGAAGCGATTGTTCACTATAACAAAGGCTTACTCGATTACGGTGTACTTACTCAGCGGGTTAAAAGCCACGAATTTGAAGTGGTGAGTTGGTGGGACAAAGGAAGTTACCGGGTTGGGTTAAGCCACAAAATTCGTCCTGAACATGAAATTTCCATTCCCGTTGCCGAAGTGATTCAACTCCCTACCAGTACTACAGCGAGTGTGTATTTTGAAGTTCCTCTAATGGAAGACAGACACACGCTCACGGTTGCGGCTTCTAGAGAGTCATGGAAGTCGGACAGCGCAACAATCCAGTTGCCGTGGAGCAAAGCCCACGACAACCAAGTTAAACTGCAATACGCTATTGCGTTCTAGCCAAGCAGTATTGAAATAAAACTAATCTCACAACTTAAACTGACTAACCTCTTGAGCCAGTTCGTTTGCGAGTTCGTCTAGCTTCTCGCTAACGCCTACTAACACATGTGTGGCATTAAGGGTTTCATCACTCGATGAACTTATCTCATTAATACTTCGGCTAATATCCTCAACGACTGTGGCTTGTTGCTCTGTCGCGGTGGCCACTTGAGTGTTCACGTCGTTGATCAGCGCGATTTCGTCAGTAATCTTCTGAAGCAGCTTATCGATATCATCGGTAGCACCCACCACTTCTTTGGTTTGTGCTTTGCTGTCTTGCATTTGAGAAACGGCCGTTTTTGAGTCTAGCTGAAACTTATCGATTTTAATTTGAATCTCATCGGTAGCGGCAGCCGCACGTTGAGCAAGGGTACGAACCTCATCGGCAACCACAGAGAAGCCTCTGCCATGATCGCCAGCCCGAGCGGCTTCTATAGCTGCATTCAGCGCAAGCAAGTTAGTTTGTTCTGAAATGCTGCGAATAGTATCAAGTATGCCGCCGATAGCCGCTGTGTGTTCATCAAGGGAGTGAATAACCTCGGACACACTTTCTACTTGCGTAGAAAGATTCGATATTGCGTGCACGGCTTTTTGGGTAAATAGGCGGCCTTCTTGCGAGCTTTCCGTCGCACGATTGGCATTTTGTGCCGCATAGGTAGCTGACTGGGCTACTTCAGTTACCGTACTGCCCATTTCAGTTAACGCTGTTGCTGCCTGCATGGTTTGGTCTCGCTGACTGCGAGTAGAGCGTTCATTTTGCTGAGATTGGCTTGCCACTTCTTGAGCCGAAGTTTTAAGGGCTTGGCTAGTTTTGGCTACCGATACAATAGTGCGGTGAAGGTGGTCGATAAAACTATTGAAGCCTTCAACCAGTCGCGCGGTTTCTCTTTGTTCTGGTACGTCAATTCTTGAACGCAAATCGCCTTGCCCTTTTCCAAGTTGCTGGAAAATATCAGCCAGTGATTCGATAGGCTTAGTGAGTGAAGATGCCAGCCAAATACCAAGCAGTGCGAACAAGCCCGCGATGGCAATAGACCACAAAATAATCTGCCGACTGCCTGCATTTAACGAGGCATAAAGCTCTTGCTCTGGTACTTGTGCAACCACGTACCAACCTGACTTTTCAACGTACGTGCTGGCAAAAAGGACGTCATCGGCGTTTACTTCGCTGGTTGCCATCGCAAAATCACGTTGTTGCAGTAAAGACCGCGACGCATCTGCGCCACTAATGGCACTCAGTTTGGATTTTCCCAATAGGCTAGTATCAGGGTGGGCAATAATAGTGCCTTCGCCATCAACCAAATACACATAGCCAGTTTGGGCAATTTTTACCGCGTTAATAATATCTAAAAGCTCGTCTACAGACTTCGCGACGCCAGACATGCCTCGGCCTGCGGTTTGTTGGAAGTTTGCGAACAACCTATAACCTTGACCCGGTTCGTTATACAAGCTAAGTGAAATTGGCGTACCACTATCACGGTAAGTAAAAAACCATCCGTCAAATTCGTCATTCTTTAGCACCCGTAAAAAACCGTCTTGGTTCCAATACTTAGTGGTTTTTCTATCGACGAAAGAGGCCACGGTTAAGTCGTTGAAAGTCACGATGTCGTTTAGATAAGCGATAAGTCGCTTTTCACCTGAACTATCAGCGCCAGCGGCCGACCAGGCTAAAATGTCTGGATTGGACGCAATGCCATGGGCAACAGAAAGCATCACGCTGGCTTCTCTGTCGACCTGATTGCCAATTTGCTTCAACAGTGAAGGAAGTTGAAGCTGTTCCATGTTTTCTTTTACTAAGTCTCGGGCTATCCATTGGCTAATTGAGCCTACCAATATTGAGGCTGCCAACACAGCCACCATCAGTGAAAGAATCAGTTTTTGTTTAATACTCAAAGTCATAACTTCCGACCATATTTTGACTGCTGAAATAACGACGCTGCACTGCAGGCACAGTCACGTCTTGGGCGTTGTGTTATTACTGTTAGCGTCTACTTTACTGCTTAGTTGCAGGTTATTAATCACTTCATGAAACACGAGGAGAGGTAGTGCGCACTAGTTTTTTTATTATTGTGTTTATATCGGCTGAGGATCGCGAATTATTATACTTTCGACGTACAAAAGCCGATAAGATGATTTTGAAGTTAAATTGACCGAAAGGTCAAGAAAAAGCCGCGAAATGAGGTGAATTTCTCAACTTCGCGGCTTTTTTAGGGAGGTTTAACGATTAATCTTCGCTTTTATCTTCAGGAATTGGGAAACCTCTGTCGCGCATTAATGCGTCAACTTTGGCATCGCGGCCACGGAATTTGCGATAGGCTTCAGCTGGATCCATCGCATTACGAACCGAAAAGAGGTACTTCACTAAGCGATTGCCCACTTCTTCGTCGTAAAATCCACCCGGTGCTTCCATAAAGGCTTCTGATGCATCAGCTGTCAGCACTTCTGCCCACATATAACCGTAATAGGCTGCGGCATAACCTTCACCAGAGAACACGTGACCAAAGTGAGGTGTGCGGTGACGCATAACAATCTCTTCAGGCATACCGAGTTTTGTAAGCTCTTCACGTTCAAAGGTATCGGGCTCAATAGTAGCCGGATCAGTGGTATGGTACTTCAAATCCATAATGGCAGAAGCCATATACTCAGTGGTTTTGAAGCCTTCATTAAAGGTTGATGCCTTCTTAATCTTAGCAACAAGTTCAGCAGGAATAGGTTCACCCGTTTCATAGTGTACTAAGAATTGATTAATGACTTCGTCGGTGGTTAACCAGCGCTCTAAAAGTTGCGACTGGAACTCAGTGTAATCACGTACGCCTGAGTGCGAAGAGGGGTATTTCACATCAGCAGATAAGAAATGCAGTGCATGACCAAATTCGTGGAAGTAGGTTTCTGCATCATCAAATGAAATGAGTGTTGGCTCGCCTTCAGCCCCTTTTACGAAGTTAGAGTTGTTAGAAGACAACACCGTCTTTTTGCCGTCGAAGGTTGTTGACGAGCGATAAGTTGTGGCCCATGCACCAGAGCGTTTACCTTTGCGAGAAAACGGATCTAAGTACCATAAACCAATGTGTTCACCGGAATCTTTATCGGTCACTTCCCATACTTTAACGTCTTCGTGGAATACAGGCACTTTGCCTTCTTCCACTGGGGTAAAGTTGAAATTAAACAAACGACCAGCAACGTAGAACATAGCATCGCGCAGTTTATCTAGCTGCAGGTATTGCTTCACTTCGTTTGAGTCTAGGTCGTACTTGGCTTGGCGAACTTTCTCGGCATAAAAACGATAGTCCCAAGGGGCAATAGTGATATCAGCGCCTTCAGCGTCAGCAATGGCTTGCATATCGGCCACTTCTTGTTCAACACGTGCAATGGCAGCGGGCCAAACCTTCATCATAAGATCCATGGCGTTTTCAGGATTCTTTGCCATACGGTCTTCTAAGCGCCACTGGGCATAGTTTTCATACCCGAGTAATTCCACTCGCTCATCACGCAATGTCAGAATGCGTTTGATAGTTTCGTTATTATCAAATTCATCTGCGTTGTCGCCACGGCTGTAATAGGTGTTCCATACTTTTTCGCGTAATTCACGGTTAGTAGAATAGGTTAGGAACGGATCCATGGAAGAACGGGTGTTTGTTATTGCATATTTATCCGGCTCACCACGGCTCTGGGCGGCAGATTTAGCGCCTTTTACGAAAGATTCAGGCAAGCCACCTAATTGGTCTTCAGTAATATAGGTTACGTAGTTCTCTTCATCCGCCAGTACGTTATTTGAGAACGACGTATAGAGGGTTGCTAATTCTTCATTGATTGCGGCATAGCGTTTTTTCGCTTCGCTGTCTAAGGTGGCACCATTGCGTGCGAATTCGTTGTAAGTCATCCAAGCAATGCGCTGTTCTTCTTCGGTAAGAGTCGAGCGTTCTTCTGACTCATAAACCGCTTTAACACGTTCGAACAACTTTTCGTTTTGTGTGATTTTGGTAGAAAATGCAGACAACTTAGGCGACATTTCTACTTGGATGGCGCGAAACTCGGGGCTAGATTTATTCGCACTCCAAATGCCGTAGTAACGAAAAGCACGACTAAGCTCGCTACCCGAACGTTCCATAGCCACAATCACATTTTCAAATGTGGGGGGCTCAGGGTTATTCGCAATCTCATCAATCTCTTTAAGGTTTAGTTCCATTGCTTTTTCAAGAGCGGGTTTTAAGTCTTCCAATTTCATTTTATCGAAAGCGGGCACGCCACCATACGGGCCTTTAAACTCTTGCAGTAGCACATTGTCGAACTGATGAGTTTCTTGTGCTGCAGCAACTTCAGTAGTGTCTGCTGAGGTTGCCTGAGGTGCTTTTTGTTCTGAGCAGGCACCCAGTGCAACCACTACCGCCATGGCAGTAAGTGAAGTTTTAAATTTTCCCATTATTATTTCCTGTCTTATTATGGTTATGATTTCTTTTATTGTTTATTATCGTTAGGTCTACACGCACTAGTAAAGCAGATCAATTTCACCGATTGAAGCGTTAATTAAAATCTCACACATTCAATACTATGCCATTGTAAAAATAACGTAAATGTCTCTTAACGTATTAAGCCGCTAGGCTAACGAGAATGCGAGTAGTAGCGCCTAAATGACACTCGTCGAAAAGGCTAAAAAAACCATTGAAAGTTTTAGACTAATCACTACACTTCGCGCCAATACATAATGGAATTTCTGCCTCACTTGTTATCTATGAAGGAGCATCGGCGTGTTTGAATTATTGCTTCATACAATCCCTGTATTGTTTGCTATTGGGTCGTTTTGGTCTAATACAGAGCGCAAGCTTTTATTTTTGAATTTAGGGTTGTGTGTGGCGCTAGCCAGCTTACTTGCTTTCGAGCAAGCGTGGGGTGGGGCTGTTGTTATTACTGTGGCAGGCTTAAGTACAACATACCGTATTGTAACTCAGAAGCTTTTACCCGCGTACGCTACTTATATTATTCTGACGTTGATGACCGTGCTAGTGGCAAGTATTAATACCCTTACGGGAAAAACAGGGCTATTAGAACTTATGCCAGTAATGACTTTTATGGTGTACCGATTTGGTGAACTACATTGTAAAGAGGCTGGACTACGCATTTGTATGATAGTTGGCTCGCTAAACTTTACGGTTTACGGTGTGGCCACTCAAACATGGGGACTGGCTATCACTGAGATCTTGTTTGCCATTTCAAATACGTGGTACTACGTTAAGTTGCGCAGACAAGTTGCCGCACTGACAGTATAGCGCCAAATTAGCGCCACAAAAGAGGGGTAGTGGTAAAGTTGAAATTGAGCCTGTACGCAGGTTGCAGCGTCATAAAGTAAATTTGTTCATGCCTGCCAGAATTAAAAAAGCCAGAGGAGTCACTCTCGTCTGGCTTTTTATCTTGCTGCGAAATTTATAAAACAGTGTCTTATGCAAATACCACGGTTTTATTGCGATGAATAATCACGCGGTCTTCCAAATGATAACGCACGCCATGGGCAAGGGCGGTTACTTCACAGTCCTTCCCTTTTCTCACCATATCAACCGCGCTATCACTGTGGCTAATACGCTTAACGCTTTGCTCAATAATAGGGCCTTCGTCTAGGTCTTTGGTGACGTAATGGCAGGTTGCCCCAATTAACTTAACGCCGCGATCGTAAGCCTGTTGGTAGGGTTTAGCCCCTGCAAAGCTCGGTAAGAAACTATGGTGAATGTTAATTGCTTTACCTTGAAGTTGTTGGCATAGCGTATCTGGTAAAATCTGCATGAAGCGGGCAAGCACTGTTAGGTCAATTTTATACTCTTCCAATAAGGTTGAGATTTGCGCAAAAGCCGCTTCTTTGCCCAACGCTTTAAAGTCTACCCAATGAAACGGCACTTTATACCAATCGGCAAATTGCTTCATTTGTGGATGGTTGCCAATAATGCACGGAATATCGCAATCAAGCTCACCGGTGTGCCAGCGATGCAGTAAATCAACCATACAGTGAGATTCCACGCTACCCAGTAAGGCAACGCGCTGCTTCTTACCCGAATCAGAGAGTTTCCAATTCATTTGAAATTCGTTCGCCAAAGGCGCAAATTCTGCTAAAAAGCTGTCGTAATCTAACCCAATAGAATCGGCACCAATTTCGTGGCGCATAAAGAATCTACCGGTTTGTAAATCGGTGTGATGGTTAGCTTCAACGATGGTGGCACCATGGCTAGCTAAAAACTGAGAAACACTGGCAACTAAGCCAATTTGGTCAGGGCAATCTATTACTAATCGAAACGTTTGTTGCATGGAATTGAGGTCTCACTAAATAAGACCCCCTTTTTACCCAGCTACGCCAGTGATGTAAAGGTTTTTGGGCTGAAAAAGCCTAACTGAAATAGGCTATTTTGCTATAAATAATATCACCCGATGAATGATCGTTAACCAACTACTCATCATTAATTCCTCGGCGTAGCTTCTCACGCACTGACATATTGTGCTTTAAATTCCAACTTTGCCTAACGGGGTATGTAACCCCTTGCGGTGTAGAGACAGATTCAAAAAGGTGAAACGCCGAGGCATGCATCTCTACATGAGGGGTATACAAAGGCACAGGAAGCGCCGCCGTGGCTTTTCGAATAACGGTAACATGGGGCGAAAACACTTTACCATCAACCTCTATAGCTGCTGCTCTGGCGGCCTTGCGGGTAGATTTTGCTAAGGCCATGAGCTCTGCTGGCGGTGATTGTGGTGCGGCAAAGAGAATCTTAGGGCCGTTCCAAATACCTGTAGTGTCTAAGGTTAGTGAAAATGGTGCATGTATTAGCGTATCTAGTTCGGCGACTAACGCTTCATGCTGTCGGTGAGTAATGTGGCCGAGAAAACTTAAGGTCATATGGTAATTGGCTGCGTTAACCGCATAAGGTTGGGATGCGCCTGAGTCACGTCTTTTACCTTTGCTCTCTTTTCCCTTGCTCCGCCTGCCTTCGTTCCCTCTACCTTCATTGTGGGCTCGGCCCTCCGAAAGGTTCAACATGTTGCGGGCTGTCACCTCTGGGAGGGCTTGTTGCCGCCAACTATCAAGGGCTAATTTTTCTGTTGAATGTAAATCTAAACCAATGAAACAACGCATACCCACTCCTCTATCTACGTGTAATTAAGTCAACACGTCCTAGTTAATAGAAAATGAATTAAACCCTAATGGACATATCGTCAGGTGTCTCTATTTCGCTGTGCTTACTCTAGCCGTGCTTGTTTTAACGTAATGCAGAACTTCTGCTACAGGTAAATTCAAGTACAATAGTGTGAGAAGTTTATCTAGGTATTGCAAACCTTTATGTTACAGCCGTTATTACATTTACCCGCCGCCCAGCTTATTGAACCCGTTAACAACGCGATTGGCGAAAACAACCTTATCATAGGTGCACCGCCGGGTGCAGGTAAGTCCACGGTGCTACCACTTTCTCTATTAAGCGCGATACCACAGGGTAAAGTGTTGTTGATGCAGCCTCGCCGCGTAGTCGTAAGGAATTTGGCGAATTACCTGGCAGGCATCCTCAATGAAAAAGTGGGCGACACAGTAGGTTACCGAATTAAAGGTGAGAGTAAGGTAGGAAAAACTACCCGCCTTGAACTGATAACCGAAGGTATACTCGCCAGAATGATTCAGTCTGACCCTGAGCTTACTGGGGTATCGGCCATTATATTTGATGAATTTCATGAGCGCAGCATTCATAGCGACTTCGGTTTAGCGCTAGCCCTCGACGTACAAGCGGGCTTGCGAGAAGATCTCCGCCTAGTGGTTATGTCTGCCACGCTTGATGTAGAGCCACTTACTGCATTAATGGATAATTACGGCGCTGTACCTGCGATTAACCTCAATGCAGAAGGACGAACCTTCCCCGTTAATATGCATTACAGCAAGGATGTGCTCGCCCATGAGGTGGTTAGCGCCACCGCAGAGGTGACTACCCGAGCGTTTTCTCAGCATCAAGGTGATGTACTGGTCTTCTTGCCAGGAAGCGGAGCCATTCGAGGCGTGGCACAACGACTCTCCACGCTGGTAAATAAATATGATGTGGCATTGCACTCACTCTTTGGGGCGATGGGCAAAGACGCCCAACAAGCCGCTATCAACCCTGATCCTCAAGGGCGGCGCAAAATTATTCTTGCCACCAATATTGCCGAAACCAGCTTAACCATAGAAGGGGTTAAGGTAGTGGTAGACAGTATGTGGGAGAACCAAGCCCAATATAACCCTTCCAGTGGTTTTACCCAGTTAATGCAACAGCGTATATCCCGAGCATCGGCTATTCAACGGGCTGGGCGAGCGGGACGAGTTAGCGCGGGCGATTGCTACCGGCTATGCAGTCAAAGCAGTTTTGAGCGTATGGCGCAGCATAATGCCCCGCAAGTATTACGAGAAGATGTGTCGTCCTTATTGCTAGATGCATTGCAATGGGGCGCTACGCCCGCATCATTGGGCATGTTAACCCAGCCAAGCGGCGCGCAGTTAAAGGTGGCTAATAATAACTTAACCGCCATTAATGCTCTTAACGACGAAGGCCTTAGCACAAACCAAATAATAACCCCTTATGGGCGTACACTTTCTGGCATACCCTGCCATCCGAATTTGGCGAATCTATTAATACGATGCGCGCAAGGGGTCGAAGGACTAGAGCCTGCTATGCAGCGCGAACTCAAATGTGCTGCGCCTTTTGTGGTGGCATTAGCAGAAAACCTTGGTGGGCAGTTCGAGCAAACCTATGTTATCGATGCGCTGTTGAACCTGGATGGTCAAACGCGCAAGCAGCTTCATCAGCAAGCATCTAGATATGCAAAATATGTTGGTTTAAATGCGAACGAATTGGACATGCACGGATTAGAAGAAGAGGCGTTGGCGCTATGTATTGCTATTGCCTTTCCTGAGCGGGTGGCGTTTTGTCGGGGTCTAGCTTCTGATAAGACAAATGGAAGGCAAAAAGGACAAGGGGCTATGCAGGGGAATATGCAAGGAAAGTCCCAGCAATGCGGATACAAGCTCGCCAGTGGAAAAGGCGGCGAATTAGAGCTGCATTCCCCGCCTCAGTGGTTGGCAGTATTACATGGCCAGCAAACCGGAAATACGGTGAAGTTCAGGTTAGCTCAGCCGATTAACGAGGCTGGGCTTCGCGCCGTATTCCAGGATGAGTTTACTCACAAAAAACAAGTACGTTTTAATGTGACAAAGAAGGTCATGGAAGCACGTATTATTACTGGTTTTCATGCCATCGACTTAGCCAGTGAACCCGTATCAGGTCAAGAGAAGCAACAAGATAATCGCTTCTGGAAAAAACAGACTGCTCATGCTTGGTTCGAATATTTAGAGAACATTCCAGTAAGTGAGTGGCCACTAACTGAGAGGGACTGGCAATGGTGGAATCGGCTTAAACTTGCGGCATCGTTGAATTTACCTCAACCGCAGGCGTTCGACAAACCAGACCCTTGGCCACAGTCTTTACCAGCATTAATGCACAGCGCAAAAGAGACATTAATTGAGCCCTTAAGCCGATGTGAATCTTTGGCGAAACTACAAAAGTTACCTTGGAAAAATACGCTAAATAATGCACTTAGTTGGCCGCAGCAAGATGCTCTTGCTTCATTATTGCCTACTCATTTGTCGATACCCACAGGGCGTGATGCCGCACTTGAGTATCGCGATAACGGTGATGTGGTGTTAGCGGTTAGGATGCAAGAGATGTATAGCCAAACTGCCCCACTTACGGTGGCGGGTGGCAAAATACATATCGTGTATGAGTTACTCTCGCCAGCAGGTCGGCCATTGCAAACCACCAAAGATTTAGCAGGGTTTTGGACAGGCAGTTATTTAGCAATTCAAAAAGAAATGAAAGGGCGTTACCCGAAGCATTTTTGGCCAGATGAACCGGCTACCGCTAAACCCACTGCCAGAACAAAGAAGGCAATGGGTTAACGGGGCAAGTAAAGTCTTTTAAAAGCTGCTAGGCGCTCTTATCAACCAAGTTCAACGACTGCATCACGTTTAAACCTGGAAAACCATCAGCAATCATGTCGTTTGCTATTTGATAGTTGCGAATACCTTCGCGGGTAGCAGGGCCAATTATTCCATCGGGGGTGCCTACATCGAAGCCACGGTCGTTCAACTTTTTCTGTAGGCCAATAATATCGTTTCGGCTGTAAGCTGGTAAATCCGGAAGGGGAGCAATAATACCTGATGCGCCTGAAATTCTATCGGCTAATACGCCTACCGCAATGGCGTAAAACTCTGAATTATTCCAACGCATGATCACGCGAAAGTTTTGGTAACCCACAAACGCGGGACCGGCATGACCAGCAGGAACCACCACATACGCTTTCGTGTCGTCCTCGCCCAACGGGCTTGCATCGGCTTGTTTCACGCCGAGTTCATTCCACTGGGCTAGAGTACGGCGGTTTTTATACCCAGAGAGTTGATAATCAAAATTTTCTGGAAGCTGCACTTCCCGGCCCCAACGAAAGCCTCGTTGCCAGCCTAAACTCGCAAGAAAGTTGGCCGCAGAGGTTAGCGCATCTTCTTCACTATTCCATAAGTTGATTTGACCGTCATTGTCGCCATCTACCGCGTAATGGGTATAAGCCGACGGCATAAATTGGGTATGACCCATAGCGCCAGCCCAAGAACCTACCATTTCCTCACGGGTGAGTGACTCACGCTCAAATAATTTCACTGCTACCAAAAGCTCTTGGGTAAAGTATTTGCTTCTTCGGGGATCGCAAGCAAGCGTGGCTAACGAATCAAGAACAGGCATTTTGCCTTTGTAATTACCAAAGTTAGTTTCAAGCCCCCAGAAGGCCAGCAAGTAGTGCGGCGGCACACCGTACTTGTCACTTAATTTGTGCAGCAAGTCCTTATGCTTCTCGTACATTTCCTGGCCCTTGTTCGTGCGCCAATCGGTTACACGTTTACTAAAGTAGCCTGGAAAGGTTTGAACGAATTCTGGTTGGCTTCTATCAAGCTCAATAACACGTGCTTGGTATGCTAATGTGGGGAAAATGGCATCGACAGTGTCTTGACTGACACCTTGCTCAAGTGCTTTGTTAGCAAGTTGAGAGGTACACATGGAAAACGCCTCATCGGCCATTGCAGAAGCGGTGCACAGCCCTGACAGCAGTGCCGACATCATTGATACTGCAGTAACCCACTGCTTCCCTTTACCCTTAAAACCCATAGTTCAATTCCTGTATTGCGAGCACACATGCTATCTCAATGTGACTGTAAAACGCGAGTATAATTCAATGATGCGCTAAGGTTTATGGCAGATGATACGTAACAATATGTAAACCTACCTTGTGGCGTTATGCCGTTGGCGCTTGTTTTAAAATCCCAATGATTTCGCCATCATTGTTTAATTCAGCAAGCTCGATTAAATACCCTTTTTGAAGTTCATCTAACGAACGACCCTCTAATAGCTCTTTCACTCTGGCCGTCTCTCCCGCCACGATAGCCGATTGTAACCCTTCCATATTGGCAATAGAACTCGCCCTATTTTCAGATGTCATAATTGCTCCTTGAGTGTATGTATTCAACATTACTACGGGTGGCGTCATTGAAACGATTGATTTTAACGTGGTGCTATTTTTGTAGTTGTTGCCGAGAAGGAGCAGTGGTAGTGTTCGCTAACTTCAGAGTGTGCAGCACGCAGTTGTTTATATGCGGCTACAAAATTCTTCAGCATTCGCTGGAAATTGTGTTCAGAAAGCTGCACAATTTTTTCAGCTTCATATCATGGCATTCTCAGTGGCAAAAAAAGTGGCAAAAAAACAAACTAAAGCGGCATCCAAACCTAACTCTTTTTCAATAATGAAGCTCTTCTTACGCTTATTTCTGATAGGCGTAGTGGTACTTGGCGCCTACGCCTTTTACTTAGATGCGCAAATTAAACATGAATTTTCAGGTAATAAATGGGAAGTTCCTGCACAGATTTTTGCCCGCCCCTTAGAACTGAGTAAAGGGCAGGAAATTACCCCCACTGAAGTGATAGATGAATTAACCTTGTTGGGATACCGCAAAGTTAATGAAGCAGATGGTAGCGGCGAGTACAGTTATCGAAATGGTATTTTAAATATTCAGCGCCGCGCGTTTCATTTCCCTGAAGGGGCAGAAGGGCTTCGCCATATAGAGATAACCTGGCAAGGCAGTCGGATTAGTCTGATTCAAGATAGAACGCAAACTCGCCCATTTGGCACTGTAAAGCTAGAGCCATGGTTAGTTACGCGCATGGTCAGTGGGAGTCAGGAAGACAGAATGTTGGTCACACTGGATACTATTCCCGACATGCTTCCAAAAGCGCTAACTTTGGTTGAAGACCGTAATTTTTATAATCACCACGGTGTGGCTCCGTTATCAATACTACGGGCGCTATTAGCAAATATTGCGGCGGGCAGAACGGTCCAAGGTGGTAGCACGCTTACCCAGCAATTAGTCAAAAATATGTTTCTAACCCGCGAGCGCTCGATTGTGCGTAAAGCGAAAGAAGCCATTATGGCAGTGATCATAGACGCCAGATACTCCAAGTCGGAAATAATTCAAGCCTATTTAAATGAAGTCTTCTTAGGTCAAAATGGTGACATGGCGGTGCACGGTTTCGGACTGGCTAGTTATTTCTACTTCGATCGCCCAGCAAATGAACTGAGCACTACTGAAATTGCTACGCTTGTGGCTATTATCAAAGGCCCTTCTTATTATAATCCACGTAAACACCCCGAGCGCGTTAAAGAGCGCCGAGACTTGGTGCTGCGTATGCTATTTGACGAAAATGAAATTGACCGCAGTCAATACGAACGGGCGATTAATATGCCATTAGGCTTGGCCAGTGGCGCTAGTTTAGCCAGCGGCAAGCACCCTGCTTTTATGGAGCAGGTAAGACGAGAGCTTGCAGATATTCTAGCCGACTCAAGTTTGCGTGACTCCGGTGTAAAGGTGTTTACCACGTTAGATATCGTGGCTCAGCGCCGGGCAGAAAAAGCCCTCTCTGGTACGATTGCAAGTTTACAAACGAACAGAAAAAATCCCCTTCAAGGCGCGATGGTTGTGACCGACAGTGCGAAAGGCGAAGTGAGAGCGATTGTGGGTGGTAAAGATTACTCCTTTAGAGGGTTTAATCGAGCGTTGGGGGCAAAGCGTCCAATCGGTTCGTTGATTAAACCCGCGGTGTATTTATCAGCCCTTGAAGATCCAACCCAGTTTAATTTAGCCACGCCACTGGAAGATCAGCCTATTACGCTAGAGAGTGACAATGGGCAGCAATGGTCACCGTTAAATTACGATAAAGAATTCAGAGGGCAAGTGCCGCTTATTCAAGGATTGGTTGAATCTTTGAATGTGCCTACCGTTAATTTAGGCATGCAAGTGGGGCTTGATGTTATTGCTGACACGATTGCACGACTAGGCGTTACTTCTCAGGTCAATTTGGTGCCTTCTCTTACATTAGGGGCGGTAGAGTTAACGCCGTTTGTTACCAACCAAATGTACCAAACATTATCGAACGGCGGGCGCTATGTGCCCCTTCATACAGTGAGCTCAGTCGTAACCGCTGACAATGCACTGTTATGGAAAAAGGCTGAATTTTATGCGCAGCGAACCGACGAAGCTGCAACTTACCTGCTGAATTACGCGTTGTATAAAGTCACGGTGGAAGGGACGGCAAAACAAGTAGGCGCGAACTTTGGTAACGTGAATATGGCAGGTAAAACCGGTACTACAGATGATTACCGAGATAGTTGGTTCAGCGGCTTTGACCGCAACAATGTTGTTACTGTGTGGGTAGGCAATGATGATAACTTGTCTGTAAATTTAACCGGTGCCAGCGGTGCCTTACCGGTTTTTATTAATTATATGAAGTCTCAGTCGCCTAAATCGTTATCTCGCCGCTTTCCTGATGGTCTGGGTATTGCGCACTTTGACGCGAAGACCGGTGCGGTGGTGATTGCCGGGTGTGCAGGAAGCATGAGTGTACCCGCTATTCTTGATGTATTGCCGCCGGCACAACAAGATTGTTCTGGCAATGCGGTGAGGCCTGATGGAGAAAAAGAGAGCGAAAAGAAAAGCTGGTGGGAAAGAATATTTGGATAAAAAACAGGTAGGCAGTAAAAAGCATCCAACTCAATATGCTTTTTATTGCCTCCTGAAAGCCCCAGGGAGTGGCTAAAATTTAAAAGTAGTACTAAAACTGGTCTAACATATATCGCGCTGTTGAAAACACTACAGCGCTAAGTGCAAATGCTGCTACGGGTGCCAAAATCAACATCAATAATGAGCTCGCGGTTAGCATACCTGCCTCCTTACGCGTCGTTATCGTTTTGAAACTCATCACTTTTCATTGGCGTAATCGTAATATCTGCAATTAAAGTGCTTGCTTCTGCCGCGTTCGGTTCAAAAGTATGGCTGGCCGTTAACACGTCGTACGTAATGCCTGTTGTCATATCTTGCTTTACATCTGCCATCGCACTGGCCACTAAATAATCGGTCTGCGAGGTTAGGTTACTTGTTGGTTCATCCGCCATTGCAGTGGTGGCTGTAAATGCAGTACTTAGAATCAGCGCAGTAAGTAATTTTTTGTTGGTAAACATGGGTCATCTCCTATGAGTAAAAGTGAGTCACTGCACTAAATCGGACTGCTTGGCAGTTATTTATTAAGTCGTTATCAATTAACAATTAGTTTATAGCGAGGGATGTGCCATCTTTTTATAATTAGTTAAGTTAATGATTAATATGGTATTTTATTTTTATTGTTTTTAAGGTAGGTTTTCGTAATTAACGAATTAACTAATATTTAGTTAGTTTGTAGATGTGTTTTGGTCAAAATAACTAACGCTCGTCATTGTGGGAAGTGAAAATTAAAGTGTGGCGCAGAAAACCAGAGAATATTTGTAAGGTAAGAAGATAAATATTTGGCTCAGTTATCTAAAGTATTAGACTTAATTAAAAGTGACTATCTAACAAACGTTTTAAGTCGTGCGATGACGTGCAAAGGGCCAACAACACGGAAGAAATAAGAGAGTATATAATTGTGGATATAGAAATTTCTTGGGGTGGCTATTATGCAAGTATCTCCGATGATAATGGTGAGATAACCTTGTTTCGGCTACTAGATTTCAATAGGGATGATTACCATATCGCAATTTATCAGGAGAAATTCCAGTCTATCCCGATGCTGAATGAAGTTGAAGGTTTGTCACCATTTATTGGCCACGCTCCATTTGATAGTAGATCACTACTGAACAACAAAAAAGTTCTCTTAATTGGAAGTCATCAATTATCGAAATCAGATCTGGCTGGGTACATGATCTACCTAGAGAATTTTGACGTTCCTAGTGAAGATTTAGAATTTTTAACCCAGTCGATTCTGGAGTACAGCAAGGAGCCTCCTCTTCAGTTATGGCTAACTTTGGTTGGAGAAGAACTTCAAATTAGCAAAATTGAATAGCAGTGTGAAATTGCCTAACTAGTTAACCAAAATGACGCAAAACGTTCGGCGTGAGGTTTTTAGTCGCTATTTATAGCCAAGTATTAGCGGGCCCATTGTTGAGGCGTTGGTATGACTCTCTTTCTCAATGATAAGATGCGTAGGCTAGCTTTCACATGGAGTCATTGCGCATAGAAGAGTGTTGGAAAGTACTAGGAAAGTGATAGAAAGCGTTAAAGGGGCAATAAAGTTGCCCCTTAATATTTACTATTTGCGCAAGCGACTGATAGTGGTTGCGACTACAGCCAAAATCGCGCCAGCGACTAAACCCGCAAGACCATCGGCAGCAATCGCCATTACGGTAGTTATAGATGGCGCGAGTTCGCTGAACCACACTGCGGCGTGATGCAGAAAACTAATGTTGTGAGTAAGAATACCGCCGCCCACCAAAAACATGGCAATGGTGCCAACTATTGCAAGGGTTTTCATTAAAATGGGCGCGGCAATTAACAGTGCCCGACCAAAGAAGCGTTGTAGGGTGTTCATGGTACCCGTGAGTGATTTACGCAGTAAATACAGCCCTACATCATCCATTTTGACAATACCAGCAACCAGCCCGTAAACCCCTACCGTAATAGCAATGCTTAGGGCCACCAATACGCCTACCTGGGTGGTAAAAGTCGCATCTGTTACGCTACCTAGTGCAATCACAATAATTTCCGCTGAAAGAATGAAGTCGGTACGAATAGCGCCTTTAATTTTCTCTTTTTCAAACGCGACCATATCCACTTTTTCATCAGCAAGGGCATTTATTCTCGCTTCACGTTCTGCTGACTCATCATCATGAGGTAAGTATTTGTGGAGCAACTTTTCGGCCCCTTCAAAGCACAAATAAAGCCCGCCTAGTACAAGAAGTACCGTGATTAACGAGGGCACAAAAGCGCTAATAAGGAGGGCGGCAGGGACCAAGATAACTTTATTTAGCAATGAGCCTTTCGCTACTGCCCAAACAACGGGTAATTCTCTATCAGCTTTCACCCCTTGCACTTGGTTAGCGTTAAGCGCCAAATCATCACCCAGTACTCCAGCAGTTTTCTTTGCTGCCACTTTCGACATAACAGCAATGTCATCCATCAATGTTGCGATATCATCGAGAAGGGCTAATAAGTTCGCAGCGGCCACATCACATTCCTTTAAAAAACCAAAAATGCAGCATACGTTGCACTGTCATAGGTTGGCAATGTTAAGGTATAAAAAGTAATAGCTAATTTTTAATATATTGAGTTTTTGTGCCCCAATTACGTTTAACAGGGGGTGGTTAATTTAAAGCAACTATGCATACCTGTGAGGTAACGTGAAGCCGTCATTATCTATTCGTTCGTATACCCGCACTATGTGCATGCATGCTCATGACTATTACCAGTTAGTGTTACCACTTAACGGACATATCGATATAACGCTTGATCATTTTAGTGGCAGTGTAGGAGTAGGAGAGGGTATTTGTATCGCGCCTGGGTTCATTCATGGCTTTACTGCCGATGAGCTGGCGAAATTCATTGTAGCGGACTTGCAATCGGTGCCGGGCAATATTGCTGGCGGCATTTTATTTGCAGAAGGCTCTTTACCCGCTAAAGGCTCCTTATCCGCTAAAGGCGCTCCCATTTTTCGAATAAGCACACCCATGCAGGCGTTTTTAGCGTACGTTGAAGTGCAATTAACACATCACATAACTTATGATGAAAATGATGCCATGCTAGGTTTGTTCTCGGCACTTTTAGCTCAACAGCAACGCGGTGTTGCCACCGATAAACGTATTGCTCCAGTGCTTTCTTGCATTCACCAAGATGTCGCCTATCCACACACTATCACGTCGCTTGCTAACATTGCCTGTGTGGGCGCAACACAATTTAAAAAGCGCTTTATAGCCGCTACTGGGGTGGGGCTAAGGGAATACCTTATTAATGTGCGCATGGAGAAAGCGCGGGCCTTACTAAGCAACACAGATATGCCTATTATTGCGGTGGCTGCAAGCGTGGGGTATGACGATGTGTCTGCGTTTACCCGTCGGTTTAAACAGCATCTGGGCATGCCGCCCTCACACTTTAAACGTCGATAGCCAAGAAGGTAACTATGATCAGTCCCTTTTATTAGCTAAGTATTTATTCGAGTAGTATTTGCCCGCAAAATATTTGAAAGCGTAGTATTCATTAACGCAGCAAAGTTTAACTGAAAATCAGGCTTTTAAATCAACCACACCGCCTTTTCTGCACAGATAGAATATACAATTACGGTTATGCTTAGGCTTCTTAACTTTTAACAATAGGCAAGTAATGGCAACGTTTATAGGGCTTGTGGCCATCATTTCGTGGGGCGTATTAGCTGTATTGGGTGTTTACGCATCGTCAGTGCCGCCTTTCCAGTTACTTTTCATCTGCTTTTCAGTTTCTGCTTTATTGCTTTTTATAAAGCGACTAATCAAGCGAGAATCTTTATACAAATTGCCTAAATTAACACTTACCCAATGGATAGTGGCTACCTGTGGTCTATTTGGATTTCACTTTTGTTATTTCCTTGCCCTTCGCTACGCACCGCCCATCGAAGCAAGCCTTATTGCCTACCTTTGGCCACTGCTGCTCGGTATTGCTGTGGCTAATGCGCATCAACGGGCGTTTGCCGTGATAGGGGGGGCACTAGGGTTTGTTGGTTGCGGAATTTTAGTCACAGGGGGTGAAAGCATTCACTTTAACAGCGAATATACACTAGGCTATGGGCTGGCATTTATTTGCGCCTTAATTTGGTCGGGTTATTCGTGGTTTATGGCTGGCACTAAAAGCGATGTTGAAGACATTGGCTGGATATCGATTGCAGTAGCAATATTGGCGCTGGGTTCCCATTTAACCCTTGAGTCAGGCCATTGGGACCTTTCATTTACCGTCTGGGTAAGTGCCATATTATTAGGTTTGGGGCCTGTAGGCGGCGCGTTTTACCTATGGGATATTGGGCTTAAATTTGGTAATCGCCAGTTGTTAGCAAGCCTAAGCTTTGCCACACCAGTCATTTCCAGTATTGCACTATTTCTATTTGGAATAAGTACACTGTCTGGCGCAATTACAATGGCAATTGCACTTATTATGCTGGGCGCGGTAATTAGCAATGCTGTACCTGCGCTAATTATAAAACGTCGACATCGGCGAGTGGCAAGCGCGCAGTAGCGTAGTTTTTTGATTCGTTATTTCGATGGCTTTTTAGCGACGCGTTCATCGATGAAACGCTCATAATCGCTGCCCTTGCTGCACTCAAGCGTACCGCCCGTAATACCACTTAAAATAGTAAGGGTTTTATTTGTTGTACCAGAGCAGTTTACTTTTTTCACTGGTCTTGCATCAAAGCTTTTATCCTCTTCGCCTTTTCTGGTATCAACAAGGTCAGGGCTTTGTATTTTTTGTCTATGGGCTTTGGCAGCTCGCAAACCTTCTTCAGCTACCACTTCCTGCTCTCGTTGATTGAAAAATTGGGCGGCACCTGCCCGAGGAGATAAATTTAAGCTACCAGCTTTTTGGTTCCTAACTGCGGCATCATTGTTGGTCGCATTGCTATCAATAGTCATCTTTTCTGGTAATTGAGTTTCTTGTACTGGATTTTCCTCCACTGAAGGACTCGATGTGCGTGGGGTTGCAATCGGCTTGTCTATTCTGGAAGTGTCTTTTGCAGAAGCGTCATTTTCAGGGGGGGGAGTAACGTCTACCTTCGGCTCAGCTTCTACCTGGTCAGCTGGGCTGATAACAGGCTGCTTTACGCTAACGGGCGGGAAATACAAGGTTGCACTAATGGGAGCAGGTTTTTGTACAGGTGTTACGCCGCTTTCAAATGTTGTGGAGAAAATGACTATTGCTAACCCAATCAGGTGTAAAAGGGTTGAGATAAGTAAGCCTTTTGCGAGTTTTCTCTTATTGCTTGCACGAAAAAACTGCGCACGTTCAGGCGCATAGTTGAGCTCTATGGAAGGGGTGATATTTGTCATACCTATTAACTGACCTGCTTCGTGACTAATTAGTTCCATCCTAATTTCATCGCTAATTTCAGTTATTTTACCTCACCACGCTCCAAAAATGGGCATTGATGGCGCAATGCACCAATATTGTGCGTTAAATGTAAATAAAATGCACATCATTTTAGTTAACTTATTGTTTTTGTTTGCTAAATATTTGTGGCACATCTCTTGGTTTACTTCCCTGTACAAGACACGAAATGTGCAAAACAACCATTAAAAAACTGGAGCAACTCATGAAACTAGTCACAGCTATCATCAAGCCGTTCAAGCTAGATGATGTTCGTGAAGCCATTTCAGAAATCGGAATTGACGGTCTAACCGTTACCGAAGTGAAAGGTTTCGGACGTCAAAAAGGACACACTGAACTTTACCGCGGAGCGGAATATCAAGTGGATTTCTTACCTAAAGTCAAACTGGAAATTGCAGTTCAGGACGATCAGGTAGATCGCTTGGTAGAAGCCATCGTTGGCGCAGCCAAGACGGGCAAGATTGGTGACGGTAAGGTATTTGTTTACGACCTTGAACAAGCCGTACGTATTCGAACTGGCGAGTCAGACACAGACGCGTTGTAAGCCAAAACGATTAATTTGCGGAGAAAAGCATAATGGAAATTACATTTGAACTCGGGTATGCACTTGATACCTTTTACTTCTTAATCTGCGGTGCACTAGTTATGTGGATGGCGGCAGGTTTCGCCATGCTAGAAGCTGGTTTAGTACGCGCTAAAAACACGACAGAAATTCTAACTAAAAATATCGCGTTATTTGCCATTGCTAGCACCATGTATATGATTTGCGGCTACGGCATCATGTATGGCGGCGGCGAGTGGAGCCCGTTCCTAGGTGGAATTATGGGTGACGGCGC
Organism: Alteromonas sp. 38; assembly: GCF_902506055.1. Taxonomy (NCBI): domain Bacteria; kingdom Pseudomonadati; phylum Pseudomonadota; class Gammaproteobacteria; order Alteromonadales; family Alteromonadaceae; genus Alteromonas; species Alteromonas sp. 38. The sequence goes on from NZ_LR733300.1 coordinate 430,981, forward strand.
AACAGGTGTTGCTGAAGATGCAGCAACGTATGCACCTTCTGCTGACTTCTTTTTCCAAGTAGTATTCGTTGCAACGGCAATGTCTATTGTTTCGGGTGCAGTGGCTGAGCGTATGAAGCTTTGGGCTTTCTTAGCATTCGCTGTTGTAATGACTGGTTTCATCTATCCGATGGAAGGTGCTTGGACGTGGGGCGGTGAAGCTGTATTTGGCATGTACACCCTTGGTGACCTTGGTTTCTCTGACTTTGCAGGTTCTGGTATTGTTCATATGGCAGGTGCTGCTGCAGCGCTAGCTGGTGTCCTGGTACTCGGTGCTCGTAAAGGCAAATATACTGCTGATGGTAAAGTTAACGCTATTCCAGGTGCTAACCTTCCACTTGCTACGCTAGGTACATTCATTTTATGGATGGGGTGGTTTGGCTTTAACGGTGGTTCAGTACTTGCTACTGCTACAGTTGAAAGTGCAAACGCGGTTGCGATTGTATTTATGAATACTAACGCCGCAGCAGCTGGTGGTTGTATTGCAGCGCTTATCTTAGCACGCATTATGTTCGGCAAAGCTGACCTAACTATGGCCCTTAACGGTGCACTAGCTGGTTTGGTAGCAATTACCGCTGAGCCTTCAACGCCTACTCCGCTTCAAGCAACCTTATTCGGTGGCCTTGGTGGTATCTTAGTAGTACTAAGCATTGTAGCGTTAGATAAACTTAAAATTGATGATCCAGTAGGTGCGATCTCTGTTCACGGTGTGGTTGGTTTACTTGGTCTTATCCTTGTTCCATTCACTAACGACGGTTCAAGCATTGTGGGTCAGTTAATTGGTGCTGCTACCATCTTTGTTTGGGTGTTTGTAGTAAGCCTAGTTGTTTGGTTAGCGATTAAAGCCGTTATTGGTGTTCGTGTAACTGAAGAAGAAGAATTCGACGGTGTTGATATGAGTGAATGTGGTCTGGAAGCTTATCCTGACTTCACCAACGGCCGTACGTAAGGAAGTCTGAACAGGCAAAATTACTTATAATAACGATAATGCCTGTATCACCAATCTTAAGCCCCGCATCTGCGGGGCTTTTTTCGTTTTTCATAAAGTTAAAAATAACGCTAAACTATTGATAATTTACTTAGTTAGCAATAATGCTACATTAGGTTTGTTCTCTTATTAGGAAAGTAAATCATGCTGTTGCGATGTTTGTTACTACTGTGTGTCAGTCAAATGGCTTATGGGTACGATAGGGTTACCGGCGCGCCGTTTGCGAGTCGTTCAGAAGTTATTGCTCAACATGGTATGGCTGCGACAAGCCAGCCTCTTGCTACCCAAGTGGCTCTTGATATTCTTAAACGCGGTGGAAGTGCCGTAGATGCCGCCATTGCTGCTAACGCTATGCTGGGGCTTGTTGAGCCCACAGGAGCGGGGGTAGGTGGCGATCTATTCGCAATGGTGTGGGATGCAAAGGAAAACAAGCTAGTTGGGTTAAATGCATCGGGCCGCTCTCCAAAGCTGCTGACCAAACAAGTGTTTAACGATAGAGGTTTAGCGCAAATACCTAAATTTGGCCCACTGCCAGTGTCTGTGCCTGGGGCAGTAGATGGCTGGTTTATGCTACATGAAAAGTTTGGCAAGTTACCTATGACGGCTTTGCTCACGCCGGCCATTGAATATGCTAAAAATGGTTTTCCTGTTTCTGAATTGGTTGCTTATTACTTAGCAATGAACAACGAAAGAATAGGTCATTACGATGGGTTTGCAGAAACGTTTCTTATTAATGGGAAAGTCCCCAAAAAAGGGGATGTTTTTAAGAATCCTGGCCTCGCGGTAACCTACGAAAAAATGGCAACCGGCGGGCGAGATGCTTTTTATAAGGGTGACATTGCGCAAAATATTGACGCCTATATGAAATCGCAAGGTGGATACCTTTCTTATGCTGATTTAGCGTCGCATACGTCAGAATGGGTAGAGCCGGTATCAGCAAATTATCGCGGCTACGATGTATGGGAGCTTCCCCCTAATGGGCAGGGTATTGCGGCATTACAAATACTCAATATATTAGAGCGCTATGACATCGAAGGCATGGGCTTTAATTCTGCCGAGTATATTCATACCTTTGTGGAAGCGAAAAAGTTAGCATTTGAAGATCGCGCAAAGTTTTATGCTGATCCCGCATTTAACGACATTCCAGTTGAGTGGTTAATTTCCAAAGATTACGCCACTGAACGTCAGCAGCTTATTAACGGCGATAAAGCCGCAGAACGTGTAGACGCAGGTATTTACGATGGTGATACAGTTTATTTAACGGTGGCCGATAAAGACGGTAACATGGTATCGCTAATTCAAAGTAACTATCGCGGTATGGGATCAGGGATGACACCCCCAGGGCTTGGTTTTGTGCTGCAAAATCGCGGGGAGATGTTTACCTTAGAAGAAGGTCATTTCAACGAGCTTAAGCCTGAAAAACGCCCATTTCACACCATTATCCCTGCATTTGTTACTCGTAATGGTGCGCCGTTTTTAAGCTTTGGTGTAATGGGCGGAGGTACTCAACCTCAAATGCATGCGCAAATTATTGTGAACATGCTCGATTTTGGTATGAATTTGCAAGAAGCGGGTGATGCTCCGCGTATTTTGCACAGCGGCTCTAGTTCGCCAACAGGCAAGTTAATGCTTGATGGCGGTTATATCAGTCTTGAATCAGGATTTGATGAGACAGTACAGCGAGAGTTAATGGAGCGAGGTCACACATTGCGTCGCGTTGTTGGTGCTTTTGGGGGCTATCAGGCAATTATGTGGGATGATAAGCGCAACGTTTACTTTGGGGCTTCTGAAAGCCGAAAAGATGGACAAGCTGCGGGTTATTAATACACACTCGTATCATTGTTCGCCATGGTTAAATAACAATAAGAGTGCCCATGACACAACCACAAAAAGGGATTTGCGCAGAACCTAATTTACATGCGCAATATTTACTGCTTAACGTTATTGATGACGATAGTGAGGCGGTAAGGGCGAAGCTTGCCCGCGTGTTAGATATATTCGAACACTTTGAGTCTGAGCATTACGAAGCTATGGTGACCGGTGTTGTGGCTATTGGAACTGGCTATTGGACTGAAGTGTACCCAGGCTTAATTCCAGTAGAACTGATGCCTTTCCCTGATATGCAATGTGAAGATAGAAGTGCGCCTACAATGCCCTGTGATTTGTTTATTCAAATTAGGGCTGACCGTTTAGATATTTGCCATGCTATTGGCATTGAGGTCATGGATTTACTTCGATTACACGTAGAAATGGTAGAACAAATTCGTGGTTTTCGTTACCTTGATGGTCGCGATCTTACCGGGTACTTGTATGCAGCAGACAACCCTCGTGGAATGAAACGCAGAGAGGTTGCCATCATAAATGAAAACGATCCTGATTTTATCGGTGGAAGTTATCTACACGTACAGCGCTACAAACATGACTTGCGCCGTTGGCACAGCCTCTCATCACGGCAGCAAGAACAAGTGATGGGAACCACTCAGCAGCATAACTTAGTGAGTGCAGAACAATCTGAATCTTCTCATAGTGTTCGCGCCAACATAATTACCACTGAAAGTGGTAAAGCAGGGCTGATTAAACAAGGTATGCCGTATGGCGATATGGTGTCGCAAGGTTTACTGTTCGTGAGTTGCTCGGCCAGTGCTAGGCCCTTTAAAGCCATGCTACATAGTCAAATATACGGCAATGGTGATGGAGATTATGACCGCTGGTTAGATTTCACCAACGCGGAAACTGGCGCTGCCTTTTTTGCGCCATCCGTTACTTTTATTCGCGAGCAGGCGAAAAAGATAGAATCTGAATAACGTCGGTGAGGCTATACTGAATAGTTAAGGCGCCATCCCAGTCATCTGGCAGCAGCATGTTTTGATATATAAGACACCCATCGATGTGATGCTTCGCGTAACGCCATCCCAACGTCAATCGCTTTATCTTGTGAGGTTAACATCAGGGTGATCAAATACCACCACCATGGCATAACCAAGCTCAATGTGGCCTGAACCGGTTTTAGTAATATGGTCAATAAACTGTTGGCGGACGAACTTTTGAACGGCTTGAGATAACTTAACGCTTCATTATCAATGTGTTGATTGTGCGGGTCGTCAGAGGGGTAAGATTTTGACTTGGCGTTAAGTCGTTGCCGATAGGCAAGTCTGTGCTGACGACACCTCACCAGCACAGCGGTAACGACAACACGGTAGGCAAAAAACTAAACACTTAGTAGTAACCAATCCGTTGTCGACAAAATTACCTATACATTGATGTTATTTGAGCGTTGCAAACACCTTGTCAGCCGCTTCTAATGTTTTAGCAATGATGTCTTTATCATGCGCTTTCGATACAAATCCAGCTTCGTATGAGGCCGGTGCCAGGTAAACACCTTGCTCCAGCATGCCGTGATAAAACTTATTAAACTGCTCTGTATTGCAGTTAATAGCCTGCTGATAATTAGTCACGCGCTCAATGTCTGTAAAGAATATTCCAAACATACTACCGGCAACATTAGTACTTAGTTTAATACCATGCTTATTGGCAAGTGCTTGCATACCATCAGCAAGTGCTTGAGTATTTTCAAAGATGCCTTCGTAAAGGCCTTCTTCTTGAATCTGCTGCATGGCCGCTAAACCTGCTGCCATCGCCACTGGGTTACCAGAAAGCGTACCGGCTTGGTAAACGGGACCTGTAGGAGCAATATGGGTTAGGATATCTCTTCTACCACCAAAACAGCCTACTGGCATTCCGCCGCCAATCACCTTTCCTAAGCAAGTTAGGTCTGGTTTTATGCCATAACGCTCTTGAGCGCCGCCCCGCGATACCCGAAAACCTGTCATCACTTCGTCAAAAATCAGAAGGCTTCCGTATTCATCACACACATCGCGAAGACCTTCTAAAAAGCCCTCGACAGGGGGAATGCAGTTCATATTGCCAGCAACTGGCTCAACAATTATACAGGCAATGTCGTTTCCGTGAGCGTTAAACACCTCTTTTACACTATCGATATTGTTATATTCGACGGTAAGCGTGTGCTCAGCCACGTTAGCGGGTACCCCTGGAGAGCTCGGCACGCCCATGGTCAATGCCCCTGACCCCGCTTTTACTAGCAACGAGTCGGCGTGTCCGTGGTAACAGCCTTCAAATTTAACGATTTTATTGCGACCCGTGTAGCCGCGAGATAAACGAATAGCGGACATGGTGGCTTCAGTGCCTGAATTTACCATGCGTACCATTTCCATTGACGGCACCAATTTACTTACCGTTTCAGCCATAATGATTTCAGCTTCGGTAGGTGCACCGAATGAAAGACCGAATTCAGAGGCATCGATGACTGCTTGACGAATTTGTGGATTATTATGACCCAATACCATGGGGCCCCACGATTGCACGTAATCGATATACTGTTTACCATCGGCGTCCCACATGTAAGGGCCATCAGCTTTGGTAATAAAACGAGGTGTTCCGCCAACGGCTTTAAAAGCGCGAACGGGTGAATTAACACCGCCAGGAATGGTTTTTTGGGCGCGGGTAAAAAGGACTTCAGATTTTTGCATGTAATTCATTGCTCTTGTTGCTGAACCATACCACTTCACGTTCATATTTAGTCAATAACTCTTCAACGCCTAACGTAAGCGCAAATAACGCCATGCGTACGAGAACGCCGTTGTCGGTTTGTCTGAATATGGCAAGGTTTGGATTTAAATTTAGGTCGTTATCTAGCTCGTTAGCCTCTATACGAGAATCTCGAGGAAGTGGATGCATAATGACAGTTTTGGACTGAAAATGGCGAGTATAAATAGAGTGGTTTAAACGGAACTTCCCACGGTATTTATTGGCTTCTTCTTGAGAAGGAAAACGCTCTTCCTGAATACGGGTTTGATAACAAATGTCGGCATCTAAACTGCCTTCAAATGTTTCAGTAATGTTGAGCTGATGCCCCGCGTTTTCAATGGCATCGATAATCGGTTGTGGCATGGCTAACTCTTTAGGCGATATTAGCGTGAAGCGCACATTTTTGAATAAGCATAAAAGGCGAGACAACGAGTGTACGGTTCTACCGTAACGAAGGTCGCCAATCATTGCGATATGCAAACCATCAATACCATGGCCATGGTATTCCAATTCACGTTTAATGGTAAATAAATCGAGTAAGGCTTGAGTGGGGTGTTCATTAGCACCGTCACCACCGTTAATCACTGGAACACGACTGCCTTCTGCAAACTCGGCTACCGATCCCGCAGCAGGGTGACGCATGGCAATAATATCTGAGTAACCGCTAAGTACACGGGCGGTATCATAAAGTGATTCGCCTTTCGCTAAGGCTGAACTGGCCATGCCGGTGGTTTCACGCACTTCACCACCTAAAAGGTTAAACGCGGTGCCGAAACTGACGCGAGTCCGGGTGCTAGGTTCGAAAAATAAATTACCAAGGATGGCGCCTTCAAGCACAGTAGTGCGCTTTTGGCGTTTCGCATAAGGCTGCATAGAATCTGCAACTGAGAATACCTTCTCAATAGCCTCGCGATCGAATTGATTAACCGAAAGAATGTGGTTACCGGTAAAGTCAGACATGTATCACTCAATCATCAACGAAAACGGCTGTAGTGTATAACAAACGAGGAAATAAGTAATCCTTCGTCGCCGTCGCGATGGTGAGTTATTCGTCTTTATTTGTACAATAAGTGTTAAATAGCAGTAAGGTTTTCTCGACAGCAATTTCTACGTGAGCGCTAATTGCTTTATCAAGCATTGCCTCTTGAACACCGCACAGCAATTTGTTGTGAAAGTCACTTTGTAACAACGAGCAAAAGTCTATGGCCAACTGCACACTGTTAGCTTTCGTTAGCGCACCTTTGCCATAAAAGAAAAACACCTCAGAGAAGGCTTCTATCGATGCTCCAGGTCCAGCATCATAAAATAGTTTTGCCACATGAGGGGTGCTTTGTGCTTCGCCAATGACCAACCTGAAAACAGCAACCGCCTCAGGATCTTGTATTAACCTGATGAACTGCGTACCTACCTGCTTTAAATAATGGTTTAGCGGAAGGTTAGCACTAGTGCCTTGCATCAATTGGTTGGTGTCTAGTTGATAAGATTGGCATTTCTTCGTAATAGCGGCCTTAAACAAGGCATCTTTATTGTCGAAATGAGAGTAAACCGTTTGTTTTGATACCCCCGATGCTTTAGCAATATTATCCATTGAGGTATTGGCGAAACCATTATCGATAAATAAACACGACGCAGAATGAAGAATAAGATTATGTTTTTCTTCGCTTTTGGGGCGGCCTTGTCGTTTGTTTTTTTGTTCAGGCAATGGAATCTCACTTAAAATTTAATATCAAACTAGACGGTCTAGTATTTATAATCTAGCATAGTAAAATTAGTATACCAAATATGTCTAGGCGTATGAGCCTGCAGAAGCAAGGAAATTGAAATGACAACCGAGTCTACTGAACAAGGAAAAGGGGCATCGGCAGCATTGTATGCTGCTATCGCTATCTTCGTTGTTGGATTAACGCTTCTGCTGTTTGCTGCCGGGCTTAATGGCGCGACACAAAAATTTGCCGAGCATCCACCAACTGCGGTTTCAACTACGCGAGTCACGCTACAAAGCGGCTTTGAAATGCCGGTAAAAATTTATGGATTGATCGAATCTCCCAAAGCGGCTGATGTGTCTTTTGATACCAGTGGCCAAGTCATAGCTATTTTCGCAGACGAGGGAGATACAGTTCAAAAAGGAGATGTACTCGCCAAGCTAGACAGTGACAGATTGTCTGCCCGCCTTGTTGAATTAAACGCGACGTTAGAACGTACCCGTGCAGATTTAACGTTGGCAGAGCTCAGTGAAAAACGGGTGACTGTGCTGGTAGAGAAAAAACTAGAATCGTCGCAACGTTTAGATGAAGTCAACGCTAATACGGCTGCAGCTAGTGCACAGGTTAAAGAGATTGAAGCAAGCATTGAAAGTCTAGATGTAGAACGAACTAAGACAAAATTGCTCGCGCCTTTTTCAGGCACAATCAGTGCGCGTTACTTTGATGAAGGTAGTGTTGTTGCGGCAGGTGCAGCGTTGCTCAGTCTTACCAGCGATGCTCCCTTACAAGCTCGCTTTGCGGTGCCTGCGGATATGGTCTCATTATTTCGTGTAGGTGAAGAGGTAGCCCTTAATGTTGATGCGTTAAATATTGAAGCAACGGTGAGCCAGCTTTCCCCTGTACGCAACAGACAAACCCGTACTGTTGATATCCTGGTTAATTTATCGAGTAATGCTGGCTTAAGACCGGGCGATCTTGCCACCTTGGTGGGGCAGCGTCACGGCGATAGCAACGGCAGTTGGATACCTGCAAGTGCGCTTAGCAATGGTTTACGAGGGCTATGGCGAGTATTCGTGGTGACAGAACAAGAGACGCTTACCCTTGAAAGCAGAACCGTTGAAGTTATTTATACTGACGGTGAGCGTGCCTTTGTACGCGGCGCATTAAGTGAAGGCGACCGCTTAGTATTAAGTGGTACGCATAAGCTGTCGCCAGGGCAAGCGGTTAAATTGAGCGAGGGTGATTTGAATAGCGCTGATGGAGCAACGCGATGAACCCTATGCTATTTGATACCGATAAAAAATACCCATGGTATACCTTATTCTACCGACGGCCTCACTTACTCGTTTTAAGCTTAGTGATATTACTTGTCGCAGGCATGTCTGCGCTAGGTAACTTACCGCGCTTAGAAGACCCTAGAATTGATACCCGAAATGCCCTTGTGATTACGTCGTACCCGGGGGCTTCGGCAGAAAGGGTGGAAGCCCTAGTCAGTGATGTATTAGAAGACAAGCTACGAGAAATCTTTGAAATAAAAGAAGTCAAATCTACCTCAAGAGCTGGTATTTCAGTCATTAATATTGAAACGCAGGATTGGATTGATGGCAGCAGTAACGAACAGTTATTCAGTGAAATACGAGACGCTATAGGCGAAGCATCAGTAGGTTTCCCAGAAGGCGCGGGTTCGCCTATTTTTGATGAAAAGCGAGGGGCCACTGCATTTACATTATTATTAGCATTAAAAGCGTCTCACCCTGATACCACATCACTTACCCTTACGGGTCGGTTAGCGGAAGAGCTTACCGATAGACTTCGTAATGTACATGGTACCGAGTTAGTGCGTATTTATGGCGCACCCGAAGAAGAAATTAGCGTAAGTATCTCCCCTGATAAACTCGCGGCAACCGGCCTAAACCTCGGGCAAGTAAGCAGTATTATTAGTCATGCCGATCCTAAACTTCCTGCGGGAGTGCTGGACACTGAAAGCACAAATTTACGCTTCACTGTGGCGAAAGGGTTAGACGGGGTGGCAATGGTTTCTGCTATCCCGCTGGTGAATCAAGATGGTCGTTACTTACGGGTAGAAGACATTGCGACGGTATCCCGTGGGTATGTGACGCCACGTTCTGACATCGGTGTGCTTGACGGAGAAGAAGTTATCTTCGTTGCTGCCCGTATGCAAACCTCGCTACGTGCAGATGTATGGACTCACGATGCGCTAAGCGTCGTTGATAGCTTTAATCAGGAATTTAAAGGCACGGTAACAGCTGATATCGCTTTTGAGCAAAATAAATATACCAGCAATCGCTTAGCCGAACTGTCGGGCAATCTATTAATGGGTTGTGCGGTAGTCATGTTAGTTATATTGCTCTTCATGGGGTTTAAAGCATCGTGGATAGTGGGGTTGGCGCTTCCGTTGTGTGCGTCTTTTGCGTTGTTCTCTCTTAACTTTTATAACGAACAAATTCACCAAATGTCCATCTTCGGCATGATCATCGCTATTGGACTGTTAATCGATAACGCCATTGTTATTACCGATGAAATTCGGATTAACTTACAAGACCCATCCGCCACTCGGGTTGGCGCGATGGCCAAAAGTGTTTCTCACCTTTTTGCGCCTTTGCTGGCCTCTACACTTACCACCATATTGGGCTTCATGCCTATTTTCCTGCTAAACGGCAATATTGGTGATTTTGTTGGGCCTATTGCTATAAGCGTGGTGATGGCATTGATCGGCTCGTTGTTCATATCGTTGACAGTAATAGCGGCATTGGCCGCTCGCTTTCTCCCTAAAGGTGAACAAGCTGAAAATATGGCGAATAAACATTGGTGGCAAGTGGGGTTACAAGCCCCTAAATTAAGCCAAGCGTTTCGCGAACACTTAGCCGGGTGGATTGCTCGGCCCCTTTTAGTCTTGCCCCTAGTTCTTGTGTTTTGTATCTCTGGTTTTGTACTCTCAGGCACGTTGGCTAACGTATTTTTCCCCAGCGCCGATAGAGATCAGTTCGAAGTTTATATGTGGACAAAAGAGGGCAGTAGCATAGGCAACACACTCGCTTACACCCACAAAGTCGACAGTGTTATTCGCGAAAGCGAAGGGGTGAAGCAGGTAACATGGTTGGTAGGAGGTTCTGCCCCTTCAGTGTATTACAACCAAATCATGACGCGCGATAATTTACCCAACTTTTCTAATGCAGTAGTTACGACAAATACGGTAGAAGAGGCGGCCACACTAATTAGTCGTTTGCAACATCATCTTGATGATACCTTCCCTGAAGTTCAAATTGTGGTGCGCGCATTTGGACAAGGTCCGCCTATTGCTGCGCCGGTAGAAGTAGAAATATTTGGGCCCGATTTAGACATATTGAATGAATTAGGTCAGCAAGTTCGATTTTTAATGTCAGATGTCCCTGGTATTTCCCAATCAACAGCCAGTATCACCATGGGTGAACCAGAACTTAATGTTGATGCCTCAAGCGATACATTATCTTACCTTGGCCTGAGCCTTTCCGACTTAGCTAGTCAGATGCAAATTAACTTCTCAGGGCTTGCTGGTGGTTCGGTTTTGGAAAGCACAGAAGAAATTCCTGTGCGGGTTAGATTGTCAAATAGCTTCCGACAAGATGTGGCGGGTATTAATTCCATGCCCATTCCGGTGGCTGCGGACAGTTCGGTAAATAGCGCTATAAACTGGTCGTCGTTAGGTGCAGTGGCTTCGTTAACACTAGCACCGTCTATCAGCAGCATTACTCGGCAAGATGGAGAACGGGTCAATCGTATTCAGGCTTACCTTTTGCCGAATGTCCCCGCTGTTGATGCCAGTAATACGCTAAGGCAGAAGCTAAATGAAAACTTAGCGTTGCCAGAAGGGTATCGTATTCATATTGCAGGTGACGCAGATGAACAGCAGCGAGCAATGGGGCAGCTAGGGACTTACGCGCCGGTGCTCCTTGTACTCATGCTAACTACTTTAATTCTAACCTTTACCAGTTTGCGTATGGCTGGTGTGATTGTATTGGTAGCGATACTGTCAGTAGGGCTCGGTATGTTTAGTTTATGGTTGTCAGGCTTACCGATAGGCTTTAACCCCTTGTTAGGATCGGCAGGGTTAATCGGGGTTGCGATAAATGGCTCCATCGTGGTTATTGCGGCGATAAATGCAAACGCGCAGGCTAAACACGGGAATATCGCTGCTATCGTGCAAGAAACCATGGGCTGTAGTCGACACATTCTTTCCACAACCTTTACCACGGTTGGTGGATTAATCCCGTTGTTGCTCTTCAGTGAAGGGAGCTTTTGGCCGCCTCTTGCTGTCGTGCTGGCCGGTGGCGTAGGCTTTTCTGTCATATTGTCGTTAGTGTTCACCCCCACACTGGTGGCAGCATTTCAGCGCTACCGCTATCGACATCTGGCCTAACAACACGAGGTATAAACAGGTAAACTGTATTTATTATTAATCTGTTTGCCTGTTTATGCGTAAAAGTCAGAACAAACGAAATGCGCCAACACGCCATTTTAGCTGGTGGAAAACAGACTGTGCCGTCTGCCAGCGTATTCGACTTTATGTGCTGTGGGCCTTAATTATGTTGGTTGTGTACCTGTATGTCTGGCAATAACCCTGAACCTATTCTTATTCGAGCCGCGTCAAAAAGTAACGGTATAACCAGTATTGTTATTGGTTGCGCAGGGTTGGTGTTTGCTGCGCTTTGGTTTGTATTGCTCCCTGATTGGCTTTTCCTTGCAGGTATTCTTATCACCAGCGCCGCATTAGTTACCTTGCTGGTGGGCTACTTCAAAATTAGAGAGCCTGAATTCAGCCTAGAAATGACCACAGAGGTAATTACCTATCGCCACCGTTTAGGCAGCTGGCGGATACATTGGGAAAACTTACAGCGGGCAGACTGCCCCAGAGTACGACAAGGATTAGAGCATGTAGGGCTTGAAACCGTGGGTTTTAAATTAAAAGACTATACCGAGTTTCTAACCAGTATATCGCCACGTTTAGCCACTCATTTGCTTATGGAGCAGCGGCCTTTGTTGCTGCATAACACCAATGAAGGGTGTGCAACGGGAAGTTGCTACGAAGAGTCTATGTTCGATGACAATCATTTTACGTTAAACAATGGCACGGTACTCACTGGGGTAAAAGCCATGTTGGCAAACCGTATGGCAGAGCTTCGCAAGCGCCTAGGTTATGACGTGTTTATTGCCACCTCTGACATAGATAGAACTCCAGAAGAATTTGCTGCGCTTATTTCTCAATGCCAAGCCGCTCGCAGAACCAATAACGCCTAATAACTTGGGTTAGGCTAACCTGCGCGCGTCTGCCCTTCTGAACAGACTCGCTCAATTTCATCAAGTAATAATGGCAGATTCTCAGCGACTAGAAAATGTTGCCCTAACTTAAGGGCGCTTTCGAGCTCATCTGCCAAACTTTGCAGTCGCGGGGCTCCTATGTAGCAACATGCCCCATGCAGCTTATGAATTTCGAGTTTAAGCTCTGCGTAGTCTCTTTTATTCCACAGCGCTTTTAAATTCGTCAGCATGTCCGGCGCCATGGTAATAAAGTCTTCAAGTAATTCCTTTGCTGCTTCACGGTTTTGGTGTGCACGCTTTAACGCAAGCTGCCAGTCTAATGAAGGTAATAAAATGTGCCCTGGCTCTGTGACATGACACCAAGAGCGAATAAGATCTACCAGTGAACCTATCTCAATGGGTTTGGGCAAATAGTCGTCCATGCCGGAAGCCAATAACCTCTCTTGTTCTTCTTTAAAGGCATGGGCGGTTACCGCAATAATAGGTGTGCCCATATTCAGCGTGGTCTTTCTGATCGCTCGCGACGCCTGAAGACCATCCATAATAGGCATTTGAACATCCATTAATATCAAGTCGAACTCTTGGGTTTGGCACTGATTTAAGGCGTCTTCTCCACTTGTTGTGGTCACTAATGATATGGGGGAGTTATCAAGCCAGGTATGCAGCAGCTTGAGGTTCATATCCATATCATCCACGGCTAAAATTCTTGCCCGTGGAAGGGAGTTCAACTTATCTTGAAGTGGATTTCGAGGCATCGCTTTTTTATTGTTCACTAAGCCATCGAGTTTACTTAGTGTCATCGGCATGCGTATTTGAGTATGAAAGTGTTGAGATAAACTCGGGTATTGGGTAAAAGGCTCTGGGCCGGAATACCAAAGTACACGTTTAGTGGCATTAAACTGTACAAAGCGGCTTAAAAACTCATCCCGTTTGTCCATTTTCGATACCGGCACTGTCGCCATAAAGAAATCAGTGGAAGATGATTGTAGTGACAACCTAGAAAGATAATCGATGGACTCGACAGCGGTAACGTTAGCGCCAAGTTGCTTCAACATAGAGGCACTGGCGCGGCGCGTAGCGGGAATGGGGTCGAATATAACCACATGCTTTCCGTGCCACTCGGTATCAGTGCTCAATGCATATTTCTGGCTTAGGTGGTTAGTTCTAAGGGTAACCACAAAAGTGGAGCCTTGCCTTGGTGTACTTTTAAGGGTTAAATCGCCTCGCATTAATCGAACTAGCTCACGACTAATAACCAAGCCTAACCCAGTGCCTTGATAGTTTCGGTTTATCGAGTCATCTACCTGAGAAAACGCATTAAAGAGCTTCTTTCTGTCCTGTCGGTTTATGCCTATACCCGTATCTTCAACGGTGATCTCAATTTCATGAATTCCGTGCAAAAGGGGGCGGCCTCTTACTGCAAGAGTAATAGTACCGGAAGGCGTGAATTTTAAGGCGTTGCTAAGCAAGTTATTCAAGATTTGCTTTATTCTGAATACATCACCTATTAACTTTTCTGGCAAGGGCGCTAGATCGAAAACAAATTCCAACTTTTTAGAATGGGAGGACTTCGCCATAATCGTCACCATTTCTTCCAATAACGTATTGGGAGAAAATGGCTGGTTGTTGATTTGCAGCTTACCGGCTTCAATTTTGGAGAAGTCTAAGACATCGTTCACTATGGTCAGCAAGTTGTCAGCGGCGGTATTAATAATTCGCACTTGTTCTTGTTGATCAGATGGCAGAGAAGCGTGGGTAAGTTCTCGGCTAAACCCAAGAATACCATTCAGTGGCGTACGTATTTCATGGCTCATATTAGCAAGAAATTGCGATTTCACATTACTGGCTTTAATTGCATCTTTACGGGCAATATCTAAGCGTGCATTTTGCTCTTCAATGAGCTCCATATTATTACGTAAATCGTCGGTGGCTTGCTCAACCTCATGCTCAAGTTGGCTTCTACTTTTCTCCATTAGCGCGAATGAAAAGAGCCCAGATTCTAAAAATACACCCACTTGGAAACAGTAAGTGGTGAAGTCGTTTGAGGGGAGTACGCCTATTAAACTTAGCATGCCAATAATGGCACCTGATGCCAGCATACCCCATGCAAATATAAAGTATCGGGCAGGTTGGAAGCGGTTAATGAAGGCTTCAATACCCGCAAATATATAACTACAAATTGCGATAAGACCTACACCATAAACCAAGTTGTTCTTCCAGATTGAAGGAAGCAAACCGAGAAAACAAACTACCCCAATAACCATTTGTACAGCCAATAACAGCACAATGACAGGATGTGCAGCCTTGGCGTTCTTTTTGGTTTCTAGGAAGCTCACGGTAAACAAACCGGATGAGATACCTATGATCACAAATATCAGTTCGGTGTGACCAACAAGCCAAAAGGGTATCCCCCCTGAAAACAGCAAGTGAATATGGCCGCCCCAAATAAATTGCCAAAGAATAACGGCGCATATATAGCCTACATAGGCAATAAGGCTACGCTCGTGAACCCCGAAATACAGCACAAGGTTATAGACGGCCAGTATCAGCAAACCACCGTAAAACAAACCCCACATCAGGCTGTCCATTTGGAACGAACTGCTATGAACAGGCTCTGGTTGCACTCTTAATGGCGTGATAAGGCTTGATGATTGGCTTTCAACACGTATAAATAAATCAACCCGCTCAGCGTTGGCCAGCCTTACCCGTAATGTGGGGATACGAAAAATTTGTTCTTTTTGAGATTTACCCTGATGGCTTTGCTGCAATACTTCTCCGTTTTTAACCAAATAGAAATCGACTTTGTCGAGTTGGCTAAAATTGATGGAAAATACCCAGTTCTCTTGGTTTGACACGTTGGAAAATGACGTTAGTAACCACATTCCTTTGTCTCTAAAACCAAAGTTAGGGTTACTATAGGGATGCATTCGAAAGTCGCTGCGACGTCTACTTACATCGTTTATTGTGAGTGGCAGATTGGTTTCGTATAAATAGTACAGGGAATCAGAGAGGTCTAAAGAAGCATCTTCATCGAAAAGTTGCTCAATGTGCTGAGCGTGACTTGATTGAGGGGCGGTAAGCCAAAATAGTACGCACAGCAGTGTAAAAATTCGAAACAAATACATCCTGAATAGCTTCTTAATCTTCTTCTATTGTTATTAAACCACTCTGACGGACAATTGTACAAAAGATTGAAACATTAACGTCCATCGTCCTAGTCAGTTAACCTAATAGTGATTATTGCACTAGCCCTTAGTTTCCCCCACAATAGAAACATTGAAGGCTTAATAAAAAGTCCTATTTTGTGGTTAGACACTTCCACATAAACACGCCGTTCGTTAACGCTGCTACCTGTTTAAATAAACTAAATGCTTGGCATTAACGCTGTATTGTGAAAATAACAAAACGAAAAAATTATCATGAGCGACGAGATTATTATTAACCGCGACGGTGTAGAACAACTGCCTTTAAGGCGCTTTACCGAAGACGCTTACTTAAACTATTCCATGTACGTCATCATGGACCGAGCCCTACCTCATATTGCCGACGGCCTAAAACCTGTACAACGACGCATTATATACGCGATGTCTGACTTAGGACTGAGCGCCAATGCTAAGTATAAAAAGTCGGCTAGAACGGTAGGGGATGTATTAGGTAAGTTTCATCCTCATGGAGATTCCGCGTGTTATGAAGCCATGGTATTGATGGCGCAGCCCTTTTCTTACCGCTACCCGTTAGTCGATGGGCAAGGAAACTGGGGCGCACCGGACGACCCTAAATCTTTTGCTGCCATGCGATATACCGAGGCTAAACTTTCTCGTTTTGCAGAAGTATTACTGGATGAGTTAGGTCAAGGCACCGTCGATTGGACCCCCAATTTCGATGGCACATTAGAAGAGCCTTGTGTGCTACCCGCTCGTTTGCCGCATATCTTGCTTAATGGCGTTACCGGTATTGCTGTTGGTATGGCAACAGATATTCCTCCACATAATGTGCGTGAATTGGCTTATGCCTGTGCCATGTTGCTCGACAACAGTAAAGCAGAGCTTAGCGATGTGCTAGAGCACGTTAATGGGCCAGATTATCCTACCGAAGCTGAAGTTATTACGCCTAGAGCTGATATTCGTAAACTTTACGAAACCGGCCGCGGCTCTATTAAAATGCGTGCGGTGTTCCACGAAGAAAATGGTGATATTGTTGTTACTGCGCTGCCTCACCAGGCATCAGGTGGTAAAATTCTAGAACAAATCGCTGGGCAGATGCAGGCTAAGAAGCTGCCAATGGTTAGCGATTTACGCGACGAGTCAGACCACGAAAACCCTACCCGCTTAATTATTACGCCGCGTTCAAACCGTATCGATACTGCCCAGTTAATGCAGCATTTGTTTGCGACTACCGATTTAGAAAAGAACTATCGCGTAAACCTAAACATGATTGGTTTGGATGGTCGTCCTAAAGTTAAAGATCTTCGTACTATCTTGTCTGAATGGTTGGTTTACCGAAAAGAGACAGTGACCCGTCGGCTTCAGTACCGATTAGACAAAGTGCTGGCCCGTTTACATATTTTAGAAGGCTTGCTCATTGCCTTTTTGAATATCGATGAAGTTATCGAAATTATTCGTGCTTATGAAAAACCCAAGCAAGAATTAATCTCGCGGTTCTCGCTTAGCGATAAGCAAGCAGAGGCAATACTAGAGTTAAAGCTTCGTCATTTAGCCAAGCTTGAAGAAATGAAAATTAAGGGCGAGCAAGACGAGCTGGCAGCAGAGCGTGATAAATTGCAAACCTTGCTAGGCTCAGATCGCCGCTTAAAAACGCTTATCAAGAAAGAAATTCTCGCCGATGCTGAAAAGTATGGTGATGATAGACGTTCACCTATTGTTGAGCGCGGAGAGGCGAAAGCATTATCAGAAAAAGAACTCGTGCCAGCTGAATCTGTCACCGTCGTGTTATCAGAAAAAGGGTGGGCACGTTGCGCTAAAGGTCATGACATTGATGCTGAAGGATTAAGTTACAAAGCGGGCGATGGCTACCTATCCAGTGCAGAAGGAAAAAGTAATCAGCCTGCGGTGTTCATGGATACCTCGGGACGTACTTTCTCCTGTGATGCTCATGGTTTGCCATCGGCGCGGAGTCAGGGGGAACCGCTGACAGGGCGTTTTGCATTGGTAGGTGGTGAGTCGTTTGAACACGTTATTATGGCATCAGACGAGGCTAAATTTTTAGTTGGCTCGGATGCAGGCTACGGTTTTGTAGGTACATTCAAAGACATGGTGAGCAAAAATAAGGCGGGGAAAGCATATCTTTCTTTGCCAACAGCCGCCAAGGTAATGAAGCCTAAACCTGTCACTAACCCTGAGTCAGATTGGTGTTTAACCATTTCGAACGAAGGGCGTATGTTGCTGTTCCCGCTTAAAGACTTGCCAAGCCTCGGTAAAGGGAAAGGGAATAAGCTAATTAATATTCCTGGTGCCAAAGCGCAATCCCGCGAAGAGTTTGTGACCGTATTGGCAGTAGTGCCTGATGGCGCTTCATTAAAAGTTACCGCGGGTAAACGTAATATGACGTTGTCTGCCTCAGATTTAGAACACTATTATGGAGAGCGAGGGCGAAGAGGAAACAAATTACCTCGAGGTTTACAGCGGGTTGATAGTGTTGAAGTGGTAAAAAGTCAAAGCGCTTCGAGTGACGTTAGTTCAGACACCCAAGATAATGATATTTCCTAAACATTGGTTGTCGTTGGGTGTGACTGAACTACACTATTATTAATCGTATAAGGGGACCGTATGTTAGGGATTGTATTTACTTCGCTGATAGACATGCTAGAAGAGAAAGTATCGCCTGAATTTGCCGACGAAGTGATTGTCGAAGCCGAGTTAACAAACGACGGAGCTTATACTGCGGTCGGCTATTATCCTTTTGAAGAAATGCAGAAAATCTTATCTATCCTTACCGCGAAAACCGGTAAGTCGGTTAATGAACTGCTGTACGATTTTGGGGTTTACCTTTTTGGTAAGTTGGCGCAAGTACATGGCAATGTACTTGCGGACACGAAAGACATTTTGCAGTTGCTAGAGCACCTTGATGGTGACATTCATGTTCAAGTGCGCAAGCTCTATCCAGATGCTGATTTGCCTAGGTTTACTGTTATATCTAGAACCGATAGTAGTATGCGCTTGCGCTACTTCTCGGAACGAGAATTGTATCCCCTTGCTGAAGGGTTGATGGATGCAGCAGCAGTGCACTTCGATTGCACGCTAGAACGTGAAACTCATCAAATGTCATTCCCTCATACTTACGAATTTAGTATTCAGGTTGTGTAGCCTATGGGCGCCGATCTAGATCCTCTAGAGAAAAAACTACAAAGCTTAGAAAGGCGGCTTCAGCGTGAAAAAACGGCAAGGGAAAAAGCAGAATCCTTGCTGTTGCTTAAGGCTGACGAGCTATACAATTCACTACTTTTCAGTCAGCAATCCCAGAAAAAACTAGAACTGTCTTTATGGGCATCGCAAGAGTCATTTTGGGATTGGCAGGCAAGCCATGACATTATTGATATTCGTGCCTTTTCACTCAATTCAGAAAGTGAATCTACCTGGTCTGGAACTCCAATCGATTTAATGGCGTTAGTGCATGAAGACGACTTGGAAAACTTACAGTTTCAATGGTCGATGGCGCTTCATGGTGGGCGCGAACGCATAGAGCTTTCTTTTCGTATGAGCATACAAGGCCAGTTACAATGGGTTCGTTTGAGAGGGCGTGTGCTCAAGCGGGGCAGTAGTGGTGAAGCCTTGCAAATAGTGGGTACCACGAGAGACATCACGCAGCAAAGGCAAGCGGAACAATCCTTCCAATTAATGGCATCTGCCTTTGCAAATTCCCGTGAACCTATGTTGGTATTATCCCCCAATTTAAGCATAAACGAATGTAATGAAGCGTTTGTGAAGATGGTAGGTGCGCCAGACAAAATGGCCTGTATCAACCTTAATCTCAATGATTTGCTGATGGGGGCAAAAGTTAATTTAAACA
The DNA here is from genome assembly GCF_902506055.1 of Alteromonas sp. 38. Classification (NCBI taxonomy): domain Bacteria; kingdom Pseudomonadati; phylum Pseudomonadota; class Gammaproteobacteria; order Alteromonadales; family Alteromonadaceae; genus Alteromonas; species Alteromonas sp. 38. The sequence goes on from NZ_LR733300.1 coordinate 450,658, forward strand.
ACCTGCATCATAAAAAACAGCTTAGGTTTGAGTCTGTTATTGTGCCCAGAGTAGGAAAAAATACACCGGTTGATATCTCCGTATCTGTTTTTGATAATTACCTGCAAGCCTCCTCGTCGCTTATTGCCACTATGCGTGATATTAGTGAACGTAAACGCAATGAAGCGCGGTTAAAGCAACTTGCTCTGTACGATGAATTAACCGGACTCAGTAATCGAAGCGCTCTACGTGATATTTTTCAAAACCTTTTCGACAGTCAGACAGACTTCCTAGTGGTGTTCATCGACCTTGATGGGTTCAAAGCGATTAACGATACCGCAGGGCACGAGAAAGGCGATATGGAGCTTCAGCGCGTTGCTGCATTGCTCACCGCTTCTTTTGGGCCGTTTGGGGATGTGGCGCGATGGGGAGGAGATGAGTTTATCGCTGTGTTTCCTAGGCAACATACTGAATGGGCGGTGGAGAAATCCGAAGCGCTCATTCGGCTCATCGAAGAAGATGTTGTGGTAACTAAAAAGGTCGAATTGAAACTGTCTGCAAGTATCGGCATTGCCAAATTTCCCGAACACAATACGAGTATTGAGGGCGTTGTGCAATGCGCAGATGCGGCGATGTATCACGCTAAAAAACTTGGCAAAGGCCAAGTGAATGTCTATGAAGATGGGCTTTATGAAAGAATTTCGCAGCAGGTCAGTATGGTTAACGATTTGCGTAAAGCCATCGAAAACAACTTGCTCGACTATTATATTCAAGGCAAGTATGACTTGCAGGGTAATTTGAAAGGCGCTGAGGTGCTTTGCCGGTGGATATCTGGTCTGCAAGGTGTTGTGTCTCCTTTGGTATTTATCCCCATTGCTGAAGAGCACGATCTAGACCGGCTGATTGGTTTGCAAGCACTGGAAGCTGCATGTGACTACATTGCCATGATGGAAGCGCAGCAAGGGGAGAGTATCCCGCTTTCAATTAATATCAGTGTAAACCAAATGCTAGACACCGACTTCCCCGCCCAAGCCACGAAAATTTGCAATGACTGTTCAGTGCGAACCGACATGATTGAACTTGAACTCACCGAGTCTATTTTTATCAGAGATGAAAAAGCCGCGCTTGCTGCGCTAAATAGCCTACGCGACGTTGGTTTCCGTCTTTCACTGGACGATTTTGGCAGCGGTTTTTCTTCCTTAAGCTATCTTCGAAACTTTCATTTTGAAGTTGTAAAAGTAGACAGAAGCTTGGTTAAAGATATCCACAACAACAGTAAAGCGAATGCGCTATTTTGCGGTGTGGTGGCCATGCTCAACAGGTTGCAAATTGAAATTGTGGTGGAAGGGGTAGAGCAGGAGTCTTATTTGCCCTTTATGGAAAATGCAGACGTGAACCTCATGCAGGGCTTCTATTTCGATAAGCCCATGCCCTATGATCAGTTCCTTGCAAGGCACACTAACCCAAAAGGTACCTTTCCAGACAACGAATAAAAGGGCTTTCACTCTTTTATCCATTGTACTTCTTATTTTTCGTTCAGCGTGTGCCGATTTAAAGAGTAAACTATCTAACTGGCGTTGGTGCTTTCAAAAATCTTATCAGCGGACGCTGCTACAAAGCCTTGGTAACGTTTGCCATTAGGCATGTCGTAGCGCTGAGCAAATTCGTAGAAACAGCTAGGAATGGCAGCGGTCTCGTCAGAAAAATTCACAGGAGCGCGGTCGGCCATAGTAGACGACTGCGCTAAGAATACCTCAGGCCCGCCTTTTATTTCGCCGCCAGAGGTGTTTAGCACAAAACCGGCTTCTTTAAGACGCGCATTTACATCTGAAAGCTCATCAGTCTGCCCTAAATGATTCACGCTAACCGTGAAGTGATTGGCGCGGAATCCCCATGCTGCCAACCATGCTGCATATTCTGACTCACTAAGTAGAGCATCGTAGTCGGCTTTACTAATGTCCCAGTGACGGCCTGAATAAAGGAAGTTGTCAGCAGTCACTACATCGGCATCCATTTGCGCCACCAGCTTTTGAATTATGGCCTGCGCATTTTCAGACAGTTCGTTTACCCTCAATTCGCTGATAAATACTTTTGGTTTGGTGTCATCAGGGTGTTCGAAATGCTTGGCGGTTAGCTTCTTCGCTTCGAAATTGTAATCTCCCATTTCGGAATAACCAAGGGCAAGAAAGTGCGCGGCCAATTTTTCTAGCGTAGTTTTATCTAATGCGAAGGTCCTAAAAGCAACATGGTCGTTAACAATGTTGTTCGTGCTCTCATCATCGGCAAGTAATGCATGAATTTTGTGAGCTGAAGGGGTAATAGCAACATAATCGTCCCACATGTTGGCAAAGAGCGTATCGATGTTGTTATGCATGGGGTGTGTCCTTTTTTTTCCAGTGTAGCGAGGGTAAATAAAAACTTATAAATAGAAACCAATAAATAAAGCCGCTATTGATAGCGGCTTTGTCTGTAGTGGTTTCTTTAAAGTGTTAGACCGGGGCTTAACTTGCCCGGCAAGGTCACTTTTTCAAGCTCTACAGAGGCAACAGGAAACGCACAATAGTCGGCGGCGTAAAATGCGCTGGCGCGATGGTTTCCACTTTCACCAATGCCACCAAACGGCGCTGCACTACTTGCCCCGGTGATAGGGCGGTTCCAGTTAACAATGCCTGCACGAATTCGTGCAAAGAAGTAACGGTAGTCTTCTTCATTATCAGCTAGCAGTCCTGCCGATAAGCCAAAGCTGGTATTGTTTGCCTCTTCAATTGCGCCATCAAAGTCTGTGTAGCGAATAACCTTAAGCAATGGTCCGAAGTGCTCTTCATCAGGCAATTCAGACAGCATGCCAGTGACATCAATAATACCTGGCGTGGCGAAACCTTTCTGGGTATCAGGCTGCTCTAATCTTAGTAGCACCTTGCCGCCTAAGGCTTCAAGGTCTTGCTGCGCTTTTACCATGGACGCTGCAGCGTTTGCTGAAATCATTGCGCCCATGAAAGGCTGATCTTCTGCGTCATAATCATCAATTTTGATATTTTTGGTGACTTCAAGCAGGCGGGCTAATGTGGCATCACCTTGAGCATTGGCAGGCAAAAACAAGCGGCGCGCACAGGTACAACGTTGACCCGACGTAACAAAGGCTGACTGCACGATATCGTGAACCGCTCCATCAATATCGGCTACATCTTTCACGATTAATGGATTATTTCCGCCCATTTCAAGGGCCAAAATTTTACCTGGATGGCCCGCAAATTGTTCGTGCAAAATTTTGCCAGTGCGTGAACTTCCGGTAAAGAATAACCCATCAATACCATTATGCGACGCTAATGCTTTACCGGTTTCAACTTCACCTTGAACTAGGTTCAATACGCCAGCAGGCAAGCCAGCTTGTTCCCATAGCTTAACCATTTCTTCGGCAACCATAGGGGTGAGGTCGCTTGGTTTAAATACCACAGTATTTCCTGCAATTAAGGCAGGTACAATATGGCCATTAGGCAAGTGGCCAGGGAAATTATACGGGCCGAATACCGCTACAACGCCGTGGGCTTTATGGCGAATAAAGGCTTTACCTAAAGGCATAGGGTTTTCAACATTGCCAGTACGCTCGAAATACGCTTTCTCAGAAATAGCGATTTTACCCATCATGGCACCCACTTCTGTGGCGGTTTCCCACTCAGGTTTACCGGTTTCTTTTGCCATCACTTTAGCTAGGTGCTCTTTTGCTTCGCCTAGCTTTTCGCCGTAAACCTTAATAATGTTTAAACGTTCTTCAACCGTCATCATTCCCCACACAGGGGCAGCGGCACGAGCGGCTTTTACCGCTAAGTCTATCTGGCTAGGGGAGGCTGACTTACCTTCCCAAATAATCTGGTTTTTAGCGGGGTCGATTGAGACTAGGTCGTGACCTTCACCGGTCACCCATTGTCCGTCGATAAAATGTGTATGTAACATAAAAAGTGTCCTTCAATTAGTCTCTGAACTTTACGGGTGCAAGGCGAACATGGTCGCCCTCTTGCACATTCAGAGCGGCTGCAGCCTGACGCGAAAGCACGGCAATATTTTGCTCTTCGTTAACCCCTATTTCGGTGGCTACCGCGCGAAAATCTGCAACAGATGTATTTATGATGTAGTGGGTTTGGCCTTGTGCCGCCGCCGCGTCATCAATAACAATTGGCATTTTTAAGCTAGATTGTGCCGTTCGGATATGACTGAGATTGGCTTCTACCGTAGGGCCCGCATCAAAAATATCGACATAACCGCGACAGCTAAATCCTTCACCTTCAAGCAACTGAAGGGCGGGGCGGGTTTTTTCATGAACCTGACCAATAACCGCCTGTGCTTCTTTACTCAATAGATTGACGTAAATAGGGTATTTAGGCATCAGTTCTGCAATAAACACCTTATTACCAATACCGGTTAGGTAATCAGCAGTTGGGAAGTCCATCGAGAAAAAGTGCGTTTCAAGCCATTCCCAGAAAGGCGAACGACCTTCTTCATCACTAACACCACGCATTTCAGCAATGATAGTTTCAGAGAAGCGCTCACGATGCTCCATCATAAATAAGAAGCGTACTTTCGATAGAAAGCGACCGTTAATTCCACCACGGGCCTGCTCTCTTAAAAACAGCGTACAAATCTCAGTAACACCCGTGTAGTCATTACAAAAGGTTAGAATTTCAACCGTATTGTGAATGTTTAGCTCGCGAGAGGCGTGCACAACCTTACTCAAATGATAGTGGTAAAACGCATCATCAATGCCTACGGCTGCTTCAATGCCAGACGTACCCACTACTTCACCGGTTGTCGTATCTTCCATTACAAAAAGGTACGACTCATCACCGGGTTGGGTCACGTTAGCTTTGGTGAAAGCTTCTTGCGCTTGGTCGACTTTTCTATGTAGCAGATCATCGTTAACCGGTAACGAGGTAAACCCGATACCTGATTCTACGGCAATGTCGTACAAGGCCTTGTAATCAGCTTGCTTAATAGGGCGAATTATATTCATGTTCGCTACTCGCTAAATTGGCGTTTATTCGGCGTTCACAACCGCGGCAACGGCACGTTCAAAGCGGGCTAGGCCTTCTTTAATATCTTCATCAGGAATAACCAAAGAAGGAGCAAAACGAATGACGTTTGCACCTGCAATTAAGCACATAAGATGCTCTTTTGTTGCGGCCATCATAAAGTCGCGAGCGCGACCTTGGTATTTTTCGTTTAATGCGCAGCCAAGCAACATACCTTGCCCACGTACTTCAGAAAATACATCGTACTTGTCGTTAATGGCTGTAAGTAGCTCACGGTACAAGGCTTCTTTGTGTAACACGCCTTTAAGTACTTCAGGCTGGTTAACAATATCAAATGCTTTTTCAGCTACAGCACAGGCTAATGGGTTACCGCCGTAGGTACTTCCGTGAGTACCCGCTTTTAAATGTGCGGCAATCGCAGTAGTCGTTAACATGGCGCCAATCGGGAAGCCACCACCTAGCGACTTTGCGGTCGTTAGAATGTCAGGTGTTACATCTAAGCCCATGTAGGCATAAAGGTGACCGGTGCGGCCAACACCTGATTGCACTTCATCAAAAATGAGCAAGGCATTGTGTTTATCACACAGTTCACGCACACCTTTGATAAATTCAACATCAGGAGAAATGATACCACCTTCCCCTTGAAGCGGCTCCATCATAACCGCACACGTATTGTCAGAGATTAATGCTTCAAAAGCGGCTAAATCGTTATAATCGCAATGCTCAACAGCGCCCGGCTTAGGACCAAAGCCATCAGAATAAGCGGCTTGCCCGCCAACCGTTACGGTAAAGAAAGTACGGCCGTGAAAACCTTTGTTAAAAGCAATAATTTGGTTTTTGTCTTCACCGTAGTTATCTAATGCGAAACGACGAGCTAATTTTAATGCGGCTTCATTGGCTTCTGCGCCTGAGTTAGCAAAGTACACTTTCTCTGCAAACGTGGCGTTCACCAGTTTAGAAGCTAAGCGAAGTGCTGGCTCATTAGTGAATACGTTGCTCAAGTGCCACAGCTTGCTGCCTTGTTCGTTAAGCGCCTTAACGAGTTCAGGGTGACAATGACCTAGTACGTTCACGGCAATACCGCCAGCGAAGTCGATGTACTCAGCACCATCCTGATCCCAAACACGTGAACCTTCACCGCGTACGGGTACCATGCCCGCAGGATTGTAGTTAGGCACCATCACTTCATCAAACGTTGCGCGAGTTACTGTCATTTTTGTTACCTCTGTTTTAAGCGCCCGTGTTGGTACAATAGACCTCGAACAGGCGGAAAAATAAACGAAATTACCGGTGAGTATGCCATTTTTTTAAGTGTTTGTCTTGTTTGTGAATGGCTGCAGCCCTTTATATACAAGGACTCTGGCTTAATTTGCAAGAAAAGTGAATAACTATTTACTACTAAGCCATATTGTTTAGGAATAGTGTAATTAAAAGGTGAATTAGGTGTTTAATCCCATAGCCAGAGCGCGTTGATCTGGCTTAGTTCAAATGGGGACAAAAGGGCACATTTAGCTAATTTGCATGAATATCCACAAAAAATTAGCTATTTTCTTCGTCCCTCGATAAAGGAAGGGTGAAAATATCAACAGATTTTAGTTTTTCTAATGCACCTGATGGATATTCTTGCTCATTAATCATTGGTTTTACTTCTGCCACTTCAACCATACGTGATTGATGTAGCATTCTTACTTTCGAATAAGCGCGCGCTTGGTGCAGAAGCTTAGGCAAAGACCCTGCTTCACAGGGCTCTCTGGTGGCACATTGGCGCATCGCATCGCCAATAAATAAACGTTTCAACATCATGTTGTCAATGAGATCGGCGGATACCGCATCGGCATATTCATCTTGTAATGCAATCAGATAACTCGCCGATGGAGCCAATTTTAATAAGGCTTCATGACGCATGCGTTCTTTGTCTTTTTGGCTTTCAGTTAACAGGTGAAGCTGCACCTTATCAAATAGCTTGAAGTACAACCGTATAATGGCACAGCGACCTAATTGACTTAGCATGCCGAAAGTATAAGCCTGAACGGGATTTAGTTTGTAATGTGGCGCGAGATGCCTAGCCGATACCGCTGTGCCGTGCGCAAACTGAGTGAGTTTGAGTTTAATGCACGGGTAGGGGTCGGTTACCTGAGGCATGGCGCGCTTTATGACGAGAGAAGGAATAAGCAAGCGTAAATTCTCAATCCCCAAAAAGCTCAGCGCCGTTCTGAAAGTTTCAACAACGATTACTCTACCTTTAGAATCCCGTCTTCTAAAAGCCGGAGAGTTCACAACGTGCATCAACTCATCATAAAGCCAAGGTAAATTAGCTGCAATAGGCTCTAGTTTTGATACCGATGCTGCGCGTACCGATAGCGCGTCGAGTAACGCACCTGTGTTATCACTTAAATTTAACGTGTTGTTGAAAACATCTGAGGTAAACGATAGCTGCTCAGTAAGCTCACCCAATAAGACTTCATGTAAGTAATGGTTAACCGTTTCGGTATACGAGGCATCAGATTGGGCTTTTAGGCGCTTATTCTCAATAGCGACTTTTTCTACATGCAGTAATTGTCTGCGGGCGTCACCTTGTTCTGATTGTTCAAAGCTGACCTCACCTGGACCACGCTTTCCCAGCATTTTTATCGCGAGCTCTGGAGAAATTAATAGACTCTCAAAGCGCTCATCGATAGGCGGCGGGGTCGATGCTGGGGTCGTCATCTTAAAGTAGCTCCTGCTAAGTAACTGTTCGTGCGTCTGTTCATAGATGCCGTGCATTGGGTCGCCCTACTTCCTAAATCTAAATACTAACAAAGGCGCTTTGTTGATTAACCTATAAAAAGTAAAGAAAAACAACGCCAAATGCGAATAATTGCAGAACTTTTTTATCGGCAGGAAGCCATATAGCTTAAGTTTATTCTGAACCCACGGAAGAATAAATAAGGGTTACGCTCTAGGCGTTTAGAAACGCACTTAAAATATCGTGGCCATACTCGGTCAGTAAGGATTCAGGGTGAAATTGTACACCCCAGATAGGGAGTGCTTTATGGGAGATGCCCATAATCTCTTTTTCCCCGTCATCAGTCACGCACCATGCATCTATATTTAAGGTTTCGGGGAAGTGGCTTTCATCAAGCACTAACGAGTGATAGCGGGTTACCGCATAACCTTGCGCAAACCCGCTAAATAAGCCTCGGTCTTTATGAAAGAGCGCAGACGTTTTGCCGTGCTTAATTTCTCTTGCCCCAATAACAGAGGCCCCAAAAACCTGGCCAATGGCTTGATGGCCTAAGCACACGCCAAGTATTGGGATCTTCCCAGCAAAGTGCCTGATTGCATTTAAGCTGATACCCGACTCATTAGGTGTACAGGGGCCAGGTGAAATCACTAAATGACTCGGTGATAAGGCTTCTATATCGGCTATGCTAAGGGCATTGCTTCTTACCACCTTAACGCATGCACCTAATTCAGTAAGGTAACGGGCCAGGTTGTGAGTAAATGAATCGAAATTGTCAATTAACAGCAACACGACAACCTAACCTGTTCCATAAAACATTCATTAAGGTTTTGGGATAAAACCAACGGCTTCATAAACCTTCTTAAGGGTTTCTTCTGCGCGGGCTGATGCTTTTTCAGCGCCATTTCGCATAACATCGTTTAAGTAGTCACGATTGGTACGAATATCGGCATAGCGTTGCTGAATTGGCTCTAACAGGCCCACTACTGCTTCAGCTACGTCACCCTTCAAATGACCATACATTTTATCTTCGTAGGCCGGTACTAATTCATCTATCGACTTTCCTGTCGATAATGACAATAAGGTAAGCAGGTTTGATACCCCTGGCTTTTCTTGTGGGTTGAAGTAAATGTTTGCTTGTTCGTCTGAGTCGGTTACCGCACGCTTAATTTTCTTGGTGATTTTTTTAGGATCTTCAAGCAAGCCAATGAAGTTGTTCGGGTTAACGTCAGACTTCGACATTTTCTTTTCTGGTTCTTGTAGGCTCATGATACGGGCACCAAACTCTGGGATATGAGGTTCTGGTACACGTAGAATATCGCCGTACAAGTTGTTCATGCGGTTAGCGATATCACGGGTAAGTTCAAGATGCTGTTTTTGGTCGTCGCCAACAGGTACCTTATCAGCTTGATACATTAGGATATCTGCTGCCATTAATACCGGATAGCCATAAAGGCCAACATTAATATTGTTTTCGTTTTTCGCTGACTTATCTTTAAATTGAGTCATGCGATTTAGCTCACCCATTTGCGTGTAGCAATTGAGTACCCATGAAAGCTGGGCATGTTGAGGCACATGAGACTGAACGAATAAGGTGCTTTTTTCTGGGTCAATACCGCAAGCTAGGTATAACGCCAATCCATCAAGACAGGCCTCAAACAATTGCTTAGGGTCTTGCCTAACTGTGATGGCATGTAAATCGACCAACATGTATAGGCAGTCATGATCGTCTTGCATGGAAACCCACTGCTTAAGCGCACCCATGTAATTACCAAGGGTAAGTTGTCCAGAAGGCTGACAGCCACTTAATACAATAGGCTTGTTACTCATAATGTGTACCTGTACGTTAACGTTATTTAGTTACGCCTTAGAAAGACGAGATAATTCAGTGCGCATGTCATCAATAACTGCGCGATAATCGGGCTCGGAAAAAATAGCAGAGCCGGCTACGAACATATCAGCGCCAGCTTCAGCAATGGCGCGAATGTTATCGACTTTTACGCCACCGTCAATTTCTATTCTTATTTCGTGACCACTTTCCAGTACTCGCTGCTTAACGGCGCGTATTTTATCTAATGTGCTGGGAATAAATTTTTGCCCACCAAACCCCGGATTGACCGACATAATAAGGATATGGTGCAACTTGTCCATGACATGATCCAGATAATGCAAAGGCGTAGCAGGATTAAAGACTAAACCTGGTTTACACCCTGCATCAATAATAAGCTGCAGTGACCGGTCGATATGCTCTGATGCTTCAGGGTGAAAACTAATATAACTGGCACCTGCATCAGCAAATTTTTCAATTAAGTCATCAACCGGTTTCACCATCAGGTGTACATCGATAGGTGCGCTAATGCCGTACTTTTTTAACGCCTCGCATATCATAGGGCCAAATGTGAGGTTGGGCACATAATGATTATCCATTACATCAAAATGGACCACATCGGCACCTGCGCTCAGTACGTTCTCTACTTCTTCTCCTAGTCGCGCAAAGTCGGCAGACAGAATTGAGGGGGCAATCAAAAATGGTTTCATCAGTTTTCCCTATTTACGAGGCGATGCACGTGGTAAAGGGGGAAGTTTACCGAAAGTTAGCAGTTGAAAACAGCGCTGATTGCATTCGCCGCTGTGTTACGAGTAAGTAAATAGAAGGGATACAAAAGATTAAATTAATCGCACTCTATTGGTGAGCCTGCCTTTTTTTGGTGCATTTCTGTGCACTTATCTTAGACGTTAATTTTCTTTCAAATAACTTTATTTAATTTAATTGTAATAAAATCAATTGCTTATGTATTTTCTGTGAGAGCTGGTATATGTGCATTAAGTGGGCATCACTCTTGCGTAATCCAACCCAAATATAAGAAAAATCAAGACAGAAAAATTAATTAAAACAAGTTTTGGAATTTACTGGAGAACACACACATGAAATTATCTACTAAAAGCACATTGCTTGCTGTTGCAGTATCGTCAGCTTGCCTGTTTACTGCGCTACCTACTTACGCAGAAGTTACTGCTAACGCTGGTGCAACAAGTAACTATATTTGGCGTGGTCTAACTCAAACAATGAATGAAGCTGCAGTTCAGGGCGGAATTGATTACGCAAACGAAAGCGGCTTTTACGCAGGTACTTGGGCATCAAACGTGAAATACGGTTCAGATGATAATTACTCGTACGAACACGATATGTATTTCGGTTTCTCAGGAGAGTCTGGCGACATCTCTTATGATGTTGGTTACCTGTACTACAACTATGATGCTGCAGCAAACTTTGACTTTGCTGAAGTATATGGCTCAGTGGGTATGGGCGGGTTAAGTCTTACTCTTTCTGTACTTGCTCACACTGAAGCAGATGAGCCTACCAACCGCGATTACGGTTTTGGTGAAGCTACCTATGTTTCTCTAGACTACGGTATGGAAGTGCTAAATGGCTCGGAACTTGGTTTCCATGTTGGTTACCATCAAGGTGACTTTGCAGAAGACTTCAACGGTGTAGTTGGCGGTTACGCAGACTGGGGTGTTTCTATTGCCAAAGACGGATTTAGCTTCGCAGTAACGGGTACTGATTTAGATGACAGTGGTGATGATGATTCGTTAGATAACGATTCAGTTAAGTTTACTGTTGCTTATAGCATGGACTTCGAACTGTAAATTGATAAATGACATCAAAAACAATGAATTAATTGTTATTGATGTTTAAAATTAAAAGCCTGATGCGTATGTGTCAGGTTTTTTTTACTGTTGGAAATAGTAATTATATTCATCATTAATGAATATTATCTTGTGACTAATAAGGTTTTATTTATAATGATGTTCAAAGCAAAATAGCGTAAGGAGTGTTCAGGATGAAAGTACTTCCATTTTATGCAGTATGCGGCATGGTTGCGCTAGTTAGCGTAGCGGTCTATCCACGTTCGGGCTCGGAAGCCTCAGTGTGCGAGTTTCAACCTTCTTCTAGTTTTAATCCTAAGTTACCCGCTAGCCATGTGCAAAATCAGTGTGCCAGGCACAGAGATGGCGTTGCTGAAGTCAGTTGGCTTTCATGGATTGCTGGAAAGTCACCCTCATTTCAGTTCCATTTTCTCGACTTGCTTGAGTTGCTTCATGACGATGACAGCAAGTAACATTGCCGCTTGCCAACAAAAGACTTATCAGTAATGAGTCAACAACCGGGTACCGGCTTTTGGTCAGTGCTTATGAGTGTTGTCGCGGGTGTTTTCGGTGTGCAAAGCCATAAAAACTACGAGCGTGATTTTACGAAAGGAACCTTTGTCAGCTTTTTGATCATTGGCATAGTTCTCGTTGCCATGATGGTGATATCGTTAATGATGTTTGTGAAATGGCTAACTGGTTATTAGCTATTTTTCTAATTTTATACTTTTGCGTTGATTTCGTTTTGGCTTTTTTGCTACTGCGCTAGGCGGGAAATACGCCAAAATTTCATCTACAGGCTTTCTAGTAGCACCATTTTGACTAATGGAGCGCTTTACTGACAACATGCTGAAATCTGCGCCCTTGTACAAGGTGCGAGTAAGTGGCAAGTCGTGATTTGATACCAATACAGGAATTCCCCGCTTTTTTGCTGATCGCATCGCGAGTTCAGCTAACTTTTCTTGCGCGTCTTGCCCAAAACTGCGTGCCGCATAACTCGTAAACGCAGCTGTTTTACTAATAGGCGCATAGGGTGGGTCACAATAAATGACATTTCCACGACGAGCGCGAGTAAATACTTTTTCAAAAGGTAAGCAAGTGAACGTGGCTTTTTGGGCTTTTTCTGCAAACACAAACATTTCATGCTCAGGAAAGTAAGGCTTTTTATAGCGGCCAAAAGGGACGTTGAACCTGCCCGCTAAACTATAGCGACATAATCCATTGTACCCATGCCTATTGAGGTATAGAAACAAAATAGCTCGGTAGTACTCGTCTTCGGTTGCATTAAATTCTTCTCGCAATGCATAGTACATTTTCTCATCGTTACGTTCGCCGTTAAAGAAACTGCGTGCGTCGTGGATGATGGCATCGGGCTGAACTTTTAAGAAGTTGTACAGGTTTATAAGGTCAGGGTTGATGTCGTTCAGCAAATACCGCTTATACTGAGTGTTCAGAAACACTGACCCCGCGCCTACAAACGGTTCAATAAGTTTGTTTGCTTGAGGTAACCTTGCCTGAATATGCTCTACTAGGCTGTACTTGCCACCGGCCCACTTTAAAAAGGCCCGGTTTTTCTTCTGCATCATGCGTAAACGTTACTACCTGCACGGAATATAGACGGTTGTCAATCCGGTACTCGCCGAGTTTGGCGTAATTCTGGGGAGTGGCGTTGCAATTACTTCGCAATACCACGCTAAAGATAGATTGTATCTTTCCTCATACGATGGAACAACCATGAAACGTAAAGCTGACGGCTTTTCTTTTGTTTGAAGTCAGTACAATGGGCACAACGTACTATTATTCGCCAGCTACCAGTGCCATTTCGTCTAGAATTTGCTGCCCACGTTTAATGAACGCTTCGTTCTTAGTCGGGTAATCGGGCAACGCGGACAGCGCCGCACGAGCTTGTGTTAATGATTTGAATGGCTGATGAAAGACCACCACGTGCCAATCACCGCCATACCGTGTAGTCACATACTGACGAGTAACGGCATGTAGGTTATTCTGAGCAATAAATTGTCGAACAACGTTTTTATCTTTAATGCCGACCATTTGAATGACAAAGTCATTGGGTAAAACCATGTTGGGGCGTAACATTTCTGCCGTGGTGGAGGTAATGCCTTCACTGCTTGTCTCATCACCGCTTTGAGGTTGAACTTGTGCCTGCGCGTTGCCTTGTTGAGCCGTGGCGGTTTGTTTAGTGTCATTTTCAGTGGGCTGTGGTGTATTGGTATCAGATTTGCTCAATGAAGGCGCGTTATTGTCAACTTCATTAGACAATCCACTTTGCTGAGAATCTTGGTTACTGCTTTGCACTATTGAATCTACTACAAGCGTAGTCTGTTCAGCAGAGCCGTCTATTAAAACGCTATCTGTTGCGTCGCCATTAAGCGAGGAAACGGCACCTTTCCAGTCAGTCACCAGTTCTACATTGCTCTCATTGTCTGTGATTGAGGCAATAGGCTGTTCAGCTTGATTGTCTGCAACCTTGCTAAAAGCAGAGCCTGGTATCACATTTTCAGACTCAGAAGGCATAGACGGTTGTGCAATAGGTGAAAATAATGACGATATTGAATCGCCATATTGCCAGGTAACCAACCCGCCAAAGGTTATTAAGAAAACTAAGGCAATAGCAATATAGAACCCCGTAGAGGTAAGTGGATTTGACGGGGTCGTTTCGATAGGAAGGTTTCGTTTATCAAGGTGAGCTTGAAACGCTTCTCTGCGCTGGGAAATCATCCTATCTAGTTCAGAGCCTTGAGACTTTGAACCTTGAAGATTTGAAGAAATAGACTGACTACTAATAAGCAATGGCGTATCGGTATTTTTGGCTGGGAGCCACTTTTTGGCATTTTCAGCCCACTCGGTTGTGGCAAATAGCAATACATTCAAATGCTGCTTGTTACCCGCAAAGCGGCTTTGTAACACCAAATCCCATAGTTCTTGAAGCAGTTTGTCGGGCATGTGCTCGGCTTGCGTTATAGCAATGAGTACTGGCCCTTCATGGATGTTAAGTGCGGATAAAAGTTCGTTAAGAGGGCGTACAAAACTGCCTACTACTTGACCTAACAACTGACGGCATAACTGACCACGGTAGTCAGAAATATCCATATTAGACTCAGCAGTTAAATATGCTATTTCAGTATCGTCATGCTGCTGGTAAACGAAGGCTTCAAGGGTTTGCTGTTGCTCTGCAATAGAGTCGCCACTGACAAAAACCAGTTGAGAGGAATAATTAACTAAATACTCAAGACGTTCATGCAATTCACTGTGCATGCGCAATAACCCCATAAAGCCCAATACCTGCGTAAAAGGGCTAGCAAAAAACGAATGTTGGTGTTAGTTAGGTATGCGCCAGTAAACGACTAGCGCAGAATTTCAGTAAGAATATCGTCAGTGACGTCTTTAGTGACGACTGCATTACCCATATTCTTAGGCAGCACAAAACGAATATTACCTGCTTCTACTTTTTTATCGCGCTTCATATGCTTAACATAATCCGGCTTACTCATTGTGCTAGGGCCTTCCACTGGAAGTGAAAATGCCTCGAAGAGTGAACGTACGCGACGAGTTTCTGACGCTGTAAACCAACCTAACTGCTCTGCTGCTATACAAGCAATTATAGTACCAGCTGACACGGCTTCGCCATGTAACCAGTTACCGTAACCTTGCTCAGCTTCGATTGCGTGACCAAAGGTGTGACCCAGGTTCAAAATAGCCCTCAGTCCACCTTCACGTTCATCTTTAGCAACCACTTCCGCTTTAATTTCACAGCAACGTTTAATGGCGACATTAAGGGTTGATTCATCAAGCTGTTTTAGCGCTTGCTCATTCGCTTCAAGCCAAGAAAAAAAGGCTTCATCATAAATGATGCCGTATTTTATGACTTCCGCCATACCTGCAGAGAATTCACGGGGAGGTAGCGTAGACAATGATTGCGTATCAATGGCGACTAAGATTGGCTGATAAAAAGCGCCAATCATGTTTTTACCCAACGGATGATTAACCGCGGTTTTACCGCCAACAGAAGAGTCTACTTGAGAAAGTAGGGTAGTGGGCACTTGAATAAAGGGGACGCCGCGTTGATACGTTGCAGCAACAAAACCACATAAATCGCCAATAACACCGCCACCTAATGCAATAAGGGTGGTATCGCGTGCAGCGTTGATTTCAAGCAAGTGGGTCATGACAACCTCAAATTGCTCAAGGTTTTTGTATTGTTCACCGTCAGGCAAGACAATGGTTTCGATTTGCTTGCTACCACATGCGGCTTTCACTGCATCAAGATATAAAGGCGCCACGGTTTCGTTGGTGACAATAACCGCTAATGGGCCTTTTATATAAGGCACAAAAAGGCCAGGCTGCTTAAGCAGCCCGGCCTCAATATGTATAGGATAGCTACGTTCGCCAAGTTCCACAGTTAAAGTTGACATGGGCGTAGCACCTCCTAATTATTTTATTTATAAACCGATTTTACTAATGATCTGGTTAGCCACTGCGCGAGCAGATTGGTCATCAGTATCAACTACATAATCTGCAACTTCTTCGTAAAGAGGATTACGCAAATCAGCAAGATCGCGAAGTACTTGCTCCGGATCGTTGTTTTGAAGTAAAGGGCGACGCTTATCGCGCTGTGTTCGAGCAACTTGCTTGTCAATCGTAGTTTGCAAGTAAACAACAATGCCTCGTGCAGACAAACGATTACGAACTGCTTTGGTTACAATTGAACCGCCACCAGTGGCAAGCACGATACCCTGCTTGTCTGTTAAATCATTGATGATGTTTTCTTCACGCGCACGGAATCCATCTTCGCCCTCAAGGTCGAAGATCCAGGCGATATCAGCACCAGAACGGCGCTCTATTTCCTGATCGGAGTCATAAAAATCCAGGTGAAGTTCGTCTGCTAGGTGTCTACCGATGGTGCTTTTGCCAGCACCCATTGGGCCAACCAAAAAGATATTACGTTTTTCAGCCATATTTGCTTATATCACAACTTTATCATGTTAGGGGCATGCACTGTTGCCTTACCAGCCTACCCATTGACTCGTGCTTATTTAATGTCCAATAAGCACTACTCCTTTAACCTCGCTAAAATTTCGAGACCGCGATTATCTCAGTTTCTAACAAGCCCTTGCAAGTATTGTTGAAAACAATTAGCACTATAATGTAAATACAGAGGCATTGCAGTACGAGAAAACGTAAAAAGCGGACTACTCTCAGTCCGCATTTTACCTTGAATTATAGGTTGTTACGGTTTTTCTGTAATTATTTTGGGCGTTACAAATATAAGTAGCTCACGCTTCTCTTGAAACTCTGATGTATTTCGAAACAGTACACCTAAAAACGGCAAGTCGCCAAATAATGGCACTTTTGACACGCTATCGGTACTCGTTTGCTGGAAAATACCGCCCAATACTATGGTTTCGCCGTTTTCTACTAAGACCTGAGTTTTGATTTCTTGGGTATCAATGGCCACCGCATCACCGGTTGAAGTTGAAACGGTTTCACCACGGGTATCTTGAGTAACAACTAAATCCAAAATAATGCGATTATCTGGCGTAATTTGTGGTGTTACACGAAGCGATAACACCGCTTTTTTGAATTCAACCGAAGTAGCACCACTTGAGGTAGCTTGAACATACGGAATTTCAGTTCCTTGTTCAATATAAGCTTCTTGCTGATTCGCTACCGTAATACGCGGACTAGCAATAACCTCACCTTTGTTTTCAGATTCAAGTGCTGACAATTCTAAGTCTAATATGGTGCCATCAACCAAGCTCGCTATTTGAAAGCCAATAGTGCCAGCTGCACCAGAAACAGGGAGGTTTACGTTTAGTCTATCGTCAATACTTGGAACAGAGCCGCCTGCAATAGTTTCCGCCCCTTCAATAGTCCCTGAAACGCCACTGTCACTTTCTCTATCGCTTAAGCCCCAACGAACGCCTAGCTCTTCATCAACGTTATCAAGTACGGTGACCATTCTGCTTTCAATTAATACTTGTTTAACCGGAATATCCAGTGCATCAATCATTTTTCTTGCTTCATCAATTGAAGGTAAGGTATCTCGAATAAGCATAGTGTTGGTGCGCTCATCTACGGTGACAGTGCCGCGCTCAGATAAAATGCCACCCTCTGAAGATTTCAAGATAGTCGCTAGCTTGGCTGCCTTGGCGTAATTTACCGAAATATTGACGGTGCTAAGAGGGGCCAAATCAGACACCTGTTTCTTTGACTGCAGCGCTTGGGTTTCTCTGGCGGTAAGCTCTTCTGTTGGTGCAATCAGTAAAATATTACCTTCTAGGCGTTTATCCAGCCCTTTAACGCGTAAAATCATATCAAGGGCTTGATCCCATGGAACACCAGACAGGCTTATGGTGACATTTCCGGTAACTGTGTCTGTGGTCACCAAGTTAAAGCCGTTAACTTGCGCGATAATTTGCAACACTTGACGTACAGGTACATCTTGAAAATCTAACGAAATCGGGTCGCCAGTGTAGGTTTTTTTGTTTTCTAATTCTTCTTGTTGCGACAAGCTCATCGGCTCAATTTTGATGCGAATGACGTTATCTTCTACCGCGTGGCGGGCGGTCACGGTATCGCTATAAAGAATTTCTATGCGGGTACTTTTTTCGTCTTGAAATGTCTCAATGATTGATACTGGCGTGGAAAACTCTATCACGTTTAATTCAACGAGCTGACTTTCATCTAACTCGCTATCAGCGAGGGTAATGGTAACCTTTCCTTGAGACTCAACGAGTTGCGGGGTAGGTGAAGCTCCTTCAAAGGTGACTAGCGCAACACCGATATTATTTGCTTCTCGGGTAAAGTCTATATCGGTAATCCGGGTTGACGGTGTGTTGTCACTTGGGTCGTACAATACGGGTTCTAACGCTTTGGCGGGCGCAACATAAAGTATCAATACCGTACAGATAGCGGCAAAACCCAGCAACCAAGGCCAGCGAGCACTTCTACGATTTAAAGACTTGTTAAATAGGTAACGCTCAGCCATTATTTTTTCTCTCCTGACGTTGAGGTTTTGCTCAACGTTATCTCTTTTTTCTGCCAGCAACCTGCGCCATCAGGTATTAACTGTTCTATTGTTAGTGAGTTTGGATTAATTCCGGTGATTTTACCGTAAAATAACCCGATGCGGCTGCCAATTTTGGCTTTATGTAAAACGCCGTCATTACTGGTGATTAGTGCCCATTCAATGCCTTGGCTTTTAAAGTTACCGGTTAAGCCTAATGAGTCTAAGCCATACCTTTCCAATTTCTGCTTTGTACGTTCAAAGTCAGGTTGAAAACAGTTTTCTTGTCGAGTTTGCGTTAATGGCGCCGTGTTTTCTTTAGGCGAATCAAAAGGGCTAGGCAATTCGCTCGCTGAATATATAAAGGTTGTAGGTGTAGCAAACTCAGGGTAGGGCTCTATATTGTGAACTACATTTTCGCTGACACTCTGCGTATATGCCTGCAAGTCATCAAGTTTTGGCGAGCAAGCGGTTACCATAACAACCGCAGCAAGTACTAAAAAAAAGCGCATCACTGAGATCCTCCGCTTATTCCGGTACTGTTTTCTGAGCGGTAGGTTTTCGCTTGCAGTTGCAATGTGAGCCCATTGCTATCTCGTAAAATATCGAAATCATGTAAGGTGACAATACGAGAAAGTCCAGCCACTTTGGAGACAAATTCTCCAAAGTGGTGATATCCGCCACTGACTTCAATTTCAATAGGCAGTTCGGTGTAAAACTCTTTAGGTACTTCTTGTTGCCAGTTCAATAATTTAAAGGTAAGCCCAGATGATGTGCCTACATAGGTTATATCGTCTAGCAAACCTGGGGTTTCATTGCTGGTAGGTAAGCTTTTCAGCATGGAAGAAAAGTCATCTTCCAGTTGGGCAAGCTGTTCTCGGTACGCTTCTTCATTTACCGCAATGCGGTACTTGGCTTCATATTGCAGTTTCAGCTCTTGTTCTTTTAACTCGGCCGTATCAAGGATAGGCAGTTTAGGGCTTATAAGCAGATAATAGCTAAGCGCGCCAATTAAGATTGCCACGAAGGCAGCAACCACTATGCGTACTTCATTGGGCCAAATAGCAATTTGTTCAAAGTCTAGCTCATTGAGTTCTTTGAGCTTTTCTACATCAAATTTCATTTATTAGTCTTCCCTTCAGCGCCTTGCTTCAACGGTGATACCGAAGCGCTAACCATAAAGGTAAGCGTGAAGGTGCTAATCGCGCGCGAGGCATTGGTGTCTGCTTTTATTGACGATAATTCTGCTCCAACAAAAACATCAGAGTTATCTAATGAACGCATGAAATCAGAAAGTCGGTTATTTGAATCACTAACGCCTTCAATTTCTAACTTATTTCCCATGCGCTTCATGGATTGAAAGGTCACACCCACAGGTACGATTTTGGCCAACTCATCAAATATAATGGCCGCTACATTTCGGCTAGCCTGTAGTTGTTCAATGAGGGCCATGCGTTGTTCAATCGCATTTTTACTTTCTTTAATATTCTTTATATCTGCTATTTTCGCATCTAATAAGGCAATCTCGCGCTCAAGAAACTGGTTCCTAGAATTCTGATGATTAATTTGTTGGTCGATGGCCTGACCGATAAACCAAAAAATTAACCCCACGATAGCAGCAACGGCTAGCAGACCCATCAAATACTGCTGCTTTTGATGTTGGCGTCGCTGCTCGCGCCAAGGAAGTAAGTTTACATGTGCCATGATGTGAAACTCCGGCTAGCAAGGCCCGCGGCAATAGTTAGCTGTGGGGCGATACGACGTAACCGCTGGGAATCTAACTTAGGGTTCATGGTCATGCCCAAAAAGGGGTCGAATACATCAACGTGTAGGCCCAAGTCTTGGCGTAAAATATCGACCAAAGGTTGGATGGTGGCAGCGCCGCCGCAAAGTAAAATTTTCGCAGGCCGGTCAACATGAAATGTCGTCATGTACATTTGCAATGCACGATTGATGTTCTGCTGTAAATTAGCGGCAAAGATAGGTAACACTTCGTCTAACCAACTGTCAGACGATGACTCGTCCATCAATAGACGCTCGGCTTCATCACGCTCAATCATTTGAATAGCGCTAATGTCGTTGACTAAGTTATTTAGCCCGAACGCATGCTCTTTTGTATAGACAACATTGCCGTTACGTACCACGCTAACTTGAAGTAATGAGGCACCTACATTAATGGCGCAAATGGTTTCATCTTCCACTTTTCCGTTATAGAAAAAGTCGATAGCGTTTCCAATTGCGTAATTTTCCACATCAACAATTTTAGGTTCGAAATCGGCTTCGCGGGACAGTAGCAATCGGCTATCTACTAAATCTTTGTGTGCGGCCGTCAACAGAACATTGACCTTGCCAGAATGTGTTTCACTTGGGCCTAGTTCTTCAAAGTCTATATAAACTTCTTCAAGGGGAAAAGGAATGAGGCTGTCCGCTTCAATTTCTATCTGGCTTTCAAGTTCATAATCGTTTTGGTCTGGCTCCATATAAACGATTTTACTGATTACTGATGTACCCGCTACCGCTACATTAGCTTGCTTTATTTTAGTTTTTAAGCTGTTACGTACTTTTTTAAGTGCTAAACTTACCGCCTCGTAATCTTTAATATCTCGCTCAGAAAAAGCCACTTTATTGATAGATTCACAAGCATAGCCTTGAAGCATATAGCCATTGACTGAAGGTTCTAGCCATACCGCTTTTATTTGACGTGTGCCTATGTCTAAACCCACAATGGGAGGCATCTTTTTCTTGAACAGCGATTTCATTTACAAGTGTCCGGTTTCAATGGTAGTTGCTCTAAAGTACAATATTACTCAGTTTTTATTGTGCGTATGGTTCTATTGATAACACATACGTATGAAAATATACGTCATTTTCGCAAAAATGCCTTGGTATCCTTAAATTGTGAAGTACATTAAACCGTTATTATTATTCTTTGTCATCTCAGGCCTTATTGGGTGTGTCGCGCTTGTTGGTATTTACTTTTATATCAAACCTAACCTACCAAGCGTTACTGTACTTAAGGATGTTAGACTCCAAACGCCCATGCAGATATATACTCATGATGGAAAATTAATTTCCCAATATGGCGTTAAACGGCGGATACCCGTAAAACTTGAGGAAGTTCCTGAACAATTAATCCACGCAATATTGGCAACCGAAGACAGTCGCTTCTTTGAACATCACGGAATTGACCCCATTGGAATTGCCCGTGCTGCGTTAAGTTTAATTATTACGGGAGAAAAAAGGCAGGGGGCGAGTACATTAACAATGCAGCTTGCTCGAGGCTTCTTTTTAAGTCGAGAAAAAACGTATATTCGTAAGGTAAAAGAGATATTTATCGCGTGGCACATGGAGCAGGAACTCAGTAAAGAAGAGATCCTTGAACTCTATTTAAATAAAGTTGAGCTAGGCCATCGTTCGTTTGGTTTTGGTGCCGCTGCCCAAGTGTATTATGGTAAATCTCTTAATGAACTCACTTTGGCACAACTTGCCACTATTGCAGGCCTTCCAAAAGCGCCTTCAGCGCTAAACCCTATTACTGACCCTGAAGCATCAGCAGGCCGTCGCCGCGTGGTGTTGCTGCGCATGCTTGATGAAAAATACATATCTAAAGTGGACTTTGATAATGCGGCAAGCGCGCCTATAACTGCACGTAAGCATGGGGCTGAAATTGAAGTGGATGCACCTTATTTAGCCGACATCATCTATAACGAAATGGTCGATATTTACGGTAAAGATGAAGCGGAGACAGGCGGCTATCAGGTTTACGCGACCGCGGGTTCCGACTTACAACTCGCTGCTCAGCGCGCGGTGGTAAGGAATCTACACGACTACGATGAGCGCCATGGTTACAAAGGGCCGCTTGGCTATTTGTGGGACGCCCCTTCGCCAGAGAGCCAAGATGAGCCAGTACCTCAGCTTTCTTTAGATTTTGACGTAAGTGAAAAGTTGCTCGCCAGTGACTGGAGCGAGCGCGAGATGCTTTCTGCGTTGTCACGAGTGCCATACATTAAGCCTCTTGTGCCTGCAGTTGTACTTTTGGCCGCTGATCAATCTATTGATGTGCTTGATGTAAACGGCGAGAAGCGAACGATCACTTGGGAAGGTTTAGACTGGGCGAGACGATATATCACCGACTTTAGGCAAGGTAGCGAGCCCGAAACAGCCTCAGATATCACCCAACCTGGTGCGGTAATTTATGTTCGTGAACAAGACGACGCATGGCGTATCGCGCAATTGCCAGAAGTGAGCGGGGCGTTTATTGCGCTTAATCCAAAAAATGGTGCGGTTGAAGCGGTAGTCGGTGGATACAGTTTTTACCAAAGCCAGTTTAATCGTGCGACGCAAGCAAAACGACAAGTAGGCTCTAACATTAAGCCCTTTATTTATTCTGCGGCGATAGACAGCGGCTATACCCTCGCTTCTATTATTAATGATGCCCCTATCAATCAATGGAATGCGGCAACCGGTGTTGCTTGGCGCCCTCAAAACTCACCGGCGGAGTACGATGGTCCTATTCGTATGCGTAAAGCCTTGGGTAAATCGAAGAATGTAGTGTCAGTTCGTCTACTGCGGGGTGTTGGGCTTCGTAAAGCGGCAGACTATCTGACTCGCTTTGGTTTCGATCCAGACGATATTCCATTAGACGAAACCGTATCGTTAGGGTCTAGCTCTCATACACCGCTAGAAGTGGTTCGTGGTATGTCAGTTATTGCTAATGGCGGCTACTTAGTAAACCCTCACTTTATTGCTAAAGTGCTGGATGAACATAATCAAGTGTTGTGGGAAGCTAACCCTGTTTGGGCATGCGATAACTGCACCAAGGCTCATGCGCCTGAAAGCTATCCGGAAAGTGATGTAGAAAACGATTTAGACAATAACGATGTTGATGTTGAAGCCTTACTCGAAGCCCAGCTTAATAAAGATGTATTGCTAGCACAGAGCGAAACAACGGAACAGCAGAGTGCACCCCAAGTCATTACCGCACAAAATGCCTTCTTGGTAGGTGAGATGATGCGTACCGGTGTCCGTGCTAATGGGAATTGGAGTAAGAAGACTTATTGGCTTGGTACAGGTTGGCGTGCACGAAATATTCTGCAGCGCACCGATATTGCAGGTAAAACAGGTACCACGAACGATTCAAGAGATACATGGTTCAGTGGTTTCCAAAAAGATATCGTCGCGACCGCTTGGGTTGGTTTTGACAACATGGGAAGACAACTTGGCCGTGCTACTCGCAATCAAAACCTCGTTAATCGCAACCCTGAAAAATTCAATTGGATTGGTAATGCGTTAATTGGTACCGAAGACGGGGCAAAAGCGGCCGGTCCGGCATGGATAAGATTTATGGAATATGCATTGGCAGAAAAGCCTCATTCACCTATTCCTGTACCTGAAAAAATAGTGCGTGTCCGCATTGATCGTACCAGTGGGAAGTTGACCCGAAGGACAGACCATACGACACTGTTCGAATATTTCTTGCAAGGCACTGAACCCACCTCATATGTTCTTGATGATGAAGTGGTCGACCCTGCCTCGCAAAATAAAACGACGACGCCAGAGCCTGAAGAAATATTTTAATAAAAAGCGTGCAAAAGCACGCTTATCAGGTTGCAGCTAAGTAATTGCCTGTAAATAAAACCGGATTACCCATGTCAGAAGATTCAAATCGATATCTTTATATTCCTCATGCTGGACCCTCGCTGTTGGAAACGCCCCTGTTAAATAAGGGCAGTGCATTTACCTCGAGAGAGCGCGCTGCATTTAACTTAACGGGCTTAGTACCGCCTCGTTACGAAAGTATTGAAGAGCAAGTTGAGCGTGCGTACATGCAATACAGTAGCTTCGACGAAGTACTGAACAAGCATATCTATTTACGCGCCATTCAAGATAACAACGAAACCCTGTTTTATCGTCTTATTCAAAAACATATTGATGAGATGATGCCAATTATATACACCCCAACAGTGGGTGATGCTTGTGAGCAGTTCTCGGACATTTATCGTAGTTCGCGCGGGCTGTTTGTATCGTGGGAAGAGCGCCACCAAATAGATGACATTGTTCGTAATGCCACCAAGCGTAAAGTCAAAGTGATTGTAGTGACTGATGGCGAACGCATTCTTGGCCTTGGCGATCAAGGCATTGGTGGAATGGGTATACCGATTGGTAAGCTTTCGCTATATACCGCTTGTGGTGGTATTAGCCCTGCGTATACCTTGCCCGTTATGCTTGATGTGGGAACTAACAACGAGAAGTTGCTCAACGACCCTATGTATATGGGGGCACGTCACCCTCGTATTGGGCAAGAAGACTACGATGAATTTGTCGATATGTTCATTCAGGCTGTAAAACGCCGCTGGCCTGAAGTAATGATTCAGTTTGAAGATTTCGCACAACCTAATGCGATGCCTTTGCTGAACCGCTATCGCAATCAAGTGTGTTGCTTTAACGACGATATTCAAGGTACTGCTGCGGTTACGTTAGGCACTATTTTAGCGGCATGTCGCATGAAACAACAAAAGTTATCTGACATGAAAGTGGTGTTTGTTGGGGCAGGTTCAGCCGGCTGTGGTATTGCTGAGATGCTTATTCAGCAAATGGTGCATGAAGGTATTAGCGATGCGCAGGCGCGTAAGCAAGTCTTCATGGTAGACCGCTTTGGCTTAGTGACCGAAGGTATGGAAGGCCTACGCGATTTCCAGCAAAAGCTCAATCAGCAGTTAGTCGACCTTGAAACTTGGACTTTTAGCGGCGATTACGCATCGCTACTTGATGTTATGCACTGTGCCAAGCCAGATATTCTTATTGGGGTATCGGGGCAACCTGGTTTGTTCACTGAGCAGGTGGTTCGCGCCATGAAGCAAAACTGTGAGCTACCGATTATCTTTCCATTAAGTAACCCGTCTCGTCAGGTTGAAGCACGACCAGAGCAGGTTATCGAATGGACCGATGGCGAAGTGGTTATTGCAACGGGAAGCCCGTTCAAGCCAGTTGAATACAAAGGTAAAGTATTTACCATTGCCCAGTGTAACAACTCGTATATTTTCCCTGGCATAGGCCTTGGTGTGGTTGCTGCAAAAGCAAAATTAATTAGTGATGAAATGCTGATGGCGGCAAGTAACGCACTTGCAGACGCGTCGCCTTTGGTAAACACAGGTGAAGGTTCCTTATTACCACCATTGGGTGCTATCGCTGAGCTTAGCCGTAAAATAGCCTTTGAAGTAGGTAAGGTCGCAATGGCGCAAGGGCTAGCCCTTGAGATGTCAGACGATGCGTTGAATGACCATATTGAGCGTAATTTCTGGAAAGCTGAATACAGACCATATAAGCGCGTGAGTATTTAAATAAGTATCTTTGCACGCGTTTGTTCAAGTATACGATAGCAGCCCTAGGGCTGCTTTTTTGTTTCTTCTGGTAGCTTTTTCTAGCTCACATGTACTTACTCTTTTCACTACAAGTTCCAGCTATTCTCCACGTCAGTAATAAAGTGTTGCGAGAGTGCAACATTTTCTCAGTCCCCCCTATCTTTCCTAATTTCATATTACTATTAAGTTATTGATATTATTTGATTTGTTGTGATGGCATAAATGCTGCTTAGCTTAAAAAGTTCGGGTAAGAACCCTAGTAGGGCTCCAAGTTAGAAAGCCAGCAACCGCTCCATTACGTTGGTCGGTTCGCCTAGCTCAGCCTCGCGCCTTTTAAGTAGTACTCTTTAAAAGAGGAAGGGGGCTTTAAGCCTAATAAGTTTGGGCATCGCTTGGTTTAATGCATCGTAATGCTAGTTGTATAGTATTTGGAACACGGCACTGGAAACACGGTAATAACAGCATCGGTATTGTGAGTTAACCCAATACCCACAGGGAGGAAGCGTATGTTTGCAATAGTAAGGAATTTTACCAGAAGCATTTTTGATAATGAGCTTAGGTCAAACGAGCTTATGTCGAACGATTTCAATACGTGCATGTTGCTTGATGCATTGTCCTCTTTGGAACAAGACTAGGCTTTTTCAAGCAACATTGAGTACTTGTTCGAATAGAATTCGGTTACTGGGGCTGCTAGTCATAGTGAATGCACTATGACTAGCAGGCACCAAATGGCCACACAGTTTGCGGGCAATGGATTGCGCGCCTTTTATTATCGCAGGGGCAGTTTAAAATACGTTTAAAAACGATTTTATTCTGCCTTCTTTGCGAACTGTCCTAGCGAGAAGCGCTTGGTCGTATATCCTTAATCCTGCTCATTGTAATTCCATATTCAGTACACACATCAAATTTATAATCATGCTAATGCGATAGAAAAGGATCTGATATGTCTGACAGTAATACCTATACCCCTCCAAAAGTATGGAGCCAAAATGAAGATGACGGTAACAAGTGGGCTAGTATCAATCGCCCAGTATCGGGTGCTACCCATGAGCAAGAACGCTCTGTAGGCCAGCATCCACTTCAGCTTTATTCGTTGGCAACACCAAATGGACAAAAAGTCACCATCATGTTGGAAGAGCTCTTGGCCGCAGGTATTACTGACGCTGATTACGATGCGTGGTTGGTTAATATCGGTGAAGGTGATCAATTTTCATCTGGCTTCGTTGACGTAAACCCAAATTCAAAAATTCCAGCCATGGTAGATACTTCCACTTCACCAGAAACGAAGCTGTTTGAATCGGGTTCAATACTTCGTTACTTAGCGGATAAGTTTACGGTATTTATTCCTACCGATCCTGCTGCAAAAGTAGAATGTTTCAACTGGTTATTTTGGCAAGTAGGTTCAGCACCCTACTTAGGCGGCGGTTTTGGGCATTTTTACAGTTATGCGCCCTACCCAATGGAATATCCCATTAACCGTTTTACCATGGAAGTAAAGCGTGAACTGGATGTGCTAGACAAACATCTCGCCAAAAATACCTATTTTGCCGGAGAGGAGTACAGTATTGCTGATATGGCTATTTGGCCATGGTATGGCAACTTAGTACTCGGTAATCTTTATGATGCAGCCACTTTTTTGCAAGTGAACGACTACAAACACCTTTTACGCTGGGCAACAGAAATTGAGGCGCGCCCTGCTGTAACGCGAGGGGTGATTGTTAATCGTACGTGGGGGGATGCGCAGCTTAAAAATAGACATAGTGCTAAAGACATCGATGATGCGCTAAACGAAGTGAAATAAGCCCTCGAACAGCGATAAGAGTTAGCAACACATAAAATTGTTACCTATTTCGAGTATACTCTCTTGATAGGCTGGTTTGTGTGTTGCCGCTTTGTATTGTTGTTATGAATTATTGTTGTGCGTAGCTACCAACGCGTAAACGTGCAGCCGAATAGCATTTAACGCCCGCGTCTTCCAATCTACCCAATTAATTCTATTGCGAATCTCATGTTGGTTTAAACTTATATAGCCATGACACAACGCCCATATTTGCATTGCTATATCCTGACGCTCTTCTACAGCAGTCTCTTTTTTTATTATCGCTGATACCACTTTAGTTAAGGTAATAAATGCCTTTTCCCCAGCAGCAATCGCGTCTTCGTTGGGGGTGTAATCTTTTAGATTAGAGCCAAATATTAGATTGTAATGCGCTGCATGTGCTTCAGAGAATTGAAGTACGTGTTCACAGGCATTGAGCAACCTATCTGATGGGGTACTACCCTCAGATTGCTTCATCATTTCATCAACAAGGGTAAAGCCTTCAATATACAGGGCATCAAGAATACCTTGCTTCCCCTTGAAGTGGCTGTAGATGCCTATCGTAGACATACCTGCACCCTCAGCAATAGCACGTACGCTTAACGCGTGACTCCCCCCTTTTAAGAACAGGGTTGAAGCCGCTTCTAAAATTTTCTGACGAGTATCTTTTTTCATTTACATTGAATTTACATGTTGCGCAATATAACGGCGTTATATATATTGAATATAACACTGTTATATTCAATCGTTCCATTAGATTGTCGTTTAGCGTGATTACATTTATTAAACCCGCGTGCAGGCAGGTTCATACATAAAGGACATAGTATATGAAAGCAGAACAATTAACTTGCGATTATTTGATTGTGGGAAGTGGGGCGGTAGGCATGGCGTTTGCCGATGTACTACTCAGTGAAACCGATGCCAGCATTATCATAGTCGATAAATATGCCAAGCCTGGCGGCCATTGGAACTTAGCTTACCCTTTTGTCACCTTACATCAGCCTTCTGCTTTCTATGGTGTTTGTTCACGAGAGCTAAATCGCGGAGTGATTGATAAAACAGGAATGAATGAGGGCTTGATGAGCTTAGCCTCTGGTGCTGAGGTGAGTGCCTACTTCGATTCAGTCATGCAAGAGACCTTTTTGCCCTCGGGTCGTGTTCAATATTTTCCCCTCAGCCAATACGAAGGCGAGGGCAAATTTACCAATATCACTGGCGGTAAAACGTACGACGTTACCGTCAACAAAAAGACAGTAGACGCGACTTATTTAAAAACCAGTATTCCCATTACCCACAAGCCAAGCTTTACCCGTGATGACAAGGTTGATTTTACGCCAGTCAATACCTTAACCCAACGAGTAACAGGTCATAAAAATTATGTCGTCATTGGGGGAGGTAAAACGGGGATCGACACCTGTTTATGGTTACTTAGCAATTTTGTAAACCCTGAAAACATTCATTGGGTGGTATCTCGGGACGCATGGCTACTCAATAGAAAAAACACCCAGCCACTAGATGAATTTTTCTTCGATACCATTGGCGCGCAAGCTAACCAAATGGAAGCCATTGCACAGTCGACCTCTATCGATGACATGTTCGATAAATTAGAGGAAAAGGGCGTCATGCTGCGTATAGATAAAGACGTCAGGCCTGCTATGTTCCATGGTGCTACGGTAAGTGAAGCCGAATTGGCAGCACTGCAAACCTTACCTAATATAATTCGCCATGGCAGAGTAACGCATGTTGGAAAAGAGGCGCTTACGTTTGAGGATACTCAGTGGGCAATGCCAGAAGATGCATTGGTGGTGGACTGTTCGGCATCAGCACTCACAAATTTAGAAATAAAACCTGTTTTTGAAGGCAATACGATTACGCCGCAAACCGTGCGAGCTTACCAACCGGTGTTCAGTGCAGCGCTGATTGCGCATGTTGAGGCAGCCTATGATGATGAAGCCACCAAACAGAAACTGACACAAGTTGTTCCTCTGCCAAATCGTGATATTGACTGGGTTCCTATGACGGCAGCGATGCTACGAAATATGCATGTTTGGGGCGAAGCGCCTGAACTTCGTGCATGGATCCATAATTGTAGACTCGATGGTTTTTCCAAAATTGTTCATGGTGTGGCCAAAGACGATATGCCAAAACTACAAGTGTTAGGGCGCCTAAAAGCCGGGTCGCAACCTGCTATGGGTAAACTCATGGAGTACATGCATATGCTGAAAGCCAGCGGCAAACTCGCATCTTAAGAAAAGGGAAATAAAGTAATGCAACAGTTTCAAGTTGATAAACAGGACTTAAGCCAACACCGTATAGTCTCCATAGAACATGCCGATCTTTATAAACAAGCGCCATTAAAAGACGCACCATTAAAAGAAGAACAGTCCAAAGAGGGTGTGACCTTTGAAGTAGAGCGTTTTGCGTTTACGGCCAACAATCTCACTTATTTCATGATGGGTGAAAAGCTTGGGTATTGGCAGTTTTTTCCAGCTGTTTCGGGTGACGCGACTTCCAACAAACCTTTGGAGAACAACGCCAACGACAAATGGGGCGTTATTCCTGTGTGGGGTATAGGTAAGGTATCAGCATCTAGCGTAGAAGGTGTGGACGTAGGCAGTCGTTATTTTGGGTATTTCCCGCCTGCCACTCATCTGCATATGGACGCCATTACTTTTGCTCAAGGAAATTTGATTGATACCAGCGCGCATAGAAAAGCACTACCGCAGGGTTATAACCTGTATCGGCCATTAGAACGTAGTGGTGATAAAGCTCAGTCACACCGTGAAAACCTGCAAATGTTATTGTGGCCTTTATACATCACATCCTATTGCTTATGGGATTTAATCGACCAGTGCAATGCACCTAAACCAAAACAAGTGATTGTATTAAGCGCATCAAGTAAAACCAGTCTGGGATTGGCTTATGCTCTTAAAAAAGATGACTATCACGTGGTAGGTGTGACTTCTGGTAAAAGCCAAGGATTTGTTGAAGGACTAGATGTTTACCATCAAGTGGTCTGTTATGACGACCTAGATGACATCGCCAACAAAGCCAGCATTGTGGTAGATATGTCGGGCAACAATAAGGTAAAGCTGCTGCTTAAGAATAAGCTTGGCGATGATCTTATGCGCTATGTGCAAGTGGGATTAACCCATTGGCAAGAAGTAAGCACAGGTGATGGCACTGAAAATACAAAAGACGCCTCTGGCGTAAGTGATGAATTCTTTTTTGCTCCTGCACACATTCAAACCAGAATGACTGAGTTAGGTGCGGGTGTATTTCACGCAAAAAGCGGGGCTTTTGTAAAAGAAGCTATGCTGTGGACAGCATCGTGGTTATCGGTAAGAGAGCATGAAAATATTGCGTCGTTACTGCATAACTTTGACGCTATTTGTCATGGCGATGTTTCACCTAAAGAAGGCCTGATATTCGCGCCATAAATTATTTTTAACGCCCCCCTTTCAAATGGGGGCGGAGACACAAAACGTTTTTTAGAATACTCATTGCACCAATGTTGTGCCTTAAGTTAATTTAATGTAAAAAATATTGTCGGATGTCAGTAAATTTTACAAGCTGATATTTAATATAATAGCTGAGTCTATAAATTTTATTTAAATCATGAGTTTGCATGTTTGGTGTGAATTTTGCAAATCGCGTACTAAAAGGCACAAGTTTTAGCTTTATTTCCTAAGTTAATAGACTTGGCCATACTTTATACAAACATAAGGCAGTGCGTAATGATTCGCTTAGCAGTGTTAGTGATGTCGTTGTTTACATTTATAGCTTCGGTGAGCGCCGAAGAGACTACTTCAAGCACATTAGGTACTTACAACCTCATCTTGTTGGAAGATTATAACTTTCAAGGTGGAGACGTGCAGGGACAGGTGCTTATCGGTGGTGATTTGAATGCTAGCGGTCATGCGGCTGAGTTCGGAAGTCGACTTGCAAATACAAATACTGCCATAGATGCCGTTACCATTATGGGCGACGTCAATGCTAACCAAATTCGTGTATTAAATGACAATAATTTAGTTTATGGCGGTTCACTTAATGTATCGCACGTAGAACTGAATGACGGTAATGATGGCAAAGCAATCTATAACGCCGACCTCAGTGTTGATGACGTCGCGGCCTCACTTCACGCCGATTCAGCTTACTTTGCTAGCCTTAGCGCGAATGGCACGTACAGTGATGGTATATTTAACTATATAGGTACTGACAGCGTTGCAGTATTTAATGTGTCAGCTGACGATATCTTTGCGCAAAATAGTAATTTGTCACTAAACTGGGGCGATGCAGAAACCGTTATCATCAATGTTTCTGCGAGCAACGCGCTTGCGAATGACATAGTAGTAGGTGGTGGAGTGAACCTGAACAATGGTTTCAACGGTAGTGAAGCGTTTTCAAATGTACTGTGGAACTTCTACGACGCAGAGAGCATTGACTTTAATAGTTTAGCGGTTAAAGGTTCGGTGTTAGCGCCCTTAGCGACAACCCGTGGTGGTGCGTCGTTCGATGGCTCTTTCGCTGCGGTTTCATATACCGGCGCCCGAGAATTTCATAACTATGTATTTAATTATGAGACACCTTCAGCGCCTCCAGTGGTGAGTGTGCCAGAGCCACCTACCATTGCAGTATTAGCGTTATTGTTGTTATTCTTAAGCTTTAGAAGAGCACGCTGCGACTAAGTTTCCATAGCAGACTATGTTACTTGATGAGTAAAATCTCTCCCCCGCTTTCTATGAATACAAGCGCACTGTGTGCGCTTGTTTTCTTTGTGTGTTTTTCTTTTTCTTTCTCAGTATATCCTGCGAATAACGAAGACTATGAAAAAGGGAAGGCTTCCTTCGCCCAAAAGGAATACAAAGAAGCATTTATTTATGCGAAGAATGCACTTCAAGCTGAACCAGACTATTTACCCGCACAGATATTATTGGCACAGTTGTATCAGGTTAACGGCATGTTTAACCAAGCAGACGCTGCATTTCAAGCTGCCTATGACGCAGGGGGCGATGCAGGGCTTATTTTCGAATCTTGGGGCGAGGTACTACTTCGCTTAGGTGAGAGTGAGCGCATCCTCTCTCTTGATTTTGATTCAACCTTTCCTGTTGAAGCGCGAATAAACTGGCATACAATTCGTGCTAAGGCGTGTATACAGCAATCTAGAATATTGTGCGCTAGGTATGAATATGACCAGATCTTAACACGCGCTGCTGACCATCCCAAAGGCCTCAACGGGTTGGCACTATTAGCCATACTTGAGCGTCGTTTTAAAGAAGCTGAATCCCTATTAGCGAAGTCCATGAGGCAAAGTGATATCCAAGCGCAAACGTGGTGGCTAAAGGGGCAACTGGCCAAAGAACGTCGGGAGTATGCGCAAGCACAAACGTTTTACAGCAAAGCTTTCTTGTTGTCTCCCAATAATCCAACCATGGCGCGTAGTTTAATTGATGCTTACATTTCTTCTTCTGACTTTGATGCTGCGCTTTTAATCACTGAAGATTTGTTGCTGCAAACGGAAGGCGATCTTTACGTATTGTTCGTCAATAGTTGGCTGACTAGTCAGGTTGAATCCTTAGCGGTTATCCGGCCTCAGTTAGAGCAAATTGCTACCCAATTAGCCAACGTAGATGACGTGATGTTGCATACTGACCCCGCACTTTATTACCTACGCGGTATGGTGGCGTTGATGCAGAAAAATTACGAAACAGCCCGCGATAATTTTCTCAGTTATGCGAAGTACACAGAAGAAGATGTACAAACGGCGATATTGCTAGCAAGTACTAATATTGCGCTTGGGGATAAGAAATCAGCGATGTCAGCTTTGCAGCCTCATGCAGACACCTTGATAGACAACAATATTGATCAAGCCTTAATGCTCGGAACGCTTTTTCTTGAGAACAAGCAGAATTTTGCAGCAGTAAACTTATTGAATAAATTGGAAGAAGCATATCCAAATAACGTTAACGTCGCTTTATATGCGGTGCGAGTAAACTTAAGTCGCGGGAAAGTTGCGCAAAGCAATGCGCAACTGTCTCGTTTAAAAGCACGTTACCCTGAAAATCGGCAAGTACTGATGACCTATGCGCTACATCATCTCAATAACGGAAACTCGGCACTCGCTGGTGAAGCAATTGCGCTTCTGATAACACGCTTTCCAAGTGACGTGTCGATTCAAAATATGTACGCTGCGCAGCTTATTATTAATAAGCAGTACGAAAAAGCGCAAGAGGTTCTTGATAAGGTACTTATACAATCACCGAGGTTGTTCGCAGCACGCTATAATCAGGCAACCTTGTTGCTCCAGCGTAATGAGTTAGATGAAGCAAGGGAAATATTACTCTCCCTATCTGCTTTACGTCCTGAACATTTGCAAGTTGCTTTTCAGCTGGCCAAAATTGATTTCCAAATGGGTAATCTTCAGGCAGCCATTTCAGGCTTTCGTAAAATATTAGTGTCTAATAGTGCTGCGGCACCATCGAACGTTACCTTTGCGGCAGTAGCAGCCTATGCGCAAGTAAGCGACTACAAGCGTGCTATAGACTTGCTGAGAACGCTGTTAGCTAGTGAACCTGGAAACCAAGTCGCGTTAGTGCAACTAGCAGGGTTCTATGTAAAAGTAAGAGATAAACAACAAGCGCTTACTACACTTAAAAAGATGGATATTATCCCGTCGCTTTCTATCAACACTCGACTCGCGCAAGTCGCGCTTTGGACAGCATTAGGCCAGCAAGCCAAGGCGTTAGAGGTCATGAAAGGTACACATGAACTAGTGCCAGGTGATAAAAATATCCATTTGCAGCTGGTGAAGTTGATGCTTGCTTCTGGGGAATTGAAAGCTGCCGCGACTTCCCTTGAAATACTTGAAAGCGACTTCCCTAATGACCCGCTAGTGAGATTTAAGCAAGGTGAATTAGCACAAGCGCAAGGGCAATTAGACACAGCCCATCAGTATTTTGAAAACGTTTTGGCACTAGATGCAAGTTTCGACTTGGCCTTAGCAAAGCTGTATTCAATTAGTGTGCAACAGCAAAGCTTTAACCGCTTGTTGGCGCGCTTACATAGTATAGTAAAGCAAGATCCAACGCGTTATTTCCCTCGCAATTTACTTGCTCAATATCACTACTACTATGGCGATAGAATACAAGCTATTGGTCATTATCAGCAATTACTTAGTCTTGTTGATGACAATAGCCGATATGCCATGTTAAATCGGTTGGCTATTTTACATTTTCCCACCAATACTAGCCAAAGCTTCGTTTATGCAAAACAAGCGTTTGAGCTTGCGCCCAACAATGCAGATGTCTTGCATTCCTATGGGTGGAGCTTAGCGCTTAATGGCCGTTACAAAGAAAGCTTACCTATTCTAAGAGAGGCATCGGCAAGGGATGCGATATCACCATCACTTAAATATCGATTAGCCTATACACTTTATAACTTGGGTAGCCTTGATGAGGCCGAACGAATTCTAACGTCATTACTAGCCAAAGAAGAATATGTTGATCTCCACTCACAGGCCGAAGCGTTGATTACAAAAATCAAGCGTTGAGGTGAAATATCAGATAATCACTAACCTCAGGCCACAATGCCTGACATTTTCTTGAGAAAAACTTCATGTGGCCTATCTCTGCAAGGTTATAGTCATCGGGGTTGAGCAGACGAATATCCGCTTCGAGCTCTGGAAAAACACTAATCATGTCTTTCACATTCGACAAGTTTGCTATGTCATCATCGGTGGCCAATATCCATTTAGATGGCAGGCGTATATCATCATACCAGTGCCTGAGTACTTCTTTACCAAAGGCTTCCTTCACATACCCTTGACCATTACACCACTTTTGCCACTGCCTGCTTACGCCTTTAGGCAAGGGCTCACCCATGCCGACTAAGTGAGACTTAGTGTGCCCGAAAAGTAAGTTGTTCAAAGGGATATAGAAATTCATGAAAAAGTGCGCTTTGAGCAAGTAACCTGCTCGCATGTTACGTAAGCTGCCTGAAGAGCTACCGAAGTTACAAAATGCAGTAAGGTCATTAACGTTTGGCATTAGCCCTAAAAGTTGCCCACCTGCGCTATGGCCAACTAAAAAATATTGGGTCTTAGGGAAGTGTATTTTTAGGGTTTCTAAAACGGCGGGCATATCTTGTTGCCCCCAGGTGACGAGCGACGCTTTACTGTGTTTAATCTTACCTTTTAACGATTCAGCAATACCCCGGTTATCAAATGTAATCACACCAAAACCTTGTTCACAAAGATAGTTAGCAAACGCCGCGTAAAACTGACGCTTAATTCCCGTGGCAGGCGCTATCATTACTGCGCCTTTAATAGCGCGTTCAGGTGTGTAGAGTGTTGCGGTTAAGTGAGTACTGTCTTCACAGGTAACGCTGATATCTTTAAGCATTCGTCGTTCTCGCCCTTCTGGTCTTACCAGTAAAGCGGGAGCCGATTGAAATTGCAAGAGAATGGGTATTTAAATTTGTTATAGACCGCTATCAAACTGCGGATTTTCCAACGATGATGGCTGTCTCCATTCCTTGCCAGGCCTCAAGAGGAGCTGGCTTCCCGAAAAGGTAGCCTTGAAATAGGGTAAAACCCATGTCGGTGAGTAACTTAAGCTGTGCTTGGGTTTCTACCCCTTCGGCAATGGTTTTCATATCGAGGCTTTTTGCCAACTCTAGCGTCATCTGAACAATTTTTCGGTGACGCTCTGAACTGTCTATACGATCTATAAATTCTCTATCAACCTTTAATACCGATGCTGACATATCAATAAGTTGCGACAACGACGCGTGGCCAGTACCAAAGTCATCAATAATAATAGTTGCGCCCACATTGGCCAATGAAGTTAGCCTGCGTTTCGTTTCTTGGTGACTTGCCAATACTGATGTTTCTGTTAATTCAAGTTTCAGGCGCTCTCGTAAAAATGGGCTCTCTGAATAGCGGCGTAGTAGCTTTTCGTAGAACAAATCACTGAGTAGTTCAGGGCCTGACAAGTTTATTGCCACGGGAACTGGCGGAATAGTGTTCGGCCAGTTTTCTATAAGCTCGATGGTGTTATCGAGCACCTTTTGAGTAAAGAGAATATGCCAGTTATTCTTTTCAATAACAGGAAGAAAATGGTAGGGGTGAAGTATCTTATCCTCTTCATCATCTTTGAGCCTAGCAAGCACTTCAAAGCCGACAATTGCATTATCAATTGAAACTTGAGGTTGTAGCCATAACGCTAAGCAGCGATTGTCGAGTAACCGTTTCACCTTGTCTCTATGTTGCGTGTCTTTACGAATAAGTTTTACTACGTTGCTATCGAACTGACTGAAATCTTTGTCGCTACTGGCTTGGCTTAAGGCGATTGCACAAGACTCAGTAACCTGAGAGGGCGACTTGGGGGTGTTTACTTGTACAAAACCGCCCAACCAGTTTAGTGTTTGAGTTCGCTTTACGAAATTGTCATCAATCTGAATAGTGCGGGGAAGCTTATTCCGAAGCCAAGTATTAAAGTCTTTGGACTTGCGGGAGTCATGTTGACTTGAGACCAGAAATCTAGCGCCAGGTAATCGATATACGTTCACCGATGCGGGCAGCACACTTTGTATCTGCGCCGCACATCTGGCCAATGCTTTATCACCTTGGGTGTAACCATACTGCAAATTAATGTCACGTAAATTCGCAAGTTTTAGCATGACCGCGTGTGTGTTTGCGGGAACGGGCTGATTAATACTGCAATTCCAATAATGGTGGTTTCGCAGGCCGGTGAGCTCATCGTAATAATGCTTTTCAAAATGCTGGCGTTTAAAAGCGTCAAACTTGCGGTCATGTTCCGTTGCCTCAGATACGTCGAAGCAATGGATCAATTGTTTTTTGTGGTGCTGAAGGCTGGCAGATTGAAGCTCGAAGGTGGCGTGTGGATTGCCCGATATATGTGTCTTTTGCCGATGACCTGCACTTAGCGGCTCATTTAGCTCAAAAAGTTGATGAATATAATGGCAGGGTTCCGGTAATTGATTAATCAGTTTTCGGGCGCTTTTGTTAGCTTGCAATATCTTCCCTTGCTGATCACAAAAAAGGGAAGGGGTGCCGCCGTTGTTAAAAATTTCTTGATAGCGACTTACCAGTTTTTCCATCTTTTTCGTTTGCTTCAAGTTTTGCGATGACTGACTTTCCAATGATGTCATCACGCGAATCACTGCCATGGGAAGGCAAAAGTTAAAAAACAGGAATATTAACGAACTTAAATAGGTGTGAGTGTCGGGTAAGGTGATGTCGATGCCGAAAAGTGGGGCAATTGGCTGGTTGTTTATTAGAACGGCAAAAGGAATAAGGTTCACAAACATACCAATCATGGCGGCTTTATTGCCATAAAACAGCCTCAAAATAATGGGAAGCGTGAAGAAAAATAACAAGCCGTAACGAGCCGAGGCAATATCTATCGTGAAGAATAGTATACACAGCCCCGCTAAAACTATAGTGAGGGTAAGGCTGGCTGACGCGAGTTTTATTTGACCTTTACGAAGCCCCAATGTGGCGTAAAGTAACGCTGAAAAGCCAATAGTAAGATACAAAACGTAATACATGCCCTTTTGATAGGCGGCATAAGATGAGTGCAGTACGATGGCTGAGGTTAAGGTAACACCAATAAGAAGGATAATTCGCAGCACGCTAAGCTTCCATGTATCAGCGTCTGGGGCGCGAACATGCTCTGCATCAAGAAGAAGGTAACGTTTGAGTAACGTACTGCAACGATTAAACACTACATATAACCGAGTAATTATTCTATCATCAACGTTATCTCAGCCTTGGCTGTTTGTCGAGAATATTGTTTTAAATTGCTGATATTTATTGATAATTTAATTTTTCTTTTAAGGTGCGCGCTAAATCATAATCTATATGTTTAGGGTGAACACTTTAGAGTTACGCTGAAAGTTATAAAGTTCTTTTTTCACTTCTGGCAGAGCACTAATATCTGCGTGTTCAAAACCTTGCTCTAAAAACCAGTGCGCAGTAACTGTAGTAAGCACGAATACACGATTGATATCCGCTTCGCGGGCTCGTATTTTAACTTCATCTAAAATTCGTTCACCACGATTTTTACCGCGATAATCAGGGTGGGTAGCTACACAGGCTAATTCAGCGCAACCATCTTCGGGGTAAAGGTAAAGCGCCGCACACGCGATGATCATCCCGTCCCGAACAATTACAATAAATTGATTGATTTCACTTTCCAGCCGTTCACGTGAGCGCTTAACCAATACACCACTTTCTTCTAGCGGTTTAATGAGTTTTAAAATGCCACCCACATCATCAATAGTCGCGGCACGCAGTTGTTCGTAGTGATGTTCCATCACCAACGAGCCTGTACCATCGCGGGTAAAGAGCTCTTGCAGCAATGCGCCGTCTTTTTCGTAACTAATGCAGTGCGCTCTTGGCACACCAGCGGCTACGCTGGTGGTAAGGGCACGCAAAACGGTATCTTCGGTAGTGATATTGCCACTCATAATGAGCTGTTCTAGCTGCGGGCGCTCAATAGTGCGAAGTAACTTTTCTTCACTATTGTAAATACCGTCGAAGTTAGAAAACACAATGAGCTTATCAGCCTTAAGCGCAATGGCCGCTTGAGTGGCTACATCTTCATGGGAAAGATTAAATACTTCCCCTGTAGCTGAATACCCCATAGGGGAGAGCAACACAATAGAACCATCGTTTAAGTGGTCGTTAATGCCGGTGGTATCAATACGGCGAACCATGCCGGTATTTTCGAAATCAATGCCATTTCGCACACCCATAGGCTTAGCAACCACCAAATTACCTGAACACACCCGAATTTGTGCGCCGTGCATCGGTGAATTAGGTAGTCCCATGGTAAGTAAGGCTTCTACTTGTGAGCGCACAGAGCCTGCGGCATCTTTAACGCACTCTAGGGTTTGCTTGTCGGTAATACGCACGCCATTTTCAAATCGACCTTCAATGTTGCGAAGGGCCACGCGTTGATCAATCTGCGGGCGTGCACCATGTACTACTACCACGCGAACACCTAAGGTATTCAGCAGGGCAATGTCATGAATAATATTGGGGAAGTTAGGATGTTCAATGGCTTCGCCACCGAACATCAAAACAAAGGTTTTCCCTTGATGAGCATTGATATACGGCAGTGAACTCCTGAAAAGTTTAACGCCGTCATGATGGGCAAGCACCATGTGATTACCCTTGCTTATCTAGGTTTTCTAGCTCTTGATACAGTGCTTTAGTCACTGTTTCTTTGCTAGTGCCACCTAATATGTTGCGCTGATTTACGCCGTACTCTAAT
This sequence comes from Alteromonas sp. 38, assembly GCF_902506055.1. Taxonomy (NCBI): domain Bacteria; kingdom Pseudomonadati; phylum Pseudomonadota; class Gammaproteobacteria; order Alteromonadales; family Alteromonadaceae; genus Alteromonas; species Alteromonas sp. 38. The sequence goes on from NZ_LR733300.1 coordinate 490,540, forward strand.
TGCAATACGGTATAAACATCATCTTCAATTTTATCGCATACAGCTTGCAAGCTTTCTAATGGTAAATCTTCAATCGCACAGCCTGCTTCAATGGCTTCTAGTACCACTTTACCGGCAATATCATGACCCGTTCTAAACGGAATACCTTTACCTACTAAGTAGTCGGCAAGCTCAGTGGCGTTGGCAAAACCTTGTGTCGCGGCTTCGCGGCAACGCTCTTCATTAAGCTGTAATGAGTCAAGTACCTCGGAAGCAATGCACAAACAAATATGCCATTGGTTTACCGTGTCGATGGCACCTTCTTTGTCTTCTTGCATATCTTTGTTGTACGCAAGAGGTAAACCTTTCATGGTCACCAGCAAGGCTTGCAGTGAACCGAATACACGGCCACATTTACCGCGCATAAGTTCTAATGCGTCAGGGTTTTTCTTCTGTGGCATTAGCGACGAACCTGAGGTTACGCTATCGCCAAGCTGCAAGAAGCCCGCTTCGCCAGAGTTATAAAAAATCATGTCTTCGGCCACGCGAGACAGGTGCATCATGCTGGTGCTCGCGACAAACAAAAGCTCTAATACGAAATCTCTGTCTGATACAGCATCTAGACTGTTTAAGCATGGCGAGTCAAAGCCTAACTCTTGTGCAATAGCGTGGCGGTCAACGGGGTAAGTCGTACCCGCTAATGCACCAGAGCCCAGTGGGCACTGATTCATACGGTCTTTTAAATCGTCTAAGCGGCTTAAGTCGCGCTTAAACATTTCAACATATGCTAAGCACCAGTGAGCAAAGTGTATAGGCTGAGCACGTTGCAAGTGGGTGTAACCAGGAATAATGGCTTCCTGGTGACGACTTGCGGCATTAAGGAGTGAGCGAATAACGGCCACAACATCACTACGAAGTGACGCAATATGCTCACGCACCCACAAACGAAAATCTGTAGCTACCTGATCGTTACGGCTTCGGCCCGTATGAAGTTTGCGGCCAATATCACCAAGTTGTTCAATAAGTGCAGACTCAACAAAGCTATGAATGTCTTCTTCGCTAGAAGCGTTAAAGTCTAGTTCACCCGCGTCAGCTTTCGCTTTCAAATCGCTTAGTGCACCTTCAAGTTGTGCTTGTTCGTCTGTGGTCAGTACGCCTGCTTTTTGCAGCGCACGAGACCAGCTAATAGAGCCTTGAATATCTTGGCTTGCCATCACTTGGTCAAACGGCAACGAATCGTTAACCTGCTTGAACATGCTACTCGCGCCTGATTCGAATCGACCACCCCACAATGCCATGTGTTACTCCTTAACCTTGATTTTTTAATGCAGCGATACGACTTGAAAGACTGAACAAGCGAATAAAGCCTTCAGCGTGTTTTTGGTCGTAAACATCATCTGCACCAAAGGTAGCAAAATCTTCTGAATAAAGGCTGTTAGGTGAGCGGCGTTGTGTAACGGTCGCCTGACCTTTATAAAGCTTCACTACGATGTCGCCAGTCACTTTCTTAGCGAAAGATTCTGCGCCGGCTAGTAAGGCATCGTTTAAGGCTGTGAACCAACGGCCATCGTACATCACGTGCGAGAACTCAAGGCCAATTTGCTCACGGTATTTAAGCGCGGCTTTATCAAGCACCATTGTTTCAAGGGCTTTATAAGCTTTGAGCATTACTGTGCCTCCTGGTGTTTCATAACAACCACGAGACTTCATGCCCACTAAACGGTTTTCAACAATGTCAATACGACCCACACCGTGTGCAGCTGCCACTGTGTTTAGCTTAACCAGCGCTTGGTAAGGCGATAAGGCTTCACCGTCAACGTGAGTGAGTTCACCTTCATTGAAAGAAAGCGTAACACGCTCAGGTGCATCTGGAGCATCTTCTGGATCAACCGTCATGGTCCAGATTTGTTTGGTTGGCTCTTGCCATGGATCTTCTAATTCCCCGCCTTCGTGGGAAATATGCCATGCGTTTGCATCGCGGCTGTAGATTTTGGTGGCAGATGCCGTGGTTTCGATATTACGCTCAGCTAAATAAGCCAATAGGTCTTCACGCGATACCATGTCCCACTCTCGCCATGGCGCAATAACAGTGAGCTGTGGTGCAAGGGCAGCGAAGGTACTTTCAAAGCGAACTTGGTCGTTACCTTTACCGGTACAACCATGGCAAAGTGCATCAGCACCTACTTTTAAGGCAATTTCAACTTGCGCTTTGGCAATAACCGGGCGAGCCATTGATGTACCAAGTAGGTATTCGCCTTCATATACCGCGCCCGTTTTAATGGTGGGGTATATGTATTCGCGCACGAACTCTTCTTTTAAGTCAACGATGTGACATTCACTAGCACCTGAAGCGATTGCTTTTTCATGCAAACCTTCTAGTTCTTCATCGCCTTGGCCAACATCGGCCGCAAAGGCAACGACTTCGCAGTGATAGTTTTCTTTAAGCCATGGAATGATGGCTGAAGTGTCAAGGCCGCCTGAATAGGCGAGTACGATTTTCTTTACGTTTTGCATCTAAAAGAGTCCTCTTAGGCACTTAATAATTGAGTGAGAATGGCGTTTTGGCCATGCATTCTATTTTCGGCTTGTTGCATTAGTAACGACTTGTCACTATCAATCAACGAACCTGTAATTTCTAGGTCGCGGTGTGCCGGTTGGCAGTGCATTACATAGCTTGCACCGGTAGATTCCATCAGCGCTTCATTGACCTGATACGGCATAAATTTCGCTTTAATATCAGCCAGCGGCGTTTCGTCACCCATCGACAACCAGGTATCAGCGTAGATCACATCAGCGCCGTTTGCAGCGCTAACGTCGTGGCTTTCAACGATGGTCGCGCCCGTTTTTTCGGCAAGGTTTTTAGCATGCGCGACAATCTCGGCATCACATTCGTGACCTTCTGGCGTAACCACTACTTGATTGCAGCCTAATAATGCACCTGCAATTAACAAAGAGTGGGTTACATTATTGCCATCACCAATGTAGGCCATGGTAATGCCTTGGGTCTTACCAAAGCGTTCGAATACGGTGAGGTAATCGGCTAATGCCTGACAAGGGTGATACTTGTCGCAGAGTGCATTGACTACAGGCACTTTAGAGGCAGTAGAGAACTGCTCTAACGTGTTGTGAGAAAAAACTCGGGCGACAATAGCATCTGCCCAGCATGCTAGATTAGCCGCCATATCGACCGCGTCTTCACGGCCTGCAAGTTTTCCACCTTGGCTATCTAGATACACCATGTGGCCGCCTAAGCGATTAATACCAATATCGAAGCTGACACGGGTACGCAAGGAAGGCTTTTCAAACAAGGCGACTACCGATTTTCCGGCTAATACATTGCTGTAGCTCGAAGGTGATTGCTTAATTTCAACAGCCAAATTCAACAGCTTATGCATTGCTTCGGGTGTCCAATTGGAAAAAGTCAGTAGGTCTTGTTTCATAATGCGTCTCCTAGTACGCCATGTTCCGGTGCTTGCGATGTAGGTAATACCTGCGTGCCCGTATTCTTATTTAAAATATCAGTTATGTCAGCCGTCCAGCTAGCAATATAAACCGGGTGTCCAAGGGTATTGGCAGACTGCAGCGCGGCGTCTACCTTAACTTTCATACCGTCGGTAATCACCCCTGCATGTGCTAGCTCGGTAATTGAATCGTGATTAAGCACTTCAATGAGTTGCTTGTCAGCATCAAGTACACCATCAACGTTCGATAGCAACAGCAATTCAGCATCAAGCAACTCGGCAACGACAGTGGCGGCTTGATCTGCGTTGATATTCAACAAACGCCCTTCAGGACTACTGCCAATTGAGCTTATAATCGGTAATGTGGCTTGCGCTAATGCACTCTTAAGGAAAGAGGCATCGGCAGTTGAAGGAATGCCCACAGCGCCATATTTCTCAGCCATCGGTTGGCACACTACCATATTGCCATCAAGTAAAGAAAGACCGACGGGCGTTAATCCTGAGGCAATCGCCGCAGCACATAACTGTTTGTTTGCAGCGCCGGCTAATGCACCACAGATATAAGGCATATGCTCATCCGGGGTAACCCGCAAACCATCAATTTTGGTGCTTGCCAAGCCTAAACTTGCCATGAGGGTTTCAACCAAAGGACCACCACCGTGAACCACGGCGACAGGGCGTGATTGGCTGACGTGTTTAATGCTTAAAAATAGCTTTTGCATAGCGGCTGCGTCGTCTAGCAATGCACCGCCCACTTTTATTACAACGGGTGAACTGTTCATTATTGCACGAGTCCTGTTTCAACCTGTTGGGCAGTCATAATGTTAAGGCACTGAATCGCCTGGGATGCTGCCCCTTTCATAACATTGTCAATGGCTGCCGTCACTACTGCATAACCAGATGTTTCATCAAACTTCCAGTGTAAATCAACAAAAGGCGTATGCGCCACATCGTCAATTTTAGGGAAGCTTTCGCGTAATCTTACCAAAGGCGCATTAGCATATGCTTCGGTAAAGGCGGTATCTAGTTGAGCGCTAGTCACTCCCTTATTTAACTTAACCGTAACAGTGGCAAGTATGCCCCGTTTAAAGTTGCCTAAATGAGGAGTAAATATAACCGGCGTCGCTAAATAGGCTTCAATTTCTGGCGTATGGCGATGACCAAGCACACCGTAAGCTTGCAAGCTAACTTCATAGAAACTTGACGTTAGACTGGCTTTTCTGCCTGCTCCCGAGACACCCGATACCGCGTTGATCACAGGGCGAACCGCATCATCTAATAGGCCATTTGCAGCCAAAGGTTTCAGTGCTGACAAGCTCGCAGTTGGGTAGCAGCCAGGTACTGCAATGATATCTGCTTGTGCAATATCGTCTTCGTACCATTCCGCCAGACCGTATACCGCCTCGCTCAAACTGGTTTTTGCGGTATGAGGGAAACCATAAAACTGCTCAAAAACTTGGGTGTCTTTAATTCTAAATGCACCAGATAAGTCGAGTATTTTTGCTTTGCCCGCAGACAAAGTTTCCATCCAGTCGTGGCTAGCTTCATGCGGCGTTGCTAACAATACGAAGTCCATCTCGGCGGCCAGCTCGACTAATATGTCATTACTAATAGGCGTCAACGTATAGTTGAGGTGGGCTAGATTGCCATGCAGAGCCGCAATGTTTTTGCCCGTATCAGCGCTATTTTCAGAGACATAAGTACCCTCAAGCGACAAAGCAGGATGTTGATGAACTAATTGAACTAGCTGTGCGCCGGTGTAACCACTGGCACCAATAATCGAAACGTTATACATAATGAAAAATTCAATAAATGGAGAAAAAAATCACTTTTTACCTTTGTAAACTGATTTGGCGTAATCCTTTGCCTAACCGCTACCACATTACAAAGGTAAAAAGTGTGCTACCGAAAAAGCATATTCGCAGACAATCGTCGTCGCAAGCCATGCAATGTGCAGCTATCCAGGGGAGAGGTTAACTCTTTTACGTTCCCAGTATTACTACCATGAACGAGAGTTGGTTGTGTCATCAGTGCTTCCTGTGTCTGTATCAACCCTAAAGTGGGTTGGATGCCTTAACCGTCACCTAGTTTACTTATATGGAATATTTATGCAATAAAAATGTATAAATATTTTAAGTTTTCAGCGCCGAAGAATTGGCACGAAATAGCTTGTGAGGAGTTTTGTCTATAGTAGCCACTGAGATATGACATAATGTTGACAATTGAGTGTATAAAACTGAATATTTATACTAATTATCGCATAAATCGGCGAAGATACGGATTATCCATGGTTAAACAAACGACAGTTGGAATTTCTAAGTATGAGTAAACTTACCGTTGCGCTAGTCGCTCACGATCATAAAAAGCCTGAATTACTGGCATGGGTTCATAATCATATCGAAATAATGAAACAATGTGACCTAGTGGCAACAGGTACTACAGGCGGGCTCATTAGTGACGAAACCGGACTAGTAGTAAAACGGTTTAAAAGTGGTCCACTTGGCGGCGATCAGCAAATTGGTGCATTAATCGCTGAAAACAGACTTGATGCGCTGTTTTTCTTTTGGGATCCGTTAAACGCAGCTCCTCACGACCCTGATGTTCGCGCACTATTGCGATTATGTTCAGTGTGGAATGTGCCAGTGGCATGTACGCCAGCCACCGCCGATTTAATGGTAACGTCACCACTTTTCTTATCGTCTGAATACAAACCAATTAAGCCCAATTTTTAAGCGTGGCGGCGCTAGCCGCCGCTTATAGCTCTCGTACGTTACCTCCCCAAAGTTTGCGTAACCCCTTAGCCACCAGCTTGTCGACGTACAAATTCATAAACGTCACTGGCAGGTGTTGATGATGTCTCGCCATCGGCCTCATCTATCATTAGGCTATTTTCACCTGTGCTTTCAGTGGCCGTATTACCATTTATTATTTGTTTGCCCGCATCCCATAAATTAGTTGAGATACTCTTACCGGTAAGCCCCTCTACAGTTAGGTCGACGGCGTTATAAAGTAATCCGCCGAGGCCACCATATAAGAAGCTGCCTGCCATACTGGATGCCGCCGCAATATGGCTTGATGTCGTCGCCTCATAAATATCAGACACAACTGGCAAGTGGTTCACAATATTTAGTGCGTCGAACCCGTCTTGAAGCCCCAGCCCGTCCTCACCAAATACCGATGTCATCATGCTATCGAACATCGAGGTTGTTTCGGCATCGATTTCAGTACTTGCTGCTTCTACAGAAGTTGAAGTGGTAGTTGAAATAGCAGCGCTGCTTGATGCTTGTGTTTCGGTATCGGTTGAAGACGTTGATGCTGCCGCAGTAAGCGCCGCGAAGACATTATTTTGTAGCGCACCAAGCAATTGGTTTTGCATTAGACTAATGGCGTCATCAGTGACGAGGTTCGATAACAAGCTGGTATCAAATTGACTTGTACTAGTACTGCTTTGTGAATCTGACGTTTCGTCATTGCTAGCTTCTTCATTTGACAACAAAGCGGCAAACATAGACGGCAAAGACTGGCTAGTTGTTGCCGCTTCCTCTGCCGTATTCGAGGTGGAATTGTCCCCCGTTAATGGTACTGCTGAAAGCAACGAATTTATTGTGCCTTGTGTCGATGTTTCAATGGCCATAACTCCCCCATACCCGCAGGCATATCATTGTTTTGTAAAGGTTTTGCAAAGTTACTAAAGAACGTATTTCGTGTGGAAATTATTCGTTTAAACTTGCTCCTGTTCGGGTCATGGATGGCATTTAATTAACATTATTTTTTATTTCCTTCAGAGCACATTATGAAAAATCGATGCCAGAAAGTGTTTCTTGCCATAATCTTTACAATGACCGGTTGCGCCCAAACGGTTTCACAAGAAGAAGAAGTGGTGGCAAGCAGTCCAACTAACCCAAAAGTAGAGCAACGAGCCATCTCGCCTACCTCTGATAACCCTGCGCCCGGCGATCCCACTTATGCTCCACCGCGGGCTTATCCTGTTGAACAAGTTCGTATTCCTAGTGGCTCTTTGTTTAACCCGGAGCTAGCCATGGGTTTATACCAGCGCCATAGTCAGTACAAAGTGGGCGATATGATTCTAATAAAACTGGATGAGACCACCCAGTCTGAGAAGTCACTTGATTACAACCAAGATAAAAACAGCACCTTTGATATAGAACCTTTAACTGTGCGGGTAGGGGGAATTCAAATTGAAGGCGATGATCTTGAAGTAGACCACGGACAAGACAGTGAATTTACCAGTTCGGCTCAATCAAGCCAGTCAAACTCATTGCAAGGCAGCATTACGGTTTACGTCACCGCCATTACGCCTGCGGGAAACCTGCTGGTCACAGGGGAAAAATGGATAACCATGAATAAAGGAAAAGAATACATTCGCTTTTCTGGTGAAGTACGCAAGCAAGACGTTGATGAAAGCAATACAGTGGTGTCTTCAAAAGTAGGCAACGCACTCATTGAATATAGTGGAACCGGTGATTTGCAAGAGAATCAAGAGCGCTCTGTGATAGACAAATTGTTCGCAATATTCGGTTAATAGGTGAAAAGTATGAAAGGCTATCTTCGTCTGGGTATAGCACTATTAACGCTGTGGCATGTCCCGGCCATGGCGATATGGGTACAAGGTGAAGCAAGTCTCAATTTTACCGGTGCAGACTTAGATTCTGTGCGCCCTACAGTGATTAAAAATGCTATCGCGGATGCGTCTTACAAGAGCGGAAGTGTTATTGCTGCCGAAGATGTTCTAATCAATGGGTTAATACTCAGCAGCAAAGCCGAGCTTCGTACAGCAGGCCGAATACAGCGGGTTGAAATCATTAGCGAAAGCGTTAAAGACAATGTCCTATCGGTAGTGGTGAATGTCAATCTAACTCCCTTGTTTGATTGTGAACCCAATCGTTTTCAAAAGCGTTTGCTGGTGACGCACTTTGCCTTACTCGACTCACGACAGGCGGCCACAGGCGGTATTTATAATATTGGTAAACACATTACACAACGATTTGCGCAGCAACTGAAAAATACCGCGGATACACCTAATGTCATGCAGATATCACAAGCCATGACTAGCGCCGATATGTGGTCTGCCGAAGCACTTTCAGGCGTAGAGTTACAACAAAAATCGACTTACTTACGCGATACCTATGGTCAGCAGTTCGCACTATTCGGCTACATTAAAGATGTAAGTCTGTTTGAGCAAATAGCACAAAGTGAGTCCTTTTTTAGCAGCGACGAGGTAGCGGTTAGGCGCAACTTTACCCTTCAAGTGTTCGTGCTAGATACCTTCAGGCAACGTATCATTTATAACGACAGTTATCACAGTGAAGCAGATTGGGAGTTTGAAAATAGCTATCAAGTCGATACTAACAACAGCTTATTCTGGCGCAGTGAGTATGGGCGAATGGTATTAAACACCGTAAATGCAGCAGTAACCGATATATCTGCCGCTATTACCTGCGAGCCTACCTTTGCGCGCGTGGTTAATACCAGTAACCAGCAGTTGATTGTCGATTTAGGTCTTGCCCAAGGTATCCGCGAAGGCGACAGCTTTCAGTTGTACAAGCAGCAGTCGTTACCGGTACTTTTATCACCAACTAAGAGCGTTATGTTACCGGTAGAAGATGGACAATTCGCCATTACCCATTTAGGGGATGAAGTGAGTGTGTTAAAGGTTGAAGGCGCAGAATCGGCAGTTCACTTATATGACATAGTGTCGCCAGTACAAAAAAAAGACGCAAACTAAAGTTTGCGTCTTTGCTTATGTTCTATGTTGTTATCTTTTTCTAGCGAGTAGTGTTAATTATCGCTGAACAAACGGCGAAGCGCGTCCACATTTTCTCGCCTTTGCTGTAGCTCAGTTTTCTGGGCGTCGGTAAGTACCGCAAACGTGGCTTGTTTATGAGTAATATTTTCTATTGCTGCATTAACGAGATCATCTTTATATTCAGCGTAAAGTGCATCCCATGCAGATTCGGAGAAATTGCCACTTCGCACAAGGGCTTGCTCAGCGTCTCTGAGTTCATCCAGTGTCATTTTATGTTGAAAGCGGGTTTCACGAAAAGTGGCGTTTAAGGTTTCAAGTGATGCTAACTGCTCGTCAGTCAGTTGAAGTGCTTCAAACGGCGGTCTAAGGTTATTTAACGGGTTACCTCTGCGGGCCCCAAATGGCTTGCCTTGCGGTCTATTTTGCGCTTCATCTTGCATTGAGCTTCTTCTGGCATCCCGTGCTGATTTTTGCTCAGAAAGTAACGCGCGCTGCGATTCGGTTAAAAGTCCATAAATTGCATTGCGAAGTTCTGCACTAGCAAAATGATGCGATTGTTGTTTCAGTATTCTGGTTTCTACAAGGCTACGAATTTCACTTTCTGAAAGGGTAGCGAGGTCGGGCTTGTCTGGGTGCTCCGGCGAGGCGTCTGGGCGTTCATGATTGGCTTTAAACGCGGTAACAAGCTTTTTCACCTCATCCATTTGCTTTGAAGAAAGAGAAAGGCGGCTTAAGGTTTTGATCATTTCCATCCCAGGAGCATGATCACGCATTTTGGGGCCTTGAGGGGCCGCATTTGCGCTGTGGGCTAGGGTAAAAGTGGTCGCTAATAACCCAGCAATGAGAATTGATTTCACGGGCGTCTCCTTTGTATTCGCACCCCAGAATATTACTAGCTCTGCGGCCAAAAGCAGTCAACGCATTGTAAAGCTTGTGTAAAGTTTGAACCATACGCAGATTCTATCGGTCACAAAGTTTATCATTTCCATCGTTTGTGTGTGGGAATGGCTAGGTCGTCGCTCGTTGCGTTTCCTAGTTTTTTAACGCAGCGCGCAGTATTTAATCGTTGTCATTCCTCTATGCATTATACTTGGGTATCCGAAAGATGAATCAAGCCGTCGTAGGTTTCAAAAACATGAGTTCAGAGTTTCATTTGCAGTCCATTCTTATTATCGATGATGATAATGAACTAACTGACATGCTAGCCACCTACCTTTCAAGTATGGGGTATCAAATTCACGTCAGTAATGACGGGCAGTCAGGATTGGCGGAAGCGACGGCCGGCGGTCATTACGACCTTATTCTGCTTGATGTTATGATGCCTAAAATGGATGGCTTCGACGTACTTAAAAAGTTAAGAATAAGTCATGCTACACCTGTGCTTATGTTGACGGCGCGCGGTGATGACTACGACCGCATTCTAGGGTTAGAGCTAGGTGCCGACGACTACTTGCCAAAGCCGTTCAATCATAGAGAGCTGGTCGCGCGAATTAAAGCCATATTCCGTAGACTAGCATTGACCAACAGCGGTGGTACTATTGAGCAAGACTTGGTTGTGAATGAATTGTTTTTAAGCACCAGTAGCCAAGTCGCCAAAGTCGGTGAGGTTGAAATGACCTTAACCAGTACAGAATTTTCTATTCTTCGGTTGCTTATGCTAAACACAGGAAGCCGAGTGACGAAAGAAGAAATCAGTTTGAAGGTATTAGGTAAATCTCTTCAAGCGTTTGATAGAAGTATCGATATGCACGTAAGTAACTTGCGCAAAAAAATAGCCGCTATTAGTCATATTGAAAAAATTAAAACCATCCGCGGCGTGGGTTATATGTTGCTATCTGGTCAATGACGTTTTTTCGTAAAATAAATCCTGCTCGCGCCATTATGGGGCGCTTGTTTTTATGGTTTTGGGCTACCTTTATTGTTACCGCTGTGCTGGCTGGGTGGGGAAGTCGTTTTTTCTTTGAAGAGCTTCAAGTCAATAGTGCATCGCCAAAAGAAGTTAGCCAGCTAGAAAGAGTTCTTGAGGGGGTCTCTCGTGATCGCTCTATTCGTACGCCGCTAAGGATGGTTTTAGACAGGAATGCGCGGGGTGTGAGAGGCAGAATTATTGCTGTGGATGTTGATTCCGGCATGGTAATAACGTCAGGAGGACCGCCAATCCCCCAAGATGACAAACGTGACATAAAGCGCATCATAGATCAAAAAGTGCCCATCACACTAAATCGTGGCGCGCTAAAAATTACAGGCCCCGTTTTTTTTGAGCGTGATGGACGACGTTTCGGGCTTTTCTTAGCAAAATTTGAGGGCCCTAGCGAAAATGCGCCGCCTTTCATATTGTTTCTTTGTATTGCCATCATAACTACCTCTTTACTGTCATGGTTGTTCGCAAAATCGCTCACCCGTCCTATTCTGCGAATTCAGAAATCTGCACGCTTGTTATCCGGTGGACACTGGGAAACGCGTATCTGTAACACGGATAAGCGCCAAGACGAGCTAGGCCAGTTGGGCAGAGATTTCAACTCTATGGCCAATCAATTAGAGAAAATGTGGAGCGCTCAAAAGCGCTTGCTGGCAGATATATCCCATGAACTTCGTTCTCCATTGGCTCGATTACAAATGGCACTTGGCTTGGCACATCAGCAAAATGTAGACCCAGCCTCGCTGGCGCGTATTGAGCGAGAGGCCGAGCGTATGGAAGCCTTAGTGACGCAATTGCTGGAACTGAGCCGCGCTGAAAACGGGGTAACTACCTTCTCGTCTTATTCATTATCTTTGTTGTTTAGCGACATTTTTACCGACGGGCAGTTTGAAGCCGCGAATAGCAACAAAGCCCTCGATATCGATGAAATACCCAAGTTGACCGTGTTGGTAGACCAAGTTTTACTTTGCCGAGCGGTAGAGAATGTATTACGTAACGCCATCCGCCACAGCGCATATTTAACGACGGTTGAGTTTAACGTTACAGAATCGGAGTGGGCAGTGACCATTTGCGACGATGGTGAAGGTTTATCAAGTGAGGAGTGCGAGCGGGTATTTGCCCCTTTTTATCGTGCAACCTTAGCCCGAGAAAGAGCCTCTGGCGGGGTGGGTTTGGGCTTATCCATTGCAAAAGCTGCTGTAGAATTGCATCATGGCGCTATTAAAGCAGTGACAAGAGAAGAAGGTGGCTTATGTGTCACACTGTCCTTCCCTCGTAAGTTAGAAAACCGTTAACGCGCATAGCTTCGCACTGCCGTGTAGCGTTCAAATCATCACTGCGTCACAATTCTATTAGGATATGCTTCTATGAGCTGGACGTTTACGTCAGAGCAAGACTTAGCTTCAACGTTTGCCACTGCAATTAATCCTTTTTGGCAAACTTCTGTCACCCTTGGCGAGTTTGTTGGTAAAGACAGTATTGATGTACGCTACGCGTGGTGCATACCAGAAAACCCGAAATCCACGGTAGTGATCAGTTCTGGGCGTATCGAGTCGTACTTAAAATACAAAGAGCTCATGTTTGATTTGTACCAAAATGGCTTTGCAGTTTTCATTCTTGATCACCGAGGTCAAGGGCTATCGGGGCGTATGACTCACGATCCTCAACACGGATACGTGGCAGATTTTGCCGATTATGTGGATGATTTAATCACCTTCGTAAATGATATTGTCATGCCGCGACAACAGGGCGAGTTGCAGTTACTTTGCCATTCTATGGGCGGCGCTATTGGCGCACTAACCCTGTTAAGAGACCCTAGCTTGTTCGACAAAGCAGTACTCGCATCCCCCATGTTTGGTATTAAACCTGCGCTACCAAACTGGTTGGCCAATAGCCTTATTAAGGTTGGGCTTAGTATCAATAAACTGAAAAAGCGCGAGTCGGGTTACTTTTTTGGGCAAACCCCTTATATTGCCTTTCCTTATGCCCTTAATAAGCTTACGCATAGTAAAAACCGCTACAGCTTATTTCGTCAGCTGTATGATGAAGAGCGCCAAATTCAACTTGGTGGTGTAACCACCGAATGGTTACGTGCAGCGCAAGCCGCGATGAATACCATTGAACTCAATGCGGCCTCGATTACTACGCGATCGTTAATCTTAAGTGCTGATGGCGACAGTATTATAGAGAACAAACGCCAACGTCGTGTGGCGGCAAAGTTCCCCAATGCTCAGGTAGAAATTATACCTGTGGCGTATCATGAGGTGCTTACCGAATCGGACGACATTCGCGATGCCGCACTTTCTACTGTATTTGATTTTTTAAGTGCGTAAAATAAAGTAGATGGGCGATGAGCGCCCGTACGTCATATCGCCATTTAAAAGCGTGGCAATTTAGCATTTCGACAGTGAGCCAGCATGTTAGACATCGTACTTTACCAGCCAGAAATTCCCCCCAATACGGGAAATATTATCCGCTTATGTGCCAACAGCGGCTTTATGCTGCATTTGATTGAGCCGCTTGGGTTTGAGTGGGACGATAAGCGTGTACGTAGGGCAGGGCTGGATTACCACGAATTTGCCCACGTTAAGCGCCATGCCTCATTGGAAGCTTACATTGAAACTGAAAAGCCAAGTCGTATTTACGCTTGCACCACGAAGGGCAAAGCATTTCACAGTGACGCTCAATACAAGAAGGGTGATGCTTTATTGTTTGGGCCAGAGACCAGAGGCTTGCCCGACAATGTTATTGACGCGCTACCGCCAGAACAGCGGGTACGTATTCCCATGTTACCCGACAGCAGAAGTATGAATTTATCGAATGCGGTATCGGTTTTTGTGTATGAAAGCTGGCGCCAGTTAGGCTACGACGGCGCGCGCTAGACATAAAAAACGCGCAGTGTTGACGCTGCGCGTTTTATCAATTTTGTATAATTTGTTTAGTTAGGCTTCGTTTTTAAGATCGCGGCCGAGCAAGGTTAATGCGGCTTCTTTGGGCGATTTGCCATGATAAAGCACAGCATAAATCTGCTCGCAAATTGGCATCTCAACACCTACTTTATGTGATAACACATGTACTTCTTCCGTGTTGCGATAGCCTTCTACCACTTGCCCAATTTCTTCAATGGCAGTATCGACAGATTTACCTTGGCCTAAGGCTAAGCCAAATCGACGATTACGTGATTGATTATCGGTGCAGGTGAGTACTAAGTCGCCAAGGCCAGCCATGCCCATAAAGGTTTCCGGCTGAGCACCTAGCTTCACGCCAAGACGTGTAAGCTCTGCAAGACCACGAGTAATCAATGCGGTACGGGCATTCGCACCAAAACCTAACCCATCTGCCAAACCAGCGCCTATGGCAATCACGTTTTTCACTGCACCGCCTAATTGTACGCCGGTGAAGTCTGGGTTTTTGTATACCCTAAACGATTTCGCGCAATGTAGCTTAGCGGCAAATTCGTCAGCGAACGTGTTGTCGGTGGACGATAACGAAATAGCAGTAGGCAAGCCAGCCACCATTTCTTTCGCGAATGTGGGGCCTGATAATACGGCTAGCGGATAGGCAGTACCCAGAATCTCTTCTGCAACTTCTCGAAGCAATCTGCCGGTTTTAGGTTCAAGCCCTTTGGTTGCCCAAATAATTCTATGGTTAGGCTGCAACAAAGGCTTAATGCTTTGAAGCATTGCAGCAAAGCCGTGGCTTGGCACCACCACAAGGATATCTTGGCTTGCGGCAATGACCGTTTCTAAATTGGCATCTACACTAAGCGCATCAGGGAAGGTAGCACCTGGCAAATAGCGCGCGTTTTCTCTACTTGAGGCCAGTGCTTCCATGTGCTTTTCGTCGCGACCCCACAGCAAAGTAGGGTTGCCATTTCGGGCTAAACAAAAAGCAAGGGCGGTGCCATAAGACCCCGCCCCTAATACTGAAACCGAATTCGGGTTCATCATAATGGTGCTTACGCGTCCATCTTAGGCGCTTCGCCTTGTGCTTGCTGTGCACGCTTTTGAACGTAAGCAGCGAAGATAGCGTCGAAGTTAACTGGCGCTAAATTTAGTGGAGGGAAAGTTCCACGGTTCACAAGGTTTGAAATCGTTTCACGTGCATACGGGAAAAGCATGTTCGGGCAGAATGAACCTAGCGTATGCGCTTTGTTCTGATCTGGCATTTCACCAATGGCAAAAATACCGGCTTGCTGAACTTCACATAAGAATGCAGTTTCTTCGCCAAGTGTAGCGGTAACTGTTACTGACAACACCACTTCGTAAACGTTTTCGTCTAGTTTGTTGGTGCTAGTGTCAATATCTAGCTTAATTTCTGGCTTCCACTCTTTCGTGAAAATAGCCGGCGCATTTGGCGATTCAAAAGAGATATCTTTAGTGAATATACGCTGAATGTTGAATTGAGGGGCTTGCGCTTGGTCGCCTGCTGCGGCGCCGTTAGTAGTCTGATTATCGTCAGCCATGATATTTCCTGTTTAATTGTCGTTTTACTTTAATGTATTGCGTTGCTTTACGCGCTGACGCGTTATGCTAACCCAAGCATAGGATTTAGTTTTTGCTGTGCTTCTAGTGCCATCATGTCATCGCAGCCACCTACAAGCTTATCGTCGATGAAAATTTGTGGCACTGTCCAACCGCCATTCGCGCGCTCAATCATCACGTCACGCAACTCTGGCTGAACATCAATAGGGTACTCTTGAAACTCAACACCTTTCTGTGCGAGAAGTGCTTTAGCACGATGGCAGTATGGGCAATGGCCCTTGGTGTAAATTTCTACTTTACTCACTATGATCGCCTATTATTTTGAAATCGGTAAACTTGCACTTTGCCACGCGTTCATGCCGCCTTTAAGGACTTTCACATTAGTGAAGCCTGCTTTCGACATCGCACCGGCTGTACCACGAGCTTGATTGCCCATAGCGCATACAACGATAATGGGTTTATCTTTGCTGTTTTCAAGCTTAGCGAAGTTTTTCTCGCGCAATTCTTCCGGTTTTATTTGTCTAGCACCTAAAATGTGCCCTGCTTTAAAGTCTTTTGCCGCACGAGTATCAAAGACAACTGCGTCGTCTTTATTCATTAACAAAGTGGCTTCGTGTGTATTTACTTCTTTGATTGAAGAGGTAAACGTTGAAATGTAGCTAAACACCAACATGCCTACCAAAGCAACCCATACACCAGCAAGTACAATATTATCGCTGGCAAACGCTATTAGCTGATCCATTACTTCTAACCTTGTCTACAGACCATAAAAAGAGTGCAAAGTATATAGAAAAACGGGCGAGAAACCACCCTGCAATAGTCAAGCGTGTCTTGTAATTGTGCGCGGTACAATAGCGGCTTGATATTACAATCAAATTGCACTGGGATTTAATCTAGCCCTCAGATACACTGATACGCTAACTATCATCATGATTGTAGGCGGATTCTGCAATTTGTTTTTGCCACCAATACACCGCTAAAGGCCGCTATTACCTTTTTATGTTTATTCAACGATTTTGCACAATTGTCTGTTTACTTGCTGTCATATTCGGTATGGGTTTAGTCTCATCTACCGTAAAGGCGCAAGATGTAAGCCAAGAGAAGCTGGCAGAGCTACAAGTTGAATTAAGAGCGCGTCAGCAGGTTTTAGAAAATAACAAAGCTAGCGCACAAGAACTTGAGCAAGTACTCAAGCGCTCAGAGCTTGAAATAGCGAAAGTGGCGAAAGCGTTGGCGCAAAACAAACAGCAATTAAATAGTGTGTTAGCGGAAGAAGAAGCGCTGGTAAAAGAGCAGGAAGGGTTAAAAGAAGCCATTCGCCAGCAACAGTCCTTGCTTTCAAGTCAATTGAAAAGTGCTTTTATGGCGGGGCATTACGACTACGCCAAAATGCTATTTTATCAAGAAGATGCCCGTAATTTCGAACGGGTCATTACGTATTATCAATATTTGGCAAAAGCACGTCAGCAAGAAATTACCCGATTTAGAGACAACGTGGCTCGCCTTGAAGCGGTAACCGAAGAGCTTGCTGATAAAGCGGAATCTTTGCTTGCCCTTCGCAAGACACAAGAAAGTCAGCGCGGGGTGTTACTCACTCGCCAAGATGATAGAAAGCAAACCTTAGTAAAACTCAACAAAACCATTGCCAGTGAAAGCGGACGAATTGCCACCTTGCAGGCAAATGAAAAGGCTTTACTTGATGCTATTGAAGCTGCCCGTATTGCCGCTGAACGCGCTGCGGCTAGAGCTAAGGTATCACTAGATGGGTTAGCCAAGTTAAAGGGTAAGTTGTCAGTGCCTGTTGAAGGTCACATTCGTAAACTCTTTGGCAATCGCAGGCAAGGACAAGTGCGCTGGAAAGGTATTATTATCGATGGTTCGGAAGGCGAAGCGGTAAAGAGCGTGGCATCGGGCAAAGTACTTTATGCCGATTGGCTTCGCGGGTTTGGTTTAGTGGCCATTGTCGATCATGGAGAAGGTTACATGAGTGTTTACGGGCACAACCAAGCGTTGTTGAAACAAGCTGGCGACGATATTCTTTTAGGCGAAAGTATTGCCTTGGTAGGCAGAAGCGGCGGACAAGATTACCCTAATTTGTATTTTGAAATACGCCACAAGGGAAAAGCGTTAAATCCCACCGCTTGGTTTAACTAATCGCCAAGCACACTACACTGCGAAAAGTTAACTTTTTCCGCGGTTACACCGTTATCGAAAATGTTGAATTGTCAGGTAAATTCGATGCTTCTTGTTGCGGTGGAGGCGGTGGTTTACCCATTCCCGCTAATTCAGCAATATTCTTACCTTCAAATCCAGCACTGCTTAACGCGGTATTCAATGATTTACTTGGCTCAATACCAGCCTCTTTGAATTGCTCTACAATAGAAGCCGCATCTTCGCTTGATAGGTTTTCGGGATCGTAAGATGACAGAATAGCACTCACGGACTCTTTTTGTGTATCGCTAAGTGCTTGGCCTTCAGGGCGAGGCGACATGCCAGCTTGCATGGCCGAGCTGTTTACAGAAGAAATCATAATTACTCCACAATAATTAGTATACGTTTTAACCTTATCGACTATTAAAGCGGAAATTGAGCTTAGTGGTCACTCTTTACGCAACTTTTACATGCTAACAACTGCTCAGCAGTGCTTGTTTCCTTTTTGTAAATTGGTATGCTGCATTAATGCTGGTTCAACGGAGCCAAGATGTAGCCAAACAATTGTTGTCAGGCTCAGCTCTTATTAGGCTCAGTTCTTTTTAGGCATAGTATCTCGTTGTTAATATCAGCAGTGCGCGTGGAAATAATAAAATCAATAATGGAAGTGAAGAAACGTAGATGAAGGTGCTTTGGCGTCTGTGTATTTTATCGTTAATTTTAATGAGTAGCTTTACCAGTCATGCTGCTGCGTCAGCGACTATCCCAGTAAAGCCTCGTGTTATTATTATTCTTGATGATCTGGGTTATAGAAAATCAGATATGGCGGCATTTGCGCTTCCCAGTGAAGTGACCTTTTCCATCCTTCCGCAAACCCCTCTTGCGCAAACTATTTCACGTAAAGCAGAGCAACAAGGCCGCGCTGTCATGTTACACATGCCAATGCAATCGACCAGTGGCAAAGCCATGGGACCCTTAGGGTTATCTACCGATATGTATCCTGCTGCCATTACTCACACGCTAAGAGCAGCACTTAAAAGTGTGCCAAATGCAGTGGGGGTTAACAATCATATGGGCAGTGCATTTACGGTTGAAGAGCCTGCCATGCAAACCATTATGGAAGAGATAAAGCGCCAAGGACTCTTCTTTGTAGATAGTCGAACCAGCGTAAATACCACAGCGCAACAGGTGGCGGATAGAGTGGGGGTGCCGAACGCAAGTCGGCAGGTGTTTCTTGATAACGATCGCTCAGTAGCATCGCTTAGTAAGCAATTCGAATACACAAAACGATTGGCTAAACGAAACGGCA
Organism: Alteromonas sp. 38; assembly: GCF_902506055.1. Classification (NCBI taxonomy): domain Bacteria; kingdom Pseudomonadati; phylum Pseudomonadota; class Gammaproteobacteria; order Alteromonadales; family Alteromonadaceae; genus Alteromonas; species Alteromonas sp. 38. Next base: position 509,609 of record NZ_LR733300.1, read on the forward strand.
CCGTTGTGGTTATTGCACACCCTTATCCAGAAACTATTACCTTTTTAGCGCACCGTTTGCCTAGCCTCGCTAACGAGGGGATCTCTTTAGCGTCGGTAAACGATTATTTCACACAGGTGGCTAATACCTCCTATAGCATCTCCAATAACGCTTTGGTAAAAGAGGTTCATCAAAAGTCGCTCTTAGAAACCGAAGCGGCCGCGCCTAATGAATAGCCCTTGTTAGTTTCATTGAAGTAATAAGCGCTACCTTTTTCTTCCTTTCTGCTTTTTCCGTGATTAGCAGGTCGACATTTAATCTTTTAATAATCAGCCACTTCCGGACCTGAATCTTCACTTATGGCATTTTGTTCTGTTAAAGATTTAAAATATCATAGGGGAAAGTTTCGCATTCCCTTTAAAATGTTATATTATAACGTCTCTGGCAGAGTTACTCTGCGTCTACAGTGCACGTGCGGCTATTGTTAATATAAGCAATGCCCTTAAGACTAAAGCGCATGTGTAAAGTGGCGTGCTTTAAAGTTTTTGATGTTGTAAAGGTACAGTAAATGAATCCGGTAGATGACAATCCAACAAAATTAGACAGACTTGGCATTTGGGTGTCGAGCTTGTGTGCGTTGCATTGCCTAGCGCTGCCTGTTGTTGTGCCATTATTGCCACTTATTGGTTCATCGTTTTTCGCACAGGTTTGGTTTGAACGTACTATATTAACCATTTCGTTATTTATTGGTGCGGTTGCACTTATCGGCGGGGCCACACGCTATCACGGCCGTTATTATCCGTTGGCGTTGCTGTTTACGGGAGGTGCAATTTATTGGAACAAGAACATGTTTGGTGAAGCCTATGAGCCGTTCACCATCGCTGTGGGGGCTTTACTTATTGTGGCAGGGCATTGGATTAACATGCGTTTGTGCCGTCAATGTAAGTGCTGTAAAGAAACGGTATTCTCTAATCACTTATCTACCGAAGTAGAATAGCCGCTTCCGTAAGCTAACTGGCATAAATTTTTAACTCAAGCTTTACGCCCCAAGCTTTAAAAATAACGCTAAATTTTAGCTTCCTAACCCAGAACTCGCTTTGCAATATCCGGCACGTTGGTAAAAATACCGCTCACGCCCCATAGCTTCAATTGCAGCATATCTTCTGGCTCGTCTACCGTATAAACATACACATCCAATCCTGCTTGCTTCGCCGCATTCACAAAATCAGCATTCACCACATCTAACGCAATATTAATCGATTTCGCTTTAAGCTGACGGGCACAGTACGTTGCATCAAGTGCGTAGGTGGCGGTTAATGCGCCAATAGCCACCTGTGGCCATAATGCGCTTATTTCGGCTAGCCAATGGTGATTAAACGAAGAAATAAGTAAGGAATTTGAGTTTATCTGTGCATCTTCTACTGCACACTTTACGTCTTGCACCCAGGCTTCAGCATTGCGCAAGTGCTTCACTTCAATATTACACAGCGCACCATCTGGTACGGTAGCCAGCACTTCTTCCAAGGTAGGAATAACTTCACCTTCCCCAGCATCTAGCTGCTTTAAATCCGCCAGTGAAGTTTGTAATAAAAATCCTGAACCGTTTGTGGTGCGCACAAGGGTTTTATCGTGAAATACTATAATGGCGTCATCATGCTGGTAGGTGTCGAATTCTATACCATCAGATTGCTGCTCGAAGGCTAGCGTAAATGCTTTAAGCGTGTTTTCAGGCGCAAGCGTACTCGCGCCCCTGTGGGCAATAATAAGCATTTAGTCGCTGTCCTTTTCTGACTTACCGTGTAGCTTATGGGTATTTAAGGTTTCGTAGATAGATGCTGAGGTGATAAGAATACCACCTAAAAGTGTGCTTCCACTGGGGTTTTCATCCAGCAGCAATACGGCAAGAATAACCCCGTAGAAAGGCTGCATACAGGCAATCAGCGAAAAAGTTTTAGCGCGTAAATGCCGTAAACTTGCCGCAATTAGTGCATGTGGCAACGCGGTAAAAACCGTACCTAATAGCAAAAGCATTAACCATGCACTCATCGGGGCATTTGCAATTTCATTACTGCCGGTAGGTAGCAGGAAAATAGCAATCACTAAGGTTTGCCATGCCATGGCTTTAGCGCCACTGTATTGTTTGAAGTGTTTTCGATGTATTAGGTTTCTGAACGCGTAAAGCACCGCAGAACCTACGCCAATCAGCACCCCTAAAGTGATGTCATTATCCAGTGACGTTTCAGGCACAATAAAATAGACGCCTGCAATAACGGTCAGCGCAGATACAATATCTTGCCATACCAAGCTTACTTTTTCGAAGAACGGCTCTATCAGTACCGTAATCACCGGAAACGTGAATAGTGCAATCATACCCACCGACACACTAGAGTATTGCATTGCGGCGAAGTAGGTTACCCAGTGAAGGGCCATTAAGATACCTAGCCCTATGGCTATCAGATAATCTTTGCGGCTTGCCAGCGCCAAATTTTCGCTAGAAAATTTCAGGAAGAGAAATAATGCGATACAGGCAAATACCGATCGCATTAGCGTAATATCACTGGCACTCAGGGGCACTAAATGTGAAAAAAGTGCGGTACCGCCCAATAACACAACGGTAAAGTGCAGTGATATCAAACTTCGTTTTACTGCATTCATAAACTAGCTTGTTGTCGCTTGCGTGCCTAAATCAGCGCTTGTGTCATCGCCAGTGTTATCGCCTAAATCAGCGCTCGCATCAGTATTTACGGGCGCGTTGGCAACAAAAGCCATAGGTTCACCTAGGCGAGTTATTTGCCCAGGCGCTAATGCATCAAAATCTATCATGTCTTTTTCGAAACATACCACAATGGTAGAGCCTAGTTTAAAGCGACCTAGTTCGTCACCTTTTGCAAGGTGTACGCTCGCTTCGGTATCTTTCTCGTAAGTCCAATGTTGTACATTTTTACCGGTAGGCGGCGACACAGTACCTGCCCAAACGGTTTCTATACTGGCAACAATCGTAGCGCCCACTAGTACCATAGCCATTTTGCCTACGGGCGTATCGAATAACGCCACAACGCGCTCGTTACGGGCAAATAAACTTGGAATGTTTTGTGCGGTAAGCGGGTTTACAGAAAACAACTCACCAGGTACATAAACCATATCGGTAAGCGTGCCCTCTACCGGCATATGAATGCGGTGGTAATCTCGAGGGGCTAAATAAATGGTGGCAAATTTTCCGTCTTTAAACGGCGCCGCTAAATCTGGCTTACCGCCTAATAAGCTGGTTAGGCTGTAATCGTGTCCTTTAGCTTGAAATATACTGTCAGCTTCAATGTCGCCAAATTGACTTACCGCCCCATCTACCGCTTGAATTAACACGTCTTCTCGTGGGTCAACGGTGCGCACTTCAGGTTTTAGTGGGCGAGTAAAGAAGGCATTGAAACTGCGATAATGCGCAGGATCTGAATGCAATGCCTCGCTCATATCAACATTATATTGCTTGATGAAAAGCTTGATAAGAAACGTAGTGAAACCACCAAGCTCTGCTGCCGCTAATTTGCCTACTAGGCGAGACAACAAATGTTTAGGGGTAATGTATTGTAAGTTTATTTTAAGCCAGTCCAGCACGAAAGCTCTCCATTAAAAAGACAGGTTAATTGTACCCTAACTTATAAGCGCGTAAGCAACTTTAAGATTATGTATGCTACAAACTTGGAATAAGCCAGAAAGGTTGGGCTTGTTGAAGTCGTGTCTATATTCTGTTTCAACAAGCCAAACAAAGCGTAAATATAAGCCTTATGCGCCAGGTGGTTGGCTGTGGCTCGGACGTTGCTCGTCCATGGTGGTTAATATTTTGTGGTAGCTAGCAAAACGCTCGGCATTAATCTTACCTTCTTCTACGGCTTCCCGAAGAATGCAGCCAGGGTCGTTAAGGTGTTTACAGTCACGGAATTTACACCCACCTAAGTAATCCCTAAATTCAATAAAGCCCCAAGTAATGCGTTCGGTAGGAATGTGCCATAAGCCAAACTCACGGACGCCTGGAGAATCTATTAAATCACCGCCAGCCGGTAAATGCAGTAGTTTGGCTGCGGTAGTGGTGTGTTGGCCTAAGCCTGAGTTATCTGATACTTCACCGGTGAGTATGTCGGCACCAGGTAATACTTTATTAATTAAGCTAGATTTCCCTACACCCGATTGACCTACGAAAACACTTACATTGTTATCAAGATAGGCATTAAGTTCATCAATACCTTCACCGGTCTTACAGCTGGTGAAAAGCACTTCATAACCTAAATCGTTATAAACCTTTAATTGTTCATTAATGGTTTCTCTTTCGCTTTGTGAAAGGAGCTCCACTTTGTTTAAAACAATAAAAGGGGTAATGCCAATGTCTTCACAAGCCACTAAATAGCGGTCGATAATGTGCGTAGAGAGTGATGGAAGGGTAGCGCTTACCACAATAATTTTATCGATATTAGCCGCAATGGGCTTTATGCCGTCGTAAAAGTCGGGGCGAGTGAGGACTGAATGGCGATCGTTAACTATTTCAATAACACCACGTACACTACCAGAGTCGGCATCGTCGCCTTTACTGAATAGTACTTTATCACCACATACCACAGAGTCTACTGTACGGCGGATATGACACCGTGACACATTGCCCTCGGCGTCTTCAACATCGGCATGTTTGCCAAAGCGCCCCGTCACAACGCCGCTCATTAGTTGGCTTTCATCTACTGACGTTTGCTTGTTGTCACCATGCTTATCTTGCAGCCGTTTGCTTCTGTTAGCTGCGACTTGGCGTTTCTGTCTATGTGTAAGTTTTGGTTTTTTCGCCACGATTCTTTTCTAGTTCACGTATACTGCGCTTATAATAACGTTTGTAGGGCATGGTTGCCATGCCTCAGTACTAAGAGGAAGCCGATGACAAAGCACGACAGTAATTTAGTGTGGATTGATATGGAGATGACAGGGCTCGATCCAGAGACTTGTGTGGTGATGGAAATTGCAACCATAGTGACAGATGCACAGCTAAATGTGCTTGCTGAAGGCCCCGTTATTGCAGTGCATCAGCCTGATGATGTACTTGATAATATGGATGAGTGGTGTACGCGTGTACACGGTGAAACTGGGCTTACTGCACGTTGTCGAGCCAGTTCGGTGAATGAAGCTGAAGCCGCCCGTCAAACAATGGCGTTTTTATCTGACTATGTTGATGCCGGTAAATCTCCTTTGTGCGGAAACACTATAGGGCAAGACAGACGCTTTATGGTGAAGTACATGCCAGAGCTAGAAGATTACTTTCATTACCGCAGTATTGATGTGAGCAGCGTAAAAGAGCTGATTAAGCGATGGAAGCCAGAAGTATTAGATGGATTTGATAAAAAGGGGGTTCACCTAGCCCTTGATGACATTCGCGAGTCTATTGAAGAAATGCGCTACTATCGTGAGAAAGTGTTCACGATTTAAGCGGGAAAGGTGCGTTTGTACAAAAAAATCCAATTAATGGTTGCCAAATAAAATTATTTTTGTACAATGCGCACCACTTCAAAACGAAGTGCCTTTTTTTGTATGCGGGAATAGCTCAGTTGGTAGAGCACGACCTTGCCAAGGTCGGGGTCGCGAGTTCGAATCTCGTTTCCCGCTCCAAAAAAACTCCTATCACAATCCAAATGGTAGTGAGTATCATCAGATGCAACAGCATCGACTCTATGCGGGAATAGCTCAGTTGGTAGAGCACGACCTTGCCAAGGTCGGGGTCGCGAGTTCGAATCTCGTTTCCCGCTCCAAATTTTCATATATAAAATTAAATCAACCTACTTCAGTTTGATTAATGCGACCCCACGGGTCACGACCGGTTCCCGGCGACCGAATGTCGGCCCAGCGAGTGTCGGCCAGTTACAAGTCTCGTTTCCGGCTTCAAATTTTCTTATCTAAATTTAATCAGCCTTAATATTTAAATCATCTCCCAGCTAAAACCCGCTGTCTTTATTTAAGCTTTCTATGTTTATTCATGCCAATAATGCACTTTTTAGCGTAAGCGAGTGTAAATTTTCTCTTTTTACACCCTTTAAAAGGCTTCTTTTTTTGAATGGGTTTTTATTCCCGCAGCTTTGCACCGTGTGCGAGCATGTACTCACTGTTTTGGTGATAATCTATAAAAGTCCTTAGATATCAATTTCTAATGCTGCATTAGATCCGCTGCTTATTACTCTTAATTCAGATTTAGTGCATGCATGCGCGATATTAGAGCATATTTATTCAAAAATAATTAAAAATTTATGTGTTTTTGCTTTAGAATGCGCGCCCTTAACGGCATAGATTCTGCTACGGATCATGCTGAAAACACTGATGCACGTACCCAACAATAAAATTAACGGGTACAAAGATAGAAGCCCCGCCAGGAGAAAACACAAGCATGCACTATAAAGGCAGCACCTTCGGGTACTCTTTGGTTGCCGGCGCTGTATTTACTGCTTTAAGTAGCAGTGCAGTTGTCGCCCAAGAAGTTACTGTAGATGAAAAACAAGTAGAAACAATTGAAGTTACTGCAACCCGCCGAAGCGGCACTTTGCAGGAAGTTCCAATTAATATCTCCGCCATAACATCGGACGTGTTGGCCCAACAAAATATTGAAGACCTTGACTCAGTAGCTCGCTGGGTACCAGGCTTGACCGTCACCGATCAGGGTGGTCGAAACGATTCTCCTATTATCGTGCGAGGCTTAAATACAAACTCATCTGGCCCAGGTTCAGATGGGGGGACGGTAGCTACTTATTTTGGTGAAATTCCATTATTCCTTAACATGCGTTTACTTGATGTAGATCGTGTTGAAGTACTCATTGGGCCGCAAGGCACCTTATATGGTGCTGGTACGCTTGGCGGTGCCATTCGCTATATACCTAAAACAGTAGATTTAGATTTTACTACTGCTGAAATTACCGGTGATGTGTTCACCATTCAAGAAAGTGATTCATTAGGTGGCGAAGGAAGTTTCGTATTCAACGCGCCTATTATTGAAGGTGAATTGGGTGTTCGTGCATCACTTAATTATTTCAATAATCCGGGGTTTATTGATTACAATTACGTTGTGCAAGAAGGTGGTGTTTCACTGCCCGATCCAGATTGGACCGACAGCACGGCTATTAGCGAAAACTTACGCCAAGTAGAAGATGCTAACGGTGAAGACACGCTAACAGGTCGCGTAGCAGTACGTTGGTTACCCACCGACACCATTGACGCTACGCTGACTTATTTCTTCCAGACACAAGACGTAGAAGGCCGTTCAATCAGCCACTACAATGCGTTGTCTGATGAAAACGGGTTAAGTGCGTTAGTAGGTAAATACGAGTCGGCTTATCGTTACGAAGAGCCTCGTGAGAAAGAAGATTCATTATTAAGCTTAGAAGTTAAAGCCGATCTTGGTTTTGCTGAATTGGTGTCGGCTACAGGTTATTCGAAGTTTGAATCAGACGGTCAACGGGACCAAACTGACCTGCTTATTCGCTTAGACTACAGTTACGAAGAATTTCCGGCGTTTTCTTCTTACACGGAAGAATTAACAGAACGCTCTACGCTGACGCAAGAAGTGCGCTTAGTGTCGCTAGATGATGGTCCATTATCGTGGATTGTGGGTGGTTTCTATTACGACACCGACAGCGAAGGTACCAGTAAAGAATTTACCCCAAACTTTGACGTGTACGCTATTGAAGTGTGGGGCGTTGACGGCAACTATCGTCCAGACAGCCTTGAATACTTCTCAGCAGACGAAATCGATATTACTGAAAAAGCCCTTTTCGGTGAGCTCACTTATGAAATTACCGATAAGTGGGATGCTACCATCGGTTTGAGAGCCTACGACTATGAAGTGTCAGCCCGCTCAGGCGTAGACTTGCCGCTTTACTACTCAGTATTTGAAGGTCGAGCTTCTGATTCCATCGATTTAGAACTCACCGAAGCGCCTACCGAGGATGACAGCGGTACACTGTTTAAATTTAATACCAGTTATAAGTTTACCCGCGATACCATGGCTTACGCGACAATCAGCGAAGGGTTCCGAATTGGTGGCGCTAATGGTGCCCCGGCGTGCCCCGACAATGTTGATGACTTGAATAACCAAATAGTGTGCGCATTACCGGATGAGCAGACTTACGGAGCGGATACCACTACCAACTACGAGCTTGGGGTTAAAACCAATTTCTTCAACAACAAACTACAAGTGAACACCGCATTGTTCTATGTTGATTGGGAAGATCCACAAGTTACTGGTGCAACCGTAAATGGTCAGCAAACCATTACGGTTAATGCTGAAGGTGCTGCATCTAAAGGGCTAGAGTTATCGTTGCGTGGTCGCGCAAACGACTATTTAACCATGTATGCTACTTATGCTCATACGAAAGCAGAGTTAACCGCTGATGCGCCATTCTTGTTTACAGCCCAAGGTGAAGAGGGATCTGAACTACAAGATTTTTATGATGGTAAAGATGGTGATCGTTTGCCAGGTTCAGCCGAGCATCAATTTTCATTTGGTATGACATACAGCCAAGAAGTATTTGGCGATAAGATGTTAGACGTGAATTATGGTATCACTGCACAAAGTGATATTTATACTACGGTTGGTTTACGCCAGGACGGTGAAGCATTACCAGGATATGCAATCAGTAACTTAAATGCGCGTATTTCATCTGAAACTTGGTCGGTAACCTTGTACATCGACAACCTATTCGACAAGTACGCGTTTGTGTCTACACGACGCAACGTAAGTGATATTGGCGAAGGTGTTTATGACAGTGTGCTTGAACCAAACGGTACTGAATTAAGCCGTAACTATGGGCATTACATACTTACGCCACGTACAGTAGGTCTGAAGTTCAACTACAAGTTTGATATGTAGTAGTATTACCAACAGTACTTAATAAAGGCACTCCATGGAGTGCCTTTTTTTCAGGCGCATCATGATAATAGCAATGATAGACAGCAATGATAGATAAACAACAGCATTTCAATGTGGCCACCACAGCCATTAGCAAACGAGATTATACGTCAGCACATAAAGCCTGCGTAGAGGTTATTCAGGCCTTCGGCGATGACCCTCATGCTTATTTTCTTCTGGGTATCATCCACATTGAATTAGGACAAATTAATAAAGCGGTTAAGTTGTTAGAGAAGTCGAATAGCCTTGATGCTAGGGCGCTCACCTATGCTTATCTTGCCAAATGCTTTGCCCTCATTGGCGATCTTAATCTTGCCCAAGCCGCCGCTAAACTCGCCCCACCAACGTCACTCACCCGAGCGCTTGATTTAGATACCGTTGGGGTAGCGTTAAGCAGAGTAGGCGATCATGAAGGGGCACTTTCTTACTTCAAGCGCGCGTTATCTATTAATAATGACAATCCACAGTTTCATTATAACTATGGCGTCAGTAGTAAGTTCGCCGGTAGTTTTACTCAAGCCAGAGACCACTTCGAGCAAGCTATTTCACTGAACCCCAATTTTTATCAGGCGCATTTTGCGCTGTCTGATTTAGGGGGGATCACAGCTGAGAAAAACCATATCAACCGTTTGCTGAACGCATCACGCACTTGTGAAAAACACGTAGAAGGACGACTACATATTGGCCATGCACTAGCAAAAGAATATGAAGCATTAGGGCAATACGATGAGGCTTTTGAAGCACTACAGTACGCCAAAGCGCCTAAGCAGCAGGCTAGTCAAGACGCCTTGGCTGATTATGAAATGTTATTCGATTATCTACAGCAGCAGGCGAATAGCCCATGTGGAAGCGCTAATAAGAACTTGATTAAAAGCATTCAAGCACATGGCGCCCAAGACAGCTCGCCAATTTTCGTAATAGGCATGCCCCGCTCTGGCACTACCTTGGTAGAGCGTATTTTAAGCCACCATAGTCAAGTTGCTTCAGGCGGTGAACTGCAAGATTTTGGAGTGGCAGTAAAATCGCTGGCCAACACGCCCTCACAACATGTACTTGATTTAGACACCCTAAAAGCAGCGGAAAACCTTAATATGCAAGAAATTGGGGAGTGCTACCTAGCGCGAACCGCTTATCTTAAACAAGACGGGCAGCGTTTAGTCGACAAGCTGCCGTTTAATTTCTTTTATGTTGATCTTATTCGTCGTGCTTTACCGAATGCCAAAATCATTTGCTTGATGCGTGACCCCATGGATACCTGTGTGGGCAACTACCGCCAACTATTTTCTATTCACAGCCCATACTACGCTTATGCTTATGATTTGAATGCCGTTGGACGTTTTTACTTGCGATTTAACAAGGTAATGAAAGCGTGGGCGCAGAAATTTCCTGACAATGTATATATTCAATCTTACGAAGCATTGGCGATAGGCCCTAATGAAGAAGTCCCCAAGCTGCTGTCGTTTTGTGATTTAGCTTGGGAAGAGCAGTGTCTGCATGTAGAGCGAAACGCATTGCCAGTGTCTACGGCGAGCAAAGTACAAGTGCGTGAAGCAATAAATACGCGTTCGATTGGGCGCTGGAAGCAGTATAGCAACCACACCAATTCGCTCCAGAAATTGTTAGGGTATTGTTAAAACTACTTGCATCCTTTGCGGTGGCAGCATAACCTCACTGGTCTAACCAGAAGAAGTGAATTTCAGAGAGAAAATTATGTCCGTACCAAACCCGTTGCGCAACTTTGTGAAAAAAGCCAATACCTATCCAACATGGCTACGTCAACGCATGCTCACGTGGATGTTCAGGTACAAAGTAAAGTTAACGGGCACGGTCAGTATCGATATTCTGGAAACCGATTTAAAGTCGGTAACGTTTCGTCAAAAAAACTACAAGAAAGCACAAAACCATATTGGCAGTGTGCATGCGGCTGCTATGGCATTGCTAGCGGAGTCTTCTACGGGCTTTGTAGTTGGAGTTAACCTACCTGGCGACAAGTTACCGCTGATTAAAGAAATGAATTTTAAATATGTGAAGCGCGCACAGGGCGATATGCATGCAGTAGCGCACCTTACCGATGAACAAATAGCGTTAATGCAAACTCAAGAGAAAGGTGAAGTTACGGTAGCGGTTAAAGTAACCGATGCTCAAGGTATCGAGCCTGTTCTATGTGAAATGATTTGGGCTTGGGTGCCTAAAAGCAGGAAGTAGTACCTGTATTTAAAAATTAGGCCGAGTACGCCTGATTACCATGTGCGCGTTGCTTATGCAACGCGCATGTTCAATCTAAGCATTTTACAGTTTTATTAAGTTTTCTCTTATCACGTTTTTCTGTTTGACAGCATTCTTAATCCCAACTATCTAATTATCAGTGTAATAAGCCAAGCGGCACAGGCGCGCGGCTAATGGGTCCTCATCGGCGCACGATGCGGAGTATGATAATAGTTAGAAAGGCTGAGATAGGGGGTCATATGACAACGTTATCCAGAGAGAAACTGATCAACCGTCCGTTTGCAGATAAAAAGCATTACCCATATGGCTTCGCTCGCTCCGGTGACTTTTCAATTTCTGAAAGTAAGTTATTGCAAGCCCATGGTAGTTTGTTTGCAGCCTTAGTCGATGGCAAGATTGAACCTAGTTCAGATGTTGAAATTAATTATCTCAATGCTGCGTTGGGGCAATGTGAGCCACAAACTCCACAAGCAAAAGCATGGATAAAATATCAAAACCGAATTAACCGGCCCAAAGCGGCCAGTATTTATGGTTCTAAGCGTGCTGTAACAGAAGATGCAGACGATAATATGGGAATAGAGGATAACAGCGACATTGAAATAGACATTGATGACGATTAGTTGTTAATTTCTTGTGAAATTCATCCTAATAAGCGCCATTATTTTCATCGTAACGAAAGGTTTATCCTATTTATCTTGAATATTGGGATATATATCTCACTTTTGTGCGGTTTGGTGTTTTATCTTCCTACTTCCTTCGTTATAGTCCGCTCATCGTCAACATTCGCTGACAATACACCAAACCGATACAGGAGAGAGAACTGTGAAAATGATGTCGGGCGCTGCCATGGTGGTAGAAGCGCTAAAAGATGTAGGAGTAACACATGTGTTCGGCTACCCAGGTGGTGCCGTACTAGACATTTATGACGCTTTATATGCGCAACAAGATGTCGAACATGTCCTCGTGCGTCATGAACAGGCAGCCGCTCATATGGCGGATGGTTATGCACGTTCAACTGGCAAAACCGGCACAGTCCTCGTCACCTCAGGCCCTGGTGCAACCAATACCATAACGGGTATTGCTACCGCTTATATGGATTCAATTCCAATGGTTGTATTGTCTGGGCAAGTTCCCTCTATGCACATTGGTGAAGATGCTTTCCAAGAAACCGATATGGTAGGGTGTTCTCGCCCAATCGTAAAACACAGCTTTCTAGTAAAGCGTGCGGTAGATATTCCAGAAGCCATTGCGAAAGCGTATTACATTGCAAATACTGGCCGACCGGGCCCAGTGGTAGTCGATTTACCAAAAGACATTGTAAATGTGGCTGAAGATCACCCTTATGTGTTCCCAACCGATGTAACCATGCGTTCGTATAACCCAACCGAGCGTGGGCATACAAAGCAAATTAAGAAAGCGGTCGCTTCATTGATGAAAGCCGAACGTCCAGTACTTTATGTTGGTGGTGGCGCGGTTACATCTGAAGCGTCGTCACGAGTTATCGAATTAGCTGAAAAGTTAAATGCACCAGTTACCTGTACGTTAATGGGGCTAGGCGCTATGCCAGGTACACATGAGCAGTTCGTGGGTATGCTAGGTATGCACGGCACCCTTGAAGCAAATAAAACCATGCATAATGCCGATTGCATTATTGCCTTGGGCGCACGTTTCGATGATCGCGTTACCAACAACGTAGCGAAATTTTGCCCTCATGCTGATATTATTCACGTAGATATCGACCCGGCTTCTATCTCTAAAACCATCAACGCACATATTCCGGTGGTTGGTTCGGTAGATAAAGTACTCGACCAAATTTTAGAACAGTTTGTTAATAAAGACCTATCTGGTCAAAAAGAGAAGCTAGCCGATTGGTGGCAACAAATTACTCAGTGGCGCTCTCGTGAATGTTTGAATTACGAGCAAGGCGATACGGTAATCAAGCCACAGCAAGTTATCCAGTCTATTTATAAGCATACCAATGGTGAAGCTTATGTAAGTTCTGACGTAGGCCAGCATCAGATGTTCGCTGCCTTATATTATCCGTTTGATAAGCCTCGCCAGTGGATCAACTCAGGTGGCTTAGGCACCATGGGCTTTGGTTTACCCGCGGCGATGGGCGTACAGTTCGCACACCCAGAGTCTACCTCGGTAGTGGTAACGGGTGACGGTAGTATTCAAATGAATATTCAGGAATTATCTACCTGTTTGCAGTACAACCTGCCGATTAAAATCATTACCTTGAACAACCGCGCATTAGGCATGGTTCGTCAGTGGCAAGATATGATTTACAAAGGTCGTCACTCGCATTCTTACATGGACTCAATGCCAGATTTTGTGAAGCTTGCAGAGTCTTATGGCCATGTAGGTATCAAAGTAGATAAATTAGACGAATTAGATGCAGCGATGGAAAAATGTTTCAGTCTTAAAGACCGCCTTGTGTTTATGGACATAGCGGTAGATCAGAACGAGCACGTATATCCAATGCAAATTAAGTTTGGCGCTATGGATGATATGCGCTTAAGTAAGACGGAGCGTACCTAATGAAACGTATCATTTCTGTATTAATGGAAAACGCACCTGGCGCGTTATCTCGTATTGTGGGCGTTTTCTCACAGCGCGGCTACAACGTAGACTCTCTTTGTGTAGCCCCTACTGACGATGGTAGCTTATCTCGCCTTACCATCATTACCCATGGTGATGATAAAGTCATTGAGCAGATTACTAAGCAAGTGAACAAGCTTATTGATGTGCTTAAAGTGGTGGATTTAACTGAAGGCACACATATTGAGCGTGAGTTGATGCTAATTAAAGTGGCTACTCGTACTGAATCTGTGCGTGCTGAAGTAAAGCGTAATAGTGATATTTTCCGTGGGCGCATCTTAGATGTTCATGCGAATAACTACACCATTGAAATTACGGGCACTACCGACAAACTAGACGCTTTTGCGGCTACCATGGCCCAATGTGCGGAAGTAATTGAATCATCACGCACTGGTGTGTGTGGTTTAGCACGAGGCGAGCGCGCATTACGCCCTTAACGGGTGACATTTAACGTGCAAAGCGAAGCACATAAAGCGCTAAAGAAATGAAAAAGGGCGAGTAACGAGTGTTACTCGCCTTTTCCGTAATAAGCTTCTAAGCGAAGTGCCATACCATAAGACGGCGAGAAGTCTTCACGTCGAAGCCACAATACAAATGGTTCTACCTCGAAGTAAAGCCATTCTCTTATTGGATTACTGCGCCAACGCAAACCTGTGTAAACCTCTTCTACTTGGTAGGTAGGTTTGTTCAAGCCTTCCACCATAAAGCTGTAAACCAAGGCGTTGTTGTTGTTAATAGAGTATAAGTGTTGTAACTCGTGTCGCCACAACCAGTCGTTGCTATTGTCTCGAAAATAAAAGCGGTTATTTAACCGAGTGACGTTATTGTTACTGCTAACATGCTGGATAGAGGTACCTAACTCTGCGCCAAATTGATCCCGCGTGTATTGATATATTTCAGTGTCGTATAGCATGGCCCAATGGGAGTTAAATGCATAGGCATCACGGTAGCGAGCTTTTACATACAGCTGATCCCGTCTTCCTGCACCAACACGAAATGAATAGTGAGAGTTTTGATCTGGGCGAAAGCGTAGTGAAATGGTCGTATTGTCTTGCCTTCCCAGCGAGGGAGAGCGCGCCGCTTTTATAGTATCACTTTGGGTTTCGTCTTCATTATCACTTAATAGCAAGTCTACGCGATTTTCGAGGTGGGGGAGGGAAACACGAATACGAAACCGAAGATCGGTTTCAGCGATATCTCTGGTTCTAGGTTCCCAGCTAAGTTGAATTCTCCCTTCTGCTTTTGCTTTTTCTTTGGTTTTTGAGCCATCGGAGAATAAGCCATCGAACTTACTTACGGTAAAGTCCATAGAGTCGGTGAAGCTGCGTTGCCACACATCAAACCATTGCATAGGTTGATGATATTCAACATTGTTTTGTGCATTATTCACTACCTCGTGGGTAGGAACAGGCCGGTTATCACTCTGGTCAGTAAGCAATAAACACAATGAGACTGCTAAACACAACATAACAACCCAAACTCCCTCTAACGATTTCGCGGTGAAATGATATCCGTATCAATTAATTACCATCAGGATGCGTGTTGTGATAATAAACGTCAACGATTATTCATCCACGCAAATATTCACGTGAAAGCTAGCGCTTTGGGTGGCATACTACCCTAACTGTTGTATCGGAGATTATTTTTATGGGCGGTATTGGAATCTGGCAGTTACTTATTATCTTAGTAATTGTAGTTTTACTTTTTGGCACTAAACGTTTGAAAGGGATTGGCACCGATTTAGGTGGCGCAATCAAAGGCTTTAAAAAAGCAGTTACTGAAAACGAACAAGATGCCGATTTCGAGCAGAAGAAGCAGGTAGAAGATACAGACACCGCTAATACCGCTGACACTGTTTCAACGAAAACGCAGAGCGACGTTAAAGAAAAATCCTGATGTTTGACATTGGCTTTTGGGAGCTATTGGTAATTGGTGTGATGGCCTTGTTGATACTGGGTCCAGAACGTTTGCCAGGTGCCATGCGGTCCACCATTAACACTATTCGAAGTGTGCGAAATACAGCAACTGGCTTTAAGCAAGAAGTTGAGCATCAGCTGCGCGTGCACGAATTACACGAAAACCTGAAGAAAGCTGAGCAGCAAGGCTTGAAAGATCTCTCGCCAGAGCTTGAACAAAGTGTTGATGAGCTTAAAAAAGCGGCTGAGTCGGTTCAGGAACCATATAAAAAACAGTAAATGTCTGACGCAAACAATTTAATATCTCATTTAATTGAGCTTCGTAGCCGCATTCTAAAAGCACTGTTAAGTGTGCTGGTGGTATTTTTGTGTTTGGCGTACTTTTCGCAAGACCTCTATCAATGGCTCGCTTTGCCGTTGCTTGATTCTATGCCAGAAAACGCTAGCATGATTGCCACCGATGTCGCCTCACCTTTTTTCGCACCGTTTAAACTTACGCTGGTGTTGTCATTCTTTATCGCTATTCCCTACGTACTTTATCAAGTGTGGGGATTTGTTGCGCCAGGCCTATATCGTAACGAGAAAAAGCTCGTTGCGCCGCTTTTACTCTCAAGTACTCTATTGTTCTATGCGGGCATGGCATTCGCCTACTTTGTGGTATTTCCAATCGCGTTTGCCTTTTTTAATAGTGTGGCCCCAGAAGGTGTTACGGTCAGTACCGACATCTCTAGTTATCTTAATTTTGTATTGAAACTCTTCTTTGCTTTTGGGGTCTCATTTGAAATTCCCATTGCCATTATCTTACTGTGCTGGACGGGGGTAACCGACGCAAAATCACTTAGAGCAAAACGCCCCTATGTGGTTGTTGGTGCGTTTGTGGTGGGCATGTTACTTACGCCGCCGGATATCATTTCTCAAACGCTTTTAGCTATCCCTATGTGGATATTGTTTGAAATAGGTGTTGTGGTAGGTAGCTTGTATGCGGGAAAAGGCCGCCGAGATAACGATGAAAAAACGGGCACTGAAATCGAATAACAATTAATTAAAACAAAGGATTTACCATGAAAAAACGTACATTATTACTGCTAATAAGTGTACTTCCTTTCAGTGCGTTTTTAGCACAGGCAGAAACCGTAGGCGAAGCGCTAGCCAAATGTAGCGAAACCAAAAATAGTCTTCAACGTTTAGTATGCTACGACCGCGTTGAAAAACAAGTCAATCGCCTCTCAGGTGCGCAGGCAGGTCTGCCGGTTACAATGCCTAGCCACACACCAACCGTTGCCGCTGAACGTCGCCGTGTGGAGCCAGTAAGCCAAGCGCCAGCGCCCAAAGAAGAGCAGTTTGGTTTAGAGCACAAAGTAAAAACGGAAACCTTGGCCGACACATTTGCAGGTAAGGTAACTAAGATTAAGAAAACTGCACGTGGGAAGTTTATTTTAACCTTCGATAACGGCTCGGTTTGGCAGCAAACTACAGATACCACGTTGAAAGTAAAAGAAGGTGAAACCGTGCTAATTGAGCGTGGATTATTAGGCGCTTTCTATTTGAAAAAAGAAGGGCTTAACAAACGCATGAAAGTAAAACGTGTAAAATAATATGCCTTGGTTTGACGCTGGCGTTAATCTATTAGATCGCAGATTTAATCCTCAAGAGATTATTTCAAATGCCGTGGACGCCGGTGTTTCCAGGCTGTGTATTATTACCACTCATCCCAACGAGTGGGATGCAGCAGCTGCACTTCATCACCAGTTTCCGCAGATTTGTAGTTATACCTTAGGCATACACCCCCATAATGCTAAAGATGTCGTTGATAGTGATTACGAGCGATTAAGAAGCATGGCAAAAGAGCCTGGCGTAGTGGCGGTGGGCGAGTGTGGCTTAGATTTTAATCGCAACTTTTCTCCCCAAGATGTTCAAATAAGTGTGTTTGAAGCCCAATTATCGTTGGCGGTAGAATTGAACTTGCCTGTGTTTCTTCACGAACGAGATGCGTTTGAACAACAAGTGTCCTGCCTTCAAAAAGTGCTGCCGTCTCTTAGCGGTGGTATCGCACACTGTTTTACAGGCGATACCACCCAGTTAAGTGCCTATTTAGATATGGGGTTGTACATCGGTATTACTGGTTGGGCATGTGATGAAAAGCGCGGAGAGGTTCTTCGTAACGCAATTCCAACCATTCCCTTAAACCGTATCGTTGTAGAAACTGATGCCCCTTACTTATTCCCGAAAACTCTTCGGCCTAGAAAGCGCAACAATGAGCCTGCGCTATTGCCTCATATTGGTGAACAAATTAGCGAACTAATACAGGTTGCCCCTGATAAATTACGAGATTGCAGTTATGCTAATACTTGTCGTTTATTTTGTATCAGTGATTAATGGTAATGCACATATATCGTCAAAAAGTTCGCAATTACGATCTTTACCTCTTCGTTATTACCGTTGTTGCGGTGTCAATTTTTGCGTTCATTGCACTAAGTGTAGTACCAGAGCGAACCACAAATAGCCGAGTTTCTCAGTTAGCCTTTGTTAGCGATCCCGAGAACCAGTTAACCTTTGAAACAGTGCTCGATAAACCCCGAGAACTGTGGACGCCAGCGGTGTCGCCAATAAATTTAGGAATGAGCAGTGATGTACATTGGTTCTCCTTTGTTGTCACTCCCAACGAATCTCAAGCGCTACGTTACCTTTTCGAGATTGACTACGCCTTGCTAGATAGTGTTGACGTTGCGGTTTATCCGCCGTTAGCAAGTTCGCCTGTTGTACGTTACCAGGCCGGAGACAACCTAGCATTTAATGTACGCCCCATCGCGAATAACACGCCACTTTTTTCCTTACCTTTAAGTGCTAAACCGCAAACCGTAGTAGTTCGCGTCAAATCTAGCGGCACTATTCGCATGCCTATTGTGGTGTGGGAAGAAAAAGAATTTATAGAATACGCAGCAAGCCAAAATATAGCACTGGGGCTGTTTTTTGGTTTTTTATGTGCCATGGCCATCAGTAATATCTTTTTATTTTTTACTACCAAAAATCGCTCGTTTTTATTCTATACCGGCTATGCACTGAGCTTAGGCTTAACCTTGGCTTCATTGCAGGGGTTGGGCTATGCCTATTTATGGCCTGAGCAGGCGTGGTTGCAGGGCAAGGCGGTACTCATTTTTGGTAATGCGACGATTTTATTTGCCGTACTGTTCTCCCGGCATTTACTGCCTATTGCCGAATTTAGCGCAGTAGTAGATAAAATATCTAAGGTAGCGGCGTGGGCATTTGCAGGCTGTATTTTCACGAGTGCGATACTGCCTTACCCCTTTGCCATAAAACTTTATTTAGTCATGTTGTCGATAATCGTGTTTGTGGCAATGTTCACAGGTGGCTGGTTATCATTTAAAGGCGTGCCTATTGCCCGATACTTCTCTGTGGCGTGGCTATTTTTATTGTTTAGCGGCTTTGTCGTTAGCCTAGATAGCGTGAATATAATAAATTTAGGCATTTCTACGAGTTATTTACTCATAATTGCAGGTACCGTTGAAACGGTGATTTTAGCCCTTATCTTGGCAATTAATTATAGTCACAGGTACGACGAACTTATTACCACGCAACAATTTGCCCTTGAACAAGAGCAGCAGGCGAGTAAGGCAAAAGAAGACCTGCTAGAAGTGCAGAAACGTTATCAAGATGACTTGGAATACAAAGTAGAAGAGCGAACGTTAGAACTTGAGATTACCTTACGTGAGCTGTCTGAAGTAAACCAAGAGCTAGAGCGGCTAACGGCAATCGACCCACTTACCGGAATTAATAATCGTCGTCACTTTGATAAAAAGTTAAAATCAGAAGGCAGACGAAGTCGCCGAGAGCAAACTCCTTTGTCTATTGCAGTCATCGATATTGACCACTTTAAACGTATTAATGATAAATACGGACATGCTGGTGGAGATGCCTGTCTTATTCATATAACGGGCATTATTCAAAGTATGTTGCTTCGTTTATCCGATGATTTATGTCGAATAGGCGGGGAGGAATTTGCACTTATTCTTCCGAATACCGACAGCCAAGGTGCCTACCATGTGGTAGAGGCCATTCGCGAGCGCATCGAAAAATCTCCTATCATGTTTGATGGAGAAGCAATACAACTAACCATAAGTGCAGGGCTGGCTACCAGTGTTATCACGGATGAAGATCATGCTGCAGCGTTGCTTCGGTTGGCCGATGAGCAGCTTTATGCTGCGAAAGAATCAGGACGAAACAAAGTACTCTTTAAACCGATTTCAGGATAATTTATGAATGCTTCATTCCCCGCTCGTCGCATGCGACGCCTTCGTGCAAAAGATGCACTGCGAGATCTAGTTGCCGAGCAACGTCTTACTACTAACGACCTTATTTACCCTGTATTCGTTCTTCCTGGCACAGGTCAGCGTGAAGAAGTGCCTTCAATGCCTGGGGTAGAGCGTCTGTCTATCGATCTGTTATTAGAGGAAACGGCAAAATGGGTAGCCCTTGGTATACGTACACTAGCCCTGTTTCCTGTTACCCCCATGTCACTTAAAACCGAGTGCGCCAAAGAAGCGTTCAATCCAGATGGCCTTGCACAAACGGCTATGCGTGCAATAAAAGCAGAGTTTCCAGATGTGATGTTAATGTCTGACATCGCGTTAGATCCCTTTACGTCTCACGGGCAAGATGGCTTGGTGGATGAGGCCGGTTACGTGATGAATGATGTCACCATTGACGTGTTGGTAAAACAAGCGCTCTCACATGCAGAAGCAGGCGCAGACATTGTGGCACCTTCTGACATGATGGATGGCCGTATTGGGGTTATTCGTGATGCACTTGAGCGCGAGGGGTTTATTAACACCTGCATTATGGCGTATTCAGCAAAATACGCATCTGCTTATTATGGACCATTTCGCGACGCTGTCGGCTCTTCAGCGAACATAAAAGGCGGTAATAAGAAGACCTATCAGATGGACCCTGCAAACAGCGATGAAGCCATACACGAAATTGCGTTAGACGTACAAGAAGGTGCTGATATGGTAATGGTTAAGCCTGGTATGCCTTATTTAGACATTGTGCGCCGTTGCAAAGACGAGCTAAAGGTGCCTACCTTTGCGTATCAAGTCAGTGGCGAATATGCCATGCATCAAGCGGCATTTGCGAATGGTTGGTTAAACGAAGAGGCAGTAATACTAGAGTCTTTACTGGCTTTCAAACGCGCTGGAGCAGACGGCATTCTTACTTACTTTGCTCCGAAAGCGGCTGCGCTTCTCGCTGGCGACTAGAGCCGTGAATAGAAAATCAAAGAAACAATAAATAGGCTAAAAACAAAAATGGGATGCAACCTTAGGTTACATCCCATTTTTTTGTTCTTTGCAATTTTCAGCACTGACTATTTACAGATAAGTTCCCAGCCTGCTTTGTGCTGTAACCAGCTTTCATTGGCTAGCTCAGCGTTAATCAGCGGGTGTGCTTTCAGCCAGCCCTCAGGGAAGGTCACTTCCCATTTATCACCGTCGCAGACTAAATCTACATGGGGAATATGCTTGTTTTGTCGTCGCAAACACAGCACCACAGAAATACGTAACAGCCTAAGTAAACCCAATAACATAGGTTGAGAGTCATCATGGTAATTACTAAAAGCATCAGCTGGAATAGTTAATCTATGATGGGCAACAAGGTCTCGAATAGCCGCCCGCTGCAGGCGTGTGAAGCCAGGCAAATCTATAAAAGACAGAATATAAGCGCCGTGCTCATGATGCTTTTTGTATTCTATATGCAAGCCCGTTTCATGGAGTAACGCAGCTGCACCTAAAATAGCTTCGGTATCAAGATGACAGATGTTTTGCTGTGCGCATAACTGTGTACATAGCTGTGTTGATACACTTTTTACTGAATTCGCTTGGGCTTTATCGATATGGTATCGAGCCATGGTCTGGTTAAGTGTTTGGTCGCGGCGGTCATTTTCCTGCATGTTATCTAACATGCCGTAAATAAGCCCTTCGCGCAGCGCACCACCAGAAATATTCATATTTTGAATGGCTAACGCTTCAAATAAGCTAATTAAAATGGCTAAGCCAGAAGGAAAAATGGCCTTGCGATTTTCTTCTAAACCTTCAATGTTAAGCTGGTTAATTTCACCACATTCAACACATTGTTTTTCTAGGTGATGAAGGTAATCAAGTCGTATTGAATCGCTAATGCCCTGCGCCACCAATATTTCAGTGATGGCCTGCGGTGTACCCGAGGCACCTAAGCAATTTTCCCAATCAAAACAAAGAAAAGCGTCCGCTACAGGGGAAAGTAATGCCTTCGCGGCTTTTTTAGCACTTTCGAAGTTTTCAGCGGTGATCTTACCGCCATCAAAATAGCGTTCCATAAAGGTCACACACCCCATATCCAAGCTCTTTAAGTGGATGGGTTGCATGTCGTTGCCAATAACAATTTCAGTACTGGCACCGCCTATATCTATCACTAAGCTATTACCTTGATTTGCCGAGGTATAGGCTACGCCAAGATAAATCTGGCGTGCTTCTTCCTCGCCGCTTATCACGTTGAGTTTATGCTTGAGAATTTGCTCGGCTTTCCCAATAAACACTTGGGCATTAGTCGCAAGACGTAAGGTAGCGGTAGCCACTACCTTAATATTTGAGGGGGGAATATCTTGTAACCGTTCGGAAAAGGTTTGCAGGCATTGCCAACCACGCTCCATGCTCATTTCATCTAGTGCAAAGTCGTCATTCAACCCTGCCGCTAAACGTACTTTCTGTTTCACCTTGCCAATGATCTGAACGCTACCATTAACGACATGAACAATGACCATGTGAAAGCTATTAGAGCCTAAGTCTACTGCGGCGTAATATTCGCCATAGCTTTCAGAGTCGTGCTGAAGTTCTGCCTGCATATTGTCTCGAATGTTAGTTACTGTTTCCGCGATTAGACGGTTTACCTCTATTTCCACCGCTGTTACCACGACCTTTACCATTGCCACGTCGAGACGAGTTTCTCGTGTTTGGTGTGCGTCTGCGTCTTGGTTTAGGCGCATTTACATCTTCAAGCAAGGCACTCGCATCGTAATCGGTAACAGGAATAGCATGCTGAATATATTTTTCAATATCTGGCAAGTTCAATGCGTATTTTTCACAGGCGAAACTGATGGCGATACCGCTTTGACCCGCACGACCGGTTCGGCCAATTCGGTGAACATAGTCTTCTGCATCGTCAGGTAAATCATAGTTAAACACATGAGTGACCGAATCAATATGTAAGCCACGTGCGGCAACATCCGTGGCCACTAAAATGTCTAGCTTACCTTTGGTAAAGTCTTCTAAAATACCCAAGCGCTTTTTCTGTGGTACGTCACCGCTCAACAAGCCAACACGATGACCGTCGGCAGTAAGCCAGTCGGTTACGCGCTCACAGCTGTATTTGGTGTTAGCAAACACAATGGCTTTATCTGGCCACTCTTCTTCAAATAGCGTAAGAAGCAGCAACATTTTATCATCATCAGAGGGGTAGAACAGCTCTTGCGATACCCGTGTTGCTGTCGTTTGCTCTGGTGCCACTTGAACGTGAGTTGGGTTGTTCATGTGCTCGTAAGCGAGTTCTTGAACGCGATAACTAAGTGTAGCTGAAAACAGCATACTTAGGCGTTCAGTTGCAGGCGGTAAGCGTCGGAACAAAAAGCGGATATCTTTAATAAAGCCTAAATCGAACATACGATCGGCCTCATCAAGTACGGCAACTTGAATGTTATTCAAGGTAAACACGTTCTGTTTGTAATAATCCAGAATGCGTCCTGTCGTACCAATAATGATATCTACCCCTTCTTCAAGGGTTTCACGTTGACTTTGGTAACCTTCGCCCCCATAAATCAATCCAAGCGACAAACCGGTATGCTCACTGAGCAATTTGGCATCGTTGAAAATCTGGACGGCTAACTCTCTGGTTGGCGCCATTATGATGGCTCTAGGGCCTTTTGATTTGCTGTTCTCGTCATTATCTGCTTTGCTTAGCAAATAATGAAAAGTAGCAACCAAGAAGGCAATAGTTTTACCTGTACCCGTTTGAGCTTGTCCGGCAATATCTAAGCCTTCCAGTAATGGAGGCAGAGATAACGCCTGTATTGGTGTACAATTATTGAAATTTGCCGCCGTTAAGGCGTCAACAACCTTGCTATTAATCGGCAGGTCGGAAAAATGAGTATCAGTTAAGTGAGTAGGCATAGCTTATAGCTTATCAGTGCTTGCATTAAAAACGGTTTCTATATAACACTTATGGTAGAGCTGAAACAAATCAGCGACCGACCAAAAATGGAGAAAAGAATGAGCGACAAAATTATCCAGTTATCTGACGATAAATTCGAAGCAGATGTTATCAATGCTGAAGGTCCTGTACTGGTTGACTTTTGGGCCGAATGGTGTGGCCCCTGTAAAATGATCGCGCCAATCTTAGAAGAAGTTGCGAACGAGTTTGAAGGCAAGTTAACAGTTGGCAAGTTGAATGTCGATGAAAATAACGAAACTCCACCTAAATATGGTATTCGTGGCATTCCTACATTACTACTTTTCAAAAACGGCAACGTAGCGGCAACCAAAGTAGGCGCGTTATCTAAAACGCAACTTGCTGAGTTCTTAAACGAAAACCTTTAGTAAAATAGTAATTCAGAAAAAACCGGTGGCTTAGCTGCCGGTTTTTTATTTACACATGAAAAATAAGCAGTTACAACGCCTGCAACAGTGTGAATACAAGTTATTTAACAATTGACGAGTAAAACGCTGGACGTTGATTAATTTTAGTGCTAACTTTTCCTTAGCGCTCACCCGAGCAGCATTCTGCTTAGCCTCTATTCAGGCATAATCAAATCAAAAATTAGAACAGAGTGACTACCAGTCCTGTAAGCAAACCCCAAGCACAAAGACCCACCAGTATGAATTTAACAGAATTAAAGAACAAACCGATTAGCGAATTAGTCGCCATGTCCGAAGAAATGGGCCTGGAAAACATGGCTCGCGCTAGAAAACAAGACATCATATTCTCGATACTGAAATCGCATGCGAAAGGCGGCGAAGATATTTTCGGTGACGGGGTTCTGGAAATTTTACAGGACGGTTTTGGTTTCTTGCGGTCAGCAGACTCTTCGTATTTAGCAGGGCCTGATGATATTTACGTATCACCAAGCCAAATTCGTCGATTTAACTTGCGAACGGGCGATACCATTTCTGGTAAAATACGCCCGCCTAAAGACAGTGAGCGATATTTTGCCCTGTTAAAAATTCGCGAAGTAAACTTCGACAAGCCTGAAAACTCCCGTAATAAAATCCTCTTCGAAAACCTTACTCCTCTACATGCTGCATCTCGCATGCGCATGGAACGTGGTAATGGTTCAACAGAAGATATTACGGCGCGTGTATTAGACCTAGCCTCACCAATTGGTAAAGGGCAACGTGGTCTTATCGTTGCACCACCTAAAGCCGGTAAAACCCTTTTACTTCAGAACATCGCGCAATCTATTGCAGCGAATCACCCTGAAGCTGAATTGATGGTATTGCTTATCGACGAACGTCCAGAAGAAGTAACAGAAATGCATCGCCTTGTACAAGGTGAAGTGGTTGCTTCAACGTTCGATGAACCTGCAAGCCGTCACGTTCAGGTAGCTGAAATGGTTATTGAAAAAGCGAAGCGCTTAGTTGAGCACAAGAAAGATGTCGTTATCTTACTTGATTCAATTACTCGTTTAGCACGTGCTTACAACACGGTAATCCCATCATCAGGTAAAGTACTTACCGGTGGTGTTGATGCCAATGCACTACATAAGCCTAAGCGCTTCTTTGGTGCTGCTCGAAACGTTGAAGAAGGCGGTAGTTTAACGATTATCGCTACAGCGCTTATCGATACTGGCTCTAAAATGGATGAAGTTATCTATGAAGAGTTTAAAGGTACCGGTAACATGGAATTACACTTAAATCGTAAGATTGCTGAAAAGCGTGTTTTCCCAGCTATTGACTTCAATCGTTCAGGTACTCGTCGCGAAGAGCTATTAACGTCGCAAGAAGAACTACAGAAAATGTGGATCTTACGTAAAATTGTGCACGAGATGTCAGAGATTGATGCCATAGAGTTCCTTATCAATAAGCTCGCTATGACTAAGACTAACGATGAGTTCTTCAACGCCATGAAGCGTCAAAAGAGCTAACCCGTTTTTATAGAAAAAGCGCCTAAGGGCGCTTTTTTTGTGCCCGAATCTTACTTCCCACTTAATAGAAACAATTCTTATTAGACTTCTGTCTAATGTTCACTGGCCATTGAATAGGTTACTTTCAGAAGTCACACCGCAATTGGTACTCGTATTTTTTAGCTACCAGATAGTTTATTCTGGCGTTTTACTCTACAACGGAATAGATGTTATGTATCGAAAGTTAATCTCTCTCGCTATGGCAAGCTGTGCCACTTTTGCCTTTGCACAAGTCAATGTTGATGCATTGGCCACGGAAGTAGAAGCAGACGTTATTGAATGGCGCCACCACTTTCACGAATTCCCAGAACTGTCTAATCGTGAATTTAACACCGCGAAATACGTAGCAAACTACCTTACATCGCTTGGCCTGGAAGTTGAAACCGGCGTAGCTAGCACAGGTGTAGTTGCGATACTCGATAGCGGCAAACCCGGCCCTGTTGTCGCGCTGCGAGCTGATATGGACGGTTTACCGGTTAAAGAGCAGGGTGATTTATCCTACCGCTCTACGCAAATGGGCGAATATAACGGCCAAGACGTGCCAGTTATGCATGCTTGTGGACACGATACTCACATGGCCATGCTAATGGGGGCGGCAAAAATACTGACTAATATTAAAGGTGAACTTAAAGGTAAAGTGAAGTTCATCTTTCAACCTGCTGAAGAAGGTGCACCTTCTGGTGAGACGGGTGGTGCTGAAGTCATGGTAAAAGAAGGGGTACTTAAAAACCCTGATGTCGATGTTATTTTCGGGTTACATATTAGTTCAAACACCGATGTAGGCACAGTGCGCTACAACTCTGGCGGCACCATGGCTGCGGTAGACCCGTTCAAAATTGTTATTCACGGTAAGCAAGCCCATGGCGCGTACCCGTGGAAAAGTGTCGACCCAGTGGTCACTGCGGCGCAAATGATCATGTCTATTCAAACCATTGTTAGTCGTGAACTTAAGCTCATTGATGATGCTGCAGTGGTTTCTATCGGTTCAATTCATGGCGGAAACCGTTCAAACATTATTCCCAACGAAGTCGAAATGGTAGGCACCATTCGCACGTTAAATAAAGCAGCACGTGAACATATTTACGAATCGCTTCCGCGTAAAGTGAACGCTATCGCTGAGAGTATGGGTGCTCAAGCAGAACTAACGCTTCCTTTAGATTACTACTATCCCATTACCTATAACGACCCCGAACTTACGCAAGCCATGGTGCCAACCATGCAACGTACTGCAGGGGCTGAAAATGCCATCGTGTCTAAACCTGTCACGGGAGCGGAAGATTTTTCTTTTTTCCAAGAGGAAGTGCCAGGCTTGTATGTTTGGGTTGGTGGGAAGCCGCTGGATGTTTCCGAGCAAGATAGCCCTGCTCACCATACCCCTGAGTTTTATGTAGACGATTCGGGTATGAAACTAGGTGTGAAATTACTGACTAACTTTACGTTAGATTACATGGCGCAACATTAATCATGGTGATGCCAGAGGGGGGCGTTGTTGTACGATAAACATCAGTGGTCGTTAACTCTGGTATTACACCTGTTACTTGTAGTGGTTGTGGGTATTGCTTTAAACGCAGTGCCTGCGCCATTTGATAGCAGCGGTATCGCTGTTTTCGGGGTTGGGGTTGGCGTATATGCCGCACTTCGGTTCCCTCCTGTAATCGCAATACCGATTGCGTTAGTTATCTGCGTTCCTTTATGGCTAACTCACGGCAGTATTGTGGGTAAAGAAAGCTTGTCTTTACTCCCAATCGTAGTAAGCTTATTCGGGTACAAAAAATCCCTGAGCCGAGTAATTAAAGTAGGCGCTGGCTTTTGGTCGCTTATTTTCCTACCCATATTATTGTTAGAACATGCGCTTTACGAAGCCGACCAGCCAACAATGATGTTTTCGGGTGTGCTTGTCACCTGGGTAAGCGGTGTGTTTGGGCTTATCTCTGGGCACTTTGTGTTTCTAGCGAATAAAGGGCTTAAACACACCAATACGGGGTCGCAAGAAAAAGTCTCACTGCATTTTCTGTTCAGTTATTTCTTTTCAGGTTGTTTTTTTGCAGCCTCCATGGCGGTGGTGTATTTATCTGTCGCGCTATATCAAGATGATCAAGAAGCACAAATCATTCGGTACATGCAACAACGTGTTGCGGTATTAGAGCAACAATTATCCGATTTTATAGGGCAACATCAAAAAGCGATCGCTGTTGCTTCGCAATCACTATCTACGCCCTATGCAATTGAAAAGTTAGAAGAGGCTAGCAGCAATCAGCTTTCAGTTTTAGCTGCGCATTACCCTGAATTCATCACTTTTTTAGTGGCCGATGAAAGTGGAAATATAACCCACTCCTACCCACCTGGACTATTGAACAAAGCACAGGCAGTCGGTGCTGGCAATGTGGCTTACCGACCTTATTTTTCTCAGGCAATGGAAACGGGCGGGCCGTATCTTTCTAATGTTTTCCAAGGGCAAGGGTTTGGAAACGATGCCATTGTTGCCATGTCCTCGCCTATTCTAAATGACAATGGCGCACCTATTGGTATTGTAGAAGGCTCATTATCCCTTCGAAGCTTCTCGACAGTAGATGCACTTAATCTTGATGGTTTTTCGCTTTTACTCGAAGATGCTAAAGGTGAGGTTATTTACGCGTCAGACGCGTTAGGCTTAAAGCCACTGAACAAGGCGCCTGCGTATTCATGCGATGGTGAGTGCGATATCAAAATTGAAGATGGGCCGCTTAACAAGCAATGGTTGAGGCTGGAAGGTCAGCTGCCTACCGCAGATTGGCAGGTTAGCTATTACTACGATTATCGACGTTTTTTGTCGGCAATGAGCGAGTATTTGTTGATTGACTTATTATTGCTCCTCGCCTTGTCAGTGTTTGGTACGTTCATGGGCTCTGTGGTGGCACGAATGATTGAGTCTCCCATTCGCAGGCTAATACGCTATATAGCCAATTTTACGCCTTCAGAAGTACGTAGAGAGGCAACGTTAGCGGGGAGTACGTTGCACATACAAGAACTTGCTTCTCTTAATGATGAGTTTAGTAGCTTAGAAGGGCGCTTATTTGATGCTTTTAAAGCCCTTGAATTCGCCCGCGCCAAAGAACAAGCGCTAAATGTTGAACTCGCTGAGTTTAACCATAGTTTAGAAAATAAGATTGAAGAGAAAACGCGACACTTGGCCACGGCGCTTGAAGAAGCAAAAGCGGCGAGCGTGGCTAAAACCCAATTTTTAGCCAATATGAGCCATGAAATTCGTACCCCAATGAATGGCATTATTGGATCGTGCGAATTAATGATGGAGTTACCCTTACCTGACGGGGCACGCCATAGAACGGAAACGATATCGACTTCTGCCAGCCACCTTTTAATGATCCTCGACAGCATCTTAGATTGGTCAAAAATTGAGTCAGGTAAAATGCTACTGGATAAGCGAAGTGTTTCCGTTGCACAAACCATCGATGCGTGCAGTGTGCTGTACGAGCGAAGTGCAAGCAAGAAAGGCATTTCGATTGACGTGAGTATTGATGAAAATGTTCCACAAGTGGTGATTACCGATGGAGGCAAGCTTAGCCAAATCATTAATAACTTGGTAAGCAATGCGATTAAGTTTACCCATCAAGGCACCATTTTGGTTGAAGCCAATTATAGCTACACCCAAGGCGAGCTCTATTGTTCGGTTACAGATTCAGGCATTGGCATACCACCAGAAAAGATTGATAGCATATTCGATCAGTTTGAACAGGCTGATGCCTCTATAACCCGTGATTATGGGGGGACTGGATTGGGGTTGGCCATTACGAAAGGGCTTGTAGAGCTCCTTGGTGGCAGTATTACAGTTGAAAGTACTGAAGGCACAGGAACCACTTTTTATTTTAGTTTTCCGTGTGAAAAAGGCGAAACGCAAGAAGCTACATCCAATGTAAAAGCGCATTCTTTACCAAGCACACTACGAGTATTACTTGCTGAAGATAACGATGTAAACGCTGATATTGTCATGGATATGCTTGGCTCTGTTGGCGTTAAACGCATCAGGGCTAAAAATGGTATTGAAGCGATAGAGGCTGCGAAACGTCATACGTTTGATGTTATTTTAATGGATTACCAAATGCCTGTAATGGACGGCCTTACTGCATCGAAACAGATTCGTCAGCATGCGCTGAACAAAGATAGCGTGATCATTATTGCATTAACGGCAAATGCTTATGCCGATGATAAGGCGGCGTGTATAGCCGCCGGTATGAATGCACATTTAAGCAAGCCGATTAGAAAACAGGTGTTAATCGACAGTATTGCCCGTGAACTTGCTCGCGTTTGACGCTACTTTTCCTCTATTGTTAACAGGTTTATTGCCTACCATATACAATACAATGTAGCCCAAGGTTGCCGATACAATTGAGCCGGCCAAAATACCCACTCGCTCGTCGAAAATCTGATTAATACCCGTTTCTTCAAAGGCTAAACCACCAATAAACAAGCTCATGGTAAAGCCCACGCCACACAGCAGGGCACAACCGTAAATATGTTTTAAGTTGAGGTCATCAGGCAAGGTTGCCAGCTTGAGCTTAATCATTAAATAGCAAAAGCCGAATACCCCAACTTGCTTGCCTATCACTAGGCCCAAAAATATGCCAAAAGTAACGGGGTGAAAAATGCCCTCTGGGCTTATATTACCGAAGCTTATCCCTGCATTAGCGAAAGCAAAGAGGGGTAAAATGGCAAAACTCACTGTGCTATTTAAGCTACGTTCTAAGCGGGTTACCGGCGAGTAGGTTTCATCCTTACTGTCACGCATGGGTATAAAGGCCGCCAAAATAACACCGGCTAGCGTGGCATGTACTCCAGATTTGAGCATCGCCACCCATAAGATAATGCCTACCATCATATAAGCAGGAATATCCACTACATTGCGTCTGTTCATGTGCCATAACAGCAGTAAGCAAGCCGCTGCCACCAACAGCGCACCCATAGTGATGTGGTTGGTATAGAAAAGCGCAATAATCACAATAGCGCCAATATCGTCAATAATGGCCAAGGTGACTAAAAAAATCTTAAGGCTAGTGGGCACACGGCTTCCTAATAACGCCAAAATACCCAATGCAAAGGCAATATCGGTTGCCGCTGGAATCGCCCACCCGGCAATTGCTACAGGGTTGTCCCAGTTAATTCCAACGTAAATTAAGGCCGGTAATAGCATGCCGCCTATGGCACCGGTGGCAGGTAAAACAATATCTTTGGGGTTTGATAGTTCACCTTCACATATTTCACGTTTGAGCTCCAACCCAACATGAAAGAAGAAAACGGCCATAAAGCCATCGTTAATCCATAAAAGTAAGGGCTTATCAATCGCCCACGTGCCTGCTGAAATTTGCACCGGTAGGCTAATTAATTGGTCGTATAGGTGATCAAGAGGAGAGTTAGCAATGATAAGCGCCAGAACAGTAGCAATCATCAGTAAAATGCCAGGCGCGGCTTCTCTATTAAGAAAATCTGATACTACGTCCTGCACTTCTTCAATAACTTCATCAATTACGCCTGTTTGATGCTCTTTCGACATTATTGATACCTCCGTTTACCTTAGCCAAATAAAGGCTTACAACCAGTCGAGAAAAAAGAGGTAGTCGTAAAGATTACCAAGTGGCACTGGAAGTATTAACCATTTGTAATTATATAAGTGTTTTACGAAAATGAGGGCTCGGCTAGATCACTTATGGCTAATATGTGGGATTTGTTGGCGATTTAGGCTACAATCGCGGGCTTTTCCGGTTATCCAATTTACCTATCTCAGAGGATTTCTAGATGGCGAAAGTCGCAATAGTTATGGGCTCAACCTCAGACTGGCCTACCATGCAACAAGCAGCGAAAATGCTGAAGTCGTTTGGTGTTGAATTCGACGCAAAAGTGGTATCAGCACACAGAACGCCAAACTTGTTGGTTGAATTTGCAGAAGGTGCAGCAGATGAAGGCTTTAGTGCCATTATTGCTGGCGCTGGTGGTGCAGCACACTTACCGGGTATGATTGCTGCGCACACGCACTTGCCAGTATTTGGTTGTCCGGTAAAATCTAAAGCGTTAAGCGGTCTTGATTCCCTGTTATCAATTGTACAAATGCCTAAGGGCGTAGCGGTTGGCACATTAGCCATCGGCGAAGCAGGTGCAGCCAATGCGGGTCTGCTAGCGGCTCAAGTGGTGGCTTTGCAAGATAAGAATGTGCGCGATGCAGTCATTGCCTTTCGAAAGCAACAAACCGAGACGGTATTGGCTTCAAGCAATACCTTGGAGCTTGACGAATGAGAGTAGTCGTTTACGGTGCAGGCCAATTGGCGCAAATGATGTATTTGGCGGGCAGTCCGCTCGGCATTGACGTGCAGGCTGTCGACGTAAACAACGATACTGTCGTGCACCCAGTAAGTAAAACCCCCCTTGATACCACCTTAGATCAAGCCTTAGAAGGTGCTGATGCACTCACGGTAGAATTTGAACATGTGCCAGAGCGCTTGCTTGAAGAAGCGACCAAAACGGGCAAGTTAATGCCCAGTATTGAAAGCATTTTGGTTGGCGCTGATAGAGTGCGAGAAAAAGCATTACTTGAGGGCATGAAAGTCGCTAACAGTGCGCACCGTATTGTTACTCACTTAGATCAGCTTGATGAATGTGTTGAAGCATTGGGCGAGAAGCTGATTCTAAAATCCAGTCGTGATGGTTATGATGGCTATGGGCAATGGCGATTAGCCAATAAAGATGAGCTGCCTGAACTTAAACGGGCTTTAGCCACCTTAAATTTAGAAAAAGTACCTCTTGTGGTAGAGAAGATGGTGGCCTTTGAACGTGAGCTTTCATTAATTGGCGTGCGCAACAAGCAAGGCGATGTGCGCACTTACCCGCTCGCTGAAAATTTACATTATCAAGGCCAACTACATGTGTCGGTTGCCCCTGCTACTCATGTTAATGAAGTGCTTCAGGCCAAAGCTCACGATATTTTTGTGAAACTGGCTGAAGGTATGGACTATGTCGGCGTGTTAGCGGTTGAATTGTTTCAATGTGGTGATGAGCTCTTGGTTAATGAACTTGCGCCAAGAGTTCACAATTCTGGCCATTGGAGTCAATCAGGTGCAGTAACCAGTCAATTTGAAAATCACCTTCGTGCAATTTGTGGCTTACCTTTGGGTGACACATCGGCTATTGGGTTAAGCGCAATGATAAATATTATTGGCTGCAGTAGTTTTTCAAGAGAGCTATTGAGTATTGATGGCAGTCATTTACATTGGTATGGAAAATCGGTGCGTGAAAAACGCAAGATGGGTCATATCAATGTTACCACTGACAGCTACCAAAAATTGGGCGAAAAATTACACGATTTGAGCCAATATTTGCCGTTAGAGTACTTTCCGAAACTGATTGGCGAGGCAAAACGTTTAAAAGGTTGACAACCTTTTAATTGTGGCTATTATACGCATCCGCTGTTAACCCAGTGGGTGTGAAAAGTGTGCCGACTTAGCTCAGTTGGTAGAGCAACTGACTTGTAATCAGTAGGTCGCCAGTTCGATTCCGGCAGTCGGCACCATTCTTTCACATCGCGTTTTTATCTAGTCCTTTCTAGGTTAACTTCCTCGCTATAGCTTTCCCTTTCGGGATACATTTTCAGAATCTCTATATTTTCTTCTTTATTGAATAAACCTACCGTACACTATTAGCCAACTTTTTATTTTGGAAGCGGCGGTATGACACCCAATACTCATTCACTATCCTTTAAGTTACTTTCAGTGTTTATGTTTGCACTGACGGCGTGCAGTGTTCAAGCTACGCACCCTGTTTCTGTTAGTGACGGCTTCGCCCGCGCTACATTTCCAATGGCACAATCTGCCGCCCTTTACTTTACGCTGCGCAATAAAAGCGAAACACCGGTTAAATTAACAGGTGTAAACGTAAGCAATGATATTGCCAGCGACGCGCAAATTCATACCACCGAAATGAATAATGACATGATGCGTATGCGAGAAGTAAAAGAGGGAATAGTCATTGCGCCAAGTGAATCGCTTTCCTTTGCGCCGGGCGGGTATCACGTGATGTTGTTGGGGTTAGAAAAAGGGCTAGTTGAAGGCAATAGTGTGTCACTTACCCTGTCTTTTGACGCTGCCCCAGATTACACCGTAGATTTACCGATTATAGGAATGGATAAAGAAGCGAGCCATCAGCATCATCATTGAAGTGAATCGACAAAGTAGATGTGCACAATCGCTATAATTATAATCCAAATCAATATTCTTAGAGTATCATTAAGGTAACATTTGAATGGTATTTTCAATTCTAAATTAGTGAATTAGTTGCTAACCCAAGGAGAGACATATGAGCAAGATTGATATCGGCATTTCAGAAGAAGATCGTAATGCAGTGGCTGAAGGCCTTAAAAAACTATTAGCAGATTCTTACACGCTTTACCTACAAACCCATAACTTCCATTGGAATGTAGAAGGTCCACAATTTAGACAACTACACCTGATGTTTGAAGAACAATACACAGAGCTTGCAGAGGCAGTTGATGAAATTGCTGAACGTATTCGCACACTAGGTGTTTCAGCGCCAGGTACCTACAAGTCATTCGCTGAATTAAGCGCAATTGATGAAGTGGAAGGCGTACCTGAAGCATCAGAAATGGTGGCATTACTTACCCATGGTCACGAGCAAGTGGTTAAAACATCGCGTGATTCACTTAAGTTAGCGCAAGACGCAGATGACGAGTCTTCTGCTGCACTGATTGGTGATCGTATGCGCGTTCACGAAAAGTCTGCTTGGATGCTTCGCGCAATGTTGGCAAAATAAGCCGAAATACTCTTTACGGCGGATAAATTATGACACGCACTATGATAAACGTGCTGTCTGTTTGTACATTAACGCTGGCTGGGGCAACTCAGCCAGCGTTTTCGCAACAAGCAGACGCTAAAACACAGACAAATAAAAATCTAGTGGTTACTGAATTAGCACAAGGGTTAGTTCACCCTTGGGGGATGACCTTCCTACCTAATGGCGACATGCTGATTACCGAGCGCGAGGGCGGCATCAGACGCCTCAGCCAATCGGGTGAACTATCGCCGCGCTTATCAAATGTGCCTGAGGTTGAAGCGAACAATCAGGGGGGGATGTTAGACATTGCCATCGATCCCGAGTTTGAAACTAACAATTCGGTATACTTTTGTTTCAGCCAACCTGGTGAAGGTGGAAGCAGCAGTAGCGTTGCCAAAGCAACGCTTAGCGGCAACGCGCTAGCAAATGTTGAAACTATCTTTAGTGCCGCTCCACTTATTGATAACGGCTTTCATTTTGGTTGTCGCTTAGCGTTTGATGCCAACAAGCAGCTTTTTATCACCTTGGGCGACCGTTATAAATATATGAAGGAAGCGCAAAATACCGATAACCATTTCGGTACCATTGTGCGTGTTAACCGCGATGGCAGCGTGCCTAGTGATAACCCTTTTATTGACGGGAAAGCCCCTGAAATTTATAGCTTCGGCCACCGAAATGTTCAAGGTATTACCATTCACCCAGAAACCGGGGATGTATGGGCCATGGAACATGGGCCAAAAGGCGGTGATGAAGTTAATGTGTTGTCAAAAGGTGCTAACTACGGTTGGCCTGTCATTACCTATGGTATTGATTACAGCGGTGACATTATCAGTGACAAAACCCATATGGACGGTATGGAACAACCAATACTTTACTGGGACCCCTCTATCGCACCAAGCGGTATGGCGTTCTACCAAGGTGATTTGTTTCCAGAGTGGAACGGAGATTTGTTGGTAGGCTCGTTAAAGTTCACGCATTTACGACGAATCGAGATGGATGGCGGTAAGCCTGGTGAGCAACATGAATATGTGCGTGATAACCAAGCCCGTATTCGTGATGTAGAAGTTGGGCCTAACGGTGCTATCTATCTGCTAACCGATGCTACCAACGGCAAAGTGTTAAAACTCACCCCCGCCAAGTAAACGGTCAGTGCAGCGCTATTTCTAGTGTGTAGATTAAAAGCGAGGCACTGCGGTAAAAACTTAAAAAGCCAGCGCACTGGGTGCGTCTGGTTTTTATTTTTTTGCACCCATTAAGTTTTTAGCAATTGTTAAGCCCTAAGGCTGACTTTACCTATTAAGATGTCCTTAAACATCACCCAGTCGCCCAACAAGCTATAGAGCGGGTGGCGAAAAGTCGCAGGTTTATTTTTTTCATAAAAGAAATGTCCCACCCAAGCAAAGCCATAGCCAACTACCGGAATCAGCCACAATAATGCTAAGTTACCTGTAACTATGCTACTGGCGATGACACCTAACACTAACCACGAACCAATAAAGTGTAATTTTCTACAAGTTAAATTGGCATGTTCCGCAAGGTAATAAGGATAGAACTCGCTAAAAGATTGAAATTGATTGTGAACGTTTGACTCGGTAGCCATGGCGTAGCCCTCCAGTGAGTGTCGTTACGCGTAAGTTAACAACAAATTAACACGTCAACCTAGGTAAGTATGTCGCGAATACGACATTGTTGCCGATTTTTTGTAGCGGTTGTTTTTTGCTATCAGTTACCCCATATTCATTGTCAGAAAATAAATGTTTAAAAGGCCCACTTTATGGACAATCTTGTTGCGAACAATGCGGCAACTATCGTTGATATTACTGTTGAGAATTTTCAGCAAGTTATCTTAGAAGCATCACAAGAAAAGCTGGTGCTTATTGATTTTTGGGCGGACTGGTGCGAACCATGTAAAGATCTACTGCCTATCTTAGAAAAGATTGCAGGGGAGTATGCCGAGCACCTTATTCTTGCCAAAGTGGATTGTGAAACGCAGCAAGAAGTTGCAGGTCAATTTGGTATTCGTAGCTTGCCTACTGTGATGGTGGTGCAAAATGGTCAACCTGTAGATGGCTTTGCGGGTGTTCAACCAGAAGCGCAAATTCGTGAAATGCTAGCTAAATATCTGCCCAACCCTGAAGACGATTTTCTTGCCGCGGCAGGACAAGCTATTCAACGGGGCGACTATGTAGAAGGCTTATCGAATGCGAAACAAGTTTTAGAGATGAGCCCTGACAACATCAATGCCAAGTACATGGTGATTGATTGCTACATTGAGACAGGGTCGATAACACAGGCTAAAGCCTTGTTGGACGAGATTAAGTTAGTCGATCAGGATGCGCGTTATAATACCCTTAACGGTAAAATAGAACTTGCTGAACAGGCCGCCGATACACCTGAAATTCGCCAATTACAGGCGTCGGTAGCAGCCAATCCTGATGACTTACAACTTAAAGTGGATTTGGCCGTGCAATTACACCAAGCCAATAAATCTGAAGAAGCGTTATCCTTGTTGCTTACCGTACTGAAAAAAGAGCTTGGTTTTGGAGATGCACGTAAAATTATGCTGGATATGATTAATGCATTAACCGACGGCGATGCGCTGAAATCTGAATATAGACGCAAGGTCTACAGCTTGCTTTATTAGCATTGAAAGTAAGGGCCATGATGTGCCCTTACTTTTTAGTTATAGGTGAAAAGCCTTCTTTGTCTAGCCAATTAAGCGCTGCAAAGTAATGTTGAAAGTAGTTCCTTTCATAGCCTAGAAGATTAAAATCTCTTTCTTTAGCAGGGTGGGTATATTCTAACTGCGCGCGCTTTACCATACCTGTGTCTAATACATAGGCAGAGCGTCGTAGCCCTTTAGTAATGCTATATTTTATAGCGTCAATGACGACTTGTTGTGTATCTGGTGTAGACAATACCCATCTGCGGCCATCTAGAAGTGCTCCCCATGGTTTATCATCGAATCTAACTACTAAATCATGTATTTCTTCAGTAAAGGCTTCTGCGGTTTTAAAATTCCACGCACCCGTTGCAAACACTTCCAATACATTCCCAGAGATATCTAACGTATAATTTCCATATTTGGGAAAACGCATGAATTTGTTTCCGTGTGATTAAGTGCAATACTCTACGTATAGCAGATGATAGAATTTTTGCACTATTTAGCGTTTTAAAAATGAAAAATTTCAGTAGGTTGAATATAAAATATTCGAATAACCATCAGGTTAGCAAAATGGGATGTGTGTGCGAGTGTTTATCCCTATTGAGTCATTTCTATGCTTAAGTGATTACCTTAGGCGCTGCTAGCTGCTACCAAGCTTTATGGAAGTTTACGCGGTTTGTGTAAATGAATTTAAATAAAACAACGGGGTTTTAAATGGATTGGCTTTGGCCCGCGCTAGCAATAGTGCTTATTGTAGAGGGCATTGGCCCTTTGTTATTTCCTACGCGCTGGCGCTTGTATTTATTACAAATAAGTCAAATGCCAACCAATCAACTACGTCAAACCGGCGGTGTTTTAGTTGTGATAGGCGTGGTTTGTCTTTTTTACTTGTCACAATAAGTTTAAATTTATTACTAAAAATTGGTCTAATATACAGTTGGTTAGCAAGGATTAGACTGATAAAGACTATGAATCTTCAATAACTGGCGTATTTTTGCGCATAAAACAGATGATAAAGGGTATGAATTTTTGGTAGAATCCCCGCCTAATTTTCTTACACAATATGATTCATGGCAAAGAACGTTGTGGTACTCGGCACTCAATGGGGTGACGAGGGTAAAGGCAAAGTAGTAGATCTACTTACTGATCGAGCAAAATATGTGGTTCGCTATCAAGGCGGTCACAATGCAGGTCATACTCTAGTAATCGACGGTAAAAAAACCGTTCTTCACTTAATTCCATCAGGCATTCTGCGTGACAACGTTACCTGCATTATTGGTAACGGCGTAGTACTTAGCCCTGATGCACTCATGACGGAAATGACGATGCTTGAAAAGCGTGGTGTTCCGGTACGTGAGCGTTTGAAAATCAGTGAAGCATGCCCCCTTATTCTTCCTTATCACATTGCTTTAGATGTAGCGCGCGAAAAAGCCCGTGGCGCTAAAGCTATTGGTACTACTGGTCGCGGTATTGGACCAGCGTACGAAGATAAAGTGGCTCGCCGTGGTTTACGCGTGGGCGATTTGTTCAATGCAGAAGATTTTGCAGCTAAGCTCAAAGAAGTACTTGATGTACACAACTTCACATTGACTAAATACTATGGTGAAGAAGCAGTCGATTTCGATGAAACCTTAAAAGGTGCCATGGCCGTTGCTGACATTCTTAAAGCAATGGTTGTTGATGTAACCGACGAACTAGATAAAGCCCATAAAGCGGGTCTGCCAATCATGTTCGAAGGTGCGCAAGGTACATTGCTTGATATCGATCACGGTACGTATCCTTATGTAACGTCTTCTAATACCACTGTTGGCGGCGTAGCCACTGGCGCTGGTTTTGGGCCGTTAAAGTTAGATTATGTATTGGGTATTGTTAAGGCGTACACAACTCGTGTAGGTTCTGGCCCATTCCCTACCGAGCTCGATTGCGAAGTGGGTAATCATTTAGGCGTTAAAGGCCACGAGTTTGGTGCAACTACAGGTCGTAAGCGCCGTACTGGTTGGTTTGATGCTGTAGCAATGAAGCGTGCAGTTCAAATTAACTCGATTACCGGTTTCTGCTTAACCAAATTAGATGTGCTTGACGGCTTAGAGTCACTACAAATTTGTATCGGTTATAAAGATGCAGACGGTAACGTGAAAGATGTTCCTCCTATGGCGGCTGACGGTTACGATAAAGTCACCCCAGTGTATGAAGAAATGCCAGGCTGGAGCGACAACACGTACGGTGTAACGACGTTTGAAGGCTTACCACAAGCTGCGAAAAGCTACATTCAGCGCCTAGAGCACCTTACCGGTGTTCCAGTAGATATCGTTTCTACTGGCCCTGATCGTAACGAGACGATTGTTTTACGCAACCCATACGACGCGTAAACTAGCCCCGTCTAGTTAGGCCATTTAAAAGCCCGGTACTTATTTTTAAGTACCGGGCTTTTTCGTGTAGGCAGTCAACTGATATTCAGGTAATAATTAAACATTAATTAACAAAATAATTGGGTTGTGGTTTATTGCCCTCATTACTATAAAATGAATATTGGCTTATTCGGTTGTGCCTGAACCTGAATTTAAAACCCAGCAGGTCAACAGTCTTCACATGCAGGTGGAATGTATTATGTCTAATCAACCAACGCTTCATGCCGTAGAACCCGGTTTTTGCTTTCTCGATACGGTAGCTTCGCTTCAAACAAGTTTTAAGTCTGGCAAAACCCGTTCTTTAGAATGGCGTAAGAGTCAATTAGACGCCCTAAAGCGCCTGCTGATTGAAAACGAAAAAGAGATATTGCACGCACTTCATCAAGACTTAGGTAAAAGCGAAAGTGAAGCCTACGTGGCCGAACATGGCTTTTTGCTATCGGATATTAAGCATACCCAAAAGCATTTAAATAAATGGATGCAGCCCCGAAAAGTATCCACCCCACTTATTGCGTGGCCGGGCAAAAGCTTTCAGCAACCAGAACCTTTGGGAACAGTGCTTATCATAGGCGCGTGGAACTACCCACTTCAGTTGTTGCTGGCGCCTTACATTGCCGCATTAGCAGCAGGTAACTGCGCGGTGTTGAAACCATCTGAGCTGGCCGTTGAAACCTCAGCGATTATGGCGAAACTCATTCCCCAGTACATGGATACTTCATGTGTAGAAGTGATTGAGGGCGGAAAGGAAGAATCGTCGGCATTACTTGCGTGTAAATGGGATCATATTTTCTACACTGGCGGCGAAGCGGTTGGCAAAATTGTCATGTCTGCAGCCGCTAGGCATTTAACCCCTGTTACGCTGGAACTGGGCGGTAAAAGCCCCTGTATTGTTGATAGTAGCACCAACTTGAAAATTACCGCGCGTCGAATTGTTTGGGGCAAGTGGATGAATGCGGGGCAAACCTGTATTGCGCCCGACTACGTGCTAGTGGTGAAAGGCTTTGAACAAAAGCTAATAGACGCCATTAAGAAAGAGCTTAAATCCCAGTTTGGTAAAAACCCTTTTTCATCGAAAGATTACGGTAATATTATCAATACCCGCCATTTGCATCGCCTTCAAGGGTACTTAGATGGGGTTAACGTAGTTTACGGCGGAGATATAAATGAAGCGCGGCCTGCCATGACGCCTACATTGGTACTCGACCCTGCGAAAGACAGCGTAATCATGCAAGAAGAGATTTTCGGTCCTATTTTACCTATAGTGCCCGTCGCCTCTATCGACGAAGCCATCGGGTTTATCAACGACAGACCTAAACCTTTGGCGCTGTATGCGTTCAGTGATGACGATAAAGTACTTAATAATATCATTGAAAAAACGAGCTCGGGCAGTGTGTGCACCAACGACACGATGATTTTCATGACTAACCCAGAGCTACCTTTTGGCGGCGTGGGTAACAGCGGCATGGGTAGTTACCATGGCCAAGCTGGGTTTGATACCTTTAGTCATGTCAAAACCGTAATGAAGCGGGCCTTCGCTTTAGATGCCCCCGTACGTTATGCGCCATTTTCTAAATTCAAACTATCGTTATTGAAGAAATTTTTATAGGACATAACGCATGGCGCAGCCGTTTCATTTAGCAATACCTGTCAGTAACCTTACCAATGCAGAGGCCTTTTACGGCGAACTATTAGGCTGTGAAAAAGGGCGCAGTGATAGCCAATGGATTGATTGGAACTTCTTCGGTCATCAACTAGTCACTCATTGCGTTGAGGCAATGCCGTCACCCCCTTCCCATAATGGGGTGGATAGCTATGCTGTACCTGTTCCGCATTTTGGCGTCGTGCTTGAAATGTCTCAATGGCAGGCGTTGGCTGACAAAGTAAGTGCCGCCGATATAGAGTTTGTTATTGAGCCTTACATTCGATTTAAAGGCCAGTCAGGAGAACAAGCTACCATGTTCTTTATGGACTATTGCGGTAATGCACTGGAGTTCAAAGCATTTGCCTCTATTGAACAGTTATTTGCGACTGATTAGCCTGTATTGAACCGTGAGCGCTTTCAAAGGCGAAAGCGCTACAACAACAGCACGATTTAGCGTGCAGACACTATGCTTTTACCGCGTCCGCTTGCTTCAGAAGCGGCTTGTACACCTTGCGCTGTGCGCTTAATTAAATGCACATCTCCAAAGCGGCGGGCATCTATGGTGTAGCCCATGTCAGTTAATTCAGCCAATGTTGACTCATCAAACCCTGGGTGAACACGAATGGTATCTTTAGGCAGTAATTGGTGGTGAAAACGAGGAGCGTTAGCAGATTTTGTGGCATCAAAATCAAACAATAATGCGTTTAATAACGACTGTGCTACCGACGAAATAATCGTAGTGCCACCAGGCGAACCGGTTGCTAAAACCACATCACCGCCCTGTTTTACTAGAGTAGGTGTCATTGAAGATAGCATGCGTTTGTAAGGTGAAATAGCATTCGCTTCACCGCCGACAGCACCAAAGAAATTAGGTACGCCAGGCTTGGCACTAAAATCATCCATCTCATCATTAAGCAAGAACCCTGCACCCGTTACTACCACGCCACTACCAAAGGTAAGGTTAATGGTGGTGGTGTTAGCAATAGCATTGCCCCATTTATCCATAATAGAAAAGTGGGTGGTATCTTCACTTTCTTTTAAGCCAGGTTTAACACTTGGCGTGTCTGAAATACTATTGGGTTGAATAAGGGCTGCGCGGCCTTTGATATAATCAGGGGCAACAAGCTTAGCTACAGGGACTTCAACAAAATCAGGATCGCCTAAGTATTCTGCTCTATCTGCAAATACACGTTTACCAATTTCAGACATCACATGCAGGTATTCGGCGCTGTTATGATCTGGCAGTGTATGATTGCTACCATAGCTTTCAAGCATGCCAATCCACTGGGCTACAGCCACGCCGCCTGAACTTGGTGGCGGTGCTGTAACTAGTGTGAACCCTTGCCAATTAAGTTCTAGCGGTTTACGCCATACGGCTTTATAAGCCGCAAGGTCGCTGTGGTTAATTAGCCCACCGTTTTCATGCATAAAGGAAACAATTTTCTTTGCAACCTCGCCTTGGTAAAAACCGTCTTGGCCGTGCTGTTGAATCGCTTTTAAGGTAGTTGCTAGTTCAGGTTGCTTGAATACCGTATTGGCTTTGGCTTGTTCAAAGTAATCTGCAAAGTTGCTGTTTAAGCCTTGCTCGCGGGTACGAGCTAAGTAGCGAGTTATATTATTGGCAAGCTTTTCTGGTACCAAGAAGCCATTTTCAGCTAGCTCAACCGCAGGTGCTACTAAGCGACTCCACGGTAAACTGCCATATTTTTGATGGGCAGCCCACATACCGGCCACCGTGCCTGGAATACCTGATGCTTTCGCGCCAAAAAGTGACTCGTAGGGTTTTACCTCTCCTTCGTCATCTAAGTACATATCTCGATGTGCCTCAGATGGTGCCATT
Organism: Alteromonas sp. 38; assembly: GCF_902506055.1. Taxonomy (NCBI): domain Bacteria; kingdom Pseudomonadati; phylum Pseudomonadota; class Gammaproteobacteria; order Alteromonadales; family Alteromonadaceae; genus Alteromonas; species Alteromonas sp. 38. Next base: position 552,854 of record NZ_LR733300.1, read on the forward strand.
TCGCGGTAATCGAGAAAATCAGTGTTGCCCTCAAACGCAATGGTCATAAAGCCACCACCGCCCACATTACCCGCTTCAGGTAGGGTTACTGCCAGCACAAACTGTGCAGTAATGGCAGCGTCTATCGCATTACCCCCCTCTTCTAGTACCGCATAAGCGGCGTCGGCACTAAAGGTATCGGGCATCGCTACGGCTTCTTGCTGAGTTCGCGTTACATCCCCGCCTGTTTGACTACATGCTGTCAGAAATATAAATGAGAATAGAAAAAACGTTTTCTTCAACACTGCCTCACTCCTTAAAATTTAGAAACTTTGATAAAACTTACTATCAGAATTGTGAAAAAAAGACCTAGCGCTAGCCTTACGTAACTCGCGCTAGCCAATCATAATAATGCTTGCAATGAGATAACCCACCAAGGTTAATCCGCCCGCCACAAGCGCGTAAGGAAACTGAGTTTTTACATGGGTTAATACATCGCAGCCTGCGGCTAATGACGACACAGCAGTGGTATCGGAAATAGGTGAACAATGGTCACCAAAAATACCACCACCTAAAATGGCTGCAACAACCAACGAAGGGGGTAATCCAAGGGTTTGAATTAATGGCACGCCGATAGGAATAAGAATGGCAAAGGTGCCCCACGAGGTTCCGGTAGTAAAGGACATCACCGCCCCTGCAATAAACAACATAGGTACGATGAAAACAAGGGGGAGGTATTCACCCACCACGCCTGCCACAAATACACCTGTCCCTAAGTCTTTTAAGCTATTGCCCAAGGTAAGAGACAGCAACACAATGGTGACGAGTGGTAGTAATTCGCCCATACCCTTAAAGCCAATCTCAACGGCTTCTTTGTGAGTGAATCGTTTGTGCCAAAGTAAAAGGCCATAAGCGATTGCTGTGGCAAGAGCCGTTGCATAAAGCACAGATTTACTGCCACTGCCTTCAGACAAGGTGCCGTTGCCGGTCCAAAACATAAAACCCACCATGCTGAATACCATGGTTAGCAATGGCACTAACATGTAACGCGCTTTAGTGGCGGTTTCAGTTTGTTGGGGAATGTCTGTTTTCGATAGGGTTTTCTCTTCTAAAGCCAATGGCCCGTGCACTTTGTCTGCGGCTATGGTGTAAGCCACAATCAACAAAGTGAAAATAGCGTAGAAGTTAAAGAATACGCTGCCCCACAGTATGGAGGCTGAAGATGCTGGTAGCTCGTAGGTGTCGAGCAAGCTCAATATGAACGCTCCCCAACCATTAAGTAAAATGAGTATGCATACTGGTGCGCTGGTGGAATCAATTATATACGCCAAACGGGCGCGGCTCATGCCGAAGCGGTCGAATAAACCTCGAGCAAAGATCCCCGCCGTTAACACACTCAAATTCGATTCAATAAATACTGCGATACCGGTAAACATTGTCAGGCTGCCAACCTGTTTTTTGTTCTTGGCCACCCCTTTGCCCACTAAGTAATTAACCGTAGCGGTTACACCGCCAGAGTCGCGAATGAACGCCAGCAGGGCGCCAACTAAAACAGAAAATAAAATGACTCGGGTATTACCTGGGCTTGAAGCGGTATCGACTACGCGCTCTATAGCATTGATTGGCGCAAGAAAGCTGGTGGCGGGGCTTGCAGTTAACAAAATAAGTGCTTCAGAGCACAGCACCGCGAGTAGCAATGCCAAGATAACTTCTTTTTTCCAGAATACGACAATGATCGCAACCAATGGGGGGATAATTGATACCCAATCCATACTACTTTCCATACTTTATTATTGTGAAATACTGCCATTCGCTTATAGAGCGAATATCTGAGCTTGTACGTTGATACTAAATCTACACGACGCTGTTCGTGAATGCGAAACGGGCGGTTAGCTATACATTTGCACATTGAACAGCAATTCATATGCATGATTATGTGCAATAGCGACTAGCGTAACGCAGAGCACACGGTTAATTCCACAGAATGACACGTATTTATTCTGTATGCATTGGTTTTTGATACCATGGCAATTAATATGCGTATCAAAGCGTAACTTATCGTTATGCTTATCACGTTAACGACAACAAAATAACAGTGGTTGTTGCAGCGATTGCCGAAATAACTAACACAACTTCTGGCAAAACCATTGTTCAAGCCATTATAAAAAACTAGGATCCTATTTGCGCCTTCTCCCATTACTAGCCAACTTATTACCTTACAGCTTCCTGTTTAGTCTATGCATAGTCATGCAACCGAGCGCTTATGCGAATCAGTCAAGCCAATACGAACAGATAAACCAGTCTTTTGGACAAAGCTCTGTTAAACAAAGCTCTGTTAAACAAAGCTCTGTTAAACAAAGCTCTGAGGAACAAAGCGCTATTGGTCAAAAAGTCATTCTCGATTTTCGATTCTACTGCGATGATGGCACTAGCTCGAAAGCGTGCAAAAAGCCGGTAACCAGGCTACCAGATGCGCTAAAAGAGTTACTCGTCACCCACAACATTGGTGGCGTTATCTTATTTTCTGAAAATATTAAAACCAATAAGCAACTAATAGAGCTGAATTACGCCATGCAACAGTCAATGGCAAAAGCGAATTTGCCACCGCTATTTATTGCGGTAGACCAAGAAGGGGGAAGAGTGGCTCGTTTACCCTCTTCTATGCTCACGCCTTTTCCCGGAAATTTGGCTATAGGGGCAAGCTATTATCAGCACAGCACAGCATTTGCTGAAAATGTAGCGAAAGGTATTGGCAGTAGTTTGAGTTCATTAGGGATAAATACGAATTTTGCCCCGTCGGTAGACATTAACAGCGAGCCAAAAAACCCGGTTATTAATGTACGTAGTTTTGGCGAATCACCTAGCGATGTTGCCGTGCTAGGACAATCGTTTGTAAACGGGTTGCATTCAACGGGCGTGATAAGTGCTATTAAACACTTTCCTGGTCATGGCGATACGCAAACAGACAGCCATACGGGCCTGCCTAAGGTTAAACATTCAAAACCTCAAGCGCTAAAAGGAGACCTATTGCCTTTTAGCCGAATTATCAGCGGTGGTAATCCGCCTGGTATGTTGATGAGTGCACATATCCAATACCCATCATTAGATAGCACTACAGTAAAAGACAAACAGGGAAGGGTGATGACAATCCCTGCAACGTTGTCTCGTAAAATACTCCATGATGTATTGCGAAGCGAGTTGGGTTACCAAGGAGTGGTTGTTACCGATGCACTAGATATGGCGGGTATTGCTAAATACTTCTCACCTGAAGATGTCATGATAAAAGCCTATCAAGCTGGTGCCGACATCGCCCTAATGCCGTTTACCATTAGAACGCCACAAGATATTAAAATGTTTGCTGCATTAATGGGCAAGGTAAGTAAGCGGATAAGCAGTGGGGAAGTCCCCTCAACACAGCTTGCAACTTCCTTACAACGCATTGCGTTACTTAAAGCTAAATTCAGCCTGAATAGCTACGCTGGGAAAGCGCTTTCTTGGTGGGTCTCTGATGTAAATAATAACGCTAAAAAAACAAGAAATATTCAAATTGAGAAAGCGCTTTCCAGGGCGGCGATCACATCACTTTTTGGCGCCGAAAAACTACCCGTTACTCAGAAAACCTGGCTGGCATTAATGCCCGATGCGCTTAGGTGTTTAGCGCTTGAAAAAAGCCTATCTACGATTGCGCCCAAGGTAGGAATGGCTTGCCTGCCGCTTACCAAGCTTCCAAACAAAGCCACCTTCGATTACGCATTGAAGCAAGCCGATCTATTGATGGTGGGAGATATTTCACCACAACATGCCGTTTATGAAATGAAAGGCTTCGATAGCGAAGAGGCGATGACTTCACGGGCGTCGCTGGTTGATGTACATAGATATACTAAATCAGCCTTGGGAAAAGCGAAAAAACAAGGGCTTACCACGGTTCTAGTGCCGCTTCGCATGCCCTATATAGCAAAAGAAATGCAGCCACACACCGATATTGCTATTGCTACATTCAGTTACAACGTGGATAGTCAAATATACAGCCCAATCTTCGATGCTTTAGTAGAAACCTTACTAGGCTTGAACAGACCCAACGATTACTTACCTGTTCAGTGGAATCGCGACTCTGAGTAGTGTTAAAGTCATAGCGTCGTCCAGACAGCCGATGAATGACTAGGCTATGTATGTAAGCAATTGAGGCTGAGAATTTAATTAAAAACTTTCAGCTAGCGCTAGTGTTGCTAATGGGCTGAAGCAAAAAACAAAATTTAAAATTCAACGCTATACGGCGAAAACCTAAGTTAAATGTAACTTGGAAATAAGAAAAAATGGAGTTTCAGTGTGGATACGATGGTGGCTTATCTCATTCCCTTTATTCCGCTAGTCTTAGCGATTATTTTGGTAGTGGTGGGGTTGGGCACACTTCATTACGTGCTACTTGCGCGACAATCTCACCTAACCAGTGAGCAAAAGTTGCCGCGCCAAGTTACTTTGTTAGTACTTACTATTGTAGGTTTGGTCGCCATCTCCATGGCACTTCCGGTGAACGAAAGTACACGCAATCAAGTGATCGCGCTAATTGGTGTTTTGTTATCTGGTGTCATTGCATTTTCATCTACTACCATGGTGGGTAATCTGATGGCTGGCTTGGTATTGCGGGTAAATAAACCGTTTAAAGTGGGAGACTTTATTCGCGTGGAAGACTACAGCGGGAGGGTGGCTGAAATGGGCTTGCTAGATACGGAAATTCAAACCGAAACCCGTGAGTTAATTGCTTTTTCTAATACCCTAATGGTGAACACTCCGGTGAGAGTGACTCGTGCCTCAGGGGCGATTATCTCGGTTGATTTAAGCCTAGGTTATGATGTTCATCACTCAGAGGTTGAGAAGCACTTACTAACTGCGGCAGCCAATGCGGGGTTAGAAGAGCCTTTTGTCCAAGTGATTTCTCTAGGCGATTTTTCAGTAAGCTACCGAGTTGCTGGCCTGCTTAAAGAAGTGAAAAGCATGCTAAGTGCGCGTTCTCGATTGCACAAGTCGGTGCTTGATGCATTGCACAATACTGGGATTGAAATCGTATCGCCCACTTTTATGAATCAGCGGCCCCAACCTGAGGGGCTGCAAATGATTCCTCAGCAATCTGGCACATCGAAAGAGATAGCGGCGCCTCAGGATGAAGAAGAGGGTAATCCCGAAGCAATCATTTTTGATAAAGCGGAAGAGGCTGAGCAGCATGAGAAAAATCGAGAAGGTTTAGCCGAACAAATCGCGGCTATCAGTCTACAACTTGAAACCGCAGAGGGTGATGAAAAAGAACAATTAAAAACACACAAAGCGACGTTAGAAAAGCGGCTGGCTGACCTCGTCGAGCAGCACCGCGATGTGTGAATAAACCACCCCACTGTGCCGGCTTAACCCAATAGAGCATGTAACGCTATTAGATACCCCTCTATAACAATTTTCAGGCACCTGACTGGCAAGCGGTGCCAGTGCACTTTTATTCAGCCCTGGGGTAGTGAAGCCCTTAGTTCCCGCAAAGCCGCAACAAGTAATATCAGAAGGGATAATAACGTTTGAAGTGCAAAGGTTCGTCAACGCGTTGATAGCAACCCCTGAATCTAGCTTAGTACTTGAACACCCAATGTGGAGCATAATAGGGGCATCTGTTTTAACTACCTTTAAACGAGGTGCTATATGGTGAAGTAAATACTCGCTTACCTCAAAGGCTTTTCTTTTATTGGTATTTAAATCTTTGGCGTTTTTTGAAGTTACGTTGTAAGCACAAGCGCTGTTGTCAATGATGACAGGCCAGCGTCCTTGCTCAGAAAGTGTATAAGCTTCTTGTGTCCATGCCGCGAGTTTATCTCTCGCAGTGCTTGTTTCACCTTCACTATCCCAAGGTTGGCCACAACAAAGGTCTTTTGCGCTAGAGAACACCACTTCCACGTTGGCCTTTTCACACAAAGAAACCACAGCCTGAATAACACTTTTTTCATTAGCGTTGCCACCGAAAACTTTGCTTGGGCAACTAACCATGTAAACTACTTTTGAAGTCGCCTGAGAAAGCGCTTTCCCGGCCACTTTCTCAGCTGTATTTTCAGAGCAGTTTTGCTGCCCTAAATGGGTAGGTAATTCTGCGATGTACTCAGCGTCTTTTTCAGTCGCTTTATGTGCTTCAGATGCTGTTTCATTAGCGAGAGTAGTAGCGTTAAAATCTGTCCCGTTTTTATACTGCGAAGTATTTTTATTATATTTCGAAGCTTGGGGAACAGCATTATGAAGCTGGGGTAAATGAAGTGCACCTGTAATAGAATTAAATGTCTTTTCGCCAATTACCCCTTTTACTTTATGGCCGATATTTAGTGAAAAACGTGCAATTGATAACGCCTTATCGGTATGTTTAGCGGCAAGGTCACTTACTAATTTGGTCGCAGGACCTCTAACACGCTGGCCACGTATTTGTTTTATCCACTGCCCAGTATCAATGCCTACCGGACAAGCGCTTGCGCATAAGCCGGTTGCTGCACAGCTATCTACCGCTAAATGTGAAAATGCGTCGCTAATTTCATTGATAACCCTAGGTTCTGTTAATGACGTTTGTCGCCGCTTCAATGCAATGCGTTGGCGTGGCGACAAGGTATAATTAAGCGAAGGGCACTGAGGTTCACAAAAGCCGCACTCAATACAGGCATCTACCGTGTCTTGTACTGCCGGCATCGGCTTTAAGTGAGTAATATGTGCTTTAGGATCGTCATTTAAAATAACCCCTGGGTTTAGAATACCTTTAGGATCGATAATATCTTTGAGAGCGCGCATTAACGCCACGCCTTCTTCACCCCACTGTGCAGTAAGAAACGGTGCCATATTACGCCCCGTGCCATGCTCGGCCTTTAAACTCCCCGCAAAGCGCTGTGTCACTAGCACGCTTATATCGGCCATAAAGGCCTGATAGCGGCTGACTTCTTTTGCGGAATTGAACCCTTGGCTAAAAACAAAGTGCACATTGCCATCGAGTGCATGACCAAAAATAATGCCGTCGTGGTAATCGTGCTTTTCGAATAAGGCGACTAGCGCATTTAATCCATCGGCTAAATTTTCAAGCGGGAAGGCCACATCTTCAATAATGACCGTGGTGCCAGTCGGCCTTACTGCGCCAACTGCGGGAAATAGTCCTTTTCGAATGTTCCACAATTTCTCGATGATGCTAGGCTCTGCGGTGAAATCTTGCAGAGGCTGGCCTTGCTTCTGCTTATGCTCTTGCTTAGCAGGGTGCTCATGTTCTTTACTTAAACCCAGTGCTGGCTGGGTTAAAATGTCGCGTACCGTTTTAAGCGTACAATCAAGTTCAGCCTGTGAAGGGGCACCTACATCAATAAGTAGAGCAACAGCATCTGGGTTGCTAATATTGCGTTTGCTAACTACCACCTCGTCTAGCAACGGCGCAACTGTGCGCAATGCTCTGGCGTCCATCAACTCTACAGCATCTACATCACAGGCTTTTAGCGCAGGGATAACGGCACAAGCGGCTTCAAAATCTTCAAATAAGTATAACCCGGTTTCTCGCGCACTAGGCAAAGGCACGGTGTTGTAGGTAATGTTGGCAATGAAGCCCAATGTGCCTTCTGAACCAATCATTAGGTGTGTAAAAATATCTAGCGGGTTTTCATAATCAAGTAAGGCGTTGAGGCCATACCCCATAGTATTTTTAAGGCGATATTGGTAACGCACTTTTTCAGTCAGTGCTGTATTCGCCAAGAGCGTGCTGCGAAGCTCAGCAAGAGAGGCTAACAACACACTATGGCTTTGCTCAAACGCTGCAACGCTTTGTGCATCAGCGGTATTGACTTCACTGCCGTCGGGCAACAATACGTGAATGTGACGCAGAGTGTGATACGAGTTGTTTTTCACCCCACAGCACATGCCCGACGCATTATTCGCTGCAATCCCGCCCACTTTACAGGCGTTAATAGAAGCCGGATCTGGCCCAATTTTTCGGCCATAACCTGCCAATATTCGATTCGCTTTTGCGCCAATAATACCCGGCGCTAATGATATGGCCTCACCGTTATCTATTACCTCAAACTGTTGCCAATCTGGGGTTAGCATGACCAATACCGAGTCTGTAATTGCTTGACCAGATAAACTGGTGCCCGCCGCACGAAATGTCAGGGCGATATTTAAGCGATTAGCCATTGCTAATACGCGGCACATAACGTGAATACTAGGCACTTTTATTACTAACTTAGGAATTTTGGTGTAAAAGCTGGCGTCGGTAGCAAGGGCAATTAGCCTAGGTTTATCGTTAATAATATTATCGGGCGCTAACCATTCACTAATGCCCTTTAAAAAGGCATGAAAGTTAATATCATCAGCAGGTGTGCTTGCCACATTATTCACTACCATCTCTGTTTGAGCTTTTTCCGGCGTATTGCGGCTATTCATTGGGCGTCATCGCTTTGAAATTTACGGTTTACAACGCTGCCTTTTCCTTCGCTAGGTAATTCAGAAGCCGTAAACGGGTAAAGTAAATAGGGAGCGCGAAGCTGTTTAAATGTAGCCAAGCCTTCAGCCCAGCTTGCTTGTATTTGGTTGCTGGTTTTCCCCGCGATAATGGCCTGTCGGAGTGAATCCGTACCGGCTAACTTATCGAAAAAATCTGGGCGAGTGAAAAAGTTAATGCCTTGTTCCGTAAACTGAGCATAAGCGCTAAGTAGTACCTCAATATCTAACCCTGAAATAGGGGCTTGTGTCATTAATGCAGCCTTCAGGGTAGTGTTATTGTGTTTAGGGAATGGGGCTGCTTGGTTAGCAGCTACGTCTATACTTTCATCGCCAAGCGCTACAACAGGGTGGCCGATAAGCTGAAAAGGAAGCGGTGTACCTCTTCCCACACTTACGTCCGTGCCTTCAAAAAAGCAAAGGGTGGGGTATAAGGTAATGGCAGCATCAGTAGGTAGATTCGGGCTGGGGGCAACAGGCAGAGAGTAAGGCATTTGTTTATGATAATTTGCCACGGGAATAACCGTTAACAGCGCCTGCTGCTTGGTTTGATGCGCCAGCGACTTAGATTGATGCTGCTGCGCTGGCTGTTTCGCATCAATGGCATCGGTCGCAATCCACTGTTCACCCACTATCAATAATGCGAGCTCGCCTAACGTCATACCGTGCAATACAGGAATGGCGTGCATGCCTACAAACGATGTATAATCCGGCTGTAAAATAGGGCCATCAGTAAAGGCGCCATTAGGATTGGGTCTGTCTAATACTATGACAGGAATGTGCGCCTGAGCAGCGGCCTCTAGTACGTAATGTAAGGTGCTTAAATACGTATAAAAACGCACCCCTACATCTTGAATGTCGAACACCAGAATATCGGTATTGGCTAACATGTCGTCCGTCGGCTTTTTCGTTTTACCGTAAAGGGAGTGAATAGGAAGACCCGTTTTAGCATCAACATCGTTATCTATTTTTTCACCCGCTCCCGCCTTGCCGCGAAAGCCATGTTCGGGCGACATAATACTCACCACATTGATATCACGACTTAGCAGCGCGTCGACTAAGTGGGTTGGCTCCGAAGAACTTTTTGATGAAACCGAGCTTTTTACCCCCGAGCTTCCTACCCCCGAGCCTTCTATAATCGAGCTTTGGTTAACCACCAGAGTAACTAGTTTGCCTTCAAGTAAAGGCAAATATTCATCAAATTGCGCCGCGCCTACTTGTAACCTACGCTCAGCAACGTCAGCCCTCTCATGGGCTTTGGTATTTACAGTGGCTTTGGTATTTGTAGCAGCTTGGGCATAGCCTGGCATGCTAAAAGTAATAGCAGCGCTTAATAGCAAAACGAATGTAAGTAGCGACTTAATAGGCATTTATGAAGGTGGCCTTTTAAAGCGGTTGTTTTACAGCGTGACGCAAATAGCCATTGCTGGCCACCAATTGTTTAGCCGCGTCGTCGGCATTAGCCCCCGTTAGCACCATTAAGATAGCCAGCTTTGCATTGTTGTTCGATGCTTTTAGCGCGGTAGCGGCGTCGTGTTCATTACATTCAGTGGCTTGCATCACAATGCGTAGGGCGCGGGCTTTTAGCTTTTCGTTAGTTGCGTTGACATCCACCATTAAGTTTTCAAAGGTTTTGCCCAGCTTGATCATGGTGGCGGTACTTATCATGTTAAGTACCAGCTTTTGCGCAGTGCCAGATTTCATTCTTGTTGAACCGGTAAGTGCCTCGGGGCCCACCACTGGGCAAATGGCAATATCGGCATGTTCAAATATGGCCGAGTTTGGGCTACAGGCTATAGCCGCTGTAGTCGCGCCTATAGATTGCGCATACGCAAGGGCGCCTGAAACATAAGGCGTGCGCCCACTTGCCGACAACCCAACCAGAGTGTCGTGTTGACTAAGCGTAATATTAATAACATCTTGTTTGCCGGCTTCTCGATTATCTTCTGCCCCTTCAACTGCGTGTAAAACCGCTCGTTCGCCGCCAGCAATAATGCCGATTACAACCCCATCTGGCACACTGAAGGTGGGTCTACATTCAGCTGCATCTAAAATACCTAGCCTGCCACTGGTGCCCGCGCCTATATAAATGAGCCGCCCGCCTTTTGCGATGCTTTGTGCAGCGGCGTTTACCACTTTTGCGATGGCAGGAATTTCGGTTGCCACACTTGGGGCAACTTTGGCGTCTTCATGATTAATTCGCGCCAGCATTCCTTCTGTGGAAAGGGTATCAATATCTACAGTATTGGGGTTTCGCCCTTCAGACACTACCCGTTCTAAATCTTTAGCGAGGTGGTGAATACTACGTGATGAGTCGGTGGGCTGCATGGTGATACCTTACGAAAGACAAAGGGAGTTAATTTGCTATACATTCATGCTGGATGTCTTGGCTAGCATACTGAATTTGCATATATGTGTAAGAGCAAATTAACCATATTTACAACGCATTATAATGTGGCGAACCTGTAGCGTAAACCAGAGAGGCGCAAACCAACAAGGCGTGCTCCATAGGGCAAAAGATAACAGAAGCATAGTTCGTACGTGCGTTCATAAATTTGTGTACCGAGAATTCGATTTCATTCAACTCGTGATACACTCTGCCCCTATGCAAATACAAAGGATTATCTGTTTACTGTGAGCCGTCAAACCCAAGCCATTATTCACGCTGATGCTATTTTAAGTAACTTTAAACGAATAGCAGAATTAGCCCCTACAAGCCGTTCTATGGCGGTGGTAAAAGCAGATGCTTATGGGCATGGTGCAGTTAACGTTTCACGTATTCTACAACATGTATCCCCTCGGTTTGCAGTGGCAATTATTGAAGAAGCTATTGCACTTAGAGAGGCAGGGATAACAGCGCCTATCGTAGTGTTAGAAGGTGCACACCAAGCTAAAGAGTGCGCTATGGCTGCAGCGCATGGCTGTATTCTAGTCATGCACAATCAAGCGCAGTTAGAATGGATGTTAGCGTGTCCTGAAGGCAATCGCCCCACTATTTGGCTAAAAGCCGACAGTGGCATGCATCGACTTGGTTTTTCCCTTAACACCCTGCCAAGCCTTGTTGAACAATACGCATCGCTTATTACCAAAGACACTGTGCTTGCCACACATTTGGCCTGTGCAGACGACATCAGTAACGATTTCACCCAACAACAGCTAAGTGCCTTCACTCAGGTTGTTAGCCAATTAGGCCTACCTGTTAGTATTGCTAATTCTCCGGCCACCATTGAATGGCCACAAAGCCGTGGCGATTGGAACCGCCTAGGCATTGCTGTTTACGGCGGCCAGCCAAATACGGCCAATGTGGCATTAGCCCCTACCATGACGTTACGTTCTAGTATTATTGCCCTTCGCGATGTGCCAAAAGGCGAGTCGGTTGGTTACGGTCAAAACTGGGTGGCGCAAAAAGATAGCCGCATTGCTACGGTCGGTATTGGCTATGCTGACGGTTACCCAAGACATTGCCCGAACGGCACGCCTGTTGTAGTAAACGGCGAGCGCGCTGGCCTAGTCGGGCGTGTGTCTATGGACATGATCACCATCGACGTTACCCATATTTCGAACGTTAACATTGGCGATAGGGTAGAACTTTGGGGTGAGAATGTACCTATTAACGAGGTGGCAGAAGCTGCCGGTAGCATAGATTACGAATTGTTAACCCGAGTATCAGCCCGTGTACCTCGCATAGTGAAATATCGCTAGTACTTACAGTAGTTTACATTCTTGTAAATGCGCTGATGAATGACCATTCACCGAAACAATGGGGTGTTTTTCACTCGCTTGTGCCTATACTAACGTCCCACTTTCAGTATTGAGATGAATATTTCATCTTCGACTGTTGTGGGTATATCACGTAAGTGAGGTTTGTATGCGTACTTCGTTTTCTCGCCCTAGGGTGAATCGAGGACTAGTAAGTCGACCGTTTAAGCCTGTGCAGAAAAAAGCAGTAGGGTAGCGACAAGGATACAAAGCGTTACGTTAGGAATAATATAAAAACCCGGCATTGATATGGCCGGGTTTTTTACGTTTAGCGCAGGCGAAAAATTAACAGACTAGTTGTTTTGAGCGTGTAGATTAGTGTTTACTGTTGCACACGACTGCACGCTAGGCCCCTTTTTTTCAGGCGACTTTTCACTCTCTTTATTCGCAGGTATATAACGTTCTGGGCGATGGTTTAACGAAATGACCATATTTAAGCAGAACGCGGCAAGAATCGAAATAAGCACTAAATGCCATGGAATAAAGAAAAGCCCGCAAAGCAGAATAACGCTATCTACCGTAAGTTGAAATGTACCTGCGCGCACATTAAATCGAGACTGCAGGTAAAACGCTAAAATACCCAAACCACCTAAACTAGAGCTATGTCTGAACATAATCAGCATGCCCACGCCTATAAGCAAGCCACCAAAAATGGCAGCAAAAATAGGATCAATGCTAGAAATGTCGACGAAGGCTGGGATCTGCTCAGTTAAGACCGATACCGTGGTCACAGAAATAAACGTATTCAATGTGAAGCGCTTGCTGATGCGAGTCCAAGCAAGGGTATAAAAGGGCAAGTTAATTAGGAAAAATAGAACACCAAAGTCCATATCAATTGCGTAAGTCCCCAGCAATGCGATACCCGCAGCGCCACCCACCATCAAATCTTGAGACTGGAATAGAAATACACCAAATGCCACGAATAACCCGGCACTAACTAATGCAAAGATATCTTCGATAACACTGTGATTGGAGTTTTGCATAAGTGGCGATTCTTAGTTGATAAGACACGCTGTAATTATACGTTTACGCTGATGGGGTATACAGGGCTGTGGTTAGATAACATGCTTAGCTTAAAATCTATTGGTACGCACAGCTTTACGACTTTTAACCGCAGAGTAAACGGTAAGTTGCTGACTTGTAAACATTGCACCGTTTCTGAGCGAAAAGCGGGCTATTCCACTACTGAAAACACCACAATGTCTTGCCTGTTGAACTCAACCCGGCAGTGCATGTAGCCGAAATTTAGCGGGCTATAGGCCACTATGCGGCTACCAACCGCTAAAAACTCGGTATCCCATACCAGTAAATTGGTGGTATTTAATTGTCGTTCAACACTATTTTTCGATACCCCTGGCGTAAAGTTATCACATAAATAGATAACTTCTTTTCTGGCTTCAAGCCCATAAAACGCCGTTGCAATGAGTATCGCAATGGCTAATATAGCCACAATATCGGTAATGATTGAACGCTTCATGGGGGACAAAACAAATCTCCAGAGGGTGTCGTTACACCTAATTAAGGTCGGCAGGCGCGGGTTGAAGTAAATCCCACTTATTGCCAAAACAATCTTTAAAAATAGCTACTGTACCGTAAGCTTCTTCTCGCGGCGCTTCTAAAAACTCAACGCCTTTATCGCACATTGATTGATGATCGCGCCAAAAGTCATCGGTATATAAAATCATAAACACTTTACCCCCAGCTTGCTTTCCAATCATCGCTTTATCTTCGTACGAGTTAGCTTTAGCTAACAAGAGTGACGTTGCGCTGCCTTTCGGTGTTACTAATACAAAGCGCGATCCTTCCCCTTTATCTCTGTCTTCGGTAAGTGAAAAATTAAGGGTTTGGGTGAAATAGGCAATAGCGCTGTCGTAATTGTCTACAAGGAAGGTAATAGCTGAAATGTGATGCTGCATAGAATCTTGTTTTACGTAAATTTTGTGAAATTTTACCCACTATTTAACGCAAATGAAATGTGCTTCATCGACAAACTTACTTTACATATTTCGTGTACGACAATGATCTTTTTGTAAGGTTCACTCTATATAATTTGTACTGAAGGAATATATATCACAACGAGGGCTTCCAAAAATGGGGTGGTCCAGATTGTGAGCAAATTGACATTAGGACAAGGAATGAACAGACAACTTCCACTACTTTCCTTAGCCGCGCTACTAGGCAGCAATTCCTTAGCAGTGCAGGCAGATGAGCTCCCTTTTACGCTTAGTGGCCATGTGCGAGTTAATTATGGGCACCAAGATTGGCAACTACCTGAGATAAGAGATGGATTTGAATTTGAATCTATTAAGTTAGGTGTCGCTGGCGAGTCAGATCAGTTTAGCTATAAAGCAGAATACCGATGGTATGAAAATACCGATTTCGACACTATTCGCTTTGCCGAACTTACCTACCATTGGGACGAATCGACCGACATTACCGCGGGTATCACCCAAACTCCTTTCGGCTTGCAGCCCTTTGGTTCAAACAACTTCTGGTTTTCGGTAAATTACTACTTAGGCTTTGAAGATGACTACGAAGCCGGCATTAAGATAAATCATGATTACGGTAATTGGGACTTTCAAGCCGCTTACTTCATGAATGATGAATATAACGATGCCGCTGAATTTGGCCGCTACTCATTCGATGTGGCCGACGATGGTGAGTTTCGTAACCAAGAAGATGGCCAATACAACTTACGTGCAAACTATACCGCGAAGCTGCTGCCTAGGAGTACCACCGACATTGGTGTGTCTTACCAATATGGCGATATCTTAAACTTAGATACGCTAGAAGATGGCGACATGACAGCTTACGCCGTTCACGTTCGTCATCAGCAAGGTGATTTTAAAGTAGAGCTACAATACATTGATTACGAATACGATTTAGCTGCGCCTGAGGGACAAGCCACAGATAGAATTTCGCTTTCTGCATTTACCTTTCCATTCTTAGCGGCTGCCGATGGGTCGACATATTCGGCGAATTTGGTGTATTCCGTACCTTATAAATTCACCCGTATTAACTCACTTACGTGTTATACCGAGTACAGTGTGGCGCAGGGTGACGAAGCGTCAGGCCGAGATTCATCGCAATGGATAAATGGCTGTAGTTTTGGCTGGGACAAATTGTTTGTTTATGTAGATAGTATTCAAGGGAAAAATATGTGGTTTTCTGGCGGTCCAGGCGTGGGCTTAGACCTAGGTGGTCGACAAGAAACAACACACAGATTGAATATTAATTTAGGTATCTATTTCTAAGGGAAGATTATGCGTTTATTAGCTATTTTCACACTACTTTTGGCGTTAGTCCCACTGCAAAGCTGGGGGCATGCCTGGCTAAAAATTAAAATTGCTACCACTGAATATGCACCTTACACCTCTTCAGAGATGGAGCACAACGGCTATATTAACCACATTATTTCACAGGCTTTTTTAGAAACCGGAGTGGTGGTTGAATTTGTCTCAATGCCGTGGGATGAAGCGGTAGAAGCCACATTGAATGGCGAATTTGATGCACTGTCGTACGGTAATTTTGTGCGCGCTAGAGGCGAGAAATTCTGGCACAGCGACCCTATCACTGCCGAAAGCTTAGTCTTTTATGTAAATGCTAAGTCTGATATAGCGTCATGGTCGAGTTTTGACGAACTTAAAGACAAAAAAATGGGGGTGACAGAAGGCTATTTGTACAATAACGAGTTGGCCGCTTATATTGAAAATACCCCTTCGGTAACCACCTACGCTACAGATAAAGAGAACCTTGAAGCCTTAGTGAGTGGGGAAATTGATTTGTTTCCCATCGATGATTTAACTGGTTGGTATTTACTTCAACGCGACTTCACTAACGAGCAGCGCCAAGCGGTAATGACTATCGACCCGTTTATCTCTACCGTCACCACGCATTTACTGGTAGCAAAGGGGAGAAATGACGACAGGCTTCTTATTGAGCTTTTCAACAAAGGCTTAGAAGAACTAACATTAGAAGGGAAACTAACTCGCTTTAAACGGTTGTTAAAAGACGGTTTTTACCAAGATCCTAAAAAGCCGGTTAACTTCGACAGGCGCTAACGGTTAAACCGTTGCGCTAACCGATGAAGGTTATGCCGGAAATGAGGCATTAAAAAGGAGAGCGCGCTCTCCTTTTTTATTTCAGTTTTGCTGCGTTTATACAGTAAAGCGCCCTACATTCTGACCTAAGCTATTCGACACCTTATTAACGTTCTCGCTGGCTTCGCTTGACCTAGTAACAGTGTGTACTGCTTTTTGAGTTAGCGTATTCAGTGAAGAAATGTTTTCATTTACGCTATCAACTACCTGACTCTGCTGTTCAGTGGCAGAGGCTATTTGATAGATGCCGTCGTTAGCGCCACTCACTGCCTCTACTACTTTTTGCAATCGTTCAGAAAGTGCCGAAGATAAACCCACCACATCGGTAACCTGTGATGCACCACTGTTTATTGAGTTTACTGCCTCATCTACCCCTTTATTAAGATTAACGAGCATAGTGTTAATATCGCCTGTAGCTTGTTGCGTTCTGTTTGCTAAAGAACGTACTTCATCTGCGACAACAGCAAATCCTCTGCCTTGCTCGCCCGCTCTTGCCGCTTCAATAGCCGCGTTTAGCGCTAGCAAATTGGTTTGGTCAGCAATATCGCGAATTACCCCTAGCAAGGATGAAATTTTTGATGTTTCTTTGGCTAATTCCTCAATAACGTCTCTTGCTTGGCTGATGGTTCCTGACATCAGTGAAATACTCTCGGTCGATTGTGATACCGCCTCTTGGGACGCAAGTGCTTCATCGTTCGCTAGTTGAGTTTCGGCCAATGACCCTTGCGTACTATTTGCTACCTCACGTAGTGCATGACTTAATTCGGTAACCGCAGTCGCAATTTGATCTAAATTTTCGCTCTGCTGCCCCGAAATAGTGTTTGTAGCATCGGCTGCACTAATTAATGAATACTGTGCGTCAGCGAGCGATTCAGCATCGGCTTTCACCATAGTGATAAGTCGTTGTAGGTTGTTCATGAAATTATTGAATTCTACAGCCACTGCGGTAATTTCATCGTTCCCATCCGTGTTTAAGCGTTGAGTTAAATCACCTTCACCTTCGCTTATAGAAACCAGCATGTTTTTCAGAATATGAATGCGACGGGTGACAAGTCGGGGGCCAACAATAATACTACCAATACAAGCCAGCACAGCTAGTACAATGGCAATGATGAGAAACCACGTTTGCACTGCATTTGAATCTAGGCTTTGTTGAGTAACTTCATCAGATTGCGTTTTAACAGCCTCACCGATACGATCGTAATTCCCTCGCAAGGTTTCGAACAACTCCATCCCCTCGGTGCGATATAGCTGTGCTGCCGCAGAGATATTCCCATTCTCAATTTGCTCAATGACGGTTTGGTTTAAAGCTATCCAGTTTTGATAATCTTGGGTGAAATCTCGCGTAACACTGAGCATTTCCGGGTAATCTTTAATCAGGCTTTTAACCTCCATCATCCGAGCTTTAGCTTGATCAGCATTTTCTTCGTAATCTGCAAGGTGATCACTGCCAGCTGTTGAGTTCATTGAGCGGTTGAGCATGAGTTCTAACAGCGCCGAATGGGCTTGATATAAATCTCGGTCGGCATTTAGGGCAATGCTGATGGATTGGGTATACACCGTAGATAGTGTCTCTGTATTGTGTGCCAGATATCGACTGTTATTGATACTTATTGTACTCACAATCAGAACTAAAATTGCAACAAAACTCAATGGAACGGCAAATTTTTGCCTGACAGATAAATTATCAAAGTTCAGCATGGCCTTTACTTCCTAGCTAGTAATAACGCACTAATCTACAAATCACGTAGGCAAAGGTTAGTCCAGGAATTCTAAGTTTGCACTTAGACTTTCAAATACATTTTTAGTTAGATATACAGCAAGACCATGTAGACAAAAGAGGTAATGTGATTTTAATTTAACCGTCTATACTTCACGCCTTAAGAGCAGTCGAAGTTGTAAAACGATTGAGGTATAGAAATGAAATTAGGTTATTTAAAAATCGAAATAGTGTTTTTGTGGGGAGAGCTCTTATGAAGTTTATAGTCATATTAGGTGTGTTTCTAACGTTATCGGTTCCGTCGTTTGCTAGCGAACTCAGTTTCGACGTTAGCGGTTCATGGCGTCTTCGTTACGAACATTTAAATAACCCCATATTTCCTTCCTCAAGCGAAGACAGGGACCAAGTAAATCGTCGTGTATCGTCGCGTGTGCTACTTAAAACTGAAGCCAATTGGGATGTATTCAATGTCACCCTTGAGTTGGCCGATTCCCGTGTATGGTTAGACGACAACGATCCTACGTTGAAATCATCTCAGGTAAATACGTTAGAACCCCTACAGTTTTTCGCTCGGTATACGCCCCAAGATAGCCAATATTTAAAAGGGATTACGGCGGGACGAGTTACCTTCGATCACGGTAGTCGCAGGCTGATAGGTCAAGGCGTGTACCGCAATACAAAAAATGCATTCGATGGGGTGCTGGTAGATTACCAAATTAATGATTGGGACATCCGTGGTTTTTATTTGCTGCCGGTCAGCCGATTACCCAGCGACAGTGGGGCGGTTGCCGATGCAGAACGTGCTTTTGATAAAAGCTACAGTGAACGTGAGTTCTTTGGTTTGTATATAACCTCACCAGATAAAAACGTGAAGGTTCACAGTTACTGGTTAAAAGAGGAAGACTCTGAAAAACTTGCCACGAAAAATCGTGACTTATACACACTTTCCGTTGATTACACCAAGCCGTTTGCAGAGACTTGGAAAGCTAATATTGAAGTGATTGGGCAAACCGGCACGTCACATCAAACCTCCAGTGCAAGTGACACCACGGAGCTAGACGTGGAGAGCTGGTTACTTCACGCAAACGTAGGCAAGAAAATCACCGAACATACGTTCTTACGCGGCGAAATAGACGCGATTAGCGGTGATAATGATAGCTCAGATAATACCATTTCTAACTTTGATAGCCTTTATGGGGTAAGGCGTTTCGATTTTGGTCCAACGGATGTTTATCAGGCTATGCCTCGAAGAAACTTATACACAGTTGGCGCGAGAAGTGTGACTAAACCTTCTAAAGAACATAATATTATGGTTAGCTACAAGGCCATGTGGTACCAAAAAGCCCCTGATTCTGTTGATAACTTTATCGGGCAACAGTTGGAAGCAAGGTGGCGCTGGCAGATATTACCCTCGCTGAGGGTTGCCATTGGTGCGGCTTATCTGCTGAAAGGTGATGGGTTTGAGCGTGGGGATTACCCTGATGATAGCCAGTTTGTATTTACCGGCGCGTTATACAAGTTCTAAATAAGTGCTAATTCTTACTCGTTTTAATCTAATACTGCTGGAAGCTCGCAATTTTGTGGCGGGAATAGGTATACTCCGTAACCGCTTCTAGCAGTTTGCGATTAAAGGAAAAGGATTGAGCCTCAGTATTTCACTTACACAATATCACCGCTTCATGCGCATGGTGCAGTTACTTGGTCCAGGCGTTCTAATGGCCACTGCCGCCGTTGGCGGAAGCCACCTTGTTGCTTCAACGCAAGCAGGTGCGAAATTCGGTTGGCAGTTAGTTGTGCTTATTCTTGCGGTTAACGTGCTCAAGTACCCTTTTTTCCGAGCCGGTGTCAGCTATACCATCAGTACGAAGCAAACCTTGCAATACGGCTACCACCAAATGGGGAAAGGCTATTTGATTGTGGCGCTGTGCTTAAATGCGTTGGCGTCAGTAGTGAACGCAGCCGCACTCCTGCTCTTTGCTGCAAGCCTGCTTTCTTACTTTCTGCCCTTCAACATCTCTATTGCTATCACCTCTGCGGCTATTCTCGGCGCCATCTTATTTATCTTACTGGCAGGGCATTTTGAAGCCCTCGAAGGCGTAGCAAAAGCCATTATGGGGGTATTGGTTTTAGCAACTATCGCAGCTTTTTGTGCAGCGGTAATAAATATAGAGCCAAGGCCAGCCAGCTTTGAGTCACCATCACCGTGGACGCTTGCTACCGTAGGATTTTTAGTGGTCACTATGGGGTGGATGCCTGCACCAATAGAAATATCTAGCATTACATCGTTATGGTTAAAGCGCCAATGTAAAACCCACGCTGTTACTCCAAAAAATGCGTTGTTCGACTTTAACTTAGGCTATGCCGTTACCACCATTTTAGCCCTGCTTTTTTTAGGCTTAGGCGCCTTAGTATTACATGGAAGTGGCGAAACACTCGCAACGGGTGGCATAGGCTTTTCGCAGCAATTGGTCAGCTTATATGCCAACACGATTGGTGATTGGGCGCACTGGCTTATAGCCATTGTTGCCTTTCTTTGCATATTTGGTTCGGCGTTAACAGTTTACGATGGCTACGCCCGCGTGATTGCCGAAGCCATTTCATTGGTATCGCCACATAAAATGGCTCGTGATGCGGTATTCGTTCCCGTATTACTGGCTATGGCTGCCATCAGTTTTAGTATCGTACTGTTTTTCAAATCTGCGCTGCTGGCCATGTTAGGCTTTGCTATGACTCTCGCCTTTGTTACCACGCCAATGTTTGCATGGCTGAATCATCGTTTGGTAAAAAGCGCTTCGCTACATAAAGATGCAAAAGCCAGCTGGTGGGTAACATTACTTAGCTACGTAGGCTTAGTTTATTTATTTGGCTTTTTACTACTGTTTGTTTGGTGGAAATGGGGCTAATAATTTAATCTGTGGCGCTTAAGAAAAGCGCCATCGTGGGAATGAGGCAAGTTGTCTTAACAAGCAATAACTAAAAGCGTTTAATCTACTTTAAATGTTAGCCTAATTTTTTTTGCCAAAATAGCGCGTGGCCTTCACCTTCCGCCAGTTCATAGCTGGTAAAACCAAACTTTTCATAGGCCGATTTTGCCACCGTGTTATTACTTAATACTTCTAAGGTAATCTTGCAGCAGCCTTTCTCTAGCGCTATTTCCTCTACTTTATCTAACATTTTTTGGCTAAGTCCTAAACCACGGAACTCTGGCAATACAGCGATATCGTGAGTATTAATAAGGGGTTTGCAGGCAAAAGTAGAAAATGCTTCAAAGCAATTGATTAGCCCAGCGGGTTTGCCATCAACATAAGCAAGAATACTAAAGGCATGGGGTAGTGTAGAGAGCTTATCGACTAAGTTGTCGTAGGTATGTTTAGAAAGTGCCTCAGCGCCGCCCATAGGATCTTTCGCATATTCGTTTAGCAAATAAGGAATAGCTTGCTTATGAGCGTCGTCAAAATAATCTGCTTTTATGATTTCTATATTCATACATACCTTCACTTCTTTATATGACCCCAGCTTGATATACGTTCCACTTATAATGAGAGACAATGCTGGTGGATTTTACACTACCACTGTTTTCTTTGTATCGGGCTTACTTTGTTTCGGGTTTATCTTCTGCTTTTTTTACACGGATATTCGCATCGCCTAAAGCATGATTGTTCAACGACTTAACGGCCGCTTTAGCTTCGCCTGGCTTGGGCATTTCTACAAATCCAAAGCCTTTAGAGGCACCGCTCTTTTCATCAACCACAATTGTACAAGACTGCACAGAACCGAAGGTTTCAAATAAACTAGCAAGCTCTTCTTGTGTAGTTTGTCTGTCTAAATTACGTATTAATATTTTCATTTTGTTTCCTGTGCGCTCGACAAGGTAAGAAGAAGCTTGTTATACAGCAAAGCTAAAGCGATGTAGATAGGTTTCGTCATACTTACCGGCAGTAAATCAAATTAAAAGCAGGTCAACGTAACGGTTGGGTAATTAGCCCCGATTGCCTTTTTAATTTAAGGGGCGTTGCGCGCTTTACCTTAGGGCGAATTGCGTTCTGACGGTGCGGTATTAAAGTTTTTAATCACCTCATGAGGGTTAACGTCTTCACCATGGCGCTTGGCTGCTTTTGCCCACCACATCAATTGATTCAAAGTACGAGAAAAGTAGTCAAACCACGATGACTGGTCTTCCCCTGAACACATCTCACCATTCTCTTCGAATACTTGTTGGGCCTTGGGTATATGAATCATAGCCGACACCGGTAAGCAGCCCAACTCAGACAAAAAAGTACGCATGCCTACCGCTGCCCGCATACCACCCCATTGCCCAGCTGAATAAGTGATAATAGCACTAGGCTTGTAAGCAAATAACGAGCTACCGAAGTGATTAAGCAAATTAGCAAGGGCAGGGCTCATAGAGTGATTGTACTCGGGGCTAACCATGACATAAGCTTCGCAATTGGCAATTTTCTCTGCCAATGCATTTAGTTCTGAAGGCGCCTTACCTTTGGCATAGGCAAAATGGGGCTTAAAGATAGCGTCTAAGGGGTAATCTAATGGGTCTATCAATTCTACGTCATGCTCGTCGTAACGAAGCTGCAAACAGGCCATTACCGCCTTTGCCACGCGCTCCCCAAGACGAGCTGGTCTAGGTGGTGTGCTATCCCGTACCGTGCCTAAAAAAATAAGAAACTTCATTGGTACGCCCCTTTTACAAAACTATTCTGTGTAGTTTACTAACACCGCTGGTGGAAACAATACTGAGGTACTGAAGCGAAAATCGCAAATCATCGCAGTGAATATCCATTTTTGATTATCTTCTAAATCTTAATTCTGTTTCCAGAATAGCCGCATTTATTAACTAAATCAGGTGTAATAGATTATAGGCATAGGTTTGGGGCCCGGTTTGAAATACAACGCCTGTCCCCCATTTTGCCATTGGAGATAATTTATTATGACATTTACTCAATTACAGCAAGCACGTGCTTTAGATTTACCAAGCCGCGAGGCTATGCTTCATCGTGCGCCATCTGTGCAACAGTTTTGGAGTACAAATAACGAGTTGCTTAGCAACGCGTGGAGCGAGTGGGAAGGCAGTGAAAAAGACAACCTATTCACCCTTGATGATGCTTTACTAGATGCCAAATTACGCAGCGCAGTCATGCAAGCGTGGGAAAATCCTGAAAAAGAAACAGAGGTAAAAGCGCTATTGGAAGAGGTATCACCCGATGTGTATCAATTCCAATTCTTTGACCCTGAACGTTTGGTTGAGTTACGCGCCTATTTAGAAAAAGTATGGGATGCAGAAATAGCGCTAAGACCGCCCTACGGCATTGTGTTAAACCGTCGTGGTGCCATGCTAGATAAGCGTTCAGAAGGCTATTTGGCTGCGCCAAGTTTCCAAGCGTTTTATCGCATGATGCTAGACACTTACATGCGCCCAATTGCTCGTTTACTGTTTCCGGAAATTATGGGGTACGACACACAAACCTTTGGCTTTTCTATTCACTATCAGCCAAATACCGATACCTCGATAAGACCGCATACCGACGCGTCAGCAGTAACGTTAAATATTAATCTAAACGTTCCGGGTGAAACATTTACGGGTTCGACAGTCGATTTTTATGATGTAAAAGCAGGGAAAGTAAACCCATTAACGTTTACGCCTGGTAGCGCTATGCTCCACCGTGGAAACGTACCGCATGCGGCACAACCTATCACCAGTGGCGAAAGAAGTAACTTTGTACTTTGGTTGTATGGGGATCGCGGGCAAATGCCACCACAAGGTGTGAAAAGCGTTGATATTGATGCCCGAGAGCGATGGATAGTACCATCACAGGCACAAGATAATTTTGCGCCTTTTTAGGTGCGATGTTCGACAATGCAAAACAGCGATAACGGGGGAGGGAGCCGCCGTTACTTTTGCTTCGAATTTAGCTTTTTTGCCGCCATC
Source organism: Alteromonas sp. 38 (assembly GCF_902506055.1). Lineage (NCBI taxonomy): Bacteria > Pseudomonadati > Pseudomonadota > Gammaproteobacteria > Alteromonadales > Alteromonadaceae > Alteromonas > Alteromonas sp. 38. The sequence goes on from NZ_LR733300.1 coordinate 576,837, forward strand.
AGTCCGACGATAAAAATGATAAAAATAACGAAACCAACTGACAGTAAAATATTGAGTAAAAAATCCATTCTAGTACCTTAATTTTTTCAGTTATTTGTGAGCACACAGGCGCCCACAGCGACAATACTTCTATTTATACCATCACTACGCCTGATTAGCCCATGTTGTTACCATATTCGCCTCCCAGCCGCTTAGCGAATTTCTGTAGCAAGTCTGATAATTTCCGTAGTGTCTGACAGGGGAGGAGTATCGTTCTGGGGGGAGGGAAGTACAACCTACTAAAACAAGTATTAACCTAATAACACTAGTTTTATTTTACGTTCCCTATAAAAAATGCGTGAAATTCCGATTACGCATCGGTGGGTGGTGACTGTGGTATACATTAGGCTTTTTTACTACTGCTTTTCTTTGTTATCAGGTAAGTCTCTACATAGTTGGCAATCAATATGTTTCTTAAAATTGTAAGCCCTTCGAACGGCAAAAATACCCACAGAAATAAAAGACCACATCATTCCGAACTCAATTGAGTACCAAAGGGTCTTGCCTTTTAAGTACTGAACACCGGCCAATAATAAAAACACCACTGGAAGGGCAATACAGTACTGAAGCATCCATTTTTTTACTGGCACAAGATCCCTTTATCAACAAGAAGGTTTAAAAAGTAAGTAATGAATCTAGTTCAATTTCGCGAAAAGATGCTTGTCGTAAAAGCGTCCATTTTTATAAATGGCTTTTTTCAGTATAGCTTCTTCGTTAAAGCCTGATTTTAAAAGCAACTGCATAGAAGCGTGGTTACCCGCAAATACAGCGCCAAACAGTCTCACGATATTGGTATGGTCAAATACAAAATCTGACATTTGCCTGATGGCCTCTGCTGTTATGCCTTTACGCCAATAACGTTTATCTAGCCAGTAGCCAATTTCTCCAGAGCGCTCGTATTCAAACTGCCCTCGGTTAACCCCAATGCAACCTACTAATACATCATCGTAAGAAATGGCTTTAATAATGCCAGAATGACTGCCTTCACTAACCCACCAAGCGGCATCCTCTTTTGTATAAGGGGTAGGAATTTTGGTAGAAAGAAACTTGGTGACCGCCTCATCATTTAAGATGCGCACTAACCTATCAATATCGTTTTGATTGAAGTCTCTCAGGGTAACCATTCTAATCCTTACTATATTTCAATTTTATACTCAGTTAGCTCTACATTTTTTGGTAAGTATTCAGGATTTATTTTGGTTGAATGCAACATTTGAATTTTCCATTTTTTATTCTCTTTAATTAGCACCGCACTTTCCAACCAAACTACTTCCTCGACTAACGCTTCTTTAGTAAAAGTGGCTTTATTCCAATAACTCACCCAAGAAAAATTATCACTCGTTTCTAGCCTAATAACACTGAAATAATTTCTTCTAAAATATTCAGAGGGCTTAACTACCTTAATAAGCTGATTTATATCCCAATCCTCTCCTACTTCAAGTAGTTGAAAGTCATCTGTTACAGCACTCTTCATTTTCGAATGGTTGACTTCTGATATCGCAGAAAATAAATCTTGAACAGTTTTAAATGGAATCTCTTGTCCGTGTGAGGCAGTGCTAGTGACAAGTAATATAAAAAGACAAATTCGCTGAATTTTATGCATCGGGTAAGAGCTCCATTTAAAAATCTTTTTAGGCCGAGAGGCGCCGAGGCGCCGAGGCGCAAGGCATATTGACGTGTACTTAAATGATTTTTTCATGTGGCCACGGGGAACGCTGAGCACTGCGCACTGCGCACTGCGCTATACGGCTACTCACTAGCTGCATGTTTGGGAGGCATGAGATTCATAACACCAAGATAAATCCAACTACCTATCCATGTGAACAGGCCAAGAAAAAAAGTGACCAGACCCGCAATCCACATTGAGCGCTTTTGTTTTCGAGCTAGAAAAACAGACAGGATTGTTGGTGCGATGGCGAAAACTATTAAAACGATATAAATGAAACTTACATTAATATTCATGAAGCATCCTTGTGTGAATATGCAAAATAGTTATCTCAGTATAGAAATAACGTAAAAACTACGTACAACAATAAGAGAAATACAGGAAATAGTACAATACCTTTTAGAATTGAAGATTTCTTTTGTTGTTTCCAAAAATACTGCTGCTTCCCCTTTTCAAATTCGGTTAACCAATGATGGCAGTGTGGGCATTGGTTGTTGAGATGCATTATCAACGCGCATTTAGGACACTTAGCCGAAGGCTTGTATGAACCATTCCCCCAAATTGTTGGTTTTTCAAAACTCATAATTACCTCAGCGAGCATGAATGCAGGTGCATGTTATGCTTAACTTGCAACTTCCATTGTTTAACGCAACGCAGAAAAACAGATATAGATGTAATTCCACCACAAAGAATTCCTTTAAGCACATGACACCCAGCATAACAGGCAAAAGTACCGTAGATTAAAATTCGTTGCGAAGCGAAGGGAGTTAATGTATTCGTGTCCCAGTGACCGAATTGTGAATATGTTAAGCGTTTTGTTATATGCCCTACTTGCCATAAAACGCATATTTTGCTTTTTCTACAAGAGCTTTGTATTGGTTTTCTGTTATTTCACCAGATAGAAACTGCGCTTCTATTCGTGTTGTTTCAAGGTGGTACTCATTTTCTAGGTCCGCAACGATATAACCATATTGCTTCTTATCTATTTCATCTGACCAGAATGATAACCATGCACGCTTTTTGTTCCAAGGCATTCCCGATGGGTGAGTAGGATATGTGTAGTCCTTTTCTATGACAGACGAATTGGATACGCTCTTTACAATATTGCCTTCCAACATAGCTAATTCGTAGCAATAATTAAGCACCCAATCTACGGAATGTTTGACACCAATAGGATGCCAATCGAAACCCGCGGTACATTCATCTACCTTTTTGCCATCTTGACCGTACAGATCCAAATAACCGCTGGCGCATCCAGACATAAAACAAGCAAAAATTAAAACAACAATAAATCTCATTAATCTTCCATGCGCATATAACGCTAAGCCGTATTGCGTATAGGCGTCCCAGCGACCGAAGGAAGAGGCTTGAGCGTTTTGTAGCACGTTACCTTATCCAAACATGGTCTACTAAAAGCTTACCAGCTTGTTTGATGATGCATATTTCAGCTAAAAATTCTTCATGGCTATTAGTAAACCACTGTTTCCATAATATAAATATAGAGTCGCTTTTGTGGATAATTGATAGAAATTCCCTTTTCGAAAATTCGCCTATCTTATTTTTCTTCCATTGTTCCAGAAGATTGTCTTCGGTGACTATTGCTTTAAGGCGATCAGTAAAGTCGCGAGTATGCTTTTGATGATTCCTTTCGGTAGAGCCCTCCATGAGGTTGTCCATTAATGGATTTGCTATATTTAGTATTTGTTCATCGGTAAGCTTGTCGAAGTTCATGTTTTCTACCTGAAGTGCTAACGTCGCCATAAACGGCGCAAGCTTGGGAGCGTCCTAATTGACGCGTTTGTTAAATTCAACTCTCGAAGAACGCTCTAATCTCAGCAGATAGCAAAGCAGGAGCCTCTTCAATCACAAGATGCCCCGTATCTGGCACGGTCACAAGCTTGGAACCCTTTATTTTACTTTGAAGTGCATAAGCTTGTTCGCAAGGTATCCACTCATCCTCTTCCCCCCACAATATGAGAACAGGTGCGTTTACCTCGTTAAACTTATCTTGAAATTCATCAGTAAAAACTGAATCGGCTTGAGCAATCTGTCGATAAAAAGCTTGCTTTCCCTGCTCACCACTCCATGGCGTTAATATTCCATCAATTGTTTCTTGTGCAAGATTTTGGTGTGCAGCTGTTTGTATATACGCTTCGACTATTGCTGAATGAATATAATCTGGTAGCCCAGAAAAAGCGCTTTCATGTTTTTCGATATGCTTAAAGAATGGTGATCCCCAAGGAGATAACGCGACAGGATCAATGACAACAATCTTTCTATAGCTACCTTTATCTAAAATGTGATTTCTCAACACTGTCGTACCACCGAAGTCATGACCGACAATAAAAGGCGACTCCAACTCCCAATGTTTAACTAAAGCATTCAATAATTTATTTTGTATTCCAAGAGAAACATCGGCTTCACTTTTATCCGATTCTCCATATCCAAGTAGATCAAAGTAGTAAACCTTATAATGACAGGCTAAGTCATCAATCAAATGCCTTAAGTTGAAAGACGACCACGGCGTGCCGTGTACCAAAATTATAGGCTCTCCCTCACCTTTAATTCCGTACTTTACTTCCCGCCCGTTATATTGAAAGGTGTACGGGAGGCTCCAGTCGCTCATTTTAAACTCCTTGAATATAACGCCAGCAATAAACGTCGCCCTGAGAAGGCGAACGTAGTGAGTGTGTTTATTGAGTTGTTAGGTACGTTTATAAACATCAGAGCGATGCCCGACTTTTATCACCTGTACCACAAGCTCGTTTTCTCGGATTTCATAAATGATTCTATAAAGGCCTTGCCGGATACGATACAAGTCTTGTCCACTAAGCTTAATTGCTCCATCTCTTCGAGGGTTTTCAGCTAATAAGTCAATTTTGGCGAGGATCTTCTTAACGTCCGATTTGGGAATTGCCATAAAATCTTTTGCTACTGATTTCTTGAAAGTGACGCTATATTTTTCCATCAGCTTCCAAACTGTTTAGCAAGTCCTCATAGGAAATTTCGGGCTCTTTGGCCCGTAGTCTTACCGCAGCCAAGTCTTCTTGATCTTCTTTCATAAGAAGTCTCACTGCTTCATCAATCAATTCTGATATTGAGGTATCTGATGTTGCAGCCCGCAGTTTCAGAGCATTATGAATTGCTGGCTCGAAATAGACGGTTGATCGTTTTGATAAAGTACTCATGAATAAGTCCCACTTAAGTAACGTTAAAACATTATAGCGTTAAAGTGTTGGATGGGCTAATTTTTACTCAAAAGTACCTAACACCCAACTTTGGGGCACAAATACATGGGCTAAAATAACAAGCGAAGCGAGTGTTTATGCGCTTGTTAGGCATACATGCTCTCCACGAAGTACGTTGCCCCTAGCGAGATAAAAATAAAAGATGTATTGATTGATGCCTGAACAGGCCAAGCAAAATTACCGTATGTTATTCCTGCGCTCTTTGAAAATATAACCATTAATCCCATTAATCCAAACCACGGCGTAAAAAATACAACGGTTTTCCACTTTACAATTGATACTGCCACATCGTGAAGTGCGCCACTGACTAAGAATGTGATGAGAGTCGCTATGGGAATGGGTAAAAAAGTGGCTAGCGGTCGCATGACATTACGAGATAAATAATAGCCCCATATAGGGTTCCAATAGTGCCAAAATACGGGAAAAGATTTGGCACCGAAAGAACGAGAAAGCATATTTCTCAAGGAGTGACTTGCACCCAGAGGAACGCCATTTCGTTTCTTAACATATTGTGAAAGTGACAATGAGCTGTGCATGATAATCCCGTATGCCTAACTTTTAAATAAGGGGCGGCCCGACAGGGACATCCGGTGGAGGGCCATCGGGCCGGAACAGACTTAATGGCTTTGTTATACCTGCCCCAAGACACAATCGATCTCCGTTTCAACGAGCCAGTCCGGAATGATGAAGCGACTTACTTCAACAAACGTACACGCGGGCTTTATTGCAGAAAATAGCTCACCATGTGCTTTGGCGGCTTCCTCCCAACGAGAAATGTCAGTAAGCATGATGCGAGTTCTGATTATATCTGCCGGTTTTCCTCCAGCCTTCTCAATAGCCCGAATAGAGAGTTCGAGGCAGTACTTGGTCTGCCCATAAACATCCCCAACGCAGGTAGTTTCGCCATTCTCTATGGGTGCCGTGCCGGAGACAGAAATCATGTTTCCAACTCTACATGCTCTGGAAAACCCAATCGGCTCTTCCAAAGGAGAGCCCGAACTTACCAGTTTTCTCATATGCTCCTCCTTGAGGTATAACACTAAGCTAAGGGGCAAAAGCACAATGCGAAAATGGCGAAGCCGCATTGTGTTTTTTTCCCAGCGACCCGCGCAGCGGGTTGCGACTTGAGCGTTTGTTATACGCTTGCTTAGTCATTTAAAACCTCAATATTGACAATGTTAGTCACTGAATGGAAGTTTACAGGTTGTGATAAGTATCTAATTTCACATTTAACTTTCAGTGTTTTGTCCAAATAGTTGGCGCAGTTGTTTTTATGACACAGTTCAGAAGGCCAATCAAAAAATAGTACCTTTTTATCTCCGCTTGCAAGCGCTTCTTCTGACGCGTGAAAATACGCGATTGGGAGCATAGAAGTCTCGTTTGAATTAATTGAGGCTTGAGTCGGGGCAGCAGACAAGAAACCCATCAATTCGATTTGCTTATTGAGGTAGTCGTTATTACCAAAAATAGAGCTGAACTCGACCTCTTCCGCTGAGGCAGAAAAAGAGATAAGAATAAAAAGAGCTAAATTTTTCATATGCGCATAACACTTTGCATAAGCGGTTTTGGCCGCTCTTGCCAAAATCCGCTTGATGCATTTGTTAGGCCTTTTCAAAACGAAGCCACTGAGTCTCTGTGCCCGCTATTGGAACAAAGAAAAGCGTTCCGATATGGGGTGAAGTCGTAACAAGGTAACCCTAGGGGAACCTGGGGTTGGATCACCTCCTTACCAAAATGTCGATGGTGACATTGTTAGTGTAGTGCCTACACAGATTGTTTTGTTATTAAATGAAGAACGCTAAATGTAATACAAACACTATTACGCAGCGGGTTTGTCGGTCAGGCAACGCCGCCAGAAATTTGTTTAAGTTTATAATCAATGATTATGATTAAGCTTATTTCGTAGCGAGGCAGTTGAGCGATAAATACCAAGCATAGGCTTGTAGCTCAGCTGGTTAGAGCGCACCCCTGATAAGGGTGAGGTCGGCAGTTCAAGTCTGCCCAAGCCTACCATTTCCTGTTAAATAGGGAATGTCACTAGTTAAATCTCAGATAACTAGTTTTACATATGGGGCTATAGCTCAGCTGGGAGAGCGCCTGCCTTGCACGCAGGAGGTCAGCAGTTCGATCCTGCTTAGCTCCACCACTTTTAAGTGCATTTACACAAGTGTATTTAAAAGTGGTATTGATTACCGCGAATGTTCTTTAACAATTTGGAAAGCTGATATTTAATTAGTAAATCAATCAAAATTTGAGTAATTGAGAAGTCGAAAGACGTACTTACTACTCTACTTGACTTGAATTGCTTGTTATCAATCTTTATTTGAAACGATTACCACTTTGTGTTTCATGACTGGGGTGAAGTCGTAACAAGGTAACCCTAGGGGAACCTGGGGTTGGATCACCTCCTTACCAAAATGTCGATGGTGACATTGTTAGTGTAGTGCCTACACAAATTGTCTTGTTTAAAAGTTTAAAGATGTGCCTTAGAGCGCTTAATTTTGATTGCAAAATCAAACTTAAGTGCTTTCTTTGAAAGCATTATGTTCTTTAACAATTTGGAAAGCTGATATTTAATTAGTAAATCAATCAAAATTTGAGTAATTGAGAAGTCGAAAGACGTACTTACTACTCTACTTGACTTGAATTGCTTGTTATCAATCTTTATTTGATAGCAAGGCAATTTCACGATTAGCTTGTCATGCATACAACTGAGTTAGATCTCANAAATTTTCCACCTTGCATAAAGGATTTTTTCCGTACACTAAATTGTTAGAAGGCGTCAGCCTAAACTGCATTTGGCTTAATACAAATATCAGTTCAACAGCCCTCACCTGTTGTTCGCAACATCGCTCTGGCTTTAGGTGCTTTTAACTTCGCCGCTTTAAATTCAAAGGTCGCGCAATAGGCGCTTCATCGCCAAATTCTTATTTTACTCGGTAAGCGCCATTGCGTTTGCTAGTTCAAATGGCGGCTTGCTTCAGTCAGATCAGCAACATCACTGCGCTGGCATTTTGCTTGTTTGCTTTAACAATCAATCGTATGCTGGCTTTATTAGTTTTTAATAAGGCCAAAGGTATAGGCTCTGCTTCTAACAAAGCGCTTAAGCCACTCCCTTCGGTCGCTGGGACGCCTATACGCGGGGCGGCTTCGCCATTATGCCCCACGCATCTGCGCCCCTTAGCTTAAAGTTAGGCCTATGAATGTGAAACTTACCACCATTGTTTTTTTATCCCTGTTTCTGTGTTCGTGTGCACTAAAGGACGATCTCCCTAGTGAATGGGGAAGTTTAAANTTACGTCCGAGCAATCAGAATTTAAACTTCCCCATTCACTAGGGAGATCGTCCTTTAGTGCACACGAACACAGAAACAGGGATAAAAAAACAATGGTGGTAAGTTTCACATTCATAGGCCTAACTTTAAGCTAAGGGGCGCAGATGCGTGGGGCATAATGGCGAAGCCGCCCCGCGTATAGGCGTCCCAGCGACCGAAGGGAGTGGCTTAAGCGCTTTGTTAGAAGCAGAGCCTATACCTTTGGCCTTATTAAAAACTAATAAAGCCAGCATACGATTGATTGTTAAAGCAAACAAGCAAAATGCCAGCGCAGTGATGTTGCTGATCTGACTGAAGCAAGCCGCCATTTGAACTAGCAAACGCAATGGCGCTTACCGAGTAAAATAAGAATTTGGCGATGAAGCGCCTATTGCGCGACCTTTGAATTTAAAGCGGCGAAGTTAAAAGCACCTAAAGCCAGAGCGATGTTGCGAACAACAGGTGAGGGCTGTTGAACTGATATTTGTATTAAGCCAAATGCAGTTTAGGCTGACGCCTTCTAACTTTAAGCTAAGGGGCGCAGATGCGTGGGGCATAATGGCGAAGCCGCCCCGCGTATAGGCGTCCCAGCGACCGCAGGGAGTGGCTTAAGCGCTTTGTTAGAAGCAGAGCCTTTACCTTTGGACGTTTTAAAAACTAATAAAGTCAGCATACGATTGATTGTTAAAGCAAACAAGTAAAATGCGAGTGCACGATGGTTTTGAATTGACTGAAGCTAGCCGCCATCTGAGCTATCGAGTGTAATGGCGCTTGCTGAGTGAAAATAAGAATTTGGCGATTAAGCGCCTATTACACACCTTTGAATTGAAAGCGGCGGATTTACACCTACCACAAGCCAGAGCGATGCTAATTAGAAAAGGTGAGGGCAGTTGTACTGGGATTTTTATAAAGCCAAACGAAGTTTAGGCTGACGCCTTATAACTTCCAAATATGGGGCGCAAACACGTGTGCAATAATGGCGAAGCCGCGCACGTGTATGCGTCCCAGCGAGCGGCAGCGAGTGACATAATTTGTTTGTTATATGCCAGTTGCACTAATGAGGCCCACCGTATTGAATTACATAATAAAAATACACTAAAAAACTAGTTAGGGTAATTGTAGGTGCAAGAAATAAAGCCCATTTTTGTTTTGTACTGAAATTTAGAAACGATATTAATGCGATAGCTAAAACACCGATAAAAGCGAACGGCATAACGACTAGAGATGCAAAATACCCAAAAATGGCTGCAACGGTGTCGCCGGTATATACGAAGTGAAAATAACAAAGAATGTGAGTGATAAAACAGACAGTTAAGACAACTGCCCAAAACTTCCTTTTACTCATATTATTCCTTTGGCATATAACCCCCCCAAGAAGGGGCAATAATACGTGGGCTAAAATACGGAACGAAGTGACGGGAGCCCACGTGTTATTGTCCCGCTTACTTGGTTTGTTATGTTTCATTGAGTGTGTATATACATTGCGAGGGCAAACAACGCCAACCCCGGTAAACTAGTGAAGTTTGAAATCTTATGATAGACATGTTCATTGTCTCTCTTATCATAATGATCTACTACCTCAGAAATAAAACTAGCGGCCATCAATAGCATTGCAGCGTACATGACCCAAGCAGCCGAATCCTTTAAATGATAGACCGTTTCACACCGTCTACATACTGTAACAGCCAAATCATTTTCTATGACGCCAATGCCTCCAAATATGATGACCGATACTGAAAGGATTAGGTTTTTAATCTGCTCCCAAATTGGCACTTCATTAGGAACATATTCATCGCCCTGTTTTGATATATATTCAGTGCTTTGTGGCACGGGTTCAGTCAGTGCAATTGAGCGAGCAGTAATTTGATGGTTGATTTGCTGTACGCGTTGTGGGAAAGCATCTCTATCAATTGCCTCTAAAGCTTCAAATAGTTCGTCATTTGAATAAGAGCTATAGTCTGGCCCATTGGTCATTAAATCCTCCATGAAACATAACTTTAAGCTAAGCGGCGCAGTTGCGTGGGGCATAATGGCGAAGCCGCCCCGCGTAACTGCGTCCGAACGACCGAAGGGAGTGACTTAAGCGCTTTGTTAGGCACGTTAACTGTCAAAGTCCCACTTTATGTCATTTCCTGAGCACTCAGATTCAAATCGAAAATCCTTAGTGTCAACTGGCTTAATATTGTTTTGAGAGAATACATTTAGATCCCCCAATTGATGAAACTTGAGATATTTAAGGCAATGAATCTCTATTTTGCGAGAAGGGATCCTGTTTGCCATAAACCTAGCTTTTAACTCTTTTGACAAATCCTTCGCATTATATATTTGACCATCATACTTATAGCTGCCATCAACCTGCATTAAAACAAAAATATGTTCGTCTTTTTCATCAGGGACCATCTGGCATCCACCGAGTATGAATAAACAAATAAAAATTTTACAAATTCGCATTTTATTTCTTCCTTTGAACATAAATTTTCCTTAGTGCCTAACTTTTAAATAAGGGGCGCAGGCACGTAGGGCATAATGGCGAAGCCGGCCTGCGTGTTTGCGTCCCAGCCCGCGCAGTGGGCGTGCTTAATTTTTTTGTTATAAGCCATTTTAAATACAACCTGCCAATTAACAAGTAAGGTAATAGCTCGAGAGCTATTATTGATAAACAATGTGCTGTTAACAGCTAGAGCATTAAAAAATGCCCAAGCCAAATGAACACACACAATCCCAGCTAATAAGTAAACGATAAGTTAGGTTTTCCTAGTGGCATATAACGCCCTAATTTGGCGGCACAAACACGTGGGCTATACTGCGAAGCAGAGCCCGCGTGTTTGTGTCCCCAACATTTGTTTGTTATACGTCATTTTTTAAAACCTATGGCTGATTTAAAGGACATTTTTGCAACAAATAATTTATTGAGCCAACGTGAAGGAGAAAAAGCCGCCAACAACCCAATAACAACAAATAAGCCTATAAAAATAGCAGCATCCAGCTTTACCGAGTACTCATTAGTAGGAACACCGTTGTAAGTTATCGTGGCTTCGGGGTCGTTTAAGATACCCAAAAACTGGTAAAGCATAAAACCACCGATAAAAACAAACCAAAATCCGATGAACCTGGCACCTTTTCGAAATCGCTTCATAGCCTTTAGTTGACTAGTATCCAATAGTTCCTCCATGACGTATAACTTCCGTTTAAGGGGCGCAAACACATGGGCAATAATGGCGAAGCCGCCCATGTGTTTGTGTCCCAGCCAGCGCCAGCTGGCGACTTGAAACGTTTGTTATGTGCGCTCTGTCAAAGGTTAAAGCCGTTGGCTATATAATTGAAAAAGCCACCAACACTCAAACCTGCCATATAGATAGCAATTATAGTTCCAACAACTGAAAAGAATATTGTGATAAGCGGCTTTTTCCACTCCAATTTCCTGTCGTTATTTTCAGCCTTATTAGCGGATTCCGCTAGATTTTTAAAACTAAACACTAAAGAAATTGCACCCAAAATAGTTCCTACCAGAGCTGAAACAAAGCTTCCAGTATGAAATGCAAAAAATAATGCTCTATAAATTACAACTAGACTGGCAAATGTGGCTAATGCACAACCGAACATTAATAAAACAGAAATCAAATAACTTTCCTCTCAATAGCCTAAACAATTTTAGATAAGCACATAACTTTTAAATAAGGGGCGCAGGCATGTGGGGCATAATGGCGAAGCCGCCCCGCATGTATGCGTCCCAGTGACCAACGGGAACGACTTTATTTTTTTGTTATACGTCATTGGCGTAAAACATCTACGGTTGCTTTGTGAAATGTATCCGCTGGGTATAGCTTAGTCTTGCATGAAGTTAACATATGGATACTTTCTTCATTTGAGCTTACAGATGGAATTTTTGCTTCACATTGCCCCATAAATTCGCCGTCTGTGTTAAATAGGCTGAATCTTAAACTAAGCCCGAAAGCATTGGGAGTTAGGCCCAAATTAATCATTTTGGTTGTTAGTAGGATCTCATTGTCTACTACTTGAGAATTTACTAATTCAAGACTTAGAGAATCTACAAATGTATCCATATCCTCTTTAACGAGTTCACGCATGGAATACTTATAAGTCTGTTCTATTTTTATGTGTCCAACAATGAAGTAGGTTGCTAAAACCAGTACAACGGCAACAGCAAATCCGGTGCCCCAGAAAAAACCATCCAATATCTTTCGCAATCTTTAAATTCCTTTTGACGTATAACTTTAAGCTAAGGGGCGCAGATGCGTGGGGCACAATGGCGAAGCCGCCCCGCGTATAGGCGTCCCAGCGACCGAAGGGAGAGGCTTAAGCGCTTTGTTAGAAGCAGAGCCAGTTCCTTTGGTCTGTTTAAAAACTGTTGAAGCCAGCATACGATTGATTGTTAACACAAACAAGCAAAATGCGAGTGCACGATGGTTTTGAATTGACTGAAGCTAGCCGCCATCTGAGCTATCGAGTGTAATGGCGCTTGCTGAGTGAAAATAAGAATTTGGCGATTAAGCGCCTATTACACCACCTTTGAATTGAAAGCGGCGGATTTACACCTACCACAAGCCAGAGCGATGCTAATTAGAAAAGGTGAGGGCAGTTGTACTGGGATTTTTATAAAGCCAAACGAAGTTTAGGCTGACGCCTTATAACGCCGTTTTAAGCGGCAAATTGCAGTTGGCTAAAAATAAGTGAGGTACGAACAAAAAGCCAACTGTAATTTGTCCGACTTGAAAACCCTTGTTAGGTTTTTACTTCTGCAAGAGTAACCCATAGCCACTCTTTAATTTTTCCTGTTTTACTATCCCATTTGACAGGAACATTTTCAGAAATTGTTTGCTCTTTATTTAATAGCGGCTTTAGAGTTTTATTATTTAGAACCGGACTTGTTGGGTTTTCAGACACTCCCCAAATCAGTAAACAAGGGATTATGTCATCGTTAGTATGTTTGCGCTCTTCTTGTAGTTTCTCTATATCTTGCATAATACTTACAATCTGCGGACTATTTTCACTCTTTATTTCATCACACAAGTTTGTGCTAGCCCTTACCCAACGCTTAGCTTCAATATACGCTTTTTGGAATTCCTCATCATTTTGACCATTTTTTTGAATGACGAGGTCACATCTTTTTTGTGTATCGTACTGATAAGCAAACTCTCGCCAAAGCTTAAACACTTGAATTCCTTCATTTTCAGTTATTTTAAAACGAGAAACAGAGGATAGAAACTCTTGAGAAATTGCAGAGCAAACATCAGTTTCATAAGCTAGTAAAATCCCTTCACTTTGATTCAGCCCTATACAGTGAGTCTTTTCAAGTGAACCAAGAGACCATAATTGGTATTGTGTATGAACTTTTCTAAGAGAATATAAAGCTAGTTCTATAAAAACATTCTTCCAGTGAGGCATAACAACTTCCATAAAACCTAACTTTTAAATAAGGGGCGCAGGCACGTAGGGCATAATGGCGAAGCCGCCCTGCGTGTATGCGTCCCAACGAACGAAGTGAGTGACTTAATTTTTTTGTTAGCTGCCATTAGCTTGATAATACCTTGAAAAAGCCTCTTTTCCTCGTTGATGTTTAAATAGTAGGAAGTAAGCAAAAACAGTGACAATAAGGTAGCCAAATACTAGCCAACCTACAAAAATACTATTGTCAGATATGAACAGTACTCTTGAAACGATTAAAATTACTAACAAACTTGAGCATGATATGAGGACGTTTCTTAGCCATTTTTCTGACTTTATAAACAATATAAATGATGATTGGGTCTTAAAGAAAAATAATGAGCTGATAGCCAATAGAGCTAAAATCTCAAGCCTGCCGGTAAGCGAAAAAATGACTGCACAAAAAGGTAAAAATAAAAGTTGGGTCAGTTTTTTATCGAAAGTATTCCGCGCCTTATCCATCCGAACTTTATCAGGGTTTAAATGCTGTTCTATCTCTTTAACACTAGCGCCAGCAGCGCAACCGCATTTACCGCATACTGAGGTGCCGCTTTCGTTTGAGCTATCACAAGCCATGCATCTCCATTTATATCCGACCACGTCTGAATTCCTTTTGGCAGCTAACTTTGAGCTAAGGGGCAGTAATGCCGCGCGATAATGCCGAAGGCGCGCGGCGTTGCTGTCCCAGTGAACGAAGTGAACGTCTTAAGCGTTTTGTTAGCTGCCGCTGTTGGTAAAAACCACAACAAAAAACAGTGTGAAAACCCCAAAATACCATGCCGCGAGAACAATTGAAAAAAGCCAGTCAAGAGCTGAACCTACATAATATCCAGTTTTTAAAAATGCATTGTCACCTGGGTTCGTTATTGAGATTTTCCTAAACCAAGACCACGGAACAAATAGACTTGTGGACACGAAAAAGATAAAGGCTGAACAAATACCTATGAAATTAATAAAAGAGTTGTCTATCCCCATCCATCTTAGAAAATTTAAGAGCATCAATATTCCAAAGGAGCCCAAAGATAAAATTACTATCTTTTTTCTATTCCCAACAATGCTTTTACTTATTTTATGCCATAGTTTTGGTGTCATATTGAGGCAGCTAACTTTAAGCTAAGGGGCGCTAGCGCGTGGGCTAAAATCCGAACGAAGTGAGTCAGCCCGCGTGTTAGCGTCCCAGCGACCGAAGGGAGTGAACTTGAGCGTTTTGTTAGAAGCAGAGCCTGTTCCCTTGGCATTTTTAAAAACTAATAAAGCCAGCATACGATTGATTATTAATACAAACAAGTAAAACGACAGCGCAGTGATGGTATTGATTTGACTGAAGCAAGCTGCCATTCGAGCCGACAAACGCAATGGCGCTTACTGACTCAAAATAAGAACTTGGCTATAAAGCGCCTATTGCGCAACCTATGAAGTTGAAGCGGCGAAGTCAAAACCACCGAAAGCCAGGGCGATGTTGGGAACAACAGGTGAGGGCGGTTGAACTGTTATTTGTATTAAGCCAAATGCAGTTTAGGCTGACGCCTTCTAACTTTTCAATAACGGGCGCAGGCACGTAGGGCATAATGGCGAAGCCGCCCTGCGTGTATGCGTCCCAGCGAACGTAGTGAGTGCGTTAATTGGCTTGTTATATTTCGGTTCAAAGTTCGACAAAACGAGAATTATCTACCAATAAACTTAACTTTTTAAAGTAACACTCTTTACCTTGACCAACAGCTTTAACCGCATAGTTTTTATTTGAAGATGCATCAAAGTTAAAAGTACTCGTTTTTGAAAAGCTACCTATAGTGCATTTAGTTGTAAAACTATACTCACCGGCAAGAATAGAAATGTCTGAATTAGTGACGATATCTTTGTCGTTGAGTTTTAATGATGTAATTTGAAGAGCAGAAGGGGAAAATTCTTCATCAAGCTTAGATGCGTCCGTCCATAAACTTATAGTCGCAGTCTCGTTGCTTGATTTTGATGGCCCATCATAGAATTGAATCGCGGTTGAACCGCAAGCACTCAAACCTACAATTGCCAGAAATAAAAACAAGTTTTTCATCTTAAAACATCCTTTTAGAAATATAACTTTAAGCTAAGGGGCGCAGATACGTGGGGCATAATGGCGAAGCCGCCCCGCGTATAGGCGTCCCAGCGACCGAAGGGAGTGACTTAAGCGCTTTGTTAGAAGCAGATCCTTTACCTTTGGACGTTTTAAAAACTAATAAAGCCAGCATACGATTGATTCTTAAAGCAAACAAGTAAAATGCCAATGGAGTAATGTTGGTGATTTGACTGGAGCAAGCCGCCATTTGAGCTACCAAGTGCAATGGTGCTTGCTGGATGAAAATGAGAACTTGGCGGTAAAGCGCCTATTGCGCAATCTTTGAATTTAAAGCGGCGAAGTTAAAACCACCGAAAGCCAGGGCGATGTTGGGAACAACAGGTGAGGGCGGTTGAACTGTTATTTGTATTAAGCCAAATGCAGTTTAGGCTGACGCATTCTAACACCCCGCTTAGGGGCAAAAATACGTGGGCTATAATATCGAGCGAAGCGAGGACAGCCCACGTGTTTTTGTCCCAGCAAGCTCCGCTTGCGTCTACAGCGGTTTGTTATACGTAATCATCGCCAAGGTACATTGCTGGTCTGTTTGAAAAAAGTACCATCTGTTTGAGTAACCCAATCTAGGTAATAGTAAAACTCAGTATTTTCGAAGTTACCAACCGCAAGCCAACGTTCACGAGTAAACAACGCCGTATGTGTATGCTTTACAACCTTCGTTATTTTCAAAGGCGAATTTTCTGGAATACTAATAACATGCTCGCCGGACTGGCACTTTTCGAATCCCCAGTTAATAAACAATTGATTCGTTAATTCACTATCCAATTTATTAACACACACAAACAAAGGCTTTGTGGATGAAACAGAGCCCATATTGATATTTACGAAATCTTTGTTTGATACATCTTCTATGGAAGAACAAGCAGAAACAAAGAAAGCTAAAATTAAGGTGAATTTTCTCATTACGTATAACGCCCAACTTAGGGGCAATAACACGTAGGCTAAAATTGGAGCGAAGCGACTGAGCCTACGTGTTATTGTCCCAGTGAGCGCCAGCGAATGGCTACAGTTGTTTGTTAGCTGCAAAGCTCAAATTGACGAATGCCTTTCAGTTATAGAATAAACCATATCGCAGGTTTGACACTCAACTTCCCACGCGCCAAACCGTTGAGTAATGTGTAAATCACCTGAACATACTGGGCAAACTTGATCTTGAAAAGTGCTTGGTACGCTATCCCTCAAGCGCTTTGAAAATAACTTTAAGATAGGCCATAAGTTATCGTCTAATGTAATTCTTAAGTCATCTCTGAGTGCTTCACAAAACTCTATGAAAACAATCTCGTCGTGAGAGCGTTTAATGTTGGGGTCTTGGGTGCGTAAAGCAATTAAATCAAGAATTTCTTTATAGCGTTCGGGATATCTATCTTTATCAATGTTCTGTTTACAGTCCAGCAACTCTTCAATCGAATAGCTTGAAAAATCTGGCTTGCTCAAAAACTTCTCCTTGCAGCTAACTTTTAAATAAGGGGCGCAGGCGCGTGGGCTAAAATGCGAAGCAGCCCACGTGTATGCGTCCCAGCGAACGAAGTGAGTGCCTTTATTTTTTTGTTAGGCATGCTCCCAAAACTTCCTTGCAGCATTTGCAAAATCTATAAATGCCTTTGAATCCGAAAAACTACGAGACGGTATTGTATGGAACAATCCTGGTGCTATTTGGATATACAGAATAGGGCCATGCACTTTTACGGAGAGAACTCCAGACCATTTCGTAAGGGTTTCATTCGCATCCGTTTTTTCAAATAACCCAGCTTCCGAAATTTGGTAAATATGAGTGCCTAATACTCCATTTGATTGCTTAGACATTATAAGAAGGCAAAAAACGTTTATTGCGAATGATGGCGCTGCACCTAAAAATCCAGAGAATAAAGCTATGAAGAAAGCAGTAGCCCAGAGAACTGGTGAGTCTGGAAGTCCACTTTTATAAAATGAAAAGCATAGTACGAGTAGAGAGATCCCCAAAATAAAGTAATAAGTTCCTTTACTTCTTAGTGCTACAGATAGATTTAATTTCAGCAGATCCGATCTGACAATGTTAGTTGTAATTTCCATGTTACTCCTGAATGCCTAACTTTAAGCTAAGGGGCACATACGTGGGGCTATAATCGCGAAGCGGCCCCGCGTATGGGTCCCAGCGACCGAAGGGAGTGACTTGAGCGCTTTGTTGTGTGCGTGTTTATTAAACACTACAATTCATTTTTGTTAAAAGCCAGCTTCTTGATAACTAAGAATGTTAAGTACAAGGCCAATAAATTCGGAACCAATACGCTGAAAATTACAGCAGAGCTATAATTTAATCCAATATGCCAAAGCCACTTAGTAAAAGGCCAATAAATATGAAAGAAGAAATCTTCTAGTGGGTAATGGGCGCAAGTTCCATGCATTGAGGCCATTGGATAAGCTGCAAGGAGAAAGCAGAGAATTACCACTATAAACTTCCATATTTTATTCACTAAAACTCCCTAGCACATAACTTTAAGCTAAGGGGCGCAGATGCGTGGGGCATAATGGCGAAGCCGCCCCGCGTATAGGCGTCCCAGCGACCGAAGGGAGTGGCTTAAGCGCTTTGTTAGAAGCAGAGCCTATACCTTTGGCCTTATTAAAAACTAATAAAGCCAGCATACGATTGATTGTTAAAGCAAACAAGCAAAATGCCAGCGCAGTGATGTTGCTGATCTGACTGAAGCAAGCCGCCATNCTTCTAGTGGGTAATGGGCGCAAGTTCCATGCATTGAGGCCATTGGATAAGCTGCAAGGAGAAAGCAGAGAATTACCACTATAAACTTCCATATTTTATTCACTAAAACTCCCTAGCACATAACTTTTAAATAAGGGGCGCAGGCACGTGGGGCACAATGGCGAAGCCGCCCTGCGTGTATGCGTCCCAACGAACGTAGTGAGTGAGTTAATTGAGTTGTTAGCTGCGTTCTTTGGTATACATAACATTTACATACAACCCAGCTAATAGTGGAGTTGCAACTGATACACAAAAAGCTACACCTGCGAATGACATTGACACTAACTTCATTGCTACTCCTGTACAAGACAAGATAATTAATGAGCCCGTTATAAAAGAGCTTGCTCCCATTATTCTTCCAACTAATACAGGATCTGAGAAACTTGAGTCATCCCAACTGGCAAGAAGACTTCTCTTTTGTTTCACACCGATCAGAAACCCCAAAATCACACAAGGTAATCCACAGAGCATCGCAAAAGTAAGAGCTATCCAAAACGTATCGTCCATAAAATTATCTCCTAGCAGCTAACTTTAAGCTAAGCGGCGCAGTTGCGTGGGGCATAATGGCGAAGCCGCCCCGCATAAATGCGTCCGAACGACCGAAGGAAGTGACTTCAGCGCTTTGTTAGAAGTACTTGCCAGAAACATCATCAAACCTTTCAGCAAGAACTAAATATTCGTCGGACCAACCGTTTGCCATTGATATTTCTTGTAATGGGCCGGTAGGTAAGAATAAATAATCTAACCTCGCAACCTTCGCTTTACTAGATGCTTTAAGCGATGTTATTGAGTTTCTGATTATTGAGAGTACCTTTACATTTTCCATGTCTGACCAAATTGAGTCTTCAGAATCGTTTAGGAAAGCTTCTATATCCTCGAGTATTGAAACTAGCTTACTAGCGGCTGATGAATCAATTTTTTTGTTAAATATGGAATGCCAAACGTAATTCATACGGTACTTCTAACTTTCTAATAACGGGCGCAGACATGTGGGGCATAATGGCGAAGCCGCCCCGCGTGTATGCGTCCCAGCGAACGAAGTGAGTGACTTAATTTTTTTGTTAGGTGTAATTGCCAATAAAAGGACCGTACAATTTAAAACTGCCATCTAAGCCATTGTGAACCAGTATATAACTCAATGACTCACCTTTAGGTCTAAATAGAGTAAAAGCTAAACTATCTGAACCCAATGCACTTCTTAGTTCACACACTTCTTCAATACCTAACGTACCTCTTTTGAATTCTCTGTCTGAAATGTTTTTTTGACTTAAATTACCGTTTTGAAGCTGCAACTTTATATATTCTACTTCTAAATTTTCGCAGCTGCGCGCTTTTACTGCATGAGCACTAAAACTGCAGAACGTAGCCATAACAACGACAAAAGTAAGTATTTTCATCATTACACCTAACTTTTAAATAAGGGGCGCAGGCACGTAGGGCATAATGGCGAAGCCGGCCTGCGTGTTTGCGTCCCAGCCCGCGCAGTGGGCGTGCTTAATTTTTTTGTTATAAGCCATTTTAAATACAACCTAGTTTAGCTACGTTAATCACCACAGCCACCACCAGAATCTGAACCCTCATTCCCCGAATATAGATTGCTACTACCAGAACCGTCCGCAACAGGATTGCGACCTTTTACTTTAGGGTTTATTGAGCGAAGGACAACCAAAGTAATAGCAGGGCCACCTATTGGAATAAGCCAATTAACAAGTAAGGTAATAGCTCGAGAGCTATTATTGATAAACAATGTGCTGTTAACAGCTAGAGCATTAAAAAATGCCCAAGCCAAATGAACACACACAATCCCAGCTAATAAGTAAACGATGAGTTAGGTTTTCCTAGTGGCATATAACAATTTAGTGTACGGAAAAAATCCTTTATGCAAGGCGGAAAGTTTCCATATATCACCCAAATAATATTTTAACTTTCGCACGGAAGTTAACTCATATCAATATCCTACACTTTGTATCTGAAAACACTGTACTTAAGTACGGAATGTTTCCTTTTTATTTTACGGCGTACTAAAAAATCGTAATGCTGTATGTAATTACAGTTGAAATGTGAAAAATAAAAATGAAATCAATGTTTATGCAAATGGTGGTTCAACACATGCGAAATCGCCGTTACGCTAAGCGCTCTATACAGCTTTATAGTGGGTGGATTGTTAGTTATATCCGGTTTCACAATACTAGGCATCCTGCCGAGATGGGAGACAAAGAAGTAGAGTTGTTTCTATCTCACTTAGTGAATAAAAAGAATGTAGCGCCGGCTACTCAAGCCAGCGCACTCAATGCGTTGGCATTTCTTTATCGAGACATACTAGAAAAGCCTCTTTCCTTGAGTCTTGATTTTGTTACAAGTCGCAGGCAAGCCAAGTTACCTGTTGTGCTTACGCAAGACGAAGTGGTTGCGCTTTTTGCTCAACTTCCTGCTCATTTAAAGTTACCTATTTCGTTACTTTATGGAAGCGGGTTACGTTTAATGGAGGCTGTGAGGTTGCGGGTAAAAGACATTGATTTCGACTATAACGCTATTCGAATTTGGGATGGTAAAGGCGGAAAACATCGTGTTGTTACTTTAGCAGCAGAGCTAAAACCTGGGCTTAATCGGCAAATAAGTGTAGTTGAAAATTACCTTGTTGCAGATTTAGAAAACCCTAGTTACCAAGGGGTATATTTGCCCCATCGTTTACGTGTTAAATATCAAAATGCACCTAGAGAGCTTGGATGGCATTATCTTTTTCCTTCTGCGCGTTTATCGGTTGATCCCGAGAATGGAAAAACGCGTCGCCATCATATTGATGAGTCAAGCATACAAAAGGCGATAAGAATTACCGCAAGTGCGTGTGGGCTTAAAAAGAAGGTTACGCCGCATACTCTGCGACATTCGTTTGCTACTCACCTTTTACAGTCGGGTGCCGACATTCGTACTGTGCAAACGCAACTTGGTCATTCTGATGTGAAAACTACGCAAATTTACACTCATGTATTACAACAGGGGGCGCAGGGTGTAGTTAGCCCGCTTTCCCGTGTTTTAAAATAGTCGTGTTTGCTCAAGCTGAATTGAGCTTTACGAACCTCATGCAACAAAAAAGGGCCCGAAGGCCCTTTCAATAAAACGTGAATAACTAATTAAACACGTTCAAATACAGTGGCTATACCTTGGCCTAAACCAATACACATGGTGGCTAAGCCTAGCTCTACATCTTGCGATTCCATCAGGTTAATCAAGGTACCTGATATACGTGAACCAGAACAACCTAGAGGGTGGCCTAGTGAAATGGCGCCGCCGTTAAGGTTAATCTTGTCATCAAGATTGTCCATCCAACCTAGTTGCTTAATGCATGATAGTGCTTGGGCAGCAAAGGCTTCGTTGAACTCAGCCAGTTGAATATCGTCCATGCTAAGGCCAGCACGTTTAAGGGCTTTTTGTGTTGCCGGTACTGGGCCGTAACCCATAATAGCTGCATCACAACCTGCCACTGCCATTGAGCGAATTTTAGCGCGAGGTGTTAAACCTAGTGCTTTTGCTTTGTCGGCAGACATAAGCAACATGGCAGACGCACCGTCAGACAACGCCGAAGATGTACCTGCTGTAACTGTACCGTTTACTGGGTCGAACACAGGGCGAAGTTGCGCCATGCTTTCAGCTGTGCTTTCTGGGCGAATAACTTCATCATGGTCAATCAGTTTAAGCGTACCGTTGGCATCATGGCCTTCGATAGGCACAATCTCATTAGCCCAGCGGCCTTCAAGGTGTGCTTTATGCGCTAGCTGATGCGAACGTGCGCCAAACGCATCTTGCATTTCACGAGTGATACCATTTTGACGACCAAGTAGCTCGGCGGTCATACCCATCATGCCAGAGGCTTTTGCGGTGTACTTAGCAAGGCCTGGGTGAAAGTCGATGTTGTAGTTCATAGGTACATGGCCCATGTGCTCAACACCACCAATCATGTATATATCGCCACGACCGCTCATAATGCCGCTAGTCGCATCATGCAATGCTTGCATCGATGAACCGCATAAACGGTTAACGGTTACTGCACCTGTAGTACGTGGAATTTGGGTTAGCAATTGCGCATTACGCGCAATGTTGAAACCTTGTTCTTTGGTTTGCTGTACACAGCCCCAAATAATGTCTTCAATTTCTGCTGGATCAACACCTGGGTTGCGCTCAAGTAATGCGGTCATTAGCGCGGCAGACATAGTCTCTGCACGAACATTTCTAAATACACCGGCTTTCGAGCGTCCCATAGGGGTACGAACACAATCGATAACTACGACTTCTTTCATTATTAGTCTCCTTGGGAATTAAGCGAAGTAAGATTTACCTTCAGCGGCCATCTTGCGAACGCCATCTGAAATTTGGTAAATCGGGCCAAGACTGGCGTATTTGTCAGCGAGTTCGACAAAATTCGCTAATCCCATTGTTTCAATCCAGCGGAATACACCACCGCGGAATGGAGGGAAGCCTAAACCGTAAAGTAAGGCCATATCTGCTTCAGCTGCAGTACCTACAATGCCTTCTTCTAGGCAACGAATTGCTTCGTTAGCCATAGGGATCATCAAGCGTGCAATAATGTCTTGCGCGTCGAAGTCTTTGGTATCGGCAGTAATAGGAGCAAGCAAGCTGTATGCTTCTTCAGCAGCCACTTTCGTAGGCTTACCGCGCTTGTCTTTACCGTAGTTATAAAAGCCTTTGCCATTTTTCTGGCCTAAGCGTTTTTCTTTATAAAGCACGGTTACTGGGTCGTCGCCAATACGTGCCATACGCTCTGGAATACCTGCAGCCATAACGTCTGCAGCGTGGTCGCCAGTATCAATACCAACAACATCCATTAGGTAAGCAGGGCCCATTGGCCAGCCGAACTGTTTTTCCATTACTTTATCAACAGCAACAAAATCAGCGCCATCTATTAGCAACTTACTGAAGCCTGCAAAGTAAGGGAACAATACGCGGTTTACTAAGAACCCTGGGCAATCGTTAACCACAATAGGGGTTTTACCCATGCGAAGTGTGGTGGCCACTACGGCATTGATGGTGTCTTCCGAGGTGTTTTCACCACGAATAATTTCAACCAATGGCATGCGGTGTACGGGGTTAAAGAAGTGCATACCACAGAAGCGTTCTGGCTTATCTAAGCTTTTCGCTAATTGGTTAATTGAAATAGTAGAGGTGTTAGAACAGATGATAGCGTCGTCGGCCACAACGTCTTCTACTTCTTTAAGCACTATGCCTTTCACTTTCGGGTTTTCAACAACGGCTTCAATCACAAGATCTGCATCTTTAAGCGTGTTGTAGTCAAGGGTAGGCGTAATAGCGTTAAGGGTTTTTGCCATGGTTTTGGCATCCACTTTACCGCGCTGCATACCTTTACCAAGAATGTTGGCAGCTTCGTTTAAGCCTAGATCTAGTGCTTCAGTGTTAATGTCTTTCATTATCACTGGCATGCCTTTAACAGCACTTTGATACGCAATACCGCCACCCATAATGCCCGCACCCAGTACGGCATTAAGTTTTACCTCTTTTGTGGCAGCTTTGGCTTGTTTCTTACCTTTTCCTTTTACTAGCTGGTCGGCTAGGAAAATTCCAATTTGCGCTTGCGCTGCATCGGTTTTAGTTAGGGCAACAAAGCCAGCGTTTTCAAGCTTAAGTGCGCCATCGCGGTCAAGGCCTGCGGCTTTTTGAACGGTTTCTACCATTTTGTGCGGAGCAGGGTAGTGCTTGCCTGCTTGGGCAAATACCATGGCTTGTGCGGTAGAAAAACTCATCATAGCTTCGTTTTTATTTAGCTGTAATGGGGCTTTCTTCTGAGCACGACGTGCTTCCCATTTGAATTTGCCATCTACCGCGTCTTTCAACATAGAAAGCGCACTGTCGCGTAATGACTCTGGTGCAACTACGGCGTCAACGGCGCCTTCAGCAAGGGCTTTTGCGCCTTTTCTGTCTTTACCTGTGGTCATCCACTCTAGTGCATTGTCGGCACCAATTAAGCGAGGTAAACGTACCGTGCCGCCGAAGCCAGGCATAATACCTAGTTTAACTTCTGGCAGGCCAATAGAGGCTGTCGTGTCTGCAACGCGAAGGTCACAAGCTAATGTCATTTCACAGCCGCCACCTAATGCGAAACCGTTAATGGCAGCAACCGTAGGGAAAGGCAAATCTTCGAAGCGGTCAAACACTTGAGACGTGTTTGCTACCCAGTTTAGTACTTCGGCTTCATCCATTGCGAATAAACCGGTAAATTCGGTGATATCAGCACCTACAATAAATGCAGATTTTGCACTGCGTACTACTAAGCCTTTAACACCGCTTTCTTTAAGCAGTGCTTGGGTTGCTTCATCAAGCTCGGTCACTGTTTGGCGATCGAACTTGTTTACTGAACCTTCGGCATCAAATACCAGTTCAGCAAAGCCGTCATCTAACAGACTGACGGATAGACTCTTGCCTGTGTATATCATTATCATCTCCTTCGGCGTTGGCCGGGATAGTAGTGAAGCAATCTAACCATTCGCTATAAGCGTATAAACCAATTATACATTCTGGTCGTACCACAACACTAATGCGTTAGGGTGGCTAGCTTTTTAACTAAACTTAAACAAAATATCAATGAAAAATTCAAACGAGTGTTTCAATTGTTAAAAATGGTGGCCATTCATTGAAAATCAAGCTCGATTTCAATAATAGTGCTTGTATAATGGGCACTATTGGCGCAAAGCGCCAATCCAGCATAAGAATAATCTACAATCATGGCACTAATGTTTGTAAGGTATAACTAACAGCGCTGGCACTTTTTACTTCTGTGGCATGGAGCCACGCCGATAATTTATCGGCTTTCAAGCAAGCATCATTCTATAATTACACACAACTCTGGTGTGTTTGAATGCAACAAGGGGTAGGAGTTCATATTGTGTCGAATAAAGTAGGTGTAAGTTTTCTATCAACAGCGGTAACGTGCTTCAAGCCATTACCTTTGCACAAGTCGTTTCACGTTTTCACGTTGATCGCTATCTCAAGCTGCTTTCAGCTAAGTCATGCGCAAGTTTCGCCGTTATTCCCCGATGACATCTACGCCGATGAGCGAGCTCGTTTCTTAATTTTAGAAAAAAGCTTACGAACCTTACCTAAAAGGCGTTTAGAAGATTTAGACGCAGAAATTTACGGGTTAGCGAATTACCCCCTTTATCCCTATCTACTACGTTTGCGATTAGAACGCACCATGTCGCTTAAAACCCAGCGTGAAGTCGAACAGTTCTTAGAGGATTACGCGGGGCAACCTGTCAGTTATGGTTTACGCTATCGCTGGTTAAACTACCTTGCCTCCCGGGGGCACGAAAACGCGTTTTTAAACAGTTATCGAAATGGCATGGGCGCTAAACTTACTTGCCAAGCGTTGGGTTACAAATTAAAACGTACCGACGATCCCAAACCTGTGTTAATTGATGTCGACCCACTTTGGTATAGCGGTCAATCACAGCCCGATGAATGCGACCCTCTATTTGCAAAGTGGCGAAGTAATGGCCTCATGACGCCAGACAAAGTAGTTAAGCGTATAGCCATTGCTGCGAAAGAAGATAATCGCCGCATTATTCCTTACCTTAAGCGCCAATTGCCAGTCAGTCATCAATATCTTGCCGATGCGTGGTCGGCAGTATCTCGCGATGTGAGTTTAGTTAATCGAAGCCGTTTGTTTCCTTTGAAACACAAAAACAGCGAAGCCGAAATATTAACCTGGGGTATAGAAAAGCTGGCGTGGAGAAACCCCAAAGCGGCAATGAAGGCTTACAATACATACGCTCCGAAAGATATTTTCTCAGGGCCTGAATTACATATTATTCAACGGGCTATTGCGTTAAGCGCTACCTTAGATTTCTTACCTGAAGCCCACGAATGGCTAGATAAAGCCGATATCGCGGGTGCCAGCGATGATGTGAAACTTTGGCATGTATCGTTTTTGCTTCGCGGCAAACAATGGCAGCGGGTCGTCGATGTGATTGATGCCGCTAGTCCTGAACTCCAGCAAGAGGAAAACTTCCGCTATTGGAAAGCCCGCGCGCTCGAAGAACTTGGTAATGTGATGCAGGCTACGGTGATGTATCAGCAGCTAGCCAACGAACGCAATTATTATGGCTTTATGGCCAGTGCTCGTATTAAAAGCCAACCGAACTTGTCGCATACACCCGCGCCTCGAGTGCAAAGTGCGGTGCACGCTATTGCCAATACCCCTGCTACCCAGCGGGCAATGGAATTCTACCGCTTAGAACGTTCTACCAGTGCACGTCGAGAGTGGCGATATTTGCTATCGAATTTACCCGACTCTCAGGTAACCGATGCTGGTGTGCTGGCATACGAATGGGGTATATACGACCAAGCCATCATCAGCTTTGCAAAAAGTGGTTATTGGGACGATGTTGAGCGTCGTTTTCCTTTGGCCTACGAGTCACAATTTAGTGAAAAGAGTGAAACCTATGACGTATCAAAAGCATTTGCGATGGCTATTGCCCGTCGTGAAAGTTCGTTCATGGTAGATGCGGTATCGCCAGTAGGTGCGGCAGGGTTAATGCAACTTATGCCCGGTACAGCGCAGTATTTGGCTAAAGAGAAAGTCAGTCGAAATAGCTTGTTTCAAGTTGATAATAATCTCGACTACGGCGTGCAGTATTTACGTTATTTAGGCGATAAGCTTAACGATAATCCCGTGTTGGTGTCAGCATCGTATAACGCTGGCTGGCGTAAAGTGTTGGAATGGTTACCCGCAGGCGAAGCGTTGCCGGTAGATATCTGGATTGAGAATATTCCTTACAAAGAAACCCGAAGTTACGTGAAAGCGGTATTGGCTTATCAGTATATTTACGAGCATCAGTTGGGGGAAAATAAAAATGTATTTCCGCAGCTTACGCAAGATGTTATTCCTTCATCAAGTGCAGTTAGCACGCATCCTGTAACGGGAACCTTGCAATTAGCGCCTCGCTAGCGCAGATGTATAACTAATGCATACAAGCCGCTCGGTGAAAGCCGAGCGGCTATCGTGGTACACTATTCTCCTTTAAGAGAAGCCTACTTAAGTCGCCTTAAAAGAGAAGCGTATTTAAGTCACTTTAAAAGAGAAGAGCACTTAACGACAATGGCTAATATTATTCTCTTCTCGCATTTTAGCGAAGCTAGCGTGGAACCAGCGCATTTGAAACGGCGGGTAACCCATTGCTAATGGAAGAAGGCCAGTTAGCCATGCAAATTAAAAAACTTAAATGAGGTGTTATGTCAAAACATCAGGCAAGCTATCAGCAACATATCGAGGAACTTCAATCTCGCACTCGCGAAGCACTTCAGCGTGAAGGACTAGAAGGGTTAGTCATCCATTCGGGGCAAGGCAAGCGCTTGTTCTTAGACGACAACCATTACCCGTTTAAGGTAAACCCACAGTTTAAAGCATGGGTGCCGGTTATCGATAACCCCAATTGCTGGTTAGTGGTTAATGGTGAAGATAAGCCCACCCTTATTTTTTATCGCCCTGAAGATTTTTGGCACAAAGTACCGCCAGCGCCACAAGATTTTTGGACCGATAGCTTTAATATCATTTTGCTACAACAAGCCGATGCTGTTGAAAAGCACCTGCCTTACGATAAGCGCGGTTTTGCTTATGTTGGTGAATACATTGAAGTAGCCAAAGCGTTAGGGTTTGAGAACGTAAACCCAGACAGAGTGCTGCATTATTTACATTACCAACGGGCGTATAAAACCGATTACGAACTAGAGTGTATGCGAGAAGCAAACAAGCTGGCGGTAGCGGGGCATAAAGCAGCAGAACAGGCGTTTCTTGAAGGTAAGAGCGAATTCGATATCAATTTAGCGTACAGCGCAGCGTGCCGCCAAGGCGATAACGACGTGCCTTACACCAGTATTATTGCGCTGAATGAACACGCGGCAATACTGCACTACATGCAGTGCGATACCATTGCACCTAAGCAGTCTCGTTCGTTCTTGATTGATGCGGGGGCGAATTACCACGGCTATGCTGCTGATATCACCCGAACCTACAGTCAAAACTCCACGTTATTTTCCGACCTTATTCAAGCCGTTGATAAAGTCACGCTAACCTTGGTTGATTCCCTTAAGCCAAGTGTCGCCTATACCGATATCCATTTGCTTGCCCATGCAGGTATAGCTCAAATCCTACAAGACACTGGCATTGTGAATCTTCCTGCGGCAGATATTGTCAAACAAGGCATTACGCGAACGTTCTTCCCTCACGGTATTGGTCATTTCTTAGGACTACAAGTACACGATGTCGGCGGTTTAGTAAATGACGACAGAGGTACCCCTAAACCTGCTCCTGAAGAACATCCTTTCTTGCGTTGTACGCGCATGATTGAAGCGCGTCAGGTGTTTACCATCGAGCCTGGTTTGTACTTTATTGATAGCTTACTCAGAGACTTAAAAGCAACCCCAGCGTCGAAATACATCAATTGGGATACGGTAGATACGTATCGGCCATTTGGCGGTATTCGTATTGAAGACAATATAATTGTGCACCGCGACAAAAACGAAAACATGACCCGAGATCTTAATTTGAAATGATCTCATAATGGCGCATTACTATATGATTAATAGCGTAAGGCTTTATATTTTATAAATGCGCTCAGCGAGAACAATGAAAAAAGACAGCCACTTGAGCTGTCTTTTTTAGTTGTGATTGAGCATTCTGCCAATAGTGCTAGGTCAAACGATGGAATTACTCAACGTATAGGGAGCAAACATGCAGCAACCCGATATCCTAAATCTAATTATTGTGGCAACGTTAGCTGGCCTGGCTATGCCAGCAGGTGCGCTGTTATCGAGGGTGAAAGGTTTGCACCCTAAATGGTTAGAGCAAGAAGTACGTCACGGTATTTTAGCCTTGGGGGCAGGGGCGTTAATTTCAGCGGTCGCATTAGTGTTGGTGCCTGAAGGTATCAAAGACGTATCAGTATTTATGGCGTGTTGCTGCTTTGTCGGCGGGGCACTTGCCTTTATGACGTTGGATATTTATCTGGCAAAAAAGAAAACCGCAGGAAGCCAACTTGCCGCCATGTTAAGTGATTTTGTGCCTGAGTCGGTAGCGCTAGGCACCACTGCCGCATTAGGTGGCGGTACTATGTTGTTAGGCGTGTTAATTGCGGTACAAAATTTACCGGAAGGGTTTAATGCTTATCGTGAAATGACCCCAACGAACAAAAACCGTAGCACTAAGCTTATTTGGATTTTTGTATTGATGAGCTTACTTGGCCCAATAATGAGTGCGATAGGGTTTTATTATTTGGCAGGCTTCCCTGTAGTCATGAGTGGCATTATGCTTTTTGCAGCTGGGGGAATTTTGTATTCAGTATTTCAAGACATAGCCCCAGGCATTCGCATGGAAAAACATTGGTTGCCACCATTAGGGGCAATATTCGGCTTCTTGGTGGGGCTGGTGGGGGCTATGCTTGAAGCGGGTTAAACGCACTAGCTAGTGCGTTCTACCGAAATATGAGCAAGAGCAATCAATGCCTCTTTATAAGGTGAATCTGGAATAATAGATAAACTATCAATGGCCATTTTCACTTCATTGTTGGCACACGTGCGGGTGTAATCTAGCGCACCAGTGCTTTCCATAATTTGCTGGATGCGATCAAGATGGGGCAGCCCGTTGCTTTGCTCGATAGCATCACGAATAAGCGCTTTATCTTCTTCGCTGTCGGTATTCCACATAGCGTATAGCAAAGGTAGCGTTGGCTTTCCTTCCGCTAAATCATCGCCAGCGTTCTTGCCCATTTCATCACTGTCGGCCATGTAATCTAAAATATCGTCGGCTAACTGAAAGGCGGTACCTAAGTGCTTGCCGTATTCTTGCATGGCATGCTCTACGTTTTCTGGTTGGTCAGTTAATACCGCTGCCAGTTGCGTAGCCGCTTCAAACAAGCGGGCGGTTTTACCGTAAATTACATCGAAATACCGTGCTTCTGTGGTAGAGGCATCGTTGCAATTCATTAACTGCAATACTTCACCCTCAGCAATTTGATTGGTTGCTTCAGATAAAATGTCCATTACGCGCATGCGCTTCAAACTTACCATCATTTGAAATGAGCGGGTATACAGGAAGTCACCTACTAAAACCGATGCTTGGTTACCAAATACAGCGTTAGCGGTTTCACGTCCACGTCGCATGGTCGATTCATCTACTACATCATCGTGCAACAACGTTGCGGTATGTATAAATTCAACAATAGCGGCAAGGGTGTGATGCTCCGCATTCTCAATGCCCATTGCACGTGCACTTAGCACCGTTAATAATGGGCGAAGGCGCTTACCGCCACTATTAACAATGTAGAATCCCAATTGATTAATAAGCGCAACATCAGAGTCGACTTGCTGTTGAATCAGGTGGTTAACCGCTTGCATATCGTTATCTGATAGTGCGCGTATTTGATTTATATCCATTGGCATGGGCGTAAAAACTTATTCATTTCATAGGCAATTATAGGGGCTGATTGTACCTGAATGCAGCATACTATCCACCCAATTAAACGTATTTTGCCACCCAATTGAACTTATATAGGCTCTGAATTAACCTCATTTAGCCCTAGAACAGCTTTTAAATAGGAGCGCTTTTTTGTATTCGTCTTAATTCTCAACATACTGTTTTAATGTTCGAGGCTGCGTTAAGTATGTAAGAACGAATGCAAAAACGTGAGTTTGCGCTATTTTCACATCCCATCTAAGCGTTTTATACGATTTTTATTATTAATATAAGTCTCATTATGAGCCCTACTACTTAATTTTGGTCTGAAATGTGTATTTTTGGAAAAATTCTTTTTTGCTAGCTGCGAAGTGGCGATCAAAATGCTACAATCTCAGATCTGTTATTCGATCGTTTTTAGATCATCGTGATTAAAGTGCGTGGTTCATGCGTGTTTTTCATGATCAGATCGCCTCGGTTGGATCGTATTCGATTTTCCATCTACAGATAACGCATCCCATGCTTTTTTAAGTAAAAAATGCTTATCGAATTTGGCGGCTATCATCTTGAATTTTACCGTTTGTCATTCACTTAGTTCTGTTTTCTAAGTGTGGCATCGTGCATTTTTGGGTGAATTCACGCAAAAATTCACCCATGTTGGAAAAATAATCTACTTTTATCAGAATCGGGGTTGTGATTTACGGATGTTTCACGTACAATTCGCGCCCTGTTTTTTGAATTGATTGCGTCAGTGACGCAGAGCGGAGTTAACTATGTACGCGGTTTTCCAAAGTGGCGGTAAACAACACCGTGTGGCCGAAGGCCAAACCGTTCGTCTAGAAAAAATCGAAGTTGCCCCAGGTGACACGATTGAATTCGACAAAGTTTTAATGGTAAGCAACGGTGACGACGTAAAAATCGGCACACCAAACGTTGCTGGTGGTAAGGTGACTGCTGAGGTGGTTACACACGGTCGTGGCGATAAAATTAAAATCGTTAAGTTCCGTCGTCGTAAGCATTCACGCAAGCAGATGGGTCACCGTCAGTGGTTCACGGAAGTGAAAATTACTGGCATTAACGCTTAATAGGAGCACGAACACATGGCACATAAAAAAGCTGGTGGTAGTACCAAAAACGGTCGTGATTCAGAGAGTAAACGCCTAGGTGTTAAACGCTTTGGTGGAGAATCTGTTCTTGCTGGTAACATCATTGTTCGTCAACGTGGTACTCGTTTCCACGCTGGTGACAACATGGGTATCGGTAAAGACCACACGTTGTTTGCATTAAAAAGCGGTAAAGTTCAGTTTGATGTTAAAGGACCGAACAACCGTAAATTTGTAAGCATCGTAGCAGAGTAAGCGCCTTAGCTACTCGCCGAACAGGCTTAGAAAAACCCCGCGCTTGCGGGGTTTTTTGTTTTATGGAAACCCGAGCTTTAGTATTTGGG
This sequence comes from Alteromonas sp. 38, assembly GCF_902506055.1. Lineage (NCBI taxonomy): Bacteria > Pseudomonadati > Pseudomonadota > Gammaproteobacteria > Alteromonadales > Alteromonadaceae > Alteromonas > Alteromonas sp. 38. The sequence goes on from NZ_LR733300.1 coordinate 609,317, forward strand.
CAGTACATAATAATTTGGTGTAAACTTAGTAGTTGAATACTGAGTATAAATAACCCCTACGGCAACAATGCCCGGAGTGATAAATGAAATTTGTAGATGAAGCTGAAATTCGTGTTGAAGCCGGCGACGGTGGCAACGGCGTAATTGGCTTTAGACGGGAAAAATATGTTCCCAAAGGTGGCCCTGATGGTGGCGATGGGGGCGACGGCGGTAGTGTTTTTCTTCTTGCCGATGAAAACCTGAATACATTGATCGACTATCGTTTCGAGCGTTTTCACCGTGCAGAGCGCGGCCAAAATGGTCAAGGTGCTAACTGTATAGGCCGTGGCGGTAAAGATTTAACGGTAAGTGTTCCTGTGGGAACCCGCGCTACCGATAGCGATACTGGAGAAGTACTTGGCGACCTTACTCGTCATGGGCAACAGCTTAAAGTGGCACAAGGTGGATTTCACGGTTTAGGTAATGCGCGTTTCAAAAGCAGTACTAACCGTGCACCACGTCATAAAACCAATGGTACGCCAGGCGAAATTCGTAACTTAAAACTCGAATTAATGCTTCTGGCCGATGTTGGTCTTCTAGGTATGCCGAATGCAGGTAAATCTACCTTTATTCGCTCTGTATCTGCAGCAAAACCTAAAGTGGCTGATTACCCGTTTACTACGCTTGTGCCAAACCTAGGTGTAGTTCGTCAAGACGCACAACGCAGCTTCGTCGTCGCCGACATTCCTGGGCTTATTGAAGGTGCAGCTGACGGCGCGGGCTTAGGTATTCGTTTCCTTAAGCATTTAGAGCGCTGTCGTATACTGCTACATGTTGTAGACATTATGCCAGTGGATGAAAGCGATCCAGCTGAAAACGCCAAGGCTATTGTTGAAGAGCTCGAAAAGTACAACCCTAAACTAGCCAGTAAGCCTCGCTGGTTAGTGTTTAACAAAGTTGATTTGATGCTTGAAGAAGAAGCCAACGAGCGCTGCAAAGAAATTGCCGCACAACTTGGTTGGGAAGGCCCAATTTATCAAATATCTGCTTTCCAGAAGATTGGCTTAGAGCCGCTTTGCCGAGAAATCATGAACTTCATCGATACGCTTCCAACCGAAGTTATCGCAGAAGAAGAAACGAAAGATGTTGAGTTCAAATGGGATACTTACCATCGTAATACGTTAGAAGCACAAGAGGCCGACTTGGGCGACGACTTCGAAGACGATTTAAGTGATGACTTAGATGATGATGAAGATTGGGACGAAGATGACTACGACGTTGAAGTAGAGTACCGTCGTTAATTAACCCACATCGCTGACAGCAACAATCCAAATATTACGCCGCGAGTTAACATTAACTAGCGGCGTTTATCGTTTAAAAGATGGTTAGCGGGCGATGAATAAATAACCTTGCCTACAATGGCGTTGGGGCTAATCCAACCCATCGCCTTAGTACTCACACTCTCATAAGCATTATCACCGCGCAGTAGTACGCCTCTTTGGCGGCAAACTTCAATGACGCGTTTAACGATAACACCATATTTTTCACTGTGAACAACGACAAGATGGCCGCTTTTTAGCCAAGCCATTGGCCATTTGCAGGTTAAGATAAAATCCCCTGCAAATAGCACAGGCTGCATGCTGTTGCCCTCAATCGCTAATAGTCTAAACACGATTAAAGCTTAGGGTAAACAACGTTCTCTGCTGGTGGGTAGGGGCAGGTAGCTGTATAGGTTTCAACGCCTTTAGTTGCCCAGAAACTCGCGGCAAACTCATTCACTAAACGAAGCAATGCCTCTGCTTTTTCTCGTGAAACATGCTGTTTACATGCCGAGCCGGTTAGCATAATGTTATGCACCAGTTTGTGAGTATCGGGGTATTGTTCAAACTGAGGTGCCTTAAAGTAGTCGCCCCAAATTACCCTAGTCTCGTGTTTGACTTTTTCAGCGTGGATCTCTTTTTCGCTGATCAAGCGGCTAAATTGAGCATGGTCGCTAAAGGATAGATTTTCTTTTTCGCTCAATTCGTTCAGCAAATCAACAAAACGAATAACGCTAAGTGCAGCTAATTGCGCTGAAATAGGGTCGTATATTTTACAAGGAATATCGCAATGCGCGCTGGCTTTGGCAAAGGGGGCACGGCGATGAAGAGAAGAGAGTAAAGTATTTAACATAGTTTCAGGCTCTATTTAGTTGTCTTTTTTTACGAGAAAAGGCCTTATAGCCAGCGAATACACATGCAGCACCTACCGCGGCAAGTGAAAGGAAAAAGAGTCCGTGTAAAATTTGGCTGCTCCAATGACCATGGTCATGACCTGCATGGGCGAAAGCCGGTGATGACGATAGCGCTGCTGCGTAGATAGCGTTATTAATCGCTGTTTTCATATAAACTCCTAATCAAGTGAAATAGCATCTGTTAATGGTTTGCCTGACTAGCAGCGACCTTACTCGTATAAGCCACTAGGGGGGTGGACGATGTGTCGAATGCTAGCGTGCTAGTTAAGTCTGTCGCCAATTGAGGATGTTGCTTTGATAACAACCATCGCTGTTGATGCGCTATGCATTTAGCACGGCGTACATCGGGATTATCTGGAAGCAATATGGCTACTGCATCTATCCGATTCTTCACTTCACATAAAGCCGTAAGCGCCATTTGGTATATACCCATTCTCTCATCGGGTTTAGTCTCGGTAGCGAACTGCAAGTAGGTATCGGAAAGGTTATGAAAACTCACGAGTAAGGAAACCGTAGCTTCCTTACGGTAAGGAGAAACTCTCATTAATTGGTTAGCTAGCGCAATAGCTTGGTAGTACAACGCGATACTTGATAACCAGTGCTTTTGAGAGAACGCATTGTTGCCTGCTACTATGCGCTTTTCCCAGTTACCTAATAAGGTTTTAAAGTCGGTAGTATCATACTTTTTAACGTTGCGATTAAGGGGTGCTGCAAGATAAGTATGCATAGTATTTTCAACTTATGGATGTACAGATTTGAGTAAAAATGCGGTCAGCAAAGCCGACTCTGTAGCTTGCAATACGGAATTCGCCCTGTCTAAAATGGCATTTCTGTAAACGGGAAGCTTAAGGTGGTAATAAGTTTCTTCGAGTAATCCTGCCAACCCCTTTACTTTGCTCTTCATGGCTTCATTTTCGCCGCCATCCACTTCTAAAAGAATGACTGCAATATCAAAAGCACAACCTAAGTAAGGTATGGCATCGGTGTATTGGCCGCAATGCAGTAAAAGCGTGCCCTGCATTTCATCTCTGGCCATAAAGTGAAGCGCTTGCTCCGGGTTGCTATAAATCCAATCTTCGTGTTTTGCACACAAGTACGTTATTTGCATTTGCTTGCCCTCCTGATTACACCCTAGTCGATATAAATCACGATCGCAAATGATAATTGTTATTATTTACATTTGATTGGATTTTAATAAGAAGCAAATGAGTAATCACTATAGGGGAACAGAAGTTTTTACCACTACACCACAGCTCGTATAATATCGGTTGATATTCGGTTAATTGAAACAAGATAGGTAAATAAAATGGACAAGGTGTAATAGAGGGGCCAATTTACACAATGAGGCGGGGGAATAACGGATTGTTATTAACGCAAGAGTTATCGCGATGGTGGTAATCAGTTATCATAGTCGTTATTGAAACACTTTTGGTCAGTATCACTATGAAAATTGCCATGATTGCCGCAATGGCAAGCAAACGCGTTATCGGCGCAGATAACGACATGCCCTGGCATTTGCCAGCAGATTTGAAACATTTCAAGCAAATCACCATGGGTAAGCCTGTCATTATGGGCCGTAAAACTTATGAGTCTATCGGCCGTGCTTTGCCGGGAAGGCCGAATATCGTTATCACTACTAACAGTGCTTACAGTTTGCCAGACGCAACGGTGGTATCGTCACCTGAAGCGGCCATTGAGCATGCTTTAGCTTTAGAGAGTCAGCCAGATGAGGTGATGATTATCGGTGGTGGGACCATTTATCAGGCCTTTTTGGATAAGGCTGATACCTTGCACCTGACATTTATCAAATTAGCGGTAGAAGGCGATACGCAATTTCCCGATTATGAAGCCCAGGGATCGTGGAAGGAGATTAGCCGCGAAGCACACTCTGCGGATGAGAAAAACCCACATGACTATGTTTTCGTGAGCTTAACTAGAGCTTAGTACTACAAACAAAAATGCCGAGGACAGAGTGCGCCTCGGCATGGTGTTGGTGCAATGTGCTATTAATTCATTTGGTTAAATAAATTTTCTAGCGATAGGCCTTGATGGCCTAGAATATCTCGCAACCGACGTAACGCTTCTACTTGAATTTGGCGAACTCGTTCCCGAGTCAGACCAATTTCAGCACCAACATCTTCAAGCGTTGAAGGCTCATAACCCATTAATCCAAAGCGTCTTGCCAACACTTCACGTTGTTTAGGATTGAGCTCTTCAAGCCAGCCAACAATATTTGATTTGATGTCTGAATCTTGTAAGTTCTCTTCTGGACCGAATTCTTTTTCATCGGCCAGAATATCTAGCAACGCTTTATCGTTTTCGCCACCAATTGGGGTATCTACTGACGTAATACGTTCATTAAGTCGCAGCATTTTGGTAACGTCTTCGACAGGTTTGTCTAAGGCAAGTGCAATTTCTTCGGCAGTAGGTTCGTGATCAAGTTTTTGAGATAACTCACGAGCTGCACGTAAATATACATTAAGTTCTTTAACGACGTGAATAGGCAAACGAATAGTGCGCGTTTGGTTCATAATTGCGCGTTCAATGGTTTGTCTAATCCACCACGTTGCGTACGTTGAAAAACGAAAACCACGTTCGGGATCGAACTTTTCAACAGCACGTATAAGTCCTAGATTCCCTTCTTCGATTAGATCTAACAGAGCAAGGCCGCGGTTGTTGTATCGACGCGCTATTTTTACAACTAGGCGTAAATTACTTACAATCATGCGCTTGCGTGAGGCTTCACATCCACGTAGAGCCTTTCTGGCGAAAAACACTTCTTCTTCTGCACTAAGCAGAGGCGAGAAACCGATTTCACCTAGATATAACTGAGTGGCGTCTAGATTTTTTGGTTGGTCGTCTTGGCTTAACACTAATTCTTCTGAATTGGTGTCAGTGTCATCAGATATTATTTTATCCGTTTTCAGATCGGCTGGCATATCAATGACGTTTAAGTCATCTTTCGTATTTGATTCTAGGCTTTGATTTATATGACCCACAATGAATCTCCTGCTTCAAGGTTACCTTACGACGTTTCTCCTTAATTCGTTTCTTATTATTATTTGTTATTATTATGGTCGTGTAGCTGGCAGATAACGCAGTGGGTCTAAAGACTTACCACGATATCTAACTTCAAAATGAAGTTTTACCGAATTTGTTCCGCTGTCTCCCATGGTGGCGATTTTTTGCCCCGCTGACACCCAATCTCGTTCTTTTACGATTATTGTGTCGTTGTATGCGTAGGCACTTAAAAAGGTGTCGGTATGTTTGATAATAACCAATTTACCATAGCCTCTTAAGGCGCTTCCTGAGTAAACAACTTTGCCATCTGCTGCCGCGTGTATCGATGTACCTTTAGCCGCAGCGATATCAATTCCTTTGTTGCCCGACTCTGACTTACTAAACGTTTCAACAATCTTGCCCTTGCTAGGCCAAACCCACTTTTTTATCTTGTTAGGAAAACTGTTGGGTGCCGTTATTTTGACGCTTTCTGGCGGCCTGTTGACGCTCGTAACGTTTTGTCGCTTAACAACTTTTTCACCTTCACCATACGCCCGTGGTTTAGGGGGGTCAATCAAACTTTTGTCTACTGTTGTTGTGGTCGGATCTGCTGACTGAGTGGTCTGTGGCTTGGGTCTTGACAAAATCTTTACAATTTTGGGTGGGGGAGAAATGCGTAATTCTTGACCAGGGAAAATGCGATAAGGTTCTGATAAGCTGTTAAATTTAGCAATATCTCGATAGTCATTTCCTGTGTACCAAGCGATACCAAAAAGGGTGTCCCCTGGCTGTACTTTATAGGTATCTGATGTGAATCCACCAGACTCTTGATCTGCTTGACTATTTAATAAAACAACAGGGGCAGGATCGGTACGGCTACTGCAACTTTGTAGTAGCAGTAGCACAACACTGATCAGAAAGAAGCGGTATGACATCGCTTTGCCATTATCGCAAGATGAGGTAAGCGGCAACAGCCAATAGCACCACTGCCCAGCCTAATACTTCCACATATTGGCGCAGTTTGGCTTCCATAGGGGCACCGCCCCAGCGCATAAGTCCTGCGACCAAGAAGAATCTTGCGCCACGGCCTACCGCAGACGCAATAAGAAAAGGAAAAAAGGCCATCTGTAGAAAGCCAGCACTTGTGGTGAAGACCTTATAGGGAATAGGCGAGAACCCAGCAACAAACACCACCCAAACGCCATAATCGGCAAACCACTGCGTGGCAGTTTCTATTTTGTGGGTATAGCCCCAACTATCAATGATAGGCGCTAACCATGCATCAAAGGCAAAATAACCCAGCCAATAACCTGCAATCCCCCCCAAAATAGACGCAAGCGTAGTAATAAGGGCGAAGCGCCACGCTTTGTCGGGTTGAGACAACGACATGGGCGCGAGCATGACATCAGGCGGAATAGGGAAAAATACTGACTCAGCAAAACTAAGCCCCCCTAAATATTTAACCGCATGGCGGTGTCTAGCCCATCGAAGTGCCATGTCGTACATTGGCTCGAACAATTTCACAATAGCTCTCCTGCTACTAAGGGAACAAAACGTACCGCCTCTATGGTGGTGGTTTTTAGTTCGCCTTCTATCCTGTCGATACATAATAGAGACTGCTGTTCATTTCCTACAGGAATGATCAGACGGCCTCCTTCTTTTAATTGATCGCATAAATCTTGCGGCAAACTACTGGCCGCAGCCGTCACAATAATGGCATCGTAAGGACCTTTAGATGTCCACCCCTTCCACCCATCGCCGTGTTTCATGGCAATATTGTGTAAATCGAGTTGGTTCATCCGTCTTTTTGCATGAAATTGTAGCGATTTGATTCGTTCTACGCTAAATACACTCGAAAAAAGTTGCGCAAGAATAGCGGTCTGATAACCAGAGCCTGTACCAATCTCTAACACTTTTTCGGGTTTATTCGGACTATCTAGCAGCAGTTCAGTCATTTTCGCAACAATATAGGGTTGCGAAATAGTTTGCCCCTGCCCGATAGGCAGCGCAGTATTCTGATAGGCTTTATGCTTAAGCGCATCAGGTAAGAATGTTTCCCGGGGTGTACCGGCAATGGCGTTGAGCACAGGCTGCGAACGGATCCCTTCGTCATAAAGCAGTTGTGCTAGCGCATCCCCTTTTCTGGAGGCTCTCATGGTGGTGCTTATTATCCTTGTTATCTGCTGCGCGCAATTAGGTTATTTTGCTAACCATTCTTTCATATTGTCTAAGCTTTGGTAGGCAGTCATATCAACACTGAGTGGGGTAACGGAGCAATACCCGTTTGCCACTGCATGAAAGTCTGTACCTGGGCCGGCATCTTGTTCTGAACCTGCTGGGCCATACCAATAGATGGTTTGGCCAAACGGGTCTTTATCTTCAAACATAGGTTCAGCGCGATGTCGGCGACCCTGTCTGGTTACTTCTATACCTTTAAGCTCATCATAAGGTATATCCGGAACATTTACGTTCAAAATTTGATTTGCAGGTAAAGGATGAGATTGAAGTTTACGAATAATATCTAGCACTACCCGTGCCGCCGTTTCAAAGTTTTCACCTTTCTTGCTGGCAAGCGACACTGCAATGGCGGGTAAGCCCATATATCTGCCTTCCGTCGCCGCCGCTACCGTACCCGAATAAACTACATCATCGCCTAAGTTAGCACCATGATTAATACCAGATACTACCAATTCTGGGTCATCTTTTAGAATTCGGCTGATACCTAAATGAACACAGTCTGATGGCGTGCCGTTGACAGAATAAAACCCACTATCCATACGTTGAATACGAAGGGGTTGATGTAACGAAAGGGCGTTACTTGCGCCACTACAGTTACGATCGGGGGCGATAACAGTAATATCGTGCTCGCTGGAGATGGTTTCGTGCAAAATAGCTAAGCCTTTTGCAAACACGCCATCGTCGTTACTCATTAGGATTTTCATGCAATCTCAACTAAATACTATGAATGGGAGAAACGGTTTCAACACATTCCCTAAGTACGGATGTGGCAAAACAGCCGCTAGGTAATGAAAACGATAGGGTTAATGTATCACCCTTACTTTGCCATTCAAGTTGCGATGGCCATATTTTTATAGCACGGCGTTCTTGCTCGAACCCACATTGCCCTAAGAAGTCGATAACTTCTGGGTGAGTAGATGCAACCTGCTCTTCGGTGGCGTTTGCCTCTGACGTGGTGATCAAGTCACCCTTACCCCACAGCGGTGCCGAAGGACATACATCTTTGTCTTCATAACGTTGCTGACTGTCTTGCTGCTTGTCATCGTCAATGAAGAAGCTGTTTGAGCCGGTTAATACCAATGCGTCACCGGTAAGTACTTTATCGAAGGTCTCCTTTTCTAAACGAATAGATATGACCTCATTGAATAGCCAGCTACGCAAGGCCGACAGTGCCATAGAGCGCTTATTTCTGTGGCGAATGGTTTCGCCATTTATCATACGCTCGGCCATGGCCAGGTTGCCACCGCGCTGTACTTCTCCTTGCTCGTTCACCCGCATGACGCCAAATCGCTGTTCGCCATAGTAATTTGGCACACCATGTTTAGCGATTTCCTGAAGACGCGCTTCAATGGCTTCTGGATGCACAACTTGGCGTAGAGTAATGGTAAAAGCATTGCCTTTTAATTGGCCGGTGCGAAGTTTTCTATTGTGGCGAGTTTGTTTAATAACCCGTACACCTTCTAGCTCAAAATCACTAAAGTCGAAATCAGCTTGCCCTGGCGCATGTAAACCAAACCACTGACGGGTAAGAGCATATTTATCTTTCCTGCCTGCGTACGTCACTTGGCGAAGGGGTAATTTGGTGTAACGAGCAAGTTGCTCAGCAACAAAAGCAGTATTGGTATTCACTTTCTCGACAAAGACAAACTGATGCTCGCCTTCACCGCAGGGCTCGTAACCTAAATCTTCCACCACTTGAAAGTCGTCGGCTTGAAACTTAAATAAACCGGTAGATACGGGTTTACTATAATAGTAATTCCAGTGTTGTGTATGTAATGGTTTCATATCTTTTCCAGTAGCACTACCGCGTGAGCAGCTATGCCTTCTTTTCTGCCTGTATATCCTAACTTTTCTGTCGTGGTAGCTTTTACGTTGATCGCATCAAGCTCGCAATGACAGTCTTTGGCAATGATTTCTCGCATGGCCTGAATGTGGGGTGCCATTTTCGGGGCCTGCGCCACTATCGTCATATCTGCATTGCCTAAGGTATAGCCTTTTTCATTTATTACGTGAACAACATGCCTGAGTAATACACGGCTATCGGCGCCTGAATAGGCATCATCGGTATCGGGAAAATGCTTGCCAATATCCCCTAGGGCTGCAGCACCAAGTAATGCGTCACATAATGCATGTAGCAATACGTCGCCATCAGAATGGGCGACTAGGCCGTGTTCATAGTCAATGCTTACACCACCAATAACGATGGGGCCTTCGCCACCAAATTTATGAACGTCGAAACCGTGTCCTATTCGCATTCTGTTTGTGCCTTCTGTCGTTGATGTAAGTAAAAATCTGCCAAGGGTAAGTCCCCTGGGTGGGTTATTTTAATATTTGCAGGGTCGCTATCAATAAGTGCAACCGTGTGGCCAACGTACTCTATGGCTGATGCTTCGTCGGTAATAGTTGCGCCAGCAGCTAGGCCATCCCGCAAGGCGCTTTTAAGTAGCGTAGTGGGAAACAACTGCGGCGTAAGGGCATGCCATAAATTTTCTCTGCTTTCAGTATGAAGAACAGTGGGGAAGCCGGCATTAACCGCTTGCTTGGCAGAGCCTCGTTTCATGGTGTCTCGAACCCGAGAAGCTAAAATACCACCAGCTACCTGTCTATTATCCATCACCGCCAGCAAATTAGTAATGTCATGAGCGCTTACACAAGGGCGCGCGGCATCGTGCACTAATGCCCAGGTATTTTCTGGTAGGGTATTTATTGCATTTAGCACAGAGTCAGCCCGTTCATTGCCACCCTCTACAACTTTCACCTTGGGATTATTAGCAAGGGAAAGAGAGGGAAAGTAAGTATCGTGAGAGCTGATGGCTATAACAAGGTAATCGATGGCGTGATGATTTAGCAGTAATTCAGCGGTGTGTTCAAGAATCGTTTTCCCTTGAAGAGGTAAATACTGCTTGGGGCGATCAGCCTGCATTCGGCTGCCAATACCAGCTGCGGGAATAACCGCAACTACAGAGGAGGATGTCATGTTACTCACTTAGTTTCTGTCGGTAAAATCCGGTAAAAAGTTTCCCCTTGCTTAATCAGGCCTAGTTCGTTGCGAGCGCGCTCTTCAATAGCCTCTAAACCCACTTTAAGGTCGGTGATATCTGCGTTTAGCAGGGCATTTCGCTGTGCAAGGTTTGCGTTTTGCTGCGCTTGAGTTTTCACTTCCTGCTCTCGACTGAGGTAGTCAGGAATACTATTTTTCCCAAACCATAGCCGATACTGCAACAACCCTAATAGGGTGATGAGTACAATAGGAAGCCATTTATCTTGCCACACAAAGTCACCTGAAAACCGGTAAGCGGAGGAAAATTTAAAAAGGGCAGTAAACTGCCCTCTGCGTTATTACCTATTATGCCGCGAAGGGCAAAGGAATCAAAGGTGCTTTATTCACCTTGTCCTAATTTACCTTTGAGTTTGTCGAACAATTTATTCTTTTGTTCTTCAACCACACTGCTCAATTGGCTTTGAAGCAATTCTTGTAAGGCGCCGCTGTCGCCCTGTGCCGCACTTAGCATTGCATTAATATCAACCAATTCACCAGACAGGGCATCTTGCTCACTGGCAACCATCGTATTTAGCTTGGTATTAAGTTCATCAAGCTTATCTTGCTGAGACGCGGTGAGCTGAGAAATAGCGGCTTGCGCCAGTTTGTTATCTAAATCTGACTTAATATTAAATCCAGGGTTAGCTATGGTGCCATCAAGTAGCATGGTCATTGATAAACTACTTAACGATTGAAGTGCAGAGGCAATAGCGCTAGTTACATCGCTAGTACCTGTGGCTTCCATCACTAACTCTTGCAAGTTAACTTTACCGTTGCCGCTAAGCTGATTATCAACGACTTTCATTGAGCCGGTAGTCGCCATGAGGGCGGTTTTCATTACGGCATTAAGTGTTTCATTACCGCTTACTGGAATATTCGACATATTCACACCAGCTAGTTCCCACACTTGGCTTGCATCTACACCACTCTCATCAATCCAGAATTCACCACTTGAGGTAAATTGCTTAAGCATGTCGCCTGCCGCTTCAATGGTAAAGGTCGTTGGGTCACCAAACACACTGTGGGTGTTGGTGATGTTCTGCCATGAGCTGCTTATCGACTCGTTTTGCCAAAGCACAGACACGTTTGCTTGTTTCACCAAAATAGAAGGCATATCGGCTGCAGGTTCCTCGGGCGTATCACCGCCTTGAAGTAGTGGCATCACAATTTGCATGGCCGACATTAAATACTCTGTATATTCAGCGGCTTTGTCGCCAAATACAAAGTAAGTCACTTGAGATAGGGCTGCTTCATCGCCCGCAATTATGCCTTTAAGTAACGCATAATCTTCACCAGGCGCTTCTTTTAAGGCCTTTACCGAGTTGCTCAACGCACTCTTAGCATTCGACGCTTTATCGGTGAAGCTGCTAATAAGCGCACGATCTGCACTCATTTCTTCTTTTAATTTATCTAACGATGATTTGGCTTGAATGAGGGCTTGAGGATCTTTGTAATTCGTTTCTTTAAGCTCAGCAACCTGAGTTTTGTAATAGTCGATACGTGCTTTGTCAGGCAAGTTTTCATAATCTTGCTTTAAGCCTTCAGAGTAGGTGGCATAGGCTTCTTTTGCCTCGGCAACGGCGGCGGTAGTTTTTAGTGGATTACGGGCAAGCAATTCGTCTACAGAAGGCACCGCTTCTTTGGCTTTTGCTTTTATTTCATCGTAGGACAGTGAGCTTTCAGGCACCCGGTAAACTTCACCTTCGTGCTCGCGGGCCTGGTCAAATTGCACATCAAGTAAGTTAAGGTTGTTTACCACAACTTGATTGGAAAGCAGCGGCATGAGGGCAACGTCCGCATTTGCTTCGCCAACTAGCACTTGATTGTGAGAAGGCTTTGTTGCGTTGGTTAAGCCAATGCCTCTAAGAGTAACAGTGGTAGGGTATAAAGAGTGATCAAATTCGGCAATGTTGACTTCAGCACCATAAGATTCGCCTAATTTTGATTCTAGTACGGCTTTAATAATGGTATTAGCAAATAAAACATACACTAAGATAAGTAGAACAAAAAAGCCCAATACCCAAAATTTGATTGGGATCCCTTTACTATCACTGCTCATATATCACTCCTTGTAAACGACGTTTAGCGGGTTATCTACAGTATGTAGATAACCAGTCTAAAGCACCGCCTTAAATACTTCCATACGCAGGAAGTAGTATAAACCTGTGAATACCTTCCTTTTTACGACTAATTTGGTTCACTAAAGTTTAAATTTGCTGGCAATTTCTTTTATCGCCATACAGCTAGCTTTTAGTGCCTGACTGGCACTCGCTAATTTTTCCGCCGTTTTTAGACTGTTATCGGCAGCGCCAGACAGCGCATTGATGCGAATGTTGGCTTCATTGGCGGCCTCTGCCTGCTGTTCTGTCGCACGAGCTATTTGGCTACTCATACCTGAAATCTCATTCATAAGCCGGTCGGCTTCTTTTAAGCTATCGTTTGCTTTGTTGGCATTATCCACCGTACTTGCTGAAGCATTCTGACTGACTTGCACGGCGTCTACGGCGGCTTTTGCATTGCTTTGTAGCTTCTCAATCATCGCCTGAATTTCATCGGTACTTTGGCCTGTACGACTGGCTAGGGTACGCACTTCATCGGCCACCACGGCAAACCCTCTGCCTTGTTCCCCAGCGCGAGCGGCCTCAATAGCAGCATTCAATGCAAGTAAGTTAGTTTGATCGGCAATGCCGCGAATAACGTCTAGTACCGCGCCAATACTGTTAGTTTGTTCGGCAAGCTCGCTCACTACATGGCTCACGCTCTCAATGTTCGACGTCAAAGAACGAATATCACTCACGGTACTTTCTACTACGCTGGTGCCTTGTTCTACATTGGCTCGTGCGCCGCTAGTACTAGTTTCAGCAGTATCTGCATTTTGGCTCACTTGCTGAATTTGGGTGGTCATTTGTTCCATGGCCACGGCAACTTGCATCATGTTTTCATTTTGGCTTTGCGCTTGGCTGTTACTGTCTTGGCTAACGGTTTCAACCAGAACGGCTTGCTGCGTTAGGGCGGTGATATTTTCACGTATACCTAACAAGGATTGCCGCATTTTATTGGTGTATTCATTGAAGTAGCGAGCAAGGCGCGTTATTTCATCGTGGCCTGATTCTGGAAGTGACCGTGTTAAATCGCCCTCTCCCATGGCAATATCTTTCATTCTTTCAGTGACTTCATGGACAGGTTTAACAATACTGCCGCCAATATAGAAGATAAGCGCTACCACCAATAACACGCTAATAATACAAATAACGATAAGCAAATTGCGTAAGTTGGCGTACTCTGCTTCAAGAGTGGATAAGTAAATACCTGAACCTACAGTCCAACCCCATGGTTTGAACTCTTTAACATACGAAATTTTGTCTACCGGCGTTTCCTCACCTGGTAGTGGCCAAACATAATCAACAAAGCCACTGCCTGAAGATTTAACCAGTTGGGCCATTTCCACAAAAAACGCTTTACCGTTTCCATCTTTAAAGCTTCGTAAATCTTGCCCGTTCAGCGATGGTTTGATGGGGTGCATTACCATAGCGGGGGTGGCGTCTTGAATCCAAAAATAATTGGTTTCATCATACCGAAGACGGCTAACTGCGGTCAGCGCCTGCTGTTTAGCAGCTTCCTCATCAACCCCTTCCAGTGCTTCAAAATTAGCCAGCAAGGTATGAACAACTTCTACTAGATGTTGATTTTCTTTATACGACTTTTCTTTCAGAGCCTTATAGTGCTGGTTTAATACCACACCGGTTAGCACCAGAAATAACAGCGCTGTAAGCGCAACAATAATGCTGAGCCTTTGAATTAAACTAAAATTGCGTAACCACATTAGCGTTAACCTCCACTTTTTATATTATCTAGTGTAGACCTTATATTAGAGATATTGGCCTTAATTTTAGATTTTTTAAACATTTAATTAACATTCTTGGCGCGTCGCTTCTTATTTATAAATATCTGCGAAATGTTATTCATCTGCATTCTTAGGTGCCCTATCACAGTGGTGCAAAAAGTTGACAGCGAGGGCTTGGCGAAAGACGCATTTATGCTAGTATCCGCGCAATTTCGGCGATATCGTGATCTTCATTGAGAAGATCGAAGTTTAAATACCTATTGACGCAAGCGCGGCCCACTTTAGGTGGGGCGCTTCAAGCAAAGCTTAGCTTTACTTGTTAATTCATTTTTTCCATGTAACGTTATGCTAGTTTTACGTTACCGGAACCATTTTCTACAGCTATTCGAATAAAGGGTTGCAATGCTCATTAACGACACACTTCATACTACATCTCCCCTACGCCAGCGCATTCGAGACTACTATCGAATTAGTGAATCTGTGGCTGTAGATCAAATTTTACCCATTGCTGAGGTAAACCCTCGTGCGAGAAGTCGTGCGTGGGAACGCGCCCGTAAAATGGTACTGCAAATTCGTCGAGACCAAGAAGGCCATGGTGGCGTAGATGCGTTGTTAAATGAGTATTCACTATCCACCTCAGAAGGTGTGGTATTGATGTGTTTGGCTGAAGCCTTGTTGCGTGTGCCTGATGGCGATACGCAAGATGAACTCATCCGCGACAAATTATCTAAAGGGCAGTGGACACCACACCTTGGCAATTCAGATTCTTTGTTCGTGAACGCTTCAGCATGGGGCTTATTGTTTACTGGCAACATGGTCAATTATGCTGACAAGCGCAAGAAAGAACAGTTTGGACTGTTGAAGAAAACCTTGGGTCGCTTAGGTGAGCCGGTTATCCGCCGCGCAATGAATATTGCCATGCGGGTAATGGGTCGTCAGTTTGTGATGGGCGAAACCATTAAAGACGCAGTAGAACGAGCGAAGGAAAAAGAAACCAAAGGCTATGTGTATTCTTACGACATGTTGGGTGAAGGCGCCCGCACGATGGAAGATGCAGACCGCTATTACGATTCTTACGTTAAAGCCATTGAAGTGATTGGTAAAGCCGCTAACGGCCGCGGACCTAAGCGTTCGCCGGGCATTTCAGTTAAGTTGTCGGCAATACATCCGCGCTTTGAATTCTTGCACAGAGAGCGCGCAATGCGTGATATTCCGCCGCGCTTAAAAGCGCTATGCATGCTGGCTAAAGAGTACGATATAGGCTTAACGGTAGATGCAGAAGAAGCCGACCGTTTAGAGCTATCGTTAGATATTATTGAAGCGGTTTTCCGTGATGAAGATTTAAACGGATGGACGGGTTTTGGTCTCGCAGTTCAGGCCTACCAAAAACGTGCTATCCATGTGATTGAACATTTGCGCGTGCTTTCACTCGAAGTCGGCCGTTCGTTAATGGTTCGACTGGTAAAAGGTGCCTACTGGGATACGGAAATTAAGCTTACCCAACAAGCGGGCTTAGAAGAGTTTCCTGTATTTACCCGTAAGTCATCTACCGATGTGTCTTACCATGCCTGTGCAAATCGCCTATTAGAATACCGCGATACCTTGTACCCGCAGTTTGCTACTCACAACGCCTACTCAGCGTCAGTAATTATTGAACTGGCTGGCGACGATAAAGAAGGATTTGAGTTCCAGTGCTTACACGGCATGGGCGATACCCTTTACGATACGGTAGTAACCGAAGAAAAAATTCAGTGCCGTGTTTATGCGCCTGTGGGTGAACATGAAGACTTATTAGCTTACCTAGTTCGTCGCTTATTAGAAAATGGCGCAAACTCGTCGTTCGTTAACGCTATTGTAGACGATGAAAAGCCGGTAGAGTCATTGCTTGAAGATCCGGTTGAAAAAACCCAGCGCCTTAAAGTGCGTTTCAACAAACTAATTAAAACACCACGTGGTTTATACGCACCTGAACGTGATAACTCTCGCGGACTAGATTTAACCGACGTGAACGCGGTTACCGCGCTACAACACGAACTAGAGCGTTGGCAAGAGTTTTACAGTGTAACCGATGGTGTTCCAGAGGGCGCAACAGCGGTAAGAAACCCAATGAACCACGACGATGTGGTGGGTTACCATTATTACGCACAACCTGATGATATGCGCAAAGCGTTGGACGACGCAGATGCAGGCTTTGACGCCTGGTCTAAGCGCGACACTTCAGAACGTGCTGAAATTCTTAATCGCTCCGCTGATGCCCTAGAGCGCCACATGGCAGAACTTATTGCTATTTGCATGCGTGAAGCAGGTAAAGTCGCGCAAGACAGCATTGATGAAGTACGTGAAGCGGTGGATTTTTGTCGTTACTACGCGGCCCGTGCCCAAGAACTTGCAGAAGACAAGCGCTTGCTTCCTCGTGGTGTGGTGCTGTGTATTAGCCCGTGGAACTTCCCTCTGGCAATATTTTTAGGTCAGGTATCCGCAGCATTGGTTACCGGTAATACGGTTATTGCCAAACCAGCTGAACAAACCAGCATGGTGGCGAAACGCGCTGTGGACATTATGCAGTCGGTAGGCCTACCTGAAGACGCGTTAAAACTCATTATTGCCCCAGGTAAAGAAGTAGGTGAAACCCTGCTTTCTGATGAACGCATTAAAGCGGTGATGTTTACCGGTTCTACCCAAACGGGCACGCTAATTTCGCAAGAGCTTGCCAACCGTGGTGGCGAGCAAGTACCGTTAATTGCTGAAACTGGCGGGCAAAACTGCATGATTGTGGATTCAACCGCGCTACCAGAGCAGGTAGTTGATGATGTTATTCATTCTGGTTTCCAAAGTGCGGGGCAACGCTGTTCAGCCCTTCGCGTATTATTCGTGCAAGAAGAAATTGCTGATGATCTTATCAGGATGTTAACCGGTGCCATGAAAGAGTTAACCATTGGCGATCCGACCATGCTGGCCACTGATGTTGGCCCAGTTATTGACGAAAAAGCACTGAAGAGCCTAACCGACCATGTAGACTTTATGGAAGGAAAAGGAAAACTGCTTTATCGAAACGAGCTGCCTGAAGGCACTGAAAACGGCACTTTCTTCCCACCTACGCTTTATCAGATTGATAACTTGGATGTGTTGGAAAAAGAAGTCTTTGGCCCAGTGGTGCACCTAGTGCGCTTTAAATCTAAAGAGCTAGACAATGTTTTAGAGCAAATTAATGGTACGGGTTACGGCCTAACCATGGGTATTCACTCGCGCATTGAAGAGCGTGCATACGAGCTTGCTGCGAAGAGCCGTGCAGGTAATGTCTATATTAACCGCAACATGATTGGCGCTATTGTTGGCGTACAACCCTTCGGT
Source organism: Alteromonas sp. 38 (assembly GCF_902506055.1). Lineage (NCBI taxonomy): Bacteria > Pseudomonadati > Pseudomonadota > Gammaproteobacteria > Alteromonadales > Alteromonadaceae > Alteromonas > Alteromonas sp. 38. Next base: position 627,002 of record NZ_LR733300.1, read on the forward strand.
GGACGTGGGTTATCAGGTACGGGTCCAAAAGCGGGTGGGCCTAACTACTTGCCACGTTTAATGATGGAACGTGCTACACCGAAACCAACATTGATTGATGATGTTGATGGTACTGATAACGCGCTAGTCGGTGACGATAAAATTGCCGAACGTGCCCATGTAGTGATGGATCAAGCTAAGGAAGTTGAAGCCCAGTGGCGTCATATGGCGTTAAACGACCGTATATCTATGGTGCGTCAGCTATTAGCCAAAATTGCGAAGGTCGACATTGTTGACGACCTAGCTGATGATTTAAACCGCACGTTGGCCACTGCCCGCCAGCAGTTAACCAGTGTTGAGCGTAAGTTAGCGAAACCTACCGAGCTTCCTGGTCCTACAGGTGAATCTAACAAACTTTACCTTGAACCCAGAGGCACCCTGGTATGTTTCGCCGATAAAGACGTATCGTTTGAGTACTGGATGCTGTCTATTGTTACTGCACTTGCCACAGGCAACACGGTGGTGTCGGTGGTATCTGAAATCTTCTACGAAGAAGCTATTGAGATTCAAAACAAGTTTGAATCTACTGGTGCGCCGAAAGGGGTATTCCAAGTAGCGCGTTTAGGTCACTTCGATGCCTTATTGATGGATGAAGACTTAGCGGGCGTGGTTGTGGATTCAAGCACTGAACGTACGGCGCGAATTACCGCAATGCTGTCATCGCGTGAAGGGGCTATCTTGCCAGTGATCACCGCTGAATATAACGACAAGTTGATTCAGCGTTTAATGACTGAAAAAACCATTAGTATCGATACTACAGCATCCGGTGGTAATACATCACTAATGACCTTAGTTGAAGATGACGAGTAATTATTATTGCGCAAATGTCGCTAACTAAACCTTAGAGACAAAGCGAGTAGCGCTTAGCTCGCATAAAAAATAAAAAGCCAGTCTGGTAAAGACTGGCTTTTTTGTTACTGAACGGTTTTGCAATAGAGGGTTGTATCAACAAACGCCCTTAGCGCTTGGGAGGTTTGGGCAATGCCGCTTTTAGGTCGGCTTCACTTACGCCAAGGTCGGCCGCTACCGCAGATAAGTCGGCGTTTCTTCCGCCATTTGCTTTCAGCGCCTCCATTAGGGCTTGCTCACTTATCCCTAAAGCCTCAGCCGCCTCACCAAAACCTGGTGGCATTCTGCCTGATTGAGGTCCTTGCTGATGACCTGCTTGCGGGCCTTCTTGTCCTTCAGGACGGACAGAGCCAATACCTATCTTGGCAGTAGTAGAAAAATTATCTGCGGCCGGTACGCCGACCAAACATGTCGGTAGATTGGGAAATTCGGTCGATGCATGATAGTGATATTGCGCTGCCTCACCTTCTTTTAACGCACCCGTATGGCCATTACATTCATCTAAATCTTCAGGTTGAATGTGGGTGTTGTCAGTACTGCCTAAAATAGGGTAACCATCGAACGCATAGCCAAACTGTGCTGAGCTATCTTGATGAACGTGACAATCGGCGGTTACCCCTTCGGTCGCGAACGCGGTATCTATGTCACTAGCTGTGGCGTGCCAATGGTAATAACCGCCAGGATCGACATGTCCACCACAGGCGTCAAGCGCAGGCATGTGGCCTGTCTCTTGAATGCTGGGCGCATCGGCAAAAATAGGTACACCGTCTAAACCAACGCCAACCTTTGCTACCGTATCTAAGTGAGTAGCCGAGGCCGCTTTCTTTGGCTCGGTAGGGATTAACATCGTCATGGTCACCGAGTCATCTAAGGCAACATTAATGCAGGTATTGTCTTCTTCTGGCGCTGACATAAGGGTATCAACCACATGTACAGAGCCGTCATCATCATAAAAATGATAGCCCAGTTCATTTAGCATCTTTAAAAATGAAGCATTTATTCGATAGGTACCCGCGTTTTCGCCAGTCCATCCCCATACGCCGCCTTCATCATCTAGGGTTGTTGGGCAAAAAGGGCCAATTTCCAAATCGTCAGGTACGTGCTTAACCGTAATTTGCATGCACGCACTGCTACTCCCATCTTCTAAAGTACAGTCAACAGTAGTTACTGGTGTTACTAAAGAAGCGTTGTTAAATGCTGACGTATTGCCTTCTCTCGCCTCTTGATTCACGGCGCTAAGCTTTGACTCAGGCTCTGAACCAAGTTTGCCATCTGACTGGGCATCAGATTGATCGCCATAACAACCCGCTAATGCGATAGCGACTGCGAGGGGCACAATTTTACATGAGTTATGCATTAGTCCATTTCCTATCAAAACTTAAAAAATTCAGTACGTCTCATTACATCCTAACTCAGATTATTGTTCATAAGTTGAGTTTTTATTACCGTGAATATTGCGTTAACCCTGCCTTAACCCTCGTTATGTCATCCTGTGTTCAGGATAGGTAATAAAAGAATTCTTATGAACGGGTTAGGTAAAAAATCACTCATGCCAATGGCCATAGCGCTTCTGATTGGCTTAAGTGCGTGTGCCAGTCATGATACGCCCTCGCTGAGCGAGTCGGCCTCTGAAATGACAGGTGACGATATTGCTTGGCAAGCACAATCAAGTGAAGCGGCAACGGCAACGTCACTAACGAACTTGGTATCGGTGCAAGGTCTGCAAGGCTATTTAAATGAAGCACTTGAAAATAATGCCAGCTTGCAGCAAACCCTTATCACGCTGCGAAAAGCACAGGTGGCGATAAAGTCGGCAGATTCAGCAGACAACCTAAATCTTGATGCGAGCTTTTCAGGCAGTAAAATTGAAGGTAGTAATGAAAGCTATACTGCAGGGCTAACCGTAAGTTGGGAGTTGGACTTATGGCAGAAAATTAGCGATAGCGTGGACGCTGCCAGTTTTGATGCTGCCAGCGCACGTTCTGCTTATCAGTCTTCTCGCGATGCACTGGCAGCTAGTGTCATTCGAAGTTTTTTAGATATTATTACACAGCAGCAACTGCTTGCGATTGAAAAAGAACGTTTGCGCGTTTATGAAAATAGCGAAAGTATTATACTTAAGCGTTATCGCACAGGGCTAGGTACATTAGACGATTTAGACAACGCGAAGACGAGTAGTGCAACAACCCGCGCCTCTATCGCTTTGTATGAAAACAGCATTAGTGTCGCGAAGCGCACATTGGCCGTATTGCTAGGTCGCCAAGAGCAATCCTTGTCAGACTTTCCCTTAGTCAGCGAATTTCCAGAGGTACTTGAGCCTTTAATTTCTTTACCCGAACAAGATTTAGCAAGACGCCCAGATTTACAAGCGGCTTATTTCGGAATAAAGGCCAGTGAAGCCAACGTAAAAGTGGCATACAAAGCACTTTTACCCAGTATTAATTTATCAGCAGGTCTTACTGACACTGGCACTTCGCCTTCTCAATCATTATTTACTAACCCATTGTGGAATTTATTGGGGCAGGTAACCGCGCCCCTATTTCAAGGCGGGGCCTTACGAGCACAAATCGATGATGCTGAATTAACCGCGCTGAATAGCTGGTGGGAATATCGTGAAACCTTACTAACGGCTGTGCAAGAAGTACAAGACGCATTAGACAATGAAAAAGCGCTCAGCCAGCGCCAGTACTACACAAATATCGCCTATCAGAATGCCTTAAGTAGCGCCGACACATTTTCGGGGCAGTATCGCCAAGGCTTGGTGGATATTTTAGATTTACTGTCGGTTTACGACACTACCTTCAATTTGCAGGCGCAGCGCGTCGAGCTTCAATATTCTCAATTAAGTAATCGTATCGACTTAGGTCTTGCGCTAGGCCTTGGAGTGTCACTATGAACAAGAAAAAAATTATCGTAACCCTTGCTGCTGCTATGACTATTGTCATCGCCGTAGTTTATACCATGAGCCAACTAGGCGGTGGTCGTCCGGGGCCAGGATCTAAAGGAGCCAATGGCCCTAGAAATGCTAACGCCGAAAACGTGATTGAGCAGGCCGATAGTCAACGTGCAGAAAAACCAACTAGCGACAAAATTAGCCGAAAGGGTATGGAAACGGCGGGTGGACCTCAGTCGGGCAAACCTGGCCCGCGCGCAATGTCTAACCCAAATCAAGGTATGGCAAAACGTTCAGGGCAGCAACAAGCTCAAGGAACAACAAGCACTGCCGCAGATATAGCTGAAGTAGGCGTAGTTAAAATATTTCCAACTACGTACAGTGCAAAAGTAAAAGGCTATGGACAGGCAGCAGCCATTCATATGCTAACGTTATCCGCGCAGGTAAGCGGACAAATAACGTCTTTGTCGCCACGTTTTGAAACCGGTGCTTTATTGAAGCAAAACGAAGTATTGGCTTATATAGATGAAACTGACTATAGCCAAGCGTTAGCCGCCGCAGAAGCCACTTATGAAACTGCCTACGTAGCCCTTGAAGAGGAACGACTTCAAGGTATTCAGGCGCAAGATGAATGGACGCGTTCAGGCCTAACTGGTGAGCCTGAGTCAGCGTTAGTTTTGCGCGCGCCACAGCTCAAATCGGCCCAAGCTGCATTACGTGAAGCCGAGCAAAACGTAGCAGCTGCAAAGCGGGATTTAGCGTTTTCACATATTAGTACGCCATTTAATGCATTGGTCGTGAGCCGCAGCATTCAACCTGGAAGCTATGTACAAATTGGCACACAAGTGGCCGAGTTGTATTCCATCGATGTGGCTGAAATATCCATCCCACTTTCTCCGAGCCAATGGGCGCAGTTACCGCAAGCAAAGGTGGGTGAAAAGCCAGGTTGGGACGTGTCGTTAACCGATACCACAGGTGAGCACCACTGGCAGGCAACTATTGAACGTATAGAGCTTCACCAAGACGAAGATACCCGACAGCGCCGCGCTATTGCCGTGGTAGAGAGCCCGCTTATGCTCTCTAGTCCTTTATATTTCGGTACATTTTTAGCGGCCGAAATAGAAGGGCGTGAGCTAGACAATGTATGGAAGATCCCCTCTTCGGCAATATCTCAAAAACAAGAAGTATGGTTTGTTGTACCAGATACAAACTTACTCAATAAATTCACCCCGACCGTACTTTTTGAGTATGAAGGTTACGCCTACATTGAGCCCAATGCTTCGACTTCCGAGGCCTTAATTGTAGCGCGGCCATTGAATAACTACCTTGTGAATACGCCAGTGAAGCCCGTAATAGACGGGAGTGGCAATGAATAATCATAAAGGCATTATTGCATGGTTTGCGCAAAATTCAGTTGCCGCCAACCTTTTGATGGTTGGTCTTATCGTGTTGGGCTTGGTGTCTTACGGCGACATTAGAAAAGAAGCCTTTCCTAGCATGGAGCCTAGGTTTGTCACTATTTCTATGACTTACGAAAGTGGTGATGCCGAGCAAGCTGAAGAAGGCATTGCGATAAAAATCGAAAATGCACTAGAAGCCGTGCCGGGAATTAAGCGCATTACCTCTACGTCTAATTCGAATGGCGCCAGTGTTCAGGTAGAAAAAGAAACAGACTACGATTTAGATACATTGTTCAACGACATAAAAACCGAAGTCGACAGTATTTCAAACTTACCTTCTGATGCCGAAAACGCCATTATTGATAAAGCAACTCGTGACGAACACGTAATTTGGGTGCAGCTTTTCGGTAATGCCAGCCATGCCGAATTACAGTATTTAGGAGAGCAATTAGAGCGAGATTTGTTGGCTCAAAACGATATTCGAGATGTTAATGCGGGCAGTTTTATCGACCCGATGATGTCGATAGAAATAGATGAAGCCAAGCTACAAGCGTACGGCTTAACCTTATCTGATGTGGCTTCGCGAATAAACGAAGAGTCTTCTACCGCGTTAACCACAAGCCTACGTAACGAAGAGAAGGTTATTCGCTTAAAAGCGTCAGAACAAGCTTATTACGCGGGTGATTTTGCCAAGATCCCCCTTGTTACCTCAGACGACGGAACCGTGTTAACCGTAGGTGACGTGGCAGAAGTTACCGACACATTCGCCGACGATAGTTATTCTTTAGCGAGGTATAACGGTCAAAATGGTTATGGCCTGCAAGTTCTCATGGATAAATACGGCGATGTGACTGACATGGTTGCACAGGCGCATGCCGTAGTTGATAACTGGCACGAGCGTGGCTTATTGCCCGAAGGCGTGCAGCTAGAAACCTGGTATGACAGAAGTACGCTTATTACCGAACGTTTAGACTTGTTAACCAGCAATGCCTTGATGGGGATCGTGCTGGTTTTTATCACCTTGGCAGTATTTCTTAATTTGCGTGTCGCTTTTTGGGTGGCGGCAGGTTTGCCATTTATCTTCTTCGGTACTTTGTACTTCATGACCGATTCGTATACCGGTATGACCCTTAATGAGATGACCACCTTTGGCTTCATTATGGCGTTGGGGATTGTGGTGGACGATGCCGTAGTGGTGGGCGAGAGCGTTTATTCCACACGGCAACGATACGGCGACACCTTGGCGAACACCATTGAAGGAACCCGTAAAGTAGCGGTGCCCACCATATTTGGCGTGTTAACCACAGTGGCTACCTTTTTTGCATTGTCGAACGTATCAGGTGGTTTGGGTACCTTGTACTCGCAGTTTGGCACCATTGTTACGCTTTGCCTTTTACTGTCAGTAGTGGAATCTAAACTTATTTTACCTTCCCACTTAGCACACCTTCCCACTAAAAAAACGGGCAAAAAGGGCATTGCCGGGTTATGGGGAAAAGTGCAGGGCGGAGCGGATAATGGGTTAAATTGGTTTAACGAAAAACTTTATCAACCCGCGCTAAGCGCGACGATTACTTATCGCTATGCCGCGGTGTTGCTGTTCATCACATTATTTATTGTGGTGATGAGTTTGCCGTTAACCGGCGCGGTTAGAGTAGGCTTTTTTCCAAGTATGCAGGGCGATACGGTATCGGCCAATATGTCTTTGTATAGCGATGCTAGTTTTGGTCAAACTGAGCGAAATTTATTACGTTTAGAGCGCGCAGCGATTGAAGCCGATAAACAATTGATGGAAGAAAAGGGCGTTGGTGAAAGTGGTATGAAGAGTTTGCAGGTAACTGCAAGTGGCGATCAAAGTGGTACTATCACCATATCATTAGCCGAAAAGCAGCCTTACACCTTAGATGAATTAGCCGCCCGTTGGACTGCGCTAAGTGGAAACTTAGAGGCCGTGAAAAAGCTTAAAATACAGGCTAGGCGGGAAATGGTAGATGCGTTTCGTGTAGAGCTGAAAAGTATTGATGACGCCACGTTAACCGCTGCAAATACAGCGTTCCAAGAAGCATTAGAAGAGATAGACGGTGTCTTCGGCGTGGAAAGTTCGTTAACGCCAGGTGAAGCCATGATGCGTTTTGAACTTACCCCCGAAGGGCGTGCCATTGGAATGGATACCCAAAGCTTATCACAACAGTTGTTGAAAGCGTTTGGCGGCGAAATTGTTCAGCGTTACCTACGTAACAAAAACGAAGTGAAAGTGCGTGTGCGTTACCCAGAAGAAGACCGAATGGACCCATCGGATGTAATGAATACTCGTGTTCGTTTAGATGATGGAACGGTAGTACCGTTAAGTGTTATTGCCACTATGACGCCAGCTGTTCAGCAAAAGCAAGTCGTGCGTATAGACGGGCTACGTGCACTCACTGTTAGTGCGTCAGTAGATAGCGATGTAATAACCGCCACTGAACTAGTGAACTATCTAAACGAAAACTTTGTTCCAACACTATCTCGCCAGTACCAAGATTTATCACTGCATTTTGCTGGTGAAGCAGAACAGCAAGAAGAAACGCAAAGCTCCATGGAAAGCGTATTTATATTAGCGTTAATCTCTATATATGCTTTGCTGGCTATTCCGCTTAAGTCTTACATTCAGCCGCTGATTATTATGACCGCCATTCCATTTGGCATTGTTGGTGCAGTATTAGGGCATTGGAGTAATGGTTTAATGCTCAGCATTTTGTCGCTCAATGGTATTTTGGCATTAAGCGGTGTGGTGGTAAACGACAGCTTGCTATTGGTGTCACGCTATAATGCATTGAAAGAAGCGGGTATGCGGGTGCAAGATGCTGTGGTTGAAGCCTGTTCAAGTCGTCTTCGGGCGGTATTACTCACGTCTATCACCACCTTCTTAGGGCTGTACCCAATATTGGGTGAAACCTCTATTCAGGCACAATTTCTAATACCAGCCGCCGCATCACTGGGTTATGGTATTTTGTTTGCCACCGCCATTACATTAGTATTAATCCCCGCATTGCTGTTAATTTATGAAGATGTAGCACGATTTGGTAGTAAAACCAAAAATGCCGCCATGCAGGTGGCGGGTTAAGAAGGTGGAAGAGATGATTCGGGTGTTGCTGGTTGAAGATGATATCGGGTTAGCCGGTAACGTTCTTGACTACTTAGAACTAGAAGATATGCAATGCGACCATGCCAGCAACGGCGTGGCAGCCTTGCAGCTAATCAATCAACATCAATACGATGTGTTAGTACTTGATATTAATTTGCCTCGATTGGATGGGTTGAGCGTGTGCGAACGCATGCGTAATGATGGAAATGACACCCCCGTTATCATGCTGACAGCCCGTGATCAGCTTGAAGATAAGCTTGCAGGCTTTCAAAAAGGTGCCGACGATTATCTGGTGAAACCGTTTGCTATGGCAGAATTAGTCGCACGAGTTACCGCCTTAGCGGGTCGTCGTTCGGCGCAAGTGAATCAGGTGGCGATGGGAAACGTAACCTTGAAAATAAACGGGCAAGAAGCACAGGCTGGTAGCAACGATATCAAGCTAAGCCCAATTACCTACGCCTTACTTAAAAAATTGATGTTGGCGAAAGGTGAAGTAGTGAGCCGTGAACGCCTGATAGAAGCAGCATGGAAGGACAGTGTGCCTGAAAGCAATGTGCTAAAAGTGCATATGCATCATTTACGCAAAGCATTAGAGCATGCGAACGCCTCTATTTCAGTATTAAGTAAGCCCAATAGTGGTTTTTACCTAGCCGAGGATGCAGACCATGGTTAAAGGCTTGCATCTAAGTTTACGACGATACGTTTTATGGACGTTGTTGGCCGTCGGCGGTGTGTTGATAACCTTATTCTCTATATTTTCTTCAGATCGGTTTTTCCAAGGTATGGACGGTATGTTGCGCCACACCATGGTGCGTGTCGCCACGACCACAGACATATCTGAAAGCTCACCACAAAGCGTTTTGAACTTCTACATTAGCGCTCAATTTGATCAGCAGCCAAATGAAATTCTTGAATCATTTTCAAGTAAAAAGCTCATTCCCTACCAGCTTGAAAAAGACCTTAAAAGAGATTGGTTTTTTACGCGACCTTATGCGGCACGATTCCTAGTAATGGTGCCACTAGATAATGGCGAAATACGGTATGTTTCACAAATGTTTAGTGGGCCACGGGGGAGGGGTAAAGGGCCTGTATGGCTAAGTCATGAATTGGTGAGTATTTTTATTGGATTAGCGGCGCTGGGTATTTTCGCCGCCAGCTTGCTATTGATTATGCGCAGCGTAACCAGGCCCGTTGAAACACTTCAACAGTGGGCTGCTGGGCTGGATGAAAAGCAACTTGATGCGCCTATTCCAACATTTAGATATCAAGAACTTAATGTACTTGCTTCTCTCATTCACAACAGTTTGCAAAGTGTCAGGAAAACGCTGGAGCGAGAGCGCACCTTCGTGAACCATGCTAGCCATGAACTACGTACCCCGATAGCGGTGATACGTAGTAGCACCGAACTCTTGCAACGGGTGTTATCAAAAGAACAGCAACAATCGCATATGCCGACTACCAACAGTAAAAGAGTAAACGCATTGGCACGTATTGATAATGCGTCGAAAACCATGACGGATTTAACTGAAACCTTACTTTGGCTTGCCCGCGATAACGACCAAGCGTTGCCTTATCACAATGTAGATGTGTCAGAAATGGTGCGACAGCTTTGTGACGATCTTAGTTATTTATTAAAAGGAAAGTCGGTGGAGGTCGAGTTAATCGTACCGAGTACCGAAATGTTCCTTCCTGATACGGCCAGTAGAATAATTATTGGCAATGTTATTCGTAATGCCTTTCAGCATACCGACTGCGGTGTGGTGAAAATTAATTTACAGGGCAATACATTAACGGTAGAAAATCATGAGCGAGTGGGCGGTGTAGACAATGCTGATGATGCTATGTTTCACAAACCAGAGCTAGACGATACAGGTTACGGCCTAGGACTTAAATTAATTACCAAGCTAACAGAGAAGTTAGAGTGGGAATTTGAAGCGGGCGCTGTGCCTAGTGGGTATCACGTTAAACTCGAATTACATGAACCGAATGATCCAGATACTTAAAAAATGAATTTGCTTTTGCGTGCATGATGTTTCGTCCTGAAATAAAAAAGCGGCTTTTAAAGCCGCTTCTTCTTTATTTACATTTTTAGTACCAGCGTTATCGCGAGTGCTCGCAATAAATTACATCCACTCTTTACTGCGATTACGCTTTTTAGGCATATAGGTAATCAAAACACCTAGTATAATACCGATACCGGCTACCATACCGCCACGGGTGAACCAGGTGACCAATTCATCTTTATCGGCACTTTCTACTTGTGCACTTAAGCGTTGAATATCGTTGCTTTGCTGTTCAGTGTCAGTGGTAAGTTGCGTGATTTGCTGGCGGGCTTCATTAAGCTGCTGGCGCAGGTTCGCATTCTCCCGCTGTGCAGTTTGTAAGCTGGTTTGGCTTTGTGCCAATTGCTCACTTAGCATAGGGAGTTTCTCCGCTTGCGACATTTCTGTACTAACAAACTTTGATTCAACCCACCCTTTACGGCCTTCATTATCGGTTACTTGCGTAAACTCAGCATCAGCATCACGGTCTATCACAGTAATCGGGGTGCCTGCCTCTACAGACCCGAGAATACGGTAGTTCCGGCCTGGTCCCGTGTGTAGGAAAATAAATAAATCATCGCGAATATAGTGCGACGACGACGCTTCTAGCGTATCGCTCTCTTGAAGAGCCAGCGCTTGGCAAGAGCATGCAAAAAGGGCAACTGCTAACCACTTTCGAATCATAGGTAGTCCAAATACTCGTCTAAAACAATCAGATGGTATTGGTTGACCGCGATAAAGGCAAGTTTGTTCCACTTTTGTCTACTGGTTAATTTCATCGCAACCAGTTAACAGTGTCATTGCGAATTAGTTTGGAGACAGGTAAGGTTGCAACATTACCTCGTGTGCCACTGCGCAAATATGTCTGAAATTGAACTAAAATTTGTTACTCAAGATGGTGCGCATCAAGCATTTAAAGACCGCGTACTTCCGCTTTTTGAAAAGAATAATATCACCCTAATTTCTCACACCGAACTTCGGCTTGAAAACGATTATTACGATACCGTCAATCATGATTTTCAAGAAAGTAAGATGGGGTTTCGTGTACGCGGCAATAATGGCAGCTACGAGCAAACCTTAAAAACCAATGGGAAAGTCAGTGGTGGTTTACATCAACGTGCAGAATACAATATTGATCTTGATTCGCCTGAACCCGACTTAACCCTGTTTGATAATTCAGTATGGCCTTCTAGCTGGAATATTCCCAGCATGAATAGTAAATTGGAAAAGCAGTTTAGTACCCACTTTACCCGTCATGCTTATATTCTAGAGGTGGAGAAGAGCCGTGTAGAGGTGGTACTCGATTTTGGCGAAGCGGCTACCGATAAAGCCAGTTCGCCCATCAACGAAATTGAGCTCGAACTGCAAAACGGTGACCTAGACAGTCTGTTTATATTAGCTACACACATCAACTCGTGTATGGATGTCAGGCTAAGCGATGTGTCTAAAGCAGCGCAGGGGTATCAGTTACTGCATGGTTTTAACGCCAAAGTAAAACCCTTGCCCGATTTTTTAGCGCTCAATCCAAAGTCGTCTACCGAAGAAGCCTTTTCAAATGCACTTCAATTGGCTTTAGCCCATTGGCAGCACCATGAACACGTGTTTATTGAAAGTGGCTCTATCAAAACTTTAGCTGAAGTGGCCAAAAGCGTACGTTTGCTTTTACAAAGCGTGTCTTTGTATTTGCCGGTACTACAATGCCCTGAAATGCTCGCGTTACACAAAAAGCTAATTGCTTATGCGCAGCAATGGGCATGGCAGGACGATTTACAAAGCTTGCGGTATTTATTGTCTAAAAAAAGTTTGTTTCACAAAACGTTGAGCAAACACCCCGCTATAGTCAGCTACTTGCAGGGGCGTAAAGCTGGGCTATTGCATGCCCATGATCCCGCGAGTTTGTTTTTCGATAGCATGGCTACCGATATTAAGTTACAAGCTATCGATTTAATCAACGCGAAGCCATGGCGTAGAGAAGCCACAGGGTATGATTTGCTGGTTTTAGATCATGCCAAAGGATGGTTATCTCAGGGGTGGCAAACGGTGCAGCAAAGTATGCCTGCCAATAAAACCATGGGGCCTGCAAACTATACGCTAGTAGAGATCGTGCTTCGACAAACCTTGTGGAGTGGTTTTTTACTCGGCGATTTATTTGTAGAAGAGCGGGGCAATTTCAGAGCACCTTGGTTAGATTTGTTAACCGGTATTGAAGAGCTTAATGCGTTGCTTATGCTTCGCCAAGCAGTACAAGATTCAGAATTAGAAACGCAAGATGAACTTAGCAAATGGACAAGCAGCAAGCTTACCGTGCTCGTCAAAGTGATGGAGCGAACCCGCGCAGTTGCATTAGAACGAGATATTTACTGGTAATGCTATTAGGTAAATCGCGAACAAGGATGCAGTAAGGTGAAAGCAGATATTGTGTACAACTACGCCCTTTATGCGGCGCTGTTCTTCTATTTTATTGTGGTAGTAAGGTTTGTTTATTATCGTCACCGTATATTTAAAAACCCTTGGCTAGCGGCTGCAATTCTCTGCTGGCCCATTTTCATGTTAGATGAATGGATGCGGTTGTGGCAGTTAACCCAACTGGCGCCTCTTTATGGGCTGTCAGACGTCTTTGCGGTGCTGATGATGACGTGTAGCTATAGAATGGTAAAGCCTATGTTGTTGGCTTATCCATCTAAGCGCTCACGATTGTGGGTGCCTTTTTGGGTAATGGCCGTGTTGCAACTAACGATTTTACTAATTCCGACTGAAGCCAAACTACAGTGGCTCGAAGCCTCTCCAAGCGGTGAGCCATTAATGCTTTGGCCTGCTTATTTGGCCTCTTTAACCACGGGGTTCTGCGTGCTGCTCATTGGCATTCTCATCACTGAACACATTCAAATGTACCATAGACATTTACCTGAGCAGGCGGCTGACGTTCAAGAGTTTCGCGTACCAAGGCTTGCCAGCGTAATGGCAAACACGGTTGTAGTGGCGTTTGCCAGTATTTTACTGGTGACTGCTGCTACCTTTGGCTTTTTTATCGTGCCTTATTGGGAAAGCCTACACCATATGGCCCTTGGCGTTTCTCTACTTGTGGTGTTATTCAGCCTTACTTTTCCCAGGACTACGTCACCGTCACCGTTAGATTACGAGCGACTGGACGAAGGCGTGGTAAAGCCGGCTGAAATACGAGCGGTTATTGGCCAAGCTAAGCGAACCATGATTGATGGTAAAAACTACAAAAAACTCGGGCTAACACTAAAAGGCTTTAGCGAAGAGGCGGGAGTAGATCCCACTACGCTGGCTATTGCTTTACACCAAGAACTAAAGAAGAACTTCCGCGGCTTTGTGTATCAGTACCGGCTAGACTACGCCAAAAATGTGCTACTGCGAAGTGATGCAAAAATAGCGAAAGTAGCAAAACGCTTAGGTCTAAACTCTGATAAGTTTCTAGGTGATGTGTTAGTGAAACATCTACGCAACAGCGAAGAGACAAGCTAGTTCAGTAGAATTTTACTTACTCAACTTACCCAACTTACTCCAAGCTACAACGCCATGCTCAAGGTCATATTAGCTAAATGCGTTATAAAGCACTTGCTGGGTAAAGGTTTTACGCAAGTAGAACCCTCGAGGGCGAGTTTTAATTCGTTCACCTTGCGGACCTAAAGCATCAGTTAAGATCTTGCCGCTGGCGGCTTTAGGGCGAAGGTGTAATGCCTCGCCTTGGCGAGAGGTAATTGATTCCACATGCCCCGTTAGAATTTGCTCTGTGAGCTCTTCCCAGTCTTGCTGTAACATGGCATTTTCATGCTCACTGGGCTGCCAATAAAAAGCACTGGCTACTCTGCGCTGTGCCAATGGAATACGTCTGTCTCCTTCGATAGGTAACCACAGCACTTGTTGAATTTTATTGCGCACATTACTTGTTTCCCATGTTAATCCTGGCTGCATCAACAAGGGGGCGTAGCAAACATAGGTGGTTTCAAGGGGCATAAAGTTGGCATCAATGGGAATAGTTTTAAGCTCAATGCCTAATTCTGGGAAGTCTTGTTGAGGCTTAGAGCCGGCACTGGCACCTAGCCAACGCTCAATCAGCATGCCAGGCCACCCTTTATGACGCTGTAAATTTTCTGGTATGGCAACGTCAGCCATGGCTGCTAATTCCCCTAAGGTTAAGCCCGCAATCGCATCACAGCGCGCTAATAATGTGGTTGAATTTTCAGGTGGAGAGTCGGGTGGACGCATAGTTAAGCTCAGTAATTTTCTATAAGGAAAGCATGAATTTCGATTAATGCTTTGAATGGTGTATATATTATGGAAGAATGCAGAGATATAAAAGTATAGTGTGCCCGGGAGTCTATGTGATAGATGCCGATGGATTCCGTGCGAATGTGGGCATAGTGATTTGCAACAAAATGGGTCAAATATTTTGGGCAAGGCGTTATGGTCAACATTCATGGCAGTTCCCTCAAGGCGGAATTGATGAAGGGGAATCTGCCGAACAAGCTATGTACCGCGAGCTGCACGAAGAGGTGGGGCTGACACCGAAAGATGTCACCATTTTAAGTGTTACACGTAACTGGCTTAGATATAAGCTACCTAAGCGATTAATTCGTCAGGGAAGTAATCCGGTCTGTATAGGCCAAAAACAAAAGTGGTTCCTGCTGCAGCTTGACTGTAATGAGCGGGACGTGAATGTATTGAAAACAGGGCACCCAGAATTTGATGATTGGCGTTGGGTGAGCTATTGGTATCCAATTAGAAATGTCGTGTCGTTCAAGCGAGACGTATACCGCCGGGTTATGAAGGAATTTTCCCCTGTTGTCATGGCTGCTCAACAGCGCCCACAACAGCGTCATAATACGTCGTCGCAAAAGCGCGGTAAAAAGCGAAGACGAGGCTAGGCGAACGAGGAAAGTATAGGGAGTAGCGATTGGACACTAAGGGTCACAAAGGCGCAATGTTAACCACGCTTAAACGTATTGTGCAGGAAATGAATCAAATTCCTGCGCTTGATACTGCCTTGTTTCGTCTGGCATCTCGCGTTAAGCAAACGCTGGATGTAGACTCATGCTCTATTTATCTTGCCGATTACGAGAAACAAACCTTTATTCTTAAGGCCACCGATGGTCTGCACCCTGATGCAGTAGAGCAAGTTCATATTGGCTTTTCTGAAGGCTTAATTGGTCTAGTCGGTCAGCGTGAAGAACCGCTTAACATTGTAAACGCCCAGCATCACCCTCGATTCAAACACTATCCTGAAGTTAAAGAAGAAAATTATAACGCATTTTTGGGTACGCCCATTATTCACCAGCGTAAAGTGTTAGGTGTCATAACCCTACAACAAAGTGAAATGCGCCGTTTCAGTGAAGACGAAGAAGCGTTCTTAGTTACCCTAGCGGCGCAACTTGCACTTGAAATTACCAATGCTGATATGCGCGGTGCACTGAACAATACTGCCAGTGTGAACAGTATTGCCCTACAAAAAAATGTCTCTGGTATTGCGGGGTCGCCCGGGTTAGCTATCGGTAAAGGCTTCTCACCCGATAAATCACTTAACCTAAAAAACTGGGTTGTTAAACGCAGTAAAAATCCAAACGACGAAATACAAACCTACCGTAAAGGCGTGGAAGTCACGCGCCAACATGTAGATGGTTTATCGAAAAGTTTAGATGATGATATTCCTGATGACGTTAAATCTATATTTCAGCTTTACCACCATTTGCTAGATGCCAATAGTTTAGGTCGTGAAGTAGAAGAGAAAATCAGGCAAGGGTGGGATGCCGCGTCGTCACTTAAAATGGTAGTCGATGGGTATGCCGCGCGGTTTCGCGCCATGGACGACCCTTACATGCAAGAGCGTGCCATTGATATTGTTGACCTTTCCGATCGCATACTGGCCAACATTCTTACCGAAGGCCAAGGGCAAAAGCTGGTAGAAAAACTCGCTACCGAAGACAGTATTTTGGTGGCAGATGAAGTATCGGCAACTATGCTGGCTGAATTTCCAAGAGAAAAGCTCAAAGGCATTATTTCTATACGTGGGTCGAATAACTCTCATGCCGCTATTCTAGCAAGGGCAATGGGGGTGCCAGCAGTAATGGGGTGTCAGAATGTGTCTCCTGCACTGCTTGAAGGTAAAGAGCTTTTACTCGATGGTTATGCTGGCGAAGTCATTGTTTCCCCAGAGCGGAACATCAAAACTGAATTTATTCAGCTTATTGAAGAAGAGTCTGCGATAACAGAGCGTATAGACGCTGAAGCTGGGCAGCCTTGTGAAAGCGTAGATGGCTGCCGCATGTCGTTGTATATCAATGCGGGATTGTCAGCCGAAGCCGAGCTAAATGCTGGCCATATTGGCTCGGGTATTGGCCTGTACCGTACTGAAATTCCCTTTATGCTGCGGGAGCGTTTTCCATCTGAGCAAGAGCAAGTCGAGCTTTACCGACAAATTTTAGAATCTGCACCCGATTTACCTATTACCATGCGTACGCTTGATGTTGGGGGGGATAAACCTCTTCCTTATTTTCCCATCAATGAAGAGAATCCATTCTTAGGGTGGCGGGGCATACGATTAACACTCGATCACCCTGAGATATTTTTGGTACAAGTTCGAGCGATGCTAAGAGCCAGTATCGGGCTTAAAAACTTACGCATTATGCTACCGATGATATCCACGGTGGCAGAAGTGCAAGAAGCCAAGCGCTTAGTTAACCAGGCTTACTTTGAGATATGTGACGAGGTTTGCGAGTCGAGTGAAACACTTCAGCGGCCTAAGTTAGGTATTATGTTAGAAGTGCCCTCGGTGTTGTATCAACTGCCTCAACTTGCGAAACACGTGGATTTTTTCTCGGTGGGCAGTAACGATTTAACGCAATATTTGTTGGCCGTAGACAGAAACAATACCCGTGTGGCGGGGCTGTACAACAGTTACCATCCGGCGGTACTAGCTGCACTCTACGATATTGTGCAGCAATCAAACGAGAACCAGATCCCTGTTACCATTTGTGGCGAGATTGCCGGTGAACCAGCAGGTGCCATTTTATTAATGGGCATGGGGTATCGACGTTTAAGTATGAATGCGTTCAACATTCGAAAAATTAATTGGCTTATTCGTAAGGTGTCGCTGGCAGAAAGCAAACAGCTTCTTTCTCTCGCGTTAACGTCGCAAAGCCATGAACAAGTATTCGGACATTTAAACGAATATTTAGAGACAAAAGGCTTAGGTGGGTTAATACGGGCAGGTGCGTAAAATTAGACATGGCTCTAGCAATGTAAATGCTAGATTCTGCTGTGTGATAAAGGATGTTGAATGGAACCGTTAACCATCATTTTTGTGAGCTGCTTAGCCCTTGGCGTGGTCGTCGGTTTATTAGCAGGTATGTTAGGTATAGGTGGTGGTCTTATCATCGTTCCTGTACTCTCTTATTTACTGATTCACTTTGCTGGTATGACCGTTGAGACAGTGATGCCAGTGGCCATTGCTACCTCACTTTCTACCATCATATTTACCGGCATGTCGTCTGCGTTCGCACACTACCGCTTAGGTAATATCCATAAACCAACGGTGATTTATACTGGGTTGGGCATAGCCATAGGTGCTATCTTAGGGGCACAAATTGCCAGTCATATTTCTGGTGCACTGTTAAAAGACATTTTTGCAATTTTGGTGATTATTATTGCTGCACAAATGATATTTGGTAAGCAGAAAACATCAGACAGTGAAGCATCTCCATGGGTGCTAAGTTGCGTTGGTAGTGGCACAGGTTTAATTAGCGCACTGATGGGCATTGGTGGTGGTGCCTTGTTAGTGCCTGCCTTAGTGTGGTTCAGAATTAATATAAGGTTGGCGATTGGCTGCGCTGCATTTAGTGGATTGTTAATCGCGGTTTTTGGCACCGCCAGTTTTGTTGCTGCGGGTTGGCAGCAACCAGGTATGCCACAATGGAGTTTAGGTTACGTATATTTGCCAGCCACGGCAGGTATCGTCACTACATCAATATTTACCGCAGGTGTTGGCGCTAAGTTGGGCCAGCGGGTAAATACTCGGGTTTTAAAAGCAATGCTAGCGTGTTTGCTGGTGTTGGTAAGTATCAAAATGTTTGTAGGAATTAATTAAGCGTATGGCTGAAAGCAGTTATTTGGTTTTTCCCAGTATAGACCCTATTATTTTTAGCCTCGGGCCATTAAGTGTCCGTTGGTACGGCATGATGTACCTTGTTGGTTTTATCGCCGCGTATTTGTTAGCGCAAAAGCGCTTGTCTCGAACTGAATGGACGCGAGAGCAACTTAGTGATTTATTGTTCTGGAGCTTTGTTGGTGTGATCTTAGGTGGACGCATAGGCTATGTGTTCTTCTATCAGTTTGGTATGTTTTTAGAAAACCCCCTCTACTTGTTTAAAATATGGGCAGGTGGCATGTCGTTCCATGGTGGACTTATTGGCGTATTAGTGGCCTTGATGTGGCAAGCTAAGCGAATGAAAACCACGTTTTTACGTTTAGGTGATTTTGTTGCTCCCTTAGTGCCAATTGGTTTGGGCGCTGGGCGCATTGGAAATTTTCTTAACGCTGAATTATGGGGCCGTACCACTGATGTGCCCTGGGCTATCATTTTTCCGAATGCCGGTAATGTACCTCGCCATCCGTCCCAGCTATACGAATTTGCCTTGGAAGGCGTATTATTGTTTGTTATTTTATGGCTTTATTCTGCTAAACCTCGACCGGTTGGCGCGGTAAGTGGCGTCTTTTTACTTGGCTATGGGAGTTTCCGATTTATCGTGGAGTACTTTAGAGAGCCAGATGCTCACATTGGTTTGTATCAAATGGGGCTAAGCCAGGGGCAGCTATTATGTTTACCTATGATTGCATTGGGCATAGGGTTAATAGTGCGAGCCTACACCCGCCAACAGCAACAAACTAAACAATAAATAAGAAGAAAGATGAAAGAATATCTCGCATTGATGCGCCATGTACGTGATACAGGTGTAAAAAAGGAAGACCGCACTGGAACCGGTACGTTAAGTGTATTTGGCTATCAAATGCGGTTTGATTTACAACAAGGCTTTCCGTTAGTTACCACGAAAAAATGCCACCTTAAATCCATTATTCACGAACTGCTATGGTTCTTGAAAGGCGAAAGTAACATCGCTTATTTAAAAGAAAATGGCGTGAGCATTTGGGATGGTTGGGCAACAGAAGATGGCGAATTAGGCCCGGTATACGGCAAGCAATGGCGCAGTTGGGACAATGGCGATGGCACAACTATCGATCAGATAGCTGACGTGATTGAACAAATTAAAACCAATCCAGATTCTCGCCGTCTTATTGTCAGTGCATGGAATCCGTCTGTACTGCCTGATACGCAATATTCACCAAGTGAAAATGCGAGTATGGGCAAGCAGGCGCTGCCGCCTTGTCATACCATGTTTCAGTTCTATGTGCTTGATGGCAAATTGAGCTGTCAGTTATATCAACGCAGCGGTGATATTTTCTTAGGTATACCTTTTAATATTGCCAGCTATGCCTTACTTACCATGATGATCGCCCAAGTATGTGACCTAGCACCAGGTGATTTCATTCTGACATTAGGCGATGCGCATTTATACAGTAATCATCTAGAGCAAGTTGACCTGCAATTAAGCCGAGAGCCTTTCGCGCCGCCCGTTATGGAATTAAACGAAAGCGTGAAAGATATTTTTGATTTTTCATTTGAGGACTTTACGCTTAAAGGCTATCAGTCTCACCCTCACATAAAAGCACCCGTCGCAATATAAGGAGGTTTTGTGTCTACACCTATTCTTATATGTGATGATTCAGGCTTTGCACGACGTCAAATGGCGCGTAGTATCCCAGACGGTTGGGATGTAGAAATTTCATTTGCCGGCAATGGGCAAGAAGCCCTAGAGGTTATACGTGCTGGTAAAGGCGATGTGGTCTTTCTTGACTTGAATATGCCTGTCATGGATGGCTATGAAACGATGGAAGCCATTCGTAAAGAAGACCTACCTTGCTTAGTTATCGTGGTATCGGGAGATGTGCAAGCGCAAGCGCGAGAGCGAATGTTGGCCTTAGGTGCCATCGATTTCATTCGTAAACCTATCGATAACGAAAAGCTCACCAACATTTTAGCCTCGTATGGTGTTTATAGTGGTGTTTCGACTGCAGTGCAGCGAGAAGCTGTTGCAAGAGACACCGATGCGTCGTCGTTGGACGACAAACTAGATGCATATCGCGAAATGGTTAACATCGCTATGGGCCGGGCAGGTGAAAGCCTAGCACAGCTTATGGGCGAGTTTGTCCACCTGCCTATTCCCAATGTCAATTTGCTAGAAAGTAACGAACTGTCGATGGCTATCGCCGAGATAAATCGCAACGACTGTGTGTCGGCGGTGTCAAAAGGTTTCGTCAGTGCGGGAATTCGTGGTGAAGCGTTGGTTATCTTCAATGATACTAACTCGCAAAATATTGTTGAGTTATTAAAATATGATGCCCACCAATCCACTGGAAGCTTAGAGCTTGAAGCGTTAATGGATGTGTCGAACATTTTAATCGGCGCATGCCTAAATGGACTGTCTGAACAATTAAACGTGTCATTTAGTCATACGCTTCCCGTATTGCTCGGTCGTCATCAGGGGCTTGCTGCGTTACTTAACGACAACGTTAAGAAGTGGGGTAAAGTAATGGCAATTGAGATTGGTTACGCTATTAAAGCCAGAGATATTGCATTCGATTTATTACTGCTGTTTCCCGATGAAGCGATGAACCATATTTATGGTCGTTTAGTGGATGTAGAAAAGGAAGCTTCATAATGATTTCACTTACCAAAAACGGAAATTTACCTGCTGAACTGCTCGACTCTATAGAAGTGGGTATTGTCGTGTTAGACAGAGATTTCACAGTTGAAGCGTGGAACAAATTTATGGAAAACCACTCTTCAATCTTACCGCACGATATTAAAGGCTCCTTGTTGTTTAGGCATTTTTCTGAGATTGATGAAAAATGGTTAAGGCTTAAATCAGGCCCTGTTTTTAATCTGAAAAGCCCCGTATTCATTATTTGGGAACAGCGCCAATACTTATTTAAATTTGGCGGTAATAGACCTATTACTTGCCAAGCCAGTTACATGTATCAGAATGTGACTATGTTTCCCTTAGTTTCTGAATCCGGTGAAGTGGAGAAGTTCTGTATCGTAGTTTATGACGTAACAGACCAAGCGCTTAGCAAAATTGGTATGGAAAGACTGAATGAAGAGTTAAAAACAGCCAGTCGAATTGATGGCTTAACTGGGTTATTCAACCGTCGATACTGGCAGGAACGTTTGGAGCAATCTTATAAGTTAGCAAAGCGCCAAGATAAGGCGAGCACCGCTATGATGTTAGATATCGATCACTTTAAAAAAGTGAACGATACTTATGGTCATCAAGCAGGGGATAAAGTTATTCAAATGCTTTCCGCCCTTATTAAGCGCTGTGTCAGGGAAACTGATTTAGCGGGCCGTTATGGCGGCGAAGAATTTGCCGTTATTCTTACTGATTCCTCAGTTGAAAAAGCCGTCATAGTGGCTGAGCGTATTCGTCGTTTAACTGAGCGTATGGTGGTAGAGCATGATGGTGAAGAGATTACTTTTACGGTGAGTTTAGGTTTAGCTGAGTTCGACCCTCACAGTAAAAGCTCCATGGCTTGGCTTGAAAAAGCCGATCAGGCGCTTTACGAAGCTAAAGAAAGTGGGCGAAACAAATACTGTATTAGCCCGCTAGCTGAAGTTTAACGCTACTATTTACGTCGTCATTTCCGGTCGCTTCACGCTAAGTTGGTACTAAGTTTATAGCAACAACCCTGCGTCTACTCTTTATAATTTCAGCAGGGTTAATCCTAAGGTATTTTTCAACTCTTGAAAGGTAACAGGCTTGACCAAATGGTAGCGAATACCAGCAAGCTCAGAGGCCTTTCTATCGTCTTTATGTGCGTTAGCCGTAATAGCAACAATGGGGATATTCGGTTTTTTCTCTTTGATAATCTTTGCCACCTCTAAACCGCTTATATCATGCAAGTTAATATCTAACAAAATAGCGTCGTAAGGCTCTTCACGGGCCAGAATGATGGCGTCGTTACCATTGCTTACTGTCTTAGGTGAGTGTCCCATGCATATCAGCATGTTTTCCAGCATTTGTGCGTTTATCGGCTCATCTTCTACCACCAGTATTTTGGCATGATTGACTGGCTGATAGGCGGATTTGTTAGGCTTCGCTAAGTGGTGAAGGGTATCCACAATACGGTTCTTATCTACAGGCTTAACAAAAGATTGCCATACTTCAAGCTGACTGTTTGCAATAACGTTGGCAATATCCGGTGTAGCCGATAACACCACAATAGGTGGCGTACGTTTTCCGTAAATAGCATGAAGTGTTCGAGTAAGCTCTAGGCCATCGATACCCGGCATGTAAAGGTCGGCGAAAATGGCGGTGTATTGAAGTAACTCATCATGCAGGCTTAGTAGGTCTGAACCTGAAGCAAAACAACGCGCGGAAAATCCTTCGCTCGTAATAATGTTTTGAATATGCAGTCGAGAAATTTCTAAATCATCAACAATGGCGAAGCGTGCATTGCTGGTATTAGGTTGTGGGGGGGCGTTATCTGGCAAAGGCGTAATAGGAATATTAGCAACAAATTCAGTGCCAATGCCCTCTTGGCTAGTAAACGAAAGGCTGCCACCGAGTTGAACAATGCTTTTTTGTACGATGGTGAGCCCAATGCCAGCACCCGGGAACCTGTGATCTAGCGGCTGTTCCCCACGGAAAAAGCGCTCAAAAATTTTAGGCTTTATGTCATCTGCAATGCCTAGTCCTGAGTCTTTAACTTTTATGACCAAAAATACTTTTTTGTTTTTAATCCGGGTTGTGATATCTACGTGGATAATGCCATTGGGTGTAAACTTAACGGCATTGTCTAACGTGTTACGGATGACTTTAGATAAGTTAGTGGCATCTCCTTCGATAAAACGCGGCACGCTATGATTGCAATGCATCGTGAATTCGACTTTTTTACCTCTGACCTGAACGGAGTAAGGGGCGATGCATTCGTCGAGCAAGCTGATGAGGTCAACACGATCGATGTGTTTATCTTGTTCGCTGCCAATCGACAAGATATCGAGTAAGTTGTTTGTTAAATTCAATAGCCGATAGCATGATTGCTCAGCTTGTTGAATAAGCTTTCCTTGCTGCTGTTTCATGTTAGGAATAAGTTCTAGCGCAGTAATAATGGCACTAATTGGCCCTCTAAACTCGTGGCTCATTAAGTTTAGAAAATCGCGCTTTTCATTCTCAAGTAAGGCTTCGGCTTCTCGATGTTTCGAAGAAACACGCGCTTCGCTCTTAGGCAAGGGAGTTCTATTTCGGTTAATTTTTGAGGATACAAATAACCACAGCGCCATAAGAGAAAGTGCCAACATGGCGGTAGTTACGAACAGGCTGACCTTCAGATTCTGAGCACTGTGACTTAGCCGATTTAAGGTGATTTGTTCTTCTCGCCGAATATCTTTGATGAGTGGCGAAAGCCTAAGCGGGCGGGATAGATAGTTCGCGACTTCATTAGGGGGTAAATCAACAATGGTGCGTAGTAAATTAAGGGTGACTTTAACCTGCTCGGAAAGGGTAAGCGACGTGCTTCTTTGTTGCTCTCTGATAAAGGTTTCTAGGCTTAGCGATTGCGTAGTAAAGTCATCGAAATGTGCATCGTCGATTAAAAAAGCATGTTGAAAATGGTACTTTGCTTCAACGGCAAGGGGCATTAATTCCCTCTGGATAGCGGCTATTTCATCTGAAGGTTGTGGAGCAGTAAGTGTCTCAATGCGTCTTTCTATTTCAATGAGTGCATGATGCAGTGAATTGCTCGCATTTAGCGATTGCGACAACGTGTAATGGGTGTGTAAAAAGTGATATAGATAGGCAAAAAAACACAATATAACTACAGCGAACCCTGTAGCGATGTATAGATGCCAATGCTTTGCTTCGTTGAACGGTACTTCATTCTTGCTCATAGCGACTCCATGCTACTACGCTTACTCTTGGTCTTATTATACCCATTTATTGTCTTTTACTGGACTTCTCTAAGGCCGCTATTACGTCTTAATAGGCTATATTGCAATCAAGTGAAAGCTTATTGTAAGACTCGTTTAGGTCATCATCTTACGAATCCATCTCCTCATCATTGCTTATATGCACAATAGTTTAACTTTAGATGGGAAATGAGTTATTGCAACGTTATTACTCAGAAGTTTTAGATTTCTCCAAATGTGTAATTTTATGCCGAATATTGTGTAGGAACAGCAAGCTAGGTATAACCATAAGTGCAGTAATAACAAAGAACTGGCTCCAGTTACCATCAAGGAAATCAACTACAAATCCACTACTAGAGGCCACCAAGGTTCTTCCCGCTACGCTCAACGATGCCATAAGGGCATATTGCGTGGCACTGAAGGCGCGATTACACAAAAGGGAAATAAAAGCGACCATGGCCACGGTGCTCCAAGCAGCCGTAAAACCGTCGATAATGACCGCAGCGGCCAGAAGCGTAACGTCAGGCCCTGTAGTGGCAATAAGTGAGAACATAAGGTTAGAAGCCGCCATCGCTATGCCGGCAGTCATTAGGCCTTTGTAAATACCATAGCGAATATTGACCAACCCACCTATCAGAGAAAAGATAATGGTTACCCACCAGTTGAGCAGCTTTGAGTAAGTGCCGATATCGCTATTGGAAAAACCAATTTCTTTGTAAAAAACGATACTCATTCTTCCTAAGAAGGCTTCCCCAATTTTAAACAAGATTATAAACAGTAAAAACGACAAAGCGAGTTTTACGCCATTGCGTGTGAAAAACTCGGAAAAAGGGGCCACTAAGGTTTCTTTAAACCAAAGCGCTATTTTAGAAGACGTTGCGCCTGTATTGCTTTGTGCTGGGCTCCCTACCGCTTTGCTACGCAATAGGTCCCGATCTATGTCTGGCTCTTTGGCAAACACCGTGGTAACCATAAGCACAAGCATGAAAAGGGCGAGTAAACCGTAAATGTCAGGCCAGTACCAGCTGCTATTGTCCGCAATAAAAAACGGAATGGCGCCAAGTCCACCATAGCCCGTCCACCATCCTGCGGTGGCAACGGAAGATGCAGCAGATAAACCATCATTGTCATTTTCTTCAATAACATCAATTCGATAGCCATCTATCGCAATATCTTGAGTAGAAGAAAAAATGGCGATGAGTAAACCCACCACTGCCAAATAAAACAAGTGACTATTGGCTGATAATTGTGTCATTAACGCACAACACAGGGCTATGCCGCCTTGCATGATGAAAATCCAGCCTCGACGCTGACCAAGAATTCGAGGTTTTACGCGGTCAATTAAAGGAGACCAAAGAAAATTGAATGAATAGACCGCAAAGATAGCACCAAACAAGCCAATGGCTGACCGAGATAGGCCTTCATCTTTTAGCCAGGCCGATAGCACTGAGCCAATCATAATCCATGGAAAACCACTGGTAATGCCAAATAGAAAAATACTGAGGTAACGTCGGTCGTAATAAGTTTTCAGAGAGTCTAACAAATGCGTTCCATGGCCAAAGCGTGATCCATTCGTATTGAGCCATGATCACGCTTGAGTTTCAATGAAAACGAGCAATAAAGGGTTGAATCACTGATAAATTAACGAATAAAGAACGCCGCTAGGGGCGGATACCTACACAGTCGATGGGGCAGTGCCCTTTACCTTCTAAGAACAATATACAGTTCATTAACTCATCGACGAGATATTTATCTGAACGTAACTTATCTTCTTGCCAAAAGTGGACTTGATGGAGCAAATGCCAAAAAACCCTTTCCTTATACGTGTAAGGTTGGGTAAATGTGTACTCTATCTGGCCCCACTCTTCCATACTATCCCAAAAGAATAGTTCGATTTCCTCGACCGGAAGCTCTCCTTGCCAAAATGACCTCAGATAAAAACACAGCTGCTTGGCCTTTTTGTTTACGAATGTTTGAACAGTCATAGACACACAGCCGCCGTTAATAAAGATTAAAATGAATTATAGTTCAGAACACCCAGTGATACCTCGTGAAGCCCAAGGCAAAAGAGGTAGGATACTGTTTTAAGATATAAATTAGACTAGTTGGTTTAGATTCTAATTACCAGCCTAAATGTTGAGTCCATCCAAGAATACTGCCAGCAATCAACTGAATTTTAGCACTATTCTCATTGTCTATTAGACCAAAGGTTGAATTTTGCGTGTGGAATGACTGTTGTCTGTAGTGAAGTTTGAGGGAGGTGGTGGCAAGTTGCTTTCGTTTCGCTTCTGTTTGCGACGCCCATGTGTTGGTGTCGTTAATTGATAGGTCCAGCACTGGAAATTCTGTTCCGGCAATAAATTCAGGTACACCGCGGTTTATATCGGCGTTGGGCCAAAAGGGGGCGATGGCGACCAAGGAGTCTGGTGATGGAATCATGCCTTTAGATCCTAAATCCAGCAACTGTGCTGCTTGCATACCGTAGGCAATGTTCATTCTAAAGCCTTGATGACTTTCAAGGTGAGTATTAAGTGCATTGATTAATATAGTCAAGTGTTGGCTGGACGACACGTAACTCTGTCGCTGAAGTCGACTGTCAGATTTCGGGTGAATGGCTTCATCGACGGGAAGGTCAGGGTCTGCTTCTAATGTGAAGGAAACTGGGCTAACCACCGCATGCCACCCTTTGGCATTAAGTAAACTGGCTAAGTGACGTGCATCCCCTATGGAAAGACCGCTAGGCGAGGCATCAGCTAAAATAATGGCGGCGCCGCGTGAAATAGGTAATGCTGAGGGGCTCTCAAAAATAGGCACGCGGATTTCCCCAGCCATTACATAGGTAATGTCATCGGGTAAAAAAGCGTGGGTAATATCCTCATACAAGCTTTGCCCTTTTGCATAAGGCACAGAACACAGCAAAAAAGAAAATAAGCTGCAACCCACCAGGAGAAAACGAGATAAACGTAACATGGCGTACCAATAAAGCATTCAACAGTCATATTATCGGCTAAACCTGTGAAAACTTCAGTTCGAACCAAGAGTATTTTTAGCGCCTATTAATTGACCGCATTTATGAATGCGGGTGAAACAGGTTGGTACCAAGCGGCCCAAAGCTTCAAACAATAGACAGAGGGGCGGGGGAGTAGTGCGCATAAGCAGTAAATGGAATAGGCGTTTGAAACGTTAGCCAGTTTTCAGATACAGGATGCGCAAAGCTCAAGCTTTCTGCATGCAGTTGTAATCGTTCAGCCATACCTAGTGCTTCTTCATGAGCATAAAGCCTATCACCTAAGATAGGATGGCCTAACTCAAGCATATGGACTCGAAGTTGGTGAGAGCGCCCTGTAACGGGGTATAAGGCAATGAGGGTCTCGCTTTTCTCGTCCTCTATGGGGCTAAGAGCCTGGCTAGTAACAGGGCTTTCCCCCATTTTTGAATTAACCGTTTCGTGTGATTCGTTAGGTGTTACATCAACCACTTCATAATGGGTCAGGGCTTTTTTCCCTCGCTCATAATCCACCATTTGCTTTGGGCGATTAGGCCAATCACAAATAAGGGGTAAGTTCACTTCCCCTTGGTTGCTTTTAACCTTGCCAAAAACACGAGCGAAATAGCGCTTCTTGGTTTGGCGTAATTCAAATTGCTTTGAAATACGCCGATGGCTTTCTTTGTTTAGCGCCATCACCATAATGCCCGATGTTGCCATATCAAGCCTATGCACCACAGTGGCCGTAGGGAACACGGTATTTACTCTGCTTATGAGCGAGTCTCTATGTTCTTCTGCTTTACCTGGCACGCTTAACAAGCCACTGGGCTTATTCGCTACCAAGATGTCATCATCTTGGTAGAGAATAGTTAAATAAGGCTGTTGCGGCGGGTTGTAAACAAATGCAGGATTAGCCATTAAGGGTTGTTCACCACTAAACGTAATGCATCAAACTGTACGTCAGCGCCTTGTATTACTTTGTCTAACGCATTCATTTGGTTTTCAATAAACTCAATTTCACTGTCACGCACTGATGGGTTACGCTTTTGCAAATCGACTAAACGCTGAATTTCACTGTTTAGGGTTTTGTGCATGTTTTGCAGTGCATCGTGTAGCTTTTGATTCGCTTGTTGATGCGCCAGCTTTCTACTGTTCTCAATGGCTAAGGTAAGCGGTTGATGCAGTGCTTTTATAAGCTGATGCGAAATTTTTCGGTTTACCTTACGTTTTACATCAAAGGTTAAATCTACTTGATTGCCTTGCGCATCTAAACAAATACGCAGTGGCGTTTGCGGTAAGAAACGGCCAAGCTGAAGTGCTTTAGGAGCGTTAGCATCTAATACAAATAGGGCCTCTAACCAGTAAGCGCCTTTGGGAAGGTCAGGGTCGGCAATAAAGCCAATGCTGCTCTTACCGTGCACATCACTAAGCACTAAATCGATAGCGGTATGTACAAGAGGATGATCCCAACTTAAAAACTGTACATTTTCTAAGGTGGTCGCCACGCGGCGTTTATAGGTTACCGTCATGCCTTCAGGGTCGAGCCCTGGTAATTGGCTAACCATAGATTCGGTTGGCATTAGAATAAAGCAATCGCTGCCTTTTTCTTCTTGCTGAACACCAATAGCATCAAACAGTCGGCCCATAAAGCGGGATAAATCTTGCGAGTTATCAAGCAATATGATGTCTTCAAGTAACTGTTCAACACGGCCTTCACCAGACGCATTAAGCTCTAACAAACGGTCACGACCGGCTTCTAGCTGTGCCACTAGCTGGCTATTTAATGTGGTACTTAAGTTAATCAGTTCGTCGCGAGTATGAAGGTCGTGTGGGTGCAAACACGCGCCAATCAACAAGGTTTTTACGTCGTCAAACACGCCTGAGCCTGTCGGGCAGGTTTTCTCAAACGCATTCAGCCCTTCATGATACCAATCCACCAACACATGCTGAGCCGTGTTTTTTAAATAAGGCACATGAATTTCAACGGTTTGAGTTTGACCAATACGATCTAAGCGACCAATTCGTTGCTCCAGTAAATCTGGTGTAACGGGTAAATCGAACAACACCAAGTGATGGGCAAACTGGAAGTTACGACCTTCACTGCCAATTTCACTACACAATAAGATTTGCGCGCCGTCTTCTTCATCAGAAAAATAGTGAGCGGCTTTGTCGCGCTCAACAATGGTCATGCCTTCGTGGAATACGCTATGACGTACACCGGTTTGGGTGCGAATGACTTCACCGAGTTCTTGTGCGGTGCGCGCACTGGCACAAATAAGTAAGATTTTTTCTGGTTTAACCGATTGCATGAAATCGAGCAACCAGCCTACGCGAGGATCTTCATCCATCCAGCTATTTACCACGCTTGGCATACGTTCAGGGTATAACGCATGGGTTAAATCACCGCCGGTTACCGCACTTTCATATACCTCGGGTAGTTCAAGTTGGTAGCCAAGTAATACGCGGTCAGGGAAGCCTTCAATATTGGCTCTGCGGTTTCTAAACAGCATTCTGCCCGTACCGTGGCAATCGATAAGCTGATGAACCAGCTCTCTGCGTGCTTCAGGTTGTGCTAAATCACCGGCATTTTCCATCACATCCGGGGCGAAGTCGGTTAGCTTGGTGCGTTGTTTTTCGTCCGGCGTGGTGTCTGAAAGTAAAGGGGCTACGGCGTCTGCAAGCTGACTGTAACGCGACTCTTCATTTAAAAAGGCTTCGTAGCTATGAAAACGAGCTGGGTCGAGTAAACGCAAACGAGCAAAGTGGCTTTCATGGCCGAGTTGGTCTGGGGTTGCAGTAAGCAGCAATACCCCTGGCGTTTCATTGGCTAACGCTTCTACGCAAGTGTACTCAGCAGAGGGCGCATCGGCAGACCACGCAAGGTGATGGGCTTCATCAACCACCATTAAATCCCACGATGCCGCTTGAATCTGTTGTTGACGCTTTTCGCTCTGACTCAAAAAATCGATGCTACATAGCACTAACTGGTCGTTATCAAAGGGGTTAGTTTCACCGTCATCATCTAAGGCTTCGCACCGGCTTTCATCAAAAATTGCGAAAGGCAGGTTAATTCTGCGTAGCATTTCAACCAGCCACTGATGCACCAATGAATCTGGCACTAAAATTAGCACTCGCTGCGCACGACCGGTACGAAGCTGCTGATGGATAATAAGCGCAGCTTCAATGGTTTTACCTAAGCCAACTTCATCGGCAAGTAAAACACGCGGAGCATGACGGCTACCCACTTCAGAGGCAATGTGTAGCTGGTGGGGAATAAGGGAAATACGTGCGCCGGCTAAACCAAGTGTGCTAGAGCGTAAATAGTCATATTGATGATTTAGTGCGTTTAGGCGCAAGTCGAACCACTTAGGGTGGTCGAGTTGTTCACTGAATAATCGCCTTTCAGGTTGGTTTAATCGAATGTGGTGATCAAGTAAGGTTTCAGAAAGACGAACTTGTGCTTTGGTGTCTTCGCGAATGCCGAAATAAATGCAAACGCCCTGACTTTCTTCAATTTCAGAGATGGTCATTTGCCAGCCGTCTTGGCTTTTCACGGTTTCGCCAATATCGAATACCAAACGGGTCAGTGGTGCGTCTTGCTTTGTATACATTCGCGCTTCTCCCGTGGCAGGGAAAAATAACTCAACTGAGCGAAAATCAACACTAATAACAGCGCCTAAACCTAATTCGGTTTCAGTATTACTTAACCAACGCTGACCAATGGAAAACGGATTTCCTGAACTCATAAATCACCAACCTTTTTTGCGGGGGCGGTATTGTACGCATTGTGTATTAATAAGTCATTAATACTAGCCCATTTGTGCGTTTTAATCTTGGTGAGTGAAATGTGGTTGGAGGACGGCTATTTGAGGGTAATGAACGAAGAACAAAAATTATTTCGCAGAAAAACAGTGCTAATAATGAAAATCTGGATTATGGTGGATTTAGCGCTTGTGATTGTTTGTTGGGCAAGCGTGTGAAGTGGCGGTGTTTAGGTTGCTGCCACTTTTCGGTCGACGCGACAAGGAGTGGAAGTCCTGTTCGAGCGACAACTTCTTCTCCTTCAGCGGAACTGTTCCTAGCACGCTAATTTGTTGTGTGTGCCTGGCCTTATTTACCGGAGTAAAGGATGCCAAGAAAAAATTCCACTGATACAAAAATATACGTCCTCGATACCAATATTCTGCTGCACGAACCTCACGCATTTCTCTCCTTTAAAGAACACGATGTTGTTGTACCAATGACCGTGCTTGAAGAGCTAGATTACATCAAAGACAGCAAGAAAGACGTTGCCCGAGATGCGCGAGTATCTATTCGTGCAATGGAAGACTTACTGCACGATGCGTCACCTGAAAATATGGTGGCCGGTGTGTCTATGGTTGGAATGGGCGCAGGCGAAACAGCGCCGACGGGATCTTTGTCAATTTATACTGATTTGAGCATGGCCCAATCCCAGCAAGTGTTCACCAGTAATGAGAACGACAACCGCATCATTAATGTGGCCTTGCATTTACAAAAAGCGAATGCACCGCAACAAGTGGTGTTAGTCACTAAAGACCTCAACATGCGTCTTAAAGCGAAAGGCGCAGGTCTTGCGCATGTTGAAGATTATCGCACCGACCAACTTATTAGTGATATTAAATATCTCTCTCGGGGGTTCCATCGCTTTGAGGGGAACTTCTGGGACAAGGTGAAAAGCGTAGACAGTCGCACCGAAGGTCGCGATACCATTCATACCATTCCCAAAGCGATGCTGCCAGAAGCTTATATAAACGAGTTTTTACTCGATGAAAGCAACGACTTTGCTGGACTGGTTGAAGCTATTAACGGCGACTCTCTTGAGGTGCTTGATTTAGGCTATGAGCGCTTAATGGGCCGTCATGCGTGGGGAATCACGCCAAAGAATATTGGCCAAGCCATGGCGCTTCATGCGTTACTTGACCCACACATCGACTTAGTGATCCTTACCGGCCCTGCCGGTAGCGGTAAAACCCTATTGGCCCTAGCCGCCGCCCTTGAAATGGTGGTAGAGCGCAACATGTACGATAAGATAATCGTAACACGTAGCACCCCAGAAATAGCGGAGTCGATTGGTTTCTTACCGGGAACCGAAGAAGAGAAAATGTTGCCATGGTTAGCAGCCATTACTGATTCGTTAGAAGTGCTGCATAAACACGATGAAAACGTGAAAGGCTCTATGAACTACATCATGGAAAAAGCCAACATTCAGTATAAGTCGGTTAACTTTATGCGGGGGCGAAGCATTCAAAACTCTATTGTTATTTTAGATGAATCGCAGAATTTAACGGCATCACAGCTTAAAACCATCATCACCCGATGCGGTGAAGGTACTAAGATTATTGTGGGCGGAAACTTGGCCCAAATAGACAGTAATTACTTAAGCGCTGTGACTTCAGGACTAACCTACTTAGTAGAGAAGTTTAAAGACTTCTCGGGCAGTGCAACCTTAAACTTAGATGGTGTAGTACGAAGCCGCTTAGCCAGCTTTGCGGAAGAGAATTTATAATGTGTTACTAATGGTGTGCCTTGGAGGGAAATTCCCCCAAGGCAAACCAGCTTTTAACGTTATGGGTACCGTTTTAAAACTTCCCTCTGAAGCCGACATTGTAGCGCGGCCCGTATGTTTCATAATCAATAAGTTGATTGCTGAAACGACCATGGCGTCGGGTGCTTTCATCCGTAATGTTGATACCGTCGAGGAATACAGAAATATGATCATTTATTTCATAGCTAGCAGAGATATCAAGTTGGCTGTGCGACTCGGTAAAGGTAGGCTCTAAACCGCCTGAAAGTAAAAACTCATCGCGCCAGTTATATGCTGCCCTAACTTGATACTCATCTTTTTCATAAAAAACGACTAGGTTGGCCGAGTCGCTTAAACCTGTTAATGCAAAATCATTTTCTAGCGAGTACACATCGTATTCATCAGCACTGTTCACCATGGTGTAATTGACAATAGTGCCAAACCCAGTTTCGCCAAACAGATGTTGAACGTTGAATTCCCAGCCGTACACGCGGGTGGCGTCTAGGTTTTGCGGTGTGGTAATTTCCCATTCGATGATAGGGTCGCCTGGTTGCGATAGGCAGTCAGCGACTGGATTTGTTACCGAGCCGTCTGGACAATTTCCTCTAGGGTTAATGCTGGGGTCTGTTAGTGGGCCATTAGGACCTATTAACTCGCTCTCTATTTGACCTGTTGAAATAAAGTTATCAACTTGCTTTCGGAAGTGGCCTAAGGAAATATAGCTACCATCGTCATAGTAATACTCTAGCGATAAATCGATGTTCTGAGATTCAAACGGAAGTAAATTAGGGTTACCTTGAGAAGCTCTAAAAGGGCCGCCGGCGCGATGTAGATTTAAGCTGGTAGCGGGGAACATAGCGCCAATGCTACTTCTAGCTATTGTTTTACTGTAAGAAAACCTTGTTACCAAGTCATCAGTAATTTCCAAGCTTATGTCTAAATTAGGTAAAAACTGTTCATAATCGCCTTCGAGTATTTCAGTGACTTCTTCCTCGGCGAAGAGTTTATCAAGCTGTATCGGTGTTATCCAATTGAAGCCTATCACAGGGCGTTGGATAGAGTAGGATTCAACGTCAGTCTCTTCGTACCTTACGCCAAAATTGGCATTAATAGGCATATTGTTGAAATCTGTAACAAAATCAAAAGAAAGGTATGCCGAAGTTGTTTCTTCAGTTATCCCATCTTTTGTCACATTGGCTTCGTTGTATAGGGATTGTTCGCGAACTAAATCAAGAAACTCGTTCGCACTAAAAACAGGTAAATATTCAAATCCTACTCCGCCATCAATGAATCCGTATTCAAGCTCACTAATATCCATAGCCCCATTGCCTAAGGCGAAGTTGGCGCTGTAAATATTACTCTGACACCCCGGTAAATATGGTTGATACAAATTCGGGGGTGAAGGACGGGTATCTTTGGATAAAAGCGACTTTGGATGCGTCTTCTGACGATAATTGGTTTAAAACTTCTCGGGTGCATTCTAAAGCAAGAATTAGCTTTCCCATGTACACAGAAACACGCTTGAAAGTAGCACATCTACCCGCTTACAACACCTTCTGGTTAAATAATGGCGATTCAAATGATCGAGATGAAATTGATATTATTGAAATAAACTCTAAACCTGCGTGTGGTGAAAATACTGAATATCCATGGCAAATGAATTCCCAGTATTTTATCGTTAAAGAGGGCAACACAGAACGCAACAAAGGCCCTTGGAGCACTAAAAAACTATCTAAAGGGAATACCCGCAAAGACGTTGCATGGAACGAAGACTATCATGTATTCGGGGCATGGTGGAAAGATGCCCACACTGTACAGTTTTATCTTAATGGTGAACCCGCCGGTAGCGTCGTTTCTCGTCAACCGTTTACCCTTGAGCAAGAGCTAATTTGGGATCTTTGGACTCAAGATAGCCCGTGGGTTTGTGGGTTACCAGAAAAAGAAGAATTACTGGACGATAGCCGTAATACCATGAAAGTTGACTGGGTAAGAACGTGGAAATTGGTATCAGAGTAAATGAGGGCGAGCATTCCTCTTTACACCATCGTATGCTTAGGACGCTGCGCTATTTGAATTTATTATCACTATAATGACCGTTGAGCATTAATGAAGTATTTAACCTTTACCTGCCTATTTATGGCGAGTCTACTTTTGTTTTTTTCCTTTACAGTAAAGGCAAATACGAACTGTGTTAGTTGTCACCAACAAGCGGTCTCTAACTGGCAGCAATCTGATCATGCAAAAGCGATGGATGTGGCAGCGGCAAACACGGTGCTGGGTGATTTTTCGGGTACAGCAGTCGCGCACTATACCCAACAGGCTCGGTTTTATCAGAAAGGGCAAGATTTTTGGATTAACTTCACAGAGGCCGACAGTACTACTGATTACCAAGTGAAGTACACTTTTGGGCACTATCCGCTACAACAATATTTGATTGAAGGTAGTGCGGGAAAGCTCCAAGTGTTCCCGTTCGCGTGGGATTCTCGGTCTAAAGAAGAAGGGGGGCAACGGTGGTACCCTATGTATTCTCAGGAAGATATTCAACCTGCTGACCGCTTGCATTGGCGTCAACCGTTGCAAAACTGGAACGGTATGTGCGCAGATTGTCATTCAGACGGCTTAACCCGTAATTATTCTGTTGAAACGAAGCAGTTCGACACTACCTGGGACAATATTAACGTAGGCTGTCAGTCTTGCCACGGCGAAATGACTCATCACGCCGACACCGCCTCTTCAGCGTCGCAGTTAACAGGGCAGTCGTCGCACGGCAAATTAGCTCTTTCTTCTGACGAGCAAAAAGCCATAGGCCAGTGGCTCCTAGACGATGGAGCAAAGATTGCCTCTTGGCATGGAGAGCCCAGAGATAACCAGTTCATGGAAACGTGCTTTGCTTGCCATTCTCTACGCTCCCCTATTACCGACGGAATAGACCCGAATGCAGCCTTTTTAGACCAGTTTGTTCCCTCGCTGTTGGCGCCGCCGATGTACCATGCTGATGGCCAAATTAAAGAAGAGGTGTATGTCTATGGCTCGTTCTTACAAAGTAAAATGTATGCCGCTGGTGTGAATTGCCTAGACTGCCACGACAAACATACGATGAAAATAAAAGTACAGGGCAATGGGTTATGTTTGCAATGCCACAGTAGCGAGGTTTACCAGCAACAATCTCACCTTCGCCATGATGTTAGTTCAACGGCTGGGCAGTGTGTAAGTTGCCATATGCCCGAAACAACTTACATGGGAGTTGATGCCCGCAGAGATCATAGTTTTAAGGTGCCAAGGCCTGATTTAAGCGCGAAGTATGATACGCCTAATGTGTGTACCGGTTGTCATGAAATGCAATCTTCCAACTGGGCTGCCGATATTATTAATCAATGGCGCCAAGGCGATGCGTTACCTGATACTTCACAAGATGATTTCCTAGCCCTTATGCATAACGGTACCTTACCGGTTGCCCGTCATTTTGCACTCATCAACAATACGGAACTTAGTGTTATTGTGCGAGCCAGCGCAATAGCCATGTTACCCAATAGTGTTGCTCAACTTTCCGATAACGATGTAAAAGGCTGGGTGCAATCAGAGCACGATCTTATTCGCTTGGCGGTAGCTGGTATTGGAAATATGCTGCCTGTTCCGGAGCGGCTGAAATCTTATCAAACACTACTAGAAGACCGTTTTAAGGCGGTACGTCTTAGGGCTGCCAACCACTTATTAGATGCTGGTTTGAATAACAATGCTGCCTTTAAGCCTGCGTTGGAACTCTTGTTGAAGTTTAACGAAGTGTCCATGTGGCGCGGAGAATCGGCGCTTAACCAAAGTATGGTTTACTTACAATTAGGTCGTACAAAAGAGGCGCTGAATAGCTTGCAACATGGCATCGACGTAGACCCTTTCTTTGCACCTAATTACGTTAACTTAGCCGATGTATATCGCCAAGCAGGGCAGGTTGAAAATGAAAGGATGACGCTAAATGCAGGGCTAAAAGCTAACCCTACATCAGCTGTTATGCACTATGCACATGGTATGTATCTATTTCGTGCACAGAGAAAACCAGATTCTATTGAAGCATTTAGGCGAGCCGTTAAATTGGCGCCTGACAACGTGCAATATGTATACGTCTACTTTTTAGTTTTAGACGGTGTGGGGCAAACCGACAAAGCGCTGCGTGAGCTAAAACTAGCGTTAGGCCGCTATCACTACCATCCGCAATTACGGCAATTAGGGGTTAATTTTGCCCAGAAAATGAATGATGCTAAAGCGTTAATGTATTTTCAGAAAGCCAAATAAAAACGGCAAACGAAATATGTCGTTTGCCGTATATTCTCTTACCAGGTAAAAGGTACTTTACTCTTGGTTGAATCTTTCTGGATATAGGGTTCTATTAAATTCCCTGGCACTGTCCACCAATTCTTTATAAGGTATATCGGTTACCGAAACAAAGCCTACGTTATAGTTTTCGCCATCGAAAGCCCTGCCAGTAATCGGTGAGTCGACATATTGGAACCAATGTGCGCCCACCATGTTAGGGTGGTCTGCTACAGATTGCATATATTGCTGATACATTTTTGCTCTATCTTTTAGATCTGCCGCGGCAACTAAGCCTGGGTGATATAAACCCGAATCAGTATTCGTTCCAATATGGAATTCACCAATAATGCTGGGTAAGTCTATGTCTTTTATAAAGCTCCATTGAGAAGGTTGTACACCCTCTTTGTAAATATTGAAACTTAAAACATCGCTATAACGTACTGCCGCAGTAATGGTTTCATCAGGCATGCCCCAGCTTGCCATACGCGCGCCCATGTACAAATGATTAGGTAAAGCCTTTTCAAGTGCGCTATGTACAACCTTAAAATATTGGTCGGATAGCATTTCGAGCATCATCGACAAATCCTGCTCAAGCGATGAAGTGTCGTGCTCTGGTTGCCAGCTATTATCCAGGTCTTGCCAATTCGTAAATGAGGTTTGCCAACCGTTATTTAATTCACTTATTGAAGCATACTTTTGCTTTAACGCTTTAACAAATGCGGCTTTCGCGGGGCTTGTTTCAATAGGTTTAGAAAGTGCATCCAAGATAAGCCCATAACGATGTTCAAGGCTTCCCTCTGTACGACCCCAGCTTTTCTCATTGTCAACAAATACACCAATACACCACGGCGATGACTGAATTTCATCAGCAATTTGAGTAATTGTCACATTTGCTCTGCGCACAAACTCAGGATCAAATGAATCTGGCATAGAGCCCCATACATCATGTTTAGAGCTTAAGGTTTTAAAGTCGCCAATTATCCAGCCATTTGCGAAATAGGGTACTTGCTGATTGGGGTAAAAAGCAGGGTCTACCCAGTTGCCCATTGAGGTGAACCCCCAATCTTGGAATCGGTCTAGGGTAACTTGTTGCCACTTTTCTTCGTATGCCTTCGGGCTCGGTTCGCCGTATCTGCGCTCTAAGTTAGCCCGGTAAAAACTAAAAGTTTCTCCTGAGGTTAATGGCCCGTGATGTACTGAGCGCCGATAACTATAGTGATCGGCAAGTTCATCATCATAGTTCGGAAGCCATTCAAACATATCATGGCGTACATCAGATGCCACAAAACGGGTGTCCCTTACCTCATCTGAAACTTCTACAATACCCATAGAGTCTTCTGGGGTAACGGCTTCAGGGTCAACATAGCGTACCGATTCATCTTTAAAATCTATGCCAGTAAGCGTGGTTAGATTGGCCATACGAACGTTTGACAATCCGTTAGAAAAGAACAGGTAGCCATCTGGATCGACTAACCACCATTTACCCTTCATTTCATGGGTGCGAAAATACCCAGTGGCTTCTAATTTAGGGCCATCCTTCCAGCCACCAAATCTTGAACGGTCGGGCAGGGGGCTTGACGCGTTAAGCCGGCTTAACTCGGCATTCGCTTTCTCTTTTAACTCAGCTTCAGAGTGAACCTTTAGGGGAAAGTCGTGTTTAGCACTTTGGCCAAATTTATCGACAATATTTTTCCGATAATCGTTAGTGTATTCAGGGTTCTCTCGTAATCTGATGTTATCCACAAGAAGCTGTTTGCTAACCATATTATCTCGGGTGAATAGGCGCAGTTCTTTCACCGAACTTAAGTCAGGTGTGATAGTACCTATTCGAAAATGCGCCATTTGTTCGTCGCTCTGCCACGCTTCCATGCGCGAGCGTTTGTAGCCTAGGTCGGTATCTAGCACCTTGCCTTTTAGTACGAAATAGTAACTAATTAAGACAGGCACAATTAATTAATGAGAAGTAATTAATGAGACAGGCATAACACGCGGTATCAAAACTGTACCTCAGTACACTTTCTTTAATTTGGTTAGTTATTCACACTGTTAAAGGAGTAAACCAACGTTAGAAAGTCCTGATGCCAAAAGCCAGAAAGTCGCAAATTAGTTTATTGGATACGCCATATTATCACTGCGTTTCTCGCTGTGTACGCCGCGCATTCTTATGTGGTGAACAAGACGGCAAAAGCTTTGAGCATCGTCGTCAATGGGTGGAAGACCGAATTCATACCCTAAGTGAAGTGTTTGCTATTGATGTATGCGCCTATGCGGTGATGAGCAATCATACGCACGTGGTGCTGCATGTTGCTAAAGATAAGGCGGATGCATTTACCACAGAAGAAATAATTCAACGTTGGCACAAGTTGTATAAAGGCACCTTGCTCACACAGCGCTACCTATCCCCAGAGTTATGTAAAGACTTGCACGAAACACAGATTAAAACGGTAGAGGAAACAGCAGTAGTCTGGCGCAAGCGGCTGATTGATATCAGTTGGTTTATGCGTGCTCTCAATGAGTATATTGCCAGAGCTGCCAATAAAGAAGATGACTGCACCGGGCATTTTTGGGAGGGGCGATTTAAGTCTCAAGCGCTATTAGATGAATCGGCCCTTGCAGCTTGTATGGCCTATGTCGATTTAAACCCAGTACGGGCAAAGATAGCGAAAACGCCAGAGACCTCTGCTCATACGAGTATCCAATATCGTATTAACGCCGCCAGGGTAGGTAAAACGCCCAAACGACTCATGCCTTTTGCGGGGAGCCCGAAACAAAATATGTTCCAGGGTTTACCTTTTACCCTCCCAGATTACCTTCAGCTTGTCGACATAACTAGCCGGTATATCCACCCAAACAAACGTGGGATAGTCGAACACAGCCTGCCTACCATCCTAGAGCGCCTCAATATTGAACACGAACAATGGCTAATTTTAACCACGCAATTTGAAACCTGCTTTAAACATGCCGCTGGCAAAGTGATACACCTTGAACAGTATGCCCACAATCAATATCAGCAACGGGTTCAGGGGCGACAAAGTGCTAGGCGGTTACTGGGATAGCGTTGCGCCTGAACAGCTAGATCTATTGCCACTTCACGCGAGTGAAGGAATAAATACCGTTAAGTTAAAATTAGACTTACGCTCACATCCACATTTAATGACAATCTCCAAAACAGATAAATTTATCTGCATCAATAACCTAGTTCAGAGTCGTCAAGCATGCCACTTTTCCATTTCTTAAGGTGCCTGTCTTGTTACAGTAGCATTCTGTATTCTACCGAGAGTGCGCCTTTTTGCATTTAATGAGGATGATTTTTACCCGATACTAGTCAATATGTTCAACTTGATAGCGGCCGGTGGATATATAGCGTTTAGTATCATCAGAAATATCACCAAAGCGAATAAGTGCGGGGCCTGTTGGATCAAATAGCACGTAAGTTTTACCTTCAATCTCTAATTTTTCATCGCTGTTGATGGCATTAATATCTACACCTAACAAGGCATGGTGAGGTAAAAATATCATGACTATATGAGCGGTTGGCAGAAATGCGCGCACTAACGCGCCAGTGAGTACAGCTTTGCTGTCACAGTCTCCCCTATTTTGCGTCAATAGCCCTAGAGGTGGCGCGAAACCCGAACCATTACTAGCCACTCGGTCTTCCAGTGTGTCGTAAGGGATAGTTTGTATCCATCCAAGTAATAATGTTAAGTATGCACGGTTATTTTCCACTCGACCGATTTTGTCGTAAAACGCTTCTGAGATAGGTCGCATTGCTTCGTAGGTTTGTGCAATATAGCGAAGATGGTCGGGTTTAACCGCTTGCTCGTTAAATAATGTAGTGAATCGAGTGTAGTAGTGTTTTTCGAGGTAGTCGTTATAGGCAGTTCGTTGCACGTCTTTTAATTGGCTAAGTATCTGGTCGCTCATGTTGGGCTTGGTCGATTTAACACTAATGGTGATGTCATCGTTTTTTTGCTTTACTGAAACAATCGCCTCGCGGGGATTTATCTTTTTTGCCTCTTTCATCAATGAGACAGTCACGTACCGCTGAGCTATGTCAGGTTTATAGTTAGCCTGTGTGGTAGGGGCTACATGTAATGCTTCGCTCGGCAACGAAAATTCAACGTTTTGCT
The DNA here is from genome assembly GCF_902506055.1 of Alteromonas sp. 38. Classification (NCBI taxonomy): domain Bacteria; kingdom Pseudomonadati; phylum Pseudomonadota; class Gammaproteobacteria; order Alteromonadales; family Alteromonadaceae; genus Alteromonas; species Alteromonas sp. 38. The sequence continues at coordinate 668,356 of NZ_LR733300.1, forward strand.
CGGCCCCGTCAGCATCTAACCAGCGATACGTAAATTGAATATCACTAGGCGAAACCGATTTCTGAAAAGAGAGTTGTGACGCGTAAGTATTAATAGGGTAAATACAAAGCAGAAGCAAAATGAAAAGTAGTGGCAATATAAATGAAGTGAGAACAGTCCTAGTCAGCAATTGTGCTTGCTTACTAGCATTATTTATTTGCGTCTTTATTGGAAACGTACAGCTTAATGCTACTACCAATTTGCTAATGCCAATTTGTGGTCAACCGATTATTTCAGTATGCGTATGGATGAGCAAATTGCAACAAAATCGTTAAGACGTTTCATTGCTACTTTGGCTAGCTAGCTGGTTTAGTCCCCAAACCAATTCAGCTGTTTATGTAAACTCACCACAGTGCCTACGATGATTAACGTTGGTGGTTTTAATTCTGACGTAGCAGGCTTTAGCGTGATATCGCTTAGCGTGCCTGTCACCACTACTTGGTTTTCAGTGGTAGCCGACTGAATAAGGGCAATTGGCGTATCTGGGGTAAGGCCATTTTCAATCAGTTTTTCACAGATAATGGGTAAGCCAGTTAATCCCATATAAAACACGATGGTTTGGTTTTTATGCGCTAACGACTGCCAATTCAAATCAATCGTACCGTCTTTTAAGTGGCCTGTAGCAAACACCACAGATTGAGCATGATCTCTATGGGTTAGAGGAATGCCTGCATAGCTTGAAGCGCCATTAGCTGCGGTAATACCTGGTACAACTTGAAACTCTATTCCATGTTGAATAAGGGTTTGAATTTCTTCGCCGCCACGACCAAAAATAAACGGGTCTCCGCCTTTTAAGCGCACCACTCGGTTACCTTTTTTCGCTTCATCAACCATTAACTGGTTTATGTCATCTTGCGGCAAGCTATGGTTGCTCTTCGCTTTACCAACGTAAATCTTTTCGGCATCGCGGCGAACGAGTTCTAAAATCTGTGGCGACACCAATCTATCGTAAACCACCACATCGGCTTTTTGCATTAGGCGCAATGCGCGAAAGGTTAATAAATCAGGATCGCCAGGGCCTGCGCCAACTAAATAAACTTGACCTTGAACTTGGTTATTTTCAGCCGCTGCCGTTAGCGCAGTCTCAAACGCCGCATCGGCTTTACTGTCTTGGCCTTTTTCAACCATTTCAGCTATATCACCGTCTAACACGTCTTCCCAGAAATATCGCCGAGCAGTAACACCATTCAAAGATTGCTTTACTTTTTCTCTGAATTTTTCAGAGAAGGCACCTAGTTTACTTAAATTAGCGGGCAATACGGTTTCTAGTTTTTGGCGTAAATAGCGCAATAATACGGGGGCTACGCCGCCACTGCTCATAGCAATTATGATAGGGGAACGGTCTACAATAGAAGGGGTGATGAATTGGCAAAGTGGCGTGTTATCAACCACATTTACGAGCACTTTTTGTTCGCGCGCTAAATCGTGAATAGCTTGATTGGTTTCAGATTTATCGGTGGCGATAAAAACCATGTCTTTATCGGTTAAATCGCTGTCGATAAATTCCCGTTCAATAAGCGTTACTTTCTCGTTTTTAGCCAAACGTTTTACGGTGTCGCAAGCCCACGGCGCCACCACAGTGATGGTGGCAGGAGTTTTCATGATGAGCTCAAGTTTGCGGGCAGCGACTTCTCCAGCGCCAACAATTAAACAGCGAAGAGAGCGAGCATCTAAAAATAGGGGAAAGTAATCCATTAAGGGGCACATAAAAAAAAGAACTAACGCTATTTTGCGCTAATTCTTTTTATTTATAAACAACGAAATCAGCCTTTATATTCACTAATGTTATATAAAGGTGAAATTTACTTGTTTTTCGTTCTTATGACTTGCGACGTGCGCGATTATCACGGCTACGGTTTTCACCGCGGTTGTCGCCTCGTTCACGCTTTGCTGGTGGTGTGTCTGACCATTCGCGAATAGACAAACGCTGACCCGCTACGCGAGTACCTTGAAGCTTGTCTTTAGTCTCTTTTGGCATGCCTTCCGGCAAATCAACAGTACTGAAGTTATCATAAATTTCGATAGCACCAATGTGCTTAGAATCCATGTTACCTTCGTTTGCGATTGCGCCAACGATATTACCAGGCTTAGCACCGTGTGTATGACCTACGTCGATACGGAAGCGCTGCATACCTGCTTCTGGCTTACGACCAGTGCGAGGTGCTCTAGGCTTACGTTCACGACCGTCACGGCCACCATCTCTGCGGTCTCCACGAGGTTCACGGCTGTCACGAGGTGGCTTGCTGTGAAGGTCAGGGCGGTCGCTTTCTTTTAAGATAAGCGGCTCATCACCTTGTGCAATCTTAAGCAATGCTGCCATTAGCACTTCAGGAGAAGCTTCAGCTTCTTCTTTAATCATCTCAACTAATGGAATAAGTGTTTCAATGCTGTCATCTTGCGTAGCTTCAATAACAGATTGCTTGAAACGGCTTAAACGCGTTTCGTTGATTTCACTAATTGAAGGAATTGGCATAGCTTCAATTGGCTGCTTAGTCGTTTTCTCGATAGAGAAAAGCATACGCTTTTCACGATGCGAGATGAAAAGGATTGCATCACCAGTACGACCTGCACGGCCTGTACGACCAATACGGTGAACATAAGATTCACTATCGTAAGGTACGTCGTAGTTGATAACGTGGCTAACACGTTCAACATCAAGACCACGTGCAACAACATCAGTTGCCACTAAAATATCGATGTTACCTTGCTTAAGTTTATCAACAGTGCGCTCACGAGCGTTCTGAGGAATGTCACCATTTAGCGGTTCAACATCGTATCCACGTGCAGAAAGTTTATCAGCAAGTTCAACAGTAGCTGTCTTAGTACGCACGAAAATAATCATGCCGTCAAAACGCTCTACTTCCATGATACGTGTAAGTGCCTCAAGCTTATGATGAGGCGCTACTTGGCAGTAACGTTGACGAATAGTACTTGCAGTACTTACCTTAGACGCAATTTTTACGTGCTTAGGATCTTTAAGATAACGCTGAGTAATCTTCTTGATTGGACCTGGCATAGTTGCCGAGAACAACGCCGTTTGGCGTTCAGCTGGCGCGTGGCTCAAAATAAGCTCAACGTCATCAATAAAGCCCATGCGTAGCATTTCGTCGGCTTCATCAAGTACGAGGAATTTAAGTTCACTTAAATCCAACGTTTTGCGTTTGATATGGTCGATAACACGACCTGGTGTTCCTACTACAACTTGAACGCCGCGCTTAAGCTGGCGAATTTGGTTGTCGTAAGATTGACCGCCGTAAACAGGCAGTACTTTAATTTTATGGCTGAAACTAGCGTACACTTGGAACGCTTCTGCTACCTGAATCGCTAATTCGCGAGTAGGTGCTAGTACCAGTAATTGCGGCTTACGTTGCTCAGGATCGATATTTGCCAACATTGGAAGGGCAAACGCTGCGGTTTTTCCTGTCCCTGTCTGGGCCTGACCGAGTAAGTCGTGACCTTCAAGCAGTAATGGAATACTCTCGGCTTGAATAGGTGACGGTTTCTCGTAGCCAACTTTTTCAAGGGCTTGTAAGATAGGTTCTGGTAGTTTTAGATCTTTAAATGTCATGTCGACAGTTGTTGTCATTAAGGGTCCTGATGCTTTAAGTAAGGAGGGTGCGGCATACTGTAGGACGCCTTCAAACGTCGGAGTGTGCTCGCGGTATTGCAAAAAACGTTATTATATTCGAATAATGGTCAGGTTGCCACGAAATTGCACAATAATGACGAAAAAATGCACAATTGATAGTGTAAACTTCGGGTATACCTCGAAATTCAAATGATGTAGGGCAAAGGAACGACAATGAATAAGAATTACCCACAGCAGATTTTTAAGCGATCTACCATTGCTGTCCTGCTTTTGAGCAGTCTGTTAGGTGGATGCGGTGATAAGTCGATAGATGCTCACCTAGAGGACGCTCGTGCTTATGCACAAAATCAAAATAATGCTGCTGCAATCGTTGAATACAAAAATGCCATTCAGGTAGATCCTGATGCAGCGGTACCCCGTTTTGAGTTAGGTAAATTATACCTTCAAAATGATAATTATGTGTCAGCTGAAAAAGAATTAAATAAAGCGTTAGAGCTAGGGCACCCAGCCAGTGATGTCATTCCTTTACTCTCTGTGGCCTATCAACAATCGGGAGCGGAAAACGCATTAGGGGAAGTTGATTACCGCGCAGAGGGCATGACCGCCGTAGAATCTGCCGAAGTGGGTTTTTATAAACTTCAAGCCTTAGTGCAGTTGGAAAAACTGACAGAGGCAGAAGCGCTACTCGGTGATTTGCTTACCCTCGATACCCAGTCTGTGTATAAGGGCTTAATCGAAAGTTACCAATTTGTGCTTGTAGAAGACTATGCACAAGCACTTATCGCCACGGAAACACTACGAGAGCAAGCACCAAGCAACAAAGATGTTTTACTACAGCTTGCCCGCCTTTATCTGCTAGAACAAAAGCAAACAGAGGCCATTGATGTTTACGAAGATTACACTAAAGCCTTTCCTAAAGACGTGACCAGTAAATTCGCTTACGCTGCTTTGCTAATAGAGCAACGCGATTTAGCACGTGCTGAGCCAGTGGTGGATGAACTATTAACGCTGAATGAAGCCCATCCATTGCTTAATACGTTTAAAGGCATTATTGAATCAGCTAATGGTAATCATGCAAAAGCCTTAGCGCATTTGGAAACCGCAGTGCAAAATGGTCGTAACGATCAAGTGGTGCGATTGGTTGCCGGTTTCAGCGCATATCAAATTCAAGATTTTGAAGCGGCCCAACGACACCTTACTATGGTGGCATCACGGTTACCTGAAAATCACCCAGGCTTAAGAATGCTGGCAGACAGCATGTTGCAACTGGGTGAAAATGACGAAGCCCTTGCCGTATTAAACCGAGTAGAAGGCGGTACGACCACAGACGCAGCGTTATTTTCAAAAGCGGGGTATCAATTACTTCGTGAAGGTAACGTGCTTGGTGCTAAACAAATGGTTGAAAAAACCGAAGCGGTTGTGGATACCTCTCCAGAAGACCTCGCCCGTTTAGGCGTGCTACAACTTTCATTAAACGATGTGACCGGGTTGGTAAATATTGAAGAAGCGGTTCAACGAGCACCAGAATCTACAGCCTCTCAAAATACTTTGCTGCGCGCTTACATCGCTACTGGGGAGCTTGAAAAAGCCAAAGTTGCTGCCAACGAATGGCGTGACCAAGCGCCAAACAACGCCTTGCCGTTGGTTTATCTAGCCAGCATTGCAATTGTTCAAGAAGAGTTTTCTAACGCGGATGAGTTACTTAATAGTGCCGAAAAACTAGACGGCGTTGAAAAAGAAGTCGCGTATGCAAAAGTTAAGTTATTAATTGCCCAGAAGCAGTTTGCAGATGCTATCACGCTTGTGAAGTCTCATATAAAAGACAACGCTTCTGACGTGCAAGCGTTAACGATGTGGTATGCCCTAGAAGCACGAGATAAAAATGATGCGGTAGTGGTTGATTACTTAGAGAAGCAACTTACAAAGCAATCAGACAATATTGATTTGCGTTTATTATTGGCGCGTATTTATTCGAGAATGGGTGAAGTAGCCAAGAACAATAGCTTGCTAGCCTCTGTGGATGGTGATGAAAGCACCCCAATGGCGTTTTGGAATTTAAAAGGCCAAGGGCTGATTCGTGCAAACGAAGTTGGAAAAGCTAAAGCGTTGTTTGAACGTTGGGTTGAGTTTTACCCCCAAGATAAAAACGCGGTATTGGGCATGCTGCTTATCCTAGATTCTCAGAACAACTACCGCGACGGTTTAGCGCTTACTGAAAAAGTATTGGCGAAACGTCCGGATGCCCAGATTAGTCTATTAAAAGCGTATTTCCATGCCATGATGGGGCAAAGTAAACCGGCATGGGAGGTTATCAATAATACCTCTGATGAGGTACAAGCACTGCCATTCGTACGCGGTATTCTTGCAAGACTATATGTTATCGATAAACAACCAGAACAAGCATTGGAACATGCAGAGGTGGCTTATGATGCTACGCCTAACTCAGACATGGCCTTGTTGATGGTAGCCATTTATGAAATGACAGGTAAGCAAGCCGAAGCATTTTCATTTCTTGAAAAGCATGTGGATAACACGCCAAACGATGTACGCAGTGCCATGCTATTAGCTGAACGCCAAATTGGTATCGACAAGCAAAAAGCTATAGCAACCTACGAAACTATTTTGACTAAAACCCCAGATAATTTTGTGGTGTTGAATAACTTAGCGTTTTTAAGTTTTCAAAATGGAAACTTAGATAAAGCTGAAGCCATGGCGAGAAAGGCCGTATCTTTACAACCTGAAAATGCAGATTCAGTAGATACGCTCGCACAAATACTGATTGCCAAAGGTGATAAAGAAGCCGCCCTTACGCTGTATTCAGATATTGCAACTCGGCCTATATCGAACGAAGAGGTTTATCTTAATCACGTAGAGCTGTTATTGCAGATGGATAAAAGTGCGTTAGCTAAACGCCGCCTAGCAAGTAGAGCGTTCGAAAAAGAAGTATCACTTAAGCGTATAGAAACGCTAAAAGCGCGCTTCGGGTTATAAAAGGGTTTTCGTTACCATAAAAGCTAATAGCCAAACTAAAGCTAAGCTAATAAAAACGAAAAAAGCGCCTAGGTTATATCTTCCCTGGGCGCTTTTTTATTGGCTGTTAATTATTACTACAGGTTATTGTTTTTCGAACTTGGTTCGAGTTTGGCCTTAATAGCGGTGAGCTCTGCCATTACGTCTTGTAGTGTAGGTTCACAATGGCCTTCAGCTTCTAATTCTGCTCTTAGCAGTGCTTCCTTTTCTTCCCTGGCTTTTTCGTTCTCACGCTCCATCACGTTTACCACAATACCAATCACCATGTTCAAAAAGGCGAACGCAGTAAAGAAGATAAAGGTTAAGTAATACACCCAGCTTAGCGGATAAACCTCCATGGTTTCGTACATAACATCGGTCCAATCTTCGAACGTCATTACCCTGAACAGCGTAAGCAACGAAATAGTGATGTCGCCCCAAAGCGTTGGGTTGATATCGCCAAACAAAGTGCTGCCAACCGCGGCGTATATGTAGAAAATGATAAACATGAGCAACATAACGTAGCCCAGTTGAGGTAATGCTTTTACCAGCGATACTAACAGTATGCGAAGTTCTGGAATGATAGAAATCATCCGCAGCACTCTAAATACCCTAACTAATCGTGCAATCAAGGCAAGTTCAGCATCATCAGCAGGAATAAGGCTAATGATGACAATTAAGGTATCGAAAAGATTCCAGAAGCTTTTAAAGAAATCTCGTTTTCGTCGTTCGGCTAAAAAGCGAATAGTAATTTCAGTTAAGAAAAATGCGCTGATAAACCAATCTAGTAGCAGGGTAACACTGCCAAAACCGGCGGGCAGTTCATAGGTTTTGGCGCCAACTAATAACGCTGAGATGACGATAACGCTAACCACAAAGGCTTCAAACCATTTATTAGCGCGAATGCGTTCAAATCGACTTTGTAACTCAGAAGCTTGCATGTTTTTCTTTGCTCACATTACAAACAAATAAGCGCTGCCAATCATTTACGATAAATAGGCTTATTTAGGGATAATAAAAAAAGGGGCAACATCATGGACGATGCATTGTGCTTGATGCAAGTAAAATTGTATTACCGGCTTAAAGTGCCTGCCATTATGTTCTGACATTATATCATTTACAAAGAAGGCGGCTAATGCCGCCTTCTTTAATCACACTGGTTAAATCGCCAAGTTTTATTCAGTTTGTGTTGCCGATGACTATTCAGTGTCTTCCAAGGGCTTTAAGCCGCGGTTGATAATCGCCACATCTTCACCGGTTAAGGTACCAGCCGCTTGCTTTAAGGTAACAACCGATTGAATAAAGTCGTAGCGCGCGCCAGATAAGTTGTTGCGTGCATCAAACAAATTACGGGTGCTATCAAGTACATCCACAATAGTACGCGTTCCTACATCAAAACCCGCTTCAGTTGCTTTTAATGCACTGTTAGCTGAAACCACAGACTGTTCAAGGGCGCGAATGGTTGATATTGACGCTTTTACGTTATTAAACGAGCTGCGAATAGACTGTACGGTTTCACGATACGTTTGTTCAGCCGCTTGGCTGGCAGAGACGTAAAGGTATTTCGCTTGGTCAGTTTGCGAGCTTACACGGTGGCCAGAGTAAATAGGTACTGACACTGATAGGCCAATTGACTGGCTATCAAGGTAAGGCGTTTCGTACTGAATAACTTGCGAGTCTACGTCATTTTTCGAGCGACCAACGCTTGCCGATAAATCAAGGGTCGGTAAGTGGCCTGAACGGGCAGCCGCGATATCTTCTTTAGCAATATCCATCGCTAAACGGTCAACCAACAATGCTAAGTTTTTATCTTGCGCTGTTTCTAACCAGTTATCGACTTTCGCAGGCACTGGCATAGTGGCAGAGAACGTTTCTTTATCTAAGCCAAACAAGCGGTCGTGGTATTTGCCGGTGATCACACGTAACGCTTCAAGGGCAAATTCTAGCTGGTTTTCAGCCTGAATCTCTTGGGCGACAGTACTATCATAATTAGCTTGTGCTTCGTGAACATCGGTAATAGCAGTTAGACCAACTTCAAAGCGCTGACGAGTTTGTTCTAACTGACGTTCAATGGCACGTTTTTCTGCATTAACAAATTCAACACTGTCTCGTGCACGCAATACATCAAAATAAGCAGTAACCGTACGTACAATTAGGTCTTGCATGCTAGCGGCTAATTGCGCATCGCTTTGTTCTGCCACTTTTTCGGCACGATCTAAGCCAACCCAGTTTGCGTGGTCGTACAACGACATAGACAACGAAATACCGTAATCGATATTGTCATTGTCTGTCTCAAAGGTGACTACTTGTAGGTCGTCTGCGTTAGTACCTAATGTCTGTGCACTCTCTGTGGTAGAGGTGGTGTATGACACGGAGCCAGAAATTTGAGGAAGAAGGTTTGCACGACTAATGCTGATCCCTTCAAATGCAGCATCACGCTGCGCTTTCGCTTGGTTTACCAAAGGGTCATTGGCCAGTGCTTGTTGATACACTTGCGTCAGATCATCGGCAAGGGCACCGGTTGTTACTGAGAAACCGATTGCCAGCGACAGAAGTTTTCGATTCATGCTTACGTCTTCCTGTTATGTCTAGATGAGTCTAAGTGACTGCTAATAATTATAAATAATATGTGAAGTGTATAAATTTTATTCGTAAACCGAAACAGTACAGTCGTAACAGTATTGCTTTAACTGTAACAGAATATGTGATCGACCTTGTTCATCGACAAGTATTCACATTTATCTCAGAAAATTCGGTGTTAACTTTTTATGCTTTCGTCCGCGGTTAGGGCGCGTATACAAAAGTTGTATGTCTATGTACTATGCATGATAAATCGTTTCAAACCAAAAGTGTCTGCAGATGAGCAAGAAAATCCTTTCATTTACCTCAAACGACGTTGAAATCACGAGTGTAAAACCGGTTTATCGTGGTTTTTTTACCATGCAAGAATATCTGTTTACGCACAAATGCTTCGACGGCACCCATAGCGGTACAGTGAAACGAGAGTTATTTGAACGCGGTCATGCTGTAGGCGTATTGCCCTACGATCCTGTATTGAAAGAATTTGTGCTTATTGAGCAATTTAGAATAGGGGCGTTGGCGACATCTTCAACCCCTTGGTTGATAGAAATAATTGCGGGCATGATTGACGAAGGGGAAACCGAAGTAGACGTATGTCATAGAGAGTCGATGGAAGAGGCCGGTATTGAGCTTGAAAATCTCACTAAAGCAATGAGTTATTTATCTAGCCCTGGGGGCACGACCGAACGTATTCACATCTTTATTGCAAAAACCAATGCAGAAAAAGCCCACGGCATTCACGGATTAGAAACCGAATCGGAAGATATTAAAGTTCATAGAGTGCCTGAAGCAACAGCCCTTGAATGGCTGGAAAACGGCCATATAGACAACGCTGCCGCAGTAATTGCGCTACAATGGTTCTTTATGAACAAATCCACGCTAATGGAGCAATGGAAGATATCGTGACACAACGTACCCACAGAAAATACGTCCCTCATCTACCCACAATGCAGGCATTGTGCGAGCTAAACTACGCGCACATTCTTCGTATTTTGCCAGATTGTGATACCGAGGAACTTAACTACGTATTTACCGTGGGCGACACGCTTACGTACGAAATTAAGATTATTGAGTCTGCACGTTACACCAGTACGTTAAGCCTTAAACAAACGTCCGACGATATGCCCAGTTATTTAACGCCATCAATGACGGTACGTTTGTACCACGATGCCCGAATGGCCGAAGTCATAAATAGCCAAAATACGGGGGCTCTACAACCCTCTTACGAATACCCTAACTTAAAAATGCGCCAGCGCAATGAAAAGCAAATGGTGAATATCTTCCTTGCTGAGTGGTTAGATTTTTGCCGCAAATTGCGTCCTAAGGTAACCTCGCTAGCGTGAGTACCCTGCTGCATATTAGCGACTGCCATTTATTTGGTGATACCACTCGCCAAGGCTACGGCGCAATTAACCCTTATTACAGCTTAAAACAAATATTGATTGAAGCTTTCGAGCACTGCGAAAATATTAGCGCGGTAATCGTAACCGGTGATATTAGCGGCGATGATTCCTTAGCAAGCTATCAGCATTTTACTACCTTGATGGAAAACCACGTCACAACACCGGTTTATGTGATTGCGGGCAATCATGATAATAACCCTCACTTTGATACATTATCTGCTTACCTCCTTGTTGCTGGCGTGCCTGTTGAATTAAATGGTTGGCAAATTCACGGCCTAGATACACGTTTTGAAGGTGCAAGGGGGCAAGTAGATATTCATGAGCTTAAGGCTATAGGCAAGCAGGTAGCTGAAAATTCTCATCGCCATCATTTACTTGCTATGCACCACCATGCTTCGCCATCAGAGAGTTGGATGGATAAACACGACGTGTCTAACGCCGGTGAGTTTTTAAACTGGGTAGAGGAGGGCATTTCATTAGCGGCGATTATTCATGGCCATGTTCATTCCCCCCTTCGTTATACGCTTGGTACAAATAATCCGGTACCAGTGATGGGCTGCCCTGCGAGTTGTTGGCAGTGGGAAATGACGCCTGAATTTGCGGTAAGTAATGAACAGCCCGGTTATCAACTCATTAGGTTACACGGCGATGGAACGTTAACCTGCGACATAAAGAGAATAAAAACAATATGAAACACGTGTTATATCTTCATGGCTTTTTAAGCTCACCAAAGTCTGTAAAAGCGCAGGCCACCAAAGCCTATTTCAAGCAGCATCATCCCGATGTTACCTTGCATATTCCCGCGCTTTCGAATTACCCAAGCCAAGTAGAAAGCCAGTTAATGGCACTGATAAAAAGTAACCCCGCGTTAATTAATGATGGGCTGCGTGTTATTGGCAGTTCTATGGGCGGTTATTTATCTACGTTTTTGATTGAAAAGTTCTCGGGCAAAGCAGTATTGATAAACCCTGCTGTAAAACCTTATGAATTACTGCAAGGTTTTATTGGTGAGCATACCAACCCGTACACAGGTGAAGTATTCCACATCGTTGAAAGCGATATTGATGTAATAGAAAAGCTAGATGCTAAAGAATTGCAGCATGGACCTGCGTACAAGGTGCTATTGCAAACTGAGGACGAAACCTTAGATTATCGTTTAGCAGAAACAAAATACGCATCGAGCACGCTAGTCGTTGAGGAAGGCGGCGATCACAGCTTTATTGGCTTTGAAAATCACTTGCCCGCTATTGCCGACTTTCTACTTAACGATTAGAAGCCGTTAACGAAATCTTGCTGCTCGTTGTTGCGTTACTACTTGTAGTATTAATTTTAGAAGTATTAGCTTCATATCGTACCAACCAAGCTTGCTGACTTTCGCCTTTTCATTGCGAGGGTAGGCTAGCCTTGGTAACATCAATTTATCTTGCGTTGCAGTTGTCTTCTGCGTACGTTAACCCTTGTTGCTGGCTTAAATAATAACCATAACTATGTCAAATCAATATAACTCTGATGCAATTGAAGTCTTAAACGGTCTCGATCCGGTTAAGCGCCGCCCAGGCATGTATACCGATACCACTCGACCCAACCATTTGGGCCAAGAGGTTATCGATAACAGTGTGGATGAAGCCTTAGCAGGTCATGCATCCAACATTAAGGTTATCTTGCATGAAGACCAATCTCTTGAAGTCATTGATGATGGCCGAGGTATGCCGGTGGATATCCACCCAGAAGAGAAAATCTCTGGTGTAGAACTTATTTTAAGTAAGCTACATGCTGGGGGGAAATTCTCCAACAAAAACTATGCGTTTTCTGGGGGGTTACACGGTGTGGGCATTTCAGTGGTTAACGCCCTCTCCACACGGGTAGAAGTCACTATTCGTCGTGACAGTAACGTGTATCAAATTGCCTTTGCCAATGGCGATAAAATTGAAGAACTCGCGGTAATAGATACGTGTGGCAAACGTAACACTGGTACCCGGGTACATTTTTGGCCCGATCCGCAATACTTCGATTCAGCAAAATTCTCAGCCAGCCGTCTTATTCATAATCTTCGTGCAAAGGCCGTACTAAGTCCAGGTTTACGTATTCGTTTTGACAATAAAATCGCCAAAGATTCACAAGAATGGTACTACGAAGATGGTTTGCAAGATTACTTGTATCAAGCGGTACAAGAATACGAAACACTTCCTACCGATGTACCTTTTGTAGGTAGCTTTAAAGGTAACACCGAAGGCGCTGATTGGGCGGTAATGTGGCTGCCTGAAGGCGGTGAGTTAACCACCGAAAGTTACGTTAACCTTATTCCTACTGCCCAAGGCGGTACCCATGTAAATGGTATGCGCCAAGGCTTGTTAGAGTCTATGCGCGAGTTTTGTGAATTTAGAAACTTAATGCCTCGTGGGGTGAAGCTGTCACCGGATGATATCTGGGACCGATGTGCTTATATTTTATCTACCAAAATGCAAGACCCACAATTTGCAGGGCAAACCAAAGAGCGCTTATCGTCACGCCAAGCGTCTGCCTTTGTATCTGGCGTGGTAAAAGACGCGTTTAGCTTGTGGTTAAACCAGCATACCGAAGTGGCAGAAGCCTTGGCAGATATGTGTATTAACAATGCACAACGCCGTTTACGCCAAAACAAAAAAGTGGCGCGTAAAAAGGTCACCCAAGGGCCAGCACTGCCAGGTAAATTAACCGATTGTTCCTCTCAAGACATTTCCTACTCTGAGCTTTTCCTAGTGGAAGGAGATTCAGCAGGTGGTTCTGCCAAGCAAGCTAGAGACCGAGAATTCCAAGCTATCATGCCCCTTCGCGGTAAAATCCTAAATAGCTGGGAAGTAGACTCTTCACAGGTATTAGCATCACAAGAAATTCACGATATATCAGTAGCGTTAGGTATCGATCCAGATTCTACCGATTTATCTGGCTTACGGTACGGTAAAATTTGTATATTAGCGGATGCCGACTCCGACGGACTGCATATTGCTACCTTGCTGTGTGCGTTGTTTGTGAAGCACTTTAGAACGCTAGTCGACCAAGGCCATGTTTATGTAGCCATGCCGCCTCTATTTCGTATCGATGTGGGCAAAGAAGTATATTACGCCCTCGATGAAGGTGAAAAACAAGGCATACTAGATCGTATAGAAGCCGAGAAGAAACGCGGTAAAGTAAACGTTCAACGCTTTAAAGGGCTAGGTGAAATGAACCCGTTGCAGCTTCGTGAAACTACGATGGATCCTAATACCCGTCGGTTGGTTCAACTCACTATAGAAGACTCGGCAGAAATGCTAGAGTTGATGGACATGCTGTTAGCTAAAAAGCGTTCTGGCGACAGAAAAGTCTGGCTTGAAAGTAAAGGAAACATGGCGGAAGTCGGGGTTTAACTCTTACTTGCCTGTTAGCCATATCGGTATCGATATGGCTTTACTCTGTCCAATACCCTTCGTTGTTCACGTATTAATTCCTCAAGCAATTCGCCTATCAATAAGTATGCATTTACCCATTACTTTCAAGCTTCTTTGCTGCTCCCCTTCACTAATATCTTCCTGTTTAGCGCCTCGATTTCAAAACTATATTTAACGTGATGAAATAGTTATCAAATAATATTGATAAATTATTTATCTAAGACCAGCGAGTTATCGTGATTTTTACGTTAGTTTTCAGCATCAACATTGGGGTTTTTGAACCTTTTAGGCGCATAACACGTTTTATTTAACGTAATAATATTAGACTTTAGTATATTTCTGGAGTGCTAGTTACTGGTATAGTAAGCGTATTAGATGCGGTGAAGATGCCGCAATTACTGAGTGTTCGCATTGGCATTCAGTTAACTCAAACGGAGCTAAATGTAGTATGGAATCTTTACCGTCATCGCGGGTGACTAAGCCTGAGATAGCTCCTTTTATTGTTGGCGTAGGCTCTTCAGCGGGTGGAATAGAAGCATTAATCAACTTGGTAAGCGAATTACCAAAAGCCATCAATGCGTCTTTTATTATTGCTCAGCATTTATCTCCTACCCATAAAAGCCAAATGACGGAAATATTGGCGCGAGAAACTGAATACCCTGTGGTTGAGGCTACGCCGCATTGCAAAATTAAAGCAAACACCATTTATGTGGGCCCACCGGGTTACCACCTTAAATACAAAGAGGGGTATTTACACCTCGATAAATCACCGGATGAACTATCTCCTAAGCCCTCCGTAAACCTCTTGTTTGAATCATTAGCTGATGAAATTGGCGATCACGCAATTGGCGTTATCTTATCGGGTACTGGCAGCGATGGTGCCAGAGGGCTGAAAGCTATTAAAAGCGTGGGTGGATTTGCCTTTGTACAAGACCCTGCCTCAGCAAAGTATGATGGCATGCCCAAAGCAGCTCTCGAAAATGTGGCTGTGGATTCAATTCTTGAGCCCCAAGAAATGGGGCAAGAAATAGCACATATTTCTCAGAACATAGCACGCAATTTCTTAGCTGTGCAGGAAGACACTCGAAGTGAATTAATGAGTGAGCTCTACGGAAAGATAAGAACGGCTACAAAAATAGACTTCAGTTTTTATAAACAGTCGACCTTATTGCGCAGAGTGAACCGCCGTTTAATTGCCACACAAACTGAAGATTTGCCGTCTTATCTGGCTTATTTAGATAATAACGCTGACGAAGTCATTGCGTTGTCGAAAGAGCTACTGATTTCAGTTACCGACTTTTTCAGGGATAACACGGCATTTAAAGCTATCAATACACATATTGAGAGTATTGTAGAGCGTAAAAACAGTGGCGACGCTATTCGGTTTTGGGTAGCAGGATGTGCTACAGGGGAAGAGGCATATTCATTAGCCATCTTGTTTCTAGAAGCTATTGAGAAGCAGGGTATTGATGCCAACTTACAGGTTTTTGCGACTGATATCGACGAAAATGCGCTCTCAGTTGCTCGTAAAGGTGCTTATTCTGTTCAAGCCATAGCGAGCCTTTCATCGGATTTAACCGACAAATACTTTCGATATGCAGACAATGCATATTATCCGCAAAAGCGACTGCGTGATGTGATCACCTTTTCTCGTCAGGACATCACTCGCGATCCGCCGTTCTTACACCTTGATATGGTGTCGTTTAGAAATGTACTTATCTACTTTAACAGCGAATTGCAGCAGCGGGTTTTATCGCTGTTTCGCTACTCGCTAACCAAAGAAGGTATTCTATTTCTAGGTAAGTCTGAATCGATTGGCTCAACAGAAGATATGTTTGTTGCCCTTGATAGGCGCAGTAGAGTTTTTAAAGTAAGCGAGGCGTCTAAGCCTCCCGCACTCCCGAAAATGTTAAAAAGCCATGTAGATATCACCAAAACGAAAACGGCTATCACTAACAGCTACGAAAATATTTTCACTCGTTCCGTTCTAGATAGTTTTGGCCCAAGTTTACTAATAAGTGAAAGATTTGCCATTTTGCACTCGCATGGCAACTTACAACGCTTTATTACTTTTCCATCTGGGGTGCCCGATCTTAACTTATCGAAACTGATTGCTGCGCCTTTTGCCGCAGACTTAATCTCTTGCGTAAATAAGGCAAGTCGAACAGGTGAAATAGCGACAAGCCGAGCTAAGCGATTGGCTGACGATGACAGTCAACTGTGGAAGTTACGGGTACTGCCTCTGGAAAATCAAAGTCCTCAGCATTACTTGGTTAATTTTTACGAAGACGACACTATTATTAATGTCGAGCCTAAAGAGGCAGTGGCAAACAATGAGGCTGATGTGGCTGAGTTGATTGCGGCCCGTGAGCAACTACAAACGCTTACCGAAGAAATGGCTGCCTCTGCAGAAGAAATGCAGGCACTTAATGAAGAAGTGCAAGCTGCTAATGAAGAGCTACAAGCGAATAACGAAGAACTTGAAGCTACTAATGAAGAGCTTCAGGCTACCAACGAAGAACTCATTAGCGTCAATGAAGAAAGCATGCGTAAGTCTGCTGATTTAGGGGCGATAAACAGTGAATTGATGAGCGTTTACAACACGTTAGATTTTCCAATTTTGGTATTTGATACTGATACCTGTTTAAGCCGAACTAATGACGCCGCCAATCGCCGTTTTCACTTGAATAACGGTTCGTTTAAAAAGCCGATGTACTCGCTAAATTTCCCTGACTATTTTGAAGACATTGAAAAGCGTTTAAGTAAAACCCTGCGCAATGGGGTAAATACCAGCATGGTGATCAAGCCATCTAGCCAAGAAACTTACAATGTGTTCATTACGCCAATTCTAAACAACCGAGACCGCATCACTGGGGCTATTTTAGTTATTATTGATAATTCAGAGTTGGTTATTGCCCACGAGCGAATTGAAAAAAGCCAAGAGCAGCTTCTATCTATCATGAATAACTCATTGGCGTTAATTGCACTTAAAGATAATGCGGGCCGATATGAGTTTGTTAACTCGCGGTTTGAGGACGTCTTTGGCGTAACCGCAGAGGATGTGATTGGCAAAACCGACCTTCAAATCTTTGAGCGAGATACGGCTCGTCAGTTCCGTGAAAAAGACTTAGATACTATGCGTAACTTGTCTCCGGTAGAAACCCTTGATGAGTTCACCTTACGGGCCGGTAAAGTTATTATAAAAAGTGTGCGATTCCCTATTTTTGATGCCGAAGGCACGATTAAATCAATTTGCACACAAGCAACTGATATTTCAAAAGAGCTACATGCCAATGAACAATTACGTTTAGCCGGCAAGATATTTGAACGTACCAGCGAAGCGATTCTTGTCACCGATGCAAACCAGCGCATTCTTACCACTAACGAAACGTTTGCTGAGTTGACGGGCTTTTCTCAGCAAGAGTTAACTGGCAAAACGCCAAAAATGCTGGAATCAGGGGAGCACTCGGAAGATTTCTTTGTAGCAATGAAAGCCTCGTTGAATGAACGAGGGTTTTGGCAAGGTGAGGTCATTAACAAAGTTAAAAATGGTAGCCACGTAAAAATGTGGTTAACGGTTAATGCGGTGAAAGGTGCCAATGGCGATATTGTTAACTACGTGGCGGCCTATAGTAATATTGACGAAATAAAGAATATGCAGCGCCGTATTGAATATCTCGCTACCCATGACGAGCTTACAGGGCTACCCAATAGAACCGTGTTGCTTGAACGCCTGGAATTAATGATTAGTGGGGCGAAGCGAAGCAAACAATTATGCGGTGTACTCTTTGTTGATTTAGATAACTTTAAGCCGGTTAACGATAACTTGGGCCATAAGGTAGGCGATTTGCTACTCAAGCAAGTCACGAAGCGTCTGCAACAATGTATTCGCGACACAGATATGTTGGCACGAATAGGTGGCGATGAGTTTGTAGCCCTAATATCGGCATCTCATATTGACGAGGTTGATGATATTGCAAAGCGTATTATCAGTCAGGTTCAAAACGAGTTTGATGTATCTACCCATTCTATTTCAGTTTCTGCGAGCATTGGTATCGCCGTTTACCCTGCTGATGGGATCAGCTCAGAAGTACTCTTGCAGCACGCAGATGAAGCCATGTATTTAGCAAAATCTTCTGGTCGCAACCAATATCAGTACTTTACTGCTAAGATGAAAGAACAGGCATTGGCGCGGTTAGAAGTTGAGAAACAGCTTAAAGTGGCGCTAGAAGGTAAACAGTTTTCTATGGTGTACCAGCCACAGTACGAGTCTACTTCGAACGTCATAGTTGGCGCCGAGGCATTGTTGCGCTATAAAAATAGCGACGGTGAAGTACTCAATGCTGAGTCATTTATTAATATTGCCGAGCGTGGAAAACTGATTGAAACAATTGGCTTTCATGCGGTTGAGTTGGTAGCGCGAGAAATTGCTCAATATATTCAGCTTGGTAGTAAACTGCCCGCCATAGCGATTAATTTATCTGGAGCGCAGTTGCTTACATCTGATTTTATTAAAAACTTTGTGGCAGTACTTGAGCGTTATGAACTAACCGCAGGCCTATTTAAATTCGAAGTATCAGAAAAAGATATTGAAAGTGGTGAAGAGCGAATTTTCCATCGGTTGAAGACTTTGGCCGCCATGGGCAGTATGATCAGTATAGATGACTATGGTCTGTACAACAGTGCGATATCTCAGCTTCAGCGAAGCGGTGCGAGTGAAATTAAGCTTTCCAGCCGATTAATGGCCGACGCTAGCGACAACAAAGACACATACAAACTCATCCAAGCATTGGTTAATGCAGGAAAAGCCCTAGGCCTTAAAATCATCGCGGATAAAGTTGAAACTCAACAACAACTCGAATACTTACGAGATATCGGGTGCGATGTGGTACAGGGGCTGGTTCTTTCACCTATGCTTACTTGCTTAGAGCTTAATAAAAAAATTAGCTAACAAGATTATGAACACTGATACGATTACCCTAAATAAACACGATGCTGAGATGGACACCTTGGTTGAAAATTGCGAAAAAGAGGCTTTGCACTTAAGTGGCAAGGTACAGCAATTTGGTGGTGCGTTTTTTATCGATAGTGAATCCCTACAGGTAACTGCGGCTAGCAGTAATTTGGCCCGTTTCATTCAACTTTCGCCCTCTGAACTGGTGGGCTGCCCGGTAAAATCACTCGACTGGTTGCCGTTAAGTTTACTGTATAACTTAGGGTCAAAGCCTGGCGACAGAGCTTATGCCTTTAACGAGCCCGTCAACGATGATGTGATGAATTTTAGAAGCCATCGTAGCGACGAAGGTATTTTAATTGAGATAGAGTCTAGTATTACCAACGTCTCTCAGCGTCAGTACTTACAATTAAGATCCTCAATACTTCCGACTATCGAACAGCATTGGGAAGATAAAGATTTTTGGGAGCAACTTATCTCAACCCTTGATGAGTTTTTGCCCTGTGAGCGTATACTGCTTTATCGCTTTAATGAGCTTTGGAGCGGCGAAGTCGTGGCCGAAAAGGTGATTGAAGGGGCAGCGAAGTATCTCGGACTAAAATTTCCAGCATCGGACATACCTGCTATTGCCCGTCAAATGTATTATGAGAATCCGTCACGATATATTGCTAGCAGTGTTACACCGCCAGCTCACTTTCTGAATCAAGCAGAACAACCGCTAAACTTAACTTACTCAGACTTACGAAGTGTGTCGCCAATTCATGGCGAATACATGCAAAATATGGGGGTGGCTACGTCATTTTCTATTCCTATCATTCAAACCGGTAAGCTGTGGGGCATAGTGTCCTGTCACAATAGCACCGAATCGCACATTGATGCGCAATTGCGCCATCAAGCTGAAATGCTGGTTAAGTATTTTTCTATGGTGTACTCCACGCACAAATCGAAAAAGCGCCTGCAATTACTGACATCTTTGGACGAGAAGGTTGGCGCCATTACGCATAAGCTTCGCTTGAAAGATGCCCAAGCAACCCAAGCTTTCCTAGAAGACGTAAAGCGAGATTTCACCGCATGCGGGGCGGCCATTTTTATTAATGGGGAGTGGTTTTTCAGTAACGATGATGGTTATGATAAAAGACAACTAAAGCGTATCGATAAAGTCTTTCAGTCAGACACCTCTGATGTGATTCTGCATACACAAGATATTCGCCAGCACACAGGGCTAGAGACATTAGACCCAGAAAATGTAAGAGGCGTGATGCTAATTCGTATGAACTACGAATTAGCCAAAGCACGATTGTATATTTTTAGACAGCCCGAAGCGCAAATAACACACTGGGCTGGTAAACCGGAAAAAGGCGTTAACGAACAAGGCATGCTATCGCCACGTGCGTCTTTTGAGCGGTGGAGTGAAGTTGATGGTGAGCAAAGCTTACCGTGGACTAAACGAGATATTTTGTTTTCCAAAAAACTGCGGGCATCGTTAATCCGAACGCTAACACGTTAGGTATTTAGTCTGACAATCTATCTAGAACCTCCTGATTGGAGGTTCTTTTTTTCAAGTACAGTTACCACTACATTTTTCAACAATCTTTCACGCAAGAAGTCGAAAAGTCGTTTTAATATTTGTTCATATTCGAGGTGAACCGATGGCAAATTCTTCCGTTTCCAATAACACTACCACGCTATTGTTTGATCACGATGGTACCTTGATTAATTCAGAACACGTCCACTTTGCACTGTGGCAAGAAATAGTGGCCAGTTATGGTGCAGAGCTAACAGATGAATTTTACTGCAAAGCAATGGCGGGTATACCGGTTAAGCAAAATGCCAAAGATGTCGTTGAGCATTTCTCATTAGACGAAACCCCTGAGCAATTGGCCAAAAAGAAACACGAAAAAATTGAAGCGTATCTTTCTCAGCAAGCTTTCCCACTTATGCCACACGCTGCTGAAACCATCAAGGCGTGCGCAAATGCAGGGTACACCATAGGGATAGTAACGGGGGGAAGTACATTGTCAGTTGAAAAAACATTGACTGATTATGGCCTAGCTAACTACATTTCATGTGTGGTGGCGGTAGAAGATGTTACTCACAGTAAACCTGCACCCGATTGCTACCAGTTAGCAATGGAGAAGTTAGGTGTATCCCCAGCCCAGTGTATTGCCATTGAAGATACTCACACTGGCATGCAGTCGGCGTTGTCGGCTGAATTAGCGTGTGTAGTTATTCCTACTACGCAATCGGCTACCCACGATTTTACCAACGCCACTTCCCGTTACGAAAGCTTACAATTATGGGTGGAACAAGAGATCACAGGTCGCTAGTCATAAACACTAGATTTAGCTACTATTTCTATTCTTCACAACGTAGCGTGCTGGTAATGTCACGGTTGTATGTATTCATGGTGTTTGGGGAAGTGATTAAATCATGAGAAGTGTGGGTCGTTGGGTTCTTGGTGTTATCGTTACTGTATTCGTGGTTACTTTTATCATATTGATAGGGGTGAGCGTTGCTGTGGTTCAGCGTTCGCCGTTAGTGGTGGCTAGTGCACCAAACCAATTAGATGGCGCAGATAGCGTGAACGACTTACTGTCTCAGTTACAAAATGCGTTCACTGAGCGCAGTTCTAACCACGTTATTCATTTGACAGAAACCCAAATTGAAAGCTTAGTAGGCGTATTGCAGCGAGCCGTGCCTAATTTTAGTGGCGTAGTGAACGTTACCGAAGTGGGCAGTACTATTACCTTTACCTTTTCACCCAGTAGTGTTGATTTATATTTCAATGTATCAGCATTGATTTTACCCGGCGACAGCCTGCAAATTGATTATATTAGTGTGGGCGATTTGTCTTTGTCTGGGCCTCTCATGCTAGCATTTGCTGAAAAGGGTATAAATTATTGGACAAAGTCTGAAATTGCCACTATTGCCCTGACGCGGGTTGAAAAAGTGACGATGCGCCGCGGTGAGGTGTCTTTACATACTGCGCCACTGGCCTCTTTGTTAGAAGAGCTTACCGTGGTTTCTAACAATATGGGCGTAGAAGAAGAAACAGAGCTTCAAACCCTTGCGGCTTATTATTTGCGTTACATCTCAGGGCGAGATTTAGCGCTATCAAAGCAGCCAGTGCCTCTTATTGAGTACTTACGGGAAGGTATGGCCCGTGCAAGAGAGCAGAGTAATTCTGCACAACAGGCTGCTCTACATAACAAAGCGGTGATTTTGGCTCTTGCAGCGTATGTGGGGCACTATCGTATTGGTAGCTTAGTGGGCGACTTACAGCCCGATCCGACAAAAGCATTAAAGCCTCGTGCCCCTGCTATTTTACTAGAGCGTAACGACTTAGCCCGTCATTTCATTATTTCCGCCGCCCTAGAGTTACTTGCCGAGCAAGACATGTCGTGGGCAATTGGTGAATTTAAAGAGTTAATGGACAGAGGCACAGGTGGTTCAGGCTACAGTTTTGTGGATTTAGGTGCCGACATGTCGGGCTCACAATTTGCCCGAGTGGCGACCATGCCTGAGCATGCCGAAAGTACGCAAAATGCTGTGGCACGAATCCAATCTGATTCCGATATTGTTCCAGCGATAAAAGCCTTTCCTGAAGGATTAAGTAAGCAAGCGTTTACCGAGAAGTATGGACGTGTAGACAGTGAAGCTTATTTAAATGAAGTGGCTGAGATTAAGCGCCTTATCAAACAAGTGCCTATGTATCAGAAGGCGCATGCTGAAGGGAATTTAATAAATCAAATTGAAGCGGGTGAGGTCGGGGAACACTAATAGCTTGCGCTAGCCCCCAAACCTAAAAACAACCATGCTAGTTTAGATGTGAGCCAAGACAGCATCGGTATTTTCAGCATTGAAATGCTCGTCTATTTACTTGCTAGCGACTGCTGAAATTGAGATACGGTAGTGAGTGCCAATTCAATCTTTTTAATCAGTGCGGGCAGAGCTGCTTTTGCTTCTTCCTCTGTCATGTCTTTCAAAGCTTGCCAATCTAACGCAATCTCTTCTACATAAGGGCCAAAGCGTTTTGCTTGTGTGGTGAACGGACTATCTTCAGCAAATATGGCGGCAAACTTGCCTTGACTGTCTTTTTGCAAACGATCCAATGCCTGATCCGCATCTACCGCCTTTCGGTAAAGGGTCTGGATAGTATCCTGAAGTTGCTGGTGAATAGCTTGCATATATATCCTCAAAAAGCGCCTCAAAAAGACGTCTCACAAATTTTGCCTAAAAAGCAGTGTAAAATTAGATTAAAGTTTCAGCATACTGAGCCGATAACCTCGAAGGTGGGCAATTTTGCCTATTTTTTTACTTTGCTTCAAGCAACAAAGGAAAACGGTATGGATCTACAAGGTGCTAGTGCCTCTGGAACGTCCGGTGCGTCACTTGAACTCGCTTCGCTTAAGTTGGCCAAAGGGCAACAAGAGCAAGAAGGAAAAGCGGCGCTTCAGCTATTAGAAAATTCAGCTGACGTACCAAAATCAACATCTTCTAACCCAGCGGTAGGCGCAAATATAGATACTTTCGCTTAAGGTCAGGGATGTAAATGTAAGTCGATAGGCGTTTTGCCAGGCTGAGCGCCTATCTCTCTAACGAGTTTAGGCACAAGGAAGCCTGGTAGGCGCTTTATCGCTTCTTGCATAATCTGTCTTGCCATGTCGTCACTTACATAGAAATGACTTGCCCCTTGTACTTTATCAAGTACATGCAAATAGTAGGGCAGAACCCCCGCATCAAATAAACGCTCACTTAATTCACACAGTGCATCTGCTGAGTCATTCACATCTTTTAGTAACACCGATTGGTTTAACAGGGTAACACCGTGAGTGCGCAATTTCTCTAAGCGGCTCTTAAGTGCTGGTGATACTTCATTCGTATGGTTAACATGCAACACGAGTATTTTTTGAATAGGCAGCTGAGTAAACCAGTCAAAAAAAGCATTATCGAGGCGTTCGGGTAGTACAACCGGTAAACGGGTGTGAATACGAAGTCGTTTAATATGAGGTATTGCGGCGATTTCTTTTGCTAATGCGGCTAGGTGATCATCTTTTGCCATTAGCGGATCGCCGCCCGAAAAAATCACTTCGTTAATCGCTGGGTTGCCCGCAATGTATTCTAATGCCTCTTGCCACTGGGTATTATTTACCGCGTTATCGGCATAAGGGAAGTGTCTGCGAAAGCAATAACGGCAATTAACCGCACACCCAGTACGTACCATTAATAATACGCGAGAGTCGTACTTATGTAGCAAACCTTTACCAGCAGTGTCGTGTTCTTCTAATGGGTCTTTCGTGTAACCCGGTTCAATACTAAACTCTTGTTTAAGCGGCATCACTTGCAGAAAAAGCGGGTCGTTCGGGTTTCCTTTTTCCATTAACGAGGCAAAGTGCCGAGGAACACGCATAGGAAAAAGGCGTCGTGCTTTACTGTCTTGCTCGTAGTCTTTGCTAGGTAAATCTAAAAAAGACAACAGCTTTTCAGGGCTGGTAAAGCTATTAGCTAATTCTTTTTGCCAGTTATGCTCTACAGAAATCGCTTTTTTAGGTATTATTTGTTCCACGAAATTTTTTGTACCTTATGTTTAGACAGAGGAATTATGGCTAATTACAGCACTAACGAGTTCAAAGCCGGCCTGAAAATCATGCTGGACGGTGAACCTTGTAACATTTTAGAAAACGAATACGTGAAGCCGGGCAAGGGTCAGGCATTTAACCGCGTTAAAATTCGTAAACTTATTTCAGGTAAGGTTTTAGAAAAAACCTTCCGCTCTGGTGAGTCAGTAGAAGGCGCAGATGTTTTAGACACTGAGCTTGCTTACTTGTACACCGACGGCGAATTCTACCACTTTATGAACAACGAAACATTCGAACAAATCGCGGCTGACGAAAAAGCAGTAGGCGATAGTGTTAAGTGGTTGGTAGAAAACGATGTGTGCGTTATCACCTTGTGGAACGGTACGCCAATTACAGTAACGCCACCCAACTTCGTTGAACTTGAAATTACTGAAACTGACCCAGGCCTTAAAGGCGATACAGCGGGTACAGGTGGTAAGCCAGCTACACTAACAACGGGCGCAGTAGTACGTGTTCCTTTGTTTGTGCAAACAGGTGAAGTGATTAAAGTAGATACTCGCTCTGGTGAGTATGCGTCTCGCGCGCAAAAGTAAGTAACAAAAGTAAGTTAGAAATAAGAAACAGCTGCAGTTAGCCGATGCCGTATTTGGCATCGGTAACTCGCTTACTGTTACGCATTTTTTCCTATGCGTTATTCGCCAAATAAAGCTTGCTAATCGATAGCCCCAAAGCTGTTTATCATATTTGTCATCATCCTTATTAATAAGCAAAGACACCTCTGTTCATGAACGACTGGCACCCTACCTCATCACATGATTCTCGAATTGCGCGAGCCAATTTACTGCGTAGCATAAGACACTTTTTCTATACCCGAGATGTGCTAGAAGTAGAAACGCCATTATTGTCCAGCGGCACGGTAACCGATGAACATCTCGATGCATTCCTTACAAAGTTCAATCATTCGCAGGATGGCGCACCGGTAGACCTTTACCTGCAGACTTCACCTGAATTTGCTATGAAGCGCCTATTGTGTGACCAAAGTGGTGCTATTTATCAAATCTGCAAAGCATTTCGACACGAAGGGGAAGGGCGCTGGCATAACCCTGAATTCACTATGCTGGAATGGTATCGACCGGGCTTCGACCATCATGCCCTAATGCAGGAAGTTGATGCGTTATTAATACAAACGCTAGGCACAGATACCGGCGAGATGATCAGTTATCAAGATGTGTTTAAATTTCAGTTGGGTATTGACCCGCTAACCGCTACAGATGAGATGCTTCTGGCTAAAATGGCTGACTGCACTATCGATATTTCAAGCCCTAAACAGCTTGATAAAGACAGTAAACTACAACTGCTGTTTTCAACGGCGATTGAACCGGTTATTGGCCAAGAACGGCCATGTTTTGTGTTTGGGTTTCCTGCTTCACAAGCATCTCTTGCCCGTATCAATAAACAAGACTCACGTACTGCCGACAGATTCGAAGTGTATTTTAAAGGGGCAGAGTTGGCGAATGGCTTTCATGAATTAAACGAGGCTTCGGAACAAAAGCAACGCTTCGAGCACGACAATCAAAAGCGTCGCAGCAATGGCCAGCCTACAAAGCCCATTGATACACGATTTTTGTCTGCGCTGAAAAGCGGCTTGCCACACTGCGCAGGGGTAGCGTTAGGTATAGATCGGTTGTTAATGCTTAAATTAGGCGCGTCGCATATTAAAGAGGTGCTTAACTTTCCAGTGAGTAGGGCGTAAATTTTTATTTTCAGTCTCAGATATTATTGGTTCAAGATCTTATCAGTACCCGCTTAACCCAGAGCGCTGCGTACACTAATCAATTACTTATTTACATAATAAACATTGTCGTTGAATGAAGTTAAATCATAGACAAGTTGCCATTGACAATAAACGCCCTAACCTACAAAATGTTATAACATCACAAAAGTGACCATGCAAATGGTCAAAATGAATAAAAATTTGTTAGGGAAACCGTTATGAAAATGCGTTCACTGCTAAGTCTTACGATAGCAGGTCTACTTTCGTCTCCATCCTTTGCGACTGTTATTAGCGGTAAAGTTACCGATGTATCAGGTCAGCCCGTTGAAGGTGCCGAGGTTAGCATTGAAGGTACTCGCCGAGTCGTTACCACCGATGAAAATGGTGTTTACCGTTTTAGCGATGTTAAGCAAACTCATGTACATCTTCACGTATTTTCAAGCCAATATATTCATGGTGACAACGACCTTGGTGAAATCGTGGGTGACAAAACCGTTGATTTTTCACTTATCCCTTCGTCAGTTGAAAATATTGTTGTGACGGCTACTGCATTACAATCTTCAGTGCTTGAG
Source organism: Alteromonas sp. 38 (assembly GCF_902506055.1). Lineage (NCBI taxonomy): Bacteria > Pseudomonadati > Pseudomonadota > Gammaproteobacteria > Alteromonadales > Alteromonadaceae > Alteromonas > Alteromonas sp. 38. Next base: position 695,259 of record NZ_LR733300.1, read on the forward strand.
TCTGTTACGCCCGTTACCGTGATTGGAGCAGAGCGTCTTAGACGTATTGAAGCGCCTACATTAGGCGAAACCTTAAAGAATACGCCTGGGGTACAAAGCACGTACTTTGGCCCAGTTTCAAGTAGCCCAATTATTCGTGGTAACGATGGCCCACGGGTTAAAATTGTTCAAAACGGGTTAGATGTTTCTGATGTATCTCGTGTTGGCCCTGACCACAACGTCACGAGCAACCTGGCAAGTGCCACACAAGTAGAAGTGCTTCGTGGTCCTGCAACATTACAATATGGAAGCGGCGCCATTGGCGGTGTGGTTAATATTGTTGATAAGCGTATTGTGCAACATCAAATGGACGGTGTTGAAGGCGAGGCTGAAGTTAGCTACAGCACAGTAGATAACGGTAAATACGCTCGCGGTGATGTCACTGGTGGCAGCGGTAATTTTGCATGGCATATCGATGGCTACTCTCGTAACACAGATGACACTGATATTCCTGGTTATGCCTCAGTAGAGCCTGATGAAGACGAAGCATACGGTGTATTAGAAAGCACTGCGATGGAAACCAGCGATATAACGGCTGGCTTGTCTTATATTGGTGAGGAAGGTTACTTTGGCTTTGCGGTAGAGCAACTTGATAACCGTTATGGCGTGCCTGGTCACAGTCACGAACATGAAGAAGACCACGATGATGAAGATCATGATGAAGAAGATCACGACGAAGAAGATCATGATGAAGAGTTGCACGAAGAAGAAGGCGTATTGATTGACGTAGACATGACACGTTATCAAGCGGCAGGCGAATGGCATTCACCTATCAAAGGGTTAACCAATGCTAAGTTTGCTGCGGCTTATACCGATTACGAACACGTTGAAATTGAAGATGGCGAGCAAGGGACTATCTTCACTAACAAATCTAGCGATATACGCGCTTCAGTGTCTCACGAAGAAGTGGATGGCTGGCATGGTGTGCTAGGTGTTCAATTCCAACACAGTGATTATGAAGCAGAGGGGGAAGAAGCCTTTACCCCTGCAAATACCTCTTCTAACTATGCTGTCTACCTTGTAGAGCAAAAAGTCGTGGGTGATGTGACCTTCGAATTAGGTGGTCGTGTTGAATACACCGAATACGATGCCGATGACAGTGAATTATCTCTTGAAGTGACCCATGCTGATGAAGAAGAGCATGAAGAAGAAGAGGATCACGAAGAACATGAAGAGCAAGTCACGTCTTATAGCTTCAATAAGTATGACTTCACCAGCACGTCTTTATCTGCTGGTTTAAACTGGGAATATGCAGAAGGTCGCTCAATTGCCACTACACTTTCACGTAGTGAGCGTGCGCCTAGCCAACAAGAGCTGTTTTCTGCAGGTCAGCATTTGGCCACACAAAGCTACGAGCTAGGTTTGGTTTTTGACTTAGATGAAGACGGTCATATTGAAGAAGGCTTAAAAGACGTAGAAAAAGAAGTTAGCACTAATATCGATGTTACTTTCCGTAAATTCACCGGCGATTGGGGTTATACGGTTTCATTGTTTTATAACCAAGCGGATGATTATATTTATCAAACGAATACTGGGTTATTGGCAATAACTGAAGAGCACGAAGATCACGAGGAAGAAGATGAGGAAGGCCATGAAGAAGAAGGCACACCTATCTACTACTTCCAGCAAGCTGATGCGGATATCTGGGGCTTAGAAGCCGAAGCCTACTACGATATAAACGCGCAAGTACGCGTGACGGTATTTAGCGATTACATTAACGCAGAAATTGATGATGATAACCTGCCTCGAACGCCACCTATGCGATTTGGTGGTAACATCAGTTATGTGAGCAATGGGCTAAGTGCTGATGTTGGCGTAACTTGGTATGATGACCAAGACGACGTTGCGTCTTACGAGACACAAACCGATGGTTATACCTTGTTAGATGCTAGTGTTCAGTACGAATTTGGCGGCCAAGGCGTTGAGTGGATTGTTTATGCAAAAGGAAACAATTTAACAGACGAAGAGGCTCGCGTTCATACATCATTTTTGAAAGATCAGGCGCCACTACCTGGCCGTAATCTTACGCTAGGAGTACGTGCGCTGTTCTAATATTGCAGCGAAAACGGGGTGCGCTTGGTAGACGTAAAGGCAGAATCGGTGAAAGAATCAGTGAAAGACAGTTGGTTAGCTACCTTAGCTAGCCAAAAAAGTAAGCATATTGTGCTAGGTTACGGCAGTTTGCTTAGTCGAGATTCCCGAGAGCGTCACTCCCAAATATATACTCAAGGTTTACCCGTGCGTGTTTCAGGTTTTAAGCGCGCATGGGTTACCCGTAGTCTGCAAGAAAAGCAAACCTATGTAGGCGCCGTTGCCGATAAAGCATCTCAATTAAATGCACAGCTTATTCCCGCCGAAGTAAACCCTTCATTACGCGCGCGAGAAAAAAACTACCGCTTTGTCGAAGTACCAGCCAGTGCAATCGAACATGTAAGTTCCTCCTTGTGCAATCAACCTTCTTTCACCCCTGCGCTTCGCGATGCGTTAAGCCATCATCAACTCTGGTTATGTGAAACCTTACTTTGTCATCACCCCAGCACCGACTTTCCTGTTTCACAAACCTACATTGATACCTGTCTTGTGGGCTGTTTAGAGCATGGTGGAATAAGTGAAGCTACCGCTTTTATTGAACACACCCATGGGTGGAATCACCCTAGTATTGATGACAGATCAAATCCTGTTTACCCAAGAGCCGCCGCTATTTCTAAGCAACATTTAACGCAAATAGACACGCTGCTAAAAAAGGTAAAACAACCCACACAGAGGCGTACTCATTCATGTTGTTACTAACTGAACGGTTGGAATTAAGCCCACTGACGCAAGCAGATAAACTGTGGATAGTTGAAATGCACCAAGACCCGTTATGGAAGCAGTTTATTGGTCATCGTGGGGTGGCGAGCGTTGAAGATGCCGCTGATTATATTGACCGGGTTAACGCGCAGGTTAATGAGTGGGGATATGGCTTATTGGCAATAAGAAATAAGAAAACCAACGCGCCTTATGGTGTTTGTGGGCTTATTAATCGCTTTGTTTTCAGCTGCCCTGATTTAGGCTTTGCACTGCTACCGAGTGCGCGTAAACAGGGAATTGCGATAGAAGCAGCTAAAGCGGTTATTGATTGGGTGGACATGGAAGAAGATATGCATTTCATTACCGCCTCTACCCACCCCGAAAACGCACGTTCTCAACATCTATTACACCAGCTAGGGTTTGAAAAACGCGGCCCTTACTTTATTGATAAGTCCACACCGGTTCAAACCCTATTCTGGCGCAACAGTGATTTCGCTAGCCGTTAGAACGGTGGAAGCACCGTAACCTTTTTAATGATGATAGGTTCAATAGGTACATTGTTGGTGTTTAGCATTAGCGAATACTCGGTTTCTACTTCAGACATCGCATCTACAATATCTTCACCTTCTACAATCATGCCAAACACCGCATAGCCCCAGTCTCGCCCTGGGTTTAGCGTTTCGTTGTCATTAACGTTAAAGAAAAACTGACGATTTGCAGTATGCGGATCATCTTGCCGAGCCATAGCGATGGTGTGTAAGTCATTGGTTAGCCCATTTCCCGACTCATTGAATATTTCAGGGTAGTTAGACTTACCTTCAAAATCGGTGGTATAGCCTCCGCCTTGCACCACAAACCCCGGCACAATACGATGAAAAATGGTGTTTTCATAACTGCGCTTGTCTACATAACGTAAAAAGTTATTCACGGTAATGGGCGCGCGGCGACGGTCTAATTCCACCACAATATCACCCATGGTGGTTTCAATTTTAACTCTTGGGTAATAGTTATCAGGCTGAATTTGTGAGCCATCATCTTTTTTAGCCGCCAATGCATTAGGGCTAATTGCTGCAGACGTAAAAACGAAAGCTGAGAAGATTAAGGCCGTTATAAGCGGTTTTAACATGTGCATTCCTTATCGTTTAGCGGTGCCCAAAATAACAAATTTTTTGTCGCTTGCCAGTACGTCTGAACCACCAAACATGCGTTTAAGTTTAACGTGATGTTCAAGATGCCTGTTTCCAACCACCACTAACTGGCCACCTTTTACTAACGCGTGTTTCGAATCGTTAAACATTTGCCATGCAATATGGTCGGTAATGGCATTTTGTTGATGGAAAGGGGGGTTACACAATATCTTAGTTACCCAAGGCGATTGTTGCTGCTCTAGCAAGCTCTCAAGGCAGTTACTGGCCATAAACTCACATTGATCAATCTTGTCTGGAAAATTCTCAAGTACATTTAATCGTGCACTTTCCACTGCCATAAAAGACTCATCAATGAATATTACCTTGCAGTCGCCTGCTAAGGCTAAAGCGTTTACGCCTAATATTCCATTGCCGCAGCCTAAATCGACCACGGTTTCGTTAGCACTTACCGTCATATGCTCAAGCATTAAACGGGCACCAATATCTAATGACTGACGAGAAAATACATTCGCGTGATTTTTAAGTGTAAAAGTTTGGCCTGTGGCGCCCTTACATTTCCATATTTCAGGATAAGGCGAAGGGATGGGGGCAATACTTTCATCAAGGGTACTAAAAACCAATCTCGACTTTTTCTTTGCCAAGGATGTTTTAGCAGGGCCAATGATTTTCTCGAACAAGGCGGATACCGACTTGGTCACGGCTTTTATTTTACCTGCCGCCACAATATGCGTACCAGGCGCTGCATAACGTTTAATATCGATAAGCTGTTGTTCAAGTAACGCTAGCGTGCGCGGCACTTTAAGCATGATAACGCTTGGGGCACTCTCTGGCATGAAAGTAAGACTTTCAACACTGGTTAAACTGGTTACGGGTGACGTTAGCGCACCTTCCTCATCAATAACCGGTTTTAAATGGTTACGCCTAAGGTTTTCTTGTAATGATCGCAAGCTAATATACGAATCTGAAATCCAAATAGGACTATACTGCGTAAACCAACATCCAAGGGTACCAAAGTCGTCATTAAAAATGAGTATGGGGCCCAAGGTAGATGACGTTTCAGGTTGGTTTTCGTCTTGGGCTTTATTTAGGGCTTCAACAAGCGCATCAAGGTGCGCTTCTACATGCTCAATAAGCAGCTCATCGGCACTATCCCACGCTTGTAGGCTTTTGTGCTGATGTTTTTCAGGGTAGCGTATTAAGGTAAACTGGCGCTCTGCCATTGAAAATTCTGTATTCATTATTTTCTTGTCTAAAGTTATCGGGGGGTTATGCAATTACCACTTTTTACTGACGCGAAAGCAGCGAAAAACTCACCCATTACGCTACCGTTGCCAGAAGCTGAGGTGCGCTATTATCCGCAATGGCTTAGCTCAGAGCAAGCGAATGACTACCAAGGTGTGTTTGAAAGCACTTTGCCGTGGCGACAAGATACCATTCGTATGTATGGAAAATACCTCGATGTGCCTAGGTTACAGGCTTGGCACGGTGATCCTGAGTGTCTTTATAAATATTCGGGTATTAAGCTTGCACCACAACCTTGGACCCCTGAATTAGCGGTCATTCGAGATAAATGCATTGAGGTTTGTCATATTCCTTTCAACAGTGTGTTGGCAAATTGGTATCGACATGGGCAAGACAGTATGAGTATGCATGCTGATGATGAGCCTGAACTCGGACCTAATCCCGTGGTAGCGTCGGTCACTTTTGGTGAGTCTCGCCCTTTTGTGTTTAAACACAAAGAAACCGGTGCCCGTTTTACCCAAATATTAGAGCACGGTAGTCTATTAGTCATGGGGGAAACCACTCAATCGCAATATCTGCACGGTATTGCTAAGACGACTAAACATATCGGTGGTAGAATTAACCTTACTTTCCGGCACTTAATTACAACCAAGTAGTTTTCATATGAATGTTAAAGAATTTATAGAATCGACCCTAACACGCGCGCTTTCGCCAGCGTTGTTGAACGTGGAAGACGAGAGCTTTATGCACAACGTTCCAGACGGTGCGCAAAGCCATTTCAAGGTAACCGTGGTCACGGATGCCTTTGAAGGCAAACGTTTAATTGCCCGTCATCGTGAAATTAATACGTTGGTCGATGAAGCCTTGAAAGGGCCTGTGCATGCGCTAGCATTACATACTTATACCCCAACAGAGTGGGTGGCGCGAGGTGGCGAAGCGCTCACTTCGCCAGCCTGTTTAGGTGGCAGTAAGTCGTAACGCGTTTTTATATTCGTTTCATTTTTCAATTGAGTATTTATTTTAATTTTCTATAGCCCCAACAGGAGCGCTTGGTAACATGGAAGTAAGAAGTTCGGTAAACGCGTATTTGCAGATAGTAAAAACACCCACGGTGCAGGTGGTGTTATTAGGGGGGGGCTTTTTGCTGCTAATGCTATTTGCTTCTATGCAGGTTCTAGCGCCTTTCGATAACGCCGTCATTCAGATGCTGGTGTGGGACGATATGCCCGGGGTGATTCAACGCTTCTTTGAAAATTTCACTGCGCTTGGCAGTAACGAAGTACTTATCTTTTTTTCACTTGCCGTCGCCGGTTTTTTGAAATTAACCGGGCATCCCAATAAAGCATTTACGCTATTAATAGCGGTAGCTGCAGGATTGGTGATTACCTTTGTACTTAAAGTCGGTATAGACCGCCCTAGGCCGCCGCTGTCTGGCCATCAAGTTACCGTATTAACGCAAAGCTTTCCATCTGCACATGCCATGATGTCTACCCTTGTTTACTTCTGTATTGCTAGGCTTTTTTGCTTTTCTATTACAAAAGTTAAATTGAAAATATGGGTATATTCTCTGACTACACTATTGGTATTTGTTATTGGCCTGAGTCGAGTACAGCTAGGCGTGCATTGGCCTACCGATGTCATTGCTGGGTGGCTCGGTGGCGGAACCATTGCCGCGTTTAGTTTTTATGTGATTAAATGGCAAAGAAATCTGCGCATTCGAAATAACCCTTAGTTTTCTAGACGTGGAAGGCCAAACTGCTAGGGGAAATTAGGGCGGCCACAATACGAAGACCAAACTAGGTACAAGTTGTGAACATATGCGATCCTAGAGAAAACCCAGAACACGCTAAGCAAGCCGTTATCCGTATGATGTCTCACGACTTATACCGGATGCAATGCTTGGCTGCATTAAAATCGCTACAGTTACCCCAAGGTTATTTAGCGGCGGGGTTTCTGCGTAATGCTATATGGGATGATAGTCACGGCTATAAGAAACCAACGCCGTTAAATGACATCGATGTTATCTACTTCAACCCATCAGATACTTCAAAAGAATCAGAGCTCCACATAGAAAATGCGTTGTCTGCGCAGGTACCTTCAGCCCACTGGCAAGTGAAGAATCAGGCTCGTATGCATGTGCACCACGGTCACAACGCGTATAAAGACTGTGAAGAAGCGATTAGCTATTGGATAGAACAAGAAACCTGTGTGGCTATTAGGCTTTGCCCAAATAAAGAGGGCGATAAGTTTGATATGCTTGCACCCTATGGGCTATCAAGTAATTTTGCCGGTACGATTTCGATAAACCCCCGCCATCCTAGAGGCGATGTATTTACCCAGCGGGTGAAAACGAAAAACTGGCTAGTAACGTGGCCGCAACTTACTTTAGATTCAGCGTTGGTTAGCGCTATTTGATATTTCAACCACGGTCGCGGCTATGTCGGTCAGCTTTTTATGCTCATTCATGGCCTGCTTTTGTAGTTTTCGATACGCATCATTTTCATTTAGTTGAAATTGCTGCATCAGAATGAGTTTGGCTCTATCCACCAGCTTGTGCTCGGTAATGGCGCGTTTAGCTTCTTCTAACTCACGACTCATGTCTTCAATATACTGTGCTTGCCCTCTCAATAAATCGTAAAATGAGCGATGTGCAGACAAGGTTTGTGTCTGTTCGCTAATATCAGCATTTTTACTCGAGCCAGTCATATCAGTCTGTAGCAACGCGAGCTCACTGTCTTCCACCAAACCTGGCATGCTAGGGTCGAACAGCATAGTGAGGGGGGAGCCATCTTGTGCGTGTTCATCGGTAAAGCTTTCAATTAACCGCTGATGGTTTTTCATTTCATGATGGGCGTTACTTACTTTGGTTTGCGCTTCTTTCGTTAAGCTGTCGGTCAGCTTATTTTCAATTTCTTGCATTGCATCAATACGCCGCGTGGCTACATCGAACCACACTTCACTAATTTCAGCCGCAATGGGGCTACCATCAGCAAGCTGTGCAATCATTTTCCGTAATTGATTAATATCATGTGCGGCAGGGCTGTCATCTAAAAGCTCGTAGGCGTCTTTATGGCAAGTCCGTGCGAATTCATTGAACACGGTAAAGTGATGTTGCTGAGCGTGCTGTAGTGCGCTGAGCTTGTCGCACAGGCGTTTATCAAAATGCGTCTCTGCAAAGCCAATAGCCCCCCATGCACGTTCTTGCCCTGCATACTCTTTACCCTGCATGAAATTAAATAGTGCAACTAAAAGGCGGGTAATTACTGGATCGCTGGCAATGTCTGCCGCTTCAAAAATTACCGTAAGTAGCCCTGCCACTAAGCGGCAATAAGCGCGGGTGGAGTCTAACGGAGACAATGTGAGTTTTTTCGCTTGTTCACGAAGAACCGGGAGGTAGTCAATACCTTGAAGCGCTAACGTAATGCTGCTTAATAAGCGAGGGTTTGCGGTGTCATGACTTTCGGTTAAATACAATGATTTAAGTTGGCTGCGCAACATAGATTCGGCTTCACAGCTGGCTTCAATATGGGTAGCACGTTGCTGCGAAAATCTTTCGCCTTTAGACGCTAAATAAATGTTGGTGGCACCACGCTCCCGCTGTAGGGCATGCACCATGTTTCGAACGGAAATAACAATGCGGCAGTTGCTGGATAGCTGCTCAAGCACAGTAATTTCAGCTCGTTTAGCGGCAAGCAAGAAACGCTTAGTGGCATCGCTATAATGCGTAGTGGCCGTTATTTCATGGTCTGTTTGCATGATACATCTAGGAGTTTAGCGGACTTAGCTTCTAACAAAAGCAATGCCTATGCCTTAACGAACCACTCTTGATGAAGTTGATTTAAGTTGCTGTTTTTATGCGGATAATTTTTTCGTTTGATTCAATGTTGGGGGATTTTCCAGCAAATATTAATCAGCAATACTGAGCGTCTCATCATAGATGCTCAATAATGGTGCAAGTTGAGATGATCTTAGCCTTGCACCTACTTCAATATTTGGTATTACGCCCTTACTACTCGGAGAAACCAGCCAACAAAAATAGAAATAAGAAGGCCGAAGAAAGACATCAAAGCAGTAATCATCAATAACTTTCCTGAAAAGTCAGGATCTTCACCGGTTTCAGTCATTAACATGCCGGATGCTTTGAAGATAAATAATGCGGCAATAGAAAACAGTAAAATGACTGCAGTAGACATTAACGTAGATTTCCAAAAGGTTTTTGGAAACGCCCAATGAATAGCGCCGGCCACCAGCACGCATAAAATTGTGAGTAAATAAGGGACCACTTCCACTCCTTATCGGTTGGTCAAATACACCTCGCCGCCAACAAAAGGATCAGCAACGTAGATTGAAACAGTCAGTGTGAATACAACTGAGAGCGCCAATGACGAATCAATGGCAAATCAATTGCTCGGCAAAAACTAAGCTTATTACGATGCCATGGAAAGTCAGCCTTGTCAGCTTAAAATCCTCTGTACGATTAACATTCTATTAAAAGATTTTCAGCATTATTAGTGGTAGAATCGCACGCAAAATTTGTGCATGACAGTGATTTACAGCATCCACAGCTAATCTGGCAACGCACGACTCCTAAAACCTCTAGACTCCTGAGAAAACATGTTTGATTTAATTACTAATCGAGATAGTAATGTAAAAAATGACGTGCTTTCTGGTATTACCGTTGCACTTGCACTGGTACCAGAAGCGGTTGCTTTTGCATTTGTTGCTGGCGTTGAGCCCATGATTGGGTTGTACGCCGCATTTATGATGGGACTTATCACGTCGGCCATTGGCGGACGTCCGGGAATGATTTCTGGTGCGACAGGTGCCATGGCCGTGGTCATGGTGGCATTAGTGGCACAGCATGGCGTTCAATATCTGTTTGCCGCTGTTATTTTAGCCGGTTTACTGCAAATACTCTGCGGGGTGTTCAAGCTCGGGAAATTTATTCGACTGGTGCCTTACCCGGTAATGCTCGGGTTTGTAAACGGCTTAGCAATTGTTATTTTTCTTGCCCAATTAGGTCAATTTAAAGTAGTGAATGCCCTCGGTCAGTTGGAGTGGATGCAAGGAACCATGTTGTACTGGATGCTTGGGTTGGTTGCGCTTACTATGGCGATTATCTACTTACTGCCTAAGTTAACCACTGCGGTACCAGCGTCTTTAGTGGCTATTGTTACCGTAACGGCTATGGTGCACGGGCTAGATTTAGAAGCCCGTACGGTTATCGATTTCGTGCGTGATTTGCTACCTGAAGCACAGAAAGCTAGCGCTACCCTTGCCGGTGAACTACCTACTTTTGCTATCCCTATGGTGCCGTTTACCTGGGAAACTGTGATGATTGTTCTGCCTACTTCAATCATTCTGTGTCTGGTTGGTTTGATTGAGTCACTCCTTACATTATCGCTTATTGATGAAATGACAGATACCCGTGGCCGTGGCAACAAAGAATGTGTGGGTCAAGGTGTGGCTAATACTGTAAATGGCTTCTTTGGCGGCATGGGCGGTTGTGCCATGATTGGTCAAAGCATGATTAACATCAACTCTGGTGGTCGTGGACGTTTATCAGGTATTACTGCAGCATTGGTGCTTCTTGCCTTTATTCTTTTTGCTGCGCCATTAATTGAAATGATCCCGCTAGCGGCATTGGTTGGCGTTATGTTCGTGGTGGTTATTGCTACCTTTGAATGGGCATCGTTCCGCATTATTCGTGGTGTAAATAAAGAGGACGCTTTTGTTCTGTTCTTAGTGACCGCAGTAACGGTCATTGCTGACCTTGCGATTGCGGTTGTGGTGGGTGTAATTGTGTCTGCCTTGGTATTTGCGTGGAAGCACGCTCGTCATATCGAAATTAAGAGCCACATTGATAGCGATGATTGGAAAGTGTATGAATTAGAAGGACCATTGTTCTTCGGTTCAGTGACCCACTTCAAAGACTTGTTTGATATTGCCAATGATCCTGAGCACGTGGTTATCGACTTTAAAGAATCGCGAATTTGGGATTCATCAGGTATTGATGCCTTAGATACGTTAGCTGATAAATACGAACAGCAAGGCAAGAAGCTGCATATTCGCCATATCAGTGACGAGTGTCGCAACTTACTGCGTAAAGCTGACAAGTTCGTAGAAATTAACGTGAATGAAGATCCTCGTTATCGTGTTGCTACCGATAAGCTGGCTTAACAGTTGGTGGCAATCGCCTTGGTGTGAATGCTCAGGTGCTTGCCAGGGCTGGAGAGTAAGGTAGAGCAATGTGAGTGCACCAAATGATATCGCAAATGCTTTTATTTGGTGCAAAATAAGGTGACTCGAAAAGCCGGTTTTTTAATAAATCTATATAAAACAGGCTGGTAATGACATGGCACTAATATTGGATATACTTTGTAGTGTGAAAAATTGTGTGTATGTTTAGAGCAACCTAGCTCACAAAAATTTGATAGCTATGAAAACTCGTAGCGCTTGATAGGCAATGAAGCCCGCAACAACGAAAGTTGATGCGGGCTTTTTTTTGTCCCGAATAAAGGGAGAGACCATGACATCTTTGGCATCTAAAACGCGAATTCTCGTCGTTGGTAACGGAATGGTAGGGCACCATTTTGTTGAACAGCTTCATCAAAGTAGCGATAACGTTGATATCACCGTGTTGTGTGGTGAGTCGAGACTGGCCTACGATAGAGTACATTTATCCTCTTACTTTAGTGGCGCTAGCGCAGATGACTTAGCGCTGACAACCGCTGATGTATATCGTGATTGGGGCGTTAATGTGGTAACGAACGCCATAGTAACTGACTTGCTGCGCGACGAAAAAAAGGCGTTAACCGAAGATGGTCAGGTATTTCCCTACGATAAATTGGTACTTGCCACCGGCTCTTACCCGTTTGTCCCGCCTATCCCCGGAAACAATCAAGAACATTGTTTAGTGTATCGCACTATTGATGACCTGATTGCCATTGAAAACTCTGCTCGAGAAAGCAAAGTCGGTGTGGTAGTGGGGGGCGGCTTATTGGGCCTTGAGGCGGCAAACGCGTTGAAAGAAGCCGGACTTGAAACCCATGTGGTGGAATTTGCGCCTCAGCTGATGGCCGTGCAGTTAGACGAAACGGGGGGCGACGTACTTCGCAGTAAAATTGAGTCGTTAGGGGTAACCGTTCATACCCAAAAAGCAACACAGGTTATCGAAGCTGGGGAGCAAGCACGTTATCGCATGGTATTTGCCGACGGCACTTTTCTTGAGACCGATATGGTGCTGTTTTCAGCGGGTATTCGTCCATCAGATCAACTGGCCAGAAAATCCATGCTAGCGCTTGGGGAGCGTGGGGGTATTGTTGTCGATGACAACTGCTTAACTTCCGATCCTGACATTTTTGCCGTGGGCGAATGTGCGCTTTGGCAAAACCGCATATTTGGTTTAGTTGCGCCAGGTTACACCATGGCTCGCGCAGTGGTAAGTGCGTTAACTGGTGGTGATACTGTATTCACTGGCGCCGACATGAGTACTAAACTTAAGTTGATGGGTGTAGAAGTAGGTTCTATTGGCGATGCACACGAACGTAATACTGGCGCACAAAGCTACACCTATTTTAACCAGCCTGAAGGCGTGTACAAGAAGTTGGTGGTAGATGAAAGCCAGCAGAAAGTATTGGGTGCGGTGTTAGTCGGTGATACCAGCGACTACGACACCTTATTGCAGTACGCCTTAAACGGCATTGATTTACCAGAAAACCCTGAAACGCTTATTCTGCCAAGTTCAGGTGCTGCGCCAGCGTTAGGGGCTGATGCATTACCGGACACCGCCACAATTTGCTCCTGTCACAACGTGGCAAAAAGCGACATTGTATCGGCTATTGACGAGGGCTGTTGCAGCCTTGGCGAAGTTAAAAGCTGTACGAAAGCCAGCACCGGTTGTGGTGGGTGTACTGCTCTGCTTAAAAATGTGGTTGATAGTGAGCTTGAAAAGCGAGGGGTAGAAGTCTCGAAAGCCATTTGTGAGCATTTCAATCATACCCGCCAAGAGCTATTTCATATTGTAAAAGTGAACGGCATCACTTCGTTTGACGAATTACTCGACAAGCATGGAACTGGTCTTGGCTGTGAAATATGTAAGCCAGCAGCAGGCTCTATTTTAGCGTCTGTGTATAACGATTACGTACTTAAACAAGAGCATTTACCCCTGCAAGATACCAACGATATTTATCTTGGTAATATGCAAAAAGACGGTACTTATTCTGTGGTTCCTCGCGTGGCGGGGGGAGAAATTACGCCAGAAAAGCTAATTTTATTAGGCGAAGTTGCCAAGAAATACAGCCTGTATACCAAAATCACCGGTGGTCAGCGAATTGATTTATTTGGCGCACGGGTCGATCAACTTCCTGATATTTGGGAAGCCCTTGTCAAAGGCGGCTTCGAAACTGGGCATGCATACGCTAAAGCCCTTCGTACGGTGAAGTCGTGTGTAGGTAGCACTTGGTGTCGCTACGGCGTTCAAGATTCGGTGAAAACCGCCATCGATTTAGAAAACCGTTACAAGGGCTTACGCGCGCCGCACAAAATTAAATTCGGCGTGTCCGGCTGTACGCGGGAATGTGCAGAAGCCCAAAGTAAAGATATTGGTGTTATTGCCACCGAAAATGGCTGGAATTTATATGTATGCGGAAACGGCGGTATGAAGCCTCGTCATGCCGATTTATTCGCCACCGATTTAGATACCGAAACGCTGGTTAAGTACATCGACCGGGTATTGATGTTTTATGTACGCACCGCCGACAGATTGCAACGTACATCGGTATGGATGGATAACTTAGAAGGTGGTTTGGCTTACCTGCAAGATGTTGTTATGAATGACTCGCTTAACATTAACGCTGATTTAGAAGCTCAAATGGAAACCGTTGTTGGTGCTTATCAGTGTGAGTGGAAAACCACGCTTGAAAGCGAAGCATCGCGTAAACGTTTCCGTCAATTCGTTAACACAGATGGCACCGACACAAACATTCAGTTTGTCTCTGAGCGAGGTCAAGTTAGGCCTGCCACTGAATTAGAGAAATCTAAAGGTGCCGACAACCTCATTGCGGTTGACGTAATTTAATAAGGAACAAACTGATGACAGCAAATACAGAAGTGGCGCCCCTTTGGCATGACGTGTGTGGCATTGATGACGTGGTAACAAACAGCGGTGTTTGTGCACTTATTGAAGGTCAGCAAGTGGCACTGTTTAGTGTGATGAGAGGTGGCGAGCAGTTTCTTTACGCCATTAGCAACTGGGACCCCATCGGCAAAGCAAACGTGCTATATCGTGGCCTTATAGGCTCCATAGCGGATGATATTGTGGTGGCATCGCCTCTTTATAAAGAGCACTACGTGTTGGCCACAGGCAAGTGTATTGAACGTGATGACGTAAGCGTAGTGGCGTATGACGTGAAAGTGGAAGGTGAGCGAATACTCGTTGCTGTCTAACCCACTTTTCTATGTTGTTTTTGTTTATTAAGAGAGTTTATCCATGAATATGGCTACACCAAAAACCACTATGCTGGAACCACGACTACGGCAAAAGCAAACCACCTGTCCTTATTGTGGTGTGGGTTGTGGTGTAGATATCAGTTGCAACGTTAGCGGGCGTATTACCTCCCTGGACAAGGTTACTGGTACGCCCGAGCATCCGGCCAATTATGGTCGTCTGTGTGTAAAAGGCACAAACCTGCTCGAAACAAACGATCTTAGCGGCCGTTTGCTTCATCCAACCATGGCAGGTGCGAAGGTAGATTGGGACACGGCTACCCGCGCGGTGGCTGATAAAATCACCCAGACTATTGCTGAACATGGGCCGGATGCCGTTGCGTTTTATGTTTCAGGGCAATTACTCACTGAAGATTATTATGTTGCTAATAAGCTCATGAAAGGGTTTATTGGCAGCGCCAATATAGACACGAACTCACGGCTTTGTATGTCATCTGCCGTTGCCGGTTATAAACGTGCGTTTGGTGAAGATGTGGTGCCTTGCGATTACACCGATTTGGAATGTACCTCATTATTGGTGCTCACAGGCAGCAACGCTGCGTGGGCGCACCCTGTGCTATTCCAGCGTATTCAGAGGGCTAAGCTGCGCAATCCAAACATGAAAGTGGTGGTGATTGACCCCAGAGAAACTGAGACCTGCACTATCGCAGACTTACATTTACCGCTAAAAGCAGGCAGTGACGTTGCGT
Source organism: Alteromonas sp. 38 (assembly GCF_902506055.1). Lineage (NCBI taxonomy): Bacteria > Pseudomonadati > Pseudomonadota > Gammaproteobacteria > Alteromonadales > Alteromonadaceae > Alteromonas > Alteromonas sp. 38. The sequence goes on from NZ_LR733300.1 coordinate 710,674, forward strand.
TATTTAATGGGTTACTTCAATTTGCTCACAACAATGGGGCAATAGATAAGATTGCCGTTAGCGCATTTACCCAAGGGCTAGATGAAGCCGTCAGCAGTGCCAACGCCATTGATGCAAAAGACGTGGCTAGTCTGTGCGGTTTAAATGAGGCGGATTTAACCACTTTTTATGATTGGTTTATCAATGCTGACACTGCAGTTACTTTCTATTCCATGGGTGTTAACCAATCTTCAGCTGGGGTAGATAAAGCTAACGCCATTATTAATTGTCACTTGGCATTGGATTTTATCGGCAAGCCAGGTTGCGGCCCTTTTTCTATAACCGGTCAGCCCAATGCCATGGGGGGCAGGGAAGTGGGTGGTTTAGCCAATATGCTGGCGGCCCACTGTGATATTGAAAACCCCAACCACCGTGAAAATGTAAAAGCGTTTTGGCAGTCTCCGGCTATGCCAGAGTGCGGCGGATTAAAAGCAGTAGACTTGTTTTCAGCTATGGATGCGGGACAAATCAAGTTTGTGTGGATAATGGGCACAAATCCTGTGGTGAGTATGCCCTATCGTGAGCAAGTTGAATCGGCGCTGAAAAAGTGCGACATGGTGGTGGTATCAGATATTGTACAAAGTAACGATACCCTTGCCTTTGCTGATATTGCACTGCCTGCAACCGGGTGGTCTGAAAAAGACGGTACCGTCACTAATTCCGAGCGCAGAATTTCCCGTCAACGAGGCATTATGCCGCCTCCAGGCGAAGCCAAACACGATTGGCAAATTATGTGTGATGTAGCTAATAAAATGGGCTTTGCCAGCGCGTTTGCCTACTCTCACCCTAGCGAAATATTTGATGAACACGCCCGGTTAACGGCATACAAAAACGACGGCACGCGATTGCTCAACCTTTCCCCCTTAACCGGGAAATCTCAGGCTCAATATGATGCAATGGCGCCTGTACAATGGCCACTTAATACCAATAGCGATAAAACGCTTTCAGCTGTTCGCCCCTTTTATAACAAAGTGTTTTTTACCCCATCGGGCAAAGCAAATTTTGTCGCCGTGCAGTTTTCTCTTCCTATTCAAGTTACCTCGCGTGAATTTCCGTTTGTGCTTAATAGCGGGCGAATGCGTGACCAGTGGCACACCATGACTCGAACAGGCAAGGCGCCTTTACTTCATGCCCATACTGCGCACGCCAATATTTATATTCATCCCGAAGATGCCAAAGCATTGTGTGTGGCCGCAAATGACTATGTTTCTCTCAGCAGTAAAGTGAGCGGCGAAACACCCTGTATTTTCCCTGTGCAAATCGATAAACGTCAGCGCCAAGGCGATGTGTTCGTTCCTATTCATTGGTCTGGGGGGTGGGGTTCGCACAGCAAGCTGGCAAAACTTTATGCGCCGGCAACCGATCCTATTTCAGGGCAGCCAGAACTAAAACATGGTGCGGTATCCATTACGCCCCATAACTTTTCAAGCTACGGAAAGCTCTATATTAGTGATGACATTCAAGTGGCAAATGGCGAATTGGATATCGTAAAAGTGCTGAGCGAGGTAGTGGAAAGTAATAACGGCTACTGGGCTAAATATTTAATCGATAATGGGCTGGGCGTATCCATTGCCAGCCAACTTGAATCGCAAGCGGTAATCAAAGGGTTGCTAGAAAAACTACCTAAAACTTGGGTGTGCTATCAACACAAAACCGCCGACAGCCAAGTGCTTATTTGTACTTATCAAGATTCGTTTTGTTTTATGGCGTTTTTTGGTGCGCACAGCCCCAGTACGAAGCCAAAGTATGATGTACCAAATTCATGGGTAGACAGCGCATTAACGCAAAGTTTCAACCCTGAAAAACTCGCTAATTTTTTACACTGTGAAGTCGACGAAGAATTTTTAAATGGCCCTGTGGTGTGTAGTTGTTTTTCTGTGAGGGAAAAAACCATTAATAAAGCGGTAGCAGCAGGGTGCTCATCAGTTTCTGCATTGGGCGATTCGTTAAAGTGCGGCACAAATTGCGGTTCCTGCAAACCGGCTTTAGCAACATTAATTAACGAATATGCCACCCCAGTAGAAGACGTCGCTCGTGAAAGTTAACACCAAGCGCGTAGCTGATAAGAAGGCTACACAGGATACTATCGAGAATGCTACTGGCAATGTTACTAGCAAAGCATCTTGCATAAACGTGACTCCTACAATAGCTATTATCACAAGAGCGACGACGAACTTTGCTCTGGAGAGGTTATCATGAACACTTTAGTTAACACCTTTGGGCTGTTGTTTCGCAATGCATTATCGCAACCTGCTAGCTACTCCACATCAGGTTTTTTAAGTGGATGGTTAGGCAACGGAAAAAGCGCGCCACGTAGCAAGAAAGAAGGCAAAGTGTACATTGTTGGGGCTGGCCCAGGCGATGTTGAATTACTCACCCTTAAGGCGCTTAGATTAATCAAACAAGCTGATATAGTGTTGTTTGATGCATTAGTGGGCAAAGATGTTATTGCGGAAATTCCCCGTCATGTGAAACGTGAATATGTGGGTAAACGCTGTGGTCAGCACAGTATGAAGCAGCAAGAGATTAGCGCGAAGGTGGTTGAGCTAGCGAAGGCAGGTCATTGTGTAGTGCGACTTAAAGGTGGCGACCCTGCATTGTTTGCTAGAACCTGCGAAGAAACCATAGCGCTGACAGAAGCGAGCATTCCTTTTGCTATTGTACCTGGCATTACGGCGGCTTCAGGCATGTCTGCTTATACGGGGATCCCACTTACTGATAGGCGCTGTGCGCAGGCAGTGAGCTTTATTACTGCACATTTTCAAAACCCTGAAACATGGCCAGATATGACCCAATTGGCTAAAAGTGTTGCCTCTCAAACCGTGGTGGTTTACATGGGGTTGAGTCGTTTGTCTTTGCTATGTGATGCTTTGGTAAAACACGGCATTGCCGATGATTGGCCTGTAGCCGCAGTAGAAAATGCGACAAGTCCGCAACAGCGGGTGATAGAAGGTACTGTGAGTACCATTGGTAGTATAGTCTCTAACGCCAATGTTAGCGGCCCTACGTTACTTATTTTTGGAAAAGTGATAGAGTCACGACAACTCGTCAATACATCACTTTTACACAATAAGCAGCATGTCTCAGCAATTTAGCAACTATATAAAAATCATCGGCAAGGGCCAAAAAGGTGGGCGCAGTCTTACCCGCCAAGAAGCTTACGAGTCTATGAAAATGGTACTGTCTAATCAAGTTACCGGCGATCAACGTGGTGCATTTTTAATGCTCTTGCGTACGCGAGAAGAAACCCCAGAAGAAGTCATTGGGTTTATTGATGCATGCCGTGAATTACTGGAGCCTGAACTTGCTAACTTAACACCCACATTAGATGTGGGCTGTTATGCCGGTAAGCGCCGCCAGTTACCTTGGTATCTATTATCGTGCGCGGTGCTGGCTAAAAATAATTATACCATTATGCTGCACGGCGCCCATGAGCCAGGTTCGGGTCGGTTATATGCTAGCAAAGCGTTACCTGCATTGGGGCTTGTAGAAGTAAACAGTATTGCCGATGCCTCTCGCCAAATGCGTGAATTTGGTGCCACTTATCTCGATTTGTCGCATTTATTGCCAGCGCTCAATACCATCATAAAATTACGTGAAGTATTTGGGTTACGCTCATGCGCAAATACCTTGGCGCGCTTGCTGAACCCGACGTCGGCCCCTTTTTGTGTGCAGGGGGTTTATCACATGCACCTTGATCATAAACATTGTCGTGTGAATGAAAGTTTTCCCGCGTTCGAAGCGCTGTGCTTTCGTGGCGATGGGGGAGATCCGGAAGTAAACAGTGAACGAAAAACCGAACTCTATGTCACGCGCAATGGAAGTACCGAAGAAATCATACTTCCTGAGTTAACAGAAAAAATGGCTCTTAAAGATACGCAAATGAACGTGAGCGATATGCTTGCGGTTTGGCGGGGCGATACTTCGCATCTTTATGGTGAACAAGCTATTCACGCTACCTTGGTGAGCTACCTTATTTTACTTGAAGGTTGTGACGTAGATGAAGCGAGAGGCCTTGCCACAAATCTGTGGGTACAACGAGATAAAACCGCGTTACCCTTCACTCAGCATTAGGCCATTTGGGGTTAATGCTGTTGTCTAAGAATCAAATCATTTCCAAATTATTCTAATAATTAAGTAACTTGTAAATCCTCTGCTATCTTTAGATCAACCAATTTAAGCAATAACGACTTTGTATCCTCGCTCGCTCTCATGAGCGTTATGAGAAGTTTATGTGAGCGAGATGCTATATCCGAATGTCGAGGAGTACGGGATGTTTTTTAAGAATAAGCAATTGTTAGAAGAAGTGGAGCGCTTACGCAAAGATGTTGAATCATTTCATACGGTGGAAAGTGAACTCAGAGCTGAAATGCTCTACATCGAATTAGATAGAAGCGGAAGAATCAATCGAGTCAACGACAGCTTTTCAGATGTAATGGATTTTTCATCCAATGCACTTGATGGAAAAACTATGGATAGTCTCATTCCTCAGGGAGTAATGAGTCAAGCCGCCACGAAAGAGTTTATTTCTGCGATAAAGCAAGCTCAGCATTGGCATGGTGCGATTAATCTTGCTAATGCTAACAGCGAGGACCGTTGGTTTAGAGGCATACTGCACCCCATTCTTAACGACCGCGGGGCGGTCGAACGGCTTGCCTTGTATATGGCAGAGCAAACCTCAAATATCAATAAAAGCCGTGAAATGAGAGACATGCTTGAGGCCTTGCATCGCTCCACTGCAGTGATTGAGTTTGACCTAACGGGTATTATTCTTAAAGCCAACGATAACTTTCTATCTTCTATGGGCTATTCATCAGAGCAAATAGTCGGTAAGCACCATAAAATATTTTGTCCTGCAGATGAAGTTGACACACCAGAATACCGACAATTTTGGAGCGACCTTGCGCAGGGGAAAATGTTTTCAAGCCGCTTTAAGCGAGTGGATAGTCGCGGTAATGAAGTGTGGTTAGAGGCATCTTACAACCCCATACGAAACGACAAAGGCGTACTTTACAAAGTGGTTAAGTTTGCCACCGTTATTACCGAACAAATGCAACGGGAGTTTGCTATTTCCGAAGCCGCTAATGTTGCCTTTAATATATCGGAAGGTACAGGAGAGCAAGCCCAGAAAGGTAAAGAGGTTGTGGGTAGCATGGTGCGTATTATGGGGGAACTCACTTCGCAGATGGGGACGGCAAGCGAGGGTATTCGTGAACTCGATGAGCAGTCGCAAAAAGTGGCAGATTTAGTTAAAAGCATCAGTGGCATTGCCGATCAAACCAACCTACTGGCGCTGAATGCGGCAATTGAAGCGGCCAGAGCGGGTGACCAAGGAAGAGGCTTTGCCGTTGTTGCGGATGAAGTGCGTCAACTTGCGTCAAGAACCAGTACTGCCACCGAAGAAATTGTAAGTGTTGTAAATGAAAACAGAAAGCTCACTGAAAATGCGGTGCAGCTCATTGAGGCGGGGCAGGAAAAAGCAAGAGAAGCGCTTGAGTATTCAACAGAGTCAGGCAAAGTTATGAACGAAATTCAAAATGGCTCTTCAGAAGTCGTAAACGCCATTGGTCAATTCACCCAACGGCTATAGCCTCAAACGACAAATAAAGCACTGAGGGAGAGTGTGGTGTCTCCCTCGTGTTTCTATTCTCTTCCCCGCTGTGCATCAATCATCCCTATGCCGTGCATCGAACACTTCTAGTGCAATAAACGCACTGTTATTGTTCATGTAAAAGAATGATTACCATTTGCGATTTTGTTAAATCCCGTAAATTCAATGGGTTAAGGTTCTGGCACGAACTCTGCTTTATCAGGCGTAGTTACACTATTAAGCGACACCAAAACAAAAAAGTACATTAAGTACTGGTAGCAACAACCAACAACCAACACCCAAACAATAAGTTCGCCTGTATCTCATTAATTAATGATTACAGGCCTGGCATCGAAGCCCACCAAGCGCGACGTTTATTCGTCTACGCTGGTGGGTTTTTTTTTGGCTAAAGGAAACATAAATGACCAAGTTTAAAAACGTTTCAGTGCTCAAACAAATAAAGAAAAAAATGGCAGCAGGCATAACCGCTGCGATTGCCCTTTCCTTCACCTTAGGCGCGCCACTCGCTAGCGCACAAAGCGATGAAAAAGTGGGTTGGCCAGAAAAAGAAGAATTAAAATTTGGTTTTATTAAACTGACCGACATGGCGCCATTGGCCATCGCTTATGAAAAAGGTTTTTTTGAAGACGAAGGTTTATATGTAACCTTAGAAGCCCAGGCAAATTGGAAAGTATTGCTTGATCGAACCATCGACGGCCAACTTGATGGTGCTCACATGCTGGCAGGGCAACCGCTTGGCGCAACCATTGGTTTTGGTACTGAAGCACATGTTGTGACGGCGTTTAGTATGGATTTAAATGGGAATGGCATCACTGTTTCAAACGAAATATGGGAAAAAATGAAAGCCCATATTCCGGTAGAAGATGGCAAGCCTGTTCACCCAATCAAAGCTGATTACTTAAAGCCAGTGGTTGATGAATATCGTGATGCAGGTAAGCCATTTAACATGGGTATGGTATTCCCCGTATCGACGCATAATTACGAACTTCGATACTGGCTTGCTGCCGGTGGTATTCACCCAGGCTACTATGCACCTCACAAAGGCGATAATGCTGGCCAAATTGATGCTGAAGCTTTGCTATCAGTTACACCACCTCCTCAAATGCCAGCTACGATGGAAGCGGGCACTATCTATGGGTACTGTGTAGGCGAACCTTGGAACCAGCAGGCGGTATTTAAAGGCATTGGTGTTCCGGTTATTACTGATTACGAAATTTGGAAAAATAACCCAGAAAAAGTATTTGGTGTGAGCCAAGCATGGGCTGAAAAGTATCCTAATACCCACATTCGTGTAGTAAAAGCGTTAATTCGCGCCGCCATGTGGTTAGACGAAAATGACAATGCTAACCGCCCAGAAGCAGTAAAAATCTTAGCGAAAAGTAACTATGTTGGCGCTGATGAAGATGTATTGGCTAACAGCATGACAGGCACCTTCGAATACGAAAAAGGCGATAAGCGTGAAGTACCAGACTTCAACGTATTCTTCCGCTATAACGCTACTTATCCATTTTACAGTGACGCGATTTGGTATTTAACGCAAATGCGCCGCTGGGGACAAATTTCAGAGCCTAAACCAGACGACTGGTATAAAGAAACGGCACGCAAAGTGTACAAGCCTGAGGTTTACGCGATGGCGGCAAAAGCGCTTATTGCCGAAGGAAAAGCAAAAGCAACGGACTTCCCTGCGTTTGCCACTGAAACTGGTTTCAAACCACCTCAATCTGAATTTATCGATGGCGTTACCTACGACGGTAGCAAGCCAAATGCTTACCTTGAACAGTTTGGTATTGGGCTAAAGGGTGAAACTGTTCTTTAACAGTTTCACTGTCATACACAATTAGCGGAGAACAACATGAGTAAGATGGCAAATATATTAAGCTTTTCGCCAGCCAAATCACCAATGAGCGGCACCATGGGGGCGGTTTATAGTCGAGCGCCCGCTTTACTACTGCCTCTCATTGGCCTTTTGATGTTCCTCGCTATTTGGAATGGTGTGGCAAAAAGTATTGATACCTCACTCGGGCAATTTCCTGGCCCTGCTCAAGTGTGGGAGCAGGCAGGCTCGCTTATTACTGAGCACAGTGCTCAGCGAGATAAAGCTGACGCGTTTTACACAAGACAAGAAGAGCGCAACGCCGCGCGGGTTGCACAAGACCCAACTTACGAACCAAAAACTCGCGAGTTCACCGGTTCACCGACCTTCTTTGATCAAATATGGACAAGTCTTTATACCGTCATGGTGGGGTTTCTCATTGCCTCAGTGATTGCCGTCCCTGTCGGTATTTTATGTGGGCTAAGTAAATCAGCTTATGCAGCTATCAATCCGCTGATTCAATTGTTTAAACCCGTGTCACCTTTAGCATGGTTGCCATTGGTCACTATGGTAGTGAGCGCGCTGTACGTTAGCGATGATCCTATGTTTTCAAAATCATTTGTTACCTCGGCACTCACGGTATCCTTATGCTGCCTTTGGCCTACGTTAATTAACACGGCGGTTGGGGTGTCTGCTATCGATAAGGATCTAATTAACGTGAGCAAGGTACTTCGTTTAACGCCTACCTCTCATTTAACAAAAATTATACTACCTTCTTCCATCCCTATGATATTCACAGGGTTAAGACTCTCCCTTGGCATCGGGTGGATGGTATTGATTGCGGCAGAAATGCTGGCGCAAAACCCAGGCCTTGGCAAATTTGTTTGGGATGAATTTCAAAATGGTAGTTCAGAATCTTTAGCACGCATCATGGTAGCGGTGCTCACTATAGGTGCCATTGGTTTCATACTAGACAGAATAATGTTGTCGGTTCAACGTGCAGTGAGCTGGGACAAAACCAGCGTATTACGGTAATTAAGGAGAAAGAACATGCAAGCTAAACACTTGGAATTAGAACAAGTAGGCATCGATTTCCCTACACCGAAAGGCCCGTTTACGGCACTTACTGATGTAAACCTTAAAATTTCGAAAGGTGAGTTTGTTTCATTAATCGGTCACTCGGGCTGTGGTAAATCAACCGTGCTAAATATTGTGGCGGGTTTACACCAAGCCACCACGGGCGGCGTCATACTCGACGGTGCTGAAGTAAAAAGCCCCGGGCCAGAACGTGCGGTTGTTTTTCAGAATCACTCGTTATTGCCCTGGTTGAGCGTTTATAAAAACGTGGAACTGGCGGTAAAGCACACCATGCGTGGTAAGTCTAAAAAGGAAATGCGAGATTGGATCATGCATAACCTAGAACTTGTGCATATGACCCACGCTCTTGATAAATTACCCAGTGAAATATCTGGGGGTATGAAGCAACGTGTTGGTATTGCTCGCGCGTTAGCCATGGAGCCTAAAGTCTTACTCATGGATGAGCCCTTTGGGGCACTAGATGCGCTAACGCGCGCGCACTTGCAAGACTCATTGATGGAAATCCATGCAGATCTAGGTAATACAGTGATTATGATCACGCATGATGTCGATGAAGCAGTATTGCTTTCCGATAGAATAGTGATGATGAATAACGGCCCAGCAGCGACTATAGGTGAAATACTTGATATTGAGCTGCCCAGACCCCGAGACAGACTTAAACTTGCTGACAACCCTCAGTACAACCACTATCGGCATGAAGTGCTGACCTTTTTGTACGATAAGCAAAAAAAAATTGAGCCAGTGTCTTCTCATATCAAATCTAACCAAGCTGGAGGTGGTTCTGCAAAAAAAGCGAACAGTAAATCCGACGCAGCTTGAGTTAGGCGTCTAACGCTAATTCAAAGCGCGACAACATAAGTCGCTAAAACTTATTTAAACCCTTAGGTGCTTATCCCATTTTTTACTGGGAGGGAGCCCCTTAACTAAAAATCGTCAATAAGAACGCTAACCAACAAACGTTAACATCGTTAATAACAAGGGAACGCACATGAATACGCAAGATATAAAAGCATCAGCATCGCTGACAGAAGCACCGTCATATAGACTTAAACCGGTACAAAAGCGCTTTGCTCAAGCAGCACTGACAAGTGCTATGTTGGCGTGTTTTAGTGCGCCATCAATGGCGCAGAGCTGGCATGATGTACTTAGTGAAGCGTCTGCATGGGCAGACTTGAACTTACGTTATGAATCAGTCGACCAGGATAATGCACTTGATGATGCTAGCGCATTAACACTTCGTACTCGCCTAGGTTTTAAATCCGGAACGTTGAACGGGTTTTCCTTTACCGCAGAAGTGGAAGATAGCCGTATTGTTATGGGGCAGGGCGATTATACAGTAGGCCCTACTGGCTATAAAGTAGGTGAGTATTCAGTGATTGCAGATCCTGAAACCACAGAAGTGGATCAAGCCTTTATTCAGTATAAGAATGAAAAGCTAACACTCAAAGGGGGCAGACAAGTGATTGCCCTCGATAATCACAGATTCGTTGGGCATGTGGGATGGCGTCAAGATAGGCAGACCTTTGATGGTGTTACTGCTACCTATGCGCTTAACGAGAAAGTGAATTTCTTTTATGGATACCTCACCCAGCGAAATCGAATATTCGCAGAAGCCGCCGACTTTGATTCAAAAGACCATTTATTTAACGCAAGTTTCAAAACAGCGGTAGGAAAATTTACCGCTTATGGCTATTTGTTAGAAATTGACAATGACACCGATAATGCGCTTGATACCTACGGTATTCGCTATAACGGCAGTATGAAAGGTGAGACGGTGAACTGGGCATACGGCGCTGAATTTGCTACGCAAAGCAGCGAGTCAGGTTCAGGCGACACCGCTACCGATTATGATGCTAGTTATATTAATGCCAACCTTGCTGCTACTTTTTCAGGCATTACCGCAAAGGTTGACTATGAATTGCTGGGTTCTGACGATGGTGCATACGGCTTTGCCACGCCACTGGCCACCCTGCATAAATTTAACGGTTGGACTGATCAATTCTTAGGTACGCCTGCACAGGGACTTCAAGATATTACTTTTTCGGTATCCGGAAAATTAGCCGGTGGTAAATGGTTGTTGGCCTACCATGATTTTAGTGCCGATGAAGCTTCCGCAGAAGTGGATGATTTAGGTAGCGAGATTAACGTGCAGTACGTGACTAAAGTGATGGATAAAGTCACTCTCGCGGTGAAGTATGGTAGCTACTCTGCGGGTGACACTAAGGTAGATGCCAACAAGTTGTGGATGTGGGCAAGTACGCGTTTTTAATCGAGCTCAAAGGGTGTTTGATGGAGATTTTATAAAAAGCGACATCAACTAAGCGTTGCCAACAGGTTGCACCAAAAAAGCTCATAAAAAAGGTGCTAGAGAACAGATTCTCTAGCGCCTTTTTTGTCGCTTATAAGTGTGAACGTCAGCGCGTTTTACCGTTTTAGCTTTGTGCTGGAAGTAGCCAATTATTTTGTACCGCGGTATCTAATTGACGAGTGACGTAATCCCATAACTTAGGCGCACAATGCTTCAAATGTAAGTTACGCTTTTCTATCTTATCTCTGGTAACAGCATGTTTATTCCAACTACCACCTTGGTTTTGCATGTTTTGAAACACAGGAAGCACCCGGTCCATCGCCTTGGCAAACTCGGCATCAGGGGTTTTCGCTTCTTCAAACTCTAGCCATAATGACAGTAATTCATCGGCGTAGGTACTGGGCAGTAATCCAAAAATACGCTTCGCCGCATCAAGCTCTTTTTGTGCTTGCGCGTCGTGTTCTGAGTCCTCGTTGAAGGCAAACAAATCGCCTGCATCAATTTCCACTACATCATGAATTAAAATCATACGTATAACCCGAGCGACATCTATAGGCTTCTCGGAATAATGTGCCAAGGTACTGGCCATCAATGCAACATGCCAACTGTGCTCGGCAGAGTTTTCCTGACGATCGCCATCACAAGGCAAGGTTATTTGGCGTTTAACGCTTTTTAGTTGGTCTAATTCGCAAATAAAGGCACTGAAATCTTCGGGTAGAAACGACATGAATAGCTCCGGCTTTTTTTCGCATTGAAAAATGAAAATGGGCCTTAGCGTTAACCGCTACGGCCCATTTAATCTTGTACTGAAATAGGCATGTTGGGGCCTACTTCAATAATCCTAGCAATTACTTTTGTTCAGATAACCAAACAATCAAATCAGCAATATCATCAAATGTCATTTCAGCAGTAAATGTAGGCTGATATTTACCATTAATAACGAAGCTTGGTACGCCTGATAAGTAATCTCGGTTCTTGTCGATAAGCTGCTGGTTCTTACGAATCATGTTGTTTACACCAAAGCTGGTGGCTAACTTATCAAACTCAGCGCCATCAACACCGTTTACCACAAAGATGTTTCGCAAATCTTTAAGGTTGGTAATGGTTGCGCGTTGCTTATGAATGTAGTTGAATATAGCCGTGTTCATCGCATCTTCCTGTTTCATTGCGCGGGCAATCAACATGGCATGGGTGGCGGCATCTTGAACATCAGGGCCTGTAAAGCGCATAAAGTTAACATGCACTTTTTCGAACTTAGTGTTCTCGCCTTTTTTCTCTTTAATTTGTTTTACGATTGGCTCAAATTGGAAGCAATGTGGGCACCAGAAAGAGAAGTATTCCGTGATAACTGGCTTTTTGGTCGCTTCTTCATCTAATACCGTGTAATGGGTACCTTCTTTCCACTTTGCTGCGCCTTCTTGGGCGCATGCGGTTAATGGCAAAAGCATTGCCATTACAAACAATACTACAAACTTCTTCATGTAATTGAATCCTTTGATTTCAAATCTATCTATCAGTGTTGAGGTTACCACAGGCTTTTATTGGGCACTAGTTTACGCGACAAGCGAGCGGAAAAATGCAACGAATGGATGATATAAGACCAGAAAGTTTCGCTTCTTCTTAAAGAAGAAGCGAATGAAGTATCGCTATTTGAGTCTATAAAGCGACATATTCGGAGTTACTGGTGGTTGTAGCTCACCGATAACAATGCACGACGTTCTTGGCCTGCATAGCCTACGATATCCTCGTAGTCGGTATCAAAAAGGTTATTTACTTTTAATGATAACGCCCACTTTTCAGAAATATTATAACCAAGGTTAACTGACGCTAGTGTGTAAGCTGACAGCCCCAACGTTTCTGCATTAGCTGGGTAGGGTGGGAAATAAGTATCGTAATGTGTTCCGGTATAGGCCAGTCTTGCATAAAGGCTAAATTTCTTGGTGCCTAAATCAGACAATGCCGATAATGCGCCTTGGTGTCGTGCACGTCGAAGCTCGGTGTTAGCAATACCATTATCGTTTTGCTCGGCGTCTAAATAGCTATACGACGCCGATACCTTCGCTAAATCGCTAAGCCACGTTACTTCAACGTCTACGCCGTCACGGCTACTTTCACCGTCTGTATTCGCAGCGGTATACACGCCTTGAGTGGTATCAAAAACGAAGCCATTAATCTCATCTTCAAGTTGGGCACTATAACCGCTTACTTGTGCCGAAACCGAATTCCAATGTGCTTTTACGCCAACTTCCCATTCTTCACTCTCTTCAGGCGTTAAGTCTGGGTTGCCAATAAAGCTATCTGGGAAATAGCCAAATCGCTCAGTAAAGGTTGGGGTTTTAATGGCCTTGCCGTAGCTAGAAAATAGCGCATAGCTTTTTGATACTTGCCATGTAAGGCCCGCGCGATAACTAACGGCGTCATCAAATTCACTGTTGTTATCGAATCGTGCGCTTAAGGTTGCGAAAACATTCTCAACAAGGTCACCTGTAGCTTCACCAAATAGGCTGGTGGTATTGTCATGTTGCTTTTGATTAGGATCGCCAAACACCACAGGGCCACGTTGTTCAAACAAACGTTGTAAGTATTCAGCACCACCTGCCACTTGCCAATTGTCGAAGCGATAAAAGCTTGTCCAGTTAAGTGCTAGTCGCTCGCCAGTCGTGCCACCCGCATCGGCACCCGATGTGGTATTTTCATTATCATCTTTTCGGTAATCGAAAGACACAGTAGATGCATAAGCCGAAGCATCTGGTGCGAAGCGCCATGCTAGCTTAGTGCTCAGTTGGCTACCATCAGTCACATTGTCGGCATCTGCAGGCAATCCGGTGGTAACATAGTCAGTACCATCGTAATCATTTTCGTATTGGGTGCTGCGGAATTTCGCGCTCAATGTGTGTGCATCTGCCAATGCGTAATCGATGTTGATGCCTGCGGTCATGTTGTCATAACCATCATCTTCATTACCAATGCGTGAGATGTTATCGCCATCTGTTTTTAGGTAATTGGCGTAGGTGCGCACTGCCACATCGCCATTTTTGGTGGCGGCATTTATGCTGCCGTGGTAAGTACCTTGTGTGCCTATTCCTGCACTTAAATTAACACTGGGTTTTGTGCTGGTTCCTTCACCTGCTTTGGTGGTGATACTCAATACGCCACCAATCGCACCACTGCCCCATAAGGCACTTTGCGGGCCACGCAGTAGTTCTATACGTACCACGTTCGCTGAGGTCAAGTGGGCCAAGTCTATCAAGCTTCCTTGGCCAATGTCGTTAGACACCACGCCATCAATAAGCACCAGTAAGTGATTACTTTCGCTGCCTCGAACACGAAGTTCGGTAAGGCCGCCTGGGCTACCTGATTGAGAAAGGCTCACACCTGGTAAGCCGCGAATTAAATCGGTAAGTTGTACTGCGCCTGAGGCTTGAATATCTTGCTCGGTTAGTACGCTTACCGATGCAGGTAGCTTGGCTATTTGTACAGGTAAACGGGTGCCAGTAACGGTAAGTGTTTCAATGGTATCAGGAGTTTGCGCTAAAACGGGTGCAGACAGCAGTGTTGCCACGGCAGCATAAACTGCAGTGCAGGTAAAGTGTGTTTGAAATTTCATTGTATTTCTCGCTATGTACTCCGCCCGAGTACAAGGGTGAATGTAAGCAGATTAACTGCCGTGAAGCTAGGCCGGTATCCGGGCTCACTCACCAATACAATGTATGGTTTCTCGGCCTTCCCATGTCGCGATATAAATAGCGATGACACAGTGGCGTGTTTAGGAGAATGTGTGTGTTCACACTGAGTTTACCGTTGCGGGGGCAGCATCAGATTTCACTGATTTCCCGTTTAACCCATTGATGGGCACCTAAGCGCGAAGGAGTATAGCTTAAGTGCCTAATAAATAGCGAGTGTGTTCAGGTTTTGCGATCTAATACCCGATTTTAAGAGGCGGTTCCTGCATGGCAGAAAGCTGTTCTTTTAACGCAAGAATTTGACCTTCCCAGTATTTATCGTCGGCAAACCACGGAAAAGCGCGAGGGAAGGCTGGATCTTCCCAGCGGCGAGACAGCCATGCCATATAGTGCACCATACGCATGGCGCGAAGGGGGTCAATTAACGCAAGTTGATTAGTATTAAACGGCTGAAATTCTTCATAAGCCTCAACCAATGTATCAAGTTGTAATAACTGCTGCTGGCGATCACCGCTTAACATCATCCACAAATCTTGAATGGCGGGGCCCATTCGACAATCATCTAAATCAACAAAGGTAGGGCCATCACGCCAGAGAATATTTCCAGGGTGGCAGTCGCCGTGTAGCCGAATAACGTCGGTGGCTTTATATGATGAGGAAGCCGCAGTTATAACGGGGTTCAAAATAGCAAAGAAGGCCGTTTTGAGGTGATCGGGCAACAAGGTACTATTTTCTAAAACCTGTCTAGGTTCATCTAAATAGCTTTGCGTGTCGATATCTGGGCGTTGCTTAAAAGTTTTCGCTTGAGATACGCGGTGAATACGGCCAATAAAGCGTCCCATCCATTCAAGTTGATCTAAATTATCGTTCTCAAACTGGCGCCCACCTACAGAAGGGAAAACCGTAAAGCGGTAATCTCCATGATGGTGAAGGCTTTTTCCATTTAGCGCTAAGGGCGCCACAATAGGAATTTCGTTATCAGCAAGTTCTTGGGCAAAGCTGTGTTCTTCTATAATTTGCGCGTCTGTCCAACGGGCGGGGCGGTAAAACTTAACCACGTAACGCTTGTTGTCATCGGCTTGAAATTGGTAAACCCGGTTCTCGTAACTATTGAGAGCAAGTAAGCCGCTTTGAAGAAAAATGCCCTGAGTTTCCAGGGCATCTAATATAGTGTCTGGATCTAATCCAGAAAACGAAAAATCTTTCATCGATAAAGGAATTTGGTTGGCTCATTAACCGTTACACTTTCACCTGAATCGGTGGTAGTGGTAACGGTGAATTGAATGTCTGTTACCACATCTTCCAGATTATACGGGTCAGTTGCAACCGAAATCGGTGTGCTATAAACCTCACCACCTTGTACCGTCACTTCTTTATTACCAATAAAGGTGTATTCAGGCAGCCCTTGAACCGAAATGGTATAGGTCTGAGTTTGTTGAGATTTGTTGAGTACTTTAACGGTATAAACATTCTCAATTAACCCTTCATTGGTTTCGCGATATAACGAATTACGGTCGCGAATAATGTCAATTTCCAGAGGCACGCGGGTCACAATGTCAGCAACCAATAACCCTGTCATGACAATAAGAACGATAAGGTAGCCGATAAGCTTAGGCCGTACAATGTGTGTTTTACCCCCCGCCAGCTCTTCTTCCGACGTAAAGCTTATTAGCCCTTTGGGGTAACCCATTTTATCCATTACGCCGTTACACGCATCTACACACGCGCCGCAGTTAATACACTCATATTGTAAGCCGTTACGAATATCAATACCGGTAGGACAAACCTGTACGCATAAATTACAGTCAATACAGTCGCCCAAGCCTTTTTCGTGAACCTGTTCATGGCTTAATTTACGCGGACGCGGACCTCGTTGTTCGCCCCGTTTCGCATCGTATGAAACGGTAAAGGTGTCTTTGTCGAACATGGCAGATTGAAAACGCGCGTAAGGGCAAATATGGGTACACATGATTTCACGCATATATCCCGCATTGGCATATGTGCATACCGCGAAAAAGACCACTGAAAACGCTGCCCAGAAACCCGTGTTGAAGGTGAAAAAATCAATAAAGAGCGCGCCGATTGGGGTGAAATATCCCACAAAGGTGAGTGCGGTAAGCAAGGCAACTGCCACCCAGGCCGTATGTTTGAGGATTTTGCGAACAAACTTATCCGCGTCCATTTTTCGCGCATCTAGCTTTATGCGTTTATTTCTTGGGCCTTCTATTTTTTCTTCAAACCACGTGTAGATATATACCCAGGTGGTTTGAGGGCACATGAAACCACACCACACTCTGCCTGCAAAGGTCGTCACGAAAAAAAGCGCGAATGCACCCACGATAAAAATATAAGCAAGTAAGGTTAAATCTTGCGGCCATAAGGTTAACCCAAATATAGAAAAGCGCTGCTCTACAATATCGAGTAACACCGCTTGCTGACCATTGAATTTAATCCACGGAATAGCGGCAAATAAGGCGAGGAAAAACAAACCAAAGAAACGCCTGAATGTTTCAAGAGGGCCTTTAACCGCACGAACATAAATGCGACTGCGCGAATCGTATCGTTTCCCTTCAGTGGATGATGCGGGTTTGTACACCTTTACTGGGGTAACGTTTTTAACCGGAATCTGTTCGTTCATTTTTTCAAAACCTTAGCCAACTTCTTGTATTGCGCGGCGCATTATAACAGCTGAAATTTCAGCGTGTTTAACATAGATCAATGATCATCTTTATTTATCTTTCAGTCAATACTGAAAGTTCAGAAATTATATTTTATCGGTATGCCTTTACTTAATGCTAGTTGACTCTTATAGCGATAATAGTTTTTAATACCGAATGAAAATTATACAAGTAATTATCTTTTTGATTTTTTTGATGAAAGTGTTTATTAAAAATAACTAACGATAGCTGCGTTGTTTAAATTAAGTGTAGTAGTGGAATAATTTTAAATGCTTCGTTTCTTTGTCATCTGTGCTGAAATTGTATTATTGGTGATTGTGCTGCGCTCGCCTTTTGTTCAGTACTTTTTTTCAGATATACAAAGTACCGTCTCAGGTTGGTTTGTTTCTATTTCTGAGTTACCTGAACAACGAGAGTTGGATACGTTAAGAAATCAGGCCGCGGCGCAGCTGGCTCCTTTAAAAGAATTCGAAGCGAACTAC
This sequence comes from Alteromonas sp. 38, assembly GCF_902506055.1. NCBI lineage: Bacteria > Pseudomonadati > Pseudomonadota > Gammaproteobacteria > Alteromonadales > Alteromonadaceae > Alteromonas > Alteromonas sp. 38. Next base: position 728,386 of record NZ_LR733300.1, read on the forward strand.
CTTCGAAGAATACTGGCAAGTCGTTCAACGGTAACGCGCTTTCATAGCGCTTATTGCGAAACCACCGATATAAACCCTAACTTTAGTCGCGACAACCGCAAGCAGTTATGTACACTGATAGAGCAATCAAAGTTACTCGAACCCGATAAATAATTAGCGATAAACGCTTTGTTTCTTTTCTTTGCTTCTTGTGTCCTCTAATTCTTCCCATTTTGACCGTGTATATAGATAAAGCCATTCACTTTACGTTCAGCTACCTGTGCTATTATTGAGCATATAGTTGTGATAAAAGTAGTAGCATTGCTATGGTTGAAACCATGCTTCACTAAGCGCCGTTACCCGCTTACTCAGTCTTTGTAGCTGACTAATACCGGGTTTCTAAAAACAAGGTAGGGGGTTACATGAAAATAGCTAAGTTAAGTTTATGTGCGGTATTGCTCGCCAGCGTGGGTATGTCTGGTGTGTTGCAAGCAGCACAGGTTGAAGTAACTTGGAAAGAACCAAAGTCTTACCGAGATGTTAAGCCGTCGAATGAATCTCGCGTGCACTTTAGAGAGCGTACTTTTAAAGAGCTCGATGAATTTTTTATTGAACTCGCTGAAAAACTTCCCGAAGATCAAAAGCTGTTAATTACCGTAACAGACTTAGATTTAGCCGGTCAGGTCTGGCCTGCATCTTTTGTTGGTATGGGGCAGTCTGCTACTGATGTAAGGATCATTAAGGAAATAGACATTCCCAGAATGTCGTTTTCATATGTACTTTCTGGCAGTGATAACACCGTGCTTAAAAGCGAAGACGTTAAGATTAAAGATATGATGTTCATGAATACTGTTAATCGTAGGCTGAGCACCGATAATCTGGTTTACGAGAAGAACATGATTGAAGATTGGTTTAACGATACGTTTGCACAAAGCATAGTGAGTCACGATTAACACCGCTGCTCATCGTTTGTGATGGTGCCAATGAGCAGCAACAACACCAGAGCTTAACGGGTTTTAGTTTGCTGTTGTTGTATTGATAAGATAATAAAAAACCGCCTTTATCGGCGGTTTTTTTTTACTTAACGATTATAGTTAAATGTAATCGAATTCACTGCCAGATATAGCCAGTGTGCTTTCATAGCCTGCTGAGTATGCTTGCTTATGTGCATTGCGACGCGGCAATATTCGCTGCATATAGAAGTCACGGGTTTTCTGCTTAGAAGAAGCTAGCACCGCGTTATCTGTACTCGCCGCTTTATCTGCCATGCTGTACCACAGCACACCAATTAGCGAGTAGGCAGAATAGGCTAAGTAATCTGCTGCTGCCGCTGCTGCAGTAGTGCCATCCATACCTAGGCAGTCAGCCGATGATGCACGCCAATCGTCAAGTAGACCTTGCGCCAGCCCTTTGTTTTCAGCATCGCTAATATCAGCAACCAACTGTGCAAACGCCCCGTAAGTTGCTTCCATCATTTGCCCGCCATCGCGGGTTAATTTTCGACCAATTAAATCTAATGCCTGAATACCGTTAGTGCCTTCATACAGCATAGCGATACGTACATCACGCATCAATTGCTCCATGCCCCACTCACGAATAAACCCATGACCACCAAATACTTGCACCCCAATGCTAGTAGTTTCAAGGCCCATATCTGTCATGTAGGCTTTGCAAATTGGTGTAAGAAACTGCAACACTTTATCTGCATTTTCTTTTTCCTCGTCAGTGCCTAGTTTTTCTATGTCCATGTACTTTGCGTAAAGCAAAGAGAGTGCGCGGCTACCTTCAATTTGTGATTTTTGCGTGAGTAGCATACGGGCTACATCAGGCTGAAATACAATAGGATCGGCTTTTCCGTCAGGGTTTTGAATGCCTTGCGGCGCACGAGATTGAACTCGCTCACGGGCATACGTTAACGCACCTTGGTAAGAAGCTTCTGCAGCTCCCAGACCTTGTAAGCCAACTTGGAAGCGTGCGTCGTTCATCATAGTGAACATACAGGCTAAGCCTTGGTTTTCTTCACCCACTAGCCAGCCCGTAGCCTCATCGAAATTCATCACGCAGGTCGGGCTCGCCTTGATACCCATCTTATGTTCGATACTTCCCACAGATAACGAGTTCGCAGTACTTGGCTCGTTATTATCATCAAGCATTAACTTGGGCACTAAAAACAAGCTAATGCCTTTCACGCCTTTAGGCGCATCGGGTAAGCGAGCAAGTACCAAATGAATAACATTGCTGCTCCAGTCTTGATCGCCAGCAGTAATAAATATTTTATTACCTGTCACTTTATAACTTCCGTCACCTTGTGGTTCAGCCTTAGTGCTAAGTAAGCTAAGGTCGGTGCCAGCATGCGGTTCGGTTAAGTTCATCGTACCTGTCCACTCGCCGCTGATGAGTTTAGCGAGATACTTGTCTTTTAATTCCTTGCTAGCATGTTTAGTCACCGCTAATGTGGCACTTTCTGTCAGCATAGTCGTTAAACGCCAGCTTAGGTTTGCGGCATTTAGCATTTCATGCACAGGCACTGCCATGGTGTAGGGAAGTTCTTGGCCATCATATTCAGCTGTGCCTAGCATGGCGTTCCAGCCATTGGCTACATACTCCTGATAAGCGTCGGCAAAACCCTTCGGTGTGGTGATTTTTCCGTCTTCCAGCTTACAGCCTTCTTCATCACCTTCACGGTTTAATGGTGCAACAACATCAATGGCGAATTTAGCGCCTTGTGCAATAATCTCGTTAGCCAGTTCGCTATCAAAATCGCTGATACCCAACTTTTCATAGTGGGCATCTAGGCCTAACCAGTCCTTAAGTAAGAACTGAAAATCGGTAGTAGGGGCGTGGTACAGAGGCATGGAAGACTCCCTTTTCAAACAAGTGTTTTAATTTTGCCACATTATAGACACAAATAGCATAGACAGAGTAGCCCGTTAAGGGAAAGTTAATGAAAAATAATATCGCTGTATTTGTACAATAACCACTCAACGCCTTTAAATTTATATCACAGGCCATCATAATCTTTGCCAAAGCTTGCTTTTCGATAGCTCGCTGGCATCCTATAACTATAGTTAATTCCATGTATTAAGAAGTTGAGTACTCATGAGCCACGGAAAATCAGTTTGTGTCGTTACCGGCGGTAGCTTAGGAATAGGGTTAGCGGTTTGTCATACATTCAGTGAAAATGACTACCGAGTGATAAACCTAGATGTAAGAGATTTTGACGACACACCAACTAACGCTGAATGGGTGGCTTGTGATGTCAGTAATGTGGAACAGGTGCGTCATGCTATTGATAATATCGCGGTGAAATATGGCCGTATAGATGCGTTGGTCTGTAACGCAGGCATGCACGTGTCGGCAACCATTGAAGACACCGATGAAGCATTGCTTGATAAGGTGATGAGCCTAAATATTAAGGGGGCGTACGGCGCAATTAAAGCGTCATTACCTATCATGAAAGCACAAAAAAGCGGGGCTATTGTGATGATGGGTTCAGATCAGTGTTTTGTGGGTAAACAAAACTCTTTTGCCTATGGGTTAACAAAGTCTGCCTTAGCGTCTATGGCAAAAACCACAGCACTGGATTATGCCCCTTTTAATATCAGAGCCAACGCAGTATGCCCTGGCACGATTGAAACGCCCTTGTTTCACCACGCCATTGACAAGTACGTTGCAGCATCAGGTGCTGATAAAACCGCAGTCGTAGCCCAAGAGGCCGCCGAGCAACCCATTGGCCGAATTGGCCAACCCGAAGATGTGTCTGAACTGGTGTACTTTCTTTGCAGTGAAAAAGCGAACTTTATTACTGGCAGCTTACACGCTGTTGATGGCGGTTATACCGCCAAGTGAATATCGTCGATGGTCATCTACATTTCTTTGCCCAAGAGGCGGGTGATTATCACTGGCTGAAGCCGCAAAACCCGCCGTATTGGCAGGATAAGCAAGCCATTGCGTTGGCGTGCGGTGAGAGAAGTTTAACACTTTCCAGCGGTCACACTCTTGCTGGTTATGTGCATATTGAGGCAGGGTTCGATAATCAACGCCCTTGGCGCGAAATCCGTTATTTAGAACAGCGTGCTCAACTACCTTTTAAAAGCGTTGCAAGTATCGATTTGTGTAGTGAAAGTACCTTGTCTCATATAGAAATATTAGCAGGGTTCTTTTCAGTGGCGGGGCTTCGCCATATTTTAGATGAACAAGCCGCCTCTATATTAACCCACCCTAAAACAAAACATGCGCTGAAGCGTTGTAGCGAATATGGGTTGTCTTTCGATGCCCAATTGGATGTGGGTGACAGCAAGGGGGTCAATGCATTACTTAGGCTATTAGAAGCACGACCGACACTGCAAGTTATTATTAATCACACAGGTGCGGCACTATTAAGTTCTGCCGTTACAGCTGCCTACGTTAAGCAGTGGCGTATTAATATGAAAGCACTTGCTCAGTGTTCTCGCGTGGCGGTAAAGCTTTCGGGATGGGAAATGCAGTGCAGAGATTGGCATTGGCGCAGTGCGCAAAATGTGGTCGTGGAAACAGTCGCTATATTTGGTGTGTCGCGAGTAATGTTAGCAAGTAACTTCCCACTTTCTAACTGGAGCCACAGTTATCAAACACTGTGGCAACAATACGAAAAAATGCTGGCAAATTTTACCCTTGACGCAAAGTGTAGCCTAATGGCAAACAATACCGCGCGTTGGTATGGCGTAGATATTTAAACGACTCTTCTCAGCCCCGCTTACAAGGTGCTACGCTAAATCCTTAAGCCTCGTATTAGTCTATAAGTTGATGGTGGGCGGCCACCGTCTGGCTTTCTATATGAATAAAGCTAAATTCTGCGCTTTGCTGTTTTTTCAATATAGTGAGGAAGGCACGAAGCTCATCCACAAAGCGCTCTGCTTTATCTGGCATTACCGCGCACCACACACAGAGTGATTTTTCTGTGATCAAACTGGCGTCGTAGCGAGGCTTGAATTCGCAGGCATCTTCGCGCCATGAACCTTCACAATCAATGTGTGTGCATCCACCATAATAGGTAGATAAATATTCGTTTAACGCGTGTTTCACTGGCTCGTAAGCGTGTGAACCTGGTGTCAATATAATCGTAAATTTAGTACGCTTGTTCATTTGTTCTTCGCAAATAGTAAGGCCATTAATAGCACCGCTATTAAGGCTAAGTTAACCGTGTTTTCAGATGACATTAGCGAGAATATATCGTAGATACCCCACGTTGAATCGTGCTTCACAGAGTGTGAGGCGGCGACAAAATTATTGGTAATATCTACCAAAGAAATACCCCCAATTAACATGAGTATTACTTCAATCGATTTATTTATAGCACGATTAAGTTGGTTCTCGTAACTTGATATTGCGTTATTAATATAGGCTGCCCTATCAAGTAAACTGTCTTCTACGGCAATAATTTCCCATGCATCTATGAGTGCGTTCGCCAATGGTTTTCGACTCCCTTGCAGGCCTCGAAGCGAATCGCAAAACTCCAATCGAATATACGCTAGGGTTCTAATTGAAACCATGCGCTGGATCAACTTTTCAAGGGCTTTTCTGCGTCTGCCCGACGACAGTGCCTTAAGCGATTGCAGCTGATGATAGGCGTTGCTCATCGATTGTTGATAGGCATACAACATAGCATTGTAATGCTGAAGTAAAAACAAAACCCGTCGGTTATCCAACGACAGCGAAATATCATTGTTTAAAAATAGGCAATTTCCCGAACGAAAGAAAGCCTCATTGTTCTCACAATTGTTGGGTGGGTTTTCGTGGATAATTGAAAACACCTGTTTGGCTTCTTCGGTAGATTCTGGAACGCGGGTAATATAACAACGTCCAGTCCACAATACCGCATCATTGTCTGTAAGTTCAGAGGTCAGTAACTTACAGCGTTTACTCAGTGTATCGAAGGTGGTGTTCAGCAAGTTAATCATTACACCTCCTGCCGCTTGTAAAATTAAAGACAGGCTTTGTTCGATATCTCTGCTTTTAATTTTCTGCCAACACAGAGTGAGTTGAGCCTCAGATGCGGGTGCCAATGTAGCTTGTAAGGTCGCAATGCCGGTTTGATATAACCGTAAATTCAACCCCTGAAGCTGAAGACCTATTTCTTCTAGGGTTGAAAACGCATGCTGAAAAGCCGGACTTTCATGATCGATTTCAAGTTTTACCAATGGGGTAAACATGGGGCTTAATAAGTCTGAGTCTGTTGATACATAACCCATGTCCAGTTTACTTTCTTGATTGAGCACCCAATCTTGGCGGTGCATGGCTTCTTCAACTTTACTGGTTAAAGACGGCGTAAGCGCACTGAATTTGCGGGTTAACGCGATTGGCGTGTAAGTAACAATCGAGACGGGCGACGAACATAATATAGTCGATGGGGAAGGCGAGGCTGACATACTTCTTCTTATCCTTGAAAACAGTCGGGGCAAGGAGAACCATTGCCCCAATCTATGTGTTTCGCTATTTAAGTTCAGTTATTGTCATATGAGGCGAGCGGTAAACAATCTCGTCATTCAAATCGATGCCTAACCCTGGGGTATCTGGCGCTTCAATAAAGCCGTTTACGGGTTGTGGGTCTTGCAGACAAAGTTCACGGTTCCAGTCTTTAATGGCGTAGGTGTGGTGTTCGTGAATTAAGAAATTAGGTATTGCGGTTTCTAAGTGCAAACTTGCTGCTGTCGCCACCGGCCCACCACATACATGGGCTTGAATGCGCACGTCATAAATATCGGCGTAATCACATACTTTTTTCGCTTCAGTAAAGCCGCCACACAAGCCTACGTCAGGCTGTAGTACATCAATAGACTGGTCTTCTAAATAAGGGCGCACGTCCCAGCGATGATACAAGCGTTCACCACCAGCAATCGGTACGTTTACGTTTTTAGCCACTTTATCGTGTAGTTTTGAATTCAAGTAATTGACGGGTTCTTCGTAATACAAGCAGCCAATTTCTTCAACAATATCGCCAAGCTGGATGGCGGTAGATGCCCCTAACAAGCTGTGGCATTCAAAAATAATATCGCCGTCTTCACCCATGGTGTCGCGTATGGCTTGTAAACGGGCTTTAAATAGCTTTAGTTCTGGCTTAGAGAAAAGTTTAGTGCGATCGAAGTGGGTGACACCGTCTTTATCGTAAACAATAGGGTCTACTTTCACGGCATCGTAGCCATCTTTTAACGCTTTTTCGGTCGCGCGTGCATAGTCGGCCGGGTCGTTTAGCTTAGTGACTTCTTTATCCCAATCGAACTGCAATTGGCTGGCATAGCTGCGCAGTTTGCCATTGGTTTTCCCGCCCAGCAGTTCGTAAACGGGTAAGCCTAGGGCTTTGCCTTTAATGTCCCAAAGTGCAGTATCAATAGCACTCATGGCTGCATAAATAACAGGTCCACCACCTAAGCCCCAAAAGCCTTCACGTAACATACGCGACCACAATAGCTCAGTGTGGAATGGGTTGAAGCCAATTAGCATGGCTTCTGCAATTTCTTTTATCATGTGCGCTGCAGCACTATGACCCCAATCGTAAGCTAAGCCTGCTTCACCGACACCGGTAATGCCTTCATCGGTATACACTCGTACGAAAACAGGGTTCCACGCTGGGCGCTTTGGGCACTCAATATCAAATATTTCTACTTTGGTTACTTTCATTTATGGTTTCTCTATTGTCTGTTTGTCGTCGTCGCTAGCGGCACTGGCAACGACGCATAATATGGATTATTCACAAAAGCCAGGGTCGAGCTTGTAGGCTTTTCTTAGCATGGCGGGCCAGGCCTTCTGGCCGCCGGTTTCACCACTGTGCACTACGCTGGCTTGCTGATAAATGCCGTCAATAATAGGCTGCGGTATCTCAATAACTTCTTCGTTCGACTGCATGAGCGCCAGCTGAATTTCACAGGCTCTTTGTAAATCATAAAAGCGCATGAAAGCATCGCCTACGGTGGGGCCGACAGTTAACCCTCCGTGATTAGGCAGCAGCATATGGTTGGTATCGCCTAAATCATCTTGAAGGCTTTTCTTTTCACTGTCGTTTACTGCCAAACCTTCATAACTATGGTACGACAGCGAGGGAAGTGAAAATAAAGAATACTGGCTCCAAGGCTTTAATCCGCCTTTTACCGATGCCACAGAAATGGTGGCGAGTGTGTGCAAGTGAATAACGCACATTGCATCGTGACGAACCTCATGAATGGCACTATGGATAGTAAATCCGGCGGGGTTTATTTGGTAAGGCGAGTCATCAAGGATATTACCTTCAAGATCAACTTTTACAAGGTTAGACGCGGTTACTTCGTCAAATCCTAACCCAAAGGCGTTAACTAAGTAATGGTCGGTGCCGGGGACTTTAGCCGAAATATGCGTATAGATAAGGTCGCCCCAACGCATATCAGCAACCAGTCGATAGCATGCGGCTAAATCGACGCGCGTTTGCCATTCTATTTCAGACACTTTGCCTTTAAGGCTAAGAGGAGCTAATGAATACATGGCCTGTCTCCTAAATATAGCAGGCTAAACTTGAAGATAATGATGGCTTAACCCCTTCTAATAACAGCGGGTAATCAAATTACCAAAGCAAGGGCATTGGCACAACCAAACACACGTTATTCTTGCTGAGATTGGCTTGCTTTAATTTTATTAAAGCTATCGCGAAACGCAATTAGATCATCAGGAAAGCGAAGTTGAACATGGGTGAGCAAAAAGGGGTCGGCCTTTACCAATTCAATCACTTCTAGTTTTGCCCATGGCGGCGCATCAAACACATCTGGCAAGTGTTCTACCCCAGCATTTAATGTACACTCAAATAGCGCGAGACCATTTTGTGTAACGGCCAATTTTTCACCTACCTCGACATTGAAACCTGTTTCTTCCCATGTTTCTCGGTGGGCTGCGCAAACTAATGATTCGCCCTCTTTTTTTCCGCCACCGGGGAAATCTAAACGGTTTGAAAGGCGATGTTTGATCAAAAGCGCTTTGTTTTGCACTTTAATGATGCATGCGGCGGCATTTTGAGTATGCTCCTCGTTATTCGTGCTTCGGCAAAAAGGTGCTTCAGGCACCTTCTTTGTACATCCAAAAAGCGTTAAAACTACCAAAATGGATGATAAGCGAAAATTGATACTCATTAGTTTGGGTAAAATACTATTCAGAAAAAGTTAATAATAATAAAAACGTAGATAAAGGATTTGGTTTGAACGCGACCCTGAATCTCGTTAATGCACCAACTTGGTTACTTTATCACGTGGTGCATATTTACCAATAGGAAAGGTTATGTCTTCACGCAAATTACTATCTCCATTATTAATAGGTGCTTTATTGCTAGCGGCTGTGGTTGTCTATGTAAACTTGCCTGCAGAAGAACAGGTGAAAAAAGGCGGCTCTCTGGCGACAACAGTGAAAACCATATTGGTAGAGCAAGGCGCAATGGCGATAACCATTGAAGCCCTCGGTACTGCCAGAGCGAATGAATCGATAGCAGTCACTGCGCAAGTTACCGAAACCGTGCGCTCAGTTAACTTCGAAGATGGCGATAGTGTGAAGGCTGGCCAAGTGCTTATTCAGCTAAACAATAATGAAGAACTGGCTCGGGTTGCTGAATTGCGCGCCAATATTGATGAAGCAAAGCGCCAATACACCCGTATTTTTAACTTACGTGAGTCTAGCGCGGCTTCAGAACAGTTACTTGATGAACAACAAGCGCGTGTAAAAGGATTAGAAGCGCAATTAGACATCGCTGAAGCGCAGGTTGATGACTTGCAAATTCGCGCGCCATTTTCTGGTGTGCTTGGTGCACGACAAGTCAGTATTGGTTCATTGGTGCAGCCCGCTGGTGTTATTACCACCCTTGATGATATTAGCGTAGTAAAAGTTGATTTTAGCATTGCCGAGAACCAATTGGCGAGTGTAGCAAAAGGCCAGAAGGTTTCGGCGACATCGGTGGCTTATCCAGGTGAAATGTTCAGTGGTGAAATCACGCATATTGATACCCGATTAGACCCCATCAGCCGCGCTATTAGCGTACGCGCAATTATCGACAATAAAGACCAACGATTAAGGCCGGGCATGCTACTTACCATCGTGGTTGAAAAACGTGTGCTTGATACACTTATTATTCCTGAGAAAGCTTTAGTACCAGTGCAAGATATTCAATATGTCTATGTGGTAGAAGGCGATGTTGCCCATCAACGCGAGGTGGTTATTGGCGAACGCCGACCTGGTATCGTTCAAATTGTCTCTGGACTTAAAGCCGGTGACGAAGTGATTACGGAAGGCACGCTTAGAGTACGCGATCAATCTGCTGTTAACGTTCTTAACCGTAACAACGAGGGTTAAGCCATGTTGTTATCTGACATTTCAGTAAAAAGGCCGGTATTTGCAACGGTTATCAATCTGCTACTGATTATATTTGGCGTGGTCGCCATTTCCATGTTGGCGCTTCGTGAGTACCCAGACATCGACCCGCCCATTGTATCGGTTTCAACCAAATACACAGGCGCATCGGCGAATATTGTTGAAACCCGCATTACTCAACTACTCGAGGACAGAATTTCGGGTATTGAAGGGATTAAAAATATTACTTCAACGTCGACCAATGGACGTTCTGATATCACCATAGAATTTAAATTATCCAGAGATATCGACGCTGCCGCTAATGATGTGCGAGAGCGAGTGAGTCGGGCACTGAATAATTTGCCTGATCAGGCCGATCCTCCAGAAGTTTCAAAGGCCGATTCCGATCAAAGTGCCATTGTGTGGTACAACCTGCGTAGTACAAACCTTAATACCATGGAGCTTACCGACTACGCAGAGCGCTTCCTAGTGGACCGCCTATCGGTAGCCGATGGGGTTGCACGGGTTCAAATTGGTGGTGGTCGTCGCTATGCCATGAAAGTATTTCTTGATAGAAACGCTATGGCTGCCCGTGGTATTACCGTAAGCGATGTTGAAAGTGTCATTAGTTCTGAAAACGTTGAACTTCCCGCTGGTGAAGTTGAGTCGCTCGATAGAAACTTTGAAGTACGTGTAGCGCGTACGTTCTTATCGCCAGAAGATTTTGCGGCGTTAACCGTAGCAGTAGGGGACGATGGATACCTCGTTCGCTTAGGGGAAATTGCGAATGTAGAGTTGGCGGCTGAAGACGACGAAACCGAGTTTAGAGGTGACGGCGTTAACATGATTGGTTTGGGCATTATAAAGCAATCAAAAGCGAATACTTTAGATGTTGCTCGCTCAGCAAAAGCGCAAATCAGAAAAATTGAAGAAACCTTGCCGGACAATATTTTCATTGTGCCTAGCTATGACTCCTCAGTATTTATTGAGGCATCGATTAATGAAGTTTATGAAACCCTCGCCATAGCCATGCTTATGGTGGTAATTGTTATTTACCTCTTCTTGGGAAATGTGCGCGCCACACTTATTCCTGCAGTCACTGTACCCGTGTCTCTAGTGGCAGCATTTATTGTGATGTACGCGTTAGGCTTCTCTATCAACCTACTTACCTTACTTGCTATGGTGTTAGCGATTGGGCTGGTGGTAGATGATGCCATCGTGGTGCTTGAGAATATTTCCCGGCGAATAGAAATGGGTGAACCTCCCATATTAGCCGCTTATCGAGGCGCTAGAGAGGTTGGCTTTGCGGTTATTGCAACTACCTTGGTACTGATATCTGTATTTGTACCTTTAGTGTTTCTTGAAGGGAATGTAGGGCGTTTGTTTACTGAGTTTGCCCTGGCTATTGCTGCTGCTGTGGCGTTTTCTAGTTTCACCGCATTAACCCTCTCGCCTATGATGGCCTCGAAAATTCTTAAAAAAAGGACGCGTTCAGTAGGATTTGGCGCGTGGATGGATAAGCGTTTTCATGCCCTCGAAAACCGCTACTTTAAAAGCTTGGGAAGTACTATTCACCAGCCGTTTATCATGGTGCTATTGCTAATTGTTTCAGTGGTGGCACTAGTACAAATCTCAGAAAAGTTACCTAGTGAATTCGTGCCTAAAGAAGATCGGGGAAACTTTTACATATTAATGAATGCCCAAGAAGGCGCGAGTTTCGAAAGTAATGCCGCTAACCTTAAACTTATCGAAGACATCCTAATGCCTTACCGTGAAAGCGGTAAAATAGGTAGGTTACTGGTACGTACTCCAGGGTTTGGCAACAATGCCGGGATCGCCATTGTTGGCTCTGCCGATTGGGATGAGCGTGATTTTAGCACCTTCACATTGATGGATGAAATAAGTGCGAAGCTTGATGCCGTGCCTGATGTGAGAGCCTTCGCCATTATGCGAAGTGGTATTTCAGGCGCAGGTTTTGGTAGGCCCGTACAATTTGTATTGCAAGGTGATACCTACGAGAACTTAGTTGAGTGGCGTGACATCCTAATCGAAAAGGCCTCAGAAAATCGAAACTTAGTTCGTATCGACTCTGATTATAAAGAAACATCACCTCAGCTTCTGGTCAATATAGACAGAGATAGGGCGGCTGATTTGGGGGGGTCTATAAGTGATATTGGCCGTACCTTAGAAGTCATGTTAGGGCAACGTACGGTCTCTACATTTTTAGATAGGGGCGAAGAGTACGATGTTATAATCGAGGGTATAGAGGCTGATTTTAGAAGCCCAAATAGTATCGATAATCTTTATGTTCGTTCTTCAAGAAGCGGCGAGCTTATTCCCATGGACAACTTGCTTACTTTCGAAGAGCAGGCGACTTCCTCACGCTTAAATCGTTATAATCGCATGCGTGCTGTCACCATTTCAGCGAACTTAGCCGGCGACTATACGTTAGGAGAGGGCTTAGCTTACCTCGAGAATATCGTACGCACAGAGCTACCTGACAATGTGTCTATCGACTACAAAGGCGAGTCACAGCTTTATCAAGAACAAGGGAATTCGTTTATCTATGTGTTCTTGTTGGCGCTTGCGGTCACATACCTAATTCTCGCTGCGCAATTTGAAAGTTGGGTACATCCGCTAGTTATAATGTTAACTGTACCTCTTGCGCTGGTGGGCGCTTTTATCGGACTCTATTTTGCCGGTATGACACTTAACATTTATAGCCAAATAGGGCTGGTTATGCTGATTGGTCTTGCGGCGAAAAACGGTATTTTGATTGTGGAGTTTGCTAATCAACTTCGAGATGCAGGTATGAACTTCGAAGACGCACTACGACGGGCAGCTGCTCAGCGACTTCGCCCTATCGTTATGACCGGGTTTACTACGGTATTTAGCTCTTTGCCCTTAGTGTTTGCGTCTGGTCCTGGCGCAGAAAGTCGCATGGTAATTGGTATGGTTATCGCTGCGGGTGTTCTGGTTTCTGCCTTTATGACATTGTATGTGGTACCGACGGCTTACAGTTGGCTTGCTCGAAACACAGGTTCCCCCCAGCAAAGAACCGTTGAAATAGAACGCTTAGAAGTTGAAATTCCCTACCGTAAAGGCGAAGAAAATTAAGCCCTCACATCTAGGGTAAGATCGTGTTTTTAGACACTCATTTACTATGATTCTGCTCAGTGCTTAACCAATAAGTACGGAAAAGTTCAAAAAGTCGGGCGGTATTAAGGTATATGTTTTTATACAATAATATCGTTCGCCACTCCTAAATAGAACTCTGGAGATTTTTTATCTAACTGAATTTTAACAACTATATTTAATTGTTTTTCACATCTCTGCTATTTTTACGTATGAAGTTATAAGTTCTGCCAATACCTTTATCCTTTTGTATAGTTGCTTCTACGCCTCTCTACCCTAAACTGCGCCAACTGTATTAGGGCTATGCTGAACACAACGAAATTTAAAGCAAATTTTTTGTATCTCAGTTGGCAGTTTTTCTAATCCTTGCTAATACTTATCTTAATCTTGAAGCACAGAAGATATTTGTATGAGTAAGAATAAAAAATAAGCACATCGGTATAGGTAGATTAAAGGTTAACGTTCTTTTAATTGCGCTACCGAAACAAATACGACTTAGAGGACATGTAATGAAACAGTGGATACTAGCAGCAAGTTTGTGCAGCAGCATGGCTTTTGCAGATGTAGCAGTGATAGTTCACCCGTCTAACGGCGATGCATTAGACAAAGATTCAATCAGCCGACTCTTCCTTAACAAAATGAAAGCTTTTCCAAACGGCACGAAGGTAGTACCGCTAGCACTTGCTGAAGGGCAGGCCGCTACAGACGAATTCAACGGTAAAGTTTTGAATAAATCAGCGTCTCAGCTTACCGCTTTTTGGTCTAAATTAGTTTTTACTGGGAAAGGTCAGCCTCCTAAAGCATTAGGTAGCGACGCCGAGGTGGTTTCAGCTGTTGCTGCAGACCCAGGTGCAATTGGCTATGTAGATGCTGGCTCCGTAGACGGAAGCGTTCGCGTAGTTGCCACTTTTTGATTACACAGTTTAAGAATTTTTAAGGATTTAACATGAAAACCAAACTTGCCCTTTTATCAGTTGCTAGCTTAATCGCCATGCCAGCGGTTGCAGACATAAAAATCAATGGGTTCGCCAACCTTATCGGTGGTATGACACTAGATGATGACGAAGCGGTATACGGTTACGACAGCGATTTTAATTTCGAGCCTGCGAGTGTTTTCGGACTTCAAGTGCGTGGTGATGTTAGTGAGAAGCTTTCTGCAACAGCGCAGCTTGTTGGTCGTGGAAGTGACGATTACGATGCAAGTTTCGAATGGGCATATATGACTTATGCACTTTCAAATAACTCGAGTATCAGTGCTGGAAGAGTTCGCCTGCCATTATTCAAATATTCTGCTTCTTTGGATGTGGGTTATTCGTACCACTGGCTAACACCGCCACAATCGGTTTACGGCGTACTTATCAACAATATTGATGGTGTTCGTTACGATTACAGCAACTACGCGGGTGACTGGGAATATGGAGCACAACTTTTTGCAGGACGTTCAGAATCCGGTACATTAGAGGCGGATAACCTTACTGGTATTTCTTTTGAGGCCACTCGTGATTGGTTCAATATTCGTACTATTTATGCGCAAGCTAAATTTAATAGTCCAAATGAAGATCTAGAATTTTTAACTAATAGCATTAATCAATTTTCTCCGATCGTTCCTACTGTCACTGAGTTTTCAAAAAACTTCTTAATTGAAGATGATACCGTTGGTTTCTTCGAACTTGCCGTGAATATAGATAAATACGATTGGTTTGTAGGTGCAGAATATACCCACATTTCATTTGATGAAGCTCCTATCGCAAATGATGATGCTTGGTATATTACCGCGGGAATGCGTTTCGGTAAGTTCACTCCACACATTACTTATGAACATAAAGAGTCAGATCCTGATGATGTTGCAACTTACTTAAACGATGTTCCTTCTACTATATCTACTGGCGATGCCGTTACTGACGGAACATGGTCATCGTTGTATCAAGGCTTTGCAGCTGTAGCTGCATCGACTTTGGAAGATACTTCTGCATTAACAGCAGGTTTACGATACGATGTTGAGCCTGGTTTCGCGGTTAAAGGTGAAGTCACTTGGTTCGAAGATGATGCAAACGACGCGAATGATGCGACGCTATTGAGAGTGGGTGTTAACTACACTTTCTAGTCTTCGTTTATAGCAAAGTTTAGGCCCCGCTCAGTAATGAGGGGGGCTAAGATATTTCTAAAGTTTTTTAAGAATGTGAAGATATAGAATTATAAAGCCATGATCTGTGGCCGTGCTTAAAGTAACGTGACGTAACTGGTGAGATAAAAATGAGTTTTCTAAAAAAAATGCCCATCGCAACAAAGATTTTTCTGATACCGGGAATTGCTGCACTAAGCTTTATTATTTACCTCTTAATTACGGTTTACGTTGCACTTAACAATGACGACACCCTCGAGAAAGTTGAAAACGTTCAGTTTCCCGCACTTCAATTGTCTGCCTCTACCTTGGTAGATATGCAAAAAGTCAGGGACACGCTAAGTAGTGCGGTAACCACAGGCGACCAAGATACATTGAGCGCTGCGAGTGAATTGGCCACAGATGCAAAAGCTGGGCTAGACGAGATAAGTGCAATCAGCCCTGAGTTTCGCCCCGCGATATCAAAGATTTCTGCTGGGTTCGATGATTATTTTGAAGTGGCGTACGACGTTTCTCAGTCAATGGTTGATGGAACGGCTGACTTTAGCCGCTTAGGTCAACTATCTAAGCAGATGAACGGTTCGTACGATGCTGTTATTGCTTCAATGACAAATTTTAGAGATGAGCAGCAATCTGCATTTGATGCTTCTTTTGCGAAAACCGACGCGGCAAATATTTCGTTAATCAGTACCGGTGTGATAATGACTATTGTCGTCACCTTGTTGTTGTTTGCTACCGCGGTGCCCATCGTCCAAGGTATTAAGAAAAGCATCGATGACGTAGTGCGCTCGCTTAAAGATATTGCCCAAGAAAACGGTGATTTGACCGTTCGTATCGCAACGAAAAGTGAAGATGAAATTGGCGAGTTGGTGTATTGGTTTAATCAGTTTATGGACAAACTGCAAGGCGTAGTGAAAGACGTGGTTGAGGCGAGTTTACCGTTATCTAACTTGGCGCAAAACCTTCGCGGCCTAACGGAGGAAACCCAGCGTACTATTGATATTCAACAGCAGTCTGCACAAAACGCCAAACTCGCGGTTGATACAATGAGTGGTTCAGTAGACGGCGTAGCACACAGTGCCGCACAAGCTGCAGGTGATGCTAACGAAGCGACTAGCGCCGCTGGCGAAGGCCGTCAAATTGTACAACAAACCGTTTCCAGTATTCAGCAGTTAGCCGAAAACGTGCGTGAAACCGCTGATGTGATTGGGCGTCTTGAGTCAGATTCGAACAAAGTTGGCTCGGTACTCGATGTGATTAAAGGCATTGCCGAGCAAACTAACTTACTGGCGCTTAATGCCGCCATTGAAGCTGCTAGGGCGGGTGAGCAAGGGCGTGGTTTCGCTGTTGTTGCTGATGAAGTTCGTACCCTTGCATCACGTACTCAACAATCGACTGAAGAGATTCAGAGCACTATTGAGCAGCTACAGAGCGCAGCGCATTCAGCAGTGGAAGTAATGTCTCGCGGCACCGAGCAAGCAACCAATAGTGTTGAAACAGCTAATAAAGCGGGTGTTAGTTTAGAAACAATAACCAGTACAATCGGTCGCATTAATCAAATGAACGAACAGATTGCGCACAACACTGAAGATCAACGTTCAGTGGCGGTAGACATTGTGAAGCACGTTGAAGAAATTCACCAACGTACAGAGGAAACTTCTAGTCGTTCGGGCGAATTAGGTGTTATGTGTAACGAACTTGCCGATTTAGCACAGCATTTAGAATTGATAGCAAAGCAGTTCCGCGTATAACCGCTAACTAAATATAAAAACGCCCTCAACATTGAGGGCGTTTTTGTATCTGGCATTAAGTTGCTATCGGCCAGTACAAATCGCGGAGCTACTGAATAATTAGCGCCGCAAATGGAACGTAATTACTTTGGCAAGTGACCATGTTGTACCACAGCTTAGCGCTAACTCAGTTAAAAAAATCCCCTGACAAAGCAGGGGATTTTTAATTGTTCTAATACTTGTGAATATTCTACTCGTCTAAGAAGCTTCGTAGCTGCTCAGAGCGGCTAGGATGACGTAGCTTACGCAATGCCTTCGCTTCAATTTGACGAATACGCTCACGGGTAACGTCAAACTGTTTACCCACTTCTTCAAGTGTATGGTCAGTATTCATGTCGATACCGAAACGCATGCGAAGTACCTTCGCTTCACGTGCTGTAAGCCCTGCCAACACTTCTTGTGTTGCGTCTTTAAGGCTACCGCCGGTCGCAGAATCGAGGGGCTGTATAATGGTGCTGTCCTCGATAAAATCACCTAGATGCGAATCTTCATCATCGCCAATTGGCGTTTCCATTGAGATTGGCTCTTTAGCTATTTTCAACACTTTGCGAATTTTGTCTTCTGGCATAAGCATGCGTTCAGACAACTCTTCAGGTGTTGGCTCACGACCCATTTCTTGTAGCATTTGACGAGAGATACGATTAAGTTTGTTAATCGTTTCAATCATGTGCACAGGAATACGGATAGTACGCGCTTGGTCGGCAATAGAACGGGTAATTGCCTGACGAATCCACCAGGTAGCATAAGTTGAGAACTTATAACCACGGCGATATTCAAACTTATCTACCGCCTTCATCAGGCCGATGTTACCTTCCTGAATAAGGTCAAGGAATTGCAAA
This sequence comes from Alteromonas sp. 38, assembly GCF_902506055.1. NCBI lineage: Bacteria > Pseudomonadati > Pseudomonadota > Gammaproteobacteria > Alteromonadales > Alteromonadaceae > Alteromonas > Alteromonas sp. 38. The sequence goes on from NZ_LR733300.1 coordinate 746,583, forward strand.
CCACGGTTGGTGTATTTCTTAGCAATTGAAATAACCAAACGTAAGTTAGCTTCAACCATCTCTTTCTTCGCTCGGCGAGCCTTTGCTTCACCAATTGACATACGACGGTTGATGTCTTTGATATCAGCAATAACCAAACCAGTTTCTTGTTCAACCTGGTTCATCTTGCTAATACAGCGTTCAATTTCTTCTTTGTTAACGGCTAATGCGTCAGAATAAGCTGCGTTAGCTTTAATCGCTTTTGTTAACCAAGCAGAAGACGTTTCGTTTCCTGCAAATGCCTTGATGAAATCTTTCTTAGGCATTTTAGCGTTAACAACACAGAACTTCATAACAAGACGTTCTTGGATACGCACTTTGTCCATCATTGAACGCATGTTTTTAACCATACGATCAAATTGCTTAGGCACTAGACGGAATTCTTTGAAGACTTCACTCAATGCATTGATTTGTTCACGAGCGGCAGCATGAGAGCGGCCTTTCTTCTCGATAACGTCACGTGCTTTGATGTATTGATCACGAAGGGCACCAAACTTAGCGCGGGCTAATTCAGGGTCTACACCGCCTTCATCTTCGTCTTCTTCATCATCGTCGTCATCTTCATCTTCCAGTTCTTCTTCTGAAAGTTCAGAGCCGATGTGCGTGGCCGTAGGAGCAAGATCTTGATCATCATTCGGGTCAACAAAACCAGAAATAATGTCGCTGATGCGAATTTCTTCTGCTTCGTACAAGTCCCATTGATCGAGCAAATAGGTGATGGCTTCAGGGTATTCAGCAACAGAGCACTGAACCTGATTAATTCCATCTTCTATACGCTTGGCAATTTCAATTTCGCCTTCACGAGTAAGAAGCTCAACCGTACCCATTTCACGCATATACATACGTACAGGGTCGGTGGTACGCCCAATTTCGCTTTCTACTGTAGCAAGCGCTTGAGCAGCAGCTTCAGCTGCGTCTTCATCGGCGGTTGCTTCTTGCATGAGAAGTTCATCTGAATCTGGAGCAGATTCAGAAACTTGAATTCCCATGTCGTTGATCATGCGAATAATATCTTCAATTTGATCAGAATCGACAATATCTTGCGGCAGGTGGTCGTTAACTTCTGCAAAGGTTAAGTAACCTTGCTCTTTACCTTTTGCAATCAGGAGTTTAATCTGAGACTGCTTGCTTTGCGCCATATAACCTACACTTCTCACATTCAATTAGTTTGCAATAGAAATACCCATACCAAAGAGGTATGTACATTATTTCTCTGTAGTACTACTGTTGTATCAATGCCGCTTCCGCTCGGTGTCACGTCATATTAAACGGTGCACACCTGCCCGGGTTTGGTTCTGCCCGTTTTGTTCGGCTTTATAATTGCTACTGACATTGCTGCAAATTTGTTCACATTTATGCTTATAAGCGTGCGTGCAGCGAATTAGCCAGTATAGCAGAATTACTAATGGTTTTACCAGATTGACGGCTGTTTTTTTAGCCAGTTATTAGTCTCGACCTTATGGTCAGCTTTTCTGGCGCTCCTTCATTAACAAGTTCAGTTCCTCTTTTTCCACTTGAGTGAGTGGTTGAACCCGAGAGCGGGAAATTAAAGTTTCTATGCGGCTATCGAAATGCCAATCGAGTAATCGAGCAAAACTGTCGCTGTAAACACGCTCAGCATCCTCGTCTTTAACAAGATGTTCTTGTAACAATAATTTCGCGATAGTAGAAGAATGGGGATGATTACGGAAGTTTTCAACCAGCTGTGCAGTGGTTGCTTGGGGATATTGCGCGCAATAGCGATGAATATCCAATAAAAGATCCATTCCGGTTGCGTCACTCCCTTCAAATACGGAAGGTTGCACGTCATCACAACGTGTGGCTAACGAGGGAGAGTCTAGCAGTAACCTAATCAGCATGCGTAGCGGTGACAAGCGAGCTTTACCCACTTGGTTTCTATTCGCTGAATATGCGGGCTTGCTACTGGCATGGTTCGCTTTGGATATATCCTGCTGCAACTTAAATCTGTCGTATTCACCGGTGTGTTTAGCAAGCTCTTCTAATAGCATTTGCTTTTGGTCGTCACCCTGCACACTCTCAATTAATGGCATGGCTGCTTTGCGAAGCGCTATTTTACCTTCCGGTGTACCCACTTTATGTGTTTTCAATTGGTTTTCGAAGAAGAAGCGTGACAATGGCATTGCATTATCAAGCATTTCCATGAAGGCATCTTTACCAATTTTTCTTACCATAGTATCTGGGTCTTCGCCGTCAGGTAAGAATAAGAAAGACAGTCTGACACCGTCTTTTAACGCGGGCAGGGCATTTTCTAATGCGCGCCACGCCGCTTCTCGACCTGCTCGGTCGCCATCATAACAACACACAATATGCGGGGTTGCGCGCACTAACATTTGCATATGTTCAGCCGTGGTGGCGGTGCCAAGTGCAGCCGTTGCTTGGTTAATACCGAATTGACTTAACGCCACCACATCCATATAACCTTCAACTATGAGTACTGCGTCGAGCTGACGGTTCTGTTGACGAGCTTGGTAAAAACCAAAGAGCTCGCTGCCTTTATGAAAAATACGGGTTTCAGGGGAGTTTAAGTATTTTGGGCCGCCGTCTTCTAATACGCGGCCACCAAAACCGACTACGCGGCCTCGTTTGTCCCGAATGGGGAACATGATTCGGTCGCGAAAAAAATCGTAGCGTCTGCCTTGGTCGTTTTGATTAACCAATTTTAAGTCGATAAGCTGTTTTACTCGGGCTTGGTCTTTGCCAAAGGTTTTTAGCAACGCATCCCAACTGTCTGGTGCATAGCCTATTTCCCATTGCTTAACGATATCGCCACTAAGCCCACGGCTTTTTAAATAATCTATGGCTTTGCCGCTATTTTCATCTTGTTTAAGTTGGTGTTGAAAAAAGCGAACAACTTGTTCCATTAGTGAGTAGTCGTCTTGCTGCTGTTGCTTTTTCTCTTCGCTAACCACAGGCAAGTGGCCTTTTTCTCTCGGTACTTCTAATCCGTAGAGTTTGGCGAGTTCTTCAATAGCCTCAACAAACTCAAGGCGGTCGAACTCCATCAAAAAGGAAATCGCGTTGCCGTGGGCACCACAACCAAAGCAATGATAGAACTGCTTTTCTTGGCTTACGGTAAAAGAAGGGCTTTTCTCATTATGAAAAGGGCAGCAAGCTTGATAATTTTTGCCCGCTTTTTTTAACTTCACCCTACTATCAACAATGTCTACAACATCGGTGCGTGAGAGAAGATCATCAATAAAATCGCGAGGTATTTTTCCGGCCATGGGGAGACACTAATGCTTATAACGGTAATTAGGGTAGCACAAAAAAGTACTTTAACAGGGAAGGTAAATAATGAAAATACCAGGTTTGCGATTACACAAACCTGGCTAGTTCTATTTCTACCACTCGATTTTTATCGATATTTAGGCATTTAAACGGGCTTTTATTTTAGCGCTTAGTGCGCCCATATCTGTGCGGCCTTGTACTTGTGATTTTAGGCTACCCATCACTTTACCCATATCTTGCATACCTTGAGCACCGGTACTTACCATAGCTTCATCAATTAAGGTGGCAAGCTCGTCTTCGGTTAAAGGCTGCGGAAGAAAACCTTCCAACACGATAATCTCTTCACGCTCTTTACTGGCCAAGTCATCACGGTCAGCGGCATCAAATTGAGAAGCGGCATCTTGACGCTGTTTAACCATCTTGGTTAGTACTGCAAGAATATCGCTATCAGTAAGGGTGATTTGCTCGTCGATTTCACGTTGTTTAATGGCTGCTATTGCCATGCGAATGGTGCCTAGACGTAATTTCGCTTTAGCGCGCATTGCATCTTTTTGTGCAGATTTTAAATCGTCTATTAAAGCCATGATGCTCCCAAATTAAGTAAAGTTTCAACAAAGAAGGAAAGTCATTATAAAGGTATAAAGAAAAAAGTTATAAAAAGAAAAAAGTAAAAAAACATTCTATGTAGGGATACTCATAAAAAGGCATACACTATCGATAACGGGCGAGTCAGTGGGGTATTAAAAATCGAGAGTCTATCAGAGGGTCTTGATATTCACCGACGCACTGCATGTTAATACCGCCGCGCTAGATGTTAATACCGCCGCGCTAGATGTTAATAAAGAATAACAAGCGCGAATGAAAGTTTTCTGTACCCCAGAAACGCGAAAGGTGCTGCAAATGCAACACCTTTCAGACTCGTAAGTTAACCCTGTTTTAGTAGAGTTTTACGCGACGTGCGTTTTCACGAGCTAATTTCTTTAGATGACGCTTTTTCGCAGCGGCTTTCTTACGCTTGCGTTCCCAAGTAGGCTTTTCGAAGAACTCACGACGACGAACTTCAGACAATACACCTGCTTTTTCACAAGAACGCTTAAAACGACGCAGCGCTACATCAAACGGCTCGTTTTCTCTAACTTTAACGATAGGCATTTAAACACTCACCTCAAAACTTTTGCTGTATAATTCCGGGAAATTGAGCGCTAAAAAGGCCACCCGGGTTAAAAATGGTGCGAAATTCTAATCATTTCCGAACAGAAAGTAAAGACTGAATTGCCAAAAAATAGGCAATATTGCGCAAATAAACGAAGCACCATTCCAAGATATGCGGAATAAAGGTAAACTCTGCGCCCTCTGAGACAAGGTAATACCTTTTATCTGTCTACGTGAGAAGAAGAATTCAGCGCGATCCCGCATTGGTTGAGTGGATCATATCACAGATCGCAGATGATCAAACAGGTCAGGTGCTGATCTATTGCAATAAACTTTGTTGCAATAAGTGCTGAGGTAACTCAAGTATCCTCTTGCAGGGTAAATGATGCTGATTATGCTCAATACTTTATGCTCAATACTTGCGATTCGGCTATAGCTTGTGCTCGACAGGTTCGATAACTAAGTAAGCCTTTGGTGTTTGTTGTACCGTAAACATTGATGTTAAAGATGTAAAAGTAAGGTTTGGCTCAATGCAAATATTAGGAATAGTATGCGTATATTAGGAATAGAAACTTCTTGTGATGAAACGGGAATCGCCGTTTATGACGATACTGCGGGATTATTGTCACACGAATTATACAGCCAAGTTAAATTACACGCCGATTACGGTGGTGTAGTGCCTGAACTTGCGTCACGGGATCATGTTAGAAAAATTATCCCGCTTATCGAAAAAGCGCTTAGTGATGCTAACACCCAACCTAACGAATTAGACGGCGTAGCCTTCACCCAAGGCCCAGGCCTTGTAGGTGCTTTACTAGTAGGTTCTTCCGTAGGGCGTTCTTTAGCTTACGCGTGGGGTGTACCCGCAGTAGGTGTACATCATATGGAGGGGCATTTACTCGCCCCCATGTTAGAAGACAACGCGCCTGAATTTCCTTTTATTGCATTGTTAGTATCGGGCGGTCACTCTATGTTGGTAAAAGTAGAAGGTATAGGCAGCTACGAAGTTCTCGGTGAGTCGATAGATGATGCAGCTGGTGAAGCCTTTGATAAAACGGCCAAACTATTGGGGCTCGATTACCCTGGAGGGCCCTTATTAGCCAAGCTGGCAGAAAAAGGCGAGCCAGGACACTACAAATTCCCAAGGCCAATGACAGACCGCCCTGGTTTAGATTTCAGCTTCAGCGGTTTGAAAACTTTTGCGGCTAATACCATCCGCGCTGCCGATGACAACGAACAAACCAAAGCTAATATTGCATACGCGTTTCAAGAAGCGGTAATCGACACACTCATTATTAAGTGTAAGCGAGCACTCAAACAAACGGGTATGAAGCGCTTAGTAATTGCTGGCGGCGTAAGCGCGAATACGATGTTGCGAGCACAAATGAAAACCTTGATGGATGATTTACGCGGTGAGGTTTTCTACCCTAACTTAGCGTACTGTACCGACAACGGCGCCATGATAGCTTATGCAGGGATGCAGCGTTTGAAAGCTGGTGAAGTATTAGGGCTTTCTTCGCAAGCTAAACCTCGCTGGCCGCTGGATACGTTAGCGCCAGTATAATAATGTTGTCATCACAGGGTATTATCATGCTAAATAGTAAGTTTCTTTAGCATGTAGGAAATCTAGTGGTGTTTTTTCGTGGTAGCGCTTGGCTCACAATACAGTTTATTGGCACGTTACTTACCGCTAGTTGGTTGTCGCTAGCGGCCTTTAGTGCCCATGCAGTAAATAAGCATGCAATTAATAACACCATAATTAATAAGGATGCGGTTACCCATAAGAATCTGGCCTCGAGTCAGTCGGCTGAAATTCACAAAAATCATGTGGTTCTTATATCTTTAGATGGGTTTAGACATGATTACATCGAGCTGCATAATGCAAAAAATCTCGCACGAATTGCTAAGGCCGGTGTTCGAAGCACGTCGTTAATACCTGTCTATCCCGCCAATACTTTCCCCAACCATATTTCCATAGTGACTGGGTTACTACCCATACATCACGGCATTGTCGATAATCGTTTTTATGACAAGTTGCGACCCAGTAAAGAGGGGCGCTATGCTCAATATTCTATGGGGAAGGCACAAGGCGACAGCAGCTGGATTACTGCGATGCCCCTTTGGCTTTTGGCCGAGTTTCAGGGGCACAAAGCAGCAACCTATTTCTGGCCTGAATCTGACGCTAGAATAGCAGGAGCACTGCCTACTTATCTTTATCACTACTCGAAGCATGCAGATTACCAACAACGGGTAGATCAAATCGTTCAATGGTTAAGTCTGCCGGAAGCTGCAAGGCCACTTTTTGTCTCAGGCTACTTCTCATTGACTGACACTGTGGGGCACGACGAAGGTCCTAGGTCGGAGAAAACAAAAGAGGCTGTTGCAAGGGTAGATAGGCTAATCGGGCAATTGTACGACCGATTAAATGCGCTTTCGATAGACGTTAATTTTGTTGTGGTATCTGATCACGGTATGACCAACGTCAAAGATAGCCATCAGATTATGGTTGAGTCATTAAATATTCCCGATTATTTCACCGTGCTTAACAATGGTGCGCAAGTGCGTCTATATGCTAAGCCAGAGGTTACACACGAGCAAATTGAAGATGAGAAAAACCGACTCCGGTTATTGGCCGAAGGGAAATTCATCGTGCTCACCTCCGTTGAGCGCGGCGTCAGGCATTCACAGTACAATGCGCGAACCGGTGATATTATTATGGAAGTTGCTCCGCCTGCACGGTTTAAAAGCGAAGGAAATACTCATGTGAGTAAGGGTAGCCATGGTTATCTCAATACGTTACCTGACATGGGCGGGCTATTCGTGGCGTCCGGGCCTTCGTTTAAACAAGGTAAAGTACTTCCAGCCTTCAGTAATCTAGAAATATACCCCGCGCTTGCTGAAATTATGGGCTTAGCACTACTTTCCTCTATCGATGGTGAAATTAAGGTATTGCGCGAAGGTTTAAAAGAACAATGACGCTTAGCAAGCTTTAGCATACGCCCAAGCTGAAATTCAACGTGCAGGCTAACGTAATTTTACTTACTCTTTGGTATTGCCTTTGTCCCAAATTTTGCCTTCAGAGCGGCTTATTAATCTTTTGATGTTGTCGCGATGTCGCAAGATAATCAGCAAAGAGAGCATGATGACTGGAACGGTGTAAAGGGGTTTTATTAACCAAGTAAAAAGCGGGGCAAGGCTTACTGCTACCAAGGCGCCAAGTGACGAATAGCCGGTAAGAAACACCACAATAACCCAGCTCAAAATAAGCAAACCAGCTAAATCTAAGCCAATGGGTAACATGGCACCAAATGCCGTTGCTACTGCTTTGCCCCCTTTAAAGCCAAAATATAAAGGGAAAATATGACCTAAACATGCGGCAATTGCGACTAGGCCTAAAAGCACGGGGTCTAAGCCTAAAAAGTAGCTTGAGTAAACCGGAATAGTCCCTTTTAAAATATCCATTACCAGCACAAGCAATGCCGGAATTCTGCCACCAATTCGATATACATTGGTGGCGCCGGGGTTCTTAGAGCCTGCAGTACGAGGATCGGGGAGAGAGAATGACTTGCAAATAACTACCGCGCTCGATAAAGAGCCAAACAAATAGGCTACGCAAATCATTAAAAGGGCTAACGGTATCATTATTGCTGCTTTAACCTGCTGCTTTGTACACTAAACGTATATCTACACTAATAATATGGGGCGAATGCTATTGTGCGTGTTGCCCCCACTTGCAGTACAACGGTATAGTTGTGCCACCATCGCCCCATGGCGAATAACGTAAAGCGTAAAGCTACTCCATTCAAAAGTGATATACCACCTTTTGAGAAGAAGTTAACGTGGTAGTAAGACCAGTATGGTCATAAGAATGAAAAGGTTTATGGGAAAAATATATATAACAGGGCTGGCTGTCGATACTCTTATTGGTGTGTATGATTGGGAACGGGAGCGTTTAACCACGCTGTTGCTCGATGTTGAACTCGACGCTGACCTAGATGCAGCAATGCAATCGGATAATGTCGACGATACCATTAACTATGCCGACGTGGCTGATTGTATTACCGAGGTAGGAAAAACGAGTCGTTTTATGCTGTTAGAAGCATTTGGCGGCGCGGTAATGCACAAGGTATTAACCACCTTTCCGGCCCATGCCATTCGCCTTAAAATTGTGAAGCCGAATATTCTTCCTAATGCACAAACGGTGGCAGTAGCAATGTATCAGGAAAAGTCCTAGTGGGGCGTCATACCATTTTAATCAGTGTGGGTTCTAATATCGACAAAGAACACTACATACGAGAAAGTATCAAAGCGCTTAAACAGAATTTCGATGACGTTAGTTACTCTTCGGTATATGAGAGTGAGTCAGTCGGCTTTGATGGCAGTGCCTTTTATAACCTAGTGGCGAAAGCCGTTACTTCTATGAGTATTATTGAAGTGCGAGATACCTTTCGTCAGATTGAAAGCGACAATGGCCGTAAACACGGGGAAAAGAAATTTTGTTCCCGTACACTGGACTTAGATTTACTCACATACGACGACCACATTACCCATGAACCCGTTGTGCTACCTCGGGAGGAGATTCTGTATAACGCCTTTGTATTATGGCCGTTAGCTGAATTGGTCCCTAATGATATTCATCCTGTTGAAGGTAAAACCTACGAGGCGCTTTGGCAGGCATTTGATAAAGAAAAACAAACACTCTCGCCCATCAATTTTACTTGGAGCTAAGCAACGGAATGACACTGTTCGAAATAATCATATTGGCTATTATTCAGGGCGTTACCGAATTTTTACCTATCAGCAGTTCTGGGCATCTTTTACTGCCCGCAGAATTATTTGGCTGGGTAAGTCAGGGGTTAGCGTTTGATGTTGCTGTTCACGTGGGAAGCTTACTGGCGGTAATGATTTATTTTCGCCAAGAAATTGCACAAATGACAGTGGCTTGGGTAACTAAGGGCTTTACAAAAGAGCAAAACACCGACAGTAAGTTAGCGTGGTATGTGATTATCGCGACTATACCTGCTGTGATTATTGGCTTTGTAATGAAAGACTGGATAGAACTTAACGCCAGAACCGCCCTTGTTATTGCCGCTACCACTATTATTTTTGGCCTTGCCCTATGGTATGCCGACGCCACCGCGAAACGCACCCAAGATTTAACATCGCTTAATTGGAAACAAGCATTGTTGATTGGGTTAGCGCAAGTGCTGGCACTTATTCCTGGTACTTCACGCTCGGGTATTACCATGACCGCAGGTTTGATGTTGGGGTTAAATAGAGAGAGTTGTGCGCGCTTTTCGTTCTTACTTTCTATTCCCGTTATTTTGGGCGCAGGTTTGCTCGCCACCCTCGATTTATTGCAAGCTAACGAAGCGGTCGATTGGTCTGCGTTGCTTTATGGCGCTGCGTTTTCATTTGTGAGTGCTTACTTATGTATTTACCTTTTCCTTAGCTGGATATCTCGAATTGGTATGCTTCCATTTGTGATTTACCGTTTACTATTAGGCGTCATTTTGCTTTGGTTCGTTTTTGTATAAGCGGTTCGCACACGCTGTTCGCATAAGCTCGGGTTCACAAAAGACTGTGTTAGCGTAATAACGGGGCGAATTCTTTCTAGGGAGCGCGCCTCTTTTGAAGCGTTATGCAATGCAGTATGGTTACTATAATTGATGTAGGGAGTACGCAATGTTAGACACTATTTTTACGAAGATTATCAATAAAGAAATACCAGCAGATATCCTTTATGAAGATGATATCTCGTTGGCGTTTAGAGACATTAACCCGCAAGCGCCGGTCCATTTTTTAGTGATCCCGAAAAAAGCGATCCCGACTATCAATGACATCACGAAAGAAGATAGAGAGGTAGTCGGACACTTGTCGTACGTCGCCGCAAAAGTTGCAGCTGACCTAGGCGTGGACGAGCAGGGTTACCGCACGGTAATGAACTGTAATGAATTTGGTGGGCAAACGGTGTACCACATACATTTACATGTGCTAGCCGGTAAAATTATGGGCTGGCCGCCATATACTGATACCGCAAAGCGCTTAGAATAGATAGCGCTTGGAGTAAAAGCCCTTGAATTGAAAAACGTTCTGAAAAACCTTTCAAGGTAGAATAGTGAGTTAAATAGCCAGTCAGTTGCTTGACATAGATAGGCAACTGACTGGCTTAGTCTTTACTGAGCCAGTTATCGATAAATAGTGGTTAGTTCAAACCAAGTACCTTTTTACCTTGTTCGAAGTGAATATCGACAGGAATGTTTGCCGCTTCTAAGCGCGCTAAATCTGCCGCTAGCTGTGGTTTAATCACGCCCATACTGGCTACAAGCTCTGCAACACCATCGTAGTCGCCATCACCTTGCAGGGTTAAAATAAGCTCAGATAATGCGGCGATTGCTGCGCCCATCTTCTCAACATTAACGCGATAAACACCTTCTTCAGTTTGCTCAAAAGCGCCTTCTTGTGCAAAGAAATTAAAGCGGATCATATTCGCTTTACCGTGGGCACTAGACGCCCCAAAACGTACTGAGCGGAAAATGCCGGCCATAAAGGTGACGTAGTAATCTTCAAGTGTACCCTCTGAAATTTCACCTTTTTCAAGTAAGCTTTGAATCATGTAAAGACCCAAAATGTCAGCTTTACCTTCTTCTAATGCAGAGGCGTGTTCTTTAAGTGAGCCTCTTACTGTATCGCTACCATCAAGGGTGTTTTTTATACCTAAGCCATGCGCCACTTCATGAAACATGGTGTTAGCAAAAAACGCATCAAACGTAATATGATCACGTTGCTCAGGTGCAATTAACATATCCGCAATAGGAATAAGAATATTGTCGAATTTGGCACGCATCGCGTTTTTCAGTTGCAAACGACGGGTGCCTTTTTCAAGCTGTACACGCTCATCGTTAGGCAAATTGATTGCAATGGTTTTACTGCCAGCATTTGAATGCCCCGCGTAATACACCACGTCATAGGCGTTTAAGTCGGCATCGGAGCCAGGTACTTCCGCTTTGTACTGGGCAGGTACAGGTAAATCTTTTTGTAGCTCTGGAAGAAAAGCGGCGTATTTTGCGAGTTTTTCACTCCACGCTAAATCTTTTACCAAAACGTAGGCTTCAAAGGCAGCGCGATAACCAAATAGCTGGTCTTCATAGCTTTCGATCGGACCAATTACCAACTCTACAGGGTTGGTCTTCATGTCCATCCACGCCATATCCGAGGCTAAGTAATCGTCGGTAAGTAATGCTTGTGCACGCAGGGTTAAGTAGGCTTTAAAGCTTGGATCTTCGGCAAGTTCAGCTGCCTCTTTTAGAATCTTTGATGCAGCGGTTAGTTCACTTTTGTACGCCTCAGAGTAGGGCACAGAGTAAAGGTTGCCAGCTTCATCTTGCTTCACCAACGAGTATAAGCCTTGTTTGTCATCGAACGTGGCGGTCGCGAAGTCAGCCTTTGTCATGTTGTGAGGATAAAATTCAGCACCTAGGGCTTTCTCTTCATAGCCCGCTAGAAACGCGTTATCGCCGTTCAATCTGTCCCATGGGCCATAGTTGATTGAAGCAAAGTGTTTAACGTCGTCGCTTTCAATACTATTTAAAAACGCATTTTTATCGCCGAAGAAAGCTTGTTTCCAAAATAAGTCGTCCATTATTTTAGACGCATCAATAAGCAAACCTATCATCTTTTGTTGGTTGTCGCTTAAATGGGATAAGTCACTGGTCAGTTCAACGGGATGATAAATAGATAATCGAGACTCATCCACAAGAAGCGTACTATCTGGTGATGCGGTGTGCGAAGCCTCTACAGAAGGGGGGGCCTTTGATACGGCTTCTTGGGGGGCCTTGGAGCAGGCGCTCATAAATAAACTTGTGGCAACCGCCACGGCAAGAGTAGAGTAATGTTTAGGTGAAAATTTTATCATAACGTTTTCTGTTTTAGATTTATTAGCAGGATAAGAATATACAATAAAGTAACACGTTAGCGAGCGGCGTTTTGATGTGTATCAAGGTTTCATGTAAAGGCATATGTACTACACTGTTCATAACGCGTAATAATACTATTCAATATTGAGTTAGTAAAAGGTTCAATATTATTTAAGCTCAATAACGGTTATAACATATGGGGAATGTGATTTCCTGCTATCATAAAGCTATGCTTTTCATATGCGTAGCGTATAGTGGGATAATAAGTCTCTGAGCAACTGCAACTTGGTCATTTACTCGCAAACAAGGATTACAGTGTAACCGCGGGTATCTTAAATTCATTGCCTTTTAGTGGCTATTTGAAACATATCTAAGGGTAGGTATATGTCTACACAAAATGCGCTCTCAACAATTCTTGTTGAAAAAATAACAAACGACACACTCGTACTTCCTACGTTACCGGCTATTGCTTTAAAAGTGAGAAAGTCAGCGGATGATCCTAATATCAATCTAAGTGCTATGGGGGATGTTATCGGTCAAGACCCCTCGCTAAGCGCAAGAATGATTAAAATTGCGAACAGTGCTTATATGGGCCGCAGTATCAAAGTAAATTCTATCAGCCAAGCGGTAACCCGTATTGGTTTACGCCAAATCAAAAACATTTCAACCGCGCTTGCCATGGAACAGCTGTTCGTTTCTAAAAACGACGTAGTGAGCGCTTATCTACAAAAAGAGTGGGCGAATACGGTTAATATCGTGGCCAATTCAATGGCGGTAATGCAGCTCTATATTACTCGTACGAAAAAGCGTGAAATGAGTATGGATATTATGACGCTAACAGCGTTAACCCATAACATTGGCGTATTACCTATTCTGACCGAAGCCGAAAGACACCCTGAAGTGTTTGCGAATCCAACCTTTTTAGAAGTGGCCATCGACAAACTAGCGGGTCAAATTGGCGCTAGCATCATGCGAGAATGGGGCTTCGGTGAAGAGTTTGTGAATGTAGCCAAATGCTGGAAAGATTTGAGCTATATACCTGAACAGGTTACCTACATAGATTTCGTTCGTGTTGGTGCGGCCGTTTCTGGCGCAATGGACAGTCAAAAAGACGCTGTTTTGAACTTAGCCATACAGCGTGATGTTATTGATGATGTGGCGGTACTTCACTCCGATGAATTTACCGACCTTGCCAGTGCAGCGAAGCAAATATTTGCCTAACGCTTTGCTACAATAATGCGAGTAAAGCATGACTAATTAAAGCCGAACTTATGTTCGGCTTTTTTGTTTGTTGCTTTCAACCAACATGAGTAATAAGCCCAGTAATAGGCCCCACACCGCTGACGTGATGGAGAAAAGACTGAAGCCTGACGCCGTACATAAAAAGGTGACCAAGGCTGCGTGACGGTACTTGTCACTTTCTACCGTTTTAACCAAGGCGGCTTGTAAGGTAGCCAGTAGCGCAAGCCCTGCCAGTAAGTGCACCACAATAGGAGGCATTGAAACGAATAGAACCACCACAACAGACGCGAGCAGACCCATAAATAGGTAGCCAATGCCTGCGGCAATGGCCGCTTTGTAGCGCTGGGTTTTATCTTTGTCTGCTTCTTCCCCCATACACAAAGCTGCGGTTATTGCCGCAAGATTAAACGTGAACCCGCCAAACGGCGCCAGCACACCCTGCAATATTGCAATGCCGCTTAGCACTTTTTTATGGTCGGGGTGATAACCGTGGGCATGATGTATCGCAATGCCAGGTAAATTCTGAGAAAGGGTAGTGATAATATACAGGGGAACGGCAAGCCCTATAGAGGCGGTTACTGAAAATTCAGGGCTTACCCATACGGGGGTTGGTAGTGCGAGCGTTAACGCGAGCGCTTGGTTTAACCAGCTACTTGTAGCGATAGAAACGGCCAGTAAACACAACATAAGGTAGCGAGGGAAAAAGCGGCTTCCAATAAGATAGATTGCCAGAAAACCGGCAACGATATAAGGGTATTGTTCTACATCAGTGAATATTGATATGCAGATAGGCAGTAAAATACCTGCCAGAAGCGCTGATGAGATACTTGCCGGAATTCGGCTTATTTGATTGAGCAAACTGCGACTTTGCGCGGTAACTAGGGAAAGTACTGCGCAGATGATAAAGGCACCAATACTTTCAGGAAGGCTGTACTGTTCAACGCTACCTAATAAAAAGGCCGCACCAGGGGTAGACCAGGCGGTGACCACTGGCATTTTCATTAGCCAAGAATAGAAGATACAGGAAATGCCCATTCCTAAGCCTAATGCGAGAAGCCAGCTTATGACCATATCTGGGCTCGCCCCCGCTTTACGGGCAACATCGATAACAATAACAACGGCGCTGCTATAGCCAACGGTGACTGCGGTTAACCCTGAAGAAATGTGGCTAATCTGCCATTTTGATTTCATCTTTGCCTCAATGATTTGAACCCGTTTCAAAATTACTTCATACTCTGTGCGTTATAACGTACAGGTTTAACTTACTTTACACTTGTGCGTTATAACGCACAAGGTATTTTGTTTTTAAAATACTCAATCGATTCTATTTGTGGGTATTCGATAAGTAGCAGTGACATATGAATAACAACAGCGATGCACTACATGCGGGGGATTTTTCGTTAAGTATTTCTACGCGTTTGAAGCAATTACGTAATGATATGGGCTTGTCTCTTGATAAAACCGCCACGCTAACCGGTGTGTCTAAAGCTATGTTAGGCCAAATAGAGCGGCAAGAATCAAGCCCTACTATCGCTACCTTGTGGAAGATTGCGACAGGGTTAAACGCCTCGTTTTCCTCCTTTATAGCGTCAAACGCACAGTCTGAATTCGACGTTAATCACGGCTTTATTCACGACCCAAACATGCAAGTGAAAACCCTTTTTCCTTTTGATGTAAACAAAGGTTTTGAGGTCTTTGAGATTACCTTAACGCATTTTCATGAGCAGTGTTCTACGGCCCATCAAAGTGGGGTGACAGAGCATATTCATTGTGTTGAGGGCAGGTTGAGCTTGAGGCAAGGCGATGAGAGTAAAACCATCACGGCGGGCGAGCAGTATTTAATAAAGGCCGATCAAGTACATGGCTATAAAGACGAAAGTGGGGAGACCCGGTTTATTAACATTATCCACTATCCGGTGTTGTAGAGGCAGATGAGAGGAAAATGGTTAGATGAAAAGCTGGTGGGTAAGATAAATAAAGTGTTGAGCGGTGCCCATGAGGCACTGCTCAACACGTATTAGTTATGCGCTAGTTAAAAATTATATTAAGTGTTCGCGTCATTCAATTTGAGCGTTTCTCGCAAGAAGTTTAGCAAAGTACAAAGCTCTGCAGACATCAACGCAAATTCCGCATCTAAGCGCGCTTCAACTTGGTCTTTAGGAATGTCTTCAGTCTCTTCTTTTAATCTATCGGTAAACTTAATACGCTTTAGCGAACCGTCTTCAGCAATAACAGCCGTTAGGGTATCTTGGTATTCAAAAGCCACTTTTTGTACCAGCTTTCCTGCATCCAAATGAATCGTGATTTCATCACTATCAAGAGGCTGGTTTTTGCAGCGAATAATGCTGCCAGCATCATCTGTCGACTTGAACTCAGCTTCTTCAAGTAGTGCTATGCCATCTGGCGCAGCATCAGTAAGCCAGTGAGTAAGTTCAGACTGCAAACTGTGTCGTGCTAAAGGCACAACAGGCAGTGAGCCAATGGCTTTTCTTACCAATGCTAAAAAGGCTTCAGCTTTGCCATCGGCAGATGCATCAACAGCCACAAGGTTATCTTCTAACGATATAAACCCATGGGTATAAGTGTTTTTAGTAAACGCTTGAGGTAACAAGCGAGTTTGAATTTCCTGCTTAAGATCGGCTTTCGCCTTTTTCCCCACAGGCGAACCGGTTTCCATTTCAATTTTGGCAACCATATCGTCCAGTTCGGCATTAATCACCGCGGCAGGCAGTAGTTTTTCTTGTTTCTTAACGGTAAGCCAGTAACGTTGTCCAACGCGCTGAAACATGGTGCCTTGTTTGCCAGCTTGAGAGAAAGGGGAGGCAAAGCCCATAGTGGCTAAGTCTTGACTCTTACAAGGGCGAAAAGCTTGTTCGCTTAGCACGCGCTCCAGATCGCCATCGTCAAGGGAAAGTGGCTGTGTAATTTGGTAGGCTTTTATATTTTTAAACCACATTTGAGGCTATCTCTTTTAAAAATGGTGGGCAAGCGTACCAAGCTAGCGAATGCGGTGCAACGGATATAGTACGGGAGCTAAAGAGATTTTTTGTTAAGCAGGTTTACTCTTCATCGGAAAGCGAATGGTGTATTGAAGGCCCTCGCCAGGTTTGCTCTGCGCTTCAATGTGGCCAGACAAAGATTGAGTAACAAGATTGTACATAATGTGTGTGCCAAGTCCGCTGCCCCCTTCTCCCCGTTTAGTGGTAAAGAAGGCGTCAAACAACTTGTCTAAGTCATCATTGGACAAGCCTTTTCCGTTGTCACCGTAACGCATTTCTATGGTGTTGTTATCAGCACTCACATCTAGCGTAATTTTGCCATCGTTAGTGTCTTCAAAACCATGGACCAACGAATTTACAATCATGTTTGTTACAATTTGGGCAATGGCTCCTGGTGCACAGCGAATATAAAGATCTTCAGGACAATGTACCACAATGTCATGATTACTATGCTTGAAGCTTGGTTTAAGCGATTTAATGATGTCACGAATATAATCGTTAAGGTTTATCTCTCGCTCAGTTTCGCTGGTTTGATCCACCGCGACTTGTTTGAAGCTAGCGATAAGCTCAGACGCTCTATTTAAGTTAGTTAAGAGGAGATTCGCTGTTTGTTCTGCTTCATTAATGAAGTTTTCCATGTTTTTAGTCGTCAGGCTTTTTTCTTCAAAACCAGTTTTTAAGTTATCGAGTCGCTCTTGTAAAAAACTGGCTGCGGTGACACCAACACCCAGTGGCGTATTCACATCATGGGTAATCCCCGCGACCAAACCGCCAAGAGAGGCCATGCGCTCAGACTCTACCAATTGGTCTTTGGCGAGTTGTAAATTTCCCATTGAGTTCGCTAATTCCGTATTTCTTTTGCGAAGCTCGTCTTCTATGTATTGCCTGTTTTCGTTCTCTTGTCGAAGCTCTCTTTGGTTTGCGATAAGTTCGTCTTTTTGCTGTTCGAGGCTAAGCATAATTTGAGAGAGCGAAGATGTTTTCTTGGCAACTTCTTGCTCTAGAATAAGGTTCTGATCGTCTAGCTTTTTATTGGCATGTGACAGCTGATTTTGTGCACTAGTTAACTTGTTATTAGATACAATTAAATCGTCGATAACATTGTTGTACGATTCTTTAAGTTGCAGTAATTCATTATCGTCACTTATTTTTACTGAAAGCTTACTTTCTTCCGGATGAAGCGGGTCGAACCCTTCCATTTGATGGGTAATTTCAGCCAAGGGTTCCGACAGCATGGTGCGAAACGCGGTCATAAAAAGAAATACCAAGAAGGTCGTTTTTATTAACGCATTACCAATAAGAAAAAAGATCCCAATTTCGATGCGGCCAAAAATAGTATCGAAACTTGAGTATAGCGTGACATCGCCTACGGTTGATTCCCTGCCTGAAAATTTAAATATTAATGGAAAGCTATAGCTAAAAATACCACCTCGGTGGTCTTCTATAAGTTCTTCTTCAATGGGGGATCGAGCACGCTGAATACTTAATCCGTAGTCGGCAATTTGATTGCCATTTTCATCTCTAACTTGCACACCTTCAACAATAGGAAGCTCTAATAGCCCCTCTGCTATTGAGCTTGCTTGTTCGGTGTTCAATTCCCACAGGGCGCGGGTTAAGCTGGTTGAGAAGGTGTTTTTTAACGTTTGTAATTCGTCTTCAACATGATCTTTGGTGCTTAAATACTCAGTGAAAATCTGTCCAACGGTAACAATAAGCGTAAGAATGAAGTATACAGAGAGCACTCGTGTCAGCAGTTTTCTTGATAACCCAGTTTTTACCGCCGCCATTGAACAACATTCCTCTGTCTACAATTTACTTGACCTTTATTGCCAAGAATATGCGTAAATGTATGAATAAACAAGCAACCTCTATGAAGAAAATATAACCTATCTTTGTAGAAAACTTGACACATTAATGTAATCGTTTTAATAAAAGTGTCACAGTGCACATTAATAATAGCGGCGTTTTGTGATGAGCAGGAAAATAATAATGTCTCGTACAGTTTTGGTGGTTGAGGACGAAGCGCCCATCCGTGAAATGCTTAAGTTTGTGTTAGAGCAATCTGGTTTTAATATTATTGAAGCCGAAGATTACGACATAGCACAAGAAAAAATATGTGAACCTTACCCAGATTTAATCTTACTCGATTGGATGCTACCTGGTGGAAGCGGCGTTCAATTGGCCAAGAGTTTAAAGCAACATGAGTTCACTCGTGATATCCCAGTGATCATGCTTACCGCAAGAGGCGAAGAAGAAGATAAAATTCGCGGTCTTGATGCGGGTGCTGACGATTACGTCACTAAACCGTTCTCACCTAAAGAGCTTATTGCTCGAATAAAAGCGGTGATGCGACGAGTAACGCCTACGTCAAATGAAGAGCCTATTGAATTTAATGGCTTGAAACTTGAGCCTGTGTCTCATCGCGTTATGGCCAACGAAGATCCGTTAGACATGGGTCCAACCGAGTTTAAACTTCTACACTTCTTCATGACCCATCCAGAGCGCGTTTATAGCCGTGAGCTATTACTCGACAATGTCTGGGGGACGAATGTATATGTGGAAGATAGAACGGTTGATGTGCATATCAGACGTTTACGCAAAGCTATCTCTCGTCATGGGCATGATGCTATGATTCAAACCGTGCGTGGAGCCGGTTACCGTTTCTCTACCAAACTCTAAATTCCCAGCGGATAAGAGACGCCGATAGCGTCTCTTCGCTCTCCGCGTTTCACTGTTTCAGGGCGCATTCACTATGTACTACCCGTTCTCATGGCTGAGAAGTACCCTTCGACTAGTGCTATACCTTTTGGTATTCGCGCTAATCGGTTGGTATATGAATGACATGTTATTTGCTGTAGCCATTGGCGCCACCTTGCTGCTTATCTTCAACTATTGGCATTTATACAAGCTTAATCGCTGGTTGTGGCATAGTCGTAAAATGTCACCGCCCACCGTGCGTGGTGTGTGGGAACATATTTACGAAGGCATTTATTACCTACAGCGCAGAAACAGAAATAAGCGTAAAGAGCTAGGTGAACTCGTGAAGCGATTTCGTGAGGGCTCTGAAGCCTTACCCGATGCCGCGGTAGTGGTGGATTCAAAAGCATGTATTATTTGGTGTAACCGCTTAGCTCGGCTGGATTTGGGCTTGAAGTGGCCACAGGATGCGGGCAGAAGGCTCGATAATTTACTACGTCACCCAGAGTTTATTCAGTACTTCCATGCTGGAAATTTCAAATATCCTATTGAAGTACCATCACCCACCAACCCGCATAAAACCTTTGAATATCGGGTTATGCCTTATGGTGACGAACACCTGTTGTTAATTGCGCGTGATATTACCCGTGTTTCTCAGTTAGAGGCCATGCGTAAAGATTTTGTCGCCAATGTGTCACATGAATTAAGAACGCCCCTTACGGTAATTAATGGGTATTTAGAAATTTTGCCGGTGGATGAGACTGCCGATCCTTTTATGCAAAAAGCCATGAAGGAGATGACGGCGCAAACTCATCGTATGCAAAATTTGATTGAAGATTTATTGGTGTTGTCTCGCATTGAAGCCAGCTCTGAACGCATTTACGAAAATGTGGTTAATATTCCCACGGTACTTTCTCAGATAGAGCGAGAAGCGCAGGCGCTGAATAAAGAAAAACAGCATCACATTGAGTTTCATATTGATACTGACCTTAAAGTTTTTGGGGTTGAAACCGAGCTGCGAAGTGCTTGTTCTAACTTAGTATTTAATGCCGTGCACTACACTCCACCTGGTGGTGAAATTCATGTATATTGGCGGCATGATGAGGAAGGCGCAAAGTTCGCGGTGCACGATAATGGTGACGGTATTGAATCTAATCACCTGAATCGACTTACCGAGCGTTTTTACCGTGTCGATAAAGCACGGTCTCGCAAGACCGGTGGTTCCGGGTTAGGGTTGTCGATAGTGAAGCACGTACTTAGCCATCACAATTCACGTTTAGACATTGCGAGTACATTAGGTGACGGCAGTCAGTTTTCCTTTGTGCTGGATAAAGAGTTAATTGCGGAGCAAAGTTAAATGCGAATAAAGCAATTCATCGCCTTGTGCAATGTGGCTGTATTGCTTCTTGTATCAGGCTCGGTGAGGGCTGAAACTGCCCATGAGCTAGAATACGAACGCCAACCTGGGGTGGCAGGAAAGATCACTTCGGTAGGTTCAGACACCCTCGCGAATTTAATGACTTTTTGGTCGCAAGAGTTCAAAGCTCTCTATCCGCAGGTGGGTTTCCAAATTCAAGCTTCGGGGTCTTCTACTGCGCCCCCTGCGCTTATTGAAGGTACAGCCACTATCGGTCCAATGAGCCGAGAATTAAAGCCTAGTGAAATTCGAGATTTTACCCGCAAGCACGGTTATCCGCCTTTAGTCCTTAAGGTCGCGATGGATGCCATCGCTATTTTTGTGGAACGCAGAAACCCATTGCAAGGGCTTACCCTAAATCAAGTTGATTCTATTTTCTCCCAAACACAATTTTGTGGTGGGGATGGACCAATCAATAAATGGTCGGAGTTAGGCATTGATGCTAATGGATATCGCGCCCCAATTCGCTTGTACGGGCGAAACTCGGTATCAGGAACCTATGGGCTATTTAAAATTATAGCCATGTGTGACGGTGATTTTAGAAATACGGTAAACGAGCAGCCAGGGTCGGCTTCAGTGGTACTTTCTGTTGCGTCAGGCAAAGGCGCCATGGGTTATGCGGCCTATGGTTATAAAACCGCAGGGGTGCGGGCGCTGCCGTTAGGTGAAACTAAAGATTCGTTAGTGCCACTTACCATAGATAACGTACGCAGTGAGTCTTATCCGTTCTCTCGCTTCTTGTATTTGGTGATAAACAAAAAGCCTGGTGAGCCGCTGCCTACGCTTGAAAGGGAGTTCTTGCGATATATTTTATCTGAACAAGGGCAAGAACAAGTATCCCGTGATGGGTACTTTCCTATTCGGGAAGATATGCTGCTACGACAGCGTAGGTTGGTTGATTAGTTAGCGCAAAAGCAGGTGTATAATTGTGGAGCACGTTTCATCACGCTGGAAAACATGGGTAGTAAAAAACCTTTTAGCTGGCACGGCACCGCCTGTGATTGCTGAACAGTTGACCCTAAATGGGTTCGATGCAGAAACAATTCGCACGCTTTTAGCCAGTAATTTACCAGCAAACTATGTTTTTGATCGGGATGTAGAATTTTATCGCAAGCTCGCATATCCCACTTTTTTACATCAGCCTTCAATTAACAATGTGGCCTGTTTGTACGATGAAAAGGTAGTTCAGCTTTATCGCGTTGATAACTTTTTATCTGCGCAGGAGTGCCAGGATGTCATTAGTCTTTCCTCAAGTAAGCTTACTCCTTCAAAACTGACTGGTGCACCTTCCGCTAAGGGGATCAGAACTTCTTCAACCTGCGAACTCGCTTTCATGGATAGTGCATTAGTTACCTCTATAGATAGCCGCATTGTCAGCTTCTTAGGTTTGGGCATAGGAGAAAAAGAGGTGATTCAAGCGCAACATTATGAGGAGGGGCAATATTTTAAACCGCATTTTGATTTCTTCCCACCAGGCACTCCACAGTATCTAGAACATGCAAAAAAAAGGGGCCAGCGGACATGGACTTGCATGATTTATTTAGACGATAGCTTGGAGGGGGGGCATACTCACTTTACAAAAATCGGCGTGTCGGTAAAGCCCTGCCGAGGCGCAGCACTGATATGGAATAATTTGACCCAAACAGGCACGCCTAATTTTAATACTATGCATTATGCCGAACCGGTGACCGCGGGTAATAAAAACGTCATAACTAAGTGGTTTCGAGATAGAAACTAGTCCTTCTAACAATATAAATCAGTTGCTGTAACACTCAAACTTCACTCTAACCCATTAAAAAACAACACAATCTATAAGCCATAAAAGGCGACTTACAAAAGTTCCAAATATTTCCATCTTAATGTACATTTGTAACAAAAATGTCACCCTTCTCATTTAATCTCTACCGGACTTTGAAATTCAATCTAAGATCTAACTGGAGAATTTAATGGAAATTCGTAATGTTTTTAAGATCAGTGCAATCACGACAGCACTTATTCTTGCAGGTTGCGGTGGCGATATAAATATTAATGAAGGTGACGAAGTTGTTGCAGCTCCAACGACTCCTACCACGCCGACTACCCCAACTACGCCAACTACCCCTGATGTTGATACGCCATTTTCATTAGGCTTGGCGACTGATGCATCAAGCGAATTCTCTACAATTACTGACAAGCCTGTTTATCGCTTAAACGACGACTTAGTGTTAACGCAAGACATGACGTTAACGAATGATGCACACTGGATCATTAAGGGTCGTACGGCAGTTGGTAACGACAACGCGGATTCAACAGTACTTACCATTGAAGAAGGTACAACAGTTATCGGTGAAGACGGTGACGACTTCTTAGTAGTACGCCGTGGTTCACAAATTGAAGCGTCTGGTTCATCTTCAGCGCCAATTGTAATGACATCTATCCAAGACGTTACTGGTGAAGAAACATCAATTGGTCAATGGGGTGGTGTGGTATTACTAGGTAATGCACCCACTAACCTTTGTAACACAGGTGACGATGACCAGACGTCTGACGACGAACTAGCGTCTTGTGGTGTGTCTGCGGAAGGTGATGCTGGCCTATACGGCGGAAACGACGCAGAAGATGATTCTGGTACACTAGAATATGTGGTTGTTAAGCATGCTGGTAAAGCCTTGGCGTCTGGTGATGAACTAAACGGTATTTCATTTGCTGGTATCGGTTCTGAAACGACAGTTAATCACATTCAAGTTCACCAAAACCTTGATGACGGTATCGAGTTTTTCGGTGGTACGGTTAGCGTAAGCAATGTAGTGCTAACTGACATTGGTGACGATTCTCTAGATTGGTCTTTTGGCTGGACGGGTAGTGCAACCAACGTTTACATTCAGCAATCTGCAGACAGTGGCGACAATGCCATTGAAGCGGATAACAACGAAGATAACCCTTCTTGGTTACCACTTACCAAACCGACTGTTTCTAACGTCACGATTGTAAGTGCTGACAAGACTAACGGTGTGCGGTTACGTAACGGTACAGCAGGGGTGCTATCTAATGTAGTCGTTACCGGCTCTACATTAGCGGCTAACTGTCTGCGCGTAAATGGCGACGAGTCTATTGCGAATGCAGAGTCTGGTGAGCTTTCAATCACTAACTCTGTAGTTGCTTGTGAAACCCCAGCAAACAACTTCGGTTCAGATGAAATTGGTGGCGATTCTACGCAAGCGTGGTTCGAAGGCCAAACCGGCAATAGTGTACTAACACCTTCTGAACTTCTTTTTGAAGATAACGGGTATTTCCCTACGTCAGCTTCGCCTTTAGCAAACAGTGGAAACTACATTGGCGCATTTGACCCTGCTGGTGAAGACTGGACTACAGGCTGGACGGTTGGTGTAAACGGTGGATTCCCAACTGATATTCAGACTGCTTTCGAGCAAGGTCTTGCGACAGATGTTTCAGCTAACTTCCCAGAATTAACTGACAAGCCAGTTTATGAACTTGCTGAAGATACAACACTAACCAGTGATGTAACGTTAACTAACGATGCTTACTGGTTAATTAAAGGTCGCTTAGCTGTTGGTAACGATAACGCAGACAACGCGGTACTTTACATTGAACAAGGCACAACCGTTTTCGGTGAAGAAGGCGATGACTTCTTAGTAGTGCGTCGTGGCTCTCAAATTGAAGCTGCAGGTACGGCCAACGCGCCAATTACCTTTACGTCGGTTCAAGACTTAACAGGTCAAGAAACGTCTATTGGTCAATGGGGTGGTTTGGTACTTCTTGGTAATGCACCTACTAACCTATGTAACACGGGTGACGATTCAGATACTTCTGACGCTGAATTAGCAGCATGTGGTGTAGCAGCGGAAGGTGATGCAGGGCTTTACGGTGGTGCAGATGCTGAAGATAACTCAGGTACGCTTCGCTATATTGTCGTTAAGCACGCAGGTCGCGCATTAGCGGCAGGAGATGAATTAAACGGTATTTCATTTGCAGGTATTGGTTCTGGTACTGAAGTTGAATTTATTCAAGTTCACCAAAACCTTGATGACGGCGTTGAATTCTTCGGTGGTACAGTAAGCGTTCGTAACATTGTGTTGACTGATATTGGCGATGACTCACTTGACTGGTCATTTGGTTGGACTGGTAACGCACAAAATGTTTATATCCAGCAATCGGCTGCAGGTGGCGACAACGCTATCGAAGCGGATAACAACGAAGATAACCCTGCGTGGTTGCCGCTTACTAGCCCAACTATCTCGAACGTAACTATTGTTGGTGCCGATGATACAAACGGTGTGCGTCTACGTAACGGTACCGCAGGTGCAGTACGTAACTTAGTCGTCACTGGCGGCGTAGACTATAAAAACTGCTTACGAGTTAACGGTGCTGAGTCTATCGCCAACGCAGAATCGGGTGCGCTTTCAGTAGAAAACTCAATGGTTGCGTGTGAAACCGCTAATAATTTCGGTTCTGACGAAATTGGTGGCGAAACGACACAAGCATGGTTTACTGGCCAAACTGGAAACAGTGTACAAACGGCTGACGCACTGATGCTTTCTACCGATGGCTTCACACCTCGTTCTGGTTCTCCATTGCTTGGCGCTGGCGTTGATATGTCTGCAGACAGTGATTTCTTCACATCAACTGACTACATCGGTGCATTTGACGGCGAAAACAACTGGATGGACGGTTGGACTGTTGCAGTAAACGACTCAATTCCTTCTGATGTGACTAACGCATTTGAGCAAGGATTGGCCACTGACGTTTCAGGCAGCTTTGCCGCGATTACTGATAAGCCAGTGTATCAGCTAGCTGCTGATACTATCTTTACCGCAGACGTTTCTTTAACCAACGATGCTCATTGGTTGATTAAAGGCCGCACAGCTGTAGGTAACGATAACGCTGATAACGCTACGCTTTATATCCAACGCGGTACTACCGTATTTGGTGAAGATGGCGACGATTTCTTAGTAGTACGCCGCGGTTCGAAAATGGAAGCGTCTGGTACTGCAACATTGCCTATCACTTTCACTTCATCTGAAGATATGACGGGTGGCGAAACCACTATCGGTCAATGGGGTGGTCTAGTTATCTTAGGTAATGCACCTACTAACTTGTGTAACACAGGCGACGACGACGCAACCTCAGATGCGGAATTAGCATCATGTGGTGTATCTGCTGAAGGTGATGCTGGTCTATACGGCGGCGCTGATGCAGAAGATAGCTCTGGTACTTTCCGCTACGTTATTGTTAAGCATGCAGGTAAAGCACTTGCTGCTGGTGATGAACTAAACGGTATCTCATTTGCAGGTGTTGGTAGTGGTACAGAAGTAGACTTCATCCAAGTGCACGAAAACTTAGACGATGGTGTTGAGTTCTTTGGTGGCTCGGTAAACGTTAGTCACCTAGTTCTAACTGCCATTGGTGATGACTCACTAGATTGGTCTTTCGGTTGGACGGGTAAAGCACAGTACGTACTTATCAAGCAGGGCCTTAACGGCGGCGACAACGCATTTGAAGCTGACAATAACGAAGATAACCCTACTTGGACACCACTAACAACGCCTACTGTTTCTAACGTAACCATCATTGGTTCTACAGAAACCAACGGCGTACGTCTTCGCAACGGTACAGCAGGAACCATTAAGAACTTAGTAGTAACTGGCGGCGTTGATTACAAAAACTGTCTACGCGTTAATGGTGATGAATCAATTGCAAACGCAGCAGATGCTTCACTTACCGTTACCCACTCTACAGTGGCTTGTGAGTCTACAAGCGCATTTGGTTCTGACGTAATTGGTACGGCAACAACCCAAGAATGGTTTGAAGCACAAGACGGTAACACCGTTGTTGCAGATATTGACGCGCTAAGTTTCGATGATGCAACCGGTTATGTTCCAAGCAGTGATTCAGCGTTACTTGGTTCTGGTTTTGATGCGTCTACGCTAGATAGCTTCTTCGATAGCACCGATTATAAAGGTGCATTCGATGGCGAAGCTAACTGGACACTAGGCTGGGTAACTGTAGGTCTTGAAGACTAATTCACTTTCGTCATTCATTGAAGCTAAGGCGCTTGCGCGCCTTAGCTTTTGTGATGAAAGGTCTTCCTAACTACAGTCCCATAGGAGTTTCCATAATGAAAAATAATCAATCGTCAATATTCAAGTTAGGTAGTCTGACGCTTGCCATTTCTACTATTCTGGGTTCAAGCTTATTGTCTACCACGGCAATAGCGCAACAATCAGAAGATGAAGTGATTGAAGAAGTTGTTGCTACAGGTACCCGATTAAAAGGAACAGCAACAGCGGTAATGCAAGAACGTCAAAACCAAGCGTTTGTTGCCGATATCATGGGTGCAGATCAAATTGCACGTACCGGTGATGGTGATGCTGCGGCGGCACTTCGTCGTGTAACTGGATTGACATTGGTAGATGGCAAGTTCATCTACGTTCGTGGTTTGGGTGAACGTTACTCAAGCACACAATTAAATGGTATGACAGTACCGAGCCCTGACCCAACGCGTTCGGTGGTTCCGCTAGATTTATTCCCTTCAAGCATCATTGAAAGCTTGAACGTTCAAAAATCGTTTTCACCCAATATGCCAGGTCATTTTGGTGGTGGTAACGTTAATATTCGTACTAAATCTATTCCTACTGAATTTGTTTTCAGTATGTCCGGTGGGGCAGGTTGGAATTCAGAAAACAGTAACGATGGTTTTTTCTACGACGGTGGCAGCGACGATTGGACTGGACGAGATGATGGCACACGTGCCTTACCGTCTATCATAGCATCGAACCTAGCGGCCTCTGGTTCAGACGGGTTTGAAGGTGATTCTTCACGCACGTTAGCGCAAACACAAGAAATCCTAAATTCATTCAATTGGGATATTGGCCCTGAAAGTAAGTCTGCCGAACCAGACTTCAATTTTGGCGCCACCTTGGGTAATCGTTACACGTTTGACGATGACAGTGTATTGGGTTTTCTTGCGACGGTTTCTTACAGTAACGAATGGTCAATAACCGAAGAGCAATTGGGTAATGATATTGGTGGCGGACAAGATAACCCCCGCTTTACTAAATATCGTGACATGATTTCTACCGAACAAAATGTTCGTTGGAGCGGCATGTTCAACGTGGGTTATGAGTTAAATAGCAACCACAAAATTGAACTTGTTAATATGATGCTGCATGACATGCGCGACCGCCTGCGCGACGGCGAATACTTCGACGACAGTGAAACAACGGTGGGCGTTGAAGAATTCAGTCGTATGGATATCATTTTCGAAGAACGTGAAATGGTATCGTCTCAGTTGAAAGGAACTCACAACTTCCTTGATATTGCTAACGGCGTATTCTTTGATTGGTATGCAGGTACGAGTCGTGCCTCACGTGAAGCGCCAGATATTATGGAAGTCACTTACCAGTTATTTTATGACGACGCAGGTGCGTTAGAGCTTGAACGTATTGATGATACTTCAGGGACTAACTTAAACCGTCAATATCAAAGCCTTCAAGATGAATCTGATACTTATGGTTTTAATGTCTCTACCCCCTTCTATGGAGACGGGTATGATATTGAAATTAAGGCGGGTTTCGACTATTACGAGAAAACTCGTGATGCCGTTAATATCGATTTAGCGATCCGTCATTTTGGTATCAATGATGAGTTTAAAGTGGGTAACCGTCTGTATGATATTTTCTCAGAAGAAAATATTAATAACCCAGACTTCTACGCAAGCTCAACCGGTAGCTCGTTATTCCAAGACAATACCGGTGAAGGTGATAAGTATTCTGCAGCAAGTAAGCTGACTGCCGGTTACTTGATGGTAGATGCCTTTATCGATAAGAAATGGCGTCTAAGTGGTGGTGCACGTTGGGAAGAGTTCCAGCAAATTTCAGTGCCTTATGTTGAACACTCGAATGAGTTTGCAGCAGAGACAGATGAAATTGTTGATAGTATTTACAACGAAGATGACATCCTACCTTCATTCGCGTTGACGTATATTGCTGATGATGAAATGCAGTATCGTTTCAACATCAGCCAAACGTTAATTCGTCCTGATTTACGTGATATCAGCACCACATTCTTTATCGATCCGCTTACCGAATTCCTTGTTCGTGGCTCACCATCTTTGGTAGAAACAGAGCTAATGAATATTGACGTTCGCTGGGAATGGTACATGTCTCAGGGGAATAACGTATCTGTCGCTTTATTCTATAAAGACATGGAAAACCCTATCGAGATGGTTCAGTTCGATGGTGGTGAGGGTGTACCTCAGTTGCTTACCGCTAACGGTGAAGAAGGTGAGTTGTACGGGCTTGAAGTCGAATTTTTACACGACCTTAGCTTCGTTAGCGATTCAATGAGCAACTTCTTCATATCCGGTAACATGACAGTATCGGATTCAGAAGTGACTATTGGCAGCGGTGATCAAGACTCTTTGTTCTCACAGCAAGCACGTGAAGCTTATGGCGGTACTATTACGGCAACCATTACTAACGACCAGCGTCGTTTAGTGGGCCATTCAGAGTGGGTTGCTAACCTTCAATTAGGTTGGGATTCAGACAATGGAGAGCACTCGGCTTCATTGGTGTATAACTCGTTTGGTGAACGTATTATTGCGCCAGGTGTTCGCGGATTTGAAGATGGTATTGAAAACCCTTTCCATTCTTTAGATTTTGTTTACACCTACTACCCTGACTTTAATACCACCGTAAAATTAAAGTTTCAAAATATCCTCAATGAGGATAAAGAAATTGAACAGGAGGGGCTACTGTTGCGCCGTGAATCAGTCGGCACAGGCATTAGCGCTAGCGTGAAGTACGACTTCTAATTTAGAAAGCCCGGAATTCTCCGGGCTTTTTATTGTGTGTTTGTCTACTGAATATGACGGTTATGTAATAAAACTGTCATGGAAAACTCCTATCCTACGCCCAGAATTTTATAGTCGGTAATCCCGATTTCTTTTAACTTTAAAGGTTTGAATGTATGAAGCTTATCAATTCTTTGCTTATAGCAGGCGCGCTTGTGGCGACACCTGTACTAGCACAAGACGATGAAGTACTAAATCCCGTTATCGATGAGGCGGCGAAAATTAATGAATCTGCTGCGAAGTCGCAGGAAAAAATCAACGGTATTACCGATCAGATTGACAGCAAACTTCAGCAATTCAAAACATTGATGAAAGAAATAGAAGGTTTGGAAGTTTATAACACCCAACTTCGTAAGCAAATTAGTAGCCAAGAACAAGAAATGGATGATTTGAACGCCGCTATCGATGAAGTATCGGTTGTTGAGCGTCAAATTACCCCGCTTATGATGCGAATGATTGACGGCATGGAGCAGTTCATTGCCCTAGACGTACCTTTTCTTCCTGAAGAACGTAAAAACCGCGTAATGGATTTAAAAGCCATGATGGACCGTGCAGATGTTGCCGCATCTGAAAAATTCCGTCGTGTAATGGAAGCGTACCAAGTTGAGATGGACTACGGTCGCACCATGGAAGCTTACAGTGGTTTGCATACTATTAATGGCCAAGAGCGTGACGTTGAGTTTTTACGCCTAGGTCGCACAGCGCTTATTTATCAAACTCGTGATGCTAGTTCACAAGGTGTTTGGAACAAGCAAACTCGCCAGTGGGAAGAGCTAGACAGCAGCTACCGCACACAAATTACCAAAGGTCTGCGCATGGCGAAGAAGCAACTTGCCCCAGACTTATTAATGCTACCAGTGGCTATCACAGACTAAGAGGTTGATGAGAATGTTTAATTCAGTAAAACGTATCGCTTTTGGCCTAGTAGCCCTTAGCTTAAGCGCTGGTGCAGTAGCGCAGAACGACCGCGCAATGGACCTTGATGCACTGCTTAAGCAGCTAGAAGAAGGTCAATTTGCCCAGTCTGAGCAAAACAAACAACGTGAGCGCGATTTCGTTGCTCAACGTGCTGAGCAAGATCAAGTATTGCGTGACACCCGCGCTCGTCGCGACCAGATGTTGGCCCAATCAGAACAGCTTGAAACGCAATTCGAAGAAAATGAATTCAAATTGGCAGACCTTAACGGTGCATTGGACACTCGCTTAGGTTCATTAAAAGAATTGTTTGGTGTTCTTCAGCAGATTGCTGGCGACACGAAAAACAAATTTTATAACTCAATGATTTCAGCTCAAATCTCAGGTCGTTCAGACTTTTTGGATAAAATGGCACAAGACATGGGCTCAAGCTCAAAGCTTGCCTCTATCGAAGAAATTGAGCGTGTATGGTTTGAAATGCAACGTGAAATGACTGAGTCAGGTAAAGTCACTAAGTTCACAACCGATGTTGTTGAAGCTGGTGGCCAGAAAGTATCAAAAGAAGTGGTACGCGTAGGGCCTTTCGCATTAGTTGCTGACGGTAAATACCTTGAATACAACGGTGTGACTGGTACGGTTTCAGAACTTATCCGTCAGCCTGCTGACCGTTACAATAGCTCTGCTGCAGAGCTTCAAGAGTCGACTGGCGGTGAGTTAGTTCAGTTTGGTATAGACCCAACAGGTGGTTCAATTCTAGGTCTGCTTGTACAAGCGCCAAACCTTAAAGAGCGTGTTGAGCAGGGCGGCGTAGTAGGGTACATCATCCTTATCGTTGGTGCGTTCGGTTTGCTACTAGCCATTGAGCGTTTGATTACCTTGTCGCTTATTCGCATGAAAGTGAACAAGCAGCTTAAGAGCAAAGAAGTTAAAGCTAACAACCCACTTGGCCGTGTACTTAAAGTACGTGACGAGTATCCAAACGCTGACGTTGAAGCATTAGAGCTTCACCTTACTGAAGCTATCTTGGGCGAAGTGCCTAAGTTAGGGCGTAACCTTACTATCATCAAGATTATTTCAGTAGTGGCTCCGCTGATGGGTCTATTAGGTACCGTAACCGGTATGATTAATACTTTCCAAGCAATTACCTTGTTTGGCACAGGCGACCCGAAACTAATGGCGGGTGGTATTTCAACAGCACTAGTCACAACGGTTCTTGGCCTGGTAGTAGCTATTCCGATGACCCTGCTATACGCCATGCTAAATACACGTTCTAAGAACATTGTATACATTCTTCAAGAACAAGCGTCTGGCGTTATTGCAGAGCGCGCAGAGCGGAGCTAATCATGATCGAGTTTCTAGAAGCAATTCGCGATTTCACAGAAACAGGTGGCCAGGTTCTCTTGGTCATCGGTCTGCTGATATTCGTTATGTGGCTTTTGATCCTCGAGCGTGCCATGTATCTGATGGTTTGGCATAAACAAGCTAAGAAAGAGGCGGTGTCGATGTGGACTGCACGTCATGACCGCGCTTCTTGGATTGCACAACAAGTTCGTCAGAAAACGATTTCACAGTTAACTATGCGTCTTAACGGTAGCATCCCGATTATTCAGTCTTTGGTAGCGCTTTGTCCGCTACTTGGCTTGATGGGAACGGTAACCGGTATGATTGAAGTGTTCGATGTAATGGCTATTGCTGGTTCGGGTAATGCCCGCTCTATGGCATCAGGCGTATCGAAAGCCACTATCCCCACTATGGCGGGCATGGTTGGTGCACTTTCAGGCGTATTCGCCTCTACGTGGCTTAACCGTATGGTGAAATCTGAACGCACGCATCTTGAGGATGCATTGACTATTCAACGTTAATGCTACGGCATTAAGGTAAGGTAAAAATTATGAAGCAACATTTTCAAAACCTAGTTGATGAAGAAGAAGCAGCCATCGATATGACGCCCATGCTGGACGTTGTATTTATCATGTTGATTTTCTTTATCGTAACCGCATCCTTCGTAAAAGAAGCGGGTATTGATGTTAACCGTCCTGAAGCAGCCACTGCTGTTAAAAAAGACCGGGCTAACATTCTTATCGCTATCTCTGATAAAGGCGAAATTTGGATCAATAAGCGTCGCATTGATGAGCGTGCAGTACAGGCGAACATCGAGCGTCTTCACGCTGAAAATCCGCAGGGTACCGTTGTGATTCAAGCAGATAAAGAATCGACGACTGAAACTCTTATTAAAGTTATGGATGCCTCCCGTGCGGCAGGTGTTTTTGATGTTTCGATTGCAGCTCAAGAGCCATAAATCATGCCACGATATATAATCGCATTTGTTATATCCCTTGCGATCACGTTGGGCCTGTTCTTCTTGATGCAATCACTCATCAAGATGGGTGGCAGTGCGTTAACGGAACCGCCAAAGGGTAGTGTACTTGACTTTGTTAGGGTTAAGCAGGACGAACAGGTCGAGAAAAAAGATCGTAAGCCTAAGAAGCCACCTACGCCAGATCAGCCGCCACCACAAATGGAACAGCCTCAAATGGATTCACCTACTCCGGATGCTGAAGGGACGTCCATGGACTTCGGTGCAGATGTTGGTGATGATATTTCATTAGACGGTGGGTTAGCCCTTGAGTCTGGTGATGGCGAGTATTTACCCATTGTTAAGGTTGCGCCGGTCTATCCAAGACGTGCTTTACAACGTGGAATTGAAGGCTTTGTTATTGTTGAGTTTACGGTAACTAAGCAAGGCGCAGTACGAGACCCTATCGTGATAGAAGCCAACCCTGAAGGCATATTTGAACAAGCAGCAATGGATGCCGCAATGAAGTTTAAATATAAGCCTCGAGTGGTCAATGGCGAAGCCACGGAAGTGTCTGGTATTCAAAACCGTATTACCTTCCAGATAGACGGATAATGACATGAGAAAAAAACAAACGAATACATTGCTTAGTGCACTGGCGTTTGCAGTTGTTTGTGCAACTGTGTCTGTCCCTACTATGTTGGTTGCCGGTGATGCAGTTGCCCAGGAACAAAAAGCCAGTGATAAGAAAACCCGTCGTGTACCTACACTTCGCGGAAAGGTTTACGAGCAGTTAGCGCGAGCACAATCAGCCGCCGACGATGCGGGGAATGTAGAAGAAGCTGTTGCTATTCTTAAAGAGGTAGAAGATAAATCTGACTCGATGAATAGCTACGAAAAAGCCATGATGTATAACTTTTTCGGCTTTATTTACTACAACGATGAAAACTACGACAAAGCGTTGGAATCGTTTGAAAACGTGGTAAACCAGCAACCTATTCCTGAGAAGTTCGAAATGTCGACACTTTTCAGCTTAGCGCAGTTGCATTTGATGCAAGGTAACTACGATAAAACGATTGAGTTTATCGAACGCTGGGAAGTATTAAACGACGGTGTTATTCCACCTAAAAATAAGGTGTTAAAAGCACAGGCGTATTACCAGAACAAGCGTTACGATGATGCAGCTGATTGGATAACACAAGCCATTCAGGAACATGAAGCAGAAGGCATGTTGCCCGATGAAGCATGGCTTATTCTTCAACGCGCGGTGTTCTATGAACTTAAGCAGCCTGCTAAAGTAAAAGATGTTTTGATCAAGCTAGTAAAGCTTTACAGCGAACCAAAATATTGGATACAACTGGCTGGTATGTACGGCGAGTTAGGCGAAGAGCGTAAGCAGCTTGCGATTATGGAAACGGCTTACCAGCAGGGTTTTATAGCATCGCCTGCTGATATCTTTAACATGGCTCAATTGTATTACTATCACCGTGCTCCTTATAAAGGTGCATTGTTGATGGAACAAGCCATGAAAGAGGGCGTGCTGGAAGAAAACCTTCGAAACCTTAAGTTTTTAGGCCAAAGCTGGACGCTAGCCAAAGAGCAAGACAAAGCGATTCCGGTGATGATGCAAGCAGCAGAATTATCAGAAGATGGTGAGTTAGACGCTCAGTTAGCGCAAATCTTACTTAATGAACAACGCTGGGACGACGCTATTGCAGCGGCAGATCGCGCCGTTGAAAAAGGTGAGATGCGTAACCCTGGCTTGGTGTATTTGATTAAAGGCATGGCCCTTTACAATCAAAAGCAGTACGCACTTGCACTTAATCAACTTGCTGAAGCTGAAAAGCATCAGAAAAGCCGTGCTATGGCGCAGCAGTGGAAACAGTTTGTTCAATCTGAAAAGAGACAAGCTGAAATCATTGAAACTGAACTTGGTAATAGCTAAACATTATCTATAAACACAGTCGCTGCTTAAATAGCTAGCACGTTTAAACGTATTTTAAGTGCTAGCTATTAGCCGTTAAATTTGATGTAACACGTGACCTAATGCGTGTTGAGAGAACGCTGCAAGCTAAGTTAAACGAGCCTGCGGCGTTTTTGTTTGTGCCAACGTAATTAATAGCTCATTTAGCTGAGCTCTCCCCCTTAAAGACGTTGGCTAAAAGATAATGAAACAAAATCTAATCCAGGATTAGGCTTCTTAAACCCCGCGTTCGAGTAATGAAAATATCGCAACGACACGCGGTACTCTTGGTATTGTCCAAACGTCGTTGAAAATCCAATTCTATCTTCAAACTGATAATGGGTAGACACGTCTTTACCCGCAAATTGTGTATCGTCTAGCAACGACACCCCAATCCCAAGTTCTAAATCGATAGGTTTATTAAACACCGTGGTCAGTGGAAACCGTAAGATAGGTGAAAGGGCGAGTACGACATTTGAGTCGTACTGGTTATCGTCGCCATACTCCCAAAAGTTTGCGCTGGTTTCCATGGTTAAAGTCATAGGCCAACTTACGTTTAAAGGCTGGTCGATATTATATTGATAAGCTAATTTGATGCCATTTACAGCGCCTTCCCCGCGTATAAAGTCGATAGCATAGCCATGGGCGCTTTGTGTTTGCGTGGGCCATAGGCTAGTCGATTGGCTCTCGCTGCTACTAGCAGAAAGTGGGGTAAGTAATAGTGCGAGTAATGCCGTAAGTGTAACGATGTGTGTGTTAGTCATAGTGTGTTCCTCCAACGCCCTATATGAGGGAAGAACACGGGTAACCCAATTCTAAAAAAAGACGTGTTTTAATCGATTAAATATAACAATTTTATTCTGATAAGTTAGCGTAAATTAAACTAACACATGAACGCTAAAATTCGCGGTTTTACCGTAAACTTCTTCGCAAATAACGGCTTTCTCTTAATAGGGCCGCCTTTATAACGTTTTGGGGAGGAAGGCTTCTATTGACGGGAGTTCATTTCTAGTTTCAAGTTCATTCCAATAAACTTTTGTTTTCAACACTTCTTCTTTGATAGACAAAAAAGTGGACACTAATTCTGGGTCGAAGTGATTGCCTGATTCACCTTCGATGTAGGTAAATGCTTCTTCATCCGACCAGGCTTTTTTATAAGGGCGCTTCATCGTCAGGGCATCAAACACATCTGCAATTGCCACAATGCGCGCGCTTAATGGAATTTGTTCACTCTTCAATGAATAAGGGTATCCACTGCCATCCCATTTCTCATGATGATAGCGCGCAATTTCTGCCGCTAAGCTAAATAAAGGGGAATTACTGCGAGTTAATATTTCATACCCTATTGCCGCATGCGTACGCATCACTTCCATTTCATCAAAGGTAAGTCGCCTAGGGGCTTTTAAAATGCTATCAGGGATACCGATTTTCCCGGTGTCGTGCATTGGCGCGGCTTGTGCCAATAAAGAGGCTTTTTCGGGGGACCAACCAGAGGCTAACGCTAAGCATTGACAATAAGCGGCCATGCGCCAGATGTGATGACCGGTGTCATTATCGTTGTAATGCCCTGCTGCGGCCAACATGCTAATAGCGCTTTGCTGACTGAGAAGCAGCTCTTGGGTTCTGATTTTAACTTCTTGTTCAGTTACTCTCACTTGATGTGCTAACGAGATGTGAGTTTTTACTCTAGCAAGCACCAACGCAGGTGAGATAGGCTTTGTAATATAATCCACTGCACCTAATGCAAATCCTTTCTCTTCATCTTGACCTTGACCTAAAGCCGTAACAAAAATGATAGGCACCTTAGCGAGTCTTGGGGCAAGCTCGGGGGAAGTCTTAATTTGTTTGCATACCTCATGACCATCAATACCCGGCATCATAATATCGAGTAAGATAAGGTCTGGGGTGAATTGCTCTACGACTTTTAATGCGATATGCCCAGTGGGCGCTACTTTTACTTGATAATAGGGCGACAAAATTCCCTGCAATAAATCGATATTTGCTGGCTCGTCGTCAACGACTAGCACGCTGAATTCCGTTTTTTTCGACTTTTGGTTATCAGCCATTTAGCAGTGTATCCCTTAAACGTAAAAGTTCTTCTAGCGCTCGGCCGTAATCGTAAACACTGACAAGTTGCCTTGCATGGTTTAACGTATGTGCCGATGCTGATGATGCATGTTTATTGTAAAGCGCTGATAGCATAGACACCGCCTCGGCATCGTAAGATTCAAGGCTTGTGATCACCGCTGACAAATCTGAGATAGATAATGTCTCTTCTACTTCGTTTTCATCATACTCTATTGGCAATGAAAGCGTATGCGCAATAAGTCGAAGAGTGGCGTCTAAAGTGAAAGATATGTTGGATATTTTATGCGCATAATTGGTGTTTTTTTCAAAGCTGTTTGGCAGCCCTTCTAACGCGGAAACCAAGGTATTAGCACCTATTTTTCTAGCATCCTCCAATAGCGAGTTAATAGCATCATGCTTTGAGTCATTCTCAATCATAATGTTAATAAGCTGCGCGAGTAACTCTGCATTTCCGTAATTAGAGTAAAATTCACCGAGGGAAGTGAGGTAGGGGTCGTTACTGTCATGCATGTTATTTAAATTGGCAGAAGTGTGAATATTGATGTCGATGACATGTAATATTTCAGCCGCGGTTGCGGGCTTTAACAAGTGCGCACACATACCAACGCTAGATGCTTCTTGTTTGTTCTCGCGACTATCATCCGCACTAAGTGCAATAATAGGGCAGTGCCAGCCATTTAAATTATTTAG
Organism: Alteromonas sp. 38; assembly: GCF_902506055.1. NCBI lineage: Bacteria > Pseudomonadati > Pseudomonadota > Gammaproteobacteria > Alteromonadales > Alteromonadaceae > Alteromonas > Alteromonas sp. 38. The sequence goes on from NZ_LR733300.1 coordinate 784,097, forward strand.
TTCCTCAGCAACAGTGAATCCGCTCATATTTGGAAGAATGCAATCGAGCAGAACTACGTCGAAATCGTTGCTCTTACCCAGTGCTAAGGCTTGCTCTCCAGAGGTTGCTGTGGTTACTTTCAACCCCGCATCAAGTAAAATTTGTTGCGCAATTTCAAGACTTATACTGTCATCATCAACCAACAAGGCGTGCTTTCCAGCTAATCGTCGCTTACGCCATATCTTGCTTTCCAGTCCATCAGCGTGAGTTGGCGAAGTGGAGCTAGAGGTAGGGAATAACTCTCGTAAGATGTGAACGTCAGTAAAGGGTAACTCTATAATATTAAGCGTGTTGAGTTTAATAGGTTGTAATCGTCGCTTGGCTTCTTCAGTGTCGATAGGCGTTACAATACACACAAGGTTCAGATTTTCATATTCACCAAGTTTTACGTGGTTAACGAAGGTTTGCCATGCTGCAACCTGAGCCGGAAGTATCACAATTGCGTCGTGAGGCGTGACTGGGAAAGCGCCTGCATTTGGCTTAATAAATTTACAGGGTATGGCTAGTCGCGACAGTGTGTGTGCTAAAATATTATTCGCTTCATCCATATCATGGCTCGTATTCACACACAATAATGGGTGATTCAATTCCCGTATGGGCATGGCTTGCTTCAAATTTTTAGTGTCTATTTCACTAACCTTTCCATGACGCTTTTCATGAACCATACCCGGGAGGGTAAAACAAAATTGAGTTCCCTTGCCAAGCTCACTGGTAAATTCAAGTTCACCATGCATTAGCTCGACTAAGCGCTTACTAATCGCCAGGCCCAACCCAGTACCGCCATATTCCCTTGAAATAGATGCATCGGCTTGTACGAAGGCGTTAAACAGTTTTTCTTTGTTGTCGTCATTAATACCAATACCTGTATCGCTTACACAAAAGGACAGAGCTTCAGCTTTTTGGTTGACAGTTAATTTAACGAATCCGTGACGAGTGAACTTGATTGCATTTCCCAATAAATTAACCAATACCTGATAAATCTTGTCGCTATCACCTTTACAGGTAACGTCTATGTCTAAGCGCATATCGAAAAGTAACTGCAAGTGCTTTTGGCGCGCTTTATGTTGAAACACTTGTGCGAGCTTGTTCATCATATCGGCAAGATTGAAATCAGCATGGTGTAATTCAATTTGTTGGGCTTCAACTCTGGAAAAATCTAAAATGCCGTTTATTAACGTAAGCAACGAGGTAGCGCTGCCTTTTACCTTAGTCATGTAACTTTGCTGCTGCGTGTAATTGTCGGTTTCAAGTGCTAAATGGGTTAAGCCAATGATGGCATTCATTGGAGTGCGAATTTCGTGGCTCATTGTGGCTAAAAAATCACCCTTGGCTTTGTTGGCATTAGCGGCTTCTTTGTAGGCATGTTGCAGCTGTCGCTCTAACCCTTTGCGGCCACTTATATCTCTAAACACACCTACGTGCCCGTTGGGTTCGCCCTGAATGTCTTCAAGGGGAACGGCAACAATTGAAATCGGAAAGATGCGTCCTCGCTTATCGGTAAAGAAGTCTTCATCAGAGTTGTAGGTTTTTCCCTCACAAATCGCATGATTTACGGGGCATTCATCTCGAGATAAAAGTGTGCCATCTTCTTTTTGATAATGAACAGCATTGTGGAACCTGTGGCTTTGTAAATCTTCTAATTCCCAGCCTAACAAGCGAGATGCTTCAGGGTTAAGAAATTGGGTTTTGCCTTTTGCATCTACGGCATATACGCCTTCACCGATGCTGTTGGTAATACTCTGATAGAACTGTCTACCGGACTCTAATCTTTCTTCCAACCTTTTCTGATTGGAAATATCTGTACACAGTACCACGAGGTTTTCAACACGGCCTTGGTCGTTAACGTTGGGCACAATGGTACAAAATACAAACCAAGGGGTACCGAATTTAGTAATACTTTGAAGCTCTCCGTGCCATATCTCACCTTTAAATAAGGACTGAAGAATGGCTAGGCGTGTGGGCAGGGGAACATTTTTAACATTGAGCATATCTGCATTGTTTCCAATAAGCTCGTCTCGACTAAATTCAGATAACTGACAACACTTATCATTAGCACTTAAGATAGTGCCGTTTAGGTCGAGAGTTACAACAATGCTGTGCTCATCCATAGCTCGCCTTTGGATCAGCATGTCGTTCTCTTTATGTTGCTGCTCAGTAATTAAGTCTAATACCAAGGTAGACAGCGACGTTAAGCTAGCAATATCGTCATCAATTTCGGGGCGCGCTTGCGCTGTTAATAATGTATTTACCGATTGAACAAGGTTGTCGGTTATGGCTGCTAATTCTTGAGGCGAAGTTTGCCCCTGAGCTATAGGTGGCCTATCCATATTATTTTGACGTGCATAACCGCCGCTTGTTGTCTTACCTTCTGCTTCAAGACCATGTTGGCGGTATGTATTGTCAATAGAGGCGAGCAATGCACTAAGGCCCGTGGTAAGGCGGGATGCATCATGGTTGTCTAATAAAGAGGTTTTATTAAGTATATCGTCTAACCAAAGTTCGCCTTCTTCGTTGTTTTCACAAGAAAAAGCAGCTTTGATTTGCTTGATTAAAAGGGAGTTCACAGCGTTGGGAGCAGACTTACGTTAGGCTTCATAGATTATGTATAGAATGAAAATGGTATTGCAGCAAACAAATCAGGTTATTCTTTGGTAGCAATAACCTGATTTTATTCATATTAACGGCAATTATCGCCAAGACAATTTAGGCTGAACGAAGCTCTCTACGCAGAATTTTCCCAACGGTAGATTTAGGAAGTTCTTCTAAAACGGTAAGTTCCTTAGGGACTTTATAGTTGGTTAAGCTTTCTTTGCAAAAGGCAATGATGTCATCGTTACTCACTGGCTTGCTGACGGTGATGAACGCGCATACTCGCTCACCCGACTTATCATCTGGCTTGCCAACAACAGCGGCTTCCATGATGTCTGGGTGAGCGGTGAGTACATCTTCTACTTCATTGGGGTAAACGTTAAAGCCAGAAACAATAATCATGTCTTTCAAACGGTCGACAATTTTAAGTGCCCCTGATTCAACCCAAACCCCGATGTCACCGGTTTTAAAAAAGCCATCTTTGGTCATGACTTTTGCGGTCTCATCGTCTCTGTTCCAATAGCCAAGCATCACTTGCGGCCCACGAACCGCAATTTGCCCTGACTCGCCTTCGCCTATCGGGTTATCGTAGCTATCTAGTAAAGCGACTTCAGTATCTTGCAGTGGTTTACCAACGGTTCCAATTTCTTCTTTGCCAGGAAGGTTGAAAGAAACCACTGGCGCGGTTTCTGATAATCCGTAACCTTCAGTAATCGTATTACCCGTTACTTGTTTCCATATAGACACCGCCCCTTGGGTAAGCGCCGTACCACCAGACATGGTCAAATGTAGTTTTGAAAAGTCGAGTTTGGCAAATTCTGGGTGACGACCCAAACCAACGAATAAGGTATTAATACCTGCAAACGCCGTAATTTTGTGCGGTTTTAAGGTTTGAATAAAGCCGTCTATATCACGAGGGTTGGGAATAAGCACAATATGACTGCCCTTCGCGAACAGCGCCATCATACAAACGGTAAAAGCATAAATGTGATACAACGGAAGGGGGCAAACAACCACTTCCTCACCTTCTTTGAAAAAGCCGCCTAGGTGATCGAGCATTTGAACGCTGTTGCTCATCACGTTTTTATGGCTAAGGGCTGCGCCTTTAGACACACCAGTAGTGCCTCCCGTATATTGCAACATGGCAAGGGCTTCAAACTCTGTTTTGGGTCTGACTACACCAGGCAAATCTGCACCAGCTTTCATCGCATCGGTTAATGACACTGTGCCCGCTATAGCCGGAGCCGTAGCAGCATCTAATAATTCAGTCGCTGAAGTAGCAACAACGGTTTTAATTTGAGTTTCACTTTTAATGGCATCAAACTTAGGCAGTAAATCACTTAAGATCACTAACGCTGTCGCGCCGCTATCCGTAAATTGATGCTTCATTTCCCGCTCGGTGTAAAGCGGGTTAGTGTTAACAACAATCAAGCCTGCGCGCAGGGCAGCATAAACGGCAATAGGGTTTTGGATTAAGTTAGGCAGCTGGATAGCTATTCTATCGCCAGCTTCTAGCTTGGCTTCATGAGCGAAGTAGCGCGCTAAGGCAGCTGATTTTTCGTCTATCTCTTTGAAGGTAAGGGTTTGACCTAATGCGGTATACGCAGGCTTGTCAGCATGCTTAGTAAGAACGGCTTCAATATTGTCGGCCAGGCAAGTAACGTTTTCTGGGTACGTTAACATAATGCTTTATCCTGAATGAGAGGTTTCAATGAAAGATGACTGTGCGGATACAGTAACAAATGTTCATTTTTATTTACATACCTATTACATTATAGCTAAATATTCACCTAAGTGATGATTGCCGGCGACTTGAATAGCATTGAATAGGTTCAGAAGGCATTGACTTGAGCGTGGCATTAGCGCTTGGGAGTACGGAACTGTTAGCTATTTGATAGTGGGCGCGATGTAATAGTTACTCGTAGTAAGCCATAAATAAACCCGCCCAATAAACCCGCGAAACATTGATATAAAAAGCCATCGTACCCGCGAGCTCCCGCAATCAGCGTAACGTTGAGAATAGGCTGCATGGCAAGCAGCGCAACAGCGATGCTAGTGGCGCCCGCTACGCTCGTTAATGTGATAAAGCGAGGTTTTGTAACCTTATGCTTCATGGCGTATTTACGAATGATAGTGACAACACTGAACGCAAGTAACAGTGCAATAGCGATAATAATGCCATAAGTTGGGAGCAAGCCTACAATATCCTTCCAAGCAGTTGATAACCACTCAGGGAATGATATTTCTACCCCAAGGCTGGACAGTGCTTTTAGTACTTGGAACGTGTGCAAACTGCTAGCTACTAAAAAGGTTGCTAACCAGGCAGGAACAAAACTTTTGATAAAAGACCACATAACCGCTCTTTACGTTATTTTAAGGTGCTATAACAATCAAAATACTATTGCATGCTAAGCTAGCTTAATAAATAGGGGGAAGGAAATTATGTTTAGCCAAAGCGGGTTGGAAATGCCTGGTAGTATAAAAAACCAAGCACCACGACCTACACGAAATCTAACCTTAATAATGCTCACGTGCTTGAATTTATTATCAACATTCTGTGTGTCAGCAAATACGTCTGGTAAAGGTGCTCTTGAGGTACAAACTTCTGACGCAGCAATAACCACGGTAATTGCCGATGAACTGCATTATCCCAAAGCACTTTTGCAATTGCCCAATAGTCATTGGTTAGTAGCCGAACGAGACGGCACGATTGTCACCGTGCCCTCTATTGTGATTAGTTCAGACAAGCCTGCTCTATTCCAACAAACCCGCTTGGCAAAAGCATCGGCACGAAACTCCTTGCCTCAACAGGTATTGCCACTTCCACAGCTTTATCAAAAAGGGCAGGGCGGGCTACTGCACATGGCGCTTTCTCCCGATTTTAGCACCTCGAAAGTCATTCTCTTTTCCTACTCGAAGGGCACTGACAAAGCGAATCGTTTGGCCGTGATGCGGGGTGTTTTGGCCGATGATGGGCAAATTAAAGCGTTAACACCCGTATTGGAAATAAAAGACAGCAAGGCTACACCAGTGCATTTTGGTGGCAAGCTTGTCGCCATGAAAGATGGCACTTGGTTGGTGACCACAGGTGACGGTTTCGATTATCGGGAGCAGGCCCAAGTATTAAGTTCACAGTTAGGGAAAGTGCTTCGTTTTACTGTAGATGGAAAGCCCGCCTCAAATGTTCCGTTTAACAATGCGCGGTTTGTTTACACCTTAGGGCACAGGAACCCACAAGGGTTAGTGAAATTGCAAAATGGTGATGTCTACCTGCATGAGCACGGCCCGGATGGCGGTGATGAGCTAAACAAGCTCAAGCCTGGAATGAACTATGGTTGGCCGGTGGTCACGCTAGGTAAAGATTATTCGGGGGCAACGATTTCCCCGTTTAATCACTATGAGGGCATGGTGGATCCACTCGTGGATTGGTCGCCATCTATAGCGCCATCGTCTATGGCGGTATACAACCACAATGCTTTCCCCACACTCTCTAATCACTTGCTTGTTTCTGCCTTAAAAGCGAAGGCACTTTACGCGGTAGACTTATCAAGCCAACCCTTTCAGTATCGAAGAGTTTTTTCTACAATAAATCAACGGGTTCGCGATGTGGCAGTGGGGCAAGATGGCGGTGTTTATGCGCTGACTGATGGGGAAAGTGCTGAGCTAATACAGTTACTATCACCTGAGTCGTTTGCTACTGTAACAGGCTCAAATTAAGTGCATTCAAGCCAAGAACTAGAAAATATTGTAAATTTACAACATTATTGTTTATTATTTCATCTGGTTCGACCATAAATACGAAAAATACCTAAGATAAGTCGTACTTTGTATAGCTTGCTTTTAATATTGCCTCAAAATGCAGTATAGAATGAGCTTAATGCTAGACGTTTTTTCTAACTCAATGATAATTAGTGATTATTTTTTATTTTAATAAATTGGTTTTTATCTGCCTAATAAGCAAAATATAAATATGCAGAAGTTAATGAAAAGTGTAAATGGGGCTTTGCGCCATTCTGCCATTTTCTAATGATTACCTGATGCGTAAAAATCAGTTAAAATAACCACTATAATTTCATGCGTATAGCTAAGACCGACGTATAATTAACCCCTGCGTATAAAAAATACCTACGTATAACCAAGACCGAGAGAATTATATGAGTTTGTATTCAGAATACATGGCCGAAATCGAGACCCGTAAAGCGGAACTTGGTTTACACCCTAAGCCTATCGACAGTGCCGATTTGCTGTCAGAAATTATTGCTCAAATTAAAGATACGAATAACGAGCACCGTGAAGATTCTCTTAACTTCTTCATCTACAACACACTGCCAGGTACAACAAGTGCGGCAGGTGTAAAAGCTGCATTCCTTAAAGAAATCGTACTAGGTGAGTCAGTTGTTGCTGAAATCACACCTGAGTTTGCGTTAGAACTGCTTTCACACATGAAAGGTGGCCCGTCTGTTGAAGTGCTTCTAGATTTGGCACTTTCAGACAATGAAGCGGTCGCTAAGACAGCTGCTGAAGTAGTAAAAACACAGGTTTACTTATACGAGGCTGATACAGAGCGTTTAGAAGCGTCGTACAACGCAGGTAATGTGATAGCAAAAGACATTCTTGAGAGCTACGCAAAAGCAGAGTTCTTTACTAAATTGCCTGACGTACCAGAAAAAATTGATGTAGTAACTTATATTGCTGCAGAAGGTGATATCTCTACTGATTTACTTTCTCCTGGTAACCAAGCTCACTCTCGTGCAGATCGCGAGCTACACGGTCAGTGCATGATCACGCCTGAAGCACAGCAAGAAATTGTTGAGCTAGGTAAAAAGCACCCTAACGCTAAAGTAATGCTTATTGCTGAAAAAGGCACCATGGGCGTAGGTTCTTCGCGCATGTCTGGTGTGAATAACGTTGCACTTTGGGCCGGTGAGGCAGCAAGCCCTTACATTCCATTTGTGAACAAAGCGCCAGTGGTTGCAGGTACTAACGGTATCGCACCTATCTTCTTAACGACCGTAGACGTTACTGGCGGTATTGGTTTAGACCTTAAAAACTGGGTTAAAAAGACGGATGCCAACGGTGAAGTGGTTCGCGATGCTAACGGCGATCCAGTGTTAGAAGAAGCATATTCTGTTGCTACTGGCACCGTGCTTACTATCGATACTAAAGCGAAGAAACTGTTCAACGGCTCAGAAGAACTTGCCGATATATCAAGCGCTTTCACTCCGCAAAAAATGGAGTTTATGAAAGCCGGTGGTTCTTACGCGGTAACGTTTGGTAAGCAGTTACAAACTTTTGCTGCGAAAGTGTTAGGCACAGACGTACCTGAAGTTTATGCACGTTCGAAAGAAGTATCTGTAGCGAACCAAGGTCTAACAGCTGTTGAAAAAATCTTTAACCGCAATGCGGTAGGCGTTAAGTCTGAGACTCCGCTTCACGCTGGCTCGGACGTTCGCGTTAAAGTAAACATTGTAGGCTCACAAGATACAACCGGCCCGATGACATGCCAAGAGCTAGAGTCGATGGCAGCATCAACGATTTCTCCGCTTGTCGACGGTGCATACCAGTCGGGCTGTCACACAGCGTCGGTATGGGATAAGAAAGCCCAAGCTAATATTCCTAAGCTTATGTCTTTCATGAATAACTTTGGCGTAATCACGGCACGCGACCCTAAAGGGGTTTACCATGCTATGACTGACGTTATTCACAAAGTATTGAACGATATTACCGTTGACGATCGCGCTATTATCATTGGTGGTGACTCACATACTCGTATGTCTAAAGGTGTCGCGTTCGGTGCTGACTCGGGTACGGTAGCGGTAGCGCTTGCGACAGGTGAAGCGGCGATGCCAATTCCAGAGTCGGTGAAAGTGACCTTTAAAGGCCACATGAAGAGCCACATGGACTTCCGTGACGTTGTTCATGCTACTCAAGCTCAAATGCTGAAGCAATTTGGCGGTGAGAATGTGTTCCAAGGTCGTGTTATTGAAGTGCAAATCGGTACTTTGCTTGCTGACCAAGCGTTTACCTTTACCGACTGGACAGCAGAAATGAAGGCGAAAGCCTCAATCTGTATTTCTAACGACGAGACTATGATCAAGTCGCTAGAAGTGGCGAAGAGCCGCATTCAGATAATGATCGACAAGGGCATGGAAAACGATGCCAACATGCTTCAAGGTTTGATTGACCTTGCTGATAAGCGTATTGCTGAAATCGAGTCTGGCGAAGAGCCAGCGCTTGCACCAGATGACAGCGCAAAATACTACGCAGAAGTGGTTGTTGATTTAGACCAAATCGACGAGCCAATGATAGCTGACCCAGACGTAAATAACGATGACGTTTCTAAGCGTTATACCCATGACGTTATTCGTCCAGTTTCTTTCTACGACGGCAAAACCGTTGATTTAGCCTTTGTTGGTTCTTGTATGGTTCACAAAGGTGACATGCAGATTATCGCTCAAATGCTTCGTAATTTAGAAAAGCAAAATGGCAGCGTGTCGTTTAACGTACCACTTGTTGTTGCACCACCAACATACAACATTGTTGATGAACTAAAAGCGGAAGGCGATTGGGACATTCTTACTAAGTACGCAGGTTTCGAGTTTAACGACGACAAGCCAAAAGAATCTGCGCGTACCAAGTACGACAACATCATGTACCTAGAGCGTCCAGGATGTAACCTTTGTATGGGTAACCAAGAAAAAGCAGAACCTGGTGATACCGTAATTGCTACCTCTACGCGCTTGTTCCAAGGTCGTGTTGTTGCCGATTCTAACGAGAAGAAAGGTGAGTCACTTCTTGGTTCAACACCATTAGTCGTGCTGTCTGCTGTGCTAGGTCGCTTCCCTACTATGGAAGAGTACAAAGCTGCGGTTGAGGGTATTAACCTTACTGACTTCGCGCCGCCTGCAGAAGACTTAAGCGTTAAAGCTAAGTTCGAGCCAAGCGTTGCTGTTAAAACAGTTAGCTAAAACGCCATTTAACCTTACGTTAAATAGCAATTAGCATATAGAGCCTCAACCTCGGTTGGGGCTTTTTTATATCTCTATTCCCACCTGTATTTCCGCCTGTATTCCGCCTGTATTCTAAGCCTTCATGTAAACCCGCCCTAAGCCCAGTTTACTCAGGGAGTGATAAGCGTAAGCTTTTTTGTTTTTTAACAAGAATGCCAAAATGAATATTAAACATGTTATCTCACTGGCGCTACTCGCGATAAGCTTGCCTCCAGTTTCATTTGCCACTCCCGTTGCCACCCCTGTCACTCACGCAATGCCTAATCTCATTAAACGCGTGCCCGAGCAGGGTGTAACGCCTATTCAAACGGCAACGACCTACAAGGCAAATGACTACATCAATATTGCTGAGTATTTCGTTAGCGAAAAGTTAGATGGGGTGCGTGCCCGGTGGACGGGCACGCAGCTTCTTACCCGAAACGGTAATAAAATTCACGCACCTGAGTGGTTTACCAAGAACTGGCCTGATGTAGCCCTTGATGGAGAGTTATGGACTCAGCGAAGCAGTTTTGAAGCTATCGCTTCTATTGTACTTAGTCATACGCCTGATGAACGCTGGAGGACGGTGAAGATGATGCTGTTTGATATGCCCGTCAGTCATGTCCCGTTTGCCACACGCTTGTCTACGATGGAGGCACTGGTAAAGCAAGCAAATAGCAATAGTTTAACTATGATCCCGCAGTTTACACTGAGCAATCAGCGGCTTCTTGAAGCGAAAATAGATGAGGTAACCGCAAAGGGCGGTGAAGGCCTAATGCTACATCATAAAGCGGCCTTTTATCAGGACGGGCGTAGTAATCAGTTATTAAAAGCGAAACGGTTTAACGATGCTGAAGCCAAAGTGATTGGCTATGTAAAAGGGAAGGGGAAGTTCGCCGGCATGATGGGCTCGCTTATTGTAGAAACGCCCGAGGGTGTACAATTTAAAATCGGCACGGGGTTTAGTATGAAACAGCGCCGATATCCGCCACCAAAGAACAGTTGGATCACCTACAAATACTTTGGCGTAACAAAGAAGGGGATCCCCCGATTTGCAAGCTTTAGGCATGTACGCCCAGACAAAGACCTTCCCGATTTATAAGATAATATGCCTCTGTGGTTTTAAACCTAGGTTGCTTTTAACGAATATTGCCGCCATACCGTTAATGATGGGAATAATGACATTCAACAAGTTTGATTAGTTTTAGGGTTTTATTTATGGTTTTTTAATAGTTTTAATCGTTCAATATTAAGTGCGCTGAATGGCGACTATAAACGAATAAAAAGCCTCAAAAATTTAATTTAGGCAGGTTAATCGTTATACTTATGAAGTATTTTTAATCACACCTTGCGTCAAGACCGTACAAGACCGTTATTCCCATTGCGCAAGCTAAACCAAGAGGAAGACATCGTGTTACAAGACTATCGCAAACACGTAGAAGAACGTGCTGTTGAAGGGATCCCTCCTAAGCCGCTAAATGCTGAACAGGTAGCAGGCTTGGTTGAGTTAATTAAAAATCCACCAGAAGGCGAAGCAGACAACCTATTAGAATTGTTGTCTGAACGTGTTCCACCAGGCGTAGATGAGGCCGCTTACGTTAAAGCCGGTTTCCTAAGTGCTATCGTTAAAGGCGAGGACAGCTGCTCGTTAATTTCAAAAGAAAAGGCCATTGAGCTTCTAGGCAACATGCATGGTGGCTACAACATCGTGACATTAGTTGAGCTTCTCGACGATGAGGGCCTAGCGCCACTAGCGGCTAAAGAACTTAAGCACACGTTGCTTATGTTTGACGCCTACCATGATGTTGAAGAAAAACACAAAGCCGGAAATGAATTTGCCACTGACATTATTAAGTCGTGGGCAGAAGGTGAGTGGTTTACCTCGCGTAAATTAATGGACGATAAAATCACTTACTCTGTATTTAAAGTAACCGGTGAAACCAATACCGACGACTTGTCTCCCGCCCCAGATGCGTGGTCGCGCCCAGACATTCCTCTTCACGCCTTAGCCGCTTATAAGATGACCCGTAATGGCTTAGAGCCAGAAGAGCATGGTGTTAAAGGTCCAATGAAGCAAATCGAAGATGTAAAAAACCAAGGTTATCCCGTTGCCTTTGTAGGAGATGTGGTAGGAACCGGCTCTTCACGTAAATCGGCCACCAACTCAGTGCTGTGGTTCTTTGGTGAAGATTTACCTGGCGTGCCAAATAAGCGCGGCGGCGGTGTATGTATTGGCAGCAAAGTAGCACCCATTTTCTTCAATACTATGGAAGACGCTGGGGCCTTGGTTTTTGAAGCTGATGTAGAAAAAATGAATATGGGCGATGTTATCGACATCTACCCGTTTGAAGGCAAAATTACCAACCATGAAACAGGTGAAGTGTTAGCTGAGTACGAATACAAATCTAAAGTCATTTTAGATGAAGTACGCGCTGGTGGTCGAATCAACCTTATTATTGGCCGCGCGCTCACTGAAAAAGCACGAGAAACATTAGGTTTAGGCGCAACAGATTTGTTCCGCACGCCAGAACAACCAGCCGATACCGGTAAGGGCTACACTCTTGCCCAGAAGATGGTAGGTAAAGCATGTGGCGTAGAAGGCATTCGCCCCGGCACCTATTGCGAACCTAAGATGACCACTGTTGGTTCGCAAGATACTACAGGCCCTATGACGCGAGATGAGCTAAAAGACTTAGCCTGTCTTGGTTTCACTGCCGACTTAACCATGCAGTCGTTTTGTCATACCGCGGCATACCCTAAGCCTGTTGATATTGAAACTCAGCATACCTTGCCAGACTTCATGATGAACCGAGGCGGAGTATCCCTTCGCCCCGGCGACGGCATTATTCACAGCTGGTTAAACCGCATGTTGTTGCCAGACACAGTAGGTACCGGTGGCGATTCACACACCCGTTTCCCATTGGGCATTTCATTCCCAGCAGGGTCTGGCTTAGTGGCTTTTGCTGCAGCAACTGGTGTGATGCCCCTTGATATGCCTGAATCCATTCTGGTTCGTTTTAAAGGCGAAATGCAGCCGGGCATTACCCTGCGTGATTTAGTACACGCCATTCCGTTATACGGTATTAAGCAAGGCTTACTTACCGTAGAGAAGAAAGGCAAAATTAATGCGTTCTCTGGTCGCGTACTTGAAATTGAAGGGCTGGAACACCTAACGGTAGAGCAAGCATTTGAATTATCTGATGCATCGGCAGAGCGTTCTGCGGCGGGCTGCAGTATTAACCTTTCAGAAGAGTCTATTGCTGAATACCTGAACTCAAACATCACTATGCTTCGTTGGATGATTAACGAAGGTTACGGTGACCCACGTACGCTTGAACGCCGTGCTCAGAAGATGGAAGAGTGGTTGGCCAACCCTGAACTTATGCGCGCCGATGCAGATGCTGAGTACAAAGAAACTATCGAGATAGACCTTAGCGATATTAAGGAGCCTATCGTTTGTTGCCCTAACGATCCTGATGATGCGAAAACCTTATCAGAAGTAGCTGGTGAGAACGTAGATGAGGTCTTTATTGGTTCATGTATGACAAACATTGGTCACTTTAGAGCGGCCGGTAAGTTACTTGAGCAGTTCAATAAAACCCTACCTACCCGTTTGTGGATGTCGCCACCCACGAAAATGGACAAGGCTCAGTTGATGGAAGAAGGCTACTACAACATTTATGGGCGAGTGGGCGTGCGTACAGAAATGCCCGGGTGTTCATTGTGTATGGGTAACCAAGCCCGTGTAGATGCGGGCACCACAGTACTGTCTACATCTACTCGTAACTTTCCTAACCGTTTAGGTGACGGGGCGAATGTGTACCTTACGTCGGCTGAATTAGCGGCGGTAGGTGCTATCGTTGGCCGTATTCCCACGGCAGAAGAATACATGGAATATGCGAGCAAAATTAACTCCATGTCGTCTGAAGTATTCCGTTACTTAAACTTCGATAAAATGCCAAGTTTCAAGAAGGCAGAGGAAGAGGCAAAGGCCAATATCATTCCAACGTTGAATGTTGCCTGATTTAGTGTATAAACTACAAAGCCGGGCGCCGTAAGTGTCCGGCTTTTTTTATGGGTAAAAGGAATGTCTAATGGCTAAAACTACTGTCATCGCAATCGCGCTTTTTGTGCTTCTAGGGTATGGCGCTTTAAATGCCAGCGCGCAAATGGAACCTAGCGTAAAGTTTGATCAAGTTACTTTAACGATTGATGGAAAACTTTACCAAATGGAATACGCGCATTCTTTTGAACAACGTGCTCAAGGGTTAATGTTCAGAGAATCACTGTGTGATGACTGTGGAATGTTCTTTAAATTTGCATCGCCGCGATACGCCAGCATGTGGATGAAGAATACCAATGTTGCTTTAGATGTCGCCTATATCGACAGAAATGGCGTAATTACAGATATAAAACCTCTAGAGCCTCACGACCTAACGTCAGTGCAGGCAACTAAAGAGGTACTCTACGCGCTAGAAATGAACCAAGGGTGGTTCGCTTCACACAATATAAGTGTGGGTGACCAGATAGAAATTAATCGTTAAACCGGTGCGAATAATTAATTCGCCGGTCGGTATCGAGCAGTATGCTCGGTAAAAGAAATTCGGAGTAAAATCGTGGCAAATGCTTTAACCATCGCCAAGTTCGGCGGAACCAGTGTTGCGAACTATGAAGTGATGCAAAACTGTGCGCGAATTGTTGCCTCAAACAGTGCGACCCGTATCGTGGTTGTTAGTGCATCAGCAGGGGTGACAAACCACCTGGTGAATTTAGCGCACAGCCCACTTACCCAAGAGCAAATAGAATCTACTTGCCAATCTATTGTTGATATTGAACTTGCCATTCTCAACAAGCTTGCAGATAAGAGCTCGGTTGAAAGCAAGCTAAATGATTTGCTAGATGAAATGAAATCGCTAGCATTCCACGAAGAGATTTTACATAGAAACGATTTGAAAGATCAGTTGCTTTCTATGGGTGAGCGCATGTCGTCATTGATGTTCAGTGCAGTCTTAGCCGAACAAAAAGTAGGCGAACAAAATGTGACTACCATGAACTTCGATGTACGCAAAGTCTTGCGCACCGACAGTGAATTTGGTGAAGCAGTGCCACAGATAGACACTATTGAAGCTTTGGCAAAGCAATTGCTGGCCCCTGAAATTGAAAATGCCATTGTGGTTACACAAGGGTTTGTGGGCGCCGATGATGAAGGTCGCACTACTACATTGGGGCGTGGCGGTTCTGACTTTACGGCTGCGCTTATTGCTGAAGCCTTAGATGCCGATGCCTGTGAAATATGGACCGATGTGATAGGGGTTTATACCACCGACCCACGTATTACTGCTGCGGCTCGCCCATTGCCAGAGCTTAGTTTTGAGGAAGCGGCTGAGATGGCGACCTTTGGTGCTAAGGTACTGCATCCTGCCACCATGGAACCAGCCCTTCGTAAAAACATTAAAGTGTTTGTAGGTTCAAGTAAAGAGCCAGAAAAAGGCGGTACTTGGATTGTTCGAGATTGCGTGGAAGAGCCACCTTATCGTGCCATTACTCGCCGTAAAGACCAAGTTATGGTAACAGTGAAAACACCTAAGATGATGTACGCACAGGGCTTCCTACAGCAGGTTTTTGCCATTATTGCTAAGCACAAGCTAAGTGTGGACTTGGTGACTACATCAGAAATCTCGGTGTCGTTTACCTTAGACAATCCTGCCAATTCAGTGGCACAGCGCTTAAATAAAGAAACCATTGCAGAACTTGAAACTATCTGTGATGTGAAAGTAGAGAACGGTTACGACTTAGTCACGGTGGTGGGTAACCACATGCAAACCGCAATTGGGGTGTCTAGCAAGATTTTTGCTGCGGTATCTGACTTTAACTTACGCATGATTTGTTTCGGTGCTAACCCGCACAACCTTTCATTCCTAGTGAATGAAACAGACAGCGATAAAATAGTGAAGGATTTACATAAAGCGCTCTTTGAGTAGCGTGTTATGTGTTTTTCATATACAAAAAAGGGAAGGTGTTAACCTTCCCTTTTTCATTTAACGTAGAGTATTCAATGACACTAAATACCCAATGTGGTGTTATACCTTAAACTGACGGATAGATTGCTGTAGTTCTTCAGCAAGCCTTGCCACTTCGTGGCTAGAGTCAGAGGTTTGCTGAGCACCCGACGTAGTTTCTTCAGCAATATTAACGATAGTTTCAAGCTTCTCGCTAATTTCTTGAGACACGGTATTTTGCTCACGTGCTGATTGTTCAATTTGAGAACTTACGTCGTGGGCTTTATGTACAGCTTCAGAAATAATATCAAGCGCCTGAGTCGCTTTTTCCGTTTGCTCGACACACGCTACGGTCTGCTCTTTACCTTGATTCATTACCGATACCGCGCGTTCAGCACCCGCTTGAAGCACCTCAATCATAGCGTTAATTTCTTGCGTAGACTGTTGCGTACGGCTCGCTAGCGTACGTACTTCATCAGCAACTACCGCAAAGCCTCTACCTTGCTCACCCGCACGTGCAGCTTCAATGGCCGCATTCAAGGCTAGAAGGTTAGTTTGGTCGGCCACGCCGCGGATAACATCAAGAATGCCACCGATGCTGGCGCTGTCTTGATGAAGTTTGTTAATAACATCTGCTGCGTCTTGTACGTCTTTTGCAAGAATTTCGATAATACGTTTATTCTCAAGCGAGATTTGACGTACATTTTCAGCTTCTGCGTCAGCATGGCGAATTTGACTCAGTGTATCTTCAGCGTTTTGCACTACCAATTGCGAGGTAGAATGCATTTCTGTAGTGGCCGTTGCCACTTGACCAATTTGTGACTTTTGATCTTGAATTGAATGCGTGGTTTGCGCGGTAACGGCTGAGGTTTGTTCTGATGCCGCGGCAAGTTGCTCTGCACGGGTATTAATTCCTGAAATCAGCTCTTTGAGGTTGCCAATTAGGTTATTACAGTTTTTAGCTAATAAGCCAAACTCATCTTGAGCAGAATCGTCTAGGCGATGTGTTAAGTCTCCAGATGATGCCACGGTAAGTAATTCGTTCACGCGGTAAAGCGGGCGAGTAATCGCGCGTACTGTTATGTAACCAATAATGATAGCTATCGCGATAGAGAGAATAACCACTGCACTAATAATAATATTACCTGTAGTGATAGCGCTGTTAACTTGGTTTTCGATGTCTTTTGCTTTGGCATCTGCAAGGGCGAGAAGCTGCTCAAGTTCCACAATACCGTTCGCAATATTTTTATCTGACGCATTCAGCGCACTTTCAGAATCATTTCTGCGCTCTAGTCTTTCTACATGCAGCGCCATAACGCCGTCACTGGCTTTAATAGCGTTTAGGGCATCGTTTACCAATTCATTAATATCGCTAAGGGTACCAGATTGATCTCGCTGTCCAGCTGCTTGGCCCATATCACTAAGCAAAGTAGCAACCTTGTCTACCACCAAGTCAACTTCGTTACCTAGGGTTTGTGAGCGTACGATAGTTTCGGTCTTTACGTATTCATATGAAACGGTAAGTAGAGAGAGTAGTGAGGTTTCTAGTTGACTACCAATGTCGGCTGCGCGTCTAAGGTTAGGATCGCTTTGCACTGTATCTAGGTCAGAGAAGTCTAGTAAGTAAGTAGATGCATCGTCAGCGTTATCTTCAGCGTCACCTAGTCGATCGTCAATGGTGTTGCGAATGTCCATAAATTTTTGGTGATTCAGATAAACCGCTTCAACATTCTTTATGTAATTGTCATAGGAGGCACGAATGCTATTCAATTTACGTTGAAGTTCAGGTTCGTCGGCAACTGCACTGGCAAGCTTTTTATATTCAGCTTCGAACATATCTCGGCTTTTATTGAATGCTGTGCGCTTTTCTTGAAGACCCGATAAATCTTCTTCAATATAGGCTTCGAACGTCAATCTACCCATGTTTAGGAAGTTCGCTTTTAGGGCGTTACTACCCGCTACTGTAGGAAGCGCTATGTCATTTACCTCTTCGGTTGCTGAACCGATGGAATTGAGGTTGAACAACGAAACAACGCTAATGACAATCAGTAGACAAGTAATTGCTACAAAACCGCCGATTACGCGAGTGGCTACTGTAATCTTCATTGAAACTCCTAGACTATTTTTTATTTTTTTGCGTGACGATACTACCCCGCACTACGTCCAAAATACACCCCAATGCCCTAGAGGAAGGTATTAAAATGTATAACATGAACGGTAATGGGATTATAGACTAACGTATATAACCAAAGTATCGGCAGGTAAGCCATTAAGTTAACAAGTAAAGCACAAGAATATGCGATTTAGTAGTCTGCTGCATCAATTAAGCAAATTACGCATGTACTCTGATGAGTTTACCTGTATTGATATCCAGCATGGTCATTTCTTGACCCCAAACATACCCGGTATCTAGCGCGACAAAACGATTATCTTGCGTCTCGCTGTTTAGTGCAGCCCAATGACCGAAAAGAACCTGTTCTTGCGCCTGGAGGTGAGCATTGTCTATCTTGAACCAAGGCGTAACCGATTTCGAAGCTTGAGCAGGGTGGGTTTTGGTCTCAAACTCTAAACTAGTATCTGCGTTTAGAAAGCGCATTCTAGTGCATGCGTTCACAATAAAGCGGGTTCGTGGTACACCTTCAAGTTTATCAGACCACGTGACCGGTGTGTTGCCGTACATGTTTTTTAAAAAGTCAGTATAGTGCTTCGCTTGTAACTGTTTGCTAACTTCATCGCTTAAGCTGACGAGGGTGTCAGTACTCCAATGTGGGTAGAGACCGGCATGTACGATGGTATGGTTAGCATTAATTTTTTTAGCTAAGGGAAATTGACGAAGCCAATCGAGTAGTGCTTTTAAGTCGGGAGCATTAAGTAAAGGCTCAAGGTTATCAGCTTTCTTAGGTTTGCGAATGTTGTTCGCTACCGCCAGCAAGTGAAGGTCGTGATTTCCTAGCACTGTCTCGAAACTGCTACCTAAGCTTTTTAGAAACCTTAAGGTGCTTAACGAGTCTTCGCCTCTGGCAACTAGGTCGCCAACGGCGAAGAGTTTATCTTTATCCGCAGAGAATTCGGCTTTCTCCAGCAGTTGCTGTAGCCCGCGATAACAGCCTTGAATATCACCCACGACGAAGGTGTTGCGATAAGTCATAAATCTCAAAAATCAGTGAAGAATGTTGGGAACCGCTAAACGGAATACTTCAATCGGAACTCGAAAACGTTCCCCGTTTTCACGCTCCATTTCGTAATAGCCTTGCATATTACCTACAGGGGTATCAAGTACAGCCCCACTGGTATAGTCAAAATCTTCGCCTGGTTTTAATATAGGCTGTTTTCCAACAACACCTGAGCCGCTCACCTCTGATGTTTTACCGTTAGCATCGGTAATTTGCCAGTAACGATTAATAAGTTGAACCGTTTCTTGGCTGTCATTCACAATGGTCACGTGATAAGCGAACGCAAATTGTGGCGAATCAGAGGGGAGGTGCTCGGGCAGGTGACGGGTTTTCACCCGCACCTTAATTTCAGACTCATTCATAAGCTAACTTTAATTTTCTTGTGCTTCTTCTAACGCTGATACTGCATTCGCTAATGTGGCGAAATCCTGCAAGGATAGTACTTCAGCCCTTACGGTTGGGTTTATACCCAGCGCGCTGATTTGTGCTTCAGTAAGACTTTCTTTCAGCGAATTTCGTATTGTTTTGCGACGTTGATTGAACGCCTGTGCGCATACTCGCTCAAGGGTAGCCACTGATACCACATCCACTGGCGGTGTTTTATGTGGGATTAGACGTACTACCGCAGAATCAACTTTTGGGGGGGGCTTAAAGGCACCTGGTGGTACATTGAGTACCGGCATAACTTTACAATAATATTGCGCCATTACCGATAATCGACCATAGCTTTTAGAGCCATGCCCTGCGGCTAAACGGTTCACCACTTCTTTTTGTAGCATGAAGTGCATGTCATTTACGCACGCTGCGTGAGAGAACAGGTGAAACATAAGCGGTGTTGAAATGTTATACGGTAAGTTACCAAAAACGCGCAACCCTTTATCTTTCACGTGCATAGTTTTAGCCAGCTCAGTGAAATCCATGGTCATCGCGTCTTGTTCAATAACAGTTAGCTTATCGCCGTTAAACGGATGTTCTCGTAAACGCTTAGCCAAATCTCGGTCAAGCTCGATAACGGTAAGTGCTTCAACTTCATCGCAAACTGGATCGGTGAGCGCGCCTAATCCGGGGCCTATTTCAACCAAGTTTTGTTCGTGTTGCGGATTAATGGCCGACACGATTTGTCCAATCACATAATCGTCGTGTAGGAAGTTTTGTCCGAAGCGTTTTCTGGCCGTGTGGCCTAAATGTGTTTTACTCATTGTTGATGATGTGCAAGCTCAATGGCTTTTTCCAATGCTTTTCTGAAACTGCCAGGATCGGCATTACCATGGCCTGCTAAATCGAGTGCAGTACCGTGATCGACGGATGTTCTTATAAATGGGAGGCCAAGGGTAATGTTAACCGAAGCACCAAACCCTTTATATTTTAGCACGGGAAGGCCTTGGTCGTGGTACATCGCTAGCACAACGTCTGCATCTTCCAGATATTTAGGCTGAAATATAGTATCGGCAGGAAGTGGCCCGGTAATATTTAGCCCTTCTTCACGTAACTCGTTTAGCGCCGGAATAATGGTTTGAATTTCTTCTGTGCCAATATGTCCATCTTCACCTGCATGGGGGTTAAGCCCACACACGTAAATATGCGGATTGCGAACACCAAATTTTAGTTTAAAGTCGGTGTTAATAATATGGAGCACTTTGTGAAGGCGTTCTTTAGTAATGGCGCGAGACACATATTCTAAAGGAATATGAGTAGTTGCTAGTGCGACATTTAAGCCTTCTGTTGCCAACAACATGACAACATCAATCGTATTGGACTGATAAGCAAAAAACTCGGTATGGCCACTAAAAGATACGCCAGCTTTATTGATAATGCCCTTGTGCACCGGCCCGGTGACTACCGCATGAAAGTCACCTTCCATGTTTGCTTGGCATGCTTGTCGAAGGGTTTCTACTACGTATAAACCGTTCTCGCTATCTAGGGTTCCGGCAACCACATCGGCGGCTTTATCTATTTGCTTAATAAACAGCGAACCCGCGGGCTGAACCTGCGGGTTTGATGCATCATAAGGAAGCAATGTAAGCGGTAAACCAAGTGCTTTCGCTCTGGTCTCTAATATTTCGCCATCGGCGAATACTACTAACTGAGCCTGCCATGATTCTTGAGCCAGCTTTATGATTAAGTCTGGCCCAATACCGGCGGGCTCACCTGGTGTTACTGCAATTTTTATCGGTGTCATTTATGCTTCTATATATTACTCGATAACTTCAATGTAGGCAGCGTCGCGCATTTCACGTAACCAGTTTTCCGTTTCTTCTGCAAACTTTCTATTGAAAATAAGCTGATACGCTTTGTCTTCTTTGCGGCGCTCTGTTGCGTCGTCTACACGTCTATCGATTAATTGGATTAAGTGCCAACCGTGTACTGAACGTACTGGGTCGCTGTATTCACCGGCTGATAATTGCGCAAGGGCGTCTTTAAAAGCTGGTACGTAGTTGTTTGGATCTGACCAACCAAGTTCGCCGCCTTTAAGGGCTGAACCTGGATCTTCTGAATGTTCTTTAGCGAGCTCTTCAAATTCAACTTCACCCGCTTCAAGTTGAGTTCTGAACTTAACTAGCATCGCTTTTGCTTTGTCTTCACTAAGTATGATTGAAGGCTTAACGAGAATATGACGAGAGTTAACCTCTTCAATAGTGACTTTTTCAATGCCTCGAGTATCTAATACTTTCAAGATATGAAAACCAGCACCACTTCGGATAGGGCCGACTAGCTCGTCTTTTGCTTTACCCTGAATCGCTTCAGCAAACAAGGTAGGCATAGCGTTAATGTTCAGCCAACCCATGTCACCACCTTCTAACGCTTCGTTACCTGATGATGATGCGATAGCTATTTTAGCAAAATCTGACCCAGAATTTAATAGAGAAAGTACTTTGTCTGCTCGCTCTCTTGCTGCATTGATTTGGTCGTCAGAAGGATCAGATGGGAAACCAACAAGAATGTGGCCTAGACGGTATTCTTCTTGTTCTGCACCTTGTTGTTCCATGAGTTCAATAAGGGTTTCTCTTTCTTGATCGGTAATATAAATACGGCGACGAACATTCGCGCGACGCACTTCACCCATCACGATTTCTTCGCGTATATCTTCACGGTAATCTTCATAAGCGATGCCTTCTAAACGCAATTGTCTGCGTAATTCATCGACCGTGGTATTTTGGTTTGCAGCAATATTTGCAATGGTTTGTTCAAGCTGTGGGTCGCTTATTTGTATACCCATTCTTTGTGCCATCTGCAACTGAAGACTCTTGGTGATCAAACGCTCAATGGCTTGAGTACGCAGTGCGCGGTCAGAAGGAAGGTCTTGCCCATTTGCCTCTGCGTTACGTTTAACGTCATTCATCAGTGCATCTACTTCACTTTGAAGTACAACACCCTGATCGACAATAACCGCTACGCGGTCAAGCATTACTTCTTGCGCGTAGCTGCTAAACGACAACACTGCACTGACTAACAAGGCCCGGATTATGAACTTCATACTCACTCTTTTATTATTGGTTAATGCTTAACGTAGGGCTACTCCCTACGCTACAACGGATTAATTTAAACTATATGGCTGACGATAGCCAAACATGCCATCTTGTAACATGCTTCTTTGTGTACCAGACGTACCGATACCTTTGAATATAAATTGTAATGACACACCAGTATCGAAATCGTCGGTAGATTGCTCTCCCGATGAATCGTAGCGGTTACTTAAACTTCTTTCTGCCACTAATCGTATTGCCCAGCAGCAGGATTCATACTGGATACCTGCATAAGTCTCAATACTGCGGTCGCGCTCAATGTCACGGTAAGTTCGACCCACCCATTGCCAGTTTTCAGCAATCGGCCAACTCGCCGATATTCCCACTTGGTCAATGGTTTCACCACTTAAATCACGAACATATCGATGACTTAACTGAATAAATCGCTTTGCATCTTGTCGATATTCTAAGCCAACACTGCTTAAGTCAACTTTGTCGGTGTCGGTGGTCACTTGAATATCAGAATGGGCGTACCAGTTTTTGTTAAACCGCCAGTCCATCTCAGCGGCTAGCGCCGAACGGTCTTGATTTTTAGTCGCGGCAATGACCTTGTTATCTTCAAGGTAGAATATCTGACCCAAGCTAAGTACAAATTGTTCCCTATTGTTTTTATCCAATATTCGGCTGGTTATGCCGAGGGTAACTTGGTTGTTATCTGAAATTCTATCCAATCCGGTAAATTCTTGTCCTCTGAATAACCCTTCAACGTCGGTTAACAGAGGCGTTGAATCATACAGCCCAATCGCTGTTTGGTCTTCATACGAGGTGTAAAGATACTGAATTTTAGGTTCTAACGTCATGGCGGTATCGTTACCAAACCATGAAGAATCTTTTTCGAAATACAGCGCCCCGAATAGGCGAGCTTGACCTAAAGTACGCTCTACATTTTCTTCTAAGTCAGTATCTTGAATATTTTCTTGTTTATAGACAGTTTGCAACACGGTGGTTTCAGCAACAAATTCACCCCATGCAGCACGAATAGGCATAGCAAGGGTAGGGGCTACATGAAAGCGGGTTGCTGTTGGTGCGGTTTCGGAAGTGTTATCAAAATACGCTAGTTCAGAGTTCACACTAAATTCGAAATAGCGACCAAAAGGCGTGCGATAATCAATCTTAACTTCTGGTAACGCACGATAACTATCGGCGGTATCACCCAATATTTCGAAGTCTTTTATTTGCATATTTACCGTTAAATCACGGGTGTAATAACCCAGGCTTACGGTACGGTAAAGGTGTGTATCTGCGCTGTTATAATAATCAGAGCCTAAATCGACAATATAGTTATCATCGCTTAATCCGTTGAAGTCTACTCCCAACACCCAATTTTCATTAAGTTGCCCTTGGTGCTGTAAACGGTAGAAGTATCGATCGGGTGAGCCGTCAATATCACTGTCACTTGGCAAGTACTCGACGTAAGCCGTTCCTTCACTTTTTTCAGTTAGGTAACGAAACTCTGTATTTAGCTGAACACCACGCTGGGTCATCACCCGAGGCGAAATGGTCATGTCAAAATTAGGGGCTATATTCCAATAGAACGGCTGAGTGTAATCAATACCTGCATTGCTAGAGCTTGTTATCTCTGGAAACAATAAGCCCGTTTGACGTTCATTACTTACAGGGAATGCAAAATAGGGAAGGTAGAAAACAGGAACATCCGCAATATAGAACCGAGTATGTTTCGCTTTACCCCATGCTGTGCCTTTTTCAATACTGATCTCACTTGCCCGAATCATCCAATCTTCATGGCCTTCAGGGCAGGTAGTAAAACTCACTTCCTGTAAAATAATACCTTCATTGGTATCAACCAATATGTCTTCGGCAGCACCTTGTCCAACAAACCCGGTCAATTGATAACGGGTATTTTGCATTTCTAAGCGTTCTTCTTTTGAACGAAGCGACACCGCATCACTTTCTACGCTTAACTGTGCATCGCGAAAATGCACATCGCCTTTTGCCAGTACGTCTTCACCATTGCCATTGACTTGTGCTTGAGACGCACTAATGATGGCGCTATCAGACGTAATATCAACATTACCTGAAAACAGTGCCACTTTATTTTCGATGATTTCAGTTCGGTTGGCTTCCACCTTTACATGCCCCTTAGGCATAAGTGCAGAGCTTTTAAAGACAATGGGCTCCACCGAGCAAAAGGCTAGCGGTGAGACTGATTCTGGATTAGCTTCCTGTGCAAACGCGACGTGAGTAGACAAAGTCGCGGAAACAAGCATGGCGCAGGTCTTTTTCATGCGGTGGTGAAGGGCCTGTTTTGTTATTCGTTGCTTACACTATAATGATGTGACCTTAAGGCGCACATATAGTTCTGCATAGAGTTAATAATACGCCAACCTAGTAGCGTTGGCAGTTAACGCAATGTAATTCGCCGTCAATTCTAAGCACTTCTGTTGTATTTACCAACCATTGGATTAAAAAAATCGTATTTCTCTTTATCTAAATAGTGATTTACCGCATATTTACTGACTTATTGGATAAAAAAATACTCAATTAATGAAGTGAATAGACGAGTTTTTAGCTTGAAAAGCGTCAAGCTATACCTACTTCTAATGATGACGTTATTTTTATAGCCTTATAGGGCTTGCAGATCATAGTGCTTAAACAACGATTGCAGGCGTTGGCTAGGTGCAAAATCATCATCAACAATGCGCTATTGATTACAGGAGAATGCAGACATGGCCGTGTGGGGGAAAATCCTTGGTGTACTTTTTGGGTTTATGTTTTTAAAAATCCCCGGTGCTATTTTAGGGCTAATCGTAGGGCATTTCTTTGATAAGGCTTACAGCCAAGACTTTAATCAACTTGGCGGATTCGGCCGCTTCTTTACCGATCAAAATAGCATGAAGCAACAAGCGGTATTCTTTCATAGCTTGTTCTCGGCGCTGGGTCATTTAGCGAAGTCCGATGGCAAAGTAACAAGCCGTGAAATTCAAATCGCCACAGCGCTGATGGATGACATGAAGTTAACCGGTGATGCGCGCAAAGAAGCGCAAGAAGCGTTTCGTGAAGGTAAAGCCAGAGACTTCCCTATTACTGATACGTTGAAAGGGTTGTACGAGGCCAGCCATGGTCGCAGAGATATATTACAAGTTTTCTTGGAAATATTGATTCAAGCGGCATTTGCCGATGGAAAGTTAACGCAAGAAGAGTATGTGGTACTAGAAAAAGTAGCGAAGCCACTGGGTTTTAGGCGCCGAGATCTCGATTATCTGATTTCCATGTTTGAAGCTGAAATACGCTTTAGGCAGCGAGGCGGACAAAGTGGCCCCAATGGACAAGGCTCCAATGGCCAGCAGCGTTCTTCGCAACAAAGCGCCTATACTGAAAAACAATCTCTTGATGATGCTTATCGTATTTTGGGCGTTACTGGGTCTGATGATGAAAAAACCATTAAACGTGCTTACCGAAAACGTATGGCAGAGCATCATCCCGATAAGCTTGTATCTAAAGGATTGCCTGAACAAGCCATGGAAATGGCGAAGAAAAAGACCCAAGATATTCAGTCTGCCTACGAGCTTATAAAACAAATGCGTGGCTTTTAATGAAGCGTGATCTTACCTATGTGCCTGCCGTGAGTCAGGCGCATATCGATGGCTTCATAGACATGCTTTGGCTTGAGAAGGGGCTGTCTGATCATACTCAACAAAGCTATCGTACCGACCTAACTAAACTGGCTATATTCTGTAATAACCAAGGCATTAAAGACATAGCGGTACTGACCACCGAAATGATGCAAGACTACTTGGCTTACCGCCACGACAAGGGACTCTCAGCACGAAGCACACAACGTGCAATGAGTGCATTACGGGCCTTTTATACGTATTTAATCGGTAAGCAAATACGGGTAGATAACCCTATATCTTCCTTATCAAACCCCAAACTACCAAAATCTTTGCCTGCCTCGTTAAGTGAACGCCAAGTCGAAGATTTACTCGCAGCCCCGATAGTAGAAGACCCAATAGAATGTCGTGATAAAAGCATGCTGGAAGTGCTTTATGCTACAGGATTGCGAGTTAGTGAGCTTATCGGTTTACAAATGAGCGAGGTAAGTTTGCAGCAAGGCGTGGTTCGGGTTACCGGGAAAGGTAACAAAGACAGGTTAGTGCCACTTGGCGAAGACGCTATAGAATGGCTGTTAACTTACATTAAGACTGCCCGCCCTGTACTCGCGACTAAGCAATCAGACTATGTCTACTTGAGTAAACGTGGTCAAAAAATGACGCGGCAAACCTTTTGGCATCGTATTAAATATTATGCTGTGAAAGCCAACATTGAACAGCACCTGTCTCCACACACCTTGCGTCATGCCTTTGCCACACATCTACTCAATCATGGTGCCGATTTGCGTGTTGTGCAGATGTTGTTGGGGCACAGCGACTTGTCGACGACCCAAATCTATACGCATGTGGCGACAGAGCGCTTACAAACGCTCATTCACAGCCATCACCCTCGGGGATAACTCCACTAATTGGTAAGGCAAACTTCAGTGTTACCCAGCGAGTGGTGTGATAGCATTACGTTAAATACTTGCTAAATATCGCTTTAGTGAAATGCGTAAATGAAATTTTTCTCATGCATGAGCGGTCTTAGTTATATCCCATTTTAATATTTTGAAAGCATGGTTGCTGTCGGAGTAAATATAGTGAAAGTAGTAAAATTTAGCTTATTGGTTGCATTGGTGTTCACTACGAGCCTTTTCGCGAATGTCGCAAGCGCAGCTGACGAAACGGCAATTAAAAGTAAGCTGACTAATATGCTGGGGCTAGAGGTTGACTCTCTTGCCGACTCACCCATTCCAGGCTTGGTACAAGTATCTACCAATCGCGGTTTCTTCTATGTTAGTGATGATGCTAAATATTTGGTTCAGGCGCGTATTCTCAATATTGATGAAGGCATGCGTAATGAAACCGAAGTCGCTTATTCGAGTCTTCGTATTGAAGGCGTTAAAGAGATGGCTCCATCGGCGATTACGTTTAAAGCTAAAAACGAGAAGCATGTGATCAGTGTTTTCACCGATACCACCTGTGGTTACTGCCGAAAGCTTCATAAAGAAGTCGGCGACTTAAACGACATGGGTATTACCGTAAATTACTTGGCCTTTCCTCGTGCTGGTTTAGACAGCCAGAATTACCAAGATATGGTGTCGGTATGGTGTGCAGTGAACCCGCAAAAAGCATTAACTGACGCAAAATCGGGCAACGATGTGGCAACCGCTAAATGTGCTAATAACGTTGCAGAGCAATATTTGTTAGGGCAAAAATTGGGTGTAAATGGTACGCCTAACATCGTGTTGCCAGATGGCTCGCTAATACCTGGGTATCAACCTGCAGGTATGATTGCACAGGCTATTGAACAAGCCGAATAGCGCCAATTTCAATTTTTCTAAAACGCACCATAGCAAAAGTTAATGCTTAGGCTAGGTGCGTTTTTTTATGTTCTGATTTTACCTACCTCATTCCCTTGGGTATTATTGCCCTCTAATTAACCGTAGTGATGAATGTCGATGATATTGCCTGTAGTGCGCCGTGAAACTGGTGACGCCCCTCTTGCTTCTACTTTGCACCCTGTAATAGACCGTATTTATCGCGGTAGAAACGTGCAAGATGTTAGTGAATTAGAAAATGGGCTGAAGGGCCTTACCCATTTCAATGAGCTAAAAGGCATGGCCGGTGCGGCAAGTATTCTGGCTGACACTATTGAGCAAGAAAAAACGCTCATCATTGTGGGTGACTTCGATGCCGACGGCGCCACCAGTATTGCAGTGTGTATCCATTCATTGCAAATGATGGGGTTTACTAAGGTTGATTATCTAGTGCCAAATCGCTTTGATTTTGGTTACGGCCTTAGCGTGCCTATTGTGGATATCGCCAAGCAACAGGGTGCCGACGTTATTATTACGGTTGATAACGGCATTGCCTGTATTGAAGGGGTTACCCATGCAAAAGCGTTAGGTATAGATGTTATTGTAACCGATCACCATTTACCTGGGGACGATCTTCCCCCCGCCGATGCTATTGTGAACCCAAATCAACCCGGTTGTACTTTCCCTTCTAAAAACTTAGCTGGGGTAGGTGTGGCGTTTTACATCATGTTAGCGCTTAAAACCGAACTACAACAACGTAATTGGTTTACTAAAAAGAATCTTCCAGCGCCTAATTTGGCATCGTTACTAGATATTGTAGCCGTAGGTACGGTGGCCGACGTGGTGGTTTTAGATAAAAACAACCGAATTTTGGTACATCAAGGCCTGCAGCGTATTCGTGCAGGTAAATGCAGACCGGGTATTAAAGCATTGGTTGAAGTGGCTAATCGTGATTGTGCTCACCTTACTTCAACCGATTTAGGTTTTGTTATTGGCCCCCGTTTAAATGCCGCTGGCAGGCTGGACGATATGTCTCAAGGCATTGCCTGCCTCTTGGAAAACGACACGATGCAAGCCCGCATGATTGCCTCGGAACTAGATGCACTTAACCGTGAACGCCGAGAAATAGAAACGGGTATGAAGGCACAAGCGGAACAAGTGCTCGAAAAAATGTCTCTCACTGAAGGTGATATTCCTGCCGCGTTGGTGGTGTATCAAGCCGATTTTCACCAAGGTGTTATTGGTATTGTGGCGGGGCGTTTAAAAGAAAAGTATTTGAAACCCGTTATCGCTTTCGCTCATCAAGATGATATGACAATAAAAGGCTCAGCTCGCTCTATTCCTGGGGTACATATTCGCGATGTACTCGATGAAGTGAATACGCGTTTCCCGGGCGTTATTGACAAGTTTGGTGGCCACGCGATGGCAGCAGGGTTAAGTTTGCCCGTTGCTAACTTAGCGGCTTTTGAACACGCCTTTGTTGACATTGCAAAGCAGCACATGGATAAGCTTGATGGTAATCAAGTGTTATTGTCTGATGGCAGCCTGACAGGTCAAGAGCTGTCATTGCCTTTTGCGCATTTGCTTAGGCAAGCTGGCCCGTTTGGGCAAGGCTTTGAATCGCCATTATTTGATGGCGAGTTTCACGTAGTGCAACAACGACTGGTGGGTGAAAAACACTTGAAGTTGGTACTACGAGAGCCTTCGGTTGGCGAAGTGGATGCCATTGCCTTTAATATTGATATTAAAGTGTGGCCGAATGCCATGGTAAAACAAGTACGCATTGCCTACCGATTAGATGTTAACGTATTTCGCGGCCAAGAGTCGGTACAGCTTATTGTTGAGCAGCTAGAAAGCGCATAAAGCCCACACACCAGAATATAACGCGGTGCAAGGTAAATAATATGAAATCAGAGACTGACAAATTAATCAGCAAGCACGGCCAGTTAAATCAGTCTGATAATATGAAGGTGGTGTCTCACGTTCAACGTGAAGAAGAAGACTGGATACGTCATACGGTAATGCTTGAAGGTATTGACGTGCCATTTATCTACCGCCGCAAAAAGCAGTATCAAAGCTTGAAAGGGGCGCGGGTTAATATTACTTACTACCGTCAGGTAGAAGAGGTGGCAGGTATTGAGTTTGAAACCATGAAAGTGGTACGCATTAAACGAAGCTAAGCCCTTTAGTCGGCTAAATGTGCAAGAACGCTACCTTCACTAAAATTAAATACCAGAACTGCTGAAAAAAACACGGGAAGATGAATGAACAACGACTGGTTGACTGCTTTTGTGTTGCATCGCCGAGCCTATCGGGAGACCAGTTATATCGTCGATTTCTTTACCTTAGAACACGGTAAAGTGAGTGCCGTGGCAAAAGGTGTACGCAACAGTAAATCTGATAAGAAAAGCCTGCTTCAACCTTTTCAAGCCCTCAAGCTTCAACTTGCTGGTAAATCTGATTTGAAAAATTTGCGGCACGTTGAAAGTACCGCACCTTCTATTAATTTAGCGGGCACGCCATTATTTTGTGCCATGTACCTCAATGAGCTCACTAACCGAATAATGCCTGCTGGCCTTGCCAGTGACGCGGTGTTTGAAGCTTATGAGCAGGCACTAATGGCGCTTTTCCGCGATGAGGATATTGAAGTTACCCTGCGAAAATTTGAGCTTTCACTGTTAGACGAAATGGGGCTACTGCCCGACTTTACCCAAGATGTAGAGTATGAGATGCCTATCGAGGCTGAAAAACACTATGTGCTTCAGCCGGAATTTGGCTTTTGTGCACTGCCAGACGATGTGCCAAATGGCTATACGCGCAAGGGATTGCCGGGTAGTGCGCTACTTGCATTAGCTCAAGGTGAATTTACACCCATGAGCAAACGGGTGGCAAAAGTCTTATGCCGCGATTTACTCAAGCCGCTAGTTGGCGATAAACCGCTAAAAAGTAGAGAGTTATTTGTGGTGCGAAAACATTAAAATGATAAGTGTTACGCATATTTAATGGCGCTTTTTACCACGTGACAGTTCGAAAGTTTGTTACAATGAGGTTCAATCAATTTTAGACAGGCAATAGGCGAAACTTCTATTAATCGCTGATTGCCAAATACTTGTTCTACTATAGGTATCTGTTAATGAGTACACTTCTTCTTGGCGTTAACATCGATCACATTGCCACACTTCGAAATGCCCGTGGCACCAACTACCCCGATCCTGTGCATGCTGCTGATGTTGCAGAACGCGCTGGAGCAGACGGTATTACCGTTCACTTGCGCGAAGATCGTCGCCATATAAAAGACAGAGATGTTCGCATTTTGGCGCAAACTATCAATACCCGCCTAAACTTAGAGATGGCGGTTACCGATGAAATGCTCTCTATTGCCGAAGAAGTAAAACCGGTGTTTTGTTGCTTAGTGCCCGAAAAACGTGAAGAGCTAACCACTGAGGGCGGCCTTGACGTAGCGGGCAATTTACCCGTGATGAAACAAGCCTGTGAGCGTTTAGCAGCTGCGAACATTTTAGTGTCTTTGTTTATTGATGCAGATAAAAAGCAAATAGATGCTGCTGTGGAATGCGGTGCGCCTTATATTGAAATTCATACTGGGCAGTATGCTGAAGCAACCGGCGAAGCAGAGCTTGGCGAAGAGTTAGCTCGGTTAGTGGAAGGCATTGAATATGCCGATAAACTAGGGCTAAAAGTGAATGCTGGTCATGGTTTGCATTACCATAATGTCAAACCGATTGCGGCTATCCCTCAACTTATCGAGTTGAATATTGGCCATGCGATTATTGCACGGGCGGCGTTTGATGGCCTTGCCACTGCAGTGGCTGATATGCGTCAACTTATGCTAGAAGCACGAAGCGGCGTGTAAGTTCGAATCTCGACAGCAGCACGTCAACGCAAGCAACAACAAAGAGAATACCTAGTGGCCATAGCTGGATTAGGCACAGACATTATTGAAATTGCACGTTTGAAGAAAAGCGATGCGACCACAGAGCGCCTCGCGAAACGTGTGCTTACGCCTTACGAACTTACCCTTTATGTTGCCAGCAATGAGCCAGTGCGCTACTTAGCGAAGCGTTTTGCCGCCAAAGAGGCAACGGTGAAGGCGTTGGGTACAGGTATTGGTAACGGCGTCAGTTGGCAACATATCGAAGTGCGCAACAATGCTTTAGGGGCGCCAGAACTTCACTTTACTGGAGAGGTTGCCATGCTATGTAAGCAGCGAGCCATTACCTCTAGTGTAATAAGCATTTCCGATGAAACTCACTATGCGGTTGCTACCGTTATTCTTGAAAATTAATGTAACGGGAGCACCACGTGGCCATATTTTATAAACCTAGCAAGGGCAAAAACAAAAGCAACGTAAAAGGGCGGGTGCGCGGTGCAGGCTCAGGTGAAAAGCAGCACATTGTAAAAACTAAACAATCATGGCCCTCGGTTGATGACATTAATGCTGCTAATGAAGTGGTAACCATTGATGGTATGGATTGGCAGGGGCAGGGCGTTGCTCGGGGTGAAACCTTATATTTCGTAGATGGTGCTTTACCTGGTGAAACCGTACAAATAAAAGCGCTTTCAAGCAACAAGCAGATTGTTAACGCAAAAGTCACTAAGGTGAATACCCCCTCAGACCATCGCCAAAAGCCATTTTGTGCGGTGGCAAATCAGTGCGGTGGTTGCCAGCTTCAGCACGTAGATCCCCATGAAGCCCTCGCACTACGAGACGATGCCCTTAAAAGCATGTTTCAGCGTAAACTCGATTTTAACGACGGGGCATGGCAAGCGCCTATCAGCGGTGGTAGGCCTAGATATCGTCGTAAGGCCCGCCTAGCGATTGATGCAAGAAACCCAGAGAAAATAAAACTCGGTTTTCGAGAAAACGCGGGCAAAAACATTGTTGATATTGGTGGTTGCCCGGTTTTGGTTGAATCACTAAGTCAGCTTATCGCGCCACTTAAATCTGCCATTGCAGGCTTTGCTAGCGCTCGTCTTGTCGGGCACATCAGCTTATTGGCGGGTGAGAATACGGTGCAAGTTACAGTGAAACATACCCGTTCATTAGCCAACGACTTTATTGCATCGCTTTCCCAGTTTGCTGCGGAACAAAACGTGAATATGACCATCGAAGACGGTAATGGCGATTTTACCCAATTGCATGAAGTAGCGCCAATCACCTGTAACACAGTAGACGGCTTTTATTTGCAACCAGGGCCTAATGATTTTGTTCAGGTGAACGCAGAAGTAAATACAAAAATGGTGGCGCAAGCTTTGTCATGGTTGGCACCAAAAGCCGGTGAGCGCATCGCCGATTGGTTCAGTGGTTTAGGTAATTTCACCTTGCCCATTGCCAACAGCGGCGCTACGGTAAGGGCGGTGGAAGGGGTTGCTGAAATGGTGCAGCGTGCCAAAAGTAACGCCCTCAAACAGGGCATTTCCAATGTTGACTGGATGCAGCTTGACTTAGCTGACGAGAAATCAGTAGATAAAGCGTTAGCGGGTGGGTTCGATAAAGTACTACTTGACCCTTCTCGTGAGGGGGCATTGACAGTTTGTCATGCACTGGTCCGCGCTACACCAAATACGATAGTGTATGTTTCTTGCAACCCGAACACTTTTTCGCGGGATGCGCGTGTTCTGATAGATGGAGGTTATCAAATGCAAAAAGCGGGTGTAATTGAAATGTTCCCCTTTACCCATCATATGGAAACGATGGCGCTATTTACACGCCAACAGCAATAGCGAGCAGCGGTTATGGTGACAACAAGAAAAGTACATGCAGCCGATAGACCTCCTTTTGAGGTATGGTTAGACAGCCTCGATTTAAGTGATGAAACGAAAGATAAACTGCGCAGTGTATCCTCAATGCCAGAGCGCCTTCTCGTCGGCCAAGAAATGGTCGAAATTCTTTGTCAACTCAATATGGATGACGCTACGCTACAAGCGGCATTGGTCTTTCCCTACTGCGAGCAACATTGTTTAACCGAAGCTGATATTGAACAAGAATTTGATGGTGAAATTCGTGACTTAGTTGTGGGTGTAAGGCGTATGGACGCCATTAAAACTTTGCACGCTAGAAAAGCCAATGGTTCGCCTTTCAACGAAAAATCCGATGAACAACATATTGATAGTATTCGTCGTATGCTGCTTGCTATGGTTGAAGACGTTCGCGCTGTAGTGATTAAAATGGCAGAACGTATTTGCGCGCTTCAACAAGCGAAAAGAGCGGATGAAGAAACGCGGGTGATGGTGGCCCGCGAGTGTGCCAGCATTTATGCCCCTTTGGCTAACCGTTTAGGTATTGGTCAATTAAAGTGGGAGCTGGAAGATTTAGCCTTTCGCTATCTGCACCCTATCACCTACAAACAAATCGCCAAGCAACTAGATGGTAAACGTCGAGAGAGAGCCGATTATATCGATGGCATCGTTGATGATCTTCAAACATTAATGAATAGCGAAAACATTCGCGCCGATGTGTATGGTAGGCCAAAACACATTTTCAGCATTTGGAAAAAAATGCAGAAAAAGCGCTTAACCTTCGAACAACTTTTCGATATACGTGCCGTGCGGGTTATTGCCGAGCGGTTACAAGATTGTTATGCCGCGCTTGGCACCGTGCACGCTAGCTACAAGCATTTACCCAACGAATTCGACGATTATATTGCCACCCCCAAATCTAACGGCTATCAGTCTATTCATACCGTTATTGTGGGCCCTGAAGGAAAGCCTGTAGAAATTCAAATTCGTACACACAAAATGCATCAAGACGCCGAGTTAGGCGTTGCTGCGCATTGGAAGTACAAAGAAGGCAGTACCGGCAAACAATCGGGTTACGATGAGCGTATCAATTGGCTTCGCCGTATTCTTGCTTGGCAGGAAGAAGTGGCCGAATCTGGCGATATGGTGGAAGAGTTGCGCAGTCAGGTGTTTGATGATCGCGTGTATGTGTTTACCCCGAAAGGCGATGTTATCGACTTGCCTCAAGGTGCTACGCCACTCGACTTTGCCTACTATATTCACAGCAATGTAGGGCATCGCTGTATTGGGGCGAAAGCCAATGGGCGAATTGTGCCTTTTACTTATCAGCTGCATAGTGGCGACCAAGTGGAAGTGCTCACCGGTAAAGAGCTAAATCCTAGCCGCGATTGGATGCATCCAGGCTTGGGCTATGTGCACTCATCTCGCGCCCGTGCCACTATTCATTCGTACTTTAAAAAGCAAGATAGGGATAAAAATCTAACCGCAGGTAAAGAGCTGCTAGAGCGCGAACTGCATCGCGCCCACTTGCCCACCAAAATAGCCAGTGAAGTGTACGAGAAGTTTAACGGTCATAGTGCTGATGATCTTTATGCGGCAATAGGCACAGGTGATGTGAGAGTGATGCAAGTTATTAACTTCATTCACTTCTTACAAGAACCAGAGCCAGAAGAGCCTGAAATTAGCCC
Organism: Alteromonas sp. 38; assembly: GCF_902506055.1. Lineage (NCBI taxonomy): Bacteria > Pseudomonadati > Pseudomonadota > Gammaproteobacteria > Alteromonadales > Alteromonadaceae > Alteromonas > Alteromonas sp. 38. The sequence goes on from NZ_LR733300.1 coordinate 819,230, forward strand.
TAAAGTAAAAACAAAGCGTACGGCTAAGGGCGCAGGTAAAAAGGACGCCGTGGTCGTACAAGGGGTTGGCCACTTGATGAGCCAGCTCGCTAATTGTTGTAAACCGGTTCCTGGTGAGCCCATTATGGGTTATATCACGCAAGGGCGTGGCGTAAGCGTGCACAAAGAAAGCTGCGATCAATTGCAGCATTTGCTTGAGCAGCACCCAGAACGTCAAATTGAGGTGAACTGGTCACAAGAACTTAAAGTAGGTTTTGAAACCTCAGTCGATATCTTCTGCCACGACAGAACCGGTTTACTGCGTGATATCACTACCGTGCTGGCAAATGAAAACGTGCCATTACTGGGTGTGAATAGTTTAAGTGATAAACACAGACAAACGGCGCTAATTACCATTTCAATTGAAGTACAAGACTTAGATACCTTATCAAAAGTGCTCGCACGATTACGTCAATTAAAAGGCATTACGGATGCAAAACGCAAACAATTCTGAGTTGCCTGAGGTAAAACGACTTCAAGAGATAATGGCGAAGCTTCGAGACCCTAAGTCTGGGTGCCCGTGGGATGTTCAGCAAACCATGGACAGCTTAACTCGGTATACTATTGAAGAAGCTTACGAAGTGGCTGATGCCATTGCGAAAGGGGAGCCTTCAGATATTCGTGATGAACTTGGGGATTTGTTGTTTCAAGTGGTGTTCTACTCCCGCATTGCAGAGGAAGAAGGCAACTTCACCTTTAATGATGTTGCGAAAAGCATTAGCGACAAAATGACCCGTCGTCATCCACACGTATTTGGCAATACCTCAGCGCAGCCAAGCAGCGAGGAAGGCTTAACTGCACAGTGGGACAGTATAAAAGCCAAAGAAAAAGCACTTAAACAACAGGCTTTAAAGCAAAACTTGAATACCACATTGACGCCAAAAGACAATAAACCGGCTTGCCCCAGTCTTCTTGATGATGTGCCGGTGGGAATGCCAGCATTAATGTATGCCCAAAAACTACAAAAAGCGTGTGCAAAGGTGGGTTTTGATTGGCCTGAAGCTGAGCCTGTTTTAGACAAGGTGCGAGAAGAAGTTGAAGAAATTCAACAAGAGCTTGATGCCGAAACTGTCAATCAGCAAGCCTTAGAAGAGGAAATTGGTGATGCATTATTTGCTATGGTTAATGTGGCAAGACATTGTAAAGTTGATGCTGATACGGCGCTGCGCAACGCCAGCAACAAATTTGCTAAACGTTTTAGAGCGGTAGAGTTTTTAGCCTATAAAGCAGAATCAGCCCATAAAATAGCGTGTGAAGACTTGTCTATAAAAGACGGCGAGCCCGTGAGTGAAGGATCACCGTTAGAAAATATGACGCTTGATGAAATGGAAGCGCTATGGCAGCAAGCAAAAATTACTACTGCTAATTCATAACGCTCAGCTCGTTCTATTAAAAGTTTTAGTGTTATAGCTTACCGACTACTTTGGCTTCTAAATTTTCTATTTCTGCTCTGCGGCCTTTGTCCGCAATAGGGCGGTTTGGTTTTTCAGGGGCGCTTTTGGCTAGCGTCAAATGCCGAGCCGCCTCTTCATACTCACCATCATCAAACAAGTATTCTGCGTAAAAGTAATGTGCATCCATACTGTTTGGGTAAAGCGCTAGCGCCTTTTTAAACAAGCGCGCTGCTTTTTTGTCACTGCCAAAGGCAACCGGCCAGCCAGGTACATTGTGATAGAGTGCCGCTAATACGATTAACGCAGTACCTTCTAATACTTGTTCATCCTGCTGCAATGCTTTTTCAAGGTTTGCTCTAGCTGCTTTGGCGAAATCGAGCGCCCCTAGGCCGCCTTTTGCTTTCGCTGCACTAGATTGTGTAATGGCTAGCCACGTGAGGGCTTCGGCATTGTTACTAGATGACGCAACAAAGGCTTCAGCGTCGGCGATGAGCGCTAAAAAGGCTTTCTCTTTCTCGCTACTGTCAACGTCATAATTGATTGACGCCCATTGCTGCTGGATATTAAGCAATGTACGACTATTGTCGGCGAAGGTAAGGTTTGCATAAACCATAAGAGAGATACAAAAGGTGATAAGTCCACGTATACTGCGCATTGTGGGTTCCTAATTGATTATAAGTAGTATTTTGAGCGAGTGTTTTACCAGTAATACGGTGTATAAAACAAGAAAAACGGTGACGCTGGTTGTTTATTCGCTTGTAAGGGCCTTAATGGCTTTCTCTTTCTCTAAATCCCATCGCGCGTAATCAAGCACATAGGGTAGAAAATGGTTCTGTAGTGAGTGCCTGGTTCGATGAGGCTCGTCTGCCAATGAAAGGGCGAGTTTATGAGCTTCGAATTGATTAAATATGGCTTCAAGTGTGCCGTTTTCTATCAGCCGTGACAGGCCAATACGAATTCTTTTTGCTAAAGCAGCATCGTCCGGACGTACGAAGAAGTATTCATAGTTGGGATAAACAAGAAGGTGATTTTTATCGATAGTAATAGGTTTGTCTGCATGACGCGCTAAGTCTCCATTTACCTCAATAACATTTCGAGGGAAACCATCCACCATGCCTTTTTCTACCATGGTGTACATTGATGTAAACCATAAACTCCATTCTTCGCCTGCCGCATTAAATCCATTTGATTTGAGTACGTGCAAGTCAGGCCAATCGTTCCCCTGCACCAAGGTGCGGGTTTTAAGCTCATCGGTGGTTAATGTCTGTGCGAAGTTATGTTGGGCATCGTTTGCAATCACAAATACTCGGTACCCAGCCAACCCTTTTAGAAGGGGGAGTTTAATGGGGGTTAATAATTTCTCACGTTCAGCATTAGTCACGCTCCACATTACATCTGCATCACCCTGTAGTAGGGATACTACTTGTCGACTTTGTGACATAGGGTGGGGGTGCAAGGAAATCTGCGTGTTTCCATATTCGGGGGTTGCAGACAATACAGCCTCAAGTACTTTCTGCTGATAAAAACCATAATCGTCATCGGCAAATGCCCGTGTGAGAGTGACGTTACCAGATTCGGCTTTAGCATAAACACTTGCCAGAAGTTGAACCACAACTAAAAAAACAGCCGATAAGCGCATTATTTTCCTGTTTATTCTCTTCTAAAATGGTTTGCCCTTTGAAATTAACGGAATTAACTAAGCTTGTCACTGTTTCTGTAGAAACTTTGTGCAGAAAACTCCCCCTAATTGCAAATTAGGGGTTCGCATTTTCATCAAAACCTGTATAATTCGCGCCCTGCCCAGTTACGCCCACCTTTGGGAAGGTGGAAGAATCGACCGGCTCGAAGGGGTCTTTGTGTTGATTTTATGGTGATTTCTGGTGTTCAGAAATCAGTAACGACGATATTATTCGGGTGATATTTAAATGAAAACTTTTGTTGCAAAGCCAGAAACGGTACAACGTGACTGGTACGTGGTTGACGCCACAGACAAAACTCTAGGCCGTTTGGCTTCAGAAATCGCATTGCGCCTTCGTGGTAAGCATAAGCCAGAGTACACACCTCACGTGGACACTGGTGATTACATTGTAGTTATCAATGCTGACAAAATTACGGTTACTGGCCGTAAAGCATTGAACAAAATCTATTATGCACACAGTGGCTATCCAGGTGGTCTGAAAGAAACTAACTTTGAAAAGCTGCTAGCTTTCAAACCAGAAATGGTTATTGAGAAAGCAGTGAAAGGAATGCTGCCAAAAGGTCCTCTAGGCCGTGCAATGTTCCGTAAAATGAAAGTTTACGCTGGTGCTGAACATAAGCACGCAGCACAGCAACCACAAGTTTTGGACATCTAAGGGGCAATCGACATGGCAGATACTCAATACTACGGCACCGGCCGCCGCAAAAGTTCTACCGCTCGTGTGTTCCTGCGTCCAGGCTCAGGTAACATTCAAGTAAACAAACGTGCTCTAGACGAGTACTTTGGTCGCGAGACTGAGTGCATGGTTGTTCGTCAACCTCTAGAACTTGTTGAAATGTTGGAAAAGTTTGACCTATACGTCACTGTTAAAGGTGGTGGTTCTAACGGTCAAGCTGGCGCAATTCGTCACGGCATCACTCGTGCTCTTATGGAGTATGATGAGACGTTACGTCCTGCACTACGTAAAGCTGGCTTCGTTACTCGTGACGCTCGTCAAGTTGAACGTAAGAAAGTGGGTCTACACAAAGCACGTAAGCGTCCACAATTCTCAAAACGTTAATTCTACGTTTTATATATTGTGCAAAAAACCCGGCTTATGCCGGGTTTTTTATTTTCTGCTTGAAAATCTACTTCCTTCAGTGCGTCACGTAATTATTCTTTCAACGGCGCTCATCTACCTAGTAAATTAGTATTCTAAATTTTCCCGCTTCATTTCAACATAAAGCTAACAATGTTTTAATAAAGGCGCTGATTTGGCCGAATTTCGGTCAAATTCTTGATTTTATTCCAATCACTCACTAATTCTTAACAGTGGCCTCAGATTAATTTATTGCTTAAATACCAGTAAAACCTTGTGTTTATAAGGGCTTTTCTTTTATCATTTGCGGTCGAAATTTGACGAAACTTTAGTGAATTCTCGAATGAGCACATAAGTGCCTTTGAGTTAACTTCATGACAAGCCATATGATGGACGATCCTAACGTGATAAAACCAGTAAAAGTTAGGGTTATACATCATAATTATCCGAACCTGGAGAAATGTGGATGAGCAATGTATCTGTAGATGCAACAGAGTCTGCACACAATGATAACCAGCCAGAAAACAACACCCGTCGTCGGTTCTTGACCGTTGCCACGTCGGTAGTTGGTGGTGTAGGTGTTGTTGGAGCGGCAGTGCCTTTTATTGCGTCCTGGAATCCAAGTGCCAAAGCGAAAGCGGCCGGTGCTGACGTTGAAGTAGATATCAGCGGGATTGAACCTGGACAGCTAGTGCGTGTGATGTGGCGAAGCAAGCCTGTATGGATTGTTCGTCGTACTCCTGAAATTCTTGAAGAATTGAGCACTCACGAAGATAAACTGAAAGATCCTAACTCTGAAGCAGAGCAACAACCCACGTTTGCCCAGAACCGTTTCCGTTCTATGAAAGAAGAGTACCTTATCTTAGTCGGTATTTGTACGCATCTAGGTTGCTCACCGCAGCACCTTAAAGATGGCGCTTTCGAAGAGGTGGTTGAAGGGGTTCCAGACGGTTTCTTCTGCCCATGTCACGGTTCTAAGTTTGATATGGCTGGTCGTGTATTCCAAAACGTACCTGCGCCGTTGAACCTTGTTGTTCCGCCTTACCAGTTCGTAGATGACACAAACATCATCCTCGGCTCAGAAGCGGAGGCTGTGTAATATGAATGCTTTTTTAGAGTGGATTGAAGCGCGTATTCCAATTATGCGTGTGGCGAATATGCACGCCATCCAATACCCAGCGCCTAAGAACATGAACTTTTGGTACGTGTTTGGATTCTTGGCTACCATCGTTTTAGTTAACCAAATTATTACTGGAATCTGGTTAACAATGAACTTCGTACCGACTTCTGAAGGTGCGTTCGCGTCTGTTGAATACATCATGCGTGAAATTGATTACGGATGGATTATCCGCTATATGCATAGTACAGGCGCTTCAGCGTTCTTTATTGTGGTATATCTGCATATGTTCCGTGGCATGATTTACGGTTCTTACCAAAAGCCTCGTGAATTGCTTTGGGTGTTTGGTATGTTTATCTACCTTGCACTAATGGCTGAAGCCTTCATGGGTTATGTATTGCCTTGGGGACAAATGTCTTACTGGGGTGCACAGGTAATTGTATCGCTATTTGGTGCAATTCCAGTTGTAGGTCCAGACTTAGTCATCTGGCTACAAGGTGACTATGTAATCTCGGGTGCTACCCTAAACCGATTCTTCGCATTGCACGTTATTGCATTGCCGTTGGTTATTGTTATTTTAGTATTCTTACACATTATTGCGCTACACGAAGTGGGTTCAAACAACCCAGACGGTATTGCGATTAAGCATAAGAAAGGCTCGTTACCTGAGTCAGAAAAGACTAAATTCCAAATCCATGAGTACTACACAAGCAAGTACGATATCGCTGATGACATCTTGCCATTCTTCCCGCACATGGTGCTGAAAGACTTAGTAGCGTTCTGTATTTTCTTAGCCTTGTTCACTTATATCTTGTTCTTCGCACCTGAAATGGGCGGTAAGTTCCTTGAGCATCCTAACTTCGAAATTGCGAACCCGTTGAAAACACCTGAGCATATCTTCCCTGTTTGGTACTTCACGCCGTTCTACGCCATCCTTAAGGCAGTACCTGATAAGCTAATTGGTGTACTTGCTATGTTTGGTGCTATTGCAGCCTTGTTCGCTTTACCATGGATAGATCGCGGTCGTGTTAAATCGTGGCGCTATCGTTGTGGTTTACACACAGTAAACCTTATTGTGTTCGCAATTGTATTCGTTTTCTTAGGTTACTTAGGTGCTACACCTCAAGAAAACTGGAAGATTGTTGCGTCGCAAATCGCGACTGTTATGTACTTTGGTTTCTTCGTGTTGTTGTTCCTATACAGCCGTAACGAGAAAACTAAGCCTGTGCCAGAGAGGATTGCCTAATGAAAAAATTGATGTGCTTTTTAGCATTTTTTCTACCGGGTGTAGCGTTAGCCGCTGGTGGTAGTGTGCATCTTGATAAGGCACCTATCGACCTAACCGATAAGGCCTCGTTGCAACGTGGTGCGCAGTTGTTCATGAACTACTGCTTAGGCTGTCACTCAATGAAGTATCAGCGTTATCAGCGTACGTTTGCCGATTTAGGTATTCCTGACGAGTTAGGTCAAGAAAACCTTCAGTTTACGGGCGAAAAGGTTGCTGACTACATTACTCGTGCAATGCCTGAAGATGCAGCGGCAGGTTGGTTTGGTGCTGCGCCACCAGACTTAACCCTTGTAGCTCGAGTTCGTGGTGAAGATTGGATTTACACTTATCTACGTTCTTTCTACGTAGATGAGAGCCGTCCATTTGGTGTTAACAATAAAGTATTCCCAGAAGTGGGTATGCCGCATGTGCTTCAACCTTTGCAAGGTACACCAACTGAAATGCACGAAGAAGTTATGGTCGACGGCGAAATGGTTGAACAATATGTAGGTATTAAATCTGATGGTACAGGTTCAATGTCTCCAGATGAGTACGACCAAGCTGTTGCCGATATTGTTAACTTCTTAGAGTATACCGGTGAGCCAGCTAAGCTAGATTCACACCGTATTGGTAAATGGGTTCTTATCTTCATTGCCGTACTGTTTGTATTTGTTTACTTGCTGAAGAAAGAATACTGGCGAGAAGTGCACTAATCGCACAGAATTATGTATAATAGCAAAGGGGGCTTCTCGCCCCCTTTTTTAGTATTTGAATTTCGCCCGATTTAGCGGGCATAACTAGTTTCTCGACGGAGGAAATTGAATGGCCGTAGCCGCGAATAAACGTTCTATTATGACGTTGTTCTCTGACACAATTGATATTTACAGCCATCAGGTGCGTATTGTGTTGGCAGAAAAAGGTGTGGGTGTTGAAATAAGCTACACAGATCCTAGCAATCTGTCAGAGGATCTGTTGGAGTTAAACCCTTACGGAACCGTTCCAACTCTTGTTGATCGTGAACTGGTGCTTTATAAATCGCATATCATCATGGAATACCTTGATGAGCGTTTCCCGCATCCACCACTTATGCCAGTTTATCCGGTATCTCGTGGCCAAAGCCGTCTTATGATGCACCGCATCGAGCAAGACTGGTATTCGTTAGCAGCTCGTATCTTCCGTGGTGAAGGGAACGTTGAAGCTGCGCGCAACGATTTACGTGAAGCGTTACTTGCATTAGCACCTGTATTTGGTGAATTACCTTACTTCATGAGCGAAGAATTCAGCTTAGTTGATTGTTATCTTGCTCCGTTATTATGGCGCTTACCTGCTTTAGGTATTGAGCTTAATGGCGCAGGTAGTAAAGAAATTAATGCCTACATGAACCGTATCTTCTCTCGCAGTTCATTTAAAGCATCGCTAACCGATCAAGAGCGCGAGATCCACAATCCACTATGACATCTATGACGTCTAATCAGCCCTACCTTTTAAGGGCCTTTTACGAATGGATAGTGGACAACGATCTCACCCCATACATTGTTGTTGATGCAACGAATGAAATGGTGGAAGTGCCTTTAGAGTTTGTTAAGGACGGGCAAATCGTTTTAAACGTGTCGCCTAGTGCGTGTGTTAACTTTTCGTTGGACTTAACCGGGCTTTCTTTTCAAGCTCGTTTCGGTGGCCAACCTAGAAGATTAAGCATGCCTAGCGAAGCTATTATGGCGATTTATGCGCGCGAAAATGGTGCCGGTACTGTGTTTGCTACCGAAGAGGAGATGGCCAAAACAAGTAAGCCATCTGAACCTCAAACCACTGGGCCAGCATCTATTGAAGACGCAGACGCGTCTGATAATACAGATGCACCCGTTCCCCCTAAAAAGGGAAAGCCTACCTTAAAAGTGATTAAATAAGCATTCTGACTTCCTGCTGCCTAGGCAGGAAGTCAGCTTATTATTTTGTTCTATCTTCTTATCATATCTACCTCGTTATACTTCTTACGTTCATTGCGTCCGGATTCTTTACTAATTAAATAAAATTACGTGAACTAAACCGATAGCCCTTGGTGTTTGAAGCTACTTTTCTGTTACTTTGCCTATGTGTACGATGCTTATTTAACATTTGTGAGAGAAGCTATGCAAAACGCCCCAATTAAAGCGCTTATTGAGTTCAATGATGTCGAGAAACTGGATATTCGTGTAGGCACCATTACTCAAGTTGCTGACGTAGAAAAGTCTAAAAAGCTGATGAAGCTCACAGTCGATTTTGGTGATCATCAACGTTCTATTCTTGCGGGTATTAAAAAAGAACGTGAAAACCCCTTCGAGATTCAGGGCAAGCAAGCGCTGTTTGTCGTTAATTTACCTGAGCAAAAAATGGCGGGTGAAGTGTCTCAGGGCATGTTGTTTGATATTGGCTTTGCCGATAAATTAACGCCTTGTTTGGCCATGCCTGAAACACCAATGCCTAATGGCACCAGAGCGGGCTGACAGCGGTATAAAGCAGTTTGAGTGTCGATAGTTTATATCCATCCACAATAGTGCCCCAACTAACAAGTTAGAAAAGTTTTTGAACTTCATATTTATATGTTCATCTCATTAGGCGTTAGATAAACTATAGCACTCATATGACGTATTTTATGACAGGTATGCTGGGTAATTAATTGCCTATTTGTCTCGTTTTCGATTTATATAAATTTATTGTCCAACTGGTTTGATTGGTATGTCTAAAAAAGAAATTAAAATGCTCATCGAAAATAGCCTTACCGAAGACGGCCTATTTGAAACTGGTGTTAAAGGTGTGCAGCTATTTAGAGTGACCGAAGGGGTTCGTTGTGCGCCTGCGGTATATGAGCCCACAGTAGTGGCGATTGTCAGTGGTACCAAAGAGGCGATAGTAGACGGCAAGTCTTATGTTTATGGCACAGACCAATACATGTGCTGCAGTATTTCTATGCCTGTAGAGGCGGGTACGCCTAGTGCGTCGCCTGACAATCCTCTGCTTGGTGTGTTCATTTCCCTTGATACTCGCGTGATGACAGAACTTACCATGGATGTAGAGCGCGCTGGCGGTATACAGCGAAAAGCTAGGGGAGCAGTACTTCCGCCTAGTATTACGCTGTCTGATTGGGATAGTGAATTTGCTGAAGCACTACTGCGATTATTGCAGTTAAGCCAAAATGGAGCAGATACCGTTGTACTTGGCGAAAGTCGCCTTCGCGAAGTCTATTACGCCATATTGAAAGGTGGCGCCGGCGAATCTGCAAGGCGAGCGTTTGGGGTAGGCAATGAGATTGCTCGTGCAATCGACTACCTATCAACCCGTTTAAGTGAAACGGTCACCATAGAGGATATGGCATCACAAGTGGGTATGAGTCGGGCGGTATTTCATCGTAAGTTCAAACAAGCAACGAGCATGTCGCCAATTCAATTTATAAAGTCTATGCGGCTAAATACGGCTGCAATGAAGATTGTTAGCGGTATGAATGTGAATGAAGCCGCTATGGATGTGGGTTACGTAAGCTCATCCCAGTTTAGCCGAGAGTTTAAACGGTTGTATGGGCAGTCACCTAAGCAATGGAGCCACGATAGGCAGATACCTGCAGGATTGCTGTAATATTAAACTAAAGGTGTAAGCCGATTGTATTGCATTGTCCCAAATATACTGGGAAGGTAAAAAAGTGCATTACACCTTGTAAAGTCAAACGCGAAATCTATGACTAACCACAATATTGTAAAAGAAATTTCGTTCTTCAAGCACAACAACTATTTGTCAGAAAATAAAAATAATAGGCAGTGCAGTAGTGGAACAATTACTTTTAAAGAACCGAGAAAAATTACAAGCGGCAATTCCTCTCATCAACAGCTACAACGATAGGTTTGATGACTTAAACCATTGGTGGGGTAAAATTTCGCTTATAGGTAAAATCAATAGCCATAATGTGTCTGATAGCATTTTAGAAGAAATGCTTAGCACAAAACAGAAATTCTCTGAATTACAGGGACGGCTGATTCAGAACCTGATGAAAGAGCATTTGTTAAAGCGTTTGGCTGATGATCATAACAAATCTCAAGTGGCCATCGATATTCTGATCAGAAATTTGTTTGAACGTACTGCCGATGTGGGCTTTTTGGCTACTGATGATGATATCCGAGCATTCTTGCTCGATAACGAAAGAAAGCCCGAAGACACTAAAAAAATTCATCACCGCTTAGAAGAGTACGTAAAAAAATATAGCGTATATGATGAGATTATTCTTCTGGATACGCAGGGGCGGGTAAAGGCCAATTTGGATATTGATAGCCCAATTGAATTTAGCGAAGATCCGCTAGTTTCAAAAACGTTATCATCGAAAGACGACTATATAGAAACCTTTCGCTATTCAGATTTGCAGCCTCACAAGCGCAATTCTTTGATTTATTCCTGTGTAATAAAAGATAGTAACGACACGGGTGCGAGAACAGTAGGAATTCTTTGTTTGTGCTTTAAGTTTGACGACGAAATGCAGTCAATTTTTAGCAATTTGCAATCTGAACGTGCCGCTAGCAGCATCATGATTGTGTCTGAAAACAGAGAAGTCATGGCGACCAGCCATTCACAGAAATTCAAAGTTGGGGAAACAATACCTAAGTGTGGATCTCCTGACTTAGTCACTATAAAACACAAAAGCTTTATAGCTACCACCTCCGAAACTAAGGGATACCAGGGGTTCAAAGGTTTATCATGGCAAGGCGTTGCCATGACGCCATTAAATGATGCCTTTAAGCATTCAAATGAAAAAGGGCAGCTTCAAACTGACGCTTGTCAGTTACTCAATTCTCAACTCTTTTCTGATGATTTAAAGCAAATATTTAAAACATCCATGTTAATTAATGACGATCTGAGTTTAGTCGTCTTGAATGGCATTATTGCTGCGGCACGTAAGAATGCTGTTGAATTCATGCCTGTATTATCTGAGATAAGATTAACCGGCGAGAGCATAGCGTTAATTTTTTCTGATTCTATCGATAACCTACAATCTACTGTGTTGAGCGCACGGCTTGCTGACGTGAGGTTTTGCGCTAGCTTAGCGGTAGACATTATGGACAGAAATCTATACGAAAGAGCGAACGATTGTCGTTGGTGGGCGCTTACCACAGTATTCCGTCAGTATTTGCAACTTCCAACTATTGTGCCTGATGCTCAACAAGAAATTGCAAATATTCTTCGATACATTAATGACCTATACACTGTCTATGCCAATTTATATGTTTATGACAAAAATGGCATTATTATCGCGGTATCCAACAACAAACATACATCGGTTGTGGGAGAAAAAGTTGATACTCATAGTGGTGCTTTCGATGCGTTAAAGTGTGCTGATTCACAAAAATATTCGGTGTCGAAATTTGTTCCTAGCGCGCAGTATGATGATAAGTACACCTACATCTACAACGCGTCAATCACTAGTGTAGAACGAAATAATGTGGTTGGCGGTATAGGAATTGTGTTTGACAGTGAGCCACAATTCACTGAAATGTTAAACGACTCGCTACCTAAAGATGAAAGCGGGTATACTGTAACGGGTTGTTTTGGCATGTTTTGTCAGCGTGATGGGATGATTATTTCTGCTACAGAAGGTAGCCCTCAGCAGGTGGGAGAGGTTATCGAGATAGACGACACACTTTTAGGCTTAAAAACTGGCGAAAAAGACTCTCGAATTACAAATTACCAAGGTAAGAAATACGCAATAGGTGTTGCCGTGTCTAAAGGGTATAGAGAGTATAAAACAACCGGTGATTATCAAAATGATGTGGTGGCATTCATCATGATGCCAAGCTAAATAGCTTTAGAACAACTCGTAGGCGATTGTCACGGTATTACATTAAAAACAGGGTCGCAGTACCTAAAAATGCAAATATACCCACCACGTCAGTGATGGTTGTGAGTATTACGCTTCCTGCTAGTGCAGGGTCTATTTTCAAACGTTTCATGATGAGCGGCAAAGTAGCGCCTGCTAGCGCTGCGGCTATCATGTTAACCAACATGGCGAAGGCGATAATGATGCCTAGCATGTAGTCTTGTTTCCAAAGCGCTATTACCGAAGCAATTAATATTGCCCAAATGGCCCCATTTAAGAAGCCAATAGATATTTCTTTGCTTATTAACCATCGGGAGTTGCTGGCGTTTACGTGACCCAGTGCCATACCACGAATAACAAGCGTAAGGGTTTGGTTACCCGCTACGCCGCCCATACTTGGTACTATGGTGTTCAGTATGGCGAGTACGGCTAATTGGCTCAGTGTGGCCTCAAACAAGTCGCTTACCATGGCTGCCATTAGCGCGGTAACCAGGTTTACTGCCAACCATACAGAGCGTCGTTTGGTACTTTGAAGCACAGGGGCAAAAGTGTCTTCGTCATCATCTAAACCCGCCATACTCATCATAGAGTGCTCGGCATCTTCACGAATAATATCTACCACATCATCTATGGTGATACGCCCTACTAGGCGGTTTTTCTCGTCAACGACAGGGGCTGATAGCCAGTTATAGCGTTCGAATAAGCTCGCCACTTCATCATCTGGCATATGCACAGGAATCGCTTCAGATTCTTCATCCATGACATCTGATACTTTGGCTTCAGTCTCAGCGGTGAGTAATCGCGTTACCGGTACGATACCGACTAAATTATCAGTACGGTTTACTACATAAAAGGTATCGGTGTTTTTAGGTAATTCGCCTTTAAGGCGAATATAACGAAGTACTACATCAATGGTCACATCAGGGCGAAGGGTTATCGTGTCGGTGTTCATGATGAAGCCGGCTGTCTCTTCACCGTAAGACAATGCTTGCTCTGCACGAAGTCTGTCTTGTGCATCCATTGATTCTAGAATGTCTTGCAGCACTGGTTCTGGAAGGCTGCTAAGGGTAACCGCTAAGTCATCGGTATCCATTTCTTCTAACGCGTCTACGACGTTTGCAGGCAGCATTTTGGTGATGATACCGTTACGTACGTCGTCAGAGAGTTCTTCTAGAATATCACCGTGGAAATCACCATCAATAAGCTCCCACAGTTCATCTCGGGTGCGGCTTGGGCTAGATTCGAGAATATGTGCAACATCAGAAGGGGGTAATTCCAGCAGAAGCTTACGTACAGAAACAAATTGGCCGTTATTTAACGCGCCATTAAGTGCCCGAAGTTGGCTTTGTACGTATTTTGAGACCAGTGCTTCTGCCACTGCTTTCGCCTAAAAATGGAATTTTCTATAACGGTAGGATATCGCAATTGCCATGACGCTGTCATGACAAAAGCGCAGTAACGACAGACAATTACGGGCTATGTGGTGAAATTATAGGCGGCTTTATACCGAAAATCGTAACACAGGCGAGTGCAGCATTACTCGTCTTCGTTGAAACGGCCTTCAATTAACGTTTCAATGGCGTTTAATGCTGCTTCGGCATCATTACCTTCAACCACAACGTTCACCTGTTCACCTTGGTGGCTTTCCAGCATCATTAAGCCCAGCACACTGTTAGCATCGGCTTTCTTATCGCCTTTCACCAACACTATTTTTGCATCAAATTGATTGGCTAACTGAACCAACTGTGTGGCAGCGCGGGCGTGTAAGCCCAATTTATTGACTATGGTAAGTGTTTTTTCGATGGTCATTACTGATTTAACTCGCGGTGGCGAATTTGTACATCGGGATGCATTTCGCCAAAGGTTTTCGCTAACGATTGAGCAATAAATACTGAGCGGTGCTGACCGCCGGTACAACCAATCGCAATGGTGACATAACTACGGTTATTGCGTTCTAAGTGAGGTAACCATGTGGTTATCAAGTTCTGAATTTGCCAAATGAATTTGGTTACAACAGGCTGGGAACCTAAAAATACTTCTACGGGGGCATCTAAGCCAGTTAAGTGTTTTAAATCGGGCTCCCAATGTGGGTTGGGGAGAAAGCGGGCGTCAAATACATAGTCGGCGTCTTTGGGGATGCCGTGTTTAAAGCCAAACGATTCAAAGACCAATACTAGCCGAGAGCTTTTCTTACCTAGAATTCGCTCGCGAATAAGCTCTGCGAGTTGATGAATTGTGAGCTTATCCGTATCAATATACAAATCGGCGCGCTCAACAATAGGCGCAAGTAAGTCTGATTCGGCTTTTATCGATTCAGATAAAGATTTGTTGAGCTTAGCTAGCGGATGCAATCGGCGGGTTTCGCTGAAACGTTTCACCAACACATCGTCGCTGGCGTCAATATACACAATGGTCATAGACCAAGACGAGGGTAGGTAATCTAAAATCTCTACCAAGTCCGCTGGATTTTTTGGCAGATTCCTTACATCGATACTTACCGCGACTTGGTCATATTCATCAACCACGGTATGAGTAAGGGTAGGGAGAAGGTTAACCGGAATATTATCTACGCAATAGTAGCCTAAATCTTCAAGGGCACGTAGTGCAACTGATTTTCCCGAACCGGATCGACCACTGATAATAATCAGTTTCACCTGCATTTCTCCCTTTTAAAATATGGTGCTGTGCTTTATTAGCTTAAAGCCGTAATAATGTCGTCACTGGTGGAGGCCCGCCTAATGGCTTTCACCGTTTCTTTATCACTTAGTTTTCCCGCAACGGTAGCAAGTGTTTGTAAGTGACCTTCTGTTTTCTCTTCAGGCACTAACAGGGCAAAGAATATATCTACGGGCTGATCGTCAAGCGCATCAAAATCGATGGCAGGGTTGCTGGTTACAATAATGGCGATAACGTGTTCTAAGCCCGGTAATCGACCGTGAGGCAATGCAATACCATTGCCAATACCCGTACTTCCCATTCGTTCACGGGCGAGTAGGCTATTTAACACTGTGGCCTGATCGATGTCGGGATTATTTTTAGCAGCAATGTCGCTAATAATCTCTAGAATACGTTTTTTACTGTTACATTGAACCGCACACTCGGTGCGGTCCAAACTTACTATGGCTTGAATTTCCATACTAATATTTAGTGCTTTTTCAGCTTTTCCTTATGCTTGATAACTTGCCTGTCGAGCTTGTCGATCATGCTGTCTATCGCCGCATACATGTCGGTGTTATGTGATGAAGCAAACACTTCTGCTCCGCTGAGGTGCATGGTGGCTTCGGCTTTTTGATTAAGTTTTTCGACGTTCAGGATGACATGCACATTAGATATGTGATCAAAGTGACGCTCTAGTTTGCTGAACTTAGTATCGACATAGCTACGCAAAGAATCAGTAATTTCGACATGATGACCGGTAAGGTTGATTTGCATATTTCGTCTTCCTTAAATTATCAAGGCCTTTAAATAAGGCTTTTGCGTTGGTTTGACGGCGGAATCGATAATGATTCCCGGTATTTTGCTATTGTCCGCCGGGCAACTTTGATGCCTTGTTCGGCCAACAATTGAGCAATCTTGCTATCGCTTAATGGCTTGCTGGGCGTTTCCGCAGCCACAAGCTTTTTAATTAGTGCGCGAATAGCGGTAGATGAACACTCACCACCAGATTCCGTTGCTACGTGACTAGAGAAGAAATATTTCAACTCAAATATGCCACGTGGGGTATGCATATATTTTTGCGTGGTGACACGTGAGATGGTGGATTCATGCATATCTACCATTTCTGCGACATCATTTAGCACCATTGGTTTCATCATTTCTGGGCCGTGCTCGAAAAAGCCCATTTGTTGCTGCACAATACAGTTTGCTACTTTCATCAAGGTGTCGTTCCTTGATTCAAGGCTTTTTATAAACCATTTGGCTTCTTGCATATGTGAGCGAATAAATTGCGAATCGCTGCTGTTTTTAGAGCGTCTGCTCATAGCGGCATATTGCTGATTTACGCTTAACTTTGGCAAGCTATCGGGGTTAAGTTCTACCACCCAGCGGCCATTCTTCTTGTTTACCGAAACATCAGGAATAACGTATTCCGGTTCTTTGGTAATTAATGCACTACCTGGACGAGGATTCAACGTTTGCAGTAAGCGCATGGCTTCGCGAAGTTGATCTTCTTTCAAACGGCTCTTGCGCATTAACGTACGGTAGTCTTTGCTGCTAAGTAGGTCCGAGTACTCATTGATAAGTTGTCTTGCTTCTGCAAGCCATGGCGTATCGTCTGAGAACTGGCGAAGCTGTACAAGCAAACATTCTTGCGGTGTACGCGAACCTGAACCGATAGGGTCGAACATTTGAATACGTTTGAGTACACATTCAACTTCGTCCATTTCCACCAATTCTTCTACGTCGTCAGAATTCACTGATTCTAAAATCTGTTCGATGGGGACGTTCAGGTAACCAGATTCATCGATTGAGTCGATAATGGCGGTAGCAATGGCGCGGTCGGTATCCGAAAACGGGGTTAACCGCATTTGCCATAGCAAGTGGTCTTGAATATTGTCGGTGGTTTCACCCTGAAACAGTTGGTCGTCATCATTATTTGATGGACCAGGGGCGGGAGCAGAAGAGGCCGAGTAATACTCATCCCACGTACTGTCGATTGGCAGTTCATCGGGAAGGTCGTTCTTTTCAAGCGCGTCACCTGCTTCTAACGAATCGCTAGATGCAGTAGGAGCAGCTTCTACAGAAGGGTCGTCGCCGTCCATGTTGTTTTTCTCAACAGGATGGTCATCGCCGCCTTCTTCAACTTCCAAAAGTGGGTTTGAGTCTAGTGCTTCCTGAATCTCTTGTTGCAGGTCGAGCGTAGACAACTGCAGCAGCTTGATTGCCTGCTGCAACTGCGGTGTCATGGTAAGTTGTTGACTGAACTTTAGCTGTAAAGATGGTTTCATCTACGTCTTATTTTTAAACTCTTGTTGTGAATATACCCGTGCTTAAAACTGAAAATGACAATTCGGTTACAGTAACTATAGCCTGAATTGTTCTCCTAGGTATACATCCCTTACTTTCTGATTACTTAAAACTTGTTCTGCTGTCCCTTGCGCGATGAGTTCGCCTTGGCTCACAATATACGCTTTCTCACACACATCCAGTGTTTCTCTTACGTTGTGATCGGTGATGAGGATTCCAATTCCTCTGTCACGAAGATGTTGAATGATCTTCTTTATATCATTAACCGATATAGGATCAACACCAGCAAATGGCTCATCAAGCAAAATAAATTGCGGATCAGCGGCTAATGCTCGCGCGATTTCTACCCGGCGACGTTCACCACCGGATAAACTCATACCCGTACTATTACGTATATGGTTGATATTAAATTCATCAAGTAGCGCATCGGCTTCTTGTTCTTGTTCCGCTGAACTCAACCCTTTACGGGTCTGTAAGATAGCCATGATGTTCTCAAACACCGTCAATTTTCTAAAAATTGAGGCCTCTTGCGGTAAATACCCAATTCCGCGTCGTGCACGCTCGTGCATGGGCTCATGGGTTAATTCGCTGTCATCAATACTGATTTTGCCCTTATCAAGGGGTACTAAGCCTACAATCATGTAAAAAGTTGTGGTTTTACCGGCACCATTGGGGCCGAGTAATCCAACGATTTGCCCAGTCGAAACTGATAAGCTTACATCGCGAACCACTTGACGGGCTTTATACGCCTTTGCAAGACTCTGTGCGCTCAACGTTGCCATGATTAGTTGCCGTCCGCCTTATCGCCTTCGTTATTCGATGACGCTTTACGTATTGCCTCAGGCGTAAATACCGTAGTTACTCTACCACCTTCACCGTCTTCGCCGCCTGTTGCAAGCAATTGTTCCGTGACCATGTCGAAAGTAATCTTGTCGCCTTGTACTTTGCTGGTATCTTGCTGTAGCTCTGCATTCCCTTGTAAAGAAATAGTTCGATTTACCACTTCATAGCGTATTTCGTTGGCTTTGGCGGTAACGGGGGCGCCATCTTCTAATTTTTGCGAGTAGCTGGCAGGTTTGCCGCGAGCAACAAATATCTCTCGTCCATCTCCTTCGCTGGCAATAACCTCAACTTCATCGGCATTTATCACCAAAGAACCTTGGGTAATTCGTACATCATCTTTAAACAATGAAGTTTTGTTTTTACCGTCAACAAATTGCGATTTAGAGTCAACTTTAATCGGTTTGTTGAAGTCGCTTTCAGCCGCTAAAGCCACAGTAGAGAAAAGGCTAACAGCGAGGCTGGTCGCTAATGCTTTAGTGGCTAGGCGAATAAATGGTTTGTACATGGTCTATTAACTCGTATTCCTGGGTACGCAAGTTGGCGTTAAACCCATTGCTGTTAATCACATATTGTAAGCCACGTATTTCCACGGGCTGATCAGATGTCATTTGCTTAGTGTACAGGTTTATCTCTATAAACGCTGTACGTATTGTCCTTACAAAGTCATCGACACTTTGGTTTTCAATAACGACATTATTTTCTAGCTGTATCAATTCGTTATTGTACAAAGTACCTTCTGTTGCGGTGACTTCCCACGGTGACTGTGCGTCGTCGGTATATAATGTATATCTGGGCTTTTGGAATAAAACAAAGCCCAATTGGTCGTAATGTTCCATCGATGCCGCAAATACTTTGTGATTTAATTGGCCGTCTTGATTATATAAGGTGGTCGTTAAGTTTTTTGCTTTGTACGCGGGCTTTAATGCATCCAATCCTTGGTCAGTTTGCTGGGTAGGATCTTCTTCCATCCAAATCGGAATATACATGGCGGATGCCAATATAAATAACACCGAAATACTTAAGCCTAACCGGTCAAAGCCTAATACCTTCATACGCTAGCACCTTGAATACCGTGAAGCTTATCGTTTGCTTGAAGCAGGGTGTCACATATTTCGCGTACTGCACCAAAGCCGCCTGGCAAAGTAGTGATCCAATTTGCTTGTTGTGCAACCGTAGGATGTGCGTCTTTTACTGCAATTTTTACGCTTGCGTGGGGGTACATGCCCGTATCTGGCATATCGTCACCTACCACCGCCACGTGCTCGGGTTTAAGTGATAAGCGAGCCATCAGTTCAGCAAGTGCGTCAGATTTATTTTCTTCACCCTGTACGATGTGCGCAACATTCAGCGCTTCCATTCTATTTTCGACAATGGCAGAGCGCCTGCCAGTAATGACTGCTACCTCTACCCCAGAATTCACAAGGGCTTTAACGCCGTAGCCATCGCGGGTATGAAATGCTTTTAATTCTTCGCCAGCATTACCGAGGTAAATACGGCCATCTGAAAACACGCCATCTACATCACACACTAATAAGCGAACGTGCTTCAGCGATAAATACAAAGCCTCTGACATAGCGGTATAGAGTGTATTTACGGTTGATTGGGTGTCTCTCATTATAAAACTCCCGCTTTAAGTAGCATATGCATGTTGAACGCGCCCACGGGCTTGCGGGTTTCATCCGTTACCATAAGCGCGCTTATCTTATGAGTTTCCATTAAGTTTAGCGCTTCGACGGCGAGCTGCTCTGGCATGGTTGTTTTGCCGCCCTTGGTCATAACCTGTGTAACCGTAGCGGTATGCAAGTCTATACGTGCATCTAAAATACGGCGTAAATCACCATCGGTGAAAATTCCAATCAATATGCCGTGGCTATCGATAACCCCTGTCATACCCAAGCCTTTCTTGGAGATTTCTAATAGTGCTTCTGCAACGAGGGCGTTTTCGTCTACCAAGGGTAATTCGCTGCCCGTTAGCATGATGTCACTCACTTTAAGCAGTAATTTTCTGCCTAAGCTGCCACCTGGGTGAGAAAGCGCAAAGTCGTCGGAGGTGAAACCTTTGCGATCAAGTAGCGCTACGGCAAGGGCGTCACCCATTACCAAGGTGGCGGTAGTGCTAGAGGTAGGTGCTAAGCCTAAAGAGCAGGCTTCTTTTTCAACACTGATATTCAATACCACGTCTGCGTGTTGGCCTAATGAACTGGTTACGCTGTTCGTCATCGCAATAACAGGCACGCTCAAACGCTTTACGATAGGCAGTAAATTAACCAGCTCTGCGGTTTCACCAGAGTTGGAAATAGCGAGTAGCACATCACCTTTACTCAGCATGCCTAAGTCGCCATGGTTGGCTTCGCCAGGGTGCATGAAAAACGATGGTGTTCCGGTACTGGCAAGCGTTGCAGCAATCTTATGCCCGATATGCCCAGATTTACCCATGCCGCACACCACCACCTTGCCCGCGCAATTTTGCAACAAGGTGCATGCAGTAACAAAGTCTTCGTCCATGCGAGATGAAAGCGCTGATATTGCCTGCGCTTCTATTTCTATGACACGCTTTGCTGAAGTGATGAAGCTATTTTCTTGTGACATTACGCAAAAAGCCAAAATTGATAACCAATAAAGCAAGCAATCAATAAGCCGCCATTTCTTCGGCTTATTCGTCGATTACCCATTAAGGTGAAACTAAACAGGAACAGTAATAGGGTTAACCCGAGCACAACGAACATATCGCGGTTATAAACATCAGGGTCTAATGCGCCAGGGGCTATTAAGCCAGGCATGCCTAATACGGCAAGTAAATTGAAAATATTGGAACCAATAATATTCCCCAAGGCCAAGTCGTCTTCGCCTTTAAGCACACCAGCAATACTGGCAGCCAGTTCGGGCAAGCTTGTGCCTAAAGCAATGATGGTTAGGCCGATAACTAAATCTGACATACCTAGGTATTTGGCTATTTCTACTGCTGAACCCACTAAGAAGTGTGCACTTAACGGTAACAGTATTAGGCCAACTACAATCCAGAAAAGAGCAGAGGAGGTGGGTACATCGTTGGGGATTTCATCTGTGGTCTCGCTCACTAACGGGTCTTCTTTATCTACTTTCATAGACAACCAACCCATTAAGCCTAAAACAATCACGAAGAGGCTAATAAGGATGATGCCTTCCAGATGAGTAAGCTCGCCATCGAAAAGAAAAGCAACAGCAATGATGGTAATAAAAAGCAGGGCAGGGAGTTCACGCTTTAACGTAGAGGAGGCAACAAGGAGTGGTTTAACTAGCGCAGTAATACCAAGCACAAGGGCAATATTAGTAATATTCGAGCCTAACGCATTACCTACAGCGGTATTCATATTACCGTTAATAGACGCCGCGGCTGATACCACGATTTCAGGCGCAGACGACCCCATTGCGACAATGGTTAAGCCTATCATCATGGGCGCCATACCAATATTCTTGGCAAACGCTGATGCACCGTAAACAAAACGGTCTGCACTCCAGCTAAGTACAATCAGTCCAACTAAAAAAATGACTACGTTTAAAAACACAACAACCAGCATAGTTAGGAATTTCACAAGATTGTCGCAAAAACAATGCCATTTGCCTATGGGAACTATCGCTTATTTTAGTAAAGGTGGTATTAAGTGTCCCTTTTATCAGGCTTGCTGATTGAAAATCATTCGAATTTTGTAAATTCGTATAAATCGAACATAACTTGTAACGTTTTGCTTTTGTGCCGCGCTTGAAAAAGCGTACAATGACACTAAATTACACTGCTCAGTAAACTTTATCGATTTAATGTACTCGAAGGCATAGAACTTGCCTTAGCAGTTATGGAAAACAATATAGCGTTAAAGGCGACTTAAGTAGCTTAAACCTTACATCTATAGGAAGTGAGTAATGTTTGTCATTACTTGCTTTGCTGGTATCACTAATTATTCAAGGGTCGATAAATAAAATCGCTATGGACCATTTAGTCGAGATAGACAACCTAACCTTTCGACGCGCAGACCGTGTTATCTATGACGGTATTACGCTGAGCATTCCGAAAGGAAAAATTACGGCCGTTATGGGCCCCAGTGGTATAGGGAAGACCACCTTACTGCGCCTTATAGGCGGGCAATTAACGCCAGATGAAGGTGATATACAGTTTGATGGTGACTCTATCGTTGCCATGAGCCGTAAAGAACTTTATCGAGCACGTCGTCGAATGAGCATGCTTTTTCAAAGCGGAGCTTTGTTCACGGACATGACGGTTTTTGACAATGTGGCGTTTCCACTACGTGAACATACCAAATTATCAGAAGATCTTATCGCCACGACTGTCGCATTAAAGCTACAGGCTGTAGGGCTAAGAGGTGCAGCGCAATTAATGCCAAGCGAACTTTCTGGTGGTATGGCACGTCGAGCAGCATTAGCCAGAGCGATTGCGTTAGACCCAGATCTTATTATGTACGACGAACCATTTGCCGGCCAAGATCCGATTTCCATGGGTGTACTGGTTAAATTAATCAGAGGGCTTAACGACGCACTAAACTTAACCAGCGTAGTGGTAACCCACGACGTGACGGAAGTGCTCACTATTGCCGATTATATTTATATTTTGGCAGACAAGCGGGTGATTGGTGAAGGAACCGCGCAGCAAATTAGAGAAAGCGACTCAGAGTTAGTTCAGCAGTTCTTAAAAGGTAAGGCAGATGGCCCAGTGCCGTTTCATTACCCTGCTCCGGATATAGAAAATACCTTTTTCGGAGGGGATAAATGAAGTTCTTCCAATCGATAGGCGCTAAGACCATTGGCAAATTAACCGCTATTGGCCGAGCTACCTACATGTTAATGGGAGCGCTACTTGCCCTTCCTAGATTAAAAAATATTCCGCTTACCATTAAACAGGTTCATGTGGTGGGCGTTCAGTCTTTGTTAATTATTATCGTGTCAGGATTGTTTATTGGCATGGTAATGGCGTTGCAGGGCTATACTATTTTAGTTGATTACGGCGCTGAAGGTAGCTTAGGCCCTATGGTGGCGTTATCGCTGCTTCGTGAGCTTGGTCCTGTAGTTACCGCATTATTGTTTGCTGGTAGAGCTGGTTCTGCACTAACCGCAGAAATTGGCTTAATGAAGGCAACTGAACAAATTAGCAGTTTAGAGATGATGGCGGTTGACCCGCTAAGGCGTATTGTCGCGCCTCGCTTTTGGGCGGGCATCATTTCAATGCCAATGCTAGCGCTGATATTCAGTGCAGTAGGTATTCTGGGCGGTCACCTAGTGGGCGTTGATTGGTTAGGTGTAGATGTTGGCAGTTATTGGTCAATTATGCAGTCTACGGTGGAATGGGGCGAAGATGTGGTAAACGGCATCATTAAAAGCCTTGTTTTTGCCTTGGTTGTCACCTGGATAGCCATATTTAAGGGTTACGATTCTATTCCAACGTCGGAAGGGATCAGCAAAGCTACTACAGAAACTGTAGTGTATTCTTCATTAGCAGTATTAGGGCTGGACTTCGTGCTTACCGCCCTTATGTTCGGCATTGAGTAGGGTTAAGTCATGAATAAATATAAATCTGAAGTATTGGTTGGCATGTTCGTTGTATTAACCATTGCTGCTGTGATGTTACTGGCATTGAAAGTGGCAAATCAATCGGTTGGTGGAGATGGTGATACCTACACCTTGTACGCTAAGTTCGATAACATCGGTGGCTTGAAAGCACGTTCATCGGTGAAGGTGGGGGGCGTAAACGTGGGTCGTGTTACTTCTATCACACTTGATCAAGAAGACTTCACGCCCGTAGTAGAGTTGTCAATTTTGAAAAGCTACGACGGCTTTCCAGAAACCAGCTCGGTTTCCATACTGACCTCTGGCCTGCTGGGCGAGCAATACGTAGGCTTCCAGCCTGGGTTCTCGTTTGACGGGGTCGCAAACCTCAAAGACGGCGATTACTTACAAGACACAAAATCGGCGTTGGTTTTAGAAGATTTGATAGGACAATTCTTATTTAGTCGCGGGAGTGACGAAGAGTAAGAATACAAACGTTAATTAGAATTAATAAAGACCTGATGAAACCAAAAAGGGAATTGTCAGGTCTGTTGTAATAAGAATTTAGTTTCAGGAGATAAGCATTGAAAAAATTAATGGTAATAATGAGTGTATGGATGCTCTCTTTAGTCGGAGTGGCACAAGCTCAAGAAATCAACGAGCAAAACCCGTATGAGTTGGTTAAAGGCGTTGCTTCTAAAACCTTCGATAGAATTAAAGCGAACCAAGAAGCGGTTAAAGCGGACCCTGAAATGTTGCGCACTATTATGGAAGAAGAGCTAGTACCTCATATCGACTATAAATTTGCTGCTTTCATGGTATTAGGCAAGCACTTCAAATCGGTTCCACAAGAAAAAATGGGTGAATACATAACCGTATTCAGACAATACCTAATTACGTCTTACGCGGTTGCGATGGGTTACTACGATAACCAAACGGTTCAGTTTGAGCCTGAGTCGTCGTTTGATGATAAAAAATCAGTGACGGTTCGTGCTGTAGTACAAGATCCAAAGCGCCCCGAAATTAAAATTGCGTTTAAAGTACGTAAAGACTCAAAAACAAATGAGTGGAAAGCATACGACATGGTAGCTGAAGGTATCAGCATGCTAAATAGTAAGCGCAGTGAGTTTGAATCTATTCTTCGTCAAGACGGTATTGATGCCGTCATTGCATTAATGAGAGATAAGATTGGTAAGCCTGTTGAGCTAAACCAAGATGAACCTATCGATTTCGACGGAGATGCTGCGTGAGCCTTTTTCAGGTTAACGATAACGCCCAAGTCAGTGTACATGGTCATTTAGATCGTGACACGCTGACTAAAAACTTTTGGGAAAGTTTAACCTCATCGCAAAGCGCCGTCTTGGCCAAAGCAGGCATGTGTTGTATAGATTTAGGCGATGTTGAGCGAGTAGACAGTGCTGGGTTAGCGTGGATATTAAACGCAATTAGAGATGGAAAGCGTGAGGGGATTAATGTTAGCTTGCGTGAACCCCCAGAAAAATTACGTAAACTGGCTAAAATAAGCGACGTTGATGGCTTTTTACCAGTAGAATGATCCTAATTAGCTAGGTAAAGAACAAGCAGGTAAAGAAGTAAGTTATGGAATTGTCCGAAATTGAAAAAATTCTCACCGACGCCTTAGAGCTTCACGAAGTTCATGTTAAAGGCGAAGGATCTCATTTCAACATTATCGCCGTTGGCGATATATTTAATGAAATGAGCCGTGTTAAGCGCCAACAAGCCGTTTATGCACCCTTATCAGATAAGATTGCCGATGGTTCTATGCATGCCATTACCATCAAAACCTTTTCAGTAAAAGACTGGGAGCGTGAGCGCCAGTTTCACATTCCTCAGTAAGCGGGTCTTTTTTCGTGGATAAACTTGTTATAAAGAAAGGCCCTGCACTACAGGGAACCGTGCGTATTTCCGGTGCTAAAAATGCTGCATTACCATTGTTAATGACCAGTTTGCTTAGCGACCAGCCATGTCGTTATACCAACGTACCTCGACTGCGTGATATTAATACCACAGTGGCACTATTACGAGAGTTAGGCGTTGAAGTAGCGCAACCTGCACTGAACGATGTGGTCTTAGACTCAAGTACGCTGCAAAGCATTACAGCTTCATACGAGTTAGTACGCACCATGCGTGCCTCAATCCTAGTGCTTGGCCCTTTGCTTGCAAAGCAAGGTAAGGCAAACGTATCGCTTCCTGGTGGCTGCGCTATAGGGGCAAGACCCGTTAATCTTCATTTAACCGGCCTTGAAAAAATGGGCGCTAAAATTGAAGTAGATGAAGGGTATATTCGCGCTGAAGTTGATGGTCGCTTGAAAGGTGCACGCATCTTCATGGACATGGTTAGCGTTGGTGCTACCGAAAACTTGATGATGGCAGCTGCGTTGGCAGACGGTACAACCGTGTTAGAAAACGCTGCGCGTGAGCCTGAAATTGTCGATTTAGCTAACTGTCTTATTCAGATGGGCGCGGTTATTTCTGGCGCGGGAACTGATAAAATTACTATCGAAGGGGTAGAAACCCTAAATGGTTGTGACTACCGTGTTCTGCCAGATCGAATCGAAACAGGAACGTTCCTAGTAGCTGCAGCGGTAACTGGCGGTAAAATTCGTTGTACTCACGCTGCACCAGAAACGTTAGATGCGGTTATCGACAAGCTTGAGCAAGCCGGTGCGGTTATCACCTTAGGTGAAGACTGGATTGAACTAGATATGCAAGGAAAGCAGCCTAAAGCTGTGCGTGTTAAAACCGCGCCACACCCTGCATTCCCCACCGACATGCAAGCACAGTTCGTTACGCTAAACTGCGTAGCTGAAGGCACTGGTGTGATTACCGAAACTATCTTTGAAAACCGCTTTATGCACGTACCAGAGCTACAACGCATGGGCGCTGAAATTGCCCTTGAAGGTAACTCTGCGATGTCTAAAGGCAGTTCTGCGCTTAAGGGCGCACCTGTAATGGCAACCGATTTACGTGCCTCTGCAAGCCTTGTGATAGCTGGGCTTATTGCTGATGGGGAAACTCACGTAAACCGTATCTATCATTTGGATCGCGGTTACGAGGCAATTGAAGAAAAGTTAGGTGCACTTGGTGCCAACATCGAACGCGTAAAAGAATAGAAATCTGGAATAAAGAGCGAAAAGCTAAGCGAGTTTGCGGCTTATCGACTCCCCATGAAAAAAGCGCCTTATGATTATTTATCATAAGGCGCTTTTTTATGCTCGATACCAATGCTCTTACTCGTTAGCGTTCGCTTGCGCTACAGCGCTTTATTCTTGGGCACGCAGCTCAGCAACTAATGCATGAATAGTAAGCGGGTTTCCACCACGGCTGATTTCCAGCTCTAAGGTAGTACCCGGAGTGGTTTCTGCAATCATATCAAGTGTTTTGGATGCACTTTCCAAACGAATACCGTCAATGGCCAATATTATATCACCTGGTTGCAAGCCAGCTTCATCTGCAGCGCTACCGTTAGCTACCGCCGTTACTTCAATACCGGGACGGTTGCGATACTCACCACCAATAAATCCTAACTGACCACGAATAACACGGCCGTTATTGATAATTTTGTCCATCACGCGCTTGGCGAGCTCGTAAGGTACCGCGAAGTTAATGCCATCTACATTACGAACACGATTACGAGAATCACGTACTTGGAAATTCGCGTTGGTAATACCCAGTAATATACCGTTGCTATCAACCAGTGCACCGCCCGAATTCCCTTGGTTCAGCACGGCATCGGTTTGAATAAAATCAACATAGTTAGATAGACCGTTGCGTCCAGCGCGACTCACAATACCTTGAGTAATCGTTTGGCCTAAATCGAAGGGGTTACCGATAGCCATTACCACATCACCTACGTGAATATCTGGCTCAGAAACTTGGGGAATAATGTGTAAGTTATCTGCTGTAACTTTCAATACCGCTAAATCGGTAAGGGGGTCGTTACCAACAATCTGGGCTTCAAGAATTCTTCCGTCTTGCACCGCAACATAAATACTATCAGCATTTTCTACTACATGGTGACAAGTAAGAATGTAGCCGTTTTCCGTCATGATGACGCCTGAACCTAGACTGGCGCGCTCTCTGGGCTGATTGCGGAACAAGCCAGTGTCGTTCTCGATACTGACACTATAAATATTCACTACCGCAGGGGCAGAGCGGCTTAAGGGGGCAAAATAGCTTTCACGGCTAGCACTCACAGAGGGCTCGGTGAAAAGTCCTTGTGTAAGGCCGCTACCTTGACGTAAATCCGGCAGTAAAAACAACAGAAGCAAGGCTACTATTGTTCCAAGAAATATTGATTTTATAATGAAATTAACTATCGAGCTGCCAGTCACAAGCCACACTTACATTGTTTTTAATGCCAAAGCACTTAAGCCCACAAATTTGAGCCAAGATAGTTGGCAAAATAAGGCTTTGTGTTGATGGTATTTTTTATTTGATTAAGTTAAAGGATATCACCTTATCCGTCAATCTGTCGTCTTTAATCCGATTGGGCATAGGCATTTTACGGTAGACCTACACTTTCAGTAAATTACGCATAAAAAAACAGCGCCTAAAGGCGCTGTTTTAATGTATAGCTTTATGACAGCTATTGACGAATCAATAGGTAAAGCGTTGAGTTTCCACGTTTAACATTAAGGGCAATAACCCCTTTTGCTTTATCTAACGCATCTCTAAACTCAGCCACTGAAGGGGTACGTAAACGGTTCACACCCATAACAATATCATCAGGCTTCAAGCCAATACGCGCAGCAGGGCTGCCATTAGCCAGTTCAGAGATAACCACGCCAGCATTGCCCGCTTCATCACTGCCATTGGTTAATGTAGCGCCTTCCAATGCAGGGTGAATTTGTGCAGCCGTGACGGTTGATTGTGTGGCATCGCCAAGCACAACATCCATATCCATCTTCTTGCCTTTGCGCATGATGGTAAGTTCAACTTCAGCACCCGCGCCCATGCTAGATATTTTAGCTCGTAATTCTTGGAAGCTATGCAAGTTTCTACCATTAATACCAGTAATAATATCACCCGCTTGAATGCCTGCTTTGTCAGCAGCGGAGTCTGGGGTTACTTCACTTACAAACGCACCAATATTAACATCAGCGTTCATGGCTTCTGCAAGGCCTGCATCTATATCGCTGCCCAGAATACCGAGTAAGCCACGGCGAACTTCACCATATTCAGCAATTTGATCAACTAAGCTTTTCATCATATTGCTAGGAATAGCGAAGCCAATTCCCACGTTACCGCCATTAGGGCCAAAAATTGCGGTGTTTATACCGACGAGTTCGCCGCGCAAACTGACTAAGGCCCCACCGGAGTTTCCTCGGTTAATAGCGGCATCGGTTTGAATAAAGTCTTCATAGCCACCAATGTTTAAACCAGAGCGGCCAAGCGCGCTAACAATTCCTGACGTAACCGTTTGTGACAGACCAAAGGGGTTACCAATTGCTACCACAAAATCACCCACTCGTAATGCATCTGAATCGGCCAACGGTAATGCAGTGAGGTTATCGGAATCAATTTTTAACAATGCAATATCGCTTTGTTCATCAGAACCGAGCTTTTTCGCTTTAAACTCACGGCCATCGGTAAGCTTGACAGTAATTTCATCGGCATTATCGACAACGTGATTATTGGTTACCACATAGCCTTTATCCGCATCAATAATAACACCTGAGCCTAGGCCCCTAAACGGTCGCTCTTGAACCTGTTCTTGCGGTGCGCCGAAAAAATACTGAAACATTTCTGGCACTTGTTGACGAGAAGTTTGGGTTCCCTCAACGGCAATGCTTACAACTGCGGGTGTTGCTTCTTCTAGCATTGGGGCTAGAGACGGCACCTCATCCTTTTTATCTGAAAAAAACGGCAACGCCGCATAAGAGTTCACGCTAAAGCCAAGAGAACTTACTAATACTGCAGACGCCACGACATACTGACGAAAAGACACTTTCATGCTCGCTTATACTCCTTCAGGTTATTGCGATATTGAATCATTTAATTAAAGACTCTGAAATAACTGAAAAAGTTCCTAAGTTATGACTTATCTGCGGTAGATTGCTCAGAACCGCCGACGAATAGACCCGACCCTGAATTTGCAAAATCCTTTGGTTGGGTGTCGGATACTTTTTTCACTTTAGACTTTTCAGAACTTTTCAAATTGTTGCGAAGGTAAGAGGTTGCCTGTTCACCATAGAAGGGCACTTTGGCATCTTCATTGTCACTACTTTGCGAAAGCAGTGCTTCGTACTCTTCAATTTGTTGCTTCAGCGTTTCGCACTGACTTTCAATACCTTCTAGGCTTTGACGAGTTTGATGAATGTGATGTTGAGCTTGCTGAGCTAATATCTCTTTCACTTGCTGCTCAGTTTGAGCCGCATTATTCCCACCCGTTTTGGTTTGTACAAAACGACCTATAAAAAAGCCAATGATTAACCCCACCACTAGTAAAGCAAGAGACACTAACAGTTCCATTCTATTCTCCGAATTAACGTACTACTCACATTAAGTAGACCTTGATACGTGCCACTTAATGCATTCGACCATTACTTGAATATAGCAAGAGCCGGTATGAAAAGCGCATAGAGATCGCATTAATTGTGTTTATACGAGCTATGCAAATTAACTAGGTACGATTCTACCGTGATTTCCATTAAAATTAAGGTCATAATTGATAATTTCAAGCAGGTCGGTGCAGCCACGGCCACTATTGACATTTTGCGGGAGTGGAATAGGCGATGACGCCATGGGAAAAATATCAAGCAGATTTGACGTCGCCTGAGTTTCAGTACGATGCAGCACAAGAAAATGCAGTTAAAGAATTACAGCGTTTATATGAGGAGTTAACCCAGCCAGAGAAAAAACATACGTGGCGGGTAAAGCTTAAGTCGGCGTTTGGTAAGGGTCAAAAGAACGCAGGCATTCAAGGTATTTATTTTTATGGCGGCGTAGGCAGAGGGAAAACCTACTTGGTAGATACCTTTTACGATTGCCTGCCATTTGAAAATAAAATGCGCGTGCACTTTCACCGGTTTATGCACCGCATTCATGACGAGCTCAAGCAGCTTACTAACGCACAAGACCCGTTAAAAACGATTGCCGCCAAGTTAGCGAAAGAAACTAAGGTGATTTGTTTTGATGAGTTTTTTGTATCAGACATTACCGATGCCATGATTTTAGGCACGCTAATGGAAGAACTTTTCGGTTATGGCATCGTGTTGGTGGCTACATCAAATATTATACCGGATGACTTATACAAAAATGGCCTTCAGCGAGCACGCTTTTTGCCTGCTATCGATTTAATAAATCAAAATACACGAGTAATAAACGTAGATAGCGGTGTGGACTATCGTCTTCGAACCCTTGAACAAGCTGAAATTTATCATTACCCCCTTGATGGGGATGCGATTAAGAATTTGCATAGTTACTTTGTACAGTTGGCGCCTGAAGCGGGTTCTGAAAACGAAACGATAGAAGTTAATAATAGACAAATAGACACGCTTAGAGATGCCGATGGCGTGTTAATGATAGAGTTTAATGCACTATGTGGTGGGCCGCGAAGCCAAAGCGACTATATAGAGCTAAGTCGTTGTTACCATTCGGTGTTAGTGGCAAACGTAAAAGAAATGGGGCAACACAATGATGATGTTGCACGCCGCTTTATTGCCATGGTAGATGAATTTTACGAACGCCATGTAAAGCTGATTATTTCTGCCGAAGTTGCGATGGAGAATTTGTACGGTGAGGGGGTGCTTAACTTTGAATTTAGGCGCTGTTTAAGCCGTTTAAGTGAAATGCAATCGCACGAATACTTAGCTACTGAGCACTTACCTTAACCAATAAAAACAGCGAGAGTGCCCGTGGCACTGTATTGTTGGGCATAAAATCGGTAGAATTTGCCCAATTTTTTCTGCTACTGATGGCAGAACTCCATTTGTAAAAAAGAGAATCTTAAGATGGGAAGAGCATTCGAAGTAAGAAAAGCCGCCATGGCCAAGACCGCTGGCGCGAAAACTAAAGTTTATTCTAAGTACGGTAAAGAAATTTACGTGTGCGCTAAAAACGGCGGCGCCGATCCAGATACTAACCTTTCGCTTCGCCGTTTAATGGAAAAAGCGAAAAAAGACCAAGTACCCGGTCACGTTATCGATAAAGCTATTGATAAAGCCGCTGGTGGCGCAGGTGAAGACTTCCAACCAATGCGTTATGAAGGCTTTGGCCCGGGCAACTGTATGGTAATTGTGGATTGTCTTTCTGACAACGCTAACAGAACTATTACTGAAGTACGTAACTGCTTTACGAAGACTAATGCAAAGCTTGGCGCTCAAGGTGCGGTATCGCACATGTTCGATCATCAAGCCGTATTCCAGTTTGATGGTGACGACGAAGACGCTATTTTGGAAGTCTTAATGGAAGCGGATGTTGATGTGACTGAAGTGGAAGGCGAAAACGGAAAAATTACCGTTTATGCACCGCATACTGAGTACTTCCAAGTTAAAACTGCCCTTACTGAAGCTTACCCAGATATTAGCTTTGACGCAGAAGAGATGAGCTGGATCCCGCAAACGGAATCAGAAATCAGCGAAGAAGATATGCCGATGTTTGAAAAATTCATGGACATGCTGAACGACTGCGACGACGTACAAGATGTTTACCATAACGGTATAACACCGAACTAAGTGATTTGAGTAAATAAAACGTTTACTGGGATTAAATAAGTCGTTTACAGTAAATAAAGCGTTTAATAGATATCCAAAGCCCACTTTAAAGTGGGCTGTTCTTATTTTTTGTCTAATTTAAAGTTTCTTGGTTTTAAATTAATACATATCAAGGTACGAAAAAAATCTCTTGGTACCTACACCGTCAGTATCCGTTGGTAATCAAACTTTTTATTCTTTCTTTAATAGCATTACGCTCGTGTTATCTGAAAGGTTCTCAATGGATAAAGCACTTAAGTAGGCCTCTAAAGTTTTACTATTAAAATTATAAATTTCTTCGTCATCGTCAAAGCTACTCCAAAAGCCATCAGAGCATATTATAAATTTGCTACCTTCTGGTACTTGATTGTGAATTCGTTCGTCTAATTCAACTTCTGCCATATCTTTACATACACTTTTAGTAAGATATTTTCTAAAACTGTTCTGGTTTAAAAGTGATTCATTTAACTTTCCTGATGAAATCAATTCTTGTGCTCTTGAATGATCAATAGTGCGAGTTCTTTCATTCAAGAAGTACACTCGTGTATCTCCAACAGTAAGTGTTAAAACCTTTCCATCGACACAGATTAGCAAAGCAATACTAGCTTTCCCCTCATTCACTACATTTTTAATAATTGCGTTTATAGCTAGATCTCGTATTGAATTCAGGGATTGGCGTCGTTCTATAGTCTTAAAAGCTCTTTTAAAATTTCTATCAACACAGTCAACAAAATGAGGAGTTGTTTCGACTAGCCCATCTAAGATATAAGCGAAAGTCCAATTTTCCCCTTGATGATAACCAACCCGATCCAGTTGGGTATTTCTTGTTCCTCTGACTGAGAATTGGAAGTTATTTTTTAACATACTGATCCCATGGCAAGGATTCATAAAAGGTTTTTACGTGAGTAAATATGCTTTCAAAGTCGGGAAGGTCACCCTCAATTTCTTTAGCCAACAACTGATATTCTTCTTGTGAACGAGTCTTTATTTCTACGTTATTTAGTGAATTTTGGTTAATAAAGCCATCAGGAAGTCTTTTTTCAGACTTTTCAAACAGAAAAAGAAGTATGTTTAATTTTTCTTCTTCGGTAACGGTTGATGAGTTGCTGAGTAAATAGTGCAAGTCATATACATCTTGTCGACGACTTCTGTTTCTAGTAACTTGTTGATGCATTGATCGGAGCTTCTCAGCTATTAGATCTTCAAACCCATACGCTTGAACAGAACCATCATCTAGAACTAAGTCATCAATTTTGTGTGTGATTTCATTAAAACTGTAATCTATTTTTACGGTATTGGCGCTGTTACCAGCTGTTAATCGCTTCATTGCCGCAGCATTAGAGTTACTTGCATATCCGATTTTGAGCTTAAGTGAAGGGAAAGTTGCTTTTTCTAGTAGATTTTTTGGTTGCACTTTCAAGGATTGTAATGAACATTTAACCCCATATTGAAGTTCATCATATGCAATTAGTAAGGCATCTTTTAGTTCTTCTTGAAACTCTTGAGTATTAAGATCTTGATACTTTTCAGAAGTAGAGAAATCAATATCTTCTGTAAATCGATCGCTCTTATACCTAATGGCTATTAACATACCTCCTTTAATTATCATTTTTGGCTTGAGGTATTCGCTTTCTGATATTGCATGCAATATTGTATGAATAGCTTGCCTAAACTCTTTTCGGTCTTGAGGAGCGTCAGCTACCCAAAGCTCAATATCATATTCCATTTGATTAACTTCCCTACTTATTATTTAAAGATATACACCAAGTTTCAGAGAATACATTAACGTAAGGTTTCGATGCGATTAACTTTCTTGAACCGCCTCTTTTTACGCTTTTTTTCCATTCATCTATGGATTTATGCGAGATCCCCAAAAGCTCTTCTAAAATATATCCTCCTCTAGCTTTATCCATAGAAGTTCCATTTTTCGTAATAGATCGAACTATTAATGCCAAGTAATCTTCAGCGTATTCTTCAAAGACTTCCAACACATGGCTAAAGCCGCCACATAATTCAGGATCTTGTAACATACTTAAGAAAGTATCTCCTATTGAAGGCACCCTTATGCCGTTCGAATTTTGCTTCTCCTTAGGCAGATTAAAATTTTTCTTTTGATGAAACTCAATTCGCTTTCCATCAATTTTGGGCAAGTTTAGGACCCTTTTAGGTGTAATAGGGCCTTTTTCAAGTGCTTCAGGAAACTCACTATTTACTTGCTCATTTGCTAATTCTTTAAATTTAGTACTTGAGCAGGTTATCATTTCAAGAGATTTAGGGATTCTATCTGTTAAGCCATGTATTTCCATTGCATTTAGATAGGCAACATAACTAAACGGGTTAGCGGAACAAGCAATTTGTTGAGCTGAGGGTGAAGAGTAGCTCGTTAAGCTATATAAAGGGAGAGTCTGAACTTGTTGAATGACCCCCAAAGATATGAGATCTGCAAGATTATTGCGGATTACGAAGTAATCAGGTTCGCTTTTAGTAATCTTTCCTATTTTGATGTCATTATATTTTTTTTCTTTATACAGTCGGTATAGGTACTTCGTGACTTCGACTTCTGTAATAACCGGTTTATTGTGAGTATTAATAATAGAAAGTCTTAAAGCTTCTTTTAAAGAAATTGTTTCCATAGTCACCATCAATAACAAAGGTATAAGTCCTAAGGACTTATACCTTTGTTTTGTTGTTTTGTCAAATTTTTATCTTAGAATAGTTTAAGCCATGAGTTTATTAATACTTTGTTATATCTGAATTTTTTCATTTTTTGACAACTTCACTCAGGAATGCTAAGCTAACGTCCTAAGGACGTTAGCTTAGCATTCTGTTGAAATTAAAAATTAGCTTATAACGCACGCTCTTAGAAAGGGGGATTTATTTTATTAGACTGAGGGAAACTAATAAATTGTTTTGAAGTAAATCATTAAATAGTGTTGATGTATAAGTCCTTAGGACTTATACATCAACACTCATGGTTGGTCAAGTTTTTTAATTTCAATTTCTTCTAAAAGGTTAATAAAAACAAGTTTCAAAGAAAGCTCAATCGAGGTATACTTGCGTCCTTAGGACGCAAGTATACCTCGACAGGGATTTGTTTTAATTCTCCGAGCTTTTCGTAAGCAGGGAAGCGAAAACGCAACATCCTAGGTGTTGCGTTACAAATCTATACTCCGAAGTTTCAGTCCTTTTTAAAAGTCATGAGTCTCCACAGTGCCTGTTTTGTGGATGTATATTTAAAATCATCAGGATCTGCTTTTCGCTCATAGCTGCCTTTCAGATGAAGTTTTAGCCTATTCTCATAAATTGTAAGCTCAGATATGAGTTACTAAAGTTACACAGACTAATTTTACATTCTTAGCACTATTTATATAACTTGAAAAACCCCCACAGCGTCCCTATCCATTTGTCAAAGCACCATCTCCAGCTTTGAATATTTTTTTGTGAAAGTATTAATATTAATTAGAAGCTAAAATTAGATAATGATAATTTTTGCAAGCTTGAAACTAACTAGATTTCTGGCTAGTTATTAAAAAATTGAGAATGAACGTTGTATCCATCAGACGATACTTTAGTTCTGTAAATTATTGTCTCCAAAACGTTAGCCGAGTGTAGTGGATTAATTATTAATTTTTTGCTGATCTTTTTTAGGCTAAGGGAAATCTAAAATATCAATACCATGCTTTTTGATCAATTCTACAAACGCTATGAATGCTTGTCTATTAGGTTTCTGGAATTGATCTAAAAAGTTATCAAATTTAATCAATTTTTCTTCTGTTATTCTCATTGCGCCAATGTTAGGTAAATTGTGAGTTTTAAAATTGTAGTAATGCATTAACCCCTCGTCAAATATGACGTGTGTTGACAAAATCAATTTATTTGTTACGATAAATTGCGCTTCGAAGTGAAATTCAGTTCAATCCCTCATTTTTATTAATAAAAACCTTAAATAATTACATATTTTAGTTGTTTGTAGTTAGTATTTTCTGTTGTTTTCAACGAATTTATTGTCTTTACCAATAACTTCTCGTGGTTTTTATGCTTTTCCTTGTCATTCTCGTTATTCGAGACTATTTTCCGATTTGTAGCCACTGGAAAATAAGTTATGAATAATGCAAATTCACCTAAAATTAAACAGCCAACTGTCACTGAGTTAACTGAAAATAAAATTGACGATTATGTAACCCGGAGAGAATTCGAAGGTAAGTACATTCCGTATAAAACCGCTCGTCAGTTCTCAAGCATGGGAAATGCCTCAACTGAGCAACTAGGCCAAGATGCACAACGTCATGAATACTTTTCAGACATGGAACGGCATTTTGGATTGACACTCAGTTATTTAAAAAATGTCTCCAAGGTAAAGACGCAATACCCTTTAATAGATGTTGATACAACATTAGCGGTTGCGACTCGTCTTAATATCGCCCATCCCCGTTTTGCACCAAAACGTGGATTGGTAAAAGATGCTAATCAAGGGTATCAAGCGTCTATCATGACTACAGATTTTTATTTTCAATATGTCGATATTATGACAGGTGAAATAAAAAAGATTGCTGTCTCGTTAAAATACAATGATGAAATATTAATTGTAGATGGTGGTGATAGGGTTATTGGCCGAACAATAGATAAGTTAAAAATCGAACAAGTTTATTGGGAATATAAAAAGCAGCAAGAGTATAGGTTAATCACATCTTCACATTGGACATTGAGTCCGAATTTAGTAAAAAATATTGCAATAGCTAGAAGGCATCGTGACCTTGATATTCCCCATATTATTCTTAAGTCTTTTCAAGTTCATTTTTTAGAACTCCTTACTGGTAGAAAGCGTCATCGATTGGCAGATTTGGTTTTTC
Source organism: Alteromonas sp. 38 (assembly GCF_902506055.1). NCBI lineage: Bacteria > Pseudomonadati > Pseudomonadota > Gammaproteobacteria > Alteromonadales > Alteromonadaceae > Alteromonas > Alteromonas sp. 38. The sequence goes on from NZ_LR733300.1 coordinate 856,564, forward strand.
TGGTATCCAAAAAAATGACTATCTCGCCTGAAAAAACATACGGCGTATTTTGGTATCTCATCTGGCACAAAGGCTTACAGGTAGATCTATTTCGTCCGCTTGCTGATGCAAGTTTTGTTTTTAATGCTAAGGAGGACTACGCATGGGAATGGTAGGTCTTCCGACAGAAAAGGCATTTGATTATTCAATTAACGAAATCATAAAAGCTAAAAATACAGATGAAAAAGAACTAGAATATACGGTTGCGTATACTTTTCCTGAATCAAATGTAGTTGCGCTATCTCTACAACGTAAAAAACCTATTAAGCCTATTCTGGTTAAAGTTGGCGATGACATCGACGGGCGTGCATGGGATATGTTTGAAAGATCGCCTAATACGTTTAGTACGTCTGAACACTATTTGTCTGCCACAGAAAGCCGCGTATCCACCGCGTTTGATAGATATTCAAAAATAAAACCACTAATTGATTCTGATGACATAGAATTATATATCAAAGGCGATTTATCCAGAAAATCTTTCGATGCTTACGCAGAGCTAGCCAATATAGCTCCTCAGTCGTTATATAACTACCTCAATCAATATTTAGCATTTGGCTCTCATCCTTTAGCGCTATTACCACTAAAGTATCTTTGTGGAACTAATCGAAAGTTACCTTTAAATATTGAAGAGGCTGAGGCGAAAAGAGCTAAACGAGGTGGAAATTTTATTGGCGCAAAAGGCGATTCAGACGAATATTTAAGACGAGATGCTACGCAAGAAGACATAAAGCGAATTAAAAAATTTATAAAAAAATACTTATCTAAAGTTTCTGATCACAAATATACGTCATTACATAGCGAGTTTTGCCAACGCCTTTGTTATTCATGGACTGTCGTATATGGACATAAAGAGCGCTATCTTGACTTTCGTAAGTATATTTCTATTGATCAATTTACGGATCATTTTAAAAAACATGTTGATTGGAAGAAATGGGCAGAGCTTAAAACGAGTGTAAAGGCAGTTCAAAATAACCAAGACATTACACGCGGTAAAGCACAAGAAAACTCTATTGGGCCAAGTGACACATATGAAATTGACGCCACTACACTAAATATTTACGTGGTATCGAGAATCAACAGCAGGGGAGAATATACAGATAAAGAGGTGATTGGTCGCCCGTACTTGTACTTCGTAGTTGATACCTTTTCGGGGATTATCGTAGGCTATTGCATTACGTTTCAGCGCGGCGTTTCTGCGGTTAAAAAAGCACTTTACAATGCTTTTACAAATAAAGTGGATTTTTGTGCAAGGTACGGAATTCAAATCGATGAAGAAGATTGGCCTTGCCAACACGTTTGCGTACGATTGTTCTGCGATAGAGGGGGTGAATATACCACTACTCTTTATGATGCCATGCTGGCAGCAGACTTAAAATTAGAAACCATTACCTTTGCGACTTCCTACTTGAGCAAGAGAAAGGGAACTGTAGAGGTGAACTTTGATTCTCAAGACAAAATTCTGTTTCAGCGATTGGACGGGAGTGTAAAGCCGAACCCTGCAAAAGATGCCGTTCACCCTTCAAACTTCGCTATACATGATATTGACTCGTTAAATCGACTAATTATTGAATCGATTTTGTCGTTTAATCGTCAAAGAATGAATCACACACGGTTACAATCTTTTGATGTGTTTGAAGGAGTTAAGCCGACGCCTTTAGCGCTATGGAATAAGCACATTTCTAAAAGAATGGCAGGCGGGAATCGCCGACCCAAAAAACTAGTGATGTACGCGATGTTGGAACAAGAGGAAGCAAAAGTATCCCTCGACGGTATATTCATTTTATCAAGTGAGCTTTTATATAGAACATCTCATAAAGGCTTCCAAGATTGGCAACAAGAGATCGGCTTTCGTGGTCAGACGAAGCCTTCAATAAAAGTGCGTGTAAACAAGAATGACCCGCGTTACGCATGGTATTTATCAAAGCAGTTTGGCACGGAAATCATCGAATTTACACTGGCGTCACATGATGAGAGGTTTGAAGACTTAACTGCTGAAGAAATTAAACAGCAAAAACAAATCGAAAAGAAAAGGATGTCTATCAATCGCAAAGACCGAAGAATGTCAAACGTTGCCTTGCAAGCATCGATCGCTGAAGAACGTGAGTTATCAAACGAAAACACTTCTACCAGACCTCCAGATCGTAAAGGCATAGTCGCCGGAATACAGGAAAATTTCAAGCAAGCACAGAAATCAGAAAACGCCAGAGATGTTATCGAAACTCGAAATGTGTTTGGCACTAGTGCAATTGATTCATCCGCAGATGACCTTGATACTCCATCGTCAAATAGCGAAGGAGGCAGTGATGACTGAAGCGACCCTTCTGCTTGAACAATGGATTGATGATAATCCATTTATTACATCGCTTCAGATGCTGAAACTAACTGAATCTGAATTGATATCTCGACTATCGGCAAGGGACGATATTACTCCCAATTATTCTACATTACCAAACAGTACCAAACGTATTGGTTTGGCTAAACGATTCTATGTTCCTCCAGAGTATGCATTTGATTTGTATAATCAAATTCATCACATGATCCTTATTGGTTATCTCAATCGCCACCCTAAGACAGACGATTACGATAAGTATCTCAATTTAGTTGAAAACGGCGAGGTTTCGGTAAAAGACTTGCCTGCACCAAATACTCTACTAGACGCAGGAACTGCCATGCTTTGTATGGGGCGCTCTGGGCATGGCAAAACTACCGTTCATGATAAAATATTAGAAACCCTTAATCCTTTTGATAACTTTCATCCTCCTTCTGAAAGCACTGGATTTAGACGACTACCGCAAGTCATGTTCGTAAAAACTTATATTAAAAGTGCGACAAGTAAAAAAGCTTTCTTAGTTTCGATTCTTAATGCCATCGATAAAAAGCTCAATAGTCATTTCACTGCAAAGCTTCCAAGCAGAGACACTGTTGGTGAGCAGGTTATTTATGTCATTAAAATATGTCGAATGGTTGGCCTTGGTTTACTTGTAATAGATGATGTCCAATGGGTTTTAAACTCTAAAACGACGAAGGATAACAAGGTTGTTACTAATGTTTTTTTAGAAGAATTTTTCAACGACTTAGGCGTGCCAATGATATTCATTGGTACGCCTGAAGCTGGAGACCTTTTCAGTGCTCCTGAACAGAGCGAGCAGTCTGAACGGCGTTTAATCAGTGATGGCAAGTTTGTTCTAAGTGACCACTCTATTGAACACATAACATGGAATACAATGGTTAAAGCCTTAAGCATGAACTTTTTAGGTATGAGCGAGAAGTTAGTTGATAAGGAGTTTGAACATGCAATTTTTTATTATTGCGAGGGGAACATAAGCAAGTTGAAGCGTCTAGTAAATCATATACTAATTGCGAATTTGAGTATGACCAATAGTAATCGATTTAATTCTTTGTATACAGCGCATGCGGCCACTCACATACGCAAAGAATCGATTAAACCAAAGTTACCTAATGTTGATATCACGCCAGTCGTTTCTGCGGAAAAAACAGCACAAATAGATGATAAAAATACGCAAAAGAAGGACTCAAAAAACCAAGAACGCATTGAGCGAATAAAACGACTTCAAGCCCTAGATATGGGGGACGAGTGATCTCATGTTGAACACCAGTCTTTCATCCATACTGCTAGAGAATATTAACATCAAACCCGGTGAGTATTTTCCAACCTATTTCTATCGACTCATGGAGTATGCGGATTTTTTTGCTCCAAAGGAATTTTTAAGTCTTTTTCAAATATCAAGTCCTCGTTTGATAGGAGAGACCATGCCAAGGTGGGCAGTGAAGTTTGCCGTACAAGCCTATGGAAGAAAAAGATTCGAGGATGTATTGACTGATAATATGGTGGGCAAATATTGGCAAGGATTCGTCTCTCGTGATGTATTAGATGTACATATGAAAAATCAATTGAATGACAAGGCAACGGGACGCGTACTGTTTAATGCTGAAAAGCTACTAATGCCTTACCACTCTCTAAAATACTGCTCAAAGTGCCATGATGAAGATGTAAGAGCCAAGGGCTTTGTTATCTGGAAAGCAGATCATCAAGCAATGTCAGCTTTTATTTGCCATCAGCATAATTCAGCGCTGAGCCAACGTTTAGTGAGCGAGTTTAATGGGTTTGAATGCTCAGGCGATTTTTTTGATAAATCTTCTTTTAGCACCCCTCATATTACACTTTTTCACCGTTGGCTTGATTGGGAAACTAAGCTGCTGATGAGAGGAGGTGTTGATTATCAGCGGGAGCAAGTCGAACTTCACAAGCGTGTGTTTATGGAGAGTAGCTTCTATTCCCATTCTCCAAGTAAAGTGAGCGTTGCTCTTAATAAGCAATGGCAAAGTGCGCTCCAACGGTACTTCACTATTTTGTTTCCAAATTTACAAAGTTCTGCTGAAACCACTGCTAACAATATTGCATTCAAAGCCAGCGCTATGATGTCTGAAAATGGCAGCATTCATCCTTTAATGTTTTTGTTATTTAAGTTTTTCTACATGCATGAATATCGACCATGAGTAGAATCTTGTACACACCGCGAATTCAACCTGATGAAACTTTGTTTTCGTATGTTGCTCGGTGTCATTGGCTATGGGGTGATGTCTCATATAAAGATACTGCGAGCGATTGGTTCGGATATGAAGGGGTGTGTTTAAATCAGCTTTTGCCTAGCCATATTCAGGATATCTCTCGTCATTCAGAATACGGCATAGACCATCTTCTACATAACCATACAGCTTACCCTTTGCATATTCTTTATAACGCCCGCCATGACGCACTGAAGGCGTCAATGTGTGGCGCTGGTGATATGAATATAGCAAACCTTTCATGCTCACCACAGTTGGCATTTGGTTCATTAACGAAAAGTAATTACTGTCCTGAGTGTGCTAAAGAAGACGTGTCTAAAATAGGTATCGCGTTTTGGCATTTGTCACACCAATTGTGGGGTGTTAGGGCATGCTACAAACATGGCAGTGAATTAACCAGTGTGCCTTTTAACCCCAGAAAATACCGCCTCCCGCTTTATTTTGAGTCAATACAATCTGTTGTTCCTTCAGGCGCTAATACCCTCCAGATAGAGTTTGCAAAGCATATTGTGCAATTGCTACGTAGCAACACTATTGAAAATGCTGGCCAGCAACACTTTAGAAGTCTATTTAAGACCCGTGGGCTGCTGACATCGCAAATGCATATTCGCATGCCTGTAGTGATAGAACGTTGTATTGAAGTAGCTGAAGCGCTTTGTGTTCCCAATGTGTTGAATACCAGAAGTATTCGTCGAATAGTTTTCGAACAAGATTTAAGTATCCATCCATTGAAACCTATTTTGCTCGAATTTGCAGTAAAAGGACTGCGCAAAGAATCATCGCCTCCCTCAATACCTGCTCCTAAACCCCTGAAGATGTCTGAGACCATTGAGTCACAAGCAATAGCGCTATTACAAAGTTATCAATTTAACGTTGCGGAGATAAGCAGACGACTTAAGGTAAGTCATGGCTATGTAAAACAATTAGCCAACCGAACTGGAGTCAAAACAACTGAGCGAAAACAAGTTGTCACCGCTGATATAGAGCGACAAGCAACGAAAATGGCAATCGAAAATATGAGTTGTAAGGATATTGCAGCCAAACTTGGTGTGTCAGAACCATCGATTACTGGAGTAGTTCAGTCTGTTGATGGACTAAGCCTATGGCGTCAATATTTAAGAATGTATGAAAAGCGGGATGCCGTAAGAGCGACTTTAAATGAGGAGCTAAATCGTAGTGGCTTAATTAACCGAGCAGAATTAAAAGAGCGTCAAGGAAATGCTTTGAACTGGGCATATCAATATGACAAAAAATGGCTTGATGCTACGTTTCCCATCCAAGGCAACCATGCTAATCACAGTACAAAAATTTGGGAGAAGCGAGACACATCCCTTTTTCCAAAATTCAAAGATTTCCTTAAACAACAACTAGAAACAACCAATAAATTGCCTAGTAAATATGCGTTAGACAAAGCATTTGGTAATCATCGTTGGTTTACATGCAAATTCGACAAATTGACCAAATGTAAGCGTATGTACGACAAGCTTAAATTTAAAATTAACCACAATGCTAGGAGAATAGATAATGTCAAAAAATAATGAAAAAGCAGAGGCGTCAACTGATGAAGGTACTGTTGATATACATATCGACAACTTTCTAATTACGCAAGCTGAAGCAGCTTTAGAAAGATACCCTAAAACTGTTACCGAGCAGATTGAGCAATGGGCATACCTTGGCAGTGCAGCTGAAAAAAAATTAACAGGGCTAGAGCAACTGCAATTGATGTCCGGTGAGTTTGAAATAGCTTTAGTTGATAAGGTAAATGAAAAGGAAAGAGTCAGAGACTGAAACCGTTAACCAGTCCATGTCACTAGCGCCTAGAACTTTCCGAATCCTGATATATAGTGGGTCATATCCTATCTGACATATTTTCTCGAAGGGTTGGCCCAAATCTGATAGTTAGCAACGAGCGATCAAGAGACGTTGAGCAAACACGTCTTCACAAATGACTCATGGGTTCCAAAATGGAACATATGGTCAACACAGTCCGTTGAGGAACCCATGAGTAATTTATTGCGGTATCAATGTGAATGTAAGGTGTACGAATGAAAATTTTCGAAGAAAGAATAGTTGAAACTGTCGTTGATCGTGTCTGTGACGTTTGCAAAGAAAGCGTGATGACAGACGTTGGTGAAGGCCGAGTTGAAGAATTTGGTGAGTTAAAAGCAAAATGGGGCTACGGGTCGAAATCGAAAGAAGACGGAAACACATATCATCTCGATTTGTGCGAAAGATGTTTCAAAGTTGCTCTTCTCGCTCTAAAAGACCACAAAAGATCTTTATTCATGTTTGATGATGATGAAAATAACCTCCCTGACGAAAAGTTTGGTCTGAACTCAGATCGCTGTTAGTTTTCTAATGAAATTATTGCGAATAACTGTTTCTGGCCGATCACAAGATCATCGCTGCTGAGACAGGGTCTTTTAAGCGTACTTTACTGCCGTTTTCATACTAGAGCGTGATGAGCTGAAATTGGCACAGAGCTGATTGTCAGGTTTAGCCCAGCTCTGTGATACGAAGCGAGGGAGGGAATTGGCCTAATCTGGATTAGTCATTATCTAGTCTGACATTTTCAATAACAGAATGCGACTAAAGCTGACAGTCTCTTGTGTACGTAAAGCGGAAGTTGGCACTAGAAAAATTGACTGACGTCAATGAGCGATCAGGAGTCCCTCGACTGATTCTACCCTTCTGTATTCACTAAAATAGCTGACTAAAATATTTTTGATTATTTAGGCGTAAATCCCCTGTTTGGATATACAAGTTAAAGGGCTTTCCTATATATTTAGGAAAACGACCCAATCGCTCGTTTTTGTTCTTATCATTTTATCCAGATCACCAGTTTTCCTTTATGTAGCAATATGATAGTTAGTTTGGTATTAATAGCGGAAGTATAAAAGTGAGCGATGCGTCGGCAGAAAAACGCGCAAATCGCGCTATATTAAATTGTTAGGCTCTCAAGGAGAACATAGATTGGACGCAGTAATCGGAAAAAACGCCATCGTTTTGTTGGGGGCAATGTTTGCTGCCCTAATTGCGGGATACTTTGCGTTCACAAATCTCGTTGCATCAAAAGAAAACAAAATATCGGAATTTAGGCAGGAGTGGATCAATTCTCTCAGAAATTCTATAGCGCGATATATTTCATCACTTACATATTTATCAACGCTATATATTCATTATTCTGCGCGCTCGGAGGATGAGCGAGATAAATTCGAGATGGCCCGAGATGTGGAAGAAATATATGCAAGAGTCAACGAATCATACAATGACATAATTTTTCGAATTAATGACAGTGAAAAAAATTCGAAAGGTAAAGATTTAAACGATACTTTTCTATCAGCTCTTAATAAAACTAGAGAGCATTACCATAAAAACGAATTGGTCGAAGCGAGAAAAGCTTGTGAACCATTGAGGGAGGCTAGTAAGCCTCTCCTAAAGTATGAGTGGAAGCGTGTAAAATCTGGCGAGCTTAATTACAGATTAGCAAAATATCTTGCCATATTTGTCTTGGTGAGCGGGTTATTAGCTGCGTTTTCAAATGCTTATTATATATGGGGTGAAAGCAAAAACCATCATGCCAATATCGAAGTAAAGCCTAACAAATCAATGAATCCGACCGCTAACGCGTCGGCTGATTGAGGCGTTAGGGTTTTAAATAAGTTTGGAGTAACTTTTGAGATCACTTTTTTCCGATATAGGAATAAATATATCACCTACAGACTTTGAAATATTAGTACAAAAATGGATTGAGAATTCAGGGCAAAAGCTCACTTCTTTTGAAGCTAAACACAACGTAAAACTTGAAGCCCATGACGGGACTTATCAAATTGATGTTTTGGCTGTATTCGAAGCACTAGGCGCTGAATTTAAAATTGTAATTGAATGCAAAAAGCATAAAAATGCAATTCCTAGATCTTTAGTTCAAATATTACATGATCGAGTTCGTTCTTTAGGTGCTCAAAAGGGGATGCTTTTCGCTACAACAGGATTTCAATCTGGTGCAATTAAATATGCTAAAGAGCATGGTATTGCCCTTATTAGAATTACAGAAGGTAATGCGTGTTATGAAACTAGATCTGCTTACCCTGTTGAGCCGCCTGCATATTTAGAGTTCCCCGATTTTATGGGGTGGCAGATCGAAGCTGCTGAAAATGAAACCATCTCTATTAGGGCAATAGAACTTGAAGCAGATGATTTCTTTGATATAGCCAACAAACCCTAACAAGCTGTTAAACAAGGACAAAAAACAGTTGGTTTTGCTCCTTCGTCGCTAATTTTAACCAACTATTTTTTGCCTGTTAACAGGGCGTTGAATGTCCGCTCCTTGTCTAAAGCCGTCTGTCAGATTGTGTCTAAATCTATAAATGAATGTGTAAGATCAAGTATAAGCTACTACACCTAATCCACCTTATACTTTGATGCTATTAATCGTCATATTGGTAAACATCTTACTTACAAAAGGGGCTTTCTAGATAGCCTTTGTTTACTGGTTCGCATTAAACAACTTATTTACTGTAAACACTAAGCCGAACACGATCTACTCTTTAAAAGCCCTCTATGATTGAGGGCTTTTTCGTTTGTATAGGCTTGACGAAATTATTGGAAAAATGGGGTCAGAGTACTTTTAGTCTACATTTACACTTCGTTTATTTTCTGGCTCTATTTTCTAGGCCCATTTCCTAGGGTCGTTTCCTAAGGTAAAACTAGGCGACAACGGCGGGATACCAACTCCCTAATGTTAAGCCAAAAAGACCGATAATAAACACAGCAGAGACAACAAGCAGCGTTACGCTTATTAGGTGTTTGAGTAGGGATACTCGATTGGTATTATCAGTAGCACGGTCGGTAGCAGTTACTTTAACCACCCAAATTAACTGCGCAATAATATGAGGCGCGACATAAGAAAGCACACTGACACTTATTACGGCAGGACCAGTAAAGTCGGCAGTATTAATGCCAAGAGTGCCAAAAAGTGTCATCCAAGCGAATATGAATAACCTAAAAAAGAGCACGCCATTGGCGGCTAAAAACAAATGTAGCGCCCACCTTTGATGTAGCGTCACGTTAGCGTTTCTTATGGCACGAATCGCAAAGAAACTACTGACAATCACCATCACGCCCGAAAAAGCCGTTAACCCATGTAGTAAAGGATTCCCAACGGTACCCCGAGATAACAGGAGATACATGCCCGCTAGCGAGATACTGCACGCAAGAGTGACAAAAAGCCGGCCATTGTATTTGTGAAACGTTTTATAGTTACGCCTAATGGCTGGTATTAGCTGCAAGCTTCCGCCAATAATCATTACTATCGCCAATAAAACATGCGCGGCGTACATCCCATTGCCAAGTGAGTCGCCCGCAACATAGGCCGTGCTATTAAAGCGATTCCATTGAGATACTCCAACAGTCACACCTGTAAAGCCATAGCCTGCAATCAGATAACTAACAAAAAAAGCTTGTGCGATGAGCAAACAAGAAAATGCTATTTTCTGACTCGCCTCATAAAGTTTCGATGCGGCTGATAAGCTAGTGGGTGTCGCAGTAGTGGGTGTTAGTGGATCGGGAGTTGGGGTTTCAGGTTTATGAGAAACCGGTGCTAAGGTACTTTTCGCCAACATATCTTTGCCTCTTGAATAAATGCTTTGCCCTCTAATATCCCTCTATCGTATAGAAAATAAGGGCTCACTCTTCTCAAATTCGAAAAATGAATACCTTAAATTAGCGGTTTTGACATACTCCTTAACAAAGTTATTTTGTGCCGTGGGGCAATTGTTCTTACAATGGTGAAAGTGTTACCTATCAAGGCGTGCAACCCCTGTGTCATGGCATAACGAGTTACCTTATTACCTTTTAGTGTGCTGTAGTTTGAGCATAATGCTTACTCATGCACTCAAAAAAGATAAGCAATTGGTAAACTATTTAGTCGCTATATTTAGTGCGTCCCTTTGCATGGTGGCCACGCAGAAATTAAGTGCTGATACCCTTGGTGTATATCAATATGTTATTGGGCTAGCAACCTGTGCGACATGCAATGTGGTTTGGTTAATTGCAAGAACGCTATTTCGAGAGCACAAGCCCTTAAGTCGTAGGCATATTGTGGTAGCATTTGTGATTGCAGGATTAGTGATATTTAATCAAACGTGGCACTTAGTAGTATCGAGCGATATTCCACACCTGCTAAACCAAGCACAGATGCTTAAACTTAAACAGGGAATGAATGAAATTACGACCTTGCTTTCATCAAGCATTTTAGCGTTGTCATTTTGGGAAGCTTTACGCGGGTTTAAGAGCAAAAATAACATCCAAAAGCGCCAGTCGATTGTCTTTGCCACTGCCTTTTTCCTTGGCTTATTTAATTCTTCAATATTACCTAAGTTTCTATTCACGCCCACAGAAATTGAATATTACGCACCCTGGTTAATATGTTCTTCGGCAATGCTAATTCTTGGCGCTATTCAGTACGTGGTTCACGCGCAAAAAATGAGTGTTCAACTTAGCGGCCAAATAATAAAACAACAACAGAATGAACCACGAAATCAAGTTAACGCTGACACACCTAGTCAATCATTAAATGGCGGCATGTCTGCTTCTTCTTGTCTCACTAGCACTTGCAGCGAGGGCGACGCAATACAACAAGATGAAGCCATTGATATGTCTATTGTGAAAGGAATAAATAGGTTAATTCATCAAGAACAAATATTCTTGCAGCCAAACTTAAAAATTGCTCATTTAGCGCAAGCGTTGAACACGTCGGAATACAAAGTAAGCAAGGCCATCAGAGGCTATTTTGCTACTGCCAACTTCAACCTTTTCGTAAATCAGTTCAGGGTAAAACACGCTAAGCAATTGTTACGAAGCAACGAATGTCAGCAGTGGAGCATTTTGGTAATCGCGCTAGAGAGCGGGTTTTCGTCCTTAGCAACATTTAATCGGGTGTTTAAGGCGATTTCAGGGCAAATGCCAAATGAATATAGGAAGCAGGGAAGCACAATGAATTGTAGTGTGCCAATCCTATAAAAACAGAAGTTCAGATTTACACTAAGAATCATCGATGACCAATAGTTTTAGTGCCTTCTAGCATGTCATCTGCACAATGGTTGCCGTGAAGCACAGAAATGTCGCCGGTGGTTTCCAGTACTACCGCTCTCACTTGCTGCATGTTAAGCACGTTCGCCTCTCGAAGCTTTGCCATGAGATCGCTACGGGCGACCCGCGTTTCGGCTAGCGCAGAATCGATAATTTCACCGTCGCGCATCAATATAACAGGGGTATTCTGCATAAGTGCTTCAATTTTATCGGAACGTCTGCGCAATCGGGCAGTGACGAACTGCACTAAAAACAATGCTGCCATAGCAATCATTGCCTGAAAAAACGCGCTCCAACTATTAGTTTGAGACGCACTTGCTAGCAATGAACCTACCGCTACTGTCATCACAAAATCAAAATTGGTCATTTTAGAAAAGGAACGCAACCCGTTCACGCGTACCAGCAGCACCACCCAGAACATCCCCATGGTGGTTAACAGTAAGCCTTTTAGCAGTAAATCTAGGGTAGGGATGGCGCTAAACATGATGTATTCCTTCACGTGGCTGTTAACAATGTTTGTACCCTGCTAGTGAGTAAAGAGATTAGTATTTTTCATATTGTTTAGTGTGCAAAGGGTAGTGGGTTGGAGGTCAATAGCCTTCATGGCCTCCAGTATAAGTGAGGAAAGAGTAGGGGAGAGGGCTTGCCGGTTCTATCAATTGCGATCCCAAAATATCTAGCGCTAGGTCTTTACAATTAATTCTTAAAACCATTACCCTTTAAACCGGATAGAGACTAACGTGCTCTGTCACTTTCTGGTCAAGTTCTACTTTCCACTGTGTCGGTATTTGCTGACCTATTTGTATAACCCATTCTGGGACTTCAACCTGAGGATTCCTGACTTGCCACGCTTTAGACCACAAATAGGCTTTTGCAATGAGTGCCCCAGCGTTGTCATCAGATACTTCTTCGGTAGCTGCGTTATAATACAAAGCCGCTGTCTCTAAGTAGGCGGGAATATACCCTTTAGATGCTGCTGATTCAAAATAGTAACGAATCAATTCAGGTTTGATCTGCCCCGATTGATGTAGGGTTAGCGCGTAGCGATAAGCCGACTTAGCCGATTTATCAGCAGCAATTTTTAACCAATAAATCGCTTTTTCATTATTATTAATACCTTTGGTATTTGCGTAAATATCCACGAGAATTTCTTGGGCATAAACAGCGCCTTGCACAGCGACCTGTTCGCACTGAGCAACCAATTGATTAAGTTCTATTGTTGGCTTACTTTGTTGTAACGCAGCTATATCGCAATAACTAGCAACTAAACCATTGTCGATAGCAATTTGATAGTACCGCTTCGCTAGCTGTGTATGTTTGCTTTGTGAACTAGTTATTATATTGTCGCGATAACAATGACCAGCCTCTTGTGCCCCCACAGGAATATTTAATTGCGCAGATTTAACGAAGTACTCACACGCAAGGGAGCGATTGGCAGCTATTTCACTGGAACCTAATTTAGTGCGCCATGCAAAGCTAAATTGCGCTAACCCATTGCCAGCATCAGCAAACTTCTTAAGCAAAGCCACACTTTGAACACGTTGGCCTTGCTGTTCTAGTGTTTGCGCTTGATTTACTTGTTCTGTCCACAACGACGAATCAACAGTTTTCTGTGTATCAGCAATAGCCTTTCCTGCTGACAGCAGACAAAGCAATGCAATATATGAATGTGCTAGCTTCTTGATGGGTATGCTCCTTCCAACGCAATTATCCAATACATCGCTAATGAGGGAGCGCGATTTTCATGTGGTTGATTGCCACCGGCATCTCCAAGTGTTGTCTCGCCTGTGCCATTAACGTCAATTGTTGGCAAAGTAACCACAATACTATCCGCATGCATATCAACAACAGGAACATCACCATTTGCCACCACATAAACTCGCGTAGAACCACTCGTTCTGGCCATGGTATTTGCATTTAAAGAGGCTTGATTTGCTCTGCCGCTAGCACCTGCTAATTGTAGCGTACCAGTGATCTCCACAGTAATGTCCGCGGTGGATGTGGCGCTGTGGTTATGATTAGCCATATTTTGCATTGTCAGAGTTACTGACTCAACACCGCCAGTCTGCCCCAGCCTGTAGTTAGATAAGCCAGGTCCTTGACCTGCGCCAATTAAAACACGCCCTCTGGCATCGGGTAACTTCATCGTTGTTCGGCCATCACCACCATAGTTAGTGCCAATCAGTGAAAACAGAGCAGTATTTTGAGAAATGGGTAAGAATTGGCCGTTTGCAAGCGCCCATCCTCGGGGGGCGAAGTTAAAACCTACCACACACATTTGCGCAATGGTCGGAATGGATGGGCATGCTATGGCATGAGGAGTGAACATAGACCCAGTTACTGCTGCCGCACCAATAATCCAACACGTAAATTTATTCATGATTAATTTCCTTTTTATATTATGAGCGACTGGGGAATTGGCCTTGAAGCGCGATTGCCCAAGTGAGGGTTTGATAAGGCATTCGATTGGAATGTGCCTGTCCTGCTCCTGCTGGGGTAATTGTCGTTGTCACTGTTGCGTTAGTGCTGCCGGATAGCGATACAGCAATACTGTCAGCGTCTAGTGCAACATCAGGCGTAGCGGTTGAATATGCGTTAGCGCTGCCAACATTTGGAGCAAAAATAGCTGCGGAAGGGGTAGCTGAATCACCTAAAGATGTTGCGCCTTTTAGTACTGCTACAGCGGTAACGCTGTCATTATCATCTGCAATATTGACCGAGATGGTTGTCGATGCTGAATGAGTGTGAGCAGGTATTTGCGCAGCGGTTAACGCCACTGACTCTACGCCAACTCTTTGTCCCCAACTATAATTAGTAAGCCCCAGCCCTTGGCCTGGAGCAATAACCCCCCGACCGCGTAAATCCGGTAGGGCAAAACTTGTGCGGCCATCACCTCCGTAAGTCGTTCCAAAAAGAGAAAACACAGCTTGATTCTGGTTGATAGATAAAATTTGTCCATCCGCCATTGCCCAACCTCGTGGTGTAAAGTTGAAGGCGAAAGTGCATAAGCTGCCAATCAATGGCTCGGAGTCACAAGCTTTCGCAGGGCTTGTGTAAATTCCTGCTAGTACTACCGATGTAAGTAACACAGGCTTAAGTATTGTTTTCATTATACGAGTTCTCTTGAGTTAACTGCGTGAAGGGAAAATACCATGCAAGGTAATGATCCAATTAACGACGAGGTAGGGCTGTCGATTTTCATGGGATAGGCCGTTTCCACTATTACCTACAGTTGTTGCTACACCAGCACTAAGCGATGCTTCATCAACGCTAACATTGAGCGTGGCTGCGTCGTTACTCATCACTACATCGGGGGTGGCACTACTGTACATTCGTGCCCTTCGACCGCCCAACTGCGACAATGAATTGCCCGCTGGTGAAGAGATATTAGCTGCTGAATCACTTCCCATTAAGGTTACTGTGCTATCAGCATTTAACGTTGTATTGTTAACGGACACCGTGGCTACTGTTGTTGCTGCATGCGTGTGCGAAGGAAGCTGGTTAGAAGATAATGTGACTTGTTCAAGGCCCCCTTTACTGCCAATGGAGTAGTTTGACAAACCAGGCCCATGCCCTTGGTGGATGGCAACTCTGCCTCGCATATCGGGCAAGCCAAAGGTGGTGCGTCCATCACCGCCATAAGTAGTGCCAATCAATGAATATAGTGCTTCGTTGTTTGAAACAGCTAATAACTGACCATGCGCAAAGGCTGTTGAGCGTGGAGCAAAGTTACCAGCAAATGGACACATACTGGCAATATAAGCCTCCTGGCCACAGTTTGCTTGTGCGGTTAACGGGATACTGGCTATTAGCAAGCTTGCTGTGGCAAGTGGCGTGATACATCTGAGTTTTTTCATAAAAAACGTCCTATTCTATCGCGCTTCCCAACTGCAAACTTTCAAGGAAGTCGTGTTTATAACTAATAAACTAAAATTTGAATGCTAAATATATGCTCTAACCTAATTTCGTTGAGCTTGTTCGTCTATTTGCGACGACATAAACGCATAAGACCAAGACTCAGAAATACGAGTGCAAGTGGCGCTGGCCCATTGACAGTGGTTGGTGGGGTGGTTAAGTTTTCAATACCAGACAATGTAATATCAAAGCTAATCAAGCTGTTGTGGGTACCCAGTGCGTTATCAAGGATAGATTGCAATCCGAAGATTCCGCCAAATCCATCAAAGCTACCGGCACTCACTGTCTGCATAAAAAAGAACTCACCCGAGGTACTAATGGCTGCCCCTCGTGTACCGGGTTCAGACTCTACGCCATCGGTAATTAGGAGGTCACTTAATACGGTGTCAGAAAATAAATCTCGTTCGAATAAGGTACTAAAAACATTATCTAAGACTAGGTAAGTATTCATGAAGTCACCGGTGGCTTCATCGCCTGCACTCGCGGTTAAGCTAAAGACAAGTGACCATGTAAGCGCAAAGTCATCAGTGGTTTGGTTATCTGCAACGAAGATGAACTGACCGTCAAGGTAGGACTCACCCAATGCACCTGCTACACCGTTAAAATTGCTCTCGAATTTAAAGCCAGAACTGGTGTGTGTGAGCCGATCTATTTCTAATGGGTCGTCACCAATGGTCGTTGAAGTATCCAATGGGCCAGAAATTGTCGTCGATGGGACAATAATACTATTTTCGATTCTATCTAAAGAGGCAATAATGTCTCCATCACCTTCAATTAAATCTGTTAGTAAAACGCCACTAATGTTCAAGCCAGTTGGGATAATGGCCGCGCTGGCTTGAAAGGTAAGTAATGAAGCGGCAATAAGAGCGTAAAGTGTGAAGCGTAACTTCATAGTGTTTTCCAAAAATCAAATAATTGATGGATTAATAGGCATTAATCGAGCCAATGATTTAAATGCATTCTAATTCAACTGCTTATAATTCAATCAGTGAAAAATGTTTATATAAAGTAAATTTTATGTAAATAAACCTGACATCGATATTGAGTTAGTCAAGTGAGTGGTTGTGTAGCCGAGTCCGTCTCATTATCAGTCAATATCACCATTTTCAGGAGTGCGAATATCGATAGGCTTGAAGTTAAAGCAGCGGTAGTGGAAGTGCCCGTAGTTGCACTTGGGAGTTGATACTAAGGGATAATAAAAACCTAACGTCTCTACAAGATTGGAGCGGCCTAATAACGTCAGTGTAGATAGTCATTGCAGTGTTCTAGAGTACAAAATCTTTAAAAAAGCATTAAGAGCAACTCTCAAATTTGCTTTTTACTATTTCGTACCCATATACAGCGCAACGGAATAATAGAAAGTTATCACTACCGCCCTTATGCATCGTTTTATGCCTGAACGTCACAATGACGCTCATTCACCTTCTCAGAAAAACTACGCGTCTTCAGTTTATGCGTGGGTCTTTTCTATTGTGGTGTCGGTGCTTGTATTCAGCGCGCCATTTTCAGCCTATTGTGCAAACGATACCGCATCGTTTAATGAGCAAACCCCGCAGGTATCCTTTTCCGACTTCGGGCTTTCTGTTGCTTCACGCTTTGGGTTTACTCAGCACCCTCAACCGCAAGATGCCGATTTAGATAATTCAGATGAACATGTATTTCTCTTTGGATATCAAAATCATTTAGCTTTCGTCGATTTCTCGAATACTATCTTTAGCACTCCCTTTGAATATATTGCCTTTTATTGGAAGGGCATATCGAATCGCGGCCCACCTTCTTCCCTGTAATACCTTACTGATATCACGCGCTGCAGTTGCAGTGCTTCTCAACTTTTAAAGGTTTATTGCAGGATTTTTATGACACGATTTTCATTTCGTGGCCTAGTGTATGCGCTGGTTATTTTACTAGGCCTACTTAGCGCCGCGCCCAATATATTGCCCGATTCACTTAAGCAGCATGTACCACAGTGGTACAGCCAACACACGCTTTCGCTTGGTTTAGATTTACAAGGGGGCTCTCACTTATTGCTGGAAGCTGATACTGACGCGTTGTTTGCTCGGCAATTAGATACCTACTCTTCTGCGCTTTTTAGTGACTTAAGAGAACAAAACATTCGCTATGTTAAACATACTTCCAAAAACGCGTTAGCAGTACAATTTACGCTTTCGAACCCCGATGACCTTTACAACGTTAAGCAACGGGCAAATGAAGTGTCGCTGCAATCAGATGGCAGTAGCGCGTTGCTTCTGACACAGCAAGGCACTGCTCCAAAAGGTATTAGCCAAAAAGGGAATATGATTATCCTTGAGCTTACTGAGGAATACCAAGCAGCAGTAGTAAAAGATGCGATTAATCGTAGCCTAGAGGTGGTACGCAAACGACTTGACGAAACCGGCCTCACAGAACCCAGTGTTACCCGCCAAGGTAGCGATGCTATTTTAGTGCAAATGCCCGGTATTTCAGACCCAGCCAGTGTGAAAGCCTTACTAGGTACTACAGCGCAAATGCGTTTTCACTGGCAAACTCAGGTGAAAAATAGTGAGAGCTTTACTCGGGCTGACATTAACGGCAGGCAGTACTTACTTGAAAAGCATGTTGCGCTAGAAGGTGAGCATATTACCGACGCGTCAGCGGCGTTTAGCCCTGAAACCAGTCAACCCGTGGTGACGTTTCGTTTAGATAACGATGGCGCTCGAAAATTCGCTATCATGACGAAAAACAATATTGGTCGCGTGTTAGCAGTAGTACTTGATGACACGGTCGTCACGGCGCCGGTTATCAATAGTGTTATTCCCGGTGGCAGAGGCGAGATTACCGGTAGCTTTACCATGAGCGAAGCGCAAGATGTGGCACTAATGCTGCGCACTGGTGCACTACCCGTTCCATTGCATATTATTGAAGAACGCACGGTAGGGCCAGATTTAGGCAGTGATGCTATTGAAACCGGCGTGAAAAGCGGCATTGCAGGGGCACTCGGGGTTTTAGTATTTATGTTAGCCATTTACGGCCGTTGGGGCGCAATTGCGAGTGTTGCGCTTTCGGTGAATATGGCGCTGGTATTTGGCGTGCTTACGTTGTTTGGTGCCACACTTACTCTGCCTGGTATTGCTGGGCTGATACTCACCATGGGCATGGCGGTAGATGCAAATATCCTCATTAACGAACGTATTCGTGAGGAAACGAAAAAAGGCAGGCCAGCAGGTAGTGCCCTGAAAATTGGTTTTGATAAGGCGTTCGGTACTATTGTTGATTCAAACTTCACAACGTTAATTGCCGTTAGCTTATTGTTTGTTTTTGGTAGTGGTCCAGTGAAAGGTTTTGCCGTCACTATTGCAATAGGCTTGATAACTTCACTGTTTACTTCGGTAGCGCTTACTAAGTTGCTTATGCAGCGGGCAACAAGGAAGCATCAAAGAGAGCCAATTAATTTATCTTCGCCATTGTTAACCATGGCGGATAAATTAGGGCCGTTTAACTTTATAAAATCTAAAAAGTTAGCTTTGAGTATTTCACTGATATTAACCTTGTGTTCCATGGCGCTCTTCTTTAAACCTGGCTTGCAGTACGGGGTGGATTTCACCGGCGGTACTATGATGGAAATTTCTGCGCCGCAACTATCTACTGAGCAATTGCGCACAGTGCTAAAACAACATCATTTTGAAGACATCGCAATTCAAGAATATGGCGCCGAAAATCAGTATTTATTGCGTGCGCCAGTATCAGCAAAATCGAACACTGTACCTATTACTGAAGCTAATGCCGGATCCAGTACCGTAGCCCCGCAAGGTAGCAACATCGAAGCGCTAAAACAGGTGATACAAGACGCCGATAGCACCGTGATATTTAATAAGGTTGATGTTGTGGGGCCGAAGGTGAGTGATGGCTTTGCCGACCTTTCCATTTTAGCTTTGCTTATTGCTGGAGGTGGAATGCTGGCCTATTTATGGTTTCAGTTTGAAGCACATTTTGCTACCGCAGCCTTACTTACCGTGCTACTTGATTTAACTAAAACCATTGGCTTTATTGCCTTAACCGGTATTGAATTTAATCTTACCGCAGTGGCCGCGCTACTGGCCTTAATAGGATATTCAATTAACGATAAAGTGGTAGTGTTAGACCGCGTAAGAGAGTTGCTGCGCTTTGGCCCAGAGCGTTCTCTAGCTGATATTATCAACGACGCGGTAAACAGCACGCTAAGCAGAACGGTATTTACTTCGTTAACCACACTGCTTGCTTTGCTACCGATGGCGCTAGTAGGAGGAGATGCAGTTAGCAGTTTTGCCGTACCCATGGTATTTGCAGTGGTTATTGGCACCTCGTCGACTTTGTTTATTACTTCATCGTTACTTCACATGCTGGGTAAACGTAGAGAGCAAAAAGGGAAGGCTCAACTTCGTCCTACTTCTGAGGAGGTAAAAGCGTCGCTGGCACATATACCTTAACCGCTAAAATCGAAATAGGCGAAGCGGTGAAATACCGCTTTGCTCATTTCATCTGTATACTATTATTACTAAGTTAAAGGGAGATAACGTGTGTTTGCTGTAGACCAAATCATTCTACTCAGTGCTTTGTTAGCGATATTTGGCGTATTGGTCAGCAAACTGTCCCCCCGTTTTGGCGTGCCAGTATTAGTGCTCTTTTTAGGTGTGGGCATGCTGGCTGGTGAAGATGGTATCGGTCGCATTTCTTTTGATAATGCCGATGCAGCCCATTCCATAGGGACCTTTGCGCTTATCCTCATTTTATTTGATGGGGGGCTTCAAACTTCAAAGAAGTCGATTAGGCGGGCGTGGAAGCCTGCTGCATTACTTGCCTCTATAGGCGTGGTAGGCACAGCGGCAATAACCGGTGTGGCAGCCATGTACATTCTCGATTTGCCCCTTTATTTAGGGTTATTACTTGGTGCCATTGTTGGGTCTACCGATGCTGCGGCAGTATTCTCTGTACTGCGCAATGCGGGCATTACTATTCCATCAAGACTAAAAGCAACCCTAGAGCTGGAAAGTGCGTCAAACGATCCTATGGCCATTTTTCTTACCATTGGTCTTATCACACTTATTCAAGATAGCAGCACAAAGGCGTCAGAATTAGCGTTATTGTTTGTCAGCCAAATGGGCGTGGGAGCCATTACAGGTGCAGTAGTAGGTGGCCTAGCGGTTGCGTTGTTTAGGCGCGTAACGCTTATGGCGATTGGTTTATATCCAGTGTTCGTTATGTTATTTGGGGTGTTGGCCTTTGGTTTAGCTTCAAACTTAAATGGCAGCGGATTTTTGGCGACTTTTATTACCGGCGTAATTGTGGGTAATAGCCGATTTTCCTATCAACGAAATACCTTTGTATTCATAGATGGCTTGGCTTGGCTAAGTCAAATAGCGATGTTTGTTATTTTAGGCTTGTTGGTTACCCCTTCTGAGCTTCTACATACCTGGAAAGAAGGCTTGTTGATTGCCGTAGTACTTATTTTTGTGGCCCGGCCGCTGGTGGCAATGCCATTGTTATTACTCAGTCGGTTTTCATTTAAAGCTTCAGTGCTTATTTCATGGGTAGGGCTTCGTGGTTCTGTGCCTATTATTCTGGCAATTTTTCCACTCATTTTTGAATTACCCAGCGCCGAACTTATTTTTAACGTGGTGTTCTTCATTGTTATGATTTCAGCCCTACTACAAGGGGCAAGTTTGCCATTTGCTGCGCGCAAACTGGGTTTAGTACTCGATAACCCTCGAGGTGAATCGAACACGCTAGAAATCGTTAAAGTGGCTAAAGACAAACGCGAGTTAATTGAAATTGTGCTTCACGCTATGTCCGCCTCAACAGGCAAAAGTATTTCAGAGTTGGGGTTACCCGAAGATACCGTTGTGGCGTTAGTCGCCCGTGGTGAAAGTACGCTTATTCCCAAAGGGAGCACAGTTTTACGGGCAGAAGATCAGGTTTTTGTTATAACAAAACTACTTGATAAAAACGTGGTAGAGACTTGCTTTTACGGCGATACCTAAAAGCTGCCAAGTGATTGTCGCTAAATAGGCTATCTTCATGTAGAATGCGCCGCGGAGTTGGCCAGGCAATCGCCGCTTTCGTAAGAAAGGGGAGGAAAGTCCGGGCTCCAAAGGGCAGGGTGCCAGATAACGTCTGGGCGGCGCGAGCCGACGACAAGTGCAGCAGAGAGAAGACCGCCTAAGCCAGCAATGGCCGGTAAGGCTGAAAGGGTGCGGTAAGAGCGCACCGCACACCTGGTAACAGGTTGTGGCAAGGTAAACTCCACCCGGAGCAAGACCAAATAGGATCCCTTAACGTGTGGCCCGCATGGGGATCGGGTAGGTTGCTTGAATCAGTGAGTAATTGCTGATCTAGAGGAATGGTTGCCCACGACAGAACCCGGCTTATCGGCCAACTCCACCTTTCTTTTGAGTAAGTGAAGCGTCTGCTTCACTTGCCATTTCATCAATCGCTCAATAATTTAAGTAAGTCATCCCAAGGCAGCGGGCGCGATAAATAATATCCCTGTGCCCAGTCACAGTCGTTTTCACGTAGATAATTCATCTGAGCTTCAGTTTCAACGCCTTCAGCAATAACGCGAAGATCGTAAAGCTTTGCCAAATTTTGAATAATCATCACCATCTTGTTGCGTGCTTCACGTTCTGAAAAAAGGTCATTAACAAAAGAACGATCAATTTTCAGACAATCAGCAGGGTAATGTATTAACTGACTAAAAGCAGTGTAGCCTGTACCAAAATCATCGAGCGCTAACGACACCCCTAGCTCATCCAGTGCTTTTAGCGTTTCTAAGCCGATTGCATCATCAGCCACAAATGCGGTTTCAGTGACTTCAAGCTCTACACTTTCAGGTGCAATGTTATGGCGCTCTAATAGGTTCTTAAGCTGTGCGGGAAATGGTTCATTGTGCAGCTCTACCCCCGAGATATTTATACAGATTTGTCCCTTAAAATAATGTTCTTGCTGCAAGATTACTAGCGCTTGCAGGGCATTGTCGATGACCCATAAATCGATTTCTTTGATAAAGCCAGTAGCTTCCGCAACCGGTATAAAGTGGTCTGGGCCAAACCCTTCTAGTTCAGGGCTTTGACAGCGAAGTAGTACTTCTACGGCTACAATAGTGTTATCTTTACAGTCAAATATAGGCATATAAACCAAAGAGAAATGCTCTTCACTTAACGCCTGTCGTAAGCCTCTTTCAATCTGTTGTCGTTGGTGCATCGTATCGGCAATTTTCTGGGTGAAAAACCTAAAGCAATTACGGCCGTTATCTTTGGCGTCATACATTGCCGCATCTGCATGATGAAGTAACATAGAGGACTCGGTGGCATCATCGGGATACACGGCAATGCCAATACTGGCATAAATTATATGTGTTACGTCATCGACTTCGAAACCACCATCGAAGATATTTAGTATACGTGTTGCGACGACACTGGCATCGAGCGGCTCTTTGATATTAGGAAGTAGCACAACAAACTCATCGCCAGCGAGTCTTGCCAAACTTTCTGCTTCCGGCTTCAACAGTTGATCGGTGGGACGTATTGCTTCCCAAAGCCGTTCACTGAACCCAAGCAATAGTCGGTCGCCTGCTTCATGGCCGTATTGGTCATTAACTTGCTTAAAGTTGTCTAGGTCAATATACAACAAGCCAATGCGTTGTTTATCTTTTCCTGCTCGGGTTAGCAGGCGTTCTAGGTTAGTTTTGAAGCTCCAGCGGTTAGGAAGGCCTGTCAGCGTATCGTAAAAGGCCATTTGCCGGATATCATCATCATGCAATTGCATAATCGTTCGGTAGGCTTGTTCCTCGGAACGTAAGGCAGCTAGACAGATCGCGTTTAGTGCTAGCATCGTTAAAATAAACCGAATTGCTTCTACGAGTGAGTAGCTATCAATAAAATTGAAACGGGTGTAAACAGCAGTAGAACACTGGCAATACTGAAAGCCCCAAACCAAAACACCGCAGGCCAGAAGCGATTGATAAATAGGTTAATGGCAACAATAGGATAAACCCATAAGATTCCAGTATTACTCTTGCCGCCTGTAATTATTAAGCTCATTGATAAGAAAAAAAGAATACCACTTAAAATGGTGGCTGCGCGCTCAATATTTCCGGTACGTTGTAAAAGGTAAAGGTTTAGTAGGCCGACCAGAGCGTTAACGATTAATATGGTGCCTAAGACATGAGCGCCGTCGACTACGCTAAAAATCCCTAACGCAAATAGGAAAAGCACCCCTAATATAGTTAAAACCTGACAGAGCCTATAGCGTCGACGGTATCGTACTGCCAACATTTCTTGTTGGCCTGTTGTAATTTCAGGGGTGTGAGTCATGTTTACCAAGAGTTCATTAAGTCATGATATTAAGCCATTGCTGCTTAACGGTATTTACTATTGAAAAGTTATTTTTTTGATGGGTGTAAATAGGATAGACGACAAATCTACCCTATTCAAAGTGCATAGTGTTTGAGGTAAACAAGAGTAATGAATCAGCTAAGCTGAAGTTTGGCTACGGCGCTTTTATCAGCCCAGTAATCTACTTTTTCTAATAGGTCTTGAACATCGAAGGGCTTACTCAAATAGTCGTTCATACCAGCGTTGAAACAGTCTTCTCTGTCACCTTTCATGGCATTCGCTGTTAGTGCAATGATGGGGGCGTTAACATATCGCTCGCCAGCTTCACCGCGACGAATACGGCGGGTTGCTTCAAAACCATCCATGTCAGGCATTTGGCAGTCCATCAATATCAAATCAAAAGTCACTTTCATTTTCTTTAAGGCTTCCAATGCTTCAATACCCGATTTCGCACTCAATGTTTTGTGAGCGCTTAAATGTTGTTTCACAATGACTTGATTGATGTCGTTATCTTCAACAATGAGAATTTTACGTTTGTGCGTTGCTGTGTTGTGGCTATGGGTTTTACTTCGCTGGGGAGTAACTAGGCTGTCATCACCTTCTTTTAGCATGATATTGAAAGTGAATGTACTCCCTTCACCTTTCTCGCTCTCTAAACGAATTTCACCATCCATAAGTTCACATAGCTGTTTACTAATAGAAAGCCCTAGCCCGGTGCCACCAAATTTGCGGGTTGTAGACAGGTCTTCTTGGGTAAACACATCAAAAATTCCTGCTTGTTTGTCTTTCGCGATACCTATCCCTGAATCTTTTACTGCGCAGGTTAAGCGAAGCTTGTCGTTGTTGGTGTGTTCTAAGGTGGTAGTTACGTCAATTTCACCTTTCTCAGTGAATTTAACCGCGTTGCCAATCAAGTTAGACAGAATCTGCCGGAAGCGAACAGAGTCTCCAATGACTACGTGAAAGCCTTGAAGGTTAAAATGAAAATGCAGACGTAGTCCTTTCTCTTGACATAAAATGGCATATTGCGACTGCAAGCTTTCAAGGGTTTCGAGTAAATCGAAGGGTTGATCATCAATTTGAAGCTGCCCTGCTTCAATTTTAGAGAAATCAAGAATGTCATTAACGATGTGCAGTAGGCCTTGAATACTAAAATTAGCAAGCGAGAGGTAATGCTTTTGCTCGTCGTTCAATGGTGAATTTGATAGCAACTGCAGTACCCCAGAAATACCGTGAATAGGCGTACGAATTTCATGGCTCATACTGGCAAGGAAGCCAGATTTCATATGCGCTGACTCTTCTGCCTTTTGCTTCGCATCTTGTAAATAGCGCTCCGCTTGGCGCTGCTGTGTAACATCCTGTTGAAAACCAATGTAGTGTGTAACTTCGCCATCGGATTTTACGGGTGTGAGTATGAGTTTGTTATAGAAAGAGACACCGTCTTTACGGTAATTGAGAATGGTGGTTTCAATTGGCTCGCGGTTAGCAATAGCGCTTCGTATTAGTGCGGTGGTATTGCTATCAGTACCTTCTCCTTGCATAAACCTGCAATTTCTACCAATAATATCTTCTTTATTGTAACCAGTCAGGCGGTTGAACGCATTGTTTACATAAATAATTGGTTGACCCGTACGCTTTATATCCGCAATAACAATAGAGACAGTGGCTTCATCCATAGCGTGATTAAGAATTTGCACATGGCTTTCTAGCGAACGCTGGTTGCTATAATCGACCCCTACGAATATTGCGCCTTTAATTTTATGGTTAGCATCTTCAAGTGGTGTGTTCGTCCACTTAATATGCTTTTCTAAACCATCTTCGATGGAGAAGTGTTTTAACTCTCCTGCCGATTTATTAATGAGCTTGTTGAGAATGTACTTAACCGTACCTTCACGCTCACCATATTGATCGTCACAAAAAGCATCGAATCGCTTATTACTTAACATTACGCGGTGGTTTTCATCTACGACTAAGAGCATGTCTCCCATCGAATCAATAACGTTAGAAAACTGTTCATTCGATAAGGACATCTCTGCAAGGTCAGAAATTAAGGTATCAAACGCACTGCGAATATTGGCTAATTCTCTAGCCTCTTCTACAATCACTGGCTCTTGTGAGTCGGTATCTTTAATACGATTAACAATGTCTTTATAAAGGGCTGATAAGGTATTCTCTGCAAGTAGTGCAGTGGTTCGAATCATGTGAAAATTAACTAAGACAATACCTACAATAATGGCCAGCATGAGCAGCGCCAACCAATACAAGCCTTTTAGAGCATTGCCGATAGGTTTAATGCTATACAGGATTAAGTTTTGATAGCGCGAGTCTTGTAACACATAGCCCATGGTATCGACATCACTAAACGGTGTGCCGGGAACGATAAATTCAGGATCACTGCTGAAAAGTACCAGCCCATTTTCTTCAGTAACAATTTGGTTAGTTAGCCTAGGGTAGGGGGCTAATAAGGCTTGAAGGCTTTCTACATACATGACCAATGCCCCTTCTGCCGCACCGCCAAGCAAAACCGGAACTGAAAAAAGCACCCCATTTTGGGTGATTGAAGAAAATGATAGCGACGCGCCTAGTGTTCTTTGTTGCCACGCAGTATCTAGTTTTTCAGAAATAGAATGACTCCAATTTTTCTGAATTACCATCTCACCGGAAAAGTCGTACAACGCAAACTCAACATTACGGGTTTGGGTTAACTTTAACGACCTAAAGAACATTGGGAGATAATTGTCTCTCTGCTCAAAGTCGACCAGGGAATTAATAATGATGTCATTAGACGCCAGGTCTGATAATTGTCGCGTCGTATCATTAACGATAAAAGAAAGGTCTTGTTTTAAGCCTTCAATAGACTGTTGTTGTACAGTTTCGATTTGCTGCTTGGCAAAAAAGAAGGCAAACGCAAAAAGCATTAACGCAACAATTAAAATCAACCCGAACAAACGGGGTAGCATACTGGTTAATAAGCGCTTTCTAAGCGGTGGTGGCTGAAATTGCATTACTGATTTTCCAGAACGACCAAGTTACCTTTTTTATCAAATGAAGCCATAAAATAGTCCTTAGCCATTAATGCGTCATGCTGTGTGGGTGTAAATGCTGGGTCATAAGTTTTGATTACACCTTCAAAACTACCTAAATCTTCCAGTGAATTTCTCAGCGCATCTACCGTGGTACTGCCTGCTTTGGTTACCGCTAACGCTAGCATATTGACAAGATCATAAGCGTGCGCAATACCTGTAACCGCGTGAATAGCTAAAGGATCGACTAGGCCATATTTGCTGTGATAAGCCTCTAACAACTGCTGGGCTTTTGCATGTTTTTGATAATCAAAGTGGAAGGTTTGTAGAACCGACAAATTAAGTAAGTCCGGCTCAACGTTTAAACGCTCTATAAAGTTCCCCGAAGCAATGCCCCAATGGGAAATAACAGGTAAAGCTGTGAGGTTTTGTGCTGCTAATTCGTTTACTACTACCGCACCTTCAGGTGCGTTGGCAACCAGAATGATGGCTTCTGCTTTGTCTGATTTGATAGCAGATATATCCTCTTCAAATTTTTTCTGCTGCCAGTTAATCCACCGAATAGTCGTTATGGTTATCCCCATGTCGGCAGCGGCTAAGGTGAGTGATGCCTCGTTAGAGCGACCCCACCCAGTACGCTCTAACACCAGTGCTACACGCTCAATACCACGAGAAGCAGCATGCTGAATAAGTACTTTCCCCGCCTCTGCGTCACGAACTGACACGCGAAATACATTGTTAGGAGCATATTGGTTGTCAATTACTTGTGTTCCTGCCGCCCAAGGAACGAGATATAGCAAGTTAAGTTGATGAATAGACTCAAGCTCGGCTAACGCAACAGGCGTATGTACGCCCCCTATTACGGCGATTAAATCGCTGTTGGTGGCGAACTGTTTAATATTGTGAATGCCGCGGGCAGGGTTGCCTCTATGATCTTTTAAAATGATATTAACTGGACGGCCTAGTAAGCCCCCCTTTTTATTAATTTCATCTACCGCAAGTTCAACGCCCCGTTTAATAGCTACACCACCGTCAACGGCGACAGCCGAAAAGTCTGCGTCTATACCAATATAAAGTGGTGAAGACGCCTCACTGCCGTTAGAGTGAAAGCTTAATGTCATTAACGTTAACAGCCAAAAAGTGAAACGTAAGCGCATAAAATCTTTAAGTTGAGGGTAAGGCTTGTAATTGTATAGCATTAATTGGTTAGTTTTACCTTCCAAACATTATTCTTTCGTCTATTTTTGTTTAATTATTAGTCATGCATAAACCGCACTTTTAGCAAGGTTTTGTTCGGTGAATAACAGCGTTAAGTTAGTTATATTACGGTAATTAATGAGCAGATTGACGGTCTTGTACTGGGGTGAATTGGTAGTAGCGTTTGAACTCTCTAGAGAACTGAGACAGGCTGTTGTAACCCACCGCGTCGGCAGCGTCTCCCACTCGATAACCTAATGCGATCAACTCTCTGGCTTTAGACAGTCTAAATTTCTTTATATATTGAACGGGTGAATCCAATACTACTTCCCGAAATGCGCGGTGAAAACCAGAAACACTCATATTCGCACGGGCGGCAAGTGAATCTACGTTTAACGCAGAGGCATACTCATCATGAATCGTCCGCAAAGCTTGTGCGATTCTCGCATAATGTCCGTTGTCGGTAAGGCCGCAAAGAACATGACCGGCAGGGCCATTAAGGATGTAATATACAATTTCTCGTACAAAACCTGCGCCCAATGCCTTTGCACTATTACCGTGGGCTAAAGCTTGAAGTAGTCTGCGTGTGGCATCGGCTATGTTTTTATCTAATGACTGCTGACTTACTGTGAAGGTAGGAGCGGGGCTATTTTTTGCCTTGGCGTCACGCCATTGGGAAAGCTCTACAAGTAACGAAGCGGGAATATCAATGACTAAACCCAATATGCAGTCGTCATCATCCAAGGTTGCTGCACACTGAGCAGGCAAGGGCACACCGAAAACAATGTAATCGCCTTTCTTGTATTCTATTTCACGATTATCAACATACAAGCGTTTAGTGCCTTGTAACATGATAATAATGCCTGACTGATAAAGTAGAGGCTGCTTGGGGCTTCCATGAGGGTCGCGAAAAACTCGTATGCCCTCTATATCCGTTTTGCTCACGCCACTAAGCGCTGATTTACCGAGGGTGCTTAAAAACTGCTTTAGAATTTGACTTAATAAAATCATATCAGGAGTGGAAACAGTATTGTTTGTAGAAATAGGCAAATTTTTTCCAGAAATAGACGGTTTGTTTACGCGTAATAGCACTATTATGCATTAACACAAGCATGTAATGACAGAGGAAAGACTATGAAATTTTCATTCAGCAACCCAACTCGCATTCAATTTGGCCAAGGGCAGATTGGCTCAATCAATACCCTGATCCCAAAAGACAGCCGCGTATTAGTGTTATTTGGCGGCGGTTCTATTAAAAAAAATGGCGTGTATGAGCAAGTAGAAAACGCGCTAGTAGGCTACAATTGGGAATCTTTCGGTGGCGTTGAACCCAACCCAACCATTGAAACGCTAGACAAAGCTGTTGCGCTAATTAAAGAGACCGGCGTTGACTATATTCTTGCAGTAGGCGGTGGTAGCGTTATCGATGGTGCCAAATATATTGCGGCAAGCGCCGTATATGAGGGGGAAGGCTGGGATATTCTAACGGGCAAGCACACCGTTGATAACGCGCTGCCTATCGGTGCCATTCTGACCTTGCCAGCAACAGGCTCTGAATCTAACGGCGGCTCTGTTATTAGTAAAAAAGCGACAAAGCAAAAATTGGCGTTTATGTCTCCATTGGTTTATCCGCAATTTGCTGTATTAGACCCTGATGTAATAAAAAGCCTTCCGCATCGCCAAGTAGTTAACGGCTTAGTCGATGCCTTTGTTCACGTTTGCGAGCAGTACTTAACCTTCCCGCAAAATGCACCGGTTCAAGATGGTTACGCCGAGACTTTGCTGAAAACCCTCATTCAACTTGGCGGAAAAATTAATAACAAAGATGATGCATGGCGCGCTAACCTAATGTGGTCTGCAAACCAGGCATTGAACGGTCTTATCGGTTCGGGTGTTGCGCAAGACTGGGCTACCCATATGATCGGCCACGAACTCACGGCACTTTATGGTGTAGATCACGCTCGTTCATTAGCGATTGTTCAGCCGTCACTACTACGGGTTCAACTTGACACTAAGTCAGTAAAGTTGTCGCAGATGGGCCAAAATGTATTTGGTTTAGACGAGAGCGATGATATTGCGCTTCGAACTATCGACGCTATCGAAGCGTTCTATCAGAGTCTTGAAGTCGCTACCCAGCTTACTGAGCATGAAGGCGACAAGCAAAGTGCCGTTAATGCTGTGGTCGAAAAGCTGAAAGGAAACAAAATGCTCTCACTCGGTGAAACGGGTGCCATTACCCCAGAAGTAAGTGAGCAAATTCTCAACTTGGCAGTGGCTGAGTAATAACCACCTAAAAGCGGGCTGTCGCTTTATTTATAGCTCGCGCTCTGATTGTACAATAATACAAATTGGCACGATTCTACTATTAACACGGTAGATGAAGTGTCGATTTGTTTTTTAATTATACAACAGAAGTATGATTTTCAATTCCGTTTGCGCTTTCTGAGTTAATTTATTAGGTTTAAAGAAGGTATGGCGCATTTTACGTCAGCGCAGATGGGAGTTAGCTTGCAGAGAAATTATCCCCCTTCCATTATTGATTTGGAAGCCAGTGGGTTTGGTGCCCGTAGTTATCCTATTGAAATAGGGATAGTGCGCTATGATGGTGCAAAATGGTGCAAACTCATTCGTCCCTTTGATAGTTGGGTTCATTGGGATAAAGAAGCAGAGTCTTTGCATGGTATCACCAGAGCCATGTTGAACACTTACGGCGTTTGTCCGGTCAAAGTGTGCCACGAGCTTAACGCCTTTTTAAGCAATACCATTGTGTACAGCGATGGTTGGGTGGTAGATAACCCTTGGCTTATTAAACTTTTTGCAGCAGCCTCGGTTCAAATGTCTTTTTCATGTCGTGCATTAGAGTATGTGTTAAGCGAACCTCAAATGGCACTTTGGCACGGCGTTAAATCAAATATTGAATCGCAAAGCGACGACCGTCGCCATCGAGCAAGTACCGATGCAAAAGTTATTCAAAGCACGTATGTGGAAACCCGTAATCAGGTGGAAGCAGCAAAACACAAAAATTAGAACCCGCATTAAGGGTTCTTCCAGACATTAGAAAAAGTATTGAACACCTAACGTAAGCGCATTATTTTCTTTATCTCCTACTTCTCGATGTTCAAATTCCAGCGCCATATTTAAACCACTCTCGTCACCAACTAGCCAACCCAATCGAGTAAAAGTGCCTAAGTCTTCGGGTATATAGCGCCATTCAGGATAGTACTGTAAAGGTGAGTGACTCGTATTAAACGAGGCATATATTTGTTGTTCGAAAAGTAGCGTTAACGCACGGTGAGCGCGAATTGATAGTTGACTATTTTTGCTGGCATTAAAATGACTATCGTAGCCAGGTATGGATTCGAGGCGCGTTTCATTGAAGCGACTTTTAATTTTCCACTTTGCTATCTTTTCGCTTTTAAACACGATAGGGCCGTAGTAGCTGTCCCAATCAGCGGCCTCACTATAAGCGGCACTCAAAGGGGCAAGCAATATTAAACAAACCACGCAAGTTGGGTATGTTTTCATGAAAAATTTCCTGGTCGAGTGAGACAGCGTTAACTTGTTCTAATGACTACCGATTATTATAAATATAAGTGGTAGCTTCATAGCCACGAGTGTATTTTGTTCGCCCTATGTGCCTAACTTTAAAATAAAAATTTGACACAAAACTGAAACAAAAAATGAGTGCTGAATAGTAAGTGTAGTCTTTTATCTAAAAGGTTAAAAATAAACTTGTTAGATATTTCTATTGTGAACTAACTTTTAAAGGGTAGTAGTAAGACTTACTTCAATTTAGTAGGCAAAGCAGTACTTTCAAATAGGGAACATGGCCGGAGGTGAGTGATGCAAACGGAATGGGAATTTGAACGAAAGTTTTTAGTAAGCTATGTGCCAGAAGGTTTGTTAGATACACGAAAACCTGTGGCAATAAGACAAGGTTATTTAGCCACCGAGCCGGATAAGCATATTCGAATTAGAGATGAAGGCGGTAACTACACCATGGCCGTTAAACAAGGTGTTGGCCTTAAACGCAGAGACACGCGAATTGCGTTGGATTCTGAGCAATTCGCTGATTTATGGCCTTTAACCCAAAATATGCGGGTGGAAAAGCAGCGATATCGTATCGACTTTTTTGGAGCTCAGCTGGTGATAGATATTTTCACCGGTAACTTAGCACCGTTGAAAGTAGTGGAAGTTGAATTTGACAGTGAAATGAGTAGTCGACAGTTTTTGCCGCCAGATTTTGCTGAAACGGAAGTGACCCACAAGAAAGAATTTCAAAATGTTGCGTTAGCGCGATTTGGCTTGCCTGATATGGTCATAGCGAGTGGGAGTACGAAAAGTGCTTCCATTCTCGCAGGTTCCATATAGCCAAAATATAAGCACGCTATCGCCAAGCTATAGCAAATTAATGACCTGAAATTAAAAAGGGTCGCTTTACAAAGCGACCCTTTTTCAGTTTTGAGCTAGATTAACGGCGCTGAGCAGACTAAACCGCTGAGCGGAGCGCTTCAGCTTTATCAGTCGCTTCCCACGGGAAGGCTTCACGGCCGAAGTGACCATAAGCAGCAGTAGGTAAGTAAATAGCGCGTTCTAAATCAAGCATTTTGATTAAGCCATAAGGGCGTAAATCGAAATGTTCGCGAACCAAGGCCACTAGAGTTTTCTCATCAACTACGCCGGTACCGAAAGTATCTATACTGATAGAGGTTGGCTCGGCAACACCAATGGCGTAAGACACTTGAATTTCACAACGCTTAGCTAGTCCAGCAGCAACAATGTTCTTAGCAACATAACGGCCTGCGTATGCCGCGCTTCTGTCTACTTTTGAAGGATCTTTACCTGAGAAAGCACCACCACCGTGACGGGCCATACCACCGTAGGTATCTACAATGATTTTACGACCAGTTAGACCACAATCACCGACAGGTCCGCCAATAACAAAGCGACCAGTAGGGTTAATGTGGAAACGGGTGTTGCTATCAATCCATTCGCTAGGAAGCACTGGTTTGATAATTTCTTCCATTACCGCTTCGCGTACTTGCGCAGTAGAAACTGAGTCACAATGTTGAGTAGAAAGTACTACGGCATCGATGCCTACAGGTTTGTCGTTTTCGTACTTAAAGGTAATTTGGCTTTTCGCATCAGGGCGCAAAAAGTCTAGCTTGCCAGATTTTCTCACTTCAGCTTGTTTCTGTACCAAGCGGTGAGAATAAGTAATAGGCGCTGGCATCAATACATCAGTTTCGTCACTGGCGTAACCAAACATCAAGCCTTGGTCGCCTGCACCTTGTTCTTCTAAGCTTTCGCGGTCAACGCCTTGGTTGATATCTGGCGACTGTTTACCAATAGCGTTTAATACGGCACAAGAATCAGCATCGAAACCCATATCAGAGTGAACGTAGCCTATGTCTCTTACCGTTTTACGTGTGATTTCTTCAATATCAACCCACGCTGAGGTAGTGACTTCACCACCTACCAATACCATTCCGGTTTTAACGTAAGTCTCACAGGCCACGCGGGCACGAGGATCTTGTTCTAGAATAGCATCTAGAACCGCATCTGAGATTTGGTCGGCGATTTTGTCCGGGTGTCCTTCAGACACTGACTCGGAGGTGAATAAATGCGTGGCCATACATGCTCCATAAGCGTTTATTGTTCAAAATAGGTGAGTATTGTACTAAAACAAGGTATAAATACCAGTCTTTACTTCTAGACGTCTAAAAGTCCTTTCGTTACGATTTGTTGACAGTCGCGGATCACTTTTATAGATAATTGAGTAAATTTAGCCACGCTTTCCTAGTGAAGCGACATTGGCTTGCAAAGGAATGATGTGAATATTCATTATTTTAGCCAACTTTCGGTAATGGCAATGAAAAGCCATTGAACTGAATGGTGGCATGGGTAAGAATAACGCCCACATTACGATATACAGCAATGCAGCGCTTTAAGGTTGAACAAAGGGATTTTGCCCACAGTGTTCCCTTAGCGAAATTCAGCTACAAATAAATCAGGAGACAACATGCCCTCTCGTCGTGAACTTGCCAATGCCATCCGTGCTTTAAGCATGGACGCTGTTCAACAGGCCAAATCTGGTCACCCAGGCGCCCCTATGGGGATGGCTGATATTGCCGAGGTACTATGGGGTGATTTTCTATCACACAACCCAGCAAACCCGTCTTGGGCAAACAGAGACCGCTTCGTGCTTTCAAACGGTCACGGCTCTATGCTGTTGTACTCTTTGCTTCACCTTTCAGGCTATGAACTGCCTATTGAAGAGCTTAAGAACTTCCGCCAGCTGCACTCTAAAACGCCAGGCCATCCAGAATATGGGTATGCACCAGGTGTTGAAACTACCACTGGCCCACTTGGCCAAGGCGTTAGTAACGCAGTAGGTATGGCGCTAGCTGAAAAAGTATTAGCGGCTCAGTTTAACCGTGATGGCCATGATATTGTCGATCACTACACCTATACCTTCATGGGCGATGGCTGCCTGATGGAAGGTATTTCTCATGAAACCTGTTCACTAGCGGGCACATTAGGCCTGGGCAAACTTATTGGTTTCTGGGATGACAACGGCATTTCAATTGACGGTGAAGTAGAAGGTTGGTTTACCGATGACACACCAGCACGCTTTAAAAGCTACGGCTGGGAAGTGATTGAAGGTGTTGACGGTCATGACGCTGAACAAATTAAAGCCGCTATTGAACAAGCTAAATCGAACAGCGCTCAGCCTACGCTAATTTGCTGTAAAACGGTGATTGGTTTTGGTTCGCCAAACAAAGAAGGCACTGAGTCTTGCCACGGTGCACCATTAGGTGATGACGAAATTATTGCTACCCGCGAAAAGCTTGGTTGGACCCACGGTGCGTTTGAAATTCCAGACGACATTTATGCCGGTTGGGATGCTAAAGGCAAGGGCGGCGATGCTGAAAGCGCGTGGAACGACGCCTTCGCAGCATATGAAAGTGCATACCCTGAATTAGCCGCTGAATTTAAGCGTCGTGTAAATGGCGAATTGCCAGCAGACTTCAGCGATAAAGCGGATAAAATCATTGCTGATTTGCAAGCTAACCCGCAAAACATTGCGTCACGTAAAGCATCACAAAATGCATTAAATGCATTTGGTCCTTTGTTACCAGAACTTCTAGGCGGCTCTGCCGACTTAGCCGGTTCAAACCTGACTATTTGGGATGGCAGTAAAGGCGTTGAAGCCACTGACGCATCGGGTAACTACATTTATTACGGTGTACGTGAGTTCGGTATGTCGGCCATGATGAACGGTATTACCCTTCATGGTGGTTTTAAAGCTTACGGTGCTACATTCCTAATGTTTATGGAATACGCTCGCAATGCGGTACGTATGGCGGCGCTTATGAAGCAACCTGCTATTTTCGTATACACTCACGATTCAATTGGTTTGGGTGAAGATGGTCCAACTCACCAACCTGTAGAGCAAGTAGTGGCGCTGCGTGCTACACCAAACCTAGATAACTGGCGTCCATGTGACCAAGTTGAATCTGCTATTGCATGGAAGTTCGCGATTGAGCGCAACGATGGTCCTTCAACGTTGATCTTCACTCGCCAAGGTTTGCCTCAGCAAGAACGTAACGAACAGCAAGTTGCTGACG
This sequence comes from Alteromonas sp. 38, assembly GCF_902506055.1. Lineage (NCBI taxonomy): Bacteria > Pseudomonadati > Pseudomonadota > Gammaproteobacteria > Alteromonadales > Alteromonadaceae > Alteromonas > Alteromonas sp. 38. The sequence continues at coordinate 892,390 of NZ_LR733300.1, forward strand.
TTGCCAAAGGTGGTTATGTGCTTAAAGATTGTGCAGGCACGCCTGAATACATCTTTATTGCTACAGGGTCTGAAGTTCAACTTGCTGTTGAAGCAGCAGATAAACTAACTGCAGATGGTAAAGCGGTTCGTGTAGTTTCTATGCCTTCTACCGACGTTTTCGACCGTCAATCAGCGGATTACCGTGAAAGCGTATTGCCTTCTAGCGTAACTAAGCGCGTTGCAGTTGAAGCGTTATCTAAAGAAAGCTGGTACAAGTACGTAGGTTTCAACGGCGCCATCATTGGGATGGATACGTTCGGTGAATCAGCACCAGCAGGTGACTTGTTCAAACATTTCAATATTACTACTGAAGCAGTGGTAGAGGCAGCATTGTCTCTTAGCTAACGAGGTCACCGCAGTCTATGGTAAACATTGCCATAAACGGGTTTGGTCGTATTGGTCGCAATGTATTGCGCGCGCTTTATGAAAGCGGGCGCAATAACCACTTTAATGTGGTTGCGATTAACGATGTTGCTAAGCCAGAAGGTATAGCTCACTTATTAAAATACGATACCGCCCACGGGCGGTTCGGTTTTGATGTGACACTAGAAAACAACACACTTAACGTGGCAGGCGATGCTATTCGCTTGTTAGCACAACCGGATATCAACTTACTACCTTGGCGCGAAATTGGGGTAGATATTGTGCTGGAATGCACAGGTAAGTTCGATGATAGAGTATCGGGGCAGGCACATATTAATGCAGGCGCAGAAAAGGTACTTTTTTCCTCTCCAGGCTCGCCAGATTTAGACAACACTATCATTTTTGGTACTAACGATGACACGCTGAAAGCGGCGCATAAGTTGGTGTCTAACGGGTCGTGCACCACTAACTGTATCGTGCCGGTTATTCAAGCGCTAGACGCGGCCTTTGGGGTTGAAAGCGGAACTATTACCACTATTCACGCTTCTATGCATGATCAGCAAGTAATTGATGCTTACCACCCAGATTTACGCCGTACTCGCGCAGCCAGTCAGTCTATTATTCCGGTAGACACACGGTTAGCGGCGGGAATAGAGCGTATTTTGCCTAAATTTGCAGGTAAATTTGAAGCTATTGCGGTACGGGTGCCAACCATTAATGTTACTGCAATGGATTTAAGTGTAACCTTAAGTACGCAAGTGACTATTGCGGATGTCAATCAAGCACTCAAGCGAGTGAAAGCAGGGCGATTGCAGGGTATTTTAGATTACACTGAAGAGCCGCTAGTTTCTGTTGATTTCAATCACGATCCTCACTCTTGTATTGTGGATGGTACGCAAACCCGCGTAAGTCATAAGCAACTGGTAAAAACACTAGTGTGGTGTGACAACGAATGGGGTTTTGCAAACAGAATGCTCGACACTGCGCAAGCAATGTATGACGCAAGCTAATTAAGAATTTTGCTGCCAAGGTTGGTAGCGCCAGCCTTGGCAGCTTTCACAGTTATTCGATTAACAAGGGAAAGACAATGGCAATTCCAAGTATGAGTGATTTGGCCTTAAATGGTCAACGCGTATTAATAAGACAAGATTTAAACGTGCCAGTAAAAGATGGCGTAGTGACCTCTGATGCGCGTATTAAAGCTTCCATTCCTACTATTAAAGCGGCGTTAGATGCTGGTGCTGCGGTAATGGTAATGTCGCATCTAGGCCGTCCTACCGAAGGTGAGCCAGCGGAAGAATTCTCACTTCAGCCTGTTGTGAATTATTTGAACGACGCGCTAGACGTACCGGTTACTTTAGAAAAAAACTATTTGGAAGGTGTTGATGTAGCACCAGGCTCATTAGTTATTCTAGAAAACGTACGCTTTAACGAAGGTGAGAAAAGCGACGACGAAACCCTATCCAAGCAATATGCAGCCCTTTGCGATATTTTCGTGATGGATGCATTTGGCACCGCGCACCGTGCACAAGCGTCTACCCATGGTGTGGCAAAATTTGCCACTAAAGCGTGTGCAGGCCCACTTCTTGCGGCAGAACTAGATGCACTAGGCAAAGCCCTAGATAACCCTAAACGTCCAATGGTAGCCATTGTAGGCGGGTCTAAGGTATCAACTAAGCTTACCGTACTGAAAACCTTAGCGGAAAAAGTTGACCAGCTTATTGTTGGCGGCGGTATTGCCAATACGTTTATTGCCGCGCAAGGTCATAACGTAGGTAAGTCGTTGGTTGAAATGGACTTAACCGAGCAAGCTAAGCAGCTAATGAGCGATGCAGTATCAAATGGTGGGAATATTCCAGTACCTACCGATGTGGTAGTGGGTAAAGCCTTTGATGAAAACACAGAAGCGACGCTTAAAGCCGTTAGCGATGTCGCTGACGATGACATGATTTTTGATATTGGCCCTGATTCCTCAAAAGCTCTTGAAAGCATTATTAAAAATGCGGGCACTATTGTTTGGAATGGCCCTGTTGGTGTATTTGAATTTGAACAATTCAGTGCTGGTACAAAGGCGTTAGCCGAAGCCATTGCTGATAGCGATGCGTTCTCAATTGCAGGTGGTGGTGATACACTGGCAGCAGTAGATAAATATGAAATCGCTGATAAGATATCTTATATCTCTACAGGTGGTGGTGCATTTCTAGAGTTTTTAGAAGGCAAAACATTACCTGCAGTAGCCATGCTAGAAGAAAAAAACAAATAAAATTAGCAGACTACTAAAAAATCGATTCCGATTTTCGCCGGCGATACATTGAAGTACGTCGGCATATAACGATAAACCCTACACCTGTTCTTAGAGCAGTATTATAAAAAAGGAGTGTTGCAATGGCATCACAAGCACAGCAGGCCATGCTAGATAAACTTAACACGCAAGTTGGTTTTATTGCAGCTTTGGATCAAAGCGGCGGTAGTACACCAAAAGCGCTACGTTTATATGGCATTGAAGAGTCAGAATACAGCTCTGACGAAGAAATGTTTAACCTTGTTCACCAAATGCGTACACGTATTATCACCAGCACCCCTTTCAGTGGCGAGCGTGTTCTAGGCGCTATTTTATTTGAAAATACCCTAGACCGTGAAATTGAAGGTATGTCTACTGCCCACTACTTGTGGCAGAAGAAGCGCGTTATTCCTTTCTTGAAAGTGGATAAAGGGCTTGTTGAAGAGAACAACGGTGTACAGGTGATGAAGCCGATTGTTGGTCTAGATGCGTTACTGGCTAAAGCCGTTGCCCAAGATGTCTTTGGCACCAAGATGCGTTCAGTGGTAAAACTGGCCAATCATCAAGGTATTAAAGATGTGGTAGAGCAGCAGTTCGAAGTAGGTAAGCAAATCATCGCAGCAGGTTTAGTGCCTATCATTGAACCTGAAGTAGATATTCATAGTCCTCAAAAAGCGGAAGCAGAAGCACTGCTTAAACTTGAAATTCTTACTCAGCTTAATTTGTTGAGCGAAGGCCAAGAAGTGATGTTAAAGCTTACACTGCCTAATGAAGCTAACTTCTATAAAGAGCTTGTTGATCATCCTCGTGTACGTAAAGTGGTAGCATTATCTGGCGGTTACAACCGTGAAGAAGCCAATGCGAAGCTTTCAGAAAACCAAGGCATTATCGCAAGTTTCTCAAGAGCACTAACTGAAGGTGTTTCTGACAAACAGTCTGATGACGAGTTTGAAGCGACACTAGATGGTGCGATTGAAGGTATTTACCAAGCTTCAAAAGCATAAGTTTTATTGTTTAAAAGGGGCGCTTGTCAGCGCCCCTTTTTTGTTAGTTATGTCCCGTCCTGAAATACGTTGACGTAAAACGTAAAACGTAAAAAGGGAGCATTAATGCTCCCTTTTCTATTGCTCGCAAACCGGCTTATTTAATAGAAAGGGTTAAGTCTAACGCCTTCCAATACGCACTTTCTCGAACCAAGTCTGCTGCCAGAATTGGTTTTTCTTCCAACCAATCTTTAGGAAAAGTAAGGCTTAAGCCGTTCTTATCTGCATCAATCTCTATATCCGGCAAGAAGCCTTCTTGGCGTTTGATATTGAGCAACGCGCCAATACGTAATAAAGCGATAAGCTTTTTAACGGCCGCTAAATCGTACAAGTTAAAGTTGGGAAGATCGTTCGCCCGCACTTTCTTTCTATGAAAACGTACTAGGGTGGCTAATAATTCTTGTTGTTCTTGCGTAAATCCAGGCATATCTACGTTAGCGAGAATATAGGCACTGTGGCGCTGCACACCGCGCGAGTTAATTTGAATGCCCACTTCATGCAACAACGCCGCCCAACCCAACATGCTTTTAAAGTCGTGGTGTTTAAGTTTCCAGGCTTTTTCAGCATGGCTAAAGAGGTTAAGTGACGTGTTAAGCACAAGCGTAGCTTGCGCGGTATCAACATCGTAGCGGGTAGCTAAGCTGCTAGCTGTTCTGCCGCGTATATCGGCATGATGCAGCTCATCTTCCATCTGGTAAATCACGCCTTCGCGTAATGCAGCAGGGGAATAAACCAAAGTGTCTATTTCTAGCGCTTTAAATACTGCCACTAATATAGCCAAACCGCCGGCAATAACCACGCGTCTGTCTTCGGTTAAATCAGGGTAGTTGAGTTTGTCGATATGACCTGCACTAATAAACTGCTTCATTAAGTTACGCAGACTCTTGAGCGTAACGGGTATATCGTGGTCGTTGGGTCTATCTTGTTGGCATAAAGTGAACAACGAGCGAATTGTGCCCGACGTACCAACACATTGTACCCAACCCAGCTTGCGGTACTTATCTTGAATAAATTCCAGCTCTTGTTCAGCCGCAGTAATGGCCAGCTCAAAAGATTTGTTTTTTAATGACCCGTCTGGGAAGAATCGCTTAGTGTAGCTAACACAGCCCATTTGCAAACTGCGGCAAATAAGTGGGTTGAAGCCCTCGCCAATCACAAATTCTGTTGAGCCCCCACCGATATCCACCACTAACTGTTGTCCATCAGCATGGTTAGTATGTGCTACGCCAGAGTAAATCAGGCGGGCTTCCTCCACGCCTGAAATTACTTCTACAGGGTAGGGCAGAATATCTTTCGCGGCATTAATGAAGTGGTCGGCGTTTTTGGCCTTGCGCAGAGTGTGTGTGGCCACAATACGAACCGAGTCGGGTTCGAAACCGCGTAGACTTTCAGCCACAATACGTAGCATCTTTAAACCACGCTCCATGGCTTCATCAGACAAAATATTGTCGTCGTCCAACCCCTCAGCTAACCTTACTTTTTGTTTAACGCGATGCAGAATTTGAACAGACCCAGCAACAATACGCGCTACCACAAGGTGAAAGCTATTCGAGCCAATATCTAACGCGGCTACTTTATTAACCTCACGGCTTTCAACGGTATCAAAAACAGATTCATGCTGAGTCATTTAGGGTTTTATTTTCCTGCTTCTTTTTCTTCTTTCACAAGATAGTCGTAAATCTCTATTTGTGAACGTAATTTCTTGCGATTGCCTCGAGCAACGTACTTGTTGCTTTGTTCCTTGTCAATCACTCTCGCTTTAAGCGTATCACGGAATTGTATATCCATAATATCGACAATGCGCTGTTGCAGGTTTTTATCGTAAATAGGGCAGCCTACTTCTATGCGGTTGTCCATATTGCGGGTCATCCAGTCAGCAGAAGAAATAAACACTTTTCTCTCGCCGCCGCCTTCAAATACCATCACCCTAGGGTGCTCTAAGAACCTATCGACAATAGAGATGATTTCAATGTTTTCGCTAATACCTTTTAAGCCAGGTATTATGGAACACATCCCGCGAACAATACCGCGAATTTTCACCCCTGCTTGACTGGCCCGATACAAATCATCCATTAATTCCTTATCAACAAGGTTATTAATCTTAAAGGTAATTTGTGCAGGACGGCCTTCTTTTAAATGCTGAATTTCTTGACGAATAAGTGACTGAATTCGGGTTCTCGCGTTTAACGGTGAAATCTGCAAATGCTGAAATTTATACCGGCGGAAAGGGTATTGAATAAGGTCAAATACTGCCACCGCTTCATTGGCCAATTCTTGGTTTCGAGTGAATAAACTGTAATCGGTATAGATTTTTGCGGTTTTTTCGTTGAAGTTACCCGTACCAAAATGCGCATAGTTAATCATCGCGCCACGTTCTTCGCGGGTGATCACGCAAAGCTTCGAGTGAATTTTTAAGGTTGGCACGCCGAGCACTACGCGAATACCCGCATCGGTCATGCGTTTAGACCATTCAATGTTGGCCTCTTCATCAAAGCGAGCGCGCAGTTCTACCACTACGGTCACCTTTTTACCGTTATCAACGGCATCAATGAGCGAGTTGATAATGCGAGAGTTACTGGCCACACGATAAATATTAATGCGAATAGATTTTACGCTAGGGTCGAATGCTGCTTGGCGGACAAATTCGGTAACATGTAAGAATCGGTGATATGGGTAATACAGTAGAATATCGTGGGCGGTAATGGCATCGAATACCGTATTAAAATTGGAAAAAGCGTTGCTGTCGATAGCCGGTAGCGGAGCATGCTCTAAATATTCGCGGCCCACGTTTGGAAAGCCAATGAAGTCTTTAAAGTTACGATAGTGCCCTGCAGCATGCATGGTATCGAGTTTAGTTATACGTAAACGCTTACGTAAATCCTGCATCATATCTTCAGGCATATCGTTGTCGTAAATAACCCGAACAGGCTCGGCAATTAAGCGCTGTTTCATGCTCTCAGACATTTTTTCTACATAACTTTCGTCAATCTCGTCATTGATAGAGTATTCGGCGTCTCGGGTCATCTTGAATGAAAATGACTCGACTTCGTCAAATTTAACAAAGCCGCGGAAAATGTCTTCTAAGCTAAGCTGAATCATGTCATCGAGCATAATAATATGCTTTTTCTTTCGACTCTTTTCCGGCGGAATAAGCATAAAGCGAGACATTTCAGACGTAGGCACCTGAATAACCGCATAGCGCGTGTTGCGGTCTTTACGGCGCAGCGCGACATACAAATAAACAGATGTGCCATTTAAACGGCTTAACAAGTCCATTTTCTTGTCAATAATGATAGGGGCTATATGGCGAAGCACCTTATTGACGAAGAAGTTACGTACCCACTGCTTTTGATACTCGTTTAATTCATGCTTTTGCAGAATATGAATATTGTATCGCGCGAGCGCTTTTAAAACGTCTTTATGAATATGGTCGAACTTGTCGGAAAGCTGAACAACCTTTTGCTGAATAATCGCCATTAGCGCGGTTTGCTTTTCCGCCTCTTCTTCGTTGCCATCATTTTGGGCAATCGTTATTTGGCGTTTTACGTCAGCAGCACGAACACGATAAAATTCGTCAAGATTATTGGAGTAAATACCTAAAAACCGAATACGTTCTACTACAGGGTTGTTCTTATCTGCAGCTTCCTGCAAAACCCTTTCGTTAAATGCTAACCAGCTAAGTTCTTTGGGATAATATAGTTCTGGGTTATCCATAATTTATCGTTTTTTCACTTCTTAAAATGGCCAAAGACTGACATCAGTCAATGACATTACTGTGACAACCCTTAGATATAATAGGGTTAATTCGTAGTCCCTTAACTCAACGAGGTGATTTGAAACCTTTCTGTGTCGCTAGGGCCTTATTGCTTGGCCTGTATATCCACTACCAAGTCGTTCGCCAACGATTCAAGGGCGTCTTGCAACGCATCGTCATCAAACCCTTCAGGCACCGCAATAACTGCATTAGCTTTAAAGATTAAACTTCCCCAGTTAGGTGCGCTTTCGCAGCGTGATGAGAAGTTGAGGATGTTAAGGTTAAATTGGTTTAGCACCGAGGTTAACTCTTGCACTATGCCGGCTTTGTCGTTGCCCATTACATCAACGGTAAGTTGATTCGTTAATGAATTGGTTGATGTATTCACTGCCACAGACTGAACCGATAAATCGGAAATGGCATTTAGCGCGTCGACAAGTTTTTCGTTCTCGTCAGCGGGAACGTGTACTTCAACAAAGCCGGTAAACATGCCCGCCATATGTGCAAAGCTAGAGCCTTGCCAATTACCTTTGTGCTTGTAAATGCACTTAGCTAGCGTATCAACCAAACCAGGCTTGTCTTTACCCATAATACTAATAATGAGCGATTGCATGAGAAACTCCTATTCCAGAATCTGTAGAAATACGTTTGCTACTGTGGTTTTACGGTAATACCATAAGTCACACTGAAAAAGCGCTACTGGTTAGTATTGTTAATAAACCTTGATAGCAACAGTGTTTGAGGCTGCTTACTTTAGGCGTTATTCACCGGAACTAACCCAAAAGTTTTCGCTTGCTATTAGCATAACAAAACTTACACTGCTCACCAGTGTAATTTACACCTGATAATATTATTAAATAAGAATGACTTCCTACAGCGATAGCATCAATAAAAAACGCCAACGCAATGATAAGTGGGGGCGATATATCGTCACCGGCTTTGGTGGGCTGGTATTGCTGACGCTGGTTATTTTAATTTCGCACCTTGTTAGTCAGGCTTTACCTCTGGCGTTAGTGCCTAATATTGAGAAAGAGCACCAGCTTGCATTACCCGAAGGTAGCCAAGTAGAAAGCGCTGGAGATTTGCTTGGCGGCCAATTAGTGGTAACTAACGGTGAGGATTGCCGTTTAAGCTTATATGGCTACAAAGATAATGATTTCGCTAAGCATCACGACTATATTCGCCCTTGTGAACATCAGTTGTCGACGACCTCTTTAATGGGCGAAAATGCGATTGTGGATATCTCTGCGGGCGGGCAAGTTCGGGTGGTGCCCGTCAGATCGTTAGCGTATCGCAGTGTAATAATCGCGAATCATTCAGACCCTTTAGCTCAACCTTCAAGCCTTGTGTCCTCTACAATATCTTTTGCTCTACCGGGCAAGTATTGGTCACAAACTACGTCTTGGCAATTTGCGTTCTCATCTAAGTGGGCGGCAATAGCGCTGCATACACAGTCGGGCACATATATACGAGGAGTGAACCAACTCAATCCTACGCAAATGGTTGATAAGTTCTTTGCCAATGTCGATAAAGTACATTTGTTGCCTGGTGCACAAATGGTGTTGGTAGAAAAAGGAGCACACTTGTTCCTTTCACGGCTTTTCGAGGATGAATCACAGCTCTCGCTGTTAGCGTCTTTTGATAAACTCAGCCGTAATGACATTTCTATTTTATCTCTAGAGAAAGACAGAACGTTTTTCTTACAAGATGGCACTAACCAAGTTACCCGCTGGGTATTACATCGCGATGCGAACACGCTCGGTTTCATTGAAACCTACCAGTTCCTTTTGAACGCGGACGAACGGCTGATTGATATAAAAGAGCATGCCAGTATTAATGTGGTGGCAGCGCTTACCGATAAACAACGCCTACTATTTATAAATCGAGTATCAGGTGAAGTGGTTACGACAATTGATTTGCCTGAACCCATGCAATCAATCTCTTGGTTTGGCAACCGTCTTTACGGCTATAACGATGATTCTATTTTCATTTGGCGGGCGAATAATTTAAGCGGCATTACTACGTGGCGGTCGCTATTTGCGCCGCAACATTATGAGGGATATACCGAAGCAGATACGGTGTGGCAAACCACAAACGCCACGGATTTCCAAGAGGCCAAGTTTAGTCTTACGCCGTTAATTATAGGTAGCTTGAAAGCGTCGCTACTGGCTTTGTTTATTGCTATACCGGTAGCAATAGGTGCAGCGATATACACCGCCTTTTTTGCAAAAGAGCGACTTCGCCATGCCCTGAAGCCCGCTATCGAAATGCTAGAAGCTGTTCCCAGTGTGCTTATTGGTTTTATCGCTGCCATTTGGCTAGCCCCCATGGCTGAACAGTTTCTATTTTCTTTTGCTTTTTTTCTTATTGTTGTTCCATTTGTACTCATTGCCGTGGCGTTTTTTCAACGCCCTGTTGCCGACCGCCTACCCGCTAAACTTCGACATGGCGCTGAGTTGGGCTTTGCGTTACTTGGCGTTTTTATATTGGGTTACATTAGTGTGGCATGGGCGCCAGAATGGTTCTTTAGCTTAATTAATGTAGATGGTTTTGACATGCTAGCCGCTGAGTCTGATAGCCCCATAGGAAAAACGACGATAGTGGTGGCGATAGCCTTAGGTGTGGCTATTTCACCGAGTATTTACTCCATTGCTGAAGATGCCATTGGGGGCGTGCCCGATGAGTTAAAGCATGCATCATTTGCGTTGGGCGCCACGCGGCTTCAAACCCTTAAATATATAGTACTGCATGTCGCGTTTCCGGGCATTATGGCGGCGATTATGCTGGGTTTTGGTCGCGCATTCGGGGAAACCATGATTGTGCTCATGGTGACGGGAAACACCCCAATATCGAGCTGGGGCTTAATTGAAGGCTTACGGGCATTAACGGCCAACTTAGCCATAGAATTACCCGAAGCCGATGTGTCATCTGCACACTATCAAATTCTGTTCTTTACCGCTGGCATACTGTTTGTTTTCACGTTTGTTGTAAATACGATTGCTGAATTTACTCGTCAACGCTTACGCAGTAGATCTTATTATGAATAATATGTTCAAAGGCGGCTTTAATGCCGTTCATCGCCAGTCGCTAGTGATATCGTTAACGGCGTTTTTTACTAGCTTGCTGTTAATTGCTTTGGTGAGTGTGTTGTTCCTTATTACCTTTCGTGGTGGTGCGTATTTTTGGCCTGAGCCCATTTATGATGTGACATATAAAGTTACCGGAGCCAATGAAAGTGCTAAATCCGAACATAAAATGTTCGCTCAGCTTTATATGGCAGACGAAGTAGAGCAAATATATCAAGTTCACTTTGCTGACGAACAAAGCCCTTACGGCTCACAAATGCAGTTGGCCAGTGCGGATATTATTAACAAAGAACTTGCTTACGGCAGTGCCGAAATAAAAACAAAAGATGGTCGCTTTGTATTGGGACAGCCAGAGTTTTTATCTACACCAGACAGCCGACGGGAAGACTTGTCGCTGTTTTCAGATATTCAAAACAGAGTATCGGCACTAAGTGCTCAAATTGAGAAAATTAGACGCGAGCGACTATCGCCCATTCATGAATCTTTGGCATCACTAGATAGCAAAGGTGTTGATCAAAATGCACCGGCAAGAGAGCGCTTAGAGACTCAGTTTGAACGCTGGCAGCATGAAGTTATTCATCTAGAGGAAGAGCGAGACGAATACGAACTCAGCGTCACTTTTGCCAATGCGCAAGCGTACGCTATTCGGGTGTCGGAAATTAAAAGCGTCGATTATGTAAGCCAGCTTAGCTATTTTGAAAAATGGCAGGTGGTATTTAGTCGTATTGCTACCTTCCTTACTGATTCTCCCAAACAGGCGAATACGTCTGGAGGGGTATATCCCGCGCTATTTGGCACCGTGCTGATGGTATTTTTAATGACCATTATCGTGACGCCTTTTGGCGTACTTGCGGCTATCTATTTGAGTGAATACGCTCCAGATACGCCGTTTACCACCGCTATAAGAATAAGCGTTAGTAATATGGCGGGCGTACCTTCAATTGTTTACGGGGTTTTTGGTTTAGGCTTTTTTGTTTATACCTTGGGTGGCAATATAGATGCACTTTTCTTTGCTGATAGATTGCCAGCGCCCACCATGGGGACCCCAGGTGTGTTCTGGGCGAGTTTGACCATGGCTATTTTAACCTTGCCAGTCGTTATTGTTGCCACCGAAGAAGGCTTGCGGCGGGTACCAGAAGGGTTGAAGCGGGGAAGTTATGCACTTGGCGCCACCAAGGTAGAAACTATCGCTAAAACCATTCTGCCCATAGCGTCACCCGGAATAATGACAGGCGTCATTTTGGCAATCGCTAGGGCGGCAGGCGAAGTCGCGCCTCTAATGCTGGTTGGAGCGGTGAAATTTGCTCCTACGCTACCTATAGATGGAGAGTTCCCGTATCTGCATTTAGAACGTCAATTCATGCACTTGGGCGTACTTATTTATGATGGCGCTTTTCATAGTCATACTGATGCGAAGAATTCTTCAATGATGTTTGCCGCCTGCTTGCTACTGCTAATAGTGGTATTTGTATTGAATGTGCTGGCAGTTATACTAAGAACGCGGTTAAGAAAGCGCTATTTACAAGGGTAACCTTTTACATGCTGAAGTTGTTTGAACGCAATACGCTCAACGTGGCCGACATCACTGATGACACCACGGCTATCGATGTGCGTAACCTTAATTTATGGTTTGGAAATAAGCATGTGCTTAACGACATTTCTATGCGTATTCCAAAAAACAAAATCACCGCATTAATCGGGCAAAGTGGGTGCGGGAAATCTACCTTGGTTAATTGCTTCAATAGGCTTAACGATTTGTACGATGGCTGCAAATACGAGGGTGAAATTAATATTGGTGGTCGCAACATCAATAGTAAAAAAGTGAACGTGTCGCGGCTGCGTACCCAAGTAGGTATGGTATTCCAGCGGCCTAATCCTTTTCCCATGAGTATATACGATAACGTATGTTACGGACTTCGCCTGCAAGGCATTAAAACTCGTCGCCATCTAGACGATGCGGTAGAAAGCGCATTAAAAGAAGCAGCGTTATGGGATGAAGTTAAAGACAGGTTGTTTGAGTCGGCTAATGCATTATCCGGTGGTCAGCAACAGCGCCTTGTTATTGCCAGAGCGCTAGCGCTCAAACCCGACATTTTGTTGTTAGATGAGCCTACCTCAGCGCTAGACCCATTAACGACCTTATTCATTGAGGAGTTGATGGCTGAGCTTAAGAAGCGTTGTACCATAGTGATTGTTACCCACAATATGCAGCAAGCCTCTCGAGTTTCAGATTACACGGCGTTCTTCCATCAGGGGCGATTGGTTGAATATGCAGACAGCGATTCGCTATTCACTATGCCAGAGAAGAAACAGACTGAAGATTATATTACTGGCCGCTACGGCTAATTAGCAGAATCAGCAGTAGTGAATAGGAGCGATACAATGCGTCAGGTTGCACTGAATACCCATATTTCCGGAACCTTTAATATTGAGTTGGAAAATTTAAGAAACTCGGTATTAACCATGGGCGGCGAAGTAGAACAGCAATTATTAGATACCTTAAAAGCGCTTAAATTAAACCACCCTGGCTTGGCAGAAAAAGTGGTGTTGAATGACCTTAAGATTAACTCTATGGAAATCCAGATAGATGAAGAATGTATTCGAATTATCGCCAAGCGCCATCCTACGGCAAGCGATCTACGCTTAATCATGACCATTTCTAAAGCCATCACCGACATTGAAAGAATGGGCGACGAAATAGAACGTATCGCTAAGCTGGTCACCCGTAATAAATTACCCAGCTCTGACACTATTAAAAGCAGCATGTTGTTAATCGGCGAACGTGTAGCGGCGATGATGCGGGGTACGTTCGATGCGTTTGCGCGTCAGGATGAAAGTGCAGCCTTGGCGGTGTATAAACAAGACAACCGAATAGACAGCGAATATAAACGCCTGCTTACCTACACCACCACAGAAATGGAAAAAACCACAGAAGATATGCAAGACTGGCTAGACGTGTTGTGGGCCATGCGTTCCTTAGAGCGGATTGGAGATAGGTGTAAAAACGTGTGCGAATACGTAGTTTATTTAACCAGGGGGACGGATGTAAGGCATACGCCGCTAGAAAACATTCATCAAAAGTTAGAAGATTTGAGTTAAAAAATGCTCAAAAACTGTCACAAAACCGCAACACTTGCCCAAATTATCATCGTATGAATTTAATTCCGTTGCGTTTTCTGTTTTTTCGTAGATTTTCACTATGGCTCTGCAGACGATTACGCTATCATGCGCCGCAGCAAAGTATAATTCGTGCAAAAAATAATCTAAGCCTTTGCTAAGAATCGTTTTGCCGTGTAACTATCATTTTTTGTCTTCATCATAGCCGTACATTTGTCGGGTGATGTGGCAGTAGCTAGCTTAAATCGCGTAAAGATCAGGAGCGGTTATCCGTGGAATTTTTCGAGAGTTATGGTCTCATTCTTATTCTCCTTGCTGCCGGTGTCGGCTTCATTATGGCTTGGGGTATTGGTGCAAATGACGTCGCCAATGCAATGGGAACATCTGTTGGTTCTAAAGCGTTAACAATAAAACAGGCAATTGTTATTGCCATGATTTTTGAGTTCGCCGGAGCATACTTGGCGGGTGGGGAAGTAACCTCTACCATTCGTAAGGGTATTATTGATCCAGAGTATTTTTCCGCTATTCCTGAGTACCTCGTACTCGGTATGATTTCGTCTCTGTTTGCAGCAGGTATATGGTTAGCCTTTGCATCTTGGCTAGGATGGCCTGTATCTACTACGCATTCTATTATTGGCGCTATTATCGGCTTTACCGCAACTGGCGTTAGTATGGACGCGGTAGCATGGGGCAAAGTAGGCGGCATTGTTGGTAGTTGGGTAGTGACGCCAGCTATTTCGGGCATTATTGCATACCTTATTTTCATGAGTGCCCATAAACTTATCTTTGAAACCAAATCTCCGTTTGAAAATGCCAAGCGTTATGTTCCGTTCTATATGGCACTAGCAGGCTTCATTATGTCGCTAGTTACCATTAAAAAAGGGCTTAAACACGTGGGCTTAGAAATGAGCGCCGTGAACGGTTATATATTGGCTGTGATTATCGCTATTATATTAGCCATAATTGGTAAGTGGTTTATTGGTCGCATGAAGTTCAGCGGTTCAGAAGACGCTGATTTACAAGCTGCCAATGTGGAAAAAGTGTTCGCCTTACTCATGGTTGTTACTGCCTGTTGTATGGCATTTGCGCATGGTTCAAATGATGTTGCTAACGCTATTGGGCCTTTGGCCGCGGTAGTGAGTGTGGTGACTTCTGGCGGTGAAATTAATGCCAGTGCCAACCTAGCATGGTGGATTTTACCGCTTGGTGGTTTGGGTATTGTGCTTGGTTTAGCCATATTCGGTCACCGCGTCATTAAAACTATCGGCCAAGGTATTACTCACCTTACGCCAAGCCGTGGTTTCGCGGCCGAATTAGCGGCAGCTACTACTGTAGTGATAGCGTCAGGAACCGGTCTTCCTATTTCAACTACGCAAACCCTTGTGGGCGCGGTGTTAGGTGTGGGGCTGGCCAGAGGCGTCTCTGCGCTTAATCTCGGCATCGTAAGAAATATTGTGGTGTCGTGGATTGTTACCCTGCCTGCAGGCGCAATTCTTTCCATTATTTTCTTCTTCGCACTGAAGGCAGCTTTCGGCGTTTAATTGCCTATTAAGATTTGAAAACAAAAACCGCGTTTAACGCGGTTTTTGTTTTTTTAATAACGCGTATATTTAAATAGCGCGGAAGCCCGCGCTATTTTGTATTCGCTACTCTTCAGCCTGTTCAGATTCATCAAGCTTGATGGGAGAGTCAAACCCCTCGGGCTTAATGCCTACCACCGCGCAGTTAAGTTGTTGAATAGTCTCTTCTGCCGTACCGCCCATAATAAAGCCTGGAACGCCAATACGGGCCACAGTACCCATTACAATAACATCAGTATTAAGTGATTTTGTGGTAGCCGCTATCTCTCTACGAGGATAACCATGCACAATATGCTTTTCAGGTTGCAAGAAGTCGATAATGTCAGGGGCTAGTTCACTTTCTAATTCGCTTAATAACGATTCGAGGGCTTGCTCTCTCTCGTCATGAATTTTGGCGAGGTCGGTTTCCATTTGGTCATTGTCTACGGTAATAAAACCATCTCGTACGATGTTCTCCGGGACTGCATCAAAAACATGCACAATATGAAGCTGTGCAAATTCCAACATAGCGATGCGGGCAGCATGGCGTAATATATCTAAATTAAGCTTTTTGCGAATTGAGATTTCGTGTTTAGGGTAGTGATAATTTAAATCGAGTGCCGCCACCACGTTTTTATATTGGCTACGGTTTTTCTTACTTAACACCCAAACCGGACAGGGGCATTTACGAAACAGGCGTATATCTAACCCGCCAAATAGGCGGTCTAAAAAGCCTTCTTCGCTTCGTTTAATAACCAAGTCGTAATGGTGTCTTAGCACGTCGGTTACAATATCAATCAGTGGGTGTCCGATTTTGACTACGGTTTGCACGGGGTACTCTTTCGACCATGTTTCTTCCTGCTCGGTAAGCCAATTTCTTGCCTGAGACTCCATAGATTGGTGTGAGTCGATATAGGCAAATGACTCCATTACCATATTTGCATTAGGGGGCAGGGCTTCTAAGGTAAGCATAATGGTTAGTGATGCTTGATTGCTCTTTGCAATATGAATGGCCTGGGCAACCACATCGTCTTGGCGATGTGAGTCACTGAGTACACATAAAATATTAGTAAAATGGCTGTCCATAGAAATCCTTAGCTATTGAGGCGCTATACGTTCTTATTCTTCATCCTAACGCTTGATTTGCAAGCTTGCTACCTTGAAAGCATGATTTACATCATAACAAAGTGCGATTTCATAAAAGGGTAATAACCGTATTCTTATTGGGTCTTTTGTAATCTTTGTGCTAGATTAAAACCTAATTTCCTAATCAGTAAAGAGTTGTTATGAAGTGGCCTAATCTCAAACACTTACATTACCTAGTTACCCTATATCAAGAGCAGCATTTTCACCGCGCTGCCCAGCGTTGTAATGTAAGCCAATCTACATTGAGCACGGCAATTCAAAACCTAGAAGAACATTTTGGCAGCCAGTTGCTGGAACGGGAGCACAAGACTTTTGTGTTTACTTCATTGGGGTTAGATATTGTTGAACGAAGCAAGTTGCTGCTGCAAGAAGCCGGTGAGCTGGTGGAATACGCACAAAATGCAGGGAATTGGCAACGAGGTACACTGAAGCTAGGTGTTATCCCCACCATCGCGCCATTTTTGTTTGAAGGCATGCTGGGAGCATTTAACGCCTTCTTGCCTGACATCAATGTTGAGATGCAAGAAGACACTACGGAAAAGCTGCTTCAGCAGTTAATTGATGGGCGTTTAGACTTACTTATTTTAGCGTTACCGATGGAAACGCCAGGGTGTAAGCAAATGGTATTGGGGCACGACCCTTTCCATCTTGTGGCCCATGAAGAAATGGCTGACAAATTGCCCGACCCCGTCGATATTTCTTCTTTACCCAAGAAGAGTATTTTCTTACTGCAACAAGAGCACTGTATGACCGGCCACGCGGTTAGTGCATGTAACCTTCAGCACAGCGACCAAATAAGCTCTGTAGCTGCCAGTAGCTTGTACACTTTGGTACAGCTTGCAAACAGTAAAATGGGTTATACCTTCTTACCCGAGCTTGCCATTAACCAATCTATCTTGGCACACACCAACTTAAAAAGTTTTGCCGCCGAAGAGCAAGGCTTTAGAGAAATAGGTTTAGTGTGGCGTTCAGGCACTACGCGTATGCAATTGTTTCGTCGTATTGGCGAAATCATCTCTCCTCTTCTACCTGTTCCCACCCTTAAATAATGTTTTTGGCGAAAAAGTTTCAAACTTTTTCGCCCACTGCGTCGACTGTAAGAGTAGGGAATATAAAAAAACACCTATATCGCGGGGAACGCAGTGTTCATAAAACGGGATGAAAAACTCGTACAACAAGCATTAAAAGGCAACAGAAAAGCGTGGTTCACGCTTATTTCGCGCTATGAAACGGCCATGTACCAATACGGTATCCGCATGACCGGAAATAGCCATGACGCCTCTGATTTGATGCAGGATATTTTTGTCTCGGTTTATCGAAGCCTGGCGAATTATCGCGGCGACGGCACATTTAAAAGCTGGCTGTATCGAATAGCCCATTGTCGATGTATGGAGCTGTACCGAAAGCGAAAAGCGTTTACCGATATCGATGATATTTCAGAGCCTCTATGTGAAGCTTCATGCCCTGAAATGCAGCTTACCAGCGACCGCCAAAGTCGGGCGGTAACGCAAGCTATGCAAGCTTTGCCCTTGGCACAAAAAGCTGTGGTGGAGCTGAAATTTTTTGGGCAGTTCACTTTTGAAGAAATTGCAGAGCAAATGGATATTTCGGTTAATACCGCCAAGTCGCGTTTGTATAGCGCACTAACCAAATTAAAGTTGGAGTTGGAATAAATGAATCAACCTGACCATACCAATGAAGCATTAATTATCGCGTGGGTAAACAACAGCCTTACCCAAGAACAAAAAGCGACATTTTCTAAAAAATACGCCCAAGATAGCGTGTTTGCAGCCGCGGCTGATAATGCCAGTGCTCTGGCAGGCTGCGCCAGTGAATTTGTTGCGCCCCCAGTGCCTGATTGGAATAAAGCACAGCTATTTCCAGCACAAGATAAATCGAGTTGGTTTCAGTGGCAAGGCTTCCCTGCACTGGCTTGTGCGCTATCCGCGGTTGCCATTGTATTGGTGTTTACGGGTATGCCCAATAAAGATAATGGGAAGTTACTAACGGCGCAAACACCAAACAATGTAGATGCCGAGCAGCTATCAAGCTTGGTTGCCGAACAAGTGCGTGTGCAAGTGCGCCAGCAAGTAAAACAGCAGCGGGAAATGTACCAAGAAGCGAATCAAGTGTTGTTTAAAGAATATGCACAATCACTTGCTGCACAGCAACAGCAGACGAGTGCCGAGCTCACTCAATATTTATTGGCTTCTAGCCGAGAGGCGCGTAAGCAAGATTTTGCTGAGTTGCTTCAATTTATTAACGATCAGCGCATTGATGATCAGCGATTTTACGCCCGTCAGTTTAGCAAGTTACAAGATGAAATTGATGGCATAGGTATGGGATATAGCGTTGTGCTTCCCAACTCGAATTCAGCGTCTCCATTAGACGAATAACCAATAGGTAGCCCTTATGAAAAGACTATTATCTCTTTGCTTACTAACCAGTGTTAGTGCGTTAACCTTTGCCCAAAGTAATGCTACTTCTTATGCGTCTTTGTCAGATGAATTGGAAATTATGTCGGGCGTAATGAACACCGCTTTTCGTCAAAACGCCAATCCAAAAGGGTGGCGAGTATCGCGACTAGAAAGCAGTTATCTAGCGGGGCAGGGGGCAGTGTTCACTGTGTCTGTACGAGGCAAAAGTGCTGATTGGATCCACGATATTGAAGCCATGGTGGAAGGCATGCCAACGCCTCCAGCAGCGCCGGTTGCCCCAGAAGGTGGTGGTATTGTTTTTGAGCTAAGCCGTGAATGGGAAGATTTTGCGGGCGAAGCAAGCCGTCGAATTGCCGAGGTTTTTGAAGATAACAACGACCAAATACGTGATATCCGCTCTCGCTCTAGAGAATTAGCGTGGGAAACTCGCGAGCTCGAGCGCCGCAAGCGCGATATGTCTTTTGAATTAAGACAAGCTGATGACGATAGAAAAGAAGCGCTTGAAAAAGAAATGCAGGAACTTGAATCGTCTTTAGCATCAATAAATGCCCAGTCGGCGGAACTAGAAGAAGAAGTACGTCAATTAGAAGGTGAGCAGCAAGTAAAATTAGCGAAACAAAAGGAAAGTCGTCAGCAAGCCTATCGTTCATTTTTGGCTAACTTTGAAGCCAGTATTGGCAGCACATTTTGCCGATTTGGCGCAGGACTTAGGGGGTTACCTGAGGGAGAACACGTCAGCATGATATTAAAAGACTTTGAATACGGCGATGATAATAACAAGCACGACCGAATTTATGTGTTCAGCAAAGCCAAAATAAAAGCATGTGTACAAGAGAAAATTGACGCCGAAGCACTATTGACTAGCGCTACTATTTATACCTTTTAACTGTACTATTAAAACCAGACATTCAAAACCAGCGCGTACGCAATACGATTACGACACTAACTAAGGGGCGGTATGGCCGAGTTCTGCCGCCCATTGTAGTTCACCGCGCGACAACCCATTTGCCGAACTTGCCCCAAAGCTATGTAATGCACTGTAAGCACTGTTTGAAGGCACGCGGCAATAATGACACAAGGCATAAAACAGTAAGCTACAGCGATGCTGTGAACCATCACAGTGTAAGTACACACTGGCGCCTTCAGATAGCATCTGCGACAGTTCGTGCAGATATTGATGCAAGTGAACATCATCGGTAGGTGAATCTGCTGAAGGGTGTAAAAAAGGCAGCCATATCCACTCTAACCCAGCTGCTTTAGCTCCATCGCGAATAACAGGGGCATCTTCTTCACCGGTTTGTACCGTGGCAAGGTGAGTAACCCCCAACCCTTTCAACCTTGCATAGGTATCAGATGTCGGTTTTTGCCCCAGACAGATCTTTCCAGCGCTAAGTGAAAACCACGCAAGGGATGTTTGGCGATTTGTACCTTGGGATACAGATGATGATTCGTTTTTATTCATACCACATAATAATATATTGAGAAGTAATGGCAGCTGCACCCGCCTAATACGAACACATGCCAGATAGCATGAGTATATTTTACCTTTTTCGCCACATAAAAACACACCCCAAGGCTGAAGCATAAACCACCCGCGACCAGTAACCATAATCCAGCACCTGGTAGCGCAACATACAGCGGGTAAATGAGCCCAATGGCAATCCACCCCATCAATAAGTAGGTCATCACGGATATTTTTGGAAAACGGTGCTGCGCAATAAGCTTAAAGGCAACGCCACCAAGAGCTAAACACCAAATTACCGCCGTCATGGTGATGCCAAGTACGCCTCCAATCGACACTAACAATAAAGGTGTGTAAGTACCTGCTATCAACAAATATATTGCACTGTGGTCGAATAGCTTTAGCCAGCCCTTTGCCTTATGGTGTGACGTAGCATGATAAAGGGTAGAGCTCAAAAACATAAGAATGAGCGTAGCGCCGTATATCGCAGCGGCGGTAATGGTTAGGGTGTTATCTGCGCGGTAGAGTAGAAATACCATACCTACAATGGCAGCAATAAAACCAACACCATGACTGATACTGTTAAGCCATTCTTCCAATACAGAATAGGCTTTTGCCGTAATACTTGTCATGACTTCCTCCAACTCTATTTTAATCTAGCGGCCGTACTGATACGTTTATTGCTAATACAATTGTGCGATATGTTTGTACCTTAACGCGTGTAATTCATTTAGCGCGCTTTCAGCGTACACTTGTTCGCTAAAGTATAACAGAAGCGTTGTCGACGAGTATGACAATTTTACATTGTACGTTGATGAAGGCGTAACCTTTCGTATCATTGTCGCTAAAAGTATTCGTCACTTATCTCATCGCGTGTGAATGACAATCAGTAAAAGTGTTGAACGTAGAGTCTTGTTTACGTTATGTAGTCATGGGCGTAGTTAACCCTTCATTTCTTCTAACTCTAAGCCCTTTGTTTCATAAACATAGCGAAGAACGAAGCCGATAGAGAGCAAGGCAAAGAAAGCATACAGTCCGTAAGCACCCGCAAGGCCTATTCCTGCAAGAAGCATTGGGAAAGACCATGTGATAACAAAGTTAGTAAACCACTGCACTAACCCGCTTACGGCCAAGCCGGAGCCTCTTAATTGGTTAGGAAACATTTCTCCTAGCATTACCCACATTACCGGCCCCCAAGAAAAGTTAAAGCAGAATACATAAAGATTGGCAGCGATGAGTGCAACAGGCCCCCATTCATTTAACGCCAGCCTGCCATCAACATGTTGTTCTGAGTTTAGGAAGGCTAACGTTACTACGGCAAGCGATACCGTCATGCCTATAGAACCCCATTTAAGCAATGGTTTTCTTCCAATCTTGTCGATAACAGATAGCGCCACAACACATGCCGCGATGCTGATAGCTCCGCTTATCACATTAATGAGTAGTGCATCTGCTTCTGAAAAGCCCACGGCTTGCCACAATACGGCACCGTAATAGAATACAACGTTGATCCCAACTAACTGCTGAAGTGCAGCCAACCCAATCCCTATCCAAACAATTGATCTTACTTTTCCAGAGTTTTTATCAATAAGATCTTTTAATTGCGGTTTATGATCTTGCGACAAAGACGCTTCAATTTCGGCCAGTTTCTTTTGCCCATTAGCGCCATAAAGTTTGCCCAATACTTCACTCGCTTTATCTGTTTTTTTCTTAACCACTAAAAAGCGAGGGCTTTCTGGTATAAAAAGTAACATGAGGAAAAACAGCAATGCTGGGATGACTTCCATCCAGAACATCCAACGCCACGCTTCAAAATTTAACCAAAGCACCTGTGTAGAACCTGACGCATAGTCGGCAAGAAAATAGTTACTTAGAAAAGCAGCGAACAAGCCGCTAATAATGGCTATTTGTTGAATAGACGCCAGCATGCCGCGATACTTTGCCGGTGCGACTTCTGCAATATAAGCAGGTGCCATAACCGACGCTGCCCCTACGGCAAGTCCTCCAATAATACGATATATAACGAATTCCGATCCGCTGCCTGCTATACCTGAGCCCCATGCACTAACCAGGAAAAAGGTTGCGGCTACAAGGAGCAATGACTTCCTTCCGTATCTATCAGCTAAACGACCAGCAAAAAAAGCACCTACTGCACATCCAAGTAGCATACTGGATACATTAAATCCTGTACCGACACTCTCTGATTGAAATGCTACGCTTAGCCCTTCTACAGTTCCATTAATTACCCCGCTATCGAATCCAAATAGAAAGCCTCCGATGGTAGCCACGATAGTAATAAATAAAACGAAGCCATTCCCCGAGGCTTCATTAGGCAGGTCAATATTTGTTGTAGTGTCCATATTATTATTCTCTTTAAGGTAAGGTTCCGATATCAACTGGCTTTTATGACTGATGAGCTTGGCTCATTTTCAAAATGGTTGGGCTGTGAATCTTGACGGTATTCAACGGGCGTTTTATCAAAGTGCTTTCGAAACAAAGCATACATATACTGCACCGACGGATAGCCGCAACGCTTGGCTATATCACCACTATTGGCATCAGTTTCTTTGAGCATTTGGCATGCGCGGTTTAGTTTTTCGTTGTGTATTTCTGTATGAATACTATGGCCTCTTTCTTCTCGAAATCGCGATTCCAAGTTAGATCTCGAGATGCCTACATGATCTAGCACTTGGTCTACTTTAATTCCCTTACACGCATTCATGTGAATGTAATGGGACGCTTGCATTACAAGTGGATCTTTAATCGCTTTGAAATCAGTAGACTGGCGTTCTGCTACCGTCACAGGGGGGACTAACAATTGTTTGTTTTTTATTGCGGTTCCGTTTAATTGCTTGTGCAGTAATCGTGCTGCCTGATACCCCATTTCCAAACTACCTTGTCGTACAGACGTCAAGCTAACTCGGCTTAAAAAGCGTGTTAGTTCATCGTCATCAATGCCTATCACGGCAAACCTTTCTGGAATAAGAAAGCCTAGGTGATCGCACGCTTGAAGAAGGTGGCGCGCGCGAGAATCTGTCACTGCCACTATCCCTGTGGGAGAGGGTAGGCTTTTAAGCCAATCGGTTAAGCGCTTCTGAGAATATTGCCACGTTTCGGCTCTAACCGCATGGCCTCGATAGACATAACATTCATAGCCATAGTGTGTCGCGAGAGACAGCATGGCTTGCTCTCTTTCTTGCGCCCACCTTTGCGCTTTGCCAATTGGCGAGCCGTAGAATGCAAACCTTTCAATTCCTTTATGCCGTAAATGATTGAAAGCGGCTTCCACTAAAGCATAATTGTCTGTCGCCACATAGGGTACATTTGGATAGCTAGCATCATCTTGGTAAGAGCCGCCTATCGCTACGACTGGTATCTTGGTGTTACTCAGCGCTTGCTCAATAGCGGGGTTGTCAAAGTCTGCAATAACGCCGTCGCCACTCCACTCATCAAAATGCTCAAGACGAGTTAAAAAGTCTTCTTCTAAATACAGGTCCCAATCGGCATTTGATGCTTGCAGGTAGCTTCCGATACCTTCAATTATTTGCCTATCAAATATCTTACTTGCATTCAAAAGCAGCGTAATACTGTGCGCTTTTTCAACCATAGTTAATTCCTGAATATAAACAAATTACGTAAAACCAATTACGTTTATTAGTTTTAAATATACTAAACGAGTAAGTGGTAATTAACAAAACGATTACAAAATTTCATAATTGATATTGACGCTTTTAGTAATCAATATTTAAGGCATAGCCTCATATAACCGCGGAAAGACTATGTACTTAGGAGTAGATTTAGGCACATCCAGTGTAAAAACAGTGTTAATGGATGAGGAGGGGGTAATTACGGTCTCAGTAAGCAGGCCGCTTAATGTATCCATGCCTAAGCCGTTGTGGTCCGAACAAGATGCTGGCGAATGGTGGAAGGCAACGTGCGATTGTTTAGATGAGCTATCTGAACAGATTGAATTGTCCAATGTTAAGTCGATAGGTTTAAGTGGCCAAATGCACGGTGCAACGCTGCTTGACGAGTCAGGGAACGTGCTAAGGCCAGCAATCCTGTGGAACGATGGACGCTGTGTTGCCGAATGTGACGAGCTAAACAAGGCCGTTCCTGATTCAGCTATGCGCACAGGCAACGTCATTATGGCGGGGTTCACCGCCCCCAAGCTACTTTGGGTTAAAAAATATGAGCCCGAGGTATTTGCGAAAGTAAGTAAAGTGTTGCTACCCAAAGATTTTTTAAGATATCAACTTAGCGGCGAGTTTGCATCTGATATGTCTGATGCTGCTGGCACCATGTGGTTGAATACTGAAACGCGTCAATGGGATGAAGTGTTATTAGCATCATGTGGTCTTGGAGTTGATAATATGCCTGCGCTCTTTGAAGGAAGTGAAGTGACTGGCACTTTAAAAGCTTCACTGGCTGAGCGGTGGGGTATGCATAATGTCGTGATTGCTGGTGGCGCAGGAGACAATGCTGCTGGCGCGATAGGCTGTGGTATTTTCGAGCCCGGACATGCCATGTTGTCACTAGGTACCTCAGGTGTCTATTTCGCTGTTACCGAAAGGTTTTCAGTGAATACTGCACAAGCGGTTCATAGCTTTTGTCATGCATTGCCTGACCGGTGGCATATGATGTCCGTTATGCTCAGTGCCGCAAGTTGTTTAGAATGGTATTGCCTTCAAAGTGGCTACAAAGATGTAGTTGAAATGATGGAAGACATTCAGCGCAATACCACCCAGTTAGATTCAGAAACCCCTTTATTTTTACCCTACTTAACGGGTGAAAGAACACCTCACAATAACCCTTCTGCAAAAGCCGCTTTTTTTGGTGTGTCGGCGTCGACTCGCCGTGTACATATGGCTCGCGCTGTTGTTGAAGGGGTATCGATGGCGCTTGCAGATGGCATCGATGCCGTACACCAAAGTGGCGTGACGACAACATCTATTAGCCTCATCGGCGGGGGCGCTAAAAGCATATTCTGGCGACAGCTTCTCAGCGACATCAGCGGCTACGCTTTAGAGTATAGAGAGGGCGGCGATGTGGGGCCGGCTTTGGGTGCCGCGCGATTAGCCAAGCTTGCTGCTAACCCTCAGTTAGCGCCAAGTGATGTTTGTTTTAAGCCGCCTCTTGAAGCGTCTTACAGCCCTCAGAAAGACATTCACAATAGATACCTTCTTAAGCGTCAACAGTTTCGAGAACTTTATTACGCAGTAGAGCCTTTCTTCACGTAGCAACGCAAGCGAGCTCAAAGCTTATCGTCATTTATTACGCATTTTAGATAAAGGAAAAACCATGAATAACTACTTCGAAAACATCCCTACCATAAAATATGAGGGGGCGGAGTCGACTAATCCTCTTGCCTTCAAACACTATAATCCGAAAGAAGAGGTGGGTGGGAAAACGATGGAAGAGCACCTGCGGTTTGCTGCGTGCTATTGGCATAATTTCTGTTGGGATGGTGCTGATGTATTTGGCACTGGTACTTTCAATAGGCCCTGGCTTGCAGCCGGTGATCCCATGGAACGTGCTAAGCAAAAAGCCGATGTGGCCTTTTCTTTTTTTGAAAAACTAGGCGCACCATTCTATTGCTTTCATGATATTGATGTCGCCCCTGAAGGCAATTCAGTTAACGAATACATTCGCAATCTTTCAGAAATGACAGATGTGCTTGCACGTAAGCAAGAAGAGACTGGCATGAAGTTGCTTTGGGGCACAGCCAATGTTTTTAGTCACCCACGTTACATGTCTGGCGCTGCCACAAACCCGAACCCTGAAATATTCACTCGTGCCGCGACCCAAGTTTATCACGCCATGAATGCAACGAAGGCACTTGGCGGTGAGAATTATGTTTTGTGGGGGGGGCGAGAGGGCTATGAAACGCTCTTAAACACAGATTTAAAACGAGAGCGTCAGCAATTTGGGCGCTTTATGAACATGGTTGTTGAGCATAAACACAAAATCGGCTTTGACGGATTATTATTAATTGAGCCAAAACCACAAGAGCCTACTAAGCATCAATACGACTACGATACTGCAACTGTTTATGGCTTCTTAAAAGAGTTTGGTTTAGAGAAAGAATTTGCGGTAAATATTGAAGCGAATCACGCCACACTCTCTGGCCATTCTTTCCATCACGAAATAGCGACAGCTTTTGCGCTAGGTATTTTTGGTTCCATTGATGCGAACCGTGGAGACGCGCAATTAGGCTGGGATACCGATCAATTTCCTAATTCGGTAGAAGAAATGACCCTCATTTGCTATGAAATACTGAAAAATGGTGGCTACACATCGGGCGGCTTTAACTTCGATACCAAATTACGACGCCAAAGTTTGGATGCAGAAGACCTGTTCTTAGGTCATATAGGTGGAATGGATACCTGTGCGCTGGGTTTAAAGAAAGCATATGAAATGCTTTCAAATGACGTGCTCACACAGAATGTGGAAAATCGCTATGCTGGATGGGGTTCAACAGTTGGGCAGAAAATTTTAGAAGGTAATATGTCTTTAGAATCCCTGGCGAAACATGCGCTAGCTAATGGCTTAGATCCTAAGCCATTCTCTGGAAAACAAGAGGGGCTGGAGAACTACGTAAACCAAATTATTTATAAATAAATGCATGTGAAGAAATAAAAAAAGCTGCCAATGGCAGCTTTTTTTTGCTTTATTCAAGCACTGTTTACAAAAAGTCTTTTCACCCCAGATTCACTACACCAGTTTATACAAGCTGCTGATGGCGCGAAGCCAATGATGCCAACTCACTTTGTGCAGGGGCGTTCCATGCCAGAACACCTTTATACAAAAACGCCTTCATGCTAACCGACGTCAACGAATGAAGTATAAAAAAGCGCAGCAGGGTTGAAATTTTATACCATGCGCGTTCTTTTTGAATGGCATTACCATGCAGATTTACTGTGGCAACGCGTTAATAGCACCTAAAACATATACCAAGGGCGCATTCCAATTAATAGCAATTTCATTGGTAGAAAAGCTGCACCAATCGTCAATGTAAGATTCTGCTGGTTCAGGGTAGGGATAATCGCATTCATCTTGACGCCCTGCATGCGGCCCACCCACTAGCATGCCAGGTACAGGCGCTATCACTCCATCGCTTGCTGAAATACGGTGATGGGGTGACATAGGCGTGAGGCTTCCATAGCCTGTAACGAAGCTATAGCCTGTTGGGTTCATGCCGAAGATATAAGAAATACTGTCGTAGACTGCATCTTTATATTTTGCAGTGCCGTTGATTTCATATGCGGCTAAAAGAATAAAGGCTTTATTGAGGAGCACACTATTACTCCCCCACACAAAATCATCTTCTTGCATTGGCACTAAATAAGGTGAGGTAGATACCTGCTCGGTAATTTTTTCAGCCAGCGCGATAAAAGCAGATTCTAGCCGAATAAGCTGCGAAACTGACAGCTTGTCCTGCGCATTTTTCAATAATGAAATCAGGCCTAATGTTTCAACATCTGCCCACCCAGGTATACTAAAATTGATTTCACTATTTTCAATTTGACTGAGGTAACGGGTATTCTCTGTGGCGATGTATAGCTCGGACGCCGCCCAGAAAAATTCGTCGTCGAATTGGTCATCGCCATACTCGCCGCTTTGTACATCATCAGGTTGTACATAGCGAACATCAGGGTTGAGGGTCGCCCATTGCCACGCTGCTTCAGCTTGTTGCAACCATTGGTGGGCTACATCGGGTGCTAGGTCTTTGTAAATACGGCTCGCCATTGCCATTGTGGCGGCGAAATCTAACGTAGCGCTTGTGGATACACCAATCATAAACCGCTG
Organism: Alteromonas sp. 38; assembly: GCF_902506055.1. Lineage (NCBI taxonomy): Bacteria > Pseudomonadati > Pseudomonadota > Gammaproteobacteria > Alteromonadales > Alteromonadaceae > Alteromonas > Alteromonas sp. 38. The sequence goes on from NZ_LR733300.1 coordinate 920,489, forward strand.
CGCATTATCTTCGTGGGGCATTTCAACACCTGCCCATTCTAACGTCGTGAGCTTATGAAATACGGCCCCGTCGTGGCGCTGCATACTTGCCATCCAGTCTAGGTTCCAACGCACTTCGTTTAGTAAATCGGCAACCCCGTCGTTTGATTCTGGGATCGCGACGTCTACCGTTTCATAGTATTGAGGGTAGTGCTCGTAAGCGGCAAGTAACGTATAAGTCGCAATGCCAGCATTAACAGTATATTTTCCGTAGTCGCCTGCATCATACCAGCCCTTTTCAGAGGGCAGAGCGCTAAGAGCGTCCATTGAAGAGGTGGCGGCAGAGGAGTGCACACTAACTTGCGTATCCAGATGACCAGCTGGTCGCTTCCATTGCCCAGCATATTCTTCACTTAGCGCCATACCAGAGCGATTAAAATAGTACGACTTAAATGCAGCGCGATGGGCGTCATCATAAATAGTTGGGCTTATGGTAAAGGGCAAAGAGGGCGGTATACCTTTAACGTCTAAGTAAAATTCTCCAAGTTCATCGAAGTCATTAAAACTCGCTAATTTTAACGATGGGTCATTACTAAGGTCCCACGAGCTAGTTACTTCCAACTCTCCTTGATAGACAACGTCATCGCTCGTTGAGCGCTTTATTGAAAATTTGCCTGATGCTGACGTTGGCACAAGTGCATGCTTTTTCCCATTTGGTAGGTATCCCACCTGATTGAGTTTAATACTCAAGGGCTTTTCTGAGCGAGCTTGTTGAAATTTAGATTTGCCATTGTCATCTGCACATCCGTTCAAGATCAAACTCGTCAGACCGACTAATAGCAAAAGAAATAAGGTTCGGTTCATAATTCGCGAACTAACTGACAAGAAGCGATACATTAGAGACCCTAGTGTTATGTGGTTTTAAGTTGTTACATTTTTGTCAAAATACAACGATAAGTCGTCTTACTAAAGGCGCAAAGCGTAGAAATAGACGCTTTGTACGTGTATTTAAACGAATGTAGACATGTTTGGTTGATGGCTAAGAAAAAAAACATTCCATTTACACAATTTAGGTCAATTCGCTTCTTGCGTCACGGTATTGAACACGTTATAAAACAATAAAAAAGTGTTTGGTTATTAATGAAAATCGTTTTGTTTAACTTTCATGATATGGTCTTGCTGTTCACTGTTTTTCAGTGCCTTTTATTTGCTCTTTTCTTGGCGACACTCAAGCGCGGCAAAAGAAAAACACATTTTTTGCTCGCCGCCTTTTTACTTTCACAAGCGGCAATTCCTTTAGACAATCTAATCAATTTTGGAGAGATGTTTCGTTCTATAGCGTTGTCTTTTTCACCAAACCTTTTTTACTCATTCGGACTCGCGTACTGGGTTGAAGCGCCATTATTACTTTTCTACATTCGTAGTCTAATATACAAAGACTACCAGTTCAGACGCTACGACCTGCTTTTCTTACTGCCTTTCTTGGTTTACGCCATCTATTTTGCTAACAATTGGTGGCTTGAAGATGAGGCTGTGAAAATTGCCGCCTTGCAGGGGGATATTATTGCCAATACTCCATTCGTAGAGCGAGCAATATATTTGTTTCGTGAAGCTTTTCGAGTGGCGTGCGGGGTGTTGTGCCTAATAGAACTCAATAGTTATCAGAGGCAGCTTAAACAACAAGTTGCAGAAACTGAGAGTGTGGATTTGACGTGGTTAAAAGCGTTAGTTATAGGCTTTTTAGTTGTTAGAGTTATTGCCGTAGTAACGGCGCTTGCCATTGTTTCTGCGTATGAATTTGGGCTCTATATCGACCATGGGTTTATAGGTCTAAGTTCAAACTATGCGGTTTTGTTAATGATATCTGGACTGATATTCTTTAGTGCAGGTTATTCCACCATATTTCGTGGAATTGACAGTAAGCTTACCCCCGCGGCCACAAAAGAAAAACCGAAAATAGACGTTCGGCAGGTTGATAAAATCACCCGTTACATGCATTTAAACAAGCCTTATTTGAACCATCTACTAACGTTGGAAAATCTGGCAAACCAATTAGACGTCCCCCCTCGGGTTCTCTCTCATATTATTAATCATCATTTTAATAAAAACTTTTTTGAGTTTATTAATCATTACCGAATTGAAGAGAGTAAATTGCTATTAGAAAGCGAGTCGAATCGCCGCGCGACCATGTTAGATATAATGGATGCAGCGGGCTTTAACAGTAAAGCCACATTTAATACGTTCTTTAAAAAGTTAACAGAGAAAACACCTACCCAGTATCGAAAAGACTACTGGGAATAAGCGGCAACAATTTCGCCGCTTAACAATGTGGTCATTAAGAGCTACTTTGAACTTAGTTGTGCAATAAATTGTGCGTGTTCGGGAAGTACAGCAGCTGACTTATCGATTACACTCGCGATATGGGTAAGTCGTTCATCAATGAGTGATGTGCTCATTCTATCCACTAACGGGTGATATCCTTCACTTCGTAACCCTTGCCCATGCATGACGGCAAGCCACGATGTTTCATTAAATAACTCATTGTCTATGCGAAAAATACGACCTGAATCTTTGTATAATTGCATTTTTTGATTCAACGACTCACTCAATGAAATGTTGCGACAGTATCGCCAAAATTCGCTATCGTTTCTTTCTGTCAAAGCATAATGCAACACGATAAAGTCTCTAATCTGTTCAAACTCTTTTTCAGTCTGGCGGTTGTACATATCAATGTCGCTTTGACAAAACCGATTGTTTGGAAAGAGTGTCATCAATCTCGCTATCCCCGATTGAATTAAATGTAACCCAGTAGACTCTAGCGGCTCAATGAACCCAGCAGATAATCCTATGCCTAAACAGTTTTTTATCCAACTTTGAGGGCGCATTCCTGTCTTCCAGGCTAAAAAGTTTGGCTCCGCTAAAGGTTCTCCCTCCAATTGCGCCATGAGCTCATCTAGCACGACGTCTTTTTCCGTAAATTTACTCGAGTACACATAACCATTACCAATTCGATGCTGCAAAGGAATTCGCCATGTCCAACCTGCGGCTTTCGCTGTTGATTGGGTGTAGGGTTTTAACATGCTATCGGCAGATTTACACGGGATTGCAATGGCACTATCACAGGGCAATAGGTCGCTCCAATCGCTAAACGTCGCACCCATTTCTTTTTCCAAAAGTAAACTTCGAAAACCACTACAATCTATGTAAAACTCACCATCAATACATTGGCCATCTTGCAAGGTAAGCGTATTAATATGGCCATTAAGGTGTTTTGAAACCGTTTCAACTTTACCACTAACATGCCGAACTCCGCGCGTTACTGCAAAGTCGCGTAAAAAATTAGCATACAAAGTACTGTCGAAATGATATGCATAACTCATATTGGCGAGGGGTGAATTGTTCTGCGCCTTAACCTTGCCAAATCGCCCACCTTTAGCCGCCATCGCTTCAACAGAATACGCACAAAGGTCGCCACCAGCACCTTCGTTAAAACGCTTAAGCCAGAAATGATGAAACGGCAATGCTTCCATATTAATACCGAACGTGCCGAAGGGATGAAAATAGGCATGACCTTGATGCTTCCAGTCTTTAAATTCAATACCCAGCTTATACGTCGCGTTAGTGGCACGGATAAAGTCAGCTTCACCAATACCCAAAATTCGGTTAAATAAAGTAATTTGAGGGATAGTCGCCTCACCCACAGAAACCCCTTGAATGTCCTTGCTTTCGATAAGCGTGACACTATATTTTGATAGGTCTAAGACCTTGCTGAGGGTCGCTGCGGTCATCCAGCCTGCAGACCCACCGCCTACAATCACGATAGACTTTATAGACATTGATTGAGACATAACTTCCCCATAACGTTAAAGGCATGCCATTATATGTGGCATGCCTGTTTTATCCTCAAACTTTTAAAAAGTCCCTTTAGCGACCAAGCTTATTCGGCGATCGTTAACAAACCACGACCGGCCCACTTGATTCCCTTCAGCGTCAATTTGCATGGAGGTACGTGTGACCGTATTGGTTAAATTTGTGCCCTGTAGCCCCAATTCAATATTGTCTGAGAACCGGTAGAAGAACGAACCATCAAGCTGCCCATTTGCTTCATTGAAAATGGGAAGCTGAGTGATGACATCTTTCGTGGTTAACAGGTATTCAGAGCGCCAATTATAAGCAAGGCGGGCGTTAAAGCCGTTTTTCTCGTACATCGCTACAATATTCACGTTGTCTTTGGAAAGCCCCTCAAGCGGTAAGTTATCAAAAGCAATGCCTTCACCTTCAGAAGAATCTGGTTTGTCTGGTGATAACCCCGGATTGGGTGAGCCTTCATCTTCAACATAGGTATAGTTAAATTGCAGTCCCAAACCACTCCACGCACCTGGTAGAAAATCGAAAAACTGCTGATAAGCAATCTCCACACCTTGAACGCTGCCCTCATCGCCATTGGTAGCGCCATCAACTTGAACAATTTGCGACACGCCGTTATTTTCGTATACGCGATCGGTGGAACCGTTGATAAAGTAGTTACTTAAATCTTTATAAAAGAATGATGTGGTCAACGAGCCAACGGTTTCTGGAAAATACCATTCAAAGGCGAAGTCGTAGTTGTTGGCTTCCATCGGCTTAAGAAAGGGGTTGCCAGATTTTGCGGTATAGCGTTGGTATTGCGCACTGGTTATTTCTCTATCATCGCCTTCACCTGAGTATTCAACCTGCAAATCATCGCCCTGTATTTCGACGTAATTGCGAAGGTTTCCAAGATCAGGAAGGGCAATGGCTTTGGAGTAACCAAAACGCAGCAGCATATCGTCGTTTAGATTTAATTTAAGATTGAAGCTTGGTAATAATTTATTGTAATCACTAACCGCTGTTTGTTCCCTTGAGGCAGCATTGCCGAATGCGGCTTGGTCAGGCGGTAAAAAGTTTTCAGGATCATCATCTTGAACCGCTAGATTATCGGGGAATGTAATAAACCCGTCTGTCTTATTCTCAATTTTAACGTAGCGCACACCAACGTTACCGCTGAAAAAGAGCCCTTTAACTTCCCCCTCAAAATTACCTTGAACGAAAAATGCGTTATTTGTTTCGGTAGTCTCATTAATTTCATTTGGCAAAAAATCACCTATGGCACCTGGCCTGCTTGCTAAGGAAGCCCAGCCTGGCGAAAGGCTGGCGAACGTAGACTCAGCATCACGATAGTTATCAGCGATAGACTCTTTAGGGAAAAGAAAGGTATTTCCTCCTGATGTTGTTAATACACCACCTCTTGCAAAGTCTTGGAAAGACACGGCCTCGTATAAGTCGCCTAGTCCAGCGCCAAGCTCATCACCTTGTGCATCGAACCAAGCATTGCCGTTCCCCGCCCAAGCTTCTGACAACCACCCCCAGTTATAGGTGGACTGGCGGGTGGTCTGTTGTCTTTGTGCGTAGCGGGTTCCTATTTTCATAGACGTAAACAGTCCATCTTCGAAGGTATATTTTGCATCTAACGCTACTGCGGTTTCATCCCCCTCGTTGGCTGAAATATGGTCCATCGCACTGCGCCAAAAATAATTGTAAGGGTTGGAGAAATGCGTTTCGTCGCCGGCGTTAGCTGGGTCGGTCAGAAATATATCAGGCGTGCTGCCTCCATTATTGTTGATTCCAACCACGGCACGTGTAGCGCCCATTACCGAGAAATCAACAATATCTGACGTTGACTCTACGTATTGTAAGTCTGCGCTAAATGCCCACTCATCATTGGGGCGGTACCGTACATTTAATCCGATATCATCAACCACAGAATGTTGCTCTCTGGCGCGTGTGATCATCGCGTGTTGAGCACCGAAAATACCGCCAGGCTGGCGCTCGGCATCATCTCCTCTCCAACCCGCGTTAGACGTAATTATTCCAGACTCGAACAGCCCCTGCTCGTCGATATCAAATGTTGTACCCTCTGCTGGGATTAAGTCATTAATGACGGCATCGTCTGCCAATTCAATGGCGCGTTCTGTCCACGACAACGAGGAATCTGACCGTATAAACTGTGCTGTGGCGAGTATAGTATCGTCTACGCTCTCCCATTGAAGCGCTGCTGCTAGCCCCTGACGTTCCCTAAGATCTTGCTTTCGAGTTAACCGTGTGGTGCGAGGTACCATGACACTTTCGCCGTCAATTAGCTGGTTTTGTGTTTCAAATCGACCGACTTGGGTACCGTCTGATTGCGCTTTAAGCGTGGAATCTGAAAAGTTTAGCAACAGGCCCCATTTGCCGTAGTCACTTTCAAACACATCCGAATACAATGCAGAAAAGGTTGGCGTAGTTTTTTCTATAAAATCGCTATAGGTGGCATCGGCAGAAAAAGCTAAAATACGCTTGTCGCTATCAAAGGGTTTGCGAGTGATTAAATTTACGGTACCCGCAATACCTCCTTCAATCATTTCTGCAGATTGATTCTTATATAATTCGACACCGCCCATTAATTCAGGGGGAACATCCTGAAAACTAAGTCCTCTTCCTGAGTCGGCGGTAAAGGTATCGCGACCATTGAATTCACTTCTGGTGTGGGTTAACCCTCTAACCACGACGCCACTTCCTTCAACGCTAAAATGGTCTGGATCGTTGGCGCCTGCAAAACGTTCGATGGAAACACCAGGCAATCGAACGATAGCCTCCAACACACTTCTGTCAGGCAATGCGCCGATATCTTTTGCTGAGATTGCATCAAGAAAGGTATCACCGTAGCGCTTAAGTAACTGTGCGTCTGCTAAGTTTTCCTTTATTCCTCGCACCTCAATGACCTCAAGGTCTTCTACATTTTCGTCAGTTTGGTTTTTTTTACTGTCTTCTGAGGGGAAGTTTGACTGCGCAAAGGCGAGCTGGGGTTGGAAAGCTAATAGCGTACTTAAGAGGGCGCTGGAAACAAGCGAGAGTTTAAAGCTAGGCTTTCTCACTATATTAGTTATCGTCGATTTATTATATTTTTTCATTTTTTTCCCTAGTCATGTTTCTAATAAACACCAAAGCGTTTAATCTCCATTTAAAAATAACAACATAAATACAACATTTCGCCCAGCGTAGATGTGAACGGCTAATTTGAACGAAAGATCTCATTTTAAGAGAGGGGATTGTTCTCAACTTGTTGATTTTATGAATTTAAAAAAACAGTTCAATATTGTGAAAAACGTATAAATGAACGACGAATGAGTTGGGTGAGGCAATAAATAAACATATTTGTTACATTTTGTTATCATTGTGATGTGGTGAGAGTAGCCGTTTTGTTGAGGTTGCTTCCCATAGGACGCGTTGTGGAATTACTCCGCGCCCTTTCACATCAATCCGAGATGACGTGAACGTTCAAATATGCAAAAGTAACTTTGTTTTGACGATTTTTTCATTTCAAATGATTAGCGTAACTGTCCCTTAGGAAAGACATGAGACATTTACATTCATGAATCGAATAATCAAAAAACTGCCTGAGCGAATTCTCATATTCGCCTGCTTTTTAATTACTTCCCTCAGTTATGCTGAAACACTGCCATTTCAAAACCAATCGCTGCCGGTTGAGACTCGTGTCGCAGATTTAGTTGACCGGTTAACCTTGGAAGAAAAAGTGAGTCAATTATTTGATAAATCAGCAGCAATAGAGCGCCTTTCCATTCCCGAATATTATTGGTGGAACGAGGCGTTACACGGCGTGGCAAGAGCAGGTAAAGCCACCGTATTTCCCCAAGCTATCGGCATGGCTGCAACCTTCGACGAGCCTCTTATCTATAGGATAGCGTCTACAATTTCAGACGAAGGACGTGCTAAGCACCACGCGTTTTCGCGCGAAGATACTAATGCGATGTACACAGGCCTTACTTATTGGTCTCCTAATATTAATCTCTTTCGCGATCCTAGGTGGGGCAGAGGCCAAGAAACCTACGGAGAGGATCCGTATTTAACTTCTCGAATGGCGATCAATTTTGTAAAAGGCCTTGAAGGTGATGACTCAAACTACCTTAAATCGGTCGCCACCTTGAAGCATTATGCGGTGCTATTGCTGACTTCTATGATGAAAATTCCCATCATGTAGTTGATAGCCCTGCTCACGCGGCAGCGAGTGCTTTGAAATCTGGTACGGACTTAAATTGCGGAGACCACCACGGCAACACCTTTAGTTATCTAATAAAAGCTGTTGCCGAAGATTTGGTTGATGAAAGTGATGTCGACAGAGCGCTTACTCGTTTGCTGACTGCACGCATGAAACTGGGAATGTTTGATAGCAGCAGTACACATGCTTATACCAAAATCCCTATGTCTGTGGTGGGTGCTAAAAACCATACTGAATTGGCACGAGAAGCGGCAGAGAAATCCATGGTTTTACTTAAAAATGATGGTGTGTTGCCCCTAAAACGTAATAGTAAAATAGCGCTTATCGGGCCGAATGCCGACAATCCCGCCATACTTGTGGGTAATTACCATGGCACTCCCGTGACGCCTGTTACGCCGAAAGAAGCCTTTTCGCAGGCGCTGCCTTCAGACCAATTAGGTTACGCGCCAGGGAGCAGTATTACGGAAACCATTTTTACGCATTTTAGTCCTGTGCCTTCCACGGTTTTCACCCATGTAAATATGCAAGGCGAATCAAACTCAGGTTTAGTCGCTAACTATTACTCTTCAAGTCACTTCAATCTCCAGCCTAGCAAGCGTCAAATTGAAAAAAACATCAATGTTACGAACGCAGATATACCGTTTAACAAATCATCAAATCAAGAGTTTGCAGTGCGTTGGACGGGCAAAATTACCCCACAAGAATCTGGAAATTATTACTTTAAAATGAAAAATGTCGAGGTCTATCTAGACGGAGAACTGACAACCGAAAGTCGCTATCTTGAGGCAGGTAAACCCTATGACTTTAAGGCTGAGTCACTTATTCAGCGGTTCTGGCACAGTAATGTGATTGAACCAGAAATCAGTTTCAAATGGTTATTAGAAGATAAAAATTTAGAGAGTGAAGCCATTAGAGTGGCAAAACAGTCTGATGTTATTGTTTTTGTTGGTGGTATTAGCGCTGAACTGGAGGGAGAAGAAATGCCTCTGGAGATTGATGGGTTCTCTCATGGAGATAGAACGAATATCAAACTGCCCAAGAGCCAATCATCACTACTAAAAGCGCTTCATAAACTGGGCAAACCCATTGTTATGGTTAACATGAGCGGAAGCGCAATAGCACTAAACTGGGAGGACAAAAACCTGAACGCTATCATTCAAGGTTTCTATCCTGGGGAGCAAACTGGGCCGGCATTGCTGAATCTTCTTTATGGTGACACTAGCCCTTCTGGCAGACTGCCAGTCACTTTTTATCAGTCTGTCGAAGACTTACCCGACTTTAAAAATTACAGTATGGTAAATCGAACCTATAAGTACTTCGAGGGTACCCCGCTTTATCCGTTTGGGTACGGCCTTAGCTATGCAGACTTTCATTACGATAAGCTCAATGTTACCCACTCCGACAACGGGCTTAATATTGCCGCCACGTTATCCAACAAAAGTGATGTAGGTGCCCAAGAAGTTGTTCAAGTTTACCTTGGAATGCCTGATGCGCCCACTCGTACGCCACAGCGAGAGTTGGTTGCTTTTAAACGAGTAAGCTTAGGGGGGGGAGAAAGCCAGTCAATGCAATTCATCATTGATGATTCTCAACTTATTTATGTTGATGAACAGGGTCAGCGCCAACCTTATAAGGGTAAGTTACGGGTAACTATAGGTGGGGGACAAGGTGTGAAGCGTAGCGATAACGTTGTGCAACATACCATTAATCTTCCCTGATATTATGTTCGTTCTTCCCTATTAAATGGTTGAACGGTTATACTCATAATATTGCAATAGTCAGTGCCTTAACGATGGCACTGACTACCTCTACCAAGAAGGGTGTACGAGTAGATAGGTACATCTGAATGCAAAAGTTTTTTTTTTCGCACACATCAAATAATGGAGAAAGCTCACATTTCGGCGCGTCAGTTCACTTACGTGCACAAAAGCGTTAAACCATTTCAAACCCGCCTTATTGAAGTTGCTATCTACATAAATGTTAAATTTTTATTAAAGCTGTTAGTTTCTGGTTGATTTTTGAACGCGAGGTGAGGTAAAACTACGTATATTGTCGACGAGTGATATATGGAAAGACTCATTCTAAAAATGAAAACATGGATTTGTTTACAATGAAAATTAAACCAACGCTGTTATCTTTATTCCTAATATTCCCGCTAATTTGTGCCGCAGAAAACCTGATCCCTGAGGTACTTTCTGTTTCCATTCTAGATAATGAAGATTCTGAAGAATGTCCCGTGAGCGGCCCCATTGCTGCATTCATTGAATATGATCTCAAAGATGACCGTTATGCGAGCCTTTTAATTCAGGTGATGTCAGGAAATGACGTCATTTATGATACGAGTATTACCCTTCATAACAACGACAACACGTTCACAGTCGAGCTGCCATACATAGACTGTGCGACAGATGTAATTACATCCTTTAATTAAAAAAACAGAACAGGGAAGATCCGATGAAAGCTTTGCATTCATTGTTTGCCATTGTGCTGGCGGTATTGCCAACTTTTGCCTTTGCAGAAAAAGTCGGGCTCACACCCGGTGATTTTCGAGTAGATGAAAGTGGGTCGGCAACTTACACAATTCCAATAGCAGCGCCTACTGGTCGAGCAGGTGTTCAGCCACAGATGGCGTTGTCTTATTCATCATCTAACTCGTTTGAAGGCCCTTTGGGCGTAGGCTGGAATATTAGTGGTCTGTCTGCCATATCGCGCTGTCCGAAAAACCTTTCTCAAGATGGCAGAATTGAAGGGGTCAATATTAATAAAAACGATCGCTTCTGTCTTGATGGCCAGAAAATGAAAGTTAAAAGTGGCAGTTACGGTGCGCCAAACACTAACTATTATCTGGAGAATGACGATTTTAGTCATGCGAAAGCATTGGGTGGCGATACTGAAAACGGCCCTCGCTGGTTTGTCGTATGGAAAAAGTCTGGTGAGCTTTTCTATTACGGAGATACTCGAAACGATTCGACTGTGGGAAGCGTAACCCCAGGAACAGATGCCTTTATTACTGCTTCTGGAGCTTCTAGCGCCAGAGCAAATACTTGGATGTTAAAAGCTATTCGAGACCGTAAGGGTAATTATATTCGCTTTTCTTATCTTAAGGAATATGGCTCATCTTATATCAGCAAAGTGGAATATTCGGGGCACCTGGGAAAGAAGCTAGCGCCATTCGCGTCTATCAATTTTAATTATACTAATAAAAGCTTCTACGCATCGGGCTACAACAATAAAGGCTATTCTATGCGTCGCAAGGTACTTACCAGTGTGGTATCCAAAGTTGACGGTGTTGAATATCGTGCTTACAAATTGGCATATAATGAGAGCAAGCGCAGAATGCTCACATCTGTTCAAGAATGCCCGACGCTAGCTTCTTCTACTACTAACTGTTTAAAACCTACGACCCTAACTTGGACACACCCAAATACTACGACAGCAGTAGATTATACTAACGCATATTCTTACATTACTGGGGATGAGCACAACCGCTATGAAGCTCAGGTTTTCGATTTAACTGGCGACGGAAAATCTGATCTGATGTACGTAAAAAGCGGTTACTGGCGCTTAAAGTCGGCGACCTCTACTTCAACCACTACACTAACAAATATTGGAGATAGTGGTTCACAGCGCCAATATGCACTCAACATTGATTATAACGGCGATGGTGTACGCGACCTTCTAGTTGCCGATGGTGAGGATAAAAACTGGTATATCGTGTACTACGAAAATACTAAGTCAGCACCAGCTCGATGTGAAGGTACGAGCAAATGCCCCAGCCATACCGTAAGTCGAAGCTTGAAAAAAGGATATATTAAAAATTCGTCAGGGGCTAACTTGCGTGCCTGGGGTTTTAAAGGTGGTGCCGCCGTGATGGATGTCAATGGCGACGGTTTTGAGGATATTGTTTACCGCAAAGGTAAAGAGGTTCGTGCTTATCTAAACACGGGGAATAAATCGTTTACCGACAATCACCTTTTCACTTTTAGTTCAGAGTTGAGCGGCGACGCATTATTTGGGCACGCTCAGATGTATCGCGCTACCATCAAATCCGCCAGCGCTATAGACATTAACGGTGATGGCTTATCAGATATTATTCTTCAAGTCACGTCAACCGACGGATACTGTACCAACTCCCGTGGAGACCGGTTGTTCGCCCAAACTCGGCGAGAATGTGAAGGTGATTTGATGGGCACGTGGCAAGAGAATACAACGTCGAATAGACAGGTATTTATTTCCAAAACCAACAGTGCAAATGACCCCTATTTCAGTAAAGTACAAACGCTCTCCGCCTCTTATAAAGATATTCGTTATGCCGACTTAAATGGTGATGGCTTGACGGATATGATTTATTCCTATGCGAGTAAATGGCGCTACCGTTTATCAAATGGAAAAACGTTCGGTGCCGAGCAGATATTGACGCAGCCATACGATACTGACAGCGCAAATTACTCTCAGTTTGTTGATGTTAACTACGATGGTAAGGCAGATATGCTTTACGCAACAAGCAACTCTTCTTGGACTATTTATGTTAGCAGTCTAACCACATCTCCAAGCAAAGTTAATTTTACTTATGTGAGAACTCGGAGTTTCGGCAGTAACAATACTATTCGCTTTGGTGACGGTAACGGAGATGGAAATCTCGACTTATACATTGGTTCTTCAAGTGACTGGCGGCGTTACTCCATACGTGTAAACCAAAACGAATATACGGTGAATAAAATCACCAACGGCTTTGGTGTTGCGACCAATATTAAATACACGCCAATGACAAACACGGCGTTATATTTCCGTCAAGACTCTTCATACAACACGCATACTAACGTCTTTTCACCATTTGCTGGAGGGAAGCTGGTATCTGAAGTACGAACCGATGTCACAAGTAGTAAAGATCTTATTGTGAAATATCAGTACGGTGGATTGTTACTTCATCGAAAAGGCCGTGGAAGTTTGGGGTTTGAAGTACTAAGAACCATTGACCAGCAAACTGGGGTAGTCACAGAAACCTATAACCACCAATATCACGGTAATACTAATTTTGTCTTGACGGGTATTCCTCGTATTACGGCGCAATTTATCGGCACACATGCTCTCTCGTGGGCGAAAAATAACCTGAAAGCGATGAAGACTGCACAGGGGGGATATCACGCTTATATTTATGATTCCTTTGAGAAAAGTTACACATATGACGGGGTTAATACACAATTCGTAAGCCAGACTAACACAAGAACGGTAAAAGACACCTGGGGCAATGTCGATAACATCAGTGTTACGGTTTACGATAAAGATAGTAACGATTTCAGTGGTACATATGGTGACAACCAGAAGACCTATACGGTAAATACGTACAAGGACAGACGCTGGGGACGGTTGGAAACGACGAGAGTTGAAAAAACCGTAAATGGTGGAGGTAAAATTACTCGTAATAGCCGATTCACTTACAACAGTAGTAATTATCTTCATCAGGCAATTGTGTCGCCGGATAACGCCAAATACAAAACAACCACTACTTACTCTTATGATACTTACGGGAATAAAACACAGGTTTCAGTTGCAGGATATTCTACGAATACGGGCAGCACACAGACTCGTACAACAAAAACTGAATATCAAGGGAATGGGCGCTTCGTACACCGTCAGCACGATGCTATGGGCAACTATGTTACCTACCAGTATAACGGTGTATATGGAAACGCTGTATCTGGCTTGATTAAAAACTCAACGGTATATTCTGTTAATTCACGGCCTACCAAAACATTCTATGATGACTTTGGGCGGGCTTACAAAATTGACCATCCAGATAGTCGCATTACTTTGATAACCCGAAATTGGTGTTTAAATTGTGTTTCTGGATCTTACTATTACGAGTCAAAGACAGAATCGGGCAAATCTGCGGTTAAGGCTTATTATGATAAGTGGGGGCGTGAAGTCGCTCGTTATGTTCGAAGCGCGGAAGAGGATTGGGATAAAGTATTTACGTACTATGATGATCAGGGGCGAGTAGATTATGTTACCGAGCCATCCTCTACCAGTTACCGGACCACCTATTCTTATAATGCACTTGGGCAGGTTGACCAAGTCACCAAGCCCAACGGTGAAATAGTCACTTATTTTGTTAATGGTTTGGAGCAATCTACTTTAGACGAGCGTGGCAATGCCTATTTCAAATATGCGAACGGTTTTGGTCAGACAACTAAAACCATTGACGCATTAGGTGGAGAGGTACAATTTAAATATGACGCGTATGGTAACCTGAAAGAAACCATTACCGAAGCCGACGGTAAGAGCAGCAAAATTCAGAACTGGTACGATACGTACGGCCGCAAAACCAAGATGACCGACCCTGATAAAGGTACTTGGATTTACACTTACAATGCGTTTGGTGAGTTGTATACACAGAAAACTGCTCGCGGACATACCTTCACGCTTAATTACGACAAATTAGGCAGAAAGATTCGTAGTTACCAAGCGAACGAAGGAACACTTTGTTGGCATTACGCCACTAATAACAGCGATAACAGAGATGCATACAAAGCGGGTAGACTCTTTGCGACTGCAAAATATGATGGTAAAAACCAGTCTTGCGGTACATCGCCCACCACCGCGGCCACAATACGTAAGTACTTCAAGTATGACAGTGCAGAACGCCCAATTGAAACCCGTACTTACGCAGGTGGAAAAACCTATTACCAGAATACCAGTTTTGACGGTTATAGCCGTCCTTCTTTAAAAACCTTTCCAGCAGACAGCCAAGGCAACCGACTGCAAGTGAAAATGCATTACAAGACGTCGTCCGGAGCCCTCTATAAGATTACCAATAACGCCACTGGTGCGTTGCTTAAAGAAGTAAAAGAATTCGATCGACGACGTCAAGCAGTTGAGATTCTTTACGGAAACAATATTCGCACTCACTTTGGTTACCGTGGAGATACCGGTTGGCACACCAGTACGCGCGTAATGCGTTCATCTTCGGCTATTTTCTACTCGGGGGTGACTCACGATGAAATGGGTAACGTAAAAACTCGAACGACAGAGTACGGTACCAACCCAGGTGTGGGGGCGAAGTTTACCGAGACTTACACTTACGATGACCTGAACCGCCTCGATTACCGCTCAGTGAGCGTAGGCGATTGGGGGGCTAACATGCCCTCAATTTTCGATGATAACATCGATTATCAATATGACGGCTTCGGTAATTTGAAAAAGAAAAATGGTGTTAGTAACTATAATTATAGTGATGCAAACCGCGTACATCGCCTTACCTCAGCTACAGGTTTTGGTTCGTTTGCCTACGACAATAACGGTAACATCCGTAGTGACGGCACTGGACGCACATTCAACTATGGCACCTACGATAAGCCTACTCGAATTACCAAAGGTGGCCTATACGCAGACATGAAGTACGGTGTGGATCGTGAACTTTACTTTAAGAAAGAGAAACGTGTCGAAGCCGGAAAGACGAACGAATATCAAACTATCTACCTTGGCAATTATGAAGAAGTGAGAAGGACCG
This sequence comes from Alteromonas sp. 38, assembly GCF_902506055.1. NCBI lineage: Bacteria > Pseudomonadati > Pseudomonadota > Gammaproteobacteria > Alteromonadales > Alteromonadaceae > Alteromonas > Alteromonas sp. 38. The sequence goes on from NZ_LR733300.1 coordinate 936,052, forward strand.
GTGGTAGTGGCTCATCAACGGAACACAAGTATTACGTAGCCGGAGACATTGTTATTTCACACCGAAGTAACGGGACAAAAGAATACTCTTATTTACATAAAGACCATCAGGGATCTATTACCACGGTAACGAACGTTAATGGCACTGTAGTACAGCAGGCATTCTTTGACCCGTTTGGAAAGCGCACTCAAATCCACCAAGCATCGGTATTTGCGAATGCCAGTTACATGCAGCCGACCGACCGAGGCTATACTGGCCATAATATGATGGATGGGCTTGGGATTATTCATATGAACGGTCGGATCTACGATCCAACTTTGGGTCGATTCTTACAGGCTGATCCGTTTATTCAGGCTCCGTTAAATAGCCAGAACTACAATCGTTATTCGTATGTTCTGAATAACCCTATGAGCTATACCGATCCTAGTGGGTATTTCTTTAGCAAGTTGTGGAAAGGCGTTAAGAAATTTGCTGGGGTTATAGCTGGAGCTGCTCTTATATATTTTACCGGTGGAACAGCAAGTTGGTTTGTAAGTAGTTGGTATGGTGCTGCGGCAGCCGGAGCAATTTCTGGCGCTGTTGGTGCCGCTGCTAATGGAGGAAACATCCTAACAGGGGCCTTAAGGGGCGCATTTAGCGCAGCCGCTTTCTATGGCGTAGGACAAATGTTCGATCCCGGAACATTTGGAAATATTGTTGGAAATGGCGTTGTTGGTGGTGTTATGTCCGATCTGCAAGGAGGAAATTTTGGACATGGGTTCTTTGCTGCTGGTTTTTCTGCCGCAGCTAAGCCAATGATTTACGAAAAGTTTGGTTATGCTCCTGAAAACGCTGGTGCAAGGGTTGTTACGGCTGCTGTAATTGGCGGTACTGCCTCGGTAATTTCGGGAGGTAAATTTGCGAACGGAGCTACAACTGGTGCCTTCTCTCAAATGTTTAATGGTGAAAGCTATGCAAAAGATTCACATAAATTGTTAATGAGATTGAAAGACCGAGTTTCTGATGAAGAGTGGCAATATTTGATGGATAATAAACTTGCCGCTCCCGGAATTGCGGCAGCAACTCTTCAAGCATATAACAAAGCAGCCGAGCTTTACCCCAATTCACTACATAACGGGGAAGGTGATGCATTTAGACATGCATATTGGAATGCACTGATAACGCGGTATACTTCGGCAGAACATGCAGAGGCATTTACTTCATTGCATGAACAAGTTGGTGGTGGTCCAGCAATAGAAAATACTATGGATATGCATAACAATGCTATAGGTAGAGCGTTAGCCACTGAGACGACATGGTTACCTAGTGGATTTACTCATAGGTACGGAGATGGTGCTATGAGGCTATCATTGCAAACAGCGGTAACTAATAGCTTAAATAGCGGCCAACTTTGGTATATCAAAGATGGGCAGTTGGTATCACATTAATGAAAAGAATATTTTTAATACTTTCAATTTTTTTGATTTTGCAGGGATGTTCTGAAAGCACCAATGAGTCAAATATTTCAGATTTTAGTGAAAGAATTTATCAGGACCTAAAAAATGGAAAAGCATCTATAGATGACTATGTAAATAATTGGGAAAAGATGATTATTTTAAAGCCTTACGACAATAGTAAACAAGTGCTTAGAAAACATGGTGTAGATAATGATTATTCGCTAGATTTTGCTGATATTGAGGTAAGGGATGACATAACTTTAATTGCAATTATAGTTGATCACTCAGTAGTAGCGGCAGCAGAAATTAAAAGAAATGTCTGTGACTTAGCGGGTGAAAAACTAGTTTTTGAAAGGAGTGTTAAACCTCTCGTTATTATAATTGATGACGATACTCAAAAATGTCTTATTAATTAAAAGTACACACTGTCGGGTGCAAATCTAGGCGGAACTAAGCAAAGGAAAGCCAGCGGGAGCTGGTTTTCTTTTTTCTGGCGTTTAACTTTTGGGTTGGCGCTTCGCTTCCTTTGGGTTGGTGCCAAAGCTGGGAGGCGCAGCTATATCTATTCAGAGTCCAATTGATTAAAAAATGTTTCGCCATCAACAAGGTCATTTTCGTCTAGATTTTGAAAACGCTTTTTGACAAGCGCAAGCTTTTCAATCTCATCGACATCGCAATCGAGATGATCTTCGCATCGAAAGATTATTTTCTTACGAATAGCATTTGGCCTTTCTGGTGATGGCGCAATTATTTCAGTTCTAATATCGACATGCTTTTTGCAGCAGGCCGAGCATTCGGCATTGTGAAAATCAATTTTGCTTGTCGGCATTATTTGCTCCAACTTAGTAGTGGTTGAACGATGAAAATCAGCTTGGTGCAAAAGCTAATGGGCTAAAAGAGGCGATGAACTGTTTAACGCTCGAATCTGCTCTGGCGAAAATCCGTGCCGTAGGAGTTCGAAATCGTCTAAATCAATAATAGCTCGTTTGCCACTTCCTTTGAGCTGATAATATGAGTTACTTGCAGTAACAACCGTATGTTCTTTTAAGTTCTTGCTTACTATACGAGAGGTGGTCACATAGTCCCCTTCATAAAAGCGGATGGTCGCATCTTCTATAACTGTACCGTACAGCACTTCACCGACCAATTGCTCACTATCCATAACAGTAACAATGTACCAATTTTCTACGGTGGTTTTCATAAGCCGCTCCTCGCTTTTTGCTTGATGACTTATGTTAGAAAAATATGGATTAAAAACATATCAAATGCGTGGTTCTAATCTTGAGTTTTTTCTTCAGCATGATTCGTTCCAAAGGAAATTTGTTTGCTGAATTAATTAAAAAAGCAACTGCGTTTTTTCAGACGGAATCGTGCGCTGGCTTAACTGGATTAAGCCGCTATCTAATATGAACTGGTGCGCTGTTAGAACCGGAGTATGCAATAACTATAAGCAGTGAAAATCTTGTGTTTAGGTTCACGTCGTCTGAAAAAAACATGGTTGAAAACTTACAGGTTATTTCGAGTGTCGTTTTTTCTAGACTCGAATCGTGGAAAGTAACTGATTAATTTAAACATTCTTTGTTTGAAACCAAACCCGCTCAGGCGGATTTGCATTCAATGGGGAGGATTGTTCCCGTTTCCGCTCTGGACGCCCAGAGAAATGTTGAAGTGTTACTAAGCTATCTCACCAAATTTCATTTCAAGCACAACTTGCATAAGCCTCGTTCTATCCGAGGGAGTGTGGAAATAGCTTTTAGGCGTTTTTGATTCCAGAATGGGGATTTTGGTATTTAGCCATTCTTCTCTGAGTGCAGGGTCATCGATAAGGTCGGCTATTTCTGCCTCTAACGCTTCAAGTGTCACCTCTGATTTGTTGTGCTGAGCCATTTCTATTCCCCATTAATCGGTAAACGCCTTGTAAGTGTAGCAGGTAAAATAGACAGAAATGATTCAATGGCTGATGCTACTCGTCGATAGCCATTTTAACGCGTGGAGGTCTTCGATGTGTTCTACGGTTACGGTAAACACTTACTGATTAACGATAGTCATCAGTTGTCGTTTTTCAAAAAGTGATTACCGGCAGTAAACACAAAATGAGCACCAGACGCTACACCAACTTGGTCTGTTTCGTCATCATCGGTAACAAGCCGTTTCTGAATAGCCTACCGCTTGCGCGACTTTTAGTTTTTGCGCATTAGACAAGCCATCAACATTCAAGACAACACCCGCAGGGTTCCCGACTTTACCATTTTCAGTAAAGGAACTTACCAATGCAACATCGATATTCATCAATAGTCTCTTTTCGATTTTTTGGCCAATGTGTTAGGTATTACTCAGGATGAATTCAGTGGCACTAAAATTACATTTAAAAGAAAATGCTTTTGGAGTCTCGCCATTACTCCGTAGATATTCTAATTTTTCTACCGCCTCTTCAAGTGAAGGGATGTGACCTACTGGAATCCACCATAAAACATAAGTATCTTCGGGAATTTCAAAAAACCACTCTTTTTTACGACTAAGGAAGTCTTTATGGTGAGTTCTAAACATAAAGTTCTTCAACGCATCGACCGAATCCCACACTGACATATTTACGATAATGTTCGGATCTGAAAAAGCTTGAATTTCAGTAGCATTTCCACTGTCGTCCTTTAATCGCCAAATAAAGCCGCTGCTTGATTCTGCTATACGATTAACAGGGTCTAAATTATCTACGAATTCTTTAATCTCAGTAGATTCTAAAGAATACTTTGCTTTGGCAATATTTAATTGTGCAAGATGCATATGAGTTCTCTTTGATGTCTACTAAGTTCAGGTGCAGCATATCGTCTTGGATAATAGGCGGACGTATCAATTTTAGCGAGCGTCTAGTTATGTGATTTCTATAACCCCCTCTAATGTTTCGCGCAACACCAACATTTCTTGCCTACAACCCTGCAGATTATAACTTACAGAATGAGCATTCATAAACCCATGAAGATACAAAACTAGTCTACATTTTATGGTGCTGTTGCAGCCTAACTTATCCATTAGTTCTTTCACTGAAAAATACAATTCTGACGCTGGGAATATAAGGGTAGTACGAAATGATGGTTAGTTCTTCCAAAAATGTCGGAAACGATGATGCTCTTCATAAATAGAAGTGACAGTCCTTGTAGCGATAAAAGTAACGACCAACCAAACTATGACTACACTATACACAAGTGCTAAAGCGAAATTGGCATTAGCAATGTTTGGGGGACTCGCTAACCGTGTATTCAATCTACGTTAAAGCACCCTTGTAGTTTATCCATTAATACAACAAGTTGCTTCGCTTCAGTTTTCGACATGCCATCCAATTTACATAACATTTGCGCAGGCACATCAAGCGCTTTCAGCTTGGCATTTTCACCTGCTTTCGACAACACAACTCGGCGTACACGCTTATCATGCTCATCTTTGACCACACCCAATAACCCTTTTTGCTCTAGCTTTTTAAGGATCAGTGTCATAGCGCCGCCGTCTATCACGGTTTTAGCGAGTAGCTCGGCAATGGTCACATTAGACTGCTCCCACAAAGCCATCATCACTACATACTGTGGGTAGGTAATATCAAGGCTTTTCAGCAGTGGACGATAGGCGCGAGTAAACGCATTAGATAGCGTGTAAAACCGATGGCACAACTGGCTTTCTAACTTGAGCGAATCGGACCTAAGTGCTTCTGATGAAAGCGCTTCAGCCCCGCAGTCGTCGGGCATATATTCATCAAGCCTAGCGTTATCAGACATGAGTGCTCCTAAAAGGGTGTAAAGGGTATGATTAATATTTTGCATGCAAAAGACTTGATCTACAAGCCGCATTAGTGTTAATTTATTTTGCATGCAAAATAAATTTGCATTTCTTATTCATTATTTATGTTCAACAGAATGCTCACTATGAGCAAGGCAAACGAGGATTTATACAATGCACACACTTCAACAGGTGGTTTATACCGGAACAGCAACTGCAACAGGTGGTCGTGAAGGTACAGCAAAATCAAGTGACGGAAACTTAGATGTAGCCCTTTCAACACCAAAAGCATTAGGTGGAGCGGGTGGCAGTGGTACTAACCCAGAGCAAATGTTTGCAGCGGGCTATTCAGCTTGTTTCATTGGTGCGCTCAAGCATATAGCTGCTGCGGAAAAAATCAAATTGGGCAGCGATATTAGTGTAACTGGCGATGTATCTATTGGGCCCATCGAAGTAGGCTTTGCTATTGCAGTAAAACTGAATGTCGACTTAGGTGATATGGAGAAATCTGCAGCAGAAAGCCTAGTGGCAAAAGCGCATCAAGTTTGCCCCTACTCAAATGCCACTCGTGGCAATATTGATGTGCAAATTTCAGTAGCCTAAAACGTCTACTACTTGCTTCCTCCTTACTCCCTTTCTCACCGAATTATCGCACTGCAATTTACAGGTGAGGGAGGGCGTGAATCGTCAATTTAACTTTTGGTGTCGTTGCTTGTCGTTTTTGGGCTTAAGCAATAGGGTACTTCTTTGTTATTATGGAAAAGACAGAAAAAATAACTGGAAGTATTATGAAGAATATAGGCTGGGTAGCCATTTGTGCGCCAATGTTGTTTGCGTGTAGCGAACAACCCTCACAAGAAACTAAAACACCATCTGCGGTTTCTGATAGCGCCGATAGCAAAGTAGCTGCACAGAGCGCAGTATCTAAAGTTGATGTGGTTAGTGAAATTGAAGCGGGTAAAGATTACCACTCATTCGCGAATCCATCAGAAGTGCGAGTCACTCACTTAGATTTAGACTTAACGGCAGATTTTGAAACGTCAAAATTATCCGGTAGTGCTACGCTAGCGGTTGAACGCAGCGCGCCTAGCTTTAACACGGTTGTTCTTGATACTCGTGCACTGGATATTACATCGGTAACGGTAAACGGCGATGCAGTGCCTTTTACTATGGGCGACGCCGATCCTGAACTTGGTACGCCGCTATCTGTTGAGTTGCCTGAAGGTGCTGATAAGCTAACTATCGTCTATTCAACGTCGCCTGAGGCGTCGGGTGTACAGTGGTTAACGCCAGCGCAAACTGCCGGAAAACAACATCCTTTCTTGTTTACCCAAGCGCAAGCTATGCATGCGAGAAGCTTTATACCGCTACAGGATTCTCCTCAAGTACGGGTAACCTACACTGCCACTATTCATACGCCTGAAGACTTATTGGCAGTGATGAGTGCTTCAAACGACCCCACCACTGCTCGCGATGGTGAATACGCGTTTACTATGCCGCAGCCTGTACCGTCTTACTTAATTGCATTGGCAATTGGTGATTTGAAATTTAAGCCAATGGGCAAGCGCACGGGCGTTTATGCTGAACCTAGCGTATTAGATGCCGCGGCAAAAGAATTCGAAGATACTGAAGCCATGTTAGAAGTCACGGAAAAAACCTATGGTCCGTATCAATGGGATCGCTACGACCTACTGATTTTACCGCCTTCTTTCCCGTTTGGTGGTATGGAAAACCCACGCTTATCGTTTATTACGCCTACCGTCATCGCTGGCGATAAAAGCTTAGTATCGCTTATTGCTCATGAGCTGGCGCACAGCTGGTCGGGCAATACGGTTACCAATGCTACGTGGCGCGACTTGTGGTTAAACGAAGGTTTTACCACTTATTTAACTTACCGCATTATGGAAATGATATACGGCCACGACCGATTTAAAAAAGAAGCGGTGTTGGGGTATCAAGATTTACAAAACGATATACAGGCCCTAAACGAAGAAGATGAAATTTTAGCTATAGACCTTCGCGGCAGAAACCCAGACGATGTTTTCTCAAATATCCCTTACGAAAAAGGTGCGCTCTTTTTACGCGAAATTGAAAACAAAATCGGACGTGGAAATTTCGATGCGTTTTTAATGCAGTACTTTGAAGACTTCGCGTTTAAGAGTATTACCACCGATACGTTCTTGGCCTATTTGGATGAAACCTTATTGGTGCAATACCCAGATAAGCTGAGTAAAGTTCGTATTCACAAATGGGTTTTTGAACCTGGAATTCCTGAAGGTGCGCCAGTACCTGAATCGGATGCCTTTGATAAAATTGATACTACTCGCAGTGCTTGGTTAGGAGGCGACGAAGAAGCGGTAAATATAGATACAGAACTATGGACTGTGCATGAGTGGCTATATTTCTTGAACAATATGCCAAATGAACTATCAGCAAAGCAATTAGCTGCATTAGATACCGCATTCTCGTTAACCACCACGCAAAATAACGAAATAGCCCACAGTTGGTTGATGATTGCGGTGGCAAATGAATACAAACCAGCCTACGACAGATTGTACGAGTACCTTGTTGACATTGGCCGTAATAAATTAGTTAAACCGCTGTATCGCGAGTTATCGAAAACCCCAGAAGGTAAAGCATTTGCTAAACGTGCCTTTGAACAAGCGAGGCCGGGTTATCACCCGTTAACCATAAGAGCCAACGAGGGCTTTGTGGAATAAAAGCGATCTTTACAAGCCTTAAGGCGTAGAACTAATTAGGTATTATTGGTAGCACTAGCGGGATGGTTAGCGCTACTGATAACTGATATTACCGATGTAATTGGTTCATGTAGCTAATACGCAATTAAGGAGACTGTATGTATACGCAAAAACTACAACCTGATTCCTCATTTCCCGATGTGCAGGTAACACTGAGCACTGGTGAGGCCGTTTCATTAAGCAACAAACGTGAAGGTTGCGATTGGAAGATGGTGGTTGTTTACCGTGGTAAGCACTGTCCAATTTGTACCAAGTATCTAAACGCGCTTGAAGACTACAAAGGGCGTTTGTTAGCGCTAGGCGTTGATGTAATCGCGGTATCTGCTGACAGTCAATCTCAGTTGAATGAGCATCTTGAAGACTTATCGATTACGTTCCCTATTGCTTCGGGTTTAAGCGAAGATGATATGAAAGGGTTAGGTTTGTATATTTCTGTGCCTCGCAGCGAAAAGGAAACCGACCATAATTTCGCTGAGCCTGCCTTGTTTATTTTAAATCAAAACAACACAATTCAAATCAGTGAGTTGGCGAATGCACCTTTTGTACGCCCTGATTTAGAACAGCTGGTATCCGGATTGGAATTTATTCGCGACCCAGAAAATGATTACCCAATTCGCGGCACCTTTAACGGATAGTTAATATCGCCGCTATATGGAATGTTTAAGAACAAAAAGCCCGCTGAGCGGGCTTTTTAATGCTCGTCATAAATTCTCGTTACATATTTTAGATAAGTGCTGGGATTACCAACAATGATTAGTCATTGTCAGAGCGCGTTAAACTAATAGCCATGGCAGCAGTTTTTTCTTGAAACTCGTCGATGGCGTGACTTGGCAATTGCACATCAACGGTAACGTGCTGTGCATAGTTACACCTAACTACCTTGCCCGAAAATTGTTCGCATAAATGCCGGATAAATTGCTCGTGCTTAAAATCGATATTAATAGAGACATCATAAAGACGCACTTCTTCTCGCGTGGGAAGTTGTTCCATAGCTTGCTGCGCCGAGGCTGAGTAAGCTCGCACTAAACCACCTGCACCCAACTTAATACCGCCAAAGTAGCGGGTAACAATCACCATGACATCGCCCACACCTTTGTGCTGTAAAACATTAAGAATGGGTTTTCCGGCTGTGCCACTTGGTTCGCCGTCGTCGGCCATTGCTGCGCTGGATGGGGAATGGGGATTACCAAGTAAATACGCCCAACAATGATGGCGAGCATCTGGGTATTGTTGCTTTACATTTGCGAGGTGTGCCATAGCGGCTTCGCGGCTATCGGCGAAAGCGGCAAAGGCAATAAACTTACTTTTTTTAATCTCGTACAGGGTTTCAATCTGTTGAGCGGGGACGGGATACGACATCACGTCATTGTAACTGAATTTCGCGTTAGGCTAAATACAGGTACAACAACGTTTTGTGTTTTACTACTTTACTAGAAACTACTTTACATTAACGTAGAATGCCTGAAACCGTTTCCGATACGTTTGTCGCACCTTTAAGGATTTCATCCATCACACCCTGTACTTGGGTGATTTGCTGACTGTTAAGGTCTACGTTGTCCTTCACTACTGCCATTTTGCTCGTCGATTTATTCGCAAGTTTGCGGTTTTCAGCCACTACAGATTCAATTTCTACTGTTGAATCACTAGTACGCTGTGCAAGTTGACGAACTTCATCAGCAACTACGGCGAAGCCACGACCTTGCTCGCCTGCGCGGGCCGCTTCAATAGCAGCATTCAGTGCAAGAAGGTTGGTCTGATCGGCAATTCCGCTAATTGTGGTTACGATAGTTTCAATTTTCAGCGATTGCTCACTGAGTTCGTGCATTAACTTATTAGTTTGATCAACTTCGTCTAACGCAACTTGGAATACATCAATACTACGTTGAAGAGAAGAGGCGCCATCTGAGGCAATTTGCGACGTTTCTTCTGCGGTAGATACAGCAAGCTCGGCGGCTTGCGCAATAGCATGCTTTTCTTGAACCTGGGCGGTAACATCTGAAGCAAACTTAATTACCTTCACCACTTTTCCCGCGCCATCAAAAACGGGGTTGTACGTTGCTTCGAGCCATAAAGTTTCTCTATCAGCGTTGATACGCTCAAAACTTCCCGAAGAGAATTGACCACTTGCTAGGTTTTGCCAAAACTGTGGGTTGTTCTGATAAAAGTCGTCTTTACAGAACATGCGATGGTGTTTACCTTTGATCTCATCAAGACTGTATTTAACGGTCGCGGTAAAGTTTTCATTGGCAGTAACAATGGTGCCATCTGGTTCAAACTCGATAACGGCCATCGATTTGTTAAGTGCGTCGGTAATAGACTTTCCAGAAAATAGTGCATTTTCTTGCTCGGTAACATCATGATAAACAGCATGAATTTCAACGCCGTTATTATTTACCACATTTACATAGCTGGCATTCAGCCACTTTGTTTCGCCGGTCTCTGCTTTCATCGCAACGGTATTCGTGTAAGATTCTCCATTTACCAACGACTGCCAAAATATACGATAATCGTTATCACTCTGAATACCTGGGACACGAAGATCTTTGTGGTTGAAAGAAGTCGTAGCCGTATTGGGGTGCGCTAAAATATTTAAAAGCGGAGACGATGCAAACAGACAATCTCCTCTTTCTGAATAAACCGCGTACGCAAGGTTATCTTTCAATGCACTTAGCGTAGCTGCTAAGCTGGCGTTCTCATCCGTGAGTGAAGCAACTTCCTTATTATATCGTGAACTGGATACAAACATGATGGCTCCGTTAATCTCTAATAAAGTACGGAGAGTATAGAACGGATAATTTTAAAGCGCGTTTAGACAATAGATGAAATTAGTACTTTTTTGAGTATGTCATTTAATAACTAAACGTTCAAAATTACTATTTTTTTATACTTGAACACTTTTTATCCATTTTTAACTGCATTTTAGAGTCAACTTACATGAAAATTCTTCACACCTCAGATTGGCACTTAGGCCAAAGTTTCTTTACTAAAAGTCGCAAGAATGAACATGAGCAATTTTTTAAGTGGCTGCTTGGGGTGGTTGAACAAGAAAATATAGATGCTGTTGTTGTGGCCGGTGATATTTTTGACACTGGTACACCGCCAAGTTACGCACGGGAGCTGTATCATCAACTAGTGGGTGATTTTCAGGGGATGGGATGCACTTTAGTGGTATTAGGGGGCAATCATGACTCGGTGTCGGTATTAAATGAAAGCAGGGAGTTACTGTCTTACCTAAACTGCCATGTTATTGCTAGCACCTATGGCGATAGCGAAGCGCAAGTACTGCCTTTACACACCAGGGGTGGGGAAATAGGCGCAATACTGTGTGCTGTGCCTTTTATCCGTGCTCGGGATGTTTTAAGAAGCGAAGCAGGAGAATCGGCAATTGAAAAACGTCAGGCGCTGGGCGAAGCCATTAAGCAGCACTACGCTAACCTTTATCAGATTGCGTTAGATAAACGCAAGGAATTGCATGTAGAAGTACCAATTATTGCCACAGGACACTTAACGGCTTTAGGGGTGAGTCAAAGTGAAAGTGTGCGCGACATTTATATAGGAACACTAGAGGGTTTTTCAGCCGAAGGATTTCCTCCGGCAGATTATATTGCGCTTGGCCACATTCACCGACCCCAAAAAGTGGCAGGGTGCGACCATATTCGATATTCTGGCTCGCCTATTCCCTTAAGCTTCGATGAACTAAAGTCACAAAAACAAGTATTGATAGCCACGTTCGAAAACAAAGCATTAGTGCAGGTAGAAAGTAAACCTATTCCCCGCTTTCAAGCGATGGCAGTTTTACGAGGTAACTTAGAGGACATTGAGCTTGCCTTAAAGCAAAACGAGGTAATGCAAGCCGCAAGCGCAGAGCACCCTGCATGGCTGTGTATTGAAGTAGAAACCCAAGATTACTTAACCGACCTACAGCAGCGTATTCAAGCATTAATAGATGACAAGCCCGCGGAAATTTTGCAATTAAAGCGAATGCGTAAACAAAGAGCCAGCGCTATTTCAGCAGAAAATAAGGTTAACTTAAGTGAGTTGTCTGTGCATGAGGTTTTTGATGCAAGATTGTCACTGGAAGCGTTTGAGTCTGACGACGACCAACAACGCAAACAGCGAATACAAACCTTGTTCGAGCAGGTGGTAGACGATGTGCAGTTATCACATAAGGGCAATGAAGCTGCAGATAATGCCAATGCTACCGATGTGAACAGCGCTATTGATGAAAAGCAAAATAACGCACCTGTTAATACCTCACCTGCAAGTGAGGGGAACCTATGAAAATTCTTACCCTTAGGCTCAAAAATCTAAATGCTTTAAAAGGGGAGTGGAAGATAGATTTCACCCAGTCTCCTTTCATCGACAACGGTTTGTTTGCCATTACCGGCCCAACAGGGGCAGGCAAAACTACATTGCTTGATGCTATTTGTTTAGCGCTTTATCACCAAACGCCGCGCTTGGGCACTATTTCGACTACCTCGAACGATATTATGACCCGTGGTACGTCAGAGTGCTTGGCTGAAGTTGAATTCGATATAAAGGGCAAAGCGTATCGCGCGTTTTGGAGTATGCGGCGCGCTAGAGGGAAGGCTGATGGTAATTTGCAGTCTGCTGACGTGGAATTAGCAGAAGTAGAATCTGGCAAAGTGTTGGCCACCCAAGTCAGACCCAAGAGTGAAGAGATTGAACGCCTGACGGGTCTTAACTTTGCGCGCTTTACAAAATCAATGATGCTCTCCCAAGGCGACTTCGCGGCCTTTCTAAATGCAAACGAAGGCGATAGGGCTGAATTATTAGAAGAGCTTACTGGCACAGAAATTTATGGTCAGTTATCTCAAGCGATTCATGAGAAATATAAGGCAGCAGAAACCACAAAACGGGAATTCAAGCTAAAACTGGAAGGCGTAGCATTACTCAGTGAAGCGCAACATAGCGAACTTAGTTCGCAGCTGGACCAATTTAAAACCCAGCTACTTACTGTAAATACCGAGATTGTCTCGCTACGAGAACAGTTGCAATGGCAACAGGCGTGTGAGCAAAATCAACAAGAGCTTACTAAGGCGAACGCGGCATTAGTTGAAGCAAATAACATTTTCGAGCAGGCAAAAGGCGAACTAGCGCTATTAGTTGCTGGTGAGCCGGCGGAATTGCTTCGCTTACCCCACTTGGCTCTTAGTCAGCTAAGTGACGATGTGCAGCGTATTGCCAACAATCTCAGCCTGAAACAACAGCAACTGCCAGGTTTAGAAAGCCAGCAACAAACTCGGCAGGCCGAATTTGAAAGCAGTGAGGCGAACTTTACCAAAGCAAGAGCCGACCAGCAGCGTATTGAAACCCTGATTAACGAACAAATCATTCCGATTGATACTGAAATCAATAAGCTTACCAATCGCATTGAGACAAACCAGCAGTCGCTAGCTGATGCGAAAATAAAGCAGGGCCGAGCGCAAGAAAGCCAGCAAGCATACTCTGATGAACTTGAAGGTAAAAAGCGCACGCTGGATGAATCAACCACCTACCTTAATGTTCATGCGGCAAATGGTAAGATGGCAGGCGAAATCAGTGGCTGGAAAGAAAAAGCGGCTCGATTTAGCGATGACGAAAGTACGCTAGCGGAAATAACCAAGAAAATAACCGCAACGCAGCAGCTTAAAGACGGTGCCGTGGCCGATTTAGCTGAGAAACAACACGCCAAAACTAATGTGGTGGCGTTACATCAACAAAGCGCAGATAACGTTTCACTGTGTGAATCTAGCCTCAATCAACTCCTTAGTGATGGTGATACAGCCAGCGTTAATGCAGATATCGCAGTGCTTAATAATAACTGGCCTGTTCTTGCGTCGTGCGAACAATGGCAGCGGCTTTATATCAATCATAAAAATAGCCATACTGAAAAGTCTGAAAGACTAACGTCATTGTTATCCAATATTGAAACCCTTGAACAAGAGCGGGCAGAGTTAGTGGCTAGTTATAAAGCCACGCACAGCCATTTAAAAGACGTTGAATCGTTAATTAAGTTAGATGCTGAGCTTGCACATTTACGCCAAACGCTCTCGCAAGGCGAGGCATGCCCCTTGTGCGGTGCCACTGAGCACGATGCTTCTTTGATGAATATTGATGTGCCTGAAACCATTGCCAAGCGCGACGAACTAACCCGCTCACTTGAGAATATAGAGAAACTAGGTACGCAAAAGCGAGAGCAAATCAACACCGCCGAGTTCGAAAAACAGCAGTGCGAGAAGATAATTGCAGAGGCGATAGATGCCTATTCTCAACTTGAAGCCGACTGGCAAGGGGCAATGACGTCTTTGAAGGCTAGCGTTGTTATTTCAGATGTTGAGTCTTTTCACCAGCTTCAGCTGAACTGCAAAGCACGTCAATCTCGCTTAAACGCCCAGCTTAGCAATATACGCGCTAGCGAGGAAAAATTAGCCGAAGCCAAAAATAAGACGCTTTTGCATCAACAGCAAATAGAATCAATAAACAGTGAGATGGCGCTTTTAACGGCAAAAGTCTCGCAACTAGAAGGGCAACTAGACGACTTCCACACGACTAAATCTAGTATTGAGACCGCACTTGCCCATAATCGCCGCACGCTTATTGATGAGATTGAAAGCGTGGGTTTAACACCAGATGCCAATATCACTGAATGGCTTGCTCAGAAACACAAGGATGTGGAAGCGTTTCAAGAGAAAACTCGTCTGCACAGTACCTTGTCTCACGAGTTAAAAGCCCTTAAAGATAAAGTGGTTGAGCAAAGTGAAATTAAAGCGGCTGCAGATAAAGAAGCCCAATTATACAATACACGTATTCAAGAAATTGAAGCCCAGCGTGAAGCGCAACGTGCTAAACGTCATGATTTGTTCCCCCAAGGGGATATTGGCGCTGCTAGACGTGAAATTCAGCACACCCTATCAGCAAAAGAGCAGCGCTATAAAGAATGTGACACTGCCCTTCGCGAGGTGCAACGAGCGTTAGAAAATACTACCGCCCAACTAAAAATACTCACTGCAGAGTTAGAAGAAAAACAACAAGCCAAGGAAGCAAAGCAAGTCGAATTCGATTCCGCATTAAGCCAAAGCCCGTTTGCTGATGAAACCGAATTTTTAAGTGCATTATTGCCCTATGAAGAACGCCAGCGTTTACTTCAAAGGAAGCAATTAATTGAGCGTGAGCAGCAGAATGCGCAGTTGTTATTAAATACCGCCACGCAAAAGCACAGCACTTTACTAGCACATGAGCACGCCACGAAATGGCAACAATCGACTGCAGAAGCGACACAGGCAAGTTTGAATGAGAAAGATGATGAAAAAGATCGGTTACTGGCACAACAAGGGCAACTATCTCAACAGTTAGAGAGTAATAGGCAGGCGATTGAAAAACAGCAAAGCTTAATCAATGAAATGCGTGAGTTTGAAACATCGTATGATGATATTGCTTATTTGCACTCTCTTATTGGCTCAGCCAGCGGCGATAAATTTAGACGATTTGCACAAGGCTTAACGCTAGATAATTTAGTTCGTTTAGCCAATCAACAACTCGATAGGTTGCACGGGCGTTACCAGCTTACCCGCAACACAAAAGACAGTTTAGGTTTGAGTGTATTAGACACGTGGCAGGGGGATGTGGTGCGCGATACTAAAACCCTATCGGGAGGCGAAAGCTTTCTGGTGAGTTTAGCGTTAGCGCTGGCCTTGTCTGATTTAGTGAGTTTTAAAACGAGCATAGATTCTCTTTTCCTTGATGAGGGCTTTGGTACGCTAGATGCCGAAACTTTAGATGTTGCCTTAGATGCATTAGATAACCTAAATGCTAGCGGTAAAATGATTGGTGTTATTAGCCACATAGAAGCGATGAAAGAGCGTATTCCTACCCAGCTTAAAGTGATAAAGCGAAATGGCGTAGGATTAAGCGCGCTGGAAAAACGTTACTCTGCGACAGAAAATTGACGGATATTTGGCAGGTTCTATTTTTTGAAGCTACACTAAAAATAGCCTTTAATGGACTATCGCATACAACACGGCGGTTTTAGAGGTGATGCCGACTAATCTGTGTTGTAATTTTAACGGCGCATATTGTTTAGTCAGGGTGAAGTTTATAAGGTAATTCCATGCAAATTGGATCTTGCATCAGTACAGATTGTTGGGGGCGAGTAACCTTCCATGTGCGACCTGAATGTAAGAAGGTCAGTAAAATTACTGATGGCAGTTTTGTGCATTTTTATCAGTGAGAGTGTGTTCGCGTCGTGCGTTATTACCTCACCATTAAACAGCAAAGTGGGCACACCTATTCCAATGGTGAAAGGCGAGCAGCGTTTAACACTAAGCTGTGATTTAGCACACCCGCATATATTCCATTTTCCCCGCAACTTCATTAATAAATCCGAGCTGTATCGGTTAGAGGTTGATGCTTCTGTAACCGGTACCTTAGAAACCCAGCGTTCAGCAGCACCTACTTTAACCCAGCCAATCGAACTGCCGAGCGCGCGGCACGCCTATATGCTTCCCACTGGCGCAGCGTCTTACTACTTAGATATAGAAGCCCAGTTTGATAGGGCGCTGTACCCCAGTATATCCTCAGTGCCTGATTTCTACGCATTTAATACCATACATACGTTAACACTGAGTGCATTTGCAGGCTTCTGCTTTGCCTTAGCAATTTATGTTGGGGTGCTGGGCAATAGCATGCGAAGTCTTGGGTTCTATTCCTACAGTTTCTACGTGGCGAGTGCGGCCATCTTTTTCTTGTTGCAGGAAGGGGTAATTTACACCTTATTACCCAATGTGCAGTGGTTAAATAGCATTCAGCTAAGTGTATTTTTTGCCGGGCTGACCATCTTTGCTTCTTTGCGATTTTTAGATCAATTGCTCGATTTTAAGGCGTTGCTAAAAAAGTGGCAAAGAAGCGCACTGCACTATTTATCGCTAATCATATTAGTTTTGGTGAGCGTTCAGTTAGTGTTAAGTAGTGATGTAAGCATGATGATAAACAAGGTCATGTCGAAACTAACTCTGGTTATCATGGCTGGTATTTTATCAGCCATACTTTATGCGGCTTATCATAAAGTACACTGCGCAAAGTTAGTATTATTGGGGGTGTCGATAATAATGGTTGCTATGCTGGCTAGGTTCTATTTGAAAGACTTCAGTCCGTTCCTTCAGCGCTATGGGCTTATCATAGCAGTAACAATAGAAGCGTTAATTTTTGCTTTCGCTGCAGCGCAAAAAGTGAAAAAGCTTGATAATGACAGGATGGCAGCATTTAAGCGTGCCGCTACGGATCCGCTGTGCCATATTCTCAATCGCGACGGGTGGCAAGGGGCGGCAAAAGTACTCTTGGATGACTTTAATCGACACGGTGGTTACATCACCTTAATGTTTATTGATGTGGACAATTTCAAGAGAATTAATGACTCATTTGGGCATCAATCAGGCGATGATGTACTGCGTATTTTGGCTAAAATTCTCAAACGCCAATGTCGCGAACGAGATGTGGTAGGTAGGTTAGGCGGCGATGAGTTTGTGGTGTTAAGTTATTGCCACAGCCGTAGTCAGTCTGAACGGTTGGTGGGGCGAATTAAAGCGCGCTTAAGTAACCTAACTATTCAAACGCCTAATGCTCAAATTCCCGTTACGGCGAGTGTAGGCGGAGTGATAACTGATACGTCGTGCAAGAACTTAGATGCCTTGCTTCAAGAGGCTGACCGCCTAATGTATGAACAAAAGAAAGCGCACCACACTAAAGTATCACAGCCCATCTAACACTATCCAATATCAAGAGGGCGCTAACTTAATGAGCACTGGCTTATTGAACTGGCCTCTTCAAATAATACAATGGTGTTTCACATTAGGCTTATATACCTTTAAGCATTCTCACTAACATCAAAAGCGGTAACCTAATAATTGAATGTCTTTTGCGAAGTGGTTATCCACTAAGCGCTTTAGATCATCCGTGTAATACCCTTGATAGCGGCTTCTGTCTGTTGCTTTACGTTTATGGGGAAGTATCGATGTGGGAATGGACAAGTGCGAACAGATAGCATCAAAGTCTTCCTGTAAATTTTCGTAGTGTCCGATAAAATCAGTTAACAAATTGCCTTGTAAATCGACAAGATAATCGCTTTGCAATTGTAGTGATGTGTCTATGTGGTATTGATATGGACGCTCAGGATTAAATTTCCATCGCATAAAGCGCTCGAAGGTATCATGACCTTTCATCACTTGAGGCCGTTCGCGTTTAATATGATGGTAGGAGCTTACTTGCAAGTCCCAAGGGTTTCTCACCACTGAAAACTTATACAATCCATGAAAGTATTCTTCAGGTAGCATTTCTTTTGCCGCAATAATGCGAGAATGGCGGGGAAAGCGGCTACCAATCTTGTGACCACAAAACTGACTCACTTTATTACTGATAAATTGTGCTATGGCGTAGCGGTGTCCCCAGCGATACTGTGAAAGTGCCTCTCGAATACTCGTGCCCCCTGTTTTGGCAATATGTACAAAGAGAAACTGTTTATTATGAGAAAGTAGCACCGGATAAATTCCTTGTTGAAGCTGATTTTAGGTATCAATACAGTCTGGCGGTTAATTGTGACAACTAGATGGATGTCTGAGCCATACCTAATTGGGAAAAAAGTTGGAGTAAAAGTTGAAATAAGAGGTGGGTCAAAAGGTGGTGAAAAAGATGGATCAAAAGACGGAATAAACGACACAAAATGACGAGATCGGATGGCTTTTGCTTTTTGTTGGTAGAGAGTAAAGCTATGATAAAATGCGGTTAAGTGAAGCGTTGATAAACTAACGGCGGCACCAAGTGCAAGCTGATAAATGGCTTTACTTAGCACTCCTTATTGCCACTGATAGTAGCATGAAAATGGAACGTAAAATTAAATGGTAGATCAGAGTTTTTATATTGGTGTGGATGGCGGCGGTACTCACTGCAGAGTGCAGTTAGAGGATGAGCAAGGTAACGTATTGAGCTGCGCCGAATCCGGTTCCGCCAATATCATGACCAATCCTGTTGTCGCAATGCAGTCAATTATCGATGCTAGTGAAAAAGCCATTAGCGCTGCGAGTGAGCCTACAAACTCAGCAATCAAGCTCAATCAAATACACCTTGCCGCAGGGCTTGCTGGCGCAAATATTCCCAGCGCATTAAAACAGTTTCTCAGTTTAGCGCACCCCTTCAAAGCGGTAACGGTCATTAGTGATTTGCATGCAGCCTGTCTTGGTGCTCATAACGGCTATGCCGGTGCATTAATTATTTGCGGCACTGGGTCGGCGGCTACGGTTTTTACTGGCGCTGGTACCAGTACTCAAGCGCACGATTTTAAAGACAAGGGCGGTTATGGGCTGCCAATTAGCGACAATGCCAGTGGCGGTTGGTTAGGCCATGAGGCGGTTAAACACAGCTTTTTGGTGTTTGATGAACTTATTCCTCAAAGCCTCTTGTTTGCATCTGTCTGCGACAATTTATCCGTGTCAAACGCACACCAGCTGGTAACAAAAGTGGCGGACTTTAGAGGTAAAGAGTTCGGTGCACTAGCCCCTAGTGTGGTGAAGGCTTATGAAAGAGGTTGCTTGGCAGCCGGGGCACTTATTCAACAAGGTGCTAGCTACCTCAACGCTGTTGGTCAAACACTCACCTGCAAGACATCTAATGGGAAGACACCTAACGAGAAGGCATCTAATAAAAAAGCATTCACCAATAATCAAGATTTGCCCATCTGTTTAGTGGGTGGGCTAAGCCATGTATATCAGCCGTTGTTAAGTGCTGATATTCAATCAAAATTAATTACGCCCAAATCGTCACCCGAAGTCGGGGTTATTCAATACGCAAAACAAAAGGCAGCACTGGCTTAATGCAAACAATTACAGCACACAAAGTACTGACCAACGCAGGCATTCAGTTAAATAAAACGCTGTGTATAGAACAGGGCGTGATTCAAAACATTCGAGATGCCACAAAGGAAGAGCTTGCAGAAAAGTACGCAGGTACGCTTATTCCTGGGTACATCGATACACAGGTGAATGGTGGCGGGGGAATACTGTTTAATCATACGCCTACGTACGATGCACTAAAAACCATGGCGAATGCGCATTTGCAGTTCGGCACTACCAGTATGTTGCCTACGCTTATTACCGATAATGCGACGACTATGGCTAAGGCCGCTGATGCGGTAAGTGAAGCCATTGCCAACAATCATCCTAATATTGATGGTATTCATTATGAAGGACCATTTTTAAGCACCGCGAAAAAAGGGGTGCATGAAGAAAGCTTTATTCGTACGCCACATGATAGTGAGCTGGCGACTTTGTGCCGAAAGGATATTGGTAAGGTACTGTTAACGGTGGCGCCTGAAAGTGTGAGCCTTAGTTTTATAAAAGAAATGGTGGCAGAAGGAGTAGTGGTTGCATTAGGGCACACCAATGCTAGCTTCGAAAAAGTGAGCGATGCGCTTAACGCTGGGGCGAGTGGTTTCACCCATTTGTACAATGCAATGTCAGCGTTTACTTCGCGCGCGCCAGGCGCGGTGGGGGCAGCGTTGTTGTTTGATAGCGCTTATTGTGGGTTAATTGTGGATCATCATCATGTTCACCCTAAAAGTGCTGAGTTGGCCATAAAGGTTAAAGGCAAAGAAAAATTAATGCTGGTGACCGATGCTATGGCGCATGTGGGGAGCAATTTAAACACGCTTGCATTCTTTAATACCGAAATTAGGCGCAGTGGCAATAAACTCACCACCCCTGATGGCACATTGGCCGGTTCATGCTTAGATATGCATGGGGCAGTAGTAAATACCTGTAAAGATTTAGGCGTAAGCTTACCCCAAGCAAGTGCAATGGCCAGCAGTACGCCTGCAACCTTTATGGGTATGCAGAAAACACTAGGCAGTATCGCAGCAGGGCAATATGCGAATGTATTATTAGTAGATGACACTATTAAGTTAGCCAAGATTTGGGTAAAAGGAAGGCTTCAATAACCCAAGCTTCAAGCGTATATTACCCCAGTGTGCTGTGGATCAGCGTTCTGAGACTGTCTTCTCGGTGATTCAAAACTATTGAATTTTCTGGAGCGTAACATGACCTACCGCGTTGCTATTGCCATTTCAGGCGCCGTTTCTTTGGGCTCTTATGAAGCGGGTACGCTTTATGAAATTATCAAAGCGCTAAAAGAACATAACGAAAACCCTGCCAATCCAAAAATTGAGATAGATGTACTTACTGGCGCTAGTGCTGGTGGCATGACCGCCGCAATGATAGCGCAGAAACTTTTGTACGATGGCGACGCCTTATCGGGCGAAAATACCAATGTTGGTTACGAAGCATGGGTGAAGTCGGTTGATATCAATGGATTGTTAACGCCCTTGCCGGGGGACAATGCCAAAAATTCATTGCTCTCGAATGGCTTTGTAAAAACCATTGCTGATAAGCTCATTAATAGTCGATACGTAAAATCACCAACGTATAACGCTTCACCAGCACCTAACTCTCCACCAGCACAAATAGAAACACCGCTAGTTCAAACGCCCCATGTTGCCAGCGCGACCTCTATCAGATTGGGGCTGGCCATGTCTAACCTCAATGGCGTCGATTACGAGGTAGATACCTTCGCCTATTTAACGGAAACCTTGGGGCAAGGAAAGTTCACCCAAACGCGCCATCAAGACAGGTATACCGCTACACTGGACAACACAACAGATAACCAGGCTATTTGGAACGAGATCAGTTCCGCGGCACGAGGATGTGGCGCCTTCCCTGTGGCGTTCTCGCCTGTGTCACTCACCCGAAGTTGGCTGCATGGCGATTACAGTGGTCGCGGCGCTGTAAAATTTGAAGACAGTACCTTTAGCTTTATGGATGGAGGCGCGTTTAATAATTACCCTTTGGGGATGGCAGTATCATTGGCTGAACAAAACGATACAAACTATACCGATTATGAAAATCGGTTTTACTTTTACATTTCTCCTAATCCTAGGGAGAGTGCTGCCAATCCAGAATTTGATGCGACTACAGCATCCTTTGCACAAAGTGCCAAGCAAATGCTTAATAGCGTGTACCTTCAAAGCGGGTTTCAAGAGTGGTTACTGCAAGAGCAAGATAACGAAAAGGTCCTTAGGTTAGATCATCAAGCCGACACCTTACGTGAAAAATTGTACAGCGCTACCAGCGATGAGGTGTTCGCAGAGCAAGCCATTATAGATTCAATGATCACCGTGGTGTATGGTGGAAATACTATTGAATATGCCGCCGATGTTGCCCGACTCGCTACACAATATCGCGTTGATGTGGAAGCAAAACCACTTCCACCAAGTCACTTTAAGCTATGGGTAGACACCATTGCGTTGTTAGAGCATGCCGCGGGGTTAGGCCCAACCAATTTAAAAACCATTTATACCATTACAGCCAAAAAAGACGAGCTTAGTGGTGAGTTGCTAGGCGCATTTTTAGGCTTCTTTGATGAACGCTTTCGCCAATATGATTACGAACGGGGTAGATTAAATGCGATGCTGACCATTAATGGTATTTTAGATAAGCAGCGCGATGAAGGCGTAATTCAAAAGCAACTGCCGCTGAACATCGAAAAGCGTGATTATCACAGTATTCAGCAGTTTTTAGATTCATCGCATTTAAATCATGCGTCTATGGCTGATGTGAAATACGAAAATAGAGCGCTGGCGTACAAGCGAGTTAAAGCGCGCTTTTTTGCATTTACGAAAGACGCAGGTATAGCAAGTATTGCCCGTTTTTTCGCATGGAATTTTATTGTTAGAAAAACAGTAAAAAAGGTATTGGTGTTGTAGAGTTTAAAGCCCCCTATATTAAAAAGCCCAGCAAGGTAAATTTACCATGCTGGGCTTTAGCAATATCATTGACTACTTTAAGGGTTACTTGCCTTCGCTATGCGCTAAGAACTCTTCGTAGTTACCTTCAAAGTGGTTAAGCTTGTTATCTTTTATTTCGATAATCTGCGTGGCCAGTGATGACACAAACTCGCGGTCGTGACTTACAAAAATAACCGTGCCGTCGAATTTATAAAGGCCATTGTTCAGCGCTTCAATAGATTCCATATCTAAGTGGTTAGTAGGTTCGTCCATCACCAATACGTTGATGTCTTGTAGCATTAGCTTGCCGAATAACAAGCGGTTCTTCTCACCACCAGAACATACTGCAACTTTCTTGTTAAAGTCGTCTGAGCTAAACAATAAGCGGCCTAACATGCCACGAACTTGTAAGTCGTCATGCTTTGGCAAGCGCCACTGGCTCATCCAATCAAACAAGCTTAAATCGCAATCGAAGTCTTTGGTGCTATCTTGTGGAATATAACCAATAGCGGCATTTTCAGCCCATTTTATTGTACCGTGCTCAGGCGATAATTCATCAACTAAACATTTTAAGAGGGTAGTTTTACCCGCGCCGTTTTCACCAATGATAGCAAGGCGAGAGCCTGCTTCTAACAATAAGTTAGCGTTGTTAAATAACGGAAGATCAGGGTAGCCATGACCTACATCTTCTAGCGTAATGGCTAAGCGGTGTAGTTTCTTATGTTGTTCAAACACAATATAAGGCTTGCGACGGCTAGAAGCTTTAACTTCAGCTAATTCAATTTTTTCTAAGCGCT
The DNA here is from genome assembly GCF_902506055.1 of Alteromonas sp. 38. Lineage (NCBI taxonomy): Bacteria > Pseudomonadati > Pseudomonadota > Gammaproteobacteria > Alteromonadales > Alteromonadaceae > Alteromonas > Alteromonas sp. 38. The sequence goes on from NZ_LR733300.1 coordinate 959,633, forward strand.
TTGCCCGAGAGGTAGCCTGCTTCGCTTTAGAGGCGTTAGCCGAGAAACGCGCTACGAAGCCTTGAAGTTCTTCAATTTCAGCAGATTTCTTTGCATTCTCATTAAGTAACTGCTCTTGAACCAACATTGACGCTTCAATGAATGCATCGTAGTTGCCTGGATAAACGCGTAACTCGCCGTAATCGATATCAGCCATGTGAGTACATACTGAGTTTAAGAAGTGGCGGTCATGCGAGATAATCAGCATGGTGGATTTACGTTTGTTTAGTTCATCAGCTAACCACGTAATGGTGTAAATATCCAAGTTGTTGGTAGGTTCGTCAAGAAGCAAAATGTCTGGGTCGGCAAACAAAGCTTGTGCCAATAAAACACGTACTTTTTTACCTGGTGCCACTTCTTTCATTAAACCAAAATGGTAGTGCTCTTCAATACCTGCTGCGTTCAAGATGTCGCCAGCGCGGGCTTCTGCGGTGTAGCCATCCATTTCAGCAAATTGGGTTTCTAAGTCGGCAACGCGCATACCGTCTTCTTCGCTCATATCAGCTTTGCTGTAAATCTCGTCACGCTCTTTTTTGACGTCCCACAATTCACGGTCGCCCATAATCACGGCATCAACTACGCTGAATTCTTCGAACGCGAATTGGTCTTGGCTTAAGATACCGAGTTTGGTACCCGGTGCCATAGACACGTTACCGGCACTTGGCGTTAACTTACCACTCAAAATTTTCATGAAGGTAGACTTGCCGCAACCGTTTGCGCCGATAAGGCCATAGCGGTTGCCGTTACCAAATTTGGCAGAGATATTTTCAAACAAGGGTGCAGAACCAAACTGCATGGTGATATTGGCGGTGGTAATCAAAACAGGTATCCAGCGGGTAAATCAGAAGAAAAGATAGCTTGGTAGTTAACGCAAAAAAATGCGTTTTGTACGAGTAAGCTTTGGGCGCGCACTATAAGGAATTACGACCGCTGTGTCGAGGAAATTTTGAGCTATTGGCCGTATCTTCACAAATTTGTAGTGAACTGCTTATTTGCCATTAATCACTTCTACACACCTTTCACGATAATTTCAGTGCTGTCGGTAGCAAGGGCTGCGTTATGAAGCAGCGATAGAAAATCCGCAAGTAAGTGTTGCAGTTCGGTTGAATTAGGTGTTTTACAGGCGTTAAATCCTTCCTCATTAATGCTGCTGGTATACCATTTTTCGCGCCCTGCAATATTGGCAAATGCACCTGCATTTCTTAATTTATAATAATCGTAAGCAAGTACTAGTGCAGGCAGCGATGCAACTTCATCAGGTATAGTGTTTGCCCCCACGGAGCACATAGCGTCGTTGAAGACCTCACCAACAGTATGGCTTTTTATAAAAGTAGCCAGCACCTTTGGCCACTCCTTTCCTACGTAGCGCTGTCGCACCACTTCTTTCAAATGTGCTTCGGTAAACGCAAGATAGTCTTCTGAGGCAAGAATGCTTTTATTCCACAATGGCTGACCATGTCGTTGACGTTGTTGCCACTCTTTAAAATAAATAGGAAATAGCATGTCAAACTGGGCGACCTCCTTTTGAAGAACGGTTTCCACGATGGCTTCATGGTGTGGATTGAGCGTTACAATGCTATAACCGGGCTGATAAGCGGCTAGCGAAGGCACCTGAATATTCACTAGCCCTTTATGGTTTGCGGGCACGGCAATGTCATATAAATGCATGTGGCCTGCCATGTGTAGTTTCAGCCCCGTCGCGTCAAGCGCGTCGGTGGTTGAGGGAAGCGGCATTCGTTTTAGTTGATTTGAGGTTTTGCCAAAAAGATTTTCCAATTGTGGTTGGGTATTGTCATAAAAGTCGGCCATAGGGAAATGGCTAAAGGCGATAAGCCTTTTGTTTTCAGCCTTTGCTCGCTCAACCACGCTTTTTATCCATTGCAGCAACTGGGGCTTGTAGGTCAGCAGCGCGTTGTAGCCGGCGTTACCAGAGCCCTTAAAATTACGTTCAGCATATTTCCCCTTAGGAACATACACATTGGCATCAATGGCCAATAACCACACGTCTTTAATAGGCTCTACTAAGTAACTGGCGTCTGGCATAAAAATACACGACGTTTTGTCGCACCACTGCCAACCACGCTGCTCAAATTCAGCACTACTAAAGGGCGTTTCGTACAACACGTCCTGTGCGTGCCCTGAAAAACCGTGGCTTTTGAGTGTTTGCATAATGTCGTGATAACCCCATTCCCGAATATCATTCATGCAAAACCATGCTTGGTTGCTTATACACCGAGTATGGTCTGGGCTATAAATAGCCACTTCCTTACCATCGGCAGCAAGAAAATTGGGCTTACCACCGGGCCGTCCAAAAGGGCGAACGGGGTCGTGGTTACCGGTAATGGCGAAAAAACGCATGCCGTAGCGCGTGTGATATTCATCTAAAATACGGGCAAGCGCTTTCACATTTGCAGGTTGCCCATCGTCAGAAAAATCCCCAGGCAGCGCAACCAGTTTAATTCCGCGCTTAGCAATATCATCTAGTGCTGCACGAAATACAAAGAAGTTTTCATTGAATAATCGGGTTGAGGTTAATTGTGCTTGCATGCTGCGCATAAGCAACGGGGATTGAGTTTCTGGTGCTTTAGGGAAGCTATTTGCCAGATTAGCTCTTTGTAAATCAGTGTCGCCACCACCTGATATTGGTGCGGCATAAATGTCGTGTAAGTGAACATCGGCAAGAAAGGCGATCTGCGTACCTTGAGATTTTTGATTCAAATTTTGCGAGGTACTTTCACTTACTGAGGGATGGGAGTTTGTTGCACCGCAATTATTAAGCGCACACACCATCAGCATCAACCCTACGCATTTTGTAGCATTGATAGTTGCCCCAAATAGCCCTGTCTGCTTTTGATAATATTGGTTCATGTTCACCTCATTTTTCTACATCAATTAGATACAGACGCAACGCATAAAAAAACGGGGACAGGTGAATGTTAAATGTCATAAAAACTTCATCGGTAGTATGACATTTTTATTAAAATTAATGGTTTATCGATTTTTATTGTCCCCGCTCTTCGTTTATTTCCTTCTACCTCACATTGAAATTAAAGAGCGAAGAAAAATGTTTTTTTGGTTGTTACTTTGTTTGTCCGCAGGTTTTGCTAGCGCTGCTGATTTTGATGAAAGCATGCCACTGGATCAGTATCAATGGATAGGCTCGCACAACAGTTACAAGCGTGCGCTTCCCGATACTGCGTATCAGTTTCTTCGTTTGCAAAGCGTACATAAGGCTAACCAACTTAACTATTCCCATCTTTCGCTTGATGAGCAGTTATCACTCGGCCTGCGTCAGCTAGAAATTGATGTGGTAAACGATCCTAACGGAAATCAGTACCACCACGTTGAGCTCGCTTCTCGTTTAAATGAAGACTGGTTATCGGTGCATGAGGCTGCGCAATTGGCGAAGCCTGGTTTTAAGGTGATGCATATCCCTCATGTAGATGTTATGACCCATTGCATAACCTTACAAGCATGCTTGAAGCAGCTAACGGTTTGGTCTGACTCTCACCCAGAACATTTTCCTATCGTCATCATGATGAATGCGAAAGAAACCCAGCCCGATTTTTTGAAAAGTAAAAAGCCCACTCCGTTTGATGAAGCTGCCTTCGCTAGCTTAGATGAAGTAATACAGAATACTTTGCAAGACCGACTCGTTAGCCCTGATGACATTCGAGGCAATGCCCAATCGTTGCAAAGCGTTATTGCAAATAAAGGCTGGCCAAGCGTTAACGATTTACGTGGCAAATTCATATTTTTATTCGATGGCAATGAAAGCCAGCGCGAAAGGTACACCCAAGGGCAAAATAATCTGAAGGGAAGAGCCATGTTTGCGTCATTTGAACCTGGGCATCCTTCAGCGGCCATTATGATCCGCAACAATCCTGTTGAACAACATCAAGACATTCGCCAATTGGTGGAGTCTGGATATTTGGTGCGCACCCGCGCAGACGCCAACTTATCAGCTTCTCATGAACAAAAAGCTCTGCAGCGTGACGCGGCATTTCGAAGCGGTGCGCAAATGATATCTACCGACTTTTATCCACAATCTCCCCAAGCAAAGCGCAGCAATTACTCGGTGCACTTTGCGCAGGGCAGATTGATACGCACCAATTCAATTAGCGACTAAAAATTAACATGATCTATATCAATATTTTAAAAGGAACACACAATGCATCCAGTATTTAAAAAGCCCGCAACGTTCAAAAAGCATGCTCTAGCACTTGCTGTGCTAAGTAGCGTAGGCGCGCTATCTTTGCCTACTTTTGCGCAAGAAGTATCGCAAACGAATACAGCGGAAGATGACGTTATTGAGCAAATCGTAGTGAGCGGTTTTCGTAGCTCATTAATAAAGGCTAAAGACCTTAAACGCGATGCCCTTGGCTCACAAGATTCTATTGTGGCGGAAGATATTGCTGACTTCCCCGATTTGAACTTAGCCGAATCGTTACAGCGTATTCCTGGGGTGACTATTACCCGTGAAGCCGGTGAAGGGCGTCAAATTTCACTTCGTGGCCTGAATGCTGATTTTACGCAAGTTCAGCTTAACGGTATGGAAGCATTGGGTACGTCTTCATCAGCGATGGACAGCCGCGGCACCACGAACACGTCACGTTCGTTTGATTTTAATATTTTTGCGTCTGAGTTGTTTAATCAAATCGATGTGAAAAAGTCATACTCTGCAGATATGGACGAGGGTGGCATTGGTGGTACGGTAGCGCTGCATACCGCAAAACCATTTGATTACGACGGTTTTAAAGGTGCAGTGAGTGTACAGGCTGGCCAAAACTCACTTACCGAAGATACAAGTCCACGGATAGCGGCTTTAGTATCTAATACGTGGGACAAATTCGGTGCATTGTTCTCTATCGCTTACAGTAATCGTGACACGAGTGAGCAAGGTTATAACACCTATCGTTGGCGCCCAAGAACAGACCAAGGTTCAGATATCTCGAGCTTGTCAGAGGCCGACCAAGCCGCAGTTGAAAGCGGGGAATTACGCTTTTCTCGAGGCAGCCGTTATTCACAATTTAATAGCGACCAAACACGCATAGGCGCAACAGTAGCGTTGCAGTATCGTCCAAACGAAGACTTATCCTTCGGTATTGACGCGCTTTACGGAAAGCTGGACAGCGATAGAAAAGAGTACCATCTCCAAAGTCGTGGCTCGAGTTCCACCGCATTGGGCTGTACTGGACCAGACTATGATGACGGGAGCCGCTACTTTTGTTCAGAACTCGTAGACCTAGAATATAACGGCAACAATGAAGTTATTTACTCACAGTGGGCCAATGCAGCTTTGCATTCAGAAAGCCGCAGTCAAATAGCTGAAACTGAAATTACTCAGGTGGTATTAAATGGCGATTGGACGGTGAGTTCTGATTTATCGCTTTCTGGTTTAATAGGCACAATGAGCAGTGATTACACCAGTAATAGCGCTAAGGTGTATTTAGAGTCTTTTGCTGACATGACCATTGATTATCGCGATGACCGTTTTTACGGCAATAATTCATATATTGGTGATTACGACCCGACAGACATCAATGAATTCCGCTATCACGAAGTGGATCTTGCAGAAAATGAAGTGAATAACAGCTTTGATGTGGCTAAGTTAGATGCCGATTACGCGTTAAATGATCAAAGTAGCCTGAAGTTTGGTGTGTCAATGAAGCAGTTCGAACACGAAAGTGGCGATGTTCAAACGGCAAACGTACTGCGCAGCGAATGGCAAAGCGGTGAGATTTCAGACATTGTGGATGCAAGCTACACGTTTATTAATGATAACCATGAAAAACAAAGTTGGTTGAGTGTTGATGTAGATGGCGTACTAGATAGCTTCAGTGTTAATCGAGACTTAGCTACGTCGCCAACCCCAGATAAAGTAAAAGAAGAAACCCAAGCGGCCTATGCAGTGTATGAGTTAGATATGCTACTGGGCGATAGTGAGCTTCGCGCTAACGTTGGCCTGCGTTATTACAACACCGAGATTAACTCTAGCGGATTGGTTAATGGTGCAGAGTACGTTACCGTAACCCGAGAGTACGACGGTGTATTACCGGCGATGAATGTGGCGTGGTATGCCACAGACAATCTAGTGGTTCGTGGTAGTGCAGGTAAAAACTTAACACGCCCTACACTGGGGAGTTTGTCGGTAAGTGGTACGGTAAATACGGATCCGTTGTCGGGTTCAAGTGGCTTGAATATTGGTGCTGGTAACCCTGCGCTGGAGCCATTTGAAACGTTAAATATGGAAGTGGGAGTCGAGTACTACTTTGATGAAGTTGGTTATGTGTCTATGTCACACTTTCGTAAAGACATTGAGAACTTTATAGCGTCAACCACGGTAAGCATTCCTTATGGTGATACAGGCTACCCGCTGGCGTTAATTGAAGGTGCAGTTGATGAAGATGGTAACCCTCAAACGGCAGCCACCTTGTATAACTTTTCTCAACCGCAGAACCTTGACGACAGTGACTTTTCGGGATGGGAATTTGGCGTTCAACGAGATTTTGATTTTCTACCTGCGCCGTTCGATAATTTTGGTGCTATTGCAAACTACACGTATGCCGATGGCGAGTCGCTTCACAACATTTTAGTTGATGGTGAAACGGTACAAGTATCTCGTCCTTTCTATGGGCTATCTGAGCATACTTACAACTTTACCCTTTATTTTGAAACTGAAACTTGGGGCGCACGTGTTTCTACCGCTTACCGCGATGATTATTTGGTAACGGTTGAAACCTCAAGTAGCGATCAAGATGAAGCTGGGTTTCATGGCTCTACCTACTGGGATTTCTCGGCATTTTACAACGTCAATGATGCGTTAAAAGTGAGCGTGGAAGGGGTAAATCTGACTAACGAGCGAGAAGAACAGTATTCGGATTCAGACGACAGACTTTACAACACGACGGTAAGCGGTAGAACGTTTTACGTAGGCTTTACCTACGCAATGTAACGGCAACGTATACATCAACACTGATGTGAAAGTAGTGAAAGATTGAAGGCACCTTAGGGTGCCTTTTTACTATTTCGAAATGCAGAAACGACTTAATGGCGAAAAGTAACACCAAGGTAAAAGTTTCTTCCACTGAATGTGGTGTTATAAGCGCGATGTGCAGAGTCAGTATATTGCTCTTCTCGTTCGTTAGTCAGATTAGTGGCTTCGGCTCGTAACTCCCAATGTTCGCCTATGTGAAAGGATACAACGGCATCTAAATAAACGCTTTTTTCAAACCCTGTTTCGTCTTCATCAATAATGGTCTCATCGCCGATACGCGCTAAATAACTATCGCGGTAGGTTGCAGATAATCGAGCGCTCAATGCATAACTTTCCCAATACGCAGTAACGTTAGCAAGCCAGGGCGATAAGTAGGGGAGTGAGGTATATTGCAGCTTCTCGCCAGTCACAGCACTAAAATATTGTACCTGTCCATGGGTGTAGCTTAGATTGGTAATAACACCTATTTTGTATTCAGGATGCCACGGCCATGATGTTTCCAATTGGCAACTTCCCTCTAGTCCATATAACCACGCGCGCTCTGTATTTGCTGTGGTCACTCGTTGCACTAGTGTATTCGCATTTATGGTGTCGCCCGTCCAGTTTGCATACTCAGGTGTGTCTGAAAACGCCACTGTTTCAGAGGTATAAACAATATAGTTATCTAAGTATTTGCTAAATGCCGATAGTGAAAACTGATTGACGCCGCTGGTATATTTTTCAAACGCAATATCTAGGTTGTAGGAGGAGTAAGGGCGCAAATTTTGGTTGAAACCATAAAGCGAGTTAGTCTCGGGCAGGTATTCCACTGGGCGGGTAATATCATTTAATTGCGGGCGACCTATACTGCGACTTAACGCTAGGCGGTATAGCGTATCTGGCTGTAATTCATAGGTAATATTCAATGATGGTAGCCAGTTGGTATAGTGAATGTTAGGCACGTTGCTGACCAAAGAACTTACATTATTCACTTCGGTATTTTCGTATTCAACGCGTAAGCCGCTGTTAATATGAAAACGGCCAATTTCACGTTGCCATTGCGTAAATAAGGCAACGCGAGATTCGGTGACTTTGCTTTGATAGTGTGAAGGAAGTTCGTGGGTAACACGGTTTATATTTTGAAGTGCTTGGGTATTGGTTGGCAAATTGAAATATCGAAATACGTTGTTGGTATCAAGGGTTAACCAATGTAGCTTTGGGTGAGTGGTAAGTGTTGTACTATGTATTGCTGGAACTGCGCTATTTACGCTAGTGACGCCGTTGCTAGTAGTTGTTCCTTCTGGCACACCATTGAAATAAGCTGCCCATTCCTCGTCTAAAAAATTCTGGATATTGAGTAGCTCTGACTCGTTTTCGAATCTAACCGCGTCTACTCCCCATTGCCATGAACGTGTTATTGATGGCTCGAAACTCAGCGTATATTTGGCATTTATAAATTGGGTAGAGGTAAAGTACTGCTCACTATCCAGTTCTTTCATTCGCCAGAACGTAGGTTGAGTTAAATCATGTGAATAGGTGATATTAGCAAAACGACTATCTTGACGATAATCAATGGTTACGTCGGTAACACCTTGCATATAGGCTTTGTTGCTGGTGGGAATATCGTAAGATGCGCCTTCCCATCCAAGCAACAAATGGCCTTTCCATGTGCTGCCAATATCATGATGTGAGTTGATTACCCACTGGTTATACGTGGTGGAAACCTGTTGAAAACGACTTTCTGTGCCTACTTGAGCTTGTTCGTACGCCGCATAGACCAATTCATTCTTCTCATTGACTTCGCCAGCGGTAATAACCGTTTCGCCCTCTATAATAGGGGTTGACTGATAGCCCCTTGGGTAAAGGTGGTACTCAAAGCGGTTGCCACTTAATCTACCGTAGAGCCAGTCGAAGATGGCATGGTGACGGGCAGTTTTATATTCTAACGAGGCGCCCACGCCTAGCCGTTTCATGTCGCTTTGCCACACCGAATAACGATTTCCCCGCGGTACACGATATTCGCCATTGTTCCAAGCCGCAGTGAATTTTTGGGGGAGCTCTGAAGTATCAGCGCCGTCGGGTGGAATTACTCGCCAGCGGAACGTATTTGCACCCATTTCCTGCGATTCACGGGCCCCGTAACTTATTGAGAAAAGGGCACCCCACTTATCGTTGGTTGAAGACATCATTGCTGACAGTTTTTTTGATAAGTGATCGCTAAATTGGTTATTTCCAATTTGTTGCGTGATGCCCCATTGCAACCCTGGATTGTCAAATGGATGGGCGGTTTCAAGCGCTGCAATGCCCGCCATGCCGCCAGAGGCTTGGTCTGCCGAGTAACTTTTAAGTACCTGTATCTCACTAAACAAATCGGTAGAAAACAAATTCAAATCAAAAGTTCTATCTTGTTGTTTTTGTTGTCTACTGTCCATTGGGGAATCATTATTGGCTAACACAGGCATGCCATTTAACGTCACTAACGTAAAATCAGGATTCAATCCCCGCAACATTATTTGACGTCCTTCACCGGCTTCTCTGGTTATCGAAATACCGGATATACGCTGCATCGACTCGGCTAAATTACGATCGGGGTAGGTGGCAATGTCGTGTGACGCAATAATGTCAGATATGACTCGGTTTTCACGTTTTCGCTTACCAGATATATTTAACGAGGCGCGTATGCCCGTAACAGAGACTTCTTCCATAGCGCTGTCGTTAGTGTGTGTTGCAGGCGCTTGAACAAGCGTGAATCCGTGTGGCTGAATAAGGTACGAATAGCCCGTGTTTTTCAGCAATTGAGTTAATGATTCAGCGAGTGTGAAGTTGCCTTCTAGCTTTGGTGCTTCAATATTAGCAATGTGTTGTTGATTTACCGCAAAGGGAAGATTGAACTGTGTAGCAATAGCTTGAAGGCTTAATACTAGGGGTTGAGGTTCTAAAAATACCGGTTTTGTTTCGTTAGCGCCTGGTGCTGCTTGCACGGTAAAGCTTGTGTTGAAAAGCGCTAACAGACAGATGCACCAGCATGCAACAGGTGCCCGAGATAATTTAAAGTATGCTGTTGAAGCGTTATTCGCTCGCATCGTTTATCTGCATAACATCAGCGAGCAGTATCGGTTAAAACAAAGCGATCTTGATGCTCTTCTAACGTTAGACCTTGTGCGCTGGCTAACAGTTGTAATGCTGCTTCAGGTTCGGATAAGCTGAATCGTCCTGTTAGTAAAGCATCTTTATCAACGTTAATTTCTACAGGCTTTTGCAAATAACGAGAGAAGCGCTCTACCGCCAGATAAAGTGGTTCATTGTAAATATCTAACCAGCCACTTCGCCATGCTGGTAGTTGATCATCCGTCAATCTAAAGGTCTGGCTCCAAAGGTTATTCTCTAAAACAATACCTTCACCTTTGATGAGAGTATGGGTTTTGTCTGCAATAATCTTCACAATACCGTCGTATACACGGATCACCGTTTTGTCAGAAAGTTTATCTATATCAAAAGCGGTGCCGACTACGTGTACTTTCACTTTATCGACGTTAACTATAAATGGCCTAGATGGCTCGTGAGCCACATCAAAATAGGCCTGCCCTTTACGTAAATTCACTTCTCTGAAGGTGGCATTATGGTTAACGCTTAATTGTGAGTCGCCATTTAAATGCACCGCAGAGCCGTCGTTGAGTACCTGAGATATACGCTGAGCTTTTGAGGAGGCTAGCTGCATGTTTTGTGTTAATAATGGCACGGCATTGTCAACGATTTCGGGTGAAGGCGTTGGTTGGCTTAGTCTTAAATACGCGACAAGAACGGCAACAGTAACAAAGCTTGCCGCCATAGCCCAATAGCTAACATAGGTGGGGCGAGGCTTTTTGTTCGCTGCGTTATCGTTCTTCAAGCTAGTATCATCACAACGGTTAGCCGCAACGTTGATGGCTGCCATTGCAACCTCCGGCTGCCCAAATGCTTGTGCGATACGTTGAAATGCAATTTGGTGTTGCTCTTCACTTAACCAAGCTGATAAGGCGATTTTGCCTTTTTCGTCTAACTCGTCGAAGCGATCAAACCAATCAGCAGCCTGGTCTAAATGCTTTTGTTGTTCCATCTATGCCTCTGTTACCCGTCTACCTATTAGTAGAGTGTTTGTCGCCTAAAGTGGGGACACTAATGAGTGGGTTTAGTGATTTTTTTCTACCCAACCTGACGCTTCCAATTTTAACGTAAGCTCTACCATGGCGCGGGTGAGATGTTTTTTGACAGCCTCTACACTTAAATTTAATGTGTTGGCTATCTCATCGCGGCTCAATCCATCTACTCTACGTAGTATAAAAACCTCGCGACGCAGCGGTGTCATATCAGACAGTACGGTTTCGATAAAGGCAAGCTTTTGCGCATTGTGGTAGCTCTTTTCAGGGCTGTCATTTGCGGCTTCAAGCTCTTCGGATTGCCAATCTACCGAGAGAGGGAGCTTTTTGCGTTGATGATCGTAGAGGACTGACTTCGCCACCGTAATCATATAGGCGAGCGGATTGTCTAGTTCTGAGTATTGAGCGCTTTTGCTGGTTCTAAGTAGGGTTTCTTGTAACACGTCATCAGCAACTGCATTATCGTTGGTAAGCCCACGAATAAACGCTCTTAACGCGTTATAGCGTTCAAAGCCGTCGTCTGTCGATAATATTTTCCAGTCTGTTTTATTTGGCGGTAGCGTCACAAAATAACGTATATATACAAATAATTTAACACATTGTATTGCACATATATTTCATTGTTGTGACGACCTATAAGTTACCTAAATACCAGATTTATGGTGCCACACTCATTGCAAACATCACAAATCTTTGACTACGCAGATAGCTTGTGTTGTTCATTTTGAGCTATTGCGGATGCGCTATGAAGTGCGCTGGCTACATCAGGTATGTTATTTCTCTTATCGACATTAAGCGGAGCAGGCTTGGGAGCTAATTGCTGCATTAAGTAACGTCTTCCAGCCATTACACCTACTTTATAATCGTGACGAAGATCGCTATCCGCACTGCCCAGTAATTTACTGTGTAATTTAGTGCCTGCAAAAATTTGAATAATTTCCACATCCGCTGGTGGGTTTGCGATAAACGCTAACTCTTGCTGGTACGCTTGCTCATGCTGTACCAGGTAGTTAATTGTTTTTGGACAATGACCCGTTGCGCACACCAATGATTTTAATTTGTGCAGCCATGCCGATTGAGCTTGAAAATTCACATCGCCAGTACGTATAACGACTATTTTTCTTGCTCCTCGTTCGTAAGCTTCTCGCACTGGTAAAGGTGCACCCAAGCCGCCATCAAGGTAATAGTCTGATTCAGGTTGTGCTTGAGGAAGTGTATTCGCTTTGTTCTCGCTAACCGAAACCGCGTTGTATTCAGTAGTAAGCTTTACACCTTGTTTGTATAAAAAGGGTAAAGCGCTAGAGGCTTTCAATAGTTCTCGCCATTGATTACCACTGCCTTTGGGGCTTAAAAAATAAGGCTTACGATCGCGAGAATTTGTAGCGGTAATTAATAACTCTCTCTCCCCCAAGCTTTCTTTCGCGGCCTTGAAATCTAAAATGCGGTTCGCTTCTTTCGTTTTTTCAAAGTACCAATCCAAATCGACAATATGCTTTCCCATTAAACCACGGCCTAATTGGAAGAATCGCTTATGCCGCGATAAGCCCCGAATTAAACGTTTCGCATAACCTTTTTGCCGCGCCAGAAAACTGGTCAAATTTTGTGAACCAGCTGATGTACCAATAAACATATCGAAAGGGTCGTAACCAGCTTCAAGCCAAGCATCTAATACGCCTGCTGTAAAGATCCCTCGCTGCCCACCACCTTCAGCGATAAGCGCAAGTTTAGGGCGCTTGGTGGCATAAAGAGGAAAGGACGTGGGCGCAGCAGAGGAATTCATTTCGGTTACCTGATTAAATCTGTTAGGTTGATTTAGCCAAGTATACGGTCAACATTAAAGTGCCGAAAATTGAAAGAATGAATCGGTGTGATAGGAAAAAACCTACAGAATGTTAGCTACCTGTTGGTGTATTGCTTGCTCGACTATCTGTCTCGTATTTGCAGGGAGATATTTCGTATGCACTTCGATAAAAATTGGGTTGGCGTAAATACTTTTTATCGCCGCGTTTACTTTCTCAATAAAGGCAAGCGCCTCAGGTGTCTTACCGCAGATAACGTGCCCAGAAACGAATTTTGGGTTGTTCGCAATAGCGTAACTTCTCATCTTAATAGGCTTAGTGTCGCCGAATGATTGATACAAAGACACGGGGAATATAAGGGCGAAATCAGCTTTGCCAGCAGCAATAATCTTCGTGAAACTCGAGAAAAATGTAGGGTTGCTTAAGGTTATAATTTGTTTGTCGTCTATTTTACTTAAGTCATCATCTACCCGCTCACCATAAGAATAAGTTTCTGGTAGCACAATGGCTGAGGCTTTAAACGCCTCTAGTACTCTATGAATGCTGACTATTTCGCCATTCTCGTTTAGTAGCTCTGGAGCCAAAGGCGGCAGTGAGGAAAGCTGATATAGTTGTTGCGTTTGAAAGAAGTTAAGTGGCAAAGAAATGGTGTACTTCTTTTCTCGCTCGGCTGATTTTATCTTGTTGATAACACAAACCGATTCGCCATTCTCTATCTGTTGGAATGAACGTTTGAGTGAGACTTCTAAAATAGGCTTATCGTAGCCTATGGCATCAACCAATAATTGCGCCGTATCCACACTTGCGGAAAAGGGGGAATGCGGTTGATTAATTCTGCTCGTTAAATTGTGATCGTCAGTATGAAGCGTTATTGATGATGTGTTAATAACGTCTCCATTAACCAACCCTGAATTAAATAGGCTGAGAAAGAAAGCGACCGAAAAGGAGAAAAAGCGCATATTGAGAAAAGTTGGTTACTCTTAATTGTTATGCCTAGAAGGGTAAACCTATTTCACTATTTTTTAAATACATAGTGCGCTATTTCCTTTTATGTACGACGACATAGTTAATGCATGATTGAGCTGTAAGCAGCGGGATTAATTGATTTGGGTACGTCGTCATTACTGCTCAACTCGCTAGCCTCTTCGACTAGTGCAGTCATCGCGTTAATGATATCAAGAAAGTTGGAGAGCTGGTCATGAGACAAATCATTAGATAGTGTTTCAATTTTACTGATTAGTTGTTTCGTCGGTAGGCGCATAGTGTCAAAATCTCGTTGTTCAGTGCGTGTTACGCACTCTTTTATTCGATACCTGCCCGTGAACTTACAAATAGCTTGCCAACTTTTTTTGACGCTTAACCTAGGCATATTAAATGCGTTATTAATACTGAAATAGAAAAGCCAGCTAAATAGCAGCTGGCTTTGTCAGAAGAATTTTTTCGTTCAAAATTTAGAACGTATACTTCACGCCTACCTTAATTCGCCACGTAGATTGCTCTTCATCAAATGAATCATAGTTGCTGGTGTCTGTGCCGCCATATGCCTCAGAATAAACATACTGACCCGCGTCGTTGATGTCGTAATCAAACAGTATTTGCTGAGGATAAGTCATTTCGTATACCTTGCCCCAGTCACTATTTAAGAGGTTAGCAAAGTTATCGATATTCAAATAAATACGACCTTTGTGACCTTCTACAAAACCAGGGATTTCCTGCGAAATAGCCAAGTCTACTGTGGTGATCCAAGGTTGAGTGGATGAGTACTTTCCAACATAACCGCCAGCGCTTCCAGCAACACCTGCTTGCTCAGCAATCGCCATAATTTCTTCGTAGCTAAGGCCACTTGTGAAATCTACCGCCGTATCATTGGCGCCTGATGGAATATAAGGAAGGTACACATCTGAATCATCAAACGCAGACTGATCACCCAAGCCGCCGTCTTGATATGAACCTAGTACCCAAGAGAAAGGCTGACCAGAGCGGCGTTCAAAGAATAAGTTGAAGTTAGTGTTATAGCCCTGAAAAAATTCGTGAGTGTAACCAAGGTTCACTAAAAAACGGTGTTTGGTTTCATAGTACGCGGTGCCCACGGTAGGGTCGTTACGATTAACCGTTACTTCATACTGGTAGTTCGACTCAGCCGTTGAGCTTGTACCTGGGTTAACCTCAGTAATATCTTGGTGGGTATAGGATGTATTTAGGCTTATGCCGTTATCCCATTGTTTAGCTAACGCAGTGGTAAACAGAATGCTACGGCCGCCGTCATCCGAGTTGGTTAATTGAATATCATAGTTGTCTTCATATTCAGTACCATCGTAAACATTGTCCCAGATAATACGGCCATCTGGGGTACTGTTACCATTATTGATACGAGATAAGTCTTCCCAATAAGCCGCATTTTGGCGGTCTACGTAGGTTAACTCAGTCGTCCACGCGAAGTTGTCGCCAAGGGTAGGGATGTCGAACGTGTAGTCTGCAGCAATCTGGTAACGCCAGTCAGAGGGCAATTCAAAGTCTGGATCGATTGAGTTCGTGCTTCCCGCACCTTGCATTAACGCACTTTGGGCTTCTGTAGGAACTGATGTGAAGTCTACCGAGCTTGCGTCAAGGCTAGAAAAGGTTACTGAGTCGTTGGTTACACCATCGGTGGTGTAAGCGTTAGATATCCAAACCAGTGGCATACCACCGTAGAAGCGGCCAGCACCACCCCGAAGGGTTAAGTCGTCGTTGATATCCCAATTAAAGCTTACGCGTGGAAGGAAAATATCGAAGCCATCTAGATTTTCAGTATTCGCAAAGCCATAGGTGCTAGCGAAGTTGCTGTTTAGTTGTGGTGAGTCTTCAACGGTAAGGTACTCGTAGCGAAGGCCTGCGGTTACCGTAAAGTCGTCAAACACTTCATAAGTAGCATCACCGTAAAGTGAGTAAACCGTACTTTCAACGTCATAGGCAAGGTCTTGAACATCATTTGTATACGCGTTGGCATATTCGAAATAAGAGATTTCCTGATTAGCGAATGCCTCAGTATCGTCAAAATACCAGGTGCCTAAAGAATCACGGCCATATAGGTTGTAGTTCCACGTGTTTTCTATTTCAGTACCAAACTTATACTCGATATCGCCAGCTAAGTAAGTAGCATGCAATGCAAAGTTCCACACTTCGTTTTCTAGCACGTTTGCATGGCGGTTTTCATCTACGCCTGCTACTACGGTATAGCCACTCTCTGTGCCCGCTGCGGTATCAACGTTTATTTCACCCCAATCAGAAGCCGTGACAGAGGCTTGTTCAAACTCTTTGTAAGAAAGGCTAACTTCTGTTTGAAGGTTATTTGTCCAGTCAGAATAGACATGGGCAGTGTAGTAAGTATTTTTTTGCGCAAGGGTCCAGGTATTCGAAGTTAATAAAATAGTATCTGAATCTTCGTTGTAGTTTTGTGCCGCTGTGTTTTCTTGATAGCTGTAGGTGAAATCGGCGCGGTGGTCGTTGTTAATGTTCCAGTCTAATTTAATGAGGTATTTTTCATCTTCGTCTGCATCAGGCGCGCCCGCTATTGAATCTTCAAGGCCGTAGGTATCGCTAAGGGCAGTAATCACGTCTTCTGCCGCGCTTACGAGCTCTGTAGGGTAGGCTGAAGAGTTAAAGCCGGTATCGATTTCTTCTTCCCATTTTTCATAGGAGCCAAAGAAGAAAAGTTTGTCTTTTATTAATGGACCACCAAGAGTGAAACCGTAGGACGATTCATCGTTATCGACGTCATATTCCGTGTTGTAAAGTTTGGTGTCTTTTGCGGTGCCAGAGAAAGGCACTTCTTCATAGAATGCCGTACCGTGAAATTCATTGGTACCTGATTTGGTCACCACGTTCACGTTACCACCGCCAAATTTACCTGCGCGGGCGGTAAAGGGCGTAAACTCAACAGACACTTGGCCAATAGCATCTAAAGACACTGGGGGGCGTGACGTAGGGTAACCGTTACTTTGTAGGCCGAAGGTGTCGTTAACGCCTACGCCATCAACGGTGAAAGTATTATATTTAGGGTTAGAGCCGGCAATACTTAATTCTTCACCATCGGCACTTACCACCGCTAACGGGTTTGAACGAACAATATCTTTTATATCTCGGTTAAAGGTAGGCATGTTCTCAATAGCCGATTCACCAAATACTGAATTTGAACCGTTGTTTGAGAAAAAGTCGCGGCTACCGGTTACCGTTACACGCTCTATATCAGAAGTCGTTTCAAGGGCAGCATCAAGTTCGAATGTGTCATTCAGTTCTAAATATACATCTTCGATGACACGGCTTTGGAACTTTTGTGACTCTACGATAATCATATAAGGGCCACCAACACGTAAACCTCGTGCTGAGAATGCGCCTTCTTCATTTACGGTGGTCTCTTTTACCGTTCCTGAAGGTTGATGAATAATAGTAATTGAGCTGCCTGCTGCGGGATTACCTTGAGGGCCTAGTATGGTGCCGCGCATAGCTGATGATTGACCAGTGGCTGCAACGGCTGTTGTTGCAACACCAATAGACAAAGCCACAGCCATCGCGATGCGATTGAACTGAGTTTTATTGTTCATGTATTTCCCGTTCTAAATAAAGTTTGGTTTGAGTGCTCAGCTAGCCACGCATGCTTATTTGAGCATGTCGTATTGCGGTTGCCTGAGGTAGCGCAATTGTTGGCTATTTTTATTTCATCTTTATTTCATTTGTGTAAATCTGCATTTACATAACTATATGAAATAAAAGATTATTTGAGCTTCTTGAGGGAGTTTTGGTCAATGGCTTTTACGTGTTTTTACGTGCTTTACACATATTTACTCAATGGCTACGTTGAAGTGCGTTAAACCTACAATACATGAGGGGAAATACGTGCTAGTTAGTAAAGCCGGCTAATCGGTTGTATTCCGGCCTTATTGCTTCTTGAATATAGTTAAAAAGCGCTTTTACTCTTGCCGCGTTTTCTAGATCTTTATGGGTCATCATCCAAAGATCAGTACTTTGGTGATTTATTTCTATGTTTACTTTTTGTAATATTCCCGTTCCTTCCCCCATGAAACAGGGGAGATAGGCAAGCCCCAACTTGTTTTCAGCTGCTATCAACAAAGGCTCAAAAGAGTCGGCTTTCATGACTATCTTTTCTTTTGAGATGAGTTCTGAAATTTGACTAGATGCATTGCCTTGATGCATCACGAGCCAGGATGCAGATTCAAGAGGATGTTTACCTTGGAGGCTATCAATATAATCAGGGGCTCCATAAACCCCAAATGCGAGTTTGCACAGCTTGGTGCCAATCAAAGAGTCAGGCAGTTCAACAGCAGGGCGAATTGCAACATCTGCATCTAAGTGTGAAATGTCTAATTGACGAGATGTCAGACTAAGTTCTAATTGAATTTTCGGATAACGTTGATGAAAAGTAGCAAGATGCTTACCTAAAATTAAGCGAGATAAGGCATCGGTTGTAGTTAATCTTAGCGTGCCTTCCAGCTTCATTTCCTGCCCGAAAATCTTATGCTCCAATTCTTTGACGGTGTTTTGCACAGCAAGCGCCGATTCAAGCAACTTCTGGCCTTCAACGGTTAGTTTGTATCCGGTAGAAAGTTTATGAAAGACCTGTAACTTATGGCGGTATTCAAACGCATCGAGACGGCGCAATACGGTACTGTGATTAACGCCAAGTGAGCGAGCGGCTGCAGACAGCGACCCTTCGTTAGCCACCGCCAGAACATACTGCAGGTCTCCCCATCTTATGTTGTGCATTTTTGCATACCAAATGTGTTTGATTAGCGAATTTACCGAAAATTTAGCACAGGTATAGTTGTCTCACCAACACATTGAACTTTAAAACTGATAATCAGGAGCAAAAATGTTTAAGAAAAGTCTATTAATCGGTCTCGTAAGCTTGCTAGCTTTTTTCCATCTAACGTCTGTTTCGGCACAGGAGACAGAGTCAGTTGATTCAGCTAAGACGTTAGAAATTGCGCAAGCATTCCTTTGGGCAGCAGGCTCTGGCGATATGGAAAAGCTTCAGGCACTGATGGCAGATGACTTTGTTTGGCACAACGAAGGTGACGCGGGTATTCCTTGGATTGGCAAGTGGGACTCAAAAGATAAGGTTTTAAATACTTTTCTTCCTCGTTTCGGCGCAGGTTTGAAAGTAACAAGTTGGTCTACGGATTTCAGCTTTGTAAATGGTGACCAAGCGGTATTTATGGGCAGCATGAGTGCTATTGCAAATGAATCTGGCGTAGATACGGGCAAATTCAGCTGGGCGGTACGCGTTCACGTTGAAGATGGGAAAGTAAAGAGCTGGAACTGGTTTGAAGACAGCTTTGCAGTTTCTAACGCTTATCATGCCAAGCAATAATTAGTGTAAAACAACTACGTTCTATTAGCTCGATATGCCACGTGGCATACTTTACATCTGTTTAAGTGTTCGTCACCCATCAATACATTTAACTGATAGTCTTGCTTGAATGGCGAAAGTAACAGGCCGGGGTTTCAGCTGGCGCATTAGCCTTAAAAGTGTGATAAAAATTTGAAAGAGACTATGGGACGTTTTAAGAGAAACAAAGCCAGGGGTGACTGGCTTTGTCGCTTTAGTGGTTTTCTTTATTCTTAAATCCTATACCAAAACTCGGCTTCCAAACGGCTGAAGCACTGCATCGATATTGTGACTAAGATTACTCTGAAATAACCTTATCAAACCCAGATTTTGATTTAGAAAGTGCTTCCATTGGCGATAGGTTGTCAGGATATTCTTCTTGTTCAATAACAATCCATTTTGCACCGCCGCTAACCACCGTCGCTTTGTAAATTGCAGACCAGCTAATACCATCTTCACCGATGATTGGGCGTAAATTACTGCCCTCTTCTACGTCAGATTTAAAATGCGTGGTAATCGTTCTGCCTGGGTACCTCTTTACAAAAGCGATAGGGTCTTTGTCTGCGTGAATTGTCCAACCTACATCTTGCTGAAGAATCACCGACTTAGGTGTGTTATTCGCAATAAAATCAAAAAACGTGGTGTCTTCATACGAGGCCCATTCTTCGGCGTGATTATGAAACCCAACTCTCATTCCTTTAGGGGCTAATTTTTCTGACAAGCGCGACAACTCACTAACGAATTCTGTTACATCATCGTCATTAAATGCACGATCATCCCAAGGAATAATGAGATCGGTAACGCCCAGCGCTGTATAAAATTGAACGATTTCATCAAAATTATTATTAAGTAGTTCGGCAGACACATGCGCACCACTTGGCGCTAGCCCAATGGATGAAAGGTAGTTTTTTAAAGCGGCTGGATCGTTGTCATAGGGGCCAAAATCGCCCGCAAACTCCACTCCATCAAACCCTAAATCTGCCACTTGTTCGAGTGTACCTTTAAAGTCTTGTTTAAGCGCATCTTTCACAGACCAAAGCTGTACACTAATTTGGGGCGCATTGAGGGTGGCGTTTAGCTGTTTGCTCTCCATCTGCTGCCCAGTATTCTCGGTTTTAGTATTCATAGTGTTGTCGTTGTTGCACCCAGCCATCATGGCAGTAGCACAAAGTACGAAGGGCATCATGATGGAAGAAATGTATTTTTTTCTTAATATCATTAGAGTCGTCCTGATTTAACTTCTTTAACAGCATAGTCGACTGCTCGTGCTGTCATGGCCATAAAGGTAAGTGATGGATTTCCTACGCCAGTTGAGCAGAAGCTGGCCCCATCGGTTACAAATAGGTTGGGTACATCGTGAGATTGATTGAACCCGTTTAAAACCGAATCTTTTGGGTCGCGCCCCATTCTAGCCGTTCCCACTTCGTGAATCGCTAGCCCTGGCGGTTGCCCCAAGATACGTTTTTGAATATTGTGAAACCCTGCTTTTTCCATCATGGAAGACGCTACTTCTAATGCACTTTGCATCATAAGGTTTTCGTTTTCCGACCACTGACAGTTAATATGCAGTTGAGGAATACCCCACTTGTCCTTCTTCGACGAGTGGAGGGTAACTTGGTTATCTTGGCGCGGAAGCATTTCACCTTGGGCTTGCAGGCCAATTCCCCATTTACCTGGGTTGTGAAGCATATTTTTGAAACTTGCGCCAAAGCCGTCTCTGGTTCCCATAGATTGCCAGTCTTCACGAGATGCTGATCCCGCCAATGCAAAGCCCCGTTTGAACTTTTCATGGTAGCGGCTGGGTTCATAGTGAAAGTTGGGAACGTATAAAGAGGCTGGCCGCCTTCCGGTGTAATACTCTTGTTCGTACCCATCAATACTGGCTGTAACAAGGGCATTGTAATTATGATCCATCAAATACTGCCCCAATACACCAGAGCTATTGGCAATGCCTTTTGGAAATGTTTTTGAGGTACTGTTCAACATGATTTGAGTAGAACCTAGTGTTGATGCACATAGGAAGACAATCTTGCCGAAATACTCTCGTTGTTTGAGTGTGTCGTTATCTATTACACGCACACCCTTTACCCGATTTGTGGTGTCGTCGTAGATAAGGCTTTCTACAACGCTGTTCGGGGCAATAAATAGGTTACCTGTTTTAGCGGCGGCGGGTAACGTCGCGCTTTGAGTAGAAAAATAGGCGCCAAACGAACAGCCTTTTTGGCATTCGTTTCTTGCCATGCATTGCATTCTTCCCAAGTCGACATGAACTTTCTCAGGCTTGGTTAAGTGTGCGCATCGACTGATGATAACCGGCTTGTCAGGTTCAGCGTCTGCCATTTTTGCGGCGAAATCTTTCTCTGGCTTAGTCATTTCAAACGGCGGCTGAAACACACTATCTGGCAGCTGTGGAAGATTTTCTGATGTTCCGCTGATGCCTACAAACTTTTCAACGTACTCATACCAAGGCGCCAGATCATTATATCTGATTGGCCAATCGTTACCATGTCCGTCCAGTTTATTCGCCTCAAAGTCGAAAGGGCTCATACGATAAGATTGGCGATGCCAAAGCAGTGACTTTCCGCCTAGCTGATTGGCTCTTATCCAGCTAAATTCAGTGCCTGTTTTGGTGGTGTAGGGATAGTCTTTATCATTGCCAAAAAATTGCTTTGTACCATCGTGAAAAGCGTAACATTGCTTTTGAATAGCGAACTGCTCGTCAACAAGTTCCTTATCCACTTTTGTTCGGTTAGCATATTCCCACGGCGGCTTACCTTCGCTAATGTAATCTTTACGATGCTCTACAATACGACCTCGCTCGATAATAAGCGTCTTAAATCCTTTCTCAGTGAGCTCTTTAGCTGCCCACCCACCGGTAATTCCAGAGCCAATAACAATGGCATCGTAGGTTTCTGATGATTCTTCAATATAGGTTTCTTTATTCATAATTGAGACTTCCGTATCTTAATAGTAGGCTTTCGAACTGAACGCACTGCCCACAGCAGTTAAGGGCACTGAGCCTTTGAACCCGCCGGGAACGGCGAGATAGGTCAGCTCTTTAGTTGCGCCTATTTGAGATGTGTAGTACCCAAAAACGATTAAGCCCTTGATGGTTTTGAAATCAGACCTTAGCGTTTCACTAAATGGTGCCTTGCTGGCTTCCAACATAGAAAGCAACGCCAACTGTGACGTTTTATCTGCGTTAACGAACGATTGTTTGTTTATTTCTTCACTTGCCAAATCAATCGCTGACATGACGTTAATTGCAGATTGCTGTTGTTCAGACGAGTACACAGTGCTTAGCTGATGGTCGATAAAGAGGTGACAATTTACTTCTGCTGCTCCTGGGGTGTCCGTTGCAGGAATGGTTAGCGCACAAATTTGGCGAAGTATCGCGAGGTTATCTCCGCTGAAAAGCGTTGGCGATTTTCCACTTTGCTTTTCACCAAATGCTTTGGCAGATGCAAGTGCAGGCATACTGACCATTGAGTTGGCAGCCGCTACACCGCATATCGTTGCAAGGTTTTTGATCAAGTCTCTACGGTTCATCTTAGTCTCACATATTTAATTGAGAGGTATTGGATACTTTCAAATGCTGTAAATTCATTTGGATTTATTTGTTAATTTACATCCTGATGTAACCGGTTTCAAGATTTTAAGGTTGTTACATTGTAATTATATTTTAAGCTATTGATATTTATGTGTTATTTTTATTCTGGGTGAGTTGCTTTGATGATATTTGTGTAACATAAATGTAAAGTTGCTTGTCGTTGTTTATGTGCGTTTTATCGTAATAGATGAACTTTTTATAATTGTAATTGTTTAGGTGTTTTAATTTTATCTATCTGAATATTAACAATTATTGTAATATTTTTGAGGGTTTTAAGAAAATAATTAAACAAATCCATGTAAATGAATTGTTGTTGAAAAGTGTCTTTTACTGATTTACATTTTCATCACTGAAAACGGTTTCATTTGTGGTGGCGCTAGACGTCATTGACTCATGAAATATTGCCATCACGCTAAAAGGGATGAAAGATGAGAGACAGTTTAAAACACCATCACGGATTCAAACGAACCGCACTAGCATTGTGCGTTCTAGCTGCAACACAAAGTTATACGGCATCAGCCCAGGAAACTGAGACATCTGATGAACTTGACGATATAGAAGTCATTAATGTTAGTGGTATTAGAGGTTCTCAAGAGGCTTCCATTTTTGCCAAACGGCATGCTGCAACGGTGGTCGACTCTATCGCCGCGACAGATATCGGTAAATTACCGGATGTCACCATTACTGATTCACTGCAACGTATTTCAGGCGTTCAAATTCGACGCACAGCTGGTGAGGGAGGTTCGCTTAACATTCGCGGTTTACCTCAAGTTGTCACTCAGCTAAATGGTGAGCAGTACCTTGGCGCAAACTCAGTAGTATCTACTCAACCTAACTTCAGTGATATTCCTTCTCCCTTATTTCGTGGTGCCGATGTATTTAAAAATGCCACTGCGAACCTTGGAAATGCGGGTATCACCGGCACGGTGAATCTTAAAACTTATCGTCCATTTGATTTCGAGGAAGGTTCAACATTCAGTGGTGCAGCAGAGGTTCAGCGAGGCGATGAAACAACCTCAAATGATCCGAACTTATCAGCACTTTATAACTGGCAAAACGGGAAAGTTGGCTTCATGCTTTCCGGTACCTATGCCAATGTGAATTTAGCGAATTCTTATAATGGTTTAAACACAGCAAACCCTGGCGACGCTGGTTGGACTGACCGAACTAGTGCCGATGATATCGGAGTAGCAGGCCGAGAAGGAAGAGTGATCCTTGGGGCACAAGGCTTTTCTGCATGGAATCAAGGTACTGAACGAGAACGGATAGGGATAAACTCCTCTACCCAGGTCGATTTAGGAGAAGGTTTCATATTTACCGCTGATGTATTTTACACAGAGCAAGAAGAATACAACCGAAAAGTAGGATTAAGCGCGACCAACAAGTGGGGCCCTAGAGGTTGGTTTGAACCAACCGAAGAGCGAGCTACGGGCGCAATGATTGATGGTGGCGAAATGTACGCTTGGCAGCAAGCAGAGCTTTACCCCTCGCGAATGAAGTCTTTCACGCAAAATGACGTTTATAACAATAGCTCGACGAATATAAATTTGCAGCTAGATTACGATAATGGTGGTGCATTTACTGGTCAGTTTAGAGCAATCGTAGGCAGAGCGTCACAGGAGCATCGTCACGGTTATAACGAAGGTGATATGACTAACGGCCAAACTACGCTTGGTCGTACGACGAATCTAGTGCCAGCGGATAAGTGCAGACCAGAGGATGAGGTAGTCGGCGATCAAGGCGGCTGCTTACAAGCGATTAATGCGTTAGGTTACAGTGAAAACCCGCACCTTACCTACGATACAACCGGTGAACATCCTGTATGGAGTGGCTTCGACCGTTCTCTTGCTGGTGGGTTAGGCGATGGCGCGACAATAGCCGATTATATGGGGAATCTGGGAAGCTACAATGTGGGCGCGTATAGCTCTGAGAATAATGAAAACGCAAACGGCGACATTAATGCCTTCAGTATGAAAGGTAAGTATCTCTTTGAAAGTGGTTTCGTTACTAGTATTGAAGCGGGGATCCGTTATGGGAAGCGAAGTGCCGATTATGAGCGCTATCATCTATTTTCACCGGTGCAAACTGCAGGTTGCTTAGCCCAGTGGAAAGCGACCGATGTATTGCTTGGTGCAAATGCTCCATCGTGTTCAGACGGTGAAGTTGTTGATGGTCAATTTATGCCTTATGCCGCGTTAGAAAATATTCCGTTAGATCAGAACAACAACGTTATTCAAGTCTCAGACTTTGGACCAGTGTCGGGCATACCTACCGTATGGGCAGTAGACCCCGCTGACTATGATGATCCAGAAGCTTTTCACAATCGCGTATTCGGCCAATCAACCCGAGAAATTGTGCCAGGTTCCAGCTTCAATGCAGATGTGGCAGAGCTGAGTTATTTTCTACAAGCTAACTTTGAAGGCTTAGATGGTTTATTAACAGGTAATGTAGGCGTACGAGTTATCGAAACAGACTTGTCTGTTAAGCAAAATATTGCCGGTGATAATTTACCGTATAGCGCCACAGCCATTGATGTAGGCGATGTGCTTTCAGACAATGAATATACCGATGTTTTACCCTCATTGAATTTGGCCTACCGCATTACTGACAACGTAATTGCCCGATTTGCTTACTCTGAAAATATGACGCCATTAAATCTAAACCAGTACGGTGAAGGTTTAGCACTTAGCAATGCACTTGATTCAGTTGAAGGCAGCCCTACGCAAGGTCAGTTCATTGTTACCGGTGGAAGTCTTGCGGGTAATCCTCAACTCGATCCATGGCGCTCTACCAACTACGATTTGTCACTAGAATGGTACATCGGTCAGGCGAGTATGGTGAGTGCCGCTGTTTTCCGTGTTGATATAGACAGTTTTACTGTGAATGAAACGGTAGATATGGAAATGCCAGATGCTGATGGCATTGTAAGAAGAAGCGTGCCTATAACTACCTTGGTGCAAGGAGATGGTGGAACACTTGAAGGCTTCGAACTTGGCGCTAAAGTAGCATTTAGCGACATAGTTGAACCTGATTCATTACTCGCTAGTTTTGGTATAGACACGAACTTCACTTACTCGCCTAGCGAAGGTGCAGGTACCGATATTTATGGTGAAGAGAACATGTTCACCGATAACTCAGAACGTCAGTTCAACGTTATTGGTTGGTATCAGGGAGACAGGTTCGAAGCGCGTATTGCTTATAATTATCGTAGTGAAAGACTAGCTGGCCAAGGCGGGTGGGGAGCACTTAACCTATTTCAAGCGCCGACCTCATACGTAGATATTTCTGCCAGCTACGACATTACAGAGAACATGTCTGTCTATGCGCAGGGCTCTAATATTACTGGGGAATACGAAGATTATTACCTGCAATGGGAAGATCAGTATGCCTTCCAAAATTACTATGAAACAAGATACATAGTAGGCGTTCGCGCCAAGTTCTAATTTAGCTAATCATTGTTGGGGGGTACGTTTTGTACTCCCCATGAATTACACTTGGCAGAAAGGGAAAGTTAGTATGATTTTCAGGTATCTGATATTTCACACCGTAGCACTCTTTTAATCACCTCCATGTTAATAACAATAAGTATCAAAATACTATGGCGACCATCCGAGACGTTTCTAGGGAATCTGGTTTATCAATAGCGACAGTTTCGCGCGCAATAAGTAACCCTGAGATGGTTTCAAAACAAAGCCTTTTACGAGTCAATAAGGCTATAGAGAAACTTCAATATCGACCTAATTTATCGGCACAGAAGTTCCGCTTGCAGCGAACCAATACCATAGTGGTGCTGGTGCCTGATATCGCCAATCTATTTTTTGCGACGCTTATAAGCGGTGTTGAAGATACTGCTGCCAAGCATGGCTATAATGTGCTGTTGGGGGATACTCGAGACAACATGAACCGAGAAGAAGAGTTTATTCGGTTAGTGGAAACCCGACAAGCTGATGGGCTTATTCAACTTACGCCACATTCTAAAAATGCGTTGCTGCCTATGAAAGACGTTAAAGCGATAAATGCTGCTGGCTGCGAGGGCACGCCCTATTTATCTGTTCGTATCGATAATATTGATGCGGCGCAAAAAATGGTGCAATACCTCATTAATCTAGGCCATAAACGAATAGGCGTGATTTCGGGGCTTCGAGATAACGCTCATTCGAAGGAAAGGGTTCAAGGATATCGCCAAGCGCTAGAAAAAGCAGGCCTAAGCTACGAAGAAAACTTAGTAGTAGAAGGCGATTTTAAGTATTGGTCTGGGTTAAATGCGGTGCGCCATATTCTTAAAATGGAAGATAGGCCAACAGCTATTTTTTGCGCAAATGATCAAATGGCGATAGGCGCAATGAAGGGGATTAAAGAGCAAGGTCTTAGAATACCTGAGGATATATCAATAACAGGATTTGACGATCTTGATGTGTCGAGTTATTGCGATCCGTCGTTGACTACAATAAGGCAACCCGCAGTTGAGATGGGAGAAAAAGCCGCCGAACTTTTGTTTCGCATAATTGAAGGGAGACAGCCCAGCTTTTCCGAATATATTCTTCCCTATGAAATCATCATTAGAGATAGCACCAGCGCTTTGAAATAAACGTGAGGTTGTTCGTTATTAGTAAATGATAATCAGATTTACATCGTGTTTGGTTATGCACACGGTGGTGAAGGTGTATATAGAAAAATGGTGGCCCCACCCTGACTTGAACAGGGGACCTGCCGATTATGAGTTATCTTGGCTTATTGATTTATAAAGGTTTTTTGCATTTTATTGAAATTCACTTAAATTTTATATAAGTCATTTAAAAACATGTATTTATATTGTTTTTGTTTGATCTTTGTTTATTTCTTTTGTAGCACATTTGTAGCACAGGGGAGTGGGCTGTGCTACAGTTTTTGTAGCACAGAAATCATAAGCAGATCGGACGGCTATGCCTGAAAAGTTCAAGTTCACCAAAAAAGTTCTTCAAGAAATAAACCCGCAAGAAAAACGTAAGCGCTATTACGACTTGGATGTTGCGGGTCTGGTTTGCGATGTAACACCTGCGGGCAAAAAAGTATTTCGAGTTTATAAAAGGTTGAAGCATCAATCTTCACCGTTAAGTGTAACGTTAGGTTCATTTCCCGAATTGACAATTGAACAGGCGAGACAGTCTGCGCGTGAAACGCTCAACAAAATCGTTAATAAGCAAAACCCAAATACAGAAACTAGAAAGCAGCAAGAAAAGCTAGTAACTATGAAAGAGGTTTTCCTCCACTACAAAAGTAATAAGTCGCTTTCTGACAATACTCTACGGGGATATAACCAGGTGATGGATTGTTACCTTGAAGACCATCGCGAAGAGCCTCTTATTTATTTTGATGAAAATACGGTAAAAAAAGTACATGCGAGCATAACAAAGCGCAGTAAAGCTCAGGCCGACTTAACTATGCGTTTTATTCGAGCATTGTTTAACTTTGCCAAATTCGAGTACCGAGACGAAAATGGAGTAAGTCACTTTGAAGAAAACCCAGTTCATATTTTATCGCACCTACGCGCTTGGCATCATGTTGGAAGAAAGCAGACTTATTTAAATGGACAGCAAATTGGGGCGTTTTTAGATGCAGTAGACGATGTCAGAAACGAGGGTATCGCTACTTCTATGCTTTTCCCTATATCCGTATGTGACTACATTGAGACTGCTCTATTTACCGGTTTGCGTAAAACAGAGTTAGTTCAATTGAAGTGGGAGCAAGTAAATTTAGGCGAACGCAGTTTCTGGGTAGAAAAAACTAAAAACGGTGACCCTTTAAAATTGCCAATATCACCACACTTACAAAGTATTTTTGAACGTAGAAAAGAATACCAGACTGAAAGCCCTTACGTTTTCAATGCCGTAAACAATGTAGGTAGAATCGTTGAGCCAAAGAAAGTTCTGCATAAAGTGAGCGAACGTGGCGAAGTTGTTTTTTCAATGCATGATCTTCGTCGTACTTTCACTACGGTAGCCGAGCGAATCCAAACAGGCACCTATACCTTGAAAAGGTTGCTGAATCATAAAACAGGGCGTAATGACGTAACCGCTGGATACACCGTTCTTACTCCGGAAGAGTTACGTGAACCAGCAAAGCGCATTGAAAATAAAATTTTGGAATTAGCAGGGAGGAGGCAGAAAGCGGACGAAGTTAATTCAGGGCTGGTGGACATAGCCTCATTAAGTAAGGAAGAAAAACTAGCGTTGGCTCAACGGTTGTTGGCTCAGGTTTCGTGAATATGGGTAGTATACTACTGCTTAGACTGGGCTTAATCTGACTGAGAACTACGAGCGAAAGCGGTTCGTCATAGAAAAATTGGGGCATTAGGCTTAACCTAAAATACTGGTCATTAATAATTCGAAAAAAGAAAACCTTCAATTCTAAGCCTGTATCACTAATTCAGGCTCCAGTGGCTGAGCCGGGACAGTTACTTTCTACCCAAATACTCTACTCGTACATTCTCGCCATCGTCTAGGTTGATCATTGAATAACCATACGAATCGTTAACTACAACAACGGTTGAAGCAGGAAGCCAAAGCATTGAATCAATTTTATCTAAAGCATCTACTTGCCAAACACTTCCGTCGTTTAATGAAACGATTCCACCGTCATTTGATACTTTGGAAATGAAAAACTCTCCGGTGATAGGAAAAGTGCTCGGGTAATTACTTTGTGAAGATATTGTAGCGTTACTTAGGTAATGCTGCGCATTCTGCTGATTTGTAAGTTGAGCAATAAACCTAAAATTTTCCCTGTGTAAATAGTTGATTGCTTTTGATTCATAAAGAGGCGTTAAAGTATTAATAACTTTACTATTTGAGCTTACGTCAATTTGACTGTAACTGCTCGAATTGGTGAGTTTATCTAGGTCCAATCGGAGTGGCTGTCGGTAAACGTCTTCAATGAGCTTTGTTATATCTAAGCTACTATTTTTGGCCGATTTATCGGCTTGGTGGACTCCATGCTTTAATTCAAACGTTCGCACCGATTCGTCTTCAACAGTATTCTCCCAGACAAGATCTCGTTCCATGTCTATAAGAAAAAATCTCCAAGATGCTTTACGTTCAACATTAAAAATCTGTATGTTATAGGTATAAGGAGAAAATGATTTTTTTTGAACGTATCTAGGTGTTTGAGATAGGCTGTTGCTAAGCGCTCTAAGCTCACTTTGCATTGACATGAGCTGGCCTCTCATGAAGGCAGCTCCCCCACCGCTTAGGTTAGCGGAACTCATTACAGAATTTTGATAGTTAATTTCACTTCTTAGCTGCTGAATCTCAAAACTGATTCTTTCATATTGAGGGTTAATCTTATTTATTGAGCCAGATTCAAACTTCGAAGATACTTGAAGCGATTTTTTGTCTACTATCGATGCGGTATCTTGGATTGGTAGTCCAATTAAAAAGAAATCATGTTCTAACTTTGAAATTTTATCGACAATTTTATTCTGTAACACCATGGTTTTAAAGTGCGGGACGGAACGTGTTACCTGAGTGGTACTGTTGTTTAACCAGTAAATATTGGCGTATGTATTTTCACTTTTCAAAAAATGCTCTTGCAGGGTTTTGAAAAGACTAATTTCTTCTATGAAAATATTGAGAGAGTCGGTTGCTGTTGCTTTTTTTCTCACTATCTCATGAACCAGCTTATATGGCTCTTCGTTATCAATTTTCCAAAGTTTAACAGGGTACTCCCTGATACAGTTAACCAAATCATTAGCTTTGCAAGTAGTGAGGTTGTTTACTAAATTTACTTGGGCTTCAGCAAGTGTATGGTCAATACTTTTTTCTAAACGTGTTTTCCAATCGGCTTCCCAGTCACTACCAAAAGCTTGAATCAAAGCATTTGTCTTATCAACATGTTTGGAAAAATCTTTCCATCTGGTTCTATCTTGTAAGTTTTCTGAAGACAAATCATTTACTAAGTTATCGATAGTAGTTTGCCCTTTATGGCTTAACAGATATCTATCAAGAGGAACAGAGGTGGTTTTTTCCATATATATTTTGTTTGTATTCTGAGAAAGTATAACTGTAATCGCTTCACTATATCGTTCCTCTTTGACTAAGTCAGCGATATGAGTATTACGGGAGTAGCTGGAGTTGTAGATGGCTGTTTCGGGTAGGGGTACCTTTGTTGAAGAGCATGAACACAATAACAAGAGTATTAAAAAAAAATTACACTTCATGAGTGCCCTTTGGAAATCCACTAACTGAGCAAAGTATTATTAAGTAATTTTTACTCATTTCCAATCACTTAGATTGTATTTTGTCAGTTTTTTTCCGTTTTCAGAAAACTGAATGTTTGATTGGAGAATTTAGTTTTACAGAAATTGTTCAGCTACGCCCTGCAAACATCGACATGTCTCAATTTGCTGACAACAAAACTTCATCTTTACATGCGAAAAAACAACTCTATTTTTTGGTGACGGATTGTCGCCGAAGGTGATTCGTTGCATCCTAGTCAAGCATATCAATACCTTGGAAAACAGACTAAGTAGCTACAGACGTCTATAAATCCTAACCTCTAAACAGATATGCATTGAACCCATAACTCACCATGCTAACGAAAAGATTAAATGACTAAATTATCAAACATAGACCTCAACGATATTGATGAAGTACTGCGTAATATTTTGGAAAAACAAAGCTTTATAGAGCAATCTTATTCTACTTATAAAGAGGCTCAACATCGTGAGAAGCAAGATATTGCTACTTGTGATTTTAGCTCTGTTTGTAAAAACGCAATATCAGCTATTGAGAATAGTTTTAACCTACTATTGAGTTGTTTACCCTCAGAAGTTGAAGAAAGAATAAATGAGAGTGGTAAACAAGAGATGAACAATTCACTGCGGCTGGCTATTCATCTAAATAATGAAGTAAACAATTTCAAGTCTGATGGCTCTACAAAGCGAACTTTTAAGCAAAGAGCTGATACTATTTTATCTTCAGAAGGCTTTCGAAAGCTTGCACAAGCAGAAGGCATAAACCCTGATATCAAAGGTGCTGCAAGGGAAGAACTTCTTAAACTTATCAATAAAGATAAACCAACAACAAAAATTTACTAAAAATATACTCCTAGGTGTTTAGCTCAATAAAATTGAGGCCTAGAGCATATACACCCCCCTGTTTTTTCATAAAGGGGGGGACCCCTTCCTACTATTTACCGCTTCTTTATCGTTGTTAAATCTACGGGCATTTTAATCAAACTAAGAGAGCCCAAATGAAAGTAACTACACAAACAAAACTATTATCACCTCAAGAAGTAGCAGAGCAACTGGGCGTTACACTCAATACGCTCGCTGTGTGGCGTTGCCATGGCTCAAGCTCTTTATCTTACGTAAAAATAGGGCGCTGTGTCCGTTATCGTGTGGAAGATGTCGAAGCGTTTATCAATGCACATAGGTTTTATCATGCAGATAAGCCGGTGAGCTCTTGTGATTAACACCACAAATAATGCCAATCGATCTATATCGATAATAACCAGATCATCGAATACACAGAATATTGAGGTAAAAGCACATGAATAAAGGTGTAAAGAGCAAGAACTCAGCTGAAAATAATGGGACATTGAATCCCGAACAATCCCCAGTTTTTATCGATTTCCTAAAACTCAGAGTTAATGACGTTGAAGCGCCAAATCCTTACTTTGAAATGATTGCAGTTCAGTTGCTCAAATATAAGTTATTTATTAGTCATATACAGTGCAATCGAAGTAGAGGCTATGACTGTGCCTACAAAATTGTTACCACAAACCAAACGCGAAACGTTGTGGGTAAAATAGAGTATAGCCAGCGATATAAAAGAGTTCTTTTAGAATTTACTGGACTTGGATGTGCGTGTATTGAAAAGGTGGAGTCTGACTACAGGTGGCTGCAAGCATTAATCGGTCAGCAAACGGTGACTATACGACGTATTGACCTAGCGTTAGATGATGAAAATGGACTCTATCAGATTGAAAAAATTGATAAGGACTATTCTCGGGGGCGCTTTAATTCCCAGAGTGGTAAGCGACCTAAAAAGGAAAACCTAGGCACCAAGATTGAGGGTAGAACACGTTATATCGGAGGCCCGACTGCTTACAAGAGAGGCTGCTTTTACGAAAAAGGTAAACAACTAAAGCTCACATACTGTAGGCCATGGATGCGCCATGAGGTGAGGTTCGTAGCGAACGACCGAGATCGAATTCCCAACGAAGCTATTCGCCTTCGTGCAGACTACTTCTACAGCGCGTTTCCAAAGGCACTGCAGAAGTTATTAGGAAAACATTGTGCAATACCTGTTACTGAGCGTTTTATGCGTGAGTATGTTAGCGATATGTCGGCAAGAGTTGCGCACTGTAAACGTCAATATGGCCCACTTATAGGAACACTTACCGAACATCATGGCGCAGAAGCTACATGCGATATGTTGTCTCGTATAGGAAGAAACAAGGTTATCGAGCTTCCGCCTTTTGTTGATAATGTTTCGTTGTCTAAATACACCGATGCTATTGCTCTTCAATCGGGTGAAGCTATATGAAACATATTAGATTTACCGATAGCTTACTTCGCCAAGCAAGTAAGGGGAGTTTTATTTGTCGAGACATTGTTGTTCCGCAATTGCAATTCCGACCAGCAAAGCTTCACGGAAAAGTCGGCTACTTTCATTGCTTGTATTCAGAAAGCGGTATATCGACTAGCAAAGCCTTGGGTGAATATCCGATAGTCGGTTTGCAAGAGGTGCGAAAGCAGGCAAGAAAGTGGTTAGTAGAGCAACACGCAAAGCGATACAAAATAAGCAGTGTTGAACGATTTACTAGCGTGGGTGAGCTATTAGACTGGTATCAGTCAAACATCGCACAACAGGAACTTAATTCGTTTCGAACGATAAAGAACAAATCGCATAGAGTAGAAAGCCTACTCCTCCCATTTTTATCCGACATTGATGTATCAGATTGTTCTTCACAGCTGCTGGACAAAGCTTGGCTAAGGCCATTAAACGATAGGTTTTCACCGAGCACGCTGCGAGGCGCATTTCAAACGTTGAAAGCTGCCTTTAAGCAAGCTCATGGGCTTCGCTATATTGCCGAAAATCCTTTGTCGGACCTTAATTTTATCATGCTGCTACCAGCTTCGATTAAACCTAAAAGAGCAGCGCTTGCTGGATTAACTTTAAATGAGGTTATAAAACAATTTCAACACTTTAGTGCACCAGACCGGTTTTTGTGTCTGCTTTGTTTAGGATTTCTTACACGTAATACAGAGACGGTAATGGCGCGATGGCGAGACTTTAATACAGACCAAATGTCTTGGAACATCCCTGGAGAGCATACTAAAACTGGAGCGGCACTAACGTTGCCATTATCAACACATTCACTTAAGTGGTTAAGCGATTATAAACGACAACAGCGGCGATACTGCCGCAGCCGTTTTCTGTTTCCAGTTAAGCAAGGACGTAGCGG
The DNA here is from genome assembly GCF_902506055.1 of Alteromonas sp. 38. NCBI lineage: Bacteria > Pseudomonadati > Pseudomonadota > Gammaproteobacteria > Alteromonadales > Alteromonadaceae > Alteromonas > Alteromonas sp. 38. Next base: position 994,023 of record NZ_LR733300.1, read on the forward strand.
TTGGTCTTCTAGCTATGCGGCTCAAAGAATCATGAAAGCGAGTAAAGGGAAGTTTACTCTTCATGACCTGCGTAAGTATGGTTCGACATATTTACGTGACAGTGGTGTTGACTACTATTTGGTTGAGCGATTACTCAACCACAAAAAGACACACTTAGACGCGACATATATTCATACTACGTTGCGTGCACCTTTGATGGAGGTGATTGAGTGCTGGCATCGTAATATTAATGAAATATACAAAATTTCAATGTAAGCAAGCGTGACAAATATATTTAGGTTAAAGCAATGTTGTAAGTGCCGCAATAAACCGCGAGACTGCTTGCAATTGAATTGCTCTAATTAGATCAAAGGGCTTAATTTTAAGCTTCTATTGAAGTGTTATTTGTTTATTAGATAATTGCGAAGCCAGTTGAGATATATTATTCTTTAAAGAACGAATTCTAGAACATTCAGTTCTCAACATGCCTTCAAAATATTCACCTACACTACATGCACCGAAAGCTTTTACCTTTGTTTGAGTCAGATTGCCGCTCGACTCATTAGTGAATATATAGGTAACCTCTGACTCAATATCACTGGAAAGCACAGAGTTTGACGAAAGCTTGGTTATTACCATCTCTAACTGATAATTTTCTCCTTCGTCTTCATTAAAAATTTCAGAAAAAGCACCGTTCAAACTATCTAGCACCTTCGGAGTGGCTCTAGTCAGCCAATGGTCGTTGAGTGTCGTCACTGCGTATTTGTCGCCTAAGTAATCATGGACATCAACTTTTCCCGTGAGCTCAAAGTAGGAGCCTACCCTCACCTTTATATCGTTAACCTTTGCTGTTTGCGACTGTTTAAGAGCGGAAGAATCCACATCGAACAGCATCGCAGGTGGTTCACTGAAAGTAGGCATAGCACATCCAGTGCAAAGCAAGAGGAATAAGCTAATAAGACTTGCACGCATTCAACAACTCCTTGTTATGTTTAGTTTAATTTAATGTCGGGGTTTATAATGCGTGGCTTCGACGTTTTATTCAACTTTTTTGAATTTCACCGAATTATATTCTCCAAGCTTTTACCATCCAGTGTTCAACTTCGTTAAAGTCATTTTTGCATATTTCACATCCTCTTTAGTTATCAGTTTTCTTTCCGTCTTTTAAACGAAGATGGAACCTTTGAAGCCTCCTTGTGACATACGTGTAAGCGTTATGCCGATAAATCTTCTAATAAGAGATTTAGTGAAACAGGGCATTACTGCTAAATCTAAGAATAATTTTGACTAGCTTTAACGGTGTTTCCGTGGTCAAAAAAGTGTAGTGAAGTAAATGCAATAATAGCAGAGTGTCTTTAATCACGAAGGTTAGCGCTTTATTCAGTATAAATAACCGTGGTGTATTACGTGCTAGCGTTAGGGCCACAAAATATCGGCAATCTGTTCGGTAAGTTCCCAGTAAATGATTACGTTCTTGGTTCGGACCACTTGTAACATTTAGTAGATGTTCAAACCTATAGTTGGCATCGGCAGACGACATGTGACTGTCTTTACTATCAACTTACTTATACTTTGGTATATAGTGGTGAGGAATGACAAGGAAGCATGGATACAACTAAATGGAACTAACACAGCGTTATTGGATGCTCGAATTATTAGCTTATTGGGAAGGGAAGGTTAATACCAAACCTTTAATTAAAGCTTTTGATATAAGTCGACAAAGTGCCAGTGCCATTATTAACAAGTACCTCGCTTCAAATGAAAATACGTTAGTATACGACGTAACCCAGAAAGCTTACTTAATCACAGAAGCTTTCAATCCTAAATTCATAAACAAAACAGTTGATGAATACTTTGATTGGCAGCAAGTAGGCAAAATCCCTTCATTTCAATCTCGCGAACCTTCAGCAAGCCAAATAAGAATTCAGCCTCTTCCACGATATGTTGATCCTAGTGTTATGCGGCCGCTTTTGAAGGCGATGAAATGTAAAACTGCGGTTGATTGCGAATATCTCTCTGTTACAAACAACGAACCACTTGGCAGGCTGGTTTACCCACACTCTTTCGTTAAAGCTGCAAATCGCTGGCATGTAAGAGGTTTTTGCGCACTTCGCGATAATTATTTAGATTTTGTTCTAAGCCGATTTCGAAGTGTCGAATACGACGGAGACGAAGCTTCATATACTGAAAAAGAGGATGTTAAGTGGAATACATTTGTGGACCTTATTTTAGCACCTGACCCCCGCCTCAGCGATATTCAAAAACAAGCACTCGAAAAGGACTTCAATATGAAGGATGGTCGATTAATAGTAAAAGCTCGAGGCGCTTTAGTGAAATACACCCTAGATGACTTGCAAATAAAAACGAAAATGCTTGAAGCAGACCCCCAAGCCCAGCAGTTGGTATGTGTTAATTATAGTGACATTAAACGGTGGTTATACGAGTAAATTCGGTTACTTAATTCACTACTATCAATCTTAGTGTCTAAAAACTTTACCTGTTAAAAATACCAGTGTTGTCATTCGGCTAGCTATTGTAGAAAGTGAAACACATGATGTGTTCACAGTTTTAGGTAATATAAGAAATGGAACAGTTCTCTCCAATGGATATGAAAGCCATATTGCACTCTAAGCGAGCCAATATGTTCTATCTTGAGTATTGCCGCGTCATGCAAAAAGATGGTCGTGTTCTTTACCTAACCGAAGAGAAAAAAGAAAACCTCTACTACAACATTCCTATTGCCAATACCACTGTGCTATTACTTGGCACTGGCACTTCCGTTACGCAAGCCGCTATGCGTATGTTATCGCAAGCAGGTGTATTGGTTGGTTTTTGTGGCGGGGGAGGAACTCCCCTTCATATGGCTACAGAGGTTGAATGGCTTACATCACAAAGTGAGTATCGACCAACCGAATACTTACATGGCTGGTTACGTTTTTGGTTTAACGACGAACAACGCCTCACTGCTGCAAAGACTTTTCAGCAAACAAGAATAAAATACCTTGAAGGCACTTGGAAGCGTGACAAAGATTTAAAAAACGAAGGTTTTATTCTTGGTGATTCGGCAGTTAAAAAGGCACTGACAACCTTTCATGAACGTACAGCGTACGCCACAAAAACGTCTGATTTATTGTTAACAGAAGCTCAACTTACAAAAACCTTATACAAATTTGCAGCCAACAGCGTGTGTATAGAGGGCTTCAAACGCAATCACCAAAGCACAGACAAAGCTAACGATTTTTTAAACCATGGCAACTATCTAGCTTACGGGATAGCCGCTAGCACCTTATGGGTGTTGGGAATCCCACACGGCTTTGCTGTTTTGCATGGAAAGACGCGCAGAGGTGCATTGGTGTTTGATGTTGCCGACCTTATCAAAGACGCTATTGTGTTGCCCTGGGCATTTGTATGTGCAAAAGAAAATGCGACAGCGCAAGAGTTTCGTCAGCAAATCTTGCAAAAGTTCACTGATCACAAAGCTATGGACTTTATGTTTAACACGGTTAAGAACATCGCTTTACAAGACTACTCCTCAAAAGAAATTGAGGGAAAGAACCTATGATGGTGACATTTGTTAGCCAATGCGAGAAAAATGCACTCAAGAAAACGAGACGGGTATTGGATGCCTTTGCTAATAGAATAGGAGACAACACGTGGCAAACCCTTATCACAGAGGAAGGGTTACTCACGGTTAAAAAAATGCTGCGACAAACGGCCAGTAAAAGTACTGCGATAAGCTGTCACTGGATACGCTCGCGCAGTCGTAGTGAGTTTTTGTGGATGGTGGGGCGCAACAGTAAATTTAATAGCGAAGGTGCAGTACCGGTTAATAAAACAGAAAAGGAAGTGTTTATGGATGTGACAACAGATAAACCTAGAGTGGGGGTGTTATATGCCAATACAAAACTGCAACCATTGGCAGAGCATCTCTTTGCGGTAGGTTATATTGCAGAACAATTACATCAAAAATTATTTCCTCATAGCCCTCAATTTTCAATCGTGAATTTTATCGCGGGGTGTTTACATGATTTAGGGAAAATAGACCCATTGTTTCAGCAATGGGTTACTGATCCGAAAAAGAAAAACTACATACCTGACGATGGGCAGCATATTGATACAGCAAAATTTAGTTTTGAGAAACACCCGCGGCACAATGAAATCTCTCTATTACTTTGCTATTTAATGGATGAAGCAAGCTCACAGTATGTTTCATCCAAAAACAAAGAATCCATTAAACACGCTATTTATTGGCATCACGCTAAGCCTTTTCGTAAAGATAAAACGAGCTTTTCTACATACAAAGGTATCTATAAAAAATTTAATGCTAATCAAAAAGGTTGCACCTTTGATGAAGTAGTAGAACGTGCTCTAATTTTACTGCAACAAGTGGTTGGCATGGACAAGGTCTATCGTGGACAGGACGTATCAATCTTAGACCGCGCGTTTTCTAAGGCGTCTTTTTCAGAAGAAGATAGCGATATTCCAAGCAGTCTTCACGTGCCTTGCTACAAAGAGTATGAGTTGGAAGAGTCTGTGAAAAGCAATCAGGCTAATATCAAACCAAATGCATTAAACAACATTGTCCGTGCTTGCGTCATTACAGCAGACCGGACAGTTTCAGCATTTAGTGCAAATGAGTTGCATGATGCCATTATTGAACAGACGTTAGACAAGGTGGTCAACGAACTGCTAGATATAGAATCTAGTTTGACTTCCGAAATAGAAACTTGCCTTGCAAGTTTTTACCCAAACAGTGAACGCAGCGTTAGACAGAGAGAGACAGCACAAGAGCTTACTCATGCGCCTGGCGTTGCCGTATTGGCTGGAGCGGCGGGTTGCGGAAAGACCAAAATAGCGTTGGAATGGGCCACCTTACAGAACGTACAAAAAATTATCTGGGTTTGCCCAAGAGTACAGGTATGCCAAGGATTATTCTATGAATTAACGTCAGAGCAATATTTACCTAACAGTAAAATTGAGATAAACACTGGAGAGTTTAAGTTCCATAATAAATGGGATAATCCAATTGAACCAGACGACTATTTTTCAGGTGATATTGTTATCACCACAATAGATCAGTTATTAGGTTCGGTAATTAGTCATACAAAGGCTGACACGCTTATTGACTACTTAAATGCGCACGTTGTTTTTGATGAATTCCATGAGTACGTCAATATGCCTGCGTTTAATTTATTGTTTGCTGAGTTAGTAGAAGCTAAAAAGATACAAGAACAATCTAATACATTACTAGTTTCGGCAACACCTCATTATCTCTTCGTTGAAGATTTACTCGGAATTGAAAAAGAAGACATAATTGAGATGCCTTCTTTTAATACAAGTCAGTATCAGATCGACTTCAAAGTGTTTGATGACACTAAGTTGGATCACACAAATCCACTATACACTCCGCAAAGCAATACCACGTTTGTCATTAGTAATATGGCGTTAACAGCTCAAAAAAGTTTTATGGCGAATCAACATGATGAAAATGCCGTATTGTTACATTCAAAATTCATTAAAAGTGATAAGCAAAAGTGGTTTTCTGAAGTATTTGACTCTTATAAAAAAGGCGGTACACGTAAGTTTGATGTTTTGCGTAGTGGGCCGATTGTCCAGGCTTCATTAAACATAAGTTGCGATGCTATGACAGCAGAAATCACCAATGCGGAAGACAGCTTGCAGCGCCTAGGTCGGCTAGATAGGTTTGGTGAAAATGATGGCGTGAATGTTTATACCTTAGCCGTTCCCGAATCCATTGCTAATGCAAAGGGTAAAAGCCCTGCTGCTAACTTTTTATCAAAAATGTACACGTTAAATTCAACGCGAAAATGGTATCAGCACTTATTGAATTCGCTTGAAGGCAAAATCTTTACTTTGCCAGAAATATACTCGCTGTATAAAGAATTTCATCACTCAGAAGTAACATGTACGTCCATCGAAAGTGACCTTGTTGCTTCTCTTAAAAAGAGTGTCGAAAAAATAAATGCGCAAGTGATGGATCCTATCTTTATACCGTCGAAAAAACAAAAAGATAAGGGGCGAGGGAAAATTGCGAAATCATCTTTGAGAGGCGACAACAGATTTGTTCAGCTTGCCATGGTTGATGTGAGCAAAAGCGGACCCAAATACCTTGAGCAATACGCTTATGCGATGCCGCTGGATGACGAAAACGATATCGATAACCTTACTTATTCCACAAATGCTATCCAAGGTTACGAACAGAGTGACAAAAACTTACTTTCCTATATGTTCGCTAAACACCACAACATCAAGGGCGGAAGAAAGCCATACAAAGATTTCGTGTTGTTGAATGATGCAAGAGATCCTGAATATCCAATTTACTTGAGTTATACCATTAATGATTTATTGCCAGTGGGGGGAGAGAACTCGAAACACCCGCATGCTATTTATTATGCAATTTGTGATAAGCAACCGATTGGCGCTATTTCAATTAACCAAATAAATCAAACCACAGAAAATGAGGAATAAGCTATGGAAAGAGTAACAGGAATTAAGAGTGTTGATTTTAAAATTAAAGCATTAGGGCATGGTGTCGTTAATTGGAATGGGCCGACCAAATTGAAAGGTGAACACCCATTAAAACCATATGAAAATCACACAATGCCAAAGTTAAGAGGGTATACAAATAGTTTTAAGAACGAATATGACGAGGGTACAACACAAAAAGGTAATTCTTTTAAAGTTCCTAAATTAAAAGAAGCGGCAGATATTGACTTCAAAAAAACGCCCTTGTATATCAGTCAGAATTGTATTCGTCATCATTTATTCAAAGAGCAATCTTTTGATTTACACTTTGCTGGCGAGAAGAACCTTGAGAAGGTTTTGGCTTCTATTACGGGTCTCATCCGTGGCTACGTCGTTCCAGCGAGCCAATGTAAAAGAACCAGTTGCTTACTGATTGAAGATTTTATTGATCAATTAGGTAACGGTAACTTCGAGCAAATGGGGCGCTCTGGAACTAAAGAAAAAGAAACGAATAAAAAAGGAGAAGAAAGCAGTAATTCATTTTTCTCAAAAACAACATTTGGTGACACGCAATACACCTCTTATGGTTCCATTAGCATAGAGCAACTGCAATTTATCTCGCTCGACAAGAAGTTTGATCGTGCCAGCATGATTATTAAAGAAGGCCAAGGGGAAGAAGTCGCGTTAACAGTACAGAATTTTATTAAGTCACTAAACTCTGAGCGCGATTCTGTAGCGACTTTTCACAGCAATTACGTACGCCAAGGTACTATTTTCGAAGAAGGCGAGTGCGGTATTTTGTTAAATGAAGAGGCAATACAAACCCTCATAGAACACACATTGTCTCGTATTGCGAACTTAAGTATTCGTCAAGCGAAAGGCTATATGTATGTTGATGAGATTATTGTTGATTACAACGACAGCCACAAAATGATGCGCATCAAACGAGATGAATCCGAAATCGTCCCTGAGCCGCAATCTAACTACGCTCAATACTTTTACGCAAAGTAGGAGAGAGTAATGAAAATCATCATTGAATATGACTCCTGTTGGCGAAACTCCTTTTTAGGTGGATCGAATAACGAACCAGTACCTAAAAAAGGCAGAGAATTTCTTGGTTCTATGACTAATTTAAAAAAGGAAGGAAATTTTAAATTTCACGAAACCACACTCAATACTGTTATGGGCGTGCTTAATCGTTTGATCGGGGACCAAAGGAAGCTCTATCAGGCGCGAAATAAGTTGTATGAACAAAGTTACTACTTCGAAAACTTGGAGGATAAAGTTAGCTTTACAGATAAAGCTGAAAAAACGAACGAAATAACGTTTATTCGAAATATGAATGGAAGTAAAGATCAACAGTCTTTTACTGGGATGGTTAAGGCTGACGACCCAGTGTTTACGTCGGGCTATTCTAAAGAGTTTCTTGGAGTATTAAAACTGGACCCTAGTGAGCTTTGCGATTTTATCCTAGATTCAGGATTTGTTGTTAATAAGGAAGTACGTCTCTCACCTTTGTATGTGGCTGATCTTGTAGATGAAATTTTAGAAATAGGTTCTGTTGAGAATGTCAATAGAATTAAGGAAGCTGTTGAACTTTTAACAAATAAATATTCTGATTTAGTGACTGATAAGGTCCCAACACCATATATTGAGTCAAATGGGAAGGTTAAGCTAATTAGGCTTTACTCCGCTGGATTATATATTCAATTAGAGCGATTGCGTTTAAGGTTCGATATGACCAGCTCCTTAAGTCCTAGAGGTAGCATTAGCGGCTTTTCAAAACGAGGGTATAACGGTAGGCGTGATTTTATGAATCAATATACTACTGGTAAGCCTAAATTAATTTGGGGCAACCCTTTTATCAAAAAAGAAAAAATTAAAGGGCAAGGTGAGGTGACCTCTATGATGACAAAAGCAAATGGTCAATTGGATATTACCATTGATGTCGACCGTACAAAAGGCCATGAGATTAAAACATTGATCGAAAATGCTGGTGTGTCTAGTTTTTATCTAGGGAAAAAAGGCCTTGCTTATGTATCAAGCATTCGGGCTTAGGGGGATGTATGAATTCTTATATAGATGTTGTATTAAAGCCAGATGCAGAACTTAGAGAGGCCGAACTAAGCAGTAAGGTATTTACTAAATTCCACAAAGGGTTAGTAACTCTCGAAACAAATCAAATTGGTATTAGCTTTCCAAAAGTTAAGGTCAAATTAGGATTGGTATATCGACTACATGGAAATGAAGATAAGCTAATCGAGTTACAAGGTTTAAATTGGTTAGGGCCATTAATTGGTTATTGCAATGTAAGCGGTATTTGCCCTATTCCAGATGTAGTTCAATACCGAAACATTAAAGAGAGACGCTCTAATTTGAGTAGCTCAAAGCTACGCCGCTTAATTGCAAGAGGGTCAATAGATAAGGATGGTGAGAAACGTTATAAAATTAAAATGTTATCTAACAGTTTCGGTAATCCCTACCTCGACATTTTGAGTAGCTCTACCGGGCAGGTCTATCGTAAGTTCTTCAATTTTGGCGAAGTTCTGGCGGAACCAATTGTCGGTACTTTTGACTCATATGGCCTGAGTAAGTCAGCTACTATTCCATGGTTTTAACCAATTGAAATTGTTCTTTAAAAAATTGCAATTAAAATAATGAGTTACGAATGTTAGTTAAAGGTTGGTGTTTCTGACATTTACGAACTAATTGCTTGAGGTAACTCATTTTTTTGCGTTATTTTTATTGTTCATGGCCGCACAGGCCACTTAGAAATACAGCACAATGACTTCTGGGAAGTGGCTAACGTTCATGGCCGCACAGGCCACTTAGAAAAGCAACACCTTCAGCCAGTGTGTAGGCCCTATGTTCATGGCCGCACAGGCCACTTAGAAAGTACCTAAAGTTCTACTGTCACCATCCCACACGTTCATGGCCGCACAGGCCACTTAGAAATTTCTCGCTTCAGCACGGTACCACAGCAGGCAGTTCATGGCCGCACAGGCCACTTAGAAAGTTAAATGGCATAACTGCTGTTTTGATAGGGGGTTCATGGCCGCACAGGCCACTTAGAAATATATTCAATTCTGCAGCTGGAACACGAACCCGTTCATGGCCGCACAGGCCACTTAGAAAACCAAGAGGGGCGGGTATAAATAGTAAAGGCTGTTCATGGCCGCACAGGCCACTTAGAAATACCACGTTTAAGCGGTAGGTGTGGTTTGACCGTTCATGGCCGCACAGGCCACTTAGAAATGCTCAAGCGTATTTCCAACGGTCTCGGCAATGTTCATGGCCGCACAGGCCACTTAGAAATCTAGGAGAGCCTAACAAATATAAAGTAATGTGTTCATGGCCGCACAGGCCACTTAGAAATTATCAGAAAATGTCTATAACTGCCAAGGAGGGTTCATGGCCGCACAGGCCACTTAGAAAAAAATCAAGTGGGCGATAATCCAAATCCCAACGTTCATGGCCGCACAGGCCACTTAGAAATTGAAGCTAGTCGACTGATAGCCGAGACCGACGTTCATGGCCGCACAGGCCACTTAGAAATTGTCACTAGCCGCTGGCGTCTATATGAGCGGGTTCATGGCCGCACAGGCCACTTAGAAAACACCGCGACAGCGAATGACGCTTATTTCTACTGTTCATGGCCGCACAGGCCACTTAGAAATAACTGGGTTTCACCGGAGACTATCACTGACTGTTCATGGCCGCACAGGCCACTTAGAAATTGATAGGGCGTGTAGGCGTTGGATGGGCTGTGTTCATGGCCGCACAGGCCACTTAGAAATTAAGCGTGTTGAAACGCTTCATGTGTCGGCTGTTCATGGCCGCACAGGCCACTTAGAAATTTGTGCAGCGCGTAAAGGGGATGTTCTTTCTGTTCATGGCCGCACAGGCCACTTAGAAATTTATCCTTAGTGAGTTTGCAAGTGTTGACAGGTTCATGGCCGCACAGGCCACTTAGAAATACGTCACGTAAAAACGGCGTTAAAATGTCGGGTTCATGGCCGCACAGGCCACTTAGAAAATTAGCGCAGATAATTCAAGGCCATATTTATCGTTCATGGCCGCATAGGCCACTTAGAAATGCGCTAGTGATTTGATAAAACAATTCAGGATGTTCATGGCCGCACAGGCCACTTAGAAATGCTTCTCAAGCTGGTGTACTTGGCCGTTATGGTTCATGGCCGCACAGGCCACTTAGAAAGTGAACCGCTTAAGCCATAAGTCGGCATATTGGTTCATGGCCGCACAGGCCACTTAGAAAATTCCAACGCTGTGAGGCAGGGGAAATTATGAGTTCATGGCCGTACAGGCCACTTAGAAAAGTCCATTAATGTGTAAGGTACTTTGTGTGCAGTTCATTGCCGCACAGGCCAGTTATTAAGGTATCAGTTAAGTCGAAGCAATTCAGAACGAGAGCATGATCGTTTTGGGCAGACAAGAGCTGTAGCACATATGTAGCACAGTAAAATATGGTTGGTAAATACTATCGCTTGAAGCTAGGAAAAATGGTGGCCCCACCCTGACTTGAACAGGGGACCTGCCGATTATGAGTCGGATGCTCTAACCAACTGAGCTATGGGGCCATATTTGAAATCGCTTGGTTGAAAACGTGAAACGTATCAATGAAAAGCGAGCGCAAGTATAAGCAGTTTTATTTGCCTTGTCACGCCTAGGGTTAGGCTTTGTGAACAGTTTGCTTTATTTTTGTTCAGCTTTACCTACATTTGTGACGAATTTGCATTCTTATCGCCTTCTTTACCTTGCACGGCAACCTCAATCCTTGACGAGCCAGCCTTATTAGCCGCACTATGATCCTTAGCAACGGGGATCCTTAGCAATGGGTCGTTTATTTATTAACGCCACTGGGCGAAGGCCCTCGCAGATTAAATTCAAACAGGAAGTACAGATAGAAATGAAAATGCACGGGCGTTTAGGTGTCATATTAGCGATTATTTTAGGGTTGTCGGGCTGCGACAAGCTGGGCTTGAGTGAACGAGAAGTGGGCGAAATCCCATTTACGCTCACGGGCATCGAAAATGGCGCATGCCCATTAATGGTAAAAGTAGGGCCTACAAAATGGCAACTAGATTACTTTGGCTTCTACTTAACCAAACCTGAAGTGCGTATTGACGGTAAATGGCAGCGAGTATCATTTAAGCAAACGCAGTGGCAAACCCAATCTACTGCCTTATTAAAGTTTCATACGTTGTGTAGCGCGCCACAAAATGCAAATAATAAAATCGTTCTAGATGTATCGGAAGGTCTATTAAAACTGGCGACTAACCTTAGGTTCACAATGGGGCTTCCCTTTGATGTAAACCATACCGACCCTCTAGCTCAAGCATCACCGTTAAGTGATACCAGCATGTTTTTAAACAAACAGTCGGGGCATCGTTTCTTGCGCTTAGATTTATCTCACGCGGGGGCAAATGATAAACAGTGGCAATATCATTTGGGCAGTGCTAATTGTGTGTCTGAATCTGTCGATGCAGCGCCTGAAGCATCTTGTGCTTATACTAACAGGGTAGAATTCATTTTACCGATGACACAGCTCGACAGCGAACTGACACTTGAGATCTCAGTATCCAACATTTTGGCTCAGGTCGACCTTTTAGAGGCAGATAGCTGTGAATTCGGGAACCCTGAAACACAACCATGCAAGCAATTGTTACGTAACTTGCTGAATAGACCATGGATAAAGTGGGATTAAACGCGCACTAACGGTTTATTATAGACTTTCGGATACTAGAGAGGCAGAGGTTCGCGGGTCATAATGATGCCAGCGTATGGATGACGTAAGTATCAGCCATGCTAAATAGTATATTTTTAATCAATGATAGATGCTTTTATACGCGTGAACGTGAATTTATGCTTATACTTTAAGCAGAGATAATAACCTATCGCCAATAGGTTATGCTGTGCACATAGTGTCAAAATTTGCTATCTTAAGAAAAATAAATGATTCCTGAACAAGGCGAACTGGCGCGGAGATAAGAATGACAGAGAAGGCCTTCCTGATAAGCGGTAGAAATACCATTATCCATAAAATTCGAAAGTTAGATTTGTTAGTAACGAACGGCGACGAACATCCGCCCATTATCGTTACTTATAAAGGCATCAAGCAATATGAAGGGAAGATCCCTGAAAATAAGCGTGATGCTAAAATGATGGATATGGAACTTGTTGATATTACGACAAGCGACGTGTTCGGCGATGAAAAAACCTTAGTGTTTATTCAAACCCTAAATGGAAAAGAATATAAAATCGATTACACAAAAATCGGTACCAGTATGTTCATCAAAATCCATCAAGATAGCATTTTCTAGTTATAAGAAATAACGTGGGGTCAGCAAACCTGACCCCAGTTATCTGCTAGCTGTGTATTAAACCCCGCTATTGGCCGTGCTTCTCCTTTAAGTTGCACATACCGCTGTTCAAATATTGAAAATCGACAAATATCTACTGGCGTGACTTCTGATGCGTTAACGCTATTGATAACACCTGCGGTTTCCAGCCCTTCGGCAATTAACTCGGAACAAAACCAACTACTGAAGTCTTCTTGGTTGTAGCTAATGCTTCCTAAAATAGGGTGACTATCTAGCGCGTCTACAGCTGAACCAAAAAGTTGTAGTACGTCATAGGCCTTCCCTTCTTGAGCAAACATAAAATTAAAAAAGTCCCGTTTGTTTTGCTCGAACATACTGCGAGCGGATTCACCTAACGGCAGCCACCACATGTCGCCGTCGTAGGTATGCACCCGTTCACTTAAGCGGTTAGTCATGACGCCTTTTTTACCGCCATAAACGGTGGCTTCCATAACTTGATTAAAGTATCGGCCCGACGCTTCGTCACGCATTTTGGTTTGCATAACAATAGCAATGTGAGTAACCGCTGAGCGGGTGGTTAACTTTGTCCAGCGAGAAAAAAGGCTGTTTCCGCCAAAAGCGATAATATCGCCTGGGCGCATTTGTTCTCTAATATGATGGTACTTTTGCTGTTCTAACATGATTACCTCCGTGTCAAATGACTGAATAACTTGTATCAAAGTGTGTATAACCCGCGACCAGTAAGCGTTTTAGCGTGGTTAGTTATCGGCTTTTATCGTCGGTTTATCGCTTGGTCTCACGTAACAGAGCTTTAACCTTTTTATAGCGCGAATGTCATATTTTTTCACTAGTTTATGCTCGCGAAGACAAAAGTAGTTGTCGACGCATCATTTAACTAATCTCATTTGAGGAACTTGATATGGATATGTCACGCCACGTTAGATTACCTGCTTTGTTTGGTCTTGGAATTACACTTGCATTATCTGCAAGCCTAGCCAATGCAAATGGGTATCCTGAAAGTACTGAACAAGACCTTGTAGCAGTTTGTGAAGCGATAAAAGAAGATAATCGCTTAGCATTGCATAAAGCAGTTAAACGCAGTCGTATTAGTTATAGAAATTTGCACAAAGGATTAGTGTGTAATGGCGAAGATATGCTTTCTTTCGCTCAGTCGCATAACGCGACGTCAACAGGCGACTATCTTGCTCGCAGAGTGAACGCTGATAAATCTGTCTTAACGGCAAAACGTTAACGGCAAGAAAATTAGACTGTTTGACCGAATTTTATATCCCTGGATTTGGAGCTGCTGCTTTTCAGCAGCTCTTTTTTTATTTAAAGGGGGAGCACAAATCATCAAATACACGCTTATTCCTTTACGCACCAACCTCCTAGCATGAACCGCTTACGCATGAGTCTGCCTGTTTCTGTCTTCTTCTGCCTAATTCTGCTTGGAAAGAAAAACTTCGATAAAGACCAATGTCTTACTAGCGTCATATTCGTTCAGCCGATAGACTGTTTTCGCTAAGAAGTAAGTGCTTTTTCTACTAACTTACTGTGTTTTCGGGAGAACAAGAAGTGTGATGGCTGGAACGCGAAATTGGATAACTGGCGCGACATTAGTACTTGGGTGTTATTACCTCGGTATGTGGCTGTCTTCCTCAACAGGTTTACCACTGCCAGGTGCACTTACTGGCTTGCTCATTCTTCTGGCCGTACTTTTTATCGTTCCGACGGCCGAACCTCTTGTGGCACGTGCCGCTTCCCCCTTACTACGTCATATGTCGGTACTATTTGTACCTGCGGTTCTTGGCGTTAGTGCATATTGGAGTGAAATAGCACAAAACGGGTGGGCCATTGGTATCGCGATAATTATCACTACCTGCATAAGCTTGGGGATTAGCGCTAAAATAGCAGAAAAACTACTGTCCTCACGCCATGCACACCTTTCGCAAGTACCTGCTAAGAAAGATGCAGCCGAACAAGTCACCGAGCAACGGGAAGTAAAAAAGGGAAGTGACAATGATTGAGGCTATTAAAAATGCCGCTACGCTTTCGGGTGTGGTTTGGCTTGCCATCACGCTACTTTTTTATTGGGTTGGGTTAGCTATAAATCGCAAATACTACCGTTACCCGATTTCTCACCCCCTTATTTTTACGGCGCTAAGTGTGGGATTGGTTGTGTATTTTTCCAATACTGCTATGGCCCATTACCAGCAATCTGCTGGCTTGTTACATTGGTTGTTAGGCCCTGTAACGGTTGCGTTGGCACTGCCAATTTACCGACAATGGCAACGTTTGCGTCACTATGGTTTACCTTTGGTGGTGAGCATAATGGCAGGAGGAATTGTTGCGCCAATTTTGGCATGGGCAGCACTTTGGGTTTTCAACTCGCCAATTAGCATTCAACTCACTATGTTAGCCAAATCTATTACCACGCCCCTCGCCATGGAAGCATCGGCTCAAATAGGGGGAATTCCTGCTCTTGCAGCCGTGTTTGTTATTACTACCGGTGTTGTAGGCGCCATTGCCGCTACGAGTATTTTTCGTGTTTTTAAGGTAACCGATACTCAATCTCAAGGCGTTGCACTAGGTACGGTTGCACACGCAGTCGGAACCGCAAAATCGTTACATATGGGTGATGATGTGGCAGCCATGGCAACACTAGGTTTATGCGTAAATGGCATATTTACCGCTATTATTTTGCCATTAATATTTAGTTTTCTCTCACCATCGCTTTAATTTTGACTACAATGGATTAAAGCAATTCATTCGAAAGTGCTATTGTGAGTTTCGACGTGTCACGTCAATATATGAACCGTCAAAATTTATCGCTTCAGTTCGAAGTATTAACGCCGATACAGTGTTGATTACAACGCATTGTAATTTTCACTGTTATCAAAAAGCTAGGTGGTAAGATTATTCAATGTTTTCTGTACTCGTCTGTGACGACTCGTTAGTCGCTCGAAAACAAGTTGCCAAATGTTTACCTCAGGACTGGGATGTTTCTGTACATTTTGCAAAGAATGGCCAGGAAGCACTCGTCGCGCTTAAAGAAGGTAAAGGAGATTTACTGCTGCTTGATTTGAACATGCCCATACTCGATGGCTATGGCACGTTAGAAGCAATTAAAGCAGAAGGCTTGTCGACTAAGGTCATTGTTATTTCAGGAGATATTCAACCTGAAGCTTACGATAGAGTAACGGCTTTGGGGGCATTGGATTTCATTCGTAAGCCCGTATCGCCTCAAACCCTTGCTGAAGTGCTCGATAAATTTGACATATTGCGCAGCGAGCCAGAGCCTGTTGTGGAAGCTGCGCCGTTAGACCCTGATATCCGTGATTGCTACCAAGAAATAACGAATATCGCCATGGGTCAAGCCGGTGATCATTTAGCTCGCATCATGAACGTTTTCGTTCGACTTCCTATCCCCAATGTAAACCTCATTGAAGTTTCTGAATTACACATGATGCTTTCAGATATCGAAAGTCATGAACAAGTTACCGCCGTTTGCCAGGGCTTTATAGGGCCGGGCATCAGTGGCGAGGCCATTTGTATTTTAAGTGATTCGAGCTTTGAAGATGTGGCAAAAATTCTCAATGTGGAAGGCGAAGTAGATGACCAGCTTCAGCTCGAGCTATTAATGGATGCTGCCAGTATTCTTATCGGCACTTGCCTTACTGGCCTAGCAGTGCAAATGGATGTTAACTTCAGCCAAGGTCATCCTATTGTTTTAGGGCAGCACCGAGCCATTACTGAAATTATCAGTATGAATCAGATTAGATGGAAACGAACCCTCGCCATCGAGCTAAGCTATGGCTTAGAAGGTTACAATGTTCAATGTGATTTGATTTTGTTATTTACCGAAGAGTCGATGAAAATGATGAATTCGAAACTTGCCCACCTGTTGGAGGACTTCTAATGAGCCAGCAATTGGATGATATACTCGAATTCCATTGGATGATGGATATGCTTCAAACGGTTGACGTTGGCATTGTTGTGCTAAATCGACAGTTTAAAATTCAAGTCTGGAACGGCTTCATGGAAAGCCATAGTGGTATGTTACCCAGTGACGTTCGTGATAAGTCGCTTTTTGAATTATTCCCCTCCATTAAAGAAGACTGGTTTAAGCAAAAATCTAAACCCGTATTCGAGCTAAAAACCAGAGCATTTATGACCTGGGAACAGCGCCCTTATTTATTTAAGTTTCCTAACTACCGGCCGATTACAGGTAGTGAGTCATTTATGTATCAAAACATCACACTGTCGCCATTAATATCGGCTACAGGAAATGTTGAATACATCAGTATGATGATTTACGACATGACAGATGTTGCGGTTGGTAAAAAGCAACTTGAAGCCATACAGGTGCATATGACGGAAGCACAAGAGCGTAATCAGCTCGCCCGCTAGTATTCACTTTTATCGCCACAAGTAACTTGCGAACCACCCCCCATTTTTTATTCGAGTTAATCGACACGAGGCCGCAGTTCTACGTGTTGCCGGAGTCACTATGCGAACGTTTTTCCAGTTTCTATTCTCACCCTTGTTTTTGCTATTAGAGGCGAAGGCAAAAACTACCCTTTCGACTAAATGTTTTATTCTTGTTGCAATGGTGTTTGTGTTAGCTGCGTGTGGCGGTGGCGGCGGTGATTCAGATGGCGGCAGTGGCTCTAGCAACAGTGACTTAGTGATTAACGCCGGTGACGATGCAACGGTTACCGAGGGCGCAAGTTATTCATTGAGTGCGGTAGTGAGTGGTGGGAATGAAGAATATACCTACCGTTGGTCGGCATCGCCTTCACTGACTATCACCCATGAAGACACTAGCGATTCTGCTGCTAGCTTTGAAGCGCCAAGCGTATCAAGTGCCACAGAATACACTATTACCGTAACGGTTAACGACACGGGGGGCAACGAAGCCAGTGATTTAACCATTATAACCGTGGTGCCAATTAATATTGCTCCAGAAGCGATTATTGATGTGCCCGAGTGGGATGGTTTAGATGCAAATAATTTCCCCGGTGGTGTAGAAGTTATTTTTGATGGTAGTAGCAGCACCGATGCCGATGCTGCAGACGAGAGCGCATCCATCTCTGATTACAGCTGGACGCAAACCGACGGCACTAACGTGATTACGGGTGAAGAAACCAATTTATCAACGCTTACCATAGTGACGCCTATCGCAAATGATGCACAAACCCTAAGTTTCGAATTGACAGTAACCGACAGCGAAGGCACTACCGACACTGAATCAGTGGCTATTTTTGTGCAGTCAGAGTCAGATACGTTGCCTGAGGTTGACGCTGGTTCTTCTCAGGGTGTTTTTAGTGGTGAAACTATATTGCTAGATGGCGATGCCAGTACCAGTATTCCAAGTGCGTTACCGCTTACTTATGATTGGGAGCGCAGTAATAATGTATCTTCAACAGCGTTACCTGCTAATGCAGCTGATGCATCTATCTTAAGCCAAAACGTAGACATACAAGCAATAGATGATGAAGATGGCTTATCTACTTTTGCTATCGCGCCTGCGGTAACTGAATATACCGTAGTGGCTTACACATTAACCGTGACCGATGCCAACGGTAATCAAGTAGAAGATACAATTAATGTGGGCGTACGCCCTATGCCGACTCCCTTAATGAATGATACTGGCGTGTTGCAGCAAGCAACTGATAATGCACTTACTGAAGCGCAACAAAACGAGTGGCCAGGTCAAGATGGTCAACGAGGCGCTGATGTTGTTGAGAATAATGGATTAATTGAGAAAGCAGGAAGAGGCAAAGCGGGCTTCGATTATACCCGCTTAAATGCCAATGGCGATGAACAAGATGCCAGTGCAGATGCGTGGTCATGCGTACGCGACAACGTAACGGGCTTAGTGTGGGAAGTAAAAACCGACGACGGTACACTGCAAGATAAAGACTACACTTATTCATGGTATAGCGACGATGTTAATGGTGGTTATGAAGGTGATTTAAGCGGCAACGATACGGTTTGTTCACTGACTAACTGCAACACGCAAGCTTATGTGACAGCATTAAACGCTCAAGGGTTATGTGGTTTTTACGACTGGCGTATGCCCACGCACCAAGAACTTTTTTCGCTTATGCATTTAGGTATCTCTGATAGCATGACCATTGATGAGGATTACTTTCCTTATACAGGTGTGCTTTCAGCAAACCCAGTGTGGTACTGGACTTCTGTACCTAGCGCAGACGGTGTAAACAGCGACGATGCCCAAAATGCATGGGCGCTGGATTTCGATTCTGGGGTAGATAATTTTTTAAATAAATCCTCGGCGGCAAAAGTACGCTTAGTAAGAGCGGGGAGATAATTATGAAAAACGTAGTGCCTTTTTTAACACCTAAATTATCATCTGTATTAGCACCACTAGCAGCATCGCTTATGCTAGTTTCAACTGGCTTATCGGCACAAACGTGTTTGTCAGACGGGCTTGAAACCACACCTGATGAAGACTTTACTACCATTACTAGTAGTACGGTGTTACACGCGCCTACCGACTTGGTGTGGGAGCGCTGTGCAGAAGGCCAAACCTGGGATGGGTCTACCTGTGATGGCGAAGCCGTGAAGTACACATGGCAGCAAGCATTAAAGTTAGCGCATGCGGCCAGTGATGAAGATTTGCTGGGGTGGCGACTTCCCAATGTTAAAGAACTTGCCACTATTGTTGAGCGTGACTGTGTACGACCAGCGGTAAATAGCACCATGTTCCCAGAAACGCCGCCAGATGACTTTTGGACTTCTACCCCTTCGGTTGATGATCCCGATAGGGCATGGGTAGTGGCTTTCTTTAATGCTAGCCATTCAATCAAAGAGAAAGATCGCTTTATTTACGTAAGATTGGTGCGAACGTACACAAACGATTAGTGAAGATGCACAAACCTTTGATTTATACTTTAGACCAATGAGAAGGTTGTGAGGTAGGAAATATGAAGGCGCGCACTTATAATGCGCGTATTTCTTATTGTTAGCAGGCATCCATGTTTACCTTGATACTTCACCCTGATTTTTCGCAGTTTAGACTCATGTCACCTTCCTATTTGCGTGTAAGCTAGCCACAATACTCTCATGAAATATTTTGAACGCCTTTTACTAGGCATGGTAAGCACAGTGCTATTTGCTGGATGGATTAAACCAGCCTCGGCAGAAATTTCGTGCAACATTGATTTTGCTTATGGCTTAGCGGTAAATGAAACTCAACTTCGCGTTATGGAAAAGTCTCGCACGCGGGTGCAAATTAACGATCAAACTCAACTTTTTATTGATGGGCGTTGGCAAACCCTTACCGCTGAACAAAGCGAGTGGTTAGGTGAGTATGCGCATGGCCTACATTATGTGGTGCCCAAAATGATAGTGTTGGCTACCGAGGGCGTTGATTTAGCAGTAGATACTATTGAGAGTGTGTACCTAGGTTTAGTAGGAAGCGACCACGATAGCTACGAGCGCTTAAATAGCGCTATGAAGCGGGTAAAAGTAAGGGTTAAAGACAAGTTCAGACATGCGAGTAATCATTACTTCATCGGCCCAGGATCGTTAGAAAGTGTCGATGATTTTGTTGATAGTGAAATTGAAGCCCAATTGGAAGAGGCTATTTCTACCTCGGTAGGCGGTATTTTGTCGGCTATTAGCGGAATCAATACCAATAGTGATGAAGTGAACAGTGACAAAGTCGCTGAAATTACCCGTCAATTAGGCACGGTAGGCGAGCAGCTTGAAAGAGATATGAACAGCAAAGCAACCAGCCTACGAAATAAAGCAGAGTGGATTTGTAACAAACTAAAACGATTAGATGTTGCTGAAGAAAAGCTTCGCGCTTCAATACCCGCACTGCAACCGTATAATCTCATTATTTCCCATTCCCCAGAGGAAACGGAATAGCGGATAGCCTCGCACTAAGCGAGGCCAATCCTGCCTACTTCCAATCTATACAAAACAAGACAGTAAAGTGTTCAGGTAACGTCTGCCTTTTGCGGTTACCTGCCAGTGGGTATCGGTAATATCGAGCAGCCCTTGTGCCTGAGCATCGTCTAAAGCGTCTTGATATTCTTTCGTTAATTCAACACCGGTTAGTGCGGTGTAGTCCTCAATAGGGCAGGGCTCTACCAATCTAAAGCGGTTCATGAAGAATTCAAACGGTAAGTCTTCAGCAGGTACCCGTGTTTCTGTGTCTAAATAAGGGCGGCTTATTTCCATGTAGCCACGAGGGTGCTTAATTTTAACCGTACGCGTAATCGTTCCCGTGGCGATATCCGTAACCTTGCCGTGCGCGCCGCAGCCTATTCCCAAGTAATCACCAAAACGCCAATAGTTAAGGTTATGCTGGCACTGATGCCCCGCTTTTGCATAAGCAGAAATCTCATATTGCTCGTAACCAGCGGCCTTTAATCGTGCATGGCCTTGTTCTTGAATGTCCCACAAAATATCATCATCGGGTAATTCAGGCGGACGTGAATAAAAGGGCGTATTAGGTTCAATCGTTAACTGATACCACGACAAATGATAGGGCGACAACGCCAAGGCTTTATTCACATCAGACATGGCGTTTTCTACACTTTGTTCGGGTAGACCATGCATTAAATCTAAGTTAAATGTAGGTAGCCCAGCACTATGTGCCTGATTAATCGCTTCTATGGCTTGGGTATCATTATGAATGCGGCCAAGCACTTTTAGGTGGGCAGGCTGAAAGCTTTGTATACCTACTGATATACGGTTTATACCGGCTTGATAAAAGCCAGCGAAACGACCACTTTCCACCGTACCAGGGTTAGCTTCCATGGTGATCTCAGCATCATCCGCTAAGTTTACCCGTATGCGAATACCCTTAATTAAGTCGCTAATTGCCTCGGCTGAAAATAAACTTGGAGTGCCCCCGCCTATGAAAATAGTTTCAACGGTTCTATCGCCAATGCGCTTAGCATCTATGGCTAAGTCATCGAGCAAGTGAGCTACATACTCTTTTTCGGGCAATGCTGACTTTAAGCCGTGTGAATTAAAATCGCAATATGGGCATTTTTGTACGCACCATGGAATATGCACATACAAACTTAGTGGAGGATTACGCAAAGGTGTTTCTCATTGATGCTAATAATATAGCCAGTGCGTTTCCGCGGTGACTAATACGGTTCTTTTCAGCTTTATCTAACTGCGCTGCGGTGCAGTTGTGCGATGGCACGTTGAATACTGGGTCGTATCCAAAGCCGCCGTCACCTTCACGAGATTTAAGAATTTCACCTTCCCACTTACCTTGGCTAACGAGTGGCACAGGGTCACCTGCGTGGCGCATAAAAACCAATGTGCAAAAGAAGTGGGCTTTGCGATTGTCAGAACCTGCTAACTCACTTAAAAGCTTGTCGATATTGTCGCTGTCGGTAGCATCCTCGCCAGCAAAGCGTGCTGAATAAATACCAGGTGCGCCGCCAAGGGCATCAACCACTAAGCCGGAATCGTCAGCAATAGCCGGTAAACCGGTTACCTTGGCAGCATGTCGCGCTTTAATAATGGCATTCTCAACAAAGGTAGTGCCTGTTTCAGGTACGTCTTCTACGCCCAAGTCTTTTTGCGCAATAACATCTACACCGTACTCAGCAAACAAGCTGGTGAATTCACGCACCTTGCCCTGATTACCAGACGCAAGCACTATCTTTTGAGGAAAAGTCATAAAAATACCTTAACAAATTTAATTCAGTTTTAGCTAGCCTGTGTCGCAAATATTGCAGTTTTAATCGCGGTTTATTTAATAGCTTGTGTAGCAGATTAAGAGCAACTTAATAAGACACCGTTTTTAAAAAACTTTGAATGGCTAAAGGTGGTTTATACCTGCCGGTTTCGCAGATTGCCCTGAATTGGGAGAAAGCTTGCGCAGCCAACACACCTGATTGGCCGCGCTAACCGTGCCATCGCCAACCTCGTCATCAACTAGCACGTAAAGGGCCGCATCACTTATCCCCAGATCAGCTCATCGCGTTAGCGCTTCTTCGTGCGATTCTTAATTTTTGGCTTCGCTTTCGCCTTGGCTTTCGCTTTGTCTTTCGCCGTTAGCTTTTTCTTTCTTGGGCCAATTTTAGGTGTTTTGTTTTGCGGACGAAGTTCTGCAATAACGCGGGCTTTAATTGGCTCTTCGGTGTAGCGTGCCGCTTTGGAAATAAATTCAAAGTCGTGGGCTTCTATCAATGAAATCGCAGTGCCTTTGGCGCCAGCGCGCCCGGTACGGCCAATTCGGTGAACATAAACGTCGGCTTTACGTGGCATATCGAAGTTAATGACATGGCTAACTTCAGGTACATCAATGCCTCGCGCGGCTACGTCGGTGGCTAGGAGTACCGGCACTTCGCCACTTTTAAAGCGCGTTAAGGCAGCCATACGTTTATCTTGTGGCATTTCGCCTTGTAACCAGCACACCATAATATCTTGCGACGCTAAGTAGTCTTTAAGCATTTGCAGGCGTTCGCGGGTTTTAACGAATACAACCGTGGTAGTCGCTTGTTCTTTTAATATATGAACGAGCAATGCCTTTTTATGGTTTAAGTCATCAGCTAAGTGATACCACTGGTGAATTTTGTTCTTTTCTTTGCGTGATGGAAACGCTTCAATCACTTCAGGGTTTTGCAGAATGTCTTTGGCAAACTGACTGACACCGCCGCCTTCCAATGTGGCAGAAAATAGCATGTTCTGTTTGCGCCAGCGTGCTTCACTAGCAATCTGGTTCACAATAGTGCGGAAACCCATGTCTAGCATGCGATCGGCTTCATCAAGTATCAGGCACTCGATGTCACGACAATCGGCCATTTCATTTTGAATGTGTTCGAACAAACGCCCTGGAGTAGCCACCAAAATATCGATACTTTGGCTAAGGGTTTCTCTGTCGGTACCGTAGTTAATGCCACCGGTGATCACACCGCTAACAATATCAGTGTGTCTGGTTAACTCAACGGCTTGTTCATACACCTGAAGCGCGAGTTCGCGGGTAGGGGTAAGAATAAGAATGCGAGTCGAACCTGGTTGCTTACGCGGGTAGTCGAGTAAAAACTGACAAACTGGCAACAAGAACGCAGCGGTTTTTCCCGTGCCTGTAGGCGCAGAAGCCAAAATGTCGCGCCCGTCCATTGCATGAGGGATAACCAAAGATTGTACGCTGGTGGGGCTCTCGTAGCCCATATCTGCCACCGCGTGGCAGAGTTCTTCGTCTAATTCGAGATCTTCGAAAGTCATAGTATAAAAACGCTCATATTGAATGGGGCGTATTGTAGCATTTATGGTACAAAACGTAGAAAAAAAACACGTAATAGATAATTTACCGAATCGTTTTGTGCAAGCACATCACAACCCCTTTGATAGCACCTTACGAAATTAAGTGATGAAAGCGCCTGATTAACTTGGTTTATCAGGGCGCCTTATCAAAGTAGTGCGCTTATTTTTTCCAATTTAGCATTGTTTAGTGCTTCACGAATTTCTGGGCCTTTAAATCCTTGGGCAATAATGTGCTGAACATCCACTGCATTGGCTGTTGCTAAAGCTTTAGTTATCAACGCTTCGCGTCTCGCCCAATTTAATGCATCTACAGTTTCCGGTCGTTCTGAATCAGCGAGTTGCCTTGCAATAGGCTGCAAGGCATTGAGAAAAAGACTAAAGCGTTCAGGTCGTCGCCATGCATCGGTTTTATTAAACACAGATAACAGAGTCTCGGCATCTAGTTTGTCGCTATTAAGAAGTGATGTTTTATGCGCACTCACCATTTCGGCAATTTCGCTCACTGTATTTTGCACTTTTAATCGTTTACACAGTTGCTGAACTTCATTGAGTGATAAGCCTGAACAAAGCGCTGCGAAACGAATTTCTATTGGCGCAGTCTGACTGGCGTTTTGTTCCTGTGGTTGAGTGTGTGATTGCTTTTGAATTTCTTTGAGTGTCTGAATACCAGTAATAAAAGCGCTTTCAGACTGACTAAGTTCTGCAAACCAGTCGTCTAAGCCATGGCACGCTTTTAAGGTTTTGAAAAATACCTCGGGAGTAGCTTCCAGCAAACTTCGCTTGGTTTCTTGCCATACTCTTTCAGCACTTAGGCTGGTTAACTCACCAGACTTGGCCATGTCGGTCATTAAGCTTAAGGTTTCTTCTGCAATGGTAAATCCTAAATAGGCATAGCGGGTGGCAAAACGGGCTACGCGAAATACCCGTAGAGGGTCTTCACTAAAGGCTTCAGAAACATGACGAAGAACTTTTTGCGCTAAATCTTGCTGGCCATGATAGGGGTCGATAAGTTCGCCGTCTTGATCTCGGGCAATGGCATTTACAGTTAAATCTCGGCGTTTTAAATCCTCTTCCAACGTGACCGACGTAGACGCGTCGCACTCAAAGCCTGTATAGCCGTTGCTTATTTTTCGTTCGGTACGGGCAAGTGCGTATTCTTCTGAGGTTTTGGGGTGTAAGAATACAGGGAAGTCTTTACCGACTTGAGTGAAGCCTTTAGCTAGCATTTGCGCAGGTGTTGCTCCTACCACAACATAATCACGTTCGGTAACGGTTCTTCCCAAAAGGGTGTCGCGTACCGCGCCGCCAACTAAATAAACTTGCATGTAACCTCTATATTAAAATTTAACTAAGCCAATGCGTATTATTACAGAAGCAGTTTGTATAAGCACACTTTGACTTCTGTTCACGCTCTGGTAGTTTAAATCGCGTTTTCAACTTCAACAGCGAATACCATGTATTTGAATTACTTTGGGTTAAGTGATAATCCGTTTTCAATCGCGCCAAACCCCGATTACCTCTATATGAGCCCGCGGCACAAAGAGGCGTTAGCTCACCTTACTTTTGGGCTAAGTGAAAGTGGCGGTTTTGTTATGCTTACCGGCGAGGTAGGGACAGGGAAAACCACGGTTTCTCGTAAGTTATTGCAGCAACTGCCCGATAACACCCAAGTCGCGATGATACTAAACCCAACGCTTTCTGCGCTGGAGTTACTCGCCACGGTATGCGATGAACTTGGTTTACACTACCAAGAAGAGAAAGCCAGCTTAAAATACTTTACCGATTTGATTTTATCTAAGTTGGCAGAAAATCACCAACAGGGTATGAACACGGTGTTGATGGTTGATGAAGCGCAGCACTTATTGCCAGAAGTGTTGGAACAATTGCGGTTATTAACGAACCTTGAAACCAACCGCGAAAAGCTATTAAAAGTGGTATTAATCGGCCAGCCTGAATTACAGCAACTATTGAAGCGCAACGAGCTAAGACAACTCGCTCAGCGTATTACTGCACGGTATCATTTGCTGCCACTTACCGCCCCAGAAGTTAGTGCTTACATAGCGCATAGGCTTAGTGTCGCGCATGGTGATGTGAGTGTTTTTAGCAAATCTACCTTGCGGGCAGTGCATCAAATAACCGGTGGTATTCCAAGAGTGATAAACTTGCTTTGCGATAGGGCGTTAACCCTTTCTTTTACCAAACAACATGCTGTAGTGCAAAAACCTATTTTCCTTGCTGCAGCACAGCAAATTCTTGGTGAAGATGTGGTAAGCCAACGTATGCAAGGTAATCGAAAGTGGTGGCTTGCAACCGCATTTGTTGTAGCTGTGTTCTGTGGTTATGGCCTAGGGAGTTTATATGTCTAATATTCTTAGTATTAGTGACCTGAAGCCCGGCATGGTGATTGTTAGAATTACGCAACAGAATGGGCCGGTTAAAATTCGAAAATCGGGCTTGGTGTCTAGCGATGCTATGGTGGAAGGCTTAGCCGAAATGGGTGTTCAGGAAATAGAAATAGATCCTGATCAAACAGTAGAAATTGCGCCTGCTACTACAGCGGGAAGTGGCCATCGCACACAGACCCAAGCACTACTGCGTGGCCAGCATGATACCAGCGCTAAGTTCGACAAAACGCTATCTGATCAATTTAATCGCAGTTTGTTTTTGCCTACCGTGCAAGGACTACCTTCCATGTGGAAGGTATATGGCAAAGAACTTGCGACTTATTCGACCATTGTTGCAGGTGGTTTTTGCTTAGGTTTTTTGGTTGCCACGCGAGGTGAATGGTGGCCTGCGGTTACAGCATCGGTTGTGGAAACTATTCAACCTGAAACCTCAACCACGGCCGCTACCTCGGAATTGGGTTCTGAAGCGCTTAAACAAGCGCCGACACAAGAGCTTGCACAGACATCTTCACAGCTAACTGCACAAGTTAGCGGCCAAGGCAGTGTGCAAGGGGCAGAACAAACAGCTGCGCCAATAGATACGCCGTTAATGGTGCCCAATGCATCTGAACAAGTATCAACCACTAGCGGTAATCCACCTTCTGAAGGCATCGCTTCGCAAGAAGTTGGTTCAGATGATATATCGCAAGCCTCTCGCGCTAATAACAGCCCAAATTCACAATCTCTGCCAAGCCAAAACTCTACGGGAAATCAAGCTCTGACGGAGAATCGAAGTGATGCTGATGATACGTTCGACTTAGCCGTGGCTGAGGAAGAAGGGCGCGTGCTTAATTCTCAAGGCAACCAAGATGACAACAAGATTGAAGTATCGCCAGAACTGTTAGCGCGTTTTAATCAAGCGGTGGCCGCACTCGATACCCAAGCTGAGAATAATGATTTTGAGCCGGAAACGAAAGTAACGGTTCGAGACAACATTCAGCGTGTTGATCAGTTACCTGTGCGGCTATTAACGAGATTGCCCTCTATGAACTTCAGTGCGCATATGTACGCATCACGACCCGATGATCGCTGGGTGCGAGTGAACGGCAAACAAATGAGTGAGGGCGATTGGATTGACGATAAGGTGCAAATTGTCAATATTGAAGCGCAGCAAGTGGTGTTAGGTTTTGAAGAAGAACTCTTCACCATGGCGGCGCTTACGGATTGGTAATAAAAGCGCTAAGCAATGAGGTATTGAAGTGCATTTTAATGCCCATTGCTCATTAGTCTGGCGCTTGACTGACAAATACGTCTTGAAAGAAAGTCGACAAGTTAACGTTAAAATCATCGGGCCGTACACCTGAGACAATTTCGTCATCATTTGCACTTAAATCTAGCCGAGTAATATCGTCATATTGCTGCGATGGAACGCTATAAAATGTCATCACAATGGGGCTCATCGTACTAAGTGGGTTTTGTTGGCTGACAATGGCAAGTTTCCCACTTTTTAGCCTAACAATTGAGCCTACAGGGTGCACTCCCATGCATGTGACAAATTGGCTAACCAAGGCTTGATCGAGGCTCTTATCTTCCGTTAGTCGTTTGAGGGCCTGGGTGGGGCTAATACTTTCTTTGTGGGGACGATTGGACACCATGGCATCGTAGGTATCAATAATACCTGCAATGCGCGCAAATTCTGAAATTGCCATGTCTTTGAGTGCTTTAGGGTAGCCACTGCCGTCTATGCGTTCGTGATGTTGCGCAATAATCGATAACACTAAATCCGAAATATCACCACACTGCTCCACAAGCTCAACACCAATATCAACATGGGTTTTCATCATTTCCCAATCTGCCGCTGACAAATCGTCAACATTGTTGTGAACATCCATAGGTAACGACGACATGCCAACGTCCATCAACAAAGCACCTAAACTCGCTTGATCTATGGTATCTCTGTCATACCCTAGAAACTGGGTAAACATGCCCATTAAAATACTGCAGTTGATAGAGTGTTCTAGCAGGTAAGCGTTGTTGTTTTTTATCAGAGTTAAGCAGGACAGGGCGTCTTTGTTATCAAATACACTATCGATAAGGCTCTGCGCTAGGTCTTTCACTAATTTTAAGTCGTTTACCGCACCACGGTTAAGTGCAGATAAAAAACCGTTTTGTATATTTATCGCATCAAAGTAAAGCCCATTAGCTTCTTTCATTGCGTTTCTTGTAAGGCTATTAGGCGCTGGCGACTGCTCTTCTTTTACATCAGTAGGCGCTTGAGTGATTGTTTCTGATGTGGGAAGGGGAGCTGAGTCGGTTGCTGGTTCGTGAATAACAGACTTCTCGAAGTCTACTTGAACAGTCAATATCCCGCGAGATTTTAAGGTGTTGATGACCGTTTGATGTTTTACAAGGCCCTTTGAACGCATCCGTAAACTGCCGGTTTGTTTAAGTACTTGGTTGATGTACATCCCTGGTTTGAGATCATCAATAGGTACTGCTTTCAGCATAAAGACTCCATTCAATTTTTTCTGCGATGTTAATTACTTACTAAAGTTAGGCGAAGTACGAGTACTTCGCCATCACTACGGAGCAAAATTCCACTGAACGATACTAAAGTTTAAATCTAGCGTTTAAGAGCTTGTATTTTACAGCTAGTATTTTACAGCCAGTAATTAAACCCAAACAGGTTGCTTCGCTTCGTAAGCCGAAATTTTGTCAGTAAGCTCAAGCGTTTGGCCAATCGCATCTAACCCTTTTAGCAAGTTAGTTTTATGGTGATCCGCAATGTCGAAGCTGAAGCTAGTCTCACCAAAAGATACAGTTTGCTCTGGTAAGTTAACCGTAATTTCTAGCGCTGGATTAGCTTCAACTGCTGCAAACAATGCGTCCATTTCGCTGCTGGCAAGCGCAACCGGTAACAATTGGTTATTAATACAGTTGCCATAAAAAATATCAGCATAGCTGGTGGCAATAATGGTTTTAAAACCAAAATCGTTCAGCGACCATGGCGCATGTTCACGGCTAGATCCACAACCAAAATTTTCTCGAGTAAGTAATATACTTGCACCGGCAAACTCAGGTTTGTTCAATGAGAACTCTGGGTTAGGTACTTTTTCTTCTAAATCCAAATAACGCCAATCGTGAAACAAGTGCTTTCCATAGCCAGCGCGAGTCACACCAGTTAGAAACTGCTTGGGAATAATTTGGTCGGTATCTACGTTGGCTTGGTCTAGCGGTACTGCTGAACCTGTGTGCGCGGTAAAACCTTGTATTGAATTAGACATGGTTACTCCTGAAATTCTCTAACATCGGCGAAACGGCCAGTAATAGCGGCGGCAGCTGCCATCGCTGGGCTAACCAAATGGGTGCGTGCACCACGACCCTGACGGCCTTCAAAGTTTCGGTTACTGGTTGATGCACAACGATCGCCAGCCACAAGTTTGTCGTCGTTCATACCCAAGCACATAGAGCAACCTGGTAAACGCCATTCAAAGCCAGCGTCGGTAAAGATTTTATCTAACCCTTCAGCCTCAGCTTGTTTTTTCACATGACCTGAACCAGGAACCACAATGGCGGTAACTGAATCGACTACTTTGCCATTCTTAGCAATATGCGCAGCTGCACGTAAATCTTCAATACGACCATTAGTACAAGAACCAATAAACACATGGTTTACGGCAACATCTGCAAGCTTATCGCCTGCTGATAATCCCATATAGCCCAAGGCTTTTTTGGCGCTTTCTTTTTCGATAGGATCAGAGAAATCATCTGGGCCCGGCACGGGTGCATCAACACCAATAACTTGGCCTGGGTTTGTGCCCCAAGTAACCTGAGGTGCAATGTCAGCCGCTTCAAGTTCTACTACTGTATCGAAGCTTGCGCCTTCTTCAGTGTAAAGGGTTTTCCAATAGGCTACTGCGTCTTCCCAGTCTTGGCCCTTTGGCGCGTATTCACGGCCTTTAAGGTATTCAAAAGTAGTGTCATCAGGAGCAATTAAGCCTGCTTTAGCGCCAGCTTCTATACTCATGTTGCACACGGTCATGCGCTCTTCCATGGTTAAACCAGAAATAGCTTCACCTGCATATTCAATAACGTGCCCCGTTGCGCCTGCGTGACCAATTCTGCCAATGATGGCTAGAATGATGTCTTTCGCAGTAATACCAACAGGAAGCGTACCATTTACCTTAATGAGCATGCTTTTCGCACGGCTTTGCTTAAGGGTTTGAGTTGCTAATACGTGCTCAACTTGAGACGTACCAATACCAAATGCTAGGGCACCGAATGCGCCATGAGTGGCAGTGTGTGAATCGCCACATACTACTGTCATGCCCGGTTGAATCAGGCCTAGTTCAGGGCCCATAACATGCACGATACCTTGCTTTTGGTGGCCAACAGGGAAAAGTTGAATGCCGTGTTGCTCACAGTTATTCGCAAGGGTGTGAAGTTGAAGTGCGTTTTGTGGACCGCACGCATCAATCGCTAACGAGCGAGTAGAAATACTGTGATCCATGGTACCAACAGTGCGCTCAGGGCAACGTACTTTACGGCTTTTTTCATTTAAGCCAGCAAAAGCCTGCGGCGAGGTTACTTCGTGAATAAGGTGGCGGTCGATGTAAATTAAGCTGTCTTCGCCTAATTGGTCGATAATATGTGCTTGCCACACTTTGTCGTATAAGGTCTTGGCCATGGTGTTAATTACTCCTGCGCCATTAATTGTTTTACTATTTCATCACCTACTTGTGAGGTGGTAGACGCGTTATCTCGCTTATCATCAGGAAGGAGTTCGCCTGTAAGAACCCCCGCTTCCAATGTGGCAATAACCGCTTTTTCAATAGCATCGGCAGCATCAGTTAGGTTCATGCTGAAACGTAGCATCATGGCAGCAGAAAGTACCTGTGCAATAGGGTTAGCAATACCTAACCCGGCGATATCTGGAGCAGAACCACCCGCTGGCTCGTACAAACCAAAACCGTCTTCATTCATGCTAGCAGAAGCTAATAAGCCCATAGAGCCTGTCATCATGGCACATTCGTCAGAAACGATGTCGCCGAATAAATTAGAACACAGCATTACATCAAACTGCGCCGGGTTCTTCATGATTTGCATCGTCGCGTTATCAATATAGATATGGTCAAGTTCTACGTCTGGGTAGTCTTTTGCCACTTCTTCAGTGACTTCACGCCATAAGCGACTGGTCAGTAATACATTGGCTTTATCGACTGAAGTCACTTTACCGCGGCGTTTCTGCGCAGCTTCAAAAGCGGCAACCGCAATACGACGAATTTCACGTTTGCTGTAACGCATAGTGTCATAAGCAAACTCTTCTTCGCCTTCACCCTCGCGCCCTTTGGGCTGGCCAAAGTAAATGCCGCTGGTAAGTTCACGAACCACCAACACATCTACGCCAGATTTTGCAATATCTTCACGCAGTGGAGACAAGGCTTCTAACCCAGGATAAATGCGAGCAGGGCGTAAGTTACTGAATAAATCAAAATGGCTACGCAATGTTAGTAACGCAGCGCGTTCTGGGCGCTGTTCTAACGGTAAGGTGTCCCATTTGGGGCCGCCAATGCTGCCAAATAAAATGGCATCAGCTTGCTCACAACCTAACAAGGTTTTTGAGGGGAGGGCCTCACCTTCAGTATCAATAGCATAACCGCCTACAGGGTAAGCAGTACGGTTAAATGCTACGTTAAATTTCTTTTCTACCGCATCTAAGACCTTGTTGGCCTCTTGCATTACTTCTGGGCCTATACCGTCTCCGGCTAATACGGCAATTGAGAACTGGCTCATTTAAACTCCTGCAACGCGTTCTTGTTGATTTTTCTGCTGGTCAATTTGATCAGCTAAATAAGTGTTGTTTAGTACGAAAATAAGGGCTTTTACACCAGCTTCAACAATATCGGTGGCAAGACCAATGCCGTGGAAACGACGCCCTTTATAAGTGGCGATTACACTCACTTGTGCTAGGGCATCGGCCCCTTCGCCTTTTGAATCTAATTTGAAGTCTACAACTTCAACATCTTCATGGCCCAAGATAGCTCTAATTGCATTGTATGCAGCATCAACAGGGCCATTACCAATACTAGATTGGATAATTTCTTCTTCGCCTACTTTTAGTTTTACGGTAGCGCTTGGAATAATTTCTCTTCCTGAAGTCGCTTGAAGGTTCATCAATTGATAGTGAGCATGATCGTGCTTTTGCTTATCGAAGAACAACAAAGCTTCTAAGTCGTAGTCGTAAACTTGGCCTTTCTTATCAGCCAACTTCAAGAAGGCGTCGTAAACCGCTTCTAAGTCGTAATCTTCTACCTTGTAACCCAATTCAGTTAAGCGATGCTTAATCACATGACGCCCTGAACGAGAGGTTAAGTTTAGGTTGTTTTTATTAATACCTACACTTTCCGGTGTCATGATCTCATAGGTGTTTTGCGCTTTTAATACACCGTCTTGGTGAATGCCTGATGAGTGACTAAATGCATTCGCACCCACAATGGCCTTATTCGCTTGAACAGGCATGTTACATAATTGGCTAACCAACTTAGACGTACGCGAAATTTCTTGCGAATTGATGTTGGTGTTAATACCCAACATGGCTTGACGGGTTTGCAAAATCATTGCAATTTCTTCAAGGGACGCATTACCTGCACGTTCACCAATACCGTTAATGGTACATTCAACTTGACGAGCACCTTGTTCTACCGCTGCTAACGAGTTAGCTACTGCTAAACCCAAGTCGTTGTGGCAATGCACAGAGATAATGGCTTTATCGATATTTGGTACGCGGTTAAACAACTGCTGAATAATGCCGCCGAATTCTGTCGGCGTGGTGTACCCAACCGTGTCTGGAATATTAACCGTGGTAGCGCCAGCATTGATGGCGGCTTCTACCATGCGGCATAAATAGTCTATGTGAGTACGGCCGGCATCTTCACACGAGAATTCAACGTCGTCAGTGTATTTGCGGGCATGTTTAACTGCCGCAACTGCCATATCTACTACTTCATCGTGAGATTTACGTAGCTTGGCGCCAACGTGAATTTCTGAAGTAGCAATGAAGGTGTGAATTCTAAATTGCTCAGCCACACTAAGTGCCTGTCCGCAGGCATCAATATCGCCTGCCAAAGCACGAGATAAACCACATACTACAGAATTCTTAACTTCTTTTGCGATCATTTGAACCGAGCGGAAATCACCAGGAGATGACACAGGAAAGCCCGCTTCAATGATGTCGACGCCTAAACGTTCGAGAGCGAGAGCGATCTGCAGCTTTTCTTTGGCACTTAGGCTTGCAGGTAAGGCCTGCTCACCGTCTCGCAATGTGGTATCAAAGATTTTCACTTGATTTGTCATAACGCTCTCTCGTTTATAAAAGTTAAAAAAAAACCCGTGCTAAGCACGGGTTTCTGTGTAATTAATCGCTGGTCGCAATCTACCCGTGCAGTCTTGCTGCCATAAGGAGTAGAGTTAGAAGAAAGCGATTGCGCATCATTTGCGTATTTTCTTTGCCGACCAGTTGATAGCGACAATGTACCCATCCACGCCTGTAAGGTCAACCTTTGATTCGAATAATGCGTATAAATTTTGGTTATAAATAATGGTTTTTTTAAAATAGAGTTTTTATCCTATTTTTAAAGGTTATTCGAGATGTGTGTTTCTGGTGGTAGTCGAAATCCGTTGCTCAGGTCGAGTGTTAGGATGTGTATACTAATTTAAAAAAAACATCAAAAAGCCAAAAGTGTCACTTAATGCGATAAATTGCGATGGGTAATCGAATTCGTCTGCTAGATCATAGAGTAATTCATGTGTGAGTTTGATAGGGTAAAAATCTAGTTTATATAGTGAGTACACTTATGAAACGCGCTATTTTTTCTCTTGGTTATTCTTTTATTGTCTTCTCATTTTCAGCGATAGCCTTCGCTAAACCGTTTTCTAAAAATTTAACCAAATTCGATTACCCTTTTACGGCTCAAGCCATGGCATTTGAATCTCAGGGTCAAGCGCTTCAAATGGCATATATGCAACTGCCAGCGAAAGAAGGAAAGCCTACGGTGTTGTTACTGCACGGTAAGAACTTTGCCAGTAGCTACTGGAAAACTACAGCTACTTGGTTACATGAGCAGGGTTATGGTGTGGTTATTCCAGATCAGGTTGGCTTTGGTAAGTCAGATAAACCGGTGAACTATCAATACAGCTTTGCTGCGTTAGCTAAGAACACTAAGCTGCTTCTTTCATTGCTTGAACTTGATGAGGTTATTGTTACTGGGCATTCGATGGGCGGCATGGTGGCATCGCGATTTGCTCTGAATTATCCAGAATACACCAGCAAACTCGTGTTGATTAATCCTATCGGGTTAGAAAATTACCTTCAGTATGTAGAATATAAAGATATCGAGTTTTTTTACCAGAACGAGTTGAAAAAGCAGCCAGAAAATATTGTTAGCTATCAGAAATCAAACTATTACGACGGTGATTGGAATGATACCTATGCTTATCACGCTAGCCATTTAATGGGATGGATTGAAGGTGATGATTGGGCCCAGCTAGCTAAAGTAAGCGCGCTAACTTACGACATGATATTTACTCAACCTGTTATTGAAGAGTTTGATAAATTCCAAGTACCGGTCACGTTAATTTTAGGCACACGAGATAGAACTGGGCCTGGACGAGGTTGGAAAAAAGAAGGGGTAACAAGGGAATTGGGGCGTTACGATAAACTCGGTACTGAAGTTAAAGCCCGCAACAATGCCATTACGGTGAAAGAGCTTGATGGTTTAGGACACTTACCACACATAGAAGCGTTCTCGCGCTTTATAAAACGCTACGAAGAAGCGTTGGATTAGATGTCGACGCGGATCTCGGGTATTGATTTAACGTAATCATCGCGGTTTGGCTGTGCCTAAAATAAGAATTAGGCCTGACCTTTCAAGGTGAAGTTTTTCCAGTTAATGTGAGTGGACAGACGCATTTCTCGCAATGAAAGTCCTCGAGGTGCCCCTTTCGATTTATGTCGCCACATGTGCCCGCTGCACGCAGACGCCATAATTGCCGTCGTGGGTTTCAGAAGTTGTCGCTTCAATACCGCATTTGCATCGGTAAAGCGAGACGTATCGTGTTCTGCGTTGAGCTGATTTTTCTCTATCTCGCTGTGTGCTACCTCGCCATCAAAAGAAAACCAGCCATGTTTATTGGTATGAAGCGTATGTGTGGTGTGGTTCACGCTATCTATAGAGTCGAGCTCTATATGTATACCTTCTAACGTGGTTATGCATATAGGCAAAACTAAACCGTAATCTGCATATTGCCTATACCACTGATATTTTTTATCAGTAGGTTGGCTGATCCCAGGACATTTTCCCGGTTGCTTAATAAACCAACTTCCATTGTGCGGATCAATATCTAGCGGTGAGGGATTGTCTATAAGGTATCGAGCAACACTTCGAATATGGTGAGGCAGGCCGGCTAATCTTCGACGCAGTATCGACACATTGGATGGGCCTTTATGCGCGATAAGCAAAAGCTCTCTTTCATATAACGCAGTACAAATTTCAGTGAACTGCGGTTGCGCACCACCAAGTTCGCCTGAATTGCTAAAAAAGCCTGATTGTGTGGAAGACGTATGTCCGTCGGATGTCATAATACTGGTAAGACAATAAAAAAGACGCAATAAACCTACGTTAGCAGGATTTATGCTGGGTATCCAGAAACCCAGTGATATCACCTCACTAATATAAAGCATCTGCCTTAATAGGCGCAGCCTAGAGGGCACTAGCACGTCACCAGCATTATATAGTGCTAGGCGACAAGATATCTTGAAACCTCCTCAAAGGCTAAAAGAATTTAGCTGACCAACGCTGAGAATGACTATTGATACATTACCAATATGGTTGTTCCCAATATATTTGTATAAGAAATAGTATTACCACTTTTGATTTTTGCTACATTTTGAGAAACGATGCTAAAGAATAATTATTTAATATACCTCACAATTTTAACTCATAAAAATAACTAAAAACACGGCTTTAATTATTTAAGTAATTGATAATTAAATGTTATTGTGTGTTTTTACTTGTTTTGGTTTTTTATTGGTTAGCTTTGTTGTTGTTAATTGGCATTACAATTTGCGTTAATTAATCTGTTTGTTGAGGCGATCAAAGGTTGACCATTGTATGATTTTCGTCTAGCTTTGTAATCATCTTGTAAATGAAGTGTATCTTTAAAGTGCAGGATGTAACCAATAACTTAGCAATGCTGTTTTGGAAGCCTTGAAGGCTTAAACCAAAACGCTGCAAGAGGAAACACACATGGGACACAAATTATCTAAAATTACCTTAGCGATGTTATCTGCAACTTCGCTAAGTTTTGCCACTTCCACGCTTGCTCAAGATGCTCAACAAGAAGCCGAAAAAGACGTAGAAGTTATACAGGTTTCTGGTATTCGCGCCTCGCTTGCCAGTGCACTGAATGAAAAACGTTTTACAAATAATTTAGTAGAAGTCATTGAAGCTGAAGACATTGGTAAATTGCCTGACCAAAACTTAGCGGAAGTGTTAGAAAACATCACGGGTATACAAATTACTCGTGAAGCAGGTGTTGGTACGGGGGTTCAAATCCGTGGTACGGACGCAAACCGTACAGAGATTAACGGTGTGTCAACGGTAGGTTCAGGCGCAGGCCGAAGCGGTATCGATTTTGAAGACGTTTCAGCAGCAATTATTGCGGGGTTGGAAGTAACCAAATCGCCAGACGCTAAAACGATTGAAGGTTCTGTTGGTGGTACCATCAATCTTAAAACAATTCGTCCTCTTCAATTAACCGAGAGACTGACGTCGATTCGTGTTCAAGGTGAAAACAGTAGTTTGTCTACAGACAGTGGTTTCCAGCCTCGTCTTTCAGCGACTTTCGGTGATAACTGGGAAAACGATCACGGTAAATTTGGTATCGTAGTAAGTGGCAGCTATTCAGAGCAAGATGTATCTGCATTCAGGCCCCGTGCTGACCGAGATAACTTAATTGCATCAGATAGCGGCGTGGCCAGCGCGCAATCCTTCGACTTCCTACCCATCCAGTTTTTCGTACAAGATTATGACAACTACGAGTATGAAACGAAAAACTTTGTAGGTACCTTTGAATGGCAGCCAAACGACGACACTAAGTTTTTCTTCGACGCAATCATCAATGACCAAGAACGTTTACAAGAAAGCTCACGTGTTCAGGCTTCAGGCGTAAGTGCACTTAACGATATTTCAGTACCCGATGCATTCGAAACGATTAATTTCGGTTCTTTAGGTGGCACTGATTTAGGTTCAATGCAGGCTGCTCTTCGCGGTGTCATTCCAGTCAATCTTGATAACGATGACGACGATCCTAATCTTCGTTTGTCTACCGATACAAACTCTCGTATTACAGAGAGCCAAATCTTTAGATTAGGTGGTGAGTGGCAAGGCGAGAAATGGTTTGTAAGTGCTGAAGTTGCCTCTTCATCTTCAGATACTACCACTCCTAGCTTTAATACTACCCTTAACTTTATCAACCCCAATGCACCGCTAGATGCTGGTGGTGGTAACGACAACAGTGTTCCGTTTGAATATGACTTATCTGGCGGTTCATTAGCGTTCGGAATTGCTTCTGGTGCAGAATACGCACCAACAGTAGAACAGCTTTTAGACCCTGCTAACGTTGTTTTACGTGATGTGAATATAGGTAGAGATACCACTGAAAACTCAGAAGATGCGATCCGTTTTGATTTTTCTTATTACGTAGACTCGATGATCACGTCAGTTGACTTTGGTTATCGCTACAATAAATCAGCGAGCACCCGTGACGATGTTAACACCAGTGTTGGTTTAAGAAGTATGGAAGACAGCCCTCGAGGTGATTTGTTCTCTGAATTACTAGTCGCTGGGCCTAATAACTTCAACGATGCGGATGGTCGCGAACTTTACGTTAGAGATTTCTTAATCATTAACCCTGAATTAGTGGCTTCAGATCCGGATGGCGTATTAGCTTCACTACAACAAGCTATGGACGCACATGGTTCGACGGCTACATTGAATGCGCCAACATCAAGTTCATCAGGTTTCTTCGACATCGAAGAAGAAACACATGCACTTTATGCGCAAGCAAACTTTGAGTATGAGATGTTTCGCGGTAATTTTGGTTTGCGTTATTTGCAAACTGACGTTACCTCAGTGGGTAACTCAATTACTGTTGACGGTGATGGAAACGAATTGGTATCGCAAGTAACTAATACCGGTGATTATGATTTCATTCTACCTCGATTAAATATCGTTGCTGATGTGACTGATGATGTTGTCCTTCGCTTTGGTGCAGGTAAAGATATTCGCCGCCCTAACTTCGACGACTTATCTACTTCAGTAACATTTAGCACAAGCCCTAACCCAAATGTAGCTATCGGTAACCCTGGTTTAGAGCCTGAAGAAGTAACCTCTTTCGACTTAGCGGCAGAATGGTACTTTGCTGAAGCGAGCGTGTTAAGTGTTGGTATATTCCATAAAACACGTAAAGCGCTTCATGTTGACCAGATTGTAAGTGCATTTGAAGATCCAGTAACAGGTTATCGTGATCTTACCGACCCTTGTGAAGGTGGCGGTGTGTTTAACCCAATTGCTGATATCAACGTTTTTGGACCTGAACTAGGCACAGGTATTTGTGTAGGTACAGAAACTAAGATTAACGACGCTGGCGAAACCACGCAAAAAGGTATCGAAATTGCGGTTCAATATGACCTTTCAGGTTTTGAAAAAGAACTAGGTTGGGCTTCAGGTTTCGGTGTACTTGCTAACTACACGATTCAAGAGTTCGATGGTGGTGATTCAGAAAATACGGCCACTAGTCGTGCGGCAAATGTATTTGCAGCCTCTACGGGTATCGATGATATTGAAGTGTCAGCAATTCAAGGCTTACTCAACTTATCTGAAAATGCCTATAACTTTACCTTGTACTACGAAAAGTTTGGTTTGTCAGCCCGTATGCGTTACACATGGCGTGAAGCGTACCGCTCAGACGACTTCGGAAGCACATCTAGCTTCCCTTGGGGTTTTCCAGTAGTTCAGGAAGACCGTGGCCAGCTTAACGCTAGCATCAACTACGACGTGAACGAAGACTTGAACATAGGTATTGAGGCGGTAAACATTACTGAATCAGAAGTTGAGCAGTCTTGTATTAATGAAGGTGCACTGTTGTGCTTCCAAGGTCTTACTGACCGCAGAGTTACTTTAGGTGCTAACTACCGCTTCTAATCTGCGACTAGCTTCACTAATAACACTAAATTGAAAAACCCCAGCACTAGCTGGGTTTTTTTTTGTTTAAAATTAAGTTCGCTAGTGTTTGATAATCGTCATTCGATTTGGATGGGGGTTAAAGGGTTGTACAGATGAGTCTTCAACGAAATATGTTTAATTGGATGGATACAAGGGGCTAGCGTCAAAAGGTACGTGCAATAGATATTTGCTAAAAGGGTATAAAGCAGGCACAAAAAACTGCGTAAAGGTTACCCACATATAGGGGCCTTTACGCAGCTTTTAAACAGGTAAGTAACCAATGCGCTTTTACATCAAGCGCACTGCCAATAGTGTTACTGACCTTTAATTTCAGAGCGACCTTTATAAGTTGCAGCATCACCCAAGGCTTCTTCAATGCGAAGAAGTTGGTTGTATTTAGCAACGCGGTCTGAACGACATAGTGAACCAGTCTTAATTTGGCCAGCCGCAGTGCCTACTGCTAAATCAGCAATAGTAGCGTCTTCAGTTTCACCAGAACGGTGAGAGATAACAGCAGTGAAGCCAGCATCTTTCGCCATTTTAATTGCGTTCAAAGTTTCAGTGAGTGAACCAATTTGGTTGAACTTGATAAGGATTGAATTGCCAATACCGTTATCAATACCACGCTTAAGAATCTTGGTGTTAGTTACAAACAAGTCGTCGCCAACAAGTTGTACTTTTTCACCAATTTTATTGGTTAAGCTTGCCCAACCGTCCCAATCGCTTTCGTCTAGGCCATCTTCAATAGACACAATAGGGTACTTGTCAGAAAGGTCAGCTAAGTAATCGCCGAAGGCTTCAGAGTCGAAACTCTTGTCTTCACCAGATAATACGTATTGGCCATCTTTGTAGAATTCAGATGCCGCACAATCTAGTGCAAGCGTAATATCTTCATTCATTTTGTAGCCAGCGTTTTCTACCGCTTCTACGATAACCGCTAGCGCTTCAGCGTTAGAGCTAAGGTTTGGTGCGAAGCCACCTTCGTCGCCAACGGCCGTATTTAGGCCTTTAGCAGAAAGTACTTTCTTCAATGAATGGAAAATTTCAGCACCCATGCGTAGGGCTTCTTTGAAGCTCTTTGCGCCTACTGGTTGTACCATGAACTCCTGAATATCAACGTTGTTGTCTGCGTGCTCGCCACCGTTGATGATGTTCATCATTGGAACCGGCATTGAGTATTCACCAGAAGTACCGTTAAGATCAGCAATGTGCTCGTAAAGGGCAACGCCTTTCTCTAGAGCCGCTGCTTTAGCAACTGCTAGCGATACCGCTAGAATTGCGTTTGCACCAAGAGTTTCTTTATTTTCTGTGCCGTCTAGGTCAATCATGACAGCGTCGATATCAGCTTGTGCTAGTGCATCTTTACCTAAAAGCGCAGGTGCAATGGCATCATTAATAGCGGCTACAGCTTTTACTACGCCTTTACCTAAATAACGAGACTTGTCACCGTCACGAAGTTCTAGTGCTTCGCGGCTACCGGTTGAAGCGCCAGATGGTGCAGCAGCACGACCCATAACGCCTGATTCTAAATACACGTCTGCTTCAACGGTAGGATTACCGCGTGAGTCCAGAATTTCGCGACCAATAATGCGACTAATTTTCGCCATGTTTTTTCCTTAACAATTGTTTGGGAACACAACGGGAGAAAGTGTTCCCTTATTAGAAATTAATGATTCTCTTTTTGATACTGTCCAGCGGCAGCGACAAACCCTTTAAATAATGGGTGCCCATCACGAGGGGTTGACGTGAATTCAGGGTGGAATTGACCCGCAATAAACCAAGGATGGTCAGGTATTTCTATTACTTCTACAAGTCGTTTGTCAGTGGACAAACCACTTACCTTTAACCCTGCGGCTTCAATTTGTTCACGAAGGTTGTTGTTCACCTCGTAGCGATGACGGTGACGTTCATAAATTTCAGCGCTGCCATACATCTCATGTACCTTAGTACCTTCAATTAAATGGCAAAGCTGGCTACCCAAACGCATAGTGCCGCCTAAGTCTGAATTTTCGGTACGTACTTCTGTTGTACCCGCTTCATCAAGCCATTCTGTAATTAAGCCAACAACGGGGTAAGGTGTTTCAGGGTCGAACTCTGAGCTATTCGCATCTTCCATACCCGCCACATTGCGTGCAAATTCAATGAGTGCAACTTGCATACCCAGACAAATACCTAAGTAAGGGACTTTATTTTCACGCGCATAGCGTGCTGCTGCAATTTTGCCTTCAATGCCGCGCTCACCAAAACCGCCAGGCACTAATATAGCATCTAGCTGTTCTAGAATTTGTGGACCTTTGCTTTCAACATCTTGCGAGTCGATATGGTGAATGTTTACGGTTAGGCGATTTTTCAACCCAGCGTGTTTAAGCGCTTCGTTAACTGACTTATAAGCATCCGGCAGTTCAACGTACTTACCAATCATACCGATGTTAACTTCGGCTGTAGGGTTAGACTCTGCGTAAAGTACCTGTTCCCATTCTGAAAGGTCGGCTTCTTTGCAGTCTAAACCAAAGCGGTCTACCACAAGTTGATCCATGCCTTGCGCTTTAAGTGCTGCTGGTATGCGATAGATGCTATCTACGTCTTTAAGCGAGATAACTGCTTTGTCGTTTACGTTAGTAAACAACGCAATTTTAGAACGCTCGGTAGAGGGAAGCGCGCCAACAGAGCGGCAAACTAAAATGTCTGGCTGAATACCAATAGAGCGAAGTTCTTTAACCGAGTGCTGTGTTGGTTTCGTTTTTACTTCACCAGATGCTGGCATGTAAGGCACTAAGGTTAAGTGCATATACATGGCTTTTTCGCGGCCAAGCTCAGTACCTAGCTGACGAATTGCTTCTAAGAAAGGTTGTGATTCGATATCACCAACCGTTCCACCAATCTCAACAATAGCCACATCGTGACCTTCAGCGCCTTCAATCACACGGCGCTTAATTTCGTTGGTAATGTGTGGAATAACCTGAATAGTGGCGCCTAAGTAGTCGCCTCGACGTTCACGTTTTAATACTTCTTCGTATACCCGCCCGGTAGTGAAGTTGTTACGCTTAGTCATACGGGTGCGAATAAAACGCTCGTAGTGACCAAGATCAAGATCGGTTTCTGCGCCATCATCGGTAACAAATACTTCGCCATGTTGAATAGGGCTCATGGTGCCTGGGTCGACATTAATATAGGGGTCGAGCTTTAACATGGTGACGGTGAGCCCGCGAGCTTCAAGAATTGCGGCTAAAGACGCAGCGGCAATACCTTT
This sequence comes from Alteromonas sp. 38, assembly GCF_902506055.1. Lineage (NCBI taxonomy): Bacteria > Pseudomonadati > Pseudomonadota > Gammaproteobacteria > Alteromonadales > Alteromonadaceae > Alteromonas > Alteromonas sp. 38. The sequence continues at coordinate 1,037,018 of NZ_LR733300.1, forward strand.
ACCTAGCGATGAAACTACACCACCGGTGACGAAAATATAATTTGTCATGCGAAACCTAGAACGTTGAGTTGTATTGGGTAAATATGAGTGTAGTTTAGGAGCTAAACTAGCCATACTTTGGACGGGTTAATAGTATACGCAAGTTAGTGTGAGCAAACAATCTGTTTGCCCACACAATCGCGTCTTTTAGCTATTTGGGCGCCGCTTTTGCGGCAAGCGCTCCTTTTTATGACTGACTTAAACGCTTTAACGTATAAATGAGGTCTAGTGCTTGGCGTGGTGAAAGTTCATCTGGGGATAAATTTTCCAACGCTTCTACAACCGGATGAGGTTTATCGGGGAACAACAGCTGAGACTGAGCAGGTGCAGTTGACGCTGCCTTTCTATTGCTTTGTTTAGCGTGTTGCTTGCCAGTTTCATCCGTAGTGTTAGATGATTTATCAGTTTTATCATCAGCACTAGATTCAGTTTCAGAAATAAGATGCGCGTTTTCCAAAATAGCGAGTTTTTGTTGCGCCGCTTTAATAACCGGCTTAGGCACACCTGCAAGTTGCGCAACCTGTAAGCCGAAGCTTTTACTGGCCGCGCCGTTTTGTACACTATGCATAAACCGGATGGTATCGTCGTGCTCTACTGCATCTAAATGCACGTTAACCACACTTTTCTCGGTATCGGGCAGTTCGGTAAGCTCAAAATAATGGGTTGCAAATAGGGTGTAAGCATTCAGCTTTTGGGCGAGATAGCTGGCGCACGCCCAAGCAAGTGATAAACCATCGTAGGTACTGGTGCCGCGACCAATCTCATCCATTAAAACTAACGAATGCTCGGTTGCATTGTGCAGAATATTGGCAGTTTCTGTCATCTCTACCATGAAGGTTGAACGACCAGATGCTAAATCGTCCGATGCGCCAATACGGGTAAATATTCTATCAATTTTTCCAATATGGGCGTTTTGTGCGGGCACATAGCTGCCAATATACGCGAGCAGCGCAATCAACGCGGTTTGGCGCATGTAGGTTGATTTACCGCCCATGTTAGGGCCAGTAATAATAAGCATGCGCTGGCTATCGTTAAGTGTTAGCGGATTGGCAATGAAAGGGTCTTTCATAACCTGTTCCACCACAGGATGCCGACCTTCTTCGTAGGTTAGCGCACTTTCCATACTTAACGTTGGGCGATACCAATCAAGACTTAACGCGCGCTCGGCGAAACAGCACAATACGTCGAGTTTAGCCAGTGCTGCGGCAGTTTCAATCAGTGCATTTAAGCTTGGCGCGACTTCATCGAAAAGCGCTTCATAAAGCTGTTTTTCGAGGGCTAGCGCACGGCCTTGACTGGTAAGTACTTTATCTTCGTGCTCTTTAAGTTCTGGGGTAATAAAGCGTTCAGTATTCTTAAGGGTTTGCCTGCGAATATATTCGGCGGGCGCTTTGTCGCTATTGGCACGACTAATTTCGATAAAGAAGCCATGAACCCGGTTGTAGCCTACTTTTAGGGTTGAAATGCCCGTGCGTTCACGTTCGCGTTGCTCCATGGCGTCAAGATAATCAGTAGCACCTTGCGACAATTTTCGAAGTTCATCTAATTCGCTGTTAAAGCCTTCAGCAATAACCCCGCCATCGCGAATAACCACAGGCGGGTTATCGATAATAGCGTTATTTAATAAAGCTTGTAGCTCTGGGTAAGTACTGATGGCCAATTTTAATTCATTTAGCTGTGCAACGTTATACGCCCCTAACGCTTCTTGAAGGTCGGGCAGAGTGTTCAACGCGTTTTTAAGCCTTGCGAAATCTCTGGGTCTTGCTGAACGTAATGCCAAACGTGCCATTATGCGTTCAATATCGCCAATCGTTTTTAAATGACCGCGAATAGCATCTGGCTCATTGTCGATAAGTGCTTCAATGGCATCTTGACGGTTATGTAATTCGTGTTGATCGGTAATTGGCGAGTGAATATAGCGTTGTAGTAACCGGCTACCCATGGCGGTAGTGGTAGTATCCATCACGCTAAACAGGGTATTTTCAATGCCACCGGCCAAATTATGAGTAAGTTCTAGGTTTCTGCGGGTAGCAGCATCTAATTGTACGCGACTGTCTTGCTGTTCTTTTTGTATCCGGCGAATATGGGGAAGGGCAGTACGTTGCGTATCTTTCACATATTGAAGCACACAACCGGCGGCGCCAATGCCTTTGGTTAAATCTGACACGCCAAAACCCGCCAGCTCTTTCGTTTGAAACTGAGCGGTTAATTGTTCGGTGGCGGTATCAATATCGAATTCCCACTCGGGGCGACGACGCAAGCCTTTTCGCTGCTCAATCAAGGGTAAACTTTCAAAGCCTTCAGGATAGAGTAGTTCAGCAGGATTAATCCGTTGTAGTTCACCTAACAAGGCATCATCGGTGTCGCACTCAACCACTACAAACCGGCCACTGGTTACATCTAATGTGGCCACGCCGTAATGCATACAATGGCCGCATACTGCTGCAAGTACATTATCGCGGCGTTCTTCTAATAAGGCTTCATCGGTAACCGTACCTGGGGTAACAATGCGCTGAACTTGGCGCTCTACAGGGCCTTTGCTTGTAGCTGGGTCGCCAACTTGTTCGCAAATCGCCACCGACTCGCCCATTTTCACCAACCGGGCTAAATAGCTTTCAACCGCGTGGTAAGGAACGCCAGCCATAGGAATAGGATCGCCACCGGACTTGCCCCGTGCGGTTAATGATATATCAAGTAGTTCTGCGGCTTTCTTGGCATCATCGAAAAACAACTCGTAAAAGTCGCCCATACGGTAAAACATAAGAATGTTAGGGTGCTGCGCCTTTATCGTTAAATACTGGCGCATCATAGGAGTGTGTGATTCCAAAAAATGCCTCGTGCTTTTTTATTGCTGCTACTTGGGATAACTCAATTTGTTATATTAACAGAAGAATTATTAACAGAAGAGTGATTAAAAGAGCAGGGGTGCTAAAATAATCGCTTTTCGTATTTGCTGTGTATTATTGATACGAGTATGGAATTTTCAACCATTTCCTGAACTCTTTAGTAGATTGATGGCTCTCATCAATGAGTACATCGGCACAGCCTAATGCTTCAAATTAATGCTTCAACGGCCGAAGTTGATAATAGCGCCGATAGCGATAAAGGACATTCATGGTATCTGACAATATAACAGAGATGGTGACGGCGCTGGGTAATGCGCTTCGCCGTAAAGGCTGGACAGTTTCAAGCGCAGAATCTTGCACCGGAGGCGGCGTTGCGTTCGCTTTTACCAGTATCGCTGGCAGTTCGGATTGGTTTAATCAAAGTTGGGTGACGTATTCAAACGACGCAAAAATACTTGAATTAGCTGTAAAGCCAGAAACTCTAAATGCGCATGGTGCGGTGTCGATGCAGACCGTTGAAGAGATGGCGGCGGGCGTTAAGCACAAGAGCGACGCGAATGTCGTGGTAACCGTAAGCGGTATTGCAGGCCCAGGTGGCGGCAGCGAAGAAAAGCCTGTGGGTACTGTTTGGTTTGGGTTTATCTGTGGTGCTAAATCAGAAACGATTAAGCAGGTTTTTGCTGGAGACCGCGAGACTGTTCGTCTGCATGCAATAGAATTTGCGATTACCCACCTATTGGCGATGTTGGCTGATTGAACAGACGATCATCTAAGATGCTACTAATAAGAACCCAACAAGCAAAATAAAATGAAAACTCAGGTTGAAACTGTATGCTTGTACAGTATAGAATGCACGCAACACTTGGTAAGGTGTCGGTAAGCAAATGTTGATGCAATGAATGCTAGCTGTATGGATGAGTAATACTGTTAGTAAAGATAGTTAGTATAAATAGCAAAGGCAGCTTCAACAAAGACATCACCAACTAAAGAATTTAACCGCTAATCCTAGAGGATATTGACGTGGACAGTAATAGATCTAAAGCTTTAAGTGCCGCACTTGGGCAAATTGAAAAGCAGTTCGGTAAAGGCGCTATTATGCGTTTAGGCGACAACCAAGCGATGGACATTGAGGCTATCTCTACTGGTTCACTCACCATTGATATCGCTTTGGGCATAGGCGGTTTGCCATGTGGTCGTGTGGTAGAAATTTACGGACCTGAAGCCTCGGGTAAAACTACACTTACCTTGCAGGTAATTGCAGAGGCTCAAAAGAATGGTAAAACTTGTGCCTTCGTAGATGCTGAGCACGCACTTGATCCAATTTACGCGTCGAAGCTAGGTGTAAACATCGATGAGCTTTTAGTTTCTCAGCCTGATACGGGTGAACAAGCGCTTGAAATTTGTGACATGCTGGTTCGTTCTGGCGGTGTTGATGTCGTTATTGTTGACTCGGTTGCTGCCCTTACGCCAAAAGCGGAAATTGAAGGCGACATGGGTGACTCACACGTTGGTTTGCAAGCGCGATTAATGTCGCAAGCATTGCGTAAACTTACCGGTAACATCAAGCGTTCAAATACCTTGTGTATCTTCATTAACCAAATTCGTATGAAAATTGGTGTAATGTTCGGAAGCCCAGAAACAACAACCGGTGGTAACGCACTTAAGTTCTACTCTTCAGTACGTTTAGATATCCGCCGTATCGGTGCGGTCAAAGAAGGCGATGAGGTAGTAGGTAACGAAACTCGCGTTAAAGTAGTGAAAAATAAAGTAGCACCGCCATTTAAGCAAGCTGAATTCATGATTCGCTACGGCGAAGGTATTAGTAAAGAAGCTGAGCTTATCGACTTAGGTGTTAAGCAGAAATTGGTTGATAAGGCCGGTGCTTGGTACAGCTACAAAGGTGATCGTATCGGTCAGGGTAAAGCGAACGTAATGAAGTTCTTAAAAGAAAACCCAGCTATTGCCGATGAGATTGAAAAACAAATTCGCGCAGAGCTACTTTTACCTAAAACAGTGAAAGTAGAAGAAGCACCTGCTGCAGAAGATGATGCTCAGCAGTAGCTACTAAACTCACTATAAAATAGCGCATTTGTGTTATTTAAAAGCCCACCCAATGGTGGGCTTTTTTGTGTTCAAAAAACATACTTGCTAACACTTTAATTCTATATCTTGGATTGAATTAAAATAAAAAAACAGTAACGCTGTAATAAAAATAGAAAGGCAAAGACTAGTACTGTAAGCATTCGATATTAAATAATAAAAAAGGGAAGGGATAATGATTGAAATATCTAGCCTTGCTAAACGCTTTGAGGTGGAGAACCCCAAAAAGCTAAGTGAGCAAGAGAAAAAGGATCCACGATTAAAAGGGCGCTACTTTCAATCAGTGAAAGATGTATCGTTTTCATGTGGGCAGGGAGAAGTACTTGGTTTGCTTGGCCCTAACGGAGCAGGAAAAACCACTACATTACGCATGCTTTCAACCGCACTTAAGCCAGATAGCGGCACCGTGGTAATTGATGGTGAAGACGTACTAGCCAACCCCATAATTGCGCGTAAAAAAATAGGGTTTCTGTCTAGCTCAACTGGTTTATATGGCAGACTGACTGGGCGAGAAAATATTGCATATTTTGGCGAATTACACGGCATTACTAAATCGATAATTTCTGCACGTATTGAAGAAATGGCTGACTTACTCGACATGCAGAGCTTTTTAGACAGACGCGCAGAAAACTTCTCTTCTGGTATGAAACAAAAAACAGCCATTGCCCGCGCTGTTATTCATGAACCCTCCTTAGTAGTGCTTGATGAGCCTACTACAGGCTTAGATATTATGGCCACATCAACAGTGATGGACTTTATCCAGCGCCTTAAAGATAAAGGAACGCCAGTTATTTTTTCTACCCATCATTTGGATGAAGTTCAAATGCTTTGCGACCGTGTAACGGTGATTAATCAAGGCGAAAGTGTATTTAACGATTCCCTTGCCGCTTTTAGTGCGCTATCTGACGGGCAAATGCATAAAAGCTTTTTGCACACTTTAAAAATGAATACAGCGGAGGTAGGGCAATGTGGTTAATTTTTAAAAAGGAATTTAAAGAGTTATTACGCGACCGCAAAACTATTATATTCATGATTGTGTTGCCTTTACTGCTTTTCCCATTAATTTTCGGTGTAGCCATGTTTTTCATGAATTCCGCCGCTGAAAAGGCCGAAAACGTAGTATTGAAATATGCAATTGTAGGCGAGCAATATGCGCCAGAGATGTCGCAACAATTCGCAAATGAAACTGACAAATTTACGATGGTGGATATCCAAGGTGACGCTGACTATGCCAAGCTCATTAAAGATGAAACACTAGACTTCGTTTTAGTTATCCCAGAAACCTTTAACAACGAGGTGCTCACTTCTGGTCAGCATAAGCTGCAATTGTATTTAAATGACGCAGGCTTAAATAAAGTTTTAGGAAGAGTGTCTGAAATAGTCGATGTTTACACTGATGAATTTCAAAAAACGGCCTTTGCAAACTTAGGACTGAATGAGTCACAGCAACAAGCGTTACTCGCGCCTATTGTCATTGAAAAAGAAAATATAGCTGATGATCGTGAAGTTTGGGGTGAACGCTTGGGCGGGTTATTACCTTATTTCATTTTCATTTTATGCCTACAAGGTGCTATGGCACCAGCATCAGACTTAGGTGCGGGTGAAAAAGAGCGAGGTACGCTAGAGACACTATTAATATCGCCGATGGAGCGTTATAAACTGGTATTGGGAAAATTCTTTACCATCGGTGTCGCGGGCCTAATTACAGCACTTATCACCGTATCTTCCATGGCCATATGGGGCATTGTTTTGTCTCAAGGGTTGGCAATTGAATTTGTAGCAGAGGTGATGGCGATGATTGGCATCATTGATTTTGTGCTTATCTTTTTAATGCTAATACCGGTAGTGGCAATATTTGCCGCGGTCTTATTGTCTCTTTCTATTTATGCTCGATCATTTAAAGAAGCCCAAAGTTATATGGGGGCACTTGTTATGGTAGTAGTTTTCCCTGTGTTAATTGCCATGATGCCAGGGGTCAAATTAGAAGGTGGTTGGATTTGGGTGCCACTTACCAATGTTGCATTAGCGATGAAGGAGCTATTTAAAGGCACTATGGATTACTTTGCCTTGTTTGGCATATTTACCTCTACTGCCGCCATCGCCGTCGCACTCATTGCGTTTTGCGTATTTTGGTTTAATAAAGAAAAGGTACTTTTTAGATAAACTTTATAGTGCCTTAGCCTTATCTTGAACTTCATTGTGTTTTAAGTCAGTATGAATTTTAAACCATGATGTAATTGTATTGCTGATAGGATATCAAGCTAGTGTCAATTAAAAGTAAAATAGATAAGGCGCTGTTAATTCTTAAACACCCGAGTGTATTGTTAGAAAAACAAAGTTACATTCTAATTTTGAGTCATATGCGCAGTCGGTCTTCCCTGTTGTCGCATGTACTTGGCAGTCATGATGAAGTGTGTGGATATGGTGAACTTCATTATGACTACCCTAAAAAAAGTTCGCTTATAAAAATGCATGTGGAATTGCTAAAAGACACTGGGCAATCAACAACGAAAGGCTTTTTTCTCGATAAGTTGCTACATAACAGTTTTGTTGTTTCACATGATATTTTAAAAAGAAAGAATGTGTACATTATAATCTTAGTACGCGAACCTGAGGCGACGGTAAAAAGTATTGTTGCAATGGGAGATGTTACTGGGGATAAGGGATACCTAGATGTTGATGCCATGCTTAAATACTACACGAATCGACTTAATTACTTATACCAAATTGCTCAAGAATATGAAGACGTTCTGATAATCGATTCTGATAATATTGTTGATTCAACCACTGAAACATTGAGTGAAATTAGAAATTGGCTGGGTCTTGGCACTGAATTAACCAGCTCATATAAGAAATTCAAGAAGACTGGGAGTGCTGGTCACGGTGACCCTTCATTGAATATTTCTGCTGGTGAAATAATAAAAACACAAAACGACTTAGCGTTGGAATTTGATCCTACTTTGTTGAACAAGGCTAAGGAAATTTATTCGAAAGTGAGTGGGCTAAAAGCTTTTTAAAAAAGCTCTAGCTGAATTTTTTTACTGCGATATTCATCTGAATGCTACCAAGACTTCACGCGAAATAAGTCTGAAATCAAGTAAACGAAAGTGATGAACAGCTTTATAATCGCCTATACCTCATAATTTATATACTTCACCACACCTTCCCAACCAGGCGGTATTTTGCCTTGCAGAACATAGGAATATGCTAGCAGTTCTGCGATAACAAAATATAAAGATTCGGGAATATCCTGCCCTAAATCTAATGAACTAAGCACTTCGCTAAGATACGGATCTTCATGAATAAGAATACCTGACTCTTCAGCCATGGCGATAATCGCTTCTGCAAGGTCTCCGTAGCCTTTTGCCACTACTTTCGGCGCTGTTTTATTGTCGCCTCCATCATATTTGAGGCCAATAGCACGCTTCGCTTTCTCGCTCATACTCTGGTCTCAAAAATTTGATGTGGACGTTTATTCAGTGTGTCAGGTATATGGCCTCGCTGAAAACTCATTTTTTCAACATTCAGCCCTAAATCAGCTAATCGCCGCTCTAAAAAAGGGAGGGTATCAGCAACCCGAGCCAGTACGATTTCATTGGAAGTATAAAGGTCGATAGTTATGGTATCGGTGTCTATCTTGGATTTAGCAAGGAGCTGGCCCGCATCACCAATATCCAATTTCATTGTAACATTCCATAAACGTCGCCCTCCTTCTTTACCTTCTTTTCCTTGGTGTCGGTCAGGCTCTCTTTGCACTAAAAGTTCTGCTGGTGCGTAATGTTGAGACACGGAAGGTAACGCATAGAAAAAACTATCTTGCCCCTGAACCCGAGTTTCGGCTTGAGTTACTTTACTGTGTTGATGATTCGCTAATAAGGTTTTTAAATTAGCCAATAAATTTGTGCGACTGTCGAGGTTGGCAATATCTTGCGCAACTCTACTAGAAGGGGATGTACCAGACGTATTAGTTATCGTTTTACTAATAATACTCTCCGGTGAATCAATTTGTGCTTTGAGAGAAGGTTGTCTCGATAGCGCTCTACCCGCTAAAGATAGTTGTAACAATGCCACTAAACCTTGCACAAAATTAGAAGCGGCAATCGGAGATGTTAAGGTTAACGGCGTTACCGCGATAGCGGGGGCGTTGATTAAAGCATGAAGACGCGACGCTATAGATGCATCGGCGTTGTTCTGCGTCGCTAGTGTGTTTTGTTGGGGGCTTAGTGTTGAGGGTTTTGCCTCTACACCACTCTTTTCTGCATCCTGTGAACCAGCTACTTGAGTTGCATTTTTATCACTCGAAGGGTTTGTATTTGGACGTGTCACAATGTTGTTAATACCCAGCGAAGCACTTCCTTGAGTAGCATTCCCCCGATTATTATTCCCAGAACCTCCTAGCAAAGCGATAAGCTGAGAAATACCTTTTCGTAAGCTAATATCAGCGTTCTCTGTATTTATATCTGAAACGCCATTTCTTATAGCAGCGTTATTGTCATTGGTAGAAGCAATACTCCCCTGGCCCACATTAGATGAGGCAGGTGTGGCAGTTGTACTAGGTGCTTGGGGTGTCAACAGCGGTCTAGTACTGGGTATTGCGTTGCTGTTTATTCCCGTAATTTGCTTTGCTATTTGACTTAATACGGCAGTGGTTTTATCGCTGCCTTCCACAGTCCCATTAAGTATTGCCGTTAACTGTGTTAGCGCCTGTTGGGTAGAGCCTGTTTGGCTAAGCAGTGCGCGAGATAAAGTAATGATTGCTTTGTGAACATCAGTCCCTTGTATGGAAACCCCTTTACTGTCTTGTACCATCGAGATTGGGGTTAACGATTTTTTTTGTGCTGAATTTCCTGTTTGATTAGTGGCATCGCTTTTAACGCTTTTATCCACATTCTCACTAGTACTTTTACTGTCTGCAGCGATAGGGGCTCTCTTGGCATCAGCGCTAGTTCCAGATGGTACGGTTAAAGCACTGAGTTTAACGGCAAGTTGATCTGAAGCCCTTGGAATGGCAGCGCCGCCTTCAGGTGTAGGGAACGTCAATACTGCCTGACTGGCCGCGGTATACGATGTTAATGTATTGCCCTTAAGGCTGAGCATGGATACTTGCTGTAAGGTATTTTGTGTTTGAATATTAGGGAGTAGCTTAGCGATGGCATCAGGCACATTTCCGTTAACAGGGTTTCCATGCCCGAAGGCGACACCTTGGGAACGCAATGCATTGGTGAGCACCGCCGTAACTTTGCTGTCGGTCACTGATAGAGGGGCGGCTAGTAAATTGGATGCTGCTGATTGAGTACCTTGACTCGCTAAGTTCGCTTGTTTCCCTGAGGTTACTGAAACAGTCAATTTACCGGTATCACCAGGCACTTGATTAAGTGAGAGTGAAACCAGCTTGCCATTGTTTTTGATATCGGCGCTCAATTGCCCTGCGGCGTCAGGCTTTAGTGATAAATTTAATTGCTGACCATCTGCTAGCGTTAGACTCAGTTGATTACTTGTTAATTGCGTAACAGTTGCCTGCACGTGAATGCGCATGTTCTGTTGTGGTGTCGGCATAGAAGCCAGCATTGTCGCTAAAGAAAGTGAAAGGGTTTTAAGCTGCATCGCCGTAACTTGACTGGTACTCATTCCTGTTTCAGTGCTAATAAGGGCAGCTTGTGTTGGTCCACCTTGACTGAAAGAGGTTAATTGAGGGCGCTGTGGCGGCAGGAGATTTGCACTTTTAGGAAGTGAGACCTGTATTGCCGGCTGTCCTTTAATCTGAATAGCAAGTACCTGTTCAGGCAATCGCGCCACAGTTACCTTCGCGGCGGTATCGAGTGCCGCAGCTTGGGATAAATTGTTCAGCACGGATGATGCCGACGATTTCGACCCTGAAGTATCCTGAGTAATGTTTGAAAGCAGTGCGCTTAACTGTGATGTCATAACGAGCTTATCGGCCAGGTGAGCGGCGAGTTTAATCGGTAAGTATAAAGTATAGGTAATAAGCGAGGCATATCACCGCGTTTGTGATTGAAGTAAATCATATTTAATCATAATTCGCGACTGCGAAAGAAACTTACTGTGATAAACTACGCCGGTTTTGAACAGTGAATAGTAAAGGAGCGTGCGTGTCCGGTTTATATGCATCTGGACTAACTTGCATAAAACGCGATCGTGTTTTGTTTGACGATTTTTCGTTTAATCTTAATGCAGGGGAATTAGTATATTTGCGTGGACCGAATGGTGCAGGCAAAACCAGCCTTTTGCGTATTCTTACTGGCTTAAGTTCGCCAGAACGCGGCGACGTGACTTTTAACGGCGTGAACATTAGCAGCAATCCTTCATTATATTATCAAGCCCTTATTTATTTAGGCCACAAAAGCGCACTAAATGGTGCTTTGTCCGCCATTGATAATTTACGCTTTTGGCTAGCGCAGCACGGCATTCAAAATAAAACTCTCAAACAAATTTCTGATATTGATAGCACTATTTATCAAGTGCTTGAACACTTAGGGTTAGTTGGCCTTGAAGATGTGCCCGTCAGGTTCTTATCTGCTGGACAACAACGTCGTGTGGCACTGAGTCGGCTTTGGCTTAAGACTGCAACGGTATGGGTATTAGATGAGCCTTTTACTGCCCTTGATACTGCAGGCGTAATATTACTTGAGCGTAAAATGAAGCAGCATGTGGCAGACGGCGGCATGATTATTACTACTTCCCACCAAGCGCTGTCTCCTGAAGCGGGTACGCACCGCTGTGTCGATTTGGAGTACCGGTTTTGAATCCCTTACTACTCGGTATCTTCAAACGTGATATGCAGATTGCGTTTCAGCAAAAAGCTGAGCTGGTTCAACCCCTCATGTTTTTATTGATGGTGGTTACCCTATTTCCCTTGGGCGTAAGCCCTTCTCCAGAAACACTGCAACGTATTGGCCCGGGCGTTATTTGGATCGCGGCTATATTGTCATCCTTGTTAGGAATGGAGCGGCTTTTTCGTGATGATTTTATCGATGGTTCTTTAGAACAATATACGTTAAGTGGCATGTCATTGCCGGCCGTTGCTACGGTTAAAGTACTGGCACATTGGCTAGTGAGTTTTGTGCCCTTATTGATTTTGTCGCCGTTGCTCGCGATGTTTTTAAACCTAAGCGTGGACATGTTTATAGCATTAATGCTTACCTTGTTAATTGGCACACCGTTGTTGTCGCTAATTGGTGCGATTGCAGTGGGGTTAACGGTGGGACTAGCACGGGGTGGACTGCTTTTAGCATTGCTTTTAATCCCCGTTTTTATTCCGTTACTGATTTTTGCCACATCTGCTGTAGATTCTGCCGCACTGCAATTACCTTATCATCCTCAACTTGCTATTATTGGCGCCATGCTGTTATTGGCTGCTGCCGCTGCGCCGTTTGCCATAGCTTATTCTTTGAAAGTGAGTCAAAACTGATGTGGAAGTGGTTACATCCTTACGCTAAAACAGAAAATGCTTACCAATTGTGCGTAACCTTACAACCTTGGTTGTGGTTGGGGGCATTGTTATGCTTGGCCGTAGGTACGGTATGGGGGCTGGCATTTGCACCTCAAGATTATCAACAAGGTGATTCGTTTCGTATTATCTATATTCATGTGCCAAGCGCCATGTTGTCTATGGGCACTTATGTGGCTATGGCCATTGCCGCGTTGGTGGGAATGGTGTGGCAGTGGCGAACGGCCTATATGAGCATGATAGCCATGGCGCCAGTGGGTGCCGTCATGACTTTTATTGCGTTATTTACCGGTGCAGCCTGGGGTAAACCTATGTGGGGTGCTTGGTGGGTTTGGGATGCACGCCTTACCTCAGAACTTATTTTGTTATTTTTGTATATCGGTGTTATTGCGCTCTACGGTGCGTTTGAAGATAAACAACAAGCCGGTAAAGCAGCAGGCGTGATGGCTTTAGTCGGCGTAGTAAATATTCCTATTATTCATTACTCTGTAGAATGGTGGAATACCTTGCATCAAGGGGCCACCATCAGCAAATTTGATCAGCCTTCCATTGCGCCTGAAATGTTGTGGCCTTTATTAATTAGCTTATTCGGTTTTGCTTTTTTTATTGGGGCAGTCACTACGGTAAGGTTACGCAGCGAAATTGTGCGTCGTGAAATGCATCGCCCTTGGGTGCAAAAGTTGGCGCAAGCAACAAGTGAGAATAGCTAATGCAGTTTGATTCATTCTCAGCATTTTTAGACATGGGAGGCTATGCCTTCTATGTATGGTTATCTTTTGGTGTGACCTTTGGAGCAATGATACTGCTAGTAGTATTAAGCTTTCACCAACATAAAGGGTTACTGAAATCGGTTTTAAAAGAACAACAGCGTCAGGTGCGAATTAAAGAAGCGAGAGAGAAATCACACGCTTCATCAGCACGGTAAAGTTGTAGTCAGTAGTTTTTAAAGTGAGATAGTTGCATGAATCCTAGAAGAAAGCAGCGTTTGGCGGTAGTGGGCATCGTTGGGCTGCTAATTGTCAGCGCTATTGGTTTAATGCTTTATGCATTGAACGACAGTATCGATTTATTTTATACGCCAAGTGAAATTATTGAAGGTAAGCAAGGGCAAATGCCCCATGTTGGTCAGCGGCTTCGTATTGGCGGCATGGTTGTGCCTGGTAGTGTGAGTCGAGACAGCAAAAGCTTAGCGGTGTCCTTTGATTTAATAGATACGGGCCCCATCGTTACGGTGACCTACACGGGGATACTGCCTGACTTGTTTCGTGAAGGCCAAGGGATTGTGGCTACCGGTGTGCTTACTTCGGCAACAGAAATTACTGCGCAAGAAGTTCTGGCTAAGCATGATGAAGAATATATGCCACCAGAGCTGGCAGAAAAAATGAAGGGTATTAAACATGAAAAACCTGCCAATATGCCCGTCACCGATGCTTCATCTTCTTATCAGTATGAAGCGAGTCCAGAATTAGAGTCAGAGACGGTATCAGAGCTAGGATCAAAGTCTAAACCAGGAGGCCAGTAGTCATGGTACCTGAGATTGGGAATATCGCGTTAACACTCGCCTTAGTATTATCTATTTTACTTGCAGTTTACCCGCTTTGGGGGGCTCACCGTCAGCACGACACGTTAATGGCTACCGCAAAGCCCTTGGCTATTGGACTGTTTTTGTTCACCCTTATTGCTTACCTGTGTTTAACCTATGCCTTTGTTACCGACGATTTTAGCGTTGAGTATGTGGCGCAGCATTCCAACAGCCAGCTTCCACTTGTCTATAAAATTACTGCAGTTTGGGGCGGACATGAAGGTTCGTTTTTGCTGTGGGTTTTAATGCTGTCAATTTGGACGGTAGCAGTCGCCATATTTAGCCGAGGTATTCCTCTTACCATGGTTGCAAGGGTGCTATCGGTGTTAGGTATGGTTGGTATTGGCTTTTATTTGTTTATGCTGCTTACCTCAAATCCCTTCAATAGCATGTTGCCGTTTTTCCCTGTCGATGGCCGAGATTTAAACCCGCTGCTGCAAGATTTTGGCATGATCATTCACCCACCAATGTTATACATGGGGTATGTAGGCTTCTCAGTGGCATTCGCTTTTGCTATTTCTGCATTGATTTCAGGTCAACTCGATTCCACATGGGCGCGTTGGGCTCGTCCGTGGGTCATTGCTGCCTGGGCGTTTCTTACTGTAGGTATCGCCCTTGGTAGCTGGTGGGCTTACTACGAACTTGGCTGGGGTGGCTGGTGGTTCTGGGATCCCGTAGAAAACGCATCCTTTATGCCTTGGTTGGTAGGAACCGCCTTGATGCACTCTTTGGCGGTAACGGAAAAACGAAAAGCCTTTAAGTCGTGGACGGTATTACTCGCTATTGCTGCGTTTTCGTTGAGTTTGTTGGGAACCTTCTTAGTTCGCTCAGGAGTGATTGTTTCCGTTCACTCTTTTGCAAGCGACCCAACCCGTGGGCTATTCATACTCGGTATTCTTATCGTGTTGAGTGGCTTTGGCTTGTTGCTATATGCCATGCGCGCTTCAGCTTTAAAGAGCCCCGGTCGATACCAAGCGTTTTCTCGTGAAGTATTGCTCATGGGTAATAATGTATTTTTGTGTGCCGCTACGTTAGTGGTGTTACTTGGTACCTTATTGCCACTGGTTCATAAAGAACTAGGCCTAGGCAGTATTTCAGTGGGGGCGCCATTTTTTAATCAAATGTTTACCCTGTTGATTGTGCCGTTTGTGTTGTTCTTAGGCCTTGGCCCTTTAACTCGCTGGAAACACCAGACTGCAGGTGCACTTAAAAATCAGTTGCTTGTCGCTGGTGGAATTGCAATAAGTGCAGCGCTTTTGGTCAATTTTAGTTACGACACTCCACAGTATATGGGTGTACTGGGCATGATACTCGTGTTTTGGATTTTAGTTACTACCGTGCAAGAAGTGCTTCAGCGTGTTAACGCTAACCCAAGTAATACCAGTACCTTTACAAAGCTACGCAAGCTCACATCAAGTCATTGGGGCATGGTATTAGGCCATATCGGCTTTGCCATCAGTATTATCGGCATTACTTTGGTGTCTAACTATGAGTTGGAGCGGGATGTGCGAATGGAAGTGGGCGAAACTGTAGAGCTTGGCGGTTATGCTTTTACTTTTACCGATGTTAAGCCATTCCAAGGCCCAAATTACACCGCTGATGTGGGTGTATTTGATGTGAACAGAGAGGATGAATTGGTTGTGCATTTAGAACCAGAAAAGCGTATGTATACAGTTCAGCGTATGCCAATGACAGAAGCAGCAATTCACTCTACGGTATCGCGGGATTTATTTATTGCCATGGGCGAGCCCCTTGATGATGGCGCCTGGGCAGTTCGTATTTACATAAAACCGTTTGTAGCATGGTTGTGGGCAGGCGCGGTTGTCATGGCGATTGGCGGTATTTTCTCTATTAGCGATAAGCGCTATCGCATGGCCAAAGTGAAAAAAGTATCGGAAGCTATTAACCGCATGACAGGAAAGGCACACGCCCCTGAAGCAGATACGAAAAATACAAGTGATGCCGGCAGTCAGGAGGTTACACAATGAAAAAGGCGCCTTTAGTTGTCATTCCATTGATTCTTTTTTTCATGCTGGTGATTTTCTTATTCCAAGGATTGTTTTCAGACCCACGAGAGCTAGATTCACAAGTGAAAGGCAAGCCACTGCCTGAATTTTCATTACCCGATTTAATGCAACCCGATACCACCTACACGCCAGATTCACTGAAAGGTGAGGTGACTATTGTGAATGTATGGGGAGTGTGGTGCGTAACCTGTGCGGTAGAAATGCCGTATTTAACCCAGCTTAAAAATGAGCTAGGAGTAAAGTTTGTGGGTTTGTACTTTGACCAAGATCTTGACCCTGACTTTGGGACAAAAACACTCACCCGAGTACAACAAGAAGTTACTAGTATGCTAAGGCGGTACGGTAACCCTTATGCATTTAATATTTTTGATGTATATCGCGATACGTCTTTGGATTTAGGGGTTACTGGCGCCCCAGAACACTTCGTACTGGATGCTAACGGGGTTATTCGCATGCATCATATTGGTGATATCAATGAACGTGTATGGCAAAACAAAGTGGGGCCGCTTTATCAACAGTTGGTGGCCGAGGCTGATGGTAAAAAGGAAACAGAGAGCATTAAGAGAGTCGGCGAATGAAACATTTACTATTCGTTATAACTTTATTTATCGCTTTCTCTGCTTTTAGTGCTGAAGATAACTTTGCGTTTGATACGCCTGCGCAACGTGCTCAATTTTTGAGTTTAACCGCCGAACTACGTTGCCCTATGTGCCAGAACCAGAATATTGCCGACAGTGATGCCATGATTGCCCACGATATGCGCCGTAAAGTTTATGCGTTGTTGAAAGAAGGCAAGTCTGAGCAAGAAGTTATCGATTTCATGAAAGCCCGTTACGGGGATTTTGTGCATTACCAACCACCGGTAACCATTGCCACCATGTGGCTGTGGGCTGCACCTGTGTTGTTTGTCGTTTTCGCGCTTTTATTTGTAGTGCGCCGGAAATCTTCGACGGCTCCGCAGGATATCAAAGCCAAACTGGCTAAGGCAGATGCATTGCTTGAGCAGGAAAAAGAATGAGTTGGACTGAGTTTTATATTGTTGTTTCAGGGTTAATTACCTTAGTACTTATGCTGTTGGCATTCCCTTGGCTTCGTAGAAAAAATCACGCTAAAGCTGATAACCTAAGCAACACGCAAATTGTAAAGCAGCGATTGCAAGAGCTTGAAAGAGAAGTGCAAGAAGGCTTAATCACCGAGCACGATATGCGAGTGGCTGTTGATGAACTAAAAGTCGCACTGGTTGATGAAAGTAGTTTTGAATCAACACGTACTGGCAAGGCAGGTCTTCCTTTACTTATTGGTGGTCTAGTCGCCGTCGTTGCCGGTGTAGTGGTATACGCTTCGGTGAATCAATTTAGCCAAGTGCAGCGTGCCTCTGATGCTATTGTAGCGTTACCAGAATTAAGCGCACAATTAGCCAGTGGCAATGGAAGTGATTTAGGGCCTGAAGATGTGGCTAATTTGGCATTGGCCATTCGTCAACGCCTACGAGAAACCCCTGAAGATGATACGGGCTGGCTATATGTGGGGCGGCTTATGTCAAGCCTAGGCCAAGAAGTGCAGGCCATTGAGGCCATAGATAAGGCCGTTGCGATAAAGCCTGGGAATACGTCCCACCAAATTACGCTAGCACAAGCTTTGATGACTACGGGTGATGTGAATAACCTCAATCGCGCACAAGGTGTGCTTAAGGGGTTATTACGCAGTACGCCAGAAAATGATAATTTAGCGCTAATGATGGCGGTGGTTTCTGCCCAGTTAGGCGACTTAGAAAACCTAACCCGTTATTATGGGCAAGTTAAAGATAAGTTGCCTGCGGGTAATGATATTGGTCAGCGACTTGCCATGCGAGAGAAAGAACTTCAAGCGCTAGAAGGGCAAGTGCTTGTACAAGATAATAGTCCCATAGATGAATCATCTGGTACGCAAGCGCCCGCGAATGAAAAGACTACTAGTACGAAAACAGGTTTTAATATTACCGTTAATGTATCTGATGAAGCCCGTTCAGCGTTACCACAATCCGGCTTTCTTATTGTGTTTGCGCAAGATGCGAACTCCGAAAACAGAATGCCGGCGGCCGTGGTTAAGATCCCGTTACAAGATTTTCCTGTCACTGTTGCATTAGATACGGATAATGCAATGATGCCGCAATACACATTGGACTCACTCAGCAAAGTTACGCTTACCGCTCGAGTATCTGCTGATGGCGATGTATCTGTATCGCCTGGGGAATGGGAAGGTAGTCAAGTTACCGAGGTGGCACCTCAAAACGTGAAAGACATCAACGTGATGATAGAGAAGGAATTATTGTGATTAAATTTTCAAAATGGGTCTCGGTAAGTGCGCTTTTATTAGCGAGTTTGTTAGGCGGGTGCGCAAGTCAGCAAGCGTCTCAACAAGTTGAGCAAAATAACACATCCGTTCAAGATGCTGGCGACCCTAGAGATCCCCTCGAGTCTGTGAACCGCGTGATGTGGGATTTCAACTGGGAAGTATTAGATGCTTACGTTTTAAGGCCTATCACGGTTGGTTACGTTACCGTGATGCCGCAGTTTGCCCGTACCGGTTTACTAAATGCCGCTGAAAACTTGCAAGAACCGGCAAATTTTATGAACAATATGTTCCAAGGTAAAGTTGATGATGGAATGGACAGCTTAGCGCGTTTTGTACTTAATTCGACAGTGGGTCTGTTTGGTACTATTGATATTGCTTCGCACATCGGAATAGTCGAAAAAGAAGAAGAATTTGGCGAAACTATGGGCGTGTGGGGTGTAAATACCGGCCCCTATTTAATGCTGCCTGCGTTAGGGCCTAACGATCCTAGAAGCTTTACGGGTAGTGTTGTTGACGGCATGGTATACCCTATGGCAATTATCGATGGGCAGTTTGCTATTGCACGGTACTTGGTTTCCCTATTAGAGGGGCGTGCTTCATTAATTGACCAAGAGCAACAACTTGAACAATCAGTCGACGACTATGCGTTTGTGAAAAATGCTTATTTCGAAAACCTAGCGTTTAAAGTTACCGATGGCAAAAGTGGTGACAAAGCGTTAGAAGAAGAACAGCTTGATGATTTTGCCGAGTTCGAAGCCATGCTGGAGTATGAAGAAACGGATGTTGAAGCTGACGATTCAAAAGACGAGCCAGAAGAGGATGGCCCTGAAGGTAATTAATTCATAGCCCTATGGTACTACTAGTTTACAGCTAACAAAGTAACACAATGCAAAATAAAACAAAAAAGCCCCTCAACGACAGTTCGTTGAGGGGCTTTTCCAAATCCTGCTTAGCGCACTATTGCGAGCAATCTTACTAAATATGCGACAGGCTGATTAAGCTTTAGGATAGCCCTGAGGGTTTTGTGATTGCCAATTCCATGTGTCTGCACACATGGCCTCTAAGCCTTTTTCAGCGTGCCAATTAAGTTCGGTAGCTGCCTTAGTTGGGTCTGCATAACATGCAGCTACATCGCCTCCACGGCGCGGTGCTATAGCGTAAGGGATTGTTTTACCCGATGCCTTTTCAAACGCTTTGATCATATCTAACACTGAATAACCTTGACCAGTTCCCAAGTTATATTTATCAAGGCCCATATTTAAAGCAATTCTATCAATCGCTTTTAAGTGCCCATTTGCCAAGTCTTCTACGTGAATATAATCACGTACACCAGTACCATCATGGGTATCATAATCGTCACCAAATACGCTGAGTTTTTCTAATTTTCCCGTAGCGACTTGTGAAATATAAGGCATTAGGTTGTTTGGTATACCGTTTGGATCTTCTCCAATGCTACCTGATGCGTGTGCGCCTACAGGATTAAAGTAGCGAAGTAATACAATATTCCACTCGCTATCTGACACAAACAAATCAGCTAACACATGTTCTACCATCAATTTAGACATGCCGTAAGGGTTGGTTGGGTGTCCAGTAGCCATGTCCTCGCGCAATGGAAGGGCTGCAGGATCGCCATATACTGTAGCAGAGGAGCTAAACACAATATTCTTAACATTGTGCTTTTGCATTGATTTACACAGGGTAAGCGTGCCATAAACGTTATTTTCATAGTAAGACAGGGGCTGCTGAACCGATTCTCCTACGGCTTTTAGGCCCGCAAAGTGGATCACCGCATAAATCGTATGCTCGCTAAATATACCATCAAGCACGGCAGTGTCGCGAATATCACCTTGAACGAAAGTGACGGATTTTCCTGAGATAGCCTCAACACGTCTCAGTGACTCTGCGCTCGAGTTCGCCAAGTTGTCCAAGACAACAACGCTGTAATCTTGTTCGAGTAATTGAAGTACAGTATGACTTCCAATGTATCCTGCGCCACCGGTAACCAAGATGGTTTTCATGCATGCTCCTTGTCTGAATTAGGTGCCAAATATTTAGCACAGATAGAATGTTGTATAGGCTTAACTAAAAGCGGGTACAGAAGAAATACGAGTCCCGCCCACAACAGTGATGTCCAGTTCGATGCGGTTTGTAATATAAGCACAAAAGCGGGTATGAAAACCAGTAGCTTGAGCACGTTCATGAGTGTTTTTTCTGGAACGGTCATTCGTGAAGCTGCTCTGTCTAAACGCTTAACGCGTTCAGTAAGAGGGAGACCTTTTAGCTGAGGAATATTTCGGGTGGAAAAATAAAATTTCATAGCGTACTCAAATAAAAACCGCCGACACATATTGTGTAACGGCGGTTATTGTAGGTGATTGCAGGAAAGGTTCAAACCGTAATTGGTCTAATGAGCTCTTTTCAGCAAAATTTAATCACCTGTTCCTATTTTTACTAATCAACTTAGGCTTGCGACTCAACGCCAGCTTTTTCCCAAAAACGTGATTTGAGACTCAGCAGTGCGATCACAATACCGATAGCAATACTAAACAACGCGATTTGTAGGTAAAGGTTAGGCATTTCGGCTACATTTTCAGGATCGAAATTACCTGACAATAGGCCGGCAATAATATTACCGATAGAGTAGGTTAAAACGAAAACACCCATCATTTGACCGGCAAAACGCTTGGGCGATAGTTTACTTACCGCACTCAGTGCAACGGGGCTTAAACATAATTCACCAACAGTATGTAAGAAGTAAGTAGTGACCAACCACATAGGGGCTACTTTTAAACCTTGTGCAGCGTACTGAGAGGCCATAAACATTACCAAGAAGCCTGTTGCCATAATCACAAGACCAATTGCACACTTAAGGGTATACGAAGGGTCAATCATACGCTTAGCAAGGTTAATCCAAAGCGCAGCGAAGAAAGGCGAAAGGATAATAATAAATAGCGAGTTTGAAAGCTGGAACCATACGGTTGGAATGGTAGAAAGCCCGAACCATGACGTGAAAATTGAACCAGCGGATAAAGCTCTGTCGGTATAGTTTTGAGCGAACAAGTTTAAAGATGAACCGGCTTGTTCAAAGCCTGACCAAAAACACGCAGAAGCAATACAGACTAAAAACAACGCCCACATGCGTCTTTTTTCATTATCACTTAGTGCGCCTTTGAAATAGATAAAACCGAAATAAGCAAAAAATACCACAGTGAAAAATACAGCCACTTGCTGAGCGAGTGCAAGAGGGTCAATAACAATTGTTCCCATGTGGGCAAGAACGGTAACGACGACAGCTAAGGTTACGGTTGCAATAACTGCTGTCCACGCGGTTTTCTTAGCGCTGCCCGTGTAAGGGTTAGTTGGAGCTGTTGAGTCTGACGCTAGCGATGAGTTGGTAAAGTAATATTGAATAAGACCAATAGCCATACCAATCGCTGCCGCACCAAAGGCATAATCCCAGCCCCAGTTTTCCTGTAGATAACCCGTTACCAAATAGGCAATAAGAGAGCCGATGTTGATACCCATATAATAAAGGGCGTAACCACTGTCTCGGCGAGCATCTTCATCGTCATATTGCTGCCCTACCATAGCTGAGATATTGGGTTTTAATAGACCAGTACCTGTCGCTACAAGGATTAAACCTACAAAAAATAAGTTTTGTAAGTCGATAGCAAGTACTACATGGCCTAAGAAGATGATAATACCGCCGTACCATACGGCTTTTTTACCACCAATGAGGCGGTCAGATAACCAACCTCCTGGTAAACCTAAAAAGTAAACTGCGCCGGTATAAAGGCCGTAAATTGCCCCCGCGGTGGCTACCGTAAAACCAAGCCCTTGAGTTTGTAGGCTGGCTGTCATAAATAAAACAAGAAGGGCGCGCATGCCGTAATAACTCATGCGTTCCCACATTTCTGTGAAAAACAGCGTACGAAGGCCCCCTGGATGGCCGAAAAAGCTGGTGTCGTTAGATTTTTTTATAGTCACGTTATCATTCCATATTAATTATGGTTGTTATAGTAGAGCGCTTAATGCATACGCTCTTTTGATATAGCTCCAATAAAGGATAAGCCGTTATACTAAAGCTCGAGTGAAGACACAAGATTTGGACGTTAAACTCTACTTTTAAGCCTGTCAAAAGCACGTTTTGTTTGAAAATTGAGCGTTGTTGCTTGGGTTACACTTTATGATTTTCGCGGGCTGGCGCTAAAAATATGGGGGAATCGCCTACTGCCTGTCGTTTACTTGAAAATTTGTATCGCACTCTTTATTACAACGAATGTATTACAACGAATGCTATTAAAAATAGCAGCGAAGTGCGATACAAATAGGTTTCTAGGTATTGACCCTTACAACTCTCTAATCGTGGCAAGCACAATTCGAACGATGCCATAAAGCAATAAAAGTATTACGCCAAATAAGACTAGGTTGTAAACAACCGTGGGATACTTATTGTCATCGGGCAGCGTAGGCGTCTCGATAGTTACCAAGTGCTGTAATTTCTGATAGGTTTCTACTCGGGCATTTTCAAGGGTAATCAGTGAAGAAGAAAATGCTTGTATAGCTAACTGTAACTGAACCTGTAGGTTGCTGTATTGTGCCATAAGTTCACCTACGGAAAGGTCAGTATCAGAACTATCTGGATCAGTGGTACTGATCTGCTCTTTGCGCTTATTAATTTCACTCTGCAGTGCACCAATTTCTCGCTTGATGTTAATCACCTCAGGAGCAGCATCAGACATCATGGTTGAAATGGTACTCAACTCCGCTTTCTTTTGTGCCAAGGTGGCTTCTAACGAAAATGCAATTTGCTGGAAAGCTGCGCCTTCTGCGGTAGGGTCAAGCACATTATATTTTGACTGAAAGCCTAAAATCTCTGTTTTAGCTTGTTGAAGTTTTTGCTCAACAATCTCGTGCTCACCCTTAGCAAATGTAAGCTTTGATTTGGCTAGGTTATTGTTGATATTGTTTATAAATTCTTCCGCTTTTACCACAATAGCTTGATTTATAACTTGCGCGAATTCGGGGTTAAAAGCACGGGTACGAAGTGAAATAACAGAAGAAGCTGAATCTACACTCACTTCAACGTGGTCTAAGTAAAACTGATAGAAGCTTTCCTGCTTATGAGAACTTGATAAGCCGCTAAAAAAATCGGCCTCGTCAGACATGTAATGTTCTCTTAAGTTAATGGTTTCGTCTAAGTACTTAATCATATCTGCAGACTTGATATAGGCTTCTACCAACTGACTCTCGTTGCTAAACCCACTTGACCCCATGCCTGCCGACATAAGTATAGATGAAGGGTCGAAACTGCTACCGCCATCACTTGATTTTACGATTAACTGACTTTGGCTTTCGTATTGAGGTGCAGCCCATACAATGAGATAGAAGGCATATAAAAACCAAGGCAGCACAAGCAAAAGCGTTTTATGCTGTTTCATCAGTTCATTCAGCTTAGTAAGAGTTTTTTCCACGTTTAATAAACCTATTTTAACGATTTTTTGTTAGCTGCATCTTGCGTGTACACGTCAATGCCTTCTTCGAGATCAGCGTAATACGATAATTTTCCGTCATCGATAATAACGGTAGAGGTACAGAATTCTCGAATTTGATCGAGTTCATGACTGACCATGATAACGCCGGCAGTTTCACTTTTTTCTTTAAGTGACGCCCTGGCTTTTTTTCTAAAAAGTGGGTCGCCTACGGAAGTGGCTTCGTCAATAAGATAAATATCAAAGTCAATATTCATACAACAAGCAAATACAAACTTAGCCCGCATACCTGATGAGTACGTCCGCACGGGTAAATCGAAACGGTTATCTAGTTCAGCAAAAGCTTGAACCTTCTCTTCGTATTCCGGTAACGACGCCACGTTATTGATACGACCGATGAAACGTGTGTTCTCACGGCCTGTCATTTGGGGATGCACGCCTGTTTGCAGTGCGACTGGCCAAGACATCGCTTTATTAGTAAGCACGCGCCCTTTATCGGGGTATTCGCTTTTTGCCAACATGCGAAACAGGGTGGATTTACCCGCACCGTTTTTACCTAATATGGCTACGTTGTTCTCGGTTGGAAAATCAAAGTTAAGATTTTTAAATATATATTGGGGCCCCATTTTACTCGGGTAGCTTTTTGTCACGTTCTCTAGTTTGATCATCGTGACAATACCTTTTTCCACGTAATGTGATACAGAGAAAGACTCAAGAATAAGAATACAATGGTAATTTCTACCACAAAGCTAAACGATACCCCTTTATGTCCGTAAGACTCAAAACAAGCATATCGAGCAAGCTCGTTAAAGTGGACTAGTGGATTCCAAGTGAAATACGGCCAGAGGTATTCGGGCAAATCTTGAAGGCTGAAAAATACACAGGAAATAAACATAAGGGGGCGTGTAAGCATTGATTTTATTTTGTCTACTTCAGGGACGAAAGCAAGCGCAATACCAAACACCAAACCAATTGAAACAGAGAATAACCAAAGTAGGATGTAAAGGGTGATCAACAGCAGTGGGTCATGAATCTCAAAGCCATCACCCAAAAGATAAAGTGACAACGCAAGGAGTGCAATCACTCCGGTTTTTATCGATAATTCTACAAAGCCCGCAGTCACTACAGCGGCAAGCGGTTGAACCTGCCTAAATGCATACAAAGGTTTATTGCGGCGAATAGACGTGGACACTGATTGAAGGTTGGTGGTTAGGGTTTGCAGACCAACGAGCCCAATCATCATAAATATGAATAATGGTATAGAGTGAACATCGTCGCCGCTGATCAAGCCTCTTATAAACGAAAGGGCAGCAATGAAAATAAATGGTTCTATAAAGGCCCAGCTTAGCCCAAATTTATCATTGAACTTACTTTGAAACTCACGCAGGAAAAGTGCGAAAATCACACTTCTCCAAGCGTAAACTTGTTCTTTGAACGTTACCATAATTAGTCTGTGGCTACGTTCGCAGCAATGGCGATTTGATAGACAATTTGCGTAATATCTTTTACTGCCTGAAGCACCTTGGTATCAATAGCCGGCAGCACAATGATTTGATCGCCAGGTAATAATTTAGCGCCACTGCCGTTAGCCGTTAAAATACCATTATCAATATTAGCAAACGCAACGTTGCCATTTTTGCGCACAATCAAGATACGCTCATCTTCAGCCCGTTCGGTAAAACCGCCAGCCCATGCAATATAATCTTCAGTATCTGCGTCAGGGTTAAATACAACCGATTGAGGGAGTAAAACTTCGCCACCAATATGAATAAGATCCGTAATTTCTGGGATCACAATCGTATCATTAGGTTCTAAAAGAATGTTCGCAGTGTCGCCATTTTCAGACACAACCACGCGGCCTTGGGGTTCAACTTGGCGTGCTCTGGCAATAAAGTCAGCCACAAGTTGAGCTTCCTGTGCGCGAATAGCGCCTTCACCGGTAGAACTGATAGGAGCAGTATACATACTGCGCTCTAATCGCTCTAAGCCTTGCTCGATAATTTCTTTTTGCTTTATAGCAACACTTTCTCGCAGGAGATAAATATTCTGCGTATCGGACAAGGTTGTATCAGCTTCAATATGATCAAGCACATCAAGCAAGCGTGTACCTTTATCTACCATCAATTGTGATGCACCTGAAAATGCGCCAGCTACATTAATACGATAAATTTGTGCTTCGTTATCAGCCACGTACTCTACTGTATCGCCGGCTTTTAAAGGTAAGCTTTCAAAGTCGGTTAAGCTTAAGTAACGTGCAAACTGTTTATTATCTCTTACGCCAGCGACAGAAGCATGAGAAGCAAATTCACCCGGTCGTGCAAAGTAGTTCACTACCTCGCCGGTAAGTTCCTCATCTGAAAACTCAAAGGTGAAACTATTTCTGGCACCAGTTTCCACCACGATAGTATTGCCGATAGGGCGAACTAATATGGTGTCACCATCTTTAAAAGAAATTTTTGGAAGCTTGCCGTTCCTGAAAAATGCATATAAATCAGCGGTTGCAATAACTTCGTTGTTGCGAATAACATCTATTTTACGGAAGCTACCTCGTTGAAAATCGATACCTCCCGCCCGTTTCAAGTAATACAGAACACTATCAGATGCTAAGCCCGCATATTGCCCAGGACGTAAAATTGGACCAGAAACATAGACTGCCACAGGTGTTGAAGTAAGTAGGTTGACGTATACATTTACATCGTTGGTATAAACCTGACGAATTTTACTACTGACTGTCTGGTTTACTGAACCCGCTGGCGTGTTAGCAACCCGAATTGGGCCAATATTGGGTATAAATATGTTGCCTTGGTTATCAACAGTAGAAACATCTGAATAATTGATTGCACCCCAAAGCCATATAGAAATTTTATCCCCAGGGGCAACCAGGTAGTTATCGTTTAAGCCTGTGGTTCTTTCTGACTCGAAGCCGCCAAGAAATAGGTTGGCAGCAAACGGTGGGTTAGCCATTGCTTTTTGTTGGGGGAAAACACTTTCAATAGTTGGCTCACCCGGAAGAGAAAGGCCATCTCTTGGCTGAGTGCTAAATTGCCCCATTGTACTTTGTGCGCTACCTGCGCCGGGCAGTGTACGTTGACTCTGAACGCTGAGAGGGGACACGCCAGCTGCAGTACTAGAGCTTGATGACGAGCCTGTTTGTTGGGCGCGTTGTCTTAACTGTTCTATTTGTTCCGCACTCTGCGCGTAAACTGCTTGAGAAAATAAACTGATTGAAAGTGCGACTGCGGCAGTTAAAGAAACCAAATGTAACGACTTCAACTTATTCTCCTTCTACTTCTACTTGTGCCGAAGCAACCAGTGGGCTCAAAATGGACCACGCCCCGTCGCGTTTACAAACGGTAACCTTGTCTTTGGTATATTCATTTTTGGACTGGGTGGCAGAAAGTGTAGCTTGAAAGCGAATGCAGTCGTTACCGGTTGCCGAGGTATACAATTTAGTCGCCTCGTAATCAATGCCTTCAAGCATAATTTGAATGCTCTGCCCCTGACTAAACGAAGAATTTAAATTTGGAATGCTTATTGCTACATCTTCTTCGGCAGACAAAGAGTATGCTAGCGAAGCGTGTACTAGTGGAATATCGGCGGTTGTCGATTTAGGCACGTTACTGCACGCCGCTAGTAAGCTGGTTAGCGCAACGAGTAAGCAAGCCCCTTTATGCGTATTTAACATTGACTGTCATATCCATATAGCAATTTGGCGCTAGGATACCATAAGAACAAAAAAAAACATGCTTTCGTCATGCGTTACATTGCGAATTGCATGTCGATGGATGTTTATTTGTTCAAAATGTTGCGCGCTCAAGGCGTGTTGTTTTAAATTTATACGAAATATTGGTGCTAATTAGTCATTATTATTCCTGTTACAAAAGTTTTTGCCACTAAGGGTGGTTACAACACAGAATGTTTATTATGATAAGGGGGTTTTTCCTATCCTTTTCAAATAAAAGAATGAAGCCCTCGGTAGGTCGTTAAAGGACGTTGTATTAATATGGATACCAATTTGGTTCACATGTCACACTTTGGAAGAACACCAATCAGTGAAGTACTGATGTCTGGTGGTATGAGCCGCGGTGGCACGAGGTTTTGTTTAATATGTTAGCGTACTTGCAGTTTGTTCCTCTTTTTACTGCGTTTTTTGTAGCACTTATTCTGTTAGTGGTGATGACACCGCTAGCACATCAATTTGGCTTGGTTGATCAACCAAGCGCGAGAAAACGCCATGCGGGCATCATTCCATTAACTGGCGGCGTCGCCATCTTTATGGCGGTATTGGTCGCGAGTGTTGCGACTGATGTTTGGATGAAAAACAATCCTTTATTCTTTACTGCTTCTGCCTTTGTTGTACTTCTCGGTATGCTTGATGATCGTTTCGACTTAAGCGCTAAAGGGCGTTTAATGTGTCAATTTGGTGTAGCTTCAATAATGGCGTGGAGTGCTCAAAACTATGTCACGTCTTTAGGTAATATTTTTGGTGGTGGCGATATTGCGCTCGATATTGGCGGATATTTTTTTACTGTTGTGTGCGTGGTGGGTGTTATCAATGCTTTTAATATGATTGATGGTATTGACGGACTTGCAGGGGGCATGAGCCTGGTTATTCTGCTTACTTTAGCGGGTTTTCTGATTGCTACTGGCAATGGCGCTGCCATTATGGAGCCTCTAATTATTGTAGCTGCCATCGTACCGTTTTTAGCCTTTAACTTGAGTTGGAAGGGCTTTAAAGGAAATAAAATATTTATGGGTGATGCGGGCAGTATGTTCGTGGGCCTTACGATAGTATGGTTATTAGTCGACCATACCCAAGGTGTTAGTGCTGCATTTAGACCGATTACCGCCGTGTGGTTGGTTGGATTGCCATTGATGGATATGGCAGCAATAATGTACCGCCGTGCACGCAAAGGGCAGTCTATGCTGCGCCCCGACCGCCAGCACTTACATAACATTTTCATGCGTGCTGGGTTATCAAGTCGCCAATCTCTCATCGCGATACTATGCATGGGAGCCTGTTATTGCATAATTGGGATCCTGGGTGAAATATACCTAGTGCCAGAATACACCATGTTTTGGGGTTTTATTTGTCTACTGGTCTTGTATAGTATCGTCATTCAGAACATTTGGAGCGTACTTCGCTTTATCAAAAAGCGTTAGAGTAATATTTCTAATGCGTTGATAAATTGAATGCTAAAAACAAATTTCTAACGCCGGTGTAATAAGATTAGAAAGCGCTTTTCTTTTACTTTTCCATGTATCAACGCTTTAAAATTGGTAATTCTGTTTGGACTCGAACCTTTCTATTCTTCACAACAACTATAAGAAAAAACGTGTTGAAACCTTAGTCGCTATGGCGGTTTATGGGGGGGACAAGGTCGAGTGGGTAGAACAAGCAATTGATAGCATCCTCAATCAGACCTATCGAGATTTTGTTTTTATCATTGTAATTGACGGGGAAATTACCGTTAAGATGATGAATAAACTCAAAGATAAAGCCTTTTCTGACCTTCGGGTTGTACTTGCCCAAAACGCGACTAAACCTGGTTTGGCTAGCTGCATGAACAAGGCGGCCGAATGGGGACTATCGTTGAACCCTTCTTACTTCGTGAGAATGGATGCGGATGACATCTCGATTTCTACTCGACTCGCTCGGCAAATAAGTTATTTGCGAAAGCATGCCTATATATCAGTGTTGGGGTCAGCGTTGACTGAAATAAACGAGCACGGTGAGAAAGTGGGAGCGCGGGTCATGCCTTCGTCTCACAAGCAAATTGTCAGTATTTTGCCACGACGGTGCTCACTGAATCATCCTACCGTAGTAATACGTTACACGGTGTTTGAGCAAGGTTATAGATACGACAGCAACCTAATGAACACCCAAGACTATTTTCTTTGGGTAACCCTGGCTTCTAACGGTTTCGTGTTTAGAAATCTTAAAGATCGTTTATTGAAATTCAGGCGCGTAAACAACTTTTATAAGCGCAGAGGTTTTAGTAAATCACTCAATGAATTTAGAGCAAGGTTCAATGCCATGCTTAAACTGAAAAAGCTAACGCCTTACAATGCCGCATATGCGTGCGGGGTTCTCACGCTTCGATTGATGCCTGGAAAAGTCGTTAAATTAGCGTATAAACTCGATCGTCATTTATTGGATAGGTTTGGTAAACATTGAACTGTGGAATTGTCGTTGTACTTTATCACCCTGATATTCAACATGTGCAATCACTTATCGATGGGTTCATGCACTGTGAATGGCCCATTGTATTAGTCGACAATTCTCCTGAAAAAACTGTCTTATCGCTTTCTTCTCACTGCCAGTACTTCCATTATCCTGAAAACGTAGGCATTGCCGAGGCTCAGAATGTAGGCCTCAATTATCTATTTAAAAATGGTCTTTCACATGCGGTAGTGCTAGATCAAGATAGTCTATTTACGGTAAATATGGCAGTAGACTTATTAGCTCAGTACCACGAGCTTGAGCGTTCCCATAAAATAGCGGCACTTGGCCCTTCCATACATTGTCAATTTACCGGTAAGCTTGCCGTAGGCCGAGTTCAAAAGGGACGTCAAATCGATAGCAAGGTTAGAGAAGTAAAACAAATTATTGCTTCAGGTATGATGCTATCTTCTTCAGCATTTTCTACAGTCGGAAATAAAGAAACAGGCTTATTCATAGACGGTGTGGATCATGAGTGGTGCTGGCGCGCCAATAATCTCGGTTTTTCTATATTTCAGTCTTTATCAGTATGCATGCCGCACCGTCAGGGCGATGATCGTGTAAAGGTGCTAGGCCTAACATTCAAGCAAGGCGCACCTATTCGACTTTACTATCAAATGAGGAACGTATTACTCTTAGCGCGAAGGGGATATGTACCACTTTATTGGAAGTGCCGTCATCTTCCCGCAATACCGCTACGTTATATTGTCAATCGATTCTACTTTCCAGATGGTAAAAAGCGTGGGCATTATTTACTGAAAGGGCTGGCCGACGGTATTAGTGCGAAGAAAGGAAAGATTCAAGAGCCTAGTATAAAGTAGGCTTTACGTTGTTTATGCAATGGTTTTAGTTGGAATTTTAAAAGCACTGCTTAATGAATGTAAGGTTTCACTAAAGATGTGCAGGTGATATTTTTTGGTGCATAACGCTGAATTAAAAAGGGGCGTTGATTAGCCAAATCCTTTTATTTCAAAAACATTATTTTTCAATGATGTTGCGCTGATTAGCACCAGTTATATGTGATATGAATTGAAATATGTGCTTCATGATGAAGCTTTTTATTTTTTATAATAGAAATCATTATGAAGTGAACTTTAAGTTTTATAAACGCGTAACCGTTTCGAGCCAAAATGAAGTTGTGAGTATGGAATGTGGATTGCATACTTCATTTTAGGTTGAGGATTATCAGTACAAGGACATTAAATTATGAGTCAAGTAAAGAAAGCCGTTATTCCAGTAGCGGGCCTAGGTACCCGAATGCTTCCTGCTACAAAAGCAATTCCTAAGGAAATGCTTCCAGTGGTAGATAAGCCTCTTATTCAATATGTCGTGAAGGAATGTGTCGCAGCAGGAATAAAAGAAATCATTTTGGTAACCCACGCGAGTAAGAACAGTATCGAAAACCATTTTGATACATCTTTTGAGCTTGAAGCCACATTGGAAAAGCGTGTTAAGCGTCAGATACTTGAAGAAGTACAGTCAATTTGTCCGAAAGATGTCACTATCATGCATATCCGTCAAGGTGTTGCGAACGGTCTAGGACACGCTGTATTGTGTGCTCGTCCTATAATTGGCGATGCACCTTTTGCGGTAGTATTACCTGATGTGATCATTGATGATGCGGCAAGCGATCCGAAAAAAGATAACCTTGCAGACATGGTTGCTAAGTTTAATACCACTCGTGTCAGCCAAGTAATGGTAGAACAAGTTCCACAAGAAGATGTGACCAAATTTGGTATTGCAGACCTTGATGGCGCAGCGATAGAGCCGGGGGAGTCTGCTAAAATACACAAAATGGTAGAAAAGCCGTCGCTTGATGAAGCACCGTCCGATTTAGCTGTTGTAGGTCGCTACGTACTATCTGAGAAGATTTGGGACTTGCTTGAATTCACTCCTCCTGGTGCCGGCGATGAAATTCAACTTACTGATGCTATTGATGCATTAATGAAGGTTGAACAGGTTGATGCTTACTACATGAAAGGTAAGAGCCATGACTGTGGTAGTAAACTAGGTTACATGAAAGCTAACGTAGAGTACGCGCTTAGACACCCAGGGTTAGGTCAAGAATTTAAAGAGTATATCTCTAGCCTTAATCTCTAAGATTATGGCTATTTAAAAGCGCGCTTATGGCGCGCTTTTTTGTACGTGTCTTTCAAACTGAGTAACACCGAGTGTCCTATTCAGTCTTTTACCACAACATAGCCTTGCAGTTTAGAGAGCATCTTTTCACCAATCCCTTTTACTTCGGTTATTTGGGCTACTTCTAAAAATGGCCCAACATCTTGTCGATAAGCAATAATAGCTTTTGCCTTAGAGATACCCACGCCAGGCAAAGTTTGAAGCTCTTCAATACTCGCGTCATTAAGGTCGATTTTTGTCGCGATACCAACACTTACCATTGATGATGAAGCATCATTATCAAGGGGGGCGGCCGATATGGCTGGTGTGTAAATATATAGCGCAGATAGAACCAGTAAGCTTGTTAATTGTTTTTTCATTGTCATTCCTTGTTTGGGGTGTACACCATTTGTACCGTGTTGATGTTACCCACAGGGTGAAATATGAAAAGACCAGTTTTAGGACAGTTTTGTTAAACGGCCAACAGTAAATTAGGGCGTTTTTTCTTTTTTTGTGCGGGGAGGGGGAGAGGGAAGAATGTATGCAGTAAGAGACAGATACAAAAAAGCGGGCTTGAAGCCCGCTTTATTAATGACGTATTTTTAACCTTAAAGGCGGTCAATCAACGCTTGAGTAAATTCATTAGTGCCGGCTTCACCACCAAGGTCGCGAGTAGTGCGGTCACCAGTTTCAATAACGTCTTTTAATGCGCTACGAATTTTTTCAGCTTTATCACCCATATTCAAGTATTCAAGCATTTGAGCCGCAGCAAGAATAACTGATGTTGGGTTAGCTAAGTTTTTACCTGCAATATCAGGAGCGGAGCCGTGAACAGCTTCGAAAATAGCACAGTCTTCACCGATGTTAGCGCCAGGAGCCATACCAAGACCGCCAACAAGTCCAGCACATAGGTCAGAAAGGATATCACCGAATAGGTTAGTCGTAACAATCACGTCGAACTGATGTGGGTTCATGACTAACTGCATACAGGTGTTATCAACGATCATTTCTGTAGACTCGATATCTGGGTAACGTTCACCCACTTCACGAGCCACTTTCAAAAACAAACCTGAAGTCGACTTCAAAATATTAGCTTTGTGTACTGCGGTAACCTTCTTGCGGCCTTCGCGACGCGCCAATTCGTAAGCGAAGGTAACGATTTTTTCAGCGCCGTCACGAGTAATTTTACTCATCGCTTCAGCTTCGTTACCGTCTTCTGAAACCACTTGACCAAGGCCTGAATACATACCTTGAGTATTCTCGCGCACGGTAATGATATCGATATCTTCGTAACGAGCTTTAGTGCCTTTGAAGGAGATCACAGGGCGTAAGTTTGCGTAAAGTTTGAATTGCTTACGTAAGCTAACGTTAATGGATGTGAAACCTTCGCCAACTGGTGTAGTTAGTGGGCCTTTAAGTGCCACTTTATTTTTAGCGATAAGGTCAAGTGTTGCTTGTGGCAGAAGTTCACCATGCTCTTCAAGGGCAACTAAGCCTGCATCTGCGTAGTCATAGGCAAAATCACAGCCAACTTTATCTAAAATTTTAGTGGTTGCATCAATAATGTCTGGGCCAATGCCGTCACCGCGAATGACTGTAATGTGTTGCTGAGTCATGTGGAAGGATCCTCTGATAATTCTATTGTCAAAATCGTTAGGTTTACTACATTTTAGCTTAGCGAGCGAAACGCGCCAAAGATGACCGCCTCATCTTATTATTATTTTGAAAATTAGGGGTAGTTATTTGAAGCGGCGCTAAGCGGCGTATTTTATACGATAGCGGGGCTAAGTTATAGCCATTCGTAAAGATTAATTTTACTCGTGCAAATTAAGTGGGCAAAACAGATATTCGCCTAGTCTTTCCATTACGCAGCGAATATCTTCATTTTTTAATGCTACGCTCTTTACTAAGGTATCGAAGGTATTGTCAGTGGCTGCATCTCGCGCATTCAACGGGAATAAGTACTCTCTGGCGAGGCCAAAAGACAGTTGTAAAATGGCATGTTCCTTTTGCAAAGAAGCAGCCACCTCTGCGTGCCGCCGACCTGATTGGTGAATTATCGCTCGCCATGTCGCACTCTGGTGCCAATTTTCCGCCAGTTCTCCTGAAATAGCATGCCATGAAGAAACGCCTTTAACCTTGAAGGCTTTACCTATCTGAAAGTAGTCTTTTTGGCTAACAGGTAGTTTAGTCGCCACTTTTAATCCAGGTAGCGTGAATAAGGGGGCACACAAAAAGGTGGTCACTAGGGCGGCAGATTGAGGAGTAAACTTCGTTTTTGTTATTGATGTTAACTGCGCAGCAATGCCACACGCCAGGGAGGTAAATTGTTTGCTTATGGCAAGCAGTGGATATTGATGTTGGGTTAAGCGCTCTATAAGTGCATGTTGTACCAGCATATCGCCCACTCTTTCCAAACCATAAGTTAGTATCGCTTGTTTGAGGCTCGTTACGGGGAGTTTAAGGCGATTGTCTAGGCTAGCAGTAAAAAGCAAGAACTGCTGGAAGCTGGGCACCTTTTCTACCTTTTGACATAAATTAGGTACATCCACATCCGCTTTTTGCAATTCATCAATAATCTCTAGAAGGGCTGAAGGTGGACGTTGAACAGGGAAGGTTGCGGGTAAAAAAGACTGCTCTCCTTTCACGCTTCGGGCATTCTCACATGCTTGATATTGACCAGTGAAATCTTCAAAACTAAGATAAAGGTTTTTAGGCGCCAAAAGTGTATTGCGCTTAACCCATAGTATTTTCTCATCCTCTTTTCTACTGGGTGAATGCACAAGCGCGTGATGTTTTTGTATATCAATCACAATAGCGGGGTGGGCTTTTACGTAAACGCTAGCCCCAGGCAAAGGTATTGAAATAAGTGATGCGATAGGGTGTAAGAAAGTCCGCTGCATCATGGGTATACGCTGAGCGATAAACGCCAGAAGACTTGACCTTGAGTGACTTTCAGTGCAGTAAGAAAACACACTTGCTACAAGGCATATGCGTTGAAGTGACGTTAATTTAACTTCACCAACATGCTTTATTGACTGTGAGGTGAAAAGCACTTTTTGCAACGCAATAATTTGTCGCCACAGCGTGAGGTGATGCTCGTTGATGAACGTAAGCAGCGCTTTTTTTTGACTGATTGACTCATTTTTTGATGCCTTGGCCAAATTAGAAGAAGCCAGATTAGAAGCTGCCAAATAATACGTAGCTAAGTGGGCCGCAATAATATGTTGTAAAAAATGGTCGTTATAGTTATTAAGTTTGCCATACAGTGCTAGGTTCAACATATGACGCGTAAGGGTGTCGATATCACTCGTGCATGTTTGAAGTGCTAAAGGAATGGCGGGGTGAGCTTGGACAAATGAAAGGGTAAGCTTAGCTCGATGAAGACAGGTATTAACGATATCTTGAGGCGTCGAGGAAAGTGCAGGTAGAGAAAGCAGGACGTCCGAAAGCTCAGAAGCATCATTGAGCTCCATTTGGTTAGCTTTGCTGGTAACTTGAATACGCCCCGTCGCCCCACGCAATGAGCTTCTCGTTTTCAAACAATAATGGCGTACATTCATCTTGTGTGGTTAAACCATCAGCACGAACGTGCTGGGTGCGGTAAAACATCACTTGAATAGCATTATCATTCTGTCGTTTGGCTTCGGTAATATCAGGCGAACCAAGCAAGGCCAACACCTCTTCTCGCGTGCTACCCAACTTTAATTTGGTAATTTGTACGCGGTTATACTCTTCGCGGTCTTTCCAGTCCATATTTTCAGGTTTATCGGGATAAACTGAAATCACTAGAAATACAAAAGCCGCATACAATGCGATGCCAGCAAAAATGAGTCGAATTACCTTGGAGTTCATAACCCTAACTTTTCGTTTTTCTGCGCTAAAATAAACAATTTACAACATGTGTACAGGTTACAAACTGTAATATCGCAGTTCCTTTGTTTGAATAACTACTTAAGTCTACAGTGTACCGTAAAAAGTTCATCGACGGTAAGTGTTAAACGTAAGGAAATGCGTCTAGTTATTTCTCAATTGTGTAGCAAGGCGTGTATGCAGTGCCAGGAAGCTTCATTCTTTGCTGAGAAACAAAAGATTCTAATAGTGTATCGACCCGCTCCATTAACTTGGCATCACCTGTCAGTCTAAATGGTCCGTGCTGTTTAATGTGTCTTATACCTTCAGCCTTTACGTTGCCCGCCACAATACCCGAGAATGCTTGCCTTAGCGCTATAGCTAGTGAGGCATTATCCTGATCATGATGCAATGCTAAATCTGACATAGTTTGATGTGTGGGAATAAACGGACGTTGAAAATCTTCTTCTATTTTTAGTGACCAGTTGAAGCTATAGGCATCGCCCATTGCTTCTCGGTACTTTTTAACTCTCCCGAGTCCCGTGCGCATCACACGAGCAACCTCTTCAGGATCGTCAACGATAATCTGGTATTTACTCTGTGCTTCTTTCCCTATCGTTGCACCGATGAATTCATCAATGGCCTCAAAGTACGCCTCAGATCCAGCTGGACCGGTAAGGATCACAGGGAAGGGCTGCTGGGCATTTCGTTCATTCATTAATATACCAAGCAAATAAAGCAACTCTTCGGCAGTGCCCACTCCGCCTGGAAAAATCACAATACCATGAGCTAGGCGAACAAAGGCTTCAAGGCGTTTCTCAATATCAGGCATGATGATTAGTTCATTAACAATCGCGTTGGGAGGCTCCGCTGCGATAATACTAGGCTCAGAAATGCCAATATAACGGCCTGCTTTATACCGTTGTTTAGCATGCCCAATGGTAGCCCCTTTCATGGGCCCCTTCATTGCACCTGGTCCACAGCCTGTACAAATATTCATTTCTCTAAGCCCTAGCTGGTATCCCACTTCCTTTGTATATTTATACTCAGTTTGATTAATAGAGTGACCACCCCAGCACACCACGGTATTAAGGCCGTCGTTTCCTTCAAGTGCCTTTGCATGGCGCAACATGTCAAACACCATATCGGTAATGTTTACACTATCGACTGGCGCACTTTTGTGGGTAAACGCATACTTGTTGCCCATATAAAGCAGGTCGCGAAGTACTGCAAAAATATGCTCATGCACTCCGGTAACCAAGGTGTCATCTACAAAAGCCACTTCGGGTGGGTTCACTAATTCAATTTTGACGCCACGCTCTCTACGAACCAGCTTGATATCGAAATTTTCGTAAGGCTCAAAAAGCACTTCGTAATCATCTTCATCAACACCACTATTTAGTACCGCTAAACAACAGTTTCGAAACATGCCGTAAAGTGCGCTATTTGTCGTATCTTGTAACTGAGCCACTTCAATCTGCGATAACTGACTCATCCAACCAACAGGATTTAACTGCACTTTCTTCATACTTATTCGTCTCTGTCAGTGATAACGCGATTTCGACCGCTATTTTTGGCCTGGTATAGTAAGTTATCAGCCCGTTCAAAAACGGCGTCTGGGGTGTCCCCCTTTTTGAAAAATGACGCGCCAAAAGATGCGGTTATAGTGACTTTTTCTTGTTTGAATTTGAAGGGTAAAGAGGCCAGCTTAGTTCTCATGGTTTCCAGCAGGCTGGTGACTTTTTGCTTATTCATACCGGGTAGAAGCAAAACAAATTCTTCACCGCCCCAGCGCGCCATAAAGGTGTTTTCTGTTAACTGTTGCTTTAGGTTTTTTCCTACCACTTGAAGTGTTTTATCACCGGCAGCATGACCGAATCGGTCGTTTATTGACTTAAAGTGGTCTATATCGATGACGGCCACCGCTAAATCATCGCCATTATCCTGCCAAGACTGAACCGCCTTCGACAACTTCTCATTGTACGCTTGGCGGTTAGGTAAGCGGGTTAGGGGGTCGGTTTGACTAAGCATCATTTGTTCAGCCAGCTTCTTCTTGTAGGTTATCGTTTGCTTTTGAAGCTGCTCAATTCTGCTTTGCATTGAGCCTAGTAACCCCATTAATGACTCTTGGCCCTGAGAATCTAATTGCGCTTGTTCATTTAACGTGCTGGCAATATTCTGGACACAGAATTGCGTGTGTTCTTTAAGTGATTCTAGAGACTCGCTGTGTGACACCGCTTCTTCAATACTCTCGATATGGGACTGAAGCTGCGCATTACCAACCTGTCTTTGCTCAAACTGAGTGCGGCTATTTTCCATGCTTAGCTGAACATCTCCTCCCATTTTACCTAGGGAGTTATGCAGGCTTTGAATGACCTTACCGGTTAAGCTGGCTTCTGCCATAGCGTCTTGCACTATCATTCGAAGAATAACTACGCAGCTCTTTAGTAACTGGTCTTCCGACATGCCTTCAGTTAACTTTTTCTGTATATCAACTAACTGACTATCGTCAGGTTGGCGCTGGGCATAGCTGGCGATAAGCTGATTTAGTTCCTCTAAAATAGACTTATAAAGAGGGTTTATCTTGGTGTCTTTAGCGCCATCTGCTACAGCTGCCTCGTCTTTACTATTTCCCACAGCAGGCTCGCTTGCTGCGCTACTTGCTAACGCCGCATGATGCAACTCAATAGCTTGCTGGAACAACTTGTAAATACTAAAAATATCCCCAACCGGCTGATTCAGGGTTATCAATTGCTGTGTGGCTCGTTTTTGAAGCACTTCATCTTCAAACACTACTTTTTGAAGACGCTTAGTTGCACTTTCTAACAAGGCGACGGTTTCAATACTGTATTTTTTTAATGTCAGTTCTTGGTGTTGAAGCGCGCTATTAAGCTTATTGATGCTGACCGTGGCAAGCGTAAAGTTTGGCGTGCCGGACAAATGCCCTCTCAATATTTGTAGTTCACTATCAATTTTGTCGGAAAAACCTTCATAAAAGGCAGACAAGCGAACGATAAATTGTGAAAGTAACGTATTGTGTTGCTTGTAGGTTTGAAGCTGTTTGGCGTCCATAATTTTTGTTTACTCAACCTTAGGTGAAGTCATCCTGCACATTTAGTGATTTTGTTATTAACCTGTTAGCTAAATTACTGACGAGCTTGCCTTTTATTTGCATAGGGCGTTTCAAAATTAGAGCGGAAAGGGTTTATGTCGAGCCCTCCACGTCTTGTGTAACGCGCGCATACTGTCAACTTTTCAGGTTGGCAGTGTTGCATAATGTCACAGTAAATACGCTCTACACACTGTTCATGAAATTCATTGTGCTGTCTGAAGCTAATTAAATATTTTAGTAAGCCTTCGTGATCTATGCGTCTCCCTTCATAACGAATTTGCACACTTGCCCAATCAGGCTGACTGGTAATAAGGCAATTCGATTTAAGTAAGTGGGAAACCAAAGTTTCAGCCTTTTTCTCGTCCGTTACTTTTAACAGCGATGTGTCCGGTTCGTAAGTTTCCACAGCGATATCAAGCTCATCAAGCAGTACACCTTCAAACTCTTTAAATGTTAGTGTATTGAATTGATTTGGAAGCGTTAAGCTGACCATCACGGGTTCACCCGCACATTTTGACAGGTCAGATGCCAGTGTGGCGCGAACGTCTTCAGGGCTTTCAAAAGCGGTTTGATTGAAGCTGTTTAAATACAGCTTAAATGACTTCGACTCTATGAGATTTGTAGAGGTGATAGGTACATTACATTCAAGCAAGGCTACGTTAGGCTTTCCCTTTTTGTTGAGCCAAGACAGTTCATACCCGGTCCATGTATCAATACCTGTAAAGGGCAGGGCTTCAGCATCCAACGATAACGTATCTCGGCTTAAGCTACGGGGTACGCCCTGAAGTAGGTCGGGGTTGTAATGAAATTCATATTCAACCTGCTTCCCCAATGAAAGATCGTTGGGCGCAGAAATAGAAATTTTATCGTTTACCTTCGAAGTCATATTTACCTATATATTCTAACCGTTTTAGATGTGCCGTCTTACTTGAACTTGGCACCTTATACCTATAGTGTACCTCAAAAATATTGGTGTAACCCCATAATGGCCTTAACAATTAGTAATGAATTAACCCAACTTATCGGTGCTTTCACTTCCCACTACGAGCGCAGTGGTAGTCTGTTGACTATACCTTATGATAGTCAATGGCCCTCACCTTGCTATTTAAAGCAGGGAGATGAAGGAGAATTGGTACCGTGGGAGCCCAAGTGCCAGAGCGACAGTCAGCATTCCGCGCTAAGTTTTAAGAATGTTGAAGAGGCATTGGACATTACGCTTAACGCTGATTTTTGTCAGTTCTTTACTCAATTTTTCAGTAATAATTTACCGGTAGTTGCTGAGCATGGGCTTTGTGAGTTATTGCAAGTTTGGAATGAAGAAGACTTTGAGCGGCTTCAACAAAACTTAATTGGGCACCTGTTAATGAAAACAAGACTGAAACAAGAGCCCACACTCTTTTTTGCATTAACCGATGAAGATGATTTTGTGCTAAGTGTGTTAAATAGCACTGGAGAAGTGATGTTAGAACAAGTTGGAAGGCCACCTAAAAAAGTCATTTCGCCAAACCTTCCTGCATTTATTGCCACCTTACGGCCTGAGTAATCCTTTACGAAATTCGCCTTAAACTTTGCGTATTGGTGCATTGAAAAAAACGACAATATAAGGTGTGGACAACGAGAAGGCGCTGAAGGTAAGTAACTTCATATTCTCTATTACGTGGCTATATTGGTTACTCAATAGATGCTTCTAGCTGTTTTTGTAACGCGGTCATTTGCTGCTCAAGTACCGCAACGCGTTTTGAAAGCGATGCAATTGTTTCCACTTCCTTCCCGTTAGATGCGGGGTCACTTGCGCCATTCGCAGCATTAAATTGTTTAATAGCTTCAATAGCCTCTGTTACCGATGCTTTGAAAGGCGCTTTTGCTCTAAGCAGCGCAACAGAAGGCGATGTTCCTTTTTGCACCATTTGCTGACATACAATCATTAATTTCTGCAGATTATTATTATTTTGCAGTGACATTTCATTGACCAATAAATTACAAGACGTTCAGCTTATCCACTTCAGCCTGATTTCGCTAGGGTTTTTAACCAATAATTTGTGTCAAACTGACCACTTATTAATTTAATAAACCACATTTTATAAAATTAATAACCGTTAATTTTAAATAAGTACTTTTAAATCAATTGCTTGAATAGTTGGTCTCATTCTTGATTACACTCTTGCCTATAAAAGACTATAAACGATAAAAATCAGAGGAAATCACATGAAATCAATTATTTTACCACTCGCATTAGCATCATCATTTTTACTTACCGGTTGCGTGGTATCTGTAGGTGGGGGAAGTGATAGCCATTACGGTACTGATGTAGAAGATCGAGAGTACAATAACCGCAAGCATATCTCGAACCTTGAAACAGGAATGAGCTATGAAAGCGTATTAAGAAAAATGGGTGTAGCTGATTTCAACGAGCTTTATGAAAAGCAAGACGGTACCTATCGTGTTTTGTTTTACCGTACTCAAAGAACCATGGGTGATGGTATAACAACAAAAGATGAATGTACCCCGATTGTATTTAAAGATAGCGGCCTTGTGGGCTGGGGTGATAGCGCATATCACCTAATAAATTAAGGTAACATTAATTTAACATTTCAGTGTTTTTACCGTAAAGTGACCATAAATTGGTCACTTTTTGCTTTCTGTGGCTATAAATCCGAAGATTAATGAGGGTAGCCCCATGACAAACGATACGCTAACCGAAGGCCAAGTGACGAATGCACAAGGGGCTAACGAAGCCATAGTAGATGAAGTAGTGGAGTCACTAGTACCATCTCTTAAGGCTATCAAAGCAATTTACCTTGGTGTTGATGATTTGAAAGTTGCTGCATCAATTTTATTTAATGCGTACGTAGACGACCCACTTTTTAGCGACATATTTCAAGCCGAAAAAGAAGGTTATGAGAGTCGGTTGCGCTCTGCTATCAGAGAAGAATTGAACGCTTTTTGGGTGGCAGAGCAGCCTATAGTAGGGTTGTTCGATGGCGAGCGATTACTCGCGGTTGCATGCCTCACTGCGCCAGACGCTGCTTTTGGTTCTGGCCGTTATTGGCATTGGCGTTTACGTATGCTACTTACCGCTGGTCTTTTTGGCACCAAGCAAATGTTAGAAAAAGAAGAAAAAGTGCGAGCATTGGTCCCCGCAGTTAACTTTCATATGCTAAGTTTCATTGCCGTTCACCCAGATTATCAACACCATGGACTAGGACATACACTATTAGGTGCTATTGACAGCGTAGTGGAAGAAGATGCTAAAAGTGAAGGGGTAGCAGTGTTTGTTACAGTAGCTAAACATAAGCCCTTTTTTAACGACGATAACTATGATGTGGTGGGAGAGCTAAGCCTATCTCACGTAAAAGGCGATGTAATGTTTAGGCGAAAGCCTGCATAAATTGTCATAAAAAATGCGTAAACTGGGTGAGGACTTTACGTCGTTTAATAAATAAGGTGGTATGTAAATGATAAGTGCGCAAGGAAGTTGCCTGTGCGGGGCTATTACCGTAATGGCGGAGAATATTAATCCTAAATTCACTGTTTGCCATTGTGATTCTTGCAGACAGTGGGGCGGTTCGGCGCTGTTCGCATTACAATGCGGTACGCAGGTTAAATTCGAAGACACAACCTCTACTGGTAATAACGTAAGCATTCACCGGTCGTCAGATTGGGCTTCTCGCGGTTTTTGTGGCAACTGTGGTTCCCATCTGTTTTATAGGCTCAATGAGACCGGCGAGTACAATATTCCTGTTGGTATATTTCAAGCACTAGATGGGTTAGAAATGGATATGCAGTACTTCAGCGATCAACGCCCAGACTACTATTGCTTTTCTAATAAAACAAAAAAAATGACCAAGGCTGAAATCATGGCGTATTTTGCTCAAAAGTCTTAAGTTATCAGCAGGCAAAGCAAGCAACTGTAGAAACACGGAACAGAAGCTATCCCACGTCTCAACATTTAATTCTTGGGATCTCTTCCCATCGGGTAGTGGCTCTTTTCGTCAAAAAGTCTCTTTTCATGGCAAAGCTTTGTTGAAAGCCCCTAGCGCCAAAATGCATCGTGTTTTTGCCATACCTAGCGTTCGTATTGTCAAGAACTGCCATTAATGCCGAGTTGTCCGTACTGGGCGTAAACAAATCGCCTTGGCGATGTTTCTCGTCGCAAATGTCCAACAGACCCACCCCCACTTTGTAATAACGCACGCCTGGAACAAAGAGTTTATTTAGCGTATCAGACGCTGCGTGAATAACGTGTCGAGTATCATTGGTAGGCACAGCAAAGCTGGAAAGCGCCGACCGCTTTACATATCTGCCATCATCATGAGGCGAATTTGCCGCAAAGAAGGTGGCGCTATGAGCGAGAGAATGTTGAGCGCGTAGTTTTTTGGTGGCTATTTCAGCATGGGTCGCTAGCGCCGCTCTCAATTCATCTTGCTTAGTAACTCTATTTCCAAAACTACGGGTACTGTAAATCTCTTTTTTAGCGGGCCTTATCTCATCCCACGTCATTCTTAGTTCACCCTGAAGTTCTCTCACTGTATTTTCTAGCACG
The DNA here is from genome assembly GCF_902506055.1 of Alteromonas sp. 38. Lineage (NCBI taxonomy): Bacteria > Pseudomonadati > Pseudomonadota > Gammaproteobacteria > Alteromonadales > Alteromonadaceae > Alteromonas > Alteromonas sp. 38. The sequence goes on from NZ_LR733300.1 coordinate 1,080,754, forward strand.
ATAGAAAAATACTTACGCATTTTAGTGGGGGATTGTTGTGAAAGCGCATAAGCATTAATAATGCCCATGGCCATCAATCGTTTTTCCAAGCGCCCACCAATACCCCATACATCTGCTACTGCCATGCGGGATAATAGTGCCTGCTTTTCCTGTGGCGTATTAATAACCGCTGAGCCTCGAAAGCCGTCTAGCTTTTTTGCTGCGTGATTTGCCGCTTTGGCAAGGGTTGGAGTGGGACCAAATCCAACACCCACGGGAAGCTTTACCTCCCGCCAAATGGTTTTTCTTATTTCATATCCTAGGGCCAGCCATTCGCTATCATGTAGGCGTGGCGAAAAGCGCATGAAAGCTTCATCAATACTGTATTCGTGCAATTCATCACAGAATTGAGACATGACAGAAAACATTTTCGAAGACACATCGGCATACAGCTCATAGTTAGACGAGCACACAACAACCCCTGCTTTTTTTGCTTCCTCTTTCACCTGAAAATAGGGTACGAACTTTTTAAACCCTAATCTTTTGGCAATAGGGCAGGCCGCGACCACACAGCCATCATTATTGCTCAAAACCATAACGGGTTTGTTTCGCAGGTGAGGATTGTAGATTTTCTCGACCGATGCATACATGGAGGTGACATCTACCAGCGCAAACACTATTCGCCTCCTAGGCGGCGGTGTAGTGTTTTGTGAAGTCTAATGGAGCGCGTTACCACCCCTTCTATTGAAAATTCATCGCCTTCTTTTAAAAAGTAAGGTTTGTACAATGGTGATGAAGAACGCAAACAGCCGTGGCGTTTGTCTACACGCTTACAGACGAACTCGCCGTTTAAGGTCGCCACAATAATGCACATGTCTGAAATATCTTCAGCTCTTGAGACAATCAGCAGGTCGCCGTCGTGAATGCCATCGTCCATCATCGACTTGCCTTGCGCGTAGCCAATGAAGGTAGCAGCAGGTTTATCGATAAGGAGAGAGTCTAGGCTCAAGCCTAGTTCTGTATATTCTGCGGCAGGCGATTCAAAGCCTACGATGCCCGCTTGTGCTGTGATAGGGATAAATTTAAGCATACACTTCTAAAATACTGTTTATTTATACAGTATTTTAGTGGATTCTCATTCGCCAAGCAATCAAAGTACAGAAAATACTCGTCTTAATGGTGCTTGTAACTGTCGCCTAAATTCGCAATTGGTCATAATGGCGACTGGCTTTGTACGATATTTCTTACAAAAGTGTAGGAAATGTGGGTTTTTTATCGTGGTCTAAATCTAGACTAAAGTCTAATGCTATTGATTTATATGGTTTTTTCATTTTTAGATCATTTTAGCGCCTTATTTTCTCCTTAATTTATTGTAATTCTACCTAGCAGGAATTCTTGGTAGGGATATTATTAATGGCGTCACAGGGAAACACGATGAGTCAGGATGATTTTAAGGACAACCTTGGACAACTTAAGGAAGAGAATCCCTTAACAGGAGTGAGGGGAGATGGAAAAGCAGGAAGCATTACAGGGATGATAAGCGCACCGGATGTGCTGAAATGGAATTACCACAGGGACAGGCAAGGAAAGCGCAGGCGATAAGGAATCGCAGCAGGAAGTAGAAAGGATTTGGCGAAGGATCGTCATAAAAAGGAAAGATACAGGATGTATCGTAAAGGAAAGCTTGGAAGGCTTAAGCAAGGATAGTTTACGCAGGAGGCGTAAGAGCAAGGCAGCTCAGGAACGAACGGACCGCTTAGGGATTGAGCAAGTTACACAGGATGTGTAATGCAGAAAGGATGAAAGGATAGGAACACCAGCTTATGCTGGCAAGGAACAGCCTTAGGATGAGGCCCCCACGTGTAGGATAGGTGGGATGTTAAGGATAAATGGAAAGGGATTTACGCAAGGATGGGTAACTCGCACGGGAACACGCGAGAGAAGATGGAAAGGGGCGTATATGGATTTTAATCGGGAAGATTTTAGTCGCAAAGGAACGCAGAGAGGGAAACTCAAAATTCCAGGAAAAGGGGTAGCAGAGAGGCTACCCCTTTTTTTGCTTAATTTTTAGCGTTACCACTAAAAACGTTAATTTTGTTAGCACCTATTCCTGTTCGGCACAGTCATCTTGTTTATATCTATTTTCATAGCGAGCTAACAAGCCCGATAAAGCTAATTTACCCTGTGAGGTGGTAAGGTCGTTCTAATAATATGTTTACCCACCAATTCTACTTCTCCGCTGTATCTGTCTTCACCATTTCCTGAAAATTCAAACACAAAAATGTTATGCCAATCAGGCTTACTGTAGTTGAAAGTAATGCGGGTTTTGGCTCTGGCAATGCTGAGCAGTTGCAGTTGATTATTTTTGCAATACTGGCGCAAGTAACTATCGGTAAATTCGGAAATACTTCGTATGCGCCAAAACTGAAAGGCGACAAAGCCTAAGCCTAACCATAAGGTTAATTCAAGAAGTGTCATTCATTACCCCTAGTTTGTGAAAACAGCGTGCCAATTGCGCTGGCCAGTAAGTCACTGCGTTCTGGGGTTCTTAGTATGCCTAGTACTAATTCACGTAACTGGGGTACTTGAACAAGATCAGAGAAGAAGCCGCGGAATACGTCGCCATTATAGTTTTCTTGGTTATCGACCTCGGCAACCGCTTCAAAAAATAGCAGCAGTAATTTCTCGTCCATTTGCTGAAAATGGCGGGCAGCAATAACACTTAATATATCTAATCGGTTCAATTTCTTAGCTTCAAAGTGAGACACTAATTGCGTATATATAGTGTCGTTTTTGGTCTCACAAGACAAACCCCGTAGCGCGGCTAAACTTATTTCATCACCGTCTAACACTGAAAGCATGCATTGGTTAAGCCGCTCAGATACGTTCGCAACTTCGGCCATTTCCATAAAAGCCCGTTGAAATGGTTCGGCAAAAAGTGAAAAGTTACGCAGCACACTGTCTTGCACTTCTTGAGCGTTTTCCATTGAGTCTAATCTAATGACCACATCCGCAATTGCCTGTAAGGGAATGGTTTGCCAGTCAGCCACCTGCGGCGCTTTCACGTAGGCGATAACATACTGTGCGCTGACGCTAATTGGCTGATTCAGCTTCGCGCGAACCAGTGCATTAAATTGCGCAAGTAATGACTGCGCGGGCACAAATGAATAAGGATTATCTGGCAATGTGTTAGCCGCTTCAGAATCATCAGAAATTGATTGGCCTAGTGCATCGACAATAATTTGCAGAAAATGGTTTCTTGAAGCCGCTACCACTAATCCCTGCTCGTCTAGAGGGAGTTTGATAAACCAAATATAGTGCTGATTTGAGCTATTTTTATTCCAAAAAACAATGCCGAACCACGCATGTTGCTGGCGAGGGAAGGGCGCAACAGTTGAGCCATTCTCAATATCCAAAAACGCCTGATTGTCTAAAGCGGTAAGTCTTCGACCCATATCAAAAACAATATATTCTGTACCTGCATGCAATAAAAATTCGCTGATAGAGTTAATACTGTTTGCGTTCATTTCAGGCGTTCTCACTTCATAAAACTGATTTTAGGGCGCAAAGTTTAGCATATTTTAGTTGCCGACAGGCAAAGGCATTGTTCTTTTAAAGGTGCGAGCGGAATGAGTGCTGCCTCTGGTATACTGCCGTCCAGATCTATACGGCAAACCTTAAACCATGTAATGACTATGAAGTTAATAGAAGAATTCGAGTATCATTTAAATACGCTAGAAACAGCGATGCGCCAAACTAAAACGTGGCCGAACAAATCACCTAGCAAGGCGCAATTAGCCAGTACTGCCCCTTTTGCTATTGATACCCTGTCTTTTTTCGAATGGCTGGCGTATGTTTTTGTGCCTAAATGTCATTACTTAATAGCGATGGGTCAGCTACCAGGGAAGATGGCAATTTCCCCTGCGGCGCAGATGTATGTGCCAAACTGCCCCGAATCTATCTTAGTTTCGTTGCTTACTCTTGATAAACTAACCGAACCTAATAAGAAGTAAATCATGCCTGAAGAATTATCGGTTAGCCCGAGTGAAAAGGCTGGCAGCAATAGTGTGCAGCCATACCCGCCGCTTAATATTTTATATCAAGATGAGCATATCGTGGCCGTTGATAAACCGCCGGGTTTATTAGTGCACAGAAGTCCTATCGACAGGCATGAAACTCGCTTCGCCGTGCAGACATTAAGGGATCAGCTCAACAAGCACGTATTTCCCGCTCACCGACTAGATAGGCCCACATCCGGTGTACTATTGTTTAGTTTTGACAGTAAAACAGCGGCGCTGCTTGGCCAGCAGTTGATGAATAAGCAGGTGCAAAAGCAGTATCACGCTATTGTTCGTGGTTATGTTAAACATTCAGGGCTCATCGATTATGCGCTCAAATATCGTTACGATAAAATTGCCGATAAACATAAGCGCCCGCAGCAGGCACCTCAGCAAGCCACAACGGTATACGAAAGTTTAGCGAACTATGAATTACCTTTCGCCGTAGGTAAATATGAAACCGCCCGCTATTCATTAGTAAAACTTTTGCCCTCGACAGGACGCAAACATCAATTGCGTCGTCATATGGTACATATTAGGCACCCTATCTTGGGAGATACCACCCACGGAGACGGAAAACAGAACAAATTTTTGCAAACACACTTTAGTTTTCAGAATTTGGCCTTAAGTTGTACGCAGATGGGTTTTTATCACCCGATAACCGGAAAGTGGCTATCGGTGTCTGTTAGAATGCATTCAGAAATGCAACGAGTGTTAGATGCGTGGCAAGAATATCAGGTTTAAGGTTTGGGCTAGAAAGTGTGATGCTTAAACGGGAAACCCACACGATTTGAAAAGATAATGAGGAAGTAATGGCGACATTAAAAATTTTTGCAGGTACCGTGTATGGCAATGCGCAACATGTAGCAGAGCAAGTTGAAGAAAATCTTGCAGAGCAAGGTGTAGATTGCGAGCTTGAGAGCGATCCTTCAGTAAGCGACTTTACCGATGCCGACGCTATCTTATTGATTACTTCTACGACTGGCCAAGGCGATGTTCCACCAAACTTAGAATTTGTCTTCTCTGATTTGAAAGACGAGTTTCCATTGCTAAACGACAAGCCTTTTGCTGTTGCAGCGTTAGGTGATAGTAGTTATGGAGAAAGCTTCTGTGGAGCCGGTCGTCAATTCAATGAATTATTGTTAGAGCTGCAAGGTAAAGCGGTAGCCGACATGCTGGAAGTTGATGCCCTAGAGACCCTTGAACCTGAAACCATGGTTATTGAGTGGGTTAACGGTATTAAATCGCAGTTAGGTGTGTAACGGGGTTCGACACAAATCTCGAAAAATAAAAAAAGGGCGCTAAGCGCCCTTTTTTAATAGAAATCTATGAATACAAAAATACAGACTTATTCAACACCACGTAGTAGGGCATTAATACCTACTTTTGCACGAGTTTTAGCATCTACTTTCTTCACGATAATGGCAGCATATAGGCTGTACTTTCCGTCTGGGCTTGGAATGTTACCTGAAACTACTACAGAGCCCGCCGGTACGCGGCCATAATGTACTTCGCCGGTTTCACGGTCGTAAATACGGGTGCTTTGGCTAATGTAAACGCCCATGGAAATAACCGCACCTTCTTCAACAATAACGCCTTCAACAATTTCAGAGCGTGCGCCAATAAAGCAGTTATCTTCAATAATAGTAGGGTTTGCTTGAAGTGGCTCTAGCACACCACCAATGCCAACACCACCAGATAAGTGAACATTCTTACCGATTTGTGCGCAAGAACCTACGGTTGCCCATGTATCTACCATGGTGCCTTCGTCAACGAATGCACCAATGTTAACATATGAAGGCATAACAACCGCATTTTTACCCACGAAGGTACCGGTACGGACTGCCGCAGGAGGCACGATACGCGCACCGTCATTAGCAAATTGTTCAGCAGTATAGTTGCTGTATTTCAATGGTACTTTGTCGTAGTAACGGCTTTCAGCGCCTTCAATAACATCGTTGTTGTGTAGGCGGAAGAAAAGTAAAACGGCTTTCTTTAACCACTGATGAACAACCCATTCGCCCGCGATTTTTTCAGCTACACGCGCTTTTCCGCTATTAAGCAATGCAATAGCATCGGCAACGGCTTGTTTCACTTCTGCTGGGGCAGAAGAAGGGCTAATGTTGTCGCGGTTTTCGAAGGCGTCTTCAATAATGGCTTTCAATTCATTCATGGTATCGTGATATCTTCAAGTTGATCGAGTTTAAACAAGATACGCTTTTTCAAGCTTACTTGTTGTTCTTGGGTTAATGCTTTGCCAGCATCATTACTGACAATAAATATATCTTCTGCGCGCTCGCCGATAGTAGCAATTTTAGCCAGCTTTAAAGTGACATTAGTATCAACAAAAGCATGACCAATTTTAGCTAATATGCCTGGTGCGTCTAGTGCTTCTAACTCAATGAGTGTCGCTTCATCGCTCACACCGAAAAAGCGTACCTTAGTAGGCACGTCTAACTGCTTCATTTGCCGTGGTAGTTTACGCTTATTTTCGTGAGAACGGCCTGGTTTTTCAAGTTGGGTGCTAATCGCTTTTTCTAGCGATTGAATACGGGACTCTGACGATAGCCTCGCGCCATCATTTTCAAGCACCAACATACTGTCAAACACATAGCCATCGCGCGTTACGGTAACATGGGCATCGTGAATAGAGCAATTACGGCTGTCTAATACGGAAGCCACTTGTGCAAATAGGGCTTTTCTATCTTTACCGAAAAGAAAAATTTCCGTGCCGCCTTTTGCACTGTTGTCATTCGCTTTAACTAGAAGCTGGTGGCTATCTGGTGTTAGCCAATCATCCTGAGCTTTAACGATTTCTTCGGTATGCCATGCAATTTGGGTGGGCTTGAATCGTACAAAATAGTCATCATCTAACCGTGCCCATAATCCATCAATCGATTCAGAGTTAACCCCGCGTTCGTGCAGAATTTGTTGCGCTTGATATTTGTGAGTAGTGACTCGCTCACTTAATGTAACTTGGCATTGTAACCCGTTATCTAATGCTTTTTGCGTCATTAAATAAAGCTCCCTAAGGAGAGAGGCTTTCCAATCGTTCCACAAATTATCGTTGGTTGCCCGAATGTCTGCAAGGGTAAGTGTATACAGTAAGTTCAAGTGGTTGTGGCTTCTTACCGCGCCAGCAAATTCATTGATAACGTCTGGATCGTAAATATCTCTGCGCTGTGCCACTACCGACATCAGTAGGTGGTTTTCCACTAGCCAGCTTATCATAGCCGCGTCGTTTGCCGGTACGTCATGTTGTTCACAGAACTTGGCAACATCAACAGCGCCTAGCGTGGAATGGTCACCATTACGCCCTTTGGCGATATCGTGAAATATAGCGGCAATATACAATACTTCTGGTTTGTCTAAATTACGACAGATGCGGCCACAGCGTGGGAAATCTTTGTTCTCTTTCGAGAAAAAGTAATTCACGTGTTTCACTAAGCGGTGCGTATGTTCATCCACTGTGTAGGCGTGAAACAAATCAAATTGCATCATCCCTACAATGGCATCCCACTCAGGTAAGTAAGCTTGTAAAATGCCGTACTGATGCATAATGTCCCAACCAAATTTAAAAAAGTCGGGTTGTTTAAGCAAGATCATGAGCTTTTCACGGCATGCGGGGCGTTCAACAAAGTAAGCATTTTCAAAAGCGCGATGTGCGTTTCTTATTTGGCGAATACAGGTGGTGCTCAAGCCTTGAACTTCAGGGGTGTTAGTGACTACATTTAAAAAGTCTAGAATAGCCTCTGGCGAAGGAAATGCATTTTCATGGCGAGGCGAAATCATATTATCGAGTAATTCGAAATCTTCGTTAATAATCGCGCTACGCTGAACACTCTGATTAAGCATGTCATACTTGAACCGTTGCAAAAGCATTTGGTTCAATTCAGAAACTCGGGCGACAGTGCGGAAGAAGTCGCGCATCATTTTCTCAACTGAGCTTTTTCCTTCTTCCCCATACCCCATCATGGTGGCTACATCAGGTTGGTAATCAAAAAGAAGGCGGTTTTCACTTCGCCCAGCAACGAGATGTAAAGCACAGCGCATTTTCCACAAATGCATTCTACAGGTAATTAATTCGCTGTGTTCTTGCTCGGTAAAGTAGCCGTGACCCACGAGGTTCCAGCCGTCATATTCTTTAAAGTGTTTTTTCGCTACCCAACCAATGGATTGAATATCCCGTAAACAGCCAGGGTTTTCTTTGATATTGGGTTCAAGGTTGTACGCGGTGCCGTTAAATTTAGCGTGACGTCGCTTTTGTTCATCGTACTTCGCGGAGAAGAACGCTTTGCTCGTCCAAGAATTTCGTCCGTTAACTTCATCCCACAGCTTTTCAAAAATAGATTCGCTGCCGCAAAGCAGTCGACTTTCTACTAGGTTAGTAGCAATGGAAATGTCATCTTTGGCGAGGCTGACAGTTTCTTTAATAGTACGCACCGACTGACCCACATCAAGCTTAATATCCCAAAGCAGTGTAATGAAGCGACTCACTTTTTCTTGGGTGGCGGGCTTAAGAGTGCGTTTGCTGACTATCAGCAAATCGATGTCGGAATAAGGTTGAAGGTGTCCCCGTCCATAGCCACCCACTGCGCACAACGAAAGTTCGCTTTCATTGTCTAAACCGTAGAGGTGCCACAAGTGACACAACAGGGCGTCCACGAATTGGGCACGCCCCGTGACAAGTTGGTTAACAGGAATACTATCGAATGACGCTTTTATCCATGCGTAGCTATCTTCCACACACGACTTGATGGCAACTAAGTCGTCAACCGACGTTATTTGATCAATATTTTTTATTAGGGATTGCAGCGTCAAATTACACCTTCTATGCGTACAGCTTTTTGAACACAACGAACCTTATCACGAAATGAAACGAAATCGCAGTGCCGATTATCTGCATATTCAAGGTTATATTGTGAATAAATATACAAAAATGTTATAGGTATGCTGCGAGTGTAAAATGAAATATACCAACGCTAATTTCAAAACAGCTCATGCGATAGATAGGAATAGCGAAGCCGATAAGTGAAAAAACAACGGTGGTAAATAGTATGAAGTCGTTTTCGTATAAAACTCGTATTACACATAAGGCTATCGGTAAACGAAAGAAAGTGAAGGAGTAGAAAATATATAGCAACCAAACAAAGTTTACGCTGCTATATATTTAAACATACGCGATACAAGCACTATATAAAAGGTGCTTATCGAACCGGAAAAGTATTTATCAGGGTGTGAAAAGTTAACTGTGTGAAATGATGCGAGGAAGGTCCTCTTCATCACGTAAAGTTAAAACTTCTACACCGTCTTCAGTAACCAGCAAGGTATGTTCCCATTGTGCACTTAAACTTCTGTCTTTGGTTACCACTGTCCACTGATCAGGAAGAATTTTTGAGTAACGCTTACCAGCATTCACCATAGGTTCAATGGTGAAGCACATGCCCGCTTCAAGTACATCGCCAGTGCCAGGCTTACCGTAATGCACGATTTGTGGCTCTTCGTGGAAGCTAGCACCAATACCATGGCCACAGTACTCACGAACGATTGAATAGTTATGCGCTTCAGCATGGGTTTGGCAAATATGACCAATATCGCCCAATGTCATGCCTGGCTTAACTTCTTTTATTGCTTTATATAAACATTCTTGCGTGATGCGAGTTAAACGTTCAGCCAATATTGCAGGTTTACCAACAATGAACATCTTTGAGGTATCGCCATGATAGCCATCTTTAATTACGGTTACATCGATATTAATAACGTCACCATCTTTCAATTTTTTGTCCGATGGAATGCCATGGCAAATACAATGGTTTACAGACGTACAAATTGATTTAGGGAACGGGGGGTGACCATAGTTTAATGGTGCAGGAATAGCTTGCTGCTCATTAACAATGTAATCATGACATATCGTATTTAACTCATCTGTAGTTACACCCTTTTTTACATAGGGACCAATCATAGTGAGTACATCGGCTGCTAGTTTTCCAGCAACGCGCATTTTTTCGATTTCTTCAGAGGTCTTAATAATAGCTGACACAGCGTCTCTCTATTCGTTTATTTAGGCCGTTACGCTACCACTTGTAAAATAGGCAGGGGTTAACGTGCAGAATGTATCTATATAAGTATATTTTAGCCATTAGGATTGAATGTGTATAGGGGCAGTCTTAAAGAATGCAAGTAATGGCTAAACTGGCGGTAAAACTTGAGTGGATAAGCTTAATATGGTATAAAGCGCGCGCCCTGACGGAATGCCCTTAAAAGCATGTGGTCAAAAGGGTAAATTAAATTTAATTAAAACACACATATACCAACACTGCGTATCGGGGTGTTCTACTTATTTATAGGTGGGATCGATACAATGGGTATATGGAGGCCTAACCCCGAGAGGAAATTAAAATGGCAAATGTTTCTATGCGTGACATGCTGAAAGCCGGTGTGCATTTCGGTCACCAAACTCGTTACTGGAACCCTAAGATGAAACCTTACATCTTTGGCGCACGTAACAAAGTTCATATCATCAACCTTGAAAAAACAGTTCCACTTTTCAACAACGCTCTTAACTACCTATCAAGCGTAGCATCTAAGAAAGGGAAAATCCTTTTCGTAGGTACTAAGCGCGCTGCTGGCGATGCGGTAAAAGATGCAGCTGTTAAATGTGACCAGTTTTACGTTAACAAGCGTTGGTTAGGTGGTATGTTGACTAACTGGAAAACAGTTCGTCAGTCAATCAAGCGTTTGAAAGAACTTGAGCAAAAAAGCCAAGACGGTACTTTCGAAAAGCTGACCAAAAAAGAAGCCCTAATGCTTCAGCGTGAAATGGAAAAGCTTGAAAACAGCCTTGGCGGAATCAAAGATATGGGCGGCTTACCAGACGCTATCTTTGTTGTCGATGCAGACCACGAGCACATTGCTATCACAGAAGCACGTAACCTGGGTATTCCAGTTGTTGGTGTTGTGGATACTAACTCTAACCCAGATGGTGTTGATTACATCATTCCTGGTAACGACGATGCAATCCGCGCAGTTCAACTATACTTGGATGCCGCTGCTAACGCTGTAATTTCTGGTCGCGAAAGCAACCTTGAAGCACAAGCTGAGCAAGACGACTTCGTAGAAGCAGCAGAGTAATTCTGTTCGCTTTACTGTCATATCAAAAGCATATGATAGTGCAACAATACGAAACGTATTGAGAGGGGCGATAACGCCCCTTTTACCTAACCGAATTTATATTTATTGCTGAGGAATTGAAAAATGGCAGTGACTGCAGCACTAGTTAAAGAACTGCGCGAGCGTACAGGCGCAGGTATGCTGGATTGTAAGAAAGCCCTGGTTGAAACGGATGGTGACATTGAACTAGCCATTGAAAACATGCGTAAATCAGGCCAAGCGAAAGCAGCTAAAAAAGCAGGCCGTATCGCAGCTGAAGGTGTAATCCTTACTAAAGTTCAAGACGGTCGCGCGACTATGCTTGAAATTAACTGTGAAACAGATTTCGTAGCACGTGACGAAGGTTTCCTTAAGTTTGGTAACGAGTTGCTAGAAATAGCAGCAGCGAACAACATCAACGATATCGACACGTTGAATGCGTCTGAACTTAACGGTGCTAAAGTAAGCGACGTTCGTGACACATTAGTGGCGAAAATCGGTGAAAACATCTCTCCTCGTCGCGTTATCAACGTTGAAGGCGATACACTAGGTGCATACGTGCACGGCGGTCGTATCGGCGTAATCTCAATTCTTACTGGTGGCAGCGAAGAGTTGGCTAAAGACATTGCAATGCACGTTGCAGCGGCTAGCCCTCAGTTCGTTAAGCCTGAAAATGTTCCAGCTGAAGTTGTTGAGAAAGAGAAAGAAATCCAAATCGGTATTGCAATGCAGTCTGGTAAGCCAGCTGATATCGCAGAGAAGATGGTTGCAGGCCGTATGAAGAAGTTTACTGGTGAAGTAAGCTTAACTGGTCAGCCTTTCGTTAAAGATCCTTCAATCAGCGTTGCTGAGTTGCTTAAAAACAACTCTGCTGATGTTGTTAACTTCGTACGTTTCGAAGTTGGTGAAGGTATCGAGAAGAAAACTGAAGACTTTGCAGCAGAAGTTGCAGCACAAATGGAAGCGGCCAAGAAATAATTGGGCGTTTATCTTTTGCATTGTGTTAATGTCAGATAAACTACAAGGCACCTCTTCGGAGGTGCTTTTTTATAGCTACTACCCGCGGGTTACGGTTTTGCTAAGGTAAGGTAGAGTGCAAAACGGTAAAATCTTTAAACGCTTACGAAAGCATTTTGTCCTATTCTTTTTACCTGCAAAAGCAGTGTGTAAATAATAGAAAAGCATAAGACAAAATGGGTTTACGAGGACATATCGAATAATGAGTATCACACCGAAATCAGCATATCGACGCATTCTGTTAAAGCTAAGTGGCGAAGCCCTTATGGGTGAAGAAGGCTTTGGCATCGATCCTAAAGTACTTGACCGTATGGCCCAAGAAATCAAAGAACTTGTTGAACTAGGTGTTCAAGTAGGCTTGGTTATTGGTGGCGGTAACTTGTTCCGCGGCGAAGGGCTTGCAAAAGCTGGCATGAACCGCGTTGTAGGCGACCACATGGGTATGCTTGCTACCGTAATGAACGGCTTAGCCATGCGTGATGCACTGCATCGTGCCTTTGTTAATGCGCGTATGATGTCAGCTATACCTTTAAATGGCGTGTGCGATGCTTACAACTGGGCAGAAGCGATTAGTTTATTAAAATCTGGCCGTGTGGTTATTTTTTCAGCGGGTACAGGTAATCCTTTCTTCACCACAGATTCAGCCGCGTGTCTTCGCGGTATTGAAATTGAAGCCGATGCCGTGCTAAAAGCCACGAAAGTTGATGGTGTTTATAGCGATGACCCAGTTAAAAATCCAGATGCTACTTTATATGATCAACTGTCTTATCAAGAAGTACTCGAGAAAGAATTAAAAGTGATGGACCTGTCAGCGTTCACACTTGCTAGAGATCACAGCCTACCTATCCGTGTATTTAATATGAACGAAGCAGGTTGTTTGAAACGTGTTGTTATGGGTGAGCAAGTTGGCACCCTAATTTGTCACGCTGACAATAGTTAATTAAGAAAATAGGAAATATAACGTGATTGATGAAATTGAATTAGATGCGCAAGAGCGTATGGATAAAAGCATCAGTGCACTTAAAGGCCAGTTTAGCAAAATTCGCACAGGCCGTGCTCATCCAAGCTTATTAGATGGCATTATGGTACCTTACTACGGTACAGACACACCGCTTAAGCAAGTAGCTAACGTCATTGCGGAAGATAGCCGTACATTGGCACTGACTGTGTTTGATAAAAGTGCTATTCAAGCTGTTGAAAAAGCAATTATGCAGGCAGATTTGGGATTAAACCCAATGAGCGCGGGTGGTTCTATTCGAATTCCACTTCCGCCGCTTACCGAAGAGCGTCGAAAAGACCTTATTCGTGTGGTGCGTAATGAAGCAGAAAACGGCCGAGTTTCAATTCGAAATATCCGCCGCGATGCTAACAGCGACGTCAAAGAATTACTTAAAGAGAAAGAAATCAGCGAAGATGAAAGCCGCGCAGCGGAAGAAAATATTCAGTCTTTAACGAATGACTTCATTAAGAAAGTTGACGGCATGCTTGCTGTTAAAGAAAAAGAACTGATGGAAGTGTAACAAGTATTATGATTGGGAAGCGGTCAAACGCAGCCAAAACGACTGATACAGTAGGGCCAGCATCCGTTGCTGGCCCTAAACATGTCGCCATTATTATGGATGGCAATGGTCGTTGGGCGCAAAAGAAAGGGAAAATTCGTACCTTCGGGCACAAGGCAGGTGTTGAGTCTGTTCGAGCAGTGGTACGCTTTGCTCGTCAAACTGGCATTGAGTCTTTAACCTTGTTCGCTTTTTCAAGTGAAAATTGGAAGCGTCCCGAAGAAGAAGTCAGTGTATTGATGGAACTGTTCAATTTAGTGTTAAACAGTGAAGCCAAACGACTCCATAAAAATGGCGTTCGCTTAAAAGTAATAGGCGATTTAAGTGCTTTTGATAGCAAGTTGGTTGCAAAAATCCGCAAAGCGGAAGATATGACTTCTGGTAATAACGATCTTGTTCTTAATATCGCTGCCAATTACGGTGGCAGATGGGACATTGTTAATGCCGCAAAAGAAGTAGCTGAAAAAGTAAAGCAAGGCGAAATGTCGCTTCAAGACATTGATGAGGCAGTTTTTAATCAACATACCTCTACAGCGAGCCTTCCTGAACTTGATCTTCTCATACGCACGGGTGGTGAACACCGAATCAGCAACTTTTTATTATGGCAGTGTGCGTACGCCGAATTATATTTTACCGATGTACTATGGCCAGACTTCAATGAAGATGTTTTTCAATTAGCCGTAGATGATTTTAATGTTCGCCAACGACGGTTCGGTCTTACCGGTGAACAAATTGATACTGCCAGCAGCTAACTCTATGCAGGCAGGTATCAGGGCAGGCCTGAGCACAGGAGCCGAGAGCCAATTATGCTAAAACAAAGAATAATAACAGCGTTAATTCTCGCGCCTTTGGCGCTATTTTCCATACTTTTTCTGCCTATCTTCTGGTTTGAAATTGCGATTTCCGGTGTGGTTGCGATAGGGGCTTACGAATGGGCTAATATGTCCGGTATTTGTGAGCGCCCTAAAAAAATACTCTTCATGGCAGCAGCATTCGCTATCTGCATCAGCTTATCCTTAATTGTTGATACCAGTGTTATTTGGTATCAAGGTCAACTTCACGATTTATATCACGGAATTTTAGGCATAGCGGTAGTGTGGTGGATAGTTTCTCTTTTCATGGTATTAGCCTATCCCAAATACACCAAGTTTTGGCGTGAAAGCCGCAGTGTGCGCACCGTGTTCGGCTTACTTACCTTAATTCCAACTTGGGTGGCGGTTATTGCCCTTCGCACCAGTCTGCACGATGTAGACCCCTTTTATGGTGCATCACTTATTTTCTACGTTTTAGGTATCGTGTGGGCGGCAGATATAGGCGCTTTCTTCGTAGGCGTTAAATTTGGTCGCCACAAGTTACGTCCTAATGTTTCCCCAGGTAAAAGTTTAGAAGGTCTTATAGGCGGCATTGCAGCTTCATTTGCCATTATTGCTTTTGCTGCATTGCACTATCAAGTTGAGCCTTCCCGCATTTGGTTGCACCTCATTATCGGCGGCGTTACCGTGGCGGTTTCAGCATTAGGTGACCTTAACGAAAGTATGCTAAAACGCTGTGCGGGTATTAAAGATAGTGGGAAAATTCTGCCTGGACACGGCGGAGTGCTTGACAGAATAGATAGCTTAACTGCTGCATTTCCGGTCTTTGCGTTCTGCTATGTAACGTGGATGGCGTGATGCAAACCGTTACCGTTTTAGGGGCAACCGGCTCTATTGGTTGTAATACCCTCGATGTTATTAATCGTCATCCTGAAAAATACCGCACCTTTGCCATTACTGGCAATGGTCAGCTTGAATTACTTATGCAGCAAGCGCAGAAGTGCTCGCCTCGATTCGTGGTGGTTGCTGATGAAGCTAGGTACAAAGAGGCTTGCACGCTAGCGACAGAATACAATATCACCGCCGAAATACTCTGTGGCGCTAAAGCTTTAGAAGACGTGTCTTGTGCAGCCGAAGTCGATACTGTGATGGCGGCCATAGTGGGGGCGGCAGGTTTGCTACCTACATTAGCGGCTGTGAAAGCGGGTAAAAAGGTATTATTAGCAAATAAAGAAGCGCTAGTGATGTCTGGTGCATTATTTATTGATGCTGCAACACAAAGCGGCGCTGAAATTTTACCTATAGACAGTGAGCATAACGCTATCTTTCAATGTCTCCCTCAAGGTTATGAGTATGGCGAATTGGAGAAGGCGGGTATTAGCAAGATTTTGCTAACAGGCTCAGGGGGGCCTTTCAGAGAACGTGAATTAGGTTCCTTTAATGCTATTACGATTGATGAAGCGAGCAGCCACCCTAATTGGTCTATGGGGCGTAAAATCACGATAGATTCGGCCACTATGATGAACAAAGGGCTTGAGTTTATTGAGGCCTGTTGGTTATTTGGTGCATCGCCAGACGACATTCAAGTGGTGGTCCACCCACAAAGTTTTATCCATTCAATGGTGCAGTATGTAGACGGTTCGGTTATAGCGCAGCTGGGTAACCCAGATATGCGCACACCAATTGCTTATGGTCTTGCCTATCCATCTCGCATTGATGCTGGTGTTAAGCCATTAGATTTTTCCGATATGGCTAATTTTAGCTTTGAAACGCCGTGTTTCACGCGCTATCCAAATTTAAAACTCGCCATTGATGCATGTAGAGAAGGGCAGGCAGCTACCACCCGTTTAAATGCTGCAAATGAAATAGCGGTTGCCTCTTTTCTAGAGGGGAAAATAGGGTTTACGGATATTGCAGTAGTCAATGAAGAAACCCTAAACAAAATGGAACCAGTAACCGTTTCATCTATCCAACAAATCCTTGAACAGGATACTGCCGCCCGCACGGTAGCAGACCAAGTCATTAGAGGTAAGTTCACGTGTTAGGATTTTTATGGAGCTTAGGTGCATTTATAGTCGCGTTAGGTATTTTAGTCGCGGTACATGAGTGGGGACACTTCTATATAGCGCGGCGTTGTGGCGTGCAAGTAGAGCGTTTTTCTATTGGTTTTGGCAAGCCGCTTTGGCGTAGAACCAGTAAAACAGGCACCGAGTATGTGATTGCTATGATCCCGCTCGGTGGCTACGTACGCATGCTTGATGGACGAATTGACGACGTACCCCCAGAGCTAGAACATAAGGCGTTTAACCATAAGCCGGTATTACAGCGCATGGCTATTATTTTTGCTGGCCCTGGCGTGAATTTTATCTTTGCTGTTTTTGCGTTGTGGTTGATGTACTTAGTTGGGCTTCAAACAGTAAAGCCTGTTATTGGCAATATTGAACCTGGAAGTATTGCAGCCCAAGCAGGTGTTGTTAAGGGTGATGAAGTCATTAAGGTAGGAAGTCGTAGCACCCCAGATTGGGAAGCAGTGAACCTTGAAGTGGTTTCTTACATTGGTCAAGAATCGGCCCGAGTTACTGTATTAACCCAAGATAAAAAAGAAAAAGAAGTAACATTTACACTTGAGGGTTGGAACTTTGACCCTGATAGCGAGTCTCCTTTAAGCAGTCTAGGAATAACTCCATTTCGTCCTAATCCAACTTTGGAAGTGGGTTTTGTTGGAGAGGACAGTGCAGCACAAAAGGCTGGTTTGCAACCAGGTGATAAATTACTCGCTTTAAATGGTGATGAATTAACCACGTGGCAGGCATTAGTTGATGTGATTGTTGAAAGCCCTGGAGATTCGGTTGTATTGTCGATTGAAAGGGATGGACAACCCCAGCAACTGCGTGCAACGATAGCGCGCCGCGATACACCAGAAGGGCAAACTGGGTATTTAGGGGTAAGCCCAACGTTTGAAGCTTGGCCTGAAGGGTATGTGTTTACCCATCAATATGGCATAGTAGAGGCAGTTGGAAGAGCGTTAGATAAAACGTGGCGCTTAATGACACTCAGTGTTGAGATGATAGGCAAATTAGTCACCGGCGATGTTTCGGTGAAAAATTTAAGTGGGCCTATATCCATCGCTCAAGGAGCAGGAACCAGTGCCGGTTATGGCTTGGCTTACTTTTTGAGCTTTCTTGCCTTAATTAGTGTGAATTTAGGCATAATTAATTTACTACCCTTGCCCATGCTAGATGGTGGTCACCTGATGTTTTACATCGTGGAATGGCTTACCGGCAAGCCTGTGCCTGATGCGGTACAGGAGTGGGGTTACAGAATCGGTGGCGTGCTTCTGTTTATGATAATGGGTATCGCTATTATGAACGATATTGCTCGCATAGCCTGATGAAAGTCAGGAAACATAAAACAGCTAACATAAAACGCGGCCAGGAAAAGAAAAATAGATGAAGTTAAAACAGTTAGTAGCAGCCGGAGCCATTTTTTCCAGTGCTAGCTTTGCCAATGCTGCGGCGCAGAATAGTGAATTCGTTGTAGAAGATATTCGAGTAGAAGGTCTACAGCGGGTAGCACTAGGTGCAGCCTTAACCTATTTGCCAGTTCAGGTTGGTGATGAGCTAAATACCTTTCGGGTAACTCAGCTTATCCGTTCTCTGTACTCATCAACGCATTTCGAAAACGTCGAAATTCTGCGTGACGGCAACACATTGGTAGTACGCGTAGCCGAACGCCCCACAATAAGTAATATTATTTTTGAGGGCAACGATGATATTAAAGATGAGCAGCTCCAAGAAAGCTTAGACGGCAATGGCGTACGATTAGGTGAGCCCTTAGATAAGACCGTTCTAACGTCGATTGAAAATGGCTTGAAAGATTTCTTTTACAGCATTGGTAAATATAACGCTGACGTAACAGCGATTATTACGCCGCTTCCTCGAAATCGTGTCGATTTGAAATTACTTTTCGAAGAAGGTGATGCGGCTAAAATTCAACAAATCAACATCGTTGGTAACGAGATTTTTACTGACGCAGAGTTGATGGATCAGTTTGAGTTGCAGTTCGATACTCCGTGGTGGGATTTCTTGTCAGAAACCCGCTATCAGCAACAAACGTTGCAAGGTGATATGGAATCACTACGTAATCACTATTTAGATCGTGGTTACCTTCGCTTCAATGTGGATTCTACACAAGTATCCATGACCCCTGAAAAGTCGGGTATTTACGTTGCAATGAACGTAAGTGAAGGCGAGCAATACACTATCTCTGAAGTCGAGCTGGTGGGTGATGTGCTGGGTCATGAAGACTATATTCAGCGTGTATTACCACTAACGCCAGGTGAGCTTTATAACCAAGCCGAAGTCACTTACACAGAAGAATTTATCAGTAAGTACCTTGGCCGATTTGGTTACGCTTATCCAACAGTGACCACGGTACCAAACATTAACGATGAAGATAAAACGGTGAAACTGACCTTGTCAGTAGACCCGGGCAAACGTATTTACGTTAAGCGTATTAAGTTCAACGGTAACGTGGTTACTGCTGATAACGTTTTACGTCAGAACGTAAGCCAAATGGAAGGTACATGGTTATCAAATAACTTACTTGAATCTTCCAAGAACCAATTGTCACGTTTGACGTATATGGAAGAGGTTGAATTTGAAACCATCAGAATTCCAGGCCAAGATGACCAAGTAGACGTCAACTTCAACGTTAAAGAGCAGCCTTCTGGTTCATTCAACGCCGGTATTGGGTACGGCGATCAAACTAAGTTAAGCCTTCAAGCGGGTATTCAACAAGATAACTTCTTGGGTACCGGTAAGCGCGTGGGTTTAAACTTAAGTACGGTTTCTTATCAACGTTCGGCGCAAATTACCTATAACGACCCTTACTTTACTATCGACGGTATCAGTTTAGGTGGTTCGTTAGGATATAGTGAATTTGACGGCTCAGACTTTAACGTTATCCAATATAACTCGAAGCAGTGGTCTGTAGGTGCGAATATCGGGTACCCGATAAACGAATTTAACCGAATCAACTTCGGGCTGACGTACAGTAACGTAGAGCTCTATAACCGTGGTTATTATGAGCAAACGGAGCAGTTTTATAACCAGTTCCTTGATGGCGATGATCCTGATGCGCCCATTAAATACCATAGCTATCTTGCCAGCGTAAGTTGGAGTCGTAGTACATTAAACCGCGGTTTATTCCCTACAGCAGGCTCGTCACAGCGTGCCTCATTTAGTATTACTACACCTAATTCTGATGTGAATTATTTCAAAACCTTGTTCGATGGAAAGTGGTATTTCCCACTGTCTAGAAATCAGCGCTGGTCAGTACTTGCCAGAATTAGAATGGGTTACGGTAACGGCTATGGTGATGTAAATGGTAATGAGCAGATATTGCCGTTCACCGAAAACTTCACCGCTGGTGGCTCGGATTCACTTCGTGGGTTTGAGAATAACACCGTAGGTCCGCGTGGTATCATTCGCTCACCAAGTGGCTCTTTAACAGGTCCTGATGGTGAAGTTTATCCAACAGACCCTATTGATGATGTGATTACATTATCTAGTCGCAGTCTTGGTGGTAACGCAATGGCACTAGGTGGTCTTGAGTTAATTGTTCCCACACCTTTTGTGGAAGCAGATATGGACAACTCGGTAAGAACCAGTCTATTTGTGGATGTGGGCAACGTGTGGGATACTGAGTTCGATTACGACCAATACAAAGATTTTGATCAGTCTAGCACTCAGTATGGTTCGTTAATGGACTATTCTGACTGGACGCTGTATCGTAGTTCCGCTGGTATTTCGGTACAATGGATTTCACCAATGGGACCGATGGTATTCAGCTTCTCAAGAGCGATCCAAGAACGTGATGGTGATGATGCTAAATTCTTCACCTTTAATATCGGTCAGACATTCTAAAATATTAAACGGGGCCCTAGGCACCCAGATAAAGAGATGGATAAAAGGAGTTCCTTTTGAAACAGTTGGTTAAACATATTGTTGCAGGTGCAATGCTTGGTAGCGCACTAGTTAGTACTTCAGTAATGGCAGAACAAAAAATTGCTGTTGTTGACGTTCAGGGTATTTTTCAGGCTATGCCTCAAGCTGCTGAAATCCAAAACGCCATTCAAATGGAGTTTAAAGACCGTATCGAAGAAGTGAATCAACTTCAGCGTGATGGTCAGTTCTTTGCAGAACGTCTACAACGGGATGCAGCAACAATGAGCGCTCAAGAAAAGAAAGAACTTGAGCAAAAAATGTTGGCTGTACGTGAAGAGTTAGCAGAAAAAGCACAACCGCTTAAGCAAAACATTCAGCGTCGTAGCAACGAAGAACAAAACAAATTATTCAGCCTTATCAAGCAAGCAATTGATTCAGTTGCCGCTAAACAAGGTTATGACATTGTACTTAACGCAACGGCAACGCCTTTCGTAAAAGAACAATACGACATGTCAGAGCAAGTATTAGAGCAGGTTAGCAAAGTAAACTAAGGCAGTAATGCTTACAATTTTTCGCTAATTTCATCAGACCAACGCCCGAAAGGGGTTGGTCTGATTTGTTTTTTGCGCCTAACAGCGTATGGTTGCCGCCGTTTTAGTAATTTACGGCGAGTTTGTGACCATGAAACAGTTTTTAGGTCATGCTTGCACTATAGGAGATAGTTTTTGACCACTTCACTCAATACCATAGAAATCCAGGAAATTCTGTCGTTACTTCCTCACAGATACCCGTTCCTGTTGGTTGATCGAGTAACAGACTACGTTCTGGGTGAATCAATTAAAGCATATAAGAATATCACTTTTAATGAGCCTTGCTTTACAGGCCATTTCCCAGGCCGCCCGATATTTCCAGGTGTGCTTATTTTAGAAGCCATGGCACAAGCTGCTGGCGTTCTTGGTTTTAAGACCATGGGTAAAAGTGATAAATTGTATCTATATGCAGGAATTGACAACGCACGATTTAAACGTCCCGTTGTCCCTGGTGATAAATTAGAATTCGACATCGCTTTAGTAAAAGAAAGACGCGGCATTTGGAAATTCAAAGGCGTAGCGACTGTTGATGGCGAAAATGTTTGTGTTGCAGAATTTATGTGTGCAATAAGAGAGATAGCGTAACGTGATCCATCCTACTGCGGTAATTTCAGATAAAGCATCTATTGGCGAAAACGTCACCATTGGTCCATTTTGCGTGGTTGATGACGACGTGACAATTGGCGATGGATGCGTATTGAAGTCTCATGTGGTCGTTCGCGGCACCACCCGCATTGGCAAAAATAACACCTTCTATCAATTTTCATCAATTGGTGAAGACTGCCAAGATAAAAAATATGCCGGTGAACCCACTAAGCTTATTATCGGTGACGACAACGAGTTCCGTGAAGGGGTGACTGTTCACCGTGGCACTATACAAGATAACAGTGAAACGATTATTGGCTCTCGCTGCTTGTTTATGGTGAATTCACATGTTGCCCACGATTGTGTACTGGGTAATGATATTATTTTAGCCAATAACGTTGCTGTGGCAGGACATGTTCACATTGATGACTTCGTTATTGTGGGCGGTGCAGTAGGTATTCATCAGTTCTGTAAAGTTGGCGCTCACGCTTTCTTAGGCGCTGGCGGTATTATTCTTCGTGATACACCTCCTTTTGTGATGGTCAGCGGTACTAAGAATATACCTCAAGGCATTAACTCTGAAGGTTTGCGCCGCCGTGGTTTTGAGAAAGATGAGATTGCTGCGATTAAGCGGGCCTACAAAGTTATTTACCGTGAAGGTAACACGGTGGCTGAGGCGGTTGACATCCTTTTTTCACAAGAAGCAAGTTCTAGTGGTGTTGCACTCATGACTGAGTTTTTAAAGAACGCAGAGCGCGGTATCATTAGATAAATGAGCTGTTAACATGAGCCCGTTAAAAAGAGCGATAAGATGAGTAAACCTTTGCGTATTGCAATGGTGGCAGGCGAGCCATCTGGTGATGTGCTTGCTGCTGGCATGGTTGGTGAGTTAAAACGCTTATACCCTGATGCAATTATTGAAGGGATAGGCGGACCTAACATGCAGGCTCAAGGTTTTCATAGCCTGTTCGATATGGAAACGCTTTCGGTGATGGGGTTAGTTGAAGTACTGTCCCATCTACCCGCTATTTTAAAAGTCAAAAAAGCGCTGCTCGCGCATTTCTCTGCGAACCCGCCTGATATTTTTGTTGGTATAGACGCCCCAGATTTTAACCTGCGGGTAGAAAAAGAACTTAAATCCAAAGGTGTTAAAACCATTCATTACGTTAGCCCAACTATTTGGGCATGGCGTGAAAAACGGGTGCATAAAATTGCTAAGGCCGCAGGCCGCGTGTTGGGTTTGTTTCCTTTCGAGCAGCAGGTTTATGATAAATATGATGTGCCCTATACCTTCGTCGGTCACACCATGGCCGATGGTATAGCTTTAACGCCTGACCAACAAGCCTCGCGCAATACACTTAATCTACCTATCGAAAAATCGGTGTTAGCTGTACTACCCGGTTCTCGTCGTGGTGAGGTAGATACACTCCTCCCTATTTTTATCGACACCATGGAAAAGATTGCGGCGCAACGACCAGATATTGAATTTGTCATTCCCGCTGCCAATACGCATCGCCTTGAACAAATTAAGAGTATGTTGAAAGAGGCGAACAATGCCATTGAAAGACTGCCTATTCATGTTACTGAGGGGACGTCTCGAGACGCCATGATTGCCAGTGATGTTATATTGCTTGCCTCGGGTACGGCTACCCTTGAAGCCATGTTGTGCAAACGCCCAATGGTAGTGGCGTATAAATTGTCGCCAATAACTTATAGAATTATGCAGCGTTTGTACAAAGCGCCTTTTTTCGCCTTACCCAATTTGTTGGCCAACGAAGCGTTAGTGCCAGAACTGCTCCAAGAAGACGTCAACCCAGATACATTAAGCCAGCATGCCCTTACTTATTTCGACAGTGACAACACTGACTTAATTTCCCGTTTCACCGACCTCCACCATACGCTAAAATGCAATGCTGATAAAACAGCAGCACAAGCTGTAGTGGAGGAATTGTTTGCATAAGTTAATAGCCGGCGTAGATGAAGTTGGTAGAGGCCCACTTGTTGGGGATGTGGTAACCGCCGCCGTTATACTCGACCCAGCCAACCCCATAGTAGGGTTAACCGACTCTAAAAAGCTCAGCGAAAAAAAACGCATTGCGTTAGCGTCAGAAATAAAAGCGAAAGCACTTTACTGGCATATCGGGCGGGCCACCCCAGAAGAAATCGACACCCTTAATATTCTCCATGCTACCATGTTAGCCATGAAGCGTGCTGTCGAAGGCTTAGCGGTAACGCCAGACTTTGTTCGTGTTGATGGCAATCGCTTGCCTGATTGGCCTTATGCTGCAGAAGCTGTGGTTAAAGGCGATAGCTTACACGCTGAAATTTCTGCCGCCTCCATCATTGCCAAAGTAGAGCGAGACAACGACATGCTTGCACTTGATGAATTGCATCCTGAATATGGTTTTGCTGGCCATAAGGGTTACCCTACAAAAGCGCATTTTGAAGCACTCGCCATCCATGGCGTGATTGATGGTTATCGCAAAAGCTTTAAACCAGTTAAGGCACTACTACAAGAGATTCAATAATTATGTCCTCGCCTTTTATTCATTTACGCGTACACAGCGATTATTCCATGATGGATGGGCTTAATAAGGTTAAGCCCATACTCGGCAAAGTGTCTGAGTACAACATGCCAGCTGTGGCAATTACCGACCAAATGAATATGTGTGGTTTGGTAAAGTTTTATTCTGGCGCACATGGGCTTGGCATTAAACCGATTATTGGTACCGATTTCTGGGTTACCAATGAAGCCTTTGGCGATGAGCCTTTCCGCCTTACCTTGCTTGCCATGAATAACGAAGGTTATAAGAATATTACGGTTCTTATTTCCAAGGCTTATTTACGAGGTCATCTTGCGCACAGAGCGGTTATCGACCAAGACTGGCTGATAGAACATGCAGAGGGGGTTATCATTCTCTCTGGCGCCCAGCTAGGGGATGTAGGTGTTGCACTTACGAAAAACAACACCGGCTTGCTGGCAGAATCGCTAGCCTTTTATCAAACCCATTTTCCGGACAGGTTTTATCTTGAACTGATTCGTACCGGTCGGCCTGGAGAAGAAGATTATTTACATCGCGCAGTTGAATTTGCTGAGCGAGAAGGTTTGCCCGTTGTGGCAACCAATGAAGTGTGCTTCATTGACAAAGAAGGTTACGACGCGCACGAAATACGGGTATGTATTCATGACGGTTACACGCTAGATGATACACGCAGGCCTAAGCGATACAGTGATCAGCAATACCTTCGTACCAGCGAAGAAATGGTGGAGCTATTCAGTGATATTCCTGAAGCGATAGAAAATACGGTTGAAATCGCTAAGCGATGCAACGTTACGGTACGATTAGACGAATACTTTTTGCCCCAGTTTCCTACGGGCGGAATGACCACTGAAGATTTCTTGGTAAAAGTCTCAGAAGAAGGGCTTGAGCGCCGTTTAGCGTTCTTATTTCCTGATGAACAAGTACGTGCAGAAAAACGCCCCGAATACGACGACAGACTCCGTATCGAGTTAGAAGTAATCAATCAAATGGGTTTCCCTGGCTACTTCCTTATCGTAATGGAGTTTATTCAATGGAGCAAAGATAACAATATTCCAGTAGGCCCAGGTCGTGGTTCTGGTGCGGGTTCATTAGTGGCTTATGCCTTGGATATTACCGACCTCGACCCGCTTGAATTCGACTTGCTTTTCGAACGATTCCTTAACCCTGAACGGGTATCAATGCCGGATTTCGATGTCGATTTCTGCATGGATAGGCGTGATGAAGTTATCGACCACGTGGCCGAACTTTATGGTCGCCAAGCGGTATCGCAAATTATTACCTTTGGTACGATGGCGGCAAAAGCCGTAGTACGCGATGTGGGGCGTGTATTAGGTCACCCCTACGGCTTTGTTGACCGTATTTCAAAGCTTATTCCACCAGACCCTGGTATGACCCTTGAAAAAGCGTTTGCCGCCGAACCTCGTTTACCCGAAGTGTACGAACAAGACGAAGAGGTTAAAGACCTCATCGATATGGCGCGTATTTTAGAAGGGGTAACGCGAAATGCCGGTAAACATGCTGGTGGTGTGGTTATTGCCCCTACCACCATTACCGATTTTGCGCCACTATACTGCGACGATGAAGGTAATAACCCCGTTACTCAGTTCGATAAAAACGATGTTGAAACTGCAGGACTGGTTAAGTTCGACTTCCTTGGATTGCGCACGCTAACCATTATCCAGTGGGCCATTGATATGGTGAAGGAAGGGAAGGGGATCGACATTGATATCACCTCTATTCCTTTGGCGGACGCAAAAAGCTTCCGTACCTTGCTAAATGCGGAAACAACCGCTGTGTTCCAGTTAGAATCCCGCGGTATGAAAGAGCTAATTAAACGTCTTAAGCCGGATAGCTTTGAAGACATCATCGCACTAGTAGCACTATTTAGACCGGGGCCGTTGCAATCGGGCATGGTAGATAACTTTATCGACCGTAAGCACGGCAGAGAAGCCATCTCGTATCCAGACGCTGAATATCAGCACGAATGCTTGCAAGAAATTCTAGAACCTACCTACGGCATTATCTTGTATCAAGAACAAGTAATGCAGATCGCGCAGGAAATGGCGGGCTATTCCCTAGGTGGCGCCGATTTGTTACGTCGTGCTATGGGTAAGAAAAAGCCAGAGGAAATGGCAAAGCAACGTGGCGCGTTCGCTGAAGGCTCGAAGAACAACAACATCGATCCAGACTTAGCGATGAAGATTTTCGACTTGGTTGAAAAATTCGCAGGTTATGGTTTCAACAAATCTCACTCTGCTGCCTATGCTTTGGTGTCTTATCAAACCTTATGGTTAAAAGCCCATTATCCTGCTGAATTTATGGCGGCGGTAATGTCGGCCGATATGGACAATACCGATAAAATCGTTACCTTGGTTGACGAATGTAGTCGAATGGGTCTTGAATTATTGCCCCCTGACTTAAATGCGGGTAAACATAAGTTTACCGTGGATGAGAAAGGTAGAATTGTGTATGGCATTGGCGCTATCAAAGGGGTGGGTGAAGGCCCTATTGAAGCGATTATCGAAGCCAGAGAGAATCAAGGTGCGTTTAAAGATTTATTCGATTTTTGCGCAAAGATTGATATTAAGCGTGTTAATAAACGGGTGCTAGAAAAGCTAGTACTTGCGGGCGCACTAGACAATTTAGGTCCTCACAGGGCTGCACTAATGGCATCACTTCCCGACGCCATTGCGGCAGCGGGGCAGCATGCTAAAGCAGAATCGTTTGGGCAGTCGGACATGTTCGGGTTGCTCACTACTGAGCCTGATGAAGTAGAGCAAGCCTTTGCCGATGTTCCGTTATGGCCAGAAAAAGTCTGGTTGGAAGGTGAAAAAGATACCTTAGGTCTATACCTGACGGGGCACCCTATTAATCAATATGTAGAAGAAATTAGGCATTACACTGATGGAAGATTGGTTGACTTAAAACCCACAGGCAAAGAACAAATGGCTAATGCAGTGGGCTTAGTGCTTGGGGTTAGGGTAATGACCAATAAGCGGGGAAGACGCTGGGCTATTGTCACACTCGATGATAAAAGTGCGCGAATAGACGCTCGTTTTTTCCCAGATACCTTCGAACAGTATGAATCTATGCTAGAAACTGACAAAATATTGCTTATAAAGGGACAGGTCAGCTTTGATGATTTCTCTGGGGGCAATACAATCACCGCCCGTGATGTAATGGACATTGTTCAGGCACGGGAGAAAAACGCGAGAGCATTGGCGTTAAATGTTGAAACCCAGTTGCTTGAACCGAAAAAGATTAATCAAATGCAATCTATCTTGCAGGCCTTTAAAGGCGGAAGTTGCCCGGTGCATTTATTAGTAACGCATCCTGATGCAGAAGCACTGATTACGTGTGGTGCACGGTGGTTTGTTACACCAGAAGATCAACTTTTGCACGATCTCAAACAATGTTTGGGAGAAAAAGCCGTTTCAATCCTCTACCATTAATGGTTAGAGTTCGATAGATTGACTATCTCGCGTTGGCATTGACAAGCGCAGTACGAATAGGACATACAATGAGTATACAGTTTTTGGACTTTGAACAGCCGATAGCCGAATTAGAAGCAAAAATTGAAGAGCTTAGGTTAGTAAATCAAGGCGGTGAATTCGATGTTGGTATTGAAGAAGATATTAACAAGCTGCGCGGTAAAAGCGCAGAGCTAACAAAAAAGATTTTTTCTGACTTAGGCGCGTGGCAAGTATCGCAACTGGCTCGCCACCCTATGCGCCCTTATACGCTAGACTATATCCCGCGTATTTTTACCGACTTCGATGAACTAGCGGGCGATAGGGCATTTGCCGATGACAAGGCCATTCTTGGTGGTCCAGCTATGCTTGATGGCCAACCTGTGATGGTGATTGGTCATCAGAAAGGGCGTGACACCAACGAAAAAATTAAGCGTAACTTTGGTATGCCTAAACCTGAAGGTTATCGTAAAGCACTGCGTTTGATGAAAATGGCAGAGCGTTTCAATTTACCAATTATTACCTTTATCGATACCCCAGGGGCGTACCCAGGTGTGGGCGCGGAAGAGCGCGGTCAAAGTGAGGCTATCGCGAAAAATCTGTTTGAAATGGCTGAGCTTACGGTGCCAATCATTTGTACCGTTATTGGTGAAGGTGGTTCTGGTGGTGCGCTTGCTATTGGGGTTGGCGATCGTGTGAACATGCTGCAATACTCAACGTACTCGGTGATTTCGCCAGAAGGTTGTGCGTCTATTTTGTGGAAAAGTGCAGAAAAAGCACCATTAGCTGCAGAAGCAATGGGCGTAAGTGCCGGCCAGATTAAAGAGCTTGGACTAATTAATAGTATTGTTGAAGAGCCGCTGGGCGGCGCTCATCGTGACCACACTAGCATGGCTGCGAACTTAAAAGCGGTGCTTAAACAGCAATTAAGTCAACTTAAAAGCTTAGATACCGCTGACTTGATGGAAGAGCGTTATCAACGCCTTATGTCTTTTGGCTACTGCTAGTTAAACGAAGCGAGTAGAATGAGCATAGCAAGTGAGTGAGATTATAGATCACATCTGCGAGTCTATCACCGCAGCCCTTGCTAACACGTCATTTGAAGCGCCACCTCTTCTTGTTGTTGCTTACAGCGGAGGGGTGGACTCCTCTTTATTGCTTCACGCCTTGCATGCCTTTCGCGAGCAAATCTCTACACCTGTGCATGCCGTTCATGTACACCATGGGTTGAGCGACAATGCCGATACGTGGCTTAGTCACTGCCAATCTGAATGCGAAAAATTATCGATTCCGCTTACGCATTTTTGCATAACCGTCGACGATGGCGCTCGTAAGAGCCTTGAAGCTGAAGCCAGAGATGCCCGTTATAAAGTGCTACATGAGTTTTGCCATGCCCACAATGGGGTACTCTTTTTAGGGCAACACGCTGAAGATCAGCTAGAAACTGTACTGTTGCAGTTAAAGCGCGGTTCGGGGCCACAAGGGCTAGCAGGCATGGGCGCGTATCAATGGCGAAATGGAATATTTACCGTTCGACCGATGTTATCACTTCAAAAAGAGGATATCGTTAATGCCGCGACTCGACTTGATTTACAGTGGGTTGACGATGAGTCAAATGCAGATAATCGCTATGATCGTAATTTCCTTCGCAATCAAATTATCCCTGCGTTATCTAAGCGATGGCCACAGCTGTCTAAAACCGCATTAAGAAGTGCCCAGTTGTGTGCTGAGCAAACGGCTTTAGTAACGGAACAAGCTGAAGTATATCTTAGTCAGTACTTAGAAACAGATACCCAGTTAAAAGGCGCTGAGTTGCTTACCTTGTCTAAAAACTGGCAACGAGCCGTACTGCGTCAATGGTTTTCAAAGCAATCGGCGTTGCTACCTTCTCAAGCACAACTAACGCAAATAGAAAATATGCTAACGGCGAACCAAGATGCTACGCCTGAAGTGTCGTTTTCTTGGGGGAAGCTAGCAAGGTTCAATAACGACCTTTATTGGTTATCAAGGCGCAACACTCACATACCGCAAACCATGGATATCACAAATAGCGTCGACACCGAATTGTATTGGTTGAATGAACCACTAACCTTAAGGGTGGTGAATAACGCATTAGGCACAGTAACGATTAAAACTGGCGTGAAGGGACTTCGTGTAAAGCCAAAACGTGCACAGGTATCTAAGTTACTTAAAGATTGGTTTAAGCAATGGAAAGTCCCTACGTGGGAGAGAGCCGAAGTGCCTATACTCTTTTTAGATGATGAGGTGGTTGCGTTGGTAGTACATCAGAAGGTGGTTACCTTAAACACCATGCCATCGACATTAGCCGTTGAACTAGTGAATATAGACTAAAGTCTATATTCATGAGTAATAAGGTGACAGAGTCGGCAAATATTTGCCAGTGGGCAAAAGTGTGAAGTTACTTGATAGCAGCCGTGCCAACACAAGCTTATTTGCTTAGATATATTTAATATAGCTAATGTACGCAAAAGCGCATGCAGCTTCTGCTGCTATAATCGCTTAAGTAGTTATCATTATTTCGATGAGTCACTGGGGGTAATTTTCTTTCAGGCAGTTAACATCGTCACCGCTACTACCGTTGTCATCGAACGCGCAAGGAACGTGATTAAACGGGTATATGAACCTGTGACTTAAGCCGCTAAGTAGCTATTTTTGCCAGATTGCTTCACTTTATACAACGCAGCATCGGCGCGGTCAAAAAGCTGAGCGGTATCGTCACCTTCACGGTAAATAGCACCACCTAAGCTGCACGACACATTCATACGTCTTAAGTAACTTGATTGGTTAATGCTAAGTTGTATACGCGATGCAGCACATTCCAACTGAAATTGTGTTTGGCAATCTAAAAGGCAGCAGAATTCGTCGCCGCCAAATCGAAATGCTTCGTCTTCATCTCTTAGCACTTGCTGTAATTGAGACGCGACATGTACTAAAACTTTATCACCTTCTCGGTGACCGTGGTTGTCATTGACTGATTTAAAGTTATCTAAGTCAATGACTAGTAATGAAAAACCTTCCTCGTGACGCTGAGCCCATCCTAGTTGACGTACAAGTGCCTGATCGAAGCCTGAACGATTCCCCAAGCCAGTCAAAACGTCTTTAGTCGTCATCTGGTGTAGGCGTAAAAAAGATTGTGCTTGAGCTACTTGTTTAGCAAATAGTTCATGAAGTTGCTCTAATGCATTTCGTTCAGAGAGGGAAAGTGGCACTGCAAAATAATAATGTGCAGTAACAGATTTACCTTCCTGAGACATAACACCAGGCAAAGGCACTGCCACAAGTGTTGAAGATAGTTTGGCATTTCCGTATACCCAGCGAGAATCAATATCCGATAAGCTGAAACCGGCCAACGAGAAAAAAACGTTCAATTGGCGAAAGTAAATCTCGCCAAGTTGTTCTAATTCCAGCGTAGACAAAATCTCGCTGATAAAGGAGGTTATTTCACTGGCGGATAACGCCTGACCCGTGCTAGCAGGAGGATAAAAATTGTCATGTTGTGTGCTATCGTAGATAGTAGTAGATAAATCCACGGAAATGCCCCTTTAGCAATACGGAAAATATACATAAGTGGAAAGTGTCAAAATTTGCCGCTTATGCTAATTTGTTAATAGATATTAGCAATCTTGATGCCAATTCCGGTAATCTTGCTATGCTATATAAGCTATTTAAAATACATGGTCGCTAGGGAAGCAGTAATACTTTGATATACAGGAGTATTTCAATTCAGATGTGCGCTATTTTTAATCATTTTGAAATATCGAGACCTCAAATTAGCGGTAGGGAGAGGTAAAGTGAGTGCCGGTTTTTTGAACGTGATCGCATTAATGTTTATTGCCGTTTGTAGCGTGGCTGTTTTTAAGCGTATCCATTTACCGCCAATTTTAGCGTATTTGTTTGCAGGTATATTAGCGGGCCCTCAGCTTTTTGCGCTTTTCGCTCACCCTCAAGAAATGCATTTGCTAGCTGAAACTGGCATCGTTTTTTTACTCTTCTCACTCGGGCTTGAATTTTCCCTGCCGAAGCTAGTGGCCATGCGTTCATTAGTATTTGGCGTTGGTGTTGGCCAAATGCTACTGACCACCGCTGTATTTACAAGTATTCCTTACCTATTCGGGTTACCCATCAGCGCTTCCATTATTATTGGTGGAGCGCTGGCACTTAGCTCTACGGCTATCGTCATCAAACAAGCTACTGAAATGGGTATTCTTAATAACAGAAGAACCCAGTTGGCTGTGAGTATTCTGCTTTTTCAAGATCTTGCCGTGGTTCCTTTCCTTATTGCTATTCCGTTGCTGGCTCAAAGCGGCGAGGTGAGTATTGCGTTTGCCTTAGGTGAGGCTTTGCTAAAAGGTATATTCGTTATAGCGTTTTTAATGTCGGTAGGTAAGTGGGTATTGCCTTGGGTTTTTAGCGAAGTTGCCAAAACCCGCACCGATGAGCTTTTTGTGTTAACCACAATTTTAATTGCACTGTTGGCCGGAGGCCTAACCTATTACTTTGGGTTGTCTATGGCATTGGGGGCCTTTCTTGCGGGAATGATGTTGGGAGAAAGCCAATACAAATACCAACTGGAAGCCGATATTCGCCCCTTTCGCGATATTTTGATGGGGTTGTTTTTCGTTACCGTTGGCATGCAACTTGATATTAACGTGCTATGGAGCAATTTGTTTACGATTGTTCTGGGCGTGGTTGGGCTGATGGTTAGTAAAATTGTTATGGTAAGAGTGGCCGCTTCGTTTGTGAAAACCAACCCTCTGGATGCGTGGTCAGCGGGTATTAAGCTATGTCAGATTGGCGAGTTTAGTTTTGTTATCGCTGCATTGGCTACCACTTATGGTGTGCTTACCACTGGGCAATCTTCCCTCATTGTCAGTATGGGCGTATTAAGTATGGCGCTAACACCTTGGTTAATGAACAATAGCTTGGTATTGGCAAAGCGTATTGTGGCTAACAAGAGCGAGGACAATGCGCAAAATACATTAATAGTGGATAACGACTTAACTAACCATGTTGTGATTTGTGGCTTTGGCAGAGTGGGGCAATCTGTCGCTCGCATGTTAAAGATGGAAGGCATTGCATTTATTGCTATCGATATGGACCCAGTGCGTGTGCATGAAAGTAGAAATGCCGGTGAGCCAGTACTATTTGGCGATGCCAGTCAAAAAGATATTCTTAGTAGCGCTAATGTTGAAAATGCCAAGCTTATCCTGGTGACCTTCGATCAACCTGATAAGGCAAAGCAGGTTATTAGTGGTACACATCAACTAGTACAAAACGCAGATGTTATGGTGCGAACTAAGCGAGATTACCAATTAGAAAGTTTGTATTCTGCTGGCGCAAATCAAGTGGTGCCTGAATTACAAGAAGGTAGCCTAATGCTGATTTCTCAAGTGCTACATTATGCTGGAGTGCCTATGTCACGAATTCTAAAGCGTGTACGGGCGGAAAGAAAAGGGCGGTACGATCACTTGCATGGGTTCTACCCAGGGGAAACTACTGAAATCAGCTATGGCACTGAGGATAAACTTGAGTTCATACACGCTGTGGTGCTATCAGAACATGCAGCATGCATGGGAAGCAAAATTAAAGATATCGACTTTGCCAAAATGCGGGTGCGTGTACGTGGGTTAAGAAGAAATGGCACCGAGGTAAAAGACCCCGACCATGAAGCTGTGTTACAACCCCATGATGTGCTAGTTATTGCAGGCAAACCTCGGCGCGTAGAACGCGCAGAGAGAAAATTACTGGAAGGCAGCTAGCCGCCTGCAGAACGCTTTAGACCGTTCATGATAAAGATTCAGAGTACGTACACGCTTTCAAAAAGGCACTTAGGAAAGGCGTTTTACAAAAAGATTATGCAACTTTGTCTTTTTCCAAGTCGGCAAACTGTTTTTTCAAGTCGTATTTTTCATCGGTTACAATTTTTTCAAGCACAGAAACACGTTCTTTGAGTGAAGCGATTTCAGCTTGATAAGCTTCTGCTGCTTTGTCTGACGCCTTATTTGATTTTTTAGTTTTTGATGAGCCTGTGATACTCACAATAGCCCAAGCGATAATGGCAACAATAAAAATAGCGGTCAGATTCATGGTACTTTCCCTTTAGTTTATATTTAATTTACTTTGAACTCAGTGTAGGTGAACAATAGTGTTCTTTCCTACAAACCTAGCTTACAAAGCGACTACGCTAAACACGCTTTTTTCGTTACTATAGCGCTTATAAATACGCTTGTTGGGAAAAAAGTGTAAATAAATACGTAGCTGTGCATTAAAGCTTTTTACCTACTTCATATAGAATAAGCCGATGCATAGGTTTGTATTTACATTAGCACTCTGTAATTCGCAAGTATGTCTATAAGAAAGATAGCAAGATGGCTGCCATTGTTGCAAATTCACTATAAATCAATTGTTTATAGTGATTTCTATTTATTGAATTATGCTGGTGAAAATCTAATTCACAAAAAATTAGTAAAAATAACGAATGAATGACGAAATTAACAATTCTAAACGCATGGTAAAGCATACAAAGTGGATGCAGCACGCCCTCAGCCTAGCGGATAAAGCAGAAGCAATGGGAGAGGTGCCGGTAGGTGCCTGTGTTGTACATAATGGTGAGTTAATTGGTGAAGGGTGGAATACACCTATCACAGATAGCGATCCTTCCGCTCACGCAGAAATGAATGCGGTAAGAATGGCGGCAAAACACTTACAAAACTACCGTACTACCGATGCCACGCTTTATGTCACTTTAGAGCCATGTTCGATGTGTGCAGGAATGTTGGTTCACGCCAGAATTAAGCGAGTGGTATTTGGTGCCAGTGATGCTAAAACAGGCGCTGCAGGGTCAGTGATGAATATTTTGAACCATCCATCACTTAATCATCAGGTTGATGTAATACCAGGGGTGTTAGCCGACGACTGTGCTGATAAAATTTCAGCATTTTTTAAACGTCGTCGAGCGCAGATAAAGCTATATAAAAAGGCCAAACAAGCGGCGCTTAAGAATTGCGGGTCAACTGAGTAAACATCTCACTGGTGACAAACAGTTTGCGGCGTTGTAGTACTTTTTGATGCATTCTTTTTAGCATCACTCTACGTCTATTATTATTTTTCAATTTTATTCCTTTCCTAAATAATTTGTTTCTTTTCATTTTGCCCTCCTTGTTAATACAAATTGGGAAATTGAATAAGGCATATTCTCTTTAATCGTTTCTGCATTTATGCCTTAGCTAGCCGAATAGGATAGTTACATTCGATAGTACTTATCTTAGATGACATCATAATGACAAAATTCAATATGGCACCAGCTAAATTCTTCCTTGTTCGTCTAGCCAAAGTAAGCTGTCGTAATATCGGCGAATATTATCAACGTACTGAAGTGCTTCATCGCCTCGTGCATACCCATAACGTGTTGTTCTGTAATACTTCTTTTGCCTTAGCTGGGGAAGTCGTTGTTTAACGTCTACCCAAAGATCTGGATTGCCACCCTGACGCTCCGTAAGAATGCGGGCATCTTCCAAATGCCCTAAGCCAAGGTTATACGCCGCCATTGCCATCCAAGTTCTATCCGGATCGCCAATTCTTGCAGGAATTCTTCCTAACAAGCTGGCGAAGTAGCGAGAGCCACCGCGAATACTTTGTTCTGCGTCGGTACGATCTTCAACATCCCAGTCATTGGCCGTGTCCATGGTCAGCATCATTAAACCGCGAACGCCAGTGCGAGATATCGCATCAGGATCCCAGTGGCTTTCTTGATAACTCATTGCGGCTAATAAGCGCCAATCCAAATCACCTGCATATTGCTGAAACATACTCTTGTAATCTTTTAACAGCGACTCGGCGGATTGATTAAATGCACGGCTGTCTACGTAGTCAAATTGCCTAATGTGGCCAAAATACTTTTCTTCTAATACGGTAAACCACCCTGATTGATGCACGGTACCAAAATATTCGATAATGGCGGCTTTAATTGAATCGTCTAATTCAGGGTTTAGCGCCCATGCCATCGGCATTTCTTCTCGTACGGTTAATCCAACTGCCAAATTGGGGTGACGTCTTCGTTGTAGTGCAAGACGGTTACTATCGGCAAGGGTGTAAGCAATATCCCCCGTAGCCACTTTTTGTAGTAGTTCCTCGGCATCAGAATCTTCTGTGGTGACTAACAGCGACTCACTCGAGCCGTTTAATACTGCAAGTAGCTGCGCTTGACTGCTTCCCGACACTGCAACAACAGGGTCGACAAGGCTATCGAGTTCTCTAGGCCTTGTAGTACCCGCACGGTATACCAAGTGTTGCGCAACCGTTTGATACGCCGGTCCGTAAGTAAAGCGCATCAATAAGGCATCGGTAACCGCATCACCTGTGGCGACAATATCAAGGTTGCCTTCGGCTAGTTGCTCTAGCATTGCGTCGTAGCTGTAGAAGGGATATAAGTCGAGTGTCACGCCTAGGTAATCTGAAAAACCAGCTAGCAACTCATATTCAAAACCTTGCGGACCTTCAGCGCCATTATAATAAGTAGCAGCACCATAAAGTGTGCCCACTTTTATCGAACCGCGCTCAATTAATGACAACAAAGCGTTCGGAACGGTAGGAGAGCCACAACTTGTAGCGAAAAAGCATAATGCGATAAAAAAAGATGTTTTTAATCGCTTTTTGTAGTGTTGTAACGGCATAAACCTTTTCTTATTGTTGTAAATTGGGTCTTGGGAAAAAAAACTGCAACATAGCCTATGTTGAAGGTTACCAATAGAACATAAATCCTCTATAATCCGCGCCGAAATATTCATCAATTACAGAGGCAACGCGTCCCATTGATGGTCGTTGTTTCTGAACAACCAGGTAAAGCAATATGTTGGTCCTTCGAGGCGCTCCCGCACTATCAGAGTTTCACCAAACTAAACTGATTGCAAAGCTGGGTCAATCCGGCATTAAGGTGAAAAACCTATATAGCGAATATATTCACCTTATCGATTCAGATGGTGAACTCTCGCAGCAGCAATTAGAAATACTTAAAAAGCTGCTTACCTACGGGCCTGCCCGACAAACCCAAACGCCAACTGGCAACCTCTTCGTGGTAACACCCCGACCAGGCACCATCTCTCCTTGGTCTACCAAAGCAACTGATATAGCGAACAATTGTAGTCTGAACACGATTAATCGTATAGAACGAGGCTGTGCTTTTTATATAGAAGCAGAGCAGCCGCTTAGCGAGGCGGACTACAGCCTTGTTGCTGCCCACTTGCATGACCGTATGACGGAAACCGTTTTTCCTGATACAGCAGCGGCAGAAGTATTGTTTGCACATACCACGGCGAAAACCTTTACTTCAGTAGCAATACTAGAAGATGGCAAACAAGCGTTGGTTGATGCCAATATTCAGCTTGGTTTAGCATTGGCTGATGATGAAATAGAGTATTTATTCGAAAGCTTTACGCGTTTGGCGCGTAACCCCACCGACGTAGAGCTATACATGTTTGCACAAGCAAACTCTGAACATTGCCGTCACAAAATTTTCAACGCCAGTTGGACAATCGACGGGCAAGAACAAGATAAATCCTTGTTCAAAATGATCAAAAACACGTTTGAAGTGTTACCCGATCATGTTTACTCAGCGTATAAAGACAACGCTGCTGTTATGTCTGGATGGGAAGCAGGGCGTTTCTTTCCCAATCCACAAACACACCAATACGAATACCATCATGAGAATATCGATATTCTTATGAAGGTGGAAACCCACAACCACCCCACGGCTATTTCGCCTTTCCCAGGTGCGGCAACCGGTTCAGGTGGTGAAATTCGTGATGAAGGTGCTACCGGTCGTGGCTCTAAGCCAAAAGCGGGTTTAGGTGGATTTAGCGTGTCTAACTTACGTATTCCAGGCTTAGAGCAGCCGTGGGAAAAAGACTACGGTAAACCACAACGTATCGTTAGCGCATTAGATATTATGCTAGATGGCCCGTTAGGTGGCGCAGCATTTAACAATGAATTTGGTCGCCCAAATTTGCTTGGCTACTTCCGTACCTACGAGCAAGAAGTGAATAGCTTCAATGGCGTTGAAGTACGCGGTTACCACAAGCCTATTATGCTTGCGGGTGGCTTGGGTAATATTCGTCGTGAACATATCGAAAAAGGCGAAATCACGGTAGGGGCTAAACTTATCGTGCTTGGCGGCCCTGCGATGAACATTGGTCTTGGTGGGGGCGCAGCGTCTTCCATGGCTTCTGGTCAGTCAAATGAAGATTTAGATTTTGCCTCGGTACAGCGTGAAAACCCAGAAATGGAGCGTCGTTGCCAAGAAGTTATCGATGCGTGCTGGCAGTTAGGCGATAACAACCCCATTCAATTTATTCACGATGTGGGTGCGGGTGGTTTATCAAACGCATTGCCTGAATTAGTTAACGATGGCGGACGTGGCGGTAAATTTGAACTGCGTAACGTATTGTCTGACGAACCAGGTATGACACCACTGGAATTATGGTGCAACGAATCACAAGAGCGTTACGTGATGTCGGTAGCACCAGAAAACATGCCAGTGTTTGAAGCGATTTGTGCCCGTGAACGTGCACCCTACGCGGTAGTAGGCGAGGCCACAGCTGAACAAGAATTGAATGTAAACGACAGCCAATTCGATAACCAGCCTATTGATATGCCCCTTGATGTGTTACTTGGCAAGCCGCCTAAAATGCATCGCGACGTTATCAGCACGCCATTAGAAGCCACAGGTTTTGATGAAAGTGATATTACACTAGCTGACGCGGCAACCCGTATATTGTCTTTACCTACTGTGGCGGAAAAAACCTTCCTTATAACCATTGGCGATCGCTCGGTAACAGGTTTAGTTAACCGTGACCAAATGGTTGGCCCTTGGCAAGTACCTGTAGCCGATGTAGCCGTGACTGCCTCTGCCTTTGATACTTATCATGGTGAAGCTATGGCGATGGGTGAAAGAACCCCAGTTGCTTTGTTATCACATGGGGCGTCAGCGCGTTTAGCCGTAGGTGAAGCGTTAACTAATATTGCTGCAGCAAATATTGGCGATTTAACCCGAATCAAGCTTTCAGCAAACTGGATGGCGGCGGCAGGTCACCCTGGTGAAGACGCTGGTTTGTATGAAGCGGTAAAGGCCGTAGGTGAAGAGCTTTGTCCTGAATTAGGATTAACCATTCCGGTGGGCAAAGACTCCATGTCGATGAAAACCGCGTGGCAAGAGGAAGGCGAAGATAAAGCGGTAACGTCACCGTTATCGTTAGTGATTTCTGCTTTCGGTGCCGTAAAAGATATTCGTAAGACGGTAACACCAGAACTTCGCACCGATAAAGGCGACAGCCAACTGTTGCTAATCGATTTAGGTGAAGGCAAGAACCGCCTTGGCGCAAGTTGTCTTTCACAAGTATACGAGCAACTAGGTGATGCACCTGCCGATGTGGTTTCGGCGCAGCGTTTAAAGGCCTTCTTTAATGCAGTGCAGACGCTAATTGAGAAACAACTGGTTGTGGCTTACCACGACCGTTCTGACGGCGGACTATTCACCACCGTAGCCGAAATGGCTTTTGCAGGTAAAACCGGTGTAAGTATTGCGCTTGATAGCATTTCAGGATCAGAAGCGGGTTCAGACTTATCCGTATTGTTTAATGAAGAACTTGGCGGCGTGCTTCAAGTGTTAGACAAAGACATCGAGGAAGTTAATGCTGTACTCGCGTCTTACGATTTAACCAGTGTTAGTCATTACATCGGTACGTTAAACACTACTGATACTATCGAATTTACTCGAGATAATGTGGCAGTGCTTAACGATAGTCGCGTAGCTATGCGCACTGCGTGGGCGCAAACCACCTTGGCGATGCAGAAGCTTCGAGACAACCCAGTTTGTGCGGAGCAAGAACATGCTGCTAAGCAGGATGCCGCCGATCCAGGGTTACATGCTGCGCTAACGTACAACGTAAATGAAGATATTGCCGGGCCCTATATTGCCAAAGGCATACAACCTAAAGTGGCTATTTTACGCGAGCAGGGCGTAAACTCGCACCTTGAAATGGCGGCCGCATTCAATCGTGCTGGTTTTAATGCTATTGATGTGCACATGAGTGATATTCTTGCCGGAAAAGTCACCCTTGATGACTTTGCGGGTTTAGCTGCGTGTGGTGGTTTCTCATACGGTGACGTTCTTGGAGCCGGAGAAGGTTGGGCGAAATCTATCTTGTTCAATGCAGTTGCACGGGATCAATTTGCTGCCTTCTTCGACCGTAACAGTACCTTTAGTTTAGGGGTATGTAACGGTTGCCAAATGCTGTCTAATTTGAAGTCGCTCATTCCTGGCACGGAACATTGGCCACACTTTGTTGCCAACCAATCGGCACGTTTTGAAGCCCGTGTAGCCATGGTAGAAGTGACTAAATCGGCTTCTGTGTTATTGCAAGACATGGCCGGTTCACGCATGCCTATTGCGGTATCGCACGGTGAAGGGCAAGCCGAATTTTCCAGCGACAGCGCGCTTTTGTCTGTAGCATCGCAAGTGGCACTTCGTTATGTTGATAACTACGGCCAGCCCACTATGCAATACCCTGCTAACCCGAACGGTTCGCCTGAGGGGATTACAGGATTAACCTCTTCTGACGGGCGCAGCACTATCATGATGCCTCACCCTGAGCGCGTGTTCAGGGCAGTAGCAAACTCATGGCGTCCAGACGATTGGCAAGAAGATGGTGCGTGGATGCGTATCTTCAGAAATGCGCGTCGTTTCGTTGGATAAAAACGCGCTTAGGCATAGTAGAGGTAAGATGTTCTTATCTCTACTTTTTCAGTTAAATGAGCGTGAAGCACGTCAATAGATTGGCAAAGTGTCAAAAATTTGTACTGAGGGCTTGTCTTCGATAAGTCACTGATCTATTGTAGTGCAATGCAGGGATTGCAGACTGGTTACAGGAGTGTGTTTTAAGGGTTGTACCAACAAAAGATATTGTTGGTGTTGATAACAAGAGACGACGAATGAATCGTTCATCAAAAGGGTTTGGCTTAACCGGAGTAGCCATAGCGGTTGTGCTGATGTTTGTTACTGCTGTTTTCAGCAGTTCAGCTAAATCTGCCGACGTTACTTCAACGCTAGTTGTGCAGTCTTCAGTTAAGTAGTCTGAAAGTGAAATTCTAACGCCAGTATCTGTTTACAGATACTGGCGTTAATCACTCCGCTATACCAATTTATTTAATGTATCTTGCGCTTTTATCCTTTCCTATTTTTCTCTCTATTGATCAATTTCTGATCGGGATGTTTCTTCAATAATACATACGTAGCTGCAAACCCGCCGTGCATAGGCTGCGCTGTGTGGTAGGCAATCACCTCTTCTAATTCAAGCAACCAGTGATTGACAAAGCTTTTCTTGTAAGCAGGAAAAGGTTTACTTTCTATACCCTTACCGTGCTTAATTAATAATGCTCTCACGCCCCGTTTATGAGAGTCGGTTATGGCTTTATAAAGCGCATCTCTGCTTTGTTCAATGGTCATGCCACTTAGAGAAAGGGTTTCTTCTAATGGGTATTTACCCATGCGTAATTTTTTGAACACACCATCTTGAATACCCGGTTGTTGGAATAAAATGAAATCGTCAGGCTTTACTGGTGTTACCCCTTCTAAGCTTAGCGGGCTTTTCAGCTTTTCCCGTTCACTGCGTTGACGAGCAGCGCGCCGCTTTTTTTCAGCTATCGCACTCTCTGTATCATGCAACAACGCTTTGTTTGAAGGTTTTATAGGTTTTACATCCTGCATTTCTGCAAAGAACGAATGTAAATCGTCATTTGTTTCAAAATTAGTCATATTTTTCTCCCACACTCAGCGAAGCGTCACTGTCATGAATGTATTCGCTACGCCAATATTACTTTACAACGTTGGCCTGAGTGAGCACTGTCTTACTAAGAATCAATATGGGGCTGTTTGTTGAATTTTCTATGCTCATATATCATGGGCTAATCTTAAAGTAGCATCATTTTAAAAGCTGAAGTCGAGATAGTTTTTAATTATTGGCGATTGAATCTTATACGTCGCAAATTTACCGATGGGTTACTATTAGTAGAAGTGGCTTAAAAGTAGTTTAGAGGTAAACCAACCACAGGGACAGGTATGAATACAATGAGTCGAATGATCACTATTATAGTGTTTAGCTTGAGTGTCATGCTGCCAAGTATGGCGCAAACCAATGATAATGAGCCAAAACAGGTTATTGCTACGAAGGTCGCGCCGCCGTTTGTCATTAAAAATGAAGACGGTTCTTTTGAAGGTATAAGTATTGCACTTTGGGAACAAATTGCAGAATTAACGTCTACCGATTATGCGTTGACCGAAGCTTCACTGGTTGAGCTGGTGGAGGGAGTAGAAAATGGTCGTTTTGATGCATCTGTTGCTGCGCTTACCGTAAATTCGCAGCGAGAGTCGGTTATCGATTTTACGCATCCTTTTTATACTACAGGGTTGGCTATTGCGGTGCCTAGTGAAGGTAATCGTTGGATGTCAGCCGTTAAAGGTTTTTTCAGCTGGGAATTTTTAGTTGCACTTTCAGCTTTGTGCGGGTTGCTGCTCGCGGTAGGGGCGTTACTGTGGCTGTTTGAAAGAAAGCGCAACGCCGAGATGTTTGGCGGCTCAACCCAGCAAGGTTTAGGTGCTAGCTTTTGGTGGGCGGCGGTGACAATGACCACAGTAGGGTATGGCGATAAAGCCCCTGTTACCCTTGGTGGAAGGGTAATCGGTTTTATATGGATGTTTGCAGCGATCATTTTAATCAGTAGCTTTACCGCTGCAATTGCCACAAGCCTTACTGTTAGCCAACTATCTTCGAGCGTTAAAGGGCTTGAGGACTTACCTAATGTGCGGGTGGCTACATTGGCAAACTCTGCAAGTAGTGTATTTTTACGAAAAGAAAATATAGGATTTAAGCGACTTGAAAGCGTTGAAAAAGGTTTGTCACAATTGGCATCAGGCGACCTAGATGCTTTTGTTTACGATAAGCCCATTTTACAGTACTTAACTAAAAACAACTTTGATGACAGTATTCTTATTTTACCCGAGGTTATTGAACGTCAGGACTATGCTATTGCGTTACCAGAAAACAGTGCGCAAAGAGAAAAGATTAATACTGCGTTACTTAGAGTGATAGAGACTGACGAGTGGCAAGAGATAGTAGACCACTATCTTGGGAAATAGCGTTAGGTAAGATTACATTCCGTGACTGCGGTTAAGATTGATGGCGTCCCCAGCTGGAATCGAACCAACATCTAAGCCTTAGGAGGGCCTTGTTTTATCCATTAAACTATGGGGACCTACAAGGCTATTATACGAACTTAATCCGCGAACGGAACCCTTTGGTTTAAAAACCTTTATCTAAGTTTTGTACCCTGCTATAAAGGGTGAGCGGTTGTTTAGTTCTTCTATGTAATTAGTAGACGCTGTAACCGAACTATCGTTTGATAACGAAATCACTCTCTTGAATATTCGCAATAATACCACTGTCTTTATGAATCAATCTGGCAGTATTGCCATAAGCATTTTCAACAACAAATGCACCGGGGTAAATATGGTACTGCAAATAGGCCTTACCGTGTCTGTCGATAATTTCGCTGGTTTGATAGACAAAAAGCTCATCACCATTTTGTATGCCATTATCGCGGCCCAATGATACTGAAATATGCGAACCGGCAACATTAAGCACTCTGCCAGTCATAGGCTGACAGGCAAT
The DNA here is from genome assembly GCF_902506055.1 of Alteromonas sp. 38. Classification (NCBI taxonomy): domain Bacteria; kingdom Pseudomonadati; phylum Pseudomonadota; class Gammaproteobacteria; order Alteromonadales; family Alteromonadaceae; genus Alteromonas; species Alteromonas sp. 38. Next base: position 1,124,204 of record NZ_LR733300.1, read on the forward strand.
AGTCTCGTTAATATCAGCGGTTAACTGCTGCATCTGCTTTTTAATTGCATTGCCGTAATCTGTCCGCCAAAAGGTTGACGAAAATTCGTCTACATCGGTAAACCGGTCAAAAGGCCAATTTGCTTCAGTTATGTAATCTTGCTGCAGCAGCAAGCCGCTATTTATACCGTCGAAAACCTTAATGCTTAGCGAAAAGTAACGGGTGGCTTTTTCTTCTTTCCAGAACGCAATCGAAGAAGGGCGTTGTCTTTCAACACTAACGTCATTAATGCTGCCGATTAAAACAAACTGTGCATTTGATTGTTGTGATAATGCGCGCACATTTTCTTCAAGCCCATTAACTCCCCATCGTGTGGTGTGTGGAGCAATGTACGCTAAATTCAAATTCTGCGCCTGCGCCGACATTTCGGTAGCCAGCTTTCTTGTGACTGCCTCGGAAAAGTTAGGGATTTTTCCTTCAACTAAATGATTGCGGTTTTCTACCATGAAGTAACTGGTGGCAATATTTTTATCATACTCAACTGCGGTACATTGTTTAGCCGCAGGAAAGATATCCGCCCTGACGCTTACGGTAACATAGTCGCTATGCCATACTTCATCAGTGAGTTCGAGATGATCCACTTCACCTGAACTACTAATGGTAATGTCTTCACTTTCAAGTAACCCATTTGTGAGCTGCTGAACACTGCTTATCGAGGCACCTGCGAATAACAATGCTTGTTTGAGGGCTTCTTCTGTGGCGTCTCTACGTGCTTTTTCTTTATTACCGTTCACGATAACTGCTTGGCCTTTGGCTTCATACCAAGCGGCATGGCTTTGCCCTGTTGACACTAAAGCAAGGCAAAACAGCGCCATAAAAAAGGCGACCTTGGCGTATCTAGCTTGATATCTTCTTTTCACAGAAGACACGCTAGTTAACGTTAGTTTAGCGAATGTTTGTATGCCAAGCACAGTCTTGTCCTTTTGTTGCAGTGCGATAAGAGGGCACTACATCAGTTAATTTAAGCCAGTATTCTTTTGTATCAGATTCTTTAATCAGTTTTTTTTCGACTTTATGTCAATTTTTGCTCCAACTTATAATAAGCGAAATAGATGCCAATGTTTCAAATTTAAAATTTAGGCGTAAACATTGCTTATCCACTAATAGAAAAATTGAGAATGAGGTTTCTCTAATGGTGTTTTTTGAAAAATTGATTCGTAGCCGAGCATGGATGACGGTGGCTTTATTTGCTGCACTAACAGGTTTATCAGGATGTAGTCTATTTGTAGACAAACATGTGGAGTGGGAGACGGTTGAGCCAGACAGTTACCCTGTGCTAAGTGCCGTTGGATATGCCCCAATTATGTCGCAACGGGGTGAAAGCGAAACCGTGAAAACATTGATGGCAATTAAAGCATCAAAACTAGAGGCTTACAGAGAACTTGCAGAGCAGGTGTACGGACAGCGTATTGAAGGTAATCAATCACTGTCTAGCCTTGTGGTGGATAATGAAACCTTGCGGGCTTCTGTAGAGGGCGTTATTAGAGGGGCTAGGGTAATAAAAAGTTACCCCGTGGGTGAAGACACCTATGCCACCGAACTTGAGCTAGATATGCATCGCGTGTACGACATTTATTTGACGACAGCGAAGCCACAAAGAATAAAAGACATCAAATACTATTAAGTATTTCGATGTATGGCTAAATAGCACCCACAAAAAAGCGCGTATTAAACGCGCTTTTTTGTGCTTTTATTGGGGCTTTCGGTAACGAGTGCATTACTTAGGCGCTAATACCTGAACCTAAACGGCCTGCATTTGGCTTACCTTTCTTATCGTAGGTTAACGACTCTTTAGCGCGAACTTCTAACATCAGATTCCGTAAGTGTGTGAGGCGAAGCTGTCCTTGCTCTACGGCTTTCTGATTGATTTGGGTTTTATACTTACAGTCTTCTAACAGACTTTTCGCATTATCCATTAACCCTTGTTCATCTGCACTAATCGTTTCGTCTGTAGTTTGGCGATATAACGCCTCGACTTTTTGGTCCGTAGATTGAATAGACTCTAGTAATTTAGACTTATCTTCTAAAAGACTCATCAAGGTTTCTGCATCTCGTGAGCTAATTAAATGTAATTCTTTTTCCAGCATCAAGCACAGGCCCTCTAAGTTAGTGACCTGTTGTGATAACGCTGAATAAAGATGACTAGTCATAGAAACCTAATTATTTTTGGCCAAAAATCTCACCCTCAAGCTTAGCGATTTTATTCGCTAACACTTCAGGGTTAACTTTGTATTCACCACTTGATATCGCTTTTTTAAGACGATCGACTTTTTCCTGATTTACAGGCGCTTCAGAACCTTTCTTCTGAACTTGATTCAACTGCTGTGCAGACTGAGTCAAGGATACTGAATCTTGTCGTGGTGCTTGAGCAACAGATGCATTGTTAGACGTCGCTTGTTGCTGTTGCGACTGCTGTGCCTGATTCTGTTGCGAAATTTTTGTATTATCAACGGGTGTTTTGGGTAACCCATTGTTTACATTGTTAATTGCCATAATATTTCTCCACTACCTTTTCGCCTCTGTACAAGTTATCGGCACAAACCTTCTTTTCTTTAGGTTTTTATACAACGAAAACGTAGTTTTTTAGCACGCTGAACTACAAGTGTACCACGACTTCTTGAGCGCTGGCGACTTCCGCTATCACGGGCTTTTGGCTACTGGCATTGAGCACCTTTATGGTATCGCCAATAACACCATCTTGTTGTGCTATTCCAGATGTTTTAACCGCCATCCCACCCAATGATGCACGAATGGTAATTCTATCGCCCTTGCACACAAAGCATAGCATATTTGATTGCACAGCTTGGCCATCAACAATTCGACGTTTCATTCGAGCGCCAATCAATGCATCTACATCGGTAAATGCACTGTATCGAAGACGCTTTATATCTACGGATGCCAACGTCAGATTAGATGCAGAAAGCACAGTGCCAGGGCTAACCGCGCCAGAAGTAACCACAATTTCTTTCGTTCTTGTCACTTGGGCGCTGGTAAACAAGTACCAGTCATTATTTGTGCAACTTACCCGCACAGAAATATAAGATTGGCCCAAAGATTCATCAGATGCGTGGAATTGAAATCCCGTCGGACACTGAGGAATATTAATTCTTTCGTCTACTTCAGCAATGCTTACCGCAATATCGGTGTTTTCATCGTGTATACTAAGGGTCGACAGCAAGTATTCTTCTGCGCCCTTATTCACCACATCGTGCATCGTTTCAGCGTAACTGTAAGGCGCTAAAATAACTGCCGCCATAGTAGTGAAAAGTGGCAGACGAATTCCTGTAAGCCAAGATTTTACATTTTTTAAATTTTTCATAGTCACTTTTCGTGTTCACTTACTGAGTTATTGTCTATGCTTATAAGACAAATTAGGTTGAGACAATAACTTGCGTACGTCCGTGATTAAGTTGTACATGCAGCGAAACCGTCATTTTTCTGTCGTTTGACCTGCATACATTTAGTGATATTGTCTATTCTCTTTAGTGAAGGCAATGATCATGCCCAGTATTAAAAAGAGGTGAGATATGTCGGGAATTTTAGACTCGGTTAACCAACGAACCCAATTAGTTGGTCAAAACCGTCTTGAGTTATTGTTGTTCAGGCTTAATGGTCGTCAACGCTTTGGTATAAACGTCTTTAAAGTACGTGAAGTGCTCCAGTGTCCACCACTGACTTCAATGCCGAAGTTGAACTCGCTAGTTCGCGGAATAGCACATATTCGTGGGCAAACTATTTCTGTCATCGATTTAAGCATGGCGACGGGCGGCAAGCGTATTGAAGATTTATCAAACGCTTTTATCGTTATTGCTGAATACAATCGTTCTGTTCAAGGTTTTTTAGTGGGCGCTGTTGAGCGCATTATTAACACTAACTGGGATGCCATTATGCCGCCTCCACAGGGGACAGGCCGAGCAAGTTACTTAACCGCTGTTACTGAAGTTGAAAACGAGTTAATTGAAATTCTCGACGTTGAAAAAATCCTTAACGAAATTTCACCACTAAATGCTGAAGTAAGCGCCGATGTTGCTGAAGGGCTTACTACGGAAGGTAAAGAAGACAAAATTATCTTCATTGCTGATGATTCAGCGGTGGCAAGAAACCAAGTTAAAAAAGCGCTAACCTCGCTCGGGCTAGAAATTGAGCTGGCAAAAAACGGTTTGGAAGCGTTAAACCGCTTGAAGGAAATCGCGGAAGAATATGGTGATATCACCAAGCGAATTGGGGTATTAGTGTCCGACATAGAAATGCCGGAGATGGACGGTTACACCCTTACAGCTGAAATTAAGAATACACCTGAACTTCAAAAGCTTCATGTTGTACTTCATACTTCTTTAAGCGGTGTATTCAACCAAGCGATGGTTCAGAAAGTGGGAGCGGATGACTTTATTGCGAAATTTCACCCCGATGAACTAGCAACAGCAGTTCAGAAGTGGTTAATGACGGATTGTGAATAACGGAGCGGTAGGGGTTGGATAATAAAAATGTGTCGCCGACAAGCTATGAAAAGTTTCGGCACTTCCTCGAGAAACAATGTGGAATAGTACTCGGGGAAAACAAGCAATATCTGGTAAGAAGCAGGCTTGCGTCTTTGTTATATAAACATGACTATGACAATACTGATGCGCTGATTGATGTGGTTGTAAAAGGTTACGATCGTAGCCTTTTACAAAGCGTCATTGATGCAATGACCACGAACGAAACATTGTGGTTTAGAGATACCTACCCGTTTGAGTTGCTACAACGCGATTTACTTCCTCAACTGGCAACGAAAAACCAGAAACTTAGAATTTGGAGTGCAGCTTGTTCGTCCGGACAAGAGCCATACTCTATTGCTATGTCGATATTAGAGTTTCAAAAACAGCGACCTGGATTGCTTAGGCAAGGGGTTGAAATTATAGCCACCGATCTTTCTTCTGAAATGCTAAACAAGTGTAGCCAAGGGCTATACGATGAACTTTCGCTTGCTAGAGGGTTATCGCCACAACGTAGGGCTATGTTCTTCCAATCCCACGAAAGTGGCCAGATGCAGGTAAAGCCAGAAGTGCGCAACATGGTATCATTCAGAAGTTTGAATTTGTTAACCTCCTATGCAGCACTTGGCCGCTTCGACATCGTTTTTTGCCGCAATGTGCTGATTTATTTTTCGGCAGATGTAAAACAAAAGATACTGCAACAAATTGCCGGACAGCTGCAACCTGCCGGTGTCCTTTTCCTTGGCGCGTCTGAATCTATCAGTGCGGCAAGTGATACTTACGCCATGATTAAATGTAATCCTGGTTTGTATTATCAAAAAAAATAACTACTTAAATTGCTGAATTTATTTAATTATTTTCAATTCCCCCCTCGTTTTTTTATGTTTTTATACAGTGCCAATCTTCAGGTTGGCATCTGCCTTGCTAGTAAAATCCTATAACAGATAATTCGTCATTGTTTACTCATGACGTATTTACGGAATTTCTCAGCTAGGAGTTTTCAATATGGCCATTAATCTCGACAAGTTAGTCGGGTTTCATCAGTCGGCGTTAGCAATACGCACCGACAGAATGGAAGTCATCTCTGGAAACCTAGCGAACGCCAATACCCCTGGTTATAAAGCTAAAGACATCGACTTTAATAAAGCGATGGAGTCAGCCATGAGCGCCCAAGAAGGGCAGCACAAATTGGGTGGTGGAAGCTTAGTAAGAACGCACGATAAACACATAGGTGGCGATGTATCGTCGGTAGCATCAAATTTTGAAATGCAATACCGCATACCCACGCAACCGGATACCGGCGACGGTAATACGGTGGAAGTACAGGCAGAACGTAACCGCTTTTTAGATAACGGTTTACGCTATCAAGCCACACTTGAGTTTATTAACAGTAAAGTCAAAGGTATGAAAAAAGCCCTTAGTTCTGGAGGCCAGTAATCATGAGCTTATTTAATGTGATGTCAATTTCCAGTACCGGTATGGAAGCTGAGAATGTTCGTTTAAACACAACCGCAAGTAATATTGCCAACGCGAATTCGGTAAGCAGTAGTTATAACGAAACGTACCGTGCAAGACACCCTGTGTTTGCCGCAGAGTTACAGCGTGCTATGGGCGATCAATCCAAAGGCGTGGGTGTTGAAGTTAAGGGAATTGTAGAAAGCGATGCACCATTGCAAGTTGAGTATGCTCCGCATAACCCAATGGCTGACGAAGAAGGTTATATCTATAAGCCTAACGTCAACATCGTGGAAGAAATGGCAAATATGATGTCGGCATCAAAAGCCTATGAAACCAACGTTCAGGTTGCAGATACCACGAAAAAGATATTTCGTCGGGTATTGCAGCTAGGGCAAGGGCAATAAGTTGCCGCGTAGGTAATGTGAGGAAAATACTGTGACCACAATTAACAACACCACTGGCCTGAACAACGAACTCTACTGGCAAGAAGAGACGGTTCCGGTTGTCGATGGAACAGAGCAACAGCTTTCGCAAGAAGACTTTTTTGCCATGTTAACCGAGCAATTAGCGAATCAGGATCCTACTAAACCCGTAGATAACGACCAGATGGTAGCGCAAATGACATCATTCACTATGGCTGATGGTATTTCTCAGTTGAATGATAAATTCGAGTCATTCGCCGCCTCGATGACATCTAACCAGGCATTACAAGCATCAAGCTTGATAGGTCAGAACGTGTTGGTACAGGGCAACGTAGGGCACATGTCTAGCGACGCTGCAGGCGTATCTGGTGTTGTGGTCAATGAGCAGAGCGTACAAAACATGACGATCACTGTTGAAAATCAATACGGTGAAGTGATTAAGACCATTGATGCTGGCACACAAGCCGCTGGCAACATTCAATTTGAATGGGATGGCAAGGATACCCAAGGCAACGATATGCCAGCGGGCGACTACGTAATCAGTGCTACAGGCGAAATAAATGGTGAAGGCGTTCAATTGAATACAGCCATTAATCGTCATGTAGGAAGTGTTAGTTTGGCCGGCAGCGGTCAGGGCGTCATTTTAAATTTAGATGGCGAAGTCAGCATTAGTCTTGACGACGTTATTCAAATCGGCAGTTAGCAGGAGAAAGAAGCATGTCTTTTAATATTGCACTAAGTGGCGTAGCTGCCGCACAAAAAGATTTAGATGTAACCGCGAATAACATCGCAAACGTGAATACTGTTGGCTTTAAAGAGTCTCGCGCTGAATTCGGCGACGTGTACGCCACATCACTTTTGGCTGGCAGTAAGACCAAAGTGGGCGACGGTGTTTTGACACAAGATGTAGCCCAGCAGTTTTCTCAAGGTAGCTTACAGTTCACCAATACAGCACTTGATTTAGCGATCACTGGGAACGGCTTTTTTGCCACCGTTCCTGATGAAACCTCACGAGATTTCTCGTTTACCCGAGCTGGCCAGTTTAAGTTAGATGATGACAATTACGTGGTTAACAGTAACGGCGACTTACTTTTAGGTTTTCCCGTTAACTCAGACTCTACCAGTTCGTCAGTTGCATTGAGTACCACTGAGCCAGTACAAATTCCAGATTCGTCAGGGTCTCCAGCTCAAACCTCAGAAGTTGATATTCGTATGAACTTACCTGCGGGTGATCAGGGCTTAGACCCTGCTGCATTCGACCCGGAAGATCCACTTACCTATAACGCGGCAACCTCGGTAACGGTTTATGACTCACTAGGCGACAGCCACGTGATGACCTATTACTTCGTTAAAGATGTGGCGGCAGACAACGAATGGTATGTGGCTACAGCGGTTGACGATCAACTTACTGATTTAGTGAATTCTACCGGTACAGATTCCGATCCTACAACAGCGGTAAACTCATTGGGTACTAACACAGGTAACGGCGTTACAGCCGCTAAACTCGTGTTTTCTCAAGGTGGTGACTTTATTGGTATTGAATCGCCAGATGGCATTCAAACTACCGATTATAAGTTAACTACTGAAGCGCTTGGTTCAGCCTTATCAAATGGTGCAGATGCAACGCAGCAAATTGGCATTGATTTTAACCTAGAGCCTAGCGGAGCCACTACTGTTGAGCCTACGCAATACGCATCAGCATTCGAAGTTACGTCATTAGAGCAAGATGGTTTGCCTGTTGGTCGTTTGACCGGTATCGATATTGGCCCAGATGGCTTGGTTCGAGCGACTTTCTCAAATGGTACTTCTGAGCCAATTGTGCGAGTGGCCCTAGTGAGGTTTGCCAATGAGCAAGGCTTAACACAGCAAAGCAGCACGGAATGGAAAGAAAGCATTCTATCTGGTGAAGCATTAGCGGGTGAAGCGACTACGGGTACTTTTGGTGAAATTAACTCATCAGCCCTAGAGCAAGCTAACGTTAACCTTACCACTGAACTAATCGATATGATTATTGCACAGCGGAACTTCCAGGCGAACTCTCGAGCGCTTGAAGTGAACAACTCACTGAACCAGACTATCCTGAACATCCGATAAGCAGTGATGTTTAAGTAAAAAAACCGCAACATAGTTGCGGTTTTTTTGTATCCACTTCGATTTGTGCATGTTGGCACTGGGATTGCAAAACCTGTATATGGTTTAACCAGAGTCAAAAGTCAGTCATGGACAAACTTCTCTACATTGCTGCCAGTGGTGCATCTCAAGACCTTTTAGGTACGGGGTTACGTGCCAATAACTTGGCTAACGCGCAAACAACTGGGTTTAGAGCTCAGTTAGAACAGGCAAGGTCAATGCCTGCCTACGGCGAAGGTTTGCCGTCTCGCGTTTTTTCAATGACCGAAAGTCCGTCAAACAACTATGAGTCGGGCCCTATGATTCAAACGGGTCGTGATTTAGACGTTGCTATACAAGGCGATGGCTGGTTTGCCGTTCAAGACGATAATGGGCAAGAAGCTTATTCTCGTGACGGTAACTTCAAGTTAGGTGACGACGGTATTTTGACAGATGTGCACAATCGCCCCGTTTTAGGTGATAACGGTCCAATCTTTCTTCCTGTGCCCCTAGATAATCTAGATATTGGTATGGACGGTACGTTGTCAATGAGACAGCTTGGCGCGCCAGAAAATGTGATTGAAGATGTTGGCCGGCTGAAATTGGTTAAGCCGAACTATGCCGATATGGAACGAGGCACTGATGGTTTATTTAGAATGGAAGACGGCACGGTAGCTCCAGCAAACGCTGGTGTGAAAGTGATGTCTGGCATGTTGGAAGGCTCGAATGTTAATGCCGTTGACGAAATGGTCAATATGATAAGCCTTCAGCGCCACTATGAGCTTCAAGTGAAGATGATGAAGCAAGCTGATGAGCTAGATACTCGCGGCAACCAATTACTGCGCATTCTCTAGAATAGTTAACAATTTCGTTATACGAACTTTAAAGGTTAGGAGGTCGCCATGCACCCAGCATTGTGGATAAGTAAAACAGGTCTTGATGCCGCACAAACAGATGTGGCGGTGGTATCGAACAACCTGGCTAACGCATCAACGGTAGGTTTTAAAAAAGACAGAGCAATTTTTGAAGACTTGCTTTATCAGAATATAAACCAACCTGGTGGCCGCTCATCAGCTGATACCGAATTACCTTCTGGCCTTATGTTAGGTTCTGGTTCAAAGGTAGTATCAACACAAAAAGCACATACCCAAGGCAACTTGCTAACCACAGATAATGCGTTAGATATGTCTATTCAGGGGCGAGGCTACTTTGAGATTTTGCAGCCTGACGGCACCATTGCCTACTCAAGAAATGGTCAGTTTTCAATGAACGACCAAGGTCAGATAGTGACTTCTGGCGCGGGTTTTTTACTCCAACCTGAAGTGGCTATTCCGGAAGATGCGCAGCAAATCACGATTTCACAAGACGGTGAAATTAGCGTGTCAATTCGTGGTCAAGCAGAGCCGCAAGTGCTTGGGCAAATGAACTTATCAGACTTCATTAACCCTACGGGTCTACAACCTATTGGGCAGAACCTATACGTTGAAACCGCATCAAGTGGCGCGCCCATTCAAGGTGTACCAGGCCTTCAAGGTATAGGCACGATTGCACAAGGTACGTTAGAAACCTCTAACGTGAATGTGACCGAAGAGCTGGTTAATTTGATTGAAAGTCAACGTTTGTACGAGATGAACTCGAAAGTGATTTCATCTGTGGATCAGATGCTTGGACAAGTCATTCAGCAACTTTAGTGAGTAATGTTATGCGAATTATCGGACTCTTCCTTTCAGTGGCAATATTGGCAGGTTGTGCAAGCACTAACCAGCCACCGGTTCAAGCAAACGACCCGTCGTTTGCTCCAGTGGTACCTGATTATCCTCGTGAGAAGATTGTAGAAGATGGTTCGCTGTTCCGCTCTTACATGGCCAATAGCTTGTATTCAGATATGACGGCTAGACGGGTTGGCGACATTATTACTATCACGTTAAGTGAAAATACTAACGCGAGTAAATCTGCTGGCACGTCGACATCAAAAGATACCACGGTAGATTTAGACACGATCACTGGATTAGGTGGCCAGGCGTTAAATATTGGCGGGCAATCGGTTCAGCTTGGCGTAAGTTCGTCAAACGACTTTGCAGGGGATGCAGCGACAAACCAAAGTAACAGTTTATCGGGAAATATCTCTGTCACCGTAGTTGAAGTGCTACCCAATGACAATTTGGTCATTCGCGGTGAAAAGTGGCTTACCTTAAATCATGGCGACGAATACATCCGTTTGACGGGCATCATTCGCTTATCTGATATTAGCCCCGAAAATGAAGTGCTATCGACAAAAATAGCGAATGCCAGAATTCAATACAGCGGAACGGGCTCTTTTGCCAGTGCGCAAGAGAAAGGCTGGCTTACGAAGTTTTTCACATCATCATGGTGGCCGCTTTAAGCGGGGCTAGGAGAATCATTATGCGTTTGTTTTCAGTAGTTATTATCGCATTTACATTGGTATTGTCAGGCAATACCAATGCACAACGCATTAAAGACTTAGCAAGTATCCAAGGGGTGAGAAGCAACCAATTAGTAGGCTATGGCCTAGTGGTAGGCTTACCCGGCACCGGTGAGCAAAGCCCTTTCACTGAGCAAAGCTTTCGTACCATGCTAAGTAACTTCGGCATAAGTTTAGATTCCAACACCAAACCTAAAATTAAGAATGTTGCAGCCGTGGCTGTACACGCAGAACTGCCGGCTTTTACTAAACCAGGACAAACCATTGATATTACTGTGTCGTCAGTAGGCGAAGCGAGTAGCTTGCAAGGCGGTACGCTGTTACAGACATTTCTTCGCGGTGTAGATGGCAAAGTGTATGCAGTTGCGCAAGGTAGTTTGGTAGTAAGTGGCTTTGGCGCACAAGGCGGCGATGGTTCGCGAATTGTGGTGAATACGCCGACCGTAGGCCGTATTCCTAACGGCGCTATGGTAGAGCAAACCGTCCCTAGCGGTTTTGCCAATGGCGACTCATTAACATTGAACTTGCATTACCCTGACTTTTCAACAGCAAAAGCCTTAGCTGATGTGATTAACGAGCGATTGGGTGCACAGCCAGAAAAAGGTTATTCCATCGCTACGCCCATTGATGCCGCGTCGGTACGTGTATCGGCACCAAGAGATGTTGGTCAGCGAGTGGGCTTTTTGGCCACACTGGAAAATTTCGAATTTACACCAGCTGATGCCCCTGCGCGGGTTGTCATCAATAGCCGCACAGGCACCATTGTGATTGGTCGAGACGTGCGATTACTACCTGCCGCTATAACCCATGGCGGGTTAACTGTGACGATTTCAGAAAACCAACAAGTTACTCAACCCAATGCGTTTGCGGACGGCGAAACGGTAGTTACCACACAGTCGATTGTTGATGTGGATTTATCTGATAGCCGCATGTTTTCATTTGAACCTGGCGTTACACTGGATCAGCTAGTGCGGGCCGTTAATGAGGTGGGGGCTGCACCTGGCGATTTAATGGCTATCTTAGAAGCTTTAAGGCAGGCCGGTGCGCTTCACGGTGAATTGGTGATTATCTAATGGAAGCATTCAGCTCAAAAAATCAGCTCGATATGGCACGTAATGTCCACGACCTTGGCAGTATTAATAAAATGCGCGAGGCTATTGCTTCGGGTGATGAAAGTGTATTGCAAGAAGCGGCAGAACAATTTGAAGCCATATTTGTGCAAATGATGCTGAAGTCGATGCGTAAAGCGCAAGATGCCCTGGCTGATGAAGACAGCCCGTTCAATTCTCAACAAGTTAAATTTTATCGCGATATGCACGACCAACAGCTTGCAACCGATTTAACGGCGGGGGGCGGCATGGGCTTGGCTGACATTATCGTCAAACAAATGGGCCAATCTGAAGACAGCTATTTACCAGCCAGTGTGATTCGTAGTGACGGCAACTTGAATTCGCTGAACCGCGACCGTGTTATCGCTATAGAGCAAGCCCAAGAAACCGTGCTGGCTTCCGAGTCTAAAGGAGTGAAATCGGCCGCAAAAGATAGCATGTTCGATAGCCCTGAAGATTTTGTTGAAACCTTACGCCCCTATGCTGAACAAGTGGCTGACAAATACGGTATGGATGCTAAAGCCATTATCGCGCAGGCCGCGGTTGAAACAGGTTGGGGTAAGTTTGTTATTCACAATGCCGACGGCGAAAGCTCGCACAATCTTTTTGGTATTAAAGCGAATTCGCAGTGGGAAGGCGAGCAAGCGGTTGTCGATACACTTGAATTTAATAGCGGCATTCCACAAAAGCAAAAAGCTGCATTTCGTTCTTATGCGTCATTAGAGGAGGCGGTTGATGACTACGGTCGCTTTATCACCACTCAGCCCCGTTATCAGCATGCGGTGGAACAAGCCTCAGATGCACACCGCTATACTCGCGAGCTACAAAGTGCTGGATATGCTACGGATCCTAATTACGCCAACAAGATAATGGCCGTTTACAACAGCGATAGGCTTAACGGCTTAATGCCGTAAGAAGAGGGGTTTAATATATGAGCGCAGTTGATTTATTTTCCCTTGCCACCAGTGGTGTAAACGCCAGTAGTAAGCTTTTACAAACGACCAGTAATAATATTGCCAATGTAAATACGCCCGGGTACGTACGTGAACGAACCGAGTTAGTTAACAGTGATGTATTCGGTGTTGAAATTGGAAATACAGAGCGAATTATTAACGTATTTGCGCAAAACCAGCTTCGTCGCGACATAACCTCGGTGGGTGAACTAGAAGCTTTTTCTTCCAAAACCTCTGCAATTGATAACCTTCTGGCTGGTGAGGCGAACTCACTATCTAAAGGTATTAGTGATTACTTTGCAGCGGTACAAACTGCGTCAGACGACCCTACAAACTTGGCCTCACGTGAACAGGTATTAGGGAAATCAGAGTCGCTATACCAGCGTATGAAAACCCTCTCAGATTACATGGTGGAAAAGGAAGAAGAGTTTAACCTTGAAGTCACGTCTTTAGTTAATAGAACCAATAGTTTGATTAGCTCAATTGGCGAACTAAACAAAAACATTGTGATTGCCAAAGGGAACAACACCAGCGACGAACCCAGCGCATTAATGAATAAACGAGATGCCGCTGTTGAAGAGCTTGCCTCTATTATGGCAATCGATGTGAAAGACAGTCAAAGTCAAAACGGTGCGATCACCGTGAATTTGACCACTGGCGAATCTCTTATATTAGATAACGGCGCGTTCAATTTATTTGAAATAAGTACGAGTGCAGACTCAACCAACAAAGAACTAAAGTTAGAAACAGATTTTGGTTCTCAAACTAAAAACGATACCACAGTTCGTATTGTAGAGAGTGACTTAGGCGGCAGCTTAGGTGGGCTATTTCGTTATAGAAACGAAGTACTTGGTACTGCCATGCGCGACGTAGGCCAGCTTTCCGTTGCTTTTGCCGATGCTGTCAACACCCAAAACAAGCTAGGTATGGATTTAGACGGTCAGTTGGGCAGCAATATTTTCGACATTCCTACTTTTAGGGGATTGGAAACACAAGATACCAACGGAGACTATCAGGTTGTCGGTCAGCTTATTGCAGGCAAAAGTGCTGAACTTACTGACGCCGATTATCAAATTGAGGTGACGGCAGTAGCGGCAGGGGTTCCTAGCGAAATAGAAATTACGTTTTTAAATCCTGACGGAACACCTCAAAAAGACGGCTCTGGGAATGATATTGTCTTTTCTAATTACACTGTCACTACTGGGTTTAATGAATTACCTGGCGGTATTGAAGTAGAGTTTGGTGGAGCTTCAACCTATGCGGTAGGGGATGAGTTTTTGATGCAACCTACCAAAACTATTGCATCATCCATTGAGCTAGCCACAAACAGACCTGAAGATCTCGCGTTCGCGGCGCCAGTAAGAGCCCAAGCGGATGCCACGAATTTAGGTAGCGCCAATGTGAGCGGGGTAACAATCACCAACACTGAAGTCGGCGGCGGAACTGAGCAATCTGCATTTGATGGCGCAGGTGGAATACATGATTTAGCCAGTTCACCCAGTGGCACGTTTGGCGCGCCAGCTCAAATTGTCTTTACCGCAGAAGATAGCTATCAAGTACTTGATGGGGAAACGCCGCCAAATGTAATCACCAATGTGACCGGTGCGACCAATTTAAGTAACTTATTAGCACAGGCTGAAAGTAGTGGCAGCGGCCCTGCTTGGCCTGCAGCATTTTCATCACTAAATGACTACCCGGGTTACGACATTAGTTTAGATGGCGTACCTAAAGCGGGTGATAGTTTTTCTATTAGTTACAACACTGATGGCTTTAACGACAACAGTAATGCACTTGAAATCGCATCGTTGCAGAACGAGAACCTAGTGCAAGTGAGCAGTGAATCAACCAATCAGCAACGTACTTTTCAAGATGCCTATGCATCTATGGTAGGGCGAATTGGTGAAGATGCAGCCATGGCTGACATTTCTTTGACTTCAGCAGAAGCAATGAAAACACAATCGGAAAATTGGTTTGAGTCAGTATCTGGGGTGAGCCTAGATGAAGAAGCGGCAAACCTGATTAAGTTTCAGCAGTCTTATTCTGCCGCAGCAAGAATATTGAGCACAGCGCAGGAGTTGTTCGATACTATTCTAAGTGCGGCGAGGTAACACATTATGCGTATATCGACGAGTCAAGTTTACGACCAAAGCATTCGCTCCATTATGGAAAATCAACAAGATTTGGTTAAAACGCAGGAGCAGTTAGCGACGGGAAAGCGGATCATTACGCCGGCAGACGATCCTGTGGGCGCTGCAAAAGTACTGCGCTTGACCGAAGAGCTTGATGGGCTGACGCAATTTCAACGAAATAATGATTTGGTAACAGGTTCTCTAGAACAGCAAGAAGCAGTGCTAACGAATATTACCAATTCGATTAACCGTGCTAGGACACTAGTCGTTCAAGCAGGCTCGGGTATTCTTGATGATCCTGATAAACGCGCTATCGGGGCTGAGTTAGAACAAATTAAGTTGGAAATCTTCGACTTGATGAATACGCAAGACGCCGATGGGAATTACATGTATGCAGGCTACCAGTCTGCAAACCAAGCCTTTACCTACAACCCCGCATCAACAGGGAATGCCATCACATTTTCAGGTGATGCAGGCGTAAGTTTTATTCAGCTATCGTCTAGCTCAAAAATACAATCTACGAGTAACGGTTATGAAGTTTTTGAGAACGTACTATCCCGTTTTGATTTCTCAGTAACCGGCAGTACAGTTGCTGATTTACAAAACACAGTAGTTAAAGAACAAGGCACGTTTGATACCTTCTTCAACAACAATTATGACCCAGTGACCAGTGCTAATAACAACTATGAAGTAGAGTTTTTGGCATCGGGTGAAGCACAGCTAACTAATACTGGCACTGGCGCTATTGTGGGAACAGTTGGTTATACTTCCGGTAGCCCATTTACTATCAAAGGCATGCAGTTTGAAGCTTCCGCTGCCGTTGGTGATACCATTAACTTTTCTTTGGATGCGCCGGAGAAAAAAAGTATGGCCCAATCGCTTCACGAAATTCAAACCATACTCATGGATAGCACCATTGATGATAGTGCGCTGCAAGAGGCTATTGCCGACACATTAGTTGGGTTAGATAATGGGTTAGAAAAAATATCTTTAGAACGTGCGTCAATCGGTAGCCGTCTAAACATCGCTGAATCTACTTACGAAAGTAACCTTGATATGGAAATTGCGGCAAAGGCATCCCGTTCATCAATCCAAGATGTTGATTATGCAGAGGCCTCTACGGAATTTGCCAAACAAGAAACGGCACTCAATGCGGCATTAGCTACTTTTCCGCAAGTGTCTAATTTATCCCTGTTCAACTTCATTTAATAGGCCATTCATCCCTGACAATGTGGCAAGGTATACTCGGGTTTTGTTATCGATATGATCTGAGTAATAAGAGACATATAACGTGTCGCCTTGCCATACCAAGCCCGGGTAACTATTGTCCCCTTTACTAGGTAAGGTAATCAGAAGTTTCAGCGAATAATCAGTCGATGAAAGTAACCAAATTGCCGTTGTCAGATTTCTCCCATCCCAGTTTCTGCCTGCAACCATATACATATTGTCTGTAAGAGATAACATTACCGGTCCACCTACGTAGTGTTTCAAGTCGTGCCATATCCAATTGGTATAGGGCGGGGAGGAGAAACCTAGTTTGGCGCTGAAGCTATCTGCGTCGCGGCGCACAATCGCCGTCGCTTTATCAGCATCATCAAACAATATATGGCTTTCATTCGGGTAGCCAAATGTGTGTTTCTCAAAAGAAATAGCGCCTTTCTTTTGAAGGTAAAGTTGTTTGCGTGGGTCGCCTGCATACAAATCAATTCTTTGATTTTTACGATTATAGGCAAAACCGTAAGCTTTATCCTTGTTCCACGTTACCCGCCACAGCCACCAACCCGAGTGCCCAAAAAAGTGGGGGCTTGACCAAGAATCCCCGGTGGTAGAAAAGTAACTCACCATTTTAGTGGTTATCGCACCCGTATTTGCGTCTTTGTGCTTAGCGTAGGCTGTGATGATTAACTTTCGTCCATCAAAACAAAATTTTGGATCGCGTAAATCCCAAGAGGGTAGTGCCAGTCGCTGATAAGTTTTTGCCCCCGAATCAACATTCACTTTGCAGACAATTACAACGCCATCTGGGCTTATATGGTTCACGCCTCGTCGATAGCAGCAAAGTAGTGATTTACGACTATTGTCGAAGGGATTTTCGATTAAATCAGTGAATGCGCAGTGCTCACCTTCCGATGAAATTTGCTCAACCGCGTTAATCTTCAAATTTATATTCACGCTAATACCCTTTTAAAAACCGACTGTTATGTAATCGTAAACGGCAATTTTATACCGCACAACGGCAAATTTTGTAAATAATTCTAAAGGGAACTGCTGATATGTCGATACAAACACTGAGAGAGCCAGTTCATCATTACCCCTCAGGTATTGGTGACTATTAAAATTGTAATAGCCGGATCCCCGGCAGCCAGCTCACGCTGGACTGAGAGTGTAGGAGAGACTTTATGTCTATGTTCGTCAATACCAATGTTTCCTCATTGAATGCTCAGCGTCAATTGTATGATGTAAGCAATTCTTTGGGTACGTCTTTTGAGCGCCTGTCTTCGGGTTTCCGTATAAACAGTGCTGCAGATGACGCCGCAGGTCTACAAATCACCGACCGAATGACTTCACAAGTTCAAGGTCTTAACCAAGCGGTACGTAACGCGAATGATGCGATTTCACTATCGCAAACTGCTGAAGGTGCGTTGTCAGAAACGACGACTTCTCTTCAACGTATTCGTACACTAGCAATTCAATCACAAAACGGTATCAACAGTTCAGCTGACCGTGTAGCACTTCAAAAAGAGGTGTCAGCACTTAGAACTGAAATATCGCGTATTTCAACAACGACGCAATTCGCTGGTGTAAATATATTATCAGGTGACTTCTCTGCTAAATTCTTAGTAGGTGCAAACGCTGGCCAAACGATTTCTGTAAACCTCTCAACGCAACCATTGGCAAACGCTGGTGTTAACGGTTTCAGTGCGACAGGCTTGGGAATTACAGGTGGCACTAATAACGTACTTACCAGTGAAAACGCATCAAGTATGTTAGCTAGCGTAGATACGGCTATTTCAGCGGTAGGTGGACTTCGCGCTGACCTAGGTGCGCTTCAAAACCGTTTCCAGTCAACGATTCGTAACCTAAGTAACATCTCTGAAAACGTATCTGCGGCACGCTCGCAAATCAAAGATACTGATTTTGCAACAGAGACTGCTAACTTGACCCGTAACCAGATTCTACAGCAGGCGAGCACTACCGTGTTGTCTCAGGCGAATCAGCGTCCACAAGCAGCACTACAGCTTCTAGGTTAATAACGCCAAGTCGTTAATAGTGAGAGAATGGGGCCAGGAGGTAGTGAACCTTTAACCTCAGCTGTTCCACAGTGATTTAAATTCAAAAAGGCCGATTTTTCAATCGGCCTTTTTTTATTTCTGCGAATTAAATTATTGAACTAAAAGGCTTTTTCAAAAAGATCAAAAAAACCTAAAGTAAATGGCTTGCCGGTACGATAACTATAACAAAGGGAAGGTAAACATTACTTCCTCTCTTTAAAGCCTATAACGAATAATAAAAGCAATATGTTTATGGTGTTTTAATGAGTGTTAATTGACTGCTTGGTTTTAGATATTGTCAGGAGATCAATAGCTTAAAATCAGAAAAATCATTTTCATAAAGTTCTAAAGGAAATGGTGAGGTAAGTCGATAAAGAGTTAAGTTTGCTGATTGGGCTGCTGACTGGCGAGAATGAAGCCAGGAGGTAGTGAGAGGTTTGAGGTCTGGAACAACAAACCCGACAGTCAGCAAAAGAGAAGTTTTCTTCTCTATGTAACAAGCTTCACCGGGAGTGACCCGCTAAAGCGTCAGAATAAAAATCCTGACAATTATGTGAAGCACAAGCTATGCCAAAATATTTAATTAACTCGCGCAAATAATAAAATCAATAGCGCAAAACTTAAACTGTTAGGAGACCTCTCATGAGTCTATTCGTAAATACTAATGTGTCATCGCTTAATGCGCAGCGCCAGTTGTTTTCAACAGGCAATAATTTAGATACGGCATTTGAACGTTTATCATCTGGCTTTAGAATTAACAGTGCCGCTGATGATGCTGCAGGCCTGCAAATTACTGACCGTATGACCTCGCAAGTTCAAGGTCTAAACCAAGCGGTACGTAATGCAAACGATGCGATTTCATTATCGCAAACCGCTGAAGGTGCAATGCAAGAAACAACGACGTCACTGCAGCGAATTCGTACTCTTGCTATCCAATCGCAAAATGGTATTAACTCTTCTGCGGATAGATTAGCGCTTCAAAAAGAAGTGTCAGCGCTTCGCACAGAAATATCACGTATTGCGACTACCACTCAGTTTGCTGGTGTAGACGTACTAACTGGCGCATTTTCAGCTCGCTTCTTAGTGGGCGCCAACGCTGGGCAAACCATTTCTGTTAACTTATCTTCACAAGCGTTGAACCGTGCAGGTATTAACGGATTTAGTGCAACAGGTTTGGGGATAACGGGTGGAAACAATAACGTATTAACAGAAACTAATGCTTCAGCACTACTTGGGTCGGTAGACTCAGCAATATCTGCAATAGGTGGTTTACGTGCAGACCTAGGTGCGCTTCAAAATCGCTTCCAATCTACCATCAGAAACCTAAGTAATATTTCTGAGAATGTATCTGCGGCAAGATCACGAATCAAAGATACAGATTTTGCCACCGAAACGGCAGAGTTGAGCCGTAACCAGATTCTTCAGCAAGCAAGTACCACTATTCTTGCCCAGGCAAACCAGCGTCCACAAGCGGCATTGTCACTACTAGGGTAGGGAGTATATAAGGCGTTTTAATTGGGAAGGAGTTGAGAGGCCATCCCCTAATGAAGGGATGGCGGCCATTTAAGGCCGCCCCCTTTGAGAAAGCGCCGACTAACAGGACTGAGAGTGTAGAAGTGTTGGTTGAGAGGCCAGTTTATCCTACTAAAACCCTGCCAGCCGACTGAAACAGTATTTGCTCAATCTCCTAACGTGAGCAGATTGGCCGAGATTTAATGTCTCGGCCTTTTTTTTATTCTAAGCCAAAACACCCTGCCAAACTGAAATCATTAACTTGAGCAAAATTAATGGTTCACAAATATAAATGCACCTTCCATGCCAAGTGCATTCACTTAATGTGTCAAATTTACGAATCATTGTTAGACCTAATGATGCCGCGATACCCTTAAAAGTAAAACTTGTTAGTCAGAACGCGCATCGATTTACCACAAATAGATTAGTATTCGTGTCTTTTGAGTGGCTGAAAAGATAAAAGACACAAAAAAAATTATAATTTTTAATGCTTAATAATCAAATAGTTATATTTAAATTTAACTTTTTTTCAAAAAAAAGCAAAAAAAAACTAAAGAAGCTAAAGACTTGGCCGATACCTATTGTTGAGGGGTAATGTAATTTACTTTGCAAGAGGAAGTTAGTCGGGAGTAGTGACCCAGCTAATTTGAACTGGAAGGGTTTAATGATAGCACAGGCGTCATTGAATCCCTAGGAGGTAATCTAATGTCTTTATTTGTAAATACTAATGTGTCTTCATTGAACGCTCAACGTCAGCTTTTTGACGTAAGTGATAAGTTGAACACGTCGTTTGAAAGATTGTCATCTGGGTTTCGTATCAACAGTGCGGCTGATGATGCTGCTGGTCTTCAAATTTCTGACCGTCTAACGTCTCAAGTTGAAGGGTTAAACCAAGCTGTTCGTAACGCAAACGATGCTATCTCATTGTCACAAACTGCTGAAGGGGCGCTTAGCGAAGTAACATCTAGCTTGCAGCGTATTCGCCAACTAGCGGTACAATCGCAGAATGGAATTAACTCTTCAGCTGACCGCTTGGCACTTCAAAAAGAAGTATCAGCGCTTAGAACTGAAATTTCACGCATTGCGACAGATACGCAATTCGGAAGTGTGAAAATTTTGGACGGCAACTTCTCTGCTAAGTTCTTAGTAGGTGCAAACGCAGGCCAAACCATTTCTGTGAACTTATCTTCAACTAACCTTGGTTCTATCAGTGGCTTTAGTGCCACTGGGTTAGGTATTACCAGCGAGAGTGTCGCCACAGCCAAAGGTGCCTCAGCACTTCTGTCTGATGTAGACGCAGCGATATCAGGTATTGGGGCGGTTCGAGCTGACCTGGGTGCGCTTCAAAACCGTTTCCAGTCAACTATTCGTAACTTAAGCAATATCAGTGAGAACCTGTCATCTGCACGTTCTCAGATTCGTGATACAGATTTTGCATCTGAAACTGCAGAGTTAACACGTAATCAGATTATTCAGCAGGCATCTATTTCTGTACTAAGTCAAGCAAATCAGCGCCCTCAAACTGCGCTATCTTTGCTCGGGTAAGCTATAATTTAATACCTTAGTTGGAATGTAACGGGTGCTTGCTTACTTGCAAGGGCCCGTTTTGTCGTTTCAAAAGGGGGGTGAAATAAGTGGAAATTGTAAATAATCAAACTGGTCAGGCTTTTGCATCAGTATCTACATCCGTACCTGTTTCTAAAGTGGCGCCAAATGAAAGCTCAGCTAAAGCGGAAAACGACAGTGGAAGCGACAATACGGGTCAACAGCAAGCGAACCGTAGTGGAACAAATACCGCACTTAAAAATGATGTGTCTAATGTGCAAAATTTGGCTCAAGGTTCTAACGCGTTAGCCGATAAAGAGTCAGTAAAAGAGAATCAAGTCTCGCTAGAGAATGCAGTTCAAGAAGTTGAATCATTCTTGCAAACGCAAAATAGGAATTTGGCGTTTTCTATTGATGACGAAACTAAGCGCTCGGTTGTTACGGTAAAAGATTCTGAGTCTGGTGATGTAATAAGACAAATACCCTCTGAAGAAGTATTAGCGCTTGCTGAACGCATTCAAGATTTGCAGCAAGACGTAGGTGACAGTGTTGGGGTGTTTATTAACAATCGCGTCTAACAACCGTGTTTAACGAGGTAAAGTATGACAATTCAATCATTAGGTGTAGGTTCAGGTTTAGCACTTGACGACCTAGTTCAACAGCTTCTTACCGCTGAACGTCAGCCGAAAGAAGATCGGTTGAATGCGAAAGAAGAACAGATTGAAGCGGAAATCTCAGGGTTAGGTCAGATAAAATCCAAATTTTCTGATTTTAAAGACGCGGTTGATGACCTGCGTAGCGATAACGACATCAATGGTCGTGAACCGACGATTACTAATCCTTCCGAAGACGATGACGTACTTTCTGCAGAAGCATCTAATTCTGCACTTCGTGGTTCCTACGATATTGTTGTAGAACAGCTCGCGCAGGGAAGCCGAATTACTACTGACGATGGGGCATTTACCGCCAGTTCTGATCCAGTACTCACATCGGGTACTGGCTCTCTTACGTTTGATGTAGGCGGAAGCGACAGCTTCACGATTGATATCACTGCGGGTACCTCATTAACAGCGCTCAGAGAAAAAATTAATAACGCAGATGATAACTTCGGTGTAACTGCCAACATTATCGATACCGGCACAGCTGCTGGCCCTCGTTTGGTGTTTAGTTCTAGCGAAACGGGGACTGGTAACGACTTAGTTATTACCAATGATAATGGTAACGCTGAGTTGGATAGGCTTTCCACTACTGGAGGCACAGGTAGCATCGACCCTGCGAACATCGAATCTGCACAAAATGCGATTGCCTATATAGACGGTATCGCGGTTGAAAGTGAATCGAATGAGTTTGAAAATACGATTCAAAACGTGTCTTTTGAAGTTAATGAAATTTCGCCCAAAGACGCTGTAGGCGAATTCCTTTCTACAAAATTAGAGATTGGTTACGACAAAGAAGGCCTCGATAAAAAAATTCGTGATTTCGTAGATAACTATAATAGTTTGATTGACGAAATAGGCCTGTTAACTAAATACGGTGAGTCGGAACTAGAAGATGATGGCGCATTGGCGGGAGATTCGCTACTTCGTGGTATTCAATCGGGTTTAGCCAGCATTGTGGGTGACAGCAATAGCGCATCTGAACTTGGCGGCCTGTTCCAATTAGGTATTGAATTTGATGACGATGGTAAATTAGAAATTGGCACCACCGACTATGGGTTGGGGTCAGGCGAAGATCGTCTCGCAGATGCTCTTGAAGACAATTTTGATGAAATAGCAACGCTATTTACTGATGATGATGAAGGTGTTGCGGTTAGGCTTTATGAATTTGCCAATCAATACACCTCATACAGCGGGTTGATTAGTTTACGCGAACGGTCAGCCAAAGATGATAGAGATGATTTGTATGACGAGCGAGAGACGTTGGAAATGAGAATGCTTAGCTATGAAGAAATTCTTCGTGATAAGTATCTGAATTTAGACCAAACTGTTGCTCAGCTAAACCAGACTAGTTCAGCATTACTTGCGTCGCTAGGCTAAGAAGTTTTCGGAGATATTATGGCACTTAAAGGCATTAACGCTTACCGCAAAGGTAACTTAAAACAAGATATAGCGTCTGCGGATCCGCATAAGTTGACACTCATGCTGCTTCAGGGCGCGTTGGATCGTATCGCCTACGCCAAAGGTGCAATGGAAAGAAAAGATCTTATCACCAAAGCAGATTTTATCTCTAAGACAAGTGCTATCCTCATGCACTTACGAGATACGTTAGACATCGAAATTGGCGGTGAAGTAGCGCAGAACATGTTTAATCTATATGACTACATGATTCAGCGTTTAAATGATGCACATGTAAATAACGACTTGAAGTTACTTGATGAAGTGTCTAGCCTATTAACACCTATTCGAGACGCGTGGGTACAAATTCCTGAAACTGCAAAGCAAGAGGCCTTTGAAGCTCAGCGTCAGAAACGACAAGCTGTGTGAATAAAAACGATTTAGACCATTCTCAAACACCAATTGCGCTGCGTGAAATAAACGAGCAAATAGCGGCGCAATTCGAAAGTTCTTCAGAATCTGATTTTTCCGAACTCAAGGCGCTGTTAGTACGGCGGGACTCCGTAATTAAAGAACACTTGGAAACCTTAGCACCTGAGAATAAACAAGAATTTGCAAATCTCGAGCTTGATGTTAATAATAGACTAAAAGAGATGGCGCAGAGCTTGCTTGAAGAAGCCAAAGATGACATAACTCGATTTGTTCGTAGCAGGTCTGCCGTAAAAAAATACAAATAAACGTTTAGTATTTTGTGCAGTCAAGATGGGGGTAGGTGAGTTAGAAGTGAAAAGGCGACTCAGTTAAGTCATGCCACATAAACTAGTGAGAGCCCCTTTATGATAGATTTCAATAATAAATCAATTCTAATTACCGGCGGCACAGGTTCGTTCGGTAATCAATTCGTTAGTTATCTATTAGAAAACTATTCCCCTAAAAAAATAATCATATACTCTCGCGATGAGTTAAAGCAATTCGAAATGCAGCAACGTTTCTCGCAATCCTGTATGCGTTACTTTATTGGTGATGTGAGAGATAAAGAACGTCTAATCACAGCTATGAAAGACGTAGACTATGTTGTGCATGCTGCCGCGCTTAAACAAGTTCCTGCCGCTGAATACAATCCAAATGAGTGTATAAAAACAAATATTAACGGCGCACAAAACGTTATTGATGCATCAATTGCGAATAACGTATCTCGTGTTGTTGCTTTGTCGACAGATAAAGCTGCTAACCCAGTAAACCTTTATGGCGCTACTAAATTAGCATCGGATAAGCTTTTCGTTGCGGCCAATAATATCTCTGGCGCCGTAGGTCCTCGTTTCTCTGTTGTTCGATATGGCAACGTAGTCGGATCTCGTGGCTCAGTCGTGCCTTTTTATCGTAAGTTATTGGAAGAAGGCTGTGACTCACTTCCGGTAACCCACCCAGAGATGACGCGCTTTTGGATAACCCTCGACGAAGGGGTTGAATTTGTCGTTAAAAGCTTCTCCCGTATGCAAGGCGGGGAGATATTTGTTCCTAAAATACCGTCGGTAAGAATAACTGATTTAGTCGAAGCGATGAGCGGGAAAAAGGATTATAAGGTCATTGGGATTCGCCCCGGTGAGAAGCTTCACGAAATAATGGTTCCCGAAGAGATGGCCCATCATACAGTAGAATTTAGCGATCATTTTGTTATCGCTCCTGCTATTACATTCTTTGATAAAAGTCTGGACTACTACAATAATAAACTGGGTGAGAAGGGCGTCGCGGCCGAAGATAAATTTGAATATCATTCGGGAACAAATTCACATTTATTATCAATTGATGAGCTGAGGAACTTGGACAAGGCCACTTCATGATCCCTTACGGAAGGCATAAAATTTTCCCCGAGGACATCACTGCCGTTAGTGAAGTTTTAAAAGAAGGCTTTTTAACTCAAGGTGAGCAAGTTCCTCTGTTTGAGAAAGCGGTATGTGATTACACTGGGGCCAATTTTGCGGTTGCGTGCAATAGTGGTACGTCTGGTCTTCATGCTGCATGCCTTGCCGCGGGGATAACAACTGGCGATCTGGTTTGGACAGTACCAAACTCATTCGTAGCCTCAGCAAACTGTGCCCGCTATTGCGGTGCCGATATTGATTTTATCGATATCGATCCTAAAACTAGAAACCTTTGTGTAGCAAAGCTTTTCGAAAAACTACAACTTGCTGTAGCCGTAAACAAACTTCCCAAAGCAATAGTGGTTGTTCATTTTGCGGGAAGTAGTTGTGACATGGCTGCAATATCGTCATTAACAACGCAGTACGGTATTGTGCTAATTGAAGATGCAGCCCACGCATTGGGTGGTGCCGATCAATATGGAAATAAGGTTGGCCTTTGCAAGTATTCTGCGATGACTGTGTTTAGCTTTCATCCAGTGAAGTCTATCACCAGCGCTGAAGGTGGAATGGTTTTAACCAATGATGAAGCCACCGCGACCCTACTTAGGCGTTATATTAGCCATGGTATCTGTCGAGACAACACGCTTTTTGATGATAACCACAAAGGAGAGCCTTGGTATTATGCCCAATTTGAACTGGGATTTAATTATCGGCTAAGTGATATACATGCTGCTCTTGGGCGTTCCCAGCTCAAACATTTAGATGATTTTGTGTTATCACGTTTTACGCTTGCTAAACGTTATGATGAGCTATTAGAGGGGCTACCAATAGTAAGGCCTATTCTCGATGCCAAGAGTGCATGGCATCTATACATGATTGAAGTGTCAGATAAACAACGCACATCGGTATTTAATCTATTAAGAGAACGGGGAATAGGGGTGAATGTTCACTATATCCCAATCCACTTACAACCTTACTATCAACGGTTAGGCTTTGTGCCAAAAATGTTCCCCAATGCCGAAAGTTATTATAAAAGGGCTGTCACATTGCCGCTATTCCCTAGCCTGACATCAGAGCAACAAGATGAGGTCGTCAGACAACTTCATGAGGCGATACTGTGAACCTCGCAATAATACCTGCTAGGGGAGGTAGCAAAAGAATTCCGAAAAAAAATATTCGGTTATTTTCTGGAAAACCACTCATTGCTTATTCTATTCAAGCGGCGTTGGCATCCAATTGTTTTGATAAAGTCATAGTAAGCACAGACTCAGAGTCGGTTGCCGCGATTGCGGTAGAGTATGGTGCTGAAGTTCCTTTTATTCGCCCTGAAGCGCTTTCCGATGATTTTGTGGGGACAACGGCTGTCACTCGCCACGGTATCAAAGCGATGGAAGGTTTAGGTTATAACTACGAGTTTGCTTGCTGTATTTATGCTACGGCGCCTTTTTTGAAGCCGAAGTTTATACAGCAGGGGTTAACAACGTTGCTCAATGATAAATCCAAAGCGTTTGCATTTTCAGCGACAAGCTTTGCTTTTCCTATACAACGCGCGATCACCGTCTCCGAAAAAGGTGTTGAGGTGATGTTTCCGGGCAACATGTCTAAGCGCTCACAGGATTTACCCGAGGCGTACCATGATGCAGGCCAGTTCTACTGGGGAAGAACGCAAGATTACCTTAGTGGTCAAAAATCTATGTTTTCTCATCATAGCTATCCCATCATTCTTCCTCGGCATTTAGTGCAAGATATCGATACCTTCGAAGATTGGGAACGGGCGGAACTAATGTTTAACGCTTACTGCCAAGAAGCGGACAAATTTGAAAGAGAAACGTGATCATAGATATGAAAATTGCAAATAGACAAATATCACCTTCAGATCCCCCCTTTATCATTGCTGAGCTATCAGGTAACCATAACCAAGATTTTGACTTAGCTAAGGCGATGATAAAAGCTGCAGCACAAGCAGGCGTAGACGCAGTTAAATTGCAGACTTATACCGCTGATACTATGACGTTGAATATCGACTCCGATAATTTCCGCATTATGGAGGAAAATTCTCTTTGGTATAAAAGGCATCTACATGAGCTTTATCAACAGGCTAGTACGCCATACGAGTGGCACAAAGCATTATTTGATTATGCGCAGGAATTGGGTTTAATCGCGTTTAGTTCGCCTTTTGATGAAGGTGCTGTCGATTTTCTAGAAACACTCGATGTTCCAGCCTATAAAATTGCGTCTTTCGAGTTGACTGATCTACCTTTGATAGAAAAGGTAGCGAGCACTGGAAAACCTATGATTATGTCTACCGGGATGGCGTCGGAAGCGGAAATCTATGAAGCTGTAAACACGGCGAAGTCAGCTGGTGCAAGTGAAATTGTTTTACTGAAATGTACAAGTACATACCCTGCAAAACCTGAAAATAGCAATTTGGTGACCTTGACAGACATGGCTGAAAAGTTTGGATGTATGGTGGGATTATCTGACCACACCCAAGGGATAGGTGTTTCAGTTGTCTCAGTTGCATTAGGCGCATGCGTTATTGAAAAGCACTTTGTGCTAGACAGAAATGCGGGTGGTGTAGACGCTGATTTTTCATTGGAGCCACAAGAATTTAAAGCACTTGTTGATAGCGTTGGTTTAGCTCACCAAGCCCTAGGCACCATAGTTTATGGGGGAACAAAGGCGGAAGAAAAATCGAAATACTATAGACGCTCTATTTTTGTTACCAAGCCCATAAAAGCTGGTGAAGCATTTACCAAAGATAATACTCAAATCGTCCGCCCCGCCATAGGCCTAGCGCCGAAGCACTATAAACGGGTTCTTTCAAACATAGCTAGCGTCAACCTCGAACCTGGAGATGCTATTTTTGAAGAGCATTTGAGTTAACCTCTAATGCACATAGCCTTTCGAGTTGAAGGAAATAGTCAAATTGGGTTAGGGCATTTAATGCGTTGTTTAGCGCTAAGCCAATTTGCACATGCTCAAAAGATTCGTGTCTCATTTTTGATGAGCGATATTTCTTCTTCCCTAGCGCAAAGCAGGAGTGATTGGGTGGGAGATATTTTTCCGATCCAAAGCAATAGCAAAGAGCTTGATACAATAGCCACGTTTTGCCGAGATGAACACGTCGATTGTTTACTAATAGATGGCTATCAGTTTGATACGTCTTATCGTTATCAGCTTTCGCAGTTCTTAAAAAGTGAAAACAAGATTTTTGCGATCATTGATGATAACAATGATTCAGGCATGCTCTATGCAGATTGCATCATTAATCAAAATAGTCATGCGGAGCAGCTAGAGTACTCAGTGACTGAACCTCAGGCTTATTGTTGTTTGGGTGAAAACTATCGTATTTTACGTTCAGAATTTTTGCTTCAGCCCTATCAATTAAATCTAGCCTCGTCATTAAGCAATAGAGAAGCGTTAACCATTATTCTAGGTGGTGCAGATACTGCTAATATATCCCTTCAACTGGCGGTTAAATTCAGCGAAACACTCGATAACGCGCCAATCAATATCATCACGGGAAGTGCATTCCAGTATGTTAAAGACGTTGATCAATTCTCTGTTAACAATCCCCGTATTCGTCATTGGCATAACGCTCAATTGGTTTCAAATCTATTTCTGAATTCTCGTATGGTTATCTCTGCCGCAGGTTCCACACAATACGAATTACAGGCAACTTATACGCCGGCATTATTGTTAGTGGTTGCTCAGAACCAGCAACAAGCCAGTCTGCAAAGTCAGCGTCAAGGTAGGGCTCAAATTTTTGATGTTAGAGAAGAGTTTGATATTGATGAGTTTGTGAGACAGGCGTGTAAAGTATGGCACAATGACGAGAAGCTAATGGACATGATAAAGGCCAATATGTCTCAAGCCACCATTAATGGTGCCGATAATATTATCAGTACCCTTACCAAACTAGTAACTTCGTTGGAAAAATAAACTAATGATCACTAATCAGCAAATTATCGCGTTAATTTATTCTGCAATCGATGAGCTTAATGCTACTCGGGAAGGTGAACAAGTAGTGAAAGACGAAAACACAGCGCTGTATGGCTCTGCTAGTCTATTAGACTCCGTTGATTTGGTTAACCTTCTTCTGACACTTGAGGAGTTGCTTGAAGATGAGTTAGAGGTTGAATATGTCATTGCGAATGAAAAAGCGTTGTCTCAAAAAAATAGCCCATTTAAAACGATTGATACGCTGGCGACGTATTTAACTAATGCGTTGAATGAACAGTAATGGATACGTCACATACTCAACAAGTCATTTTGATAACCGGATCAAGCAGGGGAATAGGGTTATACCTAACTCATTACTATTTAAATGCAGGTCATATTGTTATTGGGTGTAGCCGTTCGGAATTATCAATTGAACACCAAAATTACCAACATTTTAGTTTAGATGTGGCAAGTGAAATTGACGTCAAATCTCTTTTCTCGTCAATTCGTAAGCGTCATAAGCGGCTCGATGTACTTATCAACAATGCTGGCATAGCGGCTATGAATCACGCGATGTTGACGCCCTTATCTACGGTAGAGAAAATTTTCTCAACTAATGTATTTGCGAGTTTCTTATTTTGCCGCGAAGCGGTCAAGCTAATGCGTAAAAATCAATATGGGCGAATTGTTAACTTCTCTACAGTTGCCGTGCCTTTTGCTTTAGAAGGCGAAGCCATTTATGCCGCGTCAAAATCTGCTGTAGAAAGCCTGACACAAACATTGGCGAAAGAATTTTCAGAATTTGGCGTTACTGTGAACGCCATTGGCCCAACGCCAATTCAAACGGATCTAATTAAAAATGTTCCTGATGATAAGTTAAATAAACTGCTCGAAAAGCAGAGTATAAAGAGATTCGGCGAAATGGCGGATGTGTCTAATGTCATCGATTTTTATATCAAACCAGAAAGCAGTTTCATTACAGGACAAATTTTATATTTAGGGGGAGCCTGATGTTTATTGATTTTTTTCTGGAAATATTTGAAAAGAATAAGAATAGCGATGCTATTGTTTGGCGAGATCAGGCATATTCATACGGATGGCTCCTAGAAAAAACGCAGTTTTGGCAAGATGTTTTAGCCAACTATGGCGTTACCGAAGGGACTGTGGTGATGGTAGACGCTGACTATTCTCCAAGCTCGGTGGCGTTACTGCTGGCACTTATTGAAAGAGCCACTATATTAGTTCCAACCACTACCTCTGTAGCGCATAAGAGGGATGAGTTTATTGAAACTGCACAGGTCGAAGTTGTGGTGACAATTAAAGATAACGATGAGTATGAAATCGATACGTTATCAACGAAGGCTTCTCATGAACTCATAGCTGACTTACGCGGGCAAAAAATACCGGGTCTTGTGTTATTTTCATCTGGGTCGACAGGCAAAAGTAAAGCTGCTGTTCATGACATGGCAAAGTTACTCGAAAAGTTTAAAGTCGGCCGGCATGCATTACGTGCAATCACTTTTTTGTTGTATGACCATATAGGTGGGGTTAATACTTTATTGTATACCTTGTCTAACGCCGGATGCGTTATTACCGTAACAGATCGTAAACCTGACACCGTTCTTGAAGCCGTTGACAAGTTTAGAGCCGAACTCCTACCTACATCACCAACCTTTATCAACTTAATCCTCATTAGTGAAGCCTACAAGCGTTACGATCTTAGCTCATTAAGTACTGTTACATACGGCACCGAACCCATGCCTGAATCAGTTTTACTTAGGTTTAATCAGTTATTTCCTGACATCAAATTGCTCCAAACCTACGGCCTATCCGAGATTGGCATTTTACGCTCTAAATCTAAGTCGTCATCTTCACTTTGGATGAAAGTAGGAGGGGAAGGTTTCCAGACGAGAATAACCACCGATAATATTTTAGAGGTGAAGTCATATTCGGGTATGTTAGGTTATTTGAATGCGCCTAGCCCTTATACCCCTGATGGGTGGTTTCATACCGGCGATAAGGTCGAGGTGAATGGTGAATATATCAAGGTGCTAGGGCGAGACTCAGAAATAATCAATGTTGGTGGTCAAAAGGTATACCCTGCGGAAGTAGAAAGTGTATTACAACAACTTGACTATATCGCTGAAGCTGAAGTGTATGGCGAACCAAATGCTCTGTTGGGTAATGTGGTATATAGCAAAATTAGGCTGGTTGATAGCACCGAAGGATCACTGCATGAAAATAAAAAAGAGCTCAAGGCGGCGATTAAACGCTTTTGTAAAGCGCACCTAGAAAACTTCCAAGTACCCGCTAAGTTTATCTTCGATGATAATGTGCAATTTAGCCCAAGGTTTAAAAAACAACGTTCTCTATAAAAGGTACTTTAGTGTTTAAGTTTCGCCATATAACTCCCGATGATTTAGCTATTATTTTAAAATGGCGAACAAGCGATGATGTGAATAAGTTTATGCTAAGTGACGTGAGCTATGATCTTGAACAGCAAAAGAAATGGTTCCAAGCCATTCAGTCTGATCGTAAAAGTGGGTATTGGATTATTGAGTACAACCATCAGTCTATTGGTGTGCTTAATCAATCTGAAATTAGCGTAGAACACAAAAGATGTAGCTGGGGGTTTTATATTGGAGATCCAAATTTAAAACAGCTAGGCGGATTAATCCCTCCTTATTTCTACAACTATGTTTTTGCGAGTGAAAATATTAACAAAATTACAGCTGAAGTTTTGAGCAATAACGAAAAAGTAATGAAGTTACACAGGTTACATGCTTATCGAGATGTAGGTGTATATCAATCACATATTTATAAAAACGACGAGTGGTATGATTTACATCTATTTGAACTTCACAAAGAAGACTGGTTGCAAAAGAAACGCTTTTCTTCATTTTTGGCTGACTTTGAGTAGGCCATACCTCAAAATTCTACAAAGGATAATCGCCAAAAATGCTTAAAAATGTTCGATTGCATATTTTTAAAGATGAAGAGAAACAAGCGCAAATCGAAAAGTATACCGCCGAGCTAATCGATCGACAGTATAAGAAAAACCTGTTTGCTTTTAGACAATTTATACCGTCACTAATAGCTAATATACAAAAAATAAACAATGACAATATTTCTATTATCTGCAACAAAAACGGGCAGTTTAACTTAGTCGACTATGGCATCGGGCGAACGCTTTATGGGCTAGATCCTGAAGCGGAAATCAGTAAACAATATTTGGTAAATAGTACCCACTCGATTTTTGTCGACCTTAAGCAATGCGATGAAACTAATCCGGCAGAGGTCGAAACTAATGAAAGTTTAGAGGGATCTTTAGCGAATACTTTTTCATATCAACATTTTATACAACGAAGTGCCTTACCCGAGACCATAGATACTCTTGTAGTGTTAGGGGTTGGATTAGGCTTCCATATTGTTGAGTTAATAAAAAAACACTCTATAACCAACTTAGTTATTTACGAGCCTGAAGCACAATATTTCAAATGCTCGGTATTTTGCTCAAAATGGAACGACGTTTTGGCAGAAGCTAACGACAAAGGTACGCGGTTATTTTTTCAACTCGAAAAAGATGGCCGAAATATTGTTAGCGATATTGAAGAGCTTAGACAGCATTTCGACATAGGGGGATTTTATTTATACAAACATTACAATTCTCCTATTTTCGATACCATAGAAAAAAAATGTATTCAGGGCGGTTGGGCTCGGCTTAAGAGTACTGGTATTACTTCATATAAACTAAGAAGTCCAACCGAATACGTGCCACCTTGGACGCAATCAATACAATTAGAAAATTACCAGGATCCTAGTGCAGAAGCACAAGGTAGACTGAAAAGTAACCTCGCTGCCTTCAAAAAATATTTTCCCGATATTTTTAACAGTTTTAGTCATTACGAACCGCAAACATGGTTGCCTGTAGAAGACAGCAATGGTGAAATCAATTTAGTGAAGAAGGACTCCCTGGTTTCTTGGTATGGAGAATCACCCAAACAGGAATGCGCGCTAAATTTTGACAGTTTTAGTGATCAGCCGAATAAAGACGGACTAATACTTGGCTATAAAGGGAAAAAGCTTAAGAAATATATCCACTATCAATTTGTCAATAAAACAGAATCGCTCTTAAAACAAGTAGAGCAAGATGAAGGACAATTGCCAGATACGCTGAAGTCCATGATTCTTTTTGGCGTTGGAGTGGGTTACCAAATAGAGCGTTTGTTCAATAATCACGACGTAGAAAAGTTATTTGTATGCGAACCTAATAAAGATTTTTTTTACGCATCTTTATTTGCCATAAAGTGGGATGAAATTTTATCTGGTATTGATGAAAAAGAAGGGCGTTTGTACATTAACATCGGTGACGATGGCACTAATTTATTTAAAGATTTGCTAAATCAGTTTTATTCTATTGGCCCCTATATACTTGCGAATACCTATTTCTATCAGAGCTATTACAATTCAGCATTAGTGTCGGCAATTGCTCAATTGAGGGAACAACTTCAGGTCGTTATTTCTATGGGGGAATATTTTGACCATGCAAGGTATGGTATCTCTCACACTACTGAGGCATTAAAAAGAGGCTTTCCACTTCTGCGTAATAAGCCTGCGCAATATTTATCTTTTGAAAACAAAGAAGTTCCTGTTTTTATCGTAGGGAATGGCCCGTCTTTAGATTCGGCGATAGAAACCATTTTGGAGTACCGAGAGAATGCAATTGTTGTCTCTTGCGGAACTGCGCTTTCAGCATTGTATAAACACGATATTACGCCAGATTTTCATGCTGAAATTGAGCAAAATCGCTCTACCTTTGATTGGTGTAGTCGAGTCGATGATTTTAATTATCTCAAACAAATAAACTTAATCTCAGTTAATGGTATTCACCCTGACACTTGTGACCTTTTCAACGATGTTTATATAGCATTTAAAGATGGCGAGTCGTCCACCGTTTCAGCCTTAGAAGTTTTAGGACGGGCTAACTATGAAGAGTTACGTTTCGCATTCCCGACGGTATCAAATTTAGCTATCAATCTGTTTTCAAAAATTGGGATGGATCAGATTTACTTATTTGGCGTAGATTTAGGCTTTTATGACAAGACTAAACACCACTCGAAAGAATCTTCCTACTATGTCAACGGTAAAGAGGTTTATGACTATGAGGCCAGCAATAATACATCAATTGTTGTGCCTGGTAATTTCAGAGCCACTGTGTTCACGAAGTACGAGTTTAAACTTTCCAAAACGATCATCGAGCAGTCCTTAGCGCAAAATGGGCTTACATGTTTCAACTGCAGCGATGGTGCAAAAATAGCCGGTGCAACGCCTTTACCTTTAGATATGGTATTAATTTCTGCATCATCTAGTCAAAGAGATGCTGCACTAGATGTTATAAAAAATAATGCGTTTCAACCAATTGAAAAACCTGATGAATATCCCTCTCTATTTAATGCGAGATTCGATGTTGATGCACTGAAAGACGAGCTTTCTATCTTCATGGAAAAAGTAAAAGTACCCTTCTCATCAAATGACGAAGCAGATGAGTTTATTAAGGTTCAAAAGGAGATGATATTCGAGTCGTATCAAATGAAGAAATCACTCTTATTTTATTTGCTGTATGGAACTATCAACTATGCCAATGCAGTCTTCAGCAAATTATCCTCCACAACGGATAGTTTAACGGCGCTTGATGAAGCGCGTTTGCAATGGCTAGATACATTAGAGAAAGTATCAATTAGCTACATCGGCGATGCTTCGGCATTCGATACTACCAGCTCTTGCGTATTTTTAAGAGAATCTGTGTTTATAAAAGCGTGGATAACATCTGGAGATAAAACTTTCAGCCTAGATATTGAAGAGACAGATAAGAAATTAGTGGAAACAATTGACTCGGCACTATCGTTAGCTAAGACCCCAAAAAGTAGTGAATGTGATGCTTATCATATACATTTTAGGCGCAAGGTAACTGCTCTGGATAGTTTATTGAGCAATATTGGTAGCGAAATAAACAGCCTCGTTGGAACCTTCAGTCTTGTTGAAGAAAGTGTTGTTACACGATTATTCGAACTTAAGAGTAAGGTTAGCATTTATATTTGGTATTCGCCGAATGCGCTAGATATTCCTTCATTTGAAGCTGGAGATAGACCTTTTGTGCACACTGCTAAGCAACATTTTGTGCCAGGTTTTCTCTGTAATCAAGAAGATGTGTTCATGTTCTTGCCTAAATATGAGTTCACGAACAGCAGTGCACTTCAAAAGCAACGCTACTTAGCACCATTACTTGAATCTCTCTCATGGGTTGAAGAATATATAGAATATGCAAGGTATATTGCTATCCCTCGTAAAGGCGTTCTAGCTTCTAGCTTAGCATGCGATAATATTGGAAATAGAGGTAAGGTGTGCAGAGGAAATATACAGATAGATTCATTACTTTTAGAAGACGCAAATGAAACCCGTGTGAAAAACATGATATCTGATATTAATGCTTAGTGTCGTTAACTCAATACAGTCCACTTTGCCAATACACTTAAATTTAAAGTTTTATTTTTTGTGCCGATATTAACTCGTCACCAGAAGACTTTGCGATAGAGGTATGGAAAAATTATTATGACAAAGAGTGTTTATGTAGGAATGAGTGCCGATTTGGTTCATCCTGGCCATCTTAATGTTCTCAAGAGCGCCGCCAAATTAGGCGACGTCACCGTCGGGCTTTTAACCGACGCTGCAATCGCGAGTTATAAGCGAGTGCCTTTTATGGAGTTTGAGCAACGGAAAGTTGTAATTGAAAATATAAAAGGTGTGGATGCTGTAATACCTCAAACTACATTAGACTATGTTCCTAATCTAGAGACATTGAAACCTGATTATGTCGTGCATGGTGATGATTGGAAAACGGGTGTTCAGCAGAAAACTCGACAGCGGGTTATCGATTGCTTGGCCCAATGGGGAGGGAAGCTCATAGAAGTGCCTTATACCCAAGGTATTTCTTCTTCACAATTACACCAAGCGATGAAAGAAGTGGGGACCACGCCTGCCATTCGATTGAAATCCTTAAAACGATTAATGGCTGCTAAGCCTCTGGTTCGCTTTTTGGATATTCACAACGCCTTGTCAGGGTTGATAATCGAGAATACAAAGATAGAAACGGATACTGGGGTTAAAGAGTTTGATGGGATGTGGGGAAGTAGCCTTACAGATTCAACAGCAAAGGGAAAACCCGATATTGAAGCCGTAGATGTATCTTCTCGTATGAGCACCTTAAATGAAGTGCTAGAAGTTACTACAAAACCGATTATTTATGACGCCGATACGGGCGGAAAAACAGAGCATTTCACTTT
The DNA here is from genome assembly GCF_902506055.1 of Alteromonas sp. 38. NCBI lineage: Bacteria > Pseudomonadati > Pseudomonadota > Gammaproteobacteria > Alteromonadales > Alteromonadaceae > Alteromonas > Alteromonas sp. 38. Next base: position 1,160,872 of record NZ_LR733300.1, read on the forward strand.
CACGGTGAAGACCTTAGAAAGGCTGGGTGTGTCTGCGGTTATTATTGAAGATAAAACCGGACTTAAAAAGAACTCTTTATTCGGCACTGATGTAGCGCAAACTCAAGATACAATTGAAGCTTTTAGCCAAAAAATATCAGCGGGTAAAAGTGCTCAAGCTACCAATGACTTTATGATTATTGCCCGTATTGAAAGCTTAATATTAGGCAAAGGTATTGATGATGCTCTCGAGCGAGCTAAAGCATTTTTAGAGGCAGGGGCTGATGGCATTATGATCCATAGCCGAGAAAAATCACCAGATGAAATATTTGAATTTTGTGACCGTTATGCAAAATTCGAAAACAAAAAAACGTTGGTAGTGGTGCCTTCTAGTTATAACACCGTCTTTGAACATGAGCTTCAAGCGCGGGGTGTGAATGTAGTTATTTATGCTAATCAATTACTGCGAAGCGCATACCCAGCAATGTGCAACACTGCAGAGTCTATTTTACGCCATGGGCGAAGTTCAGAAGTTGATGCCCAAATGATGCCTATTAAACAAATTCTAGAATTGATACCGGGCGGTAAGTAGCACTATGGTATCCCCTGAATTGTTTTGTCACTTACTCGCCCAACATGGCTTGAGCAACTATTACGGTGTACCAGACTCGCTACTGAAAAATTTGTGTGCTTATATCGATTCTACGTTTGAATCTAACGCGCATGTGATTACCGCTAATGAGGGCAATGCTATTGGAATGGCGACAGGTCATTACTTAGGGGCAGGGCAACCCGCTGTCGTATATATGCAGAACTCTGGATTGGGAAACACGATAAATCCACTCACGTCACTTGCTGATCCAGAGGTTTACGGGATTCCAATGTTGATGGTGATTGGATGGCGAGGTGAGCCTAATGTTAAAGACGAACCACAGCATGTAAAACAAGGTCAAATAACGCAGCAGCAGTTGGATGTGCTAGGAATCCCTTATATCACGATAGATTCGGGTTCGATTCTAGAAGATGCTTTGCCACCATTACTAGAAACCATGAAAACCAATACATGTCCTGTAGCCATTTTGGTTAGAAAAGACACCTTTTCAGCTACGGACTCGGCTAGCAGTAAGTCAGTTGAAAACCGATGTGAGATGAGCAGAGAGGAAGCCCTGTCTCTTTTGCTGGGAAACATGTCTGGTGCAGAGTTAATCATCTCAACCACTGGGAAAACATCAAGGGAATTGTTTGAAATTAGACAAACAAATAACCAAGATAATACAGATTTCCTTACCGTTGGTGGAATGGGACATACCTTATCCATTGCGATGGGAGTAGCCCGTGTAAAACCAAACCGTCAAGTGATAGCGCTTGATGGTGACGGTTCGATGCTAATGCACATGGGGGCACTAGCTATTGCTGGAGCAAGTAACCTTGACAACTTGATCCATGTGGTACTCAATAATCAATGCCATGACTCGGTGGGTGGGCAGCCTACTGTAGCTGGAGGTATTGACATAGAAAGCATTGCATTAGGATGCAAATACGACGCGTATTATTGTTGTGATGATAGTGACTCACTTACTGAAGCGTGGTCAAAGATTATTGCTGCAATGCCTCAATGTAAAGGTCCAATTTTGTTTGAAGTTAAAATTAAACAAGGTGCAAGAAGTGATTTGGGACGTCCTACGTCTACCCCCATCGAGAATAAATTAGCATTTATGCAGCACAGTCATGGCGAATGATATGAGTTTCATGCCGCCCATGCTAACTAAAGCCTTAAACGAGCGGTTAATTCAATCAGATGATTACTTATCTAGTGTGAGTAAACTGATAGAAGCCAACCTTGAGGTTCTACTTGTTACAAGTCAGGGGTTTGTTAAGCGTGGTGTTGTGGATGCATTCAAAGCCAAACTGAAATGTGAACGTTTTCACGTGATTGATGATGTAACCCCTAATCCAGAGTTAACCTATATCGATGGACTTTATGCGCGATTTAAAACAAGTAAAGTCACTCATATTATCGCGCTAGGCGGTGGTAGCGTGTTAGACACCTCTAAAGTACTTCGGGTTATGTTGCAAACACAAAGCGGCGGCCTACACCAACTTATGGCTGCACGAAAAGCAGTGTCAAATTCTGTGGCGTTAATCGCCATCCCCACCACCTCGGGAACAGGGGCTGAAATCACCCCATTTGCTACAGTATGGGATACGGGTGATAAAAAGAAATATTCTATTGACCATGCTGAAAGCGATAAGGTTGTTTTAGATCCGAATTTAACGGTAGGATTACCGCCTTATGAAACCATGGTGACAGCATTAGATGCTTTGTCCCATGCTATCGAATCATTATGGAATGTAAGGCGGTCGAACACTTCTGAGCGCTATGCAGTGCAAGCCATAGCACTAATTTGTGAGCATTTGCGGCCCGTGCTTAAAAAACCTAAGAACATTGAAGGCCGAGCGGCTCTGCAATTCGCGGCATTTTTATCAGGTCTTGCGATTTCAGAAACTAAAACTGCACTTGCCCACGCAATCTCATATCCTTTGACCATTGAATTTAAGGTACCCCACGGTTTAGCCTGTAGTTTTACTTTGGCGGCAATGTTAAAGGTTGTAGGGGCAAACAGATTAAAGTTATCCCAAGACATGGTCGATAGGATAATTAATCTCTTGGATGCATTACGCCTCAACGACGAAATGAAGAAGTTTGCAGAATTACCGCAAATGCTTAAAGCTGTTGACCGCGAACTCGATCCTTCCCGGGCGGGTAATTTTACAACGGCAGTAACGCCAGATTTAGTTAAAGCCATCATTAAAGAGAGTCTGTCTTAACTACGAGAAAAATAGGCATTTTCGGCCATGAAAACAAAAACGCTATTATTTGGGGCAGGCGAAAGCTCAAAAACGTATATCTCTAATAATGAAACGTCCCGAGAGTTTATTGGTATTGTTGATAACGATAAACAGAAAGAAGGGTTACTTATCGAAGGCGTGCCAGTTATTAGCCCTGCCGCTATTGGACACTTAGTATTCGATGAAATAGTAATAACCACCCAGTGGGCAGTAGAAGTTGAAGCGCAGTTACTCAATGAACTCGATGTCCCGCATCAAAAAATCGTTGTGCCACCTAAAAGTCACTTAAAAAAACAAACTCCACCATTTTATAATGCCGCAAGCCGACAATTGGGTCGCAACATTATTAGCGAGCTATCTTCAATAGCCATAAATGAGAGTGTTCCTCTTGTGCTCGATTTTGGAACATTGCTGGGTATCATTCGAGACAAAGATATTATCGAGTGGGATGACGATATCGACTTTTCAATGCCCACACATTATTTCCAGAGTGTACTGAATGTTATCGAGGCATTTGTCGAAAATAACGTAAGTAACTTAACCTGGAAAGTCTCAAAAACCCTAGATAAAAAGAATAGAGGTATTGGTATTGTATTGGAGTTTGACGACCCCCTTAATAATCTAGCTCAGTTCAAAACAACGTTTAGTGCGCGAGAAGTCAAAGATGGTAAATCTATCCACCTTCCTAGCTTGGGGATGTGGTTTGCGCCAGAAAAGCATTTTAACGGTACGGCATTGGTCAACTGGAACACTTGCCAAGTTCAAACGCCAGTGCAATCCAGTGAATATTTAGCCTTTTTGTATGGTTCAGACTGGAATGTACCGAAGAAAAATATCACGTTTACGGATTATGCAAATACACAGGTTGTTGAATTTAGTGAGTTTAAAGACGCAGGATTAAGAGTGGAGTCGGACAAAAAAATAGATATGTCGCTTGTGTCAAAATAAAATTCTGTTTACCTTACCTGCCACCTCATCCGAAGCCCAAAATTCGTCCTCGCATTTAAAGCAAAAGAATTTTAAAAAGCTGTCGATATAATAAAACAATTGAACGCGTTTTAGGGGGGATGTATTCCAAAAGTCACTTTCATTTAGAAACGAACTTTACGAAGCCCTAAAGTTGCTGGCATAACTTTTGCTGAAGTCGATTATGAAAAATAAGGCGTCAAAAATATGAGAATACTGCCAGTCGTATTTGCTAGAGCCGACTCTAGCCGGCTTCCTGGAAAGGTATTATCGCCAATTTTAGGCAGTCATTCCGTCATTGATTGTATTATTACGCAAGTTCGCGCTCTGGCCTATGAAGAGAGTGCAATAGCAGAGCCAGTAATAGCCACATCAACTCGCTCTGTGGATGATAGTATTGCACGATATGGAGAAGGCAAGGGTGTGCAAGTTTATAGAGGCGCCTTGTCGCCCATGCTTAGGTTGTGTGAGTTAGCGAGTGCAAATGTGGATACGTGGCTATGGCGGCTTAATGCAGATAGTCCGCTCATTTTATTCCCTCTCATTAAGCACATCGTTTCAAAATTGAGCGATATGGATGACGCCACGCAATTGATCACTAACTTGAATAAGAGGACATTCCCTTATGGGATCTCTTTAGAAATGTATCGTTCACGATGGCTACGTGAAATAGTTAACAGCAGCCATACAGAAGAAGAAAGAGAACATATTACGCCAATTTGTAAGAGGCTAAATAACGACAATATTTGTAACATCGAGGCCAATGATTTAAGCATTCCAGATTTTGACTCAACCGTACGCTTAACCATTGACTATGAAGAAGACGCCGACTTTTTTGGTTCGCTCTGGCTACATCCAGTATTTGATAGTACTGAGGTTGGAAGTATTGAGCGAATTACTATGGCATACAAAGAACGAATTAAATTATGAGATATAATATTTACCACATTTGTCCATTTGGACATGGCTTTAATATAGGTAACTTCCTGATTCAGCAGGCGGTTCGACGAATGGTGGAGCGACAATGTAACGGCGCGGTGAATTTCATTACCATACCTGCTGCGGGGTTTGGTGCAAAGTCAGGCCTAACCAAAAAAACAATATACGATATAAATCAAACGGCATCAGGCGTCATTATCGGTGGCGGCAACCTCTTTGAAAATGGCGAAATAGAATTTGATAAAGGGGCATTAAGAGCGCTGAGAAAGCCTATGATGGTTTACTCAACGTCTTACGGAAATATTTACGGTTCAGATTTATCGTATGTAAGGCGAACAGATGCAATCAATGACGGCGACTTGGTGACGCTGTTGGAGCATGCTGATGTCGTTCTCTCAAGAGATGCAGCAACGTATAATCATATCGAATCGCTCATGCGCCATCCCGATCATCTTGTCGGTGGGTGTCCTTCAGTCTACATTTCTGATTTAGCTAACAGAGAATTTTCAAAAGATGGTCAGCAAGAAGCGCGTTTCCCGTTGCTTGCGGTACGTAATCCCGATCAGATGAATATTCCCCTATCTCAAAAAATGAAGATGCACCATCTGTCAGAGCGGTGTCTTGATTTACTTGAATCACGAACCAATAAACCGGCGCGCGTACTGTGCAACGATCAAAGAGATATTGAATATGCTATGTCGTTTGGACGAGATATCCTATACACAAGCGACGTGTATGAATACTTCAATATTTTAAATAGCGTTGAAGCCGCTATCTCATTTCGTGTACATACAAGTCTACCGCTTTGGTCGCTTAGAAGACCTACTCTAAACCTTTCTTATGATGAACGTTCGGAAAGCCTGATTAACACACTGGGAATGGAAGCGTGCGACTTAAATATTATTGAGCGCCGAGAAACAATCTTCGAAGATTTAAAAAATCATGTTGAGAATATGCCAGAATCTGTCGCTATCCCCCCTTGTTGGGATACCCTTCATGATATTCAAGTCGAAGGAATCAATCGTTTCTTGACTAAATTGAGGCCGGTAAAATGAAAATAATTGCTGAAGCGGCCATGAATCACTTTGGTTCAGTTCCTTTGCTGTGGACCAATACAGAGGTTGCGTTAAATGCTGGTGCTGATTACGTAAAATTTCAACTAATACGCGATGAAACCCTATATGCCCCAGGTGATTACGAATATGGCACCTACGATATTGATGATGTTCGTTGGTTAAGGCACCACTCTCGAATTCCTCATGAACAATATAAAAGTATTGTAGAGCGTGCATCCACTAAAAGGGGATATCGCTGTGTTACATCAACCCCTTTCGATTTGTTATCGCTTGAAGAGCTTATCGAAACAGAACCTCCATTCATAAAAATTGCGAGCGGTGATAACAATTACAATGATCTTCTTGATGCTGCTGGATCCAGTGGCTTTCCAGTAATTCTCTCCACCGGTATGTCAACCATTGAGCAAATAGATCAATCGGTCGAACGGTTATTGAGTCATACTTCCAATATCGTTCTCATGCACTGTGTGGCGGAATACCCCCATGATTTGTCTAACGCCATGTTGGGCACTATTCCTTGGTTACAAAATCGATACGGTATTCCTATTGGTTTCTCTGACCACTCTGACGGTTACGCCGCCGCAGTTTTAGCGGCTTCTTTAGGGGTGGAATGGATAGAAAAGCATTTTTCATTATCACCCGCAAATGGCGGTCTTGATGTAAAGCACTCCCTAGACGGGGAAGCGCTCGCTGTGTTTTGTAAAATGGTAAAAGATACCCAAAGTGCGATGCAAAGTGTACGCTCAGAGCCAACTGAAGCGGAACTTTATACCGCAAAAAGAGCGCGCAGAGGACTTTACTTCAGGCACGCACTGCCTAAAGGTCACGTTATTACCAAAGAGGATATAGCTTATTTGCGTCCAGAAAGGGACTTTCCTCTGGAGTCATTAGATGTGGTTGTTGGTCAGACTCTGCTTACTGATGCCACTGCAGGTAAGCCTATAGACAAAACAGATATTAAATGAACATTGTTGCAAGCGTACTCATCGTTGCCGAAATAGGAAAAAATGTGGGGTGGGGCCATGTTGCTCGCGCTCAACTTTTGAGAGAAATACTTTCGCCTAAAATGGCTGTAACGTTAAAAGTCGTTAATCGAGAGCCGTGGGGTGATCCCTTGCTCGAAGATGAGTACGCTCTGCGCAATATTGTTGATGCCGATATCGTTTTTCTCGATGGATTATCTCTAAAGAAAGAAACTGAATGCTACGTAAGGGCGCCGAAGAAGATATCGCTGTCTTATATTTCAGATGTTAATGAAGATGTCGATTACGTTGTTGCACCTAGCTTAAATGGGATGACTGCACCAGCTCACTTTCTCACGGATTTGTCTGCTGTGCTATGCAACATCCCTTCGTCGAAATGGATGGAAAGTGCTTCGAAGCCTATCAAAGCCCGTAATACACGACTGATAGGTGTTTGTATGGGGGGAGGTGATGCAGATGGAGTGGCGCCTTCTATCGTTGATGCGTTAGCTGAGCAAGGATATGAGCCACTTGTTTATCCACCTCAGAAAAATAAATCGCTATCGCTTAACGAGTTTTTACACCGTAAGCTGAAAGATAAAGAATCGCAAGCTTTCTCCTATAGTGACCTAAAGGCGTGCAACGCAGTTATATGTCAAGGTGGTCTTAGTGCTGTTGAATTAGCGTTAATGGGAATGCCGACCGTGATTCGTCGGCGAACAAACTTTAGTGAGGCATATCGCTTTTTGTATTCATATGGGTGTGCACTGCCATCAACAGAAAATACTATTCCATCGCTGATAAATGCTATTGAGAAAATTGCCGATGACCCTCAATTGCGTCAGCGTATGTCGTTGGCGGGTAAATCGCTTAACACACACGTAGATAAATCGTTTTGGTTCTCGTTAACCAATAGACTGATGAGTAATTAATTATGAAAATATGCCGCTTCTGTCAGGGTAGTGATTTGAAAATTTGGACGGGTAATTATTATCGGTGTAATGACTGCCTGTATATTTGCACGGTACCTGTACCAACGCCAACTGAAATTAGTAACCATTACGCGCATTACCATGAAAAAAATCATCAGGCTTCGGAAGTAAAAAATAAGGCGCGCGCAGTATCTTACATACAAGAAGTGGATTGGATTAAAAGCCAAATTACCGATCCATTAGAAGGGCCTGTATTTGACTATGGTGCCTCTGGTGGCTACTTCCTAGATGCCTTGGTTGAACACGGTGGAATTAAAAACGTACGGGCCTTTGGAGATGACTTATCCATTGGCGCGGTAGAGACATTGACACAGAAAGGATATCACTTGAGTGTTGATAAAGTAGGAAAGGGGACGATGAACCTTGTCGTTCTGCGAGGAGTGTTAGAGCACTTGGTGGACTTTAGGGCGTTATTAAAACAGCTTACGGATTTAGTGTCAGAAGAGGGATATTTCTTTATCACTGCAACACCAGATTCGAGCTCTACGGTCGCCAATTTGTATCGGGATGAATGGGTTCAACATCATTATCCTAGCCATTTTCAACATTTTTCAGCGGCATTGGTTGATGAATTGTTTGCTGAGCTAAATTTTGTACTTGCTGATCATGTGGATCTCTATCGAGACTCTGTCTACCGTTCAGATCAGGACAATGAAAACTGGTTATCTTCCGTGCACAAACGAGATTCACAAAAGCGACACGCTTATTGGGGATCTATGATGACCAGGCTTTATAAACGCGCATAATTTCTGTTGTTTTGCAGCTTTATTTCAATAAATGTACTGGCAAGCGTTTTTCGTAATAGTCGTAAATAAGATTAATAAATTCTAAATCTGTTACATGACTGCTTCTCGAACGATTTTTTGCCAGTTTTTCGTTAAATCTATGTGCTGGTATTTTGAAAGCATGAACGTCTATCCCTTTCTGAAATTTAACAATATTCCAAAGCGACGTAGATAAAAAACCACACACTGTTTTAGGCGCGTGGGTTTGACTTATCAGGAAATTCTCGGCTGTTAGTTCAGTGTGTATAATCGTAATTTTTCCCGTTGCTGCAAGTGATTCGATCAAAGTATGATCTTCTCTCGGGTGTGGCAGGTAGAGCATTCGCTTACCTTTGAACTGGTCACAAATCTCATTTAAACATATTTCGTAATCGCTAGCGGTCATGTGATTTATTTTTACAAACGGTTGACCCAAAAAAAGAACGGAATCAGATTTCTGGTCATCATGGGTAAAACACAGTTGCTTCATCGGGTTGTTCACGACGTTAAAATAATCACAAGCTTCATAATCAAACACGGTAAAGAGGTCATATCTAACGGGCTTTAAGTTCCATAGACCATATTTTATTTTAACAGCTTCAATAGTGCGTTGCCTTTCAATGTTGCGGCTAACTGACATGTCATAATAGAGGCCATACCTCGTTAAACTGTGAATTGCTAATAATGTTCCAGTGCCATCATCCATGAGGATGGTCGAGGGATTTTGAAGAGAGTTGACGATATCCACAAAAATGTAGAGGCGTGCATCAGCAAAAAAGACAAAGTCTAAAGACTCTGCTTTCAACGTATCTAAATGTTGAGCATATGCCTTAGTACCTTCTTCAATATCGTGATCATTACGAGTACAAAATATAGTTTTTGCATGGGGAGGCAAAAGTTGTTTTATCATTAACCGCCACTTAGGGTTGTGATCGCTTGCCACGATAAAAAAGGTACTTTGTTCAATATTAAACTCTGTTATTGCTTCTAGCGCATTAATAACATGTAGCGGAGTTTGAACTAAAAATAGGGCAGTGCGTGCCATCAGTATTTTACCTTTCGTATATTTATAGTGTGACTTAGAAGGTCTTTTCAGAACACGCTCGACGACTGATAAAAACCGCCAAAAATCCTTCATTATTAACTATACAACTATCTGTGAACAGAATAATAATTATAGCGGCGTGGTGGTGTCCTACTTTTCATTACGAACGCCTTTATTTCCTGCACTTCTCGTGATTCATTGGCAAATATTTTATCAATAAATCCTAGGTAAAAGGCAGGTTTATAGAAAGTGATATCAAGGTATGTCGGTTTATACGCTTAACTGGTTAGATGTTGAGCAGTATCATGCTATAATACATCATGGAAAAGTTTAAAATGGTGGCAATTATGCAGGTAAATAACAGCAGCACATCATCCTTATTCAATCAAATTCAAGATAAACAGACTGATCTGTTTGAAAAGTTAGCGTCTGGCAAAAAGGTCAATAATGCTTCAGACGGCGCAGCGGCCCAGCAGATTATTGACCGTTTAACGTCTGAGGTTGAAGGCAATCGTCAGGCTGTGAACAACGTTTATGATGGCATTTCGTTAGCTCAAGTCGCTGAAGGCGGTTTAAGCAACATTAACGATGATGTAAATCGTATACGCGAGCTTACTATTCAGTCTGGTAACGGTGTGTTAAGCGACGGCGACCGTCAAGCGCTGCAATCTGAAATATCACAGCTTCAAGAGAATATCAGCTTTACCATTGAGCAAACCAATTTTGCTGGTAAACCTTTGTTGTCTGACAATGGCGCGTTGAGTTTTCAAGTTGGGGCGAATGGTGGCAACTCAGTTGATGTTAAAACCCAAGATCTTGGTAGCCAACTATCTGACGTACTTTCTATCGATTTAACTTCTGGTAGCAGTATTGATGATGCGTTAAATGCTACCGACGAAGCGATTGAAATTTTAGGTGGCGCACGTGGCGATTTAGGTGCTACGCAAAATAGTTTGGCTAGTACTGCTCGAAATTTAACCCAATCCAATGTGAACACGGCAGAAGCACGTAGTCGAATTCAAGATTTAGATTACGCTCAAGCAAGCTCTCAACAAGCGGCAAATAATGTCCAAGGGCAAGCGGCTTTAACGGTTCAAGCCCAAGCGAATCAGCAGCAAGGGCAGGTTTTGGCACTGCTCAGTTAAACATTAAATTTGAGTGAGTTATTCGAAAGAAGCAGGGAAACCTGCTTTTTTTATTGCTACATTTCCGAAAACACCAGTTGCGCTGCGATCTTTTGTCGTTACAATTTACAAATGCGCTAAACTGTAAATAATAACAAAGCGTTCTCGGGGATTTGATGAAGGATATTTTGCTGGTTAGTGATAGCCAGGAACTAATTCATAGCTTAGAAACCATAGTCACCTTTTTGGGAGAGTCGTGTCAGTCACGAGGGCTTTCTGACTGTGAAAGTTACCTGAAAGAAAAGGGTGCAGATGCCGTACTTATTGAGTACGCGTCGTCGTCAGTGGTGAATTCACTGGTTGCTCGTTTTCCACACATACCATTCGTCGCCATTTTACATTCAAATGGTGAAGTGGCCGCTTCGTGCAATTTAGTCAGCGTGATCACCTTACCGCTTACTTACCCAGTACTTACGCAATCAATTCACCGATGCCAAGAATATAGCCGCAGAAAGCCGGGTAAAACCCGCGCTGGTGGCTCTAAAACCCGCCTGTTTAGAAGTTTGGTGGGCAAGAGCGATGAAATTCAGGTTGTGCGTCGTTTGGTAGAGCAAGTGGCTCCTACAGAGGCAACGGTGCTAATTTTGGGGGAGTCTGGTACGGGAAAAGAAGTGGTGGCACGTAATGTACACTTCTTGTCAGAACGTAAAGATGGCCCTTTTATTCCCGTTAACTGCGGTGCTATACCCGGCGAGCTTCTTGAAAGTGAATTGTTTGGTCACGAAAAAGGCGCCTTTACCGGTGCGATTAGTGCTCGAAAAGGCCGCTTTGAATTAGCTGAGGGTGGAACATTATTTCTAGATGAAATTGGCGACATGCCGTTGCAGATGCAAGTCAAACTGCTTCGGGTACTGCAAGAGCGTATTTACGAGCGAGTAGGTGGTAGCAAGCCTCAACAATGCAATGTTCGTATTATTGCGGCTACCCATCGTCATCTAGAAACTATGATCAAAGAAGATAAGTTTCGTGAAGATCTCTACTACCGCTTAAACGTGTTCCCTATCGATAGCCCTGCATTACGTCAACGAAAAGACGACATCCCGTTACTGCTGCAAGAACTCAACAGCCGTATTCAAGGGGATGGTGTAGATAGTGTGAGGTTCACTGAACGCGCAATAGAATCGTTAATGGAGCATAATTGGGCGGGTAATGTTCGTGAGCTATCGAATCTAGTTGAGCGCCTGAGTATACTTTATCCCGGTCAAATCGTTGATGTGGCCGACCTTCCAGAGAAATACCAGTACGGTGAAATTCAAGCGTACGAACCAGATTACCCCGAAGAACTGCTAGAGCGAGACGCGTTTAATGCGCTTTTTGCAGAATCAGCTTCGCAAGATCACTTTGATGAACCTGAGGAAGAGAACAGTTTACCTCTTTCTTCTTCGCTGCCTGAGGAAGGGGTTAATCTAAAAGAATACTTGTCTGAACTTGAAATTACCCTCATTCGCCAAGCCTTAGAGCAGCAAGAATGGGTCGTTGCTCGCGCTGCGGATAAGCTCGGAATGCGCAGAACCACCCTTGTTGAGAAAATGCGTAAGTACGATATTCAGCGTATGGAAGAAGTTTAACGTCAATTACCTGACGTTAAACTTCTTCCTTAATTTATCGTAACCATATGATAAATATAGTATAAAAACTGGCATGTCTTCTGCAAAGTAAAATCATATACACAAACCGTCTTTAAATTGACGAGAGCCATATGATTTTTGATAGCACACACGACAGCAGTACTTCGTCTTCTGAACAATTCACTTCATCTTATGATGTGCCTAGTGTCGAGCATGCGCTTGAGGCTACAACACCGTCGTATGTGAGTGAAGCAGAAGTGAGCTCACTTCGTCGCCAAGCCAGTCGTTTGGAAAACTTGCTTCAAGTCATGCCGGCAGGCGTCATCGTTATTGACGGCAAAGGGGTTGTACGTCAAGCCAATGACTTAGCTAAGGCATTGCTGGGTGAGCCGCTAGAAGAACAAATATGGCGTAGCATCATTGCTCGCTCATTTAATCCTCGTGCAGACGATGGTCATGAAGTGTCATTGGTAGATGGTCGTCGCGTTAAACTTTCTATAACGCCACTTGAAGACGAACCAGGGCAGCTGATTGTTATTACAGATTTGACGGAAACACGTCGGCTTCAAGCCAGTGTCAGCCATATGCAGCGTTTATCTTCATTAGGCAAAATGGTGGCATCCCTTGCGCATCAGATTCGAACGCCTTTATCCGCAGCGATGCTTTATGCCTCCAATTTAACGCGAAAAGATTTACCCCAGCATGCATCTGAGCAATTTGCTCGAAAGATGACAGACAGACTTAAAGAGTTAGAAAGCCAAGTTAATGACATGCTGTTGTTCGCCAAGTCTGGTGAACAACAAGTTGTGAATACCTTATCGCTTGCCAGCTTGCGAGAAGCAATTGAGCCTAATGCGCAAACCATCACTGCGCAGCAAGCACAGCAAATTGCTTTTAATGGCTTCGATTCAACGGATGCACTTATCACTGGGAATCTCACCGCGCTGCAAGGTGCTGTGCTGAACCTTATTCAAAATGCGAGTCAAGTTACGCCCAAGGGCTACACGGTTTCGATTAATGCAGTAGTACATGAAAATAGGGTGCTACTTTGCGTTAACGATAAGGGACCAGGTGTACCCAATACCCTAATCAATAAAATATTCGAGCCGTTCTTTACCACCAAAACCCATGGCACAGGGCTGGGGTTAGCCGTGGTGAAATCGGTAGCTAAAGCACATAACGGTTCGCTTAGCATGGTAAATCTTAATGAAGGAGGTGCTTGCTTCACGCTTGCATTGCCTTGTAACACTCAGGCTATCGGGCAACACAATAAGCCTCACTCAAATGTCGCTTAATTGCTAGGAGAATTAGAAATGTCTAAAACAACTATTCTTATCGTGGAAGACGATGCTGGATTACGCGAAGCGTTGTACGACACCCTATTACTAGGCGATTACGATGTTGTAGATGCCGACTGTGCCGAGGCTGCGTTAATGGTCTTAGCGGGTCGAAAGATAGACCTTGTGGTGAGTGACATCCAAATGGGTGAAATGAGCGGCCTTACTTTATTGAAAAGTATTAAGGCGAAATACCCTCAACTGCCTGTATTGTTAATGACAGCGTATGCCACCATCGATGATGCCGTGCAGGCCATGCGAGATGGGGCAACTGATTATCTGTCTAAGCCATTCGCACCTGAAGTGCTACTTAATCTTGTTGGGCGCTATGCACCTGCTCAAAAAGTAGAATCTTGCACGCCTATTGTGGCTGACCCTTCTAGTTTAAAACTACTCGAATTATCAAGAAAAGTGGCGAAGTCAGAAGCGACCGTGATGGTACTGGGTCCAAGTGGTTCTGGTAAGGAAGTACTTTCTCGCTATATACACGATCAGTCTACTCGCGCCGATGCGCCTTTTGTGGCAATTAACTGCGCCGCTATTCCTGAAAATATGCTTGAAGCTACCTTGTTCGGTTATGAAAAAGGCGCGTTTACCGGCGCGATTCAAGCGTGCCCAGGTAAATTTGAACAAGCCCAAGGCGGTACACTGCTATTAGATGAAATTACCGAAATGGATTTAGCACTTCAGGCGAAACTACTTCGTGTTATTCAAGAGCGTGAAGTAGAACGACTGGGTGGGCGCAAAACGATTAAACTAGATGTGCGGGTGATTGCCACCAGTAACCGCGATTTACGTAAAGCGGTAGAGCTAGGAAACTTCCGAGAAGATTTATATTACCGCTTAAATGTTTTTCCTATCACATGGCGGCCACTTGCTGAGCGTCCAGGTGATATTGTACCGCTAGCTGAACACCTGATTAATCGTCACACTAGCGTACAAGGCTTAGGCAATGTTCGCCTCAGTGCCGCTGCACGAAATAAATTGGCGCAATACACTTGGCCAGGTAACGTGCGAGAGCTTGAAAATGTTATTCAGAGGGCACTCATACTGTGTGAAGACGGCAGTATAGAGTCTGGTGACTTAATGATTGATATGGCGGTGCATGACGAGATGGCAGTAAAGCAGGACGAGCCCGAAGATAATAGTCGTTTAGGCTCAGAGCTTCGCCAGCAAGAACATCAAATCATCCTCGATACACTTACCCTGTGTAACGGTAAGCGTAAAGATGTGGCAGAAAAACTCGGTATCAGCCCTCGAACCTTACGTTATAAATTGGCCCGAATGCGTGAAGATGGGATTGAATTACCTGCTTAACATATCAAACTAGCTTGGTAACAAAGAGGGGGCTTTTATTCTTTATTTTAGGCCCTTATTTTTTAGCGGGATATCTACTTTGCTGTAGTGTATCTTGCCTTGCCTTGCCTTGCCTTGCCTTGCCTTGCCTTGCCTTGCCTTGCCTTGCACTTGGTTGTGCGTCACGGTAACGTGCGGAGCGTTTTGCGCTGCTCCGAGCTATTTTACATTGCGCATTTACACCACTTTACACCTATTCACTTTCTTGACGCTATTTCCCCCTCTCTGTCATAAAATTGGCTACTTCCTTAAAAAATTGCGTAAGTCATTGCTTTAAAATGGCTTTTGTATGAATTTTAAAGTTGGCTTGCCACTTGCTAGTAGTCTTATAGTTATAAGTAGTTGTCTTATAGTTAAGTGTTAGTCATCAGAGCGCATTGTCATTAAACGACAATTCCCCATCAATATTCTAAGGAGTGGTTATGGACGTTAAAGCCAATAGTTTATACCAAGAAATGCAGAGCATGATTGGGCAAACTCGTATGCCTTCAAACGAACTTCAACCCTCAAATGAGATTAACCCCTCAGCGAGTGATTTTTCTACCATGCTTAAACAAGCGGTAGATGGGGTTAATGGCATGCAATTAGAATCTAAAGATGCACAACAGCGGTTTGAAATGGGTGACCAGTCATTGAGCCTCGCTGAAGTTATGCTTACAAAAGAGAAAGCAGGCATAGCCTTTGAGGCCACAGTTCAAGTACGAAATAAAGTGCTTGAAGCGTATAAAACCATTATGAACATGCCGGTGTAGTTGGAGTAAGTCATGGCTGAAGCAACAGGCACAAATTTAACCGTTAACGACCCTTCCATGGGGAACGATAACGAGCCTGAGAATAAATCAGGATTCATGGATACCTTAGGCAGTGCTGACATGATGCGCCAGATGGCGCTAGTGGTAGTGCTTGTTATTTGTGTCGCGATTGCAGTTTTTATATTAATTTGGGCGCAAGAGCCTGATTTTCGTCCGTTAGCAAAAATGGAAACCCAAGAGCTTATTGAAACCTTGGATTATATGGACGCCAATCAAATTGAATATCGTTTAGAGGGAAACACGGTATACGTTCGAAGTGACGAATTTCAAACTATACGCTTGGGTATGACACGTCAGGGCTTAACCGGCTCTTCTGATGCTGGTACCGATATTATCATGCAGGACATGGGATTCGGAGTAAGTCAGCGGGTAGAGATGGAACGCTTGAAACATGCCCGTGAACAACAAATAGCCGCCACTATTGAAGATATCTCAAGTATACAAAAAGCACGCGTTTTGTTGGCTATGCCAAAAGAGAACGTATTTGCTCGCCGAGAGAAAAAAGCCTCGGCTACGGTAGTACTTACCGCTAAGCGCGGCAAAGTGATTGCGGGAGAGGAAGTTGACTCAGTTATCGATATTGTGGCGTCAGCGGTACAAAACATGGAGCCATCTGCGGTAACGGTGACCGATAGCAATGGCCGATTACTAAATTCGGGTTCACAAGACTCGCTAAGTGCTCGAGCACGAAAAGAATATGAAATTGAAAGACAGCGCGAACAAGAATACCTAGAAAAAATTGACGCTATTCTTATTCCTGTTTTGGGAATTGGTAACTACACCGCGCAAGCGGATGTGAGTATGGACTTTACTGCACTAGAGCAAACTCAGCGTAGCTATAACCCCGATTTGCCAGCTGTTCGCAGCGAAATGATCAATGAACAAAATAGTGTGGGTGGTGGTGCCATGGGTATTCCCGGCGCGCTAACTAACCAACCGCCGTTAGACTCGAATATTCCTGAAAATCCAGAAGCAGGCGCACAAGCTACTTTGCCAGGAAGTACATCGAAAGTATCTACTCGTAACTACGAACTAGACACCACCATTAGCCATACCAAAAAACAAAGCGGCGTAATCCGCAGGTTAAGCGTATCGGTGGCGGTAGACTATCTTCAAGTTGCTGGTGAAGATGGTACTACGTCGGCAGAGCCTCGCAATCAAGAAGCGTTATTAAACATCCGCCGTTTACTACAAGGCGGTGTTGGATTTGATGTGACTCGTGGCGACTCGTTAGAAGTGGTCAGTGTTCCTTTCACCCGCATGGATGATGGTGTTATTGAAGAAGCGCCAATATGGGAACAGCCGGCATTTTTGCCTATACTTAAGTTAGTCATTGGTGGTTTAGTTATTATTGTGCTTATCATCTTTGTGATAAGACCCATGCTACGTCGCTTGATTAACCCTGACGAGTCGAAAGAAGCTGATGACTTTGATGCAGACGAAGGCCTAGATCTTGGTGACGAAACCATTAATATGCTGTCTACTGACTTCGATGAAGGTCAGGTAGGCTTTGCGGCAGATGGCTCACTAATGTTGCCAGATTTACATAAAGATGAAGACGTATTAAAAGCGGTTCGTGCACTGGTTGCGAACGAACCTGAATTGTCAGCCCAAGTTGTTAAGGGCTGGCTGATGCAAGATGAGTAAGTGAGAGCGTATTATGGCTGAAGAACTTGCCACTACTGAAGAAGCGTCCTATGACGTCAGTAAGCTAGAAGGGGTTGAAAAAGCCGCTATTTTGCTTCTGAGTTTGTCTGAAGAAGACGCTGCACAAATATTAAAACATCTTGAGCCAAAGCAAGTTCAAAAGCTGGGCTCTGAGATGGCAAAAGTGGATGATATGACACAGACAAAAATTACGTCTGTGCATAAACACTTTATTGAAGAGATTCAAAACTACAGTACCATTGGCTTCCAGAGCCAAGACTTTGTTAAGCGAGCGCTCACCGCTGCATTAGGTGAAGATAAAGCGGCTAACTTAATTGACCAAATTCTGATGGGAAGTGGGGCGAAAGGCCTAGATTCATTGAAGTGGATGGACTCGAAGCAGGTGGCCAGTATCATTCGAAACGAGCACCCTCAGATTCAAACCATTGTATTGTCGTACTTAGAGCCAGAGCAGAGTGCCGAAATATTGGCGCAGTTCCCAGAAAAAGTGCGCCTAGACTTGTTAATGCGTATTGCTAACCTTGAAGAAGTTCAGCCTGCTGCACTGCAAGAGCTTAACGAAATCATGGAGAAACAGTTCGCCGGTCAAGCGGGTACGCAAGCGGCTAAAATGGGCGGCCTGAAATCTGCTGCAAATATCATGAACTACCTTGATACCGCTATTGAAGGTCAGTTGATGGATGCCATCCGTGAACAAGACGAAGAGATGAGCCAGCAAATTCAAGATCTTATGTTTGTCTTCGACAATTTAGTCGATGTAGACGACAAAGGCATTCAAGCTATCTTGCGTGAAGTGCAACAAGATGCACTGCTTAAGTCAATTAAAGGCGCCGATGAAGAGCTTAAGAACAAGATTATGAAAAACATGTCGAAGCGTGCGGCAGAAATGCTTAACGACGACCTTGAAGCCCTGGGGCCTGTACGTATATCTGAAGTTGAAACCGCACAGAAAGAAATTCTCTCTGTTGCCAGAAGACTGTCCGATTCAGGTGAAATTATGCTGGGCGGTGGAGGCGGTGAAGAGTTCTTATAACCCTTCATTATTTATTCGCCATTGTGGTTAAAATAGGCCTTTGCGTTAATTTTCCAAAGGCCTCATAAACGTTACCTGGGTAGATTGATGTCATCAAATAAAGGCTTCAGCGACGACGAATTAAATGATGCAAGACCTTGGGATTTGCCCTTCGTTGAACAGCCCGAAAAGCCACAAGATAAAGACAAAACCAATGCGTTAAATTTCCGTTCAGATTGGAAATACGAGCCTCCAGAAGAGGAAGAAGCTGAAATTCTTCCGCCTACTGCACAAGAAATTGAAGCGATTAGACAAGCTGCTCATGATGAAGGCTACGGACAAGGCAAGGCGCAAGGTTTCGAAGAAGGAAAAGCCGAAGGCCTAGAGTTGGGGCTTAGTGAAGGACGTGAGTCTGGACACGCTGAGGGTCTTGAACAAGGGTTAGAAGAAGGTAAGGGCTTAATTTCTGCGCAAGTTGAAGTTTGGCAGCAACTTATTGAAAAGCTTCATACGCCATTATCACAAGCCAACGACGAAACCCGTGACCAATTAGTAAAGCTTGCAGTTACCCTTGCTAAATCGGTGATTAAAACCGAAATCACGTCGAATCATCAAGTGATTTTACAAGCCCTTAGCGAAGGAATGAAAGCCCTGCCGGTAAATCAAACACGGTATCAAATTCATATGCATCCTGATGATATAGCGCTAGTAACTGAACATTATTCGGAAGCAACGTTGAAAGAGAAAGAGTGGCAATTCATTGAAGCGCCTACCATGAAGCGCGGTGGCTGTGACATTGCGACTGAACAAAACGCCGTAGATGTTTCCATAGAACGCCGCTGTCGCGACGTAATCGATAAGTTCATGGTGAATCAGGGTTTATCAGATGAGTAGCCCTTGGCATGCACATTTTGATAGTTTGCAGAAACAAGTGTCATCGCCGCCTATTGTGGCCGCAGGCAAACTGGTCAGAGGCATAGGCCTTACACTTGAAGCTGTTGGGTGCCAATTACCCGTAGGTAGCCAGTGTCTTGTGCAAACCATTGAAGGCGAAATTGAAGCTGAAGTGGTGGGGTTTGGTGCCGATATCACCTATCTTATGCCTACCGAAGCAGTACGGGGCATCGTACCAGGAAGTCGGGTAATGCCACTAAACCGCCAAAGTGGTCTTGCTGTTGGCATGGGGCTGTTGGGTCGTGTGGTTGATGGAAACGGTAACCCTTTAGACGGGCTTGGCGAAATTCAAACTGAAACCCGCGTACCTACTACGCGGCCTCCTATTAACCCCTTAATTCGCCGCGCTATTACCCAACCTATGGATGTGGGTGTTCGCGCCATTAATGCACTGAATACCGTTGGGGTAGGCCAACGTATGGGGCTCTTTGCAGGCAGTGGCGTGGGGAAAAGTGTTTTACTCGGTATGATGACCCGGGGCTGCGAAGCCGATGTGGTTGTGGTTGGCTTGGTGGGAGAACGGGGTCGAGAAGTAAAAGAATTTATCCACGATATCTTAACCGAAGAAGAGCGTGCCCGTGCGGTAGTGGTAGCAGCGCCTGCTGATACTTCACCGTTAATGCGCTTAAAGGGCTGCGAAACGGCAGTTACCATTGCTGAATACTTTCGCGATCAAGGTTTAAAAGTATTACTGCTTATCGACTCTCTTACTCGTTATGCCATGGCCCAACGTGAAATTGCATTAGCAGTAGGTGAACCACCCGCAACAAAAGGCTATCCGCCTTCGGTATTTGCCAGGTTACCCGCATTGGTAGAAAGGGCTGGTAACGGTAGCGAGAAACAAGGGTCTATTACCGCATTTTATACAGTACTTACCGAAGGTGACGATTTACAAGATCCAATCGCCGATGCCGCAAGGGCGATTTTAGATGGTCACGTTGTGTTATCGCGAACGCTCGCTGATAGCGGTCATTACCCCGCCATCGATATTGAAGCATCTATTAGCCGTGTAATGCCTATGGTGGTCAGCGATGAACATCAACAAATGGCACGCAGAGTAAGACAAGTTTATTCGAACTATAAACAAAACCAAGACCTCATTTCTATTGGTGCCTATGCAAAAGGTTCAGATCCTCGCATCGATTTAGCCATTCGTGCAGAGCCTGCAATCAATGCGTTCTTGCAACAAGGTATGAAAAATGTGTTGCCTTATGATGAGTGCCTTGAAGGCATGGCTGCATTAGCGAAAGGCTTAGGGCAAGGGTAATCAATTATGTCTAAACAACTAGAGCGTCTGGCTGAGTTTGAACGAGAAAGAGAGCAGCGCATTGCGCAAATGTTCCAACAAGCGCAGCAAAATGTGATGCAGCAGAAACAAAAGCTGACAAGCCTTGAGCAATATAGAATTGATTACTTAAAAGGCATTCAGCAAACGGGAAAAGCGGGTGTTACTGCTACCCATTATCAACAGCATTTATCGTTTGTAGGCAAATTAGATAAAGCCTGCGAGCAGCAAATGAATGTGATAGCACAGGCTAATATGGCAGCCGATCAACGCAAGCAACTTTGGCTAAAGCAGCAGCAAAAAGTGAAAGCGGTAGAGTTGCTTCTTAATAAACGCCATTTAGCTAAAGTGGCAAAAGAAGCGAGGGCAGAGCAAGCCATGATGGACGAATTTGCCACACAGAAATTTTTTAGAAGCGGAAAAACATTCTTCTAGGCAGTTTATCCAATTTGCTACTTACCCCAAGTCGTTCAATCCTTTCGATTTTTTAAATATCTCGTCGGTTAACCTCCACAATGGAACACTCTTTGCAAACTCACTACTAATTAACGTGTTTATACGCCTAACTTGAATACCGATACGGGAACTTTTATTAGCTAAGTATCGGCCTGCAGCCCACGGACACAGGGGGTGTAGAGATAAAACGATTCAATCTGGGTTTTCATGGTTCTGACTTTCAAAGTCTTAGCAGGACGGTAAAAATATGATGCAACAAGTTGCCGCACAAAAAACAGACATTGCCGCGTTGCCTTTTTCGGCCTCATCAACGGCAAAAGCCGTAGAAGCTGGTATGGGTTCAGAAGATTCATCGCAGAATAATAAAGCGTTTGAAGCGGCTTATATCCAAGCAAAAGAATCGAGTACAAAGTCTCTCGAGGCCCAGAACAAAAGTCATTCCACGCGACACACCAGCGCATCGGTGAACAACAGTACAAACCCTGCTATTGATAAGAAATCCGCTGATAGACATTCTCCCGACCCAGAGAGGGGGAATGTTGATTTACCTCCGGTGAAAGATGATGAAACACAAGCACGAAATGGTGATCAAACAGACAAAAAAGCCCAAGAAGGCGAGTTAACATCACCTGACGAAGGCACGGATGAATTAATCATTGCCGATGCACAGTCACGTCGAATCGACACTGACGCAAAGAAAGATGGCTCACTCCTTATTGATGATAAAGGTACAGGCAAAGAGGACAGCCAAAATGGCGGCGACAACAAAAAAGACTTCTTTGGCGGCCATATTGATTTACCACCAGAAGAGTTAACAAGTATTGGAAACGGGGATAGCGAAAGCCCCACAGATTGGATTGAGTATGTCACATCCATGATGGGCGCGTCTGGCGATGACACCGTTACTTCAGATGCAGAGGCTACCGCAATTACTGATGATTTATTAGACGCAGGCGAGATAGAGGATGCCGAATTAGCCGCGAAGCAATTAGCACAAGCTTTGCTAGCGGGTGATGAATTGGCGGGCGAGGATGTATTAAGTGCGTTGGCGTCTAATAACGGTAGTAACGAAAGCGATGCAGTAGTAACCGGTGCATTAACCTCGAAGAATCTTCCTGAGGATGTTGATACAAGCTCTGCAACAGAAATAACCGCTTATTTAATGAACTTGCTAGAGAATCAAGCCGGTGATGAACTTGGTCAAGATGCAGGCGAAGGGCTTAGTAGTGAAACCTTAGAAGCAATAAAAGCACTCACTGCGGCCTTATTGGCTAAAGCAAATGAAAACACTGCACCGAGCGAAGTCGATACGGGGCAGTCTGAAAAAGTCGACCCCTTAGCTAACCTGCTTGCGCAGTTTTTGGGTGATGCTAGCGAAAATGAAGACGAAAGTTCTGATGCTCAGACGCAAATTTCAGAGCAAGATCTATTAGCCGAACAAGAAGCAAATGAACAAGCCTTGAGTGCCGATGAGGCGTTAGTATTAAGTCTTCTTCAAGAGCAAATTACTGCGCAAACTGACACCAAAGAAGCACTAAATGCAGCGCTAGCTAACGGTGTTTCAAGCCAATCTACTGCAACAACGCAAACGAATAGCAACCCTGTCGATACAGTCTCCACAGAAGCTAGCGATATACTTACCGATAGCCAAGGTGAGTCTTTATTGCAGTCAATTGCGATGATGTCACCAGAAAGTGCACAAAAGGCGGCTGAAGCATTTGCCGAGCGCGTAGCGGCATCTTTACCTACTGCGACAACCGCAGCCCAACAACAAGCGGTTAAGTCTAACTTGATTGCTGGTATTAATGAGTTTCAGCAACAAGTCGCTCAAGGACGGGAGCCTGGGATAGATCTTTCGGCACTTGTGGCCGATGCGGCTTCTGAAGCGGGGTTAACACAAACGCAAATGCAGAATGTAGCGGGGCAAACTGACGTACTAGCAGGGCAGTTTATGCAATTGGTAAACGGTACCCAACAAAGCGCTCATCAAGTACTGCAAAGTGAACTCGTTAGCATTGACTCTCTCATGAATGAAAGTAATCAAGTTCGTGCGGAGTCAACCAAGACCCAGCTTCAATTTGATGGCGCTGACAAACCCGTCAATATTTTAAAGCCCGAAGGTCAGCAACAATTGCATGAGAAAATTCGCTGGATGGTGAATGCGCGAAACAGTATGGCAGAAATTAGGCTCGATCCGCCTGAACTGGGCAGTATGCAGGTACGAGTGAATGTATCGGGTGATGCAGCCAGTGTGAGCTTCATTGTGCAGTCGCAGCACGCTAAAGATGCACTAGCCGATGCCATGCCTAGGTTAAAAGATATGTTAGCAGAGCAAGGCATTAATTTAGGTGAATCAGAAGTGCGTAAAGATAACTCATCACAAAATGGTGATGGAAGTGGCCAGCAACTTGCAGGTAACGGTGTACCTAGCCAAGATATCGACGGTGAGTTCGACGAGGGTTCCACGGTGATAGAGCAGTCTGTCACAAGGGAAGCGAAAGGCGGTATAGACTATTACGCTTAGTAGGTTGATAGCGAAGGCAAAGACTTAAGTAGGGTTGATGTACAATTGCGCTATCTGCTATAAGAACTGCAAATTTATGCAGGCTTACGTTGCCATTTGCGTCGTAAGCCTGATAATACGAGTTCCTCGTGGGATATTGACGGATTAGACATGGCTGAAGAAGAGTTACAGATTGAAGAAGGTGGTAAAAAGAAAGGCAAAATGATGCTGATTATTATTATCGCCGTAGTGTTAGTTGGCGGTGGTGCAGCAGCCTATTTTCTTTTATTTGCTGGTGGTGAAGAGCCTGTAGCTGCAGAGCAACTTGCCGAAACCGACGAGCAGGTGGCCACTGAAGCAGCGGCCCCAGGGGGAAGTGCTGAAGTAGGTACCGCCTTATATGTCGCCATGCCACGCCCTTTCGTTTTTAACGTTCCGGGCTCAGGTCGAGACCGTTTAGTGCAAATTAAAGTGCAGCTTCTAGTGCGAGGCTCAGACAATGAAGAGTTGGCTAAAACCCACATACCGTTGATTGAAGGCACTTTGCTGCAAGTCTTTAGTACATCAAATGCCGATGACTTGGTGACTGAAGCAGGAAAAATTGAACTGCGTGAACAAGCGGTGACTGAAGTACAAAAAGTGCTTAAAGACATCGCGGGAAGTGATGTGGTTGAGCGTGTGCTCTTCACTGGTTTTGTGATGCAATAACAGGTAGATAACTGTGAGTGATTTATTATCTCAAGATGAAATCGATGCCCTCCTACACGGGGTAGACGATGTAGAAGAAGACGAGGTTGGCGAAGCCGACTCCGATGCTTCTACGCTAGAGTACGACTTCTCCTCACAGGATAGGATTGTTCGTGGGCGTATGCCTACGCTTGAAATCGTTAATGAACGCTTTGCTCGTCACATGCGAGTGAGTTTGTTCAATATGATGCGCCGTTCTGCGGAAGTGTCAATTAACGGTATTCAAATGATTAAATTTGGTGAATACATTCATACGTTGTTTGTACCCACCAGCTTGAATATGGTGCGATTTCGCCCGCTTAAAGGTACCGGTCTTATTACCATGGAAGCCCGCTTGGTTTTCATTCTGGTAGATAACTTCTTTGGTGGTGATGGCCGCTATCATGCAAAAATTGAAGGGCGCGAATTTACGCCAACTGAGCGGCGTATTATTCAAATGCTGCTTAAGATTATTTTTGAAGATTACAAAGAAGCGTGGGCGCCAGTAATGGATGTGTCTTTTGAGTATTTAGACTCAGAAGTAAACCCGGCGATGGCGAACATTGTGAGCCCCACTGAAGTGGTCGTGATCAGCTCATTTCACATAGAGCTTGACGGTGGTGGTGGCGATTTCCACGTGTCACTTCCATACTCAATGCTAGAGCCTATCCGCGAATTGCTAGATGCGGGTGTGCAAAGCGATAAAGAAGATACCGATTTGCGCTGGAGTAAAGCACTTCGCGATGAAATCATGGACGTAAAAGTGGCACTGACAACCCACATGCTTGATGTGGATGTGTCATTACGCCAAGTAATGGAATTTAAACCAGGTGAAATTATTCCTGTGGAAATGCCAGAAACCATTACGGTGCTAATTGAAGATTTACCTACGTTCAGAGCTAAGCTAGGTCGTTCACGAGATAACTTAGCCCTGAAGATAGTAGAAAAGATTGCAAGACCGACTTCTGTGAAGTCTGAGTTACAATTATTAACCCGCGGCGGGCGCATTATAGATAATGATGCCGAGCTGCAAGTACTCGAAGAAGACCTGTAAGGTGAGGGGAATATCCCATGAGTGAAGACGGTATGGACGATTGGGCTGCCGCCATGGCGGAGCAAGCCGATTCTGAAGCTGACGATCAGGAAAATGATGATGTTCAGGTTGCAGAACTCGACGAATTAACCGACGACACACCCATAACCCAAGAAGAGAAAAAGAAGCTGGATACCATTTTGGATATTCCAGTCACTATCTCGATGGAAGTAGGGCGTAGTCAAATAAGTATCCGAAATCTGCTACAGTTGAACCAGGGATCTGTGGTGGAGCTGGACCGAGTTGCTGGTGAGCCATTAGATGTATTGGTAAATGGCACGTTGATTGCTCATGGTGAAGTAGTAGTGGTCAACGATAAATTCGGTATTCGGTTAACGGATGTTATTAGTCAAATCGAGAGAATCAAGAAGCTTCGATAAATCTTCTTACATAGCAAGGGGTTGCGCAATGCTGCCCCTTATATTTACGCAAGTAGTGAATGCGCAATCTACCCAATCAATCACTAATCCCACCTCTGTAGTGTCAATTTTTCTATCACTTCTTTTAGTGGTTGGAATTATTTTTGCGCTCGCTTACCTTATGCGTCGATTTAATGTCGGTACCATGGGTGGTGGGCAAATGAAGGTGGTCGCCAGTATGGTGGCAGGCACGAAAGAAAAAATAATGGTTATTCAGGTGGGCGACGAACAACACCTAGTGGGCGTGACCAGTCATAATATTTCCCATTTAAGTAAACTTGAAAAGCACTTAGAAACGCCAGTGGCAAATGGGCAGCAGGGCAGCGGTGACGCATTTAAACAAAAGCTGGTTGCCGCCATGGCAGGTAAGCTGAACCCTTCAATAAAGGAAGATAAAAACGATGCGTAAGTTTTGGACCGCATTTTTTGTAGTGTTAGCTTCTTTGGCGATTGCTGAGCCTGCACTGGCACAGCAAGGCATTTCAGCTGTTACCGTCGTGACTAACGATGACGGTTCGCAAGATTACACCATGACGTTACAAGCGCTGTTTATCATGACAGCGCTCAGTCTTATTCCCGCGTTTATTATGATGATGACGTCTTTTACCCGTATCATAGTGGTGTTATCAATTCTGCGACAAGCCATTGGTTTGCAGCAATCTCCTTCAAACCAAATTTTGGTAGGAGTGAGTTTGTTTCTTTCTATGTTTATTATGGCGCCGGTGTTTGAAGAAATTAATGAGCGGGCATTACAGCCGTATTTGTCTGAGCAAATGACAAGCATGGATGCTATAGAGCAAGCTAAAGGGCCCATGCGTGCGTTTATGTTGTCGCAAACCCGAGTGAAAGATTTAGAAACCTTTGTGCGTATTGCTGGTGATGAGGGGAAATATGCAGATACAGACGAAGTACCGCTAACTATCCTTATTCCTGCCTTTGTGACCAGCGAGCTAAAAACCGCGTTCCAAATCGGATTTATGCTGTTTATCCCGTTTCTTATTATCGACCTTGTTGTGGCCTCAATATTGATGGCAATGGGTATGATGATGCTTTCACCCATGATTGTTTCTTTGCCATTTAAACTCATGTTGTTTGTGTTAGTCGATGGCTGGAATCTCATATTTGGCACACTAGCTACCAGTTTCGGTATGGGTGTGTAGGAGGGCTTATGTCACCAGAAGTCTTTGTTGAAATACTCCGTGAAGCCATGTTTATGGTCATCGTTCTGGTGTCTGCGGTAATTGTTCCAAGCCTCATTGTAGGGTTAGTGGTTGCCGTGTTTCAGGCGGCAACCTCAATTAACGAACAGACCATGAGTTTCTTGCCGCGCTTACTTGTTACACTACTAGCGCTTAGCTGGGGTGGTAACTGGTTAGTACAAAAGTTAATGGACTTCACTTTCCACATGGTAGAAATGATACCTCAGGTTGTTGGTTAATATGGTCGTTGAACTGGCTACCATCAATCAGTTTCTTGCTGATTTAATGCTGCCTTTTATGCGTATTAGTGGCTTATTTGTGGCAATGATTGGCCTAAGCGCACAATCTATTCCCCCACAAGTTCGTGCTCTGCTAGGCATTATGCTTACGCTGATTATTATGCCGGTAGTGCCACCAGCCCCCGTTGATGATTTAGTCAATTTAGGCACCTTTATTCTAGGTATTCAACAGCTATTAATTGGCGTAGCTATCGGGTTTATTTCCATGATGGTGTTAAATACTTTTGTACTGGCTGGGCAAATTATTGCTATGCAAACGGGCTTAGGTTTCGCCTCAATTGTAGACCCAGTCAATGGTATTAACGTCCCGGCCGTAGGGCAGTTTTACTTAATTCTAGCTACCTTGCTTTTTTGGACGTTAGACGGGCATCTATCTATGATCCACATGATTGTGTTGAGCTTTCATGCGTTCCCGATAGGAGAAGCATGGTGGACAGGGGAGCAGTTTAGGGAAATTGCCCACTGGGGCGGGTGGATGTTTATCTCCGCGATTACGCTATCATTGGCGCCCATTGTTTCACTCCTTATTGTGAATTTAGCGTTTGGTGTAATGACCAAAGCGGCACCTCAACTTAATATTTTTAGTATTGGTTTTTCTATTGCACAGGTGATGGGCTTGCTCATCATCTGGATAACCCTAGATAACTTTACCGCGCATTTTGAAACGCAGTGGCTGCGGGCAGAGCAGTTTATGTGTCAACTTCTTAGGATTTGCCCATGAAAATAAGTCAGGTGATACATGGCTGATTCCGATTCTAGCGAAAAAACAGAAGACCCCACGGGGAAAAAACTCGAAGACACTCGAAAAAAAGGGCAGATAGCCCGATCCCGAGAACTATCGACAACTTTAGTGCTGGTGGTCAGTGCCTTTATGTTTTTGTTCGTTGGGGGCTGGATTGCAGAGTCGGTATTCAAGCTGACGCAACGTATGTTCGTTTTGTCGCGAGATGAAACCTACGATACCACCCATATGTTTGGCGCATGGGGCGAAGCCATTTCTACGGTCAGCGTACCTGTATTGGTTTATATGACGGTGGCCATGCTAGCCGGAATATACGGTTCTATCGCATTAGGCGGCTACAACTTTACGTGGGAAGGTGCCAAGTTCAAAGGGTCTAAAATGAGCCCGCTTAGTGGGTTTAAGCGTATGTTTGGCATGAATGGTTTGGTTGAGTTAATTAAATCCATCGCCAAAGTGGTTGTTATCGTTGGGATGGCGTTAGGCGCACTGCTGTTTTTTGAAGATGAAGCGCTACACCTTGATTTAGAGCTGTACCCAGGCAATATTTTTCACGCGTTAGATATACTGAAGTGGGCCTTTATTATGTTGGTTTGCGGCATGATACCTATTGCACTTATTGATGTGCCTTATCAAATGTATAAGCACAACAAAGAAATAAAGATGACTAAACAAGAGGTGAAAGACGAGCGTAAAAACTCTGAAGGTGATCCTTTGGTAAAAGGGCGAATTCGTCGCTTACAGTATCAAGCTGCCACCAAGCGCATGATGCAAGAAGTTCCTCAGGCCGATGTAGTTGTGACCAACCCTACCCATTATTCTGTCGCCATAAAGTATGATGACAGCGGCAATCGCGCCCCAGTGGTTGTGGCAAAAGGTACCGATGAATTGGCGATGCATATTCGTAAAATAGCCACCGCCAACGATGTGCCACTTATTCCATCACCAATGCTAGCCCGCGCAGTGTACTACTCTACTGAAATTGATGGTGAAGTACCTAACGCCTTGTTTATGGCGGTAGCGCAAGTGTTAGCGCACGTTTATCAGTTAAAAGCACACAGAGCGGGTAAAGGAAAACGACCCAAGCCGCTTAAACGTGATTTACCCATACCACCAGAACTGCGCCGCTAAGGCGCTGCTATCAGCTTAAATTAACGCTTAAATCGAAGCTTATAGCGAGCCACTCTTAACTGTAGTTCTGCGAATTGCGGCCCCCACTTACGTTTAATCGGTTTTGTATAAATCTGGCACGGTAGTTGTAATAGTCATTGAAAGATAGCGTTTAGCGTCAATTTTCCGATAGAGAGACTCCCTGCAATGCAGTTATCCGGTTACCTACAGCGATTCGATAAAAGTCAGCTGCAGAACATTACCAGTGGCTTAGGCGCTCCCATTGTTCTTCTTGCCATTATGGGCATGGTTATTCTTCCCATGCCGCCATTTTTACTCGACGTATTGTTCAGCTTCAATATTGCGCTGTCTTTAGTCATTATTTTGGTGGCGGTATTAACCCAAAAACCGGTTGATTTCGGTATTTTTCCCCTTGTGTTGTTGATTGCTACCGTACTGCGGTTGGCGTTAAACGTTGCCTCCACGCGTGTCGTCCTGCTATATGGACATGAAGGCGGGGATGCTGCAGGTAAGGTTATCGAAGCATTTGGTGCTGTGGTAATTGGAGGCAACTATGCGGTGGGGGTGGTGGTCTTTGCTATCTTGCTCATTATCAACTTTAAAGTAGTGACCGCGGGTGCAGGTCGAATTTCAGAAGTAAGTGCTCGCTTTACTCTTGACGCTATGCCAGGTAAGCAAATGGCTATTGATGCCGATTTGAATGCGGGTTATATCGACCAAGATCAGGCGCGTGCTCGCCGAGAAGAAATAACCGCCGAAGCAGATTTCTATGGCTCGATGGACGGTGCGTCAAAATTTGTGAAAGGTGACGCTGTTGCCGGCCTCTTTATCATGCTTATCAATATTGTGGGTGGCCTTTTTATTGGCATGATTCAACACGGGTTAAGTTTTGGAAATGCCATCGAGGTTTACACCATTTTAACCATTGGTGACGGTTTGGTGGCGCAAATACCCTCACTGTTACTGTCTGTGGCTACCGCTATTATTGTTACCCGAGAAAACGAAACCCAAGAAATGGGCAAAGAAATTCGTAGTCAATTGGGTAATAGCCAAGCCCTTTATATTGCCTCTGGTGTGTTATTCGTTATGGGTATTATCCCCGGCATGCCTCATTTAGCCTTTATTGGTTTTTCAGTGCTTATAGCCGGTTACGCCTACTGGCAGGGGGTTGCGGCTAAACGCGAGGCAGAAAAGCCTAAAACCCCAGCAAACATAGTGAAAGATGACACTGTTGCGCCTGAAATAAAAGAGCTTGGGTGGGATGATGTGCAGCATGTCGACACCATCGGCTTAGAAGTCGGGTACCGACTAATCCCCTTAGTAGATAAGTCTCAGGGCGGAGAACTGCTCACTCGTATTAAAGGGGTTCGTAAGAAGTTATCTCAAGAGCTAGGCTTTCTTATTCCACCGGTACACATTCGTGACAATCTAGATTTAGAGCCTAACCTGTACACCATTGCGATGTTGGGTGTAACCATTGGCGATGCGCAAATAAGCCACGATGAAGAGCTTGCGATTAATCCGGGTCAAGTATTTGGCAAACTGGAAGGTCGTGCTACCAAAGACCCTGCCTTTGGCTTAGATGCGGTATGGATCAAACCGAATAAGCGTGAGCATGCGCAAACACTGGGTTATACCGTGGTTGATGCTGCTACTGTGGTTGCTACTCACTTAAGTCAATTGCTGACAAACAACGCCTACCAACTACTTGGACATGAAGAAGCTCAACAGCTACTAGATATGCTAGCCAAGCAGCATCCTAAATTAGTTGAAGGGTTAGTCCCTGATATTCTGCCGTTGAGCACTATCGTTAAAGTGCTGCAAACCTTGCTATTTGAAGGGGTGCCTATTCGTGACATGCGTACCATTGTACAAACCCTGAGCGAATACGGCCCACGTAGCCAAGACCCAGATGTACTGGTGTCTGCGGTACGAATTGCGCTTAAACGTCTAATCACCCAAGAAATTACCCAAGGGGCGAAAGAGATACCCGTCATAACCTTGGCGCCAGAGTTGGAACAGATGTTGCACCAGTCATTACAAGCAGGTGGCGAAGATGGCGCTGGTATAGAACCAGGACTGGCCGATAAGCTGCAAAAATCATTGCAGCAAGCTAGTCAGCAACAAGAATTAGAAGGTGAGCCTGCGGTACTTCTCACTTCCGGTATGTTGCGCCCCGTACTATCTCGCTTCTTAAAGTATTCGGTCGCGGGTTTACATGTACTTTCCTATCAGGAAGTACCCGACGATAAGCAGATAAAAATAGTCAGTTCGGTCGGTCAATAATCTGACACTGGGTGATTGGAGAGTTTTCAATGAAAATCAGACGTTTCTTTGGCAAAGATATGCGAGAAGCTTTAAGCCAAGTTAAAGCGGAATTGGGTAGCGATGCCGTTATCATGTCGAACCGAAAGCTTGCTGACGGTATCGAGCTGGTAGCCGCTTACGATAAAGAGCCAGAAGCCAAACTGTCGATTAAAAAGCCTGTACCTAGAGCACCAGGTCAAGCGAAAGCGGCTGTACCTAGTCTTAGTGAAATCATCGGTGATGATGGTCCAGATAGCTTAAAAGCACTGTTGGAAAAACAACATGGTGGCAGCATTCAAAGCTCATCTTCAGCACCTAGTGCCAACGCTCAGCATGCCAATCAAATTGCCTCGCACTTAGACTTTTCAGAAGCCTTTATCGACGATGTAGAAGCAAATCAAAACACCTCTGAATTCCCTAGCCATCAGGCATCTAGCCTGAATGAAAGTATTGATAAAAGCAGAGCTCCTCAGTCTGACGAATTGTCTCAGATTAAAGAAGAGTTGGCGTCACTACGAAATGTACTTCAATACCAAGTGGCCGATTTGATGGAAGCAAAAAGTCGTCGTCAGCAACCTGTACATCACTATTTGATTCAGCGTCTAACCGATATGGGACTGAGTCAATCACTGGCAGAGCAACTAATTAGTTACACGCCGTCGCATTACAACGAGCGTGACGCTTGGGTTTATCTTTTAAACCTATTGGCTAATCGCATTAATGTGACAGGTAACGATATACTTACGCAAAAGGGCGCAGTTGCGTTAGTGGGTCCTACCGGAACAGGTAAAACCACCACAGTCGCTAAATTAGCTGCTCGCTATGCACAGAAATATGGTGCTGACTCCGTTGCCATGATTACGATAGATACCTATCGTATTGCAGCGTTTGAGCAATTAGCCACATATGGAAAAATTATTGGCTGCACAGTGCGTAAAGCACAAAGTAGTGAAGAATTATCAGATTTATTGTTTCAATTACGCCATAAGAGACTAGTGTTAATTGATACGGCAGGCTTTAGTCAGCGAGATAGTCGATTAATTAAACAGATAAATCAATTTGATAACGGTCAAATGCAGCCAGTGAAAAAATACCTAGTAGCGCAAGCGAATACCCAATATGCTGCGTTACAACGTATTATAGATGCGTACGAAGGGGTGGAACTTAGCGGTTGTATCTTTACAAAGCTTGATGAGTGCTACTCTCTAGGCGAAGTGCTTAGCGCAGCGGTGGAGTACCAGTTACCTGTCAGTTATGTAACAGATGGACAGAAAGTTCCTGAAGACATTAAGATTGCAGAAGCAAAATCTTTAGTATCTGCTGCTGCAAAGCTTTATAAAAAGTACGGTTTGAATCATACTACTAGTAACAATGTGGTTAAAACAGCACGAGCAGTATGATTGATGATCAAGCGAGTAGCTTACGAAAAATGAAGCAATCACGATTAATCAAAGTTATCGCCGTCACCGGAGGTAAAGGTGGCGTTGGTAAAACAAATATTACGCTAAACACGGCTATTGCTATGGCAAAGCAGGGAAAGCGGGTAATGGTATTGGATGCAGACTTAGGTCTGGCCAATGTGGATGTAATGCTAGGATTGCGAGTAGAGAAAAACCTCTCCCACGTATTATCTGGTGAGTGTACCTTGGACGATGTTCTCGTTACGGGCCCTCACGGTATAAAAATAGCACCAGCCACATCAGGTTCTCAATCAATGGCAGAGCTATCACCAACGCAGCATGCAGGGCTTATTAGAGCTTTCAGCGAATTGCGTTCGCCCATTGATGTGCTTATCGTCGATACCGCAGCAGGTATCTCCGATATGGTGCTAAGTTTCTCCAAAGCCTCTCAAGATATTATGGTGGTAGTGTGCGATGAGCCTACTTCACTCACCGATGCCTATGCGTTAATTAAAATTCTTAACAGAGAGCACGGTGTCTTTCGCTTCAAAGTGGTCGCCAATATGGTCCGCGATGTTAGAGAAGGGCAGGAACTCTTCAGCAAACTATCGAAAGTAACAGGGCGATTTTTGGATGTTGCGCTAGAATTGGTGGCAACGGTTCCTTTTGACGAGAACATACGACGAGCGGTACGTAAGCAAACGTCAATTGTAGATGCTTATCCAAGTTCTCCTGCGGCAGTGGCGATTAGCCAGCTAGCAGCCAAAGCAGCATCTTGGCCTATTCCTGCGCAACCAGGAGGTCACTTAGAGTTTTTTATTGAACAACTAATAGCAGATAAAGCAGTAGGAAGTCAGCGTTGAATAGCAAAGCAGCCGCTTATCAACAGCAAACGGACAAGTCACAGTTAGTTGAGCGTCACGCTTCGCTGGTGAAGCGAATAGCACACCACTTAATGGCGAGACTGCCAGCCAGTGTACTTGTCGACGATTTAATCCAATCCGGTATGATTGGACTGCTAGAAGCTGCACGAAATTTTGACGGTTCCAAAGGCGCAAGCTTCGAAACCTTTGCGGGTATACGTATTCGTGGCGCGATGCTTGATGAAATCAGAAAAGGTGATTGGACACCTCGTTCCGTGCACAAAAACGGACGAGCCATTACCGAAGCAATCTCTCAAGTTGAAGGTGAAACTGGTCGTGACGCGCGAGATGTTGATATTGCAGCTAAAATGAATGTAAGCATGCAAGATTATCATCAAATGCTTAACGAAGTGAATGCCGGTAAATTGGTGGGGATCGAAGATTTAGGGGTTTCTGAAGATGTTATTTCTACAGAAAAAAACCGAGGTAGCGACGCGCCGTTAGAAGATTTGATGCAAGGGGCTTTCCAAAAAGCGCTAGCACATGCTATTACTACATTACCCGAACGGGAAGCGATTGTACTTTCTTTATACTATGATGAAGAACTGAACCTTAGAGAAATTGGCGAAGTTCTTGATGTTAGTGAATCGCGAGTGAGCCAAATTCATAGTCAGGCCATGTTAAAACTCAAATCACGAATGAAATCGTGGCAAGTTGACGAAGAATAGAAATTAATAACAATTAACCCCTCATTGGAGGCTATTTTGGATAAAAGTATGAAAATTCTCGTGGTTGACGATTTTTCTACCATGAGACGTATCATAAAGAACCTGCTAAAAGATTTGGGTTTTGCCAATATCCAGGAAGCGGACGACGGTAACACCGCGCTACCTATGCTACAACAAGGTGATTTTGACTTTGTTGTAACAGATTGGAATATGCCAGGTATGCAAGGTATCGATTTATTACGCGCTATACGTGCAGATGATAAGTTGAAACACCTACCGGTTCTTATGGTGACAGCAGAAGCGAAGAAAGAACAAATCGTTGCCGCAGCGCAAGCTGGTGTGAATGGTTATGTTGTTAAACCTTTCACTGCCGCTACGTTGAAAGAAAAATTAGATAAAATCTTCGAACGTTTAGGTTGATCCAGACGCTCACCAGAGAAATGAGGTTTACTGGATGTCGACAAATGAAAGTGTCTCTATAACGCTCGAAGAAGCCAAAAAATTGGTAGCGTATCTTGAAGAGGGCGATAACGCATCAGCGAACGCTGTCTTAGAAGCTGTTTCGATGAAAGAGTCCATTGAGCTCTTTGCTGAAGTTGGTAAATTAACGCGT
This sequence comes from Alteromonas sp. 38, assembly GCF_902506055.1. Classification (NCBI taxonomy): domain Bacteria; kingdom Pseudomonadati; phylum Pseudomonadota; class Gammaproteobacteria; order Alteromonadales; family Alteromonadaceae; genus Alteromonas; species Alteromonas sp. 38. The sequence goes on from NZ_LR733300.1 coordinate 1,196,097, forward strand.
CAACTTCATGACTCGTTAAATAACTTCCAAATCGATGAACGTATTAAAAATTTAACCGTTGATGACATTCCTGATGCGCAAACGCGACTCATGTACGTTATCGAAGAAACGGAAAAAGCTGCCAATACCACCATGGATGCAGTTGAAGAGAGTATGCCAATTGCTGAAGTGCTCTCTACCCGCATCGAGAAAATCATGCCGGAGTGGAAAAAACTGATGAATCGTCAACTTGAGTTGGGTGAATTCAAAGTTTTATGTGCAGATTTAGACGAATTGCTAGAAGACGGATCGAAACAATCGGCTAAGCTTACATCATTGCTTACCGAAGTGTTAATGGCACAAGGTTACCAAGATCTTACCGGTCAAGTTATTCGCAGAGTGATTGAACTCGTAAAAGAAGTGGAAGATAGCTTAGTTAATATGCTTACGATGTTCGGTGAACCCGAACAGGCGGAACTAGGCAAGCCATCTGAAGCGAAAGTCGAAAAAGTTAACAAGATCGATAGTGTCGAAGCCGAAGGTCCAATTATTGATGCAGACCAACGCGATGATGTTGTATCTGGCCAAGATGACGTAGATGATCTTTTGTCTAGCTTAGGTTTTTAGGGGAGCGGGCGCATGGCGTTTGATGTTGACGAGGATATATTACAGGACTTTCTAGTTGAAGCTGGGGAGATCCTTGAACAATTACAAGAACAGCTCGTTGATCTGGAAAATAATCCTGAAGATGCAGATTTACTTAATGCTATCTTTCGTGGTTACCATACCGTAAAAGGTGGCGCCGGCTTTTTGTCGCTTACCGAATTAGTTGAAATTTGCCACGGTGCAGAAAACGTTTTCGATGTAATGCGAAACGGACAACGTACTCTTACGCCTGAATTAATGGACACCATTCTTCAGGCCACCGATGTAGTCGTAGAGATGTTTGAGCGTGTTAAAGCGCAAGAACCCCTAGTGCCTGCAGACGCAAAACTTGTTGATTTGCTACATAAGTTAAGCACCCCAGAAACCCCAGACGAAAATATCTTTGGTGACAGCAGTGACGCGGGTGAAACTCCTGTTGCCGAGGAAGAGTTCGCGTTGGAAGAAGCGCCCGTATCTGAAGGGCCTGCTGATAGTGGCGATGGCGGCATTGACGAAATTTCTGAAGATGAATTTGAAGCCTTGCTTGATGAACTTCATGGTTCGAGTGCGCCGGGCAAACCTGCGCCTAAGGCAGAACCAAAAGCGGCTGCACCGGCAGCCGGTGGTTCAGGTGATGATATTACCGACGATGAATTTGAAGCACTGTTAGACGAACTCCACGGCAAAGGTAAATTCAAAGAAGAAGAACCAGCGCCTGCGGCTGCACCGAAAGCGGCAGCACCTAGTGGTGAAGAAATTACCGATGATGAGTTTGAAGCACTACTTGACCAATTACATGGCTCAGGGCAAGGGCCTACGGCTCAAGGGACTGAGCCTGAAGCAAATACACCGCCTGTAGATAAAAAAGCGACGGAAGCGATTCAGAAGGCTAAAGCAGAACAATCTGCCGCTAGTACGCCTGCTAAATCAACGCCTGCCGGGAAAGCACCCGCACCTAGTCCAGCAGCTAAGAAGACGGCAGAGCCGGCTAAACCCGCTGCTAAAAAAGACGATAAAAAAGCAACGCCTGCTCCTCCTCAAGCAGAAACCACAGTGCGTGTTGATACCAAACGCCTAGACCAAATTATGAATATGGTTGGCGAGTTAGTATTAGTACGAAATCGTTTGCTGAGTTTAGGAATAACCAATGCCGACGAAAGTATGTCGAAGGCAATTGCTAACCTAGATGTGGTAACGGGCGATTTGCAGGGTGCGGTTATGAAAACCCGTATGCAGCCAATTAAGAAAGTGTTTGGCCGCTTCCCTCGCGTTGTTCGAGACTTAGCACGTACTTTGAAAAAAGAAATCACCTTAGAATTAGAAGGTGAAGAGACAGATTTAGATAAAAATCTGGTAGAAGCACTTGCCGACCCACTGGTTCACTTAGTGAGAAATTCGGTAGATCACGGTATTGAAATGCCAGATGATCGTGTGGCTACAGGTAAAACTCGAATGGGAACCGTGAGACTATCGGCTTCTCAAGAGGGTGACCATATCCTACTTACCATCGAAGATGACGGTAAGGGAATGGATGCAGAAAAACTAAAAGAGATTGCTATAAGCCGAGGTGTTTTAGACGCCGATGCGGCTGCGCGTATGTCTGATGTTGAAGCGTTCAACCTTATTTTTGCACCAGGGTTCTCAACCAAAACTGAGATAAGTGATATCTCGGGTCGTGGTGTAGGCATGGATGTGGTTAAAACAAAAATTAACCAGCTTAACGGTACTATTAATATTGATTCCCAGCTTGGAAAAGGTACTCGACTCGATATTAAAGTTCCACTAACGCTTGCGATATTACCTACCCTAATGATTGTGGTTGGCAAACAAACATTTGCGTTACCGTTAGGAGCGGTCAACGAAATTATCAATATGGACATCAAGAAAACCAATACGGTTGATGGCCAATTAACCATGATAGTTCGTTCTAAAGCGATACCACTGTTCTTCCTCGGAGAATGGTTGATCCGCGGACCTAAAAATATAAGCAAAGAAAAAGGTCACGTCGTCGTGGTTCAAATAGGCACCCAGCAAGTTGGATTTGTTGTTGATGCGCTAATAGGCCAAGAAGAAGTGGTTATAAAACCATTAGATGCCTTATTACAGGGAACGCCTGGTATGGCGGGAGCAACTATTACATCTGACGGTGGAATTGCACTCATCTTAGATGTCCCTAGCTTACTGAAGCGTTATGCTCGAAAGCCTTTAAAGTAATACGGCGTAACAGATAGGAAATTAACATCCATGGTCTTTAAAGTCCTGGTCGTGGACGATTCTACTTTTTATCGTCGTCGAGTTCGTGAAATTCTCGACGATGATAGAGAACTTGAAGTTATTGGTGAAGCTCGTAACGGGCAAGATGCTCTAGACAAAATAGATACACTGCTACCTGATGTAGTTACAATGGATGTGGAAATGCCGATAATGGATGGTATTTCGGCGGTAAAAGCCATTATGGAAAAACGGCCGGTGCCTATTTTGATGTTTTCGTCTCTTACGCACCATGGTGCGCAAGCAACGCTAGATGCGTTAGAAGCCGGTGCATTAGATTTTCTGCCAAAGAAATTCGAAGATATCGCCCAAGACCGTAAAGATGCAGCACGACTGCTCTGTACAAAAGTGAGATTGATTGCACGGCGTGGTGTCGGCATAAAACGCCCTGTATTAAAGCGTATTGAAAGTAGAAAGTTCCCTGATAACGCGCCAAAACAAGCGTTTTTCAAAAGTTCTAGTCTACTTAGCGGAAGGAAAGATGCCACGAGGCAGCCCACAGTTTCCTCGATTAAGGCTTCTGGTAAAAGGTATAAGTGTTTAGCAATTGGTGCATCTACGGGTGGTCCAGTGGCATTGCAGAAGATATTGGTATCACTGCCATCAGACTTTCCTTATCCAATTGTACTGGTACAACATATGCCCGGTACCTTTACTAACGCATTTGCACAGCGGCTTAATTCTCATTGCGACATTAGGGTTAAAGAAGCTGAACATGGCGACATATTAAAACCAGGGTGTGCTTATTTAGCCCCCGGTGGCAAACAAATGTTGATAGAGGGTTCCGGCTCTCATAAGAAAGTAGTAATTACCGACGCTAACCCGTCTGATAAAATCAATTATAAGCCGAGTGTTGATTTAACCTTCGGTTCGCTAGCCAAAGCTTATGGTGGCGATTTATTGGGTATTATTTTAACTGGCATGGGCGCTGATGGACGAGAAGGCTGCCGTTCGATGAAAGATAACGGCGCTACCATTTGGGCTCAAGATCAGGATTCATGTGTTGTTTATGGCATGCCTCAAGCGGTAGCTGCTGCAAACATATCGGTTAATAGTATAGATATAGATGACATGAGCAGCTGTATTCTAACCGAAATGAGATAGCTCAAATGCAGCGTTAGTGCTGTCTTTGAATGAACAACAACCCAAGTAAATATAAGCTGGGAATTAAAACGATGAAGGTGTGGACAGTTGCAAACCAGAAAGGCGGAGTTGGTAAAACAACAACGACAGTAACCTTAGGTGGTTTGTTAGCTCAGCGCGGGAAGCGAGTATTGATGGTTGATACCGATCCCCACGCCTCATTGAGTTATTATTTCGGCATAGATGCAGAGTTGCTGAGTCAATCTGTCTACGACATTTTTATTAAGTCTTCTGACATCACTGCCGATATGGTCATGGACTGTTTGTGTCCAACTAAGCTAGATAATTTGTACGTTTTGCCCGCTACCATGGCATTAGCCACATTAGACAGAACAATGGGAAGCGAGCAAGGAATGGGCTTAGTGCTGAAAAAAGCGCTGGCCAAAGTAGAGAATGAATTTGATGTCGTCATTATTGATTGCCCGCCAGTACTTGGTGTACTTATGGTCAACGCATTGGCAGCATGTAACAAAGTGATAGTGCCGACACAAACAGAGTATTTGGCGCTGAAAGGCTTAGATAGAATGATACGCACCATGGAAATAATGGGGCGCTCTCTGCAAAAGTCTTTTGACACTGTAATTATTCCTACTATGTTCGACAAACGCACTAACGCAGCACTTGAATCAAGAAAGCGTTTAATGAGCGATTATGGAGAGCGGGTTTGGCAAGGTGTAATTCCCGTAGATACGCATTTTAGAGATGCGAGTTTAGTACAGTTGCCAATTTCCGCAGCATACCCGAAAACCCGAGGGGTAACGGCTTACAGCAAGTTACTTGAGGTTTTGGAGAAGTAAAGTTAGATGAGCAATCAAGGACCTTTTGCACGGGAAGACGTTGTAGAGGCTTATCTCGATAGCCTATTAAAAGAGCCAGATGATCCGGCAGACGTTACTGCGCGAACGGCAAAATTGCTTGAGCAGGCAGTGCAAACGTTAGCCGAAGAGGCAACGATTGATGAAGCACCTACCACTGAACAAATAGTGGTTGAAGAAGCCATCATAGAAGCAGTGTCATCTAGCACAGGCAAAGATGTCGAAGAAACTACGCAATACGAAAAAAGCGACTACAATGAAATAGATAATGAGACTGCAGAGTCAGTCAATGCCTCCTCAGAAGAGGGGCAATCAGAAGAAAAAGAATTGTTGGTCGACAGCCTTGAAAATAATTTTCAGGCATTATTTTTTGAAGTGGCAGGGCTAACGTTAGCGGTGCCATTAACCACCCTAGGTGGTATACATCAAATTGAAAAGATAGGCCCTTTATTTGGGAAACCAGATTGGTTTATGGGGGTGATGATACATCGCGAAGAAAAGCTTAGCGTTGTAGATTCTGCAAGGTGGGTCATGCCAGAAAAGTATGATGAGCGTCTCGCAGAGTCATTGAACTACCGATATCTTATTATGTTAGGGGATAGTTCGTGGGGATTGGCCAGCGAGAAACTGGTCAACACGGTCACCTTGGCAAAAGCTGACGTCAAATGGCGTGAGTCTACCGGTAAGCGTCCCTGGTTAGCAGGGATGGTTAAAGAGAAAATGTGCGCGTTAATTGACGTTAACGAATTAATATCTATGCTTAACAAAGGCTTAGGCAGTAACGACCAGACGCCGAGTATTGGGAGCCAGGTTCATGAGCGACGAAAGAACGAACAGTAATACCACCGATAGTAATGATGAAGTCCTTCAATGGGTGACATACCGCTTAGGTGAAGAAACATACGGTATTAACGTAATGCAAGTGCAAGAAGTATTACGTTACACTGAAATTGCACCTGTACCCGGCGCACCTGACTACGTACTAGGTATTATTAACCTACGTGGTAATGTTGTTACGGTCATTGATACACGTGCACGTTTTGGGTTACCACCAACAGAAATAACAGATAATACCCGTATTGTTATCATCGAATCTGATGAACAAGTCGTGGGTATACTTGTTGATAGCGTGGCTGAAGTGGTTTACCTTCGCTCGTCTGAAATTGATAGTGCGCCAAACGTGGGTACTGAAGAAAGTGCTAAGTTTATCCAAGGGGTAAGCAACCGAGACGGTGAGCTTCTCATCCTAGTTGATTTAAACAAACTCTTAAGTGACGAAGAGTGGGATGAACTAAGTTCAATTTAGTCAGCCTACACGTCTAAAGGGCAGGTAACTGGGTTATCTGCCTTTTTTATTTCCGGTTTATATAGGTACGAATTAAGGCATCTTCGCATATGGATCTGCAGTTTATTGCTCCAACAGTCAACGAACTACTATTGCTTGCACTTGTAATAGTGCTTGGTATTTTTGCGATATGGTTGACGTTAAAAGAGCGAAAAAACCATGCGGCGATAGTTGAACTTCAAGACCTTGTAACTCGTCGTACCGACGATATGGATACCCAGATTCGAAATTTTGGTCATCAACAAAACGAAGCGCAAACCAGAAGCTTAGTGGTTACTCGCCATCTGCAAGCCCTTCAAGCTAAGCAAGATGATTTCGAAAATCAGATCCGCGAACTAAAACTCCAAGACCCCTCTTTGAGGCTCTATCAGCGAGCGGCCGAGTTAGTAAAGCAAGGCGCAAGTATCGAAGAAGTGATGGAAGCCTGTGATATTCCCCGTGCCGAAGCAGAAATGTTGTTTATGGTACACAAACAATCCCCTTCCCAATAATACACTCAAACGCACGTTTAGACGTCTAGACGTAAAGATGTTGACATCTGTGTGGTAATTGCCACAATACAGTCATAGTAATTTATGACTGGAGCCTTCTATGCCAATTCGTATACCAGAACAACTGCCTGCGCAGAATGTGTTATTGGGCGAAAATATATTCACCATGGAGAGCAATAGGGCGGCGAATCAGGATATACGTCCTCTTAAAGTGGGTATCTTAAATTTGATGCCTAATAAAATTGAGACTGAAGTACAGCTGTTGAGATTACTTTCTAACACGCCACTTCAAATTGATGTGGACTTTATTCGTATCGATAATCAGGCGCCCAAAAATACACCTCAGTCTCACATGGATGCTTTCTACCACGACTTTTCGCAAGTGGCAGACAAAAAATACGATGGACTTATCGTGACTGGCGCACCTCTAGCTTTGCTAAAATACGAAGACGTAAAGTACTGGGATACCATGACCACCATTTTAGAATGGGCACAGCGTCACGTTAACTCAACGCTATATTTATGTTGGGCTGCACATGCTGCCATGTACCACTTCTATAACTTTACCCGCACGCTGCGCAAAGAAAAGTTTTCTGGCGTGTTTGAGCATAAAGTAAATGACCCTCATAATGAATTATTGCGTGGCTTCGACCCGGTATTCTATGCGCCTCATTCCCGGTATGGTCATATTGATACCACGAATTATAATAGTGTAGATGGGTTACATGTGGTGGCAGAGTCTGAAGAAGTAGGCGCTTATATTGTTGCTTCAGAAGATAAGCGCATGGTGTTTGTTACGGGCCATCCAGAATATGATGCTGATACCCTTGGAGATGAATATTTCAGGGATGTTAAAGCTGGGCAGTCACCCGCCATACCAAAAAATTATTTTTCGGATAACGATCCGACCAAGCCACCCATCGTCAGGTGGCGCTCCCACGGGAGTCTGTTCTTCACAAACTGGTTAAACTACTATGTTTACCAAACAACGCCGTATGACTTAAATCAGTTAGCTGAAAAATCACAGCCAAAGAGGTGACGCGTGAGTCAACATCCAGATTCTAGCGCGCAAGCAACACTGCTAAGCGCTGCTCAACAACGTATTCTTGTATTAGATGGTGCGATGGGTACCATGATCCAGCAGCATAAGCTGGAAGAGGAAGACTATCGCGGCACCCAGTTTGCCGATTGGCATTGTGATGTAAAAGGCAATAACGACCTTTTGGCCATCACACAGCCAGATATTATCTACCAAATTCATTGCGATTACTTTGAAGCTGGCGCTGATATCGTTGAGACCAACACTTTTAACGCCACCACAATAGCCATGGCGGATTACGACATGGAAGCGCAGTCCCGAGATATCAACATTGCTGCCGCCAAATTAGCCAGAAAAGCGGCTGATGAGTTCACAGCGAAAACCCCTGATAAACCAAGATTTGTTGCCGGTGTATTAGGTCCAACGAATCGTACTGCGTCTATCTCTCCTGATGTTAACGACCCAGGTAAGCGCAACGTGACGTTCGACGCCTTAGTAGAAGCTTACACAGAGTCTACCGAAGCGCTAATCGAAGGCGGCGTAGATTTGATTATGCTTGAAACCATTTTCGATACGCTAAATGCTAAAGCGGCAGCTTTCGCCGTGGAAACCGTGTTCGAAAAACTAGGTAAGTATTTGCCAGTGATGATTTCAGGCACCATTACCGATGCCTCAGGCAGAACGCTTTCGGGGCAAACCTCTGAAGCCTTTTATTATTCAATGCGCCACATTAGCCCGTTTTCGTTTGGCTTGAATTGCGCTTTGGGGCCTGACTTGTTACGCCAGTATGTCGAAGAAGTCTCAACTATTAGCGAGTGCCTTGTCTCTGCTCACCCCAATGCGGGTTTACCTAACGAGTTTGGCGAATATGACTTAGAAGCGCCTGAAATGGCCGAGCATATCAAAGAGTGGGCAGCGTCAGGTTTAGTGAATATTGTGGGCGGCTGCTGTGGCAGTACGCCAGAACATATTCGTGCTATTGCCGAGGCGGTAAGCAGCATAGCACCAAGAAAGGTGCCTAAGTTCGAACCCAAAATGCGTTTGTCTGGCCTTGAGCCGTTTGTACATTAGGAGGCAGCGTGAGCGCACAATTTTCTACATTTATTAATATTGGTGAACGTACTAACGTTACCGGTTCAGCACGTTTCAAACGCCTTATTCTAGAGGGTGATTATGAAACGGCTCTTGATGTTGCCCGCCAGCAAGTGGAAAGCGGCGCGCAAATTATCGATATCAATATGGACGAGGCCTTGCTTGATTCCAAGCAGGCCATGGTCACCTTTTTAAACCTGATTGCTTCAGAGCCTGATATCAGTCGGGTTCCTATTATGATTGACTCATCAAAATGGGAAGTGATTGAAGCGGGGCTAAAATGCGTGCAAGGCAAGGCGATTGTAAACTCAATCAGCCTTAAAGAAGGCGAAGAAAGCTTTCTTGCCCAAGCACAAAAAATCAAACGTTATGGTGCTGCCACGGTAGTCATGGCATTTGATGAAACTGGGCAGGCCGATACGCAAGCTCGAAAAGTTGAGATTTGTCAGCGCAGTTATAAATTACTGACCGAATCTATCGGCTTTCCGCCAGAAGACATTATCTTTGACCCGAATATCTTTGCGGTAGCAACGGGTATAGAAGAGCACGATAACTACGCCGTAGACTTTATAGAAGCAACTCGAAAAATTCGCGAGCTTTGCCCTTATGCGCATATCTCGGGGGGGCTTTCTAATATATCGTTCTCGTTTAGAGGTAACAACCCTGTACGCGAAGCGATGCACTCGGTGTTTTTGTATCACGCCATTCGTGCTGGTATGGATATGGCTATTGTGAATGCGGGGCAGCTTGAAGTTTATGATGAAATACCAAAGGAGCTTCGCGAAGCGGTAGAAGATGTCATTCTTAACCGCCGTAGTGACTCTACTGAACGCTTGCTCGATATCGCCCCTAACTATCAAGGCGACGGCAAAGCAGCGGCAAAAGAAGATTTAAGCTGGCGAGAGCAAGACGTCAATAAGCGTTTGGCCCATGCGCTTGTTAAAGGCATTACCGATTACATCATCGATGATACTGAAGAAGCCCGGTTACAAGCTGAGCGCCCGCTGCATGTAATTGAAGGGCCGTTGATGGACGGCATGAACATTGTTGGCGACTTGTTTGGTGAAGGCAAAATGTTCTTGCCTCAAGTTGTGAAATCGGCGCGGGTAATGAAAAAAGCCGTGGCTCATTTACAGCCTTACATTGAAGCCGAAAAATCCGATGGTACTAAGAGCAATGGCAAAATATTGCTTGCCACCGTGAAAGGTGACGTACACGACATTGGTAAAAACATTGTAGGCGTTGTGCTGCAATGTAATAACTTTGAAGTGATTGATCTTGGGGTGATGGTTCCCGCCGCCACTATCTTGCAAGTGGCAAAAGATGAAAACGTAGACATGATAGGCCTTTCTGGTCTTATTACGCCTTCACTTGATGAAATGGTGCATGTGGCAAAAGAGATGGAGCGCCAAGGCTTCGACTTACCGCTACTAATCGGCGGTGCAACCACATCTAAAGCACATACCGCGGTGAAAATTGAGCAAAATTACCATGCACCTGTAGTGTATGTTCCCAATGCGAGTCGCGCCGTTGGCGTTTGCCAAAAGCTGCTCAACCGAGGTTCTCGGGATATTTACGCCGAAGAACTGGCAAAAGAATACGACAAAGTACGCGACCAGCATGCTCGTAAGAAGCCTCGAAGTAAGCCTGTGACCTTAGCGCAAGCGCGAGCTAATGCCTTCGCGCCAGATTTTACAGAAGCACCGGTAACCCCTAAAAAATTAGGCGTAACGCCAGTGGATGTAGATATCGCTACGCTGCGTCCGTATATCGACTGGACACCCTTCTTCCTAACTTGGTCTTTGGCTGGTAAATACCCACGAATTTTAGAAGATGAAGTGGTCGGGGAAGAAGCAAGATCTTTATTCGCCGATGCAAACGAGATGCTAGATAACATTATAGCTAACAATTCTTTAGCCGCTAAAGGGGTTATCGGCCTGTTTCATGCCAACCGCGTAGATGATGATATTGAAGTGTATACCGATGAGTCGCGCTCAGAAGTGCAAGGTGTAGCGCATCATCTTCGTCAACAAACGTTGAAAGATAAATTTGCTAACTATTGTTTGGCTGATTACGTTGCCGAGAAATCATCAGGCATCAACGACTATATTGGTGCCTTTGCCGTGACTGGCGGAATAGGCGAAGATGAACTTGCCGATAGTTTTATTAAGGCAGGTGATGACTACAACGGTATTATGGTGAAAGCCGTGGCTGATAGGTTAGCCGAAGCATTTGCCGAATACCTACACGAACAAGTGCGTAAAGTGTATTGGGGCTATGCCGAGAGTGAAAACTTAACCAATGACGATCTTATTCGTGAAAAGTACCAAGGTATTCGCCCTGCGCCAGGTTATGCCGCGTGCCCAGAGCATACCGAGAAGCAGCTTATCTGGGATTTATTATCGGCGGAACAACACACCGGCATGAAACTAACCGAAAGCTACGCCATGTGGCCAGGTGCGGCGGTGTCGGGTTGGTATTTCTCCCACCCTCAAAGTAAATACTTTGCCGTGGCTAAAATACAAAAAGACCAAGTGGAAGACTATGCCACGCGCAAAGGTTGGACACTGGAAGAAGCTGAGAAATGGTTGGGGCCTAATTTACATGACTGAGTCGTTCTCAAAGCCGTTTAGCCAAGCGTGCGAAAACAATAAAGCGCCAATTTTAGCTGTGCTTAATCGCACGTTTGCTAATTGTAAAGGCGTATTAGAAGTTGGCAGTGGGACAGGTCAGCACGCGGTATATTTCGCTGAAAACTTGCCGCATTTGCAATGGTACTGTAGCGACCAACCTGACTATCATGAAGGTATTATAGCCTGGTTAGAAGAAGCTTCGTTACTCAATGTCACAAAGCCCGTGGCGTTAACTATAGGTAAAGACAGCTTTCCATCGCTACCCATTCAAGGTATCTACAGTGCTAATACCGCCCACATTATGCAGCGTCATGAAGCTGAACTGTTGATGAAATCAGTAAGTGAATACTTACCCTCGGGTGGTGTTTTTTGTCAATATGGCCCCTTTACTATTGGCGGCGAATTCTCTTCTGAAAGTAACAGAGTATTTCATGAATCACTTATCGAACGTGGATATGGTGGCTATCGTGATATCAGCGAGCTGACAGCATGGAGTAATGATTTGGTGCTGCGTGAAATACATAAGATGCCTGCCAATAATTTATTGCTGGAATGGCATAAGCGGTAGTAACAAAATCGACGTAATGAATGTGTTATTTCAGACTGCTAGCTTTGGCTAAGGTTATAAATTCGTCAACAAACCCTATCGGGTCTACCTCTTTTCGGTGTCCTAAATACAAGGTTTTTTGTAAGCCCTTTTCACCTAAGGGCTTATACGTTAACACCGCACTTTCTTTCGCTTCATCAACCAACCATTTAGGTAGTGCGGTAACACCGCGCCCTGCGGCCACCATTTGCAAAATAATTTCAGTGGTTTCAATGGTTCTGTGTTGTTTTACGCTTGCGCCAGCTGGGGTAAGAAACCCAGCAAAAATATCTAAGCGATTGGTTTCCACCGGGTAGGTAATCAGCACTTCATTGGTCAATTGCTCTGGTTTAATGTAGGCGTATTCAGTCAAAGGGTGTTCATTGTGCATCACCAATACCTGCTCGTAATCTAATACGCCAGTGTAGCTTATTGCATCTAAATATAATGGGTCGGGCGTTAGCAATAAATCGATGTCGTAACCATGCAAGGCTTGTAAGCCTCCGAATGAAAAAGCACGTCTTACATCAACGTCTACATCAGGGAAGGCCTTTAAAAAAGGCGCAACGACTTTTAGCAACCATTCAAAGCAAGGGTGACATTCCATACCAATACGCAATATACCTTGCTTGCCTTCCGCCATGCGACGAAGCTGTGCTTCGATATGCTCGAATTGAGGAAGCACTCGCTGAGAAAGCCCAACCAGGCTTTTGCCAGCTTGGGTTAACACTAACGTTCGCCCTTCCTTTTGCCACAGTGGCAACGAAAAGCTTGCTTCAAGCTTTTTCATCGAATGACTAAGCGCTGACTGGGTAACGAACAACGACTTGGCGGCTTCTGTCATTGTGCCGTGTTTATGAATAGCGCTAATTATTTTAAGGTGCTGACGTTCAATCATAATTTATGAATTTTTCTCATGCATTGCCGTAAATATACCATTATTTTTAATCAATTTTGTCATGCTCGTGAGGTAGCTCGCGATAACATATAGGCATAGACAAGTGATTAATCGTTAATGACATCCACCGCAGTGGAAAGTCGGTTACCTATAATATCCCTTATCACAGAGGTAATTTCCCTAAAGGTTTTGCGACCGGGAGCGGTATTTCTCCATGCCAAGGAGTGCTGCCTTTCAATAGGCATGCCCTCTATTTCACAAACATGAAGTGCTTCAGGGTGATGCAACTCTGAATGAATATATAGCCCAGGCAAAAATGCTACGCCCATTCCCATTACTACCATTTGGCGCAGTGTATCTAGGCTTGTTCCTTCATAATCTCGTTGCAGGTTTGCGCCAATTTCATCGCAAATATGTTGCACTTGATGATGAAAGTGGTGTCTATCTTCTAGCGTGAGTACCTTTTCTCCAGCAATTTGCTCGGGGCGAACAAAGGCATTTCCGGCAAGCTTATGATCAGAAGGCACAACGAATTTAAGCGGTTCGTTAAACAGAGGCTCAGTTATAAGCTGCGAATATTCACTGGAAAGTGGTGAGATAATTAAGTCGTATTCACCGTGCAGCAATCCATGTTGTAGTGCCTGTGGTGCAGCTTCTCGCACGTAGAATCGAAGCCCTGGCTTGCGCTGATGCAATTCGGGTAAAATATGGGGCAACAAGTAAGGACCAAGCGTAGGGGGGATACCAAGGCGGAAGGTAACCACTTCACCTTCAGCCAGATCCCGTGCTATTTCATTGAAACGGTGATTAGCTTGAAGTACTTCTTCCGCCGCTTCGAGTAGCGCTTTGCCTTGAGGCGATAATAAGGTGCCAGTTCTTGAACGTTCAAATAAGACTAAATCCAAACTGCTTTCAAGGGCATTAATTTGACTCGTTAAAGTAGGCTGACTAATTCCTAGGCTTGTGGCAGCTTGACGAAAGCTTAAGTATTTAGCTACAGCAACAAAATAACGAATTTGGTTAATCGATGGAGTTTTACCGTTTAGTAACATGGTTATTACGTCGCCTAATTTTTATAATTCTTACGCTTGATAGGTGTAGGCTATCACGAGCTGGTATATTAAACTATTAATCTATCAGGCGACACTGGCGCAGACAGTAAAAAAATAATTATTCAATGGAGATATTTATGGATCACGTTATTTCAGGTGTAGCTAAATTCCAGAAAGAAGTTTATCCAGGAAAAAAAGCAGCTTTCCAAAAACTGGCGAACGGTCAGAACCCAGAAGTGCTTTTTATCACGTGTTCAGACTCTCGTATAGATCCAAACTTGGTAACGCAAACCGAGCCGGGTGAATTGTTTATCTGTCGTAACGCGGGCAACATCGTGCCGCCGCATAGCAACCAAACGGGCGGTATGACTGCCTCAATCGAATTTGCTGTTGCAGCACTAGGCGTTACGCATATCGTTGTTTGTGGACACACAGACTGTGGTGCAATGAAAGGCGCATTAAAGCCAGAAGGGCTTTCTTCATTGCCGCACGTTAAAGAATGGCTGGGCCATTGTCGCGCTGCGACTGAAGTTGTTAAAGAGCGTAGTGGTTGTTCTGAACTAACCCACGATCACCTAGAAGATGTAACGAAAGAAAACGTGGTACAGCAAATTCAGCATTTACGTACACACCCTGCTGTTGCCGCAAAAATTGCAAACAAACAAGTTACGCTTCATGGTTGGGTTTATAATATAGGTAGTGGCGAAGTGTTGTGCTACAACAGCGAGTCTGGTGAGTTTGAGGTAATGGATCAATCTCACGCAGAAGCGCAGCTTAAGCGATAAGCACTTTTGCGCGATAAGAATTTAGGAAACATTTCATGTTTAAGTTAAATGTAAGTAATTTACGTGGTGACATCACCGGTGGTTTAACCGCCGGTATTGTTGCTTTGCCGCTAGCCTTAGCGCTAGGGGTAGCCTCAGGACTTGGTCCGATGGCCGGCCTTTATGGCGCTATTGCGGTGGGTTTCTTCGCCGCGTTGTTTGGTGGCACACCCTCACAAATCTCTGGGCCTACAGGGCCTATGGTTGTTGTATTAGCAGGTTTGTTTGCCAGCCTCTCAGGCGATGCAAGCTTGATCTTTACCGCAGTTATACTCGCCGGTATTTTTCAAATTATCTTCGGCTTCTTAAAAGTTGGGGAATATATCCGCCTAGTTCCATACCCTGTTATTTCAGGCTTTATGTCGGGTATTGGTGCCATTATTATCATTCTACAATTAGGCCGCCTGTTGGGGCATGAGCCTCCAGGTGGCACTATTGGCGCATTAAGCTATCTACCCACAGCACTTGCAGATATTAATTTTGCAACGCTAGGCTTAGGTATTGGTACATTAATCATTGCCTACAAATGGCCTGCGTCACTAGGTAAATATGTGCCGGGTGCGCTAGCAGCACTTATCATTGGTACTCTTGCAAGCTTGGCGTTATCTGTACCTATCTTAGGTCAAATTCCTACGGGCTTACCAAGCATCCAAATGCCAGTATTCGAGCAAGGTACAGCATTATTAATTTTAGAAGCTGCGTTTATTCTTGCAGTACTTGGCGCTATCGATAGTTTGTTGACGTCATTGGTAGCAGACAACATGACCCGTACCCGTCACGATAGTAATAGAGAGTTAATCGGTCAGGGTATTGGTAACACTGTAGCGGGTTTCATTGGTGGTATTGCGGGAGCAGGTGCAACCATGCGAACGGTTGTGAATATTCGTAGCGGTGGTAAAGACCGTATTTCGGGTATGGTTCACGCATTGGTATTACTTGCGATAGTCTTGGGTCTTAGCCCGCTCGCGGCGCAAATTCCTCATGCTGTACTCGCTGGTATTTTGGTTAAAGTGGGTTTAGACATCATTGATTGGAGCTACTTGAAACGTGCTCACAAGGGGCCTCGTTGGGACTTCGGTCTGATGATTTTGGTACTTGCACTAACTGTGTTTGTCGACCTTATCACTGCTGTGGGTGTGGGTGTGGTATTTGCGGCTTTAGCTTACGTACGTCAAATTGCTCAGTTGCAACTTGAAGAGCTTCGCAAAATTCCAGAGTCACTTAACGATCCAGAAGAGAATGCGTTACTTGAGTCGCTTAAGGGCAAGGTCTCTATATTCAGCTTCGGTGGTCCATTGAGTTTTGGTGCCGCTGCTGATGTAGGTCACCATGTACGAGACAACGTAAAAGCGGGCTCAAAGGTGATGATCTTAGATTTCAGTCGTGTGCCTACTGTGGATGTGTCTGCAGCAATGGCGGTAGAGACAGTGACCGTGGATGCCATGGCGGCAGGTAGACAATTAGTGATTTGCGGTGCTAATACCGCGGTGAACGAAGTGTTAGAAAGTATCTGTGTGAATCATCCAGGTATCGTTATTTACGACAATTTGCACGATGCATTGCTTTATGCGAAAAAAAAAGTGACGCAACCACCAAATCAAGAAGTTAATTTTAACGCG
Organism: Alteromonas sp. 38; assembly: GCF_902506055.1. Taxonomy (NCBI): domain Bacteria; kingdom Pseudomonadati; phylum Pseudomonadota; class Gammaproteobacteria; order Alteromonadales; family Alteromonadaceae; genus Alteromonas; species Alteromonas sp. 38. The sequence goes on from NZ_LR733300.1 coordinate 1,212,529, forward strand.
ATATCACAATCTTAACTTACTGATAATTAAGTTATTTAATAAAGGTCCTTCTCATGAAGGGCCTTTTTTTTGCACTTTTTTCATCGCCTGTCACTTTTTATTAATTGAATGTTCAATTTAACTTAACGTAACTGTCACATCCGCTTTTTAATCTACTTGGGTGAAAAACACTCAAGTAGATTAAAAAGGGAACAATACACATGACGCGTTACCATCTTATTGCACTTAGTGTGCTGGCCGGTTTATCAGGCACATCGAATAGCCACGCCGAAGCTATAGCCGAAGATAAATCTAATGAAATAGAAGAAATTACAGTTGTTGGCCGAAGCGTGTCATACGCTAATAACGCCGCCTCTGAAGATATGCAAAAACAACAAGCTAATTTAAGCAGTGTGCTTGCTGTGGTAGATAACTTACCGGGTGTGTTAATTAACGAAGGGGACACATTTGGGGCCGATGATTGGTCCACTTCTATTGTTATTCGTGGCTTTCAAGTTAACCTAAACGAACAACAAATTGGCATGACAGTAGATGGTATTGCCAACGGAAATTCAAATTATGGCGGTGGCGCTAAAGCAAACCGCTATATCGATACCGAAAACTTACAAACCATCGAAGTATCGCAAGGTACGTCCGATATTGCTTCTCGCTCTCACGAAGCGCTGGGTGGCACCCTAAACTTCACTACTATCAATCCTAGTGAGGAAGAAGGCTTTGTTGCGAGTGTTACGGCGGGTGAATTTGATGCGTCAAAATACTATGTGCGTTATGACACTGGCGAGATCTTAAAAGATACGTATGCCTGGATTAGTCTTTCTACACAAGAAAGCAGTGATTTCATGGATCAGGTAGCTGAAAACACCCGTGACCATCTAGCGCTGAAAGTTACCTCTATGGTGGAAAACGTTGCGTTAACTGGTTACGTCTCGTATGACGATACCCATGAAGATAACTACCAGCGTATCTATAGCCTGGAACAATATGCGCAAAACCCTGACTGGGATCAGCTTACCAGCGAGTGGACGGGAATTCCTTACCAAGATCAATCTTATCGTCGAGGCTGGTCTACGCTACGGGAAAACCTATTGGCTTACTTAAAAGCTGAATTCTCTGTTGGCGCGGTCGATATTTCTACTAGTGCCTATTATCATGAGAACGAAGGGCGTGGTGATTGGGTACCGCCTTACCTTGTAGACGTAAAAGATGACGGCACTGAAGGTCATTCAGAGTTGGTCAATGGGAATACGGTTTACGGTGGGAGCGCACTTGGCAATATTTATTTTGTCGACCGCGATGGCATGCAGCTTTCTCCTATTGCTGGCTGCGCAAGCTCAATTACTTTTCCTTATGGTGGCGCGGGCGCACAGTACGATCCAAGCTGTCATGAACAAGGTGCAATTCCCGTTGGCTCATACCGACACACCCACTACAACAAAGAACGTATCGGTTTTAATGCAGATGGTATCTGGTACGCTAAGTTAGGTGAATTCGATAACACGCTTCGCTTTGGTTTATGGTGGGAAGATTATGAGCGTGATGAATACCGAGATTGGCATAAAATTACCGACTCAGTGATTGGTTACGATTTTAATAACTCGCCTTACTGGGTACAGTATGACCGCAGCTTCCCAGTTGATACTCTAATGTATTATGTAGAAGACGAAATTGATTTCGGGGTAGCGAAAGTACGTCTAGGCGCTAAGCGTTTCAACGTTGATATTGCTAAAAACGATAATTTCGACAGCGCTAACAACCTAGATGTTAATTCTGATTCTGACACGCTATTTTCTGCCGGTTTTGTTGCGCCTATCGCAGTAGATGGCTTGGAACTCTTCGCTGGTTACGGTGAAAACTTCGCTTCAATTAAAGATGCACAACTTGAACGCGACGACACGGATTTACGCTTCATTGAACCAGAAACCGCAGAGAACATTGATGTGGGTCTTCGTTATTCAAGTGCTAAATTCAATGCTAATATTACTTATTACACCATTGAGTTTAATAACCGCATTCAATTCACCAGCAATGAAACTGCTAGCGGCATCGACTTCTTAGAAGCCGCGGCAGGTGGATATAGAAATGTGGGTGGTATTGAGTCTAGCGGTTTTGAAATGTCTGCAGACTTTGCGATTACCGATAACCTTACTGTATTTACGTCACTAACATTAAGCGAGTCGGAATACATTGAAACCATTGGTGGCACGGGTACGCAGTATGACTCACTGGCTAGCGCACAAGCCGCTATTGCCGATACTACTAACGCTGAGACTTCACTGGTAGCCGTAAAAGGAAATACGGTTATTGGTACGCCAGATACCATGGCAGTTATTAGCCTAGACTGGAGTAAAAACAATTATTTCGCAGGTATATCGACAAAGTATGTCGACTCTCGTTTCATCGATATTTACAATACGGCTGAAGTAGATGACTATTTAGTTAGCGACCTTTATCTTGGTGGTTACATTAGCAATATAGGTCAAGGAATGGAAGAACTTGAAGTTCGCTTAACCGTAAACAACGTGCTAGATGAAGATTATGCGTCTACCATTGCCCCTAATGCATTTTGGATAGGTGCGCCACGCGCGGTTGCCATTAATGCGCGTTTAACGTTTTAAGTCACTGTAAGACGAGCTGCTGTAACGCACATTTCGAGTGCGTTACAGCGGTTCATACGGTATGGAGTAGTTACATGCCTAAAGTAGGAATGGAGCCCATTCGAAAGAAACAGCTAATTGATGCCACCTTGGTGGTCATAGCTGAGTACGGGTTTCACAGCGCCACAATTAGTTTAATTAGCAAACAAGCGGGTCTTTCAAGCGGTATTATTAGCCATTACTTCGGTGGTAAGCAGGGGTTAATTGAAGCCGCTATGCGATACCTGCTTGAAAAGCTTAAACTCCAAGGGAGTTTTAGTAGTCATTTAGAGCGTATTGACACCATTATAGAAAGCAACTTTTCGGTTGAGCAGCAAGAGTCATCGGCAACGAATACATGGCTAAACTTTTGGGCTTTGTCGTTACATAATGAGGGCTTACATAGACTTCAGCGCATTAACCACAAACGATTAGAAAGCAACCTAACTTATAGTTTTACAAAGCTTATTCCTAGGGAGCATGCGAAAGAGGCAGCATTGTCTACCGCAGCCATGATTGATGGTTTTTGGTTACGTAATGCCCTTGAAGGTGAAGAGCAAAATACTAAGGAAAATGTGACTAAGGCAAGCAATGCAGTTAAGCGTTATGTACGATTGGTGCTATCTCAATATCAATAAACCGGTGTCTTATTACCAGTAAAATCGGTATGTAAGTCGCCGGGAAGGTGACGTTAAAAGCGAAGGTGACGTTAAAAGCCTTTAGTCATAAAAGCTGCAATTAAAAATTACTGTCATCAACGAAGCCCACACGGACCAAACGTCCGCATGGGTATCAATTTACGTTACCAAATACGAACACGCTCTTCTGGCGGAAGATACAAGTCATCGCCAGGTTGCACGTTAAAAGCTTCATACCAGGCGTCGTGGTTGCGTGGGGCTTGTGCACGGTAACGACCCGGAGCATGCGTTCCACCACGTAGCTGGTTTAACATGCTTTCCTCGGTACGCTTTTCACGCCACACTTGTGCCCATGCAAGGAAGAAACGCTGATCGCCAGTTAGGCCATCAATAACCGGCGCTTCCTCACCATTTAAGCTTAGTTTGTAAGCATGATAAGCCATCGATAAACCACCTACATCACCAATATTTTCTCCTAAGCTATTACGGCCATTAACGAAGTTACCTTCAATCGGCTCATATTGGTTGTATTGCTCGGCTAACATGTCGGCTTTTTTCTCAAATGCCGCGCGGTCTTCGTCAGTCCACCAGTTACGCTGAATACCATTAGCATCAGACTTAGAGCCCTGATCGTCAAAACCATGGCCCATTTCATGGCCAATAACCGCACCAATTGCGCCATAGTTCACTGCGGCATCAGCGTTAGGATCGAAAAACGGCGGCTGAAGAATAGCGGCAGGGAAAACAATTTCGTTAAACGAACTATTGTAATACGCGTTAACCCGTTGCGGGGTCATGCCCCAACGCTCACGGTCGGTTTTTTCTAGCTCTTTCGCAATGCCTTCAGCTTTGAAAAATTCTCTAAGGTTGCGCACGTTTCCTACCAAGTCATCGCTGTTAATGGTTAGGCCGTCGAAAGATTGCCATTTGTCGGGGTAGCCAATTTTAGGGCGAAACGCCATAAGCTTTTCTTTCGCGTTAACCTTGGTATCTTCACCCATCCAATCAAGGTTATCGATACGCTCATTTAGTGCAGTGCGTAAATTTTCAACCAGCTCTGCCATTTGTGCTTTCGAACTTTCAGGGAAATACTCAGTAACGTATATCTTACCAATGGCAAACCCTAAAGATTCAGTACCAGCCATTTGGCTGACAGCTCGTTTCCAGCGAGGGCGAGGCTCTTGCTGACCACTTAACGTAGTGCCATAGAAATCAAAGTTGGCTAAATAAATATCTTCCGATAGTAAGCCTGCGTTGTTTTTAATGGTGTGGTAAGTCAGGTAAGCCTTCCAGTCATCAAGGCTGGTCTCATTGATAATATCAATGACATCTTTGATAGGCTCAGGTTGGGTGATATTAAGTTCAGGGGCTTGAAAGCCGGTTTGTGCTAGAAAAGTGTCCCAATCAAATTGAGGATAAGCATCGGTAAGTTTACTGCGTTCAATTTGATTCAATGTAAGGTCGCGGTCGCGGCGTTTTTCACGCGGCCACTGGATGTTTGCTATTTCGGTTTCAAGTTGAAGAATAGTGGCTGCTTCCTCTGCGGTATTTTCAACGCCTGCAAAGTTTAACATCTGTTCAATGTGCGCAAGGTAAGCTTCACGAATTTTTACGAACCTTTCGTGATCGCTAATGTAGTAATCGCGATCGGGTAAGCTAAGGCCACCAACACCAACGCTAAGCTGGTACTCATTAGGATCTAAACGGTTGTACCACATGCCAGTATCAATAGGAGAGCTAGCACCGGTGAGCCAGCTTTTACCAAATACTTCGGTCAAATCTTTAGTTGAAGCAATAGCATCAATAGAGGACAACACATCAGAAATAGGTGTAAGGCCTTTTTCATTAAGGGTTTCTACATCCATATAGGCGACGAAGAAATCATGAACAAGCTGCTCATCAGCGTTCAAGTTTTCTTTTTCCATTAACCCGTCAATAATATTTTTAACCTGCTCTTCACTGCGCTCGGCCAGGGCAGTAAAAGCACCAAATCGGGTTTTATCTGCAGGAAGCTCGTAATTGTCGTACCAGGTACCGCCAGCGTACATGAAGAAATCATCGCCAGGTTTAACCGCTTCGTTTCGGGCAGATAAATCTACGCCAAATGAACCGAGTTCAGCCTGACCCATTTCTTCTTCCATCGCCATCTTGTCAGCTGCTTGTTGTTTATTTTGTTCTGGCTGACCACAGCCTGCTAAACCCAGCGATGCTGCTATGGCTAGCGCGAGTAGTTTTTGTTTCATATCGTTTTCTCATTATGATTATTCACCGCTAATAAAGGATTAGGGGTGTTTGTCGTTTTAAGGGTAGGTGTTATATCGTTATTAAAAGGTAAAACATCTTGGGCCTGATTGAAATAAGCCACAATATGTTCTGATTCTTGTTGTAAAAATGATGCTACAGCATCATGAAAGGGGGCCGAAAATAGTTCATGTTGCGATTGGCAGTAGATAGGTTCAAACCCGCGAAGGATTTTATGCTCGCCTTGAGTGCCGGGGTTAAAAAGTGGAAGTTTTTTTTCAATGGCAAAAGCAATACCTTCAAAATAACAGCACGCAAAATGTAAGCCGCTGACTTCCTCTAACGCGCCCCAATACCTGCCATATAAGCCAGTATCATCAAAAAAGAACAAAGCGCTGGCTATAGGAGAGTCATGTTTGTATGCAGTGACAATAAGCATATTCTTGGCCATGGTGTTACGTAACTGCCGAAAAAACGTCTCGTTTAAGTAGCCTGTATGCCCGCTGCGCTTTAAATACGTTGCTTGATAACACTGCAAGAAAAAATCGAGGACCTCATCGGTTATTTCACTGCCGGTTAAATGGCGGTAGTGAATGCCTTGTTCAACAAGCTTTCGCTGTGTTTTTTTCATGTCTCGGCGCTTGCGTGATGTTAGCGCATTCAAAAAACTGTCGAAATTGGTATATTGATAATTGTGCCATTGAAATTGAACGGCGTAGCGGGTGAGCAAGCCTGAATGATTGGCGAGTAACGCTTGAGTGCGGCTATTAGTAAATAGCCAATGACAGGAAGAGACGGCTTCTTCGCCCATGGACTGCACGGTTTGAGAAATAAGGGCTAAAAGCGCGTCACTAAAGGGCGCCTTTTCATGCGTTAGTATTCGCGAACCAGAGACCGGCGTGAAAGGAATAGCGGCAACCCATTTCGGGTAATAAGGAATACTATGTTGATGATATGCATTTGCCCATGAATGGTCGAATACATATTCGCCGTAACTGTGCGTTTTTAAATAGCCGGGTATAATGGCTATTACCGTGCTTTCAACTGACGCGGAGAGTGTCTCTTCGTTAATCGAGGCTTGGTCATTAATAGGCACTTGCTCAATTAAAAGGTGCTGCGGTATCCAGCCTGACGCTTCATCGCAGCACGCGCTTTGTTCTAGCGCATTTAAAAAGTCGTAACGTAAAAATGGGCCTTCGCCTTCGGCAAGCGCATCCCATGTAGCTTGGGGAACATCCGACACCGCACTGACAACTTTTACCTTATATTCCATGCTTACGTTTACTTTATTCACTTTCGTTCAACGACGCTAAAGATTACCATTAATAGTAATATAACGAGATTGAAAAGTATTTTAAGAAGGTTTCGATTAATAAAATGTCAGAATTTGACAGGAAATTCATTACCGACGCGATTACCCGCATGCTTGCACGACGAGAGCATAGCTTTTCAGAGGTTTGCCGCAAGCTTTCACAAAAAGGCATCGAAAGTGATGCTTTTATGCCTGTACTGGAAGCCTTTAGGGAGGCAGATATTCAAAGTGACGAGCGGTTTGCCGAAAGTCGTGCCCGCGCTCTGTATATGAAGGGCTCTGGGCCAAGAAAAATTAAACTCGATTTGCAGCAATACGGGGTAGATGAACTTGCCGCTGAACGCGCCCTTGATGAAATAGAACCTGACTGGTTTGAAAAAGCAAAATGGGTTAAAGATAAAAAATTTGGCCACTTCAAAGAAACCGATTTTAAGCTACTGATGAAGCAAAAGCAGTTTCTCCAATATCGAGGTTTTTATAGCGAACACATCGAATTTGCCGTCAAGGGTGAATAAAAATCGCATAAAATTCATTTATGCCCTTTATAACGGGTATAAAAGGGCTTATTTATACTGCTAGAGCAGGCTATGGGCTTAACAAAAAAGCGCTAACCATGGTATTGTTGCGCACATCCGTGCGAGGGTATGAAATGCACCTTAAACTAGGCAATTGATAGAACGATTAATCTGCCAGTGGCATCAATCCCGCACATTTTCATTCAATGTATTAAGGAAGTTAGGTTTTCAATGACATTATCAACTGCTGACTTACGCCAAAAGTTTAAAGATTATTTCAAGAGTCATGGTCACCAGCCCGTGGCTAGCTCGTCTCTCGTGCCAGCAGATGATCCAACCCTTCTTTTTACTAATGCGGGAATGAACCAGTTTAAAGATACGTTTTTAGGTGCGGAAAAACGCAGTTATACCCGTGCGGTTTCTTCTCAGCGCTGTGTTCGTGCTGGTGGTAAGCATAATGATTTAGAAAACGTTGGTTATACCGCCCGTCACCATACTTTCTTTGAAATGCTAGGTAACTTCAGTTTTGGTGATTATTTCAAAAAAGAAGCCATTGAGTTTGCATGGAATTTCTTAACAAAAGAAATCGGCCTTCCCAAAGAAAAGCTTCTGGTTACCGTTTATTCAGAAGACGAAGAGGCCTTTGATATTTGGGAAAACCACATTGGTGTTCCCAAAGAAAAGATAATCCGTATCAGTACATCAGATAACTTCTGGTCTATGGGTGACACGGGACCATGCGGTCCGTGTTCAGAAATATTTTACGACCATGGGGCGCATATTTGGGGCGGGCCTCCAGGAACACCAGAAGAAGATGGCGATCGTTTCATCGAAATCTGGAACCTGGTATTCATGCAATACAACAAGCAAGCTGATGGCACGATGGAACCATTGCCTAAGCCGTCTATCGATACCGGTATGGGGCTTGAGCGTATTTCAGCTATTTTGCAAAACGTGCATAGCAACTACGAAATCGACTTATTCCAAAACCTAATTCAAGCTGCGGCTACAATTGTTGGCAGCGAAGATTTAGAGAATAAATCTTTACGGGTTATCGCTGATCACATCCGTTCTTGTAGCTTCCTAATTTGTGATGGCGTAATGCCTTCTAATGAAGGCCGAGGCTATGTGCTTCGCCGCATCATTCGCCGTGCAGTACGTCATGGTTACCAGTTAGGTGCCAGCGATATTTTCTTCTACAAACTAGCATCGGCACTAAGCAAAGAAATGGGTGAAGCTTACCCAGAGCTTGTAGACCAATTACCGGTAGTTGAAAAAGTATTACGAGTAGAGGAAGAGCAGTTTAGTAAAACCTTAGCCCGTGGTATGGCAATGCTAAACGATACGCTAGAAACCCTTGAAGGTGACACTATTCCAGGTGACGTGGTGTTTAAGCTTTATGATACTTACGGTTTCCCCACAGATTTAACTAACGATGTTGCCCGTGAGCACGATTTAAAAATTGATGTGGATGGTTTTGAAAGTGCAATGCAGGCGCAGCGCGCCCGTGCGCAACAAGCCAGTAACTTTGGTGCCGATTATAACAATACGCTTACTGTAGACCATGCGACATCATTCACGGGTTACAGTGATGTTGAAGGCGAAGCAAATATTGTAGAGCTTATTGCCGATAATGCGTTTTGTGAGCGTTTAGAAGACGGTCAGGAAGGGGTCGTAGTATTAGACCAAACGCCTTTCTACGCTGAAAGTGGTGGACAGTCTGGTGATAAGGGTGTGCTTCGGGTAGCAAATGGCGAGTTTGTTGTTACCGATACCCAAAAAATGGGTAATGCTTTTGCGCATAAAGGGAAAGTGAAGGGCACCATTACAAAAGGTGAGCGAGTTACTTCTGCGATTGATAATTCAAACCGTGATGCTGTGAAGAAGAATCACAGTGCTACACACTTACTTCACGCAGCACTTCGCGAGACGTTAGGTGACCATGTCACGCAAAAAGGTTCATTAGTAGAAGCGCAGCGTATGCGTTTCGACTTCTCTCACTTTGAAGCGGTAACACCCGCTCAGCTTATTCAGGTTGAGCGCAGAGTTAACGAAGAAATTCGTGCAAACCATGCGTTGAAAACCCAACTAATGGATTTAGATGAAGCCAAAGCATCAGGCGCAATGGCATTATTCGGTGAAAAGTACGACGAGAAAGTACGTGTAGTCACTATGGGGCCTTTCTCTGTAGAACTATGTGGTGGAACGCATGTTAACCGTACTGGCGATATTGGTTTATTCAAAATCACCAGCGAAGCGGGTATAGCATCAGGTGTACGCCGTATAGAAGCAATTACCGGTGAGCAAGCGCTACACTATGTTCAAGACCAGCAAGCAACGCTGATAGCGCTGTCTGGTTTGTTAAAAGCCGATACGCAAAACCTGGTTGAACGTGTTGCTGCGGTGCAGGCTCATACTAAAGAATTAGAGAAATCTCTCACTTCTGCGACACAAAAACTGGCGAGTCAGCAAGGTGCTGATATGCTTAGTAACGCTATTGAAATAAATGGTGTAAAAGTACTTATTGCTAAGTTGGAAGGTGTTGAAGCAAAATCACTGCGTTCAATGATGGATGATATTAAAAACCGAATTGGCGAAGGCATCGTAGTATTAGGTGTGGCAAGTGAAGATAAGGTCAATCTTATCACTGGGGTGACGAAAAACCTTACCGGTAAAGTGAAAGCAGGCGAGCTGGTTAACTTTATTGCCGCACAGGTTGGCGGAAAAGGGGGAGGTCGCCCTGATATGGCTCAAGCGGGTGGCGATAAGCCAGAGCATCTAAGCACTGCGTTAGAATCAGTTAACGCTTGGTTAGAAGATAAGCTATAATCAAATCTGAAACTTGCAGTGAGTTTTTGAAGTGACACAGAAACATGGAATCACTGTTGCTACCGTCGGGTCGTGCCGATGAGTGGCGGAGTAATTAAGGATATGTTCAGTATTAAGGAACAGGAGCAAGCGAATGCTTATTTTGACTCGTCGAGTTGGTGAAACACTTATGGTTGGTGATGATGTAACTGTCACTGTACTAGGTGTTAAAGGGAATCAGGTCCGAATTGGTGTGAATGCACCAAAAGAAGTTTCTGTGCACCGTGAAGAGATTTACATGAGAATTCAAGCTGAGAAGGGTGGACAACCTGGAACGGCTGAGTAATCAATCTCTGCACAAAAATCGGTCAGCTTATGCTGGCCTTTTTTGTTTCTGGGCCTTTTTTAAAATTAATTTCAAAAAAAGTAGTTTTTTTTCGAAATTTACTAAAAAGGTTCATTTCGCATTAGTGCGTGCAATCTAAAATTAACCCGCTAGAATTTGATTATAACCTAACCAAAACACAGGTTTTTTGTACGAATCGTACAAAATGACAGCGAGTAAACATTTTTATCTAAAAAAGGTTTGACTCCGGCCAGTGAATCCGTAAAATGCGGCACCACTTAAGGAGAGGTGGGTGAGTGGCTGAAACCAGTTCCCTGCTAAGGAACCATACCTAATACTGGTATCGAGGGTTCGAATCCCTCCCTCTCCGCCATTGTTCGTTGATGGTGTGACGGTCAACAAAAGTTTTATTGCGCGTGTGTAGCTCAGCTGGATAGAGTACCTGGCTACGAACCAGGCGGTCGGAGGTTCGAATCCTTCCACACGCGCCACTTCTTTTAAATGCGTCACCTTTGAGGATAACACCTTAAAGTAAAAAAGTTTACGCGTGTGTAGCTCAGCTGGATAGAGTACCTGGCTACGAACCAGGCGGTCGGAGGTTCGAATCCTTCCACACGCGCCATATAAGAAAACCCACCATCTGGTGGGTTTTTTTATTTCTGCTGATTAACTTTCTATTCTTTTACAAATCTGCACAATTCGCTTCAACCTAACTATACACTTTAGTCTCCTATCGCTGCCTTGCACTAACTCCTGTTCGAATTATGAACTAACATTTGAAAACAGCAGTTTCTCTATGAAGGTGTAGTACTAATGTCACTTGCAACAATAACATTTCAATTTTTAGCGGAACCTACCGACGTGAACTTTGGTGGTAATGTTCATGGTGGTGTGGTGATGAAGTGGATAGATCAGGCGGCCTATGCCTGTGCGGCGCAGTGGTCGAAGGAATATTGCGTTACTGTATCAGCCAACGGTATTCGTTTTATTAAACCAATTAAAGTGGGGCAACTGGTAAAGTTAACCGCCTCTATTGTGCACACAGGTACCTCTAGTATGCATATCTATGTTTCTGTTAGTTCTGGTGAAGCAACAGAAAGTAAGATGACAGTCGCCAATCGCTGCTTCATCTCCTTCATGGCGATTGATAAAGAAGGTCGTCCGGTTCATGTACCTTCTTATACTCCTCAAGATGAGAACGACTTCCAATTAGAGCTCGTTGCCATGCATGCTAAAAATTTCGCTAAACAACTTGATATGGATTTCACGGAAACCACAGGAGTTCATTAGGTATGTTTTGTGAAAATATATCCATTGGCTTAGCATAAATAGTTAGTTTATTGGTATTTAATAGCATAAAGTGTGATTTTATATGCATTTCACTTGCTTTTGGGTTGTGTTTTACAACTTCACATGATACTTATTCACAACGAAATTTTTGAAGAGTTCACCATGGAAACAGAATCAGTTACCAGTTTGCTGTTTGAAGCCGGCTCACTGATGCTTATAGGAATGGTATTTGTTTTTTCATTCTTAGCATTGCTAATCGTCGGAATTCACCTAATTGCAAAGTTTTGTGAAGCATTCCCTGGCGAAGCTGCACCGCAGTATGCTGCACCTCGAAGAAAAGCGGTTCAAGCTGGTATCGATGGTAAGGTTGTTGCTGCTATTACCGCTGCTGTTCATACTCATCGTCAAGCCAATAAAAATTAATTAAACAAATCATTCAGGAGTTACCATGTCTAAGCCACTGGCCTTAACCGAGCTAGTCTTGCGTGATGCCCATCAATCGCTACTTGCTACGCGTATGCGTATAGAAGATATGCTGCCTATTGCCGAAAAACTGGATAAAGCAGGTTTTTGGTCTGTTGAATCTTGGGGCGGGGCGACATTTGATTCCTGTATTCGCTATTTAGGGGAAGATCCTTGGGATCGCATTCGCAAGCTTAAAGCGGCAATGCCAAACACGAAGCAACAAATGTTGTTGCGTGGTCAAAACTTATTAGGCTATCGCCATTATGCTGATGATGTAGTGACGCGCTTTGTCGAGCGAGCACATGAAAATGGCGTTGATGTATTTCGTATCTTCGACGCTATGAACGACATGCGTAATCTGAAAACTGCGATTAAAGCCACCGTCGACAGCGGTGCTCATGCGCAAGGCACAATCTCCTACACCGTGAGCCCAGTGCACAACCTTCAGCTTTGGCTAGATATGGCTAAGCAACTTGAAGATATGGGTGTTCATTCTATTTGCGTAAAAGATATGGCGGGGCTGTTAAAGCCTTACGATTGTGAAGTCTTAATTACAGGGTTGAAAGAAACCGTCAGTGTGCCTATTGCTATGCAGTGCCATGCCACCACAGGGTTGAGCACGGCCACTTACCAAAAAGCCATTGATGCTGGCATCGACATGCTCGACACGGCCATTTCTTCAATGAGTATGACTTACGGTCATACCGCGACTGAAACTATGGTGTCTATTGTAGAGGGTACAGAACGAGATACGGGCATGTCATTACCCGATCTTGAAGAAATCGCCAGCTACTTCCGTGGCGTGCGCAAAAAATACAGTAAATTTGAAGGTAGCTTGAAAGGGGTTGATGCCCGTATCTTGCTAGCTCAAGTACCTGGCGGCATGTTAACCAACATGGAATGCCAATTAAAAGAGCAAGGCGCTGAAGATAAGTTTGAAGAAGTGCTAAAAGAAATTCCTCGCGTACGCGAAGATTTAGGTTTTATTCCGTTGGTCACCCCAACGTCGCAAATTGTAGGTACGCAGTCTGTATTGAACGTACTTACCGGTGAACGTTATAAGAGCATCACCAAAGAAACGGCTGGTGTCCTTAAGGGCGAATATGGCGCTACGGCTGCGCCAGTGAACAAAGAGTTACAAGAGCGTGTGTTAGATGGTGGTCAGCCCATTACCTGTCGCCCGGCAGATAATATTGCGCCTGAACTAGAGAGCCTTGAAACCGAGCTTACTAAGTTAGCATCTGAGAAAAGCATTACGCTGTCAGATGCTAAGATTGACGATGTGCTTACCTATGCCTTGTTCCCACAAATAGGGCTGAAGTTCTTAGAGAATCGTGGCAATCCTGACGCATTTGAACCTGCACCTGGCTCAGAGGCCGATGTGGCAACAAGTGCGCCAGCGGCGGCGCCTGCTTCAGCGACGGGGGCACCGGCGGCTTACGATGTAAAAGTTGAAGGTAAGGTATACCATGTTGAAGTAGCTGCATCGGGTGAATTATCTAGCATAACGCCAAGTCAGCCATCTACAGCTGCACCTCAGCCGGCATCTGCTGGTAGTAGTGAAAGTGCCCAAAGCATTAACGCGCCGTTGGCTGGCAATGTGTTTAAAATACTTGTGCGAGCTGGCGATGTAGTGAACGAAGGTGATGTGGTTATTATTTTGGAAGCCATGAAAATGGAAACTGAAATTCGCTCTGCGGTTTCCGGTACCGTTAGTGAAGTACTTGTAGGTGAAGGCGATGCCGTAGCCAGTGCCCAACCACTTATTGCGTTGGGGTAATTCATGGATAAGTTGATGGTGCTGTGGGACAGCACTGCACTGGCGCATTTTGAGTCAGGCCAGTTGATAATGATGGCAGTAGGTTTTCTATTGCTGTTCTTAGCTATTGTGAAAAAGTTTGAACCGCTGTTGTTAATCCCTATTGGGTTTGGTGCCTTGTTAACCAATATCCCATTGGCAGGATTTTCAGAGGCGGGAGGACTGCTTCATTACATTTATGCTATCGGTATAGATACTGGGGTTTTCCCGCTGCTTATCTTTATGGGCGTGGGCGCGATGACGGACTTTAGTGCGTTAATTGCAAACCCTAGAATGTTGCTGTTAGGGGCTGCTGCGCAATTTGGTATCTTTGCAACCTTGTTCGGTGCTATTGCACTCAACATGATCCCTGGCTTTGAGTTTACCCTCAAAGATGCCAGTGCGATTGCTATCATTGGCGGTGCCGATGGTCCAACGGCTATCTTTTTGGCCTCTCGATTAGCGCCCGATTTATTAGGGGCTATTGCGGTCGCAGCTTATTCATATATGGCGCTGGTACCTATTATTCAGCCACCGATTATGAAAGCCTTAACCAGCAAGGAAGAACGCACCATAGAAATGGCGCAATTACGCCCTGTATCGCAACGTGAGAAGATTATCTTCCCACTGGCTACACTGTTCCTCACAATTTTGTTTTTGCCTTCAGCAACGCCTCTAGTGGGTATGTTTTGCTTTGGTAATTTACTGAAAGAGTGTGGTGTAGTAGATAGGCTAAGCAAAACAGCGCAAAATGAGCTAATTAATATTGTCACTATCTTCTTAGGGTTAGCGGTAGGTTCAAAGCTTTCTGCAGAGAAATTTTTAACCGTTGAAACCTTGGGTATTCTTGGTTTAGGTGCTGTAGCGTTTGCTATTGGTACGGCAACAGGCGTGTTAATGGCTAAGCTTATGAGCCGAATGAGTGGCGGTAAAATTAATCCACTCATTGGTGCCGCTGGCGTATCGGCGGTACCGATGGCAGCTAGGGTTGTGAATAAAGTTGGACTTGAAGCAAACCCTCATAATTTCTTATTGATGCATGCCATGGGGCCCAATGTGGCCGGGGTACTTGGTTCAGCTGTTGCTGCGGGTATCTTGCTGGCGCTAGTAGGTTAATGGGAAAGCCTTCTTACTATAATTGGCAACAGGGTGAGGTTAAATAAACTCGCTCTTATGGATAGCAAAATGCGGCCTAGGCCGCATTTTTTATTTAAAGCGCAGTGTAAGGGGCGTTATAGAAATAATTCAAGCACCTTCAAAGCAACCTCATCTAACGCTAACTAATGGTATTGTTCGTAATTAACGACTGATAAGCCACAATGAGTTTTTTAGTAATGGCATGTTGGGGCCAACGAAAAATCGTTTCTGTTTTCCCTTCTTCTACAATATTGCCATTTTCCATCACAATGACCCGATCGGCGATATGTCGAACTATTCCCAAATTATGGCTAATAAAAATAAATGCCAACCCCATTTCTTGTTGTAGCTTCAAAATAAGGTTTACCGTTTGCGAGCGTATAGACGGATCTAGGGCCGCAAACGGTTCGTCGGCTATAAGGACTTTCGGCTTTAATATAATGGCGCGCGCGAGGGATACACGCTGTTGTTGGCCGTCAGACAGCATATGACGATAAAAATAATAATGTTCTCGTAGCAAGCCCACTTTTGTCAGCATTTCTTCAATAAGGGATTTACGTTCCACTTCCGTTAACTCTGTGTTTAAACGAAGAGGTTCGTCGAGCACTTTCCCCACGGGCACAGAAGGATTCATCGACTCACTACTGTGCTGCAATATCATACGAATGTCGTGGGTGCGTTTTTGTTGATTGTTGTGTTGGTTGTATTTCGCCAAATATTTGTGACTATTAAGTTCAATAACCCCTTCATCAGCAGGGATAGCCCCTACCAGTAATTTGGCTAACAGTGACTTACCTGCGCGGTTTTCACCAATAATCGCGATAGTTTCGCCACGCTGTACAGTCAGATCGATAGGCCCTAATTCAAATATCTCAGGCTTTTTTAGCCAACGTTTCTTATCGTTATGCCTAAACGTTAATCCATCTACCTGCATAATATCTGTCATAACTTCTCCATATGCAGCGGAAAGTGGCAGTTATAGGTATGGTCGTGAATATATCTTACTGCAGGTCTAGAAACACAAGCACGCTGTGCTCGGGGGCAGCGTGGGCCTAACCGGCACCCAATAGGTAAATGCTGCAATGTAGGAATAGACCCACCCAGCGTAGGAAGTTGTGACTTAGGGGGTAAATCTTTCCTGAAGCTCGGCGCACTGTCTAACAACGCCTTGGTGTAAGGGTGAAGCGGGCGTTTCTTTATATGCTTCATTTTACCCGACTCTACCGTTTGCCCAGCGTAAAGCACCGTCATCGAATGTGACATACTGGCAATAGCCAGCAAATCATGACTCACAAACAAAATACTTAATGAACGGGTTTGGTTTAAACGAGTAAATAACTTAAGAATTTGCGTTTTAGTGGTTGGCTCCATCCCACGGGTGGGATCATCAGCAATTAACAGTTTCGGCTGAGATACCAAGGCCATGGCGATCATAAATTTTTGCCCAATATCACTGGGAATTTGGTGTGGATAGGCATTTAAATAATGCTTGTGCTGCTTTATGCCCACCTTGTGTACTGTGCTTATGGCTATGCGTTTTCTATGTTGCACACGTTGCCAAAACCAGTAGCCTTCCACAAATTCATCGGGAATACTTTCTTCAAGCTGTTCACCTAAAGTGGCAGAGGGGTCTAAACTAGTTTGAGGATTTTGAAATACAACAGCAATATCTCGGCGCATCACTTCTCTGCGCTGATATTTAGACATACTTAATAGGTTTTCACCGTTCCAGCTCATGCGATCTGCGGTCATTCTCCACTGCGAGGGCAGGGCACCACAAATGGCAGACACTATTAAGCTTTTCCCCGAGCCAGACTCACCCACCAGAGCTCTAATTTCACCAGTATTAACGGTTAAATTTACCTTGTCGAGAGCCTTAATGGTGGTGTCACCATCCACCATTTCTAAGGTTAAATTTTTAATATCTAGCATGGGCATATTAGTGGCTCACTCTTTTTCTGAGTGCAGAACGTAGTCCGTCCCCCACAATATTTATCGATAACACCAATAAGAAAATCGCAATCCCAGGCAATGCTACATTCCAAGGCGCTAAGTAGGCCACATCAAGTCCATCACCCAAAATAGCGCCAAGCTCGGCCAAAGGTGATTGTGCTCCCAAATTTAAAAAGCCGAGTGCAGATACATCGATAACCGCAATCGATAGTGCCACAGTGCCTTGCACCACAAGCATTTCTGTCATGTTAGGAAGAATAGAATGCACAAACAATTGCCATTTATTCGCCCCATCTAATTTCGAGGCCATAATGTATTCTTTCTTCATTTCAGCGCGCACAAATGTGCGCGTACGATGAACAAATTGTGGAATGAGCGCAAGGGTAATAGCCCACATGCTATTGACTAACCCTGTGCCAAGAATTGCCACGATAATAATAGCAATTAGCAAAGTTGGAATGGCCATTAAGGCATCTAGCAAGTGGTTCACAATACTTGAACGCACTCCCCGTAACATACCTGCAAATGTTCCAATACTCACGCCAATAAGCATGGCAAGCACTACCATAAGAAACCCCGACCCTAATGTAGTGCGGCAGCCATAAATAATACGAGAGAAAACATCGCGGCCAAGGGGATCGGTGCCGAACAAATGGGTTATTGACCCACTGCTTTCCCAACTTGGGGCAATAAGTAACGCATCTATATTCTGTTCCGCCGGGTTATAGGGTGAAACCACAGGTGCGAACAACGAAAAAATCACAAAGAAACCAAGCAAAATAAGACCAACAATCGCAATGTGGCTGCTACGGAAAGCTGCCCAAGTGCGCTGCCAGGGAGATGGATGAAACTCCTCTTCGTATAAACTAAACTGTGGCACGTTCGTACTTTTCTCGGCTAGGATCGATAATGCGGTTAAACAAGTCGACCATAATTGTTAACGTAATAACGAGGGTTGATACAGCCAACATTCCTACACGAAGCGCAGGGAAGTCTCGTTGATAAATTGCTTGAATTAACCAGCTACCAATACCTGGCCATGAAAATAAAGTTTCTACTATCATGGCATTGGTGATGAGTGTGGTAATTTGAATTGCCATCAAGGGCAATATAGGCAGTAACGCATTGCGTAATACATGCCTAAAGAAAATCTGCCATTCAGACACACCTCTAGAACGAGCGGCTACAATATACGGGCGGTGAATAACATCAATGACCGAACGACGGGTAATACGCACCATTGAAGCGGTTGTTATTGCGCCTATTGCCACTGTAGGTAACGCAAGGTGAGAAATAGCATCCCGGTAGGCAAGCCCATGATCGATACCCTCTGCTAGCATAATATCTATAAGCACAAAGCCAGTTACAGGTTTAATATCGAACAATAAACTAATTCGACCCGACAAAGGGGCAATATCAAGATGTAAACTAAAAAATAGGATTAGAATGAGTGCCAGCCAAAATACAGGGAAAGAATACGTTGTAATGCTCAGTGCATTGATAGTGTGGTCGGTGGTAGAGTAACTTTTAAGCCCTGCGTAATATCCCAAGGGGATGCCAACGAAAAGTGCCATCAACATTGCATAGGCGCTGAGCTCGATAGTAGCGGGCATGGCGATACCAATTTCTTCTCTAAGGGGCAATCCTGATGCTAGGCTGTAACCCCAATCGCCTTGTAACAACGACGATAAATAGTAAAAAAACTGTACTATGTAGGGTTGGTCTAGTCGAAATTGGCGCATAAGCGCCTCACGTTGTATCTCGTTCTGCGGCACAATTCCGGTAAGGTTTTCTAGTACATCACCGGGGAATAGATACACCAGCGAGAATGACATGGCGGTTAACACCAAAAGGGTTAAGATAAACAATACACCGTATCGCGATAATATTTGAATCACAGTGATTTACCTACTCCGCCAAATCTAACACCGCCAAACGGGTTTATGGTCATGCCTTCAAGTTCATTTCTATAGGCTTGATAACGATATGCGTGGGCAATAGGCACTAATGGCAATCGCTCGTAAAGCAGTCTATTCACTTGTTGATAGATTAAACGCCGCGCTTCAAGGTCTTCTGTCTGCAACGCTTTATCTAAAAGTTCATCATAATCGTTATCACACCACATGGCGCGGTTAGTTCCAGAGGGTATGGCGCCACAGCTAAGTAATGGTCGGTAAAAATTATCAGGATCGCCATTATCGGCCGACCAGCCTATTAATACCGAGTCATGTAGCCCTTCTTGCAAGTGGCGTCTAAATGTCGCCCAGTCGTAACTAACAATAGTGGCGATAACGCCCACATCTCGAAGATACCTTTGGATAAGCTCTGCCATTTTCGCTGCATTAGGGTTATAAGCACGCTCAATAGGCATGGCCCATATGGTCATGGTAAACCCAGGTTCCACGCCTGCATTTTCAAGCAGCTTTCTCGCTAGTACAGGGTTGTAAGCCGTATCATCCGCATCGTTTTGAAAGGCCCAGCTGGCGGCGGGTAGCAACGTTTTAGCACGGGTAGCACTGTCGAAATAAACCGCTTCTAACAGCGTGTTTTTATCGATAGCCGCGGCCAACGCGCGCCTAACATCAGGGTTGTCGAAAGGTGGGCGCTGGGTATTAAATGCCCAAAATCCCACGTTCAAACCGGGCTTTTCAGCCAATAGTAAATCGTCGCGAGAGCGGATAACCTCTAATTCAGTTTGTGCTGGAAAAGCCGTCGCGTCACATTCACCGGTCATTAACTTAGCCAAACGCAACGAGCTCTTCGGGGTGATATCATAAATTAAACGTTCCGCATTATCTTGCTCACCCCAATACGTTTGGTGACGTTGGTAGCGAATGTAGTGATCTTTTCGGTAGTTTTCGAATTTGAATGGACCTGTACCAATAGGGTATTGATCGATACGATTAGGCAGACCTTGTTGTAACAATGCCTCACCGTACTCTTGTGACAACATCACCGAAAAGTCCGTAGCCAAATTCGCTAAAAAAGAGCTGTCTCTGCGCTTTAGATTTATTTCTACCCTGTACCCGTTTACCCGTTCAACAGAGGCGATATTCTGTGCAAGCCCCAAACTTTCAAAGTACGGGTAACGGCCGCCAGATACGTAATGGTAAGGGTGTGAAGTAAGTCGCCACCTATCAATACTAAAAATGACATCGTCGGCATTAAAGTTTCTGCTCGGCGTGAAATAGCTAGTAGTATGAAACTCTACGTCTTTTCTGAGTTGAAAAGTATACGTTAAGCCGTCATCAGAGACCAACCAGCTACTCGCAATACTCGGTATGATACGGCCAGAATCAGGGTTGAAATCGAGTAACCTGTCATACAACTGATGCGATGACGCATCGGTTGTGGTGCTAGACGTATCTAACTGAGGATTAAACGTCACTGGATTGCTTTCAGAGCAATAGACTAAACCGCTATTATAAAATGCATGTTCATCTTGTTTTGAACAGGCCGCTACCAGCATTACCATAACAACAGTAAAGGCAGCGTAAAAAAGCGGTTTTACAGGCATTCAGTTAGCACTCCATCGATTCAGGTGAAGAGTCTAACAGGTTGTATTTTTTTAGATAACCTCGAAGTTGATGATAAGTGAGACTAAGCTTCTCGGCAGTCTTTTTCTGATTGAATTGGCTGTCTGATAATGCTTGTTTAATCATATCAATTTCGTATTGCTGAGAGCGGTCTTTTAAATCGATAGGGTATTCTACCGTATCGGGTTGTAACGACGGTAATACAGCAGGCGATGAAGTTGCCGCAGGCTCATTATTGGAGGCTATGTTCTCTATGCTGGCAGGCACTGTTGGTTCTGCTTCAGATGTAGCCGAGGTTCTATCATTGGTTTTAATGCGAGAGGTTGGCCTAAATAAAGATTCAAAAGGGTCGAGAACAATATCGTGTACGGGCAAATGTGGGTTGTTCGTTCTGTACACCGCACGTTCAACCACGTTTTTAAGTTCTCGAATATTCCCGGGCCATTCGTAATCAAGCAAGGTGCGTTTTGCTTTTTCAGTAAAGCCGCTAAAAAGCTCCATTTCCATTTCTCTTGCCATGCTTATGGCAAAGTTCTCAGCAAGCATCATGATATCTTCACGTCGCTCTCTTAAAGGAGGGATAGTAATAACATCGAAGGCGAGCCTGTCGAGTAAGTCAGCACGGAACTCACCAGCGTCAGCCAGGGCGGGTAAATCTTCATTTGTAGCAGCAACCAAGCGGACATCGGTTTTAACGGTTTTATTGCCGCCCACACGTTCAAATTCGCCGTATTCCACTACTCGCAATAATTTTTCTTGAATTAAACCAGAGGTGTTCGCCAGCTCGTCAAGAAACAGTGTGCCATTGTGGGCAATTTCGAAACGACCTTCACGGCGCTTTGCTGCGCCAGTAAATGCACCAGCTTCATAGCCGAACAACTCACTTTCTAATAAGCTTTCGTTAAGTGCGGCGCAATTAAGCTTGACGTAATTTTGATCCCAGCGCTTAGACAGAAAGTGTAAACGTGCTGCTATAAGCTCTTTACCGGTTCCGCGCTCACCTATCACCAATACGGGTTTATCCAGTGGTGCTATTTGTGAAATTTGCTCTAGCACTTCTAAAAAACTATTCGCTTGACCTAGCAAATTATCCTGCTGACGATACCTACTCATTAAATCCCTCAAATATTAGTCATTTCGACCAATTAATAGTGTAGAGTAAAAAAACTTGTTGTTCGAGCATTATTTAAACCAAACGAATATCTTTTAAAATTATCAAGTTAGGGTAATTCAAAAAACTGGCAAGCATATTGAATAGTCTTATTACACGTTTATCTTGGTACAACCAGTTTTCGACTATGAGGTAATTATTATGGGTATCTTCTCGCGTTTCACTGACATTGTGAATTCGAATATTAATGCGCTTTTAGATAAAGCGGAAGATCCGGAGAAAATGGTCCGGTTGATTATTCAGGAAATGGAAGACACATTGGTAGAGGTGCGCTCAGCATCGGCTAAAACGTTGGCGAACAAAAAGGAAATTGTAAGCCAAATTAATAAATACGAAGCAGACGCTAACGATTGGCAAATGAAAGCGGAACTTGCGTTAAGCAAAGACCGTGATGATTTAGCCCGCGCAGCACTGCAAGAAAGAAAGAAATCAGCAGAAGCTGCTGAAACGCTAACTAACGAGCTAACGGTTGTTGAACAGCAAATTAGCAAGCTTCAAGATGAGATTGGTCAGCTTCAAGACAAGCTAGCTGATGCGAAGAGTCGTCAAAAAGCGATTATCATGCGTCAGAAAACGGCGAGTTCACGCTTAGAAGTGAAACGCACGCTAGATAGCACAAAAGTAGATTCAGCTATGGGGCGCTTCGAACAATACGAGCGTAAGATTGACGATTTAGAGTCGCAGGTAGATGCTTACGACCTAGGTAAGAAAACCTTAAATGATGAATTTGCAGAATTAGAGACAGGCGATAAGATAGACGAAGAACTAGCTGCGCTTAAAGCAAGAGTGAAAGGTGACACAAGCTCATCTTCAACATCAGAATAATAATTACAGGTAGCCTGCTTAGGTACTAAGTGCATTACGCTATGCGTTTTGCACAATGCATCAGGTATTTGGTGCTAGGGCACTGAGCAGGCTAATCGGGGTTTTTTGGAGGTATTTACAATGGATGAAGGTATCATTGCAATGTTGGTAATGCCCTTGGTCATTTTTATGATTTTTGTGGCACCGATTTGGTTAATTCTGCATTACCGCAGCAAAAAACAAGTCAATCAAGGGTTGAGTGTTGAAGAGCAAGCTTCATTACAATCACTTGCTGAACAAGCTGAAAAAATGAGCGATAGAATTCAAACTCTGGAGGCTATCTTAGACAGTGAAGCCCCAGAATGGAGGAATCGCGCATGAGAAACGGTAAACAGCTATACCGCGATACAGACAACGCAAGAATAGCGGGTGTATGTTCAGGAATAGCGCACTACTTTGGTTTAGAGACATGGTTGGTGCGAATTCTAGCGGTGACAGGCTTTTTCTTATTAGCAGGTCCATTCATGTTTGTTGCGTATATAGCGGGCTGGTTCATCTTAGATAAGAAGCCTTTAGGTGATGCTTCAGAGGAGCAAACCACTGTTCAGCAAAGCCGCGGCAAGGGTTGGAAAAATACAACGGCCACATCAAGTAATAGTCGTCATAAGGTCGAAGTGAAAACAAAAGTTTGGCAGTCTGGTGAGCCACCTAAACAGGCATTTCACGATATTCGTAATCGTTTTCAGAAATCGGAAGTACGATTACGCAAGATGGAAACGTATGTGACCTCAAGGGAATTTGAACTTAACCGAGAAATCAGTAGATTGTAGTCAAGTATCATTGAATCACATTCGCTAGCGACTCCCCGATAAATGCAAAACCGCTCCTCTTTAAGAGCGGTTTTTTGTATGTAAAGCATTATGTTAGGTTTTTTTGTAAATAAGTTGTTACGGCTTGGCGGCACGGCAAGAATGGGTGAACACTTCCCGTAAGCGCGCATTTCATTAGACTGATTGGCAGAAGTCATTTATTGAATATGTCGAAAGTAGTTATGGCAAAATCTAGTGTTTATCAATCAAAATCCTCAGACAATAAAGGCGTTATAAACTGGTCAGAAGAAGAAAATCAAATCTGGGCAGAGTTGTACGCAAGGCAAATTCCGTTGTTGAAAACCCGTGCCTGCGAACAGTATATGGAGGGGTTGTCGTTACTGGCACTGCCTGATGATCGCATTCCTCAGCTACCGGATATCGATAAAGTATTATTGGCAAAAACTGGCTGGAAAACTGCCGAGGTTCCTGCGCTCATCAATTTTGGCGAATTTTTTAGATTATTAGCCAACAAACAGTTTCCTGTTGCAACCTTCATTCGCTCGAAAGACGAATTTGATTACCTACAAGAGCCCGATATTTTTCATGAGGTTTTCGGTCATTGTCCTTTGCTAACGAATCCAGCTTTCGCGCACTTCACCCATACCTATGGGAAGCTCGGCTTAGCGGCTAGCAAAGAGGACCGAATCTATCTAGCACGACTTTATTGGTTCACGGTTGAGTTTGGGTTAGTTCGAAGTAAAGCTAATCCAGAAAAACTGGAGATTTATGGTGGAGGTATTCTGTCTTCACCAGGTGAAACGCTATATGCGCTGGATAGCAGCGACGCTATTAGAAAGCCGCTTACCGCCACCGATGCCCTTCGTACACCCTATAGAATTGATATCATGCAGCCCTTGTATTACGTACTTCCTGACTTTGATTATCTGTTTGAATTGGCCAATATGGACATCATGAGCCTAGTGAATAAAGCGAAGGGGCTTGGGCTATATCCCGCCTTATTTGACGCTAAAAAGCAGGCATAAGTTAACATTTTGTTACGCCGCGGTGTGGGGGGAAACGTTTTCACACCTTCCACTTCGCCGAATCGCTTAGTAACCCAGCCTTCCAAGGAGACAATCTGGCATAATTAACTTGTTATCTTTTTGTAAAAGTGTGATATTGTGTACATATAAGTTTACAAGAGATGTGAAGTCACACCCATGCGATTAGAAATCAGTTGTCAGGACAGACTGGGTATTACTCAAGATGTGTTGGATATCCTCGTTACCCACGAAATCGATCTAAGAGGTATTGAGATTGATGAAACAGGTAAAATTTTTCTTAATTTTCCCAATATTGAATTTGCAGACTTCCAGCATCTAATGCCCAAAATTCGTCGCATCGATGGTATTTCTGACGTTAAAACGACGCATTTTATGCCAAGTGAAAGAGAAAAAACTCAGCTTTCTGCCATATTGCGCACGCTTCCTGATCCGGTGTTTTCTATTGATGCGAGAGGGCATATCTTACTGTGCAATGAAGCAGTAACCTCTGGGTTAGAGCAGAGCGTCCACGATGTTGAAGGCATTGAAATAGGCGAAGTAGTGAAGGGCTTTAACTTCACCCGTTGGATGGATGGAAAGTTGCCTCGCGCTCAGTCCTCCAAGGTAAAGTTTATCCAACAAGACTATGTGGCTGATATGTTGCCTATTACCGTGCCTGACGGTGATAACAACATTATTATGGCCGGTGCGGTGGTTATTCTGAAATCAGAAATGCGGTTAGGCCAACAGTTTAGTGTATTCCATCAATCGCCGACTGACAGTTTTGATAGATTCGTCGTGGAATCTCAGGCGATGAAACGTGTGGTGAGTGAAGCAAAACGTATTGCTGATCTTGATGCACCGGTTCTTATTTTCGGTGAAACAGGCACGGGTAAAGAAATGATTGCCCGCGCTTGTCATCAATCCAGTCGACGCAGTGAGGGCGCGTTTTTAGCGCTAAATTGTGCATCGCTACCTGATAGCGTGGCGGAAACTGAATTATTTGGTTATGCGCAAGGTGCTTTTAATCAACCTAATGCTAAAGAAGGTCTGCTAGAGCAAGCAAGAGGCGGCACACTGCTGCTTGATGAAATTGCTGACATGAGTTCTCAGCTACAAGCCAAACTACTACGGGTGTTAGAAGACGGTGAATTTAGACGAGTAGGCGATGCGGAACCTGTTACTGTAGATGTTCGTTTTATTTGCACTACCTGCCGCGACCTAGGTCAATTGGTAGAAGAAGGGCGTTTTCGCAAAGAATTGTATTATCGCTTAAATGTATTGAGCTTAGTGATGCCATCGTTAAAAGAACGCCGACACGATATTGTTCCACTAGCCGAATCATTTATTGCCCAGCACAGTACAAAGCTGGGTCGTAGGCCGGCTAAATTGAGTAAGTCCTGCGTTGATTTCTTGCAACAATATCCTTGGCCGGGCAATGTCCGTCAGCTTCAAAATGCACTGTTCAGAGCGTTGTCATTGCTAGATGGCAAGGAAATAACCAAAGAAGATATTCAGCTTCCTAGTTGTGCCCCTAGTGTGACCTTTATCGATGAAAACTTTGAAGGCACATTAGACGATGAAGTGAAAAAATTTGAAAAAGACTTACTAAAACGGCTTTATCCTTTCTATCCGAGTACGCGTCAATTGGCGAGGAAGTTGGGGTTAAGTCATACCGCGATTGCGAATAAATTACGTGAGTACGGTATTAATAAAGCATCAATAAAAATGTAGGTTTCACTGTTTCGTTAAATTTACGTTGCCTTGCTTAGCTAATAAGGGCGGTACTTCAGAGGGAAGTGCCGCCTTTTTTTGTACAACCAAGCTTACAGTTAAAATTTTTGTCACGCGCTCATGACTTTTCATCTTGTTACGGGTGATGCATAAAGAATAATAAATGTTACATACGCAAAAGTGCTGATCACAGTAGGGATTTAATTTATGAAACTAGCCACATATAAGAATGATAGCCGAGACGGCTGTTTAATGTTGGTATCTAAAGATTTAACGCGTACTTGTTCAGTAGAAGATATCGCTCACACAATGCAACAAGCACTCGACAGTTGGCAGGTCACTGCTCCGCAGTTACAGATGCGCTACGAACAGCTTAACAATGGGGTAATAGAAAGTATCGAATTTGATGCTACCCGCTGTGAGTCTCCTTTACCGCGCGCTTATCAGTGGGCTGATGGGAGTGCTTATGTGAACCATGTAGAGCTAGTAAGAAAAGCGCGAGGCGCAGAAATTCCTGAAAGCTTTTGGAGCGACCCACTCATGTACCAAGGGGGATCTGACGACTTTATCGGTCCTTGTGACGACATTATTCTGCCCAGCGATGAATGGGGCATTGATTTTGAAGGTGAGGTCGCCGTTGTCACCGACGATGTTCCAATGGCTTGCACAGATGCGCAAGCGGCAGAGCGAATTAGATTGGTAATGCTTGTGAATGATGTATCGCTAAGGGGATTAATTCCAGGTGAGTTGGCGAAAGGATTTGGGTTCTTCCAGTCAAAGCCTGCCTCTAGCTTTTCACCCGTGGCAGTAACACCCGATGAGCTCGGGGATGCGTGGGAACAAGAAAAAGTGCATTTACCGCTTCGTTCTACCTACAACGGTGAGTTGTTCGGTAAACCACAAGCAGGTGAAGACATGACATTTAGCTTCGCTAAGCTGGTGTCACATGCAGCTAAGAGTCGAAATTTAGGCGCTGGCACCATTATTGGTTCCGGTACCGTATCGAACAAACAAGGTACTGATCACGGCTCAGCCATTGCTGAAGGTGGCCTTGGCTACTCGTGTATTGCTGAAGTGCGCATGATTGAAACCATCAGGGACGGAAAGCCAGCTACTCCCTTTATGCAATTTGGCGATCGAATTAGGATAGAAATGTTCGATAGTAAAGGACAAAGCATTTTCGGTGCTATCGAGCAACAGGTTAAGCCTTTAAGCTAAATCTAAAAGAGCGAAATTAAGGAGTGGTAGCATGTACTCTCCTCCTTGGAAATTACGCTATGATTATAATGAGTAATACAACACACACGTAAGGCGGCGGGTATTTATGAGTTTAACTTTATACGGTTACTGGCGCTCAACGGCGTCTTACAGAGTAAGAATTGCACTTAATTTAAAAGGTGTAGAGTACCACTACGTGCCTGTGCACTTAGTCAATGAAGGTGGTCAGCAGCACAGCGCGCCCTATAAACAGCTAAACCCCGCTCAGCTAGTGCCTACTTTGGTTGACGATGACGAAGATATCATTCTTAATCAATCTTTAGCCATTATCGAATACTTAGATGAACGCTTTCCCTCGCCGTATCAATTAATACCATCACATAAGACAGAACGAGCAAGGGTAAGGGCGCTGGCTCAGGATATTGCATGTGACACTCAACCTTTAAGTAACCTGCGTGTACTCAATCAGCTTAAGAATGAATATAGTGCCGAACAAGAAAGTGTAAACAAATGGGCGGCGCATTGGATAACGCTGAGTTTCGATGCCATTGAAAAGCGGCTACAAACCCAAGCGGGTAAGTATTGCTTTGACTTTGATGTGACCATGGCTGACTTGTGTTTGGTACCGCAGGTTTATAACGCGCATCGCTTTAATGTGGATATGACACGATATCCGCTTATTCAAAAAATAACAGACAATTGCAATGCATTACCTGCTTTTGAAAAAGCCCTGCCTGAGAACCAAGTTGACAGCGTGCTTTAATAAAGTGAGAAAGTAGGGCAGTCGATAAGCAGCAGGGCGTAGGTTTCAATGAAACCTACTGTCGTTTGATGGGTAGCTCAGTGGTGTTCTTCACTTGTTTTAATGCGAAGGTAGAGCTGACATGATCAACCAAAGGAAGGTGAGTAAGCTTCGTTTTCAGTAAAAATTCATATTCTTCAATACTTTCCACAATCACTTTAAGCAAATAGTCTTTCTCACCGCTGGTGGTGTGGCACTCAACAATTTCATCAATACTTTGTACTGCATTTTCAAAATCGGTAAGGGAGTCGCCATCATGATTTTTAAGTGTGACATAAATAAAAACAGACACCCCAAGGTTCAATTTTTTACTGTTTAATAGGGTGACTTTGCCGATGATAATACCGTCGGCTTCCATTCGTTTTACCCGTCGCCAACATGGGGTATGGGAAAGCCCAACCTTTTGACTCAACTCAGCCATAGAGACAGTGGCATCTTGTTGAAGTACTCGTAAAATCTCACGATCGAATTTATCTAATTTCATTGAACGCAGCTTCCGTCGTTTTTATGATGTTTATTATATAGAAAAATAAATTCTAGGATAGATATCCTAGAAAAATAGTATTCATACTTTGTGTATTTCACTTTACGAGGGCCGGTCATCAACTTAGCAAGGCGTGTCCTCTGGTTGTTGGGCTACACTTGGGCAAAATCCATCACATTATTAATAGGGAAAGTATGTCGGTTTTCGATCACATAGAGTTTGATAATCACGAGCATGTCGCTTTTTATCACGATAAAGAAGCAGGCTTAAGTGCCATTATTGCCATACACAACACAAACCTAGGCCCAGCATTGGGTGGTTGTAGAATGTGGCCCTATGTAAGTAGTGCAGAAGCACTTACCGATGTACTCCGCCTTTCTAAGGGAATGACTTACAAAGCCGCGATGGCTAATATCGCATTAGGCGGCGGTAAGTCAGTCATAATTGGTGATCCTCGCAAACAAAAAACGCCGGCAATGATGGAAGCCATGGGGAAATTCGTTGATTCATTGGGCGGCAAATATTTTACCGCAGAAGACTCAGGTATTTCAGTTACCGATTTACAAACCATGGCGACTCAGTCTGATTACATTGCTGGGGTAAACGCGCAATATCATTACGCTGACGAGCAACCTGACGGCAACCCTGCACCATCAACCGCTTACGGCGTGTTTGTAGGCTTAAGAGCCAGTGTAGAACACGGATTGAATCGCAGCTTAGAGGGTGTAAGCGTAGCGATTCAGGGTATGGGGCATGTAGGGTATCGCCTTGCGTCACACCTTCATGCAGCCGGTGCAAAGCTCTATGTTGCTGATATTTTCCCCGAAGGTGTTGAAAAGGCCGTGGCAGAACTGGGTGCTACGGCGGTAGCGCCTGAAGAAATTTTAGGGCTGGACGTTGATGTACTAGCACCTTGTGCATTAGGCGCGGCAATTAATGACCAAACATTACCGATGATTAAAGCTAAGGTCATCGCTGGCGCGGCGAACAATCAACTTGCACGCGAAGAAATTGGCGATATGTTAGTCGAACGAGGTATTTTGTACGCGCCTGATTATGTGATTAACGCAGGTGGCATTATCGATATCTTCCATCAGCGTATGGAAAAGAGCACGAACGCAGCGCTACGCAAGCATATTGAAGACATTGGTACGACGCTAAAAGAGATTTATACCCGTGCTGATGCCCAAAAAGCAGCCACAAATCGTGTGGCAAACATCATTGCAGAAGAGAGATTTTCGTTAAAGGATTGAAAGCTATCGGGCAAGTAGTCTTGATGCGCCCTGCGCTTAAAACTGCTGAACCCTTTTAGTATTTTATTCACGTTCTATGGTGGGCTTTTGGTCCTCCGGCAATGATACACTGTGAACTCGGTCAGGCCCGGAAGGGAGCAGCCGTAGCAGACGACTCATGTGCCGGGATGTGGCTGGGTGCCCGCTACCCAATTTCCTCCCCTGTTTTATTTATTCCTTATTTCCGCTTTCGGATGTTTTTTCTATATCACTTAAGAACTCCAGGGCATTGACGATCGCATAAGTTACATTCACCTCCATTTAATTTCGCTCACTCTGAGGGAAGTAAAATGCCATATCACCTTCGTAACGAATGTAGCGCGGTGGTTCCTGATTTAGCACCAGACAGCATAAGTCAGCTAAGCAATCAGAACTTTTAGTGCTATTTAGCCCTAGCTCTGTTGGCAGCTCCAATATAAGGTGTTCATAATAATTATGAATCTCATCATCAAGCTTCATAGTTATGCCTTCGTGTGAGTTTTTTGCTGGGTTATGAATGGGTATGTATAGATTAAATAACGAAACCTTAAATAATTTATAGTCTGTATTTTGTCGATGTTTAGTATGCGATGTTAGTACTTCTTTAAGAGCGCGAAGACGCACGTATACTTTGAAGATTGTAGTAGGTGTTAAAGTAAGGGTAACTATCAAAGTAGTTAGCACCTTGCTAGGGCCCTGACGAGGCAATTTACAGGTGTGTCAGGAGCCCTGTGAATAGTCACTAAACAGATTACGTATTCGCTTATAGATGCCTAACGCAGTTTGTGACCTTTGACGGCGTAAAATAAAATGAAAAGGTAACAGGGAAGCATGATCCAGTATGCATCTTGTCCTCCGACGTATTCCGTCAATGTGCCGTACAGCAAAGGTAATATGGCGCCACCCGCAATCCCCATGATTAGTAAAGCGGCTCCTCTCGCAGTGAACGAGCCTAATCCATCCAGCGCCAATGGCCATACAGCCGGCCACACTAAGGCATTAGCCAAGCCCAATAGCGCGATTAACGTTACAGTGTTCGGTAAAAGTGGTATACCTAGCCATCCCCACAGAAGTCCAGAGAGATCCGATTGATTGGGATCTGAGTTCACCACGAGAAGTGAAATAACAATGCCTAACAAAGCGGACGCCATTAGGGCGGATTGTTGCTTGATGACTCTGGGAATAAGGACAAGCCCTGATAGGTAGCCCATTACCATAAAAAACATGGTGTACGAGGTTAATGATGTCGCATTCTCAACGCCGAGTTTTGAACCAAACAAGCCAATGGTATCTCCTGCGATCACCTCTACGCCCACATACATAAACAGCGTCAGCACGCCTAAAGTAAGTTGTGGGAATTGGAAAATAGAGGTTTTCATATCGTCATCTTGAGATGACGTCTTTTCCAATTCAAGTTCAGGTAATGAGGAACGCTTGATGCAATAGGCAAGCACTAATAGCACCATCGCTAACCCGAAGTAAGGCTTGATCAGCGCATTCGAAAGGTGGCTTATTTGCTCCACTTGCTGGTCGGCAGGTAATGCCATGATAGATTGCGTTGCTATCCCTTGAAAGTTGCCCAATACGAGAGCAGTAAACACCAAGGGTGCGATAACACCAGCTAGCTTGTTGAGCAACCCCATTATTGAAATACGCACTGCAGCGGTTTCTTTAGGGCCTATTTTGACGATGTAAGGATTAGATGCGGTTTGCAGAATGGTTAACCCCGTGCCTATAACGAACTGGGCAAATAAAAAAATAGTAAATAGCTGGCTATGCGCTGCGGGTATAAAAAGAAGAAAGCCGATAGATATCATCACTAGGCCTAAAGCCATAGCTTGCTTGTATCCTGTGCGCTCCATTACCCAAGCCATAGGTAATGCCATTACTACATAGGCAATATAAAAAGAGAAGGCGACTAGCAAAGCTTGGGTTTCGGTGAGTTGGCCGACTATCTGTAGAAAAGGAATAAGTGCGCCATTCAACCATGTAATAAAACCAAATATAAAGAACAAGCCTCCAATAATACCCATAGGGATGAGACGTGAACGGAAAAGTTCTTTTGTTGTGAGTGGACGCATAGCGCTGCCTTTTGGGTTTATCGTGACTATTTATCGGAATGTGCGGTATGTTTTACTTGGCCTTTAATCCAAGCAGAGACAACGTGAAGCGAGCTATCTAGTAACACCATATTTGCCTGATACCCCGGCGTTAATTGACCTATTGAGTTAGCCATACCTAGAAAATTAGCCGGTGTTTTTGTCGCCATACAAAGCGCTTCTGCTAATGGGATGTGGAAATCTTGATGGCAGTGTCGTACCGCACTGGCCATGTCTAATGCTGACCCTGCAATATTGCCATTTGGTAGGGTTAACTTAGTGCCATGGCGTATGATTTCAGTGTCGAAAAAGGATAGAGTCTCTAGTGATGAGCCCACGTGAGCCATGGCGTCAGTCACGAGCATTATTTTGTTAAACCCTTTAGCTTTTATCGCTAATTGGCAACTCAAAGGATGCACATGATGTTTGTCAGCAATAAGACCGCAATAGCTATGTTGATCAAGCATGGCTGCGCCCACCATGCCAGGTGCCCTGCTGGTTAAAGGTGACATGGCATTAAATAAATGAGTAAAACCAGTGGCGCCAGCTTCCAGCGCTTGCAATACCGTTTCGGCGTCAGCATTAGAGTGTCCTAGACAAACAATGACGCCTCGCTGAACCAATTCACGAATTATATCACTGGGTACATTTTCAGGAGCCAGCGTGACAACCACTTTCCCTAAATCTTGGCGACAAAACAGCGTTAATTCTGCATCACTGATAAGACGTATATGCTCTGCAGGGTGGATCCCTTTTTTAGGCTTACTTAAATGTGGCCCTTCAAAATGCAACCCGATAACACTAGAGTCGTCACAGGCAATGGTTTCACTGATAGCTCGCGCTGCGTTAGTCATGACGTTAACGTCATCAGTGATTAATGTAGGTAACATTGAGGTCGTGCCGAATGTAGTATGGGCGGCACTCAACAAAGATAATGCTTCAGACGTCGGTGTATTATTAAATAATACGCCTCCGCCCCCATTGACCTGAACGTCAACAAAACCAGGGGTTAATACCCCCCGCAACGAGGTAATATTGCCACCGGGGTGTGTTTGGCTAACCGTTTTGATCACACCATCTTCAATAGTGATATAGGCGTTATCTAGAAATTGCTGCCCGGTAAATACAGACGTAGCTTGATAGGTTTTTAACACAATTGGGTTACACCGTTTTTGTGATCTTTTTAAGGCCGACAGGGTTGTCAGGAGCTAAGCCCATCTCTTTTGCAATGTATTCTATATCGATATAAAAACGCTGTAATATAGACAAAGGAGCAATACGAGGATGCATATTAAAGCCAGCTTGAGAAAGATGAATTAACGTGGCGCCGCGCTTTCCTACCTCAGCGATTTGTTGTTTATGAGAAGAGATTGACTCATCCTGCACACTAACGTCAATAATAGATAACGCTTTCTCAACTAGCGTAACAGGGCCATGTAGAAATTCGGCACTGCTAAATGCTTCTGCATGAATACCACATACTTCTTTTAACTTCAGTGCTATTTCTCTTGATACAGCATAACCAAGTCCTCTTCCCAGGACTACGCAATGACGTAAAGCATGCAAATATTCGAAGTTTAACTGAGAAGAGCAATCAATCGCTTGATGCAAGTGTTTGGGCAACTCATCTAAAGCATTTAGCAGACAGGCGCTCTGTTTCCAATGGCCCACTAGCTGCAATAATGCGCTGAGTGTCGCCAAGTAGCTTTTCGTTGCGGCTACGGCTTTCTCTTCACCTGCATGTAAGGGTAATACAAAGTTGGCCATATTCGCCAACGGAGAGTGTTGGTCGTTAACCAAAGCTATACAAAGCGCCCCTGAATTTTTGGCGGCTTGGGCTTGGGCTAAAATATCAGGGCTGCGTCCCGATTGTGATATAACAATGACCAGCGCCCGTTCTAGAGACAGTTGTGTATTGTAAATACTACTGACTGAGGGGGCTGCCGCAGCGACAGGTATGCCTAACTCTATTTCAATCAGGTATTTTGCGAATACGCCGGCGTGATCCGATGAACCCCTGCCAATGACATAAACCAAAGAGGGTGAAAATTGACGTATTTTTTCACTTAACAACTCGCAACTATCACGATTAGCAACCAGTTGCTTGGCAATCACATCGGGTGAAGAAAGCGCTTCTTGCGCCATAATACTAGTACTCATGAAAGTCTCCAAGTAACAATCTAATTATCGTGTAATCAATAGTTTGAACCGAAATTGTTAAGCTTAATTAGGCAGTCAGGTTAAGCTAGTCACTCCTAAGTTTTCGTCAACGTGCTTATGTCTTCGTGTTTCCCAAAAGCTGTTAAGTAATTATACTGCACCATACAGTGAGTGGAATAAAGTATTATCTCAATTATTTATTTTTAAAATAATATATTTAATTGTTGGCACGGTGAGTTTGATACTACAGGGAATGATGGCGGGCAAGTTCATACCGCAAAGGTACTTCTGCCCACCGGCAGACAAATGAATAAATTAAAAGGATGGGGCTTGAAATAATCTAACTACTCATTTTCAAGCAAGGCTTCGTACACTAAACTGACCACACTACCGTACTTGCCAGTTTCAAATTCACTACTGGCAAATGTTTCCCCATCTGCTTGCACTTCGCTATGGCGTTTATTGGTTAACAGTATAATGGCTAAATCATACAGAGGGTCAATTACCGTTACTGTTCCTGTCCAGCCGGTATGACCGTAAGCATATTGACTCGCATAGGGGCCGAAATGCCATTTGTTCTGCGTTCGATCGGCACGTCGCCAGCCCAAGCCAAAACTATTGTTATTTTCTTCTGGTTTCACAAATTGAGTGAGAACACTTTGTTCAAACACTTTTGTATCACCGTAACCGCCGCCATTTAATAGGGTTTGTGCCAATATTGCTAACTCATCCACGTCAGAAAAAAGTCCTGCATGTCCGGCGATTCCATCAAAGGAATAGAAGGCTTTTCCGTCATGTACTTCTCCTTGTAAAACATGGGTACGTACATTGTCGAAAGTCACCGCTCCGCCGCGGGTATTGCCTCGTATTTCAGTGGCGGCAAATTGAGACGGCGTAAACCCTTTGCGTAATGGGTTAAATAGCGTGCGACTAAGATTCAAGGGGTGATATATTTCCTGTTCTACATATTGGTCTAACGGCATGTTGGTGAGGCGCTCAATCAACATGCCAAGCAACATGTAGTCAGTGTCGCTATATACTGTCTTTACATTACGACCAACATCAAATGGGACACGGGTCATGATGAGTTGCTCAGTGCGCTTTTTATCTTGTGAAAAAAAGGATGGGCCAAGACTATTATTTCTATCAAAAAAGCGCACGTGAGGCGCGTAACCAGCTGTGTGAGTTAGTAAATCCCTTACTAATCTTGTTTCGCGACCTTGCCCTTGATATTCCGGCAAATATTCACTGATAGGATGAGTGACGTCGACCCTACCTTCTGAGACTAACTTCATGAGTGCAAAATTAGTGGCAAACATTTTTGTATTGGAGGCTAAATCAAATATATGATGGGTGGTCATTTTGACCGGGGTACTTAATGGTTGTCCTCCATCTGCGTATTTACGGGCATAGCCGTAGGCTGACCGTTTAATTATTTTCCCATCTTTAATTACCAATAAGGCAGCGCCAGGAAAGCCTGCATTAACATCGTTGTTAATTAAGGCGTCAACTTTTGCAAAGGTAGATTGGTACTTCTGTATAGAATCTTTGAGTGTTGGATAGGGAATTTTTATTCGCAGCGAACTACCTTCTGGCATCACATTTTCAACCCGAAGGGTGTTTTGTCCCGTCCTAGTTCTTCGGGCTAAACTGTACGAATATTTTTGTCTTGCTTGCAGCGAGTTTTTGATATTGAGTTTTTGTCCATTCACATAGATGTCAGCACTTTTTGCATCGACATTATCGATGATAATATGCCCTTCGCCTTTGTATGCTTTAAACGTGTAACGATTGTTAACCCATTGACGTGAGCTGGGTGTTAGTGTAGGAAATATTGCATTAACTTTATGTTGCTCCAAGGGGGCGGGGGCAACAGCAGGGCGCTGTTCTGCCTCATGCCTTTTTATTAGAGCATCAATTTTTGAAGGGAAGTATTTTTCTATAAGAGCAAACAGTGCCGCTGCCGTTTTACTATCAATTTTTCCATTTACAGACCAAGGCAGAAAGTGCATTTGAAAAGCTGATACGTTATCGAATGTAGCGTTATCGGTGATACCCGTCTCAACAACCCCGTAGCCATAAGTTTGCAATGCATGTTGCATCAAGCCCACACTGATAGGTTGAGTATTGAACCGTTCCCAGTATTTTTTTAATGTGTCGTTATCATACCAAGCACCTATGCCCGCCTGATAAAGTTGGTACCAAGGGAATCGTGGACCTGGATCGTTTTTACGGGTAGGTGCGATGTCTGAATGTCCTACAACCTCAGTTGGGGAAATGTCTGGATTGCGTTGTAAAATATTTTTAGATAATGCAATCAGCAACTCGATCTGCTCAGAGTCATAATCAGGAAATACACATAAGCGCTGAGGGCTGTTTTCTCGTTGTTGCGTAATAGCGCTAGACGTATCTCTCATACAATGAGGCACATTCACGATTTCTATTCCAATGCTCTGATCGTTAAGTTGCTCTCGGCCTTGCCAATGACTTTTTCCTGCATGCCATGCTCTATCTGACTCATCTAATAATTGTATGACACTAAGGTCTTGGTTGGTGTAACTAGGATCATGACGTTCTGGAATAAGATAGTGAGCACTTAACCCCCCATCTTCTACTAATGCTTCAATTGATTTTTCATAATCGATGGCGGTGTAATGCATGACGAGAAAATTAATACGTTGGTTGTAATTTTCTGATTGGATGAAGGAAATCGGAAGATTTGTGCAACTGACTAAAAGCAAAGATACGACACTAAGCCAAAATGTTTTGCGCACGAAGCTCCGGTTAAATGAACGAGAGCGTCGAAATATAGAGCCCAAAAGCATGATTATTGTCTCATTTAGAATAAATAATTATGATTAATATATCAAAGTGGAATAATTATCCCACCTATTTTTTCCGCCTAATATAATTATTGTTACAAATAAAAGTACCTACTTAAAAGAGGCAAGATATTGATTTAAAGTAAATATGTAGAGCATATAGTGAATAGGGCATTTATGATTGATTATGATGCAATAAGCTATAATTTATTTTTTCATTTTATTATTTTTGGAAAAAATTATTCTTGACCTGCTTGGTTAATGTTTGTTAAATGCTCTAACGTTCAGTTATCAACCATTAGAGTAGGTAAGTGAAATAAACAACAAGTGGTATGAAAATAAAAGAGTCAAATAAAAATTATAGTTGAAAACAACAGGTGGAACACATGGCTACACATAATAATCGTTTTATAAAGCGGCGCCTCTCTCAGGCTGTCCGTAAAGCATGGGGCGCACAAGCAGCTTCTATTTCTGCAGTTATGTTAACCGGCGCACTTATCAGTTCACCTGCGATGGCACAACAGGCGGGCAGTATAAAAGGAAGTGTCGTTTCAGAAGTATCAGGTATATCTGTTGCGGATGTGAAGGTGGTAGCATCGAGCGATGTCATGCCAAAACCAAGAACGGTCCAAACCAAGGCAGATGGTAGTTATGTGCTACCTGCATTAAAACCAGGTTCCTACGTATTAACGTTCACTTCATCAGATGGTGTAGTGCGTCAGACAACGGTTAATGTGTTGCTTGACCAAACCGCCAGAGTGGATGTTGAGTTTGACGCTAGTGCGCCAGACAATACAGAAGTGATTGAAATTATAGGTGCCCGTATTAGTCGTGCCGGGGACTCTTCGATTAATTCATCGCTAGGTAAAGATGTGTTGGCTAATGTACCTTCAGGTCAGGACTATCGTTCGTTGTTGGCTATTATCCCAGGTGTTCAGTATTCTGAAAATAGCACATTGGGGCCGTCAGCGGGTGGCTCAGGTCGAGATAATAAATATGGCTTTGACGGTGTTGACGTGTCATTACCTATGTACGGCAACCTCGCCTCAGAACCTTCTACTCAAGACGTAGCTTACGTGTCAATTGACCGTGGCGGCTCTAAAGCGATTGGCTTTAACCGCGCGGGTGGTATCTCGGTAAATACGCTGTCTAAATCGGGTACCAACGATTTTCATGCAAGTATTGAATATCGTATAGAACCAGCGAGTTTAGCGTCAGATAAGAAAACAACAGAAAGCTCAACTGAAACCTTTGAAGAAGACAAAACGTGGTTCAGTGCGAATATGAGTGGCGCGTTAATTGAAGACACATTGTTCTTTTATGGATCGTACTTTGGACCCGAAGTAACGTACGACAATAAAGAAAATGCGTATGGTGCAGTTAAACAATATAACAGTGAGCGTGATGAGTACTTCGGTAAATTGACGTGGGCTCCCACCTACGATTTACTTTTTAACTTAAGTTATCGTACTTCCGATAAAAAGACACAAGGTGAATCTGTTAATTCGTTTGGTGCCGATTCAACGTCGGAAGGTAGTGATGTTTCGCAAGATATATTCACTTTTGATGGCTCTTATGTATTAAGCGATAGCACAGTGTTGTCGTTCCAATATAGTGACTTTAGCAATAAAAACTCTGGGCGCCCAGACACCACTTTTGCTGATGTTAATCCATCTATTGGTGGCTCGCTGGACATTAACAATCTAGCTCAGCAAGGTAACTTTTTCGTTCCTTTAGTTAAGACCGATGAGGGCTATGATAACGTCACTGCACAGGCGCTAATTGATACGTATGGTTACGATAGTGGTGGCACTATGGTCGGCGGCGGAAATATAGGTGGCGGGTCATATTTCAACAACCAAGATTTTTATCGTAAGAGCTTCGAACTAAAACTTGACCATGAAATGGAAGTGGGTGATACGTTACATAACATTCACTTAGGATTTCAATGGAAAGAAAATGAAGAAGTACTAACGCGCACATCTAATGGATGGGGAACGATTAACTATATTGGTGGTTTAAACCCTGATACGCCGTTTGAAACGGATACTCCCATTTATTATAGTGCATCGGTTTATTCAAATAGCCTATCAGAGGGTGAATTAAATCCGCTGACTTCTTCTTCTGAGAACATTAATATTGAAGTGAATGACACCATTGAACACGGTGATTTTACTTACAATATTGGTTTCATGTTCAGTAATGATGTGTTGTATGGTCAAGGCCTTAAAGAAAACTCAAGCAATGTATCTGGTTACGAATTGGCTCCAGGTCATAAGTACAAAATGTATGAGTTGGACTTCCTCGATATGATCCAACCACGTTTGGGCATCACTTGGGCTTACAATGAAGACGACACTATATTCGCCAACTTTGCTAGCTATAACCCTGATACCACGTCGTTGGCTCGTGCGGCATCATGGGATCGTAACAACCAATCAACTCAGATTGTTTATTTTGATAGCGAAGGTGAATTTATTGGCAACACCACGGCTAATGGTTCGTCAGGTAAATTCTTCCAGGATGATTTGAAAGCACGTCGTACCGATGAAATTACTATTGGGATGACTAAGTACGTGTCGAACGAGTTTTTTGTACGTACTCACGTTCGTCAACGCAAAGCGTTTCATGCATGGGAAGATGTACCTAATGGAGCCCGTTTATACGGAGAATATGGCCCATTTGGTGGCGTGCCAGAGCATTTGGCTGCAAAAGGCTTATATATTGAAGATTTAGATGCATACCGTGCAGAAGTCGGTGGTTCTTCATATGTTATTGCTGAAATGGATGGCTCTGAAAATACGTATTACGAGTGGAGTATTGAAGGTGATTACACCGGAGATAACTACTATATTAACATGTCTTATGTATGGAGCCACTATTTCGGAAATTACGACCAAGACATCACCAGCACAGGGTCAGATGGCAACTTGTTTGTCGGTTCATCTAACCTAGGTGATGGCATGGGCCGTATGTTATGGGATGGAAAATATGGCACGCTTAACGGTGATAGACCTCATGTCTTAAAAGCGCTTGGTTACTATACTACCAGTTGGAACGCTGATGTTGGCTTTAACTTCGTGTTTCAATCTGGCGATGTTTGGGAAGCGTGGGACGGCGGGGCATACGGTTATTCAAGCGATACCATTCGTTATGCTGAACCTGCTGGTAGCCGCCGAGAGTCAAGTCATTGGCAACTAGATTTAAACTACGCGCAAAGCTTCGATGTAAGCGAGGAAGTAGTGCTTAAGTTTAGAGCTGAAGTATATAACGTGTTCAATAAGCAAACCGGGTATGATTATGATCCAATTCTTTCCAGCACCACGTTTGGTGAGGCGAGAAACTTAATTAATCCGCGCCGTGTTCAATTGTCAGTTAACCTTGCTTTTTAATAAGACTGTTAAAGGCATACACGTATAGCGTGATAACGAAAAACCCCGCATCCCACGGGGTTTTTTTACGACTGATGTTTGGAAAAAAAGTCTTTTGGAATATATAATTCTTAAGGTTAGTTTATTTTAAGATAAATTATCATTACTGCGAAAACCTTGCTATATTGCCGGTTCATTGCCAGTCAACAGAACATGATGTAGGAATAAATACAGTGAGACCGTTAACATTAATAGTGACCAAAATATGTTTAGTATGTAGCTGTGTATTGTCTGTTTCCTGCACCATTACGCAGCCTGTAGATCCTGAACTCAATAAATTAATAGCACAAAAGATAATGCTAGATTTTAGGTATTATTGTGAAGAGCCTAAGCAGTCTGAAGTCTGTACTACAGCGATGACTACGTTGCCACCGGCGCTTGCTGAAACTATCAGTGAAACAGGAATCGGTGGGGTAGTGCTGTTTGCGGACAATCTCGTAAATACAAAGCAAATTTTACAGTTAAATCGTGATTTACAGCGTGCAGCAAAACAAGGTAATCACGCGCCTCTTTTCATTGCTATAGACCAAGAGGGGGGGAGGGTTGTACGCATACCTCGATCATTGGCTACGTCTTTCGACGGTAATATGGCGATTGGTGCAAGCTATGAACAGCACGGTGTAAAATTTGCGACAAAAACCGGTGAAATCCTGGCAAAGGAACTTATGTCTCTCGGTTTCAACGTCAATTTCGCCCCAACAGTAGATGTTAACGTCAACCCAAACAACCCAGTTATAAATGTGCGAGCCTTTAGTGAAAATCCACATGACGTTGCGGCCTTGGGCACGGCACAAATGGCTGCAATGCAACGTGAAGGTATGATAGCTACACTGAAACATTTTCCAGGCCATGGTGATACTAACGTAGACAGTCACACTGGCTTGCCACGGGTAGAGCATGCTCTTAACGAGATAGAAGCTACTGATTTATACCCTTTTCAATATGCTATCAATAATGATGCGCCAGCGATGATCATGACGGCGCATATACAATACCCTCAGTTAGACAATACCCAATTTACGGCGAAGAACGGCGAAAAGGTGATTTTACCCGCGACCATGTCACGGAAGATCCTTACCGGATTACTACGCAAAAAAATGGGTTTTCAACAGGTGGTTGTAACCGATGCACTGAATATGTCGGGGATAGCACACTATTTTGACGAAACTGAGGCTGTCATCCAGACCTTTGCTGCTGGGGCTGATATTGCATTGATGCCCCTAGCGATAAGAAACTCTGCTGATATCACTAAACTAACAACGTTAATTGAGAGTATCGCACAAGCCGTGCATGAAGGCCGTTTAGATCGGAACGAGATAGTACAATCAACTCAGCGGATTTATGCGTTAAAAGCAGCGTACAAGATACATCAAACCAATAGCCTATCGCTTGATGAGGCCATCTCTTTGGCTGAAAAAACGCTAGGGATAGCCGCGCATCGTGAAGTCGAACAAGCATTAGCCGACAGCGCGATTGTCGACATTAAAAATGTCGGTGTATTACCTATGACCGACCAAGTGAAAAGG
The DNA here is from genome assembly GCF_902506055.1 of Alteromonas sp. 38. NCBI lineage: Bacteria > Pseudomonadati > Pseudomonadota > Gammaproteobacteria > Alteromonadales > Alteromonadaceae > Alteromonas > Alteromonas sp. 38. The sequence continues at coordinate 1,254,578 of NZ_LR733300.1, forward strand.
GTGTATATGATTATGCCTGATACCAGCAAGTGTATGGCTTTAACACTAGCGTTAAAGCGTAGGCTACCTGATACACAAATACACTGCGATGGTTTAGCCACAGAAACTGATCGCGATAATAGTGCACTAATCAAAAAGGCCGATATGGTTATAGTTGCTGATATTTTACCCGATCAAGGATTAGTTGAAATGGGCGGTATGGATGATATTAGTCAATGGTTACAGCGACCTTCGAAAGCACAGCAACTTGCGTTGCAAATCGAGGTGTTAAAAATGGCTAAAGCATCTAGCAAAGCAACGGTTTTCATCAGTTTGCGAACGCCCTACAACGTTCCTCAATTCGCCCCTTACTCCGATGCAGTGTTAGCCTCATTTTCATATAACGCCAGCAAAGCGACTTACTTTGATGGTTATGGGCGGCTTATTACTGAATATGAAGGCCCAATATTCAATGCGTTGGCTGATGTACTCACTGGAAATAAACCGGCTACCGGGACCCTCCCTGTCACTATTGAATACTAAGGAAGTCAGTGCGTTCCCCCTTAAGGAAGTAAGTTACAATAATAATTTATTTCTCAACTTGCTTCCTTTTATTATTCAAAAACAATAGCCTCGTAAAATTCTCTTTCTTTTTTATCCCGCATATTTAAAGGGGAATCATGAAACCGCGATAATTATTACGTTTTAGTTTGCAAGCGTTGAGCCAATGAGTTAAAACTATTCCCGATTTTGTAATAAAATATTTATGAGGTTTCATGTCTACATTCACGAAAATAAAGGCGATTAAAAGCTCATTTTCTATCAGTGAACTTAAGCTGGCAAAGTTTGCGCTTGATTCGCCTAATGCTATTCGCGAATTGTCGTCACAAGAACTCGCTAATGTCACAGGTGTTAGTCAATCAAGCGTAGTAAAATTTTCCCAAAAACTGGGATACAAAGGCTACCCGGCATTCAAACTTGGTATTATCGATGCCTTAAACAGTGCGACAACCAGTGAAAATTTGCACGGGAAAATCACCATTAGTGATAATTTCGTACAGATGTCGCAGAAGCTTTTGAGTAGCAAAGTGTCGGTGTTGAATGAAACGCTAGCACTTAACGAAGAACGCGTTTTTTTTGAGGCTGAGCAAGCTTTGATGGCCGCTAGACGTATAGTGATATGCGGTGTTGGAGGATCGTCATTGGTCGGTAAAGATTTCGCGTATAAGTTGCAAAAACTAGGCATGATGGCTATTCAGGAGCCAGACTCTCACGCGCAGTTGGCGTTGATAGCTACGCTAAACAGTAGTGATGTGGTTTTTGCCATTAGTGAGTCAGGCAGTACGAAAGAAATCGTCAACATTGTGCATCAGGCTAAAATGAACAAGTGTAAGGTTATATCGACAACTCGGTTTGGCAACACTCCTATATCTGATATGGCAGATATTAAATTACATTCTATTGCTGATGAAGAAGCACGACTTTCTTCTATATTATCCAGAACGTCTCAGGAGTTTATCATCGATATCTTATTTATTGCCATCACCCAGACTTCTCGGGCCGGCCGCCAAATTCTCGAAAAAACAAATGCCTCGGTCAATAAATACAAAGATTTGCCCGAATCGGTATCACCAAAGCTCAGTGACAGCTAGCGTTACGGGCTGGTGCTGAGAATATCGGACTTTATGGGACGCCGAAGGTTAACTCAGCGGCGTCACTTACTTGCCTTTCATGTCTACAGCGTTACGTAAAAAACCGTTGTTCTGTTGCAAAATCTGTTGCGCTTCAACCGCGCTAAGATCAGCTAGAATCATCAGTATAGCGACCTTGGTCTCAAAGTTTGCTTCATCGAGTGCTTCGACTGCTTGCGCCTCATTACAACCCGTCGCTTGAATAACGATGTTAATAGCTCTCGCATACAGCTTTTTGTTACTGGCTTTTACATCAACCATCAAGTTTTGGTAGGTTTTGCCAATTCTAATCATACTGGCTGTGCTTAACATATTCAGAATAATCTTCTGAGCAGTACCCGATTTCATGCGGGTCGAGCCAGTTAAAATTTCAGGGCCTACAGCGGCGCAAATGTTGACATCTACTTGCTCGCCGATGGGAGAGTCTGGGTTACAACTCACTGACACTGTTTTCGCTTTCATTGCACGTGCGTATCGCAGCCCAGAAAGAACATAGGGCGTTCGCCCACTTGCCGCAATGCCGACCAATATATCCTTAGTTGAGAATCCAATGGCTTGTAAGTCAGCTACCGCGGCCTCTTGGTCGTCTTCAGCTCCTTCCACAGCGCTGCGTATCGCAGTTTCACCGCCTGCAATAATGCCCACAACCATAGTCTCTGGTACGCTAAATGTAGGTACGCATTCCACAGCATCCAGTATACCTAATCGCCCACTAGTTCCAGCTCCAAGATAAATAAGTCTTCCGCCATCATTAAACGCACTTACAATATTATCAACGGCCAGAGTGATATCAGGAATGGCGACTTTGACAGCTTCAGCTACTTTATGATCTTCATCGTTTATTTTGGATAGAATTTCATCTGTACTTAACAAGTCAATATTCATGGTTTCGCTGTTTCGTCTCTCAGACAAAATAGCATTCAGTTCTACTAATAATTCGTTTTGCTTCATACTGCCTTCATTGCGCATAAGAGGTTAATCCATCACCATTCATTCGTTGATAATTTTGCAGGGCGAGCAAACATGCTCCATCTAGAGAATCGCCCTTGGCATCTACCATACTGCCAACAACAGTTTTGGATAGTAAACCTATGGTGGGTTTTGCTAGTCCACCCATTAGTACCAGTGGCAAGTTTGTGTCTGATACTGTCATAGAAATTAGTTTTTCGACATTTTCTGCATGTCTTGCCAATACATTATTAGCAACCTCACAGTGTGTCTTCAGGGCAAAAATAGCCTCTGTCAATGTAGCAAAATCGGTTGGGGTTGATTTGGCTAACCACTGTTGAAGGCTTTGCCTATCTTGACCGAGCTGCTTACTAAGATATTGGCCTAAGGGACAGTGGTGTTGATTATTGGCATCAATTTCATGCATAAGCTGTTTAACCGCCATTAGCCCCAGCTGTGCCCCGCCACCTTCATCACCATGAACAAACCCCCATCCTCCTACCAATACCTCAGTATTGTCATCAAGTAATCGCATTCCCACAGAGCCTGTGCCTAATGCCACAACGGCAATCGGTTTACCCATGTTCGCGCCGTACAATGACGTTTTCGCATCTGTCACGACTTCAACATGACAAAAGTGAAGGGGCAGGGTTGCCTCCAATGTATTTTTGACCTTTTCATTACACGCTCCGGCTAGTCCTAACACGGCATAGACGTTTTCCGGCGCACAATGAGCTTGAGCAAATAAGGTGTTGCAGATCTTCGCTATATTTTCAACGGCAAGCGCAAAATTATTGGTCAGTGAAGTTGCACCGCACTTCGCGCTCCATTCTTGTCCGCTGTCTACTTGGATCAATCTGGCAATTGTTTTTGTACCGCCGCCGTCCAGTCCTAATAGATACTTTGCCGTGTTACTCATTTCTTGCAGTCCTTGAAAAGCATTATTCAATGTCTTCTTTGGCTACGGCGTTAGTGCTCGCGCAAATCAAAAAGGTGATAGCTGTGCCTATACATAGCTGCCAACTGAAGCCAAGGTTAACCACATACTCAGCAGGCAAAAGACTTTCCTGCACATAGGGTTGAAACAACAATGTGATAAAGAAACCACTCACTAAGGCCACTAGCACAGACCCTGGTGTTCCACGCTGAGTGAAGAGCGCCGTAAAGTAAACCCCAAGCAAGCCACAGTATGAAAAAACCATTACACTTAATGCAAATTGCAGTAAGGGGATATCCGAATGTTGTTGCCAAAAGTAGCAGAGACTTGCCATTGCAGCTAGCGCTGTCCCCACTAGCACCATGCCGGCTTGACCTGCTCTAACGAAATGTCGTTCTGAATGTTGCCTACCTTTACGTATTTGCCAAGGGCGATAAATATCCTGAACAATAACGGAAGACATGGAGTTTAGACCGGAATTTAAAGTGGAAAGCGCAGCAGCGATAATACCTATCGTTATAAGGGCTCTCACCCCGCTAGGTAATTCATTCAACACATAATACATGAAAATGGTAACGGGTTCACCGTTAAAGCTTGGTACCACTTCGTTTTGCTGTCCTCCCATCATAATATCTGGGCGCTGATAATAGATAAATAATAGCAACCCTATACTGATAAATATCAACATGACGGGAATAGTGAGCAGTACAGAGTAAATAATGGCTTTACTGCCATCGCGGGCATTTTTACACGTAAGGACGCGCTGAGTCATATCTTGATCCAAACCAAACGCCGCGATATTTAGCAATACCAGTCCCGTGAGTAGTGACCAAAAGTTAAATACACCCGCGGAAGTAAAATCAAGGTCAAACTTGAGTAAGGCGAGCTTCGATGTCATGCCGTCACCGGGAGAGTTCAGCACACTTAGGATGGTTGAAAAGTCGGCGGGAATAGCGGTATATAAACAGTAGATAGCCGCTAACGCTGCAGTAATATAAACAATGGATTGAATTACATCACTGTAAATGACGGTTTTAATACCGCCATAAACGGTATAGATTAACCCTGTAATCACTAAAAGTATTATCGCGAGAATCACGTGAAGGGCTGCGATATCACCAAATAAGATCATGGATACAGCAATAGATGCCATGTATAAGCGCGCTCCGCTAGCGAATACTCGGCCAAACAAATACATTAAGCCTGCATGTTGTTTAGATTTGTGACCGAACCGTTTATCAAGTAGCTCATAAACAGTGAATACATTTTGCTGGTAGAAGCGAGGAATAAGAAAATAGGAGACAAAAAGTGCGGCGATAAGGGCACCTATATTGGTAGCCAAATAAGATAAATCGCCTCGATAACCTTGATCAGGCCCTCCCAGAAACGTTGCTGCAGATTGCGAGGTGGCTAAAACTGAAATAGCAACAGCCCATACTGGCATAGCATGGCCGCCAAGAAAGTACTCTTGGCTGCTGTTTGACCTTCGATTAAATAACCACCCAGATCCTACAATTAATATGCTGTAAGCAGCAAAAACGAACCAATCTAAGCCACTATATTGTTCTAGCATATGTTGAAATGTTCCGATTAATTAGCGATATTTTCATAGAATATATTATTCCTTAAATAGTGTATATAAAGAAAAAATGATTATTTTAGTTCTTTGCTATCAACATTGACTGTTAGATGGCGAAAGTTTTCTTATTAATAATGAAAATGGTGTATCTATATTTGCTAAGAAATCTGTCTGAAAGACAAAATAGCCTTGGTTGAGACATCACTAAACGAAGCTTAAGAACTATAACGATACAAATAAGCGATGAATATATTATTCTTGTTGTTTTTCTTTTCTATTATTTTTTATCTTTTTTTGGCGAGGGGAAGCAGATAGAATAGAGAGAAATCTAGAAAAATGTGATGTCATGATAGGTAGACAAACAATCGCTAAAGTTCACTTAGAAGCGTTAAAAAATAACTATCGCTGTATCGATCTGTTAGCAGAAAACAGCAAAACAATTGCTGTGGTTAAAGCCGATGCTTATGGACATGGAGCTGCTCAGGTAAGCCGCGCCCTCGCTCCCATGGTCGATGCGTTTGCGGTTGCTTTTTTCGATGAAGCGTATTATTTGCGGGAGCACGATATTACGCATCCTATCTTACTTTTAGAGGGGCCAATGAGTTGCGAAGAAATACGCCTAGCGCGGGCGCTCAATTTTTGGTTGGCAATACATAGTGCTCAACAATTCACTGAAGTAATGTCGCTACCCGTGACACAAAGGCCGACCTTTTGGTTGAAGGTTGACACTGGCATGCATCGTTTAGGCGTTAGTGTCGATACTGCGCGGGCGTTGTTACGAACGTATCGTGCAGAATTACCAGCTGATATGGTGCTATCTACTCATCTGTCGTGTGCAGATGAGATAGACAACCCTTTTACGCAGCAGCAAGTCACTGCACTCAAACAATTAGCCGATGAATTTGATCTACCAATTAGCATTGCTAATTCTGCAGCAATTCAAACGTTACCTAGCGCACATGGAAAGTGGAACCGCTTAGGGTTATCACTTTACGGTGCATCACCTTCAGCGGCTTGTGCAGGTAAGCATCTTATGCCGGTAATGCATTTAGAAGCGAATGTCATTGCAGTTAGAACCATACAAGCGGGTGAGTTTGTTGGTTATAGTCAAACATGGCAGGCTAGTCGTACTAGTACCATAGCAACAGTTGCTATAGGTTATGCGGATGGCTACCCTCGCCATGCACAAGTGGGTACTCCGGGATATATTCATGGGAAAACCGTCCCATTGGTTGGTCGCGTGTCGATGGATATGGTGACCTTTGACGTTACTGATGTTGGACCGGTAAATTGTGGTGATAAAGTCGAACTGTGGGGTAATAATGTTGCGGTTGAAACCGTGGCTCAACACGCCAATACTATTTCCTATGCACTTTTGGCTGGTTTGTCTGCCCGAGTCAAGCGGCATTACCTTTCCATATGATTGTGGTTTCTGCCACGAAGATAAATTAATCGGGGAAACTGATTTTCCCCATAGTAATGCCAGGAATATTGGCGCTTTTAGTTTGAAAAGTTTGCTGTTTTGCGGCAACGCACTCGTTAGCAAGTAAGGCAAACAATATCGCCTCCTTTGCATCGGGATCTATGTCTAATTGACGTGTTGATTGAATGATTAGATCAGCAGATTTTTTACGTAAATTCTTCATCAGTAAAGGGTTGTGGAGCCCTCCGCCACTAACATACACCGTTACGTCAGCGAGGTTATCTACACAATCTTCGATGGCATTAAAAATCGTGTCGGCTGAAAATTGATTAAGTGTCGCTAGTATGTCTTCTTGGCCTAGGTTACAGCATTTCGCCTGTTTTAGTGACACGTCTAAATAGGCCAAATTGAACAGTTCTGGCCCTGTGGTTTTTGGGAATGTTTGCTTGAAGAATGGATGGCTCTTAAGTATGGATAATAAGTTGGCATTGACATTACCCTTGCTTGCTAGTGCTGAATCTCGATCGTATGTTAGGCCGTTGTAGTTAGCAGAAACAAAGGCATCCATCAATGTGTTGCCAGGGCCAATATCACTACTGAAAATAGGAGAGGGGTTATCACTTCTGGGTAAATAGGTAAAATTGGTAATGCCACCTATATTCAACATAATGCGGTTTTCATTGGCGCTAGAAAACATCAAGTGATCGCCATAGGTAACGAGTGGGGCACCTTGACCACCAGCAGCTAGGTGTTTTTGTCTAAAATCACTTACTGTAATAATACCGGTAATCATCGCGATATGATCTGCATCACCTATTTGTAGTGTCGCGTTGGGCAAATCAGGTTTCTTGTGCATGTCAGCAGGACAGTGATAAATCGTTTGTCCGTGACTAGCAATCAAATCAATATTGCTTGCTTGCAGCCCCCACAGTGCTAAACAGCAATTCACTAACCGGCCATGTTCTCTGCCAATCCACGCGTTCATGATACATAAATGCTCTATGTCACCTACAGGCTTAGAAAAAATGTGCTTAACATTATCGCGGTATACTTGGCTGTAGGGCATGGTTTCAAATTCGAGCAGGGTAATAGTCGTATTGGACCCGTATCCAGAAACTTGACATAATGCGACATCAAGGCCATCTAACGAAGTACCACTCATCAACCCAATGATCAAGCGTTCATATTTGTTGGAAAGCGTATAAAGCGCGTTAATATGGGGGTGCATAAAGGTCCTGTATTTATTCGAAAATATTCATTTAGCAGCATTCTAGCCTATACGCTGGCCTGGTTAATTGGTGCCATTCACTGTCTTACGACAACACACTGAAGGCATTGCGTCACGATATGTCTAACGTTCTCTAAAGCGCATACCGCTGCCTTATTGAGCGCAACAGCGATAGCAAGCGCTTTTAACGAATACCGATATTTAGAAGTCTATAAGCCCATCTACTTTTTCAATACCCAAACCATAGCCATCAGACAAGGTCACCTTTGCACCTTCAAAATTAGCGCCACCACAGACAGGGTCGTACTGCCCAAGAATAGGGCCATCTAAGTCAATTAAACTAATATTTTTGCTGCGAGCCACGGCCAAGTGTGCCGCTGCAGTTACACCAATATTACCCTCTAGCATGCAGCCCATCATACAAGGAATATGGTAGGTATCTGCGATGTCAGCAATGCGAATAGCGCGAGATAAACCACCCGTTTTCATTAGCTTAATGTTAATGATGTCAGCAGCACCTGTGGTAATAAGTTCAATGACTTGTTCAGGAGAAAACGCACTTTCATCAGCCATAATAGGAGTAACGGTATGCTGAGAAATAAAACGCATACCTTGAATATCGTTGGCTTTAACGGGTTGTTCAATTAACTCTAAATTTACCCCTTGCGCTTCTAGTTGATTAACCGCGAACACGGTTTGTTTTGCGGTCCACCCTTGGTTAACATCGAGTCTCAGTTTCGCGCGATTACGTACCCCATCATGAATTGCCTTTATGCGCTTTATGTCATCATCAAGGTGTAAACCTATTTTAACTTTAAGTACGCCGAAACCTGCTTCCAAGGCGAGTTCACAGTCTTGCAACATCTTGTCGATGCTATCAACACTAATGGTGATGTCGGTATGGAGTTCAGATTTTTTTCCACCGAATAGCTGATACAAAGGTGCTTTGTTCAATTTCCCCCATAGGTCATATAAAGCTGTTTCTACAGCGGCTTTGGCACTGTAGTTTGTCAATATACTAGTATGAACAAGGGCGAGTAAGTCATTTAACTCCGCTATATATCGCCCTTTTAGCCGAGGAAATATAATTTGGGTAATAGCAGCATAAATGGAGTCATGTGTATCGCCAGTGATGATGGGGGTGGATGGGGCGGAACCGACACCCACTTCGCCTGAATCGGTTTCAATAATGATGACAAAGTCTTCAATATGGTCAACGCTGCGAAGTGCCGTTTTAAATGGTGTCACAAGTGGTACTTTAGAACGATAGCATTTAATGTCGGTAATTTTCATTGTGGCGCCCTTCAAAGTGGTTATCTAATACGTTTGATATTGTAGGTGCTCTCAAGGTAGCTTTTGGTTTCAGATACTTGAAGGGGCAAGAGAGGGGTAACAGCCACGCCATTGAGTGTGCCACGATAAAACTCGCCCTTAGTATCGAAATAGGCTAATCCCTTTACATCATGGATAACATAAGGGACTCCTTTTTCTTCCCCTAAATACATAAGTACATGGCCGGGAATATAAATTAAGTCCCCCACTTGCAAAGTAGACAGGGTGGTTAACTTTTCATGTTTGTCAGCGGCTTCATCGAAGCGAAAGTTGATACCTGATTCAGAGTTTCCTTGCGCGCCGGAGTTTCTTGGCATCAAGATCCCAAAGCTTTGATAAATTTCGCTGACAAAGCCAGTACAATCTCGACCATTATAATCATGACCCCAACCATACCTTTCCCCTAAAAATTTAAAGGCTTGTGTGACAATATTAGCCGTCGTGAAGGGCAAATAACCTAAATGGACGTCGTTACTACGTGCAATCATGACTTTTACAATATGTAACGCCCCTGAATCATCACGAGTGGGTAAGTAAACGACATGCGAAGAGTAAGGGTTCTGCCCGTATAACTGATCGGGAATATCGGCTTGGGGCACAACAGGAAGGCGTACACCCATGTCCAGTTGTAATTGAGAAATAGCAGGTAAGTCGGGTACATAATTTGTATTTATCTTGCTGCCTGTTACCAAAAGAAAATTTTCGGCATTAACGTAGTCAGCAATTCGTTGCTTGTCCCCAATGGCAACGGTGTCTGCGGCGATCCACGCTACATAGTGATATGCTTGAACTAACAACCACTTTTTGTCTTTACTGGTCAATAAGATGGCAACGGCAGCGCCAGGGAATATGCCACTTTCCTGAAAACGATCCAAATCCGTATCCATTTCAGCGTTAAAAACCCTGTCGCTGGTGGGGTACTTCCTTAGCGAGGCGCGCTTTACTACAAGCCCATATCGAATGGCATTCTCATTCGATATTTGTGCTAAATCGATATTGCCCTCATAGGCTTCATAGTCAGTTTTAGTTACGGGTTGGCCATCGGCATAGAATCTGGGGCTTGAAGGGGGCTTGCGTATTGATTGAGTCATTGTTAACAATGTCTGCTTGCTCAACGTTTCAGATACCAACAGGGGGTCAGCCACGTGAGGAGAAGATTCAATTAATGCCTGATTATACTGGGTTATTTCAGTCGGACTTAATAAGGGGGTATGTGGTTTTTCTAGTTTTTGTATCCAGTATTCAGCAGAGAGTTGCATCACATCGACCCCAGGTACATCGGAAGACCAGGCAGGTTTAACTGCAAAGAGGACACTGCAAAAAAAAAACAAACTTGCGGTGCTGATTTTCATTCCAAAATGACGAGTTTTCATTAAAATTTTAGACTCCACTTATCCATGCCAAAATACGACCCACTAACAAGCCACCACCGGTGCCAACAATGTACCCTAGCATGGCCATTAATACACCCACTGGGATGAGCGCTCTAGAATAAGACGCTGCGAGAATAGGGGCGGATGCTACTCCACCGATATTAGCCAGGGAGGCAATACCACAGGTGAAGAGATCCAACTTTAAAAGCTTCGCAACCATTAACATTAAGATGCCGTGAATCAATAAAATAACCAGCCCCATGATTATGTATATGGGCGCTTGAGTCAGTTCATTGAAATTCGCTCTTGATGCAATCAGCCCTATAAATAGGTAGAGCATAACGCCTGATAGTTCATTTGCACCTTTAAGCTTACTCAGAGGCGTTAATGCGGCGAGCACACCGGTCAAAGTGACCAAGGCTACTGTCCAAGCGGTAGTGGTGAAGAAGGTGCTGCTTGGCATGTGGCTGGCAATATATTGAGCACTAACCGATACCAGCATAGACGCGCCCAATAGGACTAATAGTTGCGTCGTGTTCACGGCTTTCACGTTACTTTTACTATGCTTTTCATCGCGTTCTAATGCTTGGCTGACCTGTGTTAGCGCTTTGCCGTCTGCGCCACTCCATTGATTAAATTTCGCCGAGAATGGTACAAGAGCAAGCAGCAGCATTACCCACAATGCATAGTCAATAGAGTCAATTAATAAGGTGTAGCCCATGCTAGCGTCTGGCACATCAAGCGCCAATTGAATTGCAGCCATGTTTCCTGTTCCCCCCATCCAACTACCACTTAGGGCCGCGAAGGTTTTCCAAGAATCTGTTTGCAAGTAGTTATGAAAAAGTGAATAGGCAAGCACAAAGGCAACACCAATACTGATTGATGCAGCAAAAAAAGCTAACAGCATTTTCCCACCTAATTTACGAATTTTACGCAAATCAGCATTTAACAGCATGAGGAAAATCATAGCGGGAAGTAAATTAGATTTCAGTTGCAGGTAAGTGGTTGTTATTTCATGAGTTTTTTTCCAGAGACCTAGGGTAGATAACAGCATGACCACAAAGTAGAGCAATACAATTGAGGGTAAGTAGTCAAAGAGCTTCCAACGCGTTTTCTCTTCGAGCAAAGACAATGAACCCGCAATAAACAATAATATGCTTATATAAGGAAAGGCGGTTGTGAACATTCAGTCGCTCTAGCAATATCCAAAACTCAAGATTAACCAGTCCGCCAACTGTTGTAAATATATATTTGTGGTTAATTGTTTTTTTTGAATTAATTATTCTTTGACGGCAATGTTACTAGGGAGAAAGTATGATGTCACCCTGAAACATTGCTCTGTGTTATCACTCATGAATGCGTAGTTAACTTACTGCCGTTTCGTTAAGCACTAGACGCTTATTGGTCGCATCAAGTGTTGCTAGTGCCCCGAGTGGAATGGTTGCCATATCGTCAATATGACCAATCATCACGCCGCTTAATACAGGTATACCTAAGTCGCCTAGACGGTCTTGTAATACGTGTTCAACGCTTAAAGAATTAGCGTTTGTGGCTTCACATTGTGTGCATTTTCCAAACACAATACCCGCCAGATCATTGAGGTGCTGCGTTAGTCTGAGGTGGGTTAACATACCGTCAATACGATAAGGTGCTTCTTCTACATCTTCGAGGAAGAGAATTTTTCCTTTATAGTCGGGTTCATATGGGCTTCCGATTAATTTGACCATCAGCGATAAATTACCGCCTATTAATCTGCCTGTGGCTTTACCTGGGCTGATCACTGTGAGTCGGTTATCTTTCTCTGCATGCCCTTCCGCAGGTTCAAAAAAAGGAGGGGCGGCCAACTCGATATTCGCTTCGGGGTTAAATAGCACCTTTTTGAAACTATCTAAGGTATAGTCCGAGAAATTTTGCTTAGCGATGGGGCCATGAAAAGTCATCAATCCACTGCGGGCATATATCGCATTGAGTAAAGCTGTGACATCGCTGTAACCAAGGAAAACTTTTGGGTTATCGGTAATTAGTGCGTAATCAATGTCAGGTAAAATACGTGGTGAGCCGTATCCCCCTCGTAAACAAATAATACCGTCCACATTGTTATCGGCAAACATAGCGTTGAGATCTGCTGCGCGCTGCTTGTCGATTCCAGCCAAATAACCATGACGCTCAAAAAGATACTTACCTGGTTTGACGTTAAAGCCGAAAGAATGCAATATATCCATAGCAAAGTGGATTTCTTGATCTTCCCAAGTATTGCTACTTGGCGCGATCAAACCAATGGTATCGCCAGACGCCAGTCGTTTTGGTTTGATTGCTGGCCCCGAGAGACTTGGTGATCTTTTTGTAAGCATGTCTTGCGTATTAGCAGACGCCGTAGCGCTGGCGACAGCCGAAAGTAGCATCGCTTTAATAAAGGCACGTCTTTGAGTCATTTGTCTTCCCGTTTCCTATTGTTGAGCAGTGTCGTATTGCAATCTCGATATAGACTGTACTGTAATCTTAATGAAAACGTGCGCCACTTATCACTGTGATAAATAAGCACTCATTCATATTTAATTCTTATTTTTAGTATAAATAAGAATACTCTATGATAGGGTGTAATTACCACTCATGCAGATATGTATTTTTAAACCCTATGTTCAACTCTATCTATGCACTATTCAAAAAAGCTATTAAAACCCTTTGCTTGTCTTGTATGTTGTTGTTTTCTCTCGGGGCCATTGGAAAAACGACCGAATTAAATACACAGGATTTGGCAAATGCGGTCAATCGAGCTTTATTGCATTTTAATACACCAGGCATGGCGGTGGGTGTGATCCATCAAGGTAAAATAGTGCACCTCGATGGTTTTGGTATAGCTAATCGCGAAACAAATTCTCCTGTCGATAAAAGTACCTATTTTAGGTTGGCGTCAACTAGCAAGGCCTTTACGGCAGCCAGTTTGGCTATTTTGGTTGACGAAGGGAAGTTGCAGTGGGACGACAAGGTCATCGATCACTTGCCTGGATTTCGGATGATGGACCCTTGGGTGACTGCGGAATTCACTATTCGTGACTTACTGAGTCATCGTAGTGGCTTGGTAGCGGGGGCTGGAGATAGCATGATTTGGCCTGAGCCTTCCGGATTTTCACGCAGTGAGATGATTCATAATTTACGTTACCTCTCCCCAGAATATAGCTTTAGGAATACTTATGCGTACAACAATGTACTTTACATTACCGCGGGAGAGGTAGTGGCTAAAATTGCCCAACAGCGTTGGGAAGACTTTGTTGCTGAACGAATCTTTGTGCCTCTAGGAATGGCGTGCTTCGCTGGCGATATGCCTTCATCAACGCTAAGCAACGTAGCAAATGCCTATGGCCATAATGATGAAATGGGAATTTACTCAATTCCTCGCAACAGTATTAATGGTGAGGGACTGATTTCCGCAGCCGCGGGCGGTATAGTGTGCAACGTCAGTGACATGCTCAAGTGGCTCGATTTTTTATTAACGCTCAATGCATCGAACAATAAACAAGTACCTTTTCGGTTAGCTGACACCCAAATGGATATTCAAAACAAGCCCGTATTTTCAGCTGAGAGTTTACGTGAAATGTGGTCCCCCAATACATTATTGAAAATATCAAAAAATGATAAACAACTCGACCATACGCAATATCGTAGTTATGCAATGGGATGGCAACTAAGAAATATTTTAGGCTATGAGGCGATTTACCATACTGGTACGCTATCAGGATATCAGGCTTATGTTACGTTAGTGCCTGAGTTAGATTTAGGCGTTGTGCTATTGAACAACGGGTCGAATTCAGGTGCGCGGACCTCTGTGATGCAAACAATCTTGAGAGCCTATATGCCGGGAGCTGAACAACAAGACTGGGTCACTTTCTACCATAACGAACAAACCACCGCGCAACAGCAGTATTTAAATAAACATACCACCCCTGATGGTTCAGGCGAAATACTGCTGCCCCTAATAGCCTATGTTGGTGAATATAAAGATAGATGGTTTGGCACAATGACCATTACTCAGTTGGAGAATGTGTTACGTATTAAGTCTACTAAAATGGTGACACTAACCGGTACACTTGAGCCTTTTGAGGCCAACAGCTTTATTATTCGTTGGGATAATCAAAATGCTGCCCGTGATAGCTTTATTCATTTCGATGTAGACCCAAGTCATCAGGTTACAGCATTCAAACTGCATCCTTTTTCTGTTGATGTTAGTAACGAGCATGAATATCGAGATATGTACTTTGAAAAATGGGTGGGAGGAAAATAACGAAAAAGTAACTTGGGACTAGTGTGGAAAGAGGGACAAACCTTAAAAGAGCCTCCCGTTTCTAAATAAAATAGCGGCAAGAGTGACAGCTTAGCATCACTATGCCGACGAAAAGACAAACGGTAACCCTGCACCATCAACCGCTTACGGCATGTTGTAGGCTTAAAGGCTAGCGTGGACTACGGTTTAAATCGCAGCTTAGAAGGTGTAAGCGTGGCCAGTCAAGTTGTGGGGCAAGTAGGTTATCGCCCTGCATCCATCTTCATGCAACTGGCACAAGCATATTGAAGACATTGGCACGACGCTAAAAGATTTATACCCGTGCTGATGCCCAAAAAGCAGCCACAAATCGAGTGGCAAACATCATTGCAGAAGAGAGATTTTCGTTAAAGGGTTGAAACTTATCGGGCAAGTAGTCATAATGCGCCCCGCGCTTAAGACTGCTGACGCCTGTTAGCATTTTATTCGCTTTCTATGGTGGGCTTTTGGTCCTCCCGCAATGATACTCTGTGAACTCGGTCAGGCCTGGAAGGGAGCAGCCGCAGCAGACGACTCATGTGCCGGGATGTGGCTGGGAGCCCGCCACCCAATTTACTCCCCCGTATTTTTATCTCATACAACTGTGTTTGGCATTACTCTGCTTTCTCGCTTACTGACGTTTTATCTGTGTCGTTTAAATATTTCATCGCATTGTCGATAGCGTATGTAACATTCATCTCCATTTGGTTTCGTTCACTCTGGGGAAGATAAAATGCCATATCGACTTCGTAGCGAATGTAGCGTGGAGGAACTTGGTTAAGTGCCAAGCAGCATAGGTCAGCTAAATAATCAGGACTTTTAGTATTATCCAGCCCAAGTTCTGTTACACGTTGTAATACAAGATGTTCGTAATAATTATGAATGTCATCATCAAGCTTCATATTTTTGCCCTAATTAAAATTTTAACGCGATGTTATTTTTTATGGGTGTGTATATTTTTAATAACGCCCCTAGATAATTTATAGCCTGTATTTTGTCGATGTCGAGTTAGCGATGTTAGAATTTCCTTCTGTCCATAACGACGATAAGAATAATCGGCATGAAAAAAAATATAGAACCCTGCTATTACGGTGATTACCTAGCGTTAGATAAAATACTTGGCGCACAAAAGCTTCAAAGTACCAAGTACGGTGAACCTGCTCATGAGGAAATGCTATTTATAGTAGTGCATCAAGTGTATGAGCTATGGTTTAAGCAACTGTTGCACGAACTCAATGCGGTTATCGACACATTCAATCAAGCAGCAGTAAAAGATCAGCAACTCACTTCAGTAGTACATAGGCTGCACCGTGTTATACAAATTCAAAAGCTGATGAATGACCAAATAGGTATTATGGAAACCATGACGCCTCAACAGTTTCTTTCATTCAGAGATTATTTGGTTCCCGCCTCAGGCTTTCAAAGTATCCAATTTAAACAGCTTGAAATTTCATTAGGCCTTAAAAGGGAATATCGTATCGATTTCGATAAGCAAAGTTTTTATAACCGATTAAGTGATGATGATCGCAGCCTATTGGAAGCGTTAGAAGAAAAACCAAGCTTGTTTGAACTAGTGGATAAGTGGTTGGCACGTATGCCACTACTTAAAACCGAGGATTTCCACTTTTGGGATTACTACCGAAATGCAACAGATGAAATGCTTAACGATGACAAAGAAACCATAGAAAAAAATGCGTTTCTGTCGGAAGTAGAACGTCGACAAGAGCTTAAAGACTGGCAATCGACCAGAGAGAACTTTGACGGGCTATTTAATCATGATACGTATGAAGCCCTTCTTAATCAGGGTAAATTCCGCTTATCACATGAAGCATTATTGTCGGCTTTATTTATAAAGCAGTATTCAGAAGAACCCGTTTTTAATCTGCCTTTCCAACTTATTACCGCACTAACAGAAATTGATGAACAATTAACGTTGTGGCGTTATCGCCATGCCATGATGGTACAACGAATGCTGGGAACAAAAATAGGAACGGGCGGCTCATCCGGCCACCATTATTTGAAGAAAACGACGGAATCTAACAGGGTGTTTTTAGACTTTTTCAACATGGCCACGTTCCTTTTACCAAAAAGTTCACTTCCAGAACTGCCTGAATCGGTGAAACGACGCTTAGGCTTTTATTTACAATAGACGAAAAATGCGACATTTCTGCATTTGCGACGAATGTAATTCGTCGCAAATGGGGAACTTCGTTAATATCCCCCAAACCCAAGCCACTCAATAGATTGCGTGTGATTTCCCTACTTCACGCTCATGCCATTCATCGTAAAAATTTCCATTTACGCTTGCTTTACCCCCTTTACATATGTCAATTATACTTTCGGGTAATCATAAAAATCCTCATAAAAACAATGGTTTAGAGGAATTTAATGGTTAGTTTAATAAAATTTAAAAGTCTGCTCTCATCGATAACTTATGGTTAGCGATGAGGGGCGAATATAAAGCCGGGGAAACACATGATAAATAATAAAACGCTCACAGCATTAGCTGTGGCAGCGTCTTTAGGTGTTGCTGCACCTTCTTTCGCACAAGAATCAAAAGGTACAATTGTAGGTACCTCTGTGTCTGCAAGTACGAATCAGTTACTTGGTGACGTAGAAGTCACAATTATCAACTTAGAAACGGGCCTAACACGTACTGTCGTAACAGATTCTGATGGTCGTTTCACTTTTCCATTATTGCCACCAGGCCAATATAGTCTTTCAGCTCAAAAAGCTGGTTTTACCGTTGCACAAGAAAAGCAATTCACAGTACGCCCATCAGGTAGAACTAACTTAGATGTGGCTCTCGAATCTGGAGATATTGAGCGAATTTCAGTAAGCGGTACGTCAATCTCAAATATTGATGTTACTTCAAGTGAGTCGCAGCTTTACGTAGACCAAGACTTCATTGCGAAAGTTCCTGTGCCACGTGATATTGCTTCTGTCGCACTTTTAGCGCCGGGCACGGTATCTGGTGATTCAGATTTCGGTAACTATGCCTCGTTTGGTGGATCATCTGTAGGTGAAAACGTTTATTACGTTAACGGTATCAACGTAACTAACTTCAGAAACGGTCTTGGTGGTTCTGAACTTCCATTTGAAATGTATGAATCGTTTGAAGTGAAGACAGGTGGCTATTCTGCTGAATACGGTCGTTCAACGGGCGGTGTTATCAACGCAAGAACTAAAAGTGGTAGCAACGAATTTAAGTGGGGCGCGAGCGCTTACTACGAACCAGCTGCGTTAAGAGCACACAGCCCAGATGTGTTCTATAGAACACAGGCTGATGCTGACGAAGCAGGAACAGCTTATTATGAAGTATTCAAAGAAGATGAGCGCAGTGAAACAAATGTAAACTTGTGGGCTAGCGGTGCACTTGTTGAAGATAAGCTTTTCTTTTTTGGTTTAATAAACCAAAAGCTTCGCCAAAGAGATTATGGCGATACTGCTGTAATCTATGATCGCGAAGGTAATGATACGTTACTAAGTGCAAAGCTTGACTGGTACATTACGCCAGAGCACATCCTAGAAATCACCGCATGGGACAATACTGAAGAGCTCGAATCTGAAAAGTTTTTGTATAGCCCAGATTCAGATGAAGTAGGGAACTCTTTAGGTAATTATACCTTAGAGCGCGGTGGTAAAACGTGGGGTATCCAGTACACAGGTATTATTACCGATGATATTACTATTAGCACCCAATACTCAATTAACGAAACAAGCTACAGTAATTTAAATGATGGAAGCAATCCGCTTGGTGATGCTCCTGTTATTTTCGACCGATTTACAAACGTCGAATATGGCGCTTACGGTTTGGCTACACCTTCTATTCAAGAAGATAAGCGTACGGCTATTCGTTTTGATGTTGAATGGTATGTCAATGCTGATCATGTGTTGAAATTTGGTGTGGATAACGAAGATCTAGAAGCATCTGAAAATACGCAGAGAGCCGGTGGTGTAGCCTATCGCTATGAAAACTGTGGTGCAAATCTTGATGAAGCAGGTAATGAAGATTGCTTAGTTCGTCAAGAGTACTACATAAACCAAGGCGATTTTGAAACGAAAAGCTTCGCGTACTATATCGAAGATACTTGGACGGTAATTGATAATATTACAGCACGTATCGGTTTGCGTAATGAGAGCTTTGAAAACTACAACAAAGCAGGCGATAAGTTTGTTGATGTTACTGACCAGTGGGCACCTCGCTTAGGGCTTAGTTGGGATGTTAAAGGTGATGGCGAAAGCAAAGTTTTTGCTAACTATGGGCGTTATTATCTTCCCGTTGCCACAAATACAAACATCCGTTTAGCAGGTGATGAACTTTATACTCGACAGTACTATGAAGTAGAGTCAATTAATGCTGATTATACACCAGTACTTGGTGATGAAGTTGGTGGCATGACGGTATACTCTGATGGCACGCTTAAAAGCACGACTGAAACAGTTAATGCCGACCTAGACCCAATGTATCAAGATGAGTTCATACTTGGTTACGAGCAAGTGCTTAATGAATCATGGAGCTTTGGTGTTAAAGCCACTTATCGTGACCTTGGTAGTTCTTTAGAAGATATTGCAATTGATAAAGGCTTTAACGATTTTATTGAGCAAGAATTTGGTTCTTCTTGCACTATGTGCGACTCAGGCTTCCACTACTACGTGCTAACTAATCCTGGTAACGATGTAACTATCACTACCGACCCAGATGGTGACGGTCCAGTTCCGTTTGGCACCTATACTATTCCAGCCGATATGCTAGGTTATCCAGAAGCAGAGCGCCAATACGCTTCAGTTGATTTCACGGTCGACCGCGCATGGGATGATGTTTGGATGATGAGCTTTACCTATACATGGAGCCACAGTTGGGGCAACAATGAAGGTTTCGTTCGTTCTGACAATGATCAAGACGATTCTGGTTTAACAACTAACTTTGACCAACCAGGGTTAACGGACGGAGCTTCTGGTAATCTGCCAAATGACCGTCGTCACTCATTTAAATTGAATGGCGCGTATCAATTAACAGAAAACTTCTCGTTAGGCGCTAACTTCCGTTGGACATCTGGTCGCCCTCTAAGCTCATTTGGTTACCACCCAACTGATGTATTTGCGTCTCTATATGATGCAGAATCATTTGTTTACGAAGGTGAAATTGCTCCTCGTGGCTCTCAAGGTAGAACACCAAATGTTTGGAACCTTGATTTAAGTGCTAAATACTTGATAGAGCTAGAAGAAGCTGATATTGCTCTTCGCGCTGATATCTTCAATGTGTTCAATAATGATGAAGCCACACAATTGAACGAAGTTAACGAAAGACTATCAGGATATGAAGACGGAGAGCAATTTGCTCCATTCGGTTATATTGCTCGCGGTGAATCTAACCCTAGCTATGGCCTACCAACTTCTTTCCAAACGCCTCGTTACGTGCGTTTTAGTGTTGAAGTTACATTTTAATAATTGAGTAATGAAATAGCCCAGCTCATGCTGGGCTTTTGTTTAATCTTATGAAACTAGAACTACAAAAATTAGTACATGCAACCAGAGCAATGGACCAAACATTGGTTGTTTCTTTAATTACCGGTTTTTTGAATGCTGGGTTAGAACTTAGAGAGAATTGGTTAGGTGTAGCGCGATTGGCAATGACAGTTGGATGCTATGATTTAGCTGTTCAATGTTTACATATGCTTGATAAATCAAAATGTGAAGAGACGACATTAGCAAAGCAACTTGGCATGCTAGCCGACTGTGGTAAAAATGATGATGCATACCAAAGCGCAAAACAGTGGGTGAACAAGGCTCCAACATCAGTCGCTGCACTTCACATAGCTGGTGTGCTTGCTTATCAAAAAGGCCAACTTGAACAAGCGGAAACATTACTTAAAAAGGTGGTTGAAAAGGCCCCTTTAGCCGGTGAAGCGTGGCACATGCTATCAACTTTGCAAAATGTGGTCGCTCAACCTGATTTTCAAAGCTCTATTAGTGCACAAACAGTAAAATTTAATCAGTTACCCAACAATGTTTCCAAAGCTTGCTTCTTAAATGCAATGGGAAATGTAAATGGGTTAAATGGTAAAGAGGAAAGTGCGTTTGCTTTCTACGAAAAGTCAGCAAATATTATGAGGCAAATCACAAGCTCAAATTTCTCTTCAACCCCTTATAGTATAGATACAAACCACACAAAAATTACCAAAGTATTAACACAAATTGAAAGTGATACTGCACAGAGTGCATTCATAAAGAATGTTGTCACATCGAATACTTTCACACCAGTGTTTATAATGGGGCTACCTCGTACTGGCACCACCTTATTGGACAATATTTTGTGCTCAGATGAAGGTGTAAACTCAATAGGTGAGACGGACGCATTTACTATTGCTTGTGATACTGTGCTTAAAAAGAAAAATTCAGCTTACGATTTAGACACAATACTAAACTGCGAAAATGTTGAGCTAAATGCAATTGCAGAAGAATATGAGCGGATTGCGAGAGAGTTAGGGTGTACAGAAAGCGTATGCGTTAATAAGAGTTTGAATAACAGTCACATTGCATTGATGATTCAGCGCGTTTTTCCTAATGCAAAGTTTATTGCTATTAAACGTGACGAGCTAGAGAACGCATGGTCGATTTACAAAACGTTTTTTAGCAGCAATTTACATTGGTCATTCGACATTCGCTCAGTTAAGAGTGCGATTCAAATGGACAAAAGAACAATCGACCAACTACGAACTGTTATCAAAATAGAGGTAGTTGAACTTGAAACTTTAAAGGTAGAACCAGAATTAGTCCTCCCGAGAATATTTAATTCAATTGGCCTAAATTACGAAAACAATCACGCACATTTTCATAAAACGCCGACAGTAGTGAAAACGGCAAGCATGTCTCAAATCAGACAACCGTTAAATAAATTGAACTCACATATCTCCGGTGTTCCAAAGCCATTTTTGGAACTATACGAAAATCTATAAACATGTGTAAAAAGTCCTTTAACCAAATTTCCGTATCTTATCGTGAAAATAAGACATCTCGTCCGGGGTGGTTGAAAAGTAAACAGTAAAATGTAGTTGACATGTAAATTGTAAGTAAACATTTACAAAAAAAGGAAAAATATCCGAAAAAAATTGAACTTTTAATTATTACACTCCCGATCTCAGTTGACCGTTTACTCATGTTGTGTTTATTATCTTAGTGAGGCTTTGACCTTACTAATAATAATTCGTTATAAACGATTTTAGAAATACACACTAAACGAGCTTTAGTGGTCCAGGGAGACAACACATGTTTACAAATTCTAAGCTGGCTAAGTCAGTTAGGTTGGCCTGCGCGTTCGGCGCGGTGTCGACGATAAGTTTTTCTGGTGCAGTTGCTGCACAAGAAGCCGAAGAAGCAGCCGATTCTGTTGAAAAAATCGAAGTAACTGGTTCTCGTATCCGTCGTACAGACATTGAAGGTGCTAACCCAGTAACGGTTATGACCCGTGTTGATATCGAAAAATTCGGTATCACTTCAATCGGTGATGTACTTCAAGCTATCCCATCTGCTGGTTCAGCAATCAATACCAACAACAACAACGGTGGTAATGGTACAACTACTATTAACATTCGTGGTATCGGTTCAAACCGTACTCTTGTTCTTGTAAACGGTAAACGTTGGGCTCCAGGCCTTACTGGCTCTGTTGACCTTAACAACATTCCTTCGTCTATCATCGAGCGTATTGAAGTACTTAAAGATGGTGCTTCAGCGGTATATGGTTCAGATGCTGTTGCAGGTGTTGTTAACATCATCACTCGTCAAGATTTCGAAGGCGTTCACGCTTCTGGCTACCTTGGTCAATACGATGAAGGCGACGGTAACAAAGAATCTTGGGATATCGGTTTCGGTGTTGCTAACGATAGAGGTAACGTATACTTCAATGTAAGTTACGTAGAAGAAGAGCCAACATTCGCAGGCGATCGTGAGATTTCTGCAGTACCAGTATTTGGCGCTCCTACAGGCTACGGCGGTTCATCAGGTACACCGAATGGTCGTTTTTGGTATTTCGATGATGAAGCAACATCATTCAACGTTCAAAACGATGGTCAAGGTGGATTAATTCCTTGGACTGGTAGCAGTGCATTTAACTTTGCTCCTCTTAACTACCTTTCTACACCTCAAGAACGTATTAACCTTTACTCACAAGGTCGTTACGAACTAACAGACAACGTTTCTGTTAATGTAACTGGTTTCTACGGCAACAGACGTTCTTCACAGCTTCTTGCTCCAACACCGTTATTTATCGGTAACGCTGCAGGTACATCTGGAGTAACAATTGCTGCAAATAACCCATACAACCCAACAGGTCTTGATTTAACAGATGCTGCTGGTTTCGGTGAAGCGAACAGCTTGTTCTTCGCTGGCCGTCGTATGATGGAAGCGGGTTACCGTGAATTTGCTCAAAACGTTGATCAGTTCCAATTCAATGGTGGCTTTGAAGGTGTTATTGAACTAGGCGATCACGAGTACTACTGGGATGCAACCTACACGTATGCAGACATTACTCAGAATACGCTAACTGACGGTCTTCTTAACATGGACCGCGTAGCACTAGCCCTAGGTGACGTTGATACCTGTGCTGCTACTGATGGTTGTGTACCATTAAACTTCTTCGGTGGTGCTACTGCTATCGGTGAAGGTACTATCACGCAAGAAATGCTTGATTACATTCAGTTCACTGCACAAGATGCAGCTAACTCTACGTTAGAAAGCTACTCAGCAAATATCTCTGGTGAAGTTTTTGAATTACCTGCTGGTTATGTTGCATTTGCTGCTGGTTATGAAAAACGCTGGCAGTCAGGTTACGACCAACCTGATGCACTAATTGCAGCTGGTATTACTTCTGGTAACTCTCGTCAACCTACTTCTGGTTCATTCAGTGTTGAAGAAGTTTACTTAGAAGTTGCTATCCCTCTTATCTCAGATGTTGAGTTTGTTGAGCAATTAGATTTAGAACTTGCTACTCGTTACTCTGACTACAGCAACTTCGGCGACACTACAAACTCAAAAGTTGGTTTGAAATGGCGCATCAATGAAGACGTCTTAGTTCGTGGTACTTGGTCTGAAGCATTCCGTGCTCCTTCGCTATCTGAATTGTTCCTAGGTAACAGCGATAGTTTCGCAACGCTAATCGATCCATGTAATGGCGGTGAAGCTGCAAATGCTAACAGCCCAGGCTGTGCCGGTATCCCTGCTGCTTACGAGCAACCTAACCCACAAATCAGAACAACGGTTGGTGGTAATGCAGATTTAGCACCTGAAGAAGCAGAAAGCTTTACATACGGTTTCGTATACTCACCTGCTCAAGTTGAAGGTCTGTCAATCACATTTGACGTATTCGATATTGAAGTGGATAACGCAGTATCAACTGTTGGTGCTCAACGTATCCTAGATGCTTGTGCAACTACTGGAACTACGTTCTGTTCACTAATCGAACGTAACAGCGGCGGTGTAGTGACTGAGTTGTTCAACGGCCTTGTTAACCTTGGTGGTCAAACGACTTCTGGTTTCGATTATAACGTAGCTTATAACTTCGATACTGAATACGGTGATTTCCGAGTAAACTGGGACGGTACTTATGTAGACGACCGTACTAGTATCTTCGTTGACCCTGTAACTGGTGAATCAATTGCAGAAAACGATGCTGGTAAAGCATTTGACCGTGACGTTATTCCTCGTATCCGTACTAACTTGTCTGTTACATGGGCATACGAAGATTGGACTGCTAACTACCTAGTTCGCTTCATTGGCGCAACTACAGAAGAGTGTTCATTCGATGACGATACTGATGATGCAGGTAACTACCTAGAAGATACATTGTGTAGTGATCCAGGCGTAAGCGTGTTTGCTGAAGATGGAAGCCTTGAGTCTAAAGAAAGCTTCAATGAACTTGAAGCGATGGCTTACCATGATGCTTCAGTAGGTTACTCAGTAACAGAGAACCTTCGTTTGACATTTGGTGTTAACAACTTATGGGATGCAGATCCTGAAGTTTCATACACTACATTTGCAAACAGCTTCGATCCTTCAATGTATGAAATTCCTGGACGTTTCTTCTACGGTCGTATCAACGTAGATTTCTAAACACAGGCATTTAAATGCATTTGACAAAGGCCTCTTCTGAGGCCTTTTTTATAAGGGTAAATTGTGAGTTCAGTACAGCAGTTACTTGAGCAGGCTCAGTATCATCAACAGCAAGGCGCCATTGACAAGTCTATGGCATTACTTGGTGAAGCCGGTAAATTAGGTAATATGTATGCAGCTTTGGATTTTGCATATTATACGGTGAGTAGTGATCCGAAATTAGCACTTCTTTATCTTCAGTCTATACCGGATACTAAACACCCGACAGTTCGTTATCACAAGTCGCTGATTACTAGATTTTATATTGAAGGTAGCTTTAGCCGAAGCATTATAAGTGAACTGATAGCTTTAGCGCAAAATGGCCATGCAGAATCTTTGTTAGTGCTATCATGTTGGTGCTCTGAAGATGAAAAAACCTATCTTCAGGTTGTTAGTGTTATGGCGAAGTTAACGCCGAATATATATCGGCAACTCGTTAACGACGATAAGCTGGTGCTAACTACTTCTCTCCAAACTCTGGATGAAAGTAGTATTGAATTTGCTATTCGAGCTCGAGAAGCAAAGTTGCGCTCACTTGAACTTGAAGTTTTAAATGAAGATATATCATTAGTGCGTGTTAAAAATGCATTATCAGCATTTGAGTGTCGTTATCTAAAGCAACGCTTCATGCCACTTTTAACCCGTTCTATGGTTGCTAGCCCTGCGGATGGAAGCCCTATGGTTGATTCTATTCGTACCAGCGAGGTTGGCGTTATTCTATCTGAAATGGCAGATTGGATTGTTAGAGATATAGATACGAGAATGGCAGATATCTCAGGCACTGACACATCCCATGGGGAGCCTTTAAATTTACTACGCTACAAAGAAGGGCAAGAATACAAAGCCCATTATGATGCATTTTCTCCTAAACAGCGTGAGCAAGCTGAGTTTATCGAGGAAGGTGGGCAGCGGGCAAATACTGTTCTTGCTTATTTAAACTCAATGAGTAGCGATGGTGAAACCCAGTTCCCTAAAATAAACGTTAAAATAAAACCTGAACAGGGAACCGTTGTTTCATTTAAAAATATTGATGATAATAACGAGATATTAAGAGCGAGTTTACACCTTGGCGCGCCAGTGGCTGACGGTGAGAAATGGACGCTTACAAAATGGATAAGAATTAACCAGACGCAGTATGGTATTTTAACTCACGGAACTTTTATCCAATAAACTTCTACCCAATAAACTTTTGACCACGAAACTTTAAATAAGGATTTATAAATGTTTAAAACGATTTTAGTCAGTCTTGCTATTTCTGTCACGTTGGTTGGCTGTGGCTCTACAAGCAATTCAACTCAAGAGTTAGCAAGTAATAAAACTGAAGAGATAGCTAGCAATCAAGAACGTGATGATCAAGTTTGTAAAATGGAAAAGCGAATCGGTTCTAATATGATGCGTCGTGTGTGCTATACAGTAGAAGAGAGAGAACGCATGAAAGAGGCAGCTCGCGATGGATGGATACGTATGCAACGTGGTACAGAAACATCGGGTTCGGATAATTAGAAAAAATATAAACGGAGCTGAAATTTAACTCAGCTCCATTTACCTCGGGTTTTCAATGACACCTTTATATATATCGACGCTCAATGACATTGAGAAAATGTTATCGAAAGGAGATTTTGACCAAGCGCTTTCCTTATATGTTACGTTAAATAGTCAAAATTCAGATTATCTTGATTCTAAGTCAGGAGAAATGACAAGGTCACGTTTTTCTCACATAAAGAATGCAGCTAACTTAGCACGTCGGGACGGTTACACACGACTTCAATTCATGGAGTCGGTATCACTAAGGTTAAAGAAGTCGCTTGCGCTTTTTTTTGGTGTCGAATTTCATCCTTTCCAAAATGAACTTCAAAAACCAAGTTTCTTTTACATTCCAGATTTACCAAGCAAGCCCTTTTATAATGCAAATGAAATTGATGGGTTAATTGCTTGGATAGATAATATTCAAAGCCACAAAAATGAGCTTCTGAACGTTGGGAAACGAGCAAACGTTAAATATGTAGGCGAGTTTGATAATGTACCAACGACGGAGACGTGGGATAAGCTACGCGATGAATGGTTATCTACCCATTTACTAAAAGAAGGAAAGAACTGTTCAGCGTTTGAAAGTTTATCTTTAGCGTTACGTAGTGAACTTGAAAATGCACCCTTAGCTTTCTGCCCTCCACATGCCCCAGAGGTTTTTCTCTCGGTACTTAAACCCGACGCCTACATACCCCCGCATTACGGTATTTCAAATTGTAAGCTGACTGTCCATATTCCTTTGCAAGTAACTGAGGATGCGAGCTTAACTGTCGGGGAAGAAACTTTTAATTGGAGTAATGCCAATAAACAACTAGTTTTTGACGATAGCTTTATACATTCGGCATCCAATTTGTCTGACCAAGAGCGTGCAGTATTAATACTTGATGTTTGGAATCCAGCGTTGTCTATGGATGAGAGAGAAGCGATAACCCAGTTTATGTCCATTTTATCAAAATGGAATGAAGGGGCGGGCAAGCTAATGAATTTAGATCGTGGCTTAAGGTAGTTATGGCTATTGATAAAATGGGAGTGTTACGGCAAGTAGTCAATGCTTTTCAACAAGGAAGGTACGACTATGTCATTCAATTTATAGAAGCTAACCTTAGCATTTTAAAACTTGATCCTGTAGCTGTTCAGGTATATTCAAGTGCTCTCAGGAAGGCGCGAGATGGGGCACGAGCGGAATCAGTAATTATAAAAGGGCTAAAAACATTCAAAGGGAGCCCTCAACTTCTTAACAGCTTGGGTACAACACAACTGGAATTAGGTAAGGCAACGCTTGCGGTGCAATCGTTAGAAAAAGCCTTGTCCGCAAATCCTATTGATATTGAAGTTAAATATAACCTTGCCCGAGCATATAAAGAAGTTGGTTTGTTTAATGAGGCTCAAGCCATTTTTGTAGACGTTATTCGCAAAAAACCGACTTATATCCAAGCAAACATTCATCTTGCTGATGTATATGTTAATTTAGGCGCGGTAGAAAAAGCGCAATCGTGCTTAATGTCTGTATTAGAAAAAGACCCCACAAACATCGTTGCATTGAACAACTTGGGTAATGTGTTACGACGTGCCAATGACTTTCAAGCATCAGTACAGTGCTTCGAAACCGCCATAAAGCTACAGCCGACGAACAGCACCTTGCGACGAAATTTAGCCGCAACCTTAGTGTTATTAAATCGCCGAGATGAAGCAAAGCAAGCCTTTATCAAAGCTGTTTCGTTAAACCCACTTGACTGGACCGCACAAGAAGAACTCGCTTCTTTTTTATGGGAAGAAGGTGTCAACTCCCCTTTTGAGTATATCGAGCCCCATATCAATCATGAAGGTACCGCTACGTCATTTGTTCTAGCTTACATAAAGCTTTTAGTTCGCGCTGACCAATTTAAAAAAGCGCTAGATGTACTTAACAGATTAGAACCGTTACTAGGTTCTAATCTTGAATTTTATATATATAAAGCGCGAGTGCATCGAGAGTTAGGTGACTATCACGCATCCCTAAATTATGTTGAAAAAGGCGAAAAGCTAAAAGTCAAAAACAGCATAGGGCTTGAGAGCGAGGCTGGATATACCTTACTAAGTTTAGGGCGGGCAAAAGAGGCCTACACCAAATTTGCTAAATTAGTGAAACAAGAGCCGCTTAATCAGGGGTGGTGGACAATGCTTTCTACGTGCTATTACCTGCAAAACGAAGAAAGTAAGTACCATTGGTTGTGTAATTACCAACAATTACTGGCCGTGGTGCCAGTTCTCCCGAATAAAGAGAGTAGACAGAGCTTAAATAATGCATTGCGTGATGTGCTTGAGGCTTTGCACCAAAATGAACGTCATCCTATTGGTCAATCGTTGAGAAATGGTACCCAGACGTATGAAAATCTCTTTGAAGGTAACAATGAGGTAATAAATACACTTTCAAGACTCATTCTAGAAAGAGCAGGGGAATTCATAGCGTTACAAAGTAATGATAGGAAACATCCTTTTTTATCTCGTTTAAGTAAAGACTTAATATATAAGGGCTCGTGGTCAGTAAAGTTACGTTCCGAGGGTTATCACCGTTCGCACTATCATCCTGAAGGCTGGCTAAGCGGCGTGTATTATGTAGATGTTCCCGATGCTGTAGACAAGCATGGGGAAGGGTGGCTAACTTTCGGTAGAGCTGATATAGCAAACCAAAATTTCGAAGGCGACTTCGCAGTAAAGCCACGGTCGGGTAATCTTATCTTGTTCCCTTCTTACATGTGGCATGGAACCAATGCATTTACGAGCAGTACCGCTAGACTTACGGTCGCATTTGATATCATCCCAAGCCATTAACTTGGGATGTTTAATTAATCAAAGTAATGCCTATACCACTTTTGGTAAGTGCCTTTAACGTTCAGATGCTTATTTTCACAGTGGATGAAGAACAACGATGATTAGCTCGTCAATTCAAGCTTAAACGCTAATGTATATCTAGGAGTATAGCAAATACGGTTAGGCGGCCTGCCTACGTGTTTAATGGCGCCATGGAAAATACTGACTCGACCAGGTTTCGGGGTACAAGCAAATAAGCAATCATCATGTTCGTTGAAAAACATTGTTTCACCGCCCCATTCTATATCCCACGTTGGCGAAATATAGACCAACACAGTTAGTTCGTCGGCACCAGGCATACAATCAGTATGAGTAAAAAGCATATCACCAAACGAGGCGTGATTTACGTAGCCTCTATATGCCTTATAGGTTTTACCAGTAAGCGCTTGAACTGCACTAATTGCCCGATTATAAACAGGTAAGCTTTGTATTTGTTCGCCAGATAGATTCACTGCCCAATGACGAAACTCTTTTGTGTCTGGTCTTGCAATTTCATTGCGTTTAAAAGCACTGACTTCAAGACCGTTAAATATCCCTTGCGCTTCTTGCGAAGAGCATAAGCCGTCGAAAACCCAAAGTGGTTTATTGTCAATTGATACGGAATGTGTAGCTTCATACGTCATGGATTAATCCCGATAATTCATTTTTTTGTTAAGTTTATCCTATAGCGTTTAGCAATTATACCTAACACCTACAAGAGACAAAAATCCAATGAGGAAAATGAATGCCGACATTATAAATGTGGCATAGCGTTAATATTTAGTGAATTGCTGCACCAAAATGGAACCTTTCATTTGACGGGATGCTGCATACGCTTCCGTTTGATGGTATGACCACCAAATCATGGCCATGAGAAGTTAACAAAAAGTGATTACTTTGAATCTAACGTGACGAAGTTGAAGCTTATATTGGACCCTGCATGAAATTGCGGCGTTTTACCCCCAGATTTTGGTATAACGCCAAGTAAAAACACGGTTTATTTTTACACATTAACAAAAAAATAAACTCGAATTTGCCAGTTATTTGTACGTTGGAATGAATTCTGCAGGGGAATTCGAACGTATATTAAACAGATGATGAAAAATCTACTTGGTGTAAACAGGGTGTTACTTGACTCAGTGCTGTAATCCGTGTGAGTATAATACGTTCGTAGTGCTGGAAGCTAAGGTCCGTGCTACATTCCTAAAACATAATTGTGAAAGTTTTATACGCCCCTTGCCCGAACTGTTTTCCTTTATCGGCGAGGATTCAAATAAGAAATTTGGTTGGGAACTATGTCCAAAATGAGCAAGAGAACTCTTATTGCTTCTACTGTTATCGGTGCCTTCGCACTAACAGGTAGCGCAGTCTCTGCAGATACGCTTGAAGACCTTCATAAAGAAGAAGCGAAAATCCACGCGGCTGCAGCGAAATCTCAGGAAAAAATCAACACGTTGTTTGAACAGTCTCAGGAACTACTGGTTGAATACCGTCAAACAGTAGATGAGACAGAAAACCTCAAAATATACAACGACTACATTGCGAGTCTTGTAGCGGATCAGCAACGTGGAATTGACTCTTTGCAACGTCAGATTGACAGCATCGAGCAAACTAAGCAGGGCATCGTTCCTCTTATGTTCCGCATGATCGATAGTCTTGAGAAATTCATCAAACTTGACCGTCCTATTCACTTAGACGAGCGTCTAGAGCGCGTTCAGCGTCTACGTGATGTTATGTCTAACTCTAACGTTACTGTTTCAGAGCAGTTCCGCCAAGTAATCGAAGCTTACCTGGTTGAAGTTGAGTATGGCACTAAGATTGATTCTTACCAAGGTACGATTGATAGCAACGGCACCGAAGTGACTGTTGACTTCTTTAACCTAGGTCGTACTGCACTAGTCGCATTATCACTTGACCAAGAACATGCTTGGGCTTGGAATAATGAGAGCCGCGCATGGGAGCAACTTGGCGACGAGTATCTGTCATCAGTTGTTGACGCAGTTAAAATGGCTAATAACGTCATTCCTGCGGATCTGATCAAACTACCAATTAGTGCAGCGGAGTAATTGTTAATGAAACCAGTATTCAAATCTCTTTTAACCGCTGCCACTCTTGCGGTTGTAGCAACCGGAGCTCAGGCTCAGGAAGCAAAGAGCCTTAAAGAACTTCTAGACCAAGTTCAGGATAACCGTGTTTCTGAAACACGTATCAACAAACAGCGTGAAGCAGAATTCCAATCTGCTCGTGCAGACAAGCAAGCGCTTCTTCGCAAAGCAGAATCTGAATTGAAAGCTGAACAAGGTCGTGGTGACCGTCTTCAACAACAATTCTCTGATAACGAAGTAACGCTTAACGAAAAAGCTGCTGAGCTAGACCAAGCAACTGGTACGCTTGGTGAGATGTTCGGTGTGGTTCGTCAAGCCTCTTCTGAAGCTTACGGCCGTGTTGCTACATCAATCGTAAGTGCTCAGTTCTCAGGCCGTGGTGAATTCCTAGCGCAAATGTCAGAAGACTCTAAAGGTCTTCCAAACATTCAAGAACTAGAAGACCTATGGTTTGCTCTACAAAAAGAAATGACTGAAGGTGGCGAAACAGTTCGTTTCACTACTGAAGTTGTTAACCTTGACGGCGGTTCTTCACAGCAAGAAGTTGTTCGTATCGGTACTTTCAACCTTGTAGGCGAAGATGGCTACCTAACTTATGATGCTGAAAACGAAATCGTTCAGCCTCTAGGTCGTCAACCAGATGGTCGTTTCGTATCTTCAGCTGACGATTTAATCGCTGCTACTTCAGGTATGGTTCCTTTTTATACTGACCCATCTCAAGGTGCAATCCTTGGTCTGTTGAAGCAAAAAGCAACAATGTCTGAGCGTTATCATGCAGGTGGTGTAGTTGGTTACACAATCACCGTAATGCTAGCGATTGGTCTACTTATCGGTCTTTACAAGCTAATTACGCTTACAGTAGTTGCTGGTAAAATGCGTTCACAGCTTAAAAACCCAGGTAACCCTTCAGATGGCAACCCACTAGGTCGCATCTTGAAAGTTTATCAAGAGAACAAAGCTGCTGATGCTGAAAACTTAGAGCTTAAACTTGATGAAGCTATCTTACGTGAACTTCCACGTATCGAAAGCGGCATTAACGTAATCAAGATCTTTGCTGCAATCGCTCCGTTACTAGGTCTACTTGGTACGGTACTAGGTATGATCGCAACGTTCCAAACAATCACATTGTTCGGTACAGGCGACCCTCGTATGATGGCTGGCAGTATCTCTATGGCGCTTGTAACTACGGCTCAAGGTATTATCGCGGCATTGCCACTGATTCTTACTCACAGCATCGTAGCTTCACGTAGCAAATCAATCATCCACATTCTTGATGAGCAAACTGCGGGTATCGTAGCTGCTCACTCAGAGTCGGAGAAAGCGTAATATGAATTACCTGATTGGATTAATAGAATCGGTCAGGGATTTTATCGCTACCGGTGGTGACGTACTTTATTTCGTTGCTGCCGCGCTCTTTCTCATGTGGGTTTTAATGATTGAGCGTTATTGGTATTTAACCTCGGTCTTCCCAACGGTGAAGAAAAACATCATCAAAAATTGGGATGCCCGAGCAGATACCACATCTTGGTATGCGCATAGAATCCGTGACGCGTGGATTTCTCAGGCGTCAGATGATCTGAACGCTAGAATGCTGATTATTCGCACCATTATTGCAATGTGTCCGTTAATCGGGCTACTGGGAACAGTAACCGGTATGATCGGTGTTTTCGAGACGATGGCGACACAAGGCACCAGCAATGCACGTTTAATGGCAGCTGGTATCTCCATGGCAACAGTCCCGACTATGGCGGGAATGGTAGCCGCGCTTTCTGGACTGTTCATCAGTTCTCGTCTTGAAGCGAAAGTGAAGCTGGCACGCGAAGGGTTAGTTGATAGCCTGCCACATCATTAGAGAGAGATATTATGGCTCGAAAAGTCAGAATCGAGGAAGAAGACGCACAGATTGACATGACACCCATGTTGGATATCGTGTTTATCATGCTGATCTTCTTTATCGTTACCACTGTTTTCGTTAAAGAAGCAGGGATTGAAGTTAATAAGCCCGACGCGAGCCAGGCGGTTCTTCACAAGAACGCAAACATTTTCATAGCAGTAACAGAAGATGGAAGCGTTTGGTTAGATAAACGTGAAGTAGCGCCGGACAGCGTTAGAGCGAATATTGAACGACTGCTTACCGAGCAGCCAACTGACTATGTAATCATTCAGGCTGATGTTAAAGCCAAGCATGGTTTGGTAGTAGAAATTATGGACCAGGTTAAAGCTGCAGGCGTTAATCGTGTTTCGGTAGCGGCAAGGGGTTAAGATGTTACGTATAATTGTATCTATATTCTTAGGTGCTGGTGTTGCATTTGCCCTGTTCGTACTTATGGCTAAGTTGATTGAAAACTCAGCCAGACCGGCGGACGAAGTACCTGAAGCACCGGTAATCGATATTGTGATGCAGGAACCAGACGATCAGACGCAAACGCGTCAACGTGTTCCGCCTCCACCTCCACCACCGCCTCAACAGCCTCCTAAAATGGAGCTTGTTGAGCCAGAAGCAGCTGAACCGGATGCAGATGGCTTTAGCCTAGCAATCCCAGCTATTGATACTGGTGGTGTTGGTGTAAACATTGGTGGTGTTGGCGCGATGCAACGTGATGGCGATGCTACTCCAATCGTTCGTATCGA
This sequence comes from Alteromonas sp. 38, assembly GCF_902506055.1. Taxonomy (NCBI): domain Bacteria; kingdom Pseudomonadati; phylum Pseudomonadota; class Gammaproteobacteria; order Alteromonadales; family Alteromonadaceae; genus Alteromonas; species Alteromonas sp. 38. The sequence continues at coordinate 1,288,603 of NZ_LR733300.1, forward strand.
TCCGAAATATCCGCCTGATGCAGCCCGTGATGGCCGTGAAGGTTGGGTAAGATTGTCTTTCACTATCAATGAAATTGGTGGTGTAGACGACATCGAAGTAATTGAAGCTGAACCTAAGCGTGTATTCGACCGTGAGGCACGACGTGCTTTACGTAAGTGGAAATACAAGCCTAAGATTGTTGATGGCAAAGCTGTTAAGCAGACTGGCATGTTCGTACAGCTAGACTTTAAACTGGAGCAATGATCATGATGAAAAATAAATTCAAAATGTCTGCATTTGCTTTAGTGCTTGGTGCCGGAGCAGTGTTTACTGCACCAGCGGCGCTAGCACAGTCTTCTCCTGTTATGTGTCCTGGTTACGAAAAGCCAAAAACAACTTTAGTAGGCGAGCGTACAGGTAAAAAAGTTCAAAAAGCATTTGAATTTTACAACGAAGATCAAGTTGATGAAGCGTTAAACATTCTATATGAAATTGACCCTTCTGAAGACTTTGATGCGGCGTATGTAAATCGCTTTATTGGTAACTTATTAGCTGCACAAGAAGGTAAAGGCTCTAAAGCACTTGGTTATTTGAACCAGTCTGTAGAACCTAAAGTATTGAATGATCTTGAGCATTCTCAAACACTTAAGTTGTTAGGTGATTTGAATATGCAAGAGAACAAATATACTGATGCGATTAAATGGTATAACGCGTGGATGGACTTTACGTGTAAAGAAGATGCAGACGTTTATACCCGTTTAGCGCAAGCTTATTATGAAGCAGGCCAATTGGATAAGATGATTGAGCCAGCTGACAGAGCAATTGCTTTGTATGATAAGCCAAATAAAAACCCTTATGTGTTAAAGCTAACGTCATATTACGAACGTAAGATGTTTCCTCAAACAGTGGCAGTTGCAGAAGAACTTGTTCGCAACTTCCCTGAGGAGCCGCGTTGGTGGACTCAGCTTGGTTTCTTCTACCTTTCAGTAGAAGACTTCGAGAAAGGTCTATCTACATTCGAAATGGCTTACATTCAAGGTTACCTTAAGAAAGTAAACGAGATTAAAACGTTATCTCAGTTGTTCCAAACCAACGGCATGCCTTTTAAAGCTGCTCAAATTTTGGAAAAGCACGTTAAATCTGGTCTACTTGAAGAAGATGCCGATATGCTAGCGAGTATTGCTAACGCATATCACCAGGCTAAAAACTATGACAAAGCAGCTTCGCTTTACGCTAAGGCTGCCGCGAAAAGTTCAGATCCTGAGCATTACAGAAAGCAAGGTACTTTGTTGTTAGTTGCTGAAGATTACAAAGGCGCGATTAAAGCATTAAACAATGCATTAGAGCGCGGCGTTGAAAATCCTGGCAAAGTTCACTTCACCCTAATGGAAGCGAACTTCTACGCAGGCGACTTCAGAGAAGCTTATAAGCACATTCAAGAAGCGAAAAAAGATCGCTCACTACGTCGTAATGCGGCGGCTTGGGAGCCTTACATTAAAGAGAAGGCTAAGAACCGCGGTATTAACATTTAGTAGTTATATCGATAAATAGAAAGGCCTCCGTTTGGAGGCCTTTTTTTTTTGCTTAATTTACTTAAACTAATTAATGCTTCACGTTTTTACACACGACAACATATAGCGTACTTTTTTTCTTAGCGACTCGGTTAAAGCCTTACGACCGCTTACGTTTAACAGCTGAATAAGCTGATTAGTGGGAAGTGGGGATGTGCTAAGTAATGAAAGAAGTTGAGGTGTAACTTCTTCAGTTTCATTCTTAGACTTTTCAACAATGCTAATATATTTAGTAGATAAAGATAGTTCAGCGGCCAGCGCGTTTATCGCTAAACTAACTTGGTTTAATGGCCTTGTAGCATTCGCAAAGTGCTGTAGCTTTTTCATTAGCGTCTTTCTGACGATAGCCGGTAAGTCACTTAAAAGAACATTTTCGGTTTTTTGGCTATGGGTAAACAAACAAGACAGCACTTCTTGTTGCGGCCCATAGCGTTCAGATATGACTTTTACCACCAATGCACTAGTCTCTCCACTTGCTTTGTTGGGTTTTTCACCCATATCCACAAGTTTGAACCCGCATCGCTGCCAAAAGTGATTAAGCTTGTCAGAAGTGCCATAGGAGCTTGTTAGGGCATCGATGTCTCGCGAAAGAGCTTGCGACTCAATAAAGCCTACAAGGCCTGTACCTATACCTTGGCCTTGAAGATGAGGAGTTACTGCTATGCGGTTTATTCGCCAATATTGATAAGCTGCAGTCTCCGGATTTGCCGTGAGTAGTGTAAGCCTTTGCGCACCTAAATGTCCTTTGGGTCGTCGGGAACCATCTGCAATTCCCTCCTTAACATCAATTAAGTGCTCGCCACCCTCACAATTTATTATTGCAGCTGCTAATAATCTTGTGGCGTCCCAGTGGGTGAACAATATGATATCTGGGCTGTCACAAATCCGCATAAAGTCATCAGGTGTGGTTTGATAGTGTGCAATGGCTAACAGCTGCATAACACTGTGTAATTCCTGTTCCGATAATGCAGACATCACACCTATTCTATAATTTGTACTAAATGTTTCTGACGTAATTTTGAGGGTAGTATCAAATGTTTTAGATCCTTCAAATAAGCAAATGTTATGAATCAGACTCTCTAGTTTATCGTTCTCTGTCCAGCGCAGCGGCGTGCTTAATGAAAGGTGTAAAGCGCCTACAGACGTAAAAGCAGGCATCATACGTTGTATAAAACCTTGTCCACTTCCTTCATATCCCTGTAAGGTTGTACTGATCACCCAGTTATCATGAGCGCCAAGTAGCAACTTAAGAACAGGTAACGGAAAGGATGCAGCCTCATCAATAATAAGTAAGTTACATTCGTTATTGATCAGCACGGGATTATCGGGTGCAAGCCACTGTACGCATCCGTTCTCCTCAACAACGAATTTATTAGTAACACATGTTTCAGCAGTAATTGTTTGAGCGTCTTGACCATTAGTGCCATCAGCATCGTTGTTGGTAGGTTTCAATACTTCGTCTTCTACTCGTAGGTTTTGGGAAGTAGAACCTTTGCGAATATGTTCAAAAAGGGTGTTCGTGTTTTCACGAATGGCGCTCGTGATGAGCACTTTATCGCCCTTATCCAGCCTTGCTGCAACAAACATCCCTAGAAGCGCCGACTTACCTCTGCCCCTAGGCGCAGTGATGACTGCTTTACGGACCTTTTGCGACCACCTGTTTGTCAAGCTGTTAAATGCAACCTGTTGTTCCAATGAGTTAAACTGTGACCTACGGGGAGTCTCATCGAACTGCAGCGGTGTTGTTTTTAAGTCTTCTTTATCTATCGGATTGATAGAGGTCAATTGGGCTATCGGGTCTAGCGGGTTTAACGAATCAAAGGTATCACTTGCCACCAAATCAGGGATATGGCAGTTGTTACTATCCCATATAGCTACGTCTGCATTGTTTTTTATTATTGCTACAAGCCTATTTATATAAAGGCTTTGGGATGCTTTAAACCCGTGAGATAGATGAGTAGGACTGGCGTGTAAATGCCAAGAGGCTAACGCAGGACAGCACAAAATAAGACAGCCACCCCAACGAATGGTACCTGCAATGGCCATCAGGTTTCCCGGGCTAAACCCTTGATGTGAATGTACTACCCCGATATCACACTCATTACCTAACAAATGCTTACGTAGGGGGGAGTTCTCTGCGCCTATTTCTTTAACGATAAGTGAGGCGGGAATATCGCTTAAAAGAGACGTTAAACGCTGATTAACCCACTCATAATCGCCAGAAAGCAAAAGCAGACGGCGATACACTTTTTGTCGTGATTGCAAATAAATAGGGTTAAACAACCATTGAGTTAATTCCGGTGGCGCCATAGGTGTGTTTTTTCGGTATAATTAAGACTTTCTCTGCTTATAGTAACCACTTATCTAAAGGAATTCGAATGCGCTTTCTTTCTCGGCGTCTAGTGATGCCAAACGATCTAAATTATGCCAACTCTTTATTTGGCGGCCGCGCGCTTGAGTGGATTGATGAAGAGGCTGCCATTTGGGCAATTTGCCAATTAGAAACTAATTGTTTGGTGACCAAACATATTGGAGAAATTAGTTTTGAATCTCCTGCAATGCAAGGTGACATTGTTGAATTTGGTCTTGAGACTAAAGCGGTTGGTAGAACGTCGATTACCGTAAGCTGTTTAGTGCGTAACAAAGCCACCAAGAAAACCATTTGTTTTGCCGATGACATCGTCTTCGTAAAAGTTGACCCAGATTCCCGCCAACCTGCAGCGCATGGTAAAACCCTTGAAGCGTTGGTGTCACAAACTAACGAAGAAGTACGAAAGCTTAATCTAGAATTAAAAGAACAAAAATAAGCCATATAACAAAAATACGATGTTTACTGGTACGCTAAGTTAACCGTTTAATATCTTGACGGTTTTGGCGTAACTGGTAGACTCCTCGCTGTATTCGGTATTCTAACTGAATGCATATACCAAGGGGTGTCTGTACCGCGGACTGAGATTCACATCAACACTGTGAGAACCCTTACACCTGATCCGGATAATGCCGGCGTAGGGATGGTTGACCACATAGTCGTATCACCTGCCGTACACCCGGATCTTTTTTCTTAGAAAAGAATAAGAGATCCCATGCAAAAACCAATATTTTGTCTTTCTTTAATTGCTGCATCGCTTTGTGCTAATGCGCAAACCAATGAACAAGAAACACAACTTGAAGACGTTGAACGTATTGTCGTTAGCGGAGACTTTCGTGAAACCGTATTAGACCAACTAAGTGCCAGTGCGACCATTTTGGGCGCTCAGCGCTTAAGCAGTCGCCAGCCTACCCATATTGATAGTGTGCTAAACAGTGTGCCGAACGTGAATTTTGCCGCAGGCGCTTCTCGTGGGCGCTTTGTGCAAATACGCGGTATCGGTGAACGTAGTCAATTTGTAGAGCCTATTAACCCTTCTGTTAGTTTCATCGTTGACGAATTTGATTTCTCTGGTCTAGCGGCAGCGGCGCTTATTTTTGATACACAGCAGCTAGAAGTGTACCGAGGCCCTCAGGCCACCTTATTTGGTTCCGGCGCGTTAGCAGGCGCGGTAAAGCTTTCTAGTACGCCTGTAGGTTCAGAAGGCGCTGACTATGTTGAATTAAGAGCTGGTAACAAAGATAGTTATCGGGTGGAAGTGGCTACAGGTGATGACATCAACCAGGACTGGGGATATCGCGTTGCACTAATGCATAACCGTAGTGATGGTTTTGTAGAAAATACCGTGGTTAACAGTAACGGCAGCGAGCAAAAGCGTGATGATACCAATAATCTCGATGAAACCGCCGCGCGCATCAGTATTGCTGGAAATATTGACGAAAGAAGTACCTTGGCGCTGACATATCGTTGGTATGACATCGACAATGGGTATGATGCGTTTTCATTAGATAATAATAATCAGACCTTATCTGATGAGCCAGGTTTTGACACCCATCAAACTCATGCGGTAAGTGCGAAATCTACTACCTCGACTAATGGCGGTGATTTCATTCTCATCGCCACTCATGCATCACACAATATTGGTTATGGATATGACGAAGATTGGACTTATGAAGGTTTTCACCCTTTCGGGTATACCTCATTCGACGCTTATTTCCGTGATGTAGACACACAAACTGCAGAAGTACGCTTTGTATCATCAGACAGTGCCGCGTTATTTGATGGCGCGACCGCTTGGACGCTTGGCGCGTTTTACAAAACCAGCGAAGAAGATTTGTTACGTGAGTACACCTATGCATCAGGTGATTTTACCAGTGTGTATGAACCCACTACCAAAGCGGTATATTTTCAGACTGAATCTACGCTCACCACTAGCCTAACGCTAGTGGCAGGGTTACGTGTAGAAAACTATGGTTTTGACTACTCAGATAACAATGGCCTTGAAAGTAGTCATGATACTACGATGACAGGCGGGAAAGTGGCATTGCAGTATACCGCCGAGAACCACTTTTACTATGCCAGTATTTCTCGCGGCTACAAAGGGGCAGGGTACAACCCTGACGAACGCGTATCAGATGAGCAGCGATTCTTTGATGAAGAATACAACTGGAATTACGAGCTTGGTGTTAAGGGGCCTTTGTTAATGCCTGAACTTACCATGCGAGCCGCCCTTTTCTATATGGATAGGGACGATACGCAAGTGAGTAATTTTGATGTTCAAATTCGAGAAGACGGCACACCTGATTTTATCGACATTATAGATAATGCCGATATAGGCACTAATAAAGGTGCTGAACTAGAGTTAAGTTGGCTGGTAGATGAAAACTGGACCATGAACATGAGTGTAGGCTACCTAGATGCAACCTTTGAAGATTATACGCTGACCGATGGCACTGTGATTGAAAAACAGCGCCAAGCACAAGCGCCGAAATACACAGCTAACTTATTTAGTGAGTTATCCATCACTGATAATGTGCTTTGGCGTATTGATATCGATTTTAAAGATAGCTACCGCTTTTCTGATGGGCATGACGTAGAAGCACCTTCGACAACGTTAGTGAACAGTGAAATTGTATGGTTTTCTAATAATTGGCAAACCAGCGTGTGGGTTAAAAATGCCTTCGACAATGAGTATTACACCAGAGGTTTTGGTGGATTCAGTAACGACCCTCGTGATGAGTATGCGTTTGCAGAACCATACTATCAATTAGGTAATGGCCGACAGTTCGGCGTTACCGTTAAATACGAATTCTAGGAGTACGCTATGCAAGTCATGGTTGAGCTATCGCTATACCCACTAGTGGGGGAATACATAGAACCTATCCAACAATTTATCGATCGCTTGAATAGCTACGGTAATATTGGCGTATTAACGACTTCTACCAGCACGCAGGTATCCGGTGATTACGGACATGTGATGGCTATTCTTGGTAAGGAAATGCAGCGAACTCACGAAGAGGTCGGGCAGGCAATTTTTGTGGCTAAGTTTTTAAACTACGATGCCATGCAGGCCAATAAGCAAGCCAGAAAAGCTGAAGCATGAGTGCATTTTTTACTGAGTTTTTGTCGCAGATAGCAGCTACATCAACACTGGAATGGTTGGCGGTAGTGCTTGCCATTGCCTATGTGCTGCTGGCGGCTAAGCAGAACAGCTGGTGTTGGCTTTGTGCCTTCGCCAGCACGGCTATTTATACTTGGCTGTTTTGGCAGGTGACGTTGCCGTTCCAGTCCATGCTGAATTTTTTCTATATGATAATGGCGGGCTATGGTTATTATCAGTGGTCAAAAGGGGGGGACGAGGGGACAGAGAAGCCGGTACGTTCATGGCCGCTATGGATACATCTTACGATAGTCCCTGTGCTGTTGTGCTGTGCGTGGGGATTATCTCAATTAGTGACTTCCCAATTTAATAGTGATCATTTACTGCTAGATGCGAGTATCCATTTGTTGAGTGTAATTACCACTTTTATGGTGGCACACAAAGTTCTACAAAATTGGATTTACTGGTTTTTTATTAATTTGGCCTCCGCTTTTCTATACTTTCAAGTGGGGATGGCATTATCAGCATGCTTGTTCCTTGGGTACGTAGGATTTTCTATTTTTGGGTATCTACAATGGCTAGCACAGTGGAATAAGCAAGATGAAACCGGAAACTATCATTCCGCTTTTGAAAGAAGCACTTAATTTATCTGATTCAGCCACAGTGGAACGTCACCCCGCAGGCTTGGTAAATCAGGTGTACCATCTCAAAGACCATGATCGTGGGTTTGCCGTTAAATGGGTGGGAGAAGATGCATTTAGTGGCATCGACAGATTCCATCAATTTGTTTTGCAACAGCAACTTGCAGAGCGAGGCATTGCGCCAAAGCCTATTTGGTTAAGCGACGATGAATTAATTTGGGTAGAACAATGGGAAGAGGAAGCCGATCCTCATCCCAGTATTCGTTCTCCCGAAGCGTTAGCATCAGTACTTGCCCGTGTCCACGGGCTGCCAATTACTGCTAGACCACTCAATTTATTTTCTCGTTGGTTACACTATATGCATACCGCAGGGTTAAAAGCGGGAGATGTACTTTTCGAACGCGCTATTCAACTTCGTGCAAGTTTAGTGGAAAGTGAAGGCAATACAGATGACTATGTACTGTGTCACAACGACTTACTTGCTCATCATGTGGTTCGCGATTCCACTCCTTTTATTGTTGATTGGGAATACTCAGCCATGGGTAATCGCTATTTCGATGTAGCAGGATGTGCAAAGATTAACGCAATGAGTGAGGCGGAAATACAGGCATTAGCCATCGCCTATGCAAAAGAAGTTGGTAAAGATGAGGATGAGGTGCTAGCGCAAGTTCATCTTCACAGGGAAATTGTTAACATGACTAACGATTTATGGCTGGCAGCGCTTGAGGGTAATAAGCAAAATGCAGGGTAATACACGCTTTTTGTTTGTTTTCACAGCGCTTTGTTTGTTTAATAAGCGGTAGTGCATAAGGTAGTAGAAAAATGCTTTACCTTTTAAATGTCATCCGTATAATGCACAGCGCGCTAGGGGTGTAGTTCGAATTGGTAGAACAGCGGTCTCCAAAACCGATGGTTGGGGGTTCGAGTCCCTCCACCCCTGCCACTTTCCCTTCTCGTTTTCTAAATTCACTTTTATCATCATTTACTTTTCTTAAGCTAAGTTAAATTCAGTAAGTTAATCATTCTGTATCTGCCATTTTTATTCTCGTTACTATACAATGTTAAGTAATTAAACGAGGTTGGATTTTATGTCGCTTTCTACTTTTCAGCGTGCTGTGCTGCAAGAAATGGGGATCCCTGTATGGGTGAACCAGTCATCGCTGCAAGATGAAAACTCGAGCTCAGTTGCGGCTAATGTTGCTAGTAAGCGCTCTGCCAATGCTTCTTTTGCAACGGCTAATAGCCATTCACCAGCTATGCCTTCTAATGAAGAAAAGCAAAGTCGGTTGGCACAACTTCGTGCGCAGGTATCATCAGACTCGTCCAAAGCCTCTGGCCAAACTAAAGCAGCTGGCCAGAACGCCAGCGGTTCGCGAGCAGAACCGTCAGCGCAATCACTGTCGTCAGTGCAATCACAGCCATCAGCGGCACCGCAATCTGTAACAAACACCGCAAGCAAGAATGTATTAAAATCAGAGTCTATTAATTCATCGAGCCAATCATCCAGCTTTTCATCCAATTCTGCTTCAAGTGGAACAGCTGCTATGGTTGAATTAACCCAAGTACAGCGATTACAGGGTAAACAGTGGCTACAAGACTTAGATGTTGCGCTAGCGTATCTCCAGCTATCATTAACCAGTACTCAGGTAAAGATAGGGCAAGCTGTAGCAGTAACTTACGATGGCATCGTTTTGCCTTCAGCGCCTCACTTGCTAACGGCGGCAATACAAAAGCAGCTGTGGAAAATGCTTTGTGCTTTATCCAACAATGCAAGTTCGCCTGAAGCGCTTTAAATTCCCTAACTCGGTTGTCTATTTTGCATATCCAATTAATTTCAGATACAAGTAGTGCGGGCGCATTAGCGCAAGCCTACGGTATTCACGAAGCGTCCCAATTTAAACCTTGGTCTTTTGAAACTTTCGTTGATTGCACCACTACCCCTTATTTTGGTGTCCTTGCCATAAAGGACGACCAAGTAGTAGGCTATGCATTGGTGCTTGAAGTTCTAGATGAAGCAACCTTAATGGATATTGCAGTAAACAAATGTTGTCGCCAAGAAGGGATAGGGCGGGCGTTAGTGGAGTACGTTAAACAGCACGCTCAGCATAACGGAATGACATCAATGTGGTTAGAAGTTCGAGCCAGTAATGTGGGGGCAATTAACCTTTACGAAAATACTGGCTTTGAACATATCGAAGTAAGAAAAGGCTATTACCAAACGGCTACGAGTAAAGAAGACGCCAAAATAATGAAGGCTTCCTTTTAAACAGAACACGCTAAACAGAACACACAATCGCACAAGTTATACCTTCTCGATCTACCTGTACACTTACGTTCCATATCTGTTTTTTGAGACAATACCATCCAATATTTACTTTGTTAAAACTAACTAAAGAGGATAAATGCCAAAGGTTATCAATCGGGAGATTGTGCGATTTAAAAGGTTTGCAATTAATCTGGTGACCTACCCTGAAGGGCACCGAGTAATGAGACACAACGACCCTGTTAGCGAAGGAAAGTACTATAAGTTTAATGTGGTATTGAAGCAGCCAAAAGTAGGTGGGGTGTTTTGTGCCGACAAGGTTATTTTTAACTTATTTAATCGGGCATATTTCTTTAGGCCTGATTTGTATAGCCATAGTGTTACGCCCATTCAACAAGGCCATCGCACACTATTGTCTGTGGCAATATTATTACCTTAACCTAATCTTTAGTTACCTAGGCTCTCATGCGCGACAAGGCCCCTAATTATGTCGTTAAGGTCTATATCCGGTTTTGCGTAATTCACGTATATTGCGCGGCTCAGTGAAATTTCACTTACCGTTTTTATTTTAGTGAAATAGCACACGCTTTTTCATCTTATAGGTATCAAATATGTCTTCTGCGTTGCCTCCTTCGTCAGTTCAAGCAAAAGGCATTAAAATGCTAACTGTTTCGGTGTTGTGTTTAGGCTTAAGTTGGCCTGCAATGAAGCTAGGTTTAGATTCTGTAAGTGCATATTGGATGGTAGCACTTAGGCTATTATTTGCGTTGCCTGTTATTGCTTTGTTCGTGTTTATCACCAAAAAACGATTACCTATTTTTTCACGCCCCGACCGCGCTGTCATCTTTACGGTAGCGATGGTACAGTTTATTGGCTCTATGGGGTTAATTACGGTGTGCTTACAGTATATTCCCGCCGGTACCGCGAGTATTTTGATTTACACCACGCCACTGTGGATGCTGGTGATTGATACGGTGTGGTATCGACAGCGACCAGCAGCAAAACGTTTTGTACTGACGAGTGTCTCTACAATTGGCGTAGGTTTAATTCTGTTCGCGTCGGGCCAGCCTGGAGCTTGGTTACCTTTGTTTGGCATGCTATTGGCTTCAGGCTTGTGGGCAGTGTCTATAAGGCGAGTATCATTTCACAAATGGCATGGCAGTGTTATCGATGCGGTGTTTTGGCAATTCGCGTTGGCCGGTGTGGTAATGCTAGCGATTGCGTGTGCCATTGAGGGTGTCCCCAACTTTGCTGAATACGGCATGCGAGGTTGGTTGGCGCTATCTTATATTGGGCCAATTGCCACCGGTTTAGGTTTTGGTCTTATGGTGTCTGCTGGGCCAAAGCTTCCGCCTGAGCGTATAGTGCTTATCAGCACACTTACGCCTATCATTGGTTACGTAAGCTCGGTGCTTTTACTGGGTGAAATCTTGCTGCCAATGGTGATTGTTGGCGCCACCGTTATGCTTTGTGCGCTGACCCTCAATGCGTTACCAAAGTCGGCATTAAAAAAATTGATATCAAAGGTGCCCGGGCAAACTAAATAAATAGGTAAACAGGGCGAACAAATAAGCTGGTGTTCTGTTATACCTGTACTAAAACGAAGTCGCTATAGCGTGAGGCGTGGTTGTATAAAATCTAAGAAAGCCGAGATGCGTGAAGATACTGCACTGTTTCGGTAGTACACCGCTTGTACAGGTTCTCGGTTGTTTGGTGTAAGTAAGTGCTTGCCTAATACGCTGACAAGTTTTCCGTTATTTAAATCGCCTGCCACCATAAAGTGTGACAGTAGGGCAATACCTTGGCCTGCCAAGCATAGTTGCCTAATGGTTTCCCCACTAGATGCCTTTAAATCGAAGTTAAGTTTAACCTCTTCTGATAAAGGCCATCGGTTCAAGCTTGCGCTACTGGAAAACCCAATGAGTCGATGTTTGCTCAATGAAGACAGTGCAACATCAACGTTCGAGCTAGCGAGGTATTCTGGACTTGCCACTATATGAAGCGCGCTTCGCCCCAAGTTTTTTGCATGTAGGTTAGAATCGCTAAGGTCACCGATTCGAATGGCAATATCGGTTTTGTGTTCAAGCAAATCAATAATATTGTCGTGACTGGTGATATCGAGTTTTATTTGTGGATACGCTTCCCGAAATTCGCCTATCAACGGAGTTATCTGATGCAGCACGAAGGGGCTTGCAGCATCTATTCTTAATAATCCAGAAGGTTTTTGGTTTAGCAAACGTAGCGCTTCTTCGCCTCTTTCTAACAAATTCAAACTATCACGGGCGTACTGTAAATAGACTAACCCTTCTTCGGTTAGCTCTAATCGGCGGGTGGTACGATTGAGTAGGGTGACATTAAGCACACCTTCTAAACGCCCCACAGCGCGAGACACTTTAGCCACTTGCTGGCCGAGCAATTCAGATGCGCGAGAAAAGCTGCCAGTATCTACAACGGCAACAAAGGCTTCGATATCTTCGGTTTTGGCATTAACACTCATTTATTAATTCTAACTTTATCAAAAGTGACAAAAATAATTCTTCATTATTGCTATTTTTCTAGGCGAAAACAATCTGTATCCGGCATATCGCATTTGGCATATGTTCAATATGGAAAATAGCGGCGCAAGATGTTAGGCACAGGGTGAGTCGATTGATGTTAATATCGCTTGCGCCAGTGCGCTTATCCCCGTTTTATCACTGCTTTTAAGAGTAGGCTCATCAGCACATCCATCACCGCTTTCATCACCACTTAAATGCAGAATTTATCCATCTGGCAGTATTTGACTGTGAGTTAGTAGAAAAACGTCCGCAGAGCGTGTTTTTAGCTGCCACAAATGTATAATAAGCGGCATTTTTATACTCCCTCAATGCTTTCCACTTTTTGGGGGCCAATTAAGGCTTCAAAGAGGAAGGCGTGATGCTTGGTGTCCCTTCGTTATCTTGTAGGTAAAAGCAAGTAGCGACAGTAAGACGGTCACTAAGCAAAGCGAGTAAATACTCAAGACTGAAGTACCACTACGGGTACGAAACGGGACCGATTTTTCATGGCAAATGCCGATTTTCTTAACGAAATCAATAAGCGAAGAACATTCGCTATTATCTCGCATCCAGATGCGGGTAAAACCACAATTACTGAAAAAGTACTGTTGTTCGGAAACGCACTGCAAACTGCAGGTACGGTAAAAGGTAAAAAGTCTGGCCAACATGCTAAATCAGATTGGATGGAGATGGAAAAAGAGCGTGGTATATCTGTAACTACCTCTGTAATGCAATTTCCTTACAACGATCATCTGGTTAACTTACTTGATACGCCCGGACACGAAGATTTCTCGGAAGATACCTACCGTACGCTTACCGCAGTAGATTCTTGCTTAATGGTTATCGATGCCGCGAAAGGGGTAGAGGATAGAACCCGTAAGTTGATGGAAGTCACTCGTTTACGTGACACACCTATCCTAACCTTTATGAACAAGCTCGACCGCGATATTCGCGATCCACTAGAAGTGATGGATGAGGTTGAGAGCGAACTCGATATTCTTTGCGCACCTATTACCTGGCCAATCGGTTGCGGTAAAAGCTTTAAAGGGGTTTATCACCTTTATCGTGATGAAACCATTTTGTATCAAAGTGGCCATGGGCACACTATTCAAGACGTTCGTATTTTAAAAGGGCTAGATAACCCTGAACTTGAAGATGCCATTGGCAGCGACCTAGCTGAAACCTTACGTGACGAGCTAGAGCTTGTGCGCGGTGCATCAAATGACTTTGATAAAGAGCTCTTTTTAGACGGCCAGCTTACGCCAGTATTTTTCGGTACCGCATTGGGTAACTTTGGTGTCGATCATATGCTTGATGGCATGGTTGAATGGGCACCTGCGCCCCAAGGCCGTGAGACCGACGAAAGCCCAGTTGAATCGACAGATACCAAGTTCAGTGGTTTTGTATTCAAAATACAGGCGAACATGGATCCTAAGCACCGCGATCGTATCGCGTTTTGCCGTATTGTGTCTGGCAAGTACGAGAAGGGCATGAAAATGCGCCACTCACGACTTGGTAAAGACGTGCGTATTTCTGATGCATTAACCTTTTTAGCCGGCGATAGAGCCTTGCTTGAAGAGGCGTATGCGGGAGATATTATTGGCCTGCATAACCACGGTACCATTCGAATTGGCGATACCTTCACCTCAGGCGATAACTATCGCTTCAGTGGTATTCCTAACTTCGCACCAGAATTATTTAAGCGCATTCGATTGCGAGATCCGCTAAAACAGAAGCAATTGCTAAAAGGCCTTATCCAGCTTTCTGAAGAAGGTGCGGTTCAGGTATTTAGGCCACTTGCCAATAATGACCTAATTGTAGGTGCGGTAGGTGTGCTTCAGTTTGATGTCGTCGTGGCCCGCTTGAAGGCCGAATACAATGTTGATGCGTTGTACGAGCACATTAACGTAAACACAGCCCGATGGGTGTACTGTAAAGACGAGAAAAAGCTGGATGAGTTCCGCCGCAAGGGTGAGCAAAACCTTGCACTAGATGGTGGCGATAATCTTACGTATATCGCACCTACTAGAGTGAACTTACAGCTGTCTCAAGAACGTTATCCAGACATCGAATTTAAAAACACGCGCGAAAATTAAGATAAAGAACAACTATGAATATACATGCATTATTAATTAATCGATTTAGTGAAGCTTTAGAAACAATGGGTGTTGAAAACGCACCTATTCCAGTATCGCGCAGTGCTCGTCCTGAATTTGGGGAATATCAATTCAATGGCGCAATGGCGTTGGCAAAACAGCTTAGACAAAAGCCTCGCGATATTGCAGAAAAGGTTGTTGAGATTGTAAAACTTGACGATGTAGCCAGTAAACTAGAAGTGGCTGGCCCTGGCTTTATCAATGTCCATTTGAACAACGAGTGGCTGGCAAATCAGTGTGAGCTAGCGCTACACGACCCACGCATTGGCGTAGCAAAATCGCCAGAGCAAACCGTAGTGGTAGATTACTCTTCTCCAAACCTAGCTAAAGAAATGCACGTAGGGCACCTACGTACCACCATTATTGGTGATGCTGTGGTGAAGGTATTAGAGTTTTTAGGCCATAAAGTCATTCGCCAAAATCACATGGGTGACTGGGGTACGCAGTTTGGTATGTTGCTGGCGCATTTGTCAGACAAACTGGAACAAGAAGTTGCTGAAACGGCGTTATCCGATTTAGAAGACTTTTACCGTGAAGCCAAAGTGCGTTTTGATGACGAAGAAGGCTTTGCCGATCGTGCCCGTGAATACGTGGTTAAGCTTCAAGGCGGTGATGAAAAATGTCTGAGCTTGTGGGAAAAATTCATTGATGTGTCTATTGCACACTCTGAAGACGTTTATAAGAAATTAAACGTAAGCTTAACCCGTGCTGATATTATGGGTGAGTCTGCCTATAACCACGATTTAGCTAACGTGATAAGCGAGTTAAAAGAAAAAGGTATAGCAGTAGAAGACCAAGGCGCTCAAGTAGTATTTATTCCTGAGTTGGCCGACAAAGAAGGCAATCCTGCGGTTTATATTGTACAAAAATCCGGTGGCGGATATTTATATGCCACCACAGACTTGGCCGCCATGCGCTATCGTAGTGGTACGTTAAACGCCGACAGAACTCTTATTCTTACTGATGCTCGCCAAGCGCTACATTTCAAGCAAACCGAAATAGTAGGTCGTAAAGCCGGCTTTATGGAAACCACCCAAAGCTATGAACACTGCCCATTTGGCATGATGTTAGGCAGTGATGGTAAGCCGTTTAAAACCCGTACCGGCGGTACCGTTAAACTGGTTGAATTATTAGATGAAGCAGTAGAACGTGCAGGTAAATTGATTGCCGAGCGTGACAACGACTTATCAGAAGACGAATTAGCGGAAGTTGCTCGTAAAGTAGGTATCGGCGCAGTAAAATATGCCGATTTAAGTAAAAACCGTACCACTGACTATATGTTTAACTGGGACACCATGTTGAGCTTCGAAGGTAATACTGCCCCGTATTTGCAATACGCTTACACGCGGGTTAAAAGCTTATTCAGAAAAGCAGGTGTTGCTATTGAAACCATGCCAGTAGATATCAATATTGTTGAAAAACAAGAACACGCATTGTCGGTTCTGTTATTGCAGTTTGAAGAGGTGGTAGGCTTGGTATCACGTGATGCCACGCCACATGTGTTGTGTACATACTTGTACGAACTAGCTAGCGCCTTCATGAGCTTCTACGAAGCCTGCCCAATGTTAAAAGACGGCATTGAACTGGAAGTGCGAGATAGCCGTCTGGCCTTATCAGCACTTGTGGCCAACACGTTAAGCCAAGGATTGAACTTACTTGGTATAGAAACATTGGAAAAAATGTAATTCAGATAGCATAAGCGTATCGACTGAATATTTGCGAATGCAAATAATCAGCATGCGATGCCTATGTTGGTACTTAAAAAGGCTGGCACTCGTGTTGGCCTTTTTTATGCCTCGTTATCGAGAAGCTGTGGGGTAGGAGATTTCCATTCGGTTTTAGTGGACCAATGTGCGATCCAGTCAGGCATTTCTGTGGCGGGCATAGGCCTAGCAATCCCGTATCCTTGTGCCAGCTCGCAGCCCAACTCTAACAGTGATGTACCATGAGCAATGGTTTCCACCCCTTCAGCAATAACACTGCGGTTAAACGATTTAGCTAGCGCTATTACCCCCACTACAATGGTTCTATCTTCAGGATCGATTAACATATCACGCACAAAAGTTTGGTCTACCTTGATGACTTTTGCCGGCAATCGCCTTAAATAAGTGAGAGAGGAATAACCTGTTCCAAAGTCATCAATGGCGAAAGTCACACCAAGCTTTACACAATCATCCATAATTTCCGCTACTTTCTTGATATCACCTAGCTTACTGGTTTCCAATACTTCTAACTGAAACGCTTCAGGGGGAACATTGGGTACTTTAGCCAGCAGACGAGATAAGCGAATAGGAAAGTTTCTTTGCTGTATCTGTAACGCAGAAATATTCACACTAATGGGAATATGCACGCCTAATTGCTTCCAGCGACTAAATTGCTGCAATGACTCTTCGATAACCCATTCGCCAATGTCTATACTGAGTTGGTGATTTTCAATAAAAGGTAAAAAAGATGCAGGGGAGAGTATGCCTTTAACGGGATGCTTCCAGCGAATAAGGGCTTCTGCGCCAATAATTTCTCCGGTGCGCATATTTACTTTCGGCTGGTAGTAAAGCACGAACTCTCTGTTGTTTAGGGCTTTCGCTATACTCTGGAGTATTTCATGGCGGGCTTTTATCGCGTCTTCAGACTCTATATCAAAAAGGTGATAGCAATTTTTGCCTTTCTGTTTTGCCACATACATCGCTTGGTCGGCGTGGCGGATAAGCTGGTCGGCATCGGTATTATCTGCAGGATATACAGTCACTCCGATACTGGCAGATACTTTAAGTTGATGCTCACCAATTTTAACCGGATCAGATGCTACTCTGAGCATATTCTTAACGATAGCGGCAAAATCTTGGGGTTGTTTTAGGTTTGCCAATACCGCAACAAACTCGTCTCCACCAAAGCGTGAAATGGTATCGCTGTTTCGTAGAGTTCCTTTTAAGCGATGGGCCAAAATGACAAGTAGTTCGTCACCTACACTATGACCAAAGTTATCATTTATTTCTTTGAAACCATCTAAATCGAGTAGCGCTACTGCCACAAACCCTCTGTCAGATTTACATTGGGCCAGTGCTTTGTCTAATCTCTCAGCAAGCAACGAGCGGTTAGGCAAATTAGTTAATACGTCATAATGTGCCATATGCTCTAATTTATATTGCTGTTCTTTCGCTTCAGAAATATCGCTAAATATAGCAATATAGTTCTTAACATTGCCTTCATCGTCATTGACTGCGCTCACGGTTAATAGTTGAGCGTAAACTTCATGATTTTTACGTTTGTTCCAAATTTCTCCTGCCCAATAGCCTTTACTGATAATAGATGCCCATAGGTGTCTATAGAACTCGGGAGACTGTTTTCCCGACTTGAACATGCTGGGCTTTTTACCTAACACTTCATTTCGCTTATAGCCTGTTATATCAACGAAGGTTTTGTTCACATCTATAATGTTAGCACTGCTATCTGTGATAAAAATTCCTTCTCTTGCGTGAGAGAAAACACTTGCTGATAGTTTAAGCTTTTCTTCTAAATGCATATTCTTAGTAATATCTTGAACTAATGAGGTTACGCTTATTACATTGCCAGTCAGATCAAGAATGGGTGTGCTATACCATTCACAGATAATGGTATGGCGTAATTTGGTAACGTTTTTATTTATTTTTCGCTTTGGCGCCTTTTTCTTCAGCAATTGAGCGAATGCGTCGTCTATTTCAGTTCGAAGTTCAGGAGGTATAATGAGATCCGAGGCATGTTTACCAATCGCCTCCTCTTTTTTGTAGCCAAAAATATGTTCTGCTGATTTATTCCAATCGGTACAGATAAGCTGAGTATCCCAGGCAATGCACCCTAAAGGTGTATTTTCGATATGACTTGCTAATATATTTTTACTTTCCAGTAAGGAAGCTTGGCTATCGATAAGCCGTTTTTCTGCCTCTAACCGTGTTTTTGCCATAGAGGTAAAGCGTTGCTGTAATTTAACCAACTCGACACTACCATGTAGAGGTGCGTCGCTTACGTCTTTGCCTTCAGCAAGGGCTTTAGTTGATTGAAGCAAGGTGCGAATTGGTTTTAGTACGTTTCTTCGTACGCCCCATACAGAGACTCCCACAAGTAACATGACTATCGCGGTCAAAATACCGGCCGTTTTAATCAGACGCTCATTAATAATTTCAAGTGCGTGTTTAAGAGGAATGCCCACCGTAATATTTATTTGCTTGCCATCTTCAAATAATGGGCGTTTTACATATACCCGTTCATAAGGGTCATTACTAATAAAAGCGCTATTATCAAATGCAGTATTTGAGTTTTCTATTGCTGTGCTGGAGATATGTAATGGGGTCCCTAAGAGGTTATTGTTGGTCGGATATGCGGCAACAATTTTATTCTCGCTATCGGTAATGTAAGCAACGGTATTATCGGGTAAATGAGACTCTGAGAGTGTTTCACTCCACCATTCCAGTGAGATAACCGCTACTACTAACGCCACCACAGTATCGCTTGTGGCGTTCATTACCGGATAAGCAAAATTCACGCTGGTAAGGTTAGTTGCTCGGTCTATTTGAAACTCACCTATCGAAAATTCTCGTGTAGCTAGCGCCTCTTGAATGTATGGGCGATCGAAGACGTTTACGGGTGTTTTCATGGGGCGGGCGTTACACAGTAGTTCGCCATCTGCCCTTGGTACACCAAGGTTAATATAGTTACTATTTACCTTAAGTACATCGGCAAGAAAAGCACTACATGTTTGGGAGTTCGGCTTTTTAACCGCGTCGAAACTGGATAGGTTTTGTAGAAAAATACGTGTTTTATCAATTAGCGTAGATTGAAATTTCGAGGTTGCCTTGGCGGTATTAACCGATTGGCTTATTGCCGCTTCTATAGCGCGCTCTCTTTCAACATATGAGTCGTAAAAAACGCCAATCAACCCTGGTAGGGCAACCATAATGATGAGGAGAATTATTCTCGACTGCAATGTCTGAAAAAGGTACGCCATGTAATTTTTCTAAATCCATTTCACGAAGGTGACTACGAAAAAGAAACGTTTTTTCGTAGTGTATAACCTTATTGAGCAGTACGTGATTTTCAAAACACACTGACAATCTGAGTAAGTATAGTAACAATACTATAAAAACGTTAACTATGATTAAAGTATTGCTTTAACTAAATTTTATTGAGTGCGTCACGACATGTTTACTCATAGAGTAGGGAGCCATTTTACAGTAATGTTTAATTAACAGGCTAGGTATTCGCATTTTTTTGCCTAATAATGTAGTAATGTAACTCGCAACGGTACGTTAAATTTGTAATGGCACCAATACAGGAATTTATATTATGACGAAGCTACTCGCTTTTGCTGGCAGCACACGAAACGGCTCCTTTAATCAAGCTATACTCGGTATTGCGGCCGAAGGGGCGCGGGAGTCGGGGGCTGAAGTTACGGTCATCAATCTAGCCGACTACCCCATGTCTATCTTTAATGAAGATGAAGAAAAAGTGTCTGGTGTGCCAGAAAATGCGAGAGCCTTCAAGCAGCTGTTAACTGAACATGATGGTTTCTTAATTGCTTCTCCAGAGTACAATTCGAGTTACCCCGCATTGCTTAAGAATGCTATTGATTGGGCTAGTCGAATGGAAGAGGGCGATAAACCCATGCAGGCTTTCAAAGGTAAAACGGCAGGGATTATGGCTGCTTCCGCTGGTGGCCTGGGAGGAATGAGAGTACTGGTGGTTTTACGCATGCTGCTGGCAAACATAGGCGTTACGGTGTTACCTGCACAACTTGCTGTAGCCAAAGTGAATACCTTAATGGATGACAATGGCGTAGTGACCGACGCGAAAACCATTAAACAACTTAAAAATTTGGGTAAACAAACCGCTGAATTAACGATGAAAATGACCGCTCACGTTTTGTAGCATTTCTTTTTAGGCAATGAGCGAATAACATTCGCTCATTGCCTAGTCCTTCTCTGTTTCTTTGATAAACCACCTGATTACATTGCCTATTGCAAAGTTAGCGTATTGGTCTGAGCAAATCTGATACCCTCGTGTTTCCGATTTTAATCGTGGCCCTAATTGAATGAGTTTCCCATCAACGATAAAGGGGTTAATTAACCCTTCCCAGCCTAAGCAAAGGCCATGTCCACCAATGGCCGCTTCAACAATAAGGGGGTAATTGTTGTAACGAAATGAAATTGGGCTAGAAGAAGGCTTCACATTTAATGCTTGTGCCCAGCGTTGCCAATTTAACCACCTAAAATCATCTACATCTTTATGCAGTAAAGGAAGGTTTCTGAGGTCACTAAGCATTTGGCCTGGCTTTAAACCGTGTTTAACAGCGAAATCGGGTGAGCAAACCGGAAAAACCTCTTCGGGAATTAACATCTTTTCAAACTGATATTTACCAATTTCTGATGAGAAATGAAATAAGATATCTGCATGTGCAGTAGTAAGATCACTTAAACTATTAGTTGGTTGGATTTCAAAGAGGTAATCAGGAAAGGCTTGTTGTAAACGTTGTAGCCTAGGCATTATCCAATGAAATGCGAAGCCGAAATATGCATTAATAGATATTTTAGTTTTTGTTTCTCGAAAATCTTCTCGTGCGTTATCAGTAGCACGCAAAATAGATGATGTAGAGCCTCTTAACTCATTGTAATACTTAAGTCCTTCGATGGTAGGTGTAACGGGTTTCTTACTGCGATCAATTAAAATTCCCCCTACTATATCTTCCAGTGCGCGAATTCTTTGGGACACCAAAGGCTGTGTTATACCAAGATCTTCAGCTGCTAATGTCATAGAGCCATGTCTTACTGTAGCTTCAAAACACAATAAGCCGTTAAGTGTCGGTAACTCAGATTCTTTCATTATTACTAATTTGCATGTTAGCTATAAGGCTTTGCTACTGTAATATAAACCATGATTACTTGATACTCCTCCCGTTGATTTTTAAGGGAGATTCTCGTGCAGCAAATAGACTATGTTATCAATGAGGCGAATGCTTCCGTTTCAGCGACTGTAAATGGACAACACTATCCTTTACCTGCGTTGTGGCTACGTGAGCGTTGCCAAGATTCAGCAAGCCTAGATAAAACCACCAAACAGCGTTTTTTCGACCCACATCAATTGGATGAGGGTGTATCGCTGATTAAGGTAGAAAAGAAGCACAATCGGTTAGCTAATCTTACGTTTAGCGACGGGTATACAGGTGAGTACGATTTAAATGAGTTCGCTGCCGATTTCGACGTTTGGGACGGTGCGCCTAACGATATATCGTGGAAAAGCGACGTGGATAAATCATTATTTCATATTGATCTCGCCACATTGAAATCACAACAGGGGTTAATTAAAGGAATAGAAATATTCTTAACCTACGGGGTGCTTATTGTTGATAACGTGCCTACTGAGTCTGACGCAGTATTGGAGGTAGCAAACCTATTTGGCCATGTTAGAGAAACTAACTTCGGTAAGTACTTCGAGGTATTCACCCGTCCTAACTCAAACGATCTTGCTTATCGTTCAGTGCCTTTAGGGCCTCATACTGACAACCCTTATAGGAATCCTATGCCAGGCATTCAGCTTCTACATTGTTTGGAGAATCAGACTACAGAAGGCTTGTCGACATTGGTTGACAGTTTGTCTGTACTTGAACAGTTGAAAAAAGAAGATCCGGAAGGCTTCGCCTTGCTTTGCAAAGTTCCTGTTCGTTATCGCCACTACGACAGTGATGTTGATTTGATAGAAAGACGAACCATGATTGAGTCTGACTCTAGTGGCAGAATTACCGGTATTGCCTATAGTCCGCGATTGGATTACCTGCCGCTTTTACCCGAAGACGAAATGGTTATCTTTCATCGTGCCCGTAAACGTTTGGGGCAGTTGTTGTGTTCGCCTGAATACGAGTGGCGCTTCAGATTGGAGCCAGGTCAGCTGCAGATGTTTCACAATACCCGAGTGTTACATGGTCGCACAGGGTTTGATCCCAGTGAAGGGCTTCGTCATTTGCAGGGCGCATACATCGATATTGATGCACCAAAAGGCCGTTACAACGCGCTTAAAAGAAAGCATCGTGCAGCCCGTACCAACGATGAACTAGAAACAAAAAGTACGAACGGTGAGTTTAAAATAGCTAATACCAAGTCTACAGCAGAAACAGCAGAGATAAGAGGTAAGTGATGGAAACTGTTCAATTTCGCCAGATGAAAGACGGAACAAAAGAAGAGTATTTGTTTCTTACCAAACATGAAGATGAGTACGCGACAGGCTTGCCCGATAGAATTTTGGAAGCGCTTAAAAATTTAGAGAACACCTTATCGGGCTATCAGGTTTCACGACTTGGACACTCACTGCAATCAGCAACTCGTGCTGAAGCCGATGGCGCCGATGAGGAAATGATAGTAGCGGCACTTATTCATGATCTTGGTGATGACTTAGCGCCGCACAATCATTCGCAATATGCGGCTTCAATTTTACGCCCCTATGTACGACCTGAAGTGACCTGGATTATTAACCAGCATGGGTTATTTCAAAACGTTTATTACGCCCATTTTTTAGGGGGGGATCCGAATGAGCGCGAGTATTTAAAAGATCACCCTTGGTATCAAGCCTGTGTGGATTTTTGTGAAAAGTGGGATCAATCGTCCTTCGATCCTGATTACCCTACAAAACCACTATCACACTTTGAACCGTTAGTTAGAAAGATATTCTCTAGACCCGCATTCGACTCCAAATATGTGGGTGAACAAACTATGGGAAAAAGTGCGGTTGATATCGCCATGTCGGGGACGAGTGAGTAAAAGGGATAAGCTGAGTAAATGTTAGGTAAAGGTACAAGAAGATCTGTTCTTGTATTGGTCTATACCCCCATATAACTAAGTACACGGCATTGTCGCCGTACTCTTAATTTGTTGGGAGTAATACTTTATGAAACTATACTTAATACCCATATTCTGCTCAATCATCCTACTAAGTGCATGTGCGGCGCCGTTGCATGGCGGCGGTGCGCGTGACGGCTTTCACGGTGGAAATGCAGCAGTAAGTATAGGTGCGGGCATTGCGGCGGGCGTTGCTGTTGCTGTGCTTGCATCTCCGCGATATGAGCCGGGGTATAGAGTGAGACATTTACCTAAAGACGCAGCCTTCATTCGTCACCAAGGCATAGACTATCGATATAGAAATGGTGTGTATTATCGCAAAATGGGAGGCGATTTTACGGTAGTGATACCACCCCCTGGTGTCATCATTCACACCTTGCCTGATCATCTTGATACTATTTTTGTCGATGGGAAAACCTACTATGTTGTAGAAGGGGTGTATTACAAACGAATAGATGGTGAGTATATCGTAGTGAAAGCTCCTGTAGAGTGGTCGCGAGTAGAAACCGCTGTGTATGAAGCAGCTAAGCATTATGATGCACTTCCTGAAGGTGCGAAGCCAGTTAAAATCAATGGCACTCAGTACTTTTTGTTCGGCGGTTTATATTTTCTGCCCCAATCATCTGAAGGGAAAGTTAGCTATCTAGCGGTAAGATTGAACTAGTGTTGTGAAGGTACTAATTTTTCATATTGCTATTTTATTCATAGACATGACAAACTGAAAACCTAACGCTAGTTTATGAATGGAACGCGAGTTCATGCTACAAAAAATCATTGTATTTTCTTCCAGTATTATGCTTTCGATACTGGCCATTTTATTGTGCTTTGGTGTGCTAGATGCGTTATGGCTAGGTTGGATAGCCCGAGACTGGTATACCACTGAAATGGCGAGCTTACTGAGGGAAAACTATATTACCTGGCCTTGGGTGGTGTTCTATTTAATGTATGGTTTTGTTGTCTTTGTATTAGCCGTAGTGGCGAACATAGATAAACCACTTTACTACGCTGGTATTGATGGAGCGTTGCTTGGGCTCGCCAGTTATGGTGCTTATAACCTAACCAACTACAGTATTGTTGAAGGTTTTACGCTGTTTATTACTGTAGTGGATTGGGCTTGGGGCACCTTCTTAACCAGCGCAAGCGCAATGGCGGGCTGGGCTGGATTTCAATTTATGAGAAAAACCAATAATAGTTAACTTCAGGCAGTTTTCTTGCTTTACTAAAGGCGTCATTCTCGGCCTTTTATGGCGCGTTTCTAATGATTAGACAGGCAGTGAAACTAATACCCTGAAAACCTGCCTTTTATTTCGTTAACCTCTATCAAATTTCGTCCAAATTCGGTACTATCCGCGGTCTTATTTTACAGTTGATACGCGGACTATGTTTGAAGTAAACCCCGTTACCAATGCGATAAAAGATATCCGCGAGCGCACCGACGCGCTTAGGGGGTACCTTTGACTTTGATGCAAAGTCAGAGCGCTTAGAAGAAGTTAACCGAGAGCTTGAGAGCTCCGAGGTATGGAACGAGCCTGAACGCGCACAAGCGTTAGGCAAAGAAAAGGTGGCCTTAGAGCTGGTTGTAGAAACGATTCACAACCTTGAGCAGGGCACCGAAGACGTTGAAGGTTTGCTTGAACTCGCCGTTGAAGCAGAAGATGAAGAAACTTTCGATGAGGCCAACAAAGAACTAGAAGGCCTGCTGGAGCAACTTGAAAAGCTTGAGTTTCGCCGCATGTTTTCACAACCTAATGATGCCAACGATTGTTATATTGATATTCAATCTGGTTCTGGCGGTACAGAAGCGCAAGACTGGGCGAATATGCTCCTTCGCATGTACCTTCGTTGGGGGGAAGCCCACGGCTTTAAGACCGAACTTATTGAAGTGTCTGATGGCGATGTCGCAGGTATTAAAAGTGCCACCTTGCGTATTGCAGGGGAATATGCTTTTGGTTGGTTGCGTACCGAAACGGGCGTGCATCGCTTAGTGCGTAAGTCACCTTTTGATTCAGGTAACCGCCGTCATACGTCGTTTTCATCAGCGTTTGTTTATCCTGAAGTGGATGACGATATCGATATTGATATAGACCCTTCAGATTTACGTATTGATACTTACCGCGCATCTGGCGCGGGTGGCCAACACGTAAACAGAACAGATTCAGCGGTACGTATTACTCACGAACCTACAGGTATTGTAGTGCAGTGCCAAAACGACCGCTCGCAGCATAAAAACAAAGATCAGGCGATGAAGCAACTGAAAGCGAAACTCTACGAGTACGAGCTTCAAAAGCAAAACGCCGAGAAACAAGCGATGGAAGACAGCAAGTCAGATATCGGGTGGGGAAGTCAAATTCGTTCATACGTACTAGACGACTCTCGTATTAAAGATTTGCGTACTGGCGTGGAAACACGCAACACTCAGGCCGTGCTAGATGGTGGCCTGGATAAATTTATCGAAGCCAGCCTTAAATCAGGGCTGTAATCCGAACAACGAAAGTGAATAGGTTATGACTGACCAACAAACCGACGAAAATAAATTAATTGCTGAGCGCCGAGCAAAACTAAGCGCAATTCGTGAGCAGTGCCGTGCAAATGGCTTCCCAAACAGCTTCCGTCGTGAAAACTATGCTGACGAACTTCAAGGCAAGTTCGGTGAACTAGATAAAGAAACCTTGCAAGAGCAGGGCAATAAAGTAAGCATTGCTGGCCGTATTATGGCTAAGCGTGGCCCGTTTATGTTGCTACAAGACATGACTGGTCGCATTCAAGCTTACGCTGATAAAGATACCCAAAAAGCCCTTAAAGCGCAGTACGGTGCGTTAGATATTGGTGATATTATTGGTGTTGCTGGTGTATTGCATAAGTCGGGTAAAGGCGATTTATATGTGAACATGGAAGAGTATGCATTGCTAACGAAAGCACTGCGCCCTCTACCAGAGAAGTTCCATGGCCTAAGCGACCAAGAAACCAAATATCGTCAGCGTTACGTTGACCTTATTACCAGTGAACAAACGCGCAAAACCTTTATGATCAGAAGTAAGATTGTAAATGGTATTCGTAACTACCTCACCCAGCGCGACTTCCTTGAAGTAGAAACGCCTATGCTGCAGGTTATTCCCGGTGGTGCAACTGCAAAGCCGTTTGTTACTCATCACAATGCGTTAGACATTGATATGTACTTGCGTATTGCCCCAGAGCTTTACTTGAAGCGTTTAGTAGTAGGTGGTTTCGAGCGCGTGTTCGAAATTAACCGTAACTTCCGTAACGAAGGGCTTTCAACACGTCATAACCCAGAGTTCACTATGTTG
The DNA here is from genome assembly GCF_902506055.1 of Alteromonas sp. 38. Lineage (NCBI taxonomy): Bacteria > Pseudomonadati > Pseudomonadota > Gammaproteobacteria > Alteromonadales > Alteromonadaceae > Alteromonas > Alteromonas sp. 38. The sequence goes on from NZ_LR733300.1 coordinate 1,315,379, forward strand.
GAATTTTATCAGGCCTATGCTGATTTCAATGACCTGATGAACTTAACAGAAGACATGTTGCGTACTCTTGCCGAAGATATTTTAGGTTCTAGTGTTATTACTAACACCAACAAAGATACTGACGGTAACGTGGTTTCAGAAGTGCAGTACGACTTTGGTAAGCCGTTCGAGCGCTTAAGTATGGGCAACGCTATTCTTAAATACTGGCCAGAAGCCAATGAAGCCGCTATTCGCGACCCAGAAGCTAACCTTGATGCACTTAAAGCCATGGCGAAACAGCTGCATATTAAAGAGCCTGAAGTTGACGGTATTTGGGGCGCTGGTAAGTACTTGTGTGAAATCTTCGAAGCCACCGCAGAAGAGAAGCTTGAACAGCCTACGTTTATTACAGAATACCCGTGGGAAGTATCGCCTCTTGCTCGTCGTAACGATGAAAACCCATTCATTACTGACAGGTTTGAATTCTTCGTAGGCGGCCGTGAGCTTGCTAACGGTTTCAGCGAGTTAAATGACTCTGAAGATCAAGCCAAGCGTTTCTCTAAGCAAGTGGAAGAGAAAGATGCCGGCGATGATGAAGCAATGCATTACGACGAAGATTACATTCGTGCGTTAGAGTATGGTTTACCGCCTACGGCCGGTGAAGGTATTGGTATTGACCGTTTGGCTATGCTATTTACTGACAGCCCAACGATTAAAGACGTGATTTTATTCCCGCATATGAAACCTGAAGTTTCAAAAGGCACCGAAGAAGAATAAGCTGCGCAAATGACGTTATACTTAGCTAACGTTATAAAAAACAGCTCACAGCACTTAGGCTAAACGCGCTTTGACTTGTTGTGTAAGAAGGGTATTGAGGGGAACTTCAATACCCTTTTTTTGTGCCATTTTGACAATGTAGCCATTAATGGCTTCAATCTCGGTTTGCCGATGATTTAGCACGTCTTGATGCATGCTGGAGTAATTACTGCCAGTAAGGCCAGCAACGTTGATTACTTGTTGTTCGATTTTATTAGCATCAAAACACTGACCACAGGCGTTTGCCACTTCAGCAAATTCTTCACAAAGCGTTTTGCGTTCTTTCGCAAACTGCTCATCAGCAATATGGCTATTTGTCACATTATTTAGGGCAGTTAATGGGTTTATCACCACATTAATCGCAAGCTTGGCCCACAAAGCTTTCATGATGTCAGTTTGATAACTCACTGGTGGAAGTAGCGCATATAAAGTGTGACACACACTTTTCGCCCACTCAGGCATAGTGAGTTGTTTGTGCGAAACCAAATGGGGGGCAATACCAATCTGGGTGGCGCCCACACCGGTGTAAATAACCTGAGTTGTCGTGCGCTTCATCGCCCCATGGCTGGTGGTCGCAAGCAGCAATGGTTGCTTGGCTGGCAATATAGATGTCGCTATTTCATACCCACCCATACCATTGTGTAGAAGCACTACAGGGGTACTTTTATCGATTAATGGCAGCCATTGAGTAAGCGCGGTTTTCAAGTGGTGCACTTTTAAAGGCAATACCAAAATATCGTTAGGCGAAAGATGTGGCTTGTTACTGTTGATTTGCGTAATGGGGTATTCGGTACCGTCAGTCCATTCTATTAACAAGGGGGTGGGTGTCTCAGTTTTAGATGGCTCAAATTTAGGTTTCCCTATACTCGCATTCTCGACTTGAAATACTGAGTTTCTTGGGTAAAGCGCGTAAGGAATTGCTTGTTTTTCTGCAGCCCCTGCGAGTAAAGAACCAATAGCGCCACTGCCCGCAATGTGGATTTTTTTTATTTCGAGCTGCTCAGTCTTAAAATTGCCTTGTGCCTGCGAGTTGCCCTCACCCAATAGGTTTTCTGTTTTTTGCACGCCTTGCCTGGCCTTTTTACCTTTCATTTCTTACATCAAGCCTTGCTAACTAACTGTAATAAAGAAGGGGCAATTACAGGCCAATTAAAGCTATCTGGCTCAGGTAATTCAGTAAGCCAATTGCTTACTTCACTATCAGTAAATAAATCACCAGAGAGTATCGGCGCTTTGACTAAAATAGTGCGAGAGGGAAGGGGAATGCGCAGCCAGCCAGCATGTAAATGTAATCTATCGGATGGTGCACCGCTGTAAAGTGTGTCGCCAAGTATCGCTGCACCCATACTCTTAAGAGCGACTCGAATTTGATGGGTTTTACCTGTAAGCGGTTTTACGATAAATCCGCGATAGCCAGGTTTAGCAGATTGACTAAAAAACTGGGTGACTGCAGGGTTATCTTTGCTTTTAAGCAGCATGAATTGGCCGCCGCGGCGGTTTTTCATATCGCCTACAATGGTACCTTGTTTCTTTTTCGGCTTGTCGGCACTAATGGCTAAGTAGTATTTGCTAACTCGACGGGATGCAAAGGCCTCACCAATAAGTGCTGCTGTTTGGGTATTTTTGGCTAAGCACAAACAGCCAGAGGTACCGGTATCTAAGCGATGACAAAGGTGAAGTTGACTAAAACCAGTTTGTTCGCGAAGCAGGCTAACAATACCTAATGCATGTGTGTCTATATTACTGATATAACCCGAGTCAGCGCTTCCACCGGTTTTTATGTTCTCACCAGTTCCCGTGCTCTCAATATTCGCATTGTCATGCATGGCAATGCCGGAGGGCTTGTTGACGATAAGCACATCGTTATCGTCAACTAAAATAGGTATTTCGCTCACTTAGGCTTTTTCAAGTAGGGCGATGGCTTCGTCGTAGTCTAGTTCGTCTACCGCGTCTTCAATTCCTTGCTTTGTTTCAGGCGGTAGCGAAAGTGCGCTTAACCATTCATCAAGCGTCGATTGAGAAATGAACTCACTGGCCTTTAATGCAGCCATAAATTGCTCACGAGCTTGGGTAGCAACTGCGCTAGTTGCTTCAGGCGCAGCGGGCTCAGGAGTTGCCGATAGTGCATCTACAGCCGCTATGGTTTCATCAACAAGAGCAGAAAAACTGGCGTAGTCATCAGGAAGGCATTTGTCGTTTCTAACGCTTGCTTCAACGGGTTTACTGGCGTGATGCAACGCAAATAGCCCCAAGTTACCTGCTACACCTTTCAGCGTATGGATTAAAGAGTATGCCTCGTCGAAATTCCCTTCTTTCACTAATCGCTGTAAATCATCGTTTGCTGAGCGATATTCATCTGAAAACTTATTCAATAAGGTTAACAACAGTGTTTTATTACCACTTAGTTGAGACATGCCAAATTCAAAATCTAAGACTGTTGCGAGCTGATCCATGTAAGTTCCTTTAACTACGTTTTTTGTTCTGTGTTCACTGCCAGTGTATTTCAGAATTTTATAAATTAATACAATGATAGCAAGTCAGAGCAAGTAAAGCGTTAAAAAGTCTGGTAGTCTTCGATGAAACGTATGCCCCAGGCCATTGTCTCAACGGTTGTATTATTATAGACGCTAGTGTGATGCGAGTTAAATGCATTATAAAAGCGAGGCCACCTAGAAGGATCCAGCATGTCAGGAAGTTTGGCGTTTCGCCTTATTGTTGCAGTTTTTGCTATTAGCGTACTTAACGGATGCCAACGGGCAAACGTAGATACCCCCGCCGATAGCTCCGCAGTTACTATCCCCTACGAAAAGTACACGCTCAGTAATGGATTAACGGTTATTCTTCACGAAGACCATTCAGATCCCCTCGTTCATGTAGATGTGACTTACCACGTAGGCTCTGCGCGTGAAGAAGTGGGTAAGTCTGGTTTCGCGCACTTTTTCGAGCATATGATGTTTCAAGGCTCGAAACACGTGGCAGATGAACAGCATTTTAAAGTGATCACCGAAGCCGGCGGAAGTTTGAACGGCTCGACAAATACCGACAGAACTAATTACTACGAAACTGTGCCGGCTAACCAACTCGAAAAGGTGTTGTGGCTAGAAGCAGACCGTATGGGGTATTTGCTTGAAGCGGTAAACCAAACTAAATTTGAAAATCAACGTGAAACCGTTAAGAACGAGCGTGCTCAGCGAGTGGATAACCAGCCTTACGGACTAAGGCATGAACTCAATGGCGAAGCAATGTATCCAGAAGGGCACCCTTATTCATGGATGACCATTGGTTACGTTGAAGACTTAGACCGCGTTAACGTGAACGACCTTAAAGCTTTTTTTAAACGCTGGTATGGGCCAAATAATGCAGTGTTGACCATAGGTGGTGATATAAATACTGCCAAAACCAAAGCATTAATAGCCCAATATTTTGGTGATATTCCAAAAGGACCTGAAGTAAAAGATCCTGAACCACAGCCTGTGACCCTATCTGAAACACGCTATATGACGTTAGAAGATAAGGTGCACCTGCCGTTGCTACAAATTACTTTTCCAACCGTTTATGCGCGTCACCCTGATGAAGCACCATTAGATGTGTTATCCGACATACTAGGTGGCGGTAAAACGTCTTTGTTTTATAAAAATTTAGTGAAAGAAGGCATGGCTGTCCAAGCAGTCGTGTCACACCCGTGCCGCGAGCTGGCCTGTGAATTTCAACTAATTGCGTTAGCTAACCCCGCAAAAGTCCAGTCACTTGATGAACTTCACCAGGTAATAGAAGCCACACTGGCTGAATTTGAAACCCGTGGTGTAAAAGCCGACGATTTAGCGCGAACCAAAGGTAGTATTGAAGCATCAACAGTATTTGGCTTACAGAGTGTAGCTGGCAAAGTGACTGCGCTAGCGGCCAATGAGACTTTTTATCAAACGCCAGACTTAGTGTCTGAAGATATCGCGCGATATAATTCTGTGACCGCTGAAGACGTGATGCGTGTGTATAAAAAATATATCAAAGGCGCCAATAGTGTGGTGTTGAGTATTGTGCCTAAAGGCCAGCCTCAACTTCAAGCGGCAGAGCCTACCTTTGAACGTCCTGTACGAACGTTACCCGAAACTGAACCTGATGATCACGAATATACATCTTCACCATCTAGTTTCGATAGAACTATACCGCCTAAAGCAGGCGAAGCGCCTGTCGTCACGGTACCGGATTATTGGGAGCGTGAACTCAGCAATGGCGTAAATGTAATGGGGGTGACTGTGAGTGAGACACCCACTGTCACCTTAACCCTTAGCATGGATGGCGGTATGTTGCTAGACGCTGAGGGTAAAGCGGGTACAGCGTACCTCACCGCGTTAATGATGAATGAATCTACTCAAAACTACACGAATGAAGAATTAGCGAACGAACTTGCTAAGTTAGGCAGTTCAATTCGATTTAGTGCGGCAGGACGATACTCTCAGGTCTATTTATCTACATTAACTAAAAACGTGATGCCAACCTTGGCACTACTTAAAGAGAAGTTCTTCAACCCTGCTTTTGCACAAAGTGATTTCGTTAGAATGAAAGAGCGAGTGTTGCAAGGCTTGCAACAGCAAGCGAAAACGCCATCTAGTTTGGCTCGCCGCGCCAGAGATTTAGTATTATTCGGCGCAGATAATCGCGTAAGTTTACCTGATGAAGGCACTATTGAAACCGTGCAGGCCATCACACTTGACGATGTGAAGCAGTTTTATAACCAATACTACTCTCCGAGTAAAGCGAGTGTCGTAGTCGTTGGCAATATGAGTTCTGATGCGGTAGTAGATGCATTAGATTTTGTGGCGCAATGGGAAGGTGAGACATATACCTTTGAAGATTATGATGCATTCCCTACCTACGATAAGAATCAGGTCTTTTTAATAAATAGCCCTAGTGCGGTTCAATCTGTAGTTTATATCGTTAAACGCAGCTTACCTTTCGATGCAACTGGCGATTACTTTAAATCTCGTTTAGTTAACTTCCCACTGGGCGGCGGCTTTAATAGCCGGATAAATCTGAATTTGCGCGAAGATAAAGGCATTACCTATGGCGCGAACAGTGCGTTTATGGGAGGCAAAACGTTAGGTTGGTTTGAAGTTGGAACCGATCTTACTGCTGCGAATACAGCCGAAGGCATTTCTGAAGTTTTTAAAGAAATAAATCAGTATATCGATAACGGCGCGACAGGCGAAGAAATTCAATTCATGCGTAATGCGTTTACGTTAAGCGATGCGTTAGAGTTTGAAACCCCCAATAGTAAGGCGCGCTTTCTTCGTCAATTGCAAAGCTATGGACTTGAAAAAGGCTACAGAACAGAGCAAATTGAGATAATTAATAGCATTAGCAAAGACGAAATTAACGCACTGGCGAAGCAGTATTTATCGACAGATACGCTGCAAGTTATCGTTGTTGGCGACAAAAATGCGATTCTTGAGCAACTGGAGTCGTTAAATATGCCGATCATCGAATTATCAGTAGATACCAATAGTAGAGAACAGATAAACTAAGTGCCTGATAGCAAGTTATCAGCAATGGTGACTTGAATTTAATATGTTGTTCCCCATTTTGAGGGGAACAACTCATCCATGGATATGAACATTGACTGTAAACTCAACGTGTTTCAACAAGCGTTTGGCTGCGCTTAAATCACCTGAATTTTTAACGGCACTTACGCAAATAAAGCGTGGTGTTGAGCGTGAAGCATTACGAATTAAGCCAAACGGCGCTCTGTCGCAAGAGCCTCATCCAAAGGCGTTGGGTTCAGCGCTAACGCACGACACGATAACCACTGACTTTTCCGAGTCTTTGTTAGAGTTTATTACGCCCCCAGAAAGTAGCGCCGCTACTACTATTACGCAGTTGCAAGATGTTCACAAGTACACCATTGATAATATTGGTAACGAGCAAATTTGGCCCCTCAGCATGCCATGTTTTATCGAAGATGAAGCACATATCCCTATTGCTTATTTTGGCGAATCTAATATTGGTAAAATGAAGCGAGTATATCGAATTGGGTTAAAAAACCGCTACGGCAGCATGATGCAGGCGATTGCTGGCGTACATTTTAACTTTTCTTTTTCCGATGATTTCTGGAAGCAATGGGCTGAGCTTAACGGTACTGAGCATAGCCAAGATCAAACTTCAGCCAACTACTTTTCATTGATCAGAAACTACCGTCGCTACTGCTGGATAATCCCTTTTCTATACGGTGCATCACCTGCATTGTGTGGTTCGTTTTTGAAAGGAAAAGAGCACGCATTACCGTTTGAAAAAGTGGGTAAGGGCACGTATTACATGCCGTATGCCACGTCATTGAGAATGAGTGACTTGGGATATACCAGTGCTGAGCAGTCGTCGCTTAAAATTTGCTATAACCAGTTAGATAACTATGTTCGGCTGCTTCGTGGTGCTATGGATACGCCGTCAAATCGTTTTAGTAGCTTTGCTGCTGGCGACGGTGGTAACTATCAGCAGCTCAGCCGTAATATTTTACAGATTGAGAACGAGCTGTATTCGCCAATACGGCCCAAGCAACCTACGCAATCGATGGAAAAACCTACCGACGCACTGGTTAAGCGCGGCATCAGCTACATTGAAGTGCGTGCGTTAGATGTAAATCCCTTTTCGCCCATTGGTATTAGCCAAACCCAATTCGATTTTCTCGATGTGTTCTTACTGACGTGTTTGTTGAAGCCAAGTGCTGAACTAGACGAAGCGCAGTTAAATGAAGCAAAAGACAACATGAATCGAGTGGTATTAGAAGGCAGAAAACCTAATTTGGCGCTTATTCGCGATAATGAGGAAACAACATTAACGGCGTGGGCTTCATCATTGTTTGACGAGTTTGAGCAAGTGGCAGAGATACTCGACTTGGCAAATGACACAACACGATATAGTGACGCGGTTGCCGCAGAGTCGATGAAAGTTGCAAATCCAGCGCTAACCCCTTCAGGCGTGCTTTTAGAGGAATTGCTTAAACATGACAAAGATAATGGTGTTTATGGCTTAGAGCTAGCTGCACGTTATCAAGAGCAGATGAAAGGTTTCGATTATCAGCAAACTACGGAAGCTATGTTTGCTGATGCCGCTGAGACGTCGTTAGCTGCGCAAGCCGATGTGGAAGCCGCTGATACGAAAGACTTCGACAGCTTTATTTGTGATTACTTCAACGAACCGCAAGCAAAAAAAAACGCCTGATAGAAATCAGGCGTTGAAGGTTCCAGGGAAACACACATTTTACTAGAACATAAGTTAAGACAAGCTATGCATCAAAAGTTCAAACCGTTGTGTATTTTTTTATCAATTTTGGTCGTGCTTTTTCCACTGTTTATCGCTGGATGTGCAACAACGCCCCCGAAAGATAGCAGCAATTTGTGCGAAATCTTCTTTGAAAAAGATGATTGGTACGACGCCGCCGCTGATGCTCGTGATAAATGGGGCGTGCCCATTCATGTGCCTATGGCGATGATGTATCAAGAAAGCTCATTTCGCCACGATGCTTTACCTCCCCGTGATTACGTATTTTTCGGCTTAGTCCCTTGGGGTAGAGTAAGCTCTGCTTATGGCTATTCGCAAGCTAAGACACCCACATGGGCTGACTACATGCGTGAAACCAATAATAGCGGCGCTGATAGGGATGATTTCGAAGATGCCATCGACTTCATGGGCTGGTTTATTTATAAATCGCAGAAGGTAAATGGCATTTCAAAGTGGGATGCTTACGCCCAATACTTGAATTATCACGAAGGCTGGGGCGGCTATAAACGGAAAAGTTACGACCGAAAACCCTGGCTGAAGAAAGTGGCATCTAAAGTGAAAGCAAGATCATTACGCTACGCAACCCAGCTTAAAACCTGTGAAGAAGAGCTTAGCAAAGGCTGGTTCATGAAGCTCTTTAGCTAGCAATGCGTGGATAGCAATGCGGACACCCACCTTCAATATTGACACCCACTAAAAGAGTTTGGACACCCACAGATGTCAAAGCCTTGGACATTAGTGGGTGTCCAGGTTTTTTTTGGTTACTAGGTGAGAAGACACACACAAATCGCGAAGCTTAATCAACTCACCCGAAATAGAGAGAAAAACTAACCCAAGGTTCAGTATTCTTCTCTAGCGTATTAATCCACTATAAGCATCAAATATCCACACCAAATTTAAGCATGCCGCGTCCTCGTAAGTCACTAATATGTTTAGAAGACACTCCTTACTATCATTGCGTTTCTCGTTGTGTTCGAAGAGCATTTCTATGCGGAAAAGACAGGTTTAGCGGAAGAAGCTACGAGCACAGAAGGCAATGGGTAGAGAATCGATTGCTTAAGCTCGCAAGGGATAGCAATGCGGACACCCACCTTCAATATTGACACCCACTAAAAGAGTTTGGACACCCACAGATGTCAAAGCCTTGGACATTAGTGGGTGTCCAGGTTTTTTTTGGTTGCTAGGTGAGAAGACACACACAAATCGCGAAGCTTAATCAACTCACCCGAAATAGAGAGAAAAACTAACCCAAGGTTCAGTATTCTTCTCTAGCGTATTAATCCACTATAAGCATCAAATATCCACACCAAATTTAAGCATGCCGCGTCCTCGTAAGTCACTAATATGTTTAGAAGACACTCCTTACTATCATTGCGTTTCTCGTTGTGTTCGAAGAGCATTTCTATGCGGAAAAGACAGGTTTAGCGGAAGAAGCTACGAGCACAGAAGGCAATGGGTAGAGAATCGATTGCTTAAGCTCGCAAGTGTTTTTGCAATCGAAGTTTGCGCTTATGCAGTAATGAGCAATCATACCCATACTGTATTGCGTGTTGATAAGAGTCATGCGCTTGCAATGAGCCCTGAGGAAGTACTGAGCCGGTGGCATACGCTTCACAATGGAACTTTGCTTACTCGTCAATTTATGAATAGAGAACAGAGGCCTAGCCTCTCTGAATCGCAATTAAAAACGGTACTTAATTACGTGGATATATATAGAAAGCGTTTGTACGATATCAGTTGGTTTATGCGGCTTCTAAATGAATTTATTGCGCGAAAAGCAAACACGGAGGACGAATGTACCGGGCGTTTTTGGGAAGGGCGGTTTAAGTCTCAAGCTCTACTAGATGAATCAGCATTGTTGGCTTGCATGGCCTATGTTGATTTAAATCCGATAAGAGCTGGCAATGCGAAGACCCCTGAAAAGGCAATGTATACCAGTGTGAAACGTCGTATAGCAAAGGCAAAAGAGAATAAACAACCTCTAGAGCTACTTCCATTTGTTGGTGGGTCTCAAAATAATAAAGCAAAAGGGTTACCTTTTCGATTAGATGATTATTTGCACTTGGTGGATCAAACCGGTAGGCAACTAAGAAGTAACATCAGGGGAGAGATCCCCCGAAACTGCGAGCCTATTTTATCGCGTACAGGTTTAACACAAACAGATTGGTCTGCAGTTGTAAGCTCCATAGAGAGCAACTTTTCCAGCAAGATCAGCTTGGCATTGGTAAAGCGAAAAACTGTATTGAGCCATCAATTAGCCTGCTAAAATTTAATTCGCTATCCCAACCTATGTATTTCACATCAATGAGTACTGAGAAGAGTTAATGCCGTTTTTTAGTAACCTCAGTGATTCTTCTGATATCCAACCCTAAATTTAGCCAACCCGTCCGCTCAGTTGAGTCGGACAGTAAAAAAGTGTCCGCTCGGACACGCCAGCTACTCAAAGCTTAATAAAATCATTAATAATCAATGTATTAAATGTTGGCATGTTATTCGTACTACTAGTTCACACTTCCAACAGAAACTAGATTAACATGTTGCTTATTCACTTTATCAGTCTGCCTATTTTTATTTTTGTCATTGTAGTGTTGCTCGCTAATTTCGAGTCAGTAAGTCATGAGGATGTCTTATGATTCAGGATACTAGTAGTCAGGATACCGCTGTTGTAACGCAGCCGTCGCGAAAAAAATGGGTGGGTGTCTTAGCTATACTATTAATAGTGGGTGTCTTTGGATATCTCTTTCTTTTTTCCAGCTCCACCGCTGGCTTATCTAGCAGTCGTGATTCGCTAAAGTTCAGTGTAGTAACAAAAGGCGAGTTAATTAGGGATATCGTCACCACAGGTAGAATAATCGCTTCAAATGCCCCGCAGTTGTATAGCCCTGAGCAAGGCTATGTTCTTTTAAAAGTAAAGCCCGGTGATTCGGTAGAAACAGGGGATATTGTAGCAATAGTCGATTCTCCCGAATTGCAGAATACTATGAAGCAAGAGCAATCAGCGCTAGCAAGCTTGGAAAGTGAGCTTGCTAGGCAAGAGCTTGATGTACGTAGACAGGCACTTTTATTAAACAAACAAGCTGATATTGCCAACGTAGAATTGGTTGCGGCCCAGCGAGAAGAAAAAAGAGCAAAATTGTCAATCAAAGATCACCTCATAAGTCAGATAGATTTAGAAGAGGCGCTAGATAATTTAGCCAAAGCAGAAGTGACTTATAAGCACGCCATTAGTGAAATTGAATTAGCAACAGATACGTTAGCTTTTGAACTTAAGACCACGAAAGAGAAGGTCGCCAGGCAAGCTCTAGTTGTAGATGACCTTACCCGTCAACTTGCCGATTTAACTATTAGAGCCGGCGTGTCCGGAGTCGTGGGGAATGTACTAATTCAGCCGAATGCACTTGTGGCTAAAAATGAGCCATTAATGAAATTAGTAGATTTAACCGCTTATGAAGCCGAACTCAATGTTGCTGAGAGCTATGCAAATGAGCTGGGGTTAGGGATGAGTGTTGAATTAAAAGTGGGTGTCCAAAAAGTGATTGGCACACTGGCTTCAATATCCCCAGAAGTTGTCGATAGACAAGTTATTGCAAGGGTACGCTTTCCTGAAAATAGCGTGCAATCAATTCGCCAGAATCAACAAGTGTCAGCACGGATATTGTTAGAGAACAAAAGTGATGTACTCAAGGTAGAGCGTGGGAGTTTCCTTCAAGCCGGAGGCACCACAGCTTATCTTGTTACAGGTGATCTGGCCGAGCGAATAGACATTCAAATTGGCGCAACCAGCATTCGAGAAGTCGAAATTCTCAGCGGCCTGGATGAGGGCGACCAAATAATAGTTTCAAATTACGAACAGTTTAATCAAGCGTCTACAGTACTTCTGCGCTAATAAAAAGGATAAACAGCAATGTTAACCATGAACAACGTAAGCAAAATATACCAAACGAACAGCGTACAAACTCATGCACTAAGGGACTTTTCGTTAACCGTAAATGAAGGCGAGTTTATTGCGGTTACAGGGCCCTCTGGCTCTGGGAAAACAACATTTTTAAACATTGCCGGTTTGCTGGAGCCGTTCACGTCAGGCCAATATACCTTAGATGGCGTTGATATCGGCGGATTGTCTGATAATCAAACTGCCGATTTAAGAAACCAAAAAATTGGATATATATTTCAGGGCTTTAATCTAATACCTGATTTGAATTTATATGAAAATGTCGAAGTGCCCCTGCGCTATCGAGGCATTGCCGCAAAAGAACGTAAAATAAGAATTGAACAATGTTTAGAGCAAGTTGGTTTAGCCAGCCGAGCTAAACATTTACCGCAACAGTTGTCTGGTGGGCAACAACAGCGTGTTGCTATAGCTCGTGCTCTGGCGGGCAAACCTCGCTTCTTACTTGCCGATGAACCTACGGGAAATCTGGATAGCCTTATGGCGCGCCAAGTTATGGAACTACTTGAAGAGATAAACAAAAATGGCGCAACAATTGTGATGGTAACCCACGATGCCGAGTTAGCGCGCCGAGCTCCTCGTAATATACAAGTGGTAGATGGCCAGTTAGCTGACTTCACCTTATATCAAGGTAAGCCGACTTTAGCAGCCACCCGCGACAATGAAACCGTTGTTGCGTCAGGAGTATAATATGTTTCTCCATTATATTGATTTGAGTTGGCGAAGCATTAAGCGCACGCCAGTAATTAGCTTTCTGATGGTTTTTGCTATCGCTATTGGAATAGGTCTTACCATGACGAGCTTGTCTGTTTACCACATGATGTCGATGGACCCCATTCCACATAAAAGTGGTAATATTTTCTATCCGCAGCTGAATATTATGGATGATGGCAATGAGTGGCATTCCTCTGATAACCTGCCTTATCAGCTCACTTATCAAGATGCCATTAATCTCTACAATGCAGATATCCCAGTACTAAAATCGCCGAGTTTTAGAAGTGGGTTCTCTGTGCACCTTAATTCTCCAGAAGTAAAACCTACTATGGAGCCGGCTCGCTTGGTGAATAGAGAATTTTTTACCATTTTCGACCGACCATTTGTTTACGGTGCGCCTTGGTCTCGAGATTCACAAGACACCCATGAATATGTAGTGGTCATTTCTGAAAAAATAAACGACCGTTTATTTGCAGGAAAAAACTCGGTTGGGCAACATATATACCTTGATAACAATAGTTATCGCATTGTGGGTGTCTCGGCAAATTGGGAACATCATGTGAAGTACTACGACGTAAACAACGGCGCGTTTAACGTCGCAGAACAACTTTATATTCCCTTTTCCATTGCGCCATTAGAGGAAATAGGGACGTGGGGCAACATGAATGGTTGGAAACATGAGAACTCAAAGGGATATCAAGGGCTATTGGCCTCTGAGAGAGTTTGGATACAATTTTGGGCTCAACTTAATACAATGCAAGAAAAGCAACAGTTTGGTGATTACCTCATTTCCTATATGGATGATCAAAGAGAAAAGGGTAGATTCAATCGAGAAGTTTTGGAGTTTAAGCTTCGAAATGTCACTGAGTGGCTGGAATACAACAAGGTGGTATCTGAAGACAATCGTATTCTAGTGGGGTTGAGTTTTATGTTCCTATTAGTGTGTGTGTCCAACATTTTAGGGCTGTTGCTGGCGAAGTTTCTAAAGCGGGCGCCAGAAGTGGGTGTCCGGCGAGCACTAGGGGCGAGTAAGCGTCATATTTTTGCTCAGCACATCGTTGAAGTATCAGTAATCGGACTCGCGGGGGGGCTACTAGGAATAGCCATAGCTCAGCTTGGCTTATGGGGCGTTCGTGTGACCAATAGCTATTATGGTGCCCTAGCTAACATGGATGTCTCAATGTTACTTACAGCGCCGATTATTGCCTTAACGGCGAGCTTTTTGGCGGGGATATACCCAGCCTGGTTAGTGTGCAGAACACAGCCAGCCATCTACTTAAAAAGCCAATAGGGGCATGCTATGTTAGACATTAAACCCATCTTCAATGCCATACGTCGCTCTAAAATTGGCGCCGTGCTCCTATTGCTTCAAATTGCCCTTACCATGTCGATTGTTAGCAATGCTGCATTTATGATTAACGATCATGTATCTTATCTACGCAAAGATACAGGGTTTCCGGAAAAGGAAATATTTAGCTTCGCCGTAATGACTTTTGGAAAAGATCGCTCGCTTAGTCAGCAAGCCGAAGTTGATGAAACGATGATCCGAAACCTTCCCGGCGTCATTAACGCAACTCTATCACAAGCCGTGCCATTGTCAGGCGGAGGTTCAACCTCCACAATGCGGTTGCGCCCTTCTCCAGAAACGTCTAAATCTGTTAGTGTTGCTTACTATAATACCGATGAACATGGCTTAGAGACCTTTGGGGTTAAGCTCATTGAAGGGCGTAATTTTAGACCCGAAGAGGTAATCATTGGTGATGACTTTAATGGGAATGGCCCAAATACTATTATCGTCTCGCAACCTTTTGTAGAGGCACTGTTCCCCGATGGTAACGCGCTAGGCCAAACCGTGTACTTTTCAAACCGGCCATTACAAATAATCGGCATTGTGGAAACGATGAAAAGCCCGTGGCCAAGCAGTGATCGAGACGAGATCACTGCCTTAGTGCCCTTTATAGATGCAAAGAATTATCAGCATATAGTCGTTCGAGCAGACAAAAATGAGCGCGCAAACATCATGGCCAATATAGAACAAAATATGTTGGACGCTTATGATAAGCGAGTCATTATTAATGTGGATGGGTTAGATAAAACCAAAGAAAACTATGACGCCACCGATGTGCTCATGATGCGTATGTTGATTGTACTTGTTGTGATTCTTTTACTGATTACGGCTCTTGGTATATTTGGACTTACCCAATTTAATATTAGTAAACGTACTAAGCAGATTGGCACCCGCCGAGCGTTAGGGGCAAGAAAGTCTGCTATCGTACGATATTTTTTGATAGAAAATACCATGGTTTGCATGGCGGGTTTATTTATCGGTGGAGTGGCAGCAGTGGTATTAGGTGATGTGATGATGAAGACTTATTCCATCTCATCACTTGAGCTAGAATTCATTGTGGGTACCGCCATATTCATTTTTGCAATGAGTATATTTGCCGTTATCTTCCCCGCTATGCGAGCCGCTAATATTTCACCCAGTATTGCTACTCGCAGTATATAAGTCGTATTTAAGAAGTGTAGACATGACCAAAGTGTTAATTGTTGATGACAACGCCGCTGTATTAGAGGCGTTATCACTATTGCTAGAAATTCATGGTTACGAAGTGGTGACAGCCACAACGCCAAAAGCGGCGCTGCAGATAGTCAATTACCAAGCTATCGGGCTAGTGTTGCAAGATATGAACTTCAGTGCAGACACAACCTCAGGCGAGGAAGGGCGCGAGCTCTTCTTCGCGCTGCGTCAGTTAAATCCGCTATTACCCATTATTCTCATCACGGCGTGGACGGAATTGGAACAAGCGGTAGAGTTGGTGAAAGCAGGCGCGGCTGACTACATTCCAAAGCCGTGGGATGATAGCAAGCTTATTACCACCATTAAAAATCTTGTGGCACTAGGGCAGGCCGCCAGCCAAAATAGAGTGTTGAAGCAACAAGCGGCAAATTTTGACAATACGCGTCAAGCAGCAGTAAGTATTGGGTTAGTGTACGAAAGCGCAGCCATGCAGCGGGTAGTAGATATGTCGGTGCAGGTGGCTAAATCTGATGTGCCGGTACTTATTACTGGGCCTAATGGAAGCGGAAAGGAAAAAATTGCCGAACTTATTCAGTCTCAATCACCCCTTAATCAGTCGGCATTTGTAAAGGTCAATGCGGGGGCCCTTCCTCAAGAACTTATTGAAGCAGAGCTCTTTGGCGCAGAAATAGGCGCGTTTACCAGCGCTAATAAAACGCGAATTGGCCGCTTTGAAGCCGCTAACCAAGGCACCTTGTTTTTAGATGAAATTGGCAACTTGCCTTTGTCTGGCCAAGTCAAATTATTGCGCGTACTGCAAACCGGTGAATTTGAAAAACTGGGGTCGGTGAAAACACAAAAAACAGACGTAAGAATTATATCTGCCACCAATTCTGATTTAACTCGCGACATCGTAAACGGCGCATTTCGCGAGGATTTGTTTTATCGCCTAAATGTCATCGAAATTAATGTGCCGCCACTTAATGAACGGGGTGATGATGTGTTGGCCTTGGCAAAGCATTTCCTACCAGGTCGAGACATTAGCCTCACTGGGCAGCAGGCACTACAAGCCTATGCGTGGCCAGGAAATGTACGTGAGCTTGAGAATGTATGTCGACGAGTCAGTATATTACATCCAGATGGTACGCTGGATGCTGAGGACTTCGGTTTACCCTCTATTAGTGGTGAGGTGAATACAGAGCAAAAAAGTGGAAAAGAGCCCAGCAAATCAGAGATTGAGGCGGCGCTAACAGAATTTAACGGCACTATATCTAAAGTGGCAAGGTACTTGGGGTTATCCAGACAAGCGCTTTACCGCAGGCTAGATAAATATGGAATTGATTATAAATCGTGAGGTTAATTAAAAATAAGCTTCTGGTAGCTGCGCTTTGCGCTACGGCAATAGGTATAGCGCCTATGTTGTATGTAAGCGACCTATCGGTTGTGCAAAAAGCCCTGCTTGTCATTTCGTCTTTGTGCTTGAGCGCGATTGCAGTGAAAGTCTGTACGGTGCAGATAACCAAGCAATTAGAGGCCCTTAAAATAGGCTTGCTCAATTTTAAAGACGGTGAGTTTTCATCAACACTAGCTTGTAAAACTGATGACGAGTTTGAAACTTTATGCCAGCTTTATAACGATACTGCAGAAACCCTTCGCCGAGAAAAACAGTGGTTGTATCAGCGAGAGCTGATGCTAGACAAAGTGCTGCATAGTTCACCTGACGTTTTGCTATTAGTGAACGATCAGATGCATGTGGTACTGAGTAACCGCCAAGCGTGCGAATTCTTCTTCTCAACAAATAATATTGGGAATAGTGACCCTGAGGAAAGTGTCGTTGGTGCCAGTAAGTTGGGTACCAGAAGCTTGGAAGGTTACACCCTCGGCACGTTACTCAAAAACAAACCAGACACCCTAAAAGATGTCTTGCTAGAAAACCGAGAAGGGCTATTTACCTTGCCTCAGGGTGCTAGCGGCATTCAAACGTGGCATATGGCTACGGGAACGTTTTTGTTAAATAATCAAACTCACCGGCTTTATATTCTTAAGCAAATGACACGGGAGCTAAACAGACAAGAAGTGTCGGTTTGGAAAAAAGTGATAAGGGTGATTAGTCACGAGCTGAATAATTCATTGGGGCCTATTTCTAGCTTATTGCATAGCGGCCAAATCGTAGGCCAGCAAAATGGTGATGCCCGTCTAGTGCGTGTGTTCCATACCATTGAAGAACGTATTGCCCATTTAAATCAATTTGTTCAAGGATATGGAAGGTTTGCAAAATTGCCTCCACCGGTTTTGGTAACGATTGATTGGGATAAAATAACGGCACAACTCAGCAATCAATGTGACTTCAAGTTAACCATGTCAGAGTCTGTCGAGGTGAAAGCCGATGCAGTTCAAGTAGAGCAGTTATTAATTAACTTACTTAAAAATGCCCATGAGTCGGGAGGAAACCCACAGGATGTGGAGCTCGTCATCAAGCAAACGGCCTCTCAAGTTATTATAGAAGTGCTCGATAGGGGAAAAGGCATGACGGATAGCGTGATGACTAATGCGCTGGTTCCTTTTTATTCCACTAAAGCTAATGGGAGTGGATTAGGGTTGGCGCTATGCCGAGAAATCACCGATGCGCATAATGGCCATTTAGTGATTCAAAACCGAAAAGACAAAGGACTGTGTGTACGTTTTATTATTGATAAAACGACAAAGTAGCAGACAAAAAAAGAGGGGAACAGACGGGCGTCTGTTCCCCTTACGACGCTAAGCCAAGACCGTTTTTAACCTACGTCGAACAGGCATGTATAATGTATTGTAAATGAGAATGATTTGCAATGGCATTTTGAGTTATTTTCAATTTATTTCTATATTGATCTCGATCAACTTCTATACAAGCCTTCTATTTACCGGATTTCAGGCTTGATCCAGATCACAAACCATCATCAGGAAATCGCTATCATTAACTTATTAACCCTGTGAGGAGAAACACCATGTTACTAAGTATGATTTCAGATCCCGTTGTATGGGGCTCGCTTTTAGGTATCAGTATTATTATTGGAATGGGCGTGTTCTATACCTATCTATTTATGCACAACAGCGCAGAGCTTGATAAGTAAATACCGTTTTGCCCCTAAGTCGCGGCGTTTGACAAGAATTAGGTCAATGTTAGGTCTAGAACTCAGTAACTATAACTACGTTCACTATCGCTTATATTCTGGCGTGGGCACATCTAGCAACACAAGCAATGCCGCTTGTCCGCCGTATTCAAGTGGCGCTTGGTGGAATGCATTCACGTGGGGATGCTGTATTAAGTAGTGGGGGAGTGCATTTTTTAAAACGCCCTGTCCAAACCCGTGCATGATGGAAACACAGTCTACCGACTCTTTTCGGGCGGTATAAATTAATGAGGCTATTTCGGTTTTTGCCATTTCTCGGGTCATACCGTGCAAATCCAGCAGAAACTCAGGGGAATAGTCTCCTCGTCTAAGCTGCTTTAGTACATGCGTTGGCACGCCTTCTCGGCAATACCGCATGGGGCCTTCTTGCGGAAGTACAGCTTGGTACATATCGGAGAAGCTAAAACTCGCCGCTACCTGCTTACTGCCTTTTAGGTCTTTAACCCCTGCTAATTGCTTTTTCTTTTCAAGGGCGACTTTCTTATTCGGAACAATCTTGTCCTGCTCCATGGGCTTTACACCTTGCACAGCATCAGCAAATGAGAAGGTATCTTCAATCACTTTTGGCTTCTCAGTGCCTTTTTTCATGGCTTTTAGTTCTTTTTTAAATACTTTCATTATGAACCGATATGCAAATTAACGTGGGCGCAGGCGTTATCTTTGGGTATGATACCAGCTTTCATATTCCTGATGTACCCAAGCTCTTATGACCGACAAGTTTTACTTAGAAGAAGCCATCGAAGATTTACACAGAATACTTGATATGATTCGGTGGGCTACCAGTCGATTTAACGACGCCGCCCTCTATTTTGGTCATGGTACCGATAACGCTTGGGATGAAGCATTAAGCCTTACCATGCAAGCGCTACACTTGCCGCATTCGTTATCTGAGCATGTTGGCGACAGTATGTTGTCATCAAGACTCACAAAAAGTGAGCGCGAAAAAATTGCTGAGCTTGTTTTAAAACGGGTACAAACCCGTATGCCTCTGCCTTACATTACCAACGAAGCTTGGTTTTGCGGCATGCCATTTTATGTTGATGAGCGCGTGCTTATTCCTCGCTCTCCGTTTGCAGAACTGATTCAAAATAACTTTGAGCCTTTCGTTAAAGAAGCACCGACTCATATTTTAGATATGTGTACCGGTGGTGGTTGTATCGCTATTGCACTTGCGCATGCGTACCCCGACTCACAGGTTGATGCGGTAGATATAAGCGAAGATGCCCTTGAAGTGGCCGATATTAATATTCAAGAGCATCAATTAAGTCACCGTGTTTACCCTATCCATTCTGATTTATTTACTAATTTAACCGGGCAGAAGTACGATTTAATTGTATCAAACCCACCTTATGTTGATGCTGAAGACATGGCCGACTTGCCTGATGAATATCATCATGAGCCAGAGCTAGCATTAGCGGCCGGCGATGACGGGTTAGAACTCGTGGATATTATGCTACGTAAAGCACCACAATATTTAACCGATAACGGCTGGTTGTTCATTGAAGTAGGTAACAGCGAAGTGCATATGGACACTCGCTTCCCAGGCCTTGAAGTCATTTGGCTAAGCTTTGAAAATGGCGGGCAGGGGATATTTGCCGTGAACAACTCAACATTAGAAAACTATTTTAACAGCAAGGATTAATTCTCGATTATGTCAGGCAACAGCTTTGGAAAACTCTTCACCGTTACCACATTTGGAGAAAGCCACGGTATCGCCATTGGCGGTGTTGTTGATGGTTGCCCTCCAGGCCTCACGTTAAGTGAAGCTGATTTACAGGGCGATTTAGACAGACGTAAGCCTGGTACATCCCGTTATACCACCGCCCGTCGTGAAGATGATGAAGTGCAAATTTTGTCTGGCGTGTTTGAAGGAAAAACGACGGGTACCAGTATTGGTTTGTTGATTAAAAACAAAGATCAACGAAGCCAAGACTACTCAAATATTGCTGACCGTTTTCGCCCAGGCCATGCCGATTATACCTATGATCAAAAGTATGGTTCACGTGATTATCGTGGTGGTGGTCGCTCGTCTGCCCGTGAAACTGCGGTACGTGTTGCTGCGGGTGGTATTGCCAAAAAGTATTTAAAAGAAGTGCATGGCGTTGAAGTACATGGCTACCTTTCTCAATTAGGGCCTATTAGCGTTGAAAACGTTGACCATGCGGTGACGAATACCAATCCTTTTTTCTGCCCTGATGAAAGCAAACTCGAAGCGCTAGATGAATACATGCGCGAGCTAAAGAAATCTGGCGATAGCATCGGTGCTAAAGTTTCAGTCGTGGTTAAAAATGTTCCAGTGGGGTTGGGCGAGCCAGTATTCGATAGATTAGATGCCGATATTGCGCACGCTATGATGGGCATTAATGCGGTTAAAGGCGTAGAGATTGGCGACGGTTTTGAGGTTATTAACCAAAAAGGAAGTGAGCACCGTGATACGCTTTCACCTGAAGGTTTCCAATCAAACCATGCGGGTGGCGTACTAGGCGGTATTTCAACAGGGCAAGATCTTGAAGTCCATATGGCACTTAAACCAACATCTAGTATTTCAGTGCCAGGTAAAACCATCAACAAGCAGGGTGAAGAAATCGAAATCGTCACGAAAGGTCGTCACGACCCTTGTGTAGGTATTCGTGCGGTGCCTATTGCTGAAGCGATGATGGCGATTGTATTGATGGATCACTACTTGCGTCACCGTGCACAAAACGCTTCTGTGGTATCGACTACCGTACCTATTGCAGGTCAGGCAGGTAAAGCTGAATAAGCGCTAACTAAGCGATAAGAAAACAGCGCGTCAGTATAATAGTCATCATCCAGCTTATCCCCTTCATACGCCACAGGTAACGTTACCTGTGGCGCTATCGCATACGGAGTTGTGCAGTGCCATTCGCTAAATTGCCCTTTGCTAACCATAAATCACTCATTGTTCTCGCGTTAACCTATTGGCTGTATTTTGGTCAACTGGGTGTTTTAGTCCCGTATTTGGGTATATTTCTTGATGGTCGCGGCTTTAGCTCTGCTGAAATAGGGGAGCTCTTCGCGGTAATAACCCTTGCTCGTATTTTAGGGCCAGGACTATGGGCGGGCATTGCTGATAAAAAAGGCAACGCGGTAAGTGTGTTAAGGCTGGGTAGTTTTCTTACGGTAGCCACCTTTTGTTCGGTATTTTTATTTGAAGGCTTCTGGGGGCTAACGCTGTCTTTCGGCTTAATGATGATGTTCTGGACGGCGGTATTACCTCAATTAGAGGTTATCACTATGAAGTCAGTAGAAGGCACTAAAGCCAGCTATGGGCTTATAAGGTTATGGGGAAGTATCGGCTTTATATGCTTAACGGTAGGTGTAGGCAAGGCCCTAGATAGCTTTTCTACTGAAACACCGGTAATCGTGAGTGTGGGCGTGCTACTGCTATTGTTCGTGACCACGCTATTCATTCAAGCGCCGAAAGCGAGTGCCGAGAAACACACTGCGGTAGGCAGCATTTGGCAGTACGCCAGACAGCGTCCCTTTGTAGTTTTCATCTTTGCGTCTATATGCTTACAAATTAGCTTTGGTGCTTATTACGGTTTTTTCGCGTTATATATGCGTGACCTTGGCTACAGCGGCCAGCAAACTGGTTTATTCATCGCCCTAGGCGTACTGGTAGAAGTGGGTATTTTTCTTATTGCTAGCCGTTTAACCGCACGTTTTGGCGTGTGGAATCTGTTATTCGCCAGCTTGCTGCTAACTGCGTTGCGTTGGTACGCATTGGCATCTGCTGCCGATAGCATGGCGGTGATATTACTCAGCCAAGTGATTCATGCATTAAGCTTTGGGTTAACCCATGCGGTTTCTGTGTACTTCATTCATCAATTTTTACCACCTCCTTTTCACAGCCGAGGCCAAGCCATTTATATTAGCGTGGCATTTGGATTCGGTGGTGCGTTCGGTAATTACATGGCAGGGCAGCAATGGGACCAAGGAGCCAATGCTTATGAAACCTTTGCCACTGCGGCGGTGTTCTCGGCGATAGGTGCGGCCTCCTTGTTTTTCTGTAAGCGTAAGCAGCTTATGTAGAAGGTATTTCTATCAAAGCTTACTGTTCCAAGCCGTCCCCCAAAATTAGCCAACTTACAATAACTGACTATACTGAGATAGACGCAGCACGAAAAAGGTAGGAAGAATCGATGGCATCATGGAGCGATACTCAGCGCCATAGATATAGGTTTTATTGTCAGCATTCTTCTTGTATTAAAGAGGAGTGTTAGCATGAATACACGCTCTGATATGGTGTGTAGTAAAAAGTTTCCCCATGCCGCTTACACTATTGAAATTGCTGGCTCTACGCTTATTAGTGAATTAGATGGTCAATGGTCTACTGAAATATCGAATAGTTATATTGGGGATGTTAAGCAAGAGGTAACCGCAAGATTTAACATGCGTTGGCTGCATATCGTGTTGTTAGATAAGTGGGATTTAACCACTTTTGATGCCATGGAAAACTTTACTCAATATGGAGTGTGGTGTTATGAGAATGGCGTAAAAGCGTCGTTCTATGTGTATCAAACCAACCCAATCAAACGATACCAACTGGCTAAAATGTTACCCGAAAGAGCCAAAGACTACGTCAGCTTTCACGTTCAAAGCATTGACGACGCTTTTCTGTACGCCTCTGAAAACGGCTTTTTTGACGAGCCTAAGCCAAATCAAACAATTAAAACACTGAATGCCTGACATACCCCAGCCTCTGCCGAAGTGCGTCAGCCACATACGCGGCACCCCCGTAAATAACAGAAGATGGCAACATTCAATTACTTACTGGTTCGACACTCGGCAAGTAGGGTCGGAAGCCCTGTATTGTTTTCTTGTTCAAGTCTTACATCGAACTTCCACAATCTATGAAGATGACGCATAACCTCACCCTTGGAGTTACCTAACGGAATGCCGTGCTGAGGAACGTAGCGAAGGGTCAAAGAACGATCGCCTCTCACATCAACGTTATATACCTGAATGTTAGGCTCTAGATTGCTTAAATTATATTGGGCAGAGAGCTTTTCTCTAATTGTCTGATAGCCGTTCTCGTCGTGAATAGCGCTAACGCTCACATAGGAATTGTTAGCATCGTCTTCCAACGCAAATAATTTAAAATCTCGCATTAGTTTGGGTGATAAGAACTGACTAATGAAGCTTTCATCTTTAAAGTTATGCATGGCGAAATGCACAGTTTCAAGCCAATCTTTACCTGCGATAGTCGGTAAGTATTCATAGTCTTCTTTAGTGGGAGCTTGGCACACCCGTTTGATGTCCATGAACATCGAGAATCCTAACGCATAAGGGTTAATGCCAGAATAGTATGGGCTGTTGTAATCGGGTTGCATGACAACGCTGGAATGACTGTGCAAAAACTCCATCATAAAACGATCGCTGACTAATCGCTCGTCGTACATTTTATTTAGAATGTGGTAATGCCAAAAACAGGCCCAGCCTTCATTCATCACTTGTGTTTGTTTTTGAGGGTAGAAGTACTGAGATACCTTGCGCACAATGCGTACAATCTCTCGTTGCCAGGGTTCTAATAGTGGCGCATTTTTTTCAATGAAATACAGTAAGTTTTCTTGTGGCTCGGAAGGAAAGCGTAGGGTGTTTGTGTCTTTGCTTTTAGGGTTGTTCGGCAAGGTTCGCCACAGCTCATTAACTTGTGACTGTAAATACTGAGCACGTTCTTCTTGACGGGTTTTCTCTTCCTGAAGCGATATTTTTTGTGGCCTTTTGTATCTGTCCACACCGTAATTCATTAAGGCGTGACAAGAATCAAGAATGTTCTCGACTTCCTCAACACCGTGTTTTTGCTCACATTTAGAAATGTACTTCTTGGCAAAAACCAAATAGTCGATAATGGAACTGGCATCTGTCCAGGTTTGAAAAAGATAATTACCTTTGAAAAAAGAATTATGGCCATAGCAGGCATGGGCCATCACTAACGCTTGCATAGTAATGGTATTTTCTTCCATTAAATACGCAATGCAAGGGTCGGAATTAATCACAATTTCATAGGCCAAGCCCATTTGGCCTCTGCGGTACTGTTGTTCGGTTTGAATAAACTTTTTACCAAATGACCAATGGGTATAGTTTAGTGGCATACCTATGCTGGCATAGGCATCCATCATTTGTTCGGCGGTAATAACTTCAATTTGGTTAGGGTAGGTGTCTAGCTTAAACTCTTTAGCAATACGGTCGATTTCTGTTTCATAGTCGGTCAGTAACGAAAATGTCCAATCTGGGCCATCATCTAATTTATGTTTTTGACGCGCTGCACTTGCAGACATGGGCTAACCTCCTTGCGTACTTAACTGCTCGGTACGCTTGAATATTTCTCTGAATACAGGGTAAATATCATCCGGAGACTGGATGTGTTTACAGACTATATTGTCGAAAGATTGACTTACCTTTTCGTATTCTCGCCATAGGGTTTGGTGTTGGCGTTCGGTTATTTCAATATAGGCAAAGTAGCGGGTGGCGGGTAATAGGTTGTTGACTAATAGTGAGCTACATAAGGGCGAATCATCTGCCCAGTTATCGCCATCTGACGCTTGAGCGGCATAGATATTCCAATTACCGTCGCTAAACCGTTCTCGCACTATTTCATCCATAAGCTTTAGTGCACTAGAGACAATAGTACCGCCGGTTTCTTGTGAATAGAAAAACTCCTGTTCGTCGACTTCTTTTGCTTGTGTATGATGGCGAATATACACCACTTCTACATTCTCGTAGGTTCGGGTCAAAAACAAATACAGCAAAATATAAAAGCGCTTGGCTACATCTTTGGTAGCTTGATCCATAGAGCCAGAAACATCCATTAAACAAAACATCACTGCTTTGCTCGTTGGGATAGGGCGCTTGTCGTAGTTTTTAAAACGTAAATCGAACGTGTCGATAAAAGGGACTTTAGCGACTTTGGCTTTAAGTAGTGCGAGTTCTTTTTCAATCTCTTCAATGGCTAGTGCATTATCTTTAGGGGCTGCACTAAATAAGGCTAACTGTGCTTCTAACTCCCTAATGCGCTTACGGGTAGAACCGGTTAACGCAATCCGTCTGGCAACGGAGCCCTTAAGAGAGCGAACAATGTCTAAGTTACTCGGCACGCCGTCAGTTTGATACCCAGCACGATAGGTTTCATGTTGGATAACTTTGTCGAACTGATTTTTCTTTAAATTTGGTAGGGCTAAGTCGTCGAATAAAATATCCAAATATTCATCTTTCGAGATGGAAAATACGAATTCATCCTCACCCTCTCCGCGATTCCCCGCTTCGCCTTCACCGGAGCCTTGACCCGCGCCACCAGGGGGACGGTCAATTTGGTCGCCAGCAATAAATTGGTCATTTCCGGGGTGAACAATATCTCGCTTGCCTCCCTTCCCGGTGTGGAAAACAGGTTCAGAAATATCGCGAGTAGGAATACTTACCTGCTCGCCCGAGTCTAGGTCGGTAACAGAGCGTTTACCAACGGCATCAGTAACAGCACGCTTTATTTGTTGTTTATAGCGTTTGATAAAGCGCTGTCTGTTTACTGTGCTTTTGCCTTTACTGTTAAGTCTTCGGTCGATGAAATGCGCCATAACCACCTGCTTGTCATAGGGTGAACCACGAGTAAATAGCCCATTAAGAGGCTTTACGAACTCGTAAATACCACTCACACAATAGTCTGACTTGCTTTTGTGTATAGCCTTTTTCCGTCATTCGATTTACAAAGTCGTCATGCTTTTTCTGTTCGTCGGCCGACCCTTTAGTATTGAACGAAATAACTGGCAGCAAATCTTCCGTGTTGGAAAACATTTTCTTTTCAATCACAGTGCGTAATTTTTCATAACTTGTCCACGATGGGTTTTTACCGCCATTATTGGCTCGTGCGCGAAGTACGAAGTTCACTATCTCATTACGGAAGTCTTTTGGATTGCTAATTCCCGCAGGCTTTTCGGTTTTCTCAAGTTCAGCATTTAGTGACGCGCGGTCAAATAGTTGACCGGTTTCAGGGTCACGATACTCTTGGTCTTGGATCCAAAAGTCTGCATAGGTGACGTAGCGGTCAAAAAGGTTCTGTCCGTACTCTGAGTAAGATTCCAAATACGCGGTCTGAATTTCTTTTCCGATAAATTCAACATATTTAGGTATCAGATAACCTTTTAAAAACTCTAAATATTGCTCACTTAAATCAGTTGGAAACTGTTCACGCTCAATCTGCCTTTCAAGTACATAAAACAAATGCACAGGGTTGGCAGCCACTTCTTGGTGATCGAAGTTAAATACTCGAGAAAGTATTTTAAAAGCAAAGCGGGTGGATAACCCTTCCATACCTTCATCTACGCCCGCATAGTCTCGGTATTCTTGGTACGACTTTGCTTTAGGGTCAGTGTCTTTCAAGCTTTCCCCATCATAAACCCGCATTTTTGAGAACAAGCTCGAGTTTTCGGGTTCTTTCAATCGAGATAGCACAGTGAACTGCGCTAAGCATTCCAAGGTATCTGGTGCGCACGGTGCCCCTTTAAGTTCACTGCTATCTAGCAGTTTACGGTAAATATGAATTTCTTCACTTACTCGCAAACAGTAGGGCACTTTAACAATGTAAACGCGGTCTAAAAAGGCTTCGTTATTCTTATTGTTTCTAAAGGTTTGCCATTCTGACTCATTTGAGTGGGCTAAAATCAGACCATCGAAAGGCAACGCTGAAAAGCCTTCCGTAGGATTATAGTTCCCTTCTTGGGTGGCGGTAAGTAGAGGATGTAGCACTTTAATTGGTGCCTTAAACATTTCTACGAATTCCATCAACCCTTGGTTCGCCTTACACAGTGAGCCTGAATAGCTATAAGCATCTGGGTCGTTCTGTGCGTATTGTTCTAAGCGACGAATATCTACCTTACCTACCAAGGCTGAAATATCTTGGTTGTTCTCATCGCCAGGTTCAGTTTTCGCAATACCCACCTGATCAAGCACAGAAGGGTAGACACGTACTACTTTAAATTGGGTAATGTCACCATTAAATTCATGCAGGCGCTTTCGAGCCCAAGGCGACATGATGGTTTTTAAGTAGCGTTTAGGAATGCCATATTCTTGCTCGAGTAAATGGCCGTCTTCTTTAGCGTCGAACAAGCAAAATGGATGGTCATTTACCGGCGAACCTTTAATGGTATAAATCGGTACGTGTTGCATCAGTTCTTTTAAACGTTCTGCTAACGACGACTTACCGCCCCCTACAGGCCCAAGTAAATAGAGAATTTGTTTCTTCTCTTCTAACCCCTGTGCGGCATGTTTAAGGTAAGAGACTATTTGCTCAATAGCTTCTTCCATACCATAAAACTCATTAAATGCGGGGTAGCGAGATATAACGCGGTTTGAAAATATGCGACTCAGTGCGGGATCCGTCGCGGTGTCTATCATTTGAGGCTCGCCAATGGCACTTAGCAATCGTTCAGCAGCATTTGCATAAGCTGCTGCGTCGTCCTTGCAAATCTCAAGGAACTCCTCAATGGTAAACTCTTCCTGCTTTCGTTCTTCGTATCGGTTTTGGTAATGTTCGAAAATACCCATGAATACCTCTTAAAAAAACGGTTGCCCGTAATTTCAGCTTAGTCGGTATTTAGAAATAGGAAACAAAAATCATAGTAAACTTTTGTATAGACGTGAAATGTTTGGTCTAACGAAAAATGGAATTTTTTCGTTAAAATAGAGTCAAATACACCCATTAGTATTACTTAAAAGTCTGTATATTATTTAATGATGGGCATAAAAAAACCCGCATAGGCGGGTTTTTAAAATTTATCTGAAAACGATTACGCGAAATTCGCGCTAGCAAATTCCCAGTTAGCAAGTGCCCAGAAGTTTTCTAGATACTTAGGACGCACGTTACGGTAATCGATGTAGTAAGCGTGTTCCCAAAGGTCAACAGTCAATACAGGCGTAAGCTCGTCACCAGAAATTGGTGTTTCGGCGTTACTTGTATTCACGATGTCTAAAGAACCGTCAGTAGATTTTACTAACCATGTCCAGCTAGATCCGAAGTTGTTCACTGCTTTGTCGTTAAATGCAGCCTGGAAGTCAGCGAATGAGCCCCATTTTGCATTAATTGCGTCAGCGAGTGCACCAGTAGGTTCGCCGCCGCCATTTGGGCTTAAGCAGTTCCAGTAGAACGTGTGGTTCCAAACTTGTGCTGCATTGTTGAAAACGCCACCTTCAGAAGACTTGATGATCTCTTCTAGGCTTTTGCTTTCCAAATCAGTACCTTCAACTAAACCATTTAATTTAGTAACGTAAGTAGCGTGATGCTTGCCGTAGTGATAGTCCAGCGTTTCAGAAGAAATATGCGGTTCAAGTGCATTTTTTTCGTATGGTAATGCTGGTAATTCAAAAGCCATATCGGTCTCCATGTTGGTTTAATGTTTTTAAACAACGTTAATTTAAGCTCGCAATGCCTGTTCAACGAGCCTGTATAAATACTTTATCTAAGATGCTTATTTTATAATAGCAAAAGCATGCTGTAGATGTAGGGGCAAATTTGTATAACTCAATGACAAATTTATGAAAATTCTAAATTCTTGTCTAGGTAATAATGATCGCCCTGGAAATCCTCATATCGTGAACGCTAAGTTATGCTGCGAAGCACCTACTATGCATACGATAGAAACTAGGGTACTGATAGTAAGTAATATCAGCGTAAGATATAAGATCACTTTCATCTTACCAATGCGACTAAGCTATATGAGATTAATGCTACTCATTATGAGCGTGGGCATTACAGGCTACATAAATTACCCTTTTCAGATGCGGTGAGTATAAACCCCTGAAAGAAACTATGATAATATTACCCTTGAAATCTGCACGCTCATTCCCACTTATAGGGAATAACTTTTCCGCTGAGAGGACCTGATGGATAACACTGAAACACAATCCACCGTAGACAGAATTAAGCAACAAATTGAAGAAAACCCTATTCTTTTATATATGAAGGGTTCTCCAAAGCTGCCAAGTTGCGGTTTTTCTTCACAAGCATCACAAGCATTAATGGGATGTGGTGAACCGTTTGCGTATGTAGACATTTTGCAAAACCCAGATATTCGCGCTGAACTTCCAAAGTATGCGAACTGGCCAACCTTCCCGCAATTATGGGTTGACGGCGAGTTAGTAGGTGGTTGCGACATTATCATGGAAATGTTTCAACAAAACGAATTGCAGCCGTTAATTAAAGAAACGGCAGAGAAACACAAGACTGAAGAATAAGATTAGAAAGCCGGCGATTAGCCGGCTTTTTTGATTAAACCCCCGCAAAACCTCACCACTTTCAATTCCCGTAAATACTAATAGACAGATCAGAAAACAAAATCCTCTATGGTTTGAAAATAAATAATTATTTTGTGCAAAAACGTTTGTTTTATAAGAGTTTACATCTTATAAAACGTGGGTGCTGACAAGTATATAGTCAGTGTTAAAGGTATAAAATAACTATCACTCGCTGCACTTATTACGTTCATAAAAGCGTAGAGGTGACAGGGGGAAAATCCCGGGAAACCACTATGAATACATCTTTGTCTTTATTGACCAAACACGTTCGAGGCGTACTTGCGGCGTCAGCGGCATTTTCTGTTATGGCCATTGCGCCAGTACATGCCCAAGAAGCGCCAGATGCAGCAGAAGCGAGCGCTGAAGATTATGAACAAATCGCCATTGTAGGTTCACGCGCAGCTCCACGTTCTGTAGCAGAATCTGCAGTACCTATCGATATTATCTCTGATGAAGAATTTAAAAATCAGGGTGCCACCGATGTTGTTTCTATGATGCAAACGGTTGTTCCGTCGTTTAACGTTAACGATCAACCGATTAATGATGCATCTACACTAGTTCGTCCTGCTAACCTTCGTGGTATGGCTTCAGATCACACCCTTGTGCTAGTAAACGGTAAGCGACGTCACCGTTCTGCTGTAATCACATTCCTAGGTGGTGGCTTGTCTGATGGTGCACAAGGCCCTGATATCTCGGTTATTCCAGCAGCGGCGTTAAAACAAATTGAAGTATTACGAGACGGTGCTGCGGCACAGTATGGTTCAGACGCCATTGCTGGTGTTATTAACTTCGTATTAAACGACGCGTCAGAAGGCGGCTCATTTGAAGCCCGTTACGGCTCGTATTATGAAGGTGACGGCGACATGATTCAGCTGTCTGGAAACATTGGTATGCCGTTATCTGACAAAGGTTTCATTAACCTTTCTGCAGAGTACCGTACAGCTGATGATACTTCTCGCAGCGTTCAGCGTGATGATGCGGCAGGTTTAGTGGCGGGTGGAAATACCTTTGTTGCCGATCCTGCGCAAATTTGGGGTTCTCCTGAAATTAAACACGACTATAAACTTTTCGCTAACTTAGGGTTAGAGCTAAGTGATACCGCAGAAGCTTATATGTTCGGTAACTTCGCTGAGCGTGAAGTGGAAGGGGGTTTCTACTACCGTAACCCGCATACTCGTGGCGGTGTTTACGCGGCTGATGACGGTTCCCTATTGGTGGGTGACTTAACCGACGACCTTTCAGGTAACTGTCCTACCGACATCATCCCTGGCGACAACGTGTTGACCAACGAACGTTACATCAACGAAGTGGCCAATAACCCTGACTGCTTTGCGTTCAACGAGATTTTACCGGGTGGTTTCACACCGCGCTTTGGTGGAACAGTTACTGATATGTCATTGGTATTTGGAACCCGTGGTGAACTGGCGAATGACATCACATACGATGTAAGCTTGAACTTGGGTGAAAACGAAGTTGATTTTGTTATCAGCAACACAATTAACCCATCACTTGGTCCCGATACGCCATTTGAATTTAGCCCAGGTCGTTATACGCAGTCAGAGCAAACCCTTGACGTAGATTTCACTAAACCTTTTGAAATTGGCTTGTATGAGCCGTTATTCGTAGCAAGTGGCTTCCAATACCGTCATGAAAGCTATGAAAGCTTTGCTGGTGATACTGCATCGTATGAAATTGGTCCACTAGCCTCACAAGGCTTTGGTATTGGTTCAAATGGTTTCCCTGGTTTGGCAGCAAACAGCCAAGGTCTAGTGTCTCGTCATAACATCGCGTTCTACGTAGATGCAGAAGCGTACATTACTGAAACCTTCATGTTGGCGGGTGCGATTCGTTATGAAGATTACTCAGACTTCGGTGATACTACCAAAGGTAAAGTGGCGTTCCGCTGGCAAGCGCTTGAAAACATCGCATTCCGTGGTGCTTTCTCAACAGGCTTTAAAGCACCTACGTTGGGACAAAGTAACGTACGTAACGTAACAACTGCGTTTGGTACTGATGGCAAGCTTATCGACCGTGCTACGCTTCCTCCGACCGATCCTGTTTCACAACTTAAGGGTGGTGAGCAGTTAACACCAGAAGAATCTAAAAGTATTACGTTTGGTGTAGTGGCAGACTTTGATAACGGTTTGTTCGTTACTGCTGATTACTACAACATTGAATTAACGGATCGTATCAGTACCGCTTCTGGTATTGCGCTGACCGATGAAGATATTGCGATTTTGCTTGATCAAGGTATCAGCGATGCATCTAGCTTCACTGAAATTAGTTTCTTTACCAATGACTTCGATACCACTACCGAAGGTCTTGATGTAGTTGCAAACTACAGCATGGATATGTTTGAAGGCGAAACAAAGTTCTCGCTAGCGTACAACTGGACTTCTACCGAGGTAGATAGAGCATCTGATAATATTTCAGCTGAACGTATCCGCATGTTGGAAGATAACCTTCCGGCAGTACGCTACAGCGCAACGGCTAACCATACGAATGGTGACTGGCGCTTCCTTGCTCGCCTGAACTATTTCGGTAGCATCTATGAAGATCACTTAGATTCAGCATTGCCTATCGATAAAGTAGGGTCTGAAATTACGATTGATTTGGAAATGGCTTATAACTTCACCGAAGAGTTGACCGTAACAGTGGGTGCGAAAAACGCGTTTGATGAGTACCCAGATGAAAACACGCAGTATGCAGGTATTGCAGGTTCGTTGTATCCGACTACGTCTCCCATCGGTATCAATGGCGGTTTCTATTACCTGAGAGGTGTTTACACTTTCTAAAAACGGAAACCAGGTAAAAGGAGGCGTTCGCCTCCTTTTATTTCTCTAAATGCTAAAAATATAAGATTTCATCGTGCAAGCAGACCAATAAATTGGCATGATGGTGAAATAACTGTAAGCAATTTGAAACACCTGCAAAATTTTAATATGACCAGAAAGTCGACAGTCACAGAATCCTTCTTAAAATATCGCGCTAAGCTAATGCGTGCGGTAAGTACTATTGTGGGTGCCGACGATATAGAAGACATCGTTCAAGAAGCGTTCATAAAAAGTTATGAAGCAGAGATGAATCAAGAGATTCGTTTTGAACGCACGTACATGCTGAAAACAGCACGTAACTTAGCATTAAATCATATTGCCAGAGCTGAAAATAAGAATAACCAGCCTATTGATGATATGGATATTTTACCCCACGAATTGGTGGGTTACAGCCTAGAAAAAAATGTAGAAAGCAAAGAACGTTTCATCCATTTTTGCCGCGCGACAGATACACTTTCACCGGATGTTAAACGGGTTTTCCTACTTAAGAAAGTATATGGCATGCGCCAAAAAGACATCGCTGAATTGGTTGGTTTAAGCGAAAGTACGGTCGAAAAGCATGTCGCAAAAGGATTAATGTTGTGCTCGAAATATTTAGCCGAGCTATCTAAAGATGACGCCCCCGTGCGCACATCTCGTAATGCGACTCAGGACATAAGCCGTAGTTAACATGAACAATATTCGTCAGTTTTCCAGCAAAGAAGATATCCAAGAGCAAGCCTGCTTATGGATAAGCCGTCTCGATCGCGAACTTAGCGAAGACGAAAAAGCACAGCTTGATGTGTGGCTTGCCGAAAGCCCAAATCATCGTAAGGCACTCATGGAAGCCGCAAGCCTATGGGACGACATGTCAGTACTTAACGAGTTAAGTGGCTTGTTTCCTCATCATCAGAATAAAACCGAAACCCATAAGCGCCAAAAGCGCCGCGTGGGTATAGTTACTCAAGCCCGTATGAGCGTGGCTGCAGCGTTTTTAGTTATGGCGATTGCAGTAGGTGTTGTCGTTGATCGTATTTGGCTAGAAGAGCCAGATGTAGTTGCACACGTGTCTGAAAAAATAGAAACCGGTATTGGTGAACAAAAAAACCTCGTGCTTTCTGATGGTTCCACACTGCTGTTAAACACAAACTCACGGGTTACCGTCGATTTTTCTGACGATGTGCGAAACATTGTATTGCTAAAAGGCGAAGCGCATTTTGAAGTGGCGCACGATACCACGCGACCTTTCACTGTAACCGCAGGTAATAATACGGTTACCGCAGTGGGTACAGCGTTTAACATGCAGTATGTTGACGACAACGCTTTCGAATTAGTGGTAACCGATGGAAAGGTATTAGTTAAAGACAGATTTAGTGCATTCAGTAGTAATCAGTCATTGTTTTCCAAAGCGCCCGTTGAAGGTGAAGGCCTGCTTATGTTTGCGGGTGAAAAAGCCACAGTTAAAGGCGATGTTGATGCCCGCGAGAGTTTATCGCAAAACGACATTGATGATGATTTAGCATGGCAGCAAGGCATGATTGTATTCAAAGGTGAGCGCTTAGAAGCCGTGCTTGCTGAAATTGGTAGATATACTCAGGTACATTTTCAGATTTCTGACGAATCGCTTAAAAGCCGCCGTGTTGCAGGCTACTTTAAAGTGGGTGATATCGATGGTTTGCTAGCTGCGCTTAAAAATAGCTTTAACATTGAATACGAGAAAGTATCTGATACCAGTATTCAGCTATCTGTTTCTCAAGGCTAGTTTAAAGTTAATACTAGGATAATCCGCAGATAACTCGGAGTTAGTGATTCAAGGTTAATGATAATTGAATAACAGACGAATCATACGCTAGTAATGCGTGTGTAATAAAAGCAATGCACGTGCATTACTTGGCATAAGCTTACGTATTGTGACAATATAATAAAATAAATAATAAGTACGATTTCTCATCTTGCACCTTTTGCGTTCAGTCAATTTTTCTCGTGTAGTAGTGCGTAGCTATAATAGTGCGCGCAAGGCTGGCATTTGCCTTATGTTAGCAGTGTGTTCAAGTCATGTAGAGGGCGTATATGCCCAACAGGTGGCTAAAGATAGCGCGCAAGATAACGCCCCACTGCCAGTATCAAAGGTGGAACCACAAACTGGGCAACATAACTCGCAAGAAAAAGCGCAAGGCTCAATAAAGCTATCTAATCAAACTGCCTTCCAGTTTTCAATTCCAGCCCAAGATGCCGACGATGCGCTGACAGAATTAGCAAAGCAAGCCAATACCACACTGTTATTTCCTTTCGACTTAGCACAAACGGTTAAAACCAACTCTTTAGAAGGTAATTTTACCCTCAACGAAGCCCTCTCAAAATTGCTTGATGGCACCGAACTTGCTGTGGTGACCGACAGTGCAGGGCAGGTCAGTATTCGCTCTCGCAGTGAATTGGTTGCTCAAAACATAGACGGTGAGGGGGAGGCTAAGGTTCAAGAAGAAGACACGAGTAATGCGCTTGAGCGTATTGCTGTGGTAGGTACCAGAAGCTCTCCACGTAGTGTGGTCGAATCCCCAGTGCCGCTAGACATTATTGGGTCAGAATCCTTGCATTCTCAAGGCAACAGCGATGCGCTTTCAATGCTTAGCACCATGGTGCCTTCTTTAAACGTAAACGATCAGCCCATTAATGATGCTACCAGTTTAGTGCGACCTGCTAATTTACGAGGTATGGCGTCAGATCACACATTATTGCTTGTGAACGGTAAGCGCAGGCATCGCTCGGCGGTGATTACCTTTCTTGGCGGAGGCTTGTCTGATGGCGCACAGGGGCCTGATATTTCGGTTATCCCTGCTTATGCACTAAAGCAAATTGAAGTATTACGAGATGGTGCTGCCGCGCAATACGGTTCAGATGCGATTGCTGGCGTGATTAACTTCGTACTCAATGACAGCGATTCAGGTGGCAGCGTTGCACTTAAAACGGGAACCTATTCAGAAGGTGATGGTGAGTTATTTCAGATACAGGCTAATAAAGGGTTTCGTTTAGGTGAGAACGGCTTCTTAAATGCCACGGTAGAATATCGACAGCAACAAGGTACATCGCGCTCTGTCCAGCGTGATGATGCACAAGGCCTCATTGACGCAGGCAACATGTTCATCAGTAGCCCTGCGCAAATATGGGGCGCGCTAGACGTTAACGAGGACATGAAAATGTCGGTGAATGCGGGCTGGGATATTGCGCCAAACTTCGAAGGTTACGCATTAGCAACGTATGCGCATCGTGAAATAAGTGGCGGTTTTTACTTTCGCAACCCACAAACTCGAGAAGGTGTTTTTTCTGAAACTAACGAAGAAACGGGTGAAAGCCGCCTACTGGTTGGGGATTTAGACGGTATAGGGCAGGGGATTAGCTGTCCCACTATTTTCCTTGATGACACCAATGTATTGGAAAACCCCGATTATTTGCGCATTGCAGACAATTCAACAGCACTTGGTGCTAATTGCTTTGCGTTTAACGAGTGGTTCCCTGGGGGGTTTACACCACAATTCGGTGGCACAATTACTGACGCGTCAGTATTTGCTGGCATAAAAACGGAACTAGACAATGGCTGGGCAATGGATTTAAGTGCCAGTGTAGGGTATTCAGATATCGCTTACCGTCTATCAGGCACTGTAAACCCTTCTTTAGGGCCTGACTCTCCGCTGTCTTATACTCCTGGTTCTGTCAGCCAAGTAGAGCGGACGTTCAACCTTGATTTCGCTAAGCTAATTCAATCCGTGTTTGAAGAGCCTATCAGTATTGCCATGGGCGCAGAATGGCGCAGAGAAACTTACTTTCAAAAAGCCGGTGATGATGCCTCTTATGCCGCAGGTTCGCTTGCTTTTGACCCTACAACGGGCGCATCTCAAGGGTTCAGTATTGGCTCGAACGGATTTCCAGGCTATCAGCCTCAATCGGCAGGGCACTGGAATAGAAGTAATTGGGCGGTGTACATAGATTTGGAGTTTTTCTTAACTGAAGCATGGCAATTTGGTGTGGCCACCCGAGTTGAACACTTTACTGATTTTGGTTCTACCTTTGATGGCAAGCTGAGTACGCGATACAAGGTGAACGACTTATTTGCCCTTCGAGGTTCTATCAATACCGGCTTTAAAGCCCCCACAGTTGGTCAAAGTAATGTTATTAATGTTACTACGGCATATAGTGCCAATGGATTAGAAGACCAAGCCACACTGCCACCCACCGATTTGGTATCACTACAACTAGGTGCAACACCGCTCACACCAGAAGAGTCGGTCAACTTTAGTCTAGGTGTGGTGATGCACATAAGTGACAGATTTTTTGCCACTTTGGATTACTTCAATATTCGACTGATGGACAGGATCAGTACTACATCGGC
Source organism: Alteromonas sp. 38 (assembly GCF_902506055.1). Classification (NCBI taxonomy): domain Bacteria; kingdom Pseudomonadati; phylum Pseudomonadota; class Gammaproteobacteria; order Alteromonadales; family Alteromonadaceae; genus Alteromonas; species Alteromonas sp. 38. The sequence continues at coordinate 1,352,301 of NZ_LR733300.1, forward strand.
CATCCCTCTTACCGATGAAGACATACAAATACTCAGCGCAAAGGGGCGAGATGATGCGGCGAAATACAATGCCGCTAAATTCTTTACCAACGATTTCGATACGCAAACTCAGGGCGTTGATTTAGTGATTCACTATGACTTCATGGTGCAAGATTGGAAGCAGACTTTATTGTTAGCTTACAATTGGACAGACACGCAAGTAGAGCGAGTGACCTTGTACCCCACCATGGTTGAAGGTGAATTAACCTTGATGCCAAACCTGACACCACAGCGCATCAGAATGCTAGAAGATAACTTGCCTGCTCACAGAGGCAGTTTAACGCTGGAACAGTACATTGGAGATTTCAATTTTACGTGGCGGGCGAATTATTACGGAAAATATTACGAAGACCATCTAGATGCTTCTGCGGGAATGGATATTTTTGGAAGCGATACGCTAACGGCAGATGTGCAAGTAGCATGGTATTTTTCACCGTCGTGGCGAGTTACGTTAGGCGCGCAAAATCTGTTTGATTCAAAGCCTGATAGTAATCCATTCAGTGGGGAAGTCGGATCTTTATACCCGCCAACATCACCAGGTGGAATTAATGGTGCGTTCTATTATTTAGGGCTGGAATACCGCGTAGATTAACGACTTATTAGTGGGTTGAAATAGAACGTCAGATAAATTTTTGGTAGACGTTAGGAAAACGTTTGGGGCAAAGGGGGGTTAGCCTACGTTTTTAAACATAGAGTCATCGATAATAGTTTGATCGATAATCTGTTGTGCCATTTGGATGCACTTCCCACACTGGGAACCAAGTTCCATATGTTCACGCAATTCACGCATGTTGCCTACGCCATTACCTTGTACTGCGGCGCGTATACTTTTATCGGTAACGCCGTAACACATACATACAAACATAAAACACTCCAAATAAGTCTGTAAATGATAATAATTGCTATTTCATTCTAATGCAAGTGAGATTTAGTCGTATTCACACTCAATAAATCATTAAAAAAGGTGTGCTTTGGTACGATGAGTGAAATATTCATGAGAAATTAGCGAAAGTACAATGCGTTATAGCTTGTTATCTAAAATTAAGTACCAATAAAGACAGATAGAAAACGCCTAGTAATAAGACGTTTTACTTATTATTAAATTTTTAAATAAATTGGAGATACTCATGAGTGTATTAGTTGGTCGTCCAGCGCCGGATTTTACCGCGGCTGCAGTATTAGATTCAGGTGAAATAGTTGACTCATTTTCACTATCTGAAACCATTAAAGGTAAAAAAACGGTACTATTTTTCTATCCGCTAGATTTTACCTTTGTTTGCCCTTCTGAACTGATTGCTTTTGATAAGCGTTTTGAAGAATTCAAAAAGCGTGGCGTAGAAGTGATTGGTGTTTCTATCGATTCACAGTTTTCTCACAATGCATGGCGAAATACGCCAGTAAACGAAGGGGGTATTGGCCCAGTACAATACACCTTGGTGGCCGACGTAAAACATGAAATCTGCCAGGCGTATGATGTAGAGCACCCTGAAGATGGCGTGGCATTTCGTGGCTCTTTCCTGATTGATGAAGAAGGCCTTGTACGTCACCAAGTGATTAACGACCTTCCGCTAGGCCGCAACGTAGACGAAATGCTTCGTATGGTTGATGCGCTAGCATTCCATCAAGATCATGGCGAAGTTTGCCCTGCGGGTTGGACACAAGGTAAAGCTGGTATGGATGCATCACCGGAAGGCGTGGCTAAGTACCTTGCAGCAGAAGCTGACAAGTTATAATAATTAACGCTGTGCCGAACGCAACTATATTAAGTATGTAAAAAAACATGCTAAGCGTTTCGCAAATGCGTCTACCTAATACTAAAACAGCGCCATTCGGCGCTGTTTTTTATTTCTATCAAATCGATTTTGATGAAATGGGTTTGCCGCTAAGCCTCCATTTTAGATATTGCTTATCAGCAAGGCTGATCAGGATTGGCGGGTTGATCTGCCAAGGGCCAGCCGCCCAGTGCTTTATAGCGATTTACCATAAAGCAAAATAGCTCTGTGGTTTTTTGCGCATCATATAATGCGCTGTGGGCTTCTTTTTGATCAAACTCGATACCTGCCGCTCGGCAGGCTTTAACCAATACGGTTTGGCCTAATGTTAAACCTGCAAGGCTGGTGGTATCAAATGATACAAATGGGTGGAAAGGCGTGCGCTTAATGTTGCAGCGGGCTATGGCTGCGTTCACGAAACTTTGATCGAAGGTGGCGTTATGCGCCACAATCACCGAGCGCTGGCAATCCGCATCTTTTTGCGCTTTACGAATGCCTTTGCACAGTGACTTCATCGCTTCACTTTCTTCAATGGCTCCGCGCAGAGCACAGTGAGGGTCAATACCGTTAAACTCTAGCGCTGCGGGCTCTAAGTTGGCCCCTTCAAAAGGGTCGACATGGTAATGAAAAGTTTGGTCAGGATAAATTAGCCCATCTTCTTCCATTTTTACCGTGACGGCAGCGATTTCAAGTAAGGCGTCGGTTCCAGAATTAAAACCAGCGGTTTCGACGTCAATAACAACAGGAAAGTAGCCTCTAAAACGATGAGGAAGGGAATGGTGCAACTCAGACATAGTTTCTCTTAGCAGGTTTTTTGGTTACGTAACACGGCTGTATCAATATAAAAATGCTACGGAAAGTGGAGCGATTATGGCAAGGATAACACACGGTATCCAGCCTGAATTTCGTTGATGGACTAAATGACGGGCTATGGAAGCTGCAATTCAATGTATAATTGATGGAATAGAAGGCTAAACTTTTCTACACTAAGGACGATATATTCTGTAAGCGCCTTTTCGTTAGGTATGGTTTATCAGTTGAGTGGGTATAGTTGTGAAGCGTAAATTCGGTTTACTTATTCCGTTGTTTTTTACTACGGTCGCAAGCGGTGCTATGCGTCAGTATTCGGCTACGGTAGAAACGTCGAACTGGGAAGTGGTTGATGCATCGCGTTTGCAATGTACCTTGAACCATCCTTTACCAGGGTACGGCGATGCCATGTTTACTAGCGTGGCTTCAAAACGGCTTAATATGGAATTCGAGCTAGATATGCACTTATTGCCTAATCGCTTCGATGTGGCTGCTGTCTATTCTGTACCGCCAAAGTGGATGCCGGGTGTTGCGCCTAAAACTATCGCCGATATGACATTGCGAACGCAATATAATGGTGACCTTCCACAAGACGCCGCATGGACTATGTTAAGTGAACTTGAGAAAGGCTTCTGGCCCACCATTTATTATCAAGACTGGTACAACGAATACGATAAAGTGAGCGTTGCATTAAACGCCAGTAATTTCTCGTTGGTGTATCGAGACTTCGTTGAGTGTGTGTCTAATTTATTGCCTTATAATTTCGACGATATTGCCTACACGGTGTTGTCGTATCAGAAAAACAGTACCGAACTGACTAAGTATTCGCAAAAGCGCCTAACAATGATTGGGGAATACCTAAAAGAGGATAGTGACTTAGAGTTAGTTTTGCTTGATGGCTATACCGACAGTTATGGCGGGCGATGGAACAACGAACAACTATCTATACGCCGAGCCAATGAAGTAAAAAGCTACTTAACTACTATTGGTGTGCCCGATGACAGAATTCAACTTACGGGGCACGGCGAGAAGCGTCATATCGCGAATAACAATACCCGCGAATCAAGAGCACAAAATAGAAGGGTAGTGGTACGGTTATCTAAATCCTAGTGATTGACTCAGTGACTGAATTGAAAATTTATTTTGTGATTCGAATATAAAAAGCGGCTATTAGCCGCTTTTTTTGTGTGTTGTATAATAGCTTAATTTATTATTGCTACTCGCCTTGTGCCTCAAGCCACGCTTTGACTGGTGGCACATGGTCGGTAAATACGCCGTCTACGTTCACCACGTGTTTCAGGGTAGAGAGAAGCTGTTCTGCTGTCATGCCTGGCGGCAGAGCATCTTCACGAAAAGTGTATGGATGAATAACGAAACCTTCTGAATGGGCATGTTCAAGCCAAGGTGCCGGCACCAGTTTACCCGCTTTCATCGCTTGCGGATCTAGTAGTTGCCCTAACCAAGGGCCTAAACCATCGGCATATTTAGCTACTGCTTTCATGCCGGCTTCACTTTTTATCCAACCGTAGTCTGTGGTTGATTCCGCCCAGCTGTTCTCACCGATTAGCATGACCACTTTGCCCGCATAGTTTAGTTCGTTTCTAATGCGCTTTATTTCATTGAAGTCGAAACACTGCAAGTAACTGTTGGCGTTTTTACTGGCAAGATTAAAGCGAGTTAGGGAGGCAATTACAATTTGGCTTGCATCTACGCCTTGTTCGGTATGCCACGCTGGTGACTTTACTTCCGTATAAACCCCTACATCGGTTTCGAACTCTCGATTGAGTTGAGTGATAAGCTCGTAATGTTCATCCAAGGTTGCTACGGTAAAGTTCGCCGTATTCCCCGTATAACGTGTTGTGAAAACTTGCTCGCCTTTGTTGTTGGCTCGTTCATGTACTTGCAGGGTGCGAAGCTCATCTAGCGTGAAGTCTAAAGCGTAAAAGCGACCATCTTTACGCGCTCGCTCAGGAAATACCTGCTCAACGTTGGTTACTGTTTCTAAATGTATGTCATGCAACACCACGGCAATCCCATCTTTGGTAATAACCGCATCTTGCTCAATAAAGTCAGGGTTCATGGCAAAAGCAAGTGTGGCGGCTTCTAATGTATGCTCAGGCAGATAACCTGAGGCACCCCTATGGGCTATAACATCAAAGTCTTTCGCCAATAGCACTGGGCTTGCAAAAATAGAGATAAAAAGCGAGAAAACTAACGAGCAAGTCAGTGACGCGTGAGGAATTTTTAGCATAGTATGGCAATATCCTTATTAATAGGGCCGCTGTATTTTGTAATAGTGACTTATGGTTTTGTTTGAATAAGTTCAATGGCGTAGCCATCTGGATCGCGAACAAAAGCAATGACAGTAGAACCGCCCTTTACTGGACCAGCCTTTCGATAGACATCACAGCCATTTTGCTCAAGGTTTTCACAGAACTGATAAATGTCGTCTACTTCAATAGCAATGTGACCGTAAGCCGTGCCTTTATCGTAAGTGTCGTCGCCCCAGTTATAAGTGAGTTCAAGCACCGTAGTGTTAGTTTCTTCGCCATAACCCACGAAAGCGAGTGTGTATTCATAAGCTTGGTTTTCAGACTTTCTCAGCAGCTTCATACCCATCAAGTTGGTGTAGAAGTGCAAAGACGCATCAAGATCCTCAACGCGAAGCATGGTATGTAGCATTCTCATTTCACTCTCCCGGTCCTTCTAAGGACATCATATAAATCAGTTTACTATGGGTATATGAAAGGAATGAGACACTAAGGCGCCGATGCAATGGCTGCAAGCGCCTATCGTTAAACAGCTAGTAAAAAAGATAACTAAAAGCCCCACATTCCAATATTGTCTATTTTAAGACGACGGGGTTGCTGAAGTAAATAAACGAGCATATCACTAAGGTCATCATTTTGAATAAGCCCAGTGTTAATTTCATCCGTAGGGGCTTTTTGTGATTGAATAAGCGCAGGGTTAAGTGAGTGAACGTGAATTCCGTACTCGTGCACTTCTTCTTGAAGGGCTTTGCCTAGACCGACCATGGCAAACTTTGACGCGCAATATACGCCTGCATTCGGATAGCCGTTTAACGCAGCTTGAGAGGCAATATTTACCACGTACCCTTCCTTTTGCTTAATCATATTGGGCACCACGTTTTTGCACATCAAAAATGTACCTTTAACATTGGTATCCATAACGTCATCCCAGTCGCTTTCGCTGGTGTCACAAATTAAGGTTCCTTTGCCAAACCCACTGTTATTCACCAATACTTGAATATCGCCGAACTGTGAACGTACTTGCCCTATAAAGTGGCTTACCGCAGATGCATCACTAATATCGCAAACCTGGCCATAAATCCGCTCACCGAATTTGGCTTTAAGCTCTGCTACTGTGTTGGTTATAGTGGCAGGGGTTCTTCCGCAAATAGCGACCTTCATACCTTCTTGAAGTAGTCTCAGAGTAAGCGACTTACCCAGGCCTTTACCGCCGCCAGTAACAATAGCCACTTTCTCTTTTAATACATAATGTTGTGACATACAGCCTCTACTCGTGTTGTGATCTTTAAGCGCGTTAGCGTAACAAGAACATGAGCCTAGCTAATATAGAGGGGGATTCCTATCAACATACGTATGTAAGTTGACAGCAGGATTGCGACGTCAATTGATGGTGAATGCAGGGGAGGGCACGAGGGTTATGATATGTGTGCGATTGTAATGGAACTTGTACAGCAAGATGTTGCGCGATAAGAGAAATAAATAGCGATATCGGTAGACTTACCTGACTGAAAGATGTACATTACGCCCGCTTTAGATAATTAAAAGCTTTTTCTACTACTGCGTTGTACCCTTTTATTCTTCAGTTTTATCGAAGTTTTAATAGATATACATTTGCGTTACTAGTAAGTTAAATCTATTGCTATCCGGTGAATTTCACCAATTACTTCAAATATATAAGGTTACAAACATGTCTGATACAGTAAACGGCACAGTTAAATGGTTCAACGAAGATAAAGGTTTTGGTTTTCTTACTCAAGACGGTGGCGGTAAAGACGTATTCGTACATTTCCGTTCAATCGCTTCTGACGGCTTCAAAACGCTTTCTGAAGGCCAAGCGGTAAGCTTCAGCGTAGAACAAGGTCAAAAAGGCCTTCAAGCTGCAAACGTTGTTGTTCTTTAAGTAGAACTTTAAAATACAACGACAAAAGGCTAAGTTTCTACTTAGCCTTTTTTAATTGTGCAGTACTAACATTTTTATTTATTTTTGGTTTGATAAAAACAGAATTTTGAAAGGAATTTTAAAACGAATAAAAAACTAGCAACATTATTATACAAAGAAAAATTATATGTCTCATACTATTAACGGCGCTTCGCTCCGTACACTTCCCCCTATTTCGACAATTTCAGTAAATAACTTCAACGTTGTTTTTACCGATAAAGAGTGTCAAAAGTCAGTTCAATTTCATAACAACAAAGATACGAAAGTATTTTTACGTTGGTTACTTAATACCACGGTTGAGAGTATTTACGCTTAGTGTATTTTGCTAGACTCCAAAGTTTAAGCGCACACGAAAAGACGGGTAACCTTCAAAAAGTAAGATGCGCGTAAAGTGGTGAGTTGAACTTACCTGAGGTAAAACTAAGAGCCAAAATCTCCATTGTTATCTTGCTACGTTGTGTATATATTTTGATTAGTTGTATTCCACCTAGCGAGGGGTAGTCAATGAAGTCAAATTCGTCTACTACCCACATTGGTAACAGGGGCGAGTATTTGCTTTCTAACCTTCGAATTTCAAGGGGGCTGTCTCTCCTTATCCTAGCCATAGTTTTCCCTGCGCTAGGAAATGAATCTGTGTCATTGAGCAATGGTAAAGTTACCCTTCCAGACTCCAGCCTGTGGCGAAGCTTACCTGTCGATATGCATTATAGGGATATTGACAGTGCTGAAAAATTTCAAATGGTACAGGCGGGCTATCCAACTTTGCCTATCAGGTCTGCATTAGGTGGAAAGTCTGGCTCCTACTTAACCAAAGTAACTTTAAGTCCTTCCAAGACTGGCCAATACTTCGTGATGATTAACGCCAACTTTATTGATACTGGTATAGCGTCTTATTCATCAAAGAGCCAACAAGCCAACGTTACGGTGTTTTCGCAGTTGGCAGACGGCGAAACGCCCCAGATTTTGCACTTTCAGGGTTTTGCTGTTCAAGCTGAGCGTAATAACCCCATTGAGTTATGGGTGCTTATTGAAGCGAAACAATTTCCCACGCCTGTTTCTATTTCTATTTTCGACGCGGCTTCATTTTACACATTTCAGATTTATAACAATGGGTTATCGATTGCCGCTATAACTACAATGATTTTGCTCGCACTTTTAGCGCTACTCGCATTTTTGAGTACACGGAAACGGGTAGCACTTACCTGTGCTGGCTATTTGGGCCTACATGGTGTTGGTTGGGCAGCGGCCTCGGGGCTTATTGATGACCTGTTCGATATGTCAATAAACAGTAGCTATTGGGGAATGAAACTATTTCCTTTTGCTATAGCGTGTGCGGCACAGTTCGTTTCAGATCTTTTCGACTGCAAATCGAATCATAAAAAACTATTCCGCTTTATGCGTTGGTTAAGCGTAACGAGTGTGGCCTTAGGTATAGCAATGTGGTTCTTACCGTTCACAACGGCGTTTTTAATCTCGCATATAATAGCGATGTTTTGGGTGGTGGTTACGTTAGCCGTCGGCATCGGTATGCTCAAGTTAAAAGACTTCCGCGCCAAGTATTTTCTGACGGGCAACTTACTTTACAGTAGTTCACTTGGCTATTACGTAGGCGCGCACAGCCAGTATTTCGGCGATCTTCCTTATTCAGAGTCGGTTGTAGTGATTGCGTTGTCGTTAGATTGCATCTGCATATTATTATGTTTAGCTGAATGGTTTAAGCTTCAACAAGTCGAATTTAACCGAAACTACTATTTATCTCGTACTGATGCGATGACTAAACTCGGTAATCGATTTGCGCTTACAGAATATGTTACCCAGTTAAGCGGTTTTTATGTTGTGGTTTATGTAGATCTCGATGGCTTAAAAACAGTAAACGATAAGAAAGGGCATCAAGAAGGGGACAAACTCATTGTTGAAACGGCAAGCCTAATGCAGCAATCGTTCTATCCTCGAGGTGGTATATTCCGTTCTGGCGGGGACGAATTTGTCAGTATACTGAAAGCTAAGTCTGCGGCCGATACGCAAGAATTAACAAATAAAGCGCGCTCTTTAATGCTGACAATATCTGAGGAGTTGAGTAAAACATGGTATAGCGCGGGAGTTAGCTTTGGCATTGCAACAAGCCTTGAGTGTGATTCAGCTAAAGCATGTATTTCCCTCGCAGATAAGCGTATGTATCGATACAAATCTACTCATAAAAAAATGAATTAGCGCGTGAAGCGTTATCTATTTACGCCCTATACTTTCGCAACTCGACTCTCTACATCCTGAGGATAACACCGATTTAACCCTCTCCATTACCTTTATCTAATCTTTTGCCTATACATTGACGTATTGATATATTTTTGAGAAATGGAATTAAACTACAGGCCTTTCTACTCTCTGGTAGATGTTCTATAAACTAGTCAGAGAGCGAACGTGAAAAACACGAACGTATAAGAAGTCGGGCAGTATTGTATGGAGTGAGTATTAGTGGATAAGCAACACGTCAACAAACTGCTGACCGATGGGGTAGACCTAGCGACCCGCATGAAAGCATTCGATTGGTCTAGTACCAGGCTCGGCCCCTACGAAAATTGGCCGGCAAGTCTTCGCTCTATAGCCGCCATGGTGCTTGAGAATCGTTTTCCGATGACCCTTTGGTGGGGCTCTGAGCTTCTACATATTTACAATCATGCTTATGTGGCTGTGTTGGGAGGTAAGCACCCGAAGGCTATGGGGGCGCCAGGAGCCGAAGTATGGCAGGAAATCTGGCATATAATTGGACCACAATCAGAACACGTGCTCAGCGGCAAAGGCGCGACGTGGAATGAGCACTTACTTCTGCCTATGAATCGTAAAGGTTTCATAGAAGAAACCTACTTCACCTTTTCTTACAGTCCGGTGAGAGATGATGACGGAGGCATCGGCGGGGTGCTGGTGACGTGTCAGGAAACTACGGTACAGGTTCAAAGTGAACGCCAGTTACTTTTGCTTCGAGATCTCGGCGCGCAGCCCACTCCTAGCTCTGCTGAGGACGCCTGTAAGATGGCCGCTGAGGTACTGGCCACCAATAATGCTGATTTCCCATTTTCGCTACTTTATCTGGTTGATGACAATGGTAGCAAAGCAAATCTTGTGGCATCTGCAGGGCTGGATAACTATATGGGGGCTGGCCAGCCATCCAGTATTCCACTAAACGAAAAGAGCAATCAAGTTTGGCCGTTATTCAAGGTCTCTGGCGACAGCTTTCTGGTGGTAGAAGATGTGTCGACACTGGTAGGTGAAATGCCCACTGGTTGTTGGGATACATCACCCGAAAAGGCGGTTGCTGTGGCGCTGACTGGCTCTGGCGGTCAACCCTATGGCTATTTAGTGATAGGAGTAAGCCCACTACGTGCGCTTAATGATAGTTATAATGAGCTTATCCGCCTCGCTGCAGGCCAAATCTCAAGAGGGATAGCGAGTGCACGCGCTCATGAGGAAGAACGCAAGCGATTAGAAGCGTTAGCAGAGCTAGATCGTGTTAAGACTGCCTTTTTCCTCAATGTAAGTCATGAGTTACGTACACCGCTAACACTGATGCTAGGGCCCACTGAGGATGCACTTCGCTCTCCTAAGCAAGCCCTTGCGCCAGATGAATTAATAATGGTGCACAGAAACGCCTTACGTATGCTCAAGTTGGTTAATACACTGCTTGATTTCTCGCGTATTGAAGCGGGACGCACTGATATGAATTATGCGCCTACTGATCTCTCGCGGTTAACCCAAGACCTAGCCAGTAACTTCCGCTCAGCGATTGAAAAAGCGGGACTTACATTAGTGTTAGATACCCCTGAGCTTAACGAAAAGGTCTATGTCGACTGCGATAAGTGGGAGAAAGTGGTTTTGAACCTGCTTTCAAACGCCTTGAAGTTTACATTTGAGGGCGAAATTCGCGTTTCATTACTTCCCCTTGAGAGTGAGGTTGAGCTACAAGTGCAAGATACAGGAATTGGTATTGAGGACGACAAGCTGCCTCATATTTTCGAGCGATTTAATCGGGTAAAGAATGCACGCGGGCGCACATTTGAAGGTACGGGGATTGGCCTTTCTCTTGTGCACGAGTTGGTGAGTTTGCACGGAGGCTCGATAAAAGTGCAGAGTTGCGTGGGTGAGGGAACAACGTTCTTTATACGTATTCCCTTCGGCGGTGCCCATCTGCAATCTGAAGATATTGGCTCGCAGCAGAAACTTTCATCCACAGCAATAGGTACTCAGCCTTATATTGACGAAGCACTTCGTTGGCTACCAGATTTAGATGAAAATGAACCTAACCGGAAAGCTCACAAAGAAAGTGATGCCCTAGCTGAATCGGCTTCGACGCTAGATATTAGCAATAGGTTATCTCGTTTTCCAAAGGCAAGAGTATTGGTGGTAGACGACAATGCTGACATGCGCGAATATTTGCACAGGTTGATAGGCGACTATTGGAATGTAGAGACCGTCAGTAATGGCCATGCTGCGTATGAGCGAATTATAGAAGACCTCCCCGACTTAGTACTAACAGACGTAATGATGCCGGGGATAGATGGCTTCGAACTACTAGGTAAACTACGCAATAATCGGCTGACAAAAGGTATACCTGTAATACTTCTTTCTGCGCGAGCTGGTGAGGAAGCGCGCGTAGAGGGGCTTAAAGCGGGTGCCGATGATTATTTGGTGAAGCCTTTTGCAGCACGTGAACTAACGGCTAGAATTAGCGCGTGTTTAGATCTCGCCCATGTGCGCAAAGAGGCAGCTGAGGCACTACGTATCGTTAATGAACGACTTAAGCAGGAAGATCGTAGTAAAGACGAATTCTTGGCGATGCTGGCACATGAACTACGCAACCCCTTAGGTGCAATTAGTAATACAGTTACTCTTATGGAACAAGGTGGCGAAGAACCCAATCGACGCTATCTCGATATCCTTAATCGTCAGTCTAAGATCCTCAAAGGGCTAGTAAACGATTTACTGGATGTTTCTCGAATTACCCGCGGTCTTGTGGATATAAATGAGGAGCTGGTAGATATTGTTCAGATTACCTCTTACGCGCAAGAGAGCGTGAAAACGCAGATAGTTGAAAATGAACATACACTAAGCCTCTCATTATCAAACGAACCTTTGATGGTCTTGGGTGACCCGGTGAGATTAGAGCAAATATTGGTGAATTTGCTTACCAATGCCACAAAGTATACCGATCCCGGTGGAACGATTGCGCTCTCGCTAGAGCGGAACAAGGAGAGTGTAGAGTTGCGCGTAACGGATACGGGAATAGGTATGACTCCAGAGGTATTGGAGCATGTTTTCGACCTCTTTAGGCAGGCGGAACGTGGATTAGATCGCGCTAAAGGTGGACTAGGAATTGGGCTTACTATAGTTCATCGTCTTGTGGAGCTCCATGGCGGAACTGTTGAGGCGCATAGTGAGGGGTTGAATAAAGGGTCAGAGTTTATTGTTACTTTACCGCTAGCAGCTAGTCAAACTGCTGTAAAACCATTGCCACAACAACAGCTAGAAAACGAGGTTCGCCCCAAGCGGGTACTAGTTGTAGAAGACGATCAAGATATTGCTGAAACCCTATCCCTGTTACTGGAAGTTGCAGGGCACCAGGTTGCAATTGTACATGATGGGGCTAGTGCATTAGCGAAGTTAAAGGTGTTTGAGCCAGATGTTATGTTATTAGATATAGGTTTACCAGGCATGGACGGGTATGAACTGGCCAAACATATACGTAAGCAATCGCAGACGTTGCCCCTTGCAGCCCTTACAGGTTACGGTTTAGAAGCTGATAAAAGACGGGCAGAAGCCGCGGGATTCAATGCTCACTTTATCAAACCGGTAGACCTTGAAGCATTACGTGCTTTCGTCAATGAGAGCTAAATTAAGAGAGCTAAATTAAGAGAGCAGGCGAGAAACAACGACACTGAACGTGAAATACAAAGTGAAAATGCCCCGCGAGCTACACGTAGGAAATAGTAATAATAACGCGCATTTTCGTATTCTTTTTTCGCAAAAAGGGAAAACGGAAAAGAGGAAAAGCTTAGCGGGCAGCTTGCTTTAGCCACCCGCTAATAGTTTCTTAAGGCTTTAACACCACATCTGAATCGGCAATCAAATATATACTTGCTGCATAAGCCGCAATATTCTGTGCTAGTTCATTTGGATCAATCTTATCAAGGGTATCATCTGGCGTATGATGCAAGTCGAAGTAATCCCGTCCATTTTGGTTTAATCGAATGGTGGGTACACCTTTTTTAGCCAAGGGAATAATATCAGGGCCACCGCCAGGTACATCGGCTCCTCCTCTAACTATGCCAAGAGGCGACAGGATTTTTCCTACTTCATCCATCAACAACGTAGCTTCTGGATTAACGTTTGATACTAATTGCCAAATGGTTTGCGCACCAAAGTCAGACTCGGTTGCCAAAACATGGTTTTTTAAGTTTGCATCATGCTGTTTAGCATAGGCGAATGCCCCAAGTAGACCTACTTCTTCTGCACCAAACATCACCACACGAATTGTGCGCTTGGGGCGAGTTGGTAAGTTAGCAATTAAGGCGGCAGCTGCGGTTGTGATGGCAATACCTGCACCATCGTCAACTGCGCCAGTACCTAAATCCCAACTGTCTAAATGGCCTCCAATAAGTACGATTTCTTCAGGTTTTTCACTTCCAACTAAATCAAGAATAACGTTCCCGCTTTTTACTTCGCCTTTCCACTTTGATTCTGAGTGCAATGAAATACTCATAGGCTTGCTTAAATTATGTAAGCGGCGAAGATGGTCAGCATCAGGATTTGAAATAGCGATAACAGGAATGTTCGCCCAGTTATCACCATCGCTACTCATCATTCCAGTGTGTGGAAACCGATGTGAGTCTGAACCAACAGAGCGAACAACCAATGCGCTAGCGCCTGCACGTTGCGCATGTTGCCAACCAATTCTACGACGTTGATTAGCTTGGCCATAGCCCGCGCCCGTTTGGCTTTTAACCATTTTGTCGCCATCGACAAAAGCAACCTTTCCACTCAGACTTCCATCCTTAACACCTGATAACGCGTGAATGTCTCTAAAATACACAACATCGGCATTTATATTTTCTTTTGTCGGTGCTCCGCCGCCTAACGCTGTGCCGTATAAATCTTGTTGGTAAGGTGAGGTTAACGAAATATGTAAGTGGCCTCTATCCCAAAAAGGCATTGTAAACGGCTCAATACGAACTTCATCGAAGCCTAAACGTTCTCCCAGTTTTACGCCCCAGTCTCTGGCACGCTCTTCCGTTTCAGAGCCGCCCAATCGAGGGCCTATCTCTGTCGTCAGCGAGGTTACGATTTCCATGCCTAAGTTACTTTCAAGTGCCGTTTCTATCAGGTCGTTAGCCGTTTGTTTTTGTTCGTTTGTTATAACGTTAGAAGCCGCCAGTATCGGAAAACTGAAAAAAACCACCACAGCGCTAAAAGTGAGATGTTTAAGTTGATGCATGTGTTCTCCATCAAGGATGTAGTTAGGTATATGACGGTGTTTACACCAATTGTCACTCTGTCAAACGAATGATAAAGGTAGATCGCTTTCTTTTTTGCTGCGAGTTCAATTAGCCAATAATACCGACATTGAGGCTTAATTGTGAATGTTAAACGCCAGACAGAAGAAGAAAGCCCTTACAGCGTCTTGTGCCTACAGAATATGAAATTCACCTTATAAATACTACTTTTCGAATAAAATATAAGGTGTATATACAATTATTTACGCTATGTTAATGCATACAATGCTAATTTTATTTATCGAATTAAAACAATAAGAGCACACGCGCCATGAATAAGAAATATTTAACCAAGTCGGCTTTAACACTGGTAATAAGTACACTATTTACCACTCATTCAGCGTTTGCAGACGAAGCGGCAAGTAGTACTTTGTCTTTAAATGACGTATTTAATCTTGAGTACGCTGCTAACCCTGTAGTGACGCCTGATGGTAAACATGTTGTTTACGAGCGTCGCAGCATGGATATTATGACTGATTCAATGCGGCGCAATCTATGGTCAATAGCCTTAGATGGTAGTGCTCATTTACCTATTCTTTCTGACAGTAAAAATCACTTTAGCCCTGTGTTTTCACCTGACGGCGCTAAAATGGCTTATCTTTCAAGCAAAGAAGGTAAGGTTCAAGTTTATTTGAAAGATTTAGCATCAAGCAGCACAACCCGTGTAACCGACGTTGCAATGCGCCCTAGCAGCATGAGCTTTTCACCCGACGGTAAATATCTAGCTTTTGCTATGTTCACACCCACTAAAGCCAAACCGTTATTTAATTTAGATTTTAAACCTAAAGGGGCCAAGTGGGCCGAAAACCCTCAGTATATTGACCAAACCAATTTCCAACGAGATGGCATGGGAATGAAACGTCCCGGCAACATGCAAATATATGTTGTGCCAACCATTGGCGGTACACCAAGGCAAATTACTTCAGGTGAACACGATCACGCAGGTACCATTGCATGGTCTAAAAGCGGCCAACAGATAATCATCTCAGCAAACACAAGAGATGAAGCGGAATTCGATATGCTTAATAGCGATTTGTTTAGCATTGATATAAACACGTCAAAAGTGACAAATTTAACCGATATGAGTGGCCCTGAGCGCAGCCCTCATTTGAGTCCTAACGGTAAGAGAATCGCCTTTGTTGGTAATGAAGATAATGGCAAGTCAAATCAGCTAAGCCAGTTATACGTAATGAATCCAGATGGCACGAACATTACAAACCTAACAAGCAAGTTAGACCGCTCTGTCGGTGCCATTAAATGGGCAGATAACGGTAAGGGGTTATATTTTAGTTATGACGATATGGGTAAGAAAAATGTGGGCTATGTTAGTTTGTCAGGTGAAATATCCACAAAAACGGGTAGCGTAGGTGGCACTAGCTTAGGTAGGCCGTACACATCGGGCGATTATGATGTAACGTCTAAAGGCAGTGTTGTTTATACCGCGTCGCTAGGAAATCGCCCCGCTGAACTTGCGATAGTGACCAGTAAGGGAAAAGTTAAACAACTGACTGACTTAAATGGGGATGTGTTCGACCATAAAACAGTGAATAAGCCAGAATTGATGGCGCTAAAAAGCAGTGTAGATAATAGAGATTTACAGGCTTGGGTAGTCACCCCTCCCAATTTTGATCCTGCAAAAAAATACCCATTAATTTTAGAAATACACGGCGGCCCGCACACCGCGTATGGCCCAAGCTTTTCAACAGAAATACAGTTAATGGCAGCTGCTGGCTATGTGGTTTTATATGGCAACCCGCGAGGCTCTACATCTCAAGGTGAAGAGTTTGCTAATTTAATCGATAAAAATTATCCATCACAAGATTATGACGACCTTATGGATATGGTTGATGCTGCTATTGCCAAAGGTTATGTGAATGAGACGAACTTGTTTGTTACGGGAGGTTCTGGCGGCGGTACGCTGACCTCTTGGATCATCGGTAAAACGGATCGTTTTAAAGCCTCCGTAGTAGCAAAACCAGTTATAAACTGGACAAGCATGATTGGTACCTCTGATATCTATGCTTATATGAGCAAGTATTGGTTTACAGACTTACCTTGGAATGATTACGAGCAATATTGGAGCCGTTCGCCGTTATCATTAGTTGGGAATGTAACAACGCCAACCATGGTACTTACCGGTGAACTAGACGTACGTACGCCGATGTCTGAAAGCGAACAGTATTATGGCGCATTACGTCTACAGGGCGTCGATAGCGCACTGGTACGTATTCAAGGGGCTTATCATGGTATCGCTGCCAAACCTTCGAACCTTGCACGTAAAGTTGGCTACATTTTAGCGTGGTTTGATAAGTACAAAGACGACAAAAAGAGTGAAGAGAAAGAAGATTAGAAGTTTGTTTTATTAAAATATAGAAAAAACTTAGCCCTATTTGCTGTTTGAGTAATAGGGCTTTTTACTTTTTTAACTTACCAAAACAGGTGTTCCAGATAACCCACTTCTAACAAACCCTTTTATTGCTTATTCAAAAATTCCAAAATATCTTTAGACACACGCTTCACATCTTCAACCATGGGCATGTGACCAAGATCTTCATAAATAAGGGTGTTTGAATTGAGCATCATTTTCCAGTGGGTGAAATCGTCTACCGGCAACAACTTATCGTTAAGACCCCATATCAGCATCGACTGAGAGTAATCGAATCGATAATCACGAGAATAAAAATCGCGTAAGTTGAAAAATTGAGTAAACATGTGCGTGTATTGCTCACGCTTATTAATAAATTCCCATGCCAGTGCACGTAAAATAAACCTTGGCACAAATGGCGGTTTTGCCATGATTACATCGTAAAAATTAAAAAAATCCTGTTCATTATTGTGTTCAAAAGGGTTTATATTGTTATTTATCATGTTTTGCGCGAACGGTGACTTAGCGCCAGCAGGATCGATTAAAACTGCTTTTTCAATACGGTCAGGCATTTCATCGAATAGTTTAGCTGCCATCATTCCGCCCATAGAATTACCCACTATGCTAAAACGCGTAATGTTCAATTGCGCTAATAGCGCCAATAACATCCGGCATTGGCTGGGTACAGAATAATCATCAGTGGGGCTGTAAGCCGTTTGGCCATGGCCTTTAAGATCCGGAATAATTAATTGATATTGAGAAGAGAACCTTTTGGCAAAGCGATTCCACACATACTTATCAGCACTGAATCCGTGTAAAAGCACCAGCGCAGGCTTATCATTAGAAAAGTGTTTCGTGTTGCTATGATAGAACACGTCTAGCCCATAAATAGAACGGCTTTCACAATGCAATCTAGCGAGTTTTGCTTCTACTTGATTAACAAAATCAAAAATTAATCGACTAATTAATATACGTCGCCGCTTAGTCGATAAAATAATCATCAATCCTACAATGACAGCAGTAATCAATACAAAGATGATAAATAATTCCTAATGATTTATATATTTGCTTACAACCATGTGCAGATTTTTACTTTTAAATAGGAGTTTAATCGGAATCTAAAGCGTTGACTAGTAACACTATTCGGACGAAGAGTTTTCTAACAGGCGGGTAGCATTATGTTTAACTTCAATGTTTTTAGCCATGGTCGATTTAGTGCGGTTCTAGTACTCGAAAATAAGCGTGTCTACAGCAGTGTTAAGCTGGGCAAATGCTAATAAATCTATAACATAAATAACCTCAGAGATTAGTATCCGGCGTTTCTAGCCTCCGGGGTATTATCTTGAAGCATTGCGACTATCATTTTGACCGTGATTAGTAGGTTATTAACACCACTGACATTAGTCTCTACATAATCTTTTTGCCGCATCAAGTCTTGTTCGTCATACACCGCGCCATCATAAATGACCATCTTGATACTCTTGGTATTTTGGATGTCAGCCAAAGGATTTTTATCAAGCAAAATAACATCACCCATTTTGCCTATATCTACACTTCCCATTTTTAGCTGCCTTTGAAAATAGGTTGCTGGCAAAATTGTTGCTGATGCGAGTGCTTCGGCATTTGATAAGCCGGCTTTTGTCAATTGTTCTAATTCAGTATGAAGCGAAAAGCCCGGAAATGAGTAAGGATCATAGGTGTCTGTCCCTACGAGTATCTTAACCCCTTGTCGATGGGCTTGCCCCGTTAACTCAAGACCTCTACGGTAATATTGACTGAGTGTGTCTGCAGAGTACGCTTTCATGCCTTGGGCATCATCTGCCCAAAGATTTTGAACCATAAATGGAATATATTTGAGTTTTCCATCTGATAGGAATTCATTGTCGTGGCTAAATGCCTCATATCGTTTAGTAATGTGAGTTGGCACAAAATACGTGTTGTTTTGCACCATTGCGGCAACCAGTAAGTTAAATTTCTGCTGTTCGAATGTATCAAGAATTTCTATCTTCGTCGGTCGGTGAGTCTTTGCTACGCCGTTATTTGAGAATGTTTCACTGTAATATTGACGCAAGAGGGGGGCCTTTGTGGACGCGTTATCAATGAATAAATGCGCGTGTTCAAAACTTCGTTGACCAGCATTGGATGCCAAAATTGGATCAATACTTAACGGATAGTGACCTGCAAATTGGACATCATGTCGCTCTGCCAATCCCGCTAGTTTGAGAAAACGAGGTTCTTTTATCTGACTGTATATTTTTATAAAGGCATTCGTACTTTCTGATGTTTTTAATACCACTTTTTCGACATCGCGACGGTCATAATTATCGCCTACGATATGATCAGCGGAACCGACAATTCTGGGGCCGAGTAATTCGTGATTATTGATTGATTCAGCCCATCGTCTTCTCTTTTCGACAATATTCATAATGCCTTGCATATCGCGCAAGTGCAGAACGCCATTGGCTATGTAAAGGGGCATTGTTATTTGTGGCGCTTCGTTAAAAGCAAGATGGGAATGCATGTCCCACAAGCCCGGCATCAAATACTGGTTATTACCAGCCACGATATAGCCATTGTCTTTTGGAAAACGAGACTCTGCTTCTCGAATGTTTGTAATGATCCCTGTTTCGATGATGACTTGTTTATGTTTCAGTATCGTTCCGCCAATCACATCGACGATATTGACGTTATCGATAATGATTAAATCTTGCTTTTCGTTTTGAACAAGTGGTGGCGCTAATG
Organism: Alteromonas sp. 38; assembly: GCF_902506055.1. Classification (NCBI taxonomy): domain Bacteria; kingdom Pseudomonadati; phylum Pseudomonadota; class Gammaproteobacteria; order Alteromonadales; family Alteromonadaceae; genus Alteromonas; species Alteromonas sp. 38. The sequence continues at coordinate 1,371,779 of NZ_LR733300.1, forward strand.
GGGTGAAATACAGAGCGGTAATCACCAATACACCGGTTACCAATATCGCAATAATTCCCAGGCTGATGCGTATAAATACAGAAGACAACGAGTTAACCAAGTAGTAAGTAATTGATATTTACAAACCTAAAACAGAACATTTTTCAGCACAAGATATTGAACAGTTTAAATGTTACAAAATATAATATTAGTTAGTCGACTTTGACTTCCTACATTCCGGAAAAGCCCTACCGATATCCGGAACCTTCATTAAACAACTTGAATCGAATACGATTAAATATTGTTCAGGCTATGTAAAGTGTATCTGACGCTTTTTAATAAGCGTTGGCTAGTAACGCTATTCGGACGAGAGGTTTTCTACCAGGCGGGCAGCATTGCGATAGACGTTTTTGGCAGGTAACTTATTACAATATCTCAGCTAGCTCTCTACTCACTCTCAGCGAGTTGTCTGACAGGTTAAGATCCTTGTGTAAGCTACTCAGCATATTCAGTTTTATCTTTAAACTCGCATAAGTCTTCAATAATACAAGCGCCACAGCGCGGCTTACGGGCTACACAAGTATAACGACCGTGCAGAATGAGCCAGTGGTGCACATCGACTTTAAATTCTTTAGGAACCACTTTTAGCAGCTTTTCTTCAACTTTCTCAACGGTTTTACCCATAGCCAATTTAGTGCGGTTACTTACGCGATAGATGTGGGTGTCTACAGCGATGGTAGGCCAGCCAAAGTATACGGATGCTAGATGAGGGAGAAGTGAACAAGCAAGCTTCAGTCAGGCGCTATGCCGACAAAGAAACCAGTAACATAGAGGTTTTAGATTTCGTGCATTCATTTATCGTAACCTTGAATGATCTAATGAGTTCATGGTTAAGTTCAATTGTCGACAATATCGTTGGTAATTTCTTTTAATTGCCTCTCTAATTAATTTATTCTTGTTTATTGTCGACAGTGTGTGTTTTAATTGTGTCACTTTAATTTGGGAGGTAGTTATGGGGGCTTATAATTTTTTTGGCACTGTTAATACGCTATTTATTTTCATAAGCCTATTTGGCGTTTTGTCACAAGTGAATATGATTTGGCTAAGAAAGCAGTATGTTTCAAGTGGCGGAGCAACAGAATTACTATCGATTAATCAATTCACCGTCAGTTACTTAGCTTATTTTTCATTCTTTATTTATGGTTACTCGATCGAGCCGTTTAATCACTATATTGTTTGGCCTCGATTGATCGCGACACTACTAGTGGGAACTATTTTGTATGAAATTTGGCTGGATAGAAAAACAAAATCATCTTTTTATGTGCTCTTGGTAGCTTTGCTCTTCTTATGTTTTGGCATTATTGGACTCTTTTGGGGTGACACAATTGCAGATGAAGGTCGATATGTGTCGACAACTCTCATACTGACAATTTCATTATTAATGGCTCAAGGTTACTACCATCAAATAAAGTTAATTGTACAGTCTGGTAGTACCGGAGCCATAGATTTAAAAATGAGCCAGTTTATCTTTATGATGGATATTTCAACTATTGCTTTCGCTTTAACGATGGGCCTTAAAATGGGTTGGCCGTTAATGGTTCTTGCGATTACCAGTGGAATAACAAAAGTAGTAATAATGTATTTATTTAGGTGGGTGCAATTTAGTCCGCAGGCTCTAACTCGCCGAAAGGAATACAACAATGAGCCTAGCTAATCTAAAGTTTTACCTCTGTTCACTCAGTGTATTTAAGATAAGGTTTTCTAGAGGCATTACTTTGTCTATTAAGTGTTTTCATGGCATCTCGCAGTGAGCAAACTTTGCTTAATGTGCGTTACTCGGTCTTATCATTCAGGTATTGAGTTTACATTAGACACTGACATCCCTGTATTGAAAAAGATGGAACTAGCAAGAAGTGTGAAACAAAAAGTTTATAATACTCTACATTAACTTTATGAGAGCTAATGTTCGTTTTTCTTTTATACTAAAAACTAAAAAAAACTTATTCTGATTTATCCTTAAACTCACACAAATCTTCAATGATACAAGAGCCACAACGAGGCTTTCGGGCTACACAAGTATAACGACCGTGCAGAATGAGCCAGTGGTGCACATCGACTTTAAATTCTTTAGGAACCACTTTTAGCAGCTTTTCTTCAACTTTCTCAACGGTTTTACCCATAGCCAATTTAGTGCGGTTACTTACGCGATAGATGTGGGTGTCTACAGCGATGGTAGGCCAGCCAAACGCGGTATTCAGTACTACGTTAGCCGTTTTACGGCCAACGCCTGGCAGAGCTTCTAAGGCTTCTCGGCTTTCGGGTACTTCACCATTATATTTTTCGACCAGAATTTCACTTAAGCGATGTACATTTTTGGCTTTTGAGTTGAATAAACCAATGGTTTTTATGTACTCCTTTAACCCATCTTCACCAAGAGCAGAGATAGCCTGAGCGGTATTGGCAATCGGAAAAAGTTTGTCAGTAGCTTTGTTTACGCCAACATCGGTAGATTGCGCCGACAAGGTGACCGCGACCAACAGCTCAAAGGGCGTGGAGAAATTAAGCTCAGTAGTAGGGTGGGGGTTATCGTCCCGAAGTCGGGTTAAGATTTCACGTCTTTTTGTGTTATTCATTTTTATTTAGCTCGTTCTTTTTCCACTCGGGCTTTTCCATTCAGGCTTAGCTATTCAGGCTTAGTCATATTCTCTGCAACTAGCCGCTTAGCATTTGTTATGCGTCGGCGGTAACACGTGCGCGAGTGGCTTTTTCTTTTACCGTAGTCTCGCGGGCCGCTATTCGAGCATCAATCATATTCTTAAAGGCAATTAACAGTCCCATGCCTAAGAACGCGCCGGGAGGCAAAATTGCCAGCAAGAAAGGAGAATCGGTTTCAAATAAGGTGAGTGTCCAGTTACTGGCAATGCTGCCGAATAGCCTGTCGGCACCTGCGAACAAGGTTCCAGCACCTAAAATTTCTCGCATACCGCCAAGCACAACAAGTACGAAGGTGAACCCTAATCCCATCACTAGGCCATCATACGCTGATGCGCCCGCACTGTTTTTAGAGGCAAAAGCTTCCGCTCTGCCGATGATGGCGCAGTTAGTAACAATCAATGGAATGAATATGCCCAGCGCAAGGTATAACTCGTAGGTAAAGGCGTTCATTAAAAGCTGCACTATGGTAACAAAAGCGGCAATAATCATAACAAATACAGGAATGCGTATTTCGTTTCGAACAATATTACGTACCAATGAAACGGTAACGTTACTGCCAATCAATACTAGCGTGGTAGCTAAGCCTAACCCTAGTCCATTTATAAAGGTGGCGGTTACCGCCAGCAAAGGGCATAAGCCTAGAAGTTGTACTAGGGCTGGGTTGTTTTTCCAAATACCTTGGAGGGTAAGGTCGCGATAATCTGTCATTCGCTTAACACCTCATTGGTTGGTAATACGTCATTTTCAATGCCGCACAAATTAGGGGCTGAAAATAAAGTTTGTTGGTTATCTTGCACGTAAAGCAGTGCATTTTTAACCGCGCTAACCACCGCTCGCGGCGTTATTGTGGCACCAGTGAATTGATCGAACTCACCGCCGTCTTTTTTCACTTGCCATACAGGCAAGGCACTTACTGAAAAGTGTTTTCCGGTGAATGACGTTATCCAATCGCTGATCGCCAATTCTATTTTATCACCCAACCCTGGGGTTTCTTTGTGTTCCAACACGCGAACACCAAGCACATTCATTTGCGTATCTACCCCAATGACCAGCGCAATATCACCGCTATAACCATCTGGTGCGGTAGCTTCAATGGCTAGAGCTGTAGGTTCGCCGTTTATCCGTGCTCGATAAACCGTATGAGGTTCTTGGGTGCCTAAATTGGAGCTTACCACCGCCGTGCAATCAGCATAAAGCTCATTGTCATGTAACTCATGCGGCACCACTTCATTTAATATACTAAGCAATTTTTGCTTTTGTTGTTGTGCAATACGTTCGGCTGTACCGTTATAGGTGAGGGCGATGAGCGCAGTACCAATTATCGCAAACGCACTTAGCATCAAACCATTTTTTACTAGCGTCTCTTTTACCATTTACTCTACTCGCCTTGCTTTCTTAGTAACCTGATGCCCGTATGTACGGGGGCGGGTATAGTAATCAATCAGCGGCACAACCATATTCATAATAATGACTGCAAAAGCAATCGCGTCTGGGTAACCGCCAAAAACTCGAATGATAACCACCCAAAAGCCAATGGCTGCGCCATAAATTATGCGCCCTTTTGGTGTGGTTGACGCAGATACCGGGTCGGTGGCAATAAAGAATGCGCCTACCATCACTGCACCGTTAATGAGATGAAACAGCGGCGATGCATAATGATCGGCATCAATCATATAAAGCAATAATGCAAAAACTGCCACTGACGCCAACATGCTGCCTGGAATATGCCAGCTAATCACTCTTAACTTCACAAGCCACAGGCCGCCAAGTAAATAACTTAAACTTACCCATCCCCAACCTGCACCAGCAGATTGAAATAGCCCCGTGGAAAAAATAGGTCTGAGCAATGATTCTGAGTACGTAATACCCAAGGTTAAGTCAGTTTTTAGGGTGTCGAGCGGTGTGGCCATTGTTACACCGTCTGCCACAGTCCGTAACTGGGTAACATCGTAACCTGTGGTCGAAAAGTCGGTAAAAATAAGTGCCGCAGAGTCTAAGAAGCTAGGTGTTAAGCTAGCTAGGTGCTGCGGGGGTAACCATAAACTCATGGCGGCCGGGAATGAAATTAACAGTACTACATAGCCAATCATCGCTGGATTGAAAATGTTAAACCCTAAGCCACCGTATACTTGTTTGGCGACGGCAATGGCGAAAAATACGCCTGTAATCGTCATCCACCATGGCAGAGTAGGCGGAATGCTAATAGCAATTAGCAGGCCGGTTAGTATGGCGGAGTAGTCGGTTAACGTACGCTCGATAGGGCGTTTACGTAACCAGAGGATAACCCCTTCAAAAACGAGGGCGCTGGCGACCGCTAAAAAGGCTTGAATGAATGTACCCCATCCAAAAAATACGGTTTGAGCAATAATACCAGGCACCATGGCATAAATGACCAAGCGCATGACCTGGCCAGTATCGCGCTTCACTCTTTGATAGGGAGAACTAGATAAGGTTAATTTCATGATTGATTGTTCTCACTTTCTGCCGCTGCTTTTTTTGCTTTAGCCTTAGCGACGGCCGCTGCAATACGGCGTTTTTTCTCAAGAGCAGGATCGTTTGCTTCTTCAGATAGTACTGATTGTGGAGCGGTTTGCTCGGCTTCGCTTGTAGGGGGAGATAACTCGGCTTTCTCTGATACCTTTACCTGCTCAGGCTCAACATCTTGACTAGCAGTGCCTGAATCATCAGTTTGCGTTTTCTGAATTTCAGCTAAACGTTTTTTCGCTTTAGCTTTTGCTACCGCCGCAGCTATTCTGGCTTTCTTGTCATCCGCGGTGTTCGTGGTTTCGTTGTTTGGCTCTTTTTCGGCGTTGTCAGCACTACTGTTTGGCCTTTCAAGAAGCTTTTCGTGTTCTGTATCAATACGGCTAGCTTTGGCTTCAACAGTAGCTTCAGCATCATCTGACGCTGTTTTAGGCGTTTTTAAATCGCCACGGTTCTGCTGTTTTTGTAATTCTGCTTTTTTAGCTTTTGCTTTAGCAATTGCGGCGGCTACCCGGGCTTTTTTCTCATCTTGCAGTTGCGTTGATGAAGCTGATTCAGAAACTTCTTCCTTTGCCTGACTATGTGGTAAATCGCTTCTAATTACTTCAGTGCTGCTTTTGTCTTGTTGTTGGCGTGCTGCTTTTTTGGCTTTTGCTCGCGCGATGGCGGCGGCAACTTGCGCTTTCTTATCGTCGGCAGCCGTGCTTACATTTTCAGTTTGGTTTTCAACTTGGGTTTCAGTCGCTTGTTGATCTGTCTGTGCTGTCGATTGAAATTCTGAAAAAACTTCATCAGCTTTAGCTGCTTCAGACGCCGATTCTTTATGCTTCTGGGCTTTTTTAGCTTTAGCGCGTGCTATGGCGGCGGCAACTTGCGCTTTTTTATCATCAGCGGGTGAGCTTGCGGTAGTGCATGTGCTAGTTGTGGCTGCAGATTTTGCGTCAACTACGCTTGTTCCGTCAGAATTAGCGCTCTGAAGGGCTGCTTTTTTCGCTTTGGCTCTGGCTAATGCAGCCGCGACTTTATCTTTAGAGCTATTTTGCTCTGTAGAAGGGGCAGGTGATGCAGATTGGCTATCGGAATTACTCTTTGCAGCAAGTCGTGCTTCTTTAGCGCGGCGGTGTTTCGCTTCACGCTCTTCTTTTTCCCGTTCCAGGCGCTCATTTCGCGCTTCAAAACGTTGTTTCGCTTTTTCTGCTTTGTTCTTTTCGTCTCGTTGCAATCGTATTTCAGATTTAGCTTGGCGGTAATAATGAACCAAAGGTATTTCACTGGGGCATACATACGCACAAGCGCCACATTCGATACAGTCGAAAAGATCATAGTCTTCAGCTTTGTCGTATTCTTTTGCTTTGGCGTGCCAAAACATTTGTTGTGGTAGTAAAGAAACCGGACATGCGTCAGCACACGCACTACAACGAATACATGGGCGTTCGGCGTTATCGTCTACCAGTTCTTTTTTGCTGGGTACTAATAAACAGTTAGTGGTTTTCACCACAGGTATGGTGGCATCCGCCAAGGCAAAGCCCATCATAGGGCCGCCCATAATCACTTTAGGCGACGTTTGCTTTTTAGCTTGGTAGCTGGCTTCTTCTAGCAAGTGCTTTACTGGTGTACCAAGTAAAGCTCGAAAATTAGCAGGCTTAGCTACGGCATCACCGGTTACCGTGACAATACGTTCAATAAGTGGCTTACCGTGTAAAATAGCATCGGCAATGGCAAAGCATGTCCCCACGTTAAACATCATTACGCCAATGTCTGCCGGAAGACCGTTACGGGGCACTTCGCGGCCCGTGATAACTTGAATTAATTGTTTCTCACCACCAGCAGGGTATTTCGTTTCAATAGGTACTACCCGATACGCGTCCTTGTCTTGGCAGGCTATATTAAGTGCTTGAATGGCTTCAGGCTTGTTATCTTCAATGGCAATAACAATCGCTTTAGGTTCGATAATGTGCGCTAGAATATCTAAGCCCTGGCGAATCTGCCACGCGTGTTCACGCATGAGGCGGTCATCTGCGGTAATGTATGGTTCGCACTCCACGCCATTTAGCACTAAGAACTCAACGGGTTTGCTCGTTGCGGTTTTAATATGGGTAGGAAAGCCAGCGCCCCCCATGCCTGAAATACCGGCTTGGCAAATGGCATCTACAATCGTATTTTTATTTACTGCGGTATAATCAGCTAACGGTGTAAGCTCGCCCCAGGTATCTTTACCATCGGGTTTAATGCTAACGCACATTTCCGTAAGGCCACTGGGATGGGCTACCACGTGCGGTGCTATAGCAACAATGTGCCCCGAAGTGGGTGCATGAACTGGCACAGCATAAGGTGTTGTAGCATTGGATAGCGGTTGGCCTTTGTAAACATAGTCACCTACGTTTACGCAGCATATGCCTTCTGAACCCACATGTTGACGTATAGGTAATGTAAGCAGGTCTGGCATTGATGGTTGCACAATGGCAGCTTTATTCGACAATCGCTTTTTATCATCAGGGTGCACGCCGCCAGGGAAAGAAAATAGTTTCCCGGAATTTAGGCGTTCAATAATGTTATCAAAATCTGGATAGTTCAACGCTTACGACACCATTTTAATTGGAATGTCACCTTTGGGTGATGAGGAAAAATCCCACTTCCATGTTGCTGTGGTTGGTGTAACAGGCACCATATCGATACAGTCTACGGGGCAGGGATCTACACATAAATCGCAGCCCGTACATTCTTCAACAATTACCGTATGCATATGCTTTGCTGCACCTAATATGGCGTCAACGGGGCATGCTTGAATACACTTGGTACAACCAATACATTCGTCTTCTCGAATGAAGGCGACTTTTTTTGTATCTTCTTCGCCGTGAGCCGCATCTAAAGGTTTTGGTTCTACCCCCATTAAATCGGCAAGTTTTTTTATTGTCGACTCACCACCAGGGGGGCATTTGTTAATTTCATCACCATTAGCAATGGCTTCTGCATAGGGTTTACAGCCAGGGTAGCCACATTGGCCACATTGAGTTTGGGGCAATATTTCGTCAATTTGATCAACCAGTGGGTCGCCTTCCACCTTAAATCGAATACTGGCGTAACCTAGAATGAGACCGAACAGAAGTGCAAGCGCGCCTAAAGCGATGATGGCGTATGTCATGGTCATTATACTTTCACCAAACCGCTGAAGCCCATAAACGCCAGTGACATAAGGCCCGCCGTTATCATAGCAATTGACGCCCCTTTAAATGAAACGGGTACATCGGCGGCAGCTAAACGTTCTCGCATGGCCGCAAATAGAACAAGTACCAAGGAAAACCCAACAGCCGCACCAAAGCCATAAATAAGGCTTTCCATAAAGTTATGCTGCTCGGTAAGGTTCAGTAAAGCAACACCAAGCACAGCGCAATTGGTGGTAATAAGAGGAAGGAAAATACCTAATAAGCGGTAAAGGGTAGGGCTGGTTTTATGCACTACCATCTCCGTGAACTGAACCACAACAGCAATCACTAGAATAAACGCTAATGTTCGTAAGTAGCCAATACCTAAAGGCGCAAGTAGATAAGTCTCTACTAAGTAGCTTGTGGCCGAGGCTAGTGTTAATACAAACGTGGTGGCCATAGACATGCCCATGGCGGTTTCGAGTTTGCTCGACACACCCATAAAAGGGCATAAGCCAAGAAACTTCACCAGCACGAAGTTATTAACTAATACGGTACCAATTAATAGTAATAAAAATTCAGTCATGAAAATCGCAATTCCTACCAGGAATTAGTTGAGTCTTGGCTTAATGGCCGTACTCGAAATTGAAACAGGAATAATTTGTCTATTATCGCTTTTTAGGCGCAGATTAACAACTTGATTGAATTAGGGTTATTTAATGAATATATAAGCGGTATTAGAAAGAAAAACGTATGAGATAGTAAAAAGAGGATAAAGCGGTAATGAGCCAACCAAGTGGCTCCCCCTCCCCGATTCGAACGGGGGACCTGCGGATTAACAGTCCGTCGCTCTAACCAACTGAGCTAAGGGGGAATTGCACTTAAAGTTGTCGATGAAAAGTTGGCTCCCCTTCCCCGATTCGAACGGGGGACCTGCGGATTAACAGTCCGTCGCTCTAACCAACTGAGCTAAAGGGGACCTGCTTTTCAACGGGGCGGAATATTAAAGAGCATCTGGGTTTCTGTCAACAACCTTAATGAATTTTTTATGCTAAGTGGTCAAAAAATAGCTTTTCAGGGGTTTTGTGTTCAAATTTGCACCAAAAGCGAGAAAGTAGTGCTTAATTACTGAGCGAGTATTCGTATCGACGTATTTAACTGCATTATCAAAGGAATGAATTTTTAAGAATAGTGACTGATGTTATGCAGTAGCGAAATACGAAACCTATATAATAAAAAAGAATAAAAAATGTTTTGTATACTGATATTATGTACAGTGTTTAATAAATATGTAACCTAGCGCTTAGTATCTCAAGGTTAGTCTTCACTTACATAATTAGGAAGGGGTCACCCAGCATAGGGCGTAATTGCTGGGGTAGAGCTAGTTATCCACTAATTCTGTGGATAACTATGTTGATAGTTATTAGCGTGAAGACAAATTGGTAAGATCATCGTGGTCATGATCGTGAACTCGCCCTAGCCGTTTTTACTTAAAAAACTTATATTTCAAGCGGTTATTTGTTATTACGGGATCTCTGATTAAGATCTTAATAGATCAATTGGACAAAAAATATCTTGTGTGTTAATTCGTCGACTATCAGTTACTTTTTCGACGATATAACAGTCAGAAATGAATGGTTTACATAAATTTTACATTTTTTGTTTGGTTTAGCTTCAACGCTTATCCACGGTTAATCAACCGATAGACTGTCTTAAAAGCGCAATCTAGCCGTAATGAAATTGTCATTACACTAAATTGGCTTATTTCATAAACTAAACTGACAACGCGTGAAACTTTAACTATTAAAAAACTGAGTTCAGCGACATCTGCGCAAATGTCCGCTTAAAACGTGTAAATTAGTCATTAGTATTAAATTGAAAATGTGGTTAGGTGGGAAAACCGACACCTGAGCTAGCGTAAACTTAGCTTGGTCGATTTAACATAGCCAATGTGGTCAGTCTCACATAGACTACTGTCAGCTTCTTGTTGCAAGGCAAGTTTAGTTATATACAAAAGTCAGTAATTTATTAGCGCCACTTATTTCTACCAATCAACTATTGTGAGGGTTTGTGAAAACAGACGAGTCCCCGAGCCGAGCAGCGAATCTTTTAAACGGTGATATTCCTTCTACCCTAAAACGCATGACTATACCTATGATACTGGGCATGGTCATGATGATGAGCTTCGGGTTAATTGATACCTTTTTTGTTAGTTTACTAGGCACTGAACCTCTTGCTGCCATTAGTTTTACCTTTCCCGTCACCTTTACCGTCATTAGTTTAAATATTGGTTTGGGAATTGGTACGTCAGCTATTATTGGCAAACTGCAGGGCAGTGGCGAATTAAGTGAGTCAAAAAATTACGCGACAGGCTCCCTTATGCTTTCTGCCATTTTGGTGGGGACGTTAGCGTTAATTGGTTACTTCACTATTGAACCCATTTTTACGCTGTTGAACGCTTCGCCAACCTTGTTACCTTATATAAGAGATTATATGGCATTGTGGTATGCATCTAGTATTTTTCTTTCGCTGCCAATGGTGGGCAATAGTGTATTAAGGGCGTGTGGCGACACCCGTACCCCAAGCATTGTAATGGCAACCGTAGGTGGCTTAAATGCCTTACTCGACCCTTTGTTTATTTTCGGCGCAGGTCCGGTTCCCGCGATGGGTATCAAAGGCGCTGCACTGGCTACGTTATTAGCGTGGATGGTGGGCGCAGCTTGGATACTTTATTTATTGGCGGTTAAACGAAACCTTATTCTACCTCGACTTCTTTCATTGCTTGAACTAAAAGCAATTAGCGGGGATATTTTAAAAATAGGCCTGCCAGCAGCTGGGGCTAATATGCTTACGCCGATAGCCGGTGGCGTAATGACCGCAGTGGTGGCCAGTTATGGTGCTGAAGCCGTAGCGGCTTGGGGAGTAGGAAGTAGAATGGAGTCCATTGCTAGCATTGTGGTACTTGCCCTTTCTATGACGTTACCCCCATTTATTAGCCAAAACGTTGGTGCAAATAGATTCGATAGAGTACATAGCGCTTATATGGTGTCGCTAAAATTTGTGCTTTTTTGGCAGTTATTCGTATTCGTTGTTATGTGGGTTTGTTCGGGCTGGATTGCCGTTGCCTTTACCAGTGAACCCGAGGTTAGCCGCCTTATTCAATTGTTTTTGATGATCGTGCCTTTAGGCTATGGCATGCAGGGTATTATAATTCTAACGAATTCTTCGTTAAACGCGATGCACCACCCCTTGAGTGCATTGGCGTTGAGTGTAATTAGATTGTTTGTATTTTTTGTGCCAATAAGTATCGCGGGAAGTTACTTTTTCGGTTTAACCGGATTGTATTGGGGAACGGTAGTGGCAAACATTGCCATGGCGACCGTGTCTTTTGTCGTATTCAAAAATACGCTCTCGGTATTTAAACAGGAACAACATGCTACCTAGGTGGCAAGGTAAATAAGGTATTTAATAAATGAGTAAAGGTTTCGAACTTCATTCAAGCTACAAGCCAGCGGGCGATCAACCCGCAGCCATAGAAACCTTGGTTGATGGGTTAGAAAGTGGCTTAGCAGCACAAACCCTTTTAGGGGTTACCGGTTCTGGTAAAACTTTTACCATGGCGAATGTTATTAACGAAGTTCAAAGGCCAACGCTCATTCTGGCTCATAACAAAACACTAGCTGCACAGTTATACGGAGAAATGAAAGACTTTTTCCCTAACAATGCGGTTGAATATTTTGTTTCCTATTATGATTATTATCAGCCAGAAGCATACGTACCTAGTACCGATACTTTTATTGAGAAAGATGCATCGATAAACGATCATATCGAGCAAATGCGCTTGTCTGCGACAAAGGCATTGATGGAGCGCCGAGATGTTGTGATTGTTGCCAGTGTTTCTGCTATTTATGGTTTGGGTGACCCCGAGTCGTATATGAAAATGCTCTTGCATTTGCGACAGGGCGATACCATGGATCAGCGAGATATTTTGCGCAGACTTGCCGAGCTTCAATACAAGCGCAACGATTTAGCCTTCGAACGGGGTACATTCCGTGTGCGCGGCGATGTGATTGACATCTTCCCTGCAGACTCAGAAAAACAAGCGGTGCGTGTTGAGCTGTTTGACGATGAGATAGATAAAATTAGTTTGTTCGATCCACTGACAGGTGCAGTCGACAAGTCTGTTGTACGGGCAACGGTGTTTCCGAAAACCCATTATGTAACCCCAAGAGAAAAAATCCTTGATGCCATCGATCACATAAAAGGGGAATTGAAGTCTAGAAAGGCGCAGCTGCTAGAAATTAACAAGTTAATAGAAGAGCAGCGAATTTCTCAGCGTACTCAATTTGATATTGAGATGATGATGGAGCTTGGTTATTGCTCGGGTATAGAAAACTACTCACGTTACCTCTCTGGCCGAGCGCCTGGCGAGCCGCCGCCAACGTTATTAGATTACTTTCCTGCTGATGGCCTCATGTTCATTGATGAATCCCATGTCACGGTTTCTCAAATTGGTGCCATGTACAAAGGCGATCGTTCTAGAAAAGAAACTTTGGTGGAATACGGGTTCCGTTTACCTTCAGCGCTTGATAACCGTCCACTTAAATTTGAAGAATTTGAGCAAATTTGTCCACAGACGGTCTATGTGTCGGCTACACCCGGTGAGTACGAACTTAAAAAGACTCATGGTGACATTGTAGAACAAGTGGTGCGCCCTACAGGGTTATTAGACCCCATCATTGAAGTGCGCCCAGTAGCTACCCAAGTGGATGATGTATTATCAGAAATTCACAAGCGAGTGGCCCTTGATGAAAGGGTACTTATTACTACGCTCACTAAGCGAATGGCCGAAGATTTAAGTGAATACTTAAATGAGCACGGCGTTAAAGTACGGTATTTGCATTCAGATATCGACACGGTAGAACGCATTGAGATTATTCGCGACTTGCGTATTGGTAAGTTCGATGTGCTGGTGGGTATTAACCTACTTCGTGAAGGTCTAGATATGCCAGAGGTTTCATTGGTAGCGATTCTTGATGCCGATAAAGAAGGCTTTTTACGCGCAGAACGCTCGCTTATTCAGACTATCGGTCGGGCGGCACGTCACATCAATGGCCGAGCCATTTTATATGGCGATAAAATTACCAAGTCTATGAAAAAAGCCATGGACGAAACTGAACGTCGCCGTGAAAAGCAAGTTGAATACAACAAGGCTAATAATATAACACCAATGCGCTTGAACAAGCCGATTACCGATATTATGGATTTGGGGGAAGGGGCTCATCCTGCGTCCGGTAAAGTGAGGCTTCGCAAAGTAGAAGAGAAGAAGAAACAGAAGAAAGCGGCAAGTGCGACAGAGTTAATGGATCAAATTGCCGAGCTTGAAAAGCAGATGTTTGAATATGCCAGAGAGCTTGAATTCGAAAAGGCGGCTTCGTTGAGAGATGATGTAGAAGCACTTCGTAAACAGGTTGTTGCATTATCTTGATGAACTGATTGAGCGTTATTGAAGGTAAAGCAAACGCAGCGTTTTTATTTTAGTTGTTTATAACATTGTGTTTATTGCAGAAATTCGCCTGAAATTGTCGTTGTAATCGGGGCGCCAGTTGCATATAGTTGATACTTAAGTATCTATAACTATACCTATAATGGTGCCTTTATGCTGAATCGTCTTCAAGAGTCGGATATTAAATTGTTACGCGTGTTTTACGCGGTGGCAAGTTGTAATGGTTTCACTGCTGCAGAACCCGTGTTGCGTATGCAACGTCCGAATATCAGTGCTGCAATTAAGAAGCTTGAAGAACGACTTGATTTGGTATTATGCCACCGCGGTCGTGGTGGCTTTCAAATGACAAAAGAAGGCGAAGTGGTTTTCCAAGAAACCAAGCGTATTTTCAACGCCTTCGATAATTTTGTGTTTAATTTGAAATCATTGCACGATGACTACTCAGGTCACATTACGCTCGTGCTTATGGCAGGCCTGCCGCTTTCTATGCATTTAGCGGTGAGTAAAGCCGTTAAAAGCACGATGAAAAAATTTGATGATATCCACGTTAATATCCAAACACGTTTATACAATGAAGTAGAGCATGTTGCCTTATCTGGTGAATGCCATTTGGTGGTATCGACCTACGATATGGTAAAACCCGAATCTGTCACTTTTCATCCTATCGGGATCACAACAGACGGGCGTTTATATTGCTCACCTACACACCCGTTAGCCAAATATCGTGATACTGCACTGCCTGAAAATATAAAAATTGAAGATTTTCCGGCCATTGGTATCTCTGGTTTATCTTCGGCAAACTACATCGATAATGAGTCTCGTCTTGCTATTCAAACCTTTTCAGACTCCTTCGACGCTGCAATGTCAGCCATCATGACGGGTGAGTATATTGGTTTGTTACCCGATTACATGGCTAAAGAGCAAGGCGCAGCGCTAGGGCTAGTACCTATCGCCAATGGCAGCTTGTATAATTTTAGCCACGATCTATTTGTAATGAATGGCAAGAACACACGATTGAACCCAGTGTTACGACACTGCATAAAAGAACTCACTTACTTTATAGCTGAAAGTCAAAAGTAAGTTAGGTACAAAAATAAAGTATGAAAACGCCTTGTGAAAACAGGGCGTTTTTCGTTTCAACCAAAAAGGAATGGTTTATCTTCTTCTTAGTTAAATTAGTGTCGTTCTTTTTCGGAACGTATTTGTGCTTTTCACTGCATCATTATTTTGACGTACCTGTGGTGTTGGCTGCCGCTTTTACGGGTTTAGTAGGCAGTTTTTGGCATTGGCCTAATAAATATGGCAACCACCCTCAAGCGGCGATTTATGCGGGAGCCTTCGCGGGTATGTGCTCAAGTGCAATTATTACTGGGTGGGAAGCGCTATTATTTATTTCTGTGGTAGGGGCAGGCGTCTATACCTTAACCCGTAATATTTTCGAAGGCTTTGGGGGGCGGCTAGGGGCTATTGCATTTACCGCGGTCAGTAGCCTTATTCTTCTAAGGGCGTTGTTTTGACGGAACTATTAGTTGTTATAGCTACCCTTGCCGGAGCATTCGCCACCTACCGGTTAGCGAAACTGCCAAGGTTTAATGTAATTCGAGCATCCAGTTTACTCACTATTTTATTTTACTTTTCAGTGCTACTTCTCCAGAACGTGCTAGTGAGCGAAAGTCGCTCATCAGAAACAGCAGAATGTTGGGCAACGGTGTTTTTCGGAGGTAGTTTTGTAGGTATGAGCGCACCACATCGTTTTTCGTATTACTTGCTAACTATTTCGTCGTTATGTTTTGCCGTCATTTTTATGGTGTTGATGCCATTGCTAGATGGAATTGGTGGTGCACTGGGGTGTAGTGCTTTTATTTCAGTGGCCATAAGCCACTCACTTCGCATAACGGTGAATAAGCTAAAAGGCGCCTGAGTAGGCGCCAAATCGATTATTCGTAGCTAAGGGGGTCAGTACAGTGATTCTCTCTGAACGCCTCTAAGCGCTCTTCACAGGCCCCGCATTTGCCGCAAGCTTTCTCTCTTCCGTTATAACACGTCCACGTTTCGCCGTAGTCTAAGCCCATTTTCAACCCGTCGGTTAAAATCGCTGTTTTGCTGTCTTTAATATAAGGCGTAACAATCTCGACTGGGGTGTAGTTGGCAATGCGACAAACATCACTCATCTTTTCCACAAACTCAGGGCGGCAATCTGGGTAAATGGCATGATCGCCAGAATGCGCGCCATAATACACTTCGTTAGCTTCTAGGCTTACGGCATAGCCCACTGCTAGCGACAGCAAAATCATATTACGATTAGGCACGACCGTTTGCTTCATGCTGGGTTCTTCGTAATGTCCTTCTGGTACATCGATATCAGAGGTTAGCGATGAGCCGCCTATCAAGCTATTAATAGCACTGATATCCACAATTTTGTGAGGCACGTTTAACGATTTACACACCGCTGCCGCATAATCTAATTCTTTCTTGTGGCGCTGACCATAATCAAAAGAGAGGGCGTGAACGGTCTTACCATCACGTAAAGCTTTGTGTAAAACAGTGAATGAGTCCATTCCACCTGAATAGATAACAACGACGTTTTCTGACATAGTTTTAAAGTTTTGAGAAATTATGCCCGAATTTTATGTGATCCTTGGTAAAATCGAAACATACAATCGTTAAAGGGTGACATTTTGTCGAAATTAACCACGCTGAATATAAATGAAATGTTCGAAACCATCCAAGGAGAAGGGGCACATACCGGTATTCCGTCTATCTTTGTTCGCTTACAGGGATGCCCTGTGGGTTGCCCATGGTGCGATACCAAACATACTTGGACGCTGGACAACGCCTTGGTAACGACAGCACAACAGGTTATTGATAAGACCAACGAGTCTGAGCATTTTTTTGAAATCGATGAAAACAAGTTATTGTCGCTGTTTTCTGAACAAGGTTATGTGGCAAAGCATGTGGTTATCACCGGTGGTGAACCTTGTATGTATGACTTGCGCCCGCTTACCACGTTGTTACATGACAACGGCTTTTCCACTCAAATAGAAACAAGTGGCACTTATGAAGTGTTGTGTGATGATAGGACTTACGTGACGGTATCACCAAAAATTAATATGAAAGGGGGCATGCCGGTTTTGCTGAGTGCCCTTGAGCGTGCGAATGAAATAAAACACCCTATTGCCATGCAAAAACATATTGATGAGTTAGATGCGCTACTAGCAGATGTAACTTCGTTAGCAGGTAAGCAGGTTTGTCTACAGCCGATAAGTCAGCAACCACGGGCCACCCAACTTGCAGTACAAACCTGCATAGCCCGTAATTGGCGACTATCCTTACAAACACATAAATATATTGGTATAGAATAAATTACTTAAGCGTGAGCAAAGGAGTTCGATAATGGCGTTGAAGTATGTAAAAACGGTACTGCATTTGTGTGCGTTGCTTATATCAACACAAAGTGCCGCGGCATTGTGGACAATTAACTACCCCAAACCGCTAGATGACTCTGACGCTCGCGCCGAATACCCCATTGCCTTGCTCAAACTTGCCCTTGATAAAACAGGTGTAAATTACGAGTTATTACCTTCAGATCGCATTCTTCTGTCTGGAAAGGCACTGCGTCAACTGCGTGAAAATCGTGAGGTGAATGTGGTGTGGAGTATGACGGATAGTCAACGCGAAAAAGACCTTCTCCCCATTCGAATCCCGATTGCGAAAGGGCTCATTGGCCTGCGGGTATTTGTTATCAATGTAGATAGGGAAGCTGAATTTGCGCGGGTTTCATCAAAAAACGAATTAATGAACTTCACGCCATTGCAGGGTGAAGAATGGCCAGACACTAAAATACTGCAAGCCAACGGCTTTAATGTCGCCACGGTACCTAATTTCAAAGATGCTTATTCATTGTTACTTCAAAACAAGGGGGATTTCTTTCCTCGCTCTGTCATTGAGGTATCAGCTGAACTTGAAGGGCGATCGGCATCACTTAAGTTAGAACCCGAGATGGCAGTTTATTACCCTACCGCCATGTATTATTTCGTCAATAAGAGTAATCCAACGTTAGCACGGCTAATTGAAACAGGATTGAATCGCGCTATTGAAGACGGTTCTTTCGAAGCACTATTTAAATCTTCAAATGAAGCCATTTTAGAGCAGCTAGATATTAAGAACAGACGAATCTATACACTTGATAACCCCTTATTACCGTCTGAAACGCCGTTAGCCGATGAGCGGCTTTGGTACGTTATTGATAAACAGCGGCAATAACAAGACGTCACCCTCATAAAAAAACGCGGCTTTAGCCGCGTTTTTTTACTTAAAAATTCAGGTGCTCAGAACTAGTCAGAAGCACCAGAGTGCACGTCTTTCATTGAACGACCTGAAGGATCGGCATTGTTCTTAAAGCTTTCATCCCATTCAAGTGCTTCAACCGTACTACAAGCGATAGATTTGCCACTAGGTACACATCGAGCCGCGCTTTCTTGCGGGAAGTAACCTTCAAAGATGGTGCGGTAGTAGTAACCTTCTTTAGTATCTGGCGTGTTCACAGGGAAGCGGAACTCGGCAGAAGCAAATTGTTGGTCAGATACTTCGTTCTCTACGAAATCACGGATAGAGTCAATCCAAGAGTAGCCTACGCCATCGCCGAACTGTTCTTTTTGACGCCATAGCACTTCAGCAGGCAAGGTATCACCGTTGTCGAAAGCTTTGCGTAAAATCCATTTTTCCATTTTGCCATCAAGACACATTTTATCTTGAGGGTTTAAGCGCATGGCCACGTCGATAAAGTTTTTATCTAAAAATGGTACACGGGCTTCAACACCCCATGCTGATGTTGCCTTGTTTGCACGAGCACAATCGAACAAGTGAAGGCGATCTAGTTTACGTACCGTTTCTTCGTGGAACTCTTTTGCATTCGGCGCTTTGTGGAAGTACAAGTACCCACCAAAAATCTCATCGGCGCCTTCACCAGACAATACCATTTTAATACCCATGGCTTTAATCTTACGGGTCATTAGGTACATTGGCGTTGCCGCACGAATAGTGGTGGTGTCATAAGTTTCTAGGTGGAAAATCACGTCACGAATGGCATCAAGCCCTTCTTGAATGGTGAAGTGAATTTCGTGGTGTACCGTACCAATCATATCAGCCACTTTCTTAGCAGCTTTCAAATCGGGTGCACCTTCAAGACCTACCGCGAAGCTGTGCAGGCGAGGCCACCATGCTTCTGTTTTATCTTCGTCTTCAACACGTTTAGCAACATACTTTGCCGCAATGGCAGAGACTAACGATGAGTCAAGACCACCCGATAACAATACCGCATAAGGTACGTCAGACATCATGTGAGACTTCACTGATTTTTCAAACGCTACACGTAAATCGTCAAGGTTAGTGGTGTTGTCTTTTACTGCATCGTATTCCATCCAATCACGTTTGTAGTACTTCGTGATCTGTCCGTCTTTACTCCATAGGTAATGCCCAGGAGGAAATTCGCTAATGGTTTTACAAATAGGCGCCAACGCTTTCATTTCTGAAGCAACGTAGAAGTTGCCATGCTCATCGTAACCTGTGTATAGAGGAATAATACCCATATGGTCGCGAGCAATTAAATAAGCATCCTGTTCATCATCATAAAGGACAAATGAGAACATGCCTTCTAATTCATCAACAAAGCTCACACCTTTTTGCTGATAAAGCGGAAGAATAACCTCGCAATCTGAGCGAGTTTTAAAAGGATAAGGTTCTGCTAAATCGTCAGCGAGTTGCTTGTGATTATAAATTTCGCCATTGACGGCTAAAACTTGTTTGCCATTTTGGCTGATAAGCGGCTGAGCGCCGGTGTCCACATCAACAATAGCCAATCTTTCGTGACAAAGAATGGTATTGTCATTATTCCAGATTCCCGACCAGTCAGGGCCACGGTGGCGCAATAATTTTGTTAATTCGAGGGCTTGGGTTCTGAGTTCAGACACATCGGTTTTGATATCAAGGATACCGAAAATACCACACATAAAACGGATTCTCTCTGTTCACTTGTTGAAAAATAATTGAGGTTTTTTCTGTCGGGTACTCGCGAACGAGTTGGCGAAGGTATTGTTGTTTTTTTTAATCGCGCTTTCGCATGCCTTGAATGTGCCAGTCTGACAGGAAATTGCAAGTACAATATGATGAGAAAATGGAAATTGTTATTCCAAAACACTATGTTCTTTGGTGAAAGCGTCACTGCTCTTAGAGGCGATAGATAATATGTCGCACAAATACTAGGCAGGATACAAGTTTTACTCACTGTGCTTATATCGAAAATCATTTTATAACCTTATGATTTAAAATGATTTATATTTGTATCTCTTTGCGTTCTTTGGGTGCATAATCTGCCGGTTTTTTCAACACCTGGTAAAGGGTATGCAATTTTCAAACGACCGAGTTTCGGTTTATGTTATTCCTGATGTAGATAGCCTTCAATTGGACACGAGTGTTCAGGGGGCGCGCTATCGTGATGCAATGCACATTGAAGTGACAGGCGGTGAAGCTTGGCTTTTTGAGTACGGCGTAGTGGTTTTTTGGGGCGTAGTAGAAGAAGAGCGTGTTGCCTTGCTAAATAGGTTACAGGTTAGCCCTAAGTTATTGTCTGGTATTCACCAAGAGCATCTGCAATTTGCATTTACAAGCGATGTGCTTAGGCTGCAACGGGACTTAATTACGCTTTCGATTGACGATCCATTACTTCGGCTATCAATTAGCCATGGATTAGCGCAATCAATTAAGCTCAATGAATATGAGTACAAAGCGCAAGATACTATTACTCGCTATGCGTATTTGCCGAAAGCGTTGGCCGAAACGGGCAAAATAACATTGCGTCGCCCTGCTTTGGCAAAGATACGTGGGCATTTGTTTAGTACAAAGAGTGACATCTTTTTGCATTATGGGTTGCTTGATACACCAGAGTTCTTTTGGGAATACCCAGAATATGAACATGCTTATAATGCCACGGCGCGGTACTTGGATATTCGTCCAAGGGTAGATGTGCTTTCAAACAAGCTGAATGTTATTCATGAGTTGTTCGAGATGTTAGCTGAAGAGCTAAATCATAAACATTCATCGTTTTTGGAATGGATAATTATTATCTTGATTGCGTTTGAAATAGCGACGTTTGGCGCTGAAGAACTCAAAGGGTTGTTCATGTAAAAAAGCTCACTACAAAAAAGCCCTGTATTAACAGGGCTTTTTTAGCTTAAATTGTTTGCGTTAAATAAGGGTCAACGATAGAAATTAGTCTTCACGTTGAAACTCACTGGTTTCCTTCCACGAAGGCCATTGTTCAGCGTTAGCTACGTTAAAACCTACATCAAACAACAGTTGGGTGTCTTGCACTATGCCGCTTAAATCCCAATCGTCACGGTATTGATCGCATACCTGGTGATAACAGCCCGTCACAATCACATTCATCCGTTTACGATATTTAGCAGTTGTTTCGTCAGCAGGTTCGTTACCACCTTCTGCATAAAGGGCAGGTACGCCTTTTTTTGCAAAGCTGAAGTGGTCAGAGCGATAGTAATAACCTGCTTCTGGACGGTCTTCCTGAGTAAGGGTTCTGCCTTGTTTATCGGCAGCAGTTTTAAGGTAATCTTCTAAGTCTGATTTACCCATACCTACCACGGCCACGTTCTTGGTTTTGCCTAACACGTTCATGGCATCCATATTAATATTGGCCACCGTATCTTCCAGCGGGATGACGGCGTTGTCTGCGTAGTATTTACTGCCCAGCAAACCTTGTTCCTCAGCAGTGACTATCAAAAAAGATACAGAACGCTTCGGCGCAATATCTAAGTTGGCGTAGGCTTTTGCCATAGCCAAAATAGCAGCACTACCCGTGGCGTTATCGTGGGCACCATTGTAGATATTATCGCCTTCTTTAGATTCATCTTTTCCTAGATGATCCCAGTGCGCGGTGTAAATAACGTGCTCGTTGGGTAACTCTGAGCCAGGTAGTGTGGCAATAACATTGTGGCTTTGAGATTTTTTAAATGTATTTCGCACGGTTACCGAAGCATTAATATCCATCGCTTTATGATAAGGCCCAAGCTTGGCTTGATTCTTTTCTTCTTGAAAATTAAAGCCTGCATCAGCAAATACTTTTTCTGCAGCACTTAAGGTTAGCCAACCTTCAATGGCAACACGGCTAGCGCCTTTGTCTTTTGATACTAATCCATACTGAGGGCCGCTCCAGCTATTCGCCACTACTGACCAACCGTAAGAGGCTGGAGCCGTTTCGTGAACAATTAATGCGCCGGCAGCGCCTTGGCGGCTAGCTTCTTCGTATTTGTAACTCCAGCGACCATAGTAGGTCATCGTTGTGCCTTGGAATTTCCCGCTCTCAGGGTTTTCGAAGCCTGGGTCGTTCACCAATATCACGACGGTTTTGCCAGTAACATCTAGGCCTTCATAATCGTTCCAATCGTATTCGGGAGCGTTAACGCCGTAGCCCACAAATACCAGTTCTGAGTTTTCAAGTGATACGGTTTCTTGCTCACGTTTAGATGAAGCAACCATGTCTTCTTTATACGCAAAGCTATTATCGCCAATTGTCATGGCCATTTCAGGGTTAGCGGTCATTTCCATTAACGCGACTTTTTGAAGGTAGCTGTCGCCATTACCCGGTGACAATCCCGCTTTTTCAAACTCACGGGTGAGATAATCCAGTGTTTTGGTTTCACCAATGGTGGTGGGCAAGCGACCTTCAAATTCATCAGATGACAATATTTTTAATGGTTCTCGAATATCTGCATCTGAAATGCTGGCGTAAACTGCGTCGAAATTAGTCGCGATATTCTTTTTTTGAGTTTGGATTTGAGTTTGGGGTTCAGGCTGCGTCGAGCCGTTTTCAGGCGCGTTATTGGGGCTGCAAGCACTTACCGCTGATACGGCAGTTACCAGCAAGGGCAAAAACATTTTTTTCATTGTTAGTCTCTGTTTGCTCTACAATACCGCCCAGTATAGAGAAAACCTTAAGACGAACCAATATTAAGTATGCCAATACCTGTTACTCCTTGGTGTAAACACCATATTCAAGATAATGCGTCTTTACCCGTACATACGCTGTTGAAAGAGTTTATGTTATTAGACGACGCTGACTTTCCTAGTGCTGCAAAACTCAATCGTTTACGTGAAGTATTTCAGCCGCAATGGCAGGGCCCTGTGTTTATAGCACAAGGGGATCTTAACAAGATAAGTGATAACAGCTGTGATACAAACAGCAGTGAAAACGATAGCCGTTACTATGAAGAAATTATCGCGAGTGATAACTGCGTACCTACGCGGGAAAATAGCTGGCATGATTTGTTCAATGCACTTATTTGGATACAATTTCCCGCTACAAAAGCGTTACTGAATACGCTACACATGCAAGATATTGCGCACCATGGCACACACCCAAGAACCGAGCGACGAAACCGCATTACGCATTTTGACGAATGCGGCGTAGTACTGGCGCTTGAGGAAGGGGATGCCAGTAAATCCAACATGTTGCTGAATACGTTAGCCCAACATCAATGGCAGGATAGCTTTGTTATTCATAGACATGAGTGGGGATCCCACATGACCCCCTTTATTTTTGGGCATGCAAACCTTGAGATGATGCTCTCGCCTTTTATCGGACTTACGGGGAAGTGGTTGGCAGTGAATGTGCCTAAAGGGTTTAGCGAGATGAATAAATGGGAACAGCGCCGAGAGGTAGACAAATCGTTGGTGAAACGTATTACTGAGCTTGATGCGTTTAACAAAGCTCCGCTACTAAAGCCTATTCCTTTGCTTGGCGTACCAGGGTGGTACGAAAACCAAGATGAAGCTTTTTATAACAATAGTGAATACTTTAGGCCCCTTAGGGCGGGGGCGAAACCTTCTATTCAGTTACCGCTTTTCGACATAACGACGTTTTGATAATAGATTGATGAGGGCATACTGGCGACGATCCCCTTAAACCAACACCCTTCAATCAAAATCGTCAATTCAGCACAGTAAGTTCAATACAAGGTCTCACACTTTTTGTGTTAGTACCTGCAACGCGCTTCTTACCCCAAGCTTAGGTGTAAGAAGCGCGTTGTAAGTGGTATAGCATACTAGATAAGCGCGAACACACCCCAAATACCGTAAATCACTACGTATGGAGCAGAAGCAATAATTGCCGCCTTTTTCGTAGAAAATGAGGTCCATTGGGTAATACCTACCATGGTGAGATAGATAGTCCAAAATAACTCAACACGAAT
This sequence comes from Alteromonas sp. 38, assembly GCF_902506055.1. Lineage (NCBI taxonomy): Bacteria > Pseudomonadati > Pseudomonadota > Gammaproteobacteria > Alteromonadales > Alteromonadaceae > Alteromonas > Alteromonas sp. 38. The sequence continues at coordinate 1,395,865 of NZ_LR733300.1, forward strand.
AGCTTGAGCAAATGCAAACCATGGTGATGTCATTTCGACACCGAGTAGGTAAGAAAGTGACAGTGGAGCAAGTATTGCCGGTGATATTTGATGATCGCTCGCAAACATAATTAGTGTCGCCGCGATAAGGCCTGTTACTACGTAAGGCATAGATACCCACCACGTAAAGCCATACCAGTCTGTAAAACCAAAAACGTGACTGTCATCACTGCGTGTCGTTAAATTCAAATAAACGGCAAAAATAGCGTTAACCACAGTAAGTGCAAAGAATGCGCCTAGTAATTGGGTCAGCATTAGGGTGTTTCTGGTGAAAAAGGCGCGCATTTGGTCTTCTTCTGCGGGACTCATTGCATCTTGGGCGGCAATATTAATATTCGCAAACCATTCAATATCAACGAAGTTAACGTATAGATATTGAGACGCCAACGTCATCATCATAACAATAAGAAAAGGAAACCAACTCCAATTGTTTTTTTCGCCAACCGCTTTAAATACGCCATTGGGCCGAAAGAATATATCGTTACACGCTTGAAAGGGGTTTGATACTGACTGCATCCGTTGCTCCGAGATAAAATATTATATTCGTTTGGGTTAGGTTACTGATATAGCGAAGCTAAGTACAGGAGCTGTTTAAAGAACTGTACCTGTTTTTAGTAAAAACTTGTGTCGAGAGCCTAGTTGAGAAACTTAACCGTGCTCACAGCAATGCCACAAACGTAAAAAGGCCAGTATTAAATACTGGCCTTTTGATAACATCGTCTATTGCGTAACTGATACTTCGTAAAGGGGGTATCGTTTAATGACTTAAATACGTTAAGTTCAATAAGCAGAGCACGATTGCGCTATACAGTAGCGAGATAGGTAACCCTATTCGGATAAAGTGGCTAAATTTATAATTAGCCGCATTAAACACTAACAGGTTAGTTTGGTATCCAAACGGCGATATAAAGCTAGCACTCGCTGCAAAAGCAACCGATAACGCAAACGGCATAAGTGGGGCACCGATGATTTCAACCAGCCCATATGCAAAGGGGAACATGAGCGCAGCTGCTGCGTTATTGGTCACAAATTCGGTTAACAGTAGGGTAGTAAAATACACCACGATTAACGCAATAAACCAATCGGTGTCGGCTAAGTAGGGAATTAACTGCGCAGTCGAAATGGCAATAACGCCCGACGACTCTAATGAGGTGGCTAAGCTTAACGCACCAACAATCACAATAATAAGGTTCAGCGGTAAATTACGCTTCATCTCACCGTTGTTTGTTACCTTAGAGCCAATCAATACAGCCGCCAAAAACAACAAACCCATCGCAAGTGAAATAATATCTGCCGCGGCTAACGTCACTACAGTTAGAAATCCACCAAGGGTTATCCATTCCTGTCGATTGGTTAGCGGGCGAGAGATTTTCTGCTCAGACAATATAAAGAAGTTTTTACTTAAATTTTGTCGCGTATTGAAATCTGGCCCAGCCGCAAGCAACAGAAAATCACCCGCTTTAAGCTTAATTTCACCGAGCTTACCTGATAGTTGCTCGCCGTCACGGCGAATAGCCACTACGGCCGAATCGAACAATGCCCTAAAACCGAGGTTTTTAATGGTTTGCCCAATAATTTGTGCGCGGTTTGCCACAACCACTTCCGTTAAGCTTTCACGCAAAATACCATCGGTTTCGGCAAAGGTGGTTAACCCTTTTATGTGGCTTAAGTTATCAAGCTTTTGAACATTGCCGGTAAAGATAAGTTTATCGTTTTCTGCAATCACTAAGTCGGGGCCCACGGGAGAAATAAGGTTTCCGTCGCGAACCACTTCAACCAAAAATAATTCAGGTAAGTTACGAAGGTGGTTTTGTTCAACGGTTTTGCCAATGAGCTCTGAACCCGTATTTACTTTAGCTTCCACCATGTACTCTTGGTAGTTGTCATTCTTGTTCGCAATATTAGGCAGTAACGGTGTAAGCACAAACATCAGTACGCCGCAGCTTAAACCGGCCACTAGCCCGTATAATGTGAAGTCGAAAAAGTTAAAGCCAGGGTGTCCATGCTCTTGTAAAAAGCTATCGACAATCAGGTTGGTTGAAGTACCAATTAAGGTAACGGTTCCACCTAAAATAGCGGCATAAGAAAGCGGAATAAGTAAACGCGAAGCAGGGTGATATTGGTTTTGCTTAATAGGGCCTATAAGGCTGGCCACAATAGCGGTATTGTTTAACAGCGCTGATGAAATGAAGGTGAGTGAAAACAACTTCCAATACGACTTAGAGAAGCTCGTACTCACTAGTTTTCTACCAATACGCTTTATTAACGCAGTTTTATCTATTGCACTGCTGACGAGCAACAGCAAGACAAGGGTAATCAGCCCTTTGTTGGTTAGGTTCAACAAAATGTCATCAAGTGACAATTGTTGTGAAACCAATAGTAATAACACGGCGCCTGAAAAAACAGTAGACGGGCGCTGATTTGAAAAAATCAGCGCAAAAATCGTGCTGGCGAAAATCGCCAGCACGATAAACTGGTTAATATCCATATATTTTCCAGTCCTGCTTTTACAGCTTGCTAATGTCCACAGCGCTCCAATGAGGGAAGTGCTTACGTACTAGCGCATTAAACTCTAATTCAAACTCTGAGAAGTCTGGAGAAGCGTGTTGTGCATCTTTAGCAAGTTCATCAATGATCATACCTGCGCCAACAGTACTGTTAGTCATGCGATCAATAACGATGAAAGAACCAGTAGGGCGATTACGCTTGTACGGGTCGCACGCGACGGATTGGGTAAATTTCACATCTACCACACCAATTTCATTCAAGTTAAGGTGCATCGCGTCTTTTTCTTCAAGGGTGTTCACATCAATTTGGTTATCGATATGAGACACAACACCTGTTGTTGACTTGGTCGCAAACTTAAACAAGAACTGCTTGTTTGGCATAAGTGGCTCTTCGTCCATCCATACCAAATGTGTTTTAAATTGAGTAGAAAGTAGCGGTAAGTTACCTGACTTAACAATCATGTCGCCACGTGAAATATCAATTTCATCTTCCAGCGTAAGGGTAACCGCTTGAGGTACGTAAGCACGCTCTTGGTCGCCTTCAAAAGTCACAATTGATTTTACTTTCGACGTTTTACCAGAAGGAAGTGCAGTTACTTCGTCGCCTGGTTCAATTTGACCAGATACCACCGTACCTGCAAAGCCACGAAAATCTAGGTTAGGGCGGTTAACGTATTGAACAGGGAAGCGAAAATCATCGTGATTATCGTCTTCACCAATTTTCGTGTTCTCTAGCATCTGCATAAGCGGAATACCATCGAACCATGGTGTGTGTTCGCTCACGTTTACTACGTTGTCACCTTCAAGTGCAGAAAGTGGTACGAATTGAATATCTGGAATATCCAATTGCTCTGAAAACTTCAGATAGTCTTGCTTAATCTGGTTGTACACTTCTTCAGAGTAATCCATCAAGTCCATTTTGTTGATAGCAACAATAACGTGCTTAATACCTAACAAAGATACGAGGAATGAGTGACGTTTAGTCTGTACTTTTACACCGCCACGGGCGTCAACAAGTATGATGGCAAGGTCGCATGTAGATGCGCCTGTTACCATGTTACGTGTGTACTGCTCATGTCCTGGAGTATCAGCAATAATAAACTTACGCTTATCAGTAGAGAAGTAGCGGTACGCTACGTCAATCGTAATACCTTGCTCACGTTCTGACTGAAGGCCATCAACCAATAAGGCTAAATCGACTTTCTCGCCAGTCGTACCTGACTTTTTGCTGTCTTTAGTAATGGCAGCAAGTTGGTCTTCATAAATCATTTTTGAGTCATGAAGTAGGCGACCGATTAGGGTACTTTTACCGTCATCTACACTTCCGCATGTAAGGAAACGTAGCATGTCTTTTTGTTCGTGTTGCTCAAGGTAAGACAGTATGTCTTGCTTTAATAAATTGTTTTCGTTGTTCATGTTATGCGCTCACAAGGAAAAAGGGGTTTAACACAGACTCTTTTTGGTTGTAAGTAAGAGCGTCGGCGTTGTCATTTAACGGATCGTTCGGGTCTAGCACAGTTACATTGGCACCTGCGGCTAGGGCTACAGCATGGGCTGCGCCTGTGTCCCACTCAGATGTTGGGCCTAAGCGAGGATAAAGGTGAGCTTCACCTTCAGCCACTAGGCATAACTTTAATGAACTACCCATGGCCACTAATTCGGTTTCACCCTCTAATTGAGACAGTAAATTTTGAATTTCAGGGCTTTGGTGAGAGCGACTTCCTACAATCTTCCATACTTCAGCACCATCGTGTTTACGTGCAGAAATAGCAGTAAATTCGCCATCTATTTCAGTCCATGCGCCTTCACCCACAATGCCTACATAACTTTTGTTAAGTGCTGGTGCGTACACCACACCCATGGTAGGTTTGCCGTCTTCAATCAACGCAATGTTCACCGTGAATTCACCATTCTTTTTAATGAATTCTTTCGTGCCGTCAAGCGGATCAACAAGCCAGTAAGACTGCCATTGTTTGCGCTCATCCCATGAAATATCTGCCGACTCTTCCGATAAAATAGGAAGGTCGGATTCTTTTCCAAGGGCATCAACAATTACGTTGTGCGCCGCCAAGTCAGCTTCGGTTAGCGGGCTAGTATCTTGTTTTTCGTAAATGGCGAAATCTTTATCGTAAATCGCCATTATCTTATCGCCTGCTTCTTTAGCAATGCGAAGAATGGTTTGTGCCAGTGTATTAGTCATTGTATTAGCCTGGGCCATTACACAAGTCCTTTTTCTTGCAGTAACGCATATAAGCGTTCAGCAGTTTGCTCTGCAGGTTCATCTTGATACGTTAAATGTATCTCAGGCTTTTCCGGTGCTTCATAAGCAGAGTCGATACCAGTGAAATCTTTAATCTCACCGCTACGCGCTTTTTTATAAAGCCCTTTCGGGTCGCGCTTTTCACACACTTCGATAGGTGTGTCGATAAACACTTCAACGAACTCACCGTCTTCTAAAAGGCCACGGCAATAGTCGCGATCCGCTTTAAAAGGAGAGATGAACGCTGTTAATACCAGCGTGCCAGAATCTACAAACAGTTTTGCAACTTCACTAATTCTGCGAATATTTTCCACGCGGTCTTTATCGCTAAAGCCTAAGTCGCCACACAAGCCATGACGCACGTTGTCACCATCTAATAGGTAAGTGTGCTTATCTTGCTCGTGAAGTTTCTTCTCAAGCAAGTTGGCCAACGTCGACTTGCCAGAACCACTTAGGCCGGTAAGCCAGAACACGCGAGGCGATTGATTCAGCTTTGCAGCGCGGGTGGTTTTATTCACCTCATGCTTGTGCCAAACAACGTTGTCGGTGGCCATTAGAAATACCCTTCCATTTTCTTCTTCTCCATAGAGCCAGAACTATCGTGATCGATCACGCGGCCTTGACGCTCGGAAGTCTTAGTAAGTAGCATTTCTTGAATTACTTCTGGCAAGGTAGCCGCAGTAGATTCAACCGCACCAGTTAATGGGTAACAACCCAGTGTACGGAAGCGTACTGAACGCATTTCAGGCGTTTCGCCTTCGTTCATTGGCATACGTTCGTCATCAACCATAATCAATACACCATCACGCTCTACAACAGGGCGAGGTTTCGACAAGTAAAGCTGAGGAATGTCGATGTTTTCTAAGTAAATGTATTGCCAGATATCAAGCTCAGTCCAGTTAGACATAGGGAATACACGGATGCTTTCACCTGGGTTAACTTGCGAGTTGTAGATGTTCCAAAGCTCAGGACGTTGGTTTTTAGGATCCCAACGGTGGTTGCTATCACGGAATGAGTAAACACGCTCTTTCGCGCGAGATTTTTCTTCGTCACGACGCGCCCCACCAAAGGCAGCATCAAACTTATATTTGTTTAAGGCTTGCTTAAGCGCAGCAGTTTTCATGATATCAGTGTGCTTTGCTGAACCATGTGAGAACGGGCCTACGCCTTGTTCAACGCCTTCTTCATTAATGTGTACTAGCAAATCGAAACCATGTTTCTTGGCTTGCTGGTCACGAAACTCAATCATTTCTTGGAATTTCCACGTAGTGTCAACGTGAAGCAATGGAAATGGAATTTTACCAGGAGCAAAAGCTTTGCGCGCTAAATGCAACAACACCGAAGAGTCTTTTCCAACAGAATAAAGCATTACCGGATTATCAAACTCCGCAGCAACTTCACGGAAAATTTGAATACTCTCGGCTTCGAGTTGTTTCAGATGCGTAACAGACGGGATACTTGCAGTCATTTTCGAGTCCGATTTATGTTATATAAGATTAAGTTATATGCGAGTTATTTTTATGCATAGAACAATAACACATTTAATTCTCAATGTAGTATGCGATTTTGCTATTTAAAATAGCTGGCTTATACCAAGAAATAAAAGTGTCATATAAATTGGGCATAAGCGCGGTCTTATCTGTCGGCCAAGACGCATAATCAGTAGCTACTGCAGTGAGAAAAGGGCGCTTAATACAGTTTGAGGAATGTATAAAAAAGCCCCGTTGTACGGGGCTTTTGGCGATGTTATTGACTAGCTAATTAAAAGGTTTAAGCGAGTTACCGATGAGATTCAAGTTTCTTCTGAAAAGCATCGAAGGTTTCAAGTACCCCTTCTCGAGGCGACCCTGATTTGCTCAATATTAAAATGGTCAGACTAGATAGAATGAACCCAGGTACAATTTCGTACATCCAGCTTCCTAACGATTCTCCATTAATTGTCACTGGTAGGTAAATCCATAATAATACGGTCACTGCACCTACAACCATACCGCCAAGGGCTGCACGACGGGTCATTTCACGTTTAAACAAGCTGAATAATACTAGCGGGCCAAATGCAGCACCAAAGCCTGCCCATGCATTACTCACCAAATCTAGAATACTGCTGTCTCTGTCATAAGCGAGAAATATAGCGACCAAGGCAACAGCTACCACACTGCCGCGCCCAGCAATTACTAACTCTTTATCGGACGCATCACGTCTGATAAATGCTTGGTAAAAATCACTCGTCAGAGAACTTGATGTCACTAATAACTGTGAAGAAATAGTACTCATAATGGCCGCTAAAATAGCCGCAAGTAGGAATCCACCAATAAGTGGGTGGAACAGGATTTGTGAAAGGTAGATAAAAATGGTTTCAGGGTCGATACTATTTCCATTACCAGTAACGTAGGCCAGCCCAAACAAGCCTGTCATGAGCGCACCAATAATAGAAACTATCATCCAACTCATGCCGATTCTACGTGCGGTGGGAATGTCTTCAACAGAACGGATTGCCATAAAACGTACAATAATGTGTGGTTGTCCGAAATAACCAAAACCCCAAGACATCAGGGATATGATACCAATAACCGAGATGGCCTCATTAGTAGACGCATCCATAAAGGCATTGAAGAGGGCTGGATTGATACTATCCAGGGCGTTAATAGAAGCGCCTATACCACCAAGTTCAGTGATGACCACTGCAGGCACGAGTATCAATGATATGAACATGATACAGCCTTGCACGAAATCGGTCATGCTCACCGCCATAAAGCCGCCTACTAGTGTGTAAGCAACTACTACGCCTGCAGTTACATATAAGCCAACTTCGTAGGAAAGACCGAATGAGGTCTCAAATAGCTTTCCGCCAGCGACTACGCCCGACGAAGTATAAAGGGTAAAGAAAATAACAATAACCACAGAGGCAATAACACGAAGTAATCGAGAGTTGTCAGCAAAACGGTTTTCAAAATAATCAGGAAGGGTAATCGAATTATTAGCAACCTCGGTGTAAACCCTCAAACGAGGAGCAACTAAAATGTAATTGGCTAATGCACCAAGTACAAGGCCAACGGCTATCCACGCAGCGGAAAGACCTGAAACGTACATCGCACCGGGAAGACCCATGAGCATCCATCCGCTCATGTCTGATGCACCAGCTGATAGCGCAGTAACCGCAGGGCCGAGTTGCCGGCCACCTAACATGTAGCCTTCTACATTCGTATCTGTTTGCCGGTAAGCGAAAAGACCGATACCCAGCATGACAGCAAAATAGAGTCCCAATGAAATGATCGTACCCGTAGCCATATAAATTCCCTATGTTTTTTCATGCAATGCTACCATCAATAGCAAAGACTCTCTACGTAAGTCATTAACCTTGAATATCTTGAGTACGTATAAACCCCAATAAAGTTTGCTAAATTCAGAAAGCTGACAGATTCAAAATGGGAGTGAATGTTATAAATTCTCGTTCAAATAAGCGGGGAACGTCATGGTTTCTATCTTACCTCTACCGGCACTTTTGGCGCGGTAGAGCAAGTTATCGCATGCCTTTATAATCTTATTGATATTTCGCTCACTTTTTACCTGAATGACACCGGCCGAGAAGCTGGCACTGAAAGTCGCCTCAGTTGTTGACCAATCTTGATGGCTCTCTATCGAAATTTTTACGTCTTCTAGCAAGGCTTTCGCGTTTTCTTCTGTTGTATCGTGTAGATACAATAAGAATTCTTCCCCGCCATAGCGGCAGAACTTATCTGTCTTTCTAATTCGTTGGCGGACAACTTTCCCAAATTTGGTTAGTACTTCATCACCTACCACATGACCGTACCTGTCATTTACTTTTTTGAAATGGTCCAAGTCGAGAAGCACTAAACAAGATGTCACCTTGCTAGACATAGGTTTCGCAATTGCCTTAAACATGGCCCTCCTGACAAGAGCACCAGTCAAATCATCAATTTCACTAGCTTGAGCACGGGAGCGCTGTCTACGCCAAAACCAGAATAGTAAAAACGTCGACATCACGGCAACTAACGCAAAAGTGAGAGCTTGGAATCGCTCCGCTTTTAACTTTAAGGTTTGTTTGTCTTTTAATCGTGCCATTTCTTGCAACTTGTTAATGGTAATGTCTCGTTGCAACGGTGAATCGATGTTTATTTCATCCAAGTGTTTAACTGATCTATTTGGCTGGTTTCTAAGAAAATCGTATCGATGTTGATGGAAAAGCGCTTTTTTGAAATTTCCCCTTAATCTATGTAGATCCCTAAGATGGGCGTGCTTGGTTAGCAAAATTGACGAACTGTAAGAAGAATTCTTGGCTTGTAAATCAAAATCCGACGTTAACGCATCCATAGCCATTTCAAATTCAGTGCCACTGCCTTTAAGTGCCAAGTGCGTTGCTTGAAGAGAAGATAACACGGGCAATAGATTTATGTCTGTGGGAAGTGTAACACCCTCAAAATGAGATAAGTTTTCAGTTAGCGCCGCTATTTTCTCACGATCGCCCTGTTTATCTCGGTGAAGGTAAACACTGACTCTTAACCATAAACTGAATAGCGTTTGTTGAACACTTCGATTTTCGATAGAAACTAGCTCTGATTCGTCCACCATTGTGAAAGCATCGTCAAATCTTTGTAAGTGGTTTAGACTATTGATTAATCCGACATAAACGTATGACGTCGCAATATCATGTTCCTTGCTATCTTCTATGACGAATTTCTGGTGAGCGACAGCGCGACTATAAATATTTAGATTGGTGTAAGCATCGGCGAGCCATGAATGCGCCATTCTTTTATTAAGTGCAGTCTCTAGGTTGTACTCTTTATCGAAATGTTTCAAAAAGGGCAGTGCATATTCAATTTCCACGACCGCTTTCATTTGGTTTATTTCGGAGTATTCCATAGCAAGCCAGATGCTAGTAATGGCGACCGCATGATGATCTGTGGTTTTTAAGGCTTCTTGTTTGAGCGAATAGAGTAGGGGAATACTATATTCTAAACGTTCACTAGTTTCTAAATGCGCATTCGCAGTTTTATACATAATAAAGACTGCTTTTAAAGCAAAATACCGACTTGCATTAATGTTCTTGAGATACGTCCAATCATCTGGCGATGCTTCGTCAACCAAATCTAAGGGAAGCTTCGAGCCTGATGTAGATAAAGAAGCGTCTAAGTGGTAAAGAACGGTTTTGATTACCTTTCCAATCGCTGATGAGTCCTGTTGAATTTCGCTCGCTATGATTAATTGAGTAATCTCATCATTATTCAGCCCAGGAGGGCTATTCCACATATACATGACGGTGTTAACAAGATTGCCTAATTTGCGAAATTTCTCTTCTTCGCTAAGAAAGTTGTTTGCAACAGCATTAACGGAGGTAAGAGAGACTATTACTACGAAAAGACAGAAGCGGGTCTTCTGAAAAAAGAAGTGAAATAGAGGTGAAGCCGCACGGCTAAAGCGTATATTCATAGGGTAATACTCGTTTTCTTACTACCGCTAGGATTAGCTCTATAGCAGCGAAAACGAAACCAGATGTTATTCTTATTAGTCGATAGTATAAAGTAAGCTGCTCAGTGTTGAAATATCCGACGTCATGTAAATATAGCTAATCATATACACAGGTATAAAAAATCGGCCGCTAGGGCCGATAAAAAATGGGTTTACTGAATACCGTTAAACTATTCAATCTTAGCTAAAACAGCCAAAGCTAATACAGAATAGGCTAGGCAGAAAAGTGAATCTTGTCGGTAACGGCTTTTTTCATTTCAGTTAAGTCAGCACCTTTATTACCAACCACCATAATATTAGCGTGATGCATTTTTATGCTTTCGCCATGGTATTGCTTGTCTTCAAACTCAGCCGGTACTCTCACATCACCGCGCTCGGGCACGATAAACACTGACATTTTACCTTGCGGGGTATCAACAATAAGGTGCAAACTTCTTACTGTGCTTAAGTGACAGTAGTTTACCACTTCAACATCACCAATCATGTCTGTAAAGCTGCCACCAAAGCTGGCGAGTTTTGCATTTACTTGCTCTAAATCTACTGGCAATAATGAATGCGCCCGCTCAGTTTCTGCGTATTGCATATGCGCAAGTGCTTGCCCGCCAATACTAACCGGCTGGTGATACCACATGGTAAAACCTATTCCCACCGTAAAGGCAATACTGGCGGCCATGGCCACATACCAGCGACTTCTTTTCTGATAGCTTGCAAATTCATTTGCCGACTGCTGCCAGATGAGCTTATGCTTCAAGTCTTCAGGTACATCTACTTTTACCGCTTGTTTTAACTGCTTATCGAATTGCTTTTGTTCGTTCCAGAATTTACGTTTGCTTTCATCAGCTTTCGCTGCGGCGATAACATCACTGTCAGTGGTTTCTGGATCGGCGTAAATTCGACGCCTAAATTCTAATTCATCCATTTGCCTGACCTCTCTGTTCATTTTGCCTTTCTAATGCCTCTCTCAATTGGTTTCTTGCACGGAATAATCGTGTCATCACGGTATTTTTATTCAAATTCAGTTGCTGTGATATTTCATCACCGCTAAAACCAAATATAAGCTGCAAGACCAGAGGCTCGCGGTATTCGTCACTTAGCCCACCCAATAAACGGTGTAGCTCTCGGTCTTGAACATCGCCTTCTGCATCTTGAGTTTCATCATGCACCGACACATCATCGATATCGACAGTATCGAATTGTTTGCGCTCAAAGCGTCGCGCATTCTCGCGGCGCAATATGGTAATTAACCATGACTTGGCCGCTTTTTCATCATTGAGTGAGTCGAGTGAGCGCCATGCTCTTAAAAAGGTTTCTTGCACAATATCTTCCGCCACCGAGCGGTCTTTAACCAGCCAGTACGCGTAGCGAAATATATCTGCATGAAACGCATTGACGAGCGCTTCGTATCGTTTGTGTTTTGCTTTCATGTTGGATAAGACCCGACTACTTCCAGATCTATTTCGTGCAAACATAAAAAATCCGCTATTTTTTATTTTTTTTATTATGGCATAAAAAAAGCAGCCATAAGGCTTATCCTAAAGGCTGCTTTAATTCTCACTAATCCTAGTTATTAAATCGCCTAGCGCACCGATTTAATACAAAGGCGTTTAAAAATATATTACAGATTTAGCCTACTTTCTTACTGGCTATCCAAGCATCGATGTTTTCTTCTAAGATTGAAAGCGGAACAGGCCCATGCTTAAGTACTTCATCATGGAATCCGGCCCAGTCGAAATTATCACCTAGCTCAGCCATCGCTTTTTCTCTAAGTTCCATAATTTTAAGCTTGCCAATCATGTAGGCTGTTGCTTGACCTGGCATGGCGATATAGCGCTCAATCGCTTTTTGTGCATCGTATTCTGGGTTAGGCGTATTTTCAACTAAGTAGGTTACCGCTTCTTCGCGACTCCACTTTTTAGCATGAATACCGGTATCAACAACCAGTCGGCATGCACGCCATAATTCCATCGCAAGGCGGCCAAAGTCAGAGTAAGGGTCTTGGTAGAAGCCCATATCTCTAGCAAGCTCTTCGGAATAAAGCCCCCAACCTTCGGTGTAGGCCGTAAAGCTTAAGAATTTTTGGAACTGAGGCACACCCTCCAGCTCTTGTGCAATTGCGCGTTGCATATGGTGACCTGGAATACCTTCATGGTACGCCAATGCTTCTAGTTGATAGGTTGGCATTGCGCTCATGTCGTAAAGGTTTGCGTAATAAGTGCCTGGGCGGCTGCCATCTTGCGCAGGGCTTTGGTAAAACGCCTTACCGGCTGATTGCTCACGGAACGCTTCAACACGTTTAACCACCATTGGCGCTTTAGGAAGAATGCCAAAGTAATCTGGTAGTGCGTCGCGCATATCGTCAATGGCTTTTGTTGCGTCATCTAAATATTGTTGACGTCCGGCTTCAGTGGCAGGAAGATAAAATTGTTCATCTTCACGCATAAATACGAAGAACTCTTGCAACGTGCCTTCAAATTCCACCTTTTTCATAATATCGCGCATAGCTGTATGGATACGCTCAACATTATCAAGGCCTATTTGATGCACTTCATCGGCGGTTAAATCAGTGGTAGTAAACCAGTTTAAGCGGTTCTGATACCATTTATCGCCATCAGGCAAGCGCCATACACCATCACCTTCAGGGGTAATGGTTTTTTGATGTTCTAATTCTTGAATAAAGTCTTTGTAAGCCGGCATAACAGAAGTAACTAGCGCAGCTTTTGCTTCACCCAACAAGGTTGTTTTCTCTACATCATCAAGCTCAAGGTTATTAACCTTGGCATTAAAGTCTTCCCAAATAGTGGAAGGCGTATCGCTGGTATCAAAAGGGGCGCCTGTAACCACGTTTTGTGATGCAGCAATCATCTGATCATAAGCCCAAGCAGGGGGGAATACGCCAGCTTGCTCACGTAGCTTCATCTGACTAATGACTTGCTTGAAATACTCGCTCACATTGTCTAAACGGCTTATATAAGCTTGGGCGTCTTCTTTGCTTTTTACGCCGTGTATATTAATTAAGAAACTAGGCACCTGCGTATGTGCGGCACGAAATTGATGTACTACATAGGTATGATGGCGGAACTCATCGTTGGCTAAATCGCGTTCGATACCTAACTTGTATAATCGTAGGCTCAACTTCTCTTGCTCGCTCAGCGTACTAGTATCAAAACTTTCAATGGTTTCTAGGCGATTTTTTGCTTTCGCTATGTTCTTTTCTTTTTGCTCCTCCGAAACATCATTCCACTTGTCGTAGTCCCACTTAATGCCTAGGTAGCTTTGAAACATTGGCGAGCTTTTAAGGTCTTCTTCGAAAGTACGCTCAAAAAAAGCATTAACCCGTACGGAGTCAGTTTGAGTTTCAGTTTCTATTGCTGGGGCCGGTTGCTTGGTGGTTTGGTTTGTTTCAGGCGCGGGTGAACATGCCATTAGCCCAAGCATTGCAATAGCAATGGGGGATAGCGATAACAGTGGTGCTTTCATGAGTTCTCCTGGTTAGGTGGTCGCGGTAGTATTGCTACCGTCTATTTTTTAGCTTTATCTTTAAATTCGTAACCCTTGGCACGAGTTAATGCCTATTATTAAGCCACTCGTGCCTAGCAGTCCAAGTAAAGCGCCTTTCCTTTGCGCAGTATCTAGGTAGAGGGGTACAAATTAATTAAGGTATTTTTACCAGATTTCTTGTTTTTTAACCAAGAATCTCTGGCGTTTTTAATTGCGCTTTGCATTGATTCGGGTTTCCAATCGCTTTTCGACTGACTAAACCGTGTTTGCTGCAATGCATTCAAATGAGACTGAATCTCGCTAGTTGCGCCGTGGTCGGATGGATTTATAAATCCTCTTTGATTGGGGTATAAACACTTCAACCAGGCTTGCAATGCTGGTGTAATTGCCGATGTATTGCTCGCTTTTACTGACGCCATTAACGACTTAAATGCCGCCGCTTCATCACCTGAATTCGCTACTGAAAAAGTATTAGCGGAAGCGGCCGTATAATTTGTTTTTTGTCTTCTTTGCATTAGATAAGTCACTATCCAAGCGATAGCCGTGATCACCCAGAGGGCTGCAAATAGCCAAGTTAAGTAATGGGGAGTTTGCGCTTCGCCATTATTGGCTACTGAATGTTGTGATTCACTATTTAGCCCGCTATCACTTTCAGTTGCTCCGGCTCGATTAGCGGTAATTGAAGTCGCGTTACTAGCCGGTTGATTATCAAAACCTGACTGTGTAGGCATAGTAGGTGACGTTGCCCCAGCATCTGGTTGAACGTTGGCTGCTTGAACAGTGACTGTGCGGGCAGGGATGGTCGCATACTCTGTTTGCTCGGTTAAGGTATTAAACCAAGGAATAGTCACTTCCGGTAATACAAAACTGCCTGCTTGAGTTGGGATCACCGCCAGTGAGCTTTTGCGCTGTGCAATCAGTGTACTGTCTTTTTCTACCGTGGTAGTGGAGGATTGATCTGGATACAACTTAAAGTGGGGAGGGTAAAACTCCGGTATTTCTGGTAACTGTTCTTCCACCACGCCTAGGGCCGTAAGCGTGACCACGCGAGTAATAGGCTCGCCAACTACAAAGGCATCGCCTTGAGGCCACTCTTCATCAACCCGCGCCATTTCAGAGGGTAACCAGGGGTAATCAATACCCGCGGGAATCGGTTTAATATTTACCGTAATGTCGGGTCCAACACGGTTAACTTGCTGAGTTCGATTGAATAGACCGAAACGTTGATTGGTATTAGCGGCAGCCACTTCTGCAGTGAAAACTGGCCCTCTAATGGTAAATTCACCTGATGCTTGGGGCACAATGGCAAACTGGCGTTCAATAATTTGGTAACGTCTACCATTTACAATGTCGGTATATTGTTTGTCATCACCTAACTGCTTTATTTCGGCGTTTTGCATGGTGGGTGATTGCAAACTACCGCGCTCAATATTCGTCGCCAAATGCAGTTTTATGGTATAGAAAAGCTGTTGGTTTAAAAAGGCTTCTTTTAAATCAATATCGGTAGTTACAAAGTAATCGCGCGCGACATTATCAGACTGTTGAACCGGAATAACATTCACCGACATAGGCGCTGTTTTTTTACCTTCTATGCTTATAGGCGGTATGGTGAACGTACCTTCTTTACGCGGAAAGAGGGTGGTAGTCCAGGTCGTTGTTTTCTTGGTATCAAAGTTCACAATAGATGTTTGACTGCTCACCGATGTTCTACCAACAACGAAGTCTTTTAGTAATATTGAGCTATCAAAAGACTCCCGATCTGCGCCGCCATTTGCCACAACGGTTAACCGAATAGCCTCATCAAGCATAACCGGATTTTTATCGATGGTGGCTTCAACCGAAGTCACATCTGCCAGCACAACCATGCTGCGTAAAAGTAAGAAAAGGGTTGTAGTGAATAAAATTGCTTTCATCTACCAATCACTCCGATTTGAAGGCATGCGTTGTCTTTGGCGCTTCTGCGCTTCTAATTGCATTTTTCGTTTTAATAAGAACGCGGGGTCATCTGGTACTCTGCGCATTAAATTTTCAAGACGTTGCTGTTGTTCTTTTTCAGCATCTGTCATCTCACCAGCTTGAGCCATAGCTGCATCGGTTTCTTGCTGGGTTTCATCGGTACCTTCTTCATTTCCAGTATTTTGAGGGGCGCCTGAGTCTTCTTTGTCGTTTTCTTCACCGTTGGCACCATTTTGCGCGTCCGACTCATTTGGGTTCTGGGTATCATCTTGTTCACCCCCTTCATTTTGTGAAGATTGGGGATCATTTTGGCTATCATTTTCATCGTTAGCATTCTGATTATCAGCCGCGTTCTGCTCGCTATTTTCGTCAGATGAGTCTTCACTGTTTGAACCATCATTACTTTGGCTATCTTGGCTACTATCGTCGCTACCTTCTTGATTTTCACCTTCACCAGAATCTTGTTGGTTGTCACCCTCATTCGATTGCTGATTTTCTTGATTTTGCTGTTCTTGTTCTTCTTGTTGCTGCTTCAACTGTTCCAATAATGCTTTATTTTCTGCAGCATCTTGATAATTAGCATCTAGTGATAACACTTCATCATATTTGGCGATGGCCTCATCTAGCTTGCCTAACCGAGCCAATGCATTGCCTTGGTTGTACAAACCTTCAATACCGCCTTGTTGTTGATAAGCGACAAGTGCCTGTTCGTAGTCGCCGGCCTTGTAATGTGCCGCGCCTTGCCAAGCAGGGTCTTCAAAAGTAGATGCTGCTTCATTAAATGCGTTATCAGCGTAGTTTGCTAACCCTTCTTGATTGGCATTTAAAAAAGGTTTTTTCCACCACGACACAGAAGGGGAAGTCGAATTCTCTGACGGTGGTTCTTGGGCGACAGATTGCGCCATTACTGATTCACTGCTCATCGGCATGTAGATGGCTGCTATGACTGCAAACACTAATCCGCGCCTAAACCCAAGGGCTATTAAGGGAAGTAAACCCAATAATAGATAGGGGCCAAACTCGCGCCATTGGTCGCCTTCAGTATCACTCGCATCTTCCTCAGATTCGCTGTCTCTATCGAGTAACGACAAGGAAGCGAGTGAAGTAATATCGTCATCATTAGTGGTGATTTCACTAAATTTACCGCCGCTAGCACGGACAATAGCATTGACTGCACTGCTATTAAGTTTAGGGATCACAATAGCGCCACTTCTATCTTTAAGTAACTCACCTGTTATCTGCCTTATAGGGGCACCGTCATCTGTACCTACAGCAAGTGCATTTAAGGTGAAAGATAAGTCGGCAACGTATTCTTGAAGCTCCTGTTGCTGGCGTAAATCAATACCATCGGTTATCCAGTAAATCATACCCTTGCTGTAGCCCGCGTTCGTCAATAACTCAGCAGCGGTTTCAACGCCTAACAAAGGGTCGCTGCCAGGAACGGGCATGATTTCCGGTGACAAGCTCGGAAGTAGGGTGGTGATGTTAGCTGCATCTTGAGTGAGTGGGCTCACTACAAACGCGTCGCCTGCATAGGCCACTAATCCCATTTCACCCTCACCAATCTGGTTTACAAGATCAATGGCTTTATATTTAGCGCGGGTAAGTCTATCTGGGGTAATGTCGGTAGCGCGCATCGACAACGACATATCCATTACGATGACATGCCCCATTTTCAGTTGGTAAACCGGTTGCGGTAGCCGTTCCCATGTAGGGCCTGCTAAGGCAACAACGGCAAGCAACCATCCTAATGCAAGCAGCCAGAATGGGGGCTTCTGTCCTTTCGTAAATTTCCCTACCACCATATGCTGATAGAGATGTGACGGAATAACCGACTGCCAGCCCGACTTTTTCGACGTATTTCGCTTAAGGGCTATATAGAGAATAAGCGCGGGAATAAGCGCTATAAACCACTCGGGTCGCAAAAAATGGACATTGTTAGTAAAGTCTTCCATTACACACTTTCCTTTTTATCGCTAGATGAAATAGGTGTGCGTGACAGTGATTTAATCAATGTACTTCCAATCATTATTAATGCCCATAAGGCAGATAAAGCAAAGGCTACCGCCAATGGAAAGTAGAAGAGGGCTGTTAGCGGTCGCATTTTCCTCGCTTCACCTTGGATAGGTTCTAGCGCGTCTAATTTTGCATAAATGGCTTCTAGCTCTTTTACGTCTCTAGCACGGAAGTATTGACCACCAGTTGAGGTAGCAAGGTCACTTAACATGTCTTCATCTAACTCTTGAGAGGGATTCACCTGTCGGCTACCAAAGAAACTTTGAATAAGCATTTTATCTGCGCCTACGCCAATGGTGTAAACCTTCACTTTTTTATTTACTGCCAACTCTTTTGCTTGCTCAGGGGTAATGAAACCTGCGGTATTTTGCCCATCGGTAAGCAAAATAAGCACATTGTTCGATTCGTCTTTTGCATCAAACCGTTTAACAGCCAAACCGATAGCATCGCCAATAGCGGTTTGTTCTCCCACCAAACCAATCACGGATTCGCTCAGTAAAGTAGAAACAGTGTCTCTGTCATAAGTAAGTGGCGCTTGAAGATAAGCGGTATCAGCAAACAATATTAAGCCTAAACGGTCACCCACGCGGCGCTGGATAAAATCGTACAGCACAGACTTTGTCATGGTCAGACGATTCACTTGCCTGCCATTTAATTCCATGTCGTCAATTTTCATACTGCCGGATAAATCTACCGCCAACATCATCTCTCGGCCTTCACTTGGAATGCTAATTGGCTCACCTAGCCATTGAGGACGTGCTGCTGCGATAACCACGCAGAGCCAAATTAGCGATGCAATAACGACCGGGATTTTGCTACTTTTAAGCGGTGATGGCGTTTCTTGAATACCCGGCCTTAAAGCAGGCACTTGTAGGGCAGCCATTACGTGCTGGGGTTTTGCCGGCACTAGGTATCGAACAAGTAAAGGAAGGGGGAGTAGGAACAAAGCCCACCACCATGCGAACTCAAGCATGGGTTGCCTCCTTACCTTTTTGCTGTTCAAACGATGATGGCTGTTGTGAAGCGCGCAATCTCTTATTATTCGAAGGCGAGGTGACTTTAAAGTGTTTCACCCACGCATTTGCAGCTTTACTACATTCGTTAAAATGTTTGTTATCGCATTTGGGCACGTACTGCTGCGAATGCAGCGTTGATAGTGAATCGCTCATCGTATTTTTGCGTCTGTCTGGCAGCGTTTTCAATAGAAACTCATGCCAACTGTTACCATAAAGCCCTGCAACTTGTTGGGGCGTAAAATACGTCACGGCGGTACGTTTTAATACATTGTTGATTTGCATAGGCCAGTTTTCATCTGAAGATGAGATACTTCCAAGCAGTTTTAGTGCATCGCGACGGGGCTTGTTAAATTTATGCTTTTTGACGAGATAAACAATGAGGCTTATTGCCCCCGCTAAAAATAACGCAATTAAGCACCACCAGCCCCAGTCCAGAGGCCAGACGTCTACATTGTCAGGAACATGTATATCTTTAAGCTGTGCAAGAGGATCGGTTTGCGGCATACCTTGGGCTGATTGCATCAAAAGCGCTCCTGTTGCATGCCTTGAATTTGGGTATCAATAGGCAGACCCGCAGAAATATGGTAACGAGAAATATTAGCTTGTTTAAGTGATTGTTCCATTACACTGTTTTGTTGTTCACGCCAACGTTGATAGGTATCTTCTTCTTTTCTGTCACCTAATAACCATCGCTGTTGGTTAATGCCATCGGAAACACTTACCCGTTGAATGGAGCGAGTTTGAGGCAGTGTATGCTCAATAGGATCGTCAACTATAATGGCTCTCACTTCGCAATGGCGTGAAAGCTGACTTAAATGTTGCTGAGCCGCACTGCCTAAATGCTGAAAATCAGACAGTAGATACACTAAGCTACCTGGGCGAGCCAAACGACGAAGTCGAGCACAGGCATCGGCAAAGGATTGGGTATCGGCTTCTTTATTCGCCAACTGTTCATGGCTGGTGGCGTGCAAGTCCATCAATTCGTGACAAATATGCAAAACAGCCCGTTTACGAGCAAGGGGCTTCACTTCTTTGTGCTGGCTTTGGTTAAATAGTAATGCGCCTACTTTGTCGCCGTGAGCAGCTGCAGACCAACTTATTAACGAACAGATATGGGCAACCTGCATAGACTTAGTCAGTAACCGTGTGCCAAACATCATTGAAGGGGAGAAGTCGCAAAACAAAAATACAGGGCGTTCTCGCTCTTCACGATATATTTTGGTGTGGGTTTTACCGGTGCGGGCGGTAACACGCCAGTCGATTGCACGAATGTCGTCACCTGGTTGGTAATGTCTAGCCTCGTCAAACTCCATGCCTCGACCTTTGTGCTTGGTCAAATAGCTGCCTGCAAGGCGAGCTTGTGGCGAGCGCTTAGGAGAAAGACTAAATAGTTTTGCCAACTGCTGATACCGCAATAGTTCAGCAGTAGACAAATTAACCCCGTTGGTTTGCAGTAACGCTAACTGCGAATGAACATCACTCATCGTTTATGGAACAGCTACGGTAGCAACAATTTGGTTAAGCACATCATTCATAGTAATGCCTTGTGCTTCTGCGTGATAAGACAAAATAATGCGATGGCGAAGTACATTATGTACCACCGCTTGAATATCATCAGGGCCAACAAAATCTCTGCCACTCAACCAAGCGTGTGCACGTGCGCATCTGTCTAAACTGATGGTGGCACGAGGGCTAGTGCCCATCGCAATCCATTCGGCAAGATTTGCATCAAACTTAGCTGGCTGTCTGGTAGCCATCACCAATTGCACTAAATACTGCTCAAGTTCGGGCGCCATATGTAGTGCTAGCGCTTCATTACGTGAAGAGAAGATATCTTGCTGGGTTAATTTAGGCGGCGTTACCGGCGGAACTGATAATGCTTCTCCGCGGGTCAAACGCAAAATCTCTAACTCTGTTTCGGCATCTGGATAATCAATATCGACGTGCATTAAAAAGCGATCGAGCTGAGCTTCTGGTAATGGGTAAGTCCCTTCTTGTTCTAGAGGGTTCTGTGTCGCCATTACCAAGAATAAAGGGGGAAGCGGGTAGGTCTTGCTGCCTACCGTTATTTGGCGCTCAGCCATAGCTTCTAGCAGCGCCGACTGTACTTTAGCTGGAGCACGGTTTATTTCATCAGCCAATACTAAGTTGTGAAATAGTGGGCCTTTTTGAAAAACAAATTCACCGGTTTCAGGGCGATAAATATCAGTGCCGGTTAAATCAGCAGGCAGTAAATCAGGGGTAAACTGAACGCGATGAAAATCACCGTCGATACCATTAGCAAGCGCGTTAATTGCTCTGGTTTTTGCTAGACCTGGAGGCCCTTCTACTAAAAGGTGCCCATCAGCTAAAAGCGCAATAAGGAGGCTTTTGGTAAGTGCACTTTGACCAATGATTTGCTGATCTAAATACTTCTGCAGTTGCTGAAATTGTTCCGCTGCCATAATGCAATTATTCCGTTGAAATTCTAGTTATCAGGAAAAGTAAACCAATTAACTCGCCCAAATGTATGTTACGAGTAGATAAATTGGCATAAAACAGACTATGTTTTTCTTATATGGTTCCCTTGTCGTCTAGTTCAAGTCGTTAAAAACATCTAATTTTCAGATAGGCGACGATTATTCGACACAAATAGGCTGAAAACTGTCCGTGAACGTTGATAATTTGCTATTTTGTTCATTGTTTGTAAAAATTGGGTTTATTACAGGTCAGACCACTTATTTCCCGTGGTCCTTAATTTAGGTGCATTATGTCAACAAGACAATCTGTTACTACCCGCGAGGGTGATCGTATCGCCATTGTGGCGGGGTTACGTACTCCGTTTGCAAAAATGGCGACATACTTCCACGGTGTTCCCGCTGTCGATTTAGGTAAAATGGTCGTAAACGAACTGCTCGTTCGCCATGGCATTCAAAAAGAATGGGTTGATCAGGTTGTCTATGGTCAGGTTGTTCAAATGCCTGAAGCGCCGAATATCGCCCGTGAAATCGTATTGGGTACTGGCATGAATGTGCATACTGATGCTTACAGCGTCTCTCGTGCATGTGCAACCAGCTTCCAGTCTACCGTTAATATTGCCGAAAGTATGATGGCTGGCCACGTTCAGGTAGGTATTGCTGGTGGTGCTGACTCTACGTCTGTATCGCCAATTGGTGTATCTAAAAACCTAGCGCGCGCATTGGTCGATCTTCAAAAAACCAAAACTTTGGGTCAGAAGTTTAATATCTTTAAGCGTTTAGGCCTTAAAGATTTAGCGCCTGTGCCGCCAGCGGTTGCAGAATACTCAACAGGTTTGTCTATGGGACAAACTGCTGAGCAAATGGCGAAATCCCACCATATCTCACGTGAAGAACAAGACGCACTTGCGCATCGTTCACACAGTTTTGCCGCGCAAAGCTGGGAAGAGGGTAAATTAGACAGTGAAGTAATGACCGCTTACGCAGAACCGTACAAAGGTGCGTTATCTCGCGACAACAACGTACGTTTCGATTCTAAGCTTGAAGGCTATGCCAAGCTTCGCCCTGTTTTTGATAAAAAATACGGTACAGTAACTGCGGCTAACGCTACCCCGCTAACTGATGGTGCTTCAGCTGTTATTATGATGACGGAATGCCGTGCTAAAGAATTGGGCTATAAGCCATTAGGTTATCTTAAGAGTTATGCTTTCTCTGCCATTGATGTATGGGAAGACATGTTGATGGGGCCATCTTACGCCACGCCAATTGCGCTAGATCGTGCAGGCATGACATTAAACGATATTACGCTTATCGAAATGCATGAAGCTTTTGCCGCGCAGACACTTTCGAACGTAAAAATGTTCGCCAGCGATAAATTTGCCCAAGAAAAACTTGGTCGTGCAAAAGCTACCGGTGAAATCGACATGGACAAATTTAACGTTATGGGAAGTTCTATTGCTTACGGTCACCCGTTTGCGGCAACAGGCACGCGAATGATTACCCAAATGCTTAACGAACTTAACCGTCGCGGTGGTGGTACTGGTCTACTAACCGCTTGTGCAGCGGGTGGTTTAGGTGCAGCTATGATTGTGGAGACAGAATAATATGAGTCAGGACACAACAATGACAAATGACGTTCAAGCAACATCTGGTGCATTTACGTTAACCAAGCAAGACAATGGCGTTGCCATACTCACCATGGATGTACCTGGTGAGTCTATGAATACGCTAAAAGCCGCTTTTGGCGATGAAATATCTGCCATGCTGGATGACATTGATACTGATACCAGTATTAAAGGTGTTGTGCTGGTAAGTGGTAAAGCAAATTCGTTTGTAGCCGGTGCCGATATTAGCATGCTAGCTGCTTGTAATACTGCAGAAGATGCCACCACCATCGCGGCTGGCGGCCAAGCTATTTTTGAGCGTATCGAACGCATGAAAGCAACCTTTGTTGCAGCCATAAATGGCCCAGCACTTGGCGGTGGTTTAGAACTAGCCCTAGCGTGTCATTATCGAATTTGTACCGACTCTCCCAGCACTCAGGTAGGGCTTCCTGAAGTTCAACTTGGCTTATTGCCTGGAAGTGGTGGAACACAGCGACTACCTCGTTTAATTGGTATACAGCAAGCCATGAAAATGATGCTTACTGGTGCACCAGCACGGGCAAAGCAAGCGAAAAAGTACGGCATTGTTGATGATGTAGTACCGCAAAGCGTGTTGCTAAAAGTGGCTGAGCAGTTCGCCCTTAAACGTAAGCCTGAGCGCGAAGCGCCGCAAAAAAGCGTGATGGACAAAATGCTTGAAAATACCGGCCCAGGCCGCGGCATGATGTTCAAAAAAGCGCGCGAAGCAACGTTTGCTAAAACTAAAGGTAACTATCCTGCGCCAGGTTACATTATTGATGTCATCGAAACTGGCATGCGTGATGGCGTTGAAGCTGGCCTTAAAGCTGAAGCGGAAGCATTCGGTAAGTTAGTGATGACACCTGAATCTTTTCAATTGCGTCAGATTTTCTTCGCGACTACCGACATGAAGAAAGAAAACGGTATTGAAGGCGTAGCGCCAGAGAAGATGAAAAAAGTTGGCGTACTAGGCGGCGGATTAATGGGCGGGGGTATTGCGTTTGTAACCTCTACTAAAGCCGGCGTACCTGTTCGTATTAAAGATGTTCGCCCTGAAGGCATTGCTAACGCGATGAAGTACAGCTACGACATTTTGAATAAGAAAGTGAAGAAGCGCTTCATGCGTAGTAGCGAAATGCAAAAGCAACTGTCGCTTATCACTGGCACCTTAGATTATAGCGGCTACCAAGATACCGATATTGTGGTTGAAGCGGTATTTGAAGATTTAGATCTTAAGCAAAAAATGGTCGCGGATATTGAAGAAAACTGCAAAGAGAACACCATCTTTGCCTCTAACACTTCTTCTATTCCAATTACCCAAATTGCTGCTAAATCAGCTCGCCCTGAAAACGTGATTGGTCTTCATTACTTTTCACCTGTAGATAAAATGCCATTAGCCGAAGTTATCGCTCATGAAACTACGTCGGATCAGGTTATTTCATCTACCGTTGAATTTGCGAAAAAGCAGGGCAAAACCCCCGTCGTTGTTAAAGACGGCGCAGGCTTTTATGTTAACCGTATTTTAGCCCCTTACATGAATGAAGCGGCTAGCTTAATTCTTGCTGGTGAGCCTATAGAGCACATCGACAAGTCCCTCGTTAAGTTTGGCTTCCCCGTTGGGCCTGTGAAGTTACTTGATGAAGTAGGCATTGATGTTGGTACTAAGATCATTCCTTTCCTAGTAGAAAGCTTTGGAGAGCGTTTTACGGCGCCTTCAGCTTTCGATAAAGTACTGGCTGATGGTCGTAAAGGTAAAAAGAACCAAAAAGGTTTTTACAGCTATGAAGGTAAGAAGCCAGGTAAAGAAGTAGATGAAAGTATTTACTCACTCCTGGGTTTAACACCGTCAACGAAATTAAGTGAAAAAGAAGTGGCTGAACGCTGCGTTCTTATGATGCTTAATGAAGCTGCTCGTTGTTTAGATGAGAGTGTTATTCGCAATGCCCGTGATGGCGACATTGGTGCTATCTTTGGTATCGGATTTCCACCTTTCCTAGGCGGTCCTTTCCGTTATATGGACACGTTAGGAATCAAACATGTTGTTGAGCGTTTGAATCATTACGCTAGCTCCGTAGGTGATAAATTCGCACCTGCAGATGTATTGGTGAAAATGGCTGAAGAGAACTGCACCTTTTACTAGTATGTAAGCGACATATAAAAAGCCGGGAGCCTGAAACGTAAAGGTTCTCGGCTTTTTTTGTGTGTAATGAGTAATTTTGCTGGTTTGCTAGCCAATTTTCAGTACAATCCGGCAGTTTCGAAAAAATACAAGTCAAAATTTTGGCGTTGTATTTAATAGAGTTTTTCAATCCCCTTAAATAGTGAGCTAAGTAGGAGTGCTTCTTGTTTGTTTTAATATCGATAAGCCTATTAAGTAGTGTTTTCTTTTATGTAGAGGCTGTGAAGTGGGGAATGAATGCTAAGTATTGGGCAGTGCTTGCTTTAGTGATAGGGCCTTTTGTATTCCCTATATTTGGTATTGCCAGACACATACATTGGCGAAGGGCAGCAGGCTTTAATAATCTAATGGTAGAAGCGTAAACGACAACAGAACGACTAGACAATGTCTAGAGCTAAGCCCTGGCGAGTTTAAAGCGTTTCAGCCCTCTCTAATTCCCAGTAAATCTATACATTAAGCGCACAGCTGAATTACAGGTATAAAAAAAGAGAGTCTATGCTCTCTTTTTTGGAATTCTTTCAAGCTCTTATAAGCCTACACCGTAACCGTTACCACTTTTCGGGCGGTAGCTTTGAGGCTGAGTAACAGACTCTTTTTGCTGTTCAGGGGCTTGTTTAGCGCCTTCTTGGTTATCAGCAGCAACAGGGGTAGCGGTAGATAGTACTAATGCAACAGCATACTCTTTTAACATTTTAATATTCCTCTGACTTTTTATTTTAAGAACGAACAAACAAAACCGATAGAAAGGATGTTTACCGGTTACAGAAGATACTGCGAGAGATGTGCCAACTTTTTAAGTTGTTGATTTTAAATGGTTAAAGTTGTATTTGGTGCGTTTTTTGACACTTTAGTTAGTCAAAAGTAGTAAGCGCCAAAAAAAAGTCAGATGTTTGAATGGCCAAGCAGGTTATGAAGTTTTTGATTTTCAGTAAGTAGTTTTTCAAAACGCTCGGCATTAAGCGGGCGGCTGTATAAAAAGCCCTGTAGCATCTCGCAATCATAGCGACGCAAGATATTAAGCTGCTCTTCTTCTTCAACCCCTTCAGCCACTACCTTTAGGCCTAGGTTATGGGCAATGTTAATTATTGCTGCTGCCATATGACGGTCAACGCTACTTTTCGCGATATCGTCAATAAACGCTTTATCTATTTTAAGGGTATTGAGCGGGAATCGCTTCAAATAGGCTAAGGAAGAGTACCCAGTACCAAAGTCATCAAGGGCAAGGTGTATGCCTCGCTCTCTTAACCTACTCATCATACGAAGGCCATTTTCAGGGTCTTCCATTAACGTTCCTTCGGTAATTTCACACTCTAGGTGCAGTGGGGATAGGCCCACTTCGCTTAAAATTCGGTTAATTCTGTCGTCTAAATCTGGAAGTTCGAATTGTTTAACAGAGATATTCACGGCTACTCGGCCGGTAAACAAGCCTTGAGATACCCAGCGTTTGGTATCGATACAGGCTTTACGTAATACTTGCTCACCAATTTCAATAATCTGGCCTGTTTGCTCAGCAAGGGGAATAAATTGCCCTGGGCTTACTATGCCTTTTTGCGGGTGTTCAAAACGGACTAACGCTTCCATACTGACCAGTTTACCAGAGGCGATATCAACTTTTGGTTGGTAGTAAACCGTAAATAGGTCGTCTTTAATTCCGTGGCGAATT
Source organism: Alteromonas sp. 38 (assembly GCF_902506055.1). Classification (NCBI taxonomy): domain Bacteria; kingdom Pseudomonadati; phylum Pseudomonadota; class Gammaproteobacteria; order Alteromonadales; family Alteromonadaceae; genus Alteromonas; species Alteromonas sp. 38. The sequence continues at coordinate 1,422,564 of NZ_LR733300.1, forward strand.
AAGTTTTCAATTTGCAACTGACGAACCGCATTTTGATTCATTTCACCGCTGAAGAATTGATAGCTGTTGCCACCATTATTTTTCGCAAAGTACATGGCGGTGTCGGCATTTTTTAGCATTTCTTGTGGCGTATTACCGTCGTCAGGGAAAAAGGCTATGCCTAAGCTTGCGCCCAATACAAACTCTTGCTTATTGATGATGAAAGGGCGAGCGAGTGTATCAAGTAAGTTTTGTGCGTAATGGGTGACCGTATGAATATCTGCGCTATCTTCCATTAAGACACTGAACTCATCGCCACCAAGGCGATAACAAGTGGCATTTTTACCTGTAATACGTTGTAAGCGTTTGGCAATTTGTTTAATTAATATGTCACCAGTTTGGTGGCCTAGCGAGTCATTTATTTTCTTGAAGTTGTCCATGTCCAAACACAACAAGGTGTGTGGCGAGCCCTTACGGACTAAATTTTGATGACTAGCTTGGTAAAACGAGCGATTAGGCAGTTCAGTTAAAGGGTCGACATTGGCCAGTTTAAGTAATTCTTTTTCGGTACTCTTACGAGAGGTGATATCGCTGAATACACCAACGAAATGACTTATTTTGCCATCGTCGTCGTGTACCGCATCTATGTTTAATTCCATTTCATAGCGTTCGCCATTAACGCGAACTGATTCTACTTCACCCGACCAGTTACCTTTGGTTTTCAGGGTCTTTTTAATCTCTTCTGTAAACGCATCGGGATACAAATGGAAATGTAGGTAGCTGGCAAGTGCTTGTTCTCTAGTTTCACCTGTATAGCTACAGTAAGCGTTATTCACTGAAATAAATTTAAACTGTGTGGTGGTAATGAATACACCCTCAGAGATATTTTCGATTGAACGCTTAAAGAGGTTTAGCTGTTCTTCTGCTTCCTTTAGGTGGTTGATATTCTTCAACGTTCCGGTCATACGAACCGGCTGCTGATTATGATCGCGCTCAACCACTTTTCCACGATCTAGTAGCCATATCCATTGGTTTTTAAAGGTTTTAGCGCGATAGGCAAGCTCGTAGAAGTCACTCTTACCTTCTAAATGGTTGCGTAATGTATCCCTAACGCGACCTATATCATTGGGGTGGATATTCGCATCATAGGCGCCAGTGGTTCTTATATCGTCTTGTGGGAAGTCTAAAGTCCCCCATGTGTTTGCTCGATATACTTGCCCGCGATACACGTCCCAATCCCATAGTTCGTCGCCAGAGCTCCATAAGGTAAGTTTAAGGCGTTCCTCTGATTCACGGATGGAAAGTTGATTCGATTTACGCAATTGGTACTGTCGAATAATAAAGGCCAGAACAATGGTTAGAATAAGTGCATAAAAAACTAATGCGACGGAATGTAACCAAGGGGGTCTAGATATTTTCAGCTGAAGAGTTCGACTATCTGACCAGCCTTTACCTGACTCTCTCGCTTGAACTTCGAATAAATAATTACCGAACGAGATATTGTTAAATTGAGCTTTTCTATTTTTGTTGTTGTAAACCCAAATATTATCTAAGCCTTTAAGACGATATCGATAAGAAACTTCATCAGGGTAAACTGGGTTAATAAGTCCAAATGAAACGCTAAATCTCGACTCAAAGTACTCTAAAACTTTTGCCTTATCATAAGTAATATTTTCTACTTTAGAGACATCACTCTCTATTAGGCTATTTTCAGCATTAAGTAATTCTTGTCCACTAAACTTGGGTTGGCCAAATACACTGAATCCAAAAAGCTCTGGTGCTAAAGTTTTTACTTCATGGTCAAAGTTGGATGATGATTTAGCAATTTTGTTGAAGCCTTTATTTCCGCCGAAATATATATCGCCCTCAAAAGTAGCCAAGATTGCGCTTTCACCAAGGGAATTAAACTCTAATTGGGCATTTGATATTGTTGTGACTTCTTGGAGAGAGGGAAGCTCTATTTGATGCACACCTGCGCTGTCTGCATACCAGATGGAATCCATTACTCCAACAGAAGAGAAAATATAACCGTTTCCACCATCTCTGCTCTGTTTTTGAATGACTTCAAAAGTACTTTTGTTTAACTTTACTACACCGTCTGAACGAGTCGTTAGCCAAAGAGCATCTGATGTCTCATAAACGCTGTATACCAGTGAATTTATACCACTCTGTTTATTTAGCTCTTGCTCTACTTGATCGTTCTTTGAGCTGTATATTAAGACGCCATCTTTATGGCGAAGCCAAACTCGATTATTAGAATCGGTGAAGATCGGTAGGTGAAACGTCGAGTTGGACTCTACTTTTCGCTTCGTAACCAGTGACTCATATGTCTGAGTACTAGGCTTTTTTAAATCAATTGAATACAGCCCATCTTCGTCTAACCATACCCAAAGAGAGTTTGCATCTTGATGTATATAATCTATAAATTGCCCTTGGAAGAAATGATTAACTAGATAAAGGTTATTGTTTTCTCTTCTGTAAGCTAAAAGACCATCAGAGGACGCAACCCAGTAAGTATTATTCTGGTCAACGGCTAAATCCCAAAAGGTTGTACTTTCTCGAGGTTTGGGAGTTTTTGTTAAGTAAGAAAGTTTTCCTGTTACTTCATGTAAGGCGCCAACACCGCGATTTTGAGATGCGAATAAAATTTCACCCTCAGAATTCTGAGCTAATCCCCAAATCGTAGCTTCGACGGGCTTAACAGAGTTACTCTCCTTAAAACTAGGATGAAATTTAACTTCAGAGTAATTCTTGTGGTAACGAAAGGCGCCTTGAAGGGTACCTAGCCATACTCCTCCGGTACTGTCTTTTTGAAGATTAAAGACAAGGTTTTGATTCAATCCAGTTACATTTTCTGTGGATGCATCGACATGGGTTAGATTGGAAGGGGTAATTTTTTCTGGTTCGTTTATATTTTCATGGACTATCAATAGCCCCGCATCTGTTCCAATCCAAACTGAGTCTGAAACTCGCTCGATGCTGAGTACATTCACATCATGCTCAATAGATAATAACTTCTTATCAATTGAACGAATTAAATTGCCCCTGTTCCCTAAAATGAAAACGCCTTTATTAGTGGCCAACCAATAATTTCCCTCGATGACATCAATATCATGTAATGCGCCTATCGAAATATTGATTCCCCAGGGATTGACTTTGTCTAAGCTATATATTTTAGAGTCTGACTTATCAAAAATTTTAGCGCCAGCTTCATTCGATCCAATCCAAATTTTTGAGCTTTCATCGAAAACTACTTTAATATTACTTGGTGTATCAAAAGCCTTTGTTACTATTCTTACCTCTTCTTTTTCTTTAGAAAGTGAGTAGAGAAACTTTGAATCAGTAAAAAGTATATCACCGTTTTTTGACTCGCCGATGGTAGTAATTAATTCAAGTTTTATAGAGGAGTTTGTACTAGAGAATATTTTGAAATCATCAGTTTCAGGTTGGTATTTAGCCAATCCAGAATGAGTGGCTATCCAGAGCGTCCCCCCTGAGTCAACAAATAACTTTTGAATAAAACCACTCGGAAGAGCATTGGGATCGATATCAGAAGGGTGGTATTGCTTTATATCATACCCGGAATAACGATTTAGGCCATTCATTGTCGCAAGCCATATGTATCCCTTGTCGTCTTCTGCAATATCGAGGACAACAGTATTGGATAAACCGTCTCGTTTATCTAACTCAGTAAATTGTAAATCAGCAACTTCTATGGCTGCCGCATCGGAGAAAATTACTCCGAGCAGTTGAAGCCATATGACTATAACTGAGTAAGCTAGGGTTGAGCGCACCTACACACCTTTGGCATTACGCCTTATCATTATAATTTATAGTTAGGCTGGCCGCATCCCTAACAGCCAGAGTAATAAATATGCCGAAATAACGCGGGCTCTACAAGCGATTTTTAGTTATCGGAGGGTGATGGTTCAATTGTTAACCACCTTTTGCTAGTAATAGGGAATTTGGGATTTAAACTCGGAAATTCCATTGATGGTTCTTTGCTTTGGTGTTTCTAGTTTTTCGTACTTGCCTTGTGCAAAAAGAATTAACTCTCCGCACCGTTCTCGCTTGGCAAGTTGGTGCGCGTAGCTTTGTATATCCTCAAACCTCAATGCGCTAATACATTCAGCAAGTTGGGTATTTCTATTAAAGCTTAAATCCTGCGTCCCTAAGCTTATCCATAGTCTTTGCGACTTCATCGATAAATTAAGATCGCGTTCTTCTAGTTGCTTCAATAAGTTCTGTTTGATGGTAGACCAATAAAAACGATAGAACTCGATTTCTTCTAACTGCTGAAACAAAAATAACGTCATCGCATCAAGTAACGTTTTGGCACTATTATTAGGGCTTTGTACATAAAATGCCATCCCCGGGTGTTGATTATGGGGAACATAACCGGTTCCCACAATGTAGCCCAATTGTTGTTCTGTTCTAAGTGCATTGAAAAATGGTGCCGCTAGCATTTGTTCCAACACCATACAAAGTGCAGTGTCGTGCAGGTCTGCAGTCGGTGCCTGCAAATACAGCACTACAGCAGCATCGTCGTGTTCACAGGTGACTTGATGATAAAAAGCTTCACCAACAGGAAGTTTCGACACCGCGCGCGACAAAGGTGAGCCGCTGGTATTAACACATTTACTATCAATATTTTTCGCGAAGTCCTTTGCTTGTTCACTGGCCCAATTGCCATGCACAAAGCTTTCTATGAAATAGTCATCAAATGCATTTTCACGCACGTTAATCATGTCTTCATAGGAAGTGTTTGCTACCGCTTCCAGTAATTCCACAGGGGCTTGTGTATTACGCTGTATCAACACGCTTAACCTAGAGAACAAGCGGTTAGTCGGTTTGTTCAGCAGTGAGTTCTGTAAATTCTGAAGCTGCATTTGTTTGTAATGCTGAAAATTAAACTCAGAAGGTTTGAATGATAAGACGGCTTCTAATAACTGCTCTGCTAACAACATTTGCTGATTGGTAAAGCCTCGGGTATGCAGCGTAAAGCCAGCTTGATGACCATAAATTCGATAATGTAACCCTGCAATTTCGGCGCGGTAATACTTGGCCTGAAGGTAGTCATTTAATGCACTTAACCAGATTCGTTTAGCAGCAACCGCGGTTAACGAATCAGAGAAATGCACCATATCAAACGAGACATAAATGTCGCCTTTTGGGCTAAAAAACTGTTGGTCTTGTGCAAACCAAAAACGCACACCGTCTTTCTCAACCAATCTGGTCGGGTTATCAACTCCCGTTTCTGGTAATACTAGCGCGTAGCTTTCCCCTAAATAGGGGTTCGGAGGGGGAAGCGATAATGCATCTATCGTTATTGGTGACGCAAAGGCATTCAATTGATCGTCAGCAATAGGTTGAACACGGTATCTTGCGTTGTAATACGCGCAACTTCTATCGGTTTCTACATCCGGAGAGATTACTTTTAATCGAATGTTACACGGCGTAAAGAACGACAAGGCCTCTTTCATGACAGTGCCGTCGTAGCTGCCGATACTTGTTCGAAGTTTTCTAAGCTGCTCTGGCGTGAACAAAAATTGATGCTGGGCAAATTCGCTCACCATCATTAGCGGCTTGACGTTTTCTTCGTACTCTAGTGCTAGCGCAGTAAGTTGCGCTTTCTCTTCGAATCGCCACGAGTCATTAATAGATTGTTTAACCAATTCTAGGTAACTGAATAATGCCATCACAACATCTTGTTGTTTTGCTAATCCTAGTTCTGTTAGCTGGAAGCTTATATTGAAGTCTTTAAATTTATCGCCTTCAATACCCGAGCCAGCGATCAGATTTACCGCCCAGTTTTGGCTCTTCAAATACGCAAGTAAACTGCCTTCGCCCTCATCGCCAAGTAAATGGCTAATATAATTTAGCGGTTTGGTATCGATATCGTTGTGAATACCAGGCAATGCAAAGGTTACAATCATTCGCCGCGCAGTTTGCAGCGGTTTAATATTAATTTGAATACCAAGCTGAGAAGAGGAATACAGCGCAGGCCATGAATCATTGGCTAACGCTCCGGCCTCAAAACTTGAAAAGCTTTGTGTTATTAACGCTTCTAACTGAGCAATGGGAACTGGGCTTGATATACATAAACACATGTTACGACCGCAATAATACTGTTTATGTAGGGCTCTTAATGCCTCTCGAAGACTGCCAACCTCGTGTTTTGAAAATATATCGGCATTGCCAACAGAAAATTTTGAGAAGGGATGAGCCGGATTACACGTTTCTTTGTGAATCTGATAAAGCCGGCGTAAGTCGTCTTTAATTTTAAACTGAAACTCTGCATCAATAGACTTTATTTCGTTTGTCAGCGCAGTTTCATTTAAGATGGGTTGGCGCAGCATATCGGCAAAGGCTGGAAGAGTTTGCGCAATGGCAGAGCCGTCACACTGATAATGGTAATTCGCATATTCAGTGCCTGTCCACGCGTTTATATTACCACCATATTGCTCGATGAACCCGTTGATACTATTAGGGTTTGGGAAATGTCGACTTCCCATAAAGAGCATGTGTTCTAGCAAGTGGGCTAGCCCCTGACAATCGTTTGGATCGTAAAAATGACCCGCACGAACCGCCATAGAAACATAGGAAGTGCTGGATTGTGGTTCATAGCATAACATAACCCTAAGACCGTTGGGCAAGGTAAAATGATATGCATTATCAAATTTTTGAACGTTAGTCACATGATCTCATTGTAAAAACTCAAGACAAAATTGTCAGGAAAACCACGAACTGCTCACAATCCCTGAAATGAAATAATACAGTTAAATAACCACTATTTAGGTTTTGTGCTATGCGTAATTAAAGCACTCTGTTATCGTAACTGCACATAAAACATAGTATGCGTAATGTTATGTCAGGTCAAAGTAGCAACGACGACATTTTTTTATTTATCATGCGCCATGGAGAGGCAGAAGCGCCGCGTTTGGATGACAAAAGTCGGCAGCTCACCCAAGTTGGTAGACAGCAATCGTCGGCCGCCACGCAGTGGTTGTGTGCGAATTATTGTCCTGATAACGCCGTGGATTTGGCGCTAATCAGTCCTTATCGTAGAACTCGCCAAACCCTTGATATGGTCTCCCTTGATATCGTCGCTGATAAAATCGAAGTCAATGAAGATATTATTCCCGACGGTTCGGCAGAATTGGTTAGCGATTATTTGTCGGCGCGGATACACAGCGCTGTTAATTCAAAACAGCCCCTCAAGCGAATATTGGTGGTCAGTCATATGCCATTAGTCAGCTATTTGGTTGACGCATTGTGTCAGTCTTACACAACCAGTTTATTCGCTACCGCTTCCATTGCTGTCATCCGATACTCGCCTAGAACACAAAAAGGTACCTTGGTAACGCATTACCAAGGCTGAAGGTTTAATGGCTAAAATAGGCTGGGGTACACGGTGTGTCTGGCTTGAAAGCTTATGATTACATTAGACTAAAGATTTATTCGCGGATTTTGCTTCAGAAGTTTTGTTTTTGACCGATAATTAATATTGAGAGTGTCAACGTTTATTCGAAAGCAGGGTGGGGAATGACCAGCAAATCTATTCCTGAACTCCTCAAGCGTTCATTGCAGTCGCATATGGCGGAAGCAGATTTGCGCGAAGACGAGGAGATGCAGGACATTATTACAAAACTATCTACATTGTCTGACAAGGTTGCGGCTGCAAAAGCGCAAGTGCTTGCCAAACGTGCTCAAAAAGCAGTAGATAAAATCTAGTCTGAAGCGCCAGATTGGGGGGCGTTGAAGTACTCCGGCATAATACGAACCGTTTTGATCATGTTTTCTGTAATATCCACAATCTCTAACGGGTAACCTGCCAAGCGAACACTCACTTTGTTCTCAGGAATTTCTTCTAAATACTCTAGCAATAACCCATTCAACGTTTTTGGCCCTTCAGTAGGCAAGTTCCAATCCATTTCTTTGTTTAGATCGCGAATGTTAGCACTTCCGTCCACCAGCACAGAACCATCTTGCTGAACGTGCGCTTCTTTGCTGTGATCGGGCACCATGCTGGTCGTGAAGTCCCCGATGATTTCTTCAAGAATATCTTCTAATGTGACCAAGCCCATAATGTCGCCATACTCATCGACAACCAGTGCAATGCGCTCTTTCTCAGCTTGGAACTTGTACATTAGCGTATGCAATGGCGTTGACTCTGGCGTGTAGTATATTTCTCTTACTGCACGCAGTAGGCTCGACTTGGTAAACTGATCTTTTGATAATAAACGCAGTGCATCTCGCACATGAACAAACCCTACTGCATCATCGATACTATCGCGGTAAAGTAATACGCGGGTATGTTGGGCGTGAGTAAGGTGTTTCTGAATCCGCTTCCATTCGTCGTTAATATCTATGGCGACAATTTCAGCTCTTGGCACCATAATATCTTCAGCTGTGACACTTTCTAAATCAAGAATACTTACCAGCATATCTTGGTGTTTTTTCGGGATAAGGCTCCCCGCTTCGTATACCACAGTACGTAATTCTTCACGACTTAAAGAGTCATCATTGCCATCTGCTGGACTAATTTTAAGCAGAGCTAAAATGCCATTGGTGATGCCATTGATAAAAGCCACAAATGGATAAAGTATCGTTAGCAAGGGCAATAGTATTACCGAGCTTGGGAAGGCCACTTTTTCTGGGTAAAGGGCGGCTAATGTTTTCGGGGTGACTTCCGCAAAAATAAGTAGAATTAAGGTTAGACCAAAGGTGGCTGCAAATAAGCCCCAATAATCGCCAAACAAGCGAATACAAATAATTGTCGCTAACGATGACGCGGCGATATTAACAAGGTTGTTCCCTATTAAGATAAGACCTATAAGTCTATCAGGGCGGTCGAGCAGTTTTTGAACCCGTTGGGCAGATTTATTGCCTTCGTTTTGCAGGTGCTTCAGGCGATAACGGTTTATCGACATCATGCCTGTTTCAGAACTAGAGAAATACGCAGAAAGTAATATGAGTACGCCGAGCGCGATAAACAGCGTACTCGTAGATATGTCGTCCAACTATTGGGTTCCTATCATTTATTGATGTTCAAATAATATAATTTGAAATTGGGTCTACATGTGCAATATACGCAGCATACGCAAGGTGTGCACGTAAATTTGATTAATTCATTTAGATAATAGGTGATTTATAGCAATATTTCGCGAACCAATTTACTACCGAAGTACGCAAGTGACAGTAAAATAACGCCGAGTACTGTCATAAATATCACTTGTCTTCCTCGCCATCCTCTCAGCTTTTGACCAACCAATAATATTAAGTACACGACTAAAGCGGCACTCGATAGTACCGTTTTATGCGCATACGTTTTATTAAACATGTCATCTAAGAACACAAACCCGCTAAGAAGCGACACAGATAACAAGCATGTACCCACCAGCAAAAGCTTAAACAATATGCCTTCTACCAACATCAGAGGTGGCAAAGATGAATGTAGTAGCGCTGCGCCTTTTTGTTTCAATCGATAGGTGATGTATGACATCTGCAAGGCATAAAGAAAGGCAATAACCAATGTGCAATAAGCAAACAGAGACAAGCTGATATGCACAACTAGCCCTGGTTGCAGCTCTATATGCATGATGTAAGACACGGGAATAAATAGCGAGGCCAGCACTGATAAGCTAGCAAACCCAAATACCACCGGAAGCAAAATAAGGTTTGGAATAGCGCGAGCAAATATCAGCATGGCGGTGGTGATTATCCACGCCACTAGTGAAAGTACATTGGTAATACTCATGTCTTGCCCAGGCGCCACCATAATAACGTTAAGCAAAAACGCAATGTGCGCAACAACACCTAAGCTAGCAATGCCTAGGCCTAAGCGTTTGTTTGGGCCTTCTTGATGTACAAACTTGCCAAGTAAAACAATGGCGGCCATAGCGTAAAGCGCAGCGGCGGCAATGGCGAAAGCGGTGTTCATGATGTTTCCTGTAAAAAATGGTGTTTATCACCAATACTGGCGGTATTGATACTGGAAGTTGGGCTTAAATTCAACCATCTCCTTGTTTTTCTTTATGCAAGTACCATGTATTGGGGCAATAGCGTTCGTTTAATTTTCTCGCAAGCTAGTCTTTGAGATGAGACAATAACGACCTGAATTAGTTTAATGGTGGCTCATAGCAAGCTTGTATGCGTGAGCAGTAGACAGAGGAAAGAAATTTCCTTCACTAGACGGTACGTTAAGTCGCCCTTTTACGTTACAATAGGCGCATTACGTCTGAAATAAATAGAAGTTTCATACTATGTTTGAAAATTTATCAGAACGCTTAGGCCAGACATTACGAAATGTCAGTGGTAAGGGGCGTCTTACAGAAGACAACATTAAAGAAACGCTTCGCGAAGTGCGCATGGCGTTACTTGAAGCGGATGTTGCATTACCGGTTATCAAATCCTTCGTTGCACAAGTCAAAGAGCGTGCGGTAGGGACTGAAGTTACCAAGAGCCTGAAGCCAGGACAGATCTTTATCAAGATTGTTCAGTCTGAGCTAGAAGCGGTGATGGGGGAAGCAAATGAAAAGCTAAACCTTGCCACTCAGCCTCCTGCGGTTATTTTGATGGCTGGCCTTCAAGGGGCAGGGAAAACCACCTCTGTAGGTAAGCTTGCTAAATACCTAACCGAGCGTGAAAAGAAAAAGGTTATGGTAGTGAGTGCCGATGTTTATCGCCCAGCGGCGATCAAACAGTTGGAAACCCTTGCTAGCGAAGTTAACGTTGCTTTTCATCCATCAACTATTTTGCAAACGCCAATTCACATTGTTGAAGGCGCCATTGACGAAGCGAAGAAAAACTTCTTTGATGTACTGCTAGTTGATACTGCAGGTCGTTTACATGTCGACAATGACATGATGGACGAGATTAAAGATTTACATGCTGCCGTGAAGCCAATTGAAACCTTGTTCGTGGTTGATGCCATGACAGGTCAAGACGCTGCCAATACAGCAAAGGCGTTCAACGATGCACTACCATTAACCGGTGTAATCTTAACGAAAGCCGATGGTGATGCACGAGGCGGTGCAGCGCTTTCAGTTCGTCATATTACGGGTAAACCTATTAAGTTTATCGGTATGGGCGAGAAAGTAGATGCGCTAGAGCCATTCCACCCAGAGCGTATCGCTTCACGGATTTTAGGCATGGGTGATGTACTCAGCTTAATTGAAGAAGTGGAACGTAAGGTTGACCGCAATAAAGCAGAACAACTGGCTAAGAAAGTTCAAAAAGGCAAAGGCTTCGATCTGCAAGATTTTAAAGATCAGCTTGAGCAAATGAAGAACATGGGCGGCATGATGGGAATGATGGACAAACTGCCGGGTATGGGCGGTATGTCTGAAAAAATCAAAGAACAGGCCAACGACAAGCAGTTTAATCAGATGGAAGCCATTATTAACTCGATGACACCCGCTGAACGTTCTCGCCCTGATATCATCAAGGGGTCTCGTAAGCGACGTATTGCCGCAGGTTCTGGTACCCAGATTCAAGATGTGAACCGTTTACTTAAACAGTTTACTCAAATGCAGAAGATGATGAAAAAAATGTCTGGCGGCGGCATGAAGAAAATGATGCGTCAGATGAAAGGTATGATGCCTCCAGGTGGACCGGGCGGTCCAGGTGGATTTGGTGGCGGAGGCCCAGGTGGTTTCGGCGGCGGTGGCGGAATGTTCCCTCCACGCTAACCGTTAAATAGAAATGAATTTAAAAAGCCCCATCAAGATGGGGCTTTTTTTTATTTTCTCGCGTCTCATTCTATAGGCGAGTTGTTTGGTTTAAGTAACAGGACGTAAGCAGTTACACGGGTCTACCTAATCTGAGAGCGTGCAAAATTAATTGTGGTAAGTAAGCGAAAGTCGTTAATTGTGGGCAGTTTTGTGTGTGAGTTTCTATTCTTAGATGTAGAAACGAGGAGGTACAATCTTGCGAGAATATTATGGTTTTGACAATCCTGAGCTATAATAGTGTCCAACGCTGTTAATTTTTGATGCGAGGCAATAATGATAAGAGCGAACTACGTCATTAGAGCAGACAATAATGTTGTCATTGTACATGTCAAAGGCGCTTGGGATCTTTCTATTGCTGAGAGATTTAGTAAGGAATTTAAAAGCTTAGGCCGTCAGCTTAACACCAGCCCTTGGGCACACCTTGTGTATTTCGACGAGTGGGCGTTGTCTACCCCAGACGTAGAACCTGTCATTAACGAAATGCTTGTTTGGGCAAAAATTAATAATATGACGCACACCGCGAGGGTCTATAAAGATCACGCGCTTAAAACGTACCAGCTTAATCGCATGTTAGATGCAGAGAAACAAAAGGACAATATATGCCATGTCGAACATTCAAGCGAAGGTTTTGAATGGCTTTCAAAGCATGGTTTTCACGTTAACCTTGCTAAGGTAGTTGCTTAATTTTTCTCTTTTCACTACAACACCTATCACCTTAGCGCAAAAAAGCAGCAGTCACTCATTCTGCTGTGTTTGTCCCCTCATACTGTCTGTGCAAATCATTCATTTCATAATACACTGAACGGCTCATTAATCGGTTTACAAGCAGTGCCTGAGTGCGGCTTGTTAATTGCAAAAAATAAAACGTTTAATATAGATAGACGTGCTTGAAGCCCCAAAAGGGCAATGTGCTGATACTCAAATAATAGGATACTGAATGGCAGGCTTAAAACGTATTGTTCTCATCGATACCCATTTGCCGGGTGTGGTTGAATTAAAGCTTGATGGGCATACCAACATCTGTGGTACGAACGCATCGGGTAAAACTACCTTGCAGCGGCTCATTCCGGTTTTTTACGGTGAATATCCTAGTCGTGTTGTACCTGCCACTCGCGATAGTTTTGAGCGTTGGTACTTACCTCGTTTATCCAGTTTTATTATTTATGAGTATGCGCGCGCCGATGGTGATTTATGCCAAGCGGTTTTAAGCTCCAACGGTTCGGGTGTTAACTATCGTTTAGTGGGCAAGCCGTTCGATATCGACGATTACTTAATTAAACAAAAAAGTGGTAAGCACGTTAGCGTAAGTAGCGCCGAACTTGCCCGCGCCATGAAACGCAACAACGTGATGGTAACCAGCTTACTTAATACCAAAGACTTCCGCGCGATTGTGCAAAACGACCATGGTGTATTAAACCAAAGCGGTAACGGGCGTGAGCTGTTAGGTTACGCTAAAATATTTAGCCTGTGCGAGCCAAGCAAGCACATGCGTCATATCGAAAAACTTGCAAAAGCGGTGCATTCAAAAGAAGGCAAGATGGAAACCATCAAAGCCATGATTGCCGCTATTTTGGAAGAAGACGGGGTAACACCGCCTACTTCAGGTTTAAGCCGTCACCGTGTTGATGACTGGATTAAAGAATGCCAGTTAATCAAACAGTTCGACAATATTCGTCCTGAGTTCAGTAAACTTGAACAAGCCGATATGGCGTTAAGCAGCACTGAGCAACTATTAGCTAACTTAAAGCACAGCTTTGAGTTGGATAAAGTGCATCTATCTACTCGCGTTGATACCACTAAAAACGAATTAGATGAGAACACATTTCAGCGTAAACAAACGGATAGTCAGTGGCACGATACCCGTGATCACCTTAACCAAGTTATTTCGTCTGCCCGTGCTGATGTTGAAAAATACACCAGTGAACTCGATACCGTTGAGCGTGAATTCGATAAATGGCAAGACCAGAATATCGATAAACTAAAAGAAGACGTGGCCAATCTAGCGCAGTGGCAAAACGCGCGCGAGCTGGCCGACAGCCGCTATCTATTGCTTACCGAAAAGCACCAAGATATTGAATCAGCCTACAACAAACGATTGGCTGAACTAGGCGATAAGTTGTCACTCTCGTTAGAGTCACTGTCAGCGGCAAGGCAAGAGGAAGCGGAAACCAAAGCAGAGCAAACACAACAAGAACATGAAGCCATTGCTCGCATTCGAGACGACTACGCAGGCCAGCTCAGCACCTTACAAGCAAATTATCAAACCGCGTCTGGTGAGCTTAAAGTCGCTGAAGCTGAACTTAAGTCCTCGCTATCTAACGCGGGTTACAACGAATTTGAACAGTCGCAATTAGATTTGCTTGATGGCGCCACAAAAGAAGCGTCGGTTAACGAAGATGCAGCTCGAGCGGCTTACCGACAAACTCAGCAAGCCCACAGTAAAGCGGTGCAGTTTAGGCAAGATGCCTCAAACGCCCTTGATAAAGCGCGCGTTGCGTTTCAAAAAGAAGAGAGTGCAGTTTCAAAAATCAATGGTTTGTTGTACCCCGGAGAGGGCTCACTGCTAGAATTCTTGCGAGCCAATGTCGATGATTGGGAATTATCGTTAGGTAAGGTGCTTCGCCCTGAATTGTTAGACAGAAACGACTTGAACCCCAGCGTGGTTAAAGCCGCTGGTGAAGCCAAATTGGACCAAAAGTCGGACACTGACGAAGCAAATACGTCGCTGATGGGCGTTAGTCTAGCCCTATCAGAACTTGAAATACCTGAATACGCACAAACCGAACAAGCCTTAAAGCAACAACTTCAATTAGCCGAAACTCGTCAAGCGGCATCGCTTGCTGCGCAAAATGAATGCGAAACGCGTTTAGCTAAAGCCAATGAAGATGTGCGTAATGCTGAATTGTCGATGACGCAAAAAGACAATGCAGTGAAAAGTGCCGAGGCTAGCCGTAAGCGTGCGCAACAAGACCGAGATAGCTTATTAAGCGAATACCAGCAGGCGCTTTCAGCGCGTAAGCAAAAGGCGAAAACCAAGCTTGAAGCTAACCTTCAAGCTCAAAAACAAGCCAAAGCCCAATATGAGCTTAGCCGCGATGAAATAAAAGATCAGCAGCGAGAGTCGGAAACAGAACATAGCTTCCATTGGCAACAACTTATCGCCGACAGTACAGGCCGTATTGCACAAATTGATAAAGACATGCAGCAGGCAAAAGCGAATGCTGCTCGCGACCGTGAAGACATGCAAAAGTGGCTTGAAAATGAGCTAAATAATCGCGGTGTAGATATAGACGAAATAGGCCAGCTTAAAAAGCAAATTAATAAGCTGAAAGAGGACATAAACCGCACCGAAGCCCACCGCCATAAAGTGGCTGACTATGAACGTTGGTATGCCACCATTTTCACTAAACAAAAAGTGGTATGGCAGGACGAACTAGCTAAAGCACGGAAATCTTTAGGGGAATCTGAACGCGGTTTAGCTCAAAAGCAAAGCGAGTACAAAGCGACGCGCGAACAACTACAAGAACAGCAAGCTTCACTTGAAACTAGGCTGAAGACAGCAACGGATCAACTAGAACAAGTTCGAACATTAAGTAAATCACTCAGTAAGCTTACCCTGCAAGCAGCGAAAGAGTTTACTGAAATTAAGCATGACGATGTCAGTGTGAACCAGCGTATTTCTGAAGTTCAAGGGCACTTACAAGAACGAGATACACTTTATAGTGATATTCGAGCTTATGTAGAAAGGTTCGATCAGTTGATTGCAGCGCAAGCTGGAACTGGGCTTTCTGATACATGGGAGCGCGCACGTGAAGAATGCGCCACTATTAACGCCCACGGTGTAAAGAGCTTCGACCATCGCCGCATGGTATCTCACTTATCTCAGCTTCTTAATGTGATAGTGCCTCAGAAACTGCAAGGCTTACGTGAGCAGGGCAGAATATTCGGGGCTGACTTGTCTCAGTACTACTTTGTACTTGCCGATATAGATAAGCGCATTGTGTCGCAAAGCCGCCGAATTACCCAAGAAGTCGACGGTGAGCTGTTCCTAGATGGTGTGTCTGATTCAGCTGTTAAAATTCGCTCTCGCATAAGTGAGCTAGAATTCTGGCCAGAGCTAGAGCAGTTTAGAAAGCTTTACGAGCATTGGATGGAAGAGGGCGCCAATACCTTACCTGAAGAAGAATACGGGCTAAGTATGCGCCGTGTGCTAGATATTTTAGGCCGCGCAGCACTAACTGGCGGCATCAGCAAGTTGCTTGATATCGAACTTCATTTACGTGAAGGCAAAAGCGACTTGGTTATCCGAACCGATCGTCAGCTTAATGAATCGTCTAGTCATGGTATGGCTTACCTTATTTTGTGTAAGTTCTTACTGGCCTTTACCCGTTTACTGCGAGGCGACGCAGAAGCAACCGTACACTGGCCAATTGATGAACTAGGTACGCTGCATCAAAGCAATGTGAAGAAAATATTTGATGCCTGTCAGAATAATAACATTAGCGTAGTCGGGGCGTTTCCTAACCCAGAATCGGAAGTACTTACTTTGTTTGAAAACCGCTACTTAATTGACAAAGTAACCCGCCAGTTGCAGGTGGTTCAGCCTAGAACCAGTGGCATTGCTGCTCGCCTACAAGCTAAAAAAGCAAAAGATAAAGGGAACGCCGCTAGCCAGGAGACATTATCATGATGACTGAACAAGGCCGCGTGTTAAGCGCACTATTGCAAGGGACGTTTATTTGTCAGGTTACTGACGAAGAAGCATGGCGTTTCTTGAAAAACCGTGAAAAAGCCCAGCAACTAGAGCCACATTTAGCCATGCTAAATCGCACGCTTTCAAGCACAGCTGAAGGCGATGTGTTTTTTGCCAGTTACCTCACCATTGGTGAGACAGAGCGCAAAATGCTAACTCAACAGTTTCAAGATACCGCGTCGAACTTAGTCCCGCTGGTGGAATGGTTGTTGTTAGTACAACAGGCCAATGAATCTGATATGCCGGTTACCATGGGCAATGCTATTCGCTTGAACGAACTGCAAACTACTATTGAAGATACCCCTGCCTATGCCGAGCAACTAGAGAAAATTTCTCGTTACCGCATGTTTGGTTCTACCAGCGTAAATTTAGATGGTCAGTTAAAGCAGGTATTTAAACGCTTAACTGAAATGGGGTACTTAACTAGGCCAAACCCAGAAAAGCAGATTTACCTTGCTACCGGTAAAGTAGAGCACCTCTATGAAATGCTGCGTTTTATTGATGAAACCGAAGCGCTAAGTTTATCTGAGCAAGCTGATGCAGCTATAACCCAAGGTAGCTTGTTATGAGCCAAGCGCTTATTCAAACAGGCACTCGCTTACTGAATGCATTGGGTAAGCACAGTGACCTTATTATGCAGGTGTATATAAACGGCACCGTTGATGAGCAAAAACACAGCCCTAAGGTTTTAGAGCAATTGGTGCAGCTGGGAGTGCTTTGGCGTCCCGAGTCGCAAAGTGAGTTGCGGCTTAAAAGTGCGGTGCGTACGTTACTAGAAGGTAGCTTACAAGATGAAAGAAACCGCACGATTAATGCGAATATCGGTGCGTCGCTAGCGAGCTTAAAAACCTTGGCTGAGCATTATAAAGAAGCGCTGCATTACAATAAGTACAATGAGTCTGCTGCTCACATGAGCGATTTAACCGAGCATGTGTATCAACTGTCTGAGTCATTATCGAATAGCGTACGTGTATTATTCGGGCGTATTACCAATGAGTTTGGTTATGTGTCTTCGGTAGATGCGAAAATTCGCGAAAACGAACTGGCGCAAGGGCAAGTTACTGATCTGTTGTCACAGCTGGAATGTTTCCGCTTTGACGAATTAAGTGAAATAGCTGGCTCAAACCGAGAGCTTCGCCATTTGCTGGTGGTTTCTTTGCAACAGCGCTTTTCAAAAGCCGCGCAAGAACTCTCGGTAGTACAAGCGCGGTTGATAGATTTGCTTGGCCGGTTTCGGGAATTCCAAGGTCGTACTCGCTTACTTAAAGGCTACTTGCTACACATGGAGCAACACCCTGACTTTGCGCCGGGTAACTACACTAACTTGACCCAAGTGCCAGTGTTGTTTAATCAATCGAACAGCGTGATTAGTGCAGCTGCGCCAGACGTGAATAACGTTGAGCACGAGAACGATTATCAAGAGATTGTGTCCTCGCTTACGCATATTCATCAACGTGCTACTAAACAAGATGATGCTGAAGCACAACAAGATATCGATGTAACCGCACAATCTACGGTATCTCTTGAAAAGGATGAATTGCAGTTGGCCATAGAAGACTTCTTCTGCGAAGTCATTGATTCAGGCCAACCGAAAACAGCGTTAACCTACTATGAAGAAAAAGCATTAGGCTTTGATCAAGAGGTATGGATGTATCAAGTGATTGGTGGCTATCAAGCGCTTGCCGATCAGGAAAAGCAATTTTTTGCACTCGATCCCCATGGTGAAAATGACAAAACGTTTACTGGCAATTTCTACATTAACGATATCACGCTAGGGCTGCGTTAGCAGCTCTATTCTTTACAATCATCTTTACACTTATTTTGGGCTTCTTATACGCAAGTTTACTTGGAACCCGTAGGAAAAGGACTATAATAATAACAGTTGTTTTACATTAATTTCACATGTTGAACTTAATTGTTCATGGTGGCGTAATATAGCTGTCAACGAGTAGGAGCAACATTAAAACTCTCGTGAGAAACAATAAACTGCCTAGCAGGATGCGGGCAAGTAGTGGTGCCAATGCGTATGGCACGAAGAGGATGAAACTATGCAACTTTCACAGCAACAAACCTTTAATCAAGCACTTATCAAATTGTCAGTACTACTTTACCAAGTAGACGGTATGGTGACGTTATCCGAACAAGACTATCTCAATTCAATGGTTGAAGAATTAGACTGGCAAAGCCCAATTTGCCGGGAAGCTTTCTTGAACGATACGATTTATCAAACTAGACAAGCTATTGATACTGGCGATGAGCTTAAGTTCATGCGAGCGCTAAAAGATGACCTATCTTTTGACGCGGAAAAAACCTTGGAGGTCGCCATGGCAATCACAGGCGTTGATGGAGAGCGAAGTGAAGCAGAAACAGAGCTATTATCGGTACTTACCCATAAACTATTGGCAAAAGCATTGATAGCAGGCAGCAGTGCACTGCCCAGTCAGGTTAATAGCCAAGCTCCGCACTAACTGCCTAGAGCTGGTTAAACACTTAGAGCTTAGCTAGACGCCAAGTGCTCAGCGAGATGCAATATACACAAGTTACTAACCGTCGGTAGCAAAGCGTGGGATCACTGAATAGTGTTTTCACTACTTGGCCTTGCTAGTACAACGCATTAGCTAACAGCAATACCATAGTGTAGCCAACACTATAAGCAAGAAGTAATAGGGCAGAGTAACGTAGGAAGGTAGCGAAAGTTAGCCCTTCCACTTTACTCATGGCCACAATACCTGCTGCCGATCCTATGACTAATAAAGAGCCACCCACACCCACCGCATAAGTGAACGATAACCACTCAGGTGTCGTCATGGCTATTTCCGCTTTTAACAACGCTGCGGTTAAAGGTACGTTATCTATCATAGACGATACTATCCCCATCAGATAATTAGCTACGCTCACAGGCAGTGAATCGTATAAATACATAAAGCCGTTAAGTGCGTGAATATGTTCCAACATGCCTACAAGCAATAGCACACCTAAGAAAAACAACAGGGTGTCGAATTCAATATAACGAATGTAGTTGAGTATGGGGTCGTTGTCGTTGTGTTTTCCGTTGAGCGTTGCCACCATAAACATAACCGCCATACCGGTTAAAAAGCTAAGTACAGGCGGAATGGAAAACATGACATTAGCGGCCAGGGTAAATATTATGGTCGCAAGAAATATGGCGGCAATCATGTAATCAACCGTTGCGATATCATTTCGCTGTTTCTTAATTCTTACTTCGCCAGTAATGCCAATACTAAGCAATGCTGCTAGCAACATCACGGTGATAAAGGATGGGACTATCAGCATGAGCAGTTCGGTAATAGACACTTTGTGTTGCAGAAAAATCATCAGCGTTGTGACATCGCCGGTAATCAATGATACCCCACCTGAATTAACGGCGAACACCACCAAAACGGAAAAGCGGATGGTCTGTTTTAATGGCAAGCCCAAAGACAGCACTAACGCAATTGATACCAGCGTTGCTGTAATGTTATCGGCTAATGAGGAGAAGCAAAAACTGAAAATAGCAGTAAAGAACAGTAATGCTTTTAGGCTGATTTTCTCTGGCATCACAATATTCATCACATTTTCAATTAAGCCTTTTCGGTTTAAATACGCCACGAATGTCATCGCTGCCACCAAAAATAACCATAATGTGGAAATTTCGGTGAAGTTACTCATTAACGCGTCATTGATGTGCTTAGTCTGAGAAATAGACGAAGAAAATATAAACAGAAGTAACCAAGAAATAGTGCCTAGTAATAAGGTAGTTTTGGCTTTGTCTATATGAATGAGGTCTTCAAAGATAACGCACAGTAGTGCAAGAATGGCGATGACAATGAGTGCCACGTCTAACATGGTGTCGATTCCTAGCAGCAATTTTTATTCGCGCGGATTGTAAGAGTTAGAGAGTAAAATAAACAGTGAGATAGGCATGAAAGCCCCATTTTTTGGGATGTTTTAACTATCAGTGTGATAACTTTTTGCTATCACCTATGGAAAAGTGAAAAAGTGAATTACCCATCACATAATCGGCGACAATTATAAGCATGATGAAGCTTAAATAGTGCAGCGGTTATAAGCCGCTGAGTTATAAAAAAGCCCCGTTAAAAACGAGGCTTTTAAAAGATACTTTAGGTACAGAGGAGTAAGCGAATATTCACGCCGTCTGTATTGGCCTTAACTTACACTGGCTTCTTCGCGCAGTTCAGCCTCTCGCATTTCCCCTTCTAACCGCTGGCTTTCATCGGCGCGAGGTTTTGTAAATCGGGCTAATGCAAGATATAGCACTGGGGTTAGGTATAAGGTAAAGACTACCGCAATGCCTAGCCCACCAAACACAACCCAGCCAATAGCATTTCGCGCTTCAGCACCAGCACCGGTTGAAAGTATAAGGGGCAAGCCACCTAATATTGTAGACACTAATGTCATCATAATGGGGCGAAGGCGAACGCGACCCGCTTCTATAATGGCATCGTAAACGCTGTAGCCTTTGTCGCGTAACTGATCAGCAAACTCAATAAGTAAGATGGCATTTTTCGCCAGCAGACCTATTAGCATCACCAAGCCAATTTGCGAGTAAATGTTAATGCTTGTACTGGTTAGGTATAGGGCATAAATAGCCGCAGCAATACCGAAGGGGACCGTCAACATAACCACAACGGCTGAATTCACACTTTCAAATTGCGCTGCCAATACTAGCAGTACAATAATAAACGCGAGTACATAGGTGAGGGCGACTTGCTTAGATGTTTCTTCATAGGTTTGTGCTTCACCTAAGAATACCAACCCCATGCCATCTGGTAACGTTTCGTTGCCAAGTTCACGAATACTGTCTACCACATCGCTTAAGGCTAAGTTTTCTGGTAAATCCATTTCGATATTGATGGCACGGCGCTGCGCTTGGCGTTCAAGTTCTGCCGCCACACCTTCTTCTGTAATAAATGCGACACTGGATAATGGCACTAGGTTGCCGGTACTGCTTTTCACATACAGGTTAGTCAGATCTGATGGGTTAATAGAATTTCTATTATTAGTTTGCAGCATAATAGGAATGGCTTGGTCACCCACGTTTAAATCAGCAATATCATCACCGTTAACCGCAGCGCGAAGGGCGCTGGCAATATCAGGCAGTGGCACACCTAATTCCTCTGCTCGTCGCCTATCTATATTAACTCGCATTTGAGGCTGCGTAGGGTCGTAGCTTATTTGCGGCCTACCTACTTCAGGTAACGCATTCTCTATCTCGTTAGCAAAAGCCAATGCCGCTTTATGAATATTTTCATAAGTATCGCCAGTGAGTGCCAGTTCTAGTCCACCACCTTGGCCACGTAAATTAAGGCTGTTTCCACCAAAGGCATTGCCCGGCGCACCTGGAATGGCTTGCAAGCCAGGGCGAATTTCACCCACGATGTCTTGTAGCGACTTGTCGCGGTCATCCCAATGTTTAAGCGGAACAGTAATAAATACAATGTTAGGATCCCACTGTCCCACTACTGTGTAAATAGAGTCTATGGTGCCGTTTTCCACATAAGGGAATAGCATTTCTTCCATCTTCTCGGCCTGTCGGTCCATGAAGTTCAAGCCTGCACCATCGGGCCCACGAGCAAATATACGAATAGTGCCTCTATCTTCACTTGGCATTAATTCATTATCGATATTTTTTGCCAGTAAATACGCACCACCGCCAGCCAATAAGCTTAGTATGCCTACCGCCCACGCATATTTTAGCGCGACCACTAATGACTTTTGATACATCCGTAAACAGGCGTGACCGAAGCGGCCAAAGGTGGCATCGAAAAAGCCCGACTTCGTCGATTGCTTTTTCGAGAGCCGAGCGGTAAGCGCGGGTACTAACGACAAAGCAACAAACGATGAAATAATGACTGCTCCCGCTAGCACGCCGCCGAATTCTCTGAATAAGCGCCCTGCGGTAGATGGCAAAAATGCGATAGGTATAAACACCGAGGCTAGTACTGCTGTGGTAGCAATAACCGCAAAAAATACTTCACGGGTACCAATAACCGCGGCTGCCCGAGGACCAAGCCCCATAGCTCTTCTGCGCTGAATGTTTTCAGATACCACAATGGCGTCATCAACAATCATGCCTGTGGCAAGGACTAGCGCCAATAAGGTTAGGATGTTAACCGAAAAGCCCATGGCCCAAATAATACCTAACGCACCTGCAAGTGAGACCGGGATACTCAGTGCTGGCACAATAGTGGCGCGCCAAGAGCCAATAAACACTAATAAAGTAAGAACAACCAAGGCTACGGTAAGACTCAACGACACTACTACTTCTTTTACCGAATCTCGAATAAATTCGGCGTCGTCAGACGTCACTACAATCTTCATATCCGTAAAGCGTTTGTCTAAGTCTTTCACCATAGAAAGCACTTCATCTGAAATTTCAATGGTGTTCGAACTGGCTTGGCGTATAACGCCTAAGCCAATAACAGGCCGGCCATCAAGTCGAACCATACTGCTGGAATCGGCAGGGCCAAAATACACACTAGCGACGTCGCTGATTCGTATATCACCTGAAACGACAATGTTACCTACATCTTCAGCACTGACTGATGTAGCGTCTGCTCGCACAATTAAGGCTTGATCGGAAGATTGAATACTGCCTGCTGGCACATCAAAAGGCGCGAGTTCTAATGCGCTGGCAATTTCGGCCATCGATAGCCCAAAGCTGGTTAAACGAAGGGGGTCAACGGATACCCTAAGTACACGTTCTCTGTCGCCACTCATGCTGACATCCGCCACCCCAGGAATGCTTAAAAAAAGCGGAGCGACATCGGTATCAACACGCTCAGTTAGGGTTTCCATGTCTAGGGTTTCACTTGAAATCGCAAGGCTTACCACCGCTTGCGCGTCACTGTCTGCACGAATAATAGCAAGCTCTTCAACGTCATCCGGTAGTTGTCGTTGAACGCGACTCACTGACTCTCGGGTTTCGTTGGCGGCATCTTCTAAGTTGACGCCAGCGCGAAACTCTACCCTTATTCTTGCTGAGTTTTCTTCACTTTGTGCGGAAATATTCTTTACGCCGCTAACGCGGGCTACTGCGCCTTCTAAGCGACTGGTGACCTCTGCATCAACGGTTTCCGGTGACGCACCTGGGTAGGTGGCGGTCACCGTAATTCTTGGTGTATCTACATCGGGGAGTTCTCGAACTTCTAGTGCACTTAATGCCGATAAACCGGCAATCGCAATAAGTAAGTTAAGAACAACAATGAGTACTGGCCGTCGAATTGATAACGAGGGGAGATCGTTGGTTACAGGCGTGTTACTCATTGGAGGGGCCCCCAACCAATTCCGTCGTAATGTCTTGTCCATTTCGAAGACGCTGCACGCCCTCAGCAATTAGCGTGTCTCCTTCGCTAATGGCGCCAGACACTAAAATTGCACCGCGTAAACGTTGATGAACGTTTACATCGACACGCTTCGCCTTTCCAGATTCTGCAAGCCAAATGTACGCGCCAGTGGCACCCCACAATAACGCGGCTTCTGGAATAGCAGCATAGCGGTCGCCTTTAATGCTTAAATTTACCCGAAAGCTCATACCAGGGCGGAATTTGTCTGCAGAGTTGTCTAACAGCGCGCGGGCACGTAAGGTACGATCAGCTTCGTTAATGCGTGAGTCAATTTGTGCAATTTCGGCCTTAATAGCCACTTCGCGATCGCTCCAAGGTTCTAACGTCACATCCGGCGCGTTCATCAGCACAGGTAAAGCCGCTTCTGGGGCTTTGAAGTTAATGTAAAGCTTACTTCTATGGTCAAGCGTGGTGATTAACGTTTGTTCATTTATTCTATCGCCTACTTCAATGTCAGTAATGCCAACAACGCCATCAAAAGGTGCTTTTATAAAACGGTCATCTAAGTCGACAATGGCTTCTTCTAAAGCAACCTCGGCTAGGTCACGCTGGGTGCGTGCAAGATCAAGCTCACTGATGGGCACCGCGCCTTGGGCATGGCTAGTAACAAGCCTATCAAGCGTGCGTTGTGCATCTTTAAGGGTTAGTTCGGCTCGTTTTACTGCAACTTTCTGCCTACGGTTGTCTAGCTTTATTAATACTTTCCCAGCTTCAACCAGTTGGCCAGGAACAAAATTGACTTCTATGACCTCGTCGGCAACGGCAGGGTAAAGTGCAATAGAGCGGAGCGCCTCGGCACTGCCCACCGCTTCCACTTTTCGGGTTTCATACATGAAAGAGACCGGTTCAGTCACGACTAACTTAGCTTGTTTGTCACCCATAAATTGGCTGTAAGCCGGTACACTTGTCAGCGCCAATACTACACAGCACGCCGATACCCTCGCGTATCGGGAGATCATATTTGTCATTTTTTTTCCGAAATCTTTTAGTTTTTATTTTTTTAGTGATGATAATTAGTGGCTGTTTTTGCGTTCTTTTTTCGCCACTTAACACAAGCAAAATTCTAGTGCTATAGCACCATAGGCGGCTTAGCTAAGCAATTGCAGTTCAGCGTATTCTCTGTACAGGGTATCGCTTTTCATTAACTGTGTGTGTGTACCGATACTGACAATGTTGCCTTTATCCATCACAACTATACGATCAGCATGTTGAACGGTGGCAAGTCGATGTGCGATAACAATACTGGTTTTGCCTTCCATTAAACGGTTCATTGCCTGTTGAACCATACGCTCACTCATGGCATCTAGCGCACTTGTTGCTTCATCTAAAAGAAGGATAGGGCGATTGGCTAATATTGCACGGGCTATGGCGATGCGCTGTTTCTGCCCGCCAGAAAGCTTGATGCCACGCTCCCCCAATTGAGTGTGATAGCGATTTTCCAGATTATCGATAAACTCATGGGCAAAAGCTTTTTTGGCCGCACTCATTACTTCGTCATCCGTTGCTTTGGGGCTGCCATAGCGAATGTTTTCCATTACGCTATTGGCGAATACCACAGGCTCTTGGGTAACAATGGCAATATGTTGGCGCAAGCAGCTTAGCGGCATGCCGATAATGGGAGTGTCATCAAAAGTGATTTCACCGCTAGAGGGGTCGTAAAAACGCATCAGCAATTGGAATAGAGACGACTTTCCAGCGCCACTCGCTCCCACTAAAGCAAGATTCTCACCGGCTTTAATATTTACGTTTAGGTTGTTAAATAAAGGCTTAGTACCGGGATAACCAAAGCTCATGTCTTTAAACGCAATAGCAGGCGCTACCTGAGGTACTTGCGATGAAGCCGAATGTTCAGACAGCGAGGTCACTTCTGATGTTGCATTCAGTAGCTGATAAAGGCGTTCGCTTGCGCCTACGCCTCGTTGCACTTCACCAATTACTTCACTCACAGTGGCGATACTGCCACCTGCCATCACCGCGTAAAATAGAAAAGCAGACAATTCCCCGACGGTCATTTTGCCTTCTAATACTTGGCGTGCGCCTACCCAAGCAATAAATATAATGGCTGTCATGCTCAAGCACATAATGCAGCCAATTAATAAAGAGCGGTAATGGATACGATGCTTGGCCGCATCCATGGCAGACTCTACGCGAGATGAAAAGTGGGCACGTTCTTTGTCTTCTGCGGTATACGCTTGAACCGTCATAATTTCATGCAGGCTTTCATCTATGTGCGAGCCTAAATCTGCCACCTTATCTTGACTAATTTTAGCGAACTTGCGCACTTGCGGTGCCAACACTTTGATGGGGACAAGTACCGCGGGTACTGCAATGATGACGCAAAAGGTAAGTAGGGGACTCGATATTCCCATTAGCACCAACGCGCCAACAAATGTTACTACCGAGCGAAGCGTCATTGATAAGCTCATGCCCACCACAGTTTGAATGACCGTCGTGTCGCTGGTGAAGCGTGAAATAACCTCACCGGTTCTAAGCTCTGCGAAAAACGATGGGGGAAGTGAGAGCAAATGAGAGTAAACCTGATTCCTAATATCGGCACTGACTCTCTCGCCCAACCATGTCATCAAGTAAAAGCGGGCATAGGTAGCAATGCAGGCAATCAACGTTATCACCAGTACAATAACCGTGGCCTGGTTTAAGGTTTCAGAGGCGCTTTCAACAAAGCCACTATCGATGGCGTATTTAATGCCTTGTCCTAGCATTAACCATGCTATAGCGGCAGTAAACAAGGCGATAATGGCCCCAGCGACACGTGTTTTGTATTGGCTTAAGTGTGAACCTATCCACTGCAGTACTTGTTTTGTTGACACTTCATTTAACGGTGTTGCCAAAATAACCTCTTTTAAATTTTTAACCGGGTAAAGCGACATTACGGAAAACCGTATCTAATTTGCGCTATCGATGTGTTCGACCATTGGTCGAGAACGATTAACCGATAAGACTATACGCTGAATAAGGAAAAGTTGATTTATTCATGCGACTACAGTTGCAGTAAATCAGGTGGGTGGAGCCTTGCTTGTACCTTACTGACACAGACTAAATTAAAAATTTGTTAGACAATCCGAAAGTGAGGAAAAGACACGAGTCAAGGAACAAACGGCGGAATAAAGAGAATAGGCAAGACGCCGGGGCTCCATTTGAAATCCAGAACCCCGACATACCTAAGTGCAATTAAGCGCTTTAAAATACAAAGCGTAACTGCTTCAAGTGTTTAGCTTTGGCTAGCGATAAGCGCTTGCTCGATGTCAGCCACAATATCGTCGATATGTTCGATACCTACCGAAATACGCACCATATCTTCACTAACACCGGCCGACGCGAGTTCTTCAGCATTCAATTGACGGTGTGTTGTACTGGCAGGATGACATGCTAAAGACTTTGCATCACCAATATTAACCAAGCGTAAAATTAGTTGTAGGGCATCGATAAACTGAGCGCCTGCTGGCAACCCACCTTGAATACCAAAGCTAATAATACCGGCCGCTTTACCGCCACAAATGCGTTGGCAGGTTTCAAAGTGTTCACTATCAGGCAGGGCCGCATAGTTAACCCAGTTCACTGAAGGGTGTTTTTGCAGGAACGCAGCTACTTTTTCTGCGTTTTCGCAGTGACGCTCCATGCGCAACGATAAGGTTTCTAAACCTTGCATAATATTGAACGCACTTTGTGCTGAAAGCGCTGCCCCCGTGTTTCGAAGAGGAACGACACGACAACGGCCAATATACGCGGCAGGGCCAAGGGCTTCGGTGTAGGTAACACCATGGTAGCTTGGATCGGGAGTGGTCAGCATACTGAATCGCTCTGGCTGAGAAGCCCAGTCAAAGTTACCTGAATCAACAATAATACCGCCAACAGTCGTACCGTGACCGCCAATATATTTGGTTAGCGAATGTATGGCGATATCAGCCCCATGGTCGAACACCTTGCAGAGAATAGGCGTGGCTACCGTGTTATCAACAATTAAAGGCACGCCTGCGGCATGTGCAATATCGGCCCATCGTTTAATATCAACTACGTTTCCTGCAGGGTTGCCAATAGATTCGCAAAATACCGCTTTCGTATTTTCATCAATGGCGGCGGCAAGGCCTTCGAAGTCATTGGCTTGTACAAAGGTCGTTTGAATACCTTGGCGAGGAAAAGTATGCGCAAATAGGTTGTAGGTGCCACCGTATAACTGCCCAACACTAACAATATTACTTCCCACTTCTGCGATAGCTTCAATGGCGTAGCGAATAGCGGCCATGCCAGAGGCTACAGCTAGGGCGCCCACACCACCTTCCAATTCAGTTAAACGCTGCTCTAACACCGCGTTTGTCGGGTTCATTATTCGGCTGTAGATATAACCTGGTACTTTAAGGTCGAACAAATCAGCGCCATGCTGTGTATTATCAAAGGTAAATGAGGTGGTTTGATAGATAGGTGTGGTTGCCGCTTTGGTGGTTTCTTCGCTAGTATAGCCTGCGTGTAATGCAATGGTTTCTGGTTTCATTGAACATACCTTAAAAGTTAATTTGGATTTTAGACGTTTAGACGTCTACCTAAAGTAGTTCAAAAATCGTTCCTTGAGAAGCATTAACGTGTAAGTTGTAAATAAAAAGTTATCACTCAATACGCAGATCACCACATAGGCTTCTATCAAGCATGCATATTGACAGTATTAAATGCCCTTTTCAGTTTGGAATGGGCCCTAAGAGCCGACAGACTCAAAAATGAATTATTGGAAGAAAGTTACATGGGGCAAGCTATTAGTTTGCTTGATTTTGAATATCACAAAAGCTTCTCGACTATAACGACGTCAAGCCATTTACCATCTATTTTACCATGGCGCTGATAAATACCGACTTCTCTAAACCCCAATTTCTCGCATAGAGACAAACTGGCGTGGTTAAAGGTAAATATTCGTGAAAGCACTTTATTAACCCCCCCACTTTTCGCCGCGCTTAATAACGCTGAAAGTAATTTTGTTCCTAAACCTTTACCCTTGGCTTCGTCAGCAAGGTAAATAGAAAATTCGGCAATCGTTTTATAGCAATCGCGATCGCTGTATTTAGACAGTCGGGCAAACCCGATAACGTTGTTTTTTTCTATACCAACAATTACAGGGTATCTACTTTGTTCTGCTAACCAATTCTCTATATCCGTTGGCGTGCGCATAGAAGTGTCAAATGTCGCACTACCTGACTGTATTCCCTTATTGTAAATAGCGCATATCGCATTAACGTCTTCTAACGTGGCGTTTCTTAATTGCATGGTATTTCATTGTGTTAAGTTACATGTGAATTATCATATGTATAATTTTAGGCGTGTCAATAAGTTGAGTAAACGCATAGCTAAAGGGGAAGGTAGGTCACTGGGGTTCATTTCCTTAAAGAAAGCAATATGGACATTATATCGCTGTCGAATTACTCTCGTTACTCTTCCATTTTCCATCGACTTGCAAAGGATGACATCAGTGATGCAACACATAATAAAATCTACCCTACTTATTAGCCTTTTATTTTTATTCAGTCATACCACTTTGGCGAATACCACTATCGAGAAAGAAATCGCACAGTACATCGATAAAAATCTGGCTAAGTCGAAAGCGATGTTGGAAAAAACGGTAAATATTAACAGTGGCACCATGAATTTCGACGGTGTTAAAAAGGTGGGGGCTATTTATCAAGCTGAATTCGATGCAATGGGTTTTGATACCCAATGGGTTGATGGAAGTAAATTTAATCGCGCGGGTCATTTAGTGGCAAGTTATGGAAATTCGGGGCCGAAAATTTTAATGATAGGGCATTTAGATACAGTATTTGCTAAAGACGATGCATTTCAAAATTACAGCGTTGTAGATGACAGCCATATTGCAGGCCCCGGTATTACTGATATGAAGGGCGGTGACGTAATTATTATAGCTGCACTGCAAGCGCTGAAAGCCTTAAATTTGCTAGATAATGTGAGTATTAAGGTAGTGATGACGGGTGATGAAGAAAGTAGTGGCCGCCCACTTTCGTTATCTAAGAAAGCTTTGGTTGATGCGGCAATATGGGCAGATATCGCGCTGGGGTTTGAAGATGCCGATGGCGATATTAAAACCGCTGTGGTTGCTCGTCGTGGCTCTATAGGCTGGCAGCTAGATGTGGTAGGTAAGCCTGCGCACTCATCACAAATATTTACCGACAATGTGGGCTATGGCGCTATTTTTGAAACTGCTCGTATTTTAAATAGCTTTCGTGAGCAATTAGCGGGCGTAGGCAATATTACCTTTAACCCTGGCCTTATCGCGGGTGGTACGGAAGTGCAAATACAGCCCGAAAACTCCATTGTTCAAGGCTTTGGTAAAACTAATGTGGTGGCCAAAGAAGTGACCGTGAAAGGGGGCATTCGTACCTTAACCTCTAATGAGCTAGCAAAAGCTAAAAAGGTGATGCAAGACATTGTAGCAGACAACCTTTTACATACATCGGCAACCTTAACGTTTGCCGATGGTTACCCACCAATGTCACCGACCGATCAAAACTATGCGTTGTTGAAAATGTATAGCGATGTGAGTGAATCTTTAGGTTATGGCCCTGTTGCGCCAGTAAATCCGCGAAACGCAGGCGCAGCTGATATTTCATTCGCTGCAGATCATGTAGACATGGCAATTGATGGCTTAGGGTTAATGGGGGACGGTGGGCACACCAAAGATGAAGTGGCCGATATGTCTACTTTTGCGCAAAACATGCATAAAGCCGCTATTTTAATTTATCGCTTAGGTGAGAGTTATACCCAATAACACTACGCACAATGTGCTTTATCTGCACTAATATCATCTTATTGGCAAATAGGGATGCATAATCCCTATTTAACCCGCATTTATACTTGCATTCACACCCCATATCCGTATAATTCGGCGGCCTTCTCTTAGGCGCTTAATTTATAGGCGTTGAAAGAAGGCTTAAGTTAACGGTAACGCTACAACGAGTTTGAGGCATTTATGGTTACTATTCGTTTACAGCGTGGTGGCGCGAAAAAGCGTCCATTTTATCAACTAGTGGTGGCTGATAGCCGTCGTGCAAGAAACGGTCGTTTTATTGAAAACGTTGGTTTCTTCAACCCAACTGCACAAGGTCAAGCAGAGCGTTTACGCGTTGACCTAGAACGTGTTGATTACTGGGTTGGTGTTGGCGCGAGCTTATCTGAGCGCGTAACTAGCTTGGTAAAAGAAGCTAAAAAATCTGCAGCGTAAGTTGCAATTAACTGGTGAGTATAGATGAGTTTAGCGTCTGACATTGTGGTTGTTGGCAAAATCGGTGCACCTTACGGTGTGAAAGGTTGGGTCAAAATCAACAGCTATACACAAACACCAGAAGGTATTTTTGAGTACTTGCCTTGGTTCCTTGGCGAAGAAAACGAATACCAAATTGACCAATGGCGAACGCATGGTAAAGGCCTGGTAGCAAAGATTGTTGGTGTAGATAGCCGAGATGATGCAGAACGCATCAAAAACTTGGATATAAACATTAGCGCTTCGCAACTTCCCGATTTAGGGGACGATGGTATTTATTGGCGCGAGCTCACTGGCATGAAAGTGGTAACTACGCAAGGTTACGACTTAGGTGTGGTGAAAGAAGTATTTAATACAGGTGCCAATGACGTGGTTCACGTTAAAGCGAATGTAGGCGATGCTTTTGGTCAAAAAGAAAGATTAATACCTTTTGTGTTCGACGACGTTGTACAAGAGGTAGATCGGGAAGCGAAGGTCATTAAAGTTGACTGGGATCCGGGGTTTTAAGTGACACCGGAAAAATGGTTCGGGGTAGTTAGCCTGTTTCCAGATATGTTCGCGCCATTCACCCAGCAGGGTGTAATCGGCAGGGCAGTTAAGTCTGGTAAATTATCGGTTGATACCTTTAACCCCCGCGACTTTACTCATGACCGCCATCGCACAGTTGACGATCGCCCCTATGGTGGCGGACCCGGCATGCTGATGATGGTTAAACCGCTTACCGATGCTATACAAGCTGCCAAGAAAGTTGGTGGCGAAAACAGTAGCGTGATCTACTTATCACCCCAAGGGAAACCCCTTGACCAAGCAGGCGTTCAACGTCTTGCTGGCATTGACCGTACGATTTTAATCTGTGGTCGATATGAAGGAATTGATGAGCGCGTAATCGAAAGCCATGTAGATGATGAAGTCTCCATTGGTGATTACGTTCTAAGTGGCGGTGAACTGCCGGCAATGGTCTTAATGGA
Source organism: Alteromonas sp. 38 (assembly GCF_902506055.1). Taxonomy (NCBI): domain Bacteria; kingdom Pseudomonadati; phylum Pseudomonadota; class Gammaproteobacteria; order Alteromonadales; family Alteromonadaceae; genus Alteromonas; species Alteromonas sp. 38. Next base: position 1,454,639 of record NZ_LR733300.1, read on the forward strand.
CGCAGTTGCCAGATTAGTTCCCGGCGTGTTGGGGCATAAAGCTTCAGCAGTTGAAGATTCCTTTACCGATGGTCTTCTGGATTGTCCGCATTATACGCGGCCAGAAGTACTAGATGGTCAATCGGTACCTGATGTGTTGTTAAGTGGTGATCATGAAAAAATTAGGCAGTGGCGATTAATGCAGTCTTTGGGTAGAACCTTACTGCGTCGCCCTGATTTGTTAAATCACCTAGCTCTGACTGAGGAGCAGCAGCGGTTATTGGAAATATTCCAAACGCAGTTGCAGCGAGATGACAGTTAACTAGGACGAGAGGATATGATGAGCAAAGTCAGTCAAGATATCATCAAGAAAATTGAGCAAGCACAGCTTAAATCTGATGTTCCAGGGTTCGGCCCGGGTGACACAGTAGTTGTTAAAGTTCGCGTTACCGAAGGTGACAAAGAACGTCTTCAGGCTTATGAAGGTGTTGTTATCGCTAAGCGTAACCGTGGTCTGCACTCGTCTTTTACCGTACGTAAGATTTCTAGCGGCGAAGGCGTTGAGCGTGTGTTCCAAACACACAGCCCGGCTATCTCTTCAATTGAAGTTAAACGCCGCGGTGCGGTTCGTCGTGCTAAGCTTTACTATCTTCGTGAACGTTCAGGTAAATCTGCACGTATCAAAGAAAAGCTTAACTAAGATTACTAATCCTTGCGTTATTGTTAACTTCGAAAGAGCCCGCTTATTAGCGGGCTTTTTTGTGTCTGCAAAAAAGCGGGAGAGAAGCGGTGTAGGTGCCAATGACTCGCCGTAAACCCATCCATGGGGGCTCTGCCAGCGCGTCCTGCGCTGGAAGGTCATCGGCACCTACACCGCATCCCTCCGGTCGCACTTTGTAGCATGAGTTGGTTAGGGGAAGGGCTTTGTGCGCCTCTGAAACCCGGCGTAAACCCATCCATGGGGCCTTCGCTACAGCATCCATGCTGTAGAGAGTTTCCGAGGCGCACAAAGCCCTTCCTTCTGAACAGCCGGTTAAGGCTCACCGTTGAATATTAATATTAGTCGCCAGTAGAAGTCCACGTGAAACGAGGCGCGAATCCATCTATGGAGTTTTCGCAATAGCTCCATGTTGTGGAAGGCTTCTGATGAGGGCGACTCCCGCTCCTATAAACGCTGACCCGTACCATGAAGTAGTGCGTCATAAACCCATCCATGGGCGCTATGTCAGCGCATCCATGCGCTGGAAGGTCACTGCCAACTACATAGCATTCCGGAATGTATTCCTTGGTGTTGGCACAATTGCTCAATGCACGTTTGCGAGATAAGATGTTGAAAATAGATAATTAAAACAATGAGTGGCCCCATGCGATTGCGTTTTTTCTGGGTAATAACGGTGTTTGTCTTTAGTGCTATGGCTAGTACCGTGGCAAATGCTGACGTTGAATTCAAAATACCTAGAAGTACTGTTGTGGAACTTCAAGACAATAAATCTAACCGAACTTACCCCATTTTTATTAAGTTACCGAAAAGCTATCGAGCTAATACCAAAGCATCTTATCCTGTCATTTATTTGTTGGATGGTTCGTATGCATTTCAGGTTGTGTCAGGGGGAACACGATTTCCCATGAATAGCGGTGTAATGGAACAGGCTATCATCGTGGCCATATCCTACTCTAAAGGGTCTAAAGGCGCCTCTAGTCGCGTTCGCGACTATACCCCTTATCTTGCTGAAGACTGGAAGCTTGAAACTGGCAAAGCGGGGCAACATGCTGACTTTATCAATGACACGGTATTTACCTACATGGAGAATAACTATCGCGTGAAGGGAATGCATAGAACGTTAGTGGGAAATTCTTTAGGTGGGTTGTTTAGTGCCTATGTGCTTTTTACCCGTCCAAATATGTTTAGTAGTTACATTATTGGCAGCCCATCGGTATGGTTTCGCGACAATGCCATTTTGTCTGAACCGGTTGTTAAACCTAAAACGCCAGTTAAGGTCTTCCTTGCTGTAGGCGAATTAGAACGTCCCGAATATGGTGAAAGGCAAAATATGGTGGAAGGAGCACAAAAACTAGCTCAAAAAATAACGCAGCAGAATGATAATCAGGTAAATCTGAAGTTCACACTCATTGGTGAGGCCACTCACGCTACGGCGTTTCCCACCACAACAATTCAGGGGGTAGATTGGCTTTACGCAAGCAAACCACACGTGAAAGCGCAGCAGTAAGCATGAGTGCTATTGTGCGTTTTGGGGGCCTGATTCACTAATCCAACGTTTTAGCGGAATCACCCATTCATCCATAGGACGATAAAACGCACCATGTTCTTTTCCTGTTGAGATGGCTATCTCTTTAAATTCCCTTAGTTTACGGCTTCGAGCTTCTAAGAGGTTGCATGAGCCTACGTCGTCAGAAGTTTCATAAATAGAAAGCACACGACCGTATAGCTGAATATCCCGCTTACGATTAATCAATCCTGCGCAGCCCGCTAAAATCACAACGTTAACCCGAGCGTTTTTTAACTCGTTTGACGCGAGTATTGTAATCGCGCCGCCGCGTGAAAACCCGGTAAGGGTAATGTTCTGTGGGGGCACACCTGCGGTGATAAGTTGTTTAACTTCTCCAGCAAGGCGTTTAGCGTAATCGATAGGACTTACACCTTCTGGTCTGTGGTGTGCTATTAAAACATAGCTATCGTCATCAAGTGCTTTTTGAACGCTAGGAAAATTGTATACACCCCACCTAGGATGTATGGGCGTTAGATCATCCCCTTCTACAATAAAGCCATGTGAATAGAAAACGTAGCGTCTGGCAGGGTCTATACTATTTGGGAACGCATATTCGCTGGACGCTGCCTGAGCGTTAACTGTAGTAACAACAAAGAATAAAATGAGTATAAATTTCATCTACAAGATAGGTTTGCATACTTAAAACAATAATACTGACACGAAATTCGTAAATTAACGATCTGTACTCAACTATTTTCAGAATAAACCTATAACAAAAACGCAAGTGAGACAGGAATGACGGCAGATTACTTTCTTTTTTTAGGGCTATTTGGGGTGGCGTTCTTCGCGGTTTCTGGCGCACTGATGGGGCACGAAAAAAGCATTAATGGTTTTGGGGTGGTAGTGGTGGCGTCGGTCACTGCATTAGGCGGGGGAACCATCAGAGACTTATTGCTTACCCAACCTATTTTTTGGGTAGAAACGCCTTCTTATTTATACTCTGCCTATGGTGCAGTGGTACTCACAGTATTATCCATTCGCTATCTACCGCCATTATCTAACTATTATTTTATTTTGATGGATGCGGCAGGGCTTGCCATCTTTAACATCATGGGCATAGAAAAAGCACTGATAGAAGGTACAGGAATGATAGTGGCGCTAACCATGGGAATGACTACAGGGATATTTGGCGGGTTATTAAGGGATGTAATTTGCAGAGAGGTTCCTTTAGTCATGCGCGGCGACCTTTATGCAACCGCGTGCCTTTCTGGTGGCTTAGCGTATGCGGCATTGTTTGCATTAGATGCACCCTACGCGTGGTGTATTTTTGGCTCACTAATAACAACCGTATTTATTCGTCTAGGTTCGCTACATTGGGGTTGGAAACCTAACATATTTAAGAAAGGATACACGCCGAAGAGCTAACACTCACCTTTGGTTGAAAAGTAAACTAAATAGGCGTGAACTTAACTGATCGTCAGGTGAAAAACATATTTGTTGGACTTAAAGCAAAGTATTATACGTTAAAGCTTGCTTGCTTATTCGTTTGTTGTTAAAAAGTCAATGACGTTAAAGAAAATTAGAAAATGCCTGTTGTACAAATAAGTTTACATGCGAAAATATACTCTTTTGACGTTTCATTTTTTCCGTTTTTAGTAGTTAAGAGAGCCCCATGATCAAGGACACAGTAAATAATATCCACGTAAGCGCTGAAGATGTGCTTATTACCCCAGAAGCTTTAAGCGCTGAGTTGCCTGCCTCAGAGAAAGCGCTTGCAGCTATTTCAGAATCTCGCAAGATTGTTTCTGATATCATTCACCGCCGTGACCATCGTATGTTGGTCGTATGTGGGCCATGTTCTATTCACGATGTTGAAGCAGCTAAAGAATACGCGCTTAAGTTAAAGGAACTGCATGAATCATGCAAAGACACCTTATTCATTGTGATGCGCGTTTATTTTGAAAAGCCCCGTACCACAACGGGTTGGAAGGGGTTAATTAACGACCCTCATATTAACGACACATTCGATATTGAAACTGGCCTGCGTAAAGCCCGAGAACTATTGATTTGGTTGGCTGAACTCGAACTTCCGGTCGCGACCGAAGCGCTAGATCCAATTAGCCCTCAGTACTTAGCCGAATTATTCAGCTGGTCTGCAATTGGTGCTCGCACCTCTGAGTCACAAACTCACCGTGAAATGGCGAGTGGTCTTTCGATGCCAGTTGGTTTTAAAAATGGTACTGACGGCAGTTTAGATATCGCGTTGAATGCCCTTAAATCAGCAGCTTCAGGTCACCGCTTCATGGGCATTAACAAACAAGGCCAAGTTAGCGTTATTGCGACAAGTGGCAACCCAGATGGTCATATTATTTTACGCGGTGGTAAACAGCCTAACTACGATTCAGTGTGTGTATCTGAGTGTGAAGTTGAAATGCAGGAAGCGGGCCTAACAGCTGGCTTAGTGGTCGACTGTAGTCATGCGAACTCTTCAAAAGACTATCGACGTCAGCCTCTGGTTGCACAAAACGTAGTGAATCAAATACTAGAAGGTAATCAGTCTATTATTGGCGTAATGTTAGAAAGCCACTTAAAAGCGGGTAACCAAAAATCTGATGGGAAAAAGCTAAGCGAAATGGAATACGGTGTGTCTATCACCGACGGCTGTATTGATTGGGAAACCACAGAATCGCTTATTGCCCAAACCAGAGATAAATTAATAACTGTGCTACCCTTACGCCAAAATAAGCGCACCGATGTTGCCTAATAGGTGAGGTAGTCAGTGCCATTTGATTTGAGGGACATACTGAATGGCCGATTTTTCGCAGCAATTAAATACGCTGCGTGAAGGAATAGACGAGCTGGATACCCAGCTCGTTGAACTTCTCGCAAAACGCAATGCACTTACTACACAAGTGGGTCAGGTAAAAGCCGAAGCTGGTATGCCTGTTTATGTACCTTCCAGAGAAAAAGAACTCATCGCTTCGCGGCGAGCGCAAGCTGAATCGTTAGGCGTTTCCCCTGATCTTACCGAAGACTTATTACGCCGCATCATGCGCGAGTCTTATCATACGCAAAATAATCGATACCTTGGGGTAAATGCTGATGTCGGTACCATTGTGGTTATTGGTGGAGCAGGTGCACTGGGTAAAATATTCGTCAGCTTGTTCGAGCGAAGCGGTTACTCTGTTTCTGTCGTCGAAAGGGAAGATTGGGAAAGTGGCCATGCTGCTAACGTGCTTTCAACCGCCGCATTAGCGGTGGTGGCTGTACCAATTAACCTCACTGAACAGGTGATAGGTCAGCTCTCTATGTTACCTGAAAGCTGTGTTTTAGCTGATATCACGAGTATCAAGGTTAAGCCCATAGAAGCTATGATGGCAGTGCATAAGGGCCCCGTGGTTGGCTTGCACCCTATGTTTGGGCCTGATGCTCCAGGTATGATTAAACAGGTTGTGGTGGTGTGTGAGGGACGCGACGAGAGCGCTTATGGTTGGCTTATCGATCAAATGCGAATTTGGGGGGCAACTATTCACAATAGCACCGCCGAAGAGCATGATAAATCTATGGCTTATATTCAGGTAATGCGCCATTTCAATACTTTCGTGTATGGTGAGCATTTACGTGGAGAAGATCCCGATCTTGAATCCCTCACTATGTTTAGCTCGCCTATCTATCGATTAGAGTTAGCTATGGTTGGCCGATTATTCGCGCAAGCCCCCGAGTTGTACGCCGATATTATTTTCAACAACCCTGAAAACTTCGCTTTACTCCGCCGTTTCTATGACCGTTTCGGTTTAGCCTTAATCTTGCTGGAAAAGGGCGATAAAAAAGCGTTTATCAAGCAGTTTTTAACCATAGGAAACTGGTTTGGCAGCTACGCGAAAAACTGTCTGATAGATAGTAAACAATTGTTATTAAAAGCCGATGACGGCCAGCTATTGCGTAAGAAGTAATAGGGTATGTTTTCTGCGAACTAGCGATTAATAAAAACGGTACTTCGATGGTCATAAACCCCGTAGTACCGTTCTTAAAGCTGGCTTATATTATTCCGCTAGCGCACTAGCTGCCGCTACTTTTGTGGGGCTGATTTCTTCGCTAGGGTAGCAGCCCAGTATTTTAATGTAACGGGTAATGTTTCTAAGGGCTTCAATGGCATTTTGTACAGGGCCATCTTCCACATTGCCTTTCACATCAATGTAAAACATTTCTTCCCAAGGATTACCTGGAATAGGACGAGACTCTAGCTTCGTCATATTAATGTTGTTTTCACTTAGCACCAACAGCGCTTCAACTAATGCGCCGGGCTTTTGGACCGTTGACATAACCAGTGTGGTTTTAGCGGGTACTTGAAGTGGAACTACTACGGCTTTTCGAGCAACTACGATGAAGCGACTGTGGTTTTCTTTTTGGTTGGCCAAGTTACTTTTTATTGCTGTAAGTCCATATAGGTTTCCGCCAGCCTCACTGCCAATAGCTGCAATATCATCTCGCTGTAGCTCACTCACTGTCAACATAGCCGATGATGTACTGTCCATGGTTTTCACTTCAATGTTGCCAAGCTCAGCCAAGAAGTGGCTACATTGTGTGAATACTTGTGGATGAGCGTACACGGTTTTAATTTTATCTACGGTCGTATCTGCGCCAACAAGCAAGGTGTGACGAATAGGGTGAGTAAGTTCGCCAATAATGCTTAAGTGAGTATGTTGAAGTTGGTCATAAACTTCATTAATACTGCCTGAGGTTGTATTTTCAATAGGCAGAACCGCATAGTCGGCCTCTACATTCTCTACTTTTTGAATAATTTCACTGAAACTCTGACAACCTATTTCCAGCAATTCACCCGGACGTCGAGAGAAATATTTCTGGGTAGCAAGGTACGAGTAAGAGCCTTTGTCGCCCAAGAAAGCCACGCGATTTAGTGGAAGCGTACTGCCAGGGTTCGCGCGTTCAGCAAGCATTGCCTGCTGGTTTAACACTGAGTCTTCAATGATGACGTGAAAAATCTGAGTAACGTAGTGTGGGTCAAGACCTACATCTTTACCTTCTTTAATAAGGCGAACAAGCAGTTGCTCTTCACGTTTCTGATCTCGAACTGGAATATGGTGCTTAATTTTAGTTTCAGCAACCTCGTTGGTGAGCACACGGCGCTCAGCCAATAAGGTTAGAAGTTCACTATCTAATGATGTTATGCGCTCTCTTACAGCATCTAAGGCGTTGTCAGACATAGTTTTCCACTTATCGTATTAGCTAAAAAAAAACCTCCCTTGAGGGAGGTTTTTATGCATGTAGCTGCGCCTCCCTATTTAAAGAGCATAAACGCAAAAAAGATAGCCACTGCATGTATATTATTCTGTTTCATACGATTGACTTTATGCGTACAGCGTTTCAGTGTCAACCTGTTTTTACATTGGTTTTGATTTTTATCGGGGGGAGGGCTTGATAGATACTAGTAGAAGGGGTAGGGCGAATAACGAATTTGCCTTAAAGCAGTAAACCGACGCTATGGTGTCGGTTTTCTGCTTTAATCAATATGGGGAGATTATTTGCAATTCGTAATGTTAGTTACCCAATAAGGCCGCTAGCATTTGACGAACTTCCGTAGGTTCGAATGGCTTATCACATAGCGCATTCACACCGGTCTGTTGAATATTGGACATATGGGCACTATCGGCTGCTTCAGACGTTACCATGATGATAGGAATATGCGTGGTTTCAGGGTTGAAACGGATGAACTCAGAGAGTTCTCGGCCATCCATTTCTGGCATATTGTAATCGGTAACCACTAAATCGAAGGCTTCATCTTTAATAAACGTGAGTGCCATTGCACCGTTTTCAGCTTCTTTTATGCGCTGTAGGCCCATACCTTCAAGTACACGGCGAATGTGGTTGCGCGCTAATTTACTGTCGTCAACAAGCAGCACCCTAACATCGTGAATATCGAATAGCTCTAGTTCAAGTTCGTCGTGATTGATTAAATCAAGGCTAGCGTTTAGAGCACGAGACAAATGAAGGGGCTCGAAAGGTTTAGGAAGAATGGCTGCAACACCTGCTTGTTTAAACTCTTCCAGTTTACTTAATCTGTTCTCACTTGATACCAGCATGAATGGAATAGATTTAAATTCGTCACTTTCTTTAATGAACTTGAGTAAATCTAATGCTGTGCCGTCTTCGAAATACATCGCGCTAACAATCAGGTCTGCACCGTGCGCTTTAACCGCTGACATAGCCTCAGAAAGGGTACTAACAGGATCAATTTCCCTTACCTTTTCTTTCAACAATAGGGTAGTAATAATCTTCCTCTGTGTATCAGAGGGTTCAACTAATATGATGTGTAAATCAGAAATTGACAGCTTTTCCATTCCGTTCTCTTTTTGGTATTTTCAAGGAAAGTAAGGGGGGTGAATTAACCCCCAGCAATTTTAGCGCTAAAGCCCTTATCCTGCAGTAAAGCTTTTAACTTCTCGCGGTCATCCGTTTGAACTTCAATGTGTCCATCTTTAACCGCGCCACCACAGCCACACTTCTTTTTTAATTCAGTGCCCAGTTTTTTTAACGCATCGGGGGCTAAATCAAGCCCTTTAATTATAGACACGCCTTTTCCTTTGCGGCCTTTTGTTTCTCTGTGTATACGAACAATACCATCGTCGGAAGTGGAACGCTTTGCTTCTTTAGGCGAAGGTTTAACTTTACCTGTATCGGTACTGTATACCAGCAGTGCATCTTGCCAATCTTGCATTTTACCCTCTGATTTTTTCCTGTGCGTTAAACGAGCCATATTTAGGCTTATCTACAATTGTAGCATGGCATGCTGAAATATCTGCGCTAGAATAAATTCTAGTAAAGCCTAAATATACGCTGAGTTCATTCCTAGAATAATACGGGATAAAAGGAAATGGGGAAGCAGTGTAGTTAACGGAAGAAGGAGTGATTAAATGAATGTATTAAAGGATAAGGTCAATGAGCAAGAGACTTTAATCATAGAGATGGGCGAAAAGTTCGATTTCAGCAAAGTGGAAGCATTTCGCTCAGCCTATCAAGATTTAGACTCTGATGTTAAGCACATCACCGTTGACTTAGCTAAGACAGAATACATGGACAGTTCAGCCTTAGGTATGTTGCTTAATATGCAAAAGGTATTATCACAAAGGTCACTGACATTTAGTATTGAGAATAGCCGACCACCCGTGGAGCGAATACTAAAAATATCGCGTTTTGACAAAAAATTTATTATTCGTTGAGACGCAGCGGTAAGTCAGCAACAGGGCGCTAACATTACATGAAAATTCTTATCGTTGATGACGAACCAATAAATCGCACCATGTTAGTTAGCATGTTAAGCGAGGCGGGGTTCACTGATTGTGTTGAAGCTGCATGCGGTGAGGACGCGTTAACGATAGTTGAACAAGCGATACCCGATTTAGTATTACTTGATGTAATCATGCCCGGTATGAGTGGTTTCGAGGTTGCACCACAAATTAGAACCTTAGCCGGTGGCCGATACTTACCTATTTTATTCATCACCGCGCTGGATGACAAAGAAAGTCTGGTTAAATGTTTAGAGGTAGGGGGGAATGACTTTGCGACGAAACCTTTCGACAAACATATTCTCACCGCTAAAATTCGCGCTCACGAAAAAATTCGTAACCTAAGCGCTCATATTGAACAACAAAATGAAGAGCTTAGATTTTATCAACAGCGGGTAGCAAGGGAACATGCGATTGTTGAGCATATTTTTAGTCATGCCATTGTTAACAAAGGTCACGTTCTTAAATATTTCGATCATGCATTAACGCCTGCGGAAACATTTAATGGCGATGTGTTTGTGTGTGAAGCTAGCCCAAGTGGCGGCCTGTACTTTTTAGTGGGAGATTTTACAGGGCATGGGCTTGCATCAGCCATTGGTGCACTGCCGGTAACCCGGGCATTTCAAGAGATGTCAGCAAAAGGGCTGTCGGTCAATGAAATGGCGACAGAGTTTAATAAAATACTATTGCGATTTTTACCCAGCGATATGTTTATGGCTGCGGTTGTCGGCGAGGTTGGCTCTGATGGTTCACGTATCACCTTGTGGCAAGGTGGTATGCCACAGATGATGGTGGTGTCAGGCAAACGGCGATTTATCAAAACGATTTCTTCACCTCATATGGCACTGGGTATTCTTGAGCAACATGAGTTTGACAGTGAATGCGAAATTTTTGAAATGCTGGCAAATGACAAGTTAATTATCTATTCCGATGGACTAACAGAAGCGGTTGATGCTGACGGAAATATGCTAACCGAAGAGGGGGTAAAACAATGGTGTGCTGATGCTAGTGATATTACTGCCGACGGGATTTTTAATCACGCTAAAGCATTTTCGGCTACGCCTAGTTTTGACGACGATGTTTCTGTGGTTATCTTTAAAAGTCAGTCGTTAGAAGGCGTGCAGCCCTATAGAGCTACCGACGATATTCCATTGAATATAGTTATTACCTTGAGTGCCAAGCATTTGAAGCAGCCCGATATTCAAACCCGTATGCTCCACCAAACCTCTCAGTGTAGCGGTATTGAACATGTTCGTTCGGTGCTTTTTACCGTGGTTTCCGAAATGTTTAGCAACGCCTTAGAGCACGGTATTTTGAACATGGACTCACGTTTAAAGCACTCACCAGAAGGCTTTCAACTATATTATGAGCAGCGAGAAAAGCTGCTGAGCGCCCTAGATGAAGGGACGATTATTATTAGTATTGAGTTTGATCCTGTGAAAAAGGTTGTCTTTCTTTCAATAGAAGACAGCGGCAATGGTTTTGATTGGGAGCGTAAAGCCAGCCCCGAAAGTAATGACTCATTCGGAAGAGGGCTGGGCCTTATTAGAGCGCTAAGTAGTAAAGTGTGGTTTGAAAAAGGCGGGCGAAAAATAAACTGTTTGCTCAATACAGCCGTTGAATAACTACCACTAAACTAAAAATGCCAACGATTTGCCGTATATTCCCACTTCAGAACGGTGGATATGTTATGCAATAGCGTCGTTGTTTAATTGGAGCGCCTAATGCTTAAATCTTTGTTACAGCTTTTCGAAACGAAAGAGTCAGAAGAGCAACAGAAACATACTGTCGAACTTGCCACTGCTGCATTGTTAAGTGAAATTATGCGGGCTGACGATAATGTTACAGACAGTGAGCTTAAAGCTTACAAAACGCACTTATATAAGCAGTTTGAGCTCTCTGATGATGAGCTAAAATTGCTAATGGAAGAAGGTCGTATGTCAGCAGAAGAAGCTGTCGATTTAGTACAATTTACTAAGATAATTAATCAAACGTGTGATCCAGACCAAAAGCGGGATATTCTCGAAGGCTTATGGGTTATTGCTTATGCAGATAATCAACTTGCTCCTATTGAAGAGCATACAATACGGCGTATATCAGATTTACTACATGTGCCGCATTCCCATTTTATTAAAGCCAAACTGCATGTTTCACCAGAAAATTAATACAGTACTTGAAACACTTGCTCGCTATTAATAATGTAAAAAGTTCTTGTTACACAGGTAATTAGTGAAAAATAATGCTATAAATAAATCATGATTTTCTGTGGTCTCAGACATCGTCGAGATTGTGATAATAACGTAAGATTTATTTAAAACATGATTGCAATGTATAACGCGGGTGGTGTTTAAGCAAGTGGGTGTATTTAAGTCTATAAAGGCCCCAATTAGTATTGTCGTAACTTTGTCTATGTCAGTTATGGCTGCAGCTGTGTTGTGGTTTGCGGTAATAGAGCACAAAGCGCTTTATCTCAATTTGGCCCATTCTCATACGATTTCTCTTGGCAATGGCGTGGTGAAGAACATAGCGCCATCCATGTTATTGAATACCGAAAAGTCCTCCTCTATTTCAAATGTTCTGCTCCTATTAAAGGAGCATGAACATGTTATCGCAGCAAGAATTTATGATAGTAACTTTACTCTTTTACTAGAAGAAGAGGGCCCATCTGCTATTAGGTTGAACGAGCCCTTTTTCAATATGCTTGACCCATTAGGATTACCCGAAGGGGTATCCTCAGAAAATGACGTGATTATTGCACGACGGGTAATAGGCTCTTCGCAAAAGCCTGATGGTTTCTTGGTACTGTTCGTTGATGCCAAGGCACCGCTTTCGGGAAGTATTAAGGGCTTATTGTTGAATGTGTTACCCCTTATCTTCGTGCTGTGGGTAATAAGTATAATAGGCACATTGTTTTTCATTCATCGTGTATTTCGCCCTTTGAGTGAGTTGAGTTTTTTCACCAAACAAGTCACAGATACAAAAGATTATGCGCTGCGACAAAACCTAACGTCGAGAGATGAAATAGGAGAATTAGGAGAAAACATCAATCGCCTTTTAGAAATGATTGAGGTTGAGTTACTCATCAATCATGAACAAAATCAAACGTTGGTCGATCAACAGGAAACTATGATTCGCCTGGCTAACTATGACAGCCTAACGGGGTTGCCCAATAGACAATTTGTGCTTGATAACTTGCGGTTAGAATTAGCCCGAGCGCGAAGAAATGATGATGATCTTGCGCTTCTGTTTTTCGATTTAGATGGGTTTAAAGGAATAAACGATTCACTAGGTCATGAGACCGGCGATTTAATATTGATAGAAGTAGCAGATAGGGTTAGCGCCCTGTTGCGAGAAGGGGATTTGGTCGCCCGTTTAGGGGGCGATGAGTTTTTAGTATTACCAGACAGGGAAACGCGAGATACCAGTCTCGAAAATATGGCGGGTAGATTGATTAATGCCTTTACCAGTCCTTTTGAACTGCGTGGGCTGTCGCTGTCTGTTGGCGTTAGTGTGGGCGTAGCGCGAGCCATAGACGCCGACTATGATTTAAGTGAACTCATGAGCAACGCAGATCTTGCCATGTACCGCTCTAAAGCCAAAGGGCGTGGTAGCTTTACCATATTTACGCCCGATATGGTGGAGTCACATAAGCGTAAATTCCATTTAGCCAATGCCATAGAGCAAGGATTAAAGAACAATGAGTTTATGGTGTACTTCCAAATTAAAGTCGATCATAAAGGGAAAGTTATCGGCTTAGAGGCACTGCTTAGGTGGCAACATCCTGAATATGGTTTAGTCATGCCGAATGAGTTTATTCCCATTGCGGAACAAGGCGGCAAAATATCTGCCATTACCCGGTGGGTAATTGAAAAGGTCTGTATTGACCTACCCAAATTAAGAGAATGGCTTCCCCATCGTTTTCGTGTGTCAGTAAATTTATCAGGTCACGACCTTCGTGATAGTAATCTATTTGACAATATCTATGAGATTTTTACGCGCCACAATGTAAACCCGGAATACGTAGAATTCGAGGTAACTGAGTCTGCTTATTTAGAGAATTTTGCGTCTTCAAATAAATTCTTTAAACGCATGAGCAACATGGGGTGCGCCATTGCCCTTGACGATTTTGGCACGGGTTATTCTTCGCTAAGCTATTTAACCCAAATTAGTATCGATACCTTAAAAATTGATAAGCAATTCGTACACGAGTTAGAAACGTCCGAACGCAGCCGGTTAGTAACGGGCGCTATTATCGATTTGGCCAAACGTCTTTCACTGTCTGTATGTGCTGAAGGTATTGAGAATGAAACCCAGTGGCATTATTTGATTGATCACGGTTGTGACTACATTCAAGGGTTTATGTTTAGCAAACCCATTCCTATGGATGAGCTCGTTCAGTCACCTAAACAGTTTTACATAGGTAATACTGATAATAGTGAAGCGTAGGTAGACACCCAATGCCAATGCATTGCGCTTTTTATTAGGTTATGTTAACCAACTGTTCTAAAAGACTGTTTCAGCAACCTATTTTGAAGCATTATCAGGTTATTGGATACATTTACAACTGTTCGTGTAACTGTGTCTGTTTATAGATACAGTGAGCAGGAGGTTAGTTGATTTACGTATTGTAAGTACTTGATATATAGTTGTATTGTATTTTTGGCTCAATTTTAGCTTACCAAATCAGAGTTAACAGAGTTATCGAAGTTAGTTTAAGGGATTTATAAACAAGCAGTAATGCGGAGGATTCATGATGAAACGACTAGAGAAGGTTTTTCTGATTTTACTTACTATCGCGGCGATACAAGCTATTTCGGTAGTTGAAGCGCACGCGTCACCTGCGAAAACGTTGATGCAGCAGTTAGATACTAATAAAGACGGCCTAATATCACTGAAGGAAGCGGTTCGACATACCGAACTATTGCGTAACTTTGGGTTAATTGACGACAATGAAGATGGCAAATTAACTGAAGCCGAATTAGCAAAAAGTAAACTAACACCAGGAAATGCAAAATCTGCCGTCAGTAAATAGCTGCCGTTAGCGTATGAAATAAATAATAGCCTAGCAGATGCGCCTGCCGGTGCTTGTTTGAAGGAATACCACTCTGATTGAGAAATTTTCATTTGGTGAACGGCTGGTTCAGCTAGGCTCTTTACGTCAACTCACGCTAGGTAGCTTCGTGCTGGCGTTAATCCCATTAATTGCGCTGTTGTGGCAAAGTCAAAGTGATTTAGCCAAAGTAGGGCAAATGACCACGCTGGAAACCCGTTACGTGGTTGATGTCGTGGGGGATATGCAACGCCTAGACGGTGCCGTCGTGGACTTAGAGCGAAGTATTCGCCAATACGCCGTTATTCGAACCGAGAAAGTTGCCACGTTATCCGACAATGCACTCGACCAGTTCGCGGTGGCCGCAGATAACCTTTGCCAAGCCTTATCTGTTCAGGGAACCTGTGAAAGGTTGTCTGAACAATTAGGCGATCTTTCTGATTACCGCTTAATTGAAGATCAACTCCTACTCAATGCCTACCTTGCTAACGTATCACGAAGTGTTTCACAACTTCGTGACGACGTGGAACTCGCGATTTCCGAGCGGGTCAAAGTTCAGCAAGATGACTTAAACGCGATGCAAGCAAAGCAGGCATGGTCTACGGCGATGTTGGTAAGTGTTTCCTTGCTGCTTATCCTTTTGGGAAGCCAACTGATTGTTAATCCAGTCAATAAACTAAAGCAGATAATACGGATAGTGGCTCATCAGCAAGGTGATCTTCCTCCTTTATCTCGCCAAGCGCCGCGAGAGCTAATAGATGTGGAGAAAGATCTACATTGGCTGTACGATCGGCTTGGTCAGTTAGAGCATATACGCACAGCACTATTGCGGCATGCTGCTCACGAATTGAAAACACCGTTGGCCAGTATTAAGGAAGGATGTAGTTTATTATCGGAAAATGTTGTGGGCGATTTAAATGATGCTCAACGTGAAGTGTTGTCGCTACTTAGCGCAAGTACTCAGAGATTGAACACATTAATTGAAAAATTA
The DNA here is from genome assembly GCF_902506055.1 of Alteromonas sp. 38. Taxonomy (NCBI): domain Bacteria; kingdom Pseudomonadati; phylum Pseudomonadota; class Gammaproteobacteria; order Alteromonadales; family Alteromonadaceae; genus Alteromonas; species Alteromonas sp. 38. The sequence continues at coordinate 1,470,191 of NZ_LR733300.1, forward strand.
CTCGACTATAACTTGTTGTTACAGCAAGCTCAGCCCAACATCGTCAATACTGATGCGAAGAAGTTGGTTGATGCATGTCTGGGGGATTACGCCCTCGCGCTGCAAGAGCGAGAAGTTACCGTATCGGTAGAAAATAGCCATATTTGGGCTGACGAAGAGTTATTTCGACGAATACTCGACAATTTGGTGTCTAACGCGGTAGCACATGGTGCAGTAGGACGACCCATTAATGTACATATATATTTAAATAATAACTTTGCTATATTGGACGTTGCAAATCGAGGCAAGCGGATTGCCAAAGAGTCGGTTGCAACACTGTTTGAACCTTTCACCCGTGGCGCTGAGCCGAGAAATGACAATGTTATAGGTACAGGATTAGGCTTATCAATTGTTGCGGATTGTGCGCGACTGATGCATGGCGACGTGCAAGTTGTCGATGTTGATTATGCTGATGTGTGCTTTAGGGTGACGATTCCTCAACAGGAAAAATAAAATGAGAATAAGTTGTATGATACTGGCCCTGACGATGATGTCGGGTTGCAGTGTGTTGTCTAAGCAGCCAATCGAACAGAAAATTGATGTTCCACTACCCCAGATCATTGAAGTGGCTGTAGACGACGATATTTGCCTGTTCACTTCAGAACCAGAAAATTTTGATTACAATTGCAACATGACTTACTGGTTGGAAGTTTGGCTTGAAGCTGATGCCACGCCTTGGATAGAGCGTAAAGCGCAGTTGACAGCGCTTGGTCAATCGAAAAAAGACAAAATTCACGCTTACCTTTTATCCTTATCCAGTGACACCCCGTATCAAGATAGGCTACGAGCCCAACTCTCTATAGATGATTTAATGCCTGAATTTACCGACGCCGCCGCGTTGGTCATTCAAGTTGTGGTAAGTAACCCAAACAAACAGTTAATGGAACTTGAGTCTGCGTTGAGTGTATTAAGCAAAGAAAATACCCTTCGAGGTCAAGAATTACAAAAGCTGTATGCTGAGCTTAAAGCTCAGCAGAAAAAACTAGAAGAACTCCTCCAAATTGAAGCAACACTTATGGATAAAAACAGGAACAACTAACAATGAGTGAAAGTAGTAAGAACAAACCCCATTTATTGTTGGTTGATGATGATAAAAGTTTACTTCGTCTTTTGACCATTCGGTTAGAAGGTGAGGGTTATCAAGTTACTGCCGTTGAAGATGGTAATGCGGCGTTAAGAAAACTTCAAAATGATGCTTTTGACGTAGTCCTCAGTGATTTGCGTATGCCTGGCCTTGACGGGTTAAGTTTATTTGAAGAAATCATGGGCATTCGAAAAGATATTCCCGTTATTTTGATGACCGCTCACGGAACCATTTCTGATGCGGTTGCGGCCACCCAACGAGGTGTTTTTGGCTTTCTTCCAAAGCCAGTCGATCATGATGAACTGCGTACCTTATTACAAAAAGCATTAAGTCAGTCACAAGCAGCCCAGCCCGGTGAGTGGGCGAAAAGTATCGTTACCCGCTCTCAAGATATGCTTAATGTACTTGATCAAGCGTACCGAATTGCACAGCGAGAAGTTAGCGTACTCATTAGCGGAGCAAGTGGAACAGGTAAAGAGTTACTAGCGAATGCAATGCATCAGGCAAGCGATCGACGTAACAAGCCATTTGTTGCTATTAACTGTGGCGCACTGCCAGAAAACTTACTTGAATCAGAGTTATTCGGGCATGCAAAAGGTGCTTTCACTGGAGCGGTAGCCGCTCACCCAGGTTTATTTCGAGAAGCCGATGGCGGTACTCTATTTTTAGATGAAATTGGCGATATGCCAATGACACTACAAGTTAAACTATTACGTGCGTTACAAGAGCGTCAAATCAGGCCTGTAGGCAGCAGCAAGCATGTAGATATTGATGTTCGTATCATTTCGGCTACTCACAAAGATTTGCTCAAAGAAATGGAAGAGGGCACTTTCAGGGAAGACTTATATTACCGCTTAAATGTGGTGAACTTAAAGCTTCCGTCGTTGAAAGCGCGTAGCGAAGATATTCCATTACTTGCTCGTTCATTGTTACAGCAAAGTGCTCAGCGTCATGGCGTGAATGTTAGTCAGTTTTCAGACGATGCTATGCAGCTGTTAGTGAAATCATCTTGGCCAGGAAACGTGCGTCAATTAGTGAATGTGGTAGAGCAATGTGTTGCCTTAACACAAACCCCGGTAGTGCCTCTGCATCTTGTAGAACAAGCGCTATCAGCTACCAAACAAAGTTGGCCAACGCTGACCGAAGCCCGTGATGCCTTCGAGCAACAGTATTTGAACAAGCTTTTGAAAATGACGGATGGAAACGTAACCCGCGCGGCTGAGTTAGCCGGTCGTAACCGAACCGATATGCATAAGTTAATGAAGAAGCATGACTTAGATGCGGGAGACTTTCGTTAGTACGACCCCTACTGGAAGTATCTTTGAAGCGTAAAGCGTAAAAGCTGCCACCTAATGTGGCAGCTTTTTTCTTTTAGATTAGTGGGCTTTAATAGCCTTGTTAGCGATTGTTAATCTACCATTGATTCTCATTAATGATGGTTTCCGCTTTCTTGGCCATCTCTTTTAACATAAGAATTTCTTCAGCAGAGAACTCTCTCGGTTCATCATGAATAACACATAATGTACCAAGCTCGTACCCATCGTTAGAACGAAGAATAGCGCCAGCATAAGAGCGAATGTAAGGCTCACCTTTAACCAAGGGGCCGCCTGCAAAACGGCTGTCTTTTGTTGCGTCGGTTACAATTAAATATTCTTCTTCCGCTATTGCGTAAGTGCAAAATGAAATATTGCGCGGTGTTTCTGACACATCTAAACACTGGCGAGACTTAAACCATTGTCTGTCTTCGGCAATTAAGCTCACCAAGCAAATTTTGCATTTAAAATATTCTTGGGTTGCTTTGGTAACGGCATCTAGCTGTGCGTCGGGTTTGGTGTCTAGAATGTTTAAATTTTCTAGGGCTTTTAATCGCAAGGTTTCGCGATCAAGCGTTGGTAATTCCATTAATTATTTCACTTAAATAAAAAGTTACTATTGAGACTGTCTCAATAGCTTTCAGTTTATAGGAAGGTAAGCATAAGCACTAGTTAATATTCTTAATGTATGGTGCATGGCTTTGCTATTTAAAATAGTTAAAACAGCAGCACTTTTAGCGAAATTTATGCGCAGCAAATGCACGCTAAAACAAGGCGTTTTGGCTCGGCTGTTGTTTAATGGCAAGGTTAGGAATTGCCGCATCACCATGCTTTTGGTTGTACAAATCAATAAACTGCTGCGCCAACCACGGGGCGTCTTTGTTATCGGGTCGATGACAAAAGAAATACGGGCTTTTTCCTTCTAGCCGCCATTGATGAATTTTATTCACCCAAGGCGTTAAGCACGCAATATTATCTTCGTCCGTATCATTTCCTACAAAACGAACGACAGGGTTATTCGCGGTGGCAATCACATTCACCGGGACTCTAGGTTTTTTATGTCGTACCTCACTTAATAGCGCACTGTTGCTAGCCCTTGTATTAGCCCCTGTATCTAGCCTTGAAACAGGGCCGGTAAACAAGGCGCGGGTGTCCATAATAATGCGGTTGGCGTTGTGCTCAATTAATAATTGGTTTAACTGTTTCTCTTCATCGCCTTTTTTAAAAAAAGCCAAATTCCTAACCTCAACGGCCACCTTAATATGGCGTGGTAAATGACTTAAAAACGAAGCCAGTCGCTCGAGTTTTTCAGGGCCAAAGCTTGCAGGAAGTTGCAACAGCATCACACCGAGTTTGTGCTCAAGTTGCGCAAGAATTTGTAATTGTTCGTTCACTTCATCTTCGCAATGCAATAATTGGTGAACATGCGTGATTTGCTGGTTAAATTTAAAGGTAAACGAAAAGTCGCTACCTACAGATTGTTCCCAGCGTGCTACCGCATCTGAATGGGGGAGAGAATAAAAGGTTGTATTTCCCTCAACCGTATTACACTCATTAGCGTAATGAACCAGTTGATTGTCACTTTTTGGGTAATTAGCAAACCAGGTTTTTGGCCAATGACTATGCTGCCACTGCGGCAGGCCAATAAATACCTCGGGTAGCGCCGAAGAAGTTGATAATTTAGTTACTGCAGGATTGTTTGTATTTGTCATTGGGCTTTAGTGCGCATTTGTTTATACTATGCGACCTTAATTTAACACATAGTGCATGATGGCAAGGGGCGCGATCGCCTCATTGTAGAGTAATGGCAAGCAGGTTCAAGGGTTTGCCAACCATCGTGTAACGCAAGATAAGAATATCAGGGGTCAACGACCATGCGCACAGATTACTGTGGGAACATCGATTCATCATACATTGGGCAAGAAATCACCCTATGTGGTTGGGTAAACAAACGCCGTGATTTAGGTGGCGTTATCTTCATCGACTTACGAGACCGCGAAGGTATCGTTCAAGTGGTATTCGACCCTGATTTACCAGAGGTATTAAGCGTAGCGAATAAACTTCGCGGTGAATTCTGCGTGAAGCTTACCGGTAAAGTACGTGCTCGTCCTGAAGGTCAAATGAATAAAGATATGCGTACCGGCGAAATTGAAATTTTGGGCACAGGCCTAGAAATCATCAATCGCTCTGATGCGCTGCCACTTGATTGGAACCAAGAGAACTCTGAAGAGCAGCGTTTACGCTACCGTTACCTTGATTTACGTCGCCCTGTTATGAGCCAGCGCTTGCAGTTCCGCGCTAAGGTAACTGGTGCAGTACGTCGTTTCTTAGAAGGCGAAGGCTTTCTAGATATTGAAACCCCTATTTTGACCAAAGCGACACCTGAAGGTGCTCGTGATTATTTAGTACCTAGTCGTACGCATAAAGGCGAGTTCTTTGCACTGCCGCAATCGCCACAACTGTTTAAGCAATTGCTGATGATGTCTGGCATGGACAGATACTATCAAATCGTAAAATGCTTCCGTGACGAAGATTTGCGTGCCGACCGCCAACCAGAATTTACTCAAATCGATATCGAAACTACGTTTTTAGATGCCGATGGCGTAATGGCGATCACTGAAAGCATGATCCGCGATTTGTTCAGCACTATGTTGAACGTAGATTTAGGTGACTTCCCACGCATGACCTACGCCGAAGCAATGAAGCGTTTTGGTAGCGATAAGCCTGATTTACGTAATCCACTAGAGCTTACCGATATTGCTGACCTACTTGAAACTGTTGAGTTTAAAGTATTCAGTGGCCCAGCTAACGATCCTAAAGGTCGTGTTGCTGCTATTCGCGTACCAGGCGGTGCTAGCATGTCTCGTAAGCAAATTGACGAGTACACCAAGTTCGTAGGCATTTACGGCGCGAAAGGTTTGGCATGGATGAAAGTAAACGAAATGGCACCTGGCCAAGAAGGTTTACAATCACCTATTCTTAAATTCTTAAGCGAAGATATTACCGACGGTATTTTACAGCGTACTGGTGCTCAAGCTGGCGACATCTTGTTATTCGGTGCCGACACTAACACAGTAGTTACCGAAGCTATGGGCGCACTTCGCCTTAAGCTAGGTGAAGACTTCGAGCTGTTAGAAGGTGAGTGGAAGCCGTTGTGGGTTGTCGACTTCCCTATGTTTGAAGAATTCGATGGACAGCTTCATGCTATACACCATCCGTTTACTGCACCTCGCGGCTTAACCGCAGAAGAGCTTAAAGCCAACCCGGTTGGCGCATTGTCTGATGCCTATGATATGGTATTAAATGGTTGCGAGCTTGGTGGTGGTTCAGTACGTATTCACAACGAAGAAATGCAATCTGCCGTGTTTGAGATTTTGGGTATTGAAGAAGAAGAAGCGAAGAATAAATTTGGCTTCTTACTTGATGCTTTACGCTTTGGTGCGCCGCCTCATGCAGGTCTAGCGTTCGGTTTAGATCGCCTTGTTATGCTTATGACTGGTGCTAGTTCTATTCGAGATGTAATGGCATTCCCTAAGACCACGACAGCGGCTTGCCCATTAACATCTGCGCCAAGTCCAGCGAATCCACAGCAGTTGGAAGAGTTGGCGATTGCAACGGTAAAAAAGCCGTCGTAAACGATGGCTTATAAAAAGCCCGAGTCGGTCCTTGTGGTGTTGTACGATCAGCACCATAAGGTACTTTTGCTACAGCGCAATGACGACCCTGAATTTTGGCAGTCGGTTACCGGCGCAATGGAAGATGGCGAGCTCCCTATTGAAACCGCATACCGAGAAGTAGCGGAAGAAACAGGGATTGACGCCAAACAACTGTCTATAGAAATGTTTAACCACAATAGACAAAACCAATACGAAATTCGCAGCCGCTGGTTGCATCGATATCCCCCCGGAACACGGTTTAACACCGAACACGTTTTTTCTCTTCAAGTAGACAGTACCTTGCCGTTGGTGCTTACTGAACATTTGCAGTATGAGTGGGTAGATAAAGCACAAGCATTAGCGCGACTTTGGTCGCCTTCAAACAAAGAGGCGGTATCAATGTTTGTACCAAACGTACCTTAATGGTTATACTGGGTATAGATCCAGGTTCTAGGGTTACAGGCTACGGCGTTATTGAGCGTAAGCAGGGTAAACTTGTGTATGTGGCGAGCGGTTGTATTCGCGTTGGAACGGCAGACTTACCGTCCAGGCTTGCCAATATTTATACCGGCATTAGCGATATTATTCGCCAGTACAACCCTGCACAATTTGCTATCGAGCAAGTGTTTATGGCAAAAAATCCCGACTCTGCTTTAAAGTTAGGGCAAGCCCGCGGTGCCGCTATTGTGGCAGCCACTCAAGGTGATTTGCCAGTAGCAGAATATTCGGCTAGGCAAATTAAACAAGCAGTAGTAGGTAAGGGTAGTGCAGATAAAACCCAAGTGCAGCACATGGTGAAGCATTTGTTGAGTTTAAGTGGTACACCTCAAGCTGATGCAGCTGATGCTCTTGCGGTAGCGCTATGTCATGCTCATACCGAGCAAAGCTTGATTAATATGGCAGGGCAAGCACGCAAAACCGTGCGAGGCCGTTTGCGTTAATTGTTTTGTTTGCTCTAGCGTTGTTAAAAACTCGCATAGCGGTAACCACTTTTTTGTAACTAATAGAACCTTCCTATTCGTTTTATTTCCCTACATTGGGAAAATACCAGGTAAGAGAGCAGTCATGATTGGACGTATTCGCGGTACATTGGCCGAAAAGCAGCCCCCAGAAATATTGGTAGATGCAAATGGGGTAGGTTATGAAATTCATATGCCAATGACCAGCTTCTATCAATTGCCAGCCGTAGGTGAGGAAGTGGTAGTTTATACCCATTTCGTCGTGCGAGAAGACGCGCAATTGCTGTTCGGTTTTGCCGATAAAATGGAGCGAGGATTATTCCGAGAGCTAATTAAAGCGAATGGGGTGGGCCCTAAATTAGGCTTAACCATATTATCGGGTATGTCCGCAGGCCAATTTTTATCAGCGGTTCAAAATGCAGACGTTTCTGCGCTAGTGAGCTTGCCGGGCATTGGTAAGAAAACGGCTGAAAGGTTAGTGGTTGAGTTAAAAGATAGGTTAGCGAAGTTTGGCAAAGTACAAAGTATTGTCATTCCACCGCCCAGTGGGGATTTACTTAACACCAATACGCTAGTAGAAGTAAACGACACGAGAGAAGATGCCCAGAGCGCGCTAGTGGCACTAGGCTATAAGCCTGCGCAGGCCAGTAAACTTATCGACAGTGTTTATAAAGAAGGCATGGAAAGCGAATCGCTAATTCGTGAAGCGTTAAAAGCCGCTATTTAAACCTTTTTAAACAGAAGCCAAGACTAAAACAAGCTAGCGCGATAGGCCTACGTAGCCGATTTACATTAAAGCAGAGCCCTAATGATAGAAGCTGACAGATTAATTACGCCCGACGCGAGTACCGAAGATGAAGTTATCGACCGTGCTATTCGCCCTAAAATGCTTGATGATTACACAGGCCAGCCTCACGTGTGTGAGCAGATGGAAATCTTCATTCAGGCAGCTAGAAAGCGTGACGATGCCCTTGATCACTTATTAATATTTGGTCCGCCAGGGTTAGGTAAAACCACCCTAGCAAATATTGTGGCGAACGAGATGGATGTCAGCATTAAAACCACCTCTGGTCCCGTACTTGAAAAAGCAGGTGACCTAGCGGCATTGCTGACTAACCTTGAACGCAACGATGTGCTTTTTATTGATGAAATTCATCGATTAAGCCCTGTAGTGGAAGAAATTCTGTATCCCGCCATGGAAGATTACCAGCTGGATATTATGATAGGCGAGGGGCCAGCAGCCCGCTCTATCAAACTTGACTTACCACCTTTCACCTTAGTGGGAGCTACAACGCGGGCAGGTTCGCTTACATCGCCATTGCGAGACCGATTCGGCATAGTTCAACGACTCGAGTTTTATTCGGTTAAAGATCTCACCACCATTGTGGCTCGTAGTGCGAGTTACTTGAATTTGGATATGAGCCCAGAAGGCGCACAGGAAATTGCACGTCGCTCTAGAGGTACACCGCGTATTGCCAACAGGCTATTACGACGGGTTCGAGATTACGCAGAAATTAAATCTGATGGTACGGTAGGCGTTGAAACCGCAGCAAAGGCATTGGATATGCTTGATGTAGATAAAGAAGGTTTCGATTACATGGATCGGAAATTGCTTTGTGCCATTATAGAGAAATTTGATGGCGGCCCAGTAGGGCTAGATAATTTAGCTGCGGCGATTGGTGAAGAGAAAGAGACTATTGAAGATGTTATTGAACCCTTTCTAATTCAGCAAGGTTTCTTACAGCGTACCCCGCGTGGGCGTATCGTCTCGCAACGCGCCTATCTTCACTTCGGTTTTACACCTTCTGTTTAGCGGCTTACCCTTTGTGTATTTGTATGAGCAAGCCCTATGTTTGCTCATGCTTAGTTTCTGTTATTTAGCACACCCTTTCACTTTTCTTCAGATAAAAAAAAGCCCGCTCAATGAACGGGCCAAAACAACAAGTGTTAAAGGAAATAAATCCAGGGAACTCATATCTAACAGGAGAAAAACTCTTGCATAACCGTGTGATACACCATTACGCTCTGTAGAACTGATGCTGCGTATTATAGGCTTAGTTTGAATTCTTACAATTGAGTAAAATTGTTTTTTAGCCTTAGAAAAACTAATGTGTTGCAGTGGTGTTAATGGTTTATCATTTTATCATTAAATTCTTCTGAAAATGGGGTGTGTAGGGTGAATATTATCGTTTTTGTAAGTCTGTAATACGATAAATAACCAAGGTTAACGATTAATTTTATTGACGGTGAAAGAATATTTATGCATTTACACCAAGTAAGAGTGTATTACGAAGATACTGATGCGGGGGGCATTGTATATTATGCCAACTACCTCAAGTTTATGGAGAGGGCAAGAACCGAGTGGCTTAGAGCCCTTGGCTTCGAACAAGATAGATTAATGGAACAATCAGTGGCTTTTGTCGTCAAACGCGTTGAAATGCATAACTATGCGCCTGCTCGGTTTAATGACCTGTTGAGTATTGAAACGCAGGTTGTAGAATTGAAAGGAGCGAGTATGACGTTTCAACAAACCATTAGAAATAAACAAGATGTAACTTTAGTATCTGCCGATATTCAAGTTGCTTGTGTCAGTCTGGAGACGATGAAGCCCAGACGACTACCACGTACATTGTTAGGGGAAATAACGCGTGTCATCTGATCTTACTTTTATCGGCCTATTTTTGCAGGCCAGCTTTATTGTTCAACTTGTTATGTTGCTTTTATTAGGCGTTTCAGTTGCGTCTTGGACATTTATCTTTCAGCGTAGTAAGGCGCTTTCAAGTGCACGAGAAGAGATGCGTCAGTTTGAAGACAAGTTTTGGTCGGGTGCTGATTTAAATCGACTCTATCAAGAGCTATCTGCTCGCCCTAACTTATCGGGTATTGGCACTATCTTTTGTGCTGGCTTTAAAGAGTTCGTCCGCTTGCGCAAATCGAATTCAGGCACCAATGCTATTGTTGATGGTACTTACCGCTCAATGCGGGTAACTATGTCTCGCCAAGTGGAAGAATTAGAAAGTCGTCTTCCGTTTCTAGCAACGGCCGGTTCTATTAGTCCGTATATAGGCCTATTTGGTACGGTGTGGGGGATCATGAACGCCTTTATCGCTTTAGGTGAAGTACAGCAAGCCACCCTTGCCATGGTAGCGCCAGGTATTGCGGAAGCCCTTATTGCAACGGCTATCGGCTTATTTGCGGCCATTCCTGCGGTTATTGCGTATAACCGTTTCAGTCACCAAGTTGAGAAATTGGAAAACAGCTACGGTAACTTTATGGAAGAGTTTTCTGCCATTCTTCACCGTCAGGCAGTATCTGGTCAAGCTCAGCAGCCGCAAGCGTAAATGCGAACATTGATGCGAGCTTAACTCACTGGTGAGAGAGGAATTATTATGTATGTAAGAAAGCGCCGTAGGCCGGTTTCTGAAATTAATGTAGTACCTTACATCGATGTGATGTTGGTACTACTGATTATCTTTATGGTAACGGCTCCGCTTATTTCGCAAGGGGTTAAAGTTGATTTACCTAAAGCAAGTGCGAACCCAATTGAGCAAGAAGATAATCCACCTATTATTGCGTCAGTAGACGTTAAAGGCCGCTACTTTCTTAACGTGGGAGACGACCAAGAGTCGCCACTGGCACAAGAAGACTTAGCAGCCTTGGTACAAGCTCAGCTACAAAAAGATCCTAATACTCCCGTGGTAGTAAAAGGAGATGGGCAAGTTGCTTATAATGAGGTCATTCAACTTATGGTGTTATTGCAAGGCGCGGGTGTGCCTTCTGTAGGTTTAATGACAGACCCCGTTGAGCCAGAGTAGGTTTATTGATGACTGCAAGTTCTGTTGGCATTTATAAATCTATCGCACTGCACCTTGTTGTGGCTGCAGTGTTGCTAATTAGCGTCAGCTTTTCACCTTCTCCCTTGCCTACAATGGCCACTAATGCGCCGGTTATTGAAGCTACCTTCATTGATGCTCAAGCCATCGCTGATACCAAGAGAGAACAAGCGCAGGCACAAGCGCAGGCAAGAGAGGCAGAAGCGCAAAGAAAGAAGAAAGATGCGCAAGCTGCTGCAGCTAAGCGTAAGAGGGCGGCAGAGGCTAAGCAAGCTAGAGAGAAGAAGCAAGCTGAAGAAGCCGAGTTCAAACGTCAAAAAGAGTTAGAACAGTTGGCTGCGCAAAAGGAGCAACAGCGCAAAGAACGTGAAGCTAAAGCGAAAGCCGATGCAGAGCGTAAGAAAAAAGAAGCTGCTGAAAATGCTGAGATGGAGAGAATTATGCAAGAGCAACTTGCGCAAGAGCAAGCGGCTCAGCAGCAACGAAGACGTGCACAAGTTCTGACTGAAGTAGAGCGCTATACCGCATTAATTCAGCAAACGATAAAACGTAACTTGTACGACGATGACAGCTTTAAAGGTAAGGTATGTAGATTGAATATCAAATTGGCTACCACAGGTTATGTGACTAGCATACGTATCTTAGGCGGGCATGACGCCTTGTGCAGAGCAGCAGAAAGTGCCGTACGCCGTGCAGAAGAACTGCCGGTATCGGATGCGGCCGACGTCTATGAGCAATTAAAAGATATTAACTTAAAAGTGGAACTGTAGTGCAATGAAAAAAACAGGTTTATGGATAGCCGCCATCGCGATGGTATTTAGTGCCAAGGTATTCGCGACGTTAGAGATTGTGATCACCGAAGGTATAAACAGTGCTCGACCTATTGGTGTAGTGCCGTTTAAGTGGAAAGGTGCTGGCACATTGCCTAGCGATATTTCTGAAGTCATTATGGCTGACCTGATGCGTAGCGGTAAATTTAGCCCCGTTGCGACAAGTAAAATGCCCCAAATGCCTGAAACCGCTGATGAGGTTAACTACTCTGCGTGGGCGTCTCTTGGGGTTGATACGGTTTTGGTCGGAAGTATTGAACCTGAAGGTACCGATAGATATTTAGTCTCTTACCAACTGGTTGATGTACTAAAAGGGCAGTTAGACGGTGGCCAGTCTCAGGTATTGAAAAACGGTGAGTTAGTCGTAAGTAACGAACACGTTATAGCGGCGCGCCAATCTATTATTAGCCCTAGAGACTTTAGGCAATACGCACACCGCATTAGTGATGTAGTGTATGAGAAATTGACAGGTGTACGCGGTGCATTCTTAACCCGTATAGCTTATGTTATTGTACGTGACAGAGATACGTACGAGAAACCATATCAGCTAGTGATTTCAGACTATGATGGCGAGAACGAGACGCGCCTGTTGTCGTCACCTGAACCATTGATGTCTCCGGTTTGGTCACCAGACGGTGAAAAGTTAGCTTATGTAAGCTTTGAAAACCGTAGACCTCAAATATTCATACAGGATATATATACAAGCAAACGTACAACGGTTACTGATTTCCCTGGAATTAACGGAAGCCCAGCGTTTTCACCAGATGGCAAGCAACTTGCAATGGTTTTGTCGAAAGATGGGAACCCTGAGATCTATGTTATGGATCTTGCGACGAAAAATTTAACCAGAGTAACGCGCAACCGTGCCATCGATACAGAGCCTTCATGGCTACCTGACGGTAGTGGTTTAATTTTTAGCTCTGAACGGGGTGGTAAACCCCAGATATATAGCGTAAATTTAAATTCTAGAAAGGTAAGACGCGTTACTTTTGTAGGCGAACAGAACTTGGGTGCTACATTAACGCCCGACGGTAAGCAAATGGTAGTGGTTAATCAAACCAATGGAAACTACCATATTGCTAAGCAGGCATTAGACGGCGGCTCTCCTCAGGTACTGACAAGAACCTTTTTGGATGAGTCACCCAGTGTAGCGCCTAACGGTAGTATGATTATTTATAGTACCCTTCATGAAGGGACACAAGTACTTTCACTTGTTTCACTTGATGGACGCTTTAAAGCCAGATTACCGGCAGCCGATGGGCAAGTGAAATCGCCAAGTTGGTCACCATTTTTGTTCTAACAATTGAAATATCAAACAATAACATTTAAGGATTAGTAGGATGCAAATGAATAAATTAATGAAGAGCTTCATTATCGCCTTGCCAGTGGTGACCATGATGGCCTGTTCGTCTGGCCCTAGCGAAGAAGAGCTAGCTGCTGAGCGTAACCGTCTTGCACAAGAACAAGCACAAGCAGAGCAAGATGCTCGTCAAGCTGAAGCACAACGCGTAGAAGCAGAAGCTGCTCAACGCATGAAGCGTTCAGAAGAAATGGTTCAGCAAGAAATGGAAGCGTTGAAAAACGAACAAACGGTTTACTTCGATTTCGACCGCGCTAGCATCAAGCCTGAATTTCAACGTTTACTTGATAAACACGCAGCGTTCTTGGTGAAAAACCCTAACATGAAGGTGACCATCGAAGGTCATACTGATAGCCGTGGTACACCAGAGTACAACATTGCACTAGGTGAGCGTCGTGCCCAGTCTGTTGAAACTTACCTAATGAACGCGGGTGTAAGCAGCAGCCAAATTACGGTTGTTTCATACGGTGAAGAGAAGTCTGCGGTAATGGGTTCAACTGAATATGCATTCGCGCAAAATCGCCGCGGAGTGGTTGTTTACCGATAATGGCTTTTACAGCAATTAACACTATTAAAGCAGGCGTTACCTTGTGTGCCGCCTTTGCTATTTCAAGTTCTGCCTTCGCACAGGCGCCAGTGGTAGATGCCAATGGCGGCAGCAATCTAGAACAGCGTATTGCTGTTTTAGAGCGTATTGTTAAAAGCAGAACTGAAATGCAGCATCGCTTACAAACCCAATTGGACAACATGCAAAGCGAAGTTGACCAATTGCGAGGGTCTGTCGAAGTTAACACCAACGAGCTGGAAAAGGTGCTTGAACGTCAGCGTGAATTGTACCTTGAGATAGATAAGCGTGTTGAGGCACTTAAACAAGGCGGTTTAGCTAACGCTGGTGGCGCTGGCGCCCCGTTAGGTAATTCTGCAGGGGTTACCCCCTCCACAGGCTCATCATCCCCACAAGAGGGGGAGGACGAAGCGTACGACAGTGCTGTTAATCTTATCCTGAAATCTCGTGAGTACGATAAAGCAATTCCTGCTTTTCAGTCATTCATACAGCGGTTTCCGAATAGCGAGTATGCACCGAATGCGCACTACTGGCTCGGTCAGCTGTTGTTTAATAAACAGCAATGGAATGACGCTATTGAGCAATTTAATATCGTATCAAACCGCTTCTCTGATTCAGTGAAGCGTCCAGATGCATTATTAAAGTTAGGTGTCATTGCCGAACGCACGGGCGACAATAGTGGGGCACGAAATTTCTTTCAGCAAGTTATAAGCGAATACCCTAATTCTTCCGCAAAGCGGTTAGCGGAATCTAGATTAAATAATCTATAATGAAAAACCTCTCCTAATGAGAGGTTTTTTTTCGCCCCTTTGAAATTTTATACCTCTGTTGTACTGAACCATCAACAATACTTATGAGTATATTTTTCAAGGAAAATCCAAAAAACACGCATTTTTTTAGACTTAACTCGGTGGCATTTTGTCGGTTTAAAAAAGTTTTGTACTGGTTTTGTGGTAGGAATTATGCGCGATTTGTGTTGATTTTGAGCGGTTGAAAGCTTTTTACTACAAAAATCAAAATAAAAATGCCTTTTGGGTTGCGTCAGAAAAAAATCTGAGTATTATATGCCGCCGTTGCCAAGACACAGGCAACATCAGGAAAGATTGGGTCGTTAGCTCAGCTGGTAGAGCAGTTGACTTTTAATCAATTGGTCGCTGGTTCGAATCCAGCACGACCCACCAATTCTTCTCCTGGCTCCAAATGACGGGTCGTTAGCTCAGCTGGTAGAGCAGTTGACTTTTAATCAATTGGTCGCTGGTTCGAATCCAGCACGACCCACCATCATTTGAAAGCGAAGTTAAATCAAGCTAATACCAACAGCTTGTTTGCTCACCGCTTCACGTGTGAATATGTGAGTAGTACATGTGTTATTTGATGGGTCGTTAGCTCAGCTGGTAGAGCAGTTGACTTTTAATCAATTGGTCGCTGGTTCGAATCCAGCACGACCCACCATCATTTCTTAAAGCGCTTTCTACCACGCTTTCTTTACTACAAATATCAACCCCAAAGCGTCATCTCCAGAAAATGCCTTCTACCTATTACGGGTCTGTGCTAAGGCTGCTCCAGAACACAATATCAAAGTAAAATAAACTTAGCGCTGTCAGGCTATCTTCTGCTAACAATTCCGAAAAAATGTGGTTGCCGCTTTGCGTTAGTTCCTTACTAGCATTTATTCTATCTGTAATTCAATTTTTTAGGATGGTATGGTTGAAAATTGGTCAATCATCCTTAACTAAGTAGTATGTATTTTTTATGACAGTTGGGTATAATCCACGCCCTTGTCACAACCGAGATGTAGGTCAATGTCAGTAGCCTTTCGAGTGGAACAGGTAGAGTATCCTTTTCCCGCTAAACCGCAGCCATTATCAGATGCCCGTAGAGCATCGCTTAAAGCTGAGATTAAATCTTTGCTTAAACAGCGAAATGCTGTGTTGGTTGCGCATTACTATACCGATCCTGAAATTCAGGCATTAGCGGAGGAGACCGGTGGTTGTGTTGCTGATTCTTTAGAAATGGCGCGCTTTGGTCGTGATGCCGCAGAGCAAACGTTAATCGTAGCGGGCGTTCGCTTCATGGGTGAAACAGCAAAAATACTCAGCCCAGAAAAAACAGTACTTATGCCTACACTGGAAGCAACCTGCTCCTTAGACATAGGTTGCCCCATTGAAGAGTTTAGTGCGTTTTGTGATGCTCACCCCGATCACACGGTCGTGGTTTATGCGAATACTTCGGCTGCCGTGAAAGCCAGAGCTGATTGGGTGGTTACATCAAGTATTGCGCTAGAGATTGTTGAGCACCTAGATAGCCAAGGTAAAAAAATCATCTGGGGGCCTGACCGCCACCTAGGTTCGTACATTGCCAAACAAACTGGCGCAGAAATGTTGATGTGGCAGGGCGAATGTATTGTTCATGATGAGTTCTCAGCGCAGAAGCTGGCTGATATGAAAGCGCTGTATCCTAACGCGGCAGTATTGGTTCACCCTGAATCACCCGCTAGTGTGGTAGACATGGCTGACGCAGTAGGCTCAACTAGCCAACTGATTAAAGCGTCGCAAACTATGGCTAACGACACCTTCATCGTGGCAACCGATAAAGGCATTTTTTATAAAATGCAGCAACTCACGCCAAACAAAACGTTTATTGAAGCCCCTACTGGTGGAAACGGCGCAACGTGTAAGAGCTGTGCTCATTGCCCATGGATGGCCATGAACGGCCTTGAGGCGATAAAAGCCTCATTAGGTGCTACGTATGAAGGGCATGAGATTTTCGTTGACGACAGCCTGCGTGAGGGCGCTTTAATCCCACTCGACCGTATGCTCAACTTCTCGGAAGAATTGAAAGCGAAAGGCGGCCTGTAACGCTTAATAAGGCAAAGGCGAGTAATAATTCAGCAGTTAGCGTGTTTTTTCGCGCAACGTCTTGATTAAGACACTCGCTTTACCTACTATACGCGCGCTTAAGGTGAATTGTCCGCGCGTAAGGTAATTACCAAGCAGTATTTCGTTGTTTGCGTTCACCGCAAATAGCACAAAGTTTGGAGAGGTGGCTGAGTGGCTGAAGGCGCACGCCTGGAAAGTGTGTTTAGGGTTAAACCTAACGAGGGTTCGAATCCCTCTCTCTCCGCCAAATAAAAAAAGCCCCGTTTTCCTTGCGAAGAGCGGGGCTTTTTTGTGTTTGTAATTCTATGATTGGTAAACACTTTAAGAAATAAAAACCTCACTCGTTTTAAACATAAAAAACCTCAGTTATTTGGGTTTTAAAGTTTTCAGTATCACTGTGCGAACAAAACTTTAATCTTTTTCATTCGCGCTTTGTTTACGCCAAGATCAGAAATGCCCAGCCGCGATGCCGATCTAAAGTCAATCTGCGTTCTATCACCAGCTTTTTGTGAAAGCAAAAATTCAACATCATCAACAAAACCAATTAAGTGCGACCTGAATTCTACTCTTAGGTAGTTATCTTGCTCCTCAACTATTGTGGTTCGAGGTAGCGAATTAATAATGCCCACTAATTTCTCTTTCGCTTGCGCCCTTGAGCCTTTAAATAAAATAGGTGCTATATCTTGAGCGTTTTTATCCATACTGCTATGGCAGTTAGGAGTAATAGGGCAATCTTTTAGGGTTTCGCCGCTGACACCTAATTCGGGTGGGATAGTAGAGCAACCTACTAGAGGTAACGAACAAAGTAGCCAATACCGCTTTTTCATAATTTCTCTTTGTGTTTGAACATCGCTTTGTACTTCAGTTACAGATTAACACAGGTTTTCTACCTTTTTACTATTCACCTGTCTGCGTGTTGTTTGGTGTTTAGCTTGTTAGTCGTGAAGGCGTAAGATCTAAAGACGTAAGTTGTGCAGGTATAATATGTTTCAAACTCAGCTTATCGATACACCAAAATTAAAAGTCTTTTGAATAAGCAGATTTACACAATCGATACATGAATAAATTTCATGATCTTAATTATCAAAGGGCGGCATCAAGTAGTACAATCACGTTTTTATTTCATCATTCGTTAGTAGAGCCGTAAAATGAAATTCTTTATAACCCTTATTCGCAACCTACTCGGGGCCATCATTGCTTTTATAGATGTCATTACCCGTGGCACTAAACTAAAACGTTCGCCAGAAAAACAAGTGCAGGTGGCTGAAGAAAGCCAAAATTTGGCTTTATACCAGTTCTTTGGTTGCCCTTTCTGCATTAAAACTCGCCGAGCAATGTACAAATACAATGTGCCTATTCAAAAGCGAAACGTATCAGAGGGGTCGCCGTATAGAGAGGAGTTGTTACAAGGTGGCGGAAAAATTCAAACGCCATGTCTTCGAATAGAAAATAAAGATAGCGTTGAGTGGTTATATGACTCTAAAGCGATTATTGGCTATTTAGAAACGCGCTTTGTTGAAGCAAAGTAACTGCTCGTTATAGTTTCTAGCTTTACTGTAACGGCTAGCCCTAATAAAGGGCTAACCTTCTACGAAGAACAACTGTAGTGGGAAATACCGCCAGCGTTAAAATATTCTGGAGGGCGCAAACGGTAATAATGGCTTTGTGTTTGCGCTGATTGTTCTTCGTAGGGTTTAGTAAGCACGTCTTGTAGCGCGTGAATGCGATCAAAATTGCCAACTTCCGCGTCTTTATACGCCGGCACCACTAACCATTCACGCCATGTAAACTTAGGGTTGGTAAGCTTCATTTTCTTAACGCTTTCGTTAATATCACCCGACTTTTCAAGTTGAGCTCGCCAACTTTTTAGCCACTCATTCCATTCAAAAACCAAGCTTTCTTTAAGCTCAGTATAAAAACTTGTTTTTAGTGCTTCAACATCCTTAGGATGGTTAGATAGCTCTCTGAAAAAGTGGTTATAGTCCACACCAGTGCGCATCATTAAGTGTAATAGTTGAAGCAGCAGCTCATTATCGTAAGCGTTAAGCCCGAGTTTTGCGGCCCACATGTTGTCCATCTTTTCTTGCATGGCCGAGGCAAAATTGCTGTTCACATCACGTAATGCTTCTAGTTCAGCTGGTGCATTGGTGAGCAAGGGCTCGATGGCACGACAGAACATATCAAAGTTTTTTTCTGCCGCTACAGGCTGGTTTAAAAACGAGAAATGACGTCCTCCACCAGTCCATGGTTGGTAAGCCGGGTCGAACAACTCACAAAATCCAAAGGGGCCGTAATCTAGTGTATAGCCTCCTGCCGCGCAGTTGTCGCTATTGAAGTTTCCTTGGCAGTAACCTACTCGAATCCAATGCGCCACAAGTGATGTGAGTCGGTCTTGAAAGGCAGTAGCAAGGGCAACAAGCTGAGCTTCAAATGGTTGGGCTGTATCGATATCACCTTTATACTCACGTTCAATCAAATGTGCTGCCAGAAGCTGAAGCTCATTTAAAGCAGTAGGGTGTTCGTTGCTTCTTGCCCGTCTTCCAAAAAGTTCTAGCTGACCCACGCGAATAAAAGAAGGAGCAACGCGAGTTGAGATGGCCACAAGGTTTGGCACCACGACTTCTGGGTCTTGAGAGTTAGAGCCCTCTAAATACCAAGGTCTGTCGACAGTTTCAGATTGAGACATAAATAAACTGAGAGAGCGAGAAGTAGGGATACCCAATGCGTGCATATGCTCTTGTACTAAAAACTCTCGCACACTGGAGCGCAATACCGCTCTGCCGTCTGCACCTCGGCAGTAGGGTGTTCTTCCTGCGCCCTTTAACTGCATTTCAAAGCGCTTTCCATTAGTAACAATTTCTAGTACTGAAAGAGCTCGTCCATCTCCGTACCCATTGCCCGTTGAAAATGGGCATTGCTGAATATATTCGGTGCCATAAATTGACAAAGCGTAGCCGGTAGCCCACCCATAAGGCCTTATTTCGGCGGGAAGGGAAGACATGTCGCCAGAAAATAAGCGCATAAATTCAGGCGTGTGGGCAAGGCTATTATTAAACCCTAATTCTTCGAAGAACGTTTGGCTATGAACAACGTACATGGGGTTTTCAATAGGGGTGGGCGTTACCGGTACATAATGGCCAGAGAATACCTGCCTTGGGTTATGCTCATTGCCGTCTTCTTGCGCGTGCGGATCCACAACCAGGCTGCCTAGAAACGAATAATCAACGTATTTTGCAAGGTCGCTAATAGTTTGAATTGGCTGTTCAGTTTTATTTTCTTGATCGTCTAACATTGGCGCCCCTTTAAAACGTTTGATTTAGACGGCATTGTACTACATATGAATCTGGTTACTTGAATCGATCAGACTTTACACTGCAATGAATAATTGAAGTTACAGTGCATCAATATATTCGGCAATGGACAAGCGTCATTAAACGATACTGAGAAACGTCGCCACTTAACTACATCAATAAAAGGCATTATTTAGCGGTTTCAATTTAGGGTTAAGGTATAGGCTATTTTTACCTAACCCGAAATTCAGAAATTTGCCAGTTGCGTCCGATCACACGTTTGTATTAGAACGGCAGTAATATGTGCGTTGAGCGGACCTTGGCGCAATGCATTTCCCACCCTATTGATCAGTAGATTTACATGAAATTCATTGACACACTTTGATGCCAATTCATGGCAAGGATGCCATTGCTAGCAACTCACTCTCATACCTTTAAACGACATCGTCCAGAGCAGACAATACTGTATCAATTGGTCGAACATCACTATCCAGAATTTCTGAAGCAGCTTGGACATCAAGGAAAGTCGTTACCACACCATGTGGAAAAAGAGTTTGAAGAGTTTCTTAGGTGTGGTCGGCTTGAGCATGGCTTTTTGCGTGTAGTTTGTGACGACTGCAAGCATGAGAAACTGGTTCAGCGCGACTTCAACTTTGGGGCGTAGACAAAAGCAAAATAAGATACTAAGAAATAAATCCTGTCATGCTAGGGCAGCTTGCGCTCGAATTCCAAAATTGCTGTACCAAAGGCTTGAAAAGATCAAACAATGACAACTGTCCTATTAACCAAAATGCTTAAACCATCTTAGCAATGAACATCTAACCAACCTAAAAGCCAGCTGTAACGAAGGGTAGCGTTAGTTTTACTTCTACTCACCTTTTGAATATGATATACCAACAATTATAGCCTTTTTCATAGCGCCAGAGCTCATTGGAAACCGTGTAGCCCAAGACGCCAACTGAAAAGCGTATGGGGCATCAGTCAAATAAATAACAGGGTATGTTTTGTCAGTATTTGGCGAGTAAGAACGTGGCGTTTTGATAAACAGCGGATAAACTCTAGATGTTGATTTTTCAATTAAACTGACAGTTTCGCTACGAGGAATTTCGACTGATTTACAATAAACGGAAGTGCTAAGAAAAATAAAATAAACCAATAGCGTACCAAAAGTTATATATGGCACTAAACCAAGTCGATGATACTTCTTTTCGATTCTTTGAATTTGCTCTATCTTTACATATTAATTAAGAGCTTTGATATCTTCTATTGACTTTAACTCCATCTGTCGACTCTCCTTTTTCTATAACTCCGCAAGCGGATATATGTCTTTACAAATATTCGTTCGAGTGGATGTTTACTTCATTTGGTCACAGGGTCAATCAATATTCGCATTTAATAAGACTTAGGTTTTGAACGTTGAGCACTTTTCGAATTATAGCTCCCCAGCGTAATTCGAAAGGTCTTGTTCAGATCGGTAAAGTTGATTCCGTAGTCCGTTTGATCGCCGTTCCACATTCGCTGAAAAAGCCACTCTGCGTCTGTAAATTCAACTTCTTCAACGGACACAAAGATCGCTTGTTGGTTTGGTAGTGTTTCGTTGTTTTTCTTAAATTCAATTCGGGCATTTTTCCCGGTCACTAAAAATACGTTCTCATCCATTTTTGCGATAAGGACACCGGCATTTTTGAACTCATTCGGCTGCTTGAGTCCTGTTGCATTTGACGCGGACCAGGCCCGATAACCGAATGGCCACTCATCGAAGCTAACCTCGGCAAGCCAACTCCCAAGATTAAAATGACGAGAACCGTTGTTATCTCCGCGTGCTGCACCCCAGATACCGTTCTCAAAACCCAGACGTGACCACTCACTGGCAGCATTTTTGATCAGGGCGTAGTTTGCCGCAAACCCTTCGATATCGTCAGGTTTAAACCCCGTTATATCATTAGGGTGAACTTTGTAGTCAGCATCATCGATACCAAAAGGTGAGAAGCCTATGGCACCGCGACCCAAAACTTCGAAAAAGTAACGAGGATAGGCATCGTGAGTTCCCGTTTCAGAAACAAAAAGCGGGTTATCAATCCGTGCATACTGGTCTAATACTGCATTGTAGTCATGAGATTTGGGTAAATAGATATCCGGGGTTAGCATGTCTATTGCAGGGGCGCCTACCTTCCACACGTCGAGAACGTTAAACGTTGGCCCACCAGTGGCGTATTGCCCCGGTGATTGCTTGGCCGTGGGATGACGAAGCGCCGCATTGGTATACATCGGTAAATTCAGAACTTCCCGCCCAGCCTCAGCGAGTCGGCCTACGTAACGAGCAAACGCATAAGCCGTGAACATTTCTTCGGCGTCTTTACCAAAAGCATCGCGCCAAATACCGTTTTTAAGGCCTAAATTTTTCGAAAGTTCAGGCGGAACCGGCGCTTCAAACACTGAATTTGCCAACGCTGAATGATCGCGAACGAGGCCATATACACCGACCTCGTTTTCTACTTGCACCATGATTACCGTGTGTTGACGATCATACTTTTTCAAATGCCGCATAAACGCCGTAAATGCTTTGCGTTCAGCCATAAATAATTCCTGACTGTGCGGCGAGAGCGCATAGTGATTATCCCCGTCAGGTCGTATCATTCGAGGAAAACGCTGATTGTCTAGCTTAACCCAAGGAGGAGTATAACTTGGAGAAGTATTTTTAAAAGCACCGAACCACAAAGGAACAACACGTACATTTCGTGTTCGTGCCTGTTCTAATAACGTATCGAGAAACGAGAAATCAAATTCACCTTCAATCGGCTCAATCTGCTCCCATGAAACGGGGATTTGCAGTGTATTGGCACCCAACGCCTCGACACTCTCCCACACTGATGGCAGTGCGGCCACATAATTACTGGAATTATTTGTCTGAGCGCAAAGCATCAAAAAAGGCTTATTATCCACGAAGAAAACGCTGCGCCCGTTGCGAATATGCAACTTAGGTAAAATATTTGTGGCGACACTCAGCGCTTTTTCATGCGATTGCCCAAACGATACGACACTTGGCTGTGGATCTTTTGACGTCATCATGCAGCCTACTAAAGACATCAAACACGTCAACATCACGAGCGCTTGAGAGAAACGGAAATTGATATTAAGCATACTACGGCGCTCTATCTCAGCAGATTATTGGTGCGATAAATAGGCCAGAACCTGCTATTTATTCACCCCTGTTAATAGTTTTTAAATAATAGCCATTTGCGGCAATCAACGTACAGCAATTTATCGAGGCTGAAAAAAGCCGATTTGTTTTCCATCATTCTACGGCTTCTAAATTGATTTTATTGTGAATATAACTTTGCCTTGGGTTATTCTACTTTGCAACCACATTACGATGACAGATAGGCATTACTTACCCAGAACTCAGGTTTGTCAGTATCTGCGAGCTACTATCGAGACATATATGGACGCTCCCGTGATGTCAACGTAATACCAGCCTCTTCGTGCTGATTTTCAGCAAGAATTACGCTCTTATCTTCTTTTTCCGCTAGTCTGTCAGGTGAATACATCAACAACATGGCTAACGTTTTTTGGGTTGGTGATGGCGGTCTTCATACCACTATTCAAGACATTGAAAAGTGGGATAGGCAGTTTTACAAACCAGTTTTAGGGAAGGAACCGCGCAAATTTATGCATCAAATAAATATCTTGGCTCTATACACGTAACCGCAATTTCATTGGCATGCGCGGATAATCGGGATTGCCATGATTTATTCCATTCATGATGGTTAAGCAGTTCAAATATACGCTTATAGAACCGCGAGATTTGCGCAGGACTCACCGTGAAACGTTTTAAAGTTGTCTTATCATAATGTTCACTTGCGATAAAACGAAGATCGGATTCAGTATCACCAAATGACGCATTTAAACAGATGGGTTTGATTTTGAAGTAGCCCAGTAAGGCAACAAAGAAACATCGATGTGAAATATTGCGGATGCGAGTAGCTGCATCTCCTTCAATACTATTCAGCGAGAAATATTGACGTCTTTGTTCGTCATCAAGCGCGGGAATACCGTAAAGATCGTCTATTTCGGATTGGTAAAGGATGCTCAGTCGTTTTTCAAAAGACATTTTTGCCCAAATACTGAGAGTATAGGCCATCACATCAAATTATTGAAAATTGACAGTCCTCTGCATGTCAAGTCTGATAGGGGCTACAGAGATAATTGAAAAATTAAGAGGGAATGTCCAAACTACCCCGTCATGGTCGTTTTTCAGCACTTAAGAAAAAGCTCCCTATGTTTCATTAATTTAGGAGCTTTTATTGATGATGTTTTGACGGGGGGATTAACGGATGGTTAGCTGAATATCGCCGATACCTTCGATACTTCCGCTTATTTTGTCTCCAGAAACGACAGGCCCAACGCCATCTGGCGTACCAGTGTAAATCAAATCGCCGGGTTGTAGATGGTAAAATTTGGACAAGTCGGCGATAATTTCACGCACGTTCCAGATTAACAAATTTATATCCGAAGATTGTTTGGTGTCACCATTCACGGCCAATTCGATTTTGCCGTCATTTAACACACCTGTTTTACCTATTGGCACAATGGGGGCCAGAATCGCAGACTCTTCAAAGTCTTTACCCAGATCCCAAGGACGGCCTGTTTCTCTCGCGTTTAACTGGAGATCTCGACGGGTCATGTCCAAACCGCATGCGTAGCCGAAAATGATGTTTTCGGCTTTCTCTTCACTGACATTGAAGCCTTCTTCACCAATCGCAACGACAAATTCCATTTCATAATGGTAGTTGTCTGTTTGGGGTGGGTAATCAATGCTTGCCCCTGTTGCCACGTAAGTACTGGCATCCTTAATAAAGTAAAAAGGACTTTGTACACTTTTATCAACGGTGGCACCCATTTCCGCCGCATGAGCATGGTAATTTCGTCCCACACAAAAAATACGATGGATAGGAAACAGGCTATCAGAGCCTTCAATGGGCGCCAAAATGGTTTCTTTAGCGGGGAATACGAGTTTATTTGTCATGTTTTTCCTTTTATAAATGCTGTATTGATAAGGGTTAAAAAATACCGAGGTAACGATGTAGTGGCGCTTCGTCGGCAGTGATAATGAACGCAGGCTCAGTTGCAGAGGTGTTGCTGAGCGTTACCTCGCTGTAACCGGGCGCGCTGAGCGTGTCCTTTTCTGTCCATTGCAAAGCGTCGTTTGAATCCACTTGTAGAGTGCCTTGACCCTCGACAATATGGAAAACACAGGCGCTTGTGCGTTTAGGCAAAGATAGGGTTTCGTTAGGGCGTAGCATCATGGCGCCAAAGCCAATGCTGGGGAATAAGCTGGCTCCGTTTTCTGGATTGACATAAGCGATGCGGATTGGACTGTCACTGTAGTGCTGAGCCATTTCCATCAAACAAGCCCGTGTTCTTGTCCATGGGTAGCGCAGCATCGGCGAATCCGTATTCTCTCTTTTAAAATCCAATTCAGGCACCACGCCTGCGGCGCTGTATTCGGCAAAGGATTTATCCCGTTCAAGCACCTTGGTCTGAGTTTTTCCCTCAATTGCCCAAGAGCCTTCTAGTTGATACATCAAAGGCAGATCGAGTATGTCTAACCAAATAATCGGTCCGTCGCCGTCGTGCTGGTGCTCGTGCCATTTTCCAGATGGCGTCAGAATCAAGTCACCTCGTTCCATGATGCAAGGCTCGCCGTCGACAATGGTGGTTGCCCCTTCGCCTTCAATGATAATGCGTACGGCGTTGGGTGTATGGCGGTGATTGGGGGCGGTTTCGCCCGGTAATATTAACTGCAACCCCATATAAATACTGGGAGTGGCTTGCATGTTGGTTAGCCCGTGTCCTGGATTAGCCAGCACCAATACGCGACGTTCGGCTTTTTCCATCGGCGTTAAATCCCCTGCTTCGATTAACAGAGGACGAAGTGTGTCAAATTGCCAATTTAACGTTTGGGTTTTACGGCTCGGGACCTTATGAGGCAAAACGGCACGCATATTGGGCCAGAGTGGCACCAGGTTTAAATCGATTAATTTATCGCGGTAGGATTGAGGTAAATCCTCAAGAGTACCTAATGATTGCATGGGAAACTCCTTATTATTTATTTTTCAATTTCACAAAATTAAACGATGAAATCGGGCTGTTGGTTGGGCGCGGCTTGTTGAAAAGCCGTGTTTTGTTGGCAGTGCTCATAAATGCTTAAGACTTTCGTAAAGGCCGACAAATCACAGCCGAAACGCAGAGCATTGGCCACTTGTGGGACTAAGCAACAATCTGCCAATGTGGCCTGATCGCCAAAACAATAATCACCATAGCCGTATTCGTTTAAACGGCTTTCCAGTGCTTCGAACCCTTCTTGAATCCAGTGTTGATACCACACCGTTTTTTGTTCATCCGTAACCTCTAGTTGCTGCTTGAGATAGCCTAGGATGCGAAGGTTATTAACCGGATGCATGTCGCTTGCAATCATGTGACAGATTTCTAAAACCCTTGCCCGTTCTAATGAGTCTTTAGGCAGTAACGGCGAGTCAGGGTAGGTGAGTTCTAAATAGTCCAAAATAGCCATGGATTGTGTGAGTGTTTGGCCGTCATCCGTAATCAGCACAGGGACGCCCTTTGCTGGATTGAGTTTTATATGGCTCTCGGTTGCTTGCTCACCAATACGAATGTTGACGCCATGATGCTCGTAGCTTAGTCCTTTCAAGGCGAGTGCAATTCGCACTCGGTAGGAGGTTGAACTGTTAAAAAAGTTATATAACTGCATGGTTTTTTCCTATGATTGGGTCGAATTAGGTGACGGTTTTGATGCTGTTTTTTTGATCAGATAAGTAACGAATGGCACCAGGATGATATTGAATCCCCGGATAGTTTTTATTCACGGTATTAACTGCGAGTGCTTTAAAACCTGGGAATATTTTGATTAAAGTGTCTTTGTTCTCGAGAATGGCTTTTACCATGTGATAAACATCTTCGTCAGATACTTTATCGTTAACGATTAGAACGTTATCCCAAGTCAGCATTTGGATTGGTTGGTCTATGCCAACTAGATGTGGCGCTGGTTTTACTTCGGAAAAATAAAAGGCTGGACGTACTTTAAGAATGGCATCGCGTGCTGCTGGATCTGTGTTAACCGGTAAGAATTTCACACCGCCTACGGAAGCATCTACTTCCGCTACTTTTGGTCCACCAATGGCAAAATAAGTGGCGTCCAGTCGGCCTGATGAAAGATTGTCTGCGGCACGGATTAGGTCAGGGACAGGAACTTTTTTTACATCTTCCCAAGTTAAACCGCCAGTCGCCAGCATGGCTCCCATGTGCGGGCGGCCAATCGGAAATGCATTCCACCCCGAAGCGACTCGTTTCCCTTTTAGGTCTTCGATGCGGTCAATTTTGGATTGCTTTTTGACAAAAATGCCAATCGGCTGAGGGCTAATGCGCAGTGCTACTTTTAAATGACGACGTTGTTTACCTTTATAATCTGCCTTTCCCTGTACCGCGACAATGGCGTCATTGATATCATTAATAGCAAACTCGGCTAAGCCTTGGTTAACGGCATCCATCATAGCGCGATTACCACTATAGGGTTGAACAACCAAATTGATATTGGCTTTAGAGCGCGCAACATTGGCTATGCCGTTACTCATGGTGTTCCAAATAGAACCTTGTGGTGGTGACGCGATCGACAAAATTTGTGCCGATATATTGCTAGAGACTAGTGTAATAACGCTCGCAGTGATCAGCGATAATATTGTTTTTTTCATTGTTCTCTCCAGGTTATTTATAGTTATTGTTTGCTGGCTAAGTGATTCGCGATGGTTCTACGAACGAGGTATTAACCTTATCTAAACTTTAGGAAAACCTGCCCGTCTTCCATTCGAGTTGCGTACGCTTTGATATCCTCAGTCAAGGGTTCGCTCATGGCTTTTCCCGTTTTTATACAGAATCTCCCTTGATGAAGCGGGCATTCGATTTGTCCGTCTTCTAAAAATCCATCGCTTAATAGGGCATGCCCGTGTGTGCAGACATTGTCTGTCGCAAAGATTTCATCCTCGACTTTATACAGCGCGATTTGATGACCATTGACCGTAACGCCAATGACATCGTCTTCAGGAACATCGTCAATGCTGATGGTCTCTATCCAGTTGTCACTCATGGAAAACCTCTTTTTTCGAGTATTAAATTGGGTAAATCAAAGAATTAAGAATCATCTCGTTGTCAAAAATGCAGAGTCGAGATTTGATCTGAATACCTTGTTCCGTTAGGCGTAAATGATCCAGATAACGACCGACGTTATAGACTTCAGCAATGCCATTATTCTTGGTTCGAAAAACCGTGTAATTAGCTTGTGATTCAATGATGCCGTCATCTGATTCACTTAATATCAGAGGCGATGAAACCAG
Source organism: Alteromonas sp. 38 (assembly GCF_902506055.1). NCBI lineage: Bacteria > Pseudomonadati > Pseudomonadota > Gammaproteobacteria > Alteromonadales > Alteromonadaceae > Alteromonas > Alteromonas sp. 38. The sequence continues at coordinate 1,498,407 of NZ_LR733300.1, forward strand.
ATGCAGCTGGTGGTAAGGGTCGTGAAATATGGTTTCTGTGATACCGTAAATACGGTCTTTCAGCATGCCTTTACTGGTGAGTGATAACGCGGCCATGGGCAAGTTGCGTTCATAGTTTTCTCTGGCTTGAACCTTGTAAAGGCAATCTTCGCTAAACATGTCGAGCCATGCGTCCCAATTTTCTTGATCAACCATAGCGGCGTAATTTTGGTAAAATTGAGTCAGTTTTAGGTAGTTGTCGGCTTTCATTGTCATACTCCCATCACTTTGCGCCAGTAGGCGTACATGCCTCGGATTAAGGTTTCAGAGACCATATGATCGGTTTCTTCTATTTCTTTCCCGCCCAGTTCTGCCAGTGAACGATGGAAAGGTTTCTGCTCAAAACCCTGTTGAGAAAACTCAATAACTTCACCGTCATCCGCCGAAACAAAGCCCGCAGGGCCAAACAGGTTCGCTTGGCGCAAACGACGCTCGGTCATGTCGGGGGTATCGTCTTCGTAGCCAAAATGCGTCCAAACAAAGTCGAATGAACCATGGCCGTTTGGTTGAATATGACGGGTACTGACACTGTTAACCTGCTGTTGCAGAATGACGCTTGGGAAGAGGGTCATCATGACGGCGGTCGGGCCATCCCACCATGGCTCGACTTCGACATCTAAGAAGCTAGGGTCATTGAGCTGCATGGACTCTTTAAAACTGGAAACATTCGTGGTTTGTGTGTCTTTACCGCCTGAGCCTCGTGTTGAGATCATCGCGGCATGGCGAAAATGTTCATCCATTTTTAACTCAGAGCGGTTATCTGCACGCCATAAGCCAAAAGTGACAAACCAGGTATGCAGTAAACCTGGGTGGTAAGGGTCTTTGATGTTTTCCTGCATCAGTTTCCAATTGCCTGGAATACGTTGTTTGTTGTAACCCAACAAGGTGAGCTTGCGACCATTAAACATCCGATCAAAGTAGGACAACATAGTGGGGCCAAGAAAATCTTCAAATGACTCAACATTTTGGTCAAAACTGGCGAAAACAACACCGCCGCGCGTTGCGACTAATAGTTTGGTTAAGCCATGATCAGATGTTTTGAAATCTTTAGGCATGCCGCCTTTTGCTTTGCCATCTTGTTTGACACCTCGGCGGAAAGGAACCCCTTGCAGCTTGCCTTCTAGGTCGTAATTCCATTGGTGATAAGGGCAGGTAAAGCTTTTGACATGGCCATGTTTTTCTCGACAAAAACGCATGCCCCGATGGGCGCAAACGTTTTCAACCACATAAATACTGTTATCTTCATGACGGACCATAATGACGGAACGTTCGCCAATAACCGTGCGTTTGAAGTCGCCAGGTTGTGGAATTTCGGCTTCTAATCCGACATAACACCAATGTTTTTTATAAAAGAGTTTCTCAAGCTCCTGCTTGTGTATGTCTTCGTCTGTATAAGCCCAAAAGGGAATTCGACTGGTGTCTTCATGCTCCCAAACAGGTGCCATTGGAATAGGATTTTCATGACTCATTTTATTCGCCCTTTTGGTCTTTATTATGGGTTGAATATTGGCCTTAAAAAGAAATGACTGGTTTCCTGTAAAGGCCTTACTTTTATGTCAAAAAATTAGATAAATGCTGTTAAACCCCGCTAGGGTAAAAGGCATCGGCATATATACGATCGATATCGGCTCCGCGTTTGCTGCAAACCAAAGAGGCGGCTTCCACCATGGCTGGTGCTCCCGCTAAATAAATGCGCCAATTTTTAAGTTCTGGAAAACGTTCTGTGATGGCCTCGATTACCAGACCTCGAAAATGTGGACTATTGGGTTTTGTATGATCTAAGGCAATTAGGTACTGGAAGTTGGCGTATTCAGAGGCCAATTTTTCCAAATAATCCAAGCCGTATAAGTCTTCTTCAGTGCGCGCGCCAAACACCAGTTGAATGTTATTTTGCATTCCAGATTCTAGTGCGCCTCGGACAATTGAAAGGATAGGTGCAAGCCCTGTCCCGGTAGCAATACACAACATAGGGTCGGTATTTTTACGTCTAAGATAAGAGGCTCCAAGTGGGCCATTGAGTTTGATGGATTCGCCAATCTTGATTTGTTCATCGAGCTTGGATGTCACTCGACCATTTGGCACAAGACGAATGTGGAACTCTAACGAATCATCGTCCGTTGTGCCTGCCATAGAGTAAGATCGAGTACCGTCTTCACGCCAAAAGGTTAGGTTGGCGAATTGACCGGGAGAAAACTCGAAGGTTTTGTTGGTTTTGAGTCTTAATCTACGTACATCTTTCGATAATATATCGAAAGAAACTATTTCCGCTTTTATCGTCTTTGTTGGGTGTGTAACGATTTCATCAGGTTCTGGGATTTCAATAATCGAATCCGTTTCAACACGGCTTTGACAGGCTAAAACGAATTGGCCATGTTGTGCTAAACGTCCTTCTGCAGCCGCTGGTCCGTTCACTGAACCTTCAATAACTTTACAGCGGCAGGTTCCACATCGACCTGAGAGGCAGCTATAGGAAATGGCAATGTCATTTTCCAAAAACGCTTCTAGCAAGGTGCTGCCTTGTGAGGCACTGATCGTTTTATTGACAGGTTTAATGAGTATTTCCATGGTCGCTCTTATTTATTGAGATCTTTATACGGCTACTGTGATGACGTGAAAAGGTCTCTTATTATTGTTTGATTTATGTGCGATGCTTTTGCATGGAATTGACTATAGAAGTTATTGAAATATTCAGATATAAAATAATCCTAATAATAATTATTCACATCAGTGAGATCTCTACCATGATTCGACTACAAGATATTGATTTAAATTTGCTGGTTGTTTTTCAACTAATGTACCGAGAACGGAAAACTGGTTTGGTAGCAGAGCACCTAGGATTGACACAACCTGCGGTTAGTAATGCGCTTGCGAGGCTAAGGCTGGCCTTGCATGACGAGTTATTTGAAAGGACGGCGCGAGGTATGAGACCTACGCCATTTGCAGATAGTATTGCGGAATCTATTGGCTATTCGTTGAGTACATTGCAAGACGGATTAAATTATCAGGAGCGTTTTGATCCTTTGTCGAGTGACCGATCTTTCTGCATCAATATGACGGATTTAGGGGAGATTTATATGTTGCCGCGTCTGATGGCCTACCTTGCTGAGCACGCCCCTAATATTTCGGTCAGCACGGTAAGAGACCAAGGACACTCCCTAAAAGAAGAGCTAGAAACAGGCAGTGTGGATCTGGCTATTGGACTGTTACCACAACTGGAAGCGGGTTTTTATCAGCGTCGTTTATTCGATCAAGATTATGTTTGTTTGATGCGAGAAGGACACCCTTGTGCGATGGGTAAGTTAAGCTTAGAAGACTTCTCTAAATCAGAGCACATTATAATAGAGGCTCAAGATACAGGACATGGTAGGGTGGAGAAATTATTAGCAAAAAGTGGAGTATTACGAGTCAGTAAATTGAAACTCCCGCACTTTATTTCGGCACCTTACATTGTGGCAAAAACCGATCTTATTGCCACCGTGACCGAAAAGCTGGGTCTACAAACGGCCGAAAATCTGAATTTAATCGTGAAAGCCCATCCTGTCGATATTCCTCCAGCGCAAATCAATATGTTTTGGCATCGCCGTTATCATCAGGACACGGGCAATGTCTGGTTTCGGAATTTGATCTTTGAATTGTTTTCAGAATAGTAAACTGTGTTCAATTCTAGTCATCCTGATAAGAGTCTCATTGTCAGTAAGGCAGGCCTTTCTAGCAGGATGGCGATGGCTCACATTATGAGTAATATCGTCATTCACTTGCTTTTAAAGCGTCTAGCCAAACGTCCTAACTCACTAGTATCTCTGCCACCATCTTGTTGGCTCATAGCCTGTTGAACCGGCTAACGTCATCCTTATTGACGGAATGGTTTACGGGTCTGACGCCGCTTGCTGGAAAACTCACTGTCGGCAAAAGTTAACTGTTGGCTCATGGGTGTTGGTCGTTGCGATTTACTATACTGCTATGATCTCACATCTGGGACTTATTCGCATCTTCCCTAGATATACAGCATGAATGATAGCTCCCAAGAGTATAAACAATATCATGGTGGCTATAAGTAAAAATATAAGTCCAGTCATTATTAACCCACCACTTTCAACCTGATGTAAATTCATCTCAGGTGAAAGTCCGAACTCTTTTGTCACAAACGCAATAAAGCTAAACGATGGAAAGATGCCCAGTATGATACCAATAAAAACAAAGTTTGAAATTTCACTTTGTACTTTAGGTTTGAGTTTAAAATAATCAAACATACGTTTGAGCATACTTGTAGCACCTAACTTTAAGCTAAGGGGCGCAGATACGTGGGGCATAATGGCGAAGCCGCCCCGCGTATAGGGGGAACTCTCCAGCGAGCAGCGCGAGTACCTTGAGTGGTTTGTTATGCACTTACACTGTTATCTCTATGAAAAATAGCGATTTTATTATTATCCAAATCCCTAATGTAACAAGCATAATAAGCATTATCATTTCGAGGGCCAGGCTTGCCTTCGCAAGTCGAGCCTAAGCTGATTGCTAGCTGATAGACCTTCTTAACAAGTTCATTACTGTTAACTTTGAGAGCCAACATAGTTCCGTTACCGAATGTTGCATTTTCTTTATTGTGTGGTTTAGTAATGGATAACTTTGTATCAGAGCCTGGAAATGCATAAAACACAACGTCTTCTGTTTTTGCTACTTGCTTTGCACCGATTAGACCAAGAATTTGGTCATAAAACTCAATAGCTTTATTAAGATCGTTAGTTCCTAACGTAATGTGTGAAATCACTTCCGATGTCTCCTAGGTGCATAACACCAAATTAAGCGGCGTTGCCCGCTCTTGGCAATGTCCGCTTCAATTTTCTTGTTAGGCATCGCTATCATTCAGGCGCACAGTAACTAGCATTAAAAACACCTCTAAGCTCTAACCCACTTTCTAACTTTAGATTATAATTGCCTTTTAGTTCTGTATCAGTTGCACTCAGAATATTTAACTCTCCGTTTTTACAAATACTCATCTCGTCGGCAAGATCTCCAAAAACGAAAAAGCAATATAGCAATTCCTCTCGTTGTAGTGTTGCTGCACCAGATTCGTATCCTAGCGCAAACCACTCAGAACTCTCTTTTCTCCCATCTTGCCAACTTCCAGCCTGGTACATCCACACACCAACCTTTTTCGGATTCGGTTCATTATTGAAACATGCTGATTGAAATTCTACTGATTGATCACGACACCCAACTAAAAAACTCAAGCTAGTAAAAATAAAAAAAGATACGAGAACTCTAAGTTTCATATGTGTATGCCTAACACTTTGCATAAGCGGTTTTGGCCGCTCTTGCCAAAATCCGCTTGATGCATTTGTTAGGCCTTTTCAAAACGAAGCCACTGAGTCTCTGTGCCCGCTATTGGAACAAAGAAAAGCGTTCCGATAACCTTTGAATTTAAAGCGGCGAAGTTAAAAGCACCTAAAGCCAGAGCGATGTTGCGAACAACAGGTGAGGGCTGTTGAACTGATATTTGTATTAAGCCAAATGCAGTTTAGGCTGACGCCTTCTAACAATTTAGTGTACGGAAAAAATCCTTTATGCAAGGTGGAAAATTTCCATATTTCATTGATTTATTGTCCCAGTCTATTTTTTAAGCTCCTGATTGGCAAGTCATTATTTATAACCCCTAAAGCACACCACAAGAAAGGCGGAAAAATTCCGTAATAAATCGGACTTATGCAACTGAATATGAGCCTGTATAAATAAACAGTATTTTTGCAAAGTTATTTTTGTCTAATAAATCTTAAATTCCGCAATAGTAATCCCCTTACTGTAAGCAAACCTAAAAATGAATTTATTGATACAAATAGGCATTTTTTAGCGATTATTACGCCTGATAAATCTAGCTTTCAAGCACTATAATGCACTTTATTGTGCGGTTTGAATTTAAAGCACGTAACAAAGACTAACACGGGTTACCACAAGCAAGGCGGTGACTGAATAATCAACATTGGCAGGTAATTTTATGGCGACGAATAACCCATTTGGCCCTAAAGGTTGGACTCCCGAGCGTTTGGGGTCTCTTTCGGGAAAAACGTTTCTAATCACTGGCGCAAATAGTGGGGCGGGGTTTCAGGCTACGCGAATCTTGTTGTCGAAAGGGGGGAGCGTGGTAATGCTAAATCGTAACCTTAGTAAATCAGAAGCTGCCATCGCCAAGCTACAAACCGAGTTTGGTGATGAAGCTAAAGTCAGCTTTATACAATTAGATTTAGCGGAATTGGCGTCAGTAAGGCGCGCGTCGCAAGAAATACTAGAAAAGGTGCCTAAAATCGATGCGCTTATGTGTAATGGTGCAATTGCTCAAATCTCCACACAACAGCTAACTGTCGATGGGTTTGAAAGTCAGTTAGGGGTAAACCATTACGGTCATTTTTTATTATGTGGTTTGCTCTTTGAAAGAATTGAAGCATCAAAAGGCAGAATTGTAGTGGTGTCTAGTGAAGGCCACAAAATGGGATTAAGAGCCATTCAATTCGATGATATGAATTGGGATAAGAACTACCATCCAAATAAAGTGTACAGCCAAAGTAAGCTAGCTCAAATGATGTTTGCCTATGAACTTCAGGACAAAATCAAAGCGGCTGGAAAAAATGTGAAGGTATACGTTTGTCACCCTGGGGCTTCTAATACTTCTCTTATCAGGGAAAGCGCAAGTTTAATGACCCGAATTTCGTGGGCATTTATGGTTAAGATCGGCCTGGCGCAAACGGCTGAAAAGGGCGCGTACCCAGAGGTAATGTGTGCCACCGAAGAAAACTTAAAAGAGTGTGCTTATTATGGCCCAACGGGGCTAATGAATTTTGGTGGCCCGGTAGGTGAGGGGAAGCTTGAATCATTTGTTGTGCAGAAAGACGCGTTAACTCGGTTGTGGGCGCTTTCTGAGAAAGAAACTGCTATTAACTGGCCGCTTTAATTTAATAAGAAAGGCGCTTTATGCTTGGGCTCAAAGATGAAAAAATTAATTTTTGGTGTGGGTATCAGTATGTTAATAACAATGGATTCATCGGCTAACAATAGTAGTCAGTTAAGCAATACTCAACAGGCTGCTCAAAGCCCTGAACAAAACTCCGCTCAAAGCTTAATACAAGATATTGAGGGTAATGTTTATCGCACTGTGAAAATTGGCGATAGAGTCTGGCTGGCTGAGAATTTAAGATCGACTAAATTTCAGGACGGTACCCCGGTTAATACGGGTTTCGTTCCGGATGATAACGACAAAAATTTATCAAGCTATGGCAGGCTTTATGATTGGAATGATGTTTCCAACTCGCGAAATATTTGTCCTGCGGGATGGCGAGTGGCATCAGATGAAGACTGGAAATCGCTAGAGGCAGCTATTGGTATTGCCGAATCTGATCTTGATAAAGAAGGATGGAGAGGCGAGAAAGACGTGTCTATTACACTTAAAGCTGCGCAGCCAAATACTTTGTTCAAGCGTTTTGACCAGTCCCAAGTCAATAAGTATAAATTTTCTGCTACGCCAGCGGGTGTAAAGCTTGGTAATTGGTATATAACCCAAGGCATGTATACTGAGTTTTGGACAAGCAGTAATGCCACTCAAAAAGAAGCTTTTGCTAGAACACTTGCCTATTCGTGGTGGAACTCTCATAAGGGAGAAATTCGCCGAACTAAACTCAAAAAGAGTTATATGTTATCGGTTAGGTGCGTAAAAATGTAGGTTAAATGATGCTCCGAACAGTTGTTTTAACGGTTTTATTGCTAGTGCTTTTTCTAACTACGGGTTGTGCTAACTCTGAAGCGAAGCCGCTTAATTACCAAGCAGATGATGAGATTGTTGTGCTAGCCCACGGGTTGGGTAGAAGTGATTGGGCAATGTGGCGTTTTGCTAAGCGGTTGGAGAACGCGAACTATAAAGTATGTCTATTAGACTACACTACCATCGGGGTGAGTGTGGCTTCGGTATTAGATGAAACAGCCAGCCAAATAGATGTGTGCCTACAAAATGCCCCCAAAGTACATTTTGTAGGGCACTCTCTTGGTGGTTTAGTCATTAGAGCATACTTGCAAAATCATGAAGAAGCCTTAGAAGTCGTGAACGTGGGAAAGGTAGTACTGGTAGGTACACCAAACAAAGGCAGTGAATTAGCCGATCATTATAATGACAGCTGGTTAATGAACCTAGGTGGGGGAATTAGCCGTGCGTTAGTCACTGGCACTAGAAGCTTGGGCAATAACCTTGATGCGGTAGATTTCACTATTGGCATTATTGCGGGCACCAAGCCGTTAGGCTTAACGAACGACAGGTTCAACGGGCCAAACGATGGTCTGGTATCAGTAGAGTCTACTAAATTGGAGGGCATGACTGATTTTATCACCATCGACGTTGGCCATTCTCAAATGCGATATAGCGAAGAAGTGGCAAAGCAAACTATTTACTTTTTACAAAAAGGCGCATTTGACCACTAGCGCCATGCTGCTCACCTTTGTTAGGTGAGCGTTTCGTAATTAGTAAATACTTTATAAAGCTGTGTGCCACTTAATACCGATGCAGACGGAAAGTGCAAAATAGGGATTAAATCGCAAGGAGCGTTTAATAAGCGGCTGCCATTATCGTTATCAAGCTCGTCAATATTTAGAATTTTCGCAAGGGGCTCACCAGCCTTAATGCTTTCCCCCGGTTTTGCTAGGTATTCCACCATGCCGCCCCAGTCAGTAAAAAGGGTTTTATAGTCTTTTAGCATTACCCCTAACCGAGTCATATCATTAGGCTTAACATCACAATTGTGTAGTGCGCCTTTTGCATTTAGGTAACTGAGTATACTAAGTGCATCCACATCACCCTCGGTGAAATTAATCACCTCTTGGCTACCCATTTCAAGCGTAAAAGCTTCAACGTTAAACTCAATATTTCGCTGCAGGTTTGCCTCAATACTTTCTTGTAGCGTCCACCATGGGCAAAAAGTAGCTTCATCTAATGCGCCAGCAAAAACATTAGGAATAAAAATACAGTGGGGTATGTTAAACAGGCTAGCGCTGGGCTTAGCATACTCAGGCACATAAATATGGCGTGTTGAAACAGGGCCATTATGCAAATCCAGTACAAAATCAGCATTCACCGCTAATTGCTGTAGTTTTAAGTTTAGCTGCTGTGCTAAGCCCAAACCCCAAGGTGTGGCAAGCTTGGTATCGATAGCGTTTGATAAAAACGTTCTGAAACGCTGCTTTATGCCTTGTATCGACTCTTCTGGGGTAACGGTGTTAGCAAATTGCTCAACACTGTCTTTGTCAAAATAATAGCCTCGGTTCCAATTGGTGCCGTTGACGGGGTCGAAACGGCCCATGGTGTATTCGCCGGCTTTTATATTAGTGCCTACAGGGTTGCAATTGGGTACCAAGATAACTTCGCCACAAATATCCATGTCTTTTAAGCGTTGGATAAGGTGGTATATCACTACGTTACCTTGCACTTCGGCGCCATGTATCGAACTTTGAATGTATACGGTGGGGCCGGGTCTTGCGCCTCGCATTCTATAAATGGGCACATTCATGTTTCTGCCAGAGGCGTTTTGCGCCACGACAATATGCTGCTTAACAACCTCAGTTGTCATAACTCTCTCTTTTTAATTCGTTGTTATTCATGTCGTTGTTAGTTATTGATGCTCTCGTTAGCGCTAATGCTAGTGCTTATATTAGTACTTATATTAGTGCTTATGCAGGAACTTATAGACGCCCATGCTAATACTTTTGTTACTCATATGCGCTAACCTTCATCAACATCTTTATTCTGATTACCACAAACATCACACTGCAGTGTGGCGGGTAGCGTCCATTGTTGCCATTCATGCTGCAAACCATCGAAGGTCAACAAGGTATTTACCGGAACTGAACCTACTCCCATTAATACCTGCATGGCAAGCAGTGCTTGGTAGGTCCCTACAATGTTCACGATGGGCGAAAAAATACCTGCTTCGGTACAGCTTAATTCAGGCGCGCTAAATAACCTACGTAAACACGCATAGCATTGGCTTTCGCCGGGTTTAGCTACGAATAATTGACCTTCAAAGCGAATGGCTGCCCCAGAAATTAAAGGAACGCCGTGTTTATAACACAAGCGGTTTATAAGGTCGCGGCTTTGAGCATTATCGGTGCAATCAAGCACAATGTCGTGCTCGCCAAACAGTTTGTGGGTATTGATTTCAGCTTTCTCTAATTCAGTCGCACCTGTCTTAGTAGCCCAACCCTCTGCGCTGTTTGTCTCAGTGCGTTCTTCTCCCGCGCGGTTTCCAGCAATAAATGGCATATTGTCTTGAAGCAAACTCGCTTCAATACTGACAATTTCACAATCGCTATTCATTTGCGATAGTCTGACTTTCGCTGCCATCACTTTTGACTGTCCAACTTGGCTTTCATCGAACAAGGTTTGGCGGGGGAGGTTGGTATGCTCAACAATATCGTTGTCTATCAGCGTAATTTTGCCCACACCACTGCCACATAAGTTCGTGGCCGCCGCATTACCTAAACCGCCTACACCAATTATTAGAATGCGAGACGACGCCAACAATTCCTGACCATCAATATCAACTTGAGGCAGTACAATTTGCCGGTTGTATCGCATTACCTGCTTAGTAGATAGCGGGGTTTTCATTTACGCATTAACCTTAGTGTAAAAATAAGTGAGCAAGTAAGGCACAGTAGCAAAAAGGAAACTGGTTGCCCAAGTAATTGACATCCAAGCTATTGAATACAATGCTTTTACCCTCATAGATAAATTGTATTATTTACGTTGTGCTTTTTAGCTTTACCACTATTTTTAATTCATATTGGTACAAGGCAATGAGTCATGCTCCCAATCCACAACAATTTTCAGGTTGGGCGCAGCATGTTATAAAATCGACTCTTTATAACAGCTCAGCGTCTGACTAAAAAACCGGAGCGCCGCTGGCGCAGTATATGTTGCCGCATACATCAATGTGGTAAGCTGAACGTAACATGATGTATTAATTTAGGCGTACTTTATCAAAGCCTGAATAAATGTCGCATATCAATTTAGGATTTCTTATGTCTGTAGTTAGTCAGCCGCTTAATTTGGCGGTACTTACCATTTCTGACACCCGCACACTTGAAAATGATAAGTCAGGGGATTATTTAACTAACGCATTAAATACTGCGGGGCATAACTTAGGCGACAGAGCCTTAGTAAAAGACGATATCTATCAGCAGCGCGCTATAGTGTCGGCGTGGATAGCAAACCCCGATATTAACGGTATATTAATTACTGGTGGCACGGGCTTCACCCACAGAGACTCTACGCCAGAAGCTATCAGTGTGTTGTTCGATAAACAGGTCGATGGCTTTGGTGAATTGTTTCGCCAGGTAAGCTACCAAGAAATTGGTACTTCTACCATTCAGTCTCGCGCTATTGCTGGTTTTGCCAACAATACTGTCATCTTTTGCTTACCCGGCTCTACAGGCGCTTGTAAAACCGGTTGGGAAAAAATTATTGCTAGCCAGTTAGATGTCGATTTTAAACCCTGTAATTTCGTTAAACACTTGGTGTCGTAATGGCCACATTTAGTCATTTAAATGCAGGCGGCGAAGCTAACATGGTGGATGTTAGCGATAAAGCAGTAACCGTCAGAGAAGCCACTGCCCAAGGGTATTTATATACCAGTCCAGAGGTTATCGCCCAAATAAGCAATGCCACTATTGCTAAGGGCGACGTATTTGCCGTTGCGCGTATTGCAGGTATTCAGGGGGCAAAGCGATGCGCCGATCTCATTCCGTTGTGCCACCCTCTTGCGCTCTCGAAAGTAGATGTAAACTTTGCCATCGAGCCCGAAAATAACCGCATAAAAACCACCTGTTTTTGTAAACTAAATGGCAAAACAGGGGTAGAGATGGAAGCCCTTACTGGTGTGAACGTGGCCCTGCTTACCTTGTTTGATATGTGTAAGGCTATCGATCCTGGTATGCGCTTAGAAGGCATTCAGGTACTTGATAAAAAAGGCGGAAAAACAGGGCATTGGAAAAGTGATAATGAATCGACTAGCAGCCACACCAACGACAAAAAAACATTAGGTGAGTAATTTACCTTCATAGGAAATAAAATGAATGTAACCGTGAAAACCTTTGCACAATTACGTGAAATTACCCAAGAAGGTTGCTTTACGTTAACGCTGCCCGACAACGCCACCAACATGGGGGATGTTATTAGCCTGCTAAAAAGCCGAAGTAATAACTGGGCGCAAGCCCTGGGTGCTAGCAACAGTGAAAAAGTCGATATGGGCAGCAATAGCAATGTGCTTATGGCGCGCAACCAGCAACTGTGCGATACAAAGACGCTTATACAGGCAGGCGACGAGCTTGCCTTTTTCCCACCAGTTACAGGGGGGTAACCATGTTCGCATTAATTGGCAACGCCGACTTCGATCAACAGTGGCTATACAATCGCTTACGTCAAGAAGCTAGCCAAAAAGCCAAAGGTAACGTGGGCGCAATTGTTACCTTTACCGGCTTGGTGCGTGACAATAATGCCGATGGCAATATTTTAGGCATTGAACTTGAGCATTACCCTGGCATGACAGAGCAAGCCTTAACCGACTTAGTGCAGCAAGCAATAACCCGGTTCTCACTGACCTCTGCCGGCGCGGTTCACCGTGTAGGCCGTTTGTATAATGATGAGCAAATAGTCTGGGTTGGTACTGCCGCACCGCATCGGGCGGCGGCATTTGAGGGTGCTAACTTTTTGATGGATATGCTGAAACAATCGGTACCCTTATGGAAAAAAGAGTTCACCCGAGATGATTCACGATGGGTTGACGTAAAGTCCTCAGACGATAAGGCCGCTTTGGCCTGGTTGAGAGAAAAATAGCAATGGCGGTTGGCGCAAAGATACCGGCGTGTTTAAAAATGATACTCGCGTATTTAAGAATTTCCCCCGCGTTTTTAAGCATGCAAGTTGGTAAACCTAAAGGCCGCGCGGGTACGTTTCTATCTGTTGTTTTTTTTACTCTGTGTATTGTCTGTAATGCGGCAGTATCAGACACTAATCTCTCTTCATATGAACAGACCGACGCTTATAAAAATGCCATTGCTGATAATAATGCTATTTCCAAAAACAACCATCAGCATGATGAACACCATGAAATAGTCGCTTCTAAGGAAGACGCCGCTACTTATGACACGGCAGTACCCATATTATCTTCGCCATTACAAATTGCTGTAGCCGCAAATTTTGCCAAGCCTTTACGCAGTATCGCCAATGATTATTTCAAGAAAACCGGGCAAGAAGTCAGTGTTACCGTTTCTTCCAGTGGAACCCTATTTGCGCAGCTTACCCATGGTGCTCAATTTGATGTATTCCTCTCTGCCGATACTGCTAGGCCCAATGCGTTAATAAAGGCAGGGCGTGTTAACGCTGAAGATGTGCATGTTTACGCTAAAGGTAGGTTGGCCTTTCTGTCTTCTCATACTACAGCTTCAACACCACACTTTACTGCTGGGGCATTGGCTGGGAAAAAGCTGGCTATCGCTAACCCTAAACTTGCTCCTTATGGCAACGCAGCAAAGCAGTATCTTGTTAATACCAATCAGTGGAATGCTGTTTCCCCCCATATTGTGATGGGTAAAAACGTACTTCAAACCTATCAGTTTTTTACTACAGGTAACGCCGATTATGCCTTGGTGGCATACTCCCTCGCCCTAGCTGACAAGCGAATTAATTGGACTGATAAGCGAATAAATGAGGCTGATGAGCAAAATATTTCTGGGCGCAATGCTTATGTTGAAGGCGATGTTGAAGGCGATGGGGCAATACTCATTCCCGACACCCTGCATCAACCAATATTACAAAGCCTTGCAGTTACCGCCGCAGCCGACAGAAAAGCCGCAGCATCTGCATTTGCTCGTTACTTATTGTCATTAGACGTACAGGGAAATTTGCCCAATTGGGGTTATCAACCCGCTGATGATTCATTATCGGTTAGCGTAACTTCCAGTATTAATGAGAACAAGCGAGTAGATAACAGAGTCACTAGGGGTATACCATAAATGCTAGAACATAGCGCCTTTACTGCGGTAGGGTTAACCCTAAAACTGGCCTTTTTAACCAGCGTGCTGTTAATGGTATTGGTTACTCCTCTGGCGTGGAAGTTGGCAAACTGGCAACATAAATTAAAACCCGTATTCATGTCGGTACTTGCATTACCTTTAGTGCTTCCCCCCACCGTGCTCGGCTTTTACTTGTTGGTGGCTTTTTCGCCCCAAAGCCCAGTTGGGGAAGGGTGGCAATGGCTCACCGGCCATCAGCTAGCGTTTAGTTTTGAAGGCTTAGTGATAGGCTCTTTTATTTACTCATTACCCTTTGCGCTGCAGCCCTTGTATAGCGGCTTTACTCAACTCGATAAACGGTATGTTGAAGTGGCGCATTCATTAGGCTTTGGAAAAATAGAGACGTTTTTCAGCATCATACTTCCTTTGTGCAAAGCCCCATTTATAGTGGCATTTGGCCTTAGTTTCGCCCATACCATTGGTGAATTTGGTGTGGTGCTAATGATTGGGGGGAATATTCCAGGCGAAACCCAAGTGCTCTCAATTGCATTGTATGAACATGTTGAAGCCTTAGAATATGGCCAAGCACATGCACTTTCGTTGGGGCTACTATTGTTTTCATTTTTACTGCTTACGCTGCTGTATCGCTTTAATGGAAAAGGAGGGCAAGGTTGGAGTTCAATATCTCGTTAGAAAACCGCATTAGTGCGAAAGCCGCATTACCATCTTCCATGCAGGTAGTGGGTATTACCGGGCCATCAGGTGCGGGTAAAAGCAGCTTGCTTCGTGCGCTAGCTGGGTTCGAACAAGAAGCATCAGTAAGTGTTAATTGGTTTGCTGAAGATGCTAAACCTATTGCTAGCGCAACAGTTAACGCGCATTCAGCAACCAAGGAAATAAACGTAAATAGCGCGCCCATCCGCGTGCGGGTAGGTTTGGTATTTCAGCAGCCTATGCTATTTCCTCATGTAAATGTAAAAGGTAATTTAGCACTGGCCGAACGTCATGCTGGCTCAAAGGCGTTAACAGTTGAACATGCTATTGCTGGTTGTGAGTGCGAACATTTGCTGCATAAATCAATAGGCAGCCTTTCAGGTGGTGAAGCGCAGCGGGTGGCATTAGCGCGTGCACTGGTTAATGGCCCAGATGTGCTGATGCTTGATGAGTCGTTAAGCGCATTAGATGCAGCTTTACGTAGCAAAATTCTGCGATTTCTAGTCAAAACCTGTGGCCGCTTAAATATAAAATTGATCATGGTGTCTCACGATGTTCAAGACTTGGCTCTATTCTGTGATGGGCTGATATCTGTAGTTGATGGCGCGGTAGAGGCGACGGGTTCAGTAGCTTACGTTATGGCGAAAATCGCCAGCCAGGGAAGTGTAGAAAATCCCTGTGCAATTTTAGAAGGCGAGGTAATTCAAAAGTCGAAAGATTTTCCTTATCCATTTACACGTTTGAATGTAAGCGGCAACGTACTTTACGCCAAAGCTACCGTGCAATGTGATAATAAACTGAATACGGAAAACAAAGATGAGCAAAGGGTAGGCACTTACCAGTATCCGCAGCGAGGAAAAATAGCCGTTTTTGCCAGCGAGGTGAGTATTGATACCAATACACAAGTGAATGTGCCCTCTAGCAGTATTTTAAACGCGTTACCGTGCGAAGTGGCGGAAATTTACTTCTCTGAAACACCGCAATCTAAAGAACATCAACTACAAACCGCAATCGTGGTGCTATCCCATGGTAATCAAGCGTTGTATGCCAGAGTAAGCACCTTGTCGATTGAACGGTTGAAACTTGAACCTGGTTTATCCGTGGTAGCTAGGTTCAAACTTCAGTAGGTTTGCAAAGCGTTTTAAAGCGCTGCGTTTACTATTACTAGGTGCTAAATTCCCGGCCCTAAACTCCCACTGCCTAAATTGCCGCAGAATAGCGTGAAATATGGTGACCTTTGTTTAGGTAAGCGTCGAATCTTGCACATATTGCTCTTATATAAATGCGAGACTTATCTGGCACACTAATATATCGATCGCGAAGTTCAATAATACCGTCGTCTACTAACGATTTAAGGCTCGTTAATTCAATACAGAAATAGCCATTGAATTTAATATTGTACTTGTCTTCAATATCTTTCTTATCTAAATACAAATTACACATTAAAGACATAATCACGTCTCGACGAATGCGATCGTCTAGGGTTAACGCAATGCCGTTGGCGGTTAGCGGTATGTCGTTGTCCAACCGGTTGTAATAGTCTTTAAGTTGTTTGGGGTTCTGGCCATATGCATTGCCTATTGTACTAATGGCAGATACGCCCAAACCAAGTAAGTCACTGTTTTTATGCGTGGTGTAGCCTTGAAAGTTTCGGTGCAATACGTGGTTATGCTTAGCCATGGCTAGTGTGTCGCTGGGCTTCGCGAAGTGATCTAAACCAATCATTTCAAAGCCTGTTTTAGAAAAACTTTCTACTGCCATTTGGTGCATTGCCGCTTTTTCATCAGGGGTGGCTAGGGTATCTAGCGGTATTTTGCGTTGGGCTGCGAATCTGTCTGGTAAGTGGGCATAGCTAAAAAGTGACACTCGGTCGGGTGACATGGCTTTTACCGCCACTACCGTGGTGCGAAACTTCTCCATAGTTTGTTTGGGCAAACCGTAAATTAAGTCCAAATTGACCGAGGTATAGCCTATGTTTTTTGCATCAAACACTAATTTGGCAATGTGTGCGGTACTTTGAACCCGATTGATAGACTGCTGAACATCTACATTAATATCTTGTACACCAAAGCTAACACGGGTGTAACCTAATTCATTTAAATCTTTTAAGTATTCACAAGTCACATTTCTAGGATCTAACTCAATTGAAAATTCAGCTTCGCTGGAAATAAGAAAGTGTTTCTTAATCAGATACATTAAATAGGTATGTTGTATAGTTGAAAGAAAACTTGGGGAGCCTCCACCTAAATGAAGGGCTACCACTTTCTTATCTTTATAAAGCGATTTTTTCGCTACCATCTCTTTTTCAATGTAGCTAAGGTAATGGTCGGCTTTTTCGTTGTGGCGAGTTACTATTTTATTGCAGCCACAGTAATAGCAAAGCTGTTCGCAGAAAGGGATGTGAATATATAAGCTTATGGTATCGGCGCCGCAGTTTTCAGACGCGCTCTCTAATAACCCGTCGTTCACCGACTCGAATTTAAGCGCAGTAGGGTAAGAAGTGTAACGTGGCGCCTGTTGTGCATATTTTGTAATTGTACTTGTGGCGCGATCAATTGGCGAATTCATAGGTATTTTCTGCTTAGTTTGCTAGTAAAGTAGCGAAAGACACTTATACAGGTGGCCTTTCTTTCGTGGTAAACCCATTTCATCATTGATAATAATGCAAACTAGTAAGGTGTTTATTGATCTCGTTCAAGGTTTTGCTCTTAAACATACTCATTATAGTCAGTTTTCCAATTTTGCTAGTACAAGGCCTGCTGGTAAGGAAAAAAACGCTCAAATTACCGGAACCTACCGGTAAAAGAGTGGGTTGCTGCCAGTGCGCTAGCAATGCCCCCAACAAGGTGCATCTTAAAGGCGATGCGCATAGCGGCGTTCCGGTAAGCTGTCAGCAAATGAAGGCTCCCTTGGCGTTGCTTATTGCGGGAGATTCCGCTGCCGCTGGCGTGGGTGTATCTACTCAAGAACAAGCACTGTCTGGCTGGTTAATTAACAGTTTGTCGGAAAACTTTTGCGTTGATTGGGAATTAAAGGCCAAGACAGGGGTTAACAGTACGGATTTGTTATCCATGTTGCAGCGGGCTAAACCCAACCGTGATCCTACGTATGATGCTAATTCAACGTCCCTCTCAACAATCACTTCTACCCATAGTTTCGACACGCCTCTTCAATGCAGATCGTTCGACGTGGCGGTTATTTCAATAGGGGTAAATGATGTAACGGGTTTTACGTCCTTGCGCCGGTGGCGTAGTAATGTCACGCAAATAATTGAAATACTAAAAGCGCGATACCAGTGCAGGTCAGTTGTATTTACCGCACTGCCTCCTATGCACGAATTTCCCGCGCTACCCCAACCGTTACGTTGGGTGTTAGGGCAAAGAGCGAAGTACCTCAATACCGCCTTGCTTAAGCTGGTGAACAAATATCATGGGGTTAACGTACTCACACTAACCTTAAACCCAATAGGTAATGATCAATCAGACAACACGCTCAAATACATGGCTGAAGATGGCTTTCATCCGCAAGTTGCAGGCTATCAATTGTGGTCTAACGCTGTTGTGAAGTTAGTGAACGAAGAACTTGATGAATTGGTCGGTAAAAATAGCAATGTTGGTTGAAGCTGAAAGGTTCACCCCTACAATACATTATTCATTTAGTAGGTGTTTAAAACCAACAATATTTAACGGCTTCGCGCTGGAGGTGCAATGAAAAGAGTAACGATAGATATGGTGTCAGACGTAGTTTGCCCTTGGTGCATTATTGGTTACGAACGTCTACAAAAAGCCATCGCGCAATTAGACGATATTGAAGTAACTATTCAATTTCACCCGTTTGAACTTAACCCGGACATGCCGCAAGAAGGACAGGACGTTCGTGAACATATAATGGAAAAATACGGGCTTACTCCAGCACAAAGTGATCAAAACCGAAAACAACTTATTGATGCAGGTGCATCGGTTGGTTTTAAGTTTGATTACTTCGACGGCATGCGTATGGCGAATACCTTCAATGCACACCAAGTACTGCACTATGCAGGGGAAAACGGTAAGCAAGAAGCGCTAAAATTACGCTTATTTGCCGCCTATTTCAGTGAAAGAAAAAACGTGAATGATATAGACGTGTTAGTAAGCGAAGCGGTGTCTGTGGGGCTAAACGAGCAAGAGGTAAGTGAACTTCTGGCCAATCAAACCTATGCAGATGTCGTTCGAGAGCACGAGAACTTATGGTTGCAACGTGGTATTCAAAGCGTACCTACTTTTGTGATTGGTAATAGCGGTGTTGCGGGTGCACAAGACCCAGAGACGTTAGCGCAATTTATTGTTCAGGCATCTACTGAGCAATGAGTAATCAGCTAATACACCTTTTAGCCCAGTGGCATCCGCTAAAGGATGCCCACCAGTGGGTGCTGGGGCTTATATATAAGACGGAAGGCTCTTGTTACAGGAAAGCGGGGGCTGTCATGTTGTTCAGCAATGCTGGGCATCAACTAGGTGTGTTAAGTGGTGGCTGCCTTGAATCAGACATTAACAAACAAGCCCAGCGGGTAATGCAAGATGGTAAGCATCGTACAGCAGTTTACGATGATAACGATGAAGAAGACATTGCCTTTAAACTAGGTGTAGGCTGCGGCGGGGTTGTACATTTAGCGCTGTTACCTGTAACTAGTGATAATCACTATTTACAGTTACATACTGTGTATTCATATTTGGTGAGCGGGCAACCTTGTTTATGGAAGCAAGAAGTTAATGGCGAACTTTCCTCCTCAGTTAGCGTTTGCGACAACCAGCAAGCGAGTAACAGCGAACAGGCTGACAACACCACTCGTGTGAAGCCTGAAGCTAAAAAAACGGCCGCTTTACTTGATACCCAAAACGGTAAGTGCTTTCTAACAGTACCTTGTGAACCGCCTCCACACCTACTTATTGTTGGCGGTGGATACGATGCCACTTTTGTGGTGAAGATGGCAGTGCAGCAAGGGTGGTCGGTGAGCGTATGGGATCCTAGGCCAGCACAGGCAAGGGTAGAGCACTTCGGTGATGCTAACTTTATTGTCGAGTCGACAGAAGTCGAAGCACTGAATTTGCATGTCGCAGAACACAATATCGATGCAGCGGTGTTGATGTCTCATCACCGACAAATAGACAGTAATGCCTTAGCAATGTTATCTCGGTACCCGCTGAAGTACGTGGCCATGTTAGGGCCTATTCACCGTAAAGAAGAAATGTTCGCGTTAGCTGGGGTTAAAGAAAGTGATTTTAAAGGCTTCTTCGCCAGCCCAGCTGGGTTTAATATCGGTGGCGACTTGCCAGAAAGCATCGCGTTGTCGATTATTGCTCAGTGCCATGCAGTACTGGCAAACAAATTTCCGACATTAAAGTAGTTATGTGCAACACGCAGTTTATATACACACTCCTTAAAAGTCTTATACATGGCTTCAGTAAAAGCCCCGTGCAAGCCCCATAAAGCCTCCATAACTGCCTCCATAACTTCGTCCATAACTGCCACGAAGTAGATAAATAGCCCCAAAGTAGATGAATAAGTGGGGCTTTTTATTTAAGGTTACATCGCTTTTGTTTTAACAAACGCAATAGTTAAAAACGCTTTCTTACCGATATACCATAGGAGCGAGGTGCGCCTGGGTAGGCCATCAGTTTTCCTTCTTGCACTGGCACATCAAAACCACTTCTAGCGATATATTCTTCATCCAAAAGGTTTCGAGCCCATACAATAATTTCGGTGTCCCATTCCTCAAGCTGAAGTGAAAGTCGTGCATTAATAATCTCGTATGAACCAGACTGTTTATAGGGGTCGTTGGAATCATCCAAATATACTTCCCCTGTATACTGATAATCTGCGCTTATTGTGGCGTCGTAACTCGCTACTAAAAAATGATGGTTTAGCATAATTGAAAGGCTATTTTGAGGCTCAAAACCCACTCTGTCACCGTCTCGTGCACAATACGGGTCGGCAGGTGACGCACGGCCCGGATCGTCAATACCCGTATGCCATGAATAGGCCACCCAACATGTACCTTGTTTGAAGGTATCAAAATTGGCTAACGTGCGTGATGCAATAAGCTGAAGTTCCGTGTTTGCACTCATTAACCAAGTGGTTTCAAGCTCCAGTCCCTTCACATGAATGTCGCCTGCGTTTTGCAGGTTAAAACCGGTACCTGTGAAAGTGGTGGCTTGAAAATCTTCAATGGTTGAATAATGCGCCGCAACATTTACCCGCACACCATAATCAGGCCAATCCTGTTTCAAGCCTATTTCTGCACTACGCGCTTTTTCGGCCTCAAAAGTGGCATCTAAAGACGGTAAAATACGATCAGTATTAGTGCCGCCTGCTTTATAACCAGAGGCTAAGCTGGCATAAATTAGTTGGTTTTTATTGGCCTGATAAGCAAGCTTTATCGTGCCCGTTAACTGGCTATCATCTATTGCTTCGTTTAAATCAGGTCGTGGCAGTACCGCTGATGAACCCAAGAAAAAATACCCCCATCCCGCCTGTTGAAAAGGCGCTAGGGCATTTAGCGAGGTTGGACTAATTGCAGTACCAGTATTGAGCGCTACGCCAATATCATTTAACGCTGTTACCGCAGCACCTATATTGGGCCTGCTTTCGGGAGCGCCGCTCAAGCCATCAATACCTGGGCCTTGTTCGGTGTACCGGCCAGCTATCGACTTCTTTTCATCGGTAAAACGCATGCCAGTCGTCAAGGTGATTGTGTCAGACAGCAACCAGTCAGCTTGGGCAAAAAATGCAACACTGTCTTGTTCTTGATTTGCCGTGTGCATAAATACGGTATTGCTTGGTGCTGCCACCCCAGAAGGGGCTATTAACCCGCCAGTGGCCGCACTAAGTCCATCAATCGCACTTGCCAAGGGAAGTAATTCAGCACCTGCAATGCTAAAAAAGCTATCGAATGCAAACTGTGTCGTGGTGTTAAAGGTTAAATCTAAATTTTGGCTAAAGTAATAGGCACCCAAAAGGCCACGAATTTTATCGCTTTTATAATGCAATCTAAACTCTTGAGAGAAAGACTGTTGTTTTGCATCGTTAGTGGCGGTTAATAAATCCGCATCTGAAAAATCGGTATCTACAATATCGATGCTATCAAAGGCGCGATAAGCCGTAATACCTACCAAAGACCATTGCTCACTAAGCACTACATCAATTTGCGCCGAAACACCTTTATCTTCCATTTTTGAAATAGGGGGTTGAGATAACGATGTGGTGAAATCGTAGAAATCGTCAGTACTGTAAATGGTGGCGTTAAACGGGGGCTGAGATAACAACGCATCTGTGCCAAATTTGCCAGGGATGTCATTTGCCTGAAAATTGTTTTGCCAAGTAAGTGCACCGCAACAACGCTCATTTAATTCACCGTAATCGGCAATGATGCGAACGCTGACATTTTCTGTAGGCGTATAAAGCCACTGAGCCTTTATGGCTGAGCGGTTTTTGTTATTTAAACTCTGCCCAGAAGTGGCATCGGTAATATAGCCATCACCATCGGTTTTAAACCCTGAAATACGCATGGCTAATATATCGTCAATCAACGAGAACGACGCGCCTGCACTTAATCTTAATAATGAATCATTACCCGCCAATACTTCTACAAAACCATCGGTATCGGTATGACTTGGCGCCACAGAGGTAAGGGTCATTGCGCCTGCTGCAGTATTTTTACCAAATAGGGTACCTTGTGGGCCACGTAGTACTTCGATAGCAGCAATATCAACTAAGTCGTTGATAAGGGCATTTTGCCGTGAACGATAAACCCCGTCCACATATAAGCCCACAGAAGATTCGAAGCCGAAATTTTGTGATGATGTGCCAATACCGCGGATGGAAAACCCTGAATTAGTCACGCTTTGATTTTGAAACGCACCAAATGCAGGCACATAGTTTTGCAAATCAAAGACGTCTTTCACCACGGTTTCAATTAAATCGTCGCCGGAAAGGGCGGTCACGGCAACAGGTACTGCTTGTAAATTTTGTGCCGTTTTTTGTGCCTGAACGGTGATATGCTCTAAGGCGCTATCTTGGCAGTAAGCAAGTGAAGATGTGCAACTCGCAGCTATACCTAGTGCGACGAATGTGTGCTTGGGCAGCAATTTTTTCATTTTTATTTTACCTAACATCTAACCCATTTCAAACGAATAGCGTCGTTTGACTACAGCTAGAACCTTAGCAGTAATCTTTCACTTTGCATCAATGTGCAAAAAACAACGTAACAACTTAGTGTTGCAGTAATTTTAAGTCGCTACAACGATAGTAGAAATATTCTGAAAACCAACTGCCTCAACGCTATTGGGCGTGTTTAGTCGCCTTTGTTCCCCATAGCCTAACATGATGTATTCCCATTCAAAATATCAATTAAACTTATGGTGCTACTTTTCTTACCATGGTTAACATATTGATAACATCAGAGAGTAGTATGACTGACATCTACCTAGTACGCCACGGACAAGCATCTTTTGGCGCAGCAAACTACGACAAGCTTAGTGATCTAGGTGCACAGCAGTCCCAGTGGCTTGGGCACTACTTCAAGCAGCGCGATATTACTTTCGATAGTGTGTTTATGGGTGACATGGTGCGCCACAGAGAAACCGCCGAAGGTATTGCAAAAGGGATAGGCTCTTTACCCCAAGCGAACATCAACAGTGAATTGAACGAATTTAACTTTCAAGCAGTGGCAACAGCGTTTTTAACCCGATACCCAGATCAAAAAGTGCCAGAAGGTGCGTCTCGGGCAGAATATTATCGGTTGCTTAAAAAAGCCATGTTGGCATGGGCAGCCAATGATCTCGACCATAACTTATTGGATGAGAGTTGGGCAGGCTTCGAAGATAGGGTGGCCACTATGCTAAGCGCGCTCCAAAGCACACAGGCAAAGCGAGTGTTGGTGGTAAGTTCAGGGGGGGCCATTGCCATGATGTTAAAGCACATACTCGGTTACGACGCCCCCACGGTTATTAACATGAACTTGCAGATTAGAAATGCGAGTTTTTCTCAGTGCTTCGCGAATACTCGTGGTGTGCATTTGAACAATTTCAACAGCGTACCACATTTAGATGTTGTGGATAGATTGCACGCTGTGACATACAGCTAAACAGCGCCATCAGCGGATAAGGACAGTTATGAACTTTGAATACAATGAAAGAACACAAACGCTTTTAACGAAATTAAGAGCCTTCATGCAAGAAGAAGTGTATCCAATTGAGAAGGAGTATGTTCACGCGGTAGAAAATGGTGAAAACCGTTGGCAAACTCCCGTTATGATGCAAACTCTCAAACAACGCGCAAAAGACGCCGGCCTTTGGAATCTCTTCCTTCCAGAGGAATATAAGCCTTACGGCGCTGGGTTATCAAATGCTGAATACGCCCCTTTGTGTGAAGAGATG
Source organism: Alteromonas sp. 38 (assembly GCF_902506055.1). Taxonomy (NCBI): domain Bacteria; kingdom Pseudomonadati; phylum Pseudomonadota; class Gammaproteobacteria; order Alteromonadales; family Alteromonadaceae; genus Alteromonas; species Alteromonas sp. 38. The sequence continues at coordinate 1,522,610 of NZ_LR733300.1, forward strand.
GGGCGTGTGTTGTTTAGCTCAGAGATTTTCAATTGTAGCGCGCCTGATACGGGCAACATGGAAGTGTTGGCGAAGTACGGAAATGAAGAACAGAAAAAACAATGGCTAGAGCCACTGCTTAATGGCGAAATTCGTTCTGCCTTTGCCATGACCGAGCCAGCAGTTGCGTCAAGTGATGCGACTAACATTGAAACGTCAATTACCCGAGATGGCGATGAATACGTAATCAATGGGCGCAAATGGTACACCAGTGGTGCCATGAACGAAAATTGCAAAATCATGGTGGTAATGGGTAAAACCGACTTTGAAGCTGCTCGTCACCAGCAACAGTCGCAAATTTTAGTGCCAATGGATACGAAGGGGGTCACCATTGTGCGCCCCATGGCTGCGATGGGCTATTTTGATGAGCCTGTAGGGCATGCGGAAGTATTGTTCGATAACGTACGGGTTCCGGTAAGTAATTTGCTACTCGGTGAAGGTCGCGGGTTTGAAATTGCACAAGGTCGCTTAGGCCCAGGCCGTATTCATCACTGCATGCGCTTAATTGGCTGCGCACAGCGCGCCTTAGATTTAGCCTGTGAGCGAGTAGATCAGCGTGAAGCATTTGGTAAGCCACTTAGCAAACAGCAGTCGGTGCGCGAAAGTATTGCACAAATGCATTGTGATATTGAGCAAGCGCGCTTACTAACACTTAAGGCTGCCGACAAAATGGATAGATACGGCAATAAAGTCTCTCGAGATATTATTGCCGCCATTAAAATTGTTGCACCCAAAATGGCGTGTAGGGTTATTGACGAAGCTATCCAAATGCATGGCGCTGCAGGTACAAGTCAAGATTACGCATTGTCTGCCATGTACGCGTATGCTAGGACCATTCGTTTAGCCGATGGCCCTGACCAAGTGCACATGATGCAATTGGGTCGCAATCTGATTGCCGAAAAGAACGCTTAAGGAGTATCTGTGGCTACGCACACGCTAGATATAGAAACGTTAAATCACTACCTAAATAAGGCGTGCCCAGAAATAGGCACGGTGTTGTCGGCAGAGAAATTCTCAGGTGGGCAATCTAATCCTACGTTTAAACTAAATGCTGATTCTGGCGTTTACGTGCTGCGTCGCCAACCGCCGGGGAAACTGCTCAAGTCTGCCCATGCGGTTGACCGCGAGTATCGCGTTATCAATGCACTAAGTAACACAGAAGTACCTGTGCCTAAGGTTTATCACTTGTGTGAAGATGCCGACATCATTGGCAGTATGTTTTACATCATGGCCTACGTTGAAGGCACCATTTATTGGGACAGCGCTTTACCGGAAGTAGAGAGCCCAAAAACTCGGGGCGCTATGTACGATGAAATGAACCGCGTGCTGGCAGTGATGCACGGTGTTGATATTGACGCCGCTGGGTTAACGAGTTACGGCAAGCCAGGAAGTTACTTTTCTCGCCAGTTAAGCCGGTGGACTCAGCAATACCGTGCTTCTGAGCTAGAGCATGTAGAAGACATTGAGCAGCTTATTACCTATTTAGAAGAAAATTTGCCTGAAGATGATGGGCAAATAGCCTTGGTTCACGGTGATTTTAGGTTGGATAATATGATGTTTGATATGTCTAACCTTGATGAACCTAAAGTGATTGCGTTGCTTGATTGGGAGTTATCTACCTTGGGGCACCCGTATGCCGATTTAGCCTATCAATGCATGCAGCTGCGTTTACCAAGTGACATCGCCCATGCGTCTGGTTTAGGTGGGTTAGACAGAGACGCGTTAGGTATTCCTAGTGAAGAAGAATACGTAGGTGCATATTGCAAGCGACGCGGCATTGACAAAATAGACAACTGGACCTTTTACCTCGCGTTTAGTTTTTTCCGTCTAGCAGCCATTCTGCAAGGAGTAGTTAAACGGGCACATGATGGCAACGCATCAAGCGACAAGGCAATGCAGTTAGGCGCTATGGTGCGCCCTCTGGCACAAATTGCGAATAAAACGATTCATCAAAACAGCTAAACCACCGAACACGGCTGTGGATCTCAATGACATTGAGGTGCACTTATGGACCACCGAGCGCCTATTAATAAGCGAGCGGTAAGCAAAGAAACGAATTATTAGGAGTGGCTATGAAAGCGATTGTATGTGAAGCATTTGGACCGATAGACGATTTAAAATGCAAGGAAATTGATGACCCAGTAATTAAGCCAGGTCACGTAGTCGTTAACGTAGAAGCGGCCGGTGTTAACTTTCCTGATGGGCTACTTGTACAAGGTTTATATCAAATGAAACCGCCATGCCCATTTGTGCCAGGTAATGAAGTAGCTGGTGTGGTAGCCGAAGTGGGCGAAGGTGTAAAGCATATAACTGCTGGCCAGCGCGTCATTGCGTTATCTAATCTAGGTGGTTTTGCTGAGAAAGTACTGGTGCCTGCCACGCATGTTATGCCACTACCGGATCCTATCGATGTAAAAGAGGGGGCTGCTTTAGTTACCGCACATGCTACTGCCCATCATGCACTAAAACAGCGTGCAAACATTCAACCGGGAGAAACGCTTGTGGTAACGGGCGCAGCCGGTGGTACGGGCTTAGCCGCAGTGCAAATTGGTAAAGAAATGGGGGCAATCGTCATTGCCGTTTGTTCTACCGAAGAAAAGCTTGCGTTAGCCAAAGAGCATGGCGCGGATATACTTATTAATTACAAACAAAAGAACTTAAAAGATGCCATTAAAGAAGCCACCAATGGCAAAGGCGCCGATGTGGTTTACGAATGTGTTGGCGGCGATACATTTCACGCCTGTAGCCGCAGCATGGCGTGGGAAGGACGTTTGCTTGTGGTGGGCTTTGCGGGTGGTGAAATTCCTCAATTCCCTGTGAATCTATCGTTAGTGAAAGGCTACTCGGTAGTAGGTGTATTCTGGGGGTCGTTTACCCAGCACGATCCAAAGGGTTTTGCCGCCAACATGAAAGAGCTTTTAACCTGGTATGTGCAAGGCAAAGTGAAAGTGGTGGTAGATGAAGCCTTACCCATGGAGCGTGCCACCGAAGCCATGGCTAAAGTGATGAACCGAGAAGTGAAAGGTAAAATGGTTATCACGCCATAGCGTTTAAAAATGAGCTTGTAAAAAGAGATACTTGAATGAGTCACTTAAGAGAGCAGCTTAAAAGGCACTAGTAGCTAAAACGATAAGGTATGGTCAACGATTGGGTAAGCAGTCCATTACGTACCATGCCTTTTTTATTGCCTAGAATTTGCGAAGCTCAGTGATATGTAATAGCTCACCGCTTGGCCCCCACAAATAAAATACCTTCCCCCAGGCTTCTATTGAAACGTCTGATATCTTAAGTTTGTCGGTGGCTTTTTTACATAATGAATGTGCCGCTTCAATATCCAGTACACATATCTGCAGCATGAAGTTGTTAGCCAAATCCTCCTGATAGAAATTCTGTAAAAAGAATTGGCAGTCACCATTTTCAAATAAGGTTAACGCATCGGAAACAAATTCACCTTTAAAGCCAATTTGGGTGTAAAACCTTTTCGATACAACATAATCTTTACTGGGAATGAATACTTTAATGTGGTCAACGCCCATGCGCTTCTCCAACCAATGGCTAAATGACTATTCAAGTTATTGTGGCATACTGATGGCATCGATAGTAGAAAGTCGCAGTATAAAAAAATATTCGGCGATTTATCGATAACGCATTTTGCGGTTGTTCACAAACTGTACATGCCAATAGGCTTGAATAAGCAGGGGGAAAAACAGGTAAGTTGGGCTAGAAACAGGGCATGCTAACGTTTACGGCAATTACTCGGCTACAACAATACCCTGTGGTAACGCAGTATGTAGCAGGCGCGTAGCGTTAGAAGCAGAAGGCTTTTGTGTTGAAACAGAAATCAAACGTTTAAGCACAAAAGAAGAAGACTGGCTTCGTACTTTTTTAACCGTCACTGGCGAATTCTGCGTAGGGTTTACATGCTGAAAATCAGATGTTTGAACTGAAGAAGACGTTGCGAATTGCGTTGATAGTTCGTTAGCTAAACCGTTCGAAGATAGGCCTAAACCAACAACAATGCTACTCATAGTAATGAAGTGTCTTAATGTCATTTTCATAAGTACTCCCAGCGTATAGTGCGGTTAGGTAAAAAGTCAGAAGCGACTAACAAGTCGCTTCGTCCGAAGGTTTTGTTTGTTCCCCTTCATTACAACTAAAGTCGCACTAAAACAAAACATCACCATTTATACTAAGGTATGAAATCTAATACTTTTGGATGCCCGTCCAAACCATCAACAGGCATCAACCAAGGTTCTACCAAGCAGTTACGCCGCCATCTACCGCGACAGTTTGTCCATTCATGTAGCTGTTACCGGGTGATAACATGAGGATCATGGCATTCACAATTTCTTGAGGCTCGCCCAAGCGTTTCATTGGGCTTCCCATGCCAAGCTGAGTTTGTGCCTCTTTAGTGTTGTAACCATCCACGTTTAATATATTGGTAGGGCTGTAAAAAGGGCACACCGCATTTACGCGTACATTCTTGCGACCGTATTCAACAGCGGCAGTTCGGGTCACGCCGGCAACTGCATGTTTAGCGGCGGCATACGCGCCACCTTTTGGGGCGCCACCCAAGCCGGCTAGGGAACTAACGTTTAATATATGTCCTTGCTTCTGCGATAACATTTGTGGAAGTTGGTACTTCATGCCAAACATCACGCCTTTTACGTTTACAGCAAACTGAAGGTCTATTATCTCTTCGGTCATTTCATGCATGGGGGCAGGTACATGAGCGATACCCGCATTGTTGATGGCGATATCTAGGCGACCAAACTTCTCTTTTGCCAACGCCACCAAGGCTTTGTTTAATTCTTCACTGGCAATATCGCCTGCTTTCGTTACCACATCAGTATAGCTCGCCACGTCAGCGCGACATGACGCCAAGTTTTCTTCATTAATATCCGATAACACCAGTTTGGCACCTCGGCTACCTAGGCCTTCTGCTAATAGGCGGCCGAAACCGCTGCCCGCGCCAGTGATCAATATCACTTTATCGCTAAAATCTAATAATGAATCCATAGTGGTTTCCTTAAGCTTGTCCAGTTGAATTAATAAAAGTGATAAGAAGATCGGCCAATTCCGGGCCTTTATCTTCTTGCACGAAGTGTCCGCCTTTCACTACTGTGGTGTGCGGCACGCCGCGACAGCCAGGTATGAATGACTGCATTAGCTTGTCACCGCCAGCGGTAACTGGGTCGCTGTCACTGAATGCGGTCATAAATGGTGTATTAAATTGTTTTAACCTTACCCATGCTTCACGGTTTGCTTGAGTTTGTGGATCGTCGGGTGTGGCGGGCACTAATAACGGAAATTGTCTGGCCCCTTCTTTATATTCTTCAGAAGGAAAAGGGGCGTCGTAAGCATCCAAAGTTTCTTGAGAAAGCATAGATACAGTTCCCCCCTTAACCACACCTGATACGGGAAATACAGGAACATCTTGCGAGAAGCGACGCCAGTTCAAAAATGCCTCGGGGGGCTTGTGCTCACCGGTAGGTAAAAACGTATTAGATGCCATGACGCCAGCAAAGCGGTCGGGCATGTCGGCTACCAGTCTTAAGCCTAGCAATCCGCCCCAGTCTTGGCAGAAGAGGGTTACTTTTCCTTCAACGGTTTGATTAAACCAGTCTTTAAGCCAAATAAGGTGGCGGGCATAGGTGTAATCTTCTCGCCTAGTGGGTTTATCTGAACGGCCAAAGCCGATGAGATCAGGTACTAGCACATTAAAGCCTGCATCGGCTAGTATCGGAATCATGGTGCGATACAGGTAAGCCCAAGAAGGCTCGCCGTGCAGAAGAAGAATAGTGTGGCCATCTTTGGGTCCGCACTGATAGTAGGCCATGACTATTTCGCCGCTTACGGTATCGGTAACGTGTACGTACCTCGGCTCATAGGGAAAGTCGGTAATAGAAGAGAATGCACTTTCAGGGGTTTTTAAAACTTGCATACTTGCCCACCTCAAATGTGAATCAGATGTAACTAATTAGTGTGTTCATTAACAAAAACACTAGCGAGGTAATCTGTCAATTCTTCCTTATACCCCATCGAATATGCGCTTAAGGGCAGTTGGGCACAAATAAAGGGGTTGCTGTCCATATTAAATATTGTGATGAATGTCTATAACACCAATAAACTTGGATGATTGACAACACTGCAATAACATCCGGTTAACGTGAATAACAGGATACCGTTATGACAGAGATGGAAAACAAGGCAGTGGACTACAAAGTCCAACAGGGCATAGCAACTATTACTATGCAAAGCGCGCCAGTAAACGCACTTTCTCGCGCAGTACGAGTTGGGCTAATAGATGGCATCGAAAGCGCATTAAGCGACGACAGTGTTAGTGCTATTGTAATCACTTCTTCTCTCGCCTTATTTTCAGGTGGCGCTGATATTAGTGAATTCTCCGGTGGCGATTTATCGCCAAATCTTCCTGAAGTCCTCGATAAAATTGAAAATGCTACCAAGCCCGTGGTGGCAGTATTGCCAGGGCCTGCGTTTGGGGGCGGATTAGAAGTCGCGCTAGCGTGTCATCACAGAATTACCTTTGCTGGAAACCAAGTGGGCCTTCCAGAAGTCAACTTAGGTATATTGCCAGGCGCGGGTGGAACGCAGCGTTTACCGCGTTTAGCCGATCCTGCTACCGCGCTAACTATGATTGTTACAGGTAAGCCTACTTCGGTAGTGAAGCTTCCAGGTGTATTCGACAAAATTTCAGACAAGCCTGAGCATTTGCTTGAAGACACCAAGCAGTACCTTGGTTCATTGAATACTGAGAGTGGTATTAAACGCACCTGTGATATTACGCTGACAATGTCTGAAGAAGTGCAGGGCGTATTTGACGCCGTTACCGCACAAACGAAAAAAGCAGCACGGGGCTTTTTTGCGCCCTTAAAATGTATTGAAGCGGTAAAAGGCGCATACACATTAGCTTTTACCGATGGACTTAAGCACGAAGGCAAATTGTTCATGGAATGCATGAACACCCCTCAAGCCCGTGCACAGCAACATTTCTTCTTTGCCGAGCGAGCAGCGGGTCACGTGAGTGACTTTGATAAAAGCACACCAGAGCGAAGTATTGAGAAAGTTGCGGTTATTGGTGCTGGCACCATGGGGGGCGGTATCGCCATGAACTTTGCGAACGCGGGTATTCCTGTCACTATGCTAGAGCTTAAGCAAGAAGCGCTAGATAAAGGCTTGGCCCTTATTCGTAAAAACTACGAAAACTCAGCCAAAAAAGGCAAGTTAACCCAAGAGCAAGTGGAAACACGTATGGCGCTGTTAAGCGGCACTACAACGTATGACGACTTAGCCGATGTAGATCTTGTTATTGAAGCTGTATTTGAAAAAATGGAAGTGAAGAAAACCGTTTTCACTACCTTAGATAAAGTCTGTAAGCCAGGGGCTATTTTAGCGTCTAACACGTCTACCCTTGATGTGAATGAAATTGCCGCGTGTACCTCACGTCCACAAGATGTTATCGGTCTTCACTTCTTCTCGCCAGCTAACGTTATGAAGTTGCTTGAAGTGGTTAAAGCTGAAGATACGTCGGCTGACGTTATCAAAACCTGTATGAAATTAGCCAAGCGCATTAAGAAGGTAGCGGTATTGGTTGGCGTATGTTTCGGTTTTGTTGGCAACCGCATGATTGAACCTTACGGCCGTGAAGCTAACCGTTTATTGCTAGAAGGTGCAAGCCCTGAGCAAGTAGACCGCGTGCTCACACAGTTTGGTATGCCTATGGGGCCATTCACCATGGGTGACATGGCAGGCTTAGACATTGGGTACTACGTACGTCAGTCTCGCCAAGCCTTTATTTCACACGACCCTTCATACGGTGCAGTGGCTGACCGTTTAGTAGAAAAAGATCGTAACGGTCTTAAAACAGGCCGTGGTGCTTATCTGTATGAAGCAGGAAGTCGTGTTCCCATTCCAGACCCTGAAGTACTCGAGATTGCTAAACAAGAAGCTGCTCGCCTAGGGGTAACGCAGCGCGATGACATAAGCGATGAAGAAATCCTGGTGCGTTGTCTATACACCCTAATTAATGAAGGCGCATGCATTCTTGAAGAAAGCATAGCGGCTAAGTCTAGCGATATCGATGTTATCTATGTGTATGGCTATGGCTTCCCAGTTTATCGCGGCGGCCCTATGCAGTATGCCGATGAAATCGGTCTTGGGGATATCGTCGATAAGCTATCTACCTACGCTGAGAGATTGGGTGACTATGGAAAAATGTGGTTACAACCCAGCGATCTGTTAATCAAGCTGGCGCAAGAGCGCAGCAGCTTCGCAAAATTTAAAAACTAAGGAGTACGCTATGCGCGATGCAGTAATAGTAAGTACCGCAAGAACACCTATTGGCCGTGCCTATAAAGGCGCACTTAATAATTTACCCGCACCTACATTGGGTGGTCATGCTATTCGCAATGCGGTACAACGTGCAGGTGTCGATCCTGCCAATATTGACGATGTGATCATGGGCGCAGCCCTAACACAAGGCAGTGGCGGCATGAACATTGGTCGCTTAGCCGCATTAGCAGGCGACTTGCCGGTTACCGTTGCAGGTATGACATTAGACAGACAATGTAGCTCTGGTATGTATGCCATTGCTAATGCGGCAAACAGTATTCGTACTGGCGACACCAATATTATGGTAGCTGGTGGGTTAGATTCTATTTCTTTGGTTCAAACCAAAGCCATGAACATGTCACGCGCGGTAGACCCACAATTAGTGGCAAAGCATAAGAATATTTACATGCCTATGCTGCAAACTGCTGAAGTTGTGGCCAAGCGTTACGGTATTAGCCGTGAAGTGCAAGACGAATACGCTTACCAAAGCCAAATGCGCACAGCGGCGGGTCAAGAAGCGGGTAAGTTTGACGACGAAATTGTGCCAATTACGGCCACTAAAGCCATTTTCAATAAAGAAACCGGCGAGACCAGTGAGCAGGAAGTCACGTTGTCGAAAGACGAAGGTAACCGCCCTGAAACCCAGCTTGAAGGTTTGCGTTCATTGAACCCTGTGATTGAAGGCGGGTGTATTACTGCGGGTAATGCTAGCCAATTATCAGATGGTGCTAGTGCAACCGTGATTATGGATGAGCATTCTGCTGCTAAGGGCCAAGCGCAACCATTAGGTATTTACCGTGGTATTGCGGTAGCAGGCTGTGAACCGGATGAAATGGGGATTGGCCCTGTGTTCGCTATTCCTAAGCTATTAAAGCAACACGGCTTAACCATGGACGATATTGGTTTGTGGGAACTTAACGAAGCCTTTGCAGTGCAAGTGCTTTATTGCCGCGATAAGCTGGGTATTCCTGATGAATTATTAAACGTAAACGGTGGTGCTATTTCAATTGGCCACCCTTACGGAATGAGTGGCGCACGTATGGTGGGTCATGCATTAATCGAGGGCAAACGACGTGGTGCGAAATACGTTGTTTGTACTATGTGTATTGGCGGCGGTATGGGTGCTGCTGGTTTATTTGAAGTTATATAGGTATTTGGTATGGAAGGTTATAAAGCTCCACAACGCGACGCCATGTTTGTTACACATGAGCTATTAAACTATCAAGAACATTATCAAAAGCTTGGCTTTGATGAAGCATCAGAAGATTTAGTATCAGCTATCTTCTCTGAAGCGGCTAAGTTTTCTGAAAATAGCCTAGCACCCATCAACATGTCGGGTGACGAAGAAGGGTGTAAGTGGGTAGACGGTGAAGTCACTACCCCTGCTGGCTTTAAAGAAGCTTATCAACAATACGTTGAAGGAGGCTGGCCAAGTATGTCTCATCCTGAAGAGTTTGGCGGTCAAGCACTGCCGTACTCATTATCATCTATTATTGCTGAATGGTTCTCGGGTGCAAATCACTCATGGGCTATGTACCCTGGCTTAAGCCAAGGGTGTATGGAAACCATTAAAGCCCACGGTACTGAAACACTACAAAATCAATATTTACCAAAGCTTATTAGCGGTGAATGGACAGGTACCATGTGCTTAACAGAGGCCCATTGTGGCTCTGATTTGGGCATGCTTAAATGCCGTGCAGAACCACAAGACGATGGTAGCTACAGCTTAACGGGGACGAAAATTTTTATCTCAGCCGGTGAGCACGATATGTCTGAAAATATCGTTCACATTGTACTCGCGCGTTTGCCTGGTGCGCCAGAAGGCACTAAAGGTATTTCGTTATTTGTAGTACCTAAGTTCAACGTGTCTGATGACGGCGAAAAGCTAGATCGCAACGCCGTTGCGTGCGGCAGTATTGAACACAAAATGGGTATTAAGGCCAGTGCAACCTGTGTGATTAACTTCGACGGTGCGAAGGGCTTCTTGATTGGCCAACCTAATCGCGGCCTTAACTGCATGTTCACCTTTATGAACACTGCCCGAATCGGTACTGGCCTTGAAGGCTTAGCTGCTTCTGAAGCGTCTTTCCAAGGTGCATTGCGTTACGCTAAAGATCGTATTCAATTTCGTTCATTAACTGGTCGTAAGAACCAAGATGGTCCTGCAGATCCAATTATTGTGCACCCCGATGTACGCCGTATGCTACTTACGCAAAAAGCGTTTGCAGAAGGTAACCGTGCATTAGCAGCTTACTGCATGCAGTTGGTTGATGTGACCCTTTACGGTGATGATGCACAAGAGAAGAAGCTAGCTGATACTAAGCTTGCTTTATTAACACCTATTGTTAAAGCCTTCTTGACAGAAACAGCGCAAGAAAGCACCAGCTACGGTATGCAAGTTTACGGTGGCCATGGGTTCATCAAAGAGTGGGGCATGGAGCAGTTAGCGCGTGATACGCGTATTTGTACTATGTACGAAGGAACTACGGGTATCCAGGCTATCGATTTATTAGGCCGTAAAGTGATGGGCTCTAATGGTGAATTGCTCAATGTATTTGTACAAGAAGTACGTGAATATTGCGAATCGCTTCGCGGTAAGGCCCAGTTCAGTGCATGGACAAATGCATTAACGTCTCATTTAGATGAGTGGCAGCAACTTACCATGGATATTGGTAAAGCAGCAGCCTCCAATCCTGATGAGATTGGTGCCGCGTCGGTCGATTACCTTATGTACTCAGGCTATGTGACAGTTGCTTATTTCTGGCTGAAAATGGCCGTTAAAGCACAAGAGCAACTTGATGCAGGTAGTACTGAGACCGAGTTCTATAAGAGCAAAATATTAACCACTGGTTTCTATTTTGATCGCTTACTAACGCGTACCCGTTCACTTGTATCAGCCATGCACTCAGGCTCAGACAACCTTATGTCTATGCCAGAAAGCATGTTTGCTATCGAGTAAATACGATATGTAATGAAATGCCGAGCACCTGCTCGGCATTTTTCTTTTTTACTGTTTTGCGAAAGGCTAGGTATGCCACTAAACGCAGTAACATCTCACGCCGTTTCCATCCAACACCATTCTATTCATTATCTAGAACGAAAAGGGCGAACCTCAGATAGCCCGTTATTGATTTTATTTCATGGATTCCCTGAAAATGCCCATGCATGGGAAGCGCTCATCAATGTATTACCAAGTAATTATCATATTATTGCGCCAGATTTACCGGGATACCATCAATCAGAATCATTACCAGATAGCAGCGATTACCAAGTTCCTTCGCTGGTTACTCGTATGGGTGAATTCGTTCGTACGGTAAGCCAAGGCCGAAAAGCGATATTGGTGGGTCATGATTGGGGTGGGGCGATAGCCTGGCCGCTAGCGGCTTTTCAACCTGATTTGTTTCTTAAGCTGGTTATTATAAATGCAGCGCACCCCAGCACTTTCACTCAAGCGCTTAAAGCAAGTAGTGCACAGCGTAAGAAAAGTGAATACATAAAAGCATTAGCGGCAGAAGATGCAGAGATAGTTTTACAGCAGACCGATTTTGCCATGCTTAAGGATATGCTGGGTACTGCCATGTTTGAAAGTTCAGGTCACAAGGCTAACGAAAAAAGCTATGGGGCAAGGTTGCTTCGTAGTTGGCGCAATAACCAAACATTAACAGCCATGCTGAACTATTACCGAGAAATGCCACAAATGGCACCGGATGAGCATGCACCTGACGCTGAATTGTCACGTATACATGTGCCGCTTCTACGCGTCAGTTTACCTACATTGGTATTATGGGGGCGTTTAGATGATGCGTTTGATGAAGGCATTTTGAATGGTTTAGCAACTTACGTTCCCGACCTACGAATTGTGTATCACGATACGGCGACACATTGGGTACATAGAGAGCAAGCGAGCTGGGCGGCAAGGGAAATAACGGATTTTATAACGTAAGCATTTTTTGAAAAGCAATATGGGAAAGGGGCGTGGCCCCTTTCGGGGCCACAAGCACGGCATCCTGCCGTTACCATGTTGAACTGCTGTATCTTTACATGGTGCGAAGTATCTTAAAAACTAGATACGTTCGTTAAGTTCGCTAGAGATAGGGCTTGATTGTAGACCTTGCTCAGCAATCCACGCTTGAAGTGTTTTACCGTCTGCTTCTGGGTTTTGTAGTTCACGACTTGGCATTTTCTTAACCAAAAGTGTACCTACATCTACCGCGTTGTTTACGATAGCAGTACGGATTAGGCTGTTGCCGTTACACGAAATACCTGAGTAGTAATCATGCAATTTTAATTTGAAATCTGATTGTACACGACGCATCTTTTTACGTAGCTCGCCTTTATCGTCTGCTTGAACGATAGTGCAAATGTTCGCTAGCGCTTCGTTTACATCGGCTTGTGCTGCGTTAGAGAAAGCTAGAGTAGATGCTGCGATAACTAAAGAAGTTTTAACAATTTTCAACATGGTTAATTTCCTTTCGTATTTAATGTTTAATTTAAAGTTTGTCTGTTCGGTTCGGGAGTAATTAAAAACCAAATGGGCAGGTCAGAAAACATGCAAGGGAATAACAAGGTATCCCAAAGTATACCTTATACCAAAGTTGTAGGGCGGGTGTCGGGTTCTAGGCCTTTATTTGTAAGGTGCCAACCTAAAGTATAAGAAAAGTTGAAATTGGGCGTTCTACTGCAATTAATCAGTAAAAATGCGCAAAAATAAGCTAGAAAGGTTAGTTTAAGGAGTATTTTCACCGCCCAGCTTGCTCAAAATCGCTAATTTTTTCACTTTATTTGAATTTCGTTGGATGACAAGCAGCGTTATAGGTGAATCCGCTTTTTGTTCACAAGAAGAATGGCCGTAATGGTGGCGTTATTGAATTGCAGTATAAATAGGCGTAGATAAATAACCAACAAGGTTACCTATCTACGCGCTATGAAAAAGCTCGTTAGCTATTAAGTAAGGCTTGAGCAGTAGTTTCATTGGTAATGAGTGAATTGATAAGCTTGGATCGCAAGGCACCGAGTATGGCGTCTTTCTTATTCATACCTGCTGCGATACCCACAACTGGCTTCTCGGAAGCTAGAGTGAGTTTGCTACTGGTTACCCTTCGATTCACTTCACAATCAACAATAGCGCCTTCACGATTGTACACCCACCCAATGATTTCACCTGCGGCACCCAATGACGACAAGCTTTGCGTTTCGTTATCACTAATGAAGCCATCTACATGCAGGGGCGATGTGTTCCCTAAATTACCGATGCCTACAAAAGTAATATCGGCTTGCCGAGCCAGTTCGTGAATACGCGCAATATGAGCTTGTTGATGCAATTGTTCGCGCTCGGTTTCAGAGCCAGCAATAACAGGTAATGGCATTGGATAGTGTTGAGCTCTCACTCTATCGGCAATGTGCACTGCTACATCATAGCGAGTGGCTTCACCGTTGTTAGCAATATTCCCTACTAAAGACACAATTTTATGCTGGGGGCAGTTCATCAACGCCAGTTCGTCAGCACAAGCACGCAATACGCGACCAGTACCAAACGCAATAGTTTGCGGTGAGTCAGACTTAAGTGAGCGCTCTATAGCACTGGCACCGGCTTGTCCCAACCCCAAGGTAGAATTTTCGTCGCCAACCACAGAGGGGACTACCTCACAAAACTGCAACCCAAAACGCTGTTGAATGGTTTCAGCTAACTCCATACAGCGGGCAATAGGGTGCTCGAGTCGTACCTTCACTAGCCCTTCAGACATGGCCAACGCCACTAAGCGCTGGGCACTTTGTCGAGAGGTATTTAAGCGTTTGGCAATTTCGTCTTGTGTTTTACCGCCTACATAATAAAGCCACCCAGCACGCGCGGCTTCATCGAGACGTTGATTTTCTAGGTGTTGTTTTTTACTCATTTATTCTTGTTCCATCAATCAGATACCAACATAGGGTAGGCTTGTATAAAGTTATCCCAATGTGAGAAGGTTGTCGTGTGGTTTGTTGGCATATCCTTTAAATGACTCCCCCCTGTGTAATGAATAACCTGCATGTTTGCGGCAATCCCAGCTTCAATACCCGCAGGGGAGTCTTCAATGACAATACATTGTTTAGGCGTAACCCCCATTTTTTCAGCCGCATATAAAAAGAGATCGGGGGCTGGCTTCCCATGTTTCACAAGAGAACGTGTAAATATATTGCCAGTGAAATACTGGCTTAAGCCAGTACAAGATAAGGCGTACTCTGTGCGCTCGGCTGAACTGCTAGTTGCAAGGCAATAGGGAACATTGAGCCTTGTCAGCAGACTTATAATGCCCGGTGTCGGCATTAAGTTTTCAGCAAAGCTTTTATTCAGCAAAACATGAAATTCATCTTTAATTTGAGTGGTAACAGTCAGGCCAAAATCATGCTGAATCTGCTGTTCAACATGTTGCATACTTTTGCCAAGAAAGTTGCTGATAAAATAGTCCGCGCTAATAGACACTTTATAGTTTTCAAGTAACTGCTGCCAGCTTTTCATCGATAACACTTCACTATCAATTAACACACCGTCACAGTCGAAAATGACAAGGCTGCTTTCTATTGTCATGTTATTCCTTATGCCCACTTATATATTGCTAAAACGGCATATAGCCCGAATGAATGTGTCGCAGCGTGTGATCTCCGTAGTGTTTCCCATAGCGATTTCCAGAGAGGCTTAGTACTTCACAAGGAGGGAATTTTACGTACAAGCCCAGCCAGAAACCACTTCAATTTTACTTAATTTAGCTATTTAGCTCCATGAGTAAACGTAGGGGCAAACGTCTTTTTGAGTAATGTGCAACAACTGAGACAAAACAACGCTAGCTTCGCCATTTTTCACTATTCCAATCGATAGAATAAGTTCTAAAAAGTAAATGCGGGCGGTGTATTAATCAGGCGGTCAGGCTTATGACTTCAATATACTTAATTTACTTACGCATAACATATCGTGCCCTTACGGCGTTTTTAAGTCAACAAACGGCCCATAAACATAGCAATAGCAGTTAGATTCACCCCAATACGAACCTATTAGTAATAACATTTATTGGATACAAATTAACTTGTTAACCGAATTATAACGTTAGGCTTGTTAATTCCGTTTACATTTAAACATCGATATGTAAGTATTGCCATTTGAGAAATAACCCAGTTAAGTGGCAAATGCTCAAGTGGGCAGAAGTTACTAAGCCAAGCCTGTTAATCTTCAGTGGTAGTTTAGGTCTTGGTATCGTTTTTATGAGTGTTAACGTGAAAATAATAGCGCTCATTACAAGTTTAGTTTTGGTACATGGCAGTAAAATGCTCGGCGAGTTGTCCCAAAGTGATGAATCAAGTAGCGAGATAAAAAATGAAAACGAATTCAAGCAATGTCGATATTGCACAGATAGGTGACGAGCAACTCCCTGTTGCTAAACACCAGTTGAAGGGCTGGAAGCACTTCATGGGACTTTATGCTGGTGAGCATGTTGCAGCCACCGAGTTTGTCTTTGGTGCTACGTTTGTTGCCCTAGGCGCAACCATGACCGACATTCTGTTTGGTTTACTCATCGGTAACATATTGGCTGTGCTTAGTTGGACGCTGATCACTACGCCCATTGCCGTAGATACACGCCTAAGTTTATATACTTACTTGCACAAAATTGCCGGTGATTCGATGACCAAGCTCTATAACTGGGCTAATGTCATCATATTTACAGTTATATCTGCCGCCATGATCACGGTATCAGCTACCGCGGTTCGATTCGCATTGAATATTCCTGCGCAACTAGATTGGTATCCAACGAACCTTGCGTTTGTCGGTGTTGTTGCAGCGGTTGGCGTTATTGTGGTGTTTGTTGCCATGTACGGCTTTAACGCGGTGTCTGATTTTTCTCGTATTTGTGCACCTTGGCTATTCACTATGTTTGTGTGTGGTCCATTAGTGCTAATGCCAGCTTTGGCTGATGCAGTAATTGGTCAAACCTTCCTAACAAGTTGGGCTGACTTCATGCACATAGGGTCTGTGTCGGTATGGACTGGTTTAACCCCCTCTGGTGAGCAGGGCATTGGCTTGCTTGAAGTTATTGGTTTCTCTTGGGCTGCAAATACAATCACCCATTTCGGATTGATTGATATGGCTATGCTTCGTTTTGCAAAGCGTAAAGTCTACGGTCTTACTACTTCTGCGGGTATGCTTTTCGGTCACTATGTGGCATGGATTTCTGCCGGTATTATGGGGGCAGGAACTGCCATTATCGTCCAAAAATCTATTACTGAATTAGACCCAGGCGATGTAGCCTTCCACGCATTGGGTTTATCTGGCTTGGTCATCGTTATTGTTGCTGGTTGGACAACAGCGAATGCTAACTTGTACCGTGCAGGTTTGGCTGCACAGGCTATTTTTAAAGATAAATCTCGGATTAAAACCACCGCCACAGTAGGTATGGTTACCGTTGTTATCGCGTGTTTCCCTTTCGTATTTACTAAGCTACTTCCGTTACTCACGTATGCTGGATTACTCGTTGTGCCTGTAGGCGGGATTGTATTCGCTGAACACGTAATATTCCCACGTATTGGTTACACACGTTACTGGGCACATTTCCAAAACTTAACGCATAGTACACCTGCGGTGGCGACCTGGGGATTAGGGCTTGTATTTGGTTTTGGTCTAAACGCACTAGATATTATTTCATTCTACTACCTATTTATTCCAACGTGGATATTTACCATTATTGTCTACACCTTGTTGGCAGCAAAGTATGGTGCAAAGCGTCAATACGTTGAAGAAAAAGCAGAAATGGATGCTTTTTATACAGAAGTTGAAGTGCAACAGGAACGCCAAGCCGCTGAGATTCCAGCACCTGCAATTGACACATCATTGTTATCGAAATTACTACAAGTTGTGTCTTGGGGTAGCCTATTAGCGACGACGTTATTAGCCATTAATACGTTTTCGCTAAGCCCAGATATAGCGAATTACGAAGGCAACAGAGAGCTGTTCTTTAACTTGGCTTTCATATGCACAATTATTTACTTTACTACTGCTTACTGGTCAATGCGTCGCCACAAAGCACTTGCGAAATAGAGGTTTTTTATGCAACCAGCAACTAATATGCGTTTGAACCGTACTGCGTTACCTTCTCTTGATGAGAGCATCGCTGTACCTCAGTACGATGTATCTCGTGTAGAAGCCGGTATTGTTCATGTTGGTGTGGGCGGTTTTCATCGCGCCCATGAAGCCATGTACGTAGATGCGTATATGAACGTAACAGGTGACACCTCGTGGGGTATTTGTGGGGTAGGGCTGCGTGAAGCCGACCGCCAAATGCAATCACGATTAAAAGAGCAAGACTACCTTTATACGTTGGTAGAGAAGCACGCCAATGGCGACCGCAAAGCGCGTGTTATTGGTGCACTTACTGACTTTTTAATTGCGGGCGATAGCCCCGTGGCCATCATTGATAAAATGGCGTCGGAGGCAATTAAAATTGTTTCGCTGACTATCACGGAAGGTGGGTATAACTTCGACCCAACTACCGGGGAATTTATTGCACAAAACCCCGATGTACAGCATGACTTAGCGAATCCTGAATCGCCGAAATTAGTTTTTGGTTATGTAACCGCTGCACTTAAAAAGCGTAAAGAAATGGGTATTGCACCTTTTACTGTCATGTCGTGCGATAACATTCAACATAATGGTGATGTACTTAAAGCCATGTTGCTGTCTTATATTCGTCTTGCGGATACCGATTTCGCACAGTGGGTTGAGGAAAACGTAAGCTTTCCTAATTCAATGGTCGATCGTATTACCCCAGCAACAACAGATGAAGACAAAGCGGCATTAGTTGATTCAGGCATTGAAGACAGCTGGCCTGTGGTATGCGAACCCTTCGATCAATGGATTATTGCTGATAAGTTTTGTAATGAACGCCCCGCGTTTGAAGATGTTGGCGCACAGTTCGTCGATAATGTGGCCCCTTACGAAAAGTTGAAGCTGAGAATGCTGAACGCGGGTCATTCTGTATTGGGGTTAACGGGTTCACTTGCCGATCTTGATACAATTCATGAAAGCGTAGCGCAAACGGAACTTCGTTCTCTTCTTGCCACCTTCATGGTAGATGAAGTCATGCCAACACTAGACCCGGTTGCAGGTATTGATGTTCACGATTACAAAAATATTTTGTTAGCACGATTTGCAAATCCGTATATTAAAGATTCGCTTTCCAGAATTTGTTTAGAAAGCTCAGCAAAAATTCCTGTATTTTTACTACCTACCATTCGTGAGAATTTAGCAAATGGTGGAAAAGTTGATATTAGCGCCTTAATACTTGCAGCGTGGAGTTTCTATTCAGACAAGCGTACTTCGCAAAAAGGTACGCCCCTAGTTATTCAAGATCAACTTGCAGATGAATTGCACCAGGCTGCTTCACGTTACCAAGATGATCCTTTGTCTTTCTTGAAAGTGACCAGTGTTTTCGGTGATTTAAGTGATGAGTCAGGCTTTACGCCTTTGTTTAAAGATTACTTGAGCCGTATTTATAGCGGTGAGTCTATTCTAGACATAGCCAAATCGTTAACGAGTGCGCCAAGCGAGCCGGCGCTCGTGTAACAGGCACAAAGAAAAGAGGCGACCTTATGGTCGCCTCTTTAAGTGCAGATTACTCTGCAACCATGTTGAATCTTTTCACATGGTATGTGAATTTTTTAGTCAGTCTTACAATCTTCCGCTCAGGGCTATTTATTCGCTTAAGACTGTTTATTCGCTTAAGACTGTTTATTCGCTCAAGGCTGTTTACAAACGACCGCTCAAGACTGTGGCAATTTCGTTACCTTCCAAGCCATTCTCAGAAACCCATGCTTGCAACGTTTTACCGTCAGTTTCTGGTGCTGATAAATCACTCTTTGGCATTTTCTTAACAAGAAGCGAACCTGCTTCTACAGCGTTGCTCAGCATTGCTGTGCGTATCAGGCTGTTACCGTTACAGCTAACACCTGAATAATAATCTTTTAATTTAAGGCGGTAATCTGATTCTACAGAACGCATTTTTTTGCGTAGCTCACCTTTATCATCTGCTTGTACAATAGTACAAATGTTTGCTAATGCTTCGTTTACGTTGGCTTGCGCCATGCCAGATACACCCAAAGTTGCTGCGATAACTAGCGAAGTTTTAACGATTTTCAACATGGTCAATTCCTCGGTTTAATTTAAAAGTATGTTCGTTCGTTGGGTTCTATTAAACGCAAAACTATTAAGATTAGAAAGAGTGGGTCTAATACTAAGGTATAGAGTTTAATATCTAAGCGGAATAGAAAGGGAAGATGCAAATAAAAAAGGCACACCACTTAAAGAGGTGTGCCTTCAAAAACAAGTAGTAAAAGTTAGTGGCTTTTAAAGTGGCTTGATACTTCCATTATCTGTTCACGCATCCACATATGAGCGTAATCATGATCTGCACTCACGTGCCAGTATAAGAAGTATTCAACGGTAGGTAAGTCGAAGGGTAATTCATAAATGGCTAAATCGTAGTGCTTAGCTAAATGAAATGGCAAGCAAGCAATAAGATCGGTTTTCACGATTGTGCTGGGCACGGTTAAGAAGTGTTGGCTTCTCATGACTTCTTTACGGCGTTTACCCATTCTATCCAGGGCGACATCTATAGGACCTGCACCTGATTTTCGTTGCGACACATTAATGTGACCGAGGCGTAGAAAGGTGTCCAAATCTAACCCGTTCTTTAAAGCAGGGTGATTCTTTCGTGCTAATACCACAAACCTGTCTTGCGCTATCTTCTCTTTGCACAAATGCGGGTCACTAAATGTAGATGCATCGGCAAAGAAATCTAAGGTGCCACTGGCCATCGCAGATACTATCTGGCTACGAGGAATTTCATAATTGGTAAGGCTAATATTGGGCGCTAAGTTTTGTAACCGCGAAACCAACCTTGGCATAATACTAACTTCTAGCAAATCTCTGCTGGCAAAGTTAAATGCCTTTTCTGCTGTTAAAGGATCGAACGTATGACTCTCTTGCACGCTCTTTCTTAGCAATGCTAAGGCTTGTCTCGCAGGTACAATAATGTTCTGAGCAACCGGGGTGGGTGTCATACTATGCCCGGTTCTGACGAACAAAGGGTCGTTCAACATTTCCCGTAAACGAGCCAGTGAATTACTCACCGCAGGTTGGGTAATACATAGCACATCCGCTGCTTTAGTTAGGCTTCCCGCTGTATATATGGCGTCGAATACGGCGAAAAGGTTTAAATCAATTCTATTTAGATTCATTGCGCAATCCTTGTCTGGCGAGTGCCAGTATGAAAATACCTAAAAGGTAACCGGCGAATTCTTTGGTTAATATTATTTTTACCTCATTGTAACAAGGTTATTTATAAATACCTATTATTAAAAGTTAATTGAAATATTCAATACATCAATAGTACTGTTCGTCTTAAATTAACTACCATTGGTCAAAAATTATGAAAACACTCATCGACTTAGCAGTTGGAGAAACCCTTGAACAAGCTGAATGGCTTACCATTTCACAAGACATGATTAATCAATTTGCTGAAGCTACAGGGGATTATCAATGGATACACCTTGATACTGAACGGTGTAAAAAGGAGAGCCCGTTTAAAACCACTATTGCACATGGTTTTTTAACTGCGTCAGTTATGCCCAAAGCGTTTGAAGGTGTACTCGCACCATCAGACAAAATTGCATCAACCATTAACTATGGTATTGACTCATTACGTTTTTTAGAGCCTGTAAAATCAGGCGATGCGATAAAATATCACTTCAAGTTGGTAGAAGTCGTTAATAAGCCTGCGGGGAAACTATTTAAAATGGAATCAAGCTGCGTGCTAGCCTCGTCAGGCAAACCTGCACTGGTAGGAACGTTTCTGATGCTGGCAGTAATGCAACCTAGCTAGTGAGCAATTAGCGCTGAGTATTCTATATGTTGTACTCTGCATTCTACCGGCTAGGAGGCTCGTTTGCGTTGTTGGGGATGTTGGTAGTTTGAACATCAATACGCGGGCTCTCTTGGTCGGTATTAATGGCCCGTATTGGGTAGGGAATAATAATACCTTCTGCGGCATAGCGCTTATGTAATGCCTTGATAAATGCCGATTTAATAAAGAACCGATGGAAGTACTCTTTTGCTCTTAACATCACTGTGAAATTGATGCTGGAATTATCAAAGGTGTGGTACACCACAAAGGTATCGTAATCGCCTACTCCCCATTCGTGAGAAACCAATATTTCTTTGGCGACCTCAAGGGTAACCCTCTCTACGTGCTCAAGGTCAGAGTTATAATGCACACCTACATCAACCGGTACTGATAACTCTTTACTCGGGTAGAAATAGTTAATTATTTTTGATTCAGCTAATACACTATTTGGCACAATAATGGTGTTATTGGGTAGCATCTTTATCCACGTTGAGCGCCAACCAATACGTTCTACAAAACCTTGTTCTTTACTCTCTAATTCGATGAAGTCGCCAACTCTAATAGGCTTGTCCATGACCAGTTGAACCCCTGAAAAGAAGTTTTCCAAGGTGGGTTGAAGGGCAAGGGCAACAGCCAGTGACGTAATACCTAACGACGCAACAATGGGCGTAATTGAAATCCCTAATGTACCCAACATAATCAATAGGCCAATACCCACGATAAGACCTTTCACAATGCCTTTAATTATGCCCGTGCTACTTCGAAGAGAATCTGAGCGCTGTGTTTGGTTGGCAAGTAACCCCACGGCAAAACGATTTAAGAAAAGAATAGCGGCAATGATCAGCAATAATTTAGAGGCAAGCGATATTGAGCTGGCATAGGACGCATTCACAATATCGTACTTGTCGAACAGCCAATTTAAAATCCAAATATCGATAACAAAAATAAGGATAGTGAGCGGCAGGTTTAACGAGTGGGCTAGCAAAGAGTCATAGAAATGTGAAGTACGGTCGGTAAGCAGCAAAAACTTGCGCAAAAAGATGCGCTTAAGTAAGAACATGAATAGGTTAGCAAGTATCACAGTAACGGTGATAACTAATTCAGGCACTAACATTAAACCTGCGAAGTTAACTTCTGGCATGGCTTTCCCTTGACCAATAACATATGGATACACAATTAAGCCATTCATACTAAGGGCGTTTTAGAACCTCAGTGTGAATACAAACACTACTATGTGCAGCAATTAACGTTCCAGCCAAATTCACACAAAAGAATCTAGAGGGCATTAACGCTAAAAAGGGGGAGTCATTTTCCCCTGGAGCGTTTCAACACGGGCGATAGCAGTAGGTGGCGGACGGAAGCAGAAGATGCATGAAAAGGGAAGTCGCTTGCTTCAATGCTAAACGAGTGCATTAAATTTGTGCAAAGCAATAAGGATTTACTATTTAATCAAGCGAGTTAAATACTTGTCAGGTACCAAACTTATAAAGAACTAACGTAACCGGTAATCAGAATTGCCTATTTTTATACGCATGTTCTAAAGGTTGTTTAAAAAGACATACCAATAGCGATACCGGCAACAACAGCGCTTTTGTGATTTCGATGATAGTCATAGTGCAGTTGGGGCGAAACACTAACACCAGATACCTCAAACTCATATAAAAAGCCCAATCGGACAACTTCCATTTTATGGCTACCGTGGAACTCTACCCCAGGACCAATCTGTGCGATAAAATTGGTAGTAATGTGTAGATCCGCAACCAGCAAATATGTGTAGGCGTCTAAATCTTCGAATGCGTATTCGGCCACAAAGCCAAGCCCTAAAAAGTCGGTAACACGATATTCGTAATCAATACCTACGGTGAACGCGTTTCCACATTCTTTTGTATATGTTGTGCCTACTAGAGCGGAAAAATGATGAGGGGACGTTTGCCAATGATGAGCCTTTCCTTTTGCAGCAACGGAGGGGGCAAACGCCAAGGTTGTAATCAATCCTATCGCTATTTGTGCTCGCATGATGTGCTCAC
This sequence comes from Alteromonas sp. 38, assembly GCF_902506055.1. NCBI lineage: Bacteria > Pseudomonadati > Pseudomonadota > Gammaproteobacteria > Alteromonadales > Alteromonadaceae > Alteromonas > Alteromonas sp. 38. The sequence continues at coordinate 1,545,951 of NZ_LR733300.1, forward strand.
TTACTTTTATAGTGAATACCTAGAAAGACCTCTTCTAGCACTCTCTACAGCGTAGGCACGATATTCACACCTCACCAATGAACTTTAGTTGAAGTGCGCAAGCGACGGCTAAATAAGACATTCCACTTTGTTCACTTAAATAGGTAAACTCTTATGCAGGGATATCGGCTTAAAGTAATTGAAAGCTACTGTAGAGGCCATTGTTAGTTAATTAAAAGGAGCACTGCGATGTATAACGAAAGAGAAGTAACCAAGTTTATAGAGGCATGCACTACTCAGCTCGTAAATTTATACACGGCAAGTAAAGAGGGAAAAAACGTAGATGCCGATAAATACCGAGTGCAAGGGTTTATGCACGCAGGCGAACTACTTGGCGTAATAAGTAAAAAGCAAGGGCAGGCGCTTATCGCTGACTTACACTTTCAGGTTTTTGGTGAAACCATTGACGAGAGAGCGAGAAGAAAGAATAAACTGGAAGCATTAAAGGAATCTGATCCAGATGCCTATATTGAAATTCCCGCGATAGAAAGACGTTAACTGGTGTTAAGCAAATATATTTAAGGCCACTGTTGTAAGCCACGACTATAGAAGTCTACAGCGTGGCTTAACCAGAACAACAAAGTGATAAATTAATTAGATGCGTCTTCAGCACCTTCTTCAATGGCTTCGCCAGCGCTTTGTATATCTTCCCCTGCACCTTCTACAGTAGCGCATCCATTTACACCTACCACAGCAGATGAAAACAATAGCGCGGTGAAACTACCTCTAAGTAATTTCGACTTTAAAAATGACGACAAAACTGACCTTTTCATGACATGTCTCCTGATATTAATAATTAACGTTATTTAGTTTCTTTACTCATCACTCGCTTCGCTATCCCCATTTACTTGATCGCCAGAATTGCGCGTTGGGGATGATTCGGTGCCTGAAGTGGTCTCTTTCTTTTCAAGCATACTGTTAAGCTTATCGCTTCCCTTGGAATTAAAATCCAACGTACGAATAGGGAAGGGAATTAAGATGTCGTTTTCTTCTAATACACGTTTAACAGTACATATAGCTTCGTGGCGCACCACCATAAAGCCAGGGTCGCCTGGGTAACGTATCCAAAACCATAGCAATAGATTGATACTTGAATCACCGAATGACGCAGCGTAAACCGCAGTTTCGTCTTTCTTTATTACGTAGTCTTTTTCATTCATTGCGTCGGTAATGACTTCGGCGGCTTTTTCAATGTCATCGGCGTAGGAAATGCCCACGGGAACCTCAATACGCCTAATACCTTCAACTGAATAGTTAGTTAAAATATTTCTAAATAGAATTTTATTGGGAATGATTTCACGTTGCCCGTAAAAAGTAGCGACTAAGGTGTTTCGCAGGTTAATTTCCTCTACCGTTCCGAAAACGCCTTCAGCTTCAACCACATCACCAATTTCGAAGGGTTTACGTATACCCATCGCAATCCCTGCAATGAGGTTTTCTGTCATATCTTGAAATGCAAAACCAATGGCTAAACCTACAATACCCGCACCAGCAAGCAGTGATGTGACCGTGCCCTTGAGGCCAACAAAATCCAGCGCAATGAAAATACCGAAAACAATAATGAGTGACTTGATGATAGAGGTAAGTAATTTAGCGATTTGACGAGATTCGAATGCTCTGCGCATTACCTTTCCGACAATATTCCCTACCACTTTTGCCAGTATTCCGAAAACAATAGCGATTAATATAGCGACTACAAAGTTGGGTAGGTGCTTAATTCCGCTCTCGATCCAACCCTCTAGCTTCTGGTTGATCAGTTGGTAAAAGTCGTCAATATTCGGAAAATCCATAAAATTCTTTTATTTTCTAACAATATGACAGTGACTATTCAAGAATTATTCCGTCGTTAAATGTTGTTATGCTGCTGTTTTTGTTAGTGAAAATAAATTTCGGACTGGTATGGATACAAAAGTGATAAGAAAAAAATACAAGGGTGAGAAATAACTACGCAATAACTAAATGAATTTTCATAGAGGCTAGACAAAAGTTACAGTGGTCTGACCATGTGTAAAATTAATGTAAATATATTATTCACAATAAATTTACAAAGCATGTATTGACGCTTAACATCAATATTGCAGGTCAAAGATTGTTCATTGACCTTTCACAATAACAATGAGAAATCGTCCAGCCTGTTGCTAGCGGAAAGTGTGGGTTTTACCGGTAGTGATGCGCCCAGATTTGGAATCACACTATGAAATTTAAAACGCGTAAGACTGCAGTAGCTGCCTTAGTCAGCTCTGCCTTATTTTGTTCTCCTTTTTTAGCGAATGCGCAAGATGCTAACGAAGAAGTTGAAGCTGAATCTAAAAATAAAAAAGATGTAGAGTTAATTCTTGTTACAGGGAGCTTTGTTCGTCGCAGTGAGAACTTTGAGTCACCGTCACCCTTAGCGGTAGTAGACAGCGTAGCTATCGATTCAATAGGTGCAAAAAATATTGCGGATATTACGCAAACATTAACAATTAATACTGGCGCAGAGAATAACCCTGATGCCTTTACGCAAAATGCCACCGCAGGTACCTCAAATATTAACCTTCGCGGGTTAGGGGTTGCTTCTACCTTGGTACTATTAAATAACAAACGCCAAGTCGTTACTGCTCAGCCTACAAACGAGGGTTTAAATTTCGTTGATACAAGTTCACTCGTGCCTATGATTGCCATTGATAGAATGGAAGTCGTAAAAGACGGTGCATCGGCCTTATACGGTTCAGATGCGGTTGCAGGGGTGGTTAACTTCATTACTAAACGCAATTACGATGGTGCGATGGTCAGTGTTGATTATCAAGACGGTGCCCATGGTGATAACAAAGAATATATATTTCAAGGTTTATGGGGCGCTACAGGCGACAATGGTAGTGTGCTAGCTGCCATCAGCTACACGAACCGTTCACCGTTATTTTTAAGTGACCGACGTTTAAGTCGCCCTCAAGATGACACTAGTGCGTTAGGTAACCCAGCATCTTATTTTGTAACTATTCCAGGCGCTGGAACATTACCTATAATCGACCCTTATGGGTGTGAGGAATTTGGTGGTGCACCTAATTTACTTGCTCCCAGTGGAACGATTCCAGGCTTAGAAGTTGGTTTCTGCGGCTTCGATTTTGGTAAGTTCTATTCCTATGTTGCAGATGAAAGTCGAATAAATTCCTATGTAAGAGCAGACTATGAGTTTGACAATGATATTACATGGACAGCCGAGCTCAGCATGGCGCGTAACCGCGCCGAACGTGGCGGGGCGCCAAGTTTCCCGATTCTAACATCACCGATTGTTCCTGATTATCACCCACAAAACCCATTCGGTCAGTCTGTTGCCTTCTTTGGCCGCGCTGAAGGAAATGGATTCGATGGTGATCCAGCCAACACAGAATCAGATACTTTTAGATTCAGCACTAATTTACAAGGTGTGACTGACAGCGGTTTCTGGGAGGTGAGCTATACCCGTGCAGTGAATGATTTCTTATTCAAAGTGCCTGATGTATTAAACACTGAGTTCCAGCTAGCGTTGTACGGTTTGGGTGGCTCGGCATGTGATCCTATCGCGGGAACACCAGGCGAAGGTAATTGTGAATTCTTCAATCCTTTTGCTACTTCCTATACGTCAGCGCCCAACTCAGACTACGTGGTAGATTCGTTCACGGGCACAGAAATCATAGATTCAAAAGCTGATCTTGAAGTGTTCGAAGCGTTTACTTCATTTGATATCTTTGAAATGAGTAGTGGTTTTGCCGCACTAGCAGTAGGTGTGCAATATCGCGAAGAACAGTTAAGCCAAGATTATGATGATTTGGCTAACCAAGACAGTTTCACCTTCGTTATTGGTAATCCAGATATTGATGGAAGCCAAGATGTATGGGCTGCCTTTGGTGAACTTGCTTTACCATTAAGCGAAGACTTAGATGTGCAACTCGCCGTTCGATATGAAGATTACGGCGGTAGCATAGGTAGTACAGTGGACCCTAAACTCGCAGTGTCCTATCGCGCTACCGATGAGTTTTCACTGCGGGGCTCCGTGTCTACGTCGTTTAGAGCACCTACTGTGTTCTTAGCGCAAGGTGGCGCTACTTCATTGCAGCAACTTATTGACCCAGTGCAAGGTGCTACGGCGTTTGTTGCGGTAAGAACCTCAGGTAACGAAAATCTAAAACCGGAAGAATCTACTGCATATAATATTGGTTTTTCATACGAGCCTTTCCGCGATTTCTCTGTAGAGGTTGATTATTGGAACTTCAAGTTTGAAGATTTGATTATTCAAGAAAACGCACAAGCAGTGTTGAACTTAGATCCAACTGATACCGATCGCATTATTCGTGCTGGCGACCCGTTAAATGGCCCTGTGTTACAGGTTAACAATACCTACGTTAATGCAAGTGAGATGGAAACATCAGGTATTGATTTCGTCACTAGTTATAAAATTGATACTGGCGTGGGTAGCTTTACACCAACCCTAAACGCCACTTACATCACAAAGTATGACTTAAATGATCCTCAAGCTGAAAATATTGACGGGGCAGGGCGCAGGAACTTCAACAATATCGGGGTATCTTCACCGGAACTAAGAATGAACTTTGGTCTTGCATGGAAAAATGACATTCATGCAGCAAACTTATTCGTTCGTTACATCTCATCTTATGACGATGATCAAAACTGTTCTGATGGGACTGCAAATATCGGTGGATGCGCTGATGGTTTCTATGAAGTAGACAGCCATGTCACAGTAGATGCTCAGTACAATATCGACTTAGGCTCACTGTTTGAGACGGAACAAAGTTATGTTGTCACCGTAGGCGGATTGAACTTGTTTGATGAAGATCCCCCTCAGTTGTTTACTAATAGCGGTTTTGATTCAAAAGTGCATGACCCCCGTGGGCGTCAAATATATGCACGGTTAGCGGTAGAGTTTTAAAACTTAACTTTCTTAACCCACAAAACCCTAGCGGCCTATGTTGAGTGTTCATGAAAATGCGCATTCTCATAGGTCGCTTTTTTATGTAAAGATTTCTCGCCAACATTAGTATTTTTACTTCCACACTTTCTTATCTAAAAAGCTGAATTCATAAAGCGTATTGTTTACATTGTTTACTTCAAGTGAAGGAGGGCTATATGAGTACGCTACTAACCCGTGAAGAAATTCAAGTAAACCTCGAAACCTTAAATGAAGGTCTAGAGGAAAATGAACGGTGGGCATTGAACGACAATGCTATTGAGAAGACATTTACCTTTAAAAGTTTCATTCGTGCATTTGGTTGGATGTCACAAATTGCTATTTGGGCAGAGAAATTAAAACATCATCCGGAATGGTTTAATGTTTATAACCGGGTTGAAGTGAAATTAACGACTCATGATGTGGGTGGTTTAAGCGAATTAGATTTTAAACTGGCAACAAAAATGGAAAGCTTTAAACCCTAAACGTTTAATTTTCAACCTTGAATTGCTTGGCGATTAAGCATAACGATTAATAATAAAGCGTTCAGTCAGAAAAGTGAAATAATTAAGTAATAAGTCCTTGTGTTACAAAAGTGCGTATGTATAATACGCCCCACGTTGAAGGGAGACATCAAACACCTCAAGCCAACAACGTTATTTTCTGGCGCGGGATGGAGCAGTCTGGTAGCTCGTCGGGCTCATAACCCGAAGGTCGTAGGTTCAAATCCTGCTCCCGCAACCACAGAAAATTAAACGATTTAAATACTGAGTTGTCTAAGTATAGAGACAAGCAGTAGTTCAAAAGAACAGACGCGGGATGGAGCAGTCTGGTAGCTCGTCGGGCTCATAACCCGAAGGTCGTAGGTTCAAATCCTGCTCCCGCAACCACATTATAACCCTGGCTTATGCCGGGGTTTTTTGTATCTGTAAATCTATTTTTAACCATTCTTTATATTCTCGATATTAGCCTCTTTACCAATAACACTTAATTCGACATGTTAGTGTGATTGCGCAAATGTCATATTGGCGCTTTCTTATACCTCGTATACCTGGTCGTTAAAATCATGCAAATGGTAATGCCTTCCAACACCTATTGGTTAATTTAATTGGTAATGCTTATTTAATTAGCGTGCATAAGATGGTAAAAGTATTAAACAGTAAAAAAGGGAAAAATATACTGCATGTATATTTGTAAGTTCCTAAATCACTTATGCTTTTAAATGCGCTGATGGGTAGTATGATTCAACAATTTTTCATGATAGAGCAAGAAGTCACTTTGCTCGACGGACAATATGACTTTGGCTTAGTAGCACTGTCATTAATGATTGCCATCTTTGCGTCGTTTATGGCATTTAACGTTGCTACTCAGGCGGCGACTTCCACCAATAAATTCAGAAAATATGCATTACTTAGTGCAGGCAGTTTTGCTTTGGGCGGCGGAATTTGGGCCATGCACTTTTTAGGTATGCTCGCCTTTGAACTATGTACCGCCGTTTCCTACAACGTAGGGATAACCTTAGCGTCTGCCTTACCGGGTATAGCGGCGGCCTGGGTCGCGCTCTATCTTATGACAAGGTCAACTATTTCGTTCACTGAAATATTAATTGGTGGCGTTTTAGTTGGCTCAGGTATCGGCACAATGCATTACAGTGGCATGGCGGCCATGGAAATGTCGCCTTTGCTTCGTTATAACCCTTCATTATTTTTATTGTCTATTGTTGTTGCGGTATGCCTGGCCATGCTGGCACTTTGGATCAAATTCGGTCTAACCGCTGTAGGGACAAAAAAGTCGAGCTTGGGAAGGGATGCGTTTATTTCGAGCGTTGTCATGGGGCTTGCTATAGCTGGCATGCATTACACTGGAATGTCAGCCGCTAGGTTTGTCATGCCGCCAGGTATGGAGTTTTCTTCCCAACCCTCTGAAATATCAATTTACTTGGCACTTACCATCGCCATGGTAACGGTTACACTTATTGCGCTGGTGCTGGGTATTACCCTGTTGTTCAAGTACAAAGATGTGAGTTTCCGTGCTATCGAAAGCGAAAAAATTCAGCGAGCTATTACAGATATTGCCGTAGATGGCATTATTACGGTAGACAGTAAAGGCATCATCAAAACGGCTAACCCTGCAGTCACCGCGGTGACAGGCTATACGCCGGAAGAGCTCATTGGACAACACGGGGCAATACTGGCCCCAGCCGATAAAAAATCAATATACGACAGAGATTTTTTCGAACAAAAATCAGTGCCGACTGAACAAATAATTGGTACTAGCCGAGAGGTGGCCATCGTCGGTAAAAGTGGAGAGATCGTTCCTGTTCGTGTTGGGATTGGTTATACCAAACTAGATGGTAACGCCTTGTTCGTTGGTTTTTTTTCCGATTTAAGAAAACGCAAAGCAATGGAAGATGCGTTGCGTGAGAGTGAAGCTAAATTCAGAAGTTTCATTTCTAATATTCCAGGTATCGCATACCGGTGCTTGAATGAGCCTGATTGGCCCATGGTATTTATCAGCGACGCAGTGTGTGAAATAACGGGATATACCGCTGATGACTTTATTCTACCCAACCCTAAAATAACGTTTGGTTCCCTTTGTCACCCTGATGATATGGAGCGAATAGAAGAGGAAGTAGCTGGTCAAAAAGACTTTAGTATCGAGTACCGCATCTTTAATAAAGCGGGTGATATTAGATGGGTGACCGAACACGGTGTTCATGTGCTTGATGAGAAAGGCAACACCATTTACTTAGATGGCTTTATTTCTGATATTACCGCCCGAAGGGAAATGGAAGAGGAACTTAAAGCGGCAAAAGAAAAAGCAGAGCAGGCTGCGGCAGCTCGCACGAACTTTCTTGCTAATATGAGCCATGAAATAAGAACCCCAATGAATGCCATTATCGGGTTCAGCGATTTAATGCTTGCTGAAAAAATGCCGCCAGAACAGCATAGCCATCTTACCACGGTAAATCGCTCTGCACGTTCACTGCTACATCTATTAAACGATATTCTAGATAGCGCAAAGTTAGACAAAGGCAAACTCGATTTAGAGTATCGCGACTTCATCATTCGCGAAGAAGTCGATACGGTGGTGTCGACATTTTGGCTAGAAGCCAAACGCAAAACAATCTCCTTAGAAGTACAGGTGGGAAGTGAAGTTCGCGAGGCCTACCATGGTGTTCCTGAGCGTATCAGGCAGGTGCTAAATAACTTAATTGGTAATGCAGTTAAATTTACTGGTGATGGAAGTGTGGTTTTAGACGTATCCAGCGATAGCTCATTTGTTTACTTTAAAGTAAAAGACTCGGGCATTGGCATGAATAGTGAGCAGGTAACTCGTGTATTCGACGCTTTCGCTCAAGCTGACGCCTCAATGAGCAGAAAATATGGCGGAACTGGGTTAGGCACTACCATATCTAAACAACTTGTTGAGTTGATGGGCGGAAACATATGTGCGCAAAGCGAACTCGGTGTAGGTAGCACCTTTACCTTCCGCTTGCCGTTAGTACCTGCAATTGCCCCTAGGGTAGTGGAAGAGGGCAAGCCCGCCCAATTGCCACCAATGCATATTCTTATCGTAGATGATATTGCGCAAAATATAGATTTGTTGTCTTTGTTATTAACTCGCTCTGGTCATACCGTTGAGGTAGCAAGAGATGGTCAAGAAGCGCTGTTGAAAATGAATATACCCGGTATCGAACTGGTGCTAATGGATTTACAGATGCCTGTATTAGATGGCTTGGAAGCATCGATGCAAAGACGAAAATACGAAGCTGAGCATAGCCTACCTCCAATGCCAATTATTGCGTTAACAGCCAGTGTATTAGTGCAGGATAGACATGCCGCCACCGATGCGGGAATGGACGGATTTGCTAATAAGCCTATCGATTACCCCGTGCTTACCCGAGAAATGGCACGCGTACTGGGCAAAGAAATTGATGAATCAGCCACATTAATTGTTAATGATGACAAGTCGGAGAAACCAAAATCAAGCAAAGTCGTTAACCTAAATCGAGCCATTATGCTTTGGGGCGATGCGCAAACTCATCGTAGTGAAGTGGCGAGATTTACCCGCGAAAATGAAGCTAAAATTGCGCAAATAACAACTGCTATTCTCGATGACGATGCATCAAAAACAGCATCATTGGCCCACAGCATTAAAGGGGTTGCCGGAAACTTGTGTTTGGACCCTTTGATGTCGGTATGCCGTGATATTGAGAAAAATGCACAGGCTGGTGAATTAGACATTTCCACAGTACAATTGCTTAAAAAATCATTCAACGAAGTGATAACATGGCTACAAGGCACTACTGAGACTCAAACGGTGCAAGTTAAGCAAGACGTCGACTACGCTGTGTTGTTAGCGCACCTCGTTAAATTAAAGCAAAGTGTTGAGCAAAACATGCTTGATGAAGATGAATTACAAGAAGTTAAGACGCTTGCTGGTGGCGAATACAAAGACACCATAGCCTCCATTATCATGGATATTGATGATTTTGAGTTCGAACGTGCCACAGTGCAGCTCGTCGAGCTAATTGATACTTTGGCCAGAGAGACTAAAACGCAATAATGCTTAAAACTATTGAAAAACCTACCTTGCTGGTCGTCGATGACGAGCCCGTAAATTTAAGAGTCTTAAAGCAACTGTTAGCCGCAGATTACCAACTGATTTTTGCCAAAAACGGTGAAGAGGCGATTAGAATAACGTCGCAACGACAACCCCAACTTATTCTGTTAGATATCATGATGCCAGGGCTAACAGGGTTCGAGGTATGTAGAATATTAAAAGGCCGAGATGACACACGTCATATTCCCGTTATATTTGTAACCGCGTTAAATGATGAGCACGATGAAGCGGAAGGTTTTGAAGTAGGCGCAGTAGACTATATTACTAAACCCATTTCACCACCGGTAGTAAAAGCCAGAGTGAAAACCCATTTATCGTTAGTGCAGTCTGACGAATTAATGCGCACTCGATTGCAAGTGGTACAGCGCTTAGGCCGCGCGGCTGAATATAAAGACAACGAAACCGGTATGCACGTATTGCGCATGAGCCATTATTCGAAAGAGTTGGCGTTAGCATACGGGTTTAGTGATGAACAAGCTGAAATATTGCTGCACGCTGCGCCAATGCACGATATTGGTAAAATCGGTATTTCTGATAGCATCATGTTGAAGCCAGGTAAATTGACAGACGAAGAGTTTGCAATCATGAAGACACACCCTGAAATTGGTGCCGAAATTTTAGGGGAGTGCGATTCCGCGTTATTAGTGATAGCTAAGTCAGTGTCACTTACCCACCACGAAAAATGGGATGGTAGTGGATATCCCAACGGGCTAGCAGGTGAAGATATTCCTATAGAGGGAAGGATATGTGCCGTGGCTGATGTGTTCGATGCGCTTACCAGTAAACGGCCTTACAAAGAGCCGTGGAGCGTAGAAAAAACACTCGCGTTTATGGAGAGCCAGAAGGGTAAGCATTTTGATCCGGCACTCATTGATTTGCTGATGTTAAAATTGCCTCAGATACTAGAAATAAAAGAAAAGTGGAAAGACGAGGACTAATCATATTGTATTGTCAAACATGGTCTAACAACTAATACTCGAGTGCTGTTGCTTAATGTGGCACCAATCAGTATAATACACTCATTAAGTGATGGTAGCGGGCTCCCTCAGTGTTAAGGAAAGTAACGCTTCCATTATTAGCAAACTATCACCTACCGGTGTTTTTTACCCATGTGTTTGCATTTGTCTTTGTGACAGATATGGGTTCAGAATTTTAATAAAAGCCCCGCTAGTCCGGGGCTTTTTGTTGTATTAGACCCTGGAGTCAGCCTAGCTGAGCTAGGTGATGACAGGTGGGCTTAAGGCCCTTTTTTCGTTTTTGGAGGTTTGCATTGGCAAAACTTGAAGAGAAACTAACCGAAATGCTCAACCCTGGTGTAGAAGCTTTAGGGTTTGAATTGGTTGGGATCGAATTTGTACGAGCGGGGAAACATTCAATTCTTCGCGTTTTTATTGATCATGAAAACGGTATCTCCGTAGATAATTGTGCAGATGTAAGTCATCAAGTGAGTGCAATTTTGGATGTTGAAGATCCAATTAGCACAGAATACAACCTTGAAGTATCTTCACCGGGTATGGATAGACCGCTTTTCAAAGAAAAGCATTATGTTGATTCTGTAGGTGAAGTTGTTCAGGTTCGTTTATCAATGCCGATGGACGACAGACGTAATTTTAAAGGCAAGGTATTGGCATGCGACAATGGCGTAGTCAGTATTGAAGTGGATGGCCAGCAGTTCCAGTTAGCTGTGGCGAATATCGAAAAAGGTAACGTTGTTCCCACATTCGAATAACGGAACAGCAATGCTTTCATCGACGAAAGCTTGAGTGAGGCTAAAATGAATAAAGAAATTTTGTTAGTGGCGGAAGCCGTTTCAAATGAAAAACAAGTGCCTAGAGAGAAGATTTTTGAAGCGCTGGAATTTGCAATTGCCAGTGCCACCAAAAAGAAAAACGAAGGCGATATCGAAGTTCGAGTAAGTATCGACAGAACCTCTGGCGACTTCGACACATTCCGTCGTTGGTTAATTATTCCTGATGACCAGGAACAAGAAAACCCATTCGCAGAAATTACCCTTTCTGCTGCGCAAGTAGAAGAGCCTGAGCTTCAATTAGGCGATTATGTTGAAGATCAGATTGAATCTATCAAATTTGACCGCATAACTACGCAGACCGCGAAACAAGTTATCGTACAGAAAGTACGTGAAGCTGAACGCGCGCAGATGATTGCGGAATACGAAGATAAAGTCGGCGAGTTGGTCACCGGTACGGTTAAGAAAGTAAACCGCGACAACATTATCATCGATTTAGGGAATAACGCTGAAGGTGTTATCTACCGTGACGATATGCTTCCTCGCGAAACATTCAGACCAGGCGACCGTGTTCGTGGTTTACTTTATGTAATCCGCCCTGAAGCACGTGGCGCTCAATTGTTTATCAGCCGTACTCATCCTGACATGCTTGTGGAGCTATTCAGACTTGAAGTACCAGAAATTGCTGAAGAAACACTAGAAATTAAAGCGGCGGCCCGTGATCCGGGTTCCCGTGCAAAAATTGCCGTTAAAACTAACGACAAACGCTTAGATCCAGTTGGTGCATGTGTGGGTATGCGTGGTTCACGTGTACAAGCAGTATCGGGCGAACTGGGTGGTGAGCGTGTTGATATCGTATTGTGGGATGAAAACTCAGCACAATTTGTTATTAACGCCATGGCCCCTGCAGAAGTTGCCTCTATTGTTGTGGACGAAGACAGCCACATGATGGATGTAGCGGTAGAAGCTGACAACCTTGCTCAGGCAATCGGTCGTAGCGGTCAAAACGTTCGCCTTGCTAGCCAGTTAACTGGTTGGGAACTGAACGTGATGACAGTAGAAGATCTGAACAAGAAACATGAAGAAGAAAACGCGAAGGTGTTGAACATCTTTACCGCTGGCTTAGATGTAGACGAAGAGTTTGCTGCTATGTTGGTTGATGAAGGTTTCACTACATTGGAAGAAGTGGCATACGTGCCAGCAAGCGAGCTTCTTGCCATTGACGGACTTGATGAAGATACCGTTGAAGAATTGCGTAATCGTGCACGTGCATTCCTTACGACCCGTGCATTAGCAAACGAAGAATCGCTTGAAGGCGCAGAGCCTACCGAAGCCTTACTAGGCCTTGAAGGAATGAGTAAGCACGTGGCCTATGTGTTGGCCAGCCGCGGCATTACCGACCTTGAAGAACTGGCCGAGCAAGGCACAGATGAAATTAGTGATATTGATGAACTAGACGAAGCTACTGCGGGTGCGCTAATTATGGCAGCACGTAATATCGTTTGGTTCAATGAAGAGTAAAGGTCAACAGGGGGAATAATACGTAATGGCAGATGTATCTATTGAAAAGCTCGCCAGCGACATTGGTACGACCGTTGACCGATTGGTTGGCCAGTTTAAAGACGCGGGTATTACAAAGAATGCCGGCGCTCAGGTTAATGAAGAAGAGAAAAAGAAACTGTTGGATCATTTAAGCAAGCAACACGGCAGCGCGTCCGAACCACAGCGCATGACACTTAAACGCAAGACAACCAGTACTATTAGCGTAGGCAAGTCGAAAGAAGTTAAAGTAGAAGTACGTAAAAAGCGTACTTACGTTAAGCGTACTGATGCTGAAGAGCAACAACGCATAGCGGAAGAAGAAGCGAAGTTAGCCGAAGAAGCACGTTTGAAACGTGAAGCAGAAGAAAAAGCTGCTGCTGAAGCAAAACAAGCTGCTGAAGAAAAAGCACGTAAAGCGGAAGAGTCAAGAAAGGCTGCTGAAGAAGAACGTGCTCGTCGTGCTGAACAAGCGAAGAAAGAGGCTGAAGCACGTAAGAAAGATGAGCCTGAAATGTCTGCTGAAGAAAAAGCTGCTCAAGAAGCTGCTCGTCTTGAAGAAGAACGTCTTCGTAAGGCTCAGGAAGAAGAAGCACAGAAGAAGCTTGAAGAAGATGCTAAGAAAGCCGCTGATGAAGCGCGTAAATTAGCAGAAGAAAACGAGCGTCGTTGGAAAGAAGAAGCTGAAGCTCGTAAGAAAGCGGAAGCTGAAGAAGTGCATTTACATTCAAATCGCTATGCTCAAGAAGCAGAAGACGAGCAAGACGCGCAAGTTGAGCGTTCTTCACGCCGTCGCAGAAAGTCTAAGCGAAATGCAGGTGAGCACTTGAAGCAAGGCTTCAATAAGCCAGCTCAACCTGTAGAGCGTATCGTTAAGCTTGGTGAAACTATCACTGTTGGCGAACTTGCTAGCAAGTTAGCGATTAAGTCGAACGAAGTTATCAAAACCATGATGAAAATGGGTGAGATGGCGACAATTAACCAAGTTCTTGACCAAGACACAGCAGTACTTGTTGTCGAAGAAATGGGTCATAAATTCGAACTGGTTAACGACAACGCGCTTGAAGAAGAATTGTTAGCTGATGATGGCACAGGCGGTGATAAAACTTCACGTGCACCTGTAGTCACGATCATGGGTCACGTTGACCACGGTAAAACATCACTACTTGATTACATTCGTCGCGCGAAAGTGGCTGACGGTGAAGCCGGTGGTATTACCCAGCATATCGGTGCTTACAAAGTACAAACTGATAATGGCGAAATTACCTTCTTAGATACGCCTGGACACGCCGCGTTTACTGCAATGCGTGCTCGTGGAGCAACGGCTACCGATATCGTTATCTTGGTTGTTGCGGCAGATGATGGCGTAATGCCACAAACGAAAGAAGCGGTTCAACATGCTCGAGCAGCGGGTGTTCCGTTAATTATTGCCGTGAACAAGATGGATAAAGAATCAGCCGATCCAGATCGTGTTAAAACTGAGCTTTCTCAACTGGAAGTTATTTCAGAAGAGTGGGGCGGTGAACACCAGTTTTGTAACGTTTCTGCTAAAACCGGTATGGGTGTTGATGGTCTTTTAGAAGCCATTAACCTTCAAGCTGAATTACTTGACCTACAAGCGGTAGCTAAAGGTCCTGGTCGCGGTATCGTTATTGAATCACGTCTTGATAAAGGTCGTGGTCCAGTGGCTTCAGTACTTATCCAAGAAGGTGAGCTGAAAGCCGGTGATATCCTACTGTGTGGTGAAGAGTACGGACGTGTTCGTGCAATGCGCGATGAGCATGGTCAAGAGCTTAAGCTAGCTGGCCCGTCTACCCCTGTTGAAGTACTAGGTTTATCTGGTGTTCCAGTAGCTGGTGAAGATGCAGCGGTAGTGAAAGATGAGCGTAAAGCCCGTGAAGTAGCGGCTAAACGTCATCAGAAGAAGCGTGAGCTTAAACTAGCTCGTCAGCAAAAAGCCAAGCTTGAAAACATGTTTGCGAACATGGAAGCAGGTGACGTTAGCGAACTTAACATCGTACTTAAAGCTGACGTACAAGGTTCTGTTGAAGCGATTGCTGAATCGTTGATTAAACTATCAACGGCAGAAGTTAAAGTTAATATTGTTGGTAGCGGCGTAGGTGGGATCACTGAAACTGATGCGACATTGGCAGCAGCTTCTGGCGCTATCGTACTTGGCTTTAACGTTCGTGCCGATGCAACTGCACGTCGCGTACTAGAAGCTGAAGAAATTGATTTACGCTACTACAGCGTTATCTATAGCCTAATCGACGAAGTGAAAGCAGCAATGAGCGGTATGCTTGCGCCAGAGTTCAGACAAGAAATTATTGGTCTGGCTGAAGTGCGTGATGTATTTAAATCGCCTAAGCTTGGTGCTATCGCTGGTTGTATGGTTACAGAAGGTGTGGTTAAGCGTAGCAATCCAATCCGTGTACTTCGTGAAAACGTAGTAATCTATGAAGGTGAACTAGAATCTCTACGTCGCTTCAAAGATGACGTACAAGATGTACGTAACGGTATGGAATGTGGTATCGGCGTTAAGAACTACAACGACGTAAAAGTTGGAGACCAAATCGAAGTCTTCGAAATCGTTGAAGTTAAACGCGAAATCTAATTGCCTAACTAAATCAGTATAAATAAAGCGGGGGCACAAGCCCCCGTTTTTGTCTGTCACTTTTCAAAATGAGACTAGGTTGTTTATAGGCTAAGCTTTAAAAGGCTATGCCTAAAAGCGGATTAGCTTATAAAAGCCTGAGTGACTGGCGACTATCGCTGATTTAAAGACAGGAGAAAGTTATGGCTCGTGAATTTTCACGTACCGACAGAGTGTCGCAGCAAGTTCATAAAGAAGTAGCTAGCATTCTGCAAAATGAATACAAACACCGCGTTGGCGATATGCCGCTTATTACTGTGTCTGATGTAGATGTAACACGAGATTTAGCCCACGCTAAAATATATGTGACTATCTATAACAGCACAGAAGAAGAAGGCAAAAGACAAATAAAACAGCTGGCCGAGTTTCAGCCGTTTATTCGTAGTATTTTGGCTAAGCGTTTACGCATGCGCTCTGTGCCACATCTTCATTTCTTTGAAGATAAATCAATTATTGAAGGTATGCGCATTTCTAACTTGGTATCGCAAACCGTTGCGGCAGATGACGCGAAGCGAGATACCGACGAGTCAGAAGAGAAGGAATAAATGGCAAGGCGTCGTAAAGGCCGTGATATTAACGGCATAGTATTGCTAGATAAGCCATTAGGCGGTTCTTCAAACCAACTTCTTCAAAAGGTACGTTGGTTGTTCAAAGCTTCAAAAGGGGGGCATACAGGCGCGCTAGACCCTTTAGCCAGCGGTATGCTGCCTTTATGTTTAGGCGAAGCTACTAAGTTTTCGCAATTCTTATTAGATGCGGAGAAAACCTATGAAGTGACCGCAACGCTAGGTATTCGCACCAGCACTTCTGATGCAGACGGTGAAGTCGTTGAAGAAAAGCCGGTGACGGTAGATGAAGCGACGGTTCGAAACACATGTTTGCAATTTTTAGGCAAAAGCAAACAAGTGCCTTCTATGTTTTCGGCGCTAAAACACCAAGGCAAGCCTCTTTATCATTATGCTCGTCAGGGAATAACGGTTGAGCGTGAAGCGAGAGATATTGAAATATTCGAGCTTGAAGTTACTCGTATTGCGCTACCAGAAGTAGATATGCGCGTTAAATGCAGTAAAGGAACCTACATTCGTTCGTTAGTAGACGATATTGGTCAAATTCTTGAGTGCGGCGCTTATGTAACACGTTTGCATCGCACTGAAGTAGCCGATTATCCAACCGATAAAATGGTGTCTCTTGATACGCTAATTGCGACTCAAGAAGCACTAGATGAGGGTGACTTTGCAGCACTAGATGCATTTATGATCCCCATGGATACCGCAGTAAGTAGACTGCCTCTGGTTTGTATTAACGATGCTGAAAAACATCGTTTCGACAACGGTCAAAGTATTAAAGGCACGTGCAACGAAGCGTTAGTCGTCGGTCAGCCTTACCGGGTTTACTTCGGTGAAGACGAACAAGGTTTGTTTTTAGGCGTAGGTGAAGGCGTACAAGATCCAAAAGACCAAGTTGGGTCTAATGGCGATATTTTTGTCAATCCGAAAAGACGGGTTGTGTACAACCAATAAAGTTTACACTTTCCCTTGCTAACTCGCGCGCTGTCATTATAATACGCGCTTCATTCCGTCTGGCTGAATTAGTGATCGGCCGGACATAATTTAGGAGAATGTTATGTCACTAACTAAAGACGAAACTGCAACAATCATTGCTGATTATGGCGTAAAAGAAGGTGATACTGGTTCACCTGAAGTTCAAGTTGCGTTGTTAACTCACAACATCAACAAGCTTCAAGGCCATTTTGCTGATCATAAGAAAGACCACCACTCACGTCGCGGTCTTCTACGTATGGTTAGCCAGCGTCGTAAGCTTCTAGACTACCTTAAAGGCAAGAACGCTGAGCGTTATCTTGACCTAATTAAGCGTCTTGGCCTACGTCGATAAGCTTAAGTTTTTAATGAAAAAAGCACCCTAGGGTGCTTTTTTTATGTCTGTAAAACGTTGCCCCCATAGTAAATGTTGCGTATGTTTAGTATTGGTAATGCTTTAAGCATATGGAAATTACTGATAATAAGAGGGATGTATGTCATCAAATATTGATTACTCAACGTATTCACTGGAAGAATTGAAGCAAGCTCGCGCCGCTATTGACGATATTGAGCACCCTGAACGGGCGCAAGAGTTGGAAGAGCGAATCGCGCAGTTAGAATTACCAGAGAATTCATCTACAGAAGCTCCATCTACAGGAGCTTCTTCCACAGTATCGACCGCAAGTGTTTTAAGAAAGGGTAAGGTTTCCTTTCATGGTAAAGCGTCAGAATTCTTTTCTATTTGGATTGTGAATTTATTGCTCACTATTGTGACATTAGGTATTTATTCTGCGTGGGCAAAAGTAAGAACCAACCGATACTTTTATGGAAATACCGAGATTGATGGTCATCGGTTTTCTTATCTAGCGAATCCTTTACAAATTTTAAAAGGCCGTATTATTGCGGTGTGTTTATTTGCTAGTTACTTTATTTTAAGCGCAATAAGCCCTATTGCGGGTGCGTTTATGGTGTTGGCCTTAATGCTATTCACGCCCTTTATGATAGTACTAGGTCAACGTTTCAGTATGCGTATGACAGGGTATCGAAATGTTCGATTTAAATTCAATGGCGGCTTTGGTGACGCGTTTGTAGTTTTCGTGGTGTTGCCATTCGTTAGCTTATTTACCATGTACTTGATGTTGCCGTGGGCGCTTAAGAAGATAGACGAATACCTCGTTGACGAATCAGCCTTCGGTGACAGTAGTTTTACCACCAAATTGAGCACGGGATCTTATTACGTTGCCTCACTCGGCGCTGTGGGCATTGTGGTGGCTGTGTTTTTGGTAGGTGCAAGTATAATGGGATTTGGCTTTACTAGTCTTATTCAAACACTAGAAAACGGTGCTCCTTTGGTGATGTTCACTTTGTTCGCCATGTATCTTATTGCCTATGCTATTTCATCTAGCTTTTATACCGCGCTTATCCGCAATCATATTTATGAAAGTAGTGAAATACCAAACGTGGCGCAATTCAAGTCCAATGTGGGTGTATTGCCGTTGGTATGGCTTAGAACAACCAACGTTATCGCTATCGTTCTTTCCTTAGGCTTTGCTATTCCCTGGGCGAAAATTCGCAGTGCTCATTTCTTTGCTAATGCCACTGAGGTCACTGTGTTATCAGGTATTGATAGCGTTACGTCCGTTAACACCGGTTCTGTGGGCGCGACAGCTGAAGAAGCGGCTACGTTGTTCGATGTTGATGTCGCATTAGGCTAGCCTAGTGATACCCGGGCAGTTATATCAATCAAAAGATTCAGCGGTAACATCAGTTATCGCGAATATTGAAAAAAATACATTGATCATTCGTTTATTAAATGGTGACAAGCGTGTTAAGGATGAGCAATGTGTGACAACAAGCCGTCTAGAAATAGACGCGAGCGATATTGCTGACAGTGGTGAAAGTGCCGGCGTTGGCAGAAGTGAAAGCACTGAGTCGCTAAGGTTTCAGCAATTTGAAGTCAATGCGAAGTCGAAGCTGGGTAATTTGCCTCGAGAAATTACTCTACCTAACGACCGCTTACTGGTTTGCTCTCCATCGCCCCTGTTAGATCAGTGGTTAGATGGTGGGGCAGGTAGTCGTATCTCTCAAATGGAAACTAAAAAGCCTTGGCTAATTGCGAGTGTTTTATTAGTACCACTTTTACTCTATGTTATTTTCGTACAAGGCATGCCATGGGCGGCCGTTAAATTTGCTAACCAGATACCATACTCTATTAAATCCGTAGCTTCACAGCATACGTTGAGCGCATTAGATTATTCAATGTTGGAGCCTAGCACGCTACCTGATTTGCAACGTGAGCAGTTAATGATGGGCTTTGACACTGTTGTAAAGCAAGTTAGCGGACTCGGTATCGAAAGTAATATTCGGGTTCACTTTAGATATTCCGATTTGATTGGACCCAATGCCTTTGCGTTACCTGACGGCACCATAGTGTTTACCGATGACTTGGTAACACTGGTAGATGGCGACCAAGCATTACTTGATGCTATTTTGTTACACGAAATTGGCCATGTGGCACAAAACCATTCCATGCAATTGATAGCCGAGTCTTTATTTGCAACTCTAGCGATAAGTTACTTTTTCGGTGATTTAAGCGGAGCAATTGAGTCTTTTATGGGAATAGGCTCTAGTGTTGTGCAAAACCAGTACTCACAAAAGCATGAATGGCAGGCTGACAACTTTGCTATTTCACAATTAAAATTAATGCAACGCGATCCCGCTGACTTTGCAGACGTAATGCGTAAATTATCGAACGACAGTGAGCAGCAGGGCTCTGAAAATAGTTGGTTTCAATCTCACCCCTCAACAAAAGCACGTATAGAGAATGCTGAAAGCGCATCTTACAATGACTGATGGGTATCAGATAACCTAGTGTTAATGCCTACGTTTACAAAGGCCTAGCGAGGGTTTTTACCTAGATTTTGGCGTGTCTGTCTGTGTGGAATATAGTACGATTTCTGCCTTCGCCTTTAGCACGGTAAAGCGCATCATCGGCTTCTTTAATTAATGTTTCTACTTGTAAAACAGTGTTATGTTGCGGCATGGGTATTTGCGTCACGCCAATACTCACCGTAATGTTATCTGCTCGCGAGTAACGTAATTCTGCAATCCTTTCATGCAAATACTTACAATAGAGTCGGGCATTATCCTGGGTTGAGTTATATAGCACTATCAGAAACTCTTCGCCGCCCCAACGGGCAACAACATCGGTTTTTCGTGTGGCCGTTTTCAACGTATGTGAAAGTACACCAATAACCTCATCTCCTATATCGTGTCCGTGTTTGTCATTAATATTTTTAAAAAAATCAATATCAATAAGTAAAAAAGACACAGGAACAAACTTTCGGTTTACCTGATCGAGTAGCTTACGAATATCAGCAGAGGCAGCACGACGATTGAGTAAATTAGTAAGCGGATCGAGACGGGAGAGTAATGTGAGCTCGTCGGTTTTTAATTCCAAGCTGTCTCTCACTTCTATTAGCTCTTGATAGAGCTTGTCGCGACTCTTCGCTGTGTGCATAGACCAATAGAGTTGCTCACCATGCAGTATAACATTAGCCAATATTGGTATTCGTTCATGCTGCGCAGTAATGACAGTTAATTGAAGTTCCGAAAACCTACCCGAATCGAGCAAAGAAGGTCTCACATAGCTTTCAAAAAAAATTAAACTCGCCCGCGAAATAATGTTGGAAACGTTACTATCCGTAACGCCTTCGCGAGAATAACCAAGCAGGTCCAAAGCATCTTTGTTGCAAAAATTAATATTCCCGGAGTCTAAATCAGAGACTAAAAGTAAACTAGGAAAAAGGTCGAGCTTATCGTCCTTCAAGGTACTAAAGACTCTATTTTTTCTGCAATAGTTGCGGGGTTTGTCATATGCAAACAATGACCGTGAGCATCGATAACTTCAAGCGATGATAAGGGCGTATTTTCATGCATATATTTCCCGACTTCTACTGACGCTAATGAGTCGCTGCTACTTTGTAAAATGAGTGAAGGGAAAGCAATGGTTGGAAGAATATTTCTATAATCAGAAAAGAAAGTAGCTTTAGCAAAAGGTTTTGCATATTTGGGGTCGGTGGAACAAAAGCTGCTTTCAAGCTCTTTCACTAAACCGGGATCGTTCTCTCCCCCCATCACCAATGGCGCAAGGTAACTCGCCCACCCAATATAATTTTTGTCCATTAAGTTAATAAGCTCTGCCAAGTCTGCTTCTTCGAAACCGCCGAAATAATCCGGTGGTAGATTCAAGAAACATGGAGAGGGGCATACTAATACGAAGCTTGAAAAATACTGCGGGGCAGAAATTGAAGCAAGATAACCAATAATACCGCTTACCGAGTGGCCTATAAATGTCACTTCAGTTAACTCAAGTGCTTCACAAATATCGACGACATCTTGTGCATATCCTTCTAACGCTTCATACCGTGTTTTATCAAAAGCACTGACATTAGATTTTCCGCAACCTACATAGTCAAAAAGCACAATTTTGTACTTTTGCTCAAGATAGGGGGTAAGGTATTTCCACATGTTTTGGTCACAGCCAAACCCATGTGCAAGCATAAGCGTCTTTGTCCCTGAACCAATAATTTTTACGTTATTGTTGTCGATTATATGACTAGCGTTGGATTGGTGAATCATAGTTGCAGCCTGTTCTTACTCGAGCAAAAAAATAGCCTGAAAATAGCAATACACAAGGCTACCCACGGATATAATGTTTATAGCATCGAAGAGAGGCAGATTATATGCTACTTATGGTCAATAAATTCAGCGAAAAAAAAAGGAGCCATTTAGCTCCTTTAACGATTTATACACGTTTAAAATTAAGATTAGCCTTCCGATACGCTCGCAGTTGAAGAGGG
This sequence comes from Alteromonas sp. 38, assembly GCF_902506055.1. Classification (NCBI taxonomy): domain Bacteria; kingdom Pseudomonadati; phylum Pseudomonadota; class Gammaproteobacteria; order Alteromonadales; family Alteromonadaceae; genus Alteromonas; species Alteromonas sp. 38. Next base: position 1,567,879 of record NZ_LR733300.1, read on the forward strand.
CGCCGAGTTTGTAGCGCTCGTTGTGCTTCGAGAAACTACTTTGGTGGCTATCTCTCTTAGTTCATTTTCAAGGCTAGTAATGCGCCCAGAAAGAGAGCTGTTACGCTGCTCTAAGACTGATAATTTGTCTGACAAATTCCGAACTTGTTGTTCACTGCTGCGTTTATCACCAGAGACTTGTTCTAATTGAACGTTAAAGGCAAGAATTTCGTCAGCCAATGAAGCCAGTTGATTTTTCACCGAGCCAACTTGGCCCTGCTGGCTAGTCACATCATCGGCAACCTTCTTAATATTGCCCTGAAGCGCAGTTTGAACGTTACCAACTCTATCACCTAGGTCAGCAATTTCTTTTTGATTTCGGCGCCAGGCTGAAGCCCAAAGTTTGTCCATCTGCTCCCACAAATCATTGGTTTTACTGGCTAACTCATTAACTTTAACTTGCAAAGCCACGGTGGATTCGCCCATTTCTTCACCCGTGGCAGAAAGCTTTTTCTCTAATTCAAAAATGCGCTTTTCAGCGAGAGAAGCCACCATTTTTTGCTGTTCTACCAATGTGTACAGGTAGTAACATCCGCCACAGGCACCAAGGGCAATAAGTGCGATTAGGAATACCCAGAGGCCATTACCGCCGCCACTGCTATTCTCAGGGGCTTTGGGGGAGGGGCTGGATGGCGATGAGGAATTCGAAGATGCCTTGGTTGGCGAAGGCTGACGCTTTTTTTGATAATCGCGACGATCTTCATCATCTAAGCGAATAGTTGGAAAATCATCGTTGTTCGAATTATTTGCCATAAGTTCTCTATTTTATCTCGTTTAAGCATTGGGTTAACTGCAACCTACCTCGTTGTAGGCGCAGCAACCGAAAATATAATTAATCGCGCACAATAACATCGATATTATATTGAATTAATTATAAATACCAATGGCGATTACGTATCATTATCAAACCATTCTACACGATACAAATCGCGGCGGCGATCTAGATAATTCCTCACGGAGCCCTCATTTTGAAGCTTAGTGAGTTTATCTAAATCTAGGTCCACGATTAGCGTCATTTCAGTGTTTGGGGTAGTTTCAGACACAATAGCATCATGGGGGAATGCAAAATCGCTAGGTGAAAATACCGCAGTTTGACCGTATTGAATATCAACGTTGTCTACTTTGGGTAAGTTACCCACGCTGCCAGCTATGGCCACATAACATTCGTTTTCAATCGCGCGGGCTTGTGCACAACGTCTAACGCGTAAATAGCCGTTCTTAGTATCTGTCCAAAAAGGAACGAACAGAATTTGCATCTCTTGTTCAGACAGTAACCGCGCAAGTTCAGGAAATTCCACGTCGTAACATATCAGTACTCCGATTTTTCCGAAATCGGTATCGAATACTTTAAGGCTATTGCCGCCTTTCATTATCCAATCTTTCTTCTCGTGTGGGGTAAGGTGTAATTTGTACTGACTCTCTATAGTGCCATCGCGCTTACAGATATAACTCACGTTATACAGTTCGTCTTCTTCTACCACTGGCATGGAGCCAGCAATAATAGTGATGTTGTAAGACACAGCAAGATGCGAAATGGAGGTAAGAATCTCGTCGGTATAAGTGGCCAAGTGCCATATTGCATCTATCGAAGTATCAGACGGACTTAGCCCCATTAATGGCGCGTTGAAAAACTCAGGAAACAATGCCACATCGCAGGAATAATCCGATAACGCGTCTACGAAATATTCAACTTGTTGAAGGAGTTCTTCCACATTATTGAAGTAACGCATTTGCCACTGAATACAACCGATACGCGCGCTCGATTTACGGCCAGTAATAAGTGACGGATTATTCGGCTCATAATAGATATTGTGCCATTGCAGTAACGTTGCATAGCCTTTGGACGCTTCGTCCTCGGGCAAATAGGCACTGAGAACCTGTTTTACCTCAAAACCATTAGACAGCTGAAAAGTAAGGATAGGATCGTATATGTCTTTAGATTTTACCTGTTCAATGTATTCATAGGGTGACAGTTCTTTTGCGTAATTCTTATAAGTAGGAATACGCCCGCCAGCCATAATTGACTTCAAGTTCAGGTTTCTACATAACTCTTTGCGCGCTTCGTACAACCGTCGACCTAGTCTTAGCCCTCGATAGTCGGGACAAACGATGACTTCAACGCCATACAACACATCACCGTTTGGATCGTGGGTAGTAAGATAGGCATCGCCAGTAATTTCATCGTAACTGTGTTTGTCGCCGAATTGGTCGTAGTCCACAATGACAGAGATAGCAAAGGCCACCACCTTGCCTTTGTCTTCAATACAAATTTGACCTTCAGGGAATGTGGTTACTTGCGCCTTGAAGTTGTTATAAGGCCAAGCCCCCCCAACGTTTGCATACACGTTGTCCATTAATGATTTAACGTCGTTGTAATCGTCTAAGCGCAAGTTACGTAGCGCTAGATGATGTTCGGTTTCTTCAATGACTGTTTGATCCTGACTCATGCCTTTACCACCAGTGGTTGTTTTTCATATTTGAGCATAATTATTTCCGTGGGGCTAACGGTATTAATTCTTGTTTGACCAAGCTTTTGAAGCAAGTTTTATTCCCATTAAAACCAATGCTTTACAACTAGAGGGATTGGGTCTTTCACAATTGTTCGTAAACTGTGCATTTATCGCTTGCTGCACCGGTCACTTAGGCGTATAAACCCGCATCCGTTTACGCGCGCCACTGCTGCGCCAAGCCAGAATCAATCATGGAACGTTTTTCGTTAGATTTACCTTCACCTCTTTATGTTTTTGATGAAGATTATTTCAGTAGTATCGTGAGCGATTTACTCGAAAAGGGCTTTAGTATTAGGCCGTTAGGCGTACCTGAATTTGTTATAGATGCACTGGTCGCTTGTCAAGATACATTGTCTAAGCAAGCATATCGGCGCGCCGGAATTGGTCGGGCTGAACAATTTCAACACCTAGAAAAAGTCAGAAGCGACGAAATATGCTGGATAGACGGTACCTCGTCAGAAGGCCAATTGTGGCTAGAATGGTGTGAGGCTTTAAGGCTGTACATTAATCGCCATTTGTTCATGGGGTTATTTTCATTCGAGAGCCATTTTGCTTGTTATGCTCCCGGTAATTTTTACAAACGTCATCTAGATGCTTTCAAAGGTCAAAGCAATAGAATGTTATCGGTGGTGACTTATCTAAATGAAGATTGGCAAACTACCGACGGTGGTGAGTTAGTACTATATACTAGTGAGCAGGATGACATTGGGGTTAGGGTGTTACCTGAAAAAGGCACTATTGCGATTTTTCTTAGTGATCTATTCCCGCACGAGGTACTCACCGCAAAACGTGAGAGACACTCCGTTGCGGGGTGGTTTAGGTTGAATACCAGCATTAATGAAAATATTGATCCACCAAAGTAATTCACCTATAGCTAAACCCTTGCTTCTAATGCTAGTATCGAGAATATAAGTCAAAAGTATAATTCCCAAGTGATGCGGTTACTGTTACACCCCAACAGTAGGTTATTGACTTATAATATCGTAGATAGTTAAACCCTCCATTTAACAGATGCGGTAACTACGGTAAGTCTTAGGGACAAGAAAAAAGTGATTAGTTGAATGTTGGAAAAAATTCCTGCCCCCACCTCTAAAGAGGATTTGCGCGTTCTGGTCATCGACAACCAGGGTTTAGTGCACGATGTAGTAGCCTCTGCGTTGCATGCTATTGGTATCAAACATGTAGTGAGTGCATTTAATGCCTTTCACGCTATTCGTTTGTGTGAAGAAAAGCGTTTTGATTTCGTGCTGCTTGCATTCAATGTTAGTCATGATAAAGACGGCTTTCATTTATTCGAAGAGCTTAAGCACTTAAATCATATCAATGATACCACCACGGTTATCTTTTTGAGTGCCGAAACCTCGCCTGAATTGGTCAATTGCATTGTTGAGTTGCAGCCCGATGATTTCTGGGTAAAACCATTAACGCCAAGCAGTATAGAGTCTCGTTTAAATTACTTACTTCAGATACGCTATAAGCTTCATAAAATGCTCCATTGTATGAAGATTGGCGACTATTCTACTGCGATGTACTATGCCGAACGTCAATTAAAAGACGTGTCACTGTTAGACTATCACCCCAGAATTAGGCGCCTTATTGGCGAGTGTTTGCTGCAACTGCGTGATTATGAAACGTCTGAAAATTATTACCGTGAATTACTGCAAACCATGGATCATGCGTGGGTACATATTGGTTTAGCCCGTTCGTTGTTACGACAGGATGAGTTGGAAGAAGCGCAATCAATGGTTGAAGATTTATTACTTCGTCGAGATACCCGTTTTTTAACCTATGACCTGTTGGCACAGTACTTTATTGAAAAAGAACAATTTGAGTTAGCTTACGAACAAATGAAAGAAGCGAGTAAGTTAGCGCCTCGTAATATTGAACGCAATAAGCGATTGTGGGATTTGGCAAGGCTCAACCACGACAAAGTAGGTCAGTTGTCTGCGGTTCAAAATATGGCGAAGTTTGCCAAGAATTCTATTCATGACTCACCGGAACTTTCTTTAAATGTAATTCGTTCTACTATCGATTTAGCCACTAGCCTTGGTGCTGGGGAAGGTGATAGATACATACAGCGTGCACAAAATGACTTAGAAGAGTTCAGTCAGCAAAAAGGGGTTCAAATCCAACTTGGCGATCAAATTGACGTAATTAAAGCGCGTATGTTGTGTCTTCGAAATCAAAAGAAGTCGGCCGAAGAAATCATGAACGCCAGTTCAGTTCGCACCACTGGGCAATCGATGGAAGATAACCTAGACAAAATGAAAGCCTTTCATGAACTAGGCATGCGTGAGCAGTGCATCAGCATACTGGAGAAGCTTAAAACGCAAATTGAAGGTGATACTTTTTCCTCGCAAGTCGTCGATGAATATCTAAAACAAGAGTCTATTGAACGCACAGAGATACAATTCACGACTAAAGAACTGAAGAATATGGCTACGGTGCATTATAAAGAGAACCGGTTGCAACCTGCTTACAATAATTTGCGCCAAGCACTCACCATTTCGCCAAAAGATAAACAAATTGCATTGAGCTTAATGAAGGTATTGCTTCAATTGCACAGTACCCAACCCTTAAGTGATGAGCAATTGGAAGTGGTCACACTGGCAGCACGCATGTTAACTAACGAAAAGTTATCAGCTTCACAAGCAGACAAGCGCGATCAGTATATTGATAAGTTAGGGCTTGAGGTAGAAGCGCCTCACGATAAGGAAGCCTTGGGCGTTCTTGGTCACCCTACAGCATAAATGAATACATTGGACAGTGAGGCTTGCTCCGTATAGTTATGCCTGCATAAACTAAATAATACTCGGATATAAAGCAGATATAAAAAAGGGATGGTTTTTAAACCATCCCTTTTTTAGTTTTAAACCGCCAGCATTTATTTACGGGGGTTATTTTTGATGAATTTACTTAGCTGAACGGCGGCGAAAGGTTAGCACACCCGCCATTAGTGCTAAAATGAAGCCCATAGAACCACCAGAATCGTTATCAACTTCAACTACATCGTCACCTTCATCTGGTAATTCTGCTTCTAAGTTGAAGGTTGCAATGAACGGGTCGTGATCTGAGCTACGGAATGGACCTACATCAGTAAATGCATAGCCGTCTTCATCAGCGTAATAGGTCAGCGCTTGATCATACTGGAATTGGTAAACTTCAGGAGAGTTAATACTCCAATGTGCACCATCTACCGCATCAGCAAGCATGGTTTCACTTGCTAGCACATGGTCTAAGCTACCTACTTGCTCTGTACCGTAGAACCAGTAAGAGTAACCTTCTGCATCAAACTCTTCTGCAAGATTTACGTAACCATAATTAGCGGTTACTTCTACAGAGGCACCATCGTCCATACCTGTATTTGCTGCGGTCATTACCGTGTAGCCTTGGGTTTCAGCGGTGTAGTCGGTAAGAACAGCAACAGGATCTTCAGCGCTGTATGAGTTCAAGTCACCTAACACTAGAATACGCTCAGGTAAGCTCTCATCACTTAATGCTTCACCAAGGGTAATAGCAGCAGATACACGTAGTGCATTACAGCTACCTTGAATAGCATCAGTTTCACTCACTTCTTCAGCAATATCTTCACCACACTGTGAACCTTTCGATTTAAAGTGGTTAACGGCAACAGCAAAGGTTTTACCGCTTTCAAGGTGCGCAAACGATTGAATTAAAGAAGGGCGCATTTGTGCCACACTGTCTTCATCAATTTGCTGAATTGGCATATCTACTACTTGTGCATCACCTTCAGGCGTTACAATAGAAGCGCGGTATAACAAACCAACGGTAATAGCATCGGTACCAATTTCTGTGCTATCAGCTGTGCTGATAAATGAGTACTGTTCGGTATCGGCAAGTTCAGCGTTTACCGCAGCCACTAGGCTGACAATAGCACTGTCATCGCCAAAGCCGTCGTTTTCAATTTCCATTAAGCCAACAACGTCAGCGTTTAAGCCAACAATGGCTTCAACGATACGGGCTTCTTGTAATGCAAATTCAGTTTCGTCTTCTGCACCACGGTTTGCATCGAAATCGAAAGTTACATCGCCGTTAGCATCTACTTCGCCATTGAAGTAGTTCAATACGTTGAAGGTAGCAATCGATAAGTTACCTTCAGTTACTACCGGGTTCGCTTCGCGAGTAGAGGTTACTGTTATCACATCGGTAGGGTTAATTCTAAACGCACCGAAGCTATAGTTTAGCGGGCCGCTTGCAGACACAGTATCACCAATACGAATAGCATTTGCGTAGCTAAAGGTAGGGAAGTAGTTAACGGTGTCTGGGTAACTAGAACTGCTGTTATCTTCAATCTTAAGTAAGCTGGCTTCTGAGGCTGCAACTGCTTCAACGTATGCGTCTGAAAGTGGTGCTGCTACGTCGCTAGGCTGGCGTTTAACGCTGTCACTTACTTGAATTTCGCCGTAACGCCACAAATCGTTTGTGCTAGTTACCGTAGCATCAACAACAGAAGCTAGCATGCCTTCAAATGGCTCAAGAGAATAATCGTAAGGCATATCGATAGTTGTCATCAATACGTCATCGCTTGCGCCACAATCAAGTGCAGTTACATCGCTGTCTAGGTTCAGCGTAGTCATGCCGTAATTTTCAACAACTTCACCATATAGGCGAGCAACGTTACCTACCGCAACGGTAGTGCTACCATTAACGAAAATACCTTCAGAAGTGGCATCATCACCATCACTATCTGCTGTTTCTTCTTGTAAGAAGAAACCGCCTGCACCCATGCCCGTAACAATGGCTTCAACAATATGGCTGTTACCAACTTCTTCTGAAGCATCGCCGCTCCCTTGAATGGTACTAATAAGGGTTGCTGCGTCAGCACAAACACCTAGCTCAATGACAGGCTCTTCTGGTGGAACTTCATCATCACCGCCGCCTTCAGTACTAAAAGTAGCAACAGGGAAGGGGGTCGCTGCAGCAGCATTGGTTGCTGCATCATCTAATGCGTCCACGCCGCTGTAAGTCCAGTTGTCAGATGAGAACGTACCGCCATTAGCGACTGAACCATCTTTTCGGTAAGCCCAGCCGTCTAGGTATTCCCAAGCTGTGCCATTCCCGTCAACATTAATGTCACCGAAAGTATCGATAACCGCGTCGTTTTCGAAAAGCTCTACCGCATCATCGCCATTAATTCCCATGGCGGATGAATCATAGTCTGGTGCATAACCGAAAAATTCCGTAAAACCATCAATTTCAGATGCTACATAAATATAGCTACCCGCTGAGGCACTATCTGCTGGAAACGTAAATTCTACACCATCAGTACCGCCGCCATTATTGGCTGAGCCAAGCCCGTATACTGATAAGTCGGCAATATCGTTTACAACGTAAAGCTCAACAGCTTTAGGAACGCCGCCGGTGAGTGATGCATCGACAACACCGCTGATAACTAAGTCGCTGGCATTGGCCGAAAATGCAGTAAGAATACCTGCTGTTATAAGTGACAATGGAGTTTTCACTGGTTGTTTCCCTCTTAGGTCTTTTATTATTAGGTCTGTCAAAGCAGACCCTCTTTGTTATTGCTAGACCTAGCCTATAACGATAATGCCAACGCAGGAATGACTTAACGTTATTCAAGTTTATTTTTAATTAAAATATAATAATCAATGGGTTAACTCATATAAATAAAGTTATTTATGACATTGGCTCGTCATAAATGGCAATTCGGCGTCGATAAATAACACTACAAAGACTAAATAGTTTTCAGCGCGCTCTGGTTGTCGTCAAACGATAAACCCCTGCGTTAACTGTGTTTTAGCGTATCGCAAAACCAGTTGTGGTCATCGATAACCTGCCTTGCATAGTGATTAGCATTAGTAATTAGAGCGTTATTGGTGTCGTCGGTTAACGCCTTTACCGCACTTTTGGCAAAGCGTGTACTTCGCCTATCACCTCGGCAATGCGCTAAGGCAAGGGTGTAACCGCAGAGTTTAGCAAAGTATCCAAAGTCACCGTTTAGCGCTTTATTTCCCATACCAATATCATGAGGATCTAGCCCCACTTTAGCGTGGTGACGAGAGCGAATTAACCAGTGTGCATTGTCCCATATAACCTCATCTAACAATAGGTCTGGGCGGCGTTGCATTCGTCGTTGGCTGCGGGCGGTTAAATGAGCAGGGTTCAATTTATTCACCGGGCACACATTATCGAAGTAGAATAAGGGCGCGGCTTTGCGCTGTTGTTTCACCTCAACAATATGGCAATAACGAAAACTTTCAGCGTTATGCGGTTTTTTGGGGCCAACTAAAAAATAAAAGCGGCGCATATTTACCGAACCAGTTCCGGCATTTTCTCTGCTGGTGATATCGACAATGTCATCATCCATATAAGGTGCGAATGCCGCTAAGACCTGCTGATGTTCCGTTGGGCTCAACGGCGTGTATTTATCGGTGATGTGCTTAAATTTAAGTCCATCCTGCGTTAAATGTACCGCTTTTGCTAACGCACTTTTAGATTCGAACTTTTCACCACAAGAAGAGCGCTCCAATGCTTTGCGATAGAATTTTTTCAATTTGCCATCGGGCTCTTGCTCCATAGCTTCATTAATAACGGTCGCCTTTTCAGTTACGCGCTGGCATGTTGCCACGTACTCTTGAATGAAAAGGGATTGAGCATGTTTAACCTGATGGCGGTCTACCGCAGGTTTTAGCGGGTCTGGCATGTCTATCAAAAAGCGGCCTTCAGAAATACCTTTGCAATGGGCTTCTACGAGAGACAGTGAAGTAAGATAGCGAAGAATATCCCAATGTGCATAGCCAACACAGGCATCGTCAAAATCGTTCGGCGTAAAAATAACGGTATCGCCGTGTGAGCCTTCCTCAGTAATAAAGCCAAAGTTAGACGTGTGGCAATCACCCATAACACTGGTCAGTGACATCGAAAAACAAGCGTCTGGTACTGGTAAATGGTGATTCGCTAAATCCGCATAAAATAATTGTGCGCTACCGCGGTAAAACACGAAGGGGCTTTGGGCCATTTTCAAATGTTTAGCTAAGTGAGGAGAAGGTAAGGTGCCATCAATTCTGGCAATTTCTTGATTAAGAAATTTCGCGCGATCCATAACTGCAATGCCGTTGTAACAATGATGGCGTTAACATTACCTTTATTGGTTTTTGAATGCGAGGCTTGCGTGGGGAGGTGGAATGTGAGAAATTTCGCTCGTTCGGGATTTTTGCGGTTATTTAATATTATTGATTGGTAAACTTGATTGAAACATTCAAAAATACCAATTAGTTTTTTTAAAAAATCCGCGCTATTCTTATCAGCAGTTTCAACGAAGTCGATTTTGCAAAACAGCAAAGCGCTGAAAACAAAATGGGCTTTGTAATTTTTCGTACTGTTGTATTTATAGACCAAGTGTCGTAAGTACAAAACAACACTCACTAAATGGAGAAAGTAAACATGGCATTAATTAACACTGCTATCAAACCGTTCAAAGCACAAGCATTTAAAGACGGCGAATTCATCGAAGTAAGCAGCGAAGATATCAGCGGTAAGTGGGCAGTATTTGTTTTCTATCCAGCAGATTTCACATTTGTATGTCCAACTGAACTTGGCGACATTGCTGATAAGTACGAAGAGCTTCAGTCTCGTGGCGTAGAAGTATTCTCAGTATCAACTGACACTCATTTTACTCACAAAGCGTGGCACGATTCGTCTGACACTATCAACAAAATCAAGTTTGCAATGATTGGCGACCCTACTGGTGAAATCACTCGCAACTTCGATTGTATGCGTGAAACTATGGGTCTTGCTGACCGTGCAACATTTGTTGTTGACCCAGAAGGCATCGTTCAAGCGATGGAAATCACTTCTGAAGGTATCGGCCGTGATGCAGACGACCTAGTTCGCAAAATCAAAGCTGCTCAGTACGTTGCTTCTCACCCAGGCGAAGTTTGCCCAGCTAAATGGAAAGAAGGCGAAGCTACACTAGCTCCTTCTCTTGACCTAGTAGGCAAAATCTAAGCAACCGCTTAGCGCTTATAAGTAAGTAATGGGAGTGGGTCTCCACTCCCTATCAAATTAATTTCCAATTCCTGCTTATGTTGTTAGCCTGAAAAATGGTTGGCAGGGATCGGCGTGTCGAAAATAAGGCAGACTACCGTGTTAACTAAAGAAATTTTACAAGCGTTGAAAGGCTATGCTGAGTCAATGCAGAAAAACGTAACCTTCGTCGTACAGACCGGTGAACACAGCAAGCGTGAAGAGCTTGTGTCGTTTCTGTCCGACATTGCTGGTGTAAGTGACAAACTAAGCCTTGAAGAGCGTGACACTAACGGTGTATTACGCAGCTCTATCAGTTTTTTACTAGAAGCTGATGGTGAAGATACAGGTATTCGCTTTTCTGGTATTCCTGGCGGTCACGAATTTAACTCGCTTATCTTAGGTATGCTTCACGCATCAGGTACCGAGCTTAAAATTGATGACAGCGTAAAAGCGATTGTTAAAGGCGTTAAAGAAGAACTTAACTTCGAAGTATTTATCAGCTTAAGCTGCCATAACTGCCCAGAAGTCGTTCAGGCGCTTAACCAATTTGCACTACTTAATCCAAACATTACGTCTGAAATGATTGACGGTGGATTGTATCAAAACGTAGTCGCAGAACGTGATATTCAAGGCGTTCCAAGCGTTTACCTTAATGGTGAGCTATTCGCTAATGGTAAGGTAGATGCATCGGTTCTTATCGATAAACTTATCGAACGTGACCCGTCGCTGAAAGATGCGAACAAAGGTGAGTCGTTACCGCTACAAGACGTTACCGTAATCGGTGGTGGTCCAGCGGGCGTGGCATCAGCGATATACAGCGCACGTAAAGGTTTAAAAGTGACTGTGGTTGCCGATCGTTTCGGTGGTCAAGTGAAAGATACAATGGGTATTGAGAACCTTATCTCGGTATCTAAAACTACTGGCCCTGAGCTAGTAGGTAACTTAATGGAACACATGAACGATTACGATATCACGCTTAAAGAGCACGTTCGTGTTGATTCTGTAGAACAAGGTAACGTTAAAACTATTACGTTATCGTCTGGCGAACAAATTCGCACTCGTTCAATTGTTGTTGCTACTGGCGCACGTTGGAGAGAACTTGGTGTTCCAGGTGAGAAAGAAAACGTAGGTAATGGCGTGGCGTACTGCCCACACTGCGATGGTCCTTTCTTTAAAGGTAAAGACGTTGCAGTCATTGGTGGTGGTAACTCGGGTATTGAAGCGGCGCTTGATTTAGCGGGTATTGTTAAATCGGTAACGGTATTTGAATTTATGCCAGAACTTAAGGCTGACCAAGTACTGATTGACCAAGCTGAAAAACGCGAAAATATCACGATTATCAGAAACGCAGCTACCCATCAGATTAAGGCTGAGAATGGCAAAGTTAACGCAATTGAGTATCAAGATCGCAATACCAATGAGTTACATACCCTTGAGCTTTCGGGCGTATTTGTACAAATTGGCCTAGTGCCAAATAGCCAATTCATGGAAGGTGTCGTAGATATGAGCAAATATGGCGAAATTGTGATTGATACCAAATGCAATACTTCAGCGCCAGGTATCTTTGCGGCGGGTGACGTAACAACGGTTCCTTATAAGCAAATCGTTATTTCAATGGGCGAGGGTGCAAAAGCTTCACTTGCCGCATTTGAATACTTGCTAAGCCATGAAGTTATTGAAATGGAAGAAGAAACACAAGCTGCGTAAAACGTTTTTACGCAACGACTTTACTATTAAAGGCCGACTTACTGCTGTAAGTCGGCCTTTTTGTATGTAACCCATGAGGATAGCTAAAAAAACACTAAATAAGAATAATTATTGTTTTCATTGCTTGGCGATATTTGGTAATTTATACATAAAAATCAGTCGATGAAAAAGCGCGATAAATGAGTCGGTAGGGTAATGTAGAAAAGGCGTTGCTGTGCATTATTTTATCCTACTTAAGCGTTCAACTATTCGGCATTCATTATTCGTATTCGAAGGTAAGTTATGTTCATGTTATTTGCCGCAAGCGGCCTCTCAGTTGTGTCTATGGCGGCTGTCTATAAAAGTTGGCAACGCCAAACCTCACCGATGCTCTATATCGGGGTTGCTATTTGGTTAATGTCGTCCATTGCGTGGTCAATGTCGGTTGGGTGGGAGTTTGGTGTAGTGTACGCACTTTGCTTACCCGGATTGTTAGTATGGCCATTTATCGCGGCGAATCAGAGTGCTGCCCCCGCAACGCAACAACGTCCTGAACCTAGAAAACTCGATCTTTCCGTTAGTACTTCAATACAGCATATTCTTCATTCCATCATTGTGTTGATGTTAATGCTGATATTTAGTGTGGTGGCTTCCTTAGCACTTAGTGCATTACTTCCCCTTGAAATAGCCGGTCAACTGGCAATTTGTATGGTGATATCGCCCATTATTTGGGGGCTTGCGGTCTACCACTACCTAGCAACATCTAAGAAAATTAAAACGGTTGGCGGCTACCTTGTAGCAACAGCAGTAAGTTTAGCAATACTGATGGCAATGCCAATTTAGGAATAAAAATGAAAAAAGCAACAAAACAGTCAGCGCTAAATGCACACAGTTGGGTAGGCGTATTTTTAAGTGTATTGCTCTTTTTAGTGTGCTTGTCAGGCACTATTGCTGTATTCCATTTAGAATTTGAACGCTGGGAACAACCGCATATTCCCGAGTTTGAATCCGTCGAGGATGGGGCAGTAGAAAAGGCGATGGACCGCTTTTTAGCTAAACATCCCGAAGAAACGGATCATCTATTTGTGGTGCTTCCTACATCAGGGATACCACGGTTAGTGGTAGAAAACGATCATGCTGCTTATTTCGCTGATGCACAGGGAAATTTGCTTGAGAAGGAAAGCGTGCCTTTCACTCAAATGTTGGTGGACTTACATTTATATCTCAATCTACCCCATAGCTGGGGCATGATATTAGTCAGTGCCTTAGGTGCGATTATTTGTACACTCATTGTAACGGGTATCATTGCGCATAAACGTTTAGCAAGAGACGCGTTTAAATTTCGGCGCGGCGGCAATGGTCAGCAAAATCAAATTGATTTACACAATCGCTTTGGCCTTTGGGCTGCACCATTTCATTTGATTATTGGTGTGACGGGTGCTTACTTTGGGTTGGCTGGTATCGTACTGGTGTTGGTGGCACAACTTAATTATGGCGGTGATAGGGATGCGGTAATAAACCAAGTATTTACGCCCGATCCAGTTATAGAGGCGCAAGAAGGTAAACCTGCGATAGGTAAAGCCATCGCGCAAATGGAAACCATTGCGCCAGAAAACCCGCTTATATTTGTGACTGTTCATGAGGTAAACAAACCTGAGCAGTTTATTGAAATTTATGCACAAGTACCGGGGCGAATGATATACGGTGAAGCCTACCGATTTGATACCGCAGGTAATTATTTAGGTACCGCAGGCTATGACGATGGCGTCTGGGGTAAGCAATTGTTATGGGCTGTTTATCGCCTCCACTTTGGTGACTTTGCCGGAGTACCAAGTAAGGTGCTGTATTTTGTTTTGGGTATCATGCTAACCATGCTGTGCGTATCGGGTATGGAAGTGTGGTTGTCTAAAAAAGCCCATCCTGTGTTGGCCACGCGTTTATGGTATTGCACGGTGTGGGGCAGCGTGAGTGCATTGGCATTCACGGCAATAGCAGATATATTCTTTGCGGGTTCGTTAATTGCAGTATTCTGGGGAGTAATGGTTTTAAATGTGGCACTTACGGTTGCGGTAAAGCGGCTTACCAAACCAGTGTGGCTGATAATTTCAGGTATCAGTGTGTTAATGCTTTTACTTATTTATAGCGCTGTGAACGGGGAACATTCACTATCGGTGGCATCGTTGCAATTGAACTTGCCAATGTTCGTGTATGTGGTGTGGAGTATATGGCGTGGTAATACGTTGCTTAAGCGTGAAACTCTTTTGTCGAATTTTAAAAAAGAAGATCAAACAACAACGCAAAATATTGATGGCAATGGCAACAAGAGCACATCAGTATCGACGGAACCGCAATCGCCAATGGCTTAAAGCGCTTAACAAACACGAGCGTATTGATAATGTGAACTAATACAGCGTGGCTTTTACTTCGTTTAACTAACTAAATGTGAAAGCCGCGCTTTTTATGTCTTATTATCTGAGTCTAAATTTAAACCTTCATCTGGCAAGTTGCTGTTCATGTATTAATAATGCATTCGCATCCCTTTTGGCCATCGTTGTGCTGAGTGTATGCTACTTATAGCCGTTGGACATATTGAATAATCACCAATCTAAATTTAACCCTCGGGTAAGAACATGCTATTGCTAGCCATCTACATTCTTTGATGGACTTAATAAGGGTAGTGAATGCGAATATTAATCATAAGTGGTTTGCTGGCCGTGATGGGGTATTTAGCATTTTGGCCTGTGCCAGTTGAGCCCGAAGCATGGAGTGCCCCACAAGACAAAGGGTATAGCGGCGTGCATCAAGCCAACGATAAGCTATCCTTCGCCCATGCTATAGCCTTAAGCGAGCCAACAGCCCTTAGTAATAAAGAAACAAACCCAATAAAAAGTGAATACGGCCCCGAAGATTTTGCACTGCGAAGTGATGGCGCCATTGCCACGGCCACGCATTCTGGCACCATCATGCTATTAGCCCCTAACGATACGCACTTTACACCTTGGATAAACACGGGCGGGCGGCCGCTAGGCTTAGAGTTCGATGCCAATGATAATCTCATAGTGGCAGATGCCTACCTAGGGTTACTTTCTGTTTCGCCATCAGGTGATATTTCCTTGCTAGCAGACACCGTTGATGACACGCGCATTGTGTATGCCGATGATGTAGATGTAGCAGAAAATGGCATGATATATTTTTCTGACGCTACCACTAAATTTAGTGCAAAAGCCTATGGCGGAACCCTAAGCGGCAGCTTGTTAGAAATTTTAGAGCACAAAGGTAATGGCAGATTGCTAGCGTACAATCCAACTAGCCAAGTTACGTCTGTATTAATGGATGGGTTAATCTTTGCTAATGGCGTCGCCATCAGCGAAAACCAACAATATGTCTTAGTGAACGAAACAGGCAGTTACCGTGTGTTACGTTACTTTATTGCTGGGCCTAAAACAGGTTTGGTGGATGTGTTCATCGATAACTTACCTGGCTTTCCCGATAATATTGCCACAGCGCCAGATGGCGGTTATTGGATAGGGTTTGCTTCACCCCGTTCCGCCTCGTTAGACGATTTATCAAACACCCCCTTTTTGCGTAAAGTGGTACAGCGGTTGCCTGCATCATTGCGCCCAAAAGCAAAAGCCTACAGCCATGTAATAAAATTAAATGAACAAGGCAAGGTGACAAGTGACTTACAAGACCCAAGTGGAAATTATCCGCTAACAACAGGGGTGTTAGAAACGGCAGATATGCTATACATTAGCAGTTTAACTGCCTCATATGTGGCGGTGGTTGAAAAAGCAAATTTACCAAAGGGAGAGGATGAATGAAGCGAAATTTACCTAAAGTGCTAACTGTTATTTTATCTGTTTTAGGCAGTTTCTTTATTGCTTGTGCGGCCGATACTCTTGCGGTTAATAAGAATGACACCGACAAAGTAACCTCTGGCGACAGTTTCAAAACACAAGTGATCCCACAGGCCAATGCAGCCATTGATGAAGGCGAGGGTTGGATATTCTATAGCTACCACAATGATGAAACCTTTGGTACTAGCCAATCATTAGCGGGTATGGCTGTTATTAAGCCTGGTGTGGAAATACACCCGCCTCACGAACATAGTGACGAAGAGTTTCTATTGGTTACTCAGGGGAGTGGGGAATGGAGCGTTGAAGGTGAAGTGTTTAAAGCTAACACCGGCGACATGCTATACGCTGCCCCTTGGGATGAACATGGGGTGAAAAATACCGGAGAAGTAGACTTAATCTTTGTGGTATTTAAGTGGCACAGCAAAGGTATTGCTGTGCCTACAAAAAGTGCTTACAAGAAATAACTAACCAATCGTTAGCATTCAGCGATAGGGGAAACTAGCGTTTTGCTGTTGATTTTCCTCTTCGCTGTGAACTAGGCATGCTTTGCCCGCTATTTTTGCCGCCGCTTCGGTTATCGGCTTTATTTCCACCTCTGTTAGATGCGTCGTTATCCCGACCAGTTGCATTGTTTTTGCCTCGGGCTTTACGTTGAAAACTTGGCGGCAAGCCAGTATGTTTAGTTAACCCACGCTCGCCATTTCTGCCTTTCGCCGCTTTTTTGCGTTTCTCATCTGCGGTTTCCGGCGGTACCAAGTGCTGAGCACCACGGCCTATTAAATCTTCACGGCCCATACGCTTAAGGGCTTCACGAATTTGCGCGAAGTTTTTAGGGTCGTGATATCGAAGCATAGCTTTATGCAGGCGTCGGTGTATTTCACCCTTTGCCGAAGGCACGTCTTCACTGTCTTTTGTGACCTTACGAAGTGAATTTACTTCGGTGTGGTACATAGTCGTTGCTGTGGCCATTGGTGAAGGATAGAAGTTCTGCACTTGATCAAGCTTAAACTTATTCTCCTTCAGCCAAATCGCCAAATTCAACATATCGTCGTCTGTGGTACCTGGGTGCGAGGCAATAAAGTACGGAATTAAGTATTGTTTCTTGCCCGCTTCTTGTGAATATTTGTCAAATAACGCTTTAAAACGGTAATAGCTGCCCATGCCCGGCTTCATCATTTTAGATAACGGGCCGTCTTCGGTGTGTTCTGGTGCTATTTTCAAATAGCCGCCAACGTGATGCAGAGCCAACTCTTTTACGTACTCAGGATCTTCAACCGCCAAATCGTAACGAACACCAGAAGCGATAAGCACTTTCTTTACGCCGGGTAATTCACGAGCACGACGATACAAATCGATAGTAGGCTTATGGTCGGTGTCCATATGCGCACAAATACTCGGATATACACAAGATGGGCGACGACACGTGGCTTCGGCTTTCGGGCTCTTACAGCGCAAACGATACATGTTTGCAGTAGGTCCACCTAAGTCTGAAATTACACCGGTAAACCCAGGTACGGTATCGCGAATTTCTTCAATTTCACGAATTATCGAGTCTTCAGAGCGGCTTTGAATAATTCGGCCTTCGTGCTCTGTAATAGAACAGAAGGTACAACCGCCGTAACACCCGCGCATAATATTGATACTGAACTTAATCATATCGTAGGCGGGTATAGTGGCATCGCCATAAACAGGGTGGGGCACACGCTGATAAGGAAGGTCGAATACCGCATCCATTTCCTCTGTTTCCAAAGGCATAGCGGGTGGGTTTATCCAAATATGTCTATCGCCATGGCGCTGCATTAATGCACGTGCACAACCTGGGTTGGTTTCTTGGTGCAAAATACGTGAGGTATGGGCGTATAAAACTTTATTGTCTTTTACCGTTTCGTAAGCAGGTAGCTTAACGTATACATTTTCCCAAGGCTTCCTGCGTTCCGGAGGCTGTATCACGACAGGTGCAGCTTCAGGGGCTTCGCTGTTTGTTTTATCTTTATCTTGCGAATCGCACTCAGGCTCCATTTGATAAGGGCTTGAGATAGGTTCAATTTTACCCGGGCGATCTAACGAGGTTGAATCAACCCCTTGCCACTCAGGTAGTGCTTCTTTTACGATAATGGCGGTGCCGCGAATATCGCGCATTTCATCAATAGTTTCACCTGCCGCTAAGCGGTGGGTAACTTCAACCAATGGGCGCTCGGCATTGCCGAAAAATAACATGTCAGCTTTGGAGTCGAACAATACAGAACGACGTACTTTCTCACTCCAATAATCGTAATGGGCAATACGGCGTAAGCTCGCTTCGATACCGCCGGCAATAACAGGCGTGCCTTTAAAGGCTTCGCGGCAACGTTGTGCGTAAACCGTTACAGCGCGATCTGGGCGTTTTCCGCCAACATTACCTGCTGTATACGCGTCGTCGTGACGAAGTTTTTTATCTGCCGTGTAGCGGTTTATCATGGAATCCATGTTACCCGCCGTAACACCGAAGTATAAATTCGGCTTACCAAGGGTCATGAAAGCGTCTTTACTCGTCCAATCTGGCTGAGAAATAATCCCTACGCGAAAACCGTGGGCTTCAAGTACACGGCCAATCACCGCCATACCAAAACTTGGGTGATCTACGTACGCATCACCAGTCACTAAGATAACGTCACAGCTGTCCCATCCTAGGGCATCCATTTCCTCTTTAGACATGGGAAGAAACGGCGCAGTACCAAGGCAGTGCGGCCAATATTTAGGATAAGAAAATAGACCGCGGTCGGCCTTAATGGTGGCTTGCATAAGATTCACATATAGCAGAGAAAAAAAGAATTAAGTAGGTCAGTACATCATAGTTCATATTGCTAATCGCAAATATAAAACTGCCAAGAGCCAGAATAAATAGCCGAGAGCGAATATAAATTGCCTAAAGCGAATATAAACATTGCAGACCGAACGCCTATTATACCAGTACACAGCAACCAAGGTATAGCGCTGTCGTTAAATTCACCGCCTTTGTTATACTGCATTGCTATATCAATTAGGATAATAACGAGAAAATATATGGCTTACTGGTTATTTAAGACAGAACCTGATGCATTTAGCATTGATGATTTACTATCACGGCCTGACCAAACTGAACCTTGGGACGGGGTGCGTAACTACCAAGCAAGAAACTTTTTGCGTGACAAGGTCGCCGTTGGTGATCAAGTTTTTATCTATCATTCGAGTTGTAAAACAGTTGGCATTGCCGGGATAGCAGAAGTCGTTAAAGCCGGATACCCAGATGAAACCCAGTTTAACCCCGTATCTAATTACTACGACCCCAAATCGTCGCGTGAAAATCCGCGGTGGTTTCGGGTAGATGTAAAGTTTGTTGAAAAGTTTGAAAGCGTATTGCAGCTATCTGTCATTAAGGCAATGCCTAACATTACAGAAATAGGTTTGGTAAAAAAGGGGGGGAGGTTATCGATAATGCCGGTGGAAGCAACAGAATGGCAGCAGCTTTATACTACTGCCAAAATGAACTAAACCTGCTATATATAAGTAAATATTTATCTAAGATATCATTGGCGTGTAAGTTGTTGGCGTTGCACTATTTACCTACAGCAAAACGAGTATCTGCATCTCTTAATAAATAAAGGGCAAAACACGCCGCCCACATTGGCCATGCGGCGAAAAACAACATGTTGTTGAAGGCGTCTAAGTATTGCGGAAATGACGACAAGGTTGACCCGCCGTGAAGCAAAAATATCAAGCCGTAGGAATAACGCTTTGCAATACCGGCAACGAAAGCAAGGACCAGTGCCAATTGAAATGCACCTAAAATGTATACGGCCGTCTCTGGTACGCCACCAATTGAATAAAAATGTTCAAATATCTTTGCGCTATGTGCAGGGTTAACGAATTTGTCTAATGTCCATACGAACATAACAATGAAAACAGAAACGCGAAGGGCGAAAAGAGACCAACTGAGGCGATTAGAAATATCAGTGGTTTGTTGAGATTGCATTTTAACTCCTATTTATTTGTGTAGCGATAAAGAACGGGCGTTTTCATATTAAATTTCAAAAACTTTCATAGAAAAAAATAAAAATGCTTATGAAATATTTTTAGCCGGATGTCGGTCTTGTCGAGTAAGCAATCTTGTAAGGTAAAAATACGAATGAAAAATAATATTGGGCTTGCCATCAGTGCACTGGCTCTATCTGTAAGCCAAGGGCTGCAAGCTCAGCAAGCTGACATGCTTGATAACATCGACAAAAATGACATAAAAAAAGACATAGAAGTCGTTGAGGTGACTGGAAACCAGCAAGCGCTTAACCCGTTAAACCCTGGCGACAATACGTTAAGTGGTTTATTTGGCGCTGGCATGTCGGTAGCTGATACGCCGCGAGCGGTAACATCTTTGTCGGCTGAAGCTATGGATGCATTAAACATCAATAACTTACACGATATTGTTAAAGCTGCGCCTAACGCTTATGCTTCTAGCGGTTTTGGTACCCCTAGTTTGCCAAGTATACGTGGGCAATTGGGCGAGCTATTTCAAGATGGTATACGCCGCCAATCAGGTAACAATGGTTTTGGTTTACCGGTTTCATTCAATAGTGTTGAACAACTAGATGTAGTGAAAGGGCCATCGCCCGTGCTGTTTGGCAGCACGCAGCGAAATGGTGGCTTTGTGAACCTGCAAACCAAAACTGCGCCTACTGCAGATAGCGAAGGTAATATCACATTGAGGGCTGGTCTTTGGGATCAATACTCAGCGCAGCTTGATTATGGTACCACCATTGAAGAAGGCAAAAGTGGGGTGAGAGTCAGTGTTGAGTGGCTAGATCACGGTAGCTTTTTTGATTTTGCCGAGCGTGAAAGCAAAAACCTGTTTATTGCGTACCGATATACACCTAGTAATGCCACAACATGGGACGTAAGTGCAGAGTATTACGATGCCGAATATCCTGACATTGCAGGTATTAATCGCCCCACGCAAAACCTGATTGATAACAACCTTTATATAACGGGCCAAGGCGTACAAGCGAATGGCAGTGCCGTACCTGGAGCGGGCGCTATTATCTCACCAACCGGTGAAGTGGTTATTCCCCGAAGTCAGGTGTATACCCACCCTGATGATATTAATGGTGCTGAAACTACTGTACTGCGCAGCAATTTAACCCATCAATTTTCAGATAGCCTTGTGCTACGAAACATAACCTACTATCAACACCTAACCCGTGAAGAAATTGCGCAAAATAGTTTTGTAGAGATTATCGATGGCGCAGATGCGTTCGAGAATCGCACTGAATTAGACCTAGTTTGGAACGATAAGCAAAGCACCACATTCGGTTTAGCATTACGTTACAACAATGTATTAGGCTACAGCCAATTTACAACTGAAGCTGACAGCCCTGTAGATTTAACCGGCCCGTTAAGTAACCGGGAAATTCCGTTAACCGATGCACAAAAAGCACGGTTGGTTGAGCTTAGTCCCGGTGTATTTGTTTCACCGGGTGCCCAGTACGATATAGATGGCGATGGTGCAGGGGACTACAATTTATCTGACACCACCGATTCAACCACCTTACAAACTGGCCTTGCATTTCAGCAGCGCTCTCAGTGGACAACATCGTTTTCAACCATTGCCGGTGTTAGGTTCGACTATTATGATGTAGAAGCGCGCGATCCTCTTGCACCTGAAGGGGTTGCCGCCGCTTCTGACACCTATAACGATATACTTGAAAGCGTACAACTCAGTGCGGTTTACAAACTAACAGAATCACTCAATGCTTATGTGGCGTGGTCAGAAAATGATGCCACATCCAATAGTATGGCAGGCGGTACTACACTTACCAGTGCCAACGAAATTAACCCGCTAAATTTTGCCACTGAAAATACCCTTTACGAAGTAGGGCTTAAGTATTCTCCTGATAGTCATTGGTATGGTGAAGTGTCGGTATTTGACCAGACTCGTAGTTTGCGTAACCGCGATGGCAGCAACAGTGGGGTGAAAACCAAAGGCGCAGAGTTGCAAATTTTCTATCAAGGGCAAGATGTGTGGGTAAATGCGGCGTACAGTTATTTGGATGCGCGCTTCGATGATTCAGCGGCGTTTCAAGATACCGCACAAGTGGCCGATGCTTTTGACGATAGTCGACCAGACATTATTGAGGGCAATGGCGTAGGTTCGCCGTCTTTTGCGGCGTTTGCACCGTCTGATTCATTGGTGCAGGGCATTCCATCGCAAATCGTGTCAATAAATGCTGGTTGGCAACTTACCGATGACTTACAAGTTGGAGCATCGGCCTTGTACACCAAGTCGTTCCCACTAGACTTTCTACAAACCGTATTTATCCGAGACCAAATCAATATTGACGTGAATGCCGGTTATCAAGTGAGTGATGATATGCGCCTACGTGTTGATATTATTAATATTACCGATGAAGAGAACTGGCAGCCTGTGTTTGAAGGTGGTTATTTTGGCGCTACCTTGGCTATGCCGAATACGCCTCGCCACGTTCAGTTCACTATGCAGTACGCGTTTTAAGCGCAATTAAGGAATAAACTATGTTTAAGAAAATTGCACTTGTCGCCGTATTGATTACTGCCGTAATTGGTTTTTTTTATTTTGATTTAAATACCTATCTTACCCTTGACGGTTTGAAAGGCTCATTAGATACCTTCACTCAACAAATTGAAGAAAACCCACTGATAAGTATTGGAGTTTTCTTCGCTATTTATGTTGCGGTAACGGCCTTGTCGTTGCCGGGGGCGGCCATCCTTACCTTAGCTGCGGGTGCCTTATTTGGGCTAGTGCAAGGTTTTGTTATTGTATCGTTTGCATCAAGCGTAGGTGCTACCTTAGCCTTCTTAGTGGCGCGCTTTATTCTTCGCGATATGGTAAGAAAGCGTTTTAGTGAAAAGCTTAAAAAGATTGATGAAGGCGTAGAAAAACAGGGTGCTTTCTACCTGTTCACTTTGCGCTTAGTGCCAGTGTTTCCGTTCTTCCTGATTAATTTGTTGATGGGTTTAACATCAATAAAAACGTGGACATTTTATTGGGTAAGCCAAGTAGGTATGTTGGCCGGTACTGTAGTTTACGTAAATGCGGGTACCCAGCTTGCGCAGATAGACAGCTTATCGGGCATTGTATCGCCAGGGCTTATTCTATCGTTTGTATTGCTAGGCATATTCCCGTGGATTGCCAAATCTATTGTGGCGTTTGTTGAACGCCGCCGCGTTTACAAAGGCTATAAAAAGCCCGCTAAATTCGATAGAAACCTTATCGTTATTGGCGCAGGTGCGGGTGGCTTGGTGACCAGTTATATCGGTGCAGCCGTAAAAGCAAAAGTTACGCTAGTGGAAGCCGGTGAAATGGGCGGTGACTGTTTGAACTATGGTTGCGTGCCAAGTAAAGCCCTCATCAAAACTGCCAAAGTAGCCAACCAGATGCGTCAAGCTGAAAACTATGGTTTGCACAGTGTTGAACCTACCATGTCTTTTAAAACAGTGATGCAGCGTGTACATAACGTTATTGGTACTATCGCGCCGGTAGACAGTGTAGAGCGTTACACCAGTTTGGGTGTGGATGTAGTAAAAGGCTACGCGAAAATCATCGATCCTTGGACGGTGGAAATAAAGCAAAACGATGGCGGCATGCAAACCTTAACGACCAAAAGCATTGTAGTGGCTACGGGCGCAAGCCCGTTTGTACCGCCATTGCCAGGTATTGAAGAGAGTGGCTACGTAACTTCTGATACGTTATGGAGCCGTTTTGCTGAATTAGAAGAAACGCCAAAACGCATGATTGTATTAGGTGGCGGCCCGATTGGTTGCGAACTAGCCCAAGCCTTTGCGCGTTTGGGCAGTGACGTCACTCAAGTTGAGCGAGCACCACAGCTTATGGGCCGTGAAGACAAAGAAGTCGCTGAATTTTCAGAAACTGTACTTCGCGATAGCGGCGTAAACGTATTAACCAGCCACGACGCCCTTCGTTTTGAAAATAAAGACGGTGTTAAAACCTTAGTATTAGCGAAAGACGGCAAAGAAAGCGCTATCGAATACGATGAAGTGATTGTAGCGGTAGGGCGTAAAGCACGTCTTAACGGCTTTGGTTTAGAAGAGTTAGGTATTCAGTTTGATCGCACTATTGAAACCGATGAATACCTACAAACCTTGATGCCAAACATTTTTGCAGCGGGCGATGTAGTAGGGCCGTATCAATTTACTCACGTTGCCGCACACCACGCGTGGTATGCCGCGGTGAATGCCTTATTTGGTACCTTCAAAAAATTCAAAGTTGATTACCGCGTTATTCCTTGGACTACTTTTATCGACCCTGAAGTGGCACGAGTGGGCCTTAATGAAAACGATGCAGCTGAGCAGGGTATTGAAGTAGAAGTCACTCGCTACGAGTTTGAAGAACTTGATAGAGCCATTGCTGAGAGCGCGGTTAAAGGCTTCATTAACGTGCTTACCCCGCCGGGAAAAGATAAAATTTTAGGGGTAACCATTGTGTCCGAACACGCTGGCGATTTGCTCGCGGAATTTGTATTAGCCATGAAACACGATTTGGGCTTGAACAAGTTGCTTGGCACTATTCACGCGTACCCAACGTGGGCCGAGGGTGCCAAAAACACTGCCGGTGCATGGAAACGTGCGAATAAACCAGAGAAATTGCTAAGTTACGTGGAAAAATTCCACACGTGGCGTCGTGGTTAATAGGGCAGCAATTATGATGAAACTATCTTTAGGCCTAAACCGCTTAAAAAGAACAACCCAATTACTTGTCGTAACTGCGCTACTGGTTATGCCACTGGCGCACGCTGAAGAAGGGTTACACACTCCCTTTTCAGCAATGCTAGCTAAATACGTTGTGCCTATTAACCCGGTGACCACGCGTGATGGAGTAGAAATTAAGGGTACGAGCACAGAAGTTGATTATGCGGGTTTTAAAGCTTCGCAAAGTGAGCTTTCTGCTTATCTGAAAAGTTTATCGGCAGTGTCGAAAGATACGTTTAGTCAGTGGGATAAAAACACGCAGTTAGCGTTTTTAATTAATGCGTACAATGCGTATACCATCGATTTAATATTAACCCGCTACCCCGATTTAACCTCTATTCGAGATATTGGCGGTTTCTTTTCGTCACCTTGGAAGCAAGCTTTTGCGCCACTGTTAGGTGAAAAGCGTACCCTCGACGATTTAGAGCACGGTCTCATTCGTGCAAAGGGAGTGTATAACGAACCTCGCATTCACTTTGCAGTAAACTGCGCCAGTATTGGTTGCCCTGCATTACGTGAAGAAGCCTATGTGGGCGATAAGTTAAATGAACAATTAGAACAGCAAACCGTTCGTTTTTTATCTGACAATAGCCGCAATTATTACGATGGTAATACCCTACACATTTCGAAAATTTTTAGTTGGTACAAAGAAGACTTTGAAATGAAGTGGCGTGATTCATCAAGCTTAACGGGGTTTATCGCTCAATATGAGAATGCGCTTTCATTCAAAGATGGTTCGGCACTCGATGACAACGACATAAAAGCGATTCTGTCAGGGAAAAGCGACATTGAGTTTTTGGATTACAACTGGGCGCTGAATGACCAAGAGTAATTTATCGTTAGTGGCATTAGGCAGTTTGTTTTGTCTAATGCCACTGTGTATGTTCGATGCCCTAAGGATTAGTTTAAGAGGGGCTGCAGGTGTTCGTGTAGCTGTTGAAGCAGCCGTTCAAGTCATTGCTCGATTAGTGGCTCATATTGCGGGTCAGGTGACGGGCCTTTTAAAAGCCATTTTAAGCGTAATAACGACCGTAATGTTTACTATTACGTTGGCTTACGCACTTGAGCCCGCCCAAGCGCAGGCTCAAATAAATGCGGATGCTCAAACAAGTACTCAATTAAAAGATCAGCCTCAAAATCAATCACCAGCTTCAAATCAGATTTTAGGCGATGCGCCGACGGTGCAGTTCCATGCGTGGGGCGGTAGTGCTCAAGTGAACGGGTATATTCAGTGGGTAAGCCAGCAAGTAAGCAAGCAATATAATATAACCTTAAACCACGTGAAACTAGCCGACACCAGCGATGCGGTGTCTCGTGTACTTGCCGAAAAAGCCGCCGGTAATCATACCCAAGGTAGCGTTAACTTAATTTGGATTAATGGCGAAAATTTTGCCGCCATGAAACGCCATAATTTATTATTGAAAGACTGGGCAAATAGTATTCCTAATTTTGCACTCACTAATCCGTCTCGAAACCCTGCAATGATCACCGATTTTGGTATTGCTACCGACGGGCAAGAAGCACCGTGGGGCAAGGCGTCTATGGTGTTTTATTATAATCACCGATTTGTAGAAAAGCCTCCGCTGAATATTCATGAGTTACTTGCCTTTGCCAAGCAATACCCGGGTCGATTCACCTACCCAATACCCAACGATTATTTAGGTATAAGCTTTTTAAAGTATGCGGCTATTGCGTTAAATGAAGATCAACAGGGCTTGCTGTATCAGCCGGTAACTGACACTGCATTGGCGAAAATCACCCCCGCGCTTTTTGAATACCTAGATGCGTTGCATCCTCTGATGTATAAACAAGGGGATTATATGCTGCGCCAGGCTTCACAACTACAACGTTTAATGGGAACCAGCGAATTACTTTTGGCCTTTTCTTTTACCGCCGCAGAAATACCCAGTGCAGTAAATCGTTTTGACTTACCTAGCAGCATTCGTACCTATGCGATGGAAGACGGCAGCCTGGCGAACGTGCATTTCATAGGCATTACTTACAACACCGAAAATGTTGAAGCTGCTAAGCAGGTGGTGAATTTTTTATTATCTCCCCAAGCCCAAGCGAAAAAACAACAATTGGCAGTGTGGGGTGACGACTCAGTACTCGACTTTTCTATGCTTGCTGCTAACGACAAAGCGATGTTTAAACCTGTTTCGCACCACGTTTCTGCAATAAACAAAGAAGAGGCAGTGCCACTTTTCGCTGAGCCTCATAGCAGTTGGACAGATGCCATACGACAAGCATGGTTTGACCGTTACGGTGAGCGGTTCTAATGTCGGTGTTCTCACGATTCACATTGCTTCGCAGCATGACACTTTTTCAACGCATAACGCTGAGCGTACGGGTGCTACTTGTTTTGCTGTTAAGCCTGCCGGTATTAGCAGGGCTTGTTGGTGTGATGTTACCTGCTTTTGGTTACTTTCCCGCACTGGATGCGCATGATTTTACCTTCACTGTTTTTGCACAGTTATTGGCGATAGATGGCATGGGTAAAATGGTGCTGTTGTCATTTATCACAGGCTTGTCAGCCACCGTAATTTCAGTTGCTAGTGCCTTTTTACTGTTGGCGGTATTTTACCGCTCAGCCTATCTCAATAAACTGCAAACTTGGCTTAGCCCGTTATTAGTCTTGCCACATGCTGCAGCTGCCATTGCGTTATTATTCGTGCTTTCACCCTCTGGCTTCTTTTCGAGCATCGCGGCAAATTTTAGTAACATACTAAGTAGTATAGGAACCGATGAAGCAGCTAGTGTAGGTGGCGCTAGTACGCTATTACCGCCGATGTGGGCATTTCCGTACGACAGTTACGGCATCTCTATTATTATTGCGCTGGCCCTTAAAGAATTACCTTTCGTATTTTTAATGGCGATAACTGTGATGTCGCAGCCACATGTTAAACGTAAGTTCGATGGCTATTTTAAAAGCGCGACGGCGCTAGGTTACTCGCCGGTAACCGTATTCTTTAAAGTCATTTTCCCCACCGTTTATCCTCAAGCGCGTTTACCCATATTGGCTGTGTTAGCCTATGCCACGGCGAATGTGGAGATACCCTTGCTACTAGGCCCAAATAACCCGCCCACGCTAGCAGTGGCAGTGGTGCAATGGTTCAACCATGTTGATTTATCGATGCGCTTTCAGGCATCGGCAGCTGCACTGTTACAAGTAGCAGTAACGCTAGTAGCACTGTGTGTATGGGTTGTGGGTGAACACGTAGCAAAGTATGCTCAAGGGCATTTCTACTCAAATGGCTTTAGGCACACAGGTCAAGTGTTTTCCTCGTTACTGGCGTACGCCATAGTTGCAGTTTACGCCGTGATAGTACTCTCGATAATCGTCAGTACCGTACTTTGGTCTTTTGCCTCTTTTTGGCAGTTTCCTGCTTTTTTACCAGCAGGGTTAACCTTATTGCATTGGAAAACCACGCTTTGGGCACTGGCTGAGCCTTTCAATAATACCCTGTTGCTAGCCACGTTAGTGAGCGGCTTTTCGGTGATAGTCGCTATCATGGCGCTAGAAGCAGAAACGGTTAGCGGGCATGGAGACCATAATAGCAAACCTACGTCTTACTTTAACGGATGGTCAGGGGCGTTGCTGTCACTTACTTTGTTTTTACCACTGCTAGTGCCAGGCGTGGCCTTCTTATATGGCTTAGTATGGTTTCAATTAGCCTATTTTAACGAGGCCGTGTGGTTTCATTTATTTATTAGCCATCTTGTTTATGTATTGCCTTATGTGTTTATTTCGTTGGCGGTGGCTTATCGTAAGTTTGACCCTAGGTATGCGCAGGTAGCTTATGGCATGGGAAAAACACCATGGCAGGTATTTGTGAACATAAAGCTACCGTTATTGCTTGCCCCTATACTGGTGGCTTTTGCATTAGGGCTGGCTATTAGTTTCAGCCAGTATTTGCCTACCTTGCTAAGTACCGGTGGGCGTATTGCTACTGTTACCACAGAAGCGGTGGCCGCGGCATCGGGTAGCAGTGCTCGGTTGACTGCAGTGTATGTGATAGTACAAACGCTTATGCCCTTATTGGGCTTTGTATTGGCCTGGTGGTTGCCCACAGTTTGTTTTAACCCGATGGGGCGCTATTCGCTTCTACAAACACGGAAATCGAAATTATGACCTTGAAATTAGATAAGGTGAGTTTGTTTCGATACACAGATACCTTGTTTTCACTCGATGAAGAGATTAACCCAGGCGAAGTGCTTTCTATCATGGGGCCAAGCGGCTCTGGCAAATCGACCTTACTTAACGCAATTGCTGGGCAATTAACTGCGCCTTTTTCCATGAAGGGTAGTATATACATTAATGATAAGTGCATTAACGGCATGCCAGCTCATAATCGTGGGGTAGGCGTGCTATATCAAGACCCTTTGCTTTTTGAACATATGACAGTTGGGCAAAATATTGCGTTTGCATTGCCTAGCAATATGCTTGATAAAGCTTCGATTCATAATGCGCCTAGTAAAAAAACGTTATCAAGAGCGCAGCGTGATCAACGGGTGACTGAGATGTTAGCCGAAGTGGGGCTTGAAAGTTTACAGCATCGACCCGTACAGACCTTATCGGGCGGACAACAGGCGCGTATCGCCTTGTTGCGAACGTTGGCTGCCGCACCTAATGTGGTGTTACTCGATGAGCCGTTTAGTAAATTAGATGCTGCAACCAAAACTCAAATGCGAACTTGGGTATTTAGTCAGCTTAAAGCCCGTGGTCTACCCACCTTATTAGTCACGCACGATAGTGAAGATGTAGAAGCTGCCCAAGGGCGCTTAATTGAGATAGAAACATGTTAGATGCGAAAGTTACGCCTTTTATAAAGCCGCTGTTAAGACCCATGATTTTGGCGCTGAGCAAAGCCTGCGTTACCCCAAATCAAATTACCTTGGCTGGTTTTGTTATTGGTATGCTGTCGGTTCCTGCCATTATCAATGGGTGGTGGGCAATGGCGTTCATATGTATTGTTGCAAATAGAGTATCCGATGGTATTGACGGCGAACTTGCTCGCTTTCAGCAAAGTAGCAGTAGTGCAGGTGGCTTTTTAGATATTTGTTTAGACTTTTTATTCTACGCTGCCGTGCCGTTAGCGTTTGGTGTAGCAAACCCTGCCGAATGGGGTGTACCTGCGCTAGTGCTAATGGCCGCGTTTGTAGGCACGGGCAGTAGCTTTTTGGCCTTCGCCGTAGCCGCAGAAAAATTTAATATCGAAAAACCACAGTTTAAGAATAAGAGCTTTTACTATATGCAGGGGCTTACCGAGGGTACCGAAACCATACTCTTATTTTTAGCATTCTGTATATGGCCAGCGTATTTTCCGGTGTTGGCTTATGTTTTTGCGGTAGCGTGTGGCATTACCATCATCACCCGAGTTTACAGTGGTTTTACTACCCTTAAAGCTGTAGAAGGTATTGATGATTACTGCACTAATAAAGAGAAAGAGAAGCAATAGTGGATAACACTGCACTTGTACGAGTCTGTCTATTTTTAGGCATTTTCGTGATAATGGCTTTGCTAGAAGCATGGCTGCCTGCTAGGCAATCGGTATTGGGGCGAGCCAGCAGGTGGAAAGGCAACCTGAGTATGGTGGTATTAGGCGCGCTGTGCTCAAAAGTGGTGATGCCCGCCAGTTTAGTGGGTGTGGCTCTATGGGCGGATAGTACTAATGTGGGGTTATTTAACCGCGTAAGTTTGAGCCATTGGGTTGTGGTTGCGCTTAGTGTATTGCTGCTTGATGTGGTGATTTATTGGCAGCACAGACTATTTCATAAAATTCCTCTGCTGTGGCGTATTCATAAGATGCACCACGCAGACAGTCATGTAGATACCACCACAGGGCTTCGCTTCCATCCTATCGAAATTGTATTAAGCTTGTTCATTAAAGCGGCGGTGGTTATTGCGTTCGGTGTGCCTGCTATTGCGATAGTTATTTTCGAAGTTGGTTTGAACGGATTTGCCTTGTTTAACCATGCGAATATCCGACTGCCTCAAAAATGGGATGACAGAATTGGGATGGTTATCATTACCCAACGGCTGCACCGCATCCACCACAGCCAGACAAAAGCAGAGTCTAATACTAATTTTGGTTTCAGCGTCTCTTGGTGGGACAAACTCTTTGGCAGCTTCAAAAGCCGCGCAACCATGCGCGATGAAGATATTGCTATTGGCCAAAAAGAATACCCAGCAACAAACGATAATGCAGGCATAATAGCATTGCTGAAAATACCATTTAATCGCTAAGTTTTACGTGATTACTCTCTACAATAAGCCAGAAACCTTCAGAGCTAAATACACAGTCCCCAGCTGAATTATCATCCCTAGGCCAATAAACACACCGTCTCGGTTGGTCATGCCTATAGCGGTTAATGTTAGCGCAAAAGCAGGGAGTGCTACGGCGAAAGGAACAACCTCAAGAGGGATCATACACAATGATGCTATAGCACAATAACCTGCAACTATATTTTTCCATGGCGTTTTTGATAGTACTGTTAAACGTGGTTTTAACAGCCTCTCGGTTTTTTTAACGTAAGGTTTGGCTCTGTCTACCGCGTTTTCTAACTTGTCTTGTTTAATTTCTTGTTTAGTAATTTTATTTGGTAACCAAGGCGCACTTCTGCCTAAAGCAACTTGTATACAGATTAGAAAGAGGGTGATACCACATAAGGAAGGCACGCCGGGAATGGCGCCAGTAGGCAGTAGTGCAATTAGTGAAGGTATGAGTAGTAGTGGACCAAAGCCTCTGTCTTCGAAGCGAGCAATAATATCTCCTGCGCTTTGCTTTTTTCCTTCGTCTTCATCAACTAGCTTGTCCAAAAGCCCACTTATTGATTCATTCATGTTGACCCATTCGTAAGTTATCTCGCATCCTAAAGAATGACACTATGGTGAAACATAGTTGCTGTAATTTATTACGTAAGTTTCTTGCAATGGTTTACTGCAAAAATTGTTACATTCTGGACTATTGGCTAAGGAGCGTGTTTTACCAATATGTACTAAAGTAAAAGCTAATTGTTTAACTTCCCATAAGGGGGATATGTGAAGCCAAATGAAGGCATTGCATTGTTACGTCAACTCCCTACGTGTTTGTTGTTCAAACGTCTTGGTGATACAGCGTTTGACGTAAGCATTGCATTTGCGCGTCAGTTTGGTGAGGCAGTGGTATCTGATGCGTTCTTAGACAGCCTGCGTTTTTTCGATCCTATTACTAAAGATGAGCTTTCTGGTAGCTATCATCCATTCGCTATAGCAGAGGAAACCTTGCACCTTTGCCAATGGGTACGCATTCAATCTTATGAAAGGGGGATTCAGTTTTTTATAGAAAGTGCGGTTATCACGGTCGGCGGCGTTAGCTTAGTGGTTATCAACGCAAAGGCGGTTCAAAATAATTTGTTTATCGCGCCGGAAGAATCTTCACCCGTGGGCAAACACATTACGTTTAATGGGCTACTTTCAACTCTATCTTCGCAGCTTATAAATACTACCAGTGACAAAGTAGATAGTCTTATAGAGAATATTTTAGGCGCGTTCGGTGAATTCTGCGATCTTGACCGCTGCTATTTATTCGAATTTTATGACGACAAAAAATTCGCCTGTAACACCCACGAATGGGTAGCTGCAGGGGTAACGCCTTATAAAAATGATCTTCAAGCGTTACCGATGGAAACCATGCCTTACCTTGATAGAAAGATTAAGCAAGATGGCCTTTTTAAAGTGAATAATGTGGCCTATTTACCAAGAGAAGCCGCGGGGGAAAAAGAGGAGTTTGAGCGAGAGCACATTTGTTCAATTCTTTGTGCCGCGATTGAATTGGATGAGGGCATTTTCGGTTTCATTGGCTGTGATATCACGGGTAGCCCTTATACGTGGCGTGATTATGATATTAAGTACTTAGAGCGTATCGCGCAGATGTTGGCTAACACATTACAAAACGCGCATAACGAACGGGCTCTGTATGAGGCAAAACAACAACTTATAGAAGCCAACCTCAAGTTGGCAAAGCTTGCCAATATCGATGGCTTAACCGGTATAGCGAACAGAAGGCTGTTTGACGATACATTGCAAAGCGATATACAAAGAAGCGTTCAGTGTAAAATGCCACTAAGCTTATTATTAATTGATGTCGATCACTTTAAAATTTACAACGATTGTTATGGGCATGTGGCGGGTGATCGTGTGTTAATAAAGGTTGCAGAAATACTGAAGGAAACCTGTGTTGGTAATGACGATGTAGTGGCAAGGTATGGTGGAGAAGAGTTTGCTGTCATCATGCCATTTACTGACATGAATTCCGCACTCAAAGTAGCAGAGCGTATTCGAAGCAATATTGAGCAAGCGGCCATTGTGTTCAAACAGTCAAGCTACAACAGCAGGCTGACGATAAGCTTAGGCGCTTCCACAATGGCATTTACTCATCCAGTGAGCCCTAATGAATTAATTCAGCGTGCCGATGCTGCACTTTATTTGGCTAAATCGCTAGGGCGTAATCGCGTCGATGTATGGGAAAACCGTGAAACAGCGCTGCGTTAAAACGTAAGCACCAGTTTTCCAATATGCGCTTTTTGTTCGAAGTCTGTTTGCGCTTGTTTTATATCTTCAATGGGGTAAGTTTTAGAGACAAGTGGGCCAATATCGCCTGCTTCAATGCGTTTCACTACGTTGCCAAATACCTCTTCACAAATCACAGTACAGCCCAGTAATTGTAAATCTTTTAAGTACAAGGTTCTAACATCTAAGGTTACGCTATGCCCACCAATAGCACCCGATACTGCGTAGCGACCAAAGGGGCGCATCATATCAAGTAGCTCAGGCCATCTTGGTCCTGCCACCAAATCGATAACAACATCAAACGACTTATCTTTCGTATACGTTAACCAATTACAGTCGCGGGTTAGGGTGTCGTCTGCCCCCAGTGCTTTCAATGCTTCTTGTTTTGATTCACTGGTGATAGCCACTACAAAAGCGCCTCGTGCTTTTGCTAATTGCACTGCAGCAGAGCCAACGCCACCAGAAGCGCCAGTAACAAGCACCCTGTCTCCCGCCGCTACTTTAGCGCGGTGCAGCATGTTTTCAGCGGTAGAATATGAACATGGAAAGGAAGCAAGTTCGGCATCTGACATGGTTGTATTTACGGTATACGCATGTTTTGCAGCAACTTTTGTGTACTGTGCAAAACCACCGTCGCATTCAGATCCAAAATACCAAGGTGAAGGTAATTTAGCACCATCCGCTTCGGTTAAGCAGGGTTCAATCATTACCCGCTCACCAATGCGTGCAGTGTCTACTTCACTGCCTACAGCCACAATATAGCCGCATACATCTGCGCCCTGTATTCGAGGAAGTGCGAACGGTTCACCATTCCACGATTCCACGTCAGTGCCATCGTCCTTTGTGTACCATCCCTTGCGGGTATTTATGTCTGTGTTATTGACACCCGCGGCGGCCACTTTAATCACAACGTCGGTGGTAGCTGGAATAGGCAGGGAGAGATCGTGACGAAGACTAAGCGCATCAAGATCGCCATGGCGTGTAAGTACGACCCCTTTCATGTGTGAGGGAAGTTGTGACATAAATTGTCTCCTTTAAGATAAACCGTGTTCTACAAGTGTTTGATCTAACATAGCTTGCGTTGTGGTTAACGCTTCTTCGCCCATGGTTGGCCACGCAGCCGACATACCTTCATGCATAATGAAAAGTGAACGAGACAGTGATTCGCTTTGGGTTAAGTCGTAAAGCCATTGGCGTACGTCGGCTTTATGAGTATTTACGGCTGTGGTTATCTGTGTGTAGTTTGGGTAGCTAGATAAGGCTTGTAGTGACATGCATCCGTTAGGGGCGTATTGCTGTAGCCATAACGCCAAACGTGAAAAAACATGCTGTACTGCGGCTTTCATATCGTTCGGGCAGTCTGTTGCTAGAAATGATAAATACCGCTGGTGGCGATGGGTGAGCGCCCCAATGATCATCTCTTCCTTAGAAGGAAAATATTTGTATAAGGTTTTTAGCGTAGTGCCTGTTTGTTCTTTTAACGAGGCGACATTAGGCTGGGTGAAGCCATTAACGCTAAATGCGTTTTCTAACCGTGCGGCAATGTCATTTTTTCGCTCATCGGGTGTCATTTTGATCTCCAATCTCTGGCCAACTTCTACGAGACGGGTAGAATATTTGCTCTACTTTAATGAGGTGAGGGTAGAGCAATCATTCTACCTTTGCAAGTCGCAGTATAAGATTGGGGAATATCCCTTCGTACACGGCCTTTTTTGAGTGAGTAATTTGCGCTGATTCGTGTCGTTATTCTGTTTCTGTTACCGTTTAGAGTAACCTTTCGATAAGTGATTGTTTATGGTAACTTTGTTAAATGTGATTATTTATAGTAACTTTATAACTAAGCAAACTAACTGCCGTGTAATATTGCACTTGTATAAAAACACAGGCAATCTGAGTCGTGTCTATGATGCAAGTTCGTGAACACGAGGGCAAACTGGCTAATGATGAACTAAAGCGAGCTGTCACCGAAAAGGGAAGGTATGGATAATACAAAAAAGCGGCAGGCGGTGATAACCGGTGATATCGCAAACTCACAGCAGTTAAGCGATACTGATTTAGCACATGTGTTACAGGTGCTAACCAACGAACTTAAAGCGCAATCTGCATTATTCAACGGGCAGTACGACGTATTTCGTGGTGATGCTTTTCAAGTTGTCATACCTGAGCCTGAAAGTGCCATGCTTGTCGCCATTTGCATCAGGTTAGCATTAAAAGCCTGCACGCCGACTACAGATGTGCGTATTAGCGTAGGGATTGGTGGAGTAAGTTTTACTGATGGAAAAGTGAAAACTGGAAATGGTGACGCCTTCGTACGCTCGGGTAGGACGCTGGATAGTATGAAGTCCCAATTCCTCGCTTTTTCAAGCGACAATGAAGCGTTTAATAAACACGCAAGTCTATTGACTGCATTTGTCGATAGTCATATGACTTCCTTAACGCAAACACAGTCAGAAACGTTACTTGCCTATATTAAAGCAAAAGATAAAGGTCACGAAAGTATAGCGAATACGCTGGGGAAAACCCGTAGCAACATCACCCGTATTTTAATCGCGAGTCAATATCACCTAGTTAGTGATTATTTGCATTACATGGCAACAGAAGTGAAAACGGAGCAGTAAGCATGGAGCAACTTAGCATGGTAATAGGGCTATTGGTTGCCCATTTACTGGGAGACTTCTATTTTCAGCCAACTCGCTGGGTGGAAAGCCGAAACACTAAACATCTGCAATCGCCTGCGTTATACCTTCATGCTCTAATGCATGGTGTGCTAGCACTTATTACGTTGTTCGCCGTGTCGGTATTTACGACAAAAGAGGCGGGCATGGCGGATATCGATATTGCAGCATTATTGATGGTAGCTGGTGGGGTATTAATAAGCCATTTTGTTATTGATGCAATAAAGTCTTACGCGGGAAGCACAACACTAGCGTTTGCAGTCGATCAAGCCGCGCACATAGGTGTAATTGTTATTTTATGGGCGATGCTTACTAATCAGGTCGGGGCATTGTTTAAGCAACTCTTACTGGTTAATCACCAGCATCTGGCCTTACTCTTGGCGTACTTAATTATTTTAAAACCAACGTCCATTTTCATAAAACAACTTCTGTCGCCATGGAGCAAAGAGCTTGATGAGCATGCCAAACCTAAAACAACTAGCCCACTGGTTCAGCTTCCTATACAAAATACGCTCGCCATGGCAGGGCAGCGAATTGGCTATTTAGAGCGCTTGCTTATTCTTACCTTTGTACTGCTCAATCAATTTGCTGCAATAGGTTTTCTACTTGCTGCTAAATCAATCTTTCGGTTTGGTGATTTGACAAAAAGCGAAGACAAGAAACTAACGGAATATGTATTACTGGGCACATTAACGAGTGTAGTCATTACGCTAGCGGTCGGGCTTACCGCTAGGTGGTTTGTTGGAAAAATTTAGTTCTCGATAGTTTCTAGCATCAATGTTGCAGCTGCACCCACCTGTAAGGGAGGATGGTAATAGTAGCCTTGAATCACGTCGCAGCCCATTTCACGCAGGCGTACAAGCTGGTTTTCTGTTTCTACGCATTCACCCACCGTGGCTAGGTTAAGTCCTTTGGCCAGCATAACAATAGCGCTTACAATACCATCGTTAGATTTTGACTTGCCTAGTTTTTTAACGAAGCTGCCATCAATTTTCAATTTATCAATGGGTAACGTAGAAATATAGCTTAAGCAGGAATAGCCGGTACCAAAGTCATCAATGGATACTTTAAAGCCCAATTTTTTTAGTTTCTTCAGTGATGTTAATGCAAATTCGGTAGAGCTTATAAACGTATTTTCAGTCAGTTCAATTTCAATGAATTCAGGCGGAATCTGGTTACACGACATAATCTCGGCAATTTGCTCGGCACAATCTAATTGGGTAATAAAACAAGCTGGCAAGTTAATCGCAATAGGCACTATAGGAATCCCTTGTGCACGCCATTGATTCATTTGAGCGCTCACACGATTTAAAATCCATATGCTCAGCATATTGATAAGACCTGCTTCTTCAGCAATAGGTATGAAGTGTGAAGGAGGAATATAGTTACCTTCATCATCTTGCCAACGTATTAACGCTTCCATGCCTTGAACATGACCAGAATGGGCACAAATTTGGGGCTGATAAACCATATGAAAAGCATCTTCAAGTTTTAGCGCTTGTCGAAGTTGCCCTTCCACAGACAGTCGATTTAATGAATTCTCTAACATGCCGTTATCGAAGAAGCAGAACTGGCCTGGTCCATTCTCTTTCGCATGATACATACTGGTATCGGCATGCTTTAAGAGGGATATGCCGTTTTCATTCTGAGTTTCATATATTGCGATACCAATACTGGTAGAAATGTGAAGTTGATGACCTTCCAATAGCATCGGTTCACTCAAGCTCGCGATAATTTCATTCGCAAGGTACGCTAAATCATCTTTAGAGTGAGTTTCTTCAACCATAACAACAAATTCATCGCCACCCCACCTAGATACACTGTCTTGTCGTTTCACAATTTCAGTCAGCTTTTTCGAAACTTCAATAAGTACCTTATCGCCAATATCATGCCCTAAACTGTCGTTGATAAGTTTAAAGCGATCTAAATCTAGAAACATGACGGCCAGTGGGCTGCCATATTTATTAGCTTTGTTTACCGCAAGTTCCAATTGATCCAAAAATAGGTGGCGATTCGGTAAGTGCGTTAACGCATCATAATTGGCACGTTGGTAAAGTTGGCGAGTTCGAAGCTCTACTAAACTCTCAAGCTCAGTATTATGAGCCTTTAGCTGCTCTTGGTGATTTTCAACGGTTGCTAAAATATCGTTAACGCCAGAAAATAATTCGCCTAATTCATCATTGCGTACTGCTGGCAGGCGAGTGTGATATTCACGAGATGTTGCGACTTTTCTAATAAGCGCGATCAGTTTGTCGATGGGGCTGGTAAAGAGTTTCTGTAAACGAAAATTTAGCAAGTAAGAGAGCAGCATGCTTAGCAACAATACGCTTAATACTACCAGCATTGCTTGATGCTGTTGTGTATCAAGAGAGTGCGTACTGGCCGATAACAAAAGGTAGCCAATAATTTCTTTATCGAAAATGATAGGTTCTAAAAAGTAAAGCGCATCGTCTTTAAAGGTGGCCCCTAAAGGTAGCTGCTGGGGGGAGATTAAGTCGAAGACGCCTTCTCTGGCATATTCGGCGAACAGGTTAAATTCAGCATCGTAAACCTTGGCGGTTAACGTAGCTTGCAACTGCGATGCTGCAAACAGTAAATCTTGGGTAGGTTGAGCGTCATTGAAAAGTACCGATGAACGGCTGGCCGAAGCCAACAATTTAGACTGGCTGCTAAGCACGTTCACTAAGTTAGTTTTGTAATCATCCACAAAATTGGAATACAGTAAACCCGCTACTAGGCATAGCGATAGGAAGTTAACCGAGAGGATGGCAAACAATTGTTTTGTGAAAAACGACGTAGAACGAAATATCATTTTATTTTCGCTACCTTCAACAATTCGGAGCTAATCGATAAATTAAGACGCTCAGCCTCTGCTAAATCAATTTCAAACCTTAACCGGTTGTTTTCCTCATAAAACGTAAATACCGATGGGCGGTCAATAAGGTTAGGTAAATCACTTATAATGATGGTTGAAGTGGTAAGGTTTAACAGGCTGTCATCATTTTTGGTTAGGAATGCAAAGGTGCAGCTCTGTTTACCATCTAACACAACGATGCGAATGGGTGTAACACTGCTACTAGGCCTGCTTTCAACTAACTGGGTTAAAAATTGCTGAAACGCCTCATCATTCTGCACGCAAAAATTGACCGAGTCAGTGTTAATACTGCTCCATGTCATAAATTTTGTGAAGTTAAACATGTAAGCCGCTTTAAGCTTGTCGACCTTTTTTAGGTCAGCAAATGCTGAGTGACTGACACCTAAGGTCAGAACGACAACAATCAGTAATGAACGCATATACAACGCTTAATACAACACAGAAAGTTGAAGGCCAGCTCGCCACAACTCTTGGGGTTGAGGGCCATTTAGATTTTGATATACAGGCTTACTGACATCGGCAACCACTTTTAACCAGTCGATGGGAACAAATGAAATCCCCCCGAACACACTTACTTTTTCTCCGCCATACAGATCAGGATTAGTAATACTTGCAGGGTAGGGGTTGTTACCACCTATCGTGATTTCATCGTCTTGCCCGTGGATAGATTCTGAGTAGCCAAAGGCGACTCCAGTGAACAATGCTGTGCTCTGGGAAAGTGGGAAGTTATATTTTCCACTAAGTTTATAGTTGTTTCCTAGGCGATAGTTCCTATCGTTGGTACCCGTGCGGAGCATGGCTGATAGGGTGATAGTAAATGCGTGCTCGCCCTTATTTTGATAACTCACTTCAACAGGGAAGTCGTAGGTTCCCGAGCCTAGCTGCATTGTGTAGGGAAGTTGTTGATTACCTGCATCTCTAGGCGTATCGCCTTGCTCATCGATGGATCCGGTTGGCAAACTAATTCCCGCTGTTACCCACCAACTAAAATCACTATTGTCTTCTAACGCATAACTTGCTGAAAGCGCAATATCGCCCATGCCTGAAGATGAAATAACAAAATGTTCGTAACCTGGTACTACACTGATATGGTCAGTTTCTTGGTGAATGAAAGGAACTTGAATTCCGAGTTTTAGACCTTCATTTACTTGGTAACCTAGTTGAACAATTTTAGCGTACTGGTCGATAATTGTCGGTACAACAGGAAAGTTGTTTGTAGTTCGTGGTTCTTCACCAGGCGAGAACAACACATCATCGAGACTTATATCGCTATCATCGATTTTATAGCCATCAAATTCTG
Source organism: Alteromonas sp. 38 (assembly GCF_902506055.1). Classification (NCBI taxonomy): domain Bacteria; kingdom Pseudomonadati; phylum Pseudomonadota; class Gammaproteobacteria; order Alteromonadales; family Alteromonadaceae; genus Alteromonas; species Alteromonas sp. 38. The sequence continues at coordinate 1,608,136 of NZ_LR733300.1, forward strand.
CGGCTTTTAGTTGTACAGAGAAGCTCCACTTATTCGCTGAAAATTGCTGAGTATCGTTTTCGTTTATATCAATATCAAGCAACGCTTGAAAGCTTAATTCAGCGAATTCTGAAGGTGTACTTTGGGCTAATGCATTAGAGGTAAAAGAAACTAAGCCAAAACTGGCTATTCTCAGAAATGTTCTCATTGATGTGCTCCGAGATTGGCCAAGGGAAAAGTAAACACAAAGAAGAATGCAAAGTATAAGGTAATGCTACACTATTACAAACTTCTAATATACTCGTCAACCAAATATGGGAGCTATTCAACTAATTGATTAGGAAGGAATAAGTTAATAAACAAATGAAAAATTTTCCACCTATTAATAGCCTATTAAGAACGCGTTTCAATTTAATGCAGAAGCCAACCAACAGCTCACAAGTCACGGCCTTTTACGGTACGGGCTAACTAAAAACTAGAACAAGTGAGTTAACCCTTTAAAGCTATAGGCTTAACCCACTCATTATGGTTATTAGAATACGCGGTATGCACTATCGGTGCGAATATAAATAGTCGCTTCTTGCTGACCTTCATTCACTAGTTGATGGTTAAAGGTGCCAGTAGACTCCACATAGCTACCCGCACTTAACGATATAGGTGATGTTACTTCTACTGACTGATAATCTACGTCGCCAGCTATAACGACAGCGCGAAATTCGCTGGCGCGTGTACCAATAGTGCCTTTAAAGCCAGCGGGTAATTTTACCATTGAGCCATTCATATCGCCGGAGCTGCCCCACAAATAAGTAGACGAGACACCCGCTGCAGTTATGTCGTGCAGCTCACCACTGTTAAGCCACACAATGTTGTCTTTATGCAGGTTTAACGGGCGTTCACCATTATCAAAATGCTCATTAGATGGTTGTACCAAATAAGGGCCAGAATCAATTTCTAAATAGATTAAATTGGCGCTGCCGTTTGCTGCTGTGGTGTGATCTTCGCCAGCAGGTTGGGTCCAAAAAGAACCCGCAGGCATCCACATTTTACCTGCACTAGGATCGTCATTATGCATAGCACCTTCAATCACAATGCCGCGATACGTAATATTATGAATATGCGGTGGAGACTCAAAACCTTTATTAAAACGTACTAGCATACCGGTTGCAGTATCTTTAGTGCGGTCGCCCCAAAGGTCTGCTGCGCCTGGGCTCTTATCGCCGCGAAGCGGGTTAAGGTAACCCCATTCAATATCATCTGCTGCTACGACCTTAGATGCTGTTTCTGCGGCAAACGCTGATGTACTTGTAAATGATGTTGAAAGTGACACGGCGCTAGAAAACGCAAGTGCGAGCGATGTTGCTTTAACTGTGAATTTCATTTTTAAACCCTTTAACTTGATTGCTTGGGTGTATTTTATGGGCTGAAAGGCAGTGGATAAATGGGCTAATCGCCAATACACTTTCGTTAAAACGTGGATAATAGTTGCTGTACTTGAAGATATTGATTCGGTTTTAGCTATAATGAAATGAACCTGGCTAAAGTTTATGCCATTGTAGTTACACAACCATAGCGTTAATAAAACTAAATTCTACTAAATAAAAAAGAAGATGTTATGAAGATAGAAGACTTGCAAGTATTGCTCAAGGTGGCAGAACTGCATTCAATAACTGCTGCAGCGAACCAGCTAGACATAAGTTCCTCTGCCGCAAGCGTAGCATTAAAGCGTATAGAGCAAGAGCTTGGCACTCAACTGTTTGTGAGAACTACCCGCAAAATACGATTATCCCCTGAAGGTGAGCGTTTTCTACCCTTATGTCAGCAAGCAGTAGACTTGCTGCAACAAGGTGTTATGCGTATTAGTGAAGAGCAGCAAGACATTAATGGCGAAGTGAAAATGGCCATGTCTTCGGAGATGGGACGTAACCTAATGCGGGTTTTGCTAAACGATATTATGGCGGAACATGAAGACGTATCAGTTAGGTTACAGGTAAGTGACAGCCGTGTGGATTTCTACCGCGACGGGGTAGACGTTGCACTAAGAGCCATGACCAAAAGCGCGGTTCAAGAGCTCAATATGTATGGGTTCAAAATTTGTAATATTCCACACTTTATTTGTGCTTCGCCACGCTATATTGAAAAGTATGGGGAACCTACTAGCCCCGAAGAATTAGCAAATCACAATGCATTGCTTTACAAATTGTACGAGCTAACCCACGACGGTTGGGATTTGTATAAAGACAAAGAGAAATTCAAAGTTAAAGTGAAAAGTAACCGTGCAGTGAATGACGGCGATATTGTGCGCCGATGGTGTGTTGATGGGGTGGGAATCGCAAAGAAATCGGTTATTGATATTGCAGAGGATTTACTGGCGGGGCGCCTTCAGCGGGTTATGCCTGCTTATCAAATTTCCCTAACTGAAATGTGGCTGGTGTTACCTAGCAGACAACTTATAACGCCTGCTATACGGCTAATTAGGGATGAACTGAAGGTGAAAATAAATACGCTTAGAAACGCGCTGATTGAAAAAGAAATGATAAGTGAAGAAGACTGGCCTGCATCAGAATAACCCGCAACAGTAGGATGAATAATTCAGCAGGTAAAAAATTCACGGGTTTTCACGGACTTCCAGTGCTTCAATATTGATAATAGTAGAGCGGTTTAGGGTTATCTTAAATCGCTGTACTTGCTGCTGCTTTTGTTTGTTGGTATGCATCAGCACAACGTTTATTTGATAGCGTCGCTCAACGGCTTGTTTAGCAATTTTGTTGTTTTCTAAAGAATACAGCCTACCTTCACCTTTCTTTAGAAAGCGAACAAAGGGGGTGAGGTTAAAATAAATACGTTGCTGTATGTCGTCGTAACCTGGCAGGAAGTTTTTCGCATTTACGCGAGTGTCGCTGCGAAAATGAAGTAACTGTGCCGCTTGTTTGTTTTGTTGCCTGCGGGTTTGATACAACTTATCAACTTGCTTCGGTAAATCTTTATTGCGAATGTATTCAAGCCAAATAGTTTGGGTGGCTATTCTGCTTTTATTCACACTGTGGCTATAAATAATCTTCCATTTCGGTAGCCCTTTTTGAATACGCCGCCAAATTACCCGCGTAATGTCTTCTTTAAAGATTTCCCTTAGTCCGTAAATAACCCCAAGAATACCTACAAAGGCGACGGTAACTTCAGTGAAGTTAGTACGAGCGTTCAACACCAATACCATCACTAAAGCCATAATAATTGCGGTAACCGTGCCACGCACTAGGCGGTTTAAATAGGTATTCAAACTTTTGGTTTTTTTCTGGAACACCACGCCGTACTCAATTAAGCGCTGTAATAACCGCATTTTGTTAGTAATACGATTGGGATCATCCAGTGTGATTTGTGAATTGTATTGATTATCTTCACGGTATTGGTTCTCACGGCGACAAAAATCGAAAAGAAATTTTCGCTCACTGGAATAATCACTGCTTTTAGGTGCAGCCGATAACAACTTCAAAAATGACTGCTCTACCTGCCAACTTAAATAGTTGTCTGCATTTTCGAAGTAAGCCCTTAATTTTTCATCAGTGGGTGTATAACGCCTGAGCTTTTTCAGCAAACTAGAGGTTTGTTCTGCAAGTTCTATAGCTTGGGGGTAAAAGGTTTTGCTGTCTTTTAACTTGAGGGTTTGTTTTATATCAGTGTCGAGTGCGGTACGTATTTGATACGAGTACAAATTCAAGTTTAAGCGGTAATCACTCTGCTCGCCTTTTTTCTGACTGATAAAGCGACTGCGTACCAGTGGTACATGGAGTTGATCGGAGTAGTAGGCACTGTGATTTTGAATGCTATGGTGAAAATATTGTTCTTCGGTGAGGGTTTTAGCGCTAATTCCCATGTCGTCAGGCAATGAAAAAAACAGGTCAAGACGCTGATGATCGCTAGGTAGCAGCTGATAATCGACTCTAATAGATAGGTTTTCATCTTGTGTAAGTTTAATTTTTTGCACTTAAGTAATTTTCGCCTTGTTTGTCACAGTGTTGCAGCTTCTTACGAAAGTATGCACTAGTTTGGTTTTGTTAAGAAGAATACTAGGGATAATCTAACCCATATAGGGTGGCAATGCATTTTGAAATTATTTGAGGATACTTATTATGCCCATCCATTTAACTAGTACTTATTCCAGGCATGCATAGTATCTAGAACTTTTTTGAGTGTTTAATGAACTGCTTTTAGGTTAGTGCTTAGCGTAATAAATTGTTCGTGTTCAATCTAATCGTAACTTCTAACAGACGAAAGTTTATTTATACCGAAATAACTGGCTCCAAAAATAGTATATAAATCATACTAAATAAAGAAAAGTAAACCAATAAAGCATCAGTTTTTGTGCATTTTGACCTTTTAGTCTGTGCTCAATCAAAGCGTCTTAGATTTAGCTCAAATCATTTTTAAATAAATTCAGCTTTTGTCAACGTTGAATTATTAGTGTTAATCCCTTAGTATTTATTTTTATTGAACGATCAATTAATAAAAAATACACATTTCTCAGATAGAGTTGAATATCTTTCTTAGTCTTCAATACTGAATAGTGCCGTTTGTGGAAACAAGCTTTCAACTAGCAGTTGTAATCTCAAGTGGAAACTTTATCTGTAAACGCTTTATGTATAGATAACGGATTCAAGACGTTAATCAAGCGGTATGTGTGTTACTTCGAGAGATCAGGCCTGCGTAAAGTAGTCTGCACGCCTGACAAAATGAATTTGAACAATGTCAGCATGTTTTAATCTGCTGGCACTTATCAAGATAGGTTTTAATGTGACAACACCGGTTTATCAAAATTTCATTCATGGCAAATTCATCGCCAATAAAAGTGGCGAAACGTTTGCGGTTAAAAACCCTGCTACCGACGAAGTTATTTACCATGTTGAAGTGGCAGACGAAGGGGTGCAACAAGCGGCAATAGCAAGCGCAAAAGAAGGCTTTGCTACTTGGTCTGCTATGACACCGGTTGAGCGTAGCCGTATTTTATTAAAAGCTGTGTCATTGTTACGCGAACGAAACGATGAACTGGCTAAAATTGAAGTTCTAGATACAGGTAAGCCTTGGCAAGAAGCCGAGTGTGTAGACGTTGAAACCGGTGCTGATGTCATTGAATATTTTGCAGGCTTAGCGCCAACGCAAGTGGGTCAACAGCAAATGGTGGGTGACGACTTTTACTACACCCGCAAAGAGCCGCTTGGCATTTGTGCGGGCATTGGTGCATGGAACTACCCGCTACAAATTGCGTGTTGGAAGTCTGGCCCTGCCTTAGCGGCAGGTAACGCCTTACTGTTTAAACCTTCAGAAGAAACACCATTAGGTGCTATTAAACTTGCTGAAATTTTCTTTGAAGCGGGCGTACCAGCTGGCGTGTTCAATGTTGTACAAGGTGCAGCAGAAGTTGGCCAATGGTTAACCCAACACCCAGATATTGAAAAAGTGTCTTTTACTGGCGAAGTCGGTACAGGCAAAAAGGTAGTGGCGAGTGCAGCGGGTTCATTAAAAGACGTCACCATGGAACTTGGTGGTAAATCGCCATTGTTGGTGTTTGAAGACGCCGACGTATCGCAAGCAGTAAGCGCAGCCATGCTGGGTAACTTTTATACCCAAGGTGAAGTTTGCACAAACTGTACACGGGTTTACGTGCATAAATCGGTATACCAAGCCTTTATTGACGAGCTTAAAGCCCGTACAGAACAAAACATAGTTGCTGGCGACCCGCTCGATCCTAACGTGAATTTAGGCGCACTTATTTCTAAAAATCACCAAGATCTAGTGATGAGCTACATCAATAAAGGTGTTGAAGAAGGCGCTACCGTACTAACGGGCGGCACAACGCTTAGCCCTGAATCTGCGCCAAACGGCTACTTTGTGGCACCTACTGTATTTACCGATTGCACCGACGATATGACTATTGTTAAAGAAGAAATCTTTGGCCCAGTCATGAGTGTGTTGGTGTTTGAAGACGAAGCCGATGTTATTCAGCGTGCTAACAATACCCACTTAGGCTTGGCTGCAGGTGTGTTTACCAAAGATATTAAACGGGCACACCGTGTTATCCACAAGCTGCAAGCCGGTATTTGCTGGATAAACAGCTATGGTAATTCACCGGCTGAAATGCCTGTGGGCGGCTATAAGCAGTCTGGTATTGGCCGCGAAAACGGAATTGAAACGCTCGATCACTACACACAGACCAAATCAGTATATGTGGGCATGACCGACATAGAGAGCCCGTTTTAATGAGTAAGCAAGCATATGATTACATCATAGTAGGTGCTGGCTCTGCAGGGTGTGTGTTAGCTAACCGGCTATCAGAAGACGCAAGCCATAACGTGCTTTTGCTAGAAACCGGCAGTAGCGATAAAAGCATTTTTATTAAAATGCCCACGGCATTGTCTATTCCCATGAATAGCGACAAATACGCATGGCAGTTCCACACTGAAGAAGAGCCGTTTCTAGATAACCGTAAAATGCATTGCCCACGAGGCAAGGTATTAGGAGGTTCTTCATCTATAAATGGCATGGTGTATGTTCGCGGCCATGCAAAAGATTTTGATGAATGGGAAGCACATGGCGCACAAGGCTGGAACTACCAAGCGTGCTTACCGTACTTCCAAAAGGCTGAATCTTTCTACCTAGGGAACGACGAATACCGAGGTGGCAATGGGCCATTAGGGGTTAATAATGGCAACGAAATGGCCAACCCTTTATACACCGCCTTTATAGAAGCAGGAAAAGAAGCGGGCTACGCTACAACGGCTGATTATAACGCCGCCCAGCAGGAAGGCTTTGGCCCTATGCACATGACCGTGAAAGACGGCGTGCGCAGTTCGGCCAGCCGTGAATACCTAGACCCGGTTAAATCGCGCAAAAACCTAACGCTTGTTACCGGTGCACTGGCTGAAAAAGTTATACTTGAAGGCAAAAAAGCGGTGGGTGTGCAGTACAGCGTAAACGGTAAACGTGTTACCGCAAAAGCCAATAAAGAAGTGGTGTTAAGCGCCGGTTCTATTGGCTCGCCACACCTTTTACAACTTTCTGGCATTGGCGACAGCGAAACGCTTAAAGCAGCAGGCGTTGACGTTAAGCACCATTTGCCAGGGGTAGGGCAGAACCTACAAGATCACTTGGAGTTTTACTTTCAATACAAGTGCAAACAGCCTATTACGCTTAACGGTAAATTAGGGCTGATTTCAAAAGGCTTAATTGGTGCACGTTGGATGTTTACCCGCAAAGGGTTAGGTGCCACCAACCATTTTGAGTCTTGCGCGTTTATTCGCTCGAAACCTGGTGTTGAATGGCCAGATATTCAATATCACTTCTTACCAGCGGCCATGCGTTACGACGGACGTAGTGCCTTTGATGGCCATGGTTTTCAAGTGCATGTTGGTCACAATAAGCCTAAAAGCCGTGGTGCCGTTACTATTAAAACGGCTAATCCTACCGACGCACCCAAAATTCAATTTAACTACTTGCAGCATCAAGACGACATTGAAGGCTTTCGTGCCTGCGTGCGTTTAACGCGTGAAATCATTGAACAAAGCGCGTTTGACGACTACCGAGAAGATGAAATTCAACCAGGTAAGCATATTCAAACCGATGAAGAAATTGACGCCTTTGTGCGCCAATCGGTTGAAAGCGCCTATCACCCGTCATGCTCGTGCAAAATGGGTGAAGATGCCATGGCCGTAGTGAACTCCAATACGCAAGTGCACGGTATTGAGAGGCTACGGGTGGTGGATTCTTCAATTTTCCCAACTGTACCTAACGGCAACTTAAACGCGCCCACTATTATGGTGGCAGAAAAAGCGGCTGACTTAATACTGGGCAAGCCAGCGCTAGCACATTCACCGGTTAGCGTTGCTACATCAACAAACTGGGAAACGGTTCAGCGTAATTCAACGATTTAATCTGAGCGGCCTACACGTACCAAAAAGGCATTTTTGGTACGTATGAAAAATATAACAACAGGAAGAAAGATGGAGCATTATCGTTTGTTTTGGGGAGGTAGTAATGACCTTATGGCTTAATGCTGGGATCATTTTCACCCTATTGGCCATTGTGGTTATTCTTGTTAAATGGGGAAATGTGAAGTGTATCGGTGTCACGCCGGTTAGGCTTTTCACTTTTATCGCCATTCTATTTACCTCGGGCCTAGACGTTGGCTTGATCATGTTTCCGCTTACCGAGTTCGGTGGCTATGCAAACATAGCAGCGAACCCTGAATACGCCTTTACTAACCCTATCGCGATTGAGTTTGGCTATTGGGGCTTTCTAATATGGGGCTTTTACTTTCTTACCTGTTTTTATTTTTGCGTGGTAGAGCCCAAGGTTAAGTTCTTCGAAATACCACTGGTTAAATTCATTAATAACGTGGTCATTATTGGTACCTGCGCCTTTACCGCGTTTTTACTGTTGTCGAATTTACCCTGGTATTTACCTGCTATCGGCGATGGTGAGTCCATCATACCTACTTTCTATTTCATTGTGTTCGCGGCTATCTGCTTTGCGGTTTACTCCAGCACCGACATTAAATATGTACGGTTATTAAGTATCTCTACAACATGGTTGTTTATCGCGTTAATCGGCTTCATGTGGGCGGGCGCCTTCTTGGGAAATGACAGCCAAATTGCCGCATTTACACATAATTTAGAGCTGATAGGCAGTTACTTTGGAAACATTGAACATTTTGTATTGCCGCTAAACGAATACCATGAGTTTTACTTATTTTGGTGGTTCGCATGGAGCATCATGATTGGGCAGTTTACCTCGCGTTTTGTAGGAGGTTTACGCACCTATCAAGTGCTAGGTGCCATGCTGATATTTCCTTCAATACCTATTGCGGTGTGGTTTAGCGTTATTTATCAATATCACGAAGCTGGCATACCCACCACAGGCTTGAAGAACTTTGCGATGGCCTTCGTAGGGGTTGTGTTTGTCATTAACTCATTAGATTCGCTTATTCGCTTGTATACAGACAACTTAAATTTAACCGTAAAACGCTTCGGAAGGGTTAAGTACATTGCTATGAATGTAGCCATGCTTTCCTTACTAACTCTGCTGTTTAAATTAGAGTTTTTACAAATTCAGTGGGTAGGTGCATTAGTCATCGGCCTATTTTTCAGCTGCGCATTTTTCATGTTTTACCGAAAACCAAAAACCGTAAAAAATATCGATAGTTCTCCTAAAGACAACGAAATAGATTTTACAAAAATAGATTCAGGCTCGTAAAAGCCTCAAATAAAAACATCACTATCTATCTAAAAACACAAAATAAAATAAAAAACACACAACGGGAGTTTTATGAACACTTATGTGCCAAAAAAGCGAAGCTTAATCGCTTTATCTGTACTTGCAGCGACGTCATTAACGTCAATGCATGCGTTAGCTCAAGAAGCTGAAGCGCAAGCAGCTGAAGAAGACAAAGACGTTGAATCAATATTAGTGACTGGGCGTAATGTTTCATACGCTAACAGTGCAACTTCAACAGAAATGAAAAAGCAACAGACCCCGATGACTAGCGCATTGGCACTTATCGACAATTTGCCAGGTGTATTGGTAACTGAAGGCGACCCGTTTGGTTCTGATGAATGGTCTACTACGATTTCAATTCGTGGTTTTCAGGTTAACCTTGACTCTCAGCAAATTGGGATGACCGTTGATGGCATTGCTAACGGTAACTCTAACTACGGTGGTGGTACTAAAGCCAGCCGATATATTGATACTGAAAACTTACGTGGCACGGTAGTTTCTCAGGGGACCGCTGATATTAGCTCTCGTTCGAATGAAGCCCTTGGCGGAACAATGGATTTTACTACCATTAGACCTGCGCTGGACGAGCAATTAACAGTAAGCACCACATTTGCAGAATACAACGCCAGTAAAGTTTATGTTCGTTACGATACAGGCGAGATTGCCCCAGATACGTTTGCATGGCTTTCGTTGTCTACTCAGCAAAATGATGATTACATGGATGGGTCAGTGACTAATACCCGTGACCATTTAGAAGGTAAAATCATCAGCACAATAGGTGAAGTAGACCTTACGGGCTACGTGAGTTACGACGATGCACAAGAATACACTTATCAACGTGTTTATGGGTTAGCCCAGTATGCTCAAAACCCGGAATGGGATGGACTAACTGATACGTGGTCTGGTATTCCTTATCAAGATCAGGTTTTTCGCGAAGGGTGGGTTACCGATCGCGAGAATTTCTTTACCTATCTAAAAGCCGATTTCACAGTGGGAAGTGTTGATTTTAGTACTAACGTTTATTATCACGAAAACGAAGGTGCAGGTAAGTGGAACCCATACTATATTGCCGATGTAACTGATGACGGCGCAGGAAATGCAAATTCTGAATTAAATACGTCAAGCACCGTAAACGGCGGCAGCACCTTAGGCCTAATCTACTTTGTTAATAGTGCTGGCGAAGCCCTTTCACCTATTGATAACTGTGTCAGTTCAATCAGTTCACCTTACGGTGGTGGTGGCGCTGAAGTTGATCCAAATTGCTATGAGCAAGGCGCTATTGCAGTAAGCTCTAATCGTCACACTCATTATAATAAGAAGCGCTACGGTATTAACGGCGATTTCGTATGGAACACAACCATTGCTGATATGGACAACGTAGTTCGTGGTGGTTTTTGGTATGAAGATTATCAGCGTGACGAATACCGCGATTGGCACAAAACCATTGATGCTTCAACAAGCGCTCGCTACGAAAACACCCCTTATTGGATTCAGTACGATCGAGAGTTTCCGGTTGAAACGCTTATGTACTATGTTGAAAACGAACTTGATGCAGGGTTTGCGAAAATTCGTTTAGGGGCAAAGCAGTTTAACGTTGATGTGTCTAAAGAAGACCAATTTACCCCTGAAAATAACTTAAACATATCCTCTGATTCTGATGTACTTATTTCAGCTGGTTTCGTTGCACCATTACCGGTTAACGGTTTAGAGCTTTTCGGTGGATATGCAGAGAACTTTGCAGCGGTTAAAGATGCGGTATTAGAGCGTGACGACACTGATATCAGTACGGTAGAGCCAGAAACCGCAGACAATATCGATTTCGGTTTGCGTTATTCAACGCCAGGATTTAATGCAAGTTTAACGTATTACACGATTGAATTTGAAAACCGCATTACCTTTGTAAGTAACGAAGACGTAAATGGTATCGACTTCTTAGAATCTGCTGCAGGCGGCTACATCAATGACGGTGGTATTGAATCAGATGGTATAGAAGCATCTATTGATTACAACATTACTGATTCATTAGGCATCTATGTTTCATATACTAAAAACGACTCGACTTACACTGACGAAGGCGTTAGCGGTAACACCGTAATCGGTTCACCAGAAGACATGGCCGTAGTTAGTTTTGATTACACCAAAGGTGATTTCTACGCTGGCTTTAGCACAAAATATGTAGGTGAGCGTTTCCTAGACCAAGCTAATACACAAGAAACTGACTCTTACATTGTAAGTGACCTGTATGTAGGTAAAACGGCTTACGACATTGGCGGCAGCATTGATAGCGTGGAGCTAAGCTTTACCGTAAACAATGTGTTCGATGAAGATTACCTTGGTTCCATTGCTGCAAACGCCGGATGGATTGGTGCCCCTCGCATCGCTTCTTTCAACGTACGCGTTGCTATGTAATTAAAGAGGTGTAAAAGCGTTATTCATAGCGCTTTACAATCGAAATAATAAGGCCGCAACCAGACGTACTGGCTGCGGCTTTATTCTTAAATGTTATCACACGGTTTACATACTAACGCGCTATTGTTGTCTTTTTCATGCGCCATTCACTCAAACGACTTGTATTACCACATAAGGTGTTTTTATGAAGCTTTCGACGCTAAGTCCTGCATTATTGGGTATTTCATTATTGGTATCGGGGAGTCTTTTATCCCATGTAAGTCATGCCTCGGTTAGTATCACAAAAGGGAAAACGGCCATTCCACATGGGAATGCTATTTCCAACGAAGATTTAACCATTCAAAACGATAAACTAGCATTCGCTATTGCAGTAGATTCAGCGCCGCCGTGGGGCGTAGCAAGAGGCTGTATAGTCGACATTGCTAATGTGAAAGAGGATGGAGCACTTAGCAACGATCGCGTTGCTTTTGCCGATTTCATCCCAAATAATTGGTCAAGCTGGCCTAATACTTACACCAAAATTGATATTCTTAAAGACAGTGCTCAAGAAGCGGTTGTTAACATTAAAAGAGACTTTGGCGAAGCTGAAATAAGTACAACCTACAGCCTTTCTGAGGGCGCAGATCTTATTCATGTTGAAACCACAATGACCAATAAAGGTGATAGCGATATCGAAGCGCTTTCAGGCTACACCTTATGGCCAGATTCCGGATACAAATTCGCTGTTCCTCGTAGACACACTATCGAAAAATCATCTGAGAATTTATGGTTATCAGACCGCTTCGTGGGTTATGACGAAGAATGGGCGATTGCATTGCACGCACCTTATATGCGCGAAACTAAAAATCAGTCACGTGATTTATACGCGGCACATACCCTTGGCCCTTCACAAAGTGTGACTTTCTCGGGTGACTATCAGGTGTTGCCACGTGGTAACTTAGCGCCCGTTGTGAGTGCCGAAATAAAGCGAAAAGCACTTAAAAGTGGAACAATAGAAGCGCACGTAAGTACACAGGAAGGGCAAACCGTTGAGCAAGCCGCCATTGTAGTGTCGCAAAATGGTGTGCCTTATATGTGGGCCATGGGTAACGGCAAGAATGTGGATTTCACGCTGCCGGTAGGCGACTACGAAGTTTACGCTACGGGCAAACAACATTCAGACAGTAAAACGCGCCTGATTACCGTTGAAGAGAATGTGACTCAGAAACTCTCATTCGATGCACTTCGCGCCCCAGGTGCAATAAGCCTTAATATAACCGATGCGAAAAGTCAGAAGCCCATAGATGCAAAAATTACAATAGAGCAGGGCAATCAACCACTCATCGAATATTTAGGGGCACGAACCTTCTTCACCGACCTCGATAATATTGGCAACGCCGTATTTGGTTTGGCACCAGGGGAATACGAATTAAGCGTTTCACATGGTGCGGGCTTTAACGCCAAAAGTACGATGATCGCGACAAGCGTTAATGCAAATAAAATAACGACTGTAGCAACTGCAGTTGATGTGAAGGCGTATCCTACGATGCATGGTTGGTACGCCGGCGACCTGCACCATCATGCCGATGTGTTGGAAGGGTCAACAAACCCTACAAATTTGGTACGTTCTCAATTAGCTGCTGGGTTAAACGTATTATTTGTAAGTGATCATGATTCCACTAAAAATAACGACACCATTCAAAACCTGGCCGATGCACGCAATGTGCCCTTTATACCGTCTATTGAAGTGTCACCGTCTTGGGGGCATTTCAACGCATTTCCTATCGATAGTGGGGCGCAATTAACGGTCGATCCAGGTGTAGATGACATACACAGTATTATTGAAGATGTGCGGCGCATGGGCGCTACTGTTATTGCGTCAAATCACCCTTACATACCTTATGGCTATTTAAGCAGTTTAGATAAAGGCACTGCGCCAGGGGGCTTTAACCCTAGCATAGATTTATTTGAGCTAAATGCCGTGGTGAATAACGAGCCAACAATTAATAAAGCGCACCAGTTTTGGAATGAAGGGGTACCGTATTATTTCACCGCAGGATCAGACACCCACGATGTGTTAAACCAAATCAGTGGTTTAAATCGGTTGTTTGTATATACCGGCAGCAAACCGACGGCAAAGGCCTTCGCACAAGCAGCAAAAGACGGTCATTCTTACGTATCTTTTGGCCCTGTGATTTACCCTGAAAACGTAATGTTTGGCGATACGTTGAAGATTGCAAAGGCACAACCGCAAACAATAAGTTTTGATTTGGTTGCTGTAAATGGACTTAAGTCGGTACAGTTGATTGGTAGTGATAGTAAAGCAATGAATAAGCAAAGTGCTGCTAGCAGCGTAGTACTTGAAGATAAAACGCTTACCGGTGAGCGTGATGCCGTTAGCTTTGAAGTTCCACAAGCTTCGGGCTGGGTAGCGTTGGTCGTAGAAGATAATGAAGGCCGTAAAGCCTATACCAACCCTATATGGCTTGAGTTGGTTGATGAGAGCCAGTTTTAGTTAAAAATAACAAAGGGTGTCAGAGTACAACTGAGCTAGTACAACTGAGTCATAATCCTAGCTTGCCGAGTATCGGTGAGCCACTGCCGATTGCGCAATCCGTGAATTATCTAAAGTATCGTCCTGATGTGGCCAGTGCTGAAAGGAACTTGGGTGCAAATAATGCTCGAACTGGTGTCGCACTTCCTACATTTGATTAGTGTTTATCAGTCCTTTTGGGGAGAGCTTGAATGGGGTTGAGGTAATAGCGAAATAGCTCCTTTCACAAAGGGCTGCTCACTTCATCATTCTCCCTGTGGCCGGTCCTTTAGAAAAGCTACCGTATCTGATTCTGTTAATCCTTCAATTTCATGTATGTCTAAAATCGGGCCCATTGTCTTTACGTGATAATCCAATTCATTGCGCTTGTTTAGCTTGTTCAATTCGTTTCAGGCAAGTTGTACGGTAATTTTTGTAAATACGACTACCTGCTTGCAACGGACATGACATGATTATTCCTAATTTTTCATAGTGCCTAACGCCGTCTTTTGACAATCCTGATAACTTTGCTAACTCTCCTGTGAGTATCCTCAATTAATCCTCTTGACTGTGAGTATCCTCAATTAATCCTCTTGACTGTGGGTTTACCCTATAGATTACGTTACTTCATTTACGCATGTGGGTCGGTGGTGTCGCCTCTAAGGCCATCTCCCTCAGAGTATATGTAGAAGAAATGACGTTTGGACTTCCCAGCTTCATGTAAAGCTTGAAATATACTGTAAAGAACATTGTTTATACTCTTGCAACTTCGAGGTAGCAGCAAATTTATATTTGTTATATTTTTAACGTGACCATCCGTTCAAAACTTATGGCAGAGAAGACAATGACTTCTGACACCGACCAGTTCGCTACAATCGAGAAACATAGAGGGCTTAGGCCCGTTAAATACCAATTTGATGGGTTTTTGGTTGATCTCAACGGTCAAAATGTAAGTTATAACGGTCAACAATTGGAGGTCGGGGGACGAGCATTTGACATTTTAGTCGCGCTCTTGGAGCGCTCTGGTCAAGTTGTATCACAAGAAATATTAATATCTAGGGCATGGCCAAAACTTTTCGTTGAAGAGGCAAACCTTAGAGTCAATATCGCGTCTTTGAGAAAATTATTTCGCGAAAATGGTGCTGACACTGAATACATTAAAACCGTACAAAGGAGAGGTTATTTATTTACCGAGCCGGTAGAAATCATCAATCAAGCGTCACTGTTGACCCCAACTATGTCGAATCTACCAAAGCTTCTGTCCAAACTAATTGGGCGAGAAAGTGAAATTTCATCAGTGCAAGAGCTGCTATTGAAGAAACGGTTTGTGAGTATTACTGGTCCAGGTGGCGTGGGTAAAACTAGTTTGGCGTTGAACATTGCAAAATCGCTCGACGAAAAAATCTATGGGAATGTTTGTTTCGTGGAGCTGGCACTTGTGACCCGTGGAGATTTCATTGAAACGGCATTAGTGTCGTCTTTAGGAATATCTTTAAGAGGCCGGAATGCCGTTGCATCAATGGTTTCGCACTTAAAAGAGAAACAAACGCTAATATTGCTAGACAATTGTGAACATGTGATTGATGACGTGTCTTTTATTCTCAGAAAACTGTTTAGAGAAGTACCTCAGCTATTTCTCCTTACCACCAGTAGGGAAGCAATAAAGGTTGAAGGAGAGGAAGTTTTTACTTTAGGCTCTTTGAAAGTGCCACCACAAGAATCAGATCTAACAGCAAAAGAAATAACGAAGTGGCCAGCAGTTCAGCTTTTCATGGAGCGAGCGATTTCGAGTGGTTATCGTCGAGAACTCAGCGATGACGACGCTAAGTTAGTCGCAAAAATCTGCGAAAGTGTAGATGGAAATGCACTCGCAATTGAATTGGCTGGTAGTCGGGTAGGGCAACATGGTATTGACGGAACATCTATCTTAATTAACAGCAAAAAAAATATTCAGTTACCAGGTCGACGAGACGCTATCAACAGACATCAGTCGCTTAAGGCAATGGTTGAGTGGAGTTTTTTACTGCTAGAACGCCGAGATCGAATGGTAATAGTAAGGCTGTCTATATTCGTCGGAGCATTTACTCTTAACGCGGCGAAAAAAGTAATTTGCGATGACCTGTTGAGTGAAGATGATGTTGAACTATCAATTGCAAGTCTGTGTGACAAGTCGTTAATCTCAAGATCCAGTGGCGTTATAGAGGGGGGGTATCGGCTACTTATTACCACATTGCGCTATGTATCTGAAAAGCTGAGTGAGAGTGGCGAAATGCAAACCATAGAAATAAAGCATCGTCAGTACCTCATTGCTGTTTTAGCTAGGTCGAAAAGTGATGGGTATGAGCGCAGTTTTGTGGCGAACAATGATCTAGCGGATGTACTTGGTAATATTAGTGCATCTATTGAGAGTAGCTTGCAAGACAATGCTAACAAAGCGTATGTATCCAAACTTGTTGCTTTGACAACCCCAGTGCTGCTAAGAAGGTCAATGCTAAAGGAATGCCTAAATTGGACTCAACAAGCCTTAAATTGCCTGGCAGCTGATGAACGAAACACAGAAGTCGAGCTAGCCCTTTGGGAGGGACTGGCGGTTTCAGTGATGTTTACCAAGGGCAACTCACAGCAAACACTGGAATCAATTAACAAGGGTATTGAACTGGCACGTGAGCTAGACAGCTTTGAGGCTGAGCTTAGACTTCTCGCTGGCTTACACATCTATAAATCTCGTACCGGCGAGTTTCAAGAGTTAATGGGGATTTCAGAACAAGCGATACGCGTTTCAGATAAAATTCATAGCGATTATTTTACTGCGATGGCGGAATGGATGATGGGTGTCGCCATACATTTGTGTGGCGATCAGACGCTTGCTCATGAGTATTGTGAAAAAGCAATGAGAAGGTCAACTACCGAAACATTCTATTTAGACGCTTTTGGGTTTGATCACCTTAGCCGAGGGTTAATTGTCTTGGCTCGTGTGCTTTGGCTTCGGGGGAGGCCGTCTAAAGCTGAGCAGGTCTGTGAAGAGGCAATTCGTGTGGCTGAATCTAGGGACTACGGTGTTGCTTTATGTATCGCGTTAATGTCCACAGCGACTGTTTCTTTATGGTCTGGAGATATCTCAACTGCCACCATTCGTATTACTCGGTTGATAAAAAACGCCAAAGAATTTTCTTTGGAACCCTATCTGGCTGTTGGTGTCAGTATGCGAGGATACTTGGCAGTGTTAAAGGGGGATCCGCGTGTCGGCATTGAAGATCTTCGAGCAGGACTGAATACGCTTTCAAAAGAGCAACATAGAGTTCTCTCCACTGAGTTCTTGCTCGTTCTTGCCCGTGCATTGAGTACGGTCAATCTAGGCGATGAAGCCTTGTCGATATTAGAAGAAGCTCACCAATTTTCACGAACCCAAGGCGAACAGTACCAGTTTGCTGAAGTTTGTCGTGTCCGAGGAATGATATATCAGGCAAATGGAGAGCCTATTGAGCAAGTTGAGCAAGAATACCGTAATGCACTAACGATAGCGCAGGAGCAAAGAGTTTTAGGATGGGAACTACGAGCAGCTACGTCGTTAGCTAAATTACTAATATTAGAAAAAAGAAAAAGAGAGGCAAGTGAAATACTTGAACAAACAATTAATAAATTTGGTAGAGAAGTTGGAACGCTTGATATGAAAGTTGCACTAGAATTAAAAAAGTCAATTTAGAGCGAAAGCCACTCTTATTCACAACACTTTCTAACCTAAATTCAAACAACCAGTTTTTGCGACCTATCACGAAGGGTTTATTGGCTCTTTCCGCGTGTTTTTTGTCAATGCCTCGTTGGTTGTTTAAGGTGCAATTTATGACTTTTTTTAGTGATTAAGGCAGGCTAGTGCACACAATTAAGTTGTTGAATTTCTATAGAGCCTTCTCCTCATTCCGTGCCCAACTTCACGGAATGAGGAGGGGAAGTTGTTGAGTAAAATGGAGCCACCTCCTCAATTAATAATTATTTTTCTAGGTGTGATTTTAATGCTTGTCCGGCTTGAAGTAATGAATCTTGAACAGTAGGTACATCTGCCAGAACGTTCAACATGCCGAAGTCATGGATCATGCCGTTATAACGAGTCACGGTTACCGTTACACCCGCATCATTTAACTTCCGACCATATGCTTCCGCTTCGTCACGCAGTACGTCTTTTTCCGCCGTTTGAATCAGCACTGGAGGTAAGCCAGCCAATTGCTCAGTAGTTGCTCGTAATGGCGAGGCATAGATCTCATTGCGTTCGATTTGATCAGTTGTGTAATTGTCCCAGAACCATTCCATCATTCCTTTAGTCAAGAAGTGATCATTGGCAAACTCTGAGTATGATGCATTATAAAAGCTTGCATCAGTCACTGGCCACAATAGCAACTGGAATTCAATATTAGGCGTACCAGCTTCTTTGGCTTTTAGAGCAACTACGGTAGCCATATTGCCACCTACACTGTTACCGGCAACAGCCAACCTTGAACCATCCACACCAATTTTACGGCCGTTTTCAGATACCCATTTGGTAGCAGCGTAGGCCTGATTAATTGCCGTTGGATACTTTGCTTCTGGTGACGGTGTATAGTCAACGTAAACCGCCGCAGCACCAGAATTAACAACCAGATCTCGAATCAATCGCTCATGTGTAGGGTAATCACCTAGAACCCACCCACCGCCATGAAAATACATAAAAACAGGTAGCGAGCCATGAGCGTTTTCTGGTTTAACAATCACCAAGTCGATGGCCTCTCCATCAACGTTTATGGTTTTGTGCATAACATCGGCAGCACGCAGAGTGGCTCCCTTTTGAGCGCCTGTCAGGACAGCTCGCGCATCTTTTGGAGAGAGCAATTCAAGTGGTGTTCCACCGCTTTGCTCTAACATTTCCAAGAATGCTTGCGTATTTTTTTCGGTGCCAGGTGAACCGGCGGCAAAAGAAACGCTAGATACCAAAAAAGTACTGGCGACCATCGCTGATAAAAGTAGCTTTTTCACTTTGATACTCCTCTTTCATTAAGCAATGGTTGTGGTCATGTCAATGTTGCCACGTGTTGCATTAGAATATGGACAAATGTGATGTGCATCTGCAACGAGTTTTTCAGCAACATCGTTGTCTAAGCTAGGCAATACAACATTCAGATTAGCGTTGATAGCAAAACCGGTACCGCGAGTATTTTCACCGATGCCTATTTTTGCTGTAACGGAAAGGTCATCTGGTAGTTGCAGTTTCTGCTGCGCAGCGACAAACTTCATCGCGCCAATAAAACAAGCAGAGTAGCCAGCGGCAAACAGTTGCTCTGGGTTTGTACCATCACCACCAAGGCCACCAAGCTCTTTGGGTGTACTAAGGGCAACGTCAAGTTTATTGTCGGAAGAGATTGAGCGGCCATCACGACCACCGGTAGAAGTAGCTGTTGCGGTATAAATAGCGTTCATAGGTTTGTCCTCCAGGACGTTCATTTCGCCTCTAAAAGGCGGGTAAAGTTATTACCATAATTATTGTGTGTAATTTGCGCTAAATGTAAATTTTCATCTATGCCCTTAGTTAAATTTCAAATCGACTTGAAAGCTAATTGGTATTTATTTACTAGAGGTAAACGAAAGTGTAGAGCTGAAATACGCTTCCTTATTTTACGGTTCTAAGAATTTAGCTTGGTTGCGATATTAGCCACGTGTTGGCCTTGAAATTTTGCCAGAGCTAATTCTTTCTCAGATGGCTGGCGGCTTCCATCCGACCCAGCTATGCAAGCGGCACCTAGTGGCGATCCTCCTTTCACTTCAGAAATATCGGTAAGTTCCTGAGCCGCGTAAGGCAGGCCAACTAGAACCATTCCATGATGGAAAAGCGTAGTATGGAAAGATTGGATTGTTGTTTCATTACCGCCTCCAGTTCCGGTAGAGGTAAAAACACTACCGACTTTTCCGATTAGCTTGCCCCCAAACCAAAGACCGCCTGTTTGATCTAGGAAGTTCCGCATCTGCGCCGCCATATTTCCGAATCGCGTAGGCGTTCCAAATATGATGGCATCATAGTCAGCAAGTTCTTCGGGAGAGGCGATATCAGCCTCTTGTTCTAACTTAATTCCTGCCTGCATGGCTGCGTCTTCCGGCACTAACTCAGGAACGCGCTTAGTTGTAACTGTAACGCCTTCAACAGATGACGCACCTGCTGAAACTGCATTGGCCATAGTTTCTACGTGACCATAACTTGAATAATAAAGGACTAAAATATTCGTCATTTTGATTCTCCTTAGAAAATTTGTAATTAAAAATTAAGACGGCACAGTCATTCCGCGTTGGACACCCGATCGATTACCAACAGCTTTTAGCCAACGTCTTAGTGATTCTTTATCTTTAAGGCTTGCTGCAAGCAGATCTCCTAAGAAGGTCGTTGCACTGTAAATCCATGGGTAACAAGCTATGTCAGTGATAGTGAAACTCTCTCCCGCAAGATAGGTGGTATCGCTTAATCGTTTATCCATCACTTTAAGTAAGCGGTCTACTTCAACTAAAAACCGGGCGCTGGCCAAAGGTGATTTCTCTTTTGAAAACTTCTCAAAAAATCCGAGCTGTCCCATCATTGGGCCTAGACCACCCATTTGCCAATGAAGCCATTCAATTGCTTTGTAGCGTTCTTCGCCAGATGGCGCTAGAAACTTCCCATACGTTTCTGCTAGATAAGTCAGAATGGCTCCACTCTCAAATACGGTAATAGGTTTACCAATTGGGTTTTCGTCGACAATTGCGGGAATTTTGTTGTTGGGGGAAATGCGCAGAAACTCTGGGGTAAATTGCTCACTTTTCGACAAGTTAATGGCATGTACTTGGTAAGGAACCTGAAGCTCTTCGAGCATTATCGATACCTTACGCCCATTCGGTGTTGACCACGTGTATAAATTAATCATCTTCATCTCCAATTAGCAACGAGCCCCCTTAAACTTGCGCTGCGCCACCATCAACAAATAATTCGATGCCATTTACAAAGCTGCTGTCATCTGAAGCCAGGAAGAGTGCAGCTTTTGCGATTTCTTCTGGTCGACCTAAGCGACCGATAGGTACCTGTGTAGCCAAGAAATCAAATAAGCCTTCTTGTTGACCTTCTGGCGCCAACCCACCTAAACCTGGCGTTCGAATAGGGCCAGGGCTGATAACGTTGACACGTATCGATTGTGGTTTAAGTTCCAACAACCAACTACGTGCAAAGTTTCGAACCGCCGCTTTACTGGCACTATAAACACTGAAGTTCTCAGTGCCTTTGCTTCCTGTTGTGGAGGACGTCAGAATGATGGAGCCACCATCCTTCATCAGAGGTAAGGCTTTTTGAACTGTAAAAAGTAAGCCTTTTACATTTGTATCGAAAATACTATCGAAGTGCTCTTCTGTAACCGTACCCAGCGGCAACATGTCACCACCACCGGCGTTCGCAAAAACAACATCAATGTGACCTGCTTGCTGAATGATTGTGTTCATCACAGAGTCTAAGTCGACCAAATTAGAGACATCTGCTTGAATTCCTATTGCACGAGGTCCACAAGTTGCAACGGCGTCATCTAGGGAACTTTTACGGCGTCCGGTGATAAACACTATCGCCCCTTGTGAAGTAAATTCTTTGGCTGAGGCTAGACCAATACCGCTGGTGCCACCTGTAATCAATATCACTTTATTAATAAGTCTGTAACTCATGCTTTGCTCCAAAATGGTTGAGGATTCTGCAATCAGGAATCGGCTACTGGCATCTCTTGATACACGGCCATGAACCTTTTACCTCAGACCAAGAATATAGGTGGATGGAATGAAGCTTCACGTAAAAACTTGAAAGTTACTGTAAAGAACATGGTTTAAGCTCTTGCAATTACCATGTGGCAACAAACTTATATTTGTTATGTTTTTAACGAGATCATCCGTTCAAAACTTATGGCAGAGAAGATAGTGGCGTCTGACAAAGAGCAATTTGTAACGACCGAAAATGATGGTGGCCGTCGGCCCGTTAAATACCAATTTGCTGAAATTTGTCGTGTCCGAAGAATGATATTGCAGGCGAGTGGAGAATCCGGTGAGCAGGTTGAACAAGAATTCCTTAATGCACTAACGATAGCGCATGAGCAAAGAGTTTTGGGATGGTAGTTACGTGCAGTAACCACTCTAGTTAAATTACTAGTATCAGATAAACGGGGCCCAGGGGCATTAAAGTACTTGATGAAACTATTGAGAAGAATGGTAAAATTGCATTGGTACTTGAAGGTACTTGAAGGTACTTGAAGGTACTTGAAGGTACTAAAGGTATTCGCCTCGCTGCAGCCAAAGAATTCTCTATCCAAGGAGCTAAGGTTTTTGTTACTGGTCGCTCTCAGAGAGAAGTCGACAATGCGACCAACATAATTGGCAACGATGTTGTAGGCCTCCAAGCTGACTCATCAAACCTGGCGGAATTGGATATTGTTATGTCGCATGTAAAGCATGTGGCTGGCCACTTGGACATATTGGTAACAGATGCCAAAGAAGGAGGATGTTGCTCTGAGGATGAGCTGTCTCATGAGCTTCAATAGAGTCTAGCGCAGGGGGGCTGATGGTAGAATTTTCTCAGTTAGCCAGTCAATGAAAACTCTCAGGCGTTGATTAACGTTATCTGTCCTGGGCCTTTTCTCGTCTAATCGGGGGGAGTAGCGTCTTTACAGGCTTTATGTTTTGGGTGAGCGGTCCCAAAGGGTCTAAAACAAAGTAACGATCTGTTACATTACCAAGCGTTGTTGAGAATCTCCAGCAACGCTTTTTATCAGCAAGCGGGTTATAAGTTTCAAAATTAACAGCTTTCAGTTAAAAGAGTGCTTTTACAAATAGCTCAAGGTGCTTCCTGAATTCTGGCCGTGTTTGCTTATTTTCTTTCCAGCACGTCCCAAACAAGAAGATTACATTGGCCAATTCCAAGGCGGATGTTGTTAACTTGATCCCGTTAACGTTGCTGTTTTCTGAAATTGCAGTTGCAATGGTATCAATAAACTTCATTTTCACTTCGTTAACTTCGGAGTATGCAATTCTATTTCCGACGGTGATGACTTCGTGCGGGTCGATATGGAACAGGTCGATATTTCTGCCAAACCAATGGTCTAGGGCGTTTACTATTCGCTCGTTAAAAGAAACACTTTTGTCCTTTAAGTAACATTCAACTTTCCCCAATCCGTCACTGAGATAAAACCTCATGGATTCGATAAAAATATCTTCCTTACCGGAAAAATGCAGATACAAACTAGGTTTAGAGAGATCTGCTGCTCTTGCTAATTGCTCCATTGAAGTTTTCTTATAGCCGTAATTCCCGAAAACTGTTAGCGCGGCACTTAAAATCTTGATGTCCGTCCTGGTTTGCGTCTTATTATGCGGTGAATGCTCCGTCATGATTTGTTTTTTCCGTTTATTGCAGGTTTTTATTTATAATGAATCGCTATTAGCACTAATGGGTTACCAATATTTACGCCTCGTACAGTAGATTCTGGAATGTTAGCGTACTTTATTCAGACTCCGTATTTTTGGTCTAAAACTATGGCAAACCATAAAAAGAGAGCAAGAGGGCTAGAACAATCGTCGTTACTCTAAAATTATTCATCTTTGTTTCTCTGTCAAACTAAACCGAAATTGAACAAACTCTTAGCAGTGTCATACAGAGTTTCCTCAATAGGCCGGGGATGCCAGTCAAGCAACTCAACGGCTTTTTTTCTATCCAAGTGCTTTTCCCTGCCGAGTTCTGGCACAAGTTCTTTCATTTGCTGATTTACGAGGGAAAGCAACTTTACAAACCAATCTGGTAGCTGTTTTTTCGGAACTTTGTCGGCTTGCGCACCTAAACACTGGCGAAGCGTCTTGGCGGTAACAATCATTGGTAGGCAATCAGTCGCCGAGGCAATTATTCGCTGTCCTTGAGCGTTTGGTGCAAGCATTGCCTTTATATGGAGTTGCGCTAAGTCTCGGACATCGACTACGCCAAAATTTACCTTAGGTGTTGCAGGGATTTTCCCTTGCAACATACCTTGAATAAGCTGTATGGAGCTGGATAGGTTTTTGCCTAATATAGGTCCGAAAATGCCTACTGGATTGATTACCGTAAGTTGCAGGTTAGACTCACTTTCCTTGATAAATTGCCACGCCATCTTTTCCGCTTCGATTTTAGACTTTATATAGCTACTGATATCTTTTGAATCAGACGGAGACCAGTCGTTCTCTGTGAAAAATTTCTTGGATCTTGGGTGTCCGTAGCCAATTGCTCCGAAAGAGGATGTCAGCACAACTCTTTTAACATCAAAATCTGAAGCCAGTTTCAGTACTCTTAACGTTCCTTCGATAGATGGTTTTGTTACCTTTTCTTCGTCTGTTGGTGACTTAGAAGGGAATGGTGAGGCAACGTGTAAGACATAGTCGACATCTTTCATCGCTTCTTCCCAGCCATCATCGTACTTAAGATCTGCAATATGGAATGACACATTGGTTAAATCATCTATGCCTGCATGTGAGAGCATCTCCTTCACAATAGCGATTTTTTCCTTTGAGCGAATAGTTGTTTTTACAATAAAGCCACCTTTTAGAGCTGCCGCTAAACAATGACTACCAACAAAACCTGAGCCACCAGTAACCAATACTGTCTTCATGCATGTCTACCTATGTTCTTATATCTATCACTTAACCAGCATTACCTAATTGGTAAAAATAGTAAAGTTTTTTGTTGGGGAGGAGTATCGTGTCTCATTGCCATTGTCTCCGATATGATAGGTTATTGACTTTGGCTGCTCTGTTAACAGTTAAGGAAAAATGTAGTAATTCTATGAGCGATTTTAAGTGATAAGCAAAGTAAAAGATCAAGGGCAAGAACGGTAAAGATGGGGCGGCATATCTTGCTACAATAAGTTAAAGATCTTCTGGGTGAATAATGCTCTTTGTGATACGAGCTTTTACTTCTGCAGGCAACAATTCATAGTGTGAGCTAATATTTTCAACACTCAACACTCAACACTCAACACTCAACACGGAAGATGGCTCACCATAACGATAATGATCAAGTCGGCTTCCCCTTAATGTTTGTATTGCCATTACATAGCCTTTATTGCTCGCCATTGAATTGAGGGAAGCTACGAGGAGCTGGCCAGGGAATAAAAAAGTCGTGACCGGCTAGTGTATTTCCAACTTGTTGCATGCGGCCACCACTTTCGAGGGAACCCAGCAGAATTGGAGCCAAGCCAAAACTTTCAAATAAGTCAGCTACAACTTCCACTGCGCCTTTGTAGTCACCAGACACAAAAATAACTCTTCTGAATTGACCTTGGCGTGGGTCCTGTTCAAAATTTTCCATGAAGTTAGCGTTCATTGCTTTAACTAAACGAGCGCCTGGAGCATAACTTGCTATTAATTGAGAAGTATTTTCACCACTTAGGTTTACAACGCCATTTTCATCAATTGGATTAGTAGGGTCGATGAGAATTTGGTTTTTCCATTCCCCGAGACTCTGCAAGACACTCTGCACATGTTTCCACGGTACAGCGAGTAAAACCACTTCCAATTCAACAACTTCTTTCATTGTTCCTGCTGATGCCTTTTCACCAAATTCTTGGACAAGGCTTTTTAAAGTGTCAGGACCTCGACTATTACTGAAAACAACTTCATGGCCAGAAGCAATGGCATGTCGAGCAAACGCTTGCGCTACTGTTCCTGCACCCAATAAACCGATCTTCATATAAATCTCCCACCATTAGGCTAAGTAAATGTTATGGAGTCATTCTCATTTTATGATAACTTTTAGTCAAGTACTTACCTTTTTGTGTGTAGGGAGGCAGCCCTGTTTTTCATTCAAAAATAGGGAATAAATTTTTATGATTAACATATCGTCAGCAGGTATTTGGCGACAGGTAAATAAGGTTTGAATTAAATGAATACAAATTCTCCATTTTTGTGTGGTTTGGATGCCGCGTTGCGACTGATTGGTGGGAAGTGGAAGCCTCTAATACTTTACTTTTTGCAAAAAAGTGCGTGTAGATATGGCGAGCTAAAGCGCTCTGTAAATGGGATTAGCGATAAAGTTTTAATACAACAGTTAAAAGAGTTGGAGGCGAATGGTGTAATCACTAGAACTGATTATAAGGAAATACCGCCACGAGTTGACTACTCATTGACGCCACTAGGAAAAAGTTTGGTAGAAACGTTAAGGCCACTTTGTAAGTGGGGGGAAGACAATGAAGAAACTATAAAGTCAAAGTTAGTTCTTCGCTAAGAGACTCTTATGATATTTATCAGGTTATGTTGTACCCACTTGAGTGCAGCTTTCTATTGTCGGTAATAAACTGTAGCCGACAGGCGATAGCCCTGAGCCCTAGGTAGGGAGAAATTACACTCTTTTCATCTCAGTGTTTGCTTGGATGCTACGGGTATTTATTAGAGGTAACGAACACCATACCAAGCAGTATAGCAGCTAGAGAAGTCTGATCGATTCGCAGTAACCGATTTTTGCGTTGTTTCATGCATTTTAAAGCGGAAAAGCGATACGAGTTTGTTCACAATAGACAGCACATTCATGGCGTTTAACCTTCACTTTTTGGGCGAAATATCTGATCACCAAACGTCATGAATGTTCCTCATCTATTTTACCTTATTAATTTCCCGATGTTATTTGAAGGGATACTTCAGGAACAGAACTGGATTTGACTACATAGTCACTTAATTCATAGTAAGTCTATTTAAGTCTCAATATTTAACTCTGTTTTTGAAAATTTGGTGGTTGAAAATTTAATCAAACAACCATTTCAGTCTTATTTATCAGATTGCGAACGTTATGAATAAAGTCCGCTTCACCATTTCGATGAAAGTTAGCTCTAGATTTTTTAACGAGACAAAAGTTTTCTTCCGTAGCTAAGTGTACTTTAATATTGTCATTTTTCAGAAGAACGGATAGTGCATGTGTGAAATTATAAATGCCTTTAATTCTAATCATTATACCTATGTCTGTAAGATTATTACCCATCTTGCAAGAAGGTATAATATTTACGATTTCCCCTTTTTTTTGATTACGAAAGTGAGGTAAAAGCGATAAGGACATGATATAGCTTCCAGCAAATTTCGATTCATAAATATCGTTAAGATTTCTAATCCTATCATGTATGAATGAGTCGGTGAGGTTAAAAAACATGTTGTTCACTAGTAAATCTATTGGGGGAGATTTACTTAGAACTCTGTTTATACTCTTTTGATCTGTAACATCTAACGAAAGTAGGGTGAGTCTAGTCGACCGAGGTAACAGACTTTCATCTGGAACCCGCATCGTAGCAACTACTCTCCAATTTTGGTTGAGAAAAAATTGTGCTATATCTCTACCAAATGTTCGATTACACCCTCTAATCAAAACGGTTTTCATTCTGAACCTCTTGTCTTCTAAGACGTCTTTTGACGCTATGATTGAATCCACACAAGTTGTTCTAAAATCGAGCTAGTTTGGAAGAATTGTTATTGAGCTGACTAAAACCAGAAATTCACTATCTGTGGTACGACATTGATTAATCAATATGACCAGCATTACACTTCCCTAAGGCAATGCGCTGCTGGCATCTTTGACTCATTAAACTGATTAGGCAGTCCAACCCCCGTTGATATCAAGGACAGCACCAGTGATATTGTTTGCGTTAGGGCCAGACAAAAAACTAACTGCCGCAGCAACATCTTCAATTTCAACAGCCTCTGGAATAGCTTTCATATTCAGAAGGAAGTCCGGCACATCCTCTATTCCCGCTTGCATATCAGTCAGCATGATCCCTGGTTGAATAACGTTTACAGTGATTTTTCTTGCACCGAGATCTCTGGCTGCTCCTTTTGAATAACCGACGATAGCTGCTTTTGTAGCTGCATATTCTGTTACACCGGGTACACCTATATGGGTAGCTAACCCAGTACCAATAGAAATTATGCGGCCGCCATTGTTCATTACTTTCGACGCAGCTCGAATTGTAGAAATAACACCTAAGACATTAACTTGCCACATGCGATCCCAGGCTTGAGTGTCAGCGTTCGGGTCATCAATTTTGCTGCCTTGATTAGCCAGTGCTGCGTTGTTTACGAGAATGTCCAGACTGCCGAATTCTTTGACAACTTGCTCAACGAGAGGGGCAGCAGCGGTTATGTCTCCCTGATCACTCTGAATAGCCAGACCACGTTGACCAAGGGCCTCAATTTTACTGACTACATCTTTTGCTTTTTGAGCAGATTGACTGTAAGTGATTACGACATCTGCTCCAGCTTCTGCTAGCTCTAATGCAATAGCAACGCCTAGGCCTCTAGAGCCACCTGTAACTAATGCAACTTTTCCAGTTAGATTCTTCATTTTTTCACCCTTAATGTTAGTTTAGGAATAGCATTTAAAATTAGAATAGTACTATTTTTGTTTAAATGCTATTCTTAAATTAACAATTATATGAAATATGGTTATAGTGCGATATGGTTGACTACAGATTCTCAACTTCGCTTCACATTATGTTGGCGTTGGCTTACATGTTTCGACGAGACTCGGAGAGGCTAGTGTCATCCAGTGAACTGGCTAGTAGCACTAAGAGCAACCCTACACTAATTCGCCAGTTACTGGTTCCTTTGAATGAAGCTGGCTTGATTAAGACTTACAGAGGTAAGAAGGGTGGCGTTGCTCTTGCGAAAGATGCAAAAGAAGTATCGTTGAAACAAATATATGAGGCGTCTTTCAATTCAAAGCTCATGTCAAGTAGAGGTGTTGGAAACGAAAACTGCCCAGTAGGCTCTAACATTCATTGTGTATTCGACCATGTCATGGGGCAAATGGAAGACGTTTTGATGAGCCACTTGAATGATAAAAATTTAGCGGAATTATTAGAAACGTTCATCAAATAAGTACGTTTAGTCTGGACTTCATTGTTTTTGAATTCTTGCAAGCTTGAAAGCATAAAATCAATTGCTACCGGATTCATTAAAGAGACATTTGAGGATTTTGAATCGACCAGACATATTATTGAAATAGGTTAGGGATAAATACATGGCTGCTAAAAAAGAAAAAGTAATAAAGTGGGGAGTGGTTACTGCTGGACGGATCACACATACATTTGCTCGTGATATTAAACATTGTGTAAACACCGAGATAGCCGCTGTCGCAAGCCGAGATGATGAGAAAGCACGTCGGTTTCAATTGGAGCACTCAGTAGAAACCACTTATGACAACTACCAAGCTTTATTCAATGACGAGAACGTTGATGCAGTATATATAGGTTCTCCTCATACTTTTCATTTCGAGCATGCTGTTGCGGCAATGCGTGCAGGTAAACACATCCTCTGTGAAAAACCCATTACAACCAGTGAAAGCAAGTTATTAGAGCTAATGAGTGTTGCCACAGAAGAAAAAGTATTCTTGATGGAAGCCATGTGGACATGGTTTCTTCCTGCAATAAAAAAAGCGAGAGATTGGTATAGAAGCGGAAAAATAGGCGAATTGATTCATCTAAAGTGTGATTTTGGCTACCACGTTCCCTACTGTGAATCAGGCAGAGAATATGATCCAAAACTCGCTGGGGGCTGCTTGTTCGATATGGGAATCTACCCAATCGCTTTCAATAGACTATTCAATGCATCTGCTCCAAAAGAAATGCAAGGAAATATACACAGGGCACCTAATGGGGTAGATGACGATGTGATTTGGCAACTTAAATACGAGAATAGCATTTCAAGCTTGCACACGTCTTTCAGAGCACGTCTACCCAATAGCGGCCATTTAATTGGAACCGAAGGTACAATTTGCATCCCTGACTTTTTTCGTAGCATAGAGTGCTCTTTGATGAGAGACGATAAGATAGAGGAAAGGTTTCAAGATAATCGCAAAGGAAGCGGCTTTGAATTTCAAATTGACCACGCTTGTAAACGCATCAGACAGGGCGAAACACAATCTGATGTTGTAACTTGGAAAGACTCACTTAATTTCCTTAAAGACATAGAAACTATTCGTCAAAAAGCTATTTCTAGCTGACAATATTTTATCTGTATTGGGGGACTGGGGAATTGAATTCGCGTGAGACCACCAAGCGAAATCATACGTGCAAACAAAAAGTATAGTAGTGAAGTATTTAAATTTTCTTCTTCCTTAATTTGCTTGGTCAATTTCATGGGGACTATTATTAATTTGGGGTATCTAATGCTAAAAATAGCGACAATCTTAATTTTTTCTCTTTATTCAGCGTTGGCATTGTCAAATAATACTCAAGAATTGAATTGGAAATCATTACTTGATCCGGAATTAAGCGATTGGGAGGCTTTCCTTAGTTATAAACACCAAATTAACTATAACGGAGCAATACCAAAAGATCACAATGGCAATAATTTAGAGCCGATTGGTCTATTGGACTCGCCAAATGACTACGGAATATATGTTGTATTAGAAGGAGATACTCCGATACTAAAGGTAAGTGGGGAGATTTATGGGGGGTTGACGACAAAAAAGTCCTATAGAAATTACCAGTTTCGCTTGAAGTATAAATGGGGAAGGAAAGTCTACCCTCCTAGAGAAAAACTACTCAAAGACAGCGGTATCCTCTATCATGCAATTGGGGAGCACGGCAAGGATTACTGGCGAACTTGGAAGGTTTCTCAGGAGTTCCAAATTATGCTAGGGCATGTAGGTGATTACTGGAATCAGGGAAATTCAGCAATTGATGTTCGCGCATACATTCCAGAACACATAATGAATCCAATAGCAGATGAGTCTCAACAATTTATATCAGTTGGTTCAGGGCAAGATATCTCTGGTTTTGTTTTGCGCAAAGAGAATTTTGAGGAACCTGAGGGTGAATGGAATGAAATTGAATTGGTTTGTTTTGAAGGAAAAAGTTTACACATAGTCAACGGAAAAGTGGTAATGGTACTGAAAAATTCTCGTACAGTTGATGATCGAGGAATGATCACTCCTTTACGAGAGGGACAAATTCAATTGCAGAGCGAGGCTGCTGAAATATTTTACAAAGATATTTTTGTTCGAAAAATAAATGAATTACCTGCAAAATATAGACACCTATTTTAAATATTAGCCGAACATGATTTATTTTTTATAGGAAAACTCATTTTGGAACGACTTGTTCAGCTTTAATTGCACCGGACACTTGAAACGACCTGACTTCTTTGACCGCGCCTGAACTACTACGGCCTCTATCGCAGACATATCGTCCGGAACAGCGATGTTATGTTTAAGTAACTTTGCTTGTATAGACACTGGGCTTGCGCATTGCTTATGCTTGCGGAATCACGCTAGCATATAACACCAGCGTTGACTTGGCTGATGCGACTTTTTTGTTTTTTACAGATCTTTATTTTTAAGATTTTGATTGGATTGTTAAAAATAACTTTTAGTTCAACTCAATTTAAGGTTGTAAAAATGAATCTAGCTGAAAATAAAAAAACTTTGGGGTGAGGATATGTTGATTTGTAGATTATGGACTTTGTGTACTACAAAGTTGATAGAAGCATAGTAGAAGTGGTAGCAGAGTACATTAATAAAACAAGTGTACTCTGCTACCTTTATTTTTAGCTAGTGGCAAGGGCAGGATTGCGATTACGCAGCTGTAGATAACTAAGCGCCCACAATATAAAACCTCCGAAGAACAACATAGCCGATCCGTAGCCTGTTTCATTGAAACTAGCACCCGATGCCAACAGTGCGCCGCCTAACATTGGGCCAATTGCATTTGCCGTATTAAATGCGCACTGCACCAGAGCACCTATCATTGCGTGCCCAGTGGGTGAAATATCTAACAACATAGACTGAATAACGGCGGCTAAGCCTACACTGGCGCCAAGTAGAAATACAGTAAGGTAAAGCCACCAAATATTACTCGCCGCAAACACATATATAACAGACACACCAATACTGCATAGCAACGCAATACCTGTGGTGCGAAGAGGAGATTTATCAGCGAGTTTACTAATAAACCAATTACCGATGGTGGTACCAATACCGAACATCATCATGGCAACCGAAATGGTTACCTCCGGAGATTTAGTCACGTTTATTATGGTATCGGCAAGGTAGGTATAAATACAAAAAACGCCACCAAAGCCTACAAATATGATGCCCGAAATAGACCAGACGAGTTTGTTCTTAAGCACGCCAAACTCTTCTCGTAAGTTCGTTGGCGTGGTGACTGGGCTGCTAGGCACGAACATATAAATAAGTGCAATGGTAACGAGTGCAAGGGCTGCGACTAGCGCCATACACACTCTCCAACTCATATTTTGCCCTATCAAGGTTGCCATAGGCACACCGACAATAGTGGCGATAGTTAAACCAGCAAACACCATCGACATATAGCTGGCCCGTTTACCAGCTGGTGCCATATTAGCGGCAATTAATAGTGCGGTTCCAAAATAAGCGCCGTGGGGTAACCCAGACAATACGCGATAAAACACCAGCTCTGGCAAGCTAGAGGCGATAGCACTTAAGCCATTAGCCACACACATCATTGCCGCAAAGATAATAAGGGAAGTGCGTCTATTCGTCTTGTTGGTAAGTAACATAAACGACGGCGCACCTATGACTACACCAATGGCATAGCCGCTTATTACATTACCGGCCATTGATGGCGTGACAGCGAAAGATTCGGCGATGAGAGGCAACATCGACATAGATGAAAACTCTGTCAGCCCTAAAACAAATGTGCCCAGAGCCATAACGAAAATAGGCCAAATCACGGCGCTTTGGTTTGAAGGTGATGCAGACATAAATACCTTAAAATTTGATGGTGAGGAATAATGTATGCCTCATCAATCACAAATACGTTGTAAGAACTTGTGCAATAGAAAGCAGTTAACGTATTTACGTTAACGTTCGATACAGCAACTTGGTGTAGTAGGAATATTTTGAATCAAAGTGAGCCTAGTGAACAAAACATATTCAGGCAGCAACATTGAATAGTGGCTTTTTATTATGCAGCGATTATACGCTACTAACGCATCATATTTCTATCGCTAGCGCCACAGAAAGTCTAGATTTATCGCTCAAATGATTGTTTCACTTTATGTTTGCCCATTAAATGCAAAAAGCCCCTACATTGGGGCTTAATACACTAAACAAGATAAGCAGGTTTATGTTGTTAGTTATACGTTTTATGACTGTCTTAGCTATACTACAAATCAGTATCTGCTTGATAGAAAGCGCAGCTGCGTTGCTCTGAAAGGCAGTGATAGGTTTCAAAGAGTTAAACGTTAAAGAAATTGACTGAGAGTTTTAACTAACAGGAGTACTCCCACTAACAATAACATCACGAAAACCAACCGAGAAAAGAACGCCTGACTCACTTTTTTGTGCCAAGCATTACCCAAAAATGCACCTGCTATAACACAAGGCACCAACCACATGATGGATTTCGTCTGTGATGCTAGTCCTTCAAACAACAAAAACCACACACAAAGGCCAGTATTCAAAGTGAGCCACACACTTAATAGGGTGGCGCGAAATCTTTCTTTGGCCATTGGTGTTCTTGCACAGGCGTACACCAGAAGCGGGCCACCTGATGCAAACAAGCCATGGGTAATACCGGCAGAGAATATTAACGACCTGCGGGCAAGATGGTTGTGGGCGGGGGCGTTTAGTTGGGCAAGCGAGCGAATAGCAAACCAACAAATTATTAAAGCGAAAAGCCCTTTGCTGTATTCAGCGGGTATGTAATCTATTACAAGCAACCCGGTTAAAGTACCTGTTCCCATAAATGGTAAAATTTGTTTAAACAGGAGGTCATGATCAATATGATGTCGATGTTGGTATACCAGTGGGCCTGTCATCATTATGTTTAAGGGTACCAACCATTGCATCAATTGGGTGATATCCATCACTAAGGCACCAATTGATAAGGCGATAACGATGCTGCCAAACCCTGTCATAGCTTCCACAGCAAAGGCAATAAATACACCAATAGCGACGATAACAAAGCTCATTGTGGTGAACTCAATTCACGACTTAAGCGGCGGCGCATAAGGTACAAGTAAACGTTAGGCGTTAAGCGATAAAGCAAAGCGGAAACACGGGTAAACCAGTCTGGCATTAACCGCTGTTGACCTTTATTCATAGCTGAAATAATTTGTGATGCCATGTCTTTGCTACTGCCCATGGCCCCAACCATAGTTCTCTTATGCGTCGCTTTGCTACCAAGCCCGTTTAAAGCGTTGTGTTCAATGGGCGTATCTAAAAAACTAGGGTACACCATAAGAATGTGCTTTCCATTACCTTGCCACTCAGCACGTAGGGTTTCAAAGTACTGGTGAAGGGCTGCTTTAGAGGCACAATATCCAGCGCGTCCCAACACCGGCATCCAACCCGCCATAGAGCTGATATTCACTATGTTAGCGTCTCGGCTTAAATGGGGCGTAAGCATCTGGGTAAGCTGAACAGGCGCAAAATAATTTACACGCATTACTTTTTCTATAACAGATGTCTGGGTAAGTGATGCGAGCGAACGATGGGTAATACCCGCGTTATTTATTAGCACGCTAAGGGTAATGTGTTGTTGTGCAATTGACTCGGCCAACGCGACGATAGCAGCTGGATCGGCTAGGTCACAAACGAAATGATGATGGCATTGAAGCGACTTGGCTACGCGAGTCAGAGCATCAATTTGCAAGTCTACCAGAACTAGTTGGTAGTCCGTTGCCAGTTGTTTAGCTAAATCTAAACCTAACCCTGACGCTGCACCGGTTACTAGCGCCCATGGTCGCATTGGTGTGCTTTGCTTCATTTATCGTTTCTTACGTGGGGATTATGCGCAACATAGTAATCAAACACTTCCCGTGATGTTTTTTTCGGCACGTAACCAAAACCTGTCTTTAGTGCATTATTGTCCAATACCGGGCGATAGCGTAAAAAGTCAACTTGCTCGGCACTATATTGGGTAAGACGTAGAGCGTGGCCGACTCTAAGTAGAGCAGCAACAACTGTTGCCGGTAGTTGTACAAGAGGTTTGTTGAGGACTTGGGCAATTTCAGAGATCGGCATAGCGCCATCGCCGGCTAAATTGAACTGTCCGGTAAGGCTTTCAGTTACCCCGTTCGTAATAATATTCACCACATCTTCGTCCCATATAAAGACAAAAGGCGAGGGCGACCCTTTAATTCCAAGTATTTTTGATTTAGTAAACAAATGAGTAATTTGATTATTGGTATGCTTCCCTAGTATCGTACCGGGGCGCAGAACCAGTTGTTTGAGCGCAGGGTGTGCGACTCGAAATTCTGCCAACATCTCTTCAATTAAACGCTTGTGCTGACTGTAGGCAAAATGGTCATTACCGCGCAGAGGCTCTTGCTCATTCAGCCAGTCAGGGTTGTCGGCGTGATAGCCGTAAGCGGCGCCACTGCTAGACACCGTAATATGCTTCACCTGATTATTAATGCAACTTGCTAGTACGTTAGCCGTACCATTTACATCAATATCATAATCTTTTACGCGATCGTCACTCGCTTGCATCACACTGGCTAAATGGACGACATGAGTAATGTTGTGTTGAGCGATGATATCGCTTAGATGTGGATCTCTGATGTCCAACTCATGATAAGGGTAGGCTTGTTTTGAAGATGGTCGTATATCTACGCCCACCGTGTTGTGGTTGCTAGCAAGTGCGCTAATGAGACGTTGACCTATATAGCCTTCGCTGCCAGTAATTAAAATATTAAGAGCCATAGAAATACTTCTTTTCAGACGTGTGTTGAAGGGCTTTTTTTCTATCCGTTAATTGCCAAAAGGTGCTTAGGCTCAAGCCGGAGATAAGGTGCCAGATACCCCAGGTAGCGGCAATAACCGCCATGGCCTCTAAGTCAGCGAAAAAGGTGAAAATGATGCCCAGACCCAAGCCGGAATTTTGTAAGCCGACCTCTAGGGTGATAGCTCGGGTATCAGCAGGGGGCAAATGCAATATACGAGCTGCAGACCAACCGATGAAAAGAGCAAGCGCATTGTGTGCTACTACGGCAAGCAAAAAGAGGCTAGCACCGGCGATAAACTTGTCCCAATTCATGAAAAGCGCAATCGCCACAAACCCAAATAAAGTCAACAAAGAAACAAACCGAAAAAATGGCTCGCTTTTTCTTGCAAATAACGGCCAAATTCGGGCGCAGGTTATGCCAAGTGCTAATGGAAAGGCTAAAACAAAGGCAATCGCCGACAGCATATCAGTGGTTGATACCGAGATACTATTTAGCAAGTGTTGTGTACGCGGGTTCAGAGCCGCGTAAAACATGAAGTTTAGTGGTGTGAGTACACAGGCAAGTAAGCTAGCCACACCGGTCATACTGACCGACATTGCGGTATTTCCATTTGACAAATAGGTCATTAAATTTGAAAAGCTGCCACCAGGACAGCAACTTACCAGAAGTAGGCCTAACGCTATTTCGCTTGGCATAGGAAGTAACCAAGTGAGCAGGCATGTTAAAGCAGGCAATAAAGCAAATTGTGCAGTCATTCCCACCACCGGCCCTACAGGCTGTCTTGAAATTCGGCGGAAATCATCGGTTGTGAGGCTTAATGCAATGCCAAACATCATCATGGCTAGTACAGAATTTAAAGCAAAGAGGCTAGTTGACGACATTTAGACTCCCTGTCCCAACTGTTGCATTTCGCTTGATAACGCCGCCAAATAATCAGCCTTATGCACGTAGTACGCCATGCGCTCTAGCGGTAAATACCGCATACCGCCGTCTACTCGCTGGCTTGCTTGTAGCTTCACTTTATCAAAAAATGTCTCTGCAGCATGATTTTGATTTCGTTGTAAATCTATGACATTGGCCACCAATTTGGCTTGTTCATCGCGCCCCTGCCAGCCTAATCCGGCCGCTTCTACCATACCCATGACGTATAAATTGGGGTGTAGAGGGTTAAACACATTTAAATAGAGTTGCGGCGCATCGCCTACCCAATTGAGATACTGTTTATCAATAAAGGGGTAATTCAGCTTATAGCCGGTCGCCTGTAAAATAAGGTCGTATTGTGCATAACTACCATCAGTAAAATACGCTCCATTTTCGCTTAAGCGCTCGACATTAGGACGAACTGTGATGTCACCATGGCCAATATGATGTAAAAATAACGAGTTAACCACAGGGTGTGATTCATACATTTTATAGTCGGGATCTGGCAGCCCGAAATGGCTAGGTTTACCTGAAATTAAGCGCACTAAGGTGCCATCTACACGTTGCTTTAACCAGTTGGGTAAGCGAATTTTTCCGCCTAATGTGTCGGTGGGCATGCCGGCGACAAACTTAGGTAAAAAGTAATAGCCTCGGCGTACTGCCATGTCGACATGTTTCGCCCTATGAACTGCGTCCACCGCTATATCACAGCCGCTGTTCCCACAACCTACGATCAGCACGCGTTTATTAGCAAAACTATCCGCATTTTTATAGTGAGCACTGTGTATTTGCTCACCCTCAAAGTTGCCGGGAAAGTCTATGATATTCGGGTGATGCAACGTACCGTTGGCAAGTAAAACACCTGCGGCAATGATATGGTGTAGAGCATCATTTTGCCGATAACTAACTCGCCACTGACCATTGAGCGGCTCCACCGACTCTACCCAACAGTTAAATTGGAAATGACGATAAAGATCAAAATGCGTCGCATACGCCTGAAAGTAGTCTTTTAGCTGGTCATGCTTTGGGTAGGTGGCCACATCATCACGCATAGGAAAGTCGTCAAATTCTGTCATTCGTTTTGACGAAATAAGATGCGCAGATTGATACATAGTGCTGGTGGGGCTATCGATGTCCCACAACCCACCCACATCACTGTGCGCTTCCAACCCCAGCACATCAATGCCTTTTTCAACTAATCGGCGCACTGTACATAGGCCCATTGGCCCGGCTCCAATAACCACATAAGGATTCATGATGAATGTCTCTGTTAACTACATGACAATAAGGTTAACAGGATGTTGATTTGGTTGCCTTGCTAACACAGGACAATTAACTAGTTAATTTGGGACAGCTTGAGTATGCTATTTATAAAATAGTTTGGAAACTCG
Organism: Alteromonas sp. 38; assembly: GCF_902506055.1. NCBI lineage: Bacteria > Pseudomonadati > Pseudomonadota > Gammaproteobacteria > Alteromonadales > Alteromonadaceae > Alteromonas > Alteromonas sp. 38. The sequence continues at coordinate 1,646,332 of NZ_LR733300.1, forward strand.
GGCAGATAATGGCAGCTAGTGTTACTCAAAGCTTTACGCAAGCAATTCTTAACCAATTGGCACAATTGGGTATTCGTATGGAAGGCAAGCTTCTGGCTAATATTCAACAGCACGAAGGTGAAGAGCGCTTGCCTTTGATGCTTCAGGATAAACTGTGGTTAGAGGTCGAACGACACGGTAGCAAAGGCATTGGCATGCACATTGGTTTAGCCATGCAACCACAAAACTTCGACACCTTGGGCTTTTTGTTGTTAAGTAGTCCCTCACTAAGTGTGGCTGTAGACAGCCTTATTAGTTACTCACCGTTAATTGGAGAAGGAGGCCAATTTGCCAAGTCTCGTGACAAGCTGGGGTGGGGCGTGCGCTACGAACCTAAGTTTACTGCTGCAGTAGATGTTCGTATAGAAGCAATCATGGCGGGTATTGCCACAGGTGCCAGATGGGTAGCAGGTAAAAATATCACACCAGTAGCGGTTTGTTTTAAACACGACCAGCAGGCACCAACAGCATTGTATAATGAGGTTTTTGGTGAAGCGGAAGTCAGTTTTAATCAATCTCAAAACGCCATTATATACAGCGATAATGATTGGCACTTTAAGCAACGAGAAGTGAACCCCGCTATTCAAGCGCAAATGCTGGAACTGGCAAGTCAGCAACTTAATCAACTGACTGCACACTCTTTCTTAGAAAAGGTAGAAGCTCTATTGCTCAATCAGCCCTGGCTAACTCGTAGCCAAATAGCGGCTAGCTTAGCGGTGAGTGAAAGAACGCTTTTACGTAGGCTTCAAGAGACTGAAACCAATTACTTAACTATGGCGCAGGCCATACGCAAGCAACATGCGCTAAGTCAAATACAAAGGCCAGACGTGACACAGGAAAGCCTTGCTCGATACTTAGGATACAACGATGCCAGCGCCTTTGCGAAAGCATTTAAAAGATGGACTGGGTTAGGTTTTCGAGCCTATCGAGAGCAGGTAAACAAGGCAGAGCTTTAAATAAGACAGACATATTTAAAATTAGAAAAGTTGCATGCGGCTTTGCTTGTGGTTATTAGTAAATGTAAACCTATCTGATTGGATGATTGGTAGTAGGTTGCCTTTGTACATAGTGTACCCAATCGTGTTCCTACAATTTAAAGAAGCTAAAGGAAGTTGTTGAACCTTAATGTGCACTAAGTTATTGATTTTTCAATGCGTAAAGCGAACACCAAAAAAGACACCATAAGGCGTTCTTAAATGTTGAATTGGCATATAAAAAAAGACGCCCTAGGACGTCTTAATTTATTGAATTGGTGGGCTGGCGTAAGTTGAATTGATTGTGTAAGTATCTGTATATTAAATATAATTCCCCGTTTGATTTTTCTTCATGTACCCACTGGTGTACCTATCTTTTTTACTTAAACCTAAGTTTCTTCATTTTTCATAGTTTTAGTCTTCAGGATACGGGATAATTTGGCGGTCAGCGCCAATTGATAAACCATATGTAGTTGCACGTAATCAGGTGAATTTTTATCTGAACGGTAGCTGCTAATTTCTAAACCTGTGAAGTTAAATTAATGAAAAAACTTTTGAAATTAAAACAGTATCTCTCTTTAAATGACTCGGCCAATTATTTGTCCTCGGCTTTTGAAGATCAGGTATCAGTCGCTGACATATATGAGCTAGCGTTAGACGGCAACTTGGGTATATCAATCCGCTTAACGAATCAGGCTTATGCTAAGAAAGTCGATTTAGTTCCAGCGCTTGAACTGGTAGATGATGAAGAACAAATTGAACCAGTCCAGGCAGATGAAGTTGATGAGCAAGTACATATTTTTGACGGTATCTATGACTTAGCAATGGTTGGCGAAGAACGGTTTGAAATAAGAAAGCTCTATCAACTAGCGATTCAAGAAGATTGTCCTGTTCTTTCTGAACTTAGTGGTTTCTATGTAAAGCACGAAGGCAGAGTTTATAAACTCTTGGAATCCCTCCTTGTATCGAACTCAGAAGAATCCCAAATATCAAAAGAGGCTAGGTTAGAAAGCTTATTAAAGTCGAAAGGCTTAACGAGTCGAAGTCAGTTTGATGACCCGCTTACAGTATTTGAAAATTTCAGTATTGACGAAATTGAGCAAGTTGCAGAATTAGTCAACCCTTTCAAGGAAGGCGAAAACAGCAGCACTATTCCGCTTGATAGACATTCGTATCAGCTCGTTTTGAAAACTACGGAACTTCAGCGTTTTATTTCGTCAATAAATAATCTTCCTTCATCAGAAACAAACGAAGATAGGCCGATTCACCATCCAGAAAGAAGAAGTTATCTAAAGTTCATCAATGTATTGTTACATGGACATGGTATAGACCCTGGTAAAAAGGGAGGTACAACTCCATTAAGGTATATGATGGATCATGCTGGGATCTCACTATGTAATAATACTGTGCGAAAAATATTGAGTGAAGTTGAAGATATTTAGGTTTTGGTCAACTCATACCTGTTAAGCAGGTATGAGTTTTAATTTTTTTCAAATCAATTAGCTGGTGACGATTGTACCCACTAGTTACGATAAAATTCATTACTCTTAACGCTACATGATGGTTTGTACTTAGGACCTAAATATGCGCACTTTCCGTTATAATCATTGTTACAGGCAGCCCATGCCTTTTCATATTGAATATTACATGGGATACCGCTGCCAGAAAGCTCTCGAATTACAACCATAATGAAAAATAGAAAGAATATCCCCCCGATGACTACAAAGGCTTTATCTTGCAACTTCATTGATGGAGTCTTTTGCTTTGGCTTAAATCTATTTCTTTGCTGTGCTTGCTTCGAGAGCACTTTAGTTAAAGAGTCTTTTTGTTCAGGAGAAAGCTCGCTTACTAAAGCAAACTTCTTACTTGAGACACCTGTAAAAGAAGCGTTCTTGAAGACTACTTCACAGTTCCCATTATTCTCATCAATTTCTATTACCTCTCCAATTCCATGTTCTAAGCTCCCAATATGACACACCTTTGATCCTATTTTGATCATTCAAACTCCTTTATAAAACAGGGGGGAGGTCTGAGAATACTGAGTCACGCTCAACTTCTCTCTGTTTGTAAGACAACGCCTTTTAGTAACTACGCTTATTTTATTAATTAAAAAGGTCAACGGGAAACCTTTTACTCTTACTTAGCCAGATAAAGTATAAATAAAATATTATTTAATCATCCATCATGTTTAGTCGTCGATGACCGTGCTTTATCAAACTTGAATTTTTGAGCAACATATTTTGCTGAATTTTCAATGTATGGAAAAACAGTACTCTCATTAATATTGAGTAAATCTAACTCTTCAAGTATTGAATTCTTGTTTGTAACTGTGATTCTCGAAACGCTAATGTCAGGTGTACCTTCCTCATCAAAAACAGCATCCAATCCAAAGAGCAGAAATGCACCAGACTGTGATGAGATTCTATCATTGCTATGTTTACCTTTTACGCAAATGATTCTTCTTAAATCTTCTGGCTTTATAGAGGGCTCAAAAAAAGGCTTTTCTTCCTTAATGAAATGAAGGAGTCGCTTTATTGCTGGCTGCTCATTGAAAATCTCACTATCGAAATCAATTTGGCCTTTCTCTGTCTGAGGGAGACGCGCTAGATTAGCAACACAGCTTGCAACATCCGAGTCAAAATACTTCACATTTTTTCTGTTCATTGAAAAAACCACAACTTCGCCTTCTTTGTTAATCGAAGACTTACAAGCAAAATAAAGCGCGATTAGAGGATTAGAAGTTATGTCGAGCAATCTTGTGGGAAGTGAATAATGCTGCATTCGTACTAGACTATCGAGCGTATAAACATCTGATTGAAAGTCAGCTGAATTTGAAACTAACAACTCTCGGTAAATTACGTGTTCATTGTCTTTATACAAGTAATTTCCTTCTTCATCTCTCCGAAATAAAGATGGTTCTAGTTTGTACTTTATCTTATCAGAGTGGCCTCTATAAAAGACCTCGTTGCCGTCCCTCTCTTCAAGAGAAAGTACTTTTCCGATAAATCCCTGTACTGTTGTAATTTTGGGGTTTTTCGATTTGTCTGCTGTTGGACGTCCCTGATTGAGTTTTTTTGGCGTCGTCTCGTTAACTGTTATGCCAATCTTCCGAAGTCTTGTGAATAGATTTTCTTCCTTAACTGCCCAGTGAGTCCTGTTCATTTCCCAACTTCGGATATCCAGTAGCGACGCTATTGGCTTGATTTTTTCAAATGGAATAGGAGGGATATCCTCCCTAAACTCAAACTCTATCAGAATGTTTCGGCCACGCTCTTTGATAGATTGGATAGAGCCTATCTGAAAATCAGATTTCTCACCCTCATAGGCGAAGACAGTTGGGTAGCTTTTTAGTTTTTCGATATTGGAGCTAGTTAAATCTTTCAGAGCAAAGGCTATTTTTTCATTTGTGTATTCTAAAATTCGACTCTTGTCGAACTCATAATGTCCTTTATCCCAATCGCCTTCTCTCGCGGTAACTAGCAAGTTATACATTAGCTAAAAATCCCTTCGTTGATTGTAAAATGTTCTAGTGCAAGACAGAGGAGTCCAGTGCTCTCTCGCTTTTTCATTGTTGAACATTGTAAGCAATTTAGAATGAAGATAGCTAGTACATCGAAACTCCTTCTCAGCAATTAAAAAGGTGTAGCCAATAGACTATGGCTCCAAAACTGTGAGAAAGGCGAACACAAAATTGTTGTTATTACCCCTAATTATTTGATTATGTAAAAAACTCATATGAGCTTTTGCTTGGCTCATATGAGCCTTTTAACAAGCTTTTCATCTTAACCTCTTGGTCATCCAATAACAAACCAAGAGGACTTACTATGTCTTATAAAATCATGCGGTTACCAGAAGTCATTGAGGTGACTGGTCTATCGCGCAGTACTATCTATCTACGTATGAATAAAGGTAGCTTTCCGCTTTCCATTTCTTTAGGAGAGAGAGCTGTAGGTTGGTTACACACCGATATAGCACATTGGCTTGATGCTCGTGTTGCTGAATCAAAGGAGTGTAGCCATGACTAGACGATTCACAGCAAACCGTATCAAAAGCAATAGAAACTATACCGTTGCTGATGTCAGCGAAACGTTAGGTGTTCACTATAAAACAGTACGCAATTGGATTCGAGTGGGCTTACCAGTCATTGACGCCAAGCGTCCTCTCTTGATAAATGGGGCAGATTTGAAGGTCCATCTAAAGCAAAAGCGTAGAGCAACAATGTTTGATTGTGAGAATCATGAAATGTGCTGTTTCCGTTGCAAGCAACCAATGAAGCCCATAGTCGATTCAGTGCTCTTTATCGCTAAACCAGCAGGAATGGCGCACATGACGGGTGCTTGCGAAGAGTGTGACACTCGAATGAATAAATATGTTTCTTGGCGCGACGTCAATGATATTTGGAAAGATCTGAAGGGTAAATTACCGATAGCAGAAAAACACATAGTCCTAAGAGGACAAAAGCTCTTAAATTGTCCTTTCAGCGAGGTTTCTAGTGATGAAAAATAATAGTACAAATAATGCCCGAGTTATCTACGAATATACAAAGTTTTTGAAGGAAGCTAAGCGCTTAGATGACTCGACGGTTGATGGTGCTCTCAAATCTATAAATCGCTTTGAAGATTGCACAGGGTATTTAGACTTTAGGAAATTTAGGGCGAAGCATGCGATTGCTTTTAAGAAGAATCTTCTTAGCAAAAAGTCTCTAGCAACTGGTGAAAAACTGAGTAAGGCAACTGTGCTTACAGCGACCCGTCACCTAAAAGCGTTTTTCCAGTACTTAGCTACTCAAAAAGGATATCGCGCAAAAGTTAACTATAGTGACATCGAATATTTCAATCTATCGGAAAAAGACACTCGAATTGGAAATGCAAAGCGTAAAAGGAGTGTGGCGACAATTGAACAAATCGTTAAAACTCTAGAAGGAATGGCTTGTTCGACTTCAATTGAAATGCGAGACAGAGCTCTAATAGCATTTGTTATATTGACTGGTGCGCGAGACGGAGCAGTTGCCTCTGCAAAAATTAAGCATGTTGACCTCGCTGACAATAGCTTTTATCAAGATGCTAGAGACGTGAATACTAAATTTAGTAAAACATTTACTACTTACTTTTTCCCAGTAGGAGAGTTGCCACATAAAATACTAGCTGATTGGGTTGATTACTTAGTGACTGAATTAGGATACAAACAGAATTCACCATTGTTTCCAAAAACAAAGCTGGCTCATGATGCTAATCAGCAATTTGAAGCGGTAGGGTTACTTGAAGAGCATTGGAGCAATGCCAATCCGATTCGTAAAATATTTGCGCAAGCGTTCGCCCTAGCTGGATTACCATATTTCAATCCACACAGTTTTCGAAATACCTTAGTGCGATTAGGTGAGAAGCTTTGTCAGACACCAGAAGAGTTTAAGGCGTGGAGTCAGAATCTAGGGCATGAAAGTGTACTTACAAGTTTTTATAGTTATGGAGATGTTCCCGACTATAAACAAGCCGAACTGCTTCGAAAACTGTCGAAGCCTACACAAAATACTTCACCTGATATGGAAGAACAATTTAAACAGTTCATGCAGTTCCAGCAAATGAAAGGGAATATATAATTTCCATAAGTAGGTCAATCTCAGCTGGTATCAATAAACATTCGTATGTTGATACCAGTTTTTTGATTACTGGATCGGTATCATTAAAATAGGGTCTTTTAAAAATGATACCAAAAGTATATGATGCCCCATTAAATGATTCCAAAAAGAGAGTTGAATATATAATGCGTATATTTGCTTATTGTCGAGTTTCTACCACAGAGCAAACGGCAGAAAACCAAGTCATAGCTATTCGTCAGAAAGGTTATGAAGTGATTGATTCACGAATTGTTAGCGAAACTGTTTCTGGGTCGGTCGAAGCATTGAAGCGAGAGAAGTTTAAGATGCTTATCAATCACCAGTTGGAAAAAGAGGATATGCTTGTTGTCCTAAAGCTGGATCGTTTGGGGCGAGATAACATAGATGTACAAAGTACTATAAATCTACTAACTGGAAAAGGTGTAAAAGTAGTTTGCTTAGATTTGCCGGTGGCTGATCTTTCAAGCGCAGAAGGAAAGCTGATGCTGCAAATGTTTTCAGCATTTGCTGAGTTCGAGCGTAATAGGATTAGAGAGAGAACAAAAGAAGGGCTTGAGCGAGTGAAAGCAGAGGGAAGAAAACTCGGTCGGCCAGTGGCAAAGGCAACAACACTCTCGGTTCAGGCCAAGAAAGCTGAAGGGCTGTCTCAGTCAAGGACTGCAGAGGTTCTCGACTTGGGTATTGCGACTGTAAAAAGGCATTGGAACAAATAAAATTCACCTGTGGAAATCCCAAAAAAAACTGTTTAATACTAGAGTGTAATGAAAGGGAATATATCGATGGAACTCAAAAAAAAGTTAGGCAATAACGTCACGATTTCTGAGAAATCCGGCTTAATTAAAGGTATCTCCACTTTAGCTAAACCACTATCAACACAAGATATTGAAGCAGCAGCAATTCAATATGAAAACGTTGGATGCAAAATAGAATCTTTCGATGACTCAACAAATTATGATGTAATAATTAAAAAGAAGAGATATCCACCAAAAGCCATTTTTGGTCTAGCGTTGAGCAATTATTATGGGTTTAAAGTTCTCTCTAAGCACTTTAAAGGTGGAGTTGAAAGCGAGTGTTTCCGAGCTCTTTTAAACTTAGGGTTCAATATTGAATCTAAACAGAAAAAAGAAATCAACCTTAAGCGCGAAGATGAATTCTTTAACTATTCGAGATTTAAAATTGGCCAGTCATTTTCAAAGTTAGAGTCATTTAGTTTTGGAGAAGTCCTAGTCCCCGGGCAAGGAAGAGATATTTCTGGAGTGGCTCGTTTTCAGAATTGTGTTGTGTTGTTCGTTACTCTAGATAAGGGTGGCAAAGAAAATGAGCATAAGTATAGAGATAGATTCACTCTTGGCGGAAAGATGTTCCAATGGGAGTCGCAAAATAACAACACACCTCAAACCCCGCATATGCAAATGATTATCAATGGAAGTCCTGTGGTTCTTTTTGCTCGAGTCAAAGAAAAACTTAGAGGTAAATCACAACCATTCACATTTGTCGGGGAGTTATATTACGTGAATTATAGCTATCCACTCGACAGAAAAGATAAACCGGTAGAGGTTATTTTTAAGGTTTTAAATTATCAGTCACCTGCGCCCGAAGTTTTAAGATCACTATATGAATGGGACCATGGTCACTCATCAGCGGATTCACTTATATCTGATGTTGATTCTATGACGTTGGTTAAAAGAGATGCGCCCACTCACCTTAACGAAGGCCAAAAATTAAAAAGCAGATCAGCGCATAAAACCAAAATAGATTGGGCCGAGCGGGATGACAAGAACCGTAACCTAGGACTAGCAGGTGAAAAGTTAATATTACAGCATGAAGTTCAGACTTTAACAGCGCAGGGCCGGTGGGATTTGGCAGAACTGGTGAAGCACGAGGCCGTGACGAATGATTGTGCAGGCTATGACATTGTCTCATTTGATGTATATGGTGCGAAGAAGTTTATTGAGGTAAAGACAACCAAACTGTCAAAACGAACTCCATTCTTCATATCACAGAACGAATGTAACGTTTCCTTAGAAAAAGGTGATCAGTACTGGATCTATCGTGTTTACAACTTAGATGAAGCAAATAAAACAGCAGAGTTTTATGCTATTAATGGTCCAGTGAACCAAAACTTCAAGTTAAAACCTGAAAATTTTAAAGCCTATCCCAGGTAATAATTGTAAAAAGTAGCTCGATAAAACGCATAAATGTAAGCCCATTTGTAAGTCGCCTAAAGAGACGTTTAAAAAGGGCTTTCATTTTCTCAGTTTTCAGCAGCGACTCTATCGGCAAGAGCAATTAGCTCATCTAAATTAATGTCTGGAGTAGGGTGGTGGGTTTTGAACCAAACATAGCCGAACAGCGGAATATCGTGGTGCACCACACCGAGCTCTCGAAAGATTGTAGCCATTGCATTGATGCTTTGACCGGAAGTCGCGACATCATCCAAAAATATGACACTTGAAATATCATCAACAAGTTCACTCTTCGCTTCAGTAAAGACTCCCATCGTGGAAAGCTGCACTTCGATAGACCGTTCACCATTCGTTCTATGAGAAGGCTCCTTGGGTTGAAAACGTTCTACGACTAGCTCTTGGTGTACTAGTTCATAGTTTGGTTTGGGCGTTGTTTCATTTAGCCAGTTTGTCCACCATTGGGCTATTAGATTCATAGTGTGCGTCCTATTACATTCCGCTGGAACACTACTTGGCACGGGAACAAGTAACACTTTCCCTGTTATACCTTTCTGATCTAACCACTCCATAAATTGGTGTTTGTAACTTCCTGCTGCACTCATCAAGCGGTTGGCTTTAGTGAATTGACCATTCTTTGTGAAAAATTGTTGTGGAGTGTTATTCCATAGATCACTTTTACGAACATCTTTAGCCGGTTTCATCATCCAATGAACTTCAAAGAATGTTGATATATATTCTTGATTGTTAGTGTTTAGCGCTTCTGGGACATAATGTTTAACAAAGCCAATATCTTCTACTTGGTGCTGAGTAAAATTATCTATGTTAACTGACTCAATTTTCCAGTGTTTCTTAAAATCTATTTTTTGATACTCACATGCTTTTTCCCAGTCAGATAGATATGATTCTACTAAATTTTTTAGTTGATTTAGGTTTGATACATCGTAAGTCGGTATAGCACTTTTTGGCGAAAACATATAATCAGATTCGATATAGCTCCAGGCGGTCCAAATAGAGGGGGAACCAATAATATGCGCAAAATGAATGTCTCTCGCGCTATCCCCAATTACCAAACTCTTTTCTGGACCAAGCTCATCCAGACAGTAAGAGTCAATAGTCGCATATATTTCTTCTATTTTTACACAAGGCTTATGAGATGAGCCAAAAATATATTCAGAATTTATATTAATTCCGTGTTGCGCTAAAACTGCTTCGCAGTACGGTTTTGGCGAATCTGAAACAATAATTGGAAGCGCATCTGTCTCACCACTTTCAAATCGCGCGACGAGTGAATTTATATATTCAGCGGTATCAGGAAAATACAACGATGTTGCTACTTCCCTAGTGTTCAACAGAGTAACAATCTGTTCTCTGCCGGCTGCGGTTTTTAAATAATCCTGGCAATTGGTAGTGTTAACAAGAGTTAAGTCTAAATCGAATATGAGTAGCTTCATTTACCGTCCTTTGTAATTATCTCAAACTTATCGGTTTATTATTTTCAAAACGTCTTTATACTTCCGAACCCACTGATAATCAGGCTCATATATATTGTTTTCTAATGCATATAACTGTTTACCTTGCTCAACACAATGCTTGATAGCATGCTGTGTTCCACTTCTATCACCCGCGCGCGCCACAATTACTCCCTCACTTGATAGTCCTACGGTTGTTAGATTTCTGTTTGCAAAGTAAGAGCCGAAACTTCGAATACCTATGGGGTACTCGGATACAATCAAATGTTGCTCAGCAATTAGATCCTGTAGCTTTCTGTTTTCTTTTGGAAAGTATTTATCTAAAGGTGTTCCTAGAACTGCGATTGTTCTACCTGAATGTTTTAATGCAGACTGGTGCCCTAATGTATCTGACCCAGCAGCTAACCCACTGACGATTGCTTGATAACCGGCTTTTATTAATCTAGCGATCACAATATCCCCGTGCTCTATGTGCTCTGGGTTATATAATTCGCGTGTCCCAACAAATGAGATTGTTTTATCTGCGTTTAAAAGGTTTAAATCGCCACGGCAATACAGTACTGGAGGCGCGCCGTTTACAGAAAGTAACTTTCGTGGATATTCAGGGTCTTTTATTGTGATTACTTTAAAATCGAAATTGAGTTTGCTGTAAGACTTTTCTAATTGAGTATGGATACTTTCTTCTATTGGAAACATTCCAAAATATTGGTCATAAATATTTTCCAAAGAGCCTATATTCAACAACATATCTTTCAGTTTATTATTCGCAGAGGTACTGCCAATAGGAACTTTTTTGGTCAATATCAAAGCAGCGTGGCACCAGGCAAGTTTTTGATGCTTATTCAAATTAGTCACATTTATTCTCCAGTCACCAATCAAATAGTGCATTCGAAAGCAGTAAGTGAATATGGTTATTATCTATATACCAGTTATTATTATTTAAATTTTGTATTATCAAAGTGGTAATACGTTCCAACTGGATTGTATAAGTGGTGAAAAAGCATTAGGTTACACTAACTTAGAGGACGATTAAATGATTGATGCTGTGTGTACTTATGGAGAAGAGCGCAAGATTTACAACATTTTAAGTTTTCAGAGGCTATCAGATTCAGATATAGGGAAATTGAGGCAGTATTTACAGTGTCCAAATCCTAAATGTGGAGCAGAGGCCTTCTATAGAAAAAAAAGTAAGGATGGTAAAGCCGCTTGCTTTGGATCGAGATATCACGTTGAAGGCTGCGGTGAAGGGCGTCCATCAAAGCAGCTCGAGCGCGAGGTAAGTCACTCTCGGGAGGTAAATGAAATTCTGATTCATTCAGAGGAAGTACATTTTGAATTTTTTACGAGTGATTTGAGCTTATCAATAACAAGTAATCACGCTAGAAATGTTCAGGCTGAACCGAGGGACATTAATGACAGTAAATCAAACTCGAGCTCAACTGCTGCTGGTATAAACAATAAGTTAGGTATGGAAAAAGCGTTAAATAGCTTGATGCGCGGAAGCGACTTGGGGGACTCTGAAGCTAAGATTCTTTTAGACGATAAGTATCATTACAAAGCTAAAAATTTGTTTGTAAATTTCGCTAACGCAGAAGCTGCTGATAACTCTAGAAGTGCGAAGCCTAAGATGTTTTGGGGCACGATTTCGCATTCCGATTCAGAAATAGAGTGGTTAAATCCTGCCGATTGCGATGATATAGGTATTCCAATTAGCAGACACAGAGACAACCTACTTAAGCGTTTTAAAATAGCTGAAAAACGCGATGTAGAAGGTGCTGGAATAATATTGTTTGGAAAGTGCTTTTGGAACTCACAGAAAAATAGAAAAATCATTGAGCCTTGGAATATAGAACGAATTTATATCTCATTAGATGAAGACTAAACTTATCAAGTTAAACTAGTGGAAATAAAATTTGCTTGAGTGTATTAACAATTTTTTTTACCAAAGTTAGTAACATGTAGCGCTTACAATATGTAACAAGAAGCTGGTGATTTATTAGCCCATCTGAAATACTATGTAAACCAGGGAAGGATCATTGAAATTTTATAGACCTGATTTATTATAAAATTAGTTGCTATTATACCGCTCTCGGAAAAATGAACAAAGCTGGTGTAAAACCACAGCAAACTTGAAAAATTTAGCATTCAGTGATGTGATATACCTCTCTATCGTGGCTCTTGAATAGAGCTAAATATCTAATCAAATTTTAAGGGTTGAAATGGAAAGCAGTTTGATAAAGGTTTGCTACGAAGGCTCCGAAGGTTTATCAGACATCAAGACTATTATGCGGGGTGATATCCTCTACATATCTCTTATAGATGTTCAAAACGCGCTGAATCGTGAAAATACGGAAATTGATGTTACACAAAAGCCTCAGTCGATCTTAAGTATAATTAAAGGTCGCTTAGAAGATTTAGAAAGTGACGAGTTCATTTATATAGAAAATGAAGAGCTTTCCCATCTCGATAAAAAAGAGTTATTCGTGACGCAACCAGGGTTGTTCCGGGTATTGTCACACGACAAAAGTGCTGCAGGTAAAAAATTTCAACGCTGGCTCTATCATGATGTAGTGCCGTCTATATTGAAACATGGCGAGTACCCGCCTCCAATAGTGACGAAAGAATCTGACGTAATGAAAATTGCTAAAACTCTCGTGATGGAAATTGGTGAGAGGGAAAGGCTCGAGCGAGAGACTAAAGAAAGGTTTGCGAAACACGAAGAAGTGCTTAATACACTTACTTCACAATTAAAAACTTTCAAGGGAGATGATGCAGGGATCACATTTATGACTGTTTCCGAGTTTTATAAGAATGACGTACCTGAAGACCTAGATTTGCAGCATGCTTTTGGCTGGTGTTTAAAAATTTGTATAGAGCACAGTGAACCAACCAAAAAATTATTAGAAAACGGAACGGAAATCGTGCGATTTCCAGATTATGTCATCACCGAGGCGGTACAAAAAATTCTGAGAAACACCGACTAAACGTGTTTTTGTATTGAGATATTAAAAAGTAAAGTGAGGTTCCGTCTCACGAATGCATTAGAAAGTTTTTTTAGTATCTGATCTTAGTTACAGAATAGCTACCTAATGCGGCTTCTATAATATGTTCACTCCACCAATTCATCATCGGACGACGGCGTTCAATATAGTCAGTTCTGTTGTAAGCACTTCGCACTTGGTTGTCATCTACATGGGCAAGGGCTGCTTCAATTAAGTCGCGGTCAAAACCTTGTTCATTTAGCGTGGTGCTCGCTAATGATCGTAGGCCGTGGCTAACTAGTCGGTCAGCGAAGCCCATTCGTTTGAGGGCCATGTTTGCTGTTTGGCTATTACATGGCTTTTTGGGGTCACGGTCAGATGGGAATATGAACTCACGATGGCCGCTGATTGGCTTCATAACTTCGAGAATAGCCAACATTTGGTCAGTAAGTGGAATACGCTGATCTCTGCGTTTTTTCATACGTTCCGACGGAATTGTCCAAACCTTACTTTCCATATCAATCTCTTTCCACATAGCACCAGATGTTTCGCTCGGCCTTGTCATTGTGTGGAGTTGCCACTCAATAAGACAGCGTGTGGTTCGCTTAATACTAGCGTTAGCAATTGCTCCCATAAGCTCAGGTAGTTCTGCTGGCTTCAATGCAGCCATGTTTTCCTTTTTCGGCTTTTTAAACGCTGCTTTAATTCCTACAAGTGGGTTAGCTTGAATAAATCCACAGTTTGTAGCGAAGTTCATTATTTCATTTAGACGCTGTGATAAGCGTTTTACTGTTTCTAAACTGCCTTTAGCCTCAATTGGCTTAAGTAAGTCGATAATTTGTGGGGCAGTAATAGCACTTACCGGAACTTTCGATATTGAAGGGAATATGTGTAGCTCTAAAGAGCGCCAGATATCAACCGCGTAGTCAGGTGTAATATCGTCCTTTTTAATTTCAAACCATTCTTTAGCTACGTTACTGAATGTATGCTGGTGGACAGACATATATTCCTGTTGCTGACGTTTGCGCTCTTCTTGAGGGTCTATGCCTTGCGCAAGTAATTCGTTTGCTTCAAGCGTTGCTTTACGAGCATTCGCTAATGATAGGTCAGGGTACTTGCCTAGACTGAGGTTAGCTCTTTTACGGCTAGTAGGCCTGTAATAATTAAATATCCAATTTTTAGAACCATTTGGCTTAATACGAAGTCGTAGGCCATCACCATCAAACAGGTTATATTCTTTTTCGCTTGGCTTTGCAGATTTGATTTCTTTATCAGATAGTCGTGTAGTAACTTTTGCCATAATGGGTACACCAATTTCATCTAGTTTGCGTAGTGTACCCAATGGTGTACCTAAAAATCAAAGAAGCTAAGGGAAGCTATTGAACGTTAAAATACGCTAAGTTATTGATTTTACTGCGGTGCGGACACAAAAAAAGACGCCCTAGGACGTCTTTAAATGTAGAATTGGTGGAGCTGGCGGGATTTGAACCCGCGTCCAGAAAATGTCTACCTTTGGTACTACATGCTTAGTTTGTCTTTTCTTTAACTACTTTAGACCCCGACAAACAGGGTTCTTGGTAGCTGTCCCGATACTATTTCGCGGTTCAACCTCAGGAGAGTTTCCCTCGCTAGTTTGCTTGGATGACCTTCCGAATCCACGCTAGCAAACAAAGCTGTGGTGGAAGGGCCTATACCGGTTATTAAGCGGCTAGTGCGTAGTTTTCGTCGTTTGCGACTATTTGTATGCGGCTTTTTTAAGAGGCCAGCCGCACCTCTGCATGCACCTCCGGCTTCCAAGATCCTGTCGAATCCTAATCAGCCCCGAGTGTGAAAGCGAAGTATAACATAACTTGCTTGCGGTTAAATGATTTCTTTATATTTTGCTTTCAAAAGATGCATTTATCGTCAATAACCATTAAAGTGTACCGGCTTAAAATTACAATTGATGTGCCAATGCCTTCAGACTCAATAATATATACGCCTTATACCTTACCTTGCGGGGTAGTGGTACGTAATCGCCTTGTAAAAGCGGCGATGGAAGAGAACATGTCGAGTGCGGGCTGTCTTCCTGGTAGTGCGCTGTATACGCTTTACCGGTACTGGGCGCATGGAAACTTGGGCATGGTTATTACGGGCAACGTGATGGTCGATCGCGAGTCGATGACAGGCCCGGGCGGTGTTGTGCTAGATAAAAACTCTCCCTTAGAACCGTTCGAGCGCTGGGCTAAAATTATTAAGTCAAATGGCGCGCTGGCGGTGATGCAAATTAATCACCCTGGTCGTCAGGTATTTAAGGCTATGCAAGGCAAAGCCATCGCGCCCTCGGCTGTACCTCTTAAGATGGGTAAACACTCAAAACTGTTTGCCGTTCCAAAAGAAATGACCTGCCAAGACATTCACGATGTGTGCAAACGCTTTGTCGAAACCGCAGTGCAAGCGCAAAAAGCGGGTTTTGATGGCGTTGAAATTCACGCGGCCCATGGTTATCTACTCACCCAATTTTTATCGCCACTAACCAATCAGCGACAAGACGAGTGGGGCGGTTCTATTATCAATCGTGCGCGTTTACTGATTAATATTGTTAGCCAAATTCGCGCGGTATGCCCAAGTGGCTTTATTGTTATGGTGAAACTTAATTCTGCTGATTTTCAGCGCAATGGGTTTAGTTTTGATGATGCCTGTGAAGTAGTACGCCGTTTAGAAGCATTAGGTGTTGATGTAGTGGAATTGTCAGGCGGTAGTTATGAAGCGCCGGCCATGCAAGGGCAAACTCGAGACGATACCACGCTTGCACGTGAAGCTTACTTCTTAGAATTTGCGCACACCCTTGAAACTAAAACCGATATTCCGTTAATGACAACGGGGGGGATCAAGCGGGCTGAGGTTGCTGAAGAAGTGATTCAGCAAGGTTGTTCACTGGTGGGTTTAGCCAGTGCGTTGGCCATTACCCCTGATTTAGCCAAGAAATGGCAGCAAGAATGGCGTTATTCTGGTGTTATTCCACACTGTACGTGGAAAGATAAATCGTTAGCAAGTTTAGCAAACATGGCAATGGTTCGCCGTCAGCTAAGGCGTTTAGGTAATAATTTAACAACCTTGCGTTCGCCATCGCCATTGTGGAGCTTAGTGCTTGATATGTTGCACCGCAAGTCTATGACTAAGCGTGATGTTATTGCTAAAAATGGTAGTGTCCAGCTTGCTAGCCAAGAAAATAGCAGTGGCAAAAACGTTAGCGCTGATAATACGAGTAAAGTAAGTGCTAGTTCAGTTAGTGCAAGTACAAGTGATATTAGGGCGCATCAGCCCAATAAATAATGAGCAGCTAAAAGTAAAACACAGCGTTAAACGCTGTGTTTCATCATTCTTTCTTTCTGACGTTGCCAGTCTTGATCTTTCAATGAGTCTCGTTTGTCTCGTTCATGCTTACCTTTGGCAAGATTGATTTCTAACTTAACCCAGCATTTCTTCCAATACATGGCGGTGGCTACAATAGAGTAACCTTGTCGGTCTCTTGCACCCATAAGTCGGTCTAGTTCGCGCTTTTTCAATAACAATTTACGCGCACGTTCAGGTTCACACACAACGTGAGTAGAGGCTTGGTTTAACGGGCTTATGCGACAACCTACTAAATAAGCTTCGGCATTTTGAATAATCACATAGCAATCGGAAATGTTAACTTTACCTGAGCGAATACTTTTAATTTCCCAGCCTTGAAGCTGAATACCTGCTTCAAATTTGTCCTCTAGGAAATAGTCGTGGCGCGCTTTTTTGTTTTGCGCGATGGTACCTGTGGTGTTTTTGTTGGCTTTATTCTTTTTCATGCTCGCTATTATACTGATTGTCGTAAGAATGTCTGTATACCTATAGCAATATTTATTAGTTCATTTACTAATATTTTTTAGTGCAAAAAGGTATTGTGGCCTTACATAACGATGTGGGGGCGAAACGGAAAAAGCGAAGATGAGAGAAGGGTTTTTTCTGTGGTATTTTTTCTATGATATAATGCGCCTTTCGGTATTTATATAGTGAAGTACATGGCGAGTATACAACGCAGTGCATTGGTAGCACACAGCGCCCAGGCTATGTTCGACTTGGTAAACGATGTTGCGGCTTACCCGCAGTTCTTACCAGGTTGTCGAGACAGCAAGGTTTTAGAAGCATCTGGTGAAAACATGAAAGCCTCATTGTTAGTGGCAAAAGCAGGCATTAAGCAGTGGTTCACTACCCATAACGAACTTGAACCAGGTAAGCGTATAGATATGCAGCTTGTCGATGGTCCGTTTCGCTATTTAACCGGCGGTTGGACGTTTTCAGCGTTATCTGACGAAGCCTGTAAAATAGAGTTAAACCTTGAGTTTGAATTTACCAATAAGTTAGTAGAAATGGCGTTTGGCAAAATCTTCAACAATTTGGCGGCCAATATGGTTGTAGCGTTCACCGAACGTGCTAGGAGTGTTTACGCGTGAGTGAAGGCTTAATGCATATTGAAGTGGCCTATGCACTTCCTACTAAGCAATCTTTGGTTGATGTGTCGATAAAGGAAGGCGCAACAGTGGAAGAGGTAATCCATGCTTCGAACCTGTTAAATGAATACCCAGATATTGATTTATCGAGCACCAAAGTCGGCATTTGGAGCAGCGTGGTTAAATTGCGCGATACTGTTAAGGATGGCGACAGAATAGAAATTTACCGCCCACTTATTGCCGACCCTAAAGAAATTAGAAAACGCCGCGCTGAAAAAGCCAAAGAAGAAGGCCGCGCCGATAAAGTGACTGGCGGCAGGGTTAACCCTTTGAAGGCCACTGATAGACAAACTGGCAAGCAAACTGATTGAAGCTTTGGTTAAGCCCGTTAAATAGAGATTTTCTACCCGTAGAAATAAGTTTTTATGAGTACAAATAAAAACAGCCAGCATATGCTGGCTGTTTTGTTTCAGTTTATCGTAAGCACTGCCCGAGCTAATTAACTCAAACAATCTGCACTAAGCGCTAGTTAAGTTTTTCTGAAATACTACCAAGCTCAAGAAACGGTGATGCGTCAATATCTTCTGCATCCATCATGCTCGCAATTCGCTGAACAGTAGCAACCATTTGGCTTTGCTCCCATTCTTTTAGCTGCGAAAAACGCTCCACGAAGTGTTCTTGAAGTGGGCGAGGCGCGTTCACAACTGCTACCTTTCCTTTCTCAGTAAGGAATACGCCAACTTTGCGCTTATCCTGTGTACTTCGAATACGGGTTGCTAAATCTCTGCCTTCAAGGCGATCAAGAATATTAGTAATGGTCGCAGGGCTCAGGTTTATGTTCTCAGCAATTTCTCGCACCATAATACCTGGCTTCTCTTGAATATTTTGCATTACCAATAATTGTGGGCCTGTTAGCCCAACATGCTTACTCAACTGCTTGCTGCGTAAATCGACGGCGCGGATCACGCGCCGTAGAGCAACCAACAATTCTTCTTCTTTTCGCATTTTATTCCTAATAAATCTGCAACCCTAACCCAAACTACTTAAGCAAATGGATAAAGTGTTGATGCTTTTGAAATTGATCAATAACGTCATTAATGACTGAGATCTTAGACCATCCCATAATGTCGTAGTTTTGACCACCTTCACTTAAGTGAACTTCTGCGCGATAGTACGTGGGCTTTTCGCCTTCGTCTACCTCTGGCATGTCACTCGGGCCAAATTCTGGCTGATGAGTAACCGAAGGGTACACTGCGTATACAAAATCAGGATCGCTTCCCATAGTGACGGTTAACATCAACGCCTCTTCGGTTTCATCAATCACAATTTCAAATTGCTGTGTTTCGAACTCTTTCCCAACTTCTGTCATGGCGGGTTTCACAATTTTCTGTAAATAGCGCCTAACTACGGCTTCATCGGGAAAGGTTACTATGTTCTCTAACCTATCTTTCCAGTTTTTATCACCGTCATTATGCTGCGGCGTTCCGGCAAGCACTTGTAAGCTTTCACGCTTATAGGCTTCTACCCGTAGCGCCTTCAACAGCCCCACTATCGCTATGAGTAACACTATTGCGAAGGGCAGTGCCGATGCAATTGTCATGGTTTGAAGTGCCCCCAAACCACCCGCATAGAGCAGAACCGCACTTACCACACCTACACCAACAGCCCAGTAAATTCGCTGCCACAGTGGCGTGTCGTTTCTACCATGCGAACATAGCATGTCTACTACCATTGCCCCAGAATCGCACGATGTTACAAAGAACACGATTACCATTATTACGGCAATAAAGCTTAATACCGACGAGAACGGGAATTGCTCTAAGAACACGAATAGCGCGACAGCACTATCCTCGTTGACCATGGTGGCTAATATATCCTTACCATGCACGAGTACTTGGTCGATAGCACCATTACCAAATACAGTCATCCAGAAAAGCGTAAAGGCAGATGGGATAAGTAACACACCTAAGATAAATTCACGAATAGTACGACCGTATGAAATACGCGCAATGAACAAGCCTACGAAAGGTGCCCAGGCTAACCACCAGCCCCAATAGAAGATGGTCCAGCCACCAATCCAATCAGTTTTGTCATAGGCAAATAAATTGAAGGTGTTTCTAACTAAGTCAGATAAGTACGCCCCCGTATTTTGCATATAGGCTTGTAGTAAAAATACTGTTGGGCCTAATACTAGAACGATAAGAAGCAGTAAAATGGCTAAAACCATGTTGGTCTCAGATAGAATACGAATACCTTTATCTAGTCCTGTTGCTACAGAGATGACGGCTAAGCCGATAACCGCTGCCATAATTATTATTTGAACAGTGGTATTTGAAGGTAAGCCGAATAAGTAATTAAAGCCCGCATTAACTTGAGATGCGCCTAACCCTAGTGATGTTGAAACACCAAACACGGTAGAGGTAACGGCAAAAATATCGACAACATGGCCTGGCCATCCGTAAATTCTGTCACCGATTAACGGGTATAGGGCAGAACGTAAGGTTAGCGGTAAATTCTGTCGGTATGCAAAGTAGGCCAATATCAGCGCCACCACAGCATAAATTGCCCAAGCATGCACACCCCAATGGAAAAAGGTCGTTTTCATTGCTTCGCGCACAGCATCAATACTTTCAGCTTGGGCCGTCGGTGGTGCTAAAAAGTGCATCAGGGGCTCGGCGACACCAAAAAACATAAGTCCTATACCCATACCGGCAGCGAATAGCATAGATAGCCACGTAGTGAACTTGAATTCTGGTAATGCGTGGTCGGGGCCCAGCTTAATTTCACCATAGCGAGACATGCCCAGATAAACTACAAATAACAATACAATTGCTACCGTAAGTACATAAAACCAGCTGCCATTAGTCACAATGACTGATTGTATAGTTTTGAAAAGTGAATCTGCAGTTTCAGGCAAAGCTGCCGCAAAAATGAGCAGGCAGGCAATAATTATGGAAGATGTGTAAAACACGGGTTTGTTTAAAGGTGATGTGTTCTCAGTTTCGCTCACGCTAATACTCGTCCTTTCTCTTTTCTGTCGACTTAGAGTTATTACGCAGAAATATACAGTATGGAACAACTTTTATAAACTTTGATTGTAATTATTAGAGCTGATTCTTTAAATGAATAGCACTTTTATAAATTCACGTTATAGAACGGGTAAAAACTAAAGTATAAGTTAATAAATAATCGTTAGAGTAGAAATTAATCTTGGTTTGTGGGTTAATAGAAATGTTATTATTGATAAGTGTTTTAAGTAAACACTGTTCAAAGAATAAAAAATCACCTAATAGGGAAAACACACATTATGCGTAAAACTCAGCTTAGCTGTGCAATTGTTGCTGCATTGGCATCTTCACCGTTGCTCGCTCAAGAATCTGAAGCGCCAGCGAAACTTGAAACTATAGAAGTTACAGCCACTAAACGCGCCGAATCTATCCAAGATGTACCTGTCGCCGTTACTGCACTTAATGGTAAAGCACTCGAAAATTTAGGCATTGATAATTTTCAAGACTACGTTGAATTCCTTCCAAACGTAGTGTTTCAGGGCACAGGCCCGGGCCAAAACGAAATTTATATTCGTGGCGCGGCAACTACCCAATCAAATATCATGTTATCTTCAGTTCAAGCATTACAACCCTCCGTTGCTTTCTATGTAGATGAACAGCCTGTATCAATGGCTGGTCGTAACCTAGACGTGTACGCTACTGACGTTGCGCGTGTTGAAGTCTTACCTGGGCCACAAGGTACTTTGTTCGGTGCAAGCTCTCAGGCAGGTACAATTCGTTTGATCACGAATAAACCCGACCTAAACAGTTTTGGTGCTGGTTTTGATACCAATATTGGTTTCACCAAAGGCGGTGAAATGAGTAACTCGGTAACGGCTTACTTCAATATGCCACTTACCGACAAGTTAGGTTTCCGCGTTGCGGCTTACAACGATAAGCAAGGCGGCTGGATTGATAACGTGATGAACGTGCCAGGCGAAGGTGGTTACATTGGAAGCGCGGTAGTTATCGACCGTATCTCTGGCGGCCCACTTGCTGATCCGGTTGCTATGGATCAAAACCGCGTAACTAACCCTGCTATCAATTCAAACGAAGAAGCCTCTGTAGTATCACCTCAGAACGATGCGTTAGTTGAAGATGATTTCAACGATGCTTTGTACACAGGTGCTCGTTTTGGTCTGTTGTATGAATTTAATGATGATTGGGATTTGCTAGTTCAGCACACCCAACAAACGTTAGATACTGAAGGTGTATTTGCTTACGACCCAACCCTTGAAGGCGAAAGCTCAGCAATTCGTTTTGCTCAAGAAGAAAACAAAGATGAGTTCGGATTAACGACTTGGACATTAGAAGGTCGTTTAGAAAAACTAGACCTTGTGTACACAGGTGGTTATTTAGATCGTGAAATCGATACCTTAGCTGATTACACGGGCTACACCAATGGCGGTGCTTTCGCAGCGTATTATGTGTGTAACCACTATGAGTCTGGCGTTGAAGCTGAAGATCAGCGTTGTCTAGATCCAACCAAGTATTTTAGAGAAGATACAACCACAACCCGTTCAACTCACGAGCTTCGTTTTGTGACTACCATGGATACACCTTGGCGCGTAACGGCTGGTTTGTTCTATGATGACCAGGAAGTGGCAACAGTAGGGCAGTTCAAAATTGCTAATACTGACGGCGAGCTTACACAATACGGCTTCAACAACCTACAAAAAACCCTAGTAGGTACTGATGGTATAAACAGCGATGGAGGCCCGTTCCCATCCGAAATTAGCTTTATCAACGATATTACCCATACCGTTGAGCAAATTGCTGTATTTGGTCAGTTTGAATACGATATTACCGATTCACTAACCGCGAGTGTTGGTGCCCGTTGGTATCAAATAGATGATATCTACACAGGTTCAACCTCTACCGTTGACGTAACACGTCGTGTTAAAGCATTTGGTTCACTTGACCCAGATGAGCTAGCTGCGGTAGGCCTAGACCCAGATGCAGTAAATGCTGCTATTGCTAGTGGTCAGCTAGAAACAGATTTGCTTGGTAGCGATGGTGTACTTACCGTTGACGATACTATCTTCAAATTCTCACTAGATTGGAAAGTTAACGATGATGTTCTATTGTTTGCTAACTATTCAGAAGGTTTCCGTCCGCCAGTAACCAACCGTGTTGGTGGTGGTTTGGCGAAAAACCAAAACGGTGCATTTGAAAACTTCCGGATTCCAGTGTACTCAACCACAGATACCCTCGATAATTACGAGTTAGGTGTGAAGGGTGACTTCTTAGACGGTATTCTACGTGTAAACGCTACAGCGTATTACTCTGAAATTTCTGACTTACAAACGTCACGTTTCGACCCAACTAACATTTCTTTCTTAGTATTTACCGACAACGTTGGTGATGCAGAGATTCAAGGTTTGGATGCTGACATTACTTGGTTAGCCACAGACGACTTAGTGATTAACGCAGCATTTAGTTTATTAAATACTGAACTAACCAGCGTAAATTCTGAACTAGAAGGCATTGCCGCGGGTGTAGGCTCTGAGCTTCCTTATTCTGCAGGCTTCTCGGGTAACATCAACGCGCGTTATTTCTTCGAACTAGAAGGTGACAAGCGTGGTTATGTGAATGGCTCTGTAAGCTACACGGGTGACCGTTATGCTGGCATGGTAATGGACGCTTACGTAATGGAAGATGCGACGCAACTTATTTACGGCACAGGTTCTGGCCTTAAAATTGAGAAGCATGCTGATGTTTACGAAGGGGTAACCTACACCGACTCTAACGGTGACGTATTTGAAGGTGGCCGTTACGTACAAGAATCTTACATGCTAGCTAACCTAGCCGTTGGTGTGACTAACGATGTCTGGAAAGCCGAGCTTTATGTTGATAACGTGTTTGATGAAAGCGCGATATTAAATATTGATACTCAGCAGTTTACACCTAAGGTAGTAACGAATCGTCCACGCACTATTGGTGTTCGTTTCTCTTACGATTACTACTAAGCCCATTGGGTGTAATCTGACTTTGGTGTAATTTGAGTTTGATGTAACATGTTACACCTACCTAAAACGGCATTCCTTAGGGTATGCCGTTTTTTTATGTTTTTAGGCATGCTGTATTTATGAATTCACAAGAACAACAAACCCTTTCTGCGTTAAAACAAAGTTTGATGCAGTCTAATCATCAGCATGTTATTGCGCAGAGTAAGCAGTTTCTTGATGCTAAACCCAGCGAAGATGCAACCCGCGAAGCCATGTATGTCATGGCAGTGGCGTACCGACTATCCGGGAATATCAAAAATGCTATTACTACGCTTTCACAGTTAGTCGGCTTGTTCCCTGATTATGGTAGAGGCTTTCAAGAGTTGGGCTACTGCTATGCTCGCGACAATGCCCACAGCGAAGCTGCCAATGCTTTTTATCAAGCAACCCGTTTTAATCCAGCGTTATTAGCTGCGTGGCAGCAACTTGAAGCGGTATATCAGCGTGACAATCAACCCCAAGCCCTTCTATTAGCGCAGCAGCACATCAGTTTCCTGCAAAGCTTGCCCAAACCCTTGCTTGGCGCACACGACCTTATGCACGAAGGTCAATTGCATAAAGCAGAGCAGGTCTGCCGTCAGTTTTTAGCCAAAAACAAACATCACCCTGAAGCAATGATGCTACTGGCAGAATTAGGCGTACAGCTAAAGGTGTATCACGATGCTGAGTTTTTACTAGAAAGCTGTGTTGCACTTTACCCTGAAAACGATAAAGCCCAAGCGGCTTATCAGGGGCTACTGGCAAAACTGGGCAAATTTCCGCAAGCCGCAAAGGTTGCACGAGCGCGCTTAGCACAACAGTCAAATAGCTTTTCTATAAAGGTAAGTTTAGCCCATGCTCTCGTGGGTGTAGGTGAGTTAGAAGAAGCGATTGGTATTTATCATAGCTTACTGGCCGATAAACAAGACCGCCCCGCACTGTGGGTTGCCCTCGGGCATTCGTTAAAAGCAAAGGGAGACGTGAAAGAGGCCATTGCTTCTTATGAAAAAGCCGCCGACTTCGCACCTGATTTTGGCGATGCGTATTGGAGCCTAGCTAACACGAAAACTTATCGGTTTGATGATAACGCCTTGGCGGTTATGCAACTTCAAGAAGCGTTAGAAACGACAAAGCTAGACGACAGAATTCACCTTTGCTTTGCACTAGGGAAAGGCTTTGAAGATGCCAAGCAGGCCGACAAAGCGTTTGATTATTATGCTAAAGGTAACAGCCTTAAAAAGCGCACGCATCGATTCGACATTACCCGCACAGAAGCGGCACTTGAAGCGCAAGCATTGGCCTGCGATGCCGAATTAATGAGTGAATTTAGTGGTTGTGATGCACCAGATCCTATTTTTATTGTTGGCTTGCCAAGGGCGGGCTCTACGTTGCTAGAGCAAATTTTGGCGTCTCACTCTATGGTAGATGGCACCATGGAGCTACATGATATTTTAGGCATTGCCTCTAGCTTAAGTAATCAAAAGAAAGCGTACCCGTATAATCTTGCCGATTTATCTGATGAAGCGTGCATTGCCCTTGGCGAAAAATACATGGCGCAAACTCAAGCGTATCGCCAAGCAGCGCCTTTCTTTATTGATAAAATGCCGAATAACTTTGTACATATTGGGCTTATAAAGCGCATTTTACCGAACGCGAAAATTATTGATGCTAGACGCGACCCCATGGATTGTTGTTTCAGTGGCTTTAAGCAGTTATTCGGGGAAGGGCAGGAGTTCAGCTATTCGTTAGATGATATTGGCCGTTATTATTGCGCTTATGAAAAGCTAATGAACCACTGGCATAAGGTATTGCCCGATCACATTCTTACTGTACAGCACGAAGATGTGCTTGAAGATTTGGAAGGACAAGTACATCGTATTCTTGATTTTTGTGGCTTGCCATTTGAACCTGCTTGTTTGTCTTTCTATGAAACCAAACGAGTGATTAAAACCCCAAGTTCAGAACAAGTACGCCAGCCAATATACAAAACGGGTATGCAGCAGTGGAAACCGTTTGAAGGGTACTTAGATGAACTTAAATTGGCGTTAACTAAACGAAGCAACATGTCTTAGGAACGTTTATGTCTTTAAAAAATAGCTTCACATTGATGGCTCAATACAATCAGTGGATGAACGAGTCTGTATATTCAGCTGCATCGCAATTGAGCCCAGCCGCATTGAGTGAAGATGTGGGGGCTTTTTTTGGATCTATCTTAGGCACGCTTAACCACATATTGGTTGCCGATATTATTTGGCTTCAGCGATTTGCACAGCATCCTGATAAGTTCAACGAGTTAGACTGCGTAGTGGCAATGCCACTTCCTAAAACGCTAGATGAAATGCTTTTTGAGGATTTAACAGCACTTCGTACCGTAAGAGCAAAAGTGGATGAGTCTATTGTGGCCTTCGCCAATGCATTATCAAGCGAAGTGCTAACGACTGACTTGTCATTTCGAGATACTACGGGCTCACCATATACAAAAAACTTCGGTCAGCTTATACAGCACTTATTCAACCATCAAACACATCACCGTGGGCAAATTACTACCTTACTATCGCAGCGCGGTTTAGATGTAGGGGCGACCGATTTACTGGAGCTAATCCCTGAGATTAAAAACACCTAAGTTGTTAAACAAACAACTCATTTTGCTTTTCAAAAATTGGCATCTCTATAATTTTCAGACAGGGCCTCAAACCCACTCACTAAGTCGGAAAGCTCTTCATCAATGCCTTGCTGCCGTTGGCGGTGAAATTGTCGGGAAAGCTCGGTTTGAATTTCTTCTATATTTTTTTCGGCACGTTGCATAGCAGTTAATCTACTTGCGTTTTCACTAGCCAATGATTCAGTGCATGCCCTATACAAGGTAGAAAATAAATACTCGCCAATTAATGCACTAAACGTTCTCTTTGTATCAGTAAGCAACTGAGGTAAACAGCGGGAAGGCCAACGCGTTACGATTAGCTTTTGATGCCATTCGCTATCAAGCGGCAATACCTTCTGACTACATGCCTCGTATTTTGCGTTGGGTAAACTACGATTAAATACAATGTGTAGTGCAGATAGTTCATTTGATTGCTGCAGTGCTTCTATTTCTTGCAGCAATGAAGTGACCAGCCCTGTTACTGCATTAATTGAACTAGGGAGCGCAAAAGGCTGCTCAAGAGGTATATTCAAACTACTTAAGTGAGTTTGAATACGTTCACCAATAGCCCACACCCGCTTTTCGCCTGGCAGCGTGTTCATAGTGTTAAGCAGATGGGAAACCAAGGCGTCGTTGAATTTACCGACTAGTCCCTGATCAGAACCAATGGCGATGAACCCTACCTTGCCTAAAGACGTTGTTTTGTTCACTGTTGAATAGTTTACTGCTTTGCTATTTATTTGATTACTATGAAAATAAGCAACTAACCCGAGCTGTACAGTTTTGTAATAATCATCAAGTGCTGCAACCGCCATTTCATACTGGCTAATATTCGCTGCTGCCATTGCCTTCATAGTTCTCACCACCGACTTTAAGTCATTGGCACTATTAATTTTGCGCTGTAAGCCGCTGCTTAACTCTCCCATGTTAGCTCTCCCATGTTAGCGCTCGTTGACAGATAGCGTTTTAACATCCGAAGTTGATGCCACACTTGCCAGTTTTGTCTTTATCATCGTTATTACAGTGTCGCTTTCTTCATCGGATAATGGCTGTGCTGTTGCTAATTTTTCATACAATACTGGGGCGAGCGTACCAAGCCCATCAATGATTGAACCTTGTGCGCTATCAATTAACCTGAGTGAAACGGTATCGAGCAGCCCTTTAGTAAGAGCAAGTAAAATGGCAATTTGTGCGGCTACTGAAAAGGGATGAGATTCCGCTTGTTTCATACAAGCTCGAATGCGTAGGCCGTGTTCAATAGCCAAAAGACTATCGGAGTCTAGTCGTGCACCAAAGCGTGCAAAGGTTTCTAGTTCTTCAAATTGGGCATACGCTAACTTTAGGGCACCTGAAACCTTTCTAAACGCTGGTTTCTGTGCTTTGCCGCCAACACGAGATACCGATTTCCCTACATCTATTGCGGGTAGCACACCAAGAGAAAATAAAGTAGGCGATAAGTATATTTGCCCATCAGTAATAGAGATTAAATTAGTCGGTATATAAGCCGACATATTTTGCTCTTCAGTTTCAATGATAGGCAGGGCGGTGAGTGAGCCGCCACCTAGTGCTTCGTTTAGGTGTGTGGCACGCTCTAACAGCCGTGAATGCAGATAAAAAATATCGCCTGGAAATGCTTCGCGTCCAGGTGGTCTGCGAAGGAGTAATGATAGTTCACGATAAGAGCGCGCATGCTGCGTTAAGTCATCGTAAACAATAAGAACATCGTGACCTTGTTGCATGAAATACTCGGCAATGCTGGTTGCCGCGTAAGGTGCAATGTAATCGAGCCCGGGGGGATCATTTCCTTCTGTTACCATAACCACTGTGTATTCTAATGCCTGGTTGCGTTGTAATGTGGTGATGGTTTTGGCCACAGACGCCGATTTTTGCCCTATGGCGCAATAAATGCAAAGTACGTTTTCGTCTTTTTGATTTAAAATAGTGTCGATAGCTATCGCTGTTTTGCCCGTTTGACGGTCGCCCAGTATTAATTCTCGCTGGCCACGACCAATGGGTAACAACGCATCCAATGCTTTTACACCGGTTTGTAGAGGCTCTGTAACAGGGGAACGTGACATAATGTCTGGCGCAGGTCGTTCAATGGGGAGCCGTTCGCGGGTAACAATATTACCTTTAGCGTCTAGCGCATTGCCTAATGGATCGATAACTCTGCCTATCAACTCATTGCCCACGGCTATATCCATCACGCGGCCGGTGCGTTTTACTTCATCACCCGCATGCAGCGCTGTGTAGTCACCTAGCATAATGACGCCAATCTCATGCTCATCAATATTAAATGCTATACCGTAAATATCGTTCGGAAAAAGCAGTAATTCTTCAAAACCAGCCCCGAATAAGCCTGACACAATAGCAATGCCAGCGGATACGCTTTCAACGGTGCCCATCTCTTGTAAGCTGAAATCCGGAATATGCGATTCTCGAATATACTCAAGTTGATTGAACACATATTGATAGCGTTTTTTTAAGGCATTGTTGTTAGCGTCGTTCATGTTATGACCTTAACGGTTAGCGCTTAACGAATGGTGTTCGTTGTCGGCGGGCATATTTGCGCCATTGTCTTCATACTGAGCATCAATAGACAGCTCTACCTCGTGCTGCAATGCACTCAACATTTCATTAGCGCTCCAACTGAGTTTCCAACCGCCAAAGCTAAGTGCTAAACCCGCAATTAACTGAGGGTCTACCACTAAGTTGAGGGTTATAGTCAGGCTATCGCCGCCAGCCTGTTCAGTAGCCCGTTGGGAGGGGTGGTCAGTTAGTATGTCTTCTAAACATGCTTTTAGGTGCTCACATTGTGGTTGTGATAAAGGGGCGATACTACGTACTGTGGCATGCCCTTGGTTTTTTTTGATAGCTAGGCATAACTCATGGTGTTGCACTTCGCTAAGGGCCTTAAGGTGCGATAAAAGTTTGTCGAACATTTTATCTTGAAGTTGTTGGTCTGCGAGTTCGCTTATTACCTTACGACTAAGGGCAAACACTTCTTTCACGCTTTTATCAATCACTTCGTTTTGTAACATTTGAATTTCAGTATTCAGCGCATTGGTGCGTTTTATTGATAACGCATCGGCTTGTGCTTTTGCATCTTGTAAGGCGGCTAAGGTTGCTTTGTGTGCTTCTGCTTTGGCTAATTCAATAATGGTTGAACGTTCAGCATCTATATTGGTTAGTTTTTCTTTATATTGAGCTTCAAGGTTCTCTGCGTGTTTCTTTTGGGTCTCGGCATTAGATAGAACACTAGCAATTTTATGTTCACGGGCATCAATGCCATCAAGAATAGGCTGGTATAAAAAGCGCTTAAGCAGCCACACTAATATCAAAAAATTGATAATTTGTGCAATAACAGTAAACCAATCGATAGGCATGGTTTAGCCTCCATTTTGGGCAATAAAATAATTCCAAAACGGGTTACTGAATAACACAATCATTGAGACTACAAAGCAATAGATAGCAGTTGACTCAATCATGGCGAGCCCTACAAATAAAGTACGGGTAATGGTGGGCGACGCATCGGGCTGTTGGGCAAGCGCGTTTAGCGCACTGGCAACTGCTTTTCCTTCTGCAAGCGATGGCCCCAGCACACCAATACCTATGGTAAGACCTGCGGTGATAATTGAGCAAATTGCTATTAACGTAAGACTGTCCATTATTCTGCCTTTTGTTGTGGTGGCGTTAGGGTAAGGGAGGCTTTCGCACTAACCGTGCTGGCAGCGGCAATGTAAACCGATGCCAATACAAAAAAGATATAGGCTTGAACCATACCGGTCAGCAGGCCAAGCAGTGACATAACAACAGGAAAAATTAGCGGCGAAATAACCAGTAGAATGGCTAAGATCATGGCGCCACTCATCATGTTTCCAAACAAGCGTACGGCAAGGGCTAGGGTGCGTGACAACTCGCCTACAATATTGAAGGGCAACATGAAATACGTGGGTTCCGTGTAAGAAAGTAGATACTGTTTCACCCCTTTGTTTTTTATTCCGTAAAAAGGCACAGATACAAATACACAAAAAGCCAGCGCAAGGGTGGTGGATAGGGAGCTACTAGGCGGCTCAAATCCAGGGAAAATAGTCAATAGATTTGCCATTGCAATGAACAAAAACAATGTACCCAGAAACCCCATGTAGCGTCGCGGCTTATCTAAGCCTGCATCTGAAATTTGGTCATTGATGGTGATGACTATTATTTCTAAGGCATTTTGCCAGCGTGAGCGGTGATTCTTTTTATTGAGGTTACGAGTGATAAAATAGGCGCTAACCACCAGTATCGCCATAATGACCCAAGTAAAAACAAGCGTAGCGCTCAGTTTAATTACGCCATATTGCCAATACACAATTTCATCCGGGCTAAGGTGCATGATGTAGTGCTCCTTTTTCTGCGCCGGTAGGATTGGCGTTATTAGTGATTTTAGTCATTAATATTCTGCCTATCACAAAACCTGCCAAGCAGGCTGATAGACGCCAAATATCATTATTACCCACCCAGTAAAAAACACTGATTGCCGTCCCCATGCGTAGCAATAAGCTACTTAAGAACCATAGCGCTGGCTGCGTGGCATTCATGCCTTTTTTCACGGTAAACCACAGGGCATAGAAAAAACAGCAACCTAGCATTGTGCCTATTAGAAAAGGCAAAATAAGTGAGGTTAAACTTAAATTTTCGATGGGTATCATTGCTAAGTAGCTCCTTATTCGTTTTCTTTACTTGTTTTCGTTTTGGGCACAGTGTTTGCCTTAGTGGGAGCCTTAGTGTTGGCCTTCATGGTGACGGTAGGGCTATGCATTGCTGCATACTCTTTGCTAACCCAATTCCACGCAATAAAACAGCCCAACGTTAACCCTGCCAGCAAAAATATAAGCGTATAAGCGCGAGAATCACTAATACTGGCGTCAAGCCAAATGCCTAATGCAATACCCAAAAGTGTGGGAAGTGCTACAGACCAACCCACAATACCCATTAACCCTAATCCAAACCACACGCCTGGGTGTTTATGGCGCTTAGCATATAACTTTAATGCCACTTTCTTTTCTACTTGATGAGACATGTTCTGTGAGCGTGGCGTTTTATTGTTTTTAGCTTTAATGGGTGGTTTATCCATAAAGCTACTGCTGAGACAGTGATGAAAATTGTTTGAGAAACCCGGTTTCCAACTTAGCTAACACAGCCCGCAGGGCTTGTTGCTCTTCATCCAGATGAATAAATTCTTGGGTAACCGCTTGTTGCAAGGTTTCAAGGGATTTCCCACTTATTGCTCTTCTAACGGAAATAGAGACTTGCTTTCCCGTTTTCACTAACACCCCTTGGTCAATAGCAATAAACTGCGGGGATTGGTTATTACATTGATAAGTTAAAATTCCTGGTACCAAGGGGGTGATACAATCTAAACGGTGAGGCAGAATGCCAAAACTTCCTGAAGGGGTTTCAACAATCAGATTGCTGATGCCTGAAAGCTGGGCAAATATTTGATTGGGTAAAAGAATATTAACCTGCATGATGTGCCTCATCTGATGCTGTTTTAGGTGCTTTATGACCGCTAATCGCGTCATTAATATCGCCAATCATGTACAACGCGCTTTCGGGATGCTCGTCAAATTCACCGCTTAAAATGCGTTCGCAACCTTCTAATGCTTGTTCGATAGTCACGAACTTTCCTTTCATGCCAGTAAATTGCTCGGTAGTGAAAAATGGTTGAGTAAAAAAGCGCTCTAATCGACGGGCTCTTGCCACAACATTTCGATCTCTTTTAGATAACTGTTCTAACCCCAACATGGCAATGATGTCTTTTAATTCATTGTATTGGGCAAGAATATGACGAACCTGTTGTGCTATTTGATAATGTCTATCACCAACCACATTAGGCGTAGCTAGTTTTGAACTTGACTGCAACGGATCGACGGCAGGATAAAAGCCTTCACTAGCGCGTTTGCGTGATAGTACTAAGGTTGCTGATAGGTGAGAAAAAGTATGCACCGCTGCTGGATCGGTAAAGTCATCAGCAGGTACATAGACTGCTTGAATAGACGTAATGGCACCGTTTTGTGTATTGGCGATACGTTCTTCTAAACTTGATAATTCAGTGCCGAGGGTGGGTTGGTAACCCATTCGTGATGGCATTTGGCCCATTAGGCCAGACACTTCAGAACCCGCTTGAATAAATCGAAATATGTTGTCGATGAGTAATAGCACATCTTTCTTTTCGTCATCACGAAAGTACTCAGCCATGGTTAGCGCGCTGTGACCTATTCTAAAGCGGCTTCCAGGAGGTTCGTTCATTTGCCCGAATAGCATAACCATGTTGTCTAACACTCCAGCCTGTTTCATCTCGCGATAAAGCTCTTCACCTTCTCTGCAGCGTTCGCCTATACCGCAAAATATACTTACGCCTTGTTGGTGGCTTACCATGTTGTGGATCATTTCGGTGAGCAAAACGGTTTTGCCCACGCCAGCGCCACCAAATAGGCCCGCTTTTCCGCCTCGCTCAAGCGGACACAGAACATCAACGATTTTTATGCCGGTTTCAAATATCTGTAGCTGGCTGGAAATACTAACAAGGGGAGGAGGGGATTGATGAACGCTGCGCCGCTCTGTGTTATTAATAAAGGGTTTGCCATCAATAGCTTCACCAAACACATTGAACATTCTGGTGAGTATTGAAGGACCAACGGGCACTTTTAGCGGGCCTTGTGAACTTTTTACTAACATACCGCGAGCTAAGCCCTGGGTAGGCGTTAGCGCAATAGTGCGTACCTTTTCTGCCGAGAGTTGAGAAACCACTTCTAACGTTATTTTACCGTCATTAGCGTAAATGATGGTGTGGATGTCTGGCAGTTGATTAGTAAAACGGATATCAACAATACTCCCTCTTACCGCCACAATAACGCCAACATGCATCGCATCTATTTGTTCTTTGGTTGAATGTGTCACTTGATGCTCGCTCAATAAAAGATGCTATCACACCAATAGAATACGTCGTTTATTTATTGAACAATTTGACCTTTATCAAACATTTTGAATGTTTGATTTAAATACATAACAGTTTAATGATTAAACTGCATCGGATTTGAATATGAACTCCAGGCAGTGATAACATTAAAAAATGAATATGACTCACGCCTTTGTCGTGAATTTTAGTCGGGTATCTTAATTGGGTATCTTAATCGGGTATTGGGCCGGGCAATGATACCCCTCATTGCCGTTCGCTAAGGTGACCGGTGATTAATGGTGCCGGTGATTAATGAAACTCTTGATGAAATCAGCATTAGTTTGATAATGCTTACTTAATAAATGGAATTAGTAGTATATGAAAGTTTTACCTCTCGCCATCTTATCTTTAGCATGTTGCTCTTGTGCGACTGTGAAAACAATTTCTCCTGACAACAACCATGTTCAAATTGAACATCAAGGTAAGAAAAGTTACTGCGAAGAAATACCTCGTGTATATAGTGGTTTTTCATACAATATATGTTTGTTAAACGGTGAACCAAGCCGACGTGAAAATATCGGTTCTACGTTTGGGAATGTCCCTTTCTTTGTTATTGATGCAGCGTTTTCTATTGTGGCTGACACTATTGTTATTCCATACACCGCAGTACAACAGATAGACAAAGGCAGCATTAACGTTAACTAAGCTACACTTTCACTCGCTTCTTTATCGTTTAACTCCTCGTGTAAAAATATTCAACTTTACGTAAAGGCGATGGTAAGACGTCCATCGCCTCCGCTAAGGTTGATTTTACTAAGATAATAAAATGGAACGCTTGTTATGAATATCAATGCGACATTGTTTGGGCAAGTTATTGTTGTATTTGCTTTACTCATGGCTGCGCTTGGCTATTACTTAGGGAAGCGAAAAACCCAATCGCCTAATCTTACCGCAGTCGTAGCTTTCTTTGCTGCACTCGTGCCGCCGTTAGCAATTATATTGCTAATCGTACTGGTACTAAAAAACGATGTGCAAACGTCAAAAACATAACCTTGGATTAACGAAGCATGCCCGCTAAAGCTTTCGTTTAGCGCAATTTAGTAGCACAAACTTATACGCCCATTTTTGAGCTTCTAGATTACGCCTAGAAAGACTACACCTAGAAAGGCACGCAACATATCTCGTTACACCTCACTCTTTGTCAGCAAAGCAGCTATTGCTTATGCTGCTCTTAAGCTAAATGCAGCGGGCGTGTCGCTTTCAATTCACCTAGAAGCATCTATAAGCGGCTCAAACTGCGTCACATACACGTGGGAATGATGATGGAAGAAGTTATTGTAGGGGAAGTAGCCAAAGGTCTCTTCAGGGCAGCTGGTTACCTAATTATTGAATTGTTTTTTTGGACAGTTTGCTATTGGGTAGGTTGGCCTATTTGCAAAGCGGTCACGTTTGGCGGATACCCAAAACAAAATAATCTACGGCGCTCAGAAAGTGAGAACGGACGGGAAAGTGAAGGCCGAAATTTTGGTGGCCGTAGTAGTAATCAGCACAGTAATGCATGGTGTGCATTGGTGGGCCTTGCCGTCGTTGTATCAGCTTTCTTGTTCATAATAACCCACTTTTAATAGCCAACAGTTATGCCAGTTACCGTGAATTAGGTATTTATTAGTAAATAACCTGCGACATTGAACAGGTTACATGTAATGCTTTGAACATTAGAACAATGACCTACCAGAGCTATTATGAATTTAGATAAATCGACAAAACGCATTGCTAAAAGGGTAAAGAAAGGATTTCAAGGCTACCCACAAATTACTTTAACGTATTATGGCGAAACGCCTGATTGTGCAAACGAAGTAGTGATGGGATTTATTGCCGAAGAAGGCGTTGCGCCACAAGAGCAGAAGTTTGCCAGCAAGACTGACGCAAGAACCGATGAAACTATTCAAACTACATTACTTAAAGTTATTGAACGGGCCGACGCAAAAACGGTAACAGAAGCCGAAGAGATTGTGGTCAGAAAATAGCGCATGTTTAGCAGCGCTGTTGTTTATCAAGAGCCTTACATAGACGTTAGTAAAACGATTTAAGTAGAAAGTTACCACTAGAAGTGACCAGTAGAAAGTAGTGAGCCCAGTTAATGCCATAGCCTGTTTTAATGGCGTGTTTTAAATTTTAGCGTGAAGAAAAACACCAACAAATAACAGCTGAACGAAAACCAGTAGGGCAGCGAGGCATCTATAGCGTAAAGATATGAGCCTAAAAGCGGGCCTACTGCGAACCCCAAAGGTGGGCAGGCGCCAGCGATGCCTGCTACAGCACCTTGTTCATCTGATGATACCGCTACCGATACCCCAGCCATAAAACCCGGCCCCGCTATGCCTAACCCCAAACCCAATACGCACATGGCTGACATAAATTGAAGTTTAGTTTCACCAGAAGCTAAGATAGCAAACGCTATCATCATGATGGGCATTGAGAGCCGTAATAAGGTGAAAGGGCGAAGCTTTAATCGAGGAATAACCAGCATTTGAACCAACAACGCAGATGCGGCAGAAATCATTAAACTGAAGCCTACAATTTTGGCGGTATGGGTGCTGTTTAGTCCGAAGGTGTCTTGAAACCGAAAGGCTATAGTTTGCTGAACGATGGCAAAGCCCATAAACAACAATACGCCTGCTACTATTAATGGAAATATTCTAGGATCAGTGTATTTAAGCTTCTTGGGTGCTGAAGTATGTGTAGGCTTAGGCAATACGGGCAAAGAGAACATGGCTAATACCGCGACGGCAACGGTTACACCCACAGAAAAGTAAAGCGGCGTAAGTAAACTTATACTGGCCAACAACCCACCAATGGCAGGCCCCAAAATTGAGCCAATATTGGTTGCAGCACCTAGCGCGCCCATCCCCTTTACTCGCTCTTCTACCGTAGTGATATCTGCCATGTAGGCACTTGCTGAAGGCGATACAGCAGCCATTACCGTGGCATTGCCCACTCGCGTAATGATAAGTAAGACAAGCGCTGCTAAAGGAGCTAGAAGGCCTAATAGTGCAGCTTGGAATACACCCGCGAAAACCAAAGTACCCGCAGAATAACCAAACAATCCTATTAAGAGTACTTTCCGTCTACCCCAGCGATCGCTAGCACGCCCCCACAAAGGACTGATTAAAAATAATGTGAGAGATGAGCAAGAAATAATGGCGCCAATTTGCACTTCTATTAGGCCAATTTCTCTACCCAGCGGTGCTAAAATTGCGAACAGAACGGTTTGCGCAAAACCAATGGCAGCTGCGGCTAATAGCAGTGTATTTTTAGCTAACTTATTAGACGGCATGGGTTGTGTCATAGTGAAGATTACTGCTTGGTTAAACGGTCAATGATGAGTGTAGTGTTGTCAGCCATTCTGGATGTTGCCACTTAAACAATCCTATGTACGTGCACGTATGTTAGCGAGCAAGTCAGCCAGAACATTAGCGAATTTATTGAGTGAACGCGCAAAGGTTCCACAAACATTAATATAAATGCTTATGGAACTGCCTATGCACGAGCTTGTATAACTGCTTATGTAAGCGACGCGAGGGCTTTCCCTGAGAATTCCTCTAGTTCATCAAGCTGGTTGTTTTTGATTTTATTTGCCCAACTGGCATCTTGGAGTAGGGCGCGGCCTACGGCTACCAAATCAAACTCGCCTTTTTCTAAACGTTCAATCAAATCATCGATAGCACGCGTGTTAGAACCTTTACCCGTAAACGCACCAAAGAAATCATCGTTAAGACCTACTGAACCTACGGTAATCGTTGGCTTACCGGTAAGCTTTTTGGTCCATCCTGCTAGGTTTAAATCACTACCTTCGAATTCATTTTCCCAGTAACGGCGCTGTGAACAATGGAAAACATCTACTCCTGCATCGCTAAGCGGCGCTAAAAATTCTTCAAGTAATTGCGGTGTTTCTGCTAGGCGTGCTGTGTAATCTTGTTGTTTCCATTGTGAATAACGAAGCACAATGGGAAAATCAGGTGAGGTTGCGGCGCGGATCGCTTTAATAATTTCTACCGCAAAGCGACCACGGTTCGCCATGCTGCCACCCCATTCATCGGTGCGCTCGTTAGTGCCGCTCCAGAAAAACTGGTCAATCAAATAGCCGTGTGCGCCGTGAATTTCAATACCATCAAAACCAATGCGTTTAGCATCTGCCGCAGCGGTTGCGAAAGCACCGATTACAGACTCAATATGTTGTTGAGTCATTGGCTCTGCGCCTTGCTTACCAGGCTTAAATAAGCCAGAAGGGCCTGCGCTAGGCAGTTCTGGGAAAGGGGCTTTTTCAGCAACACGAGCCATTCCTACGTGCCAAAGCTGAGGCATAATTTTACCACCAACATCATGTACCGCCTTTACGGTTTCTTCCCAACCGGCAAGCGCCTTGTCACCATGAAAGACCGGAATCCGAAGGCTCATATTGGCTACCGGATCGTTTACCGTAGTGCCTTCGGTGATAATTAGTCCTGTTCCACCTTCTGCCCGGCGGCGATAGTAATCAGCAACTTCTGTGGTAGGAATCCCTTCAGGAGAAAATTCGCGAGTCATCGGTGCCATTACAATTCTGTTGTCTACCGATAGCCCTTTAAGTTTAAAAGGGGTAAATAACGCTTGAGTGTTAGTGGTCATGGGCAGTTATATTCCATAGTAGTGCGCAAAATGTGTTTAAAAACTCGATAGGTTTTTAAACGAACAATCAACGCAGCAAAATTTATTTGGGAAACGTCAGCAAGCCGCTTTAGCGCATTCGTAGCTTATTGATAAGCGTTCATTAATAAGCGTAAGCTGCTCAGGTTTCACCGGTCTACGAGACTGAATATAGTATTAGCACATGAAGAAGAGTCAATTTATCAATCTGAATGGTCATACCAGTGGTTGCCCGCATGCAGTTTTAATTTAAATATAAAAAGAATTCACCCCTTTTGCCATCGCGTTTCGTTATGTAAGAAAACGGGAGAGCAATATGAACACTTTTACAGAACATGATGTACTTCGCCCCTTCAGCGTTAAGCCACTTATTTACATAGCAGTGAGTGTAGTTATCACCTTTGTTTTATTTGCCGTTATGGCTAAATTGATAGAGAACGAACAGGTTGGGGGTAAAGTGACGGAGTATCAAACTGTTGGGCCGATTGTACTGACGTTGGACGATCCTAAAGTGATTGTACGTACGCCTATAAAACCCATGGAGAAGCCTGTAGCTCAGCCGCCTATGGAAATACCTAAAGCAGATCCTACGCCCAATGATACTGATACAACGTTTAAGTTTACCCCTCAATTTACCAACAATACGGTGAATATAAATCCTAATTTTCAAAGTGGACAAAAGGATATGCAAGCTTCACCGCAATTTCGAGTAGATCCCTCTTTTCCCCAAGAGGCGTTGCGAGATGGTATAGAAGGATGGGTGAAATTAGGTTTTACGGTAGCGTCAAATGGTACGGTACAAGATATTCATATTATTAGCGCCGAGCCCAAGCGTGTGTTCGACAGTGCAGCCCGCAGAGCCTTGTCAAAATGGAAATATAAACCAAAAATAGAAAATGGTGTGCCAGTGGCTCAACATGATATGTTTGTTGTATTAGATTTTCGTTTTGAATCCGCTCGTCAATAGCATGTTTTGATTGGTTTTTACTTAGTTCTTCAAGGTGAATAAGGGAGCGCGTATGAGTTATGCCAGAGCAGGGCTGCTGATATCGGTAAAAGATTGGTTCAGTGCACCCTTAAGCGATGAAAGCTTAATGGAACGATATGCGCGTACGGGGGAACCTAAAGCGTTATCTCGTTTATACGATCAACATAGCAATGCATTGTATTACTATTTGCTGGTGTTGAGTAACGCAGATATGGCGGCAGATATAACTCAAAAAACGTGGCTAAAGGTAATAGAAAAAAAGCACTTGTATCGCCAGGAAGGAAAATTTCTGGGCTGGCTTTTCACCCTTGGCCGCAACACCCTGCTAGATGAACGTAGAAAGCAATATCAACAAAGTAACCATTGTAATCAGGTTGAAAGCTTGGTGTCTGATAGTAATCCGTTAGATGAGGTACCTGACTTTCACCAACTGTTAAAGCGGTTACCCTTCGAGCAGAAAGAAGCATTTTCC
This sequence comes from Alteromonas sp. 38, assembly GCF_902506055.1. Classification (NCBI taxonomy): domain Bacteria; kingdom Pseudomonadati; phylum Pseudomonadota; class Gammaproteobacteria; order Alteromonadales; family Alteromonadaceae; genus Alteromonas; species Alteromonas sp. 38. Next base: position 1,685,822 of record NZ_LR733300.1, read on the forward strand.
TTACAGCAAGAAGGGTTTAGCGTACACGAGATAAGTACAATTTGTTGTGTCCCTCATGAGACAGTGAAAACACGTCTTCGTTATGCAAGGGAAAAGCTTAAAAAAGCATTGGAGTCACAATCATGAACGACGAAAATGAACACTTCGGTCAGGCATATCAGCACAGTAAAAACCAACGCAAAGTGCCAGGTCGCATTAAACGTAAGTTAATAAATAATGCAAAACACCATGAATACTCACGTTTTGGGCAAGGTTCACGCTTTTGGCAACTTGTAGGAAGTTGGCATAAGGACTGGTTTGCATTTGGTGCGGCTGCTTTTGTTTTGGTGATATTGGTAGGCATTTACGATTTTAACAGCCAGGTAAGCAATACTGCAGATATCGCCACTATAGATGTTGCACTTGAAATACACGGTTTTAGCGATGAAATAGCCGATGTAGATAGTAACGATTACAACAGAAAATATAAGGCTTACAGCAGAGCTTACGAACAACAGCTAGCCACATTGAATGCGGTAAGAACAAGCGTAGCGACACTTACGAACATCAATAATCAATGGACGTTAGTAGATTGCTCGTCAAAGCAAATAACCCTATCTGATAATCTTGTCGCGAGTATGAGAGCGCATCAGCGTATTGCCACAGGCATTGAAATTGGTGACCAAGTAGCATTAGCGTTCAATCAAAATGGATTGATCTTAAATATTACTCGTTCTGCTGCGCCGAAAATGTGCTGACAAGATCTAGTCATTAAAAAAGCACTTGGGTTGAGCGTGAATTAAGCAATGCATAAAAATAAAAGGGGGGGGGATGAAACATAGAATATCACGGGTGAAAAGCGTAAGCCTTACGCGGCTTTATAAAATTTAAAATAACCGCGTAAGACCTTATACCTAAATATCAAGCCTAAACCTAACTACTTGCCTAAATCGTGCGCTCTAAACGCATTAGGCAGTAGTTCACCAATGGTGGTTTCGTGGGTTTTACCCGATTTAGTGACCATCACCACAGGGGTATCGTCTGGGGCAAATTCTGCAATTTTTTGTCGACAGCCTCCACAAGGAAAGCAAAATTCATCGTTCTGACTTGCCACAACAATAGATTGAATGCGTTTGTGGCCGTGGCTAACCATATTTCCAATGGCGCTAGCCTCAGCACATTGCCCAAGAGGGTAAGCGGCACTTTCTACGTTGCAGCCTGCAAAAATATCACCCGACTCAGTAAGTACAGCTGCACCCACTTTGAAATTAGAATAGGGGGAGTGCGAGTGTTGTTGTACTTCTTGTGCTTGTTCTATTAGTTTTTTTATCTTTTTATTATCCATAACTACCTACATTCTCCCGACTTATAACTTTACTTTTTACACTAAATGCGAGAAGGTTGGCGGCATATAAAGCCGCTTACGCATCTGTAACGCGGGATGTTTTTTCTTACTTAAGAATGCTTTTTTACCATGCGTCGAAACGTTAGTCTCATCTTTTTTTTCATACTTGTTGGTATTTTAGGCGGTTGTGCACAAACTCCAGAAGTTTCTCGCCAGCCACAAATGGGTAATTTACTGTTAGCAGAGCCAGCGCCAGTTAATCCTCGCTCTGAAATGGCTATTGCCCGTTACAATCAAATTTTGGGTAGCAGCGCCTTGTCTGATGAAGACAAAGCAGAACTTCACCTACAACGCGGAATGCTATACGACAGCGTTGGGTTAGGTGGGTTAGCACAGTTTGATTACAGTCAGGCTATCAACCTTAAGCCCGATTTTGCAGAAGCCTATAACTCTATGGGCATTCACTACATTCAGCAAAGTGACTTTATACAAGCCTACGATTCTTTCGATTCTACGCTAGAAATTAACCCTGAATATGATTTCGCTTTTTTGAACCGTGGCATTGCCTTGTATTACGGCGGTAGATCGGAATTGGCTATAGAAGACTTAGGCCGGTTTTTACAAAAGGATAATTCTGACCCGTTTCGTGCCTTGTGGGCGTATTTTGCCCATTACGATTTATCGCCAGAAGAAGGTCAGGCTTATTTAGCGGCTATTCGCCCAGAATTAAATAATGAACATTGGGCCACCACACTAACCGATTTATTTTTAGGCGTGGTTGATGAAAACGCAGTGCTTAATTCGCTACTCGACGGTGTAAAGAGTCAAAAAGCATTAACTGATAGGCTGTGTGAAGCGTACTTTTATTTAGGTAAGTACCATAGCCAAGATGGCAACAATGGTATCGCTTCTAACTATTTTAAGTTGGCGCTGAGCACCAACGTCTTTGATTATGTTGAACATCGTTACGCTCGAATGGAGCTTAACCGTCTTCGTCAACGTTCGTCAGACGCTGAAGAGTAACAGCGTCTAGACAATGCGTGGATTAACATTAGCGATAATAGCGCTGTTGCTGATAGCGGGCGACAGCGGCCGTTACACGCAGCAGTTAGTGCGTAATGCTACCTCGGCAATACACGCTTATGATAAGCAATTTCTCTTAGCCGAACCTATTACAACCGAGCCTAAGTTATCTGATGCATTGGCACCCGAACAAGCCGGTTCTGATCCACTTAGCTCTAATTCAGCCAGCGCTGATTCAACTGCTAGCGCTCCCGCGAGTAACTCACTTTCATCAAATAAAGCTCGGCCGTTAAAGCAAAGCGTTTACGCGCTGCTATGGCTTGCGGCGCAAAATCATGAACAATCTGGTACAAGTCAGGGCAACGACAATGCCAGCGAAGAAGCACAACACCTTCTTATCAATGTAGCAACTAAAAATAATGCCCAATATTGGCTTGAGCAGTTAGCCTCAATTAATAATGCTGACGCAGCATGGGCGTTATACCAATTACTAGGTGAGGAGGCCGCTTCAGATCGGCTGGTTCGTTTAGCTGCCCTTGGTAATGTCGCCGAAGCGCAACTCGCCTTTGCCATGGCGACTGAGAACCCAGAAAAACGAGAGAAATGGTTAATTAGAGCGGCTGAACAAGGCTATATGCCTGCTCAAGCTGCACTCGCTGATTGGTATCTGTTACACGCTCAACCAGAATTGGCAAAACCTTGGCTTCAAAAAACGGCCATGGATGATATGCAAAGTGCTTTTAAGTACGGCAGGTTATTGTGGGATGAAAATAATCGTGACGACGCAAAGGTATTTATTCAGCGCGCCGCTAAGGAAGGTCATAAATTAGCGCAGCAGATGGCGTCTGTCATCAAGCGCTATAGCCCAACAACACCTTCAAATGTACCTCAATATTTATGGCAAACGAATACGGCGTGTCACCAGCGAATACAACTTGTGGCCACTTCTTTGGCCACAATTGCTCGTGCTGATAAGTTATATAAAGACTATGTGAACGATGAGCGGTTGAGTGAACTGCCACTATGTATCGCGCCGCCTTTATGGCTTGAAAATAATGTGCTTGATTGTAACGCTAATTTTCAAGGGCAAGGTAATCTTGCCTGCAACGTGAAGCCACTGGCGCCAATTGTTAAGGCTCGGGATGTTACCCATGCCATCGTGGTATCGGAGCAGGGCAAAGCCAATGTTCAAAATGGGGTGATGTACTTAGATATAAGCGATGCTTACTCGGTGATGGTACACGAACTGGCGCACTTCGCTGGTTTTATTGATGAATATGCGTTGTCACGCAACGCCGCAAGGCGTTACTGCACCAAAGAAGGGTTAAACACGTTTGCACCGCCTAATCTTACCATGGACGGCGCCATTGCTTATTATCCTCAAAACACGGTGAATCGCTGGGAAACAAAAGCCAAAGAAAAATTTTTACCTTTACGGGTAGGTACCGCTAAAACCTGTGGTGCAATTAATGTCACTAGTTACAAGCCTAGCCGTGTGATCACATTTATGGAGCACCATGATAGTGGTGTCATACCCGATTTGTATTTGTCGTTGTGGCAAGGGCAATTGGCAAACCCTGCGGCGCAGCGGCCTATTTCAATGAACTTATTTCAGGCTTTTCATAAAAGCGGACAACCCCAAGAGGCCGGGCAATGGCTTGCAGCCTACGAAAGCCACAAGGCGAGTGGTGAAATGAATGCGGGGGAGGCAGCAGCCGATGCTGCTACCAATGCGAATACAGACGCTAAAACCAATACCGAAGAATAGAGTGTTAAACCCGATTTCTTAATGCTTCATCACGTAGTTCACTGACCCACATTGATGTAGCGCCACAGATGGCGACTGGCATTACAATAAAGTTCACCACGGGAATAAGTGAAAAGATATTCACCATAATGCCAAAGGACATCGATTTGCCTTTATGCTGCGATAGATGATTTTGCATACGCTTGAAATCAATTTTGTGGTTATCGTAAGGGTAATCGCAGTATTGAATTGCCATCATCCAGGCTGAAAATAAGAACCACAGAATTTGTCCGAACACAGGCACAAATATAAACAGTATTAAGAAGCCTATAGCACGAGGGATATACCAAAATAGTTTTGTGAATTCTCGGCCCAAGGTGCGAGGAATGTCTTTTACAAGGTCGAGTAATCCATCGTCACCCATCGCTTGCCCAGTTAAGTGGCGCTCAACTTTTTCTGATAATACACCATTAAAAGGCGCAGCAATCCAGTTTGCAAGTGTGCCAAATATCAGGGCAAATATAAGCAGTACACTTAACACCGCTAACGGCCATAAAAAGAAATTCACTGCTGTTTTAATCCAGCCCAGCCATTCAGGCACTAGGTTGATCACATAGCTTATGCCGTATTCAATTTGACCAAATAGAAAATAGAATGCGGCGGAAAAAAGCAGAATGTTGATAGCCAAAGGAACAAAAACAAAGCGTTTTAAGCCTTTAGTTTTGATTAATGAAAACCCTTCAAAAAAATAATGTATACCACTTCGCGAACTCATCATTACTCCAGTGCTCGGTTTTACTAAGACGGTTTTACTAAAGCTTTTACTAAAACATAGTTATTTACACATTATACGTAACACCCTAACGCAAACGAAATGGTAATTGTTACAAGCTGTTAGATTTGGTAAAGTCCAAGCATAATAAAAACCATAAAAATGTGCTTCCTAATGCACTTAGCCAATACGCTAAATATTTCTTTTATAACATTTAACCCATATCAACGGGGCGCATCTTGTTACGTAGCTTTAGTGCGTAAGGTATTGTTGTGCGTTTAAAAAAGATCAAACTAGCGGGCTTTAAGTCCTTTGTAGACCCAACCACAATTCCTTTTCCTAGTGAAATGACCGCTGTTGTCGGCCCAAATGGGTGCGGAAAGTCGAATGTAATCGATGCCGTACGATGGGTGTTAGGGGAAAGTTCTGCTAAGAATTTACGTGGCGATGCCATGACCGACGTTATCTTCAACGGCTCTACCGCACGCAAACCTGTGGGGCAGTGCAGTGTTGAGTTATTTTTTGATAACAGTGCAGGGCGAATTGGCGGCGAATATGCGACCTACAGTGAATTGTCGGTAAAACGATTAGTTACCCGCGATGCCCAATCTACCTATTTTCTAAACGGCACTAAATGTCGTCGTCGTGATGTGACCGATTTGTTTTTGGGCACAGGGTTAGGGCCTCGCTCTTACGCCATTATTGAACAAGGTATGATTTCTCGGCTAATAGAATCTAAGCCGCAAGAGCTGCGAATTTTCATCGAAGAAGCGGCCGGTATTTCCAAGTACAAAGAAAGAAGGCGGGAAACCGAAAATCGTATTCGCCACACCCAAGATAATCTAGCGCGGTTAAATGATGTGCGTGATGAACTTGGTCAACAACTTGAAAAGCTTCAGCGCCAAGCCGCGACTGCAACCCGTTATAAAATGTTGCGTGAGAAAGTGCGTGAACTGAAGGGGCAATTAGCGGGTATTCGCTTTTTAAAAAATAGCGAACAAACTGAAAACTTAAAGCAGGCGCTGCAAGGTCACCAGCAAGCACTTGATGCATTAGTGTTACGGCAACATGGCGATGAAGCGGGCATGCTCACCTACAAAGAGCAACTGGCGCAAAACAAACAAGCTGCCGATGATGTACAGCAGCAGCTATTTACCACCAGTAACGCTATTACTCGCATTGAACAAACCGAATTGCATAGTCAGCAGCGCAAACAGCAAATTGAGGCCGAACTTGTCACGTTGAATGAGCAAACAAACTTGTTAGTCACTGGGTTAGATGAAGCTAACCAAGCATTGGCCACGTCTAAATCGGGTTTAGACAACTTGGTGCCCCAGCAAGAGTTAAATGATGAAGCCTTGGCGCAAGCCAAAGACATGTTTGAAAATGCCGAGCAAGAACGCCGTGATTTCAGTGCACAAAGTCGCGAGCACGAACAAATTTATCATCGTTTAAAGCAAGAAGTGCAAACCTGTCATAGTCAAATTCAGTCGACAATGAACATGCAGCTTCGTACTTCGCAGCGTATCAGTGAACTGAACGATGAGCTTAGCCAGCTTGATACCGATGATATTGCCGATCGCATTGCCATGTTGTCCGCGCAAATTGATGAAGCCGAAGTTCAGGTAAGCGAGGCGTTGGAACAATACAACGACACCAAAGAAGCCCTTAAAAGCAGTCAACAAGCCTTAGCACAAGCTGACACATTGCATAGACAGCGAGACGGCGAACGACAATCTGTACAATCTACAATTGCGGCACTGTCTGCACTACAAGACGATGCAGCTACCAGTAATTCAGACATTCATAGCGACTTACAATTGTTGTGGCAGCAGCTGAATGTGCCAGAACATTTGAATGACTGTGTGGAAACCGTATTGCGCTATTGGCATCAACCTTATATTGCCGGTTCTCTTGAAATAAACGACTTAGTTAATCATATACCGCTTTTGCCCATGGGGGGGCGGGTGTTTGCCCAATCAGCTTTCACCGATGTAAAACAACCCAACACCTTGGCTGCCGTTTTACCAAACGAACGGGTGCCAGAAGCGTTCAATCATATTCTATTGTGTGAAACCAACGCTGATGCAGTGAATATGGTCAGCACCCTTCAAAACACAATGTCCGTACTTTCAGAAGAAGGTCTGTGGTGTGCTAAAGATTGGGTAGTGCGGGGCGGTGAAGTTGAAAACAGCGTGTTACATAGAGCATCAAAGCTGGCTGAATTAAGTGAAAAGCTTAACCGTATTGAAAACGATAAATTATCAGCCCTGACAAAAGTAGAAGAGGCCACTGTGCTGGTTAGTCGTAATACTGAGCAAAGTGACCATGCCAAACTCACTTATGAGAACCTTAAAAATACCCTAGTTCAGCATACCAATGCCATGTCTGTCTTGGTGATGCAAAACGAGCAGTTAGCGGCGCGAAGCGCAAAACTTAAAGACGAATTAAGCAAGCAAAACGTCATGTTGAGTAAAGAAGATGCGCAGCTTATAACATTATCTGAACAGCTTGAAATTCATGAAGCGCAGTTATCGGAATACGAAGAGCGCGTTAGCGAAGCGCAAAATAACCGAGAACAATTTGATAATAAGGTGGCGCAACTTCGTAGTAAGGTAGAGTCGTTAACACATCAGGCTCATGAAATGGCATTAAAAGTACAGCAATTGGAAAGTCATCAGAACTTATACGCCCAACAGGTAACGCGTAACCAACAACAGCTAACCGACTATCAATCAAGACGAGATACGCTAAGCAAAGAGCTTACAGATTTGTCGGCGCCACAAGCGGTTCAAAAAGTCCAACTACAAGAACTGCTTACACAAAAAAGTGAACTTGAAAACAAGCGTTCCGAGTACCAATCTAAGCATGATGAAATAGAACAAATGCTGCGTGAGTCAGAAAAAGGTCAACAGGCGTTAGCCAAAGACATTCAAGAGCGCACGAGTAGCATTGAAAAGCTCAATATTGAGATTGAGGGCTTTAAAGTGCGTGCTTCCGCTATTTTGGAACAGCTAGAAGACAGCAAGCAGTCGCTCAAATCTATACTTGAAACACTGCCTGACGCGGCAGATGAAACAAAGTGTCAGAAGGAACTTGAAAGCACGCAGGGCAGTTTGTCACGGTTAGGGGCGGTGAACCTAGCAGCAGTAGAAGAATTTGATACCCAATCGGAACGAAAGTTACACCTTGATACTCAATATCATGACTTAACCGATGCGTTAGACACATTGCAGAGCGCAATACGTAAAATAGATAAAGAAACCCGTACCCGTTTTTCTACTACGTTTGAGCAAGTGAACCAAGATTTGAAAACCCTGTTTCCAAAAGTGTTTGGAGGAGGCTCTGCTTATTTAGCGTTAACCGACGATGACTTGCTAGAAACTGGGGTGACTATCATGGCGCGCCCTCCTGGTAAGAAAAATAGTACAATTCACCTTTTAAGCGGTGGAGAAAAAGCGTTAACCGCTTTATCATTGGTATTTGCGATATTTAGGCTTAATCCAGCACCATTTTGTTTGCTGGATGAAGTTGATGCACCATTGGATGATGCTAACGTTGGGCGTTTTTGTAACTTGGTTTCAGAAATGTCGCAAACGGTACAGTTTATTTATATCACCCACAATAAAATTGCGATGGAAATGGCAAGTCATTTAACCGGTGTTACCATGGCAGAGCCTGGTGTGTCTAGGATGGTAGCGGTTGATGTTGAACAAGCAATGGCTTTCGCAGAAGCATAACAAAGGGCGACGAAGCTAAATGGAAGATGAATTACGTCTATCACTATTGTTTGCAGGTACCTGCTTTATAATTGCAGTGCTTGCGCACGGTATTTGGAAAATTCGCAAAAACGGTAAGCCGAGCAGTAAACCTCGGGTTGAACCTCGTCAGTGGGCAGATACTGGCGAGGAAGAGAGTTCGCAATCAAAAGGTTTTGACGAGTTAGGTATTGGCCAAGTTCGCGTGGTTAGCGCCGGCAGTGCTGAAGGAAATTCACAAGACAGCTTTCATACAAGCGATGAGCAAAACGTAGATGATGCATCTAGCCATGACAATCACACTGCGGCGAGTACCTCCAAAGCAAAAAGTTTTTATGGTAGCGATGGCACCGATGATAGCGATGCTAGTGTTGAGCGTGATGTTAATAACGTATCGGATAAAACATCGCCTTACAATGAAACGGGTGATCCTTTAGCTGATTCTACGCAGAAAGAAGCTAATTTCTCTAGTACTGGATCGAGCGCTGAAGATTCCGCTTCCGACACTAATACACCGAAAGAAAAGGTAGCCGATAAACCTAAGCTTTATGGTTCGGTGGTGTCTAATCCAAAGCCACACCTTCAAAGCACTTCCGCCCCTGCCAGTGAAGATGATGGATTTAGTTCAGATGCATTCCCAGAACCGCCAGGTTTTCTATTACGAGAAGGCGAAGATGAACCTGCTAGCGAAGTTGAAACTGCCGCTACCAACCAGCCTTCTGCGACTTATAGTGCTATAGACAGTACACCAGTGTCTCCTGATGCGGGCAATAGCCAACCAACGCCTGAACACAACTCACCAGAAATTGATGATTTCAGTTTGGACTCACCGGCAACACAATCTGTGTCGGGTAATACTGCGCAAACAGGCCACAAAGAGACCCCAAATCAGGCAAGCGAAGGTGCTGAAGTCGTTAGTGCCAGCGGCCTAGGTGAACAAGCTAAGCGCTTTATGAAAGGAAAGCGCAGCAAACCTATTTCCCGTAAGCGCCAAGAGCCTAAATTTGGCGATGATCAAATGCGTATCGATTTTGACGATAGTGCAGGGAGTGCAGCCAATGCAGGAAGCGCAGAAAGTACCAGTAAAGACAGCCAAGATAACAGTATGCAAAGTGCTACTGCTTCTGGCAGCCGCACCCAAAACGGCGGCGCTTCTGAGCAAGTTGAGCAAGAAGTACTCGTACTCAACGTGAAAGCCCCCGAGGACGACCCAATAGCTGGCGCGGCCTTGTTGCCAATGCTATTAACGCTTGGCTTTAAGTTTGGTGACCAAGATATTTTCCATCGTCATGTCAATTCAAATGGTAAAGGGCCGGTATTATTTAGCTTGGCTAATATGTTTAAGCCTGGAATTTTCGATATTGATAGTCTCGAAACGTTTAACACGCAGGGTGTTTCTCTGTTTATGATCCTGCCCATTGAGGGCGACCCTCATCAAGTGTTCAATATGATGCACAACGCTGCACGTAAGTTGGCGGATGAGTTCGGTGCTCAAGTGCTTGATGGACGTCGTAGTGTGCTAACTAAACAAGGTTTACAGCAATACATGGAAAAAATACGTGAGTTTGAACGCAAACGTATGATTACCCGCCAGTAGTCAATTCCTACAAATTTGCATAAAGGGCCTGTCTTTTTAGCGGCCCTTTTTTGTTTTCTCATGCTACCATTAGGACAATTATTTGGCGTTAAGTACAGTCACTCAATTAGCATTGAGTGAGCGTGCTGCTTTTTGTTTTAGTTAGCAGAGTGAAACCGCCATTTCTTTTAAAAAATTACACGCAAGTATCATCATGTCAGACACGTTAGAACAAGCAAAAGCCCGCGCCGAATCACTTCGTGGGCAGATAAATGAATACAACTATCAATACTATGTACTCGATGCCCCTACAGTGCCCGATGCGCAATATGATAGAGATATGCAGGAACTCATTAGCATCGAAAAGCAATTCCCTGAATTGCAGAGTGTAAGTTCGCCAAGTCAAAAAGTGGGGGGCTCTGCGCTTTCTGCTTTCGAGCAAGTTACCCATGAAGTGCCTATGTTATCACTTGATAACGCGTTTGATGATGTGTCGCTATTGGCGTTTGAAAAACGTATTTACGATCGCCTGAAAGACAATAAAGAACTCGGTTTTAGTTGCGAACCAAAGCTTGATGGGTTGGCGGTTAGTATTCTTTATGAAAATGGCGAAATGGTACGTGCAGCGACTCGGGGTGATGGCCAAGTTGGCGAGAACATTACTACCAATGTTCGCACCATTGCTAACGTTCCTCTTAAATTACGCGGCGAAAACTACCCATCTCGATTGGAAGTTCGCGGCGAAGTATTTATGCCTAAAAAGGGCTTTGAAGCGCTTAATGATTATCAGCGTGCTAACGACGGTAAAGTTTTCGCTAATCCGCGTAATGCTGCCGCTGGAAGCCTTAGACAGCTTGATTCAAAAGTAACAGCGAAACGCCCGTTAATGTTTTACGCCTATTCTTTGGGTGTGGTTACGCCTGAGGATTTTGAGCTTCCACATCATCATAGTGCGCGATTAGCGCAGTTAGGTGAGTGGGGTATACCCTTATGCCCTGATATCGACACCGCAGAGGGAGGCAAAGGCTGCTTAGCGTATTATCAGCGTATATTGACCCTTCGTGACGACTTACCTTACGATATTGATGGCGTAGTGTTTAAAGTTGATGATATTAGCGTACAACAAACATTAGGCTTTGTGGCACGCGCGCCGCGCTGGGCCATTGCGCAGAAATTCCCTGCTCAAGAAGAAATAACCAAACTGTTAGATGTTGAGTTTCAAGTAGGACGTACCGGTGCAATAACGCCAGTGGCAAGATTAGAGCCCGTGTTTGTTGGCGGTGTTACTGTGTCAAACGCCACACTACATAACCAAGATGAAATTGACCGACTAGGGGTGAAAGTAGGCGACTACGTTATTATTCGACGTGCAGGCGATGTTATTCCCCAAGTGGTTTCTGTTGTACAAGCTAAAAGGGATGACAGTGTGAGAGACATTGCCTTTCCTACATCCTGTCCAGTTTGTGGCTCAAATGTTGAAAAATTAGAAGATGAAGCGGTTGCTCGCTGTACCGGTGGTTTAATATGTGCAGCGCAGCGCAAGCAAGCGTTAAAGCACTTTGCCTCTCGAAAAGCTTTTGATATCGATGGTTTAGGCGATAAGTTGGTCGACCAACTCGTGGATGCCGATTTAGTACATAGCCCTGCAGATTTCTTTCAGCTTAAATTGGGCGATGTGGTAGGCCTTGAGCGAATGGCTGAGAAGTCTGCTGCGAAATTGTTGCTTTCTCTTGAGGCATCTAAAGCCACAACGCTTGCTAAGTTTTTATATGCGTTAGGCATTAGGGAAGTCGGTGAGGCTACTGCGGCTAATCTTGCTATGCACTTTGAAACCCTTGATGCAGTTCGTAATGCGAGCGAAGACGAACTCATTGAAGTGCAAGATGTAGGCGCTATTGTTGCGGCGCATTTGCATAACTTCTTCAACGAACCGCACAACACCGATGTTATCGACGCCTTACTAGAGGCGGGTATTAATTGGCCTGCAATTGAGAAAAAACCACAAAGTGCGTTACCCCTGGATGGAAAAACCTGCGTAGTAACAGGGACACTAAGCGAAATGGGCCGCTCTGATGTAAAAGCGAAACTGCAATTGTTGGGAGCCAAAGTGGCAGGCTCGGTATCGAAAAATACCTCATTTTTGGTCGCGGGTGAAAAAGCGGGCTCTAAGTTGACCAAAGCACAAGAGCTAGATGTTGACGTGTGGGATGAAGCTAGATTACTCGCCTTTTTAGCAGAGCATGACTAGCCTTTATAATTAGTACAGCATGAGCAGCCAGCATTAACAGAACGTAAACCATTCAAATGTAAAAAAGGCGCTTAAAAGCGCCTTTTTCGTGTTTATTTACGTGTTTGTCTGCCTGGGTGTCGGCAGGGTGAGCACGCTACTGGGCTTGCAATTTCGCTTTTGCACGAGCCAATCTTCTGCGCTCCCATGCTTTCTTTACCTGAAAGCGCCAAATCCAATTAAGTGTAAAGTACCCCACAGCGCTGGCGATAATGGAACAAATTGCGCAGCCAACCAAAAATGCGGGGCCAATGGTGCTGATACTTTCCACTACCCACTGCCAACTGAATTGGAATTCAAAGTGTTCAGGCTTGGTCCCAAGTACAGTAGAACCAATTTTATATGCAGCATAAAATATGGGCGGAATGGTGAAGGGGTTGGTTACCCACACTGTGGCTACCGATAGCGGCAAATTCGCACGAAAAGGAATGGCGACACCCGCAGAAAGCCACATTTGAAAGGGCACAGGCCAAAAAGCAAAAAACAGCCCAATACAAAACCCGCCTGCCGCTGAACGTCTGTTTAAATGCCATAAATTAGGTTCGTGCAAAACGCTGCCAAATACGCGCAGAATTTTGTTGTTCTTTACAGCCTGCGGTTCGGGCAGGAAACGTCTAATAAATTTCTTTGGCATAACACTCGTTCGTTAACTATCAACTTGTGGGCTACATTCAGCCAACTATATTTATTGCTACGTAAAACAATGGTAAATCGTATCACAATTTGGTGTGGCAGTTTTTGTGTTAGCGCAACAACCGCAGCTTTATGGCCCACGTTGCCATCGCTAAACGTAGTGATGACGCTGGCCATAGGTGGTGGTGTACTGCTGTTCCTTTCAATGCGTAATTTTCACATACAAACAATAAGTGGTAACGAGCAAACTCGTTGGATGAAATTTGGCCTTATTGTAGTTAGTGGCGCGTTAATAGGTGCTACATGGTTGGCGAGTTTAGGGTATTGGCACCTATCTTGGCAACTACCACAGAGCAAAATTCAACAAGATGTCACAATTAATGCGGTAGTTGACCATGGCGGCTGTCTCAGTGGTCAAAAAAGCGCCGTGGGTAGCCAAGAAAATAGAGTAAATACACAAACCTCGGAAAAAATCGAAAGTGTAGCAAACGTAGGAATATCTAAACCTTCCCAAAGCGCAGGGTATGAAAAAGATAAACAGCGATTTATGGCGTATGTCGTCAACGTCAAAGCCATAGACGATATAGCACTGAAATTCACTCGAAAAATGACATTGAGCCATCGCGTGACGGGCATATGCTTACACAACGGCGACAAATTTACTGCCATAGCGAAATTAAAACCTGCCTACGGAACCCTCAACCCAGTAGGCTTCAATCGGCAACAATACCTTGCCAGCCAAGAAATTGTTGCTACGGGTTATATCAAACAGTTACACAGTGAAACCGTGGTTCACAACCATAGCACTCGTCACAATATGTCGAGTTTTTTATCTACACTGCCCCTTATTCAAATGCGCTGGTTTCAGGCGTTATTGATTGGGGAACGTAGTCTGTTGACCAAAGAAGACTGGCAAACCATTGGGCAAACGGGTACCGCACATATATTCAGTATATCGGGAATGCACTTATCCATTATCGCCATGACGGCATTTTATGCCTGTAGTGCGGTGATTCTTTTCGCCAGCAGCATGGCGAATGGGAAGTATGCTTTTATAAACCTAAGGGGCTACGTATTAACAACCTTGATTATTAGTGCGGCCCTCTATGTCATGTTAAGCGGTATGGCGCTGCCTGTGGTAAGGGCCTTTGTTTTATTGTTAGTGGGTATAGGCTTTGCTGTATTCAATAGTGTGTTACGGCCATTTCATATGGGCGTTTTCATGCTGTTCACTTGTATTGTGTTGTTTCCTTTGTCGTTGCTGCAAGCCAGCTTTTACTTAAGTATTGGCGCGGTGATGAGTATTTGGCTGCTTAATTGGCGATTTCGGTTTCAAGCAATGCCTTGGTATAAGGCATTATGCTGCATGCAGTTAGGGGTTAGTATTGCGATGGCGCCTATCACCCTATTATGGTTTGGTACGGCTAGTACTATAGGGATTTTCGTTAACCTCTTTGTATTGCCTATCATTACACTTATTCTTCCTGTTGCATTGCTTGCCGTGATGGCGGGGTATTATATTCCTGCCAGTTTAGGTTTTGCTATTTGGGTGTTACTCAAAATAGATAGGGTATTAGGCTGGCTTTTAGCGTGTTTGAGCGAAGCGGCATCTTGGCCAATAAGCGCTATTCACTTTTATCCCACCACAGGCACAGTGATTTGCCTGCTTATCGCCATGTTATTAACAATATTACCCAGGTGGCGATACAAATGGGTCTGTGTGTTATTGCTAATACTCCCCGTTACCTTCTCCTTTATTCATTCTTCTCCAACTCGCTGGTTTGTAAATGTGTTTGATGCTGGGCAGGGAACGGCAATTGCGCTAACAAAGGGGCCCCAAGCCATCATTATTGATACAGGGCCTATGTATAACGGTGAAGCGCCATTAGCGAGTAAGGTTATACCTGCATTCCTCAAGCGAAATAACAGTGAACAAGTAGATATGGTTATTCATAGTCATGGTGATACTGATCACGCAGGGGGGGAAAAACCATTCAAAGCCTGGTTAGACAACAAAGGTATTCAACCAACATGGATAAGCCCGATAGAGGGATGTGAGCGCGGTAGGGTAATAAACTGGCAAGGGTTAACACTTACCTTTTTATGGCCTGTAAAAGGGAATCAAGAAGACAGTAATGCCATGTCTTGCGTGATTAAAATTGATGATGGACACCACAGTATTCTGCTTCCTGGTGATATTGAACGAGCAAGTGAGTATGCCATACTGCATGCAGAAAAAAGGCGAATGGCAGTGGGAGTTGATGCGAGAAAAAACGGCTTTCAAGATGATAAAAGTAACTACAAAAAAATGACAGTACGTGCTGATGTGTTAATTGCACCACATCATGGCAGTAAAACCTCATCCACCGATATATGGATCCAAAGTGTTTCCCCTGATGTGGTTATTTATACCCAAGGGTATGAAAATAGATGGAAATTTCCAAGCAAATCTGTTTTTTCTCGCTACCAGCATTATGGCGTTCGCCAGTTTACCACTAGCGAATTTGGTTTCATTCGACTTGAGTTCGCAGAAGGTGACTATATAGTTAGTTCAGAACGAAAGGACACCCAAAACCGATGGTATTTGCCAAGTTACACGCCTAGGCACCTTGTTTCTTCAGAATCTGAATTGAAAAATGAGGACAATTTCTAAGCAAAGCATGGGGTTGATTAGGGAAATTACTCAAGTACTAGTACAATAGCTAGGGTGAAAGTAATGAATAACGAACAGGTTAAAACACTTTGATGCAACAAACCGATCCGTCGGCCTTCCAGGTTAAACGCTTTTTACGCTATCTGCGTGAATTTAAACTCCCTTTCTTCGTTGCCGTTATTGGCATGGTGGGCTACTCCGCAGTAGATACTTTCGTATTTGCACAATTGCAGCCCATGATTGACGAGTCACTAGGGAAAAATGATCAGGCGTACTTACGATTAGCTGCGTATGCGATAGTTCCTTTGTTTTTGTTACGGGGTCTATTTAACTTTCTTGGTACCTATACATTAACGTGGATTGGTGCGCAGGTCGTCATGCGTATGCGACAACAGTTGTTCGATAAATATATCCATTTACCGGTGTCATTCCACGATACCCAAGCAGTGGGGGCGTTAATTAGTAAAGTGACCTACGACACCGAACAAGTTGCCAATGCTTCTGGTAAAGCCTTGTTAACCTTGGTTCGGGAAGGGGCGCTTGTTATTGGACTACTCGCGGTAATGTTTTATTACTCATGGCAGTTATCTATTATCTTCTTGTTAATTGGCCCTTTAGTTGCCGTTATTGTCTCATTCGTGAGTAAGCGGTTTAGAGTGGTGAGTCGAAACATTCAACAAGCGATGGGCAATTTAACCTCTGCGGTAGAGCAGGCGGTAAAAGGCCATAAAGTGGTCATTATGTTTGGTGGGCAAACCATCGAACAAAAACGCTTCGAGCAGAAAAATAATAATAACCGCCAACAAACCATGAAGCTTGCGGTTACCCAAATTTTAAGTGTGTCGTCTATTCAGGTTATTGCGTCTGTTGCGTTAGCCGTAGTGCTTTATATTGCCAGTACGCCGGGCATGGTTGAAAAGCTCTCTGCGGGTGTATTTATCAACGTGGTGTTTTGTATGGTGATGCTACTAAAACCTTTGAAGCAACTGACGACGATTAATAATGAGTTTCAAAAAGGCATGACTGCCTGCGTAAGCGTATTTGAAATATTAGATAGGGAAAACGAAGCCGATTCAGGCGACATAAAAGTAGAGCGTGCAGTTGGAAAAATTGAATTCGATGATGTGACCTTTACTTACCCAGGCAAGCATTCGCCTGCGTTAACGAACGTCTCGTTTACCGCAGAACCTGGCCACTCTGTTGCTTTGGTAGGGCGTTCTGGAAGCGGAAAGTCGACCATTTCGTCGCTACTTACCCGGTTCTATTCCCCGCAAAGTGGGCAAGTCAGGTTGGATGACAACCCTTTAGACAGTATCGATTTAAAATCACTACGGGCGCAGTTTGCGGTAGTGTCGCAAAACGTAACATTGTTTAACGATTCTATTGCCAATAACATTGCTTATGGTGCAAAAGAAACCGTGTCGCAGGCCAAAATTGAGCAAGCCTGCAAAATGGCTCACGTCGATGAGTTTTTGGGTAATTTACCTGAAGGTATCGATACCGTTATTGGTGAAAATGGTCTTATGTTATCTGGCGGCCAACGTCAACGTATCGCTATTGCCCGCGCTATTTTAGCCGATGCGCCTATTCTGATTTTAGACGAAGCGACCTCGGCGCTAGATACGGAATCGGAAAGGCTTATTCAAGATGCACTAGAAACATTGCAAAAACGTTGTACCAGTATTGTGGTAGCACACAGGTTATCGACGATTGAAAATGCCGACACTATCATGGTGGTTGAGCAAGGTCGCATTATTGAAAGTGGTAAGCATCAGGAGCTACTTGAAAAAGGTGGGCATTATGCGCAGCTTCACGCGCTACAGTTTGGTGATAACTAAGTGAACCGTATGGTGAAGCGCTGGTACGCTGGTCACCCGCTAGTGTGGCTGTTATTGCCACTCGCGATACTTTTCTGGCTGATATCAGCTTTTCGTAGATTTTTGTTCTCTACAGGCCTGAAAAAAGTGTATCGCGGCCGTGCTAAGGTTATTGTAGTAGGCAATATTTCGGTTGGCGGTAACGGTAAAACCCCCGTAGTACTTGCACTCGCGCAGTATTATCGCGAAAAAGGTATTCGAGTTGGTATTTTAAGTAGAGGGTATGGCGGTAAGTCTAGCTATTACCCTCGTCAAGTCACCGCGAATGATGATGCCAGTGAAGTAGGGGATGAACCTCGACTACTGGCCATTCGAAGTCAAGTACCCGTGGTGATTGACCCTATACGTAGCCGAGGCGCAGATTATCTTTCAAATGATCTTAATTGCGACCTCATTATCTGTGATGATGGTCTTCAACATTATGCGTTAGCAAGAGATGTTGAAGTGGTGGTAATGGACGAACGGTTAACCGGCAGTGGCTTTTTAATACCTATGGGGCCGCTTAGGGAAGGTCACTGGCGGCTGGCAACCGTAGATGCCATCGTGCATAACCGTGCTGACAATAAGATACCAAACCTTAAAGCAGGCCAAACACCTCAGTACCTTATGCACCTAGAGGCTTCAGAAGTGTGCTCTGTAACAAAGCCCACTGAGCAGACTGAGCTTACTAGCTTATCCGGTAAGACTATTACTGCCATGGCGGGTATTGGTGCGCCTGAACGCTTTTTCTCGCAGTTAAAGAGTATGGGGCTAACGCTGTCAAGCACGTTACCTTTCCCTGACCATCACCAATTTACAGCAGATGAAATCCCATCAGGTACTGTGCTAATGACCGAAAAAGATGCGGTGAAGGTAAGTGATATCGCCCACAACGATTGTTGGTATTTGCCCGTTTCAGCAAATATCGATCAGAAGTTTTTCACACAAATAGATAACAAGCTGGTTAATGCCGGCTTAACAATGACGCCTTAGCAAGCAAGGAAATACAATGGCATTTGATAACAAATTATTAGAAGTACTGGCATGCCCAGTGTGCAAAGGGAAGTTGGTGCTTAATGATGAAAAAGATAAGCTAATCTGCCGCTTTGACCGTTTGGCTTACGACATTAAAGACGGTATTCCGGTGCTTATCGAAAGCAAAGCAACGGTAATGACACTCGATGAAGTAGACGCAACGCGATAGGTGTGTGATGGCATTTACAGTAGTTATTCCCGCACGATATGGCTCTAGCCGTTTTCCAGGTAAACCTCTGGCTGATATTAACGGTAAACCCATGATTCAGCATGTGGTGGAGCGAGCCACTGAGGCGGGGGCTGAGCGAATAATAGTCGCCACTGACGATATGCGTATTGCCGATGCCGCTAACCAATTTGCTCATGTTTGTATGACGGCCGATACACACCAGTCAGGCACCGAACGCATAGCAGAAGTGATAGAGAAAGAAAACATTGCCGCTGATAGCATAGTGGTTAATGTGCAAGGCGATGAACCTTTCATACCCGCGGCAAATATTAAGCAAGTAGCAAATAATTTGTCGAATGCACCTCAATGTGTGATGGCGACCTTGTCTACGCCCATTTTAGAAAGCGACGATGTATTCAATCCTAATATGGTTAAAGTACTGGTAAATGCACATCAAGAGGCGATGTATTTCTCTCGTTCGGCCATTCCATTTGAACGTGATCGTATGATGGAAAACCGTCAAAGTGCTGATCCTAAGTTGTATTTTAGACATATAGGCATTTATGCGTACCGTGCACAATACGTGCAGCAGTACGTAAGTTACCAGCCTAGTGCCCTTGAGCAAATTGAGTCTCTCGAGCAGCTTCGGGCATTGTGGTATGGCGACAAAATCCATTGCGACGTAGCAGATGCTAAACCACCCGTTGGCATAGACACGCCTGAGGATCTTGCGCGTTTGCTGGCATCATTAGGGTAAGCCGCGCTTTTTATTCGCTTTTTTAGCGGCTGAAAAAAACGAGTAATCATCAAAAAAAGCCAAAAGATATTCCGGTATTCAAATGCAAAAATGATTAGCCTGCTGAAAGGCTAATTAAGCGTTGCCAATAACTGGTTAACACTGGCATTCATTGTGAATACATGTCATCGACTTTTTTCTTTATAGCATTGGTATTTGTAGCGTGCAGCATATAAATAGGGAGCGTTAAAATGAACGTAGTCATTACAGGGGGCAACCGCGGTATTGGTCTAGCCCTAGTTAAGCAATTCAAATCGAAAGGCGCGACAGTGTACGCCACCTGTCGCAATAGTTGTGATGAGCTGAATTCAGCTGGCGTTAAAGTGATAACCGGTGTTGATGTGTCGCAGCCAGATACGCTGGCAGATAGTTTAGCGGAATTAACAGACGTTAAGATTGATTTGCTCATTAATAACGCGGGTGTGTTAGGCAGAGAAACCTTAGAAGACTGGGAACCCCATACCATAGATTATCAGTTTAGAGTGAATGCCATGGGGCCTCTGCTTGTCACACAAACCCTTCTTCCATCAATGGCCGACAACAGTAAGATAGCCATGATCACCAGCAGAATGGGTTCTATGACTGATAACACTTCTGGCGGTTACTACGGGTATAGAATGTCGAAAGCGGCGCTAAATGCAGCCGGTGTGTCACTAGCAAACGATCTCAAGCCACAAGGAATAGCGGTTGGTTTGTTTCACCCCGGGTTTGTTCAAACTGAAATGGTGAATGGTAGCGGCGATATTGATGCCGATACCTCGGCTGAGAGATTGGTCGCTCGTATCGAAGAAATGACCCTTGATAACGCAGGGCGATTCATTCATTCAAATGGCGACGAACTGCCTTGGTAAGTGCGTGGCAACTAGTGTCTGATTGTGTTTTTGACATACGATAACAAGATTAAAAAACCGGTAACTCTTTAGGAACTACCGGTTTTTTTGTTTCTTATATTGTCACTATTACGATCAGCATGTTGAAAGCCTAATGGCCTCTTCTACGATTAATCTTGGCTTTCGTCTTCGTCTTGATCTTCAGACAGTACCGCCCACACATCGTGTTCGTTAGCATGAATGACTTCAGCCCACACCCGTTGACCAGGTTTCACGTCATATACGCCATTAAGGTGAACTAGCCCATCAACTTCAGGCGCATCGGCATAAGTTCGGCCTACAGCGCCTTCGCTGTCTACGCTGTCGATAACCACTTGGTATTCATTACCAATGCGCGCTTGTAAACGCTGTGCACTAATTTCACCCTGAACTTCCATGAAGCGTGCTAAACGTTCTTGTTTAACGTCTTCAGGCACAGGATCAGGTAAGTCGTTGGCGCGAGCACCTTCAACCGGTGAGTAAGCAAATGCACCTACACGATCTAACTGTGCTTCACGAATAAAGTCGAGTAACTCTTCAAACTCTTCTTCGGTTTCACCCGGAAAACCTACGATAAAGGTTGAACGGATAACCAATGAAGGGCAGGCTTCACGCCATTTCTTAACGCGCTCTAGGGTGCGATCTGCACTACCAGGGCGTTTCATTAAACGTAAGATACGCTTATTGGCATGCTGAAACGGGATATCAAGGTAAGGTAGAATTTTACCTTCATTCATGAGTGGAATAAGGTCATCGACATGTGGGTAGGGATAAACATAGTGAAGACGCACCCAAATGCCCATTTCACCCAGTTTTTCACACAACTGTTGCATGTGAGTTTTAACGGGCATGCCATCCCAGAAGCCTGTTCTGTGCTTCACATCAACACCGTATGCACTGGTGTCTTGTGAAATAACCAATAGCTCTTTAACACCAGCGGCTTTGAGACGCTTTGCTTCGTCTAAAACACTGCCCACAGGGCGGCTTACAAGGTCGCCACGCATCGATGGAATGATGCAGAAAGTACACCTGTGGTTACAACCTTCTGAGATTTTTAAATACGCGTAATGACGAGGCGTAAGTTTAACACCGTGATCGGGCACTAAATGTTCAAACGGATTATGTTGAGGCTTAGGTAAATGTTCGTGAACTTGCTCAACTACCGACTCATAAGCGTGAGGGCCGGTAATAGCCAGTACATTAGGGTGTACTTCACGGATTTCATCTTCTTTAATGCCCAAACAGCCAGTTACAATGACTTTGCCGTTTTCTTTGAGCGCTTCACCAATGGTATCAAGTGACTCTTCTACCGCCGCATCAATAAAGCCGCAGGTATTAACAATAACCAAATCAGCATCGTTGTATGTAGGAACAACATCGTAGCCCTCGGTACGTAACTGCGTAAGAATGCGTTCGGAGTCTACCAAGTTTTTTGGGCAGCCTAAGCTGACAAACCCAATGCGGGCGCCGTTGCTTGCACCTGTACTACGATTTTCAGTCAGTGTTTTGACTGGTGTTTCTAAAGTAGTGGTTTTGTTTGCTGCTTTACTTGGATTAAAGGTTTCTACAGTCATCTAAAATATCACCCGGTAAACGACGCTACTTGTGCCTAAAATGGCCGCGGATTATACAGTAAGTATGGCGGGTTCGCAGCTCTTTGAGGTAAAACTTTTTCAACTAAGAACATTACTGCCTATTAGTGGAATACTGAACAAAAATTCATCATACTCTTTTGCTCTTCTCATTTAGGATTTACGGCAGGGCTTCATGGGCTGTTATAAGTGCACCAATGCGTTACCCATCTTATTTAGCTTGGTTATGCTTGGTTTAGCATCATGTTCTTCCGACTATTATAAACCTGAGCGACCATCACTTACCTTGCGCTTGTCTGATGCGCCAGAATACACCCTTGATTTTCTTGAGCACACCACCCGTGAACTTTATTGGGGTTGCGTGACCATATTGCCTCATTCGTCAGAAGACTTAATTAATAGTTTGTTGTGTACACAAGCGCTACTTGGGCGGGATGATGTTAGTGCTGACGAGCGCCAATTTGCACTAAAACGTCATCGAGATGCGCTAATGAGTTTGCTGACATTGCGGATGTCGGGAAAAGAAGATGAAGCCCATTTTCACACCCATTTAAATTTAGATCATCCCATAATTTTCGCTTCTAGAATGCTTCCTTCAGAAGATGCGCTGCAACCCAACATTCTAGGAGAATACGGCGTTGCCGTGGTAGTAAGAGAACAAGCAGCCACAGAAACTGAACAGACCTATTACCCTCAAGAAGGTACGTACAGCAGTTACACATTGATGTTTCAGGACATTAAGCTAGACGGTAACGAGGTGCACATAACGTTAGATGCTCAGAAAATTCATGGCCGAACCACGGTTCGTGTGGGTAATAACGCCTACATGGCTCGGTACTCTCCAAGTGCCAGTTATTTAGCCTTACTCAATGATGCGATAGTCGGAGGGCTTCGCTGGAAAGGCTTTGTGGGTACTAAGCAAGCAAAAGCCCTTAGGGGAATTTATGTTATTGGGGAAATGTCAGACACCAAAATTCCCCTTATTATGATCCATGGTCTTAATTCCGACCCATTAATTTGGCGTTATTTGACTATGGCAGTAATGAATGACGAATGGTTGAACGAACGGTATCAAATTTGGCATGTGCTTTACCCTTCAGGCCAACCACCACTGTATAGCGCTATGAAAATTCGAAGAGAGCTTGATGCGCTACTGGCCACTATTGATAACCCACTTATCACTCGCGAAGCGGTATTTATTGGGCACAGTTTAGGAGGGCTTATAACCAAATTACTTACGGTATCGCCTGGCGACGCCTTTTGGAATACCACCTTTGCTGTACCTCCTGAGCAGCTTGAAAAAGCGATATCCGAAGATATTCGAGATACTTTTTTCTTTGCACCCAGGTTCAACACTAATACGGTTTTTTATTTAGATACGCCCCATAAAGGTTCAGCGCTGGCGGCATCCGCGATAGGTTATATTGGTTCATCGTTGGTACAAATACCCTATGAACTTAAAAACATGTTTGTTGGTTTGCTCGATGAAAATGGGGTAGACATTGTTCAGTCAGACATGCAGAGCTATTTAACCGACACTAAATTTAAGAGCCTTGATTCATTAAAGCCGGGTCACCCATTAATGAACACCCTGTATCCTATGCCTATTCAAGGAAAAGCCTATTCCATTATTGGGTCGAAAAAAGAAACCGAATGTGAAAGAAGGGAAGTGTGTTTATTACTCACTGATGGCGTGGTGACCTACGAAAGTGCCGATATACCAGAGGCCTTAGAAAGACTCATTGTTGTGTCTAAGCACAATTCGTTTAAATCACCTGAAGCCGTGTCGTTTATATTAAAACATTTATAAATATGCCAAATTGCCTGATATTTTCTTTTAGCGCTTTAAGTTTGCATTATTAGCCCAATAATAACTGGGTTATTAATTATTCTCTGAAGCAAGGCTATTTGTTTTTCATGCTTAAACTGCCATTAAAATATTATGATGAATCTGGCCGAATTTTACCGCCTAAATGGCTGTACGTGATACTGGCACTCTTTAGTTTGGACTGGATTGCGTTTATTTTTTCGCTGGCCTCGCGGTCGCAAACAGAAGCGTTACTTAAGCTATTTTATCCGCAAAGTGAAAGTTTAGGATTGGCGTTACTCAGTAGTGTGCCGATAGTGCTAGGGCTTGTGCTTATATCGCAACGTGAAAGGCTATGGAAAAAGGGGATCACAGGGTGGTCTCGCGCATTGTTGCCACTTATTTTAGTGGGCGTGATAGCGTCGTTGAGTGTGCAGTTTTATCATATTGTGTCGGTACATTGGGGGTTTGAGATGATAACTGCCATTAAGGTGGTGGTGTCTATTATCAGTTTATATTGTATTAGCCGAAGTCGGCATTTGCGCTGGATGGTGCAAGACTGGAAAAAGCCACTTTGCGAATAAAATGGGAATAAATCACTAATAAATCAGAAAGACAAAAATGTGATTAGCGCGTGAGGCAAAAAGGTATTCGCCCCACACGAAAAATACAAAGTAATGCTTACTGGCGATGATTACCCACAGATTGATCGAAATAAGCCTTTACGCTGACTTGGCTGTCGTTTACTAGTCGCTCGTAGCAAATACCGGCAAAGGCATAGGAGTTTTCACCCACTACTAATAATACGTATGGCGCATCAGGGTTCGATTGGTCATAAAGCCAAGTTCCACCCACAAAACGCTGGAACGTTTCTCCTAAATAGGCCCCAAAGATATTACAAATCGTGAAAACCGCTTCATCTTCTAACGCGCTGTCATGATATTTGTCTAAAAAACTAAGTAAAATATCATCGACAAGCGAAACACTTTCAGCAGAGTAATCTAAGGTTAAATTGAACTCTTCTTGCGCTGCAGCAACCGCATCTTCAGCGCAGTCCTTCATTAATTGTTCGAGCTCTATAGGTGACATTTTATTATCCTTCTCTTTTAACCTTTACGCGATACTATGATGTTAGCTATCGTCATTTTTAAACCTGCTAATAACATTGTGCGGTAGTTATTCCCGTTTGTCTATTTATGACCCGTTAAGCGATTGATTACACTGGCTGATGCGAACATACCAAAGGTGGCTGTTACCGTTACAACCGCGCCAAAACCGCCTGCACAATCAAGTCGCGTTCCGCCTTCCATTGCCGATTTGTTATAACACACGCTGCCATCAGGTTGGGGATAACGCAACTGCTCGGTTGAATAGATGCATTCAACCCCGAAGCGGCGTTTAGGATTTTTACTGAAATTGTAATTGCGTCGCAGTTCACTGCGCAATTTGGCCGCAAGAGGATCTTGGGTGGTTTTCGATAAATCGCCCCGAGTTACTTGGGTAGGGTCAATTTGCCCACCGGCACCACCCACAGTCACAATGGGTATTTTAGCGCGCTTGCAGTGGGCTACCATGGCAGCTTTCGCCCTTATGCTGTCAGTTGCGTCGATAACGGCATGCATAGCTTGGGTTAACAGTTCTGCCGTGTTTTCTGGTGTGACGAAGTCTTCAATGCATACCACTTCGCAATTTGGGTTTATGCGTTTAATACGCTGTGCAATAGCATCGACCTTTGCTTCGCCTATAGTATCGGCCATAGCGTGAATTTGCCGGTTAGTGTTGGTTACACATATGTCATCTAAATCAATCAGGGTGATTTTACCGATACCAGAACGCGCAAGTGCTTCTGCACTCCAGCTACCAACTCCTCCAATCCCCACAACGCACACATGGCTCATTGAAAGTTTTTCTGCGGCTTCTTCGCCGTATAGGCGCACGATGCCGCCAAACCTTTGATTTTCCAATATACTCACTATGTATTCCAGTTCTTGCTAAGCCAATAGTCGCTTTGTCTAAACCGCGCTGTCAAAACTGCTCCGCCAACACCTGACGGGGGCAAAATAACACAGCAGTTGAAACAAAAATTAAAAGCTTTTACTTAAGGGGCGCATGATCGCAAAAAAGCGTAATATTGCAAGGGTTCTTCTTTAAACAGTAAGTAAGACATGTCAAAACGGTACGATATTGTCATTATAGGGGCTGGGATAGTGGGTGCTGCGGTACTTTATGAGTATCAAAAGCGCAATCCACAGCACAAGGTTCAGTTAATTGAAAAAGAGCCTGTTGCTGCTTTTCATCAAACCGGAAGAAATTCGGGTGTGATCCACGCTGGCGTGTATTACTCGCCTGGTTCCTTAAAGTCTACGTATTGTAGGCAAGGGTTACAAGATACCATTGCGTGGTGTAGAGACCATCATTTACCTTTTGAGCAATGCGGTAAGCTCATAGTGGCGACCAACAATGATGAAGTGCAAAAGCTTGATAACCTTTTCAAAAACTGCGAAATAAACGATTTAAGCCCTGAACGTATTACTCAATCTAGACTACACTCGATGGAGCCTAATATTACGGGTAAAGAAGCGGTATTAGTTAATTCTACAGGCATTACCGACTTTACGGCTATCACAAAATCGCTAATGGCAGTCGCAATCGAAAATTCAAACGTGACTGCACACTTCAATACACGGGTTCATGCCATCGACGAACATGACAACTGCGTATCGCTGTTAACCGAAGTGAATGGTGTAAAACGACGCACAGAAGCTGATAGGGTTATTTGCTGCGCGGGTGTGTATGCAGACGACTTAATTAGAAAGCAAGGAATAACCCCGGATTTCAAAATAGTGCCATTTAAGGGGGAGTATTATCGCTTATCTTCTAAGTACGATAACGTTAGCAAAAGATTAATATATCCTGTACCCAACCCCGATATGCCATTTTTGGGCGTTCACTTAACGAAAATGATAGGCGGTTATACGACGGTGGGGCCAAATGCGGTGTTAGCGCCTGGTCGAGAAGCCTATCACTCGCTTCCTTCCTACAGCGAAATTTTCAGAACCTTATCATACAAAGGGTTATGGCGACTGCTCTGGCAGTTTAAATCCAGTGTAATATCAGAAATCAAAAGTAGCGTAAGCAAATCTTATTACGCAAGTTTAGTGCAAAAATATTGCCCCTCGATTAATGAAGAGGATTTACACTACTATCGGCCAGGGATCAGGGCGCAAGCGGTGTCTAAAACGGGTAAAATGATGGGGGACTTTGAATTCTTATCAACTGATAGGGTATTACACGTTGGTAATGCACCTTCTCCTGCGGCTACTAGCGCCATGCCCATTGCCAGAGCCATCATCGATAAAATGGACACTACGTAGACTTGCTATACCCATTCGTTCTAAAAACTAGGAAGTTAAATCCAAAAATACCGACATTACGTTCAAAGCTATACATGTTTGAATAACACGTTTTAAAACGAATGCTTGGAGAAATAAATGGGATTGCTTGTAGATGGACTATGGCAAGACAAATGGTACGACACGCGTGAGAACGGCGGTAAGTTTGAGCGCCAAGAGTCGAAATTTAGAGGTGCGATAGGCAGTGAGGCAGGAGCCCAACACCCACCAGAGTCTGGTCGATACCATCTTTATGTCGCTTATGCCTGTCCGTGGGCCCATCGTGCGCTAATTTTAAGGCAGCTAAAGGGGCTCACTGAACATATTGATGTTTCAGTGGTAAACCCTGATATGCTAGGTGACGGGTGGCGTTTTACTGAATACCCAGGTAGCACCGGTGATAAGCTATATCATTATGATTATCTGCATCAGCTATACACCAAAGCAAAACATGATGTTACCACGCGGGTAACGGTTCCTGTTTTATGGGATAAACAAACCCAATCCATAGTGAATAATGAATCTGCAGATATTATTCGTATTTTCAACAGTGACTTCAATACGCTTACGGGTGATACACAAGATTTTTATCCCTCGCCACTACGCGAAGAAATAGACGATATTAATAAGTTGGTGTATCACGCTGTTAATAACGGCGTGTACAAGGCGGGTTTTGCTACCACGCAAAGTGCCTATGAAGACGCCGTTAATACTTTATTTGAAGCGTTAGATACGTTAGAAACACGATTGTCTACGCAGCGTTATTTAGTGGGCCATCAAATTACCGAAGCGGATTGGCGCTTGTTCACCACCTTAATTCGTTTTGATGCGGTGTATCATGGGCACTTCAAATGCAATATTCGTCAAATAGCGGATTACCCGAACTTGTATGCCTACATGAAAGAGTTGTATCAATATCCGGGTGTGGCGGATACGGTGAATTTTGATCATATCAAACGTCATTATTATTACAGTCACACCATGGTAAACCCTACTCAAGTTATTCCTGTAGGCCCAAAACAAGATTTGATGGCTCCCCACAACAGAGAAGAAATAAAGTGAGCTTAATTGCTTAGTAATTTCAAAAGCGCATTGCGCGAAGGTGAGGGGTTTTATACCATCTACTTTATAATGATATTCGTTACTTTTCTTGTAACATTAGTGACCAATGATAGCTTTAACAGGGAACAGAGACTCTAATACATGACTAAACCAATTACATGCTTTAAAGCATATGACATACGCGGTGAGCTTAACAGCCAACTTGATGAAGCAACGGCTTACCGCATTGGTTATGCCTTTGCTGAAGAGTTAAAAGCGAAAACGGTAGTGGTAGGCAGTGATGTTCGTTTAACATCTACCCCCTTAAAACTTGCCTTGAGCGCAGGGCTAATTGATGCTGGTGCAAACGTTACCGATATTGGTATGGCAGGAACGGAAGAGATATATTTCGCGACTAAACACTTAGGTGTTGATGGCGGAATAGAAGTGACCGCTAGTCACAACCCCATTAACTACAATGGCATGAAGTTGGTTAAAGCTGATTCTGTACCCATTAGTGGCGACACTGGCTTAAATTCAATTAAAGAGCGTGCTGAACAGCTAAGCGATGAAGCCGTTTCACAGCGTCTTGCCTACTATACCCAAGGCGAGGCGATTGACGCTGATGCTTTCTATAATGGTCATGCACACATTAAGGTTTCACATTTAACTGATACAGGAAGCTATGTAGAAGACAGCTGTATGTCAGCCTACGTAGACCACATGTTGTCTTACGTGAATCTTGATTCGTTCACACCACTTAAAATAGTTGTTAATGCAGGCAATGGAGCAGCAGGTTCAGCGCTAGATGCTATTGAAGCTGAGTTAGCGAGCAGACAAGTTCCAATTAGCTTCGTTAAAGTGCACCACGAAGCAGATGGCACGTTTCCTCATGGTATTCCCAATCCGTTGTTACCTGAGAACAGAGCTGATACCGCCGATGCTGTTATTAAACATAACGCGGACTTTGGTGTAGCGTGGGATGGCGACTTCGATCGTTGTTTCTTGTTCGATGCCGACGGCAACTTCATTGAAGGCTATTATATTGTTGGCTTGCTTGCAGCAGCGTTCATTGAGAAGAACCAAGACAGTAAAATTATTTATGACCCACGGGTATTTTGGAATACCGAAGATATAGTAGCGAATGCTGGCGGTACACCCATTAAGTCGAAAACAGGTCATGCGTTTATTAAAGAGCGTATGCGTAAAGAAGACGCGGTGTATGGCGGTGAAATGAGTGCGCACCATTATTTCAGAGATTTTGCTTACTGCGATTCTGGCATGATCCCTTGGTTGTTAATTGCCGAACTTGTGTGTGTTAAAAAACAATCGTTGTCGAGCATGGTTAAAGCGCGTATTGAAGCGTTTCCATCGTCAGGAGAGATTAACAGCAAGCTTAAAGACGCGGATGCCGCGCTTGAGCGCGCGACGTCTAAATATAAACCGCATGCATCGGTTATCGATACTACCGACGGCCTAGGGTTGGAATTCGACACATGGCGCTTTAATTTGCGTAAGTCGAACACCGAACCGGTGATTCGCTTAAATGTAGAAAGCCGAGGCGATATAGCGTTGATGGAAGAGAAAACTGCTGAGTTGCTTTCGGTTATACGTGACGAATAATATCTCTGTTTGCTTTTAAGTTGTTGAACACACCGAGCAAGCACTGAAATAAAAAAGCCCGGAACATAAAAAAGCGCAGTCATGTTAATAATGACTGCGCTTTTTTTTGTGTTACCGGCAAGTGCCGTTTTAGTAATTGGCGTCCACGAGTGATATTACCCAACAATAAGTGCTTTATATCTACTGTGAAAATTAGGTAATAAGGTAAATCATCCAAGCATGGCTGATCACCACAACAGAGGTGAGAGCTATACGCAAACTGATGTAGCTCACTATTTGGCCTTTAGGCAAACTTAAGGTGAATTTATCGTAAACTAATATTGCGACGTAGCTAAGCGAAAGTACCCCTAGGGTTTTCGGGTCGTGGCTAAATACCAAACAAAGCCAACCGATGATACTGGGTAACATCGCGGCATACATTTGATTACCATAACGCTGGTTGCTGATGGAATCCCACCAATGAATACCACCAAAAAATGACAGTAAAACCGCAGAATACTGCATAAAATAAACAGCGCTTTGGGTTAATGACAAAAGATTAAGAGAGTAGGCTATTGGCATAGCTAAAAAAGGGATGAGCCCAGCCACGCCAAGCAACACAATAGAGTAGGGCATATAACACAATCCTTCTGACGTCATTTCAATAAAATAAATGTACAAAGAGTTATTTTATTAAAACGAGGCTAAAAAAATAGCGCCGTAAGGCGCTATTTTATGAACAAAAACTTACTTGTTCATGCTTATTTTAATGGCGTGTATTTACGCTGGTTGTGACCAGTGTAAAGCTGACGAGGACGACCAATTTTTTGTTTTGGATCGCTCATCATTTCATGCCAGTGTGAAATCCAACCTACTGTACGAGACAGGGCGAAGATACATGTAAACATGTTGGTAGGAATACCAATAGCTTTAAGTACGATACCTGAGTAGAAATCTACGTTAGGGAACAACTTCTTCTCTGCGAAGTACGGGTCGCTTAATGCAATTTTTTCAAGTTCCATTGCTACTTCAAGTAGTGGATCTTTAACATTAAGTTCGCTAAGTACTTCGTGACAGCTTTCACGCATTACTGTTGCGCGAGGATCGTGGTTTTTGTAAACACGGTGACCAAAGCCCATAAGACGGAACGGGTCAGCCTTATCTTTAGCACGTGCAATAAACTCAGGAATGCGATCAACAGTTCCAATTTCCTCAAGCATATTTAGGCATGCTTCGTTCGCACCACCGTGGGCAGGGCCCCAAAGTGAAGCAACACCAGCCGCAATACATGCGTAAGGGTTGGCACCAGATGAACCAGCTAGACGAACCGTAGAGGTAGATGCGTTTTGCTCGTGGTCAGCATGAAGCGTAAAGATACGATCCATTGCACGTTCTACCGCAGGGCTAATCTCAAATTCTTCAGCAGGAACTGAGAACATCATGTTCAAGAAGTTAGCTGCATAGCTCAAATCGTTACGTGGATAAACGAACGGTTGACCAATGTTGTACTTGTAACACATGGCTACTAAGGTAGGCATTTTCGCGATTAAGCGATGTGCACTACGTTTACGCTCTTCATCGTTAGAAACGTCTAAGTCGCTGTGATAGAAAGATGACATACCACCAACAGTTCCGCATAACATTGCCATAGGGTGGGCATCGTTACGGAAGCCATGGAAGAACATGTTAATTTGCTCATGTACCATGGTGTGGCGTGTAATTGTCGATTTGAATTCTTCATATTCTTCTTTAGACGGCGCATCACCGTGTAGAAGCATATGACAAACTTCAAGGTAGTCTGCATCGCGCGCTAGTTCTTCAATGGGGAAACCACGGTGTAGTAACACACCAGCAGCACCGTCAATGTAAGTAATAGCTGACTCGCAAGATCCTGTCGCCATAAAACCAGGGTCGTAGGTGAAGTAACCGTGTTGACCAAGTGAACGAACGTCGATTACGTCTTGTCCTTCGGTGCCAGACAAGATAGGAAGCTCGATTTCCTTACCGCCGGCTTTAAGAATGGCTTTCTGATCTGCCATAAAATGCTCTCCTCAGAATGGTTCTGTTTGCAGCGAAAACGGGCGAAAATGCTCGTTTCGTTGGGGAAAAGTGGCGTATTTGTACTTTATTATGTACCAATAAGTCAATTTAATTGCATTTATGCACAATAAATATTCCGAATTACTGAGATTTATAATGCTCAGCCGGAATCTCTATCGTTAACATGTTGGTAATCGCACTAAACCCGTTTCGGGGTAATTATCAATGTCTTTTGGCAAAAGGTAAACCACCGTTTACCAAATTTATTAACAGCTTAGCCGAAAAATTAACCTTTTGTCGATTGAGAATTGGTCGTTTTCATTAAAAGACCTTAATTTTGCTAGTGAAAATAGTGTTATTCTAGTTTAGTGCTGATACACTTTAGTGCCTTGTTTATTAAGCATTCCATGCTTGTTGTTAGTATTTGTGACTACTTTTCTTTGTGTTTATCAGGAAGATTTGTCAAAAAAGACTAAAGTCTTACTACAGCACAAAAAATTGTAATTATATACTGTGCTGGATATACTCAGCGGTGCATTAAAACAGAATAATTATTCTGTTAAATGTATTAAAGAATAATTCACAAATTGTTAACAACTCATTGGATGAGGTAATTAACAGGTAATAAACGAATTAACTCGCACAGGACATAATAACGGTGAGTAATTCATTATCCCTACGGATTAAACAGGCATACATTGTGAAAAAGCAAAGACCAGTAAATTTAGAACTCAATACTATTAAATTTCCGCCTGCCGCTATTTCGTCAATTCTCCACCGTGTTACCGGTGTCGCAATGTTCTTCGCATTACTCTTTGTTATTTGGGCATGGGCAGTATCTGTTTCCTCGCCTGAAGGGTTTGCGAACGTACAAGCGATGATGGACGGTATCATTGGAAAAGTGATCGCAATAGGCACTTTATCAGCGCTGACTTACCACATTTTAGGCGGCCTAAGACATGTAGTTATGGATTTAGGTCACTGGGAAGAGTTGGAGTCAGGAAACCTCAGCGCCAAAATAGCTATCGCTCTTTGGATTGTGCTGACAGTAGTATTGGGAGTAGCACTATGCTAGGCAACCAAGCAAGCTTAAAGCGTAATGGTATTCAAGATTACGTTTCACTACGTACTACCGCTGCAATTATTTTTGCTTATACGGTATTCATGGCGTGGTTTTTTATATCCACTGATAATATTACTTTCATTGAGTGGCGCGGATTATTTTCTGGGCTAGCGATGAAAGTGTTCACATTGGCAGCACTTATCGCCATCATGATCCACGTTCGTATTGGCCTTTGGCAAGTACTTACCGATTATGTGAAGGCGTCTGGTTTGCGTGCAATCATTCAGTATGTTCTAAACATCATTGCTTTTGGTTACGTCGCTGTTGGTCTGTTTGTATTGTGGGGAGTGTAAGATGAGTTTACCCGTTCACGAGTTTGACGCAGTAGTTATTGGCGCTGGCGGCGCTGGTATGCGTGCAGCACTACAGATTTCAGAATCTGGAAAGTCATGTGCACTACTGTCTAAAGTATTTCCTACCCGTTCACATACGGTATCAGCGCAAGGTGGTATTACTGTTGCGCTAGGTAATTCCCATGAAGATAACTGGGAATGGCACATGTACGACACCGTAAAAGGGTCGGACTACATTGGTGACCAAGACGCTATTGAATACATGTGTAAAACCGGCCCAGAAGCCATCATTGAGATGGAGAACATGGGTTTGCCTTTCTCACGTTTTGAGAATGGTAAGGTTTACCAACGTCCTTTCGGTGGTCAATCAAGAAATTTTGGTGGCGAGCAAGCAGCTCGAACCGCAGCCGCCGCTGACCGTACTGGTCACGCTTTGCTGCATTTGCTTTATCAGCAAAACGTAAAGAATAAAACAAAGGTCTTTTCTGAGTGGTATGCACTCGACCTAGTTAAAAACCAAGACGGTGATGTTGTTGGTTGTACTGCTATTGATATCGAGACAGGCGAAGTAGTTTACTTCAAGTCTAAAGCAGTCGTATTAGCAACGGGTGGAGCAGGGCGTATTTTCGCTTCTACCACTAACGCACACATCAATACCGGTGACGGTGTTGGTATGGCAATTCGTGCTGGTGTCGCACTACAAGATATGGAAATGTGGCAGTTCCACCCTACGGGTATTGCCGGTGCTGGTACGCTAGTAACGGAAGGTTGCCGTGGTGAAGGTGGTTACCTGCTTAATAAAGACGGTGAACGCTTCATGGAACGTTATGCGCCTAACGCGAAAGACCTTGCTGGTCGTGACGTTGTTGCACGTTCAATGATGACTGAAATTCGTGAAGGTCGCGGATTTGACGGCCCTTGGGGTCCTCACTGTAAACTTAAACTTGATCACCTTGGTAAAGACGTACTTGAGTCACGTCTGCCAGGTATCCTTGAGCTTTCTCGTACGTTCGCTCATGTTGATCCAGTGAAAGAACCGATTCCTGTAATACCGACGTGTCATTATATGATGGGTGGTATTCCCACTACCGTAGACGGTCAATGTCTAACTGTTGATGCAGACGGTAACGATAAAGTAGTAAACGGTTTATTCGCTTGTGGTGAAATTGCATGTGTATCTGTACACGGTGCTAACCGCCTTGGCGGTAACTCACTACTTGACCTTGTAGTATTCGGTCGTGCGACTGGTCTACACTTAGGTAAAACCCTTTCTGATGTATCGCCATTCCGCGAAGCATCAGAGTCTGACCTTGAACTGGCTATGTCTCGCTTCAATCGCTGGGAAAACTCAGAGAAAGGTAAGGGCGAAGATCCGGTTCAAATCAAAAAAGATATGCAAGAATGCATGCAGCTTAACTTCTCAGTATTCCGTGAAGGTGAAGCCATGGCAGACGGCCTTAAGCAACTTGGTGAAATTCGTGAACGTCTTCAGAATGCTCGCCTTGATGATAAGAGTGCCGATTTCAATACTCAGCGTATTGAATGTCTTGAGCTTGATAACCTTATGGAAACCGCGTACAGCACAGCAGTA
Organism: Alteromonas sp. 38; assembly: GCF_902506055.1. NCBI lineage: Bacteria > Pseudomonadati > Pseudomonadota > Gammaproteobacteria > Alteromonadales > Alteromonadaceae > Alteromonas > Alteromonas sp. 38. The sequence continues at coordinate 1,720,801 of NZ_LR733300.1, forward strand.
GCAGCGAACTTCAGAACGGAAAGCCGTGGCGCACATAGTCGCTTCGATTTCCCGGACCGTGACGATGAGAACTGGTTATGCCACAGCGTTTACGATCCGAATACTGAAAAAATGCTTAAACGTGATGTCAATATGGCGCCTAAGCTTCGGGAAGCTTTCCCGCCTAAAGTGCGTTCATATTAAGAGAGGCAACGATCATGCAATTACAATTTTCGATATATCGTTACAACCCTGATGTTGATAACAAGCCACGCATGCAAGACTACACTCTAGAAGTAGAGGAAGGTCGTGACATGATGGTGTTGGATGCACTTATTGCTCTTAAAGAGCAGGATCCAACGTTATCATTCCGCCGCTCGTGCCGTGAAGGTGTGTGTGGTTCAGACGGTGTGAATATGAATGGTAAGAATGGTCTTGCCTGTATTACGCCATTGTCTGCATTAGGCAAAGGTAAAGTTGTTGTTCGTCCACTTCCAGGTCTGCCAGTAGTACGCGACCTTGTGGTGGATATGACACAGTTTTACACCCAATATGAAAAGATTAAGCCATTCTTAATCAACGATGATAAACAGCCTCCTGCAAGAGAACACCTTCAGTCTCCTGAAGAACGTGCTAAGCTTGATGGACTGTATGAATGTATTCTATGTGCATGTTGTTCTACGTCGTGCCCATCGTTCTGGTGGAACCCCGATAAATTTATCGGGCCTGCTGGTTTGCTTCACGCTTATCGTTTCCTTATTGATAGCCGTGATACTGCAACCGATGAACGTTTGAACGACCTAGATGACGCATTTAGCGTATTCCGCTGTCACGGTATTATGAACTGTGTAAGTGTATGTCCGAAAGGATTAAACCCGACAAAGGCAATTGGACACATTAAGTCTATGCTTTTACAACGGGCTGTTTAAGTACTATATTCTGTCTACTTCTGAGTAACAGAAAGCAATGCTCTAAATAGCCATCCGGATGTGATGGCTATTTTTTTTTGTATTCATCGGTATAACGCTTGGTTATGTCACGAATAACCTTATAATACAAACCGATGGTTAATAGAATTTACAAAACGTAGCAAGGCAAATTAAATGCAAGAAAGCGTGATGAAAGCGTGGTGGGATTCCTCGCATATGGCAGGTGCCAACGCTGCCTATGTTGAAGAATTGTACGAATCGTATTTGGAAGACCCGCAGAGCGTTTCCGATACTTGGCGTCAAATCTTTGATAGCCTCCCCAAGGTCGAAGGCGTTGAACTTGAAACCAACCATACTAGTGTTAAAGATCAGTTTAGGAAGCTAGCTGCTCTAGGCCCGACAGCACGAATGTCGAGCGCACCAGTTGAAGGCACTCCGGTCTCGGATGACAGGCAAGTTAAAGTGTTACAGCTTATCAACGCCTTTCGCTTCCGAGGTCACCAGCATGCCAACCTCGATCCGCTAGGGTTATGGAAACAAGAGCGCGTTCGTGATTTAGAACTGTCTCACCATAATCTTTCTGATAAAGATTTTGACAGTGTGTTCAACGTAGGGTCTTTTGCCATTGGTAAAGATTCGCTGTCATTAGGTGAGTTATTTAAATCACTTAACCGAACATACTGTGGTTCTATCGGTGCTGAGTATATGCACATTACCGATACAGACCAAAAACGCTGGTTACAGCAAAAAATTGAGTCAGTGCAAGCAAAGCCAGAGTTTTCTAAAGATGAAAAACTAACCCTGCTAAAAGGGCTAACGGCTGCTGACGGCATGGAAAAGTACCTCGGGTCTAAATTCCCAGGTGCCAAGCGCTTCTCACTGGAAGGTGGCGATGCATTGGTTCCTATGCTTAAAAACCTAATCACTAATGCAGGTGCTGCAGGCACTAAAGAAGTGGTTATTGGTATGGCTCACCGTGGTCGTCTGAACGTACTAGTCAACGTGTTGGGTAAAAACCCATCAGTATTGTTTGATGAATTCGCCGGTAAGCATGATGATTCATTAGGCGCAGGTGATGTTAAATACCACGCTGGATTCTCATCAGATTTTGCTACGCCAGGTGGCAATGTTCACTTAGCGCTTGCATTTAACCCGTCTCACCTTGAAATTGTAAATCCGGTAGTAATGGGCTCGGTTCGTGCGCGTCTTGAACGTCGTAACGACGATACTAACACCGTACTTCCTATCACCATCCACGGTGACTCAGCGATTGCTGGGCAGGGCGTAGTTCAAGAAACCTTCAATATGTCACAAACTCGCGGTTTCGCCGTGGGTGGTACGGTGCGTATTGTGGTGAACAACCAAGTTGGTTTTACAACGTCAAAAACAGAAGATACCCGTTCTACGCAATACTGTACTGACATTGCGAAAATGGTTCAGGCTCCTATCTTCCACGTTAACTCTGATGACCCAGAAGCGGTTGCTTTTGTGACACAGCTCGCACTTGAATACCGCAATAAATTCAAGCGTGATGTGGTTATCGATTTAGTGTGTTATCGCCGTCATGGTCATAACGAGGCTGACGAGCCAAATGCAACTCAGCCGCTTATGTACCAGAAAGTGAAGAAGCATCCTGTACCTCGCGCTATTTATGCCGATCAGCTCATTGCTGAAGGTGTTATTGAGCAGCGTGATGCTGACCGCTATTTAGAAGAATATCGCGCTGCACTTGATCATGGTGCATGTGTCGTTGAAGAATGGCGTCCGATGACAGAGCACAGTGTAGACTGGTCTCCATACCTAGGTCATGATTGGGATACCCCATATGACGGCGCTATCAGTGTTGAAAAACTTCAGGAACTTGGCGAAGCGCTAACAAGTTTCCCTGAAGGTCATAAACTTCAATCTCGTGTAAACAAGCTATACCAAGACCGCAAGGCCATGGTGAACGGTGAGAAGAAACTTGATTGGGGAATGGCAGAGAATCTGGCTTATGCATCTTTAGTTGATTTAGGTGAAGATATTCGTATGACAGGTCAGGACTCTGGCCGTGGTACTTTCTTCCACCGTCATGCGGTATTGCATAATCAAGCTGATGGCTCGACCTACATGCCACTGCAAAACATTCGTGATGGCCAAGGGAAGATTGAGATTTACGACTCTGTGCTATCAGAAGAAGCGGTCATGGCGTTTGAATATGGTTATGCGACTGCAGAACCTGAGTGCTTAACTATATGGGAAGCTCAGTTTGGTGACTTCGCAAACGGCGCACAAGTTGTATTTGACCAATTCTTGAGTTCAGGTGAAGCAAAGTGGGGCCGTTTATGTGGTCTAACTATGCTGCTTCCACACGGTTACGAAGGTCAAGGTCCTGAGCATAGCTCGGCTCGTCTTGAGCGATTCTTGCAAATGTGTGCTGATCACAACTGGCAAGTATGTGTACCTTCAACACCTGCGCAAGTATTTAACATGCTTCGTCGTCAAGTGGTTCGGCCTATGCGTAAACCGCTTATTGTTATGTCGCCTAAATCCTTATTGCGTCACCCGCTTGCGACTTCTTCTCTTGAAGAGTTAGCAGAAGGCAAATTCCACAACGTAATTAGCGAAATTGACGATATTAATCCGAAAGACGTTAAGCGTGTGGTGATGTGTTCAGGCAAGGTTTACTACGACTTGCTTGACCAGCGCCGTAAAAATGAACAAACAGACGTTGCAATCGTAAGATTGGAGCAACTTTATCCATTCCCACAAGAAGAATGCGCTAAAGTTGTGGCACAATACAGCCACGTTACAGATTGGGTTTGGTGTCAGGAAGAACCGCAAAACCAAGGAGCTTGGTATTGCAGTCAACACCACTTCTGGCAAGCAATTCCAGATGGCGCCAAATTAACATATGCAGGTCGTGAAGCATCTTCCTCACCTGCAGTAGGTTATGTTTCCGTTCACAATCAGCAACAAAAAGCGCTGGTTGAAGACGCACTCACTATTAAATAAGGAACAATGATGACAATTGAGATAAAAGTTCCGGTCCTACCAGAGTCAGTTGCCGATGCCACCATTGCAACTTGGCACGTAAAGGCCGGCGACGCGGTAAAGCGTGACCAGAACCTGGTTGACATTGAAACTGATAAAGTTGTGCTGGAAGTTGTAGCACCAGCCGACGGAACTATCGGTGAGCTTCTTAATGAAGAGGGTGCAACGGTACTAGGCGAGCAAGTTATTGCTAAATTAGAAGAGGGTGGCGCTGCGCCAGCTAAATCTGAATCGAAAGCTGAATCTAAAAAAGAAGCAGCACCTGCAGCTAGCGGTAAAACGTCAGAAGTTAAAGTACCTGTATTACCAGAGTCGGTAGCTGATGCAACCATCGCCACATGGCATGTTGCAGTAGGCGAAGCGGTAAGCCGTGACCAAAACTTGGTTGATATCGAAACTGATAAAGTCGTTCTAGAAGTGGTAGCGCCAGCTGATGGCTCACTATCTGAAATTGTTGCCGAAGAAGGCGCAACAGTGACAGCTGAAGAAGTGATTGCTAAATTTGTTGAAGGCGCAACGTCAGGTGCAGCAGCATCTGAGTCGTCTGACGCTACATCTGATGATTCAGATGACAGCAGCGATGCACTGAGTCCTTCGGTTCGCCGCTTATTGGCAGAAAAAGGCGTAGATGCAGCGAAAGTTAAAGGTACGGGTAAAAATGGCCGTATCACTAAAGAAGACGTAGAAAAACACCTTAAGGGTGGCAGTGCACCAGCGGCTTCAGCGCCATCAGCTGCAGCTGAAACAGCTGAATTACCTACGGGTAATCGCACAGAAAAACGTGTACCTATGACACGTCTTCGTAAAACGATTGCAACCCGTTTACTTGAAGCTAAAAACTCTACTGCTATGCTAACTACGTTTAACGAAGTTAACATGAAGCCAATTATGGAACTTCGTAAGCAGTATCAAGAGAGCTTTGAGAAACGTCACGGTATTCGTTTAGGTTTCATGTCTTTCTACGTGAAAGCGGTAACTGAAGCACTTAAACGTTTCCCAGATGTGAATGCATCGATTGACGGTGATGACATTGTTTATCACAACTACTTCGATATCTCTATCGCGGTATCAACACCTCGCGGTCTAGTTACGCCTATCTTAAAAGATACGGATACACTAGGTATGGCTGGTGTTGAGAAAGGAATTAAAGAATTGGCAATTAAAGGCCGTGATGGCAAATTGTCGATGGCAGACCTTCAAGGCGGTAACTTTACTATCACTAACGGTGGTGTGTTTGGTTCATTGATGTCTACGCCTATCATTAACCCGCCACAGAGCGCTATTTTGGGTATGCATAAAATCCAAGATCGTCCAATGGCTGTTAACGGTAAGGTGGAAATTCTGCCAATGATGTACCTCGCCCTGTCTTATGACCATCGTATTGTTGATGGTAAAGAGTCAGTAGGCTTCTTGGTAACAATCAAAGAGATGCTTGAAGATCCAACACGCCTTCTATTAGACGTGTAAGGCTTTCCTCTCTTAGTCTTGTGTGCAGCTGCGTTTCTTATTAATGTAAGTCGCGTTGCTGCCACAACGCTGATATTCGCCCTATAATATCAGTCTAATTAATCAAGTCGCGAAAGCGGCTTTTGTCTTACTAAAAATCGGATAGAAACACCATGAATTTGCATGAATACCAAGGTAAGCAGCTATTCAAAGAATACGGTCTACCTGTTTCTGAAGGATACGCAGCAGACACTCCAGAAAGTGCTGTAGAGGCCGCTAACCGCATTGGCGGAAGTGAGTGGGTAGTTAAATGTCAGGTCCACGCAGGTGGTCGCGGTAAAGCAGGTGGCGTTAAGTTAGTTAAAGATACTGACGCAATTAAAGCTTTCGCAGAAAACTGGCTTGGCAAAAATTTGGTGACTTTCCAGACTGACGAAAATGGTCAGCCTGTGAGCAAAATCCTTGTTGAAACTTGCACAGATATCGCTAACGAATTGTACCTTGGTGCAGTAGTTGACCGCACAACCCGTCGTGTTGTGTTTATGGCTTCTACTGAAGGTGGCGTTGAGATTGAAACTGTTGCTGAAGAAACACCAGAGAAAATTCTTAAAGCTGAAATCGACCCAATTGTTGGCGCTCAGCCTTACCAAGCCCGCGAAATGGCGTTTAAACTTGGTCTTTCTGGCGTTCAAATCAAACAATTCACTAAGATTTTCCTTGGCCTAGCTAAGATGTTTGAAGATCTTGATGTTGCATTGATTGAAATTAATCCGCTTGTAATTAAAGAAGATGGTGACCTTCACTGTCTTGACGCTAAGCTAGCTATAGACGGCAACGCGTTATATCGCCAGCCTAAAGTTAAAGCTATGCAAGATCCTACTCAAGAAGATGCACGTGAAGCGCATGCTGCTGAGTTCGAACTTAACTATGTTGCGCTAGACGGTAACGTAGGTTGTATGGTTAACGGTGCCGGCCTAGCAATGGGTACAATGGACATCGTAAACCTACACGGTGGCAAGCCAGCTAACTTCCTAGATGTTGGTGGCGGCGCGACTAAAGAACGTGTTGCAGAAGCATTCAAAATCATCTTATCTGACGACAACGTTTCAGCTGTTTTAGTTAACATCTTTGGCGGTATCGTTCGTTGTGACATGATTGCTGAAGGTATCATTGGCGCGGTTAAAGAAGTTGGCGTTAGTGTTCCTGTTGTTGTACGTCTTGAAGGTACAAACGCAGAGCTTGGCCGTGAAGTTCTAGCGAACTCTGGTCTAGATATCATTGCTGCTGAGTCGCTAACTGATGCAGCACAGAAAGTTGTTGCTGCTGCGGAGGGCAAATAATGTCTGTATTAATTAACAAAGATACCAAAGTAATCTGTCAAGGTTTCACTGGTGGTCAAGGTACTTTTCACTCTGAGCAAGCCATTGCTTACGGTACGCAAATGGTTGGTGGTGTAACACCAGGCAAAGGCGGCACTGAGCACCTAGGTCTTCCAGTATTCAATACAGTACGTGAAGCGGTAGAAGCAACAGGCGCAACTGCGACTGTTATCTATGTACCTGCTGCATTCTGTAAAGATTCAATCGTTGAAGCTGCTGATGCTGGCATCGAGCTTATCGTTTGTATTACTGAAGGTATTCCAACGCTTGATATGCTTTACGTTAAAGAATACGTAAATGCTAAAGGCGTTCGCATGATTGGTCCTAACTGCCCAGGTGTTATTACTCCTGGAGAGTGTAAGATTGGTATCATGCCTGCTCATATCCATAAGCCTGGTAAAGTAGGTATTGTTTCTCGCTCTGGTACACTTACGTATGAAGCGGTTAAGCAAACTACTGACGAAGGTTTCGGCCAGTCTAGCTGTGTTGGTATCGGTGGTGATCCAATTCCTGGTTCAAACTTCATCGACATCCTACAGTTATTCCAAGATGATCCTCAAACAGAAGCTATCGTTATGATTGGTGAAATTGGTGGTACAGCAGAAGAAGAAGCTGCTGAATTCATCAAAGCTAACGTCACTAAGCCTGTTGTTTCTTACATTGCGGGTGTTACTGCACCTGAAGGTAAGCGCATGGGTCACGCTGGTGCAATCATTGCTGGCGGTAAGGGTACAGCTGATGAGAAATTTAAAGCACTAGAAGACGCGGGCGTTAAAACCGTTCGCTCTCTTGCTGAAATCGGCAAGGCACTTCGCGAAACTACGGGTTGGTAGTTAGCAAAGCGCACGCAAGTGTTTAAGTGAAGCCCGCTAATTAGCGGGCTTTTTTGTGCCTGATTATTGATGGTCAACAGAAAATTCCTTACTAGTAATATCCCTAATTTGGCATTCGTCATCTATATTTAAAACCTTGCATAACCCGTCTTAAAATGGCTAAGTGCCGTAACAAAATTACAACAAAAGGTCAGTTTAGCGGCGATGTTGCGTAATTTTGTTGTTAAATTTCAATAATTTCATGAGAGTTAATGTTAATGAGGTGTTGAATATTTTCTATGAATACGTATGCAAGCAATTGTGCAAAGCCCGTGTGCTCTATAGGATTATCAGCGACTGGATACATTGTCATTCGATTGTCATAAAAATAACAAAAAGACAACAAATATAACTGAATGGGACACCTGTTTTATGAATCAATTTAAACCAAATCTCATCAAGGTTGCGCTGATCACTGGTGGCGTAGCTTTTGGTTGTTCGCCTACATTTGCACAAGAAAAAAATTCTGAAGTAGCTGATGAAGCTAATGTTGAAGTTATTCAAGTTAGCGGTATACGTGGCAGCTTGCAACGCGCTCAAGCGATTAAAATGGATAGCACCTCTATTGTTGAAGCGTTATCCGCAGAAGACATCGGTAAATTACCAGATACAAGTATTGCAGAATCTATTTCACGTTTGCCTGGCTTAGCCGGTGAGCGTAGAAACGGTCGTACAAGTGGTATTTCAGTACGTGGTTTCAACGAAAACTACGTAGGTACATCACTAAACGGTCGTGAATTATTAGGTATGGGCGACAACCGCGGCGTTGAATTCGACCTCTACCCAACTGAAATCATTTCTAGCATTGTTGTTTATAAAACAGCAGAAGCTGGCATGACCACCCAGAATATTGGTGGTTCAATTGACCTTCAAACCATTAGTCCGCTTGCAGCTAAAAGTACATTCGCTATCAACGGCACCTACGAAAAGAATGCTGAAGATTCACCAAACCCAGACTTCGACAATAGCGGACATCGTATTTCAGTAAACTACGTTGATCAATTTGCTGACGATACTATTGGTCTTGCTCTTACTGTTGCTAGTATGGAATCACCACGTCAAGAACAACATTTCCGTGGTTGGGGTTATGCAGGTGCAAACGCGGATAATGCCGCTGACGGTGTTGACGTTACAGAAGGTACTACCATTTTAGGTGGGCATGACTCATTTGCACGTTCAGCAATGTTAGAGCGTGACTCTATCGCCGCTGTAGTTGAATGGGCGCCTACAGATAAACTAAATGTTCAAGTAGATGCGCTTTATATCGACTTCGTAGAAGATGACGTTCGTCGTGGTCTTGAAGAAGGCGGTGCTGAATGGGGTACTGGCGAATATACCATTACTGGTGTTGAAGATAGCTTAGTAACCTCAGGTTACTACGATGGCTTCTATTCAGTGATTCGTAACGATGCTCGTACTCAAGAAGCCGATTTAACGACGGTAGGCGTGAATGCAGAATACATCTTAAATGATAACTGGACCTTAGAGTTCGACTACTCTACCGGTAAAGTTGAAAAAGACATTATCGATGTGGAAAGTTATTCAGGTGTAGGCCGTGCAGGAATTGATGGACGTCCTATTACTGCTCGTAGCTGGGAAATGACGTCTACCGGCGCGGTATATTCTGATCACCCAAGCATTGCACCTGTCGACCTTACTGATGAAAGCTTAATTCGTCTTGCAGGTCCACAAGCCTGGGGCGCACCTATTATTGGTGCCGACGCACAAGACGGTTTCGTGAACCAACCGCATTATGAAGAAGACCTTGATACCTATCGTTTCGATGCTAAAGGGTACGTTGAATGGGGCGTAGTAACTGGCATGTCTGCGGGTGTTATTTACTCAGATCGTAGCAAAACCAAAGAAAATGATGGCGCATATCTAACCGCACCAAGCTATCCTGGTGATGCCGCTATTCCAGATGTACTGGGTGTAGTACCCCTGGACTTCATTGGTATAGACGGAATTCTCGCTTATGATTCTCTAGGTTTGTATCAAAGCGGTTATTACATTGCTACCGATGCTAAACTGGTGCAAAACGATCGTTTAGGTGATAGCTATACGGTTGATGAAGAGTTGCTGACTTTCTACACTAAATTTGATTTAGAAATGGAAGTAGGTGATATCTATATTCGCGGTAACGTGGGTGTACAAGTGGTTAATGCTGACCAGCAATCTACGGGTTTTTCAACCACGTCAGATGCTGATGGTATGACAGTAGCGGTACCGGTTTCGGGCGGCGCTGATTACACTGATGTACTACCAACGCTTAACCTTTCAGCAGAAGTTGCCGAAGGTCAATTTGTACGTTTCGCATTAGGTAAAGTCATTTCAAGACCACGTATGGACGATATGCGTCCAAATACGCAAGCGTCTTTCGCGTTTAATGATAACCAAATTACCAGTACCGATCCTGAAAATGGCCCTTGGAGTGGTAGCTCAGGTAACCCTGAACTTAAGCCCCTTGAAGCTAACCAGTTAGATATCGCTTATGAAAACTACTTCTCGGATACGGGTTATGTAGCGGCATCATTCTTCTATAAAGATATTAAAAACTGGCATCGCGATACTAGCGTACTTACGGATTTCTCTGATGTTTACATTCCTGATTTACACCAAGGTTCAGAAGGGCAAACGCCTGCTACTTTCCTAGGTTCTGTAGGCAGTGTACTAGATGGTTTCGAAGGTTATGTGCGCGGTTATGAACTACAAGGTTCATTGCCAGGTGAATTGCTTCATGAGTCACTAGAAGGCTTTGGCTTGTTCGCAAGTGCAACCTTCATGGAAGGTGAAGTAGACGCAGCACCAACGCAAACAGAAACCCGTATTCCAGGCTTGTCTGAAGAGTCATACAGCATGACGTTCTTCTATGAAAGCAATGGTTTCGAGTTCCGTGTTGCAGCAACCAAGCGTGATGACTACTTAACGGAAGAACGTGGTACTAGCTTGGCATTGGTAGATGCTACTAAGCAAGGCGGTACCTTGGTTGATGCCCAAATCGGATACGACTTTAGTGAGTCTGGTATTGAGTCTCTGGAAGGCCTACGTGTTACTTTCCAAGCGCAAAACCTAACTGATGAAGATGATATTCAAGCGTCTCAGGCGGATTCTCGTCAAATTACTCAATATCAATCTTACGGTACTAACTACTTGTTGGGCTTTAACTATACCTTCTAATGGTTGAGCGAAAGCTAACATTAGAATAAATACAAGCCACCTTGTTGTTTCAGCGCTCGAATATGCATTTTGGCGGCGAAGCAAAAGGTGGTTTTTTATTGTAAAAGCACAAGTAAACCATCTACAGTGTGGTGAAGTAAGTAGTAAGGGCTGAGTATGGCAGTAGCAAATAAAACAGCAGCGAACCAACAGGCAACCGATCAACATTCAAGGGATCACCAAGAAGCTAAGCAAACGCCGGTAAAACGTGTTGTAGTTGCAGGCGGCGGCACAGCAGGGTGGCTAACAGCGGCATTGCTCAAAAAAGTCATTGGCGACGCAGTGAATATTACCCTGGTCGAATCTGAGGCTATTGGCACAGTAGGCGTAGGCGAGGCCACCATCCCGCCCATTAGACTAGTTAATCAAGTGCTGGGTATTGACGAGGCCACTTTTCTTCGCGATACCAAGGCCACCATTAAGCTGGCAATTCGCTTTGAAAACTGGAAGCAACAGGGGCAACAGTACTACCACACGTTTGGTGCGCCAGGCAAAAGCATGGCGTTCTGTCATTTCCATCACTTCTGGCTAAAAGCACGTCAGCAGGGTTTAAAACATGATTTGTGGGAATATGACCTTAACTATTTAGCGGCTGAGGCAGGTAAATTTGCACGTATTAACGCGAAAGACCCGGTTTTAGAGCTTCCTTTTGCTTATCATTTTGACGCTTCATTGTATGCTAAATACCTGCGTAAACTTAGCGAGGGGCTGGGCGTTAAACGTGTTGAAGGTAAAATCAGCTACGTATCAAGACACAAACACAGTGGGAATGTAAAAGCATTACATCTCGAAAATGGCCATGCCATTGAAGGGGACTTGTTTATTGACTGTACAGGTTTTCGAGGGCTGTTAATTAATGAAACGCTGGGGGCAGGCTATGATGACTGGTCTCATTTATTGCCTTGTGACTCCGCCATTGCTGTACCTTCTGAACGCCATGAAAATACCGCACCCTTCACCCGTTCTATCGCGCACAGTGCTGGTTGGCAGTGGCGAATTCCTTTACAACATCGTAATGGCAATGGTCACGTATATAGTTCACGCTATATGAGTGATAGCCAAGCCCACGACACCTTGATGGCTAACCTTGACACTAAACCACTGGGCGATCCTAAACTCATTAAATTTACTACTGGCCGTCGTAGACAACAATGGTATAAAAATGTGGTCGCGGTAGGGCTTTCTTCTGGCTTCTTAGAGCCTTTGGAGTCTACCAGTATTCACCTTATTCAATCAGCTATCGTGAGGTTAATTAAGCTTTTCCCGCACCAAGGTATCTCAGATAGTGCGGTTAAAGAATACAACGCACAATCAAAAGTAGAATTTGAACAAATACGAGATTTTCTAGTATTACATTATTGTTTAAATGAACGCGAAGACAGTGATTTTTGGCGCGATATGCGCCATTTAACCCTGCCAGATTCGTTAACTCACAAAATGGCGTTGTTCAAACAAAATGGCAATTTAGTGCGTGAACAAAATGACTTATTTTTAGAGAGCTCTTGGCTGCAAGTTATGTATGGGCAAGGGCTAGTCCCTGAAGACTATCATGGGTTAGCGAATAGCTTTTCAGATGAGAAAACGCAAGCCATGCTATCGTCGTTGTATAACATTAAGCGTGAACCAATAGCATCGCTACCCACTCATGACGCATACATTCAATCAATGATTGATAGTGCAAATAAAACGTCTGTAAGCTTTTAATTTAATTGGCCTGTGTGCTGTGATGCAAGTTACTGTGTCTTGCTGTAAATCACCATAAATCGCGCCTCGTTATTTAACATTCCGAAGCCGTCAACGACTCCATTTCCCCCTTAAGTTATTCTTGAGGGGGACCTTCCTCATTGCAATTCAATATCTTACTTATCCTAATTAAGTTAGCTGCTGCTAATATTTAATTTTGTGTAAATTTAATGTAAATGAATACGTATGCATAGTGTTGCTCTCTTTTTATACAACCCGATACTATTTATGGCAGAACCATAAGTGACGGGTTTGGGTGTGGTATTCCCAAACCGTTGATAAAAAATAAGGAACGGGGCACCAATGAGAACATTCAAACTTAAGCCCATCATGGTGGCGTTGGTCAGCAGCGGGTTGGCATTTACTTTGCCAGCATACGCTCAACAAACGCAAGAAGACACCATTGATGAAGTCAGCGAATCTGCGATAAATAGTAACAATCAATCGAGTAGCCAATTAACAGGTGAAGATATACCGGTCGACGATATATCCGAGGAAACGCTCGAACGCATAGAGGTGAGGGGGTTTAGTACTAGCCTCATACAATCACTCAACCAAAAGCGTTTTTCTGACACGGTGTCAGAACAAATTTCTGCTGATGATTTGGGCGGTTTGCCTGATGTATCTATGGCAGATGCGCTTACCCGATTGCCAGGTATATCTGCAGTTCGTACAGGGGGCCAAGCGGCCGAGATTAACATTCGTGGTTTAGCGGGTGACTTTGTGTTCTCTACATTAAATGGACGTGAGCAAGTGTCTACCAGTGGAAGCAGAGCCATTGAGTTCGACCAGTACCCCTCAGAGTTAATCACCGAAGCGAGTGTATATAAATCGCCTAAAGCATCACTGATTGAAGGGGGAATCGCTGGAACGGTAGAGCTGAAGACAGCAAGCCCGTTAGCCATGGAGGAGCAGCATAAGTTCAGTGCCAATATGCGTGGCATGTATAACGACCGAGCCAGTGAGATATCGGATGCGAGCGAATTTGGTCATCGATTGAGCTTTTCCTATCAAGGAAAGTTCATGGACGACACCGTCGGTTTATCCCTAGGTTATGCACGCTTATTCCAACCCAGTGTTTCTACTCAGTTTGTGGGTTTAGCGTATAACGGGGCTGTTGATGTAGATGGTATTGAAGGTGACAACGACAGAGCTGGCACCGACTGCCCAGAATGTGAGCTTATTTCTGAAGGCTTTGAGATTCAACACAAGGGTGGCGAGCAAACTCGCGACGGTTACGTTGCAGCCATAGAGTGGGCGCCATTAGAAAACTTCACCTTAAAAGCCGATGCGTTTATCTCTAAGTTCGATTCAGAAGAATTTGCCCGTGGGTATCGAGTCAAGCTAGGGGGGATAACGGCAGGCATCACGAACCCTGTTATTGTAAACAATAGTGTGATTGGTGGCACTTTCTCACGAACAGACAGTAGCTTTACTCGAGTTGAGTTAGTTAACGACGACAACCAAGATTTCGATAGCGTTGAAAACTTTGGTATTAACGCAGATTGGGAAATTAGTGCTGACTTATCGGTGCAATTTGATGTGTCTCGTTCCACCGCGAAAAGTGATTTCCGTAATGGCTTGTTATGGTCTTTAGTCAGTGAAGATGCTAACGCTGTCAGCCCAGTGTTTGATGAGAACGTTCAAATCTCGTATTTGTTGAATGGCAACAACCTTCCTGATTTAGCCTTTAATCAAGCAGATGCATTTTCCGATATCGATAGGGTGATGGTCAGTAAATACGGCATTTATCCATTTGTTAACAAAGACGAGCTTGATGCTTATAAGGTAGATTTCCAATATTTTGTCGATATGCCCATCGTGACTGGGTTGGAGTTTGGCTATCGCTATTCCGATAGAGAGTACAGTAACGATCGTTCGGTATTTGAATACGGAAACGACAGTGCGTTTTCTGCAAGTGAGCCACCGCTGCGTTTAACGGATGACATGGTAGAGCAAGTTGATTGGGCTGGCGATTTTAGTTATTTCCCAAGCTATTTGTCGGTAGATTTAAACAGTGCACTTAATGCATGGTTTCCAAGTGGCTATCCTCAACCAGTTCAAACCTGGGGGCCAGGGGCTGCTGGCGTGATTAATGGTCCAGGTACGGGGCCGTCTACATCTTGGACTATGCAAGAAAGTGGACAGGTCTTTGAAACTGTAAACTCCGCTTATTTGATGGCGGGACTCAGTACTGAGATTGCGGGTATGCCTGTAACCGGAAATGTGGGTGTTCGTTACGTAAAAACAAAACAAAGCTCTACCACTTACCAGCGTGCCACATCGTTAATTACCGATCCAGAAACCGGTGTCACAGTTGAAGTCAGTGATCCCACCGCTGGCGCGCAAAACATTACCGACGATGCCGGCCTTATTAACAACTTTTATCGCTTCACAACGCTTACTCACGAATACGACGATGTGTTGCCGTCTATCAACCTAAATTTTGCGCTTACGGATAATACGCAACTAAGAGTAGCCGCAGCTAAAGTGATGGGCCGTGCGCCTATCAATAGATTTGCGGCAAACGCTTCTACCACCGTTGAAACGGTAACCGCAGTGCAAGATAGAGATTCCGGGGAAGTGACCTTGTCGCAACCTACCGCCAAGGTAAACGGGAACGCGACAAATAGCCCGTACCTAGAACCTTTTTATGCCACCCAATACGATATTTCATGGGAATACTATTTTGATGATACCGAAGGGGCGTTAATACTGGCGGCATTCTACAAAGACATAGAATCTTTCATCGAAGAAATTAACATAGAACCTTATGATTTTAGTGGCAACGGCATTGTGGTGCCAGAGTCGGTTCAGGTTCCTGTGTATCTTGAGCCTGAATTTGTAGGGCAAGAGGCTGAGTTGTCACGGGATGCTGATGGCAACCCTATTTTTGTTACGGTTCCTACAGAAAATGGCAGCTATAGCACGGCAGTGAATAACGCTGAAGGTGGCTATATTCGCGGTGTTGAAATTGCCTACACTGAAATTTATAGCATGTTGCCAAGCTTCTGGTCTGGTTTAGGGGTAACCGCTAGTTACTCATACACGGAAAGTGAAATTCAACGTACGTTGAGTAGTTCGGTGTATTCGGATAGCTTGCCTGGCTTATCTGAAAATGTGGCCACGGTAACGCTATTTTGGGAATACGAAGGGTTTGAAACTCGCTTATCTGGGCGTTATCGCGATTTCTTTGTGTCTGAGCAAGTGGCAGTAAACGATCAAACCGTGAATTTTGATTCTGAACTGGTTGTTGATTACCAAGCATCCTATGAAATTAACGACAATTGGAGCGTATTGTTTCAAGTTAACAACGTTACCGACGAACCTACCAAAAGCTATTTCACCTCTTCTGAACAAACCGGCACCATTCAGTTTTTCGGAACGCAGTATTACTTGGGGATGACATATCAATTATGAGCATTTTACCTATCTCCCAGAAGCTGAAACCAAAGGCTATCGCTGCCAATACTGCGTTTATGAAAAAGAAAAATTTGGAGTTATCCATGTTAACAAAACCAATATCAATGCTGAAGATGTGGCGCATTGCAGTGCTTATCCTAACGGCGCTCTTTATAGTAGGTTGTGGAGGCTCAGGTGTTGAGTCTGGCTCGAACAATTTACTGACTTGTAATGTACCAAACGTACCTAATGCAGACGGCACAGCGTGCGTCGCGCCGCCGCCTATTCAATGTGATGCACCCACGGTACCTAATGAAACTAATGATGCGTGTGTAGTTGGCGCCGATCCGAGTTTGCCACTACCGGTATTTTTCCCTGCCGATAATCAAGCAGTTTTATACTACAACCGCGCGGCTGTTGATGCTGATAATTCCACAAACGACCCCGCGTACGAAGGCTGGCGTTTACATACATGGAACAATGATGAATGCGACGCTTATGCCGATGCAGATACTGACTGGGCAAACGGACGTCAACATACGGGTATCGATCCTAATTATGGTGCGTATTGGGTATTAGATTTAAAAGACAATTTTGATAACTGCCACAATTTTATCATTCACTTAGGCACTGACGATGCCGGTAAAGAGCTGGGCGGTTCAGACTTTCAAGCTTCGCTAGTTCAAGATGACGAAACGTACGTGCGTATGAACTTTACGTTGTCAGGGGAGCCCACATTGTTTGAATACCCCATTATGTCTCTTGGGCCACAGCCTGTAGATATAGAAGGTTTTGGTGCACATTGGTTAGATGCTAACACGATATTGTGGAATGTGGCTGATACCGTATCTACCGTGAAGCTTCACTATTCGGCGAATGCTGACTTAGAGAGTTCACTGGAAGATGGTATCAACGGCACCTCAATAGCGTTAATGCCTGCCACGTTAGATGAAAACCAAACTGCTGAAGCTGAAAACCTAGCGGCACTTCAGGCTTGGGAAGGAGACTGGAGCCTAGAGGACGCTAAAACTGTCTTAACCACTCAGGCCGTAGTAGGGGGGTATGACAGTGACGGGGTTCTAATAGCAGCAACAGGCTTACAAAACGCAAAGGCTATAGATGCTATCTATACCGCGGGTGATGAAGATGCAAACGAAGCAAGTTTAGGTGCCGTTTATTCTGACACGGGTATTGCTGTATCGGTATGGGCCCCCACAGCGCAAAATGTAGATTTGCTAACTTACAACGACAATAAAACCCTGGCGAGTCGCTATACGATGACGCGCGACACTAATACAGGTATCTGGCAATTTGAAGGCGATATGTCGTTAGATAGACAACTTTATCGCTATGAAGTCACGGTTTTTCATCCGCAAACGGGGGCGGTAGAAGTACTTGAAGTTACAGACCCTTATTCGGTAAGCCTTAGCACCAATGGCCGCTTCTCTCGCTTTGTGAACTTATCAGATGATGATTTAAAACCAGACGGGTGGGATACTCAGAACATTCCTACATTAGAAAACCCTGAAGATGCGGTTATTTATGAGGGCCATGTTCGTGATTTCAGTATTCGCGATATGTCTACAAGCGAAGCAAATCGTGGTAAGTATTTAGCATTTACAGAGCAAAACACGGCCCCTGTTTTACATCTACAAAAATTGGTTGAGGCAGGCTTAAACTACTTCCATGTGCTGCCCGCAAACGATATTGCCACCATTGATGAAGACCCAACAAAGACCGTTGGTTTATTCGACACGGTAGCAGACTTATGTCGCCTTAATGCGGATGCCGTGGTTTGTGAGGAAGAAAACAGTGCCATATTACTTATTGATGTATATAACAGCTACGACCCTCTCGCTGAAGCAGCGAAAGCACAGCAGCTCACAAGTGATATGCGTGCTATTGATGGTTTCAACTGGGGGTACGATCCACATCATTTCAACGCACCAGAAGGTAGCTATGCATCAAATGCAGAAGGTGTAGAACGAATTGTCGAAATGCGGGCAATGATTCAAGCCCTGCATGAGATGGGACTTCGTGTTGCATTAGATGTGGTATACAACCATACCAATGCTTCTGGCGTGTTTGCGAAATCTATACTGGACAAAGTTGTACCTGGGTATTTCCATCGTTATGAAACCGACACCGGTGATATTGTTCGTGAAACCTGCTGTGATGATACTGAACCGCGTAACGTAATGATGGAAAAATTAATGCTGGATTCATTACTCCTGTGGACCGAGCATTACAAATACGATGCTTTTCGCTTTGACATCATGAGCCAAGCTTCTAAAGAAACGATGTTGCAATTGCGCAACAGCGTACAAGCATTAGATGAAGATAATTACTTCTACGGTGAGGGCTGGACGCGCATCGACAGAGGCTACGAACAAGCGAACCAGTTGAATATGGCCGGTACGCAAATAGGCACGTACAACGATAGAATTCGTGAAGCTATTCGCCAAGGTAATATCTTTTCACCTGAGTCTGACGCGCTGTTAAGCGACCAAGACAAAGTGAAAATGAGCATGATAGGCACACTGCAAGACTATGTGCTTGAAACCTCGGCAGGCGTAGCTAGCAATACCAGTAACCTAGGTGGTTACGCATTAGACCCAGCCGACATTATTAATTATGTATCTAAACATGATAATGAAACCTTATGGGATCAGCTGAACTATACATTACCAATGGACATTTCGTTGAGTGAGCGCGTACGTGCACAAAACGTAGCTATCGGTATTCCGCTTGTGTCGCAAGGTATTCCATTCTTACAGATGGGCGGTGATTTACTGCGATCTAAGTCTATGGACAGAAACACCTATGACGCAGGTGATTGGTTCAATTTCGTTGATTTTACCTATGAAACCAATAACTGGAACGTGGGTTTACCGTTAGCTGAAGACAATGAAGTTCGTTGGGAAGAAATGGGGGAGTTTATTTATAGCCCAGAACGTGATGCATCTATGGTCGACATCATATTTGCGTCAGAGGTATTTAACGAGTTGCTTGCCATTCGTATGGAAAGTCCGTTATTTCGTTTAACCTCCGCTGACGACATCATCGACCGTATTGGCTTTCATAATATTGGTTCAAACCAGCAAAAAGGTTTGATAGCCATGAGCATTGATGACGGTGTTGCTTCTGACGCTGACACTGACGGAGAAGCCCGCGCCGATCTTGATACGCAAAATGATGCCATTGTTGTGCTTGTGAATACGGGGTACGAAACGAAATCCATTAGTATTAATACCGCAACTGGGTTTTCATTACATGCACTGCAAATGAACTCAAGTGATGAAGCGGTTCGAGGGGCAACGTTTAACGAAGCAGAAGACGGGAATGGTATTTTCACCGTTCCAGCACTGACTATTGCTGTATTTGTGAAGCCACAATCAGGCGCACAAGGTTATGGGTTATGGGCCTATGCAACTTCTGGTGCGCCGGATGTTGTGCCTTATGGCGAGACTACCCCTTACCTTCGCGGCGATATGAACGGTTGGACGACTGATAACCCATTCATTTATAAAGGTGATGGCGTATACGAAGTTGCCGTTGCCCTTGAGGGTGGAACCACTTACGGCTTTAAGTTTGCTTCAGAAGATTGGGAAACGGTTAACTTTGGTGCTGCAGAAGGTGATGATGCTGCGCTGATAGAAAATGAGCCTAAAGTGTTAGCGCGGACCAACAATAATTTAGCATTCACGCCAGCAATAAACGCCACGTATTTATTTACCATTAATGCCTCTGAATCTGAATCACCGGTGCTAACGGTGATTAACGAAGAGCCCTATGTTGGAACACCAGTGTTTATTCGAGGTGCAGTAAACGATTGGGGCACCAGTGACGAACTTCTGTATCAAGGGGGGCGTATCTATATGGTGACAATGGACATAGACCCTGGTAGTTATGAATTCAAAGTCGCTTCTGAAGATTGGGATACGGTTAACTTTGGTGCTTTAAGTGCTGATGACGCGGATAAAAATGTAAACGTTGGCCAAACGACTGCCTTGGCAAGAACAAACGATAATCTGCTTCTGACCATTGAAGAAGCTGACCGTTATGTGTTTGTTTTTGATGTGAATGACGAGAATAACCCTACTATAGGTGTGTATAAAGAGGCCTATTTCGGTGACACGGAAGTATACGTTCGTGGTGGGATGAACGGGTGGGGAACCACTGACCTATTTACCTATCAAGGTGATGGTGAATACACGGTAGACATTGAACTCAGCGTAGGAAGTGCAGAGTTTAAAGTGGCATCAGAAGATTGGAATACCGTTAACTTGGGTAATCCAAATGATGCGACATCTAACCTTGTGACCCCAGGGCAGCCAAAAGTGTTGTCATTTAGCAACAATAATCTCGTTATTGAAGTCAGTGATGCAGGGCTATACGAATTTAAAGTATCTGGCCCTAATGGTCAGTCGCCTACACTTACCGTAAACGCTAAATAATCCTCAAAATTTAGTTAAAAACTAAAGCCGTGGTTTTCCACGGCTTTTTCATTTGTTAAACCATTTTTTCCAACAAGCAAATCAGCTTTTCTTTTACATCTTTCTCGTCCGATTCCGGCAAAATAAAATTTTGCGCTATTGGAACATAGTTTGCTTTATTTAACCTACGCTATAGGCGGTCGCCACATGTCATTGCAACATAGTAAAAGTGCATGATTATGCACAGCTGCGCATTAACGAAAGGTATGCGCGTCGAAAGGTCTGTTTGAGTGACATTGTCATCCCTGGGCTTCACATGGCTAGGGGCGCTACAGTAGATGGATTAATTAAGCAGTAAGGTCGACATATTGCGTTTACGGAGATTGAAACAATGAAATCAGCTTTAGTGGTAGAAGGTGGTGCGATGCGCGGAGTTTTTGCAGCTGGCGTATTGGATAAGTTCATGGAACAAAACTACTATCCGTTCGATTTCGCTATAGGAGTTTCAGCGGGAGCAACTAACCTTTCCACTTACGTGGCTAGAATGCCCGGTCTTAGCAAAACCATTATTACGCAATACGCCACTAAACGAGAATTTTTTAGCCCAATGAGATTTATAAAGGGTGGGCATATGACTGATGTACATTGGTTATTGCACCATTCTAAGAAGTCACTAGGTATACCAGCGCCAGGTGAAAAAGCAGCCATGCCATTGTATGTAGGGATCACCAACGTCGAGTCGGGTGAATGTGAATACATTCAAGCAACGGAAGCAAATGTTGATGCATTGATGGTGGCATCCTGTGCCATTCCAACAGCGTTCAGAGAGCAGCCCATCATAGAGGGCAAACGCTATGTTGATGGCGGTGTAGCTGATGCTATACCGGTAAGAAAAGCTTATGAGATGGGTGCCCGTGAGATTACTGTGGTGCTCTCTCAACCTAAGGGCTTTACAAAACCTACAGTGAAAACAGCGTGGCTGTTAGAAAAAATGTATGGCGGTCAACCTGCCTTACTAGATAAGATGAGGAAAAGATCAAATATTTATAACGAAACATTGAATTTTCTTTTAAATCCGCCGTCTGACTGCACGATTACGGTCATAGCGCCTGATGAAGCATTTTGCGTTAGGCGCTTAACAATGGATAAAAAGAAATTACTGCGTGGCTATGGGCAGGGAAGACGGATGGCAAGACGAGTTATATCGAACTCGAAAGTAGAATCGCAGATTACACACAGTAATAAAACCGTCGCGTAAATAAACTAAAGTATAACAATATTAAGCGATACCTAGCTAACTAATAAATTAGAATGGCGTGACATAGCAGTACCCAAAGTGGCAGTATCAAAAAACTATTGCGCAATAAAATAACAGAATAATAAAAAGAGGTCGTGTGAGTTCCCTTTCGCTTTCAAAGCAAACAGTAAGTATCGGGTTAGTGAACCCGAAAAACCCCGTTAATGTTGCCTCAATTTTACGAGCTGCAGGTTGTTACGGAGTATCAAGTGTGTTTTACACCGGATACAGATACCGGATTGCAAAGAACTTTAATGCTGATACGAAGGCTTTCCATAAAAAGATCCCTACTATTGGCGTTGATGACTTAAAAGAGGTCGTGCCAGAAAATGCAAGTGTAGTAGCCATAGAGCTAGTAGAAGGGGCGTTACCTTTACCAGAATTTAAACACCCCGAAAATGCAATGTACATTTTCGGACCAGAAGATGGCAGTTTAGATAAAAGCGTACTTGAGTGGTGTGACCATGTTGTCTACATACCCACCTATTCGTGTATGAATCTAGCTGCTACCGCTAACGTTGTTCTTTACGATCGTTTAGCAAAATCAGAGTATATCTCAGGTAATAGCCTCATACGTGAGAGCCGGGATAATAATAATCAATCAAAACTATAAATCGGTTTGAATCGTTGTATTCGAGAGTGAAATTGTGTGTGAGCACAAGGTGAGCTTTTGTCATGCTTTTCAAACTGGGCCTGCTAAATCTATAGAGGACCAAAAATTGAAAAAACGTGTCGCTACTTCGCTAAATAAATTAAAAACAATTCATAACCATATTTCTTCTAACTTGAAGAAATTGAGAAACAAAAGAAAGAAAAAACAGATGGATGAGCTATCAAATTTTTTCTTTAGTCGTTACTCACTTGTGGTAGCACAAAACAACGAAGACCGAGAGACATGTTTCAGCACAAGGCACGAAGTTTATTGTGAAGAAATGAACTTCGAAAAAGAGCGCTCTACGGGCTTGGAAATTGATAGATATGATGACTATTCTGTCAATTGTTACATCAAACACTTACCAACAGGGGATTGTGCAGGAACGATTCGTATCATTATGCCTGCTCTTCGCAACCAAGCCTTACCGCTAGAGGAAAAGTGTATTCACGCTATTGAAGACAAAGCGTTAGTGCCCGCTCAGCTTGGTAGAACTTCAATCTGTGAAATTTCTCGTTTAGCTATTCCGAAGTCGTTTAGAGTCAGACAACTTAAAGCTAAAGCGCCATTCAAGCCTTCTGGTAAACAGAAAGTGAGTAAAGCGGAAAGCGTGCTGCTGGAACACATACCTTATTTGTCTTTGGCGCTCTACTTCATCGCCCTAAGCATTTGCGTTGAACAGGAAATGGAATATGCCTACGTATTGATGGAGCCTAAATTGGCACGCCGATTAAAAATGTTTGGGTTTAATTTTGAACGTTTGGGCGACCCAATTGACTACAACGGCTTGCGTGCCGTGTATCGCATTAAGCCAAAATCTATCGAGAGTGAATTAACACCGGCGCTGCGTAGCTTTTTATTGCGAATTAAAAATGATCTTGCCGGCAGCTTAACTGAAAATATGTTTGGTGCCACCATGAAAGCAGAAGAATTTACTGCCAGTAAAGCGGCATAGTATCTGTATAATTTTGAGCACTTTTTTCTCTATAGACGACTAAAATATTCCAGATTGAGGGACAAATCGAAGAACAAGGGAAACGGAACAAAGCAATCACATCGTATTAATTTATTACTGAATACGTATGGAATTGTTTTAACATTCCCTTAACGAGTATGCTATTGGCAATCCAATACAAAGGTATGCTTGTAGTGTTAGATATCAAAAATACAAATCACCTCCACGTGCTCAAAAGTGTGGCAAAAAACGCGGCACAAACTCCTCTAATAAGCGCTGACAAAAGCTCAAAGTTTAAGAAATTAACGGTAGCGGTTTTATCTCTAGGCCTATTATCCTGTATCGCTTACCCACAGTCAGGAGCCGATCTCATGGAAAATGAGAACGCGAATAACTCAGTGACAGAAATTCCCTCTAATTCTGGCAAGCCCGTGGTATATCAGGTCTTTACTCGATTGTTCGGGAATACCAATACAACCAATAAACCTTGGGGCACAATCGAAGAAAATGGTGTGGGGAAATTTAGTGATTTCACGCCACAAGCGCTTCAAAGTATTAAAGCCTTAGGTACCACTCATATTTGGTATACCGGTGTACCACATCATGCCCTTGCTACCAGCTACCTTAATTTTGGTATTACTGACGATGATCCTGATGTTATTAAAGGGCGTGCCGGTTCACCTTATGCAGTTAAAGATTATTACAACGTTAACCCTGATTTAGCAGATAACCCCGCAAATCGGTTACATGAATTTGAAGCGCTTATCCAGCGCACTCATCAGCACGGTATGAAAGTGGTTATCGATATAGTGCCTAATCATGTTGCACGCCGTTATCAATCTTTTTCGCCACGCCATGATAACTTCGGTGCTAACGATGATACATCGCAAGGGTATTCTCGAGACAATAATTTCTATTACATACCCAAAACACCTTTTGTATTGCCAGAGGGCGTTGCAGATACCGTTTTAGGCGGCAAAGCTACTGAAAAAAATCAGCATCATTTGGTTGACGGAAAGTTTGATGAATTTCCGGCTAAATGGACGGGCAACGGCAGTCGAGCACCACAGCCCGATATTAACGACTGGTATGAAACCGTTAAGATTAATTACGGCGTAAAACCAGACGGAAGCTACGACTTTCCTAAGTTACCAGAAGCCTATCGGAATATGCCTGTAGAAGAGCATGCCGCTTTTTGGGCTGATAAATCGTTACCTGATTCGTGGTACAAATTCAGAGACATCGCCATTTACTGGCTAGATAAAGGCGTTGATGGTTTTCGGTTCGACATGGCTGAAATGGTGCCCGTAGAATTCTGGTCATTTTTAAACAGCGCCATTAAACACAGAAACCCGGATGCGTTTTTGCTAGCGGAAGTTTATCAACCCGATAGATACAGAGACTACATTCAGCTAGGAAAGATGGATTATCTCTACGATAAAGTGGGCTTTTATGACACCTTGAAAACGATAATGAAAGGAGAGGGTAAGGTAAGTGAGTTGGTTAGTGTGCACGATGAAGTTAGCGATATTGCGACTCATATGCTGCACTTTCTCGAGAACCACGACGAACAACGTATCGCTAGTCCAGAATTTGCTGGAAGTGCAGAAAAAGGTAAACCTGCGCTTGCCGTTAGCGCACTGATAAGTGCTTCACCAACCCTATTGTATTTTGGTCAGGATTTAGGTGAGGACGGTAGTGAAGAAGCGGGGTTTGGCGACCCTAGTCGTACTTCAATTTTTGACTATATTGGTGTGCCCGCACATCAGCGGTTTATGAATGGTGGCAAGTTTGACGCAGGCCAGTCTTCAAGCGAAGAAAAAGCATTACACAATTTCTATAAAGAGACTATGGGTATTGTAGCTACTAATCCTGCTGTAACCGGAAAATATGAAAGCCTACATGCATTGAATCTCGCCGCAGACAGCACAGCATACACGGAAACGCAATTTGCTTTTGTGAGAAAAAAAAATGAGCATGGTATAGTTGTTATTGCTAACTTTAGTACAGAATCTTCTGGCACTATAACGTTAACCATTCCTATTTCTACACTACAAAAAAATACCACTGAACTCACTCTTGAGCCTTTACTTTCTCATAAAGGAATAACATTTAATCTCAGTGGTTCGAATTACACAGCGACACTTTCATTAAACGGATTAGAAACAAGAGTATTCGAATTTTAACTACTTGTGTGAATTTTGCTTCGATTGCAGAATCAAAACCTTCTATTTATGTTAATTCGCATGGATTTTTACTTGTCGATTCGTGAATACGTATGCATAACATTGGTTCAAATCAAAGCGCAGGTTAGTATCTGAATTCTGTCTTTCACTTAACGTAATTTTAACATGGGGTTGATGTGTTCAATTTAAACCGCGTAAATAAGGCCGTTCGTCCAATAGGCATTCCAAAGCGAAAAAGTGTTCTAATGGCACTTTTTACATCTGCATTAATACTTCCCGTATTTAACTGTTATTCATCACAAGAAAGTAGTTTAGACGTTTACCCACCTAACTGGTGGGTAGGTATGCATGATAGTAATGTTGAACTGATGATCTATGGCGACGATATAGCTGATGATACGGTTACAATTGTTAATAGCGACGTTGTGCTTCGAGAAAAGCATGCACTTGAAAGCGCGAACTACTTGTTCGTTACATTAGATACTTCAAAAGCAAAAGCTGGAGATGTCAAACTCCGATTTGTCGATACTGATGGCTCTACACGCGACATTAGTTATTCGTTGCAAAAGAGAAGGGATGGTTCTGCGTTACGAAAAGGTTTTGGTCCGCGAGATGCTATCTACTTGATTGCTCCAGACAGGTTTGTTAATGGCGACAAAGACAACGACGATATTGAGGGATTTATCGACAAGGCGGATCGCTCGTTAAAAGGCGGTCGGCATGGCGGTGACATTGAAGGTATTATTCAGCATCTTGATTACATAGAAGCGTTAGGTTTTACCCAACTGTGGTCCATGCCGCTTCTTGAAAACGCTATGGATACATATAGCTATCATGGTTATTCGACTACAGACTATTACCAAATTGACCCTCGCTATGGTACTAACGAAGACTTCTTGATGTTAAGTCACGCAGCAAATAAACGGGGTATTGGTGTTATCATGGATATGGTTCTCAACCATATAGGTAGCAATCACAAATGGATGGAAGATACCCCTTCAAGTGACTGGATAAACAATGATAGTAAGTTTATTGGTACTACGCATAAACGTGAGTCACTTCACGACCCTCATGCGATAAAAAGTGATATCAAAGGGTTTAGCGATGGTTGGTTTGTACCTACCATGCCAGATTTAAATCAACGCAATCCTCATCTTGCAAACTATCTTATCCAAAATGCCATTTGGTGGGTTGAAAGTGCTAATTTAAGTGGGATTCGAGTAGATACGTATTCGTACCCCGATAAAGCTTTTTTAAGCGATTGGACGAACCGTCTAATCAGTGAGTACCCGAAGCTCAATATAGTAGGAGAAGAATGGTCAGTTAACCCTGCTATAACAGCTTATTGGCAAGCAGGGAGTAAGAGACATGATGACTACGATAGCGCGTTGCCTTCCGTCATGGATTTTCCACTACAAGCAGCAGTCATTAAGGCGCTGACTAACGAAGAAAGTTGGAATTCGGGGTTTATCAGTATATATGAGACACTCGCCACTGATTTTCTTTACGGCGATCCGAACAACTTGGTTATATTTCCTGACAACCATGACATGAGTCGAATTTATACACAACTTGGTCATGATGTAGAAAAGTGGAATATGGCGATGTCGTTACTGCTTACGACTCGTGGGATACCTCAGGTGTTTTACGGCACCGAAATACTCATGCAAAACGAGGGCAGTGAGGACCACGGCATTATTCGTTCTGACTTTCCAGGCGGTTGGCCTTCTGATAGTAAGAAAAATGCATTTACTGGCAAAGGATTAACTACCGATGAACGTTGGGCTCAGCAACGGATCAAACAACTTCTTCAACTGCGAAAAACACACCCTTTACAATTTGAAGGCTCTCTTAAACATTACGCCCCAACTGATGGTGTTTATACGTTTTTCCGTGAACCTATTTCAACACCCGAGGGCAAGAAAAATAGTAAGATTAGCGCACTAACGCCAAATGAAACGCAAGGTGACAAAATTATGGTTATCTTAAATAAAGAGACTGTGGATTTACCGATGACTACCTATGACGAAATGCTGTCTTCACACAAAACGTTAACGCGTGTAAGCGATGGTAAGTCATACAAAACCACTGATACCATATCTTTACCGGCTATGTCCGCAACCGTTTTTATTGCGCATTAATGCGAATTATCTAAGTAAAACAATAAATAGAGCAAAATATGCAAGCAACTCAACCACGCCTTTCTTTCTGGCAAATATGGAACGTCAGTTTTGGCTTTCTTGGCGTACAATTTGGCTTTGCGCTGCAAAATGCCAATGTGAGCCGAATCCTTTCCGACCTAGGGGCAGACCTACATTCATTATCACTTTTCTGGCTAGTAGCGCCAATTATGGGGTTAATTGTACAACCTATTGTTGGCTCAGCGTCTGACAGAACCTGGAACCGTTTAGGTCGAAGACGACCTTTTATTCTTGCAGGTGCTGTAGCTGCAGTACTAGGTATGATTTTATTACCTAATGCGCCTTTATTTGTGGCCTTTCTAGCGCCGATGCTAATGGGGGCGCTGATGGTCGCGCTAATGGATGCATCGTTTAATGTGTGCTTTCAGCCTTTCCGCTCTTTAGTGTCGGATATGGTGCCACCGTCGCAGCGTAACATTGGTTATTCCATACAATCGTTGCTAATCAATATTGGTGCAGTAATAGGTTCAATTTTGCCCTTTGTGTTAACTAACGTGGTTGGCCTTGAAAATACTGCGCAAATGGGAGAAGTCGCACCGTCTGTTATTTGGGCTTTCTATATTGGGGCTACGGTATTGCTTGGTACGGTTATCTGGACTGTTTTTCGCACCAAGGAATACTCGCCCGAAGAGTACAATAGATACAAAGGCCTAAGCACTGAAAATGACGTTAAGCCAGAAATTACGCCAAAAGCACCATTTATCGAGCGTATGAAAGCATTTTTTTCCTTGGTTATTCATATGCCTAAAACCATGAAGCAACTTGCCGTAGTGCAATTTTTCTCATGGTTTGCGCTATTTATTATGTGGGTATACACCACACCTGCAATTACCCAGCACATTTGGGGAGTGGACAAAATATGGTGGGATCCAGCGCACATTGCCTCAGTTGCTCAAGTACCCGACGCTATTGTAGCCGCTAAAGGCGCAGCCGGTGACTGGGTGGGTATATTGTTTGCTGCTTATTCGGTATTCGCAGCCGTCTTCTCAGTATTTCTCGCTCGACTCGCCGACAAGTTTGGCAGAAAAACTATTTACGCTGGGGCGTTAATTTTAGGTGGCTTAAGCTACGTTAGTTTTCTGTTCTTCCAAGACCTCACCATGGTGAATGTAAACTTATTGATTACTGAAGTTACCGTGCCCCTTGGGGCAGTGAAGCTTCTTATCCCAATGATTGGGGTAGGGATTGCATGGGCCGCTATTTTAGCGATGCCTTATGCCATGCTAGCGGGCGCGTTACCGGCCAACAAAACCGGCGTTTATATGGGCATATTTAACTTCACGGTAGCCGCACCACAGATAGTGTCTGGCTTAACCGCAGGCTGGATTTTAAGTAGTGTGTTCGATAACGAAGCTAAATACATTATTGTTGTCGCCGGAGCGTCCATGTTATTGGGGGCCATCGCTGTATTTTTCGTAAAAGAACACGACGTAGTAGAAGCTGAAGTCGCTGATAAGGAACTAGCATAATGATTCATAAAGTAAAAAACCTTACCGTTGCCGTTACACTTGCTTTGGGAGTAGGCACGATAACAGGTTGTGCTAATTCGTCTGCGTCTATTTCTACGGATTCGCCACAGCTCAAGGCAGAAGCTAAATCTGCCATGTCAGCTTCAGCAGCTTCTACTAATAAAGCTAATACACAAGTCACAGTTTTAGGCACCACCACACCGTTTGCCAGCGAAGCAATTTATTTTGTAATGACTGACAGATTCGTTGATGGCGACCCCAGTAATAACCATGAAGAACAAGGCGGGGAGTTTCCGACTTGGCAGCTACCTATGGAAAGTTCTGACGGTGAAAAAGCCTATGTCGGCTATATGGGCGGCGACCTCAAAGGGGTGCTAAACAATGGCGACTATATTCGTGATATGGGTTTTACGGCGGTATGGATGACACCCGTGCTAGAAAATCCAAACCAATCATTTAGTGGAGATGAACAAATCACCTATGGCGGCGCTTTTAAAGACGGCGGCAAAACGGGCTACCACGGTTATTGGGCGACTAATTTTTATAAAGCTGATGAGCATTTGATAAGTAGCGACTTAAGTGTGAAGCAATACACCACACAAATGCGTGAAAACTTTGGTTTAAAATCGGTATTTGATATTGTGGCAAACCACGGTACGCCAAGCTTTACCATGCCCTCTGACCAACCTGGATACGGTGAAATTTATAATGCAGAAGGCGAATTAGTTGCTGATCACCAGAATCTAGCCCCTGAAGACTTAGACCCCAAAAATAATCCCTTGCATGAATTTTTTCATGATTACCCAGATTTGGTAAAACTCTCTAACCTTGATGATCAAAACCCCAAGGTAAGAGATTATCTTATCAATAGTTACCTTTACTGGATTTCACAAGGCGCGGATGCGTTTCGTATCGACACCATTCGACACGTACCTCATGACTTTTGGCGAGAAATGTCTGACCGGGTGAGGGCAGAGCATCCCGACTTCTTTATGTTCGGCGAAAGCTTCCAATATGATGCGAACTTTATTGCGCAGCACACACTTCCAAAAAATGGAGCGGTAAGTGTGCTCGACTTCCCGATGCAAGAAGCCATGGTAAAGGTGTTCGAAAAGCCACTTGAAAGTGACTTCGCTACCTTAGCCGACACCTTGTATTTAACCCATGGGCCTTATAATAACCCTTATGATTTAACTACCTTTTATGACAACCATGACATGGCGCGTATTAACGCTACCGACAATGGTTTTATTAATGCCCATAACTGGTTGTTTACGGTTCGTGGTATTCCTGTGGTGTATCAAGGGTCAGAAATTGGCTTTATGCGTGGTACGTCTGAACACCAAGGTAACCGCAATTACTTTGGCCAAGATAATATAGACAACGCAAAGTCTCATCCTATTGCCACCGAATTGGCTAAAATTGCAAATGTGCGTAAAAACACACCAGCACTTCAACGAGGTTTGCAGTTCAATCTTGAATTAGCCGGGCATGAAGCCACATTTTACCGTGTTTTACAAAGTGATAGTGCACAACAAACCGCATTGGTACTGCTCAATAAGGCCGATAAACCTGCCGATTTCAGTGTTGATGAATATATGCAAGCTGGCACATGGACTGAGCAGTTGTCTGGCGAAACACGTGAATTGGTTACCGGTGACGCGTTAACAACCTCAGTGCCCGCCAACGGCGTTCAAGTATGGGTTAGGGAAGGGGCGTTAGATTCAGATGCCCTAGAAGCGGCGCTTATTAAGGAAATGTCGGCGCAGTAAATTTTACCTCGCAATAAAAAAGCGCTTGTTGCTCGTTTAATACTAATAACAACAAGCGCCTTTTCATTATTTGTAAATCATGTTTTAGCGGGGCATATTCTATAACTAAGCAGCTCAAGATAGCTAACCTAAGATAGTTAGCCTAGCGAGTTAGCCAGGCTTATTAAATTAGGCAGCCAAGGCTCGTAGGTTGCCTAGGTTTTTGCCCCACATGAATGCCTAATTATGACTTCCGCTGGCATGAGAAAATCTTCCACCTTTTCATTTGAAATAGCTTTAATTAACGTACTGACCAATAATTCACCGGCTAGCTTTGTGTTTTGCTGAACGGTAGTTAACGCAGGGGTCGTGAAGGCCGATACAGCAATATTATCGTAACCTACCACTGCAATATCGTCAGGCACTTTAAGCGCTGTTTGCCTTAACGCTCTCAAAACGCCCATAGCAATAAGATCAGATGCGCAAACAATAGCGTCAGGTAAGTCTGCTTCGTTAGTTTTAGCATCGTTCAACATACCTTGAATAGCATCAAAGCCAGCTTCTTCGGTAGAAACCGCATCACTTTGCAACGAACTTTCGTATAAATTATGGCTTGTTAGCGCCTCTGTATAACCTTGAAAACGAGCCATAAACTCAGGGGCTTCATTGCCTGAATCGCCGATAAACGCAAACCGAGTTCTACCCAGGGCGATTAAGTGTTCGGTAATGCTGTAACCACCTTGAAAATTATCACAGCCAACACTCACACCTGGATGAGCGGCATCGGGTGCGCCCCAACGAACGAAATGTGTGCCTTGTGACTCAAGTTGTGCCACTTTACTGCGATAATCGGTGTAATCACCGTAACCCAATAAAATTATGCCATCTGCTTTATTTGAGTCTTCATATTCTGCATGCCAGTCATCTTCCAAGTTTTGGAACGACACCAGCAAGTCGTAACCCGCAGCCGCACAGGCACGGGTAATACTTCCTAACATGGCGAGGAAGAAAGGGTTAATCATTGAATCATCTGAGGTGGGATCTTCAAACAACAAAAGTGCAATGGTGCTACTTTTTTGCTTGCGTAGATTACTGGCATTCTTATCAACTTTATAATTAAGTTCGCGAGCAATGCGCTGAACCCGATCACGGGTTTCTTGATTTACCAAGGGGCTGTTATTCAGTGCTCTTGATACTGTTGATTGAGAAACGCCTGCCAAATGTGCAATATCAAAAGAGGTTGCTTTTTCTTTCATGGGCACCATGTTTGTCTGCTACGACCGAGTTGTCGACAAGAAGAAAGATACCATACTTTCCTCTAACCACGCTTTATTTGCTAGTCACACGCCTTTTTTTAATACAAGAAACAGTAAAAAAACGTTTCATCGCGTTAAAACTAATCACTTGTAAGGCTAGGTGTAATAAAACGTGGTTGTCAGTTTTAGGTCAGTGTTATACTAATCCACAATATTAATTAATTTTAAACGTTAAGATTATTTTTAAACGTTAATTCAAACGCTAAGGGGAACACGCGAATGGCCGAGACTGAGCACCGTCCGACCAACTTTATCCGTCAGATCATCGACAAAGACCTTGCCAATGGTGTGCACGAGAGTATTAAAACTCGGTTCCCGCCGGAGCCAAATGGCTTTTTGCATATTGGTCATGCAAAGTCTATTTGCCTAAATTTTGGTGTTGCTCAAGATTACTCAGGTTCTTGTAATCTGCGCTTCGACGACACAAATCCAGCAAAAGAAGACATTACTTTCGTTAACTCTATCAAAGAAGACGTTAAATGGTTGGGTTTTGAGTGGGATGGTGAAGAGCGTTACTCTTCAAATTATTTCGATCAGCTTCATGGTTTTGCGAATGAATTAATCGACAAAGGCCTAGCTTATGTCGACTTTTCTACTCAAGACGTTATGCGCGAACTACGTGGCACATTGACTGCGCCAGGTAAGAACAGCCCATTCCGTGATACCGACGTTGAAACCAATCAGCGTGAATTCGCTAAGATGACAGCGGGCGAATATAAAGAGGGTGAGTGTAGCCTTCGCGCCAAAATAGATATGGCTTCACCTTTTATGTGCATGCGTGACCCGGTAATTTACCGTGTTAAACACGCCCACCATCATCAAACGGGTGACAAATGGTGTGTGTACCCCATGTACGACTTTACGCACTGTATTTCGGATGCGATTGAAGGTATTACCCATTCCTTGTGTACTTTGGAGTTCCAAGACAACCGCCGTTTGTATGATTGGGTGATTGAAAATATTACTATTGACAGCACACCACGTCAGTATGAGTTTTCACGTCTTAACCTTGAATACACCGTATTGAGCAAACGTCGATTAATTCAGCTGGTTGAAGAAAATCACGTGAGTGGGTGGGACGACCCTCGCATGCCGACTGTGGCAGGCTTACGTCGTCGTGGTTATACCGCGGGTTCAGTACGTGAATTTTGCAAGCGTATTGGCGTGACTAAAATGGACAACATGGTAGAAATGTCCATGCTAGAAGCGTGTGTTCGTGAAGACTTAAACGTGAACGCACCTCGTGCGATGGCAGTTCTCGATCCTATTAAATTAGTGATTGAAAATTACCCAGAAAACGACAGTGAAATTTTAATAGCGCCAAATCATCCTAGTGATGAGGCTATGGGCACACGCGAAATTAGTTTCGGTCGTGAAATTTGGATTGAAGCAGAAGATTTTCGCGAGTCAGCAAACAAAAAGTTCAAGCGTTTAGTGCTAGATAAAGAAGTGCGCTTACGTAATGCGTATGTGGTTAAAGCTAACCGTGTTGAAAAAGACGCAGAAGGTAACGTAACCACGGTTTACTGTACCTATGATGCTGACACGCTAGGTAAAGACCCGGCTGATGGCCGCAAGGTTAAAGGCGTTATCCATTGGGTTGACGCAGGAACAGCGCAGCAAGCTGAGTTTAGGTTGTACGATCGTTTGTTCAACGTGCCTAACCCCGCCGCTGAAGAGAACTTTACTGATGTGATAAACCCAGAGTCATTAACGGTTCTGACTGGCTGGGCTGAAGCTGGGCTTGCCAGTCGTGCGCCTGAAGCAGGTGCATGGCAGTTTGAGCGTACTGGTTATTTTTGTTTAGATGCAGACAGTACAGACGATAAGCCTGTATTTAACCGCACGGTAGGGTTACGTGATACGTGGGCTAAAATAGGCGACTAAGCCACGCCATCAAGAAAACATAAAGTATCACTATTATAAAGCCGCGTTTACGCGGCTTTTTCTATGGCTATGTGTTGGTAGTCACTTTTAGCGCTTAGGTTGGCAATCAAGAGATTGACCATTCACATCAATACTGTCGTTACCCATGAGGTAAAGATACATAGGCATGATGTCAGCAGGTGTTTTCAATGTATCAGGGTTTTCAGCAGGAAAAGCCTGCGCGCGCATATTGGTGCGTGTGCCACCTGGGTTAATACAGTTAAAGCGTAGCGACTTATTTTGATACTCGTTAGATAACGTCTGCATGACACCTTCTGTAGCGAACTTCGATACCGCATAAGTCCCCCAAAACGCGCGACCTTTTCGCCCAACGCTAGAGGTAGTAAAAATAACCGATGCATTGTCAGCTTTTTCTAGGGCAGGGATTAGCGCCTGCGTTAAGAAAACCGTACCATTTACGTTGGTTTGCATCACATCAAGCCATTCTTGTTGCTCAATATCTTTAAAAGAACTTAAATGCCCAAGCACAGAAGCGTTGTGTAACACACCATCTAACTTACCGAATTGGTCTATAATGGTTTGCGTCATTTGTTGATAGTGTGACGGTGTTGCGCCTTTTATATCTAGCGGTACTATTGCAGGTTCAGCACTTCCAGCATTTACGATTTCGTCGTAAACGGCTTCTAGCTTAGAGACGGTTCTGCCTAATAAAATACAGGTGGCACCATGTTTTGCGTAAGTCCGCGCTGCTTGAGCACCGATGCCATCGCCAGCACCTGTGATAAGAATGACTTTACCCTTTAATAAATCGGCAGGGGCTTGATAATCGTTCATCAGTATCCTTAATAAATTCGCATATAGTTATCTGCGCAATAGGTTCAAATTATATAGGTGCAGATGATACTCACACTACGCAATAAGTAAAACTTTCGAAGTATAAAAACACCAAACGTAAAAAAAAATAACGTTTAGCGTTAACAAAACTTTGCAAAGTTGCAACAAAGTTAATAAGATTGAGGGAGATACAACTGGTCTAACATGTTTGAAGCTCGGTGAGTTTGCAGTAAGAACAAGGCGTTAAAGGTGCCAGCTTACAAGCAATGCGAGTTTTAGATACACAGAATAACAACAATGCTTGTAGGGAGTAAGAATGAGAAAACTCATATTAAGTTCCAGTGTGGCCCTTGCGCTGGGTCTAACAGGCTGTGGCGGCTCCGATGATACCCTGTCCGATATTCAGGCCGAGACAGAGGTCCAAACACCATTTTCACGTATCGTGTTTGATCCCGCTAGTGGCGATTTAAATATACCTAATGATCTTCTAATGCTACCAGGGGATGACGGCTTTTTCGATTATACCCTTAACATTCCGGTAGACGATCCAACTAACTTTGCTGACCCACAAAACGCACTTAATGTACTAGACGGATGGTCAACACAGCATCCATTTGCTATATCGGTAGAGACGCCGGCAGGTGTTTCACTTGACGCGTCTACCTTGGCGGCTGGCGTGTTGATGTTTGAAGCAACCCTAGGGTTGGATTTAAACGATCCAGATTGCGCGCAAATCACGACGCCTTCTGCGGGTTGTAAGCTTGGCGATCAGTTGGTTTACGGCGAAGATTATGTGCTTTCTCTTGCTGATGAATCAACAATTACCTTTGTGCCATTAAAGCCACTGAAGCCGGCTCAAGGTCACATGTTGGTAATGACCACCGCGTTGAAAGATTCGTCTGGTAAGTCTGTACAAGGCTCTACATCGTGGGATTCAACACGACAAGATATCAATACACTGCCATTATCAAGTGATGATCAATTATTGCTTCAAGGCATTGTGAACTCACTGGTAAACCCAGTGATTGGTGCAGGTTATGAGCGTGAAGATATCACCTATGTTTCTGCATTCACCACGCAATCAATTGCGAATTCACTCGATACCATCAAAAAAGTAATGGTAGGTGAGTTTGCAGCACGCGCTGCTGCTGGAGACCCAACCGCGGGTGAAGCACTTCCTGTTATTGTAGTAGGAGACGTTGACAGCGCACCTACAGCGATGGAAGCGCTAAATTTAGTCACAGAAGAAGTAGTCGCTGGTGCGGTTTCAGTCGGAATAGATAACTTACCAGCAGAGGCAGCAGCCTTAGTACCTGTTATTGAAGCCACTGACTTCAGTGCACTTGAAACGTGTGCTGGGTTAGCGGGTACCGTGTCTGGTCAGTTATCTGCCCAATGGGGTGCGGTTAACGATTTCGCTGTGGCTGTGTCTACTGGCATACTTGCCGAAGCGGGTCCGTTTTGTGCAGCACAACGCTATGAGGGTAGCGTGTCGCTTCCTTATTTCCTAGGTGTTCCAAGCGCAGAAAACCCAACAGCGCCAGTTAATGAATTTTGGCAAGCAGCCTGCGACAGCGGTATTGTGTTAGCAACGGCTTCTGATGAAGTACTCGCTAGTGCCACACCTGGTCCAAACTTCGAAACGTGTTCAAGTTTAGGCTTATCTGATTTACGTGTTAATGGCGAAATGCTAGATAACGCCCGTAATATCACTAAGTTTAACCCATTCCCTCAGATGACTGGCGGAAACATGGGTGAAGAGACGTTAGATGTGCAGGTGACAATTCCAGACCCAGCGATTGCTGGTGCACTTGGCTTCTCTGTCAGTATGCCAGAAGCGGGTTGGCCTGTAGTGATTTTAGCGCATGGTATTACGAGTAAGAAAGAAGATATGCTAGCCATTACGGGGACTTTGTCGTTGGCAGGTATTGCTTCAGTGGCTATCGACCAACCACTTCACGGTACTCGTGGTTATGATTTAGACGGCGACGGCACTGATGACATCAATGCTACAACCGTAAGCGCTACTCATTACATGAACTTGGCAAGCTTGCCAACTGCGCGTGATAACCTGCGTCAAAGCGTGTCTGATTTATTGGGCCTACGTTTAGGTTTGAACGCGGTAGTTGATGCTACTGCAACCCAAAACGTGTCATTTGATATGTCTCGTGTATCTATCATGGGTGTATCATTAGGCGCTATTACGGGCGGTAACTTTGCCGCAGTGGCTAACACCAGCATGGGAGAGACATTAGGCGCGTTAGACGGCATGTATGCTGTTAAACAAGCCTCGTTAGAGTCTCCTGGAGGCGGTGCAGCTCAGTTCTTACTTGAGTCTGCTACCTTTGGTCCGCTTATCAAAGGATTGCTGTTATCTCAGTCGTCTGAAGATTTTGTTGCCTTGTTAACTCAGCTTTATGGCACAACTGATGTTTCAGAAGCACAGTTAGTGGGTGCGGTAAGCGCATTTATGGATGCCTTAAGCGATGAACAAGCTGCAGAAGTTAATGCGGTATTTGCTGAATTCGCATTTGCTGCACAAACGGTTATGGACGCTGGTGACCCAACTAACTATGCCACTACGCTTGGTGAAACTACACCAGTACACATGATGACAGTGGTAGGTGACGGCGGGGAAGAAAACTTACCAGACCAAGTCATACCAGTAAGTACATCTTTGCCATTGTCTGGTCAGTTAGCGCTTGCCAATACCATTGGTTTAAATCAGGTGACGACTACCCAATCGGGTACCGATGCATTAAGCGGCTTGGTTTTATTTAACAGTGGTGCGCATGCATCAAGTTTAAGCCCAGCAGCGAGCACGGCAGTTACGGCTGAAATGCAACGAGAAGTAGCAGGTTATATCTCTTCTGACGCTACGGTTTTACCCATTACTGATGAGACTGTTGTATCAAATTAGTGATATGTAACTAGTTGAGTCATAAACATGAAAAGGCCGACTTATGTCGGTCTTTTTTTTTGCTTATTTAAGCTAAAAATCAAAATGTTGTTTGAATGTTTCTTATTGTTAATGTAGTGTTAATTGGTCGGATCTGTTGAAGAAAGAAGGATACAGGATCTTGATTTCGAGTATTACAACAATAAGGGACAGTTTGTGAACATACCAAAGAAACGTATATTGCCATATCGTACACTTCTCGCAGCCTCTATTGCTGCCACACTAATAGGTTGTGGAGGGAACGATAATAATTTTGATAACGTGCAAACGCCAACCACTCCTGAGCCAACTCCCGTTGAACCTACACCAGCACCGGTACCCGCTTTTGATACAGATGGTGTATTAACGGCTGACATAACGTGGACAACTTACGGTGTGCCTCACGTTAAAGCGGATAATCTAGAAAGTATGGCCTACGGGGTGGGTTATGCGTTTGCTAAAGATAATTTATGTATTTTGGCAGATCAAATTATTAAATATAATTCTGAGCGCTCGAAATACTTCGGTCCTGACAACCAACCGGGCAGTGGTGATTCAGAGCACCTTATTAATGATTTCGGCTTTTTAACATTGGGTATTCGTGCATTGGCTGAAGAGAATTTGGCGCGCATGTCAGCAAACTCAAGAGCCATGTTTCAAGGTTATACTGCAGGTTACAATCGTTACTTAGCGGACACGCCTGTGGCTGACCAAGATCAGTCGTGTGCTGGGCAGCCTTGGGTAAATGATATCGACAGTACTGATTTATTAACGTACTCACTGGGTGTTGCGTTATTACCAGGTGCTGCTAACTTTTTAGGCCCAATGTTTTTAGCTGCGCCTGAAGGGGAAAGTTACTTACCTACACCTGCGGCAAGCACGAGCACCGTTTCACAAAAGGCAGCGGCATCACCTACTGCCATGGCGGCCAATACGCAAGTAAACGCTGTGCCGTTTAACATTAACCCTACCGTAGTACTGCCGGAAAAAAATCCACAAGACATGGGGTCAAATGGCTGGGGACTAGGGAGCGACAAAACCACTAACGGTATGGGAATGGTTTTAGGGAACCCCCATTTTCCTCACACAGGGAATTTACGTTTTTGGCAGTTCCATACGCAAATACCAGGTTATTTAAACGTAATAGGTGGCTCTTTGACGGGGTTACCAGGTGCGGTGAATATAGGCTTCAACGAAAACGTTGCGTGGACACACACCTTTTCTACAGCTGAGCACTTTGTCGTTTATCAATTAACGTTAGATGAAGATGATGATACGGGCCTTACTCATAGGGTTGATGGTAGTAAACGGACCATTTACGAGAAGCCAATGCAGATTGAGGTAGCGGTGGCACCAGGCCAAACCATCATGCTCAACAAAACAGCCTATTACACAAATTACGGGCCTATGATTGAAGTGCCGGGTAATTTTGAGTGGACGGACACTAATGCGTTTGCCATTAAAGATGCAAATTTGCCGAATTTGGATGTTGTTGATCACTGGCTAGCGATGAATATGGCGGGCTCTATGGAGGAGTTCAAACAAGCCTTCAAAGACTATGATGGTGTTATTTTTAACAATACCATGTCTGCTTCAGCGGACGGTCAGGTATTTTATATTGACGATTCTACCGTCCCTAACTTAACTGAAACCGCCATTTCAGAATTAACCACTAATCCTGTTTTAGTACAAACTAAAATAGCAGCGGGTTTTACTGTTCTACCCGGTTTTGCCTCTGCGTTTGATTTCGATGGACCTGTACCTTACGAGGAAGCACCAAAATATGAGGGAACAGATTCAGTTCAAAACTCAAACAACAGCTTTTGGTTAACAAATTTATCGTCACCTATCACGGGAGTTTCGCCACTTTATGGCAATGTGGAAAATCAACAAAGTCTGCGATCACGCTTAGCTCAGCAATTTATAGAATCTGAAGCAGGTAGTGACAACACATTTACGCCTGACGAAGTGGAAACCTTGCTACTTAACAACCGAAGCATGTTGGCCGATATGGTGTTGCCTAGCTTACTTCAAGCTTGTACAGCCCAAGGTAGTGATCCTGTTACGGTAAATGGTGAAGACGTGGATATCTCCGCTGGCTGTGCAGCATTGGCCTCGTGGGATGGCACCATGAACAAAGACAGTGTTGGGGCGCACGTATTTAGAGAGTTTGCGTTTCAATTTGACAGGGATCCCCAGTGGGAAACACCGTTTTCTGTTGATAACCCTGTTACCACGCCAAGTGGTTTATTGCAGAATGACACCACAATTAATCAATTTGCTGCAGCAGTTCAGGTTGTTAACCAAGCCGGTGTAGCGCTTGATGCAACCTTAGGTGAAGTACAATTTGTAGAGCGAAGCCTGCCAAATGGCACGGCATCGGGTGTAAAACTTCCATGGGCTGGTGCACATAACATCGAAGGTGGTTTTAATGTCTTTAGTATTGTGCCTAACAACAATGGAACTTTACTGCCAAGACATACCTATGCACCGCTTAACAGCAATACCATTATGAGCGCAGAAGCAGAGGGCTATCATATAAATTATGGTAGCAGTTGGATGATGGTCATTAACTTTACTGAAGACGGGCCAAAAGGAAGGGGACTTCTTTCATACTCTCAATCTAGGGCTTATGGCAGTGAACATTCAACTGATCAAACTGAACTTTATTCGTCTCAACCCACGTTACGTGATTTGTATTTTACCGACGAAGAAATATCTGCAAATACAATCAGTACATTAACCCTATCGTCAGAGGAAAATTAGACTGCTATTATAGGCGCCATTATATAAAGTCGCCTTAATGTTAGTTCTAATTCGGACAATAAGGTCGTTATGAAGGGTCTTATAACAGACCCTTTTATTTTGTACTAGGAGATAGGTTTGGAGTTTTTGTACGAATACGGTTTATTTGTGGCTAAGGCCGTTACCTTGGTTATCGCGTTTATTATCGTGGTATCGACCATCGTTGGCGTTGCAAGTAAGCAGAAACAAGGTAAAGGTCAGTTAGAAATAATCTCACTGTCAGAGCAACTAAAGGACATTACCCATTATGCGAAGCAAGTGTTGCTCGACAAAGCAGCATTGAAGCAACTAGCTAAAAAGCAGAAGAAAGAAGATAAGGCCAAAAGCAAAAGTAAAAAAGCTAGCGATGAAGAAGAAAAATCTCGGTTATTTGTGATTGATTTTAAAGGCTCTATGGATGCTAATGAGGTTGAGCACTTACGTGAAGAGATTACCGCTATTTTATGTGTAGCCAACAAAAAAGATGAAGTACTTGTTCGCTTAGAAAGTGGCGGTGGCGTGGTACATGGTTACGGATTAGCGGCTTCCCAGTTACAACGCATCAAAGAAAAAGGCCTTACATTAACCATCGCGGTAGACAAAGTAGCGGCAAGTGGCGGTTACATGATGGCTTGTGTGGCAGATAAATTGTTAGCGTCTCAATTTGCGTACATTGGTTCAATTGGTGTGTTAGCGCAATTGCCAAACTTCAATAAATTATTGAAGAAGAACGATGTGGAATTTGAGCAACATACGGCAGGTGAATACAAGCGAACGCTTACCGTGTTTGGCGAAAATAATGACGAAGGGCGTGCAAAATTTAAAGAAGAAATTGAAGAAATTCACACGTTGTTTAAAGACTTCGTTCATAGTCAGCGCCCTGAAATGAACATTGAGAAAGTGGCAACGGGTGAATATTGGCCTGGTGTTAAAGCAAAAGAACTAGGTTTGGTAGATGCGCTTTCAACCTCAGACGATTACATTTTATCGCACTTCCCAGAGCGCGAAATATTTAAGGTTAAGTACTCGTTGAAAAAGAATGTGGCAGAAAAACTAGGGCTGTCGGTTGCAGCTGTTGCAGAACGGGTAGTCATGCAGACTTGGAACAAAGCAAGGCACTGGTTTTAATAATAATTAATATAAAATAATAGGTTACAGCATTCTCTTGTGGTTATGTGTAACCTTTTTGCCCCGTTCCGAGTCGTTTTTACATGAAGGAACGGGCGTGATGAGACTTAGGTTAAAGAAAAATAAAAAATGGCGAAGCAAACTAAAGCTGATATTTTAGATGCTGCTGAACTGCTCTTTTCAGAGCAAGGGTTCACGCAGACATCGATGCGCGAGATTACGACTCGAGCCGAGGTTAATCTAGCGTCAGTCAATTATCACTTTGGTAGTAAGAAGAACCTTATTCAGGCAGTGCTAAAAAGGTATTTCGATGTTTTGATGCCTGAAGTGAATACCTGCCTTGCCAACAATAAAGTATCTTCCGGTAGCGAAGGTGTTGCTACCTTATTGTATGCACTTATTCCTCCTATGTTGAAACTCAATGTGCTAAGACCGTCGGGCACAGCCATTTTTGTTCAGCTATTGGGTCGAGGGTATAACGAAACCCAAGGTCATTTGCGCCGTTTCATTATGAACGATTATGGCGAAACAATTAGAGCCTTGGTTGACGCTATTCAACAGTGCTTACCCGACCTACCTGAAGAAGCGCTTTTCTGGCGCTTGCACTTTGCAATGGGTAGTTTTGTCTTCTCAATGGCTTCAAGTCGAGCGTTGACAGAAATCGCTGAGTCAGATTTTCACAAGCATGTGAATATTGAAGAGGTGATCAGTCACCTAGTACCGTTTGTAGCACAAGGTGTTGCTGGTAGCATCACACAAAATAACTAAAAAATGGGGTCAGAGTGTCAAGTTACCGAGGTTGGATAACATGCATTCTAGATGGGGATTAAGTAAAAGGAAGTATATATGTATTACGGAACCTGTCTGTGCGGCGAAATAAGCGTCGAGATTTTAGGCTCGATAGATGACATCATTCATTGTCATTGCTCACTTTGTAGAAAGAATAGTGGTACTGCCTATGCCACCAATGGCTTTATCAATGCTAACGAATTCCGCCTAATAGACCCACAGAAGAAACTTGCTACTTACGAATTTAAACCAGGTAAAAATAGACATTTTTGCTCTACCTGTGCATCGCCCATTTATAGTTCAAATGCAGCTAATCCTGAAAAACTGAGAATTCGGCTTGGTAT
The DNA here is from genome assembly GCF_902506055.1 of Alteromonas sp. 38. Taxonomy (NCBI): domain Bacteria; kingdom Pseudomonadati; phylum Pseudomonadota; class Gammaproteobacteria; order Alteromonadales; family Alteromonadaceae; genus Alteromonas; species Alteromonas sp. 38. Next base: position 1,763,767 of record NZ_LR733300.1, read on the forward strand.
TGTAGATTCAGATATTTCAGAAAGACCCATCTCTCACAACTTTGTTACGTCAAAAGCAAACTGGGACAACTTAGATGCTGCGCTGCCAAGATATGATACGTTTGAACCTGCTAGACAAAGTCGGTAAATTGAACTCAACTAATGAGACGCTGTTGGTTCATCTCCTGTAAGAAAATTGCAAAAGTATTATTAGCCTCATCAATGAGTGTAGATCTACATTAAAATTGGATGTTTATAATGGATTCATTGGAATTAGAAGAAAAACCGGAACTAGATTCAGCCCAACAGAATAAAATCAAAAATGAGACCCTTACCACAGAATTACATTTTGAATTACTAAAACAATATGCGTGGTTATCTTCCGCTGCTATTGGTGCAATCGTCGTTCTTGTTCAATTGAAAGCCATAGAAGCAGATAAAGATCTTTATGTATCCCTCGGTTTTTTCGTGGCTTCCATTATTTTGTCGATTACGGGGCAGGATCATATAATTGATTCATTACTCAAAGGTAAACAAATATACGATGCTTCAAAGGTTTTGAAGTTCATTAGAACAATTTCTATGATGTGCTTTGGTATAGGTGTAGGTTATCTGGCAGCAAACGTATTAAAATTCTGGTAACTACGTCCTTTACCTTCATCGTGAATCAACCGCTACTTTCATTTTAAAACGGCATAGCCGAAGTTATTTTTAATTTTGGCTATGAGTAGGGAAACCCTTTGTGAATACTGAATACGCGTTTGGGTATATATGCCGTAAATTTACTATTTCAACACTATTCATTTTTTCAGTAAATGCTATTTCCGCCGAACAAGGCGGTCATAAGGAACTGACTCAGTACTTGGATGAAGTTCGAGGTGAGTTTACTATTCCCGCAATGGCAGTAGCTATCATTACTGCCGGCAAAGTCAGTTATATTGAAGGTTTCGGCTACCTAGATGAGAAGTTAACCAAGCCCACAACGGATAAAACGCTATTCAGGGCTGCGTCAATTTCTAAACTTTTCACTGCGCAAGCCATAATGAAATTAGTAGAGCGAAGAAAATTAAGCCTCGATGACGAAGTGGGTTTATACATACCACAGCTTGAAAAGTCTCAAATCACTATAAAGCAATTACTCACCCATTCTTCAGGCTTAACGGACGTTATTAGGCCTGCGAGTGCTAAACAAGGTAGATCGCTGAAGCGTTATTTAGAATTGATGGGAGGCGCTGTCCCCGAAGAGTCTGAAAGTCACAGCTTTGTGTATAGTGACACTAATTATAATCTGTTGGGTGAGATCATTCTCTCAGTTAGTGGTCAGCGCTATGACGCTTTCATCTATGACAATATTTTTAAGCCAGCAAAAATCAGAAAAAGTCATTTTTATGATGGCTCAGATGAAAATTTAGCTGAAACGCATCCAACCTACAGGGGAAAGTTAATAGACAAGCTTGAGCAGCGACCCTATGACTTAGCTTTTAACCCCAGTGAAGGCCTCATTGCTAACGTATACGATTTAAGCCAATGGCTTACGCTCACGCTTAACAACAATCCTGTCATTTTAGATAATCATTCCTTCGATGCGATGTTAGTGCCACAAGTAAAAACCACGTGGGGTGAAATATACATGGCACTAGGTTGGCAGGTTTATGAGAATGAATATGGGAAAGTCGCTAGGCATCCAGGTAGTATTCGTGGGTACAAATCGCTAGTGCTTACATATCCAGACAGTAAAAACGCAATAATTATACTGAGTAACTCAAGTGATACACCGCGCTGGGAAATTGCAAAGTCCATTACGGATATTTTAAATAAGAACGGTGAGTGGTAGCTGGCATGTGTAATAAGAAAGGACGGCAGTAGCCGTTCAAAATTAGTATAATGCTTAACAATTCTATAGGTTTAACATGATTGTTGAACTGATTTTATAACAGTTAACCGGAGTGTTTGTGTCAGTAAGTAACCTTGAACTTAAACGCTATCTAGATGGCACACTTAGAGCCCATGAGATTAGCGACTATTGCCCTAATGGTCTGCAAGTTGAAGGCAAGCCAGAAATTCAACGTGTAGTAACAGGGGTAACGTCCTCACAAGCCTTGATTGATGCCGCCATTGCAGAAAATGCCGATGCCATCGTGGTGCATCATGGCTATTTTTGGAAAGGCGAGTCGCAAGCAATTACCGGCATGAAGAAAAAGCGCATTAAGGCGTTACTTGCACACGATATCAATTTATACGCATACCATCTACCGTTAGATGTTCACCCCGAGTTTGGGAATAACCGACAGCTTGCGGCACTGCTTAATATTGACAAGGTGCAAGCCCTAAGCGGCGTAAAACCTACGGGTGTGGTTATGGAAGGGGAATTCGAAAGCCCAATGTCTCAGCATGACCTACAGCAGCTTTTAGCTGATAAGTTAGGACGAGCTGTATTAGCGGAAGGTGATGATACTAAAGCTATTAAAACCGTTGCCTGGTGTACAGGCGGCGGTCAAGGCTTTATCGAGCAAGCTGTTGCGGCAGGGGTAGATGCGTTTATTACCGGTGAAGTGTCTGAACAAACTATTCATACGGCGCGTGAAATGGGCATTAGCTTTTTTGCGGCGGGTCATCATGCCACTGAACGCTACGGCGTGAAGGCATTAGGCGAGCACATTCAAATCGAGTTTAACCTCGACGTATCTTTTATCGATATTCCAAATCCAGCATGACACAAAAATTAGATCATATTTTTGACGGTATAGCCGCAAAGTTTGCCGATAACATCTATGGCACTACAAAAGGCAAACTTAGGCAAATTATGCTTTGTGAAGCCTTAGCCCCTTTCGTTGAAGTAACAGAAAGTGCACTGCCTAAAAAGGTGCTAGAAGTGGGCGGCGGCACAGGTGTGATGGCCGCTCACTTGGCATCGTTTGGGCATAGTGTGTTCCTAACTGATGGGTCAGAAGATGTATTGGTTCATGCCAAAGACAATTTAAAAACGTTTCCAAACGTGAATATTCAACATCAATATTTGTTAGATATTCAAAATATGGAACACTATGACCTTGTAGTTTGCCACGCTGTTTTGGAATGGTTGAATGAGCCCTACCAAGCTATTCAGTTTTTATATGACAACATGCGTGAAGGAGCAATATTAAGCCTGAGCTTTTTTAACCGTGATGCAAACTTAATGACCAACGCTATTTATGGTAATTTTGATTACATTGCGCAAGGTATGAAAGTCAGGAACCAAGTTCGCCTTAACCCTAAAAATCCGTTACCGGCTAAACAAGCCAGCGATTTTTGTGAGTCTATTGGTTTTAAGGTAAAAGCGAAAACCGGCATACGATGTTTTCATGATTACTTGAAGAACCCAGAACATCAAACCACCCAGTTTGAAGGGTTGTTAAGCTTAGAACGAACCTACAACCAAACAGAGCCGTTTATGTGGCTAGGTAAGTATTTTCATCTTGTCTTGGAAAAGTAGCGAAATGGCTACTTTCCTACTATTTCCTTTAAGCTATTCTCATTACCTTAAGCCCGTTAACTTATGTGCTTAACCATATTGTCTTGAACGTTTCGTCGTGTGTCACCGGCGATAAAACACAAGTTATCTAGGGTTATGGCGGCAATCTCACTCAAAGCTTCTTTGGTGAAAAAGCCTTGATGCCCGGTTACCAATACATTGGGAAACGTTAGTAAACGCTGAAACACGTCATCTTGAATAATGTCTTGAGAATGGTCGCTAAAAAATAGCTCTGACTCTCGCTCATACACATCCAAACCTACATAACCCAAATGCCCATTTTTTAGCGCATTGATTACCGACTTATCATCAATTAATCCTCCCCGTGATGTGTTTATAAGCATGGCGCCTTTGGGCATTAGGGCAATACTCGCTTCATTGATAAGGTGATAGCTTTGCTCGGTAAGTGGGCAGTGAAGGGTAACAATGTGGCTTTGGCTAAAAAGCGATTCTAGTGACGTATAAACTACGCCTTCTTGTTTGAGTTGCTTATTGGGGTAGGGATCGTAGCATAAGATATTGCAACCAAAACCTTTTAAAATCCGAATAACCGCTTGGCCAATGCGTCCTGTACCTATCACACCTACTGTTTTATTGTGTAGAGTAAAACCCAGTAAACCGCCCAATTCAAAGTTGCCTTCTTTTACTCTGTTATAGGCTTTGTGTGTTTTGCGATTTAACGTAAGAATGAGTGCTAGCGTGTGCTCTGCCACCGTTTCAGGGCTGTAGGCGGGCACTCTCGACACACTGATGCTCAATTCATTTGCGGTGGCGATGTCGACATTGTTAAAGCCAGCACAGCGTAACGCAATATGTTTAATACCAGCCTCATGCAAGATATATAAAGTTTTCGCATTAAGTTCATCATTGACGAAAACACAGACACCATCGTAGCCTTGACACAGCAAGGCAGTCTCAGCGGTGAGTTGATGAGGGAAATAAGTAAAAGAAATAGGGGAGAAAGTAGGGGGAAGGCCGTCTTCTCGTTCAGTCCCTTCTAGGCTCATGGCCTTTTCTAAGCTTGTGGCTGCTGCCTTAAAAACAATTTCTTCATAAGGTTTGGCACTAAAAAACGCGACTTTCATTACACTGCACTCCCTATCCAAAAAACGATAAAAATTTAGGCTTTCAATAGTCCATCAATATCATTACTTATTTCACTCGGCTTCGTGGTTGGGGCGTAACGCTTAACCACGTTTCCGTTAGCATCGACAAGAAACTTAGTGAAATTCCACTTTATGCGTTTAGAGCCAAGTAAACCAGGTGCTTGTGATTTTAATTCAACGTAAAGAGGATGGGTTTGCGTTCCATTAACGTCAGTTTTTTTTAATAATGGAAAAGAAACACCAAAGTTCATATTACAAAATTGAGCAATATCATCATCTGAGCCCGGTTCCTGGTGACCAAATTGATCGCAAGGAAATGCCAATATTTCGAAGCCCTTCGGACTATATGCTTTATAGAGTTTTTCTAAACCTTCATATTGATTAGTAAAACCACATTTACTGGCGGTATTAACGATAAGTAACACTTTGCCTTTGAAGTCTGACATGGCAATAGCTTCGCCGTTATTTTTAATCACTTGGTGACTGTATATGCTCATAGCGCTTCTCTTTATTTTAGTTATTGATGTGTTTTAGTAATCAGAAAGTTTGTTACACTTCGCTTCAGTATAATCAGTTATGAAGAGAGTTACACTATGCCAAATAATACATTTACAACGTCTTCAACTGCAGGTTCACTTATCGATAACGCTTCGATTAACGTCAGTTTTCTAGGGCTCGGTGTGATGGGCTATCCCATGGCGGGGCATCTGGCAAAATCAGGCTTCAATGTTACTGTGTATAATCGTACAAAAGCGAAATCCGAAAAGTGGGTAAAAGAGTGTCAAGGCACCCTTGCCCTAACCCCAGCAGAAGCCGCAAAAGATGCTGATATAGTGTTGATGTGCGTAGGTAACGACAATGATGTTAAAGACGTTGCAAGCCAAGCCCTAGGTACGATGGGGCCGGGTACATTGCTGATAGATCACACTACCGCGTCGGCAGAAGTAGCGCGTGAAATGTTTTCGCTATGTCAAAAGCAGTCCATCGCATTTTTAGATGCGCCAGTGTCAGGTGGCCAGGCCGGTGCTGAAAATGGTTTACTCACAGTCATGGTGGGGGGGGAACAAAAGGCTTATGACCGTGCTGAAGCTGTATTTTCTGCCTATGCTAAACACAGTCAATTGTTAGGTGAAAGTGGAAGTGGTCAGTTAGCAAAAATGATGAATCAAATTTGCATTGCCGGCATTGTTCAAGGGCTAGCAGAGGCGCTTCATTTTGGTCAAAAAGCAGGGTTAGACTGTAATGCAGTCATCGATGTTATCAGTAAGGGGGCTGCGCAATCTTGGCAAATGGAAAATCGTGCGGCTACTATGCTCGAAAACCATTATGACTATGGTTTTGCGGTTGATTGGATGCGAAAAGATTTATCTATTGCCCTTGATGAGGCGCGTCGAAATGGCTCGACATTAGCGCTAACGGCCCTGGTCGACCAATATTATGGTGACGTTCAAAAAATGGGTGGCCATCGCTGGGATACATCCAGCCTACTAATGCGGTTGAAATAACATACCATTAGTATGAGCACACTCGGTCAGTTTATACCTAACGTCTAATGGTGCTTGTTGTCTTCGTTGATAGCAGGGGCCATAAGCTTTTCTGCATTAGCTTGGGCCGTTAGGTTTAATTGGGTGAGCCTATGATGATTACTATCTGAAAGTGCCATATCAGCAATAATGCGAAGTAGTTTAGGAATTCCGTATTTACGATAAACGGCGGTGTCTGATTCAATCATACACTGCAGTAAATTAAGCCCGAATGCTGCCGTTTCTGGCGATAAATTCAATGCATCATAGAAATGCTTCATAGCGGGTAAGTAGTGTTTATCCATAAACAGCTGGGTACCGGTTTCATTTAGCATGACTGCTTGGTCATGATTAAGGCTCAGACGCTCCCCACCACTAAAAATAAGGTCGTCGTTAGCAACCTGCTCCGATATGATCTGCAGCTCAGAATTCTTCTGCTTTGCAAGGGCAAGCAATTGGCTCGCTTTTCCTTCTTCGCCTAAGCCATGATGTACTTTAGCGGCAATAACCAGCATTGAAGGCTCGGTACGAAGGTAATCATCCATGTAGTCACTTTCTAGTAAGTGAGTAGCTTTATGATCTTCGCCGTCTAAAATGGCTGAAAAGGCCAGTAGATAATCTCTTTTTTGTAATAGTTGGCGATCACTCTGACTGCGACCTGCCAAGCCAACTAACTTACGAGCTTGGCTTAAGCTTTCTTCTCTATTCGTACTAGGCGCTTCTTCTGCAAGTAGTAAATAAAATTCCGCTAATTCGAAAGTGAAATCGTTAAACCTGTCTTTGGCACTGCGATGCATAGCGCGCTTTTTTTGTAACAGGTCAATGGCTTCTACCACTTTGTCCTGTTTTTGATACGCGATAGTTTTTAACCTAGTAGCAGGTAAGCTAAGTTCACTGAATTTTATCTGACCTAAATAGGTTTCTACTTGTTCGTAAGATTTTTGCTCAAAAGATAAAGAAGCCAGCCATTCAAATGCGCTGTCACGCGCTAGACTTGACGTTACCATGCCACTGAGTTCGTCTTGGCAGTCGGGCCAAAGACCCGCCGCATACTGGCACTTAATTTTGCCCCATTGAGCCCAAAGCACTTTATCTGAGCGAGTGAGTACATCTTCATACACACGCATTGCAGGCAAAATATCTTCGTTTTCAAATAAGAGCTTGGCGTAAAGTTTACCCACATCTGAAACAAGCCTGAGAGGAACGCCCTCCCGCAATTTCTTACGCAATAATGTAATGGCAGAAGGTCGCTGTTTATTATCCACTTCTCGTAACACGGGCTCAATATATTGGCGATAGCTTAAATAGTGCTTAATTTGTCGGGACAATGACGCAATGGTGTAAGGTTTTATAATTAGCGCATCAGGTTGCAAATCCATTATACGGCCAATGGTTTGGGGCGAACGATCTGAGGTAAGAAAAATGAGGCCTGTTCCAGGACGAATAAATCCCGACTCTTTAAGGCCCTGTATCCACTCAACCCCAGTTCTTCCTTGACCTAGGTGGTAGTCCATAATAATGAGTTCGAAATGCTGCTTACGTAGCACCGATTTAAGCTCAACACCTGATCCAAAACTGCTAACGTTTAATTTTGCAATGGGTAGTAGATGACCTCGCAACGTAGTGCGCGCAGTTGCGTTATCTTCAACGATAGCAATCCGATAATCCAAGAGATGTCAGTTTAGTAGTGTTTTAATAAACATAGCTTATCAGCGCTGGGCGTAAAGTGCATTAGCCGTAAGTTTAACTTTCTAACTGTATGTCTTTATTTATTATTTTTGCGTTAGTGAAGTTAGAAAGCAGGGTAAAATTCCTGCATATTTGTCACAAATATTTTACATTAACTTTAATTATTTTTGATGTTTACGTTTACGTGAAGGTAAGTTGTTAGATACTGTTATTACGACTAAATACTCAATGGTTGAATTTTACTTAAATCAACCGTGAATAATTACCAATTTTATTACCCAGAAGGGCAAGTAACATGAATTTCGACCTTTCAGATGATCAACTCGCCTTTGAAGAAACTGCTCGCCAGTTCGCGATGCAGGAGTTTGCACCGAATGCTGCACAATGGGACCGAGACCATCACTTTCCCGTTGAGGCACTTAAAAAGGCGGGGGAACTCGGTTTTTGTGGGTTATATACCCCTGAATCAGAAGGCGGGCTGGGCTTGTCACGCCTTGATGCTTCAATCATTTTTGAGCAGCTTTCCATGGGTTGCACCACCACTACCGCCATGCTGACAATTCACAACATGGCCACGTGGATGATTGCGACTTGGGGCCAAGAAGCCGTTAAAAAGCAATGGTGTGAGGTACTTGTGTCGGGGGAGAAACTTGCTTCTTACTGCTTAACCGAACCTGGTGCTGGCTCAGACGCTGCGTCATTAAAAACCAAAGCTACGCCAGTAGGAAATGGCTATGTGCTTAGCGGCGCAAAAGTGTTTATTTCTGGTGCAGGAAGTACCGATGTACTTGTGGTAATGGCTCGTACGGGGGGAGACGGGGCAAAAGGTATAAGCGCCTTTGCCGTTCCCGCTGATGCCGAAGGTATTATTTACGGTAAAGCGGAAGAGAAAATGGGCTGGAATGCACAGCCAACCAGAATGATCACTTTCGACAACGTAAAAATTGATGCGTCGTGTCGTTTAGGTGATGAAGGGCAAGGCTTTAAAATGGCCATGCAAGGGTTAGACGGTGGGCGAATTAATATAGCAACATGCTCAATAGGAACTGCGCAACAAGCGCTTAATGTCGCCAGACAGTATCTCACTGAGCGTGAGCAGTTTGGAAAACCCATTGCTACTTTCCAAGCGTTGCAATTCAAACTAGCTGACATGGCAACTGAATTGGTCGCTGCCCGTCAAATGGTGAGAATGGCAGCCAGTAAGCTTGATAGCAAACATGCCGATAGCAGTACTTATTGCGCAATGGCGAAAAGATTTGCGACAGATGTGGGTTTTAAGGTGTGTAACGACGCGTTACAGTTACATGGTGGATACGGCTATATCAAAGAGTATCCGTTAGAACGCCACGTAAGAGATGTGCGGGTACATCAAATATTGGAAGGCACAAACGAAATCATGCGAGTCATCATTGGTAGGCGCTTGCTAAGCGATGAAACCAGCGTTCTGTGATATAAGGCGCGGTGGCAAAAATCGGTGATGCAACAAGGAGTACAAAGTGGAACATACAGAATCAGTGGTGGTTGTTGAAGAAATCGCAACGCACTCAGGACATATTATTGGCGTGCTTACACTGAATAAGCCCAAAGCCCTAAATGCGCTTGATTTAGAAATGGCGAGTTTGTTATTAAACGCATTACAAGCGTGGGAAAATAGAAACGATCTTGTCTGCGTAGTGTTAAAAGCCGCAGGAGAAAAAGCATTTTGTGCCGGTGGTGATATTGTATCCATGTACAACGCAATGCTGGAATCAAATGGCGAAATCCCTGATTTTCTTGCCTCTTTTTTCCGTACAGAGTATACCCTAGATTATAACATTCATCATTACGCCAAACCCATTATTGTGTGGGGTTCTGGAATCGTCATGGGCGGTGGAATGGGGTTAATCTGTGGTGCGAGTCACCGTGTGGTTACCGAAACGTCCCGCCTAGCAATGCCCGAAATTACCATTGGATTGTACCCTGACGTAGGAGGCAGCTATTTTCTGCCACGCTTACCAGGAAACACTGGTCTTTTCTTGGGGCTTACCGGTGTTCAAATGAATGGAGCAGACGCGTGTTACGTAGAATTAGCTGACGTGTTGGTAGCGTCCGACCAACAACCCGCTATGTTTGACGCGCTTCAGAATTACTCGTGGAAACTCAATGACGAATCAACCCCACTCAATGGGCAAGTCACCGCCATTTTAAACGGCCTTAACACACCAGAAAGTCAGCTTCCTGCAAATGTAGAATCTCACCGAGCGATTATTGAGAAGTGGTGTGAACCAGACAACGTTACTGATGTGGTTAATAACCTATTATCAGCAGATGTTAGCGGAGATAAGTGGTTAAGCCGTGCGCAATCTACATTGGCTAAAGGGTCGGCCATAACCGCGCATTTAGTGTTTGAAGAGTGCAAGCGTGGTGCACAATTATCTTTAGCTGACTGCTTTCGTATGGAAGCAATTATGTCTTGTCGCTGTGGTCAATACGGGGAGTTTCAGGAAGGCGTACGCGCACTACTGATAGAAAAAGACTTATCGCCAAAATGGAAGTACAAAAAAGTAGAAGATGTACCAGAAGAGGTGGTTGCATCTTTCTTTGACTCACCCTGGACCAATGAAGCTCACCCATTGGCTGATTTGTAGCCATGTTTCATAGTGTGAGGGGAACTTCGCGTTAAGCTCTTTCACAACTTAGTAGCAACGCTGAAGCAGTCACGACACCGGCGGTGAAGTTTGGTAAACTCGCCGCCAGTATTAGACAGTTTTACAGTGGACTCTTTTTATGTGGCAATGCCCACTTTGCCGAAGCCCAATCGATATTAGTGCCTCGGTCATTCAATGCAGCAATAACCATAGTTTTGACAAAGCGAAAGCCGGCTACGTTAACCTTCTTCCTGTACAGTTTAAAAACTCGAAGTCACCTGGTGACGACAAAAGTATGGTTCGCGCTCGAAGAGAGTTCCACGATCTCAATGGTTATGGACCGTTGAAGCAACGCATGACCGATATAGTGGCGCAATATCATAACGATAACCGCAATAGTGAAAATACCAGTGTGAATACAAACCCAGAGCTTGCGATCTACGATGCAGGGTGTGGGGAAGGGAGTTACCTAAACGCCCTAGTAACAGGTTTAGAAGCTAAAGATATTCACACTACTGGCAGTGGTAGTGATATCGCGAAAATTGCGGTGGAATTAGCGGCTAAGGCTTATAAATCACAGCAGTTTGTTGTCGCCAGTAGCTTTGATTTGCCCATTGAATCGAATACTCAAGATGTAGTTATTCAGGTTTTTGCCCCCGGAAGCAGTGAAGAGTATGCACGGGTGTTGAAAGCAGGTGGGCTCTTGCTTACCGTGGATCCTGCACCCATGCATTTGTTCGAATTAAAGTCGCTGGTATATGACAACCCTGCAAAACATGCTGTAGAAAAAGAAGAACGGGTGGGTTTCGTACAATCTATGGATGAAACAGTAAATTATCCTTTGCATTTCGACAACAATGAACAAAAAATCGCGTTGATAAAAATGACGCCGTATTACTGGCGTTTACCACCGGATAGATTGGCCGACATTGTTGAAAAACTAAGCCAAGTTACTGTTGATTTTCGTGTTCAAGCTTGGCTGAAACCGTCTGAATGTATTTGAAGAGATAAGATAAAATGGGTTCACACACTGTTAAAGCCTTATTTTTAGACCGTGATGGCATTGTTAATGTCGACCATGGTTATGTGGGACGGTACGAAGATTTTGACTATGTAGACGGCATTTTCCCGCTAATAAAGCGCTTTGAGAATGCGGGCTATAAAATTATCATCGTGACTAATCAGTCGGGTATTGCACGAGGTTTGTATTCTGAAGACGATTTTAATGCTTTGATGAGCGAAGTTCAGCAAGACTTTCACCGAGCTGGTATTGGTGAGGTTTCTGTGTATTTTTGCCCTCATCATCCAGAGCATGGTATTGGCGCGTACAAAAAACAGTGTGCGTGCCGAAAACCTAGTCCAGGTATGCTAAAACAGGCTGCAGAAGACCATTCTATTTCACTACCTTTAAGCATCATGGTTGGCGATAGTTGGCGAGATATACAAGCAGGGCAAGACGTTAGTTTATCTCACTGTTATTATGTTTCCCGCAAAGCCCCGCCGACCACTGCAGCGTTAGAAAATGTTACTCAAGTCACCTCTTTGAACGATATACCTGTTCCCAATAGCGTATAACCCACTTTTTGATACATGCTCGCTAATGGCTAACGCATGAAGCGTCCATAGTGACGGGTAGCCAGTATGAAGAGAAAACAAAGCCGTTCGCTCAAAGCATTTTCGCTGGATGTGTAATAAAATGAAATTGAATAGATACAAAAAAGGCGCCTAATTTGGCGCCTTTTACGTTTTAGTTTTGGTTAGAAAACCGAGATAAGTGCTTGATAGCTTGGCTTAATAAATCGACATTCAGCGGGGCATTGCTGCGCTTGCCCGTTGCAACCTCAGTAATTTCGTAACTACCATTACTCAACACATCAGTTCGTTTACCATTATGGAACACCACGATACGCTCACCAGAGGTACTTACTAACCACTTACGGCTTGGGTTCAATAAGTTTTGACCGGTAGAGTAGAAGGTTGTTGGTGCCGCACATCCAAGGGCGTTCATAATCGTTGGCGCAAGATCTTCAGTGCTGGCAATATCGGCACTTAGCGACATGTTACTGTAAAGCATGCCTTGTGAACTTTCATTGCCGTAGCCGGTAGCAATCATCACCTTATTGGTTTGCAGCATACCTTGCGTTACGTATCCCTCAATCGCAGATGCAGGTAAAAACGCTAAGTGTAAGCCATTATGATTGTTTGAAAGAGGCTGGCGATAACTTTCGAACAAATCGTCAGGTAAACTTTCATCAAAATGAATGGATACAGGCATTCCTAGGCCTACCGGTAAGGCTAGCAGCACAGGGCGCTTTCTACTCAGTGAGTCTTGATAAATCTCTGGCACACCAAACAAGGTGGTGGTTATTAATCCCTGTAAACTACTGGCGGTAGAATGATAGTTTTCTAACGCATTGAGCCCTAGCGTGTCGATACCAGAAATTGGGGCATCATCAATCTGCACTATCACTGTCATGTTTTTACCGGAATCGATAGAACAATAAACAGGCTCTGCAGGGTAGCTAATATTGTGAATGTCGGTATTAAATTGCAGTTGCTTTCGCTCTTCATAAGCGGCTAAATCGAGCAACCCATAACGAGACATGGTTGTTTTAGCGGTAGCAGGGTACGACAGCGGGAACATATTATCTTGCTTGATGATGGGTTGATACAGTTCGGCATCGGCCCAAACATGCACTGCATGGCTGGTGACAAAACAGACCACGAAAAAGCTAGCTACCGGCACACCGATTTTATGCTGTGAAAAACGCTCGACTCTTTTCCAAATAGCATTGGCTAGCATAAGCTGGAAACCCAACCACACTAAAAAAAGCATGAATAAATAAGCCCACTGTTGCCAGTAGAATTCACTTATTTGCGTTTGAGCTTCTGTTTTAAGTAAATCGGCAGCGTGAAAACTGATATGAAAGCCGGTGCGGTTAAATAACAAAGCATCAAATGCCAATAGCGCAAGTCCAACCGCAGCTATAATAGATGCACTGGCTTTAATGGCCCTTGGGTTCGTTGCCAAATAACAAAGCGGTAGAATAAAAATAACAAAACCAAAAAAGGTCATAAAGCCAATATGGCCTAACCAATTGGTAAGCAAATAGAGTGTACCCAAACCCGTGCCTGGCATAGGTGAAGAAAACACAAAAATAGAAGCTATAACAATGGCTATTATGATATTCGCTAGCGCGAACCAATGGCCCCAATTAACTAATTTCGTCACTCGCTGGCGGCGAGGAGATTCGGCTAAAATCATAAAAAAGCCTATTTAACCTTGAACACTCTTCTTGAGCACATTAGCAAACTGATCTGCCATGGCTTCGCGTTTGTCAGGACTAACCTGAGTCTGTAAAATATGGGTAATTACATTACCTAATACCATTAGCGATAAGTCTCTTCCCGCATCGTTCTCTTCGAGGGTTAGAATGACTTTATTCATTAAGGTTTCAAATTCAGCATTGGTATAACGACTGTTCTGGGGCACTGTTACGCCTCTTTTTCATGATTTCTTTGATAAAAAGAATGGTTTTACTCGTAAAATGATTATAATCGTTGTTTGAGTGATAACAATCATTCATTCTAAAATCCCGCAATTCCGTTAGTTTTTCTAACATTTTTTAAGCAACAGGACACCCTAATCGCTATGAGTGCACTGATTCATCACTTTGTTGTACACCGTTTAGTCGTTAATAACGAGGATAAAATAGAAGCTATTCCTCGTGATAATTGTTTGGCGGTAACGCCAGAAATTGAGCTTCTCGCACACCAAATAAACCACAGCTTTAATGCCAAACCCGGTAAAGGGGTTGGTCACTTTGTTTCGCAAAGCAATGAAGAAAACACAGATAACGTAGCAGAATTTTCCGAAGGTTTGAAAAACTACCTAGCGCAGAAAAAAGCTGGCGGCGAAAATGTAGAAGAAGCATTTCATAGCTTTTCGTTATCAGCTACTAAGCGATTAGTGAAAACGTTAATAGATACAGGCACCGTAGAAACAGGGTTTCTTATTTTTTGCCAGTATGAGTTTTTGGCGACTCAATATTTAATGATTGCTTTGTTAAATACTCGCTCTCACGTTGAAGTGACTAATTCACTTGATTTGTCTTCTCGAGAGCATTTAGATTTGGCGCGTATGCAACTTGCGGTTCGCATCGACTTAACCCAATGGGATATCCAACCTGAACAGCAGCGTTATGTTAGCTTTATTAAAGGCCGTATGGGCCGTAAAGTGTCTGACTTCTTTATGCAATTTGTTGGCTGTGAAGAACTGGTTGATGTGAAGCAGCAAAATAAGCAGCTGATTTCTTCTGTAGATGCCTATTTGGCCAGTGAGTCGTTAGATCCGCAAGAGCAACACCAGCACCGTGAAGAAGTGAAAACGTATTTCAAAGAAAAAATAGACGCAGGCGAAAGCTTATCGGTAGAGGAGTTAGCAAACAGGCTGCCGTCAAACGAAGAAACCAGCAGCAACTTTTCTTCATTTACCCAGTCTATGGAAGTACCGCTTGAAAAAGAAATTCAGCCCGATCCCGCTGCACTAAAACAACTTGCGAAATTTACGGGGCAGGGCGGCGGCGTATCGGTAAGCTTTGAGCGCAAACTGATGGGCGATCGGGTATTTTACGACCCTGCCACCGATACCTTAACTATTCGTGGTATACCACCCAATTTAAAAGATCAGCTTAATCGCCAATCTTCTATGGACTAATCACTGCGTTTAACACGTAAAAAACGTATACTAACAACAGAAAACGAACACGATACAAGGGTGTCATGCAACTATTTGTAAACGATTTGACAGTAATGGACTTTTCTTACCTTTGCCCCAAACGCGGCATGGTAGGTGAAAGCTGGATTGTCGATGTAATCCTAACCGGTGAACTCAACGAAGAGAGTATGGTTCAGGATTTTGGTATTGTTAAGAAAGACCTGAAACGACTGATTGATGAATATGTCGATCATAAATTGCTTGTGCCTGCAGAATATGCGGGCGCGACAGTTATCCATGATGACGTGAATGAACAGGTTGAAGTGCGCTTTACCTGTGAAGACGGCCGAGAAATCATGCTTCGCTGCCCAGCAGAAGCCTATGCCTTTTTGTATTCAGATGTGGTGACTATGGAATCGGTGAGCGTTTACCTAAAAGAGGTGCTTGCCACCCACTTACCAGAAAACGTTGATAATATTACATTAAAGCTTCGCACCGAAGTGATAGCGTCGCCGTATTATCATTATACCCACGGGTTAAAAAAGCATGATGGAAACTGTCAGCGCATAGCGCATGGCCATCGTTCACGCATCGATATTTACCTTGATGGTAAAATTAGCGAACAAGAACAAGCTTATTGGGCAAACCGCTGGGACGATATCTACATCGCGACTACCGAAGATGAAATAGCCTACGAAGACCGCAAAATAACCGGATCAGTCGCTTCACCTAGCGACTACTTCTCATTCGCTTACGAATCATCACAAGGCTACTTTGAGTTACTTATTCCTAAGGCCGATTGTGAAGTGATTACCACAGATTCGACGGTGGAATGTTTAGCCCAGTATCTGTTAGTTGAACAAAAGAAACGTACTCCCAACAATCATTGCCAAGTAGTGGCTTATGAAGGTGTGGGTAAAGGCGCTATGGTGTCTGACTAATTACCTCGTTTTTTGTTTCAGTATGGTAAGCAAAATCGGTATAGGCTATTGGCTGACACACGATACAAGAACGGTATAAATACGAAATAAATGCGATGAAAATACGAAAAGGAGTGGTAATGAGTTCTTGGGTTATGGGTGTAAAGCCTATCCAATCTAGTGTAATTAACTCACTTAAAATAGCAGCGCGTTCCGCTGGCTTGTCAGCCTTACTCTTAATTGGTAGTAGCTTGACTGCTATTCACGCGCAGCAAGACGGGATTACGCTAAATGGCACCCTAACACAAGGGAGTTTGATAAGAGGGCAAGTTGCCCCTGATGCTAACGTTACCCTTGATGGAGAAACATTAGCGCTAAATAGCGAAGGCAAATTCGTGTTTGGTTTCCCCCGTGATGCAAGCCTTTCTCACATGCTTAAAGTTGAACTTACCGATGGCACCACATTAGCACGGGATATTACTCTTACTAAACGTGAATACAACATTCAACGTATAGACGGGCTTGATTCTAAGATGGTGACACCACCAAAAGCAGTGCTTGAAAGAATTAGGCAAGACAACATCAATGTATCTATTGCACGAAGTAAAGTGACCGATGCCGACGCATTGTTTACGCGGTTTGAGTGGCCCGCAAAAGGGCCGATAACCGGTGTATACGGAAGCCAGCGTGTATTAAATGGTGTGCCAAAGTGGCCACACTTTGGCGTTGATGTAGGTGGGCCAACAGGCGCGCCGGTTACCGCGCCCGTTGAAGGCACAGTAACCTTGGCAGAAGATTTATATTATTCAGGTAACACGTTAATTCTTGATCATGGAATGGGTGTTTTTTCTACTTTCCTTCACTTAGACTCTATCACTGTGAAAGTTGGCGATACGGTTGCGCAAGGCGAGCAGATTGGCACCATTGGCGCTACGGGTAGAGCAACGGGTCCACACCTAGATTGGCGAATCAACTTGGGCAAAATGCGCCTCGATCCACAGACGGTAGTGTCGGGAACGCCAGAATAGAGCGAGAACGCCTGAAAAGGCTAACGGCTCCCGCCATCTCCTAAAAATTAAAAGGGCTACCCATACGGTAGCCCTTTTTTATATCTACTAGTATCCCAACGTATATGCGATTCTGCAAAGGTGCCAATCTACAAGGGCGTAAATCTACATAAGCAAAGAATAATCAAAAATGGTTAGTTAAGCCCCAACCATGCAGAAAATTTGCTCTCATCCACAATTGAAAGGTTGCACACATCTTCTCGTGCGTTTCTTATATCAAGATGGCCTGTAATCAATCGGCCATCTCGAATAAGCGAAAGGCTAACTTGGCCAGTATTTGTCGCATCTAATATACGCTGTAATTTCGCTTGGTTAACTACAAAACCATTTACGGCAATAATGATATCGTTAACCATGATACCTGCGTCGGCAGCAGCTAAACCTTCAAAGACTTGAGTAACCGTTAACCCTAGCGGGGCTGGCTTACAGTTAGCACCTAATTGTCTTTTCATGCCTTCGGCGCTTGTTTTTCCACCTTTATCGTCAGCAGATACTTTGCTACGGGTGAGTAATTCAACGCCAATGTTCGATAGCCAATTCTCTAACGGCACATCTTGCGTACCGTATACCACATCGGCTAGATAGTCAGAAATATCAATGTTAAAATCTTGCTTACACAGCGTGGCAATAACATTGTCGGGAGTACCTTTTTCGTCTCGGCCGTACTGATCCCATAAATGACGCAATAACAAATCTAAAGTAATTTCATTGTTCGATTTTTCACGTAGCAATAAATCTAACCCAAAAGCAATAATGCCGCCCTTGGTGTAGTAACTGACAATAGCGTTGGCAGCACTGGCATCTTGCTTATAAAATTTTGTCCATGCATCAAAGCTACTTTCTGCTACCGATTGTTTAAACCTACCCGTATTTTGAAGCAGACGAGTTATGTTCTGTGACACAATATCTAAATATTTTTGTGGCCCGATAGTGCCTGCGCGAGCTAAGGTTACGTCGTCATAAAAGCTGGTAAAGCCTTCATAAATCCAAAGTTGATTGGTGTAAGTTTCTTTTTGCAAATCAGGTTTAACCATTACCTCTGGTTTAATTCGCTTAACATGCCATGTATGGAAAAGTTCATGGCTGCACAAACTTAAAAACGTAATGTAACCGTCGGTTTTGGTATCGCTTTCGCCCACCATGGGAAGGTCGAAACGAGGAAAGAGTAGGGCGGTGGAATCACGGTGCTCTAAACCACCAAAGCCAGTATCTGCCAACAAGGTCATAAACAAATAACGTTTAATAGGTTGCGGGTCGCCAAATAACTGCATATGGTGCTTACAGATTGGGGTCAAATCATTTGCGATCCGCTCGATGTCTAGGTTATTTCTGCCGGAGAATAACAACTCGAAGGTAACGCCTTGCACTTCAAAACTATGGAAGTTACATACCCCAATATAAAGAGGGTGGTCGATAAATTCAGCATAGTCTTTAACTTCATATTCCCAGCTATCAGGCATATCTTCAGTCATTGGCATGCTGGTATAGGCACGCCAATTAGCCACAGCAGGTTTAATGATTTGTAGTTTACATGGTTGTTGTTCAAAGCCTTCAACGCTTAGGAATGCACTGGTGCCATTAATAAACGCATATTCGTCGTTAATAAACGCCGAACGTACTGACAAGTCGTTGGCATGTACTCGATAAGTAATAGTGACTTCGTCACCACGGGTATCGGCTTGCCAGGTTTGTTTATCTAACTTAGTGCATGCAATCGGTTCGCCCGAGGCAGTATTTATAGCTGTTAACGACACTATATTTTTGGCAAAGTCTCTCACCATGTAGCTACCTGGGATCCAAGACGGTAACGTTAATGATAAAGTTTGTGAATCGTGAGGTGGCACAGTTAGCGTTACATCAAACAAATGTTGTTGCCATGAGTAAATTGACAGTTGGTAGTGAAGTGAAGGACTATTCATAGTGGCCTTTATAGAGAAATTATTTGTATCTTAAGAATATGGCGACATCATGCCTGATAGAGAAGGTTTTGTCAGCCGACACAAAATTGGTTACATTTACATTAAGTATAATAAGAACGTTCTTAAATACATGACAGATAATGCAGTAAGTAGCCAACTTAACCGAGAAGACGTCGATAATTTGTGTGCGTTGCCGCCTGGTACAGTGGTAGATTTACAAATTACGACGCCAACGGCGCCCAAGCGGGTAAAAACCGCCTATGTAGGAATGGAACTGGCTACTTGCATGATATTCCAGATCCCCACTTCTGCAAAATGGATGGTTGTTAGAGACTTACTGACGGTGGGCAATGACGTTGTTGTACGCTTTGTACTGGAAGGTGACGCCGGGCAGGTCATAGCGTTTAGAGTAAAAGTACTCAAATTACTGGCTAAGCCCTCAGGGTTGTTGATTACCAGCTTTCCTCGTCGAATCGAATCGATAGGCCTTCGTGCCAATAAGCGGGCGCAGCCTGGTATTGCGGTTAAAGTCTCCTGTGAAGCTTTTCCTGAGTCTGAACATGTGACCGGTATTATAGTGGATATTTCTAACGATGGCTGCCGCATAGCCTTACCTCTTAAGCCTGAATGGCCAATCATGATTGATGAAACTAAAATTGCATTAGTTTATTCAACTGATGGTAAAGAGGCCACGTTGAATGCCACTGTTAAAAATAACCAGCTAGAATCAGACTTTGTTTATTATGGCTTGAAATTCGATAGCGACGACGATGCCGTCAATACGCTGTTAGCAGGCCATACGCTAATTAGTTAATACGATGTTCACAACAAAAAAATAAAACAATTATTATAACAATAAGTGGAATTTGCTATGAGAACGATTGAAAAGCTATTACTGCAATATAACGAAAGCCATCAAAATAAAACCAATGTGCTTATTCATGCCATTGCGGTGCCCAGCATCTATTTTGTCACTTTAGGACTTATTTGGGCCGTACCGGTGCCCGATTTCATTGCCGATTTCAATGTGACGTGGGCGCATATTATCGCCATTCCAATCCTATTTTATTATTTCAAATTGTCTGGGCCAATTGGCGCGGCCATGACACTGCTTACCATAGCTTGTTTCGGTGGTATTAATTTGATTGCCTACTATGGCGTAAGTGTTTGGCTGTTCTGTCTATCACTGTTTATTGTAATGTGGATACTGCAATTTATAGGTCATAAAATTGAAGGTAAAAAGCCCTCATTTTTAGAAGATCTTCAATTTTTACTTGTGGGTCCTGCATGGTGGTGGATGCATTGGCTTAAGAGATTGAATATTAGTTATTAGTTGCAGTCACTAATCTTAGCAAAGCGTGCGACAAGTCGCATATGAAGTACGACCAAGATGCTCCGCAAGGGGCTTACCTTGCGTATAATCTATCAATCAATTCAACCACTGGTAAACATGTGAGCCGCTTTCAGCGCGTTATTGAAAGTAACGAAAGGTTATTTTGGACTTTGCACAGCGCAGGCTGGGCAGGTTTTGCCATCATTTATTATATTGGCTCGTTTCTTCACGATGTACGACCAATTTGGGTATTTATAATATTACTCAATGCGTACGCTGGCTGGTTGCTAACTATTCCATTGCGATACGTTTATCGCTGGGCAAGAAAACAGTCGCCGTTAAACATGCTGTTGACAGTGATAGCGTCCTGTTACTTGATAGCGTTATTGTGGGCTGTGGTTAAAAACATAAACTATTGGGAAATTTACAAGCACGGATATCGGCCCGATGCGTGGTATATGTATTTTACCAATACTATTAATTCGCTCATCATGGTGGGCTGTTGGAGTGGCGTTTACTTCGGCATTAAAAACTTCCAGATGTTACAAAAAGAAAAGCAAAATGCGCTTAAAGCCAGCACCATGGCTCATCAGGCACATATTAAGATGCTGCGCTATCAGCTCAATCCTCACTTTTTGTTCAACACGTTAAACGCTATTTCTACCTTGGTGTTACTAAAAGAAAACGATACTGCAGAAGCGATGGTCTCTCGCTTGAGCGACTTTTTACGCTATTCTTTGGATAACGACCCCATTAAGCGAGTACCTTTAGGCCAAGAAATAAAAGCCTTGCGATTATATCTTGAGATTGAAAAAGTGCGATTTGATGACAGACTAGAAGTGGTTTGGAATATCGATGAAGAATGTGAAAACGCACTTGTTCCTAGCATGATATTACAGCCTATTATTGAAAATTCGGTTAAGCACGCCATCTCTAAAATGGAGAACGGCGGTCAAATTGCTATAACAGCCCGAGCGTTTGGAAACGATTTGCTAATGGATGTGGCTGATAATGGGCCCGGTGCCGACATTATAGATGGTCAGTTAAGCCGTGAAAATGGTGTTGGACTGGCAAATATTAAAGAGAGATTGCATTCACTGTATCAACGCAATTTCGCATTTTCTATTGAAGATAATCAGCCGTCGGGCGTACGGGTTCGAATTCGTATTCCCTATGAAGTAAAGGATGTATGCGCATGACAAAGCAAGTAATTAAAACCTTAGTGGTAGACGATGAACCACTCGCCCGCCGTGGACTTCGCGCTAGGCTAGAACGTCATGACGACATTCAGGTACTTGCTGAGTGTCAAAATGGGCTAGAAGCGGTAAGTAGCATTTCACAACTTCGGCCTGATTTAGTATTTCTTGATATTCAAATGCCTGGGCTAAATGGTTTTCAGGTTATTCATAAGCTGCGAGAGCTCAATCAGCCTATTCCAATGGTCGTGTTTGTCACCGCTTATGACAGTTATGCGATTAAAGCATTCGATGTACATGCATTAGATTATTTATTAAAGCCAGCTGATGACGAACGCCTTAAAGATGCCTTAGTGAAAGTGAGAGAATACTTCGCCACACAGCATCAAGATGAGCAGTCTAAACGCTTAGTGAATTTAGTGGCTGAACTTACTGGCGACGATTGTGAAGAAATTTTACGTAAGCTTGCTAATGGTGAACCGGTAGAAACCAACCCTTACCCAGATGTTTTAGCCATCAAAGATGGTTCTGAAGTCACCAGAGTGAATGTACAAGACATACAGTGGATAGATGCCGCGGGTGATTATATGTGTGTTCACGCATTAGATGGTATGCACATTATGCGTAAAACCATGAAGGAGCTTGAGCAAGAGCTTAACCCTCAATGGTTTGTTAGAGTGCACCGTTCAGCTATCGCCAATATTCGTTTCGTGAAAAAGTTGGTAAGTCATATTAGTGGTGAATATCACCTTATTTTGCAAAATGACACCGAACTAAAAGTAAGTCGAAGTCATAGAGACAAAGTAAAAGCCGCTATGAAAATGTAGAGCTAAAAGCCGTGAGCGCGTTAGCTTTCAGCTGGCAGTGAAAAAAAGCTGATTAAAAATGCCCGAGAAATCGGGCATTTTTATGTGCGTAAAGGAATATAGCTAACTTAATAATTTAACAGATTAAATTTGGTTATGCGTAACTTTTTTGCTGCCTATTATCATGTAATGAACGTTTTTAATATCGTTCATTCATGATAGAAAGCATAGTTTCCATGCTCGAAGGATTTAAGGGTTTATCCTTCTCCCATGTTTCCGTTAAGGCAATTTCACTAGGCGTACCATTGAGTTCACCTACCATAATACCATTGGTGTCACTGCCCACTAAACTCACCGCATAAGTGCCTAACTTAGTGGCAAGTAACCTGTCTTGACTTACCGGTGACCCCCCTCGCTGTACATGGCCTAGCGTAACAGGGCGAACTTCAGACTGGGTTTTATATACCAGTTTGTCGGCCAAATCGTTAAGTCCACCAGGCCAGACATTTTCAGCTACCACTATGATAAAACTAATTGCGCCTTTGCGTTGTCTTCTCTTCTCAATTTGCTCAGTAATTTTGTCTAGTTCTAAGTCACATTGATTAAACGTTTCTGGTAAAATAACATAGTCGGCTGCCGAGGCGAGGGCTGAATTTAATGCAAGAAAGCCGGCGTGTCTGCCCATCACTTCTACAATGAAAATGCGTTCAAAAGCGTCTGCGGTGTCTCTCACTTTATCGACTGATGAGACAACGGTATCGATAGCGGTGTAATAACCAATGGTGGCATCAGTGCCAGCAACATCATTATCTATTGTGCCGGGAATACCAATAATTTGACCGTGCCAAAAATCTGCTAAGTGATCAGCGCCTCTAAAAGACCCGTCGCCGCCAATCACAATTAGGGTATCAATCTCTAGTTTAGTAAGGTTAGTCGCCGCAGTTTTTGCACCTTCGTCGGTTTTGAACGGTTCACAGCGGGCGCTGTGCAGCACGGTACCTCCTTGTTGTATGAGGTTGTGCGTTGCTTGAGGCGCAAGTATTTCGTACTCTTGCTCAAGTAAGCCATTATATCCATGCTGATAACCAAACAGAGTGAACCCTTGTCTCTCACAGGCTATAACAATAGCTCGAATACAAGCATTCATTCCTGGTGCATCACCACCTGAAGTTAGCACTGCAACGCGTTTCGACATGTTTATATCCTTTTCTCGTCTACTTGATAACGCCTCATTAAATAGATGATACTACGAACAAAGCGCTACACCATACCGTAACATGGCTAAATCAAAACCACACCGCCAATAAAACCTAGTCGTGTTTGTAAGGTGCAGGCACGGCTTTCCATAATAAAGCTGGGTATTAAAAAAGACCCATCTACTTAGTGATCTTTAGGGGGCAAACTTTCCTTGTTAACCACCGCTTTCGTATTTTTTCCAATGGCTTGTTGGTCTCCTTTACAAATAGTGTCGTAATCATCGCGATAGTATCTGAAGTTCTCGCATTCACTTTCATAACGTTTTTTCGCTGACATAGCTTGCTGCGGGTAGCGGTTGTCATTCATAATTTTCGACAAACTTTTGCATACATGCAATTGGCGATTTACTTCTACAATGTCTTCACAAGGTGGTGTTTGGCTGCATCCGTTGAGTGCTAAAGCTGAAAGTAGGCTAGCAAGAGCACAGATGTTTTTTGATTGGGTTATTGTCATTATGTTGTCCCCATAAAGGTGTCTAAGTCGTTGCGAAGCGTGGTGTATTTTTCTTCGTGTTGGGCCTTTAGTGGCATGTCATCAATAAGTTTATAAAGTCGTCGGCATTCTCTGAATAAATCAGGGTCTGGCTTTTGGTTTTTACTCAATATCTGTAATAAGCATTGCATTAGATTAAGGGCTACACCGGTATTTACTGGCGAAAAACCTTGTGCAAGGGCAAAGGAGTCTTTTGCTTTTTCATACTGCCCTTGTTGGTAAAGCTGAATGCCTTCACGGTTAAACTGCTGATAGTTTGTAAGATTTTGTTGGGCTTTAGCAGACTCTGAATGTAATAAAAAGTTACTGTTGGAATCGAATTCTAAATTCTGCTGTTTAATAATGTCTTGAAGTTGCAGTGCATCTTCAAATTCACCAAGGTCGTACATGACTTTAAGGCTATCGGGTATAAATGCGATTGGTGGCGTGGTGTACTTTTCGTCTATAGCAGCTTGTGATTGCGCCAAGTTCTTTTTGGCATCCAGCATTTTCCCATCAATAGCATTAACACGTGCGTTAATGATGCTGCCAAAAATACTGACATCAAAATCCTCGTCTATACGTAATATATTTTCATCAAACTTACCTCGTTGTAGGGCAAGTAAAGCCTCTTGTTGATAGCGGTTTCGTGTGCGTTTGTCGTCGGTATATTCAGCGACATCAAGCAAGCTTCGAATAAAACCACACCAATGCAGGCTGTTTTGATGCACGGTTCTTTTAGATAGATCCCAAATGGCTAAACTAGAAGTAGAGGCTAAAATGTAATCGTTATGGTTACGGGCAATTGAACATGCACTAAAATGCCTAGGAAGTGAAAAGGGCGAAAGCTTTATAGCCTGCTTAATCGCAGTAATTGCAGTTTCACCTTGGTTCTTTGCATCATTGGCTTTAGCCAATACATCATGTGCTTCTGCATTGAAACGATTGCGTTTAACGATATCCTCGGCAATACCAATGGCTTTATCGTAATTACCTAAGGCGAGATAGGTTTTTGCCAATGCAACTTTGGCCCAAATTATTGGTTTTCCTTCTAAATAGGGCGTAAGGACGTCCAACGCTTTGTCGTTTTGTTCCAGGCGCAAATACAGTTCAACTAACAACTGCTCACACGTGCCTTTATAGGGCGATGGCGCACTAATAAGATCTTCACACAAATCGATGGCATTGTTGATATTTTCATTGGCCACCTCTTGCAAGACTGTCCCTAAAAATTGTCGTTTTTGCCAGGCGCGGGTAATACGTGTTTTAAGTTGTACCTGCGAAAAAGGCTTAATAAGATAATCATCAGGGCGTCGTTCAATAGAGCCAAGTACTATAGGACGCGCACTATCAGCGCTAATTAATATAAATACGGTGGTGGGCTTAATTAAACGCTTTATTCTAAGCTCTTCAATAAGCTCGAAACCGTTTTTTTTGTCTACCCCTAAATGAAGATCGCAAACAACAATATCAAATTTTTGTTTTTTACAAAGAGACAAAGCCTTTTCCGCAGAAGATTTGGTGACAACGTCACTTGCGCCCATGGAGTGCAATAATCCACGTAGCAGTAAGAGAAAAGGGCGTTGATCTTCAACAATAAGCACCTGCTTATTCGAAAAGTTCATTTTTCATCCAATGATAACCATGACACTTTAACTACTTGAGAGGTTCTATACATGATTGTTTAAAATAACGATTAGAGCAAGAATAAGCTTAAGAAAAACATTATCTTGCCGACACCATAGGTATGAATTTTAAATCTTCCTATTTTTGTGTCTGATAACGATATAAATCAATTAAAATCCATAGACCCCAGCATGGCATGGGAATGGAACGGCACCCTGTCAAAAGCAGCGGGTAATGCCACGCTTTTTGCTTTGTATTTGGCAATGCAACAAAGTGCGCTTGCCGACACGATATCGATAGAAAGTCTTAGCGAAAACGAAGCCACTAATGACATTACGCAACGGCTAGAAGCACTTAATTTCTATCGCAAAACCCCACTTTTTGCGAGTGACTCAGACTGGTTGCACATGAATCGATTGTCTCAAACAATAGCGCATCAAGTAGCACTACAAGAGCCCACATCACTTCAGTTTGACGAAGTACGTCTTCACAATGAAATGCACCCAGTACCTCTTGCACAAACCAATGACGCAAAGAAAATTAGCCAAGATATTATTACGAACTGTTCGTTAGCCACTCAAAAGCGCATTGCCGCTACTTATTCCACCTCTATTGATGAAGACAACACAATGCTTAGTGACATTATTGAGCAGTCTGAATCCTTTCTTGCTGCCTAACTGGAAATTTTAAAACTGGTTTGATATAGTGCGCGCCGCATTTTTGCACTGGTTTTACGTTCCAACTAGCAAAGGTAAATTACTATGTCTAAATATATCGTTTGCGCGATGTACAAATTCGTTGCGCTTGAAAACTTTGAGGCCATGCGTCAACCACTATTAACTGCCATGGAATCTAATGGCATTAAAGGTACGCTTTTACTTGCCAGCGAAGGCATTAATGGCACCGTTTCAGGCACGCGAGAAGGTATTGATGGGTTACTCCAATATCTTAACGCCGACGAGAGAATTAATCCTATCTCTTGTAAAGAGTCACTTCACGAAGAACAGCCTTTTTATCGCACCAAGGTCAAGCTTAAAAAAGAAATCGTCACCATGGGTGTTGAAGGTATCGACCCGCGTAAAACCGTAGGTACGTACGTGAAACCTAGTGACTGGAACGCGTTAATTAGCGATCCCGACGTCACCGTGATAGATACCCGTAACGGCTATGAAATCGAAATCGGTACTTTCAAGCACGCTATCGATCCAAAAACGGAGACTTTTCGCGAGTTTCCAGAATATGTCGCTAAAACATTAAGCCCAGAGAAAAACAAAAAAGTTGCCATGTTTTGCACCGGCGGTATTCGCTGTGAAAAATCTACGGCCTATTTAAAAGAGCAGGGGTTTGACGAGGTATACCATCTGGAAGGCGGTATTCTTCAATATTTAGAAGATGTACCAAAAGAAGAATCATTGTGGGAAGGCGATTGTTTTGTATTTGATAATCGTGTGGCTGTGAATCACGACCTTGAAAAAAGTGATTATCATCAATGTTATGCCTGTCGCTTACCGATTACAGATGAAGACATGCAAAGTGAGAAGTATGAGTCTGGCGTAAGCTGCCCGCATTGTTTTGGTACCCATACAGAAGATCAACTTTCTCGTTTTCGTGAACGTGAAAAACAAGTTAATCTTGCGAAGATGAGACAGCAAGAACACGTGGGTACAGAGGCGCGAATCACCATGGAACAAAAGCGTGAAGAAAAAGCCCGTTTGCAACGTGAACGCGCGTTAAAAGCAAGAGAAAATCAGGCATAGACACTACTCAATAACGGCGTTACACTCACCCTCTATGTAGTTGCTAAAAAAAGGGAAAGCGCGTGACCGCTCAACTTTCAGACGAAAAAATTGAAGAAATAAAGAAAGATTTTACCTTCTTCGACCAAGATGGTAATGGTCAAATTGATTTAACGGAGTTTATCGAGTTATTAACCGTTATTTCGCCAAAAACAAAAGCCAGCCATGTGCAGGAAGGTTTTAAATTAATAGACAGCAATAACGACGGCTATATCGACTTTGAGGAATTCCTTGAGTGGTGGCAAGAGTGTTGGTGGGAATATTAATACTAACTGAATGTTAAAAAAGCGAGCTTTTAGCTCGCTTTTTTTATAGTAAAATTAACGGTAATAAAGTTGAGAATACAACCGGCACGGTTTACTCACGTTGTCGTTTAGAAAAAAGGGTAAGGACTTTTAGCATGAGCTCTGAGGTAACAAAACGTCTTAATAAATATATCAGTGATACAGGGCTGTGCTCACGACGTGAAGCTGATAAATTAATTGAGCAAAATCGAGTTACCATTAACGATAAGCTGCCTGAGCTGGGCACCAAAGTTGCGCAAGGCGATAAAGTGAAGGTTGATGGAAAGCTTGTTAAAGCGGTAGCCGAAGATAAATCAGACCGCATTTACTTGGTATACAACAAGCCTATTGGCATTACCTGTACTACCGAGCGTCATGTGAAAGGCAATATCATCGATGCAATCAAGCACAAACAGAGAATCTTTCCAGTAGGCAGACTCGATAAGCCATCAGAAGGACTGATTATTCTGACCAGTGATGGCGATATTGTGAATAAAATTCTGCGCGCTGAAAATGCCCATGATAAAGAATACGAAGTTACGGTTAACCAACCCATCAGTGAGCGTTTTGTACAAAAAATGGCAAGAGGCGTTCCCATTTTAGGAACGTTAACTAAACCGTGTAAGGTAAATGCTCGTGGTAAGTTTCAGTTTTCAATAATTCTAACTCAGGGCTTAAACCGACAAATCCGTCGCATGTGCGAGTTCCTCGGTTATGAAGTTACCAAGTTGAAACGCACGCGCATTATGCATCTAGAGCTAGGTAACTTAAAGCCAGGCCAATGGCGAAACCTTACTGAAAAAGAGCTTAATCAGC
Organism: Alteromonas sp. 38; assembly: GCF_902506055.1. Classification (NCBI taxonomy): domain Bacteria; kingdom Pseudomonadati; phylum Pseudomonadota; class Gammaproteobacteria; order Alteromonadales; family Alteromonadaceae; genus Alteromonas; species Alteromonas sp. 38. The sequence continues at coordinate 1,792,410 of NZ_LR733300.1, forward strand.
TAAATAACGCCGTACAACAATCGTCTAAAACAGCAGGGTAGGCGATGCTAATAGAGGGAGCCAGTATAGAAACACAATAGTTACTGGCACCTTCTTAGCTTTGTAATAGCAAATTGTCCGCCGTGTGAAGTGCCTAGTAATCCTTGGAAATACAAACTTCGACAGGCGATTACGTTTATCTTTAAAACAGCGAGTAGGTAAGGGGAAATCATATATAACAGGATGTTAGGTATTCCCTTTAATCAAATACAGAATGTCAATAATTGCTGACTTTAACAATAGACCTACACAAGACAACAAGCTCTTGAAGGCCATAATAACCAAAGCAATACCAACCAATGAATCTACAGGCATAAAAGTAAACATATAAATAGCTTGCCCAAGCATAATGCCTATAAAAATGCTTTCATAAGAAACATGCCTATCTAATAGCACTAAAAATCCTGCTAATAGTAGTGCGCCAGTGTAATAAAAAGTCTCTGTGTCCCAAGGTTCAATCTCACCGGTAATATAGGGTGAAAAAAACAAAATAGCAGCACCTAACAAGGTTGATATAGACAAACTAAAAAGAAACTGTCTCATTGGTTTTTTCCCTATTAGCCATTATTTGAGTAAATGGCTTTTACTATTTTTTCGTGAGATTAACTTCGATAACCAACAGCATTATTAAAGTAATAAAAGTATAATCCGAAAGGTAAATAGGCTAATGAAAAAAGCTATTAATACCCCATACACAGTACCAAACTTACCAAAGAAGAAGGTTGCCCTCCTAGAATTAGCGTTTACTAAAGCTAAGGACGATGGGATTAATAGAGTGGCAGAATACCCAAATAAAGGAACATTAATAAACACTAAGCCTACCGAACTTGCGGCAGGTTCAGTTGATGCGGGGGTTATGATAAACATCGGCCAATATGAAATAGCTAAAGCAAACAGTGCGCAAATCAAGCCTAAAATTATATCTTCCTGTAAAACTTCTTGCCTAGCATGGGGCCTAGTTAACACCCAAAACACTACTTTTAAAAAAGAGCAAAGTGTCTTGTAAATACGATTATGTATCGTTATTTCGCCTCGCACAAAAGGGTTCAGCTAAAAAGAACGAAACACCTTAAGACGATGAGTTTCTGTATGCACTTGGTGATTGTTGATAAGTGCGTAAAAAGTGTTTTCTAAAGTGCTGACTATTCGCATACCCCAAATCCTGAGCAATGGTTTCAACATTAGCTTGAGTCTCTTTTAGTTTGGTTGCGGCCAGCTCCATTCGATGTTGATGTAAGTAATTCATCGGCGTGTTATCTAGTATGTTGTTAAATCGTTTGGCGAACGCTGTCCGCGACAATCCTGCTTCTTTGGCCATCAATTCCACACTCCACTTTTTTTGTGGCGTTTTATGTAACGCAATTAATAGCGGTTGCAAATAGGGGTCTTTAATGGCGGCCAGTAATCCCGATGAATAGTGTGTTTGAGCGACATGGGCGCGTAACTGGCTGACTAAAAGCGCTTCACTGATATGGTTTCTAATCGCATATTCTCCCGGTTGCATATTGGTTTTTTCTTGAGCAATGGCGTAGAGGGCAGAACGAATCAAATGAAACTCTTGGCATTCATGTTTACGTAATACTAAAAAATGTGGCAAGGCATTGAATAAACTACTTCGGCTTTGTTCCTCGATTTCAAACACTAAACTCAGCAAGCGAGTTTTTTCACCACTGCCTCCCCAATGAGTTTCGTAATAGGCACCAGGTGGATGTTGCTCAAACCCAATAAAGCGTTCCTCATCTGAGTTCCAGACGTCAGCCACAGGATGAATCTCTACTTGGTGATCAGAACTGAGTGACATAGGCCCACCACGGGGAAAGATAAAAGAATCGCCTGCGTGAAGTTCAATTGGATCTTCTCCCTCTGGTGTTATCCAGCAACTGTTTTCAATCACATTAAAGCTGAAGCCGTAGTCAAAACCCTGTGAGCTAAACCCCCAAGGGGCGCTTAAGTGATAGGTTCCGATCAACATATTTTTTATTTTTAGGGAAAGTAACGTTTCGCTTAAGAGGTCCATAGTCCTTCCTTATGTACGATTTGATCTAAAAAAGGTGTATTTCGCACTTATTGGTGTTTTTCAGAAAGGATAGACTATAACCCAATCTATAAAAAAAAATAATAGGAGTGAGTGAGATGAGTCATTATGACGTTGTTGTAATGGGCGCCGGCCACAATGGTTTGGTTGCTGCTGCCTACATGGCGAAAGCCGGCAAAAAAGTAATTGTCTTGGAGCGGCAGCCTTTTTACGGTGGTGGTGTCACAACAAGAGAGTTGATGACCCCTGGTTATTTTAATGACGAGCATTCCGCAACGCACGTTATGATTTTAGCGAACCCTTTAATACAAAATGACGAACTGGGTTTGCAGTCTAAGTTTGGTTTGAGTTATGACTACATGGATCGCAGTGTCGTGAGTGTGTGGGATGATGGCACTGTTCTCGTTTCATGGAAAGATCTTGATCGGACCTGTGAAGAGTTTGCGAAAGTTTCTCCTCGTGATGCCGAAGTGTATCGACAGTTTGTTCAAGCGGGGCAGAAAGTTTTGCCCATGATGATGACAGGACTTGCTATTCCGCCAACGCCATTAGGTGCGTTTGTCGCCATGATGGATCAATCCGATCAGGGACGTTTTATGTTTGATATGATGCAGCGTAGCGCTCGCGACATTATCGAAGAAACATTTGAAAATGAACTGGTTAAATTGCATTTGCTTCGTGCCGTCGCTGAAGCCTTGATTAATCCTGACGATTTAGGTACAGGCATTGCGGCTTTCTTGTCTAACGCCATGCTTCATACCTATGGTGGTGGTGTCCCGAAAGGGGGATCTGGCAAACTCTCTGAATCCTTAGTTAAATGTATTGAGCATTATGACGGGGAAGTGCGATGTGATGCTGAAGTGGCACGCGTCATCGTCTCTTCTGGAAAAGCGACAGGACTTGAACTGACTAACGGCGAAACCTTTATGGCGAAAGATGGTGTGATTGGCGCAATCCATCCGCACGTTTTGGATAAGTTCGTTGAGGGGGTTCCAGAGCCTGTTGTTAAGCGTGCAAAGCGTGTTACGACCACTGAAATATCGGTCAATATGATTCACCTAAATTTGAAAAAGCAAGCGACCCTGAAGGTCGGCAAAGAGTATCACTCACATGCGGTAGAACTGATGGACTTTTATACGGTTCGCGACATGTGCATGGAGTTTGATAAAATTCGACGCGGAGTACCGTCATCTCGTTTGATTGGTGGGTTTGATGTTACTCACACAGATCCATCCAGAGCGCCGGCGGGCAGCGGTGTGTTTTACGGTGTACATCTAGTGCCTGCCAAACTGCATGAAGGCGGATTAGAAGGGTGGGATGAGAGCAAAGAAGCCATTGCTGATGAAGCTTTAGCACAATATCGTAAGTTTTATGACGGCATTGACGATGACAATATTATAGTGCGTCATATTGGTTCGCCAATGGACCATCAACGTTATAGCCCGAACAGCTTTCTGAATGGCGATATTCATGGTGCGGCAAATCCCTTTTATCAAAGTATGGGCCATAGACCGACCCCTGACCTTGGCGATTTCCGAGTCCCTGAAGTAGAAAGCTTGTATCTAGTGGGCCCCGCTATGCACCCAGGTGGTGGCGTGACAGGCGGAGGCCGTGCAACTGCCATTCAAATGATGGACGACCTTGGTATTGACTACGATAAAGTATTCAATGAGGAAGTGCGATGAGCCGTTCCGACAAGAAAAAACAGATGATGGTATACGATGGTCAAGGTAAGGAGCTGATGACCATCCGAGCGCTGGAGCAAGATGGTGACGATCTGGTCATAACGGGAAAGATATTTGGATCGATGCCAATGAAAGCGCGACTTAAGCCTGAAGAAGCCAGAGCTGCTCTTAAGTTGCTTAATTTCAAAACGATATTATTCGTACTGACCATTTTATTTCGTCGTTCGAAATCGTAACCAATTAAACGTCCTGTCGTGAGAGTAACGATGGTTTTATGTTGCTACTCTCAATGTTGGACGTTTCAATTTGGACGCTCGCCATCTATTCAATTTTCCTGAGAATCCGTTATTTTCAGGAATGTCACTGCAAATACTTATCCTGTTTAATAACAAAAAAGCCATTCCAACGGAATGGCTTTTTAGACTTTGATTATTCGCTAATTGTTAGCGGTTAAAGCCTTGTCTAATTCCGCCTCATAACAAGCATCAACCAAGATAAAGACAATTCGGCACATCTTGTTGGATTTATTCGCCCAAGCATGATTTGTCCCTCGTTGTATGACCACACTGCCAGGCTTTAGCTGTGCCTCTCCATCGTCCACAATGAGGGTCAGCTCTCCTTCTATGACGATGCCGTAATCGATGGATTCTGTCCTGTGCATTAGGGGGTGTGGTGAATTTTCTTTTACCGTTGAAAATTCACTACTACCAATGCTCGAAAAGACCCCCTCCATTTTGTCTTTACCCTGAGTTAAAAACTCTTCTGTATCTGGCGGGATATCGACAAAACGAATACGTGTCCCATTCTTTGGCGGCGATAAAACAACTGGCCCTAAAGTTGGGTCTTGCTCATCAAAATTAATGACGCTTGGTGTTTCAGTAGTGTTCCATATCTCATGAAATTTTGTCCCTGGAATGGCGTCGAAATCCATCGTAGTGGGTATTGGGCCATTTTCGACAATAATGGCATTACCCTCTTCATCATGACCCGTTATAACACGATGAGTTGTTGGAAGAGTCATACGGCTTCACTCCTATAGTACAGCAGGTTAAAAAAAGAAGGTTCATTAAATAGGTTGAGACAGAGCGATTAAAGATTCACGCATAATGGCGGAATGTTCTTCTTTATCACCACCATGAATCTCGATGTCACAGAGGCGAGCCGAGTTTTCAACAACCATTCTGCAGCGTTCCCAACGACGTTCGTGGAATCTTACAAACGCGCTGTCTAGATCCTCATTTCCGGCTAACTCATCTGCTAAAACGATGGCACTTTCAATGCCAATACCAGCGCCTGAGGCTAGGTGAGGAGTGGTGGCGGCGACGGTATCACCGATTAAAACAAGGTGACCACGGTTCCAAGGCATTTTGACCAAGATATTCATCAGAGGGCGGTAGTCAATACTGGCTCGTTCATCATAAGCACGAGGAATCAAGGCTTGAACAATGGGATCGGAAAATTCCGACATTAACTCGGCAAACAGTGTTGGCCAGGTAGATTTATCAATGTGTTCTTTGTTTGGACGATCTTCTGTGATGAACATATACATGAGCGAATCAGAAACAGGATTAACCCCCAGTTTTAGGTGTTGACCCAACCACATATGAACACGGTCAATTTCTTCTGGGCGAGGCATAATGGCACGCCATACACCTTGACCGACATATTCAGGATTTGGCACCTCTGGGAAAAATTCTTGGCGTAATTTTGAGTGAATACCGTCCGCACCGATGACGAGATCATATTGTCCTGTCGTACCATCAGTGAACGTCACTTCCGCCCCATTTTCTGCCTGAGTAATGCTGTTATAGGTACAACCCAAACGCACGTTAACGCCTGCTTCAAGTGTTGCATTGGACATAATGCGTGCCAAGGTCGGTCTAAAAATACCACCACAACCGCCTACGCTCGAACCGACTGGGCTTGGCGTTGGTAGATTGGTTAACAGCTGACCATTACTTAAATACATGCCGATGGTATCGGTTACACACCCTTGCTTAACGACTTCCTCATAAAGACCGAGGATCTCTAAAGCTCGCATGGAGACACCATTAATAGTAATACCAGCACCCAGTTCACACCAATCTGGGTCAATCTCGACCAAGTCGACATCGATTCCGTTGTAAGATAGCCTGATTGCCGCGGCCATTCCCGAGAAACCACCACCGATCACCAAAACTTTATTTACCGCTGACATATCATGACTCCTTATTGTTTAGGTCTAAAAATGAAACAATGCCTTCAGAACTGACGAAGAGTTCAACTTTTTCTAATGTCTTAGCAAGACAGGGACCTTGAGTACAAAGCCCTGTGGTAGGGTCAAACAATGCACCGTGAGCAAAGCAGGTAAGGTGCGTTTTCTGAGTATTCAGATACTGATCCTTACGCCATGCCATCGGCGCTCCCTGCACATGCGGACACGCATTTTTCCAACCGTAAAGCTCACCGTTTTTTTTCACGATAAAAATGGCATCCTGCCCATTTTCGTTTTCTAGAAAACCTTTTGTGCTGTCATTCTCTAGGTCATCAACATGACATAGAGGAGAGAACTTATTCATAATGATGTTGATAGGGGCCGGTTGCTTGTATCAGACAGCGTCTTTTCTGATGACGCGTCTGCTATCGATTCAGCTTTCGTTGTTTGAGGTGGCGTCACATCTTGATCACGAGCCTCACTTACCTCCTGCTGGTTTGCATTGGCATAACTGGGCTTTAATAAAAAGTGTGCTAACGCAGGCAGCAAAATAAGCGCTCCTAACATGTTCCATAAGAACATGAAGGCCAGCAATAACCCCATATCGGCTTGGAATTTAATGGGACTAAGTACCCAAGTAATAACACCAATCGATAAGGTTATGCCTGTGAGCATGACCACTTTTCCAGTGAAATTAAGTGCTCTTAAGTACGCCTTTGATAGGCTTGAACCTCGACGTAACTCCACCAGAGTAATGGATAAAATATACAAGGAGTAATCGATGCCAATACCTACTCCAAGGGCGATAACTGGCAAGGTAGCGACTTTTACGCCCATCTCAAGTTGAACCATTAGCGCTTCAGCTAACACTGAGGTCAGCATTAACGGAAGCACCGCCACCACGACGGCGCGCCATGAGCGAAAGGTAATAAAGGAGAGAATGATGACCGCCCCATAAACAAGGAAGAGCATGTTATACCAAGCTTCTTTAACCGTTATGTTGGTTGCTGCCTGAATACCAGCACTGCCTGCCGCTAATAGAAATTGGACATCATCAGTATTATTCTGCGCAGCGAATTGTTCGACGTGGGACACAATCCGGCTTAAGGTGTCAGCCTTGTGATCTTCAAGATAGGTATAAATAGTCAGTAAATTACAACTGTTGTTGTACAGCCCTCGGGGCGCACCAGCAGTGATATAATTTAACATTCTTTGGTTTTTTAAAAATTCATACCATTTTGGGTTGCCTTCGTTTAATCCAGCTAACACTCTGCGGGACAATAAGGGGAGTGAATTGGTGGATTCTACGCCCAGTAATTGGCGTAACTGCCATTCTAGCGCATCAATTTTATTCAGTGTTTGATACTGAGAACATTGACCATCCGGGGTTTTGACCATAATGGCTAATACATCACTTGAAGCGCCATAATGCTTATTCATGAAGGCAACGTCTTGATTGTATCGACTGTCTTTACGTAACTCTGGTGCGCCTTGGTCCAAATCCCCAATCTTTAAATAAGTACTGTGATAATAGCCGCCTGCCGCTAATATAAATCCACAAGTTAAGGCCGCGGTGGCCCATTTTCGTTGAGTAAATTTATCCAAAAGACGCCAAAACATGGGCGCTTTTTTGCTTTCATCGGACGTTATATCGTTAACGACACTGCGTTGTGCCGCCGAAGTGCTGACACCCACATAGGAAAGCAGGATAGGAAGTAGAATTAAATTGGTGAAGATCAGTACCGCCACACCTATGGAAGCGGCGATGGCCAGTTCTTGAATGACTTTGATATCAATCACTAATAGCACTGCAAAACCTACCGCATCAGCAAGTAAGGCGGTAAGACCCGCTAGAAACAGTCGTCTAAAGGTAAATCGAGCAGCGACAAGTTTGTCAAAACCTCGCCCTACATCCTGCATAATGCCATTCATTTTCTGCGCCCCGTGGCTCATACCGATCGCAAAGACTAAAAAAGGCACTAGGATGGAATAGGGATTAAGGTCATAACCTAGCGTTGGCAATATGCCCAACTGCCATACCACAGCCAATAAAGAAGCAAACACCACTAAGCCAGTGGAGCGAACGCAGCGGGTGTACCAAAAGACCATTAATGTTGCGATGACCACAGCAACAACGAAAAACCAAATAACGGTTTGCACTCCCGCAATGAGGTCCCCCATCACTTTTGTGAAGCCCGTTATGTGAATGTCTAATCCTTTTTCTTGATACTTAGCACGTAGCTTCTCTAATTTTTCAGAGTAGCTTGCATAATCAAGAGGCTTGCCTGTTGCGTCTTGATTTAACAGCGGCATATAAATCACAGTCGATTCTTCGTCTGAGGCGATGAGTTGGCCTATTTGCCCAGAGCGAGCAACATTCGCTTTAAGCTGTTGTAGGCTTTCAGGAGAACCGTCGTACCCTTCTGGAATAACTGGGCCGCCTTCTAAGCCTTCTTCGGTGATACCGATCCAGCGAGTAGAAGGTGTCCAAAGGGATTTCATTTGGACACGATCCACGCCTGGCATAAGGAAGACTTCATCGCTTAGTTGACGCAAGAGTTGAAGATAGTGGGCATCATAAATACTGCCACCAGGGTTGGCGACGGCAATTCTAAGCGCGTTGCCTAGCCCGGTCAGTTCTGTCTCATAATTAAGGTAATTTTTGATATAGCTTTGTTCTGTCGGAAGTGTTTTTTCAAAGCTTGCATTAATGGTCAGTTTGCTCGATTGCCATACAAGAATGACCGACAAAACGGTAAAAATCATCAACACAATCAATCTATGATTAAACAGTATTCTCTCAATCAGTTGCCCAGAGTTTGGGTCGAAAGGCGCTTTTTTAGTGTCGGAAACAGGGACTTCATACTTCATTTTGAGTTTCCTATGTGCACTGGAATGGAACCTTTGATACTAAGAGCAAGCAGATTACCTTTAGAGGTTTCTATTAGATGAGTTAGTGGCGGAAGTGGTTTGTGATTAATAGGAAGCAACTGGTCGTTTGCTAATGACAGTATCATGCCGGCTTGAGTTGACATAAACAGCTGTCCAGTTTTACTGATCAGCGAGGCGGTAATAGACGCAGGTAGCTGATCATTGATTTTTTCCCAAGAAGAACCCTTGTCATGAGAAACAAAAGCATTGCCTCGAAGGCCTGCAACAATCAAATCGTTATTTGGGAGTAACTCAGCAGTGAAAAAACTGCCTTCATATGGCGACTCTAGTGTCTTAAAGGTTTGTCCATTGTCCACGGATAATGCAATGAAGCCTTGTTCCCCCGCGATTAATACTTGATTGCCTTGTTTTCTGACGGCATAAAGGTGGTAACCGAAAAAGTTTTCGATGCGCCCCATCCAAGATTGCCACGTTTTTCCTGCGTCTTTTGTTTCAATGGCAAGGCCATAAGCACCGACGACCACCAAATGTTTTGGACCCAGTTGTAAAAGGTCCAAAAAGGGTTTGTCTGGGCCATCTGTCACGAAACGCTGCATCTCTTGAATCGTTTGCTTATCGCCGTCATCGATGGCTTCCGTGAGTAACTGCTTTGCTAAGGCTTGGCCATCTAACTTAACTTGCCAACTGTCACCACCATTGCTTGTTCCTAAGACAATGCCGCTGTGCCCAATCGCGTAACCGTTATTCTTATCGCTGAAGGCTATGCCAGTTAAGGTCACACTCACTGGAGAGGGGACCTGTTGCCAGCTTTCACCATTATCGTTAGAGCGGAGAATTAAGCCTCTTTCACCCACGGTAAAAAGAGAAGCGCCCGCGTAGGCGGCACCTAATAGAACAGAATGATCACCTAAATCGGATTGGGTCGCAGCGCGCTCCATTGCATCCTTTGTTGCCGCTTGGCTTTTGCTGATAGAGAAAATAAGTAAAAGCAGTAGTGCGATAGGATAGAAGCCTAATTTTCCACCTTGTCCCTTCATACTGTAGGCTCCGATTTAACCATTAGAGGAGCTTGGTGAAAAACACGCATAAAGCAAAACACAGAGAGACTGCCAAAACACAGTGCCGCAATACCGATACCATGATAGCCGGCAAGCTTGACAATGGTGCCGCCGAGAACCGGGCCGATTGCGGCGCCTATCATTAGTACTGCAGGTGTGGCGGCTAAAGCACGTCCAGAAGTATCCAATTTAGCTAACAAACCAAATACAAAGGTATGGGTAAACATGATGAGTGAGACAAAGACGATAGACGCGGCACCGAATAACACTAATGACGACGAATTCATAATAATATTGGCTAAGATCACCTGTATGACAGGGCCAAGGAAAAGTACTAAACGAGTCGAGATACGTTTTTCTGAGATACCAGCCATGACAGTAGCAAAAAGGTTAAATAGGGAAAGCGCCACTAGAATGAAGGTGATTTCTTGTGCGCTGAAGCCTCTCTCATTGGCAACACGTTCCATAAAGCTAAAGGTCATGGCCTGTGTCACCACCATTAAGCTAATGCCTATCATGCCGTACCAAACATTAGTGGGGATTTTTTTATGAGTTACGGTTTCGCTTTTCTCTAACTCTTGCTTGTCAAAATTGACTCTAGGGAAGGCTAGGGCACAGATTAAAGCGGCTAAGACCATTACTCCCGCAAAGATAATAAACAAGGAATGGCCACCTTTTAGCTGGATGATGTTTGGTGTAACGGCCATAAATGCCAAGCCTAACAAGCCGGATGCGAACCCAGTCATAGCGTATAATCTATGAGGGTTTTCAGCCCGTGCAACGGTGCCATGGGTCATGCTAAGCGCTGAACTTGCACAAGCACCGGCAATCAAGTGCAGTATGGCTAAATGCAAAAAGCCGGAAGTCTGTGAGGCAATAAAAAAACACACCCCCGCGGACAGATAACCAACCGTAGTCACCAGTTTGTGATTCATTTTTTTGAAACGCGGTGCAATTGATAGGCTTGCGCAAACAGCACCGATAAGAAAGAGAGTCACTAACGCGCCAGCTTGCTGAGCGTCATAATGATAAGCCGCTACTAACACGCCTATCCAGAGGGGTAACGCAACCAAATCAAGCATGCCTGCGCAGTTCGACGCCATGATAGCGACATTACCTTTTAAACCAAATCGCTGACTCATAACACGTCTCCTAAGTGGAAAATAATAGGTCGGCAAATTCTGGCTTTTACATTGCCAAAGCGTATCTGGTTTGTGATTCTTAGTATCAACATATTTTATCACCCACGTTATTTATTTTTATTCTGTGGTCGCGAAGGCTAAAGGCCGTTGTTATAGGCCGACCCCCTTGTTATTAAACAAGGGGGAATGGTGCTTCGTACCACGCTTTGTTAGGGAAGAACGACCCTTTTCTCTCGATCCTTTATTCATAATCACCGTTGTGGGGTGTGTCTGCCCCAGGCGCCCATTTCTCTCGATTTCGCATCAAAAAAGCCTGTGAAGCATCTGCTCCCATCGGTGAAACACGAGGCGTCCAATTTTTGTCGTGAAGATCCATGTCGGCGTCCATTTCAATATGGCAAGCAAACGGGCTGTTGAAATACCAGAACCAGTTTGAACCTAAAATATGACGACCTGGTCCCCAAAAGGCTTGATAACCTTTCTTGATAAAGCGCTCCCCATTTTGTATCAACTCAGTCGGGCCACTAAAATGGAAGGTAAAATGCTCAACACCTTGCATGAACGGCGGTGCACCAATTAAAAAATGAGTATGATGTTCTAAACTGCCGCTCGGTTGTAAAAACGGTCCTATGTCTTCAAAACGATCGGTACAGCGAAAGCCCAGTCGTTCAACATAAAAGGCTTCTGCTTTTTTAACATCTGGCACAAAATACACAATGTGAGACAGGCTTATCGGACGAATTTGTTCCGCATCGACGTCGACGCCCAGTTGGTTAACCGGTCTTTGAAATGGCGAGCCTGGAAGGTTTGAAATTTCGCCCACTAGGTTAATCTGCTTTTTCTTAGAGATTTGAAAGCCAATGGCGAAACCTGAGTCATCATGAGATTCGATAGACCCATCTGCTAAAGTTTCGACTGCACGGTCTTTACTGAGCTCAGCATACAGGTCGTCAAGACTTTGTTGGTCAGCGACGCCCATGACTGTTTTTCGCATCATACAGCCATTACCAACACTGGCTGGCAGACTCGGATCCTCTGTTTTAGCCAGAACAACGCCCGTGCCATCCAGCGCCTCAAAGCGCCCACCCTCATCAGTAACATCGACTGGAATGAGACCATAATCGGTTAAAAAGATGGCACAAGAAGGGATATCGTCTACCCCAAAAATAATGGTTTCTAAACCTACAACTTTCATATCTCTTTCCTCTAGTAAGTGGTTAGGCTGTATGACCACCAAGCGTTTCTGCCACCCAGTCGACTAAGTAGGCACCTGCATTGGCTGAGTTATCAAAGCTAGAGTGCTGTACACCACCTTCTCGAACAGTGAAAATTTTAAGTTCACGTTTAGGGCTATTGACGAGCTGCTCATAGGTTCGGTGCGCCCATTTAAGAGGGATCTGAGAATCTTTTTCACCATGGGTGACGAGGAATGGCACCTTGATTTGATCGAGTACACCATCAAGGTGGACGTTTTCAGAGATTTGCATAAATTCGTCCATGTCTTTTGCACCCCACACCCAACGTACATGATCCCAATAGTGCGGAACGGGAAAGTCACCTTCTTTTTCTAAGCGACGTTTTTGTACATCACGCCAATCATGGTTAGCTCCCCATACAAGGCCACAGGCAAATCTAGGTTCAAAAGCAACGGCTCTTGGGCAGTAATAACCACCGAGGGAAACCCCTTGTAAACCAATTCTTTTGGCATCAATGTCGTCACGTGTTTCTAACCAGTCGACAATTCGACTGGCCCAATGTTCACTGTCATAGCGGGCAGTAAATCCTTGTAGGCGTATGGCTTCGCCTGTACCTGGTTGGTCAACAATGAGAGAGGAAATGCCACGTTTTGCTAATAATTGAGGCACGCCTACGCGATAGATCATCTCTTTAATAGAATCTAGGCCATTGACTTGAACGAGAATGGGCGCTTTGCCTTCGACGCCTTCGGCGCGAACATATAAGGCGGATATGTGTTTACCCTCATAAGGAATCTCAACGCGTTCACAGTTTTCTTTCGCTAAGGTCGTTCCCTTAGCGAAGACTTTTAAAAAGTGTTTGTAAAGGGTTAGTCGACTTTCGCTTCCAAGGCCTTGCAAGCGTTCAGCTGTGCCATAATAGGTTGCTGCTCGAGCATATTTGTCACCAGCAGATAACAATCGACCCTTGTCTTCGTCTTCTTTTGCCAAATCACACAGCTTATCCGCCATGCGTTCCCAGCTTTCTCTAAAGGCTATTGAACCCGCTTCGTCTTTAGCTTTAGCCGCTTCTTTTAGCGGTGCGCACATTTCTTCAATTTCCCCTATACGAGCCCCCATTTCTAGTGCCAGGTTGATCGAAAGGTCCCATGGATAATTGCTCGGAAAATAACGAAACATAAGTTCTCCAATTTTTTTATTTCAGCTTAATAGTACGTTTAAATTGTTTAAGGAAGGTGCGAAAAAGTCTTCTGATAGACACGAAGGGCGTAGGCTAAGCTCTCTTTATTGTTTGTTAAGTTTGTTGCCAATATACTTATATTGGACGGCGAAACTTGCCTCGACTAAAAGAGAGTTATTACCACGCTGAAGCCAGTGAACTTGTTCGTACTTTCCTTAATAACTTGATAGATAAAATGCAGTTTGCCCCAAGTCAATAAGGTAACCTAAAGGGGAGTAAGGCTACTCACTCCTCAAGGCAAACCGTTCAACTCAATTTACTTCTAGTTACCTCATACCTTGTCGCGCGATACCTTGACCTGTAAAGGTACTGGTAGGAAAACGCTTTCTTGGACGATAATGAAATGCTTTATCGTTCATCACGTTAGCCGCGTAACCTTCCCCTGACAGTAGGTTATAAAAGCCGAATGTCTGAGGGATGGTGCCTGGGAATTCCGGCATAATGTAATTGAAACCCCAAAGTGTTTTCCATAATTGTCCTTTTGAATCCCAGCGATCGCCCAACATGGCTTGCCAAGTATCTTCATCAAGATAATATCGGCTACGTGCGGCTTGATGGCGTTTACCTTTCGCTACAGTTGCTTCAACCACCCATACTCGGTGTAGCTCCCAGCGAACCGCATCTGGATTTAAATGATTTCCAGTAAAGATGTCTTTGTCTGGGTATTGCAAAAAATGATTCTGGTTATAAGGCAGGAAAATTTCTTTTTTACCTAATAACTTCCAATCAAAGGTTTCGGTACGTCCAGAAAATACACCGATTTCATCAAAGGACATCAAGCCAGCGGTAGCAGGCGTTGGTGTATCACAGCAAGGATTGGCGAGTTTTCTTACTCGGCGTTGGCCAGCTAAGTAAACGTACGACTTGGTTTTCGAGGAATTGAGATTGGTTTGTCCACCTATCAGTGCCCCAGCTCGAATTGGCGGACCATAATTTTCAAGCAAAATCTGCTCAAAGTAGCCATTGAAGTCTTCACTTGAGCCATCTTTAAAATAATAGGGGACTTGGCGTTTTATAAAGCCATCGGTAGTCAGTACCACCTTGCCACTTGACGTAATTTGATATTGGTTGAATGCGGCTTCCCAGCTAACGCCACGCCAAGATAATCTGTGATTATTAATGGCTTCTAGACCATTTTTAGCGAGAGGGAATGGGGTGCCACCATAAGCATCAATCAGTTTATGCCCCTCAGACTTTGCTTTGAGTGCATTTTGCATCGTAAAGTCATAGACCCACTGTGGTGCTATCGCCGTTCTGTGCGTAGGATAGACATCTAAACGATAGGTATCCGGGTACTTAGTAAGCATCGCCTTGACGCCATCTGTTAGATGTTCACTGTATTGCGCCATATTTTGTGCAGTGACGGAATACAGAGGCATTTCATCTTTAAATGGATCTAATCGCTTTCCTCCTAGAATTTCCCCAGGGATAGGTTTGTTAAATCCTCCTGTCCAAGCTGGAATCGTGCCTGCACTGTTGCCTGCTTTTTCACCGCCGAGAGGGGTTAAATCCTGGCCTAAACGTGCCGCTTCTTCTGGGCTGACCGCGGCCAAGCTTAGTGAAGCAAAACCGCCCAACAGTACTAAGGCGAAAAGAACGTTCAAACGATGTTTTATGTTTTTATACATTTCGTTCTCCAAAACTTAAAAGGTGGTGTTAATAGAAGCTGCAAGGAAGTCTCGATCTTTCAACGTTTGCTTATATTGCGCATAATTGTTGTCATCGAGGAAGTTGCCTTCTTCACCTAAGAATTTGGTGTAGCTTAAGGACATATTCCACCGATCTAGATAGACAGCTTTAATGCCGACATTGACATCACCGCCCCCATCAACCCCAAAGGCGCCTACTGCAGATGATTTCCCCAAAGTGTGGCCAAAGCCAACGGATGGAGATATATCAAGGCCATCAAAAGCTTGACGGTAAGTTGGGCTATACACCATTCTCAAACCGACCGCAGAGCGTTCAGCATTGGGGTTTAGCATACTTTCGTTTTTGGTGGTTTTAACTCGAGTATTCCAAGCAATTTCGCCCATAAAACTGGCTTCTTTAGAGATAAAACTTGGCCCTAGACTTGCCATCCAAGAGAACTGAGCATGGGCTGTTTCACCGACCGCATAACCTGGATTATCATTGTTGTCGTATTGCACGCCCGTTGCTGTGATTATTTGCCCCTTACTTTGTAGAGGGGCATTACGGCGATAAGATACTTCCATTGCCAGACCCCAAACGCCAACGCTTTTCGCCATACTGGCACCGTAAGCTTCGATGCCTTCGGCGTAGGCAAATTTGAATTGCTCAGGAAAACCACTAGGTGCAACCATATACTGGTTACTGGCGCTATAAGCATTGTAGCGAATGGCATACAAGCCAAAATCTGCATCTAGATCATTAACGGTCCAACGCAATTGCAGACCATATTGCCCGGAACCACTGGCTTCCTCATCTTCGGTTTTTTCAATGGTGCTTGTACCAGCCAATAAGACATCTGAACCAACGGCGTCACCACTGGACAAGTAGGAACCTACAGGTGGAATACGTGACGCTTCCCATTCATAGCCGATATAGGCGCCAATGGTTGCTTCATCACTGATTGGTATGTCGACCGACAGTTTGCCCGTTGGTCGAACGGTTTCTTTGAATGTGGAGTTGGGAACAGATAGCAGTTTAACCACGTCATTAGGCGCTTGTCCGCCTGCAATACCATTAGATCCGAAGAATAAACTCTCACCCCATAAGAGGGAGTGACGACCTAAACGAACGGTTCCTTCCATCCCATTCATAACGGGAAAATAAGCATAGACAAAGGCATCCAGTATTTCAGCATTATAACCCATGATTTTTTGGGTGTTATCAGAAAATTCGCTGGCAGGTGTGTTATTAGCGGTACTGCTGGTGTTGTCGGTAGAACCGTTATAGACGTCGTCGTACCAAGCGGCAGCACTCACTCGAAAGCCAATGTTTTTATAGGCGCCATCCAGTTCACTGAACAAATCAAGCCGGTTGGAAACCAGCCCTTTATCAAAGTTATTGTTACCGTCGTTTTGGTTTGCGCTGTTTGTCAGGGCAGGTGATGCGTCTTCTAAGCGAAGCGCTGTACTGTATTTAACCGTATTGTCTAGGCTGAGCCTAAAATCAGAGCTGCCGGTATCGATTTTGAAGCCATAGGCGGTTGACGTACTGGAAATAATGGCGACAGCCACAGACGTAAGCCGAAATGACGCGGAGTTAAATCTACTCATTTGTTCTTCCTCTTGTTGAAGGCATTATTTTTATCGTTAAGAACAAGTTCACTATAAGCCAGCTCTATCATTCACAAGAGCCCTTTAAATTGAATTGATGATTCGATACTATCGAATGATTAAGATGATAAAGAAGGGTAGATCCCCATGCGTTTTAAAAAGCTTGATTTGAATTTGCTGGTGGCATTAGACACCTTGCTGACGGAGCAAAGCATTACCAAAGGGGCAGAGAAACTGAATATGAGTCCCTCGGCACTGAGCAATTCTTTATCTAGGTTGAGAGAGTATTTTAATGATGACTTGCTGGCACAAGTGGGTCGAAAAATGCTGATTACACCGTTTGGTGAGAACTTAAAAGTGCATGTACGCAATGCCTTGAACAACATAGAAAGCACGATTCTGATTCAGCCTACGTTTGAGCCACAGAACACAGATAGAATTTTTAGCATCTTTTGTTCCGACTATACGCAAACCGTTTTTATTCCCTACTTACTTGAGGTGGTAGGGCAGCACAAATGCACAGCACGTTTTGAGTTTTTAGCGCAAATCGACTCCCCTCATGAGCAATTAGAACGCGGTGAAGCAGACTTATTAATCATTCCTTCCGATTTTGTTTCGAAGGAGCATCCCAACGATGTTTTGTATGAAGAAGAGTTTGCCTGTGTTGTATGGCAGCATAGTGAGCTGGCAAAAGGCGAATTGACTAAGCAAAAATATGCTGAGGCAGGTCATGTAGTGATGCGCCTAGGTGGTATGAAAAAAGGCTTTTTTGAACTGTCTTTTGCGAACCAACACAATATAGAGCGTCGTATTGCGGCGACTACCTTCAGTTTTGCCTCCTTGCCCGCTTTAGTCATTGGCACTGACAATATTGCTACGATCCACGCTAGGTTAGCGCATAAGATGGCCCAAGCATGGCCGATAAAAATTCACCCTCTGCCATTTGATATTCCAGTCTTAAAACAATGTGCCCAGTGGCACCAGTATCGCCACAAAGACGAAGGGCTTATTTGGCTACGAAATATCTTTCAAGAGGCGGCACAAAACATGGGATCCTAAAGGATGCTATGTCAGTCTTATAAGCATCGTTATTGCTGAGAAAGGGCGTGAGCTACTTTAGACGCATTGTTCCGGCCAAGAGCAGAGCTGATAAATTGACCCGCTTCGATCAGTTTTCCTAGATTCACCTTATGCTCAATACCTATACCATTGAGTAGATAGAGAAGGTCTTCTGTCGCCACGTTCCCAGACGCACCTTTGGCGTAGGGACAGCCGCCTAATCCAGCCACGGACGCATCGACCACGGAGATACCACGCAATAGGGCGGCATAGATATTGGCCAACGCTTGCCCATAAGTATCGTGCATATGCATCGCCAGCTTGTCTGTTGGGGTATTGATTAAAACTTCATCCAACAAGCGTTCAACGGCAGCTGGAGTGCCCACGCCTATGGTGTCGCCAAGGGAGACTTCGTAGCAGCCCATTGCGAGTAATTGTTCTGTCACGTCTGCGACCTTACTGGGGGCAATATCGCCTTCATAGGGGCAGCCTAAAACACAGGACACATAACCGCGCACCGCTACTTTTTGCTCGTTGGCGGCGGCGATCAGTGGTTCAAACCGCTGTAAACTTTCGGCTATCGAGCAATTAATGTTTTTTTTAGAAAAAGCTTCTGAAGCAGCGGCAAAAATAGCCACCTCAGAAGCCTTTACGTCCATTGCCCTTTGGAAGCCTTTTAGATTGGGCGTTAAGGCCGCATAGGTAATGTCGGGCAGCCGTTCTATGCCGCTAAATACCTGTTCGCTGTCGGCCATCTGGGGTACCCACGTAGGGTTAACAAAGCTGCCTGTTTCAATATAGCCTAAACCACTCTCAGCTAGCTTTTTAACCAGTGCAATCTTGGTTTCAGCTGAGATGATCTGCGACTCATTTTGCAAACCATCTCTTGGGCCGACTTCAACGATTTTTACCCTTTTAGGTAAGCTCATAGGGCGGTCTCAGCCTCCGTATTAAAGGACATAAGTTGCGTACCACCGTCGACTAAATCACCTGCGGTGAAATAGAATTCTTCTACATAACCGTCGGCTGGCGCACGAATACTGTGCTCCATTTTCATTGCTTCCATGACGAGTAATAGGCTGTCTTTACTAACCTTCTCACCGGCTTTGACAGCCAGTTCAACCACTGTGCCATTCATGGGTGCCGCTAGCGCGCCTTGTGACTGGCTGGCACCCTCCATGCCTAAATCGACTTCCGGCAAGGTGAATTCAAGCCTTCCTTGCTGAGTAAATAGCATCCCTTTGTTATCTTGGAGCGACACGGTTGCTGTTTGCCGGTGTCCTTCAATGTGAGCGATAAGCTCGTGTTCAAACCGTTCCCCAGCGACAAAATAGTCTTGTCCGTCATATTGAATCCTGTAGCCATCAAGTGTATCTCGCGTGGTGGCTTGGACTTTGAGATGATGAGGCTCGCCATCGATCAATAGCGTGATGTGTTGGCAATGAACTAAATTCATGCGCCAGTCATGTGTTTCCAACCACGGTGAACGGTTATCGTCAGATGAATGAGCGTCGCCAGTATGGTACTGACTTTCTTTCAGGAGCATAAATAATGTGGCGAGTAGTAAATGCTTTGTCTTGTCATGTTCATCGGGCTTGAAGATCTCCTGCTCATGGCGCTCGATGAATCGCGTGTCCAGATCAGCTTGGGCAAACGCATCGACACTGGCCAACTTGTAAAGAAAAGGTAGGTTGGTTTTCATGCCTGCAATTTGGTAGTCACGTAGGGACTGGCGTAAGCGTTGTAACGCTGTTTCTCTGTCTTCATCCCAAACGATTAGTTTGGCAATCATAGGGTCGTAGTAAACGCTGACCTCATCGCCTTGTCGAACGCCTGTATCCACTCGAACATTATCGTTACTGGCTGGGGGACGTAGCAAAAGCAGTTGACCGGTAACGGGTAAGAAATCCTTATCGGGGTCTTCAGCGTATACCCGAGCTTCAAATGCATGCCCATGAATCGTTAATTGCTCTTGTCGGCAGGGTAATGTTTGTCCCGCGGCGACACGCAGTTGCCATTCTACTAAATCTTTCCCCGTAATCATTTCGGTAACAGGATGCTCCACTTGTAAGCGAGTATTCATTTCCATAAAGTAAAAGCGGCCATCATGATCAAGCAAGAATTCCACTGTACCAGCGCCTTGATAATCAATCGCTTGGGCTGCTCTGACTGCGGCTTCACCCATTTGTTGGCGTAAAGAATCTGACATGCCGGGAGCAGGAGCTTCTTCAATAACTTTCTGGTGACGGCGCTGTAATGAGCAATCGCGCTCAAATAAATAAACGGCATTGTGGTGTTGATCACAAAAAACTTGAATTTCCACATGACGAGGCTCGGTCAAGTATTTCTCCACCAACATGGTGTCGTCACCAAAACCATTCATCGCCTCGCGTTTAGCGGCCGATAAAGCTTCATCAAAATCCTCGGCTTGCCAGACTTGGCGCATGCCTTTACCACCACCACCGGCAGCGGCTTTTAGCAGTACGGGGTAGCCCATTTGTTCCGAACTTGCTCTGAGTAACTCTGGGTCTTGATCCGCGCCATGATAACCCGGTACTAATGGCACATCGGCTTTTCCCATGATGTCTTTGGCAGCCGATTTTGACCCCATGGCTTCGATCGCATCAACCGGCGGACCGATAAAGATTAGGTTGTTGTCTTGGCAAGCTCGACAAAAATCGGCATTTTCACTTAAGAAACCATAACCCGGATGAATGGCTTGAGCCCCGGTTTGTTTTGCCGCTGCAATGACTTTTTCTATGACGAGGTACGATTCGCGAGAAGGGGCATGACCTATGTGTACGGCTTCATCCGCCATCTCAACATGGAGGGCGTGACGGTCAGCATCAGAATACACAGCAACAGTACGAATGCCCATTTTTCGAGCGGTTTTTATCACTCGGCAGGCGATTTCGCCTCGATTAGCAATGAGTATTTTGTCAAACATCTTGGTTATTCTCCTATCCACGCGGCAGGGCGCTGGTCGAAAAAGGCGCGTAATCCTTCTTGACCTTCATCCGACACACGTATGGCAGCAATGCGCTCAGATGTGTCTTGTATTAAAGCGTCATCAATGTTTTTGTCGGCCACATCAAAAACCAACTGCTTGGCCTGTTTGAGTGCTTGAGGGCTGTTGTTAAGTAGCTGATTAACTAACTGATCTAGGGTTGAATTCAGTTCTTCGTGACTTGCTATTTTTGTTACAAGTCCTAAATGTTCAGCTTCCTTGGCCGAAAAGCGCTCGCCAGTCAGAAAGTAACGGCGTGCGGCTCGTTGACCGATGGCGGCAATGACATAAGGGCTGATGGTGGCGGGAATTAAACCGAGTTTTACTTCACTGAGGCTAAAAGAAGCCTGTTCAGTGGCAATCGCAAAATCACAGCAGGATACCAAACCCACCGCGCCACCAAAGGCAGCGCCTTGAACACGGGCAATGGTGGGCTTTTCAAGAAAGTTGAGCGTTTTCAACATACTTGCTAAGCCTTGAGCATCACGAAGGTTGTCTTGATAATCATAATGCGCCATGCGCTTCATCCAATTCAGGTCAGCGCCAGCGGAAAAGCTTTTTCCTTCTGCGGCCAATATGACCAACTTCACCTTGGGGTCGTCAGCAGCACGTTGGAACGCCATTTCCAAATCGGCAATGACCTTGTCATCAAAGGCGTTATGCTTTTCCGCTCGGTTTAAATACACCGTTGCGACACCCGATTTATTCAGGCTATAAAGGACAATTGAGTCAGACATAAGTGTTCTCTTTAATGGTTTTGCTCACTTATTCAACGGATTACGAAATAGACCTCGCAAGGTATAACAAGTGAATCCGCAATAATTAGCATTCGTTACATTCTGAAGACACCAAATCGCGTTTCTTCAATAGGCTTATTCAATGCAGCAGAAAGGCTTAAACCGAGTACTTTTCGGGTGTCTGCCGGGTCAATAACGCCATCATCCCAAAGTCTTGCTGAGGCATAATATGGGTGCCCTTGATGCTCATACATGTCTAAGATGGGTTGTTTAAAGTCCGCTTCTTCGGTGTCGGTCCAACGCTTGCCCTCACGTTCATATTGCGCTTGTTTAACTTGCGCCAGTACGCCAGCAGCTTGTTCACCACCCATGACTGAGATGCGCGCATTTGGCCACATAAACAGGAAACGTGGATCGTAACTGCGGCCACACATACCATAATTACCTGCACCGTATGAGCTGCCGATTAACACCGTCAGTTTGGGCACTTTTGCGCACGCCACGGCATTGACCATTTTTGCGCCATGCTTGGCGATACCGCCCGCTTCATATTGTTTACCCACCATGAAACCGGTGACATTTTGTAAGAAAATGAGCGGAATTTTTCGCTGAGTACAGAGCTCGATAAAGTGCGCACCTTTTTCAGCGGACTCGCCAAACATAATGCCATTGTTGGCCACTATGCCGATGGGGTAACCATAAAGCCGAGCAAAACCACAGACTAGGGTGGTGCCATAAAGTGCTTTGAACTCATCAAATTCCGAAGCATCGACGATACGAGCAATAATCTCGCGAACATCAAATGGCTGTCGTTTATCTTTCGGTACGATGCCGTAAATCTCTTGGCTGTCATACAAAGGTTCACGGGAGGCTTGTGTATCAAGTTGGCTAGGCTTAACTCGATTAAGTCGAGATACAGATTGACGGATCAATGAAATCGCGTGGTGGTCATTTTGAGCATAATGATCGGCGACACCGGACGTGCGACAGTGGGTATCAGCGCCTCCGAGTTCTTCAGCACTGACCACTTCCCCCGTCGCGGCTTTGACCAAGGGTGGTCCCGCCAAAAAAATGGTGCCTTGTTGTTTGACGATAATGGATTCATCCGCCATTGCTGGTACATAGGCTCCACCAGCAGTACAAGACCCCATCACAGCGGCAATTTGGGGGATCCCCTGTGCGGACATATTGGCTTGATTGAAAAAAATACGACCAAAGTGTTCTCGGTCGGGGAAGACGTTGTCTTGATTGGGTAAATTTGCACCGCCGGAATCCACCATATAAATGCAGGGTAGATTGTTTTCTTCGGCAATGGTTTGTGCGCGAATATGCTTCTTTACGGTCAACGGGAAGTAGCTGCCGCCTTTTACGGTGGCGTCATTAGCGACAATCATGCATTCTTGGCCTGAAACCATACCAATGCCAGCTACCACCCCGGCACAAGGTACGGGGCTATCATACACTTGATAGGCGGCTAACTGAGACAACTCTAAAAATGGCGATCCCTTATCCAGCAACGCATTAATTCGATCTCTGGCTAACAACTTGCCTTGTGAAACATGGCGTTGGCGATACTTGTCCCCCCCGCCTTGACTGACCTCCGCTATTTTACATTTAAGGTCGTCCACTTGAGTTTGCATAGCGGCCTGATTTTCTGTGAACTCGGTACTACGCGTATTCACTTTGGTATTTAAAATTGCCATAAATATGCCTTATCGTCATTGATTAACGTGACTGTATGTCGGCTAATGTGTTGCTGATCAGCTGTTCTACGCTACCATCATGTACAAAACCGGCTTTTTCAGCATTTAAGGTTGTAAGGGGAGGGTAAGCGCCAAAAGCGGCTTCTAACTGAGGGTCAGAGTCGTAACGAATATTATCTACTGAGGTGCTTGTAGTCTTTGAAAGAGCATTAATAAGGTCGCCCATTACGACGTGAATAGCCGGTAGGGTTACGACTCTGTCTTCTGGCATGGTTTGATTGTCTAAACCGAGCGCGTGAACGAGATTGTTGACTGTTTGAGTGCGGGACATTAACCAAACTTGTGCCGTTTTAGAGACGGGCATAGTCATCGTTTTGCCAGCGAGCATGACATGAAAAATATCGTTCATAAACGCTGATTTAAACCCTTCAGCGCCTTGAGGTCGAGCCACGATACCGGGTAAGCGAACACCGACACCATCAATTGTGCCACGACGGGTAAAGGTTCCCAGCGCAACCTCAGACATCATCTTATGCATGGCATAATGCAGTTTAGGTTGTAACGGCGTGTCATCGTTCACACCTTCAGGCGGAATGGCATCACCGTATACCGCAATGGCCGAGGCATAGACGAAACGACACTTTTCTGTGCTTGCGCCAGCTAATTGAATAAGGTCAACGGTCGCTTCTACATTAATTTTGAAAGATAACTCGGGTGCAATTTCTGCGCCACCGCCTGGAATGGTTGCAAGGTGAACCACTGATTCTATGGTTTGATTAAACAGTGTCGCACGAAAACTGGCATCGGCTAGATCACCTTGTTTAAGGGTTAAGGCTTGATGTTGTGTTAGTGCCGTTAATTCACGATCTGCCGCAACGACAGACTTACCAGCCTTTAACAGTGCTTCTACAACGCCGGAGCCAATGAAGCCGCCCGCGCCTGTTACTAAAACTGTCATCTGTATTCTCCAGTGCTTTAAAACGTTTTTATAATATGAATACCGTATTCGTAAGTGATCGAGCTCACAGGAATCGGTGTTTAAGCGAATGGCGCTATATAAACTCAGTTACATCAATGAAAGCCGTCCATATCCTCAGGTTTAAGGTCGTCCAGTGGTTCGCCATTGATCAAATAGGGCTTGGCTTCGGTTAATACAAAGACAATACGGCACAGCTTGTCGCTGACGTTTCGCCATGCGTGTATGGTTCCGCGCTGCACAATAACGCCTCCGGTTGAGACTATGGTTTTGACGCTTTTATCGAGTTCAAGCTCGATTTCGCCTTCTAACACGATGCCGTAATCAATGGAGTTGGTGCGGTGCATAGGGGATTCCGAGCCTGGAGGTGTATCAACCATGCGTATCACAGAGCCCCCAGGGAGCGTAATGCCAGCGTTGCGGTCACGGCCATCCGTTTCATCGTTGTTATCCACGGGGAGCTCAGGGGCGGACCAAATTGTCGCAAAGCCAGCGCCATCTGCACCGGGCATTTCTGTTGGAACAATATTCTCATTTGAACGGATAATGGCATGACCGCTTTTATCATGTCCGGTGACAACACGTTGAAAGGGTTTATAGACTGTCATCGTTAGCTCCCAGGCTGCGTCACTTTTTGCTCAATGGCACCAAACACAACTTGGTCGGCTGGTGTTCTTGCTTCCATGCGAACCGTATCGCCATAATGCATAAAGCCGGTTTTTGCTTCGCCCTGATCAAGCAGTTCAATGCCACGGCGTTCAGCAATGCATGATGACCCCACCTCTCGGTACTCGTCATTGGAAACGGTTCCTGATCCAATGACGGTGCCAGCAACCAAACTGCGCGTTCTAGCGGCGTGGGCAACCAGCTCATCAAAGCCGTATTGCATGTGACCGCCGTGCGCGTGACCAAATTTTTTGCCATTCCACTCGACATTAAGACGAAGTTGCACTTGGCAATTTTCCCAGTGCTCGCCAAGTTCTTCAGGCGTCACGGCAAAGGGGGCTACTGAACAAGGTGGCTTTGCGTGAATCCAACCAAAGCCTGTGCTTATTTCAGGGCCGGAATACGCCCGTAATGACCAGTCGTTTATTTGCACGATTAATTTGATATGTTGACGTGCTTGTTCTGGGGTAACCCCCATTGGAACCTCATCGACAATGATGCCAAATTCGCCTTCAAAATCGATGCCATCGGCTTCGCTGGCCATCGGCACATCCGCTGTCGCACTGAGAAAGGTATCGGACAATCCTTGGTACATTAATGGCCGGCCTTCGAGTGTTTTGACTTCCATCCCCGTAACGGCGCCCATCAGGTCGGCATGGCTTTTATATACTGAGCCATCCAGCCATTGCCATGCACGAGGGAGTGGGGCACAGAGTTCTGTGGTTTGAACGGTTTGCCCTGCAAGTGTGCCGTTATTCAGTGCGGTTGAAATGGCTTCTAATGATGCTTCAAAGCTCGCCCAATTTTCTAATGCGGCTTGCATACTAGTGCCTGCTGGCGCGAAACGTGCACCATCGTTGGAGATAACGACCAATTGACCGTCTGCAGTATTATTATTGAATGTCGCAAGTTTCATCTTGATAGGTTCTCATTTTAGATAGATAGGGTTAGGCAGAAAAAACAACTTAACAGTCGACTAGCTTGTCTAATTTGAAATCGATTTAATCGCAGATTGATCAAACATATTGGTCGATGCCTTGACAGAGATAACAGCTGAAAAAATTAAGCCGATCTTTAAGAGGAAAATAGGGATTTTTTTCACGTGTTCTTCCTACCGAGTAAGTTTTATTTTTATTGTTCAGAACAATGTCAATCAATATAGAGCACCCTTGGTTTTGCAGAAAAACCCTTTAAATCGAATTGATCATTCAGCTTTATCGAATGATCAATTCATCAACCAACCTTGCTTTGGGGGCAAGGTCAGTGTGTTAAATTGTAAAGGTTAGCTCATTAACGCATCACGATTTTCTGCAAGCCAAGTGCGGAGTGATTTGGGCTTACGGCCAATCATTCTTTCAACAAAATCACTCAGTACCCAACCTTCTTCATAAGTGGCTTCAAACTCAAAAAATCCCCAAATCATCGGCGCGGCTGGGCCAAAGATACGAGTGTATTCTTTAACAAACTCTTCTTTGTTTCCGACATAGTCGATGTTGGTGCCTAGAACGTCTGACATGATGTCAGCGACTTCGTGACCACGTAGGTTGTCTTGGCCATTGTTTAACGTGTGCAATTGACCAATGTGACCTTGGTTATCGGACAGCAATAGTTGTGCCGCTACTTCCGCGATCTCGTTGGCATCTATGTAAGGGACTTTTCTTGGTGGCCAAATCAACAGCTTGTCTTCTTTAATGGCTCTACCTGCACGAGTGGTAAAGTTATCCATAAAACTGGCACCAAAGTTCAAAAAGGTCGTCGGTAAATCATTTTCTTCGTAAATTCGTTTGGTGACCAAATCAGGGTATTCGTCGCCCATCATTTTCTTCATCGCTTCTGGCATTAGGCGGTAGTTGTAACCTGGTACCATGGCCACCTGACGGACAATGTGAATGGCTGTGCCGCTCTTTTTAACCGCTGCGACAAAGTTGTTTGTAACGGGTAAGAAAGGCAGGTGATTGGGGACTGACATATAAATCCCTTCCATGCCATCCACGGCAGCCTCCATGGAAGGCAAGTCGAGGTAGTTTGCTTGTACGATTTCAGCGTTAGGGAATTCTTGACGCAGTGGTTCAATGCCTTCTTCTCGGCTGGAAACCAAGCGCAGTTTAATTTGAGGCGCGTTCTTCTCAATAAATTTGGCCATCGGTTTGCCAATATGATTTCCCGCGCCAAAGATCAAAATGCTGTTGGGGATTTTTTTTTTGATATAACTCATAAATGTTTCCTAAAAATTATTTAATACTAAGTAATCAAATACTAAGTATGTGTTGTAAACCTTTAACGACCATAAGATGGGTGAACAGGATCAAACAGTGCTCTTCATAAGTTATTTGATCCTCTTAAAAACCGTGTATTAAGCCTGTTTATTACGAGTAATGGTTTGCCAGTTAGTGTATTCCATCAAGCCATGCAGCGAGTTTTCACAGCCAAGACCGGATTGTTTATGGCCCCCGAAAGCTTGTACCGGAGAGTATTGATGCACTTCATTAATCCATACGGTTCCGGCTTCGATTTGCTCCGCGATGCGTTGGGTTGCGGCGGCGTCATTACCCCAAATACTGGCACCTAGGCCATAAATCGTGTCATTAGCACGGGCAATAACGTCTTCTTCATTGGACCAGCGAAGTAATGGCAGAATAGGACCGAACGGCTCTTCGGTGACAATACGAGAATCGTCTGATGGATTATCAACCAGTGTCACAGGCACAAACCAGCCGTCGGCGTTATCGTCAATGTCTCCGCCTACTGCAAATTTTTGGCCTTGATCTATGCAGTCTTGAAAGTACATTTTAACCTTTTCAAACTGCATGCTGTTTTGAATCGGACCGAGTGTGGTATCGGCCTTGGCACCATCGCCAACAATGACTTCATGGTTAATATAATCCACCAAGGCGTCTCGTACTTGGTCGTAGACAGCATCATGAATGTAGAGTCGTTTGGTGGCGTTACAAAATTGTGCATTATTTTGAAAAGCAGCCCAGAAAAGTTTTGGAGCAACTTCTTTCGGATCGACATCTGGCAGAACGATGGCCGGATCATTGCCACCCAGTTCTAATGTGACCCGTTTCACGGTTTCAGAGCAGGCACTCATTACCTTACGACCTGTAGCCGTTGAGCCGGTAAAAGCAATCTTAGCGATGTCTTGGTGCTCTGTTAGCCATTGACCTTGTTCATTGCCACCACTGACACAATTGAGCACACCTGGTGGCACAATGTCTTTTGCCATTTCGGCAAATTTAAGATTACACAATGGCGTATAGGGCGAGGGTTTGACGACTACCGTGCAGCCAGCCATTAATGCGGGCGCGATTTTCCATACCGATAGCAAAATAGGGAAGTTCCAAGGCACGATTGCGCCGACCACACCCAGTGGCGTGTAGCGAGTGATAACAGAGCGTTCGTCATTTTCATCAACGACTTCGTCTTCCAGTTTTTGTTCGGCAATGGCACGTAACCAAGCAACCGAGCCAAATACTTCCCATTCTGTACCGGAGCGAGGTTTACCTTGTTCACGAGTTAATAGAGCCATGAAGTCTTCGGCATTGTCTTCTAATGCGTCGGCAAGCTTAGTAAGTACAGCCTTACGCTGATCAAAACTGGTTTTTGACCAAGTTTTGAAGGCGATTTTAGCGCTGTATACCGCCGTATCAAGGCACTCTTTTGGACAGTCTGGCACCTGTGCAATGATTGCTTTGGTTGCTGGGTTATACACTGGTAAGCTTTTTTCTGTGGCAATGAGCTTGCCATTAATGACCATTTGATAGTGATTATGTGCATCGAACATGAGTATCGCTCCTAACTGAATGACAGTTTTTATTGTTATTTATCTAAGGTATGGAGTTTGCGGCGCATCACTTTACCGCTGGAGGTTTTGGGTAAATCATCGACAAATTGAATGTCACGAGGCACCTTATAGGCGGCCAAATGTTCACGACAATAAGCGATAATCTGGTCGATGTCGGGGGGGGTATTTTGTTTCGCAACAATATAGGCTTTTGCGAGTTCACCTTTGGCTTCATCTGCAATAGGCCCCACTGCCACCATGGCGACATCTGGGTGATTGGCGATCACCCGTTCTAATTCGGCGGGGTAGATGTTGAACCCTGCGGTAATAATTAAGTCTTTCTTTCTATCGACGACAAAAATGCAGTTGTCCTTGTCCATTTTGGCTAGATCACCGGTATGCAGCCAGCCATCGGCAGTGATGGCTTCTTGGGTCGCTTGAGGATTGCCATAATAGCCTTGCATAACCAAAGGACCGGAGATCATTAGTTCGCCGACGTCTCCACGTGCCACCTCTACTTCTGCGTTGTCGACATCGACAATTTTTGCTCCGGTATAGGGTAATGCCACGCCGATAGAGCCATGTTTGTATTCGCCATCGTGAGCGAAGGTCGCGCCAAGCCCACCGATTTCAGTCATTCCCCAAAGTTCGATGAGTGGGCAGGCGATGGCTTCCTCAACGGCTTCCATCTTGCTGGTTGGCATGGTTTGTCCGCCTACCGTACAGATCCGCATATGAGAAAAATCCACACTGGATAAGCTGGGGTGATCCAGCATATATAGGTACATGGTCGGTACTCCTTCAAACATGGTGGCTTGATATTGGTTGATTGATGTAAATACCTCCTCCACATTAAACAGACTATGCATAACTAAGGTGCCACCTTTGTAAAAGGTACTGTTGAAGACAATGTTGCCGTAAACATGCGGACAGGGTAAGGCTGAAACAACCGTGTCTTTCTCTGAGCGACCGTGCATTTGTGCCGTCATCAAGAAGTTGCTGATCACCGAACGATGGGACAACATGGCGCCTTTCGGATTGCCAGTAGTGCCGGAGGTATAGCAAATTGTCGAAAGGCTATTGGTGTTAACTTCAAAGCTGGTAAAGTCATCACGACCTTGTTCTAAAAAGTGATCATAAGATTCCGCGCCTTCAGGGATATCCTCACCATACAAAATAAGGGATTCAACCCCCGTTTTTTGCTGAATTCCTACAAGAGGCGTGCCTTTAGATTGAGAGGCAATGATGACTTTTGCATCACAATCTTGGACGACAAATTCGACTTCATTAGGGGTTAACATGACGTTAACAGGGTTGACCACAGCCCCGGTTTTCAAAATGCCATAATAGCTGACCAGCCATTGCCATGAGTTTTCACCGTAAAGGGTGACTTTATCGCCAGGGCCAATGCTTTTTTTCTTAAGTGCACTGGCTAATCGGTTGGCCAGACGATTTATTTCACGGTAAGTGAAAGACTGCTGGTTGTAGATTAAGGCTGTTTTATCACCGAATTTTTCTGCCGACAGGGTGATGACGTCGCTTAAATTTTTTATCATTGTAATCACCTCTAAATTTCTTTTTATTGGTTATATTTTGAGATCAGCAACGCAGTAGCTTTTTACTTGGGAGCGTCTTTACCAAACTCTTTGGTCAGGATCTTCCGAAAGATAGGCTTGCCCCAAGGGTGGAAAAATATCTTTTTAGCAATTGGCCAAGCTTTTGACTCTTTTGCCGCTTCGGGTTGAATAAAGTGCTTTGAATCTGAGAGATTGTTTGGATCCCAAGTATTTTTTACCTTGCGCATCCATTTATTGGGGTGGCCAAGTTTGGGGCCAAATAAATCACTCGCTTCACCATGAACAAAGAGCGCGGCACCCAGTGGTTTTTTCTCATTGCTAATAAAGCTACTGAGGATAAAGTCCACACAAGCGACAATGTTTTTCACAAAACTACGGGTACTGGCAGGGTTATTTTCTGTCCAGAAGTGTCGGCCTTCTGATAACCACATCCAGTTTTGTTCGGTGTCGACTTCCATCATCTTGCCACCGGCTTTGGTTTCTTTATCACCAATATCGTCGTTGGTTCGTTTGACAACTTCTGGAATTAGATTGATGGAATCGAGAACGCCCATACTGACTCCCGCGCAGTCACCCATACGGTTGAAACGGGCGACGTAATGAGAGGTCAGTACGGCTGCCGTGAGGATATCTCGCTCGCGCTCGGAAATGTCCATTTTACGGCCATTGGTTTCGGCGAGGATTTTATTCAGTACCGCTTCGTTCCAGTCAAACTGCGCCTTAGTCCATGCCATGGTGGTGACAGACCAGCCGATCGCATTGGCTTTCGTGGCAATGTCCGGTAATTTGCCGGTGCGTTGTAAATCATAATACTCACGATTGGTCGCCGTGAGACAGTGTCCTACGGCAGCGGGTGGCATGCGATTGATGAAGGCTACCGCCTTGCTGTTTTTCATCATCTGGGTGGCTTTCGTTGCGTCTTCCCAGTTATCCCAATCCAGCTGGTAGGTGGCGAAATTTTCTGGCGGTGGTGTGCCTCTGTATGGATGTGGACCACTCCATTCAAGGGTTTTAGGACCTGCCCAAGGATAAAGTTTGATGCCTATTTTGGTAAACACACCTAAGCCACCTGCGGCCCCATAAAGACCACGTATCATGCCGCGGAATCCAGGCCCAGGGCCTTCTCCGGTAAACCAGCCTGCGTCCGAACCGCTACTACCAATACGTACGATTTCACCTTCTGGTGTGACCCATTCTAAGGACAACATGTTGCGTGAGTTGATACTGGTATGATTACCTGCGACCCCAACCCCCACAAATGAGGTGGCAGAGGCGAGCGGGGAATGGATTGGGCCAGCACCAATGATGTGGCACATTAATTGATGCTTATGGGCTTCAGAGACCAATTCACCTGCCGTGGTATAGGGTTGGATGATCGCCATACGACTTTCTGGGTCAATTTCTAGGCCTTTCATACGGCATAAATCGATGGAAATGGAGCCCTTAGTGCCGACACCAGAATAGTTACCGTATCCTGTACTGTGCGCTTTAAACTTCAATTTATATTGATTACATACCTTGACGACCCCCGCCACTTCTTCAGTTGATCCCGGCATCACCACTGCGGCCGGTGCTTTACCTAATAAGGTACGGGTAGAAGGGTCTGCGCCTAAGCCCATCCAGTCGTGACAGTTAACAACAAAATCTTCGTCAGACACATTGTCTGCACCAACGACGGCTTCAAAGGCTTTTAATATGTGTGGAGGTAAATTACTCATTACGCGCCCTCCTGAATTGAGTCAGCTAGCAAGTCAAAAAGATAGGCGACCTTGACGGAGGAGTTGCTGCGTTTTGCCGCCGCCGCCATGTTTGCTTGACAGCACGAAGAACCACTGACTAATACCTCAGCCCCCACGGATTCAGCTTCGCGTAAAAGTTCTTGAGCTGCGCCGTCGGCCATCTCTGGGTAGGTTTCTTTGACACCTGTGCAGCCACCGCAGCAAAAAGAATATTGTCGAGTGCGTTCTAGCTCGACCATGTCTAATCCGTCGACTCTTGATAGCAACTGGCGAGGCGCGTCATAGTTACCATCGTTACCGTAATTGACTTTACGAGGCGTGTCGGTCACCGCCATGGTGTTCAGAACTCGAATGTATTCGCCGTTCCAAGGTGTGTACTCTTCACTGCGTCGTCCAAGACGACAAGAATCATGGTAGGCAACCTTGCCGGTGTTTTTCATGCCCAGTGATAACTTGCCCTGTTGAAGCAATTCTTCGAAATACTCGGTAGTATGCAGAACCCGTACTGAGGAGAGTGTTTTGTTTAAACGAGGGTAGACATTCTTAAATGCGGAATAGGCTTCAGCACTGATGGCAAGCAGGGTTTTTGCCTGACTTTTTTGAACTAAATCCGCCCATTCTTGAGCCAGTTTGTCGGCAACAGAGCGGTAGCCAATTTCGTACGCTAAACCCCCACTGTCACTTTCTGAATCATATGCAATACCAAAGTCGACTTTTGCGCTTTTTAACAATTTGACGATAAAACGAAGGTTATCCCATTGTTTTTCGCTATAAGCTTGGCCACTGCCGATATGCAGGAGTACGTCGACGGTTTCTTTACGGGCATCTTTGATGTCTAACCCTTCCGCCCAGCGACTACGCTCATCACGTTTGCCATGAGGTGCGCCTTCTTGTTCTAGGTGTTTGACCATGTTGCTCAAGGTTTCGGGAACCTTGCCATCTTCAGCCAACTGCGCACGGAATTCTAAAATGGTATCAAAGGGTTCAACATTGTCACCCATATGGCTTTTACACATGGTTTCACAGGCACCACACATGCTGCATGCAAAAACGCTGTCGATCATCTTTGGTGATGCTTCAATCAGTTTGTGGTGATAGCCATAGGCTGAAATAACTTGCCCTCCCGCCGAGGAGGCATGAAAGCGGCTCTGATATTTGCTGGGACAAATACTCGAAAATTCCTGACTTTTAGGCATGTGCACAAATTTGCACTGAGAGCAGCGGTTACACTGCTCAATATTATGAATTCGATCTTCTAAGGACATAATTTTTCTACCAGGTTATTGTTATTAGATAGGTCTCGAAAAACTCAGTAACACAGTTTCCCAGGGCTTAAAATTCCAGCAGGGTCAAAAATGTCTTTTACCCTGCGAAGGTGAGGCACAATGGTTTCATTGCGAGCAAACGCATCCTCGGACCAATTGCCATAAGGTCGGCTGAAGAAACCTCCGTTATCTGCTAATACTTTTACCAATTGCATTTCGATGTCAGCCAGTTGTGTTGTTTGCTCATCTGTATGGAATAGGGAAATGTCGAGGTGACAATTCGTGCCTTGAATCATCGGCTGTAAATAGAAGCCCACTTGGACATCCGATAGGTCCGCCAGTAGGTTTTGAGCAAGGTATACAAGGTTGGCGACCTTGCTCATTTGGGTAATGCAGAACACCTCGGTATGGGTGCCAAAAGGCACGTCTTTATAAAATTCTTTAGAGGGTGTACTTAGGCGAGCTTCCAGCTCAGCAAGGTAGTTGGGATACTGTTGCGATATGGTGGTTACCGGCAAGGTATCGACTAAGGAAGAGAGGTCTGCTAACTGCCACTGCATGCTTTCTTCGGGTAACACGTCACGTGAAGCAATGTTGACATAGAGGTACCAAGCGGGCATCGCATCTTTGCCAAAGAGTTGGTGTAACTCCGCAAAATGGGCGCTGCCCTTGGCTAATGCTGCGACGAGCTGAACTTGGCTAAGCATAAAATACTGAGCGCCAAGCTGATGCAGCGCCAGATGACGTACAATGGAGATAAGCGTGGTGACGTCTTCGGCACCGTAAAGGAACCCCTGTTCAATGCTGGGGATTCGCTGACAATAAATGGAGGCCCAAGAAGTAACGCCTAATGTGCCTTGAGAACCTAACATAACACGGGTGTAATCTGTGCCGATTGGACCGGAAGCCATCATTTGACGAGCACCATTTTTTAAAGCTTCATCAAGGTCTTCGTACAGTGCGGCACCACCGGTTCGAAAACTTTCTCCACTGCCCATAGTGAGGCTTAGGCTTGCTAATGGATCGGTTGAATCCCAGTGCTCATTGGGTAAGGTTGTCGGTTCACGTTCTAGGTAACAGGCTAGTACTGACTTACTTGCTCTGGGGAGGAAAGGTTTGATCGATCGTAGGTTATGTTTTTGTATCTGAGCATCGAACTCAGGAAAGGTAACCCCAGGTTCGATAATGGCAATGGCATCTTCGCTATCAGCATGAATTACCCGAGACATTCTCGACATATCAAGCACGACAAAAGGCGCATCTTTTAAGCCGGCGAGTCCGTGTCGACGATTTCCTGATGGTGAACTCAAAGGGACAAGCGTCACTTCGTGTTCATTGGCCCACTGAACAAGTTGTTGGACTTGTTGTTCGTCTTCTGGCCTAGCAATACCTTGAACCTTGAGTGAATTCTCGGTAGAAACACCTAAAAATTCTTTCGCTATGGTGGCGTTTTCAAAGGTGACAAATTTTGGAAGCGGAAACGCGTCATTAATCATTAGCATCTTCTCATCATTTATTATTATTAGATTATGAGAGTTACTATAGGGATTGATTAGAGACTATACCGCCGAATAAATCTCTCATATGGTCTAAATCGTCCTGATTTTTGTGTCTCAATTAGAAAATAACGACTAATTTAACTAGATTAGCGATGACTTTTTTTTTAAACCTGACATAATTTGCCCATGAAACTTCCAACACGTGCGCCTTATATACCAATTGAAACCAACTCAGAGCGAGATTTTCTTGATGACGTTTTGTCCTCTTTGTTGGTTGCCGATTCTGCTGTGGTATTTTTTGAATTTACCTCGCCATGGGCCATCAAAATAGAGTATGAAGTTCCCATCAGCTGTACTGTGGTGGAAGGTGAACTGTGGTTGAGTGATCAAAACCGGATAACGCAATGTTTTCGAGCGGGGGATACCTTTATTTTACCGAAAGGCATGCGTGGTAAGCCTTACTAT
The DNA here is from genome assembly GCF_902506055.1 of Alteromonas sp. 38. Classification (NCBI taxonomy): domain Bacteria; kingdom Pseudomonadati; phylum Pseudomonadota; class Gammaproteobacteria; order Alteromonadales; family Alteromonadaceae; genus Alteromonas; species Alteromonas sp. 38. The sequence continues at coordinate 1,827,607 of NZ_LR733300.1, forward strand.
ATCTCGTCTTCAGAAGAGTTTCCGCAAAGTTGGATCACCGCGAATGAGCTGTTTGATAAAGGCCAGCATATTCCATTTAACTTGGCCTATCCTCAACATATTAGTTGGGGCGGTGGCGGCAGTATGGTCCGCATTTTTTCGTTTGCCTTTCATTGGTTTGATCAATGTTATGGTCCTCTGATAGATACCTTGCCTGAGTTAATGAGGATTAATGCTGAAAACGCAGGTACCACCTTGCAAAACCTTATGGTGAGCTTTCTATTCAAAGAGGCGCACCCTGAGCAATCGGGTTTTGGTTCACTTGTTGCACAAACCGCACAATTATTTCTAATTCATGCCATTAGAACCTTTGCGGTGACTTATGGCAGTGATAGAGAAGGCTGGTTAAAGGGTTTTTCTGATCCCAGAATCGCCAAAGCCTTAACCTGTATTCACCGAGAACCGGGCTATAAATGGAGTGTTGAGACGCTGGGGCAGGCAACGGGAATGTCTCGATCGGTTTTTTCCAAACGCTTTACAGACGTCATGGGGGAGTCTCCGATGGATTATGTTTGTGCATGGCGTATGCATCTGGCCCGATTAGCATTGGAAACCACTGAGACAACCGTCACCACATTGGCTCAGCAATTAGGGTATCAGTCAGAATCAGCTTTTCGGACCGCCTTTCGGAAAATGACCGGACAAAGTCCAAAAGAGTACTCAAAAAGCAACGCTTCTAAGTCATGATGAATGTTTAAAAATAAACCGTCAGTAACCTGTTCTAATCCACTTCTTCAGCCAGGTTACCAATATCAACTGCCACCGCACGTAATTCAGGGATAAAATGCAGCAACTTATCGAGGTTCTTACGAATAACGGGAACATTGCAGAATAGGCAAGCGAACAGCCGTCCATGACTGTCGACAACTGGCACAGAGACCACCGCCATGCCGTCGATAAACTCTTCATAATCGGTACCTACATTGGTTTTCTGGATATAGAGCAGTTCAATTTCTTAAACCGAGTTCAGGTTATATTACTTAAACACCCGAGAACATACAGGGATAGACTAAGAGCAGTTTTGTTCGAGCCGTTAAACTAGTGCCGATTTCGAGAGGATGGGCGCAAAACCCCAATTAGCGGCTGCACTTATTGCAGATATGAAGCTAACTCCAGATTCATGTTTTTTACCTAAAGCTAACGCTTCGCTTTTATTAAGTTTTGAAACGTCAGAGTATCGTTTAAATATTGTAAAATACTGACAAGACCTAAACCGATAAAGTACTCTCAACGGTCAAAATCCCATCTGAAAAGGGATCATTGCATGCCTCTATTTCGGATTCTACGCTAATGAGTTTTGAATCCAGGAATTGTAAAACTTCCTGAAGCATCCCCAGTTCTAGATCGATGATTTCTTTATCACTTCCTAAAATGTACATAAAGCCTTCAAAGGCGCATAACAATTTACTAGACCCCAATGCGGCCTGTTTCCTCCCAAAAACTGGGGTTTATAATTTTATTCATATTGTCAGATTAACCGTAAACACCAGAAAATAAAACAACAAATCTTAGTGGTGTTTTTGCTCATGAATTAAAATTATCAAGGGGGATAAGGTGACTTTGCTCAAATGCTGCGCAAGCGATTTAATAAATATTGATGGGTTATCTACAATCAGAAAGTAAAAAGGAGCCCTTAGGCTCCTTTGCAATAATATAAATCTGGAACCCGAAAATTTTCCGGTTTCCACTATACCTAGTTAGTCTTATCGCTATTATCTAAATCATCAACACTGTTATCTACGTTAATGCCAGATTCAAATTCGGTATCGTCTTCAGGTTCAAGCTCTACTTTTCTTGGCTTGCGTTTCACTGGCGCCATACCAATTTCTGTACCTGCCATGGTGTCTACGCGGCGTACTTTCTTAGCAACAGCTGCTTCTGCGCAATCTTGCTTACTGGCTTTATTTTTCTGCGTATCTTGTTTAGGCGTAGGGGCTTTAATCCCTTTAAATTTAGCAGGTAGTGCTTCGTGTGCCTCGCACTCCAGGTCATATTGTAAATGTGCCTTCAGCGCTATAAAGCTCTTCCAATCGCGAGGGCCAACAAATGAAGCAGCTTCACCTTTTTGTCCAGCACGTCCCGTCCTACCAATGCGGTGAATGTATTCATCGGCATTTTTTGGCAAATCAAAATTAATAACCAAACCAACTTTAGACAAATCTAAACCTCGTGATGCCACATCGGTAGTCACCAATACAGAGTGTTGTCCTCGGGCGAACTCACTCATAATAGCAGCACGTTGATTTTGTGGTAAGTCGCCTCGTAGGGCGATGGCTTCAAGCTTATCTTTGTTTAACATGGTGGTTAAACGGTCGGTATCTTCACGAGTTGCGGTAAATACAATAGCTTGATTATAGGTACGGTTTGAAATTTCATGATGAAGCAGGGTGTCTTTATGCTCGATATTATCGGCAAAGAAACACTGTTGTTGAATATCGCCATGGTGCGCCGTTGAATCACCTACCGATACACGCACCGCAGCTTTTGTTAAACGCGCAGTCATGTAATTAAGCTCAATGCTATCTAGCGTAGCTGAAAATAGCATCGTTTGGCGTTTACGGTGGTTCGCAAATTCATTAATCATGTTTAGCTGTTCTGAAAAGCCTAAATCAAGCATGCGATCGGCTTCATCAAAAATAAGCAGTTCTAGGCCATTTAAAAATATGCTTTTATCTTTCAAATGGTCGGCCACCCGGCCAGCAGTACCCACAATAATATGTGGGTTACGGCGTAAGGCTTTTACCTGGTCGTTGTAGTTTTCACCGCCCACAACCAAAGTGCAAGATAGGTTCAATCCCGTACACATGGTTTTGGCTTCTATGAAAACTTGCTTAGCTAATTCGCGAGTAGGTGCAAGAATAAGGGCGCGTGGGTCTTGTCGACTTAACGCCTTTTGCGACATCAAACGATTAATGGCTGGAATTAAAAATGCGAGTGTCTTACCCGATCCCGTTTTAGATGAGGCAATAATATCTTTACCCTGAATAGCAGGAAGCATGCTTTTTTCCTGAATTTCAGTGAGCTCGGTAAAGTTTCTACTTTCGAGTTTGGTAATGATTTTGTGATGAACGGGTAAGTCAGTAACTAGCAAGATTCGGCCTCATGAATAATATCATCGCGTATTATCCCTTAAAGGCCGATATTATGAAAGCTTGCTATGCGTTTACCTTGGCGAAAATGCGGTTATACTCGCATTTCGGTCACATTTTCCGATACAACTAACTTGCCGCCGGTTTTTGCTTGTATATCTTCAACCGTTACTCCAGGGGCACGTTCTTTAAGTAAAAAGGCACCATCAACCACTTCTAATACCGCAAGATCGGTAATAATTCGGGTTATGCAATTTACACCGGTTAGCGGCAGGGTACATTCACGGAGTAGTTTTGGGTTGCCATGTTTATCGGTATGAGTCATGGTTACAATAATATTTTTAGCACCTGCCACTAAGTCCATAGCGCCGCCCATACCTTTAACAAGCTTTCCAGGGATCATCCACGACGCAATGTTTCCGCTTACGTCTACTTCAAACGCGCCGAGTACAGTAAAATCAACGTGGCCGCCACGGATCATGGCAAAGCTTTCCGCAGAATTAAAAATTGAAGCACCTGTTATCGCGGTAACGGTTTCTTTTCCTGCGTTAATCATATCTGCGTCTAGCTCATCTTCATGAGGGTAGGGGCCCATACCTAATAAACCATTTTCAGATTGAAGCATCACGCTAATGCCCTCAGGCACAAAACTGGCGGCTAAGGTAGGAATACCTATTCCTAAATTGACATAATCACCATCTTTGAATTCTTGAGCCACACGCATTGCTATTTGATCTCGTGATAATGCCATTATTGTGACTCCTTTGCTGTGGTGTTATGTACAGTTTTAGAAACAACCTTACGCTCTATGCGTTTTTCAAATTCCCCTTTTATGACTCGATTAACATAAATGCCGGGAGTATGAATTTCACTAGGGTTTAATTCACCTGGTTCAACAATCTCTTCTGCTTCAACGACGGTAATTGTGCCAGCGCTGGCTGCCATAGGATTGAAGTTCTGTGCAGTATGACGATATATACAATTTCCATATCGGTCGGCTTTCCACGCTTTCACAATGGAAAATTCGCCAGTAATAGCTTCTTCTAAAATATAAGGTCGGCCATTAAACGTTTTCACTTCCTTACCTTCGCCTACAGGCGTGCCATAGCCAGTAGCCGTATAAAAAGCAGGAATGCCGGCACCACCTGCACGCATCTTCTCGGCGAGTGTGCCTTGCGGCGTAAGTTCAACTTCAAGCTCGCCATTTAGTAATTGTTTTTCAAACAATGCGTTTTCACCCACATAAGAAGACACCATTCTCTTAATCTGTTTGTCTTCCAGCAAGATCCCTAGCCCGAAACCATCTACGCCACAGTTATTAGAAACTACAGTGAGCTCTTTTATGCCCAAAGTTTTAATTTGTGCGATGAGTCCTTCTGGTATGCCGCATAAGCCAAAACCACCAGCAATAACCGTCATACCATCTGCTAGCCCATCCATGGCTTCTTGATAGGTGGCGACGACTTTGTCAAATCCAGACATGGTACTTCCCCTTAAATTAATCGCTTTGAATTTATGTTAATTAAAAGTATCAACAATGTTTTCAGTTATGTAAAATTGAATTAATCACTCAATTAATAAACTTTAGTTATTAATTGGTCGTGGCATGGGTAACTGAATTTATTGGCCTTCCTTGCCAGTATTTCAAATCAAGGGCGAGGTTATTATTTTAATGAATATTTCATACAGAAACTTGCAGGCTTTTATTCACGTAGCACGTTCAAGCACGTTTGCTGAGGCCGCTATTAAGCTTCATCTCACTCAGCCGGCACTTTCTTCTGCCATAAAGAAAATGGAAGAGCAGCTGGGAGGGAAGTTGTTTAGTCGTAGCACCAGGCATGTGGCGTTAACCAAAGAAGGCGAAGCCTTGTTACCTAACGCCATTAGAATATTACGGGACTGGGACGATACCTTTGGCGATATTCAGAACCTTTTCGCCATGGCCAAGGGGCGGTTAACCATTGCGGCTATGCCATCCTTTGCTGAGTCACATCTGCCTCATTTGCTTAAAAAGTATCATCAAATTGCGCCTAATATTAACCTGCGCATTTTAGATGTGGTCATGGAAAACGTGATTTACGAAGTATCAGAGGGAAGGGCTGAGATGGGCTTCACCTTCGAACCACAGCAAAATGAAGGGCTTATTTTTACGCCGCTTTTCGACGATTGTTTTGTGGTGGTGGTAAACCCCAAGCACGAATTAGCAAAAACGAAAACGGTTAGCTGGGAAGCGTGTATCGAATACCCTATGGTAATGATGAATAGAGGGTCAGCAGTAAGAATGTGGACTCAGCAAAAGATAAGTACCGTGGGTGAAGCAGTGATTGTTGCCGAAACTGGGCAGTTGGGTACTCTTGGTCAGCTAATTAAGCAGGGGTTAGGCATCGCTATTATGCCATCGCTGTGTATTGACTCGATGGAAAGCATCGGGCTAACCGTGCTTAAAATGAAAGACGACCCCTTGGTAAAAAGGGTAGGCATGGTGAAAAATGCCAAACGAGATATGTCTGTGGCTGGCCAAGCGCTGTGGAGCGAAGTGTTAAACCACTACCATAGGTAACGTATCAAGTGCATGTGAACTAACGCGTTACCATTTCTTCTTAGGCGCAAATAACTCATCCAATTCATCACGCTCTTCTTCTTGTTTCTTCGCTCTATCTTGTGCGTTAACGCTTTTAAGGTTGTTTTGAATTTCTGACAACCATTCATGCAATGTGGCCAAACGAGACTGTGTGTATTCATCTTGATGATTTTGATTTTCTAGCGCGGTTTTTGCTTTTTCGTAATACTGACGAGCTGAACCTAACATATTCGACTGCTGTGCAGCTCTGCCGCGTTTAATAAGCGTTTCAACATTAACCTTAATTTGTAAGCGTTCTAACTGTTTGTCTTCGTCAAAAAACACTTTGCTTTCAACTTTGCCTTTACTGTGTTCTGAACGAAGTATAATGCGGAGCTTTTTAACAGCCTGAATGTACTGAATAATAAGTTTGTCATTATCGGGTAAAACGAATTCGTTAGCGCTGACCGAATCAGGGTTTATTGAAGCCGATTTTTGCTCTGCATTGGCAAGTTTTTGTTTTGTTTCTGGCGTACCACCAAGCTCGTTGACGGTTTTAAGCGCGCCTAACACACGATTATCCAAGATTTGTAACATGCGGCCTGAAATAGGCATGTTCGAACACGCTAGAATAACATTCTCTGTTTCATCAATAACAGCACGTTGTTTAGCCAGATCTGCTCGACGCTCCGAGTCAGCCTTAGCGCGATGTTGTTGCATAGCATTTATAAAGATTGCCGCTATAAGTAATACAACAATCAGAATTATTATTATCATGTACATGCGCGTATTTCCGTTTATTACTTAATTCGAATTATATGTTGGCTTTCACTGCCAAACTATTATGCGTTAATGTTACGGTATTTTTACCTTAAATACACTTCCGCCAAGAGAACCACCATTACTTAAAGAAATCTCACCTTGTAGTTGGCCTTGTGAGTGAGCTGATGCAATGAGTCTAGCAAAGAAAAGCCCTAATCCTGTTCTGCCTTGACTGAGCTGAAAATCGGCTAAGTCTTCGTGGCTCTTTTCAAGCATAGACGTCGGATAGCCAGTGCCATCATCTTCCACACAAATATGTAAGCATTCATCTTCAACCTGTGCTGAAATACAAATTTGAGAGGTGCCATACCGAAGGGCATTCACCAACACGTCGTTTATTAATAGGTATATGAGCTCTCTATCTAAATACCAACTTAAATCAAGGTCGACATTTGCATTAACCACAATTTCTTTTTGATCAATGTAAATATTATTAGAGCCAACTACATCGTCTATTAAGTCACTGACAAAACATTCATCTACTGTTATCGGCAGACTTTCTAATTCTGCACGATAAAGTGATAAAATTTGCACTAGGTTGGTATTGAGCCGCGATGCTTCATAATGCACATTAGCCACTTGCTCTCGTGCTTTACTGTTTTCAGGGGCTAAATCATTAGACAGATTTTCAATTGACTGAATAAGAAGAAACAGCGAATTTTTCATATCGTGCACTGCAGCTGCTAGCACCGACGAAAAGTCGATAGGTGAGGTAAGTTGCTTTTTTTCGCTCATATGAATAAAACCCGTTATTTTCCTTAAAATAGAAGGTGTTGAACCGATTAAAACATCTGTAAAGATAAAGGAAAACAATTATTCAGTAGATGGCCCATTTTCAGTATTACTTATTTAGCGCAAAATTACCTACTATTTTCTAGGTTAATCTGTCACTTTTGTAATAGCTTATCGTAATTATTAGTAGTTTTGGTTATAACGATAAGGTTATAGTACACAACTGGTTACAAGGAGCGATGTTTTACATGAAATTACAACAGCTACGTTACATAGTAGAAGTACTTAACAATAATCTGAATGTATCTGCCACGGCAGAAAGTTTATATACCTCTCAGCCGGGCATTAGTAAGCAGGTGAGAATGCTAGAGGATGAGTTGGGTGTACAGATTTTTGGGCGTAGCGGTAAGCATCTTACCCATGTTACAGATGCCGGAAACGATGTCATTAATATATCCCGCGAAATTCTGGCGAAAGTAGAAAGTATTAAAGCGGTGGCTAGAGAGCATACGTTACCAGACCAAGGTAAGCTAAATATTGCTACTACGCATACCCAAGCACGTTACGCGCTACCGGATGTAATCCAAGGTTTTATGAGCAAGTATCCGAAGGTGTCTTTACACATGCACCAAGGTACGCCATCGCAAATCAGTGATTTGGCCGCTAAGGGCGAAGCCGACTTTGCTATCGCTACTGAAGCTCTGCATTTATACAATGATTTAGTGATGTTGCCTTGTTATCACTGGAATCGAAGTGTGATTGTAAATAAAGACCACCCTTTGTCGAAGAAGGGCTCTATTGATATTAGCGATATCGCCAAATACCCCTTAGTAACCTATGTATTTGGTTTTACCGGCCGTTCAGAACTCGATCAAGCGTTTGAGCGTGCGGGTCTTACGCCTAAAATTGTCTTTACCGCCACCGACGCCGATGTTATTAAAACTTATGTTCGATTAGGTGTGGGTATTGGGGTTATTGCTTCCATGGCCGTTAGTGATGAACTCGATTCCGATTTAGTGAAAATTGATGCAAGTCATTTGTTCGATTACAGCACGACCAAAATTGGCTTTAGAAAAGGGTCTTTTTTACGAAGCTATATGTACGACTTTATCGAGCGCTTTGCTCCGCACTTAACGAAAGATAAAGTTGAAAAAGCCATGATGCTAAAAAATAATGACGAAGTAGAAAAGATGTTTAAAGGGGTTACCTTACCCGTTAAATAAGCTAACGAGTCAAGCTCATCTAAACAGGTTAGCTTAGTGCTTAATTCACAATCGGGTCATTTGAATTGCCTGTTTGAGTACGCACTTAAGTAACGGCATAAAAAAGGCGATTTGCGGGGTTCTTACTAAACCGCCAATCGCCTTTTTTGTCTCTACAGGTTTATCACGTCTAGTGATTTAATTTAACGGCTAGCATTCGATAATATTAACCGCCAGACCGCCACGGGCTGTTTCTTTGTACTTGGTTTTCATATCGTTACCGGTATCACGCATGGTTTTAATGACTTTATCTAATGATACCTTGTGCTCGCCGCTTCCTCTCAGTGCTAACCGAGAAGCGTTTATCGCTTTAATTGCACCCATTGCATTACGTTCAATACAAGGTACCTGTACTAAGCCGCCTACAGGGTCGCAAGTTAACCCTAAGTTATGTTCCATACCAATTTCAGCGGCATTTTCTACTGCCGGTACAGTACCGCCCATAATCTCTGCCAGCGCACCTGCAGCCATAGAACATGCCACACCCACTTCACCCTGACAGCCCACTTCAGCACCTGAAATTGAGGCATTTTCTTTGTACAAGATACCAATCGCTCCTGCGGTCAGTAAGAAGCGGCTTGCCACCTCTTCATCCACTGGACGAATAAATTTGTCTACATAATGTAAAACCGCTGGAATAATACCCGCCGCGCCATTGGTAGGTGCAGTAACCACTCTTCCCCCTGCGGCATTTTCTTCATTTACGGCTAAGGCAAATAAGTTCACCCAGTCCATGGTTTGCATGGGGTCGGTGGTATGCTCCGTTTGCAGGCGACGATAAAGCGCAGGTGCACGGCGCACCACTTTGAGACCACCTGGCAATATGCCTTCACTGTCGATGCCACGTTGAACACAGGCTTTCATCACTAACCATATTTCAAACAGCTTTTGTTTTACGGCGTGAGCAGGTTGAAACGTGGTTTCATTTTTAAGCATAAGGGCGCTAATACTTAACCCGTTATTCTTGCATTGTTCTAACAACGCGGCGCCAGACTTAAAAGGGAAAGGCACAGTCGCTTGAACGGCTCCAGCGTGTGCCTTAGTGGCATCGAAATCTTCTTCTTTTACTATGAAGCCGCCACCAATGCTGTAGTACGTTTGTTCGCAAAGTAAAGTGTCGTTTTCGTATACGTAAAAGGTAAGTGCATTTGCATGCTTAGGAAGCGTTTTGCGGCGGTGAAAGACAATCGCGTTTTTATTTGGAAATAAAATGGGCTTCTCACCATTTAGATACAAAGACTCTTGGCTTCGCACATCTTCTAGTAGAGGCTCTATTTTATTCACGTCAATGCTTTCAGGCATTTCCCCAGATAACCCAAGGATCACAGCTTTACCTGTTCCGTGGCCAATACCGGTTTGACCCAAAGAACCGAATAGTTCCACTCTAACCGTGGTGATTTTTGAAAATAACGCGGTGTCTGTTGCAAGTGTTTTAGCAAATTCAGCACCCGCCCGCATGGGGCCAACGGTATGCGAGCTTGAAGGGCCAATACCCACGCTAAACATATCAAAAACACTAATCATAAAATCTACACCGTTCTAATTTTCGAATAAACAGATCATGCATGTAGACGGGCTTAACTACAATACAGAAAAGCTAATCAATTGATTAGAATTGCTAATGTGGTGTAAAGAAATATTTAACGGCAAGCAAGTGGCAGCTCGCAAAGGCAGGCCAGCTTAAGTGTAAGCAAGCTTATGGGTGAATATGGTGAGACAGGTTTCGCAAAATGGCAGCCGTAGCGCCCCAAATCATGTGTTCGTTCCACGGAATAAAGTAGATAGGCGATGAACGCTTACCTTTGCGAGCGGTATGGATAAGATGATTTTTGCGGTTCAGTACATGGGCTAACGGAACTTCAAAAGCACTTTCTACTTCGTTAGGGTCGATAACAGGCGTAAAACTAGGCTCCACAAAACCCACAACCGGGGCTATCTGATAACCGCTTACTGTCCTGTAATTGGGCAAGACACCTATAATCTCAACGTTTTCAGAAGGCATGCCTATTTCTTCGTGGGCTTCACGAAGGGCGGCATCGAAAACGCTATTATCGACTTCATCCACCGCGCCACCAGGGAAACTAATTTGCCCTGGATGATGGCGTAAATGATGTGCACGCTCTGTAAGTAACACCGTTAGTTCATGTCCATAGTCCATAAGCGGAATTAATACCGCCGCTGGTCTGCCTCTAGACTTTAGTGGAAAATCAGGCTCTCTGTGCGTTTGGCGCAAATGATGAAATTGGCGGAGAAAATCAGCTCTGTTCACGGCCCACTCCAAAGTGAGAGGTTAGCACGGGCAGAATTTTAGACACTTTATCCAAGGTTTCTTTGTACTCGTCATTAGCCACTGAATCTAAAACAATACCACCACCAGCCCAGCAATGCAGCTGGTTATTCTCGGCAAGCAGCGTTCGAATACAAATACTTGAATCCATATCTTCACGAAAGCCCATATAAAAAATGCTGCCACAATAGATATTGCGTCTATGCACTTCCAGTTCGTCGATAATCTCCATCGCCCTTATTTTAGGTGCGCCTGTAATAGAACCACCAGGAAATGAGGAGGCGAGCAAATCTAATGGGGTAGCGTCGTCGCTAAGTTCACCAACAACGGTACTTACCAAATGATGCACGGCTTCATAGCTCTCTAGTGCAAATAACTCAGGCACTTTCACTGAATGAGGCTTACAGTGTTTTGAAAGATCATTTCGCAGTAAATCAACAATCATAAGGTTTTCCGCACGATCTTTCGATGCAGTTAGCAAAGACTGGGCACTTTGTGCATCTTTAGCTTTATCGCTAAACCGTGGCCGAGTACCTTTAATGGGTTTAGTTTCCACCACGCCCTGCTTTACACTTATAAAGCGTTCGGGAGATATACTCAAAATAGTGCTGTTTTTTAATTGAATGAATGCAGAAAAGGGCGCTTGGTTACTTTCACGTAAGGCGCGATAGGCTTGCCAGCAATCGCCAGTGTATGTGGCTGAGAACCGCTGAGCCATGTTCACTTGATAACAATCGCCCGCTTTTAAATAGTCATGAATTCGTTCAATACAGCCAATATAGGCTTCTTTTGTTAGGTTAGATCCCCAATCACTGGTTAATGAAAACGGCATTTTGGCGATATCATCACCTTGCGTTTTCTCATCATTGTTGGAGGCTAAAGAGACACGGTCTTTATGCTCGTTTTCATCGCATAAATAGACAGCATCAGCACTCTCTTTAACATCAGCAGCAAAATTAGGTTGAAAGACAAAGTCAGGTGGTGTGACCTCACCTTTCGCCGAGCAAAAGTATAAGGTGCCTGTTACCGTATCCTCAATCAATGAAGATAGATAAAGTCCTACGGAAAAATCGGGGGTGGTATAGGTTTGCGCCGCATTTGCTGGAAGTTTCTCGTAATAACGCCCTGTATCGTATCCTGCAAAACCTGCTACGCCTACAATAAAAGGAAGTTGTTTGGCTAACGATTCGCTAGCCACATCTACCTCAAGGTTAGCCACCGAACCATGAAGATAGTGCGTAACGGCTTCAAAAGGCAGAAGGTCGGTTGTGAATGCGTCATCGCCCGCTAACTGCACGAGCGCTGTTTCGCCATGCTTGGCCGTTACGGTAGCACTGGGTTCCCACACCATAACATTGTAGCGTCCATTACTTTTAGTGGAGCCACAGGTATCAAGCAAAATGGCACCGGCCTTATGAGCAACCTGCTCAAAAATATCTATAAGGGAAGGGGATATACTGATTGGCGTAATGGTAACTAGCGATGTTACGGGCATGAAAAACTAACTCTATACATCAGGTTAAGAAGAATATTGTTGGCAATAAAGCAGCGTTAAATTGGCTTTGAATGGTTAATTTAACAGTATTAGCACCACATCAAACAGATAACGTTGGTCAAGAGTGTTAAATTTAACAGTACAAGTTTGTTTTATCGCAAAGCCTCACCCATATTTTACATGGTACGGTGCTAACAGATGCGCTAGTATACGCTTTTTTAGCAGGCTAAGACCACGAAAGCAAAATAAAAAAAGAGGATGTCATGACCGTTATCCGCCAACAGGACTTCATTGATAGCATTGAAGATTCCCTACAGTTTATCTCTTACTATCACCCGCTCGACTACGTTAAAGCCGTAGAAGCAGCGTATAACAGAGAAGAAAGCCAAGCAGCTAAAGATGCGATGGCACAAATCCTTATCAACTCTAGAATGTCAGCTGAAGGCAAGCGTCCTTTATGTCAAGACACCGGTATTGTTACCTGCTTTGTTAAAGTAGGTATGGGTGTGACATGGGATAAAACCGACATGACTGTTCAACAGATGGTTGATGAAGGTACACGCCGTGCTTATCTAAACCCAGATAATCCATTACGCGCTTCTATCGTTGCCGACCCCGCGGGCGCACGAACCAACACCAAAGACAACACACCGTCAGTTGTTCACATTGATATGGTGCCAGGTGAAAAAGTTGAGGTGATGATTGCGGCAAAAGGTGGTGGCTCAGAAAACAAATCTAAAATGGTAATGTTAAACCCTAGCGATAATATTGCTGACTGGGTAGTGAAAACGTTGCCAACCATGGGCGCTGGCTGGTGTCCACCTGGAATGTTAGGCATAGGCATTGGTGGTACAGCAGAAAAAGCGGCTGTACTCGCTAAAGAAAGCTTAATGGATCCGGTTGATATTCAAGAGCTGATTGCTCGCGGCCCAGAAACCACAGATGAAAAGCTACGTGTTGAAATTTTCGAGCGCGTGAATCAATTGGGTATTGGTGCACAAGGCCTAGGTGGTTTAACGACCGTAGTAGACGTTAAAATAATGTCATTGCCTACCCATGCGGCATCTAAGCCTGTGGCAATGATCCCTAACTGTGCAGCAACCCGGCATGCACATTTTCATTTAGATGGCTCAGGTCCTGCTGAACTTACGCCGCCTAAATTAGAAGATTGGCCAGAGGTAACGTGGGAAGTGGGTGAAAACACCCGTCGCGTTAACCTTAATGATGTGACCAAAGAAGACATTCAAGACTGGAAAGTGGGTGAAACTGTACTACTTTCTGGAAAAATGTTGACTGGCCGTGATGCGGCGCACAAGCGTATTCAAACCATGCTAGATAACGGTGAAGGTTTGCCCGAAGGCGTAGATCTAACCAACCGCTTTATTTATTACGTAGGCCCTGTTGATGCGGTTGGCGATGAAGTAGTAGGCCCAGCCGGTCCAACTACTGCCACCCGTATGGATAAATTCACTGACATGATGTTAGAGAAAACAGGCCTTATCGGTATGATAGGTAAAGCAGAGCGTGGCCCTGCAACGGTGAAATCTATTGCGAAGCATCAGTCAGTTTATTTAATGGCTGTAGGTGGTGCGGCGTATTTGGTTTCTAAAGCTATCAAGAAGTCACGTGTAGTGGCGTTTGAAGATTTAGGGATGGAAGCCATTTACGAATTTGACGTTGAAGACATGCCAGTTACTGTAGCGGTAGACAGCACCGGTGCTAACGCCCACGAAACTGGACCGGCTATTTGGAAAGCAAAAATTGAAGATTTAGATAACGCATTATCTAAGTAATCATGCCTTTGTGATTAAAACAGGTGCCAATGGCACCTGTTTTTGTTTATAGTGCTGTATAAATTAACAGTGCGTGTATTTAATATGTATTCCTTATCTGATTTGCCCCCCCAATATTTGAATGCTGGCCTTTTACTACTGGCGTTAATTTTTCTTATCTTGCTATTAGCGACCCGCAGGACGTTGAGTCAGGCTCGCTTACAAGTGGCAGAGAAAAGTGATGCGTTACTCGCACAGCAGCAGAGCTACAATGAAACCCAAGAACGTATGGGCATGCTGGTTGAAAAGTCACGTCAGTATGAGCAGGTTTTAGCTGAGAAACACCAACTTAGTGAAGCATCAGGCGTGCTGCAAAAAGAGTACAGTAAGTTGCAGGCGCAACACGAGGCGCAAAAGGCTAGGCTTGATGCGCTTATGCAGAATCATGAAGAAAAGCTTGCGTTAATGCATTCGTCGGAACAACGCTTACAAATCCAGTTTGAAAACTTAGCAAACAAAATCTTTGATGAGAAAAGTGCAACCTATCAAAGTCAAAGTAAGCATAATATTGAAGCGGTTTTGGCTCCGTTCAAATCACAATTAGATGGGTTTAAGCAACAAATTTCCGAGCAACATATTCGTGAGGGGCAAGAACGCGCGTCGCTAAAAACGGAAATTTTAAGTCTAAAAGCGTTAAACCAGCGCATAACCGAAGAGGCATCAGCGTTAACCAATGCCCTTAAAGGCGATAACAAAAAACAAGGCAATTGGGGCGAAGTTATTCTAGAGCGCATACTCAAAGAATCTGGGCTTCGAGAAGGCCATGAATTTGAAACCCAAGTGTCGGCACAATCTGAACAGGGTAGGCGATTGCAACCTGATGTAGTCGTGCACCTACCTAACGACAAAGACGTGATTATCGATTCTAAAGTAAGTTTAGCGGCCTATGAGCAATACTTTAACTGTGATGATGATACTAGCCGCAAACAGTATCTAAGTGCACACGTCGCCTCAATAAAAGGGCATATTAAAGGGTTAGGTGCCAAAGAATATCAGTCCCTTAAAGGGCTTCGCACGCTGGATTATGTGTTACTGTTCATTCCTATCGAACCTGCGTTCTTGTTAGCCATCGAAGAAGAGCCTGATCTTGTTTCACTCGCGCTTAATCATAATATTATGTTAGTTAGCCCCACAAATTTGCTTGTGGCACTTAGAACCATTAATAACATTTGGCAATACGAGTACCAGAATCAAAACGCACAGCTCATTGCAGAGCAAGCAGGAAAGCTTTACGACAAATTTGTAGGCTTTGTTTCTGATATTGAAAAGATTGGTAAAGCACTAGACACCGCGCATGGCAGCTATGAAGCGGCAATGAATAAGCTTTCAAGTGGGCGTGGAAATTTAGTGCGACAAGTCGAGAAATTTAGAGAGATGGGGGTTCAACCCAACAAACGTCTAGACAATACATTATCGAGATTATCGGATGAAGAATAATGAAAGGGTGTAGTTGGTATAGATGTAACGTTAACTACCAATAATTATTAAAGTTTCAGGTATAAAAAAGGCCGCTTAACAGCGGCCTTTTGCGTTTAAGTAATATCTAGGTGATATCGCTTATTTCATTTTACGTCTACGTAAATACATAACTGGAACAAGTAGCAATGTTAACCAACCCATTGAACCACCGCTCTTATCAGTAACACTGACGGTTACTGTTTCTGTTGTTGTATTTAAACCATCAAATGCAACCACTTCAAACTGAACAGTAGTAGTGCTATTCGTTTTAGGCGCTGTAGTCGTTAGACTTGAGCCTGGGATGTCATTGATGGTGAATGTAACGTCATCACCTTCTGGATCTGTTGCTGTAGCAGAAACAGTGATTGACTCACCTTCTTCAACAGTAAACGGAGCAGAGATGTTGATAACAGGTGGTAAGTTATCTTTCACCGTTACATTAGCTGTTGCCATTGAAGTGTTACCGTTACTATCAGTAGCAGTAAGCTCAAGTACAATTAGCGTATCTTCAGTTACTTCTGGAGCAACTAGGATAGCTTCTTGTATACCTGCACCTGCAATAATAGCCGCTGGTCCTTCAACTTGCTTCCAAGTAATGTCAACAGCATCGCCGTTAGGCTCTTCTACTAGACCTGGTAAGTTCAACTCCATTAATTCAACAATTTCCAGTGTGGCCACTGTCATGCCGTCGATAGTTACAGCTGGAGGACCTTCAACTTGTAAACCTTCATAAGTTTCAGATACTGCAGATGCTGCACCAGGGATGTTAGTCACTTCTGACATCGCCATCATTTGAATCGCACCACCTTCGTCATCAGCATTTACCATAACGGTGTAAGCTAACTGAGTAGGGCTGCTATCAACGTCATCAAGATACATACAGATTTGCGTACCAGATACAATTTCAGCATCAAAATTCGCGTCAAAGAAGTCTTGACTGTAAGGCGTGTAGTAAGGTGCTTGACCCGTAGCGCCATCAATATCTTCGTAACCAATGGTCACAGGCAAGATACTACCAAGGTCATGTGTCACGTTATCGTATGAGAATACGATGTTTGGCTGACCTTCAGTTGGCTCATTGAAGAAAACAATTTGGTAATCTGCAATATCAGCAAAATCTTCGCTAAGACCCCAGAATCTCATGTTATCCCATTCAATGATGGTATACGCAGCGCCTGCAGAAGCGACAGAAACACCTGTGCCATTAGCAACGTCAAATTCTTGATCGCGCCATAGCGGAGCAATGACACCATTTGGATCTGCAACATCTGGAAGGTCTTGGTTAACCCAAGGCGACGAGATAGCAGTACCTAATGTTACAAAACCATCATCAGTTACCGTCACGGCACTGTACATGGAACCAAGGAAGTAAGCAGGAAGTGAATAAGTTCCGTCTACTGTGTCCCCATCCAATGTATCATCCATACCAACACCAAAAGCGGCTAGGTCGATATATCCACCGCCTTGGCCAAAGTCAGGGTTAGCACAGAATGCGTCAGTGGCATTAGTGGTAATTTCATAAGATGGAGTAGCACCAAGCAGCGATTCTTGGGTAATAGACCAAGAAAGCGTATTTTCAGTAGCGACACCATCATGAGACAATGAACCTTCAACTAACGTAACGTTATCAGGCAGCGTTAGTGAAATTTCATAGTCGCGGTCTTCCGTTGTAAAGTTTGGAAGTACGTTTACATAGAAAGTTGCTTCTTCACCCGGTAGAACGCGCTCTTCAGATTCCGCAGTGACATAAACATCATCTTCAGCACGAACAATATCAACAGGAATAACGCCAAGGTTATCAACGTTATCAGCATCAGTACCCATTGAAACAGCACCAACGTAGATATCGCCTTCAACCGCGTCGGTTAAATCCCATGTAAAGCGTACGTCGAACTCGGTTAGCTGAGGAATAGCTGAAGGAGCGTCAATAGTTAACCCTTCACCTGCCTGGTTATCAACCATGGCATGTGCTAATACAAAGCTATCTTCAAAACCTTCTTCATCAGACGATGCGGCCCAGTTTTGTACAATAACCCAGTAGCTACCCGCTGCAGGCATTTCAACGCTTACGTACTCTTCAGATGAAGCCGTTGCGCTAATACCTACTTCTTCATCTTCTTGAGGTATACCGTCGGCATTTGCATCAAACACAACGCGTAAATCTAGATCTGGCGACGTCGTATCCATAGTTGCAGCTACTAAACGAAGGGTACCTTCAGGTACTTCGATTTGTGTAATATGCAAGCCATCTTCTAAGTCATCTAGGTAGTCGCTGTTGTCTGAGTCTTGTGCAACCATACCTTCAACTTTCGTTGCTTTGGTTAGGCCGTAAGACGTCACTTGAAGGTCAGTAATCTCAACTGCCATTACATCTTCAAGCAAGTACGAGTCTTGATTACGATGTGCTTCAAAGTCGATTTCATCAGGTAAGTTACCGTTAGATGCAACAATTGAAACAGGAAGGTGTAAATCTGGCGACGAGCCAGAAACTAAGTTGATTTGACCAAATGACCAAACATCACTTTCTGCGCGGAATGCGTCAATCTCAATCGTTAACTCTTGAGATTGTCCAGCAGTTAAGTCAAAGGTAGCAGGTGTAACAGTAATTTCTATACCATCAGAAATTCCGACACCGTCTACAGACCAAGAGCCGTCTTTAGTTGCCGTTACGGTACGAGTCCATGTGCAAGAACCTACACAGTTGTCGTCGGTAACAGAAGGTAAGTTAAGTGTACGAGGCTCACCACCTAGTGCAGGGTCAGCAGAAGCGTAATTTGCGTCTGTTTCATCCATAACTAAGCCAGATTGAACCGCTAGGTCTACTTCAATACGACCTGCACCCATATCAAACCAATCTGCTGCGGTTTCGCCGTCTTCTTTAAGAACATCGGTGGTAGCCGTCATCATAAGAGCAGAACGTACTTGATCTGGTGTCCACGATGGTTTCTCATGACGTACTAGTGCAGCAGCGCCAGCAACATGAGGGCCTGACATAGAAGTACCTTGAAGGTAGGCATAATCAGCTGGTGCAGAACCTGTAGAATCCTGACCGTATTGTTCATCAGAATAAGCAGCGTAAATGCTAACGCCCGGCGCAGTTACCGACGGTGTTAGTGTGCTGATTGATGTATTAGGACCACGTGAAGAGAAGTCAGCCATAACATCAGCCGCGTCGTCGTCCACTGTTAATATGCCTTCAGATGCAGTGATTGACGCAGTATGGCCTTCACCTTCTGCCAACCATGAACGCAGCATATCACCGTTCGAGGCATCAACATGGATACCCGGGATAACATACGCATCGTTATTAACTGATGTTGCGCCATCTGCAAGGTTTGCTAGAACAAAACCCGCAGCGCCACCACTTGCAACGTTAGATGCTTTAGCTACACGAGCAATAGCACCACGGTCACAAACAACAATTTCACCCGCGAACGTATCTTCAGGGAAAGGCTCTAAACACTGAGCTGGATCGCCATCAGGATCGTTTGCATTGGTGTAATCACCTGCATAAACAATTGTACCCGATATCGCGCCAGAGTTACTCTTACCAGCGATAGCACCTAACTCAGTTGCACCACCAGTGAAAGAGATTTCTTTATCATACTCTACACTTCGACCGTGCGTAGAAGCACCAACAACGGTAATCCACGGAGCGTGTTTCTCAGTTGTTTCTGGATCAGGGCCGCTATTGCCCGCAGATTGAGCAATAAAAATGCCCGCGTTGCGTGCATTCAACCATGCTGCGTTAAGCGAACCACTCCAAGGGTAGCCACCACCTGAAATTGAGAAGTTGATTACATCAACAATACCTGATTCAACCGCATCGTCTACCGCTGCAGCCATAGCCGCACCAGTACAACCTGCATAGGTATCACCAGTGTTACCAGGTTGACATACTTGATAAGAAATAATGTTTGAGTGAGGGGCTACACCTGAAATTTGACCAAAGGTGAAACCAGTCGCAATACCATCACTGGCATTCACATCAAATTCAGCGGTAACTTCACCGACATCCACAAGAACGTTACCGGCGGCAGTACTCGCAGTATGTGAACCGTGACCGTTGTAATCTTCACCAAAACGCATAGTGCCGTCTTGAGGGAAGATAGTGTCATCTGCGTATACGTCAGAGATAGACGGGTAGCTATAAATACCAATTAGCTTATCGTTACAACGAACTTCAGCTTCAACTGCACATTCACCTAAGTAAACATCGGCGCCAAGGGGGTTTGTGTGATCGTAACCATCACCACCTACGTCAGCGAAAGAAGGGTGGTCACTGTTGATACCTGTATCAAGTACCGCAACAACAACGCCTTCACCCTGTCGACCTACACCACTTTCGTTAGCCGTGCCGTCCCATACTGCAGGTGCGCCAATTAAGATAGGGCCCGTGTCAGTATCAAGTTGATACACTTCATCACGTTCAACATTCTTAACGCCAGGCAAACGAGCGATGGCTTCTGCCTCAGCGGGTGATACTTTTATCGCAATTGCATTCAGTGCATATTTATATTCTGCTATTGTCTCTAAAGAACCTACAGTAGACTCAGCTTTAGCAATAACTTCTGCTTGTTTCTTCTCTAGGTAAGAAGCATATGCCTTTACTTCTGGAAGCGAGGCGTCTAAGCGTTTGCTAGCAGACGATTTAGATCGTGTTACAGAAACTTGTTTCTTAAGTTGGGGGTTAGTAGCTTCTAAACCTTCAACACCACCATCGTAGCTCGCAACTGCATCGTCAGAAAGATGTACAAAGTAAATGTAATCTTTATTTTCGAGTCCTTTCTCAGCGGTGTAGAGTGTTTTTGGTGTGGAAACTGATTTAGTGTTCTTGTACTTATTTATCGATGTCGCTTTAACTGCTTTGAGTTGATCAGCAGTTACAGAAAACGATTCGTTTGCAGATGATAGCTCTGCAGCTGAATGCATTGACATCGACATTAGTGCAGCAGATACAGCTAACGTCACTTTATTATTCACAGGTAACCTCCGTCGGCCTGTTTTTGGGATTTTCCCTGGATGGATGAAATTTTTTATTTTTATTGGCTTTGTTGATCCAATTTTCTTTGTCATAGCAATGACAATAATATTTCTAGCACAATTTTTTTCACTTTGTAATGAATATTAAACATTAATGTGAATTACACATGTTGTTACATTTGGTCATACTTTTTAATTTGATATTAGTTAAAAAAAAGGGGAGGAAATCGGCTATACAGCAGCCAATTCAGTAATAAAACCCTGTCTTCTATCTAAGACCTTTACACCATAATTTACAAACAAATACCTTCTTTTTATCCTTTTATTAGCATTGATTTAACATGCATGGCGATTATTAGGATATTAGTACTAGTAAAATTAGATATTGAGAATTTTCATCATATTTAGTCGATAAAGCGCTACTGAAATAGCACAACGCCACCAACATTCTTCTACTAGCATAGTGAACATAGCAATCTCGCTTTCGAATCCTTCAAATTGCAGGGAGATTATTGTGGAAGATAGAAATCATCTCGGAAAAATTAAAACAACAAACAGGGTTGAAGTTATCGGTAATGGGTTAATTGATATTCCCATGCTGCAATTGCTAAAACCAGATGGAAGTGAGCATGAAAGTGCACAACTTCCAGAGCTTGATAAAACACTGGCGTTAAAAATTCACGACACCATGGAATACATCAGAATACTTGATGAGAGAATGGTGGCGGCGCAGCGCCAAGGTAGAATTAGTTTTTATTTAGCAAGTACTGGGGAAGAAGCCGCAGCCGTTGCTAGCGCTGCAGCATTATCACCCAACGACATGATCATGAGTCAATACCGTGAACAGGGGGCGCTTGCCTTTAGAGGCTATACAACTGATCAATTCATGAATCAAATGTTCAGCAACAAAGCCGACCCTAATAAAGGTAGGCAGATGCCTATCCATTATGGGGATAAAGCGCTTAATTTTATGACCATATCTTCTCCCTTAGGTACCCAAATACCACAAGCATCAGGTTATGCCTATGGGCAGAAAATGGCAGGCAACGAAGCCATCACTATTTGTTACTTTGGCGAAGGCGCAGCCTCGGAAGGGGATTTCCATGCGGGCGTAAATATGGCCGCAGTACTCAATTGCCCGGTTATCTTTTTCTGTCGTAACAATGGGTATGCCATTTCAACGCCTTCAGAGGAACAGTTTGCTGGTGATGGCATTGCATCACGAGGAATTGGCTATGGGGTAAAAACGATTCGTGTAGATGGTAATGACCCCTTAGCGGTATTCGCTGCGACGCAGGAAGCACGCCGTATAGCGTTAGCTGAAATGTGCCCAGTATTAATTGAAGCCATGACCTACCGACTTGCCGCTCACTCCACGTCTGATGATCCTACGGGCTATCGTTCTAGAGATGAAGAAGATAAATGGCGTGCAAAAGATCCAATCGCCCGAATGGCAAATTGGCTTACTCATAAAGGTTGGTTTGATGAAAAGCAAAACAAAGCCAAGGTAGATCAAGCGCGTCAAGACGTACTTGCGGCATTGAAAGTCAGTGAGACCATACCTATTTGCGGCATAGAGGAAATAGTTGAAGATGTTTATGACAGTGTGCCTTGGCATTTACAAGATCAGCTTACTTCGCTAAAAGCTCATATTAAACAGTACCCTAAAAAATATCCTAAAACGTCTGGGAGTGTTCGCTAATGGCTAAAATGAACTTACTACAGGCAATTAATAACGCGCTGATTACTGCCATGACAGCCGAAGAAAAAGTAATGGTGTTTGGTGAAGACGTGGGCCATTTTGGTGGTGTCTTTAGAGCTACCAGTCATCTGCAAGAGAAATTTGGCAAAGGCAGGTGTTTTAATACGCCGCTTACCGAACAGGGCATTATTGGATTCGCAAACGGCCTTGCATCACAAGGCGCTTACCCAGTTGCTGAAATTCAGTTCGGAGATTACATCTTTCCGGCCTTTGATCAAATTGTAAACGAAACAGCTAAGTGGCGTTACCGTTCAGGCGGGCAATTTGATGTGGGTGGACTTACCATTCGCACGCCTTATGGTGGTGGAATATCGGGTGGTCATTATCACAGCCAATCGCCAGAGGCATTTTTCGCCCACTGCGCAGGTTTAAAAGTGGTTATTCCACGAGATCCATATCAGGCTAAAGGTCTGCTTCTAGCGTCTATTCGTGATAAAAACCCGGTGCTGTTTCTTGAGCCAAAACGTTTATATCGCGCGTCTATTGCCGATGTACCTGAAGAAGATTATGAACTGCCTCTCGGTAAAGCCGATTTAGTACAAGAGGGCACAGATATCACCCTATTAGGGTGGGGGGCACAAATTGAGATTTTGCAGAAAGCAGCTGAAATGGCGCTAGATGATGGCGTGTCGTGTGAAATTATCGATTTGCGCTCAATCTTACCGTGGGATGCCGAAGCGGTAATCAATTCTGTGATGAAAACCGGTCGACTTCTTATAAATCATGAAGCGCCGCTCACTGGCGGCTTCGCGAGCGAAATTGCCGCCACTATCCAAGAAAAATGCTTTTTGTATCTAGAAGCGCCTATTACTCGTGTTTGTGGTTTAGATACACCTTATCCACTTGCCCATGAAACTGAATATATGCCTGATGAAACTAAAACCTACGAAGCGATCAAGCGCTCGTTACATTATTAAAAGGGAGCCAATAATATGAATATAGATTTTATTTTACCTGATATTGGCGAAGGTATTGTTGAGTGTGAAATCGTCAAGTGGAACGTTAAAGAAGGGGATGTTATTGCTGAAGACCAAAGTGTGGTTGAAGTGATGACAGATAAGGCTGTGGTTGAAATTCCTGCTAAGCATTCAGGCACGGTACATAAGCTTTATTATAAACAAGGTGATATTGCAGAAGTGCATAGCCCACTATTTGCACTTGATACTGATGAAAACGCTAGTGAAGGCCATCAAAACAGCGCCGATGACGCAACGGATGATGCTACAGATGATGCTACAGATGAACAAGAAGGAAATGCAGAAAAAGTAAACGATAATTCACACCATACCGCAACGCCTTTAAAAAGTAGTGCAAATGGGCAACCGAACGCAGCCATTAATGAAAAATGGCAAGATGGGGATTTTGAGCCTCCTATTTCTATCCCTGGAAAGGTTCTGGCAAGCCCTGCAGTACGTCGCATTGCAAGAGAGCACGAGATTGATTTACTTGCCGTTGCTGGCACAGGTAAAAAAGGACGTATTTTAAAACATGATGTCAGCAACGTTAGCGCGACCAGCCTAAGCACAAATAGTATTGAAAGTTCCACAACATCTAATGCCATAGGTAAGGCAAATAATGTGTTGCGCTCTGAAATGAATAACGCAGCGAGCGAGTCAAGCTATACCGAAAAAGTGCGAGGCATTCGTGCGGCTATGGCAAAACAAATGGTAGCATCGGTAAATACCATTCCTCATTTTACGGTGAGCGATGAAGTTAGAATGGACAAGCTAATTGCCTTGCGACAGTCTCTGAAGCCCATGTTTGAAGCAAAAGGCGTGAAGCTCAGCTTTATGCCATTTTTTGTAAAAGCATTGTCGTTGGCGTTAAATGAGTTTCCAATCATTAACAGCCAATTAAACGAAGACGGCACTGAGCTTACTTATTTTAATCATCATAATATCGGTTTTGCCGTTGACGCTAAAATTGGCCTTTTGGTGCCCAACATTAAAGGCGTAGAACATCTGTCATTGTTCGACATAGCCCAGCAAATGCATACCACTATCGAGCAAGCTCGCGAAGGTAAATTAAGCGGGGATGCACTTAAAGGTGGCACTATCAGCATTTCAAATATTGGCGCTATTGGTGGTATTACGGCTACACCGGTTATCAATAAGCCTGAAGCTGCTATTGTCGCGCTAGGTAAGACACAAAAGCTTCCTCGCTTCGCCGCTGACGGAAGTGTTGAAGCACATAACATTATGATGGTGAATTGGTCTGGCGACCACCGCATTATTGATGGGGCCACTATGGTTCGCTTCAATAATCTGTGGTCTGGCTTCATTGAAGCGCCAGAAACCATGCTAATGCATTTGAAATAGTGATAGGTTTTTATGTGGGCCGCAGGCCCACAGCCTGATGAAAGGCAGTACGTAAATATAAGTACGGTAAAATATGTTCATAAATAGAAATTTTGCTAATTACCGTGTTTTATTCACTGGGCACTTTTAATAGTTCTTATTCACGGAGAGCTTATTTATAGGGCATTTATTTAACAGGGAACGGGCTGTCGGGCTTGTGTGGATGTTAACCCAAGCGTTATTATTAGCTACTAAACTACATTTTCCTGCGCAGTATGCGCGTCAACTTATGGTATATCGTGCTTAGCTATCAACATGCATTTCATGCCGGCAACCACGCCGACGTTATTAAACACCTTTGTTGGATGGGCGTAATAAGCCATCTAAAGAAAAAAAATAAGCCTTTCACCCTTTATGATACGCATAGTGGGGCTGGGCTTTATCAACTCGATGATGCCTTAGCATCTAAAAATAAAGAGTATGAGTCTGGTGTAGACAAACTGGCAAACATATCGGCAAATTCGCCTTTGTTGCGATCCTATTTGTCGCTATGTAACGCGTTTTTAAGTGATAGATGTTACCCAGGTTCACCGGCTATTAGCGCCAAACTTAAACGTGATATCGATGTGCTGCACCTTATGGAGTTACATCCTGCTGAACACGAAAAACTAGATGATGCCATGTGGCAAATTGGCGATAGCCAAAGCCATGTCCATCACAGGGATGGGTATGAAGGCTTAATTGCACTCACGCCACCATCTCCTAATCGTGGCGCGGTATTAATCGATCCGCCTTACGAGAAGGTTTCTGAATATCAAGATGTCATTAGCGCTGTGAAAAAAGTATTAGCACGTTGGCAGCAAGCACAAATGGTAGTGTGGTATCCGTTACTATCAGCGCGAGCAGGGGCTAAAAGTGGGGCTAGCCAGCAGATGTGCCAGTCGTTATCGGCACTGGGTAAGCCTTGTTTCACTATTGAACTTACCGTTGAAGAAAATACCGCCGATGCGGGCATGTATGGTTCTGGCTTATGTGTCATCAATCCACCTTGGCAACTTGATGTCAATATACGTGAAGCCCTTGATGAGATTACGCCGCTGTTAGGAAGCAATGCCGCCTATACGTTGACATGGTTAACTACCGAAGATTAATACCTTTAGCTAGAAGATATAAACAAAAAGCTAAAAAGTGTTTCTAAGCACATAAGTGTAAACAAGAAGAGAGGTAAGCAATTGGCATGTCTCAGGTAAAAGGGTTAACGCATTTTTATATACCCGATGAGCAGTCTATTTATCTGCTCTCACATGCTGATGCAAAAAAACTCAAGGATTGGGTAGCACTGTGCATCGACCAATTGGCTAGTTTAGGTTATCGCAATATCTCCCTATTGGGAAAAGGGGCGTTTGGGTTTGCATTTGCAGGTACCGCGCCTAATCTAAATCAAAACCCAAATCCTGATTCGGGTTCAACTCAAAACTCGAAGGCTCAGGAACATGTCTTTAAGTTTTCTAGAATAAATCTTCCTCAACATGTACAAGAACGGCTTGAAGAAGAAGCCTTCATGTTATCTCAAGTCTCACATCCGTATGTGCCTGCATTGATTGAATATCAACAAATAGGTAAACAATCTATATTGGTGATGGGGCGTGCTCCTGGCGACGATCTTGAAAAAGTTAGCTTAGCTCGCGGGCCACTTCCCCCAAGGATCATAGTTAAAATAGCCGTACAACTGGGTGATTTGCTGCGCTACTTTCGAAAGCATACACAAAATGGCAACGCCAAACCCATCGTGCATGGCGACATTAAACCTTCTAACTTGGTATGGAATGAATCTAAAGAGTGTATTGGGCTTATTGATTGGGGCTCATCTGTGTTTGCGCAAGTGGATGAAAATGGTCAGTACACCAGTAATAATGTGATGGATTTGATGTCTAGTGAGCTTCACCAAACCAACTCCCGACTAGGTGATGTTTATTTTATTGGAGAAGACCAACTAAACGGGGCGCTATCGTCACCACGTTTTGATGAACAAGGTATGGCGAGCACGCTGTACGCTTTAGCATCGGGTCAATCTTGTCGGTATGGTCATCAGGTTATTCGCCCTTCGTCGTTAGGGCTGCCAAAAATGTTAGCGAGCATATTAGAATATATGCTCAGTGATGATCCAAAGAAAAGGCACCAAGGGGGAGATTACTTCTTCAATAACTTGCACGTGCTAAAACATATGGTGTTTTCTGAAGACACAGTACCAGAGTATGTACCCAGCATTCCCACGTGGATCACTCCCTCGAAAGATGACATTGAAACCGTTGTATACAGCTCTCGGAAATCCTATTTGCGTCAGCAATCTGCATTAGATGATGCTTCACTACGATATATCGATGATGCCCAGTTCGACCGTTATTACAAAAATTTTTTGCAAGGCATGGGCGATACCGAAAAAGCCTTTGTTTCGGCAATTAGTCGCCTTGGCCGATATCCCGTTGTAGGAGGTATGGCGATTCGCTGGGAGCCTAACGGCGTTTATGTAGACTCCAGTTTAAATTTGCACGATGCAGCATTAAAAACCGCCTTCGAATTGGCGGTTAATAACGTGATTAACCTTGCTCGCGCTATTCATAAGCCAGGGGTGTTTAAATGCTGCATGTTCAACGCTAAAAATACGCTGCATATTGAACGAGAAAGTGAAAACGACGCGTTTGTACCAACATCTGAATGCGTAATACCGTTTGAACTTTCCCGTGCGTCGGTGGCACAAGATGAATCTAGAACCCATTCTTATTTTGAGGACGGTGACGACCCAGATGAGCTTTTGAAATTGCCAGACCCCATCATTACTATCATCAAAGAGCTTAATACGATTCATCACACTGGCTGTATTATATTTGAATCATTAAGTACGCATTTAAAAATTCACAGCTATTACACATTGCTCAATCATCAAGAGCAAGATAGGTTTTCGGAATTATTAGCCAAGTTAGTGGAACATGTGCCGTCAATAAAAGGGCTAGGCATTTCAGGCTTTATGAAGTTACCCTATAAAGACACGCGATTTTTTGAGCATAGGGCGTATTTACCCGAAAAATACTACCCAAGAAACCCGAACGCTGAGCAACAAGAGAAAGAAAAGCATGCCTGAGGTTAAATTATCTTCGTTATTTGAATTAGAGACTGTTGAAGCGGGTTTGTATCGCGGACAAAGTTGGGATTTAGGCTTTCGCGCCTTATTTGGCGGGCAAGTTCTGGGGCAAGCGTTGGCTGCCGCCTATGAAACGGTAGACAAAGACCGCGTAGCGCATTCGTTTCATACTTACTTTTTGCTTCCCGGCGATGCAAAAAAACCGGTAGTCTACGATGTGGAAGTGGTTCGAGATGGTCGGAGCTTTTCTGCAAGAAGAGTAAAAGCAATACAAGATGGCCGAAACATCTTTTACATGACGGCATCGTTTCAAGTACCCGAAAAAGGAATGCATCACCAACAAGCTGATATGCCTGATGTGCCGCCGCCGGAAGAAGTGCAATCTGATATCGAGTTTTATGAAAAGAACTTCGACAAAATTGCACGCCCTATGCGAGAAGCTTTAAGTTATCACCGCCCGGTAGATATCCGCACTATTGGCGCGGCGAATTCCTATCAATCAACCCGCCACCCAGCAAAACGTTATATTTGGATGAAGGCGAGGGATGAACTTGCGCCTGAAATTACACTGCAACAAGCGGCGCTAGCGTATGCTTCTGATTACCACTTTTTAAGCACATCATTACAACCACACGGTATTTCAGTCACCGACAAATCGCTACGTATTGCGACTATCGATCATGCCATGTGGTTTCACCGCCCCGTCAATTTAAATGAATGGTTACTGTATGTAATGGAAAGTCCGTTTAGTGGCGGAGCAAGAGGGTTGGTTAGAGGTCAAATTTTCACTCAACAAGGTGAGTTGGTGGCCTCGGCAACCCAAGAAGGTTTGATGCGGCAGGTAGATGTCGACTAATACCATTTTGTTTTAAGCCCACTTTTTTAAATCATGAACAAGGAACGATTATGCGATATTCCCTTGATACGTTGACACCTGAGTGTGATAGCACCAGTTATATAGCTCCCGGCGCGCATGTTATCGGTAACGTAATATTAAAACCACATAGTAGTGTTTGGTTCAATGTCGTTATTCGCGGAGATATGGATGCAATTACAGTAGGAGAGCTTACTAATGTACAAGACGGTAGTGTTCTCCATACTGATTCCGGTATTCCGCTCACTTTAGGTAAAGGTGTAACCGTGGGCCATAAAGTCATGTTGCACGGGTGTACCGTAGGTGACTACTCGTTAATTGGTATTAATGCTGTGGTATTAAATGGTGCGAAAATAGGGAAGTACTGCATTATCGGCGCTAATGCGCTAATTACCGAAAATATGGAGGTTCCAGACTACAGCTTAGTGGTGGGATCACCAGGAAAAGTGGTAAAGCAGCTCGATAGCAGCGTAGAGGAAAAGCTTCAAGCATCTTCTGCGCACTATGCGCATAATGCAAAGCATTACAATAAGCATCTTTGTGAAGTCTAATTCGCACGATTTCTATGGCAATGATTGTCAACCAGTATTCTACTCATCAGCATAGGACGTTAAGCGCTTCTCATAAAAAATGCCCAGAACATAGGTTCTGGGCATAGGGGAATGGCTCATTGCTGAGCCGTGCGCTAACTATTGCAAGGGAGAAGTACATGCAAATTCTTTCAAACGGACAATAACTATAGTTCATATTTGTTCATTTTATAAACTAAACATTGTGAAATTTATTTTACAGAACCTTTGAACCAATAAAAACAGTAATAACTTTCGAATAATCATAGGTTTCTCACTGGTCGGAGTTTTTGGATATTTTTGTAACGCCCTTATCCTCATGATACACACCGCTTATCCACATCTTGCTCAATGCTTGTCTTGTTATGAAGCATGGTTTTTCCATTCATATCAGTTATGTTCACAACAAGCTGTTGTACCTAGCTGCTAAGATTGTAAGAATGAAGGTACGCTATTATTACTAATATTGTTAAGGACTGATATGCAAACGCACTCTACTTTTCTTCCGCCTGAGCGCACATTAATGGGGCCTGGTCCTTCAGATGTAAACCCTCGTATTCTTAATGCGATTGCTAGACCTACTGTTGGTCACCTAGATCCGCTATTTATCGAGCTTATGGATGCCACCAAACAGCTGCTTCAATACGCATTTAAAACGGAAAACGCATTAACAATGCCTATTTCTGCCCCGGGTTCCGCCGGAATGGAAGCCTGCTTTGTTAACCTGGTTGAGCCCGGTGATAAAGTACTGGTGTGTATTAACGGCGTGTTCGGCAATCGTATGGTAGAAAATGTTGAGCGATGTGGCGGTCAGGCCATCGTGATCAAAAACGATTGGGGCAAGCAAACCGATTTGAACGCGGTAGAAGATGCACTTAAAAAAGATGCCGATATTAAAGTGCTGGCTTTCGTACATGCAGAAACCTCAACCGGCGTCAGAAACGATGCAAAACGTTTATGTGAACTTGCTAAGCGATACGACTGTTTATCCATAGTAGATGCGGTGACTTCTTTAGGTGGTATCGAGCTAGACGTAGATGGGTGGGGCATAGATGCCATTTATTCTGGCTCTCAAAAATGCTTAAGCTGCGTACCAGGTATTTCACCAGTATCGTTCAGTGACCGCGCAGTGCATGTCATTCAACACAGAAAAACCAAAGTACAGAGCTGGTTTTTAGACATGAACTTAATTGTGGGTTATTGGGGGAAAGGGGCTAAGCGTGCTTATCACCATACCGCGCCTGTAAACAGTATGTATGCGTTTTACGAAGCCTTATTAATATTGAAAGAAGAAGGTTTAGAAAACGCATGGCAACGTCATCAAACCGAGCATAAAGAGCTGGTAGCTGGACTAGAGGGCTTAGGTCTTTCGCTTGCCGTAGATGCCGAATATCGCCTACCACAACTTAATGTGGTCAACATTCCAGATGGCGTTAATGACGCTGAAGTTCGCTCAAGATTACTTAACGATTTCAATTTAGAAATTGGTGCTGGTTTGGGTGAATTTGCGGGTAAGGTATGGCGCATTGGGTTAATGGGCTATGCGTGTAAACCTCGCAATATTGATCACTGCCTCACTTCCTTACAAAAAGTACTGAAATAAAAGGATGCAAATTTCAGCTAAGTATTCTTAACATTAAATGTGGGCCAGCGAGCCCACTTTTTTATATCTGCCACTGATTTACCCCAACAAATAAAAAGTTTAACGCCTTTTGTCAAAACTGACGTATTAGTTAATTCGCCTGTTTTATGAATGATTTAGTTGCGGTTCTTAATACGTTCACTTACCGTTACTTATGATTTACCTGATTTAATTTTAATAAACACGGAGTTTTGAATGAGTGCAATTAATAAACTAGCGGCGCCTCTAAAACGTATTACCGCGCGCAAACGATTATCACCGATGGTATTATTAACGGGTATTGTCGCCGCAATGCTAAGTACATCAACAATGGCTCAACAACAGCAACAGCTTATTCACGTTCAAGGCACAGGCGCAATGTCAGTCACGCCTAATGCATACTCAGTAACGTTTGTTATCGAAGAACAAGGCGAAACCGTTGGTAAGCTTAACACTACACTTGCTTCCGATTTACGCGCTGTTGTGAGCTTTTTGCTAGAGCAGGGCATTGAACGCAGTAACATTCAATCTATGCAGGTTCGTTTAACGCCTCGTTATGTAAATAGCCCGAACGGCCGAGTGCAGGAAGGATTTACATTAAGTCGTGAAATATCAGTGACTGATTCCAATATCGAAAACTATGATAAAGTGTTAGATGGCGTACTAGGACGTGGTGTTGATCGCATTCAACAATTTTCGTTTGTAAGCACAACGCAAACCAACGCATACCAAACTGCATTAGTCGCAGCGGTGAAAGATGCCAAGGCACGAGCGGCACTTTTAGCGAAGGAATTAGGCGTTGAAGTGGGCGAAGTAGTTGCAATCTCTGAATCTGGTGGCAATATGCCCGTTCCAGTTATGCGTGCAGATGCTTTTGCCAAAGAAATGTCTGTTTCTTTACCAGGGCAAGAAACTGTAGAAGCGCGTATAAACGTTAGTTTCACTATTATTCAATAGCAGGGTAACCGTTTGAAAGAAGAACAATATGCCCAGTTAATAAGCCAGGCGAAAAGCCTGGTTGCTGGTGAGCACGATGTCATTGCCAACATGGCGAACATCAGTGCACTACTTTTTAACCATCTCGATAAGGTAAATTGGGCTGGTTTTTATTTTTATAAAGAAGCGCAGTTAGTGTTAGGTCCTTTTCAAGGGCAACCCGCTTGCATTCGTATTCCTATGGGGAAAGGTGTGTGTGGAACTGCCGCTGAAACCCGAACAGTACAGCGTATTGCAGATGTTCACGCCTTTTCTGGCCACATTGCCTGCGATGCCGCTTCAAACGCCGAAATCGTCATTCCTCTTGTGGTAAATGGTGAACTAATTGGTGTTTTAGATATCGATAGCCCAGAATTTTCTCGTTTCGACGAGCAAGATGAGCTTGGGTTGTGTAAAATAGCCGATATACTTATTGAATCTCAGCAATCGTTATGAAATACAACGTTGACATCCATGTAGTACTATCTACTTATGAAGATATGGAAGACAATCACGATGACCCTGATGAAGCGTCAGAACGATTGAATTTCATACTTCACGCAATTTATGATAGAGCCGATGAAGATATTGAAACCCATCGACTTGAACAATTATTGCAACACGGTTGGGAGTCTTGGCAACAAGATAAACATTTATTAGAAATTGATGATGACGAATTACTCGATTGGGTTGACCACGCGCTGGCAACTTGGGATGATGAGAGTAATGAAGAAATCTCTTGAATAATTTAGAAAGTTTAATGGAATCACCAGAAAAGTTTACTAGCAGTAAGGAAGTTATCGCTTTCCTTTCCGAGACCTTCCCTAAATGCTTTAGTATTGAAGGCGAAGCCCTACCACTTAAAATCGGCATCTTTCAAGATTTAGCCCAGCGTTTAGAAAGCGAAGAACGAGTGAGTAAAACATTACTCCGCTCAACACTTCGCCATTATACGAACAGCTGGCGCTACCTTTACAGCATCAAAGAAGGCGCTAACCGTGTCGACTTAGATGGTGTTGAAGGGGAAACCATTGAGAAAGAGCATGCCGATCATGCACAGAAGCAGCTAGAAGAAAGCAAAGCGAAAGCCGCCGAAAAGCGCAAAGCTAAGCAAGCTCAGCAGCCTCAAAAGAAAGAAAAACGTCAATTTGCACGTCCGAAGTCTTCCGGTTCGACGCCTGCAGGCAGCAACAAAGATGGCCAGCAGGGAACTAAACCGAAAATTCAGAGACCAACTAAGACACCACCGGCAAAATTGACTGATGCCGATATGCAACAAGGTACAAACGTAACGGTTAAATTAGGTAAAACCCCTATGCCAGCTGTTATTACCGAAATTGCTAAAGACGGTATTCATGTTCAGTTAGACTCAGGTATGGTGGTAAAAGTAAATGCAGATGCTTTACGTTTGGCACGCTCCAAGAGGTCGTAAATATGAAAGATATCCTTCGAATTTCCATTGCTAGTGCATTTCTTACCGTTGGGGTAGGCGCTGGTGCAGTCACCACAACCCCCGATGTTGAAGAACTCCCCGTTCTTCAACAAGAGACACAGCATAGTGTTGCTGCAAAACGCGTTAGTGCGTTATTTACCCGCGCTCACTATAAAGAAATTTCGTTGGATGATGTGTTATCGGCACGTATCTATCAGCGTTTCATCGAATCGTTAGATCACAACAAGCAAGTGCTTTTATTGTCTGATGTGGTGGGTTTCGAAAAATATCGAAATGCATTCGATGATGCGTTGAGCAAGGGCAACCTTTCTGTTGCGTACGACATGTACAATGTAAGTGCGCAGCGTCGTATCGAGCGCTACGAGTTTGCGTTAGCAACATTAGAGAAAGGGCCTTTTGATTTTGAAAAAGCCGACGACAAATTTTATTACGATCGCGAAGAAGCCGAATGGCCTACCAGTGAAGATGAATTAAATGAGATTTGGCGCCAACGTGTTAAATATGATGCGTTGAATCTTATTCTCGCGGATAAAACGTGGGAAGAAGCGAAAGAGCTTCTAGAAAAGCGTTACTCACGTTCTATCAAGCGAACCAAACAGACTAAAAGCGAAGATGTATTTCAAATTGCTATGAATGCCTTTGCGCGTACCATTGAAGCGCATACTAGTTACTTGTCACCACGAAATGCTGACCGATTCCAAATGGAGATGAATTTGGAATTTGAAGGTATAGGTGCGGTACTTCAAAGCGAAGAAGATTACACCGTTATCAAAAGCGTAGTGCCAGGTGGCCCTGCCGATGAATCTGGGGCGTTAAAGCCGGAAGATAAAATTGTTGGTGTAGCTCAAGAAGATGAAGAGTTCGTTGATGTAGTTGGCTGGCGTTTAGATGAAGTTGTCGAGCTAATCAAAGGGCCGAAGGGCAGCGCGGTACGCTTACAAGTTCAAAAAGGCGCAACAGATGCAAAAACCATGTCTGTTGTTAGTCTTACTCGTGACAAAATTAAGCTTGAAGACCGAGCGGCGCAGTCTGAGATTTACACGCCTGAAACTGGACCACATGCCAATCAGCCTTTGGGTGTTATTACCATTCCTAGTTTCTACAACAACTTGCATGCGGACGTTGAAAAGGAATTAAACAGCCTTAAAGCGCAAAACGTTAAAGGTATTATTGTAGATTTGCGCGGAAATGGTGGTGGCTCTTTAACAGAAGCGACTTTACTTACCGGTCTTTTCATTGAAAAAGGGCCAGTGGTACAAATTCGGTACGGTCAAACTAAAGTCAGTGTTAATCGCGATACCGATGGAAAAGTATCTTACGATGGCCCATTAACGGTTTTAGTAGACCGCTACAGTGCATCAGCGTCAGAGATCTTCGCCGCGGCTATGCAAGATTATAATCGCGCGTTAATTATTGGTGAACAAACCTTCGGTAAAGGTACTGTTCAACAACACCGTGGTTTAGGTAAAATTTATGACTTGTACGACAACCCACTGGGTAGCGTGCAATTCACCATCGCTAAGTTTTATCGTATTGACGGTGGAAGTACGCAGCATAAAGGGGTAGTGCCAGATATTCTTTATCCTTCAGCAATAGAACCTGCTGATTGGGGCGAGAGCCAGCAGGATAACGCATTACCTTGGGACAGCATTAACCGCGCGAACTACACAACGTTTGCTGACGGCCAAGCAGCACTTGACGTACTAACCGCGAAACATAATAAACGGATTATGCAAGACCCTGAGTTTTCTTATATTCACGACGATATTGTTGAGTACAAAGAAAACAAAGATAAGAACTTTATTTCATTGGTAAAATCTGAACGTGAGTCAGATAAAAAAGAAGCTGAAGAAAAAGCGCTTGAAAGAGCCAATGAACGTTTACAGCGTATGGGTAAAGAATTAGTCAAAACACTTGATGACCTACCTGAAGATATGGAAGAGTTAGACCCGTTCTTAGATGAAGCTGCCAATATTACTTTTGATATGATTGAAACAGGCAGATACGCAATAACACACTAAAGGTTGATGACAGAGGGCTGGTCAGTGGCCAGCCCTTTTTTTGTGTCTGATATACCTATACAACAATAATAAATAAAGGGAAATCACATGGCTATCAGAGGCGAGTTTTCTTCTCGAATCGGGTTCGTGCTCGCAGCAGCGGGTTCAGCAGTTGGACTCGGTAATATTTGGGGGTTCCCCACCAAAGTAGCAACGAATGGCGGTGCTGCTTTTGTTCTCGTTTATTTACTTCTCGCGTTCGTTCTTGCATACCCCGTCCTCATGGCCGAACTCATCATCGGACGAAGCTCTCGTTCTAACATGGTAGATGCGCTGGGTAATATTTCCGGCAACTTCATCGGTCGTGCAACGGGAATTTGGGGTTGTATAACCGTCTCACTTATCCTGGCGTTTTACGCCATTGTGGGCGGTTGGATGTTGGTTTATTTTGCTGATTCTGCCGTCAATATGGTGGGATTACAGTCTGCAAGTGATTGGCTTTTAACGTCATCGGTTACGCGTAACATTATTTTTTGCTTTATATTCATGGCGTTAACAGCTTTCATCGTTGTCGGTGGTGTAAAGTCAGGTATTGAGAAATGGTCGGTAAGATTGATGCCTACACTGGTACTGCTAATCCTAGCCCTTATCGTTTATGTAAGTTTACAGCCTGGTGCCTCCGATGGCTGGAGCGCTTATTTGGTGCCAGATTTTACACGTATTCTTGACCCCGACTTATTAATTGATGCCATGGGCCAAGCCTTTTTCTCCATGTCATTGGGTGTGGGTACCATGCTGGTTTACGGTTCATACCTAAGCAAAAAGGAGAACTTGCCCACCATTGGTGCTTCTGTTGCTCTAGTAGACATTGGTGTAGCCGTTATTGCCGGTATGCTTATTATTCCTGCCATGTATGTAGCACTACATAATGGTGTAGAAATCTTTACGCCAGAGGGGGCATTAATTCAAGGTGATTCGCTTATTTTCAAAGTATTGCCTGCCTTGTTTGATACGATTGGCGCGGTAGGTGTGTTTGTTGCATTTACTTTCTTTGCGTTAATGGCGATTGCAGCCGTTACCTCTTCAATATCCATGCTTGAAGTACCCGTGGCTTATATGGTGGAAAGTAGAGGCTTGGTGCGTAAAAAAGCGGTAGTGTTGATGGCGGCCATTATCTTTGTACTTAGCTGCATTATTATCCTTAATTTTAATGCACTGTTTGGGTTCGTTATTGCCCTTACCACTGAGTACAGTCAACCACTACTTGGGTTAGTGTTATGTATATTTGCCGGATGGGTGTGGCGTAGAGATGCCATACTTGATGAACTTAAAGAAGGCGATGCAAACGCGGAACACGGTTTGTTTTGGAAAATTTGGCCTTGGTATGTACGCTTCGTTTGCCCCGTTATTATTGCGCTAATGTTTTACCGCTCAGTTTTTTGATTTAAGGCTTAAGAATAATAAAAATGACAACTACTAAAGAATTAAAAGAACCCTCGTTACTTGACGCGATGATCCCCATTGTAGCCCTAGTGCTGATGATGGGGAGTGCGGTTTATTTATTTGCCGATAATTCATCGTATGGGCCCAACCAAATTGCGTTATTACTGGCGATGGGCCTTGCCGCCATTATAGGTATGAAAAACGGTTACAGTTGGAAAACTATCGAAAAAGGCATTGTCGATGGTATCTCTATGTCTCTCGGTGCGTGCTTAATTCTATTGGCCGTAGGTTCGCTTATTGGTACTTGGATGTTAGCCGGTACCGTACCTACACTTATTTATTTCGGTTTAGAATTATTAAACCCTTCATTCTTCTATGCCGCTGCGTGCTTAATTTGCGCCGTGGTTGCGATGAGTATTGGTAGTTCTTGGACTACCGCGGCTACTGTAGGTGTGGCACTTATGGGCGTTGCTGCGGGTATGGATATGTCTGCGGCCATTACTGCCGGTGCGGTTGTATCTGGGGCTTACTTTGGCGATAAAATTTCTCCGCTTTCTGAAACAACCAATTTAGCCCCCGCAGTGGCTGGTACCGACTTATTTGAACACATTCGTTACATGCTATGGACTACTGTTCCTAGTTTTATTCTAGCGCTTATCCTATTTGTGGTATTGGGCTTTAGTGAAACCGGTGATGCAAAAGCTGATCGCATCGAGCAAATGCAGTTGCTGTTGGACGAGTCTTTTGATTTAAGCTGGTACTTATTGGTCCCTCTCGTAGTATTGTTAACGCTTGCCGTTAAAAAAGTGCCAGCGTTTCCTGCAGTGTCTATTGGTGCTTTATTAGGAGCATTGTGGGCTGTATTATTTCAAAGTGATGTGGTGGCCAGTATGGCTAGCAGCGATGATAGTGCCAGTGTCGGGGCTTTAAAAGTAGTTTGGACGGCCTTGTTTGATGGCGTGAGTTTTTCAACGCCTGATGAAAACTTGAATAGCTTGCTTTCACGAGGCGGTATGTCGTCTATGCTCAATACGATATGGTTGATTATTTGTGCCATGTCTTTTGGAGCGGTGCTTGAAAGAGTAGGGTTACTAAAACGTGCAGTTTCCGCTATTTTATTAGGGGCTAAGTCGGCCGGTGATATGGTAAGCAGAACCATTCTTACATGCTTTGCGACTAACTTGGTTACGGCCGATCAGTATATCTCTATTGTGATGCCAGGCCGCATGTACAAAGAAGAGTACGAAAAGCGTGGTCTACATCAGTTAAATTTATCTCGTAGTCTTGAAGATGGCGGAACCTTAACGTCTCCACTAATTCCTTGGAACACGTGTGGTGCCTACATGCACAGTGTGCTGTTGGTAAACCCATTCGACTATGTTTTCTACGCGTTCTTTAACGTAATAAATCCAATTCTTGCTATTATCTACGCATACTTAGGAATTAAAATTCTTCGCCTAACACCTCCAGATTATGCAAAGCAACCTGGCGAAGCAAACCAATAACAGTTGCGTAGACTTTCTGTTTTAGGAGACTCTATGTCAGTTACAGCTAAACGTCGGGCGGATTATCTTCCGCCCGCTTTTTCTATCCCGTTAGTCGACCTGACTATTTCTTTACACCCCACAAAAACCGTGGTTAAAAGTATCCTTAGCGTTAAGCGTACGCTTGCCAACAACACGGCTAAAAACACCGTTAAAAGCGCTGATGAAAATAGCGGCCACGAAAGGCAGCCACTTGTATTAGACGGGCAAAAATTAACGTTAGTCTCTATAAAAGTTAACGGTAAATCTTTCACTGACTTCACACAGAATGACGAAACGCTTTCGTTAAATGTCGATGCAGACGATTTTGAGTTAGAAATTGAAAATCACATTGACCCAGAAAACAATAAAGCACTAGAAGGCTTGTACCTTTCAGGCGGCGCTTACTGTACGCAGTGTGAAGCAGAAGGTTTCAGGCGCATAACCTATTTTCCAGACAGACCTGATGTCTTGTCAGTTTATACAGTGAAAGTCATAGGGGATAAATCGTTCCCCATGTTGTTATCAAACGGCAACCCTGTAGCGCGTGGTGAAAACCCTGATGGTACGCACTTCGTTACGTGGCACGACCCTCACCCAAAACCTTGTTATTTATTCGCGTTAGTGGCAGGTGATTTTGATTTATTAACCGACACCTATACCACCACAAGTGGTAAAGAGGTAGCGCTGGAGCTTTATGTCGATAAAGGTAAGAAATCTCAAGGTACCTTCGCTTTAGATTCATTGAAGCGTGCCATGAAATGGGATGAAGACGTGTTCGGGCTCGAATACGACCTCGACATCTACATGATTGTGGCCGTCGACTTCTTTAATATGGGCGCGATGGAAAACAAAGGCCTGAATGTATTCAACAGTAAATTTGTATTGGCCGACCAAGACTCAGCGACTGACGATGATTTCTTTAATGTAGAAGCTGTTATCGCCCACGAGTACTTCCATAACTGGACTGGTAACCGCGTAACGTGTAGAGACTGGTTTCAGCTTAGTTTAAAAGAGGGACTAACGGTATTTCGCGATCAGCAATTTAGTGCTGACATGACATCGCCGTTAAGCAACCGCATTAAACACGTGCGTGTGATGCGCGAGCACCAATTTGCAGAAGATGCCAGCGCAATGAGCCATCCTATTCGACCTGAAGAAGTTATTGAGATGAATAACTTTTATACGGTGACGGTGTACGATAAAGGCGCAGAAGTTATTCGCATGTTCCATACCCTTTTAGGGCCGGAAGGTTTTAGAAGAGGCATGGACGAATACTTCCGTCGTTATGATGGACAAGCAGTGACGTGCGATGATTTTGTTTCAGCCATGCAATCGGCTACCGAATTAGATCTTACTCAGTTTTCTCGCTGGTACAGTCAATCTGGTACACCGCAAGTGTCTCTTGCTCACAACGTTATCAAGAATGATACGGGGTATGTACATACCTTCACCGTAACCCAAAATACCCCCAGCACAGCAGATCAAAGCGAAAAGCTTCCTTTGTATATTCCTCTGGGCTTTGAAGTTATCGATGAAGATGGTAATCGATATCATGATGACAGTGGCGTTATTCAGAACGACCTTTTGATAGTAGATGCGCCTGAAATCACGATTAACATTACTTGTGATGCTAAGAAATTGACCCCAGTGTTATTGGGTAACTTTTCCGCCCCAGTGAAAGTACACAATGAACTCGACACCGCTTCACTACTCACTATATTTGCCCATTCGCAAGATGCGTTCAATCGTTGGGATGCTATGCAGACTTTGTATAACCGCTGTATCAGTGAGCTATATGAAGATGCCACTGCTACGATAGACAGTGGTATTTGGGCGGGTATTCGCTCTGCAATAGACAGCGAAGTTGATAATATTGAGCTTTTAAGTGAATGTTTAGTGATACCTTCATTTGAAACCTTGTGTCAGTCTCGATGCGATATTAATGTGCACCCACTCATACAGGCACGAAAGGCGTTTTGCCGACAGTTTTCTACCCAGCTAGAAGAAGTGTTACTTAATGCGTTTAATGGTATCGCCACAGAAACCTATAGTTACCAACAAGATGCAGTTAATGCTCGTCGCTGTAAAAATGTACTGTTATCTCATTTGGCACGCTTACCACAGCATCAAGACTTGGTGATATCGCAGTTCGATAAGACCGACAACATGACTGACACCCTAGGCGCACTAAAAGCCGCCCAGTCACTACCCTCTGAAGCATTTGAAAACTTGATGGCCAAGTTTGAAGAAAAATGGCGTCATGACCCCTTAGTGCTTGATAAATGGTTTGCCTTACATGCAACGCAACCCCGTGAAAACATACTGGCTACCATTACCATGTTAAGCGAGCATCCTCAATTTAGTATGGGTAATCCTAATCGCGTACGTTCACTAATAGGCAGTTTCGCATTCTATAACAGCGAACGTTTCCATAGTGTAGATGGGGAAGGGTATAAGTTTGTCACCGACTATCTTATTAAGCTAGATGCTATTAACCCGCAAGTGGCAGCACGGATAATAACCCCCTTGATACAATGGCAAGGTTTTGCAGAACCCCATCAAGTGTTGATGAAAGCACAGCTAGGTCGATTGTTAAATCACAAAGGCTTAAGCAAAGATGTGTTTGAGAAAGTGAGCAAAAGTTTGGCGTATGACAACCATTCAAGCCACTGATACCGTTTATTATTTTTCAGTCAATGTGCCTTACAATCAATGTGAGGCACTGTACTCTGGTGCTGTACCAACCGTCGTTATGATGGCGGAAAATGGCATCAGCGTACAAGTCCCCTCTACTAGAATAAAACAGTTCATCACCTCCCAAGGTGTTGTCGGTCGTTTTCGCATGATTGTTGATGCCAACAACAAAATTAAAGCCTTCGAGCGGTTACGCTAAAGCATAAAACCTTTACCTTTGGTTGCTTTTTGTGCGTATATTTTAAGATAACGCCAATTACTTACACCTTTCGGATAAGTTGCTTTTATAGTCCCCACAAAGCAATAACTATTTGATACGATTAATGTTGTAAATTTTGTTAACTGGTACGATTACTTCTTGCGAAAGTGGCAAAATGATGTAATCATTTTGTTAATCGTTATGGTTGATCACGATGTCACGCAGCCTTGTGCGTCGACTAGGGAGTATAAAAATATGATAAATAGGCCTCGCGCTTTTAAGATGTCACCTGTTGCTGTAGGTGTGCTAACCCTCTTGGGTGCTGCCGCACTTCCTGCTAACGCCGCTAATTGGCAAGTAGGTGATGTTAGCATTTCTCTTGATTCTACATTCACAGTGGCTACCAGTATTCGTACTGAGTCTAGAGATTACAGTCTTATCGGAAATAGTAATCATGCACAGTTTGATTGGTCAGGTTACCACGCAGCATTCAATCCACTTTATCCTAGTAGCGACGTTTGGGCGTTAGCTGACGGCGGTTATTCAACCAATGGCGACTTAGGAAATTTATCTCATGATCCAGGTGATGCATTTGCAACACAAATTTCAGGAAACCATGAGCTAGATATAAACTTTGGCGATTTCGGTTTCTTCGCACGTGGTTTTTGGTTTTACGACTTTGAACAAATGGATGGTGACCGTCCTAATTCAAATGCCATTACTGGCGTTCAATACGATCACTGTCAAGATCCGGAAGCAGAAGATTTATTGTGTACCGATGTGCGCCTGTATGATGCCTTCTTCTATGGTGATTGGTGGATTGGTGACAAGCCTCTAACCCTTCGTGTAGGTCGCCAGGTTATCAGTTGGGGTGAAAGTACCTTTATCCAACATGGTATCAATACAACGAACCCTGTTGACGTAACCCGTGCACGTGCACCAGGTGCGGAACTTAAGGAAGTATTTATTCCAGTGGGTATGGTTTACGCCTCGTTAGGGCTAAGCGATACATTAAGCGTATCTGGTTACTATCAATATGAATGGGAACGCAGTTGGTTGCCTGTATCTGGTAGTTATTTCGCGGGTAACGACTTTGCGGGTGAGGGCGGTCAGCGTCAA
This sequence comes from Alteromonas sp. 38, assembly GCF_902506055.1. Classification (NCBI taxonomy): domain Bacteria; kingdom Pseudomonadati; phylum Pseudomonadota; class Gammaproteobacteria; order Alteromonadales; family Alteromonadaceae; genus Alteromonas; species Alteromonas sp. 38. The sequence continues at coordinate 1,869,837 of NZ_LR733300.1, forward strand.
AACGTCCAATTAGGTTTCAGTGGTAACCCTGATATTGATTTAGATCACTTGTTAACTGCACTTAATGGCTACGGTGACTTGTTACGTGCTGGCGGTAATTCTGCTGATATTGCCTCTGCCTACTTAGCATATCCTACTAAAGTGGCTATTCGTGGCTATTCTGACGAAGCGCATAAAGATGCCGACGATCAGGGTCAATACGGTTTACGTGTTACTTGGTTTGCTGAGGCATTGAACGAATCTGAAATCAGTTTCTACCACATTAACTACCATAGCCAACGTCCACTTATCTCTGGTGTAACGTCTGACTTTACCGCCGAAGGTATTGCGTCAGACTTAGCCTTCATAGCAACTAACGAAGTGACGCGCGATAACATTACTGAGCTGGGTGCATTCACCCAATCTGAGTTTTATTATCCAGAAGACATTAAGTTATACGGGGTGAGTTTTAACACCAACATTGGCACTACCGCGTTAGCCGGTGAATTTGCTTACCGTGTTGATGAACCGCTGCAAATTGACGATGTTGAGCTACTCTATATGGGTATGCCAGAGCAGCTAGCTAATGCTGGACTGCGTCCAGACTTAGAAGGTATTTCTCAACTTAACAATATCGGCCGAGCGGTAGGTCCAGGTGAAACAGCTGAAGGATTCTTGTTCTCAGACACGTGGCAAATGCAGTTAACTGCATCACACGTTTATGGTCCTAAGTTTGGTGCTGATAACTTCGTGTTATTAGGTGAGTTGGGCTATGTCAATATTGTTGATATGCCAGATCCAAATGTTATTCGCTTAAATGCGCCTGGTACATCGCGTACACCGTCGCTAGAACCTACTGCAAGTGGCAATAACCGTGAAGGTCTGCACATAGGCCTTTCGGACGGTCCAGAAACTAACCCGTTCGCTACCGATGACGCGTGGGGTTACCGACTACTGGCCGTTGCTGATTGGAACGATATTATGGCGGGCGTTAACCTTCGAGCCCGTGCGACGTTCTCTCACGATGTAGAGGGTACTACACCAGACCCTCTCTATGTATTCACCGAAGATGTTAAATCTGCGGCACTGGCGTTAACGTTCGATTACTTAAGTAAGTGGTCAGCAACAGCTTCTTATAGTGCATTCTGGGGCGGCATTGGAACGACTAATGCGCTTTCAGACAGAGATTTTGTTTCGTTTAACATCAAGTATTCAATTTAAAGAGTGATGTATATGATTAGAAAATTTGGAATTATTGCAGCAGCGCTTTCAATAGCGCTAACTGGTGCAAGTGTTCACGCTAAGGTTTCTGAAGAAGATGCCAAAAAGTTAGGCGGTGAATTAACGCCTATGGGTGCTATACAAGCTGCGAATGCTGATGGAAGCATTCCAGCATGGACAGGTGGTATTACATCAGCACCCGAAGGCTATTCGGTAGGCGACCACCATCCAAACCCTTTTCCAGAAGATAAGGTGTTATTTGAGATAACGGCGTCGAACTATAAAGAATATGCTGATTTCCTGTCCGAAGGTCAGAAAAAGTTGTTCGAAGCGTATCCTGATACTTACCGCATGCCGGTATATCAAACTCGTCGTTCAGCATCTAACCCGCAAGCTGTTTATGATGCAACAAAGGTTAACGCCACTAATGCAGAGTTGCTTGATGACGGAAACGGCATAAAAGGCGCAGTGTTGGGTGTTCCATTCCCAATGCCTAAAACCGGTATGGAAGCAATTTGGAACCACATTTTACGTTATCGCGGTGCTGCCGTAGAACGTAACGGTGGGCAAGCAGCGGTAACTACTTCAGGTGATTACAACGTTATCGGTTTTGATGAACAGTTAATGATTAAGTACGCTGAAGAAGGTGCTACACCTGAAAAGCTTACTGATGAAAACGTATTGTTCATGTTTAAGCAAAAAGTGACTAAACCAGCTCGTTTAGCTGGAACTGCACTGCTTGTTCATGAAACAGTAGATCAGGTTAAAGAGCCTCGTAAAGCGTGGACTTACAATACTGGCCAGCGTCGTGTACGTTTAGCACCTAACATTGCTTATGACACGCCAGGAACTGCAGCAGATGGTCTACGTACCACTGATGACTTCGATATGTTTAATGGTTCTCCTAATCGTTACAACTGGAAACTCGTTGGCAAGAAAGAGATGTTCGTAGCCTATAATAACTATGCACTGCATTCAGATAACGTAAGTTACGATGAAATTCTTCATGCTAACCACGTTAACCCTGATTTGACGCGCTGGGAAAAGCACCGTGTTTGGGTGGTTGAAGCTACGTTGAAAGAAGGTTTCCGTCACATTTATCAAAAACGTGTATTCTTCATTGATGAAGATAGCTGGCAAATTCAAGTAGCTGATATGTATGATAATCGTGGTGAGTTGTATCGTGTTGGTGTAGCTTATGGAGTGAACTACTATGAAGTACCTACACAGTGGTCAACCCTTGATACCTATTACGACTTAAACTCTCGCCGTTATTTGGCCATTGGTCTTGATAACGAAGAAAGTATGTATGATTTCTCGATACGTCCAAGAGATGTTGAGTTTACGCCTCAGGCGCTACGACGAGAAGGTAAACGCTAAGCGTTTTGTGTTAAGACGGTTGGCAATGCCAACCGTTTTTGTTTTCAGACAATTAAATTTTAGGGAGAATGGTTAATCATGAAAAAAACCATTGCAGCGTGCATAACTGCAGCACTCGCAGCAAATTACTCCGTAACTGCTTCAGCAGAAGATGCCTATATTGCACCCTTAGTTGAACAGTCAGTTTTGCTAGATATTGACGCTGATAAATTTGTCGTTGTTGTCGGAGAACGCGGGCATATTCTTATTTCAGAAGATGGGACGGCGTTTAATCAAGTTGCCGTACCCACCCAAGCTACACTCACTGCAACTACCGTAGTAGGCGACAATATTTGGGCTGTAGGCCATGATGCCACCATCATTCATTCTTCAGACAAGGGACAGAGCTGGGAAATCCAGAATGTGCAGCCCGAACTACAACGTCCATTTTTAGATGTGCTATTTTTCGATGAAAGTCACGGTATTGCTGCTGGCGCGTACGGTCTTTTTTACCGGACTACAGATGGCGGAAAAAGCTGGGAAACTGAGCGTCATGCAAGTTTGTTAGACCCATACGATCGTGAATATTTAGAAAGTGTTAGAGAAGAAGACGAAGCCTTCTATCAACAAGAATTAGAATCTATTCTACCTCATTTAAATCGAGTCACTCGCGATGCCGAAAAACTATACCTTGCTGGAGAAGCGGGTTTATTAGCTAGCAGCGATGATATGGGGAAAAATTGGGAACGTTTCGAGGTTGATTACACAGGCTCATTTTTCGATATTAAAGCCCTTGACGATTCTACGTTGCTGGCTGTAGGTCTTCGCGGAAATATTTTTGTTTTACGCAACCAAGGTGAGTGGGAATATGTAAATTCTTGTTCAACCAGTACCTTAAATTCAATTTTACTGTCCGATAACGACACGGTTGTTGCAATGGGTAACAACGGTATGATGGTGTCAGCCACTCGTCCGCTACCTGTCAGCGATCACGATCCATACGCTAACCCTGCAAACTGTGAGCCTGCAAAGGGTATTTCAGTAACACAGGTTGAAGATAAAGCTGCCATGTTAAATGCCGTTAGCTTTAATGGCCACACCATAGCTGTTACCGCGAATGGTATAAAAACGCTAAATACAAAGTAGGGTGGTTTCGCTTTTATGACCCATTTCATTGAACATCTTGTTTTCTCTAACCGTAAATTGGTGGTAGCCCTTTTTGCTATCGCGACGGTTTTTTTAGGCTTTCAAGCATCGCAGATGCGACTTGACGCTGGTTTTGAAAAAAATATTCCGCTCAATCATGAGTACATGAAAACCTATATTGAACATCGCCAAGACTTCGGTGGTGCGAACAATATCTTAGTTTCTGTTTGTGATAAGAACGACAATATATTCAATCAGAACTTTTTCGATACGCTAAAGAACGTGCACGACCAGCTATTTTTCATAAATGGTGTGAACCGTTCTCTCGTTATTTCATTGTTTTCTCCCTCTACCCGTTTTACTGAAATTGTAGAAGGCGGCTTTGCTGGCGGGCCAGTTATTCCAGCCGACTTCAATTCAGCAAACCCCGCGGCCTTAGCGCTAGTGGCTGCCAATATTGAAAAAGCCAATATTGTTGGTCGTCAAGTAGCCAGCGACTACAGCTGTGCCATGGTGACAGCACAGCTATTGGATATCGACCCACAAACGGGTGAGCCGTTAAATACACTTGCCTTAGCGGCGGAGCTTGAAGAGCAACTTCGCGGTGAATATGAAAACGAAGATATTTCTATTCATATTATCGGGTTTGCCAAGATGATTGGTGATGTGGCTGATGGCGCTAAAGACGTACTCTTGTTTTTCGCTATTGCTATCGCGATAACGGCCATCATGGTGTACTTCTTCTCTCGCAGTATCATGCTCACTATATTGCCACTACTGTGCTCAGTGATTGCAGTTATCTGGCAGCTTGGTCTACTAACTTCGTTAGGCTTTGGTATGGATCCTATGTCCATCCTGGTGCCGTTCTTAGTTTTCGCTATTGGTGTAAGTCATGGCGTACAAATGATTAACGCGGTAGAAAAACGTGCGGTAACAGGAATAGGTGCAAAACGTGCGTCTATGGCAGCGTTTAGAAGCTTATTAGTGCCGGGGGGGATTGCCTTACTTTCTGACACAGTAGGTTTCATGACCTTACTGGTTATCGATATAGGTATTATTCGTGAACTGGCCATTACAGCAAGTATGGGTGTTGCCGTTATTATATTAACCAACCTTATGCTATTGCCGGTACTGATGAGCTTTTTAAAGCTTGATAAAAAGTACGTTGATAAATTTGCTGGCAAAGAAAATAGTAACACCCGTTTTTGGGCTATTGTTTCAGCGTGTTCACGTAAAAAGCCAGCAGCCTTTATTCTAATTGTAACCGCCATATTATTCGGCTTTGGGCACTACCAAGCACAAAACATGAAGATAGGTGATTTGCACGCGGGTGCACCAGCACTTCATGAGTCTTCACGTTATAACCAAGATACCTTCTTGATTACTGACAAGTATGAAGTCACGGTGGATTACATCTCTATTTTGGTAGAAACCACCCCTGAAGCTTGTACGTCTCACAGCGTAATGAAAGCGATGGATGATTTTCAGTGGAAAATGGAGAACGTTCCAGGTGTGCAGTCGGCCGTATCATTAGCATCAGTGGCTAAGATAGTTAACGCGGGTTATAACGAAGGTAATGTTAAATGGCAGGTTCTACCTCGTAACCAACAAACCTTAGTGCAAGCTATTTCAAGGGTGCCAACTTCATCTGGCTTATTAAATGGTGATTGTTCTGTCATGCCGATTATTCTGTTTATGGAAGATCACAAAGCAGAAACCATTTCTCGTGTGGTAGATGCTGTAAAAGATTTCCGTACTGAGTATGAGACCGACGATATGTCGTTTAGTCTGGCATCAGGCCCAGTGGGAGTGATGGCGGCAACGAACGAAGCGGTCGAGGCTGCACAAGATCCAATGATGGTATATGTATTTGGCGCCGTTATCGCATTATGCTTAATTAGCTTCCGCTCTGTACGTGCAACCTTAGTGGTGGTAATTCCACTGTATGTTGTGTCTGTTTTAGCGCAAGCACTAATGACGTATCTGCAAATTGGTCTTACAGTATCAACCTTACCAGTTATTGCATTAGGTGTGGGTATCGGTGTTGATTATGGTATTTATATCTTATCGACAAAGAGCCTTATGCTTAAACAAGGTGCTACGGTTCAAGAAGCTTATTTAGCTGCCTTAAAAGAGCGAGGTAGTGCCGTACTGTTCACCGGTATTACTTTGGCAATAGGGGTAAGTACTTGGGTATTCTCTTCACTTAAATTCCAAATGGATATGGGTATTTTGTTGACCTTTATGTTCGTGGTTAATATGTTAGGAGCAATTATCGTACTTCCAGCACTGGCAAGATTCTTGTGGTGGAATAGAAATGACCCCGGTGCATAATATTTTTGCATAGCTAATCATAAAAAAGGGCCGTAAGGCCTTTTTTTATAGGTGTTTTTTGCATAGTTATCTATGCTGTTAATATAAGGTTAAAAAGGGGCTTTTAATACCTCTCAGTTTTAGCGAAAATAGCCGCGCAACTTAGCACTTACGACATTTATAAGGTTAACTAATGACAGTCACCTCACAGCGACACTCAGTACTGCTAGATAATGTATTTGCACTCATTGAAAAAAAGGTGGATGCCCAGCAGAAGTCACTCGTGCAGCAATTCGGACGCCTGTTGTATAAAAATATCTCTAGTGATGACTTAGAAGATCGTAACGACAGCGATTTATACGGTGCCACTTTAAGCTTATGGAACGGGCTTGCAAAATTCGATAATTCAGCACCTTACATTCGTGTCTTCAACCCAGAAATAGAAAAGCATGGCTGGCACTCAAGCCATACCATTGTTGAAATAATTGTTAGGGACATGCCGTTTCTTGTCGATTCGGTGCGTATGTCACTCAACCGATTAAACATTACTGCACATTTATTTTTGCATAGCCCAATTGGAATAAAACGAAATAGTAAAAACCAAGTGGCCGAGTTTGCCGAGCCTGGCAAGACAGTTGAAAACACCCGAAAAGAAACAGTGATATTTATCGAGGTTGATCATCAAAGTGCGAAAAAAGACATTGATGAATTAACGAAAGAATTACACTCAGTGGTAGACGAAGTGTCGTTGGCGGTTAAAGATTGGCAAGAAATGACCACTAAGTTAGAAACAGTGGTTAAAGACAGTACGAAACTAAACTGGCCTGTATCGACTGATGAAAAGAAACAAACCAAAGCTTATTTGCAATGGTTAAGCGACCATAACTTTACCATGATGGGCTATCGTTATTACGAAGTGAAGGCCATAGAGGGCGACCATCGCTGGATACCGTCTAACGATACTAGTTTAGGTTTATTAAAGAACTCTGTTAATGACAGAGAGCGCCTATTGTCGAAATTACCTTCCAGTGCAAGAGCAGAGGCACTAAGCCAAAGCCCGTTAATTTTAACGAAAACAAACTCTCGTGCTCGTGTTCATCGTCCTGCTTATATGGATTATGTTGGTGTAAAAGCGTTTAACAAAGATGGGCAAGTTATTGGTGAGCATCGCTTCCTTGGCCTCTATTCAGCGTCTTTCTATAACCAAAGTGTGACGCAACTTCCTATGCTGAGAGAAAAGATTCAGCGTATATGTGATTTATCTGGCTATGAGCCAGGCACCCATGCGTTTAAAGCCTTTGTGAATATTGTTGAAACTTATCCACGTGATGAGCTACTGCAAACACCCGCAGAAGAATTAGCCCAAATAGTGATGGGTATATTCCAAATGCAAGAGCGGGGTATTTCACGCTTATTTATTCGTAAAGATGTCTTTGGTCGCTTCTTCTCATGTATGGTATTTGTACCTCGTGAGCGTTACAACACGCAACTACGTGTAGACACCCAAGCGCTATTAAAAGCCTCGTTAGGTGCTAAAGAAGAAGTTGAATTTACTACGTTCTTTTCTGAATCTGTGTATGCACGCACGCATTACATTGCCAGGGTCAACGACAACAACGCGGAATTTGATGTGAAGGAAATAGAACGCAATATTATTGAACTAACTAAAACGTGGAGCGATCGATTAGCTTCATCTATTTCAGCAGCACACGGTGAAGCGCAGGGTAAAGCCCTTGAGCGCAAATATGGCAATGCGTTTTCACGTAGCTATATGGAACAGAACTTACCGGGTGATGCCCTTGTTGATATCGGCAAAATTGAACAGTTAGATGATGATCATACTCTCGACATGCTGTTTTATCGTCCTCAAGAAGAGCAGTCTGACAGCCAAATAGTGAAGCTCAAGTTGTTCCATCGTGCTGAGCCTATTCATCTTTCTGATGTATTGCCTATGCTTGAGAACTTTGGTTTGCGCGTCATTGATGAAAGCCCCTATAAAATCACCTGCCCAGATGGTTTTAGAAACTGGGTGATGGATTTCACTATGTTGCACAAAAGTGGCCAACATTTTGACATGGAGCGCGCACAGACTTTATTCCAAGAAGCTTTTGCGAAAGTGTGGAATAACGATTTAGAAGACGATGCATTCAACCGCTTAATTTTGGGTGCTAATTTAACGGGCCGTAAAGTCACTATTTTACGTGCGTACGCAAAATACATGCGTCAAACCGGTAGTTCATTCAGTCGTGATTACATTGCGAACACCTTGGCGAATTACCCTGATATTGCCCGCTTGCTAGTGGAGTTTTTCGACCAGCGCATTAATCCGAAGAAGAAACGAAATGCGAAGAAAGAAGAAGCGTTACTTGAGAATATTAAAACCCAATTAGACAGTGTTAGTAACTTAGATGACGACAGAATTATTCGTCGTTATTTAGATATGATGTCGGCAACCCTTCGAACTAACTTCTATCAGCCCGATGAAGCAGGCAATGAAAAATCTTATGTGTCATTTAAGATGCTGCCAGAAATGATCCCTGATATGCCATTGCCACTGCCTAAATTTGAAATATTTGTGTATAGCCCACGTTTAGAGGGTGTGCATTTACGCGGTGGCAAGGTTGCCCGTGGCGGACTTCGTTGGTCTGATCGCCAAGAAGATTTCCGGACTGAAATTTTAGGCTTAGTAAAAGCACAGCAAGTAAAAAATACGGTTATTGTACCTGTTGGCGCGAAAGGTGGGTTTGTTTGTAAAAAGCTGCCCGTTGGTGAGGGCAGAGAAGCCATACAGGCTGAAGGTCAAGCGTGCTATCGCACCTTTATTACCAGTTTGCTAGATATCACCGATAACATTGTAAACGGTGAAGTTGTACCACCAAAAGATGTAGTGCGACTAGACGAAGATGACCCGTATTTGGTTGTGGCGGCCGATAAAGGTACCGCTACCTTCTCTGATATTGCCAACGGTATTGCTGATGAATTCGGTTTTTGGTTAGGGGATGCCTTTGCATCAGGTGGTAGCGTCGGTTATGACCATAAGAAGATGGGTATTACTGCGCGTGGCGGATGGGAGTCTGTTAAACGTCACTTCCGTGAAATCGGTATCGATTGCCAAACCACAGAATTCACTGCGGTGGGCGTGGGGGATATGGCGGGAGATGTTTTTGGTAATGGTATGCTTTTATCTAAGCACACCAAATTAATTTCGGCGTTTAACCATTTACATATTTTCTTCGATCCAGACCCCGATGCAGCTGCAAGTTACAAAGAGCGCGCTAGATTGTTCGAAAACCCACGATTAAGTTGGGAAGATTACGATTCAACATTGATTTCAAAAGGTGGCGGTATCTTTAGTCGTTCCGCGAAGTCGATTAAACTTACCCCAGAAATGAAAAAGTGGTTAGGCACCCGTCAGATGTCGATGACGCCAAACGAACTTATCCATAACATTTTAAAAATGCCTGTGGACTTGCTTTGGAATGGTGGTATCGGGACTTACGTTAAGAGCTCAAAAGAGTCGCATGCGGAAGTGGGCGACAGAGCTAATGATGACTTACGTTTAAACGGCAAAGACGTGCAAGCCAAAATTGTAGGTGAGGGCGGTAACCTAGGGTTAACGCAGTTAGGTCGAATTGAATATGCTGCTTCCGGCGGACGCGTAAACACCGACTTCATCGATAATGTAGGGGGAGTTGATTGCTCCGATAACGAAGTTAATATCAAAATCTTGCTTAACAGCGTGGTTAACGACGGTGAACTTACAGTTAAACAGCGTAACAATTTGCTGCACGACATGACCGATGACGTATCGCGTATTGTGATTAAAGATTGTTATCGCCAAACTCAATCTATCTCGATTACTGAGATGTCGGGCGTAAGCTTATTGAAAGAACAGCTTCGCTTTATTCACGGTTTAGAGCGTGAAGGTCAACTTAACAGAGAGCTTGAGTTCATTCCGAGTGATGACGAAATTTCGGATAGAGTGGCGTCAGATCGTGGTCTTACGCGACCTGAACTTAGTGTTTTGATTGCCTACGGCAAAATGGTATTGAAAGATGCATTAAATATCCCTGAAATCACTGATAACCCTTATCACGGTAAATTGTTGCTTCAAGCTTTCCCTAAGGTGTTGCGTGAAAAATTCAGTACACATATGCAGCAGCATCCACTTAGAAGTGAAATTATTGCCACTAAATTGACCAATAATATGGTTAACGATATGGGGCTTAACTTTGTCTTTCGTATTAAGGAAGAAACCGGTGCCAGCGTTGATGATATTGCTAATGCCTACGCTATTGTGCACGGTATTTTTGATATGGAAACGCTCTGGAACCGTATTGAAGACTTAGATAACGTTATTTCAGCGAAGCTACAGCTTAAGATGCTAGATGAAGCTCGCCGTATTATGCGCCGCGCTGCACGCTGGTATATTAGACACGGCAATAAAGGCCTGTCTATTGAAGAGTCGATTGCAAGCTATCGTGAAACCTTCAATAACTTGTCTAAGAATCTGCAGAACTATTTAGTAGAAGCTGAATACTCACAGCTAGAAGAGAAAACAAGTACCTATGTGTCGCAAGACGTTCCGAAGGATATCGCGTATCAAGTAGCTAGCTTCTCCAATATGTTCTCTAGTTTCGACCTAGCACACATTGTTGCAGCTGAAAAACATAGTGTTGATGTTGTCGCGCGGTTGTACTTCCAGCTTGGCTCTAAACTTGAATTGCATTGGTTCTTAGATCAAATTAACAATCAAGCAGTCAGCAACCATTGGCAAGCACTAGCACGCGCATCGTACCGTGAAGAACTGGATTGGCAGCAACGTTCAATTGCCGCTAATCTACTTCAAATAAACCCAGAGGCCAGCGATGCAGACAAAATTTTGGAAGATTGGATGCAGAGCAACCAAGTGTTGTTGAAACGCTGGTATCATATGATGTCAGAGTTTAAGACTAGCTCAACCCATGAATTTGCGAAATTTTCTGTCGCATTACGTGAATTGATGCTTTTAAGCGTGAAGTCTAGCCATTAGAATACACGCTATCAAAAATGACGAAGCCCTGTAAATCAGGGCTTTTTTATACCAAATACAAGCGAAAACAAACACCTATGCAATCATTAGTGCAAAAACTGTTGCTTCAATGCGAACCCGAAAAAAGCCATGACTTTACAATCAACTGGTTAAATAAAACGCAACACACGCCGTTGAAGTGGGCTTACAGCACCACGACAATCCAAAAGCCAGTGACGATTGCAGGTATAACCTTTGATAATCCTGTGGGGTTGGCGGCAGGCTTAGACAAAAATGGTGATTGTATAGATGCGTTTGCTGAAATGGGTTTTGGTTTTGTAGAAATTGGTACGGTTACACCTCGCCCACAAATGGGTAACCCTAAGCCTCGCTTATTTCGCATTCCTGAAAAACAGGCAATTATCAATCGAATGGGCTTTAATAATAAAGGGGTTGATCACTTAGTTTCTCAAGTGAAAAAAGCGCACTTTAAAGGCCCGATTGGTATCAATATAGGCAAAAATAAAGATACAGACGATGCGAAGGCCCTCGACGATTATCTTATTTGTCTGAATAAGGTTTACCCTTACGCCAGTTATGTAACTATCAATATTTCTTCACCCAATACTCCTGGGCTGAGAAACCTCCAGTATGGTGAAGCCCTTGATGCATTATTGGTAGGCCTAAAAGCGGCACAAGAAACCCTTACTCAAACTCACGGTAAATACGTACCTTTGTTTATCAAAATTGCGCCAGACTTATCAGATGGCGAAATACAAAGCATTGCGCAATCTTTGCTCGCCAGCAAAATGGATGGCGTTATTGCCACCAATACCACACTTTCTCGTGATGCTGTTCAGGGGTTAAAGCATGCTGATGAAATGGGTGGACTGAGCGGTTCTGTCCTTACCGACATGAGCTTGAACGTAACAAAAAAACTATCTAGTGCTCTTGATAGAGCTATTCCTATCATAGGCGTGGGCGGTATAGATTCTCCTGAAACCGCAAAAGCACGTTTAGATGCAGGAGCATCACTAGTTCAGGTATACTCTGCATTCATCTATCAGGGGCCCGACCTCGTTAAACGCATTGTAAAAGCGCTATAATTAGCGAAAGCGACACATTACAGTTTTATACACTCAAGCGTGTGGCAATAATCACACGCTCTATCAGGTAATTGAATGAATACTATTCTGGCAACAACCAGCCGCGGTCTTGACGAACTCCTTAAGCAAGAAATACTCAATTTGTGCCCAGGTGCAGAAATTAAACAGTCTCCGGGCATGTTGCAGTTTGAAGGAAGCAAAGAAGACGCTTATAAACTTTGTCTTTGGTCTCGTTTGGCCAACCGCGTTATTTGGATCTTAGGCACAGGAAAGGCAGGAAATGCTGAAGAGTTGTATAAGACAGCCATGGATATTGATTGGCAGATGCATATGGAATCTCGCCATACGTTATCAGTGCAATTTATTGGTACTAACTACGAAATTAAAAACACGCAGTTTGGCGCGGTAAGAATTAAAGATGCCATTGTCGACCAATTCGTAGAAGAGGGACAAGCTCGCCCATCGGTTGAGCGCAAAATGCCTGATTTCCCTGTTTACGCCAGACTTCAACGAGACAATGTGATTATTGGTCTTGATATGGCCGGCGCAAGTTTGCACCAACGTTCATATCGTCAAGAAACGGGTGATGCACCACTTAAAGAACATATTGCCTGCGCCATGTTAATGCGCAGTGGCTGGACCGAAAACATGGACAAGCCCCTTGCTGACATGATGTGTGGCTCGGGTACTATTGCCATAGAAGCGGCCTTCATGGCACGTAATATTGCCCCTGGCATAAAGCGTGAGTATTGGGGCTTTAGTCAGTGGTTAAGCCACGATGCCGCATACTGGGATTCGTTGGTAAATGATGCTATTTCGAATCAAACAGAAAGCAAAAGTGAAATTTTCGCTGCCGATTACAACCGCAGAATGATTGCCATTGCAAAAGACAATGCCGACTATGCGGGCGTGTTTAACGATATTAAATTCAGCAACCAAGACGCCACTAAGTCGTCACCGCCGGTTGCGACTCCAGGATATATGGTGTCTAACCCCCCTTATGGTGAACGTTTGGGCGAGCTAACAGCACTTATCCCGCTTTTCAGCGAATGGGGTAAGCGTTTTAAAGAAGCATGGAAAGGCTGGCACGTATCATTGCTTAGCAGCAACCGTGATTTATTGCGTGTATTAAAATTACGAGCAACCAAAGACTACGGCATGAATAACGGTAAGCTAGAGTGCCGTTTAGTGAACTATGTGTTAAGCGAAGAAAACACAGTTCAATTTACTGAAGATGCGTCGAATCACGAATTTGCCAATCGCCTAAAGAAAAACCTTAAGAAAATGAAGGCTTGGATCAACAAAGTTGATACTAACTGCTACCGTATCTACGATGCCGATTTGCCCGATTACAACGTGGCCATTGATAGGTACGGCGATTGGTTAGTAGTACAAGAATACGCACCGCCTAAAACTGTGTCGGAAGACAAAGCCCGTAAACGCTTGCAAGAAGTATTGCTTTATTTGCCTACTGTTACAGGCATATCGCCTAAGCAAATAGTGCTTAAAGTACGCAGCCAGCAAAAGGGTACTAAGCAGTACGAAAAAATTAACCAGTCTGGCACCATGATGGAAGTGTACGAAAACGGTGCGCGCTTATTGGTGAACTTGACTGACTATCTAGATACGGGCTTATTTCTAGATCATAGAAACACCCGTCAAAAAGTTATGCAGCTTGCGAAAGGTAAAGATGTACTTAACCTGTTTGCTTACACTGGCAGTGTGTCTGTGTTTGCAGCTAAAGGTGGCGCGAAATCAGTGACCACCGTTGATATGTCTAACACCTATCTAGACTGGGCGAAAAAGAATGTGGCGCTTAACAAGCTAAATGGGCCACATGCTTTTGTTCAAGCTGATTGCACGTCATGGTTAGGCGATCATAAAGGTAAATACGATTTAATTTTTATCGACCCACCTTCGTTTTCAAATTCTAAGCGTATGCAAAGCACGTGGGATGTACAGCGCGATCACGTTACTATGCTAACGAATGCGAGAAACTGTCTAAATGAGGGCGGTACGTTAATTTTCTCTAACAATAAACGTGGCTTCAAGTTAGATGAAGAGGCGTTAGAAGGATTAGGTTTCAGTATTGAAAATATTACTCAGGAAACCATACCTGAAGACTTTTCTCGGCGCGGAAACATTCATAAGTGCTGGATCCTTTCGTTATCAAAGGAAGCGTTACCAAAAGAAACGTTATCAAGAGAAGCTTTATGAAAATAGTGTTTTACACAGGGCCTCAGTGTAGTTTATGCGATTTGGCCGACATTGAGTTGGCTAATACACAGCAGTTTTCTTCGTTAACGGTGGAAAAAGTAAACATTCGTGATAGCACCGATTTGTATCATTTATACGGTGCTCGCATTCCTGTATTGAAACGGGAAGACAATGGCGCCGAAATCGGCTGGCCATTTGATACCAACGCATTGGAGACATTCTTACAGTGAGTATATTGCAGTTAAAGAACATCACTGTTATCTACGGTACCCCCCCTTTATTAGATGGCGTTGAACTGATTGTTCAACCCAAAGAACGCGTGTGTTTAGTAGGCCGAAATGGCAGTGGTAAATCCACACTAATGAAAGTGATATCAGGTGATGTAATAGCCGACGATGGCCAGCGCATTATAGAAAGCGACACGATAATTGCTCGATTAGAGCAAGATCCGCCGCAAACCACAGATGTGACCCTTTTCGATTACGTTGCTGAAGGCTTAGCAGATGTAGGCGACACCATTAAAGCCTATCATCACCAAACCAAATTGGTGGCTGAAGATCCTAGTGAAGCTAACTTAAATCGTCTGCAAACTTTGCAGGAAACCTTGGAAGCCCGTGATGCATGGCAATTTGAGCAGCAAATAGAACAAACGCTCACCATGCTTAAACTAGAGCCTGATATTTCATTATCGACATTATCAGGTGGATGGCGCCGTAAAGCGGCATTAGCACGCGCTTTGGTTCGTTCTCCCGATTTACTGTTGCTTGACGAACCTACCAACCATTTAGATATTGAAATGATTCGTTGGTTGGAAAGCAGTTTATCTAATTACAATGGCGCTATTGTATTTGTAAGTCACGATAGGGCCTTTATCCGAAATATGGCAACCCGTATTGTTGATTTAGACCGGGGTGGATTAACCAGTTACCCAGGTAACTACGAAACCTACCTAGAGAAAAAGCAGCAAGACCTTGAAGTAGAAGCTGCCCATAATGCCGAGTTTGATAAGAAGCTTGCGCAAGAAGAAGTGTGGATCCGTCAAGGCATAAAGGCTCGCCGTACTCGTAATGAAGGCCGTGTAAGGGCATTGAAGAAACTGCGTGATGAGCGTAAAGCAAGACGCGCGGTACAAGGGAACGCAGTAGTAAGCCAGCACCAGGGTACACGCTCGGGCAAGATGGTGTTTGAAGTAACCGATTTAGACTACGCCATTGGCGGTAATCAAATTGTGAAGGGATTAAACCTTAATGTACTACGTGGCGATAAACTTGCACTTGTTGGGCCGAACGGTAGTGGTAAAAGTACCCTCATTAAGTTGTTGCTCGGAGAACTAACACCCGATAACGGTAACTGTAAGCAAGGTACTAACCTTGAAGTGGCTTATTTTGACCAACATCGCCATGGCTTAGATTTGGAACAAACGGTTATTGATGCTGTAGGTGATGGTAAACGTGACCTTATGGTTAACGGGCACCCAAGACACGTCATTAGCTATTTACAAGATTATTTGTTTTCACCTGAGCGGGTTAATGCGCCGGTAAAGTCATTATCTGGTGGAGAGAAAAACAGGCTAATGCTGGCCAAGCTAATGCTTAAGCCCAGTAACTTATTGGTGCTTGATGAACCAACAAACGATCTTGATGTTGAAACACTAGAGATGTTAGAAACCCTGTTAAATGAATATGCGGGCACGGTATTGCTCGTAAGCCATGATAGGGAATTCGTCGATAATGTTGCTAATAGTTGTGTCGTATTTGAAGGCGAAGGCTTTTTACGGGAGTTTATTGGAGGCTTCACTGACGTAGAGAGCTGGTACAAAGATCAAAATGCAAAACGTCAGCAAGTTATTAAAGACGAAAAAGCCAAAGTAAAGAATGAAACTAATTTAAGTTCGAATAGTCCTAGTGCTAAGTCTTCTCCCCGTAAGACGAAAAAGTTATCATATAAAGATCAACGCGAACTTGAATCGCTGCCTGCAGATATTGAGCAGTATGAAAATGAATTAGCGGAAATGCAGTTGTTAGTTAACGACCCTGAATTCTTTAAAAAAGGGAACGACGAAACTGCACAAACCTTAGCTCTGTTAGCAGAGAAAGAACAAGCCTTATCCCATAAATATGCGCGCTGGGATGAATTAGAAAGTATGCTGGAAGATAATCAGCAGTAAATAGGATTTTAGATGAAACGAACTCAGCTTGCCGTCGCCGTTCTGTTGGCAACAGGTAGTGTTTCGGCAGTCGCCGAAACCTACACCGTGACACCACTTCCTTTGCAGGATGTTGGTCAAAATACCTTCGCTCGTTCAATTGATAATACCGGCAAAATGTTATCAATGGTGCAATTGGAATTTAACCCGCCTGTTGATGTAGAACAGCTAGAAGAAGATACCAGTTTCTTTACCACGTTTTCAGGGTCTCTTGAAAACGAAGATGATGCAGTACAAGGTGTATTTACTGATGCTGATTATACCTTAGTCGTTAACTTTCTTCTTTCAAACCAAGACAGTTCAACAGGTCAGAAGCTCGCGAGCTTCAGAACCTATTTAACCGATACCACTGATATAGACTTGGTGCCTGGTTTAGATGAAGTAACCGACAAATTTGATGATTACACCCAATCTGTTGAAGCAGGCGGAAGAGATAGCGTAAGCGGTAATTTTATTGTTGGTGATTCTCCAGGCGTAGTTGTTTTGGATGAATATGAAAACGAAGATGGTAATACCATCAATTACACCTACTCAGAATTACCGCAGCAAGCGTTTGTTCAAACTAGCAGTGGGTCATCAAAAGTTATTCCAGCCGTTGATGACACCTTAGGTGGCTTCTCGTCAGCACGTGCTGTGAATCAAAATCTACAAGTCGCTGGTTTCAGTACCGTTAGTTTTTTAGATACGGTTGATGAAGCAGTCGAAACTTGTGAAGACGACGAAACTCGTGGTGATTTACCGGAAGGCCGCTGTTATTTCAGTATTTACGGTGGTGAATTTAACGTACCACGTATATCTAGTTACTTCGTAACAAACTCCACTAGCTTTTTATCGGGTTTCATTCTTTCATCGGAAGTCAACGCGACTATTTGGCAATTAGATGTCAACGGCGATGTGATAAGCACTGACACATTCCCATTACTTTTCACGCCGGAAGAAGACGACACCTCACATTACTTTTCTTATGCCTATGACATTAATGAACAAGGTATTGCGGTGGGTGAAGCGTTAACGGGTGATGCGGTTACTATTACACGCCCTAACTCTTCTGGCTTAAATGAAAGCGAGCGTGTTGCCACCGTATATAGAGACGGTGAAACACAAGAGCTCCTTCCGAGAGAAGAAAACTTACTTAGCCAAGCGATGGCGATTAACGATAACAACTGGGTAGCAGGTGCAGTGTTGCGTGAATCGAGTGATATTGCACGTTCTCGTTTATTCGCATACAACTTAGATACCACTGAGCAATTATACCCCGACGGTTTCTTTGCCACTGCCGGTGTTCAAGCGAATGCCATCAATAATAATAATATTATTGTAGGTAAATCTGACTTTGATGCGACATCCGATACTGTTCGTGAGACACACGCGTTCATGTTCAATATTGATACTGAAGAGTTTCTGGATTTAAACGACTTAACGCCGTGTGACAGTGAATACACGTTGCTAGAAGCTATCGATATTAACGATAATGATGAAATTATCGCTAATGCGCGTATTCGATCCACCAGCAAATATGTGACGGGTGCTGATGTGATTAACTCAGCAGGTGAAACCATAGAGGTTGATGCTATTGTCGCGGTGAAACTATCACCTACTGGCGGCGCCATCGACGATTGTAGTATTGATGAAGACGGTGATGAAGTAGATGACAACTTTGAGCGTAGCGGTGCTTCTACGAGCTTCTTTGGGTTAATGGCGCTAAGTTTACTGGCCATTTTCCGTCGTAAATTGAAGAAATAATCAATTCGCTCTATTTTTAGTTATTTTTCAAAGGCCGCTCGTTTTTAGCGGCCTTTTTTATTGCTAAAGGATTTAAAAATTGAAATATATATGCCTAAAAAGTGTAATATAAAATTCATCTATATTTCATTGCATTACCAAATGTCAATGCTCTCTTTACAATAATTGTGTTGAACCATTTTGCACATTGCACTATCACAGTAGTGTGCACAATGACTTTTCCGCCACTATCAATTGAAAAACGATGTATTGGGCCCGAGAGAGAATTTGTAGCACATCCTACAAAGTTAAAGAGGCTAATCAATGAAAAGACAAAAAAGAGATAAACTGACACGCGCCCACTCAAAAGGGTATCAAGCTGGTATTAGCGGTCGTTCAAAGGATATTTGTCCTTTTCAACAGAATGACGCTCGGTCGGAATGGTTAGGAGGCTGGCGCGAGGCGGTAGAAGACAGGCACGTAGGTCTTAGTGTTAAATAACGTCTTCTCTCTTAAAAAGTGATTAAGCAATGAAAAAGCCCCAGTAATGGGGCTTTTATCGTTTTGACGCTTTACGTTTATTAGAAGTTAGATGTGTCTTGGAACAAACCTACTTTAAGATCTTTCGCGACGTAGATTTCTCTTCCATCTACTTCAACAGAACCATCCGCCATTCCCATGAATAGCTTACGTTTGATAACACGCTTCATGGTGATTTTGTAAGTAACTTTTTTGGCAGTAGGCAGTATTTGCCCTGTGAATTTCACTTCACCGACGCCAAGAGCACGACCTTTGCCTGGTCCATCACACCAACCTAAGAAAAATCCGACCAGCTGCCACATGGCATCTAATCCCAAGCAACCAGGCATTACAGGGTCACCTGGGAAGTGGCAATCGAAAAACCAAAGATCTGGCGTAATGTCTAACTCTGCAATTATTTCGCCTTTCCCATGTTCACCGCCATCTTCAGTAATAGAAACGACACGATCCATCATCAGCATGTTAGGGGCGGGGAGTTGGCTGTTACCAGGACCGAACATTTCACCGCGGCTGCATGCTAATAAATCTTCTTTGTTAAAACTATTTTTTCTGTCTGACATTCCCAACTCGTTGTTTTTTAAATTCGCGCTGCTAATTTAGCGAACACTTGTACGCTAAACAACTCCGAACAGTCATTTTTCTAAATAAAAACGCGTGTTAAACTCGAACTACTAACGAGCCAGTGATTACTATGACAGAAAATACGAACAACAGTACAGTAAAAGAAAAGGCAAAAGCGAATGCTGATAAGCAGCGTCGCTTCCGAGAACGTCAACGAGATGCAGGAAAAAAGCTGGTCAGAGGCTATGTTTCCCCTGAAGCTAAGCTCTGCTATGACGAAATTCGAGAGAAAACAGGGTGGAGCGATAGTGAAGCCGTTTCTAACTCAGTACGTTTAATGTATGCCGCTTATAAATGTGGCCAAATTAAATTACTTAATGAGTGGTTACGCAAAAATAACCGATAACCCGTTTTCCCTAGCCTTAGCAGGGTTACACGTAACCAAAATAGCTGGATTTACGTCTTGCAGGCTACGCATAACCTGAGAAAAGGCAGACTTATTACGTATTTTTATGGGAAAAGTAATGGCGTTAGTCTAACCATTTTGCACAGAACTCTCCTTTCGGGTCATAGATTTCGGTTTGTTTCTGCAAATTAAACTGCCGGTTCTCTCTTGGGTCTGTACCTACGCCCGCTAGGTACAGCCAATTTCCCCAATTACTAGCCACATCATAATCTAATAATTGGCTCTCGAACCAAGCCGCACCATAGCGCCAATCTTGCCTTAATTCGTTCACAAAGCAACTTGCCACCAATTGTCGACCTCGATTAGACATATAACCCGTAGCGGCCAGTTGACGCATACACGCGTCAACAATTGGGTATCCTGTTTTCCCGTTACACCAGCCACCGAATATTTGAGCGTCGTGGGTAGTGTTTGGCATTTTTGATTTAATACCATCGAATTGAAACCACTTTGGTCCAAACTTTTGTTGAAGCCAGTAAAAATACTCACGCCAAAGCAACTCAAAATGAATCCAATAGGTTGAATCATTTTTAACCACATCTCGCTCGTACTTTTTTACTTCTTGGATTACGTACCGCGCCGAGAGGGCACCTGTGGCTAACCATGGCGATAGTTTTGTACTTTCTCGCCAACTATCTAACGCGTTTCGTGTTTCTTTATAACTTGCAGCCACTTTCCATTCGAATAGATAACTATTTAAGTGAGAGAGCGCCGCGTCTTCGCCTCCAACGAAGGCGCCTTCTGTCTGTTTACGGTGTGGGCAACTATTGAGCTTATATAGGCTTTTAGTGTCTATATCTGGCGTATAAGACCTAGGTAATGCAGTTAACGTCGCCACAGGTTCACACGGCTTTATCACAGACTCAATTTTGCGTTTAAACGGTGTAAAGACATCCGGCATAATTTCAAGATTGAAAGGGAGGTCTTCTTGATTAAACAGCGAGCTAGCTTCGCCTGTTACTATTTCAATATTGGGGAAAAAACGCGAAACCGCTTCAACTTCTCGGCGCTCGTTATAGCCGCCGTGTTCGGTCACCCCAAAGTGCGTATAGGCATTGGATGAGAGTAATGACACCAGTAGTTCAGGTGTTTGGCCTTTTAAAGTCAAAATAGAGTGACCCAAAGTGCTCGCTTTTTCGTTTAATGCTTCTATTGTATCTATAACAAAATTAAAACGATGTTCACCAACAGGTTGAATACCGTAAGCGTTTGGTACAAACCAGCTGTCATCAATTATGTAAAGCAGAGTCAATTCGTCGACCTGCTGACAAAGCGATGATAGCGCCACTTGGTCGTGAAAACGCAAGTCGTGGCGAAACCAAAACAGGCCTCTAGTGCGTTTTGTCGAATCACGCATCACATGATTATCCAGTATCATAGGGTTCCCTCCCTCATACCTTTTTTAGGGGTAGACGGATCCTGCTTTTAGCGATTATCGTATCATGTGCATGCTTAAGTGTTTATAAATTGTTCAAAAAAAGGGTTAACAGTGACAGTGCCAGTGCCAGTGTCGATAATGTGGTTCAGACAGGACCTTAGAGTAAAAGACAACCCCGCGTTAAACGCAGCCTGTGATGAAGGAAAAATAATCCCGATTTATATCTACGATGATGATGCACCCGATGGCAGAGTACTAGGAGGTGCTAGCAATTGGTGGTTACATCATTCGCTACATTCACTGAACGATAGATTAAATGGCCATTTAAGGGTGTTCAAAGGCGACCCTAAAACCCTGATCCCAGAGTTAATGGAAACCTATGATGCTAAGGGAATTTATTGGAATCGCTGTTATGAACCTTGGCAAATTAATCGTGATAAAGCGATTAAAAAGCAGCTCTTAGATAATGACTTTGAGGCGCACAGTACTAATGGGAGCTTACTGTGGGAACCGATGAAAGTGCTTAAGAAGGATGGTACGCCATATCGAGTATTTACCCCTTATTATAGAAAAGGCTGCTTGAACGTTGAGCCTCCACGCTACCCCCAAGCACCGCCAGCACGAATTACATACGCCGATGTTGAAGATAATACAAACGCTAAGGCTAACAGTCCGTGCGGTATAGACGCCCTTAACTTACTTCCGTCACTTGATTGGGACAGTGATTTTAAAAACCATTGGAAACCAGGAGAAGATGGCGCTGCTGACAATTTACAGGGTTTTATTGAGCACTCTGCGCGCCAATATAAAGATGCCCGTGATATTCCGTCAATGAATGGAACGTCTCATCTATCACCTCATCTGCACTTTGGCGAGGTTTCGCCCAATCAAGTGTGGTATGCCATAAAAGACAGGTTTGAAACCAGTGAAGATAAAAGTATAGACACATATTTAAGTGAGTTGGGCTGGCGTGAGTTCAGTTATTACTTGCTGTACCACTTTCCAACCATACCGAACAAAAACTTTAATGATAAATTTGATAAGTTCAATTTGCGCAGTGATGCAAAATCTCTTAAAGCCTGGCAAAAGGGGCAGACTGGTATCCCTATTGTTGACGCGGGTATGCGAGAGATGTGGCAAACCGGGTATATGCACAACCGTGTACGTATGATTGTAGGGTCGTTCTTGGTTAAAAACCTTCTTATTAGCTGGCACGAAGGCGAACGCTGGTTTTGGGACTGCCTAGTAGATGCTGATTTAGCCAGCAATACTGCAAGTTGGCAGTGGGTAGCCGGTACCGGCGCCGACGCTGCACCGTATTTCAGAATTTTCAATCCGTTACTACAAGGTGAGAAGTTCGATAAACAAGGTAAGTATGTAAGAAAGTACTGCCCTGAACTTGCCAACCTTCCCGATAAATACATTCATAAACCCTGGGATGCGCCGCCGGTTATCGCTAAAGATGCGGGCGTACATTTAGGAGATACTTACCCTAAACCCATCGTAGATTTAAAAGCATCGAGGCAGCGTGCTCTAAATGCGTTTCAGGCTTTAAAAGAGTAGGGTAGCCATGTCTTCTTTAATACTTATTTTAGGTGACCAGCTTACTTACAATCTGCCTATTTTAGAAAATGCGACAAAAACGAAAGATACTGTACTCATGGCTGAAGTGCGTGAAGAAGCCACTTACGTTAAGCATCATAAAAAGAAAATTGTTTTTCTTTTTAGCGCCATGCGACATTTCGCAAAAGCGTTAAAGGAAGATAATTTTAACGTCAATTATATTGAGTATAACGATGAGGTAAACCAAGGCAGTTTGCTAGCACAGGTAAAGCATGCGCTAGCAAGCGGCGAGTTTGACAATGTTAAAGTAACTTCACCGGGTGAATATCGTTTGCTAAAAAGCATGCAGCAATGGGAGCAAACCCTAGGTGTGCCTGTCAGTATTATTAATGACGCTCGTTTTCTAGCCACTCCCCAAGAATTTAGTGATTGGGCCCATGACAGAAAGCAGTTACGTATGGAGTTTTTCTATCGAGAGATGCGGAGAAAACATGGCATCTTGATGGAAGATAAAAGCCCTATTGGCGGGAAATGGAATTACGACGCTCAAAACCGAGAGCCCATGCCGGCGGGTACAACTGTGCCTTCGCATACGCAATTTAAAATAGATGCGATCACCCAAGGTGTAATTAATTTAGTTGAAAACGAGTTCAGCAATCATTTCGGTGACATTAGCCCCTTTCATTTTGCCGTTACCCGAGACGATGCGCTAACGGTTCTGAGCGACTTCATTGAAGAAAGGTTACCCCATTTTGGCCAGTACCAAGATGCCATGGTTGAAGGCAAACCTTGGTTATATCATTCCCATATCGCGTTTTATTTGAACTGTGGTTTGCTAAGCCCAAAAGAAGCTATTGATGCAGCGGAGTCAGCATACTACGCCGGCACTGCGCCGCTTAACTCAGTTGAAGGTTTTATACGACAAATACTGGGATGGCGAGAATTTGTTAGAGGGTTCTATTGGCACTTCATGCCAGGTCTTAAGAGTGACAATTATTTCAACCATAATCGCTCACTCCCCGATTTCTTTTGGGATGGTCAAACGAATATGAATTGCATGCGCCAATGCATAAAGGAAACACAAGCGAACGCGTATGCGCACCATATTCAGCGACTAATGGTATTGGGGAATTTTTGTCTTTTAACGGGGTTGTCACCCGAAGAGGTTCAGCAGTGGTATTTACTGGTTTATGCAGATGCGTACGAGTGGGTAGAACTGCCTAATGTAGCAGGCATGATTTTATACAGTGATGGTGGCCAACTCGCTAGCAAACCTTATGTCGCAAGTGGCAGTTATATTAATAAAATGTCGAACTACTGCAAAAACTGCGGTTATCAAGTTAGTAAAAAAACAGGTCCTAAAGCTTGCCCTTTCAATTACTTATACTGGCATTTTATTGATAAGCACAAAGAAAAGCTAAGCCGCAATCCCAGAATGGCAATGATGTATAAAACGTATGGCCGAATGAAAGATGAAAATATCGATGCAATGAAAGACAGCGCGACAATTTTTTTAACCAAATTATCTGAAAATGAAGAAGTCTGATTTACCAAGCAAAATGTGCCCAGTGTGCAACAGACCCTTTACTTGGCGGAAGAAATGGGAAAAGAATTGGGATAACGTAGTGTATTGTTCTAAACGATGTGCCGGAAACAAACGTATGAAATAAAACCTGCTAACTATAATCATAAAAACGAAGGACTCACGTTCATGGATGCGCCTATTACAGTAGATAGATTGCGGTTTTTGCTTTTTAGCTTTAAGGAGAAACTGTGGGTAAAGCCGCTATCACTATGCATATTATCAATAGCTGCTGTATTCGCCTCGAAACTGGCAGACGGTACCGCACTCGCTGAACACCTGCCTAAAGTCGAAAAATCGTCGGTAGAAACCCTGTTATCCATTATGGCATCGAGCATGTTGGTCATAGCGACTTTTTCGGCAGGCACTATGGTAAGTGCCTATGCATCTGCCAGCAGGTCATCGACGCCACGTTCGGTAAGTTTAATCATCTCAGACGATGCCTCACAAAATGCGCTGTCTACTTTTGTCGGTGCGTTCATCTTTAGCGTAGTCGCCATTACGGCATCAAGTAACAACTTCTTCAAAGACGCTGGAATATTTCTTCTTTTTTGTCTTACCTGTTTAGTATTTGCGATCGTCATTCTTACGTTTATCCGTTGGGTAGACAGTGTCGCTAGGCTAGGCCGTGTGGGCTCAACAGTACAAAAAGTTGAAGCTGCCGCAATGCGAGCCATTAATCATCGGCTATCGACGCCAAGGCTCGGCGGTAAGCAGCAGCCGAACTATGTGAAAGAGCAGGGCGGTGATCTCTCAAAATACCAAACCCTATCAACCGATAGTATTGGCTATGTTCAAATGGTTGATATGGCAAAAATACAAGCGTGGGCTGAAGAACGAGACACTCAAGTACACATCGCTATGTTACCTGGGCAATTTTGCACACCCGATAAACCATTGTGTTATATAGAAAGCATTAAGCCGAAAGAGCCTGAGGATAACAGCAAAAATAAAAGCAGTGATAATAAAGCAGATGAAAAAAGCGATAAATCAGCGCTGCTTTCGGCATTTCAAATTGGCAGCGAACGTTCTTTCGAAGCCGACCCAAGATATGGGTTGGTTGTATTATCAGAAATAGCATCCCGCGCACTTTCGCCTTCGGTTAACGACCCAGGAACCGCTATTAGTATACTTGGCAGTTATACACGACTGTTCATTAGATGGGCACAAAAAGAAAAGAACACTACGTCAGATGATATAAAATACGATAAGGTGTCCGTACCTAACATAAGTACGGCTGATATGTTTGATGACGCATTCACCGGTTTAGCGCGAGATGGTGCATCCATGATTGAAGTTTCCATAAGAATGCAAAAGACCTTGGATGCCATTGCTAAAACAAGCGACGATAACATTGCTAAAGCTGCAAATAAACACGCCAAAAAAGCTTATGAACGAAGCCTAAAAGCTTTAATTTACGAGGGCGATAAAGAAACGTTAAGTGCAGCAGTGGATAAATTAACCCATAAAAATACTAATTTACGAATGGACTAGTTAACGCCAAGTAATGGATTTAAATACGCGGACTGTAAAAAGATTGAGGTAGCGTTTAGTGAGCACAATAGACAGCGAAAAAAAACAACATATAGAAAATGTTATAGCGTTTCCTACATGCTTAACGGAAGTAAGAAAAGTTATTACAACCTATATTACTAATAAGCTAACTGGCTGCTCGAAAACTTTGATAGATACCGCAATAGAAAATAGCGTTAATCATTACAAGCAATTTGTACACAATGCGAATATTACCGAGAGTGTTGAAGTCTCTTTATCAGAAGACGACCTTATTTTATTAAATAAAAGCCTGACTAAAATACAAAAAGAAAACCGCAAGCAGTTGTTAAGCATGTTAGAACGCATAATTATATTAGAAATAGAAAATGCGGCTTTGAAAAACTGAGGCTATAAAGCTGTTAGCTTTAAATAATAACTTACACGTTAATTTTAAAAATCCTTCCTTAACTCGTTTCCAATTAAAATTGAAATTCTAATCATTCCATCTATAAACTCCTAAAGAAAATATTCATAGAGTAGCAGTAGATTACAATACGCGTGTACGCGAAAACTGCCTATGGATACCACGTAAAACGTCTCAGATTTTAATCTCACGCACGTTATAAAAACACATCTCAAAACCACGCAATAACGAAACACAGAAAATGTGTGTAAGCCATCACGCACGACAAAGATACTGAGAAGACTGGCATCAACCACCCTAAACCCTAATATACCTAATTGCGCATAATGTATATTATGTTAAATAAGGTATTGATGTAGCTATGGAGGTAGGCGCATTTATGTGTCGATGCATTTCTAACTCTGTATCTCGCTGTGGCCAGTCTTAAGGCTGTTCCCTGTCCTAGGGTTAGCCATGCTTTACCGCTGTATTTAAATTAATTAGGCTGAAATGGAAACTCATTTCTTAAGTACAACAATTAGAAGCTTTCTGTGGATTATGCACTCACTGTTAAATTTGTAGCTTGGCAATCATTATTAATAATTTAGTGGCAGCTTTAAAAATACGTTACGTATGTTTATTACTAACGAGACGTTATTAAGCTTGTTGAGTATTTATATGGAAACAAATTAGTTAGTTATTTATTTTATAAATGTGATTGTGTGTCTCAACGAGCCCTTATCGTTTTTATGCATAAATGATAATGTCAGGATTTATTATTAATAATTAGATTTGTTTAACAATACGATATTCATCGTTTGAGCAGCGTTTAATTTAACGCGGTGATTATCTACTACTTCTTATTTACTTTTATTGCCGAGGATAAGACGCCTAACCTTTTTTACAATTTTTATTTTATACTTTGTCTGTTGTAGGAATTTTCTAAGTGATGCTAGTTGAATAGACGCTTAACCTAGTGCTGAGTATGTTAATTGTTTGGAGAGTAAGTTTAGACCCAGTAAAGTTGAAACTTGGGTAATTTTAACGTGCTTCTACGTGAAATCTGAGAACATAACAGAGGTATATGCTGTTAAATTTTACGTAGCGCACGTTTAATATATAGCCGATTAGTAAGGAAAAATTGGATTATTACCAACGCAACTGTATATAAAAACAGTATACATGTGTAGAATTGGGTTAATACAAGGCTATTCTCGTATTTCACGCATGATAACTGTAATTATCATGCGTGAAATTCCTGTGTTAATTATAATAAAAGCAATGAGTTAGTTAGATGTCGTCTATATTCAAACCTGGTTCAAATACACAACTGTCTATTGTCGATGGTGACACTGCTAGTACAGAACGAGCTGAATATGTTGATGCGTATTTTCGTGACATATTCACAAAGCTACCTCGCAATACCCAACGCGCTTATATCAGTGACTTTAACGACTTTGCCATTTTCTGCCAGTCAGAACGTATCGACAGTTTTAATGATGATTTCTCTCATAATGAATACGCAATTAAACGCTATGTAGAAGAGCTGTGTAAGTCTCCCCTAGCCTACAGAACTATCAAACGCCGTCTGTCAGCGCTGAGTAAATTTTTAGGCATTGCAAAACTTCCTAACCCTATCATCCAATCGGTTTATCTGCGGGATTTCGTTCGTTTGTCACTTATTGAAAATCGTAAGTTCCAACTTAGTCATAACCAAGCCGTTCCGCTTTCTATCGACTTATTGGACGTAATAAACAATAAAATTATTCCAGACACATTATTAGAGATGCGTGATTTAACTATTATGAACTTAATGTTCGATGCACTGTTACGAGCTGATGAGTTAGTACGTGTATGTGCTGAGCATATTAGTAGACGTAATAATGCAATTTTAGTTGTAACATCAAAGTCTGATCAAAGCGGTAAAGGTTCACATCGTTTTATTTCTACTAGCACTATCAACATGGTTGATGAATATATATCAGAGGCTAATTTCGATGCTAAGACACAGAGCGAAAGACTTATCGATGATCCTCGCCGTATAAACAAAGGTATCCTTTTTCGCCGTGTGTCAAACCGTGGGCATGCGTTGCTGCCTTATAACGAACAGCCAAATACACATCATCATTCACCAACACATGAATCTGCAATTCTCGATTATTCGAGTGTTTATCGAATATGGAAACGAGTTGCAGCCCGTGCAGGAATAAAAGAAAACATTACGCCTCATAGTGGCAGAGTTGGTGGCGCAGTTTCACTAGCAGAAAATGGTGCTACCTTGCCTGAACTCCAATTGGCCGGAGGCTGGCAGTCCCCTGAAATGCCTGGTCACTATACTCAACAAGCCAACGTTAAACGCGGTGGAATGGCCAAGCTGTCAGAAAAATTTAAGCGCTAAATTTGGGTTTTGTATTAGCCTTATTGTTCAAATAGGATTTCCCTCGTTATTTTTTCTATTATCACGATTTTTTCCTTTTTGATCCAATCTTTATCTTGTTGATATAAGAGCTTTATTTTTAACTTTTGGTTATGCGTAACTATGCAGGGCTGTATACGCCCTTTATCGCTCCCGTTTTTCTCTCTTTTTTTTTGTTTACTTTCAAATTTGAACCCATTTATCGAATGGGTTCGTACCAACTAGCATAGGTATTAAAAAAGGAAATGTTATGTCTAACGGTATTAATGCGTCACACGGTAAAACTATCGCTGAACTCGTCATCCCATCTAAGACCTGGTCTCTCCACCCTGAAAAAAAACCAGCATTCACTGCAATTGATGAAGCTATCGATTACTTTGCTGATAGCAATGAGCCACTTTATATTAAGGTGCCATTTGTAGATGAAGACGATGATGTATTGGTTCATGTTAATTCTAGTGGTGAAGATGTGGTGTTTACTATTTCCGATTTGAATCACGGTGGCGAAAGTCGCGTTGATGCATCACACCTTAAGAACTTAAGCAGTTCGGTGGTAGCGCTAATCGAGCAGTGTTACGACAAAAAGAAAAGCCCTGAAACTATGTAATAGGTTAGCCATCTTTTTGTAGATAAACGTATATCTTCACAAATTTACGTTTTTAACATTATTACAATAAGATGATTCCCCACGTTACTAACGCCAAAATCAAGCTGATAAATACTGCGGCTGAACCAATGTCTTTGGCCTTCCCTATCAGTTCGTGCATATCAGTACTTACGTGGTCTGATAGTTTTTCCACGGCAGTGTTAAGTAGTTCTGTGATCAGCACGACAAACAGCGAAAAGAGTAACAATACTCTTTCGCTGTTTGTTACTTCTAATATAGACACAATGGGAATGAGTAGCGCCATCGCTACAACTTCTTGTCTCACTGCAGCTTCGCTGGAAAATGCCGCTTTTATTCCTCTAGCGGAATAGATAGTTGCAAAGTACAAACGAGTAAAACCTGATCGCTTTGGTGGCATAACATTACAGTGTTTTAGGTCATAATTCTTAAACACTAACTTATTTAAATGACAGATATGTTACGTATTTTTTTGCACTATCATTAAGCGCACTGACTTTTTTATTGTTTAGATTTTTACTGCCAAAACATCTCTTTTCACACCGTGCAGCACAGCATTCGCTGTAGAGCCTAGAAGAAGCCGAAGACCACTTTGTCCATGTGTCCCTATTACTATCAGATCGGCGTTTAACTTTTCAGCTAAGTGATGTATTTCATCCGCAGGTGAACCAATTTCTACGTTCACATTGCTGTCTGGAATATTGTTGATTGCCGCGATATCTTTCAACTTTGTCATTGCTTGTTCTTGCACGTCTTGTGAATAGTCACGCTCCAAAAACAGTCCGTATGGCTCAACGTTAGTTTGTGGAAATGCCACATAAAGTAAATGAACGTTTTTTGGGTCTGGCGCAACCCGCAACGCTCTCGATAAAATTTGCGAATAGTCTGAAAACACATCTACAGGTACTAAAACAGTATTGTAATCTTCCATTAGTTCATTCCATTAACGGGAGTGGATAATTACAATATAGTTAACTTCCCTTCACATTTCTTTGATTGAAATCAATTCGCCGTTCTAGATTTTCACCATAATAAAGTTTCAGAATAATAAAGTTGGAGTCGTGAACATGGCAAAACTTACTACCGCATTACCATTTTTCGCATTTTTATTGGCGGGATGCGATTTAGGTCCAGATTCCCCTCGGGGTTTTAGCTTACCTGAGGGAAATGCCGATGCTGGCAAAGTTGCATTTCAAAAGTACCAGTGTACAGACTGTCACCAAATAGAAGGCATAACAATGCCAGAAGAGCATGCTTATTTAGTTCCCAAACCTATACCTCTAGGGGGAAGCAGCGGCAGGATCACTACATACGGAGAACTCGTCACCAGTGTGATAAATCCCTCTCATAAGCTAACGCGTAGACAGCCTGTTAGTATGACTTCTGTAGATGGAGATTCTCGCATGCGTAATATGAACAATGTACTTACCGTTCAGGAACTCATTGATTTAGTTGCTTATTTACAACCTAAATATAAAGTAGTGCCCTATCGAACTTCCGAGTATCGTTTGTATCAATTACGCATGCCAGTACAAGATGGCAATTAAGACACTGATTTCGTTTCTTCTTCGATTTCAGCCAATAGGCTGCATGGCATAAAGCTATCAGAATTAGCTTCTTTGACGTGCAGTTTAAATCGCTCGGGAATATCATCACCTAATAATGTACCGGTTTTTACTAGCGGAAATATTTCGTCGTATCGCGCGATACTTGCTTGATCTACACGTCTAAATATATGCGTGCGGTTTAATTCTGTTGTACTTACATGGCCGGTTGAAGACAGCATATCCATTAATGCATGTAAGGTTTTTTTGTGAAAGCGATACACGCGTTCAGATTTATCCGTCACATCTAGCCCTTTAGCCAGTTTTGGATCTTGCGTAGCAACGCCAGTTGGACACTTATTAGTGTTACACGACAATGACTGCACACAACCAAGCGCCAGCATCATACCTCTTGCACTATTACAAATATCTGCACCCAAACTTAAGTTTTTAACCAACTGAAATGCTGAGATAATTTTACCTGAGGCAATAATTTTTATTTGTTTTCTTAAGTCGAAACCAATCAAACAATCATCTACAAATGCCAGTGCTTCTCTAAGTGGGAATCCAATTGAGTTTGTATATTCCAGTGGGGCGGCGCCGGTACCACCCTCACCTCCATCTACCGTGATAAAGTCGGGGGTAATACCAGTTTCTACCATGGCTTTACACATGGCAATAAATTCACTCTTTCTGCCTAACGCTAGTTTAATTCCAATGGGCTTGCCACCACTTAGGTCGCGAAGCTTTTGTATATAATCAATCATCTCTAATGGCGTAGAAAAAGCGCTATGACGTGGTGGTGAATCTACCTGAGTACCTGGCTCTACGCCTCTAATTTTCGCTATTTCAGGTGTATTTTTATAGGCTGGTAATATACCACCATGGCCGGGTTTTGCGCCTTGGCTTAACTTAATTTCAATCATTTTAACTTGCGGCAAACACGCTTTGTCTTTAAACAAATTGGCATCAAACTTCCCGTCTTTGGTCCGGCACCCAAAATAGCCTGTGCCAATTTGCCAAACAATGTCACCACCGTTTTCTTCGTGGTAAGGCGTTAAGCCGCCTTCGCCAGTGTTATGGAAAAAGTTACCCTTCTTTGCGCCCTTGTTAAGCGCCAGAATGGCATTTTTAGACAGGCTACCAAAGCTCATCGCACTAATATTGAGAATGCTCGCATGGTATGGTTGCTTGCAGTCTTTTCCACCTATCGTTACCCTTGGGTCGTGGTTCATTTCATCAATATCACGGGCCGATAATGAATGTCCTATCCATTCATAACCATCGTCGTACGTATTTAACTGGGTGCCAAAAGGAATGGTTTCTCTACTGTTTTTTGCTCGTTGGTATACAATAGAGCGAAACATACGGGATATAGGCGCGCCGCCAGTATCTGATTCTAAAACATACTGCTGTATAAAGGGGCGCAGTGACTCTATGGTCCAGCGAGTTCTGCCAATTAGCGGGAAGTTTTTCAAAATCGCATGTTTGTTCTGGACTGTGTCGACTATCGCTAAAACCAGTAACATCACGGTTAACAATAGAAACCACCACGCTGGATGCCAATAAAAACCTAGCAATAGGTTACAAATAAATAATGCCGTTAAGCTTCCTAAGATTTGATTTCGCATAGCTACTCCACATGTGATTACCAGTTGTTACTGCTCCAACACAATTTCGGGTTTTATTAGGCGGTATATTTACGTATTACTATATCTTTAATTGATAAAACCTACAGCGATATAAACGCAACATAATGGTATCTATCTTTTCCCATTCGCTCCGGTTTCATTACATGCTAATCTAAACACCTCTATATACATCAGCGTGTTGAGTATTTTGAGTGATCGCCGCGCTAACTAATGTAAGAATGTAAGGTACGGATGTTATGGCTTAAACGGACGACAGACATTCCTATTTGTACTAATCAATCGAAATGGTGAAAGGTAATTCATGGAGTATGCATTTCTTCTGTTCGCATTTGTTTGCGGCTTAACGGTTAAACTTATCGGGATCCCCCCGTTAGTAGGTTACTTAGTCGCTGGCTTCCTACTAAATTTTTCAGGTTATACACTCACTGATGATCTTACCAAGATAGCCAACTTGGGGATTACCATTATGTTGTTCACTATTGGTTTAAAATTAAACGTTCGCGACCTAAGTAAACGCGAAGTGTGGGCCGGTAGTATTTCGCACACTCTCATTTGGGTGGGCATTGTGACTTGTGGTGTGTATGGCATTGCTGCAGTAGCCAGCCAGTATATAGAAGGGCTAACGTGGCAAAGCGCTACGCTGATTGCTTTTGCGTTAAGCTTCAGCAGTACGGTTTGTGTTATTAAAGTGCTAGAAGAAAGCGGTGAAAGTAAAACCCGTCATGGCCGACTTGCCATTGGTATTTTGGTTATGCAGGATGTGTTTGCTGTTATATTTTTAGTGGCTGCCACAGGCAAACTCCCTTCGGTGTGGGCACTTGGGTTGTTGGCACTTATTCCCGCGATGCCGCTTATTAACCGTGTTATCAATAAGTCAGGTCACGGAGAGTTACTCCCTCTTACTGGGTTCATTCTTGCCTTAGGCGGCTATCACCTATTCGAGCTTGTGAATATAAAAGGCGATTTAGGTGCACTGATATTTGGCATTATGTTAGCGCAACATGAAAAGGCCAGTGAGCTTGCTAAATCGTTACTTAGCTTCAAAGACTTATTCCTGATAGGCTTTTTCCTTACCATCGGCTTAACCGCACTTCCAGATTTCAACATGATTATTATCGCGTTGGTATTCTGTTTGTTTATCCCTATAAAGGCTGCCCTATTCTTTGGCTTATTTACGTCACTTCGATTACGAGGCCGAACGTCTTATTTAAGTAGCCTTGTGCTGTCTAACTTCAGTGAATTTGGGCTTATTGTAGGCGCGCTTGCGGTATCGCTAGGTTTATTGGCCGAAAGCTGGTTAGTAGTGATTGCACTTTCATTGTCCGTCTCTTTCGTTATTACTAGTGTGCTGTATCGCACCTCGCATTCTCAATATCACAAATATAAAGACACGATTAAACGTTACGAAAAGAACCGCCGGCTTAAAGAAGACATTTATCCTACGTTGCACAAAGCAGAGTTTTTAGTGTTGGGAATGGGACGCGTTGGGCAAGGTGCATTTAATGCGCTTTCTAAACTTGCTGACGTGAGTGTATGGGGTATGGACGCCGATAGAGTGAAAGTAAAACAACTTGCCAGTGAAGGGTTAAACGTTATTTGCGGTGACGGTGAAGATGTAGACTTATGGGACAACCTAGAAATTAAAAACGTTCACTTAATTCTTTTGGCACTCCCTTCTATTCAAGATGCCATTAATATTACCCGTCAACTTAGAAATGCAGGTTATACCGGTAAAGTAGCGGCAATCGCGCGGTATGAGGATGAAGTGAATTACTTACTAGAACAAGGTGTTGATAAAGTATTTAACTTTTTCACTGAAGCGGGTTTAGGTTTTGCGGAAGAAAGTTTAGCTTATGCAAATACGCAACAGGAATAGCTCGCTATTCTTAATGCAAACAAAGGATGAAGTGATAACCATTTCTATTTGTATGCCGTTGTTTTTAAAGTAATTTTTTGACATTTTTACGTTTTCGGTCTACACTAGCGTCATATTGATAATTAAGGTTTTTACTATGCAAGGTGACAAACAAGTCGTCGCGAAGCTGAATGATGTACTCATCAGTGAGTTAACGTCTATAAATCAGTACTTTCTGCATGCACGTATGTTCAAAAATTGGGGCTTACAAGAGCTCAATGAAAAGAACTACAAAAAGTCGATTAAAGACATGAAGCAAGCAGATGAGTTAATTGAGCGCATTCTATTTTTAGAAGGTTTACCTAACCTTCAGGCGTTGGGCAAACTTTATATCGGTGAAGATACTGAGGAAATGCTGAGCTGCGATGCCAGATTCCAAAAAGAACAGTTACCATTATTACGCGAAGCCATCGCGCTGTGCGAAGAGAAGCAGGACTACGTTACACGCGACATCCTAGAATCAATTTTAGAGTACGA
Source organism: Alteromonas sp. 38 (assembly GCF_902506055.1). NCBI lineage: Bacteria > Pseudomonadati > Pseudomonadota > Gammaproteobacteria > Alteromonadales > Alteromonadaceae > Alteromonas > Alteromonas sp. 38. The sequence continues at coordinate 1,904,733 of NZ_LR733300.1, forward strand.
AGAAGATCATTTAGATTGGATTGAAACTCAAGAATATCAAATTGGCGCTATGGGTATTGAAAACTACCTTCAGGCGCAAGTAATGGGAGATGACGAATGAAAGGTAATCAGACCATCATTAAAGGTCTAAACGAGCTACTTTCTTATGAACTGGCCGCTATGGATCAATACTTCATTCATTCTCAAATGTATTTAGATTGGGGTCTTACCAAGCTATATGAGCGAATCGACCACGAATTTGACGATGAGCGTGGCCACGCCACTAAACTTATCGAGCGTATGCTGTTTTTAGAAGGCGTTCCAGACATGGTCACGCGGACTGGCTTTAAAGTAGGTTCAGATGTACCTGAAATGCTTGAAAGCGACCTTCGTGTTGAATATGAAGTAGATGCAAAACTTAAAGAAGTTATCGCGCTATGTGAGTCTGAAAAAGACTACGTAACACGTGATATCTTAGTCGTACTACTTGACGATACCGAGCGTGATCACGCGCATTGGTTAGAGCAACAACTTGGCCTAGTGAAACGCCTTGGCTTGGCTAATTACTTACAGTCTCAAATGTAAGTAATACTAAATTTTAGTTTCGAAGTTCAGGTAGCTTGGTGCTGCCTGCCCTTCTATATTTAGCCGCAATTGCCACTTCATAGTCGATTCACTACAACTTCCCAACATAAACCAGCCTGACCATTCCCCATTGTGTTTATTTTCTAGCAACACGGGCACTTTTCCCATGTACATATTTACGCCTTCAATCCACGCGCTTTCTATGTTTGTACCTACAGGTAAATCGAGTACTAAGGTGATAGAGGTTTCAGGTTCTACTTTCTCTGAAAATTCCGCATAGGCATGCCGGCCATGTATTAAAAATTCACAGTGCTCGTTGACAAATGTACAGCTCTCTCCTATTTCCTTTAAGGGGCCCGAAGAAGGCGTGGCGGACATTTGGTATTGATGCACGGTAAATACACATGCTGCAACGACAAAAATACAAAGTGGGGTAAGCCACTTTTGTGAATAAAATGATCTCTTTTTGTTACTGTTATTTAGCATTTCTTAAATTTTGTATATTTCTTCATTGATGGAGATCAAGCTCAGGTAGTTTATGGTATCTTTTTGTAATTAAAAACCTTATCATCCGCGTACCAACTGGCTTGGAGACTATAATTATTACTCTTTCCGAGCTCGGTGTGAAGCGTTATTCCGTTGCTTTCGCATGTCTAGACCGTACTTGAACGGCTGTTGGAGACCATAGTTCATTTGAAGTGGAAGATTCATTAAAATGAGTGAAATAAGCCAAGCACAACCTGACTACAATTATAAAGTAGTTAGGCAATTTACCATTATGACCATAGTCTGGGGTATCATTGGTATGGGCCTAGGGGTATTTATTGCCGCGCAATTATTTGCACCTATGCTTAACTTTGACACACCATGGCTAACGTTTTCGCGTCTGCGTCCTTTGCACACCAATGCCGTTATTTTTGCCTTCGGCGGCTGTGCGTTGTTCGCAACGTCATACTACATCGTTCAGCGTACCTCTCAGGTTAGACTGTTCAGTGATAAACTTGCTGCATTTACGTTTTGGGGCTGGCAAGCCGTTATCGTATTGGCGGTAGTTTCTCTACCTTTAGGTTTAACCAGCTCGAAAGAATACGCTGAACTAGAATGGCCAATCGATATACTGATTACGCTGGTCTGGCTCGCTTATATCATTAACTTCTTCGGAACCCTAGTTATCCGAAAAGTGTCGCATATTTATGTTGCGAACTGGTTCTTAGGGGCGTTCATGCTTACCGTTGCTGTATTGCATATTGGTAATAGCATGGCCATTCCGGTGTCTTTCACTAAGTCTTACTCATTGTATGCAGGCGCAGTAGACGCCATGATGCAGTGGTGGTACGGCCATAACGCAGTAGGTTTCTTCCTAACTGCTGGCTTCTTGGGCATGATGTATTACTTCGTTCCTAAGCAAGCAGGTCGCCCAGTTTACTCGTACAGATTATCTATTGTTCACTTTTGGGCATTGATTTCATTGTACATTTGGGCTGGTCCTCACCACTTACATTATACTGCTCTACCCGATTGGACACAGTCGCTAGGTATGGTTATGTCTATCATTCTATTCGTTCCTTCTTGGGGCGGAATGATTAACGGTATAATGACGCTATCTGGTGCATGGCATAAATTGCGTACTGACCCTGTATTACGTTTCTTAATTGTTTCATTGTCTTTCTATGGTATGTCTACCTTCGAAGGCCCAATGATGGCAATTAAAACAGTTAACGCATTGTCTCACTACACAGACTGGACTATCGGCCACGTACACTCTGGTGCACTAGGTTGGGTAGCCATGGTATCAATTGGTTCTATCTACCACTTAATACCTATCCTGTTTGGTCAGCCGTCGATGTACAGCACACGTCTTGTTAATGTTCATTTCTGGTTAGCAACCATTGGTGTAGTGCTTTATATCGTAGCAATGTGGATGTCAGGTGTTCTTCAAGGGCTAATGTGGCGTGCAGTAAATGCTGACGGTACATTAACGTATAGCTTTGTAGAATCGCTTGAAGCGTCTAAACCTTTCTATGTGGTTCGTTTCATTGGTGGTTGTTTCGTGGTTACTGGCATGCTTATCATGGCCTACAACACATGGAAAACCGTTCGTGCCCCTAAAGGTAGTATCGCTGCTGATGTTACAACTCAGCCAGCGTAATAAGGAGACGACCTAATGAAAAATCCACATGAGTTAATTGAAAAAAATGTCGGCCTGTTAACCGTGCTAATCCTTGTTGCGATTAGCTTCGGTGCCATGGTTCAAATTACGCCGCTGATGTTTCAGCAGCAAACAATGGAACCGGTAACAGGCTTACGTCCTTACACAGCATTAGAATTAGAAGGCCGTGACATCTATATCCGTGAAGGATGTGTTGGTTGTCACAGTCAAATGATTCGTCCGTTCCGTGCCGAAACAGAACGTTACGGTCACTACAGTGTTGCTGGTGAGTCAGTATGGGAACACCCTTTCCTTTGGGGTTCTAAGCGTACTGGTCCTGACCTAGCACGTGTTGGTGGGCGTTACAGTGATGAATGGCATCGTGTTCACCTGCTTAATCCGCGTAACGTGGTACCTGAGTCGAACATGCCTGGGTTCCCATGGCTTGCAGAAAACAAACTTGACGGTAAGTTAACCGCCAAGAAGATGGAAGTTTTCCAAGGCTTTGGCGTACCGTATACCGACGAAGATGTCGCGGGAGCACAAGCGGCAGTACAGGGTAAATCTGAAATGGAAGCCCTTATTGCATACCTACAATCTCTTGGCACACATTTGAAATAATATGGATCAAGGAATAGTAGGTAGCATTTTTACTGTCATCGTCTTTGTTAGTTTCATTGGCATAGTTTGGTGGGCTTTTAGTAGCCGCAACAAGCAAAAGTTTGATGAAGCGGCGAATTTGCCTTTCGCAGACGAAGACAAAGAAAAATCAAAAGAAGATTAGCAGGAGTCTCGAACTTATGAGTATGTTTTGGACAATATGGATTTCAGTGATAACCCTAGGGTTAATCATTGGTTGCTATTTCCTTCTGCGCTGGTGTTTGTCTAACCAAACAGGCGTGCCAGAAGGAGAATCAATGGGGCATGAATTCGACGGCATCGAGGAGTTGAACAACCAGCTACCTCGTTGGTGGACAATCATGTTCTACATGACAATCATTTGGGGTTTTATCTACCTTGCCCTATATCCTGGATTGGGTTCTTACGAAGGCTTATTTGGCTGGAAGAGTTCAAACCAAGGCATATTGACGCTTGAAGAATCGGCGCAAGCGCGTATCGATGCAAAAGAGCAAGGCAAGTTTGTAGAGTACGATCGTGAGTTGGATTATGCAGCTGAAAAGTTCGACCCAATTTTCGAAGCGTATGCGCAAATTCCTGTTGAGGAGCTAGCAAAGGACCCTGAAGCGAATAAAGTAGGTCAGCGTTTGTTTATGCAAAACTGTTCTCAGTGTCACGGTTCTGATGCTCGCGGTCAAAACGGTGGTTTCCCTAACCTTACTGATAACGATTGGTTATACGGTGGTTCGGGTGCCAAAATTGTTGAAACCTTAACATTAGGCCGCAAAGCCGCTATGCCAGCATGGATAGATGTTATGGGTGAGAAAGGCATCGAAGAAGTGGTTGAATATGCATTAAGTCTTAGCGGACGTGATGTTGACCAGCAACTTGCTGACGCAGGTAAAGTTCGCTTTGCTGCATGCGCTGCCTGTCACGGCATGGACGGTAAAGGTAACCAAGCACTTGGTGCGCCTAACCTGACTGACAACATTTGGTTGTATGGTGGAAGTCATCGTGCGGTTACTGAAACACTAACCTACGGCCGAAATGGTGTTATGCCTTCATTCAAGAAAACCTTGGGTGATGACAAAATCCATGTTGTTGCGTCATACGTATATAGTCTTTCTAACGACTAAATTCGTATAACTAACAATAATGCTAAAAAGCCTCGTTATCACGAGGCTTTTTTTATGAGAAAATAGCCCTATCCGACTGTGTGCTTTAGCTTTTTATCGCGCCGGTTTTCCCGTAGTAAACGAGTTGATGTCATTAATGAATACACCTTGGTATAAACAATTTTGGCCGTGGTTTCTTATCGCAGTTCCTCTTATCACTTTGATAATGGGAGGCGTATTGTTAAAGCTAGCTATTTCAACCGAAGATAGCTTAGTGGTAGACGACTATTACAAAGAAGGTAAAGCCATTAATGCCCGGCTAGATAAAGAAGCCATTGCAAAACGAAAAAATATTACCACTGAGTTAACCATTACTGATGGCAGTATTGCAGTAAAATTCCATTCAGGTATTCCTGCAGAAGGAAACGCGCTTAAATTGAATTTTTATCATGTCACCATAGAAGAGCGTGATACAAGTGTATTATTAAGTCGTGATGCTAATGGTATTTACCGGGGTTTTGTTGAAAAAGACTTAACCGGTAAGTGGCAAGTTTCGCTTTCTCCTATAGATGACAGCTGGAAAGTACAAAATACGCTTCAACTCCCCTATTCTGGCGCTATCAAGTTTAACCCGTAATGAGCGAGAACCTTTGTTTCCATTGCGCGTTACCTAACGATGCAACACACAAATACGAAGCAGTAATATTAGGTGAAACTAGGCAGCTCTGCTGCCCTGGTTGCCAAGCGGTTGCTCAGGCCATCGTTGATAATGGCTTAGAAGATTATTATCAGTTTCGTACTGAGCCTGCCCAAAAGTCAGACGATGGTATATTAGAAAGCCTTTCTGCGCTTAATGTTTATGACGACCCAGCCCTTCAAGAAGAGTTTGTTTTTGACGAAGGACAGCACAAGCAAATACAGCTAACCCTTGAAGGCATAACGTGTGCAGCGTGCGGTTGGCTGATTGAAAAGCAGCTTTCAAAAGTATCCGGCATTGCGCAAGTCGCCGTAAACGTTCAGGAGCGCCGCGCACTAATAACCTGGGAACCCGATGTTATTAAGCTTAGCCAGATACTCACCACACTAAAACGCATAGGTTATGTTGGCTCACCGTTTCACCCTGATGAACATGAAGCGAGCTATAAGCGCGAGCAAAAATCGTTTATTAAAAAGTTAGGCTTGGCAGGCATCATGACCATGCAGGTGATGATGCTAATGGCTGGGCTTTACTTCGATTGGTTTGGTGCCATTGAACAAGAAACCCGTCAATACTTTTATTGGGTTGCACTCACCCTTACCACCCCAGTAGTACTTTATTCAGGAAGCGCGTTCTATTTAGGTGCTTTGAAGGCAATAAGCGCAAAAACCGTGAATATGGATGTGCCTGTCACCCTCGCGGTATTTGGCACCTACTTTGCGGGTTTACGTTCCACTTTGCTAGAGCAAGGTGAAGTGTATTTTGAATCCATATGCATGTTTATCTTTCTACTGCTGTTAAGCCGATTCCTCGAACATAGAAGCAGGCACCGTGCGGCGCAAATTTCAGCCAACATGATGCAGTATATTCCTGTATCTGCCACTAAAATTCAAGATGATGGCAGTATGATTCAATGCCTAGCAAAGCTGCTAGTGCCCGATGATGTTGTATTAATAAAGCCTGGTGAGACCATCCCTGTAGACGGTATCGTGCTAGACGGCACTGCTGCGGTTGATGAGTCTATGTTAACGGGAGAATTTAACCCCGTAAGTAAATCGACCAGCCATGTAGTTTATGGTGGTACAGTAAATCAAGATGGTACACTAACGGTTAAAGTAACCCAAAGCTTAAAGCATGCCTTAGTCAACCAAATAGTACGTTTGCAGGCTAGCGCCATGGCAAGTAAACCAAAAGCCGCGCAAATTGCCGATAACTTTTCCCGTTATTTTGTGTTCTCGGTGTTGTTGATATCGGCTTTAACATACAGTTATTGGTCGTTTGTGGGCAGTGAAGAAGCGTTTTGGATCACCATCTCGGTATTAGTGGCAACCTGCCCTTGTGCCCTTGGCTTAGCCACACCGTCAGCGTTAACCTGTGCCATGGCAAAGCTAAATCGTCAGGGCATTTTGTTAAAGCGTGCTGATGCGTTAGAGCAACTCAACGATATTGATACTATTGCCCTTGATAAAACCGGCACACTAACCGAAGGCAAGTTCTCGTTGCAACAGCGCTGGTTTGCTAAAGGGGTAGATCCGGTGCAGGTAATGGCGCTCACCGCATTGTTAGAGTCTCGTTCTGAGCACCCTATTGCGCGTGCCTTCGACAGCGATAATGTTAAGTCACAAAATAAAACCCCACCTAATAGCATGAACGGATTTACCGTTACACCAGGTGGTGGCATTAGTGGTGAGATAAACAACGTAGTTTTTACTATGGGCTCAGCCGTATTTTGTAACTTACCAACCACCTCTAAGGTAGACATACCGGCAAATGTGTTTTTGTGTGCCGACGGTGTATTAATGGCGGCGTTCTGCGTCAATGATAGCTTGCGTCAAGATGCCTTAGCGACACTCAACGCACTGAATGCACATCAATTGGTGGTGTTAAGTGGTGATACACAAAATAATGTTAATGCACTTACTGCCAGCTTACCTATCAATTTAGCGAAAGGTGGCCTATCGCCTGAGCAAAAGTATTCTCAGGTGCATACGTTACAAAAGCAAGGCCGCAAAGTCATGATGATGGGCGACGGTATAAACGATGCCCCTGTTCTTGCAAGTGCAGATGTGGCGGTTGCGGTAGGAAACGCCACCGATGTAGCCAAAACAGCGGCAGATGTTATTTTGCTGGGAGACAGCTTGCTGTCGGTACCAACCTTATTTTCAGTGGCTAAACAGGCAAAGCGTAAAATTCAGCAAAACATCGCATGGTCAGTAGGTTACAATATAATCATTCTTCCTTTTGCGGTGTCGGGTTTACTCTCTCCCTGGATGGCCGTGGTTGGCATGTCACTGAGTAGTATTATTGTGGTCACCAATTCAACGAGGTTATTAAGTAAATAACATGAGTATCATTTACGTCTTAATTCCCATCGCTATCATCATTGTTGCGTTGGCGCTGGTTATCTTTTTCTGGGCGGTTAAAACCAATCAGTTTGAAGACCTTGATAGACAGGGCTATAGCATTTTGTTTGATGATGATTTATCAGGTGATGAAAAGAAGCTAGCCGAGCAGCGAAAGCAGTTACAACAACGTAAAGAAACTGATGACAGAGGTTAATATATTCTCTGCCTTTTTCATTGGAATTGCTGGTGGAGTGCATTGTGTTGGCATGTGTGGCGGTATTGTTGCGGCACTACGCACGGTAACGCCAAGTAATGAACCTGCTTTACCCTACACCCTTGCCTATAATTTTGGCCGTATCCTCAGCTACACATTAGCCGGTGCTATTACAGGCGCTGTCGGCCAAATGGCAACCGAATTTGTGCCTATCGCTAAACCCGTTTTATCTTTGATTAGTGGCGTTATGCTGGTGCTTTTAGCGTGTTATTTGGGAAAGTGGTGGCAAGGATTGAATTATATTGAAGCTATGGGGCGCGGGTTATTTAAAGCTATTCAGCCCTTATCTAAACGATTTCTTCCATTCAAAAGCCCGGTTTATGCACTACCCTATGGTTTTATATGGGGCTGGCTTCCCTGCGGGTTGGTCTATTCCACGTTAACGTGGTCATTAGCATCAGGCTCGGCCGTTGACGGCGCTGCCATTATGCTATTTTTTGGGTTAGGTACTCTGCCCACTTTGCTGGCGGCAAGCGCAGGTAGTCAGTACCTAATAGCCGGTTTCAGGCACCCCGTGGTAAGACAATGCTTTTCTGGAATATTGGCTATTTACGCTCTCTTTTTAATTTATGCAGCAATTTCATAAACAAAAGAGTAAGATTATATTAAGTCGACCCTATTTATAGTTTGAACTTATGAGCAAAGGAAGCCAATTCTCAATTCATTGTCAAAATTGCAGTTTCAGCCACTTGTGTTTACCCGTTGCGCTAAACAAGACTGAGATTGAATCTTTAGATGATATTATTGAGCGAAAGAAACCCCTTCACAAGAGTGATTTGCTGGTAAAGTCGGGAGATACATTTAACTCTCTTTACGCAGTACGCACGGGCTCTTTTAAGTCTTTCGTCACCAATTCAGATGGTGAAGAGCAGATTACAGGTTTTCACTTCCCTGGCGATATTATCGGCTTCGATGCATTACGGGAAAACAAGCACCAAAGCTATGCCCAGGCATTAGAAACCGCCATGGTGTGCGAATTACCGTATGAGACGCTTGATGAGATGTCGGTTCAATTTCCGAAGTTAAGACATCAAATAATGAGTTTCATGAGTGCGGAAATTAAACAAGATCATGACCTCATGATGTTGCTTAATAAGCGCTCAGCGGAAGAACGTCTATTGTATTTCCTCTCTCAGCTTTCTCAACGTTTCGAAGAACGTGGATTTTCAAATAAAGAATTTCACCTAACCATGACCCGAAATGAAATTGGGAACTACCTGGGTCTAACTATTGAAACCATTAGCCGCTTATTAAGCCGTTTTCAAAAAGAAAATATTATCCAAGTGGACGGTAAACTCATCACTATTTTAGATTTTGATGAGATGTCACAACGTTTAACGTCTGTGGTTGCACCTAATATCGCCTGTAATAGCTAATCATCAAAGCTTTTGATCTAAAACAAGTTACGTAATAGCAAATAGGTATTACACTTAAATTGTAGCAACCAAAAATCTAAAAATGTTTGGAGGGGTTATGATTAAGTATGAACGTATTTTAGCGGTCATTGAAGCCGATAGAGATACCCAACCTGCGCTTAGCCGTGCATATGAACTTGCCAAAAAGACAGGTGCCTCTGTCACCGCCATGCTGGTGGTTTACGACTTATCTTACGATATGACAACCATGCTTAGCCCTGATGATCGTGAAGCTATGCGCGATGCGGTCACTAAGGAACATGCGGGTTGGTTACGGAAAATCCTTAGCGATTTAGGGTTTGAAAAAACCGATATTGTTGTTGAGTGGAATAACCGTGCCTTTGAAGCTGTTGTGCAGTACGTAATAGATAACAATATAGACTTGGTTGTAAAAGCAACCAAGCGCCATGACGATTTAGCCTCCGTTATTTTTACTCCTACAGACTGGCATCTCCTTAGAAAATGCCCCTCCCCCGTATTGTTGGTTAAAGAACATGAATGGCCTGAAAACGGCGAAATTATTGCGGCGGTAAATGTAGGCAGTGAAGACGACGAACATGCGCTACTCAACGACAAAATCACAGTTATTGCTAACGATTATGCCGCATTACTCAGCGGCAACGTAAATTTGGTTAACAGCTACCCTGCTACACCGCTTAATATTGCTATTGAAGTTCCTGAGTTCGACCCAGACACATACAACAACGCGGTAAAGCATCATCACGAACTCGAGATGAACACACACAGCGAAAAGTATGCTATCGATAGCGAGCGCTGTTATGTGAAAGAGGGGCTTCCTGAAAAAGTCATTCCAAGAATAGCCAAAGATATCGATGCCGAACTTGTGATCATTGGTACCGTTGGCAGAGTAGGTATTTCCGCGGCCCTTATAGGTAACACGGCTGAACATGTTATTGATGAACTTGTGTGTGATGTACTGGCAATAAAACCAGACGGCTTTATTTCGCCCCTTTCACGGTAATGCAAACGTGTTTGTACACAGCCTGTCGGCACTGTTTGCTAGCACCGCTCTATAGTCTTTTGCGCTATTGTTTTTTGCTAGCGGCTAGTGCCGACAAGATACAAAAAATCTTAACCTCGCACATTCAATTTTACCTGATTACTGTATAATGGTTTTTTTCGCAGTAACCAAGCTATTGATATGACCAGTGCAGGCACAAACCGTGCAGACGCCCCGTTAACCGCGTCTCAAAACAAACAAAAATACAGCTTTAACAAGCTACAAAAGCGACTTCGTCGAAATGTAGGTAAAGCGATTGCTGATTTCGGCATGATTGAACATAACGATAAAGTGATGGTGTGTTTGTCCGGAGGAAAAGACAGTTACACCATGCTTGATATTCTTATGTTTTTAAAACGCATCGCGCCAATTCATTTTGACATTATTGCGGTTAATCTAGATCAAAAGCAGCCAGGATTTCCAGAACATGTACTTCCTGAATACCTTGAGAGTGTAGGTGTTGAATACAAAATTGTAGAAGAAGATACTTACTCTATTGTTATGGACAAAGTGCCTGAAGGTAAAACCACGTGTTCGCTTTGTTCACGATTACGTCGGGGCATTTTATACAACACGGCCAAAAAATTAGGCGCCACTAAAATTGCGCTTGGCCACCACCGTGACGACATGCTAGAAACCTTCTTTTTGAACATGTTCCATGGCGGTAAGCTTAAATCAATGCCGCCAAAGCTGGTTAGCGACAATGGTGAACACATTGTGATCAGGCCCCTTGCCTATTGTACCGAGAAAGACATTCAGCGTTATTCTGATGCCGTAGAATTTCCTATTATTCCTTGCAACTTGTGCGGTTCTCAAGAGAATTTACAGCGTCAGAACGTTAAGGCCATGCTACAAGATTGGGATCGTCGTTTTCCTGGACGTATTGAGTCTATGTTTAGTGCGCTTCAAAATGTAGCACCATCGCATTTGGTCGATCAGAATTTGCACGACTTTAAAGGTATATCTACGCAGAACGGCCCAGTTGAAGACGGTGATATTGGTTTCGATCCTCCCACCTTCGCGTCGCCAAGTGAGCCTTCTGACGACACGGTTCACGTTATCAATTTGATGGAATCAAACTAAATGAAAATTGGTCTAGCATTAGGTGCGGGTGCCGCAAGAGGTTGGACCCACATTGGTATTATTCAAGCGTTAGAAAAGCTGGGTATTAAAATTGACGTCGTTGCAGGTTGCTCTATTGGTGCCTATGTCGGTGCAGCCTACGCTAGTGGCAAGTTAGAAGGCCTTAAAGAATGGTCTTGTTCTTTGTCAGATTGGCAGGTACTCGCCTTGATGGGTGTTGGCTTACGCAGAGGCGGCATTGCTAGTGGGCAAAAAGTGTTTGATAAACTTGCCAGTGAATTTTGTGCCCCAACCTACGAAGCAATGGAAAAACCGTTCGCCTCGGTGGCTACCGATTTGTACACGGGCCGTGAAGTGGTTTTCAGTTCAGGCGAAATTGGTAACACCATTCAAGCTTCGTGCGCTATTCCTGCACTATTTGCCCCAGTGGCTCATGGCGACCGTTGGTTAGTTGATGGTGCGGTAGTTAATCCAGTGCCTGTTAATCTATGTCGACAGCTTGGTGCCGATTTTGTGATTGCCGTGAACCTTAATGCTGACTTCAGGCCACTTAGGCTTGAAAAATTACGACTAGATCACGAAGAGAACCAAAGAAAAACCGAAGACTTTTTCACTAAAAGCCAAAATGTGCTTAAGCAATGGTTTTCACCTGACAGTAAAGAAAAAGAAGAAACGGAAACCGACAGCAAGCACACCGAACAAAAAGAAGGGGTTGCTAGCGACGCTATTGAGGCCATAGAAGAAACGATTTCTCCACCACCTAATAAAGTCCCCAGAGGTAACCCACCAGGGATTTTAAGTGTAATGAGTAGTTCGCTGGAGATACTTCAAGCGAGGGTGACACGTTCACGTTTAGCGGGCGATCCGCCGGATATTCTTATAGAGCCCCAATTAACGGATGTGGGTATTATGGAATTTCATCGTGCACAAGAGCTATGCGAAAAGGGTGAAGAAACCATCACCCGAATTGCTGAGCAAATTAAGTATCAACTGTTAGCTTGATGCCATAGCGGTAACACGAAGTGGGGCTTTCGGTAAGGTAAGCCCTTTGATTTCGTTGATTTCGCTTTGTTCTAGGTGAAGTATACCGTTGTTGATATGCAGCCCTTCTGGGGTAATATAATCTAAGTTTCTATCATCGAATTGCAACATCAACCCTTTAACGGTTGGCATTAAGAACGATAAAAAGCTGCCCATTTCATTGAAGAACGCTTCATATTGACCATAGATAAAATTCAGCTCTTCTTTTGTATAACTGGCGGTTAAGTATTCACTTTTTGTTTCAAGCTGAACTGACATATCGCACACATTTGCCGCTTCCGTTAAATCTATGCGTATAAATGCATTCGCTAATTTTAGCGCTTTTTCCGTAGGTACCGTGAATCTATACTCATCACTAACCTCCAATGGCATAGTTTGTTTGTCAGTGACAATTTCAGCGTTATTAATTTCACATAACCGCCCTTCACCAACCCTCAGAAAACCAAAAGCGAATTGCAGAGCTTGAGTGTCTTCATTATCAAGTTTTTTTACGTGGCTATAAAAACGGCTATATTCCACATTTACCATTTCGGCGGCAACACTTGAGGTGAGTAATGCGCCAATAAGCGCGCATGCTATACGTTTCATTCAGTTAAGAACTCCTGGTTAAACCGGATCATGGTTTGTAATTCGTCTACATAGGCCGCGCCACGCTCAGAGTAATTCATTAATCCCTCTGCCAAGGCTACACCAGTAATGGGGATTTGATTTGCTCTTAACCGCTCTCTGATTTCTCGCAAATCGGTATAGGCATCGTGTCTATTCAGGTTACGCATATAAGTATAAGTAGCGCGAGAAAGGCTGGAAAATTTCGCGACCTCGTGCGTTGCGCCCGCATTTCGTTTACCAGGTACAAAACCGCAACCTTTTACAAAGCACCAAATACCAAAAAAGTTATAACCTTTTCTAGCAAAACGACTGGTGCCCCATGCCGACTCGTTTGCCGCTTGAACGAGCACGAGTTCAGCAGGCAAAATATCAATTTTGTGAAGCAATGCAAGCAGACGAGACGTTAGCGGTTGTTCCGCCTTTACGCGGTACTCAGTTTGTAGCCACTCAAGGCGGCTAATGTCATCGTCAGTTAGGGACTCTTCGTTCAAAGCCTTACGATACAAAGTTTGTATGTAGTGTCTAAGGGTAAGTAAATACGCATTTTGTTTTTCAACTTCAGGGCGTAAGTAATCAAAAAACGCGCTCTTCTTTTCTTTTATATCAGTATAAGCAGAAAAATCAGGAACAGGTTTTGTCGCTTCAGGTGTTTCTGGAATATCTAAAATATCGGGCTCACGCTTAGTTAATATTAGCGCGTTAATGACTATTACTGCCAATACAGCGATAGTAATTAAAACAATTTTTAGGGTTTCCCGTTTATGCATCGAAGCTCGACTCATTCGTTTTACTTTGAACAGATTCAGATTGGGTAGGTTCGCCCTCTTCACCAATCATCTCTTCATACAACAAGCCTAGCATACTGAAATACAGGGGTAGAACCCAAACAAGGGACAAACCTAATGTAAAGGGAACGGAAATAAACAATATAATGAAAATGGCAAACACACCCGCTAACTGTGCCCAATAAGCATTAAATACACGGCAAGATAAAATTATAGCGCGAAGCGGTGTTAGCGATTTATCGGCAACTAGCATCAGTGAAAAAGAGGTCGCCATCCAAAAGTACACACCAGGGACCACTAACAATACCAAGCCGATTTGCACCACAATGCCATTCACCAATTGAGTAAGGGCTAATGCGAATATTAAAGAGACATAGCTGAAAATAGAAAATACCGTGGTTTTTTGACCTCTGGCATGGCTTACCCCCATCATATACAACCCGCTGATTAGTGGTGCAACTATGAAAATAGCGACAATTTCAATTAACGATTGGTGTTCAAAAATGAAGGTGCCGTCTTCATTAAAAGTGATGAACTTCTGAGCAACAAAACCGAGTACGACAAACGTAAGAAATAGAACCAATGATGCTTGGAATAAGCTTAAAAAATTTGCTTTAGCCAAACCATTAGCGCGAGAAAACAACGATTTAATATCGAAATCATATTGCTTTGAAAGTGTTCTTTCTAGCTTGCTCAATGGCTGGTTATCTTTAAAAGGCATTTTATTATCTGCCACACGTTCCTCTACTGCTGCTATCGAATTTAACCGCCGTATTATACATAAATATGGCGATTAACCCCAATAACCACGTGTTAGTTGATTAAATGTAATGACTCTCGATTTGCTTCTAAGAATAAATATCTGTGCGAAATGCTAGCCCAAGACTAATTTTGCGGCCAAGCCAACCAGTAAAACGCCCATTGCACGGTCGAGCCAGTACCCTTTTTTTCCAATAAGTTGAGCAATTTTACTGGTACTAAGTAGGTAGGATAAGAAGCAGAACCAAAGCCCTGTTGCTATGGCTAAGTAAATACCGTAACCAAGCTTGATTGAAAAAGGCGTGTCGATATCTATAATAGCGGTGAACAACGATAAGAAGAATAAGGTCGCTTTGGGGTTTAAGCCATTTGTTAAAAAACCAATCCAAAGCGCTTTTTGCGCAGATATTTGCGAGCTAGCTTTTTTATTATTGGCCGCCTTGTTATCAGCTAGCTTAGTTTCATCCAGATTATCTACGCTGTTGCTTACCCCAGACTCGCCGTCTACTCGTGGTTGGCTAGGCCCGCTTTTTAATGCACCATACGCAAGATACAAAAGATAACCCGCCGCAAGATAACTAAAGGTTTGAAACAGCCATGGCGTGGTGGCAATAACTACGCTCAATCCCACTAATGAATACCCAACGTGCAGCAAAATCGCTAGTCCAATTCCAATGCTGGTATAAATAGCAATGCGGCGACCGTAAGCGAGGCTATTTCGAACCACTACCGCAAAATCAGGGCCTGGGCTAGCTACTGCAACAAGGTGTACTAGGGCGATAGTTAAAAATTCATTAAGGTAAGGCATATATTTTTAATATTACTCTGTATTTTAAGTGTTCAGTGTCAGTGGGCTTACATGGTAGTAAAGCGTTTTTAGCCATGAAATCTTCAAGTCATGACTTTAGTTAAAGATCATATTCTTTAATTAACCGTGTTACAAACGCTGGGACTATGTCGGTGGCATTGCCGCTAATAGATTCATCGAACAACCAATTGTTCGCACTAGGTTCTAAATTCAATTCTACACATTTTGCGCCAGAATCTTTTGCATTAATCACAAACCCAGCGGCAGGATAAACATTGCCTGAGGTACCGATGGCTACGAAAATATCGGCGTTCGCAATATCTTGCGAAATTTCTTCCATATAAAGGGGCATTTCACCAAACCATAAAATGTCTGGTCGTAAGGTTGTGGTATTGCAACACGCACAAGTAGTTTGGCCGTCGAACGCCGTGTTGCATTCAAACGTTTTATTGGTCGTTACACACCGGCTGGACAGTAACTTTCCATGCATGTGCAAAATCTGTTCGCTACCTGCCCGCTCATGCAAGTCGTCTACATTTTGGGTAATTAACGTAAGTTGGCCTTTTAATACCCGTTCAAGTTGCGCTAGCGCTTCATGAGCTGCATTAGGCATAACACAGGCGTTGGTGAGTTGTAATCTTCGTTCATTGTAAAATCGATATACAAGCTCAGGGTTACGCGCAAAAGCTTCGGGCGTAGCCACGTCTTCCACACTGTGTTCTTCCCATAATCCGTTGTTATCTCGAAATGTTTTTAATCCAGACTCGGCTGAAATTCCTGCACCAGTTAACACGACAACGCGAGGCGGTGTATTCATAAGCTCAATTCCTTTGAAATATATACACGTAACACGACTACCCTAAATTAAACGAAGGTTAATCTTTCACTACTGGAAAAGTGGCGTTTGCTCCCCACTCAGACCAAGAACCATCGTAAATAGCAACATCATTTGCACCGCACATGAGTGCAGCAACGCCAATAATACACGCCGTAACTCCTGAACCGCAGGTACAAATAATGGGCTTCGACAAATCAATGTTGGCTTTTGCAAAAACATCTTTTAATTTTTCAATGCCTAAGAAAAAGCCATTATCTAACAGCGCTGTGAATGGAAGATTGTAAGCGCCGGGCATGTGCCCCGAACGAACCCCAGCACGAGGCTCTTCTACTTGCCCGTAAAACCGCGCTTCACTTCTGGCGTCGACAAGTTGAGCATCGGTTTTAATCGCTTGAATAACCGCTGAACTATTCACGAACCATTTGCTCTGGGCATTACTCTCATACTTAAAGTGTGAGGGAATGCGTTGTTCTGATAATGGTAAGTTTTTTTCTTCCCACGCTACTTGGCCGCCATTTAACAATTTTACGTTCTTATGCCCTATGGCCTTAAGCATCCACCAAACACGGGGGGCGCTGTACATTCCTCGAGTGTCGTAAACCACTAAAGACGAACGTTCGGTCAAACCCTGTCGCCCTAAGTACAAAGCAAAATCAGATTCGGTTGGCATACTATGAGGAAAACCCGTGGTGTGATCACTGCCCTCGCCGTCTAAGTCTATATCCACAGAGTTTGGCAACACCATGGCATCGCGAGAATCAGGCGTTTTGGTAACTGGATCGTCCATAACTGCACGCACTAAAATGATGGGTTCATCTTGCAGTTGCGTGGCAAGCGATTGAACATTAACTAACATCGACATACCACCCTCTCCATTGAAATGCCCACGTAACGCTGTGGGCATTACTGGTTTGATTTATTTACGCTTTACACTCTTAATTTACAAAGCAGCCATTGCTGAATCGTAGTTTGGTTCTTCCGTGGTTTCAGCCACTTGCTCGGTATAAATTACCTTACCGTCGGTATCAATCACAACGACTGTTCGTGATAGCAGACCAGTTAGCGGCATAGAGGTGAACGCTACACCGTAGTCGTCGCCAAAGCTTGTACGGAAAGTAGAACCGGTAACAACATTTTCAATGCCTTCAGCCCCACAAAAGCGGCCAGCTGCAAACGGTAAGTCAGCAGATACACAAATTACTTGTGTATTGTCTAAACCAGCGGCTTGTTCATTGAATTTACGCACTGACGTTGCACACGTACCCGTATCGATAGAAGGGAAAATGTTAAGAATAACGCGTTTACCCTTAAGATCAGCGAGGGTTACTTCACCTAAATCCGCTTTTACTAATGTGAAGTCTGGGGCTTGCTGCCCAACTTCTGGAAGCGAACCTACAGTTGAAACTGAATTACCTTGAAACGTAACTGTTGCCATGTTTTTCTCCTTGGGTTTTGATTGCTTAACCTTATAGTTAAGCGCGAATGCACGCAAGACAAGGGTTACTTAACTTGCGCCTTTGCAAATTCAATTTTGTGACTTAAATGGGGCTTCCCTTTCAAGTATTGATGTCGAAAAATACTGAAATATTTAGCAAGCGCCGTAGCCGCTTCAACCTCACCGGCCAAATCTAACACGTTTATTCCCACCTCTGCAGTGCAATGCTGGAATTCTCGTGTAGATTCACGCAACAAGTAATTCGATGATATTTCAGGGGATACACCCAGCACCGGAAAGTTATCAAGGTAAGGGCTTTTACCAAACATCTTTCGCGCTTCACGCCACGTGCCGTCTAAAAAAATAAACAACGGAATTTTATCTGTTTTATCTTCAGGCTTGGCTATGCAGCGCGCTGGCTCAGCATACTCGTGAGGAAATATGATAATGGGTTGGTATTTAGGGTTGCTTAGTAACGCCAGTAAATCCGGATCGGGCTCTGTTCTGTGCCACACAAACGCGTAATTTTCAGCTACCACATCCGCAATTAATCGGCCTGTGTTGGTGGGCTTGTAGTATTCGCCCTTGTACATGATGAATAACACCGCACAGGATGCTTGTGGTTCTGGCTTATCGGCACAAATACACGCGTTTACAGGCAGCAAACAAATGTCGCAACGGATAACTTTACTACCCCGCGCGTTGAATGCTCGCTTTGCTCGTTTGAGCTCAGACGTTCTAAGCGCCAGAATGGAATTAATATGTGGAAGCACGCGGTAAACTCAATCAGATTAGAGCGATATGGTAGCACAGAGCTATCTTGCTTATTCCTCTTATAACGCGAAAAGCCTATAACTCATATTGCCACTTCATCATTATCTAAGCCTCTAAACAAAATTCCTAATATTTTGGAATAAATAATTTCTCCTAAAACAATTCACAAAACAGCACATTATGCTGCCAGAAGGTTAACAGAAGGTTGGTAAATTGTGATGAGCCTATGGTTATTGTGAATTTGTAATATTTTAACGAATGCTGTGTACAAGTTTTCCATAACCTAAATAAAATTTTGGAGAATTGAAATGGCTATAGATGTCACCCCCAACACCGTTGCGACTAACGCGCTTCAAGCGCTGGATTTTAGTTCGTTGATAGGTGGACCAATGGACGCAATAATCAAAGCTCAAGCTCTGGCAGCAAAAACTACCTATGAGTTTATAAATGAAGTCTGTTTAACTATTGACCCCGATACGAACGAAAAAAAGCCAGTGAACGTTGTATTTACCTATAACAATAACGGCCAGGAAGCCACATTAACGGTTCCTTTACTTGTTATTTTAACAATTCCTAGCATTGAAGTTTCAGAGTTTACGATTGATTTCATCGCAAACATATCTGCTGGTTCGTCATCTACTGAAGAAACTAGCTCAGACACTGAACTGGGTGTTGATGCATCAGCAGAAGCATCACTGGGTATAGGTCCGTTTAGTATTAAAGTCAAAGCAGAAGCCAACTACTCATCTAAACAGCATTCTAAAGCCGCACAAGAATCAAAATACTCCGTTGAGTATACGATGAATGTAAATGTAAAAGGTGGCCAATCTGGTATGCCTACGGGTCTACAAACAGTGCTTAATATCCTACAAGGCAGTGCAACAACGGTTGGAGTAGATGAGCAGGTATTAATATCCCCTGCAAATTTAAATATCGACAGAACGCAAAGTGGCACTATCCAAGTCACTATGACCGATACCCAAGGTCGTAATGTCAAATCAGGTAAAGTTACCATTACTCCTGTGGGTGAAAATCCTTTCGCGTCCATTACATTAATCAAAGGTAATGAAGAAGAGGATTTACAAACCGAAGTAAATAATTTGGTAAGTGGTAAAAGACTGAATGTAACCAAGGATTTGATAAAAGCATACAGACGCAGAGATACAGGGCCTGAGATTAATGATGCTGCTGCGGTCACAGGTTACACCAACAGGAAAGGCGTGGTTCAGTTCCTTGTTACCTTGGCCGAAAACGCGGTTGATTCCCAGGGAAAAATGAAAATAGAAGCCATGGTACCTATCGCAAATTCTGACAAGACAGAGCAAGAGATAATTGATTACACATACACTGTGGTCACAAACACTGATCCTGTCGTTGATCCTGACGTTGAGGTAAAAGATGACTCACCTCAAGCGGTAAAAAATAGTCCGAAGGGAAAAGCTAAATGATTGAGCTACGGTGAAATATTAAAAAGTTAATTAAGTTCAATTTCCTACTTACTAGGGGGGAGCAATTATGTCGGACATTTTGGAGTCAGTTCTATCGTCTATATTGATAGATATGATCAACGCCCAAAACCAAGCTAATATTCGTTCGGCAGATATTGCCGAAAGCTATGTTGGATTGAATCGTAAACATGAACTACTACAGTACTTTGATGTACCCACAGCGAATATAAAATCTTTTGACTTCGAGCTCAAATTTGCGCTTGAACAAACAGACGCAGTCATTGGTGAAGGTATGAGCAAAGCACTGAGTGACTTAATTCATTCTGAGTTACAGGCGTTTATTCAATCGTCATTACAACATCACCAACTTCCAAATGAAGACGCCGATGCATTAAAAGCATTCATTTCATCAATTTGGAAGCGTGATAAGACAGTCCCCCCTACTTCTTTAAAATTTCAAAGTAACAAAAAGTTAATTGACGATATTCAACAGTTTATTAAGTCGCTAAAACAATTAGTTCATGATTTTGGCGAGTCGAAACCGCTAATAGAAGAAAATGAATCTAATTCAGGTCTTAAAGCGTTGCTTACTATCAATGACCTTAATTCGTATAACAATGACATTCTCTGCTCTATTAACGTGAAAGCAGAAGTCGTCGGTATGAAAGCAGGATATGCAGATAAAAAAGGAGCTGAGGGCGCTGACGAAAATTTAAAACGAAAAATATTCTTAGCAGGAACCTAGTATGAATAATTCTACCGAAAAGACGGTTATGTCGAATCTTTTCACTTTTGAGAAATTAGTTGAATTTCCATTAACATCGATTATTGAGTCGAGTGCAAACGGAAACAATACAACGCTAAATTTCTTGAATGAATATTGTTTCACAAACAAAAATGGAAAACGCGAAGCGGTTAAATTTATCTTTTACTACGATTATGTAAAAGGTGGAGCAGCTCAAACTATGAGGGTTGAAATACCCATCATATCCTTGATCACGATGCCGTATTACACCATTAACTCAGCCCAATTCGAAATGGGTATTAACATTCTAAGTTGGGTCGATGTATCGAGCGAGACTTGGGAGCAAACGGATGAAGGTACAAGCGATAAAAAATTGTTAGCTATGTTAGGTCCATATGAATCTTCGTCACCTAAAGGACCCCCTCGGTCTGCTGAAACAGCGCAGTACAGTAAAGTTAATACAAACATGAAGGTGAAAATGGACGTCGTTTCGTCAGATTTGCCGTCAGGAATATTACAACTACTGAATGTTTCTAGCCAAGGCGTCGAAGGACATGTTGCTTATGACTTAAAAATCAGCCCGAACACTTCCAGGCTACTAATGGATAAGGAGGCAGTACAACTGACGTTAACATTAATGAAAAATAACGATGAGTTTAATGACAGCTTAGCTGAAAGTGATGACATTGATTTAGTGCCACTAACGGTAACGTTAATTCCAAATGATAAAGTGGAATTAGAAAAAGCTTTCGGCAAGTATATCACCGTTGACAGCGGAGACATCGTTGGAAGTAGTTCTATAGAACAAGTGCAAGTTCTCACAAACACGAGTGGAGAAATAAAAGTTACGTTTCACCCTACCCTAAACGAAGCAGCGAACGGATTTATAAATGTATCGAGCCCTTTAACATCTACTATTAAAATTTACTTTAGGATAATAAATCATGATTAATACTCAAAATACAGCACCCGGCATACCCTGTCCCACAGAATCCTGTGACCATAAAATAAAGGTTTCATTGCAAGACCTACTTTTTCAGAAAGTAGTAAAATGCCCCCACTGCCTAGTGGAGCTAACGATGAATAGGGAAGCGTCTAAAGAAACGATATCTGCCATGGCAGAGCTACACAATGCGTTGGAAAATGCTGAATCGGCCAAAACATTTACGGGTAATTCAGTACGCTACCCTTAGATTAAATGAGTCATTTTCGGGTTTTTCTGAAAACACTATTTTAGACGCAAGAACCGTGCATTAATGTCAGTGTGTAATAATTTGTCGAGTTAGGTAATACCGAAAAATGATTTAGAGACAAAGCTGAAAATTCTTTGGGATTAAACTCTTAAAGAAATGGTGCCCGGGGCCGGACTTGAACCGGCACGTCATTACTGACGAGGGATTTTAAATCCCTTGTGTCTACCAATTTCACCACCCGGGCATCGGGGTAACCTTTCGGTTGGGGTGTCAGGCGTAGAAACCTGTTATCGCATTAAAGCATTATGGAGGCGGAACCCGGAGTCGAACCGAGATCCACGGATTTGCAATCCGCTGCATAGCCATTCTGCCATTCCGCCGTAATACTAGACTTTGGAGCGGGAAACGAGATTCGAACTCGCGACCCCGACCTTGGCAAGGTCGTGCTCTACCAACTGAGCTATTCCCGCATTTAAAGTCTTACATTTCGTTTCGTTGTTGCCGTCTCGAAATGTGCGGTGAATTCTACCTGTAACGCTGAAAGTGTCAATACGAAAAACAAGGAAATATGCATTTTTGTGATCGTTTGCTACATTTTTATTCACATTGCTCAATAGACGATCAAATCTTATCTTTTAAGCCCGCACTTAGGTGTGGCCATGCAGCACGTGAGTAAATAATCATTGACCAAATTGACAGCACTGCGGCGATATAAAGTAAAATATGTCCTAGGGTTACCCAATAAAGTGGAATGCCCATAAACGATTCAAGGCCAGATAATAATCCAATAATGGCTAACATTTGCGCAGTCGTTTTTGCTTTGCCAATAAATGATACTTTTACCGCTTCCCTCACACCATTTTGTCCCATCCACTCTCTAAGCGCTGAAACGTAAATTTCTCGCACTAGTAGTGCAATGGCTGGAATGGTTATCCATAAACTAGCATAGCTGTGAGTAATCATTAGCAGTGCCGCCCCAACAATGAGCTTATCGGCAACAGGATCTAGGAAAGCACCAAAAGGTGTAGATTGTTCAAGTTTTCGGGCTAGGTAACCATCGAACCAATCGGTAATAGCTGCAAGCCAAAAAATAAATGCACCGGCTTCGTGGGCCCAACGCCAATCAAGAAAATAAACACCAACAAACACAGGAATAAGGATCACTCTGAATAGAGTAATTAAATTTGGAACCGTCCACATAAATACATCTCAAAATTTTCGCCTATTATAGGCAGGTTTAGCGCAGCTTTTTTTAAGCCTTCAATTTTTAACAGATTACCGCAATTTACGTATTAATGCGCGTATTGGATGAGATTAAAGATGAAGATGATCGTATATGGTGTCAGCTAACTCTTTGCTAATACCTGGTACGCTAGCAATTTCATCCTTACTGGCCTTTTTAAGCCCTTGCAGCCCACCCATATATTTCAACAGTGTTTGGCGACGTTTAGCCCCTACTCCAGGTATGGTTTCTAAACTTGATGTGGTTTTAACCTTTTGACGGCGGTTTCTGTGCCCAGTAATTGCAAAGCGGTGAGATTCATCTCTAATATGCTGAATAAGATGCAATGCGGGTGAGTGGCTGTCCATAGGCACGGTGTCGTGGCTATCGGCCAATATAATAGTTTCTAAACCCGGTTTGCGGGTTGTGCCTTTCGCTACACCCAATAACATTGGCTTTTTATCATGAGGCCAATCTTTAAAGAAAGATTCAGCCTGAGACAACTGCCCTTTACCGCCATCGATAAGCAGCAAATCAGGGATCTTTTGTACTTCTTTAACTGATTTATACCGTCGCTTGAGGGCTTGAGCCATGGCGGCGTAATCATCACCAGGCGTAATGCCTTCAATGTTATAGCGGCGGTAATCGCTTTTAAGTGGGCCTTCACGATTAAACACCACGCAAGATGCTACGGTTTGTTCGCCTGAGGTGTGGCTTATGTCGAAACATTCCATACGCTGCAATGGCGCCTCTAATTCAAGCGCTGTTTCTAAATCGAGATAACGGGCAAATACAGACTTTTGTTCGCCGTACTGGGCCTCTAGTGCGGTTTCAGCATTGGCTTGTGCCAATTCTAGGTAGCGACGTTTCTCTTCACGTGCACCTTTAAAGAAATTCACACGGTATCCGGCTTCACTGCTAAGCAAATCGGCAATCGCTTGCTCATCAGACAGCGCACTAGCAAATACCATTTGCTTAGGAATAAGTTTGTTACCCGCTAAATAAAACTGCAAAAAAAAGGATTCAAATATTTCTTGTTCATCAGCCGTGTTCGGCACCTTTGGAAAAAACGCTTTGCTGCCTAAAAGTTGGCTGTCACGAATAAACATCACCTGAATACACGCCATATTGCCTTTCACCGCAAAGCCAAATATGTCCATTTCATCTTGGGTACCGGCTACCCATTGGCGCTCTTGTACTTTGCGAAGTGTATTAATTTGGTCGCGATAACGCGCGGCAGCTTCAAAGTTTAGCGCTTCGCTGGCTTTTTCCATTTTATCGACCAAGGTACCAATGACTTGTTGGTTTTTACCTTTTAGGAATAGCCTAGCAAGGTCTATTTGCTCGTTATATTCTTCGTCGCTTACATAACCTTCAACACAAGGCGCACTGCAACGCTGCATTTGGTACTGCAAACAAGGGCGACTTCTTGCGCGATAGTAACTGTCTTCACACTGGCGTACAGGAAAAATACGCTGCATAGAACGCAAACTTTCACGAACGGCACCCGCACTAGGATAAGGGCCAAAATATTCGCCCTTTTTCTTTTGCGGGCCACGGTGAAACGATAAACGTGGGTGCTGGTGGTCAGATAGGAATATAAAAGGGTAGGATTTATCGTCACGCATGACCACGTTGTAACGTGGCTTGTACTTCTTGATGAAGTTATTTTCTAGCAAAAACGCTTCTGTTTCACTATTTACAACGGTGACATCCATATTGGCAATTTGCATTACCAATGAGCGTGTTTTTGCGTTATCGACATTCATCCGAAAATAGCTAGAAACACGCTTTTTAAGGTTTTTTGCTTTACCTACATAAATGACGTCTTCCTGGGCGTTATACATTCTGTATACGCCCGGTTGAGAAGTTAAATTTTTGAGAAACGCTGCGGAATCAAATGCAGACATGCTGGGCTAAAGCAAATTCGAATCGATGAGTTTGTGGCGAAGCGCTAAGTGGGTTAATTCCACATCAGTGGTTACGCCTAACTTTTCAAACATACGATAACGGTATGTATTGACAGTTTTCGCGTTAATGCTTAACTCATTGGCAATGTCAGGTACGCGTTTGCCCTTGGTGAGGCGAAGCGCAATACTTAACTCTCTATCTGATAAATCATTAAACGGGTTGTCTGAATTCGGGGAAAGCTTATCGATGGCGATACTGTTCGCTACTTCACTATCGATATACTTTTGCCCAGCAACGACTTTATGAATGGCTCGAATAACTTCTTCAGGTTCAGCATCTTTCGTTAAGAAACCAAACGCGCCAGCATTCATAACCTGCATCGGAATGGGGCTTTCTTTGTGCATAGACAAACAAATCACGCGAGTGTTCTCAGACATTCGCACAATGCGTTTAGTTGCTTCTAGCCCGCCAATACCGGGCATATTTACGTCCATGAGTACCACATCTGGGGCATTTTTTCGACATAACTGTACGGCATCTTCGCCATTTTTAGCTTCAGCTATGATTGAAAAATCTACGACATCTTCCAGAATTCGGCGGATCCCTCTTCTGACCAAATCATGGTCATCTGCTAGGATAATTTTTATCACAAGTATCTCACTGACTACGGTTTACTTTCGAACAAAAAAGATCCGTAACCGTGGTGGTTTCCACCAGTTACTTACCAATCATGCGTCTATATCATACCACGACTACCGACTAGGTAAACTTTTCAGTGTCAATTTGTAGTAAGTAAATGTGTAAAAACAATCGTTAACAGGACAAGCTGGTCAATAAAGATACTGCACCGACTCATTAACCAATAGGAGGCAAATCAAACCAAAGCGCAAGCACATCATCATTGGCTAAAACCACTATCTTCTGCTTCGTACCTAACCCTATCGCATCGCCTTTAGTTAAGGTAGTCATCTTATCTGACTTCACGTCGTTAACTATTAATTCACCTTTCACAATATGCAAATAGCCAGCTCCCAAGGTTGTTGTAGATTCAACCGCTAAGTCGAAAGTTTCGCCTTGGCTAAGAGCCAGTTTACTAATACGTGCTTCTTGATTAATTTTTAATGCGCCGTTTTGCCCCGA
Organism: Alteromonas sp. 38; assembly: GCF_902506055.1. Classification (NCBI taxonomy): domain Bacteria; kingdom Pseudomonadati; phylum Pseudomonadota; class Gammaproteobacteria; order Alteromonadales; family Alteromonadaceae; genus Alteromonas; species Alteromonas sp. 38. The sequence continues at coordinate 1,930,722 of NZ_LR733300.1, forward strand.
CTCACTGACAAGCAACTCTAATCCGTTTTTATCACTAACCGACTTCTGTAAATAAGCAGGCTGAACACCCGTTACGTTAGGCTCAATCCAAATTTGAATAAAATTAACTTCCTCGTGATCAGACGCATTCATTTCAGAATGCCTAATGCCCTTTCCTGCACTCATCACTTGAATATCACCAGCAGGAATAACGTAGTCGTTACCTGTGCTGTCTTTGTGTTTTAGCGCACCGCTTACGACAAAAGAAATGATTTCCATGTCTCGGTGTCCATGGGTTTCAAAGCCTCTACCCGCCTGTACGATATCATCGTTAATGACCCTTAGGGCAGAAAACCCCATATGATTGGCGTCATAATACTGGCCAAATGAAAAACTATGTTTGCTGTTTAGCCAACCAAGATTTACGTTGCCTCGTTCGCTACCTTTTCGGATGTATTGCATCTTTAATTCCTTACATCGACTCTTTTGCGCCAAGCACCACTAGAGCGCTTGTTATCGATAATCAATTTTCAATACTCAATATTGTAGTACCTAAACAGCGGGATAAAATTAGCGAATTTAGCACCATTCATTCGTTTTTTGAGAATGAATGGATGTTGGGCTAGGTCTAGGCTAGGTACTAAATTGGCTTTCCCGATGCAGAGCACGATACAGGAGCCCGAGGTGAAAATTAGTCAGATCTAACGGTAGAAATAGGAAGCACCCAACAAAGGGTGAACGAACTGGATTTAGTAAACACAGCATGAGTGACAATTAGCGGAAGACTAGCACTAAGCTAAAGGCTATAACTTAATCGGAAAATAATCTCAGTAACGCCGTTTTTATCGCACTAGGGTGACATGCCAAATTAAGGCGCAAATAACCTGGGGCGTTAAAACTTGACCCATCAACACCAATAACCCCACGCTTGCAGGTTTCAACGAACATGTTTTGTGGAAAGCGTTGATTCAAATTCAACCATAAAAAGTAACCAGCCTCACCCAAAGTAAAAGATGTGGTTGGGCTCAGTACGTTCATAAGCGCTTTGGCGTATTGCCTGTTAAACGCAATAGCCTTCAACACTAACGCCAACCAGTCATCTGCTTTTTCGTAGGCCGCAATCAGTGCAACTTTAGCTACGGGGGATGCCTCAAGATGGCAGCTGTCTATTTCCATTGCAAACTTAGTGCGTAGTTCATCATTTACAATAATGGCATACGATGCAGCGGGTATAGCCGATAAATTAAATGCTTTTGCGGCACTGTTTATTCGTATAATTGTGTCTTGCACAAATGGGATATCTATCGCAAAAGGTTTTATAGCGCTTGGAGCATTATGCTTGGTGTTAGTTTTGGTGTTGCTCGAAGCATTCACAGTAGCATCGGCATCAATAAAACCAAATTCACTGTGCACTTCATCAAGGATAAGGGTGATATTGTGGGTTTCACAAAAACGGGCAATATCAAGTTGGTATGACTCGCTTAACACTGTGCCTGTGGGGTTATTCGGGTGGCAAAGCACAAAGGCAGTACAATCTGCATCTAATAACGCGGTTGTATTTTTTTCTAAACCTGTTTCAACACCGGTTCCCTTATAACTAATATCGTCAATACTCACATCAACGAGGTTTAGGCCTTGCGCCGCCATTCTTTCTCGAAGAGGGCCATAGGTAGGTGAAAGCACCATGACCTTATCGCCTTTTGTGGTGCACACCTTCAACGCAGTATCTACTGCAGCCATCACACTTGCCGTACTCACTACCGAATTGGAAGCAATGACCGCACCTTGTTTAGCGTAACGGGCTGCCACAACATCACCAATATCACATGACTGATACCCATAATGCGAAGACACAAATGCCGATATAGCATGGGCAATGTGCTTAGATGGCGCAGTGTCCATGTCGGCTATCCACATACTTACTGCGTGTTCTGGTGCATGCGGGAAGCGAGTAGAAAGCGACGAAAACTTCAGGCGGTTTCTTGCGTGAGCCTCGCCATAGTCGGCGTTGTCATTGTCATCAGTGTCACCTAAAGACAAGGGTGTATACCAAAGCGATGAAAATTCACTACATTGCTCAGAAAATAAATTGTCGATATCGGCAACCTGTTTTCTCAAAGCAGCGTTTATATCTACGCTGCAGCCCGCTATTTGATCGGCGCCTGCTAAAGCGCTTTGCTTAGCCGCTTTCATTCATTTCCTTTTTGGCAAAGAACACAACGCGTAAACACTGTATACACAATACTATCGCTTCTTAAACACGTTAAATTCAGACAGCGTATGCTGGAATTTACGCTTTGTTTCACGAATAACAAAAGGAATTTCAGTTGGCGCCCCTACTCGCTCGAAATTTTCTTTAAGCGTGGCTTCCAGCGCTTCTGTCGACGTTAACGTTTCACCGTTCTCGTCTTTGAAACCCCCTAACCATTCGCTACGCTCTGTATATTCTTCCAACCACGTAAACGGTGAGGCTATTACCAGTATGCCGCCTGCATTAAGCCTTGCAGTAACATCGTTCAACACTTTCTTAGGGCTGTACACTCTATCAAGCAAGTTACCCATAAAGATCAAATCGTAGCCTGTAAATTGCGGCTTCAAGTTACAGGCGTCACCTTGGGCAAAATGGACTTTATCTGCACATTCCGCTAAGCCCATGTTGCTTAGCTTACGGGCTTTAAACGACGTTAATTCGCCCTCTTCAATAAGGTTATAACGAATTTCACCTCGTTCCTGCATAGCAACAGCGGTTTTAATAAACCGTGCAGAGAAATCGATGCCATCAACCTGGTCAAAATAGGTGGCTAATTCAAACGATGAGCGCCCTACTGCACAGCCTAAGTCTAACGCTTTTCCGCCTTTGTTTTGAGGCATGTGGCTTAAACAAAAATGAGCACTTGCTTTAGCGAAGTTTTCAACATTAAAGTAAGTGTCACCGTAATGGAACTCACTGTATTGTGATACCTGTGTATCGCTTTCGTAATCCAAATCATTTACCTGTATAGGTAGTGCAGCTTCTACATAGCGAAAGCCTGCGTGTTGAAAAAAGTGACGGCGAAACGCATAACGGCTTTGTGCCATAGCCTCGTTCCCCGTAGATATCCAGCTTCCACCTTTAATAAGATTATGCTTGTTGTCAAAGGTAGGCGTGGTGAAATCATCGTACAGCGGGTGCACTTTAAACCCATCAAAGGGGTAAATTGGCGTTTCCGTCCATTGCCATACGTTACCTACTACATCGTAAAAATCACCGGCTTGGTTAACATCTACCGGTTCACTAGACGCGTACTTGTTCAACGCAACATTGTAGCCGCTTGAATAAATATTATCGGTAACGCCCGCGAACTCACGTAAACGTAGCCACTCATCTTCAGTAGGTAGTCGAATTAGCGTGCCGGATTGCTCACTTTTATAATTACAGAAGGCTTTCGCTTCGTGGTAATTCACATCTACAGGCCAACTCAGTGGTAATGGAAATGCTTCCAACATACTGCGATACAAATAACCGCTATCAGCCTTTACCCAAAAAGTCGGGTGAGCTGCTTTTGTGTACTCGCGCCACTTATTGCCTTCCTCTTCCCAGTAATCTGAGCTCTCATATCCGCCTGCTTCTATAAACGTTAAAAACTCACCATTACTCACAGCGAATTGACTGGCTTTGAATTCGGCTACACTAGCTTGATGGTGGCCATATTCGTTATCCCACCCATACAAGGCATCGTTCCATTGTTTGTTACATATAACATCGCCACTTGGCACGTCAATTAATGTATTGATAGGAGCACTAGATGAAACGTTACATCTGGGCCAATTTTTGTTATCGGTCTTAACCTGGCTAATGGGCAGTTGACGAATAAGGACTGAGGACGTTTCTAAATGAATGCGTTCATGTTCAATTCCCATCACCAGCGGCCACATTGGGCTTTCCCAATTGATAGGCATACTAAAATCGAGGGTTTCAATTACCGATAACACGAGATCGCGCACTTGGCGGCGATACTGACGCACTTCATCAACAGACGGCCATACGTAGTTCTCGTCGTTAAGATCATCCCAACTCATTTCGTCTACACCGATAGCAAATAACGACTCGAATCTCGGGTTGATACGCTCAGAAATGATTTTAGCCAAAATAAGCTTATTGATAAAAAAAGTCGCGGTATGGCCAAAATAAAAGATAAGTGGATGGCGAAGCTTTTCAGCACGCTGGAAATAGGCTTCATCGCTTGCTAGGCAAGTAAATAGGCTTTCATAGGTATCAAACGAATCCGTAAAATACGCTTTTATTTCCTGACGTTTTTGCTCAACACTGCCCTGACTCAAATTGAGCGTACTCATAGCCTGCATATCAATCCTCTATATTTATTCTTTTTCGTCAGTGGGTGTAACGAGCTGTCGTTGCGTTTCACTTACACTTTCGTTTTAAGCATTAGCACTGTAATGAGTAATAACCTCTATATCACTTACTATACACCTTAATTGCAATTGGACATTAGAGTGAAGCCCTAATCACACATCTGTGAACTAGTGTCTTTAAACAAGTGTACCTATGTACAATAGCGATAATATAGAAAACTAATGGTTAATCGTTTTTAGCAAAAATTTATGACCAACATGCGACTGTCGCGAGTGCCTTTCTTCTATCTCTCACTCATTTTTACTAACGCCGCTTAGTCGAACATATTAGTTATTATGAATGTAATCATTTTATAAGAGCTTATTACAAATTATAGACAGAGGAAGATCAGAAAAACTTTCAATGAGTTGCAGTACTTTTTCACCGCTATCTTTCGTTTGTTTGTCCGTTTATCATTGCGGCATTGCTACTTAGTGGCTAGAACAACTTCTAGCCTTAATAAAAGTTTTAGAATTGTGAATTTTATTTAATTAAACCTGCCCGAAAATATACGCTGCTTATTCCCGTTTGCTGTGGTGCTAATACACTTTATTTCAGGCATAAAAAAACCCGCAACAATGGCGGGTTTTCAAAACTTGGCGGAGAGGGAGGGATTCGAACCCCCGGAAGGTTTGACCCTTCGCCTGATTTCAAGTCAGGTGCATTAAACCGAGCTCTGCCACCTCTCCAAGTGCTGTGTATCTTAATGATTTAGCTGAAAGTGTAAAGCACTAACTTAAACTTTTATGTTCAACCGATTAATTGATAAACAAAGTGCTTGTATTTTGGTTAATTTGTTTAAGTTAAGTGCATGTCCGTGGATGTTTCGCTTAGTTTTTCCAAACAAACATACTTGCTGGCTTCGTCAGTAACGTTAATGATATTGCTTTGTCTACCGTCCTTTCATTTGCACCGTAACAAACATGAAGAGGGAGTAAATGTTCTTCTCTAGGGTGAGCAAATATTCCGTGGGGTGAACTTTTCCACTCAATGAGTTTTTGACTCCGTTCTAATTCATTCATTGCTTCAAACTTCATTGTTTCTTGTAGCCATTGATTGAATTCTTGTGCTTTTTTATTTGCCGACGCTGAACTATCAAAAAAGCCACGCATGTTATGAAAAGACGAACCCGAGCCCAACAGTAAAACATGCTTGTCGTTACAATTAGCCTGTAAAATGTGTCTCAATGCCCTTCCTAACGCTATATGCTTTGCCGCATCCAAGTCTGATGTTAAGGATACTTGAATACATGGAATGTCTGCTTCTGGGTACATGATAGTGAGAGGAACAAACATCCCATGATCAAACCCGCGATTTTGGTTAGCCGTTGCATCAACTCCCTGTGCTTGCAAACCCGCCACAATAGATGCAGATAAATCGGGGATACCAAGGGCTGGATATTGCAATGTATAAGCCCGCTCAGGAAAGCCGTAGTAATCATAAATCAAGCTTGGTTTGTTACCGGCAGTCACTTGGGTGTTATTTTCCTCCCAATGCGCACTAACCACCACAATGACATCAGGCCTTCGCATATCTCGCGATAAGGTTTTAAGTACCTCAATCATTTCTTTATGGTTTGCGCCCCCTTTGCCGTCTTCATATGTACCGCGTTCTAGAAGTGGCAGCGGTCCACCACCATGTGAAATGTAAGCCGTTGTAATACTCATCAGTGTTTTTCCCGATATAACTGTTAAATCGATGACGCAGACTCATTAAAGCTATAGGCAGCCTTCATTCGTGCCTGTCTTTCACAAAATCAGCCTTTTATAAAGCCACCGTATTAACCAAGTAATTTATTGCTGATAACAGCATCAAATGAAAACTTTCCGGCGCCCTGAATAGACAGTGCAACCGTGGCAGCAAGTAGGGCTAAGGCAAATTCGTAACCGTTGTTGCTCATGAATAATCCGTTACCCGCATGCACACTAAAAATAGCGACTAACATGGTGAACGCACTTAGTGCGGCAGCGGGACGTGTAAGAAACCCAAGTATTAGCGCTATTCCCCCAAAAAACTCTGCACTACCAGCGAGTAATGCCATGATAAGCCCAGGAGCTAACCCTATACTCTCCATCCATTGTCCAGTCCCCTCAAGACCGTATCCGCCAAACCATGCAAATAGCTTTTGCCCACCATGTGCAGCTAAAATAATTCCGAGGGGCACACGTAGCACTAAATTCGCTACACTATTGTTGCTAGAAAATACGGTTGTTAAAAAATGCTTATTCATAGTTACACCTTAATATTTAGTCACGGCAACCACACTGCCGTGCAGAAAGCCTTTAGTTAGTTGTTAGTCCTTTGTCTGTGACGAAGAACTAACTGCATGGGTCTAGAATAGTTGTCAACATAAATTGAATAAAGCGGCATAGTATTGAATAATTAACAACGTTTTGTTGACAATATGGTTGATAATAGAGAAATGGATAGGATCGCACTGCTTAAAACGTTTGTGGTGGTTGCTAATGAAGGCAGTTTTACTCGCGCTGCGGATAGGCTAAACACTTCAAACCAGCTTATAAGTAAATATGTGGCTCAACTTGAAAAGCACTTAGACGTACGTTTATTCAACCGCACTACCCGAAAGATTCACCTGACAGAAGCAGGACAACAGTGTTTACTGCATGCCAATAACATATTGGAAAGTGTTAACGATATGGAGGGACAGCTGGGCCTACTTAACACGCAAGCCAAAGGTGTACTACGCGTAAGTGCCCCTGTATCCTTTTCTACCTTACATCTTTCTTCAGCACTCGCGGCGTTCCAACATGCTCATCCCAGCGTTTCTGTAAACTTACAACTGAATGATCGCAAAGTAGATGTGGTAGATGAAGGTCTGGATGTTGCGATTCGGGCTGGCTATTTAGCTAACTCTGCCCTCGTTGCAAAAAAGATCACCACACTTAACTTAGCCCTTTGTGCAGCACCGGCCTATTTAGAAAAATATGGAACGCCTGCACATCCATCAGAGTTGAATCCAGAGCATTACCTAGAATATTCGTATGTAAATTATGATAGTGACGGGTCTGAGTTAATGAAGGCGCTTAAAACTAATGCGCAAAAAGTAACACCAAAACTTATTGCGAACAATGGAGAGGTACTGACTAATGTGGCAATACACGGTGATGGTTATGTACTACAACCTACTTTTATTACCGGTGACGCGCTCAGACGGGGTGAATTGTTATCAATATTAGAAGACTATGTCCCACAAGCTATTTCGTTATATGCGGTATACCCACACCGTAAACTGGTTTCCAATAAGCTCCGCGTTTTTATCGACTTTTTGTGTGCGTACTTTGAAGATACTCCTTACTGGGACAAGCTCTTAAATGAGCCCATACCAAAAAATTAATACAGGGGCCGCTATAAACACAGCCCCTTCCTTAATATTATAAAAACGTTTTGTACTTACACCCTGAAGGTCTCAATGATGGCAGGCACCCCTGGGAACATACCAATCAGAGCCATAACCGTACATAGCACAATAAAGGTAATGCCCGGTATTAACCACCTACCCGCTTTGCCAAGTTCACCAGCCCGTTCTTTACAACCAACTAACCCTAAGTTATCGAGAAGCATAGTGAACGACCAACCAAACACAGGGTTAACCAGTACTGATGAAATTACCACTAGGGCCGCAGATTGTGTTGTTTTACCTTCTCGTGTCATTTGCATACCGGCTTCCATCAGCGGTAAAAACACACCGACTATGAGTGCAACACATAACACCGGAGGCCAAATAGCAAGGTCCATTGGATAACCCCAAATGGCAGCAACTACACACAATATGCCAGTTACTATCGCTCCGCCTGGAATAGGTCTACGAGCAATTGAAGCTGGTATTATGTAGGTTCCCCACGATGAAGCAATATTCCCCCCACCAAGTAAACTACCTACAGCTTGACGGCTAGATGCTGCAATCATGGTATCGTCGATATTCATGTGCGCTTTCTCACTGTGCTTCGGATAGCTCAGCTTCTGGAAAACCTGATGCCCAAGAAAATCTGGAGACCACATAGACACCGCTAATACAGCAAATGGCAGTACCGCAATAAAATGAGACCAATCAGGTAACCCCAGTTGCCAACCTGTACTTTCACCCCACCAATAGGCTGGGATTAAGTTTGGCATACCCGGTGAGGTAGTAAATTCAAATGGCGCGCCTAGAGCAAAAGCAATAACCGCTGCCATGACTGCACCTAAAGGAATAGCCAACCAACGCTTTTGAATATGCTCCAACCATGCATACATTAAAATGGTGGCAACAATAACCACAAAGGCTAAATAGGCCATGTCGAAACTCTCTGCCCACGCAAACAGCTTTTTAACTTGCCCAGTAATACCAATAAATCCTAAATACAGTAAAAGGCCGCCACAAACCCCATTACTGGTTAGCTTTGCTAGTACACTGCCGCCTTTGGTTATCCCCAACAAAAAGCCAAAAAAGCCAATTAACAGCCCTAACGCCATAGGATGACCGCCCGACGCAACAATCAGTGGTACCAAAGGCAGTAAAGGGCCATGAGTACCCGCTAAGTTCGCTGAAGGGTTGAAAAAACCGGATATCAACACAACAAAAAGCACTGCAGCAATGAGAAGTTCAAACCGGACGTTTTCTACAACGAATTCAGGTGATAACCCTAATGGCGCAGCAAACGCTCCTACAACGGCGGCAACCATTACAATTTTACCTATCGTTGCCGCCATGCCAGGCACACAGTCTTCCCACTCTATACGATAGTCTCTACCTGGTAGGTTGAATCGCCAGCGCTTTGGCGCAATGATTTGTAATTCGTGGTTGAGGTAATCTTCTCTTGATTTAAATGTATTACTTGGCTTGTGAAGTTTTTGATAAGAATCGCTTTCTTGAGACACTTTACACCTTACGATTGCTGGAAGAATCGCAAGGCTATACCTGTTAATAGCCTGTAACAATGCGACTGTGGTCTTACACGTAAACTGATTTCGCATTTATTTTATGTATAAAAAACCCGCAACAATGTGCGGGTTCTCAGAACTTGGCGTAGAGGGAGGGATTCATTCGCGCCGTCCATGGCGCTCACCCTACGGGCAGCCTTCGGCTGTGCAAAATGGCTATCCTGCCATTTTGTCGAAAAACGGGGGGTCTCACCCTCCCTCTCATGTAAGCTTTAACTTTTCTTTTAACCATAAAAAAACCCGCAACAGTGTGCGGGATTTCAAAACTTGGCGGAGAGGGAGGGATTCGAACCCCCGGAAGGTTTGACCCTTCGCCTGATTTCAAGTCAGGTGCATTAAACCGAGCTCTGCCACCTCTCCAAGTGCTGCGTATCTTAATGATATTTTTCTGCGTGTAAAGTGCAAATCTAAATAAAGTGTGCCAAGTGGCGAATAGATAAACAAAATGAAAAGCAAAGGCCTTATTTCGTACAAAATGCACTTGTTTTGCGCCATTTAGCTAATAACCACGCTAAGTGAATCTGCAAAGCTTCACATTTTTGTAGGCAGTTATTTTCAGCACCTTATAAAGGGATTAACCTTGCTTCCACTTCAACTTGTTCAACATGGCAAAGCCCCTCGGCAACTTCAACATCATAAGCATACCAGTACTCATAGCCCTCTTTTTGCACGGTAATGTTATAATAGCCTTGTCGCTCAAGTGCGCCTAACAACATCGCAGTAGAATCGCAATCAGAGGATTCTGGATTGGTTAGCTCTTCCTCGTAGCTTGACTCTTGTAGTATGGCAGTGGCGCCACAAGAAATAGGTGCTTCGGTTACATCATCAATAACGGTTATAGCGATGCCTGGAATAACTTCAGTGGTACAAACAACGCCATCGTCGTTATCTGAATTACACCCTGCCAACAAGATAATGGGTAACATAGCTAAAAAGCGCTTCATAAATTCATCCTTAAACAAGTATTAGGCTTTCGAAAGTATTTTCTGTATGTAAATCAAAGACTGAATACAAAACATACATCGAATAAATGATAAAATCATGTGATTTATTTCAAGCATAAAAAAAACCGCAACAGTGTGCGGGTTTCTAGAACTTGGCACAGAGGGAGGGATTCATTCGCGCCGTCCATGGCGCTCACCCTGCGGCTGTGCAAAATGGCTATCCTGCCATTTTGTCGAACAACGGTGGTTTGACCCCTCGCGCGAATTAAGCTTTCTCCTAAATATTCACTGGCACCAGAAATAGCAATTTTTTCACCTTACATTGACCATACAAGCACTACTATAAAAAGTTCTGATTAAAAAAACTCCTTATATTAAAGGATGTTTTGCTAATATTGCATCGTTGAAAACAACCTCATCAACTGGTGAGGTTTTATTGATGGCAAAAGAAAAATGAGAAAAAAACAATTTCATGGCGCTATCGCTTCTTTTATTTGCGCTACAAGCTTTATTCTTGGCTTGTGCCTCATATTTATCATTGCGCCCGACTTTAATGATGGCCCCGATCAACGCTTGCGTACCCTTAATAACTTTAGTGAATTAATGCAGGTTTGGTATTTCTTAGTTTATGTCGTATTTGGGATAAGCGTTTTAGTGCTTAGCGTTTCATTATTAGAAAATCAAACGCGAGAGCACAGTGTACTTCAGCAAATTACGATGCTAATGAGCTATCTTTGGTCATGTTACATATTCGCCAGCGGACTTATCGCTATTCTATCGATCGAGTTTCTATTTAGTGAAAATTATAAGCTGGGAACGGCTGTAGTTGATTTGTGGCGAGAGATATATGCGATACAAATGGGCTTAGGAGAAGGCTCTGAATGGGTAGGAGCAACCTGGGTCATGTTGATTAATACTTGTTTACTGAAAGAGGAAAGATTAAGTAAAAATCTTGTTCTCTTTGGTTATATTATAAGTTTTTTCGGTTTTTCGACGCTTATACCAAGTCTTAAGGAAATTGGCGCAGTATTTGGGTTATTGCAGATAATTTGGTTCATACTTGTAGGTTCGATGTTGCTGCATGAGAGGCGCGAGTTACAACAACATGTAACCATCGACATTTAACATGTTTAGAAATTAGCTCTAAGCCAGGCAGTCGCTTTCTCAATGGCTTGAGGATTAGATAATATGCTCATGTGATCAGCATGGTTTATTAATTCAACAGAGCCTAAAGCACTATTTTCACGAATAAAACTCGGGTACGCGCTGGCCAAAAACACTTCATCTTCTTGTCCTATAATCGCTATTAATGGCTGAGGTATATTGAGCAATGCTTTATCGGTAGTGTCCGGCCTAATAGGTTGAGCAGACATGATTGAAGAATAACTATAGGCCATCATCTGTGGTGGAAAATTAAAATACATAATAGCTAATGAGTCTAAATGATTAATTCCTATAGTGTTTAACATCAATAGCCCTATCATTCTCGTCGTATTGAATAAAATTGGCGAATTGCCCGCCATATCTCCACTCGCTTTACGCTGTGTAGGACCTTCGCCAAAATTGGGAGCAAACAATAAGTATCCGTCAACGTCTGGTTTATTATCTTTCAACGCGTAACGCATAGTAATACCGCCCCCCATTGAGTGACCACCAATAATAATATGACGATATAGACCTTTTGAGGACACGTTAGTTTTTGACGTTAAGTGCAGAAGAATATCTTCTAAATCATCCTCATATTGACCAATGTAAGCAACATCGAAATTGTCTCCTTGAGAAAATCCGTGTCCCCTCAGGTCGGGTAATAATATTTGAGCCCCTGTTGCCTCATGCAATTGCGTTGCAGTATTAATTAATGTTTGATGTGTGGTTGCTATTCCATGTATAAACACGATAACGCGCTGAGAATCAGGCCCAATCTTACGTACATAGAGTGACTTACCATCTCTTGCGGTTACTGTCATATGTTGCCCATTAATATTCAATGGTCCATTATGATTTGAATTATTTACATCATGGTGAATCAGGCTGAACGGAAACTTAGTTGGCCAAAATATCAAGCTAAAACTGATGGTCAAATAACTAAGTAAGATACAGCTAAAAATAATGCTACTTTTTACAATTTTTTTCGACAGTGTTGATGTGTTGTTTACCGTCATGACTGCTCCTATTTGAATGAATGTTGATTACGCAAAGAGGCCTAGATCAAAATATTCATTAGGAGTTTAAGTAGAAATAGGTGAAGCAAAGGTAAAACTTTAAACCGAAAGGGCTAAGTAATGGTTGATATAGTGACTCTGTAGATACGGTTTTCTTGCTCAATCATGACGCTCCACCCCATTTCTTCAACGATACGTTTCACAAGGTATTGTCCGTGCCCTAAACCTTGATAATAGGGGCGTTCTTGTGTGGCTTCCAGTGAATTTTCAAAAATGAGTTCGTGCCCAGAAGAACGGATTGTCATAGCTTTACCATTTCCATGGTAAACCCCGTTGTTTACAAGATTTTGGCAGAGCAAACCCAACAATAGCTCATTACCAATGGCCCGCATTGTAGGACAAACTGTAATGAGAGCATCAAAAGGAAAGTCGGGGTATAGATGATAAACCTTCAGTACAGTTTTCTCGATAATCGGTAAAACGCTAAATTCTGTAAACTCCAAATTTTCTTGCCTGGCTAGTGCCAAAAGTATTTCAACGGTCTGTTCAAGTTCATTGGCAGATTGTTTTAATAGATTGTGCTCAGCGTGGCTACCCACCTTTGCATTATTAAGTGTTAATGTATTTTTAATTAAAGTAATGGGAGTACGTAACTCATGACTAACGTCGCGAGTAAAATTTCGTTCCCGTTCCAATAATATTTGAATTTCGTCATAAGACTCTGCAAGCGCTTTGGCAAGTTTTCCAATTTCATCTGATCTATCTAAACCAAACATAGATGCTACAGCGACATTTCTTTCAGATTTAAAGTCAGCATTACTGCCTCTTTTTTCAACACTTTTGGTCAATTGCTCTATAGGGCGCGACAGCCATTTAGACAGGTACCAGGCGCTCAATAAACATAGAATAAATGCACTTCCAGAAATACTATAAAGAAACAAAGATTTATATTGGCTTAGATGTTGATTCGCAGAAAAAGAATTTATGTTCATCAGTAGCAGTTGGGGGCTTTGCTCAATCACAAATATTCTGAAAACAAACTGTTGATTGTCTTTTGTTTCAAAACTCCCGCTACGCGCATTGCCAACTGCTGTAATTATCTCATTGGGAACCGACTCCATATTGGTATATAAAACGGAGTTTAGTATTGTCGGTATTAATAACGGGTTGGTGATTGCTGTCAAGCGATGCTCCTCTTGTGCGAGCACAGATTGATAGGCGTTAGCTTCGGCGATTTCTATTAATATAGTTGAGAAGCGTATAAAAAAAATACAGATGACTAATGATAAACAAGTAAAAGCAACCATTAGTCTATTTTGTAAGCTTGTAAACCTAATCATCTATACCCTTTAACTGATAGCCAATATTGCTGATTGTGTGGAGGATAGGTTTTCCCGTTACTTGTTCAGTTGCTTTTCTTAGTGCATAAATGTGTGATTTCAGCGCATTGCTTTCAGGGGGTTCATCACCCCAAACGTGCTCAATCAATTCTGAGCGGCTGACAGGGTAAGGCATTTCACTCAATAGCTTATGTAATAGCTTAAAACCCACCTTTGTTACTTTTATATTTTCACTACTCCATACCACCTCAAACGACCTAGTGTCCAGAGATAACGCCCCATGGGAGACAACGGTATTTTGATGCAACTCAGACCTTCTTGACATCGCCTCGCATCGCAAAACCAGCTCTCTTAAATCAAAAGGCTTAGTAAGATAATCATCAGCGCCTTTACCAAAGCCTTTGACCTTATCCTCAAAAGCATCCCTAGCAGTAAGCATCAATATTGGTATGTTGGCGTTAGCGTGACGCTTAACTTCTTCACATACTCGTAAGCCGTCAATATCAGGTAAATTTAAGTCTAAAATAACAACGTCAAACGTATGCTCTAATGCTAGTTTTACTCCTAACTTACCGGTTGACGCATAATCTACGTCCCACTCGTGTCCTTGAAGAAAAGTGATAATTTGATTTGCTATTGCTTGGTTGTCTTCAACAAGAAGCACGCGTAATTTGCGCTTCATACAACTCTCCCTTTGCATAAAAACTGTGGCAAAGCTGATTAAATCAACTTTATTCACCTGAAATCGTACTGAATAGCTTACTTATTGAAAGTGATGTGAAGGTGAAATTTATTCTTATACAACATTTCACTCCAAATTTACTTAAGAGTACTGATGATTGTTAGTTCATTCAATAAACGAGGTAATAACGTGCATCAAATGGAAAGAAACATGAATCGAAAAAATTTATTCTGGCTGAGAGATATTAGCATCTGCCTTAAAAGTAGAAAGCACGACATTATTTTGCTTTTTTCACTGTTTCTTCTGAGTACAACTCAATCCTTTGCACAATATGAACCTGTTGAACAGGTTCAGTTTAACAACCAGATAAAACTTGAATTAGTTGATGAATTGATAGATAAAATTAGTCATAACTACGTAGAAATTGATAAAATTGAAATTATTATCAATGAGTTAGAAAGTGTTAAACATGATAAAGCGTTCGCGAACGTAAAATACCGGCAGGATTTTACAACGTTTATAAATAAAGTCCTTCAAAAAAATGACCAGCATTTTTCTGTCTCAAGCAACCCTGAAATTAGTGGGTTACAAAAAAAAGAAACATGGTTTGAAAAGCTAGCGAGGCTCGATTTCGGTTTTGAACGTGTTGAAGTCTCTGAAGAAAATATAGGTTTCCTAAGTTTTTGGGGGTTTGCTGACCTCAACGAGACTTCCAAAGAAGTGATTTCAAATCACATGCAAGCAATTGAAAATGTAGATGGCCTTATCATTGATTTACGAGAGAATGGTGGTGGCAGCGCGCAAACTGTTCAGTACATATCAAGCTTTTTTTTGGAGGCTCGACAGCACCTAAATACCTTTTACTCGAGAGCTTCTGATAGCTTCGAAGAATTTTATACAGATCCTGCCATTGATTTCCCTCATTTAAGTCAAATCCCAATAGTCATAATTATTGGGCCAAATACGTTTTCAGCTGCCGAAGAGTTTGCTTATAACTTCAAACATATGTCTCGTGCGTTGGTCATTGGAAAACCCAGTAAAGGAGGCGCCAATCCTTGGCATTACTTTGAGCTCAAGTATGGACTGCGAATTGCCATACCAACGGCAAAAGCCATCAACCCTATTACCCAAACAAATTGGGAAGGTATTGGTGTAGAGCCACATCTATATACAGAGCCTGAAGATGCAGAACAGAAAGCCACTGCGCTATTAGTCACGAAGTTGCACGGTAAAAAGAAAGGTTACTAATCACAATAATTGACCTCAAATTGACTTCTCTTTCAACAAAATAACACTTTTTAAAGGAATCAGTATGTTTAAAAAGATTGGTCTTATAATCCTTACTCTGGTTATTGGCATATCTGGCTTTATTGTGTGGTTTTTTAGTCTTCTTGGAAACGAGCTAAAAGCTGACTTTAGCCAACAACAACCGCAAGATATTCGCTATATATCCGAGGGCGTTAACGATAGTCGCGGACGTATTCTAGCAGTGCTGACTAGTGAAGAGACATTAGGTGCGACGGGGAAAACTACAGGTTATGAACTTACTGAACTTGCGCGGGCGTTCTACGTTTTCCAAGCTAATGGGTTCAGCGTTGATATAGCCAGTGTTCAGGGTGGCGAACCCCCAATGGTGATAGACACCGATGATATGGGCAAGTTTGACTATGCTTTTTTGAATGATGATGAAGCAATGCATAAAGTAAAAAATTCTTTTGCTATTGAAAGCGCAAACTTAGCAAACTACGACGGTATATACTTCGTTGGCGGTAAGGGTGCAATGTTCGACTTCTCAAATAACGCAGGTATCAAGGCTGCCGTGTCTCATTTTTGGCAAACGAAAAAAGTTATTGTTGCCGTATGTCATGGACCAGCAGCGTTCGTTGATGTTGTTTCCGACACGGGTCAATATTTTCTTGAAAACAAAAGAGTTTCCGCTTTTACAAATTCCGAAGAGCTGTTTTTAATACCCAATGCTAAAAATATTTTCCCCTTTTTATTAGAAACAAAATTGAGTGAACAAGGTGCCACTTTTATCGCCGGTGAAAATTATCTTAATCAAGTCAGTGTTCACGACAACTTAATTACTGGACAAAACCCTTGGTCTGTTTGGGAAGTCGCTGAAGAGACGGTTAAGGCATTGGGTTACAAGCCATTGCCTAGAGTAAAAACGGCGGAAGAAAATAGTATTCAGATTTTGACAATTTTTGTTAATCAAGGCCAAGAGGACGCTCTTAGACGCATAAGCGAGATTAACCAAAACCCGAGCGCAAACATAAGTAGGCTTACCATTGCTACCCACGCTCTTGTCGCTGGTATTAAAGGGGAGCTTTATAAGTCGTCTCAATTGCTGACGCTTTTAAACGCAGTTGAGTAACGCGAATAATGAAATCAAACCTATTTATTACGTTAATCGATTATCCAAATAGACAATTCACTATACGCCCCTACTCCGGTATAAGATTTTAAACGCACTATAACTCAGCGGGTCTTGACCTTAGAAAGTTGCGAGGAGGCAACCTTATAGTTCGTTGCGTGTATCCAAAGCGTCGAGGGCAAATTGCTGCTTTATAAGCTGGTGATGTTGTGAGTTCAAATAATAACAAGCGTACAGACTCAATTTCAGAGGAGGATTGGCTTTTAATGGCAAGCGCGCCTAGTGACTTTGTATTATGTTTTACAAACGGCATGTGTAAAAATTTTCCAAAGGAAGAGATAAAAGGATACTCGTTGCCGTAATTAATTGCTCACAACCGCGACCATACCGAGAATCTACAACTATTTTTTAGATCAAAAAAAGCCCAACTTCGCTTTTATTGCGAAGTCGGGCTTCAGTATATTAATTTGGGCGTAATTACTTGATTAGAATTCGTATCTTATACTCATGTTTACGATTTCTTGGTCAGAGTACTTCGTATATTCAATGCCCCCTACCCCCCCCAAAAGGTCGTATAGAGCACCAAACCTATATGCTTTTTGGTCGGCGTCACCATCCCAATTTTGTACTTCGAAACCACCAAAGATCTCTAAGTTTTCGGTTAATTGGTAGCGAACGTTTGTAGCGGCACTAAAAAAGTCTGTTTCAGCGCTTGCAGAATCATTATTACGGGTGCCCGTCATATCAAAATTACCCAAGCCCAGTCTGTAATCAAGTGTCAGTTTGGGTGAAAAATTATGGATGTATCCCCCCGAGAACTGCCGTTGCACTACATCAAGCTTGAACCCATCATGAGAATCTGAAGAATCGGTATGCTTGTATTCAACAAAAAAGCCATACCCCAGCTCACCACTTACTCTGAGTTCATATCCATTTAGATTAAATGATTCAAGATCGGCTATTTCTGTTTTTACAAAGCCAGCCTGCAGGAAACTATAAGAAGGTTGAGCCGCATGTGCGAAACCGCAAAACGATAAGCACAAGGTAGGGAGAATAAGTTTATACATGTTTGTCCTTTATAAGTTTATCTAAACGACCTAAAGGCTAGCAACTCGATGGTGAATTGAAGGTGAAGGCACTATCGACAAAAAAACCAAGTCAAACTTTATTATCCATATTCGTTCACCCTTATTTCACTTTGCATATCTTAGTATTCGCTTACTACGAAACGGTACATTACTTATGAGGATATAAAATATGACAGGCAGAAAAATGTTACAAAAAACGTTGATCGCAAGTGTTGTGTGTTTAGGTTTAGCTGCTTGCGGATCAAGTAGCAATTCAACTGCGCCAATTATCCCAAGCCCACAACCTGCGCCAAACGTTGATTATCAGGAAATGCTACAAGCGGCAGTAAATTCTGGTGTGCCCGGGGTAGTAATGGCAATTGAAAGCCCCGAAATAGACTTTATTGGGGCAGCTGGGGTTGCCGATATTGACACTCAAGCACCTATGCAAACGTATCATCAAATGCCAACAGGCAGTTCAGGCAAAAAAGCCACGGCCTTATTAGTTGCTATGCTGCACGAAGAAGGCATGCTGGATATGGACGATCCAATATCAACATGGTTGCCCACGACTATTTTGTCTCGTATTGAAAATAGCGAGAGCATGACCCTCCGTCAGTTGTTAAACCACACTGCTGGTGTTTGGGATTACTTAGGTGACGGTAGTTCTGACGAATGGTTTGAAGCTATTATTGATGATCCGACATCAGTGAAAACTGATATTTTTGCTTTGCAGTTTGCACTTGATCAGCCCGCATACTTTGCGCCTGGCGAGGCCTTTAACTATTCCAATACTGGCTATTTATTAGCAGGTCTAATTCTTGATGAGGTACTAGGCGAGCATCACCATACCGCCATGCGCGAGCGTTTATTTATAGGTTTGGGAATGAACAATACTTATTATAATGGCCTTGAAAAGGACATGGGCAGCATTATTTCTGGGTACGCAGAATTTGATGATGAAATTGAAAACACGAAGTTCATTTACGAAAACATCGGTGTTGCCGATGCGCCATTAGTGTCTACAGTAGAAGATATGTCACTTTTATTGCGTGCCATCGTGAGTGAAAACTCAACCCTAGATTCCGCAATAACTGAACACTTATTTGCCAGTAACCGTCTTGTTCAGGTTAACAGTGAAACGCAATACGGCTTGGGGATATTTTATCAAAACATAAATGGTAAAGACGTATATCACCATGGTGGCGGCGACCCCGGTTATATTACTGAAAACTATTATGTGGCAGACAGCGATCTCACGTTAACCGTATTTTTTAACTGCAGTGGCTATGAAGATTGCCAAGCTCCGGCGGCAAACTTTATGAATAGTGTACTTGTAACTATTTTCGAGGTTAACTAGAAAGGCTAGCTAGCCTTTTCGTCGAAAGCGGGGGCTCCTCCCCGCGTTATCACATCAGTCTTTCTTTTAACCATAAAAAAACCCGCAACAGTGTGCGGGTTTCTAGAACTTGGCGGAGAGGGAGGGATTCGAACCCCCGGAAGGTTTGACCCTTCGCCTGATTTCAAGTCAGGTGCATTAAACCGAGCTCTGCCACCTCTCCAAGTGCTGCGTATCTTAATGATATTTTTATGACTGTAAAGTAAAAATTAAAAAAAATAAGTTAAGTGATGGCATTTCAAACAATTAGTGCGCTAATTGCGCGGTTGACACGTAATTCATACTTACTAACACTATTTTCATTTGAAACTACTTGAAAATGGGAACTAAAACCCATACAACATACACTAATAGTTAGTTTACCATTTTGGTTAAAGACAAAGTCCTTTTGGAGGAAACAATGGATCAACGTTCGATGTATTCAAGTGCATCTCAACCATCAGTGTTGCAAACGAACAAGGTTTTGCGCAACACCTATATGCTGCTTGCGATGACACTAGCGTTTAGTGCGGTTTGTGCCGGTGTTGCCATGGCTGTAGGTATTTCTCCTATGATGTCACTAGGCATGACCATTGGTGCATTCGTCACTTTATTTGTTGTACAAAAGAAAGCTGAATCAGCTTCAGGTATTTATTGGGTATTTTTGTTCACCGGTTTAATGGGTGCTTCATTAGGTTACACGCTTAACTTTTATTTAGGTGTAGCAGGCCCAGGCTTAATCATGGAAGCGTTAGGTGCTACAGCGTTAGTATTCTTCGCTCTTTCTGGTTATGCACTTACTACCAAAAAAGATTTCTCGTTTATGGGCGGTTTCTTGGTTGTAGGTTTAGTTGTTGTGATTGTAGCGGCGATTGCGAATATGTTTTTCGCAGTACCTGCGGTAAGCTTGGCCATTAGCGCAGCTATCGTATTTATTATGTCTGGTTTCATCTTGTTTGATACAAGCCGTATCATCAACGGTGGCGAGACAAACTACATCCGCGCAACGGTTTCTTTATACTTGAACATTTATAACTTGTTCACGTCTATGCTTCACCTTCTAGGTGCATTTGGCGGCGACGACTAAGTTCAACGTAAGCGTTTAAATAAACACCCCGTTACTGGGGTGTTTTTGTTTCTACGGCGCAGTTTTTATTACTAGAATAAACCTTAGATTTATCACTAAATTAATCACCAACCATATTGTAGAGTCATGGCACACTATTCAATTTTAATAACAAGTTCTCCTTATGAAGGTCAACATGCACAGCGTGCGGTTTCCTTTATCAATAGTGCTATTGCACAGGGGCATACTGTTAATAACGTCTTCTTCTATGGCCAAGGTGTGCATCATGCTAATGGCTTCATGGTAGAAGTAGGTGATGAGTTTTATCCACTGGCCGCGTGGAAAGCGCTTAAAAACGATCATGACATTACGCTGCTCTTTTGTATTACTGCCGCTGTTAAACGCGGCGTATTAGGCGAGCAGGAAGCTGCTAGCGCCGGGGTATCAGGTGCTAATGTGGCAGAGGGTTTTGAACAGGCTGGTTTAGGTGAATTTTTTACCGCGCTTCACGACTGCGATAAGGTGGTACAATTTTAATGGCTACTTTATTAATTCGATTTACGCAACCCCCTTATCAATCTAGCACCAGCCAAGATGGGCTAGACTTTGCACTCGCTGCCACCAACTATGGCCATGAGATCATTGTGCTGTTCGAACAACAAGGTGTATTGCAGCTAACTAAAACTGAATCTGTTCGCGGAACAAAAAACCACAGTAAACGGTTAGGCTCCCTGCCCTTTTTCGATATTGAAGAATGTTACGTTTGCGAAGAAAGTTTAAGGCAGTCGCCTCTAGCTAACCAAAAACATGAGTTAATAGCGCAACTAGATGCTTCACTGTTATCAATTGATGAAAAGCTAGCACTGTGCGCGCGTGTAGACCATGTGGTGACCTTCTAATGCTCTTTATTGTAAAATCTTACCCGCTAAATGCTGTAGCGATTAAAACACTTCAGCAGGCGCTTAAAAGTGCTGATTCTGCCAACGCCCTTGTGCTAATAGACGACGGTGTGTATTACGCCCAATATTCTGATGACGGTTTGTTTTGCGGATTTGCGAATTTAGTTTCAGCGAGCTTAGGCTTAGCGAACACAATAAATGCCCGTGAAGATTTGCGCAGGGAGACAACAAGTATGTTCGCCTTACAAGAAGATATGGCGCTACGTGGGGTAAGTCGTTGGGTAAATGAAGGTGATAATAAAGTATCTGTCACGCCGATATCGTCCGATGAGTTAGTATCCCTTACAGATACTTTTTATCCTGTGGTGTACTTATAAGTTACTTCTTAAGGTCGTTGTTCAAGCACTTAACTTAAATAAGGCGTTTAAACCTTTATCATTCATATTTGTACCTTTAAGCATCCACGTCTTTGCGCAGCAGTAAAACCTAACACTGACACGTACAATGCCCAATGCGTCAATTACAGAGCGTTATTAATGACCCAAGAACAGTTTCATTTTGAATTTAACGGCACAGCCATCCCTACTGACAAAGCAGGTTATCTGCTTGATCATACCTTGTGGAGTGAAGATATGGTGCCAACCCTAGCAGAAAACGAAAACATTACACTCAGTGAGCCTCATTGGGAAGTTATTCGCTTTGTACGTCACTTTTATGAAGAGTTTGAAACTAGCCCTGCTATCCGTGCGCTAGTGAAAGCGATGGCAGCTAAATATGGGCCAGAAAAAGGTAATAGCCGTTATTTACAACGTTTGTTCCCTAAAGGGCCAGCCAAGCAAGCTACCAAACTTGCTGGGTTACCTAAGCCTGCAAAGTGCTTGTAAAACCAGTTTAAGCTAGCGCAAACGATTAGGCACTCATTAAGGTTAAAGAGGAGCAACACATGGATCTTATTTTCTTCGATTTAGACGGGACGCTGTTAAATAGCGAATCACAAATTTCAAGCTATACCCGTGAGACCTTAGCTCTGCTGAAACAGAACGGTATTGCATATACAGTAGCGACGGGCAGAACCATGCTATCCGCTAACAGCATTATTGCAGAAGATAACTTTCTGCTGCCCCATATTTATAATAACGGTGTGGCTATATGGGACCCAACAGCCAATGCATTAACCCTCGAAAACCTAGTCAATACTAATGAGCTTGAATTCATTATTCATCTTGCGCATCAAAATGATATCACCCCTTTTGTTAACGTTATTGATGGCACATCTCATGTTGTTTATCACCCCACGGCAAAACACCCAATAGAACAAAATTTACTAGACAAATATTTTAAAAAGACAAACGCAATACTTCGCCCGATAAGCCAACTTTCCCTTTCCGCTAAAATAACCAACATCAGTATGATTGGCGACAATACAACAGTTAGGAATATGTGGAAAACCATTAACGACGTTGAAAACCTTATTGCGTATTCAGGGCCCGCAATAGAGGGAAATTCTTTTAGTTGGATGGATATTCACCACCGTGCAGCAAGTAAAGGTAGTGCGGTCATGAATTTGAAACAACAACTGGGTGCTACCAATGTTATTTGTTTTGGCGACAGCGACAACGATTTAAGCATGTTTGAATTGGCTAATGAATGTTACGCCCCCGACAACGCTAAGACTGTTATCAAAAACGCAGCCAGTGAAGTAATTGGACATCATAATGAAGACGGTGTAGCGCGCTTTCTCAGGCAGCGATTTTCACTTTAATTAACAAGTGCTACACGGTAATTCCAATGTACGAAGCCATTTGCCTTTAGCTATTTATATCCCACATATATCACACATACAAATAAGCTCGCAGATAGAACATCTACGAGCTTAAAATAGTCATTAAATATGAAATGTAGGTGTCGGCTCTAGACCTTAAAGGCTATGCCTCAAAGTGCATGCCTCAAAGCGCATGTCTCAAAGCGCATGCCTTAAAGGCTTACGCTTTTATCACTTCTACACCATTCATATAAGGAACAAGGGCTTTAGGTACCGTTACACTTCCGTCAGCTTGTTGGTAGTTTTCTAAAATAGCTACCAACGTGCGGCCAACCGCTAAACCAGAACCATTCAATGTATGAAGCAACTCAGGCTTGTTCGTTTCTGGATTTCTGAAGCGAGCTTGCATACGTCTGGCCTGAAAATCTACCATGTTTGAACATGATGAAATTTCACGATACGTATTTTGCGCTGGCAACCATACTTCTAAATCGTAGGTTTTACATGCGCCGAAGCCCATGTCACCAGTACAAAGCAACACTTTACGGTATGGCAATTCAAGCTTCTGTAAAATAGTTTCTGCGTGCTGAGTAAGTTCCTCTAATGCATCGAAACTATCTTCAGGCTTCACTAGCTGTACAAGCTCAACTTTGTCGAACTGATGCTGACGAATCAAACCACGGGTATCACGGCCATACGAGCCTGCTTCTGAACGAAAACAAGGGGTATGCGCAGTCATTTTAATCGGTAGCGATTTCTCGTCTAGAATTTCATCACGGGCAATATTCGTCAACGGCACTTCTGCCGTTGGAATAAGTGAAAGCCCTTGGCCTTCTTCTGTTGCTGGCTGCGTATGAAATAAGTCTTCACCAAATTTAGGTAATTGCCCTGTTCCATACAGGCTGTCAGCGTTTACCAAAAACGGCACGTACATTTCATCGTAACCATGTTCGGTGGTGTGAACATCCAACATGAACTGGGCAATAGCACGGTTTAAGCGAGCCATATCACGGCGCATCACTACAAAGCGACTGCCTGTTAATTTAGTTGCCGTAGCAAAATCTAAGCTGTTATTTAGCCCTTCACCAATATCAACGTGATCTTTCACGTCAAAATCGAAAGCGCGTGGCTCGCCCCAACGTGAAATCTCCACGTTGTCGTCTTCGTCTTTACCTTCAGGTACCGACTCATGCGGTAAGTTAGGAATGCCTTGGGTAAACGCCGTGATTTCATCAAGCAATACCGTTAGTTCAGCTTTAGCCGCATCTAAGTCATCGCCTAATTTGCCCACTTCTGCCAACAAAGGCGCAATATCTTCACCTTGTGACTTCGCTTTACCAATGGACTTACTTCGAACATTACGTTCGTTCTGCAGATCCTGTGTTTTGGACTGAAGTGTTTTTCTTTTTTCTTCTAGCGAGTTAAATGTTGCTACATCGAGGTTATAACCACGGGCAGCCAAACGCTTGGCAGTTTCTTCTATATCGCCTCGTAAACACTTTGGATCTAACATGTGTTCCTACTTATCCTTTCATGAGTTCAATAGCTAGCCAACCTGCTAATAAGCAAGCGCCAACGTTAAGAAATATGTTAGCAATGGCTTTTAACCACAGCTCGTTTTCTAATAATGTGAGCGTTTCCACAGAGAATGTTGAAAATGTAGTAAACGCGCCCAACAACCCTACCCCAATTAATGCACGAAAGGGAGAGTCGGTTAATTCGTTGCGCTCAATAAAGCCGTATAGCGTAACTAAAGCAAATGAGCCTACAACGTTCACCGCTAGTGTACCAAAGGGCATACTTTTTCCAAACCAAGAATCTATGGTTGTGGTGCAAAAATAACGCAAGCAAGCCCCAAATGCCCCGCCCGCTGCAATATAGCAGTATAAAATAACGCCTTGAGGCACAATATTCACCGTTTTTGATTATTACGCGCATGTTGCGCGTGTTTGTTAAGCTTGTCTAAATAGTCACGTTTTGCTTTAAGGGCTTTTTCTAAACCGCGCTCGTTAGGTTCGTATAAACGAGTGCCTGCAATGCTATCGGGCAAGTAAACCTCTCCTGCGGCAAAAGCATTAGGTTCGTTATGGGCATACCGATAGCCGTCGCCATAGCCTAAGTCTTTCATTAAGTCAGTTGGCGCATTACGTAAATGCATGGGAACCGGCGCATCTGAAGTTTTTCGAGCTAATGCTTTGGCTTGACTGAAGGCCATATAAACAGCATTACTCTTTGCCGCTAAGGCACAATAAACAGCAGCTTGCGCTATTGCACGTTCACCTTCAGCAGGCCCTACGCGATGAAAGGTATCCCAGGCGTTTATGCTTAACTGCATGGCTCTAGGGTCGGCATTGCCTATATCTTCCGAAGCAATGGCCAATAATCTCCTAGCGACATACAGCGCGTCACCACCACCGTCTAATATACGAGCGTACCAATATAATGCAGCATCAGGGTCTGAACCCCGTACCGACTTATGAAACGCCGATATTAAGTCATAAAATGTATCACCTTTATTGTCGTAGCTGGCAATTTTTTCGCCTACGGCTTGTTCAATATCGGCAATAGAAATAACACTGTTCTCGGTAAAGTCGGCTGCTAGCTCTAAATACGTAAGTAACCTTCGACCATCGCCGCCGCACAACCCTAATAAGGCGTTACTGGCATCTTCCTCAATGCTTAATTGGCGTGAACCTAGCCCTTTCTCTTCATCAGTTAACGCGCGTTGCATTAATTCAGCAAGCGCCTCTTGTTCTAACGCTTTAAGTACGTAAACCCGCACACGAGAAAGCAATGCATTGTTTAATTCAAATGAGGGATTTTCAGTGGTGGCACCAATAAAAGTGACGGTGCCAGATTCTACAAAGGGTAAAAACGCATCTTGCTGGCTTTTGTTGAATCTATGTACCTCGTCCACAAACAGCAAGGTACGTTGGTTATAGCGAGAGTTTTCTTTTGCGGCATCCATTGCAGCACGAATATCTTTAACACCAGAAGTTACCGCTGAAATGCGAATAACCGAAGCATTGGTATAGGTGGCAATAAGCTCGGCTAACGTCGTTTTACCCGTACCTGGCGGGCCCCATAAAATCATAGAATGGCAATGGCCTGCTTCTAACATTTTACGTAGCGGTTTGTTGGTGCCTAATAGGTGCGACTGGCCGGCATACTCATCTATGGTAACTGGCCGCATTTTAGCTGCTAGTGGCGCAAAAGGTTCAAGCGGTTCTTTGTTATCGTTAATCATCTATTCTTTGCTATCGCTGATCATCAATAATATAGCTTTGCGGCACGTCTACAGAGAATAGGTTATCTTTAGCAGTATCAATAGCAAAATCTAAGTCTTGGTTGCTAAACACTAACGCACTGGTTTGGTCTTGTGCATCAAGCATATCTAGCGTCGACAGAATACCGTCGCTGTTGAACCCTAATGTCAGTGACTTTATTTGGCCATCTGTCGATTTAGGCACAATTTGGTATTGCTCTAACGTTGAACTGGCCTTCGCGTCATCAAGCTTACTGATCACAAAGCTATTCCAGGTTTCATCGTCGTTAGCCGTTAATAAAACAATAGGATTGTCTTTAATCGCTCGGTCTTGCGAAATAATAGTCACCTGTTCAACAAAGGTATCGATATTCCATACCGCTTCACCATCGGCAATCAGCAAGGTTTCATCAGGAAAGGTGGTTTCCCAGCGAAGTTTATTGGGGCGCATCATGGTTAGGGTACCTTGGGCTTCATGCACAATATTACCTTGGGCATCCGTTACCGTTTGGTTAAAAGCAGCTTGGTATTGCTGTAATCCATGTAAGCGTTTTTTTAAGAGTACATTTGCATCATCGGCTTTTGAAATTTGTTCAGCACTGTGAGAGGTAAATTCAGGCTTTGTTGCAGATTCAACCACCACTGCGGCCTCACCACTGATATCATTAATTGCCTCTACCGGCATTGCAGATAAGCTTAACGGCGCCGTTAGCGCCATTGCCATCATAATAGGTACTACTTTGTTCATTCTTTTTAATCCTTAGGCGCTGGCGGAGCTAATACTTCGCGGTTACCGTTGTGACCCTGTGCACTTACGACGCCACTAGATTCCATTTGTTCCACTAATCGTGCGGCGCGATTGTAACCAATTCTGAATTTGCGTTGCACACTAGAGACACTTGCCCTTCTTGTTTCGGTAACAAAGGCGACGGCTTCATCATAAAATGCATCAAATTCTTGATCTTCACCTTCGGCTTGTTCACCGGGTAAAAGTACCTCGGCGGACGCTTCACCATTTAATATTTCATCAATATATTTAGGCGCACCTCGACGCTTCCAATCTGCCACAACAGCATGAACTTCATGGTCGTCTACAAACGCGCCGTGCACACGTGTAGGTACTGGGCTACCTGGTGGCAAGTACAACATATCACCCATACCTAGCAGTGCTTCAGCACCTTGCTGGTCTAAAATAGTTCGTGAATCAATTTTACTGGAAACTTGGAATGCAATACGCGTTGGAATATTCGCTTTAATCAGGCCGGTAATAACATCTACCGAAGGTCGCTGCGTAGCCAAAACTAAATGAATACCAGCTGCTCGGGCTTTTTGCGCAATACGAGCAATAAGCTCTTCCACCTTTTTACCTACAATCATCATCATGTCGGCGAATTCATCTACCACAACCACAATAGCAGGCAGCTTTTCTAAATCAGGCGCATGGGGCTCCATGCTTTCTTCACTCTTCCACAACGGATCTTGAATAGGCGTACCAGCAGCAATCGCTTCTTCCACTTTTGCGTTGTAGCCTTTTAGGTTTCTTACCCCTAAGGCACTCATCAAGCGATAACGACGCTCCATCTCGCCTACACACCAACGAAGGGCGTTGGCCGCTTCTTTCATGTCGGTTACCACTTCGGCAAGCAGATGCGGAATGCCTTCATATACCGATAGCTCAAGCATTTTCGGGTCTATCATGATCATACGTACATCTTCTGGCGTGCTCTTATAAAGCAAGCTTAAGATCATAACGTTAACCCCAACCGATTTACCTGACCCCGTTGTACCTGCCACCAACAAATGAGGCATTTTAGCCAAATCTACTATCACAGGCTTACCGGAAATATCTGCACCTAACACCATGGTAAGCGGTGAACTATTGCGCTGGAATGCATCGCCGCCAATCACTTCACTTAAACGCACCATTTCACGCTTTTTGTTTGGAAGCTCAAGGCCTATAACAGATTTACCCGGAATAACTTCCACTACACGCACCGATATGGCAGACATAGCGCGAGCCAAATCTTTAGATAGCCCCGTAATTTTGCTTACCTTCACCCCAGGCGCTAAATCTAGCTCGAAACGCGTAATTACAGGGCCGGGATAAACACCCACTACCGTGGCTTCAATATTAAAGTCAGCAAGTTTCTCTTCAACTAGCCTTGAAATACCGTCTATCTCTTCCTGAGTGAGAGGGTTTTCGTGTTTATCTGCACGCTCAAGCAAGTCGAACGAAGGCATAGCCGTAATAGGTTCGCTCCCCTCCCCTTCATGACGAGTAATGGATTTTGCTCCCATCGCCACTGGTGTAAAGGGTTGATGTACTGGCTTAGGCGCTGGCTGTGGTGCTGGTGCTGATTCGGGAGCAGGCGCAGGCTGCGCGTCTAATGGCTCTGCATTAACAGGCTCAGCAGTGTGTTGTGCCTCAGTCGCTTGCGCTTCATCTAACGTATCGGTTTGCGATATATCGAAGGTTGGCTCAATCATTTCATCAGACTGCGACTGAGTATCTTGGCGATTAACTGCAGCTTCGTCATTACTAGAAGGCTTGGTTTCTTTCACTTTGTTGCGCACTGCTTCACGCATTCCTGATAAAGAAAAACTCGACTTAGGTTTGCTTTCGGTATCTGAAGGAGCATGACGCTGATTTTCAAAAGGCGGAACATCATCTTCGTCAAACACATCATCAGGAACACCAAATGAAGGTTCACTACGCTCTGCCTGAGGTGGCGGCGTATAGACAGGTTCAGGTGTTTCTGCGGGCTCTGCACGCATGCTGGTTATGTCTAATTCATCATTTTCAGACTTTGCACTACGAGAAGGAAGCGCAAGCCTTGGCATATCGAGCGCAAGTGCCTGTTGGGGTAAAGAGACACATTTGCGCCCAAACCAAAGCGTCATTTCACCAAGTCTGTCTACAATACTTAACCAGCTAATACCCGTGAGTAAAGTAAAGCCAGTACAGAAAAAACACAAAAGCAATAAAATAGTGCCTGCGGTATTAAAGTACGGCACAAGGGCTGAACTAATAACATCGCCAACAAAGCCGCCGGCAGAAAAGTTGTATATGTCGTCAAAATTTATACTGGCAATTCCCGTGGCACCCAGTGCCATCAATAAACCACCAATAATACGTAAACCAATTGTGAGGTAATCGAACTCTTCCAAGGCTTTTATGTGCTGGAATAAGAACCAACCTAAAAAGGCGGCACCAAAAGGCAGTAGGTAAGCTAAAAAGCCAAAAGAGAAAAGTAATAAATCGGCACTCCACGCGCCGGTAGACCCTACCCAGTTATGTACGTCTAATTGCAAGCCGGCTTGGCTCCAGCCAGGGTCACCCGGATGAAAAGATACTAATGCCAGCAATAAGAAAAAGGCGAAGACACAGGCTATTATCATGCCGGCTTCCCAAATTCGCTGAATCCCTGTTAATTGCGTCATAACCCTAAGTCACTTATTAAACTAAATTGATGTTTCGATGTTGTGATAATTCTATCGATAAAGAAGAATACAAATGCAGTGCCAATATTATCGTAATGTTTTCAATAAGTAATTTATTAATAAGGTGTATTACAAATCGGTTTACGTACACCCACTATTGCGGGTGAAATTCACATTAACAATAACCACTGTATTTTTGCACAGCCTATCACAAATGCCCATAATTGAGCCATGCTTTCATTACTTCAAATTAATCCGAAGTGATGTTGTACTTTTCACTTCTTCCATGACTACATAGGTTCGTGACTCACTCACACCTGGAAGGCGCAGTAAGGTGTCGCCCAATAATCTACGGTAACTCGACATGTCTGCAACCCGTGCTTTTAGCAAGAAATCAAAATCCCCAGAGACAAGATGGCATTCTTGAATATCGTCATGGAGCCTAACTGCCGCAGAAAATTCTGCGAAGATATCTACTGACGTCTTCGTTAACGTTATTTCTACAAAAACGAGCATGGCCGCACCCAGCTTTTCTGGATCAACCACGGCATGGTAGCCTTTTATATAGCCTTGGCTCTCTAACCGCTTAACTCGCTCTAAACAAGGACTAGGGCTCAAGCCCACGTCTTTCGCCAATTCCACGTTTGATATTCGCCCGTTTTTTTGTAGCGAAATCAGTATATTCCTGTCTATTCGGTCAAGGTGTTTTGGAGTTTTTACCAACATATTTTATTCCGACTTAATCACGCTATGCCAGATTATATGCTGCAACTGATATTTTTTCAGCACATAGTTCGTTTTTATCTCACGTATACTGAATCAAATAATAATCGGCAAGTGAGCCACTAGGCTAATCAATTAGAGGAAAAGTTATGTTAATCGGTGTACCAAAAGAAATTAAGAACCATGAATATCGCGTTGGCTTAACGCCTGCGGCAGTAAAAGAGTTTACCAGTCATGGTCATTCAGTGTTAGTTGAGACGCTAGCCGGTGATGCAATTGGTTTTACCGATGAAATGTACGTTGAAGCTGGTGCTTCTATCGCATCAACTGCTGAGCAAGTTTTTGCTGAAGCAGAAATGATTATTAAAGTGAAAGAGCCTCAAACGAATGAATGTAAAATGCTTCGTAAAGGCCAGACCCTTTACACTTACCTTCATTTGGCACCTGATCCTACGCAAACAGAGCTTCTTATTGCTTCTGGCGCAACCTGCATCGCTTACGAAACCGTAACCGACGACCGTGGTGGTTTGCCATTATTAGCGCCAATGAGCGAAGTGGCTGGCCGCATGTCAGTTCAAGCCGGTGCACATTATTTAGAAAAAGTACACGGCGGCAGCGGTACGCTATTGGGCGGCGTTCCTGGCGTAGCTCCGGGTAAAGTGCTTATTATTGGTGGCGGTGTTGTAGGTACGCAAGCAGCTAAAATGGCTTTAGGCCTAGGCGCTGACGTCACTATTCTAGATCGTTCACTTCCTCGCCTTCGTCAGTTAGATGACATTTTTAACGGCCAAGTTAAAACGGTTTACTCAACGGTTGATGCTATAGAGCATTATTCTTCAAAAGCTGATCTTGTTGTTGGCGCTGTACTAATTCCTGGCGCTGCAGCACCTAAGCTGCTTAACCGCGAACAAATTGCGGCCATGAAGCCAGGCTCTGTATTGGTAGACGTTGCTATTGACCAAGGTGGTTGTTTTGAAACTTCTAAAGCCACTACACACCAAGACCCTGTATACATCATTGAAGACGTTGTGCATTACTGTGTTGCGAATATGCCAGGTGGAGTTGCACGTACTTCAACGATGGCCCTTAACAATGCGACGCTACCGTTTGGTTTAGCATTGGCGAATAAAGGCCCTGCTAAAGCTATGCTTGAAGATAAGCATTTATTGAACGGTCTTAACGTTCATGAAGGCAAAGTAACCTATAAAGCAGTCGTTGATGCATTAGGTGAAAAGTTAGGTTTAACTTACACACCTGCACAAGAAGCACTTAACGCGTAAGCGCGCATAAGTAAATGTTTGGCTTACTAGTACTTATATAAGTACTAGTAAATAAAAACGCCCAGTAAGTGGTTAGCATATTGAATGCGACACTACTGGGCGTTTTTTTGTGTGTATTCTTTTGTTATTTTTTGTTTAAAGTTAGCTAGTCGGCAACTAGCTAATAGAGGCGTTTACCTGCTTCAATACATCCATAGGGTCGCTAGCTTGCGTAATAGGTCGTCCCATTACTAAATAACTTACCCCACTGTCGATTGCTTCTGATGGCGTCATTACACGCTTTTGATCGCCCGCATCACTCCCCTTAGGGCGAATACCCGGAGTCACCAACAAAAAGTCGTCGCCAATTTCATTACGTAGCATCGCGGCTTCTTTAGCAGAACACACTACACCATCTAAGCCCGCTTGGGCAGTTAACGACGCTAGGCGCAACACTTGTTGCTCGGGTGTTACATTATCAATCACGCCGCTTAGCTGCGATTGATCCATGCTGGTGAGTACAGTAACCGCAATTAATTTGGTTTCAGGACGGCTACTTTGCGCAATGCCTTCTTTGGCAGCCTGCATCATTGGAAGTCCACCGCTGGCGTGCACGTTTACCATCCACACGCCAAGTTCAGCGGCTGCTTTGCATGCTTTACCCACTGTGTTGGGGATATCGTGAAATTTCAAATCAAGAAAAACGTCAAAGCCTTTCGCCACTAAAGATTTTACAAACTCAGGGCCAAATAAGGTGAACATTTCTTTGCCCACTTTAACTTTACACAGGCTGGGATCTAATTGGTCAACAAACGAAAGTGCTTGTTCTTGGTTGTCATAGTCGAGTGCAACAATAACGCGAGGTTCTTGCATGGTAAAGTTATTCTCCGTCTAGCCCTTTTATCGGTTTTACTACGCCCCATTTTTTACATGAAGGACATAGCCAGTAGAGTTTACGCCCCGAAAACCCGCAGCTATGGCAGCGGTATTTAGGGCGTTGCAACATTTGCTTTTCTACTAATTCTTTTAATATACGTAAGCTCTCTGCTGAGGTTTTATCGTCTAATTGGTCGATATACAAACCCATTAAGGTTTTGAAACCACGCATGGTTGGGCGTTTACGTAGTTGTTCTAATAGATAATCCGCCGCTTGCGTGGTATCGCCTTTTTTCAACAATACATCAACCATAGCAAGGTACGAGGTTGCACATTCTTGCCAATGGGCTTCTAAGCTCTCGGCGAAATTATCCCAATCTCCGGTTTCTTCCGCAATTTTTTCTAAACTAGGTACCGCTTCACTGAACCAATTAATGTCACGCTCTGCCACTTGCACAAAATACGCCCGTGCGTCGCTGTAACGTTGTTGTTGAAGTGCAAGCTGCCCAAACATTAACCAAGGTCTTACGGCATGCTCATCGGCGTTAACGGCCTTTTGAAGCAAGGACAACGCAGAGCCCTGATCATCGTCTTTTAGCTTCGCTACGGCATGTTCACAATAAAAATGCGCTAAACGTTCACACACATCATCGTTGTCGCCATGACATTCCACCATGCGCTCAGCAAGTTCAATGGCTCTGTCCCATTCTTTGGTGGTTTGGTAAATACTAAATAACTGTGTTTGCGCAACCAAATAGTGCTTATCACTATTGAGTAGTTGAAGAAAGGCGTTTTCAGCCCGTTCTAAGAAACCAGCGTGAGTGTAATCATGCCCAAGTTCTTTTAACGCGCTTTCACGTTGCGTAGGTTGAAGCTCGTCTCGGCTTACTAGGTTTTGGTGAACCTTTATGGCTCTGTCTATTTCGCCGCGGTGGCGAAAAAAACTACCCATCGCAATGTGAGTTTCAACCGTATCGCTGTTCACATTAATCATTTTGATTAAGGTGTCTACCGCTTTATCTGGTTGATCGGAAAGGAGGAAATTTAAGCCTTTATAATAATGCTTAGACAGAATACTAGACTGTTTACGTTGTGCTTGGCGAACACTGTTACGGCCCATAATCCATCCGTAACCTGCTGCAACAGGCAAAAGTAAAAACAGCAGTTCGAGCATATTAGTGTTCTTTTTTCAGGCTATTGATTTTTGAATTCGCCGACAACAACTGTACGCGTAAACGCAACCAGCTTGCTGACATAATAAGTATCCCTACTAACACACCCAAAGAAAGCGCAATAGCAATAAGGGTGGAAACCCGCATGTTAGCTTGAGCAATAAGATAGTTAACGGTGATATAGGCTTCGTTTTGTGTGCCAATGACAAACGCAAATGTCAGTAATACCAAAATGGCGAGTATTGTGAGGATCCCTTTCAAGACCAAACCCTTCTTGTACGTAATTAATAAAGAATAGCAAAATGCAGCAAGAGATAACACCAAAACCCAAGGTTTTAGTTGTGCTTACTTAGCGTTAGGCGGTGGCTTCATCTTCTGATAAAGGGCGCTCTTGCTTTGCAATTAATTTGGCCATAACCAAGTCGTGATGCAATGCAGACATATTAGTCACAAAAATACAGTGTGTATAGCCAGCTTGCATGGTTTCTAATTTATCGTACATTGCCTTATCAAGTTTAGACAGCTGTGCTAAGCGCTTCTTTGTCAGCGGTGTAGTGGCGCCATAACAGCGTATAGCCGTTACATTAGTGGCACTCACTTGCACTTTATCTTCTTCTAGCTGATTTTGAATTTGTGTGCGTAATTTAGAATAAAGAAAATCGCTTTCTTTTATGTATACCAAGCGATTGTCGCTTTTACGTACACAATGCACCACAAGATTGTTTTCAACATCGCCTTTAAACATGGCATCAAGCATCATAGATTTAGGCTTAGCCACCGCTTTATCGGCAAAAAAACCATGTAATGGAATAATGTTGGCGGTACGTGAAAATGGGTATAAATCGTCAGATGAATCGCTTTGATAAACGGTTTTAAGTCTATCCAGAATATGCCTGTTCATTACGCAAAGTACAGCGAGCGAAGGCATATGACGTACTGCTAGCTCCCAAATAAATCGATGGGTTGAGCGTTGAATACGCGCTATATCTCTAATTTTGAAATACGCGGAATTTTCCTCAACCATGGCATCAACACTTGCCCCAGCTTTAGATTTTTTTACATCTTCTAAGCATAGGCGTACAACGCCTGACGAAGCGTCATAGTGAACAACCTTATATTTCTCGTTTTTAATTTTAAGGTCTGGTACCGATACCCGCACTTCATTTTGCAGTTCAGTGCCTGGTGCAACCATTATCTTCATACCACTGGCAGATAAATCGGCAACACGTACATTAATTGAAGATAACAGCCCTACTTTTATCATGGCGACTTTATCGATGATATACCGGGTCTCAGAACGCCTATCAAGATCATCTTCCATCACAAAATCAATGGACCAGTTGTCGCCCGAAGCCCGCAGCGTTTTCGATAAGGGTTTAAAATCACACTTTTCGCTTAGGGTTAAATTAGTAAGGTACATAGAGATATCGCGGCAGTACATTACGTGGCTTAACGCAGCAAGATGCTCAAACTCTTTGCTAGGGATATCATGAATAGCGAATGCTTTTACTTTGTCTTCACGGCTTACATCTTCTAAGCGGCACTGCGTACAAGTAAACTCCCCACTTTTAACCAGTAGATAAACGATAGCATTGAGCTGACCAAGTTCTACAAGTTGGCGATGGGTTGCAGTGATGGTAATTGCACCATTTTTAGTTTTAATGATGCCATGAAAGACAAAAGCTTCATTGTACTTTTTTAATTCTTGAACCAGATTTTCAAAATGCGCTTTGTCTTGCAGACTCGCCAGTAATTTTTCTGAATTGTTATTATCCACATTCGCTTTAGTAAATAGCGCAATAATTGGCTTAAGGGATTTTTGATGGGCAGAAAGAAATACTGGCAACCACGGGCTATTTTCTAAAATACGATCTCGTTCGAGGTCTTGCATTGCCCTTTCAATTTCTAAGTCTCGCTGCAAAGGCTGTTTATACGACGTGCCTTTAATGTACCGCTTTAAACTATTCAGTAACGTCAGATCTGTTTCTGAAGACATAATGAAAAACGATTCATACTTACCAAGGTGTTTATTGTACTTTATCGCATCCAGCTCATAGGTAATTTCAGTCGGCTCGGTGGTTAAGCCCATCACTTCTGGTATAACGAAGGTTACAATATCACCAGTGGTCGCATTAGGCGGTCGTTTTGTTTCTACAGCAATACCTGTAAAAGAAAGGGAGCTAACCGTACAGTGCCTGCCCTTTTCAAAATCTACGGAAGACACGGTGAAGTTGGGTCTTACAGCAATGTCATCACCAAAATCTATATCAGTAAATGACTGGCTTTCTACATTAAATGCTTCAACAATTTTTTTAAATTGATCGCGCTTAATTTGTGTTTGATAAAAATCGGAGTTCATCACCGATTCAAACACACCTACGGTATATCGTTCTTGATATAAGGCAGTTTCATTTTGAAGGATTTTAGCGCCCACTTTGTCTAAACGCATGGGGATGCCAAAATGTTTGAACTTCATGACAGGGAATTTTGCGAATGCAGAATTGTCCGCAGATGCATCAGTTAAAGACGTAAGCCTAATGACTTCCTCTTTAATGATTTTGCGGATATTGCCTGGGAGCCGCTTTGAAAATTTATTAATACCTTCCAATAAGCGATTATCTTGCTCATAAGGAATTAAGGCACGAATAAGCGGCTGATACTGCTTTATGATTTGTTGTTCTTCGCCGGCCGACATTGGTACACCATGCACCGTATTTAATTAACTACAATCTATTCAGATTTGAAAATAAAACCTGCATCCAGATATAAATTTAAACTTAAGTAACGAATATACCAAATTTTTTTTCAATAGATATAAAAAAACCGCAACATGTGCGGTTTTTTTTATTTAAGCTATGGAGGCGTCTACTCTTTCTCGAAGCTCTTTTCCTGGCTTAAAGTGAGGGACATATTTTCCATCTAACTCTACTGTTTCGCCAGTTTTTGGGTTACGTCCCACGCGCGGAGCGCGGTAATGTAATGAAAAACTGCCGAAGCCTCGAATTTCAATCCTGTCACCTTTTTGAAGGGTCTGGGCCATCTGTTCGAGAAGTTCTTTAATTGCCAGTTCAAGATCTTTCGCAGGAATTTGACGCGCTTGATCCGCGAGCCGTTCAATTAATTCAGACTTGGTCATACCAACCTCGTTTCAATATTATCGTTAAACAGCTACTGCGAACAAGGGAGTGCAAGACACTCCCACATATAGCTTATTATTCGCCTTTAGCAGCTTTAAATGCTTCTGCCATTGCGCTAGCAAAACCAGCATCTTCTTGCTGATTAACCTTGTCGATAGCTTCTTTTTCGTCAGCCTGATCTTTTGCTTTCACAGATAGGTTAACGGTGCGGTTTTTACGGTCAACGCCCATAAATTTCGCTTCGATGCTGTCGCCAACGTTAGCAGCTTCAGTTGCGTCTTCAATACGCTCAACAGATAAATCTGCAACGCGAATGTAGCCATCAACTTCTTCAGAAAGGTTAACTGTAACGCCTTTAGCGTCAACTTCAGTAACCGTACCTACAACGATAGCACCTTTCTTGTTATCTGTCAGATACTTGTTGAAAGGGTCTTCTTCGATTTGCTTAACGCCAAGAGAGATACGCTCACGCTCAGGGTCAACTTGAAGAACAACAGCTGAGATTTCGTCGCCTTTCTTATAGTCACGAACAGCGTCTTCACCAGACTTGTTCCAGCTAATGTCAGAAAGGTGAACTAGACCGTCGATGCCGCCGTCAAGGCCGATGAAGATACCGAAGTCAGTGATT
This sequence comes from Alteromonas sp. 38, assembly GCF_902506055.1. Lineage (NCBI taxonomy): Bacteria > Pseudomonadati > Pseudomonadota > Gammaproteobacteria > Alteromonadales > Alteromonadaceae > Alteromonas > Alteromonas sp. 38. The sequence goes on from NZ_LR733300.1 coordinate 1,968,213, forward strand.
GACTTGATCTTACCAGACACTTTGTCACCTTTTTCGTGTGACTTAGCGAAAGTTTCCCAAGGGTTGTCGATGCACTGTTTAAGGCCTAGAGAAATACGACGACGTTCTTCGTCGATTTCAAGAACCATAACGTCAACTGTGTCACCTAGGTTAACAACCTTAGATGGGTGGATGTTCTTGTTAGTCCAATCCATTTCAGAAACGTGTACAAGACCTTCAACGCCGTCTTCGATTTCAACGAAGCAGCCGTAATCGGTAAGATTCGTAACCTGACCAGAGATCTTAGTACCTTCTGGGTAACGTGAAGCAATTTCTTGCCATGGATCGTTGCCCATTTGCTTCATGCCAAGAGAAACACGTTGCTTCTCTTTATCGAACTTAAGTACTTTAACGTTGATTTCGTCACCAACATTTACGATTTCACTTGGGTGCTTAACGCGCTTCCAAGCCATATCGGTAATGTGTAGTAGACCGTCTACGCCACCAAGGTCAACGAATGCTCCGTAATCAGTAAGGTTCTTAACGATACCTTTGATTTCGTGGCCTTCTTCAAGGTTAGCAAGAAGAGATTCGCGCTCTGCGCTGCTTTCTGCTTCAATAACGGCACGACGTGAAACAACAACGTTGTTACGCTTAGCGTCAAGTTTGATAACTTTAAATTCTAGCTCTTTGCCTTCAAGGTGAGTTGTGTCACGTACTGGACGTACATCAACCAATGAACCAGGAAGGAAAGCGCGCACTGTGTTAACTTCAACAGTGAAACCGCCTTTAACTTTACCGTTGATAATACCTTTAATGGTAACTTTATCATCGTAAGCTTTTTCCAGCTCAACCCACGCTTCGTGACGCTTCGCTTTTTCGCGAGAAAGGATTGTTTCACCGAAACCATCTTCTACTGCGTCTAGAGCTACATCTACTTCGTCACCGATAGCGATTTCAAGCTCGCCTTCAGCGTTTTTAAATTGGTCAGCTGGGATAGCACTTTCTGATTTCAAGCCTGCATCAACAAGAACGATGTCTTTGTCGATAGAAACTACAGTACCTTTTACAATTGAACCTGGACGTGTTTCTAGTTCTTGTAAGCTTTCTTCAAAAAGTTGTGCAAAATTTTCAGTCATAAGGTTTAAATTAACTTTAAGTTGATATCCACGCTTCAAATCCGGATAACGTGGGGTTATTAGTAAAAGCCGCCACTCCCTGTGGTAGCACTGCTTTGAATATCTTAAAAACTCACCTTACTTAAAGGCGCGAATTGATGATATCCATCGCTTTTTCAAAGACTTGGTCTATATCCAAGTCCGTTGAGTCTATAATTACCGCATCTTGAGCCGGTACCAATGGCGCCACTGAACGTTGTGTATCTCGCTCATCTCTGGCCTTGATATCGGTTAAAAGGCGCGCAATATTAACATCCATACCTTTAGCTTTCAACTGGCTATAGCGACGTTCAGCACGGGCTTCGGCGCTAGCGGTAAGAAATATCTTCACTTTTGCGTCGGGGAAAACCACTGTACCCATGTCTCGACCGTCGGCGACAAGGCCAGGATCTTGTTGAAAAGCACGTTGACGTCGAAGCAAAGCTTCACGAACGCGAGGTAACGCGGCAACCTTCGATGCAACACTACCCACTTCTTCAGTGCGAATGTCGTCAGTTACGTCTTCACCTTCCAAAATGACACGTGTGGTGTCTTTGTCAGTTTCAAAACTTACATCAAGACCCGTTGCTAACGGAACAACACATTCTTCATCGTCGCACGGTAAGTCGTGGTGTAGAGCTGCGACAGCCAAAACACGATAAATCGCGCCGCTATCTAAAAAGTGCCATCCAAGCTTCTTTGCGAGTAAGCTACTTAACGTTCCCTTACCTGCACCGCTGGGACCGTCAACCGTGACTACGGGTGTAGAATGCATACCTGCTCCAGAATTTATAAAATACGTAAAAATCGCGCGCAATTATACGCGTTAAGTAGAGATAAGCAATGCCATCGAGCGTTGATGGCATTGTACATAAGGCTAAATTTCGTTTTAAAAATAATACGCTATGAACGAAATAAGGTCTTTTTTCAGACTAAGAATAGAGTGTGGCAAACCGTGTGAAGTAATCAGGGAAGGTTTTGCGGGTACAACCTGGGTCGTTAATGGTTACCGGCGTATCACTGAGAGCCACTAACGAAAAGCACATGGCAATGCGATGATCGTTATAGGTATCAATGGCAGCATGCTTTAACGTATCCGTTGGCCATACTTTAATATAGTCATGCCCTTCTTCTACTTCTGCACCCAACTTTCTAAGCTCAGTGGCCATGGCGTTTAAACGGTCAGTCTCTTTTACTCGCCAGTTGTAGATGTTAGTAATACTGGTTGGCCCTTGTGCAAAAAGCGCAGTAGTGGCAATGGTCATTGCGGCATCAGGAATATGGTTCATATCCATGTCTACACCCTTAAGTGGAGCCCCTGTTACTTCCACATATTCATCATGCCAAGTGATTTTAGCGCCCATGGCTTCAAGCACATCGGCAAAGCGAATATCACCTTGGATGCTATTTTTACCAATTCCGGTTACGCGTACCGTTCCGCCTTTAATGGCGCCGGCTGCAAGGAAGTAAGAAGCCGATGAAGCATCACCTTCCACCATAAATTTACCTGGCGAACGATATGATTGCCCTGCACTAATGGTGAATGTTTGATAGTTATCATTGTTCACTTCAACACCAAACTTCGCCATGGTATCTAGGGTAATATCGATATACGGTTTTGACACTAATTCGCCTTTAATACGAATGGTCACGTCACCAGTAAACAACGGTGCAGACATTAATAGTGCAGTCAAAAATTGACTCGACACACTACCGTCTACTTCCATTTCACCGCCGGATAACGTCTTACCCTTAATTTGTAGCGGAGGAAAACCGTCGTTTTTAAGGTATTCAATTTCCGCGTTACCCATGCGTAATGCATCAACCAAATCGCCTATAGGGCGCTCTTCCATGCGCGGCTCACCGGTAAGTACGACTTGTACCTTACTGGCAGCGAGTGCAGCGCATAGTGGGCGCATTGCCGTACCTGCATTACCTAAGAAAAGTTCTAATGGCTCGGCAACTGAAAACGCCCCGCCGTTACCCACTACTTTACAGCGAGTTTTATCTTCACTGAGTGAATAAGTAACGCCAAGTTTGGTTAGCGCATTTAGCATATGCTCAATATCTTCACTATCAAGCAAGTTTGTTAGTTCGGTTTCGCCTTCAGCTAATGCAGCAAGCAGTAATGCTCGGTTCGACAGGCTTTTAGACCCAGGAACGTTTACTTCCCCTGATACTTTGCTAATAGGTTCTAATGTTAACTGTTCCATGACTACCCGTTTACTCGTTCAAATTCACGCATAAATTCTACTAACGCCATCACCCCTTCAACGGGCATAGCGTTATAAATGCTAGCACGCATTCCGCCTACAGAGCGGTGACCTTTTAATGCCATTAAACCAGCATCTTGTGCTTGGCGTAAAAATAGCGCATCTAATTCTGGGTTAGCCAACTGAAACGGCACATTCATTTTAGAACGATTGTCTGGGTGTACTTGGCTAGCATAAAAATCAGAGCTGTCGATAGCAGAATACAACAATGATGCTTTTTCGCTGTTGCGTTTTGCCATAGCATCAACGCCGCCCATCTCTTTGAGCCACTCAAACACTAACCCCGCCAAATACCACGAGAACGTGGGCGGCGTGTTATACATAGAATCAGCTTTAGCGGCTAATGCGTAGTCGAAAATTGACGGTGTTTCTTTGCGGGCTTTGCCCACTAAGTCTTCACGAACAATCACTACCGACAAACCACTTGGGCCTATATTTTTCTGCGCACCGGCGTAAATAAGACCGTGTTTAGCAACATCAACAGGCTGAGACAAAATAGTAGAAGACATATCAGAAACCAGCGGTACATCGCCAGACTCTGGTAACCAATCGTAGGCGATACCGTCAACGGTTTCATTCGGGCAGAAATGATAATACGCTGCAGATTGATCTACATTGGCCAGTGAGGGTTGCGGCATGTAATGCAAACCCTCTTTTTTAGAAAGCTCGCCTACCACTACAGCATTATTGTATTTCGCAGCTTCACTCACCGCACCATCAGACCAAGACCCACTGACTAAGTGAAGACTGGTGTCTGAAGCAGACGATAAATTAAGGGGAACCGCTGCAAATTGACCACGTCCACCGCCATGGGTGAAAAGAACATGATAATTTTTAGGAACCGAGAGTAATTCGCGCAAATCTTGTTCAGCTTTGGCTGCTATCTCGATGAAATCTTTTCCGCGGTGACTGACTTCCATTACCGAGCAACCTGAGTCGCGCCAGTTAGTAAATTCAGCTTGTGCTTTTTGCATTACGGCTTCAGGCAACTTTGCCGGGCCAGCGCTAAAATTGAAAACCTCTTTCATTGCGTTTTTCAACACCTATAAAATAACAAGCGGCCTAAGCCGCTTGTAATAAAGAACACCGATAACTGCCCGCTTTTAAATTAAGCGGGCAATACCCTACTCTTCTGTCGTTGAGCTGTCGCCGTCTTGTGCAGCGTTTTCTTCTTGCTCAATAGGTTCTTCTATAGCGATTGGATTGCCATCTTCATCTAACTCTAGCAATTCTTCTACTACTTCTTCTATACGTTGTAAGCCAACAACGTGTTCGTTCTCAACAGTACGGATTAAGCGAACACCTTGGGTATTTCTACCTACCACTGATACTTCACCAACGCGGGTACGTACTAAAGTACCTTGGTCAGAAATAAGCATGATTTCATTGGCTTCATCAACTTGAACCGCGCCAACCACTTTACCATTACGCTCAGAAACCTTAATCGATACTACACCTTGTGTAGCACGGCTCTTCGCTGGGTAATCTTCTAGCGGTGTACGTTTACCAAAACCGTTCTCTGTGGCAGTAAGGATAGGACCATCACCACGAGGTACAATTAGGGACACAACGCGTTGGTCGTCTTGTAATCTGATACCACGAACACCGGTAGCGGTACGACCCATTGGACGTAGTGCTAATAGTTCTTCGCCAGTTTCAGGATCTAATTTAACGTTACCTGTTTCGCTGTCACGCAGTTTTTCGTTAAAGCGAACCACTTTACCCGCGTCTGAGAACAACATAATGTCGTCATCACCATGGGTAATGTCAACACCAATTAGTTCATCACCTTCGTTCAAGTTAACAGCAATGATACCGCTTGAACGTGGGCGTGAATAAAGGCTTAAATCGGTTTTCTTCACCGTACCGTTAGCCGTCGCCATTAATACAAACTTACCTTCTTCAAATTCTTTGATAGGTAGAATTGCAGTAATACGCTCGTTATCTTCTAAAGGAAGAATGTTCACAATTGGACGACCACGCGCGTTACGGCTCGCTAACGGCAATTGATACACTTTCAACCAGTACAAACGGCCACGGGTTGAGAAGCAAAGTATGTGGTCATGAGTATTCGCAACGAGTAGCTTCTCAATGAAATCTTCATTCTTCATCTTGGTAGCGGATTTACCACGGCCACCACGACGCTGAGATTCATAATCATTAAGTTTTTGATACTTCACATAGCCTTCACGAGACAAGGTAACTACAACGTCTTCTTGTTCGATTAAGTCTTCAATATCAATATCGTGACTAGCAGCAGTAATTTCAGTACGGCGCGCGTCACCAAATTCGTCACGAATTTTCTCAAGCTCTTCTTCAATCACTTCCATTAATCGCTCTGGGCTATTAAGGATGTGAAGTAGTTCAGCGATAACGTCTAGAAGCTGTTTATATTCTTCAAGAATTTTTTCGTGCTCAAGACCAGTCAGTCTGTGCAAGCGAAGGTCTAGAATAGCTTGTGCTTGTTGTTCGGTAAGGAAGTATTGTCCGTCACGAATACCAAACTCAGGCATTAACCAATCTGGGCGTGCAGCATCATCACCAGCACGTTCAAGCATTTGCGAAACATCGCCTAAATCCCACCCTTGTGCCACTAACGCTTTTTTCGCATCAGCAGGGCCAGGTGAGGCTTTAATTAGCTCAATGATTGGGTCGATGTTGGCTAGCGCAATGGCTAAACCTTCAAGGATGTGTGCACGGTCGCGAGCTTTACGTAGTTCAAATACCGTTCTGCGGGTAACGACTTCACGGCGATGCAGAATAAAGGCTTCTAAGGTCTCTTTTAAGTTAAAGACTTTAGGCTGGCCGTTATCTAACGCAACCATGTTAATACCAAATACCGTTTGTAACTGCGTATTAGCGTATAAATGGTTAAGTAGTACTTCCGCTGATTCGTTACGTTTTACTTCAACAACAATACGCATACCGTCTTTATCAGACTCGTCACGTAGTGCAGAAATTCCTTCGATACGTTTTTCTTTAACTAGCTCAGCAATTTTTTCAATAAGGCGAGCTTTGTTAACCTGGTACGGAATTTCATTAATGATAATGGTTTCTTTACCGTTATCTTCCGTTTCAATTTCCGCTTTGGCGCGCATGTATATTTTGCCGCGACCGGTACGGTAAGCGTCATCAATACCTTTACGACCACTGATCATAGCGGCAGTAGGGAAATCAGGACCAGGGATATGAAGCATTAAGTCATCAATCGTAATTGATGGGTCTTTAATAAGGGCAATACAGCCGTTGATAACTTCAGTTAAGTTATGTGGCGGAATGTTAGTTGCCATACCTACCGCGATACCAGAAGAACCGTTTACCAGTAAGTTAGGAACCTTAGTAGGTAACACTTCTGGAATGTGTTCAGTGCCATCGTAGTTAGGTACGAAGTCGACGGTTTCTTTATCGAGGTCGGCAAGAAGTTCGTGGGCAATTTTTGCCATACGTATTTCGGTGTAACGCATCGCAGCGGCTGAATCGCCATCTACCGAACCAAAGTTACCTTGGCCGTCTACCAACATATAGCGAAGTGAGAATGGCTGGGCCATACGTACAATAGTATCGTATACCGCAGAATCACCATGTGGGTGATACTTACCAATTACATCACCTACCACACGGGCAGATTTCTTGTATGGTTTGTTGAAGTCGTTTTTCAGTTCGTTCATTGCGAACAGCACACGGCGGTGTACAGGCTTCAAACCATCTCTCACGTCAGGCAATGCTCGCCCGACAATAACGCTCATCGCGTAATCGAGATAGGAGTTCTTTAACTCTTCCTCAATATTAACGGGGAGGATTTCGTTAGCGTTATCAGACATAAACTGCTTAATCCCTTTTTTTCGGTTTGTTCTGCATTATCTATCTAGCTCAATCTACACAATATAGAGAAGCAAACGATAGATTTGCATTGTTATTATGGGCTCATAATCTTGCTTCGAGTGTAACACTTGATGACACATTTATGTAGCGCTTAATTGCCCTTCCTTACGTACTCGTTAACAAGCGATTATTTTTCGTTCAAGCAGGCACTCGAAACGGCATTCAAGTGCCAAAAACGATGCCTTAACGCTGGTTTTGCGTTATGTTATTGCTCTTATATAGGCAGTGTTTAATTAATCGCAGATATCTTCTATCTGTCGAGCGGCATCAGTCATGTGCGTTCTTTTGCAAAATCGGTATATAAAAATCGATGCTATAAATTAGTGCAAAACAATAAGCAGGCGCAGAAAGGAAAAAATATAAATGACAAACGTTGATGAGCAGGAAATTGATAAGTTTTCAGAGTTAGCCTCACGGTGGTGGGATCCTGAAAGTGAGTTCAAACCCCTACATTTAATTAACCCACTTCGTTTAGATTTTATTAACCAACACAGCAATGGCTTGTTTAACAAGAAAGTGGTGGATATTGGTTGTGGTGGCGGCATATTGGCTGAGTCTATGGCGAAAGCCGGTGCTGAAGTTGTTGGGCTCGATATGGCAAGTGCGTCTTTAGAAATTGCCAAGCTTCACGGTTTAGAGTCGGGCATCAATGTTGACTACCACTGTGTTACCGCTGAATCCTTCGCAGACAGTCACGCAGGCGAGTTCGATGTAGTGACTTGTATGGAAATGCTTGAACATGTTCCCGACCCTGCTTCGGTAGTGCGGGCTTGCGCTAAATTAGTTAAGCCTGGTGGCCATGTTTTCTTCTCTACATTAAACCGAAATATAAAGTCTTATTTGATGGGGATCGTTGGGGCTGAGTATTTATTAAAGCTGGTGCCAAAAGGCACTCACGATCATTCTCGATTCATTAAACCTTCTGAACTTATGCAGATGACAGATGATGCCGGTTTGCTACCACGAGATATGACCGGCTTACATATGGACCCTGTTTCCCAGGGCTTTTATCTTTCTGACCGCAATGTAGACGTTAACTACCTACTATATACGGTGTCGCAAGATTAATTAGCACTACATATTGGGGCTTGATGATAATTTCAACACCACATATCGTGTTTAGGTGTTAAGTACGATATTAAGTTAAATTATTTTAAGCCTCGATCATTTTTTCGAATAGTACTTGCAATCAGTATATTTAAGGCTTGTAGAAAGCTAAAAAGTTAGTCACTACTAACCTAAAATCCGTGCCAGTTTAAGTGGTCGTTTAAGCACCAGATATTGGGTTGCATTGTGAGGCAAACCTCACTATCTTGTGTTTAATCCAACGCGGGATCCCAAAGCGATTTTTTTGGAGATTATTGAGATCGACAACGATCCTTTTACTGCGTTTATTCGGATGATCAGACAAAACATACTATTAAAGAAAAGCATTCAGCGGCATCTCTCAAACTTATGCGCTAATAAGTTTAGGGTTGGTCGTGGTTAGTTGTGTATTTCGCGCAAATGGTCTTACGCAGATGTATTACTTCGCAGCGAAACAACTAACTTAAAAAGAATACACATTATAACAGGGTGATATACCCACGCCTCGCGCGCTAACAGACAACGGCCAGAGTAACATGAATAATAGTTTATCCGTCACCAAGCGAAATGGTGAGCAAGAATCCATCGACCTAGAAAAAATTCATAAGGTGGTGACATGGGCTGCAAAAGGACTTGAAAACGTCTCAGTTTCACAAGTTGAAATTAAAGCTCAAATCCAGTTTTTCGACGGTATCAATACCAGCGAAATCCATGAAACCCTTATCAAATCAGCTGCAGACTTAATTTCTACCGACGCGCCTGATTACCAATACTTGGCAGCTCGCCTTGCTATTTTCCACCTTCGCAAGAAAGCCTACGGTCAGTTCGAGCCCCCTGCACTGTTTGACCATGTCACTAATATGGTTGAGATGGGCAAATACGATAAGCATTTAATTGAAGATTATACTGCTGAAGAATTTGCCGAGATGGATACTTATATCGATCATTGGCGCGACATGAACTTCAGCTACGCCGCCGTTAAGCAGCTTGAAGGTAAGTACCTGGTTCAAAACCGTGTAACCGGTGAAATTTACGAAAGTGCCCAGTTCTTATACATCTTGGTAGCAGCGTGTCTGTTCGCTAACTACCCGAAAGATACCCGTATGAGCTACATTCGTCGTTTCTACGATGCCGCTTCTACGTTTAAGTTATCACTACCTACGCCAATTATGTCTGGCGTACGTACCCCTACTCGTCAATTTAGCTCGTGTGTACTAATTGAAACTGGCGATAGCCTTGATTCAATTAACGCTACCGCTAGCGCTATCGTTAAATACGTAAGCCAGCGAGCAGGTATCGGTGTGAATGCTGGCCGTATTCGCGCACTAGGTAGCCCTATTCGTGGTGGAGAAGCTTTCCACACAGGTTGTATTCCTTTCTACAAGTACTTCCAAACAGCCGTTAAAAGCTGTTCGCAAGGCGGTGTTCGTGGTGGCGCAGCTACTTTGTTCTACCCACTATGGCATATGGAAGTTGAATCGTTATTAGTGCTTAAGAACAACCGTGGTGTAGAAGAAAACCGCGTTCGTCACTTAGACTACGGCGTACAGTTCAACAAACTCATGTATCAACGCATGATGAAAGATGACTATATTTCATTATTTAGCCCATCTGACGTACCTGGCCTTTACGATGCGTTCTTTGCCGATCAAGAAAAGTTCGAGCGTTTGTATGTGCAATACGAAAACGACGACAACATTCGTAAAAAGCGCATTAAAGCTATGGAGCTGTTCAGCTTGTTCATGCAAGAGCGTGCAAGCACAGGTCGTATTTACCTTCAAAACGTTGACCACTGTAACACGCACAGCCCGTTCAACCCTGAAGTGGCACCTGTACGTCAAAGTAACCTTTGTCTTGAAATTGCATTGCCTACTAAGCCTTTGCAGCACGTTAACGACGAAGAAGGTGAAATTGCCCTTTGTACGCTATCTGCCTTCAACTTAGGGGCCATTAAGTCACTAGACGAATTTGAAGAATTATCAGACCTAGCAGTACGTGCACTTGATAATCTACTCGATTACCAAGACTACCCAGTACCAGCGGCATACAATGCCACTATGGGTCGCAGAACCTTAGGTGTGGGTGTTATTAACTTCGCTTACTACTTAGCTAAACATGGTGTGAAGTATTCAGACCATAGCGCGAATGGCCTAGTTCACCGCACGTTTGAAGCTATGCAGTATTACCTACTGAAAGCATCGAACAACTTAGCGAAAGAAAAAGGCGCGTGTCCTAAGTTTAACGAGACGACTTATTCGCAAGGCATCATGCCTATCGATAGCTACAAGAAAGATCTTGATGGCGTATGTAACGAGCCACTTCATTACGATTGGGATGCCCTTCGTGAAGAAATCAAGACTCACGGTTTACGTAACTCTACTTTGTCTGCGTTAATGCCTTCTGAGACATCTTCTCAAATTTCAAACGCAACCAACGGTATTGAGCCGCCACGTGGCTTTATTAGTATTAAATCAAGTAAAGACGGCGTACTTAAGCAAGTAGTACCAGAGTACGAGCGCTTAAGAGATCAGTACGAATTGTTGTGGGATATTCCTTCTAACGATGGTTACTTGCAGCTAGTAGGTATTATGCAGAAGTTTATCGACCAAACTATCTCTGCTAACACCAACTACGATCCTAGCCGTTATGACGGTAACAAGGTTCCGATGAAGCTGTTACTGAAAGACCTATTAACAACGTACAAGCTGGGTGTGAAAACCCTGTACTACCACAACACACGCGATGGTGCGACAGACGCTTCAGCATTAGATGTTAAAGCCAATGAGCCGTTACCTCGTCAAGAAGAAGTGGTTATAGAAGAAGACGATGATTGTGCAGGCGGTGCGTGCAAAATTTAGCACGCGCCCGCTTTTGCGAAATCGGTATCGCAGCAAGAACATAAATAATAAAACGCGTTTATCATTAAGTTTTTAGTTAGGCACTCATGAAATATACTACGTTTAATCAGCAAAGTACCAACCCATTGGTTGAACCTATGTTCTTCGGTAACCCGGTGAATGTAGCCCGTTACGACCAACAAAAGCATGCCATTTTCGAAAAGCTTATTGAAAAGCAAATTAGCTTTTTCTGGCGCCCTGAGGAAGTAGATGTATCTCGCGATCGTGTTGATTTTCAAAAATTAACCGACCCTGAAAAGCACATCTTTATTTCAAACTTGAAATACCAAACCCTATTAGACTCGGTTCAAGGCCGCAGCCCTAATATTGCCTTTCTACCTATCATCTCATTGCCTGAGCTTGAGACCTGGGTGGAAACATGGTCTTTCTTTGAAACCATCCACTCTCGCTCTTACACGCACATTTTGCGTAACTTGTTTTCAGATCCTAGCGATATTTTTGAAGACATTGTGGTTAACGATGAAATTAAGCGCCGTGCCGCCGACATTTCGAAGTACTACGACGACCTTATTTTTGCCACTCAATTATGGCAAACACAAGGTGAAGGTGTGCACACTGTTGATGGCGTGCCACATACCATCAACATGTACGAGTTAAAGAAGAAGCTTTTCTTGTGTATGAACTCAGTGAATGCTTTAGAAGCCATTCGTTTCTACGTGTCGTTTGCCTGTACGTTTGCCTTTGCGGAACGTAAGTTGATGGAAGGTAATTCTAAAATTATCCGCCTGATTGCCCGTGATGAAAACCTACATTTGTCTTCTACCCAACACATTTTGAACTTGTGGGCACGAAGCAAAGACGACCCTGAAATGGCGCAAATTGCACAAGATTGCAAAGAAGAAGCTCGCGCTATCTTCATGAATGCCGTTCAGCAAGAAAAAGAATGGGCTGATTACCTTTTCCAGAATGGCTCTATGATTGGCCTTAACAAAGAAATCCTTTGTTCTTACGTTGAATATATTGCCAATCAACGTATGACGGCTATTGGCCTAGATGCACCATTTGAAATCAGCAGTAACCCTCTGCCGTGGATGAATAACTACCTTAACTCTGACAACGTTCAGGTAGCGCCACAAGAGTCTGAAATTAGTTCTTACTTGGTAGGTCAAATTGACTCTGCGGTTAGTGAAGACGATTTTGCTGATTTCGAATTGTAGCGCTAAGCTGATTTTGAGCGCTAGCGCTAACAGAGCACACTACAAAAACGCTAAGAAGTAGCGCCAAAAAATAATGAGCACAGCTGATAAAACACTCCGCATCGACGTTGTTGATGTGGGGTGTATTTCATCCCCCCCTGATACTACGCTTCTTACCGCCCTTGAAGCCGCTAACATCAATATTCACTACCATTGCCGTGAAGGTTTTTGCGGTGCGTGTAGAACTAAGCTGATTGAAGGCGAAGTAGAATATACTACCGATCCCCTCGCCTTTATTGATGATGACGAAATTCTTCCGTGCTGCTGCGTAGCCTTATGTCCGCTTAAAATCAAAGTGCCTTTATAAATCGAGCCCCGCTATGAATCGAGTACCGTTATAAATCAAGCCCGCTATAATTTACCTACCGCTTAAGCCCAACCTTAATGACTGTTCGCTAAGGTAAGTTCAAAGCTAAAACACGTGCCCTTCCCTAATTGACTCTCTACTCTCAAATCGGAATTAAGCAGTGCCATTAGCTTTTTGCAAATAGCCAAACCTAAACCTGCATGGCTACACGTATCTTTTTCTGTATTACTGGCCTGATACCTAGCATCAAAAATGTACGCTATTTCTTTATCACTAATTCCAATACCGGTATCACGAATATCTACTCTAAGCTTATCGTTATGTAACACCACAGCAAGGTCTATGCTGCCATTTTCCGGGGTATGGCGAATAGCATTGGCAATAAGGTTCGTAAGCACGCGCTCAAGCTTGCCAATATCAGCAAACACGTAGTATTCAAAGTGATCGGGAATAACTTTAATAGCGATATTTTTCTGTTTCGCATCAAGCTCGAACTTTGCGGCCACATCATGCAGTAATTCACCTAACGGAAAAGACTCTTGATGCAAGGTAACTTGCCCGCCTTCTAAATACGCAAGCTCAAATATTTGGTCGATAAGATGCTTTAAGTTTTTCGCGTTTTTAAGCGACACATCCACAAAATGTCTTCTATCTTCTTTAGATAAACTGTCTTCATTCAGCGCTAATGTTTCAATGTAACCTTGTAGGCTAGCCAAAGGAGTACGCAGGTCGTGTGATAAGTCGGCAAGCAGTACACGCCGCTGGCTATCAATTTTATTAAGCTGTTCGAACTGATTGTCTATATGGGTAAGCATATCGGTAAACGCACAGCCTAAGCGGTCTATTTCGTTGGCGCTGTTTCTGTTCCATGTAGCCAAATTAGGGGGTAGTTTTTCACGATGAAAATCGGCTTCTCGTACGCAGTCCATATCATCGCTTAAGCGTCTTAATGGCGTGGTGAAATATTTAAACAACACAAGTAACGCTAGCAAAAGCAAAAACAAACCAACAAACATAAATAATGCGACTTCGCGCATGCTCTGGCTGTTTTGTAAATTCGCGATAATGGAGTCGTAACGCTCACCACCAATAATCACATACAAATAGCCTTGCAGTTGTTCGTTGTTATAAACCGGTGCCGCAGAAAATATTTTTTGCAGGCCAATGTTTCTTGGGTCATCGCCTTCAATAGGAAAACCGCGATCGGTATTAATAAGCTGTTTTATAGGGGCAATATCCACCGCCTCGGCTTTCACTTTTCCAGGCTCGGCCGAATACGTAAGAATGGTGCCTTCAGGGTCTAAATAATAGAACTCAAAACTTGGGCCCAAAATCATTAGCGTATGGAAAAGGTTTCCAAGGGCTTCGTAGTCGTATACCCCTTCCTTAAGCAGCGGATTATCACTAACAAGATGTTCCGCTAATCCAATATGCAGTTTTTGTTCTGCTTCTTGTTGAGTACGTTCTTGTAAAAAATTCGTGGAGTAAAAACAGGCAATCATCACCACCATAAATACGCCAACCAAGCACACGGCAAGGCGAGGATAAAAGCCAAATTTCATGGGGCTATTTATGAGGTTATTCACGAGGCTATACTCCTTGAGGATTAAATTTGTACCCTACACCCCATACGGTTTGTACAATTTGGGGCGCGGTGGCGTCGTTTTCTAACTTCGAACGCAGCCGGTTTATATGTGAATTCACCGTATGCTCGTAGCCACTATGATGGTAACCCCACACCGATTCTAATAATTGGCTGCGACTAAACACTTGCCCAGGGTGACTGGCTAAGTGATGAAGCAATTCAAATTCAGTGGCGGTTAGTACCAATTCTTCTTCAGATAAAAATACCTGATGATTTCGCTGGTCGATAACAAGGCGACCTAATTTTAACGGTGTATCTGCTTGTTGTTGCGTAGTTTGAGTTTGCTGCACCACATGATATTTTCGAAGCTGAGAACGCACCCTTGCTTGCAGTTCTCTTACGCTAAATGGCTTTGTCATGTAATCGTCGGCGCCAAGCTCTAACCCTAATACTCTGTCGGTTTCAGAGGTTTTCGAGGTAAGCATAATAATGCTTTGCATAGGCAAGGCATCTCGCACCTTGCGGCATATATCTAAGCCGCTCATGCTAGGTAGCATCACATCCAAAATTACAATGGCAAATTCATCAGACAACGCGCATTCCAGTGCTACTTTTCCATCAGTTTGATGTTCTATTTCAACACCCAGTTCTAACAGATTAACCCGCATTAAATTTGCGATATCTTGGTCGTCTTCAACAATTAATATTTTGTCGGTCATTTTTGGGAAAACCACAGTTCAAAAACTAATAGAACGATGGAAAAGCGTTAATCTTTCACAAGATTAACGCTTTTTATTTACTTGCCCGTTAAATTAGCGGCTGAATTGGCCGTTCTTCTAGCGATAGAGGCATTGTTTTTCATTACTCTGTTCGCGTAATTTGTATACGAATAACCGGGTTATCGAACTTATGTTCAACCGTTAACGCCGAGGTTGAAAGCCCGTCATCTGAGCTCACCACACCTGGGTGCATTGAGATAAACCCTGTGTCGTCACGACTTGGGCTAAAGCCTTCACCATTGGCTGCTGGGCCTGGCACGGTTGCTGCACTTTCAGTGTTTGCTTCCGTACCTGCATCATAAGCTGGGCTAACAGTAGTATAGGTAGCACCTACTTCAAGGTTGGCTAGGCTCCAACTGTTAATACCGGTAAAGGCATCGTTGGTATTTCCCAGCATGGCAGCAATAGTCAGGTTAGCGTCAGTGATATCGTTAATGGTGACACTAATTGTTTGTGAGTCACCTGGGGTAATTGGGCCAACGCCGCCAGCACTTGCATCACCTAATGTTAAAAAGTCGGCAGAATCACCTTGTTCAGCAATACGCTCTAGTTCCACTGATGCAACTGCACCTACTTCCCATAACGTACCTTCGCTATGCAGCACTACCGCAGGCGGAGATACTGGCTGACCATTGGTTAAATTAGTTACAGTTACGTCGTACGATACCGGCACTGGATCGGGAATTTCAGCTGGCACTTCTACTTCTACAATTACTTCACGGGTATCGTCATCACCACACGCCGCAAGCAAAAAGGGTAACGTAAGTACCAATGCTTTTTTATAATGTTTGGCTAAATATTGCATAACAGCCTCCTTATCGTACGGTTACTGTTACTTTAGCTACTGGGTTCAACCAACGATGAACGGCGTTGTCTACATCACTTGCACCTTCCGTTAACGAGTCGTCGCCAATGTTTCCGCGGTGAATATGTACGGTAGTGTTAGTATCTGCGCCTGCTACACCAGTTCCGCCGTTACCAAGTAATGGGTCTAGTGGAGGTGGTACTGGCATACCCGCCATACCTGGTTCGCCGCTACCACGTAATTCGTCGTTAGCTTCTGTTCCCGCATCATAGGCATTAATGAAAACCGTATAGGTGCCAGCTTCTGTTGGAATTTCCCAGTTATCTAACCCGATAAAACCATCGTTAGAAGGAAGGATCATCGCTACAACCGACAATACAACATTGTCGTCTGCGGTCATTAAGTCGGCTGACGTAGACATGGTGGGCGCTAACAGCCCGCCTGCAGGGTTGGCGATAACGTCTGCACCAATAGCAGTGCCAATGGTAGCAATACCGTCTAAACTGCCGCCTTCGGCCATCATTTGAATTTCAGTGCTGGCAGCCTCACCCACTTCAAACAAGCTAGCATCAGCGGTGTGCGCCACAGCGGCAATAGGTGTGAAGTACAACCCGTGAGTTAAGTTCTGAATTTCTACCGTTATATCAGCAGCGAAACTTTGTTGGCTTGCAAACGCAAGCAATGCCGCTGCAGAAATTTTATTAAATCGCTTCATGATGTTTCCTTAGTAATGAATGAGTGAGTGTTAACGCCCTATCAATACTGAAAGAAAGATGTCACGAAAGTATCCAGAAATTGGGACAAAACTGTACTGATGACATAACAGGTTTGTAAAGTTGGCTCGATAAATGTGTTCGATAAGGTAACGAGTCCACTGTAACCAGAGGTGAATCATGGGTTTGGTGGCCATGATGATCGTATTTACCGCAATAGCTAATGGGTGTTCTATGCACTCGATTACTCATAGAGTGAGCCAGTAAATGTATTCGCCGCATGCACAAATTATTAGACATTGCGTACTTACGCCGCCACACATCAAATTTTGACAGCATTCTGGTGAAAACACTTCCACTAAAATGAGCAGCTTTCTTCATCAATATGCTTTACGTAAATTTTTCCAAGATGACTTAAATAGAATCTTCAGCTGCATGAACTGCCTTAATTGGAACAAACGGAATCAAAACCCCCTTCAAAAATAGGTTTGTTTTTTGGTAAATAAGCCTGAATACTCTTTACTTTATAGTAATTTATCATGTGGCAAATAGGCTCTCCATAATGTTTCATAACCTTCCATTATCAAGTGCAGGAAAGTGAGGTTTAGAAATGAAGTAAGCCCTTAGATATCAGCCCATGCACGGAATGCGAGTCAATTATCTCTTTCGTTAAAAATGACCAATCACTTTGCCTATAAATATAAAAAAAGTAGCACCTATTAACAGGCAAATTGATAAGGCCAACGCATTAAAAAAAACTTTTTTGACTCCAAGTTCATTAATGTTCGTAAATTCATAAGGATAGAATTCTGACCATTTACCATGCAGAATGGTGTAAAGGGCGTAGCTTAACGGAAAGATTAGCCAATACCCTACCAATGAGTATTCGAGTTGTTGCTTTTCTGAAAATAACAACCAATACGTTAATGTAGCAAGCGGCGTGATAGCGTGAACAAACAAATCAGCAATACGCTCGAAGAATGACAGTTTAAGCCATCCATAGATAAGGTAATTAGCGATACCTACCGTAAAGATGTAAAACGTAATGGCAGCGGCGATATTGGCATTAAGCGCGAAGGTACTGACTGCCTGTGAGGAAGAAAAAGTAATAACTCCAGACCATAACAAGACAAGAACGTTTGAGAGCGTAGTGTAATAGCTAAAAAATTTCCAAACCGTGACAGCTAAGCTATCTTCTCCTCTTTTAGCGATTTCTCTGACGAGACTTAAAGTTAAAGCTAAAGCCGTACTTAAAAAAAGCAAGATACTCATTTCGAATCCTTGGGAAGAAAGAAGGTTCCCCCCACCTCACCACGAGATAAATAATAGTTAGTAACGTTGAGCGAATGTTCAGAATAAATAACACGGCTGCTTATTAATCACACTGGCTTGTTTTTCTAAAAGCGCATGCCAAATACTATCCCATGCTCATAAAAAAGACTATTCGCCACCTCCGCCGCAGCCGCCATCCCCACAACCACCTTCCCCCCCAATAACAACACTTTCACCACCGATGGTTGAGCGACGAGAATAATCTAATAGTGATTCGAAATTAAATCGAGGCCAATTTCCAAAACACGTTTTAGATACGTCTAAGCGCAGATCATTATAAGTTGACGCTAAACCCAATTTTTCGAACTCAGCCTGCGAGCAAAACATGGCAAAAGCATATTCTACATTGTGTTTAGTCTTGAGCTCACTATCAAAAATACGCTTCACTTCTTCAGTAGAATAAAATGTTTGCTTTTCAAACGCACTCACCAATGCTGGGGGCAATACGCTAGCAATTCTGTGAATTGGATTTTTATCAAACATATCTATTATTTAGTACACTCCATTTTGTCATTTTGCCATTTGATGCTTTGCACAGCAGAATTTATTCATGGGTCAGGTTGTGCTATCGAGTAGCCTCACCACGAATGCTTATAAAATCAAACTTTTAAGCTGTGATTTTTGTTTTGGGCTAAGGTCATTAACTGACTTCAATGCATTTTTAAGGGCTGACTCGGCTTCTTCTGTCATTTTAAAATCCATATAGGCCTTAATTAAGGCTGAATGTGCATCTACTGAATGAGGATAGTTTTTTCGATTCCACTCCAATAATTCCAACACATCATCATGACGGTTCAAGTATTGCAACCACTGGGCGTAACCATTGACTTTATCTTCTGGAATTTTTAAGTGTGTTTTGAGAAGTGTTGAGCGACTGGCAAATTTTGACTGTAAATCAGCCAACGTTTTAGGCTCACCCTCTGGAATAGGCCATTCGGAAAACAAGTATTTTAATCCGGCATATTGCCCTTTGAGCGCGGTTGTATTATGCGTTTCATCACTAAAAGTCTGAGATGTGGCTACCAGCTTCTCAGATGGATAACTAACAAGTAGATCGATAAACTGTTGATACGGATCTGTCATGGTTGGCTCTTCGTTAGCTATCGACATATACAGACGTCCTTGTAACTTTTTGTCTTTTAGAGCTTGCTCGGCTAACCCAAGCAATTGCCGATTATTCCAGTATAAAGATGGGCTGATGGCGATAATGCCATTAAATAAGTCTGGCCGCTTTACCATTGCATTGATAGCAAACTGCCCGCCATGAGAAGTTCCAGATAGAATTTGATAGTCCAGAATGCGGTACTGCTGTTTCACATAAGGAATGACTTCTTTCTCTACAAAGTCTAAAAATCTGTCTGCGTTTTCCAGTTGATTAAGACTTTGCTTATCTGAAGGTGTTATCGTCAGATCTCTAATACGTGTTTTAGCTGGGTTTACAATACCCACTACAATCATTTGCGGTATCTGCTCAAACTTTGCTAGATAGTCTATTGTGCCAACAGTATGTGATCCCTGAATGTCACCATCGGTCAGGTATAATACGGGGTAATGATTTTGACTAAATTTATACCCCGCCGGCAGGTAAACCACTAAATCACGCTTTTCACCAAGTACACTACTATCAATCGTCAATTCTTGTAATGTCGGTAGCTTCGATATAGCCCAGCTATTACTGTGGCTTCCCAGTATAAGCAGCAGTATTCCGTAAATTAATTTTTTCAATCATTTTCCTTAATTTTATTACACTACTCACCATTAGAGTGGGAAACGACAACAACCCAACACGAGTGTTGTTAATTAATTTATTTTAGATAAATTTCGCATAATGTTGATAAAGACTCTTAACTTGCATTACCCCAAACAAACTCTACAGTTTCAAGAATTTTGAAACAACTAATTCGGGGGAATCGCCCGCCGAAGGCCGAAACAAATTTGATTGCTTTGTTATGCAGACACCGGTCATGCAGCCAATTTCCAAACTGCAACTCCAAGCATGGCAAGTAACACCACGCAACCAACCATGAAGAGCCGCAACCGCATTGGCACATAGTTGGACCCCACGTGGACCCAGGCATGCGCGTATCGACTCACAACAAACATATAAGCCAGAACGACGGCCACAATACCGGCGGCATTTATACTGTAGAGAACAACGCATAAAACGTAGAAAAGGATCGGGACTTCAAATTGGTTGGCAATGTTGTTGGAAACCTTGACGACCTCTTCAGGCCATACCCGATTATCTAACGCCGCTTGCTGACGATTAACCTTGCCAGCTTTCACTACCTTGGCCTTTCTTGCTCCCAGAATGATAAAAAGTACTAGGGTAAGAAAAACCTGAGCCAATACAGGCCAAAAGATATGACTAGAATTCATTCGTAACTCCTTATGTAACCAGTTTGTTATGCGTACATCACTGCAAATACGCTAGGGTAAATTGTCGCAATACGTAGGCTAAAATTGGAACGAAGGGACAGAGCCATCGTGTGAATGTCCCATTGAGCTTGCGAGCAATGTAATGTCATTGTTGTATGCCCTTACCGCGCTGATATTGATATAACCCTGATAAAGCATTGTATAAGCCCGCAACCATTGTGAAATCGTGAGAAACATCGTCAAACTCGTTTAGCTTTAACTTTAAGTCGATGGAACGGTTTTTCAATAGTGTAGCTGCAAACGAGTTATACACTGATTTCATTTCACCGTTTTCACTTCCAATATTCATATAAAGGTAATTTTCGCTGCCTCCGTTTGAGAGCACGTAATTTTGAGCCGATTTAGCCGTCTCTCTTGCTCCCCACCAGACAGCAGGACTGAAGGCTAGATGAGACTGAAAAAGTGTTGGGCGTGAATGAAAGCTATGGATAACTAGCAGTCCAGCAACAGAGTGGCCAGCGATGGAATTAAATTCACTTGTGCGATATTTTTTGTTGATGCGCGGCATAAGCTCTTTTTCTAAGAAATCTAAAAATTGGTCCCCGCCACCTCCTTTTCCAACAGGGCCTCGTGGATCCATGTTTACGGTTGGTGCGAAATCATCCAGCCGATCCTCTACATCGATACTTACAATAATATGCTCATAAGACCCCTTTGATAAATGGAGTCTTTGAAGCATGCCATTTAGCATATTCTGATTCGAGGTGCCGTCTAGTAAGTAAATAACAGGGTATTCTTTTGATGTCTCAGTTTCGTATGACTGAGGAACAATAACGTTCACTTTGTGAGTTTGGGCATCTGCGGTAAAGCAAAAGAAAATTGAAAGTAACAGGTAATAGGTTTTCAAATTTTAAACTCCTTTTTCGAAGAACTAAGAAACTTAACCAGACAGGCATAATTCGAAACCACCAAAACTGTCCCTTAGTACACTTTCTTTAATCTGAATGGCTAACTTTAACCACGCAGTTTGAAACCTGCTTTAAGCAGGCCGCTGGCAAAGTGATTCACCTTGAGCAATACGCACACAACCAACATCAGCAACGGGTTGAAGGTCGACAAAGTGCAATGCGATTGCTGGGATAGCGTTGCATCTAAATAGCAAATCTCGCAAAAGCAGCTTTACCTTTCCAATTATGCCTGTCTTGTTTAGTCGCTTAATATAACTAGAAAATACGAGCGCTTTACAGCGAGCAGTTTTCCGTTGATGTTTTTGTTATAACCCGAATTAGCCGAGGACAACGACTGTGCCAATGACACCAATTATTATTCCTATTACGAATCCAAATAATCCGCAGATTTGGCCTCTTTTATCAAATAAAGAATTACCTATAGTTTCTTCTAGTAATAATCTATCTGAATCTTCCTTAACTTTTTTCTCTACTATAGTTTCAATATACTCAATTTTCTTTGATTCGGCAGGCGTGTCAGAATTTGCTTTTACACGTAAGTTCATTGCGACTTGCTCTGAAACAATCTGCTCCCCTTGAGATATATTGAAACCCTCTACGACACCCGCTGATGGTGATACTACCTCTAGAACTACTTTTTCTGTTTCGATATCAAACAACGCTTGATCGTACTCAACTTCTTGACCTTCATTAACATAAATTCGAATGATATTTGCGGAATTAGTTGATTCTGGTAATTGAGGTATTTTAATTTCAGTATTCACTTACCTTCCTTGGGATTGGTCTTACCCACTAAGTTTGGGTAAGTCCTATTTATAACGCCTTACTAATAGGCGAAAAATGCTTGGTTAAAATTAGCGACGAAGGAGCACAAGCCAACTGTTTTTTGTCCTTGTTTAATTTCTTGTTATGTAGCCAACTTCCACATACTAACAATTTCTTCATACTTTCCGTCGACTAACTCTTCATCATCGGGACACGAAAGTAAAACAACTTGAAGGGCATTGTACGAGTTTGGAAACTTTGAAAGTTTAACCATAATCTCCAGCGCCTCGTTGTCTGTTAGTTCACCTTTATTAATATATGTGAGTGAGGCAGGTTCAACGATTTCTTGTACAGGGCTAGAAAATGACTCTTTCCAATAGTTGTACATTTCTAAATGCTTAGATTCTTCAATCTTTTCTGAAGCTGGCACGCGACATATTTCGTGCAATACCAGAAAGGGCGCGTCATCACCAATCTCGATAGATTGTTGAATAATTCGTTTCCACTCATTTTCATCATGATAAGGAAAGTTGCAATCAATACTGTAATAAAATTCTTCGTAGGTCATACAAACACCGAACTATCCTTGGCTACATAGACACAATGACTCCCTGTGAAATGTTAGCCTCCGCATTTTCGTGGGTTAACTTTTCAGCCAAAGCCATAATTAGTTTGTTCAATACTAAATCAATTTGGAGGCTAGCATGAACAAACATAGCATGATTTTTATCGGATTGGATACGCATAAAGAGTTTCACGAGGTTGCCTATTGTGAAGAGCAGCGTGGAGCAAGTGCGGTGCACTATGGCCGAATTTCTTCTTCAAAAGTCAGCGTCAAAAAGCTCATTCGTCAGTTTGAATCGAAATACCCCGGGGCAACGATTCACGTGGTGTATGAAGCAGGGCCATGTGGATATTGGATTTATCGACTTATCGCAAGTTTAGGACATTGTTGCTACGTCGTTGCGCCCTCCCTTATTCCGAAAAAGCCTGGTGAACATATCAAGACCGATAGGCGCGATGCATTGAAGCTGGTGAGCTGCTAAAGTCGGAAGATCTCACGCCTATTTATGTGCCTGAGCCAGAAGATGAGGCAGTAAGAGATTTATCCCGCGCTCGCGAGCTTGCCATGAAGGATCTAAAAGAAGCCAAATACCAACTCAAAGCGCTGCTACTGAGAAATAATATTCGATATGAGGGCACTGCTAATTGGTCGAAGAAACATCTGCGGTGGCTGACTGAGTTGATATTACCTCATCCCGCGCAGCACATTGTGCTGCAAGAGTACTTACAAACGATAGAAGAGCGCATACGACGATTGGAAAGGTTAGATAACGAACTGACACATCACGTACACCAGTGGCGGTATTATCCTGTCGTTAAAGCGATCCAAGCCATGCGTGGTGTGAGACTGCTAGTGGCGGTTGGGGTTGTTGCGGAACTTGGTGATTTACACCGCTTCGACCATCCTAGGAAGCTTATGGCTTATTTAGGTTTGGTACCAAGCGAGCATTCCTCAGGCGGAAAACGTCATTTGGGCGCTATTACGAAGTCTGGTAACGGCAGAGCTAGGCGCTTGTTAATTGAGGGGGCGCACAGCTATCGATATCCCGCGAATGTGTCGACTAATATTCAAATCCGGCAAGAAGGGCTACCCAAAGACATCGTCGACATTGCGTGGAAAGCACAGCTTCGCCTGTGCAAACGCTACCAGCGAATGAGCAAGAAAGGTAAACATTACAATCTCATTATTACCGCAATAGCCAGAGAAATGGCAGCCTACATATGGGCTATTGTGAGAGAGGTCGTGCTTACGCCGGTCAATCCAAAATTAAGACTGAGCAGAGTACCTGCATGACAAACGAGTTTGAGCTAACGCATTCGGATCAGGCCGCGGAATGTGGCACAACCTACGAGGGCGTTATGACGGCAATAACTTAACGGTTATTGATCCACGAACATAGACTGATGAGAAGGTGACCACGGCGGAGTGAGTAAGGTAGGCGCTGTTCATCGAGAGATGAATAATCCACGAATACCAGCATGACAACCGACGACATTACTACCTCATCCGGTGCGTTAGCTCATTTATTTAGAGCAAGAAAGCAGCTAATTATGGACCGAAAAAATGTCAGGGAGACACTCGGTTTTTATTGACAAGGGGAGTCATACCAACGCAAAGCTAAGAGGCTGGCGATAGCCTGTCCTTACTTGAGCGTATTGTTATGACCGTAATTATCACTCACGTAATCACTTTTAAAACTACCATCAATAGTTAAAGATTTGCTAAAAGTACTTTTCGCAGCCTCGCTATCTCCTTTCGATAAATAGGCGAATGCCAAACTGTCGTAGGCCTGCGGTGCATTGGGAAACAATGAAACTAAATATTCGAACATATCAAATGCCTCGGTCCATGATTTTGTATTAAGTAGTTCCATTCCTACTTCATTAATTGTTCTGCCGATGAATCGACTGTAACCATTGTCGTTATAAACCTGTTTGAAGTGTTTATAGAATTGTTGTTTTCCTTTTGATTGGTAGTACTTAAAGGCAAAGTTTTTTTCCAATTGTCTAATTGGTTGATACTCACCATTTTTGATGTAAGAGTGTATTCGACCAGAAATGCGTTCGGCAACTAAGTGATCAGTGTTTGCCAGAACAACTATTTCATAGCTAGTGTCCAAATCTACTTCCGCGGCTGCACTGACGCCCTGACCACCTCCATATGCGCCCCAATGGGAGCCGTCCATTGCAAATAAATGGCGATTAATCGCGTCTGAGTTCTTTAATAACTTATTGCTATAGAATAACGCTCGATAAAATCGTTGCACATCCACAACAGTCGATTCAATGCCGCCATCGGGACTAGGGTGTTCAATAATACCGACCTTCCTCAAATTGCCATTGTACTGGAATGTATATCGGACTGACTGATATTCATGAGAATTAACCGGCCTGAAGGTCGTTGAAGACATCTCAACCCGATTGAAGATATTGTTTTTGAGTAGTTCTTCGAAAGGCTTTCCAGTTACTTTCTCAAGAATCACTCCTAATACCACATACCCATAATTTGAATATTTTCGATCAGTACCAGGTGTATATAAAAGGGGGTTATTTATCAATATCTTTATTTTCTTGTTTAGAGTATCAAATGCAAGTTGATTCTGACGATATTCAGCCACAAAGATATCAGCAAAGCCTGCACTATGATTTAGTAGGTGCTCAATCGTGATTTTATCAGCATCAGGTTGTTTGAACCCCAACTCGAAGCTAACTAGTTTATCACTTAACTTTAATTTACCAGCCTCAACCTGTTGCAAGATCAAGACCTTGGTAAAGTCTTTCATGATGGAGCCAAGATTAAAGCGACTTTGAATGCTGTTCTTTATTTTTTCTTCGACATTCTGAAAGCCATAAGATGACACAAACTCCACCTCATTATCTTTAGTTATCAGTAATGCGCCGGAAAACCAGCCCATCTGCTGGTATTGCATGGCGATGCTGTCTGCAATCGTTGCGAGACTAACAGATTTATCTTGCTTTATATCCTCACTGTCCAAAGCCAGTGAAGAACTGGCAAAGAATAAAAGAAAGATTAAAGCTAAATTTTGAACCATTTGGCGGAATCCTTTCTGTCATAACGCACCAATAAGGGGCTAAAAATTGTTTGCTAACATATGTAGCGAAGCGAAACCGAGCAAACTGTTTTTAGTCCCGCTTGATTGGCTTGTTATATGTTTTATATATTAGCTTCAATGACTTGCATATAGAACTCTGAATCTAACTCACCACTAATAATAGAATTATTTTCGTCTGAAACAGTATAGATTTGCTGATTACCTGCAAGAGAACTACTCCCCTCAAGTGCACTGAGCAAAACATATAAGTTTTCTGTTACAGCATCTTTGACGAGTGCTAACACTTCGTCTTTGTTCTCAGTAGAGAGATCTAATGAGTCAAGTTTACTGCCAATATAAGATTCCTTATTAGCATAAAGCTCAAATGAGTTGTCTAATTCAGACTTTAATAAAGACACAAATTTCTCAGAGTTCATAGATATCTCGAAACACATAACTTTTCAATAAGGGGCGCAGACATGTGGGGCATAATGGCGAAGCCGTCCTGCGTGTTAGCTTCCCAGCAGGCCGCCCTAGCGGACTGCGACTTAAGCGTTTAGTTATGTCACAATTGGTAGGCAAAGCTTATTTTCCTTAGAACAAACTCGTTTTCTGAACCATAACCGCCTACGCCAGAAAAGCTCAAATCAACAAATACTTCGTCCGTGCCGGCAGAGACGCTGTAGGATGGAACTCCCAATTCAATTTTCAGCGCTTCCTCGACTTTTTCAAATCGCTCCCTGAAAAATGGCTTACCATTGATAGTTAAGTTACTGACATCATATTTTGTGTTAAATGTTGTCGGAAGTTCTGAAAACGCGTCTGATAAATCGCCACCGATATGAACTTCTCGGAATCTATTTCTTGAAATGAGTAAGCTTACCGATTTTCCGTAGAACAAAAGCGTTCTATTCTTATTTATTCGATAATATCCATTCGGTTTGCCTAACACGGCTTCAACCTCTTCTTGAGAAGAGAGCCATTTAGCTCCTAAAAATCCTTTGTTTATATCTATGTCTAAGTTTGATGCAAATCCATAACTAGGCAGTAGCAATATTAAAAATATTAAGTTCTTCAAAAAAACTCCTTGTGACATAACGCTCACATAAGGGCGACTGAACGCTGGCTAAACTTAGGAACGTAGTGACGCCAGCCAGCGAGAAGGCGTCCCAGTGAGCTTGCGAACGAATTCATGGGCTTGTTATGCATACATTGTACGCAAATTATCATGTTCTTTTTTAATGAAATGTTCAATGACTCGACGCGCATCGGAAAGAGATAAAGATTGGGAGGACAAATTAATGGTTCCCTGCTTTTTAGATAAGCCAAACCAAGAAGGTACAACGCAAGGAAAGTAGCATTCAGAAACAAATGTTAATCCATTATTATTCTCGAAAGGTGAAACCCAAATGTATTCTTTGCCTTCATTAATAATTAATGACAGTGTAGGTGCACATTTTTGTAATTTATTGGCTTCTTTAGCTTGTCCAACCCAATCAAAATCATCAAATTCCATTAAAGCTTCTTCTGCTAATTTAATAGGTTTATCTTCTGACTCTTCATGCGAGTTATGTGCGTATTGAAGGTTTAACTTCACCTGAACCATCCTTGTATGCGTCCCAGCGAACGTAGTGAGTGTGTTTATTGATTTGTTATCTTCTTTCCTTAGTTGCCCAAAAGTAGACCATTAACACTTAAGTCTTCGTCCAGTTGAGGCCAATGAATACCTTCGCCATCACCTAGTATTTCCCAATCTTTAAGTTGATCTGCAGTCGCAGATGAAAGAGATGGGAACCAAGCTAAAGGAACGGAAAGAGTGCGTCCATCAATTAGGCTGATAATAAGTGAGTCTGAGTCGAAACTAACTGAATGAGCAAGAGGGTGATGTTCAACTGCTAAAATAGCCATTCCAAGCCTCCAAAAATGTTTCTTTATTTTCTACCACCAATTGCTCGAGTTTTCTTAACTTTTTCGGTGGAAAACGAGTAGAGCTAGCTAAAGCAACGGGCTTTAACCAGAATTAAGCAAGCATCTTCTCTCGCTGAATATGTGCTGGTTCATCGTTTTCATCACTATAAAAGAAGAAACGATAAGGCCCTAATCTTAATACTGTCGGCATAAATTAAGATTATCGCAGAAGAGCGCATATGCCAATTGGAAGATAACGCTCCCATAAGGGGCAAATACTTTTTGGCTATAATGACCGAGGTACGAGGTAAAGCCAACGAGTATTTGCCCCAGTGAGCTTGCGAACGAATTCATGGGCTTGTTATATGGTACTTACCACTTATTCTTGTCTAATAATTTACCTGCATATGATTGGATAGCAAGCCAATTCGAATCACTTTGCAAGCCTGATACACCATTATTCATTGGTACATTTTCACCAAATTTATCGAAGTATTCATTAAACAATGAGAGATCGATTAGCTCATTAGTATTAAATGCATTTACAAACTCAGTAGAGTTGGGATGATAAAAATCGTCGAACCACATACAAAACAGCTCAGCTGGAACATTAGCAATAGGTACATTTTTTTCGTATGAAAACTGATTTTCTGATGAGGCAATCAATTGTAACGTTTCGATAATATTTTTTCTGTGCACCATACTTCCTTGTACCATATAACAGCTTATTATGTTCGCTCGCTTTCATCCTATTAAGCCGCTTTTTATCATACGATAATAGCCACTTGAAAAAGTGTTGTAAGCGACGAATAAGCAAAAACTTATGAGTACAGCAGGTTTCAACCAGTCAATTCCTCTTAGTCGGTCATTATAAGCTAGATAAGCAAATAAAATTGCAGCGGCTATGAAGACGAAGCCAAAGAGAAAAACTGCAATAGCAAAAAAAGAGTCCAACTGAACTTTTCCTTTTTAGAATATAACGCCTCAATAATAGGCGCAGAAATGCTTGGCTAAAATTAGCGACGAAGGAGCGCAAGCCAAGCGTTTTTGCGTCCTTTTGATTGACTTGTTAAGTTACCTATTGAGACGATACAAGCCACATTCATTAGCCCACTTTGCAATTTGAACAGCATGTTCTGGATTACGCAAATAGAAAACATTTGTGTCGTCCCAACTTTCGAAATACACGGCTTCTAATTCAGGCAACACAACTTTATAAAAGTGACTACTATCCACATTATGTTGAGCACACATCAAGTATTTTTCTTTAGCTGTGTTTGAAGTGAATTTACGAAATTGTGGTGTTGCTGAAATCCACCGACCTTTGAATGTGAAATTTAGAACTTCGGTATTGTCGATCAACTTTTTAGCAAATTTAACGAACTTTGAATCTCGGCTATTTTGTTCCTTGACAGAAACGTCAGATAAGTATTTGATTGAATCTTCTTCTCCCAGCCATCGATCGAAAACTGAAATTGCCATATAGGTATATGCATCAGTTTGTTCCACAGCAACTAACTTATCCAAGTCAGGAAACTTTTTCCGAAGATTAAATTGCGATTGTTTATCCAGAGCTAGAAATTTGCGCATATCTTCCTTGGTAACTTAAGCCCGCATTTGCGGCTGGTTTGGAGCGCAGCGGAAAACCAGTCCGACAACATGCGCTTGTTAAATTTAGAAACCCTCAGGATGCGACGATAACCATTCACGGTGCTGCTCCTTTAGTTGATCTCCTTCCTCTGCTGATGCCAACACGATGTCCGCGCCACCATCATAGGGGTGAAAAACGATGCCTTTGCTGGGGCAGATAATCATAATATTACCCACCTCATCGTTGGCCACCATACGAAAAAGGCTATTCAGCTCACTGCCTGTGTACTCGACCTCTGACACATGAAGATGCCAATAGGATTCGTAATCGTCATCATCTTCGTGTTGCTCCAGTGTGCACCAAGGTTCACTGGCTGAAAATAGCTTTAAGAGTTCTGGCTCTGGTTGCGAGGGTACTCTTTCCTCAGAGTACTCTGGTAATACAACGAAAACCTTACTTCCATTACCGCACAACTCTTGAAGAACGATATTGTGCCTATGCAAGACCTCTAAATACTCATCTTCATTTTCTGGATATCGCTTCGACTCTGGCAACGAATGAAAGCGTACCCATCGGCTTTTATACTCATGTTTTAAGTTATGAGCTTCAGGAGCGAAATTATCGAATTCGCTACTCCAGAATTTGGCAAGTTCTTCAATCATGGTGAAATTTAACGCTAAGCTAAGGGGCAATTATCTTGCTGCTTATACTTGCACGAAGTGCCAAGCAGCAAGTAATTGTCCCAACGAACGGAGTGAGTGAGCTTAAGCGCCTTGTTAGGTGTTTTTCGCAATTCTTGAAAGTTGAATTTCAACATAATCAATTAACCCCTCCGTGAAGTCTTCCAATGATGCATTGTCCACTAAGGATTGTAAAAGTGAACGATATTGCAAGACCTGTGCTAAATCCATTAATGGGAACAGATGACCGACAACATTACATTTTAAAATTACATCTTGGCCAAGCAGAACGTTCTTGATTTCAGTTTGGTGACCTGTTTGTAGCTTGGAGATCCTTTTGCAGATTGCTGGAAAAACAGGCCAATTACAATCTTCAAACCATTTAAATAGATCGGGAAGTATTGCAATTACTTCCGAGTCAGAAGCAGCAGATAGTTTTTCTACGGAGTCTAAATCATGCTTTGATAAAGGAATCATTATCAGTACTACACCTAACGCCGTTTTAAGCGGCAAATTGCAGTTGGCCAAAATAAGTGAGGCACGAACAAAAAGCCAACTGTAATTTGTCCGTCTTGAAAACCCTTGTTATACGGGGATTACCGCCGTACCAATATTACTTGCGAAGCCACCAACCTTTACACTGATTACAGTAGAGTTATCCGATTTAACAGATGCTGTAATTATTGAAGTACAATCCATTACTCTACCTTGCTCAAAAACATAGTTACTTCCCAAGGCTAAATGCTCTACAAGATAGCATGCTAAAGCACCACTAGAGCTACCCGTAGCTGATTCTTCTGAGATACCAAAAAAGGGAGCAAAATTACGACAGCTTGCTGTAAGTTTACTTTCAGAACCACAAAGTTCAAAAACATGAAAACCAACAACTTTATGCTTTTCACAAAAGTTAGCGATAAGTTCGTCATCTGGTTTTATTATATCTAAATATCCATTAGGAACCGGAATAATCACATCAGGTAGACCTGTTGAAATAACTTCAATAGGTAACTTAGTGCTTTCTAGTATGCTACTTTTAATGCCAATAACATTTGAAATTTCTTGATATGAAAAACAATCTAATTTTTGAGGTAATTGCTGCTCCATGATTACCTTACCACTTGGTTCGATGGTTACTGGTAATATTCCAGCTTTCGTACGTTGAACATAAGAACCTGCTGTTAGAATGCCCTTTTGGTACAAAGTAGAAAAAGTTGCTAATGTAGCGTGTCCACAAAAGTCAACTTCACCTGTTGTCGTAAAGAAAGAAACTTCATAATCAGCTTCGTCATCACTGGAAACAAAAGCCGTTTCTGAATACCCTACAGCTTGTGAAATTTTCAATTTTTGAGCATCCGATAGTTTGTCTGAATTCAAGACAACACCTGCAGGGTTTCCGCCTTTGCCATTTACTGTAAATGAGCTGACCAAATTAACTTCGATATTCACCAACAACTTCTTCCCCGTATAACAGCTTTTTATATGGAAAAAATCCTTTATACAAGATGGAGTCTTTCCGTACATCATGTACCTAATTCACAAACTTTCGCACGAAAACATTCTATTATCAATCAACTACAATCTAACCTTTAAAAAGTGTCCCCACATTCCGGAATAATTCCTTTTTATTTTTAATCATTCAAAAAACTCGACTAACTGTATAAATAAACAGCCTAGAGAGTAAGACAGGCACAATATGTATACGTTTGTACACAAAGATGCCTGTCTTGTTTAGTCTCTATTCGTGACTAAGCCCAGTGCGGCCGTTTATCAAGATAGAAATCGATAAACGCGCGCACTTTTGGTTCTACCGTGACAGTTTGATGATAGTAAATAAACGCCTCAGCTCTATCCCACCAGTACTCTTCCATCACTGGTACCAATGAACCATCTTCTACGGCCTCCTCAATCTGTTTAGCCTTAGGTAAAGCATTTATTAATCCTAATCCAGACTGAGCACACTCAACCATGCCCGCAACGGCTTTTACCCGTGAGTTAAGAATCTTATGAATTACCTCACCTGTTTGAGACTGTAATACCAATACATTACTTGGCTGGTTATACAAATAACCAACAACATCATGTGTTTCTAAGTCATCAGGTACTTTGGGAGTGCCTTTTCTTTTAAGGTACTCGGGCGAAGCAAAAATGCCATAGCGCTCATTATATAAAGAACGTTGCTTCAATCCGTTAAAGCGGTCACCTAAGTACGAGCCAACCCCCCAATAAATGTCATATTCGTCATGTGCAATGTCGACGAGAGACTCCTTCACATCCAGTACAACGTTCAAAAGTGGGTATTGTTTAAGAAACTCCCCTATCCATGGTGTAAAAGTCTCTGTAATTACTTCGTTAGCTTGCGTTAAAATTCGAATTTCACCCGACACCTCGTACTCTGTCGATTGAACCCACCGCTGCAGTTCTCGGTGTTGATTATTCAGTGCAGTACATCGCTTAAGAAACTCTCTCCCATACTCAGTAAGCTTGAGCTCCCTGCGTGTACGAATAAAAAGAGCCTGACCCACACTGTGTTCTAAATTACTAATTTGCTTGCTAACCGCCATTACGCTCTTCGACATTAACGCTGCGGCTTTAGTCATATTCCCTTCTAGAGCCACTAACTCAAACGTTCGTAATTCTCTTAATTGCATAGCATTACTCATGCTTAAACTTTTAGTTTATCTATTATTTAATATTAATTTATTTTTTTAACAAAGCCAGTTGAATATGCTGTAAGCATTACGAAGTCACTTAAGAAACTATTTATGAATGTAAGCATCTGGTCCTACTCAATGTTGGTTATCATCCTTGCCATACCGCTATATTGCTTGTGGGAAGGCAATAAAACTGAACTGGCCGTTGTATCGGGCGAACAATCAAAATTAGAAGCCTACGCTTCAACAATGGTTTTGCTATGGTTGCCCACTTTATATCTAGTTATTGGCTTGTATAGTGAGCAGATAAGTACTGTTGAAATTTCACTTGTGTGGGTAGGCAGCACTAATAACTGGTTAGGTGCATTGGCCGTGTTAGCGATGACAGGCTATTTTGCGCTTAATTTAATAATGACGAAAAACGCAAAAGAGACACACCCAACACTTGAAGCACAATTGGAACACGTAGCGTGGCTGATGCCGCGAAGCCCAAAAGAATTAATGTATTTTACGTGTGGCGTGTCGTTATCAGCTGGCATTTGTGAAGAACTTCTGTTTCGCGGGTTTCTATGGTTTTTGATGACACCTTTCCTTGGTTTTTGGCCTGCTCTTCTAGTTTCGAGCTTACTTTTTGGTTTAGCACATGCGTATCAAGGGAGCGTTCATGTGCTAAGAACGGGCGTTATGGGCATAATATTAGGTGTAATTTCATGGCTTACAGAAACAATATGGATTGCGATTGCAGTGCACGCACTTGTGAATATTTATGGTGGGCTATTAGCCTACATAGTGTGTAGTAATCCGAAGCCAGAACAAGCGAGTAGCATTACGGACGCTTGTTAGTTTCTTTAAATTTAAAAAGACAGGCATAATTCGAAGCCGGTAAAACTGTCCCTTAGTACACTTTCTTTAATCTGAATGTCTTATCTTGACCACGCAGTTTGAAACCTGCTTTAAGCAGGCCGCTGGTGGAGGAATGAATACACTTAAGCGCCTGCTACTCTTACGCGCACTTCTTCTTTTTTTAACCATCAACTAAAAAGAAACGTTTACCTACACAATTAGCGACGAATATAGCCTTCATAAAAAGCTTTACCTTCCCTAATATGCCTGTCTTGTTTAGCCGCGCCACAGGCTAAATTTTTGTTGTGGTTTTTGGCGTATAATTGCGTAGCAATGCCAAAAAGCGCGACGGAAATTTAGTCCTTGGTGCACGCGCTTGTTAGCACTTTACTCCAACTTCCTGAGCCTTAATTAAATATGCTAGCTCATGGCTTAGTTTAAAGCTCTGTATTGGATGATATTTTTTAGCAAGTTCCAAAGAGCCTTTACCCAGCTCTACAGCACAGGCAGCACCAACAGCAAGCTCTGCACCACCAAAAAAACTAGCTGCTAACCCAGCAGCCAAAGATGCTTGAATATTTTTGGAATCAAGTAAAACACTTAAAACTGAAGTTGTTAATTCAAAACCATGTTTTTTACTAACATCTGAATACACATCCAGTCGTTTGCTCACATCATCGAAGATATAACTTGATGGCTTTCCTACATAATTCTCGTATATAAATAGCCTCAAATTCCTTAAAGACTTATGAGCTTCAGTGTCCATACGAAGTTCCATGATTTGATCCCACGAAGCGCTAGACGTATCAATTAGATCAATACCTTTCATGCTTACGTTTAAATAGGCTGTTTCAAAATCACAGCTGTCATTATTTTCTTTCAGAAGAATCGTTGGTTTTTGCACACCTAAAGTGCTCGCAAAGCTTAAAAAGTGGCTTCTTATAGAAGCCCCTTTAAGTCCAATTTCACTTTTTTCATATAATTCACGATAGTCGTCCACATTATATCTTGATATTTTACCATTAAACTCTTTATGCAAAGCATCAACAAATGGTGACCATTTCTTAGTCATAAACTCTAAGATTTTATAATCGGGTGCACTGTTACCATAAATTAAGTCAGTTGCGACTCTGACAGGAACTTCTTCTGGCAATGTAACGTAAGGACCTTCGTCATTATGTTTTAATGCATTGCATTGAACAGGAATTACCCTATCGAAATACAATGCGGCTTCTTTGATGTTTCCTAAGCAGATAACGTCTAATGACTTTTTATACATAGCAGATATTTACAGGCTCCATTGAAGTGCTAATGCCGCCAGCAGAGGCGCAGCTTTGCTGCGTCCTGCTGACTGGCTTTGTTAGCTATTTTTTTTCATTCTACTAATTTAGCAATAAAATAATAATCGAGCCCATAATTAACCAGAGGGAGCAAAAGCATTTAAAACAAAGAAGGCTAGCATTATTAAAATTGTTAGAACCCAATAAATCATTGCAAGTGTTACTACAATTTCTAGTCCGTTGTTGTTATAAGACTTTCTAAATAGTAGCTCATAAGCCTCTTTTCTATATCTGGGGTGAAAGAATGCCACTTGAGAAAACGCCCCTATCATACCAGTAACCATAGTTAAACTTGAGACGATAATTACCAATATTACTAGCGAAATAAACATGAGTCTTTTTCTAGCATCTTCTGGAGCTGCGAGTTTAATAAATGCTCGACCTACGCAGCCACCCTGTATAAAACAAAGAGCCCACCCTTCCGCTGTTTTGTTAGGAATATTTAAGTCAATTAAGGAAGGGATATATTGAAAAATCCAAAGAGCAATCGAACTATAGTAATCTAGCACTTTTAACAGAACAGCCCAGACGCCAATATCTAGAGTTGTTGCAACAAACTTAAATAGGCTAATTGCTGCGACAATCGTTGCCAGCACAGCCCAGAGATTGAAAATTTCAGGGACCGGTTTATTATCTTTACTAATTTTTTCCACTTCTGGACTCTTTATATGGCAATTCTAAGCGGGATATTATCAATACTCATTGCTAATTGGATCTCCATATTGTTTGGCATAGTCATGTTGACGCACTTTGAGAGTTTTTTCTCAGAGTACCGACTCGCGATTTCGTCCATTTGGGGTTGGGCATTAGCCACACAATGGGTAATAAACTCTAAACGTGTCCGTGACTCCTTATTCATTTCTACTCCCGAAATAAGAGGGGTTGTGGCACTTTTGGTCACGCTTGTATTTATTTGGCTATTGTCAGTTAACTTTGCCAATGGAGCCACAGCGTTTTCCAATTTCTTGAATTCCAATTGGCAGTTTTCCAATGGTTCGGAAGACACAGACTTTTTTATTTTCTCAGTAGTCATAATGCCGATTACAGTGACACCATCAATAGTATTGTGGTTTTTAATTGGCCATCTAAGGAAAAGCCCAGATTAGCTAACATCTTGCTAAGCGGCAATGAAATAGCTGGCTAAAATTTGCGAGGAATGAACAAAAGCCAGCTATTTTTTGTCCTTTTAAGTAACATATTAGCTTGGGCAGATTAATCTAAACTCTGCGGAATCGTAATAAGTAACTGTTAATAATGTTAAAGAGCATTCTTTTGAAGAGACGTTTACCAAAAGCGAATTACCTACCTCTAGTTTTTGTTTCTTGTTTCCAACGTTAAACTCAGCATATGAACTGAAAGTACTAACATCATGTAAGCCAAGTACAGTACCTCCCTTAATTAATTCTATTGTTTGGCGCTTTGAAACACTAAATTTTTTATTATTAAGGTTGTATTCAGATAATTTTGTTTTTAGAGATTCATTTTGCAACTTAATGTTAGAAAGTAACTTTACAGTTGAATCCAATTTATTTTCTGAAGTTGTAAGTGCCTCTGTTAATAGTATATTTTTTGCTTTCAGTTCTTTTAGTATTCTTTGCTCTTCAACATTGATTGATAACTTTTCTGCAGTTTGGCTTAATTTTTTTACCAGTGTTTGAACATCTAAGTTCTTAACTCTCTCATAAGATGAAAGCTGAAGCTTAAGCTCAGAAATTTCACCTAAGCTTGTATCCTTACCTAATGTATAGGTACCTAATGCAATACCGCCAATAATTGTAAGAGCTATAGAAACGGTGGTGGCGTATATAGAAAATGTATTAACGATATTAGGCATTGTGTTTGATCTGTAAAGTATAAAGGAAAAGAAGTGACATTATAAACCGTTGATTTAATAAGTAAAGTTGGCTTTCCCGCTAAAAGTGAACATCCATGTTGAGCGTAAGCCTCTTCCTATCAATGTGCGCTGACATAGCACAGTGTTGAATACTGGCTTATGCGGTTATAAAAAAACTCAACATAGTCGAAGATATAATATTTAACTACTTCATACGACTGAAAAATTATTCCAACACTGCATCGTCCCACCGGTTACTCCGCTGTCTCATGCTATAGATTACCCTAATACTCGCTATTAGTTCTTGAGCGGGATATTTTACCTCTTTGTCGGAACGAATAATCAAACCATGTTGTGTATCCCGTCGCCTAATGGGAACTAAACATGAACTAAACATGAACTAAACATGACAGGCATAATTCGAAAACAACAATACTCAACAAGGCAGGTATAATTCGAAACCACCAAAACACTCCCTTAGTACACTTTCTTTAATCTGAATGGCTAATCTTATCCACCCAGTTTGAAACCTGCTTTAGCACACCGCTGGCAAAGTGACTCACCTTGAGCAATACGCAACCAACATTAGCAACGGGTTGAAGGTCGACAAAGTGCAATGCGATTGCTGGGATAGCGTTGCATCTAAATAGCAAATCTCGCAAAACTGATTACTATTTCACGCTGGTGAAGGAATAAATACACTTAAGCGCCTGCTACTCTTACGCGCACTTCTGCTTTTTTCTGAGCATCAACTAAAAAGAAACGTTTACCTACACAACAAGCGACGAATATAGCCTTCGTTAAAGCAGCTTTACTTTTCCAAACATGCCTGTCTTGTTTAGTCGTTTGCCCTTGTTGAATTGCTTGTTAGCTCACTTTTTTACAACATTCATAGTTTGCCTATGCAAAAGGCATAAACCGTTTCTCTCTTTGGTGATCTTTTTAGTATTAGGATCTACAAATACTTGAGTGATACCTTTACGCCTGAAAGCTTTAGGATCTAAAGGTCTTTTAGCAAATGGGTTATGAAAAACGTATAACCCATCTAGAATAGTCTCTTTGTTATTATCAGTTACGGAGCTTCTATAAATAGGTTTGAGTTCAGCCTCCGACAACCAGACAGTATTCACAAAACGATGTTCAACTTCAGCTGCCATCGCTTCAACTTTACCCCAGGTTGCAGTTGTGCTTAGTATAATTGCACTGATTTCAGAGTGACTATTATCTTCAAACAAACCTAATTCAATTTCCGCACCATTTTCTTTTTCTACATAGCCCAACTTTACATCTGGAGGTCCATTTGGATATAAATGTGGTTGGTCTTTATAAGCGTCCTCATCAACATAAAAATCATACAAAAGTGCCATGATTGGCACTTCACATTGCAAATTAAAATGTGGCTGTTCAAATGGTGCTACAGCTAAGATAAACGGATTAGCTTTTACATGGTTTAACTTTGAATAAGATTTTTTGTACTTTCTGTATTTCGTTGAGATTGAATTTGCAAGACGAATAATTGATTCCATATTCACCTGTTTAAATCTTGTCGGAGTCCCTTTTTCTAAATCTTTTTCCCATTCAGGGGTTTTACCTGTCGCTGCTGCCGCGATAGTTGCTTCTATCACAATATCTTGATTATCGTAATCTAATAGAAAATCAGGAGATGCATGAGACCAATCCATCTTTAAACCTAATTCTTTAAATACAGCATATAGATATATTTCCCAAAAGCTTGAATTAAAGGTCGTCTGAAATTCGTGTACGAACTTATTGTCCCTGTCAGGAAATCCATTACACCAACGCAATAGCTCTTTACGATCATTCTCATTAGAGAAGTTAATTATTGAAACAAAATTTTTGTGTTGTTTGTCTAGGTCTACAATAGGTTGGAATAAATTCATAATTGTGAAGGGTATCCCTAGTGAGCTAACTCCGCAATATGGGGCGTATAGATGCTTGGCTAAAATAAGCGAAGAATGAGCGCCAGCCAAGCTTTAGACGTCCCATCCATGATTGCCTTGTTAGCTGCTTGAGCTATCGAGTCCCCTCGGACCAAGCGTAACAATTTTGATCGAGGCTTTAATTTTAGGTAGTGTTTTTGATACATGATTTATAAAATCTTGAGAAATAATAGGGGCGGCCAATATTTCATCAGCCTCTAATGCAAAACCAAATGGCATTCCTGGCAAACGTATCTTCCCTTTAAATTTTGCAGCGGTTGAACCCTGCACCTCAAAAGAGTGCTCAGAAGATGTTGAAAAACCAAAAATCCCAAAATCCATTTTTATAATGGCTTTTTGAATTGTTTCCGATGTATTGAGAGACTCTCTCAAAAAGCTTGCGAATGCAAATACCAACTCTTCAAGCTCTGGAATCATAAATACTTCCGCACCTTGAGCTCTCAACGTATCGAGGAGTTCTTCGAAATCTGCAATAGCATTTACCATATTTTCTAGTTGTTCTTGATTATGTTCGTTAGAAGTTATATCTATTTGTGTGTGGAACTTTCGAAATTTGCTTTCAAATAATGCTATCGCTTTTCCAATAGGTATATATAGGTCATCTAGATGGCTTCGGGCATTTTCGAAGTGACTATTTTGGAGCTGTTGTGACAATTGACTTTCGATCTGTTTTGTTTTTTCTTTTGCAGAAGCCTTAGCTACTAATCCAGTAACAATTGCAGCCCCCAAGGCTGCCCCACCAGAAATAAGAGCAATAACAATTTTATCATCCATAATTTGAGTCTCAGTTAAGAAAGCAGCTAACGCACCGCTTAGGGCAATAACACGTGGGCTAAAATTTGGAGCGAAGCGACTGAGCCCACGTGTTATTGTCCCAGGGAGCTTGCGACCGACTACAGCGGTTTGTTAGCCTTTTTAACCTGCGCCAACTATAGAAAGCAAAGTCCCTAGCCCAAGCAGAAATACTGATAATTTTCCTGAAAAAATTAAAGTCGATGGGTGATTATTAACTTCTTCCAATTTTGATTTGGCTGTTATGAGTTTTTCATTATTTTCTTTAATTGGCTGAGCTAAATCTGTGGGGGTGCTTTTTGCATGAGCCTTTAAAATCTTCAGGCTCTCTTCCGACTTTTCAATTTCCATTTCTGCCAGTTCTTTGTTGTGTTGTACCTTCGAATGCCACAAAAAGCTTTGGCTAGCCAGTAAGCCAGAAAGAAATATCACAAATAAACCTCCCTGAGTGATCTTCCTTTTAATATCCCCAGGGATTTCTGGGAATAGGGTGTCAGTGATAGCGAATATTGCTCCGTAGATGACTACAGTTCCAATAGTAATTATGAATTGTTTATTCTTTTCTGGAAGTTTGAAATAACTCAATTTTTATCCTTAAGGCTAACGCACTGTTAAGGGGCAAATTGTAGTTGGCTAAAATGTGAAGCGGAGCGGAACCCGCCAACTGTTATTTGTCTCGCTTGAACAGCTTGCTATGTTTATTATTTATTACCATCGAGAGCATTAATTAACTCCTGATTTTTCCTTGTTATTTTTTCGATGTCACTAGCTTTAACATTACCTTTTTCCAATGCTGTAAGAATTTCAAAATGATAATGCTGAAATATACTAACAGGTAATAACGTATAGGGCTTTCCTCTTTCTTTCGCTAATTCATGTGAGAATTTACGATCATTCTCAGCCATTTCAGATGCTAGTTTCATCTTGTCCCTTTTAGACTGAGATTTTTGTTGGATAGAGATTGTAATTATTGACGATAGTGCTCCAATAATTGCGCCGATTAACGCTGACATTAAAGGAATTAAAATTTTAGCTTCCATGCAACCCTCTTATAACCATAACGCTCAAAGCAGCCGCGCATTTATGCGTCGGCTGCCTTTGCTTGTTAAATCCTTGACTCTACGCATAACCCAAACTTCTTGAGTAATCATTGAATAGTTTAGAGCAAGTCATATTTTCTATGTTTATTTTTAGCTCGCCTTCAAATAAATGTGATATTGAGCTGCTGATTGATTCCTGGTCACTCTTCGATGTCTCAAACGCAGTGGCATAACAGTCAATTGCTGCAGGATTTTCATAGCGATCTACATCTGTTAACGATAAGAGTTCCATATTTAATCTATGGAAAGCAAAACCAAGAAATACGATACGTTCGGCGTATTTCATATTTGATTTAAGTATACCCATAGAATCAGAATGAGCGCCCTCAGTAAAAGTTCGAATTCTTTGCGCATATTCAATTAGTTGGTGAGTTTGAATCTCTCCACCATATTCCATGACAGTAGAGCTTGCTCTATCTTGCCACTGAAGTGAACCGACAGTACCGTATGGATGTATGAAGGTTAATTTTGCAATGACTTCTGCTGCTTCGGCCCCTGATAAGCGATAGTAGGTCATCAGTGCGTTATGTAGAAAGTGCTCAATACAGCGATCGTAATTAAATATGACTAAGGTGATGCTGGAGAATCTTTTCGCTAGATCTTCGGCTCTACAGTTTTCGGTAAGAGTTCTAAAAAATGGAAGATACCACGTGCTCTCTAAAGCAGAAAAATTAATTGTCCGCGAACCTCTATACCGATCGAAATATAGCTTACTTCTTTTCTCTGCCTTTAGTATGGAATCAACGATACCAATCTTTCCGCATAGGGCTAATTTTTCATTACCACGTTCTGAGTCAATGAAATTATCTATGGATATGGCGAGGGGCATATTGTTTCTTATATGCCTACACGCCTGAAGGTATTCATTCACTTCGGCATTATTATTGTTTGTATGGCGTCTAAGCGTTTGGTAAAGATCGTAATTGCCATCTTTAAATGAACCATGCTCAAATTCCATTTTCAATATTCGTGCAATCTCATCTTTTAGAGAATTCCCTACGGGGAGGTCAGCTTCAAAGCTCGCTCCAGCACCAATAATATATACGGTATTCCTTGCCAATTTATACTCCGGTATTGATTAGATTTAACAGCTTATTATACGGAAAAGATCCTTTATACAAGATGGAAAGTTTCCGTACATCACGTTCCTAATCCACAAACTTTCGCACGAAAACACTCTATTATCAATCTACTACGTTCCTGCCTTTCAAAACCATCCCCACATTCCGGAACAATTCCTTTTTATTTTTACTAACTTTAAAAATACAACCAGCTGTATAAAAAACAGCCCACCGATATTCACAACAAACTCACCCAAAAACCAACCTATTCCCCTCAATAACAACCCGATCTTTCACTTGCAGCTGCATATATTCCAAGCCCCCTACTTCATCCAACAAACTCATCAATTCTAAGCTTGGCTGTTCAATGCTATTAAACACATCTAATACCCGTTGCAATTTGTATTGATGAAAGCTCGATATAAAACGTTGCTCTTCTACAGTTTGACTTTCGCCCCGCCCTATTTTGAACGTGTGCTGCCCTATTGTTCTTGGAATAAAGCGCGAAGTATTTTCATTACTCGCATTCTTTTCTCGCCAATCAACTAACGCTTCTGAAGTGTTTTTCAACACCGGCCATTGCTGGGCAAACATATTCTTTAATAGGGGCAATAAGGTTGCAGGTACTTCGTCGTTTTCTAAAAAGTCAGGGGTATTTATGTCGTTGCTGGCAGCGGCACTTGTATGCTTTTCAGCGCTTGGGTTATTCATTCGCTTTACCCAGGCGGCTACATTGGGTGCTAGCTTATCCATCAATTGTTTTGGTGCAGGGTCGCGGTATAAATGAGCATACAATGGGCCTAATAAACCAAAGTCACCAGTGCAGGGTTTATTGCCCAGCAAATATTTATGGGTGGCGAAATGTTCGTTTAAGTAATGCAGAACGGTGTTTTCGTACCAGTCTTCAATATGTGGAATGCTTTTCTCGGTAATGCCTAACAGTGGCACAAACCCTTGAAACTTTTTGGCTAGTTTCTTTCCAAAATACGCTCTAACAAATTTTGGTGCTTTAGGGGTAACTACTTGCCCGAACTCCTCATATATAAAAGGGAAGTTATCTTTGTTCCAGCGGTAGTGCATAGCGGGAATAACCAGCCATTCGTCTCCCCATAGGGCGAATAGTTCGCTTACAAGGTGCTGTGCCGGTGTGTTGGGTACTACTGATAGATTATTGGTGTTGGTATCTGCCTGTGTATTAGCCCGAGCCTGTGCTTCAAAGTAATCAATAATGCGGGCGGTATCTTGTAAATATTCATCTGAAGGGGTTTTTACCACCGGAATAAAGGTAACACCGGTTTTCGGGCGAATAATTTTTTTGTATACCGATACGGTAGACAGCACTTCGGTAAAAGGCAGTTGCTTATAGTTAAGGTAAGCACGAATTTTACCCGTATACAAAGACACTTCAGAACCATACAAAATATACACTACAACATACTCTTAAACGCTGAATAACAACAAGATAATAGTAAGTCATGTTCACGTCTATGAAATGCCTATTTTGTTCAATGATATAGCGCCATAAGAATGGCTATTTACTAGCCTCTACTCTTTACTTATTAGCCATCGACTCTTTACTTACTACCCAGCTACGCACCAATAACTAGCCGTCTAAGCACCAACAAGTAGTCAATTCCCAACCGCTTAACAGCTATATAAACGAAAAAAGCAAAAAGTATTTCACATCACAATTGTTACAATATAACATATCACCAACTTTCGACTTTATACCGTAAATCAATGACATCAAAATCTGTAATTAGTGCTAGTGAATTATCGGTACGTATAGGCCAACGTACTATTCTTGATAACCTTAATTTTGAAGTAGGCAAAGGTGAGGTGTTTGCCCTGTTAGGGGGTAATGGCGCAGGCAAATCTACTACGCTTAAAACCTTTTTAGGGTTAATGAAACCTAGCGCTGGCACAGCATCTGTTATAGGCATGTCGGTAGCAGACAATACCAACGAAGTGCAAAAGTCGGTGGCTTATTTACCGGAGTCGGTTACGCTTTATGGTCACCTTTCAGGGTATGAAAACATTCGCTACTTTTTGTCGGTTGCG
This sequence comes from Alteromonas sp. 38, assembly GCF_902506055.1. Taxonomy (NCBI): domain Bacteria; kingdom Pseudomonadati; phylum Pseudomonadota; class Gammaproteobacteria; order Alteromonadales; family Alteromonadaceae; genus Alteromonas; species Alteromonas sp. 38. The sequence goes on from NZ_LR733300.1 coordinate 2,011,776, forward strand.
GGTGTCGAAAAAACGGACGATGCTATTCATGAAGCCCTTAAAAAAGTAGCCCTTCAAGAAAATGCGTGGCACAACACCTTATCGAATTACTCAAAAGGAATGAGGCAGAAAACCGCCATTGCATTAGCCATTCTTCGTAATGCCCCAGTGCTGTTTTTAGACGAACCTACCTCTGGCCTCGACCCTGCTGCTATTGATGAATTTAACTCGCTAGTGTCTGAATTAGCAAACAATGGTGCAACCATATTCATGGTAACCCACGATGTATATGGGGCTTGTCAGGTTGCGCACCGCATTGTGTTACTAAGTAACGGCAAGCTTACGGGGTCGTTTGAACGCGTGGGTGATACGCCTATCGATACCGAAGCCGTTCACGCTGCTTTTGCAGGGCGCAAATGAATATGAACAATACAATAAAAACAATTTGCGCCGAACAGTGGCGTTATTGGCTGCGAACCAAAGTTGCTACCACGGTGTTAATTTTAGGCAGTGTACTCACCCTAGCTGCACTTGTGGTAAATAGCTTTCATATTGAAGAGGCAGCGCACGCCAGAGAACACCTTCAACATGAAGCTGAAGAACGCTTTTTATCGCAGCCCGACAAACATCCGCACCGCATGGTGCATTACGGGCATTATGTGTTTCGTACGCCTACCCCGCTTAGCGTAATAGAACCGGGTGTAGACACGTATACAGGTAACGCTATTTTCTTGGAAGGCCACAGGCAAAACAGTGCAATGTTTGCCGAGCAGCGTCAGTCTGCAGGGCTAACCCGCTTTAGTAGCTTAACGCCAAGCTTTTTGGCGTTGGTGTTAGCACCATTGTTTATTATTTTAATTGGCTACGGCAGCGTTTCACGGGAACGTGAAGCCGGCACACTAACTTTATTACTTACCCAAGGCGCTAGCCGTTGGCAGTTGGTGCTTGGAAAACTGGTGGCATTAATGCTGGCTAGCGGTGTTTTTTTACTGCCCTTGTTATTGGCCTGCGTGTATGTCGCCTTTTCCAATGAAAGCGCCTTAGTGGTAACGCTTTTTTGTTTGGGTTACATGCTTTATTTCTTGTTATGGGCTGTGGTGGTTACCGCGTGCTCTACGTTATTTGAAAAAAGCAGTGCCAGCTTTACCGTGCTTATCGTTATATGGATGAGCGCTTGCATATTGCTACCTAGAATGGGCAGCAGTGTGGCGACCAGTATAGAGCCCTCTATTGGTAAGTTAGAAGCCGACTTTAAAGTAGAAGAAAAACTTCGTAGCTTAGGCGATGGTCACGATGTTAACGATCCGGCTTTTGTGGCTCTTAAACAAGACCTTCTCGAGAAATACAATGTCGATTCGGTAGACGACCTTCCTGTGAACTTTCGAGGCATAGTGGCGCAATATTCAGAGCAGCGCCAAGCGGTTGTCATTAATGAATTTGCTGAAAGCCGCATGCAAGAAGAACTAGCCCAAGCGCGTATTGCAAGGCAGTTTGGCTGGCTTTCCCCTACCGTGGCACTGCGTTCGTTCTCTACCCTGCTTGCGGGCACCAGTATTGAAACTCACCACCGTTTTTTGCGTGAAGCCGAAATGCTACGTATGCAGTTTGTACAAGGCTTAAACAAAGTGCACGTAGAAAAGCTAGATTACAAACTGGATATGAGCCGCAACGATAGCGAAGAAGCCGCAGACAAAGCGGTAGTAGAGGCCAGTAACTGGGCAGTATTGTCTGAATTTAGTTTCCAGCCCGAAGCCCCCACAGCGCGCTTAAGCAGTGCTGCCATGTACTGTTTACAACTTCTTCTTTGGGTGGGTGTTGCTGTACTACTTCTTAATCTTGCAGTAAGGAGGCTAAACCCATGATGCGGTTTAACGATATTAAGCGCGAAGCGGGGTTTGTGTTTGCCCACCGCCAATTTAAATTAACCTTGTTGGTGGTATTTCTATTAAGCACGGTAGCCTTGTGGTCGGGTCATGCTGAAATGAAGGCGCAACAAGCTACTATTGAACGCTTATTAGAAAAAGACACTGTAGAGCGTGAAGCGGTGCTTTCCCATCAAAATAGCTATGGCATGGTGGCGTATTACGCCTTTCACCTAACCTATGCGCCGCCTTCGCCCCTCGCCTTTGCTGTTGTGGGTGAGCGTGATGTGTTTCCGTGGAAGCATCGTATACGTATGTTAGCCCTTGAAGGGCAAATATATGAAAGCGACACCGACAACCCAGAACTAGCCTTTTTAGGGCGTTTCGATTTTGCCTTTGTGGTAAGCGTGTTATTACCGCTATTTATTATCTTGCTGCTGTACGACTTAAAAGCAAAAGAGCGTGAAGCCAGACGTTTCGATTTACTTAATGTAACGGCGCGAAATAGCCATGCGGTATGGACCTCGCGTACGCTAGTTACTCTGGTGCCGTTAGCCTTAGTTACACTTATTCCTTTTATTGCCTTTGCCATTGTAAATGGCGCATCGCTACGTTCTATATTGCTAGCCTGCGTTATTGTACTGGGTACTATAAGCGTGTGGTCTGCCATTGTATTGGCCATTGGCGCGGCGCAACGTTTTGCTAAATACAGTGCCACCCACCTTGCCTCGTTAATGTTGGGTGTATGGCTTATTACCACCGTAATAGTGCCTGTTACCGGTCATACCGTTATTAATGCGGTTGTCGATACACCAGAAGGTGGCGATATTGTGCTTACACAACGTGAAGCGGTAAACGGTGCGTGGGATAAGCCGGTAGAAGCCACGTGGGAAAAGTTTATTGAAACTCACCCACAATGGGCTAATTACACGGCGTACGATCCTGAACGTGATGGTTCGTTTAACTGGAAATGGTATTACGCTTTTCAACAAGTTGGCGATGAACGGGCAAGCGAACTTTCTAACGCTTATCAACAAGCCACCCTTAGAAAAAACCAACTGGCAGGTTATGTGTCTTTGTTATCGCCTTCGTTGCTAACACAGCGTTTGCTATCGAACACCGCTAACACCAACGTGCAATCTATGATTGATTATGAAAATAAGGTGCGCGCGTTTCACGCATCGTTGCGCGAGTTTTATTACCAACAACTTTTTGCTGCGCCTGAGTTTACAGAAGCCAGCCTTAAGCAGCTTCCACAATTCACTACAACTTCACAAGTTACTACAACAAAAAATGAACACACAGGAAAACACCAATGAAAAATAACTGGGTGAAATCTACACTCGCCATCAGTATTGCCGCATTTTTCAATGCCCCTGCTTTTGCTCAAACAAATGACGGTCAACCAAATGCCCAAGGCGCGTCTCAAAAAAACGAAGAAGCAAAGGTCGAGAAAATTACGGTACACGGCATGCACCGCGCTTATCAAGGTGCGTTTGAATACAAAGAAGTGCCTGCCGCCGCGCAAGATATCGACTTAGGCTTAATTGGTGATGCAGGTGCTATTAACCTAAATGATGCATTAGATCTTTCTGCTTCGGTAGCTAGGCAGAATAACTTTGGTGGGTTGTGGAATAGTTTTGCCATTCGTGGTTTTTCTGGTGATGAAAACCTACCAAGTGGCTTCTTGGTAAATGGGTTTAATGCTGGCCGTGGCTTTGGTGGCCCTCGTGATTTGGCGGGTATCGACCATGTGGAAGTATTAAAAGGCCCTAAAGCGGCATTGTTTGGTCGTGGTGAACCTGGCGGTGCAGTTAACTTAGTCACTAAGCGCCCACAATTTGTTTCAGGTGGCGAAGTAAAAGCCACTTATGGTAGTTGGGATCAGATGCGCATTGAAGCTGACGTGCAAACGGTAGCGGGCGCAAAAGAAGACATTGGCGTTCGCCTAGTGGGCTTTTACGAAGACGCTGAAAGCTTCAGAGATACGGTAGAAACCGAAAAGTTAGGCTTTTACCCTTCTGTTACCTGGGAATTTTCTGAAGATACCCGTATTACCTACGAGCTTGAGTATACCAAACAAAAAATCCCTTTCGACCGTGGTGTTATTGCGGTGGATGGTAAGTTAGGAATTCAGCCTATTGAAACCTTCGTGGGCGACCCATCTGGCGATAGGATTACTACCGACGTGGTTGGTCACCAGCTTGAGATTTCTCATGAACTCAACGATGACTGGAACCTACTTATCGGCGCAGGCTTACGTGACACTGCCTTTGAAGGTAATGCACTAGAAACCAACTTTGCAGGGCGTCAAACCTTGTTTATCGACCCAGATCAAACCTTGCTTTCACGCTTTAAACGCTACCGCGACTTTGAAACCGATTATGTAGTACTGCGCGGCGAAATTGCCGGTGAGTTTGATACGGGTTCAATTAGCCATCGCGTTATTATTGGTGGTGATTACGATAAGTTTGAAAACGATCAGGTTATCTTGCGTTACCGCCCATCTTATTTTTCTGGCGACACAGACATTAACGATTTAGATTTAAGCCAATATCTTGTGGTAGATATTCTTAACCCAGATTACTCGCCTGTGGCTGATGTTGAATTGTCAGACAACCTAAACCGCCTAGAAACCCAAGAAGCATGGGGTATGTACATTCAAGACCAAGTGAACATTACCGATAAGTTTCAAGTGCGCTTTGGTGGTCGAATTGACAAATTTGAACAAGAAATTCAAAACCGCTTAAGTGATCCGGTAGCTATTACCTCGCAAGATGATACTCAATTTTCACCTCAGTTAGGTGCGGTGTATTTACTTGATGACAGCATTAGTTTTTACGCCACCTACGGTGAAGGCTTTCGCCAACTTACGGGTTCTGATTACGCAGGGAATCCGTTTGAACCAAACCAATCTGAGTCTACCGAAGTGGGTGTTAAAACCGACCTAACGTCGTTCTTTGATGATGTACGCGGCGACATCACCCTGTCTATCTTTAATATCGATCAAAGCAATATTTTAGTGTTCGATAGCAGCGATGAAGCGTCTGACGGTTTCTTTTTAACCCCTGGCGGGGAAGCGCGTAGTCGTGGTGTTGAACTAGATGTAAACGCTGAATTTAGCAACGGCATTAGCTTGTGGGTATCTTATGCGTATATCGATGCAGAAAGTACCAACGATGCGGCTGACGCTAACTTTGTGGCCGCTATTGAAGCGGGCGATCCGCTAATTAACGTGCCTGAAAATCAACTAAGCGTTCAAGTAGGCAAAAGCCTTACGGTTTCAGATATGCCGGTGCGCTTAGGCACTGGTTTGTTGTACGTTGATGAGCGTTTAGGCCAAACAGCAACAGACTTCTATTTACCTAGTTACACTACCGTGCGCGCATTTGCGCAAATTGAACCGGTTGAAAACTTAGTGGTACGTGCAGAAGTAGACAATCTTTTCGATAAAGAGCACTACACCAACTCTTTTGCCGATGTATGGGTTGAGCCAGGTGCACCGCGCCGCTTTAGAGTGTCGGCGTCTTACCGCTTCTAGGCTTTATAGTTAAAAGCTTTGTAGTAAAAAGCTAGCATAGATGGCTGCAATGGAAAATGGTAATAGCGTGTTATTCACACAACCGCTAAGACGTTACAGCTCCATCAGTTGATAAATGACGTAGATAAGCTTTTTCCCTTATGCTTATTTACGTCATTTTTTTATGTGTTGTAAGCCTAGACTAAGGTTAACGACTTAGGTTATCGACTAGGCGTAGATTGCACTTTTAAGTTGTAGTCTTTCGCTATGCCCTCAACAATGCGGGTTAAGCCCACTATCTCGCCTTGGTCATCCTTACTCCATGTGCAAGTAAGCGTGCTGGTGCCTTTTCGAAGCTTGCCCTGCCAATTGTCACGGCTTACATCAAGGTCGCCTCTAGCGTCAGTTAATTCCCAGCCTTTATCTTTAAAGTCAAAAACAATGGTGGCAAACCTTTCGCCTGGGATAGCCTCAATAATTTTTAAGTCTTTACGCTGAAATTTAGAAGCAATTAGTGCTCGGCGAATGTTAGTCAATAAGCCCACGTTAATCCCTTATAGTAATGGTCGAAGCTGCGGTATTTAGTCTGAGCTGCCGCTCATATTAGCGTTGCGGCTTATTATAGGCCAAGCTTTATTAGATTAAGCTTTGCGCATTTTAATAACCAACCAAATACCGCCTAATGTCATTAAAGAGGCTACCATAATTTGCACGCTAATGGCTTCAGCAAGAAATGCCCAGCCCATCAGCGTGGCAATTACCGGTACGCTTAACTGAACCGTGGCAGCCGTTGTCGATTGAATTAAAGGTAATGCCTTGTACCAAATGGCATAGCCACAACCAGATGCCACTATTCCAGATGCCAGCGCAAATAACACCCCATCGTTGCTCCATTGCCAAGTATCGGTTACCCATAACCAAACAATCAAAGGCAGGGTAAGTAGTGTGGCATATAAAAAGTTACCCGCCGTGAGCAATAAGGGCGCATTACTCTTTTTACCTAGTAAGGAATAAAAACCCCATGCAATACCAGCGCTTATCATTAATAAGGCTGAAAACAATGGTGGCGCACTAGCCCCTGGAAGCAGCAAGATAACTAAGCCTGCAAAAGCCAGTAAAAACCCTAGCCACTGAAATGTAGCAAAGCGTTCGCCTTTTAATAAGCCTACTGAAATCATAGTGAGCTGCACTGCGCCAAACAATAACAACGCGCCTGTGCCTGTCGACATAGAGATATACGCATAAGAAAATGCAATAGCGTAAATAAATAGGCTTAACGCCCCTGCTATTGATGCTTGTTGTTTAATGGCTGCTATTGGGCTGGTGTTTTTTGATGAACGGCGGGCAGTAAATGCCACTAAAAGGGCTAAGCATAATGCGCCACTGGCTAAGCGTATTGTGGTGAAAAGGCCGGGGTCGATATCGGTATTAGCCAATGCCATTCGGCATAATAACGAATTGGCCGCAAACGCCAGCATGGCAATACACACTAATCCGTACGGGTTACCCATTCGTTTTCTCCAGCAGCGTATACATAAAAGCCCTTTTTATAATGATGATAATTTTATAGCGTTTAGTTGTGCATTTAGCATTATATAAAATGCACAAAGCGCTTTTTGAACAAGGCTATTTTAAATAAAGCATTGTTTAATCAAAGCTATGTTAATCAAAGCTCTGTTAATCAACGTGTTGTTTAATTTACCTTTTTACAGGCAAAAGAAAAGGACCGCAATGGGTCCTTTTTTCGTTCAATCTTTACATTACTATGTAAGTTACAGTGAAACACCTAAGCGTTCTGCAACTTCAATGTAAGTTTCAACTACTGAGCCTAGGCCTTGTCTGAAACGGTCTTTATCCATCTTCTTACGGGTTTCTTTGTCCCACAAGCGACAACCGTCAGGGGTAAATTCATCACCTAAAACAATGTTGCCATCAGGATCAACACCGAATTCAAGTTTGTAATCTACTAGCAACATGCCTGCTTCATCAAACAGCGATTTAAGTACGGCATTTACTTTAAACGTTAACGACTTCATTTCAGCAATTTGCGCTTCAGTCGCCCAACCAAATGACACAATATGATAATCGTTAATCATAGGGTCGTGCAGTGCGTCGTTTTTAAGGAAGAATTCAAACACAGGCGGTGCCAACGTTTGCCCTTCTTCTACACCAAGACGACGAACCAAAGAGCCAGCCGCTAGGTTACGAACAACACATTCCACTGGGATCATGTCTAGCTTTTTAACTAAAGATTCAGTGTCAGAAAGCAAGGCTTCTACTTGCGTAGCAATACCCGCTTCTTCAAGTTTAGTCATAATAAAATGGTTAAACTTATTATTCACTTCGCCTTTACGGTCTAGCTGTTCAATTTTTTCACCATCGAAAGCTGATGTGTCGTTTCTGAAATGCAGAATTAACTTATCGCTGTCATCGGTAAAATACACAGTTTTTGCTTTACCGCGGTAAAGCTCGTCACGTTTTTCCATTCTCAGTCTCAATTATATATCAAGGTTATCTTCTGACATGACCTCGGCAAATGCGCCGTAAAGGTCTGAAACCTGATTGGCTTCAAAAGGTTCGCTTTCATTATTCATGAAAGTCACTGAACTGCGTTTCTCACCGGCACGTGAAACTTTCAAACGGTAGTCACCTTTTTCAAGTAACTCGTTGTCGCTGGAGAACAAGCCGCCCCACCAACCCGTGTCACTACCATTATAGGTAACAAACAGTAAGCCGTTTGATTTGTCTAAGTCTTTAACGTCGAAACCAAGTTTACGCAATACCAACAACATACGTGGCCATACCACGTCGTATTGTGCATCTACCATAAATGCGGGGTTGCCGTCATCGTTAAAGCCCATTTCGGTATTTAGGCCTTGGCGAATACGTGCAATTCGGCGAGTTTCTTGTAACTGAATTTGGTATTCGTAATGACCAATCACTTGGTTAAGTACGTCTACTTCTTCACGGCGCTCTTGCATGCTTGAAATTTCTGCAACAACATCGTCACCTGTGGTGGCCATGTAGTCTTTTAAATCAACAGAAAGGGCTGCGGTTCTACCGTGAGGTTTTACGTCTAGAACGAATTCAAAGCGGCGACCCACTTCACTTTCAGTACTGGTCCAGCTGTACCAAGGGCTGTCCACTTCTTTTTTAATGATCATCCAGTCAGTGTTTAAAACTTGCTGTTCAGGATCGAAGAAATCTACGCCAATGCCTTGCTCGTCTAGGAAGCTTAACAAAGAATTCCAAATTGCTTGGCTTAACGGCTGGCTATCATCAACTTGGTCGAACCAAATTGTTGCTGTGCTTTTACCTTCTTCAACGTGAGAACCGGTTACTAGCGGCAATACCAATGCAGGAGATTGCACAAGCAATTTCTTCCCAACAAGACTTTCATCTACGCTTTCGTCTAATTCAGGTACTGCAAACTCTCTAGAAAAAGTTGGCGCATCTAAGTCGTCAGGAACACGTACTGGGGTTTGTTCTTTTGTTTCTAAGTACTTGTACGTTCCTGAAGCCGTCTTTCTATCTGTTTGGCTTGAACAACCTGCAAGTGCGATTACTACCATCGAACTCACTATAGCCAGCGTTCTATTCATCTGTGTTCCTTATTAACCCGAAATCAATGCGTATTTTTGTAATAGTTCTTCGATATGTTTTTGGCTTACAAGTTCCGGTAAAACCATAGGTAATCGCATTTGTGCACTTTCCATCATGCCCATTTTGTATAAAGCCCACTTTGGAATAACTGGATTAGGCTCGATAAATAGCGCGCTGTGAAGCAATTCGATGCTTTCATCTATAGTGCGACATTTATCAAAATCTTTTGCTAAAGCGGCTTCGCACATTTGTGCAATGGCCTTAGGTACCACGTTTGCTGTCACAGAAATAACACCATGACCGCCTTCACACATAAATTCACAACTTGTGCCGTCATCGCCGCTTAGTAAAACGAAGTCTGAAGGTACCAGTGCTTGCGTTGCTTTAAGGCGAGAAATATCGCCTGTTGCGTCTTTTAATCCAACAATATTTTTGTGAGATGAAAGTTCGGCCACGGTTTCCGGCAGCATGTCGGCAACGGTTCTACCCGGTACATTGTATAACAACACAGGTAAATCGCTGGCATCAGCAATGGCGTTGAAGTGTGCCACCATGCCTGCTTGTTGAGGCTTGTTGTAGTAAGGCACTACGCTTAAGAAGCCGTCGATACCAGCCGCGCCCAATTGCTTAGTTAAGAAAATCGCTTCGGCAGTTGAGTTTGCACCACTACCTGCAATAACAGGAATAGCGCCAGACACCATAGCAACGGTCTCTTTAACTACATTTACGTGTTCATCAAACGGTAAGGTGGCCGACTCGCCAGTGGTGCCAACAGACACAATACCATGTGTGCCTTGTTCAACATGAAAGCGCACTAGCTTCTCAAGTGACTTATAATCGATGTCGCCGTTTTCAAACATCGGCGTGACGAGTGCTACGTAACTACCAGTAAACATAATCTCTCCGCAAAATATGAGCGCACATGGTAAATATGTCGGTAGCTAAACACAAGCTATCTCACGTCTAAATGACAAGAATTTGACAATAATCTGCATCAATACTACAAAAAGCCGCTGGTACTAAAAAAAAACTCTATGCTACCATCACACAATACGTTTCTTGTGATGTAGGTTTTAATGTCTCAACACCAACTGATTGTTACCATTTTAGGTTCTGATAAAACGGGTATATTAAGTGAAATTGCGACCACAGTTTCTGCAGCGCAATGCAATATTTTAGACAGTCGGCAAGCAATTTATGGTCAAGAGTTTTCACTTACTATGATTTTAGAAGGCTCACAGTCAGCCATTACCCGCGCTGAGTGTAGTGTGCCTCCCCTTTGTCAGCGCCTAGATCTGCTTTCCATGATGAAACGTACCAGTCACCACGAAAAGCAAAATCTCGATCACTTATTTCACGTTGAGTTCAGCGGCGAAGATACGGCTGGCCTTATTGAGGCAGTAACAGGCTTTTTCGCAAAACGTAACGCGTCAATCAGTGCGTTTAGACAAGCCACTTACAAAGCGGCTGAGTGTGAAAACGAATGTATGCGATGCAAGTTTGTTGTGAACATGCCCGCCTCAGAAGATTTTGCTGCTCTAGAATCAGAACTAACCGCGTTGTTTGAAGAGCTCAATGTAACCGGTAAAGTTGTAGACAAACATATTAAGGAATCTAATGAACACGCTTCAAGCTGGTGATAAAGCACCACAGTTTTCACTTCAAAACCAAAATGATGAAACCATTACGTTATCAGATTACCTAGGTAAAAAAGTACTGGTGTACTTTTACCCTAAGGCGATGACACCAGGTTGCACCGTGCAAGCGCAAGGCTTGCGTGACAGCAAAGATGCCCTAGACGGCTTGAACGTAGAAGTGATGGGTATTAGCCCTGATGCGGTTAAACGCTTGCCAAAATTTGCTGAAAAGGAAAGCCTAAACTTTACCTTGTTGTCAGATGAAGACCACGCGGTAGCAGATGCTTTTGGCGTATGGGGCTTGAAAAAGTTCATGGGTAAAGAGTATGACGGTATTCATTTATACCCCCATTAATATTCTGCACATTACGCTCTAAAAACCTCCTCTTTTCCTTTTCTAAAATCACAATTTACTACTACGCTTAAAAACTGCACAGTCCTAATGGGTAACGTACGTTTTTATGGAAGAGTTCAGTTCTTTTGTATCAAACAAAGAGCCTATTGATTTATCTAAATCTTTATTGAATGAAGATGATGGTATTTGGTTATCTAGATCCGATTCACATACTGGCGTTGCGGCTTTTGATGAAGAGCTAAGAGTACTGCCTTTAATTTCCGAATTTCTCTCCCACAACTTAAGAAACAATAAAATAAGCCCCCACACTGCTAAAACTTACGCTAAGAATCTAATCTATTTTTTGGCTTACTTGAAAAAGAGACCAGAATTTGAAGGTACATTACTTGATGACGCCTACCTGACTGTTTCGAAGCATGTTATCGAAGAGTACCTAGCAGAACTAAAAAACATCCATAACCTGACTTCAGCTACGATCCGAAATAGAGATGCAACTCTTCAAGCATTCATTCACAAGTTTCTTTATCAAAACCAGGAACTTCGAGATGCATATATCGAGAAAAGCCCGTATTCCGGTGGTTTAATTAGTGGGCCGGTAAAGCAAAAACTTGTAATTTCTTGTTCAATTGATGAGCTCACAACATTGATGATGCAAAGCAACTCTGAAAGGGAAAGGTTGATACTTCAGTTTATTTTTGATTCGGGAATCCGGAGATCTGAATTACAAAATGTAACTAGGCAAGACATTACAAATGCTTGGGAGTTTAACAGCCAAAAGCTTATATCCAGAAACTCTGATAAACCTACCATATCCCCTTATGCACCTCTTTCTATAGAAGGCGTGAAAGGTCGCCATAACAGTAAGAAGCAACGAATGACATTATTAAGCCGAGCCACACTAGGCAGAATAAGTAGATATCATTCATCGCCACTATATAAAAAGTACGCAAGAAAATACCCATCTTCCCATGAAACCCCTGCCTTTTTTAACGCCCAAGGGGGATCTATTACACCTAAGTGCTTATCTAAGCTACTTAAAAGAGTTTCGGAAAGAGCTATAAACAGAGAGTTAATATCTAAGCAGATGTCTCCTCATAAACTTCGACACGGTTTCGCATACGACTTACTTCAATCATCCGATATAGGTAAAAGCTATGTGGACAGGCTTGCTGTAGTGCAAAAGTCACTTGGTCACGCATTCCTGAGTAGTACAGAAGTTTATACAAAAATACCGCTGGAGTTATATAAAACAATAACAGATAGCGACGGTGAGTTGATAACAAAAGCAGAGCGAATGGAGCGGTTAGTAGAAAGGACACAATTAAAAATATCTATCAAGGACAAAAAATGAATATTGCATCACGCTGTATGAACGAATGGGAGAAGTTGTTATCAATTCAGTTAAGCAGTTTTAGTGAACTGGCACAGCCCACAGAAAAGTCACCGCATCTGCAACTAATGCACTTATTCACCTCAGTCTATAAAACCAAAACCAGCGAATCTCATAGAGCCGACGTTAAGTCAACTTTTAAGCATGTGTCAGCATTGATGGAAGAAAAGTTTGATAACGAACCAATTTACCTCAGCCAAGAATTAAACGAATTCTCATTGAACGAATTTCATGCTTATTTGAAGCGCTGTATGTTATGCGAAAAGTTACATAATCGTTATGCAAACGTCTTGCAAAGCACATATAAAAATATTTTGAACAAAGCTATCGAAATTGAAACTCCCAATTTTGAAAGGTTCTATTTGCCTAGCGCATTTTGCTATCACACAAGGGTAACGGAGCGCTACAAGCCTTACAGCGAAATCGACAGGAAGCGGATCGGAAACGCAATAGACAAAGATATCAGCAAAGTCTTAAAGCTAATTAAACCTTATCAAAAAACAGGTAAAGGTAGAGCCGTTATCGATGACAAGGCGAGACTTAAAAAAAGAGATAATGAGATTCTCACATTGGACGATGCTCGTTGGATTTTTGAGAATAAATTGGACTGTAAACCCATTACAAGCTCTTATGATTTTCGAAAAACGTCCGCTGGTAATATTTTCTACAAAATCATTAGTAGTCATGGCGTTTATTACCAAGATATTTATGAATCCTGGGGAGTACTGTGCAAAGTTACCATGAATCATTTGCTTCCCTTTCTACTGAAACTACTTCAAGTAACGGGTATGAATGTTGAATCAATTAATGCTCTTGAGATTGACGATCTGGTTGATAAACACCCTGCAACAGGTAAACCGTGTTTACGATATTGGAAAGACCGCTCTGATGGGCAAAAGCTGTATCATTTAGATATCTTTAAGGCAAACCTCCAGTGGCTAACTAACAGTCAGGGAAATCAGGTAAAAACCATTTTCGATAATGTACTGAGATTAACGTCTCAGCTAAGAGATAAGGCACCTCAAGAACATAAAAACAAATTGTGGCTATTCGAAACCCATAACGGACTAGTAAAAAGCCTTCCTTGTGCGCATCATGTAACTAAAGCTGTAAAAATCTTCTCTGAAAAACATTTACTCTTTGACCAATCTACTGGTGTAAAAATCTTAGAAACAACAAGGTTTAGGCCAACTTTTGTTAGTGACCTCATAGAGCAAGGAGTATCTATCAGGGAAATTCAGTTGTTAATGGGTCATAAGAGTTTATATACGACTATGCGTTACTTAGATGTACATGACTTCGGAAGAACTGCCAGAGAAAAAATCAAAGAAAAGCTTTTAGAGATACATCGTAATGCTCAGACTTCAGTACACTATAAGCCTAAAAAGAGAGTGAGCCAGAAGCATAAAGAAGATTCGATTCCAATATCAACTCCTCTAGCTACATGTAAAAACATTTTTGACCCACCAGAGTCAGTTAGAAGTCTTTCCAACTATACACCTGGTAAACCGTGTAGCACTTATAATATGTGTCTAAGCTGCCCAAATGTGATCATAACGCAGACAGATTTGCCCAAACTTTTTGCTATGAAGCGCGACTACTTAACAAAAATCCAAAATAGTAGGATCCTAGATACTCCCTTTGGCGATGTAATAAAAAGCAACCTCGCGTTACTAAACCCAATTTTAGACATACAGTATTCGGAATTCAGCCCCCAGGAACTGGATGAAGCCGAAAAGCTGTCGTTATATATCGAAACAACAGAGCTGGTTTAAGGAAAAAAATGGAGAGACAACCAAAATACCTCAGCATTTTAAGTACGATTGCTCAGCTAAAAAGATACAAATCAAATATTTTAAGTGCTGACTACAATAGAGCTGTAAACAAAGATAACGCACTGTACCTAAATGAATTACTCAACCTACCAGCCTCAGAGACTTCACTGTTTTCTGACACTGAATGGGGTTTCAACATAGAAAACCCTAATGTCTCCCCCAGTATCAGAGGAAGTAAGCTCAGGATTAACTTCGCCAAATATAAAAACGTTCCAACAGAGCTTACTATTGAAATAAAGTGTATTTTACTAGCCGTATTACTTACTCCAGAAGTTTTTATAAACAATAGAAAAAAAGCCAAAAAAAAGACAACTAACAAACTTGCAGTAAATACAGTTTTGGCACACATGAAGTCAGGGCTGCGGTTCCTAGAAACTCTCTTTCGACATCTAAAAACTAAGCTGGGACATGAACACATTGAAAAAACATACTTATCTCTTACTCAATTACAGGCTGATGATTATAGAGAAGCGGCCAAAGCCCACAAAAGTACCTATAACGATGACCTGAGACAATTTTTCTCTTACATCCAAAACCCTTACACATCCGAGCATATTTTTGGGAAAAGCGTACCTGCCTTCGACTCAGATCAATTCACATGGGAAAGCCGTTACAAAAAGCAACTTTCGACTCAGGTCTTGCCAAACTGGGCTTTTGATCAGCTTGTAAGGGCTGCTTCACTGCTAGTGCATGACTTTCTAATGACAATGAAAGAAGAGGTATCAGACTCGTATGTAAGTCGATATTCGCAGATTAATACCTCAAAATATTGCAAAGACATAGGACTTACACAGCACACTTTTAAACTATACAGAGCCTTTCGCCTTCTTAACGCAGGTTATGCTGAAAAATTTGTGGATTCAAAATATGGCATACCCAATGAACTGCGTAATTCGAAGGGAAAATATAACTTTAAAGACATGACGTTCTTTCTAAATGAGCGTCAAGGGTGCAGCTTTTCATTGTCTAGTGCATATGAACACTTAGCGCTTGTAACCTGTGCTGCTAAATATCTAATAGGTCAATATACGGGGATGCGCCCATCCGAGTTGGCCGTAATCGATTTAAACACCTGTCTAATTGAGGAGAATGGAATAAAACTTCTCCGTTCGCATGTTTTCAAAGGAAAGGATAGTTTCTCTAAAGGGCTATTTGATGATAAGTGGGTTGTTATCCCAATCATTGAAGATGCAATTAATGCGATCAGAATTTTAAGTTCGATAACGCAAAGAGGTTTAGCATTTAGCTCTATTCAAACTAAAAAACCTGAAGAAACAGAGAAACCGCAGAACTCGGTTATGATATGCCACCAAATAAAGATATTCATAAGACACGCTCTACCTAACGATGACCTTGGCTTTAATAATTATATGATGCGCCATACACTCGCATATCAACTATATAGGCTAGAAGCAGGCCTTCCACTAATTTCATTTCAACTTAAGCATCTGGTCAATACCGTAGATAAATTTCTATCACGAGGATCTACAAGTGATGTCACAATGGGCTACGGTGGAATTGCAGACAGTTTAGTTGAGAGCCAAACAGCACAAAGGCTGAGGAAACAGTCTGAGATTGAAGTGATTAAAGCGACCGCAGATCCTGATGGTAATTACCTTGGAGGCAAAGCAGCTGAACACAAAGAGCGGTTACGCAGTGCTTTCAAAGGCTATATGGCAAGCGGTTATTCTAAAGATGAAATCTTTGAAGCAATGGCCGACCAAGGCCTTGGTGTCATTAATGTAGGATTAGGGTATTGCTACGGTTCCGATAGCACAAATACAGACCTTCCCTGTATTGGCTCCCTCAGATGTAATTCAAACCGTTGTTCAAATGCCATTGTAAGTGAAGCTAATGCTCCCTATTGGCGAGAGATTTACAACACTAATCGAGCAAATCTTAACAACCCAACCTATCAAGACAATTATGAGCAAATACAAGAGGTGATTAGCGAGGCTAAGCAAGTACTAGAATTACTAGGGCATAGTGTAGACGATGAATAACTTTGATGAGAGAAACCAAAGAGATTTTGAGGAAAACACGGAGCGTTTAGCCGACGCCATCGATAAGATAGGATCAAGCGCCAACCTACCAGCCACAATCACACAGTTGTCAGAACTGACAGGGATGCATAGAAACGCAATCAGCAGAAGGCAGTGGCCTGTAATTAAGCTCAAGGAAATAAAAAATAGACGAAAAGCGCTACAGCAGCAACAGTCTATCGAAAAGAAGCAGATTGATCCGGTCACTATTCTCGAAGGTAAACTCGATAACGCCAAGCGTGAGCTTGTTTACTGGTTCAACAAAAACTTAGACAACGAGAAAAAGATAATGCAGCTTGAGCAAAATCTACAGAGAATGACTCAAGCCCGAGGCGACTATGAAAATATGTTAAAACAAGAGCGCCAAAAGACATCTGAACTCACAAAGCAGTTAAATATTATGCGTGACTTGTTATCATAGGAATTAAAAGCTTACGCTCCAAAGAAGCTTTATTACTCAACACAATGGCGAAAAGCTATTTTAACGAAAACTACATTCATTGATGGAAGAAGGAAGGATTTAATAATGGTTGAAGCAGGCCAAAAAGCACCAGAATTTACATTACAAGACCAGAGTGATGAATCAGTTTCTCTTACCGACTTCAAAGGCAAAAAAGTTCTTGTTTACTTTTACCCAAGAGCCTCTACCCCTGGCTGTACTGTTCAAGCTTGCGCTATAAGAGACACCAAATCAGAACTTGACGAGTTAAACGTAGTGATACTCGGCATTAGCCCTGACACTCCGAAAAAGCTTACAAACTTCACCAACAAACAGGAACTGAACTTCACCCTACTCGCAGACGAAGATCATGCTGTTTGTGAGGCATATGGTGTTTGGCAACTGAAAAAGTTCATGGGCCGTGAAAATATGGGCGTGGTACGAACATCTTTCCTAGTTGATGAAAACGGCAATATTGAGCATGTATTTAATAAGTTTAAAACCAAAGATCATCATGAGGTTGTTTTAAACTACTTAAAAAAATGAAACTACAGTAACTTTAAGCTGCATTAGAAATGTTTGTAGATACTTTTTACCTCCAGAGATGACTAAATCCTTAGTCATCTCTGGAGGTAAAGCAAATTAAAAACTATTCGTCATAACGGCTGAAAAGATTTTGGCCCATTTCAATTTTTACATTTTCGGTAAGTAGGTCTTGACTCCATGTGTCAGCAAACCATGAGCGTCAATAAATTTTAACACCCCGATGACCAAACCAATTACAAACACGACTTTCAGCTTCAATTAATTCTTTATCTGTGTGATTCATAGACATCATTTCATTTTTCGGAGTTGAAGATCACGCTGATAATTCGATAGCTGAATGCGTTCTTTTTCAGTTTCGTAGTTAGCGTGAACGTCTTCCCAAAGCGGTGTTTGTTCAAGGCGTTCACACACAATATCCATTGGTGTTTTACCTTTAAATGAGCCGTGCGCGCGTTGCCAATTGTAGTAATGCTGCCACTCAGGCAACGTTTTATTTTTGAGTTCTTCCAAATCCAAATTAACGGTTGAATAAAACTCTTCTTTGTCAGTTCTTTGTGACCTTTCAACTTTGCCATTTAAATGAGGTGAGCCTGGCTTATTGGGGCGAAACTTAATGCCATGCTCCATCAATTTTAGCTGTACTTTTTCAGCAAAAAACTCCGTGCCACGATCAGTTTGGACTCGCTGTATTGGAAATGGCATTTCTTCTATTACCTTATCAATGAAGGCAAGAGTATTGGCTGCTGTTCTACGCTTAAAGACGTCCAAAACGCGATATCTAGAGCAATCATCAACAGAAGTATATTGATAAATTCCTGGTGCGATTTTACATGTATCCATCTGAACCCGGTCACCTGGAATAGGTCTTTGGTAACGAATGAAGTCTTTTTTCTTCCGCTGAAAAACTACTGGCTTTACTTCATGTTTGGTCAGCACTTTATGAATTGAAGCAAGTGATAAATTAAAGTTATGCTCGCGAAGAAGCTCGTTTTGAATTCTTCTGGCACCAAGCTTTCTATCTTTTCTCAGGCTAAGGATCCACTCTTCAATCCGATTATCAATTTTAGTGTTTGGAGAGTTGTGTGGGCGTCTAGAAACTTCCTGTAGACCGTCTAGACCTTTCTCCTTATATCGCTTATACCATTTTCGGAGAGTAGGCCTAGATATTCCACACCGACGACAAACTAGGCCCGCATTATTGGTCTCTTCGTATAGCTCAATCCACTTTAAACGCTGTTTAATTTCTTTGTTCATAGAGTCATAATATATTGAAATGATGTCCATGAATCACACACTGTAAAAAGTCTGTATCATGAAGATCGGGGGGCTTGTCTATGAACTAGGTCTTTTATGTTCGAGCTATTTAGGTAATTCTCGCGCTAATATTGCTAATGCCTTGATTAAAGTTTTACGTTCCTCACTAACATCATGGATGTACTCTTCAAGCTTTCCAGAGACAAACTTATTTTTGGACTCTCTTCTGCTTTGTCTTTCCTCTCTCAACCAACTATAAATTGTGCTTCTTGATATTTTCAGTTCTAGGGCAACATCAGATGCGTTTAGCCCTAATTCAAGAACTTTCTTTAAAGCTAACTTTTTTAATGAGTCGGGGTATCTGCTATTCAAGATTATCTCCAACGTAAAACTTAGTATTCCTAAGTATACAGTGTTTGATTAAACTTAGAGAATCTAAGTATCTTTGGTATCAACTATGAAGTCCACTTGCAAGCTTCTACTAACCCGATTCCCTCTCGACTTAAAAGTGCGAGAGTGTCACAAGGAATTTCTCAAAGAGAGCTCGGTATACGGATTGGCCTGGATGAAAGCTCCGCCAGTAGCCGAATGAATCATTATGAGAAAGGCAGACACGTGCCGGACATCCAGACTTTGAAAAAAATCGCCGACGAACTAGAAGTTCCACTGGCTTACTTTTTCTGTGAATCAGAACTATCAGCAGAGCTTAGCTGCTTGATCGAGAAGCTTAGTGATGAAGAAAAATCGAACTTAATAAACTCCCTTAAAAAGAAGTAGCTGCTATTCTCTGGCTTGATTTGTAGCATTGTCTCCCTTAATAACATCTTTAATGTGCAAAAACTAAAATGCACACTTCAAAAATACTCATTTTACACCCGAAAAATAACGTAATGTGCATGTTGCTTGGGGTATAAAGCAGCATCGTTTGAGCTTTTTAGTAGACGAAAACGGCGTTATTGAACACGTTTTCAATAAGTTCAAAACCAAAGAGCATCACACAGTAGTGTTAGATTACTTGGCAGATAACAAGTAACTCTTTATAAACGTATTTCGTTAGCGGTTTTATATCGATTTAACATTGACAAAAAGCTAATAAAAAAAGCGGTAGTTCACACTACCGCTTTTTTTATTTCACTGGATGTTAAATATTTACAGCTTATTCGCTTTCAGCCACCGGTAAACCGGCAGGGTTACTCGACCACGCTGTTATTACTGCTTTTACCAATGTTGCCAACGGTATAGCAAAGAAAACGCCCCAGAAGCCCCAAAGGCCACCAAATACCAGCACGGCAATAATGATGTACAGTGGGTGCAAACTTACTGCTTCAGAGAAAAGCAAAGGCACCAATAAGTTTCCATCTAATGCCTGAATAATCGAATAGGCAATAAACAAATACCAGAAATCAGGCGTTAAACCCCATTGAAACAATGCAACTATGGCAACAGGAATGGTAACCACCGCCGCGCCAATATAAGGAATTAGCACAGAAATACCTACCAATACACCAAGCAAAATGGCGTATCGCAAATCCATGAAGGCAAAGGTTACGCACGACACTAAGCTAACAATCACGATTTCTATCACTTTGCCGCGAATATAATTGGCAATCTGTGAATTCATTTCATGGCCAACTTGCGTAATCAAACGGCGCTCTCTAGGTAACAATTGAGAAATGCTTTCTAAGAAATACATTTTGTCTTTCAGCATGAAAAACACCATTAATGGTACAAGTACCGCATAAACTAACAACGCAGCCACATTGGCAATATTACTGAAAGAAGCCGATATTAAGGTCTCTCCCACACCAACAAGTTTGTCGTTTAGCCCTTCCATCATTTGATGAATTTGGTAAACCTGCACGTAGTCAGGGTATTTTTCTGGCAAGGTTAAGATCCAATCTTGGGCTTTTTGCCATATTAAAGGGGTTTCTTGAATAAGATTAATGCTTTGCCGAGTGACAATGGGCACTAACCCAATCAGCATGAAAATGACAAGGGTAATGAACCCCATTAGTACGATGCCGCAGGCAATAGCGCGCCCTACGCCAAATCTAACAAGGTGGGTAACCGGCCAATCAAGTAAATACGCCACAACGGCCGCCACTAAAACGGGCATGATAAGCTCGCCCCACAAAAGCAGTGCAGTTGTTGTAATAAGTATGAGAATAAGCAGCATGGCTGCATCAGGATCGGAAAATTTGCGTCGGTACCAGCGACCAAACACACTGATCATAAAAGCTTCCTGAGAAATGTTAAGATTAGGATACGCATCATAGTGTAAAGACTTAGCATCGGGCAATACACTTTCTATTTAAATCAATCTGGTAAGACGATTTAACAAGCAACACACGAGTCAATTGCCAAGGTTAACGATAATGACAGAGTGACACTAAAACTGGCATAAACGTACTTATCTAGGCAGAATGATAAAATTCACAATAAATAATTGAAACTGAAACGGTACTTTGATGCTCTAATACGTATTCCAGTATTGTTCAGTAAATCACAGGTACATGAAGAAAAGGTTATCTCAAAAACTCTTTGCGCTGTCTTTCCTTATTACAGCCAGTCTATCGAGTATTGCGCAAGACGCGAGTTATACGAATAAAAATGCGCTGCCTGAAATTGGTGTAGTGGCGTCTGACGCTATTTCTTTAGATAAAGAAATGATTGTTGGCGATGCCGTTATGCGTCAAATGCGTGGGCAAAGCCCGCTAATAGCCGATCCTGTTTTAGATGAATATCTACAAGATTTAGGTAACCGCTTAGTTATTCATGCCGAAAATGCCAAGTTCCCCTTTCGTTTCTTCTGGGTAAACAACGATGCGATTAACGCCTTCGCGTTCTTTGGTGGGCATATAGGTGTTCATACTGGCCTTATGCGAAGGGCAAATACTGAAAGTGAATTGGCCTCGGTATTGTCTCACGAAATTTCTCACGTTACACAAAGGCACATTGCTCGAAGCATGCAGGCACAACAACGTTCGTCGCCCTTAGCCATTGCGTCACTTATTGGTGGCGTATTAATTGCCATGGCAAACCCTCAAGCGGGTATGGCAGCAATGCAGGCTGGCCAAGCGGCCTCTGTACAAATGCAAATTGACTACACCCGTTCAAATGAACAAGAGGCTGACCGCATCGGAATTGCTATGTTGTCTCGGGCCGGGTTTGATGCCAATGGCGCTGCCGACTTCTTTTCAATTATGGCAGAAGAATATCGAAACGTTTCTCGTCCGCCAGCGCGCTTGTTAACGCACCCATTAACTGAGTCTCGTATTGCCGATGCCCGTTCACGAGCAGACGACTATCCTTCTCGCTTTGTGCCTGTAAGCAAACAGTTTGAACTGGCTAAAGCTAGGATCATGGCCAGATATTCATTCGAACCTGATTACGCCGTAGAGTATTTCACCGCACAGGTAGATAAAAAGGCTTATCGAGTAAGAGAAGCTTCGCTTTACGCCTTAGCATTGGCGTACATGCGTACCGAAGAATACGACAAAGCCCAAGAAATCATTATGGGTGAATTGTTAACCAAAGATAGCGGCAACCTGTTTTACCTAGACGCCGCAACAGATATTTACATTGCTAAAGGCGAGCCTTTGAAGGCGGTAGAAATGCTGTCACCTTTTGTAGAGAATAGCCCGCGCAATCAAGTACTGGCACTCAACCAAGCGAATGCCATGATAAGTGCAAGTCGTTACGATGATGCTATTAGCTTACTGAAAGACTTTTTATTGGTGAACGATGAATACCAAATTGCGCATCAGTTGATGTCAGAGGCGTATCAAAAAGCGAAGCGCTTTTCGCAAATGCATCAAAGTAAGGCAGAAGTGTACGCCTTGTATGGCGCTTATACTCGCGCCGTAGATGAATTACAGTATGCTTATAATTTTGCGAAAGACGACGACCATCTTCAAAAGCAGCGCATTAGGGCAAGAATAAAGCAATTTAGAGATCAAGAAGAGCGGTTACAGCGTTTATAGCGCCTGCAACGCCGCAATTTTGTCTTTTAAGATGTCAGCGGTTACCTCACCTAAAATCTCGGCTTGAACCTGCCCTTTCGGGCCCACAATATAAGTCGCCGGTAAATACGGCGGCTTTGTAATGGGAAGCTGGGTTTCTTCATTGGCTACAATCAAATTCAGCGTAATATCAAACTTGTTTGCCATGGCCTGTAAATCATCTTCCGGTAGCACGTCGTAATTAATCGCGAATAACAAAGTGTTTGGCGGTAGGTTTTCGCTTAAATGATGTAACTCAGGCATTTCTCTTAAACACGGCGCACACCAGGGTGCAAAGTAATTAATGATCACCCAATTACCTTCTAAATCACGCCATTTATATGTTTCGCCCTGAAGGGTTTCAAAGTCGGTTTGATGGTAATTGTAAAACCATACTCCAGCGGTTGCCGAAAGTAACATCACCAATATAATCAACAGCCCTTGCTTCACAGCGTTCGTCATTTTTAGCGTACCTTTTTTGCGTATTTCTTTACCGTACTTCTTTGCCATACTTCTTTGTCATAAGAGCAGCGTTATTATTTATAATAAATATAAACAACAATATAGATAACAACGGTGTGCAAACATGCCTTGCTGGGTATGTAATAGCAAGTATTTTCATGTATTTGGGAATGAGATTACCTTGGTATTTACGCCATATTAAACGCTTAGTTTGCACAAGCAGGGTTAATTGCTTAGCATCACCTTTCATTTATGGGGCCTACACACCAATATTATTGCGCTTTTGTCACTAATAAGGCCTTAGCACCTTGAAAAATACCTTCAAACAAGCAATAGTCAGCGCCAAAATTTGGCAATGATTTAACGATGAGGCGACATTATGTCTTCGGTTACTATTTTACATAACCCGCGCTGCTCTAAAAGCCGCCAAACCTTAGCACTACTTGAAGAAAAAGGTATCTCGCCTACCGTAGTAGAATATTTAAAAACGCCACTGAGTATCGATGAACTTAACACCTTGTTCGGGCAACTTAACATAGAAAATGTGCGAGACATGATGCGTACCAAAGAAGAAGCCTATAAAGCGAATGCATTAGGTGGTGCAGATATTACCGATGAGCAGCTTTTCGCCGCTATGGTAGAACACCCTAAGTTAATTGAGCGCCCTGTGGTGATTAACAACAATACAGCCCGTATTGGAAGGCCGCCAGAGGCCGTACTGGAAATCGTATAATGGGCCCTATTTTAATTCTTTATTACAGCCGCCATGGCAGTACCAAAAGGTTAGCCGATGCTATAGCACATGGGGCAATGGCTGAACTATCAAGCATGGAAGCCAATGCTATCTCTGCATCACCGGCTACCGCTGCATCATTTGTACGACCTGAAGTAATAGTGCGCAGCGTGGCAAGCCTAAACATTAACTCGAATAGTTCAAGTGATCAGGGCTCAGGCGAAGAAAATGCAGATGCTAGTTTAAAAGAGGCAAACCCTAACGCAGCCCCCACGGTAACCTTACAAGAACTCGAGCAGTGTAGCGCGCTTGCCCTAGGAAGCCCTACGCGATTTGGTAACATGGCTGCACCAGTGAAGCATTTTTTAGACAGCACCAGCAGCCAATGGTTAAAAGGATCGTTAATTAATAAGCCTGCGTGTGTATTTACATCAAGCTCTTCCATGCATGGCGGTCAAGAATCAACGCTGCTGTCTATGATGATTCCGCTATTTCACCATGGCATGGTGATGTGCGGCCTGCCCTACAGCGAGCCTGCGCTTCATCACACGCGAAGTGGTGGTAGCCCTTACGGTGTGAGCCATGTGGCCCTAGATAATGCGGTCACACTTACCGAAGATGAAAAATCTTTATGTATTGCTCAAGGTAAACGTCTGGCAAACTTAGCCAGTGCTTTGTGGCATGCAAATAACCAGGAGACAACACATGGCGCCTAATACGCGTTTTTATCGTTATTTGGCACTGGGTTGTCATACCTTATTAATTGTGTGGATTATTGCGTGGCAGTTTTTTCTTAATAAAACGCTAACGTACTCACCAATATTTATTACGCTAGTTTATTTAGTGCCGTTACTTTTACCTTACAAAGGCGTTATACAAGGTAAGCCGTATACTCACGCTTGGGCAAATTTCGTGGTACTGTTTTATCTAATGCACGGCTGTACTGTGGCTTATGCAGTGCCTGAAGAACGCTGGTATGCAGCAATTGAAATTCTGCTTTGTGTAGGAATGTTTGTTGGCTGCAGCGCGTTTGCGCGCAAACGTGGACGTGAACTTGGCCTTGGATTGAAAAAACTTAAACAAGTTATGCAAGAAGAAAAGGCGCATTTCGAACAAGGGGAATAACAATGAAGTGGCTACTACCAATTTCACTGCTGGCATTATACGGATGCGGCGGTTCAGGAGGCGATAGCAATGTCACTACACCCACCCCATCTTCGCCACCCAGTCTAACCATTCATGGCGCCAGCGAACTCATTGCTGGCGACTCTGCCGATTTTGCCGTTATTGCCCCATCAGGCACATCAATCACCAGCGTAAATTGGACTGTTAATGCGGTGAGTGGTGCAAGCACGGAAGCAGGCAGTATCGCTCCTCTTGCCTCTCACACCCAAGCCATAGGCTTCGATGTTACGGCGGCCGGTGAATACCTTATTTCGGTTACCGCATCGTTTTCAAGCGGCGAAACCTCTACCCACGAAACCTTAACCCACGAGCTTAGCCTTACCGTTATTGAAGATCAGCCCCCTGAAGCCATTTTACGCTTAGGTCACGAAGCCAGCGAAGGTGGCCGCGTTTCATTGCACGTAGATAACAACAGTTTAAAAACCGTAACGGACATTACCTGGGAACAGCTATCCGGGGCATCCATACCCGCATTTACCTTTGATGACGACGATTTATCCTACAACCTTTATTTTCAAGCACCCCAAGTCAGCGCAGACAGCATTGCAGAAATTCAAGCTACGCTAACTTTCGATGATGGTTCTACCTCAACCGATACCGTTCAGGTAGTGATAAAAAATATTGATATAAATTCGGATGCGTATTTCGTTGACGACTCAGGCAGTATTCCAGAAACCGTTACTTCGCACATGCTAGCGTACCGCCCGAATAGCCCCTATGCCTCTGCGTTGGAAGCTTGTGTATACAACAATGAACTAACATCAAGCTGCACCTTTGCCCAACTTCCTCTTATTGGGCAGCAAACAGAATCGCCAACAATTGATGATATTTTAGATAGAACCTATGTGTCTCACCCTTGGATGGGAGAAGCATTCGAGCAGTTCTTACAAACCTCTAACAGCAGCGAAGATTTGCTACAAATGCTAAGAGCAACCAGTGCGGTTGTGATTTCTTACGATATTCGCCCCTCGTTTTATTGGGCGGTTACCGGTGCTATTTATCTGGACGCGAATAATTTTTGGCGCAGCCCTGAAGAACGAGACACCATTAATACCCAGCCCGACTATCGTAGCGGCTTTGGTAGTGATTTAGATTTTTCTATTTTTTGGCGATATGTGAAAGACGCTGAATACTACTACCCACAAACTGGCTTGGCAGCGTCAACAAGGTCAACCCGTACACAACAAGGTGTCGATGCCGCACTAACATGGTTGATGTACCACGAACTCGCCCATGCGAATGATTTCTTCGACTACACAACTTGGTCGACCTTATCTAACAGTAATACACCTTTAAACTACGTTAACAACAACACGCCTTTATCTACAGGCCTTGAAAACACCTTGCCACTGACTTCATCTCAACTGCATGCGCTGGCGCAGGTACGCTACGGCGGCGATGAAGCCAACAGTACACAGCGCGCTTATTCAGCGGCTCAAGTAGCCAATTGGTTTGCAAGCGACGGCGCAGTGACCTTTTATTCCTATTATACCGAAAGAGAAGACTTTGCTAATTTGGTCGAGCGTTTCATGATGCTTTATCGAATGGGCGCCAGTGCCGATGTGGGTATATTTTCGGGTGATGCAGTAGACGATGGTTCTTATAATGTCACTTGGGGGCAACGAGATCGTATAAACGATGACAACCTTCAATTACGAGCAGATTATGCGGTTAGCCGCGTATTACCCGAACTCGACATTCCGGCTATTCAAGCTGCAATGCCAACACCGACTTTATTTCCTGCCGGAAGCACGTGGTTTAATACGGTGGATTTAGACAATGACGGTAGTGTTGAGCTAACAAGCGATGAAAAGAATGCGATTATAAAAGCACAAGAGAAGCTTGAAGAGCGTCAATATTAGGA
Organism: Alteromonas sp. 38; assembly: GCF_902506055.1. Taxonomy (NCBI): domain Bacteria; kingdom Pseudomonadati; phylum Pseudomonadota; class Gammaproteobacteria; order Alteromonadales; family Alteromonadaceae; genus Alteromonas; species Alteromonas sp. 38. The sequence continues at coordinate 2,038,483 of NZ_LR733300.1, forward strand.
AGAGAAACCCGGTACTGATATTACCGCAGAGCGATAGCGGCAGGAATAAAGCTGTGCTAATTAAAGCCCGAGTTCTCGCTTAACCATCGCCACCGAGAGCTTTTTTTGTTCCTGCAATGAACGGGTATCAAGCCTTGCTAGTAAGCTTAACAAGCTACGTAAATCTCGGTCGCTGTGGTGCAGCAAAAACTGCAATGCCTGTTCTGACAACCGCAATCCGCGTTGATTAGCACGCAATCGAACCACTTCCTTACGCGATTCATCATTAAGCGCCGTTAAATGATAAATTACGCCCCACGCAAGCCTAGAACTTAAATCGGGTAATTGAAATGCGGGATGTGACGGTCCATGCTGACTGCTACCAACAATGAGTGCGTGAGGGTTTTCTATCACCCGATTGAAAAGGTCGAATAAGGCTTCTTCCCATCGCGGATGACCAGCAATGGCATGTATATTATCTAAACAGATAACCGAAAGGTTTTCTAACCCATCAAAAATATCAAAAGACCACTGGGCATGGCCATTTAAATTCAGATAAAGGTGATTCACGTTTTGCTGCGCCAGTTGATGACACAAGGCATACAGTAAATGGCTTTTACCTAACCCCTGCCCACCTAAAAGGGTAACCAATGGCAGATGTAGTGCAGAAAGCGATGCCAACGACGGCGCATCCTGCCATGCAGGCATAGCACTTGGAATACCCTTAAGTAACGCCACCACTTCTTGGTTTCCTGTATCAATAAAACTGTCAAAGGTTTCATCTGTGGGTAGCGTTACAGGGAGAGTTAGCTGCATAGCAAGGGGGTCATTCATTCCAGTAAAAAGTATATCCTTCTACAACTTGACCGAAGGAATCTGTTACAGGCCGCAGTTTAGATTCAAGCCTTACCGTATTGAGTAAATCTTCCGGGGTACCAAGCAAGGTTAAGTTGTACGTGGCTACGGAACCGGTTTGGCCGGTTAACATGGCTTCTTCTATCACGCTTAAGCTTTTCAAATACGCATTAGCATTAGCGTATTTTTTCAATGAGTCTACGTTGGCAACCGACACAGAGATTTGCACTCTTTCTGCGTCTACCGCACCGGGTATCACTGCATATTGTGAAGATAGATAGTTGGCATAAGCATCAACCAATTGCTGCGTGAGAGAGGTGGGTTCATCGGCGAAAATAGACCCGTAGCTTACTTTGCCATTGCCCACAAACACCCAATCAAGCGCATACTCTCCCTCTTGCGCTTTTTGTGCGTATTGGGTGAATTCGTCCATCGTGAAAGGCGGCAATGCTTGCACTTCATTCACCATCGCAGTTGATACTTCATCGCCTACAAGGCTTGCTTGTTGTTCTTCGTTTGCCTGCAGATTCACGCCATCAACTTCATCTAAATCGAGTTGACCACTTAGTGGTTGCTCTGTGCCTGCACGCGCATTTTGGTTTTCATTATCAGCGTAGCTATTATCTTCGTAATTAGTATCTTGGTAAACACCACCTTCACCAGTTCCAGACGAAGCAGGCAACCCTTCAGGGATAGACGGCATCTCGCCAGGGGTATTTTTATATAGGCGAGCGCCAATAATATTATCAACACCATAACGCTGCGATGATGCTGTTAAAGACTGAACAAACCTACCCCACACATCGTAAATTGAAATACTGGCTGAATCGGTTAAATCCATTAGCGGTAAGCTTACCGGCACACCGCGGGTTTTCGCGGTGTGAACCAACATTTCCCCTACAGGCGTTGGTGTACTTTCATCTAAAATGATGCGTTCGTTATCGTCGGTTTCTGTGGCCAACCACACAATAGTTTCTGGTCTACGTTCGCCCCACAAAGGCAGGCCTTCACGTTTCATCAGCTCAGTCAGCTTAGTTTTATCAAACTCAGCGACATAATAGGTTTCGTTGCCTGAATAGGAAAAACGGTACGAGCGAAGGTACGCTTCAGGCGTTCTAAGTGCGGCCCTTACGCCAGGGTTCTGCAACACCTCGGTATTTCCTGATACCTTCACCATTACTTGAGTTAGGGCTTTTTTTACTGCGTTGGCTTGTGTTTTTTGACTCTGATCACTAACAGGTATCTGTGCTTCATTAACCACCACGTGCTGCGTAGCATGGGCACTCATTGTGCACACCGCTATTGCCACCCCTACACCGCGAATTAATTGTTGCTGAAACATACGCCTAATTTTCCTGTTCCGATAAGAAATCAATTTCTTCACTACTCCACTACAACGTCAAAAGATCGTTGCCCGCTATTCTCTGTCATATTCATGTTTATTTCATCTATAAATATAAAAAACGAAGTTTGAAGCCGCTAAAAAAGGTAATTCATACTCAAATTACACTTTTTTCACATGATCTGACCCTTATCCGCCTTAGTCAATTGGACTTGTGGTGACTTACTGGTAGAATCCGCGTTTTTCTACCTCTTACTCTTAGTTCTAGGGCGCAAACGTGAGCGAAAATAAAACCTCTCTTAGTTATAAAGATGCTGGTGTCGATATTGATGCGGGAAACCAACTTGTCGACCGTATTAAATCCGTTACTAAAAGGACTCACCGTCCGGAAGTAAAAGGAAACCTTGGTGGGTTTGGCGCATTATGTTCGCTTCCAACAAAATATAAGAACCCGTTGCTGGTTTCTGGAACCGATGGTGTAGGCACTAAGCTTCGTGTTGCTATGGATGCAAACCGTCACGATGGTGTGGGTATCGACTTGGTTGCTATGTGCGTTAATGACCTTATTGTACAAGGCGCAGAGCCGTTGTTTTTCTTAGATTATTACGCAACTGGCAAGCTGGATGTTGATGTTGCTGCATCGGTAGTAACCGGTATTGGTAATGGTTGTGAGCAAGCGGGTTGTGCCCTAATTGGTGGTGAAACCGCAGAAATGCCGGGAATGTACCATGGCGGCGATTACGACATTGCAGGTTTCTGCGTAGGCGTAGTTGAAGCCGAAAAGGTTATTGACGGCACTAAAGTGAAGCCTGGCCAGAAACTTATCGCACTAGGGTCGTCAGGTCCTCACTCTAACGGTTACTCACTGGTACGTAAGATTTTAGAAGTGAGCAACGCCGACGTAAATCAAGATTTAGACGGCAAACCGCTTATCGAGCATTTACTTGAGCCTACCCGTATTTATGTAAAATCTGTATTGGCATTGCTTGAGAAAGTGGAAGTTAGCGCCATTTCACACATTACTGGCGGCGGCTTTTGGGAAAACATCCCTCGCGTATTACCTGATGATGCAAAAGTGGTTATTGACGAGAAAAGTTGGCAGTGGCCTTCAGTATTTAGCTGGCTACAAGAGAACGGCAACGTTACTCGTCATGAAATGTACCGTACGTTCAACTGTGGTGTGGGCTTAGTTATTGTTATTAATGAAGCTGATGTAGATACCACTATTGCAACCTTGAAAGAGCACGGTGAAAACGCCTGGTTAATTGGTGACATTCAAGCCAAAGACGGTGAGCAGCAAGTTGAGATAAACGCGTGAGCACTCCATCAACCAGACTTTGCGTTTTAATTTCAGGTAACGGCAGTAACTTACAAGCCATTATTGATAACATCAGCGCTGAAAAGCTCGATGCTGAAATATGTGGTGTTATTAGTAACCGCCCTAATGCGTACGGTTTAACCCGTGCGCAAGAAGCCGGTATTACCGCAATTAGCCTAGACCACATGCAGCATGACAGTCGGGAAAGCTACGACAAGACATTGCAAGCTGAAATTGAATCATTAAATCCAGACTATATTGTACTTGCGGGCTTCATGCGTATCCTAACGCCTGAGTTTGTAAATACTTTTTCTGGAAAATTAGTGAACATTCATCCCTCTTTGTTGCCCAAATACAAAGGATTGAATACGCATCAGCAAGCCATTGATAATGGCGACGAAGAACACGGCGTTAGCGTGCACTTTGTTACGCCTGAGTTAGATGGCGGCCCAGTCATCATTCAAAGCCGCGTGCCGGTTTTCGAAGATGACACTGCGGTAGACTTAGCAGATCGTGTTCAAGAACAGGAGCGTCGCATATACCCATTAGTGCTTTCTTGGTTCAGTGCGGGGCGACTTAAGATGGTAAATAATAAGGCTATCCTAGATGAGCAAGAACTCCCAGAATCGGGTTATGCAAACGAGTAAACGCAGCTATGTAGCAGCGTTTCTTTTGGCTTTTGTGGGCGCTAGCGCCCACGCAGCCGATACAACAGAGAGTAAACTTCAACCCTACGAGGCAGTTTATACGGCTTACAAATGGGGCGATGATGTGGGCGAAGCTCGCATTAAACTTGAAGCGTTAAGCAATACACAATATTCCCTCACTTACTCTTCCAAAGTGTCAAAATTCTTTTTATCTGACAAACGCTACGAGCACTCTATTTTTAAAGTAGAAGACAGTACCGTATTACCTATTGAGTATCATTATACTCGCACAGGTACAGGGCCAGATAAAAAGCTCACCGTTAATTTCAACACCGATAACGGCGGCAAAATAGCGGTTGAGAATGGCGAAGAATTTGTTTGGAACGGCCAGTTCGACAACCAAATTTACCGCGTAGACTTGGCAAACCAATTAGCCTCTGGCGAAACTAACCTAACCTACGACTTTGTTAACTATCGTGGTGAATTACGTACTTACGGTGTAGAAGTGGTGGCTAACGAAAGCCTGTCATTACCTTACGGTGAATTCGACACGGTGAAAGTAAAACTTATTCGCGACTCTAAAACCCGTGAAACCTTTGCGTGGTTTGCTCCATCATTAAACTATACCTTGGTGCGTTTGCAGCAATTTAAAGATGGTGAAGAACAAGGCGATATTAAATTGAAGTCTTACGCCACTCAGTAAACGTTGCTTGCACTGTTTGTAGGTGGGGACATCATCGATGGATGAGCCCCACCTGTTTTCTCTTCTCTCTTTTCTCTTTTCTCTTTTCTCTTTTCTCTACAAATCTTTATCATGCCACGTGGTTGACAACAAGTTAGCTTGGCAACCCATATATACCGCAGTTTAACTTGCACTATAACCATTACTTTTAATGCAAAATTCATGTAAAAATCTTGATCTTTGAGCCATTAAATAATAGGTTTAACCCATGCTGGTCTGACCTCAATTTGATAGTTGCGCACAATCATGCGTAATGAACCAAAATAAGAGGAACGATGAGCGTTACATTTAACGCCTTTTCAGGAGCGAAGTATGGCAGATTTTATTTGGTTTTTATTGGTAGTGTTAGCTTTGGCCGTTGCCAGCTATCAACGTACCAGCTTAGTAACAGCAGTGTGTATTGCTGGCGGAGTCATGATATTAGGGACTCTATTTGGTGATATTGGTTTACTTGGTTGGATTGTATTCCTAGCACTTACGCTGCCGTTTACCCTTTCTAATATTCGTCAGCAGCACATCACTAAAAAGTTATTAGCGTTTTACCGAAAGGTAATGCCAGAAATGTCTAGTACCGAGCAAGAAGCAATCGATGCAGGGACAGTATGGTGGGACGGTGATATTTTCAGTGGTAAGCCTGATTGGGAAAAACTTCACCGTATTCCAAAAGGTCGCTTAACGGCTGAGGAACAAGCGTTCCTAGACGGCCCGGTTGAAGAAGTATGCTCAATGGTAGATGAATGGCAAATTAACCATAAAGATGCCGACTTATCTCCTGAAATTTGGGCATACCTTAAAGAACATAAGTTCTTTGCCATGATTATCAAAAAAGAATACGGCGGCCTAGCGTTTTCAGCATTCGCTCAGTCTCGCGTTCTTCAAAAGCTTGCTGGCGTTAGCGCCGTACTTTCAAGTACGGTTGGTGTTCCTAACTCGTTAGGTCCAGGTGAGCTACTTCAACACTATGGCACAAAAGAACAACAAGACCATTACTTACCTCGCCTAGCGGCAGGTCAAGAAGTTCCTTGTTTTGCATTAACGGGCCCTGAAGCGGGTTCAGATGCCGGCGCAATTCCTGATGTCGGTGTGGTATGTAAAGGCGAGTGGAACGGTGAAGAAGTGCTAGGTATGCGCCTAACTTTCGACAAGCGTTATATTACCCTTGCGCCAGTGGCTACGGTCATTGGTCTAGCGTTTAAGCTTCAAGATCCAGACGGTTTGTTAAGTGAGAATAAAGAGCCAGGTATTACTTGTGCACTTATCCCTCGCGATACTAAGGGCCTAGAAATTGGTCGTCGTCACTTCCCGCTAAATACGCCTTTCCAAAATGGTCCTATTCGCGGTAACGACATTTTCGTTCCAATCGATTACATCATCGGTGGCCCAGCAATGGCAGGTAGAGGCTGGCGTATGCTGGTTGAATGCTTATCAGTAGGCCGTTGTATTACCCTACCGTCTTCTGCTGCAGGTGGCGCTAAATCTGTATCATTGGCAACGGGTGCGTATGCGCGTATTCGCCGTCAGTTCCGTATGCCTGTTGGCCATATGGAAGGCGTGGAAGAAATGCTAGCCCGTATCGGTGGTAATGCGTACTTGATGGATGGCGTAACACGCTTTTCAACAGTTGGTGTTGATTTGGGTGAGAAGCCGTCTGTTATTTCGGCAATCTGTAAATACCACCTTACTGAAAAGATGCGTCAGATTATAAATGATTCAATGGACGTTCATGGCGGTAAGGGCGTAATGCTTGGGCCAAATAACTATTTGGGCCGTGGTTACCAAGGTGTTCCAGTTTCAATTACTGTTGAAGGCGCGAACATTCTTACTCGTAACATGATGATTTTCGGTCAAGGCGCAATGCGCTGTCACCCTTTCGTATTGAAAGAAATTCAAGCCGCATCAATTGAAGACAAGAAAGAAAGCATAACCGCTTTTGATAAAGCCGTATTTGGTCACATTGGTTTTGCCATTTCAAATACCGTTCGTAGTGTTTGGTTCTCGCTGACAAGTGGCGTATTTAGCAGTGCACCCTTCACTGACGAAACGGCTCACTACTACAAGCTGTTACAAGGCTACAGTGCAAACTTAGCGTTGCTTACTGATGTTTCTATGGGTGTGTTAGGCGGTGACTTAAAACGTCGTGAGCGCTTATCTGCACGCTTAGGTGACATTTTAAGCGGCTTGTACCTAGGTAGTACTACCTTGAAACGTTTTGACGAAGATGGTCGCTTAAAAGAAGACTTACCACTACTTCATTGGGCAATGCAAAACACCTTGCATGACATTGAAACAGCCATTGATGACTTCTTAGCGAACTTCCCTAACAAAGCCATTGGTATTGTGCTTCGTGGTATTGTTATTCCGTTTGGTCGTCGTGTTGGTAAGCCTTCTGATAAAACCGAGCATGCTATTGCGCAAATGCTGCAAACCCCTTGTAGCGCACGTAGTCGCTTAGGTTATGGTCAGTATCTGTCTCGTGAAGAAGGTAACTTGTTCGGTGACTTAGAACAGACTCTTGATGACGTGTTAGCAGCCGAGCCAATCTTCGAGCGCATTTGCAAACATAAGAAAGCGAAACTGCCTTTCACACGTTTAGCGGCGTTAGCAGACGAAGCGCTTAGTGAAGACATCATTAATGAAGAAGAAGCTGACTTACTTCGTCGTACAGAAGCAGGAAGACTGAGAACCATTAACGTGGACGATTTTGACCACGAAGAATTAGTGGCTAAGGTTAACTCTTCTAGCGAAATAAAGAAACGAGGAGGCAAAGCTGCTTAGTTTAACCCTTCTCAAAAAGGGCCGCTTCGGCGGCCTTTTTTTATGCACTAAAGTGACTGCTATTTTTTGGTTATCTTTGCTCGTGATTGCGCCTGCTCAGGCAGAATCGCAACACGCCATGGTTTCGTTACCTTCTGATACCTTTCAGTGTGGTAATTCGGAACAAGCCAAAAAACTTGCCCAACTTATTGTGAATGATAAAAACCAAGCCCGAACCCAAATTCACTGTAACCCCACCCTAGTTGCCATTGCAGAGCAAAAGGCAAAAGACATGGCAGAAGAAGGTTTAGTGTCGCATTTCTTAGGTGGCAGCCCAAACACACGTTTGCGAAACGCAGGGTTAACACTCCCGTCGTATTACGGCGATGCGATGAGCAATCAGGTTGAGGCATTGGCTGGTGGTTATCAAACAGCTAAAAAGGTGTGGCACGCATTAAAAAGCTCGTTCTCCCACAAACAGCATTTGCTTGGTGAAATTCCTTTTTATGCTGAACAAAATGAAATCGGGATCGCCTTTTTTAAAGATTATAAAACGCCACATGTAGAATACTGGGCAATTTATCTCACTAAACTAAGTGGTGATGCACAACAGCAATCGTTTAGTGAAGTGCCCGATAAGGGGCTAGGCATTGTTACCGAAAATGGTGAAATTACCCCAATGCAATAGTGAACTACACTCTTAAAAATTGTGGCAATTGCAGTAAAAACAAAAAAGCCGGTGTTTTTAATAACACCGGCTTTTTTAATTTGTAACGCTTGCTTGTACGACTAGCTTAGTTGAAGCTTGTCCATCAACAATACTGCTTGCGTGCGGGTATTGATTTCTAGCTTACGTAGAATTGCGCTAATGTGCGCTTTAATCGTCGCTTCAGTTACATTCATTTCATGGGCTATTTGCTTGTTCATTAAGCCAGCACGAAGGAATGACAATACTTGAATTTGTTTAGGCGTTAGCTCTCTGAAACGTTGAAGCAACAACTTCAATTCGTCGTCTACTTTCTCAAGTTCGTCTTCCATACCTTCAGGAAGCCATTTTTTACCCGCTATGATATCAACAATAGCTTGCGCCATTTCACGTGTTGCTGACACTTTAGGGATAAAGCCTTGAGCGCCTAAGCTCATTACCTGCGCAACCACTTCTACCGTGTCGCTACCCGACACTACGCCGATAGGTATATTAGGGTATTGCTCACGCAACGAAATGATGCCATTAAAATATTCACCGCCTGGCATGTTTAAGTCGAGTAAGACCAACTCAATGCCGTCGTATTCATTTAAAACGGCCAGCGCAGCATCAAGGCTTCCGGCTTCAAGAATCTGCGCGTTTTCAAAATAAGGTTCTAACGCTCCGCTGAGTGCTTCACGAAACAATGGGTGATCGTCTGCTACTAGAATTCTTGTCATTAGCGTTATTACTTCCTTTAGTTCTTATATCCCTAGGTTAATACTTTCGATTTAATTCTAAAAGCCCTATTCGTTAAAAATCACCGCTTTATTTGATTTTTTTACTGTTTTCCATTGGCATTTAAATTTGTGAGGGTAAAATTGCCGACCAAATTCCCGTTAGCTGAGTACATTTTGTGCAAAAACACGACAGACTTTATGCCAACCCTCTTAAAAAGGTAGCAGATTTTTCATTCGATGAGTCAGTAGTTGACGTTTTTCCCGATATGATCCAACGCTCAGTACCGGGTTATGAAACAATTGTTCATACCATAGGTGAATTGGCCAAAACAAAAGTACAACCAAATACGAAGGTGTATGACCTAGGTTGCTCCTTGGGTGCAGCAAGTTTTTCTGTTGCTCGCGCTACACAAGATGTGCCCTGTGAAATAATTGGTATTGATAGTTCCGATGCCATGGTTGACCGTTGTCGACGCATGGTTCAAGCCTTCAATTTGCCAAACCCAATTTCCATCATTCAGCAAAACGCCCAAGATACCCAAATAGAAAACGCCTCTATGGTAGTAATGAATTTCACTTTACAATTCATTCCGCCTGCCGATAGAGAAGCCCTACTGAAACAAATTTACGATGGTTTGAATGAAGGTGGTGTTTTGATTCTTTCAGAAAAAATTAAGCACCCTACCATTGCTGGCAATGAACTACTGATAGATTTGCACCATCAATTTAAACGAGACAACGGCTACAGCGAATTAGAAGTAAGCCAAAAACGCGCGGCCATCGAGAAAGTTATGCTTACCGATACCTTCAGCGAACACGAAACCCGTCTGAAGTCTGTTGGCTTTAAAGATGTGGTGATGTGGTTTAAGTGCTTTAACTTTACGTCGCTGGTGGCAATAAAGTAGCGGGCACAGCGGTTAAAGAAGTAGTAATACCTCCTGAACATTTATAATTAGCATCCCAAATACCGTGAGCTAGAACCAAAAGCACCGAGATGCACAATTAAGAACACCGAGAATAATATGACGAAACCAGAATCAGCGTGGTTTAACGACTGCTATAAATCTATTTTAGATACGCCTTTAGCGCATTGGCTACAAACCCTGCCTGCGCAAATGAATGAATGGCAAAAGAGTCAGAAACACGGTGAATTCGATAAGTGGTGTCGTCTACTTGCAAAAATTCCAACCACGACACCTTCGTCCACCACCCTTGTTGATGAAGTTCGAATTGGTAAAGCGGATGATATAGACCAATATACCCAGAAGAAGATATTAGGGTTGCTGCAACAGTTTATGCCTTGGCGAAAAGGCCCTTTCCATATACACGACATTCACGTTAATACCGAATGGCGTTCAGATTGGAAATGGGACAGGGTTGCCCCGCATATATCTCCACTTAAAAACAGAACCGTGCTCGATGTGGGCTGTGGTAGTGGTTATCATATGTGGCGTATGTTAGGACGCGACGCGTCTCGGGTAGTTGGTATCGACCCTACACAGCTGTTTCTCATTCAATTTCAAGCTATCAAACACTTTATTCCTGACAATCGCATTCATTTCTTGCCGCTAGGTATAGAAGAGATGCAGCCGTTAAATGCATTTGATACCGTTTTTTCTATGGGCGTACTGTATCACCGTAAAGATCCCATCCAGTTTCTTACCCAACTGAAGCATCAACTAAGAAAAGGCGGTGAATTGGTATTAGAAACCTTGGTGGTTGATGGTGACGCGCAGACTGTTTTAATGGCGGGCGAACGCTATGCTCAAATGCGCAATGTGTGGTTTTTACCCAGCACAGACGCATTAACAGTGTGGCTAGAGCGACTCGGGTTTGAAAATATTCGCGTTGTCGATAAAAACTTCACCACCTTAGATGAGCAACGTGCCACAGAGTGGATTGAAGGTCAGTCATTGAAAGATTTTCTCGACCCTGAAGATATTACTCGCACCATTGAGGGGTATCCTGCACCACAACGAGCCGTGATTGTTGCGGATCGTAAATAAGTTCAACCCTATGTAATGCAACCGAGATGTTGGCATAAATGTTGTAACCTATAATCCCCATGATGTACGTATTCTGCATTTAATAGGGTTGCAACATGGACATACATGGGTTTTTAAAGACACATCAGCTACCAAGTACGTATGCAGACACTGCACAGAAATGGTTCATCCCATTATGCGAGCGGCTACTTAAGCACCAAGAGAGTGCAAAGAATTCAAACAACGTTCCATTGGTGGTCGGAATTAATGGCTGCCAAGGTTCGGGAAAATCTACGCTTACCGATTTTATTAGCGCGTATTTAACCAGCATTTACGCCAAAAAAGTGGTTTGCCTTTCTATTGATGACTTTTACTTAGACAAATCTCAGCGAAACGCGCTGTCGATTAAGGTTCACCCTCTCTTAGCAACCCGAGGTGTACCCGGTACGCACAATATGCCTCTTGCGCTTAACACCTTTAAGCAGCTTAAAAGGAACGGTCAAGTTGCCCTTCCCCGTTTCAATAAAGCCATAGACGACCCCTTCCCTGTTAATCAATGGCCTGTGGTGTCGGCGCCACCAGATATCATTATTTTAGAAGGATGGTGCGTTGCGGTAACACCACAAAGCGCTTCTGATATTAAACAACCTATAAATAGTTTAGAAGAAAACCAAGATCCCCTTGGTATTTGGCGTTCATTTGTTAATACTGAATTATCAAATGAATATCAAAGCTTGTTTGATCAAATCGATTATCGGGTTATGTTAAAAGCTCCCTCGTTTGACTGTGTCTACCGCTGGCGGTTAGAGCAAGAACATAAACTTGCTGTAACTACGCAGGGTGCATCTACAGGGGTAATGTCCGATGAACAAGTGGCGCAATTTATTCAGAATTACCAACGACTCACCGAGCATGCACTAAAAACATTGCCAATAAAGTGTGACACTGTGTATTCGCTAGATGAAACAAGAACTATAACCGGCGAGGAAGTAAAATAATGACAAGAACGCTAGTTTTCACCGATATGGACGGCACGCTGTTAGACCACCATACCTACTCATTCGAGGCGGCGAAACCTGCTTTAACAGCGTTAGAGTCACGAGATATACCGGTTATTCCAACCACCAGTAAAACCTTTGCTGAGCTACAACCTCTACGAGAGCAAATTGGCCTTACTGGACCATTTATTATTGAAAATGGCGCGGCGATATTCATTCCACATGGTTTTTTCAAAAAGAAACCTAGTGGAACCGTATGGGTGGATGGTTACTGGTGTAAATCGTTCATCTCCAATAAAAATTACTGGATCAAACTGCTGGATAAAATCAAAGCGGATTTTGAAGGTGAGTTCAAACAGTTTTCACAAATGAGTTTAGAAGAAATTCAAAGCAGTACCGGCTTAGATGAAGCATCCGCAGCCCTAGCAGCTAAACGTCAATTTGGTGAACCAGTACTTTGGACAGGTTCTGATGAAAACAAACAAAAGTTTATAGCGGCAGTAAAAGAGCGTGGCGCCTATCCTCTAGAGGGCGGACGATTTATCCATGTATCTGGCAATTGCGACAAAGGCCAAGCCCTTAAATGGCTAGCGGCTGAATACCAAAGACAACATGAGAGTCATGTTAAAACTATTGCCCTCGGCGATGGTAAAAACGATATTGCTATGCTTGAAGCAGCGCATATCGCTATACGAATTTTATCTCCGGTAAATCCTCCGCCTTCCGTTAAAAAAGACGAGGTTTATACCAGCACGTTACTTGGCCCCGAAGGCTGGAACGAAATGCTAACTCAATTGCTTTCCCTATAATCAGGAGGACACATGGCTGATTTTTATCAAAATGGTGTGGTTACAACTTTACATAATTTGTCTCGTAGACCAACAGAGGAACTAGAAGCCGAATTACTCCGCTTTTCTCAGAAACGTCCGATGGCGCTTATCTTGCCGTCCCTTTTCTCGGAACTTGAAGGTGAGGCGTTGCCTCATATTGTTAATGAACTGACAGATGTTCCGTATTTATCCGAAATCGTAATAGGACTAGATCGCGCCGATAAAGCGCAATATCAACATGCACTTAAATTTTTCGACAAACTTCCTCAGCACCACCGTGTATTGTGGAACGACGGACCTCGTTTAAAGGCGTTGGATGAAGAACTTCAGTCTAAAGGACTTGCGCCAAAAGAACTTGGTAAAGGCCGTAATGTTTGGTATTGCATGGGCTATGTGTTGGCATCAAATCGTGCCGAATCTGTCGCGCTTCACGATTGTGATATCGTTACCTACAATAAAGATTTGTTAGCTAAACTAATTTACCCGGTGGCAAACCCGAACTTTAACTATGAGTTCTGTAAGGGTTACTACGCCCGCGTGGCTAACGGCAAAATTAATGGTCGAGTTTCACGCTTACTCGTTACGCCGTTATTACGTGCACTCAAGCGTATTATGGGTGATAACGAATATCTCGAGTTTATGGACAGTTTCCGCTATCCATTAGCCGGTGAATTTTCATTCCGCCGCGACGTACTAAATGACATTCGCATTCCTAGCGACTGGGGTTTAGAAATTGGTGTCTTGTCTGAAATGCACCGCAACTATTCGCACAACCGTCTTTGCCAAGCCGACATTTGTGATATTTACGATCATAAACACCAAGACCTATCATTAAATGACGATCAAGGTGGCTTATCTAAAATGTCTATCGACATTACTAAAGCCATTTTTAGAAAGTTGGCTACCCAAGGTTATACCTTTAGTAACGAGATGTTCCGCTCTATTAAAGCCACCTATTTCAGAATTGCACTAGACTTTATTGAGACCTATCACAACGACGCAGTCATGAATGGTCTTACTCTTGATATTCACAGTGAAGAGAAAGCAGTTGAAATGTTCGCCAGTAATATCATGAAAGCTGGTCAGAACTTCTTGGAAAACCCAATGGAAACCCCTTTCATTCCAAGTTGGAACCGAGTCACCAGCGCTGTGCCTGATATTCTTGAGCGCTTGCTGGAGGCCGTTGAAGCTGACACCGCAGAATTTATGGAGTAATAGACAATGACATGGCAAGTACTCCATGACAAAGTAAAGCACCATCTAGAATATATCTATGCTGACGTGCCCCTTGAGCATTCATTAGAAAGCTTAACCATGTCTTTAATGGAAACCATGGGCATTAAGCCTGATGATGATATTGCGCTTCCTCCATCTCATTCCAATTATTGGGATGAGGAAGACATTGTCATGATCACCTATGGTGATAGCGTTATTGATGGTGACGAGCGTCCGCTCGTTACCCTCAATCGCTTTTTAAACCGATATAGCAAGAACACCATTAACAACGTGCATATTCTGCCTTTCTTTCCATACAGTTCAGACGATGGCTTTTCGGTTATCGACTATTCAAGTGTGAATGAAGCATTGGGGAGTTGGGATGATATAGAAGCCATTGCGAAAGACTATGGGTTAATGACTGATTTGGTGATTAACCACTGTTCTGCGCGTAGTGTATGGTTCGATAATTTCATTAAAGGTGAAGGCCCGGGTTCAGATTTTTTCTTTACTGGAGATCCCGCTGACGATTTGTCTATCGTTACCCGACCACGGGTTTCGCCGCTATTGCGTGAAACAGAAACCAAAGATGGAACTAAACATGTTTGGTGTACTTTCAGTCACGACCAAGTTGATTTTGATTTCAGGAACCCTAAGGTACTTCTTACGTTCATTGATATCATTCGTTTGTATATCGATAAGGGTGCAAAAATATTCCGTTTAGACGCCGTGGCGTTTTTGTGGAAAATTGTTGGCACTAACTGCATTAACCTCCCTCAAACTCATGAGGTTATTAGGTTAATTCGCACGCTGATTGAACATGTCGACCCGTCTATTATTATCATTACTGAAACCAATATTCCCAATAGGGAAAACTTGACCTATTTTGGTAATGCCAATGAAGCCCATGCTATTTATAACTTTTCATTGCCGCCACTATTGGTAAACACCTTGGTGACGGGTAATTGTAAGTACTTAAAGAGTTGGATGATGAGCATGCCACCTGCGCAAAACGGTACGGCATACTTCAACTTTATTGCTTCCCACGATGGTATTGGGCTTCGCCCTGCCGAAGGGTTGCTAGACGATGAAGAAATTTCAGAACTTGTGCATACCATGCAAAACTTTGGTGGCAAGATTTCGTGGCGTGCATCTGATCATGGGCAGCAAAAGCCTTATGAAATAAACATCACATTATTTGATGCGTTACAGGGAACGACAAAAGGCCCTGATAAATGGCAGATAGACAGATTCATCTGTGCGCATGCCATTATGCTGGGAATGGAAGGCATTCCAGGCATTTATATTCATAGTTTATTAGGTACGTCTAACGACTATGAAAAAGTGGCTAATACAGGGCAAAACCGTTCAATTAACCGCAGACGTTGGGATTTCAAAGAGCTCGAAGCTTTGCTTGATTCGCCCTACTCTCAGCACCACAAAGTGCTGACGCGATTGTCTCAGTTAATTCGAATTCGTAAAGCTCAGCCAGCATTCCACCCGAATGCCACACAATTCACGTTGCAGCTTAACGAAAGTATTTTCGGTTATTGGCGACAAAGCTTAGACAGAAAGCAAAGTATCTTCTGTATTAGTAATGTGTCGGATGAAGAGCAAACTATTCTATTATCTGATATCAACCTAATTGGTACCGATAACTGGATAGATCTTGTGACTCGTCAACAAATTTCCTTGTCGGATGCCTTTTTGCAATTGAAACCCTATCAAGTGCTTTGGATAAGCAACCAAGACTTTGAGTAACCTCACATTCTTGAGCTCTCCATTGACCTCTTCCAAACGGCGCTTATAGCGCCGTTTTTGTTATAATTTCCTTTTCGTCACTGCCTAATACATTGGTTTATTCACTCATTTAGGTGATAATCCCCCCCCTCAAATTAGGGAGTGGTTTTCATGTCTTCAAAATGGTTATCGTTAGAACACGCATTAGAAAAAGCAATTGATGCAACGAGCATCTTGGGTGAATCTGAAGCCATTGAGTTAAGCCACGCCCTAGGTAGAATTACCGCTTCTGAAGTTCATGCTTCTTTATCTGTGCCCCCCTGGGATAACTCGGCAATGGATGGCTTTGCTATTAATACAGCTGATTGTCGACCAGACACGCTTATGCCTATTCAGGGCACCATTACCGCCGGCATGGCCGCAGACGAACCTTTAAAACCCGGTCACGCGATTAAAATAATGACAGGCGCACCTGTCCCTCCAGGCGCCGATGCCGTAGTGATGGTTGAAAATACGTTCACTGAAGGCAATAAGGTAAGCATTAATAAGCGACCGTCTTGTGGTGAAAATATTCGCACCAAAGAAGCGGATATTAAAGTCGGACAGTCACTGGTAACTCAAGGTATTCGATTACAGCCGCAGCACCTTATGTTGCTATCTTCACAAGGCCTAACCACGGTAGACGTAGTGAAACAAGTTAGAGTGGGTGTTGTCGCCACAGGCTCTGAACTGGCTCAACCTGGCGAACCCTGCTTACCTACACAGATATATGAATCTAATCGTATTGGTGTGAGCGCCCTACTCTCAGAATTGGGCGTTGAGATTATCGACTTCGGCATAGTAAAAGACGATGAGAAGTCGCTCACCGCTCTATTTAAAGAAGCAAGCGAACGGGTAGATGTGATGGTAAGTAGTGGTGGCGTCTCTGTTGGCGACGCCGATTATGTGAAAGGCGTAATAGACACTTTAGGTAGTATCGACTTTTGGAAAGTGGCAATTAAACCGGGTAAACCTTTTGCCTTAGGCCATATTGGCAATACCTTGTTTTGTGGTTTGCCTGGTAACCCTGTTTCTGCCTTTGTAACCGCTAAACTTCTTGTTACCCCGTTAATCAGAAAAATGCAGGGTGAACAGCAAGTTCGTAAGCCGCTAACCGTTAATGCCACGGTAACCTGCGATATTAAACGTCGTGCTGGCCGGCGGGATTTTCAGCGCGCCACGATAACCTACGATGAAAACTTCAACCTTCTGGTAACGCCGTTTCGCACACAAAGTTCTGGTGTGATGACGTCTATTACCGCAGCAAATTGTTTAATGATAATTCACGAAGACATCAGTCATGTTGAAAAAGGCACAACCCTGCCTGTTATTCCTTTTGATTTACTTTCACCTGAATCGGATCTGTAACCTTGAAGAACAAACGTTATCTACTTGAAGGTAGAGATATTATAAAGCTGGCTTGGCCACTATTAATTGCGCAAATTACCCAAATGCTAATGGGCGTGAGCGATACCATTATGGCTGGCCGTTATAGTGCGACTGATATGGCTGCGGTGGCGCTTGGTTTTAGTATTACCGTACCTTTGTTGTGTTTTATACAAGGTATTGCGCTAGCTTTACCGCCCATTATTTCAAGGCTTCAAGGTACAAAAGACATCACCGGCATTGCCAATGCCAGTCAACAAGCAGGCTACTTAGTGTGTTTCGTTGGTATCGTGGTGGCCGCACTTATTCCTTTTGCCGGTAACATTGTATCGATATTCCCAATGGCAGATGAACTTCATACCATCACTGTGGACTATGTAATTTATGTACTGTGTGCTATGCCGGGTTTTGCGCTTTATCAGTGGCTAAGAAATTACTGTGAAGGGCTAGGTAAAACCAAGCCTACCATGTTAATTACCGTGATTGGTTTAATGGCCAATATAATAGGTAACTACCTTTTCATTTACGGCGTGGGCCCTATTCCTGCCTTTGGTGGCGCGGGTTGTGGTGTTGCAACGGCCATCGTTATTTACACCATGCTAATTGCAACCTTCATTTATGTGCGCTTTAGCCCAGCACTAAAAAAGTACAAACTATTCGATACGTACTATAAGCCGTCTTTGGTTGCCATAAAGCGTACTTTTAAGCTTGGCCTTCCCATCGCCATGACATTATTGTTCGAGGTGACCTTATTTGCGGTGGTGGCACTATTACTGGCGCCGTTTGGCCCCACGACTGTTGCCGCCCACCAAGTTGCCCTTAATTTCTCGGCACTCATGTTTATGATACCAATGAGTATTGGTATGGCAGCGTCTATTAGAATTGGTTATCGGATTGGGCAAAATAACAGACGCCAAGCTAAAATTGCCGCTCAGTGCTCAATTATTATTGGGTTTATTACCGCTGCCTGTACGGCTACTTTCACGTTAACCGCAAAGGCATTCATTATTGGGCTTTATACCAGCGATGATGCGGTTTACCAAATGGCGAATGCCCTACTGATTTATGCGGCTATTTTTCAGCTTTCTGACGCTATTCAAGTAATATCAGCCAATGCGCTTCGTGGTTACAAAGATACTACCGCCATGTTTATCATTACGTTTGTGTCTTACTGGTTAATTGGTTTACCCACCGGCGTAATTTTAGGACGTACTAATTGGATCACGGCAGAACCAATGTCTGCTGGCGGCTTCTGGATTGGTTTTATTGTGGGGTTAAGTGCTGCGGCAGTCATGCTAGGTGCAAGACTTTATTATATTCAACGGCCAAACTACCGATTCGCCACGTAATTTAATTGATGTCATGCCTATCGGTTATGCCTCGTTGCTCCGATAGGCTTTCCAATCACTGGGCGCATCAATATCAAATGCAGACTCGGGGTGATTGACACCAATCGCCCGCCCTTTGTCTTTCCAGTCTTCTATTACTTTCTTTGCGCCCTTGCCCCCCCTTAGCGCAAGTAAGCTGTCAAATGCCGCATTGGGGAATATAGCGGGCACTGTCGCTTTTACTTTCACTTGCTCTTCAAAGCCGCGGTTATGCCACTGACTGTAAATGATGTGATTGGGGTTTGATGGAATTTCGTTAAGCAATGCTTGCAGTGTAGCGGTGGTAACACTGGCTAAGTCTGCTAAGTGTACAAACACATGGGTGTACTCATTGTCAGTTACCTGATTGGCATTCTTTGCCTGTATGAGGTTATTTTCCTGCATGAGAGCCTGCAGACCACAACGAATACTTGAAGCAATGCCTTCACGCCACAATGGGTTGTAACACACCTTAGTACTATTGCTATCTTGAACCGCGTTTGCCGAAATCACATCGACAACATCGCTGTGCCAACGCCCAGTAACAACATAAGTACCGGCAAGATTAAGCCCGTGTAACTGCTGCAAAGCGTATTGAATTAACGGCAACCCACTATAATGCGGGGAAAGTAACTTGTTACTGCCGTAACGCCTACTTTCCCCACCCGCCAACAGTATGCTTGCGACTTTACTCATTCTGTCTAACCCACTGGCTAATAACGACGATTAATGTAAACAGGGACTAAGGTAACCAACGCTAACGTGAACGGCTAAGCTCTTTTATAGCCTGTGTTAAGCCTTCAAGCGTTAACCCATACATTCTGTCTTCCACAATGTCTTTGATTATTGAAATAGACGAATAATAAGGCCAATAATTATCAGCTTGGGGGTTTAACCATACCGCTTTATTAAAGTGGTTCAGTATACGCCCCAGCCACGCACTACCCGGCTCTTCGTTCCAGTGTTCAACGCTTCCTCCAGGATAGGTAATTTCATAAGGCCCCATGGTGGCATCGCCAACAAAGATGACCTTATAGTCTTTACCATAGCGATGAATGATATCGTGAACCGATACCCGCTCTTTTTCGCGTCGCAGGTTATCTTTCCAAACCTCTTCATACACGCAGTTATGAAAATAGAAATACTCGAGGTATTTAAACTCACTCTGCACTGCAGAGAAAAGTTCTTGCGTGGTTTTAACGTGAGGATCCATAGAGCCACCCACGTCAAAAAACATTAAAACCTTAACCGCGTTGTGACGCTCTGGCGACATGTGTATATCTAGCATACCGCCTTTTTTGGCCGTTTCACCAATGGTGGTGGCTACATCTAGTTCTTCACTGGCACCGGTTCTGGCGAACTTACGTAATTTACGCAAGGCGACTTTAATGTTTCGTGTCCCTAGCTCAACGTCGGCAGATAAGTTTTTAAACTCGCGCTTATCCCATACTTTTACCGCAGAGTTACGACGGTTGCCTTTTTGCCCAATACGAATACCTTCAGGGTTGTCGCCATAAGCGCCAAAGGGAGATGTTCCACCCGTACCCACCCACTTGTTACCACCTTGATGTCGCTTTTCTTGTTCTTCAAGGCGCTTTTTAAGGGTATCCATTAAAGCTTCTAAGCCGCCAGACTGCCGTAGCGCTTCACGCTCTTCTGCACTCAGGGTTTTCTCGATTTGTTTACGTAACCATTCTTCGGGGATATCTTTACCGAATAAATCGATAGATTCTACCCCCTCAAAATAATCGGCAAATGCTCTGTCGAATTTATCGTATTGAGACTCATCCTTCACCATGATGGTTCGAGACAAACTATAGAAGCCTTCCAAATCTGCATAAACAATATGCTTTTCCAAGGCGTGGAGTAAATCAAGTAGCTCTCGCAAGCTCACTTTTACTTGATATTTTCTCAGCGTGAAAAAGAATTGAATAAGCATTAGCGGCGCGCCATAAATACCAATTTTTCAAACAAGTGAATGTCTTGTTCGTTTTTAAGTAATGCACCATAAAGCGGTGGAATGGCAGCTTTACCGTCTTTAGATTGCAACGCTTCAGGTGGAATGTCTTCGGCCACCAGCAGTTTCAACCAATCGATAAGCTCTGACGTAGACGGCTTTTTCTTAAGCCCTGGTACATCACGAATCTCAAAGAAGGCTTTCAATGCTTCATCAAGCAGCTTTTTCTTCAAATCGGGGAAATGCACATCAACGATTTGCTGCATTTCTTCAGGCG
Organism: Alteromonas sp. 38; assembly: GCF_902506055.1. Lineage (NCBI taxonomy): Bacteria > Pseudomonadati > Pseudomonadota > Gammaproteobacteria > Alteromonadales > Alteromonadaceae > Alteromonas > Alteromonas sp. 38. The sequence goes on from NZ_LR733300.1 coordinate 2,059,339, forward strand.
TAGGAAATTGAATGTAATGGAAGAAGCAACGGCGTAGGAAGGCGTCTGGAAGCTCTTTTTCATTATTTGACGTGATAATAACAATAGGACGCTCTTTGGCCACCACGCGCTCTTGAGTCTCGTAGACAAAAAACTCCATCTTATCGAGTTCAAGCAACAAGTCGTTTGGAAACTCAATATCTGCCTTGTCTATTTCATCAATTAGTAAGATAGGACGGTTGCCCGCTTCAAAAGCCTGCCACAGTTTCCCTTTAACAATGTAATTGCCAATATCGTGAACACGGTCGTCACCCAGCTGTGAATCACGAAGGCGGGATACTGCATCGTATTCGTACAAGCCTTGTTGTGCCTTCGTGGTAGATTTGATGTGCCACTGAATTAAATCGGTTCCAAGACTGGCGGCTAGTTCTTCTGCCAACATGGTTTTACCCGTGCCTGGCTCACCCTTAATGAGCAGTGGACGCTCTAGCTTAATGGCGGCATTCACGGCCAATTGCAAATCTTTTGTAGCAATGTAATTCGACGTTCCACTAAAAGCCATTCTGGTTTTACCTCTTTCGTTCTGATTCGTCATGTAAAATAACAATAACATATAGCGAAAAAGCACTTTGCATTTTCACGTTTGGGACCAATGATATAGGGGTATGACGAAATCCCCAAATTCAGGCTATGAATTATTAACTATTATAAAGGTCGTACCGAACACGACTGCTGGGATTTCCTAACTAGGTAAGGATTAATAATGCAAGTATTTGACGACAACTCTCTTTCTATTGGCCGCACGCCTCTAGTTAAATTAAACCGCGTTACTTCTGGTAACGTTTACGCAAAGGTTGAGTCTCGTAACCCTAGCTTCAGCGTTAAGTGTCGTATTGGCGCCAATATGATTTGGGATGCAGAAAAACGTGGCGTGCTTACCCAAGGTAAGGAAATCGTAGAGCCTACCAGTGGTAACACAGGTATTGCCCTTGCGTTCGTTGCTGCTTCACGTGGTTACAAACTTACCCTAACCATGCCTAGCAGCATGAGTTTAGAGCGTAGAAAACTATTAAAGGCCCTTGGTGCAAGCTTAGTATTAACTGAAGCACCTAAAGGCATGAAAGGTGCAGTTGCCGCCGCACAAGAGATTGTGGCTTCTGATCCTGAAAAGTACGTTTTACTTCAGCAGTTCGATAACCCTGCTAACCCTGCTATCCATGAAAAGACCACAGGTCCTGAAATTTGGAATGACACCGACGGTAAAGTGGATGCATTCGTAGCAGGTGTAGGTACAGGCGGAACCATTACTGGTGTAAGCCGTTACCTTAAAAACACGCAAGGTAAAGCTATTACCTCTATTGCTGTAGAGCCTACTGACTCGCCCGTTATTACCCAAGCGATGAACGGTGAAGAACTCACACCAGGGCCACACAAAATTCAAGGTATTGGTGCAGGCTTCATTCCAGGTAACTTGGACTTAAGCTTGATTGACGAAGTTGAGCAAGTCACCAACGATGAATGTATGGAAATGGCTCACCGCTTGATGACCGAAGAAGGTATTCTTGCGGGTATTTCTTCTGGTGCAGCAGTGGTAGCAGCAAAACGTTTTGCTGAGCGTCCAGAGAATAAAGACAAAATTGTTGTTGTACTGCTAGCCAGTGGTACCGAGCGCTACCTAAGTAGCCCATTATTTGCGGGCGCATTTGGTGACCAAGAAGAAACACAATAATCACTTTTATTAACCCGTTATACGGTTAGAGTGTAAATAACAAAACGAGGCTTCGGCCTCGTTTTTTGTTTTTAGATACTCTATAAAGGCATACCATTCATCATCGCTATATCATTGTTTGTAGTAAAAAGGGCTCAAAACCTTTTATCTCAACTATCTTTATCTAAAGTCAGTAATTTAAAAGATGAGTGAATGTTATTCGAAAGGTTTAGACGTATTGGCTTGCGTCTCATCGGATGAGTCTTGATAATATGCGCGATCATTTTCCTTAGTCTTATTGTGGGGTTGTCATAAATGCGGTCTTTTCGTTTTAGTTTGTTTGCCGTTTTGCTTAGCGTGCTTTGTTTAGCAGGATGTGGAGAAAAAGAAGAAGGCATGGGTCGCTATGGTATGTTGGCCGACAGTACGCCAGAGTATTCTGCAGTTACGTTTCTGAAAAGCGTTTATGAAGACGATAATCTTGATGTAGCCATTAGCCTGTCATCCGATCGTTTAGCGAGAATTCTGACTAATTACCACAGTAATAGAAATGTTCAGCGCCACCTTTTAAATTTAAAGTACGACTCTGTCGTTATTACCCCACAAAGCGGTAATAGTGTTGGCCGTTCTGAGTTCTCGGAAAAGGCAACGGTTACCGTATTTTTAAGTGGAATGTACGATAACGATAAAATTGAGGACTTGCGCAGCTTAGAGCTTATTAAAGAAGATGGTATGTGGAAAGTATCTCAAATACATCCAGATCATTTCATGTAATAAAAAAGGCTGTTCGAGTTATTCGAACAGCCTTTTGTGTAAGCTAGGATGCTTTTTAAATAAAGCCGCTTAGCGCCCTACCGCAACGCCTTCACGTCTTGGATCCGCACCGCCAATAATCTTACCCGACTTAATTTGAATACCATGTAAACCGCTGTTTAAGTCGACAACCTTTACATTATGCCCTAACGCTTTTAACGGCGCTTCAAGCTCAGCAATCGGCGTTCCCTTTTCAAGGGCTGTGTAATCATTTCGGTTAGTAATTTTAGGTAAATTAATGGCCTGCTGTATGTCTAATCCAAAATCCAACACGCCCACTAACGTTTGTGCCACGTAACTCACAATACGTGAGCCACCAGGAGAGCCTACTACGACTTCTAGCTCGCCTTCCTCATCGAACACCATTGTGGGGCTCATAGCGCTTCGTGGGCGCTTACCTGGCTCAACACGGTTGGGTACAGGGAAGCGATTCTGCGTAGGCGAAAACGAAAAGTCGGTTAATTGGTTATTTAGCAAGAAGCCACCAACCATCAAACCCGAACCGAACATAAACTCGATACTTGTGGTCATCGATACCGCGTTGCCCTCTTTATCGACGATAGAGAAATGCGAGGTGTTAGGCTGTTCCATGTTGCTGCCAAGACTAATATTGGCATCACCGTAAGGATTGCCAGCACGTACCCGTCGCCACTTCTTATCGGATGCAATACCTTCGGCACGGCGATTCAGATACGCGGTGTTAATCATGGCGGCAAAAGGTAGGTTGGTAAAATCACTATCCGCTATGTATTTTTCTCTGTCAGCGTAGGCCAGTGCGCTTGATTGAGTAAAAACGTTTGCGAATTCTACAGAGTCAGGCGTGAGGGTAGAAAAATCCTGCCCTTCCAACATTTTCAGAATTTGGTACACGTTTATACCGCCCGAACTTGGCGGTGCCATGCCACAAATCTGTTTTTCACGATACAAACCACACACCGGTTCACGTCGAATAGGTTCGTAAGCAGCTAAATCCTCTGTTGTCATTTGACCTGGGTTAATTGACGCAGAATTTACCGTTTTAACAATCTTTTCAGCTAGCTCGCCTTTATACAGATAATCAGTGCCGTTTTCGGCAATACCCTTCAACGTTTTAGCCAATTGCCTATTTTTACGTATTGCACCTTCTTTTAACGGAAGCCCAGCGGGAAAGAAGTAGGTGGAACTGGTTGGAAACGTTTTTAAACCTGGGTGGTAATCAAGGGCAATGAGCTTGGCCAGTCGTGGGGACACTCGAAACCCTTCGGTTGCCGTTTTGATAGAATCGTCAAACAGTGCGTTCCACGGCAAATTACCGAATTCACTTTGGGCAGTTTCCAGCGCTTTAATTGCGCCAGGTACACCTACCGATTTCCCGCCTACCACGGCATCAAGCCAACGCATGGGCTTATTGCCTTCAATAAACCAATGAGAGTTTACGGCCGCGGGGGCGGTTTCTCTACCGTCAAAGGTGTGCAGCACTTTGTTTTTATTGTCCCAATACAATATAAACGCGCCACCACCAATTCCAGAGGATTGTGGTTCAACAAGCGATAACATGGATTGCACAGCAACAGCAGCATCAATGGCGCTTCCACCTTTCGCCAATATATTTTTGCCTGCCCATGAAGCATATGGGTTAGCTGCTACCACCATGTAATCTTTAGCAGCAAAGGCTTGTTTGTCCACGTATCCCGTGGCAGCCTCTGGCTCCCCAACTTCTCTTACTTGTTGTGCACTTGCAGACACCAACAGGCAGCTTGAAACTGCAATGGCTAAAAGCGATGAACAGAACCATGAACCACGTTTCAAAATATGACTTCCTCTTTATTTAAATTTCTCCGGATTGATCGGACGTTTTGACAAAAACGCATCAAACGCTTCACGCGCAGCCTCTGAATCCATTGCTTGACCAAACACATCGAATTCAATATCCATATAATGGTGGGTAGATTCCACATCATTCTTTAACAGTGATTTGGTTTGCATCAATGCAAATGAGGGCTTTGACACCAGTTTTTTACACACCGATGCCACTTTCTCGGTTAACTCGTCGGCAGAATAGATACCGGTAATCAACCCAAACTGACACGCATCTTCTGTGCCAAATGGTTCGCCTAACATCAGCCACTCGCTGGCTTTTACATGCCCCGCCATTTTCGGAAGAAGATAACTTGAAGCAAATTCAGGTACAAGGCCTAAGTTGATGAATGGTAGAACAAATCGGGTGTTTGTCTCAGCGTAGATAAAATCACAATGTAATAGCATCGTCGTGCCTATACCCACAGCTACGCCATGAACCTGTGCGACTACCGGCACTTTACAGTTTATTAGCCCGCGCATAAATGCCGCAGACTCATTCACGTCATCTCCTTCTTTGCGCCCTGCAAAATCACTAATATCGTTACCGGAAGTGAAACAATCTCCCTCACCACGAATCAGCACAGTCTTGATACTATCGTCATTTTCAATACTGAATAATGCGTCAGCCATGCTCTGATACATTTCTCGGGTTAAGGCGTTTTTCTTCTCTGGGCGATTGATGGTGATCGTTAAGATCCCGTTTTTCTTTTCACTTAAAATTAGAGACATGTGTCACCTCTTTACGTTTTTATGATTGTTATATAGGCGGAAGCCGACAAAAAAAGCATTTTTACCGATAACGCTTCCCACCCTACTGGCAATTTTATGTATCATACCCAGCACACACGGATTACTAAAATAAATAACAATGATGATGTCACTACCGGTCTCACCTAAGTATAGCGTAGGCCCACTTATTTTAGCGCTTTGCGCTATCGTCGCTTTTTTCTTAGAGCCGCTCTCTGGTAAGTGGTTAGCTTACGATCGTTTCGCCATTCAAGGGTTGGAAACCTGGCGTTTATTATCTGGCAATATTGTGCACACCAATGGGTATCACCTGCTGCTGAATTTATCAGGCCTTACCTTACTGTGGGCGTTACACGGCGAACATTACCGAATAGGTCGTTTCTTAAAAGTATTTGTATGGTGCAGCTTAGGCACAAGTGCAGGTCTTTACCTTTTTTCTGAAGATCTTATTTGGTATGCGGGGCTATCAGGTGCGCTACACGGTATCTTCGTATGGGGCGCATTAATGGATATTATGAATAAGATGCGCTCGGGTTGGATTTTACTGGGCGGTGTTGCGCTTAAAGTGATTTATGAACAAGTATCAGGCAGTAGTGCTCAGGTTGCTGCACTGATTGACGCCAAAGTTGCCATCGATTCGCACTTATTCGGTGCGCTAAGTGGATTAATCATCTTCACACTTATGTGGCTAACCGCAAAAAAACGGTAGTTAACGAGTGAAATTGAATTAAGCGTGACAATACGGTTTCCTTTACTAACTACCACTAAAACAAAAACGCCCCTATATAGGGGCGTTTTTTTTATCTTAATAGCTGGCCTTAGCTAACTACAAATTCTCTTCGAATAACTTATAGATTCGGCGGTATTCATCTAACCAAGAGCTTGGTTGAACGAAACCATGTGGCTCTACAGGGTAAATAGCCGTTTCAAAGTCTTCCTTTTCTAGCTCGATTAAGCGCTGTACTAGTCGAACCGTGTCGTGAAAAAACACATTGTCATCTACCATGGGTGCATTGATTAACAGTGGTTTTTCTAGCCCTTCTGCAAAATAGATAGGTGAACTGCGCTCATAGGCAATAGGATCTACATCTGGGGTGTTAAGGATGTTTGACGTATAACCAATGTTATAGTGCGCCCAATCTGTTACTGGGCGAAGCGCTGCGCCAGCTGCAAAAAGATCCGGTGCGTTAAACATAGACATAAAGGTTAAGAACCCGCCATAAGAGCCCCCATACGTGCCTATTCGGTTGCGATCGACATTGGCGTTTTCTACCAACCAATTCACACCGTCTCGTAAATCTTGTACTTCAGGTGTCCCCATGTTGCGGTAAATAGCTGTGCGCCAATCGCGCCCGTAACCCGCCGAGGCACGGTAGTCCATATCAAGTACCACATACCCTTGTTGCACTAGCATGCTATTAAACATGTATTCTCTGAAATACAACGACCACCCTAGGTGGGCATTTTGCAAATAACCTGCACCGTGATTAAAGACTACTGCCTTAAGCGGCTTACCTGCTTGATAGTCTTTTGGTAAGTATACGCGGGCATAAATAGGGGCATCTGTGTGACTAGATGGAATGGCCACCACGTTGGGCACTGCCCACGGCATAGCGGTGAACGCGTCGCTTACCGTATCGGTAATTTTCATAGCCGCTTCATTGCTATCTACAGCTTTAACATAAAGCTCTGGAGGACGAGACACTTTGCCATGACTTAACACTAATGTGGCGTTATCCGGACTGAGTTTATACTCTGTTATACCGTTGAGGTTGGTTAGCGCTTCTACTTCACCGCCGGTAGTCTTCACACGATAAACTTCAAAAATACCGGGATGTTTACTGTTTGCGGTAAAATACATCCACATGTCATCGTTAGACAACGTTGGGTTATCGGTAACGAATGTACCTTGGGTTAATGCTTTTGGCGCTTGACCAGGTACTTGCGTATAAAGATGTGCATACCCTGAATGTTCAGACTGATAATACAAGGTTTCGCTGTTATTAAACCAACCGAAGCTGTTAAAACGATAGTTTACCCACGCATCATCATGTAGGCGATGTTGGTTCACTAAACGTTGGTTATCCAAGTCTACCGTGGCAATCCAGCGATCTTTGTTGTCCCAGGCCTCTACCATTACCGCAACTTGCTCACCGTTTTTATGCCAGCTTATAGACGGCTTTTGCCAGTTCCAGCTAGATAATAAGGTAATAGGTCTTGGTAAGCGGTTCACGTCATAACGCTCACCTTTAGCTTCAGCATTTTCAGTCTTTACATCGGCTAACACATCATCGTTATAGCCCGGTAAGCTAAAATAATTTAATAATGACTTTTCACCGCTAGCTAAGTCTAAGAGCCAAAGCTGATGATTAATGGGTTCAGCGTCAGCTACTTTTCTACGTACAGGCTTGCTCGCTATGCGGCTATCTTCCTGAATGTAGTGCGGCATAATGTCCCTATCATCACGAGTAGGCGTATCTGGCGTGGTCGCCACAATCGCAAAATTCCCTTTCGGGGATACACTCACGCCTACCAGTTTATGGGTTTTATCGAAATAAAAAGTATCGGGTGCAATGCTGGTGTTATTTGCCGCAAGCGTATCTTGCGCATTTGCTTTCGCTTCACGATCTTTGCGCTTTTTAGCAATGTATTGAATTAATGATTGTTGCTGCTCGGCAATATAATCTTTTGGCGCAGCGACTGGTTCTGGTTCATCGCTGAATGCCCAACTTACCAATTCTTCTCTGCTGCCGTTCGTTAGGTCTATGGCAATGGCGCTGTTGCCACTCAATGCCATTAAACGCCCATCAGTCATAAAAGATAGCGATGAGAGAAAGATACCACCACGGGTAAGTTGCACAACGTCATCATTGGCAAGTTGCACATATACGCTGTCTTTAAACCGGTAGGCAATGACGCCGTCTTCGCGCTCTGCCCGCTCATCGTATTTATATTGATGTAATTGAGATAGCGGTGCTTTTTCACTTTTATCCGCCGCATCAAGAGTTGCTATATAAACATATTTTAGCTTGCTGTTAGCTTGTTCTCTTTCGTAAACAATGTGACTACCATCAATTGACCACCCCATATTAGTCGGGGCTCTGCCTAACCATTGCGGATCTGCCATAATTTGCTTTAAGGTAATCTCACCGTTTTGCGAGTACTGTACAGGGCCCGGTTCAATATCAGGGGTGTAAGAAGCAATCGGTTCATTACGGTTACTTTTAGGTGCTCTAGATGAAAGGGTGTCACTTTGGGCGGAGCTTCTTTTAGCGTTTAATTCAGTAGTTGGATCTGTATTGGCGCATCCGCTAAGCAGAAGCGTAATACTAGAAGCTAAAACAAGGGAAGAAAATTTCTGCATATTAACGACTTTATTTTTTAGTTATGCTCGCATTATACCCAAAGAATTGTGTGATTGACTAATAGGCAGTAAACACTAGGTGTAATTTACTTAATCTATTAAAAACTCAATATAACGCTTTTCATAAAAAGCACGGCATAAAAAAGCCCCGCATAATATGCGGGGCAATCAAGCACACTCAACTTGGAACACACTTTAGCTCAAACGCACTCATTGCGTTTTGCTAACTGCATAGATTTAGTCAGCGCTTTTTGGGGTTAGTTCAATTATTTTACCCTTCGCATTAGCGATACTTTCGTGAGCACCGTCTTCACCCATGCTAAGTCCTTCTGCGTAAACAAATTTTACATCAGTAATACCAATGAAATTTAAAAAATGGGTTAAATAGCCTGTTTGTGTATCGTAATCACTGCCTTCGTAGAGGCCGCCTCGACTAGCAAACACTTTAGCTTGTTTGCCTTCTAGTAAACCCACCGGCCCTGTTTCGGTGTACTTAAAGGTAATACCCGCCCGTGCGACACGATCGAAATAGGCTTTAAGCGAAGAAGGAATACCGAAGTTATACATGGGTACCGCTAGCACAATTTCGTCTGCAGCTTGAAGTTGTGCAACCAGATCGTCGGAAACCGCGGCCAAACTTTTCTGAGAGGCAGAACGTTCGCTGGTGTCTGTCATCCACGCTTGCATTTCTTCACTCGTTAAATGTGCCAACGCTAGTTTTGCAACATCAACTTTTGTTACCGATATTTCGCTGCCTTCTAGTGATTGAAGGTAGAAGTCAGCAAGCTCAGTTGATTGACTGTTTTCGCCATTGAGGCTTGAATACACAACAAGAATAGACGTCATAATATTTCTCCTATTAGTTAGTCTGTAAATAATAGGAGAAAATAAATCGAATCTATATTAGGAAAAAACCCACCTAACGTTCTATTTTAAATGACGAACGATCCATACCACAAAATACGCTAGCGCAAAATTTTCTAGTGGAGATTCTTAGCTGAATATTAGTGAAAGCATATCTGAGGGGAGGATTGAGAGGGCAAGAAGCTGATCCTCTCATTGCTAACCCAGAATCAATCGAGTTTGCCACAACACAACTAAGAGAATTAATGCGATGAAAAGGATCTAGCTACTTCTTGCAAAATCGATATTACCATCACTTTTTGTTCGTTACTGCTCCGATGACGAACAAAAAGTGAAAATAACGTTAAATCAATGAAGCCGACAATTTAGTTATCTGCGTATTTGCGGTCGAAAGCCTTAGAAAAATCATTAATAAGATCGTCGGTATCTTCAATACCTACCGAAATTCTTATCATGGTATCGGAAACCCCCATGGCTTCACGTTCTTCTGCCGTATTTTCGAAGTAAATTGTTGGGGCCACTGGTAATGCCAACGTGCGATTATCACCTAAGTGCGTGGCGCAAATGACCAACTCTAGGGCATTTAGAAATTGAACAGGGTCGATATCATCAACAAGGTTAAAGCTAAGAATAGCGCCATAGCCTCTTTTCAATTGCTCTCTTGCCATAAAGTGCTGCGGGTGACTAGCCAGCCCAGGGTAAAATACGTGTTTTACTTTGGGGTGGTTGTCTAAAAACATAGCAAGTTTTTGTGAATTCTCACACGCTCTAGCAAGGCGCAAGCTTAATGTTTCTATACCTAACGCTATGGCTGTCGCAGACTGAGGTGCCAGCGTGGCGCCTAAATCCCGTAACCCTTTTTTCTTAATTTGGGTTAAACCCCATTGCGCTTCATCGGCAACTTGGTAAGCGCTTTTAATGTTTCCAAAGCCTTTCCAATTGAAAAGGCCGGTATCAATCACTGCACCACCGAGCACATTTCCATGACCAGAAATATATTTAGTCAGTGAGCAAAATATTAACGACGCCTTCAGATCTTTAGCATAGAAAAGCGGAGGCGGTGTCATGGTGTTATCTACCATAAACAAAATATTACGCTCTTCGCAATATTGACCGATAGCACGTAAGTCAGCAACCTGGGTCACCGGGTTAGCTACCGTTTCCGTATAAACCCCTTTCGTATTGGGTAAATATGCTTCTTTGACGTTCTGGATATCGGTAACATCAGCGAAGGTAATTTGTACACCATAGTCGGCCAGAGTATCGAAAAAGCTTCGTGTGTTTCCAAACAAGTATTGGCTAACAATAAGATGATCGCCAGCTTTTAAAAGAGAAAACAACGTACTACTAATGGCAGACATACCCGTTGAGAAGCACAGCGCCCCTAAACCGCCCTCAAGATCGTTAAGCATATTTTGTAATGCGGCAACCGACGGAGAGGATGAGCGAGAGTATACGTGGGCTGCACGCTTGCCCTGAAAAGCATCAATGATACCTTGGGCATCAGAAAATTCGAAAAGTACAGAATTAGAAGTGCTGGTGTGCACGCCGCCATGCTCTGGAGTATTGAGCACACGATCTGCGTGAACCTGCCGGGTTGTAAATCCCTGTTTTGACACGGGTGAACGCTCCGTTACGTTAGCTGGTTATACAGTTTTTTGGATAATGGGCGCAAACGTTAGCATAAAACGCATAAATAGTTTGCATTTGTTCTTCAATATTGTCGATTTGGTTAATTATTGGGCCAAGAACAACGGTTTTTGTGGCGTAATCAAGTCCTAGCAGCTGAATGGGAATATTGGCCTCTTTGGCTATGTACATAAAACCGGTTTTCCATGGAAATACGCCCTTGCGTGTCCCTTCTGGTGCCAAAGCTAACACCACTTCTTCACTGCCTTGTATTTGCCGTACAATATTATTTACCACCCCATGAGCTTTACTTCGTTCAATGGGTATGCCGCCAAGTTTCCTAACGATATAGCCTAAAGGGGGCGTAAAAATGGTGTGTTTACCAAAAAAGTTAACCTTAATGCGCAATGCAAACACCACCAGTATGCCAATAAAAAAATCCCAGTTCGAGGTATGTGGCGCTACGGCCAATATCACTTTTTTATCGTTGATGAGCTCACCTTCCACGCGCCACCCCCGTTTAGTTAATATAAAACTGCCGCAGGCACTTAGCCAATGTGGCCATTTGCGTGGTAACTTATTGCCCACTAACTGATGATGAATCGTTTGTTTCATTCTTGTTATTCTCTTACTACGTTTTAGCGGGTAAGCATAAAAAAGTTAGCAGCAATCCACCACCTTTACGTGATATTGAATACTGTAATAGTGTTCATTATTCACCACAGTCAGCGAGTTAAGTTGTATATGTGCATATTGTTTATTGCAGTAGACCAAAGTCAGGAATTCCCCTTAGTAATCGCGGCAAATAGAGATGAATTTCACGCTAGACCTACCGCGGCATCTGGCTTCTGGGAAAATCACCATCATGTACTTGCAGGCCGAGACTTACAAGCAAATGGCACCTGGATGGGCGTTACGCGTAACGGAAAACTAGCGGCTTTAACCAATATAAGAGCTCCGGAAACGATTAAAGTCGATGCAATTTCTCGCGGCGCTTTAGTCGCAGACTGGCTTATAGATGAAGTACTTAAACAGCCCACTTACCTTGAAGCTTTACGCGCAAACCGGCACCAGTATAACGGCTATAATCTGGTTTATGGCGATGTGAAATCACTGGCGGTTTATAACAACTTCGAAGACACCCACGCTACGTTAACCCAAGGTGTCTATGGTTTATCCAATGCGAACTTAACAACACCTTGGCCGAAAGTCACCAAAGGAATAGCGTCGTTAACCGACTACGTGAGACAGAATAGTAAGCTCGACACTGAGGCACTTTTTGCTATTTTGAAAGACGAAGCGAAAGCGTCTGATAACGCTCTCCCCAATACAGGCATTGGGTATGAATGGGAAAAACGTTTGTCGTCCATTTTTATCCAATCACCAGAGTATGGCACACGCACTTCTACCCTGCTTCTTGTTGATAACCACCAGCGAATACATTGGTATGAACGCACTTTTAATACACAAGGTGGTGTAGAGGGTAACCAACATTTCACTATCGACTAAGCATTGCCTAAGCGGGCGGTAACGCATAAAGGTGGAAATCAAAGCAAGTATGAGGTGTATTAACAGAGACGGGTTTTTGTGATGTGTATTTCGTTTTACACTACAAATACCGATTTAATGACATATTTTCTACTATAAAGGGTCGTTTTTTCTACCATCGGTGGCATAATGCGTGCCTGCTATTTTTTGCATTGCAACGAGGACATATCGTGTTTGAAGTATTACCCCAACTCGCCCCAGATCCAATTCTTGGTTTGTCAGCTGCTTATCGTGAAGATCTTAATTCTCATAAAATCGACTTAGGTGTCGGTGTTTATAAAGATGAGCAAGGTAATACCCCTATTCTTACTAGCGTAGCGAAAGCGCAACAACTGTTGTTAGAACGTGAAACCAGCAAAACCTATATTACGCCACAAGGTAATCAAGGTTATATCGACAACATGCTTACTTTGCTATTAGGCAAGAGCAGTCCTGTATTGCTTGCTGACCGTGTTGCCGCGGTTCAAGCCCCGGGTGGTTGTGGTGCACTTCGCATTCTTTCAGAATTACTGGTTCGTTGTAACGAGAACGCTAAAGTATGGGTAAGCGACCCAACCTGGGCTAACCACATTCCATTAATTGGATCGGCTGGTCTTAAAATTGAAACCTATCCGTACTTCGATAAAGCGTCTGCTAGCATTCGCTTCGATGCCATGATGGATACCCTTCGTGGTGTTGAGAAAGGCGATATCGTGTTACTTCACGGTTGCTGCCACAACCCAACGGGTGCAGATTTGACTAATGCACAGTGGGACGAAGTATTGGCCGTTGCTAAAGAGCGTGAGTTCCTCCCCTTTATTGACGTTGCTTATTTAGGTTTTGGTGAAGGCTTAGATGAAGATGCGTATGGCCTTCGTCTATTGGTTGAAAACCTACCAGAAGTGATTGTTGCGGCGTCTTGCTCTAAAAACTTCGGTTTATACCGTGAGCGTGTTGGTCTTGCAGCTATCATTACTGCTGACACGGCCACGCGTAAAATTGCACAAGGTCAAATTCAATCTATTGCTCGCGGTATTTACTCTATGCCACCTAGCTACGGCGGTGCGTTGGTTGATATTATTCTGTCTGATGAAGCGCTTAATCAAGAATGGGTAAATGAAGTAGACGAAATGCGTAACCGCATGAAGTCTCTACGTGCCATGCTAGTTAAGAATCTTCACGACAATGGTTCGCCAAAAGACTTCAGCTTTGTTAACGATCAAAAAGGCATGTTCTCGTTCTTGTGTATTACACCGCAGCAAGTGCGTGAAGTGCGCGAAAAGCACAGTGTTTACTTCGTTGACTCAAGCCGCGTGAACATTGCGGGTATCAACACAGAGAACGTTGAAACATTAGCGAAAGCCTTAGTCTCGGTACTTTAAGCACGTGGTACTGTAAATCTCAGTACGATAAATACTCGGTTTTTAGTTACACATAAAAAAGGGCTGCGTGAAAACGCAGCCCTTTTTGTTTGTATCAGTCGCTTGGCTATCTCTTGTGGGCAATCCCGCTAGTACTATCTCTTTTTAAATAGTGCACACTAACGCGTGCCTGCGGTAATCATCCTATCTAACGCATTAGCGAAATTCTGTTTATCTCGCTGAGAAAACGCTTTAGGGCCACCCGTGTGTTCACCGCTTGAACGCATGGTATCCATAAAATCTCGCATAGTGAGCGCAGCGCGAATGGATGATTTGTCATACTCATCGCCCCGGGTATTCATGGCTTTGGCGTTCTTGGCCAGAATATCGGCAGCCAAAGGAATATCGCCGGTTATCACCAAATCACCGGCTTCTATCTTTTCAACAATATAATCATCTGCGGCATCAAAGCCAGAAGGCACGATAGTTAACGTAATGTGTTTATCTGGTGGAACAGACATAGAATGATTAGCAACTAAAGACAAAGGCAGGCCGGTACGTCGGGCTGCCTTGAAAAGTATGTCTTTAATTACACTGGGACACGCATCTGCGTCAACCCATATATGCATGGTAAAATCTCGTTAGCGTTTTTACGCTAGCATACCACCATCAACTACCACTGTCGTGCCTGTGGTGTAGCTAGATGCGTCAGACACTAAGTACAATACCGTACCCGCCATTTCATCCGGGTCGGCAACACGGCCTAGTGGGATCACTTTTAACGCGTGCTTCAAAATTTGATCATTTGAAGTTAGTGCAGAGGCAAATTTGGTATCGGTTAAACCAGGTAGTAAGGCGTTAACACGGATATTTAAGCTTCCACATTCTTTCGCGAATGATTTCGTCATACTAATAACCGCCGCTTTCGTAATAGAGTAAATACCCTGCATATCGCCCGGTGTTACACCATTCACTGAAGCCGTGTTAAGAATGACGCCACCGCCCTGCTCTTTCATCATTTTGCCCGCTTCAATAGACATAAAGAAGTAGCCACGAATGTTCACGTCTACTGTTTTGTCGTAAGCGCCTAAATCTGTATCTAGGATATGACCAAAGTACGGGTTAGCTGCGGCATTGTTCACTAGTATATCTAACTTACCGAAGTCGCTCTTAATCGCCGCAAATGCAGCGGTAATTTGCTCCATATCGCCAACATGACAGGCAAGCGCTGTCGCTTTACCACCTGCATCACGAATTGAAGAGGCTACTGCTTCACAGCCATCAATTTTACGGCTAGACACAATAACGTGTGCGCCATATTGCGCCAACAGACGGGCGATTGATTCACCAATACCTCGGCTAGCACCTGTTACTAGAGCAACTTTGCCGGTTAAATCGAATAAATTTTTCATAATAGTTTTCCCTTTTTAAATCTGTCGCGCTTTTTATTAAACGCAAGAACTTTTATCAAACGCAAGGAATTGGGTGATTAGGCCAACATGCCGCCATCAAGTACAACCGATTGCCCTGTCATGAATGAAGACTCATCACTACACAACCATGCTATCGCATTCGCTATTTCTTCAGGTTTGCCTAAACGCTTCATGGGGTTTGCCCCCACCATGGCTTTTTGCCCACGTTCGTCTAATTTAGACAACACGCCCTGCACCATCGGTGTGTCAACAAAGCTGGGGCACACCGCATTAATACGAATATTCGCACGGGCATATTCCACCGCCGCCGATTTAGTTAGGCCAATAACACCGTGTTTAGATGCACTGTATGCACTGATCATAGGCGCGGAGCGTAAGCCCGCTACCGACGCAATATTAATAATATGACCGCCACCATTTACGGCCATATGTTTAAGCGCATTCTTCATGCAATACCACACGCCCGCTAGATTCACCTGAATGTTCTTCATGAACATAGCATCGTCTACTTCAGTAAGGGGCGCTGGGAAATGGTCTATACCCGCATTATTGATAATTACGTCTAGCTTAGCTTGCTCTGAAAACGCCGCTTCAAACATGGCATTCACTTCTGTAGGCTCGGTAACATCTACTTTTACCGCATAGGCATTACCGCCCTCTTCTTTGAGCTCATGTACTAAGGCTTCAGCAGCATCCATATTTAAATCAGCAACACCGACCAATGCTCCACGCTCACATAAGGTTTTGGCCGAGGCCGCGCCAATACCTGAACCGCCACCGGTGATAAGGATATGTTTCCCTTCTACGTTTGATGCCACCATTGTTATTGCTCCGCCTTAATTATTAACGCAATTTGCCGTTGTTGGTATGTCATTGTTATGCCCTTTAAGCCGTTATTAAAAATAACTGGCTTTCACATTTTCACAGGTTGGTTCTTGAGACGTAATGACTTCTATATCACGTTTCACTAGCGGTAATTCCCAATTTAGGAAGTATTCAGCGGCTGCCATTTTACCTTCGTAGAAATCGCCGTCTTGACCACCCGCCCCTTCAACCAGTGCTTGCTCTGCCACATTCGCTTGGCGTAACCAAATCCAACTGACTACACAGGCAGAGAAGATATTCAAAAAGCAACTTGCGTTGGTAAGCAGTACAGCTTGTTTATCTGAACGTAGATCACCCGCCGCTTGTTGAATAAGCCCGCCTAGTTGGTCAAGGTAAGGTTTAAGTTTCGCCGCTAGTGCTTGGGCTCGTGGTGTTGTAGCCGCTTTCATGTCGCCAGATACACGGGCCATTAATACTTGAAGCCCTTTGCCTTCGCTTTGCCACAATTTACGGCCTATTAAATCCAAGGCTTGAATACCGTTTGTTCCTTCGTGAATAGGGTTCAAACGGTTATCCCGCCAACACTGTTCTACAGGGTATTCACGGGTATAACCTGCGCCACCAAGAATTTGAATGGCTAAGTCGTTAGCTTTGGGGCCAAATTCTGAAGGCCACGCTTTAAATACAGGGGTGAGTAGCTCAAGTAACTGGGAAATTTCGGTGCGTTTTGCGGTGTCTTCTTCCGTCTCTAACGCATCAATTAAGGTGCTGCCATATAAACACAGTGCCATGCCACCTTCACAATAAGATTTTTGCGCTAACAACATGCGACGCACATCACCATGGTTAATAATTGGTGTTGCTTCATCTTCTGGTGCTAGCTTTGGTGCGGCACGCCCTTGGGTGCGATCTTTGGCATACTCAAGTGAATAGCGATAGCCGCGATAACCAATCATGGCTGCACCGTAACCCACACCAATACGCGCCTCGTTCATCATCATGAACATATAACGCAAGCCTTGGTGCGGCTCACCCACGAGATAACCATGACAGTCACCGTTCTCACCAAAGGTAAGTGCGGTAGAGGTCGTCCCGCGATAACCCATCTTATGTATAAGCCCAGCTAGGGTTACGTCGTTACGAGGGCCAGGGTTTCCGTTTTCATCTAAACGGTATTTAGGAACAACAAATAACGAAATACCTTTTACACCCGCTGGGCCGCCAGGAATTTTCGCTAATACCAAGTGAACAATGTTGTCTGATAATTCGTGTTCGCCAGCAGAGATATAAAGCTTACTGCCCTTCACCCGATATGTACCATCTTCATGAAGGGTCGCCGATGTACGAATATCTGCTAACCCAGATCCGGCATGAGGCTCAGTTAATGCCATAGTGCCGGTAAAGTCACCTGTTAGCATTTTAGGTAAAAAGGCTTGCTTGGTTTCTTCGTTAGCAAAATGCTTAACCACATTTGCAGCAGCAGCAGTAAGAAAAGGATACGCTGTGGTGGAAGGGTTTGCCGCTAAGAAGTAACCTGCACACGCATTCATGATGGTAACGGGTAATTGCATTCCGCCATCGTCATAATCGAAGTGACCTGCAATAAAGCCCGACTCACGATAGGTATCAAAGGCTTTTTTAACCTCATCTATCATGGTGACTTTTTTGCCATCAAAAGTAGGCTCATTTTTATCGGCGATAGCGTTGTGAGGTAGAAACAGCTCTTCAGCCATTTTTTCTGCCATATCAATAACGGCATTAAACGTTTCTACATTATGTTCCTCAAAACGGGCCTTTTCACACAGTGATTGTGTGTTTAAAACTTCGTAAAGTTGGAATTGCATTTCCCGGCGGGGAATAAGTTGGTCAGCCATAATAAAGTCCATGAGCAAATTGTTAATGCATTGTGTCATATTCGTTATCATGCCATTATTGTCATTTATGACACAATCATGGCCATTTACGCCAACAATCACTGTTAGTTATCGTATTTAATAAACCGTATTATTTTTATGAATAAACCAC
Source organism: Alteromonas sp. 38 (assembly GCF_902506055.1). Classification (NCBI taxonomy): domain Bacteria; kingdom Pseudomonadati; phylum Pseudomonadota; class Gammaproteobacteria; order Alteromonadales; family Alteromonadaceae; genus Alteromonas; species Alteromonas sp. 38. The sequence continues at coordinate 2,077,453 of NZ_LR733300.1, forward strand.
CTTTCGTCGTGACCGTATTAGGGTTTGATCAAGCACTGGCTTCTGCCATTACCGGCGCACTCGATGTTTTCGCGTTTGCAGGCATCAGTTGGCAGCGCATTCATAACCAACCCACCACGCCTAAATTCAAAGTTCAGCTGGCGAGTTTTCACGGTAAACCTTTTCACTGTACTAACCAGTTACTGCTAACCCCTAACATTGCTATTGAAGATGTCATTGAAACCCATATCTTGCTGATCCCCACGATTGGCGGCGATATTGATACCGTTTTACAAGAAAACGCGAATCAACTTGTACATATTAAACGGCTGCAAAAACAAGGGGCGGATATTGCGGGTAATTGCACAGGGACTTTCTTGTTAGCAGAATCAGGATTACTTGATAACAAAGTTGCCACTACCCATTGGGGCTATGCCGATAAGTTTCGCTCTAATTATCCCAATGTTAATTTGCAGTCTGAAAAGATGGTAACTGAACAAGATGCTATTTTTTGTGCAGGTGGCGGCATGGCGTGGATAGATTTGGCTATTTTGCTTATAGAACGTTATTGCGGTCATCAAGTGGCAAGCGATACTGCCAAGTCACACGTACTCGATTTTTCCAGGCCGAATCAAACCGTGTATGCAAGCAGTCGCCAGCATAAATTTCACCAAGATAAAGATGTGTTAGCAGTACAAAATTACTTAGAAAATCACTTTACGAAACGTCTCACCCTGAAACATGTTGCCCACGAACACAATATGACTGAACGCACATTAATAAGGCGTTTCAAGCAAGCCTGCGCAATAACGCCTATTCAATATCTTCAAGGTTTACGATTAGAACAAGCGCGAAAAATTTTAGAAACGTCTTTGTCTCCGCTTGAATCAATTGTAAATAGTGTGGGCTACGAAGACCTTAGTTCTTTCACTCGGCTTTTCAAAAAGAATACCGGTTTATCGCCTTCACAATACCGCGCCAAGTTCATAAGAAAATAAATATTTACAACAATGATAAGTTTTTATTACCTAGTTTGTGTAAAATGCTACGCCGCGTACAGACCGCTTTTTCTGTACCGAAAAACACTACAAAAGTATAATTCAAAACTCTTGGTGGACACATGAGAACACATAAACTAGCCTCTTTGGCGCTTGCAGTTAGTGCAGCGTTCAGTACTTCAATCCTTGCTCAAGAAGCAGAAACAATACAAAAAAAAGAAACTGCTCTTGAACAAATTACCGTAACAGCGCAAAAACGTACCCAGTCAATTCAGGAAGTACCTATTTCTGTAGCGACCCTAAGTGGTGAAAAATTTGAAAGCTTGTTTTCAGGTGGTGAAGACATTCTTGCATTGGCCGTTCGAGTGCCTGGGCTTTACGCTGAATCGTCAAACGGTCGCGTAGCGCCACGTTTCTATATTCGTGGCCTAGGTAACACTGACTTCGATTTAGCCGCCTCACAGCCTGTTTCTATTATCATGGATGAAGTGGTAATGGAAAATGTGGTACTGAAAAGCTTCCCACTTTTTGATGTGCAACAAGTTGAAGTATTACGTGGCCCACAAGGCACCTTGTTTGGCCGCAACACTACAGCAGGTATCATTAAGTTCGATACCGTAAAACCTACACAAGATTTAGAAGGTTACGCTAAAGCCGGTTTTGGTTCTTACGGTACTATGAACTTTGAAGGCGCAGTAGGCGGCGGTTTAACTGACGAGCTATCTGCACGCTTGTCTGTACTTTCACAAGAGCGTGATGATTACATCGACAATGCTGCAACAGGCCAAAAAGATGCGCTTGGTGGCTTTGACGAGAAAGCATACCGCTTACAGCTTCTTTGGGAACCGTCTGACGACTTCTCTGCATTGTTAAATGTACACGGCCGTGAATTAGAAGGCACAGCCTCTATCTTCCGTGGCAACGTTTTCAATAAAGGCGAAAATGGCCTAAATGCCAGTTATGATCGTGACACCGTAAGCTATGACAGTGACCTATTAGGCACAGGTGCTGATAACAACCCTCAAGAATATGACGGTTTTGGTACTTCATTAAAACTTGAATACGACATGGATGACGTAACCTTCACGTCTATTTCTGCAATAGAAACGGCTGACGGTTACAGCTTAGGTGACGTAGACGGTGATAGCATTGCGAGCCAAAACTTCGTTACCCAAGATAAGTTAAACGACCTAGAGCAATACACTCAAGAATTCCGCCTTTCAAGCAACACAACAGATGCTATGAACTGGCAGGTAGGTGCGTTCTATTATGACGCGTCTTTCAATGTAACCAGTGTTGATGGCTTCTTCGGTGCAACAACCGTATTCCATGACAACAAAACATGGGCATTGTTTGGACAGACTTCTTACCAAGTTAACGAGAAGCTAAACATTACTGGCGGCCTTCGCTACACTCACGATGACAAATCGCTTATTGTTGGTGAACAAAACGTTGATGGCTTCGCGGTACTTATCGGTTTTGCTGGCGTACAAGAATATGATGATATTCACGTAGACGACGGTCAAATGAGCTATGAGCTTAGCGCCAACTATCGTGTTACTGACGATATGTCAGTATTTGCTCGATATGCTAACGGCTTTCGCGCGCAAACCATTCAAGGCCGCGATGTAGCCTTTGAAGGATCTCCTTCTGTAGCTGAAGCAGAAACCATTAACTCATTTGAAGTAGGCGTTAAGTCTGACTTGCTAGATGATACTTTGCGCTTAAATGCTGCTGCTTTCTACTATACAGTAGACGACATGCAGTTCTCCGCCATTGGTGGTGGTAACAACTTTACGGCACTGGTAAATGCCGACAAAGGGGAAGCCTACGGGTTTGAAGTTGATGCCCAATGGCTAGCGACAGACGAACTTACTTTCACTGCTGGTTATAGTTATAACCACACAGAAATTAAAGACGATACATTAACTGTTGCACCTTGTGGTACAAGTGCTGATGCAGACTTCACAGGTTACTGCACAGTATTAGATCCTCGCGCCGATGGCTTCTCAGCATCAATTGATGGTAACCCATTCCCTCAAGCGCCAGAATCAATCTTTAACTTTACCGCACGTTACACAGTACCAATGGGTGACGACGGCGAATTCTTTATCTTCACTGATTGGGCTTTCCAAGGCGAAACTAACCTCTTCCTTTACGAAGCGGTTGAATTTACGACTGATGACAACTTTGAAGGCGGTTTACGTATTGGTTACGAAAACTTCGAACATAACTACACAGTAGCCTTGTTTGGTCGTAACATTACCGATGAAGATAACGTTAAAGGTGCAATCGACTTCGCAAACCTTACCGGTATTGTGAACGAGCCACGTATTCTTGGTGTTGAAGTGAAGTATTCTTACTACTAAGCACTATTTTGATTTAGGTTAAAAGTGCAGATCTGATCTGCACTTTTATTCTTGGCCTTATCAAGCACTGCATTTAAGAGTGATAAACACAAAAAAGCGAAGGTGTCGTTTTAACGACCCTTCGCTTTTTTATTCTCTATTTTGAGCCTATGCCTTTGGGCTTTTACCTTTTAGCTTTAGCTTTTATTTCTGCAGTTTGCCCTTGCCCGTTAGCACGTTTGGTCGTTGCTAGTGACTCAGTGACACTTGCCTTAATGCATTCATGCCATAGCTCTACACTGCAGCTACACAAGTGATTAGGCCGCAAATTGCTCCGTCTGCGCCCATTCCCTGTCCTTCTGACGCTTTCCCTGCTGCAGCATTCCTTGGGATGCATTTTCACGCAGGTCCTTTTCTTCCAAGAGAATACGCTGCAACTTGCGGCAAACATTCACCATCCGAGACATCTTGGTAAAATAAACCTGCTCTATTAATTCGCCTTTTTCATTAAACATGAAACTGGCTAACTTGCAGTTTTTGTAGGGCAGATAAAAGTGGTGGACAGTAAATCGACGAGACACAGGCGCGCCCATGACTTTTTGATACATACAAAAAGGCAACGAGTCAGCCCGTTTGTCACCACCAAATAAATGCGTTAAGCGCTGGAACTGATTTTGCCCTGGCGAAGATAATATTCCGAACTTTTCAATAAGTTGATCAACTGCTTTAACACCTGTAGTCATCGCGTTCACCTATTCACTGTTTATTCATACAGTATATAGCTAATCGTACAAAATGCAAACAAAAACACCGCATTGGCAAACCAATGCGGTGTTTTTATAATCCGATTAACGAACTAGGCGGGAGTTTTTCTGTTCATTAACCCGTGTTAGTGCTGCTCTATCGATGCCGAACCAACAGACTCAGTATGCTTTCTACCTTTAAATACATTTTTAATGTCATTTAATATGAGGTACAAGGCAGGTACTAGTAGTAAGGTAATAATCGTGGCAAACAAAATACCGAAGGCCAATGAAATTGCCATAGGAATAACAATTTGGGCCTGTAGGCTTCGCTCAAATACAATTGGCATTAGCCCCATAAAGGTGGTTAACGACGTTAATATAATTGCGCGGAAACGCTGGGTACCTGCGCTAATTGCTGCGCGCATTAATGAATGGCCTTCTTGGCGTGCTCGGTTAACAAAGTCCACCATAATCAAGCTGTCGTTAACCACTACACCGGATAACGCAATAATGCCACAAATCGACAGTACACTTACCGCCATACCTAATACTAAGTGCCCAATAATAGCGCCTACCACACCAAATGGTATGACTGACATGATGATAAACGGTTGGCTGTAAGATTTAAGGGGTATAGCCAATAGCGCGTAAATCGCAAATAAGGCAAATAATAAGCCCTGCGCCAAACTCATCATTGCATCAGCTTGTTCTTTTGCATTTCCTTGTAACTGGAAATCCACTTTAGGATAGCGTGCTAACAAATCAGGCATAACAGATTCGATAACCTCACCTGTAATTTCAGACGGATCCATCAACGCCTTGTCAACTACGGCGGTGACAGTAACAGAGCGGCTGCCATCTACACGAATGATAGAATCGAAGCCTTCGCCCACGGTAAAGCTAGCCACTTGCTGGAAAGGTATCTCTTGGCCGTTAGGCGCACGAATACGCATATTTTCTAAGTGTTCAATAGAACTACGTTCTGCTCTTGGGTAACGCACCATGACTTTTATTTCTTCATCGTCACGTTGAATACGCTGAACTTCTGCGCCGTAAAAGCCAAAACGCACTTGCTGCCCTAGTTGTTGTAGCGTAATACCTAATGCGTCGGCTTGAGGTTTCAATGCTAATTGAATCTCTTCACTACCACCTGAGAACGTATCATTAATATCGGTTACGCCGTCGTAGCCTGACAAGATACTTTTTAATTCATCACTTACGGCTCTTAAAGACGCAATATCACCAGAGCTAAATTCGAAGCTGAGATCAGCACCACCACCAGGGCCACCCGGAGCGCCAATACTGAATGTCTTAACACCTGGAATTTCAGACATTTCATCGCGCCACAGCTGATGAATTTCATAATCGGCCATGGTACGAGTTTCACCTTTGGTCAGTTCGGCAAATACCTCCCCACCCAAGTCACCGTTATCAAATGCCATGGAGTGTTTAATTACGCCTTCACCGGTATCGCCACGTACTTTTTCATCCATACGCATCATGCCTTCACGTAACGCAGTAAGCACTTCGTCTCGCTGTTTTAGCGAAGAGCCTGGCTCTAGTTCGAAACTTGCAAACATGAAGTCGCTAGGAATACTGGGGAAGAAAACAAATCGAACAATGCCGCCGCCAAATAAGCCAATAGTCAGAATTAGCATGGCTAAAAAGACCGATACCGTGGTGTAACGATTGCGTATTGTCTTTTCTAAAAATGGTGCGTAAACATTGTGAATAAAGCGCTTAATACCTTCACTAAAAAAGTCTCTAAACTTTTGCAGTTTGTTGGCCTTAGCTGGGTCGTAAGGTTTTAGTTTCATATGCACTAAATGTGCAGGGAGAATAAGCTTCGATTCAATAAGTGAAAACACTAAGCAAATGATCACCACAAGCCCGATGGTTTTCCAAATGACGCCAAAGGGCCCAGATACCATTAACATAGGTGAGAATGCCGCTATGGTAGTAAGTACACCAAAGGTGGCAGGCATAGCCACTTTCTTAACGCCTGCAATCACATTTTCGGTACTGTGCCCTTTTTGATCAATTTCGGAATAGGCCGACTCCCCCATAATAATGGCATCGTCCACCACTATTCCAAGCACAAGAATAAAGGCAAATAAACTCAGCATATTGATAGACACACCAAGCATATCAATAGGCATAACTAACAACGTACCTAGAAAACAAACCGGCAGGCCAACGATAACCCAAAACGCGAGCTTTATTCTCAAGAACAACGACAGTACTAAGAACACCAACAGGCCACCAAAGAACATATTTTCAAGCATCATGTTCAATCTATCCGCTAGATAAAACGAACTATCTCCCCATGTGTCAGCGGAAATATGGGCTGGAAAATCCTTCTTTTTCTCATCGATGTAGCCGTTGACTTGTTCGGATATTTCTAATGCATTTTGATCACCCACCGCTTGCACGCGAAGGCTAACCGCTGGTTTTCCATCGAATAATGCATATTGGTTGTTTTCAATAAAGCCATCATTAATGTAAGCAACATCGCCTAACGTAACTCGGGTACCGTCGGCATTGGTGACTAACACTATTTGAGAGAAATCCCAGCCAGTGTAAGCCTGCCCTTTCGTTCTAAGCAGAATGTCGCCATTTTCTGTGCGAATAGACCCACCAGGTAAATCAATACTCGACTGACTTAAACGACTGACCGCATCTGCAAAGGTCAGGTTGTATTTTTGTAGGTCTACCTCAGACAATTCAACCGATATTTCGTAGTCTCTAGCCCCAACAACTTGCACGCTTGAAATACCTGGAAGATTGGCGACATCATCACGAATATCTTTAGCAAACTCTTTTAGTTCACGTTCGCTAGCATCGCCAAACACAGATATCCAAATAACGTCTTGCTGAATTTTTTGACGATAGATAACCGGCTTTTCTGTATCGGCTGGAAAAAGAGGGATAGCATCAACTTGCACCTTCACTTCATCGAGTAAAGATTGAATGTCGTAATCTTCTTCAACTTGAATACTGACCGTACCCATCCCCTCTACCGCGGTAGAGGTAACTTGTTTAATCCCTTCTAGATTTTTAATCGACTCTTCTATTTTTAGGATCACGCCCTCTTCTACTTCTTGAGGCGCAGCACCTAAATACGGCACGCGAACGTTGATGATATCTATTTCAAAACTAGGGAAAACTTGTTTTTGTATACTAAAAGCACCAAATAGCCCGCCAACTATTAGCAGCCACATCAACAAGTTTGCCGCAACATTGTTGCGCGCAAACCAAGCAATTAACCCTTTTTGCGTATCAATTTGACTCATTAGTTACCCCCAGAAGAAGCAGGGCTGCTTTCAGTAGCATCTTCTTTAACGCCTACTGATTGAGTGTCTTCCTCTTTATCGTTCTCTGCTTCTGGTGGCATAGCAAGCTCATCACCTGGCAGTCTTACTTTCATGCCATTGTAGGGATTCGGAACCGCACTGGTTACTACCAGCGCGCCACTGTTTAAGCCGCCACCAATGAAAGCTTGTTCTGCTGTGGTACGTACTACGTCTACCGGTACAATTTCAATCTCGCGGTTATCGTTAACGGTTAGCACTGTGTTATCAAGGCGCAATATCGAGCGCGGCAGCACGGTTAAGTTTTGCTTTTGATGAGACACAATTTCGGCCTGAACGAATTGGCCGAAGCGAAGTGGCGCATTGTCACCACCATTAAATTGATAAGGGTCTTTAACTTCAACCACAGCATAAAGTACGCGGCTGCCTGAATCCAAAATACCTTCAGAACGAACTAACTTACCAGTCCAAGTTCTATTTTTACCGCCTACCGTCGCGTTTAATGTGACATCAGATTGATGGTTAGATTGGTTACCAATATTTACAAACATCAAGTCTTTATCGGTTATAGGTAAACGTACCTCGGCGGTGTCAGTTGAGTAAACGGTGCTTACTGTGGCGCCTGCTGAAATAAATTGACCTAAATCGATGTTTCGCTCAACCACTATGCCATTGTATGGGGCTCTAATTTTGGTACGCTCAAGGTTACGCTTGGCACGCTCTAGTTTTGCTTCTGAGGCTTTAACATTCGCTTGCTCTTTGGCTAATTGAGGCTTACGCAAGCCAAGTTCAGGCGGCACAACACTGCTTACTGAACGCCATTCTTGTTCTGCTACTTTCCCTCTTGCGAGTTCTTCTTCAAGCGCAGCATGTGCTTGAGCTAGTTCAGCTTCGGCAAGCTTCACTTCAGTGCGGTAGTCATCTTGTTCAAGCGTAATTAGCACATCCCCTTTTTTGAACATGCCCCCAACAATGAATTTATCGGACAAACTAACTACTCGCCCACTGACTTGTGCGCTAAGCGATGTTTTATTACGAGGTACTACGTTGCCCTGAGAATCGACCACGAAGCTGACAGGTTCGTAACTCATTGATTTGGCATCAACAAGGAAAGCTTGCGTTTCAACGGGAATTTGCTCTGGCGGCTTACGTGAGGAAATCATAATTGCCGCAATTACAAACGCGACCAGTATGATGATAAGAGGAATACCGCTTTTTATCCAGATGGAGTTTTTCATTATTTTCCCTATAAAACGTAGTACTAAAGTTTAACCGATGAAGCGAGGCTCACCTACCTGTATAAGTGAAATTTGTCTGGCGAACAAAGGGTTAAAGCTATACGTGATTTATTATTTTTTTATTGGTTCTAGTGTAATGTGTTTCGACGTGAAGCGCTTGTCTTCGTTTGTTAAAAATTGTGAATTATTTAACTCATTATTGCGCTACTCACCGTAATATAAAAAAATCCGCACAGAATTTAAATGTAAGATTGCTAAATGAGTAATAATCGTTGATTATTTAAACACCTGCACACTCGCAGGAAAAGTTGCACTTATCGATGCAACAACGAATTTGTTACGCTAAAAGGGATGACCTGTCATGAGCCTAAAAAAGCAATACCTGAAATCTAAACCCGTTTGTAAAGTAACATTCCGCCTTTCAGCTGAAGAAGCAAAAAATGCCGATGAGGCTAGCTTAGTGGGTGACTTTACCGAATGGGACAAGCAACCTCTGTCGATGAAAAAACTAAAGAGCGGCGATTTTACGCTGACTATCAATCTAGAAACCGACCATGAGTACCAATTTCGCTATTTACTCGATGGTGATTTGTGGGAAAACGATTGGGCCGCAGATGCATATCTACCCTCTACCATAGGAAGCGAAGATAATTCTGTGGTTCGTGTTTAACACTCCCCTCGCCTGCGGTTTCTAACGGTGACTGCGAGCATTAAAAAAGGCTGCTTTCAAAAGCAGCCTTTTTTGATTTTTATAAACGCGTTGTATTTACAGTGTGTTTTCTAGTTCAGGCAACACATCAAATAAATCGCCAACAAGACCATAATCCGCTACCTGAAAAATAGGCGCTTCTTCGTCTTTGTTAATAGCAACAATGACTTTAGAGTCTTTCATACCGGCAAGGTGCTGAATGGCACCAGAAATACCTACAGCAATATACAGCTGCGGTGCAACAATTTTACCGGTTTGGCCTACCTGCATGTCATTTGGTACAAAGCCCGCATCAACTGCGGCACGTGATGCACCAATAGCAGCACCAAGTTTGTCAGCAATACCTTCAAGCAACTTGAAGTTTTCGCCGTTTTGCATTCCACGACCACCAGAGATAACCACTTCAGCAGCGGTTAGTTCAGGACGCTCAGACTCAGTAAGCTCTTCAGAGACGAAGCTAGATTTTTCGCTTTCTTTAACCACATCTAGTGTCGTTACTTCAGCACTTCCACCTGTTGTAGCCGCATCAAATGAAGCTGCCCGTACGGTGATCACCTTTTTGCTATCAGAAGATTGCACAGTCGCAATAGCGTTACCAGCATAAATAGGTCTAATAAAGGTATCTTCGCTTTCAACACCAATGATGTCAGAAATTTGAGCAACATCTAAAAGTGCAGCAACACGAGGCATGAAGTTCTTACCTGTAGTGGTAGCGGCCGCTAATAAATGGCTGTAATCATCAGCAAGTGATAAAACAAGATCAGCAACGTTTTCAGCAAGCTGGTATTTGTATACTGCATTGTCGATAAGCAATACTTTGCTTACACCGTCAATTTGCGCAGCACTGTCAGCAACAGCCTGACAACCTTCACCCGCTACAAGCACATGAATGTCGCCGCCCATTTTCGCTGCAGCATGAACCATTTTAGCAGTTTCTGACTTCAAGCTAGCATTGTCGTGCTCGGCATATACAAGAACTGTCATGAGATCACCTTTGCTTCATTCTTAAGTTTTTCAACCAACTCAGCAACATCCGCAACTTTCACTCCACCTTCACGTTGAGGCGGCGGCGTTACTTTGAGTACTTTTACGTTAGATTCAAGTGCCACACCGAAGTCGGCAGCTGCTTTAACATCTAGCGGCTTGCGTTTCGCTTTCATAATGTTTGGCAGCGAAGCATAGCGAGGTTCGTTCAAACGTAAATCGGTAGTCACAACAGCAGGTAACGTTAAGGCAACGGTTTGTAAACCGCCATCAACTTCACGGGTAACGTTAACGCTTGTTCCGTCTACCGCTACTTCTGATGCAAAGGTGCCTTGAGGCATACCGGTTAATGCAGCAAGCATTTGCCCAGTCTGGTTATTGTCTGAATCAATACTTTGTTTACCTAACACCACCAACTGAGGCTGTTCTTCTTCAACAACTTTAGCAAGCAGCTTAGCCACTTGAAGAGAATCTAGGTTTTGGTCTGTATCAATTTGAATACCGCGGTCGGCGCCTAGTGCTAACGCAGTACGAATTTGTTCTTGGCAGCTTTTATCGCCAATAGAAACCACTACGATTTCTGTCGCTATCCCTTTCTCTTTTAGTCTTACTGCTTCTTCAACAGCAATTTCGCAAAAAGGGTTAATGGCCATTTTAGCGTTAGTAAGATCGACGCCAGAGTTATCGGCCTTCACTCTTACTTTAACGTTATAATCGATCGCGCGTTTGACCGGGACGAGTATTTTCATATTTACCTCAATTGTTGAGTTCGTCGGTGTATGTTGCTATTCCATGCTAATAAGCGGTTAAGGAAACAGCGTTACTTCACCACGCATTCTGAAACTTAAACAATGTGCTTTACGCTAACTTTGCGTTGCGGCGAAGACATTTTCAAAAGGCTAGACCCAAAATATCATTAACACCACGTTTACTTGCACAGTATTTGTGCTGCTAGTTAACGTTAACGTAAACTCCCTGCAATGTACTTACTGTTGACGTAAACGTCAACCTAGATTACCTTTCAGGACGACAATTAATTTACATGTTTTTGACACATCGCATTATTTGTTTCATCAATAGTGCACTATAAAAAATCGAACATAAGGAGCCACCCGTGGAACGAGAATCGATGGAGTTTGACGTAGTCATCGTCGGTGCCGGCCCAGCTGGACTATCAACCGCCTGCAAGCTTATGCAGCTTGCCAATGAAAACAACCAAGAACTCATGGTCTGTGTTGTCGAAAAAGGCTCTGAAGTGGGTGCACATATTCTCTCAGGTGCGGTATTTGAGCCTAGAGCAATGAACGAACTTTTTCCAGATTGGAAGGAAAAAGGCGCACCTTTGAACACCCCAGTGACCGAAGATCATATTTATTTATTGAATAGTGAATCATCATCAAAACGCCTACCAAACGCGATTACCCCTAAAACCATGCATAACGATGGTAACTACATTGTGTCGATGGGCAACGTCTGTCGTTGGTTAGCTGAACAAGCGGAACAACTGGGTGTGGAAGTTTTCCCTGGCTTCGCAGCTTCAGAGGTCATTTATAATGACGACGGCAGTGTGGGTGGTGTATTAACGGGTGACATGGGTGTTGGCGCAGATGGCCAACCCAAAGATGGCTATATGCCGGGCATGGAACTTCGAGCGAAATACACCGTATTTGCAGAAGGTTGCCGTGGGCATTTAGGTAAAGATCTTATCGAGCACTTCTCACTTGATAAAGACGCGTCGCCACAACATTACGCGATAGGCTTCAAAGAAATTTGGGATATCGACCCTGCTAAACATCAGCCTGGTCTAGTCGTACATAGTGCTGGTTGGCCGCTAAATGACGAAACTGGTGGTAGTTATCTCTACCATGCAGAAGATAATCAGGTGTTTGTAGGCCTTATTGTCGATTTGAATTACAGCAACCCGTATTTGAGCCCGTTTGACGAATTCCAACAGTTAAAACACCACTCTGTCTTTAAGCAATATTTGGAAGGCGGTAAGCGTGTATCTTACGGCGCCCGTGCAATTGCAAAAGGTGGCTTTAATTCTTTACCTAAAATGACGTTCCCGGGTGGCATATTAGTAGGCTGTGAAGCAGGTACACTCAATTTTGCCAAAATTAAAGGCAATCATACGGCTATGAAATCAGGCATGTTGGCCGCTGAAGCTATTATTGATGCCCTTTCTAAAAACGCAGAAGCCCCTGAAAGTGAATTAAGCAGCTATACCGAAAAATTTAAAAATTCGTGGGTATATGATGAATTATTCCGTTCACGTAATTTCGGGCCTGCTATTCATAAGCTAGGTAATTTCTGGGGTGGTGCATTTAATACGCTAGAACAGAACTTATTTAATGGTAATTTGTTTTTCACCATGAAAGACGACCATAAAGATTATGCGCAACTTGATTTAGCCTCTGATGCTAAAGAAATTAGCTACCCTAAACCGGATGGTGTTTTAAGTTTTGATAAGCTTTCTTCTGTATTTTTATCGAATACAAACCATGAAGAAGAGCAACCTTGTCATTTACAATTAATAGATGCCTCTATTCCTTTAGAAGTTAACTTCCCTAAATATGCAGAGCCTGCACAACGTTACTGCCCTGCTGGCGTTTATGAAATAATTGAAGAAGAAGGGTCTAAGCGTTTTCAAATTAATGCACAAAATTGTGTGCATTGTAAAACGTGTGATATTAAAGATCCTTCACAAAATATTCGTTGGGTTGTACCTGAAGGTGCCGGTGGACCAAATTACCCAAACATGTAATTTAAGCTATTTATCTTAAAAAATTAAAAAGCGGACTTTCTCCGCTTTTTTTTTGTGCTAAATTTAATTATCATTCGCCGGATAAATACACTACGAAACGCTAAGGTTATTAAATGAACGAATTTTTAGATATTTTAACCCATGGAAGACGTTTACAAGGTGCTGTAAAGGAATTAAGCATTCAAGAGCTAGAAACCGTGCAAGAAAAACTTGCAAACATTATTGATAAAAGAAAAGAAAAAGCGCTTGAAGAAGAAAAAGTTGGTAAAGAAAAACGTGCCAAGCTTGAAGAAATTAAAAAACAAATGGAAGAAGCGGGTTTAAAATTCGAAGACTTACAATCGTTAAATGAAGACACCCCTAAAAAGGTAGGTAAAAAGCGCCCCGTTAAATATATATTGACGGATAGCGAAGGTGTTACTCATCCTTGGACAGGCATTGGCCGTATGCCTCGCGTATACAAAGCAGCACTTGAAAACGGAAAGTCGCTGGAAGACTATTCAGTAAACGCATAGTGATAGTGCTATAAAGATGGGGTAGCGGTGAATAAACTTGCTGCTGACCCTACCTCTTGTCATTTTTAAATTTCCCCCCACTATTAGTCTTAATTGCTATTTTAATAGGGTATAAAATGTCTTTGCATTTCAAATTATCCGAAGCCCAAAAAGACTCACCATGGTTAGTATTAGTTCATGGTTTGTTTGGTAGTGCTGACAATCTAGCAGGCGTTAAGCGTCACTTTGAAAGCACTTATAATATTATCAGTATTGATTTACCTGATCACGGACAATCCCCTTGGACTAACGGGTTTACGTTGGAAGCTGCGGTAGCCGGAATTATAGAAATACTTGATAATAACCAGATTGATAAAGCTGCCTTACTAGGCCATTCTTTAGGCGGTAAAGTGGTAATGCAATTTGCGTTATTAAACCCTGACCGTGTTCGCCATTTAATTGTGGCAGATATTGCTCCCGTTAAATATTCACATAGTCACCAAGCAGTATTTGATGGCATTAAAAACGTTCCTCTACACACTATAAGTGATAGAAAAGAAGCCCAAGCCGCCCTCTCTGAATTCGTTAAAGAACCTGGCGTACAGCAGTTCTTGCTTAAAAGCTTGTACCAAACTGATAGCGACGAGTGGCAATGGCGCTTTAATGTAGATGGGTTAATTGCCAGTTATTCACGAATACTTGATTGGCCTCAAAGTAATTTGACCTTCGAAGGGATAACCTTGTTCATTAAGGGGGCCGAGTCAGATTACATTAATAATTCTTATAGGAAGGAAATTACAAAATATTTCCCTCGTGCCAAAGCCCATATTATAGAGAGTACAGGACATTGGCTACATGCTGAGAAACCGAGTGTTTTCAATGCAATTGTGGCTCGCACCTTAGAAAAGTCAGCAAGTTAGCACCATCACAGATGCGAATGACTATTATTACTTTTTTTTGACCCTTTTTGACTCTGCTAGGCGTATATACTGTGATATAGTTGCGCCAGATTTTTTTCAATAAAGACACTATGCTTGCAGAAAACTTTGAGCTAATTGAATCCATCATGCTGTACGGCGGTTTATTTATACTATTTGTATTGATGAGCTTCGCGGTACACGATGTCCTATCAAAAAATAATGTGCCGTTAATTGGGCGTGTTGTGACTTATGGGGTATTAGGCTTAGGGGCCATTGGTTTCCTAGCAAAAGGAATCATTGAATGGTTCTGGCTAAGCACAGGTGTATAGTAACTAGTAACGAATAATAGAGGTTTGATATGGCAAGCGTTGGCCTGTTTTTCGGAAGTGACACCGGTAATACCGAACATGTTGCGAAAATGATCCAGAAGGAACTGGGTAAACAGCTAATTGATGTAAAAGACATTGCCAAGAGCAGCAAAGAAGATATAGCAGAGTTCGATTTGCTAATTTTCGGGATCCCTACTTGGTACTATGGTGAAGCACAGTGTGACTGGGATGATTTCTTCCCAGAATTAGAAGACATTGATTTTACCGACAAGCTCGTGGCTATTTTTGGCTGTGGTGATCAAGAAGACTATGCTGAATACTTCCTTGACGCTATGGGTATGGTTCGCGATATCGTTGAAGGCCGTGGCGCCATTCTAGTAGGTCAGTGGCCTACCGAGAGTTACGATTTCGAAGCATCCAAAGGTATGGCAGACGACAACCACTTTGTGGGCTTAGGTATTGATGAAGACCGTCAACCCGAGCTTACCGAGTCGCGTGTAAAATCTTGGTGTAAGCAAATTCACGACGAATTGTGCTTATCTGAGCTAGCCTAGTTCATCAGCTTCATGCTTATGAATAATAAAAACGCCGCTTTTATCAGCGGCGTTTTTGTTTGAGTAAATCACGCTTCATCTTTATATCAACGACTCTTTTATAAAAACGTAGCAGGATTAAAGCTGAAAACGCTCTACCGCTTTTCTAAGGCTGTCAGTTTGCGCATCTAGCATCATGGTCGACTCGTTGGCTTGGCGGGTACTTTCGGCACTAGAATCAGCCAATGCAACAATGGTATTTAAGCTTGAGGCTACATCTGCCAGTAATACATCTTGCTGCTGGGTATCTGTAACAATATGCTCATTAATTTGACTTAAACGAGCAATAATTTCTCGAATACTTTCAACCTGCTGAGAGACTTGTTGGGTAATTTCCACCCCTTCTTGGGCTTGTTCCCTGCCCGCATTTATTGCTTTTACCGCTTTCTCAGCATCTTTTTGAAGATTGCCTATCATAGACTCGATTTCTTCGGTCGAGTTATGTGTACGATTTGCCAAGGTGCGCACTTCATCGGCTACTACGGCGAAGCCTCTGCCTTGCTCTCCTGCCCTAGCGGCTTCAATTGCTGCGTTAAGTGCTAATAAATTGGTTTGCTCTGCAATGGTTTTTATAACGTCCAAAATGCTGCCAATGCTGCGTGAGTGTCCATCTAAACGATTTATAATATCTGCGGATGCTTCAGCCTGTCGGGCTTGGCTGTCTACCTGACTGCGGTTTTGGGCAACTAGCACACTAATTTCTTCGCTTTGTGCGGTCACTGTATGCAGCGCTTCCATAGCATCATTAATTTGACTTAAATTGCTACGACTCGTGTTTTGCACATCTTGTGTATTAGTAGAAATTACCGTAACTTGTTTACGTTGTTCATCCACACCTTGTAAGCTTTTTTCACCTAAGGCGACACTTTCTTTAGTAATGGTAATTAAGCGTTTTTCTTGCTCTAAAATATTCCCCACTAACTCTCGCAAGCTATTGGTCAAACTATTCACTTTGACGGAAAGTGCCGTGAATTCATCGTTTCCTATTTCAGGCAGTGTATGGCTTAAATCTCCTTTACTTAGTTGGGTTAACCCTTCATTGATTCTTCCAAGAGGCGTAGAGATACTGCGGGTCGCCAGCACACCTAACGTGATGGCGGCAATCAGGCCAATAACTGCCACAACAAAGTTTTTAACTAAGTTGGTTTGCACAGATTCTAAAATAGCATTTTGCCCCTGAATAGATTCAGACTGCACACTATCAAATAATGTATTAATGCTGCTTAACGCTAATTGCAACGCCGTTAATGCTTCGTCTTTTTTCGCTTGTGCTACAGCTATTTCAGTTAACTTTTGTTGTTGCAGCGCCACCAACCCGTTGGTGCTGTTAACGTTTTCAATGAGTAAAGCAAATTGTTCATTAAAGGCAGCTACCGTGCCTCCATCATCAATATCAAGTGCAAGGCGGTTTAAGTAGTCCTTATCTACCGTAATATTACTAATTTGATATTTTATATCATCAATAATATTGGCTGTGTCTTGTGCGTCTACGCTGGCGGCAAGTTCGCTAAAAGAATCAGTGGTGGTAAGCAGCTTATTATCGATATTCGTCCCTGCACCAATTAGTGTATCTAGGCTTGGACTGTCTGACTCTAAGTAAGACAAATCTAGCATTAAGGCGCTTGCTTCATCTGCTTCGCTCATTACTTCTCTTAATTTGTCGCCTAACGCGCTTTCTATCACCATTCGCTGCGCTAACGCCCTATACATATCATGACTATTTTCTACGTAGGCTAAACTTGCATCTACTGCCTCTACCGCAATTGGATTGCTCGGCAGAATAATGGTTAGGCTCTTGAGATCAGCAACAAACTCGTTCGATAGAGTTTCAAACTCTTGGCGATTTTGGGCCAAAGCGCTGGGGGTATTTTCGTGAAAACCATTGGCCGTAACCACAGATAAAGATAGGATCTCGGTTTTGACTTTAAGCATACTGGTTTGAGCCGGCATTTTACGTTCAACCACGTTTTCTGCTGAACGCCTAATGTCGTTTAAACCGAAATAAGAAAGAATACTTGTGATAAGTAACAAGCATCCAAAGAGGCCAAAACCTATTTTTATTTTATTTATAACCGTCAATTTCATTGGCATAATTCAAAGTACGCGATGAAGTTCAACGTACTAACCTCGTTTACCGTCATTACACTCAGTTTAACAGAATGTTAATGATATGCACCCCAAGTATATATAATTGCTATTAATTATTAACAATAACTGACACTTACAAACTGGTCAGTCCTCGAAAAACAAAGCGTTCCACAACAAGTCACAGAAGAAAAATTTGCCCATTCGTTCGAATTTTCATCGTACCGAACAAGAAACAGCGGTTTTTCTTTTAAATCCTGACGAGTTACCTATAATAGCTCCATTGATAAACATCTCGTTCTCAGTAGGTTGTAATGGATCAGAATAAAGAACTTAAAAAAGCAGGTTTAAAAGTAACCCTGCCACGCCTCAAGATTTTGCAAATTTTGCAAGAACCTGAAAATCAACACATCAGTGCAGAGGACGTGTATAAGATTCTGATCGAGCAAGAGGAAGAGATTGGCCTTGCTACAGTTTATCGCGTGCTAAACCAGTTCGATGATGCGGGTATATTGAATCGCCATCACTTTGAAGGTGGCAAATCAGTTTTTGAAATAAGCCACAAAGAACATCACGATCACTTGGTATGCCTAAAATGCGGCAAGGTAATTGAATTTGAAGACGATATTATCGAGCAGCGCCAAGATATGATTGCGAAGAAGCATAATATCAAGCTTACTCACCATAGTTTGTATCTTTATGGCGAATGCACAGATGAGAATTGCGAAGGTAAAGACTAGTACCGCAGCTGATACCGTTTAGAACTGCTACGGTACAAAGAAGGCCCTACAATGTGAATTGAAGGGCCTTTTTGTTTTAGAAGGAGTAATTTACGTTGAATAAATAAGAAGGTCCGAATTGACGACGTGACGACACGACACCCGTAGCATCATCAATGGTTTCTTCATCTTCATCTGTTAAGTTCGTGCCTGATATTGATACGCGCAGCCCTTCTAGTGAGTCAATTCCAGCATCTGCAAAGTCATAACTGATTTGTGCATCAACCAGAGTTACCGCACTACGCGTTGCTTCTGATATCTTATTCGACCCTCCCCGCTCGTACGTCAAGAAGCCTGTTCTATCGGTTGTGGCCACTCTAAATTCAAACCCTTCATATTGATAGTACATAGTGATTGAGTATGACTTGTCTGATTGCCCTGGTACGCGTGACCCATCTTCTAACTCAGCATCAACGTAAGTGTATGATGCCGCTACACCAAAGCCGTCTAGAACATCAGCTACCACATTCAATGGTACGTTAGCCGTTAGTTCTATACCTTCTACCGTGCCTTCTAACCCATCTTCAAAGAATGAATAGGTACCTAAATCAGGCGGTGTCACCACATCACCTTGGGAATAGAACACACCCGCAGGGCCATAAGTACCATCATTTTCGATAACACGGTCGTGATAACCTGGAACGAAGTAATTTGCTCCGTTATTGGTTTCGTCGTTTGTGAAATCAATAGTTTGATCACCGTCTCTAGTCCAATTAACTAAGTCTTTATAAAAATAGGCAACAGCAAAATAACCTTCGTCACTAAAATAGTTTTCGTATGACAAATCAAAGTTATTTGATTCCAGCGGCCGAAGTAGAGGGTTACCGGTAAATTTAGACCATGGTGAGCCATAATTTTCTACGGCTTCGGCAGAATTAGGAATGGAGATCTGATCAATATTTTGTGTGAACTTCACGAATCCCGACGCTTTCATTTGATCAATTCTTGCCCGGCTTATTGTTTTATTCGCCGCTAACTTAATAAACTGACTATCGGCAAATTCGAGGCTCAGATTTAAACTGGGTAGCACATGACTATAATCAGTGCCCAAATCGACTTGGCAGCTTTCATCAACCACACCGTCATCGTTATCATCACAAACTTTAAAGTTGCTTCCTACTACGCCTATGGTGCCTGTAGAAGACTGTTGGGTATCTACATATTGCACACCTACATTTCCCACCAAGAACATGTCATTAAAAGCATATTCAAAATTCGTTTTCACATACAAGGTAATCACTTCTTCGTTGACTTCATAGGTATCACCTAGGCGATCGGGCTCTAAGAAACCTGCATCATTTTGGGTATATGTACCGTCTTCATAGGGAGCAAAACCATCATAAGCCACCACCTCTCCGAGTCCCATCCAAGTTAAGTCTGCCAAGCCGTAAACGTAGTCAGACGGAATTGATTCGCTAGATGGGTATGTATCTGAGGTAGCGAAAAAGCCCTTATTTACTTTGTCTTTAAAGCGATCTGAGTAATTAACACCTGCGGTGACTTTGGTGAAAATATCACCTGATAGGTTGCCAACCACTTCAAATTTTACAGTGGTGAGCTCTTCAGTAAAATCAGCATAATTTAGGAAACCGTCTTGTGCGTCTAAGTAGGAAAGCGGGTTTCCATTCACTTGTAACGCGTCGGTTTCAAACTGATCAGATAAACTCGCCATTCCGCCTCCCCACGCTTGTGGGCCTGCAAGTTGTAACAAGGTAGGGTCGGAAAATGCGTCTAAACCTGATGAATCAGAGAACACGATGCCATCTGGTGACATTTGAAATTGTCGAGTTCCAAATTGAGAGGGGTCGACGGTGCCTGAGCGCCCTAACCCGGCGTACGATTCGCCGCGTAAGTCCCGCTTATCCGATTTACTGGTGGCCGCATCCAATTCTACCGACCAGTTGTCGGTAACAAAGTATTCTAAATTAAGCCCCAGCGTATTCAGTTCACCGGTTTTCTGCCTAGGATCAGTTCTAAGGACGGGGTTAGCGTTAATTTGCGTGCCGGTACTATTTGCTCCCGTGCCTACCACGTTAACAGCCGAGAACGGGTCAATGATGCCCCGTCTTATGCCCGAGTCTGAATAATCTATATTCAATACATCAAGCACAATATCCAGTTTATCGGTAGGACGGTATTGAAACACGGCTGAGATGGTATCTCGCTTTAGCTCTGTGCTAATAACGTGGCTACTGATTCCCGTTGGCAAAATTTGTCCGTCATCATTAGTCGCATAGCCCCAAACACCATAGTTACGATGATTGTTTGGCGACTCGGTTGTGGCCAGTGCTACTGCAACACCAAAGGTATCATCGGCAAATTTTTTGTTAAAGCTAAGCGCCGCACGGTGACCTTTATTACTGTACTCTGGGTTATCTGAATCGCGCTCCCCCAGCTCGTAACTTGTGTTGATTGTGATAGTGTCGCTTGCTTGCAAGGGACGAACGGTTTGCAAATCAACCGTGCCACCAATCCCTTGTACCATTAAGTCGGCTTCGGTGGTTTTATAAATGGTGGCGCCTGTCATGATTTCAGAAGGGTATAAATCGTATTCAACCCCTCGGTTGTCACCAATTCCAATAAGCTCCCTGCCGTTCAATGACGTGCCAGTAAAATCTTCCTTAAAACCTCGAATAGAAATTCCCGAAGTACGTCCACCGCTACGCTCCCCTGCTAGTCCTGGGAGTCTAGCCAGTGATTCTGCAATTGATGAGTCTGGTAGCTTGCCTATATCTTCTGCTGATATTGATTCAACAATAGAAGATGCATTCATTTTTTCGGCTTGAGAGCGGGCTAATGCGCCACGAATGCCTGAAACTGAAATGACCTCAATATCGTTATTTACGGCATTGTCTGCATCTTGTGCTAACGTAATTGAGGGCGAAAGTATCGAGGAAATCGATGATGCAATTAACCCCAGTTTGAATATTCCATTCTTCATGTATTTCTCCAAGTTTTAGCTGTGTGCTTGGCGGCAGGTACGCTTGCTAATTCCCGTTCCGTACCGCCTGTTAAAACCGTGTGCTTACTACTGATCAGTGTTTAAAATTTCATAAAAAGCTAAATCGACGCCATTGGTCCAACCAAAGCCATCTTGTGTGGGGTATTCCCCTCCCCCGGCTTTCATTGACGTATCAACAACGTTGTACTTCTCCATCATTTTGCCTTCTTGCGCATACACCTTTTCATTGAGTGCCAACCAGCGTTGCATAACCTCGTTAGCGAAAGCGCCTTCCTCGTAATTTAAAAGGCCTTTTACACCAATATATTGAAGTGGTGCCCACCCATTTGGGTAATCCCATTGTTCACCAGTATTCGATAATGTAGTGACAAAACCACCCGCCTTAAGAAAATGGTTATGGAGGTACTTAACAACTTGCTTTGCTGCAAGCGGCTTAGCTGCACCCACGTATAGCGGGTAAGCCATTGCCATAGAGGGGCGTTTAGTATGGGCTTTACGTTTGAAATCGTAGTCTTGATAAGTGCCGGTTTCTTCATCGAAATGGTACTTGTGGATTAGCGCTTTTCGTTCTTCTGACCGGTCTGTAAAGTACTTGGCTTTGCTTTCGTTGTTCTCTTGCTTGTGCAGCAAAGCGATGGTGGATTCCAACTGGTACAGTAAGCTATTCAAATCAACAGGAATAATGTCCATCGCATGCGTGGTTGTTTTATTCTTTCCATCACTAAACCAACGGCTACTAAAATCCCAACCCGACTCGCACACCGCCCTTAGGTTTCTAAAGAAACTGTCTTTTTCTGAGGACGTTTTATTTTGAGCCCAGCGACTTTCTTTGCCGTACGCTTCAGCACGGGGCTTTGCGATAGCACCATAATACCGATTTAAAAAGTCTCCGTTTTCTAAGGTAACTAAGTGCTCTCCTTCCTTGGCACTTGTGGGAATATCAGTATTTCCGTCCATCCAAAACAGATATTCTTTTTCAAGTTGAGGTAAGTACTGAACAATACTTTCAAGACCTTCCTTTTGTGCATACGCCATTAAAGTGGCTGCGAATAATGGTGGTTGTGAACGACTTAAGAAATAGCTTCGATTACCATTTGGAACAAAACCAAACTGGTCAATCTGGTAAGCAAAGTTATCAATCATCCCTTTAGCGAGTGTGGTGTGATCCGATGCCAATAACCCCACAATGGTAAAGTAACTGTCCCAGTAGAACATTTCCCTGAAGCGCCCTCCTGGCACCACGTAGGGGTTAGGCAGTTCTATCAAGCTAGAAAACTCAGACGTTTTAACCGGTTGCCTCACTAAGTTCTTCCAGTGGTTTTCAAGGTGGATCTGCAATGACGCTTCGTGAGTGACTTTTGTCTCTTTAGTCGCTTGAGGCAAGGAGAAGTTGTCTAATACGAATGCCTTCAGATCAAAACCTTTTGTGTCTTTCAACGATCCATACTTTTGTAAAATATCACGTGGCTCTTGCTTCGGAACGGCGTCGACAAAGGTTTTGTAGTCACCCAGAATTTTTGCGGTTTGTACTGCTTCAAAAAGCCCAGGGAACGCGTCTTCTGCTTGATAGACTTTTGATGAATAGCCCGCTGTATTTTCTTGTTGTGCCGATTGCACAGAAACGAATGGGCTAGACAACATGACTACTAATGCAACCTTGCTAAGTTGCTTATTTAATTTAACTGCTCTATTGCTTTCACGCATGTCTTTACCTCTATTTGAAATTTTATCGTCAGCCGTTTACTTTGGTTTTAACGCCCTGATGGTTTGTATAAACGTAATTTTTTACGCTTAATTATTCTGGAAACCGGTTTCCATACTAAATACAAAAATAGGCCATAAGATCCAACGCGTTAAAACACCGTTTGGGTATGTGTACCTACAGATGAATGAGTGTTAGATGAACATGGCTAAGAGTAGGGTTAACGTTAGCCCAACAAAGCCAATAATAGTGGCCATGCACGTCCAGGATATTAAGGTGGTTTTTACTGAAATATCGAAATAGCGGTTAATTATCCAAAATCCCGTATCGTTTACATGCGACATTGCTGTAGCTCCGGCAGCAATAGATATAGTCATTAGCGCTAATAAAGATGGTGATAACGACAATGCATTTACCACGGGTGCCATCAAACCTGCAGCCGTTAGCATTGCAACGGTAGCTGAGCCTTGAATAATCCTGACGGAAATGGCAATAAGAAACCCAGCCATAAGCGGTGGAAGAGGTGAAAGTGCCACTACATCGGCAAAGGCTTGACCTGCCCCCGAATCGATTAATACTTGTTTGAACATACCACCTGCACCAGTAACTAATATCACCAACGCTACTGGCTCTAACCCTTTCGATGCCACATTTCTCACTTGATCTGCGCTTAAGCCTTGGTTTTTTCCCAGCCACTTAAAACATGCCAAGGTCGCGATGGTGAGTGCGATGAAAGGATGCCCAACAAAAATAAATACCTGTTTTACTATGCCGTCGGCTAGCACAAATTTCGCAATTGACCCGACGAGGATCACAACAAGAGGAAAGAATAACAATGCCGCTACTAAAGAAAATGAGGGCAATGCTTCAACTGGTCTTGCTTCAATGTTTCTAATATGTTCCGGCACTGGCACATGGATTTTCTTAGCGATATAGGAAGCGTAAATTGGGCCCGCAATACAAGCACATGGCACACCAACGATAAAACCAAATAAAATCACTAGTCCAATGTCGGCATTTAATATAGAGGCTACGGCTACAGGCCCTGGCGTTGGTGGAATAAATGCGTGGGTGACCGCAAGTCCTGCTGCTAAGGGAATGCCATAATAAATTAATGACTTACCGGTTTTTTGCGCCATCGAATATATCAGCGGCATTAATATAATGAGTCCTACCTCAAAAAATACAGGTATCGCCACTAGGAAACCGGTGATAACCAGTGCCCATTGGCTATTCTTTTCACCGAACTTCTGCTTGATCGTTAGCGCCAGTCTATCCACGCCACCCGACTCTTCTAGGAATTGCCCGAACATTGCCCCTAATCCCACTATGGTAGCAACAAAACCAAGTGTATTTCCCATACCACTTTGCATGGAATTGAGAACTTCTGTAGCGTCCATTCCCGTGCCTATCCCCACAAAGGCTGCCGCAATAATAATGGCAATAAATGCATGTACTTTTCTAGCAATAACCAAATAGGCCAGCAGTACAATGCTGACGATGGCGAAAAAAAGAAGTGAAAAGGTATCTGACATGTTTCTTCCCTATAAACCTGCACTCAAACCTGCAGTTAGCGGCACGTAAAATTCTGAGGTACACGTTGAAAATTTTTATTATCTAGTAAACAGAGAACACCCAGGCAACCCGTTGTTATTCTATGCAACACTACATTAACAAATTATGTATTCGCCGTAACAATATTATAAAGAAACCTTGAACGCAACCGGTTTCCGAATTATGCTTAGTTTAAATTAATTAACGTAGTTTGGGCTCATTGCTTAGCATTGAATCAAAGAGGTAGTTGAATGACTGCAAATACCGTTTTCTTTATTACTGGGGTTTCAGGCACAGGGAAATCTACCATCGGCGAGCGTGTGGCTTCTGAACTGGGACTTGTTTTTGAGGAAGGTGATAGTTATCACCCTGCTGCTAGCGTAGAAAAAATGTCTGCTGGTATTCCGTTAGAAGATGCCGACAGATGGGACTGGCTAACGCGTTTGAATAAAATAGCCAAAGATCATTTGGCAAATGATCAAAGCGCTATTATTTCTTGTTCAGCGCTTAAAGCATCCTACCGAGCAATATTATGTGAAGGGCTTAGTAAAGAACTAACAGGAAGGCAAGCTGAAGAGAAAAAAATTCCATTAGCTAAAAGCGTTCAATCAAATGTAAGGTTCATCTACTTACATGGCTCTACCGATACCATTGGCCAAAGGCTTAAACAAAGACAGCATTTTTTTGTGGGCGATGATATGCTCAAAAGTCAGTTTTCTACTCTGGAAGTACCAAATAAAGATGAGGCTTTCTTTGTGGATGTTTCACAAAGTGTCGATGAGGTAGTGGAAATATGCAAGACGTTTATCAGCTCAGTGATAGATGCTACATAGCCCCCTTAGATTGGACGCCCTTTTTAAACAAGAGTATAGCGCCACATCACGGTGAAATAAGTAAACTGTGCAACAATAATAAAAAATGAATCTACCCTATGAAAAATATTAAAAAACGCACAACCATTTCAGACATCGCCGCACATTTAGGTATTCACAAAACTACCGTTTCTCGCGCACTTAAAGATTCAAGTAGTATTTCTAAAGCGTTATCGCTGAAAATAAAGAAAGCGGCTAAGGAATTAAATTACATCCCCAACCGTGCAGCACAAAGTTTATCTATTCAAAACAATAAAACAATTGCGTTGCTACTCCCTTCATTTGGAAACAATGTTTTTAATGATGTAGTTTCAGGCGTAAAAGCGGTTGCTGATGAACTTGGCTATGCATTAATGATTGGTGACTCTACCTATTCAGCGTTAGGGGAGGAACGAATTGTTGAATCCTATATTCAGCAAGCGGTTTCGGGGTTTATTCTCACTTCTAGTCGTCATACCGACGAAACGATAAGAATGTTAAAAACCACCGATGCGCCGGTTGCGGAAATTATGGATATGTCGGAGTCTACTTTTGATATTAACTATGGTGTAGATCATTTCAATGCGGCAAAAGAAATGACGGACTATTTAGTAAACGTGAAGGGCAGAAAGAAAATTGCTTTTTGTTCATTGCTGCTTGATTGGCGTGCTGTACTTAGAAAACGAGGCTGGGAGCAAGCCCTTCATAATGCACAGTTGCAAGATGATATGTGCCTTCAGTCACGTGCTGACGCCTCATTTCAAGCGGGCGCTGAATTGCTAGTGGAATCGCTTCATAAATGGCCAGACTTAGATGCCCTATTTTTTGTTAGTGATGAACTTGCAGCCGGAGCTGTAATGGAATGTAATCGCAGGGGAATAAAACCTGGAAAAGACATTGATATATGTGGTTTCAACGATTTGAGCTTTGCGAAAGCTATTTACCCTTCCCTTACCACGGTATCTACACCAAGAAGGGAGATGGCTGAATTAGCCACCCGATCATTGATATCAATTATTGAAGGTAAAAGTGTAAGCGAAACAAGCAAAGTGTTCCCCTATCACATTAAGTTAAGGGAAACCGCCTAGGCATTTTGCCTGCTTGCGCTTCCCTATCCTTCATTTTGCAGCAGTGTTAAATGACTTATGTTCAGGCTTAAAACATCAAGCGTTTCGTTTTAAGCCTTTAGTTTTTAACTCTATGCCCTAAGCCTCAAACTTATAATTGTGATAAGCCTTTATGGCTTTCTCCCACATCTGCCCTACTTCACCAGTACCAATGGTTTTACCATCAACTTCAATGACAGGGGCAATTTCTTTGCTTGACGAGGTCAACCATACTTCATCTGCATTGAATAAATCTTCCTTAGTAAACCACTTTTCTTCTACTGCCAAACCCGCTCGTTTAAATGCTTCTAACGCTATTTGACGGGTAATTCCGGGCAACAGCTGGTTGTCTAATGGTGGGGTAAAAATGGCATTATCTTTTACCATGAACACGTTGCAAGAGCTCGCCTCAGTGATAATGCCGTCACTGTTGTGCAAAATAGTTTCTTGCACACCACTATCTACCCCCGCCTGAAAATGCATCACATTACCTAACAATGAGGTTGATTTGATATGGCATCGCTGCCAGCGCTTGTCTTCTTCAAGCGCCACCTTAAAGGGCTTAACATTGGCTGCCTCTAGTGGTTGAGCTGGTGCAATTTCAAAGGCAAAACCAAATACGGTAGGCGTTATTTTTTGCGGGTAGGCATGATAACGCTTGGTGTCCGTTCCACGACTAATATGAAAATACACGCCAATGTTTCCGCTTGGGAGATAGCTGGCATTGGCGTCGATAAGCCCGTCTAGGTTTTGCTGCCACTGCTGTGCACTGTAAGGGTTAGTTATAGAAATAGCCGCCAATCCATCGCGCATTCTGCTTAAGTGGCCGGTCATGCCAACCGCTTTACCATGGTAAGTGGGAATAACTTCGTAAATACCATCACCGAATAAAAAGCCTCGGTCCATGGGGGAAATTTTAGCTTCTGATAACGGCATAAACTCACCGTTTAAAAATGCAATGGTCACTCTTATTCTCCTGTAAGGCGAAGTCGTTTTTGCCAATTTAATAAAAATGCGGCGCGAGCATCGTCGTAATGCTGACTCATGAAAGTAACAGTTTCCCCCGGCACGGCTTGCGCTAA
The DNA here is from genome assembly GCF_902506055.1 of Alteromonas sp. 38. NCBI lineage: Bacteria > Pseudomonadati > Pseudomonadota > Gammaproteobacteria > Alteromonadales > Alteromonadaceae > Alteromonas > Alteromonas sp. 38. The sequence goes on from NZ_LR733300.1 coordinate 2,104,987, forward strand.
ACGATTAACATCAAGCAAACTTACACTGCCAAGCTTCGGATAACCGCCTAAGGTTTGTCTGTCTCGCATCATCACAATTGGTTGTCCGTCGGGCGGAAATTGCATCGCTCCGATATGTATTGCTTCAGAACGCATTTTAGTCATATTGCTATGTATGGGTGAACCAGACAGTCGATAGCCCATACGATTAATATTTGTTGTTACCGTGTACTCACTCAAAAACAATCGCCCTTTTTCAGACGCGCTAAACTTCTCTTCTTGATAGCCTAGGATAAGCGCTAAGGGCTGACTTAAGTCGTATCGCGGCCAGTGCTTCGGTGCAAGAGCCCTGTGAGCACTTTGTATTGTTGGGGTTTCAATATTGATGGTATCGCCAACCCCTAACGGTGCGCCTTTATTTTCAAGGCCGCCTATGCCTTCGCGCAAGACCGTGCACGCACTGCCTAAAGGTGAAGGTACTTGCCACCGACCGTGTATTGCAAGATAGGCTTTACTGCCCATGTGTTCACTGTCAATCGATACCCGATCACCCGCTTTCACAAAGATAGTTTCAAATGGAGAAACTGACTGATTATTTACCAGGCAAACCACACTGCGCCCCGTGGCAGCCACCTGCGCATTGGTATCACATACAAATTCTGCGCACCCTATAATTTCAATACAGGGCGTACCTTCTTGGTTACCAGCCAAATAATTTGCCCACCAATAGGCATCTTCATCCATGGGGCCTGACTGACAGAAGCCTTGATGCTGTTTACCTTGCCGACCGCTGTCGATAATTAGGCTCAGCAAACCATTTTTTTCAACACTAACCTTCATGCAAGTCTCTGAATTCCTGTTCTGTAATAGGCGCGAACTTTACATTGTCACCCACTTTTAAAAGCGCGTTATGGCTGGTATCCACCAAGTTCAGTGGGCATAAACCCAACAAGTGCCAGCCGCCAGGCGATGACGAAGGATAAATAGCGGTTTGCGCGTCGGCAATAGCAACCGCTCCTTTGGGCACCTGCTTTCTAGGCGTTTCTAATCTTGCGCAGTGCAACGTTTCAGGTACATGCCCCATATAAGCAAAGCCTGGCGCAAAGCCCACAGCGTAAACTTTGTAAGTCATGCTGATGTGAGCATCAATAACATCCTGCTCACTTAACCCCGTTTTCTGGCTAACCAAAGCTAAGTCGTTTGCCGATTCTGCCCCGTACCACACAGGTATTTCATGAGTTTTCACGCTAATACCACCCGTACTACTTATACTCATGCTTGCATCTTGCGCTGCCAGCGAACGAAGCATCTGATAAACATAATGGCTATCCACTTTATGAGCATCAAACACCAACAGCAAAGAATCGTAGGCTGGAACGCATTCTTTCAGCCATGGAAACATCAAATTTGTGATGGTGTGTAACCAATGCTGACATCGCGCATTGGCGATATCTACCGTATCGCCCGCGAAGTACAAAAGTATGGCATCTAAACCTGCAGGTACTATCTGCTTAATATCCCCAAAGGGATGCATAGTAATATCCTTAGTAAAAAGGGTGAAATTATGGCGAAGTTAAGGCATTCACATGATTTAATGAGTAAAAGGTAATTTCACTTGGTGTTATTTCTTGTGCTTTAGCTTCTACTTTTCCTTATGCCTGCACACCGTCTATTTCATGCATGCACGAATTTGCTGCGCAATGTCTACAGCACCTGCGGTATCGCCATGTACGCACAGTGTGTCAGCCTGCAATGGCAGTCTTTGCCCGCTAACGGTGATGACTTCCCCATCTTCAATCAAAAGCTTCGCTTGGGTTAGCGCTTCTGCGGCGGTTAACACCGCGCCTTCTTGTGAGCGAGGCTGCAAAAAACCTTCATCGGTATAGCGACGATCTGAAAACGCTTCGAATATTAACGCCAATCCATATTCTTGTGCTTCAAGCACCAGCGCTTCATTGTGTGCGTGAGATTGCACCATCAACCCCAACCGGCCTTTGTTAATACTCCCCACAGCTTGCATGACCGCAGTACGCACTTGAGGGTCAAGCATCATGTCGTTGTATAGCGCACCATGGGGTTTCACATAACTCACTGGCACCCCGACAATACTTGCCATCCCCATCAATGCACTGACTTGATATTGAATACAGGCTATCAGTTCTTTTATCGGCATAGCGAGACTTCGACGTCCAAACCCTTGTAAATCGGGATAAGATGGGTGTGCACCTATTTCCACATTACTGTTTTTAGCCAGATACAACGCTTGTTTCATCACCACGGGATCACCGGCATGAAAGCCGCACGCAATATTCGCTTGATCGATAAATTTCATAATGTCGGCATCTACAGGCATTTGCCATGCACCGAAACTTTCACCTAAATCGCAATTTAACTTCATAAGTGTTTAGCTCTTAACCTCAATCCGATATCATGTTACCTGTTCTTTTTTAAAAGTCAGTGTTAATGATAAATATTGGAAAAATTAATACATTAAAAGTGGTCGCCGAATATCCGTTTGGCTATGCGCTAGCACCACTTACCGATAATGTAGATGAAACCGACTACAGTAGTGAAGATATGCCTACTGTAACCTTACCTCACGACGAAGTAACCACGTCGCTGGAAGTGGAACAAACCCTAGATGTGTTTGTGGCTACCGATCAGCGCGGCGATTTGTTTGCTACCTTGAAGCCACCGCGCATACAAGTAGGTGAAACCAAGGTACTCAAAGCAGTCTCGGCTACACATTTCGGTGCATTCTTCGACTGGGGCCTAGAGAACGACTTACTCATACCCGCCGATTATCAAGAATCGCCTATAGATCCCGGCATGTATTATGTTGTTCACGCTTTCTTTGATGAAAAAACAAATCGAATTTTAGGTGCAACTCGTTTGCACTACTTCCTTAAAGAAGGTAGCGCCTATCTTAGCGAAGGTGAAAATGTGAGTTGTTTGGTTTATGCCAAATCTGACTTAGGCTTTAAAGTGGTATTGAACGAAAAAGCCCTAGGCCTAATTTTCCATAGCGATGCATTCAAACCGCTTAAAGTAGGGCAATCTACCGATGGCGTAGTCAAAACCATTCGTGAAGATGGCAAGATTGATGTGGTGTTACAGCGTCATGATAAGGAAACCCGTGATGCCTTGCAGCAAGCTATCTTAGATGATTTGGACGCCCACGGTGGTATTTCAACCTTAACGGACAAAAGTCCGCCCGATGCCATTTACCAGCATTTTAATGTGAGTAAAGCCGCGTATAAAAAAGCGTTAGGCGCATTGTACAAACAAAAGAAAATCACCATTGGCGCAGACGCCGTTCGTCTCACCCAATCGTAAGCAGGATACGAAATGAAAGCACAAGTTTCATGGGATAAAGACCTCACTTTCACCGGTACTACCGACAGTGGGTATAAGACCGTCATGGACGGTAGTGGAAATGCAATATCACCAATGGAGTCAGTATTATTAGCTGTTGGCGCATGCTCCAGTATTGATGTGGTAGAGATCCTTAAAAAAGGCCGCCACGAAATTGAAAGCTGTGAATGTGAGCTAGAAGCCGATCGTGCTGATGACGCCCCTCGCGTGTTTACAAAAATTCATGCCCACTACACTGTGGTAGCGAGCAGCGTGACCGAGAAAGCATTAGCGCGTGCAGTACAACTTTCTACTGAAAAATACTGCTCGGTTATGTTGATGCTAACCGGCAATGTGGAGATCACCACCAGCTATACTTTAGTTGAATCCACACACAATTAGGCTAATACACCACCTATTAGTGTAAAGGGCTATCAGAGATTGATGGCCCTTTTTTATTCCCCCACAAAAACCAATCTAACCACTTGATTGTTAAAGAATAAATATCTTCTTACATTTACTGGCATGGTTGCTGCTGTAAATTGGTATTACTCTAATAATTAACGACAACAATCAGGTATTTAACCATGGACGCTTCGTTTAACTCTCTTCGCACACTGTCCCTTACTGGCGGCATACTTTCTTTATCTTTGCTACTAGGTGCGTGTACCGACGCCGACGCTATAAACCCAACAGAAGACATCGCTGAAACGGTGATCGCAATCCCGGTAGAAGCCGCTGTGGTAACCAATGGCTCAATTAGTTCCACTTATACAACCACTGCTATTTTGGAAGCGAGAGAAGAAGCGTTTGTGGTAGCAAGGGCTTCCGGCATAATTGAACAGATAGTGGTAGAAGAAGGCGACTACGTTGAAAAAGGTCAAATTCTAGCGCAATTAGACAAACGCAGATACGAACTCAACCTTGCGAAGGCAAAGGCAGATTTAACCGGTTTAGAGCGTGAATTAGATAAAGTAAACAAAGTGTATTCTAAGAACCTTATCAGCGTTGATACTTACGACAAACTAACCGCCCAATACGAATCAGCCAAAGCGTCGGTTCATCTTGCTGAACTTGATTTAAAAGAAACCACCATTACTGCCCCTATTAGCGGTTTTATCGCTTCTCGAAACGCCAAAGTAGGTAACTTGACTGAATCTTTCCAGCGAGAGCGCATGTTTCATATTGTGCAGCAGCAGAATTTACAAGGTGTGGTGTATTTACCTGAAAATGAATTGCAGAATGTGGCGGTAGGTCAACCCGCCACCCTTATTATTGCTGCACTTGGCAATAAATCGTTAATGGCATCAGTAGAGCGAATTAGCCCTGTTATTGATGCAACCACCGGCACGTTTAAAGTTACCCTTGCGGTGCCAAATGAAAAACACGTATTAAAAGCGGGCATGTTCACTGACGTAGCCCTTGAGTATGCACTTCACAATAGCGCTACGCTACTTCCTCGACGTGCCCTTATTACCATGGACAACCAACATAGCGTCTTTGTTGTTAAAGACAATATAGCCACAAAAGTCGACATTGTGACTGGCTTTGAACAGGATGAAATGATTGAGGTATTAAGCGGCTTACAAGGTGATGAAAAAGTGGTTACTGCTGGCCACCAAAACCTAAAAGACCAAGCCCCTGTTGATGTCGTTAACGGCTAAGCCCGCTATAAAAAGGATATACCATGCGTATTGTTGATATAGCGGTTAAACGCCCGGTTGCCGTGTCTATGTTTACTTTTGCTGTACTGTTGTTTGGTATGGTCTCATTAGGTCGGTTGTCGGTAAATTTACTGCCAGACCTCTCCTACCCCACGCTAACCATTAGAACCGATTACACGGGTGCTGCTCCAGGCGAAGTGGAACAACTTGTTTCTAAACCTATTGAAGAAGCCATTGGCGTAGTAAAAGGGGTAAGAAAAGTAACTTCTACTTCACGTGCTGGCCAATCAGACGTGGTGATGGCGTTTAGATGGGGCACAGATATGGATTTCGCGAGTTTAGAAGTGCGCGAAAAGCTTGATGTGCTTCAACTCCCTCTCGACATTGAAAAGCCTCGTCTGTTGCGCTTTAACCCAAGTTTAGATCCGGTTATCAAACTAGGGCTCACAGAAGATGTACTCACTGGCCAACTGTCTACCACCCAAATGAAAAGGCTACGGTTATACGGCGAGCAACAAGTGAAACGCGCCCTCGAATCTGTTGAGGGTGTGGCAGCTGTGCGTGTTGGCGGTGGCCTTGAAAACGAAGTACACATTCTTATCGACCAACGTAAAGCCAGTCAGTTATCTATCCCTATTACCCGTATTATTGATCGTATTAAAGCCGAAAATGTGAACGCCGCGGGTGGTCGTATTGAAGGCGATGCCCAAGCGTTCTTAGTGCGCACACTGAATCAATTCGAAAACCTAACGGAAATAGAGAACCTGTTTATTGGCCGCTTTGAAGGTAGAAATATTCAATTAAAAGATGTGGCGACGGTAGAGGGTGCTTATAAAGATCGCAGTGTGGTAACTCGCTTCAATGGCAGTGAAGGGGTTGAAATTGCGATTTACAAAGAAGGCGATGCAAATGCAGTTGATGTAGCAAAGCAAATAGCCTCCCGCCTTAGTGAAATTGAGAATGACATTCCTGCGAATTACACACTGACGCAAATATACGATCAGAGTGTTTTCATAAAACAAGCTATCGATAATGTTAAGTCAGCGGCTATTATGGGCGGCTTACTTGCCATGCTAGTGTTATATCTATTTCTTAAGGATTTTTGGACTACAGTGATCATCTCTGTGTCTATTCCTGTCTCGGTTATTGCCACCTTCAACCTGATGTATGCCAACGATATAAGCCTAAACATGATGAGTTTAGGGGGGATTGCACTGGCTGTGGGTTTGCTTGTCGATAACAGTATTGTGGTGTTAGAAAACATCGACCGCCACAAAAAACGTAAACAAGCCATGTTGGCAAACAATGCTCATGGTGATATTAGTCACAGTACTCCTGTTTTGGCTGACGATCCTGCCGCATCAGGCACTAAGGAAGTATCGGGTGCCATTGTTGCTTCTACACTAACCACTATGGCCGTATTTGTGCCGCTTATTTTTGTAGAAGGCATTGCCGGTCAGCTATTTAGAGATCAAGCGCTAACCGTCAGTTTTGCACTCGCCGCCTCGTTAGTTGTCGCGCTCACACTTATTCCCGCCATGGCGCGAAGAAAGCAAAAAACGCAGCTTGCACACGAAGATACTTTTTCATCACCCACAAAAGCCCGCCCCACGACCTTGCTAGGGAAAATTGGCTATGTCGTAAAATGGCCTTTTGCAATGTTACTTCGCTTTGTGTTCGTTTATTTGCCGGCTGCGCTAATTACCTTAGTGATTGGTGCATGGCATATTCTTGCCAAGGGCTTGTCGTTGTTGTTTACGCCCTTAGTGTGGTTATTTAACAAAGGTTTTAATGGTCTGGAAAAAGTGTATCACCAAGCCTTAATTGCAAGCTTGAAGGCTAGAACACTTGTGGTCATGATAGCCTTAGTTTCAGCGGGTGGTGCGCTCTTCCTTGTCCCTAAACTGGGTATGGAGCTTATTCCCACTATGTCGCAAGGTGAATTCTCGGTAGATATTACCCTACCAGCGGGTACCCCCCTAAGCACAACTGATGCAACGTTATCGAACTTATCGGCAATAGCATCGGCAGATTCAAACGTAGCAAGAACTTACGCCATGTCGGGTACCGGAAGTTTAATTAGTGCCGCGCCTAGCCAAGGTGGCGATCACTGGGGAAGACTCAACATCGTAATGGCCCCTAATGCCAATACAAGCTCGAGCGAAAGCAAAAATGCGAGTAGCAATATGGATAACGTAAAGACCGCTCTACGCGACGCACTTAACCGTTACCCAAATGTTCAAGCTACCTTTACTGAGCCAGAACTCTTTACCTTTGCCTCGCCTATTCAAGTTGAAGTGAGTGGCTATGATTTACGCCAACTTCAAACGTATAGCGATAAAATTGCCCACGAATTAAGTACACATGACAATTTCACCGATATTTCTACCAGTATTCGTGAAGGTAACCCAGAACTAAAAATTGAGTTTCATCATGCCAAGCTGTCTCGTTTAGGCCTTGATGCTGCCACGGTGTCGTCTTTAATTGCCGCTAAAATTGGTGGCCGCGTTGCCACACAATACAGCCTCGAAGATAGAAAGGTTGATGTACTCGTGCGTACCAAAGACAGTCAGCGCGACAACATCAATGATGTACGCGCCATTGTCGTGAACCCTGACTCATCACAGCCTATTCCCCTTGGTGCCGTTGCCGATGTTTACATGAGTGTAGGTCCCAGTGAAATTACGCGCATTGGGCAGCAACGGGTGGCATTAATTTCCGCGAATTTAGCAAAAGGGAAGCTAGATGAGGCCGTTTCATTGGTCAATAAGGTGCTTAACGATACACAGTTACCTTTGTCGATGGATGCCACAGTGACTGGGCAAAGTGAGGATATGCAAGATAGCTTCAGGTCGCTGCAATTTGCCTTAGCGTTGGCTATTTTCATGGTGTACTTGGTGATGGCGTCGCAATTTGAATCACTACTTCATCCACTGCTTATACTGTTTGCGGTTCCCCTTGCTGGTGCAGGTTCTGTGTACGGCCTATGGCTTACCAATACACCATTGAACGTAGTGGTTTTCATCGGGCTGATTATGCTTTGCGGTATAGTGGTTAACAACGCCATTGTGCTTGTTGATCGCATTAACCAATTACGTGCTAACGGCATGGAAAAAAACGCAGCCATCATCGATGCAGGAAAAACCCGTTTACGCCCCATTGTGATGACAACCCTGACGACCATTTTAGGCTTGATGCCCATGGCGTTTGGATTAGGTGAAGGCGCTGAAATACGCACACCTATGGCCATTACCGTAATTTTCGGATTGCTATTTTCTAGCTTGCTTACCCTAATATTGCTGCCCGTGCTTTACAGCCTTTTCGATAAAAAGGTCTCAACTGTGGTAGAAAAAAACCAAGTGGCAGACGTTTCGGGAGGCGCCTATGAAAACGCCTAACGATGAGCATAACAAGGGCGCTACGCAACCTGATAAGCCCACTGAAAATACTATCAATGGCATTGGCGCGGCACTAGCACGCTTTGCGTTAAACCGCCCAGTGACTATAGGCATGGTGTTTATCTCCATGTTGTTATTTGGCGCAGTGTCTGGAAAGTTGTTGCCCCTGGAGAAATTCCCTGGCATAGACATTCCTGAAATGGTGGTTGAAGTGCCCTACCCCGATGCTACGCCGGTAGAAATTGAAACCATGATCACCCGCCCGGTGGAAGAAGCCATCGCCACCATGTCGGGTATTAAACGATTGCGGGCAAGGTCGTATGAAAACAAAGCGGAAATCATTGTTGAGTTTGATTGGGATGAAAACCTTAAGGCAAAGGGCGTAGAAGCCAGGGAAAAAATTGACGCTATTCGCCACTTACTTCCTGCTGATGTAGAGCGTGTCATGGTGTACAAATTCAACACCAATGATATGCCCATTTTTCAACTCCGCGTTTCGAGCGATCGTGACTTATCCCTCGCGTATGACTTATTAGAGCGTAATTTAAAGCGCCCTATTGAGCGCGTTGCTGGTGTGTCTAAGGTTGAACTATACGGCACTCTCAAAAGGCAAATTACTATTCGGTTAGATCCGAAATTAATGACGGCCTATCAAGTGGATGTCACTGCATTGGGGCAAAAGCTTCAAAACGCCAACTTTTCGTTAACCGCAGGCTACATGTATGACAACGGCGAGAAAATACTGGTTAATCCCGTTGGGGAATTTACCGATATGGCCGATTTCGAAAACATGTGGGTTTCACCCAATGTGCGTTTGTCCGACATTGCCACAATCAGCTTTGAATTGCCCGAGCAAAGCGAAGGCCGCCACCTAGATAGAACCTTTGCGGTTGGGTTTAATATATTCAGAGAGTCTGGTAGCAATTTAGTCGAAGTTTCCTCTGACGTTATGAAAGTGATAGAGGAAGCCAAGTCTGACCCTGCGTTTACGGGTATTAACCTGTTTGTTATGGACGATGTGGCAAAAAGCGTCACCTCATCGCTGTCTGATTTGCTCAGTGCTGGATTGTTAGGTGCATTACTTTCTATCGTGGTGCTGTATTTATTTTTGCGCCAGCTTACCACAACTCTCATTGTCGTACTGTCAGTTCCATTCTCAATCTGCATTACGTTGGGAGTGATGTACTTGATGGGCTACACCCTAAATATCTTGTCTCTGATGGGCTTGATGTTAGCAGTAGGTATGTTGGTTGATAATGCGGTGGTTATTACCGAAAGTATCTTTCAAGAACGACAACAAGATAACCATATTAGCCGCGCCACCCAGCGTGGAGTTAACAATGTCAGCTTGGCCGTTATTGCAGGAACCGCCACTACCGCTATTGTATTTTTACCTAACATTGTGGGCGTGAAAATTGATGTAACGATATTTTTAGAGCACGTCGCCATCGCCATTTGTATCTCGCTTTTCGCCTCGTTGTTTATTGCCAAAACCTTGATCCCTTTACTTACTACAAAAATAGCGATTCCTGAAGCGAAAGAAGACAGCACGCCTGGCTATATCACGCGATATGGTCGAATACTGTCTTGGGTAATGGTAAACCAAGGAAAAACATCACTGATTGCATTAGGTATTTTGCTTTCTACTGCTATTCCTATGCAGGTCGTTACCTCCGATGATGAAGGTAACGATAATCAAGAACGAATTTGGCTAAATTATCACGTTACTCAGAACTACACGCTTGATGAAGTAGAAAAAACGGTGGATAAAATGGAGGCGTTTTTATATGAAAACCAAAAACGCTTCCACATTAAACAAGTTTATACCTATTTCACGCCAGGGCATGCAGTAAGTGGAATAACCCTAAACGACGATCTCCCTGTGAGTGTGGGTACGATTAAAGAAGATATTCGAGAAAACATGCCTGCCTTCGTTAGAGCTCGACCATCATTTCAATGGGACAGTGGTAACGGCGGCGGTGTGCGTATTACCTTGTTGGGCGAATCTTCAGATACCTTGCTAGAAATATCAGAACGCCTTATCCCTATACTCGCTAATATTGATGGACTCACCGACGTGAAAGCCGATACTGGCTCTAAACGTGACGAACTTCAGATTCGAATTGATAGAGAAAAGGCGAATCGGTTAGGAATTCAAGTGAGTGACGTAGCCCAGCTTGTGGCTACGGCATTAAGAGGCGCGAATTTACGCACATTTCGATATGGTGATGCAGGTGAAGTGAATGTTCAGCTTCGCTATGGCAGTGATGTTCAAAAATCATTGGATGCTCTTAAGCATATTAATATTGGGTTTAATCAAGACCGGGCAATCACCCTTGCTATGGTGGCGGATTTTTCGGTTGAGCAGCAACTTTCGCAGATAAATCGAAGCTACCGACAAACGGCGTTAGATATAGGCGCAAATTTGGAAGATGATGCCACTATAGAAGAAGCCAAAGAGCGTATTCAACAGGCACTAGCCCATATCGAACTCCCCACGGGTTACCAGTGGACACTAGATGGCAGCTTTTCACGCCAAGATGAGGCCAATGGGGTGATGCAAATGAATATGCTGCTCGCTTTGTGCATGATTTATGTGGTGATGGCGGCGCTGTTTGAATCGCTAGTGCTACCTACCTCGGTGATTACGTCGTTACTCTTTTCATTTACCGGCGTCTTTTGGGCCTTTATGGTCACGGGTACATCCATGTCGATAATGGGCATGATTGGCATGCTAATTCTCATGGGTATTGTGGTGAATAATGGGATTGTATTAGTCGATAGAATTAATCAACTGGTTAATGAGGGGATAACCCTTTATGACGCCGTTGTGCAAGGCGCACAATCTCGCATTCGCCCCATTTTAATGACGGTAGCAACAACTGTTCTAGGCTTAGTGCCCCTTGCTATGGGTGCAACAAGAATAGGTGGCGACGGACCGCCTTACTCGCCAATGGCCATTGCCATTATTGGTGGGCTAGTGTTCTCTACCATGACCAGTTTATTTTTGGTACCACTTGCTTATGTGTTGCTACTCAAGCTGCGTTTTAATACTCAGCGAATGATAGTCAACGGACAAGCTAGAATAGCTAAACTTATTAAAGTGTGAATAGTGTAGTTACGATGACTAAGCCGTAAATAGTGTTAAGCATTACTTACGTAGCGGGTGTTTCTGCTGATAAAACATAACAGCACAGCCACCCGCTAACTTAGTAAACGCACAATTAACTACGTGACGTTAGGTATTCGTGAACTGAGTTGGCATCACGCTCAACAGAGAACTTGATTAAGTTAACACCGTTACATGTTAAACCGTCTTCTGCAGTAACCATGCGTAATACTTCACGTTGGCTAGCACCAATACGACCTACGTTACGGGCAAGGTTTGAACGTAATACTTTAATATCATCAAGTACAACCGCTTTACAGAAGCCTGAAAATTGTGTTTCGCCTACAAAACGAACGTCTTTTTCTGGCGCAGCGTTAGCATTAACAGCAAAAGCTAGTGCAGCAGTAGCAGCTAAAGTCTTAAGTAATTTCATCATTAGATCCTCAAAGGTTTTGGCAAACTCGGTAAAAGCAGTTCAAGGAAGGAATTCCCTGAGTGCCCTTTATTTATGACCTAAAATGGAAATTAATGCTGTTTAAAGATTGTATAAGGCGAGTAAACTAACGGTAAATCAGAATGTTACTAAGTCATTAACAAACTACACACCTGATTTATAAAGAGTTATTAGTTTGATTTATAACGGTTCGTTATAGCTGTGAGTTTTTTACTATTAAAAAGGTCTAATACTTTTGTCTATTCTTGTACAAATAAAAGCCTGATGTATGAAATTTTCACAAAAAAAGGCAGAGCAATGAGATAAAACCCCGTTACCCCGCCCAACTTTGTTGTAATAAAACTACATTTTAGTCATATTTTCTTGCACGCTTAGTCGAAATAGCGTCGATATATGCGTGCCACGATGCATAACCGATTAGCGGCATTAATATGATAAAGCCAACGAAGCCTGTAACGAAGCCAATAGCCACCGCCGTAAATATAATGGCGCCCCATATGAGCATGGGAACTTTATTTACCCATACCGCGTTAACACTGGTGAGTAACGCCGTGGCTAAATCGACCTTACGTTCCATTAATATAGGTTGAGTGAAGGCTGTAACAAATAGCATGGCTAAGGTGAAACCTGCCCCCACTATCGAGCCCAGTACCAGAAATGGCATTAAACTCTGAAGGGTGGTTTCTATATTCGACGGATATAGTGCGTGAATGAGCGAAGCCACCCGCAGCCAAAATATCATCATCACCATTAGCAAAATACCAAACCCCCATTCATTCACTGCATTTCTTCGCATGGCGCGCAATGAATGCATAAAGGTAGGCTTGTGCCCTTTTTCCAATTCCCAACTTATATCATATAAACCTGCAGCCAAGAACGGACCAATCAACATAAAACACACTATGGCGGGCATTATCACCAAGTGCCAGCCTGTCATCTCTACTAGGTACATTATGAACCAAGGAATAACGGCAAACATAACGCCATATACCGCGGTTAAAATAGGCGTGCGCATAGCGTCGCGCAAACCAAGTGAAAGCCATTTTATAGGATCGCCTATATCGAGTTCCTTACAAGGGATTACCCTTGCAATACCGCTTTGAGTTATCGCATTTTCTGGGGTTTCTTTAAAATGGTGCGACATAATGAGAATTACCTCTGCTATTACACGTAAAAGGTGTTGGCGCGCCCATCCTAATGCGCCGTACTTATACGATAGGCCGATTCACTTAATTTTACAATTAATTAACAAGATTTTAGCCTTTTTGATGAGTTTCTATTTCTAATTAGCTGTTAATTGGTAAGTTTACTATATGAAGTTTTTTTTAATATTGTGTTTATCAATCACTTTTTAGGTATTTCCGACCAATTTTATGATGCAAACCTCAATTCCCCGCACGCTTTTTAACCAAATCGAAATATTTTTCACGTTTAGCGCTAAATTAGGCTTCGCAAGGGTATGTGGTTTACGTTAACCTCAAGGTCTGTAAATTAACCAGAAAGACCATGAAAACTGTATCTCGCTCACACAAATTAGATAACGTTTGTTATGACATTCGCGGCCCCATTGCGGCACAAGCTAAAAAAATGGAAGATGAAGGCCACCGTATTTTAAAATTAAATATTGGTAACCCTGCCCCATTTGGCTTTGAAGCCCCCGACGATATCCTTAAAGACGTTATTCACAACCTGCCTACTTCCCAAGGATATTCAGATTCAACGGGAATTTACGCAGCACGTGTGGCAGTGATGCAATATTATCAACAGCGCAACATTCAGCATATTCGTGTAGACGATGTTTATATTGGTAACGGCGTTAGTGAATTGATAATGATGGCCATGCAAGCGCTACTCAATCATGGCGACGAAGTACTAATCCCAAGCCCAGATTATCCACTTTGGACCGCTGCAGTAAGCTTATCTTCGGGTTCACCGGTACACTATCGATGTGATGAACAAGCCGGCTGGTTTCCTGATTTAGATGATATCAAGAGTAAGATAACCAGTAAGACTCGTGCTATCGTACTTATCAACCCGAATAACCCCACCGGCGCGGTTTATGACAAAGCGCTATTACAAGACGTTGTCGATTTAGCCAGAGAACATGGCTTAGTGGTGTTTAGCGATGAAATCTACGATAAAATTTTATACGACGATGCCGAGCACACCTGTATAGCCTCTCTTGCTGACGATGTATTTTTCGTTACCTTTGGCGGACTGTCTAAAAACTACCGTGTAGCGGGCTTTCGTTCTGGCTGGTTGGTAGTGAGTGGGAACAAGCGCTTAGCACGGGACTATATAGAAGGTTTAAATATTTTATCGTCTATGAGGATGTGTGCAAATGTACCTTGTCAGAGTGCAATCCAGACCGCGTTAGGTGGATATCAGAGCATTAATGACTTAGTGAAAGACACTGGTCGCCTTCGCATTCAGCGTGATGTAGCGGTAGACATGCTTAACAGTATTGACGGTATACACTGTGTTAAGCCCAAAGGTGCTATGTATTGCTTCGCTCGCGTTGATGAGAAAAAATTCAATATAAACAATGATGAGCAGATGATTTTAGATTTGCTGCGTGCTGAAAAGATACTACTAGTACACGGTAAAGCGTTCAATCTGACAGATGGCATCTATTTCCGTTTAGTGTTTTTACCTCATAGTGATGTGCTAGTTCCGGCGCTTCACCGTATAGGTAACTTCTTTCAACACTATCAACAAGGCGCTTAACGTGTCAGATAAAAGCCATTTTTTTGCTCACCTTGCCCGATTAAAGCTCATTAATCGCTGGCCGCTTATGCACAATGTACGCACCGAAAACGTTCAGGAGCATAGTTTACAAGTGGCCATGGTGGCTCACGCCCTCGCCTTAATAAAGAACAAGTTTTTTGGCGGAACATTAAACGCAGAACGTATTGCTACCATTGCGATGTTTCATGATGTGTCTGAAGTGCTCACTGGCGACCTTCCAACACCGGTAAAATATTATAATCCAGACATAAAGCACGAATACAAAAAGATTGAAAAGATAGCCGAAAACATTTTAATCGACATGGCACCAGACGCATTTAAAGAAGATTACGCCTCACTGATTGATGCTAATTTTCACACTGAAGAAGAAGCCTTTATTGTTAAAGCTGCCGATGTACTGTGCGCCTATTTGAAAACCTTAGAAGAACTTTCAGCAGGAAACCAAGAATTCAAATTAGCTAAAAAACGGTTAGATAAGATTTTAAAAGAATACCATTCAGATGAAGTCGATTATTTCCTTACCCGTTATGTGCCTAGTTTTTCGCTCAGTTTAGACGAAATTACCCAGGAAGAAATTTAAAAAAGGAACGCACTGTGATAGTACAAAAATGGGAACAAGAATTACACGCTCGCAGACTGCCGCGCAGTGTTTCTCGCGATGGCGATCATCGCAATCCCTACCAGCGAGATAAAGCTCGCGTACTTCACAGTGCTGCTTTTAGGCGCTTACAGGCCAAAACCCAAGTATTGGGTGTTGGCCTAAGTGATTTTTATCGCACTCGCCTTACCCACTCTTTAGAAGCCGCGCAAATAGGTACCGGTATTACTGCGCAGCTATGCGGTAAGTTTCCAGATATCGCCAATAAATTAACCCTTGATGCTACGCTGATTGAAACCTTGTGCTTAGCCCATGATATCGGTCACCCACCATTTGGGCACGGCGGTGAAATTGCCCTTCATTATATGATGCACGAACATGGTGGCTTTGAAGGCAACGGCCAAACCTTTCGCATTATTACTCAACTAGAGCCCTATACCGCCGAACATGGTATGAACTTGTGCCGACGAAGTGTATTAGGCCTGGTGAAATACCCCAACTTTATAGATACGTTACGCTCTCCTGATGTTAATGGTGAGCGCCCAGCGTCTTTGCGCCAAGTAAAAGCCAGCCAATGGCACCCGCCTAAAGGTTTATTTCGCTGCGATGAACCACTATTTGATTGGTTATTAGCACCTTTTAGTTTGCAAGACAAAGACAAACTAATGTCATTCAACCAATTTGATAACAAGCACAGTAAAACGCGCTTCAAGTCTTTTGACTGCTCGATTATGGAACTTGCGGATGATATTGCTTATGGCATACACGATTTAGAAGACGCAATTGTCATGGACATGGTGAACCGACAAGACTTTATTAGCGATGTCACCCTTCCGCTAAAAGCATTGGGTATAAAATGGTTATCAGGCAACATTGATGAACTTACCGATAAGCTTTTCAGCAAAGCCCATCACGAGCGCAAAAATGCAATTGGCGCATTGGTAAACAGTTTCATTACTGCTATTGAAATTGCGGGTGTAGACGGTTTCGAACACCCCCTTCTAGCGTACAATGCTAAAATGCCTAACGACTTTGAGCGTGGCCTAGAACTATTCAAACGCTTTGTTTATAACAAAGTGATTCGCCGCCCCGATGTACAACAACTTGAGTACAAGGGCCAGTTAGTAGTGATGGAATTATTAGAAGCTTTTAGTTCTGATCCAGCGCGCCTGTTGCCCGAAAACACGCAAGAGCGCTGGTTAAAAGCGTGCGAACAAAATAACGGCATGCGCGTGCTTGCTGATTATATTTCCGGTATGACCGATGAATTTGCCTCTCGCTTATATGGCACACTCTTTTCTCCTCGACAAGGTGGCATTCAAGATAACTTTCACGGTTAGCGTTAAGCGTGGTACAAAGTTATTACGTTAAATTAAGCAGCACTAATCTTTAACGGCATCTGCAACGATTTGTGCATTTACAATTTGGTTCACACTCCCCTGAATAACCACGGTGGCTGATATTTTGTCCTGAATGGCTTGTCTGTTTGGGTCCCAGTACACCTGTAAAAAGCCTAATAACCCCGTCGCAAAACCTGCTCCGTAACCGCCGTACCGGCCAAAGCAATCAAGCATGCCAAGTGGCTCACCGCTTAACGAAACCACGCGAATATTACATACTTTTTTACCTGGGGTTTGCCCGCGCCAAAGTAACGAGAACAAGGTAAAGTAAACAGCAGCCCAACCAAAACCTAGGCCTAGGTCTTGAATAATGCCTTTGCCCCACTGCAAAATACTGGTTACAGGTGTCGTGTTGCTTTCAGTTATAACTTCGCGCGAAATGCTCTCTGGCGCTAAATCTGAATTATTAACATCCTGTGCTGTATCAGATTCTTCATCTGCTATAGCCATCAAGTGCAATAGTGATCGGGTAAATTGAGTACTTTCAGCGTCTTCAATTTCAGCAAGTTCAGGTAATTGAGCAACTAGATTAGCGCTAGCAGCGCTCTGGCAAATTTCATCGCAGTTTTTATCGTTGTCTGTTTGCGCTAAATAGGTACGTATTATTGATTTATCATGCTCACTTAACTCATCTTTTCGCTCTGCTTCTTTTATTTGTGTTCCTTGTATAGCGCTATCGCCTTCAAAGAAATCTATTGCTAACGAGAGTACCGTTAGCGAGCTTACAAATAAAAAGCTTGCCGCAAAAAGCTTTAATGTTCTGCGCCAAAACGGCGACATTTTAGGGAGGTATTGTTGTGCAGTGCCTTTATAAAAAGCCATAGCAGCAACGAAGGCAATTAACGTTGCGCTAAGCTTCGCAGCCATAAATATTAAAATGACATCAATGATCATTGCCAGTGCGCGCTTAATCGGTGTGGCTAGAGGGATACCTAATAGCGCTTGGTCAACGTTAAAAGCATACGGGGTGATCACATCTCTGGTTTCTGAGCCAGATAGCGCTGATTGCTCTTTTTCGTTGGCTTTCATTTTTATACTTGTTATTAAAATAGGTAAACCATTTAAATTACGCGCTTTTTATTTTTAGCTCAAGCTAAAGCTATTGATTACTATGCACAAAAAAACCTAATTAGTTCAATTGGTATCCCTTACTTACCATTGTGTCTCACTGTGCTCTTGGTAATACATGAAATTTTATTCTTAGTTGGTGGGTCTTTGTAGTTACGCAAAATTTTTACTTATCGTTACAATAGTGCGTGTTTGTTGCCTTGTGCAATCTTAAAACCTTGCCTTCACGTAAGTAATGTAAGCTCGGCGCCTTCGCGCGACGTCGACGGTACTCTGCTAATCGATTTTTAATGTTAAAGCGCGCTCAATAATAGTGGTGTAAGTATGTCCAAACCTTTTAAACCATCAGTAAAGTTAACCGACAATCATGTGACCGATGAAAGTGTTTACCTTAATCGTCGCCAGTTACTAAAGTCCTTTGGTTTTGTAGGTGCTTCTGCTCTGCTTTCAAACTCCGCGAATGCAGCAGGTTGGTTTTGGGAAGACGATGAAGAGCAAGCAGAAGCATTTAAAACCCAAGCGCTGAAATTTAGCCAACCAGAAAAATATCAAATTAGCGAAACTCAAACGCCAGAATCTAAAGCCACCTCTTACAACAACTTTTATGAGTTTGGTACTGCCAAAGATGAGCCGGTTAAAAACGCGCAAGAATTTGATACTTCTGAGTGGACACTAAAAGTCGATGGGTTGGTGAATAAACCGCTTACACTAAATCTTGATGATTTAACGAAACGCTTTCCTCTTGAAGAGCGTATCTATCGCCTTCGCTGTGTAGAAGCATGGTCTATGGTTATTCCTTGGATTGGTTATGAGTTAGGCGCATTACTAAAAGCGGCAGAGCCCTTATCGTCAGCCAAATATGTCGCGTTTGAAACCCTATACGAACCTGAACAAATGCCTGGGCAGCGTAACCGTTTCTTGGGTGGTGGTATTGAATACCCTTATGTTGAAGGCCTGCGTTTAGATGAAGCCATGCACCCGCTTACACTAATGTCGGTAGGGCTATATGGTAAAACCCTCCCGCCGCAAAATGGCGCGCCCGTTCGTTTAGTGGTGCCATGGAAATACGGCTTTAAAAGTATTAAGTCGATTGTTCGCATTCGGTTGACCGATAAACAGCCCCCCACTACGTGGAACCGCTTAGCATCTAACGAATACGGCTTTTACGCTAATGTGAATCCTGATGTATCACACCCTCGTTGGAGCCAAGCTAGCGAACGCCGTATCACCACAGGTGGCTTATTATCACGTAATAGAATACCTACCGAAATGTACAATGGTTACAGCGAAGTAGCGCCGCTTTATGCAAACATGGATTTAACCCGTAACTTCTAATGAAAATATTCAAAAAACCCGTACGTGTTTCAAATTTAACTCGCAGGTCGCTGAAGGGCATCATTCATTTACTGGCACTTGGGTATTTAGTTGGCCTTTTTTACGCTGGCGTAACCGATAATTTAGGCCCCGATCCTGTCGATACGTTGCTAAACGAAACCGGTATATGGGCAATACACTTTTTACTTATTACGCTGATGTTAAGCCCACTAGGAAAGGTTTTACCTAGTCCAGAGCCAATTAAGTTTAGGCGAATGCTGGGGATTTATAGTTTTGTGTATGCGTTGTCGCATTTTGCGACTTACATCCTGTTCGAACTGCAACTAGACATGGGCTTGATTGCTACTGAGTTGGTTAAACGACCCTATATTGTAGTAGGGCTTACCGCTTTGGTTTTACTCTTCATATTAACAGTAACGTCTTTTCAGAAAATTCGTCGCAGTATGGGCAAGCGTTGGCAGCATTTACATAACAGTATTTATTTAATAGTACCTTTGGCATTGCTTCATTTTTCATGGTCACAAAAAACCCTATGGCAAGAACCCATATGGTATTGGCTGTTTGCCTTTGTATTGTTATTCAACCGAATTAAAAGTTTGGTGACCACCACACTTAAAAAACATGCTCGCAATAAAAACCGGAAACACGCTGTACAAACTTAACCAGTACTGGTGCAAAATTAGTGAGTGATAAAAAACAACAGCGCGGCGTATCGCGCAGTTTTACTTATTCCCACAATCAGTAAGAAAAACCAAAAGCGCGTACGTAAGGTGCCAGCTAGCAGAGTTAATGGGTCACCAATAATTGGCACCCAGGCTAGCAGTAAAGACCATTTCCCCCACTTTTTATACATGACTTCAGCCCGCATAAAGGTAGCGTGAGAAACGCGCAACAACTTGGTCGCTGCCAATTGGCCGAAGCGAAAGCCCAAAACATAATTTACGATTGAACCCAATACATTACCTGCAGACGCAACAACCAGTAACACCAGCGCAGATGAACCGTTTAGTACCAAGGTAGTTAATACAAGCTCAGAGCTTAAGGGTAATATTGTGGCAGCAAGAAACGCTGAAACCAACATACCAACATACCCTAGTGTTATTAAACTGCTCACCGCAAATTATGCCTTATTTTTTGTTACTAGGTTCACGCCATCGTGTTTAACCTAATGAAATTCTATGCGGGTGTAGTGTACCTAAGTCGCCAATTTAGTCATTAAGTTTGCTTACCCTTTGATGGCTGTATGCATACCCTTTAGCGACAGTACGCTGTAGTCATTAATATTACAGCGTTTGCGCGCGAAGCACTTCCATCTTTAAATCGGTATAACCATTCAAAAGCATTTAAGAAATAAACATTGTGTGAAAAAAACACAATTTAATGCTTGCAATCCTTTCAACTTAAAACTACTGTATGCACATACACACTGTATAGATAAACAGCTTGCTGTATAAATACTAATTAAGCATGTTTCTACGATAACACGTGATTTTACTTAAAAGACTGATTCACAAACTGATTTAAAACACCCTACGAAGATAACTTAAGAAAAGGTAACGCTATGAACACTTCTCCAATTGCACGTTTACAGGCATTACGTACCTCAGTGACCAATAAGTCTGCTTCAAGCTCCGCTATTTCTAACGTTGTACAACTCCCCTTACCTTTCGAAGGCTATCCAGGTGAAGGTAAAGGTGGTACGAGTAAGGGCTGGAATTATCTATTAGCCGATTCAGTGTCATTTTCAAAAGAAGTCGACCACGCTATTCGTATACAAAAACCTGAAAAGGAAAAAATGCCAGAGTGGATAAGCAAGCTGATAACCGGCGGCCAATGCAAAACACTGTATGTTGAAAATATTGATTTAGATTTGCAGCCTACCGACAGCGATATGATCAGAAAGCTTTGCGAACTTTATTCTGTATGTTTGGTAAATGTGCGAGTAGATTCAGCGTTAAATGAAGGCAACCTTGCAGTAGGGCCATGGTAATTCGTTTGATTAACCGTTAGCATTGCGCCCGAGTGCACGTTTACCTGCACATATATTCAATATGTGCACTGCTAACTTGGTTGTAAAAAATTATGCGATGTTTTTGCTGTTCAAATTTACCATTTTCTTCATGCTGTGAACCTTTTTTAAAAGGGCATGCCACACCTCAAACTGCTGCCCAGTTAATGCGCTCTCGTTTTTCTGCGTATGCCAGTAAGCAATTCGATTATGTACTGGCTACCTATACAAAAGTACGTCAACCGGAATTAAGTGTTAATGAATTAACTGCTAATGCAGCTAATGCTACGTGGTTTGCACTGGAAGTGGGTGAAACCCACAATGTGCCTCTTACTGCCCAAGCTGAAGGGCTTACTGAGGACATTATGCAAATTAATGAAGGTGCAACGGATACGGTAGATTTCACGGCTTATTATTTTGAAAATAAAAACCTATATCAGTTACATGAGACATCGAACTTTATTGTTGAAGATGGCAAATGGTGCTATCACGACGGGATACTCCATGATGACTGCGGCAAAGTAAAATACGGCCGTAACTTACCTTGCCTTTGTGGCAGCGGGAAAAAATTTAAGCAATGCTGTGCAACCAAAGCACGGTAAAGCTTCATTAGCTGTGTGGCTGTATCCCCCTTTAATACAAAAAACTTTTACCCGGCGAACTAATAGTCACCCTGTCATTCAAGGTGTTCAAAACTCGAAGCAGATAAGTTCGAAGCAAATAAGCCCGAAGCAAACAAGTCTGCTGCTTCGGGCTTTTGAAGCATTTACCTCTACTCATTTTATTCATTCTTTTTACTGATTCTTTTTACTGATTGTGTTGAATTTTCACATCGCTTCACACAAGTAGATTGCTTTTACGGCACCGCTGTCATTATTCAAATTAAAACTTAAAACTGATACTTATGAGTAAATTTCATTATTTAATGAAATTAAATCACTTTTATTCATCAGTTGATCTGCGTATAAAACCTTCTCTGCTCGACACAACTAACGTATTGCATTCGTTTTTAATTAGCTACTAGGTGCTTAATTAGAAAATACAGAACAGTTGTACTGAGCTAAAAATTTGGGTTTATGTTCACAAATGGAATGTCAGATCACCATGAATAACACTTTTACTTTTTCGCTTAAGCGCGTTTGTTTTGATGAGAACTATCGTCCATCTGACAACACACGCATCACTACTAACTTTGCTAACTTAGCTAGAGGTAGACGACGCCAGGATAATCTTCGAAACGCATTACAGATGATAGACAATCGTTTTAATGCTCTAGCGTATTGGGACAATGTTAGCGGCGATCGTTATTCGGCAAAGCTTGAAATCATTTCGGTTGATATTGATGTTGAAGGTAACGGCTGTACCTTTCCTACCATTGAAATACTAAAAACCAATATTCTTGATCGCAAAACCAATACAACCATTGAAGGAATTGTGGGGAACAACTTTTCGTCTTATGTACGAGACTACGACTTTAGCGTGATCTTATCTGAGCATAATAAAGACCGAGACCAGTTTAGCATTCCCAATGATTTTGGTGATTTGCACGGGAAGATGTTTAAAGCATTCGTGAACTCAGACGTTTACAAAGAAAGTTTCAGTAAGTTACCTGTTATCTGCCTGAGTGTGTCGGAAAACAAAACTTACCAAAGAACGGAAAATCAGCACCCTGTATTAGGTTTTGAATACCAGCCTAATAGCGCTTCGTTAACCGAGCAGTATTTCCAAAAGATGGGACTGCAGGTTCGTTATTTCATGCCGCCTAATAGCGTTGCCCCTTTGGCATTCTATCATTTTGGTGACTTGCTAAACGATTACACCAATCTTGAATTGATAAGCACGATTAGCACCATGGAAACCTTCCAAAAGATTTATCGCCCTGAGATTTATAACGCAAACGCGGTCGCCGGTAGAGTGTATCAGCCGAATTTAAAACACCAAGATCATTCACTCACACAAATAGAATATGACCGAGAAGAACGCAATCACTTAGCGGCTCAACAAGGTAAGTTTGTTGAAGAAAATTTCATCAAGCCTTACCACAATATTCTTCAACAATGGTCTGCAAACTGCGCCCTTTAACTCATTCAAACGTGTAGTACTTATTATGAAAAAATTATTACCTACTTCAATTGCCGGCAGTCTGCCTAAACCGTCTTGGCTTGCGCAACCTGAAACACTTTGGTCACCTTGGAAATTAGACGGCGATGAACTGACTCAGGGCAAACAAGACGCCTTACGCTTGTCGTTACTCAATCAGCGACAATCTGGCGTTGATATCATTAGCGATGGTGAACAAACTCGACAACACTTCGTTACCACCTTTATTGAACATTTAAACGGTGTTGATTTTCAGCAGCGTAAAACGGTAAAAATTCGCGACAGATATGATGCCAGTGTGCCTATGGTGGTTGGTGAGGTCAC
This sequence comes from Alteromonas sp. 38, assembly GCF_902506055.1. Classification (NCBI taxonomy): domain Bacteria; kingdom Pseudomonadati; phylum Pseudomonadota; class Gammaproteobacteria; order Alteromonadales; family Alteromonadaceae; genus Alteromonas; species Alteromonas sp. 38. The sequence continues at coordinate 2,128,526 of NZ_LR733300.1, forward strand.
TCGTCAAAAAGCCGTTTTTGTTGATGATGCCAAGTTTTTACGTCAACAAACTAGCCAACCGATTAAGTGGGCACTTCCCGGCCCTATGACTATGGTAGATACCCTGTACGATAGTCACTATAAAAGTCGTGAAAAGCTAGCATGGGAGTTTGCCAAAATATTAAATCAAGAAGCGAAAGAACTGGAAGCCGCAGGCGTTGATATTATTCAGTTTGATGAGCCTGCATTTAATGTATTTTTCGATGAGGTGAATGACTGGGGCATTGCGGCACTTGAACGTGCTGCAGAAGGGTTAAAATGTGAAACTGCCGTACATATTTGCTATGGCTATGGCATTAAATCCAACACCGATTGGAAAAAGTCATTGGGTGATGAATGGAGACAGTACGAAGAAATTTTTCCAAAACTGCAATCGTCCTCTATCGACCTTATTTCACTAGAGTGTCAAAATTCTCGGGTTCCCATGGAACTAATCGAGCTGCTTCGTGGGAAAAAAGTGATGGTTGGTGCTATAGACGTAGCCACCAATGCTATTGAAACACCAGAAGAAGTCGCTAATACCCTAAGAAAGGCCTTACAGTTCGTTGATGCTGACAAACTATACCCTTGTACTAACTGTGGCATGGTGCCGTTATCACAACATGTAACACGTGGAAAACTCAACGCATTGAGTGCAGGTGCCGAAATCATTAGACAAGAATTAACGCGTTAATGCTACCGCCCTGATAGCGATTACAGAGCTGACATTGAGTTTGCATCTATGCGCCACTCAACTTTTTTGTCAGCTCTGTTTAATCCGCTAGCCAATGGATAATGTTAAGTAAAAATCGTTCGTTTTGTTCAGCTCCTACCGACCTCATACCATGCTTCGCTCCTGTGTTCGTATCAACCTGTGAAGAAAACATCATACCCTCAGAAAACACCGCAACCCGCCCTTTACCCAATTCCAACAAGGCACCTTGACTCCAGCCTTCGATGGCTCTTCGGCGTGTGCTTGACGTTATTTCAAAAGGAACTTCTGGCTCAATAGATACAGTACGTGGCCCAAGGGTTAACAGTGAAGTGGCCTCTTCTGGTGGTAAAAAGGCAGCGCCGCCGAAAGTTTTAACTTGTATCACTTCTTTTACGTGCAACTGACTGTTTAATACTGATGTGAATGCGCCATTTTGACTTTCTTGCATAAATACAGGAAGTTCGACATGGTTTGGGTGTTTGGCTTCTGGATTGGCTTCAGAATTAGCATTAGCGCTAGAATTATCATCTTGCTTAGCATTTTCATGTGCATAGGTTACTTCATGGCTAATCAGCGTACCCGTGGCCTTGCTAAATAGTGTTGCTTTGACGTGGCCATTAGTAAAAGTGAAGCCCAACGCTGTTGCTAGGCTTTCTATTACTTTCGGAAAAGGGGCGTGATCGGCAATAAGAAAAAGTGAGCCGCCATTTCGTACCCATTCAATAACAACAGATACTTCATCATTAGTCAGCGCTTGATTAAAAGGGGGTTGCCAGTTGCTTCGCTTTTTATCAAGGGCGTTGGCGATAACAAGAATATCCACATTTTTAAGGGCCTGTTGGCTGAAACTTACCTTGTTTGATTCAACCGTGACTCCATCGCTGAGCAACACCTGAGCAAAGGGTTTGAAACGATTATTGATGGTGAGAAAGTTGTGGTGAGCTTCATCGACCTGTACCACTGGGCTGGCATTTGAGGTGTAAGTTGCTGTTCGCTTGTAGGGTTCAAATGTCGCGTCTGCTTGTTGGGGGCTGTCAGAGCAAGAAGACACTAAAAGCACATTGAAAAGAATCGCCAGTCTCGCCATAGTTTTCATTAACACGTCCTTATGAATAATTTCTAGAGTAAAAAAAATAAAATAAAGCCAAACATTTCATAGCGTTAAAGGCACTTTCGACTTTAATTAGATTATTTTTCAATCATTTTGTAATTTTTATTTTTTGCCCGTGACTATAGCTTTGAAGGTTAATTAATAATCACCAAAGCATATACAGGGAATCACGATGACGGCACAAACTTCAGGCAATCAAAATGAGCTAGCGTTACAAGCCCCCAAAACATACGAAAACAATATCTATGGGAAAAATACAGGGCGTTTAGATAACAAGGCGTGGCTTCAACAAGGGTGGCAATTATTTAAGCAAGCCCCTTTTTCATTATTTGTTCTTATGCTGAGCCCGTTAATTATTGAAGGTATTATACAGCTATTACCTGCGCAACTAATACCTGATCCCCTACTAGCAGCCCCCATGTCCATAATGCTTTCAAAATGGATAATGGTGCCTGTTATTGGCGCTACTTGGCTATGCATTCATAACTTGGCGACAAAAGGGAAAGTATGGTCGTTCTCTGCAATAAGCAATGCATCGTGGGGTAAATTTCTACTTATTAGCCCTCTCCTTTTGCTGCCGTTTTTAAGTCAGCTTTTGTTTTCTTGGGTACTACTTGGAAGTAGCGGTGTAGATTTGCTTTTATTCCAAAAGCTTATTGATATAAGCGCCCACACGTTAGGTTTACTATTCTCATCGGCAGTGCCATTTATTATGCTATTTCTGTTTGTTGCACCACTAATGTTAATAGCTAAACGCACTTTTAAACAAAGTATGGCAACAACCTTTTCGATTGTTTCTGCACAGCCTAGTGCTTTCGCCATGTTAGCTGCACTAAACACCTTGGTTATTTATTTTGCGCCACACACCTTTGGTTTGTCTGTGTTACTTGCATGTCCAGTACTTGCTTGTATCCATTATGGTGCTGTTAAGCCACATCTAGCGCATAAATAACCTTTAAAATAGACCGAGACAAGGCCGCTAATGTCAGCGGCCTCGTTTAGCGTTTACCTTTGCCAATGTTTCACTTATACCGCTTTTCGCAAATAGACGTTGTAAATCATCGCTATCACTAGGCATACGCCAGCTGGCGCAATAAGCGAAAAGAACTGAAACATGCCAAACAGAATTGCCCCCGCTGTGCCACCAAAAATGAAACCGGTAATAATTAACAAGAATAGCTTGGCTTTTCTGGTATCTAGCTTTTCCCCTCGGCACAGGGCCCCAAGCATAATGCCTAAATCGGTGAAAATACCAGTAACATGAGTGGTGCGAATAATAGCCCCGCTATAGGTTGTAGCTAACGCATTTTGAAGCCCACAAGCCGCTGAGGCAAAAAAATGCCCAATAAACTGTTCGTTATACAAAAACGCCAACGCAACAAGCAATAAAAGCGCTTCTATTACAAGGGCTGTGTCGTAATGCCGGCCAAGTTTCAATGTAAAACCATGCAGTAAGAAACCTGCAATAGAAGCGCCAACAAGGAAGGAAAGTAAAACTCCTACAAGATGAAACGCACTTTGCAAAGAGCCTTGGTAAACCCCCGTGCCAAGTAAGGTTGCAGTGCCCGATAGATGCGATACTGATTGGTGTTCAAACCCAAGCAGTCCAATCGCATTCACATACCCAGCCACCAGCGCTAAGATAAATGCGCCAAATTCTACCCATTTAGGTAGCTGTGAAATCATGATACCTCGCCTTGTTATTACCCAGATAAGGCAAGCATACTCTCAACAACAGAAAATCCATCTGACCAATATCAATAAAAAACGTCAAAACTGACGCATATTTTTTTATAGGCAGCAATTACATAGCTTAGCGCAGTAACAAGTCACCTTGTACAGGAACATATTTGCTGGCAGCCTTTATAAGAGAAACCGAAGTGAGTTCTTGAACGCCGTACACTTCCACCTCTTTACCTTTATCAACAAGCTTACTGGCCAATATATCGAAATCACCATCTCCTGTAGCAAACACAATGGTGTCAGCGAGATCAGCATACTCCATAGCGTCAATCGTTATACCCACATCCCAATCGCCTTTCGCTGAACCATCTGCTCGCTGAATGAAAGGTTTTAACTTAACTTCAAAGCCAATACCACGGAGTATATTTTGAAACTCTCGCTGTTTTGTGTCGCCTCGCTCAATAGCATACGCCACTGCTTTCACCACGTTTCTACCTTCGGTAGCCAAGCGCCAAAATTGATTGTAATCAAAATTGCACTTATGAATTTGTCGCGTGGTGTAGTAAATATTTTGCACGTCGACGAAAAGCGCAACGTTATCCATGGTTAGTCCTTTTTGATAGCCAGAAGGCTCAGCCTTTTTGATGTTGTTTGTTAGCTTGCCTATTACACGAGTAGATTAGCTAAATGTACGAATATATAACGCTTCTACTTTGTCTCTCGCCCACTGAGTTTTGCGCAAAAACTTAAGCGAAGATTTCACAGAAGGGTCGTTGTTAAAACAGTTCACCCTAATTTCAGAGTACAAGCCTTCCCATTGATAATGTTCAACGAGACGAACAAGAATTTTTTCAAGGGTAAGCCCGTGAAGAGGATTATTTGGCTGCTGTTGGTTCATAATGCTAATTCCGAATAGAAACAAATACGTATCGCGATTAACCAGCTCGCTAGTACGTTGATTTTGTTATTTTAACAGAGTATGTTGGCATTCCCTTCGAAAAATTCGAAGTAACTAGCGTAAGCATATATATAAAACCGATAAAACAAGGAAAGTTGTATGAGTAACAACATCAATGATGACCATGACGTCAGCAAAGAAAATGAAAGTATTCAAGAATATTGGGGTATGCCACTTAACACCTATTGCATGCTTATTCACCTTAGCCAGTTAACCAGTATTATAGTGCCTGGTTTAGGGTTAATCCTGCCCATCGTTATGTGGGCTGTGAATAAAGATAAGCACCAAGATATTGATATGCATGGAAAGGTCACCGTTAATTGGTTAATCAGCTTATTTGTTTACTCGCTTATTTGTGGCCTGCTCACGTTAATCATTATTGGTATGTTTGGATTAGTGATCCTTGCTATTTTGAACTTCATTTTCGCTATTGTTGCCGCGATAAAAGCCAACAAGGGCGAATTATGGGTGTACCCACTTAGCATTAGGTTTATTAAATAACGTATGAACATGTTCCATAAGCCTTGCTTCTGATTCTTGTGTGAGTCTTCTAAATGAGCCCTTTGATAACAATTAAGCAAGACGACCTTAGCAGCGGCGACGTTATCGCCCTGCTAGAAGAGCACTTAAAAGACATGTACGCCACGTCTCCCCCAGAAAGCGTGCATGCCTTAGATGTTAAGGCGTTGAAGTCGCCTAACATTACCTTTTTTAGTGCATGGGAAGGCGAACTATTAGCCGGATGCGTAGCCATCAGAAAGCTCAGTAACACTGAAGCAGAATTAAAATCTATGCGTACCAGCGCCATGTTTCGTAAGAAAGGTATAGCAAGTCAATTGCTTACCTTCGTAATTGAATTCGCTGCAGCAAACGGTTACCAAACGTTAAGCCTGGAAACGGGCACGCAAGACTATTTCAACGCCGCCCGGCGGTTATATTCAAAACATGGTTTTAAGGCCTGTGACCCTTTCGGGGAATATCAGCTTGATCCCAATAGCCACTTTATGACCAAGCTGATATTCCCCGAAAGGGCCCCTGTAATTAGAAAACAATAAAGCCCGCTACTTCAGTATCCTTTCCTATCCTTTGCTGATTTCAAAGACATACAACAGCAAGCCCCTGAAGTGGAAGCACAAGCCGACAAGCGTATCGAAAAAACATAACAATTTGTTTGCATTGCATATCCCTGCTATTCCCGCCAAAATGCCAATATAACATCCAACTGAAATGTCTGTATTTTGACCACGCTATCGCTACACCACTACCAAGTAAAACTAGATAACAACTTCACCACCCCTGCCTTTACTTTTACCGTTAATCAAGGTGAGCATGTATTAATTGCTGGGCGAAACCGTGCAGGAAAATCCTTGCTTATGGCAGCATTAGCCGGTCGCGGAAAGCCGCTTGCTGGTACACGCTCATTGAACGTATCGGTTGCTGAAGTCAGCGTAGCCGTTCAGCACGCGATGATTCTTGAAGAAAAACAAAAAGACAGTGCAGATCTTCTCGATATTGTGGCTGAGCCTACCTTAGTGCACGAGCTTTTAAGCAAAGCAAATTCTGACTATCAACAACACAGCGCGTATAAAATCTTATCAACCGCCTTGCAGGTTGCCCATTTACTCAATACGGCCTTTCTTTCACTGTCTACCGGTGAAACACGCAAAGTCCTCTTGTTACTAGCTTGGGTGAGCAATGCCGACGTAATTTTAGTTGACGAACCTTTTGAAGGGCTAGATAAAGACGCACGGGCACGTTTCAACACCTTCTTAAGCCAACAAACACAGTCCACCTTAGTGATTACCGCAAATACAGTGCGCGACGTGCCGAATGTGGCATGTAAGTTAGTCTTGGTTGAGGCATTACAAATTGTATCGTGTAGCGACGACCGCTTGGCACCTGAAGCGTTAGTTAACCATTTATCGTCGTGGTTCAGTTTAAGTACGGCTGAACCAACATTGCCACCTAGCACCGAAACGTCTAAAACCTTTGCCAAAGACGAGCCGTTAATTGCGCTTCGAAATGGGTTTGTTAAGTACGATGACAACACCGTATTCAAAGATTTAGATTTTATGGTTTACCCGGACCAGCATTGGCAAATTTCTGGGCCCAACGGATCTGGAAAAACCTGCTTGCTAACCATGATTACAGGCGATAACCCTCACTGCTACACCAATGATTTAACCTTGTTTGGTATAAAGCGAGGGTCTGGGGAAAGTATATGGGATATCAAACAACACATTGGCATTATGTCAAACGCACTGCACATGCAGTACCGGGTAAATTGCAGCGCTCACAATGTAGTGACCTCTGGCTTTTACGATAGCATCGGACTTTATACCACGCCGACCAATGCTGAAAATGCGATTGCCGATGCATGGCTTAATATAATAGGCTTTACCGATAACAAACACACACCGTTCAACAGCCTTTCTTTTGGTGAACAGCGATTATTACTTATTGTTCGCGCCATGGTGAAGCACCCTGTGGTGTTAATACTTGATGAGCCTTGTAATGGGTTAGATGATATAAATCGCACCAATGTGCTGGCATTAATAAAGCTTTTAGCAGCATCGAACCACACCACCCTGCTTTATGTTACTCACATAGCCGATGAGGCGATTGAGGGTATTGATAACGTGCTTGATATGCGAGATTACCAAGGATAACTGCCTTATATGTATTTGATTCTCGTGAAGCGGTTTCCGTATGTCGCTTTGTGGATAAGGATTTTGTGGATACGGCTTCCATGAAACGGTTTGCGCGTTTATCAATGAAAAGCCCAGCTTCTAGCTGGGCTTTTTGTTTATTTTTTGTGGCGTGCTGCTAGTTTTTCTAGCTGCTCATCACTGGCCGGTAGTTGGTGGTTTTCTTTCCACTCGGAATACGGCATTTTGTACACGACTTCTCGAGCAGCATCGTAATCAATGTCTTCACCTTGCTCTGCAGCGGCAGACGAATACCACTTAGCAAGACAGTTGCGACAGAAATCAGCCAGAATCATTAGGTCGATGTTTTGTGCGTCTTTGTTCGCGTCTAAATGATCGACCAAACGTCGAAACACAGCCGCTTCAATTTCGGTTTGCGTTTGCTTTTCCATGTTGCTCCTTTCTTTAAAAACAAAAAAGGGAGCTAAGCTCCCTTTTCTAATTTTTCTTACATTTGTCTTCAATTTACATCTGGCTATAACGTTAGGGCAAAACCTTCGCTATAGCTCATTAGCAAATAAAACCTTACTCTGCGTCGTCAGACTTAGGAGCAGGCTTTTCAAGTAACTCTTTAATGCTTAGACGTACACGGTTTTGACGGTCAATTTCCATCACTTTCACGTCAATCATCGCACCTTCAGTAAGGTAGTCAGTTACTTTGTTAACACGCTCGTGAGCGATTTGAGAAATATGTACTAGGCCTTCTTTACCTGGTAATACTTCAACAAACGCACCAAAATCTACGATACGGGTAATCTTACCGTGGTAAGTTTTGCCCACTTCGATTTCAGCGGTAACTTGCTCAATCTTGCTGATAGCAATATCGGCTTTCGCACGCTCAGTTGCGAAGATTTTGATAGTACCATCATCTTCGATTTCGATGTTGGTATCAGATTCTTCAGTAATTGAACGAATCATTGCGCCGCCTTTACCGATAACGTCGCGGATCTTGTCCTGATCGACTTTAACAGTGTAAATGCGTGGAGCAAATTCGCTAAGCTCTTCGCGATGACCGCCAATAGCTTCGTCCATTACGTTAAGAATATGCAAACGTGCTTCTTTTGCCTGTTTAAGGGCAATTTGCATGATTTCTTTAGTAATACCTTCAATTTTGATATCCATCTGCAATGCAGTGATACCACCGGTAGTACCGGCAACTTTGAAGTCCATGTCACCAAGGTGATCTTCATCACCAAGGATGTCTGAAAGTACAACGAAGTTTTCGTCGCTTTTCACTAGACCCATTGCAATACCAGCAACTGAAGCTTTAATTGGTACACCTGCATCCATAAGCGCAAGTGAAGTACCACATACAGAGGCCATTGAAGACGAACCATTTGATTCTGTAATTTCAGAAACGATACGTACTACGTACGGGAATTCTTCTTCGCTTGGCATTACTGCTTGAATACCGCGCTTCGCCAAACGACCGTGACCAATTTCACGACGCTTAGGAGAACCAATCATACCGGTTTCACCAACACAGTATGGAGGGAAGTTATAATGAAGCATGAAGCGGCTGTCACGACGGCCTTGAAGCTCGTCAATCATCTGCGCGTCACGTTCTGTACCTAGCGTAGCAGCAACGATTGCTTGAGTTTCACCACGAGTGAAAACAGCAGAACCGTGAGTACGTGGTAAAATGCCCGTTGCAACGTCTAGTGCACGAATCATCTTAGGATCACGACCGTCAATGCGAGGCTCGCCAGCAAGGATGCGTGAACGCACTACGTCAGACTCAAGATCATGAAGAAGGTTTGATACTTCTTTCTTATCTTGGGTCTCGTCTTCAGCAAGAATAGCATCACGTGCTTTTTCAGTTGCAGCAGTAACTGCGTCTTTACGCGCAAGCTTGTCAGAGATTTGGTAAGCAGCAACCATTTCAGCTTCAGCTAATGCTTTCACTTTATCTTTAAGAGTTGTGTTTTCTGCTTCTGGTTTCCAGTCCCACTTGTCGATACTAACGTTAGCAGCAAATTCTTTAACTGCTGTTACTACCGTTTGTAATTGCTCGTGACCGAACATTACTGCACCAAGCATAACGTCTTCAGAAAGCACATCGGCTTCTGACTCAACCATTAATACTGCGCCTTCAGTACCAGCAACAACAAGATCTAGATCGCTGTCAGCTTGTTCTTCAACACGGGTATTTAGAATGTATTCGCCGTCAGTGTAACCAACGCGCGCTGCACCAATTGGACCATTAAATGGAATACCAGAAATGGCTAGTGCTGCTGAAGTACCAATCATAGAGATGATATCAGTTGGAATATCTGGGTTAGCAGACATTACCGTGATAACAACTTGTACTTCGTTTTTAAACCCTTCAGGGAATAATGGACGGATTGGACGGTCAATCAAACGCGCTGTAAGGGTTTCGCCTTCAGAAGGACGACCTTCACGTTTGAAGAAACCACCAGGGATTTTACCCGCAGCATATGTTTTTTCTTGATAGTTTACTGTTAGTGGGAAGAAATCTTGATCTGCTTTCGCTTCTTTCTTACCTACAACGGTAACTAATACAGCGGTGTCATCCATACTTGCCATGACGGCTGCTGTGGCCTGACGAGCGATAACGCCCGTTTCTAGTGTTACAGTATGCTGTCCATACTGAAATGATTTAGTAATAGGAGTCACTATTTGTCCTTTAATTTCAATCTTATTTATCGCTTATAATCGCGGTGCATAGTATAGCGATGAACTAACGCTAATACCATTAACAAATTTTCTATTCGTAGAATTCGTTGCGGTTTGTGGCAATTTCGTCCACATCACGTATTCACTGTGATTAACCCACTACACAATGTAGTTCACATTGAACAAATAAGCGCACAAATACTCACCGCAACGTAAATATCACCATAACCAGATGAATTTTGTATTAATACGCTCAAATTGTATGTATTTTCATCATAATGACATAAAACCTCGTATGCTATAACTAAACCTACACGGTGCGCTAAGGGGAATGCAATGCTAGTACTCAGACTAAATAAAGCTGGCATGCCACAGGAATGGATCCATGTTGAGCAAGCTGCAAAACTCTATTGTCAGGAAAAGGTATTATTCGAATTAGGCAGTGATGCTGTTACGCTTAAAGGTGGCTGGGATCACCATGGCCATCAAAGTCAGTTAACGTTATCGAGTATTATTGCTTGCGATGGCAAAGTCACAGATTTAAGCGGAAAAATAGCGTTAACCAATCGGTATCTGTTTAGGCGTGATAATTACTTATGCCTTTACTGCGGCCAACGCTTCTCACCTAGCCTGTTAACCCGTGATCATATTATTCCACGCTCACGGGGTGGCAAAGATAGCTGGACTAATGTGGCAACGTCTTGTCAGCGCTGTAACCATGCTAAAGCGGCCAAAACCCCTGAGGAAGCGGGCATGCCTTTGCTTGCTGTACCCTTCAGGCCAAACGTTTATGAAAGGTTCTATTTAGTGAACCGACGAATACTGGCTGACCAAATGGAGTTTTTAAAAGGCCATTTCACGGATAAACGAGATTGGCATTTAAACGGTTTCCCCTAGCGATTGAGAGCTAGACGAAGTGTTTGGCGGACAGGCACTTTTTTCTAGCGCCTCAAACCACAGGCTTAGCCAATCTGAACACATTTTGTGTTCAAGTTCGTGTGCCTCTGCTGTCGGGCAAAACAAACTAACTTTCACGACTACCTTAGCCAATTCATTAGTTTTAATTTCAACTTCAGGGTCAATTTGAATAAAGTCTTGTTCCAAGTGACGCTCAATAAGGCCTTTATACCGTTCTGCTACATCACGAAAGTATTCACAGTGGGCATGGGCACTGGCCCTAAATGCTGGTAATAAGCTGTAGGCATTTACCGTCGGCTCGTTAACAATATTAAAAGAGTGCAATTTATAACGACGTAAGAAGTTTAAATTACGCACTGTCTGAGTAACTAACTGGCTATTAGGCACATATACGTGCTTACCGGTGTAATTGAAGGTTTCAGGGTCAACTTCTAATAAGGCGGTTTTTGCCCAATCCATTTCTACCACTTCCCCGATGACGTTATTCATCTGGATCCAATCCCCTACCCTAAATGGCCGTGCGCCTAGGTAGTAAATGAAGCCCATAAAGCATTGAATAAATTCGCGGGTAGCTAACACAATAGCCACCATGAAAGCGGCAATTGAAATGGCAAGGTTCTGAATTTCAGATGACCACACCATCATCAGCAGCACAATAATGAATGCATTACCTAGCTGCTCTAAAATATTAATCTGGTTACGTCGATCTTCCCCTTTGCGCGAGCTCCGACGCTTAATAAGGCGAAGGGTACCCTTCTTGAAAAAGTGGAGTAATACCACTAAAAAGAGCGAGGCCAATAGCTTGTAATCCAACACAAATTGAACAAGGTTATGCCACATTTGTGTTGGGTCTATCGCTATTTCCATGTAGATGCTCCAGTTAACCGTTTGATAGAAAATAAAAAAAGCGCTGTAAATACAGCGCCTTTATTATGAAGCATGCTATTGATGGGCACAATGCCGACCAGTGGGATTATTCCCATTCAAAGGCCGGGATTTTATGCTTACGTTGAACGAAGCTATTTCGTGTTAGTTTGCTAGTCGCTTATTCGCGAATTTGACCAACACCATTCACTAGGTATTTTTCAGACGTTAGCGATTCTAATCCCATTGGCCCATAGGCATGAAGCTTAGTAGTCGCGATACCAATTTCAGCACCTAAACCAAGTTGGCTGCCATCAGAGAAACGTGAAGATGCGTTTACCATTACTACACTGGCGTCTACGGCACGCTGAAATTTCTTAGCGCTATCTTCGTTTTCTGAACAGATAACTTCAGTATGGTTACTACCAAAGTCAGCAATATGAGAAATGGCACCTGCGAAATCATCCACTACACGAATGGCAATTTCTAAACCTAAGTACTCTTCGCCGTAAGCGTCTTCGCTAATAACATCAGCGTTGTTAAAGTACTGAGCGCCTTTTTCATTGACATGCACTGTCACCTTATGTTGCTCAAACGCTTCGGCAACGCGAGGTAAGAAGTCGCCCGCAATAGCTTGATGTACTACCAAACCTTCTAACGCATTACATACGCCAGTACGCTGGGTCTTACCATTTAACAAGATAGCCAACGCTTTATCTAAATCAGCGTCTTTATCGACATATAAATGACATACCCCTTTAAAATGCTGAATAACAGGCACTTTAGAGTGTTCGGTTACATAGTTAATTAATCCTTCGCCACCACGTGGAATAATAACGTCAATGTAGTCCCGTTGTTCCATTAGCTCTTGCATAAGCGCGCGATCTGGATTCGGAACTACAGTAACTAAGGCTCTTGGTAAGTTATGCTTTTCAAGCACGTCTTGCATAAGCCCAGCGATGGCTAGACTGGTATCCAGTGCTTCTTTACCACCACGTAGAATAACGCCGTTACCCGATTTAAAACACAGTGCGCCAGCATCGGCTGTTACATTAGGGCGTGCTTCATAAATCATACACACTACACCTAATGGAATACGCATCTTTTTAATTTCGATACCGTTTGGACGGGTGCCAATTACGCGCTCACGACCAACAGGATCGTCAAGGCTAATAATAACTTCAATGCCTTCTGCCATAGATTCTATGCGGGCATCATCCAAAATCAAACGGTCAATCATGGCATCGTCTAGGTTATTTTCCTTAGCACGCGCCACTTCTTTTTCGTTAACCGCTTTAATGGTGTCTTTATTTCCACGAATAGCCGCAGCCATATCCTTTAACACCGCATTTTTCTCAGCTTCATCTAAGATGGCAAGTGTTTGTGCCGCTTGTTTCGCTTGTTTTGCTAATTCTGTAATAATGCTCATTCTTTCTCCAAATTTGCTACATGCTGATCAGAAATAATAGGGCCAGTCTTATCTTCAAATTCACTGGCGAAGTCATCGTTTTCCTGATTCGCGATAAAATTCAGTAAACAGCTACTGTAGTTTGATTTCGCTTTAACAAGCTTAGTTCCATCAGCTTTGCGTACCAAAATGGTATCGCCCACTGAGAACTCGCCTTTTACATCAACTATCTCGCTGCTGGTAAGTTGTTCACTGTCGTTTTCCAATGAGGAATCAAAATCTCCCTCAACTATCACTTCGCCTTGCGCGTTCGACGTATGGCGCATCCAATGCACGTTTTCTAGCATAGGCTTATCGTAAGGACTAAAGTGCGTGCCTGGGTTTTTACCCGCAAGCAACATGTTAAATGACAGTTCGGTAAAGCCGTTAATAATATATGTATCTATACCATGCGAAACTGCTTTTTCAGCCGCTTCAATTTTTGTGCGCATACCACCGGTGCCAACACCGCCTTCCGCTGCACCACCCGCCATGGCATAAATACTGGCGTCTATGGTATCTACTTTCTTGAGCAACTCAGCATCGTCGTGATCATGAGGGTTTTTGTTATACAAACCGTCAATGTCAGAACAGATGATAAGTGCATCTGCGTCAGCTGCTGCTGCCACCATAGCGGATAAGTTATCGTTATCGCCTACTTTTAGTTTATCGGTCGTTACCGTATCGTTTTCATTTACGATAGGTAGAACGTTATGCTCTAACAAACTAAATATGGTTTCACGAATACTAACGTAGCGCTCTCTATCGCGCAGGTCAGCATGGGTTAACAGCATTTGCGCCGATGGGAAGTCGAATAATCTATCCCAGGTTGCAATCATTTCTGTCTGCCCTGCTGCTGCCATTGCCTTTTTCACAGCAATGTTCGACTTTTCATGGTCAGGGAACAAATGTGCCCCTGCGGCAACTGAACCTGAAGACACTAACACTACCTGTGTTCCATTTGCCCGACAACGCACGATGAATTGGGCAATACTAAGCAAGTAGTGGCTGCTGCACCCTTGCTTGTTCGGCGAGATTAGTGCACTGCCTACTTTAATGACCACGCGTTTCCAATTGGGATGACTCATAATATTTCATTCACCTTAAGATTGTTGATCTGCTAATTGCTGGTTAGTGGCTTTAAATAAGCGCTGAACATTTTCAGACGGCGCAGCACCTGCGCGCGATACCAACCAAAGGGTTGCGGTGCTTACCGCAAAACCAGGAATAATTTCATAAATAACACTGCTTAACGTTTTACCGTCAGCCAACACGGGTGCGTATATCCAAAATAGGACAGTTACTGCACCACTAATAATGCCGGCTAATGCCGCATTCTGTGTTAAATCCTTTTTGTATAAGCTGAACAATACCAACGGGCCAAATGCGGCACCAAAGCCAGCCCATGCATTACTCACTAACGAAAGAATGGAGTTCGACGAGTCCATCGCCAATAGCAATGCCACTATGGCAACGCCCGCTACAGCAACTCTTCCGATGGTCACTGTCTCTTTTTCGCTGATGTCTTTTTTCGCTACAACTCGATAAATGTCTTCGGTTAACGAACTAGCCGATACCAATAACTGAGACGAAATAGTACTCATAATGGCAGCTAAAATAGCAGCCATTAAAAAGCCACTAATAAGCGGGTGAAATAGCAACTGAGAAAAAACGATGAAAATAGTCTCAGCGTCGTCCACGCTTAAATTGAATTGATTTGCATAGGCTATCCCTACAAAACCCGTTGCTAATGCTCCAAGTATAGTAACTAGCATCCAAGACATACCAATATTTCGTGCGGTGCTCACCGATTTAACATCGCGAATAGCCATAAACCTTACAATAATGTGAGGCTGACCAAAGTAGCCAAGGCCCCACCCAAGGCTTGAAAGCAAGCCCACAAGAGTGAGTGCACCCCATGACTCAGTAAAATTCGGTACTGATTCATACGCAGCAGCCGTCATTTGGTTTACACCATTAAACTCGGTAAAGGCCACAACCGGCACGAGAACAAGGGCAATAAACATGATGCAACCTTGCACAAAATCGGTAAGGCTAACCGCTAAGAATCCACCCAATAAGGTGTATGAAACGACAACGCCCAATGTGATAAACAGCCCAAGCTGATAATCAACTGAGAACGCGCTTTCAAAAAGCTTTCCGCCGGCTACAAGCCCTGCAGACGTATATAAAGTAAAAAATAAGACAATGATGACAGCTGAAACGATGCGTACGTTTGCTTTAGGGTTGTCGAAGCGCTTTGCGAAGAATTCCGGCACGGTTAAGGAATCATCTGCGACTTCGGTGTAAACACGAAGCTTAGGTGCAACCAATATATAATTTGCTAATGCCCCTGCGACAAGACCAATAGCAATATAAACTGCGTCGAACCCGGTTAAGAACATTGCCCCTGGCAATCCCATTAACATCCAACCTGACATATCAGAAGCACCTGCTGATAGTGCAGTAACTTGAGGGCTAACCTTCCTACCACCTAGAATGTAACCAGAAATATCACTAGTAGATTGACGATATGCAAAAAGACCTATACCCAACATCGCTAGAAAATAAATTGCCAGCGATATATAACTTTCAATTGGCATAATGTGAGATTGCTCTCCTATGTTAGTTAAAATTACATCATTCAGATGTTCGAAGGACATTGCATTCCATCGAAGTGCTATACAAGGTTTGAAGGCTTGAATAACACGCATCATTTGTTTCCGACTTTAGCCTTATGCCAAACTCAGAATCAAACATTTAAATTGAACAATAATGATTAGAGTTCTAATTATATAAGTATCACTGGTGTGATTTCAAGTTTAAATAGTAGTCAATTTGTTATGAAGCCTATTTGCTGCGTGAATATAACCAAAAAGGTTCCACATACATTACCTCTTTCAAAACTGCCTACAAGGCACTGATTTAAAGCAACTTTAATGCAACCATGCGGTTCCGTGAAACGCAATATTTTGTACTCTACGTCGTTCAACCAGTACACTATTAGCATCAATAGAAACATTTATTATTAAAAGTTAATCTAGTTGTCACTCAGATGAAATAATCGACAACAAAAGCTTTTCAGTGCTTAATTCTCGTTCAATAGGATCGCAAATTTCCTGATTAAACTGCTGGAGTGTCTTTAATAAATTTTCAAACGTATTTTTCTCATCAAACACAGAATATAATTTCGGGTGAATGTAATACTGTCTACAAACGGAAGGGGTATTTCCCAGCATTTTTGACACATGTGAACTCAACGAGTTAGGCCATTTACGGTTACGCCCTTCTCGCAAATACCTTTCAACGTCAGGGAAGCTTTGCAGTGCAAATCGACTGGCCGCCCAGGTTCGAAAAATCTTTACAACTGAAGCTTTCACCCAAGTGCGCGTGAATAAAGTCATTCACGTCTTCACTATGAATATCACACCAAGAGCCATCAGATAATTGATACCTAAATAAGCTGTAACCTTGAAGCTGAGTACATTCACACACTAAGGATGCCAATAAAGGATCGTCGATAGTAATGGTGCGTCGCTTACTGTGTTTACCAGAATATTCAAGAGACACCTTTTCAAGCGTTGCTTCTTGAACATGTTTACGACGAAGCGTAGTTAAGCCATAGGTGTTATTTTCTTTACTGTACTGAGCATTGCCAATTCTTACGCCGGTGTAATCTAATAACAGGCACACCAAGGCTGACGCTCGCTCTATTGTCCACTGCTCGCCACTAACGAGTGCCCTGCAAAATTCTCTAAACTCAGGTACCTTCTGACCAAATAAAGTCAAACGTTTGAATTTTTCTACTTGTTGCTGTTTATGCCAATCAGGATGATAGAGGTATTGTTTTCGCCCTTTAGCATCTAGGCCAATCGCTTGAATACTTGCTTTAGGGTCGCGACTGATAGTGACACTTTTCCAGTTAGGAGGAATGGCGAGTGATTTGATTCTACGCAGCACACGTTGCCCTTCAACCTTACGACCGCTGGTGTAACGATAATAGGCACCTTTACCACAAGCAATGCGCTTAATTGTAAGGTGTGGATGACGCATACTCCCATCAACGACTTGCCCTATGGTCACGTCAGCTCCCTTCTAAAATAATGTGTACCGCAAACTTACATCAAGGCTGCTTAACAGTGTGGTAACTTAAAATCGCTATTTTGAATGCAAACGGAGATGCAAGTTACGTGCGTGTTGACGCACCAGCCAAAAGCCATGGCCCGTTGCGAGGCAATTGATTCGATTAAAAATTATTTTCTATTACATTCATTAGGTTATCGATGTAATTTTACATTGGGTTAATGATTTGGCGCCATCATATTAGTAAGCAGTAAGACAACCGCTGAAAGCTAAATTCACAGACTGAGACAAATTTTCATACTGTGAGTAAATATGTAACATAGCGAAAATGTTATCTATAGACCTAGGGTAAGTATTATCGACACAAAGTTAAGCCAACCTTATCAAAAAACCAATATTAACGATGAAATTCAACATCTTACATAAAAATAGAGCGCTTCGAAAGCATGTGGACTAAAGTTTAACCCGCCAGCGGAACGCATTTTGAATGGTTATCAATGAATATTTGTAAATTCGCTTAATAGTTATGAATTTACCCGCCTTTGGCAAAAACGTTGAAGGGTACCGCTTAGGTATAAATTGACCGGGTTTATCGGAGAAGTTATGCAAACTGCTAATCATGAAAATCTTCGCGCATCTCTAGCGCCAAATGACCAAATTCAAGTTGCTGCCATATTTGAAGACAAATTGATGGCAAAAAAAACCATTCAACAACTGGCAAATTCAACTGATATCAGTACTGACCAAGTGTCTTTCATCGACGGAAGCGATACTGAAATAAGTGAGAAGTTAGAACGAGAGAGCAGAAGCATAGGCAAAAATTTGTGGCACTCCCACTTAGTGCTTGGTGGTGTAGGCTTTCTTGTAGGCATGCTAGGAGCATTTCTTTTGGTTTCGTTCGGCCCTGAACTAACGAAGCAAAACCCACTATTTACTTACATCGCGTTAATAAGCCCAGGCATCTTTACTGGTTTATTTGTAGCAGGTTTAGTTGGCCTGCGCCCAGACCGTACAGAAATAGTGCAAGCTGTTAGGCATGCTATACGAAGAAATCATGTGGCTGTGGTTATTAACTTGAAAAAGAGCCAATCGGCGTCTGACATTGCATCGTTTTTACATTCGCGAAGCAAGAATGTGGTCGAAGCGGTACGCTAGTATCTCTTGAACCCAAATTAGCAGCTTACTCCCTTATAACGTAAGTTAAAGGGAGTTGCTAGACTTACTTAATCTTGCTCATCGTGAGCCGATAACTTTTTCGCCAGTAAAAAACACACCGGAAATACTACGCCCCATACAAGAGTCAAAATAAACAGCGTAATTAGCGGTGAGTATCCGAAGTTAACAGCCCCAAACTTCTGGCCACCAAAGTAACTTAACGGGGCGAAAACCGCACCGCCGATCATTGCTAGCCATGGCTTGTTAGCAAATACACTCAAACTGTGTTGTATTGAGCCCCCTAGTGCTGCCCATAGGCACACCAGCCAAATGGGTACTATCCAATGAGATGCACCACCGCTAAACCAAGCCCCACGCTCAAAGCTAAATACCCCTGTCAACATCAGTAGTGAGTCAACCACTGTACCTAGTAATAAAACTGCTATCATTATTTTACCATCTGACTTTCGCAATGGTGAGTAAACAAGCCACGCGATCAGTAAACCCAAAACCAAAACCAAAAAAGTACTTTGGTATAAAACCACTAACCACCAAATGGTTTGAAACCATAGAAAGTTAACCAATTTGATAATGAAACTGTTCGACATTGAATTCGCCCGTTTATGAATGTGAATACTGCAGTTGAAAGTCAGATGGAACATTTACGGTACTGTTTGTCAGCCAGTTCACTTGTAAAGTTTTAATAAAACGTAATTTTTGATGTTTAATTTCATTCTACCTACATAGATGCATATTAGTAATAAACAAAAAAAGCGGAACCACTGTATAAGTTAATTAAATCTTTGAACAAAGGAAATGTGAACAGTATGAAGATGGTTAAATATTATGTACTCGGCGCAATCTTAGCACTAGTGCTAACCTGGTTTAGCCCAACACTATGGCTCTCTGTCATCTTTGCTTGGATCAGTTTTTCACTTATTGCAGTTAGTAGCGCCTACTTGCTTAACTATCCTGCATTGTTCAGAAAACGTGAAGATGGTTCAATCCCTATTTATATTCGGTGGGTCTTCGTTCCATTTTTACTGGGAAGCTGGTTGTACAATGAGTATGCAAGGCGTACCGACAAGGTTCCTCCCTTCCAAAGAATAGATGACCAACTCTATTTAGGTTGTCGCATGTCTTCTCAACATGTGGATATGCTGAAAAACAACAATATTAACGCTATTTTAGACGTTACCGCCGAATTCGATGGCTTAGATTGGACAGCCTATCAATTGGATTTTGATTATTTAAACATTCCTGTTCTTGACCATACCAGCCCCACCCAAGAACAACTTACACTTGCAATTAACTGGTTAGATCAACAACTCGTTGAAGGTAAAAATGTCGTAGTGCATTGTGCACTTGGTCGAGGGCGTTCTGTACTAGTGCTAGCCGCCTACCTTTTAGCGAGAGAGCCCTCGTTATCAATTCTAGATGCGATGGACAAGATTCAATCGGTTCGAACGACAGCAAGGCTAAATAAACATCAGTTAGCGGCACTGGAAAAAATAAAGAATGGTGGAAGCTTGTCATTAACTAAGCGCCTTACCCTCATTGCCAACCCTGTTGCTGGCGGGGGTAAATGGGAAGTTGAAAAGGCCGACATTCTGGCAAGATTGAACGAAAAATTTAAAGTCACCGTTAAAGAAACAACAGAAGAAATAAACGGTGAAGCCTTGGCTAAAGAAGCCTTAGGCGATGGGGCACAAATTATCGTAGCTTGTGGTGGCGATGGTACCATTACTGAGGTGGCGAATGCCCTCACCGATAAGAATGTAACACTAGGGGTTATTCCCCTTGGTACGGCCAATGCCCTTTGTCAGGTACTTCATGGTTATGCTAGCAAAATTGTTCCCATCAGCACAGCGTGTGACGTCATTATTAACGGTAAAACTGCAGATATTGATACTGCCCAGTGTAATGGCAGAATGATGTTACTGGTTGCGGCTGTCGGGTTTGAAGAGCATATGATATCTGCCGCAGGACGAGGAGAAAAAGACTCTGGTGGACAATTTGCCTACCTTAAGGGGCTTTGGGAGGCCATTGGCAAAAACGAAAACCTTGGTCTTCAGGTAAAGTTTAATGATGAAGAAGCCCAGCACTTAGAAACACCAAGCTTAGTGATCGCCAATGCTGCGCCAATTACCACCGCACTCGCGCAAGGCGGAGACTTACCAGATGTGACTGATGGTAAATTAGATATCACGTGGCTAACCCCACAAGATTCATCTGACCGTCAATTACTCTCTTTGGCAGAGCTCGTCTTTGGTCCTGAAGATTACAAAACCAGTTCAGACAGTATCAGGCATAAACAGTCCCCATCGATATCCCTTTATTTTGACGAGGAAATATCTTACGCGGTTGATGGTGAGATATTCAGCGCAAGTGAAATCAGTATCACCACACACCCCGCGAGTCTCCGAGTATTAACGGGCATAGACCATGCGCAAAATAACAGTCAATTCACGACAGAAAAACGATAAGTAAAGATTACCGCAAACGCTATGTAAGAAATGCATTAATTAAGCGGCTGCTTATGTATTGAAACGATAATCAGCCGCTAAAAGCTTTACTTACAGTGACTTAGTGAACGCAATATAGTGGAACGCTTCTCGCATTGGTTAACGTGCTTTTTACGCCACATTTTAGTACAACTAGTTGAGGGATTACCGATGAAGATTTTCGAAGCGTTACGCCAAGATCATGAGAAACAAAGATTGTTACTTAAAATTCTCGCTGAGACCAGTGGAGACACGGCTGCACGCCGAGAGTATTACCAAGAGCTTAAAAATCAGCTCGAAAGTCATGCCATTGCGGAGGAGCGCCATTTTTATTCTCCCCTCCTTAAAAAGGATGACGCCGTAGAGTTAACCCGTCACGGTATTGCAGAACATCACGAAATTGATGAGCTAATCGAAAAACTGGATGAGACTAAAATGGACTCACCAGGATGGCTACGTCACTTGAAATCGCTTCAGGAAAAAGTTGAGCATCACCTTGCTGATGAAGAGCAAGAGTTTTTCCAGGTGGCTGGTCGACTTCTTAACGATTCTCAGAAGAATAAACTTGCCGATGCTTACCAAGAGGAAATGGCAAAAGAACTTGCGCCTCTTTAGGCTCAAGTGTTACTCAAATCATAACGATACGAAAAAGGCCAGTCATAGACTGGCCTTTCTTTTCATGCTTGGTTTTACTAAAAGTTAGTAAAATAAACTATCGTTTAGCGATAATGTACACGGCGTGGATAACACCAGGGAAGTAGCCTAACAACGTTAAAAGGATGTTTATCCAAAACTGAGCGCCAATACCAACTTGTAAGAACACACCTAAAGGAGGCAGTAAGATTGAAAGTATAATGCGAATAATGTCCATAATAATATCCTTGTTTTTGAAGTAATTTCACAGTTCACCCACTCTAACTGCGGTATTTTAAGTTTTTGAGCAGGCTTTGCTTTTATAATGCATATATACTGCCAACAATAAGGAATTTACTGGCACACGTCTATTCGCCTAAAGGTGAATTTTCTAACCATTCTTCTAGCGCATGCTTAGCCAATGGCCGGCTAATGAAGTAGCCCTGCGCAATATCACAGCCCCACTCTTTCAAAATATTTAGCGACATCTCGTCTTCTACACCTTCAGCTACCACTTTTAAGTCGAAGGCAGCAGCTAATCCCAGCACGGTATGCACGATTTGCTTATCGTTGTCGTCGGTCGCTAAAGACAAAATAAAGCTTTTATCAATTTTGATAGTATCGACAGGCAAATTTTTCAAATACGCGAGCGATGAGTAGCCAGTACCAAAGTCATCGATGGCAAAATGGAATCCCCTGCTCGTCAATGCGTTCAGGTTTTCAATGGCAAGTGAAGCATCGGCTACCAAATCACTTTCTGTGATTTCTAGCTCTAGGGCATCAGGCGAGAGAGCTGCATCGGTGAGTAAAGAAACCAGTTTATCGAGTAACGGCTTATTTTGAATATCTTGGGTTGATAGATTCATGGCTACTGTAAAGCCATAGCCTTTTTGCCTAAAGTAGGACAAATCAGTAATCGTTTGCTGCATAACCCAAGTTGTGACTTGTTCGATTAGTGCAGCCTGCTCAGCGATGGTAATAAATTCATCTGGGGGTACGAAACCAAGCGTCGCGTTATTCCATCTTATCAGCGCTTCCATGCTGCATACTTTCATCGTACTGAGATCAATTTTGGGTTGATACACCATAGAAAGCTCACTTTGATTGCTAGAAAGCGCACGCTTAAGCTCGGTGGTAATGGTTAAACGCCTAACGTACTTAGCCTCAAGCTCGGGGCGATAATGAACACACCATGCATTAGAGTGAATAGCTTCATCGGTAACAATATTAACTTTACGAAATAGTTCTTCTGAGTTGGTGGCATCTTGAGGGCAAGACACCACTGCCATCGCCACTTTGACAGGGATAGAGATTAGGTTACTCTCGACGGGCTGCTCTAAAATATGTTTCAACGTTTCTAGTTGATTTTCATCTAACGCCGTATCGGAAATATAGAGAATTTCTCCCCCGGCTAAACGTGCAGATGTGCCAGGCCAGCGAAGTAAACGCGTAGCAAGTGCCTTGAGCGTGTTGTCTCCATTTGAATACCCATAAAGGTCGTTGGTCGTTCTAAAGCCAATAATCGTGATAGCAACAACCTGCAAATTTACATTCTCAGACATTTTTCCATCAAAATAACCTTCAACGTAATTTCGATTGAACAAACCTGTTAGCACATCATGTTGCGCTTGATACCGAATATGCTTTTCTCGGTGTTGAATGCTCTCTTGCATGCTATCCACTGCCGATGCGAGTTCACTTATTTCACGTAACTTTGATGGTTTGTCTAGTGTAGCGCCATATTCACCGCCAGCTACCCTATTGACTGCTTTGACAAGGTTAGAAACGGAACTGCTGACATTTCGAGCCAGTAGCATTGAGAACCCCAACGCCACCAAAACTGCAATTAGGGTTAACACTAAAATACTTAATTGGATGTCGGTAAACGCGTGGAAGGCGTCTGATACATCTACAGCTATAGTAATGCGTACAGGAAGCGCCGACATCGACACTAAGCTAACTTCACGACTTATGTAGGTATTTTTCTGCTTGAAAGTTACATCGACCCAAGATGGTGTGGGATCACCCGTTAAAACTGACTCTACTTGCGCAGGCGAAAGCGTTGACGCAATCGGCGTATTGTCACTAACATTGGTGATAATAATTTCAGCATCAACAAGATTTCTTAGTTCTTGTAGTAATGTTTCATCAAACTCCACACCGATGATCATGTAATAACGTAATGTCGGAATTTCTACTTTATAGAGATTTAACTGTATTAATGAGTCATCAATGAGGAAAAAACCGTTTTCGTAGCCTTTTGCAACAAGTGCAGTGCTGGCTTCTAAGGTTTCACCCGGTGTAAAAAGGGCACTGTGAGAAGCGACAATAGTGTGATCTAAATTCACTAATGCAATCACATCGGAATTAATTCGCGACGCGTAACTTTCTAACGCAGTTTGTATAGAGGGTAAATCTGAGGTCCCCACGGCTTGGCGAAAATCATAAGAACGAAGAAGTACGTTGGAGACGCTTTTAATGATAGCTTGGCGGTCTTCAATTAGCCTATGCAGCACCTTTTCGGTAACAGCAATATCTTGGCTGATATTTTGTTTAACCAAGTTGTTGGCTGACTTCCAAACCCCTGCAACAATGAGGAGTGAGGCTATAAAAATTCCGCCAAGAAGCGTTCTAAAAAGACTTTGTCGAAGTGATATTTGCAACCTACCGCTCCCAGCGCACCGTTTTATACATAATACGTACATTCACTTTTTCTAATTCAGCTAGTAGCATAGCCCAATTACCGCAAGACTAATAGTCGCGAGGTTGGCGTAATTGTTCATTTTATAAAAAAATTAGAAACACAAAAAAACCGGCTAAAAGCCGGTTTTTAAAGTTGGTGCGGAAAGCGGGACTTGAACCCGCACGAGCTATGCTCACCACCCCCTCAAGATGGCGTGTCTACCAATTCCACCACTTCCGCAAAAATCTTAGTTAGGTACGTCTGAATCGTCAGGCTTAGGTACGTCTTCCTCAGTAACTTCAGCCTGAGGAGCCTCAGCGTTGGGAGCCTCAGCGTTAGGAGCGTCACCCATTGGGATATCATTCGACGTTGCTGCGTCTTTCGCAGGCGTATCCATAACAGGAACGTCCATATCAGCTGGCGCTTGAACCGGGGCTTCAACAGCCGCTGGTACTTCCAAATTATCCCACTCATCTACTGCACTTTCGCGGTTCGCTGTCATCGCGCCTAACGTAAGGCTGATAAAGAAAAACAAACCAGCGAGAATGGCTGTAGTGCGAGTCATGAAGTTACCAGAACCACCTGAACCAAATACTGTATTTGAGCCGCCGCTACCAAAAGAAGCGCCCATATCTGCACCTTTACCCTGTTGAATAAGAACAAAACCAATCAACAGCAATGCAACAATTAAATATGCTACCAGTAGCACTTCGTAAACCATAATTACCTCGTCAGTTTGCCGCTTGGCAAATTGAAATAAAATCTTCTGTCTTTAAGCTGGCGCCGCCAATGAGGCCACCATCTACGTCTTGTTGTGCAAACAATGTTTTAGCATTATCTGCTTTAACACTGCCGCCGTATAAAATTCGTAACCCTTGAGCAAGCTCTGCGTCTACTTTTGCAAAGTATCCACGAATAAATTCATGTACGTCTTGCGCTTGTTCAGGTGAAGCTGTCTTTCCAGTACCTATGGCCCAAACAGGCTCATAAGCAAGTACTGATTTAGAAAGCTCTTCAACAGATAAACCGTTAACTAATGCGTCAAGTTGTTCGCCAATGAAAGACTCAACCTGACCACTTTCTCTAATATCAAGTGACTCACCCACACAAATGATAGGGGTCAATCCACTTGCAATTGATTTCTTTGCTTTCTCGGCCACTAAGCTATTGCTTTCTCCGTGGTCGTCTCTTCTTTCTGAGTGCCCTACTATGGCGTACTTACAACCAAGTTCACTCAACATGTCAGCAGAAAGGTCACCTGTGTGAGCGCCATTATCAAGATGACTGACATCTTGTCCACCCAACGCAAAGGCTTGAGTAGAAAATGCTGAAAGATATAGAGCAGGAGGACAAATAACTACATCAACATTATCAACCGCATTATTCTCAAATGCATCGTTGAACGTAGTGACCAGAGAACGATTACCGTTCATTTTCCAATTGCCCGCTACCAGCGGCTTTCTTTTATTGTTATTCACAATGCAGACCTTAGCCCTGTCTTAAAGCGGGCGTGATATTAACGATTTCAGTAAAAATATACAAGTATAAAACGCGAAATATCCAGTTCTGCCAACTAATTGGCGACTTTACGAACAGTTTCAGCAATATGCTCTGCCCACTTGGAAGAATGCCCTTCGTTATCAGACTCTACCATAACGCGAATAAGGGGTTCAGTTCCGCTTTTACGTAATAAAACGCGGCCCTTCTTGCCCAATGAAGCTTCTGCTTCTTCTTTAGCACCTTGCACATCAGCATGCGCTAGATAATCTTGACTAGCATCTTGATAACGCACGTTGACTAAGCACTGAGGATACATATCAAAGCCATTACTTAAATCATGTAAATCTAAGTCTGAGCGCAACATTGCAGCGATAACTTGTAAGCCTGCAATAATGCCGTCGCCGGTAGAAGACGTTGCCAAATTCAGTATATGACCCGAGTTCTCGCCGCCAATTGCCCAGCCTTTTTGCTGAAGCATTTCCATTACATAGCGATCCCCTACTTTACTTCGTGCAAAAGGAACGCCTAGCTTGCTAAAGGCAATTTCTAACCCAAGGTTACTCATCAATGTACCTACAACACCGCCTTGCATGCGGCCATTTTTAAGTGCATCGCGGGCAATCATATATACAATTTGGTCGCCATCTATCACATTGCCTAAATGATCAACCATCATAATACGGTCGCCGTCACCGTCTAAGGCGAAACCAAGGTGAGCATTCGTTTCTTTTACCTTCTCCACTATCGCATCCATCGAAGTGGCGCCAACACCTTCATTGATATTTAAACCATTTGGCGCCGTACCAATTTCAATCACCGTAGCACCCAGCTCACGCAATACATTCGGCGCAATATGGTAAGTGGCACCATGGGCACAATCTACGACTATCTTTAATCCGGTGAGAGACAAATCTGAAGGGAAAGTACCTTTACAAAATTCAATATAGCGGCCTGCAGCATCGTTAATTCTGGTTGCTTTCCCTAGCTTATCAGAGGCAACACATGTCATTGGTTTATCAAGCATATCTTCTATAGCTAGTTCAATATCATCGTCGAGTTTGAAACCGTCTGCCGAGAAGAACTTAATACCATTATCATAATAAGGATTATGTGAAGCACTAATCACAATACCGGCTTCAGAGCGGAATGTTTTCGTTAAATAGGCAATTGCGGGTGTAGGCATGGGGCCTAGTAAACCGCTATCAATACCAGCAGCTGATAAGCCCGCTTCTAAAGAAGACTCTAGCATGTAGCCTGATATACGAGTATCTTTGCCAATTAGTACTTTATTGGTACCTCGCCCGGCAAGCACTTTTCCTGCTGCCCAACCAAGCTTAATTGCAAATTCGGGATTAATATTACTTTCGCCAACTTTACCGCGTATGCCATCAGTGCCGAAATATTTACGCTGCCCCATGAAGGTTCCTTATTCTATTGTTGTTAGCATATTAACAATGTTAACTGCGTCCGTTGTTTCCTGTACATCGTGAACGCGGATAATATGCGCACCTTGCTGTGCTGCAATTGTAGCGAGGGTAATACTTCCCGCCAAGCGTTCATCCACATTTCTATTTAACAAATTGCCAATCATAGATTTACGAGACATCCCTACCAACACCGGATAGCCTAGTGCGAGTATACTTGGAAGATGTTTAACCAATGCATAATTATGTTCAAGGGATTTCCCAAAGCCATAGCCAGGGTCGAACAAAATTTGGTCTTTTTTAATGCCAGCTTCAATGCAATCTGATGCTCTTGCTAATAAAAATTGTTTAACGTCAGCCACAACGTCTTTGTAATGAGGCTGCTGCTGCATATCTTTAGGCTGGCCTTGCATATGCATTAAACACACTGGCACATTCGCGTTTGCCGCGGCCTTCAGAGCGCCAGGTTCTTGCAAGGCTCTTACATCGTTAATGAGCCCTGCTCCAGCGCTAACCGCTTGCGTCATTACCTCAGCTTTACTGGTATCTACTGAAATAATGCAGTCTGTATTTGCGCGCAATGTTTCAATAACCGGAATAACACGGTCTAGCTCTTCTTCAAGAGAAACCGGCGCGGCGCCTGGTCGTGTCGACTCACCACCTACATCTATTAGCGTGGCACCTTGAGACAGCATTTTTTCAGCATGTCTTACCGCATTTTCTAAAAGCGCATGCTTGCCGCCATCAGAAAAGGAGTCCGGTGTGACATTCAAAATGCCCATAACCTGTGGGCGGGATAAGTCTAATTTGTGGGAGGAAAACTGCATTTATTTACTCTTAAATTCAATCTGCCAACTCGGCGTGGTATTGATCGTTCAAAATTATCACTGCACAAATAAAAAACGCCAGAAAGACTGGCGTTTTATTAACGTTGTATCAATTTCTAGCTAGGTAAGTCACCTGGTTTACCAACCGACGGCTTATCTACGCCATCGTTAGTAATCTCGCCTTCGCGAGCAGGCTTACCGCCACTTGGTTTGTCGCCATCAGAAGGACGACGATCATCCCAGTCTGAAGGAGGACGAACCTCAGTGCGCGCCATAAGATCATCAATTTGTTTTGCATCAATCGTTTCGTACTTCATCAGTGCGTCTTTCATTGAATGCAGAATATCGATGTTCTCTTCTAGAATATTGTGCGCTCTATCATAGTTGCTGTCGATGAGTGATTTAATCTCTGCATCGATTGCGCGAGCAGTATCATCAGACATGCTAGAGGCTTTAGACATTGATTTGCCTAAGAACACTTCGCCTTCGTCTTCAGCATAAAGCATTGGACCCATCTTAGTAGAAAGCCCCCATTGCGTTACCATCTTACGAGCAATCTCAGTAGCACGTTCAATATCGTTAGAGGCACCAGTGGTGACCTTGTCGTCGCCGTAAATCACTTGCTCAGCAATACGACCACCAAACAAACTTGAAATCATGCTCTCAAGGTGTTGCTTAGAATGGCTCACACGATCTTGCTCTGGCAAGTACATGGTTACACCCAATGCACGACCACGAGGAATGATAGACACTTTATAAACCGGATCGTGCTCTGGCACTAAACGACCTACGATGGCGTGACCCGCTTCATGATATGCCGTCATCTCTTTTTCAGCTTCAGTCATCACCATTGACTTACGCTCAGAGCCCATCATGATCTTGTCTTTCGCTTTCTCAAACTCTTCCATCGCCACTAAACGCTTGTTACCACGTGCAGCGAATAACGCAGCTTCGTTAACTAAGTTAGCTAAGTCGGCACCGGAAAAACCTGGTGTACCACGGGCAATAACACTTGCTTCCACGTTATCGGCCACAGGCACTTTGCGCATGTGAACTTTAAGAATCTGCTCACGACCACGGATGTCAGGTAAACCAACAACCACTTGACGGTCAAAGCGACCTGGACGCAACAATGCAGGGTCTAGTACGTCTGGACGGTTAGTCGCGGCAATAACAATAATGCCTTCATGACCTTCAAACCCATCCATTTCAACCAACATCTGGTTAAGTGTTTGTTCACGTTCGTCGTGACCACCACCTAAACCTGCGCCACGTTGACGACCTACCGCATCAATCTCATCGATGAAAATGATACAAGGAGCGGCTTTTTTCGCTTGTTCGAACATGTCACGAACACGCGATGCACCTACACCCACAAACATTTCAACAAAATCTGAACCTGAAATGGTAAAGAATGGCACTTTTGCTTCACCTGCAATCGCTTTGGCAAGCAATGTTTTACCCGTTCCAGGAGGACCTACCATCAGTACGCCTTTAGGAATTTTACCGCCTAATTTTTGGAACTTAGATGGGTCGCGTAAGAAATCTACCAATTCAGACACATCTTCTTTTGCTTCGTCACAACCTGCAACATCAGCAAAGGTGGTTTTGATTTGGTCTTCACCTAATAGGCGAGCTTTGCTTTTGCCGAAAGACATTGCGCCGCGACCACCACCACCTTGCATTTGACGCATGAAGAAAATCCATACACCAATAAGCAGAAGCATTGGGAACCAAGAAATGAAAATAGATGTGAGAAATGATTGTTCTTCTGGCGGCTCACCGTAAACGCGTACATCGTTTTTGACCAAGTCAGAAACTAACTTGTCATCAAAATACGGTACGTACGTTTGAAATGTTTCGCCTGAACGTCGGGTACCACGAATTTCGCCGCTATTATTAATGCGAACTTCACGGATGTTACCCTGCTCAGCTTCTCTTAAAAAAGTTGTGTAGTCGGTCTGTGTTTTCGACGATTCACCAGGTGAAAAGCTCTGAAAAACAGACATCAACACAACGGCGATAACCAACCATAAGATTAAATTTTTTGCCATATCGCTCAATGCTACTAACCTCTAAAAATCCGAAAGAATATACTTGTGAAAGATAAAACCACGAGTGCTTCCCTTACACACATAAACTTTCGCAACGAAAATCGCTTACTCAAAGCGTACTACACTTTGTACCCAAGAGCCACCAAATACACTTCACGAGACCGTGAACGCGATGAGTCTGGCTTACGTGTTTTTATGGTTGTGAACGCGTCACGTAATGCACGTAGGTAAGTATCAAAACCCTCCCCTTGGAAGACTTTAATAACAAAACTGCCACCTGGTTTCAGTACTTGATGACACATATCGAGTGCCAGTTCACACAAGTACATCGAGCCAGCTTGGTCTACTGCTGCATTTCCAGACAGGTTCGGTGCCATATCAGACAACACTATATCTACGGTGTTCCCACCAATTCTGTTCAATAACGCATTTAAAACAGCTTCATCTCTGAAGTCACCCTGCAAAAAATCAACGCCAACAATAGAATCCATCGGTAAAATATCGCATGCGATAACTTGCCCGTTGTCTCCTACCAGTTCAGAAGCCAGTTGAGACCAGCCTCCTGGCGCAGCACCAAGGTCCACTACTGTGTTACCTGTGCTGATAAGTTTGTCTTTTTGCTGAATTTCTTCCAATTTGAAGAAGGCGCGCGAACGCTTACCCTGCTTCTGTGCTTTTTGCACATAATGGTCGTTAAAATGTTCTGTTAACCAGCGTTTACTGCTGGCAGAGTGCTTCTTTTTTGTCATTCCAATACATTGTCATTAGGATTGTAGAGAAGATGGCGTTAGAATACGTTAATTCAAGCTTAAATTTATAGATTAATTGTAAGAAAATTGACTACATGAAACTTTCAAATAAACAGAAACAATTTTTAAAAGGCCTAGCGCACCCGCTAAAGCCTATCGTACAGCTAGGTTCAAACGGCCTAACTGAAGGTGTTGTTGCGGAAATCGACAACGCATTAAATTTCCATGAACTGATTAAAGTTAAAGTTCCTACTGATGATCGTGAAGAAAAATCACTCATCATGGATGCGATTGTTCGCGAAACGAAATCAGAAAAGCTACAAGTAATTGGACACACGCTTATTCTTTACCGTCCGAGTGAAGAGCGTAAAATTCAGTTGCCAAAATAAGTCATACCATGGTGTCGGTTTTTGCCGGCACCATAGTTTTCGTACCGTATTGCCGTTAATATTATGTTAATAAACATGATAATGTCGTTGTGGACATAAATTAACAAAAAATAATACGGAACCTACACGGAAACCCTATGACAGAAACAAAGCCTATTCCCAACTCGCTTCATACTCCCTATATACAACAAAAACCGCTTGAAAAGCGAACCGCAATAGTCACCGGTGGATGCTCCGGTCTAGGTCATGCTACCGCTATTGCCCTTCGTGCTGCCGGTGCCAATGTATGTTTACTCGATCTTAATGAAGAAATGGGTAAGCAACGCGTTGAGGAACTCGGTGCTGAACATACCTTGTTTATTAAGGTTGACGTAAGAAGCGAAGATGATATTACCCATGCTATTGATAAGTGCCTTTCTCGCTTTTCCACGCTTTCATTATGCATAAACTGCGCTGGCATTGCCCCTGCAAAACGTTTGCTAGACCGAGATGGTAACCCAGTCCCTTTAGGTGATTTTCAAAACACGATTGATATAAATTTGGTGGGCAGCTTCAATGTAGCTCGTCTTGTGGCCGCAGCAATGGCGAAGCAAGCACCACTAAATGAGGAAGGCGAACGTGGTGTTATTATCAATACTGCCTCTGTAGCAGGCTATGAGGGGCAAATAGGACAAACCGCTTATGCAGCTAGTAAGGGCGGCATTATTGCACTGACACTACCTATGGCGAGAGATCTTGCCCCACTGGGTATTCGCGTAAACACCATCGCTCCTGGGGTAATGGGAACCCCCATGTTGCTTGCCATGCCAGAAAAGGTACAAGACGCCCTTTCTGCTAACGTGCAGTTTCCCAAACGCTTAGGTTTGCCTGAAGAGTTCGGTAAATTGGTGCTGCATATTGCCGAAAATAACTATTTAAACGGTGAAACCATTCGCTTAGACGGCGGCTTAAGAATGCCGCCCAAGTAAAACTGTACTAACACGCGACTAATTCACTAGCATTATTCACCATCGCCACCGTTAACCATGAGTGCAATATTATATAAACGATTCACCGCATGATAGTTGATGGTGTTTTTGGGGTAACGACCTCGGCTACTTAATGTACCGGCGTCCTGCCCCATTAATACGGCCAAGGCATCATCTACCGTTTCTACAGTATGAATGTGGAACAAGCCTTTTTTCACCGCATCAATGACAGTGGCATCTAACACCAAGTTAATCGCATTCGATTTAGGAATGACCACACCTTGTGTACCAGTTAAGCCGCGGTGCTGACATAAGTCGAAGAAGCCTTCAATTTTTTCATTCACCCCACCCACCGCTTGCACTTCACCGTATTGATTTATAGAGCCTGTGATGGCAAGGGTTTGTACGCATGGAATTTCGGTTAACGCAGAAATTAACGCCACCAACTCACCTAATGACGCACTATCACCATCGATGTGTCCGTACGATTGCTCCAACGCAATATTAGCCGATAAGGTTAGCGGGAAGTGCTGAGCGTATTTATAACCTAAATACCCTGTTAATAGCATCACGCCTTTTGAGTGAATCGGTTGGCCAAGCTCTACTTCACGTTCAATATCAACGACACCACTTGCGCCAGCAAATACCGTAGAGGTAATGCGCGCAGGCGTACCAAAGGAGGTATCGCCAATATCTAGCACCGTAAGTCCATTCACTTTTCCTATGGCTTTACCATCGGTAGCAATAAGCACATGCCCTTCTTTAATATCATTAAGTAGGGTTTGGCTTACGCGCCCTGTTCGCCGTTTTTTAGCACTAAGCGCGGTGCGCAAATGGTCAAGTTCTAGGGTTTCACTACCTGACTTTACGCAAAAATAATGGGCTTCATTCACCAACTCAATCACTTCAGCAAAATGTGCTGAAAGCTTTTCTTGGTGTTCAGCCATGCGTAGTGAATATTCGACTAACCGGCACATAGCATTCGCGGTAATACCGGTTAAGTTAAGCGCTAAAATGTGTTTGCGCACTTTGCCCACAAAATCGAACAAAGCTTGTCGAGTCACCTGAATTTCTAAATCGAAATCGACCAACACACGAAACAGCTCATCGAATTCATCATCGTAATCTTGCAAGGTGTAATACAAGTCTCGCGACCCCAACAGCACTATCTTTACGTTCAAATCGATAGGTTGAGGGTTTAGGGTAATCGCATTTACCATACCTACATCTTGCTGTGGTAAATCCATTTTCAAACTACCAGATTTCGCCGCCAGCTTAAGGGTATCCCACACATAGGGCTGTTCAATTAACTGGTCTACATCAAGCAGCAAATAACCGCCATTGGCACGATGTAATGCGCCAGGGCGGATCATTCTGTAATTAGTGTAAACACTGCCATGAATATTAGTGTATTCAATTTTCCCGAACAGGTTTTGATAAGTTGGGTTTGGCTCATAGATTACTGGCGCAGAGTCATCTAGACGATTCGCAACCAATACATTAGGCAGAAATTGCTCTTCTAAGAATAAGCGTTTGTCGAAATCATCACTTTTTTCGTCTTTTTGCTCTTCAGCTAAAATAAGTAAAATAGCATTCACAAGTGCGGTTTTAAGCTGCTTTAAGTATTTTAAAATGCCTAAATCTGACGCGTATTTGTGCTCTAGTACCTTTAGAAGTGGCTTAATGCCTTGCTCGGCAGTTTGCTTGTCTAGCTCACGCAAGCGCTCTGAGTTTTCACGCTTCCACGACGGTAAACTTAATAAACTTTCACTTAGTCTATTTTCTAGCTCGTCTATCAAGTTGTAAAAGAATTGGCGCTTTTCGTCGCTAGCCGTCGCAAATTCGGCATCGCTAATGGGTTTACCATCAACAATAGGTGAAAACGTGATAGTGCCCCCGTCTTCATTCATAGCCACTTCATTGGCTTTTGCAAAACGCTCTACCGCATCAATGGCGTTATCGTATTTTTGATCGAATTCGCGGGATATGCTGGTTCTACGGCGCTGGTAACCCGGGTTATCAAATGCCACCGGAAAGGTATCGAGCACGTCATCAATTAAGCTAGTGATGTCTTTTTGAAATGCTTTACCGCCACCAGGCGGAAAACGAAGGGCTACTGGCTCGCGCTCTTCATCAAAGTTATTGATATAACACCAATCATCGGGTGCAGGCAGTACGGCTACTTGGCGTTCAATGTAATCTTTTACCAAGGTAAAGCGACCCGTAGCCGGTTCACCCATCACATAAAGATTATAACCTTTCGCGTTAATGCCAAGACCGAAGGTTAACGCTTCTCGCGCGCGCTCCTGCCCTATAAATGTGGCATTTAGGGCTTCATCGTCTTTTAAGGCAGCATTCACTGCTTTTCGATTGATGGTTGGGGTTAGGTCAATTGGATCTAGGGCCATAGTGGTGCTTTCGCCTGGCATAGTGTTCTATTTATTGTGCTTTAGGGTAAGTGAAACCCTATTTAAGTAGTGTGTCAAACCCTTATGCCGTAAAGCACTGTTTCGGGCCTCTAATCGATGAATTAACGAACAATCGCGGCTATTAATTTTTATGTACGAAACCGCTATCAAGTGAAACCTTTGCCAATACGCTTACTTTTTCAACAAGTAGTCACAAAAAAGTCGTGGTAACCTAGCACTAGCTATTGAGGCTAAGTGTTGCGCTGGGTTATTCTATGCGGCTACATGCAAGTTAAACCTGCAATATTGTGATTCTGTCCAACGACGACTCACACCCCACGATGAAATTTGGGGGAGCAGGTTTCATGAACGTTTTAACTCTAATAATGCGGAAGCCTAAGTTTCATGGCCGAAAATCAGTACAACCCGAAAGATATAGAACAACGTGTTCAGCAATACTGGGAAGAAAACAACTCATTTCAAGCAAATGACGATGTAGAAAAAGAGAAGTTCTACTGCCTCTCTATGTTCCCTTACCCAAGTGGTCGCTTGCATATGGGTCACGTGCGTAACTACACCATTGGTGATGTTATTAGCCGTTATCAGCGCATGCAGGGTAAAAACGTTCTCCAACCTATGGGTTGGGATGCTTTCGGTCTTCCAGCAGAAAACGCCGCGATTAATAATAATACCGCGCCTGCCAATTGGACCTACTCCAATATTGATTACATGAAAACTCAACTTCGCTCTTTGGGTTTTGGTTACGACTGGGATCGCGAAGTAACAACCTGTAAGCCAGACTACTACCGCTGGGAACAATGGTTCTTCACTCGTCTTTACGAAAAAGGCTTGGTTTATAAAAAGAACTCAACCGTAAACTGGGATCCGGTAGACCAAACCGTTTTGGCTAACGAACAAGTTATTGACGGTCGCGGTTGGCGCTCTGGCGCATTAGTGGAACAAAAAGAAATTCCACAATGGTTCATTAAAATTACCGACTATGCCGAAGAGTTGTTGGCTGACTTAGAACAGCTTGACGAATGGCCTGATCAAGTGCGCGCCATGCAGGCGAACTGGATTGGTCGCTCTGAAGGAGTAGACATTACCTTTAACTTAGGTAAAAACGGCAGTGACATAAACGATTTAACCGTTTATACCACTCGCCCTGATACATTTTATGGTGTGACTTATGTGGCAGTTGCTGCACAACACCCATTAGCTGAATTTGCAGCAAAATCGAATGCTGAACTTGCCACCTTTATTGATGAGTGCAAAAACACCAAAGTAGCCGAAGCAGAATTGGCTACCATGGAGAAAAAAGGGTGCGATACGGGCATTCACGCAGTACATCCTTTAACCGGTGAATTGTTACCTGTTTGGGTGGCGAACTTTGTATTGATGGATTACGGTTCAGGCGCAGTAATGGCAGTACCGGGTCACGACCAGCGCGACTGGGAATTTGCAACCAAATATGGCTTAACCATTAAGCAAGTTATCGCGCCAAATGAAGATGCAAAAGAAGAATGTGATTTAACGGCTTCTGCGTATACCGAAAAAGGCACGTTAATAAACTCTGAAAAATTCGATGGCCTAGCGTTTGACGATGCATTTAATAACATCGCAACTGCACTTGAAGAAAACGGCTTTGGTAAGCGCAAAGTAAATTACCGTTTACGAGATTGGGGCGTAAGCCGTCAGCGTTACTGGGGCTCACCTATTCCAATGCTTAACTTGGAAAATGGTGAATCGGTTCCTGTACCAGAAAGCGAACTGCCTGTAGTACTTCCTGAAGATGTGGAAATGAACGGGGTAACATCACCGATTAAAGCAGATCCTGAATGGGCGAAAACCACCTACAACGGTGAACCTGCACTGCGTGAAACAGATACCTTTGATACCTTTATGGAATCGTCATGGTATTACGCTCGCTACGCAAGCGCCACCAATCACGATGCTATGCTTGACCCTACGTCATCTAATTACTGGCTACCTGTCGATCAATACATTGGTGGTATCGAGCATGCCATCTTGCATTTATTGTACTCTCGCTTCTTCCACAAACTATTGCGTGACGAAGGCTTGGTAAATTCTGATGAACCGTTTAAACGTTTGTTATGCCAAGGCATGGTGCTAGCAGATTCTTACTATCGTGAAGATGACGCGGGCAAGAAAACTTGGTACTCACCAACGGAAGTGTCTACCGAGAAAGACGAAAAAGGCCGCATTGTTAAGGCATGGCTTACTGCCGATGGCGAACCGGTGATTCATGGCGGCATGACAAAAATGTCGAAATCGAAAAACAACGGTATTGACCCACAAGAAGTTATCGACCTATATGGTGCCGATACGGTGCGTTTATTTACTATGTTCGCTGCGCCTCCTGAGCAAACACTAGAGTGGGTAGATTCGGGCGTAGAAGGTGCTAACCGGTTCTTACGTCGTATTTGGAAGCTGGTAACCGAGCACGTTGAAAAAGGTGCCCCCGTTGCCCTTGATGCCAAAGCGCTGAACAAAAATCAGCAAGCATTACGCCGCGAAGTCCACAAGACTATTGAAAAAGTGTCTGATGATTTAGGTCGTCGCCAAACGTTCAATACCGCTATCGCCGCTATTATGGAGTTATTGAACCATCTTCAAAAAGCGCCACAAGAAGATGCGCAAGATATTGCCATTATGCGTGAAGCTGCAGAGTCACTTGTCTTGCTACTTAACCCTATCACACCGCATATTTCTCACGAATTGTGGAAAGTATTGGGGCAGACAAGCGATATCGATCATGCCCCTTGGCCTATCGCCGATAAAGCAGCCTTGGTTGAAGACGAAAAGCTTATTATCGTGCAAGTTAACGGTAAAGTTCGCGCTAAAATGACCGTGGCTGCTGATGCCAGCAAAGAGGCCATTGAAGAAGCGGCCAAAGCACAAGATAACGTGCAGCCGTTTATTGAAGGTAAAACAATACGTAAAGTTATTGTGGTACCAGGAAAACTTGTCAACATAGTGGCTAATTAATATGCGCCGTTTACTCCGTTACACAGTAGTATTGAGTGCACTTTTTGCACTTGGCGGTTGTGGATTTCATTTAAGAAGCGCCCCTAGCCTTCCTGAAAATGTAAAATCAGTGCTTATCACCAGTGCTCGCGCTCATGCACCTCTTGCAAGAGCGCTTCACAATCGACTTACCGTGTACGGGTTAAATGGCGTTTACCAGCAAGATAATACGTCGTCTACCGACGGCGTATCTTTGTATCTATTGCCTGAAAAATTAGAGCGTAGACTGCTTTCGGTTTACGCTTCAGGTCAAGTTGCTGAATACGAATTAATTTATACCGTGCGTTATCGGGTTCAATTCCCTGAAGAAGAAGCCATTATGGCTACCTTTGATGTAATGCGTGACTATCAAGATGATCCCGATCAGGTACTTGCTAAATCGAGAGAGCTTGAGCTAGTACTGGATGAAATGCGTGCCGAGGCAGCGGACATTATTATTCGTAGGCTCTCAAGCCAAGCCTCTGCCGCTAAGCTGATTGATTA
Organism: Alteromonas sp. 38; assembly: GCF_902506055.1. Lineage (NCBI taxonomy): Bacteria > Pseudomonadati > Pseudomonadota > Gammaproteobacteria > Alteromonadales > Alteromonadaceae > Alteromonas > Alteromonas sp. 38. The sequence continues at coordinate 2,166,493 of NZ_LR733300.1, forward strand.
AGCATGCAACTCTACCCAAACCAATTTTCCAATGAGATAAGTAAAGGATTAGCATCCTGCTACTTGGTGTTTGGTGATGAGCCTCAGCAAAAATTTGAGGTAATAGAGCAAATACGCACTACTGCAAAAGCCAATGGTTTTGATGAGCGCACAGTACTTGTGGCCGACACCGGCTTTTCATGGAACCAGCTGCTTGAAGCAACCCAAAGCATGTCGTTGTTTTCGAACCAACAGTTTATTGAGTTAGAACTTCCTACCGGAAAGCCTGGCGCAGAAGGCAGCAAAATGCTGCAAGAAGTCGCCAAAGGGTTAACCCAAGACACCTTACTGTTAATTCACGGCCCGAAAATTGGCAAAGACGTACAGCGTGGAAAATGGTTTAAAGTACTTGATGACATGGGCGTTTCTGTTCTGTGTTACCCCCTAGAGGGCAGACAGCTCAGTGCGTGGATCAGCAATCAAGTGAAACATCATCAGCTAACCATTAATGCAGCTGGAATGAAAATGATTGCCGATTTTTGTGAAGGTAATTTACTGGCTGCAAAACAAGAAATTGATAAGCTAGCCCTACTTTACCCCCAGCAGTCAGTCTCTGAAGCACAAATAGAACGGGCGATGGTAGATCAATCTCGCTACAACGTGTTTCAGTTAGTGGATGTCATGCTAAGCGGCGACGCCAATCGCTGCGTGAAAATGCTTTACCGCTTAGAAAGTGAAGGTTTAGAGCCAAATATTATTATTTGGGCGCTCATTCGTGAGTGGGAAGTCTTATGGATATTGAAAAGTGCTGCCGCTAATGGTGAAGCTATTCAATGGCAAAAGTTTGGTATTTGGCGTAACAGGCAAGGCTTCTATCAAAGTGCGTTAAATCGCCTTAGCATAGAACAATTGCTGCAAATTCAGGATGCTCTCACCCAAGCGGATTTAGCGTTTAAACAAAACGTTATTTCACGCCCTTTCGTGAAACTTTGCCATTTATGCATGATGTTTATGGCAATGGGTATTTTTCACCTTCCTTTGATGGAAGCCTAACATCTTGGCTATTTGCGCCATTTTAGGGGGTACGTTTAATCCGCCCCATTTAGGTCATGTATCGCCCGCACTCCATTTATTGCGTGCGCTTAATATCGACACCCTAGGTTTAATGCCTTGTAAATTACCGCCGCACAAATCGGTGGCCGTTAGCGAAGAACACCGGGTCAACATGGTGAAACTGTGTTGTGAGCAAGATAAACGCTTGTACCCCGAACTTATCGAACTCTCGCTACCTTCACCTTCTTACACGGTAAAAACCCTTCGGGCATTAAAAGAAAGAGACAATAAGACAATCTGTTTTTTCATTGGGGCCGATTCCCTGTATAATCTTAAGTCTTGGTTTGAGTGGGAGCGTTTGCTTGATTTCTGTCATCTAGTAGTAATGCGTCGCGACAGTGACACATTTACACCACCTGATGACTTGGTTGAGTGGTTAAAAGCCAACAAAACAGAGGACGTTCTGCAACTACATACTCAGCCTAATGGCTTAGTATTTCTTGCAGATACCCCATTACACCCTGTTTCATCAACGCAATTGCGCAGCGCCGTTCAAACGAACGCATCATCGACATTGCAGGAAACATATTTGAACGAAACAGCATTGCATGACGCAAAGTTTCAAGCCACGACATTAATAGCAAAGTGGCTGCCTAAGGCAGTCGAAGACTATATTCATACACATCGGTTATACCAAGAATTATCAAATAAGTGAGGAAACACTTGGAGAGTCAACAACTCAAGCAGTTCGTAAAAGAGAAAGTAGACGACATGAAAGGCCGCGATATTATAGAACTGGATGTTCGTGGCAAATCAACCATTACCGACACCATGATTATTTGCTCTGGTAACTCAAAGCGCCATGTTGTTGCTATTGCTGAAAATGTAATAGTGGAAGCTAAAAGCGCTGACGAAGCACCAACAAGCGTTGAAGGTAAAGAAACTGGCGAATGGGTATTAGTAGATTTTGGCGACGTTATTTTGCACGTAATGCAAGATGAAACCCGCGATTTCTATCAGTTAGAGAAGCTGTGGTCATAACAAAGCTAACCGCAGACTTATAGAAAAGGCTGCGGTCAACTTTGTTGGTAGTTTGATGTTCTAAAGGATTTACCCACTGTGCGTATACAAATTGTCGCCGTAGGTACAAAAATGCCCGCCTGGGTCACCACTGGGGTAGATGAATTCCTTCGCCGTTTCCCCGCCGATTTACCGGTGAGTTTCACCGAAATTCCAGCTGGTAAACGCGGCAAAAATGCTGATATTAAACGCATTTTAGAAAAAGAAGGCGAACAAATGCTCGCTGCTATTCCTAAAGGTAACCGCGTAGTGACATTAGAAGTCACTGGTAAGCCTTGGGACACCCCCACATTAGCCAAACAGTTAGATAATTGGAAAATGGATGGCCGTGATGTCAGCCTTTTGATTGGTGGGCCTGAAGGTTTAGCACCTGAATGTATTGCCGTATCTGAGCAAAAATGGTCACTGTCGGCACTTACCCTACCTCACCCTCTGGTTAGGATTATTCTTTCTGAAAGCTTATACCGCGCTTGGTCTGTTACTCAGAACCACCCGTATCATCGCGAGTGAGAGAATAGCCTTTTATGCATCGTAAGCGCCAAGCAATTCGAGACCACTCAGCTGAAGCAAACTTATTTGCCAGACGTGCGTCTATCGCCTTTATTATTGTTGTAATGATGTTAGGCGTGGTGCTGAATAACCTCTATTCCCTGCAGGTTGAACAACACGACGTTTACCAAACCCGTTCAAACGGAAATCGCATCAAGGTGTTACCTGTTGCGCCAAATCGCGGGTTAATTTACGACAGAAACGGCATTTTGCTTGCGGAAAACCGCCCCGTATTTAGCTTAGAGATCACACCTGAGCAAACCAACGATTTAGACGCCACCTTAGACGGATTAACCCAATTGATGGGCATCACTCCCGAAGAACGTGAAAGTTTTAATAGCAGCTTAAAGGGCCAACGTCGTTTTAAACCTATTGCCCTTCGTACTAAATTATCTGAAGTAGATGTTGCGCTGTTTTCTGCCAGCAAACATTTATACCCTGGGGTACAAATTGAAGCGCGACTAGCGCGTCATTATCCATACAAAGAAGCCCTCACCCATGTATTAGGTTATGTGGCACGCATCAATAAAAAAGATCTTCAAAAGCTGGTAGAAGCGGGGCAAGAAGATAACTATGCTGCCACCCACGATATTGGCAAATTGGGCGTAGAGAAATACCACGAAGAGTTATTGCACGGTTCAGTGGGTTACCAACAAGTGGAAGTGAATAACCAAGGCCGTATAATCCGTGTCTTAAACGTCGACCCACCTGTGCCTGGTAAAGATATTGTATTAAACATCGATCTTTCGCTACAAATTGCTACCCAACAAGCACTGGAAGGTCAACGCGGTGCAGTGATTGTAAGTGATGTAAAAACGGGGGGGATAATGGCGTTGTTTTCAAACCCAAGTTACGACCCGAACTTGTTTGTGCACGGTATTAGCAGAAAGAACTATTCTGCCCTACTAAATTCACCAGACCGCCCACTAATAAACCGCGCCACACAAGGTCAATACCCACCAGCATCCACTATTAAACCGCACCTTGGTCTAGTGGGGCTTGAGGAAGGGATAATCACCGAAGAATATACCATTCAAGATAATGGCCGCTATCAGTTACCCAACGTATCGCACACGTGGCGAGACTGGCGAAAATGGGGCCACGGCGAAGTAGATATTGCAAAAGCAATAGAGGTATCCTGCGATATCTATTACTACGACTTAGCTTATAAGCTGGGTATAGATAAAATCAGTGAAGCTATGTACGAATTCGGATTTGGTGATTTTACTGGTATCGATTTATATGAAGAGTCTGATGCAAATATGCCTAGTAGAGGCTGGAAGCGTGCGAGGTTTAACCAACCTTGGTATATCGGCGACACTATTCCTGTTGGTATTGGACAAGGGTTTTGGTCTACCACCCCTATTCAATTATCGCATTCAGTGAACACCTTGGTTAATCGTGGTGAGCGTATAATTCCGCAAATTATTCGCGGGTTCAGGCATGAAGACAGCTCGGTAGAAATTATTCCACTTAAAACCCTTAGGCCTATTGAGATTAAAAATCAGCATAATGTCGATATTGTTCTTAATGCAATGCACGATGTGGTGCATGGTGAAGAAGGTGGTGCTCGTCATACCTTTGCAGACGCCCCTTATCAATCTGCCGGTAAAACTGGGACTGCACAGTTATTTTCCGTGGGACAAGATGAAAAATACGATGCTGAAAAAATTGATGAGCGTTTGCGCGACAATGCCATGTATGTGGGCTTTGCACCTTTTGAAAACCCTGAAATTTCTGTGACAGTTGTACTTGAGAACGCCGGTGGCGGCAGTAAAAATGCCGCTCCTGTGGCCAAGAAAATCATGGACTTTTATTTTCGCGATCGGGTTTTCGACACCGAGATTAGCAAGGTTGACGAACAATGAAAAAGAACACGCTCAACCCAAATAAAACCAGTTTTTTACAACGTATTCATATTGATGGTTGGCTGTTTTTAAGCCTGTTAGTGCTTATGTCAGTGGGGCTGATAACCCTGTATTCCGCGTCAGGACAAGACAGCGGCCAAGTAGAACGCCAAATTACGCGCTTAGCACTAAGTGTGGCAGTTATGTTTGGCATTGCGCAAATTCCCCCCGGCGCATTTCGCCGCCTGTCGACTTACGCTTATATCGCGGGGCTCTTAATGCTTATCGCGGTGTTATTATTTGGTGACATGGGCAAAGGCGCGCAGCGCTGGCTCGATTTAAAAGTCATACGTTTTCAGCCTTCAGAGTTAATGAAACTCGCCGTGCCCATGATGGTCGCCTGGTATATTAGCCAGTTCACGCTGCCTCCTCGCACCATGAATATTGTGGTTGGCTTTCTAATGGTAGCTATCCCAACGGTACTCATTGCTAAACAACCTGATTTAGGGACATCGCTGCTTATTGCCAGCTCAGGGATCTTCGCGATATTCCTCGCCGGTATGAGTTGGCGGCTTATCGGTTTTGTTGCGCTGTTGCTCGGTGGTTTCGCGCCCATTATGTGGTTCTTTTTAATGGCTGAATATCAAAAACAACGGGTGTTGACGTTTTTAAACCCAGAGAGCGATCCACTCGGTTCAGGATACCATATTATTCAGTCGAAAATTGCCATAGGCTCAGGTGGCGTAGATGGAAAAGGCTGGTTGCAGGGCACCCAATCACAATTAGAATTTTTACCCGAACGACATACCGACTTTATTTTCTCGGTTTTCAGTGAAGAATTTGGCCTTACAGGGGTTATTGTTCTGCTGATTATTTACCTTTGCGTTATTTTACGTGGGCTTATTATTGCCAGTCGCGCTCAAGACGCCTACTCTAAATTACTGGCAGGCAGCATTACCTTAACCTTCTTTGTTTATGTATTTGTAAACATGGGGATGGTATCTGGATTACTACCTGTTGTGGGAGTGCCACTGCCTTTAGTAAGTTATGGCGGCACTTCTATGGTGACATTAATGGCAGGCTTTGGCATGCTAATGTCTATTGCCACTCAAAAACGACTAATGTCTCGATAACATGCGCACACTACTGTTAATACTGCTTGCTTCGTTCATACTCGCCGCGTGTAAGTCAGCGCCGAGTGGCCGCTATACTCAGCAGCAAGACACTGCTCCAAATCATGTGGCGAAAGTGCCCGAAACCTTGGATGCAGTCCCCAAGTATGAAGCATATAGAATGTTTAACAGTCGCCCTTATAAAGTGCTTGGTAAACATTATACCCCACTTACATCAGGTAAAGGATTTGAAGAAGTGGGATACGCCAGTTGGTATGGCCAGAAGTTTCATGGCCATTTAACCTCAAACGGTGAAACCTACAATATGTTTGCCATGTCGGCTGCCCACAAAACCTTACCGCTCCCCTCTTACGTGCGCGTAACTAACTTAGACAACGACAAACAAGCGATTGTGCGAGTGAATGATCGTGGCCCTTTTCACGATAATCGTATCATCGATTTATCTTATGCTGCAGCGGTAAAACTGGGGTATCACAATAAAGGTACAGCAAAAGTAAAAATTGAAGTCATTCACTTCGACCCCGAAAATAACGTGACAGTTGGTGTAAATCCAACCGTTTCTTACGATGAATACATTGGTATTGCCCCCCTTCCCTCAGCTTCATCATCTGAGGTCGCGGCTAGTGCCTCAGCACAAAGCGATAACCTTCAGCAAACATCAATGTCGTTAGACGGCTACTTTATTCAAGTGGCAGCGCTATCGAATCAGAAGAAAGCAGAGTCTATTTCGAATGTGCTTTCTGCACTTTATCAGGTGCCAACACACATGCCAGTAGTAGGCAACGTGTACAAACTTCAACTTGGCCCTATTGAAGATGAAGCCCTAGCTCATGAATTGTTAGAGCAACTTAAACAAAACGGCTACCCCCAAGCTTATAAGATAAAACAAACCTTATAACCCCCCCGTTTAAAAAACCGCCACAACTATGGCAACAATGTGGCGAAACGCGTTTCAAATCTGTCATTTATGGTGCTTTTTCGTTGTTTCGTAGCCTAATCTCCATTAACAGCTAAACTTTTTGGTTTAACCCTAGTCGAACTATGCGCCTTACGTTAGAATTCTAAATCAAGTAGTAGTATTAACTGTGTAGCATGCCTGCTGTTCAGTTATAAACGGATAATAAACGGTCAAAGAAAATAAAATCATGCTCAGAATAATTCAACGCGCTAAACCGTCTTTTCTCTCCTTCGCTTTTATGCTTTTCAGCGTATTAGCACTGTCAGCGAATGCAGCAGTGGTTACTCCACCTGCTCCATCGGTAGCGGCGGAAGGCTTTCTTTTAACCGACTTTGAAACCGGACACGTTATCGCGTCGAAAAACGCAGACATGCAATTGGCACCCGCCAGCTTGACTAAAATCATGACCATTTATGTGATTGGTAAAGAATTGCAAGCAGGTAACATTAGTCTTTCTGACGAAGTGACCATTTCTGAAAATGCATGGGCTAAGAAATTCCCAGATTCATCAAAGATGTTTATCGAAGTGGGTACGCAAGTATCGGTAAGCGATTTATTACGCGGTATTGTCGTGCAATCAGGTAACGATGCTTGCGTTGCCATGGCAGAGCACGTTGCCGGTTCACAGGCGGCCTTTGCCAGCATGATGAATGCGCATGCACAAGCCATTGGTATGACATCGTCTAACTTTGTTAATGCCCACGGCCTGCACGACCCAGATCACTACACTACCCCTCGTGATATGGCTGTGTTGTCTCGTGCACTTATTGCTGAAACCCCAGCAATGTACAAAATTTACAGCGAAAAAGAGTTCACCTTTAACGGCATTAAACAATATAACCGTAATAGCCTATTATGGGACAAGAGCTTAAACGTTGACGGCATTAAAACCGGTCATACATCAGATGCTGGATACAGCCTTATTACTTCAGCCTCACAAGGCGATATGCGCTTAATCTCTGTGGTCATGGGTACCGACAGTGAAAGAGCCCGTAAGGTTGAAAACAAGAAGCTGCTTAAGTATGGTTTCCGTTTTTACGAAACGCTAACCCCATACCAAGCTGGCGACAGTTTTGTTGCACACCGCATTTATATGGGCGATAGAGAAACCGTAGACCTTGGAATTAACCAATCTACCCCCATTACCATTCCACGCGGCCAAGCGGCTAACTTGGAAGCCAATTTTGAACTAGATAAAAAACTAGAAGCGCCACTGGCTAAAGGCCAAGTTGTAGGCACACTTTTCCTTCAACTTGAAGGCGAAGATGTGGCCAGCTACCCCCTTGTCACTTTGCAAGAAGTAAAAGAAGGCAGCATGTTTAACCGCATTAAAGATTACATTATGCTGCAACTGGGTTTCGACGAAGCGTAACATTACGCATCGCTACACTAGTTCAAGGGCGGCCTGATTGGTATAATCGGGCCGTTTTTGTATTTAATGACTGTATAAAAAGGATATCGCATGGATACCCGTTTCGATGAACTTCTAGATTTTCCAACAAATCAAACATTTAAAGTAATGGGCATTGCCCATGACGATTTACCTAATCACGTAATTGAATGCTTACAGCAGCATGCACCAGGTGATTATTCGCCAGCAGTAAAGCCAAGCAGCAAAGGTAATTACCATTCTGTATCAGTAAGTGTACGAGTGACCAGTAAAGAGCACATGGAAACTATTTACACTGAACTCGCTAAGTTAGAACTTGTAAGAGTCGTGCTATAAGTGAGTACCCTAACCGACTCTGTCATTATTCGGCAACTTGGCAGACAAAGCTACGAGCCAACATGGGCTGCCATGAAAGCATTCACGGATGAACGTAACGATACGACTGAAGATGAAATTTGGCTGGTTGAGCACGATCCTGTATTCACACAGGGCCAAGCAGGCAAAGCTGAACATATCCTGATGCCTGGCGACATTCCCGTGGTGCAAGTCGACAGAGGCGGTCAGGTAACGTACCACGGTCCAGGTCAGCAGGTAATCTACCTTCTTATCAATATTCGAAGACGCAAGTTAGGTGTACGTCACTTGGTGACAGCGATGGAAGATGCTGTGGTAGGCTTAATGGCCAAATACGGTGTTACCGCCTACCCTAAACCCGATGCACCAGGGGTTTACGTAGATGAGAAAAAGATTTGCTCACTGGGGTTAAGAATTCGTCACGGTTGCTCATTTCATGGTTTGGCATTAAATGTTAATATGGACTTGTCACCGTTTCAGCGCATCAACCCATGCGGTTATGCAGGTATGGAAATGATTGATACCGCCAGTCTGAATGGCCCAGATTCGATAAGTGTTGCCGGTGAAGTTCTCACCGACTTACTACTTGAAGCGCTTTCCATTACGGAAAAACGACATAAAGAAGGTTTTGATGAGTAACGCACGACCTGTAGCTGGAGTTAAACTCCGCGACGACGAAAAAGTAAAACACATTCCTGTCACCATTATTCCTACTGAAAAGGAAGAAATGCTGCGCAAGCCTTCGTGGATCAAAATTAAGCTGCCACGTAGCACCGATAAAATTGATCACATCAAGAAGACGTTGAGAAAGAATAAACTGCATTCTGTGTGTGAAGAAGCCAGCTGCCCTAACTTAGCTGAATGCTTCAACCATGGTACGGCAACCTTTATGATTCTGGGTGACATTTGCACCCGTCGTTGTCCGTTCTGTGATGTTGCCCACGGCAAGCCCCTACCGCCAAGTGCGGAAGAGCCAGAAAAACTAGCGAAAACTATTGCTGAAATGAACCTGCGTTACGTGGTAATTACTTCGGTAGACCGCGATGATTTACGTGACGGCGGCGCACAGCACTTTGTCGATTGTATTAACGCTATTCGTGAACACAGCCCCACTACCACTATTGAAGTGCTGGTACCGGATTTCCGTGGCCGCATGGATCGCGCATTAGAAATTTTCAAGAATGGTGTTCCTGATGTGTTTAATCACAACTTGGAAACTATTCCTCGCTTGTATCGCGAGTGTCGCCCTGGTGCAAATTATCAGTGGTCGCTAGACTTGCTCAAAAAATTTAAAGCGCAGCATCCAGATGTTAAAACCAAGTCCGGCTTGATGATGGGCATGGGCGAAGAAAACGTTGAAATTGAAGGCGTACTTCGTGATTTACGTGCTCACGACGTGGATATGTTGACACTAGGCCAATATTTACAGCCAAGTCGCCATCACTTCCCTGTTAAGCGTTATGTTCACCCTGATGAGTTTGATGCGCTAGGCGCTTACGCTAAAGACATTGGCTTCACTCATGCAGCCAGTGGCCCTATGGTTCGCTCTAGTTACCATGCCGACCAACAGGCAGCGGGTAAAGAAGTAAAATAAGTATAAAAAAAGCGGCTCTCACAGCCGCTTTTTTATTTGCCTTTCTTTTTGCTCAGCCAGTTATCAACTTACTCGCCTTGGCTTTTTGATTTTATTTCGTCTATCCACATCGACATCTTGTCACTCAAAATAGGCATTGGCATTGCCCCATCGGTCAGTATATTGCTGTGGAACGCTTTAATATCGAAGTCATCACCTAAGGCTTCAGTGGCTTGATTACGCAAATGTCTGATATGACGTTCACCTACTTTATACGCTAACGCTTGGCCAGGAATAGAAATGTAACGTTCTACTTCTGCAACCGCATCAGACTCAGCCATAGAAGAGTTTTCAAGCATGTATGCAATGGCCTTTTCGCGGCTCCAGCCCTTAGCATGCAGCCCCGTATCAACCACGAGGCGCATCGCACGAAGCTGTTCGTCATTTAATCGTCCGTACCACATGTAAGGGTCGGTAAACATGCCTAGCTCTTTTCCCAAGCTTTCCGCATACAAGGCCCAGCCTTCACTGAAAACGGTATAGCCATTGAATTTTCTAAACAGGGGTAAACCTTCTACCTCTTGCTGAATAGCAATTTGGAAATGGTGACCAGGCGCGGCCTCATGAATACTTAAGGTTTCCAAACTGAATTTAGGCTGGGCTTTAAGGTCACGGGTATTGATATAAAAAATGCCAGGTCTGCTGCCATCTGGTGCCGGAGACATGTAGCTAGCTGCTGCCGATGACGCTTCACGGTAAGGTTCTACCGCTTTTACAATATAATCGGCTTTCGGAAATACACTGAAAAGCTTGGGTAAACGGGCGTCTATATCCGTTTTCACATCGGTATACGCTTTAATTAAGGCTTCATCAGACTCAAAGTAAAATTTATCGTCAGTACGAAGGTGCTCGAAGAACGCCGCTAGGTTTCCTTCAAAACCCACGGTTTCTTTAACCGATTTCATTTCACCTAATATGCGCGACACTTCAGATAACCCAAACGCATGAACTTCATCGGCACTCAGCGGCAAGGTAGTGTTGTCTTTAATTTTGTATTCGTACCACGCCTTTCCGTTCGGTAAGTCTGAGTACCCTACGGTAGCGCGAGTGTGTGGCAAATATTCTTCTACTACGAAGTCGTGCAGCTTTTGATACGAAGGTACAATCATTTCAGTAATCATTCCCTCATACGCTGCGGCTAAGCGTGCTTTTTCATCGTCGCTAATGTCTTCATTTGTCTCAAGTTGTTTTATTGGTCCGTAGAACACACTCTCAGAGGCTTTTTTAACAACGTGAGCACTTAACTGTGGTACCATTTTTTCGGTGATAGCAGTCGGTAAAACCACCCCTTCCTCAATGCCTTTTTTCATATACAGGATTACGCTATCGATAAACGCTACGTAGCCTTTAGTACGTGAAATAAAGTTTTCGTAGTCTTTCACCGTAGCAAAGGGCTGCGCCGATTGGCCCGAACCCAGCATTGGGAAAAAAGTATGCACGCCATACATTTGATTAATTGGCATGTATTGACTACCAAACTGGTAGCCCGCAATGCCGTGTTCTCTGTCGCTTTTGAAAATATGGTAACTGATCCAGTCTTGTCCAGAAAGTTTAGACGCATCAATAGCATTTATGGCTTCTAAATACGTTTGCTCATGCGCCTTTGATTTAGCGATAAACGCCTCGCTTAAAGGCTCGTTAAACTTATCGTTATAATCGCTCACACCATAAAATGTCGCCATTACAGGGTTTTGTTCCAACGACTCGTTGAAATATTTAAGCGTTAAGGCAGCTAATTTTTCTGCCTCTGTTTTCTTTGCATCCACTTCTATGATGTCTTTAGCTTCACTAACCGTAGACTGTAATTGAGTAGAAATCGCCGTATTGTCTTGCTGATGCCCTAAGGCGGGTGCAGCAATTAAGCCACTCACTATGGCAGCACTAAGTAAACTTATCTTCATTGTTTTCATTATAAAAAATAACCTGTCGTGTATTTATTATTAATTTACCGCCTAATATTGCCTGTTACCGCCTATTGATTACAAGGTTTTTGCGCGAACAGGATGACTTTACGTTATGTGCTGTTAGAATGCCGTCATTCTGCCTAAACCCACAAAAGAAGTGAGGTTACGCAATGCGTAAACATATCTATATTGCCTACACAGGCGGCACCATCGGAATGAAGCCATCAGATCATGGTTATATTCCAGCAGCAGGCTTCCTGGGTGATACATTGAACGACATGCCGGAGTTTCATCGCAGTGAAATGCCATTATTCACTCTGCATGAGTACGATAACCTGATTGATTCATCGGATATGAACCCTTCTGACTGGCAACGCATTGCTGATGACATCGCAGAAAACTACGATAAATACGATGGGTTCATCATCTTGCACGGTACAGATACCATGGCGTATACGGCCTCGGCACTGAGCTTTATGCTGGAAGATTTAACTAAGCCTGTTATTGTCACTGGGTCGCAAATTCCCCTTGCTGAATTGCGTTCCGATGGTCAAGTTAACCTGTTAAACGCGCTTTACGTTGCGGCTAATTTCCCCATTGCAGAAGTCGGTTTGTTTTTTAATAACCGCTTATTACGGGGAAATCGCAGTCGTAAGGTAGATGCTGATGGGTTTAGTGCCTTCGATTCCCCCAACTTCCCACCACTTCTTGAAGCGGGTATTAACATCCGCCTTAAAGCGGGTGAGCTTGCCACTGAGTCGGATAAATCCCTTAAGGTTTCGAGCGTAAAAGCCCAGCCCATTGGTATGGTGAGTTTGTACCCTGGCATTTCCTCAGAAGTGCTTAAAAACACCTTACAACAACCTGTAAATGCACTCATTTTATTAAGCTACGGCGTAGGTAATGCACCGCAAAGCCCAGCCCTAATTGCCCAATTAGAATATGCACGGGACAGACAAATACCGGTGCTTAACTGCACCCAGTGTATGCGCGGTCGCGTCAACATGGGCGGGTATGCCACTGGGCATGGTTTACAGGAAGTGGGCGTGTTATCTGGCAGCGATATGACTCCCGAAGCAGCATTGGCAAAATTGCATTATTTATTAAGTAAGAATCTGCCGTTTGAAACCATTAAAGCTAAGCTTACTCAAAACCTCTGCGGCGAGCTTAGCGAATAGGAATACACCATGACCACATCTTATAGTGGTGCGCTTAGAAAAATGCGTACACTTGCTGACGACAACAACACAGTTAACTACCAGCTCCCTATTGGAGAACATAAGGTAGATATAAACCCCGTTATCGGACAACAGGTTTCCCTCGATTTTACGGGCGACATCAACTGCGTACATTGTAATAGAAAGACCAAGAAAAGTTTTGGCCAAGGCTATTGCTACCCTTGTTTAATTTCGTTAGCCCAGTGCGATAGCTGTATCATTAAACCTGAAAAATGCCACTACCATGAAGGGACATGTCGAGAACCGCAATGGGGCGAAGAACACTGCTTTAGCGAGCACTTTGTGTACTTGGCCAACACTGGCAATGTAAAGGTAGGGATCACTCGTCACGTTACCGATGGAGTATCGTCGCGTTGGATGGATCAAGGCGCTACCCAAGCCACGGTCATGTTACGAGTATCCGACAGGCTCACTAGCGGCCTAGTAGAAATGCTTTGCAAAGAACATATTGGCGATAAAACCAATTGGCGCACTATGCTCAAAAGTGCCCCAGATAAGGTTGATTTACGTGAGGTAAAAGCCACTATATTGTCGAAAATTTCAGATGGCTTAGCACAAATTCAGCAGACAAAAGGGCTACAAGCGGTGTCTGAGGCCGATGGTGAAGTACACGATATTCACTACCCTGTCGATACTTATCCTGAAAAAATTAAATCGATTAACTTAGATAAAACCCCAGAATTTGAAGGCGTACTCACTGGAATTAAAGGGCAATATTGGATGCTTGATGGCGACCGTGTTATCAATATCCGAAAATACGCCGGATACAATGTAAATTTGAATGTGAGATAAAATGTGGCTCAAAATATAATATAGCCCCTTCCCAGTCATTCCCTGCAGATAAAATCGCTTATATTTTATCTGCAGGATTTGCTTGCTGCTGTAGATGGCAAAGACAAGCTAAACACCTAAAGCTAAAAGTTAGCGCCAATATTCAAAGTAGTCAGAAGTATCACGTTCTGGTTTCGCCGCAGGTTCAAAAGCGGGCGTACCTAAATATAAAAACCCAACAATCTCGTCATCATCGTTTAAATCAAAACCCCGCTTTACCGTATCGCAATGGGCATAACTTCCTGTTCGCCACATGCCATTGAACCCCTGCGCTACTGCAGCCATTTGCATAGCCATCACCCCACACGATGCAGAAGCAATTTGCTCTACACGGGGGACTTTTTCATGTTCAACATGCTTAGCAATCGCCACCACAATCATAGGTGCTCGATGAGGTAACTGCACTGCCCGCTCAATTTCTTTTTCAGTCTTATCGTTATCGATAGCAGATTGCTCATATAAACTGCCTAGTTTATCTAGCCCTTTACCTTCACAAACGATAAAACGCCACGGCGTTAAACACGCATGATCAGGGGCACGAAGTGCAGCTTGCATAATGTTTTCAAGCGCATCACCTGACGGAGCAGGCGCAGTAAGTCTAGGTTGAGAGCTTCTGTTAAGCAGTAACGTAAGTGCATCCATTTCAGTATCCTATTATCGAACAAAGCGTTATGAAGATCCTACGTTCTATCATGAGAAAAGACCAGCATAGCGGGTCTATTTTAGGGGCAGGCTACCGAAAGTTGTTATCTCGCAACTTAGGGCGAAAGAAGTAATCAATACTTACATAGCGACCACCCCCATAGAAAAATAGCACCAGCAGCATCACAAAATAGGTAGCACCGAATTCAATACCATTATTTAGCACGACTAAACTACCACTGGAAGTAAGCCAATCGTAGTTGCCATACGTTTGCAGTAAAGATTTAGCAGCACTTAATTTCTCAGGAGCCGCCATGACACTGTCGTTCATCAAAATAGTGCCATCGGCTAGCCAAGATGATGCATCGGCAATGGCTAACCAACCATTGTCGATGTGCACGGTGAATATGGCCACTAACATGGTTACCATCAACGGAATAGACACTAACCTAGTAAGTAAACCGAGTAATAAGAATATACCGCCTACTAACTCAGCAGCAGTGGCTAGAAAAGCAAGCACGAGCGGAAATGGCAATCCCAATCCATAGTCTTCATTACCAAACCAGTCAACAATGGACGAAAAGCTGCTCGCCTTATTCCAACCAGCTTGAATCATGACAGGGGCCAAATAAAGCCTTAACAACAGTAATGGTATTCCATCTGCCACACTTAGTTTTTTAAAGAGGTTCGCGTATAATTGCTTTATCATTATCAAGCGCCTTGTTAATGAAGTTTGGTATTTAACGTATTGTTATAGGAACGTGATGAAGTGAATAAACTTTCACTTAACAATAGAAAACAACCACGTGATACGCAAAAAACATCACCGCTTAAGCGGTTGTTTGTGCGTGGCCACAAAAAAGTAGGCTATAAAAAGTCCACTGGTGACTTAATGATGCAACTAAGCGCGAATGATCATAAGCACATCGCTGAAGTGATTGCGCAATGGCTAACAGATGACGAGAATGCCCATAAGTGAGTGACTTTGCGGTACAATCACAAACAATTACAAATAAGTTAGCGATCTAGTTTCGATTCGGTAACATAATAGAGTTAAACAAACAGAAGGTAATGTAATTTATGGCTGCCAAAGGAAACTGGACTAAATCCTTATTTATTGGCCTGTGGACGGTTTTAAACTTCACCCGTAAGCTTTTTTTCAATGTCATTTTTCTGGTGATTTTTGTTGGCATAATCATTGCGATTACCTCTCAAGAAGACGACCAACTTACGGTAAAAACGAATAGTGCGCTTTTACTTACGTTGAACGGACAACTTGTTATTGAAAAAGAGTCTGTCGATCCCTTCGAACAGTTTTTACAAGATGCCATGGGGTCAGAGCCCGATAACCCAGAAGTGCTAGTGCGTGATGTGGTAAAAGTTATCGAAAACGCTAAGCAAGACAGACGGATTAAAGCGTTGGTTTTAGACCTTCAAGGTTTATCTGGCGGCGGTTTAGACAAACTTCGTACGGTAGCGCGCGCCATCAACGATTTCAAATCCTCTGAAAAGCCAGTGTACGCCATTGGTGATTACTACACTAAAGAGCAGTACTATCTTGCAGCGCATGCGAATCACGTTTATCTCAATCCAATGGGTTCATTACTGCTAGATGGCTATGGTCGTTATGGCATGTATTTCAAAGATTTCTTGGAAAAACTCAAGGTTACGACGCACATTTTCCGCGTGGGAACTTATAAGTCAGCAGTAGAACCGCTTATTCGTAACGATATGTCTGAGGCGGCCAAAGAAGCTGAGCGTAAATGGTTAGACGGTTACTGGCAGCAATATAAAGAAGACGTTGCGGTTGCCCGTGGTATCCCTCTTTCAAACTTTGATGAAACCTTGGAAGGCTTACTGGCTAAGTTTGAACAAGCTGGTGGGGATTTTGCAAATTACGCATTACAAAATAATTGGGTAGATGCACTAAAAACCCGTGAAGAGGTTCGCGTAGAACTTACCGGCCTAGTAGGCGAGAACGAAGACAATCACGGTGTTAACGTGACTAACTTTAACACCTACTTAAAAGTGATTAACCCTCCCCTACCGTCTATCAACAGTGACATCGACAAGGTGGCAATTGTGGTAGCGAAGGGCACTATTTTAAATGGCAATCAAAAAGCGGGCACCATTGGCGGCGATAGTACTGCACGTTTACTACGCAAAGCACGGTTAGATGAAAACGTGAAAGCAGTAGTACTGCAAATAGATTCACCAGGGGGCAGTACGTTAGGTTCAGAGATTATTCGCCAAGAAGTACTTGAGTTGAAAAACGCAGGTAAACCGGTGGTGGTTTCTATGAGCACATATGCTGCATCAGGCGGTTATTGGATTGCAGCTAACGCCGATCGCATTTTTGCCAGCCCAAGCACTATTACTGGCTCTATCGGCGTATTCGGCATGTTTATGACATACGAAAACTCTCTTGATTATTTAGGTATTCATAGTGACGGCGTTGGCTCGAATGAGCTAGCTGGGTTCTCAGCGGTACGCCCACTTGCGCCAGAATTTGGCCAAATTTTGCAACGCAACGTTGAAACCAGCTACGGTAATTTCTTATCTTTGGTATCGAACGCCCGAGATATGACGGTAGATGAAGTAGATGACGTTGCACAAGGGCGTGTATGGATTGGTACAGATGCCTTAGAACTTGGGCTAGTTGATGAACTGGGCACATTAGAAGACGCGGTTAATGCAGCGGCAGAATTCGCTGCACTAGAAAACTACGATACTTTCTATGTTCAACGTACACTTTCAGCACAAGAGCTGTTTTGGAAAGAGTTCTTCGGTCAAGCCTTTACGTTTGTTGGAAAGTGGCAGTTTGCTAACTCAGACTCTGCGCTGATTAACGAATTTAAACGTGTATTAAGCGAGTTCGATATTTTCAACGAACTGAACGACCCTATGGGTACCTATATTCTTTGCTTGCAGTGCCAAGTAGAGTAATTAATAACCTAGGTAAGGTACTACCATAGCAAGTCGCGATTTAACCTCTCTACAGCGTCAGCATATTGCTGATGCTGTAGAAGGCTGCTATCAATGCGCTGATGAATATTTTAAGCGTACATTCCCCCGCCCTGCGCTTAGCTTTAGACGCTCTGGTAAGAATGCAGGCACTGCGTACCTACAACAAAATCGCATTAACTTACATCCCGAACTATTCAAACAGAATGAACACGCATTCATAGAAGATGTTATTCCCCATGAAGTGAGCCATTTACTGACTTGGCAATTATTCAAAAAGGTAAAGCCCCACGGTGTGGAATGGCAAGCCATTATGATTGATGTGTTTCAGCGCCCGGCTAACGCTACCCACAGTTTTGATGTAAAAGGAGTGATTGGGAAGCAGTTCAACTATGCCTGCCTTTGCAGTACGCACCAACTGACCATAAGACGACACAATAAAATTTTAAAAGGAGCGCAGTATAAGTGCCGAAAATGCAATGGCGAGCTTGTAGAAGAGAAGTTAGCTATCTAGTTGGTTAGTCGGTTAGTTAATTCGCTAGCGAGCATACGTGCCTAGGCACAGCAGCGCCCAATTGGGTTTAGCGGAACCAATGTTTAGTAAATACGTTATCTAAATCATTAAAAGCGGTTTTGAGTAACGCTGCCAATTCTTTATATTTAGGTTTCGATTTAACCGACGATACATTACAACCTTCAGAGCGCATCTTACTGTGGATATCTTGATACCAGCTTTTTAATTGCGGTGGTAAGTATTGGTTTGAACGATGACCCAACCACAATAACCCCTGAAGTGGAATACTGAGAAAGAATGCACCTATGGTGATAGTTTGTGGAATATAGTCTGTGCCCATGTTCTGAAGTAACAATGCGCACGAGAGTATCGCCGCAGGCGGCATGGTCTTTATAGCAAAACGCGTGGCGGCAACCACCCTACATTCGGGGAAGTAAGCATACAGTTCTTTTTTGACGGGCCAGGTTTTCATGTAGTGCTGGCCATCTTTTAGCATTGTTATCACAGACTGTGACATAAACCACCTCATTTCACTTCAGTAAGTAGCGCACTATGGATGCCTGTTCGTTGCATTTCAATAGCCAGTTAGCGCCGCTTTAACGCCAGATTGGCTCGTGATTATCGCAAGTATAAACGCCATAGTTATTTAAACGCTGTTTTTGCAAAAAAGCTCAGTGATAACACAAACACTTAAATATAACCCCAACGCTCAGCGTTAATATGGTGCCTAAACATGATTTCTAAAGCACAATATTAAACTATCGCTACAACATGAATTGTAATATGAATTTCGCCTAATTCAACGTAAGTTCGTCTCAATAACGCCGCTTTTCATTATAAATAATTTAAAAATAGCCTTAATTAGATAATTAATTATAGCCTAGAACATCAGATGGGTGACTTTTCATCATCATGAAGGCATCATAATGCCCTTCTTTCAATGCTATTTTATTAAGGCATCGTGTTTTTCGATGGTATTGAGCAATTAGCAGTTGAAAAAGCAAGGTGCAGGCCTTACCTAGCTACCTAGAGCGGCAGTTGGCTACAGCAACAGACAGTGGACAAGCTTCGTTTCAAAATTATAGCAGAATTCAGCCCGGTAAATGGGCATTAGTTGGAGATACAAATGGCAGATAACAGACATGTTCGCCTACTTATTTTAGGATCGGGCCCAGCAGGCTACTCAGCGGCAGTGTATGCAGCTAGAGCAAACCTAGAACCTGTGCTTTTAACGGGGATCCAGCAAGGCGGACAGCTTACTACGACCACAGAAGTAGAAAACTGGCCAGGCGATCCTGAAGGGCTTACAGGTCCAGACCTTATGGTTCGTATGCAAAAGCATGCAGAGAAGTTCGATACTGAAATTATCTTCGACCATATTAACAAAACAGATTTAACCAAGCGTCCTTTCACCCTTTACGGTGACAGTGGTACGTACACATGTGACGCATTAATTATTGCTACTGGTGCATCTGCCAAATATCTCGGTATGGAATCTGAACAAGCGTTTATGGGTAAAGGGGTTTCTGCCTGTGCTACCTGTGACGGCTTTTTCTATCGTAATCAAAAAGTAGCGGTAATTGGCGGTGGTAATACGGCCGTTGAAGAAGCCTTGTATTTATCTAATATTGCATCTGAAGTTCATGTTGTGCATCGCCGCGATACCTTCCGTAGTGAAAAGATTCTTGAACAGCGCCTTCGTGACAAAGCGGAAAATGGCAATGTGGTATTACACCTAGACCGTACCCTTGATGAAGTTATGGGTGACGAAATGGGTGTGACGAAAATTCGCATTAAAGAGACCGATGGCGAAGCAACCGAAGAACTTGATGTAATGGGTCTTTTCGTAGCTATCGGCCACAAGCCTAACACTGACATTTTTGCTGAACAGCTTGAAATGAAAGACGGCTACATAGTGGTCAACAGCGGCCTGCACGGCAACGCGACTCAAACAAGTGTTGAAGGTGTATTTGCCGCCGGTGATGTGAGCGATCATATTTACCGTCAAGCAATAACGTCCGCAGGAACGGGCTGTATGGCCGCGTTAGATGCAGAAAAATACCTAGATGGCTTTATGCCTGAGCAAGGCTAAGCCTTGTTTGGTTTCAAGCTCTGATATTTTCAGGGCTTGAAGTCTTTCCGTTTATGATAGCGCTGCCCTATTTAGACATTGATACACCCTTTCCCCCTGTATCTGAAGCACTTGATGATCCAAACGGCCTACTAGCCTTTGGCGCAGATCTTAGCGCCCAGCGTCTTTTTTCGGCCTATTCTAGCGGAATATTCCCTTGGTTTAGTGATGACGAACCCTTGTTGTGGTGGTCACCCAATCCACGCTCTATTATCGAATTAGATGATTTCGTGTGTTCGAAAAGTTTACGCAAACTGGTTCGACAAAAGCGCTACAAGGTTACGCTGAATAGCGCATTCGATTCTGTGATTAATGCCTGTGCCAATATTCCTCGTAAAAATCCGAATTCACAGGCGCCCAGTCAAGACACCTGGATAACTGAAGATATGCAAAAAGCTTACAGTTATTTGCATCAGCTTGGTTTAGCTCATTCAGTCGAAGTGTGGGACGGTGATGCACTTGTAGGGGGCTTATACGGGGTTGGTGTAGGGAAAGTGTATTGCGGTGAATCTATGTTTCACAAGCAAAGCAACACCTCCAAATTAGCTATGCTCGCATTAGTTGAGCACATGAAACGTAACAAGATGGCATTCATTGATTGTCAACTGCCAACGGATCATCTTGGCTCATTAGGTGCAAAAACGATTTTCCGTGACGAATTTATTGAAAAACTGCAAAGTAGCAACCACACTCTAACCGATGAAGGCTCTCTAACTACCGACTACATGCATCAGTGGCATCCGCAGGTTATTACACCGTGAGATTTGGAATTACGCAATCTTTTGATTGTAGCTATTTGCCCAATCAACAAGAACAATTACTGGTTTACGCGGAATCAGATAACCAGCTCGCGTGGCGTTATGGTCAACTTATTCAAGTAGGATTTAGGCGCAGTGGCGAGCAAATTTATCGCCCACACTGCCCAGACTGTCATGCCTGTGAATCAGTGAGAATACCGGTTGTCACTTTTCGGCCTTCTAAAAGTCAAAAGCGCATTCTCAATCGCAACCAACATTTTGTGGTAACCCGTGCCCAGAGCGCCAATCATTTATATTATCCGTTGTACGAGAAATATATTTGTGCCCGACACACCGATGGCAGCATGTACCCGCCTTCTAGAGAACAGTTTGAAAACTTTATTCTATGCGAATGGAAACGCCCACAATTTATTGAGGCCTATGATGGCGATACGTTAATTGCTGTGGCAGTAACAGACACCATCGATAATGGTGAAGAGCATCAGGCTTTATCGGCACTTTATACTTTTTACGATCCTGATTATCACTCATCGTCTCTCGGGACATGGATGATCATGATGCAAATCGAGCAGGCAAAACGACAAGAACGAGATTTTGTCTACTTGGGATATTACGTAGAAGAATGCCAAAAAATGTCTTATAAGCACAAATTTTTCCCTTATGAGCAATTTTCTGGCAACAAATGGCAGCGTTTTGATAAAAAACCTGCTTAATCGCTTTACACGCAAGGCAAGATTGGTTAATGTCTGCGCGGCAAAAAATTTGAATTACTGAGGTAACTGCTTTACATGGCAAAAGAAGATTGTATTGAAATGGAAGGTACGGTTCAAGACACCCTACCTAATACTATGTTCCGTGTTGAACTAGAAAATGGTCACGTAGTGACAGCACACATTTCTGGTAAGATGCGTAAAAACTATATCCGAATTCTTACTGGCGATAAGGTCACTGTTGAGATGACTCCTTATGACCTAACAAAAGGTCGTATCATTTATCGCGCCAGATAATGAGCCATTAAGCGGTCAACGCATTCCAAAAAAAAGCCCAATGTAGATCATTGGGCTTTTTTGTATGTGGCGGGTTAAGCCCCGCGAAGGCATTTTAGCAATACCCTTACGCTTGGGGATTAGCATTAAAGTGTTTGGGTTTGCATTTGGGGTTAGCGCTTAGAATTTGGTACTTTGCATCAACAGGTAATAAACCTGCCTAGCAGTCTCAAATTTATCGCGTTAAGGGCTCAACGCTTAAATGTTCAAAGCTTCCATTTCACAAAAAAAAAAAAAATGCCACACCCTTTTCAGGCGCAGCATTTTTTATTCGACATTAAACGTCTAGTACAACGAGTTCATTAGGTGTTAGCTAGACTCTGTTTCTTCTTTAACCGCATCAACGCCTGAATATTCAAACTCCAACTTATCGTCGTTCAAATCTACTTTAACGTCGCCGCCTTTCGTTAATTCACCGAACAGCAATTCATTCGCAAGCTCTTTCTTAATCTCTTCTTTAATTAAGCGAGACATAGGACGGGCACCCATGGCCTTGTCATAGCCCTTCTCGGCTAAATAAGCTCTAGCTGCAGGGGTAACCTCTAAAGATACACCTTTAACGTCCAGCTGCGCCTGAAGCTCGATAATAAACTTATCGACAACCTGCAAGATAACCTCAGCATCAAGGTGATTAAACCAGATAATACCGTCTAAGCGGTTTCTGAATTCAGGGCTAAACACCTTATTGATTTCAGATAGCGCATCGTGGCTATGATCTTGCTGTTTAAAGCCAATAGACTTGCGCACGGTTTCCTGTACACCCGCATTGGTAGTCATTACCAATACCACATTTCTGAAGTCTACTTTACGACCATTATTATCGGTAAGCGTACCGTGATCCATGACCTGCAACAAAATGTTGTAGATATCACTGTGCGCTTTCTCGATTTCATCTAGCAGTACCACTGAGTATGGATTTTTAATAACCGCATCGGTTAACAATCCACCTTGCTCAAAACCCACATAACCAGGAGGCGCACCAATCAAACGGCTTACCGCGTGGCGTTCCATGTACTCAGACATATCGAATCGAACCAACTCAACGCCCATTATTTTAGCAAGTTGCTGCGTGACTTCGGTTTTACCCACACCGGTAGGCCCTGCAAACAAGAAACTACCAATTGGCTTTTCTTCTGCACCTAAACCAGAACGCGACAGTAAAATAGCATCGTTAAGGGTCTCTATGGCTTTGTCTTGGCCAAACACCATCATTTTAAGGTTGCGGCCAAGGTTCTTAAGTACTTCTTTGTCAGACGCTGACACAGACTTTTCAGGAATTCGGGCCATTTTCGCAATAATCTGCTCAATATCCCCTACCCCAATCGTTTTCTTACGCTTCGATTGTGGCAACAAGCGCTGGCTTGCACCGGCTTCATCCATTACGTCAATGGCCTTATCAGGCAAGTGGCGTTCGTTAATGTACTTAGCCGATAGCTCGGCGGCAGCCTGAATCGCTTTTTGTGTATAGCGAACGTTGTGATGATCTTCATATCGGCTTTTAAGGCCAAGTAGAATTTTGGTGGTATCACTTACGCTTGGCTCAGTTACATCCACTTTTTGGAAACGACGGGCCAAGGCTCTGTCTTTTTCAAAAATACCTTGGTATTCCTGATAAGTTGTTGAGCCAATACAACGAAGTTCACCGCTTGAAAGCTTAGGCTTTAGCAAGTTCGACGCATCCATAACACCGCCAGATGCTGCACCAGCACCAATGATGGTATGAATTTCATCAATAAACAGAATGGCGTCTTCGTCTTTCGACAATTCTTTCAATATCGCTTTTAAGCGTTTCTCAAAATCACCACGATATTTAGTACCCGCTAGCAAGCCACCTAAATCTAGGGAATAAACGGTACTGTTGCTGATAACTTCAGGCACGTCTTCGTTTACAATTCGATAGGCCAACCCTTCAGCAATAGCGGTTTTACCTACACCAGCTTCACCCACTAGTAGCGGGTTGTTCTTTCTGCGACGACATAAAATCTGAATGGTGCGTTCTACTTCAGTGTCGCGCCCTATTAATGGGTCTACCTTACCTTCTTTGGCATGGCGATTTAAATCGGTAGCGTATTTACTTAATGCCGACCCACTTTCTTCCGCACCATCACCTTCTTCACCAGAATCTGAATTAATCGGTGCGTCATCTTCGGCTTTACTCACACCGTGACTAATGAAATTAACGATATCTAAGCGGGTTACATCAGACTTTTTAAGAATGAATACGGCTTGAGACTCTTGCTCACTGAAAATAGCCACGAGTACATTGGCACCCGTTACTTCTTCTTTGCCAGATGATTGCACATGGAAGACTGCACGTTGGAGCACGCGCTGAAAACCTAAAGTAGGCTGTGTTTCTCGTTCGTTCATTTGCTCGTCAAGAATCAACGGGGTGGTGTCTTTAACGAAAGAGATCAACTCGCTTTTAATTGCTTCAATATCCGCACCGCAGGCATGCAGTGCTTCACGGGCTGCCGAGTTATCAAGTAGCGCCAGCAATAAATGCTCGACCGTCATAAACTCATGGCGGTGTTCTCTGGCAAATACAAACGCATCGTTCAACGTCTGTTCTAATTCTTTATTTAACATATCGCTCGCCCTCTACAAATTGACTTACGCCTGTTCCATAGTACACATAAGCGGATGACTGTGCTTACGCGCATACTGATTCACCTGCATCACCTTGGTTTCTGCTATCTCAGCAGTAAAAATGCCACAAACCGCCTTACCTTGGTAGTGTACTGTTAGCATAATTTGATGAGCTTTCTCAGCATCCATATTGAAAAATTGCATGAGCACTTCAATTACAAAATCCATTGGCGTGTAATCGTCGTTGTTCAACAACACTTTATACATTGGCGGCGGCTGCGGTTTTTGGCGCTGCGCGTCTTTGAGTTTTTCCCTTTCGATGCTAATGGCGTTGTCTCTACTCATAATTAATAATAGTGCTTTGTTGGCAGATGTCTCACTAACTTTAGGATAAAATTAATTCACATTTGCTCTTGACATAATATGGTTAAAAAATCTACATTTTAGGGGTGACGTTGTTGTTTACAAGACACGTCACACTGCCTTCAATTATATTGTGGGGGCATAATCGTGTTAGTTCAAGGATTAAGAGGAAGTCGAAGTATGGCGATTGGCAAAGTTAAATGGTTTAACAACGCGAAAGGATTTGGTTTTATTGTACCTGAAGATGGTGGCGAAGATATTTTTGCACACTACTCAACTATCCAAATGGAAGGATATCGCTCACTTAAAGCTGGTCAAGAAGTCACGTATGACGTGCAACAGGGCCCTAAAGGCCTACACGCCGAAAACATAGGCTTTAAAGAAGAACCAGAGCGTTAAGTAACACCGAACAAATTCTACAGAAACCTGTTGCTGCCTCCTTAGGCGGCAGTGGGTTTTTTCTTAGGGAGTCGACTATCGTTCACTCTCATAGAGATGTCTGGCCTACTCTTTTTATTAAATTTTATTTATTTCCTCGCAACGCTTCTTTTATTTATTACTTATTTTTAAATATTCTGAGCTTACTTCAGATAATTTACCTTTCTGCTTACCCATATTGTTAGATTAAATTGCACTAACCAGTAAAAAACCGAAATTAATTAGCATAAAGCTGAGTAAATGTTTATAAATTTTTACCATTAATTTTTTTATTTTCAATCAATATAAAAAAAGCGCCCCTGACTATTTAACCAGGGGCGCTTTTAAATATAAGTTACTAAAAAATTAGTAACCTAATTAGTTTTATTAAGCGTTAAGAATCGCTTTCAAAGTTTCACTAGGTGACATAGTCGCTTCTAGTTTCTCTGAATCAGGGTAGTAGTATCCGCCGATATCTTGAGGCTTACCTTGAGATTCATCAATCTCAGTAATGATAGTATCGATTTTAGCCGATAGTTCATCATATACCGCTTTAAACTGCGCCGCTAAGTCAGCGTCTTCAGTTTGGTTAGCCACTTCTTCAGCCCAGTACAAACCAAGATAAACGTGGCTACCACGGTTATCTAATTGGCCTGCTTTACGCATTGGAGACTTGCCATTGTTAAGCAAATTTTCAGTTGCTTTGTCTAACGCAGTAGCGATTATTTTCGCTTTCTTGTTGTCGTGCTTAATAGCCACGTCTTCAAGTGAAACCGCTAACGCTAAGAACTCACCCAGTGAATCCCAACGAAGGTGACCTTCTTCAACGAACTGTTGAACATGCTTAGGTGCACTACCACCAGCGCCAGTTTCATACAAACCGCCGCCTGCCATTAGCGGCACAATTGAAAGCATTTTAGCACTGGTGCCAAGCTCAAGAATGGGGAACAAGTCAGTGAGGTAGTCACGCAGTACGTTACCGGTTACTGAAATAGTATCTAGGCCGCGAATAGCACGTTCCATACTGAAACGGATAGCGCGAACAGGTGCCATAATTGAAATGTCTAAACCAGACGTATCGTGGTCTTTCAAGTAAGTTTCTACTTTAGTGATTAGCTGTGCATCGTGAGCACGCTCATCATCTAACCAAAATACAGCAGGCATACCAGATTGGCGTGCACGGGTAACCGCTAGCTTAACCCAGTCTTGAATAGGTGCATCTTTCACCTGACACATACGCCAGATATCACCCTCTTCAACAGCATGCTCCATCAATACGTTACCGTCTTGATCGACAACTTGTACTGTACCGTCAGCTTCCATTTCAAACGTTTTATCGTGTGAACCGTATTCTTCAGCCTTCTGCGCCATCAAACCAACGTTTGGTACTGTACCCATTGTAGTTGGATCGAATGCACCGTGAGTTTTACAGAAGTTAATCACTTCCTGGTAAATAGTGGCGTACGTGCTTTCAGGAATAACCGCTTTAGTATCGTGCGACTTCCCATCCGGTCCCCACATTTGACCAGAGTTACGGATCATTGCTGGCATAGAAGCATCTACAATGACGTCACTTGGTACGTGTAGGTTAGAAATACCTTTGTCTGAGTTCACCATTGCGATAGGTGGACGGTCGGCATAACAAGCATTGATGTCTTTTTGAATTTCAGAACGCTGAGATTCAGGAAGGCTAGCAATTTTATCGTAAACGCTACCAAGGCCGTTATTAGCGTTTACGCCTAGCTCTTCAAAAAGGTCGCCCCATTTTTCGAACAAGTCTTTGTAGAAAACTTTAACGCAGTGACCAAACACGATGGGGTGAGACACCTTCATCATCGTAGCTTTAACGTGTAGAGAGAATAAAACGCCTGTATTTTTCGCATCTTCAATTTGTTCTTCGAAGAATTCACACAAGGCTTTTTTGCTCATGTACATTGCATCGATAACTTCACCAGCAAGTAAATTCACCTTAGGCTTAAGGGTTTTCTTGCTACCGTCTTTTCCGGTGAACTCAATGCTAACATAGCCTTCTTTTTCTACGGTTACTGATTTTTCACCTGAGTAGAAGTCGCCGCCACGCATGTGCGCTACGTGAGTGCGAGATGCTTGTGACCACTCACCCATTGAATGCGGATGCTTACGAGCAAAGTTCTTTACTGCAGTAGGTGCACGGCGATCTGAGTTACCTTCACGTAATACAGGGTTTACTGCACTACCTAATACCTTGCCGTAACGCTCACGAATATCTTGCTCTTCGTCAGTTTTAGGCGAATCTGGGAAAGCCGGTACGTTAAAGCCTTTTTCGTTAAGTTCAGCGATAGTGGCGCGTAACTGAGGAATAGACGCACTTACATTTGGTAGCTTAATGATGTTAGCTTCAGGATCTTGCGTCATCGCACCAAGTTCAGATAACGTATCATTCACACGTTGCTCTTCAGAAAGAAACTCGGGGAAAGTAGCCAAAACACGGGCTGCAAGAGAGATATCGCTTAGCTCTACTTCAACATCAGCAGCACTAGCAAACTTCTTAATAATAGGAAGCAACGAGTACGTCGCCAGCATTGGCGCTTCATCTGTTTTAGTATAGATGATCTTAGACTTGGTCATTATGTACCTCAATGTTGTCGGTAGCGTACTACCGTTTTAGTCCATTAGTCGCACTAACACAAAGCATGTGGAAAGCCTTCGGTCACTACGATACGTAATTGATGTTTTATGTTCTGTTGCACTTAACAACAGAACCACTTGTTGTTTTCGTCCTCGTGCTGAGATTAACGCAACCTTCATGCACTCAACACGAATGGGCAGTCTGTTATTTTTATAACTGCGAACATTAGTATAAGGTCGAAACTTTTAGTTACAAGTCATACCATTGTCTTAACCGACGACTTGCCTGAATTTCACCGAATTTCCCACATATTTTTATGCCCTTTTTGGTTTTAGCCGTGTCTTATTTGGGCAGTTTTTCGCGCATTGTGATAGGCTTTTGCAATAGAAAGTATCCCTCGAATAAGAGTAATTATTCACACCATGGCAAACGAAAGCAAAATCGTATTATTCAACAAACCATTTCAAGTACTGTCTCAATTTACCGATGCGGACGGCCGAGAAACCCTCAAAGACTATATTGATATACCTGGGGTATATGCTGCCGGTCGATTAGACAGAGATTCCGAAGGGTTATTGGTGCTGACTAACGACGGAAAACTACAACATAAACTGGCGCACCCCGAAGCCAAGACCAGCAAAACTTATTGGGTACAAGTTGAAGGTATTCCTAACGAGGCCGCGCTAGACGCCTTACGGAACGGCGTTGAGCTTAAAGACGGTATGACCAAACCCGCAAAAGTTGTGGCTATAGACCCACCTGAACTATGGGACAGGATCCCGCCAGTTCGTTTTCGTCAAGCTATTCCTACTAGCTGGTTGTCTATCACAATCAGTGAAGGCAGGAACCGCCAAGTTAGACGCATGACCGCCCACATTGGCTTTCCTACATTACGTTTGGTGCGCTATCGCGTGGGCAACTGGACCATTGATGGCATCGATAATGGCAAATACGTGTGTTTCTAACATCAGCGTTATAGTAATGCCGATTTCTTCAAATACTCAATAGTGTGTTTCTTTTTTTAATACGTCACTGTAATGATGAAACCTAACTGTGATTACGTTCATTATTAGTTATAGCTTTTTGATTTATTGAATATTGAAATTCGGCGCTTGAAATACGCATTTAAACGACCAATTTACGCATCCCGACAATAAAATTTGTCGAGAAAGTAAAACGATTGAACACAATCGCTTTATTATGTGAATTGGTGTGCTTTATCTGGTAAAATCCGCCACCCTGAAATCAACCTAAATGAGTGTTATCTACGTTGTGACTGATATTGAATCAAACGCGAGCAAAAAAGTGATCGTCGGAATGTCCGGCGGCGTCGACTCTTCCGTTTCTGCCTACTTGCTATTACAGCAAGGCTATCAGGTAGAAGGCTTGTTCATGAAGAACTGGGAAGAAGATGATAATGATGAATATTGCTTAGCCGCCGAAGATTTAAAAGATGCACAAGCCGTCGCTGACAAATTAGGCATTGAGCTTCACACCATCAATTTTGCCGCTGAATACTGGGATAACGTATTTGAGTATTTCCTAGAAGAATACAAAGCAGGCAGAACGCCTAACCCCGATATAATGTGCAACAAGGAAATTAAGTTTAAAGCGTTCCTTGAATTTGCCGCCGAAGACTTAGGTGCAGACTATATTGCAACCGGTCATTACGTGCGCCGCCGCCATCAAGGTGGCAAGTGGCAGCTATTGCGCGGGTTGGATGAAAATAAAGATCAAAGCTACTTCCTCTATACCCTAGGTGAAGAACACGTAGCGAAAACCTTGTTCCCTGTAGGCGATATTGAAAAGCCTCTGGTACGTAAAATTGCTGAAGAACAAGGGCTAATCACCCACGACAAAAAAGATTCCACCGGCATCTGTTTTATCGGCGAACGTAAATTTAAGGACTTTTTAGGCCGCTATTTACCTGCCCAACCCGGTATTATTGAAACTGCGGAAGGGGAAGAAATTGGTAAACACGAAGGCTTGATGTATCACACCCTCGGTCAACGCAAAGGCCTGCACATTGGTGGCCACGCAAAATACGGTGAAGAACCTTGGTATGTGGTAGATAAAGACGTAGCACGCAATGTATTAATTGTAGGCCAAGGTGCCGACCACCCTCGCCTATACTCTAAAGGCTTGGTGGCAAAACAACTGCATTGGGTAGACCGCACGGCTATTACAGAACCTATGCGAGCTGTGGTAAAAACCCGCTACCGTCAAACTGATATTCCCTGCGCACTCGCGCCAATCAATGATGATATGATTGAAGTCATTTTTGATGAGCCGCAAAAAGCGGTTACACCTGGTCAATCTGCCGTTTTCTACCTAGATGAAGTGTGTTTGGGCGGCGGAATTATTGAGAGCTATATTCGTTAATGTTAGATACAGACATAGAAAATAATTTGGCCTTGGCTGGCGTTTGCCAGTCTGCGGCACTTGTGCAAAGCCTTGCAAGAAAGGGCACGGCAAACGACGAAGCGGTAGAAGCAAGTCTTTCCAGTATTTTGGTTACCGATCCTGAAAATCCACAGCAAGTGTTTGGCAAGTTAAGCAACCTGGAAGTTGGGTATAAAACCTTATTCGCACAGTTATCAGATAAACAAACGAACAAAGACACCGAGTTGACGCGTTATATTGCCAGCATTCTTGGCCTTGAAAGAAAACTTGCACGTAAACCTGCCGCTATGAAAGAGCTAGCAGAGCGTATTTCTCACGTGCAGCGTCAATTGGCACATGTAGATTTTCAAAATCCGCAAATTGTGTCGTCGTTGGCCAGTATATACAGCGATATTATTAGTCCATTAGCACCACGCATTCAAATAGCGGGCAACCCGGATCATCTTGGCCAACCGGCTACGCAGCACAAAGTTCGAGCTATATTACTTGCAGGCGTGCGCGCCGCGGTAATGTGGCGTCAAATGGGTGGTAAACGTCGGAACATTTTGTTTCGCAGAAAACAAATTTTAAATAGCGCTGTAAAGGCGCTCAGGCTGATAAACTAGTTAAGGAGCTGAAGGTGGAACTGAGTCAGTTAACTGCAATTTCCCCTGTCGATGGTCGATATGCTGGAAAAAGCGTAGAATTACGTAGTATTTTTTCCGAATACGGCTTACTGAAATACCGTGTTGAAGTGGAAGTACGATGGCTGCAAATGCTATCGGCGAACACTAAAATTGAAGAAGTTCCTGCGTTTTCTGATACCTCAAACGCATTATTAGATTCTATTGTGGCTAACTTTAGTGTTGATGATGCTATGCGCATTAAAGATATTGAGCGCACCACCAACCACGATGTTAAAGCGGTTGAATACTTTCTAAAAGAACAAGTGGCTAGCAACAGCGAATTATCTGCTGTAAATGAGTTTATTCACTTTGCTTGTACGTCTGAAGATATTAACAACCTTTCTCACGGCCTTATGCTTACCGAAGCCCGTGATACCGTGTTGCTACCTTACTGCGACAAACTTATCGATGCCCTTATTGCACTTGCCAAGGAATACCAACACATTCCAATGATGGCACGTACACACGGCCAACCCGCCTCTCCTTCTACCATGGGTAAGGAAATGGCTAACGTGGCAATGCGTTTGAAGCGTCAACGTGCGCAAATTGCTAAGGTTGAAATTTTAGGCAAAATTAATGGCGCCGTAGGTAACTACAATGCCCATTTATCTGCTTACGCTGATGTAGACTGGCACAGCGAGTCTGAAAAGTTTGTCACATCACTAGGCTTATCGTGGAACCCATACACCACGCAAATTGAACCGCATGATTATATTGCCGAGTTGTTTGATGCAGTAGCCCGCTTTAATACCATTCTTATCGATTTCGATCGTGATGTGTGGGGTTATATCGCGCTAGGTCACTTTAAGCAAAAAACCATTGCAGGTGAAATTGGCTCTTCAACCATGCCGCATAAAGTTAACCCTATCGATTTTGAAAACTCGGAAGGTAACTTAGGCCTCGCTAACGCTATCTTTAATCACTTGGCTGCGAAGCTTCCTATTTCTCGCTGGCAGCGTGATTTAACCGACTCTACCGTACTTCGTAATTTAGGGGTTGGTGTGGGTTATGCGGTTATCGCTTATCAAGCTACCCTTAAAGGTATTAGCAAGTTAGAAGTTAACGAGCAAAGCTTGTTGAATGAACTTGATAACAACTGGGAATTACTAGCTGAGCCAATTCAAACGGTAATGCGTCGTTACGGTATTGAAAAGCCTTACGAGAAATTGAAAGAGTTGACCCGTGGTAAAAAGGTTAACGCTGAAATCGTGGCTGAGTTTATTGATAACTTAGACATGCCAGAAGCAGCAAAAGCTGACCTTAAAGCATTAACACCTGCAAGCTACATTGGTGATGCAATCAGGCTAGTAGATCAGTTATAAAGGCATCGCCTTTTCCATACACTTAAAAACGCGGCCAGTCCGCGTTTTTTTATAGTTGGGATTTAGGCATGCTTACACACAAAACATTTCATTCAAAAGCGGCAATACTTCACGCAACTGCACGCTTTTTTGCCCTGTGCTTATTGTTACAAACACCGCTATTGATGGCTTATGCTCACTACAGCGCACACCATATCGCACTGTGGTGGAATCTAACCTTTCATATTCTTTGTGCATTTACCACGCTATACCTTTGTAACAAAGGCCTGCCATCGCATGCTCGTACACTACTGTTAACCAGCTATTACAGCTATATCGTGCTAGCGACTTTCCTATGGCGTGGTGACGTGTACATTCAGCACTTTTTATTGATTGGCTGCTTATGCTGTGTGGGAGTGTTTAGCCAGCATGAGCAACGTCCACGACTTTACTGGGGGTTACTGTTCGCCCTAACATTCTGTGTTATCGACGGCCTATTTAGCTACTCGCTTCAAGGTTGGCAGGGCGCTATTCGCCGTAGCAACAGTATTACCTTAACCCTAGCCAGCGTGGGCCTTATACTGACCTTACATGCCCATAGCCGTCGCCACCTTCATCATCTTGCTGTGAACTACCGCCATACGCGGCAATTGTTAATAAAAGCAACTCCTGCAGCCAAGCTTACAAGCGCTTTTACTCGCCCTTTGAACCGCGTTTCAAACACCCCTCACAACGGGCTTTCGCGCCACACTTCAAATAGTTTTTCAACAGGGCTAACGCGTCAAACCTTTACCTCGGCCAGTGTGTTATTTGCAGATATAAAAGGTTATCAAACGTTGGCCCCCTTGTTTGGAGAACAAAACGTAATAGAGGCTTTAGATGCATTTTACAGCCAAATAGATGTGCTCGCCGCTGCGCACAACATGTTCCCAGTAAAAACGAATGGCGATGAATACATGGCGGTTAGCGAACTGTGTATGTTCCCTCCTTCACACCCTGCAATTGGTGCGCAAAAAGGCGACCCAAATACGCAGAATAGTTCACAGGCAAGTGCGCAGAGTCATTCACACAGTAGAATGCAAGAAAATACACATCACATAAACAACTGCGTGCTGTTTGCACTTGCCGTTACCGCCACCTTTAAAGTTTTTGCATTAAAAGAAGGCTGGCCGTGCCAAATTCGTATTGGTGTGGCAGCAGGCCCTGTTACCGCTGGCATGCCCCAAAGGCAGCACGGCATTTTCGATGTGTGGGGTAATACAGTTAATTTGGCGTCTATGTTAGAACAACATTGCAACGGAAATTCCGTTACCGTTTGCGCTAGCACATTTCCCCATCTACCCGCTGAAACCCAAGCTAAATTCTGCCCCATTTTAATTAATAGCAAAATAGGTCAATTGGACGCCTTCGAGCACCGATTTACTGATACACGCTAGGCTAGTAACCCTTTATAGAATAAACGATAATACCCTCATAGATGCGTGGAGATTAATTAATGAAAGAATTCGATATTGAACATTTTCTATCTCATTATTGGCAACAAAAGCCCGTAGTATTACGTGGCTTTTTTCAAGATTTTGAAGATCCTATCGATGAGCACGATTTGGCAGGCTTGGCCCAAGAAGAAGAAATAGATAGCCGACTACTAAGCTTTGAAAATACCCGTGGCAACGCTACTGATAGCACAGGCGAATGGAAAGTACATCAAGGGCCTATTCATGATTTTGAAGCCGTGTGCGAAGGGGCATGGACCCTACTCGTGCAAAGTGTAGACAGGTATGTGCACGACGTCGCTGATATTCTTGAACCCTTCCGCTTTCTTCCAAACTGGCGCTTAGACGACCTAATGGTAAGTTTTGCCACTAAAAATGCAGGTGTTGGCGCACATATCGACCAATATGATGTGTTTTTAGTACAAGGAAAAGGGCAGCGCCGTTGGCGTGTAGGTAAGCCTGGAGAATACAAAGAAGTATTCCCACACCCTAAACTTCGTCAAATTGAAGGCTTCGAGCCAATTATTGATGAAGTACTGCACCCTGGTGATGTGCTTTATATTCCGCCGGGTTGGCCACACGACGGTAAGGCGCTGGAAGACTGCTTAACCTACTCGGTAGGCTTTCGTGCCCCTGAAACCGCTCAACTCGCCGATAGCCTGTCGTTAATGTTAGAAACCAGCGACATTAACGTGCGATTTACCGATGCAGGTAGAAAGTTGTCAATGCCTTCGGCAGTGGTTGAACCCAGCGATATCGCCGCGTTGAAAAAACAGCTCATCACGGCCATTAATTCAGATGACTTTACCCATGCGTTGCTTGAATCGTTAAGCGAACAAGGGCTTCCTGAATATCCACCCGAGCATTTATATACAGATAGCCAAATAGCCGCAGGTTTTGAAGCGGGTGTAGAGTTTGCGCCTGCACCGGGTGTACGTGCGGTCATTGCAACTGATGCTGAAAATACATCGCTTTCTCGTTCTGGTAGCTACTTTTACGTTAACGGCGAACGGTTTAGTTTTAGCAAGGAAGATGAACAGTGGGTTCAGCTTTTAGTGAACAACGATGTTCTTTTTGCGAATATTCTGCCAGATCCCCCCTCTTTTGCGTTTTTAGCAACATTAACTACACTTATAAACAAAGGTTACTGGGAATGGATAGAAGCATAAAGCACCGATATGGCTTATACGATAGAGAACGTCGATTGGGCAAGGGATAAGCATCGACTTAAAGCAATTAGGGAAGATGTATTCGTTTTGGAATGGCGAGTACCCCAAGACAGTGAATTTGATGAGCGCGATGCCAGCGCTTTTCATGTACTGCTTTTGGAAGAAGGTGAGGAAGCCAGCTTACCCATTGCAACCGGGCGGTTAACTCAGTGTGGGGAAATTGGCAGAATTGCGGTGAAACGCGGCTACCGAAACATGTCTATTTACCGCACGCTGTTTGCGGCGTTAATAGAGGTTGCCAACCACCATCAAGTTACTATCTTAACAGTTAGCTGCAGCCTTGATAGTGTGTCGTACCATCAAGGCTTAGGCTTTAAGCCCGAAGGGCAAGTGTTTATGGACGGTGGCGTAGCACGACAGCGCATGCAATGCCCTGCAGAACGTTTTCCATTCCCCGATGTTTCACAAATGCATTAACTATCACATTAGCCATTGCATCAATAAAGGTTAACTTAAACGCTTGGCCATAGCTCATCTTGGTTTTGTATGGCGTGCAGGCCTTCTGCTCTACTTTCTAATAATTCCGCATACTCCAACGACGATGCATCAGCACTGTCTGACTCGCGTAAATTTGCCGCCTTCAACTGCCACGCCATTGCGAAATGTTTGATTGCATCGCGAGCAGTAGCCGCCGTAGACTCAGCAATGTAGTCAGTGGGTAAATCGCCACTCATCACCCAATACATTGCATTGTTAGTATCTTTTATCTTCCACACTGCCAAGTAAGGCACCAAATAGCGGCTTTCATTTGTTACGACTGATTCAAAAAGCACACCATTTGCGGCGAGGTGTTTGTTTGCTTTTTGAAATTGCTCACGCACCCATTCACTGCGCTGCTGGTCGGTCATTTCATTTTGTGGTGTATTGTCTGTCATATTATTCTCTAATCTATTTTATTTTTAGTTTTTACATAGTCGGTCAATATTAGCCAATAGCTATTGGGGTGATGAAACACAAGCCAATAAACCTTGTAAAGGATGCTTCGGCTTGAATTGCTCTATACGGGCTACCTGACTTCGACAAGAGTAGCCACTGGCAAGAATAGCATTTGGTGGGTAGCGTTTAACCGCTTGCTCCCAACTTAACCCATAAATGGCTAACGACTTTTCTTTTTGATCGGCTTCATGGCCATAAGTTCCCGCCATGCCGCAACAGCCTACCGCCACAATATCAACTGGCTGATTAACTTTAGCAAACAAACCTTGCCATTGCTTTTCAGATGCCGGCAACGCCGTTTTTTCTGTGCAGTGGCTTAGCAGAGCAAATGGCTGAGCTGAAGTCTCTGACACACCTGCCTTTTTGCTTGTCGCTTGCCATACATCACTGGGTACCGTTTCAAGCCATTCATGCACTGCCAACACATGAAAATCACCACGGGCTTTACCCAAGGTTTTGGTGTACTCATCACGATAAACCAGTACTAAAGAGGCATCTACACCTGCCATAGGAATGTTTAGCTGCGCCACTTCATTTAAAAAGCCTGCGGTATTTTTTGCAGTTTTCGCAAATTTAGCTAAAAAGCCTTTTACATGTTCTGGTTTGCCATTCGGTTTGAACGGTAACATTACCGGTGTAAAACCAAGGGCATTCACTAAGGCAACAAAATCTTCAACCACACTCGCATCGTAGTAGCTGGTGAAAGGGTCTTGCACTATCAACACCGTCTTTTGTTTTTCTTCAGCACTTAGCTTCGATAGCGCATCATGATTATAAGTAGCTACTTTCCCTTTTACTCTGTTCGCCAACGTAGGCTCAGATAGAATAGGCGTGTCTACATAACCAATGGTTTTCTCGATACCGTTTTGCATCCACTTTCGTTTCAAAAACAAATTAACCACTGGCGAGAACTTAGCCATAATTGGTGCCATGCGTTCAATGTTACCCACAAGGTGGTCTTTCATTGGGCGCATGTAGCGCTGGTAATAAATAGATAAAAACTTCGACCTAAAATCAGGTACATCTACTTTCACCGGGCATTGGCTTGAACACGACTTACAGGCTAAGCAACCATTCATGGCGTCTAGCACTTCGTGAGAAAAATCGTCTTGTTTGTTTCGGCTATTACTAAAGCGCTGCCACCACGACGTATCGAATTGGTCGGCACTTAGTGTTTTGGTGTCTACCCCGTCTTTCGCGAGTAAGCGTATCCACTCACGAATAAGGCCGGCACGGCCTTTCGGGCTGTGCCGTCTATCGCGAGTCACTTTACTTGATGGGCACATGGGCGACGTGGTGTCGTAGTTAAAGCACAAGCCATTTCCATTACATTCCATGGCAGGCGCAAAAGCTTCTTTAAACGTAGTAGGAATAGTTCTATCGAATGTCGCGCGTTTCGTATCGCTAACCTTTACCAAGCTTTCAGTACTATCTAAAGGCGTACACACCTTACCTGGGTTCATTTTATTAAGCGGATCGAATGCGCTTTTTATTTTACGCAATTCGGTAAATAACATGTCACCGAAAAAGGCAGGACCATACTCGCTGCGATAACCTTTACCGTGCTCGCCCCACATTAAGCCGCCATATTTAGCCACTAACGCGACTACTTCATCTGATATTTGATGCATCAATTTTTCTTGTTCAACATCGCATAAATCAAGGGCTGGGCGTACGTGCAACACACCTGCATCAACGTGCCCAAACATACCGTATTTTAAACCATGGCTGTCTAGCAGAGCCCTAAATTCCATGATGAAGTCAGCCAAGTTTTCAGGTGGTACTGCGGTATCTTCAGCAAACGCAATAGGCTTTTGCACCCCTTTGGTTTTACCCAACAGGCCAACTGACTTTTTACGCATGGCGTAAATTTTACCAATATCCGCTTTATCAAACGTAACCTGATATCCAATTACCCCACCCTCGCCGGTTTCAGCAGCGGCGGTAAGCCTGGCTTCTAGTTCGGCAATGCGGGTGCGAATTTCTTCTTCATCATTACTGTTGTACTCCACCATATTTAAGCCCAACATTTCCTTATTCGGAACGTCGGTAATTAAATTGGCAATGGAATGCCAGATAATATCGGTTTTAGCTAGGTTCAGTACTTTTGAGTCTACCGTTTCAACAGACGTGGCATTTGCTTTTACCATTTCGGGAGCATGACGAAGCGCCGATTCAAAGGTATCGTATTTAATATTAACTAAGGCTTTATGTTTCGCGATAGGCGTTAGGGAAAGCTTAGCTTCGGCCACCATGGCTAGCGAGCCTTCGGCGCCGGTTATCAGGCGGCTTACATCTATAAGCTGCTCGGTTTCGTTATAGGCGTGCTCTAAATCGTAACCGGTTAAAAAGCGGTTTAAACGCGGGAATTTTTCAATAATGGCATCGCGCTTATCTACGCAAGTAGCAAGTACTTGGCGCAGAATACCCGCATAGGCACTGTTATCTGCGTTTGTGTCGGCTATTTCTTTCGCTTCTTGCACACTAATTGGCGTGGTGTTTAATACATCACCGTTAGCCAGCACCGAAGTTAAGCCCAATACATGATCGCTGGTTTTACCGTAAACTAACGAGCCCTGCCCAGAGGCATCGGTACTAATCATCCCACCTACCGTAGCGCGGTTACTAGTAGAAAGATCCGGGGAAAAGAAAAATCCATGGGGGCGAAGGGCGTCATTCAGTGCATCCTTTACTACGCCTGACTGTACTTTAACCCATTGCTCTTCAACATTGATTTCCAGAATTTGATTCATGTAACGCGACATATCAACCACAATGCCGTCGGTTAAACTTTGGCCATTAGTGCCTGTGCCGCCGCCACGCGCAGAGAATTTCACTAGCGGGTGGTCGTTAACCAGCTTGCCTAATACTTGCAAATCGGCAACGCTTTTAGGAAATACCACAGCTTGAGGGAGTTTTTGATATACCGAATTATCGGTGGCCACAGCAAGACGGCTGGCATAGCTGTACTCAACATCGCCGGTAAAAGCGGTACTAGCAAGCTGTTCTAGGTATGTCTGATAATGTGTTAAAAGACTCTGCTGGGGCACCACACGTGGCAAACTCATTGTGCTCAATTGCTGTAAAACCTCTGGAAATGCGATTGTGAGCTAGTATAACCACAGCGCTTGAGAGTCTCTAGCCAATTACACATATTTCATGTGGTTTTAATGACTAATTTTGCACTTTATATAACTGGATGCCTTTTTAATGCCGGCTTATTTTGCGAATGAGAATGCCTTAGAAAATCACAGGTTAGCCATTCAGCTTTAATTATTGCACAATGCTCGCTCTTCTATTTTCAATTAAAGGAAAGCGCATATGTCTTTTACAGTAAACAGTTATTTTGATGACAAGGTTCGTTCAATTGCATTTGAGTCAGCAAATGGCCCCTGTACTTCAGGCGTAATGGC
The DNA here is from genome assembly GCF_902506055.1 of Alteromonas sp. 38. Lineage (NCBI taxonomy): Bacteria > Pseudomonadati > Pseudomonadota > Gammaproteobacteria > Alteromonadales > Alteromonadaceae > Alteromonas > Alteromonas sp. 38. Next base: position 2,205,911 of record NZ_LR733300.1, read on the forward strand.
GCCAGGTGAGTACACCTTCAACACCAGTCAGCACGAAGTAATGAAAGTAATGGAAGGTGAAATGACCGTTAAACTTCCAGGTTCAAGCGACTGGCAGTCGTTCAAAACGGGAACAGAGTTTACTATTGATGCAAAGCTTTCTTTCGATGTAAAAATTGAAACACCTACTGCTTATCTTTGTTTTTATAGCTAGCTGAAGTTTATTGCTTAGGCTTACCTAACGCTGCACTTGTTAATAATGCAGGTGACAGCGTTGGGTGAATTTGATGCAGGTAAGTTAATTGTAGCTATATTTTTTGCTGCTTTATTTATTTGCTAATAGCGATTCCCTATCCCTTTTGGAACGCTTCAATCATACGCGAAGAATATATAACCGTTCTAGGCACTCTGCGTTAGACAAATATTTTTTAGCGTACCTTTCGCCATAAATGCCACTTGTCATTTGTTTTACCTAAGCGCTTTTATTTATAGAGCTTAATTTGTAGTACTTTTATGGTCTTCTAGCTAAATTAAACTTACTACACCATAATACAAAGTAAATGAGTCAAATACTCCTTCAGCCCCGAACATACCGTTTTTGTACCTTTAATTCGTGAGCAAAAAACACCATCCGGCTTTATTGTTTTGAGGGGTTAGCAGGTAATCTGGAAATATAGATAAAATCAAAAAACCCATAATAGTGTGTTTAAACAGACCGATTTGGGGTCTAGTAAACTGTTAAATTCAAGGAAGCATCGTGCAAGAATCGCGGAAACTGGCGGACTATTTGATAGAAAGGCCTAAACCGAAAGGAATAGATGTCCTTTGTGGTTTGAAGCATTTCGCAATCATTACTTACGCAGTACCTTCTGATAGATTTCAAGGTATATTTCCCGAGCGCTTTAAATTAGACACAGTTGAAATCAACGGCCAAGAAATGGGGCTTATATCTGTAGTTCCATTCATTGATGTTGACTTTACTTCTGCAGTCTTCCCGTTTCCGAAATTTACAATGGGCCAAACAAACTATCGAATATACATTATCGATACTGAAACTGGGGAGCGTTGTGTGTGGTTCCTTGGTACTACTTTAGATTCTTGGACGCTAGCGGTGCCAAGATACCTTTGGAATCTTCCGTGGCACGCTGGAAAAGTTAGCTTTGACTGCACTCTTAATGAAGTAAATGGCTTGTACAAAAAGTATCACATGGAAACTGAATCCCACTGGGCTGAAGCTTCAGTTGATTTGGTTCAATCTGAATCTGATTTGTTAAATTTCCCGGGTTTTCCCGATGTTGAGTCTGCCTTGGTCTATCTAACTCATCCGCTAGCAGGATTTTATTATCGAAGAGATAAAAAGTTAGGTACATATCGTGTGTGGCACAAAGAGCTTGAGGTTAAGCCCGCCAAGATAAAATCAGCTAATTTCAAACTTTTGTCTGACCTTGATATTGTTAAGGAAGAAGAGCAAAGCAATCCCTATAGTGTGTTAGTCGAGCCAATAAATGAATTTACCATATACTTACCTCCTACTATTATTGGGTAAAAATTTATCAAAGCGCTCATGCAAGGACGCAGCAGAGCTGCGCCGCTTAGCTTGGCGTTAGATATAAGAATGAACAAACATATTGATTTATATATCGAAGGTACTGAATGCGAGACTCAACCAGTTGAAGTTGAGAGCATTGTTCATAAGCTGCAAAGCCTAGATGAGGCCTTGTCTAAAGTTGGTGCTCGCCTCGATGGTAACCTTGAGCATGTTGCAGTTTGGACAATCCCAGTAAAAAGAGGGTTTCAAAAAATTGAAGTAGCTATCGCCAAAGCTTGTGAGTTGCTTAAAAGAGCCTACGTGGTGGTATGGCAATGTTTATGATGCTCAAGACAACCCGTTAAACTGGTGGCAAAATTATGAAAACATCTAACAAGCGCATTCTGCCTCGCGTCGCGCGGCTGCAGCTGCAGGCATTATATACCATCGGGAAAACCTAACTTATGGTTTACTTATTAGCTGGAATTATTTGTGTTCATTTGGCTTGGGCATTTTTTAATACTCTAGCTGTCAACAGCACATTGTTCATCAATAATTACTCTCGAGTAATTACATTACTTGTTAATTGGTTTATTCCAGTAGGTGGCCCTGCTATTACTTTGCTTGTCCTTCGCTCAATAAACCCTAAAGTAAATAGCGGTAATCCTGTTGCGGACGGTTCTGGTAGTAGCAACTTATATTCGGGTAATGAGGGTTCAGATTCTGGTGGTGGCTGTAGTGATTAATTTAGCTAAGCTATATCGATGATATCCGCATGGGGTCTATATCTAATATTTGGAGCTGCAATAAGTAGCTGTGTTTATGCATATTTTAGTGAAAATGATATTATTAATTAGATGGTAATCAATAGGTAAGAACTTAACAAAAATTTTTAAGCGGCACCAGCCAAGAGCGGGCAGTGCCGCTTAAAATGGCGTTATAGGTAAATAGTTTTGAGTTTAATGGTATGGAGCATGTTCACATTCACAAATTATACTTGTCCAAACTGTGGAATATCGTTATTTGTGGAATAGCTACCAAGACTCATGTAGTCAAATTAAGGAAATATTTAGCACCGTGAATTTAATATTGTTTGATTTTGACAAAACAATAATAAACAAAGATACCGGCGCCGAGTATATGAAGTTCATGGTGCAACGCAATCCTATTCGATTTGTATTATGCTTCTTCGCGCTACCTTTCACCCTGCCCTTTTTGATACTGAATAAAACAAAGTTTATTGGTTTCTCTGTGCTTCTGTGGCTAGTTACGTGTGGCATGTCTCCTAAAAAGGTAGCTAAATTACGCAAGCGCTTTATTAACAGGTATTTGGAAAATAACGCTACCGTCCTATATAAAAACGCGATTGAAAAGTTAATTTCACATACGCAAAATAATGACACAGTAGTAATTGTCAGTGGTGCATCAGAGTGGATGGTTAAGCGTATTATTGCAAAGCTCTGTATTCCAAAGCTGGAGGTCGCTTGCTCTGAAGAAAGTCGGCTCGCTGGAGGTATGGTCAGCAAGTTTCATTGTTATTCAACTAATAAAGTTGAACGCATCAAAATGCGCTATAACCTTGAAGAATACGAAACAATTATAGGTTACTCCGATAGTTCAATTGATATCCCCCTTTTACGCCTTTGCAATCAACAAATCATAGTTAATCCAAGGCCGTACTGCAGTACGAAGCTGACTAAATCTTTTGAAAAATCGATGAGAATAGTGAAATGGGTATAGCGACGCAAACAGCGAAGTAAAGTCCGAAGAAAGGGTTCGTAGAGAGGGACCGAGTACTTTAAAAACTTATAATGTACTCGGCGCCATTATTTAAGGAACAATATTCTGATTGACCCTAAATAGATTATTGGGGTCGATATGCTGCTTAATTCTCTTTAACCTTTCAAAATTAGCTCCGTAAGCATGTGCAATACTGTCTTCATCACCTTCAGGAATAAAGTTTACGTAAACACTCCTCATAGCGTGTGGCGTTAAATTGCTATGCAGTTGACGAGCCCAATTTCGACATAGTTCGTCATCTGAGGCTTTTTGCCAACGGGTATGAATATTTACAGTAAAGTGGGTTTGTCGATTGATCCAAGGCGTACCTTCTGGCGCAACGTTCGCCATAGCGCCTCCAAGGTGAGCAATAAAGATTTCACATTCATCGCTAGGTAATGTCTCAACAGCCTTTTCTATTTCTGTTACAACATCATTATCAACGTCCTGCAAATCAAGGCTTTTCCAATAGTTTCTCGCGCCTTCGGTAAGCAAGGGGTCGAAGGCGGCTTGCCAAGATGTAAAAGGCATGGGGCCCACCGCTTCTGCAATGGGGTGGCCTATTTTTCTTAAACCTGCTGTGACGTTCTGCCCATCGTTTATATCCCCTACATAACACATGGCCATTATTAGTACCTCTTTACCGTGCCATTCTTCTGGGATAAAAGGTAGTGGCGGCGCTTTACGCATTACTACCCAGCAGGTTAATTCTTCTGGTGCTGTATTTATAAAAGTTTGATACTGCGTAAGTACGTTTTTAGCATCAGAGAAAGGATGAATCACCATACCGGCCAATACCTCTGGCCCAGCTTGATGTAGGGTAAACTCAAACTCTGTCACCACGCCAAAATTACCACCGCCGCCCCGGACGGCCCAAAATACATCAACATTTTCTTGCGCATTTGCTTTTATAATGTCGCCTGCTGCTGTCACCATAGAAACACCAATCAGACTATCAATGGTTAAGCCAAATTTACGCGTAGTCCACCCAAATCCTCCACCTAGCGTTAACCCCGCAATTCCAGTTGTTGAGTTTATGCCCGTAGGCACCACCAAACCATGTTGCTGAGTTACATGGTCGATATCTGCCAAGGTAGCGCCAGGGGCGACCTTAACGGTATTTTCAGTAAGGTCCACAGTCACGGCTTGCATACTACTAAAATCGATGACTAGCCCGCCATCCACTAGCGCCTTCCCTGCTATATTATGTCCACCAGACCTGATAGCTAATAAAATATCGTAGACTCGAGCAAAATTTACCGCATTAACCACATCTTGTTCATTGCTAACTTGCACAATTAAACCGGGAAACTTATCAATCATGCCATTCCATATCGTCCGTGCTTCATCAAAGCTCTCTGCATCGGGCATAATAATTTCCCCTGTAAGCGCATCTATCACTTTGCTCTTTTCTACTTCAATAGTGCTGCCGTCCATCTTTTTAAAACTAAGCAAATTCATTGTTTATTCCTATTAGTTGTCGTAATAATTCCTTGAATAATAACTTTGCGGCTTTTGCATCTTACCTATTAGCACCTGTTAACTTTGCGCTGTAAAAGCGCAATGACTTATTTAACTAAACGAAAAACCTGCCTAATCATGTTCTCCTGAACACAAAAGGGTAATAGCCAATTCACCTTAATTTATATCCAATCGTCCAAAAAATAGGCTAATCTATCCCTAGTGTCTTCCCATTCTCGTCAGTAAACCACTATTTTCAGCAGTATGTGCCCACGAAGGAAGCGATAAATGGATGTATTAACTGATGTGCTAAACAGTCTACACATTCAAGGTGCACTTTATTTTGAAGTGGAAGCAGGACAGCCATGGGTATTGGTTAACCCTCCCATGAACTCGATAGGATCGTACATGTTGCCAGATGTTGAACATGTTATACCCTTTCACATAATGCTTAGTGGAGAAGGCTGGGCTAAATCAGTTAGTGATTCTTCTCCACCAGTAAAACTTGAAACTGGTGACGTAGTGATGTTTCCAATGGGCACTAGCCATTCCTTAACCTCAAACATTGATAGTTGGGAAGGCCAGCCAGTTGACACTAGTTTTTATCAACAAACTGCCGCCAAAAAACAGCCATTTACTGCGGTTAAATTAGGTGAGGATGGCACGCGGTCATATTTGGTATGTGGGTATATAGGCTTTAATGCTAAACCATTAAATACAGTATTGAATACTTTGCCTAATATGTTGGTGGTTAAAGATCACATCAACACCGACGGGTTAATGAAACAACTGCTACTTTCTACTTTACAAGAGATGCGAAAATCGAATGAACGAGCGAAAAGCATTGTTACAAAGTTAACTGAATTAATATTTACTTTAGCACTAAGGCAACATATGGAGAGTCATTCAGACCTTGATAAACAAAGCTGGTTATCGGCGATACAAGATCCATGTATTGGAAAAGCACTGGTATTAATTCATCAAGCGCCATTTAATAAGTGGACACTCGCCGCACTGGCAAACAAATGCGCTATGTCTCGCTCGTCCCTGGCAAAACGTTTTAATCTTTACGTTGGGCAGCCACCAATGCAATACATCAATAGTTGGAGAATGCATTTAGCTTCACGGCTTCTTACCGATGGAATGAGTATATTACAAGTAACTGAACACGTGGGCTACAGTTCTGAATCTGCCTTTCAAAAATCTTTCAAACGCTACGTTGGCTGCACTGCTGGGGAATGGCGAACTAAATATAACAAAGCAAGTTAAACAACACGAAGTTAAATAAGAGTCAAAGTACCTTAATAATGTACCCTGCCCCTGAGGGATCCCCACGAATTTAATTTCATGTACCTCCACCCCAGGCTTTGTCTACTAAGGAGCTGTACCACTTGAGCAAACTCTTAACACAATCAATAACTGCTTTTTGCCGAGTATTGTGTATCTTAAAGCTGACAAGCGATACGACTTTGTTCACAATAGTCAGGGCATTCATGATTATTAGGTCTCAGTGATGTTTGGCGATTGTTCTGATCACCAAACGAATTGAATGTTCCCTTCTTTTTTATCTCACTGATTTCGTTATATTATTCGTGGTGATCCCTCCGACTCTGCCCCCATTCACTTGAAAAAAGCACAATCACAGATAACTAATGCTGACATAATGGGATCGATAAACGCCATGAACAAAGCAATGGAATCACCCTAAAGCTGTTTCCCAAATACTTATAAAACTATTCTTTCGCCAGTTTCAGTAAGCCGATAAAAGTTACCCTTTTCAATCAGTAAAGCCTCAGAATGTTTTGTTGGAAAGCTTCCTCGATAATCATTGGGGTGCTTCACGTCTATAGCAAACACGCGGCCATTAAATTGCTTATTTACCTTAAACTGCAAGGTATGGCCCACCGTTATTGAGCGAGCATCAAATTTATCTAATGTTTGCTGTATAGATGTATTGCTGGCGTCACCTTTGAAATACCCTCGATACCACGCCAGTCCAGTCTCGGTTGAAATTAACGATTCAGTTGCCTTGTCAGCCACGCCTGGGAAATACATTTGTCGGTAATAAGCTTTAGACCTGTTGTTTATCTGTTGCAAACTTAAATCAAGGTTCGCGATATCTTCATGAATACCGCCATGTACAAACAAATGGCCATTAATTTTTTCAATGGTATTTTTACTGGCAAGCCAGCGCCCTATGTACGAATTGTGGCTGAATAAATCGGCTTGGCTTTTGCCAATTAAGCCCGCAATGGGGATATACTTATTGGCCGCCGATTTAAAATTGCCTTGAAGGTTTTTAAGCTCGTGATTGCCAATAATATAGTGCACCACCCCTCCCGCTTTTTGGGCTTCTTGTTCTAGCTTATAAATGAACCAAAGCAATTGGGTAGTAGAAAATCCTCTGTCTACCATGTCGCCCACTAGCACTAAATGGCCTTCACCAAATTGCCATTCAAGGTTTTCATTTATAACGTTATGGGTAATAAGGAAATCACGAAAGGTTTTATAATTCCCTTCTAAGTCGGACATTGCCAAAATAGGCGCAGTGCTTTCATACACCGACGGCGTTTTGGTATTCAATGTGTTCAATGGCTTTAAATTGAAGGTAAACGTGGCATCTTCTAAAGCAAAATATACCTCAAGGGGCACTGCTGTTTGGTCTGTTAAAGGCACGTAGCGTTTTTCAATGAAGAAGTTTTCTTCTCGGCTTCCGCGGATGTAATTAATTTCAACGCCAGTACCTTGAAGATTAGTACCTACAATATCAACACCTAAATTATCAGAGCTTGTAACATCAGAGCCTAACTGTGTTTCATCGTTAAAAAATATGAAGGGCCCTTCCCCGCCTACTTTATAAGCCAATGGAGCGTCTCCGATATCGATAGAGCCATGCTGGCTTATTAAGACACCCACACCAACAATAGCCAACACAAAAGAAACAAGTAGAAAATGCCCGACTGATTTCGCTATACGTTTCGCTGCGCGCTTAAGCATACTGATAGCCAACAGCAAACCGTTTAAGCAAAGCCAGAATGCGATAGGTTAATAGGCTAATCGCGTAGGCACTTACCAAGGCAACCGGCGTTATCCATAAGCCTGTAATAGTAGCGTCGCTATTTGCCAATATAGGGTTACTTAAAAAGCCAATAGCAACTGAATTTCCCTCAGCTTCTACCCAAAAGGCAATGCCGTTGGGCAGCAATAAGTTTGCAAATGCCAATACGATTAGTGCCAAACCCGTACCATAACCAAAAGCCAACATGCCCCAATACAAAGTTTTAGACAGGCCTTTAGTGACCGACGTTAAAGGCCGAAACCCTTCTGGTGGGGGTGTACCTTGTTGAATATGACTCACGTAATTTTCGGCCAGTACTCTTGGCGCACCAAGCCCAGCCAAGATGCTTTCAATATTGGCTTCTTTTCCTGCCATTTCCTGTTGATCGATAACATCATAAATATGAGATTCAATTTCTTGAATGACTTCTGCTGCATCTTCAGAACTTAACGAGGCCAAGTAACGACTAAAGCTTTTCAGGTAGTTGCTAATTTGTTCCCTTCCACTCATTTCATTATCCTTTTCTTTTTCCAGTTTCTTTCACGTTGTCTGCACCGTTACCTTCGCCGATAGCTGAATCTGCTAGCAGCGATTCCATATCGACTACCGAACGCTTCCAGCGTGCGCGCAGAATATGTAACCGTTCAAGACCACTTTCGGTAAGCGAGTAATATTTTCGTGGGCGTACTTCACCCTCTTGATGCCATTTCGCATTCAGTACCCCTTCGCGCTTCAGCCTATCGAGCAATGGGTAAAGCGTGCCTTCACTAATCACCATGGTTTCAAAACCATGCAGGTAATTAAGTATCGCCAGCCCGTATTTTTCTTCGCCCGCGACCGCGGCAAGTATGGCCAACTCTAAGGTGCCTTTTCGAAGTTGCGCATCCCACTTCGCGCTTTGATTTGAAGCTTCTGTCATGACCTTCCAGCTAGGTTAAGCTTATTACTATGTAATACATAGTATAATTTATAGCATAGTGATTAAGAAAAATACACTTTTCTCTTTTAGCGGAGCGTTTTGGTGGTTTTGATCAATTAGCGAAGTACGCTAATCTACTTTGTTGTTTAGTTTGTATTTAATTTGGGGGAATTAGGGGGTAATCTGGATTTATTCACCAAAGGAAAATGTGCCCACATGGAATATATCTATTTAGTAGCATTGCTTATATTTCTGTTTACTTTTTTTATGTTCCGCTCACCACGCCTAAATAATCCGGAGCATGTATTGCAAGACGTTGGTGATGAAGTGTTAATTCTTCATACTCCCTTGGCAAGACTGTGGCCGTCTCAGGGTAAGCGAATTAATAAACAAAGCGCAGCGCGTATTCAACATGCCGACAACATTATTACGGTATTTAATCATAGTTCAAATGCCATCGATATCACCCTATCACAAAGACATACTGCTCTTGTGTTTGACCGAGCTTGCCTGTTATTTCCAAATGCTGAGAGAGTCTCTATTTAGTGGTTATCAACTATATTTTGTCGTTCCCAACGTCAGTGACACAAACACTTGTAGAGATATAGAATAAAACTATTATAAAAATTGAAATCTACCCTGCCCCACCCATGCTAAGGAAATTAAGATGCTGTCAAATTTACGTTCTAGATTTGCACCGATCATGTACATGCAAATTTGGGAGCATCGATTAAAAGTCACTGATACCGCAAAGCGCACGTCCTTTGATGATTACCCCGTTGTAGTCATAAAGACGACCGACAAAGGTCAGAAACTAATATCGGGAATTGGTAAAGAAGCGAGTAAAAATCTTCAACAGGATGAAATTGCCGTAAACCCTTTCTCACACCCCAGAGTACTTTTTTCTGATTTCTATGTAGGCGAAAAGCTACTACAACACGCTTTTAAGCACTTAAGTACTAACCAAATATTACGGCCCAGACCTAAGGTCATTATCCATCCTATGGAAAAAACCGAAGGTGGTCTCACTATGATTGAAAAGCGAGCTTTTAAAGAGTTAGCTATTGGTGCAGGCGCAATAGCAGTAAAGATTCATTCTGGCTCCCCGTTAAATTTTGAAACAGTAAATTTTGATGAACTTGAAGATGACGATAAGCCTACAATTCAAAATATTTCACCGGCTTCAACGTCGGCTAGCTATGGTATCTTTGCCATTTATCTTGCAATATTAATCTTAGCTGTTTGGTACTTAGGCAAGTAAAACAGTTTGAAAGGCCTTGAGTATTAAAATGTCTGAATATTTAGATACATCGAAAATTAGAAAGGAACGCTAGCCCATGAATTAGTGCATGTGCGGCAGATAGAAAATGCCAGCTTAGATAAAATAATAACGCAGCATTATTCTGATTTAGCAGCGTACGGTTACGATAATGCGCCGTTAGAAGTAGAAGCTTTTGAAGCGAATAAAAAATATAGCGCCGACTGGTAGTAATAGGGTTAGTGTAAGTTCGGTGTCATCGTCTACGTCATTTTGCTATTTAAAGAGGCATGTTTTCATTATTACCGTTATCAGCAAAACAAATGCAGTTACTACAAGGTGAGTTCGTTATTTACGGCATGCCCAAACGGTAGAATTAATATTGCAGGCTTAAGAAGTCGGAAATACCCATTCTAGCCGCTGCCATCATGTCGAAAATTTCGCGAAAATGATAAGCTTTAAAAAAACACCTAATAGGTTTTCAATTTTTAGCTATAGCAGCAAAAAAAAGGCACAACTATTTATACATTATATTGGGATAAAGGCGGCGCGAATATGGCTACCCACGCCATTTTTGAAGAGCTTGGCGTTTCTTATGAGTTAATAGAAATAGACTTAGCTAAAAACATGCAAAAATCGCCTGAATATTTAGCCATTAACCCAAACGGTAAAGTGCCTACGTTGGTGCATGAAGGGCGAGTTATTTATGAATCTGCCGCAATATTACTGTATGTGATAGATCAGTACCCAGAATCTGGACTAGCGCCTGATATACACTCTCCTGCACGCGGCTTGTACTATCAATACTTATTTTGGATGTCTTCTACGCTGCAAGAGGCCGCCAACCGCTGGGCGCACCCTGAACAATACGTTAGCGGCGACAGCAATTTGCAGCAAGTAAAAGATAACGCGAATGATATGCTCACCCATTGCTGGGGCGTACTTGAAAAAGTGCTCACCAATAATGGACCATGGCTAGTAGGTGAGCAACTTACTGCTGCCGACTTCCACTTGTTCATGGTTGCCTACTGGAGCCGTCGGTATGCCAGTAAAGCTCAAGACTGGCCGCATTTAAATGCGCACTATCAAACCATGCTAAGCCGTAACGCGGTGAAAAACATGATGGCACAAGAAGGATTGGATTAGGGCTCTTAATAAAGATATATTCATAGCGCTTAAGGAATAACTGCCCAACCTCAAGTGTTAGAGGTTAGTAGTCTGACGTTAGTACATTCAGTCCTATTGTTTGCTAGAGGAGCTCATCATGAAAGTCTCTGTTGAAATAGTAAATGCATTTATTGACGGTGACTCTGGTGGAAACCCCGCCGGTGTAGTTTTAGATGCGAACCCCTTAACGGCACAGCAGAAGCTTATAGTGGCGCAAAAAGTGGGGCTTTCTGAAACCGCCTTTGTTTCAAACTCAGAAGTTGCCACTATAAAGCTGGAGTTTTTCACCCCCGTACAGCAAATAGCGCATTGCGGTCATGCCACCATAGCGACGTTTAGCAGAATGAGTGAGCTTGGCCTAGTACAAAATGGTCGGATGTCGAAAGAGACGGTAGATGGAACCAGAGAAATAATCATTGATGGTTCAATGGCATTTATGGAGCAATCACGGCCAATCTACACGGATGTGTTAAACACCGAAGAAGTGCGCGCTGCGCTTAATCTTTCAAGCGACGTACCGCTTCATTCAATATCAATTGTGAATACGGGGAATGCCTTTTTACTTGTTCCCCTTCACAATGCAGCTTCGGTAGCTGGAGTACAACCGAATCAAAATCTCATCAAAAAAATGAGCGAACAATATGACCTAATAGGTTTCTATGTTTTTTCAAGTGAAGCCACTGTGCGCGGGCGTCATGCTGGCGCTAGAATGTTTGCCCCACGCTATGGAATTGACGAAGAATCTGCTACTGGTATGGCTGCTGGCCCTTTAGCTTGCTATCTCTATGATCGAGAGGGTATAGACAAAACTACTCTGTTCATTGAACAAGGCCATTTAATGAATCCCCCATCAGGCAGCCTGATAACCGTTGATTTACAGTTGGTTGATGGCTGCATTACTCGTTTAATGGCTGGCGGCGTTGGCCGCTCACTTCAACAGATTGAAATGGAAATTTAGCATGTGCCTGACACTTCTCAAAAGGCGCTGTGCATACATTACGCGAACCAACACTTATGTTGTCAGCTCTTTTCTTTCAAAGTGTCTTCCATTAGATTTTTAGCTGCTATACAGCTCGCTAATGTACTTATAACGAAAGTCATCTCCCTCGCATTCTCTATACCTGCAACCAAGTACCAAACACAAAACATAATGGCGCTTAAAACAAAATGCGTTACAACAAATTTTAAATATAGCGTTCTCATAGAAATTCCAAATAAGGGCCAAAGGGCTGGGGACCTAGGGAATTAGTGTCGACATCATTTTGAGCTATTGGATTTGTTGTTTGTACTGAACTGAATGATAGTTATGCAAAGTTACAAGTGCTATTGGAATGTCTAAAACCCGCTATGAAAGTACTGAAATTATATTTTCAAACTAATGCCGCAATCTCGTTTAAGTTTGGTACTGTATTGCCCATCTCCTGAATTTAGTGCTTTCATCGATTAACTCCCATGCTTTCATTTATCACCAGTACCTTAGTGCCCGTTTTAATCCTTCTTTTAATGGGTTGGGTATTTTTTCGCATCCGTTGGTTAAACGAAGCCTTTATCGAGTCGGGTTCAAAACTCGTATTTAATGTTGCCTTACCAGCGCTGCTTTTTTTATCTATTAGTCAGTCGAATTTTTCTAATGCTGCTAATTTTACCCTTATCACTATTGGAATAAGTGGTTCGGTATTAATGTGCGCGGTATTAATGCTATTGGTGCATTGCACCGTGAACCCACAAAATGCACGCGGTGTGGTAGTGCAAGGCGGTTTTAGGGCCAATATGGGCATTATTGGCTTAGCATATTGCGCGAATACTTACGGACAAGAAGGTTTAGCAGCCGCATCCGTTTATATGGGCTGCATTACTATTTTGTACAATGTTATGTCAGTATTTGTACTTAACTTCTATCAGGTGGGTTTTACGGCGCCAATGAATCAAATTAAAGGTATTGCTCGAAATCCGCTTATTATTTCGATTGTTGCAGCTTTACCGTTTTCTTATTTTCAATGGTCGTTGCCCGAGGTTGCCTTAAAAACAGGGGAATACTTTGCCCAGCTTACCCTTCCCTTAGCACTTATTTGTACCGGCGCATCGCTGCAGTTCCGCTCATTTTCTAGCGACTGGTACAACATCGCATTAGCCACAGTTAGTAAGTGCATTGTTTACCCCGCCTTACTGGTAGGTATTGCCTATTTTTTTGGTTTCAGAGGCATGGAGCTAGGCATAGTATTATTGCTGTCTATCGCGCCGACAGCCGCAGCCAGTTATGTGATGGTAAGGAACTTAGGTGGCGATCACCGCTTGGCTGCAAGTATTATTGCCCTAAGCACATTGGTGTCGTTACCTGTTACCGCCATCGGTTTTGGGGCTTTGGCCATGCTAGGCCTCGTTTAAAAACTAACTGAGCTTTAAAAACTCCGCTATACACTTGTTTACACTTTTGTGGTTGGCAACTATTCGATTTTGAACCACAATGAGTTTAGTTATCTTTCATTACCTGAGTTCGATTGCTTTAATTCGAACGTTAGGGCTAAGCGATTAGATTCGATGGCTTGCCGTTAATAGCTAAAATTCAGTAACTAGCATTTAATTGCGTGGAAAAATTATCATGAAAATTGTTCGGTTAACCCTTGGTGGCATTCTATTTATCGGCGGGATTGTGTTAACCCTTTTGCCAGGGTCGATTCTGTTGGTGATAGGTGGTTTAGTATTACTAAGCTACGATTGGCCTCGTGCACGAGGATGGCTAAAAATAAGCCAGAACATGATGACGTCAAGCGCTAGAAAAATAGACCGCGTATTGTTAATGCGTAAATTTCGCTAACTCATTACTACGTAATTTACACGTTTATCCCCCTGTCATCGCACATCGTAAACCATTAATCTGAAGTTTCAGTATAACCTCCATCGTCATGTTATTTTATACGCTAAATTCGTAACGCGTATAAAAACCAACGACGCGTTATATAACACCTTATAAAATCAAAAAACCTTTCATTTATTCAAACAGGCAACGTGAGATATTCGACTGACCATCGACACTTACGACAATGGAGACAAGATCATGATTACGTTTACCGTTAACGGTGAAACACGTGAATTTGCGGGCGATCCTACCACTCCCGTACTGTGGTACTTACGTGACGAATTACATCTAACTGGCCCTAAATTTGGCTGCGGCATGGCACAATGTGGTGCTTGCACAGTACACATTAATGGCGTAGCACAGCGCTCTTGCGTACTGCCTGTTTCTGCTATTTCAGGCAGCAAAATAACGACCATTGAAGGGTTAAGTAAAGACGGTGAACATCCCGTTCAACAAGCATGGGTTGAACATAAGGTACCTCAATGCGGTTACTGTCAGTGCGGCCAAATGATGCAAGCGGCCAGTTTATTAGCGAGTAACCCTACCCCAAGCGATGAAGAAATTGTGCAAGGTATGTCTGGCAATATCTGCCGCTGCGGTACTTATCCCCGTATTCACAAAGCCATAAAGTCAGCGGCCAAAACCATGGCCGGTGTGGAGTATTATGTGCCTGAGTCTGCGGGAGAAGAAGCATGAGCAAGTATTTTGATTTAACTCGTCGCAGCTTTTTAAAGTCATCGGCTACCGCTGGCGCACTCGTGTTAGGCACTTACTTCATGGGAGCGGCGCCCCGCGCTATGGCAGGCGTACTAGCAAAACCCTCTGAGTCAGCCAAAATGGCTAACTTGTTTGTAGCACTTCGCCCTGATGGCGTTGTTGAGATTACATGTCACCGCTCTGAAATGGGCCAACAAATTCGTACCGCATTGGCGCAAATTGTGGCCGATGAGATGGAAGCCTCGTGGGACAAAGTCGTGGTTATCCAAGGTAAAGGTGATCCGAAATACGGCGATCAAAATACCGATGGTTCACGCAGTATTCGTTATAACATGCAGCGTCTTCGTGAAATGGGCGCAAGCGTGCGCCACCTTATGCAGCAAGCCGCGGCCACACGTTGGGATGTGCCTTTCGACTCATGCAGTGCAGTGCAACATGTGGTCACCCATACCTCGGGTAAAACTCTTACCTATGCAGAACTGGTAAACGATGCATTAAAAATTACTCCGCCAGAATTAGATCGCATTACATTAAAAGCGCGCAGCGAGTGGCGTTACATTAATACCGCCATGGCGCATATCGACCTAAAAGACATTGTAACTGGCAAAGCGACTTTTGCGGCTGACGTACTTGAGCCAAAAGCCTTAGTTGCCGTGGTAGTTCGCCCACCTGTTGTTGGCGGAAAAGTAAAAAGCTTTGATGCAAAAGCAGTTAAAGCCATTGATGGCGTTGTAGATGTTGTGGAAATTCCGGCGGCGAAAGGCGCACCACAGTTTCAACCTAAAGGCGGCATCGCCATTATTGCTAACAATACCTGGGCTGCCATAAAAGGACGTCGTGCTCTTACAGTAAGCTGGAATGACGGTAAAAATGGTGATTATAATTCTGCGGCCTTTAAAGCAAGCTTGCTAGAAACAGTATCGAAACCACAAAAGTCGGTACGCGCAGAAGGTGATGCAGCCAATGTGCTCGCCAGTGCAAGTGACAAACTGGTTGCCGATTATTATGTGCCGCACTTAGCGCAAGCGCCAATGGAGCCACCTTGCGCCACGGCAATGTATTATAAAGACCGCGTTGATGTGTGGGCTGCCACGCAGAACCCTCAAGCCGATATGGAAACCGTGGGTGCCATGATTGGTATGCCAAAAGAGAAAATTAACGTGCACGTCACCATGCTAGGCGGTGGTTTTGGGCGTAAGTCTAAGCCCGACTTTTCTGCTGAAGCGGCCTACCTTTCAATGAAAACAGGTAAGCCTATTCGCGTGCAGTGGACACGTGAAGACGACATTCAGCATGGTTTCTACCATGCAGTGTCAGCTCAGCACATTGAAGCTTCTTTAGATGAAAATGGCGGTATTAATGCTTACTTGCACCGTACGGCTTTTTCACCCATTGCGTCTACCTTCCAACAAGATGCTACCGCGCCGTTTAGCTTTGAACTTGGCCTAGGCTTTACTGATAACCCAATCAATACCCCTAATATTAAACTTGAAAGTGGTGAAGCACCTGCAAAAGCGCGTATAGGGTGGATGCGTTCGGTGTCTAATATCTTTCATGCATTCGCTATTCAGTCCTTCATTGGTGAAGCGGCACACAAAGCGGGTCGCGATCAAAAAGACTACCTACTTGAAACCATTGGCCCCGATCGTATTATCGATGTAACTGAACAAAATGCAGAGTACGGTAACTACGGTGCCGACAAAGATGCCTATCCACTCGATATTGGTCGCCTACGCAAAGCCATCGAGAAAGTGGCAGATATGAGTGGCTGGGGTCGAGCACTACCAAAAGGCCGAGGGCTTGGTATTGCAGCCCATAGAAGCTTCTTAACCTATGTAGCTACTGTGGTGGAAGTAGAAGTGTCAGATGCAGGCGATCTCAAAATTATCAAATCGTGGGCCAGCATTGATGCGGGTACTGTGGTAAACACCGACACCGTGAAAAATCAGGTACAAGGTGGCTCTGTCTTTGGTATTACTGCCGCCATTAGTGAGGGTATTACCTTTGATAAAGGCCGTGCTCAACAAAGTAATTTTCATGACTACCGCGTACCGCGTATGAGTGATGCGCCGTTAGAAATTGACGTTGAGATTATACCCAGTGATGCACCACCAGCAGGCGTGGGTGAACCAGCCACACCGGTTTATGCCCCAGCCTTGTGTAACGCTATTTTTGCGGCGTGTGGCAAGCGCATTAGGCAGTTACCTATTGGAAACCAGTTAAAAGCTTAAGGCTGCGTTACGCTGACAGTGTGATAAAAGTGCTTAGAAAAAGCCGCTTAGATTGAAAAATCTATGCGGCTTTTTAATGTTGAGGCTTTTATAAATAGCGCTTCTGCTAGATTGGCTTATTTGGCAGTTTACCCGGTATGTGTAAACTGCCTGTAAGCTAGTTAACGTCGCTATTTAAAATCTCTAGCTAGCCATGCTTTTCAGCAAGGTATAACCAAGTTTCAACGACGGTATCTGGGTTAAGCGATACTGAATCGATACCTTCTTCTACCAACCAAGCAGCGAAATCTTCGTGATCTGATGGGCCTTGACCACAAATCCCGACGTACTTTCCACGTTTCTTAGCCGCTTGAATAGCCATTGATAGCAAGGCTTTCACGGCGGGATCTCGTTCGTCAAACAAGTGAGCAATAACGCCACTGTCGCGGTCTAGCCCAAGGGTTAACTGAGTTAAATCGTTCGAACCAATCGAGAAGCCATCAAAAATATCTAAAAACTGATCGGCAAGTAATGCATTAGAGGGTAGTTCACACATCATAATAACGCGTAAACCGTCTTCGCCTTTCTTAAGCCCCTGCTCTTCTAGTAGTTCGATAACCTTACGGCCTTCTTCGAGAGTACGTACGAAGGGGATCATGATCTCAACATTGGTTAAGCCCATGTTGTTACGAACCCGTTTAATGGCTTCACACTCTAAGGCAAAACAGTCGCGGAAATCTTCCGAGATATAACGACTCGCACCACGGAAACCGAGCATTGGGTTTTCTTCATCTGGCTCGTACTGATAGCCGCCAACTAAGTTGTAGTATTCGTTAGACTTAAAGTCAGACATACGAACAATGACTTTTTCAGGCGAGAACGCAGCACCAATGGTAGAAATACCTTCAACCAATTTTTCAATGTAGAATTCAGTTGGTGAGTCGTAACCGGCAATCATATCGCCAATTTCTTCTTTAAGCTCAGCAGGCTGGCTATCGAAGTTAAGTAACGCTTTAGGATGCACACCAATCATACGGTTAATAATGAATTCTAAGCGAGCAAGGCCAACACCTGCATTAGGCAAACGCGCAAAATCAAAGGCGCGGTCTGGGTTACCCACGTTCATCATTACTTTTAGTGGTAAGTCAGGCATAGAGTCGATACGTGAGGTCACTACGTCAAACTCTAGCTCTGCACCATAGATATAACCTGTATCACCTTCTGCGCAAGATACGGTAATTTTATCGCCATTCTCGATACTGTCAGTGGCGTTACCACACCCTACTACTGCAGGAATGCCTAGCTCACGAGCAATAATCGCTGCGTGACATGTACGACCGCCTCGGTTAGTGACAATGGCAGACGCCTTTTTCATGATAGGTTCCCAATCTGGGTCTGTCATGTCGGTAACCAGTACATCGCCAGCTTGAATCTTGTCCATCTCTTCAATAGAGCCAAGTACTTTCGCCACGCCTGCACCAATTTTATGCCCAATAGCGCGGCCTTCACACACGATATTACTTTGACCTTTAAGTTGGAAACGCTCAATACTTTGAGAATCTTCACGACTTCGAACCGTTTCAGGGCGCGCTTGAACAATATACAACTTACCATCTACGCCATCTTTGGCCCATTCGATATCCATCGGGCGATCGTAGTGCTTTTCAATAATTTGCGCCTGCTTCGCCAGCTCCATCACTTCTTCGTCGTTCAGTGAGAAAGCTTTACTTTCAGCGCTGTCGATATCAACGATAGACACTTGCTTGCCATGCGCCTCATCGTCTGAGTAAATCATTTTAACTAGCTTGCTGCCTAGGTTACGGCGAACAATGGCTGGAAGCCCTTTATCAAGGGTTGGTTTGTGTACGTAAAATTCATCTGGGTTTACCGCACCCTGCACAACCATTTCACCCAGGCCGTATGAACTCGTAATAAATACTACGTCTTCAAAGCCCGACTCTGTGTCGATAGTGAACATCACGCCCGACGATGAAATATCGCTTCGAACCATGCGCTGAATACCAGCAGACAATGCGACACCTTTATGGTCGTAACCTTGGTGAACACGATACGAAATAGCACGGTCGTTAAATAGCGAGGCGAATACGTGTTTAATGGCTACTAATACAGACTCGTAACCTTTCACGTTAAGGAAGGTTTCTTGCTGACCGGCAAACGACGCATCTGGCATGTCTTCTGCGGTAGCTGATGAACGAACTGCAAATGATGCTTCGTCGCCTGCATCACCCTGCAATTTTACAAACGCTTCTTTAATGGCGTCTTCTAGTGCAGGTTGAAACGGCGTCTCGATGATCCATTGACGAATATCTTTGCCGGCTTCGTTAAGCGCACTAATATCTTCAACATCGAGTGTATCGAGTACGTTATGAATTTTTGCTTCTAGACCACTTTGCTCTAGAAATTCATTAAAAGCCTCTGCAGTTGTGGCGAAACCTCCCGGTACTTGTACACCGGCGTTAGCTAGGTTAGAAATCATCTCGCCTAAAGATGCATTTTTGCCGCCAACGCGACCTACATCATGCATGCCCAGTTCTTGATACCAAAGTACGAATTCTTTCACTGCCGAAGCCTCCAGCTTATTTTTGAGTAGGGTATAAGCAATGGCGGGCCACATGCCCAACATTGGTAAAATACGTGTCGACTGCGTATATCCAAACGCGCTTAATGCTTATTAATATTAACGAGTACCAAGTAAAGCAGACTTGCGTTACATCAAGTCATCATTAATAACCATATAGCTTTTCGACGAAATCATCTTAGAATGGGGGAAATCGGAAAGTAAACTCTTTATTACTTTTGTAATAAAATTACGACAATGTTAAGGATTTGTTGTGCGCACAGCTTTTTATATTTCAGATGGTACCGCCATTACAGCAGAGGTGTTTGGCCACGCCCTGCTGTCTTTGTTCCCTGTTGAATTCAATCACAATACCATCCCTTTTGTTGAAACTGAGGAAGAAGCCAACAAGGTTTTGGATAAAATATCTGAAAGTTTTCAAGACACAGGAGAAAGGCCGCTCGTTTTTTATACAATTGTGAATGTAGATGTTCGCAAGATAATTTCAAAATCTGTGGGTATTAACTACAATTTCCTCGATCAGTTCGTGGCCCCGCTGGAAAAAGTGCTTGGTGTGCCCTCAAAACCCGAAAAACATCGTACTCATAGCATTCATGAAACCACGTATGACATTCGTATTGAGGCGGTTAACTATGCCTTAGCCAACGATGACGGTTCTAACCTGAAAGATTACGACGAAGCCGACATTATTTTAGTGGGTGTCTCGCGCTCGGGTAAAACCCCTACCAGTTTATACTTAGCCCTGCAGTTTGGTATTAAAGCGGCAAACTACCCGTTTACCGAAGATGACATGGGCGACATGCTTAGGTTACCTACAGCCCTTCGCCGCTATAAAAATAAACTTTTTGGCTTAACTATACAGCCAGAACGGTTGCATCAAATTCGTTCTGAGCGTAAAGCGAATAGCCGCTATGCGTCATTACAGCAGTGTAGAATGGAATTACGAGAAGTTGAGAACTTGTATCGAAAAGAAAAAATTCCGTTCTTAAACAGTACCAAATATTCAATAGAAGAGATTTCAGCGAAAATATTGGCGGAAACAGGGTTAAAACGTAGAAAATATTAAGCAACGGCAAAAATGCGTAGAGGCCAGTCAAATCTTTGGCTGGCCTATTTACCGCTAATTTATAAACAGGTTTCTAATCGAGTATCAACTTGTGCATTTAACACAGGTTAATCTAGAGATGTTTAGCGTCCAACAGTGTTTGCAGTGCCATAGGCAAAAGTTTACGTGTTTTCGCGGTAATAGCGGCTTCGTTCTTTTGCCACTTTATACCTAGGTAATTTACAAATAACCGCCAACGGGGTTAGCACAACAACAAAGGTAGCGCATAGGCCCACCGGCACAAACAATCCTTTCACCTTAAAAACGTTAGCTAACTTAATTCCCACAGCTGCATAGAATAAGCTGATGAAAACAATACCGATTCCGCCAAAAGATACCCAGCCTAGGTTCATAAACAGTGTCATTGCGCCAATGGCAATTAAGCCACCAAGGTAATACAACACATGGGTGAAATCGAACTTGGCAGTGGTACTCGTTTGCTGATTCAAAAACGCGATCAACTGTTCAGATGAAAGAATATTGGCGCTTACTGCGTCTTTAAGATGTTGCTTGGTGACGTTCAATCTGCACACCTTGACAGCGAGTTACCGTACAGTCATTTTTCTAAATAACATGACGCCCATAAGCAGTAAGCAAAAAACCTGAAGTGAACCGCCACTATAGCCTTCTCTATGTTCTACTTTCGCAATCTTTTCTTCTTTTACTCTGGTTTTAAATCGAGCAAGTTCAGCATCTAAGTTTGTAGACATATCGTCAACGGCTATACCAAACCCTTCTAAAGATTTTTCGGCCAACGAATCGTCAATACCTACAGCGGTGGTACGCTTCTCAAGCTTACTTACACCTGGCGCTCTGAACAGCATCTTTTTACTTTTGATATCGAAAACTGCAGTATCCACAAAGGTCTGTACCGTGTTTTCATTCCCTGGAATAACGTACATTCCTACAATGGTCCAATACAATAACGCCGCGTTATTTTCGAGTGACTGAGTAACTTGGTCGTAAGACACTAACGCCATTACATCAACATCATATAACCTTCCTACTTGCTCTAACGTTGAAAAACCTTCTCCCCCGCTTAAGTACTCACTAGGAATGATTTCAATGCGATCGATATACTCGTACTGAAGGAAAGACTGCTTAACATTTTCTAGAAGCTCGACTTGGTCTTTACCATGCAGGCCATCTCGGCGCCAATTGCTTGAAGGAACAAACGCAAGTCCCACCTTTACCGGTAATTGTAGCGTGGGAATTTCAGGCTGGTGCTTAACCCGGCTTTCTTCATCGGGGTAAAGGAAATCCATTAAACTGCTAGATTGAGCTTGTTTACCTGTGTTGTTACTAACTATTGCACTGCATGCTGCGAGTGAAAAGAGTGCCGTGAGTAACATTGCCCCAGACATGGTTTTTAGTATTCTTGTTGTCATCGACAATCCTTTTTACTGCTATTGAAAGGTTACGAAATTAAATGGTATTTATCGTTTAAGGCGTTAACCGTAATACTTCAAATTACCCAAAATTTATATTTATTACTATATAAGGCACCAGCTAGCCATAATGTGGCTTTGTGTAGGTATGAGCGCAGGCTTAGTTTACACATCAACGTTGTATTTTAAATCTGACGCCTCATCACCGGTAATACCACGAAAACCCCATTGGTATTTTTCCTGTTCTTTAATCGTTATCTCAATGTCTACCGTGCTAATTCCCAATTGAGACTCGATTGCTTTAAAAAGCCCTTTAATCAGTGCTTTTTGGGTGTCGGGCTTACGCCCTTTCATCACGTTAATTTCAATAACGGTATAGCTATCTGTTCTGCCACCAGGATAGAAAAAGTCTTCTTTGGCAAGCGGAATAAAGCGATGAGCGCGTTTGTCTTCCGGCATACCCAAAACAGATTGCATACAACGGTGGATCACATCAGACAACTGGCTTTTAATTGGGTTTAAGTGCTTATCAATTCCATAGATCACTACCACAACGTTTTCCTTTATAAATTATGTTCAACGCGCGTAAAGAGAAAGTACTAAAGCTTTTTGTCCTGAATTTTTTTGAGTAAATTCGCATGACGGGTTTTATAAGCGCCGTTTTCAACATTTTCAGCCGTACTTTTCTTTATCGCGAGCGCTCTCATTTCTAATGCTTTTTGTAAATCTCCACTAGCTTCAAACCCATCGGCTAAGCTGTCGTAGGCATCCGCTTTATAAGGGTAGCTGTCGACATTGCTTTGAAATATCGTAATAGCCGATGAATAATCTTTTTCAGATAATGCTTTGTATCCCACACTGTTAATGGCGCGATAACTGGGCTTAATTTCATAACCGTACATTTCAGACTGTGCTTTATAAAACTGCTTAATTGCTGGCATCCCGCCACTTAACACTTCTTTTGATGGCTGCAGCGACGTGTAAAGATTTTGGTAAGCCAACGAATGCCCAGCAAGCGCAGTGGTATTGTGGCTTTCTGAGGTATCTAAATCTGTATTGTAGCTAAATCCCTTTCGCTTATGCGTGTTTAGCAATTCGTGGTAGCGCTGGTAAGCGCTCAGCATATCGCCGCCTTCGCTGCCCATATTGATATACAAGTAGTTGTTTAATTCAGAAGTATCGGAAAAGAAGGTTTCGGCATCGTCAAAGATAACCTGTTCTTGCCACCATAAGCTTGGGCTAAAGGCAAAATGGGCTTGGAACAAATGGGGTCTAGACTGCAAGGCATACACCGACAATAGCCCACCTAACGAATGCCCTGATATTATTTTGTAGTTGTTGGCGCGATAGTTTTCGCTAATGTATGGCACGAGCTCTTTCTCGATAAAATCTAGGAAATTGTCGGCACCACCTGATATTCCCCACTCGTTATAATTCTCATCATAAGTTGGGGTAAAGTCTCTTGAGCGATGGGTATTTGCGATACCAACTACTATCATTTCTTGCGCCATATTAGATTGATTGAGCAAGTCTAATGTACCTACTGCATGGCTGAAATTTCGTTGACCATCAAGTAAATAGAGTACAGGATAACGTAACTTAGTCGGCTGGTGATAATTATTGGGTAAGTGTATGAACAACTCACGCTCTTCATCGAGTATTTCAGAATGAATATTTAGGTACGTAGTTTCTCCACGTACTTTTGAGTACGAGTGTAAAGGCACCAAAATAAGTAAAAATACTGCAATCGTAATGACCGGTCTGAACACAACATATTCCTTTATTTTTTTAGTTTTAGTCCGTGGTTAACTTTTAATCTTACCCGCTCAATGCCAACAAGAAAAGGACACGTTATTTACGCCAAAATAGCATTGATGAAATGTTGACCTTGTTCGCTAAAAAGCCAAATAAACGCAAAGTAATTTAGCGTCACCGTAGCCCAATAAACTCGCTTAAATGAAACTTTAGCCGACTTGTGTCTTAATTTTCGTTGGGCAAGATACGCCCCAGGCCAACCACCAAGTAAACTTAAAAGATGAAGACGAGTTTCTGGTACACGCCATTTTCCTTTGCGAGCGGCCGATTTATCAAAAGCATACATGGCAAAAGTTATCGTGCTGATAGTAATGTAAAGGTATACCACTTCTACAGGTAATAAATTCAGAAAAGCCGCTGCTATTAAGGCGGTGCAAAAGGTAAGAGTGATAAGTACGCCGAATTTGCTTACAGCCATCTTCGAACCGTTTTCATATATTCTGTATAGCTGGCGCCAAATTTATCCGTTAGAAATGCCTCTTCGGGTATTATCTGGTACTTATTCATGTACCACACAAAAAGCAGAATAAAGACAACATTAACGGGGTTGGCCGTGTAAAGCCCAATACCCACCAAACACAACAACATACCTACATACATGGGGTTCCTACTGTACTGATACACACCTGAAGTCACTAAACTAACAACACGTTCGGTTTTGATAGGATGTACCGAGGTTTTGTGTTTTTTGAACGAAACGACACCTATAACCGCTATTCCAACACCCAACAATAGAAATAGAATTAGCGTCTCAAACTTGTATTGATATTCAACACTTACACCCCGAGCGACTTTGGTCGTCACCACCATAAAAAAGGCTGACAGTAAAAAGACGGCAACTGGCGGGATTTTTTGCTCAAGCTTCATCGTGCTTCCTTGTGACCAATACGTAATTTGAAAGCTGCCGAGCAAGTAGATAAGCTATACCCATCGACTCGCTCTTACCAATATTCAACGTTACTTTTCATCGAAACTGACCGGTTCAACACCTTTATTTTTAGGTCGAATAACAACAGTTCCAGCCATTTTGTCATGCCATCCTTGTTTTTTGGTATCCCATAACACCCATAAAAAGCCTAAGCCTAGGGGGAATATAGAAACGTAATATCCTATATAGCGAATTATAGACTGGCGTATTGTGGGCGCACTTCCCGTTTTAGCATGAACCACCTTAACGTTAAGCACCATTTTGCCTGGCGTCGCCGATTTATATACCCAAAATAATATTGTGGCTATTAGCGGTAGAACGTAGCTAATCAGGACATCAACTAAACCTACAACAGAGTCCTCAGCAGTCCAATATCCCTTGCCATAAATTAGATGCAGTAGTGGAAAAGTAATCGCTAATAAAAGTAATGTATCAATAATTGATGCGCCAAATCTAATCCCAAAACCTGCATACACATACGCTTCTTCGTATTCTTTTTTATATTCAGCGCCAGTATCTGAGGAGGTTGTACTATTCATTATATCTCCATTTTTAATCAATCAACCGTGCTTAAGTACGATATTGGATTTAAATAATACGCCTTCTTAGCACCTTGAGTCGATTCATCAGCCAACCAAAAATAGGGAAACAACGAAACAATACTATAATGCAGATGAGGCGCTTTACCTTGGGCATTGCCTGTTGAACCAACCGTACCGATTTTTGAACCATTGGAAACAAGTGTAATGCCGTCAATATCTATTGAATCAAGATGCGCATAATAATGCAGCCGCCACTTAGGCCCTAAGGCAAGTATGATATTGCCGCCTTTTGGCTTCTGACCTTGATAGATAATAAGTTGATGCGTGGATGACAGCACCGACGTGCCCTTTTGAGCAAAGATATCGATACCTTTGTGGACCCCTGAAGTGCCCCAGGGTTCATACCAAAAAGTGTCTTTGTTCCAATCAGCGGCACTGGCGTTATCTACGGGAGTAGTTCGCGGTTCTGGTATAACAAAGCCAAGTAGTACAACGACGCATAGCCCTAACAAAATCCATCTCATCATTAAACCTTATGAACCCAGTAGTTGGAAGGCGTTGTGGTGCGTTAAGGTCTATACTCGACCTTCCATTTACTCACAGTCGCACACTCGGCTCTATTAACAATCGAAAAAGCGGTGAGTTAGTTTTTACCGCAGCACTTCTTAAATTTAACTTCACTACCGCAGTGACAAGGACTGTTGCGACCAATCTTTGGTGCCGAACGGGTTATTGGGCTTTTGGGCGGGCAGCAGCTTGTGTTTGTACAACCTTTACTAGATTCTTCAAAGGTACTTGCTGCATGCTTATTTGTATTATCAGTCATCACTACGCTAATTTTAACGCTATAAAACTTAGACTTTATCAAATTTGCTAAAAATACGCATTTAGATATGAGCCTGCACTATCTTAGAATGCTCGACCCATTTTTATCATTCCACATCGTTACTGATTGTAAGCGTATGAAAATACTAGCTTACAGTTTATATGCTTTAACATTTTATTGACCGAGGAAGGAACATCAACAATGTTGTTGTCTTTACTACTAAGCACCGACAAATAAATATCGCAATTGGCAAGTGCGACTTGTTGGCGCTCGAAAAAAATCATCAATGGGTCAAAGATATCTTCGGTAAGTGGAATTATTCCCACATAACAATTTTTATCTTCAACATAGCGAGTAGATGAATTCGCCACTTCTCGTTCTAACGTGTGAGCTTGTAATTTATTGAGCGATAGAAACCTAAAACTAACCTCTACATTCATTTAAATTCCTGAGATTACCGTTGGCTTATAATACTAAGCCAACTAAAAATGGCATTGAGCCTATTAAGGTGAGACTCAAAGCCTACCCTCTGCACGCTTAAAATAAAACAAGATTTCACACAATGTACCCGGGTTATAAGACAGCTTATGAGGCGGCTTATGAGCTAAAATCTAAAAATAGCGATAGCAGACTAAGCCTTTATTTTTCGCTTTACGCTATTCACCTTTACACAAAATCATTTAGCCATCGCTTTTTGTTGCAAATTTGTTTTACAAAGCGTGCTAGTCACTCCAAAATATAACGCTAAAATATATGTACTCCCCAATACATAAAAACAACAACGACAAGAGCAAACTTATGTTTTCAACTAAACGCACTATCGTCGCAGCGCTAGTTAGCATTACGCTAATAGGTTGCGGTGAAGCTACTACTAAAACTGAAACCACACCAGCGGCACCTACCGCGCAAGATGCGCAAGAATTCCTTATTAATGCGCAAAACGACATTAGTAAAATGCAGGTGCCAGCCGCACATGCCGAGTGGAGTTACGCCACTAACATCAATTTTGATACCGCCGCAGTCAGTGCCTATTTTAATGAAGTACTGTCCAGCAAAGTAGCGGTATTAGCCAAAGAAGCGGCTAAATTTAACGATGTTGAAGTAGATGAAAATACCCGTCGTCAACTCAATTTGCTCAAAAACGGGCTTACCATGCCACCTCCGTCAGAACCTGCGAAAGCAGAGCAACTTGCTAAAATTGGTTCTGAGCTTAGTGCAATGTATGGTTCTGGTCAGTACTGCATGGAAGATGGCACCTGTAAAAGCTTGGTAGAAATGAGCAGTGAAATGGCGACTGTTCGCGATGCCGACACCTTACTAGAGTACTGGAAAGGTTGGCGTGAAGTGTCTGTGCCTATGAAGCCGCTTTATGAACAACAGGTCAATTTGGCTAACGAAGGCGCTGCTGAATTAGGCTTTCAAAACGTTAGCGAACTATGGCGCGGTAAATACGATATGCCAGCCGACGACTTCCCGAAAGAACTTGATAGGTTGTGGGGACAAGTTGCGCCTTTCTACGAATCGTTGCACTGTCACGTTCGTGCTAAGTTGGGTGAGCATTATGGTGAAGAATTAGTACCTCAAGACCAACCTATTCCAGCGCACTTGTTAGGCAATATGTGGGCGCAAACGTGGGGCAATGTTTACGATATCGTGAAGCCTGAACAAGAGATGACGGTGCCAGACGTGACATCATCACTTGTTGCGCAGGACTATGATGAAATAAAAATGGTGAAACAGGCTGAGTCTTTCTTTTCTTCACTGGGCTTTGCGCCGCTGCCTGATACGTTTTGGGAGCGTTCTATGTTCCAAAAACCTGAAGGTCGAGACGCACAGTGTCACGCTTCAGCCTGGGACTTAGACGACAAAGACGATTTACGTATAAAAATGTGTATCCAAAAAACGGGGGAAGAGTTTAATGTTATTCACCATGAACTGGGTCACAACTATTATCAGCGTGCCTATAAAGACCAACCTTTATTGTACCGTGGTTCAGCTAACGATGGCTTCCATGAAGCGATTGGCGACACCATTGCCTTGTCGATCACGCCAAAGTACCTCAAAGAAATTGGTTTGATTGACGAAATTCCAGACGCGTCTAACGACATAGGCATGCTAATGCAGGTGGCGCTAGATAAGATTGCCTTTATTCCATTTGGCCTGATGGTCGATCAGTGGCGCTGGAAAGTCATGGCAGGTGAAGTATCACCTGAGCAATACAATACACTTTGGTGGGAATTAAGAGAAAAATACCAAGGCGTAAAAGCACCGGTAGACAGACCTGCTGATGCGTTTGACCCAGGTGCTAAATACCATGTTCCCGCTAATGTGCCCTACACGCGCTATTTCTTAGCACATATTTTGCAATTCCAATTCCACAAAGCGTTATGTGATATTGCGGGTGATGAAGGCCCACTTAATCGCTGTTCTATTTATAACAGTGAAGAAGCAGGTACAGCACTAAACGCCATGCTTGAAATGGGCATGAGCCAGCCATGGCAAAAGGCGTTAGAAACCCTCACTGGCTCGCCTGAAATGGATGCAAGTACCATTGCTGACTACTTTGCACCGTTAAAATCATGGTTAGATGAGCAAAATGCTACGCGTCAGTGTGGCTGGTAATGTTTTAGCCAACTAAATGATTTAATAGTAGAACCTCGTTAATCGGGGTTCTTTTTTATCTGCGCTTGTATCTCGTAAATGCAAAATTAATACTTATGTCCCATTTTTACTAGGTTAACCCTAGTATATCGTAACGCTTGTTCCCAATTCCCGAGCGTATTTATGAAGTTTGTAGTGGTAAGATTTCTGGTTACCGCCACTATGCTATTACCTATTGTTTTTTCTTTAGCTGCCACATCTCGTGCCGCTGACTTCCCCCTGCCCGTGTTTAAAAGCTTTTCAATCGAAGAAGGCTTATCGCAGGTATCGGTTTTAGATATCGCAGAAGATAACAACGGCTATATTTGGCTGGCGACACAGTCGGGGATCGACAGGTTTGATGGGAACGAATTTAAGCATCTCGGTAAATGGCAAGAGACTGAGTCTGACGGGCTTTACGCTGCAACTACCTTTCAAATTGAGGCTTCGTTAGACAAAGAATACTTGTGGGTGGGTACTATTGGTGGGGTAAGCAAGTTTCATATCGAAACGACAACGTTCGAACACTTCCCCATAACTGTATCCAGCAAAATAAAAGCCGGCTCAATCAAACGAATAAAGATTGATAAGAATGGCAACGTTTGGGTTATTAGCGGCCGTGCGCTTTATCGTTTTTCATCACTTTCAAACAAACTGGTTCAAGTTGCTGTTTTAGATAACATAACCAGTACGTTAACCGACATCGTTTTTGATAGAAACAGTCACGTTTGGCTTAGTTCAACATCAGGGCTATACAAGCTTAATACGGCTTTCAATACCTTAGAGCTTCAGCAACTGGCGGACACAAACTTAACATTGATGGCATTAACTGCTGACGAGAGCTTGTGGATTGGCACAGGCGCTAACGGTCTTTGCCGTTACCCCTTATTTGCGAAAAACGATTTTTCCGAGTCTACTTGTTTTGATGAAAGCAACGGCCTTTCATCTAATGATGTGCTGAATGTTTTATTTCAGCGTAATGGTAATATTTGGGTTGCTACGGGCGGCGGAGTAAATATTATTCCGGCTAAAGACACATCAGAGATTGTGTCGTTATCGGTCTCTCAATCGAAACTCGCCAATAATTACATTACCGCGCTATATCAAACAGAAGCTGGTGCCATTATAGCTGGGTCTCGCGACAATGGGTTTTCTATTCACAACCCTGTGCTGGCCAACTTTTCAACTAGCGCAGCTATTGGCAATAATATCTCTGGTATTGCGGCACATTCAGATACCTCAGTGTGGCTTGCTACTGAAGAAAACCTTTGGCATTACAATTATCATTCTGGCAAGGTTCGCGGCCCCTATACCTCAACACTCGAGTCTGAAGGCAAATCATCTTCAAACAAGCTTTTAACCGTGCATTACGATAAACCGTCAGACTCAGTTTGGCTATCGACTCGCGCGGGGCTAGCAAAACTAAATACCACCACCGAACAAGTAGATTTGGTGGCCTTGGAGGGCAAGGCCGGCTATACCCTTAATGTAGATGCAGACGGTGATGTTTGGTACGGCGGCTATAGCGACGGTGTTTTTGTGTATCGCCCTTCCGAAAATCGAGTTATTCGCCAATGGCCTATTTCGCTAACCACTCGCATTGTATTTGAAGATAACGAGAGCGCATGGCTGGCCAGCATATCGGGTTTATACTTTGCCAATAAATTTACGGGTGAAATCCGTAATATTGGTGAAAGTAGCAGTAATTTTCCTAAAGATGCGGTGGTGACGTGGGTTTCTCGTTCTATTCGTGGCGGCTATTGGATTGGCACACAGTCAAACGGCATCTATTTTATGGTGCTTGGAGATGACGAAGTATCTTCAGTATCATTTAACCAAATAGAAGCAGACAGCTACTTAAGCAACATCTCGATTGGCGCTATTGTTGAAGATCAAGAAAACGCACTCTGGATCTCAACAACCGTCGGCATTGCACATATCGATTCTACCTTATCGTCGGTTTCTTATTTTGGGGCACAAAATGGTGTTAGTGAAGCTGGTTACTACATAGGCGCTGCCGTAAAAACCGTTGACGACACTATTTTCATGGGCAGCCCACAGGGTCTCACTCGCTTCAAGCCAAGTGATATCAAACAACAGCCTTGGTCGCCTAAGGTCAATATCTCGCATATTGAAATTATTAATGAACAAAGCAGTGATTCGAAAGACCTCTTCCCGAATACCAATATCGAAGAATTAATCCTTAGCTCAGACAATGTTTCATTTTCTGTAGAATTCGCGGCGCTCGATTTTACTCGTGCAAATGAAGTAAGTTACGCCTACCTATTATCAGGGTTTGATAATAAATGGCGTTTTACCGACCATCGCCGCCGCGGAGTAACCTACACCAATTTGGCCCCTGGGAATTACACCCTCACTATTCGAGCGATGAATAAAGAAAAAGTATGGAGCCCAAATGAAGCCAAGCTGAAAATCAGTATTGTCCCCCCTTGGTGGGACAAACCCATCTGGCGAAGTGCCATTATCGTTTCGGCTTTTCTACTGTTAACGCTACTTGTGTGGTGGCGTATTCGAACCCTTAAAAACCGTTCGGTTGTGCTTGCAAAAATGGTCGAAGAAAAAACCAAAGATCTTGAAGACGTAGTAGATAAACTAACGTTGCTATCAAGCCAAGACTCGTTAACCGGATTGAAAAATAGGCGCTATTTTACAAGCAGAGCGCTCGAGGCTTGGGACAGTTACGAGCGTTATGCACAGGCATTTTCTTTGCTTATTGTAGATATTGATTGGTTTAAACAAATTAACGACACTTACGGTCACCATGTAGGCGATCTTATATTGGTTAAGGTGGCAGAACTGCTACGCACGAGTTTGAGAAATTCCGACGTTATTTGTCGTTGGGGTGGCGAAGAGTTTCTTATTCTATTGCCTGAGCTTAATGCGCATGAATGCTACTGGGTAGGTGAGAAATTAAGAAAAGCGGTTGAGAAAACCTCATTTCACTGCGAAGGACATGATGTGAAAGTGACTATCACCGCGGGGATAGCTGATATTCGTGAAAGCGATAGCGTAGAGCAATGCATTCACGCAGCTGATAAAAAACTCTACAAAGGTAAAGCCCAGGGACGCAATGCTGTTGTTAAATAGCCTTATGTTAACCTGCTGATTTAGCCGCTGCTTTACCTATTATGTAAACCACTCTTCTCCCGAGTGTAATTAATTTATGCCTTAACGCCGACCAGCGCAGTATGATGAAACTCATCGTACTGTGTGATCGAAATCCCCTCCCACGCTTATGAATAACCATATTCAATCATGGAGGTAACATTTATGGCTAAGGTTCTTGTCATTGGCGCATCAGGCCAAATTGGTAAGCAGGCTACTGGAAAATTACTTGAAGCAGGTCACCACGTGGTAGCGCCTGTACGAAGCCCCGAAAAGCTAAACGACTTTGAAAACGACAACCTCGTCATTAAAGAACAAGATCTTGAAAAAGACTTTTCTGAACATTTCGAAGGTGTCGATTGCGTTGTATTCGTTGCCGGCAGCGGCGGCAATTCAGGCGATGATAAAACACTCCTTATAGATCTATGGGCAGCGCGAAACGCAGCGAATTATGCCAAGGTAGCGAGTACGCCTAAATTTGTGATGGTAAGTTCAATAGGGGCCGGCGAGCCAGACGCAGTTAGCTCTAGCATTAAGCCTTATTTAGTCGCTAAACACATGGCTGATGAGCACCTGATGAACAGCGGCGTGCCTTATATCATTCTACGCCCCGGTACTCTCTTAAACGAGCCAGGTACACATTTGGTATCTACCGACATGCCTGACAACCAAGACGATGCAGTGATTCCTAGAGAGGACGTGGCTACAGCTATTGTGGAAGCAGTTAATCGCAGCGACACAAGTAATGTCACTACTTACTTGTTTAAAGGTGATACGCCAATTTCGAAAATTTTCGAGTAAAATAATGTAAGCAAAAGGATAAAATTAAAAACGCCGGACATTGTGCTGGCGTTTTTTCGTATGCGTATAGGCTTGATTGTTAGAATTCAACTTTAGCGCATCAGGGGATAATAGACTGGCTTATCCAGTTCCCCTTATCGTCACGACGATGTAACTCTCGATACTGCGGATTACCGCGCAAATTCAAATAATCCACGTTCACAATATCTAGCAAAATTACGCAAAAATGTTCGGGAGCGACAGAGTAGTCGCCCGCAATCTGAAGCGGTAACCCGTTGTTTCTTGGCGTACCTGGGTCGCCCCATAGAAACTGCTTTTTACCTGCATCAGACAATTTAGCCCAATGAGACTCTATGAGTGACCTATCTTCGTTTTCAGTCATGATAGTCGCAATTACGCTAAATCGATACTGCTCACGAGTTTTCGAAAAATACCAACAGCCTTGCGCTTTCGCTTGCTGTGACAATTGGGTGTATTTTTCGGTACGGGTGTCTGAAATAACAATCAGCTTGTTGTCATCACTTAAGCCTCGGTACACCACGGTTCTGCAGTACGGCACGCCGTCTTTGTCAGCAGTTGCCAACTGAAAATAACGGCTCTCAGGCATACTTCTGCTAGCGTGTAAGCTTTTTGTCAACCCTGTGCGCCACTGCGGCATCGTTAAAACTCTCCGGTCGCTTAAGCGGCTTTGCGTTGGGCAAGTGAAAACAAAGTGTAGAAGTTTTCAGTCGTAATACGTGCTAACTCTTTTACCGAAATACCTTTCAATTCGGCAATGAATTCTGCGACTTCTACCACATAGCCAGGCTGATTTTGTTTACCTCTGTGAGGCACCGGTGCCAGCCAAGGGGAGTCGGTTTCAATTAATAAGCGCTCAAGTGGAATTGCTTTTACAACGTCTCGTAATTCACTGGCGGAATTAAATGTCACTATGCCAGAAATTGAAATATAAAAATCCATTTCAATGGCAGCCTGCGCCATTTCTAGCGATTCGGTAAAACAATGTAGCACGCCCTTTGTGTGGCTGGCTTTATGCTCGCGCAATAAATTAATGGTATCGTCACGGGCATCGCGGGTATGAATAATAAGCGGCTTTTTCGTTTCGTTAGCCACGTTAATATGGTCAACAAACGACGTTAGCTGAACTTCTTTACTTTCAGGGCTATAAAAGTAGTCTAAGCCTGTTTCACCAATGGCCACTACCGCATCGTCTTGCGCTTTTTCAAGTAACTCATCGTAAGTACATGCATCTTCTTGGTGAAGCGGGTGTACGCCGCAAGAAACAGAAACATCATTAAAGCCTTTTACCGTTTCTAACATACTGTCGTAATCGCTCACCGATACGCACACACATAAAAAGTGCTCTACACCGCGGGTGCGGGCAAAGTTAAGGGTTTCTGCCAATTCTTCTGGCGATTGCTTTAATCTGTCTAAATGACAATGTGAATCTACAAACAAAATATACCTATCTTTTTTAAGGCTAACCCACTATAACCGCGGCCTAGCGCTGAAATTTTTTCAAAATACTTACCAACACCATGGATTTATTCACCCCAGGGTGCTGTAAGGTTTTTACTGCCTCTACACAGGCACGATAACGCGCGTAATCTTGCGCTTGCTGGCGTTCTACATACGATTTATGTGCCATGTGTTGACACCACGTTGCTACCTGAACAGCATCGCTCTGCCATTTATTCGCAAGCGCTAAAAGCTGCTGACTTCCAGTACCAGCAAGTAATGCGCCCATACCATCTGTAAAAGTACGATAATTAAAGTCGCTTTCGCTATTAAGTGCTGCTTCTAAACGAAGTGGCGCATAGCCATAGGCTTCTAATAACGCTTCACTGGCATCTTGTACGCCCTGTTGCTGTAAATAGGCCAAACTACTTTGTACGTCAGGCAAGCCGAGCGAATGTTTTTCACATCGACTCAAAATAGTGGGCATTATTCTGTTCAGGCTGTCAGTGATTAGCAACAAGTACGTATTATTGGTGGGCTCTTCTAACGTTTTCAATAGTGCATTGGCCGCCGCCTCAGTCATGCTATCGGCCACGGGGATCACCAGCACCTTATTGCCCCCCATTTGCGCCGTACCGCTTAACTTGGCAATACCTTCACGAATTTTATCCACGCCCAATTGTTTTTCGCTTTCTAGCACGTAAAAATCGGGGTGATTTCCAGCAAGCCGTAAATGACAGCTTTGGCAATCATTACAGGCCCCTTGCTGGGTTGGCTTTTTGCACAACAGCGTATCCGACAGCCCTGCAACCAATTTTGCTTTACCAATACCTTTAGCGCCAATGAATAACAGCGCATGGTGCAGCTTGTTATTAAAATAGCGTACAAGCAATTCGTTATAGGTATCAGTGAACCAAGGAAGCATTTGCCCAGATTGCATTAAGAAAGGTACTCCTGCACAGCGGTTATCACGTCTTTATGTACATCTTCCATAGCTTGCATGGCATTAATCACCACAATACTGTCGTCTTGTGCTGCTAAGCTTAAGTACCGTTCACGAGTACGCTCAAAAAAGGCCAAGCCTGCTTGTTCAATGCGATCTAGCTCTCCCCTGCCTCTAGCGCGTTCTAGCCCTATGGCTGGCTCAACGTCTAAGTACAAGGTTAAATTTGGCTTAAAACCGTTAAGCGCAATTTTGCTAATGGCAGTCATGGTATTAGCGCTTACGCCGCGACCACCGCCTTGATAAGCTTGTGAAGACAAGTCATGCCTGTCACCTACTACCCACTGCCCTGCATGTAATGCCGGAAGTATACGGTTAGTTAATAACTGTACCCGTGCGGCGTACATCAACAGCAATTCTGTTTCTTCGGCTACGGTTTCGTCCCAGTCGTGTTTAACACACTCGCGTATAGCCTCGGCCATAGGCGTACCGCCAGGCTCGCGTGTTTGCTCAACCGCAATACCTGCGTCTTGCAAATGCTTTACTATAAGCCCAATCACTGAACTCTTTCCGGCCCCTTCAAGACCCTCTACTACAATAAACTTTCCGTTCATAATTATTCGTTGTTGGACTTTTTATTTTTTGTTTAACTGATATTTTCGCACAGCTGCATTATGGGCAGCGAGCGAAGACGAAAATTCGTGGCTACCATCACCTCTGGCAACAAAATACAAGGCATCGGTTTCCATTGGGTTTAACGCGGCCCAAATGGCTTCCTTACCGGCCATCGCAATAGGCGTGGGCGGTAAACCTTTAATTGTATACGTGTTGTAAGGTGTGGGCGTACGAAGGTGCTTACGGGTAATATTACCATCATACGCATCGCCAATGCCGTAAATAACGGTGGGATCGGTTTGTAATCTCATATTTTTCCGCAGTCGGTTTACAAATACCCCCGCTATTTTGGTTCGTTCTGCACTCACTGCGGTTTCTTTTTCAATAATACTTGCCAATATTAGGGCGTCGTACGGTGAGTTCAATGGCAAATCTGCTTGCCGTTGCTGCCACTGGGTTTCGACATAATCTAACATGGCCTTGTGGGCGCGTTTTAAAATGCTACTGGCCGCAGTGTTAGCGGTAAAGAAATACGTATCGGCTAAAAATAAGCCTTCGGCGCTGCTAGCTTCACTCAGCCATAGCATTGGCGCTTTTTCCTCATTTACCGAGCTTGAGATATTAATCGTCTCTTCAACCTGATCCAGCGATACATCGTTTATCAGTTCAGTTTGCGCCTTTAACGTAACCAACCACTCTTTTAGTGTCAGTCCTTCTACCAAGCTCACGGCAAAATAGTGCTCTTCACCACGGCTTAATATACCGAATACTTCTCGTAGTGATAGCCCAGGTGTTAAACGGTATGTACCCGATTTCACGTGGGTATTGGCAGCGAAAAATTTGAGCCAAAGTTTTGTCGCTAATTCAGGGCTATCAAGTAACTCACGCGCCCGCAATTCCGTTAGTACTTTGTATCCGTTACTGCCCTTCTCTACCGTATATAATTGCGGTTCTGACACTAATAATGGCGAAGACGCCTGCCCTACTACATATAAAACGCCAAAGGTAACTGCACCTAAAACAAGCGCCAGCATTATCCCAATGCTAATAACTATTCGCATGATCTTCCTGAATTTTATCTATTACTAATTTAGCGAGGGTCTTTGCCCCTTGGTGGGACGCGCTGAATTCCAATTCATTGCTAATCTCTTTGTCATTATTATTGTAAATGACTTTATTTACTGGCATCACGCCCATTAAGGCATTGGTGATCACCATTGCCTTAGCATTAGCGATATCAGCCAAAGTGTATTCGCCTTCATGAACGCTTGAGGGGTTGCCAATTATGTCCCTGTCTTTTGAAGAGCTTGCTTTTAACATACTTAATAAGCACTGGCGCACAACACCATTTACACCACAGTTATTTACCTTTGGTGTGTGCCATCCACTATCGGTTTGAAAAAATACGTTTCCCGCACTGGCTTCAATAAGGTGCCCTTGCGTGTCGAACACCAAGGCATCATCGGCATTGGCCGCGATAACTTCACGCTTAACCAATACCTGCTCTAACCGGTTCATATGTTTAATACCACCAAGCAAAGGCTGAATTGCCAGCGGTGTTTTCGCATTTATAAGGGTTAAACCGCTAGCAGCAAGTTCAGAATAATGTGCCGGATAAGCATGCGTGGAAAACCGAACAATCGCAGGTGCGTGGCTATCTCGCGCGTAACCACGACCGCCTTCTCCTGAAGATACATGAATCTTCATTACTCTTTGAGTCTTCGTGTGTTCAAGCGATGCGTTAAGCGTACTGACATACTCGTCAATAGCAGTTCTCAGTGTAGCCATATTGAGGGGAATGGCTAACGCTTTGGCATCATGATTCAGCCTAGCGAGATGAAAAGACAGCAGCTCTACTTTCCCCTGGCTAACACACATAGTAGTAAACACCCCATCACCATAGTTCAGTGCCCTGTCGTTAAGGGCAATTGCATCGGCGGATGAAGAGGTTAAAGATGCGGTGTCGGTGTTTGCGACTATTTTCACAACTAGCTCTAATTAGTAACGTCTAGGGCGCAGTATACCAAGTTGTTGTGCGCAAACAAGAAAGGCAGCTTGCGCTGCCTTTATTCAATAACTAGGGTATCCAAACGTATGTTCGGGCTTAAATTCTTTTAAAGATAAGCGAACCGTTAGTACCACCAAAGCCAAATGAATTACACAGCGCATAGTCTGAAGTAAACATTTTTGCTTTATTAGCCACGAAGTCTAAGTCACATCCTTCGCTTGGCTCATCCAAGTTAATGGTAGGCGGTGCCATTTTGTCACGTAGTGCTAATATAGTGAAAATAGCTTCTACAGAGCCTGCTGCACCAAGTAAATGACCTGTCATCGACTTAGTAGAGCTTACCAGCATGTTATGCGCATGTTCGTTGAATACACGCTTAACCGCTGCTACTTCTGCAATATCACCCGCTGGTGTAGATGTACCATGCGCGTTAACGTAACCAATTTCACTGCTCTCAATTTTTGCATCGCGAATAGCGTTACTCATTGAAGCCGCTGCACCTTCACCGTCAGCAGGTGGTGATGTCATATGATAGGCATCGCCACTCATACCAAAACCAACAAGTTCAGCATAAATGGTTGCACCACGTGCTTTCGCCGCTTCGTATTCTTCTAGCATCACTACGCCAGCACCTTCGCCCATGACGAAACCATCACGATCTTTATCCCAAGGACGACTGGCGCCTTGAGGATCGTCGTTTCGTGCAGACAATGCACGTGCCGCAGCAAAACCAGCTATACCTAATGGCGTAATAGACGCTTCTGAACCGCCTGCTAGCATGGCATCTGCATCGTCATACGCGATAGTACGCGCAGCAATACCAATGTTATGCACACCAGTGGTACATGCCGTCACTACGTTTAGGTTTGGCCCTTTAAGCCCTTCCATGATAGACAAAAAGCCAGAAATCATGTTGGTAATAGTAGAAGGCACAAAAAATGGCGAAACGCGCTTAGGACCGCTATTCATTAATTTAGTGTGGTTTTGTTCGATTTGTTCTAGCCCACCAATGCCTGAACCAATAGCTACACCTACACGATGTGCATTTTCTTCAGTTATCGTTAAGCCCGAATCAGCCATGGCCTGTTTACCCGCTGCAATACCCAGCTGAATAAACCTGTCCATTTTTTTCGTTTCTTTCTTTTCTATATATTCCTGCGGGTCAAAGTTATCAACTTGACCTGCGAAACGGGTGGAATAGTCACTGCAATCAAAATGGGTGATTTCACCAATACCGCTTTCGCCTGCTAACAGACGACGCCAAGTCTCATCTACAGAAAGACCCAAAGGTGAAAGCATGCCAAGACCAGTAACCACTACGCGACGTTTTGTCACAAAAAGCCCTCGCATTGGAACTAATAAGGTGGGAATACAAAAACGGCTCTAAAGAGAGCCGTTTTTTAATTTACTATAACGAAGACTTAAGCGTCTTTGTTAGCATTGATATAGTCAATAGCTGACTGAACAGTAGTAATTTTTTCTGCTTCTTCGTCAGGAATTTCAGTATCAAATTCTTCTTCTAACGCCATTACTAGCTCAACAGTGTCAAGTGAGTCTGCGCCCAAATCATCAACGAATGAAGCTTCAGCTTTTACTTCTTCTTCTTTTACGCCAAGTTGTTCAATGATAATTTTCTTAACGCGTTCTTCAATGTTACTCATAATTCTAGGTTTCCCTTAAACGTCACTAGATAGTCAAAGTGCCGCTAGTTTATTTTGCAAGGTACTAGCTTGCAAGCACCAGTTTAAACAAATTTTCTGGTCAAACCAGCGACATCCCAAATTCTTAATGTTCTATTTTTACATCCAAGTTCGGGGAAAATCCACCCCAAACACAGTTAAATTCACAATTTTCGTGAATTTAACCCATATACATACCACCATTTACATGGATAGTTTCGCCTGTAATATAGGCTGCACCGCTGCTCACTAAAAAGGCAACAGTGGCTGCTATTTCATCAGGTTCACCTAAACGGTTAGCAGGAATATCTTTAAAAATTGCGCTTTTTTGATCGTCCGTCAATGATTTTGTCATGTCGGTATCGATAAAACCAGGCGCAACAACGTTAATAGTTATACCACGAGAAGCCACTTCACGTGCCATAGATTTCGAAAAACCAATAACACCTGCTTTCGCTGCTGCGTAGTTTGCTTGCCCAGCATTACCCGAACTACCCACCACAGAACCGATATTTACGATACGGCCAAAGCGTTTCTTCATCATACCGCGAAGTACTGCTTTTGACAGCGTAAAAATGGCTGTAAGGTTGGTATTAATAATATCTTGCCATTCGTCATCTTTCATACGCATTAACAAGTTATCACGAGTAATACCTGCATTATTAACCAAAATATCAATGCCACCGAAGGTGTCATTAATTTCCTTGATTATAGCATCTATACTGTCTTTATCGGTAACATTTAGTGCAATGCCTTTGCCACCAAATTCAGATAAATACTCAGTAATTGCACTTGCACCACTGTCGCTTGTAGCCGTGCCCACAACCGTAGCACCTTGCGCTGCAAGCTGGCTGGCAATGGCTTTACCAATGCCTCGGCTTGCGCCGGTTACCAGTGCTACTTTGCCTTCTAACTGACTCATAGCGATTCCTTATTGTTTTAATGCTTCCACACTTTCTGGGGTGTTTACAGCAATGGATTCTAAACTTTTATTAATGCGTTTATTTAATCCAGAAAGTACTTTACCTGGGCCTACTTCAATAATGCGTTCAACACCTGCTGCGGCCAAGTACTCAACGGTACGCGTCCACTGAACGGGGCAATATAATTGACGTACCAACGCACTTTTTATTGATGCTCCATCGGTTTCAATGGTGACATCAACATTATTAATGATATTAATTGCAGGGGTGTGAACATTTAAAGTCGCCAGCGCATCTTCTAGCTTGTCAGCAGCGGGGCGCATAAGTTCGCAATGCGAAGGCACACTAACCGCTAATGGAAGCGCTCGCTTGGCACCGGCTTCTTTACATGCAGCAGCAGCTTGCTCAGCGGCCACCTTTTCACCGGCAATAACCACTTGGCCTGGCGAATTAAAGTTAACCGGAGACACTACATCGCCTGTGGCAATCGCCGTTTGGTGGCACACGTTGGCAATGGTGTTGTCGTCTAAGCCGATGATAGCATACATAGCACCTGCCCCTGCTGGCACCGCCTCTTGCATATATTGCCCACGCGCTTCAACTAGCTTTATCGCATCGGCGAAAGACATGGCACCGCCACACACTAAGGCTGAATATTCACCTAAACTGTGACCCGCTAAATAGCTCACTTCAATGCCTTGTGCTTCTAATATTCGCCAAGTAGCAACACTGGCGGCAAGTAAAGCTGGCTGGGTAATATGGGTTTCGTTCAATTTTCCTTCGGTGTCGTTTTGTACCAGATCCCAAAGATCGTAACCCAATACGTCTGAAGCGTCTTTGAAGGTATCTAAAACAGAAGGATGGCTGTCTGCCAACTCTTTAAGCATGCCCACAGATTGTGAACCCTGCCCAGGAAAGACGCAGGCTGTTTTTGTCATTGTTGTTCCTTGTTATTTTTTTGAGTACAACGAATCTCTTGAATACTACGAATTCATGAAGACTATTAAAAGAAACTAGTATCGTACCAGCGCAGATGCCCACGCAAAACCGCCGCCGAATGCTTCTAATAATAAATGTTGCCCACGCTGAATACGGCCATCGCGAATAGCGGTGTCTAATGCTGTGGGTACTGTGGCAGCCGAGGTATTACCGTATTTTTCTAACGTAACCACCACTTGGTCTAACGACATATCTAATTTCTTTGCTGTCGCTTTAATAATTCTGAAATTCGCCTGATGAGGCACTAGCCAATCCAGATCAGATTTTTGCATATTGTTGGCCGCAAGGGTTTGTTCGACCACTTCAGACAATTTATTCACGGCAACTTTGAAAACTTCGTTCCCGCGCATAACACCCCAATTTTCGTGAACAGATGCTTCATCACCACGTGTTGGGTTACCAACATAAAGTAAATCGCCGTAAGAGCCATCGGCGTTTATGTGAGTCGATAATATACCCGGCTCATCACTGGCTTCTATAATCGTGGCTCCAGCAGCATCGCCAAATAAAATGACCATAGTGCGATCTTCAGGTGCTATCAAGCGGCTAAGACAATCTGTACCGATAACTAAGATACGCTTAGCCATGCCAGATTTGATGTATTGGTCGGCCACACTTAACGCGTAGCAATAACCTGCACAGGCAGCTGCCACATCAAAAGCAGGAATACCGTTAATGCCTAAAATGCGCTGGATTTCACACGCAGTGCTAGGAAGTGCATAGCGTCCGCTAGTAGTAGCACACACTATCATATCAATTGATTGAGGGTCGATGCCTGCCATCTCTATGGCTTTCTTACTTGCCTCTGCACCCATGGTCGCAGCGGTTTCTTCAGCACCTATAATTCGGCGTTCTTTAATACCGGTTCTATCAGTGATCCATTCATCACTGGTATCAACCATAACTTCCAAATCGGCATTGGTTCGTATATCACTAGGGTAATAACTGCCGGTACCGATAAATCGAGAATATTTGCTCAAAGCTGCTCCAATAAAACCGTTTCTATCTTCGTTTTTATCTTGTCTGGAACTCGCATCTTTGCTTCTTTCATTGCTTGCACAATGGCGTAATAAAAGGCGTCTTTAGATGCATTTCCATGACTCTTGATAACAATGCCGCGCAATCCTATCAGACTCGCACCATTATACTGGTCGGGGTTCACGCTGTTATAGATAGATTTAAGCAATGGAAAAGCAATTTTGGCCATTAGCCGCGTATAAAAGTTCTTTTGTGACTGACGTTTCACTTCGTTGATAACCAATTTGGCCAACCCTTCGCTAGATTTAAGCGCGACATTGCCGGTAAAACCGTCAGTCACCACCACATCGGCTTTATCGGTAAAGATATCATTACCTTCTACATAGCCAATGTAGTTAATGCCTGGGGCATCTTTAAATAGTTGATCGGCTAACTTTACGTACGCATTCCCTTTTATATCTTCTTCGCCCACGTTCAATAACGCAACACGAGGAGAAGGAATACCCGCTGCTTCTTGCGCTAACACCGAACCCATCACACCGTACTGAAATAAAATTTCAGGCGTGCAATTAACATTTGCGCCTAAGTCGAGCAAGAAAACATTATGGTGACTCGCGGTGGGCATCATGCTGATAAGTGCTGGCCTATCAATACCCGATAAGGTTTTTAATAAATAGAACGATAAGGTTAACAGCGCACCAGTATTGCCTGCACTTACACATGCATCGGCTTCGTTGCTTTGAACATATTCAATCACACGGCGCATTGACGAGCGTTTTTTATTGCGTAACGCAGAGGTAGGCGCTTCACCCATTTCAACGACTTGGTCGCAATGAGATACGGTTACCCGACTTCGTTGAGAAGCGGTGAGATTTTCAATTGCTGGAGATATAACGGCTTGGTCGCCGCATAGCAGAAAATGAACGTCAGAATGAAGTTCAATGGCTTTAACAGCCGCAGAGAGGATAACAGGGGGACCATGATCGCCCCCCATGATATCTAACGCGATGGTTAGCTTAGACAAAATGTAGACGCCGTATTACGCGCCGACTACTTTATTGCCTTTGTAGTAACCGTCAGCTGTCACGTGGTGACGACGGTGTGTTTCACCCGACGTTGGGTCGACAGACAAAGTCGACGCAGTCAATGCATCGTGTGAACGACGCATACCACGCTTAGAGCGTGTTTTACGATTTTTTTGTACAGCCATAACTTACTCCTGGTCTCGCTTAAGTTCTTTCAAAACCGCGAAAGGGTTTTCTCGCTCTTGTTCCGGTTCAATCTTTCCGAACGACATATCATCTTTAGACACTGAGCACTCCTCCTCTGCATGAAGGGGTACGATGGGCAAAGATAAAAGCAACTCGTCTTCAAATATCTGAAGCAGATTAACTTCTCCGTGGTCGTTGACCTCTACCGGTTCGTAAGCCTCGGGTATTGGATCTTCTTCATTTCGCTCTTCTCCCTGCACTGGAGTAAAACAAAAATCCACATCAAGTGTGGTATCGAATTCACCATTACACCGCTGACAGAGAAGTGTTACCTGCGTGTCTAAATGACCGTGAAATACAGTAAGACCCTGCTCGTCTTTTTTGAACTGCACATCGACGTTCACAAATTCACTACATCGGACAACAGCCCCACCCAATCGTTCCATATCTTCAGACACAAGAACACCCCGATAATCGGAACGTTTCATAGCGCTGCTGGTCGGTTCGACCGTATGAGGGAGTTTCACTTTCTGCATAGGGCGCGCATTCTATAGATTCCACATCCCACTGTCAAAGATTTAATGGGCATTTTTGTATAATAATTTAGCGGTTTTGTACTTCTTTTCATGATCCGAATTTTAAGGGAATAACCCAAAATAACAAGTAAAAAGAATATGATGTGTATAAAATGGGGTACGGTTCGCAAAACAGCCTATTATCGAAAATGCCCAAGTGGGCAAAGGACATTACGCTCCTTTACTAAAACACGCTATATTTAGGGTAAGTTGTGATTACTATTAATGGGTAATTTGCAATAAACAACTACATAAAAGGAATTTGGTGTTTAACTATTAACGCACATATAAACACACACTTTCGTAAGAAGGCACGCACGCAAAGCAAAATTCGGTTAATTAACACTTAATGTAAGATTGAGGTTTTGTAGTATGACCACACTCGTTCTAGCTTCATCATCAAAATACCGCCAGCAATTGTTGTCGAATATTGGCATTCAAGCTGAAATAAGCAAACCAGATATAGATGAGACTCCCCTACCTAATGAAACTCCCCTTGCGTTGTGTAAACGTTTAGCATTCGAAAAAGCAAAAAAGATTGCACAACAACAGCCAGGTAGAATTGTGATTGGTAGCGACCAAGTTGC
The DNA here is from genome assembly GCF_902506055.1 of Alteromonas sp. 38. NCBI lineage: Bacteria > Pseudomonadati > Pseudomonadota > Gammaproteobacteria > Alteromonadales > Alteromonadaceae > Alteromonas > Alteromonas sp. 38. The sequence goes on from NZ_LR733300.1 coordinate 2,250,590, forward strand.
TTCTGTAGAAGGCACTGATGGCAAAATCATATTAGGAAAGCCCGGCACGGTAGAAAATGCGGTAGCGCAATTAAAAATGTGCCAAGGAAAATCTGTGTACTTCTATACCGCGATAAGTTTGTGTAAAACTGAAGACGACGAAGACCTACCCGACATCCTTACCAGCAATTTAGACACTATTACCCGAGCTGAAGAAACCTGTGTGTATTTTCGTAGTCATAAGGAAGCACAATTACGTGCTTATGTTGAAGCCGAAATGCCACTTGATTGCGCAGGAAGTTTCAAATGTGAAGGCATGGGGGCCTTATTGTTTGAACGCATTACCAGTCGTGACCCTAATACTTTAATAGGGCTTCCTGTGATGCTGCTGCATAATATGCTAGACAAACATTTTAATATCGATTTGCTAGACCTTGCTACTGCCAAAGCCTAGCGCTTGAAGATGTGCTTAACGAGAATTAGCTAGTGAAGATAGACAGCGAGAGCAGTATTCCTTCAACAGCTAATTTAAAAGCTAAACTAGCGAATTAAAAACTGTTGAAGCTCGCCTATAGAATGCACTATGGTTTCAGGCGCCAACGCTTCAAGGTGAACTTGTGCGTGCACCCCGTAAGAAACCCCTATTCTGCGCATACCAATAGATTTTGCCATTTGCATGTCGTAGGTAGTATCGCCAATCATAACGGCATCGTGGGCACTAATATTTAGCTCGTCTAAAATTTGCAGTAGCATGTCAGGTGACGGTTTCGACTGGGCGTCATCAGCGCACCGTGACGCACTGAAAAAGTGGCCAGTTCCGGTTTGCAACCAGGCTCTATCAAGACCTCTACGTGCTTTCCCTGTTGCGACAGCAAGAGTAGCCCCTTCAGCCTGTAACGCTGACAACAAATCGTCTACACCATTAAATAAAGGGCAAGGCGTAGCGTCATGGCTTACGAAGGCTTCTTTATAAGCCAGTACTAAACGCTCAGCAAGAGCATCATCATCGATGTTAAATAACTGCTTAATCGCAGGTTTTAAGCTAATTCCAATAATGTGACTTACCGCATCAGCACTAGGAACAGGCACATCACAGTGTTTTGCTGCTATTTGCATACAGTTAATAATTTTATCGGCGGAGTCCATTAAGGTGCCGTCCCAATCAAATATAACCAACTTATAGCGCATAGTTACTGCGATCCTTATTTATAAAAAAGACAAATTCAAATAACGAATAAATTTATTCAAGGGGTTTGCAACCAAGTACTACCTAATCCAGTCGCTTTATTTAACGTTGTACCGAATACCCTAAAAGCCTAATTACAAAGCTTTAAGGGTATTGGTTAAGGTGGCATCTAATGGCGCGGTAAATTTAACCCGCTCTTCTGTACCGGGGTGAATTAGCGAAATACTGTGTGCGTGCAAGAATAGGCGGTTTAACCCTTTTTGGCGCATAGTTTCGTCAAACTCGGTATCACCGTATTTAGGATCACACGCAATTGGATGCTCTGCGTGTAAACAGTGAACTCGGATTTGGTGGGTTCGACCAGTAATAGGTGATGCTTCTACCAATGTGGCGGCCTCGAATTTTTGCAATATCCGATAGCGGGTTTCAGATGGCTTACCATCTTCACTCACATTCACCATGCGTTCACCTGACTGCAATACATTCTTGCGAAGTGGCGCCTTCACTTTAAAGCGATTTTCAGGCCACTGCCCTGCCACTAATGCTTGGTAGCGCTTATCCATTTTACCGGTACGCAACTGCTCATGCATATGACGAAGCGCCGAACGTTTCTTAGCAATTAAAATACAGCCAGAGGTGTCTCTGTCTAAACGGTGCACCAATTCCATAAAATTAGCATCGGGGCGCAGTGCGCGTAAACCTTCAATTAAGCCAAAACTTAAACCACTGCCACCATGAACAGCAATGCCTGAAGGTTTATTAATTACAATAATGCGCTCGTCTTCAAATAATATTTGAGATTCTAGCGCTGCAATTTTATCGAGTTTTGGCGATGGCCCTGGTGTTCCTTCTGAAACACGCACAGGTGGGATACGCACGACATCATCAGCAACGAGTTTATATTCGGGTTTTACTCTACCCTTATTTACGCGCACTTCACCTTTACGCAAGATGCGATAAATCATACTTTTGGGCACGCCTTTTAATTGGGTGCGCAAAAAATTGTCTACACGTTGCCCTGCTAAATCGGGTTCAACGGTAACGAAACGGACTGATTGTTGGGTTTGTTCTTTCATAGACTCCATTATAACGCAATGCAAAAGCAGACCGATACAGAAACTTTGATGTGCCGTAAAAATAAAACCCTTTGACTACTTTTGATACTAAACGGGCATTTAGCACTGAAAAACCGTATTATCTGGGCTTATTTACCCTTGGCACCTTGCTTAAATTGAACCTTTGATGCCATAATGGAAGCTGTATTTTACGCGGCTAAACCATGCCGGTAAAACACTACATTTAACATAGTGAGCATTTAGAGCTAGTTAATTCGTTACTCGCTTATTTCGCCATTATTGTTATCCATTAGAACAGCGTCACGTTCCAATTGCATTATTCAATGAACACGCAATTTTATATCTGGAACGAGAATTATAGAGGCAACGACTACACTGCCGTTAGATAATTCAGATGCTGTTTGCGAACATAAAATAAGTTCGCCGTTTAGCTAACAGAATTGAATTGACAAACAAGCGCCAGCCTAAGAGCGGTGTTTGTTAAAAAGATAGATAGAAATAAGGGTATGTCGCTCCCGACATCCTTAAGAACAATATAAAACGCGGAACGAGTAACGAAAAACGTTACATGCTGCGTAAGTTCAAGGATAATGCGGCGTTACAACAAGGTCCCCGTCCAATCGTGAGATTGCGCGGTGAGGGTTTGTACATGTCACTTTAATTTTGTATCTGGACGGCTGTATTAAAACAGAGTTAGATACAATGAAAAGAATGTTAATTAATGCAACTCAATTAGAAGAGTTGCGTGTTGCCCTTGTTGATGGGCAGCGTTTATACGATTTGGACATCGAAAGTCCTGGGCACGAACAGAAAAAAGCAAACATTTACAAAGGTAAAATAACCCGCGTTGAGCCAAGCCTCGAAGCGGCATTCGTAGACTACGGCGCAGATCGCCACGGTTTCCTACCCCTCAAAGAAATTGCGCGCACTTACTTCCCTAAAGGCTACCGATTCGAAGGCCGCCCAAACATTAAAGATGTGATTAAGGAAGGCCAAGAAGTTATCGTTCAGATTGATAAAGAAGAACGTGGTCAAAAAGGCGCAGCGCTTACCACATTCTTATCACTAGCGGGTAGCTACTTAGTATTAATGCCAAACAACCCTCGTGCTGGCGGTATTTCTCGTCGTATCGAAGGTGATGAACGTACAGAGCTTAAAGAATCTTTGAACAAACTAGACCTGCCTGATGGCATGGGTTTGATAGTTCGTACTGCGGGTGTGGGTAAATCTTACGAAGAGTTAGAGTGGGATTTAAAAGTATTACTTACCCATTGGGAAGCTATTTCTAACGTTGCTGAAGAGCGTGAAGCCCCCTTCCTAATTCACCAAGAAAGTAACGTTATTGTTCGTGCAATTCGTGACTATCTACGTCGTGATATTGGTGAAATATTAATTGATAAAACCAGCATCTATGAACAAGCATTGCAGCACATCCAACTTGTGCGCCCTGACTTTGCCAACCGCGTTAAGCTTTATCGTGGCGAAGTGCCGTTGTTCAGCCATTATCAAATTGAAAGCCAAATTGAGTCAGCCTTCCAACGTGAAGTTCGCTTGCCTTCTGGTGGTTCAATTGTTATCGATCCTACTGAAGCCCTTACCTCTATTGATATCAACTCTGCCCGTGCAACAAAAGGCGGTGATATTGAAGAAACAGCGTTCAATACTAACCTAGAAGCAGCGGACGAAATTGCCCGTCAATTACGTTTACGCGACTTAGGTGGCTTGGTCGTTATCGACTTTATCGATATGACCCCAGTGCGCCACCAACGTGAAGTTGAAAACCGCATGAAAGACGCGGTTCGCAGCGATCGTGCTCGTGTTCAATTAGGCCGTATCTCTCGCTTTGGCTTGCTTGAAATGTCACGTCAGCGTTTACGCCCATCATTGGGTGATTCAGCACATCATGTGTGCCCTCGCTGTTCAGGTCACGGCACCATTCGTGGTACCGAGTCATTAGCACTTTCTATTTTGCGAATTCTTGAAGAAGAAAGCATTAAAGAAAACACAGGCCAAATTGAAGCGCAGCTACCTGTATCGGTAGCAACCTACTTGCTTAACGAAAAGCGCAAAGCGATTCAAAGCTTAGAAAAACGTCATGGTGTTAACTTACTGCTTATCCCTAATGCCAACCTTGAAACACCTCACTATCAAGTCACTCGCCGCCGCCCAGATGATATTCTCGATGACGCAAGCTACGAAGTAGAGTTGATGCCTACGGTTGAAACAGAAACTGAAACTACAGCGTCAGCGCCGGTTAAACGTGAAGAGCCAGCATTAAAAGGGTTAGTTGCTCCTTCAGCTGCGCCAGTTGTTGCGCCTAAAGTAGAAGTACCTGCGGCTAAAGCTGAAAGTTCACCATCACTATTTGCCCGTATTGGTAAATGGTTAGGTGATGTACTTGGCGGTGAAGACGAAAAAGCGAAAGCTGAAGCTGAAGCGAAAGAAAAAGAGAAACAGAAGCAGTCTGAAAGCCGAAACAATCGTGGTGGCAACCAGTCTCGCAACCGCAATGGTGATGATCGTCGTCGTAAACCACGAAAGAATACCCGTCGTAACCAGCCTCAAAACAAAGACGGCGAACAAGAACAGCGTACGCCACGTTCTGAGCAAGACGACAAGCCACGCGCAAGTAACAATAAAGGCCGTAAGCCTCGTAAACCTCGTGACGAAACTCAGAAGCCTAAGCAAGAGCAAAGCAGAAATAACGCGCAAGACGAAGCGCCTAAGACACAAGAAAGCAAGTCTCAAGATGCTAAGCCTCAAGAAGCGCAGAAGAAGCAAGAAGTGGCCGAGCGCCGCAAACGAAGAGACACTCGTCGCAGCGTACGTGTGAAAAAAGATGACAATACACAGTCAAATGAAGCAACGGCTAGCAAACCAGTAAAATCTCTTGCAGTTGATAAGCCTAATCCAGCTAAATCAGCGCCTGCTGAAGTAGAAGAAGTTAAGGCTACGCCAGTTCAGTCAACTGATACAACAGCAGTTTCTGAATCAACAGCGCCAGTAAAAGAAGCTTCTCAACCTGCTGACGTTAACTCGACCACTGAACAAGATGTTCAAACATCTTCTGAACAATCGAGTAACGACACTGATGAAAACGGTCAAAAACGTGAAAGCCGTGGTCGTTCACGCCGCTCTCCTCGTCATGTTCGTGCCGCTGGTCAGCGCCGCAAGAAAGAAGCGCAGCAGTCTAATGATGACAGCAGCGAATCAGTAAGCGAACAGCCAGCAGCAAACGTTGAAACTTCACCATCACAGGAAGCACCAGCGTCAACGACGTCTGCCGCCGACACTAGTGAACCAGCACCTCGTGCAGAAGATACGCAAGCAGCTATGCCTGGTAAACTTGAGGCAGACACTGCGCATACTCAAAATGAGAATGTACAGCCTGCTGCTGTTGATACAAGTGCCGATAAGGCTGAAGCGCCTTCTGGTAGTGATAATGCACCTGCGTCTAAAACAGAAGACACCCAAGCCAGCAAGCCTGGTGTATTGGCCCCGTCGGATGAAAATGCAGTGCCAGCAACAACAGAAACTGCAACAGCCAAGCCGGCGCCTGAAGTAGTTCAAGACGAAATGCAGTTCGAGCTAGCTTCACCTAAAAGTGAAGCGGACACGGCTAAGCCAGCTAAAGCTGAAGTAGCCCCTGCTCCTACCACTGAAGCTGCACCTAAACAGGTTGAAATTAACCTAGGTGAAGCGTCTGATAAAGCAGCAACGGAAACAACTGAAAAGCCTGCGCCAAAAGCTAAGCCTAAGAAAGCGAAAGCTGTGATAACCAAGCCAATTATTACAGGCGCACCTGCAAGTAGCCGAGGCCGCATTAATGCATCTGCGCCAATGGCAGCACCTGCATCAGTTGATGATGCTTTCAATGACGTAGCGCTTACCGCTAAGTCAGACGATAGCCGACCTACCGTGGTAGTATCGGGTAGAAGCGCAGCTATTGCGAAAGCAAGCGCAGCGGCATCAGCCCCAACAACATTGCCAGCCAGTGTTGATGAAAACGCCTAGCGTGATTAACACCCCTAGTTACTGATAGCGATAGTTACTGTTGACTATCGTTATTACTAAGGACTAAGGTTGTTTAAACATTACAAGAAGCCGCTTAATTGCGGCTTTTTTATTGGTCATTTGTATTGTTGAACTGTGGGAGTAAAGCGATGGAAAAAGTTAAACCCAGCTTGATTGATTGGTTAGCAAGCACAACCAAAAAAGAAGTGCGCTCCCCAACGCTTATTCAGTCACTGTGGAGTGGTTATGGCGCATGCTTTCGTGCCACCCTGTTTGATAAAGCTGATAACACTTCAATGCCTGTGGTGGCGAAGTGCGTTCAACCTTCTGTTGAAATCAGCCACCCTAAGGGATGGCAAAGCAACACCAGTCACATTAGAAAATGCCGATCATTTGAGGTAGAACATTACTTTTACACTCATTTGCAACCTAACACTAACGCAGACTGCTTAACCCCTATGTGCCTAGTATCAGCTAGCGGAACCAACGTACTTGAGAAGCCAGCTGCGAATCTAGTTGCCAAAGAAACCGTCAGCGCCGCTAACAATGCAGAGCTTAAGAGTGAAAACAATAGCAATGCGCATATCTTAGTGATGAACGACCTAGATGACGCGGGATATACAAAGCGTGTAACCTCGCTGAGTGCAAAACAAGCGCATTCGGTATTGCGTTGGCTGGCAGCATTTCATGCTCGCTTCATGGGTATTGTTGACACAAATGTCTGGCCCGAAGGCACTTACTGGCATTTGAGTACACGACAAGATGAATGGCAAGCCATGGTAGATGGGCCTTTAAAACGGGAAGCTAGCAGGTTGTCGAGTCAGCTTTCATCGGCACGCTTTCAAACCTTATTACACGGCGACGCCAAGGTTGCGAACTTTTGCTTTACCCCCGACTTTAACCAATGCGGTGGTGTAGATTTTCAATACACTGGATTAGGAGTAGGAATGAAAGACGTTGCTTACTTCATTGGCAGCGCGTTAAGTGAAAGCAGCCAACGAACCCACACTACTCACTGTTTGGATTATTATTTCGATTGCCTTCGCACAAAACTGATAGGCACACAGTATGAATCTCAACATCATGAAATAGAACAGGAATGGCGAGCGCTATATCCTATTGCCTGCGCTGATTTTAATCGTTTTTTAGCGGGTTGGAGTCCTGACCACTGGAAATTAAACGATGAATTAGCTCGGCAAACCAAAATAGCTTTGGCAACATTTATTTAATGATTTTCCCAAGGCAACCAGTGTAAAGACAGCCTGAGGCTTTCAAGCACATCGGCCTCATTTGGCTGCTGATATCCGTAAACCCGAATACCGAAAATAGCCATCATGACCGACGTGGCATACACCTCACTCAGCGCTTCACCGTATTCGCTGGCAATCGCCAGTTTGTACTGCGCTTTAGTACGGCTTAAGTAGTCTCCAGCAAGCTTAGCGAGCTTAGGCTCCGTACTGGTAAGTTCTAATTGGGTTTTAATGATAAAGCAGCTTGCGTAGTCTTTCTTCCCTCTTGCTGCCACCATGTCGGTCAGCAGCATAACAATGCCCTTGCCTGTGCCATGTGACATTACAAGCTTCATTTTGTCAGCGCTTCGCTGTGCGTAACGTTCCAAACTGGCAATAAACAGCTGTTCTTTATTTCCAAAGCTATTGTATAAGCTACCAGGTTTTAACCCTGTGCTAGCAGTGACATCTTGCATCGATGTGCCATGGTAGCCTTGCTGCCAAAACAGCATAATCGTTTTATCCAGAATACTGTCTTTATCAAATTGCGCTCTAGCCATCACAGTCGCCATTTTTTTCTTATGCTTTACTTATTTACATAATAGCAATTTTGAACAAACACTCAAAAAGTTATTGAACCCTACTGCAAACTCCTTTATCGTTTTGAACAATCATTCAAAATATGAAAGTCTATTTTTAGACCATCGGTTAAACCCACTCGTATTATTCGCTCACTTATCTTGCTCATTAGAAGAGGACACCTTATGAAACGATTTATTACTGCAGTACTACTCACACTGCCGTTATTTTCAACCTATGCCCAACAGCAGGCAGACAGCACTATGAAGACGGCTCAACCTTCTGCCCCAAAAGTTATTTTCTTCGATGTGAATGAAACCCTGCTAGACCTGACTGCAATGCGAAGCTCAGTGGGAGAAGCATTAGGCGGGCGTAATGAATTACTCCCTTTGTGGTTTTCAACCATGTTGCATCACTCATTGGTAGACTCTACCACCCAACGTTTTCACACTTTCGGTGAAATTGGTGTGGCGTCATTGCTAATGGTGGCTGAAATAGAAGGCATCTCGCTTACTCAAGAACAAGCGAAAACGGCCATTGTTACCCCACTTCGCAGTTTGCCACCACACCCAGATGTACGCAGTGGTTTACAAGCGTTAAAAGACAAAGGGTATACACTGGTAAGCTTGACCAACTCTTCAAACAAAGGCGTTTATACCCAGTTTAAAAACGCTAACTTACTGGATTTTTTTGAACACCGCTTAAGTGTTGAAGATATCAACCTATACAAACCTGATCTTCGCACTTACGCATGGGCCGCTGAAAAAATGGGGGTTAAACCCGAAGATGCGATGCTAGTTGCTGCACATGGTTGGGATATTGCTGGCGCTAAACAAGCCGGTTGGCAAGCCGCCTTTATTGCCCGCCCTGGAAAGGTATTGTATCCACTGGCTATTGCACCCGATTACAACGTAAATGACCTTAACGAATTGGTAGATATGCTACCTAAGCAACAATAATTACCGGTTATTTTAGGGCGGGTGTTTACCCGCCCTAATTAACTACCTGCCCTAATTAACTACCCGCCCTAAATACCCAGGCGATACTTGAATCAAACTACGGCGTTACGCTTCATGTCCACATGGGGGATATCATCTTCTAGATACACTTGAGATGTTTGCACAAAACCAAACTTTCGATAAAACGCTAACAGGTATTCTTGTGCACCAATTTCAATATCCTCTTTCGGCCACAGGTTTTCACACTGCTTTATCGCCTCAGTTAACAAGCTTATACCCGCACCATTGCCTCTGAAGTCAGCATGGGTAGCCACTCTGCCAATGCTTACCCCAGGATAACTCACCCCCGCAGGGATCAAACGGGCATAAGCGACTAGTTTGTCGTTAGTAAAGCCCAACAAATGCCGCGTATCGCTATGTCTGTCTTTTTCATCAAGCTCAGGGTATGGGCACGTTTGTTCTACTACAAATACATCAACTCGCAGTTTCATAAGCTCGAACAACTGATGGGTATTGAGCTGACTAAATGTTAATACTTTCCAAGAAATCATAAGGCTGGTTATTTACTCTTTATTTATGGGGCTAGTTTTATCAAACCTGTATGAAGATAGCACTAAAAAATGAACGGTTGAATCAATGAACCAAATGGAATTTGAACCGTCATAACAAATACCTGTTAGCCACGAGTGTGGCACTTCTCTTCGCAAAGGTAATTTATGTTTAATCGCAAACTCGCATCCCTCGCGGTAGTGGCAACGGTATTGCCGTTTTTATTCGCTTGCACGTCGCAAGATTTGTACGAAGCTACGCAAGAGAACCGCCTTCAAGAATGCCGTAAACTTTATGGCGCACAACGAGAAGAGTGCGAAGCTCAGTATCAAAAAAGTTATGACACCTACGAACGAGAAAGAAACGAAGTCATTAATGAGGGTATTAACCAGGGTAAGTAAAAGTAACGTATCAATCGTTATTCAACGTTTAGGTACAACGCTTTTAAAAAGCGTGATTCGGAGCTCGTATTAACAGCTTGCTGAACGGATTGTTGCACAGCTTATTTAATATTAGCGTGAGAATACGAATTCAAGTACACATCTTTTGTTAGTGTATTTTTGACATATTCCACGAATTTCTTCACTTTTTCTAGGTTATGACGCCCTTCAAGACTGACTACTTGTATAGGTAGTTTTTCATCGTTAAATTCATCTAACACACTGACTAATTCGCCCTTTTCTATTGCATCCGCTACTTGATAAGACATCAGGCGCGTGATGCCTAGCCCAGATTTTGCGGCGCTAATTGTCGAACGATTTTGATTACATTCAAATCTAGGCTGTAAACGGATGGCTACCGTTTTACCATTACGTTTGAAATTCCACACCGGCGGCTCCTTGAAGTCACTCGGGTACAGCAAAGTATGATGTTTTAAATCTTCCGGTGTTTTTAGGTTTGGTGCATTAGCTAAATAGTCTGGCGATGCTACCGTTACCTTTCTTACGTACCCCACAGTAGTGGCATATAATCCAGAGTCTTTCGGCTTACTAATTCTTATTGCCACATCAATTTTTGTATCGAGTAGATCAACAATGTTGTCGTACATATAGCCATGCACATTTACTTCAGGAAAGTCTCGTAAAAACTGAGCAATGATAGGTGTAATGTAAAGCTCACCAAATAACACGGGCGCCGTTACACTCAGCGTACCCTTTGGCAATAACTGAACACCCGCAATTGCAGCTTCACTTTGTGCTATGTCTGCCAATATTCTCTTTACGTCATTAAGGTATTGTATGCCCGCTTCGGTTAATCGAATACGACGAGTTGTACGATGGAACAATCGCGTGTTCAACTGTGCTTCTAAAGTAGCGATAGCCCGCGTTACCGCCGGAGCCGACATCGACAATTGCTCGGCAGCGCTTACAAAACTGCCAAGCTTGGCTGCTTCCGCAAACACTGACATTGCTTGTATTCTATCCATACCGAGTCGCTTTACTCATTCCTAATGGGGTTTACCAACTATTCTACACTTTTATTATTTCAAATAATGAAATTATAAATTTCAAAATTGAGTAATTATTTATTTTTAGCAAGCAATCATACTCACTGCAATATAAATAAACAGGATGAGCTTATGAGACCTCCACTTCCCCCTTTTACCAAAGAAACTGCTATTGAAAAAATTCGCCTGGCTGAAGATGCTTGGAATAGTCGTTCTCCTGTGCGAGTAGCTGCAGCGTACACGGCTGATTGTCAGTGGCGAAATCGTGCTGAGTTTATTACCGGAACGGCTCAAATCGAGGCTTTTTTAACACGAAAATGGGCCAGAGAACTTAACTATAAATTGGTAAAAGCGCTGTGGGCGCATACTGAAAATCGTATTGCTGTTCGCTTTGCTTATGAGTTTCAAGATGAAACAGGTCAATGGTTTAGGGCTTATGGCAACGAAAACTGGGAGTTTAATCCGGAAGGCTTAATGCAGCGCCGCATAGCCAGTATTAACGACCACCCTATCAATGCCAATGAACGTAAACTGACTTGGGAAGGCGATAGCCGTCCAGATGACTTTCCAAGCCTTACAGAACTTGATTTATAAGGAGAGTGTTGATGACTTCATTACCGAAAAATGCCCCAAATAGCACAATGAAAGACGCACCTATTATTCACTATCGAAACCCAAAATCTGGGCATTGTCATAAAGTGGAATTGTTTATGTCGCTGCTCGGTATTAGCTACATTAATCACGAACTTGATATGGTTAACGGCGCGCACAAATCGGCCGACTTTATTACCAAGAACTCTTTCGGGCAGGTACCAGTGATTGTTGATGGTGAACACACAGTGTCAGACTCCAACGCTATTATTGTCTATTTAGCAGATACTTACGGCAGTATTTATCCTTGGATGGGGGCGACACCTATTGAAAAGGCCCGTGTACAACGCTGGCTTTCAGTGGCTTCAGGTGAGCTTGCCAAAGGCCCAGCCGCACTTCGTCTTGAGTATGTATTTGGTGCCAATATTGATGTAGCCAGCGCATTAGCAATAACTGAAACCTTGCTAAAAGTGATGGAAGATACTTTATCCGACACCAAATCATACTTGGCTACCGACTCGCTGACGCTTGGGGATATTGCCATGTACAGTTACATAGCCCATGCACCTGAAGGGGGTGTTTCGTTGCAACCCTACCCCGCTATTCGCGCTTGGGTTAACCGCATTGAATCGCTAGCTAATTTCATTCCTATGGCCAGGTCTCCCATAGTGGAATGGAGGCTGTAGGATTTGTTATGAGCAGCGCTAATACTAGTAATGCGAGTGTCTTTCATACTGAGGAATATCGCATTCAGCAACGCTTAGGCGTTGCTGAGCGTATGGATGAGCAGATGAAAGGCTTCATACGCCCTTTTATGCCAGCGCAGCACCGCGCGTTCTTTTGCAGTAGCCCATTTATGATGGCTGGTCTTGTAGATAGCCAGGGTCATCCTTGGGCTATACCGCTTTGGGGAGAAAATACTCATATTAAAGATCATAGCTACATTGAATCTCCATCACCCACTCAGCTTTCACTTGCCTTAAACGATAATGTAACTTGGTTAATTAATGATGCAGCACTGTTAGATGGTAATACTGGCAGTAAAATTGCGCTACTTGGGTTACAACTCAGCACTCGCCGCCGTAATAGGCTCAACGGACTAATATTGCACAACCGGGGTGGTGTTATACGCGTGCAAGTAGAGCAAAGTTATGGAAACTGCCCTCAGTATATTCACCCTCGAGATACCTTGCACCGTGATGTTGCGCCTGCACTGGCTGCCAGCTCAAGCACGAATTCAAACGTTAAGGCTCAGTATGTGCAATCTAATGGGTTAAGGAAGAAAGATGTTTTGCTAATCGCTCGGGCGGATACATTTTACATTGCCTCAAGGCACCATGACTTTACCGACGACCCTCGCCACGGACTGGATGTATCACATCGAGGAGGTAAGCCTGGCTTTATTTACGTAGATGACAGTAGCTTGTTGTTTCCTGACTTTAGTGGGAATAAGTTTTTTAATACTCTAGGCAACATCGAATCAGATGGGCGGGTAGGTTTATGCTTTGTTGATGATAGCAATGGGGATATCTTGTTCGTTAATGGCAAAGCATCTATCTTGTGGTCTCACCCAAAACTGGAAGCGTTCGCTGGCGCGGAGCGGTTTGTACAAGTATCCATTCAAGACGTTACCCGGGTTTTTAGTCTTTACCCTTTCGAGCACCCTATCATTGAAAGGTCAATTAACACTGAGCATACCGGCGTGTGGTGAAATACGTATTGTTACTAATCACAACACTGCACTAACTCGATGCATCTGCCACTTATTGTCGCGTCACACCATTAACGCCAAAACGCCTCCCCTGCTTCATGCAGCTTATTTATCTATCATTTTCCATTACACACCTGTACATGAACACAAAGTAAAAACGTAAATTACCCTCTACTATTAATAACTTAAGCTATTTAGTTGAATACCATAACTTTAAACTAAGGCGTGTTTTTTGCATTGCTTTGACTTAATGTAGTTTTGACTTATGTAGCTTTGCACATAAGCCCACTCTAGGCAGCGTCATTAATTAGCTGTATTTCAGACTGAATGCGTTTTCCGCGCTTATTCCAAAAAAATAACACCGAGGCCATATGCAAGAATTTATAAAAAAGATGCCAAAAGCCGAACTACATGTTCATATTGAAGGCACATTAGAGCCCGAGCTAAGCTTTGCATTAGCGCAGAAAAATGGCATAAAACTGAGTGCTGAAACCCCAGAGCAAATGATTGCTGCTTATAATTTTCACGACCTTCCCTCTTTTTTAGATATTTATTACGCAGGCATGAGTGTATTGGTTGAAGAAGAAGACTTTTACGCACTTACCATGGCTTACTTTGAAAAAGCAGCGGCGCAGCACATTGTATATGTGGAACTCTTTTTCGACCCACAAGCGCATACTTCCAGAGGTGTAGATTTTGATACTGTGATTAATGGTATCTATTGCGCACAACAAGACGCAAGCACTAAATTTGGTGTGCAAAGTAACCTTATACTGTGTTTTCTTCGCGATATGTCGGCCGAGTCCGCCATGAAACATTTAACTATGGCTGAACCGCATCTCAGTAAACTCATTGGCGTAGGATTAGATTCAGATGAACACAATAACCCACCCTCTAAGTTTGCCGAGGTGTTTGCCAAAGCCCGTGAGTGGGGACTAAAACTCACTATGCATTGCGATGTGAATCAGCAAAATACCCTAGAACATATTCGCCAAGTACTAGAAGATATAGATGTAGACAGAATAGATCACGGCGTAAATATTTTAGCATCAGACGCGTTATGCGAATTAGTGAAGCAAAAAAATATTGGGTTAACGGTTTGCCCTGTGTCTAACCAATTCGTGGTGCAATCACTAACCTCAACTGAAATAAAAGCCATGCTTGAACGTGGGTTAATGCCAACGATTAACTCAGACGATCCTTCTTATTTCAGAGCGTATTTAAATGACAACCTTATTGCACTTCAGCAAGAAGGGGGATTCAGCGAAGATGAGCTAAGTACGCTAGTGGCAAACAGCTTTAAAGCAAGCTGGCTGAGTACTACTGAGAAAGCCCAATTTTTAGCTGGGCTTGATGATTATATAGATAAATGTGCGTAACGCGTAAGGTTAGGCGTCGCGTAGGTAATTCGCTTTTTGCGTAAGTAAACAGGGCTAACACTGTTTACTTACCTTTAAACCACTTAGCTACGCTTTTGTTTTCACCACGTAAATCGAGCATAGAATTGCAATTGCCCCACACACGGTGAATACGCCACGATCTGCTACAGGTAAAAACTCAAGCGCCGACGTTAAAAACTGCCCTGAGAATACCGCCATGGCAAACCACGCTAAATTCCGCCCCATATTCGCCTCACTGCTGCGCTCAACGGTGGCATGGTTGAGTAAGGGTATAGAAAACCCAAAGCCTGTACCTGCAAATATAGATGCAACAACGAGTAAACTTGTAGTCTCAGCAATCGCGAAGATTGCGTGTGCTGCCGCAAAGCTTATAAAAGCTAGAAATAAGGTGACTTTCTCAGACTTCAGATTGACTATCTGTGGCATAACCAGCGCAGATAAAACAGCCATTAATGAGATAAAAGACAGCAAATAACCCGTTTCGGCTTCGCGGTAACCTAAATCGCCAAGGAGAACTGGCAGTGTTATAAACATACTAAAGAACAGCGACATGGCTAATACGGTATTGATTAAGACAGACCGTAAGTTTTCATTAATTTGACCACCTTCACCAATGGTAACCGGTTGAGTTTCTGGCTCATTATGCGGAATGCTCATTGCGGTCAGCACCAAACAAATCAATGCCAACCCGTAGAGCAAGAATGGCGCTCTCCAATCAATTTCACTTAGCAGACCACCTAAAAATAGTATTATTACGCCGCCCAGCTCAATGGCCATGCCTTGTTTAGCAATAACAGATAGTCTGGCCTTGCCATTATACCACTGTGAAATAATCGCTGTGCCTGACGCCATTACTCCCGCTGCAAAGCCACCGAGTAAAATTCGGTCGATACTTACCCATAAAGGCCCGTAAACCCAAATGCCACCAATACCTAATAATAAGTATCCCCACAAGGCTATGACTAAGGTTTTGCGAGCCCCAATGCTATCAATGAGCTTTCCGAAAAAGGACGCAAACAAAATGGCGCCCAATGCAGGCAAGGTGATTAACAAAGGCGCAAATTTACTAACCCCTAGGGCAGGCGCAATTGAGTTCAGTCCGGGCGCTAATACCGCCCCTACCATAATGGTTAACATTGAAATCACCAATAACGTGATAACTTCATAAAACCCCATTGAAACTAAATTAACGCGGCTTGTATTTTACGCACTGGCACTGCTATCCGTTAAATGATAATTTTATTCACAATTAATGCATATTTTGCATGAATCTTATTTTACTCACCGAGCTATTATGAACCTTAAACACATGCATACTTTTGTCGAAGTGGCTCAATGCAAAAGCTTCTCGTTAGCTGCTACGCGCTTACATACTGTTCAAAGTGCGGTTAGTCGTCATATTAATGCACTTGAAACCTCCCTTAACGTTAAGCTTTTTGAGCGCACCACTCGTTATGTGGAGCTAACCGCACCTGGAAAAGTATTTCTTCGCCATGCTGAAGATATTTTAACCCATTTCCAACAAGCACAATATGAAACCCAAAGCGTTGCTAAAGGTAAACAAGGGTTATTGCGTATTGGTTACTTAAGCTCAGCATGTGCGCATGTTATGCCCAAATTACTAAGCCGCTTCTCGCTAAGCGAGCCTCTCATTGATGTACAAATATTTGAAATGACTGCCGCTCAGCAGTTAGAAGCCTTTAGCGAAGGAAGAATAGAAATTGGCTTTTCAAGGCCTATAGATGGCGGCTACAGTGGCCTCATAAATCAACAGCATTTAACTGATGATCCTATTGTTCTTGTAGTCTCTGAAGCGCATCCATTATCGAAAAATAGCAGTGTGAATTTGGCTGATTTAGCGCCTTATCCGCTCACGTTATTTGCCAGAGAACAAGCATCTAGCTTATTTGACACCATTATTAGTGCATTTCACCGCGTGAAAGTACAACCGCAAGTAACTAACGAGCCTAGTAGTATGCAAGCCCTACTGACCCACATCGCCAGTACGCGAAATGTGGCTTTAGTACCCAGCTGTATTAAAAATTTACAGACAGAGGGTTGTGTGTTTATTCCCCTTACGATGTCACCTACAATGCCTTTGTCCGTGCCGCTAGAAATGCATTGGCAAACTAACGGCGTTACCGTTACTGAAACCTGGTTAAGGTGGTGTGCTAATCAAGCGCTAGCATTTTAGAAATGACTAGAAGCGATGAAAGATGAATAGCGAAAACAATGGAATGAAATTCAAAAGAGAACGGGAAAGTAGAGAGGAAGAAAAATGGCGTGAAAAAGACTTTTCACGCCACAGTAGTTCGTTACCACGTAAGATCGTCTGGAATGTCGTAGTCGGCATACCAATCGTCTTGTGCTTCTTCTTTACCATCACTATCGCTGGTGTCTAAATCGGCACGGTAAATAATGAAGCTATCGTCACGCTGCGCAATTTTATCGGCTACAGGTGTAGGCACTAGCTCGTAGGCGTCACCTAAGATAACCACGGTTAAGCGGCCTTTGGTGACTTGCTTGTGCATTTCAGCGCTCACGTACATACGCTTCACTACATTGTCATGCGTGAAATTCAGTACGGTATCGCCTTTTCGCGGCTGTTTATTCACATCAATGAGTTGCTTCACCTGTGCAATGACAGAGCGCTTTTCACGCTCTTGCTGTTGCAACTGATTCAACTCACGTGAACGGGCTTTCTTTTCTTCAGCGGCTTTCTGAGCAGCAATAGTTGCTTCGTCCACCCCCCCCTGGTTGTTCTTTGTTTTTTGCTTATTCTTTTTGCGCTTTTCAGCACGCGCCTGCTTAGCAGAACCTTTATCTGCTAAGCCGGCTTTTAATAACTGTTCCTGTAACGAGGCCATATACTAAATCTCTTATTTCTTTTTGGCTTTCGCTTTGGTTTTAGCCGCAGGTTTACTGGCGGCTTGTGTTTCCCACTTACCGTCGTTATACCATGCAGACCAACCCGTAGCTTTACCCGCTTCATTTTCCGACATCACATATTGCTGCTTGGTCTTACGACTGTAGCGAACGATAGCAAGGTTACCTTCCGGATCTTTTTGCGGTGCATCGGCCAGATAATAGAATTTTTCAGAAATTCTATCTCTAAAGCGCGCCAGTTCTTCCACTTTTGGTGCACGCGTTTCCCGAGATTTAGGGAAGTTATGCGCCGCCATGAAAATACCAGAAGCACCATCACGTAATACAAAGTGCGCATCCGATTTTTCACAAGGAAGTTCTGGTAAATCTACCGGATCTTCTTTAGGTGGCGCAGCCTCACCGTTACGTAACAACTTACGCGTATTCTTACATTCTTCATTGGTACAACCGAAGTATTTACCAAAGCGACCGTTTTTCAGTTCCATGTCACTGCCACACTTATCACATTCGATAATGGGACCGTCATAACCTTTAATTTTGAACGTACCAGTTTCAACTAACGTACCTTCGCAGGTTGGTGTATTACCACATACATGCAACTTACGGGTTTCGTCCACTAAGTAGCTGTCCATAGCAGTACTGCATATAGGGCAACGCTTCTTAGCACGTAACGCTTCGGTTTCTAACTCTTCTTCGTCATCTACCTTCACCACTTCATCACCTGGTGTCAGGTTCATGGTGTTGGTGCAGCGTTCTTTTGGCGGTAAGTTATAACCAGAACATCCAAGGAATACGCCAGTAGATGCCGTACGCACGTTCATTTCACGTCCACACTTGTCACACGTAATGCCAGCAGGAATAGCTTGATTAAGGCGCATTCCGCCTTCTTCAGGGGCTTTCTCAGCATTGAGTAACTTGCCATAGAAATCGCTGTAGAAGAGGTTAAGTACGTCTTTCCAATCTTTGTTACCTTCCGCTATATCATCAAGCTGTTGCTCCATGTTGGCGGTAAAGTCGAAACTCATTAGGTCATCAAAGTTTTCCATCAAACGGTCGTTAACGATTTCACCCATTTTTTCAGCATAAAAACGCTTATTTTCAAGGCGAACGTAACCCCGATCTTGAATGGTAGAAATGATACTTGCGTATGTAGAAGGTCGGCCAATGCCGCGCTTTTCTAACTCTTTTACCAAAGACGCTTCGTTAAAACGAGCCACTGGTTTAGTGAAGTGCTGCTTGGGATCAAGCGCGTTTAAGTTTAATACATCACCTTTTTGAACATCAGGCAGCATTAACTCTTCTTCACCTTTTTTGCGAAGCTGCGGTTGAACGCGTGTCCAACCGTCAAACTTCAACACACGACCTTTCGCCGTTAACTCGTAATTACCAGCCCCCACTCTAATGGTGGTAGCATCGTATTTAGCCGGTGTCATTTGACACGCAACAAACTGGCGCCAAATAAGCTCGTATAAACGCTGAGCGTCACGCTCCATATCACCTAAATGCGCAGCATTTACCTTAACACTTGAAGGACGAATCGCTTCGTGCGCTTCTTGTGCCCCCTCTTTGCTACCATAACGATTAGGCGACTCTGGTAGGTATTGGCTGCCAAAATTTTCATCGATATACGCACGGCAGTTATCGAGTGCTTCTTGGCTCAAGTTTGTTGAGTCAGTACGCATATAAGTGATGTAACCCGCTTCATACAAGCGCTGCGCCATCATCATGGTTTTCTTAACACCAAAGCCTAAACGGGTACTCGCGGCTTGCTGTAATGTTGAGGTAATAAACGGTGCTGAAGGTCGGCTAGACGTAGGCTTAGATTCACGGCTTTCAACTAAATACTTAGCACCGTTCAAATCTTCTAATGCTTTGTCTGCTTGCGCTTTATTAACCGGTTTGAACGCTTTACCTTCGTGCTTGGCTACCAACATACGCAGCGCTGCTTTTTGCTCACTGGTTAAGTCGGCATGAATATCCCAAAACTCTTCTGGAACAAACGCTTTAATCTCACGTTCACGGTCAACTACTAGACGAACAGCTACCGATTGAACACGGCCAGCAGATAAACCACGTGCTATTTTTTTCCAAAGTAGCGGTGACACCATGAAGCCCACAACGCGGTCGAGGAAACGTCTAGCTTGCTGTGCATTTACACGAGCAACGTTCACTTCACCTGGGTCTGAGAAGGCTTCTTGAATGGCGTTTTTAGTAATCTCGTTAAACACCACACGCTGATAGGTTTTGCCTTTACTGCCCAGCAACTCTTGTAAGTGCCACGCAATAGCTTCCCCTTCTCTATCCAAATCCGTTGCGAGATAGATAGTGTCAGCGTCTTTGGCCAAGCGTTTAAGCTCGTTAACCACTTTTTCTTTACCCTGTAAAACCTGATAGTGAGCTTTCCAGTTCTGTTCTGGATCCACTCCCATACGATCAACAAGTTTTAAATATTCGTGTCTGCGAAGATATTCTTGTTTGTCTTCTTCGCTATAAGTTTTGAGTTCTTTCGCTGGCTTTTTGGGCTCAACTTTGCCCAATGCCTTCGTAGGCAGATCGCGAACATGGCCGACAGAACTTTTTACGATAAAATCTTTACCAAGATATTTATTTATCGTTTTCGCTTTGGCTGGCGACTCGACTATGACTAGAGATTTTGCCATATAATTGAATTAAACCTATTGATTCTAAAGGACTATTTTAGTCATTCTCAAAGATAAAGGGCCCGTAGACTGTGCCATTGCGGTGCCCGTGCTTTTTTAACATATATCGACAAAGTGAATGGAAAACAAGATCTTCTTAATAGTTATTCTTCCCATTGCTTCAATCACGTGCAATTCCTGTTCACTTTTCAACCACCTTGATTGGCAAGGCGCATAAAAACCGTATAATGCCAGCCATTATGCCTTTGCGCCTAGTAATTAACAGGCATTTATTATGCTTATTAATTCGCGGCCACCAAAAAATGAGACGTTAGCTTCACTGTAAATACCACCTAAGTCATGGGTTGTGCATTTATAGGGTAGCGGTCAAACGCTCAAACACCAAATAGAGGGAAAGTATGAAGCAATTTGAAGTTAACTTTGATGGGCTTGTTGGCCCAACCCACAACTACGCCGGACTTTCGTTTGGTAATGTTGCTTCTCTGAACAATGCCAATGCCGCTAGCAGCCCCAAACAAGCGGCTAAACAAGGTTTACTGAAAATGAAAGCCTTGTCTGACATGGGCATGATGCAAGGTGTACTTGCCCCTCAAGAACGCCCAGACATAGCTGCATTACGTCGACTCGGCTTCTCTGGTTCAGATACCAGAGTGCTAGAAAGCGCTGCAAAGCAATCTAGAGAGATTTTCTTAGCATGTTGTTCTGCATCAAGCATGTGGACGGCAAATGCAGCCACAGTCTCTCCAAGCGCAGATACGGCCGATGGTCGCGTGCATTTTACACCTGCAAACTTAACAAACAAGTTTCATCGTTCGTTAGAGCCGCAAGTGACAGGCAATATTTTAAAAGCGACCTTCGCAAATGAAAAACACTTTGCCCACCACTTACATTTGCCAGATAACGAACACTTTGGTGATGAAGGCGCAGCAAACCACACCCGCTTGTGTTCAGATTACAGCCATGCTGGGGTAGAGCTCTTTGTATACGGCCGTCACGCTTTCGACCCAAGTAAACCCGCCCCCACTAAATTCCCTGCTCGACAAACGCTTGAAGCATGCCAAGCCGTTGCTCGCTTGCATGGGTTAAGTGAAGAAGGCGTGGTGTACATGCAGCAAAACCCTGATGTTATCGACCAAGGGGTTTTCCATAACGATGTGATTGCCGTGGGCAACCAAAACGTACTTTTTTACCACGACCAAGCCTTTTATAAAAAGGACGCCGGGCTAAAAGAACTACAAACTAAGTTTGGTGATTCCCCCCTTCATCTTATTGAAGTGCCTACTGATGAAGTATCGGTACAAGATGCAATTAAAACGTATCTTTTCAATACCCAAATCATCACGCTGCCAAGCGGTGACATGACGATTATTGCGCCAACGGACTGTGAAGAAAACGATGCGGTTAAGCGTTATTTAGACAAGCTAGTAACCTTGGGCACGCCGATAAAATCGGTGAACTATTTTGATGTAAAGCAAAGTATGCGCAATGGTGGCGGCCCTGCGTGCTTGCGTTTACGTGTAGCCATGAACGACCAAGAACTTGATGCGGTAAACCCAGCAACGTTAATTAACGACATGCAATTTGCGCGTCTGAACAAATGGGTAGATAAACACTACCGCGACGTACTCGCTGAAGACGATTTACGCGACCCACAGTTACTGATTGAATCACGTACTGCCCTAGATGAACTTACTCAGCTATTAAAGCTTGGTTCTGTGTATCCATTCCAACAAGATTAGTTATTGTTTTGCTTATGAAAAGCCGGCTTACGCCGGCTTTTTTGTGTTAGTTGAAAGTACTACAGTTTGCTTCAGAACCAAATGGGTTTCTGGGTAAAGACGCGGCTTCGTTAGTGATATCATCAGAAGAAACACTTAGTCTGTAATAATGATCTTGGCTAGCTTCACTGCCCGTAGACTGACCGAAAATAGTGATAACGAGGTTATACCAATGTCCGTAATTAGCTGGATAGCGATATTCTAATTCTGCCTGACCATTCTCATCCGTCACATTTGTATCAGCGAAAGATAATGTCCCTACTATACCCGGCGTTAGGAAACCATCGTCGTTAGTATCTTCGCCGCTATCAAGAATACCATTACTGTCTATATCTTCATTAGGGCACACTATCGTGGTGATTGACTCCCAGATAGAAGCCGTATCATTCCACTGCCAATAACCTTTATCGTACGTACCGCCTTCACTAAATTTGACTGGCGTACCCGATGCCGTTAGTTCAACGCCGCTAACTGGCCGTCCCGCGGAGTCTGACACGAATACTGCAAAGCGTTTTAAGTAAGTGGTTGAGTCAGGCTCCTCTAGAGAGTTACCCGTACCAATTGAAATATCAAATGCTCTATCACCCACTGTCATATAAACCAAATCAGAGATAGATTCATCGCTAGCCACTTCAGCGCGAATAATCACAGCATCTTCACTTGAAGGTGCGCCTGAAGTAAATACCGTAGACGCTATACCGCTGCTGTCGGTAGTTGATTGAGAAGGTGAAATAGAGCCTGTAGATACATCATCAACGTTAAAGTTAACCACGGTATTTTTAACTAAATTACCTGACGGATCTCTTACTACCGCAGTAATGGTGCTTGTTTGGCCATCGGGGCCAATAAGATCAGGGGTAGCATCCGCAATCAAGGTAGCAGGCTCAACCGCGATAAATTCTACTTGCGCAACCGCATTAACCGTAGACTCATTACCAGACTCACTTCCTGTGGCAGTAATTGAAGCGAAACCGGCGTTGTCAGACTCTATTGAGATAGAGGCAATACCTTCAGCATCAGTTGTTACAACCGCTGCGTCAATAATCTCTCCACGAGAGGTACTAAATGTCACGTTATTGCCAACAGCCGCAATACCTTCTTGTAGCCATTGAACGCTGATTGTGGCCGCTTCATTTAATGATATTTCTTCATCTGGCAATACCACAAAACTAAATTCATCTTGTTGAACGTCTAAATCAAATTCTACTGAAGCATTAAGCGATGATGCAGTGATCGTATCTGCGCCCGAAGCAGTCGCTGTGTAAGTGATAGTCGCTTGCCCATCAGCCCCCGTATTAACCGAGGTTTCACTTAAAGAGCCATTATCTGCTTCTAATAGGATAGTTTGATTAACAATGGCCACCCCATCAGAATCTTGTACACGTAACGTATATTCGGCAGTATCATTCAATATGACTGAATTTGCACCATTAATAGTAACTTCGGTGCCGGTGATCAAAATATCAACGGTTTCAACTAATGCGCCGGTTTGAGCTGTTAGCGTTACCGTGCGATTCGACGCATCATTCTGAGTAGACACTAACGCTCTGGCTGTACCATCGGCGGTGGTGGTAGATTGGGTTAATTGCAATTCAACGCCCGCTTCATTACTGGCTGAAAAGTTAACTTCAATTCCTTCCATCAACACACTTTGTTCGTTCTTAATCAAAGCGATAAGCTCTATGTCATCTGAACCACTTGAGGCAAGTTGAACCGCACTGGCATATAATTGTAGCGACGCAGGTTCTTCGCTAACAGTAACACTACCCACTGCCGAAAAAGTAGTAGAGCCGCTTTCACCGCTGCTCAAGCTACCTGTAATCTCTCCATCGCCTGAGGCAGTACTGGCACTAATAGTAATTCTTGCAACCCCGCTGTCATCCGTTCGCGCTGTACCGGTGTCGTTCCCGAACACCGCGAGGTCGGTATTACTTAAAGCAAACGTGACAAGTTGGTCGGCTTGGGCAACGCCGTCGGTGTCGGTAACAGTGGCAATAACGGTAAGGGAATTGTCGGCGGTTAGATTGCGGTCGGTTTCGCCGCTGGCGTTTTGAACGGTTAATACGACATTAACAGTAGCGGAGGAACCACCGCCATCATCGGAGCCATCGCTATCATCTCTAGAGACTGAGTCGCCGCCCCCACACGCTGTTAGTATAAAAAGTGCACTAAATAGCCAGAGCGTCTTAGACAAGACTCGCGTAATTTGTCGCATAATTCGTTCCTGAACCTTTATAAATGACAATTGGGTCGTTTTTTATGTTTTAAAATCAATAGAATCTGTCACACTAAATAAAAATATAAAAATGTACAGGGAATTTTAATGTCTCAATCTGCACATAAATTTAGTTTAACCACCAGAATCTTTATCGGCATGATTGCCGGTATCGTGATAGGTGTGCTTCTTCAATTATTATTCGATGATAGCGGAGATTTTACGTTTTCGGTATTTGGTTTCCAGTTCTCTGCGTATAGCATTTTTGTAGATGGTATATTTTCTACCCTTGGGCAGATTTTTATCGCTAGTTTAAAGATGTTGGTGGTGCCATTAGTCTTTGTCTCATTGATTTGCGGTACCAGTACGCTATCCGACCCGAGTAAATTAGGCCGGTTAGGCGCAAAGTCTGTTGGTCTTTATGTTGTCACGACTGCAATAGCAATCACACTGGCAATGAGTATGGCTTTACTTATTTCACCAGGAGAAGGGTTAAATCTAACCACTGAAACATCATTTGAAGCGAAGACCGCACCAAGCTTGGGTGACGTTATCGTCAATATGTTTCCTAGTAACCCTATTAACTCGATGGCGCAAGGCAATATGCTTCAAATCATCGTGTTTGCGGTGTTATTTGGTATTTCTATGGCGATGACTGGCGAAGCGGGCAAACGCGTCAGTGCGTTTTTTGAAGATATCAACACGGTTATCATGCGCCTTGTAACCATCATCATGAACCTAGCGCCATACGGCGTATTCGTATTGATGGCTAAACTGTTTTCTACCATTGGTGGCGACACTATCTTCAGCTTGGCCAAATACTTCTTCTTAGTATTTGGTGTGCTTATCATCCATGGTTTAGTGACTTACTCAATACTGCTTAAATTACTGAGCGGCTTGAGCCCAGTTGTCCTACTGAAAAAAATGCGCGATGCCGCCTTATTTGCATTTAGTACTTCAAGCAGCAGCGCTACACTGCCAGTCACTATGGAAACAGCGCGAAATAAATTGGGTATTAACAATTCAGTAGCGTCTTTCACCCTTCCTTTAGGCGCAACCATCAATATGGATGGCACAGCCATTATGCAGGGTGTAGCTACCGTATTTATCGCACAAGTTTATGGCGTTGATTTGAGTTTGGGCGACTACATGATGGTGGTGTTAACTGCTACCTTAGCTTCTATCGGTACGGCGGGTGTGCCAGGCGTGGGCTTAATCATGCTTGCCATGGTACTACAGCAAGTTAATCTGCCAGTGGAAGGTATAGCGCTGATTATTGGTGTCGACCGCTTACTTGATATGACCCGTACTGCGGTCAACATCACAGGTGACTGTATGGTGTCATGCGTCGTTGCGAAAAGCGAAGGAGGACTGGATGAAGATGTGTACTACGACGAACATGCCGGTGAAAAAGAAGAAGATGTGAATTTTAGCGAATTTGACAAGAACGCTTAACTCCCTCATCGCTTTCGAACATAACAAAAGGGTTAGCATCGCTAACCCTTTTTTGTTGCTTGTTGGTCTTGCCATCACCCAATGCAAATACACTTTTGAATTGCAATATACTGACTACCTCAATACCTATTTGTAAGTGAATAAGCCAAGCATATTGATGCTGCAATACGCTCCATCAAACGCTTTAGTATGCGGCTAGTACAGTTGTCATTTACGATTATGACTAGCTAAGAATATTGCTAGCTAGTCATACTAGCGATGACAATAAAGCCACCCTATCTCTAAACTCCAACACTTTTAGTGAAGGGATTGAGAGGGAGACACTTTTGTCGCTTTATGGGCTGGGTACCAGGTTGCTAATACGGACATGATGATGGCGACCACACAGGTGAGTACCACGTCTTGCCACATGAGCGCGGAAGGTAAAAAGTCGATAAAATAGATATCCCCTGACAACACTTCTACCCCAAAAACACTTTCTAAGAACTTAACAATAGTAGAAAGATTAGGGGCAATAATCATAGCAAGGGTTACCCCTACCACTATGCCAATGAGTCCGTTCAGTAAACCTTGAAACATAAACGTGCGCCGAATTAGTGTATCGGTAGCACCCATGGTTTTTAAGATAGCAATGGCAGGTTGTTTTTCTCGCACTGCCATCACTAATGAAGACACAATATTAAAACAGGCCACGGCAATCACGAGTACCAAAGCAATATACACAACGGTACGAACTAGCTGAATGTCGTTGTACAAATGACCTTGAGTTCGCGTCCAGTCAGACATATAGACCGCTTGAGGGTAGCTATAGCCTATATCTCGCATGGTTATATAGGCCGAAAAGGGGTCGTGTAATGTAAAGCGCATGCCTAATGCTTTGCCCTCTATGCCAGCGGCCGCAGAAGCTTTCGCAAGATGCATCAGCCCCAACTGGTTATCAAGCTCGCCACCAACATGCATAAAGCCTGCAACGGTTAACGTTATTGATGTCGGTGCGCTAAAGCGTAAATCTTTCGTCGTGACGGGAATAAGTGCTTGAACGGTATCGCCTACAACAATATTAAGCTTATTAGCTATACCTTTGCCAATCAGCACACTGTCGGCATTTAATGCAAAGTTTTGCCAATGCTCATCCGATACTTGTCGGCTAAACGTGTTTTGTGTATCTGCCGCAATGCCCGTCAATGCAATTGCCTTTAACTCACCTTTGAATTGCAACATGCCGGTAAGCGCTGTGTAAGGTTCAACTGTGGCAATTCTGGGGTCTTGCTTCAGGCGGTATAGCTGCGCATCTAAGTTCTCAATACCGGTGTTATCGGTGCTATATAACTCGCCGTGAGGAATAACGGTTAAAATTCGCTGCGTCAGCTCGCGTTCAAAACCATTCATTACACTAAGTAAGATAATTAACACGAAGCAGCCAAGGCCTATGCCTACCGTGGATGACATAGAGATAAAAGAGATGAAACGATTTTGTACTTTGGCTCGACGAAATCGTTTAGCAAGTTGCCATGCCAACGCCACTAGGGTTGTTCCTCAGTTGCTGTGTTAAGCAGTTCACCATCTTTAATGCGAAGTACTCTGTCCATACGATTGGCAAGCGTAATATCGTGCGTTACCACGACAAATGCTGTTTGTTTTTGTTCACTTAGACGCTTCAGCAACTGATATATCTGCTCACCTGTAGTGGCATCTAAGTTTCCTGTTGGCTCATCGGCAAGCACAACGGAAGGGGATGTAACTAATGCACGCGCAATAGCAACACGCTGACGTTCACCGCCTGACAACGCGCTAGGCAAGTGATCCGCGCGATGAGACAACCCAACGTCGTTAAGTAATGCATTAGCTTTCTCGTTAGCCGATGTGGCACTCTCGCCGCCAATTCGAAGGGGCATGGCAACGTTTTCAAGTGCAGTGAATTCACCTAGCAAATGATGGAATTGGTAAATAAAACCCATTTCTTTGTTGCGCAAGGCGGCAAGCTGTTTAGCATTTAAGTGTGTAAGTGACTCGCCTTTAAACCACACCTCACCGCTTGTGGGTGTGTCGAGCCCACCAAGCAAATGCAGTAAGGTGCTTTTTCCTGAACCAGAGCTACCTAAAATGGCAACATGCTCACCCGCATTGATAGAAAGTGAAATGTTGTTTAGGACAGGCGTACTATTCTCGCCTTCTTGATAAGTTTTACAAATTTTGCGGCAATGTAATACGTCCTGCATGCAGCCGTTCTTCGTCTTTTAACAATAAGCGCATGGTATCGCGGAACGACCGGCACGCCAACCGATTAATGGGTTTGAGACGACAGCTCAATGGTATGTGCTAGATTCTCAACGGTTTGCGGTTTACCAAATAACCACCCTTGCCCGTACTCAACATTCATGTTCACAAGTTCCTGACACTGCTCGGTGTTTTCAACACCTTCGGCAATTAATGTCACTCTCAATTCGTCGGCGATACTGACAATATGGGGAATTAGAGAGGAACGAATACTGTGATCTTCCATATCCATCACAAAGCTACGATCTATTTTCAAAAATTCACATTTAAGAGATTTAAGTTGGCTAAGGTTTGAATACCCTACCCCAAAATCATCGATGGCCATCCAGAAACCTCTGCTTTTGAGTGCTTTTATATGCTTAACCGCACTAGCTGTGGCTAGCTGCTCATCTTCGGTTATCTCAAGAACCAACTTAAAGTGCTTGTCGTTCATATCGAGCACCCAATCTAAGTCTAGTAGCTCATCTTGCATAAAGTCTGACGGAAACAGATTAAATGAAACTTTAAAGCCTTCTGGAATGTCCTTGTTCTCGTTGAGGGCAGTCATTGCCGATTCAATCATCACAGTAGTGAATTCCCACGTTTTTCCTAACTCTTTGACTTGAGGTATAAATTCATCGGGGTAAATCGAGCCAAATTCATCTTCAAATCGGCTTAATACTTCACAGCCAACAACTTCGCCAGATTTTAATATTACGAACGGCTGATATAAACAATAGAACTTACCCGATTTAAGCCCACGACTAATCCGCGACTCTAGTGAACGCCTGCGTCTTAAGCAATTGAACATAAGCATATGGGTCAACGCTGCCGTCATTAACATTACACAAACGAACAAAACCAATTTGCCTTTATGAATGTTAAAAATTCGTTCTTTATCCGATACTACGCTCAAACAAGTGGCATAATAATATTTATCGCACTTGATCAAACTTAAAGAGAAGTAGCTAGTAGCAAGGCTGGCAACACCTTTGCTCTGTGGCATTAAATCGGCGTTCCCCGCCATGTGAAATAACGAATCCCCTTTGTAAAATAGCGCCCAATCCTGACTAAAGTTTAGGCCAATAACCGCATCCATATCTAATACAGCATTGTAACGGCCACGCTTTGCGATGGTTCCTTTAGATTGATTGTCAAATAACTCTAACGGGGTATTTATCCAAAATGCATCTCCCAAAGAAGTCTCAAAGTCTGGGGTAGCTTCGTCTATGGGTTGCTCTAAAATCCCCAGATAGGTACTGCACAATAACTTTCCATCACCAAAGAAACCAATTTCTTTCACGAAACGAGAGCGAAACAACGTCCGTCGCATTTCGTTTAAATTTTCTTCGCTGCAAGAGTAGTAAGGTTGAGCGTTCAAATTATCTAATGCGGCCTCGGCGTCTTTAAATACCATGTTCACGTTTAATAAAATATCTTCGGCACGATCATCCTCATACTCTTTAATGACTGAGAACATCAGCAGGCCAAGCACCGCGCTAACAACAACGACAGACAAAAAAGATACAGCTATTGCTTTAAGATTGTCAGCGAGTAGAAATTCTTTATGCTGATTATAAGTCATTCGTACCACGTAAAATTTAAACATTTTGTTGTATACACATGAAAGTAGTCGAAAAATTGACTATTCACATGATACTTTAGATGAACTTAAGTATTTCAGGATATTAAGATAAGTTAATGAAGCGAAGAAGAATAAATTTATCTCGTGTCGAAATGAAACCTGGTAACAACATCATCTAAAACGTGTAGTTTACGGATGTAGCTGCTATGGAAGTGACTCACGTGAAAATGCAAACAAAAGGACGTTAAACGCCAATTCAAGCCAAACCGCTATTCAGTGGTTAGCCATACGTACGCTACAGGTAACAGTACTGCAAGACAAATAGGGACAAGCTTGGTAAAGAAAAAATGAAGAAATAAATAACAAGATGAGAATAGACGGCAAGCGAAGGACAGAAAGCCAATCGAAAGATGAGAAGACGTTGCTAATGCGCAGTAGAACCTGCTAGGTAGTAAATGCTTTCCCGAAAATGGCGGAGCGGACGGGACTCGAACCCGCGACCCCCGGCGTGACAGGCCGGTATTCTAACCAACTGAACTACCGCTCCGCATAATGGGAAAGTGTGCTATTTCGATAAGTGGCGGAGCGGACGGGACTCGAACCCGCGACCCCCGGCGTGACAGGCCGGTATTCTAACCAACTGAACTACCGCTCCACATCATCGAAGAGACACTTTGTTATAACTAAATGGCGGAGCGGACGGGACTCGAACCCGCGACCCCCGGCGTGACAGGCCGGTATTCTAACCAACTGAACTACCGCTCCGTGGCCTTTTAGTTATAGCATTGAAAGTGGCGGAGCGGACGGGACTCGAACCCGCGACCCCCGGCGTGACAGGCCGGTATTCTAACCAACTGAACTACCGCTCCACAATTTCAATGTTATCAGTGAGTTAGTTGAGTTGTTAAAACCCCTTGCCCTCACTGCGGCGCAGATAATACGGTTTAGACCTTACAGAGTCAATGCTTTTTATTAATAAAATTGTCATCTGGGCACTGTTTGCACGATAAATAAACACAATGTTGAAATATAATTCAATCAGGCGGGAATTCGTACACATAAAACTAGCATGCTATTCCCACAGGCCACGCTCACCTTAGGATAGCTTATTTGCACTTTCGTATTAATTAATAGAAAAAAGTCCGCCTATTACGGCTATTCAGCGCTAAGAATGTGCCTACTTATTGCCCCTACTCTACCGGTTTCGACTTCTTAAACTTTGCCAGTAATTTTTTAAAGCCCTTGGGTTCATTATCAAGAGATAAGTCAGATTCAGAGACCATTTTCTTGTTCGCTTTTTTATTTTCTTTTTTTGTGGCTAACTTTGTAGATGCAGAACCACTGGCTTTTCTTCTTTTTAAGATAATAATAATAACAGCAGCAATAACACCTATTAAAATAATCGTGCCATTTACCCCTACAATAAGTAGAGTTAGCGTACCTGAATCCATTTCATCATCTTCAACCATCGATTGTGTATTTTCTGGATTGGCGGATGTTGAACCATTGCCCATTGTGAGCGGATCTTCACTACCATCAACAATCGGATCTTCTCCGTCAATTAACGGGTCTATCACTTCTGGCGCAGGTGCTTCAGCTAAAAAACTATACTCAGGCACATCCAAAATGAAGTCTCGGCCATCCGATGTTGTGCCATAGGCTGTTAGCTTAACGCGATAAACCCCCTCTTCATAAGCAACAATAAGGTGCTCTCTTACACCATCGCCACCTTCGGTTAACGAAAAGTTTTGTATATCTGCGTTTGGAAATCTAATTTTGCCGTCAATAAGAAGTGACTCTATGTTGACGAGTTCACGATCTACATCGACGGACAAGGTATGATATCCATCTCCCGTACCATCGGTAGCGTCTAGTTCAACATCTACATAAACAGGGTTGGTGTGCAGTATAATGGGTGTACCAATTTGTTCTCGAGTGAACATTGGTGTGTCTACCCGATACACAGGCTGCCATTTACCCGCCGCCACTTTTAAATTGAATTGGCCAGTAAACACCCCATCCATAGGACGCTCATCCATGCCCCGCCCGTTATCTTCAAACTTTGCGATTTCTGCTTCGTTAGCACCAAAGTTGTCATAATTGGGGTCATTGGCACTTTCAAACTCAATAGACAATTCCACTACATCACGAAACTGTTTGTTGTCAATTTTTTCGCCACCATTGGTTAGGTAAGCTGTAGATTTTAATATTTCGCCAGAAAAGAGAATGCTGGGAAGCGGTGTGGCGTGAAGCTTAATATCAGAAATGACCATAACCCGACTTGCTGGGTTAACCTGACCTACCGCCTGCCAAGGGCCAGGCATAGGATTTTCAATGGTGATCATATCAAAGGTATCGGCGTCGAACCACTTAACGTTGGCCTCGTCCACCCTACCTTGAAACAGCTTTGAACCATCGGGGCGAACTAATACTACGGGAGCAGAGCCGTATTCACGAAAGAAAATCATGGAGACCTCTTTCACGTTGTAGTCAATACGAAAACGATTCTGTAATAATTTAATCGAGTTCTCGTATTCATCCCCCAAGTCAGTAATAGGTGAAGGCGCAGTGTCGGCTTGCGTGTCCTGTGATGACGGAGCTGGCAGCGAAGTATCTTGTGAAAATACCGATGCAGTACATCCTAATAGGCACAACGCCAACACTAGTTTCATCACACCTACTTTCACTGTTGCCCGCTCCTTTGGAAATGTATTTTAAAAATGGTTAAGTACGGCTAGTAGCTAAGGCTACACACCATAACCTGCACCTGAATTAGCTATGCATCGTTTTGCTCTGGGCGCCACAAACATTTACCCCCTGCTTTTTCTACGATATCTAAACGGGATTCATGCTGTGCTAATTCATCGGCGCTAGCCTTGATAACCTTTAATTTATTTCCGTTTCTGTTCAACCGCCGAAGTGCATCTGATTGGTTTTCACCGCTGCCCTTAGATGCCAAATTAAGCTTTGTCTGCCCACCGGTCATTAGCAGGTATACGTCGGCGAGTATTTCAGCATCCAGTAATGCGCCGTGAAGCTCACGATGGCTGTTGTCTATGCCATAACGCTTACACAACGCATCTAGGTTGTTCTTTTGTCCTGGGTGCATTTTGCGCGCAACCGCCAAGGTATCAAGCACACTACAAATATCTTTGGTGATAACGCCACGGGTTTTCGGTTCCATCCCAAATTCGTGATCCATAAAGCCTACATCGAAGGGCGCGTTATGGATAACTAATTGAGCACCGCGAATAAAATTCACGAAATCTTCGGCTACATCTCTAAATGTAGGCTTATCGGTTAAGAACTCGTTGGTAATACCATGAACATCAATGGCCTCTTGTTCTATTTGACGGCCAGGATTAATGTATACATGAAAGTGATTGCCAGTAAGTTTACGGTTAACCAGCTCAACACACCCAATTTCAATCACTCGGTGACCTTCTTTAGGGTCGATACCTGTAGTTTCTGTATCTAGTACAATCTGACGCATGATTCCTCTAATCTTACCTTTTGTTTTTTGATAGTATATCAACCCCTTCGCCACAGGCTAAGGGAAAAGCGAAATATGAAAGTAAATAATTTAAGGACACCCAGTGGCTCAAAAAACCATTCACATTTTTACTGATGGCTCATGCCTTGGAAACCCAGGCCCAGGCGGCTATGGCGCTGTACTCGTTTATAACAGTCACCGTAAAGAGCTAAGTGGCGGATTTGCGCATACGACCAACAATCGTATGGAATTAATGGCGCCTATTGAAGCATTAAACAGCTTAACTGAGCCCTGCAACGTTGAATTAACGACAGATAGCCAGTATGTGAAAAACGGTATCAATCAATGGATCCACAACTGGCGTAAGAACGGCTGGCGCACATCAGACAAAAAAGCGGTAAAAAATGCCGACCTTTGGAAACGCCTTGATGAGGCAGTTAGCAAGCATAAAATTAATTGGCACTGGGTAAAAGGCCACTCGGGTCACCCTGAAAATGAACGCTGCGATGACTTAGCGCGTGGCGCGGCAGAAGCCAAACCAACAACGCCAGATAGTGGCTTTACAGGCTAATTACTTTAAGGGCTAATAGCTTACAAGGCCAATAGATTTGCAAGCAAACACCTCTATAGGTAAAGGTTAGTGATTTTGCGAAAAGAAAAGGCAGCATCGCCTTTTCTTTTATTACGCTAAATTGTTTTTATTTTTCGCGTCTCACTACCACTCTACAACTATCTTTCCTTGCGTGTCGTTACTTTCTAATCGTGCGTGAGATTTTGCGACATCACTTATTGCGTATACCGTATCTATGTTTGCGCTAAGCTCGCCCGAGGTGAATGCAGGTAAACAGGTTGTCGAGAAGTCACTAATAAGCGCGCTTTTGTAGTCATCGGTTCTGTTACGCAGCGTAGTACCTTGTATTCTGGCTCGTTTTCCCAACATTAACGCCATATCAAGGTTGTCGGCATAACGCCCAGCCAACATGGCGAGGTAAACGACAATGCCGTCTCGCTTTAGAATGTGAAGGTTTCGATTTAAATAATCGCCACCCACCATATCAAGCACCATATTCACGCCCTCAGGCCAATGGGCTTGTACCTCTTCAGCAAAATTTTGCGTTTTGTAATTTATCAGCAGGTTAGCGCCGTTTTGCTTACACTGCGCTAGCTTTGCTTGGGATGATGCGGTAACTGCACTTTCTACTCCCCAAAAATGACAAAGCTGAGTGGCGGCTAATCCCACACCACTGGCACCACCGTGAATGAGAACCCGCTCTGCTGGTTTTACGTTCGAAATAAGACGCAAGCACTGAAATGCAGTAAGAAACACCTCGGCAAGCCCTGCCGCCGTGCTATACGGCATATTTTCAGGAACGTGCATTAAATGCTGCGGGTTAACAGCAACTTGCTGTGCATAACCACCGCCTGCAACCAATCCAAAGACCTTATCTCCCACTTTCCACTCACTGACTGTAGCGCCTACCTCTATGACCTCACCGGCAACCTCAAGCCCTAAAATTTCACTTTCACCAGGGGGCGGTGGATAGTGCCCTTGTCGTTGCAGTGTATCGGCACGGTTCACACCAAAGGCGTGTACTTGCACTAGCACTTTGTCGACGGTGAGTACGGGTGCATCAACCTCTGCTATTGTTAGGCCTTCTGGTGCACAGCCTTTTTCGAAGTTTACAAATTGCATTAGTATCCTCTTTTTTGGAGTTTCACTGGGGGTGCAGTGTGTCTTTGCACGTTAGTGATAGCATGAATAAATTTGTTAACCTATGATTACGTGGGTGATAATTTTTGGTGCATAATTGAGTTGGCAATTTTAGCCTCATACCGCTAACACCTATTTTATTGTGCAAAATGAGACGTAAACCAATGTAACTTAAGGTTATTGAAACAATACTCATGATTACCAATAGTTTGCTATAACCCTGTGTGTTATCTATGGCCTGCGCTGCCTAAACAAACTTACTTTCAAACTTAATAAAATAGTTAAGTTCTGGTCAGTAAACTGGGTAATCATTCGCATAGGCAACGCTTTATCGCTATACTTCGCCCCGCCGCTTACGTGTGGTTGCAAGGGCCGTTCGCTTGCTAAAGGCTTTCAATGCAATACCCACTTCCTAGCTAATTCAAGAAATAGAGTACGTTTCATGTCATCACAAGTTATTTTGCACCCTAATAGAGATAAATCCCTTCGTCGTCGCCATCCTTGGGTGTTTGAAAGCGCCGTGGCAGAACTAAAAGGTAGAGGGCGCAGTGGTGACACTGTTGATGTGTTCGATTCAGAAGGTGATTGGTTAGGTCGCGGCGCTTACTCTCCTACTTCGCAAATTCGCGTACGCATGTGGACCTTTAGTAAAGAAGAAAGCATCGATAACGCATTCTTTTTACGCCGTATGGAAATTGCGCTTAATTTGAGAATGCGTTTATTTGACCCAGAAGTGACCAATGCATTTCGCTGGATTGCATCTGAGAGTGATGGCCTTCCAGGTGTTACCATAGATTTGTACGACAACGTAGCCGTATTGCAACTATTAAGCGCTGGGGCCGAGAAGCACCGAGATAAAATTGTGTGGGCAATAAACAAGTTAAAGCCCGGTACCCACGTTTACGAGCGAAGTGATGTTGATGTACGTAAAAAGGAAGGTTTAGAGCCCGTTACAGGTGTGGTGAGCGGCGAGCCACCTATGCAAGTTACCGTAAAAGAAAATGGGCTTTCTATCGTTGTTGATATAGAGAACGGCCACAAAACAGGCTTTTATCTTGATCAACGAGATAGTCGTGCTGCCGCTGCACATTATGCCAAAGACGCTGACGTGCTTAATTGCTTTAGCTATACCGGCACCTTTTCTTGTTACGCACTACAAGGCGGCGCTAAATCGGTTACCAATGTGGATGTTTCTCAGCCTGCACTCGACCTTGCTAAGCAGCATGTGGCGTTAAATGGTTTAGATGAAAGCAAAAGTCATTACGTCAAAAAAGATGTATTTAAGCAGTTGCGTGAATACCACGAACGCAAAGACCAATTTGATATGGTTATCCTCGACCCACCCAAGTTTATCGACAATAAAGCTTCGCTAAACCGTGCTGCCCGGGGTTATAAAGATATAAACCTGTACGGTATTCATGCGGTGAGAAATGGTGGATTACTGCTTACCTTCAGCTGTTCTGGCTTGATGCCAGCCGACCTGTTTCAAAAAATTGTGGCTGATGCGGCATTGGATGCAGGAAGAACCATTAAGATTATTGCGCGACTTAACCAAGCCACCGATCATCCTGTGATAGGCAGTTATCCTGAAGGGTATTACTTGAAAGGTTTGGTTTGTGAAGTCACCGATCTGTAATTTCAGGCGTACTTTTTACATCCAACGAAATACACGTTACAGACGAATAAAAGCAAATTAATACAGGGTTACTGTTTAATTCATTAAGCATAAAAAAACGTGGCGCTAAGGTTTTATTAAGTGTTATTAGACTTAACTCACCTTTAGTGCCACGTTCTTCGAAAATTCAAATAAGAGGCAAACTTAGTAAACGCTTATGATGCCAATGTCATCTCATTTGAAGCAAAAGCCTGCTCAGGACCACTACGTAGTTGCTGATCGCTAGCTTGGTCTTTAGGCTGGTTCTCAAATTTCTTCCAGACTCGCTCGTGAAAATAAAATACCACCGTATTTACAGCTGGCTCAACTAAGGCTACTGCCCCACCCACTACTGCACTACCTGTTAATAAATATGCCACTGTAAAAGCGACGGTGAAGTGCATACACGCAAAAGTGATTGTCTTTTTCATAATGATTAACCTAATAAGTTTGTCTCGAATCGTTAATAATAATTATTATCGATTAGATACATCAAAGACAATTGATTTTTACGAAGGGCGCCATCGACTTATTCGATTTTAATATCATACAAGGCGTTGCTTTGTACGTGATAAGCATAGAGGTATTAGCCACTGCGTTCAGTCAGCTAGATATTTCAGCGTTTTAGGCATTTTACAGGGGAAGTGGGAATATTGGTTGTCAGCAATGGGTTGTCAAAATGGCGCTAATACTAACACTAGTTACAAGGTTGACAGAGCTAGACTGACTCACGAAAGCATTCGTGAGTCATAAATAAGCCTGGGCTAATGAACGCCCTTGTACAGCCTACTTCATTTCTGAGATTTCAACCCCAATTAAACAGCTAGATTCTGTATCTGGCTCACAGCGAACCACAGTAGCAATAGCTGCTAATGAGGGCACTTGAGAGCTTGGAGAATCTATGGCAACGCTAACTTGCGTACCAATTTCTATCGATGGTTCATCTACTTCTAAAGACATGCCCGTCGCGCTGATGTCTTTACACATCGCTTGCATAGTGCGGCTCGATTCATCATCAGTAACCTGTAACTGACAAGGCGAATTAACCATCATCCTGAAAAAGTTTCGCTTATCGTCGTATCCCAACATTTCTACATCTCCACTACGTATTCAAACCACATGCTGCTCTACCTGTTATAGGGCGAGGTTGGCTGCTTGTCAATCAGACTAACCAAGAATTGTCCGATTATATTTAGAAAATTAGTTTCTGTTTTTGGGGAAATTAATCAAGGCCCTTAGTTTCCCAGCTAGAAGTCGGCTAAAAACAGTGAGATACGCTTTGCCGATATAGGGTAAGCCGTACCTAATGCTTGCGCAAATAAAGACACCCTTAATTCTTCAATCATCCAACGT
The DNA here is from genome assembly GCF_902506055.1 of Alteromonas sp. 38. Classification (NCBI taxonomy): domain Bacteria; kingdom Pseudomonadati; phylum Pseudomonadota; class Gammaproteobacteria; order Alteromonadales; family Alteromonadaceae; genus Alteromonas; species Alteromonas sp. 38. Next base: position 2,288,356 of record NZ_LR733300.1, read on the forward strand.
GCATCTAATAATGCTTGGGGTACTTTACCTTTAGGGTATTTACCACACGCTTTTTCCCACTCATTGACCGCTTTCTCAACGGTGAGTTGATGCATTCTGTCTTTGTTCGGATCAATCGGTAGCTTTTCTAGACGACGAGATAACCCTTTTATATACCGATTCCAATCGTTAAGTCGCGCTTCACCTATATCCGATACAAACCCCGGGAATACCAAGCTAGAAAGGTGCCCTTTGCAGTCGCCTAATGCGTTTATCATGTTAAGGGGCACATTGCCTTTCATTTGCTTTTGGCATTGGTGAGCAAGGGTTAAGCCCTGCTCTACCTGTTTCGCTATTTCTAGTACTTTGTCGTTAATTTCAGCGCGCACTATATCTACGCACGCATCGAAATCAGCTTTGTTACGAATATCTGTATTGTGCTTTTCACAATACTCGCCCACCAGCGCATCAATACCGGCGAATATACAATCATCAATAAGCGCTTTAATTTGCCCAAACGGATTGAAGTAAAGGCCCAGCTTCGCTTTATTGGGCAGCTTACTTTGTAAATAATTAAGCGGCGACGGCATGGCGTTTTTAATCAACACGTTCACACCTTTTCGGTGCATAGATTGCGCTTTTTCTGGCTCGTCAATGAGTGCAATATCTACCTTATCGCCCTTCTCCACTAATGCAGGGAAGGCTTGTACTTCAAAGCCCCCCATCTTTTGCGCAAAAGTAGTAGGTAATGTGTCGAAATCCCAACTTTCAATACCACTACGCTCAAGCTCAGGCGTAGCGGCTTTTTCAAAGGTTTCTTTTACTTGCCCAGCACACTGCTGTTTAAGGGCGTGTAAATCGTCTGAGCGCGCAATGGTTTCGCCTTTATTGTTTACCACGGTAAAGTGCATGATTAGGTGCCTATCAAGCTGAGAAAGGTTCCATTCATCTTCTTCTACGGTAATGCCTGTCATTTTACGTAGTTTAGCCGTTACAGCCTCTACAAGGCTAACTGGCCGGCCGTTTTTATCCGTTTCACTGATATCAGCAATGCAGGCATCCGCAAAGTTAGGCGCAGGCACAAAATTGCGGCGTAAGCGCTTTGGTAAGGTTCTGATCATTGACACTATGCGTTCATGTCGTAGCCCTGCCACTTGCCAATCAAAGCCAATATTTTCCACTTGATTGAGTACCGGCAAAGGAATAATCACGCTAACGCCATCGTCATCCGCATTCGGCTCAAAATGATAACGAAGCCCCATGGTAATGTTGCCCTGTCGCCACGCATCAGGAAAGGCGTTTTCTATGGATTGGCCTGGCTGTTGGCGATACACGTCATCTTCGGTAAAGGTAAGCACTTCACTTATCTTTTTGCCGCCCGACTTTTCTCCGCCCGCTTGTTTAGCTAACGCTTCTTGGTTTTTGTACCATTTTTTAAACGCCGCTTCATTATTCGCTTCCACTGGAATACGGGAGGCATAAAAACGTACCAGTTCGTCGTCATCAACCAAAAGATCACGGCGGCGAGTTTTTTGTTCAAACTCATCGGCTTGTTCAAGCAAGGCTTGGTTTTCTTTTAAGAAACCAAAGTTAAGTCGTGTGTTACCCTCAACTAAGCCTTCGCGAATAAAGAGCTCGTGGCATACCGGCGGGTCAATTAAGCTATATACTTTGGCCCGCTTCATCACTATGGGTAAGCCAAACAAGGTTACTTTTTCAAACGCGATAACCGCACCGCGTTTTTTCGACCAATGAGGCTCAGAATAACTGTGTTGACTAACATGCCCGGCTATTGACTCTATCCACGCGGGATCAATTTTCGCCACCATTCGAGCAAATAGCTTAGAGGTTTCCACTAATTCAGCCGCCATTACCCATTTAGGCTGCGACTTAGAAAGCCCAGACCCCGGGAATACCATAAAACGCGTATTACGTGAGCCTAAGTATTCTCTGTCTTTATCTTTAAAGCCAATATGCGAAAGCAAACCACTGGCAATGGCTTCGTGAATAGCTTGATAATCTGGCTCGTTTTTCACAATGCCAAACCCAAGTTCGGCCACCGACTTTTTAAGTTGGCTAACAATGTCCTGCCATTCGCGCATACGCAGGTAATTGATAAATTGGTTCTTACACCATTTACGAAGATGGTTCTGGCTTAATTCATTTTGCTGCGCTTTAAAGGCATCCCACAGGTTATACAAACTAATAAAATCTGAATCTTTATCGGTATATTCGCTGTGCTTTTCATCCGCCTGTTGGCGTTTATCCTGTGGGCGTTCACGGGGGTCTTGAATAGATAGTCCTGCGGCAATGACCATCACTTCCATCAACGCGTTAGTGCGCTGCGCTTCCACCACCATGCGGGCGTAGCGAGGGTCGATAGGTAAACGGGCAATCTGCCTGCCCATTTTAGTAAGCTGCATGCGGCCTTTTTGTTTCACAATGGCCTGAATTTCTTCTAGCAACCTAAAGCCGTCATTAATGTTACGGTTATCGGGCGGCTGTACAAAAGGAAAATCGGCGATATCCCCTAACCCCAACGCAAGCATTTGTAAAATAACAGAGGCCAAGTTAGTACGCAGTATCTCGGGGTCGGTAAATTCAGGGCGGCCTAGGTAGTCATCTTCACTGTATAAGCGAATACAGATACCATCGGAAACACGTCCGCATCGCCCAGCCCGCTGATTCGCAGAAGCTTGTGATATAGCTTCTATAGGCAACCGCTGTACTTTACTTCGGGCGCTATAGCGTGAAATACGGGCCACACCAGGGTCGATAACATACTTAATGCCCGGCACAGTTAGCGAAGTTTCTGCCACGTTGGTAGACAATACAATACGCCTACCGGTGTGAGACTGGAAAATACGGTTTTGTTCTGCGGCGGAAAGCCTAGCATACAAAGGTACTATTTCAGTATTACGGTATTGCCTGCGCATTAGCGCATCTTGGGTGTCGCGAATTTCACGCTCCCCACTTAAGAACACCAAAATATCGCCCGGTTTCTCGGTTAATAGCTCATCAACCGCTCCCACAATGGCGTCGGTTTGATCGATATCGTTCTCATTGTCTTCAGGGCTGTGATAACGAATTTCAACCGGATACGTACGTCCACTCACTTCAATAATAGGCGCATTATTAAAGTGCTTCGAGAATCGTTCGGGGTCGATGGTTGCCGAGGTAATAATGAGTTTAAGTTCAGGGCGCTTGTCTAATAGCTGCCTTAAATAGCCCAGCAAGAAGTCGATGTTTAAGCTACGTTCGTGGGCTTCATCAATAATAATGGTGTCGTACTGATTCAAGAAACGGTCGTTTTGCATTTCTGCCAGCAACATACCGTCTGTCATCAGTTTTACGTAGCTTCGCTCGCTAACCTGATCGCTAAAACGAATCTTAAAGCCTACCTTTTCACCTAGCGGCGTGTTCAGCTCTTCGGCAATACGAGTTGCCACACTGCGAGCAGCCAATCGACGTGGCTGGGTATGCGCTATCATGCCGCTGACACCACGGCCAAGCTCTAAACATATTTTCGGCAACTGGGTTGTTTTACCCGAGCCGGTTTCACCCGCTACAATCACCACCTGATTTGCTGCAATGGCTGCTTTAATATCGTCTTTTTTATCGCTAACCGGCAATGGTGGATAGGTGACTTCAGGTAAATTCTTAAGCCTGACCGCACGCTTATCTACCGACGCTTGAATATCATTGGCGAGCTTGTCGTATCGAGTGGCTAACTTGCTTTGCGGGCTATCGGCAGCAGATTCAGTTTGGTTATTATCCTTTACCTTTTCACTGCTATTAAGCTGCCTCGTGAACTGCTGAATACGCCGTTTTAACGGGAATTTATCCGCCGACATACAATTATCGAGTTTTTCATATAACGGTTTAATCTGAAAAGCGACAGGCGACGAGGGCGCGTTAGGTGAAGACAATTTACCATCCTACTTTTTAATACGAACTGGGTGATACGAACTGTACTATCTGTACTTACGGTGCTTAATAGCGAAACGAACTGTTAACCATTGCTGTCAAAATAGCCTGTGCTTTTATATACGGCTAGACAGCGGAGGTCGATCCTAGAAGAAGTTGCTTTAAATTTCCACCGCTAATCACCGTAGCGTGTAGCATAGTGATACGAACCGGATATTTACCCTGCTAGAACAGTAACGAGGCGACGTTTACTCGCGTTAACTGCCAATGTGAACCATCGCTATTGCTGCAGGTATTAACAACTGGTTTGAGTTACCAATCGTTAATACCCTTAGGCATAGATATGCAATACGTATTCAATGTCGAATGTTAGTTTATGCTGAACACAACAACGTTGAGAAGCGCTATTTCACGGCGGCCGAAGCTTCTGTTAATTCATCGTCATTTTTCTGTTCAAATGTGGGAAAGTTGAACCATATCGCCAGTAAGCCAAACACAAAAATAAGCATGGGGTACCAGCAATAAGGCGTAATGGCTAGCGGCGATATACCTACTACCGCAGCGGCACTTAATAACTGCGCACCATAAGGCACTAGCCCTTGAAAGCTACAAGAGAAAATATCGAGTAGTGATGCAGTACGACGAGGATCTACCCCATACTTTTCGTTTAAATCGCTCGCGATAGGACCAGCAGTGACAATTGCAATGGTATTGTTAGCGGTGGTTATATCTAAAAAGCTTACCAAGCCAGCAATGCTAAACTCTGCGCCTTTTTTGCTGGTAACGCGCTTGGTTAAGCGGTTTATCAGCCAGTTAATTCCACCGTTTGCATGCATCAAGGCCACAATCCCGCCAATGGTAATGGCAATCATGGCGAGGTCTTGCATCCAGCCCATGCCTTTTTGAATGCTGTGCATCATAGTAAGCACTGTGAAACTGCCTTGCATTAACCCCACCACACAAGCAGTTGCAATGCCCACTGCCAATACAGTAATAACGTTAAAACCGGTTAGCGCGAACCCGATAATGAATAAGTAAGGCAGTATACGCCATGCATCGTACTCTTTGGTGTCAATAAGTTCTGAGGTATCTACATCAACAAAGACGAGTAGTAACACCATGGTGGCAAGGCAAGCTGGTAACGCTACCATCAAATTTGCACGAAATTTGTCTTTTAGCTGTACGCCTTGGGTTCGGGTGGACGCAATAGTGGTGTCTGATACAAACGACAAATTATCACCAAACATAGCGCCGCCCACTACCACACCTAGGGCAAGTTCAACAGGTAAGCCTAAGCTATTTGCCAGCCCAGCCCCTATGGGTGAAAGCGCGGTAATGGTGCCCATTGAAGTCCCCATGGCAAACGAGATAAAGCAGCAAATTAAAAATAGCCCGGGTAAAATCATGGAGGTGGGTACAAATTGCAATGCCATATTTACCGTAGCATCGCGAGCACCTATATCGATGGTGACTGCGTAGAACGCGCCTGCAAGAAGAAATATCAGCACCAGTAAAATAATGTTTTTATCACCGCCGCCTTTGCAAAACGTTTGTACTTTTTCTGAGAAGCTTACCTTTTTACCTTTAGGGTTTAAGCATAAGCCGTAACCTGCACTAATAAAGAACGCTACTAAAATTGGCATAGCAGTAATATCGTTAGTAATAAGCCCTGTAGCTACCACCAAAACAACGAATAATAAAATGGGTGTTAATCCCATCGGGTTAGGTAAAGGTTGGCTTTTTGAATTTGATTGCTGCACAGAAAACTCTACTTCTTTAGATCGGAATGGGCTCGGCGAATGGCCGACAATTAGTTTACCTATAATACGCGTTACGTATAAACGATTATGTCTAAACCCGTTTATGTAAGCGCGTTTGTTTAAGCAAGCTTTCGCAAAAACAAACGAAAGGATAAAAGGTTTTGCACCCAATGCAAAGTAAATTAACGGGCGCGAAGCTCACTTGGGGTCAAGCCAGTTAACCGTTTTACCGCACGGCGAAAATTAGGGAGGTCGGAAAAGGCCATTTGAGAGGCGCTTTGTTCGTTGTTTAGCTTTTTAAGCGCCAGTAATACTATTGCTTGTTGCCGCCGGGCTTCTTCGCTTAGCCCACGATACGTGTAGTGATGATCGCTCAGCTTTCGTTTTAACGTTGCGGTACTGTAACCCAAGCTTTCAGCTAAATCCGCTAAGCCTTTTTGTGGCTCCTGCAACGTTAAACTTCTTATGTAGTCGAGTAAACTCAGATGTGAAGGGGATTGGGTTTGAGGTTGCTGATACTCTGCACTCTTCCCCCCCTCACATTTATGATTGGCGTTTTCGTCATAGCCACTTTCAACACACGTACTTTTCTCAATAGCAAAAGGAAAAGGACTCACCATACAAGATTTGGGAAGCGTTATAGACATTAACGGCGCATTGAAAGTAACTCGAAGCCCCAGGTAAGTCTCAAAATCTTGAACATTGCGCGGTCTATCGGAATCCATTGTAAAGCGTAAAGGTAAACGAGTGCCGGTCCACTGCTTCAACAAGGCCACCAGCATAGATAAATACAGCTGGGCAATAAATGGCCACAGCTTTTGATTACCTTTTTTTTCACACCCCATGGTGTCTTGTAACACCCATATGTATTTATCTTGCAGGGTAAAGCGCTTAAACGATACCAAGGGAATACTTCCCCAACGTATTGCGATAAGCGTTTCAATCGCTTGCTCAAGGTTTTGGCTATGTTTAATATCGGCTAAATCTGCACGCAGCCATACCCCACCTAAACTCTTTCCTATCAGAAAGCTAACATCGTTACCTTTGCATTGCCCTCTTACATTTGACAGTAAGGCAATACATTGTTTAGCGCTAATACGTGTATTCACCGTAAGACTATCGTCAAAAATCCCTGTGCCGCGAAGTATCTTGTCTTTACTTGCTCCTCGGGGAATGGCGACGTCGAGCACAGCGTTTACAAGGTGATACGCGGGTATCACCTTGTCCGACTTAGTCACTGGTACAATCGTAAGTGCTGGTGTTGAATTAGCTATCACTATGCAGCGTTCCTGCTACCGCTTTTAGTGCCGGATTTACTGCGCTTATTACTCCCATCAGTACCATCAAGCCTATCGCCGTCTTCAAGCTGAAGTAGTAAATGCTGCAAGGTAGCGTTTAGCGAAGCTTCCACACCAAGTGGCGCCACCACTGCACGCGCACTGGTATAAATGGCAGCCGTGTCTTCCTTATAGCGAAACGCCACATGGCCGATACTTGCTCTAACTTCTTTAACGATACCTTGTGCTTCAGCTTCATTCACATTAGGCAGTAATAGCGCGAACCTATCGCCGGCATACCGACAAGCTAAATCTTGTTGTCTCAGGTTCATCACAACCAATTGGGCGACTTCGTGTAAATAACGGTCGCCTTCGGCTTGTCCATAGCGCCGATTAAAATAAGAAAATTCATTAATATCGATAATGGCCACATAGCCACTATTCCCAGACGCTTGCAATGCGGTAACCCGTGATTGCCAGTAATCGCCTCGATACAACTGGGTAATAGGATCGATTTCTTGGTGATCTCGATAGTCCCATTCACGGCGGCGAAGTTGCATGTTGATTGCACGCTGTTCTAAATGCCACAGATACAGCGCGGCTGTCATTATTATCATGCCGATTGCAGCAGGTATCGACTCAATCATGCTAAGCCACACAGCAGACTCAGGATAACGTAAAAACTCATCAAGCAAGTCGAGTGTCATTGAGAAGAGGAAAAACACTAAACCTACAATTAGCAAGCTGGTTACCTTGCCAGGAGGCCGACTGGCCAACACGGCTACAATCCAGCCTAGCGTCAGTAGCACTACACTGCCCTCACCCACAATATCTAATCCAGATATAATGGCGAGTGGCTTGGGGTTGCCAAAAGTTAGGCTTAATGAGCTAGCCAGTGCGACGATAGTAAAAGTAAAGAATAGCCAGCCTTTGTGGTGGCTAAACTGCGTGGCATTTCGTAACGTAAACATGAAGTAGCACTCTTATGGGTAACAAACTGTGCTTTTTACGACATCGCTGATAAAAGCAGCCGGAAATAAGCAGTAGAACAAGAATTAGGGAATATCCCATTTTTAACCTAATTGTCGAGGGTCAGTTTGGCTCACCAATGTGACAAATTGGTGGCAGTGCACCTTTGAATTTAAAAATATTAACAAAATAACTAAATTTATTAGTATGTTACCAACAGGTCAATTTAGCTCACTCTTCTTTCATTTAGTTCATATTCGCTATTTATGCCAGTGTAGATAGCGTTCTCGTCATGTAACTGTCATATCAGCTTTTTACCGTACGTGGGCATCGCACACTTAACTTATGGATTAAGAATGAAAATTAAAACCCGTTATTCCACGTTACGCATTGCCTGTATTGCCGCGCTTGGCCTTACTTTTTCTCATCACGCTCTGGCCGCGAATGGCGCTATTACCGGAACCCTAAACGACGCTGCAGAGGCGCGAGTTTATGTAGGTGCTAAGGTAAGATTGGTAGAGCTGAACCTCATCACAGAATCTCGACGCGACGGCAGCTTTCGCTTTTCTGGTGTACCAGCGGGAACCTATACATTAGAGGTGTCGTACCTAGGTGAAGACACCGTTACGCAAAAAGTTACCGTTAATGACGACGCCACGGTGCGACCGGCCATAGAGTTGGGGCAAGGTGACGAACTTGAAGAACTATTAGTATTGGGGCAGCGTAGTAGCCAGGCCAGTGCCATAAACCAACAACGGGTATCAGACCGTATATCAAATGTGGTATCTGCCGATGCTATAGGGCAATTCCCCGATCAAAATGCCGCTGAATCATTGCAACGTTTACCTGGCTTGTCGATTGAACGTGACCAAGGTGAAGGTCGTTTTGTAGGCATTCGTGGTATCGATCCTAACTTAAACAACGTAACCATTAATGGCTTAAACATTCCTTCACCAGAATCTGGTGTTCGCTCTGTCGCCTTAGATGTTATTCCCTCTGAGCTAATTCAAACCCTTGAAGTGTCTAAATCGGTTACCCCTGATATGGATGGTGATGCTATTGGTGGCTCAGTGGAAGTGACCAGTGTCAGCGCTTTTGATAAGCAGCAAGACACCGCGAGTATTACTGTGCAAGGTAGCCAAAATGACTTACGAGACGAAGTAAGCCCAAAAGTATCAGGCACCATTACAAAAAAACTAACGCCCGATTGGGGTATTGCTGCCGCTTTGTCGTACTTTGACCGTGATTTCGGCTCAGATAACGTTGAAAGCAATGGCGATGACGAGGTTGAACAACGTCAGTACACCATTACCCGTGAGCGCTTAGGTGGTGCTGTAAACCTTGATTACCGCCCAGACTTTAACAATCAATACTACCTTCGTACTCTGTACAGCGAATTTTCAGATGAAGAATACCGTTTAAGCAATACTTTCACCCTAGACGGCGAAGATTCAGAAATTGAGCGTGGCAGTAAAGACAGAAAAGAAACCCAAAGTATTTTTACGGTAGCCCTTGGCGGTGAACATCAATTGCAAACTTGGAAAGCCGACTGGCAATTAGGCTATGCCAAATCTGATGAAGATGAGCCAGACGCGCTTTACTATAACTTTGTCACTGAAAACGACAGCATCGATGCAAACCTAAGCACCATTCGCCCTGCTATTACACAAGATGCAGACGCCATGGACTTATCAACGTACGAGCTAGATGAAATTGCATTTGAAGATAACTACACCAAAGACACCGAAACCAGCTTCAAGCTTGACTTAGCGCGCCCTGTAAACTTTGGCAGCTATTTAGGTGAGTTAAAATTAGGGACTAAATACCGTAGTCGTGAGAAAGACAGAGACAGCAGTATTTTTATTTACGATGGCGATTTCGATGAAATAAACCCTGCTGATTTCGGTGATGATTCACCAGAATACACACTAGGTGATTTTGGTCCGGGTTTGTCTCGTTCCTCTATGCGTGATTACTTTAACACTAATCGCAGTGCACTAGAGCTCGCTGAACTTGATTCAGAGATTGAATCTAACGGCGCCACCTATGTGAACGAAGAAGATATTTTTGCCGCTTACGTAATGGGTAGCGTTAATATAGATAAACTTCATATTGTTGCCGGTGTGCGCTACGAGCGTACCGAATTCAGTACATCAGGCATGCGTGTTGAACTTATTGAAAATGAAGAAACCGATGTTGAAGATGTGGTAAACACGGTATGGGAAGCTGAACGTGACTACGATCACTGGTTGCCCAGCATTAACGCCCGCTACGCGTTTTCAGACAAACTTCAACTTCGCGCCGCTTACACCCAAACCATTTCACGCCCTAAATTTGAAGATGTTGCAGCGTTTCAAATCATTGAAAGTAAAACCGAAGAAGACGACGGCGTGTTTGTGACCGAGCGTGAAGCTGAAGTGGGCAATCCTGAGCTCCAGCCCTATGAAGCACAAAACATTGATCTTTCTTTAGAATATTACCCAGGTGATATCGGCGTACTTTCAGCAGGCTATTTCTATAAAGATATTGATAACTTTGTAGTGTACGCCGACGTAGCAGGCACTGAAGGCTGGGAAGATTACGATGAAGCTATTCAAGCAATTAACGGTGAAAGTGCCAGCTTACACGGGCTAGAGCTTTCATGGGTTAAAGCTTTTAATAACGGTTTTATTATGTCGGCCAATGCCACCTTTACCGATTCAGACGCCACCACATTCTTAGACGGTGAAAAGTTTGAAACCCAATTACCCAACCAGTCAGATACTATCGGCAACCTTACCTTTGGTTACGAAGCCAACGACTTTAGTTTACGTTTAGCCATGACCTACAAAAGTGAAAACTTCGAGGAAATTGATGGCGATATGTTGCGCTACGAAGACGAGCACGCTCAGTTAGACTTTACTGCTAAGTACTATATTAATGATGACATGCAAGTCTATTTCAACGCTATCAATATCAATAATGAGCCGTTTTATAACTACTTCGACTCGCGCACTAACAATGCACAATTTGAAGAATATGGCCGCACGTTTGAGCTAGGTTTCACATGGCAAATGCGCTAAGAAACACCACGTATATTTTGTTTTTAAATAAGATATACGTTTAACACTAAAGCTATTAAACACAACACATTGGGCGCGCAACAGCGCGCCCTCATCAGAGATATATTCATGCGCGTATTACTGCTTCTTGCTGCCTTTTTGTCACTCGCGTGCCAAGGGCAAATCACATCACACGATTATTACCATCAACACCAAATTAGCAACCTAACTGCACAAGACGATGCTTATACCTTTTTGGTTGTAGGTGACTGGGGCCGCAATGGCCATTTTTATCAGCGCGATGTCGCCAAATGGATGGACATTGCCAGCTACCAACTAGATGCAGAATTCATCGCCACAACAGGCGACAACTTTTATGACAACGGAGTGGCGTCTGTTGAAGACCCATACTGGCGTACCTCATTTGAAGACATTTACCATCAACCTCATTTATTCGTAGATTGGCACCCTGTGTTAGGTAACCATGATTACCGCGGCAACTGGCAAGCACAAATCGACTACAGCAAAATAAGTCGACGCTGGGAAATGCCAGCGCAGTATTATAGTAAAACCGTCGAACTAAAAGACGGTACCACCGCGCTTATTTTATTTATTGACACCAACCCGCTAAATCCAGATTACGCCACAGAAGCAAAATACCAAGAAGCTTATAAACAAGGCTCAACAAAGCAATTAGCGTGGATAAATAAAATGCTATCAGCGAGCACCGCTAAATGGAATGTTGTGATAGGACACCACCCGATGTATTCAAGTGGAAAGCGCTACGGTAATACCAGCGCTATTAAAGATGTACTCGAGCCTTTGTTACACCAGCACGGTGTTGACGCCTACATAGCGGGTCACGAACATGATTTGCAGCATAACCAGTTACCTGACGACGCATTGGTACATATTGTATCTGGTGGAGGTTCAGAAGTACGCCCAGTAGGACATTACGACTTTACTCGTTTTGCTGAATCGACGGGGGGCTTTGTGGCGGTAAGTATGACTAATAACGAACTTGGGTTTACCTTTATTAACCACAAAGGGGGCGTGATTTATCGACATAAAGTACAAAAGCCTAGCGCTGAAATAATAGGAACTGGCAATGAATAACACGCAAAGCAAACTTACAAGGATTACCTTACGAACACGACAGTTAGCTTTTTGCTTTGCTGCTATGGCAAGTGTTAGTGCCCCTGCTGCCGCGCAGCTAAATACAATCGCTAGCACTTTGCTAGATTATGCGAGCAGTAACACAGCCCCTTTGAAAGAACACAATGTGGCGGTATTAACTGCGGCCGACCTCACGCTAGTAGAAAATACCGCTGTTGTTGGCATGGGTTCGGTGGCGACATTCGAGGTAAACGGCAGAACAATAAACATAACAATAAGCGAAACCAATGGCTTAACCGTTTCTGACAACAAAAATTTGCTCGCGACGCAAAAAGGCCACTTTGTTGACGCAGGAAGTTACCTAGCTGTTGACGAATCAGGGCACACTAACAACGCCTATATTCACACCTTGGTGTTTGATATAAATAGCCAACAAATTCGCAGCTACAGAATAGGTACTGAAAATAGCCAAAACCACACTGTGAGTATTACCCAAACATCAGCGACTGAAGTGAAAGATTCAGAAGCGTTGTGTAGCGCAAATATAGGCGGCAAATTGCAGTTCATCAATATAGATGCTTTGGGCATGCTCACCCAATATTTGGCGCTCCCCGATAAAAGCGATAGCACACACACCGTTTATCATTTACGAACTCTGGCTATTGGGCCAGGTATAAAAAGTTGCGCGCTTGGGGTTAGTTACGGAGCAGATCAAGAAGGAGCAGCGCAAAGAGATAAACGTCACGTTGAACCAACCATTTACTTGGCTGACGAGTATGCCGGAGTATGGGCCATGCCTGCAAATGCAGAAGCTGAGGTTGAGCGTTCGCTTATTTTCAACCAAGCCGATACGCCTGTAGAAGGTGTTGCTACGCTTAACGGGCTGGACGCACACACCTTGATTATGGGCAAGCCAGCGTCAGAAAACCCAGTTTTACAGGGCCAAGTTACCGCATGGGTAAGCCCAGAACACAAGGGGATGTGGCTACACAACACTTGCGCCACAACTTTCTTTGGTTTTGATGTGAACATCGCCCCAGAAGATATCGCGCTGTCGGTAAAAAGCGATACGGTTTACGCCAACATTTACGATGACAACTCAGGCAGCACGTTCACCACCGACATCACCCAAGCTATAGCAAGGCTCAATACTTGCCACGAAAGCGCCCCATCTCTAGATAAAAGAACGCTTAACAAGACACCCATAGTAATAAACGAAAATCTCACTATCGAGACACCCATCACAAACGATGACGTATCTACTAACAAGACACCCATGCTTTCCACTATAGAACTGCAGCCTATTTATGAAACCGATGTGGTGGAAAATTATGGTGATGCAGCAGATGATCCGGCTATTTGGGTAAACAAAAGTCACCCGTCAAAAAGTTTGGTGATTGGCACTAATAAAAAAGGCAGCCTAAATACCTACAACTTAGAAGGCGAGTTAGTGGCATCTCACAAGGTAGGACGCGTAAACAACGTGGGCGTGGCATACGACTGGGCACCAGAACACGATATTGCGGTGGCAAGCAACCGAAGCAGTAATAGCATGTCGGTCTTTTTCATCGATAAAAAAACTGGTGAGCTAACCTTTAACACCAACCTCCCTACCCCACTAACCGATATATATGGGCTGTGCGTCTTTACAACAAATAACCACACTCAGGTATTAGTAAACAGTACTGATGGCCGGTACTTACGCTATCAGTTGAACCCTCTCACAGATGTGAATAGTAAGGCCAGTGCGAAAACTAACAGCAAAACTGACAGAGCAAGCCCTTCTCTGGTTTCTGCCACCTTGATTCACGACTTCCACTTACCGTCTCAGCCGGAAGGTTGCGTTGTCGACACTGATACGCAAATTGCCTACTTGGGAGAAGAAAGTGCAGGCATATGGGCGTTGGATGTTTCTGAGGTAAAAGCAAAGTCCTCATCAATGCTTAATAAAACGATTAACCAGACACCCACGCTTATTATTCCGATTGAAGCACCGGTTACCGCTGACATCGAAGGCTTGTCGTTGTTTGATGTAGACGGTGTACGCTATCTTATTGCTTCTAGCCAAGGCAATAATCAGTACGCCGTGTATGAAAGCAAGGCACCTTACCGTTTGATGGGTATGGTAAGCATTGGTGCAAATTATGATAACGGCATTGATGGCGTGTCGGAAACCGATGGGCTTGAAACCACAAACGTCAATCTGGGTGGGCTATTTAAAAATGGGCTATTTGTAGTACAAGATGGAAGAAACGTAATGCCTAGCCAGCGGCAGAACTTTAAGTTAGTGGCGGGAGATGACGTAGCAGGTGCTATTCGTACTTTTGTGATCACTCGTACTCGGTAACCAACTTTTGATAAATCCCATAGGAACAATAAGTTAAACTATAAAAAAAGGGTAAGCGAATTGGCTTACCCTTTTTTACTCTCGGACTGCTTAATTACACACCACATGCTAGCTGGCGCGCTGATAACCCGATCGAAGTTGTACGTCTATTGCTCTAAGTACTGCCGTTCGGTTAATACTTCCAACCAACACGCCATCGTCATCAACCACAGGGTAAACGCGAGGCTTATCTTTGATAAGTAATTGGGCAAGTTCTATTACCGACAGATACGGTTTAATAACCACAACCGGTGCTTTCATTATTTCAGCCACCCGGCAAATCTGCTCTCGGTAGTAACTTGACGCTATCATTTGGGCAATGCAATCTTGCTCAGACAAAAAGCCAATTACCTTACCTTTAATATCAATCACTGGGCCTCCACTTTGCCCGCATGCCAACAAAGCCTCTACGGCTTCGGCCACCGTCATATCCCCATTTAATTTAACGGGGTGAGTATTCATATAATCACTGACTAGCAACGATTCCATATTTCTCTCCCAGCCGCGGCGTCTTTATTAGATTTATACAGCGTGAAGACGAAACGGCACTGCTTGTTATAGTAATGATGTAACGCAATGTTATGTTTTTGTAATCAAATTATTTTGTCACGCTTTAAGCCTAGTAGACTATGCCTCTGACAGCTACTTTTTCTATTCAATTTCACTCACTAAAGTTTGATTTTAACTCGCTGCTTAAAGCAAATTGCGCACTTACCACAAATGTCGCACGGCACACTCGCCTAGGCTGGTTTTAACGCATTCAAAATCGCGGAAACCTCGTTAATAGCGTCGGGCAATGCATTGTCTATTTCTAGCATTTTTTCATCCTTGGCTAATCGCTCAATATGACTAAAACGACTTTGCACAAGCACAGCGCCAATATCTCCCGCCATACCTTTAATAGTATGAGACAACAACTTGATGGTGGGTACATCTTTGTCTTTTACAGCAGCTTTGATTTCGTCACATTTTCGAGGTGCACTTTCAATAAACATTTCACATATTTTATCGAACAGAACCTGGTTATTAGCAAGTCGAGACAAGGCGCGTGACTTATCCCAAACGGGCGTGTCGCTTCCTTGTGATGTGGATGGAGCGAGTATCGAAGAGGATGTCGAAGGCTCAGTAACGCTCGATGACGCTGCCAAAGCGGGACTTTCACTTGCGGATTCGCCATGTACTGCGTGTGTTTCGCCCAGTACTGATTTACCTAAAAATTGCGGGCTGTAAGTAGACTGGATCCAATTGATAATTTTAGGTTCTACCATGCTCGCCACTATAGGTTTAGTGACGTAGTCACTCATGCCTGCCGCAATACACTTTTCCTTTTCCCCTAACATCGCATTGGCTGTCATCGCAATAATGGGGATTTGCTGGTGCACTTGCCCCGCGCGGCCATCTCGAATAGCTTGAGTACTCGCATACCCATCCATAATGGGCATTTGGCAATCCATCAAAATACAGTGAAGATAATGCCCCTCTTTTTCACACTGCTTTACAATATCTAACGCCTGTTCACCGTTACTGGCAATTTTCACCGAAACGGGCAAATTATCAAGCACCCCTCTCGCCACCTCTATATTGATAGCGTTATCATCGACTATCAGCACATGAGCGCCAGCTATACTCTCTTTTTCGATATTCGTCGCATTCGATTCAACTTGATGTGCAGGTTGATTTTCTATTAGCTCAGAAGAGGAGCTATCAACGACTTTTAAGAATTCAGATTTCAATAAGGGCTTTGTTAAAATAGCGGGTGTAAAATTGGCGTAATACGTGGCTTGCTTTCCAATACTTTGCAACATACAGATGTGTGGAATGGATATTTGCTTTTCCAAGTTTTCCCAATGTTCGTCTACTACCGACAATACGGGGTTGTTGTAATCAGTGACTATTACATCAATGGTATCCCAAGAAACCTCCTCGAATGAGACGATGTCGGTATATGTCTTTACAATGCTAGCACCTTCACTAGTGATTAGGGTTTTAATATTTTCTGCAAGCGGTGGATACTGGGCAAACACAGCTAAACGTAACCCATCCATTTTATTAGGTAATTCCGAATTTTGCTGACTATCATTCGAGGACACATCATCTACTGCAACCCAAAACGAAAAGGAACTTCCTTGGCCTTGCGTGGAAGAAAAATCAATATCGCCGCCCAATAACACACTGAGCTGTTTACAGATAGATAAGCCGAGCCCTGTGCCGCCAAAACGTGTAGCGACTGAGGCGTCTGCTTGAGTAAAGGCAGAGAAAAGCTTTGACTGGTGCTCTTTTGCAATGCCAATGCCTGTATCGGATATCGATACATGGAGCTGAACTGTAAACTTATCAGTGCTTTGAAGTGACGCGGTGAGAGCCACATGTCCCCGTTCTGTAAATTTGATGGCATTGTTCACCAAGTTGCTAATAATTTGAGAGAGTCGATGTGGATCTGACACCAAAGTTTCAGTTTTTAATCCTGTTGTATCTACAAGAAGCTCCAAACCTTTGTTGTGGGCTCTTACAGCCAGTGATGAAGATAAGGTTTCAATTAAGTGCACAGGATTAAACGCTTGCACGTTCAAGTCTAATTTCCCCGCTTCAATTTTCGACATATCTAATATGTCATTAATTAAAACACTCAAGTTGTTACAACTCACATCCATCATGGCCGCAAGCTGTTCCGCCTTAGCAGAAAGAGGCTGACGTTTTAACAAATTAAGTGAGCCGACTATACCGTTTAAAGGTGTTCGCATTTCATGGCTTATGTTGGAGATAAACGCGCTTTTTACCTGGCTAGCCTGTTGCGCTTCATCGCGAGCTTCTGCCAGTTGCTTAGTGCGGCTCTGCACCTTTTCTTCAAGCTCAAAATTAATTTTTTTAATCGCATGCTGAGTATTTCTTTCTTCAGTGATGTCCCTTAACACCACTGCCACGCCTGAATATTGCCCCTGCTCACCCCATATCGGGGAAACTGTAACAGCTAGGCAATTCTGAACTCCTGATGATTGTTTATATAAAATTTCATCCTGAAAATAGCCAGTAAGCGCCACTTCAGCATTAAGGTATTTGTCCCAAGATATTGATCTTATAGATGCAAAAGCACTGTAGTGATGGTTCAAAATTGTCGAGCTGGGTAGTCTAAACAATCGCTCAGCGGCCATATTCCAGCTTTTCACTATGCCAGCAATATCCATACTGACTATGGCGTCGCTAGACCCTGCCACAATGGCTGCCGATTCTCCGCGAGCTTCCGCCAGTTCAAAGCTCTTTTTGGCACTTCGGTGAAAGAACAGCAATACCGCTACGAACAAAATAGACATTGCCAAAAGAAAACCGTAAACAGCCAATCGCCTTTCATTCATTAAACCGATAATGATGTTAGCCGGTAGGGCAATATGCACGTAAACAAATTTCTTGCCCGGGGAGTTGCTTACCACCACTTTGCGACTCGCAATGAACACTTCACTGACGACACCATCCACTCGTTTATTTGCGTGCCTAGCACCTTCAAAAACAGGGGAAGCAAATTGCGTTTCCCAGGTGGATTCTGGCGCAAGGTCTTTACTGAAACTGAAACGTTTTTGAGGGTGTAAAATGAAGAAGCCTTCGTCATCGGTGAGATACAGCTGCTGGGGAGAAGATACGAATTGAACCATGCCAGCTAACGCAATGGAGGTATCGATGTTCATGATGATAAAGCCATACCTTCGGCCGCTTTCGCTAAAAATGGGCAATGATAAGCGCAATACAGGCTTGTAAGGGTACTCCACTTTGCCGTATTCGCGGTTAAGGCTGATACCAGACATATACAGTTCATTGCGAGATAATTGGGCACTTTCTTTGTAGTAATCTCTGGTACTTTTTACTTGAAGATCCCTATCAGCTAAGGCTGATATTTTGCCGCCCGATCGTTCTACACGTAGTATCTCCTTGCCATCATCATCTATGCTGATAATTCGTAATTGATCAACTTCTTCGTTATTTTCTATAAAGGCGATAAAAATTGTCTCTAAACGTTTTTTCCAAAGGTCAAAGCTGGTATTTTCTTCAGGATCTACCCCGGCGTTTTCAGTTGCACGGGGAATGCCAGAAACAGGCGGCGTGGCGTGTAGAAATTTTAAATCATCAGCATATTGAGCCGCTTGACGTTGTGTAAACCCCTCTATCTCACTCGTTCGATGATTTAACTCTGATGACACATCATCTAAAACGCTTTTCGAAAGATTGCTTTCGAATAAAAAAGCCAGTATCACAGTAACCAAGATTGCCCCTACAACAGCGAAGCCCAGCATTTGTCGGGAATACTTTGCTCCCAGTTTCTGTTTTATAACCGCTGCCAAGGTAAAATACATTCCAATTATCTGATATACATTAAAAACTAGTTTCACATTTACAGATTCGCAAGTTATGGATTAAATACGTTTACATTAGCTAGGTTTGGTATTCAAACCCACGCAGTGTACACTGCCAACATGATGTCACTTATTCAAATAATGTAACCTAGAACATGCACGAACCTAGCTTTCTTTGGTACGATTTCGAAACTTTCGGTACCAGTGGTCAAAAAGACTTACCCTGTCAGTTCGCTGCCATTAGAACCGATCTGGATTTCAATATTATGGGTAAGCCCATTAATATTATGAGCGCAATTGCCAACGATTACTTGCCCAATCCTGAAGCCTGTTTGGTTACCGGTATTACGCCCCAACAAACCTTACGTGATGGCTCTAACGAAGCTGACTTTGCGCAGCGAATTTACCAAGAAATGTCGACACCCAACACCTGTAGCTTGGGGTTTAATAGCATACGCTTCGATGATGAAGTCGCTAGATTCTTATTTTACCGAAACTTCTATGACCCTTATTCCAGAGAATGGCGAAACGGAAATAGCCGGTGGGATATTATAGATTTAGCGCGAGCATGCTACGCACTGCGTCCTGATGGCATTAACTGGCCAACTCGCGAAGATGGTACGCCTAGTTTCAAACTAGAACACCTGACCAAAGAAAACGGCATAAGCCACGAAAACGCACACGATGCATTAAGTGATGTGCATGCCACTATTGCCTTAGCAAAGTTGATCAAAGAAAAGCAGCCTAGGTTGTTTGAATACGCTTATTCGCTTCGCAGTAAGCATAATGTCGCTAACCAGTTCGATTTAACTAAGCCTTCCGTACTGTTGCATATTTCAGCTAAGTTGCCCGCAAGCCAAGGGTGTTGCACTTGGATCATGCCTATCGCTAAACACCCTACAAACAGCAATGCGATTATTGCCGTAGACTTGTCAAAGCCTATCGATAGCTTACTTAACGACTCCCCTGAAGAAATAAAAGCTAAACTTTACGCGCGCCAAGAGCCTGGCAATGATGCCAATACCTTGCGCCCAGGCTTGAAGCTTATTCATATTAACCGCTCTCCTTTTGTAACGACCGCTAAAGCGATGACTGAAGATAATGCGCATAGATTAGGATTAGACAGAGACACCTGCCTTGAAAACTACCGCATTTTGACGCAAGAGCGTGAATTAGGCATGAAGTTGTCAAAAGTGTACGAAAATGACGCAGACGAGAAAGAACAAGATATCGACCACGCCCTTTATAGCGGTGGTTTTTTAAGTACCGAAGATCGCCACTGGTGTGACAAAGTGCTGGAATCAAGCCCAGAACAGCTTGGCGCATTAGCTGAAGAGACTCAACATGTAGGGCTTAGGACTCTTTTGTTTAGATACAGAGCAAGAAATTACCCGTCTACCCTTACCTACGACGAAACCCTTAAATGGCAAAGACATAGACAAGCGCGTTTAACCGACTCTACCTCGTCTGCTTCGATTACGCTCGAGCATTATATGAGCACGCTAGAACGCCTTGCTCATGAACATGTTGATGACCCCGAGAAACAAGCGATCTTAAGAGCATTATTTCAATATGCCGAAAACCTTTGACGAGACGCAATGAATCGCATTAAATTAAACTTATGTCTAATGCATTATTGTTCCTACGATAATGCATAAACATGCTTAAGTCTGCAGCGTTAAGGTCGATATTGACTATAGAAAAGAAAGTAAGACTGCTCAAAGGATGAATGTAGTAATGAACGGCGTAACCATAAGCTTCGATAAAACAAGAACCTATATAAACCTGACGCTAAACCCGTCTGAGTTTTCTAAAGAAATAGACATACGCCAAGTAAAAGCGGAGTTAGCAACCGGTGAAACCAAACGGTTATACATTTCTGATACGGCTTTAAAATCGGCCTGTGATACCGCCAATCATTACTTCAAAACCGGCGATAATACTGTTGTTCAAGAGCGAGTTGGTGAACGAAGAAACGCCGAAATAGAGTTTCGTATTCCCGAAGATGCAATGGCGGCCAATCTTGTGATCACGTCGCCCTACGGTGGTAAATTACCCGCATTAAATACCATTAAATCTTTAGCAGCGAAAAACAATGTACATCGCGGTCTTGGAACAAGAGCCATTGAGGCCATGTTACTGGAAGCACGAAAATCACCACCGGGCGCCATTATCGAGCGCACAGTAGCAAAAGGCCTACCGGCTAGGAATGGCCGTTCATCTCGATTTATCCCTTTAGTCCCTAATGCTCTTGAACGTATCTTGAAGCCGCAAACCAACGAAGGTGAGCGGGTTGATATGCGAAACTTAGGTGAAGTTATCTGCGTTAAAGTAGACACCCCTGTTCTTCGTCGCACAGAACCAACCTCAGGCAGAAGTGGTTTCGATGTACGCGGTAGCAAGCTACCTCCAATTCCTGGTGAGTGGGTTGAATTTCGCAAAGGCACCGGAACTGTTCAGGCCGATGACGATCAAAATTTATTAGTGTCATCAATTGCAGGTATGCCCAAATACCAAGACCAAACCATGAATATCGACGACACCTATATTTGTAACGGAGTTAATGTGGGTACGGGTCACGTGAATTATGAAGGTGCAGTGCTGGTTAATGGTGACGTAACAGAAAAAATGCAAATAAAAGCAGAAGGTGACGTTACCATAAATGGTTTCGTAGAGTCTGCTCACATTGAATCTGGTGGCGATATCATTATTACCGAAGGCGCTATGGGGAAAGTAAATGACAATGCAGGTGAATTCAACTGCCACCTTATAGCGAAAGGCAGCATTCACGTTCAGCACGGTCAAGGTATTGAAATTCAGTGCTCGGGAAATATTACCGTTGGCCGCCAATTGGCTTATAGCAAACTTCACTGTGGTGGCGCCGTTATTGTGGGCCAAATAGACAAACCTATGGGCAACTTGTTTGCTTGCGACATTGTGAGTCAAGATAGGATAGAAGCCGGTACCCTTGGTGCAGTGTCTGGCAGCATGCTCAAAGTCGATTTTAGCCCCGGTTTTGCACAGCTACTTGAACGTAAAGAGGCGCTAGACGAACTTGTGCGCCAACTTCGTGAAAACAACAGCAAGCACAAAGAAAAAATTGATATTTTGAAAAGTAAAAAAGTGCCGAAAGAACTTAAAGCAAAAGTGACAGAAGCGCTTGAAATGTTCAATAACGAAAACGCGTTGCTTGATTGGATTGAAACGAAAGTGCTGGAAATAAGCGATGCGAAAGTTCAGTACCAACAAGATATTAAGCTTATTGCCAATAAGAAACTCTATCCTGGTGTAACAGCAAAATTGAACAATCGTAATTGGCGTTCAGAGCGAGAGTATGAAAGAGCCCACATTCATTATGATTCTCATCAATGGCATTACGAGCCCATCATTTAAACCGTTAAAATAAGCTCTAATCACTACTAGTTAAAACCGCAGCGGGCTCAGCAACGCTTTCATCGCACGCTAGTCTGCGACTGAAACTTTCGCCTTGCCCAGTCTTTTTGAGTGATACAACGCTTTTGTTGTGCGCTCAAACCAATCGGTGAAGTTTTCACTCTCTTTTAGTTCAGATAAACCCGCACTAACTTGCATATCGGCATTGTCGGTAAGCACATCTTGGTCGATACATTCCACCAGGCGATTAGCAAGAACCCGTCCGGCTTCTAGGGCAGTTTGGGGGCATAAAATGATGAACTGCTCGCCTGTGAAGCGTGACACAACATCTACTTCTCTTACGGTTGCAAGACATTGAGACGCCACCTGCTTTAGAATATTTTCCCTGTCGAATTCATTTAATTCGCCCCGACAATCACGCTTACCCCCAATCTCCACAACAATTAATGATGCGGTGGTATGAAAGCGGTGGAAGCGGGAGATTTCCTCTTCTGCCTTCTGAATCATATGGTTGCGGTTATACAGCCCAGTCAGTGTATCGTGGGCTGACAAAAACTCTAGGGTACGATTCCTGTCTAACAACGTAGTTTGCAACGACTCTATTTCGTCATTTTTCTGCTTTGTTAAACGCCTAAATTGTGACACTGTTCTATTGCGCCACACCAAGCAAACAATAGCCATCAATACGAAACATGTAGTTACCAGTAATTTGAAATAATCCTGCTCATAGCGAACCTGTACGTTATTCCACTGCTTATAAATATCAACCTTTCTCTTCTCTGAGATAGTGGCTATCGCAGTATTTAAAATAGGAATAATATCGCTGGAAGACTTATTAACACCAAACGCAAGTGAGTCGAACGGCTCGGCATAACCCACAATACTCACGTTATCTATCTTTTGATTATTGATATGTGTATTTACGCTTAATAATGAGCCTACCATAACGTCGATCTCACCTCTTGCCAGCTCGGCAAGCCCTTCACTTTCCGTTTGCACTAACTTCAGCCTTAGCTCTGGATAATGCCTAGATATGTACTCTACTTGCCTGTAACCCTTCACTACCCCAACTGTTCTATGACCAATACCTGCGTAACCTTGCAAAATAGGTGTTCCTGAACGGGCAACCAAAATATTGGGTGCTTCGAAGTAAGGCGTGGAGAAATCGAGAAATTGTTTTCTAAAGTCAGAAACATTCAGCATAGAGAGTATTTGGCAGTTCCCTTGCTGTACGAACGCTAAACTTTGTTCCCATGATTGAGTTGGCACTAGCTTAAAGTTTAAGCCAGACAGCTCTGAAATAGTGTGAATATAATCGGCAGAAATACCAACATGGTTATTATTTCGTATGGCTTCATAAGGTGCCCAGTCGGGATCGACACAGTACGTCACTTCACGAGGAGCCGTGTTATTGGTCGATTGCGTTTGAGAGACGTTCTGTTGAAGCGCTTGTGCTGCTATTTTCACTGAGTAAGAAAGCGTAAGCAACATTGCTAAGAAGACAAGGCGTAAACACCTGAAAGAAATCAAAAAGACCACCTAAATACAAATACGTAAAATGCGAAAAATCGCACACCAGAGTATCTAACTTAGCGCCTGCAAATGCAACATCGGTCTAAACTAAAAAATCACGATACCAGCACATTCAGCCAAAATTTAGGCAATTTACCTGCCATTTCGTTTCATAGTTGCTAAGTGTCAAAATAACAGTTTAATAAATAGACACTTTTCAATAATAAAGTGAACCTATTCAACGACGGATAATGAACGCGTTATTAGAATAATTAAAACACAAATGGCACCGGTTTGCGGTGCCATTTTCTAAAAATCATGCTTTTTTTTGACGTCAATCAAGCATGCTTATAGCATTTCAACAGCAAGCGCTACGCCTTCCCCGCCACCAATACATAAAGAGGCAATGCCCTTTTTCGCTTTCTTTTGGTTAAGTGCATGCAGCAAGGTGACCAAAATCCGCGCACCCGACGCACCAATAGGGTGACCAAGCGCACATGCCCCGCCTTTTACATTCACTTTACGCTCGTCTAATCCCAGCTTTTGGATAGCCAACATCGTTACCATGGCAAAAGCTTCATTAATTTCGAATAGGTCGACCTCATCTTTAGACCAGCCAGCTTTTAAGAGCACATTTTCCATCGCTCCAACAGGTGCTACCGTGAAATTTTCTGGCTCAATAGAATGTGTGGCATGCGCTACCACTTTAGCAAGCGGAGTTAATCCCAGCGCGTGCGCTTTAGATTCACTCATAACTAGTAACGCCGCCGCACCATCGGATATAGAGCTAGAGTTTGCCGCGGTTACCGTACCATCCTTTTTAAACGCAGGGCGAAGGGATGGTATCTTTTCTGGCCGCGCAGAACCTGGACCTTCGTCAGTATCAACCACTACATCGCCTTTGCGGCCAGAAATAGTCACGTTCACGATTTCATCTTTAAAACTACCACTGTTAATCGCTTCATGGGCTTTTGAAAGCGAACTAAGCGCGAATTCATCCATTTCAGTTCTGGTAATGTTTTCAGCATCGGCAGTATCTTGAGCAAAACATCCCATCGCCTTGCCATCATAAGCATTCTCAAGACCATCTAACATCATATGGTCGAGTACTTGTCCGTGCCCCATGCGATAGCCTGTTCTTGCTTTTGGCAACATATACGGCGCATTGCTCATACTTTCGAACCCACCAGCTACAACCACTTCAGCACTACCCGCCTTAATTAAATCATGAGCCAGCATTACCGCTTTCAAACCAGAACCACACACCTTATTAATGGTTGTTACGCCAGCACTAAGAGGAAGGCCTGCGCCTAACGATGCCTGACGAGCGGGTGCTTGACCTAAGCCTGCGGGTAAAACGCACCCCATTATAACTTCATCAACTTGGCTAATATCGAATGTATCACATACCGACTTAATGGCAGTGGCACCTAGTTCGGTGGCGGCCACCCCAGACAGACTTCCATTGAAGCCCCCCATTGGTGTGCGCTTCGCTGCTACGATCACTACTGTTTCACTACTCATCACTTGAACTCCTAACCATCTGTAATTTATGGAATAATATTCAACTAACTTTACTTTCGTATAAAAATGTAGACACCCATGTTTAGATAAGCGAACTATCTCACATATGAAAAATTGACGTTAGCAAAATGTTACTTTACCTTAACGTAAAAGGTAATTAACGTTAACGTAAACCTCAATATATATAGTGTCAAGAATCCCTTTTCATTCAGGGATAGTCTTTTTGTAAACAGCTTAAGACAACGACATCAGTCCAAAGGTACGTGTTATGAATAACAACGAGAAAGAGTCGGTATTCGCCATAGGTGAACTGGCAAGAGAGTTCGATATAACTCACCGATCCATCCGCTTTTATGAAGAGCAAGGGCTACTTAGCCCCAAGCGTACCGGGCAAAACCGTGTGTATGACAATAAAGATAGAGTGAGATTAATGCTCATTCTTAGAGGGAAACGACTGGGATTTTCCTTAGCAGAAGTAAAAACCCTATTTGAAATGTACGACACCAACGCCAACTCCGCTGTTCAGCTAGGTACTATGTTGGAAATGACCGCACAAAAACGAGCTGTACTTCATCAGCAACTTGAAGATATTCAAAGCCTGATGCAAGAACTCGATGAAGTAGAAGCACGATGCCGTGAAGAGCTAGCGGAATTAGAACAAGGAAAAATTGCATGAATACCTCCTACCCTACATTAAATTTTGATCTTGGCGAAGATATTGATTTGTTACGCGATCAAGTCTTCCAATTTGCACAAAATGAAATTGCCCCGTTAGCAGAAGAAGCCGACGCTAACAACCAATTCCCTAACGCATTATGGCCCAAGCTGGGTGAAATGGGTTTGTTGGGGGTTACGGTTTCAGAGCAATTTGGCGGCGCCGATATGGGTTATTTAGCCCATACCATAGCAATGGAAGAAGTGAGCCGCGCATCAGCGGGTATTGGCCTGAGTTATGGCGCGCATTCTAACTTATGCGTAAACCAGATTTTTAGAAACGGCAACGACGAACAGCGAGAGAAATATCTGCCTAAATTAGTGTCTGGTGAGCACATTGGTGCGTTGGCCATGAGTGAGCCCAATGCAGGTTCAGATGTGGTGAGTATGAAACTACGTGCACAAAAGCGCGGTGATAAGTACATCTTAAACGGCAATAAAATGTGGATCACCAATGGTCCAGACGCCCATACCTTTGTGATTTACGCAAAGACAGACCCACAAGCCGGTCCCAAAGGGATCACCGCATTCATTGTAGAACGTGATTTCCCTGGGTTTACCCGTGCACAAAAGCTCGACAAATTAGGCATGCGTTCATCAAACACCTGTGAACTTGTGTTCCAAGACTGTGAAGTACCTGAGGCAAATATTCTGGGTAAAGAAGGTGAAGGCGTACGGGTGCTCATGAGCGGGCTAGATTACGAGCGATTGGTACTGTCTGGAGGCCCCTTGGGCATTATGCAAGCCTGTATGGATGTGGTTGTCCCCTATATTCATGACAGAGAGCAATTCGGTCAGTCTATTGGTCAATTTCAACTTGTTCAGGGCAAAGTTGCCGATATGTATACCCAAATGAACGCGGCAAGAGCGTATGTGTACACCGTTGCAAAATCTTGCGATCGCGGTGATACCACCCGTAAAGACGCCGCTGGTGCCATTTTGTATTCTGCAGAATTAGCCACCAAGATGGCCTTAGACGCTATTCAGCTTTTAGGTGGTAATGGTTACATCAACGAGTATTCCACTGGCAGATTATTAAGAGATGCCAAGTTATATGAAATTGGTGCGGGTACCTCAGAAATTCGCCGGATGCTAATTGGCCGCGAACTGTTTAACGAATCAAAATAATAATTATAACGTGTCAGTTCAGCTTTTTTTGCTCTTAACGAAAGACTGTGCGGCTTATAAGGCTGCACTGAACAATCAGGAGGGGGTATGCCCGTTCTACGTTCAAAGATAAATACAAAATCAGACACCTTTGTTGCCAATGCGCAGCATATGCAAGCACAAGTAAACGACTTGATTGCAAAAATAGAACAAGTTTCATTAGGTGGCGGGGCACAAGCTGCCCAACGCCATCAATCTCGCGGAAAATTACTTCCCCGAGACAGAATTAACGCCTTAATTGACGACAACACGCCCTTTTTGGAAATAGGCCAATTGGCGGCATGGGATGTGTATGACGATTATGTACCCTGCGCGGGCGTAGTAGCGGGGATAGGTTGCGTGGAAGGTATTGAGTGCATGATAGTGGCGAACGATGCCACAGTAAAAGGTGGCAGTTACTATCCGCTTACCGTGAAAAAGCACTTACGCGCACAAACCATTGCCGAAGAAAATAACTTGCCCTGTATTTACTTGGTAGACTCAGGCGGTGCGAACTTGCCCTATCAAGATGAAGTGTTTCCCGACAAAGAACACTTTGGCCGTATTTTCTTTAACCAAGCCAATATGTCGGCAAAGAATATTCCACAAATTGCTGTGGTGATGGGTTCATGCACAGCTGGCGGTGCCTACGTGCCCGCCATGGCAGATGAGAGCATAATTGTAAAAGAGCAAGCCACCATCTTTTTAGGTGGACCACCACTAGTGAAAGCAGCGACAGGTGAAGTGGTAACTGCCGAAGCGCTTGGCGGCGGTGACGTGCATACCCGAATTTCAGGGGTAGCAGACCAATTAGCCAATAACGATCATCACGCACTATCTCTTGCAAGAAATGCAGTTTCTAGGCTTAACCGTACCAAACATGTTGCATTAGATGTGGCAGAGCCGAAGCCCCCGCGCTTCGATGCTAAAGAGATTTACGGCATTGTGCCTGCCGATTCAAAACAAACTTACGATGTGCGAGAAATTATCGCTCGGGTAGTAGATGATTCAGACTTTGATGAATTTAAACCCTTATACGGCACTACGTTAGTGTGTGGATTTGCGCGCATCTTCGGCTATCCGGTGGGCATCATCGGCAATAACGGCATTTTATTCGGCGAAAGTGCACTTAAAGGCGCACACTTTGTTGAATTGTGTGCAATGCGTAAGATTCCCCTCGTATTTTTACAAAACATCACTGGTTTCATGGTGGGTAAACAGTACGAACATGGCGGGATAGCTAAACACGGCGCCAAAATGGTTACTGCCGTTGCGTGTGCCCAAGTCCCTAAAATTACCGTATTAATTGGCGGTAGTTTTGGTGCAGGAAACTACGGGATGTGCGGCCGTGGGTACGACCCCAGATTTCTATTCATGTGGCCAAATGCTCGCATATCGGTAATGGGCGGCGAACAAGCCGCTGGCGTACTAGCTCAAGTAAAGCGGGATCAAAAAGAACGTGCAGGTGAAGCCTGGACCGACGAACAAGAGCACGCCATCAAACAACCGGTTATCGACACCTACGAGAAACAAGGACATCCATATTATGCTTCAGCCAGATTATGGGATGACGGCGTTATCGACCCTGCTGATACCCGCACAGTGTTAGGCCTATCGTTATCTGCAGCATTAAATCAACCTATACCCGACACCCGCTTCGGTGTCTTTCGCATGTAGTTTGAGGGGAATTTATTATGGAACAAGCAGTTACTTATCATGTAGACGAAAGAAACGTTGCCCTTATTACGCTAAACCGCGCTGACAAGCACAATGCATTCAACGATGACATGATTGCCACATTAACCAACCTATTTACGCGCGCTGGCAACGACAGCAGCGTTCGCGCCGTTGTTTTACAAGGCGAAGGAAAGAGCTTCAGTGCTGGTGCCGACTTAGAGTGGATGAAGCGCATGGCGCAGTACGATGAAGCTAAAAATCACACCGATGCGATGGCGCTAGCCACCATGTTGCACACTTTGTACACCTTGCCGAAGCCCACAATTGCTCGCGTGCAAGGGGCTGCATTTGGCGGTGCGGTAGGTCTTATCGCTTGCTGCGATATTGCCATTGGTAGCAAGTTAAGTAAGTTTTGTTTAAGCGAAGTAAAAATAGGCTTAATTCCCGCCACTATCAGCCCTTACGTGATAGAAGCCATGGGCGCACGGGTATGCAGACGTTATTTTCAAACCGCAGAAGTCTTTTCTGCTCGCCGAGCCCGGAGGCTAGGACTGCTTAGCGAGGCTGTGACCGAAGATGAACTTGATAGCACAATAGACGATATTGTCACCCAAATTTTAAAAAACGGACCCGTGGCGGTATCGCAAGCCAAAGCCTTAGTGCAACAGGTTGCCAATGCTCCTATTAATGCCGAATTGCTTGATGAAACAAGCAAGCAAATTGCCAAAATAAGAACCTCGCAAGAAGGACAAGAAGGCTTAGGGGCTTTCATCGAAAAACGCCCCCCAGCGTGGCAGGAGAAACGATCATGATTAAAAAACTACTTATTGCTAATCGCGGCGAAATTGCATGTCGCGTGATGCGTACAGCTAAAGCTATGGGTATTCAAACAGTGGCGGTTTATTCAGACGCTGATGCAAATGCCTTACACGTTTTACAGGCGGATGAAGCGGTTTATTTAGGCCCTGCCCCCTCGAAAGATAGCTATTTGCGCGGTACTGCAATTATTGAATACGCCAAAAAGCTTGGTGTAGATGCCATTCATCCTGGCTATGGTTTTTTATCTGAAAATGCCGATTTTGCTAAGGCATGTGCCGCGCACGATATTATATTTGTAGGCCCACCCGCGTCTGCCATAGAAGCCATGGGATCTAAATCTGCGGCCAAGAAAATTATGGAAGGTGCTGGCGTGCCTTTGGTGCCAGGTTATCACGGAGATGATCAAGATGAGGCTACCTTAAAGCAAGCCAGTGATGCTATGGGCTATCCTGTGTTGCTTAAAGCTGCTGCCGGTGGTGGTGGTAAAGGTATGCGTCAGGTGTGGAAAGAAAGCGAGTTTTCGGCGGCGCTAAGTGCAGCGAAAAGAGAGTCGATGGCAAGCTTTGGCGATGAGCATATGCTGGTTGAAAAGTACCTCACTCGCCCTCGCCATGTTGAGATACAAGTTTTCTGTGACACCCATGGTAACGGCGTGTATCTATTTGAACGTGACTGCTCTGTACAGCGTCGTCATCAAAAAGTCATAGAAGAAGCACCTGCTCCTAATTTTCCTGCCAATATTCGGCAGCAAATGGGCGAAGCGGCCCTTCAAGCAGCAAAAGCGATTAATTATGTAGGTGCGGGAACCGTTGAGTTCTTGTATGACGAAGACGGCTCGTTCTATTTCATGGAAATGAATACCCGCTTGCAAGTAGAGCACCCTGTTACGGAAATGATTACCGGTGAAGACTTGGTTCGCTGGCAGCTTGATGTCGCAGAAGGAAAAACCCTGCCCAAGACCCAATCAGAATTAACGCTAACGGGACACGCATTCGAAGCGCGCATCTACGCGGAAGATCCCAACAATGATTTTCTGCCCGCCAGCGGCACGCTCTCGCTTATCAAGACACCCATGTTAGCAAGCCCGGCTTCCTATCAAAACAGCCAGTCGCTAAACAAGACACCCACGTTATCTAGCCAAGGCTCAGCAAGTAAAGTCCGTATCGATACCGGCGTGCAGCAAGGTGACGACATTAGTGTTTATTACGACCCGATGATATCTAAACTCGTTGTATGGGGTGAGGACAGGGAATCTGCATTAAAACAATTAGTTAGCGCACTAAAGCAATACCATATTGACGGCGTAACCACGAATATTGATTTCCTTATCGACGTGGCGTCGAGTACACCGTTCAGTAACGCAGAACTAACCACAACTTTTATTGATAAACACGCTGACATCCTGTTCAGCAGCCAGAGTAAATCAGCTGTTGCTGAGCTTCCTGCTATTGCACTACTAACTGTACTTTCACGCAATCAAGATGCGGCGAACGATGGACTCCCCTCACCTTGGGGGGTTGTTGGCGCATGGCGCCCCAACATGGAATATCAAGAATCCCTCTCCGTTATAGTGAATGATGCACTCCACTCGCTCACAATAAGGCACATTACCAATTCAGGTAACACACTGAATCAAAAGGGTACTTTTCTTAAGGTGAGCACGGATAGCGAAAGCTTTGAAGCAACTGGTTATCTTGTTGGTGATAAGTTAATTGCCTCTGTAGATGGTGTAGGGCGTACCTATCATTTCTCGAACAATGAAGGGCAATTTGGCTTATTTGGTCAAGATTCGAACTGTCATTTCAAGGTGGTAACGCCTGATATAGGAGATGACGATGACAATCAAAATGGTGCGAGTTTAGATGCACCAATGAATGGTACCGTGGTGGCTCATTTGGTTGAGGTTGGTGCTAGCGTTACAAAAGATGCGCCGCTACTTATTATGGAAGCAATGAAGATGGAACACAGTATTGCTGCACCTTGCGACGGTGTGGTACGTGGCTATTTTTATCAACCTGGTGAGTTAGTAGATGGCGGCTCAGTGTTGATTGATTTTGATCCTGAGCCGAAAGGTGAATGAGTGTGGAAACCGTTATGAAGACACCCATTGCAAATTCGACAACTAAGCAAACGACTCACTTTCCCTCGAAAGTGAGTATCGTGGAAGTTGGTGCCCGTGACGGGTTACAAAACGAAAAGGCGATTCTTAGCGCTAAAGACAAAATACACCTCGTTAATTTGCTTAGCGCAAGTGGATTAAAACGTATTGAAGCGGGCAGCTTCGTTTCCCCAAAATGGGTTCCTCAAATGGCAGATTCTGACGCAGTTTTCAATGGAATTAGCCGAGCTAAAGAAGTTATCTATTCTGCGTTAACTCCTAACCTGAAGGGATTCGAAGCAGCATTGTCTGTTGGCGCTGATGAAGTTGCTATATTTGGTGCTGCGTCCGAATCTTTTTCTCAAAAAAATATAAACTGCTCAATCAGTGAAAGCTTGAAAAGATTTGAGCCTGTCATTGCGGCCGCAAACACGCATAAAATCCCAGTCAGGGGCTACGTATCTTGTGTGATGGGCTGCCCTTATGAAGGAGAAATTTCTAGCGAGGCGGTAGCACTGGTATCCAAGGCATTACGTGATATGGGTTGCTATGAAATTTCACTTGGTGACACCATAGGAACCGGTACTCCTGCGTCTACAACTCGTTTACTCGAGCAAGTTTGCCAACACGTGCCTGTTGCCGACTTAGCCGTTCACTTTCACGACACCTATGGTCAAGCACTAGTTAATATCTACACCGCTTTGCAGTACGGTATAGCGAGCATAGATAGCGCTGTGGCAGGACTTGGGGGATGTCCTTATGCTAAAGGCGCGAGCGGAAACGTGGCGACGGAAGACGTTCTATATATGCTTAATGGACTTGGAATCGAAACTGATGTGAGTATGGATAAGCTGCTTGTTGCTACTGAATTCATCTCTTCTTTATTAGGCAGAAAACCAGTGTCTAAGGTAGCTAATGCATTGCTTGCCAAGATAAATTAGATTCACTTTCTTCGGCATTTAGCGCTACCAAGACACCCATCGCTGGCAACGTCACTACCAGCAAGCCATCCTTCGTAAAATAAAGGGGCAATTCAATTAATTCACGCCTAAAATACAGGTTCATCAATTTTCATTGATTGCTAGCATGGTGATATACGAATTTACTGGATATTGACCGTGCCGCAATCAAGAAGCAGCCAAATCAGTCTTGCAGATACTCCTTACTATCATTGTGTTTCTCGCTGCGTTAGACAATGCTACCTGTGCGGCATTGATCAGCATTCTGGCAAAAGTTTCGAACATCGAAGAGGCTGGGTAGAGCGCCGATTATTAGAGTTAGTATCGGTGTATTCCATTGATATTTGTGCTTATGCGGTAATGAGTAATCACGTCCATGTAGTCCTGCATGTTGACAAAAAAAGCGCACATACCTGGAGCCAGGAAGAAGTACTAACCAAGTGGCACCGTATTCATAAAGGCACCCTGCTCAGTCAAAGGTTCCTTAAAGGTGAGCCCCTCTCGGAAGCCGAAATACAAGCAGTAACCGATACTGCTGAAATTTACCGTGGGCGTCTGTATGACATTAGTTGGTTTATGCGAAATCTAAATGAGTTTATTGCTAGGGCGGCAAATACAGAAGACGAGTGCACGGGGCGATTTTGGGAGGGAAGATTTAAATCTCAAGCTTTGTTGAATGAAAGCGCCCTCCTTTCCTGTATGGCCTATGTAGACTTAAACCCCGTTAGAGCCAAGGTTGCGACCACGCCTGAAAACGCTAGGTACACCAGTATTTACTCACGAATACAGGCAATGAAGTGCAATTCGAATACTTCTGAATTGCTACCGTTTACAGGGGAGTGTAAACAACACGACTCCAAACTATTACCCATTGGCCTAACCGATTACCTTGAACTCGTCGATACAATGGGAAGAATCATTCGTGATGACAAACCAGGTTACATCAATAGCAATTACGCCCCGATATTGTCTAGATTAGGGATAAAACAGATTCACTGGCAGACGCTTACCACTAGCTTCGAAAAGTTATTTAGTTATGCAGCTGGGTGTGAAGTCACAATGAGGAGGTTTAAGCAAAATACCAATCGGCAGCGAGCAAGAGGAATAAAGAACGCAAAATTGCTTTCCAACGCAAGCTAGTTACCATCTTTTGTCCGCGGATATGAGTTAAATGGCAAAAAATCCCCTTTGTTGACTCAGCAGCCCTTTATCGTCAAAAGTTAATTCGTAGCCCTACCTTAGTTGTTACACTACGGCCTTATTATTCCTTTTCAAACTGTCTAAGTAACCTCATCGCATCTATAAATAATCGCCAAGCTAAATGCTTGGTAGATTTTAAACTTCTGCTCGGCTAACAGAACTAACGAGACACCCACTGTATTTCCTTGAGCAGGGTTGAGATTAAACCTGTATTAGGGTGGGTGTCCTCATATCTTTTATATTTTCACCACAACTCCTGTTTAAATGTAAACATGGGTGTCTTCGTAAAATTAGGTAGTCTTATAAGCTAAGGTTGCCCTGATAACCTTCTTAAGGTGGGTGTCCCGTTAACGCTGTTAACGGTTAACCCTAATAAGATGGGTGTCTTGATAACTCTTATAATGCCTGAGAATTCTGGATTCAAGCAGGTTCTCGATTATCACTTAAAGCCAACCACGACTCATTAGCTTCCCAGGTAGTTAGCCATAGAGAAACTTGATTAGCGGCCATAGGCTTGGCAATGCCATAGCCTTGCGCTAACACACACCCCAAGCGGATAAGGGCAACGCCGTGCTCAACTGACTCTACGCCTTCCGCAATCACTTCTCGTTTAAATGCTTTTGCTAATCCCACCACACCTTCAACAATCGCTAAGTCATCAGTGTCATCTAACATGTCTCGCACAAAGCTTTGGTCAATTTTAATTAAGTAAGCTGGCAAACGTTTTAGATAAGTAAGTGATGAGTAACCAGTACCAAAATCATCTAAAGCAAAGCTCACCCCTAAATCGTGACACGCATTCATTGTTGAAGATACCTGAAAGGTATCTTGCAGTGCACTGGTTTCCAGAATTTCTAGCTCTAAATAGCCTGGGTCTACGTCAGGATGTGCCGCTAAAAGTGTTTCTAGTCGAGAAGTGAAGTTGTCCTGCTGCAATTGATGTGCACTAATATTCACACTTACGGGTAATGAAATACCGCGTTTCTGCCAGTGCGATATTTGTGTTAAAGCGGCATCAATAACCCACTCTCCAACTTCCAAGCTGATACCGTGCCCTTCAATAACTGGCAAAAATTCGAGCGGTGGAATTAAGCCGCTTTCAGGGTGCTCCCAGCGGAGCAAAGCTTCTACACCAATCACTTCACCAGAGCTCATATTCACCTTCGGTTGGTAGTGTAAAACAAACTCTTTGCGATCCAACGCAACGCGTACATTATCAATGCTCTTGTTATAGGTATTAATCGCGTTATCTTGCTCTAAATCGAACTGGTGATATCGGTTCTTACCCCCCTGTTTTGCAATATACATGGCATGGTCTGCGTGGCGTATTAACTGATCCGCATCGACGTTATCTTGAGGGAAAACAGTCACACCAATACTGGCCGACACTTGCATAACCGCATCGGCAATATTGACTGGTGCAGAGGCAGATTTAAGAAGTCGATTTAAGACATGCTCACAATCACTAAACTCATCCAAGTTAACCATAATAATAATGAATTCGTCACCGCCAATACGTGCAATTGTATCTCCCGCTCTTAAACTAGCTTTTAAGCCATTGGAGACTTCAACCAAAAACTGATCACCGATGTTGTGCCCGTAATTATCATTAATCGCTTTAAATCCATCTAAATCCATAAATGCGACGGCCAGTGAATTTTGTTGTAACTGACTGTGCTTAATGGCTTGATTAAGGCGCTTGGCAAGTAACACTCTGTTAGGTAAGTTGGTCAACAGATCATAATGCGCTATTCGTTCTAACTTACCTTCATTGAGCTTAATTTCTGATATGTCAGTTGAGAGTGACACATAATGTTGCACCTGCCCTTCCGAGTCTTTGACGGCGCTGATTGTGACCATTTCAGGATAAACTTCACCATCCTTACGACAATTCCAAATCTCACCTCTCCAGTGCCCATCAGTATTAAGCGTATTCCACATGTTTTTATAAAACTGCGCGCTGTGGCGTCCAGACTGAAGAATTTTAGGGTTCTTCCCTAGCACTTCCGATTTACTGTAGCCTGTAATGCGGCAAAGTGTATCGTTCACTTCAATAATGATGGCGGAAGCGTCTGTGATAATAATACCTTCGTTCGCATGAGTGAAAACGCTGGCAGCACGCTTTAATGTCTCTTCGGAACGATTTTTTTCGATGGCAATACTCGCTAAACTGGCAGTTTGTTCAATTAACGCAAGATCAGAATCAGATGGGCAATTAATACTGGAGTGATAAATAGCGAAAGTACCAAGTACTGCGCCTTGAGTAGAACGAATGGGTTCAGACCAACAAGCGCCTAAATTAGCGCTAAACGCTAAGTCTTTAAAATCTTTCCAATAAGGATGGGTTTGTATATCTGCAACAATAACACGTTCGTTAGTAAACGCCGCTGTGCCACAAGAACCCACACCCATACCTATCTCTACGCCATCAATAGCATCGGTATAAAATTTAGGAAGACTATTTCCGGTTCCGTTGCGCAGATGCCCCCCTGAATCCTCGAGGATTAAGATGCTGCACATCATTTCTGGGTTATTAAGCTCAACCACGCTGACAATGGCATC
Source organism: Alteromonas sp. 38 (assembly GCF_902506055.1). Classification (NCBI taxonomy): domain Bacteria; kingdom Pseudomonadati; phylum Pseudomonadota; class Gammaproteobacteria; order Alteromonadales; family Alteromonadaceae; genus Alteromonas; species Alteromonas sp. 38. The sequence continues at coordinate 2,324,755 of NZ_LR733300.1, forward strand.
TAGCACCTTTTTTAGAGGTTCTCCGCTGGTAATGAGTTCTAATACTTCACTGCGCGTTGTTTCCCTTAACTCATTCTGCCTGCGTTTGGTAACGTCTCGGATAACACCAACAATAAATCGTCTATTATTGCGGTCTACAAATCGGCTCAGTTTAGCAAGTACTACCCTTGCTTTGTCACCCTTGCCCTGCAGGGTTTGCTCAATGACTTTATCTTCTCCGGTATCAATTACATGCTGATCGCTGTGCGCCAACTTCACCAATTCTTGTGGGTAGATTGTATCTGAGAAGGTTTTTCCAATGAGTTTTTTTCGAGAAACGTTTACAAGCTCACAAAAGGCGTTGTTAGCAACTAAAAGCTTACCCTCCCCGTCTTTAATAAATACAGGGTCAACTGATATGTCCAAAAACGCATTAAGATAACCCTCCAATTCCTCAGGATCTTTTACTGGCAATACTGCCGGGCCATTATTTTCTTGTTGTTTATAAGACATATTTGAAACCAAACTTGATTACTAGAGCCACGTTCGCCCAATATCGACTGATATATGAATTGGGTTTCAGAAATGTAATCACGGTAATTTGCACGGCTTCGACCTCCTATTGTCTTATTTTTCTTTTGGTAACATAAGCGTAGTACAAATCGCCATAGTGAGCATTGCAGCCATAATGTACACCACTGAAAAGTCTATAAATGACGATATAATCGCGTAGAAACCACCAAAGCCAAGTAAAATAAGGCCTATAGCTGTGTTTGAAAAACCGACTAATTCAGTCCTGTCTTGCCCATCTTTAATATCTAAACTGTAAGTTTTTCGCCCTGTTCGCACGCCTGCATGAGCAATAGAAAGAATAAAAAACAACCCTGCAGACATCCACAAATTTTCAGGCTTCATAGCAAGTAAGCCAACACAGGCAATTAATGCCAAGGCTCCTGACAATTGAAGGGTGAATCGAGCGCTTTTATCTGCAATTTTTCCCCAAAGAAACGAAGAAAGCATAGATGCTAAGGCTTGTGCAGCAAGATAAAACGGAAGCAAAGATTTTGCGCTTTGTACACTTTCCAACATGAAGTACGGCGCGACTAGCGCAGAGTGAACAAACAGTCCCCTCACAAAAACGAACCGATATACTGTGTTGTCAAAACGCCAATTAAACAACGACTTATTTTTAGATTCTTCTATTTCAACATGGGTTTTTATTGAAAACATTAAAAATAGCGTGACACAAAATGCAAGCGCTGATGACGCTAGCAAAATGTAAAGTGAATAGCCTTCAAGCTCTTTTTCAAAATACACCAAAGGCACTGCTGCGCACAATGTCATCACACCAGACGTTGTGGATGCTAACCCTACCAACCTGCCTCGTTCCCCTTTTTGACTGACATCTGCTTCCATGTCCTTTACGGTAAGAGAGCTCGCAGAGCGGCCTAAACTTAGAAATACAAGTGAAGCGAGTATTATTAGCCCAGCCAAAGAACCTTCGGTGACAAGTGCAGCAGCTAACATGGTACATATGGCCGATATCTGTACGGCCATACCCAACCGCCAAACGTGGTGCCTAGCGCTTTTATTACGTAGGTACACACCAATTAGGGCTTGTGGTAACAATGCGCCAGATTCGCGAATTGGCACCAACCACATCACCATCCAGCTAGGAGCCCCCAAAGAGATTAGTAGTGCAGGTAGTGTAGTTTTTGCAGACGCCAGTAAGTCGGCCAATTTATTGAAAGCTAGGCCGACAATTAGACGACGTTTATTTCCCAGCATGTCCTTCCCTAAGGTAATTTTACAAAATCACAAACGCTTCTAACCAGCAAGCCTGCCACAGCTCATTTAAGAGTTACTTAATGGACTTTATACTAAAAACCCTCAGAACTCGATCATGCAGCAATTAAGCGCACTATATCGTACTAACACACTGAACAATCTTAACAATTAGGCCAATTTAAAACCTAAAAGCTTATCGAGACACCCATCGTAAACTAACTGTCCCACCAACCTGTTTAAGTAAGATCGCTAGGGTTCCATCAGCGCTTCATATCCTATTCATAACACTACCATGGGTGTCTCGATAACGTCATAATCATGGGTGTCTCTTTAACTCTTTCTCTTTAACTCTTTTAAGACAACCTAAACATGGGTGTCTTTGTAAACAATAAATGCTTCTTAACATGGGTGTCTCGATAACGCCAATAACACCATCTAGCAACACCAGAGAAGTATTTTGAATTTATATCGCCCAAAATGAAAAAAGCCAAGTTCGCTTTGGAACATATCCATAAAAGCAAACTCGGCTTGGTCTGTAGTGAAAATCATTGCCGCTTCTGCACTAAGCAAAAGCGTGGCTAGTTTTTAGCCTTTATTCTCAACAACGGTTTTCAAATTTTCTAATCCCATTTCAAAATCTGGGCCTATCATGCCGTCCATCATGAGTACAAAATAGCGATTGATGATATTGTTACCTACATCACCAGAGTCAACCCACGTCACTTTGGTAGCCTCACCTGCAGGCGATATTACCAATGAACCTGTCGAACCCATTTCCCAATCAGGAAAAGCCAATGAGTAAACGACCTTTTTATTGTGTTCTAAATCGGTAATTTTCATTTCCCCATTGCCTTCCGTCACGCTTTTCCAAGATGACATCATTCCAATAGCTCTATCTGGCCCAGAGTAATCAATTTCCATACTAGGGTCGCGTTGAAACCAAACGCCCCAGTTTTGCCACGCCCGTAAATCGACGACATCGGGATAAATTTCTTCAGGTTGCGCATTGATTAAAATACTTCTTTCAACTTTGTATTGCTTTGGAAGGAATAGCCCAACCACGACAACCAAAGCAATCAGTACGCCCACACCTAAAACTATCTTCTTTAAAACTGCCATCTAAAACTCCATGATAATCACATAGGACTAGAAATATATAACAATTATTTAACAAATGGCACTGGTGATTGACAAAATTCTCCGCTCAAATAATACAGCACCATTTCCCGGACGTAATCAGCATCAACACTAGCCACCCAAGAAATTCGACTCCCTGCATTCTCACACGGGAAGGTTTGACCAGCATTCGGCGTCGTTGTACTTACCGCAACCTGACCGGTTTCAATACTTAGCTTGTCTTCTGGCAATGCTAAAATACAGGTAGAAAGAATATCCCATAAAAAATACGTAAACTCATAAGATGGAATAGACGTTACCGTAGACGCCCAGAATTGACCAGACAGGTCTGAGACTGGCGTATTTTTTACAGCAAGTTGCTGTAAAAAATCCCAACTAACTGGCAAATCGTTGGTGGCATCTAAAGGTACCAATATCAGGTTAACGCCACTATCTACCAGTACTTTGGTGGCTTTAGGATCCCAATATGCATTCCATTCTGCAGAGCCGTCATGATCATGCATAGCCACATTACCTTTAACCTTCACGGCACCTCCCATCCACACTGCCTTCCGCACCTTATCGACTAGGTCTGGATTTTGGGTAAACGCGGCGGCTAAATTGGTAGCTGGGCCTGTCATTAATACAGTAACTGGCGACGCAGCATTTGTTAACGCACTTTGTATCCATTCATGAGCGGCCTTGCTTTCCACCTTCACTTCATCGTGAGGGGTACGCAACATCGTAGGTGTAGCATGGCACATTTTAGGCTGAGCGCGCCATTCAGGCGGAAATGGATTTGGACCAGTTAACTGCCCTACACTCACGGGAATATGGGTATTGCCCGTTAACGTAAGAATTTTGCGAGTACTCAGTAATGCATCATCGGGGTAGCAGTCGGCTGGCGTAATGGTGACACCTACCACATTTATATTAGGCAAACGCAGCAAAAGTAATAGCGATAATAAATCGTCGATACCACCATCGTGGTCAAAAATAACTGGGGTAGTAGAAGACATAAAAAATCCCTTAAGATAATTATAACGTTTTTTTTACATTGTTCAGTAAAACGCCGTGGCTTTATATTTATTCTTGTGTAATATGAAGTTAGGTTATCATAAAACCTAATTTTCAAGGGCAATATTCTACTTACAACGCCCTAGTGCAATCGGTATGAATTATGGTTTTTACACATTCATCGACACCGGAAGATTGTGTCTCAAAAAATGGAGAACGAGGACATGGCAGATAACAGTTCACGCTATATTAGTAATCTGACTCGCGATACCTATGCACTGATATTAGCTGGAGGACGAGGCTCACGTTTGCATGAACTAACAACATGGCGTGCAAAACCTGCACTCTATTTTGGCGGTAAGTTTAGGATTATTGATTTCCCGCTGTCGAATTGTATTAATTCAGGCATTAGACGTGTTGGTGTAGTAACCCAATACAAGTCGCATTCATTGATAAGACATTTAGTACGCGGTTGGGGGCACTTCAAAAAGGAACTTGGCGAGTCAGTAGAAATACTACCCGCTTCTCAGCGATTCTCAGATAGTTGGTACGAAGGTACCGCCGATGCAGTATTCCAAAATATCGACATTATTCGAGACGAACTCCCCAAGTACGTAATGATTTTATCTGGCGACCATATCTATCGTATGGATTACGGTACTATGCTAGCTCGTCATGTTGAAAGTGGCGCTAAAATGACGGTGTCATGTATGTCGGTCCCTATCGAAGAAGCGGCTGGGGCATTTGGCGTGATGTCGGTAGATGAAAATTTCCGTATTAACGGTTTTGCAGAGAAACCTGAAAACCCTGCTCCATTGCCTGGCGATGATAGCCGATGCCTAGCGTCAATGGGTAACTATGTTTTCGATACTGAGTTTCTTTTCGAACAATTACGAAGAGACGCTGAAACCTCTGGCTCACAGCGTGATTTTGGTAAAGACATTATTCCGTCAATAATCAAAGATCACCCCGTGTATGCGTTTGAATTTGAAAGCACCGGTGGTGGCGATGCCTATTGGCGCGATGTAGGTACCATTGATTCATTTTGGGAAGCCAATATGGAGATGGTGGCGCCCGTTCCACAGCTTAATTTGTACGATCAAAAGTGGCCCATCTGGACCTACCAAGAACAATTGCCACCTGCAAAATTTGTGTGGGAAGACCACGACAGACGCGGTGAAGCGATTAATTCGGTTGTGTCTGGCGGCTGTATTATTTCTGGTTCAACCCTTCGCGGCACAATTTGCTTCTCGAACGTAAGAGTGCACTCGTACGGGCTTATAGAAGATGCCGTAATTTTGCCTGATGTTGAAATTATGCGTAATTGTAAGCTAAGAAAAGTGTTGCTTGATAGAGGTTGCGTTATTCCAGAAGGTACCGTCATCGGCTACAACCATGATGATGATAGAGCACGAGGATTCCGTGTTTCTGAAAAAGGCGTGGTGTTAGTTACACGAGAAATGCTAGGCCAACCTGTTGGCGGCCTATCCCCGAACTAAAGGTTAGTTATTCCATTTTGAAATGGTGGTTGAAATCAATTCAGCCACTGCTTCTGGGTGTTCTAAAGGGAACATATGCCCACCATTGAATTCAGTATGATCAATGTTGTTATGTTGAATTAACCTTTCGTACATAGCCGGTCTGCACACCTCGCCATCTTTAGCCGTTACCAGCAAAGCTGGGCACTTCAACTTGCCTTTATACTTACCTAAATTATGCGGTACATTGCGAAATAGCGATGCTTCAACCTCGGCTTTAAATGTTAGCGATGTCAGCTCACCTTTAGTGTGGGTTACATGCTTTACATAATCACGAATACACCGCTTATCCATATTACGAAACAACGCTTTTCCTTGAAAATACGCTTCCATATCAATATGAGATGGCCATTGCGTATTTCGCGTTTCAGCTAGCTTTGCTGGGGTTAATTTATTAATTAACGGCGTCTTCTTTGCAAAGCGAAAAAAGTAACTCATGGGCCCCATCACTAACGGAGGGTCAAGCATGATAAGCCCTCGGAACAAGCTGGGCTCCTCGCAGGCTGCCATGTATGAAATCACCGCACCAAAAGAATGCCCTACCGCATAAACACCTCTACTGTCGGTGTTTTCGGCTTTTACGTGTTTAATAAGCTCATTAACTTGATTGCGCCAATTCGCATTTACTGGCAATTGAGGGTCGTGACCAAACCTGTCGACATGAAGACGGTGAAAATTCTCAGGTAATGAAGAAAAAAGCGCGTTATAACTACCTGCAGGAAATCCATTTGCATGCGCAAAGTGAAAACTAATATCGGTTTTCGACAATGAAATACTCCTTCATGAAAAGCGATGTCAAAGCTACAATTAGCAATAGCAAAGAGAGAAAAGTAAGGGCTGGTAAACCAGCCCTTTATCAAAACAACATGTTATTTATGAAGAAGATAGTACTACAGCCCTCTCGACTCTGCCATCTCCCAATCTTTAACAATTTTAGTACTGGTCCATAAGAACACGATAATAGAAAGCGCATAAGGCACAATCAAATACAGTAAAGACTGACGAAGGGCTTCAACTTCGCCCAATGAAGGCACTAACGCCTGGCTAATAATACCGGTAATCGTTGGCCCGCCGCCCAATGCAATTATGTTCAATACAAAGAAAAACAATGCAGTAGACATAGCACGAACATTAATAGGTGCAAGGGTTTGCGCCATGGCAAAGCTTGGGCCTAAATAGGAACCACTGGTAAACAACAAGAATGTCATTAAGCCTACCGACAACCATAAGTCGTTAACTTGAAGCGAGAAATACAACGCTGGTACACCAATAATTAGCGCAATAGCAGGTAACAACGCATACGCTTTCTTATTTTGTTTACCCCACCTATCGGCAATATAACCACCAAGCCACACGCCTAATGCATAAGCAGAACCATTGATAATACCGAACGCAATAAGCAACTGGGTAATATCTAGCCCTGCAAAGGCACGTACATAATAATCGATGATCCAAGTCGAAATGGCGTAGTTACCGAACGAGCCAAAGGAAATACCTAACGCCATACCCCACCACGTTGGAATCTTCAATAAGGTTTTAAGTGAAGCTGAAACACTGGGCTTTTCAGCGTCATCCGTTTGTACTGACTCGGTACGTTTTGGCTCTTTCACCGTAAACTTCAGCAATAGTGCTAATATTACACCCGGTAAACCCACACTTATCATTACGGTACGCCAATCAGCAGAACCGCCTTGTAAGAAAAATGCAGAAGCAAAGAATGCCAACATCACGCCAAATGGAATACCCAATGAGTACACCGCCAATGCGCCCGCACGCTTTTCTTTAGGAAATAGGTCGGAAATAATACTGTGTGAAGGTGGGCTGCCCCCTGCTTCACCAATACCTACACCAATTCTGGCCAGTGCCAGCTGAGTGTAGTTCATGGCAAGCCCTGAGGCGGCGGTAAAGCCACTCCATAGGGTAAGCGAGATAGCAATGATATTCACACGACTATACCGATCGGCAAGCCACGCTATAGGGATGCCCACCACAGTATAAAGAATGGCGAAATAAACGCCCTTTAATAAGCCTAACTGTGCGTCATCTAAACCCAAATCAGCTTTAATGAATGGAGAAAGGATACCTATGATCTGTCTATCAATAAAATTAAATGCATAAACCAGCGTTAGTATCACTAACACGTAGTTTCTGTAGGCGCGGGATGTATCCGCTTTCTCTACTGGTGCCGTTTGAACCTGACTATGGGCCATATCATTCCCTTTAAATTCAATGAAAACTCAGTCTACGCGGCAGGTTAAAAGATTGACAACTTATTGTTAGTTATTTGTAAATATAAAAAGGAATGTTAGCCTAGGCTTTCTGTTAGCTTGAGCTTAAGGTAGGATATCAGCACCCTTACTCATCAGACCAGACAAACAGCATGACGGTAGACGAGCTTTTAACTCTTTCTTCTTTAGAGGCACTTTCTGAAAATCACTGGAAAGTAGATAACCTCATTATTCCCAGTATTTGGGCGCAAGGGCGTACAGCATTCGGCGGCATCTCAGCAGGCATGGCGTACAGCGCTATTCGTCAAAAAGTCAGTGACGAACGGGTGCTACGTTCATTCACAACGAACTTTGTGGGCCCCCTTTCGCCAGATACGCCATTTTCGATTGAAGTGACCTTATTGCGTGAGGGCAAAAACGTATCTCAATATACCGCCCATGCAAAGCAAAATGGGAAAAGTTGCGTGTTCGTGCAAGCCTGCTTTGGTATTGGCAGAAAATCAGGCATTAAGGTAGAAAACCAAGACATCCATGACATGCCTGCCCCCACCAAAGGTAAATTCATACCACAAATTCCAAAGGTAACCCCTAAGTTTTTACGTCATTTCGATTTAGCTATCGATAAGGGTGGCATCCCTTTCACCCGTAAAAAGAGCAGTGTTTACCATGGGCACATGCGTTTTAAAAAACCACCCGCGCAGATAACCGATGCACACATCATTACCATGATTGATGCTTGGCCGCCCACGCTGTTACAAATGATGAAGTTACCTGCCCCTGCCAGTACCGTTAGTTGGAATCTGGAGTTTATCCATCCGCATAAGCAGGTAGACCCTACAGACTGGTTTGCTTACCAAGCACATACCCGTCAGGCAGAAGATGGCTATGGGCATACTGAAGCGACTATTTGGGATAAAGACAATGAAGTTATTGCGATCAGTCGCCAAACCGTGGCAATTTTTGACTAATTAGGCAATGAGCATTTAAACAAGGTGCTTGGCAGAGAAGTTTTTAGCTAAAAGGCACTGAAAAAACGAGAGCATAAAAAGGGCGTACTGCATAAAAGAGTACGCCCTTTTTCGTTAATAAAGCATAAACGCGTTAGGGTTGAACAAGGAAATAACTGAAATACACTGCAGGTTAGTAATATCCAATGCATCTTCTAAGTCGTCGCGATTTAGCGATAAACTCTCATGTAACTCAGGTTTTAAGTTATTGTAGCTAGGATAAATTTCTGAATTCACGTTATCTAAAGCCAACACGTATGACAACTGCAAAATCTGCTCTTCAACATCAGAAGTGTTGCTGTTGTCGCCGTGTATATTTGAAATAGGCTTATAAATTGTTTCAGGGATACCCCACTCTTTGATGATCCCCGCAGACACGTTCGTAAATGTGTACCCCATCACCCCAGCTTGCAGTTCAGCAGGGCTTACTCTTGCGTTAAACGCCTGACAACGTTTCGCGCTATCTGGCAACATAGCCAATACAACCAACTCACCAATATTATGAAGTAAGCCCGCAACAAATAAGCGTTCCGGCTCTCTGATATTTCGCATTTCAGCAAAGTATTTTGCTAATAGACCACAAGAAACACTTTGCTCCCAAAATTTATCTAAGTCGATAACTTGGCCATCTACCTCTTTGAAAGCTTGGCTAACACCAAAAGCAAGTGCTAGGTCGTAAGTAGAGCGCGTACCTACTACTTGTAGCGCTTTAGTGATGGTATCTATTTTATTAGGGAAACGGTATAACGCTGAATTTGCCACTCTTAAAAGCTGTGTGGCTAACGAAGGGTCAAAAGAGATGATATCAGCGATATCATCAATATTAGATGCTCCGTCATCCATGCAAGCTTTTAAACGCGTCACAGAGTCAGGTAGCACGAACAACGTACTCGCGTTACTAATAATATCTTGTAGGGTCATTTAGGTATACGCTCCTGATATAACCTACTCTATTTAGAAGAGGGTATTTCGCAATCAAGCCTTAAAATAAAAACGGTAACTATAAAACATGATTGGCTTTTTCACTACTAGCTTCATTATAGCGCGATTATTTAGCCTAGCTAATCAGAATTCATTAACTTTCGTATAGTATGCGATAAATTACCTTACATTTTATTCAGTCCCAATAGGGGTTCCCCCTTAAAAGCAGAAGGTTTTAAGCACTTTTATCCGCGATAGAGTTTCATTTTCTTTATTTCCTGCTGTGCTACTATTTCGCGCTTTACACATTTAAGCACAGGTAACTAATGTCAGAGGGAATGTCAGGAGGAATGTCACAAGGCATAATGCAGGTTTTAGTCATTGGCTACGTGTGGCCTGAACCCAATTCCTCCGCCGCTGGTCAAAATATGCTGGCCTTAATTAAACAGTTTCTAAGCTACGGCCATAACGTTACTTTTATGACCGCGGCAACAGACAGTATTCATAAAGCTGATCTAGATAACCTAGGCGTAAGCAGTGAAGCGGTTGCACTCAATTGCAGTAGCTTTAATGAACGAATTGCCAAACTATCGCCTGATATCGTTATTTTCGACCGATACATGACCGAAGAGCAATTTTCTTGGCGAGTAAAAGACACATGCCCTTCTGCTATTCGTATTTTAAACACCGAAGATTTACACAGTTTGCGGCAAGCCAGACACGACGCCGTTAAAGCACAAGATAAGACACTAAGGGCATCCAAAGAAGCTTCCGGGTCTCCTCTTTTAGCGCACATAGCCAGTGCCGCGAAAGAGGCCGACTACAATTCGCCTTTGGCTCAGCGGGAAATTGCCGCCATATTACGTTGCGACCTTACTTTGGTCATTTCTCGCACCGAGTACGCACTACTTACCGACCATTATCAGGTTCCCAAAAAACAGCTTTATTACCATCCTCTTAATGTAGCGCCAATAAATGATAAATCACCAAACTTTGATGAACGCACCGACATTGTCACCATTGGTAATTTTCGTCATGCGCCAAATTGGGATGCAGTATTACAGCTCAAGCAAACCGTTTGGCCTGCTATAAAAAAGGTGCTCCCTCAAGCAAATTTACATATTTATGGTGCCTATCCGCCCAAAAAAGCCACGCAGTTGCATAACCCCAAGAATGGGTTTTACCTTGATGGCTGGGCTGAAAATGCACACGATGTTATTGCTAACGCACGGCTGCTCATTGCACCGCTGCGCTTTGGTGCTGGTATTAAAGGTAAAATACTAGAAGCCATGCGATGTGAAACCCCTACCCTGACAACTTGGGTAGGTGCGGAGGGTATTGCCGAAACAGCACACCATGCTACATGGGGAGGGGCAATTTGCAATACCCCAGAAGAGTTCGCGAAACACGCCGCTAGACTTTACAGCAGCGAAGAGGACTGGTCGTCAGCAAGTAAGTTAGGGCTAACGTTGTTTAACGCTTTTGAAGGTGCCAAAGAGAATGAAACCTTAAGCGAACGGGTTGCCATTATAGCTACAGATGTAGATGCACATCGCAAGACCTTGTTTCTGCAAGGGCTGCTATGGCATCAAACCTTGAATGCGAGTAAATACATGTCGCAGTGGATTGAAGCTAAAAACCAAAACTTATAGCGTATTTAAGCGGCGCAATACACTTAAAATACCATTGCCTCTAGACTGGCTTAAATGGCGCTGCAAATTACACGCGTTCATGTATTGCTCAAAATCGTACGCCTTTCTTTGTTCATCTGAAAGGCTATTTGCTTTTTCTAGTAGTACCGCCAGCACGCCGCGAATAATTTTACTGGGTGAATAAGCCGCAATTACAAGGTCGCCCGTGTTTTGTGCAGGCGTACACGCTACCCATACTTTACTTTCACAACCCGGTACCAATGAGTCTTCAGTGCGTGCCGACTCTGGTAAAGCCAACAGCTGCTTGCCAGCCAGCATAATGGCGCGAGTGGCGCCATCCCACCCTTTTGCCGCAGCCACGGTTTGCCCTAGCGGCAACAGTTGCGTAGATTCTGTCATCGTTGTGGGGTTACAGCGTTGTAATTCATATCAACATCTTCAGAAAGCTGAGTCCAACAGCTAGGCACTAGCATCTGCGCTAAATTCGGCGCTTAGCTCTTCTGCTGTCATTACTAAGTTTTCGGCATCGGCAGAAGTAGGAAACATTACCAATTCCACCCCATTTTTAGTGAGGCCAGGTAACCAAGTCTCGGTAAACTCATTAAACGGCACTGCCACGCAAGTACCCGTAATGTGGTTGTCGTCTAACCATGCCTGCGCTAAGTTATTGTGAGGAAATACTGGCAATCGAGTAATGTCGTTGTCTTCCAGCATGACAAAGCCTTCTGTACCTTGGATTAGCCAAATTTCTTTCGCTTTGGGTACGTAGCTGATCACTAGCATTTGTCGGTCTTCAGCAGACAAACTTTTCGCTTGTGCTAGCACAGTATCGTTTAGTGTGGCGGTTACAGTATCTGGAAACACAAAAAATTACCTTATAGTTAAGAGGCGCCAAGTATACCCTTTGCAAGCAGCCCCGCCAAATACCAAAGTCTCTTTAATCTTATAAATTCAAGTTGAAAACATCTCCTGCGACTAATATTATTGCGAGCAAATATATGTCACCTTATCTTGAGTTTTAAGCTGGGTTTCATAATGCACTCCACATGCTTCTTGTACATTAGCAATCTATATTCACGGTAGTAAATTACATCTGCCTTTTATTAAAAAACGCAAAGCTTAAAACTTCATGCAAAACCTATTTAGCGATTTAAAGATAAAAACCCACAGTAAACATGACGAACTAGAGCACAGCGTACCCTTTGCACTTTTTCATAATATGATGGGGCTAAATGGCAGTGAAAAACACGAAAATCATTCAGAAAATTACCACTGCGTACTTTATGTAATGCGAGAATTTCATCAGCACTGCAAGTTAGTCATTAACCACGCTATTGAAAAGTACCCTACACTTAAGCCACTTGCAGAGCAGTTTGAAGCCCAACAAGTGCTAACAGCACTTGATAACGATTTGGCACGGTTAAGTTCAACCGACGCTAAGCGAACCACAGAATTAGAAACGGTAAGCTTCCCCAGTTTTGAAACATCACTATCTGCCACAATTTCTGCAATGTATGTGTGGTTAGGTTCATCGATGGGCGCCAATATTATTAGCCGTAGACTTGAAAAGGCAGACTACGGTTTTCCTACGCATTACTATCAAACTATGGCAAAACAGGCCAAGGCTTGGCCCGAATTCAAGCAAGAAGTAGCACGTTTATTACCCGCAATGATTGAGGGCAACCAGGTTGAAAGCCAGAATTGCGAAACGTTAAGTGTGGCTATCATTAATGATGCTAATCTTTGGTTTGATCATCTTATTTTGTTAGGAAAAAGCACAACTTTGCCCCCACAGACATTAAGTTAAACCAAGCATTCTGTTAGAATTCATCAATTCCGTTTTTTAAGAAGCCCTTATGAAAGTAATCTCATTTAATATCAATGGCATTCGCGCCCGCCTTCACCAGCTCCAAGCATTAATAGATGCGCATCAGCCCGACATTATTGGCCTACAGGAAATAAAAGTTCATAACGAACAGTTTCCTGTTGAAGCCGTTGAAGCGATGGGTTATCACGTTTATTTTCATGGTCAAAAGAGTCACTATGGGGTGGCATTTTTAGCGAAAAAAGAGCCTGAGTCTGTGCTTATGGGCTTCCCTACTGATGAAGAAGATGCGCAGCGTCGCATGATTATATTGAAAACCACAGACCACGACGGCCAGCCAGTAACCGTATTAAATGGTTATTTCCCGCAAGGCGAAAACGAAAAGCACGAAACTAAATACCCAGCAAAACGTAAGTTCTATAAAGATCTAATGACTTATCTAGACACCCACCATACTCCTGATGAAAATGTCATTGTGATGGGCGATGTGAACATCTCACATACCGATTCAGATATTGGCATTGGCGAAGAGAATAAAAAACGTTGGTTGCGTACGGGCAAATGTAGCTTTTTACCCGAAGAAAGAGTGTGGTTGAACACACTGATGGATTGGGGCTTTGAAGACAGCTTTAGAACATTGAACCCAGACACTACCGACAGGTACTCGTGGTTCGATTATCGTTCGAAAGGTTTTAATGATAATCGTGGTCTTCGTATTGATCTTATTTTGGCTACCCCTTCTATGCATAAACGATTGAGCGATGCCGGAATAGATTATGAACTTCGCGGTATTGAAAAACCGTCTGATCATGCACCTATTTGGGCGACGTATAGTCAATAAGAAATCTACAGTAGATAAGTATCGGAGAGTGTGTGACAACGCTACAGTGGCTTGGCCTTACTTTATATTGTTTAACCCTAGTTGGGGTTATTAAACAAATTTCTGTTATAGGCCTAATGGGCGACAAGCACCAACAGCACCTGTTGTTTGGTAGCGCTGCCGCGTTGTTCGCGTTTTGGATCTTCAAAGTGGGCATTTTTGAAGGGCTAGATGTTCATTTTGTTGGTTTAAGTGTGGTTACACTCATGCTCGGATTTCGTTACGCCATTCTGGCCGGCACCCTTGCTTTATTGGGTGCTACCGCCGCTGGTTTTGCACAGTGGCACACCATAGGCGTAAACGGCGTATTAGGTGTTATGCTCCCTGTCGCGGTAACCTACTTTGTGTATTTAGTGTCGTTTCACCATCTCCCCCGCCAACTGTTCGTTTATATTTTTGTGTGCGCTTTCTTTCCAGGCGCACTCAGCATTGCTCTTAAAACCGGCGCACTTGCAGGTTATTACTTCATTGAAGGCATTTATACGTGGGATGTTATTTACGATAATTTTGTACTACTCATTCCACTTTTAGTGTTTCCAGAAGCCTTGCTGAACGGTATGGCAATTACTCTGCTCGTCATCTATCAACCCACGTGGGTTTACACCTTCCACGATAAGTTTTATTTCGATAACTAAGCAATAACTAAACAAGACACCCATGTTTTTTCGTCTCACCATTAACGAGACAACCATTAACGAGACACCCATCATTTAAACTCAACAAAATTACATGGACATCCACGTTTTTCGCCTGAGCGTTATGAAAGAACGTTACGAAGAACGTTACGAAGACACCCACCTCAAAACGTTAATGAATTATGTGGACATCCACCCTATTTAATAAACACCTTATAGAGACACCCACGTTTAAAGCGTTAAAAATTACGAAGACACCCACCCTATATTGATAAAATGAACGATGGATGTCCCCCCAAATTGCTTCGAAATAACATGGGTGTCTCGATAAAAGAATATCGAAATAACGTGGGTGTCTTAGTAAGAAGAATGTCGAATTAACGTGGGTGTCTTGATAATTACAGGCACAAAAAAACCGCCTGGTTGGCGGTTTTACAATGGGTGTCTTTGTAAAAGCTAGCGCGTTGCGCTTACTTTTTGTCGAACAAAATATCCATAACGTCGGCTAGTTCACCTTTGCCTTCGCGAATTTCTTCTTCGCTTAACCCAGCGATTTCATGCGGGAATACTAACCACTCATCACTTTCGTTTACGTAGTAATCAGGCACAATATCAGTTGTGTTGTTCTGAGGCTTGTACCATGGACATGCAATACGAATGTCTTTTGGCATATTCAAACGCATCAATTTGCGAATTTGCTGAATAAGCGCATCTACACTGCGGCCCGAATCGAAAACATCATCAACAATAAGTAGCTTATGTTCTGCGTCTGCGTTTTCCACCAAGTAGTGTAAACCGTGAACACGAATTTCTTTAGATTGCTTATTAATGCCATAGTAAGAAGAAGTACGCACCGCAATGTGGTCGGTAGAATAGTCTTTAAACTCAAAAAATTCTTGTACCGCTATGCCGATAGGTGCACCACCGCGCCAAATACCAATGATGAAATCGGGGCGAAACCCGTCATCATACACCTTTGCTGCTAAACGAAAGGAATCCTGAAGCAACGCTTGCGAGGTGATAAAATTCTTGTTCATGACGTCTCACTGGCCGAAATTTAAAGACCGCGATTATAGTGAATTCTGCCGCAATTTGCACGGCAAATTCACTAACTTATTCGTTTTGAAGAGCTTGCGAAGGTTGCGTTTTCATGGCACGCCTAGCAGGGTAAATACTCGCAACAATGCAAAGTAGCAATGAAAATAGCGTTACAGAAACTATCTGCAACCAGTGCATATCAATAGGTAACCCTTGCCCGTCTGACGATAGCGCAATAGGTACATTCAAAAAACTCATGACGGGGTTTAGTAGTAAAGTCACCACCACACCAGCCACCAATCCTATACCCGCGCCCTTTACTCCATTGAACAGCCCATTTAATACAAACACCGTCATAATGGTGCTAGGCAACATGCCTTGGGTTTGAAGTACTGCAATGTCGCCTTGCTTTTCCGACACCACCATCACTAACGATGAAACCAAATTAAACGCTGCCACGGCTATAATTAACAGCAGCATTAGGAACATCATGTTCTTTTCCATTTTTACAGCGTCGAACAAAGGTCCTTGGCGCTCTCGCCATGTACGTACAGGCAAATCAGCCTCAACAATAGGCTTCAGCGTGTCTTGATACAAAAACGCATCGTCTAAAAATAATCGAGTGGCCGTGTTCTTACCTGAAACATCTCGCAGTAAACGGTTCACATCATCAAGCTGCATATAAATAACTTTGTCATCCATTTGCGAGCCCATATCGAATACGCCTGAAATAGTCACCAACCGTTGGCTTGGCATGCGACCAAATGGCGTGTAAACACTGGCTCCAGCTACCATTACCCGAAGTTTGTCGCCAGCACGCACATTTAATTGCATAGACAACGCCCTGCCAATAATGGCGTTGTAGCTACCGGCAGTTAGGCTTGCAAAATTACCCTGCTGCATTTCGTGAGCAACCATAGTGTGCTGCAACATGCTGTCTGCTTGCACACCATGTAACTGTACACCACGTAAATCTGAACGAGACTGCACTACCGCTTCGGCTTCTCGAAACGGCATACTTGCCACCACATTGGGCAAGCCCATTACAACGCTTTCTTCAATAGGCGCATTAATTTCAATATGCGGCACTATACCCAAAATGCGCTGTTTCAATTGGGCTTCAAAGCCATTCATTACAGAAAGCACAATAATAAGCGCCGTTAGGCCAAGGGCAATACCTGCTACCGAAAAGCGATTGATAAAGGAAACAAAGCTATTTTGGCTAGACGACTGCGCCGGGCCAGATTTCGCATACCGATAAGCGATAAAAGCGGGAAGAGGAAAGTACATAATGCGCGCTTAGTCCAAAGGTGTGATGACGGGGCAATCTCAAAATAGTAAAGTGCGTATACTACGTGTAAGCTACTGGCCGTACAAGATAAGTGGCGGGAGATATGATGGAAAACCTAAGCCTAGAAGAAAAAAAAGCCCAGTTCGATGAATATTTCTCTATTCAGCACAGCGTTAACATTAACGTGAAGCCACTTGCTGAAGGTGAAACCGTGCCTTCTGAAGCGGGTTTAGAGCAAGCCATGCCCTACGCATTTCGTGTAGCTAGCGAAATGGCCAGCATTGAAGCCCAAGCACTTCGCCCGTTACGTCATTTAAGCGACCATGCTGAATCCTTAGCTGAATATTTAAATCACCAAGCTCGCAAGATAGATTTAATGATGTCATTTATTTTACACCAGCAAGATGAACCAGATCATCGTTTTAGCACAATAAAGCTCGGTGGCGGTGGCGTTATTATTAAAAGCCCAACTGCCATGGAAATTGGCAGCCAAGCTGAACTCAAATTATTTCTTGATACTGAAGCGGCCGCAATATTTTGCTACGGGGAAGTTATTACTTGCGAGAACGTCGAGGATAGCTACCATATAGCTTTTATTTTCAATAGCATCCGAGAGCAAGATCAAGAATTGCTTGTTCGTGCCAGCTTGCATTTGCAAACTCAGCAATTGAAAAAACGAGCACAAGAAAAGGCTACCGGAGCCTAGCGCTAAAGAAAAAGCCAGCAACACACTTAAACCGAATATGTAGTTTAAAGGACGACATGACAGCAACTCTTTTATCTTTGCCTTTGCCGACCCAGAAAAAATCTGCCTCTGTACAAGACCACAAGCAATGGGGTCAATTACAAGGTAGCAGCGCGGCACTTTGCATTACGCAAGCACAAGCTCAATACAACGGCCCCATTGTGCTGGTAACTGCCGACACACCTTCGGCGCTAAAATTAGAAAAAGAGTTAGCGTTCTTTATGCCCAATGCTGGCGCCAAAACCAGTGCAGAACAAAGCAACGTACCTATTACGGTTTTCCCCGATTGGGAAACCCTACCCTACGATTCGTTTTCACCGCATCAAGATATTGTCTCGCAGCGTTTAGAAACCTTATACCGCTTCACGCAGCAGGTAAATGGCATTTTCATTGTGCCGGTAAACACGTTAATGCAACGTTTGGCGCCTACTGATTATCTCGCCAAATATTTGCTAATGTTGAATAAGGGAGACACCCTTGATAGAGACCAATTCAGGCGAAACCTAGAACAAGCAGGCTATTTGCACGTTAGCCAGGTGATGAGCCATAGCGAATTTTCGGTACGCGGCAGTATTATCGACTTATTCCCCATGGGCAGCGACAAGCCATTTCGTATTGATTTGTTCGATGACGAAGTAGACTCTATCCGCTTTTTCGATACCGAAACCCAGCGTTCTGGCGATGCGGTTGAAAAGATAAAGCTGCTGCCGGCAAGAGAATTCCCTACCGATAAAGAATCTATCACCCTTTTTCGTCAGCGCTTTTTAGAAAAGTTTGACGCAAACAACGCCTCAGAATCGGTATTTTCCCAAGTCACTAAAGGCACTATGCCCAGCGGGGTTGAGTACTACTTGCCGTTGTTTTTCGATAAAACGGCTACGCTCTTCGACTACCTACACCCCAAAAGTGTGCTGTTGTTACACGGCGATGTGCAAGATGCCAGCGAATTTTTCTGGGCCGATATTCAAGAACGTTACGAACAGCATAGATACAACCCAGCAAGGCCATTGTTGCCACCTGAAGATTTATTTTTACCGATAAATACCTTATTCGGTGCAATTAAACAGTGGCCGCGGGTAACCCTAACCCAAGACGTGATTGAAGAGAAACCCGGTAGCGTGAATTTAGGCTGCAACAAGCTTGACGACATTGCCATTAACACGCAAAAGAAAGTACCGGCTGAACAATTAATTGCCACGATAAACAACGCCAAAAAGCGCGGTGCCAAGGTACTGTTTTGCGCCGAAACCCAAGGCCGCCGTGAAGGGCTACTTACCGTATTGCAAAAAGCGGGCATTAAGCCCAAAGCGGCGGAATCGTTCAATACTTTTGTTAGTGGTAGCGACAATATCGGCATTACCGTGGGAATGGTTGAAAATAGCTTTAACTGGCGAAGTGACAGTGGTGAACTGCTATTTATCACGGAAACCGAGCTATTAGGTCACAAAGTTAGCCAACGCCGACGCCGCGACAAACGCTCCGCCACTGACGAAAGCGCCATTATTCGCAACTTGGCCGAGCTTACCACCGGCCAGCCTGTTGTGCATTTAGATCATGGTGTGGGCCGTTACATTGGCATGCAAACCCTAGATGCCGGTGGCGTTACCACTGAATACTTGTGCATTGAATACGCTAAACAGGCCAAGCTGTATGTGCCTGTAGCTTCGTTACACTTTATTTCTCGTTATACGGGCGGCGATGCCGATCATGCGCCGCTTAATTCACTAGGCTCTGATGCATGGAGCAAAGCGAAACAAAAAGCCGCTGAAAAAGTACGCGACGTGGCCGCAGAACTGCTTGATGTATACGCACGTCGTGCCGCTAAACCAGGCTTTGCGTACAATATTGACTGGGACGAATACCAAAAATTCGCCGACAGCTTCCCGTTCGAAGAAACACCCGATCAGGCACAAGCCATTGCCGCGGTTATTCACGACATGGGCAGCCCGCAAGCCATGGACAGATTGGTGTGCGGCGACGTAGGCTTCGGTAAAACCGAAGTGGCCATGCGCGCGGCGTTTTTAGCTGCGAACCAAGGTAAACAAGTGGCTATTTTGGTGCCCACTACCCTACTTGCCCAACAGCATCACGAAAACTTTAAAGATCGCTTTGCCGCATGGCCGTTTGAAATTGAAGTCATGAGCCGATTTGTTAGCGCCAAGGGCCAGAAAGAAACCATGCAGCGCCTTGTCGAAGGCAAAGTAGACATTGTAGTAGGTACGCACAAGCTGCTGTCGAACGACATTAAATTCAGTGATTTAGGCTTGGTGATCATCGATGAAGAGCACCGTTTCGGGGTACGTCAAAAAGAGAAGCTAAAATCGCTGCGTGCCGACGTAGATATTCTGACCCTTACTGCCACGCCTATACCACGTACGCTGAATATGGCCATGTCTGGCATGCGCGATTTATCGATTATTGCTACCGCGCCAGCAAGGCGTTTATCCATTAAAACCTTCGTGCAACAACGCAACAAAGCTACTATTCGTGAAGCGATAATGCGGGAAATTCTACGTGGTGGACAGGTGTACTTCCTTCATAACGAAGTAGATACTATTGCCAGAACCGCTGAAGAAATTGCCGAAATTGTACCTGAAGCGCGTATTGCAATGGGTCACGGCCAAATGCGCGAACGGGAACTGGAAAGCGTAATGAGCGACTTCTACCACCAGCGCTACAACGTGTTGGTGTGTACCACCATTATTGAAACCGGTATTGATGTGCCCAGTGCCAACACCATTATTATGGACAGAGCCGATCATTTAGGCCTAGCCCAACTGCACCAACTACGTGGCCGTGTGGGTCGCTCGCACCATCAAGCTTACGCGTATTTACTCACACCCCATCCTAAACGCATGACCAAAGATGCGGCGAAGCGATTAGACGCCATATCGAAATTGGAAGATTTAGGTGCAGGGTTCGCGTTAGCCACCCACGACCTTGAAATTCGTGGTGCAGGTGAATTATTGGGCGACGACCAATCTGGCCAAATTGCCAGCATAGGCTTCAGCCTGTATATGGACATGCTAGATAGAGCGGTAACATCACTGAAAGAAGGTAAAGAACCTTCGTTAGACGACGCCATGGCAGGCCACACCGAAGTAGAGCTTCGCATTCCTGCTTTACTGCCAGATGATTATATTGCCGACGTCAATACCAGGCTTTCGCTGTATAAACGTTTAGCCAGCTGTAAAAACCAAGACGATATAGACGAATTCCAAGTAGAATGTATCGATCGTTTTGGTTTACTACCGGAACCCGCTAAAAACTTAGTAGAAGTAGCCGAAATAAAAATAAAAGCAGAAGCCATTGGCGTGCTTAAAGTAGACTTGTCATCACAAGGCGGTACCATAGAATTTAAAGATACCACCAAGGTTGACCCTGGCTATATTATTAAGCTTGTACAAACCAAGCCAAACACTTTCAAATTTGAAGGCAGCCAGAAACTGCGTTTAGTAAAACAGACTGATACTGCAAAAGCGCGTATTGCGTTTATTAGCGATATCATTGCCGACCTTGCAAAGGAGTCGCGATAACATGAGGTTTTTTCGTTGGAGCCCACTACTTGCTGTATTGGCTTCTACCCCGTTGTTGGCAAATGACGACTGGTGGTTCGATGTTGAAGTTATTGTTTTTGAAAGAAAGGTGGCAATGTCTGCCCTTGAAGAACAGTTCGATTTAGCTGATTCATTAGCCGTTCCGGCTACCGATGCCGATGTAATAGGCGCGGTTATTACCCCCGACATTAGCATGCTAAAACAAGGCATTGCGGTTTGCGGTGAAACCAATGCGCTAGAGTGGCCAGAATTCGATTATTTTGCCAGTGCCTCAAGTGAAGCAAATGCGCAATCAAGCTCTTCAGACTATGCATCTGCCCAATCTCTTGCGCAAGCAACAAACCAGACATCGAAGGTAATATCTGAAGATACCGATTCAAATCACCCCCAATCTACTCAAACCAACTTTGCCGATGAACTGGGCTCCCAATCATTAATGGGCACACAGGCTTCAACCGACGCGTTATCAAATGACGATTTATCAGGAAATGGCTTATCGGCAGAAGAAATTGCCGGTTATTGGGCAGAATTTCTGGGGTTAGATGAAACAGAAACCGTTACTGTACCTAACCAGCCGTATTGCGTGGTGCACAAACCCTGGTTAAGTTACTACGACAGTAAATGGCATATTCATCGCCCCGACAACCGTTTACCAGCGCCCAAAGAGCTGCCAATCACTCCTGAAGGCAGCGATTGGCCATTAGCTAGCCATGCCCATTTATTAACTAAGAACGCACAAGAAATGACGTCGTTGTCACGTCAAATTAGGCAAAACCGCGACCTAACGCGTTTGTTACATGTAACGTGGCGCCAACCTGTAAAATTTGGTAAAGACGAAGCCTTTAACGTTCGCCTTTTTGCCGGTAACAATTTTTCAGATGAGTTTGACCAAGAAGGCGTAAAGCGCCCGCCGCAGCCACCTTTGCGCTTTGGCAGCACCGCGTCAATCTCTGGCACCTCTGGTTCAAACAGCTTCAATGAAAATGGCCTCGATGAAAACAGCTATCAGAATTTAGAAGAAAAAATTCAACGTTTAGATTCTACCACCAGTGGTGTTAGTGCGACTGGCGGGTTAAATGATTACCAAGGTAACAGCCAACCACTTGGGTTGAATACCAGCAGCACCGAAACTATAACAAGCGACTTCTTCTACGATTTAGATGCACGCCTTGCTAGCCCAGCGCCCATATTGTTTAAAGATTTATTGGCGTTAGATAACGCCGATGTTATCGACGATGCCGATGAAAGTAATATAAGCGCCGCATTTCGCGCGCCTATTTGGAAAGTAGATGGCAACATGAAGGTATTTTTAAAATACATAAACCGTGTGCCCTATTTACATATCGATAGCGAGCTTTTCTATCGCCAGCCTATTCCTGTTGAAGGACAAGCGGCAGCCAGCTCATCTAGCTCTATTAGTAGCATAAACAGCAACAATGAAAATGTCAGCGCTAGCCATGTTTCCGCCAACGCTACGCCGGAGTATCAATTAGTGTCGTTACCCTTTAGTGAACAGCGCCGCGTAATAAGCAACCAGCTTCATTATTTTGATCACCCCTTATTTGGCATGGTGGTACAAATTCGCCGTTACAAACGCCCAACCGCGCCTGAAGAGTAAGCTTTTAGAAGCAAAGCTTTTTTATAGACTACGCTCTTGAAGACTAGGCTTTTAAAAGGCAAGAAAAAGGATTAAATACCAGCATGAAAATTTATACCCGTTCGGGCGACAAAGGCAGTACGCAGATTTATGCCGACAAGCCAGTAAGAGTCGAAAAAGATGATGCGGTAGTACAAACCTACGGTGATATTGATGAACTAAACAGCCACTTGGGGCTATTGGCCGCTATGGTAGCCTTGCATTTAAAAGAAGATATTTACACTATTCAGCGAAACTTGTTTCAAGCTGGCTTTGCTATTTCAGCCAGTTCTACCCTAACGCAAGACGATGTTGTAAAGCTTGAAAGTGATATTGATAAAATGACGGCCACCTTGGGGCCGCAAACCACGTTTGTACTGCCTGGTGGCAGCAAAGCTGCGGCGCAAAGCCATGTATGCCGTGCTGTATGCCGACGTGCTGAACGGGCCGTAATAGTGCTATCCAAGCACTACGATGTACCTGCCGTAGTGCCCGCTTATTTAAACAGGCTGTCTGATTACTTGTTTACCTTCGCCCGCTTTTTAAATGCAGAAGCAGGGTTCGATGAAGTAGCCGTTTAAGTTCGCGTTAACAGCACACCAGCGGTGACCACAAACGCCACAATAATATTCAGTACTACGCCCTCGCGCACCATGGTTTTCACCGTAAGCTCACCACTGCTATACACAATGGCGTTTACGGGGGTTGCCACTGGCATCATAAACGCGCAGCTTGCACTGATGGCTGCTGGCATCATGAGAATAAGCGGATCGACCTCTATAGCCACCGCCGCGCTGGCCAATATTGGCATTAATAAGGTAGCAGTAGCCGTATTTGATGTAATTTCTGTTACAAAGCTTACCGACAAGCACAGCACTAAAACCAATAAGAATAAAGGTAATACGGCTAAGCCCGTTAAGCCCTGCCCCAGTAATTCACTTAAGCCCGACGCGGTAAACGCTTGCGCCAAGCAAATGCCCCCAGCAAACACCAGCAGCATTCCCCAAGGAATTTGCTGCGCGGTATTCCAGTCAAGCAAGTAGCCTTGTTTGCTGCCAGAAGGCGTAACTTCGCGCTCTCCGTTGGGAATAACGCACATTAGTACCACACCCGCTAAGGCTATGGTGCTGTCGCCCACAAAATCCATACCGAACCACGCTGTCCAATATGGCCTAAATACCCACGCCATGGCCACAAAACTAAATACCAATAGCACCCTCGCTTCTGCACTTCGCCAAGGGCCAACATCGGGTAACCCACCGGTTTTCTCGCCTTTTAAATGCCGGGTTAACCACAACGCCATTAAGGGCAATGCTACCAATACAATAGGCACTCCGGTTTTCATCCAGTTAATAAAACTAATTTCTGTGCCCGTGCTTTGCTGATACACACTCATAAAAATAATATTGGGTGGTGTACCAATAGGCGTACCCACACCGCCCACACTGGCAGCGTAAGCAATACCCAGCAACACAGCTACACCCAGTTTGGGCGAATTAGATGCATGAATAATGGCTAGCGCTATGGGCAGTAACATAAGCGTGGTGGCGGTGTTTGAAATCCACATACTTAAAATGGCCGAAGTAAACATAAAGCCAAATACCAGCCTGCGGGCACTGTTAGCCCCAGTTAACCGAATAAGGTAAACCGCTAAACGTTGATGTACGCCCGATTTTTCTAGCGACTTAGACAGCATAAACGCGCCCATCAGCAACAAGATAACGTGATTACCTAACGCCGATGCAGCTTCTTGATAGCTAATAACCCCCGCCATAGGAAAGGCGAAGAAAGGAATGAGTGCGGGCAACGCGATATGCAATGCCTCGGTAACCCACAGCATGGCCACCAGCACAGTAATGGCGGCACTAATGGCCATAATATGTGACAGACCTACAAACAACAGCACTCCATACAGAGCAACTGCGCTAACCAAGGATATTATTATTAGTTTCGGTTTAACCGGTTCCATAGCGCGACAACACCTTTAATGCGTTTTCATAAGCTGCACTGGCATGCACAGCTGGTTTGCGCCCGTAAAGTGAGGTTAAAGCCTCGAAAGTATCATTTGAATGCGGCAGAGCATCTAAAATAGACTCTGCCCCTTTCGGGTTATTACATGCCAACACCATATGGCAACCTGCCGATAATGCTGCCATGGCACGATCGACATAATTTCCGGCAACACTGGCACCGTGCATAGACAGATCGTCAGAGAACACTGCGCCATTAAACCCCAAGTCTTGCTTTAATATTTTTTGTAACCAGTGCTCGGAAAAACCGGCTGGCTTGCTATCAACTTGTGAATAAATAACGTGTGCTGGCATTACGCCATCTAGCAACTGTTTAGAAATTAGTCTTTCAAAAACAACCATATCAGTTTGTTTAATTTCTTCAAGCGGTCTTTCGTCTACCGGTAACGCCACATGAGAATCGGGGGCCACACTGCCATGCCCAGGAAAATGTTTTCCAATAGCTGGCATATTGGCAACCTGTAAGCCTTCTATAAGTGCTGTGGCTAAGGGAATCACCTTTTCTGCGGTTTCAGCGAAGGCTCTGTCGCCAATCACTTTCGATACACCGTTAATATCAAGTACAGGGGCAAAACTAAAATCGATGTCTATCTGCTTTAGCTCATGGGCCATAATTGTGCCGCAGGCTTTAGCTAGTTCTAGCGTGGCTTCGTTGACTATTGTCTCTTCTGCTTCCGGCTCTATTTCCAGTAAATCTGCCCAGTCGATATCTTTACCTGCTGCTTGCGCCTGTACCAACCCCGTTAACTTACCCATAGCAGGTAGCTTTGTAAAACCTTCACGAAAGCGTTGTACCCTGCCCCCTTCGTGATCGACCGCTATTAACAAAGGCCTTTGGGCACTTTCTCGAATTTCTTTTACCAACTGCGTAAGTTGCTGGCAATCGTAATAATTACGGCTAAATAGTATGACGCCGCCCACCACAGGATGTGCTAGTTTCTCTCTCTCTTCAGGCAATAAACGTTCTGCCTGACAGTCAAGCATTAACGGGCCCATCGTGTTTCTCGCAAACGTGTCATAAAACATCACTTCAAATTTGTGGGTAGTGTGGTTAGGATAGAGAAAAAAATGGAGTAATACACGTGTTAAATTGGATTAAGTGGTTGGTTTTTGGTGCAATTGCATTAGTCGTTTTAGCACTGGGTGGCGTTTACATGGCGTTGCACCTAAGTTTACCCACATTAGACGGTAATCACGCCACGTCTCGCATTACCGCGCCCGCAACACTTACCCGCGACTCTATGGGTCAC
Source organism: Alteromonas sp. 38 (assembly GCF_902506055.1). NCBI lineage: Bacteria > Pseudomonadati > Pseudomonadota > Gammaproteobacteria > Alteromonadales > Alteromonadaceae > Alteromonas > Alteromonas sp. 38. The sequence goes on from NZ_LR733300.1 coordinate 2,350,888, forward strand.
GCGGTGATTAATGCGCAAGATAAATTCGATGCGGCTTATGCCCTAGGCTTTGCCCACGGCCAAGACCGTTTCTTTCAAATGGATTTACAACGCAGAAGCGCGTCGGGTCGGTTGGCAGAATGGGTAGGTGATGTGGCGCTAGATATTGATAAAAATGCCCGTTTTCACCAGTTCTCAGAACGCGCTGCAGCCGTTTTCGATAGTCTGCCACTTACACAAAAACAATTGCTTGTGAGTTACTCTCATGGGGTAAATGCTGCGCTAGACGAATATACCGTGCCCCCCTTTGAATACATTGCAGCTGGGTTAACACTATCACCCTGGCAGCCTACCGACAGTATCTTGGTGGCCTACAGCATGTATTTAGATTTACAAGGCGGCCAAATTGAAATTGATTTAGCCCGCACGGCCTTAAAAGAAACCTACGGCACGCCGCTATACAATTTCATTACCCAGCCCAGCCGTTATCAAGCCGCATTGGATGGCAGTGAATTGGCGCTTTACCACGCCGACGTACCGCCTTATCCTATAATATCTGAGCCGGTTTTGTCTGAACCTACATTTGAGCCTTCACCTGAGCCTAGCCCATCTAAAAGTAGCCCATCTGAGCAAGCACCTAAACCTAGTGGCAGCAATTATAATTCTGGCCCCCCTACTATTTCAGAAGTATCACTACAGTCTTACAACGCTGAAGAGCTACCAGATATAGGCAGTAACAATTGGGCGGTTACCGGAAACCTTACGGCAACAGGCAGTGGTTTACTGGCTAATGACATGCACCTAGGTTTACGTGTACCTATTATTTGGTATCGCACACAGCTTAATTACAAAGACACACACCGAAGCTCGGTAGGCGACGCCTACCCAAGCTCTGATTTATTGGCTAAAAGTACATCCGCTACAAGTGTGTCGGTAACCGGCGTATCACTCCCTGGATTACCCGGCGTGATAGTTGGCACCAACAACAAAGTAGCGTGGGGCTTCACGAATGCCAACTTAGACAACCTAGATTGGATAGCACTTGCCGACGATACCCCGACAAAAATGGTAGATGAGGTAATAGTAAGTAAAGCGGTGTCGCATACCTACACGCTAGAAATAAGCGAATACGGTCCGGTAAAACTCGTTAACGGTAAGCGCTACGCGTTAAATTGGGTGGCACATCATCCTTTTGCGGTAAACCTTGCTATTGTTGAAATGGGCACGGCGAATACCGTAGACGATGCTATTGCCGTAGGTAAAGATATTGCTATTCCTACCCAAAATATGGTGATAGTAGATGATTCTGGCAGCACAGCATGGTTACCCGGCGGCGCAGTAATGCATAGAGAGCAAGCTTCGTTTACCGCCGTTGACGAAAGCACCGTTGCGCCAATAGCGCCCTCACGCACCACCAACCTTCCGGTAGTGAAAAACCCAAGCAGCGACAGAATATGGACAGCCAATGCGCGGGTAATTTCCGCCAATGACGTAGCAAGATTGGGCGATGGTGGTTATGCCCTTGGTGCCAGAGGCCAGCAAATAAGAGATCGCTTATTTGAAAAAGATACCTTTAACGAAAACGACTTCTACGCTATTCAATTAGACAATCACGCACAATTTCTACTTCCATGGCAGCAGTTACTTTCTGGCTTGTTACTGAACGACAACATTGAATTTAAAGCCGACCTTGCTTACCTACGAAAATGGGGTGAATGCGCGTGCGAAGACTCTGTGGGTTACACCCTAGTAAAACATTTTCGCAAAGAAGTGGTAAGCCAACTGTTTGGTAAAATACTGTCTAGCATCGACAACCAAGGCGTACAAAGCCGCTCGCTACTTCGCGGTATAGAACCAGCAACATGGCAATTAATACACACCCAGCCCGATAGCTGGCTGCCTGAAGGTACTGAATCGTTTGATGATTTGCTTGTTGATGCCTATCGCCGCGCCAAGCATGCACTATTAGATGAGCACTCCCCTATTGAAGCCAATATGGAAGACTTACGCTGGGGCCGTGTTAACGCGCTTACGGTAAAGCATCCGTTTGCCGCACAAATTCCTTTCGTAGGGCATAAGCTTAATATGGATACCATTGAAGGCTTTGGTGATACCTATATGCCCGCGGTTCAATCATCAACGTTCGGCGCGTCAGAACGCTTTTTTGTTAGCCCAGGGCATTTAGATGATGCCATTCTAACCTTGCCTGGGGCGCAGTCTGGTCACCCTCTATCACCCTTTTTTAAAGCAGGCTTTAGCGACTACGCCACACAAGCCGCTACCCCATTGCTTCCTGGCAAGCCAATTCATTTGCGCCAGTGGTATCCGAAGGACGAAGGATAACGTAATGACACCTGCTATTACCTTATTAAGAAAAAAGCACATTGCGCATACTATTTTAAAGTATGAGCACGACAGCAATGCGCCGTCTTATGGCTTGGAAGCAGCCGACAAACTAAGCCTTAACCCAAATACAGTATTTAAAACGCTGGTCGTGTGCGATGAAGCCAACAAATTAGCCGTTGCTTTAGTACCCGTAAACACGAAGTTAAGCGAAAAGAAGCTTGCCAAAGTACTAAGCGTGAAGAAAATCACCATGGCGCCAAACGACACGGTAACCGCCAGCACTGGCTATTTATTAGGTGGAGTGAGCCCTTTAGGGCAGAAAAAGCGCCTAGCAACCGTGTTACATGAGAGTGCATTAGAACACGACATTATTTACGTGAGTGCAGGTAAGCGGGGTTTAGAGCTAGAAATCCCCCCGCAATGCATCATTAACTTAACGCAAGGCAAAACCGCTGATATTGCTGCTGGCTAACAGAGTCAGACGATTACTGGGGCTCATCTATGCTTAGCGATAGCGAATCACCTTCGGCACGTGCCAGCCAGCGCTGTTTTGCTTCGTTTAATGCCGCGTCACTTGGTGGGTTAGTGCCCGATAAGGCTTGTGCCATTTGAACAATAATCGCATCGCGTTTTTCAAGCAAAGCTTCAGTACGTTCGAACAAGTCGTACGCCTCTGGATATTCATCTTTTAAGTTACCCATATCTTCAAGCGCATAATAACGGGCCTCAAAGGCTTCATTAAATAGCTGGCGCTTGGCGTTAAACACCACATAATCGTAGGCTTGCTGCGAATCTAAATATTCTATGTGGGTTTGCGCTAGATGGCCTGCTTCAGCCACTACTTGCGCTTGTTCCATCCACTGATTAATGGCGTCTTTATCGCCATTTTTAACCGCTTCTTTTACCCCAGCTTGTAAATCACTGGCGTGCAGAATTTCCATTAAAGTGATAACAGGAACTTGTGCCGACGCTTGATCGCGCTGATTAGTATCTTCTGCCAAATAAACAAACCAACCCGCAACAGCAAAAACAATACACGTGAAAACAGCAACAATAATGAGAAGCGCTTTAACCACACTTTCCTCCAGACAAAATGAAATGAAACGCAGCAACAAGGTTACTGGTTTTGAATAGGCAATACAAAAAAGAGCGAGTTACCCCGCTCTTTTATCAGTATTGTAACGACCGGTAGATTACTGGTCGATAGGCGAAGAGTTTTCTACGCGACTCTTCAATTTCTGACCCGGGCGGAACGTTACCACCCGGCGCGCTTTAATAGGAATGTCTTCACCGGTTTTAGGGTTCCGGCCCGGACGTTCGTTTTTATCACGCAAGTCGAAATTGCCAAAACCTGACAGTTTTACTTGCTCACCAGCTTCTAAAGCGCCTTTTATCTCTTCGAAAAAAAGCTCTACCAGATCTTTAGCATCACGCTTGTTAATGCCCAACTTTTCGAATAGGTGTTCAGCCATCTCGGCTTTGGTCAATGCCATAGTTTACTCTCTTAACGCGGCCTCAAACTCAGATTCCAGACCTTTAACCACAGTATCTACAGCCTGCTGAATTTCAGCTTCTTCCAAGGTTTTTTCCGGATCTTGTAAGTGAAGTGACAAAGCAAGGCTCTTGTAACCAGGTTCAATTCCCTTGCCTTTGTACACGTCAAACAAGTTTAAGCCAACTAGTTGATTTACGCCAATTTCTTCTATGTAAGAAAGAATATTTCCTACACTCACTTCATCTTTCACCGTAATAGCAATATCACGGCGGTTCGATGGGAAGCGCGATACAGGCGCGGCAGACGGTAATTTACGTGCGACAACAGCTTCTACTTCAAGCTCGAACACAAATACCCGACCGTTAACACCCAACAACTTTGTAAACTGCGGGTGTATAGCACCAATATAGCCAACTTCTTCATCATTAAGCAAAATTTTTGCAGTCATACCCGGATGCAACGCACTATGCTGGGCACTTACAAAACTAAACTCACCGGTTTTACCCGTTAATGCCAGTAATGCCTCTACATCTGCTTTTGCATCGAAGAAATCTACTGGGCTGTCGCCTAAATCCCAGTGTTCTTCGTTACGACGCCCTGCTACTACACCACCAATAACCTGCTGTTGCAATACACCATTAGGCGTATCTTGTTGAGGAATAAAGCGTAATCCAGTTTCAAACAAACGTACTCTGCCCTGTTGACGCTTTTGGTTGTAAGCCGTTGCACCTAGTAACCCAGGCCACAAGCTAACACGCATCACAGACATGTCTGATGAAATAGGATGCGGCAATACCATACTTTTCGCATCAGGAAATAGTGCACTTTGAATTTTAGGGTCAACAAACGAATAGGTAATCGCTTCATTATAGCCACGGCTTAATAATAACGATTTCATCGTGTTAATCGGCAACACCGCTTCTTGTGAAGGCAACATAGACAACGCAGCGGTTGGCGCAACATGTGGAATGTTGTTATAGCCGTACACACGCGCTACTTCTTCTATTAAGTCTTCTTCAATAGCAATGTCGAAACGATAGCTTGGCGCCTTCGCTTCCCAACCTTCGTTCGTTTGGACAACGTTTAAGCCAAGACGTTCAAGCATTTCAAGCACTTGAGCATCATCAATGGTTATACCCAACACGCGGGCTAAACGATCACGTCGTAATAAAACACTGGCCTGTTTAGGCAATTTGTCTTCTTCACAGGCTTCAATAACCGGCCCTGCTTCACCACCACATATCTGTAAGATAAGGGCAGTAGCACGCTCCATAGCGTTACGTTGAAGTTGTGAGTCTACGCCACGCTCATAACGGTGCGACGCATCGGTATGTAAACCATACTGACGTGCACGGCCCATAATGGCATCACGGCTGAAAAACGCACTTTCAAGCAAAATATCTTTGGTGTCTGAATTTACACCTGAATGTAAACCACCAAAAATACCCGCCATGGCTAACGCTTTGTTGTCGTCGGCAATAACCAAGGTGTCGTCGTTAAGCTTAGCTTCGGTTTCATCTAGCAACGTAAGGGTTTCCCCCTTATTCGCCATACGCACGTTTACACTGCCTTCAATAGCAGCAAGGTTGAACGCGTGCATAGGTTGGCCAAGCTCTAACAAGATAAAGTTGGTGACATCTACAATAGGGTCGATACTACGAATACCACAGCGGCGAAGCTTTTCGCTTAACCATAGCGGCGTAGCGGCTGCTACGTTAACGTTACGAAGCACACGGCCTACATAACGTGGGCACGCTTCTGGCGCACTTAATTTAATAGCAATGCTATCGTCAATAGTGGCCGCAACAGGGCTAATAGCCGGCTCGCATACATCTAGGTTGTTCAACACGCCTACTTCGCGGGCAATACCACGAATACCCAAGCAGTCTGCTCGGTTAGGCGTTAAGTCTACTTCAATAGAAGTATCGTCTAGGTCTAGGTATTCACGAATATTGGTGCCTACTGGGGCATCGGCTGGCAATTCAATAATGCCATCGTGATCGTCACTAATGCCTAGCTCAGAAAAACTACACAACATACCCATAGAAGGTTCGCCGCGTAGTTTTGCTTTTTTAATTTTAAAGTTACCAGGCAGTACCGCGCCTACTACAGCAACGGCTACTTTAATGCCTTCACGGCAATTCGGGGCACCGCATACAATGTCGCGAAGCTCACCGTCACCAACGTTTACTTTAGTAACACGTAATTTATCGGCATTCGGGTGCTGGCCACATTCAACCACCTCCCCTACTAATACGCCGCTAAACTCGCCTGCAACAGGTTCAACACCATCAACTTCAAGGCCAGCCATGCTTAACTGTTCAGACAGTTCGTTAGCCGACAAAGCAGGGTTAACCCATTCTCTTAACCACTTTTCACTGAATTTCATGCTTACTCTCTGCCTTAGTTGAACTGTTTAAGGAAACGAAGATCGTTTTCAAAAAACGAACGCAAATCATTCACGCCATAGCGCAACATGGTTAAACGCTCTACGCCCATACCAAAGGCAAAGCCAGTGTATTCTTCAGGGTCGATGTTTACGGCTTTAAGTACATTTGGGTGCACCATTCCGCAACCTAACACTTCTAACCACTGGCCGTTTTTACCCATTACATCTACTTCTGCTGAAGGCTCGGTAAACGGGAAGTAAGACGGACGAAAACGCACTTCAAGCGACTCTTCAAAGAAGTGATGCAAGAAGTCGTGCAATATACCTTTAAGGTCGGTAAAGCTAACGTTTTTGTCTACCATCAAGCCTTCTACCTGATGGAACATAGGCGTATGGGTTTGATCGTAATCGTTACGATAAACACGCCCAGGTGAAATAATACGTAGCGGCGGCTGTTCAGCTTCCATAGTACGAATTTGAACACCCGATGTTTGGGTACGCAGCATCATGTCTGGATTAAAATAGAAAGTGTCGTGATCGGCACGCGCGGGGTGATTAGCCGGAATATTCAAGGCATCGAAGTTATGAAAACCGTCTTCAATTTCAGGGCCGGTTTTAACCGCAAAACCCAGCTCACCGAAGAACGATTCAATACGCGCAATGGTACGGCTAACTGGATGCAAGTTGCCCGGCGCTTCAGTACGGCCAGGTAACGTAACATCAATGGCTTCTTCAGCAAGCTTCTTGTTTAGCTCTTCACTGCGTAAGGCTTCACCTTTTGCAGAAATAGCTTGCTGAATTTGCTGTTTGGCCACGTTAATTTTTTGACCAGCCGCTGGGCGCTCTTCGTTAGAAAGCTTACCAAGCCCTTTAAGTAAGTCGGTAAGTTTACCTTTCTTACCCATGAATTCGACCCTAACTTGGTCTAATGTGGCTGCATCTTGTGCAGCGTCAATCAGTTCTTTTGCCTGATTGATAATAGCGTCAAGCTCCATGTTTTCCTCAATTGACATGATGACTGGATAACCACGATGCGCTATGCATTGCCCTGCAATAGGCTAAATATAGTGCGTTAAATTGTGGCTTGCCTGAATAAAGGCGACAGTTTACACGACTGATAGACATAACCGCTACCCTATATGGCTGATATTGGCAGATTTTTGTACCAAGCTAGAATAAAAGTTGCCGAATGCGGTGTTACTTAGGTGGCAAACAAGACTTTAGGTAGTTTTTAGATTGGGTAAATAAACCATAGAACAAATTTCATACAAGGCTTATTATTAAAACGCAGTATCGTTAAGCAGTGCTAATTCCTACCCAAGCCTTAACTCACATCGCGTAAAAAGGAGCTTTTATGCATTTCAAGATATTAGCTGTACTCTTATTATTTATTTCCTACAACGCGCATTCTGCGTTCATGCAATTCAATTTCACAGGCTTTGTTTCTAGTGTAGAGAACAACGCTAATTCTGAGTTTGACGAAGCCAGCTTGCTTGGCCAAACAATAAGTGGTTCGTTCACGTTAGATTTATCAACAGAAGTTTATGGCAGGCTTGAAACTAGCTGGTACTGGTGGGGGCAAGTTGAATCTGGCTTACCCGTACTGACTTCCCAATTAATCCTGGGTAGCAAAACATACAGCCTTGCTAATCAAGGTATTTACAACGCCTTTGAGGATGACTATTTTCCTGAAGAACATATTGAAATGTATAACGGCCCAGATTACGACGGCGGCCCCATTGGTGACGGCGAATATTTTAGCGATTTTGCTAGGTTTACAGAAGCTACCTCTAGCGGAGAAAGTATCTTATCCTATGCGTTAAGCATTTATTTTTTCGATATAATTAATGATTTTCTAGTATTCAGCGAAGAAACTGAACTATTCGACAAGCAGCCCGACTTCTCGCAACCGTTTTTCTGGGAAGATACAAACTTTACCGACAACAATCAGCAAGGCACTGGCTCCCTTCGTGTAAGAGAAAGCTTTTACCCTACGGCAGGCGGCTTTGAGCGCAATATTGATTCCACGCTCGGTTTTACGCTGGCTAGTGTTAGTGCTATTCGCGTGGATTCGCCAAGTACTTGGGTAATTATGATAATCTTTTTGAGTTTACTTATACGAAAGCGAGTAACTGTTAGTTAAACTGCACCAGCAAGTGGTGCATCGAGCATGGACGTTTGCTGTCAAACCAAATAATAAAAAGGAAATTTAGTGAAGAGAATTTTGTTTGTTATAAATTCTATCGGTTATGGTGGTGCAGAAAGGGCACTGGTAAATTTATTGAGTAAACCGTCGTTCTACTCTGAGTTCGATGTACATGTTGCCCTTTTAGATGATGAGCCTATTATTCGAACACTTCCTGATAACATCACGCTACACCAATTAGAAAGTAAAAGAAGCCTAGCTCGTAGCTTTATTAATTTAATGCGCCTTCAGCGCGAGTGTAAACCTGATTTATGCGTTAGCTTTCTGGTTAGGGCTAATGTGGTTAACGCTACACTTAAATTGACTTCTAAAAACAGGAAGGTCGTTTTATGTGAGCGCATGCATTTAAGTAGTCACCTCGACGGGCAGTTTAAAAACATGAAGCGGGTGTTGGCGGGTATACTACCCAAATTGACCTATCGTCTTGCTGACGCTGTAATTGGGGTTTCAACTGGCGTAACAAATGATCTTGTTGAAAACTTTAGCGTTCCAGCTACCAAAGCTACAACTATATTTAACCCCTACAATATTTCACAAATTGAAGAACATTCAAAAATTGAACCTGAATTTGCATTGCCTGACTCTTTTGTTGTTAGTACAGGAAGGCTAACGCCAAGCAAAAACGTAAAAGGTTTGATAGATGCTTACTTGGCATCGAACGAAAGCGCTCCCCTTTGTATTCTTGGGGAAGGTGAGCAAAAAGCAGAAATAGAAGATTACATTGTACTTAAAAATGCGAAGCAGAAAGTGTTACTACTTGGGTATGCTGAAAACCCTTTCGCCATTGTATCAAAAGCCAAATATTATGTTTCCGCATCGTTGAATGAAGGTTTTCCCAATGCGCTTGTAGAGGCCATGGTTTTGGGCTTACCAGTAATAATGACAAATTGCCCTTCTGGACCTGCCGAAATACTAAATGAAAACCCACAATATACGAGTGATAAGCTCACAGAAGCCAAACACGGCTTGTTAGCCCCCCTCAATAACACCTTAGAATTAACTCGGGCCTTTAACCTGTGCAGCGAAGAACCTATTCGCACCAATTACGCTATAAAAGCTAGAAAGCGAGCTGAAGATTTTTCTATAGAGGCTATTGCTAATGAATATTGGCAATTTTTGCGACAAACGTTACTGCAGCATTGAGTTGAATAAATTGAAGTGTTCGTGTGCGTTCGCTTCCCATGTATTATTCGATTGCAGAAATTCAGCCGATTTACTTCTGTAAATTGAATAATCTTCAGCATTAAGTTTTGCGGTAAGCGCGGGCACATCGCCCTTTTTAACATAACTTTTTTCGTTAAGTTTGAACTCACGGTGGGCAGGGATATCACTGGCTACTATAGGTGTGTTGGCCGACAAAGCTTCAGCTACTACTAGGCAATACCCCTCCATATATGAGGGATTCACTAGAAGTGCAGCATTTTGGTAAATAGTAGCCAGATTGGCACCAGTATGAGCACCTGCAAAGATAATATTTTCGCTGCTATACTGAGTAATCTTTTTAACGTAATCATTAGCGATATAATTATCGCCTACAATGACCAACTTTAACTTAGTCGGGTGCATTGCCAAGTAAGCATCTATAAGGTTATCGAAGCCTTTTGTTGCGTCTAACCTTCCAACCGCTAAAAGATACTGTTTTGGTTCTAAACCTAACGCCTTTAAAAACGCGTCTTGCTTTATTTGAGCAGGTACGTTGCTGAGTGAGCCAGCATTACGAATAACTAGCCGTTTTTGTAATAAAAACGGAAAGCGGGCATCTAACTCTTCTTTTACCGAAGCGCTTACGCAAATAATTCGTGAAGCAAACAGAACAGTAAACAACTCCCCTACTTTCAATATTAGCTTGGCGTACCATTTCCATTTAGGACGTTTATAGTCAGGCGAATGATGTGTAACTACGGTTTTAAACCCTAATAGCCGCGAGAACAAACTAAAGAACCCAGGACCTATTCCATGAAGGTGCATAATTTTAGGGTGGATGAAGATACGGGCGTAACACAAAGCGACAAACGTATGAAAAAAAGTTTCAAACCCAGAAATTTTCAGCGCCCTTATTACTTTTACGTCAACGTTTTCGTATTGGTAACTTTCTTGCTGTTTGTAGGGCAACCTAGTAATAAGGGTGATTTTATATGAAGGGTGCTCTTTAAGTATTAAGGGGTATAGCTTTTGACAAATTGTTTCCACACCGCCGACAAAGTTTGGTACCCCTCTTGTGCCGACAACACACACATGTGACATCAATAATTTCCCTACTAGCCTACGTTACCTGAGTTTTCAGTAAGTTTAGTATGAACTGAATTCAGATACACAAAATAATTACGCACAGCACTGAATAAAAATGAAGTTAGTACTTTATTTGTTCCGACTAATCGCTTGTGTAGTTTAAAACGTATTACTAAACTGTAAGTCTCTTCCGTAAAAATACGTTTTTAGCACCTGTACTTCCGTATTTTTTATCTTTTCCGTAACAGCCAAAGGATTTTCTCATGAAATCCCAAACCGTGTCTTATAGACAATTGTTCTCTATTTTTATTGCCACTATGTTAATGACGCTGGCATCTTGCTCTGTGTCGAAACATTCTGATCAGGCTAGCTCAGTAAATAACCAGCTAGGCGCCGCAATTCAATCACATCTTGCTGCGAGCCACGCCAGTAGTGAAAACGAATTATCTACCGCGCTATCAAAAATGAAGGTGTCGAAGGCTTCTAAAGTAGTCGTTTCACAACACAAAGCCAATATTATTAATCTTTATCGCACAGATACGTTATTGCTAGTTATGCAAAACAAATATCGCGACAATAAACTTGCAGAAAACTTGGCTAATAACAAGGATACACCTTCAGCTATTTCTACCCTTGTGAGGTTGTTTCCAATTGATGCCTATAGAATTCTGACATACGTTACCGAAAACAGTTTAATAAACGAAGATACACTCTTAGCAATCGCTGTTGAAAACAATCTAGACCCAACTATCGTTTTAGAAGCCTCTGCAACAGGAATGGAAAATAGCGTTACTCCGCTTATACACTCAGCGGGAATTGTAATTTACGGTCAAGACGAAGATAACTCAAGTGAAGTAAGATATAGAGAAGTGGGCGATAACACATGGCTTCCAGCCTTAGAGCTTGCATGGGAGCCCATATATGGCGCACTCTCTGGTAGTATTGTTCATTTGAATGCCGATACAGCCTATGAGGTTGAAGTTGAAATAACCGGCTACGAGGGAGATACACAAGAATACTCATTTAATTTTAAAACGCGCCCAAACTCCCCCCCTATTGATCCGAATAAAATATACTACCTTTCAGAAATATACTCCGGCGGTCTTTTAGACCTAGAAGCGTTAAATATTTACGGTAGTGAAGATGGCTACGCAAAAATAATAGGAGATGGCCAGACTGTTCAAGCATCAGATGATGTGGTAGCGGCAATAAACATTGGCTCTCAATCTTATATCGTTTTAGAGAACCTTACTATTGAAGGTGGAAAGCGCTATGGTATTTATGCAAAAAACTCCCATCACATTTGGATTCGGGGGTGCAATATTTCTAAATACGGTCAGCTTCCTGGTTACTATAAAGATAATATAGGATATGTCTCTGAAACTAGCTCATCGCCCATTAACTATGATTCAGGCATATATTTAGAGCGCTCTGGTGTAGTTGTTATTGAAGACTGTGAAATACATAGCCCTAATCACAAGGCTAATCACTGGGGAGATGGTCACCCCAAAGGCCCTAATGCAGTTCAAGTTTGGGCATACCATCCAGAGGAAAAATACAGAGGCCAAACAATAATAAGAAATAATAAATTCTTCGGAACTGACACTCATCGGTTTAACGATGTGATTGAAGGGCGAAAAAATACAGAATTGACTGGCGGATTCGTAAGAGATTCCGCGATTTACGGCAATTATTTAGCCTTCGCAAATGACGATTTACTAGAGATAGATGGGGGCCAAAGAAATATTCTCGTATATAACAATGAATTTACGAAAGGCTATGCTGGTATTAGCATTGCACCAAATAGATTAGGCCCAAGTTACCTATTTCACAACTATATTCATGATCTTGGCGACGAAAGGGGCAAAGAATGGACTGCTATTAAAGCAGGAGGCTTGCTATCAAAACCAAGTGGCAAAACTTACGTAATAGAAAACTTCATAAATACTGACCGTAATGGGATATCGGGCTCTAGCGTGGGTGGCGACAAGACATTCTGGATGGAAGCTAACAACAATATAATTATTAATCGATTACATAATACAGCAGTCGGTTTGGGGATTTATGATATCGAAAAGTATCACTTATCAAAATTTACCAATAACCTGATTTTTAATACTAAAATAAACCGACCGAATTTAGATGTAGCGCTTGAGAACTTGGTTGAACACCCTTTAACCAACGATGCTGCATATGTCTCATCAATTGATAATACCCCTACTTTCACCCTGCCTTTACAGAGTGAGTTTATATTACCGAATTTTTCTAGAAGAGAACTTGTTCCACAAGCACCTACTGCTGATGAAAATAGCACTAGCTTTATAAATATAGACTCTCAGCAACTAACTAAATTCGATAACCAAACAAAATATGGTGAACCTATTGTAACCAACAACAATAGAATAAAGCTTTCCGGAAACAGCTGGTACAAAATACCAGTAGATATTAATGTAAATTCCGGAACGACTATGTCTTTGGATTACGAAATAAATGGAAGCGCTGAAATTATTGGCATAGGACTTGAAACAAATAACTCACTGACAGCATCAAAGGTTCTTAGATTCGCGGGTTCTCAGGAGTTTGGAAACAATCTAGTTAACCTCCTAGATGGTGGTACTAGTGGGAAATTGGAAATTGAACTTAGCAAGTATCATTTAGGAGCTCTACGCTATATAGTATTCATACTAGATAACGATAATATAGAGCGAATAAATAATAAAAGCTCTGTTACATTTTCCAATCTAGAAATTACAACTTCACCAGAGAGCGGCACCGAAAATCAAGACGAAATACTTGTTCCGATCGGGATACAAAACTAAATTAAAAATTTCAATTTTAACGAAGTAATTAGGAGTTACACGAATATGCAAGGTTCTTTGAAAACGAAGGCTGAGAATTTTTTATCACGTTACCCGAAAGTCTTCTTTTGCCATATTCCTAAATGCGCAGGCGTATCTTTATCAAATGCTATTCATGCTTCTTTATATCCCAGTTTTTTTAAAGCCACACGCTTATCAAGCAATATCGATTTAGCTGGAAGCAAGGTGAGTTCTGAACTTCTTAATATTGATATGACAACCGCTAGAGAGGTTCAGTTAGCTAGTAATCTAAATGACAAATATAAAAAATTTATTACTGGTCATTGTCGTGCACGGCCTGAATTTGTCGATAGATTTGGGGATAGCTGGAATTTCATTACAATCCTTCGCGACCCCAGTAAAAGGTTCGTTTCAGAGTTCGTGTATAACAAATTTAAAGAATCTGACTGGGGAAAACATGACGATGAAATAGGAGACTATTTAGAGTCACCTTTCGCTAGACACTCTGCTACCACTTATGCACGATACTTCTCAAATTTTACTGATGCTGACGAAATTTTGGAAAATGAAAACGAAGCTATTGATTCTGCTGTGAAAAATCTTCGAAAATTCAGTGTCGCTGGTACATTAGAGAATTTAACTGATTGGCAGAACAAGTTTAATAGCCAGTTTAGCACCAAAATAAAAATTGATAATAAAAACTCAAGTCCCAATAAGTCTTTAACTTCGGATCTTTATGATAACGCTGAAACCATGGAGCGTATCAATACTCTTAGTAAAGTCGATAAAGCGATATATCAAGAGGTTCTAGACCCCCAATAAACTTCATGATTAATGGGGTGTGTTGTCAGGCTTTTTTACACAGAAAAAAAGACACACAAAAAAGAGTAATTAAATCAGTATTTTATATGATTGGCCCATTTTATGCATTATGCTATAAAGTTATATTTAAACTTCGCCGCAAGGCAAGCATTGAGGATTTAAAATGAAAAATATCAAGCAGTCATTGATAATTGCATTAACGTTAGTGTGCGGTGCAAGCTTTTCGGCTAACGCTTCGTTCATTAATTTTAACGACTACACGACTTCAGATTACGTAAATCAAGCTATTACCGGCAGTGCTACTTCTAGCGCTGATGGTTCAACCCTGACGCTAACTGGTAACCTTTGGGTAACTATCAGCGAATTGTTCATAATCACCCCCGATTCTACATTGTACTTTACAATGGAAGCATTCGGAAATGAGGCCGAATGGTATGGTATTGGTTTTGATGACAACGATTCTGTAACAGCAAGTACACTTTTCCAGTTAGGTGGTGATGAAGGTACTCGTGCAAACCAGATTTCTTCTTACAGCTTCGGTGATGGGGCAGTTGATTTTGCTATTGATGTCGGTACATTTTTTACTGGAAGCTACGACAAACTGGTTTTCATTTTAGATTCAGATAGAATTTCTGGTGCTTCACTATCATTTAGTAATGTCGAAATCTGTAATGACACTACAAATTGTGAATCGTTGTTATCAACACCTCCTTCACCTATCTCAGCTAACGCACCAGCTGCACTTGGAATGTTCGCTATGTCTTTATTCCTACTTGCAGCAGGCAGAAAGCGTTTGAAATCTTAGCTTTCGGTAGATGACCCGATGAGATTTTAGTACAGCTCATTTCTAAAAGAATGTTAGGCCTGAATTCGATGTTTTCGGATTCGGGCCTTTTAGTTTTTGATTTACGGGCTTGTTTAGTGAATTCATCCGTATATTCTTCAATAGTTTAAGTGATATTCAAATGTTATTGAAAATTTCCACTTACCAAAAAACTACTTAGTTTTAAAAATTGAAATTAAATTTGGAACAATTACCTTTCCTAAATTTGTTTTATAAATTTTTGCTAAAATTAAGACCACTGCAAGTTTCCAAGTAAGTGGCTCCCCTTTAACGAACCTCAAGTAAAAATCTAAGTTTCTACCATTCTCATTCAATAGACTATCTGTGCATTTACTAGCAATTAACCCAGTTATATTTTTATTAGGATATCTAAACAAGCCTGCGTGAACTCCATACAAATCTATCAAATCTTTACCATACAACTTACGATCCCGATAACACTGTCTAGCAAACTCAGCTAAATATTTTTGAAGGAATTGCTTAGCCCCATCAGTTGAGACACCATCTTTCATGAACATACGTCGTTCGTACAGGTACTCTTGAATGATTTCAACTTCGCAGTGGTCTATCATCAATAGCCATAAATCAAGATCCTGAGAAAACTTGAAGTATGGTCTATATCCACCGACTTTATCATAAAGGCTTCGTCGAAACATTACCTCTCCGTGCCCTAAAGGGTTTGATCCAGCCAGAAAATCATCAGCAGAAATATGACTATTGTTGTAGCCCCTTTTTTTCCTAGCCCCATCATTTTTGCCACCAAAAACAACATTTTCAAAAAGACAGCTAACAATCCCTACTTGAGGTTTATTTTCCAATACTTCTACCTGCTTCTTGATGCGAGAAGGCAATGAGACATCACCTGCACCTTGAATAGCTATATAAGCACCTTTGGAAGCATCTATGGCAGCCCTAATAGCGCCAACAAACCCCGCATTTTTCTGATGAATCACTCTCAAACGTGCGTCATCAAACTCATCTAGAAACGTCCCAGTCAACGGATCGGTACTACCATCATTAACAACAATCACTTCAAATGAATTAAAATCTTGATCTAGTAGCGATTGAACACACTCTTTTACGTATTCACTTCTGTTGTAATACGCTACACATATCGAAACGTTTATATCATCCATGTTAAATGAACCTTAAATTTAGTAATTTTACTGTTTATACTCTGCGTTTTTGCTTTAAAACAGCCTTGAATAAATTATCCTTAATGTCTTTACTGAAAACCCTAAATGACAACATTGAGATAATAGAGGAGAGAACAAAACCAACAAGAGAAAATAAAATAGATAATGCTATTGAAATCCATTCAGAGTCATAGAAATTTAATTCTAGAAATTTCCTGAAAAACAATGAGGAACACACAAATATTATACAAGAAAAAATTGACGGAACAATGTAATCCTTAAAATCAGAAAACAGCATATATTCATGTCGAACTAAAAAATAAATCTTATAAATTGAAATTAGATTTATTACTACAGCCTGAACAGCAATATATTCATAAAAATCTAATTTATAACACAATAGTCCAGTTAATATAAAAGCTGAAATAAAAATAACATTTAACTTAAATAAAAGTATATTTTTCCCTTGGCTTATTAAGATTAAGCCAAAATACCAGGATAAGCACTGTGCGATAGCCGTAAATGAAAGTATTTCAACAATACTGACGGCGGGCTCCCACTGTTGACCAAATATTGTTGTTACATAAAACTCCGCATAAACCCCTATAGCTATCAATACAGGAGCTATCATAAATGTAATATAAGAAATAAACTTTGCGAACGCTTTGCTTTTGTTTGCAGATTTCGACGCATAACTTAAAACTACAGGTCTCAACGAGGTTAGTGAGAGTTGTTGAATTAGTCGTGTAAATTTTCTAGATATGTTAAGAATCGCCAGACTACCAGCACCGTGAATTATACTAACAAACAGATCCATCATTCGTGTAGACCAAAAATTCATAATTTCAGAGCCTAACAATGGTATAGAAAACTTGTAGCACTCTTTGAAATATGTAAATGAGAATGTAAGTCCAGGCCTATATTTAACAATCACTTGCAAAATAATTGTATCAATTATTACTTTGCAATATTGATAGATTACCAAGGCCCATGCACCATAATCATCGAACGCACAATAAACGCTAATAATTCCTGCCACTAGTGTAGACAGTAAATTCCGGAGAGATAGACTTTTAAAACTAAAGTTTCTTTGAAGAAGGGCCGTCTGAACAATATTAAATGAAGATATGGCAGGTAGGAAAAGAAGTACCTTGAAAACATCCTGCATTAAGTCGGACTTATTAATAAAGAATAAATCCATCACCAAATAGAAAATTAACGAAACCAATATTGAAACCAGTACGACAGAGAAGGTACACGTGTCAATAAATATATTATTAACTTCTTTTCTTGTTAAAATAAAATCTTTTACACCACTACTTATAATTACGGTGATAAACTCTAAAAAGAGCATTGCGAAAGCAACGACACCAAACTCTTCTACGCTTAAAAAGCGTGCGAGCATAATATATATTGCTAAAGAAACGCCCCTCTCAACAAACTTGACTCCTAACGTCCACGAAGAAGAGTTTAGTACCGAAATTGTTTTTCCCATAAAACTTGTAAACTCTTTTTATTTAAAATTCTCAATTGAAGGCTGTGAAAGATCTAGGTTCTCTTTTAGAAAATTATACATTTGGTCATAGGCGTTTTTTTGGTTAAATTCGCCGCTAACTTTGGCCAGTGCATTTAGTCTTATTTGTGATAAATCGAATTCGTCATTAATTATCCTACTGAGCTGCTGAGCAATATCTTCTGGAGAGTTTTCCGGTACAAGAAAGCCCTCCACTTCATGTGTAATTAACTCCGGAATTCCGCTATGAAAAGTTGAAACTGTTACGATACCGCTAGACATCGATTCCATTAATGAAACAGGAATTCCTTCCATATCACCATCGCTTGCAGTTTTCGATGGTAATAAAAATACATTAGCGTTGCTCAGAAGCTCTTTTACTCTCGACTGCGTTTGAACACCATGGAACTTTATTGTATTTGAAAGCCCTAATTCACTAGCTAACTCTTTCATTTCTTCAAATAATGGCCCCCCTCCCACTAAATCGTACGTAAAAGGTATATTTGTATGCAATTTAAGCAAGCTCATTGCTTTGATGGCATCATCAATACCTTTCTTCTCGACCATTCTAGCGACAGAAACAATATTGAAAAAGTCACTTTCCGACGGCGCTGAGTCAACGAAAGTAAAGCGAACAACATCAATCCCCATACGATTGACCATTGTTTTACTTTTATCAGCACCTAACTCTATCAGCTTTCTTTTCCACAAATCGCTAATTGGAAATAAGGCGAATGACTTACTAAACAATTTCCTGTAGTCCGCTTGATATGCTTCTAAGTTTTTCTTCTTTGAGATATCTGCACCATGGAATACTGGAATAAGTTTACCTTGAAGGACACCAGCGTCCATAATTTTCATTGCCGTAACACCAGCAGTACCGAAGTGGGCTATTATATAGTCGAATTCACTTTTTTCTTTTTTCTTCTCAAGTAGTGGGAGTAGTAAGTTCTTAGCTACACTCCCATATTTGAAGTAATTTAATAGCCTAAAAATTTTTGGATTAAATAATGATGAACCTAAAGAAGTAATGCGACTGGTAAATTTGGCTTTCGTTTGCTCAGATAGATAAATTGTTTTTTTGTCCAGTCCGTATTCGATAACTTTCTCATGCATATTTTCGTAATCGCCTTTAATTAGCGAAATAATGCTTATTTCTATTCCTCTATCCATCAAGCCACAAATTTGATCAATTACAAATGTTTCCGAAGGCAGTGGAAAGCGATTAAGAAAATAAAGCACACTAATTTTTTGGTTTTCCATGATATAACAATCCTTTTCGAGGTACATCTCTACAATATATTTGGGATAACAATACACCCGTAAACTACATCATGTTTATTTCAGATATACATGTTAGCTTCATGATTGGAATAAAAACTCAGATTGTTAACTTTATATTACAATTCCAAGCCATCAGTATATGTATGTGCTTGCGTCATCTCTCCGTTTGGGCGGATATATCTGACCTCACAGTCCATACTGAACCCGGTCTTTTCTTTTACAGTATTTCTGGCTAGTGCTATTAGGTAAAGAACATCTTTACTTGACGCGCCCCCAAGATTGACAATGAAATTTGCATGCAAGGGAGATAGCTGAGCATTACCTTTCCTAACACCTTTTAAACCCGCTTTCTCTATAGCAAACCCTGGAGGTCCAACAACGTCGTACATAGCAGGGTTAGACAGGAAGACAGAGCCACAGTTTGGAAGTTTACGGGGGAATTTTTTTCTACGACTCGATAATATTTTTCGCATCTCATTGCGCACTAAAGAACGTTCTTTTGTTTCTAACTTTAGGGTCACCGCAGCAATAATTACTGGTTCGCCCTGAAAAGGAGACTCACGGTAAGAATGTTCAATTTCATCTGCATTGATAGTACGTGACTCCCCTTGGAGTGACATCACAATTACACTTTCAACGTTCTCTAAGATTCCTCTTCGCTGGCTACCACCGTTCATGTAAACCAAGCCACCGATACGCCCAGGTATACCACAGATGTGCTCTATGCCACTCAAACCATGTCGATATGAATGGTAAGCTACTTCGGGAACCCATGCGCCTGCCTCACAGTAAATTCTATTTTCACTAATAGAAATCTTGCTTAGCCCATTGCCAATTTTTATAAGAATCCCATTAAAACCGTCATCGTCAAAAAGAAGATTTGAACAGTCACCAATTACCAACCGTGGAACATCTTCGAATGTACTGGTGATTGCTAATGCCTCTTGTAAACCCTCAAGAGAACGAGGCGTAATGACACATTGAGCTAAACCTCCAATCTTCCAGTAGCTTAGTTTATTCAGTGGGACGAGGTACTCTACCTCGTCCTTGAATTTGGCGTTTAGTTGCTGTTGCAACTCAAACGGCAAATGGAGTTCCATACGATTATCCTACTTTTGTATTTCTATATGAATGCCAAGTTGTGCAAGTTTACCTTCGAGATTGTTGTAGCCACGAAGTGCCATTTCTACGTCGTTAACTACTGACTTTCCTTCTGCACATAAAGCAGCCATAACTAGCGCCATACTTCCACGTAAATCAGTAGACGTTACTTCTCCCGGTATAAAAGCACCAGGCCCACGCGTAGTGATCTTACCTTCTTCAGTTTCAACCACTGGCACGTCAATTAGTTTTTGAAGTTCATCTGCATATGCTATGCGCTTTGGATATCTATAGTCGAATATTCGTGAGTCGCCTTGAGCGACTATTCCTAAAAGGGTATAGAAAGACTGCATATCGGAAATAATGCCAGGATGGGCACCACAAGCTAATTCGAAAGATTCGACTTGACCATTTTTAATACAATCTGGTGAAAAGTAAATGCTATTGGAATTACTTAAAAAATCGATACCCATTTTTTTCAAATGTAGAAGCGGAACTTCCATAGAGTCAAATGGAACGTTATTAATTAAAAGAGTACCTTTTGAAAGAACGCCATATACTAACCAAGTTAATGCCTCGATTCTGTCATACATCACACTTTTTATAGTGCCTTTTAAATAGTCGACACCCTCTACAATAATATTACTACTGCCGTTTACTTCAATCACGCTTCCCATTCTACGAAGGAAATCAATAAGGTCTTCAATTTCTGGCGTGATGTAAGCATTAATGATTTCTGTTTTACCTACAGCCATACTCGCACATATAAGGGCGTTTTCGGTGCCACCTACAGTTGAAATTGGGAACTTTATTTGACCGCCAATAAAACTCTTTCCCTCTATATGTATGAAGTCAGGCTCTTCTGTCACTTTACAGCCCAATGACTCCCAAACCATAATATGAAGGTCGTATCCACGACTACCAATTTTACAACCTCCGGGGTAAGGAATTTTCGCACTTCCAGATCGCTTTATTTGAGCAGCCGCAAGAAGATAAGTCGTACGAATTGGATAATCATAAACGTCGAGCTCTGTAGATGTTATTCCCTTACTGTTAATGCGTAGCGTTTCAGCTTCGTCATCCACAATGATTTCAGCACCAATATTTTGAAGAAATCTGATTTTGTGCTGCGCATCCACTAATTGTGTTGGAAAATTTTGAAGTATTACTTCCCCATCCGAAATACACGCAGCAGCAAGAAGACGAGTAGCTGAATTTTTTGCTCCGCTTACGTTTATCGTTCCTTGTGGAGTTTTTCCACCTTCAATAATTGCTTTCATATACTATCCTATTGTTAACTTTAGATTTTTAAATGAGGTGATTAAAACGTTAGATAGACATCGGTCGTTTTGTTAACTTTCTATTAAACGCTCTAACAAAAAACATTCCCGTTGCGATTAACCCTGCCTTTTTAATCGAATATATTATCCAAGAAGGCTTGTTATTTTTGTGTTTCAAAGAAAAAAGAAATTGCTCCGATACTCTTTTCTTGAACCAATATTCGCCTAAAAATTCTTTATGTTTATACGCAGATCCTAATCGTTTATCGATTTGTTCAGGTTTCATTTTGCGTACTTTTGCACCAATACCATCTTCATTTTGAAATCTATACAAGAAAATGGGGTTAGGCACATTTACAAATGTCACTCCTAGTTGGAACAGTCGAACGTACATGTCCCAATCTTGTCCATTATTCAACGATTCATCAAAGGTGTTTTTTAGAAGCAACTCACGCTTGGCGCTAAAGCCGCTCATTCCGCAATATGTGTTACCTCTCAGTAGTGAGGATTTGGTAACTGAAGTATCTTTGTTAACTACAACTACGTCCTCTTTACCCAGTTGCTTAAAACCAGAAACACAAGCATCTGCGCCAGCTCGAAACTGCTCACTTAAGATAGTTAGGTATTCAGGTAGCCAAATATCATCATCATCAAGGAAGGCAACCACGTCACCACAGGCATACTCAACGCCTAAATTCCTCGCTTTATTCGCGCCACAAGAAACATTTTGTCTACAATATTTAGCATTAAGCGAGTTAATAGCTGGCATAACACTGTCGTACGAACAGCTTGAATTGTCGTCAATAATAATTATTTCATGCGGCGAACAAATCTGGTTTTTAACCCCCTCTAGGGCTTCTAATAAGCAATCAGGGCGATTGTAGGTGGTTATTACTACTGAGATTTTTAAACTCACTGGGTATCACCTTCTTTGCCAATTATTTTTAGTAGTGAAATAGTATTTTCCGCAATCCTGTCCCAATTGAATTCATACAAAAATGCACTTTGATCTAAGTCTAAATTCAGGGAATCTAAATTCGTTATCTTTTCAGATAATGCTGACGTATCACCAACTGGAAAGTAACTGTCTTCGGGGGCTTCAATATCTTTATTCGGTAAAATATCACTTAATAATACTGGCGCACCCGCACTTATGGCTTCTAGTGCCACTATAGGTAGTCCCTCGTGGTATGAAGGCAGAACGAATACTTTCGCATGTTTGTAAAGCGCCTTTAGTTCATCACCCGATCTTCGCCCCGCGAAAATTATATTTTCGCTTGCCTCTTCCACCAAAGAAGAGGCGTACTCATCTTGGTGATCGGCTTTACCCACAATCACCAATTTCAAATGGCTACTTGACGCCTTATAAGCAGCAACAAGATCGTGAAAGCCTTTCTCGGGTACTAATCTACCTACTGTTAAAATATAACCTTGTGAAGATATACAGAGTTCTTTAGGAAGCGCACTTGCCGCTATTGCCCCAGTAAATGACGGAAGCATTCCATTTGGCACATAATTAATTTTTTCGGCTTGCTTCGGAAATTGTGTTTTTAGTTTTTGGGTAAGTGTTTTACCCACTACAAACATTTTGTTGGAAAAAAGCACACCCATTTTTTCGCCAGTTTTGAGTATGAACTTTGCCAGGCCATTCCACTTTTGCCTGTCATAATCGGCACCGTGGTGAGTAACCACTACTTTCATTCCTAATAATCTTGCTAATGGTGTAAACAAAGCAGGGCCAATAGCATGAAGATGAATAACATCTGGATGCACAAATATTCTAGCGTATAAAATAGCGAAGAAAGTATGCATAAACGTTTCTAAAAATTTATGTTGTAACGTCCATACACTTATTACGTTAACGCCTTTATAAGTATACTTTTTTTGATTTACATAAGGCGATCGTGCAATTACTGTTACCGTTACACCACTTTCAACCATACGAGGATACAACTGCTGACAATGGGACTCTATTCCACCCATAACATCAGGTATTCCACGTAATCCTATTGCACATATCTTCATATTACCTCACGAACTTCATGATTTGCTTTTCTGTCATGAACTTTAGAAAAAATTGGTTTTTTAGCCGATGCTGATGAAAACACCACACCTATCAATATGGCGAAGAACACTAGCCCTTCAATATTCCACAATGGCATTGTGGCCATATTCATGATTAGAAAGCCTACAATTGAAAAGGCCACTATTTTAGATAACCCCTTATTGGCAATTTTGAATGCTTGTTGCAAGCAAAATAAACACATGAAAATAAAGGCAGAGAACCCTATAACACCATATTCATACAGGTTTGAAACGTAGGTATTGTGTGCGTATTTAGCAAATACACCTTTCCAAGAATCGGGCCCAAACCCAACCATCTGATTTAGCATATTTGCATTTGCAAATGCATCTATATATTGGCTCCAGATAAACACCCGGGCAGACATAATGTCTTTTTCTGCTTCGCTAAAATAAATTGGTGCTTTAAAAATGATATCTAAATTACTTACTAATAATCCAACGTCCGCAAAGCGCTCTCGCATAGTAAAAGAAAGCAACATAAAAGCGCTAACTAAAAACATGATTACAATAGTTAATACCGGCGCTTTCTGAGATGGCTTTAACCTTTGC
Source organism: Alteromonas sp. 38 (assembly GCF_902506055.1). Lineage (NCBI taxonomy): Bacteria > Pseudomonadati > Pseudomonadota > Gammaproteobacteria > Alteromonadales > Alteromonadaceae > Alteromonas > Alteromonas sp. 38. Next base: position 2,374,965 of record NZ_LR733300.1, read on the forward strand.
TCAACCAAAGTAAAATAAAATACAGCGGCAATTGGCAATATAGTAAGAATAGCGGTTCGGTAGTTAACTAATACAAGAAGAATAATAGACAATGTAAACAAGCTGGTTCTAAAGCGAATCGTGTTTTTTTCTGTAAGCCCTACAACAAATATAAAGCTCACTATTATCATAGAAAAAGCCGCTTCGTGGTTGTATCCACCAATGTAGCTAGTCGAACCATCAGCTTCTGCCGCCTTTGCTTGGCCAAATACTATTGACAAAATTTGAAGCGTAACCGGCATAACAAAAGCAACCAGCAACTTTTTAAACGTTTCATTCTGCCCTTGGCTGCGGATAGATAGGAACAACGCCCCCGCTAACACCAAGAAATAACACCATTTTACCAATACATTAATGGTGCCGGGTATTTGCATATTCACAAAGCCGCTTACTGCAATGGCAGTAAAAAATATATAAAAAGGAAACAGTTTTTTTAAGGTAAAAACAGCGGTAGGAATAAGCAGTAAGCCCAAACCCGCTACGCCTATACTTCCCAATGCGTTAATTGAAAAGCCAGCTACTAGTGGCGGGTAGGTAATAGTATGAAATGCAGATAAGAAGTAGCGCAACCATATTGCGCAAATGGCAAACGCTAAATACTTATTGCAATTACCGGTAATGGTTCTATACACCATTATTAGGCTAACCACCCCTACCAGTAGTTTGATTGCTTCAAACATAATTAGTTAGTCTTCTTTTTCTAAAATGGCACTTACGCGCTTGTGGAAAGCGGCATAGGAAAACTGCTGCGCGCACGCTTGGCTTTTTTGAACATATCGCGATCGGTTAGCACTACCTTTGAATAACACCAACGCATCAGCAACACCTTGGGCGTTATTTAACTCGCACAGTATGCCATTCTTTTCTTCGCTGGCACCAGAAACTTGGTACGGGTATTGTTCGGCAATAATTTCAGCTGGGCCCGACTCGCAATTTGTTGCAATTACCGGCTTGTTGAAACACATGGCTTCCACAATGGCATTGGGGAAACCTTCTGCATTACTGGTTGAAACAAAATATTCTGCCTTGGCCACATAGGGGTAAGGGTTTGGCTTAAAACCTAAAAAATGCACTCTATCTGCAATGCCAAGTGTTTTAGCTAGCGCTTTTAGCATGGCCTCTTCATCGCCCACGCCCAAAATAACTAAGTCTTCAACAATATCGGCTTTCGCATAAGCATTTAGTAACAGTGAAAAGTTTTTGTTTTTAACTAACCGCCCTACCCCAATAATGTATGGCGCTTTAGGAATGTCGGTTACCGCTTCACTTGCTAGTTCATGAAGCTGCGCAATATCGTAAGGGTTATATAATAAAGATACTTTAGGCTCTGGCACCGCATAGTTTTCAATTAAATCGGCTTTTACACCTTCAGACACAGCCACCACGTTATTGGCACGCTTGTACAAAAGCTTAACTAAAAAACGGCTAATTCCATCTTTTAAACCACCCGATAAATGGCTAGTAGTATTTACACGTTCGCTAATAATGGCGCAGTAACCTAACGATTTTGCTATCGCTATATTTAAGAAATTACTACGCGTTAAAAAACTAAAACAAACTTGAGGGTTTAAAGAAGCAAGCAAAGGCTTTAATTGTTGATAACCGGCTTTAAGGCTGCCATTACTGGTAAGTACTGTTTTGGTCACATAAGGGGGGCACTGCTGACTTTCTTCAAGCGTGTCTAGTAATACAAGGTGAACAGGTACGCCAGCGTCGGAAAAATACGTTTCCATTATAGCCAGCAACTTTGCCATAACCCGTTCAGCACCACCGCCTTCAAGGGAATTAATGATAAACACCACGGGGCGGTTACTTTTCAGCATGAAACGTCATCTTCCTTGTCTTTAGACTAAATGCTAGTGCCAAGTTTAGCACAGCTCTATTTTGGTTTTGTAGTAAAATTACAACATTACGGCACCAGTACGTTTGCTGAACCACCTGTAATACGTATATTGGTAATAATTTAGCTATGCGTGTTGCAAGCATCTTGCGTGCACGCTTATTTCTTACTATGTGCTTACGTTACTATTATGCACTTAACCGTTAATGCGGTTACTCACTAAAACCATACATGAAACATGCCAAATGTGGGCATTAATGTATTTTCCTGCCTTACCTTGTTGAAATAACTTTTAACTTTTGTATAAGTTTGACACTATCAATTTACTGCCACATGTTTAATATACTATGAAGTGGTTAACGTTTTCTTACAGCTATTTATTCTAATAAATTCGTCTCATTATGGTGCATTAAGGCTCAACTGGCATGACAACCCGCTACGCGCGTAAAACTTACCGACGAACCTGTATTTTTGCCTTAACGGGGCTGTTTTTCGGTGTGGCATCTTTGGTTATCGCGCAGCAGAAAAACATATTCACTGAAGAGGTTTACAGCCGGGTTGAAGCCCTATTTGGTAAACGCGGTGCGTCTGATGTTGCAAAGTGGCGACAACTAGTAAGCAATATTGAGAACGACGATATTGATGAAAAACTTTATCAAGTGAATCGCTTTTTCAATCGATTCGACTTTGTAGATGACCTAAAGCACTGGCGCCAGCCGGATTACTGGGCCACGCCAATCGAGTTTATTGCAACGGGCGCTGGCGACTGTGAAGATTATTCAATCGCCAAATACTTTTCGTTAATAGAACTTGGTATTCCAAAATCGCAGCTTCGGCTTATGTATGTAACCGCGTTAGAGTTAAACCAACCTCATATGGTGTTAGCCTATTACCCAAGCCCTACCTCTGTTCCTTTAGTGCTTGATAATATTAACCGTCGCATACTGCCAGCAAACCAACGGCGCGACCTTGCACCTGTTTATAGCTTTAACGGTGACGGTCTGTGGGCTGCGAAGTCTATGGGAACAGGCAGAAAATTAAGAGGCAGCGGCCCCATGAAAATGTGGGACGACATGATAGATCGTTTAAACAGCGTAATGCTCGGAGATACACAAGAACAATGAAATTATCTACCCAACTAAGCGTTAGCTTGCTTATTTTTTTACTGGCCGTGTTCGCCGGTTCCTTTTTTATTAACGTAAAAATGACCAAAGAATACGTGAATGAACAACTTGCTACCCACGCACAAGACACTGCCACATCGCTAGGCTTAGCCATGGCGCCTTATTTGGCACAAGAAAATGGTCAGGCGGTGGCTGAAACCATGGTGAACGCCATATTCGACAGGGGCTACTACCAAACTATTTCGGTTAAAGACGCCAGCGGGAATACTCTTATTCTTCGGCAAAATCCGAATAAAATAGATACGGTACCTAAATGGTTTACCGAAGCTGTACACGTTACTCCACCGGTAAAAAGCACCGAGCTTAACGATGGTTGGACAATAGCAGGGCAACTTACCGTGCAAAGCCACCCAGGGCTTGCGAATGAAAAGCTATGGGATAGCATTACCCAAAGTGCATTAATGTTTTTTATTGCCTTTATTATTGCCTACTTGGTGCTGCTGGTTATTATTCGCCAAATTACAAAGCCCTTGGAAATTGTTACGCAAAAAATAGGCGATATTCAAAACCAAAAGTTTTCTGAAATTGACTACCAGCCTTTTACTAAAGAATTTTCTTTCATCACGCTAGCCGTTAATAAGTTGTCTAGAGCGGTAGAAAGCATGTTTAAAGAACTTACTGCACGGGCTGAACAATTTAAGGCCATTGCGTATGGCGATAGCCTAACGGGGCTTTCTAATAGAAATGCCTTTAATCGACACATGAATGCACTATTAAGTGGCGCTGCTACGGTAGAACAAGGTTACGTGGTGTTAATAAGGTTAACGCAGCTTGCACGGGTAAATAATTTGCTGGGCGGCGCTGAAGGCGATGAATATGTTAGTGCTGCGTCAAAAGTGTTGAAAGGTGCAATTAAACAATTCCCCGATAAAGTCACCTTGTTTAGGGTGTCGGGTTCCGACTTTGCTTTATTAATGGAAGCGGTATCGCAGCAAGAGTGCGAAAAACGACTAAAAAGTCTAGCCCAAGACATTAACCAAATAGACTTCCTTAAAGATGGCGATAAAACAGCGTGGATTGGCGCGGCTAAGTATTCCAGTGAAAATAGCTTTAGTGAAGTAATGGAAAAAGCAGATAGCGCCCTATTAGCCGCCACTAAGCTAGACAGAGGTTGGCAGTTTGCTTCGGAGCTAACCTACATTCATAGCAATACCGAGTGGCGTGAAAGGCTGAACAACATTCTGTTACAACAGTATGCTGACATTTTAATACAGCCTATTTTTAGTACCGAAAATAATGCCCCCTGTTATTACGAAGGGTTCGCACGCTTTAAAGACGTTTCTACCAATACCGATATACCCATGTCGCAGTTAATTCCTGCTTCAGAGCGGCTGCACCTTATTCCCCAAGTAGATAGGCTGGTAACGTCGCTGGTAGTCAGTAAACTCATGTCCTCCCCTCATACGGTAGCGGTGAACGTTGCTACCGCATCAATAGCGAATGCCGACTTCTGTCAATGGCTTAAAGGTTATCTTCTTGAACACAAGTCGTTGTGCGATAGATTGGCGTTTGAAATTGAAGACTCCGCCATTATTTACTACCGGGAAGCTACCCTTAAATTTTGCGACATGGTGAAAAAAGCAGGGTGCACAATAACTATTGAACATTTTGGCGACAATCTTGCATCATTAAGTGGGTTAAGGGCCATTCAGCCCGATTTTGTAAAAATATCCGGCAAATTGACCAAAGATATACACGAAGACAAAGACAATCAGCTATTCGTTAGCAGCTTGGTAAGTATTGCTAATGGGTTAAACATTAAGGTTATTGCGGAATTGGTTGAAAGCGAACTTGAAAGCGGCGCGCTTAACAAGCTGCAGGTTGTTTATCAGCAAGGTTTTCACTTTGCAAAACCTACAGCTTGGCGGTTAGGTAACTAATTTTCCGCTTAAAAAGCTAAGACAACGCGCGTTCATTTGGTATACAATGCCTTGTGTATGCAAACCCATTTTTTGATGTAGGAACTATTATGCGTAATAGATTTATTTTTTCTTTAGTAATAAGTGTACTTATTGCTATATCGCCAGTGGCCATTGCGCAAGACAGCGCAGGTAGCGCTCCAGGTTTGCAAATTAGAAACCAACTATTAACTGCCATTGATAGCGGCACACCTGCTGAAGAAGCATCAGTTACCGTTAGCAATGATGTGCTCGCGAATGGCAGTGTTGCTATTCCGGCTGAAAGTTTACCTTTTTTACAAACTAACCAAGCTTCGTTCGAAAGCATGGTGGGTTTACTTGTAGATAACGCTACTGGGTTTGAATTAGCCATTGCTGGCTTTGCGGCACTACCTGAACAGGCATCACAAGTGGTTACCATTGCGATGATTATGTTTCCAGAAAATGCCAACGAAATCTATAACGTTGCATTACAAACCGGCGTTGTTAGCGCAGAAGATGCACTATTAGCTGCCATTAATGCAGGCATTGATACCTCAACACTTACCGCTACAGCGGCGGGTGCTGCTGGCAACGACGTATCACCACTAGGCGTGGGTACTGGTGCAGCCGGTGCGGGTGGTGGCGACACCACGGTTTCAGCAAATTAGAACGTTAAATTAACTAAAACTCTGTGTTGGTGATCGTTAGTGGTAGTAAGAAGTGGCGATAGTGAATGCTGAGTAATAATAATAGAAAAACCGAAAAGCTTCTTTTCGGTTTTCTTTTATTTACCCTTTTTTGGCTGCCTATTCCTTTAGGTGCCAACCGTCCTTGGGCGTGGGCACTCATGCAAGTGTCTATATTCTGTATAAGTGCATCTTTAATAGCCTTTCACTTCAGGGCCGTAACTCTGGTAGTGCGTCAATACCGCTTTTTCGTTCTGCTTTGGGTGTTGTTTCTTGCTTGGCAGTTACTTAATTTAATTCCCCTACCCGCATCATTTGTTGCCAGCCTTCGGCCCGAAAAAATTTTACCTGAATACGCTAACGTATCGGCTGGTGCTCGTTGGTTACCCCTTAGTTTTGATGTAGGCCAAAGCCAAATAGTATTTTTGAAATCCCTTTGTTACTGCCTGCTTTTTTTCAGTGTTTTAGCTTTAGTACGATCAACATCTCGGTTGAAGCTAGTGCTAATTAGCATTAGCGCAAGCGGTATATTTCAAGCTATTTATGGGTCGCTCGAGGTGCTATCGGGCATTGAGTACAGCCTAGTGTTCAAACAACCCGTTAGTCACATTGCTACCGGCAGTTTCATATACAAGAACCATTTTGCAAACTACTTGCTGCTTACGTTAAGTGCTGCGTTAGGGTACCTCATTGCCAGTTTAGGTGATGACGATGGGCTAACAAAACGAGAGCGACTTAGAAAATGGCTTAAGTTTTGGCTAGGTAATAAAGTGCTGTTTCGTATTGGCATTATTATTATGGTGATTGCACTGGTAATGTCTCGCTCAAGAATGGGTAACACCGCATTTTTTGTCAGTATGACCATAACGGCGGCATTAGGATTATGGTACTTCAAGCCTAGACAAAAAAGCTACATTGCCTTATTTGTTAGCATGCTAGTTATCGACATTATGATTGTAAGTAGCGTATTTGGGCTAAACGAAGTGAAAGAGCGCCTTGAGCAAACCGACTTAACCCATGAAAGCCGAGATGAAGTGGTTACCGATACACTACCTTTGTTAGCAAAATACCCACTAATTGGCACAGGTGGCGGTACCTTTTATACCGTTTACCCCCAGTTTCAAAGTGAGAGCATTCAGCACTTTTACGACCATGCTCATAATGAATACTTACAGTTTAGTATTGAGTTTGGCGTTATTGGCGCACTACTAATGGGCATATTTGTGCTGTTTTGCGGCATTAATGCCTTCAACGCTTTTCGTCAGCGACACCATCCCCTTCCGCGCGGGGCCGCGTTTGCGTGTTTTATGGCTATTATTGGTATGGCAATGCACACAAGCGTAGACTTTCCCTTACAAGCGCCGGCTAACGCTGCTATCTTTATTACTCTACTTGCACTAGGTGCAATAAGTAACCGAATTCGGGTTCGAAAATCAACAACACGTAAGCACAAATCGTAAAATTAAGGTTTTTAATAAAAGCCTAATTAGAGATTTAATTAAGTATTTATTAATGGATTCAGTTATGGAAAATCAGTCGTGGTGTTAAAAGTTAATCACCCCATTCAGGAAGAACCCAACGTAAAGCATATGCTAGAAAGAATGCCCAAGCATGTGGCCAACTCGTTTAGTGAAGAACAGCTTACCCATATTAATACCGCATTGGCAGGCAGGCGTTGGGGCAAGCATAAGTTAGACTTACGCGGCACCCTAGGTATTGGCCGTAGCCGCTTTTATTTTGTGCTGTTAGGCGGTAAAGATAAACGCGATCCTTCCCGTATAGAAAGTAAAATTGGCCAACTTACGTTAGCTTTCGGTTTTACTCTGTTTCTTCTATTTTCATTGCTGGTTGGTATGGTACTGCTGTACATACTAAAATCGTGGCTGGGTATTAACTTATTCGAAAACTTTTCACTAGGCTTGTGGGATTGGCTTAAAAGCAAGTTTTAAATGCGAGCGTAATAATATTATTTGTAAGTAATGCAGTTGGGAATGCGTTTTCTTACTGGGTAAGTGGCCAAGCGCATCCATCGGCATGCTGGCTCTTCTGCGTTATAGTTCACAATACTTTGCACTATAGCTTCCCTGCTATGGGGGTTTATTAGCCCTAAATTCATATGATGTTTTAAGGGCTGAATAACCTTAATGTATTCAGGCGAACGTGCTGCATAATTGGCTAAGCCAAACTCTACAATAAATTGATGGACTATAGCGTCTTGTGGGCCTACCTGAATGGCTTTTTTCATATATTGATAGAAAGTGTCGTCTACTTCGTTACGCTTCCATTTAACCGACGCTAAGCCCACCCAGCTTGCTGGCCAAAGCGGCCGTAGCAATAAGCTTTGCTGATAATTGGCCGCCGCAAGATTCAACATGCTTGCTTTATTGCTATCAGCCGTGCCATTTGCAGTAAACGCTTGCCATTCATAAAGCTGGCCACGCATTTGATAATAAAGTGCGTTATTGGGGAACATGGAAATAGCGGAATCTATTTTGGTAATAGCATCGCTTACTTTGCTAGCTGTTACGCGTTCAGGATTACTCTGCCAAGCATTTAATTGATTGTTCACCCGATAATAATAATTACCCGATACAAAAAACTGTGCACTCCACACTACGCCCCACGCAGCAGTAATGAAAAACACGCTACGAGCAATGCGTTTTATCGCTAATTGATGATGCTCATACACGCTAGCTAACGCCACTACCTGCCCCTACTATTTCACCCGGTGTAGTAACGAAAACTTGCTGAGCATACGCGGCGTCTACTGCCGACACCACAGCAAAGGCTTCGCCCATGTCATTGGGTCTTCGAAGCGTATCGTGGGTATCAGACGCCACTACATGAAAGCTTTTATTGGCTAGCAGTGTTAACGCAAAGTTCTGTACAGGCTCACCGAATCGGCCTGTAAGTGCCCCCGCAGTCACTTGAAACCAGCAGCCTATGCGCTGCAACCAGTCGAACTTGTGTTGCTCGCGCAGTAGCTCTCGGTTGCGTTCAGGGTGTGCAATAAGTGGCTGCACGTTGTTTTTTAATAACCATTTTATTAACGGCTCTAGCCCCGATGGCACATGGCTATGAGGCATCTCTAGCAGCATCACTTTCTTGCCGTTAATCTGGCCTAAAAAAGGCACCGCGTTTTGCTTTATCCATATAGGAATATGCTCCGACACACGAAGCTCGGCAGCGTACGATAAGGTAAGGGGAATTTTTTCATCTTGAAGCGCTAACACAAGTTCGTTATACGCTTTTTCAATAATAGCAGGCGTATTATCGAAGAAACCAGGGTGTATATGTGGGGTACAAACCAAATGCCTCACGCCGCATTCAAGTGTTTGTTTGGCCATGTCAATCGACATGGCCATGGTTCTGGCACCATCGTCAATGCCAGGTAATATATGACTGTGAAGGTCTATCAATTAATTATTAGCTGTCCTTATGACTAGTATAATCATACTGATCATAAAACCCGCCGTACCTCTGTGCTACATCAGACTTTCGTAAGTCTACTTGATTTAGCACTACCCCATCAAGACGATGACCCACTTGTAAGAAACGAGACAGCCCAGTATTAATGATTTTTTCGCTCGTACTGTCGGCACGTACCACGTAAATAATAGAGTCGCACGAGTTAGCAATTACCATTGAATCACTTACCGCTTGGGTAGGTGCTGTATCTACCACAACATATTTATATTGGGTCTTTAATTCTTTAATTAGCGCATCGAAGCCTTTATCGGCCAGCAACTCTTGCGGGTTAGACGGTATAGTACCTGCCGAAAGAATATCGATATTCGCTTGTTCGTCACGCACCAAACATTCATCGAAACTGTGCGTTTTAAGAATAAGGTTAGCTACGCCTGGCTGGTAGTTAGGAATATTAAACTGCTTTCCAATACTTGGGCGGCGTAGGTCGGCATCTATTAATATGGTTTTGTCTAACTGACCTAACGCGAATGCCAGGTTAATAGACACGGTAGTTTTACCTTCCTTCGGCACACTAGAGGTAACCATAATAGCCTGATTGCCTTTATCTAAATTCAATAACGACAAACTAGTACGTAAGGTTCTAACCGATTCTGCGAACTGATGTTTTTTACCGTCGAAATAAGTGCGAATAGGTAAGTTAGTTTTCTTTTTATGGGCAAGCCAAGGAATTAAACCCAACATACGCTGGCCTAACTTACGCTCTACATCTTCTACCGAGCGAATACCGCTATTAAGGGTTTCCATGGTAATGGCCAAAAACACGCCAAAGCCAATACTAAATACAAAAGCCGCCCCAATTAACAATTTTTTATTCGGTTCAGAAGGTACCGATGGCACAACTGCGCTATCTAACACTCTAGCGTTAGCTGATTCAAAACCACCTAATTCATCGGTTTCCTTCAAACGGGTAAAGAAGGAATTGTACAACTGCTGGTTAATATCAACATCGCGCTGAAGGGCTTTGCGCTCATTATCTAAAGCTGAAAGACCTCGAAACTCTGCTTTTGCCACTTCTACTTCTTGTTTCAATTGCGCAACGCGCTGCTCTGAAACTTGGTATTGGGTAGTAATACTAGAAATAAGATCGCGAGTTTGCGTATTTAACGTTTCGCGAATGGAAGACAGCTCAGCATTTGCCGCAATCATCTTAGGGTGCTTAGGGCCATATACTTTGCTAAGTTCAGACACGCGGGTCATGGCTTTAGCTTCGTCGCGGCGTACCCCTTGGATGGTAGGGTGATTCAGTACTTCTGGTAACCGAGCAATGTCGTCAAGCGTTACGTTATTGCGAGTTTGTCTGTATATTACCGCGTTTAACTTTAATGCGGTTTGGGCATCAAGTAACTGCGTGCTTAAACGCTCTAGTTCGTCGGCGGCAAGGCCTACTACACCATCTATGTTTACTACTTGATTGCGTTCATAAAACTGCGATAGGTTCTTTTCAGCAATATCGAGTTTATCTTTTAAGCCTTCTAAGCTTTCGGTAAGAAACGACGTTGCTTTAGCGGTCATATCAAGCTTGGCTTGCAAATAGTTTTCAATGTAAACATCGGCAATAGTATCGGCAATTTCAGCCGACAAGGATGCAGATTCGGTGGTTACAGAAATCTTCATTACCTGGGTGTTATCTACCATGCTTACTTCTACAGCGCGCATTAATCTGAATACTGCCGAACGTTTTTTAGCGGCGATAATTTGCGCTTCTGTGCGCGCTACCACTTCTTCTTGAGGCAGGAACGGCAGCATGTCTTTTGCACTGTCTATAAGCGAGTCAATCGCGCTGGGGCCTTCTTCAGGCGGCATGAACTTATCGTTTAAGTGTAAATTCATCCCCTCTACGGTACGCTCGGCTATTTGGCGCGAACGTAATATTTCGTATTGGGTTTGCATGTAGTCTTTACGCTTAGTATCTAAGCCATACACTTCTTCTATTGAAACCACATTCGCGTTTTCAGAATCGACCAATATAGTGGTAGACGACGTATAAAGTGGCGTCATTCGCATTACCAGCAAAGCCACCAATATGGTGAATGCTATGGCTAACGAAACAATGCGAAAAGCGTAGCGTTTCAGTATGCCAAAATAGTGCGCTATATCGATAGTTTCACTATCTAGCACGCCATGATTCACATCGTCCCTTTGATTTACTGCCATGTTATTTTTGTATCCTGAAATTTTTGCTAATTAGAAAAAGCGTTGGTTAACGGTAATGATATCACCGGGCTGAATCATGTCGCTTACTGTTACGGTAAAGCTACGTGATGTGCCATCTTTTTCTCGAACTATTGTTATTTTATCTCTTGCTGCGCGCTCGGTGTAACCGCCTGCCAATGCTGCCGCCTTATTTACCGACAAACCGGGCTGGTAAGGGTAGCCACCAGGGCGTTTTACTTCGCCGTCTATAAAGAAGGGGCGGTAGTCAATAATAGTAACCGACACCGACGGGTTTACTAAGTAGTCCCCCTTTAAGCCTTCGTAAATAAGCTGCTCTACTTCGCCTAATGTTAACCCTACTAATTTAACTTCACCCATAAACGGGTAATTAATAGTGCCAACATCGGGCAATCGTACTTCCATCGACAAATCGTCTTGGCCAAATACATTAATGCTTATTCTGTCACCAGAGCCCAATTGGTAGCGGCTCATACTTAAATTGCCTTCTTGTGCAAGGGCATTGAACGACATCACTACAACAAAAAGGAATGCGAAAATACTGTTTACACTTTGCTTCACAGGCTAACCTCGGCAGATAAACCAATTATGCTTCTATCATAACCTATCGTATCTCGGTTACTGTCTCTATCATTTAATGTGTAATACAAAGAGAAGCTTAAATAACGACGTGCTTGATAGTTTAACGCGGCGGTATAACGCATTAAATCGTCTTCACGGTTGGCAATGCCTTCGTCGTCTAATACATATTCATCAGTAAGTTTGCTGATACTGGCCGACGTACTTAAGCGCTGAAGCCACTCATGCTCCCATGATGCTGTGTAATCGCGACCACGAATGAAATTACCTTCACCATTGGTTTCACGTGTATCGGCACTGGTAGCAAAACGAAACGTTGAATAGGTAACAGGCTGCCATTCAACCCCGGCTTCCCAATCAACACCATAAAACGTACTGCGGGTTGCAGATTCAAAATCTTTTTCCGTGTAACCCACTTTTGCAAAACCAGTTGTTGCGGCGGTACTTTCCCACGTAAGACCACCTAAAACACGTAGCGTGTCACTATCTAGGCTTGAGGCTGCTGACAACTCACGGTCGTAACGGGTATAAGTATTGGTTACATCAATAACTAATGCTGTTGAAGGTGCAATTTTATAGGCAAACTCAGCGCCTATTTTATTCTTAGCACGATCACGAAGCAGGTAAGCTTGTTCTTCTCGGTCATAATCTAGCGTTTCGCGATTTGCCTTAAGCGTAAGCATGCCATTCGAGGTTAATGCACCGTAACTGTATTCGGCACCCGCATACATACTTTTAAACCTATCAGGCGTAGTAATGTCGTTGCCGGCCCCTAGTGAAAAACCAGTACCGCGATCTTCGTGCCCATCTTCATATTGCGCTGTTCCACTAAGGCGATGACGACTATTTAGCTCATACTCACCGGTAGCTTCAACAAAATGATCGGTGTAATCATCGGCACTACTCGAGAAGTACACGCCGCGCTCTAATCGATAACCAAATTGAACAGGGTTACCATCAACTTCTGTGGCGGCAATTATTTCTGGCGATAGCGTTGCCCGCCAGCTGTAAATTTTAGGTTCACCATCACGAGCGTAAGCTACGTTATCAACATAACTCATTGATGTGTTGAAGGTGGGGATAATGTCGAATTGGCCTGCTTCAATACGGCCAGCCTCTTGTGCATTCGATATGGCGCTAATTACCGACAGTGCAACAAGGCCTGTTGTCCTTTTAAACATACTCGCTCCTAAAATTTTTTTGGTTTTATTCGGGTAAATGTTGGGGTAAAACAGTGCAACATTTGCTTCAGTGCTCAAAAAAACAACACCAACCACCTTTATTCAACCGATTTGAGTGTGATATCTATAATCTTTCAGTTATATGCCGCTAAACATGCTAATTCTGTGCCACACAAGGTTTAGCCCCCTATTGTGTTGGCTGAATCAGTCGTACTCACGCAGCCGTCCCACTAAAAGCGCGACATTCAGGCCACCCCATCACCGCTGATAGCATAGCTATTAAATATTGCAGCAATGTGTCTGTTTTTCCGGCTTGCTTGCTACATGCGCAGCCTTGCTACAGAGTTTTGAATGAAGTTTCTAATGTGGAAGCTGAAGAGTAACCGCACGCAGTATAAAGCTTATAGGTTATCTTACAATATCAGTTAGATAATTGCTTTCAATAGTTTTGTAATAAAATTACAACCTGCTTATACTATGGTTAAGCTGAAAGAGTGGTAACATCACTTAATCGGCTTTTTGTTAGCGTAGTGTGGTTAACCCCCTCTTCATGTTTTCAATTTTTTGTTTTCGAAAGCTTTCCGGTACACATTTTGCTTTAGTTTTAACTAAAGCCTTAATAAACGCAGTGGTCTTTTGCTTTATTGACAATTGAAGTCGGCGTGAACTTTTATTTCTTAGAGATACTTACATGGATAATAAAGTAGCACCTAACCAAGTCCTCAAATCTCACGAGGTTGAACCCAATGCTTCGGGCGGGCTAATAGTTAGGAACCAAAGTGGTTTTTCAACCATTTATAGGCTTATTGATTTATGCCTTGTGACCTTACTTTATTACGCTTCAGCATTTTATTACGACAGCCCCGTAACGGCTGGCAGCCTTCTATTCCTATTTGTTTACGTTATAAGTTTCCAGTTTTCGGGTGAATGCGTAGAGCTTTATCGTTCTTGGCGGGGGCACAGAACACCAGAAATGTTACGTGCAGCAGCTATAACGTGGGCGCTTAGCATGCTAGCAACAATGGCGTTCGGTTTCTTTTTCTTTGGTGATATTAGAATTACGCCCCCTGGTGTAATTTTATGGTGTGCATCATCGTTTGTTGCGGTTATCGCGTGGCGCTATGTTATGCGTAAGTTTTTATTTCGCCTTCGCCGTAGCGGTTTAAACTCGAGAAAGTCGATTGTTATTGGTGCAACCCAATTGGGTTACAACATGGCTAATCAAATTATGGGGAACGAACATTTAGGTATTCGTTTCTTAGGCTTGTTCGACGATAGAAGTGAAGATCGCTTACCGCACGAGTTTAAAAACCAAGTATTAGGCAATATTGAGTCGGCTATTGAAATGGCTAAGCGCAATGAAGTGGATTATATCTACATTGCTCTTCCAATGAGTGCAGAGAACCGTATTCGTCACATTCTTGAAAAGTGCAGCGACACTACCGCTAACGTTTATATTATTCCTAACTTCTTTATGTATAACTTGCTTAATGCCCGCTGGCAGTCGATTGGGTCGGTACAAGCGTTAAGTGTATACGACACGCCTTTCCAAGGTGCTAGCGACATTTTAAAACGCTTTGAAGATATTGTATTAAGCATTTTAATATTAATGATGTTGGCCATCCCTATGTTAGGCATAGCCGCGGCAGTTAAGCTTACTTCTAAAGGCCCCGTTATTTTCAAACAAAAGCGTTACGGGTTAGATGGAAAACAAATTACGGTTTATAAGTTCCGATCTATGACCACGCAAGACAACGGAGATGTGGTTAAACAGGCTACTAAGAATGATGCTCGCTTAACCAAGATTGGTGGCTTTTTGCGTCGCTCTTCTATAGACGAACTTCCGCAGTTTATAAACGTTCTGCAGGGAAGAATGTCAATTGTAGGCCCCCGCCCCCATGCGGTAGCGCACAACGAAGAATACCGTAAGCTTATTACCGGTTATATGCTGCGCCACAAGGTGAAGCCAGGCATTACCGGTTGGGCGCAGGTAAACGGCTTACGTGGCGAAACAGAGACAGTGAACAAAATGGTACAACGCGTAGAGTACGATTTAGACTACATTCACCGTTGGTCTGTTTGGTTCGATATTAAAATTGTATTTATGACGGTATTTGGTGGGTTAGCGAATAAGAACGCCTACTAAACTTATTAGTTACAGCTCGTAAAATTTGACAAACGAAAGCCTCAACATTCTATGTTGAGGCTTTTTTGTTTCTACCAATGGGGATATGTTAACTGTAATTGCACACACTAAGTAAAACTTAAAGGCAATTTAAATGGTTATTTTACATTGCAGTTTTTGGTGCCTTACGTGTATAAATAAGCAACAGTCATTACATTTCAAGGCACGTAATGAAGTACCTATTACTGATTAGTACGTCATTCTTACTTACTGCTTGTTACTTATTACCTACACAACACCCTTCGCCTTGGTTAGTGATTGATACTTTTGATACTAAAACGCTAACTGGTTGGCAATTAGCCGACACGCAAAACGATACTACCCCCTTTTTAGAAAATGCCCAAGTTACTGAAATTCGGGTTCAAGATTCAGATTCAGCGTCAAATTCAATTAAAGATACCTCCTCTACTGTGCCCAGTGTCAACAATGGCTTCTTATTTAAAAAACCTGCGCCAGATGGCGTGGTAGGCAATAGAAAAGCCCTTACGTTCAAAGCCCTACCCCAGCCAATTCCTGTTGGTGAAACTTATAGCTTTTATACAAGAATTCGCCTTGAGCGCTTTCCTAATAACCATGCTTTTGGCATTAGCAACATGCACCCTGCCGACATAATTAAACATGGTTACAACGCATTTGAACCTACCCTTCGGGTTACCGATAAGGCGGAATCTAACGGTTTTAAAAACAATGGTAGTCTGATGGTTAAAATAGACAGCGAAGACAAGTATCGCCAATATGCCAGTGTAAAAAATACTGACAACAACAAAGATGCTAAGCCTTTAAAAGAAGGTGTATGGTATAGCATTTGGTATGTGGTTAATAACGCCACCGTTAAAAATGGCGGGCAAGTATATCGTGTGTATGTGAAAGGCGGCGAGTTTTCAAGCCAATCGCTAGTTTACGAAAATGCCAACTTCAGAATGAAGCGGGAATTACCCCTGATTTACTTTTTGGCTAACTGCAATACAGGGCCAATTAAACAACCTTATGGCAATGGGGGGTTGGCTTATGATGATATTTATATGAGCGAAGGGATTAATTTAACCGTACCCTTTTAGCTCTAGCCTAGCATTGGATTTACACTTGCTTAGCACTGATCGTTAGCGTCTTGAATAAATTTCGAGCTATTAGGTGTCTGGTGTTTTTACACTTTTCTATTTGCGGCGTTCGACTATTCAGGTTTCACCGATATGCCGCTAACTATTGAAAACGATTTTATATTTCTAAACGCCAGAAACGAAAAAAGGCGAGCATCCTGCTCGCCTTTTTCCGAAAGAACTTAAACTTAATTAGTTAATAATTAAGCTAATGCGCCTTTAGCCGCATCGACTAGTGCGCTGAAAGCCGCTTTGTCATGTACAGCGATGTCGGCAAGGATCTTACGATCGATTTCAACAGACGCTTTTTTCAAACCGTTAATGAAACGGCTGTATGACATACCATTTTGACGTGCCGCAGCATTAATACGTGCAATCCACAATTGACGGAATTGACGCTTGCGCTGACGACGGTCACGGTAAGCATATTGACCAGCTTTAGTTACGGCTTGTACCGCTACGCGATAAACACGTGAACGAGCACCGTAATAACCTTTTGCCTGCTTGAGGACTTTTTTGTGACGTGCACGTGCTACCGTGCCGCGTTTTACTCTAGCCATTAATCAGTCTCCTAAGTCTATACGTACGGCAACATGCGCTGAACCAATTTGGTATCAGAATCATGAACCAGTTTTTTGCCACGAAGGTGACGTTTACGCTTAGAGCTCTTCTTAGTCAAAATGTGACGTAAGTGAGACTGTTTGCTTTTAAAGCGGCCAGA
This sequence comes from Alteromonas sp. 38, assembly GCF_902506055.1. Classification (NCBI taxonomy): domain Bacteria; kingdom Pseudomonadati; phylum Pseudomonadota; class Gammaproteobacteria; order Alteromonadales; family Alteromonadaceae; genus Alteromonas; species Alteromonas sp. 38. The sequence goes on from NZ_LR733300.1 coordinate 2,392,018, forward strand.
ACCCGTTTTCTTAAAACGTTTGGCGGCACCGCTTACAGTTTTCATTTTAGGCATTGCTAAAACTCCGCATTGTTAATATCGACGCTGGGTATGCAGTTACCGTTTGTCGGTTAATGTTTAGCCGCAGGGTGTTTTGAGATTGCAGTACCTCAAAAACTTTTAGACCACTACGACTTCTTAGTTGGGGCTAGCACCATGATCATTTGGCGGCCTTCCACACGACGTGGGAAAGACTCGCACACAGCAATCTCTTCTAAATCCGCTTTAACACGGTTTAGTAGTTCAATACCGATCTCTTGGTGCGCCATTTCACGTCCGCGGAAACGGATCGTAACTTTGGCTTTATCACCACCTTCAAGAAAGCGACGCAGGTTGCGCAGTTTTACCTGGTAATCGCCTTCATCAGTGCCAGGGCGGAACTTAATCTCCTTGACCTGAATTTGCTTCTGTTTTTTCTTCTGCTCTTTTTGAGCTTTACTTTTTTCAAAGAGGAATTTGCCATAGTCCATAACTTTACAGACTGGCGGCTCAGCATTCGGACTGATTTCTACTAGATCAAGACTGGCTTCCTCAGCAAGTTTCGTCGCTTCTGCTAACGTCACAATGCCGGCTTGTTCACCATCTTTGCCAATTAAGCGAACTTCTTTGGCTTTAATTTCATCGTTTATGCGGGCTTTGTCGCCCTGAGCCTTGTTATTAGCGCCTTTAATGTGCATTCCTCCAAACATTTAATTCTTCTGTTTGCTTACCGCCTGTGTAATGTTCAGTACTGGTAAGCAAACACCGTCGTGTAGTATACACGAAAACCCTCAAACTATTTAATGGTCTTTTCTGCCACTTCCTGATTTGCCATGGCAATAAAAGATTCCAGGCTCATTTTGCCTAGGTCGTCGCCACTGCGAGAGCGTACTGCTACTTCGCCAGCTTCCATCTCTTTATCACCTACTACTAGCATATAAGGAACACGCTTGAGAGTGTGCTCGCGGATTTTAAAGCCAATCTTCTCATTTCTCAAGTCCGACTTTGCTCTAAATCCACTTTTTTGCAGTTTTTTTACACATTCCTGTGCATATTCGCCTTGGCTATCGGTAATATTTAGAATTACCACCTGCTGAGGGGCTAACCACAGCGGGAAAAAGCCAGCGAACTCTTCGGTAAGAATACCGATAAATCTTTCTAATGAACCTAAAATAGCTCTGTGGATCATTACAGGCACTTTACGTTCGCCGTCTTCAGCTACATAAGTAGAACCTAAACGACCCGGCATAGAGAAATCTAGCTGAACCGTTCCACACTGCCATGCCCTATTCAGGCAATCGTGCAATGTAAATTCAATTTTAGGGCCGTAAAACGCGCCTTCACCTGGCTGATATTCAAATTCAATATCGTTGGCTTTAAGTGCTTCGGCTAATGCGGCTTCTGATTTATCCCAAATTTCGTCACTGCCAACGCGCTTTTCAGGGCGAGTAGATAGTTTAACCGCTACTTTTTCAAAACCAAATGCTGCATAAGTCTCATACACCATCTTTATACAGCCACTTACTTCTTCTAGGATCTGTTCTTCGGTACAAAAAATATGAGCGTCGTCTTGGGTAAACCCACGAACGCGCATTAAACCGTGTAGCGCACCAGAAGGTTCGTTACGGTGACAGCAACCAAACTCAGCCATACGCAACGGAAGGTCACGGTAAGACTTCAAGCCCTGGTTAAATATTTGAACGTGGCCTGGGCAGTTCATTGGCTTAATAGCATATTCACGCTTTTCAGATTCGGTAGTGAACATGTTTTCGGCGTACTTTTCCCAGTGACCCGATTTTTCCCACAACGAACGGTCCATCATTAATGGGCCTTTTACTTCGTCGTAAGTGTAATCGCGTAATTTTTCACGCACGAACTTTTCAAGCTCGGTGTAAATAGACCAACCATCGTTGTGCCAAAACACCATGCCCGGCGCTTCTTCTTGCCAATGGAACAAGTTCAACGCTTTACCAATTTTACGGTGGTCGCGCTTTTCAGCTTCTTCTAAGCGCTGTAAGTAGGCTTTAAGTTGCTTTTTATCAGCCCATGCGGTTCCGTAAATACGTTGCAACATTTTATTGTCGCTGTCGCCACGCCAGTATGCACCGGCTACTTTCATAAGCTTAAAGTTTTGGCAAAATTTCATGTTAGGCACGTGAGGGCCACGGCACATGTCTACGTATTCTTCATGATGGTATAACCCTGGGCGATCATCATGGCTGATGTTCTCGTCTAGAATTTCCATTTTATAAGTTTCGCCGCGTGCTTCGAATGCATCGCGTGCTTCTTGCCAGCTAACTTTGTTTTTAACCACGTTATAGTTAGTTTTTGCTAGCTGAAGCATACGCTTTTCAAGCTTTTGGATATCTTCCTGAGTAAGGCTCTCTTCCATATCAACATCGTAGTAAAAACCGTTGTCGATAGTAGGGCCAATCGCCATTTTGGTATTAGGCCAAAGTTGCTTAATAGCATGGCCTAACAAATGCGCGCAGCTGTGACGAAGAATTTCTAAGCCGGCTTCGTCTTTAGCGGTAATAATTTGTAGTTGAGCGTCTGACTCAATAAGGTCTACTGCGTCTACCAATTCGCCATTCACTTTACCCGCAATAGTCGCTTTCGCTAAACCTGGGCCGATATCGTTGGCAACATCTAATACAGAAACTGATTGGTCGAAAGCGCGCTGGCTTCCATCAGGAAGGGTAATTACTGGCATGATATATCCTTTACAGTGGTGACGCCTACTCTGCGCCACTTGCATCTTTAATTATAAAAACACTCATTTTGGTGTTTACGCGTAGTCGTTATATTCATTACATAAGCGGAAAGTGCTATATAAACCATATAAGCCTTATAACCGTTTACTCTTTGCCAACACGCATACTTGGGTTGGCGGTATAAACAATTATCGATGGGCGATTATAACGGCTGTAAACACACATGCAATGGGCAAGCGTATTTTCGATGCCTTGCGAGCTATATTTTGTGCTTACGGGGTATAAACAATAAGTGAAATATCCCACCAGCTGCTGCAAAGCTTACTTATTCTTATCTTTAAATTGTTGGAAATGCTGTCAAACTTATGCAAACAGAAATAGTAAATAACAGATTATTGATTAACAGAGCAGTGCCTGCAAATGCCTAACGAACACATACCTACTGAAAAAAACGCTATTGGGAATACAGTAACGGCTGATCCTACCAACGCCTCTCACATTGGCGAGCCAAAGAACGGATATAAGGCTGGACAAGGCAATCCACCAGTTGCACTCATTACTGGTGCAGCGAAACGCATTGGTGCCACTATGGCGAGAACCCTTCACAGTGCAGGCTACCGGGTGATTGTACATTATGGCCATTCAGCTGAACACGCCAACGCATTGGTAAATGCATTAAATGCAATAAGGCCTAACAGTGCAGCATGTTTGCAAGCAGATTTGTGCAAGTTAGACGATATTACTCGTTTAGCACAGCAAGCCACTGCGCCGAATGTCTTTGATGTGGACACTGAGCAACCAGCCCGTGAAGATTGCAGTGATAATAGTGCAACCGGTATTAACGTATTAATCAACAATGCGTCTAGCTTTTACCCTACCCCGTTAGGCAATATTTCTGCCAGTGATTGGCAGGCACTGGTTGGCAGCAACGTTCAAGGCCCACTGTTTTTATCTCAAGCTTTATGGCCTGCGCTAAAAGCAAATAATGGCTGCATTATCAACATGGTTGATATGCATATAGACCGCCCACTGCCCCACCATACGGTGTACGGCCTGGCTAAAACGGCGTTGGCGTCTATTACACGTTCACTGGCGGTTGAAATGGCACCAGAGGTGCGGGTGAATGGTATCGCACCTGGCGCCATACTGTGGCCTGAAAGAGAATTAGAGCTCGACCAAAAACAGCGATTGCTAGATAGCATTCCATTAGGCGGATTAGGCTCGCCTGAAGATATTGCAAACACCGCAACATTTTTAATTTCAGCTAATTATATTACGGGGCAAATCATTTATGTGGATGGTGGCCGAAGCTTGCATACTAATGCATCGGCATAAGCGCATGCGACTAGCTGGCGTAGTATTAGCCTTGGGGTTATTGCAAGGGTGCTTTGGTGCGCCTAGCATTAATGACACCATGGATGAATACACCACCCGTTTATCGAGGGTATTAGAAAGCCCGTTAGCCGAAGCTGCTTTGCCAGATGCTTCTTTACCAAATAGCGCCCCGGCAGATGAAACCTTAGAAAGTGAAGCCCATTCCACGCTGCAATTAAACGCTACGCTTGCTCTGCCTTCTCAAACCTATCCATCGCTCACGGCGCTAGGCAACAAGGTTACTGCGCTGAATATAAACATTAGAGAGTTTTACGCCATACAAGATTGCGAACTTGGCCGGATAGTGGCTGAAAGAAACACAGCTTTGGGTAAAACCCAATTGCCTTCACAGCGCTTGCAGTATGAACATCAATTATTGAACGCATTGGCAAAGTGCGAAACCACACTGAAAGAGGCACAAAACCCCACTGCAGCAACAGTAGCAGAATGGCGTAAACAAAAACGCAGTCAGTATATGAACGTTTGGGCAAACGTGGTGCAAACCAGTTCTGAAATGAAACTTGGGTTAAGCATGGCTTCATCGCCACTACAGGCCAATGGCAATAAAGATGCCAAGGCGTCGGTCAGTGCGCTTAATTTTATTAATGGTTTAGCTAAAACTGCTCAGTCACAAGGTGTTGTTGAAGATGAACTTGAACAACAATTACAAATAATTGCGTCTTCTCGGCTTCCTGCAAAGCTATGGCAAACCCAAGCTATATTGAATAACCGTTTAGCGTTACTGAACCAAGTCTTAGCGCCTGCGCTAAATGACGTTAAGTGCGAAAATGGAACAAACAGCGACAAAGCCACTATATTACGAAATGTGTTTTACTTGTACTTTATAGAGGAAATTCAGCCCATTGCGAGTACGCTTAATAGTTACCACTACCAGCTACAGTCTTTATGGGAACAATGGGGGGAAAGTACTGCGTTGAGCGTCCCATTTAAAGCGCACATACGCACCCACGCTGTTGATAACTTCACGCAATACAGCGCCACAATGAAAGCCCATGTTACGTTATGGCAAAACTTTCTAGGTCGCTGCAATTTATCGCCAACCGCGCCCTAGTTAACGTAAGGCGGCTAAACGTTTCATCACTCAGCTTAGAGTGTTCAACCCTATATGCTGCAAGCTAAAGAATATTCTCACCACTTTCAGGGTCGCGGGCTTTCTTCGCTTGCTCTCTAATATCTTCTGCTTCACTGCTAACGTCTTCGTTGTCATTTTCGTGTTCAAGCGCTGAATTAGCACTGCTGCGAGCTGTATCTGCCTGAGCTTTATTTGCCTGAGCTGCAGATGCCGACGCTTTACTTTCTTCCGACTCACCCGCTATTTCTACCGCTGATTTTTTGTTAGTCGCTAACGGGAAGTTATTACTTTCGGAGATGGGTTTATTAAGCGATGTGAAACCGCTGGCATCATCAGCTGTATCTTCTTTACTCACCGATTGATTAGACACTATGGCTAACCCATTGGGGAATACACGTTCGCGAGCATCGTCAGGCATGCTAATGTTTTCCTCAGTAAATCGGCCTACAATTTGGCGCATAAGTAACGACGACATTTTAAGCACGCTGGTATCTTCAACATTCACCCAAAAATACACTTTTAAATTGTAGGTCGATGCCCCTAAATTATCGATTAGCACTTGGGGTTCAGGATCGGTAAGTACCTTCGCATGGCTAGAAATTATCTGTACCGCTAAATGCTGTGCGTTACGAATGTCTGCATCATAACCTACTCCCAGCACGAAGTGGCCGCGCATTAATGGGTTAGCCGTCAGGTTTTTTATCACACCTTTGTAAATGGTCGCGTTGGGAATTTGAATGTGATTTCCGTCAAAATCCACCATGGTAGTAGCACGAGACGTTACCTTTTGAATAATGCCGGTAAACTCGTTTATTTCAACAATATCGCCTATTCGAAACGGCCTTTGAATGGTAAGTAACAAACTAGAAATAAAGTTTTCGGCAATATCACGAAAGGCAAAACCAAGAATTAACCCTACTACGCCAGTTCCGCTTATTACCGCTACCGCGAAGCCGGTTAAGCCTGCCATAAATAGGAATAAATACACCCCAAGCAAAATAATAACCAAGCTAATAGAGCGTTGCGCTACCGACTTAATTAAGGGGGTTAACGAAGAAAAAGAAAAAGGCTTAAGTAGCAATCGGGATAATGGCCCTGCAGCAAAAATAAACAGCGCCATAATGAGCAGGCCAACACCAAGGCCAGGTAAGCGATACAAAAAGCCGTGCCATAAATCTAATAAAACCGACTGCGCTTCTGAAAGGTTTTCTACTCCAGAGGAAGGCGCAACGGCATCTGCGGCCAATAAAGCTGTGGGAAATATGTTTGTTAGAATGAAATTTGTTAAGTCGAGCTTTGTTAGGTAGAAACCTACTAGGTTAAAAAAAGCCGTTAAAGAATTGATGTTGCCCACCTTCGCTCCTTGAAATGAGGTTACTTGCCACGGGTGCAGCCTAACAATATGACCATCACCACGCTAGTTTCTACGTAGTACCATATCTGTAGTACGCACATGCTCATGTACTGGTTTAAGTTCTGGCTTAAGCTGTAACAAAGTCTTGGATATAGCCCCTGTTATGGCCCTACTTAGCCCTTGCTTTCCCTTTGTGTTAAGGGCCAGCCACTACTAAGTATGAACCTAAACCGATGGTGAAAAGAAAACTTCCCCAAATAGCATGTTCAATTACCACAATGGGCGTTGAGTTTGTTTGCATGTAGCGATAGCCAAATATAGCACCACCACACCACGATATAATGACAGCCACCCAATTACCGTAAATTAAATGCGCCAAACCAAACACGAAGGTACTTAACACCCAGCGCGCATTACGCGAAGGTAAAATAAGTTTGTAACGATGAAAAAAGAAGGTTCTAAAAATGATTTCTTGTGGAATAACCGACACCACTGGATACACCAATAACGTAACTACCCACATCCATGGCTCGTTAATGGGCCAATGCAAAAATAGTTCAGGTTTAATGAGATAAACGCATAGCGCAAGCAAACTTGCCCAAGGTAAAAATAGCTTAAGTGTACTTTTTAAATGAGGCCCGTAATCTTCCCAATGCCATAAACGAATTCGTTGGAATTGTTTATCGGCTAGCAGCACGCTTAAACAAAACAAACACACTATGCCCAAAATAGGCATAAGCCAATCGGAAACGTGGTTTATCCAGTAAAGTACGGCAATGGGCAGTGCAACGAACAAAATGAGCAACTCAGACCACAGCTTTACCACGAAGACCCCTACTTGATTGCAAATTGATGACATAATTATGAATTATAAAAGATAATGAAATTATAGTGCCAATTGGCGTAGAAGTCTTATCTTGCAGCGTTATACATTAGGCGTAAATTAGTAAGTCACCAATATACGGCGGGTTTTTGAAGCTTTCTGTCTTGAATTAGGGTGTGATAATAGAACGTGATAATGTGTGAAGAAGGCACGGCGGTTGATTTTTCACTTAATTACACCCCGAAGAATGTTTTTTGTGTGTATAAATAACAGGCTCATGGGTATATTTGGTGAAATTTTTTCCTTCACGATATTGTTGTTATTTGCTAAAAAGCATCAATATAGGTACACACCTAAAAGCACGCGGCAAGCACACTGAGCAGTTAAAGATAATTCACTATGGCCCAAAATTCGAACGATGTTATTAAGCAAATAGAGAAGCACTATGCGTCTTTATCACCTTCAGGCCAAACTATTGCTCAGTATTTACAGCGCAACCCTATTGCCGTTGTAACCCAATCCACTTCTCATATTGCTGAACAAACCAACACCTCGAAAGCCACGGTAAGCCGTTTTTTTCGCCAGCTTGGTTTTGAGTCGCATCAGGAAGCAAAAAATACGTTGCTTACCTTACGCGAACAGGGCGTGCCGGTAAGCCCGAGCACGACTGCGGTTCTGCAGCACGAGCAAGAACTCAATAATATTTCGCACACTTTCGATAATATTGATATTGCTACGCTTACTGCCATTGCTGAAAAGCTGGCGAACGCGCAACAAATTACCCTTATCGGCTTTAGAAACGCCTATCCATTAGCGCTGCATTTTCGCCAGCAGCTTAAGCAAATTCGCACCTCAGTCAGGCTTTTGCCTCAACCTGGTCAAACCTTGGGGGAAGATTTAGTCGATTTAGGTAAAGACGATGTGGTGGTGTTATTTGGGTTTCGTAGGCGCACTCGGCAGTTCAAGCATGTATTAAATACCGTTTCTCACTGCCAAACTATTTTAATCACCGATCCAACCGGGCAAGTATATCGGGATAACGTAAAGCATCTGCTGGTGTGCCATTTGGGCAACCATCTAAGTTCACAGGTAGATAACTACGCCCCCTTCGACAGTTACGCCGCCCCAATGAGCTTGGTTTCTACCTTATGTAACTTTACGTATTCCGCACTGGGTGATAGTGCATCTGAACGGGTTAAAGCCATTACTAACCTGTATGGCGACCTTGATGAATTAGAGCCTTCCGAGCGAAAGTAACATTAACGACTTTTATTAGATTAATTTTTAGGCAAGAATAGAAGATCGAATAAGTAAACTGGTACGTATTAAGAATCGTGTTGCCACACGTGCTACAAGAGATAACTGCGCTGTTCTCCCGTAAAAAGGCAACCTAGCATTCGTAGTTGGAGTAGAAATGGACAAATCTCACCTTGTTATAGAAGAGTCTAGCAGAGTTTTAGCATTTTGGTTTAATGAACTAACTCCTTCACAATGGTTCAGTAAAGACTCTGCACTAGATCGTACTATTGCATCGCAATTTTTAACCTTGCATCGCGCCGCATCTCGGGGCGAGTTATGGCCTTGGCGAGCCACCCCTACAGGCCGGTTGGCGGAAATTTTGTTGCTTGATCAGTTCTCACGAAATATATACAGAGACACGCCTCACGCTTACTCGCAAGACCCTGTGGCTTTAGTATTAGCCCAAGAGGCTGTTAGCGTTGAGGCTGACAAAACCCTTACCCCTCAGCAATGCATATTTCTTTATATGCCATTTATGCATAGCGAATCTTTGGCTATCCACGATATTGCGCTTCAACTTTTTGCGGTTCCTGGTTTAGAAAAACAATATGAATATGAGTTGAAACACGTGAATATTATTAAGCAATTTGGTCGATATCCGCACAGAAACTTGGTATTGGGCAGAACCAGCACGAAAGAAGAAGAACAGTTTCTTTTGGAACCTGGCAGTCGGTTTTAATGCGAACACAGCTTCGCCGTTGTATTGGTTATTAACCCACCTCACAAATCGCCTGTAATTGCCTTATTGAAAACAACTCATAAACTAGGCCACAAAAACAAAGCATATTACACACCAGCAACAAACGTTTCACTTGACAATAAAGAGAAACGATTGTTTCATGGAGGTATCTTTTTCACTATTGCGAATGTACCGTGTCTTCTCCTTTTGTTTCTATTCCTGCTGATTTTAAAATACATGCTAAAAGCGCTTCAGCATCTGCACCAGATTCTGCGACAGTCAATGCGTCACCAACAGCTTGCGAATTAAAGGGCTATTCCTTAAAGGGCTATGCATTAGCGGTAAAAGATTTATTTCACATTGAAGGGCTACCCACCGCAGCCGGGAACCCTGATTGGTTAGCGACGCACCCTGTACCTACGGCCACCAATAGTACCGTTGAAGCATTATGTAGTGCAGGCGTCACGTTTAAAGGTAAGACGATTACCGATGAGTTGGCTTATAGCCTACATGGACAAAATAAACATTATCCACAACTGGTTAACCCCATTGCACCTGCTCACATTCCAGGGGGGTCATCTTCAGGTTCGGCAGTGGCGGTGTCGGCGCATTTAGCTGATATTGGGTTGGGTACAGACACAGGTGGCTCTATTCGTGTTCCTGCTAGTTATCAAGGATTATGGGGCTTACGTACTTCGCACAACGCGATACCGTGTGACAACATGGTGGCACTGGCACCGTCTTTCGACACCATAGGTTGGATGACGCGGGATATCGACACCTTAGAAAAAGTGAGCCACGTTTGTTTAGCCAATGCTGGGCAGGAAGAACTGTCTACCATCGCAGACGACACTAACAACATCACAATACGAATTGGTGCTGTTCAGCATTTGCTTCAAAGTGCGAAACACGGCGCTTTGGTCACAAAATGGCTTGAAACGCTTAACGAAAAAGCGGGTGTGACGGTTTGCACTATCACCGAAGACGAATTGGATTTATCGGCACTGAATACTGCCGCGACGTTTCGCGTTTTACAAGGTGCTGAAATTTGGCAGCAACATGGCCAGTGGATAACTGACACTCACCCTGATATTGCCCACGATATTATGCTTCGATTAGATTGGTGTGAAACGATTTCCGAACAAGAGATTGAACATGCCAAGAAGCAGCAAGTGGCGTTTCAAGAATACATAAACGGCTTATTTGAAACCGTAGACGTATTGTTGATACCCACTACTCCCGGTATTGCACCTCGGTGCGATGCTGATGAAGAAACATTAGCGAACGATAGGAATGCCCTGCTTGCGCTTACCTCAATTGCAGGTTTAGCAGAGCTTCCACAAATTCATATGCCGCTATTTACCCTACAAAACGCCCCATGTGGTTTATCACTGGTGGGCAAAAAAGGCAGCGATCTTGCACTCATTAAGCTAGCGAAAGCACTGACAGCAAATTGATTGGTCATACTAGGCTTTCTGAGAAAACAAGGTTGCATTGGCCAAATAACAAATGGATAAAAAAAGACAATGAGTGAAAAACATAACGTAGGCTTTACAGCCCCTCACTTTGCGGCGTCGCAAGTGGGTTTGAATATTTTAGAAAAAGGCGGCACCGCGATTGAAGCTATGGTGGCGGCGGCGGCGTCTATTGCCGTGGAATACCCCCATATGAATGGCATGGGTGGCGACGGATTTTGGTTAATTAGCGAACCTGGCAAAGCCCCTGTTGGCATTGATGCGTCGGGCGTTGCCGCACTAGGTGCCACCCCTGAATTTTATAAAGACGACAGCGCTATTCCTAGCCGAGGCGGAAAATCAGCCCTGACTATGGCCGGTGCTGTTGCGGGTTGGAATGAAGCGTTAAAAATAAGCCACCAGTGGCAAGATGGTCTGCCGCTTAATACCTTGTTTGATACGGCAATTAGCCAGGCTAATTGGGGTATTGAGGTAACGCAAAGCTTGGTAGATGCCAGCAATAAAACCTTTGACGATTTGGCGAGTGACCCAAACTTCGATCAGTTTTTAATTAAGGGCAAAGCACTTAAAAAAGGCAAAATCCTTAAACTGACAGCGTTATCTAAAACACTCAGCCACTTAGCCAAAGCCGGGCTTGATGACTTCTATCATGGCGAACTCGCTAGCAAACTAGCAGCCGATTTAGAAGCCGCTGGCTCACCTATTCGTATTGAAGATTTCAATCAATACAAAGCGCTAATTGTAGAACCGCTTTCAGTCACTACCAGCAAAGGCACTTTGTATAACTTACCTGCACCTACCCAAGGTGTAGCGTCATTAATTATTTTAGCGCTGTACGACAAGGTTCAGCATTTAGGCACTACAGATGCTGACATGGTTCACTTATTGATTGAATGCACCAAACAAGCGTTTATTGCACGAAATGCGAACGTGACCGACCCATCACGTACGCCTGTAGATTTATCTAGCCTATTAACCGATGCCTCGCTAGATGAAATGGTTAAACACATTTCGGTAGAAAAAGCGCAGCCATGGCCTCATGTGGCGAAGCCAGGCGATACCATTTGGATGGGCGCGTGTGACAGCGAAGGCCGAATGGTAAGTTACATTCAATCGCTTTATTGGGAGTTTGGTTCAGGCATTGTTAGCCCACAAACCGGCATTGTATGGAATAACCGAGGGACTTCATTCTCGTTAGACTCTGCTAGCAACCAATACTTAAAGCCTGGGTTGAAACCGTTTCATACGCTTAACCCTGCCTTCGCCGATTTATCCGATGGGCGACGCATGAGTTACGGCACCATGGGCGGTGAAGGTCAGCCACAAACACAAGCTGCTTTATTTGCCCGCCATATTTATCACAACCAACCTATTGATAAAGCCATTGCGCTTGGCCGCTGGTTACTAGGCCGTACTTGGGGTGATGAAAGTAACAACTTAAAAGCCGAGCGTGACTTAGCCGAGTATGTAGGCGAAAGCCTTATTGCCCGTGGTCACGACATGGTGACTGTTGACCCTTGTAACGAACTGATGGGTCACGCGGGAGCGGTCATTCGCACGCCAACGGGGTCTGTCAGTGCAGCAAGCGATCCACGCAGCGATGGTAAAGCCTTTACTGATAGGGTTTAACTGCGCAGCTTAATCGTTAGATTCTACATCTATCGATAATAGTTAACCCTATACGGGTTTAATAAACTACCCAAGCCGTTTTATCGGTGTGTTGCTTTTGGCTTATTTTTAAAGGACGTCCACCCCTTTTTAGATAAGCCAGAGCAATCCACCATAATTTAATTGTGGCCAAGCGTTTTTTTACTTACACAAATTTGTATACAAAAAGCTTGCCCACAAGCACAAGATTTAATTCATAACGAGACTCTTTATTTATGCAGTTTTTACTCGATAACATGACGGTAATTTTATCGTTAATTGGTACAGGCGTGTTCGCCGGATTACTGGCTGGCCTGTTAGGTGTCGGCGGCGGTATTGTTATAGTGCCAGTCCTGTTTTTTCTATTTCAAGCGTTAGGCGTATCGGCAGAAAGTGCGATGGTAATAGCAACCGCAACATCGCTGGCCACAATTGTTCCAACGTCTATTAGCTCTATTCGCGCCCACCACAGCAAAGGTAACGTAGATTTTGCGCTATTAAAGGCATGGGCTGTGTTCATCTTAATTGGCGTTCTAGCAGGAAGTTACTTAGTCACCGTACTAGACGCTAACTTCTTAACATTGATGTTTGGTGTTATTGCCACCTTGTCTGCCATCAACATGCTAATTGGCAAAAAAGATGCCTTGTTTAACAGCCTACCTGGGCGTGTTGGGCAATCTATTATGGCGGCGTGTATTGGCTTTTTCAGTTCCATGGTTGGGATTGGTGGCGGCACACTTACCGTACCTACCCTTACCTTTTGTAACTACCCTGCGCACAGAGCAGTAGGTACAGCTGCCGCTGTTGGCCTAATTATATCGCTGCCAGCTGCTATTACCCTTTTATTTGTAGGCACTACACCTGTTGATGCGCCGTTTGCTACCTACGGTTACGTTAACCTACTTGGTTTCGCATGCATTGTACCGCTAACGGTAATTTTTGCGCCAATTGGTGCAGGCATTGCCAATAAGTTAGACGCAGGCCTACTTAAGAAGATTTTCGCTGTTGTTCTCATCATTACTGGCCTGCGCATGCTTGCGCAGGTGTTTATCTAGGAGCCTAGTATGACTGGTTTTGCACCTTTAACCCCTCCACCGCGCCTTTTAATGGGCCCAGGCCCTATTAACTGTTATCCCCGTGTTTTGTCTGCCATGTCTACACAATTGGTGGGGCAATACGACCCAGTAATGACGGGCTACATGAATGAAACCATGGCGCTATACCGCACGTTATTTAACACTGAAAACCAACAAACCATGCTGATTGACGGCACGTCGCGCGCTGGTATTGAAGCGGTTTTAGTGTCGACTATTGAGCCTGGAGACAAAGTATTAGTACCTATTTTCGGTCGTTTTGGGCATTTATTGGCTGAAATTGCAGAGCGCGCCGACGCGGAAGTACACACTATTGAAGTGCCATGGGGTGAAGTATTTAAGCCCGAGCAAATAGAAGCGGCCATCAAGAAAGTTCAGCCAAAGCTGTTAGCGATTGTACAAGGCGACACTTCTACCACTATGTTTCAGCCTCTTGATGACATTGGTGCCATTTGTGAAGCCAACGACGTGTTGTTCTATTGCGATGCAACCGCATCGGTAGGTGGTAACCCGTTAGAAGTAGACAAATGGAAGCTAGATGCAGTTTCAGTAGGTTTGCAGAAATGTTTAGGCGGCCCTTCAGGCAGTGCGCCCATTACCATGAGCAAAAAATTCGTTGATGTGGTGCGAACTCGCCATCACGTTGAAGCCGGTATTCGAGATGCACACCATGAAAGTGCCCGTGGCCCGAAAATTCGTTCTAATTATTTCGACCTTGGCATGATCATGGATTATTGGGGTGATGAGCGTTTAAACCACCATACCGAAGCCGCTACCATGCTTTATTGTGCCCGTGAATGCGCTATTTTGCACCTTGAAGAAGGCCAGCAAAATGTTATTGCACGTCACAAAGTAGCAGGCGATGCCATGCTAGCAGGCGTGCAAGCGTTGGGGCTAACACCATTTGGCGACCTAGCTAACAAAATGAGTAATGTAGTAGGTGTGGTTATTCCTGATGGCGTACACGGCGAGCAAGTACGTGAAGACCTGCTACTGCGTTTCAACATTGAAATTGGCACCAGCTTTGGCCCTCTCAAAGGTAAAATTTGGCGTATAGGCACCATGGGTTATAACGCCCGCCAAGATGCGGTATTGCATACCCTTCAGTCGCTAGAAACCGTATTACGTAAGCAAGGTATGTCGCTACCGGCTGGCGCTGGCGTAGACGCCGCACTTGCTGTGTATTCGGGAGCCATGAATGTCTGAGTTTTCTGATGCGGCCGCGTTAGTCATGGCGCGCTGTGAAGCACTAGGTTCGTTAAGCCAAAACCCTACCTGTTTAGACAGACGCTATTTAACCGAACAGCACAAGCTCGCCAACCAATTAACCTCTGGTTGGATGATAGAAGCTGGCATGACAACTTGGCAAGACAGTGTGGGTAATATTTGGGGCCGCTATACATCGGCCGTTCCAAATGCACCTCGATTGATTATTGGCAGTCACTTAGACACCGTTCCAAATGGCGGTAAATATGATGGCATGCTAGGTGTGGTAGCCCCTGTTACGCTAATGGCCATGTTCAGCGGCGTAGGCCAACAGTTTCCTTTTCATATCGATATCGTTGGTTTTTGTGACGAAGAAGGCACGCGTTTTGGCACCACACTTTTAGGTAGCCGTGCATTAACGGGCAAATGGCAAAACGAATGGCGCAGGCTAAAAGATGAAGATGGCATTTCGCTTGAAGATGCGATGAAAAACTTCGGACTGGATTTTGATGCCATTAACAGCGCTACCATTGCACGGACCGACTTACTGGGTTACTTAGAATTGCATATTGAGCAAGGCCCAGTATTAGAGCAAGAGAATTTACCGGTCGGTGTGGTTAACGCTATTGCCGGTGCGAAGCGCTTTTCTTTAACCGTTACCGGTATGGCAGGACACGCGGGTACTGTGCCTATGTCGATGCGCCATGATGCTTTGTGCACCAGCGCAGAAATGATTTTAGCAGTAGAGTCTATTAGCCAGCAGCGTCCAGGCGTTGTGGCTACCGTGGGTAAAATTGAAAATGCGCCCAATGGAGTGAACGTAATTTCAGGGCGCTGTCAGTTCTCATTAGACATTCGCAGTGAAGAAGACCCGTTAAGAGACGCCGCATTGGCAGAGATTTTGCAAAAAATCAATGACATTGCCATATTGCGTAATGTGGAATTAAAAGTTGAGCAAACGCACAGTGCGCCAGCGGTTCACTGTGATAGCGCCCTACAAAATACATTGCTTAAGGGTGTAACTGAAGCTGGGATAGTACCCAAAGTACTGGCCTCGGGTGCAGGACATGATGCAATGGCAATGGCTGAGATATGCCCTGTTGCTATGTTATTCACACGCTGTAAGGGTGGTATTAGTCACCATCCGGCTGAGTCAATCACCACAGATGATGTTGCCGCTAGCTTGGCGGTATTGCACCACAGTCTTCGCACGTTAAAGTACTAAGGCATAGTTCCTGCCTACGCAAGGTTCACGTTTAAGCATTATTCGTTAAATGATAAGAAACAGGTATGAGTAAGATGAAGATAGCAAGGATATATAACGACGATGAAGGCAAGAGCCACTTTGGTGAAATCGATATTCCACTGAAGGATGGCGGACCTATTGGTCTGTTGTCAGAAAAGTTTGGGGCCGATAAGATTATCTTTAGAGAAACCCCTGCTGACTATGACTTTAAATGGCACCCCGCGCCAGCACGCCAGCTTCTTTTTATATTAAAAGGTCGCGCAGAATTCACTGTTTCTAGCGGTGAGCGCCATGTGTTTGGTTCTGGCGATGTTATTCTACTCGAAGACACCGAAGGCGAAGGCCATTGCTCAAAAGCCATGTATAACGAAGTGCGTCATTCTATCTTTGTAACGCTAGACGAAGGCGTTGAATTTTAATTAGTTTCAAAGCCTTGCTGTTAATTTGAGCGCGTCATATTGGCGCGCTTTTCGTTTAAAGGCACTACATTGGTGCAGCGTATACTTAATGTCATTTTCTCCCTTCGCTTATTTTACCTTAAATTACCCGTTAATCATTGAGTTAACCTTCTTTTTAACCATAGACTAACTGGTCAGCTTCTTGCAAACCTCACGCATTATGATTTTAACACTGCTGTAGTACTCATGCGTTTGCGACTTACCTTGTTATCTTTTCCACTTGTTGTCTTTATCTGCCTTACCAGCGTTGCTATCAAAAGCGCTGCCACACCAAGTTCAGTAGCCAGTTCTTCTACTTCCTCATTTTTTTCAATGCCCTTATGGTTTGAAAGTTTTAAACAAACGGCCACGCCACGCCAGATGTATCAATTTTTACAAGCCATGCCAAAAGGAGGCGATTTACATCACCACTTGTCAGGTTCAGGGTTTAGTGAATGGTGGTACGAACTGGCAGCAGATCCTACTAAAAATGGGGGATATACCTATTACACACTGGTGAGCAACACCCTATGCCATTCAGGCAAACAAAGTGCATTACGCTTTCATACCATCAGCAAAACGACATGGGCTAGGTTACCGCCGTGTATTCAGAAAAATTACACTGAATTAGGATTGCTTGATGACAATTTAAAACGCGAGTTTATGGATAGTATTCGCTTACATACTCCGTCAGAAGGGCGAGAAGAATTCTTTTCTACCCATTGGCAACGGTTAAACGAGCTCACGGCTAATCCCACGTTAGTATCAAAAATATTGCTACGTAATATGCAAGCTTACCAAAAGGAAAATCTGCAATATTTGGAAACCCAAGTGAATGTTCGCTATACAAAGAAACCGGATGGTAGCCCTTATACGCCCGACGAAGCACTCGGTATTTATACCGACATGCTTGCCAGCGACGAGGCACAAGCCACGCAAGTTACTGTTCGTTTTCAATATGCTCTGGTGCGTTTTTTACCCGACGCCGAAGCGCAACTAGAATGGATTTATGACTTTGTGGATAGCCACAGAGACTTGTACGTGGGTATTAATTTAGTAGGCAGAGAAGATGACATGAATGGGCAACCGAAACGGTTTGCATCAACACTTCGTAAGCTTCGTGCCAAATACCCTAAAGTTTCATTGGCCTTTCACGCTGGTGAGTCAGAAACCGCAGACACAAACGTACGAGACACCTTATTGCTTGGAGCAGAGCGCATTGGGCATGGTTTAAATACCATTTTCGACCCAGATACTCTATTGCTAATGAGAAACGGCCAGTACCTTATAGAAATTAACCTTATTTCGAACTTACTGCTTGAATACATTCCCAGCTACGATGCCCACCCCTTTCCAGAATATTTGCGAACAGGTATTCCTACCGCGCTATCTACCGATGATAGAGGTATGTTCGATTCCACCTTGACCGACGAGTTTTATGTTGCGGTTACCGAATTCAACTTAAGTTGGGAAGAAGTACTCACATTAGGCACCAACAGTTTGCAGTACAGTTTTTTACAACCCGATGTAAAAGCGCAGCAGCTTGCTTTATATCACCAACGTGTTGCTGGGTTTGAACGCTTAGTTGCAGTAGATAACGTCAACACTCCTACCCCAAAATTTCGCGCATTCATCTGTACGTTTGAAAGCGAATTGTGCAGCAACGATAAGGATTAATCATGCAAGAGAAACCTCAAGATTTACTTTATAGCCTGCACGACAAACCCAATGCGGCAGCTTGCTTAACGGCTGCGGTTCAGCACATGCTGGCGAGCTTTATTGGTGTCATAACGCCTACATTAATTATCTCTGCAACTCTGGGACTTACAGAGCACACGGCCTACCTTATTTGCATGGCGCTTTTTGTCAGTGGTGTTGGCACCTTTATTCAAACGAAAAAATTTGGCCCAGTGGGCAGTGGATTAGTGGCTATTCAGGGCACTAGCTTTGCCTTTATCAGTGCATTGCTATTGGCCGGCATGAAAGTAAAAAATGAAGGTGGCAGTAGCGAAGAAATTTTATCTCTACTTTTTGGTTTAACCCTAGCGGGGGCGGTCGTTGAGGTAGTTTTCAGTTTATTTGTTACTCAACTTAAACGCATTATCACACCACTAACGACGGGTATTGTTATTACCGCCATTGGCTTATCGCTTATCAATGTTGGAATGACCGACTTAGCAGGTGGGTTTAATGCTGAATCATTTGCGAGTTTAGATAATTTAGGATTAGGGGTAAGCGTTTTACTAATTATTGTATTTTTAAACGCGTCGAATAATCACTGGGTACGACTATCGGCCATTTTTGTGGGGATGACATTGGGTACCGCCTATGTGTGGATCACCAAAGGCTTAGACTTTTCTCACTTAAATGCCCTACCTGCTATTGCGGTTCCCCAGCCCTTTGCGTTTGGTATTAGCTTCGATATCACCTTGTTTTTACCCATTGCCCTCATTTATTTATTTACTGCGATTGAAACCGCAGGCGATTTAACCGCGAATAGCCTATTTTGCAAAGAACCCGTGACTGGCCCACTTTATTTATCGCGCATTAAAGGTGGCATTCTAGGTGATGGACTTAACTCTATGATTGCGGGTGCCTTTAATACATTTCCCAATACCACCTTTGGGCAGAACAACGGGGTTATTCAGCTAACTGGTATTGCGAGTAGAAAAGTGGGTTTCTTCGTGGCGGGCATGTTTGTGTTTGTTGGTCTTTTTCCTGCTGTGGGGGGGGTGCTACAAGCTATACCTAAGCCGGTGTTGGGCGGGGCAACACTGGTTATGTTTGCCATGGTGGCCGTAGGTGGTTTGAAGTTACTTGCTAGCTACGCGTTAGATAGAAGAAGTAGCTTGATCACCGCGTGTGCATTAGGGATGAGTATTGGTGTAATGATGGTGCCCAGCGCATTATCGCAATTGCCTACATGGCTGGAAAACGTTTTACTTTCACCCGTAACCTCTGCGGGCCTGACTGCCATCATTTTAGAACTTTCTTTGCCACGTGCACCGCAAAAATCAGCAGAAGTCACCTCAGATACTCAAAGTGAAGTATAAAGAGCAAATTTGGTGCAACACGCAGGGTAAATATCACAACGCTGGTGCAGAGAGCCATCAGCATTGCTCCACTTCACATTTTGATAACATCACCACTTTCCCAACTCTAAAAAAAACTCAATAAAATCATTAATTTAAATTTATTCTACTTCCTGACCAACTGGACAAGAAGCTGGCACTCATTGTGCTTTTACCCAGACAGAAAAATAAAAAAGTATAAAAAGCCTTTTAAAAGGTTATTAAAAATAGAGGAAACCATGATTAACACTACATTCAAGCTTAACCCACTAGCCCGTGCGCTAGCATTCGGTCTGACGTTGTCAGTGCCTTCAATCGCACTTGCACAAGAGGCTGAATCTGCGCCGAAAGACGCTGACGTTGAAAAAATTGAAGTAACAGGCTCTCTGGGCAGTTTGCCTGGTCAAGATGTTGAATCAGTTTTTGGTTTTGGAAAATCAATTCTTGAAACACCGCGTTCTGCATCAACGATTTCTCAAGAACAAATGGAGCGTTTTAACGTTTCAGACATTGATGAACTAGTGGCATTTGCTCCTGGTACATTTACCCAGTCATTCTTTGGTGTAGCTGGTTCACTTGATGTACGTGGTACGCCTGGTGAAACCTATTTCCGTGGCGTTAAACGCCTAGATAACCCAGGTAACTACCCTACGCCAATTGGTGCTTCAAGCCGAATTGATATTGTTCGTGGTCCAGCATCGCCAATTTACGGCCCGTCTAAAATTGGTGGTTACTTAAACTTTAACCCTAAATCTGCCCGTGCTTCATCTGGCCAGTATTTAGAAAAGCCTGAAGGCGCAATCTCTTACACGACGGGTTCGTGGGATAAGAGCGTGTTAACGGCAGAGGTTGGTGGTCCAGCACAGGTTGGCGATAAAACAGTCGGTTATTACCTGTACGGTGAAGTAGAAAACTCAGATAGTTACTACGAGAACACACAAACTGACCAAACTATTTTACAAGCCGCTTTCAACATAGATATTACTGATAACCTTCGTGTTGAATTTGGTGGTATGTACCACGATTACGATGGTAACCAAGTTGCTGGTTGGAACCGTTTAACACAAGAGCTAATCGACGACGGTACTTATATTACTGGTACTGCACAGCCACTTGATATAGACGGCGACGGCTCAATTAGTCACGAAGAGTATGGCGCAGTAAATATTGCGGGTAACAGCTTCTTCTACGTGCCTGGTGCTGCATTTACCGATGATGAAGCCACTGCCCTAATGGCACTTGAAAACGTAGGTACTACTACCCTAAGCGGTAGCCAAGTATTGGTTGCACCAGATGACCAATTGGGTAACGAAGCGATTACTTTCTACTTCGATACCATCTATTACGCAGACAACTGGGAAATTCGTAACCAGTTCTTCTACGATTCATACGATAACATTAACGAAAATGCGTATGGCTTCTCTCAATTCCACGATAGCTGGGTAATTGAAGATAAGATTGTTTTCGCTACCGAATATGAAAACGATAGCCTATTAGCACAATTCCAAATTTCTCCGTCAATTCGTTACACCGACTTTTTACACGGTGATGATTTTACGTACGAGTACTTTAACCGTCGTGACCTAACAATGGCATCATCGGCGCTTGATAGACGCTTGCTTTCTACTCGCTCTGGTATGAACTACGATAACTACGATGAAGGTAACTACCTTGATTTAGGTATTGGTGCCATGACCGACCTTACTTGGGATTGGGGCTTAAATCTTGTGCTTGGTGTACGTTACGACACCATTGATATCGAAACGACTTCACGTACCGACCTGCTACTTGGCGCAACTGGCGATGAAGTACCTGTATATGCTGAGGATACAGTAGGCGGTTGGTCTTGGAATACCAGTATTTCATACGAACTTCCGTTTGGCTTAATTCCTTACATCACGGCTGCTGAGCAAGCAACGATTGTTGCGGGTCAAGGTGCAGAAATTGGTGTTGGCCAACTAGAAGACGGTGCTTTCGATACGTCTGAGTTATTCGAGTTCGGTGTTAAAGGTTCATTGCTAGACGATACCCTTTACTTTGCACTTTCTTCATTTGAAATGGAAAGAACCGACTTTAGCAGCCAAAACACGGTTACTAACAACACCACAAACAACAAAGGTACTGAATTTGAACTTCGTTGGGTTGTTAACGAAAACTTAGTGATGTCTGCAGGCTACACGAACATTAAGGTTATTAACCTTACTGCACTTGAAAATGGTAGCCAGTTTGGTTTCCTTGGTGCTGAAGACTTAACAAGTCTTACCGATCCGTCGCTCGTGTTTGGTGGTAACGTGATTGGCTTGAACTTAATTGGTGAAGGCTTTGCTAACACTGATGCACGTAAAGCGGGTATCCCTGAAAACGTGTACACAGTAACGGCAACTTACGACTTCCAAAACGGTTATGCGGCTAACGTGAGTGTAGTTGACGTTGAAGAAGTAGCTTCTGGCTTCTCTGCTTCGGTAATGCTTCCAGCGTACACGCTAGTGAATGCAGGTGTTTCTTATCAGGCAGATGACTGGTCTGTAAACTTTACTGTTAAGAACTTAACTGATGAGCGTTATTTCCGCGCTAACTTCCCTGACTTGTTCGGTAGCCAAGTTGTGTTGCCAGAACTACCACGTCATTGGAGCGCGAAGTTCGCTTATAAGTTCTAAGACACTGCATTATAAGCTGTTGTAATAAAAATGTTATAAAGGTAAATCTACCCTCGTAGATTTACCTTTTTTTATACCTAAGAGGACAATTATTAATGCGCTATTTTGCTAATGCTATTCTCGCCCTTTCTTTTTTCGCTTCTGCTGGGCACTGCGCTGAAACAACCGATACTTCCCCTATTGAGATTAAAGCCGTTGTGGTTGCCATGTTTGAAATTGGTGAAGACGAAGGTGACAAACCTGGTGAATTCCAACTTTGGAAAAAAGGCCAAAAGCTTTCAACCCGCTATGCCCTGCCCCATGCTCACCATGATATTTTTGTTAATGAAGAAACCGGGGTATTAGGTATTGTAACGGGAATGGGTATAGCCCGCGCCTCGGCTGCTATTATGGCACTTGGTCTAGATCCTAGATTCGACTTAACGCATGCTTACTGGCTTGTAGCCGGTATTGCAGGTATGGATCCTGCTGACGGCACCATTGGCTCTGCAGTATGGACTGACTATGTGGTTGACGGCGACCTTGCTCATCAAATTGATGCACGTGAAATTCCAAGTGACTGGAAAACGGGCTACTTCCCGCTTTTCACTCACTCACCTTATGCTAACGCCGCATCAGTAAACCCAGAACAAGCGCCTAACGGCGAGGTTTACATTTTAAATGCCAGTTTAAGAGACTGGGCGTTTAACCTTACAAAAGATACAGCGTTACCCAATACACCCGCCATGGATAAATTGCGCGCGACTTATACGGGGTACCCTAATGCCCTTGCTGCCCCAACCATTATGACGGGTTCACATTTATCGGCATCTACATTTTGGCACGGCAAATTACTTAATGACTGGGCTAACGATTGGGTGGGCTACTGGACACAAAGCAAAGGTAACTTTGTCACGTCAGGCATGGAAGATTCAGCCACCTTACAAGCGCTTACTTACTTAGACAATGCTAACTTGGTTGATAAAGACCGTGTACTTATTCTTCGTACTGCCAGTAACTTTACCATGCAACCTGCAGGTTTGACCGCAGCGAAAAATCTTGAGCTAGAGAGTTCAGGGGAAGGCTACGCGGCATTGCAGTCGGCAGTAGAAGCAGCATACGCTGTAGGCGCTGTGGTTATTGAAGAAATTACAAAAAACTGGGATACAGTGAAAACTGACATGCCGGTTAAGCAATAGTCAAAAAATGAATATTAGGTGACAGCGGGGCCCGCTGTCACTGATGCATTTCAAGTGACTTACTTAGCAAGGCTTTCTTAAGTTCTAACGTGACTTTGCGTTGGTCGACTGGTTTACATAAAAACGCTGACATTCCCGCCTCTGTACACGCTTTTCTGTCATCTTCTGACGTATTAGCCGTAACTGCAATAATGCTACCTTGGCTGTGCATCAACCCCTCTTCAAGTATGACTTTGGTGGCTGACACCCCATCAAGCACCGGCATAGCACAATCCATGAAAATAAGGTCGTAGTCTTTTTCTCTGGCTTTCTGTACTGCAACTTCACCATCTTCAGCTTCATCGGCAATAAAGTTATATTTTTCCAACATTGAAGTAAGCACAATGCGGTTAATATCGTTATCGTCCACCACCAGAATAGACAATGGGATAGTGAGTAAACTTGATGGTAGGGCATCGTCGTGGTCAAGCAGGCCTTGCTTAGCATCTGTCAGGGTGACAGGAAGGACAATATCAAAGGTAGTGCCTACATTCCTTTCAGAGCGAATATCTATCTCGCCATCCATTTTGTCAACTAGCTGTTTTACGATAGAAAGCCCTAAGCCTGTTCCACTGCCTTTAATTGCCGATTGCTTTTGCCCTTGTATGAAAGGAGTGAACAACGAGGTTTTAGTGACCTCATCCATTCCCTCCCCCGTATCTTCTATAGAAATAAGCAAGTTAGGCTCAGTTAACGCTTCTCTAAGTGTTAACTGGATGGAAATGTGCCCTCGTGAAGTAAACTTAATGGCATTGTGCAGTAACTTAGAAATAATTTGCCCTATTCTATTGGCATCACCATTTATATAGGTATTCTCGGGGAACGACAAAACCGCGTATAAACGAAGGCCTTTTTCTTTGCACAAGGATTTAAATACATCAATCAACTCTTCTGCCATTGCACGCACGCAGAAGTGACTTTTCTTCAGTACAAGCTCGCCACTGGAAATTTCAGTGTAGTCTAAAACATCATCTATTAGCAGCAGTAAGCGGCTGGCGCTCTTAAGTGCTAAATCCGTTTTTCGCTCTCGAATATTCACTCGCTGCTCGAACTTTATGGCCTGTAGCATTCCCGTAATACCATTTAGCGGCGTTCTTAATTCATGACTGATACGAGATAACAAGTGACCCCGCTCTTTAAATGCAGCTTCTGCGTCTTTCTGTCTTTCCTCAAGTTCCAAGCGAAGCTTTACCGGCTTATCAACATTTTGAAACGTACCGAAAAGCCGAACACAATGACCTTCAAACATTTCAACCATACCGTGGTTTTCTACCCACACCGGGTTTCCCTTTGCGGTAATTATCTGCAAGGTAGCGGTCCATGGTTCGCCTGTTTCTATCGCGTGATTAACCAACCTTGTAATTTCATCGCGATCTGCCCCCTCTTTATAAAACTCAATTGCTGAGCCAAGTTCTGGCGTATAATTTTGAGGCACTTCATGAATAACACGGGTTTGAGAAGACCAAAAAAGTGCATTGTCGGCAATATCAACTTCCCATACACCTATGTTTGCCACTGACTGCAACTTTTCAAATAACTCAGCATGTTTGATTGAATTATCGTCTGCTCCACGTTCTTTTTGTAAAACGCTTTCTAGCCAGTTATCAAGTAACGATAACTTCCCTTTATCGAAAGAAAAATCTATACCTTCCACACTGTTTACCAGCATTAACACAAGGTGATAGTTACCAACACGATGAACACGGCCAATAATATAGTTTTTCGCCGATAAATTTTGCTCTGCCCACTGCTTAACCTCACCGCAGCTTGCGAACTGGCCAGCCGGAAGGGAGGTTATATCAACAGGAAAAGGGGGTAGGAGTAGTTGGTTAGGTGCAAGAGAAACATCGGCTTTGGCGATCACGTCGATATGCTCGCAAGTAACATGTAAAAGTATACCTTGCTGCATGGATAATATGTCGCAACCGGATTTAAGCACTTTCTCGAAGTTAAGTACCGTCGATGAAACGGAAATAGGGTACTTTTCTTTACTATTGAATTGTTGAGACATAGCAAACCGCCATCAAAATCAAGAAGCCCCCTGAGGGTCAGAAGAGCCACTACAGTTTTTACACTGCTCCATTACGGCAATGATAGTGGTTATTTCAAATAAAAAAAATTAAACAATAGGCTAGTTGTGAAAAGGGTAACACCATTTAACCGATAGCGCGGTTACGCCCAGCCTCTTTGGCTTCGAAGAGAAAAATATCAGCAGACTCTATAAGAGAAGATACACCATTATCTTGCAATTCATTAGCAGCTCTCACCGCAAAACCCGCGCTGAGGCTTAGCTTCCCCCCCTTGCCGGCATAATGCGTGATATTCTCACTTCTTATTGCAGCCACAATGTCTTCAGCAATTTTCTTAACCCCGTTCATGTCGGTGTAAGGTAATACCAGCATAAACTCTTCACCACCAAATCGAATGGCTGCATCTTTGGGACGGCGCGCATGCTCACCAATAACCCCTGCCACTTGTTGAAGGCAGATATCCCCTTGAAGGTGACCATAATTATCGTTATAGAGTTTGAAAAAATCGATATCCATCATGATGATACCGACAGTTCCATGGTCGCGAGCAACTTGCTTTACTAATAATGGAATTTCATTACTTAAGTACAGTCGGTTGTATAAGCCTGTTAACTGATCGTGAAAGGTCATTCTTTCAAGCAAATCTGTACGTAGCTTACCTTGCAAGTGGTTTTTTATGCGATGCACTAGTGTAGAGGCGGTAACCGGCTTCAACACAAAATCTGAGGCCCCCACTTCCCAACACTCATTTTCGGTTTCAACGTCAATAGTAGAGGTAACAAAAATAACAGGTATGTGGGCTGATTCAGTGCTTTCTTTTAAAGTACGACATACGGTAAGACCGTCAATATCAGGCATGTTCATATCTAACAGAATGAGGTCAGGCTTGTGTATAGCACAATGGCCAATTGCCTCTTTGCCGTTTGAAGCAGCAATGCAGGTAACGAAAGGCTCGAGTATGGAGGTAAGAAGCATTCTGCTAATAGGCTCATCATCGACCACGAGTACCTTACATGCCGAGTATGGTTTTAGTTCTAACTGCATAAATTTAACAGGACTATCTTAAGAAATTGAGGGGCAAACCGTAGTAGTCTCATATTACAACATTACTTACGGGATATTAACCCAAAAAGGAGAAACTTCCATCTTTTCATATTTTTAAAATTTACTGTTACGTCATTATTGTCGTTTGATTTAAAAACCGTGTGGTAAATTCATTTTCTGATATCGGCTTACACATGTAGTAGCCTTGACCATATTCACAGCCTAACTGCCTAAGCGTATGAAACTGCAATTCGGTTTCAAGCCCCTCTGCCACTAGAATCATATTAAGACAATTGGCGAGACGAACAATAGCAGTCACAATATCAAGCGCTTGGGGTTCGTTATTCATATCTTTTACGAACGATCGGTCAATTTTAAGTACGTTTAAAGGAAACTGACGTAAGTAGGATAAGCTTGAGTAGCCGGTGCCAAAATCGTCTAGTGCTAACGTAAGCCCTAATGAGGACAACGCCAGTAACATATTTCGCGTTAGGTCGAAATCGGCCATTAGTGCTGACTCTGTTACCTCTAGCTCTAACAGCTTTGGGTCGATTCCGGTCTTGACAATGACTTCCTCAACTTCTTTCGCAAAATTTGGATTTGCTATTTGCTGTGCTGACACATTAACCGCAATTTTAAACGGTTTATTCGCTTCAACACACTTAGCAATAAACTCACAGCTTTTTACCAAAACTTGCTTACCTAGGCGGTGAATTAACCCTGTTTCTTCAGACAATGGAATAAATTCATCTGGTGTAACAATACTTCCATCCTCATCATCAATCAATCTAACGAGGCTTTCTGCACCAACGACTTTGTTTAAGTTTAAATCATATTTAGGTTGGAAAAATATTGCCAAGCTGTTGTTATCAAGTGCTGTACGAAGTTTTACTTCCATTTCAACTCGTTTGCGCATGGCCAGTTGTAGATCTTTCGAGAAGAAGCTGAACTTGTCTTTGCCTGTCGCTTTTGCGCGATACATGGCGGTGTCAGAGTGGCGCATCATTTCTTCTGCACTAGAAGCATCTTGAGGGAACAAGCTAATACCAATACTCAAACTAAGTTGGTGATACTGACCATCAATATGAATAGGCTCTCTTGCACTTTGCAAACAGTTCATTGCCACTCCATCTACACTTAAACCACTAACATGAGTTAATAAACATGCAAACTCATCACCGCCCACCCTTGCGACCGTTGCTGACGGACCGCATGCTTGTTGAAGACGCTTCGATATAGACAAAATAATAGAGTCGCCGATTTTGTGACCTAGTGTATCGTTTAAATATTTAAAATTATCAATGTCTATTAGTAACAGTGCGATATTCGGCTGTGCTTTGTCGGTGTTATTAATACACTGAACAATTCTGTCGTGCAATAACACGCGATTAGGCAGGCCGGTAAGTTGATCGTGATTGGTGACATGGGTCATTTGTACAGCCATTGCCACAGATTCAGACACGTCTTGGAATACGAGCACGGCCCCTTTGACGTTTCCTTGCGTATCCAAAATAGGTGAAGCTGTATCTTCTACCCTACACTCTTTACCTTGCTTGCTAACTAACTTTACGTTGAACGCCATAGCAACAGGCCGCTTAACCTTCATGGTATATAACGCTGGGTTAATCACTTCAGCATTAGTCGTGGCATCTCGTAACTCCATAATGTCATCCACCATTCGCCCGCACGCTTCAAACTCATTAAAGCCAGTTAAGCGCTGAGCAACCGGGTTAATAAAAGTCACAAGACCTTCTGCGTCTGTGGCAATAACCCCATCAGCGATAGCATTAAGTGTAATATTTAGCTGCTTTTTTTCTTCGAGTACTCTTTCGTTATAAGTAGATAACTGTGATTTTTGGCGTTGCATTAGCAGGTGATTCTTTACCCGCATCCTACAAATTTCGATATCAATGGGCTTAGCAATAAAATCAATAGCACCCAATGCGAGTGCTTTTCGCTCATTTTCACTGTCGGTAAACGATGTAACAAAGAGTATCGGAATTTCTCGTAAACCCAAATCAGCCTTAACTGCCCTACAGATGTCAAACCCTGACCGCTTAGGCATACTGATATCAAGAACAATTAAATCGGGTTTATGAATTTGGACAAGTTGAAGGGCTTCTTGACTGTCGCTGGTACTAATTACGTTCGCTAAGCTATTTACAGCCGATTCTAAAATGACAATATTTACAGGTTCGTCATCAACAATAAGCACTTTTTGCGCACGCATATCCATAGCTGTCGTTTTTCCTATTTACTTTTTTCTCTATTTAGTATCGACTACGTTATACTTTTTGTTATTAGCCTTTAGTATATATTCGTCTATGCTAATATTATTAGTATTGCGATAATAGATTATGTACGCAAGGCTTAACTGATAAATCAACGTGTACAGCAAATACTATCACAACCACAAAGAGAAACTTAAAGGTGAATTTAATAAAACAATAGACAACCTTACTTTAAATAGCTCCACAATTAAATTTTAAATTTAAGTTTTAACTGTAAATTAACTACTTACACTTTTTAAATGGCTTATAAGGCAAAAAACGTTATGAATTTTGATAGTACGTCGCTTTGGCAATATGAAAAAGCATTACAACGTTTAGCGGGAAACCACGATCTTTTGAAACGCGTTGCAAAGATGTTTATTGATCAAATCGATGAAAAATACTTAACGCTTACTACAGCGGTTACAAATAGAGATCGCGAAGAAGTTCGCTTCACTAGCCATGCTATTAAGGGGGTTTCAGGTGATGTGGGTGCCGAGGTACTACGCCAGAAAGCTTCATCCATTGAAATATTATCGACAACAGACGATTGGGATGAGATTGAAGCACACGTTGAAGCGTTGGCATCAGTAATCGATGCCACTAAATCTGAAATGACTACCGCCTACGCTTAGAAAGAAGCAATAAGCGGCTTAACAGTTTAGCTTGTTAAAGAATGTATGTGAGCAATGTGTCGTTGCTTAATGTCATCCGGTAAAAAGCTAGCCGTAAAACTATTGATAGCAAGTTGCTTCACGTGTGCTTCTGTTACAGGTAGCGCATCACACAATGCAATATAATTATCATTTAAAAAACCACCAAAGTACGTCGGATCGTCTGAATTCACTGTGACCATTAAGCCCTCATCGAGTAACGATAAAATATTGTGCTTGGCTAGGTCATCTACCACACACAATTTCAGGTTACTCAACGGACACACGGTAAGAGGAATTTGATTATCGTTAATGTAAGCCATCAACTTTTCGTCTTCCTGGCATCTTACCCCATGATCAATCCGGTCAACGTTAAGCAAGTCTAACGCTTCCCAAATATATTCTGGCGGGCCCTCTTCACCTGCATGGGCAACTATTTTAAAACCAAGTGCTCGCGCTTCTTTAAATACCCGTTCAAATTTAGACGGCGGATGTCCCAGTTCAGAACTGTCTAAGCCAACCGCGTCTATGACACTGTAATAAGGTTTGGCGGCTTCAAGTGTGGCGAAGGCATCGCTTTCTGGTAGGTGCCTTAAGAAAGACATAATTAAATAACTGGAAATACCGTACTGCTTTTGTGCATCTTTCATGGCACGTAAAAAACCGGGCATGAAAACTTCAAACCCTATCCCTCTTGCGGTATGGGTTTGCGGGTCGAACATGATTTCGGTGTGTACCACGTTGTCTTCGTGGCAGCGAGTGAAATACGCCCACATTAATGCGTAAAAATCATCTTCATCAATGAGAACGCCCGCGCCGGCATAATATATATCGAGGAAGCTTTGAAGATTAGTAAATTGATAGGCGGCAGCTATCTCTTCAATGCTTTTATATGGCAACGTGATACTATGCTTGCTTGCCAGGTGCCACATAAGCTCAGGTGTTAGGCTGCCTTCTATATGCAAGTGCAGTTCAGCCTTCGGGAGTTTTTGAATTATTGTTGATAGCGACATGGCCCCTCACAGTTAGAAACGCACCATTTTGATGCAACTTGATCTTAATTAGTGCGCAACTTCTTTTCTAGCGTTGATTTAGTCAGGCGTTGTTATAACGCTTCCGATGTGAAATAGACGGTTTTTAAAACCTTTATTAGTTGATTTCACTGGCGTACCACTGACTTTGCGTATTCTGGCTATGATTACCGTAGCACAAAACGCACCAACAAACTGACTAAGTGGTCAAGTTTTTGCTTCATGCAACATCAAATAATGATAAATGACTCAACGCATAGAGAAATCTACATGTCTAATAACGTATTAGAGCGCCTGTTTAAGCTTCAGGCGCATGGAACCACAATAAAAACAGAAGTGGTAGCGGGGCTAACCACCTTTGCCGCCATGTCGTACATCTTAGTGGTAAATCCAGGGATCCTTGGCTTAAGTGGCATGCCTATCGAAGGATTAATTACGGTAACCGCGCTCGCTGCCTGCTTGGGTACTTTATTGATGGCGTTTATGACTAACTATCCCATTGCACTTGCGCCTGGTATGGGTTTAAACGCCTTTTTTGCTTTTACAATTTGTTTATCTCGAGAAATCCCGTGGGAAGCCGCGCTTGGAATAGTCTTTTGGAACGGTGTTCTCTTTTTAATTCTGTCCTTAACCGGGGTAAGAACTAAAATTGCGGAGTCTATTCCTCCGGCTCTAAAAATTGGTGTGCAATGCGGTATAGGGTTATTCATTGCCTTTATTGGGCTTAAAAATGCGGGCTTGGTTGTCGACCATCCTGCCACCTTTGTGAGTCTTGGTGATTTATCTGACCCTGCGGTAATGCTAGCGCTACTTGGAATTATTTTTACCATTGTCATGGTAGTAAAAAAAGTAACTGGCGGTATTCTTATTTCCATCGTGGTGCTAACGGTGATTGGTGCTTTCGTACCTACCGAAAATGGCATGTTAACCGCAACGCCACAAGCCATTATCGGCTTGCCGGAACCTATTTCGAACACCTTCATGGCAATGGACTTTTGGTATCCTATTGATCATATCGCTGAGACATGGGACTTAATATTCGCGCTTATGTTTGTGAACATGTTCGACACCATTGGTACCTTAATTGGGGTTTCTCGCCGTGCGAACCTTCTAGATAAAAACGGTAGATTACCTAAAATAGGGCCTGCCATGACCGCTGATGCATCAGCTAGTGTAGTGGGTGCTTTTATTGGCACTTCACCGGTAACCAGCTACGTAGAGTCTGCTACTGGGGCGTCTGCAGGTGGTAGAACAGGGTTAACTGCAGTAGTAGTTGCACTGTGCTTTGTGCTCGCTTTGTTCCTTACGCCATTAATGAAAGTTATTCCGTTGATGGCAACGACGCCTGCCCTCATTATGGTGGGTATATTGATGATGGAAGCCATACGTCAGATAGATTTCGATGATTTGGGCGCACTGGCTACCGCATCAGTGGCACTGTTGGCCATGCCACTAACGTTTAGTATCAGCGAAGGTATTGCCCTTGGGTTTATTACTTATGTCGGTATTAAGATGGGCACAGGGAAATTCAAAGAGGTGAGCGGATTAACCTACGTGTTAGCGGGTGTGTTTATACTGCGCTATATATTTGACCTAAAATAACAAGCGCAGACTTATGCTTAGCATATAAAAAAACGGTGAAGATAATCTTCACCGTTTTTTTGTGTTTTGCGTAATCTATTTAGGCTACTTAGATTATGTAAATTACATAGATTGGGCTTTCTACCCCTACTCTAAACCGTCGTAGCTAAAGGTAACGGCTTTATCACCCATAAAGACTATCTTTACGTGCTTCGCTTCTTCGTTACCCCAAATACAAGACACTGCGCCCATGGTTTTTGCGCAATTATCTGCAGCCCCTATCACCGATGACACTTCATCTTGAGACATACCCATTTTTAATTTGTCGTAGTTTTCCTGATTTAGCTTCGAACAGCCCGTTAACACGAGCGCTGTTAATAAACACAAGGCAATTTTTACTTTCATTTTTATATCTCCAGTTTATATAGCGTAGCTTGCTTCTTATAGCTTTACACTTTACTGGGATTTTTCAACCAAAGGATGTTCTGCTAACCAATGTCTCGCAATGTCTTCACGAGTAGCAAGCCACACTTTGTCGTGAGATTGCACATATTCAATAAAACGTTTCAATGCCGCCATTCTCGCTGGCCGCCCTAAAATACGGCAATGCATGCCTATCGAAAGCATTTTAGGTGCTTCACTGCCCTCTTCGTATAACACATCGAATGCATCTTTTAGATATTGAAAAAATTGCTCGCCACTATTGAAACCTTGTGGAGCAGCAAAGCGCATATCATTGGTATCTAACGTATAAGGCACCATTAAAAGGGGCTTGCTGTAATGATTATCAAAATAAGGTAAATCATCGGCATAAGAATCGGCACAATAAAGTATGTCATCACGCTCAGCTATCAATTTGAGCGTGTTAGGGCTGGTACGCCCTGTATACCAGCCAACCGGCTTCTTGCCAGTAAGTTGCTCATGCAACATGATAGCGTCGTCTATTTCTTTTCGTTCAGTCGCTTCATCCATATCTTGATAATGCACCCAACGCATAGCGTGACTCGCAATTTCCCATTTAGCATCTAACATGGCTTGCACGGCATCTGGGTGACGTTGCATGGCCATAGTGATACCAAAAACCGTTACCGGAATATTGTAGCTGGTGAGCAAACGATGAAGTCGCCAGAACCCCGCTCGACTGCCGTATTCGTAAATAGACTCCATACTAAGGTGTCTATCATTAAATGCTTGTGCCCCAATTATTTCAGACAAAAAGGTTTCGGAGTGCGCATCACCATGAAGCACGCAGTTCTCACCACCTTCTTCATAATTTAAAACAAACTGGAGCGCAATTTTAGCGCCGTTCGGCCAATTGGCCTTAGGTACATCAGCCCCGTAACCTATAAGGTCGCGAGGGTAAGTATGGGAATTATTCGACATCAACATTCTCAATATAACGACTTGGCACTGGCAGGTTGCACCCACCTAGCACCAATTGAATTAATTGGCGTGTGGCCGTTTCAAAATCGGCCTTAATCATTTTACGACCACGAAGACGGGTAATTTGAGCAGAAAAGTCTGCATAATGCTGGGTGCTAGCCCAAATGGTGTAAAGTAAATATTCGCCATCAAGCTGAGGAAGTTTACCTACTTCAATCCACTGGTCGATAAGTGCTAAGCGCCCTTCCATCCATTTGGCATGTTCTTCATCAAAATAACCGGTTAAGTTCTGCGCACCGTTAATAATTTCCATCGCAAATATTTTAGACGCTTGGGGATGGGTGCGAGATACTTCCATTTTTTCTGTAATGTACGCAGCTAACACTTCAGCGGGGTCGTCATCTACAGTGGCTCTGTCGAAATGGGAATTCCACAACGACAGTGTTTCTTCTAACACTGCCACATACAATTCTTGCTTCGTTTTAAAATAATAAAGCACATTGGTTTTAGGCAGTTTCGCTTCATCTGCAATTTTTTGAACCGCAGTACCTTTGAAACCGAACTGGGCGAAACATTTTTCAGCCGCCTGCAGAATGTTTCTTTTGTTTGTGGCGCCTACTCCTGCGTCTGTGTCTCTTAATTTGATCATCGTTGTTATTTTATCCTTCACTACACGTCTGGCATCCGTTTGTATTACGTTATCACGGTTTTAGCGTAAAACAGAAAACGTAAACACTATACCGTTACCTCTACTTAACTTCGTGTTCTTTATATTAAACCTTGCACGATTCTTGCCTGTATGACATCAACAAGTATGCAGTTTTGCTTACCAAATCAGGGGCTATTCTCAGGGAAGCCTTTTTTTTAAAGCAATTTTTTGACCAAATGGTCTACTTTTCTGTCAAGAATACCGCTATATTAATGGATATATCAATGAAAACAGTGATGAGGTGCGGGTATGATTCGCTTTCTTATTAATCAACAACTCGTTGAATTGGACGATACCCGGGCTGACCTAACGTTACTCCAATTCTTACGCGAGCACAGGAAACTTACCGGTACCAAAGAGGGTTGTGCTGCAGGCGATTGCGGTGCGTGTACCGTTGTGATTGCCGAGCCTACTCCACAGTTCGATGGGTTACATTACCGTACAGTAAACAGTTGTATAACCTTAATGTCGGCTGTGCATGGAAAACAACTTATTGCGGTTGAGCACTTAACTCAAGGCAACACATTACACCCTGTACAACAAGCACTTATCGACTTTCATGGTTCGCAGTGTGGCTTCTGTACACCGGGGTTTATTATGTCGATGTTTGCTTTGTATCATCAAGAGGGTACGCCAAATCGCGACGATGTTCTGCATGCACTTTCGGGCAACTTATGCCGCTGTACCGGCTATCGCCCTATCATTGATGCGGCGCTATCAGTATGTGGAAACACACCTGACGACGCATTTTCACGTAACACGCCCAGCACGCTAAGTTCATTAAAGCAACTGGCTGGAACCCCCTTACTGGGTACGAGCAACTTGCTTGTTCCTGATACTCGCGCAGCGCTGGCCCATGCTATCGCACTGCATCCTGATGCACTATTAGTCGCTGGCAGTACCGATTTGAGTTTGATGTTTACTCAACAACTCAAAGATGTGAGCACATTAATCAGCTTGGCTGGGGTAAAATCGCTAAATGGATGCACTGCAAACGAACATTCGATCACCTTTGGTGCAACCACGCCATTAAGTGATTTGACGCAACCTTTACTGGCGCACTTTCCCCAGTTAGCAGAGTTGATTACCCGATTTGCTTCACTACCTATTCGTAACCAAGCTACCTTGGGCGGTAACGTGGCTAACGCTTCCCCTATTGGTGATATGCCGCCTGTATTGCTAGCATTAAACGCGGTGCTGCATATTGATAACGGCACACAAACGCGCGCTGTACCTGTAGACGCCTTTTTTACCGGCTATCGACAAACGGCGCTAGAAAAAGGCGAATGGCTATCTGCCATTGAAGTTCCTTACCTAACACAAAATGAATTGGTCGCGGCTTACAAGATTTCAAAACGTATGGAAGATGACATTTCTGCCGTATGTGCTGTATTCAACGTAACGCTTAATAACGGCAAGGTTGAAGGCGTTAGTACTGGCTTTGGCGGTGTTGCCGCAACACCAGCTAGCTGCGAGGCGCTTAATAGCGCATTAAAAGGCAAACAGTGGGCAAGTAGCGAATGCTTGAATATTGGTAAACAGATTTTAAGCGAAGCCTTTGCACCGATAGATGATGTAAGGGCCAGCGCAGAATATCGTAAAACAGTACTGGCTAATTTATGGCATCGGTTCTGGCTAGAGCATCAAAACACTAGCCAAGCAGGCAGTCATAGCAGCAACAAGATTGAAACTCGGGTGGTGCAACATGCGTAAACTTATCGATAGCGCGAAAGATTCAGCCTCAACACAGGTTGTTCATACGTCGGTAAAGCATGAAAGTGCTGCTAGACAGGTTCAAGGTAGTGCGAAATATATTGACGATTTGGTAGAGCCGCACGGCACGCTGTACGCCGCTGTGGGCACCAGCCAGTGCGCGGCGGGTATTATTGAAACTATGGATTTATCTGCCGTACGTGCAAGCGAAGGTGTGGTAGATGTTATTACCATCGATGATGTACCTGGTCATAAAGACATTGGGCCTGTTTTTGAAGGCGATCCGTTACTCGCCAATGGTGAAATTAAGTTTTACGGCCAACCGTATTTTGCTGTTCTTGCCACCTCGGTGCACTTAGCGCGAAAAGCGGCACTAAAGGGCACCATTAAGGTTATTCCTACTGCAGGCGTATTTACCACCGAAGAAGCACACAAACACGAGCGCTTTGTTCGCCCTACTCACAAGTTCGGCCAAGGTGATGCTGATACTCAACTGGCCACTGCGCCTTTGAGCTGTAAAGGCCATCTCTCTATTGGCGGCCAAGAACATATGTATCTTGAAGGACAAGTATCTCTGGCTATCCCAGATGAAGATGGCCGTATGAAGGTGTATACCTCAAGCCAACATCCTAGCGAAGTACAAAAACTGGTTGCTGAAGTGCTCAATATTAAGCTGCATCATGTGATGGTAGATATGCGCCGCATGGGTGGCGGGTTTGGCGGAAAAGAAACCCAAGCTGCCCAGTGGGCGTGTTTGGCGTCTTTGTTAGCGTCTCGCAATCAGTGTGCAGTGAAGTGCCGATTACCCCGCAGCACAGATATGCATGTAACAGGTAAACGCCACCCTTTCGATAACAGCTTTGAGGTTGGCTTTAACGAAAACGGTAAAATTGTTGCTACAAAAGTAGATATTAACGGTAACTGTGGGCATTCACCTGACTTGTCTGACGCTATTGTCGACAGAGCCATGTTTCATGCCGATAACGGTTACTTTTTGGGTGCAAGCTACATTGTAGGTCATCGCTTGCAAACTAACATGGTATCGCACACCGCTTACCGTGGTTTTGGTGGGCCGCAAGGAATGATCATGGCTGAAGCCATGATGGATGCCATGGCACGCAAACTGGAAGTAGACCCGCTCACTGTACGTAAACAAAACCTGTACGGGCCAGAAACTGGCACGACTACCCCTTATGGCATGGAAGTAGAGCACAACCTATTGCCAGAAATGATAGCTAAACTTGAAAAAGACGCCGATTATTGGGCACGTAGAAACGCGATTACCGACTTTAACCGCAATAGCCCTGTTATTAAGAAAGGCCTAGCCCTTACTCCGGTTAAGTTTGGTATTTCCTTTACTGCAAAACACTTAAACCAAGCAGGCGCACTGGTACATATTTATACCGACGGTAGCATTCAAGTGAATCATGGCGGCACAGAAATGGGCCAAGGCTTACACACCAAAATAGCCCAAATTGCAGCGAATGAGTTTGGTGTGTCGATGGACATGATAGAGGTGACTGCCACCCGCACCGATAAAGTACCGAACACATCGCCAACGGCGGCGTCGAGCGGCACAGATCTAAACGGTAAAGCGGTGCAAAATGCCTGCATAACGTTAAAACAACGCCTTGCGCAGTGCTTTGCTACCGAGCTAGGTATGCCAGAGCAAGCCGAAAAGGTACAGTTTACTGCCGGTAACCTAGTGCTAGGTGAACATCAAAAAGCCTTTAGCGATTTAGTTCAGGCGGCGTATTTTGATCGTGTGTCATTATCGGCCAATGGTTTTTATAAAACCCCTAAACTACATTACAATCGCGAAACTGGCGATGGCCGCCCGTTTTTCTATTTCTCTTATGGCGTGTCGGTAAGTGAAGTATCTGTTGATACCTTAAGTGGTGAGTACTGCGTTGATAAAGTAGACATACTCCACGATGTAGGTAATAGCTTGAACCCTGCTATTGATATTGGCCAAATAGAAGGTGCTTTCATTCAAGGCATGGGCTGGCTGACTACCGAAGAACTAGTGTGGAATAACGATGGTCGCTTAACCAGTGAAAACATGGCCACCTATAAAATTCCTGCTATTGGCGATACCCCTAAACATTTTGATGTGAAACTTTTTGGCAGAGAGAATGCTGAAGACAGTATTTACCATTCAAAAGCCGTAGGAGAACCCCCCTTCATGCTAGCAATTTCGGTATGGTGTGCTTTGAAAGATGCCATTTCAAGTATTTCTGGTTACACCCAAGATCCACAATTAGATACACCTGCCACGCCAGAGCGTGTACTGAATGCCGTAATGCAGCTGCAACAAGCAACACACTCTCAATCGGTTCAGAACGCGCAACAGGAAACGCAATGAAAGTGAGCACATGGTACGAAGCGGTAGCGCAGTGTCAACAAGACGGTGCGCCCTACGTTATTGTGACGGTCATTAGTATTGCTGGCTCCACACCCCGTGAAGCCGGAAGCAAAATGGTGGTTACCGATGCACAAAGCATTGATACCATCGGCGGCGGGCATTTAGAATTCGACGCAATCAAAACAGCCCGTGAGATGCTAAGCGGCGGTAGTCGTAGTAAAGAGAGTGCAAGCACAGAAATACGTTCATACCCCCTTAGCAGTAAGCTAGGGCAATGCTGTGGCGGTGCTGTTAAAGTGTTGTTTGAAGTGTGCAATCGCCATGCGCAGCACATCGCTATTTTCGGTGCAGGCCATGTGGCAAAAGCACTGGTACCTATTTTAGCCCAGCTTCCACTTCGTATTTCCTGGATTGATAGTCGTGAAGATTTGTTCAGTCACCCGCTGCCGGCAAACGTCAAAATGGTGGTAGAAGAAGCGCCAGAGACTGAAGTACGGGGGCTGGAAGAAAATACCTGGTTGGTGATATTGACTCACGATCATCAACTCGATTACCGCATTACCGAGCAAGCATTAAAATACCCTGCGTTACCCTTTGTTGGCCTTATTGGTTCACAAACCAAAGCCAAGCGTTTTATCACTAAATTGGAACACCGTGGTTTTAATGAAAGTGATTTAGCGCGCTTAGCAACCCCTATTGGCGATACTTCAATACCCGGCAAGCGTCCTATTGAAGTGGCGGTATCTATTGCTTCACAAATTATCCAGCGTTTACACGCCGGTGAAGACAATGTTGAAGATGCTACGGTGACTAACGTCGATAGATTTAACAATAAGGAACATAATGTATGACCTTAAACGAACTTAATACCCTATCGACCAGTGCTGCTACCGGTTGGTTTCAACAAACCTGCGCAGCACAGTCGTGGATTTACAGCATGGTGAACGCCCGCCCTTTTGGCACCGTTAACGATGTAAAAGAATATGCCAAAACCGCATGGGCAAAATGCGGCAAGGAAGACTTTTTAGAGGCATTCACCGCCCACCCAATGATTGGCGATGTAGATTCGCTGCGTAAAAAGTTTGCCAACACGAAAACCATTGCCAGCGGAGAACAATCAGGCACAGCCAGTGCGTCAGAAGCTACGCTGCTTACGCTAAAAGAAGCGAACCAAGCGTATCTTGATAAGCATGGTTTTATTTTTATTATTTGTGCCACAGGGCTTTCGGCCGACGCGATGCTTAGCGCCTTGCAAGCGCGATTACCGAACAGCACCAATGAAGAAATTCGCACAGCAGCCCAAGAACAAATTAAAATTACCTTGTTACGCTTAGACAAAGCGTTAACTGCCAAGGACGAAAATTAATGAATACCTTATCAAGTCATGTATTAGACACCACATCGGGCAAGCCAGTAGAAGGTATTGCGCTTACTCTTACTTTGCCTAATGGCGATGTACTTACCGGTAAAACCGATAACGACGGACGCTTTAACCAATGGGGTCAGACATTCGAAGCCGGTGTGTATACATTGCGTTTTCACAGCCATGACTACTTAATTGCTACCCATGGGAAGAGCTTTTACCCCCATATAGATATAGCGTTTGAACTTGAAAGTGACGGCGGCCATTACCATGTGCCTTTGCTTATCTCTCCTTTTGGTTTTAGCAGTTATAGAGGCAGCTAAATATAATGCAGCTTTTTCGTGCGAATATTGCACACTTTCCAACACCTAGTACTACGTCATCTTCCTTAGTGGAAGATATTAGTGTTATTTACGATGGCGGCTTGGTTATTGATGGCAAAAAAATTATCGCCACTGGCGGGTATATCACGATGCGTGAGCAGTACCCTGATGCAGTGTTACATGATCATAAAGACAGCTGGATTTTACCTGGGCTAATAGACAGCCATTTGCACTACCCACAAACTGAAAGTATTGCTAGCTATGGTGAGCAGCTATTAAGTTGGCTTGAAAACTATACTTTTCCTACCGAAAAGCAGTTTGCCAGCGTGGAGCATGCCCAAAAAATTGCCAAGGTGTTTTTGCAACAATTGTTGAAGAACGGCACAACGACTGGCTTCGTTTTTTCATCGGTACACCAAGGGTGTTGTAATGCCTTGTTTAGTGCCGCCAGTGAAATAGACATGGCGATAGTGGCAGGTAAAGTGTGCATGGACAGAAACTGCCCTGCGGACCTACAAGATTGCCCCGACACTGCACAAAAAGACAGCGCCGTGTTAATTGAAAATTGGCACAACACCGGCCGAAATCGCTACGCGATCACCCCTAGGTTTGCGCCGACTAGCTCTGAAGCGCAATTGGCAGCTTTAGGTGAACTGGCAACCCAATTTAAAGATGTCTTTGTGCAAACGCATTTGTCTGAAAATGTAGATGAAATTGCATGGGTGAAATCTTTATTCCCGAGGGCATCTGGATACTTAGACGTTTACGATAAGTACAACTTAGTACGCCCCCGTTCGGTATTTGGTCATGGTATTCACCTTTCTAGCGATGAATGGCAACGATTAGGTGAAGCGGATGCAACCTTAGCGTTTTGCCCTACCTCGAATCTATTTTTAGGTAGCGGGTTGTTTGATATGCAAACCGCACGGGCCAATAATGTGCATGTAGCATTGGCCACCGATGTTGGCGCTGGCACCAGCTTTAGTATGTTAAAAACCTATGGCGATGCGTATAAAGTTAGCCAGTTGCGCCACGCGCCTATCTGCCCAATCGAAGGGTTTTACTTGATGACCCAAGGCGCTGCGGTAGCACATAAATTAGATGACGAGATTGGAAACTTAAACCCCAATACGGTTGCCGATTTTATTATTGTAACGCCCCGTTATGATGAACTCATGGAATTACGAATTAAGCCTAATGCTGAATTTGACGATGTCTTTTTTGCACTCAGTATATTGGGTGATGACCGCGCTATTGCAGAGACCTGGATAAGCGGTCAATGCTGTTATAATAAGAAGGAAACACACTATGCCATGGCTTGATTGGATAAGCTTATTTGTACGCTGGTTTCACGTAATTGCCGGTGTGGCGTGGATTGGTGCGTCGTTCTATTTTGTCTGGTTAGACAATAATTTGCGCACCCCGCCTAAGTGGAAAGAAGATAAAGGCATTAAAGGCGATTTATGGGCTATACATGGCGGCGGCTTTTATGAAGTAGCCAAGTATGCTTATGGCCCAGAAAAAATGCCTGAAACCTTACACTGGTTCAAATGGGAAGCTTATACCACCTGGCTATCAGGCTTTGCGCTACTCATCATAGTGTATTACTTTGGCGCTTCGGCGTATTTGATTGACCCTCAAGTCAACAATATGTCGCCCTCGATGGCAATATCTTTAGGCCTTGGACTTATTTTTGGTGGCCTTGCCATCTACGAATTGGCCTGCAGAAGCCCATTGGCTAAATACCCTATTGTCTTTGCGTTATGTCTAGTCTCGCTTATTTGTGTAGTCACTTATCTATCAACACAATGGTTTAGTGGTCGTGGGGCTTACATTCATGTTGGGGCGTTAATTGGCACTATTATGGTGGGTAATGTGTTTTTCAACATTATGCCCAACCAACGTAAAATGGTTGCTGCGGTACAAGCAAAAGAAAGTATCGACCCACAGTGGGGCGCAGGCGCTAAATTGCGTTCGATGCACAATAACTATTTCACCTTACCGTTATTGTTCATCATGATTTCAAATCATTACCCTATGACCTATCAGCATGAGCAAAATTGGTTAGTGCTTATTGCATTAATGGCGGCTGCCGCGTGGATTCGACATTTCTTCAACCTACGTCATGTTGGCAAAACTAAACCATCGATATTAGTAACAGGTGCTGTTGCTATGCTTGCCATAGCTCTTTGGGTTTCGTGGCCGAAAACGCCAGCGAATGTTGAGGTAGCGGGTACTGAAAATGAAAGTGTAGCCGTGGTAACTAATGAACGAGTAACCGAGCTTGTGAATACCCATTGTGTAGGCTGTCATTCACGTACCCCAACTGATGATATATTCAAAGTGGCCCCGCTAGGTGTGGTGCTAGATAGCTGGGAAGATATCACTCGTTATGCACCTCAGTTAGTAAGACGCACTACCGTGACCAAAGACATGCCGTTTTTAAATAAAACCGGCATGACCGATGACGAGCGGGCTGAAATAGCGGCGTGGTTTGCCACAACGCATGCCAATAAGGAAAACTAAAACCTAACTGGGCAATTTAACATTGCCCTTCATGGTAGCGCATGCCGTTGCACTGTTTTTAGATTAATTGGATTAGAGCAGGCCAGTGATTCAACTTACCTTTTGCGCGCCAGTATATTTTTTATACTGGCGTTTTTGTTTATACATGGCTTCGTCAGCGGCATCTACCCAGTTTTGGGCAGTCACAATATTTGAATCCCATGTATGCCACCCCAAGCAAAAAGACAGAGAGGTTCCGGTGGTAGTGGAACTATCTTTTCCACTATTCACATTACTGTCTTGGCTAGCGCCGGAAGCTGCTAATTCACTGTCAAACTCACTGTCAAATTCAATTTCGAATGAGGTTTCTGCTAAGCGTTCAAAAAATACCTCAGCATCGGTGTCATTTGAACCAAATAAAAGCACAACAAATTCATCGCCGCCTAACCGAGCAAAGCGGTCGGTTTCTCGTAGGAAATTTTTCATAATATCTGAGAAGCCCACCAATGCTTTATCACCGGCTTTATGGCCAAAGGTGTCATTGATACTCTTAAAGTCGTTAAGATCGATGAATACAAGCGTTGAAGGTTGCT
Source organism: Alteromonas sp. 38 (assembly GCF_902506055.1). Classification (NCBI taxonomy): domain Bacteria; kingdom Pseudomonadati; phylum Pseudomonadota; class Gammaproteobacteria; order Alteromonadales; family Alteromonadaceae; genus Alteromonas; species Alteromonas sp. 38. The sequence goes on from NZ_LR733300.1 coordinate 2,434,985, forward strand.
GACCACGGTTTATTCGTTGTATTTCTCTATCTAATTGAATGAACATCTCTCGTCTATTTGAAATACCGGTGAGTGGATCTGTTTTGGAAAGATACTCTAGTTTAGAAATCGCCTCTAACAACGCTTGTTGTTGCTCTTTTTCATAAGAAACATCGTCAGCGGTGCCTACCACCAATATCTGTTGCTCATTCTCATCAAATAGTGGCATGCCTCTATCGTGGATATATTTTACCTCTCCCCGACTGTTTTTGATGCGATATTGTAAATCCCAGCTTTCTAACGGTTTCGCTTTATATGCCTTTTCTACAAGCAAGCGATCGTCTTCATGAACATAAGATAAAAATGCATCAGGCTTAGTATGCAACTCATATTCATCACGCCCGTAAATATTACGATAACCCTCGTTAATGTAATGGATGCGGGTTAACTCTGGGTTCGCAACCCAAACAAAAGAATGCGAAGAAAAAGCTGCTACTATCTTGCTGAAAAGCGCCTCTGCTTTATAAAGCTCTGATTCAATGCGCTTCTTATCATCGATATCTTCAACGACAGAAATAAAATAATCTGGCTCACCGTTTTCATCACGAACCAAAGTGACCGTTAATTTTCCCCAAACGTTATGACCTTTAGCATGAATGTATTTTTTTTCTATGCTGTAAGTATCTATTTCGCCGCGAAGCACTTGGTGAAGAAGATATAAATCCTCTTGAATATGTGAGGGTTCTGTAATGCTTTGAAACGACATTTTGATAAGTCTCGCACTCTCATAACCTAAAAAGCCGCTTAGCTTGCTGTTCACACGGATAAAATCACCGTGCGGGCTCACATGCGCTAATCCCACGCCACATTGCTCAAATGTTTTTTCGAAAATATTCTTTTCTCTCATAAGCCCCGTACTATCCATTCACTACCCGCTACGCTACGTTTTCAATTCACACTTTTAGTGTAGTCAACATTTCTAAGCTGGGATGAATTACGAAGACTTTTAAAAAAATTACTCCTGTTTTTGGGCATAACGCACTTACTTCATTTGCATCCCACAAAAACCGCACAATAAACAGACAGCCAGTGGCTTTAACATCGCGTTACGCATTTTCAATATTTAATACAAGACAACGACAAAATTACACTTACCAGTTTACTTTTTCTGAAATTACAATAAACTACACCGTGCAGTTTACTTTGTTGGGGTTTTATATGCTTCGCAATTTTTTCACTTTAGGGTTCATATTAATGATCAGCACCAACGCATTGGCGACTAATGGTTTACAAGCAAATGTATCAGACGGAAAATTTAAAAATTCTGAAATAGAGTATAAAACTGAATTGTCATCTATTTGGAAAATCACTAAAGCCTACCTTACCGATGATCGCGAATCAGCAGTACCTGATTTCCCGATCCCTGTTATTCCGGTGACCCGTGATGCCCTATTGAACCTAAACCATGATGCTATCATTCGTTTAGGTCACTCCAGTGTGTTGCTTAAAATTGACGGAGAGTTTGTACTGTTAGACCCCGTTTTTAGTGAACGAGCCTTCGCCGTAGAATGGCTTGGCCCTAAACGTTTTCACGACACGCCCATCAGTATTGATGAATTACCGCCTATTAAAGCGGTTATTATTAGTCATGATCACTACGACCATTTAGACAAATCGGCAATCAAGAAGCTCGCTCATATTACAGAGACATTTGTTACTCCCCTTAAAGTGGGAAACCATTTACGAAAGTGGGGCGTGCCCAATGAGCAAATTGTTGAGCTAAATTGGTGGCAAAGCACTTCGGTGTCATCTATGACTTTTACTGCTACCCCTTCCCAGCATTTCTCTGGCCGTGGGCTATTTGATAAAGACAAAACGTTATGGGCAAGCTGGGTGATAAAAGGTGAAAATACCAACCTATTTTTCAGTGGCGATTCTGGCTATTTCGGCGGGTTTAAAGACATTGGCGAGCGCTTCGGGCCTTTCGATTTAACCTTAATAGAAACCGGTGCCTACAACGATATGTGGTCAGAAATTCACATGCTACCTGAGCAAAGCTTGCAAGCTCATATTGATGTTAAGGGGCACATCATGATGCCCATTCACAATAGTACGTTTGATTTAGCACTGCACAATTGGTTTGAGCCTTTAGAAAAAATTACGCAACTGGCTACTGAAAAGCAGGTAACAGTTTCTACGCCTAAGTTTGGCGAAGTGGTTAATATCAACCAGCTGCCTAAATCACTAAATGTTAATAACGAGCACAAGACTGCTAACGATGTGAGTTCATCCACTACTGACACTCATTTAAAAACGGCTACTGAATCTGGCGCAGAAGCGATTAGTGGAGCACCTCGTCCTTGGTGGTATCCGCCATTGATGTGACTGTGGGGCAACGGAAAAATTAGAAAGCCCCCAATAAGATCATAAAAAGCTCACCGCATTACTGCGGTGAGCTTACTTTCAGCGATAGAGAGCAAAGCCTTTAGCTTTGATTACTTGCAAGGAAAAGTACTTTTAAACTATTTATCCTTAAACAAATTAACCGCTGTAGTATTACTGCCCAGCAACTTCTTCCGTATCTTTGGCATTCCAATTTAAACGCATGTCCCACTTAAAGCGATGTTCTGGCTTCAGCGGTGGTTGTGCAGCATCAATATGGCTTAACACGTTGGTGGCCTCTGTGAGTGTGGCATCGCGGCCAAATAAGTAACTTTGTTCTTGTACAATAGTTAAATAAGCTTTATTTAATGCTAATGCACGCTCGGGGCTTGGTGTTATCAGTTCATAGACAGACGCAGCTTTACTTACTTTTTCAGCATTCACCATGCCGTTATCAGTAAACCATTTGGCTAGCATCTCGCCATTTTGGCGAAATTCGTCGCCCCCACCTACACGCTGCATGTAAGTAAGAAATTCACCTTGCTCTTCATTAATGTTAGGTACATCTTCCATGGCATGCAGGTTGATATACCCCCAGCCATTGCTGCCTGGCACTTTGCGCGCAAAAGAGAAGGTTTGATCGAATGTAGAGCCTACGGTTTTATGGCATCCATTACAAAACGCGAGCTCTTGATCATGCTGAGCGCGCAATTCACCTTGCTCATTTTCAATAAAGCCATTAATGGTCCAGCCAAAACCGTTTTCAATGCCCTGCTCACCTAAATAGCGAGTTTGCGGTAGGTTTTCAAAGTGCTTGTCTTTGGCTTCTGCATAATAAGCTGAAGCTAAACTTTCCCGGCTTCGAAAACGGTGCTTTTGCATATAGCGTACTTCTTTCATGCGCTCAGCGTTGTAAATATCGCCGTTCTCATCCACCCCTACATAGCGTACGGTGTGCAAAAACTCTGTGCCTTCTGGGAACAACATATGTGCAAGCTCAATATCAGCCGCGTCGCCAATATAGTTAGGCCGGCGCACCATGGTTGTCACCCGTTCACTTAATGCTTTGTCGCCGCTTATATCAAGACCCAATACTTTTTCATTAATGCCCAGTACTGGCAAGGCATCTACTTCTTTGAGCGCCATTTCAACCAGGGTTAAATTCGCTAAATAGACATCACGGCTGTACTCCCCTTTGTGCTGTTGGAATGCACTAGGTAAGCGAATCATAGCATCGCCCGTTGAGCCATTGGTGGGCCAAAATGTACTGGGGAAAGGTTTGTAGTTATACGACACCCACCCGCTACTGTCTTTCGCAAGACCGTCTTCATCAAACGCAGCGGCACCAGCACTTAAGTTTTTAATATGCATATAGCTTGGAATAGTGCTATCGCCTTCGATGGCGGCAGTATAGTTATCTTGGGATATGTATTTTAAAATGGCATCGTCTTCTATGCCCGCGATTAATTCTCGTCTATCTATAAACAGATTTTTCCAGCTGTTGGTTAGCCCAACATCTGAGAATTCGTAATTCCCTTGTAGTGTACCGTCGCCCATTTGATTAGGGCGCTTTTCGGCGCGATCATAACTTTGATGACACGCATAACACGGGTTATTTTCACCTTGGGTTTTGGTATAGCACTGAGGCGGGATAACCGATTCAGGATTATAAACTTCGTTATGCGCTATGTAGGCTAACGCGGGAATGGCATCACCCTCTTGATAAGGGTAAATGTTCGTCTCTTCTGCTAGCACGGCTTCAACTTGCTCGGCAGGCGAACACGCAAATAATAAGGGCAGCATAGCCGCGGTTAATAAAGGAAGTGATCTAATTTGTATTTTCATAATAGTAACAACGACAAAATCCGGGCACAAATGTGCCCGGATGAATTAAAAGGAAAAACTTACTTATCTGCTGGCTCGTACATCCACAGCGTATTGTTTTCCTGGAAGCCGTCTTCACCAATTAAAATGCGACCATCGTTCATTACAACTACGTTGTCAGGTTGAGATAGCTGATCTACGTCACAGCGTTCTGCACCAGTTAGGCTTGACCGGAAAGTGCCGCCCATAACAACAGGTTCGATGCGGGTGATGTCATAGCCAGCTTCAAGACGTGCACGATAAACACCGCCACAATCTTTAACACGAGCTGAAAGCTGAATATCACCTTCATCATCAACCATAGTGTTATCTAAATCGGCAATACCGATATAGAGGTAAGCATTCTCAACCACTTCACCGTCAATGGTATCGGTACCTTCCACGGCTTCTTCAACGCGTTTAAGGTTAATTGAAATACCTTCAAGCTTACGCCATTCTGCAGTGGCCCCTTTCGCGCGAGCAGCAGCTCGTGATTCTAAGAATGCGACACGGTCGTCCATGGGTTCGCCAGCCGTTTGGCTGCTTCCGCCATCTTCAACAGTAGGGTAAGTAGCATCGCCATTTGCCCACGCTTCTACATCAGCCATCGTAATGTAAGAGCTTTGGCCTTCTACATAGTCATCAGTGCCAATGCCATTGTATTCATCAACCCACGCACGAATAGTCATGTTGTCGCCACTGGCAAGTTCAACCCACTCAACCGCAAAGCCCGTTGTGGCTGGGTCGTTTTGGCCAATATCTTGAGTTAATTTTGCGCCATAGAGCGTACCTGCTGAAAGGTCTTCAGCTGTATCAGCAACAAATTTGAACAGCACACCACCGGTATCATCTTGCGACAGATAAACGGTTTTTCCATCAGGCATTACTGTCGAGTTTTCATGTTCGTAACGGCCCATTGCTAGGTGTTTAACAATAACTGGCTCATCTGCAAGCGGCTCGGTCACTTCGGCAATGTAACCATAATTATATGGGTTTGACGCATCTGGTGCGGTCATTTGCCACATACGACCAAGGCGCGCTTCAGTGGCTACCGCTTCAGGATTATTCCAGTTAGGCGATGTAGTTGAATCTACCGAAGAATCAACGACCCACTCTTCTGAGGTTAGCGGAGTATTCCAAGGTGACATTGAACCAAAACAGTTGGCCGCTGTGCCCCATACTGGCGAGAAATCAAGCATCATGGCTTCGGTGACTTGCCACATACCAAAGTCATCTTTTTCAACTTTCATTCGGCTCATGCCACCTGGAAGTTCTTCCCAGTTTGAGAACAAGTAGCCTTCGCCAGCATCGGTAGAAATGAACCCATTAAAATCTGGCATATCGTTTTCTAAAACCAGCTCTTCGCCATCTAGTGTATAGATGTGGCCTAGCCCTTCAGGTAACTCAGTACCAAAAGTGTCGCCCGTTTGACCAAGTACTTGGTATTGACCAATAGCTGAAACCACCACTTCTTTTTCTTCATCAGAAGCAGGTACAGGTGAATTAGGCAGCGTAACAGGTAAGTTATTGAAGTTAGCACCGGCTAACACACCTACCGTTCCTGTATTAATAGGCATGGCATTAACGTCGTTAGTCACTGAGTTAGTGCCTGATGGATGTTGCACGTTGAAGAAAAGATCGCCTTCGTCGGTCAAGAAAATTCCGGTAACTTCTGCACCTAAAGGAACTGTCGCAATACGGGTTAATGTTCCCGCTGTATCGCCTTCTTCACCTTTATCGCCTTGCTCTCCCTGTTCACCTTGTTCTCCAACAGGGCCTTGCTCACCAATTGCTCCCGCGACACCATCTTCACCGTCATCGCCTTCCAATGAACAAGCAGAAATACCAAAGGCTACCGCTAAAGCTAGCGCCGAATATTTTAAATCGCGTAAACGTTCAATTTTCATCAACTATCCTTTTAATAATCGTTAGGTTGAGATGAGACTGCTTCCTTCATCTCTAAAATGGTCTTAGCGGCAAATATAGTGAGGACGTTATATGACTGGCCCATTACACATTGCTTACATAAAATTGAAGGTTTCTTGACAAAGGTAAAGTTGGCCACCTTGATACAAAGAAATAGGTGTGATAACTAATGAGTAGAGATAACCCTGTTTTTTTATCGCGTTCAGATAGCAAACTAGGTATGTAAATTAACAACCATGATGCAAACAATATCTGTTCAATTTATACCCATTGAGTAAGTATAACTTTGTAAGCATAAGCCATTAATTTTTCAGCTAATGCTATAGTGCTAGGAGCAGTTAATATCTACTGGTTTATAAGTGATAATTATCGATAAAAATTTTCAGAATAAAGGGTTATTTAACGCGCGTTGGCTTAACGCTTTGGCGATCTTACTTTTTTTATGCTTGACTCAAATGTCTGAGGCTCAAACTAGTCTTGCATCCGAAAGCGCTTCAAACCCATTTTTAGGCGTTCCCGATTTTGAAAGTACACGCAGCGTTATTAATGACATTAGGCAAAACAAACTTGATTACCTGCGCAACAAAGAAAAACTAGAAAGTGCCTTTAAAGTCAGCAAGGAAAAAGGCTGGGAGGAACTTCACTTAGAAGCAGCAGCGCTTTATTCTGAACTCCTCTTTAGAGAGGAAAAATATGCCGATTTAATGGCTCATTTATCACACTATTTAAATGATAACGAATTAGTAAAGCGAAAAGATATTTATCTACTTTTCTTAGAGACTAAACTAAAGGCTCTTGCCAGAATAGATGATCCCACCCCAGCAAAAGATCTTTCTAAAAACTTAGAAGCGCAAATCTCGCAACACTCACTAAATGAAAAAATCATTATTTTTCGCGCTTTGGCTTATTACTATACGGCTAATGATGCGTTGAGAAAAACGCTAAGTGCAGCGTTAGAGGGCCTTGAATTAGCAATAAAAAGCGATGACTTCCCTTCGCAAGGCTATTTTTACAGAAAGATAGCAGATGCTTATGGGTACTTAGAGGAAGATGAGGACAAAGCAGTAAGTTACGCAAAAAAGGCGGTAGAGACATTCGAGAAAACAAATGATGGGCTTTTTACGGCAAAAGCGTATTGGAGCTTGGGTAATATACTTCTTGAGACTGGCGATTCACAAAATGCCTTAGTCTATCTAAACAAAGCCTTAGCCTATTTTAAAGACGTTAATATGAATAAAGGGCTCGCTTTTGCCCAATACTCAATTGCAAATATTCAATATCTTCAGGCCAATTACGATAAAGCCTTATCATTAGCAAAAGAAAATATCGAACTTGCTCGCACCGCGGGCATTGATGATATGCATCTTGCGTCTATGATTTTACTTTCGAATATTTATATAAAACAGGGCCATTTAGATAAAGCCGAGCAAGTCAATGACGACGTTTTTGCACTTGTAGATAATTTTAGTCGAAGCATTTATAAAGCGGATTTTTTCAGTGAACGCTATACATTGAAGCGAGAACTAAACCGCATTGATGATGCATTTGATGCCATAGAAAAAAAGCTTTTGTATACTAAAAAACACTTTGAGGCCACCAGCGAAAGCAACATTAAAGCCTTACAAGTACAGTTTGAAGTAAAAGAAAAAGAAGACACAATCCGTAAGTTAGAATACCAAAAAGATATTAGTAACCTTCAAGCTAAAGAGGAATACCAGCAAAAAATTATATGGCGCTTAAGCACTACTATTGCTTTTATTTTAGTTCTTGTCGCCTTGATTTTAGTTTACAGACAATCACTCCAACGTAAAAAATATCATCGTATGGCATCCACCGATCACCTGGCGAACTGTCTTAATCGTCGGGGAATACTGGCTACTGCCAACACTAAACTTGCGCAACAAAACATAACGGTCGCCATAGTTGATTTAGATTACTTTAAAAAAATTAATGACGAATATGGACACGATGTGGGTGATTTAGTGCTGATTGCTTTTGCCAATGCTGCAAAAGAGACACTGTCTAAACATGATGATTTTGGCCGTTACGGCGGCGAGGAATGGTTATTCGTTTTACATTCGTCGGACGAAATTGTAGTTCACCAGATGTTTGAGCAGCTAGCTGCAACTTATCAAAAGTACTGCAACAACATCGATGCCATTAAGGAAGATTTAAGCATGACGTTTAGCGTTGGGGTATCGCTTGGGAATAAATCGAACAGAACATTAGATACGTTAATTAAGCATGCCGATAATGTGCTCTATCAGGCAAAAGAAAACGGTAGAAATCAGGTGATAATAAATTGAATCTAAGAAGTGGTGCGACTACCCTGATTCGAACAGGGGACCTCTACCATGTCAAGGTAGCGCTCTAACCAACTGAGCTATAGTCGCAACTATACTTCGGCAGAACTGCCTGAAGGACGGCGCGTATCATAGCGATGCGCAGTGCGTCCTGCAAGCTTATTTTGTGTTTAAGGTGTGTGTTTGATTGATTTGCCACCATTTATTGAAAAAGTGAGCCTTTTCACACCGAATTAAGCGTTTTCGCGCTGCATAAATGGCAACGGCTTGATTTTATCAACAATGCTGCCATCACTCGAAATTTTCATAAAGTACTCCCCTAACCTATCGGTTTCTTGCAATACGGTTTGCCAGTACTTAATACGGGTAGTGGCATCGAGTTGCTCGAAGTCTTTTCGATCTGGAATTTTACCATATGGCAGGCTTGCAACGAACTCGGCAGAAGGCACAAGCATGACCACATTATCGTAACTGTTTTTATGTGCAACACGGCGCTTTAGCCCTTTATCGAACCACCCCGGAATGGGCTTAGGGTAAAAGTGTGGAAATAACACTAAACCTTTGTCAGGGCCAAATTCTAGGTCAAAATGATAGTCAACAATACCACCATCACGATACATAGCTTGCGGGGCACCCGCAATATCTCGTATTCCTTCTAGAACAACAGGAATAGCACCGGAAGCAAGCAGTGCGTTATGGATATTTTCGTTATTTAATTGGTAATGCTCGGTGGGTAATTGATACGGGTCTTTAATTGAAAATTCAGTATTAGGCGACGAAAAAATACAGCGGGTGTAATAACGCCCCAGGTTTTTCCGCGTAACCGCGTTAGCAGCAGCACTCATAGCAAGGCCAGACAGCTGCGAAAACTTATGCTCGCGTCGAGTCGCGCCTAGGCATTTGGCGACGAAGATGTGTGCTTTAAATCGCTCGTTGGCCAACACCTCTTTTTTGCCTTCGCTATTGACCATTTCTTTTACCAAAGCTTCTGCTTTGCGGGTTATTTCCGCAGGCGTTGGTTTATCACTATAAGTGGTGGTTGAATAGGAAGTGGCTAGCCGATTTATGGCTGCAAGCGGGTCATCTTGAACTGCACAGATAGCCCTAAATGCACCCGCAGACGACCCTATAACATGTATTTGATGTGCGACATGACTAAACCACTCAGGAAACAGTACTCTGTCTAACCCTGCAAGTGAAAACCATTTTGGACCGCCTGAAGCGCCGAGAAAATAACTAAATATTTCGGGGTGAAAGCCTAGCTGCTTAATGGTATTCATTGCCCCATTGCCGGCATAAATTTCTAGCGGTGCCACGTGTTGTCTCTACTATGATGTTTGCGTCTAATTTATCAGTAAAAGCTGTAAAATCAATGAGCCGTCCATCACCTTTATGAAACCAGTACTATAAGTGGGCGCTTATGTAGGAAGTTTCCACCTGTGTAAACAAATCATCACACATCACCATTTCGCAAAAACCCTATCGGCACCACGCAATTGATTTACTTATTATTAATATTTACGCTACATAAATAGAAGCGTTAAGCATCAGTAGTATTTAAAAGGTGGGTATGGTGAATCAATTAACTTATTTGTCGGGTTTTAATAATGAGCATGAAACTGAAGCCTTGCCTAATGCACTACCCAAAGGGCAATTTAGCCCGCAGAAAGTTAATTATAAACTTTACGCTGAGCAGTTCAGCACCAGTGCTTTTACAACGCCCAGAGCCGAAAATAGACGCAGTTGGACTTATCGAATACGACCCTCTGTCGCCATGGGTGATTTTTCACCTTATAAAAACACACAGCTTCAAACTGGCCCTGAAACGCAATCGCCGTGCCCGCCAAATGTAATGCGTTGGGATCCTATCCCCCTTCCCGATGAGAGTAGCAACATAGACTTTATTGAAGGTTTAGTGACCATAGCCACGAACGGCGACGCTAATCAGCAAACCGGTATGGGCATTCACTGCTACAGTGCGAATTCGTCTATGGGGAATAAGGTATTTTACTCATCCGACGGTGAGATGCTGTTCGTTCCACAACATGGAAACATGGAAGTGAAAACTGAGTTTGGCAAATTACACCTAACCGCGGGTGAAATTATGGTGATCCCTCGTGGGGTTCGCTTTAGCGTTGCCCCTATCGATGGCGCAATTCGTGGGTATATTTGTGAAAACTATGGGCAGTCATTTGTTTTACCAGAACGAGGACCCGCAGGGGCAAACGGGTTTACCAATCAAAGAGACTTTTTGTACCCCACTGCGTGGTTCGAAGATGTAGACACGCCCCATGTCATCATTAACAAGTTTTGTGGCCATTTATACCAAGCCCCGCTTCCGCATTCGCCCTTTGATGTAGTGGCTTGGGTGGGTAATTCAGCGCCTTACAAATATGATCTTAAGTGTTTTAACGTGATCAATACCGTCAGTTTTGACCACCCCGACCCTTCCATATTTACGGTACTGACCTCGCCTTCTGAACTTGAAGGCACTGCCAACGTTGATTTTGTCATTTTCCCCCCACGCTGGATGGTGGCTGACAACACCTTCCGCCCGCCTTATTTTCATAGGAATGTGATGAGTGAATTTATGGGGTTAATTGAGGGTAGTTATGATGCTAAAGAAAAAGGCTTTGCGCCTGGCGGTATGAGTTTACATAATTGCTTTACCCCTCATGGCCCCGAAGCTTCTTTATTTGAAGCTGCCTCGAATGCCGCATTAGCCCCACAGAAATACGAAAATACACTGGCGTTTATGTTTGAGTCTCGCTTTCCTATCGCCCCAACTGAGTTTGCACTTAGTACCTCTCTTCGCCAAACAGACTATATCGATTGTTGGAAAGGATTAACGAAGCATTTCGACGGTAAGATATAGGCACCAAAATAGTGGGTATTTTCTTAGTATGTATTCATATATGAACATTACTCGGTTGCGCACAAATAAAAATAAAACATTTAAATTCATATATTTAAAATATTAAAAACGAGATGAAATTGCGTTTTAACACAGCTGAAAACTAAACGTTACACTTAAAACGTAACAACAGCTCGCGCCATGTCTTAACACTCTATTGCCCTTATATTTACCTCGACATTACAATCTAGTCTTCTATTTATATCCGCCTTTGCATGAGTTCAATAACAAAAACTATTCAACTCGTACAAAGGCACTGACTTCAGTAAGCGAGAAAGAAAATGGCAGACGTATTTGAAAACCCAATAGGGTTAGATGGTTTTGAGTTTTTAGAGTTTACCGCGCCTAAAAAGGGTTTATTGGAGCCTATGTTTGAAGCTATGGGGTTCACCCGTGTGGCCAGACACAAATCAAAAGATGTGGAGCTTTGGCGTCAAGGCGATATCAATCTTTTAAGTAACTATGAAAAAAATTGCCATGCTTCCTATTATGCCGAAGAACACGGCCCTTCAGCGTGTGGCATGGCCTTTCGCGTTAAAGACTCCCAGCACGCGTATTCTGAAGTGCTAAAGCGCGGCGCTCAACCTATGGACACCCACACGGGCCCTATGGAATTAAAACTGCCTGCGATCAGAGGTATCGGTGGTGCCATGCTTTATTTAATAGATCGCTATCAAGGTGAAAACACTATTTATGATATCGATTTCACGTGGATTGAAGGGGTAGATAGACACCCAGAAGGTTGTGGTTTCCATACGCTGGATCACCTTACTCACAATGTGTATCGCGGGCGAATGAATCATTGGGCAAAGTTCTACGAATCGTTATTTAACTTCCGCGAAATTCGCTACTTCGACATTAAAGGTGAGTACACTGGTTTACTTTCTAAAGCCATGACCGCACCAGATGGCAAAATTCGTATTCCTCTCAATGAAGAAGCGGTAGGCGGTGGCGGCCAAATTGAAGAATTTTTAATGCAATATAATGGTGAAGGTATCCAGCATATTGCCTTTGCTTGTGACGACCTTGTAAGTTGTTTAGATAAACTTAAAGCGAAGGGGATGAAGTTTATGACCCCGCCTCCTGATACTTATTACGACATGCTAGAAGAGCGTTTGCCCGGTCACGGTGAGCCTGTTGGAGAATTCAAACAACGAGGCATTTTGTTAGACGGTACCACTGAAGGTGAGTCTCCTCGTTTGCTATTGCAAATTTTTTCAGAAACCGTTTTTGGCCCAGTATTTTTCGAGTTTATTCAACGCAAAGAAGATGATGGGTTTGGAGAAGGTAACTTTAAAGCGTTATTTGAATCGATTGAGCGAGATCAGGTAAATCGTGGCGTATTAAATAAATAATAACCTTAACGCTTGCTCAAAAATTTACACATAGTGGTGTTAGCCCCCTTAGCTTCGAGCTGACATCACCATGTGTATCCATGTTCTATCCTCGCCGTGTACTTGCAATGAACTTGTATTACCCTTACGACTCTTCGCCTTGTTCATAAAGCGCACAACACGCCCCTGAGGGGTCTTTTATTATGCAAAAGCGTGATGTGCCATGGTGGCGAATGTCTCCTATTTGCTCCCCACCAGCACTTTTAGAAGCGGCTAACGCTGAGTCTAATTCGGCTACCGTGAAATACGGCACCCAACCGCCAGGAATGCTACTATTACAGCCTCGCTTGTTGCATATGCCGCCAGCAGGGCTGCCATCTTCTTTCATCATCACATAATCATTATAGCCGCCCATGTCGAAGGCTTCTTTTTTCCAGCCCATTACATTGACGTAAAAGTCAGCTAAGCCGTCAGCGTCATCGGTGGTAATATCCATCCATAAACTGTCGCTCATTTCATTCTCCTTTTGAGGTTTAATATTTTTAAATTATCAAGTCAGTATTTAAGCTTAGTACTCATTGATAATTGCACAGCCATTGATAAAAAACCACGCAGAGATCGTGTTTATTACGTTGGATAAAAGAGAGCTGTGTCAAGACAAGAAATTGCAAAATAAGCAGAACAATTTTCAAATATGTATAGACAGAGGCTGTGGAAAATGCTTGTGAATAGGTAAATGTTATCCACTGGCTATTGTTTGTACAGTTTATTTTATTGTTTAATTTCAACACCTTAAACAAAAGCCCCAAACTACTCAACAAACTTATCCACAGATTAAGTGGATAACACGTAGCACTTAACCACAGATAGTGTTTTAATGTGGATACTTTGATTGAAACCTTTTTTTCCGGTTATTCATGCCAAAACAAACACTCGCGGTACTTCCCCAACAATTTACGATCCACAGCCTAGATGGCGACAGTGCAATTCCTTCAAATGTACTTCAAAGCCCGCTTTTTTTCTTGGGCAAAACAGAAGATGAACTGTCTATCGTTATCCCGTCGAACGTAGACGTTGATTCACTCGATTCTGACGAAGGCTGGCGAGCACTTGAACTGCTCGGCCCGCTGCATTTATCTATGGTGGGTATTATGGCGCAGATTGGTGCTGTACTTGCCGCAGTAAAAGTCTCTATCTTTGTTGTATCTACGTTCGAAACCGACTTTTTCCTTGTGAAAGATAATAAACTTGCTGATGCAAAAAAGGCATTAAAAAATGCAGGCTATACGGTACTTGAGGGTAAGTAGTGTTGATAGAAAAGCAACTAACCGAGCCTCCTGAAAATTTTAAAAAAGCCATTCCTATCGCCGCACCAGTTTCGGGCCATTGTATTTTACTGCAACACGTAAATGATGACTTGATAAACGCTGGGGCATGGGGGCCGGGTATGGCGCTTGTTACCGCTTCCAGTAAAGTGGTCTCCCCGTTTAATGCAACAGTAGTGAAAATAGATCCCCTAGACTACTCAATAGAAATTAAATCTTCTTTTGGGCTTAAATGTCGAATCAAATATGGTTTATACACCCAGATGTTGCATGGGGCTCAGTTTTTAACACAGTTGAAACGAGGCGAGAAGATAAAAGCAGGCGCCATGTTATTTAGTGTAAATTCTGCGTGGCTAAAACAACAAGGCGTGGAAAATATTTGTATAATGACCTTACTAAATGCCACAGCCCTATTAGGCGTGCTACCTACGCATCAAAAATTTGTTGATGCGTATAGCGACACGTTTATAACCCTGTATATATAGGCAAATTCGAACCCTTTTTGAAAATACATAATAACCAGCTTATTATGCACTTACACTAACTTCACGCTGTAAGGGAGTATCCTTTTGAGTACAACAATGTATGGCATCGCAAATTGCGACACGATTAAAAAAGCGAAGAAATGGCTTACCGAGAACAACATCGAATTTACTTTTCACGATTATAGAAAAGACGGCATAGACGCTGATTTTCTTGCCGAAGCTGAAGCCAACCTTGGTTATGAAGTGATGTTGAACAAACGTGGTACTACTTTTCGCCAACTTGAAGACAGTGATAAAACAGATATCACCCGCGAGAAAGCGTTAGCCTTGTTACTTGAACACCCTGCGATGGTGAAGCGCCCTATTTTAAATCATAGTGGTACGTTTCATATTGGCTTTAAGCCTGCGCAGTATGAGGAAATATTTTGTTAAACGATAACGTAATAGACATCGCCAAAAACTTGATGAACAGGCGTTCGGTAACCCCAGAAGATGAAGGCTGCCAAGAAGCCATGAAAGACTTCTTAGGTACCTTTGGGTTTAACAACGAAACCATGGTGTTTGACGATACCACCAACCTTTGGTCTCGCCGTGGTACCGAAGGCCCTGTTTTTTGCTTTGCTGGTCACACCGATGTGGTACCTAGTGGGCCAGAAAGCGCATGGAAAACCCCGCCTTTTACGGCTACTGAAGTAGACGGGTATCTACATGGCCGTGGTGCTGCCGACATGAAAGGCAGTTTGGCCGCAATGTTAGTGGCAACGCGTAAATTTGTGGCTGATTATCCTGATCACAAAGGCAGTATTGCGTATCTTATTACCAGTGACGAAGAAGGCCCATTTATTAATGGTACTACTCGTGTCATTGATACCCTTGAAGCGCGAAATGAAAAAATTACCTGGTGTGTGGTTGGCGAACCATCCTCTACCGATGAAGTGGGCGATATTGTTAAAAATGGTCGACGAGGCTCGCTCACCGGAGACCTTACGGTTAAGGGCATTCAAGGCCACGTTGCTTACCCCCATTTAGCAAAAAACCCCGTTCATTGTGCCACACCAGCATTAACTGAATTGGCACAATCTCATTGGGATAATGGTAACGAGTTTTTCCCGCCCACCAGCTTCCAAATTTCAAATATTAATGGCGGTACCGGTGCAGGCAATGTGATCCCTGGGGAACTTCATGTGTGCTTTAACTTCCGGTTTTCAACCGAAGTGACAGATCAAGAACTGATCAAGCGTGTTACGACTATCTTGGATAAACACGAACTTGATTACGACATAAAGTGGACGTTTAACGGACAGCCTTTTTTGACCGACTCAGGCCCGTTGTTAACGGCTACGGAAAAAGCAATTGCTGATGTACGTGGCAAGCCCACCATTTTATCTACCGCAGGCGGCACATCTGATGGGCGATTTATTGCGCCGACTGGCGCACAAGTTATTGAGCTAGGACCAGTAAATGCCACTATTCATAAAATAGATGAATGCGTGAAAATGAGTGATTTAGAGGCATTAAGCGACATGTATTACGGTATTTTGGTAAATCTACTCGCATGAACCCCGCTACCTGGTTAGGGCAAGATAATCCTCACCTTGTTGATGCAGGAAATGGACACTTCCTGCATGCTAACGTGCTAGCCGCTTTTGTTAATATGCAAAAAGCCGCCCATAATGACGGTATAGATTTATGCTTAGTAAGCAGCTTTCGTCACTTTGACAAACAGTGTGCTATTTGGAATAGAAAATGGCGTGGCGAATCGGCGCTGTTAGATAACGAGGGCACTACATTAAACCCGAATACGTTATCAGACGTAGAAAAACTGCATGCAATACTGATGTGGTCAGCGTTACCTGGCGGTAGTCGACACCATTGGGGAAGTGACTTTGATGTTTATGACAAGCACGCGGTTGAACAATGGGGCGGTAAGTTTTCGTTGGTTGATAGCGAATATCGTAAAGGTGGGCCTTGTTTCTCGTTAGCTACATGGCTTGAAGCGAATATGAGCACCTTTGGATTCTTTCGCCCATTTAGCGAAAATAAAGGTGGCGTAGCATGTGAGCTTTGGCACCTAAGCCATCGGGCTGTTGCCACTGAGTTTGAACAAGCGCTTTCGCTGGCTGAACTGACTACTGCCGTTGAACTCAGTAGCATTGAAGGTAAGGCTGTTGTGCTTGAGCATATTGATGAAATTTACTATCGCTACGTGTTAAATCGTGGCGTGAGTTGGGTTAGGTAAGCTCTCACAACTAAAAAGCTTTAATGGAGACAGTGATGGATACGCTTTGGGTTGTCATTATTATCGTTATTGTATTGGGCGTGGTGATTGGCAATATTACACTGTTAAAATACAGCGCTAAATTTAAATTCCCAACACCGCTTAAAAAGAACGATGATAAGCAAAAGAAAAATGGGTTTGAAGATGAAGAGGACGACTGGTAAAACAGTCGCCCTATATTAAGCGCCCCACATTAAAATTGCTCAAATCTGGGCGTAAATCTGACCCCGCCCGCCTGCTATTTTTTAAAGCGGCGACGTTTTTACAGCAGTACCGCTAATGCTCACCATCAACATACTGCCTTTGTCACCAATAACTTGGTAGTCAAGATCTATCCCCACAACTGCGTTAGCACCCATGCTACGCGCCTCGTGCTCAAGTTCTGTAAACGCTAGTTTTCTTGCCCGCGTTAACTCTTCTTCATATGAACCAGAACGGCCACCTACAATGTCACGAATAGAGGCAAATAAATCTTTTACTATGTTAGCGCCCATTACGGCTTCGCCAACTACAATGCCATAGTAGGCTTCAATTTTTTGGCCTTCCAAAGTAGGCGTAGTTGAAATTATCATGGGTTGCTCCTTGCTGAGTAGTTATAAAAATTTGGTTTATTATTTTGGCCTTATAGTAGACCATTAGATATCTTGTTGAAGTGCTAATCACATAGCACCTGGTTATCCTAGCCTATTAAGATAATGCCTGCTTCAGCACGTCTACCAATTCGGTCGCTTTGTCTTCAGGGTAAGCCACAACGGCTTGCGCGCCCCAAATTGGCTTTGGCCATGCGATATCACTTTTATACCTTGCAACATGGTGAATATGCAACTGACTCACCACATTACCCAGTGCCGCTACGTTTAATTTATCGGGTGAAAATTGCGATTGCAGTAAACGGCTCACCTGTGCCGACTCACTTAAAAACTGTTGTTGTTGGACATCTGACAACTCAATGATTTCAGTTACCCCATCTACACGAGGCACCAATATCAGCCATGGAAACTGACTATCATTCATCAGTAAAACCCGACAAAGGGGTAAATCGTGGATAAAGAACGTATCAGCCTCTAGCCTTGCATCTAACTTAAACACTGAGTTTCTCCAGCTTTGTAGGTACAACCGTTAATAAAGCGCGCTGCCCTATTGCCACATTCGCATTAGGAAACACTATCGCTTCGCCGTCTTGCTGCGCAGTATAGGTAGCACCGGTTTCGGTCGCCAATACCGTGCCTTTAGCATAATCGGTAAAATTAGGTGTGTCGTCATCGAAATGCAACGTGAAATCGTTTTGATGGCGATTAATGACTTGATTCACGCGATAAATATCTAACGAGTCTATATCAACGTCAGGTCTAAAATCATCTTCACAAATAAGAGCAGTAATTGATTGTTTCGCCGCTTCGAACCGGCTCATGTCGTTTTGACCAAACGGTTGCACTTTACCCAGTTCGACGGTAAAGGCATGCGCTTGGTGCTGCACTGAAGAAGAGTAGCTAAACGTTGTGGTCGCTGACTCAGACAGCAATATGGTTTGAATACCACACGCGGCTAAAAATCCAAGCTGGCTTTTGCTGTGCGCTTTACCATGTAAATACGGGTATACCGCAAACTTTTCATTTTTAGACTCACGAATAGCTGTATGTAAATCGTAGTGGTATTTCTCATCACCAGGAAGTGCCACAGAGAAAAATGCTGTTATCGCGTCTTCCAGTACTTTAGCCCGTTTGCGCTCACTGTTGTTGCACCCTTCCCCTTTGGAGTGAGCACCATTAAACAACCGGTTCATGTTTTCTTCTACAAATCTTTCGGCAATATCCATGGCGGGTAAGTTGCCAAATAGAAAAAGTACGCGATGGCTAAGCTCGAGCTTGTTAGTAAGAATATGCTGTACCAGCTCGTCGCATATTTCGATGGGGGCCGTTTCATTTCCATGAACGCCGCTAGATATCACAACATGCTTATTAATAGACGTTTTCGCAACGGGCGTGAAGGCGATAATTCCGGGTGCAGTAATAGTAACGTCAGTACCATTGTCTAACGTAAATTGAATCGAAGAGGTAAATAACTCTGGTTGAGTTCTAGACAAAGAAAGAAAATTTCCTTGCGCGATAAGTTGTTGCATACAAAAACCAATAGTAGCTTGAATAGCGCTAGTTTAGCGATTCAGCCAAGCGAATGCACGTATTGCCACTTGCAAACTGGGGGGATTTTATTTACGCACGTAAAGGAGAGTTACCGACGATAATTTCTTGCTGAGCTAGACCAATAAAGTCATTTAAAGGAATGGCTTTTGAAAACAAGTAGCCCTGCCCTATGGTTACCCCCACTTCTCGAAGAATGTGCAGTTGAGCAATGGTTTCTACACCCTCGGCAATCACATCGCAGTTCTTCGCTTTACCGATGATTTTGGCAGCCTCGATAATAGCGCGATTAACAGGATGTTTAGCGAGTTCTATAACAAAGGTTTTGTCTATTTTAAGCGCGCTTAAATCAAGATCTCGAATATAAGCTAGGTTTGAATAGCCCTTGCCGAAGTCATCCACCGAAATAGCTACCCCTAAGGCCCGCAATTCATCCAGTTGCTTTTTCACCATCAGTGAGTTGGACAATGCAACGTCTTCTGTTAATTCCAACTCTATACGGGTAAGCGGCATGGAATAAGACTTACTGAGCATCTTCAAGGAAGGGATAAGGTGGTTATCATACAATTGAGTAGGCGATATATTAACCGACAAGGTGAGCGATAAACGGTGGATATCAAAATCAACTAAACTTCTAAACGCTTGCTCTAATGTCCAATAGCCCAGTTCATTCATCATATTATAGGATTCTGCCGCTTCGATAAGCGGGCCAGGAAATAACACGCCGTCTAACGGGTGATTCCAGCGAAGTAAGCACTCAGCACCGATAACTTCAAGGGTTTGCAAGTTAACTTTGGGTTGAAAGTAGAGCTCTAATTCATTTTGCGATAAGGCGCGTTTCAAATCAGCTTTTAAGGCAAGACTCCGACCAGTGTCCGTTTTATCTTGCATATTATAGAGGAAGAAATTTTCGTACTTATTTTCTTTCGCTTGCTTTAGTGCCGCTTCACCACGAGACACAAAAGCGGTAATTTCAAACGCCTGACTATCTGATGTCACTACACCTACATTAAAATCGGCAATGAACGCATGACCATCGTGATGCATAGGGGTTTTGAAATGCTCGACAAGCCGTTCGAACATGTCGCGCATTTGGCTTGAACTTCGCGTACCGGGAAACGCTATACCAAATACATCACCACTTATTCTGCCAAGGCGGATATCAACACCAAACAGAGATTGAATGCGGTTAGCAATTTCTAGCAGAAACCTGTCACCAATATTAATACCTAAACTGGTGGTTACATCTGAGAAACGGACCACATCTACCAACATTAATGATAACGACGGATGCAATACACCACACTTCGACACTGTGTCGATAAATGCAAATCGATTGGGAAGTGTAGCCAGCGACTTATGATGTTGGCTCATGACGGTTTCCTTGCACTAAACGGCGGCTAGGTGCTAAAAATAAGCAAACGGTAGTTCAACACGACTTAATACTTAGAGCAACTCGCAATTAGTATATAAATCGATACACAATTATATATCGTAGACTTTTCTCTTATGATTCCGCTATGTATTGATTTTTAATTTATTTTTGGTTTAAGCGGGTAAAAAGGTCACAACAAAAAGCCCGGAAAGCATAGCATTCCCGGGCTTTTTTTTTGAGAGTCGTTGAGACTAGCTTTCGATCTTACACGGTGAAAGTTTCCAAATACGTTCTACGTAATCTTTGATTGAACGGTCTGAGGTAAACTTACCCATTTTAGCGGTATTGATAATCGCCATCTTAGCCCAACGTGCTTTGTCGCGGTACGCCTCATCAATGGCGATTTGCGCATCGCAATAGCTACGGAAATCAGCTAATACCATGTATTGATCACCATGATCTAACAAGCTTTGCTTAATCGACACTAGCGCACCTGGTTTACCCGGCGTGAAGTAATCGGTTTCTAGCCAATCAAGAACGGCTTTAATTTCAGGGTCGCGGTAGTAGTAATCGTAAGGCTTGTAGCCTTTATCCTTCAGTTCGTGAACTTCTTCAACCGTTAAGCCAAAGATAAAGATGTTGTCATCGCCCACTTCTTCAGCAATCTCTACGTTAGCACCATCAAGCGTACCTACGGTAATAGCGCCGTTAAGTGCCAACTTCATGTTACCAGTTCCAGACGCCTCTTTTCCTGCGGTACTAATTTGCTCAGAAACATCTGATGCAGGGATCATTTTCTCAGCAAGAGACACGCGGTAGTTCGGCAAGAACACCACTTTAATTTTGTTGTTAACACGCGGGTCATTATTGATTTTATCAGCCACTTTATTGATGGCGTAAATAATATCTTTCGCTAACTTGTAACCCGGTGCTGCTTTCGCGCCGAAAATGAATACACGAGGCACCATATCGTAATCAGGATTTTCAAGCAGTCGACGATACAAAGCCATTATATGAAGCAAATTCAAGTGTTGACGCTTGTATTCGTGAAGGCGTTTAATTTGCACATCGAAAATAGCGTTTACATCTACTTCAATGTCTAACGATGCTCGAATTTCATCAGCCAGCAACTGCTTGTTGTTAAGCTTCACTTGCATGAATTGCTTTTGGAACGTTTTGTTATCGGCGTACTTTTCTAGCGCTTCAAGTTTGTATAAATCTTTTGGCCAATCTGAACCAATTTTCTTATCAATTAATTTAGAAAGTTCTGGGTTACACGCTTTTAACCAACGACGCGGCGTTATGCCATTCGTTACGTTCGTTAATTTATCAGGCCATAGTGCATCAAACTCTGGGAACAAATCAGACTTCACCAAGCGAGAGTGCATTTCGGCTACGCCGTTAACAGCAAACGAACCAATGACCGATAAATGGCCCATACGTACCATCTTCTCGTTGCCTTCTTCAATAATAGAAAGCTTCGCTTTAATGCGGTTGTCGCTTGGCCACTTCTTATCTACTTCAGCCATGAATCTATGGTTAATTTCATAGATGATTTCCAAATGCCGCGGTAGGATTTTTTCAATCATACGTGCAGGCCACTTTTCTAGGGCTTCAGGTAATAATGTGTGGTTGGTATAAGCAAATACTTTCGTGCTGATCCCCCATGCTTGATCCCAATCTAATTCTGCGCGGTCAACTAATATACGCATAAGTTCAGGGATGGCGATGGCTGGGTGTGTATCATTTAATTGGATAACAACCTGATCAGCAAAGCGGCTCCAGTCATCACCATGGGCACGTTTGTAACGGCGAATGATGTCTTTTAATGAACATGAGCAGAAGAAATACTGCTGAATTAAACGAAGCTCTTTACCCGCTTCAGTTTCATCGTTCGGATAAAGTACCTTTGAAATGGTCTCTGCCTGTACGTTTTCACGCTGTGCATCTACGTAACCACCGGCGTTAAATACATCCCAATTGAAGTAATCAGAGGAATCTGACTGCCATAAACGCAACACGTTTACGGTTTTGCCTTCATAGCCTACGACAGGAATATCCCATGGGATCCCTTTTACAATAGAACCAGGGTGCCATTCTTTTTGAATACGACCGCTTTCGCCATACTTAGTTTCTACATAACCAAATAAAGGCACTTCTTGAATTGACTCTGGGCGGCAAATTTCCCAAGGGTTACCGTAATCGCGCCAGCTATCAGGGCGTTCTATCTGCGCACCACTCTTAATTTCTTGACGGAAAAGACCATGCTCATAATGAATACCATAACCAATGGCAGGCAATTCCATCGTAGCAAGTGAGTCGATAAAGCACGCAGCTAAGCGCCCTAACCCGCCGTTACCTAGTGCCATGTCTGGCTCTTCTTCCATGATGTCGGTAATTTCAACACCGAGTTCTTTTAATGCGCCACTGGCAACATCAAATAAGCCTAAGTTTTGAAGGTTATTTGATAGCAAACGACCCATTAGGAATTCTGCAGAAAAATAATGCACTGCACGAGTATCATTGAAGTAGTGACTTTTTTGCGTTTTACGAAGGCCTTCTAGTACCTGAGCCTGAATGGCTGCACAGGTGGCTTTCCACCATGCGTGGTTGTTGGCCTTATTTTCATCCGTACCTAGCGTACAGTGAAGGTGCTTAACAATAGCAGCTTTAAATTCAGCCTTGTCTAGCGGTGAAGAGGGTTGCGTTTTGGCAGCTTTTGCGTTCATTTTGCGTCTCACTCTGGTTGATGTGTACTAAGGCACACTCAATGTGTAATTTAATTACAGAAAAAATCAACGATATGAGAGCAATATAGCAGTGCTTAAACGATTATGTTGTGATAATTTTGTTAAAATAACAAAAAACCGGATGAAAACGTATGCATTCACCCAGCCTTTAACACTACATTAACAATAAAAAGCTTGGGAAGGTTGTTTTTTGACCTTATTTGATAATTTTACCTACTAAGGCTTCCGCTTCTTGAATTAATTCTTGTAAGTGAGTTTCACCTTTAAAGCTTTCTGCATAAATTTTGTAGATTTGTTCAGTCCCTGATGGACGTGCTGCAAACCAACCATTTTCTGTAGAAACCTTTACACCACCAATAGCGGCATTGTTACCTGGGGCGTGGGTTTGCACGGCAGTAATGGGCTCACCAGCTAGGGTATCGCTGGTTACTACCGAAGCATCCATAGCAGATAACTTCTGCTTTTGCTCTAAGGTAGCGGCCACATCTACACGGTTATAAACCGGCGATGAAAATTGCTCAGTTAATGCCTGATAGTGTTCACCTGGATCTTTCTTAGTCACCGCAAGAATTTCAGCAGCTAACAAACACAGGATAAAACCGTCTTTATCGGTAGCCCAAGTTTCACCATTACGTTGTAAGAAGATACCTCCGGCACTTTCTTCACCTGCAAAACCAATTTCACTGTTAGATAAACCATCTACAAACCATTTGAAGCCTACTGGCATTTCAGCAAGGGGTTTGTCTAAGCTATTCGCTACGCGATCAATCATGCTGCTTGAAACCAGTGTTTTGCCAATTTTTAGCG
This sequence comes from Alteromonas sp. 38, assembly GCF_902506055.1. Lineage (NCBI taxonomy): Bacteria > Pseudomonadati > Pseudomonadota > Gammaproteobacteria > Alteromonadales > Alteromonadaceae > Alteromonas > Alteromonas sp. 38. The sequence goes on from NZ_LR733300.1 coordinate 2,458,844, forward strand.
AAGCTGGCCATTGTGCTCTGTGGGTATACAAATACTTAATAGCCACCGCAAGATAATGATTGGGGTTCATTAAGCCAGCACTTTTGCATACGATACCGTGGCGATCGAAATCTGGGTCGTTGCCCCATGCAAGGTCAAAATCATCTTTTAATTCGATTAAGCCCGCCATGGCGAAAGCACTTGAACAGTCCATGCGTAACTTGCCGTCTTTATCGCGGCGCATGAATCCAAACTGAGGGTCGACAGCAGGGTTTACAACCGTGATGTCTAATCCATATTTATCCGCAATACGAGACCAATAACCTATACCTGCACCGCCAAGGGGGTCAGTACCGAGTTTCAAGCCCGCTTTTGCGATAGCCTGCATATCAATAACCTGAGCTAGGTCATCAATATAAGGTTCCATAAAATCTTCTTCGCGCACTAACTTCTGGGCTCTTACGGAACGGATATCGATGCGTTTAACGTCTTTATTGCCTTCGGCAATAAGCGCGTTCGCACGATTTTGAATTTTGGTCGTAACGTCGCTATCAGCTGGGCCGCCATGAGGAGGGTTATATTTGAACCCACCATCTTCGGGTGGGTTGTGTGAGGGGGTTATGACTACCCCGTCAGACTTCGCCGCGTTTTCCCGGTTATAACGAATGATAGTACGGGAAATTACCGGCGTCGGGGTATAACCTAAGCTTTCGTTGTCGCTTCGTTGAATTACCACATCAACACCGTTGGCACTGAGTACTTCGATGGCGGTGATCATGGCAGGTTCAGACAATGCATGGGTGTCTTTACCTATAAATAGCGGCCCGGTAATACCTTCTGCTTCACGATATTCAACCAGTGCTTGGCAGATTGCACTAATATGGGTATCGGTAAAAGTATAGTTCGACGCCGATCCTCTGTGCCCTGAAGTACCAAAACTTACTGCTTCAGTTGGGGCAGCGGCGTCTGGTTTGTAGCTGTAATACTGGCTAACAAGTTGTGCCACATTAATCAGTTGTTCAGGTGCAGCTGGCTTACCAGCCTGCGGATGTAAAGCCATGAAAAGTCCTTATTTTAAGTTAAGCGTTTATTTGCCCTCTGGGGCGAATCGACTTACTACCGTTTCGACGACATCGGGCTGATACCCTAATGTACGCAAAACTTGTTCCAGCATGTTTACTTTCTTCGCGGTATTGTTGTTTGTGACCACCCAGAATGGGCTATTGGGAATGGCTTTCGGATTAGTACTACTGCCATTTTCTAACAACGCCTCTTTGCTTGTAGCAAAATAGGTACGATTTTTACCAATAATCGATTTAACATTTTCAAAGGTATCGCTATTTAACTTGTGCGCAGCACTTAGAATAAATAAGAACTGGTCGACACGTTTGGTAAAGGTCGATAACGCATCTTGAGATACCATACTCACAATATCATCTTTATTGTGATTTTCTATTTCAGTCACCACTGGCGCCACTACGTCTTTTTTAACAGGCGCTTTGGCTGCAGTTGTTGACTTTGCAGCGGGTGATTTCGTCACTGGCGCTTTGGCAACGGTTGCTTTAGGCGCCGCTTTGGCCACCGGTTTAGTGACTGGTTTCGCTTCTGCCTTTTGCGCCGAGGCGTTAGCTGTAGTGGTAGCAGCAACCGGTACTTTCGTCGATTGTACTGACTCATCAGGTAGAGAGGCGTTGCTTGCACCCTTTATTTCACCATCTTCAGGCAATAAAAGCCTACGTAAAATTTCTGATGCGCTCTCGCCTATATGTTTTGTTTGGCTGGCGATAAAGGCATACAAATCATCATCTATTTCAATGCTTTTCATAACTACTTCCTTAACAAGATGCCCCATTATAGACAACCGATACGCACAGCGCAGCACTATTTCTAACCTAACCCTAAATTCGTTACAACCAGCAATAAAATGCTGCTTTCAATGTGTTAAATAACCATGCTCATACCTTTGTATGGCTGCCAACTGCTATTTCAGCACTTTAGTTGCTACTATCAATATAGAAGGGGATTAAAAGGTCACGTTTTATCATGCGAAAAGAGATTCAATTAGTGCATGACGCGCTAAGTCAGAAGATTATTGGCAAATCGGAACAGTTAAAACTTGCGATGACGTGTTTGCTAGCCCATGGTCATCTCCTTATTGAAGATTTACCTGGTATGGGTAAAACCACGCTTTCCCACGCACTTTCCCACGTATTCGGTCTTCAATATTCGCGTATTCAATTTACGTCAGATTTACTCCCATCAGACATGCTAGGTGTTAATGTTTATCAAAGTCACAATGGTGAATTTCAATTTAGGCATGGCCCCATTTTTAGCCAAGTTGTTCTAGCCGACGAGCTAAACCGAGCAAGCCCTAAAACGCAAAGTGCCTTGTTAGAGGCGATGGAAGAGCGACAAGTGAGTATTGATGGCACCACCCATGCTTTACCTTCTCCCTTTTTTGTTATCGGCACCCAAAATCCTGGTTATCAATCTGGCACCTATCCGCTACCTGAGTCACAACTAGACCGCTTTTTTATGCGTATATCATTGGGCTTTCCCAATTGGGAAGCTGAAAAAGCCATGCTGAAGCAATCAACCGACGTTCAGCAGCAGATAGCCTCGTGTTTATCGCAGATCGACTTAATTACTATGCAAGACGCGGTTCCCCATGTGCACGCTAGTGATGATGTGATTAATTATATATTGCGACTAGTTACAGAGAGCCGCGCAGAAGGGCGCTACCCTACCCCATTATCACCTCGCGCTAGCAGAGCTTTGTTGCAGGCCGCTAAAGCTTGGGCTTTTATGCACGATAGAACGTTTGTTACTCCAGATGACGTGCAAGCTATATTCGTTGCCGTTACTGAGCATAGGCTTAGTGCAAGTACCCCTGAACATACAGGCACCTCGCTAAGTCAGCATTTACTGGATAGTATCGATCCGCTGGCGGCGTAATCCATGTTTAAAAAAGTACTACACAAGTCTTTGCTTGCTTGGCTAGACAAACGTATTCCGCCACATCCTTCACATGCTTTGAATATGCGCTCGGTGTTTATTTTACCGAGCCGTTTTGGCTGGGGATTTATCGTGATGTGTATGTGCTTGTTTCTATTAGGCACAAACTATCAAAACAACCTTATGTTGTTATTAAGCTATTTGTTACTTAGCGTAATGTTACTTACCTTGTTTTACAGCTATCAAAATTTTGCGGCTATTGCCCTTAGCGTATCACCTCCAAAAACCATCTTTGCTAACACGTCAGCACACCTCACCCTCAATCGGGTCAAACACTCCGACTATAAAACTACACCGGAAGGCTTGTTACAGGTGCAGTGGCTTCAGCTGCCGAGGCTTAAAGATACGAGCACTATCACCTTTGATATTGGCAATCGAGAACAACGACTGACTATTCCTGTCTTACTTCACGCTAGAGGCGAACACAAACTTCCCCGAATTACCTTAAAAAGCGCCTACCCCTTCGGTTTGTATCATTGTTGGACTCACCTAGATTTCGACGTGCAGGTCATGGTGTACCCAGAGCCTAAAGTTGGGAAACTTGGTGAAATGGCTCACAGCACTCAAGACACCACCGGAGGTATAGAGGATGAGCGACAAGGTAATGAGGACTTCTTTGCGCTTACCGACTTTATTGAAGGCGAGCCGTTAAACCGGGTAGCGTGGAAGCAGGTCGCTAAAACAGGAAATTGGGTGGTAAAGCAATTTAGCGAACAAAAAGGTGAAGACGTATATTTAAGCTTACCGACTAACACTCCGCTAGAAGAAGGGTTAAGTGCATTAACCCAAAAAATAGTGTCAATGCAATCGCAAGGCATACATTATGGTTTAAAATTAGGTAGTACGACCTTTACGCCCAATAATTCTATTACGCACATGCACCAATGTCTGAGGGCACTGGCGACTTACCCCAATACACCTTTTACTGTCACTTCGGCCAAATTTTCCGGTAAAGCCTCATCTTCAGGGGCGAATATCAGCGCGGCGCAAGGTCTGATTCAATGAACAATAAAGCCAATATGCTGCTAGCCACCTGCTTTATCGTATTAACGTTCAGTTTGCTTACCCCACTGCTAACGTGGGTGGTATTACTCGCCATATGCGCGGTTATTATGCAAACCGCGTTGTATTTTGGGTGGCAAGAATATAACCCAAGCAGTCGCACCGTCAATTTGTTGGCCGTACTGGCCTTAATAGCCCTAGGGTGGTTCGGCCTTTCTATTGGTTTGCTCAACAGCATGATTAATCTATTAGTAATCGCCTGCTCGCTCAAGCTTATGCTGCTCTCAAGAACAAGAGATTTCTTGCAGCTTTTCTGCTCCTGCATATTTCTTGTAGGGTGCGGTTTTATATTTGCGTTAGGTATAGAAGCGTGGTTAGGCTACGTCGCCATTATTGTTCTTTTGTTTACTGCCTTATCATTGGTATATGCCCCCGCTAGAAGCTTTAGAGTGTCTATGCGTAAATCGACGATAATACTACTACAAGCATTTCCCTTGGCAGCGCTGTTATTTGTAGTAATCCCGCAGTTTCCGCCTCTGTGGCAAATGCCAACATCAAAGTCGAATGAGACGGGTTTATCAGAGTCGGTCACGCCAGGGGACATTGCCTCGTTGGCGAGATCGTCCGATTTAGCGTTCACCGCCACCTTTGAGCAAAGCCCACCATTGGCCGAACAGCGATATTGGCGCGCGATGACAATGGAAGCCTTTGACGGAAAAACGTGGACAATTAGCCCAAGACGAAAGCAAGCTGAAGCACAACTTAAAGCCATGGGACGAAATGTTGCGGCTCCCTCACCGGCTTCCTCTCCCTCACAACCACTGATATCTTCTGAAAACTATCAATTGATTGTAGAACCCAGTAACCAACGCTGGTTGTATACTCTTGATGTGTCGGCTGAAAACACAGCTTTAGACAATCCAGAGATGCGCCGTCAGTTTAATTATGCATTACGGGCAGCACGTCCAATTGTTGGCAAACGTGCATTCTATTTAACTTACTTCCCTGATACCCCACTTATTAGTGAGATATATGACTTTGATTATCAGCTTAATATTCACTACCCAGAAAACAGTAACGTACGTACTCAAGCGTGGGCAAAGCAGCTAAAAGCAAATGCCCAAAGTGAGCGAAGTATTGCCGATGATATTCTTCGTCACTTTAGAACCAGCGGATTTAGTTACACCTTACAACCTAACGCTATGCCGAACTCGCCCATCGACACCTTTATGTTTGAAGCAAAGACGGGGTTTTGTGCTCACTATGCCAGCGCCATGGTTTTTGCACTTCGGGTTGCGGGCATTCCTGCTCGAATGGTGACAGGCTATCAAGGTGGCGAATTATTAAGTGATAACGTAGTACAAGTTCGCCAATACGATGCCCATGCTTGGGTAGAAGCGTTAATAGACGGCGTTTGGGTGTCGTACGATCCTACCAGTGTGGTGGCACCATCACGTATTACCTTTGGGTTAGAACAAGCGTTAGCCGATTTTAACGAAACTCGTAGCGAGGGAATATTTAACGATTTAAGTTCTGCTGAGTTGTTTTTATCCATTCGCGGCTGGTTTCGCCAACTTGATTATCAGTGGAGCCGCATTGTGTTAGGTTTTGATAATCAAACGCAAACTGATTTATTAAAAAAGCTCCTTGGCGATTTGACCTCTCAAAAAATGACGTTCTTTTTTCTGAGTGTACTGGCGATAGTGAGTATTTTTCTGCTGGTATTATTCTTCCCTCTTAGAAAAAAATCGACAATGCCTAAATATCAACAAATCTATCTAAAAGCCGCCGAATTAATTGCTATTTTCACCAAGATACACAGACAGACCATGGCTAGTTCGGCATACTTTAATCTTGTTAAACCCCATATGTCGGCACAAGCCGTGAGCCAGTTTAATACTATTACTCAAGAATTCGAACGTGCACGCTATCAGCCTGACGAAAACGACAATAGCGACAGCCGACAGCAACGGGAGCGTATAATGAAAAGCGCCCTTTCTGAGCTGCAGAAATCCTTAACGCTACCAAACAACACGCGTGCGCCTTAGTTCTTGCTGGGCTTACTTCTTGCTGGGGTAGAAGCGCTGTAAACTCTTGTGAATGTAAGGCAGATGTTATCTACAAGAAGTTATCTAGACACCCACCAAATCGGTGCATAACAGCGTGTGATTTGCACCATAGTGGATTAAATCTTATAACCTTCCCCTACAACAACACAATCCAGATACCTAATAACAAACTGATTTACATGGTTTTTTATAAAACAAAACGTTATTGGCATTAATCTCGCAAAGATTCTGTTAGTAAGAGTCAGGTAATAAACTGGCTATCACAATCTATCGAATTGGATAAAGACGTCCACAACCTTCTTTGGAAACAGGGAATGGTGTGGACGTTTTTTTTTATTTATTTGTTAGATAAAGCGGTTTAAAAGCACGTTATTTCAATAATAGTTTATATATCAGGGTGATTAATTATGGCTTATTTACTTCCCGCCGAGTTTGCCACGAAAATGGTAGATGCAGGTGAATCTAAAATTTACATGTCTACACGAGATACGCTGATACGCGCATTTATGGCTGGCGCAATATTAGCGTTAGCGGCTGTATTTGCTATTACGATTGCGGTACAAACCGGCATATTCTTACTGGGAGCCGTTTTGTTCCCTGTTGGTTTTTGTATGCTGTATTTAATGGGTTTCGATCTGCTAACAGGTGTATTTGTATTAACCCCGCTTGCGTGGCTTGCCAAGCGACCGGGTGTTACCCCTAAACAAATTTTACGTAACTGGGGTCTAGTATTTTTAGGTAACTTTGGTGGCGCACTTACTGTTGCCTTTATGATGTCTTTCATTTTCACCATGGGTTACAACGTAGATGGTGGCGCTATTGCTGCTAAAGTAGCTAGCATTGGTGAGGCAAGAACATTAGGTTACGCAGAACATGGTACTGCAGGTTGGTTTACTATTTTTATTCGCGGCATGCTGTGTAATTGGATGGTATCACTGGGTGTGGTTGGCGCGATGATTTCAACCCACGTGAGCGGTAAAGTATTGGCCATGTGGATGCCTATCATGCTGTTCTTTTTCATGGGTTTCGAGCACTCTGTTGTAAACATGTTCTTATTCCCGTTTGGTCTTATCATGGGTGGTGAGTTCTCTATCATGGATTATTTCGTGTGGAATGAAATTCCAACAGCCCTAGGTAACCTTGTTGGTGGTTTAGCGTTTACTGGTTTAACGATTTACAGCACACACGTTAAAACTGCACCCAAGCGTAAAATTGCTGTTGCTGAAAATGCACCAGCTAAAGCCGCTACAGTATAATTTAGCAAGCCCGATACGTTTCCTCTGTATCGGGCTTTTTCAATATGCAGATTCAATCTTTATCACTTCACTATAGCGAGTTTAGCAGCGCCGGCGTTAAGCCTATAAATCAAGACGCTTGCGATGCCTTTATTCCAGCTAGTAACAGCCCAGCTTTAACATTAAAAGGCGCCGCCTTTGCAATTGCCGATGGTATAAGCAGTAGTACTGTTAGCCAAATAGCCAGTGATTTGGCGATTAAAGACTTCATAAAACAATACTTTTGTACCCCCGAAACCTGGAGTGTTGAAACAAGCGCTAAAACCGTTATACAAAGTATTAATGCCTCTTTATATACCAAAACCCAGCAAAGCCCTTTTTGCTATACCCCTGATAAGGGCTACGTATGCACTTTTTCTGCGGTTATCGTTAAAGGCGATACGGCACATATATTCCATGTGGGTGATGCTAGAGTCTGTTTGTATTCTGATGATAGGGTACAAGTCCTTACCCAGTCTCATCGAGTCAACCACTCACAGCATGAATCTTATCTCGCTAACGCACTGGGCGTGCATGCTAATGTCGACATCGATTACCTCGCGGTACCGCTAAAAGCAGGCGATATTATTATTCTAATGACAGATGGTGTTTATGAATACGTTTCTTCCCCTACGCTTGCTTCACTTATATCGACGGTTAACGTCTCTGAAAGTGACGTTGGTATACATAACACCTCTATTGATAATAAAAATGCTACGCCTCTTGCGCAACGCCTTGTAGACATAGCGCGTGAAAACGACAGCGATGATAATGTCTCTTGCCAGTTAATAACGGTAGAGTGCGTAGGCGATGGTAAGTTTTTAACACCGGAATATGCTGTTGATGAAACGTCAGTTCCCATTATCAAGCAGTTGAATGTGGGGGAGACAATAGATGGCTACCGCATTGAACGACAGCTATATCAATCGGCTAGAAGTCATGTTTTCCTAGCGTGGGATGAAAATACCAAAACACATATCGTTATTAAAATACCGTCTACTGAACTGGCACAAGACAGCCACTACCTTGAGCACTTTGCATTAGAAGAATGGCTGGCAAGACGAATTAAATCTAACCACGTAATAAACGTACCTACTCGTATTCAGCCACCTTCATGTATGTATACCATTAGCGAATATATTGAAGGGCAGAATTTAACCCAGTGGCTCACCGATAACCCTAAGCCAGATGTTGAAAAAGTACGAAGTATTATTGAGCAGGTAGCGCAAGGCTTAATGGCCATGCACCGAGAAGGGCTTCTCCATCAAGACATTCGCCCTGAAAATATTATGATTGAAGCTTCAGGCAACTGCAAAATAATAGATTTAGGTTCGGCCCGTGTTGCTGGCATTAGTGACGCATTGTTTGAACACGAGAGTGATATTATGGGCACCGCAGCTTATGTTGCTCCAGAATACTTCTTAGGCGATAGCGGCTGTGATCAATCCGACCTCTATTCTCTTGCCGTACTCACCTATTACTTACTCAGCGACCGCTTTCCTTATGGCACACAAGTAGCCAAAACCCGCACCGTTGCGGCGCAGCACAAACTCAAATACCAATCGGTGCTTGATGATAGACGGCCTATTCCAGCATGGATAGATGCCACGCTGAAACGAGCATTACAGCCTAATCCTGAAAAGCGTTTTGCTAGCTTATCTGAGTTTATCTATCACCTTCGACACCCTAGCCCCGCTTTTCTTAACCGCGTGACCGCGCCATTAATACAACGTCACCCACTTAAATTCTGGCAGGGACTGTCCCTGCTGTTAGTTATTAGTAATGTAATTACATTCATACTGCTTTATGGCAACAACTAACTTTTATCAATAACCCGTATCACTCAAAAAAGGAAATGCAATGATTACCAATCGAACTCAAGTCACCGACATGATCCAGTCTTCAAAAATTTCTAAAGGCATTAAATGGAGTGAGATTGCCCAAGCGGTAGGACAATCAAAAGAATGGAGTACCGCCGCGTGTTTAGGGCAAATGGCGATGACAAAGGAACAAGCGACGGCCGTTGGCGAAATGCTAGAACTGAGTGATGAAGCCATTGCTTGGTTACAAATTGCGCCTTATAAAGGTTCGTTGCCGACCGAAGTGCCTACCGATCCGCTTATCTATCGCTGGTACGAATTAGTCAGTGTTTACGGTACAACCCTAAAAGAACTTATTCATGAAGAATTTGGTGACGGCATAATGAGCGCTATCGATTTCTCGATGGATTTGCAGCGCGAGAACGACCCTAAAGGTGACCGCGTCAGTGTGGTGATGTCTGGAAAGTTCTTACCCTACAAAATGTATTAATTAGCATTTAGCAACAAAAAAGCCCGTCTGGTATACCAGACGGGCTTTTATATGCTTAACACTAAGGTAAGCATGAATGCTTACCTAGTTAGTAGCTAATTACTTAGCTGCTTTACGTGCTTTAGCTTCTTCCATTACTTTGTCAGCTACGTTTTGTGGACAAGCTGCGTAGTGTGAGAACTCCATAGAGAACTGACCACGACCAGATGTCATTGTACGTAGTGAACCGATGTAACCGAACATTTCTGATAACGGAACGTCTGCTTTAATGCGAACGCCAGTTAAACCAGCTTCTTGGTCGCTTAGCATACCACGACGACGGTTAAGGTCACCGATTACGTCACCAACGTGATCTTCTGGCGTAAATACGTCAACTTTCATGATTGGCTCAAGAAGTTGTGCACCCGCTTTAGGAATAGATTGGCGGAAAGCGCCTTTAGCAGCGATTTCGAACGCGATTGCTGATGAATCCACTGCGTGGAAGCCACCGTCAAAAAGTTCTACTTCAACGTCTAGTACTGGGAAGCCAGCTAGAACACCTTCGCCCATCATTGACTTAAAGCCTTTCTCAACTGCAGGCCAGAATTCTTTCGGTACGTTACCACCAACAACAGATGATGTGAACGTAAAGCCAGAACCCGCTTCGCCAGGCTTGATGCGGTAGTCGATTTTACCGAACTGACCAGAACCACCAGATTGCTTCTTATGCGTGTAGCTATCTTCAATTTCTTGAGTGATAGTTTCACGGTAAGCAACTTGAGGTTGACCAACAATAAGGTCTACACCGTAAGTACGCTTAAGAATATCTACTTTGATGTCTAAGTGAAGCTCACCCATACCTTTAAGGATGGTTTCGCCTGAATCTTCATCAGTTTCAACTTGGAACGAAGGATCTTCTGCAATCATTTTACCGATAGCGATACCCATTTTCTCGTTTCCGCCTTTATCTTTAGGCTGAACAGCAATCGAGATTACTGGCGTTGGGAAAACCATTGGCTCTAGTGTTACTGGATCTTTCGGATCACAAAGTGTGTGACCAGTTTGTACGTTCTTCATGCCTACGATAGCAATGATGTCACCCGCTTGTGCGCTAGATAACTCAATACGTTCGTCAGCTTGCATCTCAACCATACGGCCAACACGCTCAGTTTTACCCGTAAATGCGTTAAGGATGGTGTCACCCTTGTTCAATTTACCAGAGTAAATACGTACGAATGTTAGTGCACCGAAACGGTCATCCATGATCTTAAATGCTAACGCTTTAAACGTTTCATCAGCAGATACGATTGCATGTTCGCCATTTTCGTTACCTTCTTCATCCATAAGAGGCTGAGGATCAACTTCTGTAGGAGAGGGTAAGTAGTCAACAACGGCGTCAAGTACTAATTGAACACCTTTGTTTTTGAATGCAGAACCACAGAACGTAGGGAAGAAAGCAAGGTCACGTGTACCTTTACGGATACAACGCTTGATGTCTTCAACCGAAGGAGTTTCACCTTCCATGTACGCTTCCATTAGGTCATCGTCTTGCTCTACAGCAGTTTCGATAAGCATTTCATGGTATTCATCAACTTTGTCTACCATGTCTGCAGGAACGTCTTTAATTTCGTAGTTTTCAGGAAGACCAGTGTCATCCCAAACGTATGCTTGTTTAGTCAATACGTCTACTACACCTACGAAGTCATCTTCGATACCAATTGGTAACGTCATAACTAGTGGTACAGCACCAAGTACTTTACGTACTTGCTCAGTTACACGGTAAAAATCAGCACCCATACGGTCTAATTTATTTACGAATATAATACGTGCAACTTCTGATTCGTTAGCATAACGCCAGTTAGTTTCTGATTGCGGTTCAACACCACCAGAACCACAGAATACACCGATACCGCCGTCTAATACTTTTAGTGAACGGTAAACTTCAACTGTGAAGTCAACGTGTCCTGGAGTATCGATAACGTTGAAGCGGTGATCTTTCCAGAAACAGCTTACTGCTGCCGACTGGATAGTAATACCACGCTCAGCTTCCTGTTCCATGAAGTCAGTAGTTGACTCACCGTCGTGTACTTCACCGGTTTTATGGATTTTACCAGTAAGCTTCAAAATACGTTCTGTAGTGGTAGTTTTACCCGCGTCTACGTGGGCGAAAATACCAATGTTTCTGTAAAGGGATAAGTCTGACATTAGTTCACTTTCATTGATTCAGAGTAAAAAAACGGCCGGATTATAAAGGATTTCTGTACAAGAGATACACCTTTATTTAGCACAAACTCTGAAAACGTTTGTGAAAAACCGAGCCACCATAAATTTTTTATTTAAATATCAATAATATAAGCATTTAAGATATTTTTTTTAAAAGTAACAAAAACACACCTCGTTTCACGAAGTGCGTACAATCGTTACTGTAACTTCATCTCTGTCATGATAGAGATGTCTAACCTTGACAGTGAATGCATCGTCTAACGCATTCAATCTGGTCATTAACGTCGACATGGCCTCTATTACGGTTTCATATCGTCGTTTCATGGGTAGCTTTAAATTAAACACCGCATGAGTGGCCCAATGTTTTACCAACCAGTCACCCATCAGCTTTGCTACCCGATCGGGTTGCTCTATCATATCACACACTAGTAAATCTACACGACCAAATTGTGGTCTGTAAGTAAACCCGTCTGCAGCATGGTGTTCAACAAGCCCTGTGCTCATTAAGCTGTCAGCAATTGCTCCATTATCAATCGCTTCAACGTACATTTCACGTTTAACTAGTTGATAAGTCCATCCACCAGGGCATGCACCCAAGTCTACTGCTCTACCGCCAGCGCGAAGTACTTCACGTTGCTCGTTAGCACTTAACATGTTCACCAAGGCATCTTCCAACTTGAGGGTTGAGCGACTTGGTGAATCGGACGGAAATTTTAATCGGCAAATGCCTAAATGGTCATTAGAGCGATATCCAGCAAGACTATAGCCTATATAGCAAGTTTCAAAAGACTCGAAGAAAACATGCAATTTAGGTTTAACCTCGTTTTCCTTTGGTGATAGCCAGCCCTTCTTTCTTAATGCCTGACGAAGAGGAACGGTAAACTTCCTACAAAATTTCGCTAGGGTTTTGCCGTCTTCCGTATCTGGGTATTCAACATCGATGGCACCGAATACACCATGAGCACCGGTAAATGCTTCTAAGGACACATCTTCTAGCGCATCGAGTACTTGCCCTACTCTATCGTCTTTTTCAATATCATTAAGCGTAGCGAACACACCTATTAATTGGCGGGGAAATATAGACTCGCTTACCGCGAACAATGCCAATGCATTACCTAGGCTCGTATTATCGTACAAGTTATAATGCACAAAGCCCGTGTTCGACTTTGATACCGGGTAGCCAAAGAGTTCTTTTTCACCGTAACGGGTAGCCAGTTCATTGGCCGTGTCGTTTTCATAGCCAGGGCGACAATAAGCTAAAATACTAGTCATTAGATTTTCCCTTACTGGTCTTTCCCTTAACGACTGCGATAGCCAATGCCATCCACCCGATAATTAAACATAGGCCGCCCAAAGGCGTAATAGGGCCAAATAACCCGTTACCGGTTACTGCTAATAAGTATAAACTGCCACTGAACAACGCACAGCCAATCACAAAAAGTGCCGCTACCGCGTTAAGCCATTTAGGTGGAATGTATGCCGACAAAGCGGGAAGCGCCACAATGGCTAAACCATGATACATCTGGTAGCGAACCCCAATTTCAAATGTAGTCAGTGCCGATGGTGCTAATATCGCCTTTAAGCCATGTGCACCGAAAGCGCCTAGCATTACTGCGGTAGCCGCCAAAAGAATGCCAGCACACAGCCAGAGTTTGTTTAGGCCTTGCTTATTACTTAGGCTCTGATCAACAGACCCTGTGTTATTTATTGCCTTATTCAAAGCACCTGCCCATGACATTGAGTGTGAGTTAAACCGAAGATTAATTAGTGGTTCATTATTTATTTACGCGTGCTTTTATAAAATCAGCTGTCGATTTAGCCGCGCATTCTATATGGGTCTCTAACGTAAAGCCACTTTGCTTTCTGGGTTTAAAACTATGATCGCCGTCAGCTAAGTAAGAAACCGCAATACCACGCGATAACGCATAGGCACTCACCTCATCTTTTGTGCCAAAGGTATCACGCTCGCCTTGTAGTATAAGCAGTGGTTTTTTGAGCGTTTCTAAATGGACGGTTCTGAGTTTTTCTGGCTTACCCGGAGGGTGAAATGGATAACCGAATGCTATCGCGCCTATTATTGACTCAGCATCATCAAGCACCATAGTCGCCATGCGTCCTCCCATGGATTTACCGCCAATAAACGTAGGTACGCTAATTTGGGTTTTGCTCACCTCATCGATAAGCGCTGTGAAGTGTGTGAGTAACTTTTCGGCTTTATCTGGCGGCCTACGCTTTCCCGTTTCCATCATGGTTTGCATGTAAGGAAAGTTAAATAATATCACTTCAATATTATGGCCAGTTAACTGCGAAGCCATCGCTTGCATAAATTCATGGTGCTTACCGGCACCCGCGCCGTGCGCAAGAATAAGGCGTGCTATAGGTGCATTAGCCTTTCCATCCGTATTTACCGAATGAATTTCAATATCAAACATCGACTGACTCATTATCTGTATTATTTCTAAATGTAAAATTCATCATTCTTGCTCTTCTTCAACCAAGCCTAAGATCCACTCTCTGAAAGCGGCAATCTTGCCTAACTCAGCTTGAGACTCTTCGCACACCAAATAAAAGGCATCACGACTTTCTACTTTCTCTTCAAAAGGCATAATCAATCGGCCTGCATCTAACTCTGGCCGAGCAAGTACCGTGTTACCTAACGCAATCCCCTGCCCCAACGCCGCCGCTTGAAGTACCAACATAGAGTGACTAAAAACCGGACCTTGGTTTACATTCACGCCCGACACGCCAACATGCTTAAGCCAGTTCTTCCACGCCGCGCGGCTTAAGTCGTGAAGCAGCACATGATGACGTAAATCTGCCAAGCTCGTTAATGGCTTAGGGCCATTGAAAAGCATAGGGGAACATAATGGTGTTAGGAATTCACGGTGAAGCTTGTCTGCTTGCAACCCACTCCAGCGGCCTTTGCCATAGTAAATAGCAACATCTACATCATCGTCTAAAAAGCCTTCATCGAAGTCTACCGCTTTTATTCTTACGTCTATGTCCGGTTGCGCCACACTAAATTGACTAATTCGTGGCACTAACCACTGGCTGGCAAAGCTCGGCGGCATGGCAACGGTTATGGCTCCCTTACTGCCTCGCGCTAACAGTCTTTCCGTCGCTTCTTGCAGGTTTTTAAAGATATCTTTCAATTCAAGGAAGTAAGCCTGACCTTCCTCGGTTAATAACAAGGTTCTGTTACGACGAATGAATAACTTCATCGATAAGAATTCTTCAAGCGCTTTAATTTGATGACTGACCGCGGCTTGCGTAACAAAAAGCTCATCTGCGGCTTTAGTGAAACTCAAATGCCGGGCAGCCGCTTCAAAGGCTTTTAAGGCGTTTAGAGGGGGAAGACGTCGATGCATGTTAAGAAATAAATCCTGTGTGACCTACTCATTCTATAGTAGCAGTGATCGCATTAGTTTTACTAATGATAACCCATACTTTTACTCGTTTTATTTTTGCACGAGTTTTGGTTATTATTTGCGCGAACTTTGGAAAGAGCCTCGAATATCAACTCTTTACAAAGCCTATTTGTTAAGCAATTTAACAAGTGGAAACATATTTTTAAATTATTTTTATTAGGTGTGAAAATGAAAAAACTACTACTAGCTAGTGTATCTGTAATGGCTTTTGCAAGCGCTGCTGCGAATGCTAACGTACAACCAGAAAAGATCAATCTTCAATCGTTAATCGCTACGGCGATGACCAGCGTAAACATGGCAGACGTATTGCCTGAAAACGACGCTCACATTGTTGTTAAAAAGCAGTCAGCTGCATTGCTGGCAGAAGAAACGCAAATTGCGTTACATAAAAACTTACTTGCCATGGCAAAAGAAAATAATAAACAATCTACTGTATTAGTTGCTGAAAGCGAATAATACACGCCCACACCTGATACGCATGCCGGTGCGACGCACCGGCATTCGCCATCAGACTTGCCTAGGTATTACTGGTATCTAACGGCTCAAATCCTTTCACCAATTCATCTAACGCTTTCATTTGCGCTAAATACGGCTCAAGTTTTGCCAATGGCAACGCACATGGACCATCACATTTTGCTTCATCCGGATTCGGGTGTGCTTCAATAAACAACCCAGCAAGGCCTAACGCCATTCCGCTTCGCGCTAATTGTGCCGCTTGAGCACGACGACCATCGGCTGATGTTGCTCTGCCTCCTGGCATTTGCAGCGCGTGGGTAGCATCAAATATTACCGGTGCGTAGGATTTCATTGCATCCATACCCAGCATATCAACCACAAGGTTGTTATAGCCAAAGCTACTGCCACGTTCACATAAAATGACTTTATCGTTACCCGCTTCACCCAATTTAGTCATGATATGACGCATTTCATGGGGCGCTAGAAATTGCGGCTTCTTCACATTAATCACGCTACCGGTTTTAGCCATGGCAACCACCAAATCAGTTTGACGGGCTAAAAACGCGGGAAGTTGAATAACATCTACCACTTCAGCCACAGGTGCGGCTTGGTGAGGCTCATGAACATCGGTAATTAATGGCACATTGAAAGTAGATTTAATTTCTTCGAATATGCGCAAGCCCTCTTCCATACCAGGGCCACGGTAAGACGCTACCGATGAGCGGTTTGCTTTATCAAATGAAGCTTTAAAAACATAAGGAATACCCAATTTTTGGGTAACTTCAACATAATGCTCAGCAATGCGCATGGCAAGATCGCGAGACTCTAATACATTCATTCCGCCAAAAAGCACGAAAGGTAAGTGATTAGCAACTTCTACATCGCCAACACGAATGATCTGTTGAGATTCAGACATAATTAATTCGTTATCCGTTGATTTCTAGAATAAGGGTTGTTTAGTGACTGCCACCATCGCAGTGGTCATCAGTACCACGAGCGCGGCAATGAAAAAGGCCCAACGTCCTAAGGTCGTTTTTGCTTTTTTAAGGGCAAATAAACCAAGTACGATATAAGCAATAACGCCAGCTAACTTGAATGTGAGCCATGCATTTACAATGGGATATTGAGACAAGATCACACATAGCCAAACAGCACTGGCTAATAAAATAGTATCAATAATATGAGGCACAATTTTAACCCACTTTTTCGCTAAAATTCTGGCGTCAAATTGTGACCATACAAAGCGAAAAATAAACAGTAAAATACTTAATCCTACTGCCGTTAAGTGCAGATGTTTTGCCATCATATACATACAATAATTCCTATCGTTCTTGAGTTTTGATTATGTAATTATTCGTTATTGTACGTTATTTACTGACATTCGACTAAGTTAAACATACTCAGGAATATCAGGGTACTGATGTTGAATAGCCATGAATTTTTCAATATGGTTCAACAGGTAGTCGACTAATAGCGGGTCGAAATGTCGCCCTTTTTCCGCCTTAATAACCTTTTCCACCTTTTCTAATGGCCAAGCAGTTTTGTAAGGGCGAGTATTGATTAGTGCATCAAACACATCTAACAGGGTTGCAATACGGCTTTGTAACCTTATGTCACTGCCTTTCAACCCTTCTGGGTACCCATTACCATCCCACCGCTCGTGGTGTTGCCGTGCCAATGTTGCGGCCAACTGAATGGTGGGTCGTGTTGAATCTTTTAAAATCTGATAGCCAAATTCGGCATGCTGACGAATAGCAAAAACTTCATCTTCCGTTAATGGCTCAGTTTTACGCAAAATGGTAACAGGTACCCGTGAATTACCTACATCATGAAGTGGTATAGCATGCTTTAGTACCCGCACGTCATTTTCATTCATGCCAATGCCACAGCCTATAATCTCTGCCATCGCACTCATTCGCGTGATGTGATTACTTCCATGATCGTCATGCTCCATCGCTTTGCCTAAGCGCTCAATAATTTCTCTTTGAGTACTTTCTATTTCAATGGTTTTAAGCACATTATCAAAGGCGAGTTGGACGCTGTTCGAAAAGCGTCTAACCAAGTGTTTGTCATTTTCGCCTATACGGCGAGGTAACCCCGATAAATATAACAAAGCACCGTTTTGCGTTTTGCTATTACAATACGCCACCACATGATCTTCTGCGTACACAATTTCACGGTCGCGCATAGCGCGTTTGCAGAGTTCATATTGCTCAGCGGAGACGGCATCTTTTAACAACACGCCTTCTTTGTCTGAATACTCGCCGTTACCTGCAAAAACATACAGCTCATTTAGTTTCAGTTCGCTACCGTGGTTAGATGATGCATCGGGAGTGGCTGCAACTGCAGTGGTAATATAAGCAGCATCTTTCGAACAGCCTAAGATAGATGCTAGCTGTTGAATAATGCCTTGCATGAATTTTTCGAGCGAATTGGATGAAAACAAATCAACAGAGGCATCAATAATTTTTTCTAAGCCGGCACGGCTCTCTTCGATTACAATAATATCGCGATAAGAACGCAGCGCCGCAATAATAACCGTAAACAGCTTTTGTGCGGTTAGTTCTGTTTTCGATTTATAGTCATTAATGTCGTAATTAATAATGACATCTTTTTCAGGGGCTTGCCCTGGCTGACCCGTTCGAAGAATAATGCGGGTAAAGTGATTGTCGAGTTCGTTGCGAACATACTCTGCCACTAGCAACCCCGCATCGTCACTTTCCATTACGACATCAAGTAAAACCACCGCTATGTCATCATGTTCTTCGAAACAACGCTTTGCTTCGTCGCCGTTATAAGCACTAATGAATTCAAGGGTTTTGCCATTCAAGAAAAAGTCGTTGAGTGCCAATTTTGTGATGGCATGAACTTCTGGTTCATCGTCAACAATTAGAATTTTCCATCTGCCTAATTCTTCTACTACATCATCTTCATCGTCTTCGATGAACAGTAAGTCATCACTCATCTATCACTTCCTACTCCCCAAATGCTCCTAAAATACTAATGCAATGCGTATTTTTAGCAAGTCCCTATATAATGGCAGCACGTTTTTATGACGTTGTGGATAGATAACCGTACGTGACTCGCTCATTCCCACCATAGTCGTTTTCGGTACGAATACTCACAAAACCATGGGCTTTTAACAGGCCGCCAACCGCTTTTGATTGGTCGAAACCATGTTCAAAAGCCAGTAAGCCGCCTTCAAATAAATGGGGAGCTGCAAGTGCAATAATGTGCTTAATATCGTCGAGCCCATCAGCGCCTGATGTAAGTGCTGATGCAGGTTCAAAGCGCACATCGCCTTGCTGAAGAAATGGACTGGATGTTTCTATATAAGGTGGATTGGAAACGATAACGTGAAATTTTTCATTCGCTAAATTATCGAACCAACTACTTTGTTTAAAGTGTACATTTGAGATGTTATTAAGCGTAGCATTGCGGGTAGCGAGTTGAACGGCTTCATGTAGTAAATCTACACCTGTGACCTTTGCGCTAGGTAATTCTGAGGCTAGCGCCAAGGCAATTGCCCCTGTGCCTGTACCTAAATCACAAATCGCTAACCCATTATTTTCTAGATCTGGGAAAAACGGTTCCGACGCGATACATGCAAGAGTTTGCTCTACTAACACTTCCGTATCGGGGCGAGGAATTAAAGTATGGGGTGTTGTAGCTAAACGCAGTGTCCAAAAATCCCGGCTGCCCGTTAGGTAAGCCACTGGCATGCCTTCAACACGTTTACTGACTAGCGTTTTATATTGAGATAACTCATTCTCGTTTACTGTTTTGTCAGGCCATGTAAATAGATAAACCTGAGGTTTATCTAACACATGGCTTAACAGTACTTTAGCATCAACTGCTGGCGACTCGCCTTCGTGCAACTCGGCTATCGCCCACGCTAATGCGGCGTCTATACGCATGGTATTAGTCGTCTGACAACGAGGCGAGTAAGTCAGCTTGGTGCTCTTGCATGATAGGGTCAAGAAGCTGTTTCAAATCACCTTCTATCACTTCATCTAACCGGTAAATCGTTAAGTTAATGCGGTGATCGGTGACACGCCCTTGCGGGAAATTATAAGTACGGATTCGCTCTGAACGATCACCACTTCCTACCAGACTCTTACGAGTAGAGGCTTCTTCTGCCGCACGCTTTTCTTCTTCAATATTATTCAAACGCGCTTGCAATACCGACATGGCTTTGGCGCGGTTTTTATGTTGCGAACGCTCGTCCTGGCATTCAACCACTAACCCAGACGGTATGTGAGTAATACGAATAGCCGAGTCGGTTTTGTTAACGTGCTGACCACCTGCGCCAGATGCTCTAAAGGTATCAATGCGAAGATCCGCTGGATTAATATCAATCGCTTCTGATTCAGGGATTTCAGGTAATACTGCAACAGTACAGGCAGACGTATGAATACGACCTTGAGATTCAGTGTCAGGTACGCGCTGAACACGGTGGCCGCCTGATTCAAATTTCAAGATACCGTAAACGCCATCGCCACTAATATTTGCAACTACTTCTTTATAACCACCATGCTCACCTTCGTTAGCGTTAACTAGCTCTACGCGCCAACCTTTGGTTTCTGCATAACGGCTGTACATACGGAACAAATCACCGGCGAAAATAGCCGCTTCATCACCACCGGCACCGGCTCGGACTTCTAAGAAACAGTTGCTATCATCGTTAGGATCTTTAGGTAACAATAAAACTTGTAACTCAGTTTCTAGGCGTTCAATATCCGCTTTCGCAATTTTAAGTTCTTCTTGCGCCATTTCACGCATTTCTGCATCATCTTCTTTCAACATTTCATTCGCTGAATCAAGATTCTCTTGCGCTTGTTGATAGGCATTAAATCCACCCACTACGCTTTCAAGCTGGCTGAACTCTTTTGACAAATTACGAAACTTTTCTTGATTGCCGATTACTTGCGGATCGCCCAATAAGGCCTGCACTTCTTCGAAGCGTTCCACCAAGTTTTCGAGTTTTCTGACAACCGAGTCTTTCATATTTTTATGTTTACCTTATTTTTTGATATCTGACGTAGTGTCAGATAACGATAATGCCTGCCCCAACCACCGACTCAGCGCCGGGTCATCATGCATGGCAGCTTCTCTAAGTGCCAGGGTTGTGGGGTGCAGCAATGTATTGGTTAGCTTATAGGCCATTTCACTTAAAACCGTTTCGGCGTCTTTGCCTTCGGTTAACTGCGCCAATGCTTTTTCTACTACATCGTCGCGCTGTTCCATGCCTTTTTGACGATACTGCCTAACTAAATCAATAGATTGTTGAGACTGCTTCCAGCTCATGTAATCGCCAGCTTGCTTCTCAATCAACTTTTCAGCTTCCAGCGCCGCTTGCTCACGATTTTGTAAATTCTTTTGAACGATGTGCTGTAAATCATCTACGGTATATAAATAGGCATCACCCAATTCGTTCACTTGCGCTTCAATGTCACGAGGTACCGCTAAATCAACTAAAAACATGGGCATATTTCTGCGTTGTTTCAACGCCTTCTCTACCATGCCCTTCCCTATTAAGGGTAGTTGACTGGCAGTAGAGCTGATCACTATATCAAAATCTTTTAGGTGTTCCGGTACCTGTGAAAGGGTATACACACTGGCATCCAATTTTTCAGCCAAGGCTTCTGCACGAGAAATAGTTCGGTTCGCTACCGCTAGACAAGTAACACCTTGCTCTTTTAAGTGCTGTGCCACTAACTCAATGGTTTCACCCGCACCCACCAGTAGCACCGAGCGCTTGGGTAGCTCAGCAAATATATGCTTTGCTAATTGAACTGCCGCATAAGCTACGCTGACGGCATTCGCGCCAATTTCAGTTTCGCTGCGTACCCGCTTAGCTACAGAAAAGGTATGCTGAAATAGTTTATCAAACTCGGTATTAATCATACCTGAGTGTTTGGCATCACCAAAGGCTTGCTTTACTTGCCCTAATATCTGCGGTTCACCAAGAATGAGCGAATCTAACCCACTTGCCACCCGCATAATATGTTTAACCGCATCATCTGCGGCAAGCACATAACTGTTATTGGCAATTTCATCAACTTCAACATGGTGGAAGTTTGATAACCACGCTAATAATGCAGTCGCAGTTTCATGCTGGGTGTTCACGTAAAGCTCTGTGCGGTTGCACGTAGAGACAATTACCGACTCATCAACCCCGTCCACCTTTCTTAATGACGCAAGCGCTTCCACCAGAGAGTCTGGTGTAAAAGCCACTTTTTCACGCAATGCGACAGGGGCGGTTTTGTGGTTAATACCAAGGGCGAGTAGAGTCATTCAAATCTGTGCTGGCAACGTCGGACGCGCATTGTACGAAAAACCCAAAATGATTGAAAGTGTTGGTAGAACTGTGTTCACATAAAGTATGCACTTTACCTAAGACGACACCCAATGATTCGCTTTGCTTTTTTACTTGTAGTGGTTAGCCTATTTATCAGCGCCTGTATCACCTTACCTGATGGTCCTGAAGACGCCGTCAACCTTAGCGCCCAGCTTAAAAAGGTGGCTCAAGTTGATGCCTGGCAATTGCGCGGAAAAATAGCCTTCAGAAAGGAAAAAGAAGGGGCTAGCGCGAACCTATTGTGGAAAACCGATGACGCCAATTTTCATTTCCGATTAACCAATTTACTCGGTGTAACCATGGTTGATTTGAATGTAAATGGTGATAAAGCCATTTTAGAAGCCGGTAATGAAGTATATGAAGACGCCGATCCTGAACCTTTAATCTATTATACCACTGGCATGGATATTCCCGTCGCCCCCTTACTTTCGTGGATCAAAGGGCTTCCTCTTGCCGATGATAAATTTACCCTTACCGACAAGGGTTTGCTTAATACCCTTGAAAGCAATTGTCGTGCATGTAAAGGCTGGCAAGTGAGTTATGCTAACTATGGCAATGTGACTACCCCCGAAGGCAATAATGTGTGGCTGCCCCACGCTATTAATTTGGTTCAACCCAACCCGCCATCAACGCAATTAAAAATAAAAATATATGAATGGACGCTGCTTTAGTTTCAAGCCTAAACCTAGCAGCGTCAAACCTAGCACTAAAAAAAGCTAGAAGTAACAAACTAAGTCGTGACAAACTCAGTTGTGACAGGCTCGGAAGTAAAGAAATAAACATGACTAATTCAGAAGTAACGAATCCACAAGAGATAAGCCCAGATTGGTGGCCATCTCCCGCCAAACTTAATCTTTTTCTACATATTAATGGTCGTTACCCGAACGGCTATCACCAATTGCAAAGCTTATTTCAGATGCTTAATTACGGCGACAAGCTTGCTTTTGACATTAATGATTCGGGTAAAATTTCTATGGCTACCCCGCTCGAAGGGGTAAAAGATGAAGATAATCTTATTGTGCGTGCCGCTAAGCTATTAGCTGAACATGCTCATATTGATAAAGGTGTTAGCATTAGTGTAGAAAAATGCTTACCCATGGGCGGCGGAATTGGCGGCGGATCTTCAAATGCCGCCACAACGCTAGTCGCTTTGAATCATTTGTGGGGGACGGGGCTAAAAGAAGATGAACTTGCTGAACTTGGGTTAAAGTTAGGCGCCGATGTACCTATTTTTGTTCGCGGGCTTACCGCTTTTGCATCAGGAGTAGGTGAAGAGATCACCCCTGCCCCGCAACAAGAAAAATGGTATTTGGTGGCGAACCCCAATGTGCATATTAGTACCGCCGAGGTATTTACCGCTGAACAATTGCCTAGAAATACACCAATTATGCAGTGGGAAGACTACCAATTTGAAAAAACTCGCAATGATTGTCAGCAATTAGTCGTTAATCGCTATCCCGAAGTTGCAAATTTATTACAGTGGTTGGTACACTACGCACCGTCGCGAATGACGGGCACAGGTGCCTGCGTATTTGCCACCTTTTCTGACGAAGTTTCCGCTAAACAAGTTCAGGCTAAACTGCCTGCTGCTTGGCAAAGTTTTGTTGCAAAAGGTGTGAATCGCTCACCGCTATTACAAAAATTAAAAAAATCAGAGCACGTGTACGCCACATCGGACAAGAAATAAAAAATTGGGGTATAGCCAAGTTGGTAAGGCAGCGGGTTTTGATCCCGCCATTCGTAGGTTCGAGTCCTGCTACCCCAGCCAAACCTCTTTTATCAACGCACTGAGGAACCCACTTGTGCCAGATATGAAGCTCTTTGCAGGTAATGCCGTACCAGAACTTGCCCAGAAAGTCGCCGATCGCCTTTATACCAAACTCGGAAACGCCAAAGTAGGCCGTTTCAGTGATGGTGAAATTAGCGTAGAAATTCATGAAAACGTCCGTGGTTCGGACGTTTTTATTATCCAATCAACCTGTGCACCCACTAATGACAACCTAATGGAATTGATCGTGATGATCGACGCTTTGCGCCGCGCATCAGCAGGTCGTATTACTGCGGTAATTCCATACTTTGGTTATGCGCGTCAAGACCGTCGCGTTCGTTCAGCCCGGGTGCCAATTACTGCAAAGGTTGTCGCAGACTTTCTTTCTAACGTTGGTGTAGATAGAGTACTTACTATCGACTTGCACGCCGAGCAGATTCAAGGTTTCTTCGATGTACCTGTAGATAATGCATTCGGAACGCCTATCCTGTTGGCCGACATGGTTCAACGTGATTTTGCCGATCCGGTTGTAGTATCGCCAGATATTGGCGGTGTTGTTCGAGCACGTGCTACCGCTAAGCTACTTAACGATGCTGATCTTGCCATTATCGACAAACGCCGTCCTAAGGCGAACGTTGCTCAGGTAATGAACATAATTGGTGACGTTAATGACCGTGACTGTATTATTGTGGATGACATGATTGATACTGGCGGCACGTTAGCGAAAGCAGCTGAAGCATTGAAAAGCCATGGTGCACGTAATGTTTATGCTTACGCCACCCATGCAATTTTCTCTGGTAACGCAGCACAGAACCTAAAAGAATCTGTCATCGATGAAATTATCATTACCGATTCTATTCCGCTTAGTGCAGATATGCAGAAGATTGGAAAAGTGAAACAACTAACATTATCTGAAATGCTTGCTGAAACGATTCGTCGTATCAGCAACGAAGAGTCTATTTCAGCGATGTTTGAGTACTAGTTTCTAGTAACCGTCACAAGTACTCATCTCGAATTCTCGCCGCGAATAAGTTAAGCGATGACAGTTCGACGATTTATATATAAAAGGGCCTACGGGCCCTTTTTTTGTGCCTACTATTCTTGCCTCTTCATCTCCACATTAAAAATCACCTGAAAAAAGTAAAATATTTAGTGTCTCTTTTACTATTATTAACACTCGTAGACTAAGTCGTAGACTAACGGTCGAATTTCAACCACGATCAGTCTGTTAAAAAAGTTGTTCCTAACGTGAGTTTTCTTACAAGCCACGTTCAAATACAAATAATAAAAAAGGAGCGGTTAGTGAATGTAAGAAAAACTCGCTCGTCAACAGCATTTTGGTATTGGTTAAGTCGATTTTGGACCGACCCCGATGCTACGTCTGAGCTGGCTAACTACTATCGTGCCCGGCAAATTGACTCTCTATCTCGACAACTTCCCCTTGCCAGCAGTGCAACTGTTCTCATCGTTATTTTGTGTTCCGTTTTTGCTAATGACCTTATTAATAGTGATTTCATGATTGCATGGTCGTTGTCATTACTTATTATCGCAGCCGGTGATGTTATTGCTTGGTACTTATTGGTTAAACGAAAAATTGAGAATACCGGCTCTAAGCGGGTTCAATTTATCTTGGCACTCATGTTGGGATTGGCGGCTGTTTTATATGCGCAAATGACGACCGTATTACTTGGAGTATTGGATACCCAAGGTAAGATTATCTTAGTTGCTATTATTGCAGCATTTATTGCAACTGGCGCTTGGCAGTTTGCGTCCTTACCCGCAGCCGCGTTATTTTGGGTTTTGTTCTTAACCTTGGGGGTATCAGTAGGTATCCACATAAGTTACTTTGGCGAGTATTTATTTATATCTGCATTGCTGTTGATCTATTGGATATATCTAAGCTGTGTGGTGCTGGTTACATCGAAACGTTTTGTTCGCGGATTAATGGCAGAAACCGCGATAGAACATCAACGCCAGGTTGTAGGGTTGTTGTTGAAAGATTTTGAAGAAAACGCTAGTGATTGGCTATGGGAAATTGATAGTCACGGATGTTTGAAGCATGTCTCGTTACGTATGCAACATGTTTTAGGGAAACCTGTACAACAACTCTCTGGCAGCCATTTTTTAAACTTACTTTCAGACAGCACATCTGCGGCGAACCAGCACGTAGTGAGAGAATTAGCGACCAATTTTCAACAGAATGAGCCCTTCACACAAGATAACATTCCTATTGAAGTCAATGGCGATACTAAATGGTGGTCGCTGACTGCCCAACCTCTTATTAATAGTACGGGTAACTTATCTGGCTGGCGCGGCGTAAGCACTGATGTGACAGATGCGCTACTTCGCGAAAAAGAGATGACGTTTTTAGCTAATATCGACTCTTTAACTGGGTTGGCTAACCGCCACTTATTCTCCAAAACATTACAAGAATGCTTTGTCGTTGAAGCTGAACTGAACGCCCCTGAAATAATCAAGGATATAACCTTAGTTACGTTAGATCTTGATAATTTTAAAGTGATTAACGATACGTTAGGCCACTTAGCTGGTGATGCGTTATTAAAAGAAATTTCATGTCGTTTTCAAGAAATCACACCAAAGAATGTCTTGCTCTCAAGACTGGGGGGTGATGAATTTGCTTGGGTTTTCAAAAATAGCCTTACGCCTCTGGAAGCAACACGTTTCGGGCAGAAAATCCACGACTTATTAGCTGAACCATGGCTACATCAAGAGCACTCGTTTGATTTAGGCGCCAGCATTGGGGTAGCAAACGCGCCAATGGATGGTGTGTCCCCAGTGTCTCTTCAACGTGCCAGCGACATGGCACTATATGCAGCCAAGGCGAGCGGTAAAAACAAACTTTGCTTCTACGATCCTAAACTCGATGAGTATGCCATGTTGAGATTGGCGCTGCTAAGTGATTTTCGTCAGAGCTTTGCAGACCACGACTTTGTTGTGCTCTACCAGCCTCAAATTCGGTTTAGCGATAATACGCTAATCGGTTTTGAAGCATTGGTTCGTTGGCACCACCCCGAACGAGGCGTCGTGTCGCCTACCGATTTTATTCACCTTATTGAAGAAAATGGCATGATAGTCCAGTTAGGGGAATGGGTCTTAAGACAGGCCTGTAGTGATGCCATGAACTGGCCTGCACCGCTTCAAGTTGCTGTGAATGTTTCTCCCGTTCAAATTGAGCGAACCAATTTACTCACTACGGTGATCAAGGCGCTTAAAGCAACCGGTCTGCCCGCTTCTCGATTAGAACTTGAGTTAACTGAATCATCATTAATGTGTGATGGCGACAGCACAATCATGCTTTTAAATAGCTTAAGAGAGCAAGGCGTTCGTATCGCATTGGATGATTTCGGTACAGGGTACTCTTCACTGTCTTACCTTCAACGTTTCCCTTTTGACAAGCTTAAGGTAGACCGAAGTTTCGTTATTGCCGCGTCAGAACACACTCAAAACGTAAACAGTGCAAATGCGGAATCTATCTTGTCAGCAATACTACAATTGGCTAATGCATTACACTTGCAAACCACTGCAGAAGGTGTAGAGACCCGAGAAGTTTCCACTTTGTTACAACAGCTAGGTTTTACGAATGCCCAGGGCTTTTTCTATGGTCGCCCGATGACCGCCGAACACGCTCAAAATTTCATCAGTAAATGGCCCGACATTCAAAATAAAGAGAACTAAACCTGCTTTAAAGTAGTCTTTCTTTGTAGCCATGTGGCCACTTTCGGTTTACCGTTAGTATCTAACAAAAAACTATAAAAGAGGCATTTATGAAATTTACTCGCACATTATCTACGCTGTCAGCCGCCACATTACTATTAGCCCTTGTTGGCTGCTCTAATGAAGATGACGCCACTGTAGATGTTAAAGAAGAGCCCCTTATGACTGAAAAAGCAGATGAAAAGCCTCAGCAAGCCTTAGTGGCTAAAACTGCGGAACAAAAACGTCTTAGCGCGTCAGGTGAAGCTAGTGAAGTCACCCTAACAGGCACTATTGTGTACAAAGAAATGGAAGGCGGTTTTTACGCCTTTATTGCTGAAAATGGGGACCGCTACACGCTTCAAAAACTGGATAAGAAATTTCATAGAAATGGCTTAATCGTTAAGATAACCGGCATGCCTATGCCGGACCTTATGACTATCACCCAATACGGCACCGTGTTACAGGTTGAAAGTGTAGAAATTCTCGACGCCAGCAGAGTGATAGGAAACGCACCCACTCACTAAGCATGCTTTGACTAAGCAGTGGTTGATTGGAAAAAGGAACCGGTGATCGATTACGGCTAGCTACGCCGTACAAACGTCACTGATAAGACTAGGAGTAACAAATGATTAATGCATATGCAGCAAAAGAGCCAGGTGGAAAACTGGAAAAGTTTGAATATGATCCTGGCGAATTAGCCTCTCACGATGTTGAGATAGACGTGGAGAGCTGCGGCATTTGTCATAGTGATTTAAGCATGTTGGATAATGAATGGGGTATTAGTGAATACCCATTTGTACCAGGCCATGAAGTGGTAGGGACAATAAATGCGGTAGGCGAACACGTTACGTCATTGAAAGTAGGTCAGCGAGTTGGCTTAGGCTGGCACGCCGGCTATTGTAATAGCTGTGGCACCTGTGAGTCTGGCGATCAAAATTTATGTTCTAATGCCACAATGACAATTGGCGGTCGCCACGGTGGATTTGCCGATAAAGTACGTGCGCAAGCTACTGCGGTAGTTCCTCTTCCTGACGGTGTAGATCCTAAAACAGCAGGGCCACTTTTTTGTGGTGGTATCACCGTATTTAACCCATTAGTACAATTTGATATTAAACCCACCTCAGTGGTTGGCGTGGTAGGTATTGGCGGCCTAGGTCACTTAGCATTGCAGTTCTTAAATGCATGGGGATGTAAGGTTGTTGCTTTCACTTCAAGTGAATCGAAGAAAAAAGAAGCGTTAGAGCTAGGCGCTCACGAAACCTTAAATAGCCGTGATAAAGACGAACTTAAAGCGGCTGCTGGCAAGTTTGACCTTATTATTTCTACGGTGAATGTGAAGCTTGATTGGAACTTGTACTTATCGACTCTAGCGCCTAAAGGCCGTTTACACTTTGTTGGTGCAACATTAGAGCCTTTAGATATAGGGGCGTTTAATCTTATTGGAGGTCAACGTTCAGTATCAGGTTCGCCAGTAGGTAGCCCTGCAACCATTAAAACCATGCTGGAATTTGCAGCGCTGCATAATATTGCGCCGGTGACAGAAACCTTTAAATTCGACGAGGTTAATGAAGCAGTACAACGACTTCGTGATGGCAAGGCTCATTATCGTGTTGTGCTAACTAAATAGGCTTTAGGTTAGTGCTAAGTAAAGCTTCCAATATTATGAAGCCTCGCTAACATAAGCACACCCGCCAAGTAAAATTTGTATGTTATAGGCCTCGGTGTTAGAATTCGCCGCCCTCAAAATTTGAGGCGGCGATTGTTGTATACAATTTGTAGCTACAACGCCCTATAACAGTAGGTTCTGGTCGCAAGAACTTACATTCTTAATTTTTTATTGGAGACATATAATGTCTAAAGCAATTTTTACTCTGGACGCTACTGTACGTACAGACCTAGGGAAAGGTGCGAGCCGCCGCCTACGTCGTGAAGACAAGCTTCCTGGTATCATCTACGGTGGTGAAGAAGCACCAGTGTCGATTACTCTTGAGCACAACAAAGTAAACAACGCCGCTGATTTTGAAGCGTTCTACTCTCACGTTCTTACTTTGAACGTAGACGGAAAAGCTGTTGAAGTACTTGTTAAAGACATGCAACGTCACGCTTTTAAGCCTCGTATTCTTCACGTTGACTTCCAGCGCGTAATCGCAGGTCAAGAGTTACACACTAACGTACCTCTTCACTTCATCAACGAAGACAAGTCTGCAGCTATCAAAGCTGGCGGTATCGCTGAGCACCACGTAAACGAAATCGAAATTACGTGTCTGCCTAAAGATCTTCCAGAATTCATCGAAGTAGATATTGCTAACGTTGAAATGGACTCTACTCTTCACTTGTCTGACCTTACACTACCTGCTGGTATCACCTCTGTTGAGCTTGGAAAAGACGACGAGACTCACGACCTTGCAGTAGTCACTGTTAAGCCTGCTCCTAAAGCAGCTGATGCAGAAGAAGGCGACGAAGAAGCAGCTTCTGAGGAATAATCAGCTTGGCTGATATCCGACTTATCGTGGGCCTGGGAAATCCAGGCCCCGAATATGATAATACCCGACACAATGCCGGTGAATGGTTTCTCAACCAACTTGCCGACACCTTCAATACCCCGCTAAAACCAGAATCCAAATTTTTCGGTAAAACCGCCCGCGTGACTATTGCTGGGCAAGATGTGCGCTTACTCTACCCTACAACTTTTATGAATAAGAGTGGTCAGGCTGTAGCGGCATTAGCCAATTTCTACCGTATTGAACCCGAACAAATTTTAGTGGCCTTTGATGAACTCGACTTACCTCCCGGTGTAGCAAAATACAAAATCGGCGGTAGCTCTAGTCAAAATGGTGTTAGAGACATTGTGGCAAAATTGGGTAACAATAAAGACTTCTTACGCTTGCGTATTGGTATTGGACATCCGGGTCACAAAAGCCGTGTTACCGGACATGTATTAGGTAAGCCCCCCGCTGAAGAAAAAATGGCCATAGAAAGTGTCATTGACGAAGCTGTGCGCTGTACTGAAATACTCCTTAAAAACGACCTAAAGCAAGCGCAAAATCGGCTACACTCCTTTAAGGCGTGAGCCTGAGCTAGTACTAATTCCAGACAAGGATCCCTACCATGGGTTTTAAATGCGGTATTGTTGGACTACCAAACGTAGGTAAATCAACACTCTTTAATGCACTGACAAAAGCAGGTATTGAAGCGGCAAACTTCCCTTTTTGTACCATAGAGCCCAATACAGGCGTTGTACCTGTACCGGATCTTCGCTTGGACAAACTGGCTGAAATTGTAAACCCTCAACGTGTTATTCCAACCACGATGGAATTCGTTGATATTGCAGGTTTGGTTGAAGGGGCTTCAAAAGGTGAAGGCTTAGGAAATAAATTCTTAGCTAACATTCGTGAAACCGATGCCATTGGCCACGTGGTTCGTTGTTTTGACAACGAAAATATTGTTCACGTTGCAGGCAAAGTTAACCCACAAGACGATATTGATATTATCAATACCGAACTTGCACTTTCAGACTTAGAAACCACAGAAAAAGCCCTACATCGTGTTGCTAAACGCGCTAAAGGTGGCGACTCTGATGCTAAGTATGAACTTAAAGTATTGGAAAAAATTAAGCCTCATTTAGATGAAGGTTTATTACTTCGTTCTTTAGAACTAACTAAAGAAGAGCACGCGGCAATCAGCTACATGAACATGCTTACCCTCAAGCCAACCATGTACATTGCTAATGTTGACGAAGACGGTTTCGAAAATAACCCATACTTAGACAAAGTACGCGCTATCGCCGAAAGCGAGAACGCCGTTGTAGTTGCAGTATGTGCCGCTATCGAGTCTGACATTGCCGAGCTTGAAGACGATGAGCGTGAAGAATTCATGCAAGACATGGGGCTTGAAGAACCAGGTCTTAACCGTGTTATTCGTGCAGGCTATAACTTGTTGACTCTTCAAACCTACTTTACAGCAGGGGTAAAAGAAGTACGCGCTTGGACCTTCCCAGAAGGCTCAACTGCACCACAAGCAGCAGGTAAGATTCACACCGACTTCGAGAAAGGCTTTATTCGTGCCGAAATCGTTAGCTACGATCACTTTGTTGAATTCAACGGTGAACAAGGTGCTAAAGACGCCGGTAAGTGGCGTTTAGAAGGTAAAGAATACATTGTTAAAGATGGCGATGTAATTCACTTTAGATTTAACGTGTAATAAGAATGTAGCCTAGGCTAGCCTTTCTTTTAACGTTACAAAAACCACCCTTAGAGGTGGTTTTTTATTGCCTGTAGAATTAGTTGTTGATTTAACAGGCAATGACTCGGTACTTTAAACACATCAAATGGCACTTATAACAGTGCTTATAATAAGATTCACATTAGGGCTTACAAATAAAATGATAAAAAACCTCATATGTTCACTTTCAGCACTGTCTGTCTCGCTCTGTGTGGCATTTTCTGGTGTAGGTATTGTTTCCGCAAATGACCATGGGAAAAGCGTTGAGGATACTCTGATAAAAGAAAAGCTCCTGCTGGATACCAACATAGCCAACAAATGGTACAAGGTGCCTACTAAACATATCGTTACCCTTGAGACACACTACGGTGATGTCGTCATAGCGCTGAACCCAGCTTTAGCGCCCCATCATGTAAAACGCTTTCGTAAATTGATTATGCGTGATTTTTATCAACAGCAGTACTTCTACCGCGTGGTAGACGGTTTCGTAGCCCAAGGAGGAAGTAATGAAAGCCATACCCCCTCGCAAGGAACCGATAAGTTGAAGGCTGAGTTTGTTACCCCACTTTCATCCTCTGCGGTTGTTATAGAAGAAAATGACATGTTTGCCCCCGCTACAGGTTTTCTAAATGGGTTTCCTGTAGGAATAGACAGCGCTCGAAATGAGATGTGGGCGCTTCACTGCCCTGGCACGGTCGCTTTTGCCCGAAATAGTGAAAAGGACACTGCCAGCACGGAGTTTTATATTGTGATTGGCCAAGCCCCCAGACATTTAGACCGAAATATGTCTGTTATTGGACGAGTACTTGAGGGGATGGAAGTATTGCAGCAATTGCCTAGGGGCCCAATAGAGAATAGTGGCGTTATTGAAGTGCCTTCAGATAAGAGCCAAATTAAAAATAGTTACGCAGGTAACAAAGATACGTCGGGTAAACTGTATTATATTCAGCTTCCCTCACACCCTGAATACCAAAAACGTATGAAAACTGGACAAACACTCAATAATTCTTTCTTTCATGACAAAATTTATAGTCCTAGACCTATCGATGTTTGCTATTACCAGACTAAAACTTCATCAACGCCATGGAATTAAGTTTAGGTTTATTGGCGATATTTGATTAAATTCACTGCACTTTGACTAGATTTTAGACCTGAACGCACAGATATTAGCCACTTAGAAAAAGTTAGTAAAAAAGGGGTTGACGGTCGCCAGTCATATCCGCATAATACGCGCCACTTCCTGAGAGGGAAAAGAAAAAGCCGGAGGCTATGTAGCTCAGTTGGTTAGAGCACATCACTCATAATGATGGGGTCGCAAGTTCGAATCTCGCCATAGCCACCAATTTTTCTTTTTATCTAACTTCTCTTGAGGTTCTGACTGTGCGGGAGTGGTGGAATTGGTAGACACGCTGGATTTAGGTTCCAGTGCTTCACGGCGTGAGAGTTCAAGTCTCTCCTTCCGCACCACAGTTGGGGTATAGCCAAGTTGGTAAGGCAGCGGGTTTTGATCCCGCCATTCGTAGGTTCGAGTCCTGCTACCCCAGCCATTTTTTCCTAGTAATTGCGCTTTTGCTGCGTGGTTATCACTTGGGGTATAGCCAAGTTGGTAAGGCAGCGGGTTTTGATCCCGCCATTCGTAGGTTCGAGTCCTGCTACCCCAGCCATACATAAGAAACCGGTCCTTCGACCGGTTTTTTGTTTTTAGACCTAAATAAAGTTGTAATCTAACTACTTATTCCCTCTTCACTCTTTTTTCCCACATGCTACTATATTTGCTTACTGTGTCTTTTGAGCGCTCTCCTGCAAGATACTTTCTTCTACGATGCTTTAGTTAAGGTGTATTCATTTAAAGTACTCTCGATTTAGATATTAGCCTTTTAAGGTACTTGCCTTTAAGCGAGTAACAGCCTCTTTAGGATTTCTACGAGTCTCACAACAAAAACAAAGGAAAACGCGTGATATACGACTTTGTCTCGGCGGTGAATAACGTCTTATGGGGTAACGGCCAAGTATTAATTATAATGCTATTGGTGTGTGGTATTTGGTTTACCGTTAAATTAGGTGGTGTTCAATTACGTCATTTTGGTCACATGTTTTCCTTATTGAAAGGAAGCAATAAATCCTCAAAAGAAGGTATTAGTTCTTTTCAGGCATTGTGTACTAGTTTATCAGCCCGAGTAGGTACCGGTAACCTAGCAGGGGTAGCTGTAGCTATCTCGCTTGGTGGCTCGGGGGCTATTTTCTGGATGTGGATGATTGCCATATTAGGCATGGCCACAGGCTTCGCAGAGAGCGTGTTAGGGCAACTTTACAAAGTACGTGATGAAAACGGTGAGTTTCGTGGCGGCCCTGCGTATTACATTAAACAAGGTTTGAATAAAACCTGGTTAGCGGTAGCCTTCTCTTTATGTCTTTTCTTCGGTTACGGCTTTGTCTTTAGTGCGGTGCAAGCAAACACCATCACGGATGCATTAAACAACGCGTATCAATTTCCCAGCGAATACACAGGCATAGCGATTATTGCCCTAGCCTCTTTAATCGTAATAGGTGGCTTACGCGGTATTGCTAGATTTGCTGAGTTTGTTGTGCCTTTTATGGGTATTGGTTATGTATTAGTGGCATTGGGAATTACCTTTATCAACATCTCAGAACTACCTGCGATGCTGATGGATATCGTAAAATCTGCATTTGGATTGCAAGAAGCGGGAGCTGGCGCGCTAGGGGCAGCGATTAAAAACGGTATACAACGAGGGTTATACTCAAACGAAGCCGGAAGTGGCTCTGTGCCTCATGCAGCGGCCAGCGCGGTACCTAACCCTAACCACCCAGTGTCACAAGGCTACATTCAAATGCTGGGCGTGTTTTTAGATACTATGGTGCTTTGTACCTCTACCGCCTTTATTATTCTGCTTGCCGGCGGGTCTAACTCCGATCAAATGGAAGGCATTAGATTAACCCAAGATGCAATGAGCAGCCACTTAGGCGAAGGGGGAACTGACTTTGTTGCCGCCGCTATTAGCTTATTCGCCTTCACTTCGGTTGTGGCTAACTATGCCTACGGCGAAAGTAACTTACATATGTTCAAACTCGATAACCGCGCGGGTCGAGCCGCCTACACAATAGGTTACCTGGGTATGATTTACTGGGGCGCTCAAGCTGCTATGCCGCAAGTATGGGCCATGGCCGATATGGCATTAGGGTTAATGACTGTTATTAATATCACCGCGATTGTGTGGATGACGCCTACCATTGTCTCTATCAGCAAAGATTACTTTGCTAAGCGCGATAGGGGTGAAAAGGTAGAATATAAAGCTGGAGACTGTGAAATTCAGGGTAAATCTGAAGACGGTATTTGGTAAGCGAAACATTAAGCAGTAATAAAAGGCAGTGGCCGCTAACTAAACACAGTCGCCACTGCTTTTTTATGCCATAAACTCTCTCTATTTCGGCCTGAAAAGCGCAAACATATTGCGACTATCTACGGTGAAGTAATCCCCTGCTCCGCCACCACGCATGACAGGTTCAGCTTTCAACGTTTTATATACACCCGCTTCAATCATACCTTTTTGAATGTGAACGCCTACTACCTCGCCCATGACAAACCAGCTTTCACATAAGCCGCCTTCTGCATTTTTTAGCTGTACGATATCGGTAAGCTTACATTCCATACTGACCGGGCTGGACTTAACCCGTGGTACATCAACAATGTGAGATTCAGCGGTGCTTAAACCAGCGAATGCGAACTCATCTTCATCAGATGCTAACGGTGCACTTGTTTGGTTCATTGCCTCAACTAATGATTTACTGACAAGATTCCAACAAAACTCACCGGTTTCTTTGATATTTTTCAGTGAATCTTTATCACCCACGCTAGAAAAACCGATAATAGGTGGCGTGTAATTAAGTGCATTAAAGAAACTGTAAGGCGCTAAATTGGGCTTACCGTCTTTACTTTTAGTCGAAATCCAGCCAATGGGTCTAGGCGCAATAATGGCATTAAACGGATCGTGTGCGAGGTTATGACCTAACTTGGGTTCGTAGAAGTGAATGTCAGACAAGAATGTTCCTTAGCGGCGAGTATCGTTACTTTACCATTATGAGTATAGCGCCTAAGACGTTCAATTAGCAGTAGTGGATACTCATTTAGATGAAGCATTTATCTGATGAACTGTGGCACCGAAACAGACATACGAATGCCATTAATAGAAAATAAAAACGGCGTAAAGCCATGCTTATACGCCGTTTTATAAATGTAAATTAATATAGCGAACTATTTTTTCTTCGCTTTTTTAAGCTCTTTTTTAAGCTTTTTAAGTTTACCTTCTTGCTTAGAAATTTTAGCTTTTGTTACTTTGATTTCTTGTTTGACTTTTTTAGCTTTAGCCATTGGAAATATCCTTTTATTACTATTGTTATTGAGTGAGGAATGCTAGGCATTATACGCCCACTCGATGTAATCACTGCTTTAAGAGCATATGCATTTTTGATAAAGCAAAAGCGCTAATCTGAAGACTTGGCTTTTTGCTCTTCAGTGAATTCTTTAATAAACCGCCTGATCTCTCTAGCCGCTGTAGTATCTAACTCTTCGCAGAGATGAATAAAGTCAGCACGCTCCTGATCATTTATGCGAATAATCAGCTGACTATTCTTTTTTTTCTTTTTCTTATCCAATGTAAGTCCTCATCAAGAACTTCATTATGAGTTCATGCGGAATATGGCTATACACCATATATCAATTGTATATACACTTTCAAGGTTTATTGCTTTTATATGACAGTTTTGTTTAACCAAAATAGCAAATAACAAGAAAATTAGACGTAAAAAAACGGCCTTTGATTATCAAAGGCCGTTTTTGTATATTCATGTTTTACTTGAACTTTCGTAAAACCATTGCTATTTCACTACGGGTAGAAGAGTTAGCTCTCTCTACCTTCTTCGTACCTTACTTCGGTTCCCAGGCAAACGATTTGAATGCATCGTCTACTGGGGTTTCAGCTAGGTGGTTTGTGTAGTTACTCATCACTTTTTGCGCCAATATTAGAATAATCTCTAATAGTTGCTTATGCGCATAACCCGCATCGTAAAATGCTTTAAGCTGTGCATCTTCAATGTGGCCACGACCACGCGTTACTGCTAGTACGGTATCTTTCAAAGTGTTTAGCTTGGCATCAGAAAGGGTTTCGTCGTTACGTAACTCTTCAATTAGCTCATCACTTACTTTCATACTTTTAGCAATACCGGTATGTGCTGGTACGCAGTAATGACACGCATGCTCTACGTTAACCGCTTGCCATACTACCGTAAGCTCTTCTGCATTGAATGACGTATCTTGTGCTAAGCCGTGAAGTACTTGATAACCTTCAAGCAACGTTGGCGCTTCCGCCATTACTGCATGCAAGTTAGGGATCATACCGAAAGCTTTTTGAGAATTATCAAGAAGTGGTTTAGCTGCTTCTGGTGCACTATCTGCTGTGTGTAATGTAAAATCGCTCATGTCACTCTCCTATTGATGTGAACTGAAAACCAGTAACTAAAATGATAAATACTGATTACGTTTTGATGTAATACAATATAGGTTTACTTGAACACTTGTTCAAGTCATAATTGAACAAGTGTTCAAAACATTCAAATATAAGGTATACCAGAATGAAATATGAAGAGTCTGAAGTGATTGAGAAGGCAACGGCGCTTTTTTGGCAAAAAGGCTTTCAGGCCGCTGGTATGCGCGACATTCAACAAGCGCTAGATATGCGACCCGGCAGTATTTACGCTCGCTTTAAAAGTAAAGAAGGCTTGTTCCAGTTAGTAGTGGAAAAGTATGTTACGAACAGCCAAGAAAAACTCAGCATTGTTATTGAGGCTGTCAGCCCCCTTGACGCTTTACGCGAATTTTTCGTCAGCGAGCTTATTAATCCTGAAGAAATGCGCTTCCAGCGCCAATGCTTATTAATTAAGTCTATTACCGAATTAGAGATGCTGGGTGAAAACGGGAAACAATCTGTGCTTGATGGCATGAGTACCTTAAAAGCGTGCTTCAAATCGATTGTAGAAAAGGCCGTTCAAACTAACTCTCTACCTTCGAGCACACCGATTGATAAAGCCGCAGATTGGTTACAAAACCAATTTATAGGCCTTCGCACTTTTGCGTTAATGCAAAGCGACGATCACGCCATCGAAACCATGATAGATAAAGTACTCATCGATCTTAAAACTTCTTGGCCTGAGTGAAAGATGTATATGGTGAACCCGCTTTACCCCTTCACAATGTGAACGCCTTGGTAGACCTTCCATGGATGGATTTACCACGAGTTTTTAAGTGTTAGCTGTTCACTCATGCATCTATAGAGCATTGGGAGAGTATGCATTAGAAACCTTCCACAGCATGGATGCTGTGGCAGAGCGCCCATGGATGGGTTTACCGCGAGTTTCTAATGCACACTCTCCCAACGCCCTTTCAACCTTTCGAGCTTTCAACTTCCCATCCAAACAGCTAGCTAAGCAGCATCCGCAGAAGTTGTGCAACAAGTAGAATGCCCATTAGCGGCCATATCCACTTAGACCACTTGGCGGTGTCTTCATCACTAATGCGCATTTTCGAGCGCTCGATAAGTGGTATTACTATAAAAAGTGCGCCGAACAGTACGGCAAGTATGATTAAAACTTCCATTCTCGCATCCCTATCGCATATTTAAGTACTTCCCGTTTAGCTGGCTCAAAGTGTTGTGCCACAGAAAGTAATTGGTTTCTTAACCATTTAATGGGGCCGATATCGTTACTAAACAAGCCATAGAAACCGTCCATGGCAGACATCATCAAGCCATTATCACGCTGGCGTGGCTTTTCGTAGCTTGTTATTAAGCGGCTTTTAAACGCTAGCGACGTTAAGTCGATACCTTCGCCGGTCACCGCTAATAAGGTTTCAACATCTCTAAACCCTAAGTTAACTCCCTGCCCTGCCAATGGGTTAATGGTGTGGGCGGCATCGCCCACCAAAATAACGCTATCGGTAACATAGCGGCTAGCATGTGCACGGGTTAACGGGAATGTAGCTTTGTCTATTACTGTAAAGTCGTTACCGTTTTTTATTAGCTCACTGGGAAAGGCTTCTATAATGGCTTGTTTTAATTGTGCGGCATTAAGGGTTGATAACCGCTTAAGTTCATCGGGCGAGTCGTACCATACTAACGAGGCGTAATTGTCGAACATTGGCAATAAGGCTTTAGGGCCTTCAGGGGTAAATTCTTGCCATGTAATGGCGTTAACCGGGTTTGCCATTTCAATAGTAATACCCATAGCTTGTTGGCGGTATTGCCAACCCGATACACCAATATTTGCAGATTGCCTAACTTGCGAGGCCGCACCATCGGCACCTATCAACCACTTAGCGTGAATAGTTTCGCCGTTATCAAGACTAAGGATAGCGGCGTGGGCCAATGACGCTGCAGAATTAGCCGAGCTATTAACTGAGCTATCAACTGAGTTACTAACTGAGCTATTGCCAAGCGCGATATCAGTCACCTTACAGCCAGTAAACCATGTTACGTTGTCAAACGCCTTTAATGCTTGATGACACCCTAATTGCAATAAACGGTTTTCAACAAAAAAGCCTAGCTGAGGTACATCGATACTTTGCGCTGTAAAGTCTGTTCGATGCGCGGGATCGTCCCACACACTCAGGCCCGTATAGGGCTTAACACGCATTGTTTCAATGTATTCCCACGCGCCTAACGAGGTTAATAACGATACAGACGCGTCACTAATGGCAGATACTCTTAAGTCTGGCTTACTGGCCTCGTCAAAAGCTTTGGGCAAGTGGGGCTCAATTATAGCTACCCGGTATTGCTGCTTCGCTAAGCCCAATGCAAGCGCAGCCCCAACCATGCCACCACCATTTATACAAAAATCATACATACTATAAATCTCTTCTACTTACCCAATAGCTTACTCGCTTTGCACTAATAAATAATACGAATGTGAGCCCAAATACGTTCGCCATTTTAATTTACTAATATCTTCTGCTTCATGCTTTATATCAACCACACCGCCCTTGCAAGATGGCAGTGCATTAAATTCCGTCGAATGTGGGTGAATACACTGGGCATTCGACGTTATAACAGGTAAAATACGCGGCTATTTTGAACATCTTCCCAAAACTGCAGTGGCAGGCTTTGCCAGAATTTACACCTAACCTAGTTAGCGTGTGGCATTTTCAACCGCCAGTCAATTGCTTACGGGAACTCTATCAGGTTATCGACTAGTTGTTATGACTAAAAAGCTGTATATCAAAACCTGGGGCTGCCAAATGAACGAGTACGACTCGGAGAAAATGGCAGACTTACTCGACTCTACTCATGGCTACACTGCAGCAGAAACTGCGGAAGAAGCCGATGTTATCTTGCTTAATACGTGCTCTATTCGTGAAAAAGCACAAGAAAAGGTGTTCCACCAACTTGGTCGTTGGAAGAACCTTAAACAAGATAACCCCGAGCTTATCATTGGCGTAGGCGGTTGCGTAGCTTCTCAAGAAGGTAGCGTTATTCGACAGCGCGCGCCTTATGTTGATTTAGTTTTCGGCCCGCAAACCTTACATCGTTTGCCCGAAATGATTAACCAACTTAAAGGCGGCGAAAAGTCGGTTATCGACGTAAGCTTCCCTGAAATTGAGAAATTTGACCGTTTACCTGAGCCTCGAGCTGAAGGCCCTACGGCGTTCGTTTCTATTATGGAAGGCTGTTCTAAGTACTGCACATTCTGCGTAGTACCTTATACCCGTGGTGAAGAAGTAAGCCGTCCGGTAGATGACGTATTACTTGAAATTGCCCAGCTAGCCGGTCAAGGCGTACGCGAAGTTAACTTGTTAGGCCAGAACGTAAACGCGTTTCGCGGTGAGAACCACGATGGAACCGTATGTCGCTTTGCCGAGTTATTAGAACTTGTTGCAGCTATCGATGGTATAGACAGGATTCGTTATACCACGTCGCATCCGGTTGAGTTTACCGATGATATTATCGACGTGTACGCCACTATTCCTGAGCTTGTTGATCACCTCCATTTGCCTGTGCAAAGTGGTTCAGACCGAATTCTTAACTTAATGAAGCGTGGTCATACCGCCATTGAGTATAAGTCTAAAATTCGTAAGCTTCGTAAAGTTCGCCCAAATATTAGTATGTCGAGCGACTTTATCATTGGTTTCCCAGGTGAAACCGATGCTGACTTTGAAGCCACAATGGACCTTATTCAGGCCATTGATTACGACCTAAGCTTTAGCTTCATTTACAGTGCTCGCCCTGGTACACCCGCGGCAGATGCAGTAGATGATGTAACCGAAGACGCCAAGAAGCAGCGTTTATACCTTTTACAGCAACGTATCAACCAACAAGCGTTGCGTATTGCG
Organism: Alteromonas sp. 38; assembly: GCF_902506055.1. Classification (NCBI taxonomy): domain Bacteria; kingdom Pseudomonadati; phylum Pseudomonadota; class Gammaproteobacteria; order Alteromonadales; family Alteromonadaceae; genus Alteromonas; species Alteromonas sp. 38. Next base: position 2,500,040 of record NZ_LR733300.1, read on the forward strand.
CGTAACATGGTAGGTACTGAACAACGTATTTTGGTAGAAGGCCCGTCAAAGAAAAATCCTATGGAGCTTTCGGGCCGTACTGAAAATAACCGCGTAGTAAACTTCGAAGGTACGCCGGATATGATTGGCGAATTCGTAGACGTGAAAGTGACTGACGTATTCTCTAATTCATTGCGTGGTGACGTTATTCGCCGTGAAGATGAAATGGGCTTGCGTGTGGCAGTTTCGCCCCAATCTATTATGGCTAAGCATGAGGCTGACTTACCTGACGCAATAGGCGTAGGCCAATTCAACCCAGCATAAATAGTAAAAGTGAGGAATACAGTAGTTTGAGTACATTGGTAAGTAATGAATTTGATTTAGAGCCGGCAGACACAAAGCGTTTGTCTAACTTATGTGGGCCGTTTAACGACAACATCAAGCAAATAGAGCGCAGGTTGGGAGTAGAAATTACTTACCGGAATAATGCGTTCAAGGTGCTAGGTGAGCCACGCCAAATTCAGAGCGCCACTGAGTTACTTAAGCAGCTGTATGTAGAAACTCAACCAGTAAAAGGCCGCATACCTGAACTTGAACCTGAACAAGTGCACTTGGCTATTCAACAGGCTGCAGCTCTAGAGCAAGATACAGAATCTGGCTCAGGTGATTTTGGCAAAGAAGTGCACATACGTACGAAACGAGGTGTTATTAAGCCCCGTAATCCAAATCAAGCACAGTATGTAGCAAATATTCTAAACTACGACATCACTTTTGGTGTCGGCCCTGCTGGTACGGGTAAAACGTACCTAGCAGTCGCCGCGGCAGTTGATGCGTTAGAACGTCAAGAAATACGTAGAATATTACTTACTCGCCCCGCTGTAGAAGCAGGCGAGAAGTTAGGCTTTTTGCCAGGTGACCTTTCACAGAAAGTAGACCCTTACCTGCGCCCGCTTTACGATGCTTTATTTGAGATGCTTGGTTTCGAAAAAGTAGAAAAATTAATGGAACGTAACGTAATAGAAGTTGCACCATTAGCCTATATGCGTGGCCGTACGTTAAACGATGCCTTTATTATTTTGGATGAGAGTCAAAATACCACGGTTGAACAAATGAAAATGTTCTTAACCCGTATCGGCTTTAATTCTAAAGCGGTGATCACCGGTGATATCACCCAAGTTGATTTACCACGTGGTGCCCGCTCTGGTTTGCGCCACGCTATTGAAGTATTGAGTAACGTTGACGATATTTCGTTTAACTTCTTCAACGCTGAAGATGTGGTCAGACACCCTGTAGTAGCCCGAATCGTGCGTGCTTATGAAAATTATGACGCCGAACAAGAGCGTGTTCGCAAAGAGAAGAAAGAGGAAGCTTTGCGTCTTCAACGTGAACAAGCTGATGCTAACGCCTCATCTAATAGCTCATCTGCACAACAAAATAGCGATAGCCAGTGATAGCTATTGTAGATTACCAGCAAGCTTATGAAGCTGACGCGGAAATGGCTAAGGCCATTCCCTCTGTTGAGCAAATCGAAACATGGGCCAATGCAGTCCTTGTGGCGGAAAATACTGGTGAGCAAGAAATTACCGTACGCTTCACTGATGATGAAGAGTCACAAACGCTAAACCATGAATACAGAGGTAAAAATAAGCCTACTAATGTGCTGTCTTTTCCCTTTGAAGTTCCACCTGGCATAGAAATGAACCTGCTTGGTGATTTGGTTATTTGTGTGCCTGTGATCATGCGTGAAGCGGTAGAGCAAGACAAAGCCCCCACCAACCACTATGCCCATATGGTCGTTCACGGAATATTACATCTTCTGGGCTACGATCATATAAACGATGCTGATGCTGAGATTATGGAAGCAAAAGAAATTCGTATATTGGCATCTTTAAATATTGGTAATCCTTATCAATAAAACCCAATAGCGCCAACAAGTTACACTTGGGCAGTTGCGTAATTTACGTGCAAATAAACAATAAAGCATTGACGCCCCTCCCCAAGACATTTAACGTTGACGTTGTATCAATAAATTAGCGGACATTATGAGCGACGATAATCCTCACTCTACCAACGGCTCCCAAGGAAAAAGTTGGTTAGACAAACTTAAACTTTCTATCTCTGGCGAGCCGAGAAGCAAACAAGAACTGGTTGAAGTTATTACTGAAGCCGAGCAGAACGAAATCATTGATCCCCAAACCCGGGAGATGATTGAAGGCGTTATAGGTGTCAACGAAATGCGAGTTAGGGATATTATGATCCCCCGCGCGCAGATGACCACCATAGACGTTGAAAAAAATGTCGATGAATTCTTACCTGTGGTGTTGGAATCAGCCCACTCCCGCTTCCCCGTTATTAGTGAAGATAAAGATCATATTGAAGGCATATTGCTTGCTAAAGACTTACTAAGCTATGCGTTTAATCCAGAAAAAAGTCTTAATTTACGCGATATCTTACGTCCTGCCGTTATTGTGCCGGAAAGTAAGCGTGTAGATGTACTGCTGAAAGAGTTTCGCCAACAACGCTATCACATGGCCATTGTTGTGGATGAATACGGCGGTGTGTCAGGGCTTGTTACCATTGAAGATATACTAGAGATTATTGTTGGTGAAATTGAAGACGAATACGATACCGAAGAAGACGGTACCGATGATATTCGCCCACTGAACAAATCGACCTATTCAGTTAAAGCGTTAACGCCCGTTGACGAATTTAACGCCTTCTTTGAAACCAAATTCAGCGAAGAAGAAGCTGATACCATTGGCGGTATTGTGCTTAAAGCGTTCGGGCACATGCCTGAAACGAACGATGAAGTTACCATTGGTGATATTCACTTTAAGGTAACCAACTCTGATAAACGCCGTCTTATACACCTTAAAGTGTCGGTGGCCTCTCTGGAGTAACTCCGTTGAAACGGTTCATTCCTTATTTACTGCTTTTACTAAGCGGCGCTAGCTTAACGCTGGCGTTTGCGCCCTTTGGTATCTGGCCACTTGTTATTCCCGCTTTTGCGTTAGGAATTAGGCAAGTTATTAAACTTCCACATCGCCCTTTTTTAGCTGGCTGGGTATTTGGGCTAGGCTGGTTTGGTGCGGGCATCAGTTGGGTACACGTGAGCATTGCTGATTTCGGTGGCTTACCGCTGGTTGCATCCATAGGCCTTATGGTTTTGCTGTGTAGTTACCTTGCGTTGTTCCCGGCCCTTGCCTTTAAGCTTACCGCTCGCTATTTCCCTCATCGGCTTTGGCCATTAGCTTTGCCTTTTTTCTGGGTATTCGCAGAATGGTTGCGCAGTTGGTTACTAAGCGGTTTTCCCTGGCTGTCGTTAGGCTATAGCCAAATTGATAGCCCCCTAGTGGGTTGGGCACCCATATTAGGTGAAACCGGCATAACGGCCTTGCTGGTTATCGGTGCGAGCTTGTTTGCCGTGTCGCGTACTAAACGGCATTTCACCGGCGCTGTTGTGGTTAGCTTAGCTTTGTATATTAGCGGGTTCACTGCCAATCAGCATTCATGGGTTGCGCCTAAACGGCAGTATAACGTCGCGATGGCGCAGGGTAATATTGCGCAGTCGTTGCGATGGGTACCTGAACAAGACGCCCCTACCATGAACCGTTATTTAAGCCTTACGGAACCGCTGTGGGATAACGACCTTGTAATTTGGCCTGAGGCCGCTGTACCAAAACTAGAGCCACTTGCATTAGATTATTTAACTCAAGTTAATGCCCGCGCCTTTGCTGAAAACACAGCCCTTATCACAGGGATTGTTAATTATAATTGGGAAACCGATGAAGCATGGAATAATTTGATTGTACTGGGTAAAAGAACACCCGATGCTACAACACCAGATTATCAGTATTTCCACAACAATCGCTTTGCTAAACACCACTTGCTACCCATTGGTGAGTTCGTCCCTTTTGAAGATTGGTTGCGCCCCTTAGCGCCCTTGTTTGATTTACCCATGTCTTCCTTTGCAAGAGGTGATTTTCAGCAAGCTAATCTTGTTGCCAACGGTATCCATTTGGCGCCGGCAATATGCTTTGAAATTGCCTTCCCAAGGCAAGTGGCGGCGAATATTTATAACGCCACCGACATGATTATTACGGTCAGTAACGATGCCTGGTTTGGCCATTCTCATGGCCCAGCTCAGCATTTAGAAATTGCTCGAATGCGTGCCGTCGAATTTGGCCGCCCAGTAGTGCGTGCGACCAATAATGGCGTAACTGCCTTTATTGATCACAAAGGCAATATAACTGCACGGTTACCTCAATTTGAAGCGGCCAGTTTAACTGCTCCTGTGTTGGCGACCTCTGGTTTCACGCCCTATTACCTGATTCAAGATATAGGCGTATGGGTGCTGGTATTAGTATTTTTCGTCATTGCCCTTTGGTTAAGGAAACGTTCTAAGGCTTGGTAGCCAAGCCACGCTTTAATAAACAGGTTTGATTAATTCGACAAGTTAAACTTAGTTGACGAACTAAAATTTAACCATAAAAAACGGCGCATGATGCGCCGTTTTTGTACGTGTAACTATCAAATTTTTATAGTCATAATTTACGATAGCGTTAAGCTAATTGATACAGCCTTGAGCCAGCTTAAACAGCCCCTAACTAATTCGCGGCCTGAATAGCAGTTAATGCAATAGTAAACACAATATCATCCACCAATGCCCCACGGCTTAAGTCATTGACTGGCTTGCGCATGCCTTGCAACATTGGCCCAATACACACCAAATCAAAACTACGCTGTACCGCTTTGTAAGTGGTGTTCCCGGTGTTTAAGTCTGGGAATACAAATACATTAGCTTTACCCGCAACAGGGCTATTTGGTGCTTTACTGCGCCCTACGCTTTCTATAGCAGCTGCATCGTATTGAAGCGGTCCATCAATTAATAAGTCAGGGCGAAGCTTTTGTGCAATCTCGGTAGCTTCACGCACTTTTTCAACATCACTACCAGCACCTGATGTGCCGGTAGAATAACTGATCATGGCCACTCTTGGTTCAATGCCAAACATCTGTGCCGACGTGGCAGACTGAATAGCAATATCCGCCAGCTGCTGGGCGTTAGGGTCTGGATTAATAGCACAGTCACCATAAACCAAGACTTGGTCTGGCAATAACATGAAAAATACCGACGAAACTAACGATGCATTTTCTGCTGTTTTAATTAACTGCAATGCGGGGCGAATGGTATTTGCTGTAGTGTGAACGGCGCCAGATACCAAGCCATCAACATCACCTTGCTGCAACATCATAGTACCTAGGGTAACGTTGTCTTGTAGCAACTCACGAGCAACCACATCGGTAACCCCCTTGTGACCGCGAAGCTTCACTAACCCTGCCACATAATCTTCTTGTATGGCAGCAGGTGAAACAATTTCAACACCATCGCCCAGCACCACGCCTTGTTGCTGTGCCACACGTTGAATTTCGTTTTCATCACCTATAAGCACAGGGCGCGCTAGCCCACGTTTAGCACAAATGGCTGCCGCGGCTACAGTGCGCGGTTCATTACCTTCAGGTAATACCACACGCTTGTTAACTTGGCGCGCACGATTAGTCAGATAATAGCGAAATGCAGACGGAGAAAGTTTCTTTTGACGAGATACTTTTTCGGTAAGTGAAGATACCCATTTAGCATCTAAACTTTCTGCCGCGTGTACCATCACTTTTTCGATACGTTGACTATCATCCACCGGCACTTCCTGATTGAACGCGTGCAGGTTCTGTGCGGTTTGCCACGTATTAGTATTTACCAGCATGACAGGCAAGCCGGTTTCCAGAGCCTGGCTGCATAAATGCTTTATGTTTTCATCTGGCTGGTAGCCGCCAGTTAATAACAATGCGCCTAACTTAGTGCCATTTAATGCCGCTAAGCAACAAGAAACAAATACATCGCCTCTATCACCAGACATCACTTGCAGTGCACCTGGCTTTAAGGTGTGTGTCATATTGTGAATTTCACGGGCAGCAAAGGTAACACTACTTAATCGACGTGAAGCAATATTGCCTTCGTTAATTAACGTGGCATTTAAGTGCTTGGCAATGTCGATAGCACGAGGAGACATTAGCTCGGCATTCCAATCGATATTTCCTAGCAGGTTCAAGCCTTTTGCAAATATAGGCAGTTCACGCAGCGCTTTGCTTCGGGTTTCATCGTGTTCAGGCGCTTCCAGCACACTTAAATCAGTACGTAGCTGACCGTGTTCGTCGTACGGTGCGTTAACTTTATTAAAAATGCAGCCCACTACCTTTTTACTTTTGTGGCCGCCGTAAGCGTCTACCACAATTTCAAGGCGATGGTTAATATCCACAGGATCATCATTTCCTGGTACGCAGACAAACACGATGTCGGCATCTAACGCACGACTAATTTCAAGATTTAAACGCTCTGCGTAAGGGTGATGGCGAGTTGTCACCAAGCCTTCGATTACTGCCACGGCATCGGCTTCTTGATTCGCTTCAAAGCGCTCTATAATCTCTTCAAGTAATTCATCAGTATTGTCGCTACTGATCATTCGCTCTACTACGTTCAAATCGAATGGCGCTATAGGCTTAACACTACAGTGGTGACTAATAATAGCGGTTGAGCGCTCTTCACCGGTGTCGCCTCTTCGAGGCTGTGCTACAGGTTTAAAGAAATTCAGTTTAATGGCTTGTTCTTCTAATGCACGAACGAGCCCAATGCTGACAGTAGTTAACCCTACGCTTGTGCCAACAGGGATCAGCATAATACGGCGTGACATAGTTGCTCCTAAAGCAAAGACAATTTACGCGAAAAAACCTAAGCGAATTTCGCAGCTTCGGCGGCGATAACCCACTCTTCATTAGTGGGTACGATTAAAACAGGTTTTGTGGATGACGAAGTCGCTATGTTTCCTTTTGCACCAAAGCGCATAGCTTGGTTGTTTTGATCATCAATGGTAAAACCAAGATGGGAAAAATACCTCATGGTAATTGCACGAATATACGATGAATTTTCACCAATGCCACCTGTAAACACCACAGCATCTAATGACGGCACTGCTATCATGTAGCTAGATATATACTTGGCTAAGCGATAGCAGAACATTTCGAGGGCTAATAATGCGCCTTCGTGCCCCGCTTCTGCCGCTTCTTCTAGCGTACGGCAATCGTTGCTTAACCCGGAAATACCCGCCAACCCAGACTCTTTGTTAATCAATGAATTGATTTCAGCAGCAGACTTACCTAGCTTTTCTTGCAAAGTCCCTGGCAGGCTGGGGTCGATATCACCGCAGCGCGTGCCCATCATCAAACCTTCAAGGGGCGTAAACCCCATACTGGTATCTACCGCTACACCCTTTTCAATAGCGGTAACACTGCAACCATTTCCTAAGTGAGCACTAATAATACTGGTTTGTTCAACAGGCTTACTAAGCAATTGCGCAGTGCTATCTAGAATGAACTTGTGGCTAGTGCCATGGAAACCATATTTACGCACACCGTGCTGCTCGTACAAGGCCTTGGGTAGCGCATACATATAGGCACGTTTTGGCATTTGTTGGAAAAAAGAGGTATCGAACACGATGACATGAGGTAACGCTGGATACGCGGCTTGAGCAGTGGTAATCCCCTTCAAGTTCGCTAGATTATGCAACGGCGCCATACTGGCATATTCCTCTACAGAGGCTAATACGCCATCGTCGACTAACGCAGCTTCTTTGAACCGCTCACCACCGTGGACTACTCGATGTCCCAACGCTATTGGCTTAACGCCGGTACTGGTGACTATGTTCTGAATTGCCGCTAACGCTTCTGCATGAGACGCATTACTAGGTAGGGAGTGCTGTTCTTTTTGCCCGTTTAATTTAAACGATAATCTAGCATCATCATTTCCTAGGCTTTCAGCAATACCACTTAACCCAGCCTCACCTGTGTCGGCGTCGATAATGGCAAATTTTACTGACGAACTACCACAATTTAAAACAATAACTTCTTTTTTCATTCGATTTCTTGAGTTTGATTAAGTGACAAAAAGAACGCTAAGTGTAGCATTTACGTACATAAATGCTTACTTAATACTCTTTCAAGTAGAGTCTCATAATACTATCCCACACCACCCAAATACAATTAATTATCATTTAGTTCAGTATGCGTTAAACGTTATGCGAATCTATTTTCGCTACAAAAACTTTATTGATTTGATAGAACGCTAAATAGGAAGGGACAAAAACAAGGAGAGGTAAATAATTGTCGACACCTAAAACAATAGACTTTAATAATAAAAATTCGGTCGCACTTTAATAGTTCCGGTAATTAAGACTGTTACGTGTTAGAAGCCGGAAAAATCAGGGGGCTTTTACGTTTCAAAATAAAATTTAAAATTTTTTGAAAAAAAACCTTGAAAAGAATTTGAGCCACCCTATATCTATTATGTCGACGCTGAAAGCTCAGGTTGACAACACCGCCGCCGAATAGTCGGGGCGAATTATTTTTAACATATTGCTAAATTAATAGGATATGACTATGCGTACTATCGATCTATCTCCACTTTACCGTTCATTTATTGGTTCTGACCACTTAGCTTCATTAGTTGATGCTGCGTCTCGTGCTGAAAAACAAAGTACTTACCCCCCTTACAACATTGAATTGCTTGGCGATGACAAATATCGTGTCACTATGGCAATAGCGGGGTTCAGTAAAGATGACGTGTCCATTGAGGTTCAAGAAAACACCCTAGTAATAACGGGCACACGTAAGCCGGAAGAAAAAGAATCCGCCGAACGTAAGTTTCTTCATAAAGGAATATCCGAGCGTAATTTCGAAAGGAAGTTTCAGCTTGGCGACCATGTGAAGGTGTTAGCCGCTGATATGGAAAATGGGTTACTGCACATCGATATGGAGCGTGTCATACCCGAAGCTAAAAAACCTCGTCAAATTGAGATTGGTTCACGATTAATAGAGAGTTAAACAAGGCTTTTAAAAATCGTTTCCCTGATTTTGGACGGCGCTGAAAAGCGCCGTTTTTTCGTTTATACAGTGTGTAAAAAATAGGTTATTGGTAAGATTTATTCGGTAAGATTTATTGTATAATTTGCTTTACCGCCTTCAGCAGACTCGAACGTCCCTGAAATATCACAGTTAGATAGTTCACCCGTTGCACTGCCATCAATCGATGAGAAGTTGCTGCTGGCAATGCCATTTTCAAATTTTCCATCGTGTTTAAACGAAATTGTGCCTCGACGACCGTCTATAACCCCTACAAAACTCTCGAATCCAACGAATAGTGCCAACATTGATGTCTGATACGACATGAGAAATTCAACGTCGCTTTGCCCCGCCATGCTGCCTTCATAAGCTTGCGTAATGCTAGCATGGGTTTGCTTAACACCTTCTCGTTTTTCACTTAGTATATTTTCATCCCACCCCGTAATGGAAAATTGCCCATTGCAGTTCATTGTTTGCTCCAAAGAAAAAGTGTGGTCACACAATACAAGTGAGTTCGATGCCGTTCAACATAAAATTGTTACACTCTGTTACAGTCAATAATCAGGCTGTTAACTAAATAAACCCTTTTAAACGGGCAAGTCCGAACGCATTGCAGGTAGATGCATCTTTAATAGTGCCTTCAGTTATCATAGATTCTAATTCTTTAAAATGCACAGGTATGATTTTTAAATCCTCTTCCTCTATATCTAGCTTTTGCTCACCCTGCGTTAACCCTTTCGCAACGAATATATGATACCCCTGATTACAAAAGCCATAGGCAAGGTATTGAAAACCAACGTAATGCATTTCGTTGGCTGTAAACCCCGTTTCTTCTTTTAATTCGCCGGCGGCTAACACTTTCGGGTCGGCATCCGGGTTATCTTCCCAGGCACCTTGCGGAAATTCTAGCAATCGCTGCTCTACCGTATACCGGTATTGTTCAACCAAATAAACAATATCACCATCGATGGGAAGAATAATCGCAAAGTCTGGCTTTTCAACAACACCATAAATACCTTCGTTCCCACTAGCACGACGAATTTTATCTTCACGTACTTTTAGCCACTTATTTTCGTAAACCACTTTCGACGAAAGCGTTTCAATATCCTTATCCGACATAATAGCGCCTTTCAGTAAGTCTTAAAAAACTCAGTGTACAAGCGCCTATACCAAGGAGCAACTCCGTCCACCTACGAATTAACTATAGGTTGGACAGTCATTCAAAATAAACTGAAGAGGTTAGGTAATTAGATAAGAGGCACAGATAGTTAGCAGATAGAAGCAGATAGGACAGTCACACAAATATGCGTCATTTTAAGCTAAATAAGCAGGTTTAACGACGTAGATAAAATAGGATTAGAGGGTGGAATATAAGTTGTAAAAAATTGGACACACACTCATGTTCATCAAAATTAATGTGTGTGTCCAATATACGTTTTCTATAAATACATTCGATATCTAAATAAAGTAAATAGTGACAAAGCCTAACTTTTAGCTTTTATTCTCATCTTCTTGATCTGCATTGTTACGCAAGAAGCCGGCGGCCTCTTCTTCTTGTTCAAGGGTAATTTTGCTTTGAGGCTCGTCATTGTGGCTTCGGGTTTGCTGGTTTACCTGATGAATGGTTCCAGCGTTCGCTAAATCGGCCTCATTGGTGATAGATGCGATGGTTTCTCGGCCGCGAAGGAATGCCTTAATCTCAGAGACAATATCGCCAAGCTCGGCATCGTTCTTATTCATTCCCATAATGAAACGTGGCGACTCTAAGTTGTTCATACCGCTTGTAGCAAAAATAGAAGTATTGATTCTACTGGTTATGATCCAAGGGGTAATACTGCTTCGCACCACAACATTTTCGGAACGTGTAGAATCATGAATGGCCATGCCTGTAGATACACGAGACTCTGTATAGGTACCTTCCGTTTTCATAAACATGAGTAACGATGAGAATGTCATTTCCCCCCAAAACATGTGGGACGCTTTGTTCATCACATTGGCAGCACCACGAACCGTTAACCAGGCGAAGATTAACCAAATGAGGTTATTACCCATGGTAATTGCGGAATTAACTTGCTCATCGGTATTAACGCCTTGGCGAATAACTAAATCGAGCACTTCAGCTAGCTGCAACCCACCCACATAAAACAATATAGCTGCGGCAACTACGGCCACTTGTGCAACGGCAGTTAGGGTCATTTTCTTTTTCTCTGGCAAGGTAACACCGGCGGTTAATGTAGGCTGGGTTTCTATTAATAACTCGCCCTCAAAACTGCCTTTACCTTCTGCTTGCTCTTTTAGTCTAGGATCGAAGTCGGCATAGATACGATTTGGCACTTCACGGTATCTGCGGTTAGCAAGCACAATATTTTCAATATTGATAAAAATTTCATTCGGGTGAACCGACTCCTGCATATTAGCGCGGAATTCACTGACTTCAGTTTTCGGTGTAACCTGCCCCATTCGTTTGTAAAGTAACGGCATGATTAACGCCATCACAGCAATCACGCAAACTAGTAACAAGGCTAAGTTTGCCCAAGCGCTAAACAGTGGGAACGTATTTGCCCACGCTTGTACTTTATCGATATCGCGGCCAACCAACTCATCTAAGAATACACCCGCGCCTAACGGCACAACTATCGCTAGGCCAATAATCACCCCTAGCGATAAACTGCTCGCTTTCGCAAGTTGAGAGTTACCTTCATTGTGAATGCCTTTTGCGGTAGAGCCCCAATTCGCTATTAAGTACACAAGAAGCAATATTGAGAGCAAAGGCATCACCAATACTTTAGCTACCTCACCCGCTAACCCGTTGCTCACTAAAAAGTAGACAATAGCGAATGCAAGCAGCGCCACAAGAAAGGTCACCGCCATGGCAATAATTTCTTGAGATAAATGGCGCAAAGGAAAAGGTAGGAAAGTAAGTTTAGGAAGTACACTATGCACTAATCTGGCTAGCCAACCACGAGGCTCTTCAAACGTGGTGTTACGACGACCCATTAACATAGCGTGTAAGCTTTCTTTCGAATACAGCAGGGATTTTTTTTCGGCTTGCGCTGCATCCTGTTCGCAAACTGAGTGATTATACGCAAGAGAAGTAGGCACAGTACGCCCTACAAAAAACCGCATGAGCTGCAAAATACCCACCGCGCAATGTTTAATGCCTGACACGATCAGCACAAAAGCCACGCCTAGTAGCGTGTAACCACGCACTTTGTTCTCGGCAAACAAATCGGGCACGCCCGCTACTGCATAAATGGCTAAAGCGAGTACCAAGCCCCCGCCCACTGCGTGGAATACCCCTTCTTTTTTGAAGGGGTTGGCTATGCCTAACGTCTGTGAACCAAAATCATATGCCATCGAAAAAATCCCTGTTAAATAAAAGCTTATGCAGAATAAACTTTGCCTAAGGGTTAGGCAATGAAAAGTCTCAGCAAGATTGTAAAGGGTTGGCAGTTAAGCGCGAGCCTGCCACTTTAAATAGTCACCTAAAATAAGAGAAGCAAAATGAGTGTTTGTCCAACTAGTGAAGTGAGCCAATTTTTGGGGCCCAATATTTGGGGGGGGGAGTTAGTCATTGTCCTTTTTCATCGAACTAGGCTTCAGAAGTTAATCATTATCCACTTTAAACCCATCTATTGTGCGTTGAAGAAGAAGGTTGTTTTCTTTCATGTCACCCGATAATTTAGATAAATGTTGGGCTATATTTACTTCATGGCTAGCCGCCTTTTCGACGTTCACCACATCTTGCGCTATCACTGAGGTAGTAGCTGATTGTTGTTCTGCCGAGGAAGACATGCTGTTAGCCATACCTTCCACATTAGTAGCCGCTTCTTTTACTTTTTCTGCGGTGGTCCTTCCTTCGATAGTCACTTCCATAGAATTGGTAATAGAGGCCACATTTTTATTAATATCTGCCACCACTATCACACTGGCATCTTTTAAATTAGACAGCAAACTTGAGATTTTGTCAGAGGAGGCACGACTACTTTGCGCTAGCTTTCTCACTTCATCAGCAACAACGGCAAAACCTCTGCCATGTTCACCCGCGCGGGCCGCTTCAATAGCCGCGTTTAACGCCAATAAATTCGTCTGATCAGAAAGCGAGTTGATGGTATCGAGAATTGAACCAATTTCTGTAACTTGCTGCTCCATATCGGCGGCATTTTGTTGCACACCTTTAATATCATTAGATAGTACTTCCATACTATGACGAATTTTATCATTCGCTATTAGCGACTGCTCAGCTAAACCATCTAACTGTTTACTGGCACTTAACGTATCTAATGCGGCTTTAGCTATTTCCCTGCCAGTCGACGCAACTTGTTCAATTGCTGAAGCAATATTAGCGCTAAGTTGCTGAGTATTTCCCGCATCATCCAGCATTTCGCCACTAGAGTCTTCTAATTGATTGGAAAGCCTTGAGCTTGTGAGAATAGATTGCCCTAACCCACGCAAAAGATCCCGCAGCGCTAAAATGGTGGCATTGACTGAACGGGAAATATCGCCTAATTCGTTCTTCGTGCTCATTGATAAATCAATAGTGAGATCACCCTCTTTTGCTATTTTATCAAGGTTCGCCACCAACTTGTCTAACTGTTGCGTAATGATGCCGTGCAACGTGCGATATATAACAAAAATAATCAGCGTGAGTAGCACAATGGCTACGAATGTAATCACTAGGTTTGTGTTCGCGCTATTTGCTTTTGCGTTAACATCATTTAGCACGTAATCAAACCGCTCTTTTAGCAGCCCGGCAATCCCCCCAATTTGCTCTGAGGCTAATGCGAACCAATCTGTATTGGTGGGTAGTGAAGAGAAATCAGGGTTATCAGAGGTGGCTCCATTCACAATTCGATTAATTTCATTGCTTGTGGAACTGTTCAATAATGTTTGAAACCCAGTTAATGACTCGCCGTCTAAATTCAGCTTCAGCTTATCTTCTATGTACTTAGTTTCGTTGGTATAGGCTACCACCTGCTGCCTGACCGGATCGGAAATACTTCTGGCTGCTAGAACAGCGTTCATTTTACCTCGTCGCTGCCCCATTTTTTCTTTTGCTTGCGCAAACAGCAGCGCCTGTGACAGCGCCAGTTTAGCATCGGGGGCATTAACCAGCATGGTTAGCGCATTGGTAGTATTTAACGCGCGTTTATTAAGGCTACTGTAAAAGGAAAAAGCATTTTTCCCATTTAATTCGTCTACCTGCTGTCTAATCTCACCTTTATTTTTCAATAATGTAAAAACGGGTGAAAGAATGACGTTAATTGTCGATGAATTCTTCCAGTCCGACGCTATTATACTGTTTATTTTTTCAACCGCCGCATCGGCTTTCTCTCTTTGGCTTAACACTTTATTGTGCGATGCATCATTCGGATTACCTAAATAACCTGCCGTAATCCCCCTTTCGACCGCGTGATGATGTGCCACCCGTTCTACGGCTGTTATTATTGTCACTAATTTAATATCTTTTTGCGCAGAAGATAGTCGTTCTCTTGAGGAATTTATGTCTTTGTAGGCAAGAAACATTATTGATATGAACAAGGAGGCTGTACCTAAAATGGCAAGCTGCATTACTGATAGCTTTTTCAATACCATAACGAAGACAGCCTCTTAATAGGTAGATAACGTGGTTACAAAATTCAATAAGCACGTGGTTAGTGACAACAAGCAATTAATATCGCTGTTGCTGATAAACGCGTACGCTATTAAAAAGTAGCCTACTATTGGCGACTTTCACCTTTATCAATTAGTGTAAGGTTGTTTCGAAATCACAAGGCATTGCGCTTTTTTCCGTACAGTTGGACAGACACATAAGTAAATGTAGTAATCAAAACTAAACACGCAAACGTGACTGTCCTACGTTAAATGCGAGAGCTTAACTGATTTCCAATGCACTATGTAACACGACAGGAGGTTCAATTTTAACGATTATCTTAATATTTCATAACTGTGCTATCTTTCCTAACCAAACTTATAAAAAATGCGCTCATGGTCATTCGCTCTAGATTAATATGTTTACTGCTTCCATTCACTTTCTTCATATTCCTTTCTTCTTATAGTTTGGTGTTGAAGGCTGCCGAAAGTTTTAAAGGAGTTAACGCGCAATATTCTCTTGCACCAGATTTCGAAACGGCATTTACGCTTCTTATCGATGTGAAAGAAGACGTTACTAGCTGGTCGGCCAAAGAACAGGGTCAGTATTTTCAATGGCTGGGTTCGACCGCTGGCGAATTGGATAAACTTGACTTGGCTGAGAAGTATTTGAGTCAGTCGTTACAGATACTTGAAAGTGAACCTGTTTCAGTTCATGTAGTAATGGCTCTGCTAGAACGCTCATTCTTTCGCTATTTGGCAACTGGAGACCCAAATCATTACTGCCCCGACAGGTACAAAGCACTCAACATTGCCCGACATTTAGACGACGCAGAACATTTAGTATTGGCTCTTTCTCAAACCGCCTTTTGTGCCACTTCAACGAACAATTTTGCGGAAGGCTTAAGCCTACTCAACGAAGCATTGGCTCTGGAAGACCGCTATTCCATACCGCCATCAGACAAAGGCGTTATTTATAATGCGCTGGGTAATATCTATCGCTTTAACGGCTTACACGGAAAATCCTACGTATATTTATCGAAGGCTTTAACAGAATGGGAGAAAATAGACGACTATCAAGGTGTATTCAATATGCACCATACGCTGACACTCGAAGCCATAAGGCTGGCAGATTTCCAGCAAGCACAAACTCATGTGAACAGTCAGTTTGCCCTCGCTGAAAAAAGTAACGCAGGCCCCGACTTCTTCTTTTTTGCGCAGTTTAATCAGGGGCATGTTTACTACGCCAAGGAAAAATACCAAGACGCTTACAACCGATATCGCGATGCATTGGCGTTAAAAGAAACAACAGTAGAAACAGCGTTCGTTAATCAACTTTACTATCACCTTGCGCTAAGTGCATACCGAATAGGTGAGTTTAGCTCGGCGGCAGAATTCGCATCAAAATACACCATCGACAATGATGAACGTCCTGTCGAAGGCATTATCGCGAAATCACTCACGTCACTTTTAAATAACAAACCAGCATCTATAGAGAAGGTGGCGAGTTTACTTTCACTAAATACCTATTATGAAGATCACGTAAATTCACTGATACAAAAACAAGTTAGTATTGTCGCTTCTGAAAACGACATCACCGTCGCCCAGATGGAAAACGATATTTTACAAAGACAGTTAGCTATTTCCGAGCTACAGCTACATAAAAAGGAAAGCCAGGAAACAAATGCCAAGCTGAAGCTTTTCTTAGCAATTTCACTATCGTTTTTGCTGATTTTAGTGGTTATTTCCCTCGTAAAAGGCATTTCACGTTATAAGAAGATTGCAGACTATGACCATCTTACAGGTGTACACAACCGCCGAAGTGGGTTAAGAATTGGCGAGCGTATGATTACTCAAGCAAAGCGTTCAAAAGAAACCTTTACGGTAATCGCTTTAGATATTGATCATTTCAAAGTGGTAAACGACACCTACGGGCACGACGCTGGCGATGTGCTTCTTAATGCTGTGGTCAACACCTGTAAACACACCTTAAGAAAACATGACGTAATGGTTCGTATGGGCGGTGAAGAGTTTTTATTAATGTTGCCAAGCACTGAGCTGACAGACGCAACAGAAATAGCCCAGAGGGTATTGGTTAATATTGAGCGCATGGTGGTTAATTATGGACAAAAGCAGCTACAAGCAACGGTTAGCCTAGGTATAGCGTGCACTAATAACTCATCACAAGGCTTCAAAACCTTGCTGAAAAAAGCTGATGAGGCGCTTTACAGAGCCAAAAATGCGGGTAGGAATCAATACAAAGTGGATGAAAGTTACCAGTAAGTCAGTATATTTCATTGCTTACAAAAAAACGCCGAGCAGGGCTCGGCGGTTTTATCTTCAATAACACTTTCGTCTCTTTTAGATATATTGAACTTCAATAATCTCTACTTCAACACTGCCAGCTGGCGTTTGAATAGTCACCATATCATCAAGCTCTTTACCGATAAGGCCGCGAGCAATAGGTGAATTTACCGAAATACGGTTTTTCTTAATATCCGCTTCGTCGTCGCCCACTATCCGATATGTGGTTTCTTCGTCGGTATCGACATTCAAAATGGTAACGGTAGTGCCGAAAATAACCTTACCTTTGTTTTCCATTTTAGTGACATCGATAATTTGTGCGTTCGACAATTTACCTTCAATATCTTGAATACGGCCTTCGCAGAAACTTTGTTGTTCACGGGCGGCGTGATATTCAGCATTTTCTTTTAAGTCGCCGTGCTCGCGAGCTTCAGCAATAGACTGAATAATACGCGGGCGAGTTTTTGTTTTAAGTTCGTTTAGTTCGTCGCGCAGAAGCTGTGCGCCGTGCGCGGTCATTGGATACTGACTCATGAATACAGTCTCGACTGGATAGTTGATTTTAAACAGAAAAAAGTGCGCCTTTTCGGCGCACTTTTGATTGGTTCACATAAGTGTCATATACACAGGATACCGCGTATCCCATGTAATGTCATCAGTGTTAGAGTCTTGCGTGAAGCTCTTGTACAGAAGCCACCTTGTCACGATCGTCTGCTGACTTCGCACGAATAGTGGCAAAAGCAGCATTCATTGTGGTGGTGTAAGTCACCTTATTCAGCAACGCTTCTCGGCGAATATAAACCGAGTCGGTAATCGCTTGGCGACCTTCCGTTGTATTGATGATATAGGCGTACTCACCGTTTTTGATAGAGTCCACAATGTTAGGGCGGCCTTCAGACAGCTTATTCACAACAGAGCAGGCAATGCCGGCATCATAAAGTGTGGTCGCTGTGCCTCGCGTCGCTTCAATGCTAAATCCAGCGCTGTTCAATGCTTTGGCTAATTCGATAATTTTATTCTTATCGTTATTACGCACAGAGATTAACGCTTTACCTGATCTAGGTAATGGCGCCCCTGCACCTAAGTTAGCTTTAGCATACGCTTCTTCAAACGTGTCACCTACACCCATTACTTCGCCAGTAGAGCGCATTTCTGGGCCTAATAGTGGATCAACACCTTGGAATTTAGCAAACGGTAATACCACTTCTTTCACAGAGTAAAACGGAGGAATAATCTCTGTCGTAACACCCTGCTCTGCCAAGCTAACACCCGCCATCGCACGCGCGGCAACTTTAGCAAGTGGAACACCTGTGGCTTTCGATACAAATGGTACTGTACGTGCTGCACGCGGGTTAACCTCAATTAAATACACTTCGCCATCTTTTACCGCAAATTGTGTATTCATTAGGCCAACAACACCAAGTTCAAGCGCCATGGCTTTCACTTGTTCGCGCATAACATCTTGAATCTCTTTACTTAAAGAGTGAGGTGGCAATGAACAGGCTGAGTCACCAGAGTGAACACCGGCTTGCTCAATATGCTCCATGATTCCGCCAATAACGACTTCTTTACCGTCGCAGATTGCATCGATATCGACTTCGATGGCGTCATCTAAGAAGCGGTCTAGCAGTACAGGAGAATCATTAGAAACCTTCACCGCTTCCGTTAGGTAGCGTTTTAAGTCTTTAAGGTCGTAAACAATTTCCATTGCGCGGCCACCTAGTACGTACGAAGGACGTACTACAAGCGGAAAGCCAATACCATCAGCCATGGCAAGAGCTTGCTCAATGTTAGTCACGGTCGCATTCGCTGGCTGTTTAAGGCCTAGCTTATTCACCATTTGCTGGAAGCGTTCACGATCTTCTGCTCTATCGATAGCTTCAGGCGACGTACCAATAATGGGGACACCCGCAGCTTCAAGGGCACGTGCTAATTTAAGCGGCGTTTGGCCACCGTATTGCACTATGACGCCTTTTGGCTTTTCTTTAGCCACAATCTCAAGTACGTCTTCTAGCGTTACCGGTTCGAAGTACAAGCGGTCAGATGTGTCATAGTCGGTAGAAACCGTTTCAGGGTTACAGTTAACCATAATGGTTTCGTAACCGTCTTCACGCATTGAAAGCGCCGCGTGAACACAACAATAATCAAACTCGATACCCTGACCAATACGGTTTGGACCACCGCCTAACACCATAATCTTATCGTTGTCAGTGGGGTCAGCTTCACACTCTTCATCGTAGGTTGAATACATGTAAGCCGTGCTGGTAGAAAACTCTGCCGCACAGGTATCAACACGCTTATAAACTGGCGTTACACCAAAGCCACGACGGGTTTCACGAATGTCACCTTCCGCTACTTTCGTTAGCTCGGCTAAGCGAGAATCAGAGAAACCTTTGCGCTTAAGCTTACGCATAAGGTCTTCATCAATGCCGTGCAATCCGCACTCAGCAACCTGAGCTTCAAGCTGAATAAGCTCTTCAAGTTGAACTAGGTACCAACGGTCTACATTGGTGAGCGTAAATACTTCATCAACGGTCATGCCCATGCGGAACGCATCGCCAATGTACCAAATACGCTCAGCACCAGGCTCACGTAGTTCGTAAATCACTTTGTTGCGCGCTTCTGGGTCTTCTAAATCGACCATTGAGTTCAAGCCATTCGCGCCAACTTCAAGGCCACGAAGTGCTTTTTGTAATGACTCTTGTTGGTTACGACCAATCGCCATCACTTCGCCCACTGATTTCATTTGCGTGGTTAAGCGATCGTTCGCACCAGCAAATTTTTCAAAGTTAAAGCGAGGAATTTTTGTGACTACGTAATCGATTGAAGGCTCAAACGATGCTGGTGTTAAGCCTCCAGTAATATCGTTAGCAAGCTCATCAAGGGTGTAACCAATGGCTAACTTGGCGGCCACTTTAGCAATTGGGAAACCTGTGGCTTTTGATGCTAATGCAGATGAACGCGATACGCGCGGGTTCATCTCGATAATCACCATACGGCCTGTATTAGGATCTACACCGAACTGTACGTTCGAGCCGCCGGTTTCAACACCGATTTCACGTAATACTGCCATGGCGGCATTACGCATTAGCTGGAATTCTTTGTCAGTAAGGGTTTGCGCTGGCGCTACTGTGATTGAATCACCAGTATGTACACCCATGGCGTCGAAGTTTTCAATCGTACACACGATGATGCAGTTATCTGCACGGTCGCGCACTACTTCCATCTCGTATTCCTTCCAACCGATTAACGACTCATCAATGAGTAGTTCTTTGGTAGGCGAAAGGTCGAGACCACGGCCACAAATTTCGTTAAATTCGTCAATATTGTATGCAATACCGCCGCCGCTTCCACCCATGGTGAATGACGGACGAATGATACAAGGAAAGCCAATGCGCGTTAATACATCGTGGGCTTGATCCATGCTTTGTGCAATTTCAGCACGTGGGCATTCAAGACCAATGTTCTTCATTGCCTTGTCGAAGCGCTCACGGTTTTCGGCTTTATCGATAGCATCAGCCGTTGCACCGATAAGTTCAACATTGAACTCTTTCAATACACCGTGATGATCTAAGTCAAGCGCGCAGTTAAGTGCGGTTTGTCCGCCCATTGTTGGGAGAATAGCGTCCGGACGCTCTTTTTCGATAATTTTGCGTACCACTTCCCAATGAATTGGCTCGATGTATGTTGCATCGGCCATTTCAGGATCGGTCATGATAGTAGCGGGGTTCGAGTTAACCAGAATAACGCGATAACCTTCTTCGCGTAGCGCTTTACATGCTTGAGCGCCTGAATAGTCAAACTCGCAGGCCTGGCCAATAACAATAGGGCCAGCACCTATGATGAGAATACTTTTTATGTCGGTACGTTTTGGCATAGCGGGCTCGTTCCTACTGCTTGTGTTGTTCGATTAATTCAATGAAGTGGTCGAATAGCGGCGCAGCTTCGTGCGGTCCTGGGCTTGCTTCTGGGTGCCCTTGGAAACTAAACGCTGGCTTATCGGTACGATGAATACCTTGTAACGACTTATCGAACAACGAAACATGCGTTACTTCTAAATTAGAAGGTAGGCTTGATTCATCTACAGCGAAGCCATGGTTTTGACTGGTGATCATAACCACATTGCGTTTTAAGTCTTTCACTGGATGGTTAGCACCATGGTGACCAAACTTCATTTTCACCGTAGTAGCACCACTGGCTAGCGCAAGTAGTTGATGACCTAAACAGATACCAAACACTGGCAAACCTGTTTCAACGATAGTTTTAATCGCTGTAATGGCATAATCGCACGGCTCAGGATCACCAGGGCCGTTAGATAAGAATACACCATCAGGCTGCATAGCCAACACTTCTTCAGCAGGTGTTTGCGCTGGTACCAAGGTAACGCGACAACCACGGTCTGCAAGCAAACGTAAAATGTTGCTCTTAACCCCGTAATCGTAAGCGACTACATGATATTTACTATCGGCTGGAGTGATATACCCTTCGCCCAATTTCCAGCTGCCTTCAGTCCAGTTTTTTGGCTCAGTAATGCTTACTACTTTTGCCAAATCCATGCCTTTCAAGCCAGGATAATCTTTTGCTTGTGCTAACGCGCTCGCTTCATCTAACTCATCAGTACAAACGATGCAGCCGTTTTGCGCGCCTTTATCACGTAAAATACGTGTTAAACGACGGGTGTCGATATCGGCTATACCTACAACGCCTTTGGCTTTGAGGTATTCAGATAACGTTTGTTGTTGACGGAAATTACTAGCAACCAATGGTAAGTCACGAATGATAAGACCTTTAGACCAGATTTTATCTGCTTCAACGTCTTCTTCGTTAATACCGGTATTGCCAATATGTGGATAAGTAAGGGTAATGATTTGTTCAGCGTAGGATGGGTCAGTGATGATTTCTTGATAGCCTGTCATTGAAGTATTAAAAACCACTTCACCAACGGCAGTACCTTGCGCACCTATCGCCGTTCCTTTAAAGACAGAACCATCCTCTAACACCAAAAGGGCAGAATTAGCCAAGTCAACCTCCAGATTAAGGATAACTATGTGTTTGAACAGAATTTCTGTCCAAACCCCACAAAAAATGAGAGTACTGATTTAACAGCGCTCATTTTACGATCTTTGCAGCTAATAAAACCGTGCTCTACAGCCAGTTTTATAGCTTTAGAATACGAAATTCGGGCAAATTCCGGCGAGTATACATGACTGACTAAAAATGTCTAATTTAAATATCAAAAATCATTAAAATCACCACTTAAACTCATTTACCTTGTATAACCGCCAAAACCACCACTTATTAGCCTGAAATAATTTCACTTAAGCTGCTGTTAAAATTAAAAACACCGCTATAGCGTTTGGCTTTTATTTTAAATCTAAAACATCAACCATAGAATATAACCCTGCTGGCTTATCATGCAGCCACTGGGCAGCGTGCACAGCCCCTTTTGCAAATGTCAGTCGGCTAGATGCCTTATGGGTTATTTCTAATCGCTCACCAATATCAGCGAACAAAGCGGTATGCTCACCTACAATATCGCCTGCGCGAACGGTAGCAAACCCAATAGTGCCTTGGTCGCGCTCAGGTTCTTTTCCTTCACGGCCGTATACTGCACATGTCTTTAAGTCACGACCCAGTTCATCGGCAATAGCTTCACCAATGGCCATGGCGGTGCCGGAAGGTGCATCTTGTTTAAACCTGTGGTGGGCTTCCATAATTTCTATATCAGCCGTGTTACCTAACGCCTTCGCAGCTTGTCGAACCAATGACAACATCAGGTTAACGCCCACGCTGTAGTTAGCCGCAAATACAATAGGAATGGTTTTCGCCGCTTCATCTAGCGCAGCCAATTGGCTTTCACTTAGCCCAGTAGTACCAATGACCACTGGCATTTTGTTGGCCACACACCATGCAATATTATTTTCAAACACCACTGGCAATGTAAAATCAATCATTACATCGGCGTGTGATTGGGTTAAAGCAGACATGCCTAAGCAATCAATTGGCTTTTTGCCAATGCCTGCCAGTTCGCCTACATTCATGCCAACCCAAGGAGAGTCATCGCGCACCGTAGCAACGCTCAATTCTGCATTCTCGTTTTGATCTAGTGCTTCAATAAGCACCCGACCCATGCGCCCATTGGCGCCAAATAAACCTACTTTCATTTACGTTATTCTTTTCCTTTAACAGTAAACGCATTTTGCCAAATGCAGTTACTATTGCAACGAGATAAGCTTAAATATTACCGATAATTGAAAAATTGCAGCATTAATACAAAAAAGGCGGGCAACCTATCGTTTTTAACGGTAAAAATAGCTAGCATGATAGCCTGTGGGTTTACCCCAAGACCTAGATGACGTGAAAAATACCGTTTATTGAATTACTTCAAAACACATAGGCAGAATAATATGCATAAACAGCTTATATGGGATCTCCCCACTCGGCTTTTCCACTGGCTATTGGTTGCCAGTATTGCAGCACAATATATTACCGCTGAGTGGATGGATGATGCGACCCAATGGCATTTCTATATTGGCTACTTCACCTTAGGGCTTTTAGTATTTAGGGTGATTTGGGGAGTCATAGGCCCAACTTATGCCCGCTTTAGTCAATTTGTGAAAGGCCCTAGTGCGGTAATAGGTTATTTACGTACGCTGTTTGATAAAAACAGCGCCGCTGTGGCAGGCCACAATCCCCTCGGTGGCTGGTTTGTGGTAGTAATGATTTCACTGTTGTTGGTACAAGCAGTAAGCGGCTTGTTTATGACCGATGATATTTTTCTAGATGGCCCCTATCGCCATCTTGTCAGCGGTAGCACGTTAGACCTTATGAATACCTTGCACCATCTCGCCTTCGAGATTTTACTGTGGGTAATAGGCTTACATGTTGCCGCTATTGGGTTTTATGCCGTGTATAAAAAGCAAAAACTTGTGCCCCCTATGTTTCATGGCAAAAAAGAAACTCAAGCTCCCCCTATTCCTTCATCGCGCCTTTTGCTAGCTCTGGCTATAGCACTAATGACAGCGGCTGCGCTTTACTACGCGATAGAAATTGCGCCGCCCGCACCTGAAGTAGAAGAGTACTTCTAACTCCTTGTGCAAGAGAAAAGATAAGGCTTAGCGTTCAACTAAGCCTTTGTGTTTCATTAAATCGGCAATCTCTGTCACACTGGCTGGGTCGTCAATGGTAGACGGTATATTGATTGGCTCATCAGCCGCGATTTGCCTTAACAGTTTACGCAATATTTTCCCTGAACGTGTTTTTGGCAAGCGGCTCACAATAATGGCACGCTTGAAGCTGGCTACCGGGCCTATCGTATTTCGTACTTTAGCAATGAGCTCTTGCTCAAAGGCCGCTTCTTCTACTTCAACGCCATCTTTAAGTAAGACTAAGCCTACTGGAATCTGCCCTTTTAGCGCGTCAGCCACTCCAATAACACTGCACTCAGCCACCGCATGGTGTGAAGCCAGTACTTCTTCCATTTCCCCAGTTGATAATCGATGCCCCGCCACATTGATGACATCGTCGGTTCTGCCCATAATGAACACAAACCCTTCTTCATCTATGTACCCATTATCACCCGTGCTGTAATAACCTTCGAATTCCTGCAAATACCCTTGGGTGAAACGCTTATGGTCTCGCCAGATAGTCGTTAAACACCCGGGAGGCAACGGCAAAGAAATGGCTATTACCCCTTTTTTACCTACGGAGACTTGCTCCCCACTTGAACCGAGCACTTTTACGTTAAAGCCGGGGGTTGGTACGCTAGATGAACCAGGTTTAGTGCTCAAAGGTTCTATGCCAATGGGATTAGAACAAATGGGCCATCCGGTTTCGGTTTGCCACCAATGATCAACCACCGGCTTACCGGTTTTTTCCACAGTCCAATGATATGTTGGCGGATCTAATCGTTCTCCTGCCATAAAAATAGTACGCAAGCTACTTAGGTCATAACGGCCGATGCAACTAGCTTCAGGGTCTTCTTTTCTAATCGCTCTGAATGCCGTTGGCGCTGCAAACAGTACACTTATTTTATGCTGCTCTACCATACGCCAGAATGCGCCAGCATCTGGTGTACCTACGGGCTTGCCTTCAAACATGACAGTAGTAGCCCCCTTTATTAGGGGTCCATAAACAATGTAAGAGTGCCCTACTACCCAGCCCACATCAGATGCTGCCCAAAAAACATCACCTTGATCTATTCCGTAAATGGCTTGCATAGAATAATTAAGTGCTACCGCATGACCACCATTGTCACGAACAACCCCTTTGGGTTTGCCCGTTGTGCCAGAGGTATACAAAATATAAAGGGGGTCGGTAGCATCTACGGCTGTGCATTCTACTGGCTCGCTGGCTTGACACAATGCTTGCCAATCGTGGTCAAAATCATCAACAAGAGAAGCGGCAAGCTGTTTGCGTTGATAAACAACGCAGCCTACCGGTTTGTGGTGAGCAAGGGCAATAGCGTCGTCAACCATGGGTTTGTAAGGCAGTAGTTTTTTACCTTCTATTCCGCACGACGCCGTAATAATGAGTGCAGGTTCGGCATCATCAATTCTGACCGCTAATTCACTGGCGGCGAAGCCACCAAATACCACCGAGTGAATTGCGCCAATTCTTGCAACCGCTAACATTGCTACCGCCGCTTGAGGGATCATAGGCATATACACAATAACGGTATCGCCTTTCGTCACACCAAGGCTAGTGAGTGCGCCCGCTAACGTAGCCACCTCATTGAGTAGGGTATTGTAGGTCCAGGTTTCTTGCGTGTTGGTAACAGGGGAATCGTAAATTAGTGCCGCGCTCTCACCGCGGCCAGCGTTTACATGGTGATCTAATGCCAAATAACTAGTATTAAGCTTTCCCCCTTTAAACCACTGAGGATAGCCGTTTGTATCTTCGCTAATTGCTGTTTTAGGGGGAGTAAACCAGTCGAGATACTGTGCTTTATCTAGCCAAAATGCTTCTGGGTTATCAATTGACGCCTGATATTCTTGATGATAATTCATGACCGTTTCCGCAGTAAAGTATTACTTTACCCTACTTCATAAACATGAATTTATCGTATAAGACTTCAGGCTTACGTTAATTAAGCTACTGTATTCACTGAAATTATTTATTAAACCTTTGTGCTATCAGCATCGTCAATTTGGTGTTAGTGAATATAAACACGGGGCTTAATGTGGTTCGCTTTACCCAATAGTCACGCTATTTCACTGGTAATTTTGCACGCCAATCTCTGACATTAAGAGGCCTGTCTAGAAAGTACCCTTGAAAAACATGACAACCACGCTTCTTTGCATCGTCAAATTGCGTGGTATTTTCTATTCCTTCTGCCACAGTTCTTAGCTCGAATATATTTGCGATATCGAAAATACTGTTTAATAGCGGGCTTTGCGCCCCCTTCCCATCCTCTTCATCAATAAAGTGCCTATCAAGTTTTACTTCTTTTATGCAAAGGTCGCGAAGGTAACTTAAATTCAAATTACCACTACCAAAATGATCTATGGAAAAAGATACCCCTTTCTCTGATAGCTCTTTCATTGAGTTACGTACCAAAGCAAAACTTCCGATAAGTTCGGCCTCTCTAAGTTCAATGGTGAGGCTCCCCGTAGGAATATTCCAATGAGCAATCACTGCGAGCATTTTTTCGCTAAAGTCGGCTCTAGCCATATGTTTGGCACTAATATTAATTGAGAGCCGTGTTCTCAAACCGCTTTTATTACACTCGTATAATAGCTTTCCGCATTCATTCATCACCCATTGGCCAATTTCTACTATTGCATCAGTCTCTTCAGCAATAGGAATAAACTCAGCGGGGGTAATTAAGCCTAATTGGGGGTGCTGCCAACGAACTAACGCCTCGGCACACACCATACTGCCATCGCCCTCATATTGGGGTTGCAACTCAATGAAGAGTTCATGATTACTGACAGCAGCACCAAGGGATTGTCGAATAAAATTGTATCGGTCATAACCCACACTAGAAGCACTATGAAAAACCACTGGTGTATTTACTTGGTCTGCGCTCAGTTGGTTATACCCTTGGGAAAGCATATGCCTGACTTTCGTCACGCTTGCCTCCATGCCCTTAAGCTGGCAAATGGTCACTACGGCATAAATTTTATGCGGGCTATTGTGCAAGGTGATATCGCTACACACTTCATCGGTAAATTGCTGTTTAACTGCATCAATAGCGTGGCGAGCTTCTTTATCTTCCTCGGTAATGACGTCTTCGTATAACAAATAAAAGTTGCTTTCTGCGCCTCTGTAAATAGAGAAGGGTTTAGAAAATGTTCGGGTGAGCCTAGAGGCAAGAATACGCATAACATAATCGGCGGTAGGCTGGCCAAACGCCTGCTTATACTGACTTATATTGTCGATAGAAATTTGCGCACAATAGATATCAGCATAGGTTACTCCCGCTTTTCGAATTACACACTTCAACCCCTTTTCGAACAGTTTAGTGTTTGGCAGTTGGGTGATATTGTCATAGAAAGCCGCTTGATAAACTTGGTCTGCCAATTGTTTTCGAACACTCATATCTCGAAATACCACCACTATCCGTTTCTGCATATCGAAATGAAAAGAAGATAATGAAATATCAACAGGGATCAGGCCACCATTTTTATGGCTAACAAAGTGGTGTTCCACGGAAGCTTTAGTGGTTTTCCTCCCCCCTTCCATGAAAGTTTTCAGGTGATCTTTAGTATTTTGTGATTCAACTTTAGGCACCAATATACAGATATCTTGCCCTATTAGTTCA
The DNA here is from genome assembly GCF_902506055.1 of Alteromonas sp. 38. NCBI lineage: Bacteria > Pseudomonadati > Pseudomonadota > Gammaproteobacteria > Alteromonadales > Alteromonadaceae > Alteromonas > Alteromonas sp. 38. Next base: position 2,527,626 of record NZ_LR733300.1, read on the forward strand.
TCAGCATCGTAACCTAGCACATGCTCAACCGTGTTGTTTGCCGTGATCACTGTGCCTTCTTCATCAATCGTCACTAGCGCATCTGCAATACTGTCCAAAATAGTAGAAAGGTATTCCGTGTAGTTGTGTTGGGTATCCGATAAGCGTTTATGTTCTGTTATATCCTGTACAGAACCATAAATTCTATACACATTGTCTTGATGCTTTTGAGTACCATCCGACTGAGGTGTACCCGTCATTTTTAGCCAGCGCCGATAACCTTCAGCATTGATGTACTCTACTTCTAATGCAAAAGTAGAGAGTGACTTAATTGCCGCTTTCATCTCCTTGGCAATTTTTTCGCGGCTATCTTGTGGGAAGTTGGCTAACGCTCGCTCTACCGTGATATCTCTTCCAGGCGTAACACCGAACAATAAGTAGGTTTCTCGTGTCCACGCGACAACCCCAGCATGTAAATCGAGCTCCCAGCCACCAACATGAGAGATACGCCCTATTTCATTGAGTAACTGAATCTTTTCGGCGAGCTTGTCGGTAAAGGGATGCTGAATAAGTTTATATTGAAGACTTAGTTCTATTTGCTGGCGGGCGATACTGGCGTAATGCTTTTGTTGATTCGTTAATTGGTGACATGGGAGCACAATAAAAACAGCACCAATAATATTACCTTGAAAATCTTTTATCCCACCGACAATCACGTTTTGGTTGACACATTTTTTTAGCGCCTCTGGCCATTCAAAATCACTGCCCGGTAAAGTGGCACTCATTTCTGTCATTGATAATAGGAGTTGAGCATGCTTGGGCATGACCAGTGTTTGTTTCTTTGAATCGGCATTATTATCATCGCAGAATAGAATATCCACGCGACTGGCGGTAGGAGGTAATGAAACGAGCAAGACTGCGGTAGCTTCCGTATTTACTCTGGCTTCACTCAACCGCGAGGTAACTTCTGGCAAACTACTATCTTGTAAAGAGCCCAACAATCCGTCGTGAAGCTGCATTATAGGTGAACTCCAATCCATCTCAAGATGGTTATAGTACGATCATTTATCGTTGAATATTGGCTTAATGTCTTTCATTGCTTACGCAAAACTGTGATCACTATTTAACCAACAATAGTGAGTTTTTATTACTTTTTCCAGCACATTTGCAATAAGAAATGAGTAATCACCTGACATATAATAAGAATTTATGCGCCAGTATAAATAAGTCGTATATTTAAAGTGATAAACATGAGGGAATATGAATAACAGCGCACGAAAGCTCATGCGCTGCGAATGACTCAAAGGGTTAGTCTTTTTTGTAGTCGTCGTGACAAGACTTGCAGCTTGCACCTATTTTGCCAATCGCGCCGCGATAAGCACCTTCATCCCCTGCTTTTACTGCCGCTTGTAAGCCCATAGAGGCTTCTTTTAAAGCAGCAATCTTGGTTTCTACGTCCGGGAAGTTTTCCCATAACGCGTCTTTAGCACCTGTCTCGACGTTGAATTTACGTGTATCGACTGACAAGTAATCACTCATCATATCTGCAAGTTGTTCCAAACGTACGCCATTGGTCATCATCACAGACTCGTCAAAAGGTAGCGCACCTTTCGCCATGCCGCCCAACGGTCCCATATTGCTGCGTATCAATTGGAACATTGCTTGGCGGTATTGCGTCGCCGCTTTTGCGTGCTTTTCTGACGAGGCTTCTGATGTTTCCGTCGCCGCAATGGCACCACCAGCTAAAACGGTTGCTAACGTTGCGGTAGCTAACGTGTTCTTTATTATCTTTCCTAGATTCTTGCTCATAGTTATCGCCATGCCTGTTCGTTGTGTTGGTCTGGTTTCTATCCTGACGAATACCCACCTTTTGCGCAAGGTTTTAGCATGTAAATTTTGTATTTTTCCGATGTTTAGGACAAAAAAAAGCCCTCCTAAGAGGGCTTTTTTAATGCGATACAATTTAGTTAGTTAAATCATCGAAAAACTTTTTCACACCGTCAAAGAAGCCTTGTGCTTTTGGACTGTGTTTACTTGATGCTTTACCCATCGATTCTTCTAATTCTTGCAGCAATTCTTTTTGACGTGATGATAAGCTAACCGGTGTTTCCACCACGACTTTACACATCAAATCGCCAACCGCGCCACTTCGAACCGATTTAACGCCTTTACCACGTAAACGGAACATACGTCCTGTCTGGGTTTCAGGGCTAATCTTAAGTTTCACTTTGCCATCGAGCGTAGGTACTTCTAGCTCGCCACCTAGCGCTGCTGTTGTGAAACTTAATGGTACTTCACAGTACAAGTTGTTGCCGTCACGCTGGAATATTTTGTGTTCACGCACATGTACTTGAACATACAAGTCACCTGCCGGTGCACCATTCTCTCCTGCTTCGCCTTCGCCAGATAAACGAATACGATCGCCGGTATCAACACCAGATGGGATCTTAACATTAAGGGTTTTGGTTTTTTCTTTACGACCATGGCCATGACAGCTATTACATGGATCTTCAATAATCTTGCCTTTGCCTGAACAGGTTGGGCAAGTTTGTTGAACCGCAAAAAAGCCTTGGCGCATTTGCACCTGACCGTTTCCATGACAGGTTGGGCACGTTTTGGGCGTAGAGCCTTTCTTCGCACCAGAACCGTCACACACTTCACATTCAACCAATGTAGGCACGCGAATATCAACGCTTTTGCCACGTACCGCTTCTTCAAGCGAGAGTTCTAGGTTGTAACGAAGGTCTGAGCCCTGACGAGCACGTGATTGACGACCGCCGCGAGCACCGCCGCCACCGAAAATATCACCAAATACATCACCGAAGATATCACCGAAGTCGCCACCACCACCAAAGCCAGCGCCACCGCGATTAGGATCTACACCAGCGTGGCCATACTGATCGTAAGCGGCACGCTTTTGCGCATCGTTTAATACTTCGTAGGCTTCCTGGATTTCCTTGAATTTAACTTCAAGGGCTTTATCGCCCTGTGTACGGTCTGGGTGATATTTCATCGCTAGCTTTTTATACGCTTTTTTGATTTCGCGTTCGCCAGCGCCTTTATCTACCCCAAGCACTTCGTAGTAGTCACGTTTCGACATAGTGTTTACTTATCCTACCTATTATTATCACAAGCACGTTGTTCGAGCACATTATCGCCCTTGTGAAACTACATTTATTATCGTGTTTTATTACACGACAAAGGCGCAACAAGTGAACCTGATGCGCCTTAACTGCTAAAGTTTGCCCGGCTTACCGGGCATATCGCAACAGTTTGCTTACTTTTTATCTTCGTCTTTAACTTCTTCAAACTCAGCGTCAACAACGTCTTCATCAGCTTGACCAGTTGCTTGTTGCTCAGCACCTTCAGCGCCCGCTTCACCGGCCGCGCCTGCTTGCTGTGCTTGAGCCGCTTCCATCAACTTGCTAGACGCTTGAATGAGTTCTTGCGTTTTCGCTTCGATGTCTGCTTTGTCTTCGCCTTTAACCGCTGTTTCTAGCGCGCTAACAGCTTCTTCGATTGGCGCTTTATCTTCTGCACTTAGTGCATCACCAACTTCTTCAAGTTGCTTGCGAGTAGCGTGGATCATGCCATCAGCTTGGTTACGTGCTTGAATGAGTTCTTCAAACTTAGCATCAGCTTCTTTGTTAGCTTCTGCATCAGCAACCATCTTCTCGACTTCTTCATCACTTAAGCCTGAAGACGCTTTAATTGTGATCTTCTGCTCTTTACCTGTGTCTTTATCTTTCGCAGACACATGTAAGATACCATCCGCATCCAAGTCGAAAGTTACTTCGATTTGAGGGGTACCACGTGAAGCTGGACGAATACCTTCAAGGTTGAACTGACCTAGTGATTTATTACCGCTAGATTGCTTACGCTCACCTTGTAGCACGTGTACTGTTACCGCAGACTGGTTATCTTCAGCAGTAGAGAAAGTTTGCGACTTCTTCGTTGGAATAGTCGTGTTCTTCTCAATTAGTGCTGTCATCACGCCGCCCATGGTTTCGATACCAAGAGACAAGGGCGTTACGTCAAGAAGTAGTACGTCTTTAACGTCACCAGAAAGTACACCACCTTGAATTGCTGCACCTACTGCTACGGCTTCATCAGGGTTAACGTCTTTACGTGGCTCTTTACCGAAAAATTCAGTAACTAGCTTCTGTACCAATGGCATACGTGTTTGACCACCTACCAAGATAATATCTTGGATATCACCTACTGATAGATCAGAGTCTGCCAACGCTTGCTTAAGCGGGTTAAGGGTATTCTTGACAAGCTCTTCAACCAAAGACTCAAGTTTTGCACGCGTTAGTTTAATCGCTAAGTGCTTAGGACCTGAACCGTCTGCTGTGATGTACGGTAGGTTAACTTCCGTTTGCTGTGAAGAAGAAAGCTCAATTTTCGCTTTCTCACCGGCTTCTTTAAGACGCTGCATAGCAAGCGGATCTTTACGTAAGTCGATGCCTTGGTCTTTCTTGAATTCGTCAACAAGGTAGTTAATTACACGGTTATCGAAATCTTCACCACCAAGGTGAGTATCACCATTAGTTGCTAGTACTTCAAACGTGTGCTCGCCGTCTACTTCATCAATTTCGATGATAGAGATATCGAACGTACCGCCACCAAGGTCGTATACCGCAACCACGTTATCGCCTTGCTTTTTGTCCATACCGTACGCTAACGCAGCCGCAGTTGGCTCGTTGATAATACGTTTAACTTCTAGACCAGCAATACGACCCGCATCTTTCGTTGCTTGACGCTGTGAATCGTTAAAGTAAGCAGGGACAGTAATTACTGCGCCAGTCACTTCTTCGCCAAGATAATCTTCAGCGGTTTTTTTCATTTTCTTAAGTACTTCAGCAGAAACTTGAGGAGGCGCCATTTTCTCGCCTTTCGCTTCTACCCATGCATCACCGTTGTCTGCACCTACAATTTTGTAAGGCATGATGTCGATGTCGCGTTGTACTTCTTTATCTTGAAAACGACGGCCAATTAAGCGTTTAATCGCGAAAAGCGTGTTTTCAGGATTTGTTACCGCTTGGCGCTTAGCAGATTGGCCCACTAAAGTTTCGCCGTCGTTTGTGTAAGCAATGATTGATGGCGTTGTACGATCGCCTTCCGCGTTTTCAAGTACGCGAGGTTTGTCGCCGTCTAGCACTGCGACACATGAATTCGTTGTACCTAAATCGATACCAATGATTCTACCCATTACGTGTCTCCAAAAATTTATTTAATCTACAGTTTTAGTGGGGTTATTCCGCACTATTTTCAATAGTTGTCAGTAAAAAAACTGACATTATTGTGTAATTTATGCCGCAAGACGTATTTACGCTTGCGTATCTACACCACCGCTAGGCGCTCTCGAAACCATAACCATGGCTGGGCGCAACAAACGGCCATTAATTTGATACCCTTTTTGCATAACCGCCATTACCGTATTCGGTGCGTGGTCTGCACTTTCTTGCATAGACATAGCTTGGTGCAAGTCAGGGTTAAAGGTTTCACCCTGCGGATCAATAAGGCTCAATCCAAATTTCTCAATAGTGCTTAAGAAACTTTTATGCGTCATTTCTACACCTTCAAGCAACGGCTTAACCGCTTCGTTCTCGCCATCGGTTAATTCGATAGCGCGCTCAAGGTTATCAACAACAGGAAGAAGCTCACCCGCAAAACGCTCTAATGCGAACTTACGTGCTTTTTCTACTTCCATTTCAGCGCGGCGACGGGCGTTTTCCACATCAGCACGGGCACGTAATACGCTATCTTGCTGTTCTTTAATGGTTGCCTGTGCTTCTGAAAGTGCTGTTTCCAGTTCATAGATGCGCTGCGTTGCATCTGATTCAGCTTCTGGTGAAGATTGCTCTTCTTGTATCACTTCAGCATTTTGTACGGTTTCGTCTACGCCAGAAACTTCTTGCTCTGCCTGCACGTCGCGGTTATCGCTCATGCTTTCCTCCAAACGTTAATGTCTATACTGCATAAACCCATGAATGACTCGTACTCAATCATAGGCAATGTCTATGTTGGGATTAATTATGGGGCTGCTTTAACCGCCTTCAAGGGTAACCACACTATTTTTATGGTTTGTTTTTGCGTTTTTTTAAATAGATCAATAAATGCGAGCTGCACACCCACACCTTGTAAAAAACATGTTAACTTTAATACGTATTGTATTAGGGAATTTTGATGCTCAGTATTTGGACCGTTGGAACGGTAGTTGCCCTTTATTTGCTCGCATTATTTGCCATTGCCTTTTGGGGCGATAAGCGGCTACGCGATAATCAACAGCACCCTATTTTATACAGCTTGGGATTAGGGGTTCACTGCACATCGTGGGCGTTCTTTGGCACCACATCTCAAGCGGCTGAATACGGTTGGGCCGTCATACCTACTTATATGGGTATTATCCTTACCATGGCGTTTGCTTTTCCCGTGGTACTGCACATTAGCCGGTTATGTCAGCAACACAATATCAGCTCGTTGGCCGATTTAATTGGCCTTAAATATCAACACTCTCACCTTATTGCCGCGTTAATCACCTTGCTGTGCTTTATTGGTGTAATTCCTTATATCGCCTTGCAGCTAGACGCTATCACAAAAAGCATCAACCTCATTACACCCGATACTCAACATTCAACGCAAAACGTAAGTTTATATGTGGCGGGGCTAATGGCTATTTTTGCCATTGTATTTGGTACACGCACGCTCAACCTTACCGACAAGCACCCAGGTTTGCTGCTTAGCATTGCCTTTGAATCGGTGGTGAAGCTTGTTGCACTTTGGGTGGTGGGCATATTTGTTTGTTTTTACGTGTTTGATGGCGTGCTTGATTTAGTCACACAAGCCGCCAGTAGCGACGCGGCGCGCAGTGTTATTTATGCCGACAGGGCACCATGGGTGTATTTATCGCACGTACTTTTAGGTGTGTGTTCTATGTTTGTATTACCGCGCCAATTTCACATGAACTTCGTTGAATTAAACGGCGAAGGAGAATTAAGAACCGCTCGCTGGCTATTTCCCCTGTACCTATTGGGTATGACGGTGTTTCTTATTCCCTTGGCATTGGCTGGTAAAGTGTTACTGCCGCAAAGCGTCAATTCCGATGCGTATGTATTAGCCCTTCCTCTGTATGCAGAAAATATGTCTGTTTCTATTATTGCTTTTATTGGTGGCCTATCGGCTACTACCAGCATGGTCATTGTTGCAACGCTTGCCCTTGGCATCATGATAGCCAACAACTTAGTTACTCCGTTGTGGCTGAAGCTACGTTTGCGCGCTGAACCCAATCACACTATGCAACCCAGTAAAATTTTAACTATCCGGCGCCTTACCGTATTGGTGGTGTTGTCAGTGGCACTTTGGTATCACTTAAATGTTAGCCAATCAGCTCCCTTAGTAAAAAGCGGTATTATTGCGATTGCCTTACTAGGCCAGTGCTTTCCTGTGCTTATGTTCGGTATTTATTGGCAACGAAGTACCAAATCTGCCGCCGTATGCGCGTTGCTAGCCGGCTTTAGCTTTTGGGTAATGTACTTGCTGTACCCCAGCATAATGTCGAGCTATTACTTTAATAGCCCACCTTCTGATGCCGAGCTAGGAATAGGGTTTGCTTATTCTCTATTAGCGAACTGCGTCACCTTTATTGTGGTTTCTTATATTACGTTCAAACGCCCGCTTCATGGCATTGAACACGAAACGCTTGCATCACCTGCTTTTGCTATTCGCATTAAAGATTTAACGGCGTTAACGAAGCGCGTGCTAGACCCCAATGTTCATCAAGCTTTAGTAAATCAACTTTCTGTGAATATCTCCGATGCTAATGATGCCAATTCTGGTTACGCAAACCATACCCTTCTGCAGCGCACAGAAAAATTGCTCAGCGCTCAAGTGGGTACGCCAAGTGCGCGCATATTGCTAGGCGCTATAACCGAAACTAAAAACGAGACCTTGCCTGAATTAGTAGATTGGGTAGAAGAAGCGTCGCAATCTTTTCAGTTTAATCATGAGGTACTGCAATCGTCGGTACAAAATATTGAGCAAGGCATTAGCGTATTAGATGAAAAGCTGCAGTTATTAGCGTGGAATGAGCGCTATATTGAAATGTTCGACTACCCTCGGGCTTTCCTTAAAACCGGTATGTCGATTGAAAGTATTCTTTCTTACAACGCTAAACGAGGACTATTCGGTAACGCCACGCTAAGCAACGAAGAAATTAATAAACGTATTGTTTATATGAAAGAAGGCAGCCGGTATAAGTACGTACGAAAACAACCTGACGGAAAAGTGATTGAGCTAAACGGCTCACCACTTCCAGGGGGCGGATATGTAACAACCTACAGTGATATAACAGAATACATTGCCATTCAAGAAGCCCTTGAGCGCGCTAAATTTGACTTAGAAGGCCGCGTAGCTGCCCGCACTGAAGAGCTGCAGCATGCAAAACTTGAAGCCGACAGGGCAAATGAAAGTAAAACTAAATTTTTAGCCGCAGCTGGGCACGATCTCATGCAACCCTTTAATGCCGCTACCTTATTCGCCGCCATGCTGGCTCAAAAAACCAAAGGTGGTGAATTAGCCACACTTTCAGAAGGGGTGGTAAGCTCACTTAATAGTGCAGAAAGCCTGCTAACTATGTTACTAGATATGACCAAGTTGGAGTCGGGCAAGCTGGCTCCACAAACAAGCGATTTTGCACTTGATGATATGTTAGCGCCACTCGTTCAAGAGTTTAGTGTAATAGCAGCATCTAAAGGCTTAACCTTGCGTTATGTACCCACCCTACTCGTTATTCATTCCGATAAAAACTTGTTACGCCGTATTGTACAAAACTTATTATCGAATGCGATACGCTATACTGCTGCCGGCAAGGTGCTGATTGGGGTAAGGCGCAAGTACATGCCATCAGGCTTTCAGTTAAATTCGGGATCAAATGCGCCGCTAGTTGATATTTGTGTTTACGACACAGGAGCTGGTATTCCTAGCCACCAGCAAAGTGAAATTTTCAATGAATTCCATCAATTAGACGAAAAACAAAACGCCCAAGGTTTGGGATTAGGGTTAACTATCGTAGAGCGCATAGGCCGGTTGCTACACCACCCTATTTCACTGGTATCCACAGTAAACAAGGGCAGCAAATTTAGTGTGTCTGTACCTTGCGCTGAAATTTCAGCTAGCAACGGGCACTTAGACATGAAAAGCGCGGGCGTTGCACATGCCGAAACGGCAGAGCCTCAATCAAACTCAACCAGTGACGACATAAAGCTAAGCGCAGCGACAACCCACTCGATGCCAATTAAGCCGTTTTTGGCCGGCAGGCGAATACTACTGATAGAAAATGATGCACAAATAGCCCAAGCCATGGTGGTTTTACTTTCTGATTGGGGCGCAGTAGTGCTAGTTGCCGAGAATACCAATGAATCGATACAAACATGTCCTACACCACCGGACTTGCTTCTTGTTGATTATCATTTAGATGCAGGTGAAACCGGTACGCAAGCTGTTTCTCAATTACAAGCTATTTGGGGGCGCAAGGTATCGGGGGTTTTAATTACTGCAAACAGAAGTGAGGGGATTAGGGATGCTGCTAGCGACTTAGGGCTTTATTATTTACCCAAGCCTGTTAAACCTTTAGCCCTTAAGCGCTTGCTTAAAAATGAATTGAAACGTAATGATTAGGCAAATGAGCAGATGAACAATATAAATGGTTATGCTTCATTAACAGGTTATGCTTATTAATGCGTGAGTTTGCTTGATGGGTTATTTTGTTTGATGCGTTAGTTAAAATCGGCTTGTTTAATTAATAGCTTAGACCTATTCGTGTACAGCCATAGCATGTTTAAACGCAATACCTGCTTTCGTTCGATTAATAACCTTCAACTTTCTTAATACTGCTGAAACGTGCTGCTTTACGGTAGACTCGGAGATATCCAGTTCATAGGCAATTTGCTTGTTTAACAGCCCATCCGCTACCATCCGCAGCACTTTTAATTGGTGAGGCGTGAGCATGGCTAGCTTAACGCTAAAATCGTCAACTTCAATGTTATCTTTAGTAAGATTCACTACCGACTCAGGAAGCCATTGCTCGCCCTCTAGTACACGTTCAACCGCCTCAGCTATACATTCAATGGATGCCGATTTAGGAATGAAACCGCACGCACCTAAAGAAAGTGCCTTGCGAATAAGGTTTACCTCTTCAAATGCCGTCACCATTACCACCAACACATCGGGGAATCGTGCACGCACCTCAGACAACCCTATCAGGCCATCGTTACCCGGCATCTTCACGTCTAAAAATACCAAGTCGATATCTGGGTTAGCTTCAAGCTGACTTAGGGTTTCATTCAGCGTGGATGCTTGCAGTATGTTTGGGCCCACAATATCGCCAAGAGCTTGACACATTGCCGCTCGAAATAAGGGGTGGTCGTCTGCAATAAGTACGCGTATTTTCATTTTAATATCTACCGCACAATTGTAACAATAATGTTAACCACATAATAACACGATAGTTACAAATACCTAGTATTAAAAGGCGCCTATATAGGGTGTAAAATACGATAACCTAATAAACGTAGCCGCAAATAACAAAGCCGAAACATGATATTCCGGCTTATGTCTGGTCGTTAACTATAACGCTAACCGTTATACTAGTTGTCAATATTAAAAACGATACCCTAGCGTAACGTGAACCGTACGTGGGTCGCCATAATACCCAATTAACGTGGTATCACCACCTAGACCCGGCCCGAAATTACCGTCTTCGTCTCGGGTAACAAAATCATATCCACCCACCAAATATTCTTCGTCGGTAAGGTTTTTCACATGAAGGCCTGCGTACCAGTCGCCCTCTACACTTTCCCATCGCGCACTTAAATTCACCATGCCATAAGCATCTTGTTCAATTAGATCGCTGGTTTCAAACAGCAAGTAGTCATCACGATAGTAGTAGTTGGCATTTAACGTAATATCGCCAAAGCCGGTTTCAAGCAGATAATTAGCACCAATGTTCAATGTATTTTCAGGTGTGCTAGCCAAACCAATGAGAGGGGGTATCGCATTGTTTTTCTTAATTTCAAAGTCGATATACCCGTAAGCCACGTCAAATTGTAAGTTATCCGAGGCTACCCACGTCATTTCAACTTCTGCGCCTTTTGCGGCCGTTTCAGCAGCATTACGCAAACGTTGATCTAGCGCAGTTGGATCGCTTAAATCACCTTCAATACCAATGTATTGTCGGTCTGAATGGTCATACGAAAACAAGGTTACATTCAATCGCAATGCTTCGTTTAAGTCACTTTTCATGCCCACTTCGTAGCTATCAACTACTTCGGGTTCAACCCCGGGCTCGTTTACCGTAGCTCGTGGATTAAAGGTGCCCGATTTAAAGCCTTGCGAATAACTCGCAAAAAACATTGTATCGCGGCTCATTTGGTATTCCACGCCAACTCGCGGCGTAAAGCGTGACCAGCTTTCCACTGCAGGTCCTTCAAATACCCCATCACCGTCACTGTCAGTACCCAGCACTTGAGGCACTAAGTCACCATCAGGGCGAACATACCCATCAATCCAATCGGTATAAGGGTATACGTTGGCGAAGATTAAGCCGTTATTTACGGTTGCCGACTTTTCTTCATCAGTGAAGCGGGCGCCGAGTGAGAGAGAAAGCTTATCGTTGATGTCGTAATTAAATTGCGCATAAGCAGCCCAACTTTCTGAGTTGTTACAGCCGCTTACTTCACGTGTTAAACCTGGCGCGCCTAGCGCTACACCTAACACACCTAAAACCGCATCGAAGTTTCCGCATGACTCACCATCATAAAGATATAAGCCAGATACGAGCGAGTAGCTATTTCCCATGTAATTTAGCTGTAATTCATGGGTGTCATTGCTATCGTCATACTCGGCGGGCACATCAAAGATAGGCAATGCCGTATTATCAAAATCAATATTTGTAGGCGAGTAACTCTCGCGATGTGAGCCTATATATTTAAGTTCTAAATTATCGCTTACATTATATCGGGCTAGCCAGTTATACCCTTCAAGTTCTACTTTATTCCAGGTAGGCAAACTGGTGTACGAATCGAACTTTGAATCAGGCACGGGCGCGTCGGTTAGAATACTGGGGATAAGACGATAGCCACCTTTTGCGTTCGAGGTATCTTCGGTTTTATCCCAGCCGAAACGGAAAAACAAATCATCACTAGCGTGTACTTCTAAGGTAAGACGAGCAGCCCATAAATCTTTGTTATAGTTTTCTTTATCTTGGCCGTCTAATGCACTTACTAAATATTCGCCAAAGCCGTCGCGATTTAAATTAGCGTAACCTACGCCCAAATACACCGTATCTTCTATTAGTGGAATTTGCCCAGTGACCTTAAGATCCCGCTGGCTATAACTACCAAGGGTAGCTTGCACATTTAACTGGGTTTCCCCTGTCATTTCTTTGGTGACATATTTAACTGCCCCACCAATAGTATTTTTGCCATAAAGCGTACCCTGCGGCCCGCGTAGTACTTCAATGCGCTGTACATCTAACAAATCGAGTACCGCACCTTGTGGGCGAGCAATGTATACATCATCAACGTAAATACCTACGCCAGGCTCGTATCCCCAAAGCGGGTCTTGCTGACCTAAGCCACGAATAAACGCGGTTAACGTAGAGTTCGTGCCACGGCTGGTTTGCAATGTAGTGTTCGGCGAGAACTGTTGAACTTCGGTGAGTACGCTTATGCCCTTTTCGGCTAACTCAATAGCACCAATTGAGGTAATAGCGACAGGAGTTTCCTGCAACGATTCAACGGTTTTTCGTGCGGTAACTTCAATACGTTCCAGTTTGCCTTTTTCGTCAGCATCTGCGTCTTGAGCAAACGTAGTGGGTGAAATTAACAGTGCGCTCGCAACAGCTGCTGCACAGATAGAGCGAGGGTAACGCTGCATGTGTGTAGTGAGTGACATAGTGTGTCCTTTTTTAATTCTAAATTATCGTTACTGTCGGATGTAATGCCTGCGGTCGAACTTTACTCTAGGTAATTTTACCCTCGTCGTATGTAGTACCATCGTACTATGGGAATTTAGCGCCACTACCGCCACACTTTAGCCCTAGGACATAACTTCACCAATCAATTATTGATATAAAAAGTTATGACTAAAAGCTACATAAGCGCTATATAAACATAAACTTAACTGTTATGGAGAATCTGCGGTCACAGATTTTTAAGGAAAAATAATGATGTTAAGTATGATTGGTCTGGTAGGCGGACTAGTGCTATTAATAGTGTTAACCATTCGGGGAATGAATCTATTCATTGCAGCCCCTTTGTGTGCACTGGTGGTGGCATTAACCAACGGTATGTCTGTTTTTATTGGTGATGTAAACTTTGTAGAAACCTACATGGGTGGGTTTTCAGGCTTTATCGCCGCATGGTTTTTTATGTTTTTGCTTGGTGCTTTATTTGGCAAATTCATGGAAGACAGTGGCGCTGCCGATTCGGTCTCTCGTTGGATAATACAACGTATAGGTTACAAACAGGCCGTGTTGGCAGTGGTGCTGGCTTGCGCTATTTTAACTTACGGGGGCGTGAGCGTTTTTGTTGTCGCCTTCTCGGTGTACCCCATGGCAGTAAGCTTATTTAAAGACGCTAACTTGCCGCGCCGTTTTATTCCCGCAGCCATGGCCTTTGGTTCTGTCACTTTTACCATGACCTCTGCTGGTTCGCCAGAAATCCAAAACTGGATCCCTATTAAGTACTTGGGCACGTCGCCCTTTGCTGCATGGGAAGTAAGCTTAGTAGTTGCTATTTTCATGGCAGTGCTTGGTTACTGGTGGCTGGCGAAAATGATCCGCAAAGCGATAGCTAATGGCGAGGAGTTTGAAGCGCGTATTACCGACCCTGAAATACGCGAACGAGACTACCCTCACCCGCTCACAGGCATTATTCCATTGCTTGTGGTGCTATGTATTTCCTTCTTTTTACATGAAGCACTAGCGCAACTTGCGCTTATTGTAGCCTTAGGGGGAGGCGTACTTACTTTGCTTGTTATAAACCACGCCCACTTTCACAATTTACAAGCGGCGATAAATACCGGCACCACGGGGGCACTGGTCGCTATTGGTAATACTGCGGCAGTAGTAGGGTTTGGCTCTATAGCCAAAAACACCGAGGCATTTCAGCAAACGGTAACCCTAATGACGCAAATCCCTGGCAACGAGTTAATTGGCGCTGCAATAGCGATTAGCGTAATAGCGGGATTAACCGGCTCGGCTTCAGGAGGCCAAGCCATCGCGCTGCCATTGCTAGCGCCGCATTACCTCGACCACGGCGTGCAGCCAGAACAATTACATCGTATTGTTTCTATCTCTTCAGGTGCGCTAGATTCACTGCCTCATAACGGGTATGTTGTCACCACAATTCGCGCCATATGCCATGAAACTCATAAGGCAGCCTACGGTGCAGTCGCAGCATTAACCGTAGTCGTACCGGTTATAGGGCTAGCCCTTGCCATAGGCCTATTTAGCGTGTTTTAGACAAGGATTTCCATGAAACTAAAAATAGCTTTTCTATATTGTACTTTGCTGGCGTTGCCGGTAATTACTACAACAGCGTGTAGTGCTAATGTAGCCAATCCAGCATCAACTGAATCAGCGAAGTCTATTAACACAGTTAATGGGCCGAGTGCAGCTGATACAAGCGCTTTAGATAAAAATAATTTTGATGCAAATGGCATAGAAACTAATCAACCAACGCTGATTACGAAGAAAGAAACGTTCTCAATGGAAAGCTTCACCACATTTGGAGGCAAAACCATTAATAACGTGAAAGTGGGTTGGGAAGCCTATGGGCAATTAAATGCAGATAAAAGTAACGTTATTCTTATTACCCACCATTTTTCGGGCACATCCCATGCGGCGGGTGTATATGAACAAAATGAGGAAAAGACAAGCCCTAACATAGGCTACTGGGGTGCATTAATTGGCTCTGGCAAAGCCATCGATACCGATATCTATTACGTTATAAGTGTAGACAGTTTAGTGAATTTAAACGCCTATGATGACCACGTTATTACTACCGGCCCAGCGACTATCAACCCAGAAACCGGTGAGCCTTGGGGGCTAGAATTCCCCGTCGTGACAATCCGCGACTTCGTCAATGTGCAAAAGGCGCTACTTGAAAGCTTGGGCGTTCAGAAACTGCATGCTGTGGTTGGCCCTTCTATGGGGTCGATGCAGGCTATCGACTGGGCTAGTGCTTACCCCGACTGGGTGCCAAGAATGATATCGGTTATTGGCACGGGTGAAAGCGATGCGTGGACAACCGCCGCCCTCTCTCACTGGGCAACGCCTATTCGATTAGATACTAACTGGAAACAAGGTAGTTACGCTCGACATAACCAACCAACAGAAGGGTTAGTGGCTTCTTTGATGATGATCACCCAACATGCCTTGTACCCTACTTATTTTAATCAGCAAGGTAAAACGCTAGGCTATCAAGCGGTGGAGCAAGCGCCATTAGAGAACATTAATGCTCAGCACTCTATTGTGAAATGGTTGGAAAGCCGTGCTCGTCAGCGCGCTGATAAAATGGATGCAAATCATCTTCTTTATTTAGTTCGCGCCTGCCAATTATTTGTAGCAGGCCATGGGAATAACTTAGAAGAAGGACTTAAGCACATTCAAGCCAAAACCTTGTTCTTGCCGGCATCCACCGACTTGTTACTCATGCCTTATTTAGCAGAATCGGCAGACTATCAACTCAAGCACTTGGGAAAAAACAGCGAACTGGAAACACTGAATGGCCCCTTCGGACACCTTGAAGGCATAGTGAATGTAAAAGCCGAAGGCGAGCGGATTGCCGCGTTTCTTTCCAGCGCTTTATAAAGACTAAAAAGAACCGTTTAAATAAGTGCAATGCTTAGCGGCAAACTAAGCATTTAACTGTAGGAACCTGATATGAAAACAACTTATAAAATAATGGTCAGCTTTTGTGCGCTATACAGTGGCGTAGCGTTGTCCAACGCAGCTAGTTCAGGCAATGGACTACCACCGCTAAGTCTTGATGTAGAGCAAGTTACGGTATCTGGCCTTTCTTCTGGCGGATATATGGCGACGCAATTTCATATTGCACACAGTGATTGGGTAAAAGGCGCAGGCATCATTGCTGCGGGGCCTTATTATTGTGCGCAAAATGATATCACCACTGCATTAAACCAGTGCGTGAATAAGGTAGATACACCAATTAATCTAGATGCACTTTCAAGCGTTGCCATAGACTATACAAACGAAGGCAGCATTGCGCCTTTAACGGGCCTTAAAGATGCCAAAGTATGGTTATTTCACGGCACAAACGACGTGCGTGTAACGGCGCAAGCCAGCGATTTACTGTACCGCCAATACCAAAGTTGGACAGACACTCAAAATATTGTATACGTGAATGACCAAAGCGCAGCACACCACTTCCCTACCTTGAATGAGGGCAGTAATTGCAGCGTTTCAGAAAGCCCTTTTATTGGTAACTGTAATTACGACGCTGCGGGTAATATGTTGAACCACCTGTTGCCCAACTTAACCGCACCCGATGATTCGGTTTCAGGCAAGGTTTACACTATTTCTCAGCAAAAACTTGCGGGCAGCGATGGCGAAACCTTGGCGGAAAAAGGGTTTGTTTTTGTACCCGAAAATTGTGCAGCGGGCGATTCGTGCAGCCTACATATTAGTTTCCATGGCTGCAATCAATATGCCGAAGTGGTTGGCAATAGCTATGTAACCAAAACAGGTATCAACCGATGGGCCGATGATAACAATATCGTTGTGTTGTACCCGCAAACTAAAAAATCGTTATTTATGCCATTAAACCCCCAAGGTTGCTGGGATTGGTGGGGATACACTTCAGATGATTATGCAAATCGAAAAGGCGCGCAAATTTCTGCTGTGGCCAATATGATTAAAGGCATTAACACAGGCGCTATCAATAAACCAACGACGAATACAGGAACTGCAAATAATGACTAAACGAACTGTATTTATAACTGGTGGCGCAAGCGGTATTGGCTTTGGTATAGCACAAGCAATGTCAAAAGCGGGACATCATGTGATTATTGCCGATATTAACGAACAAGCCGCACAGCGTGCTGCGAACGATATTATACGAGAAAACGGCAGTGCCAGCGCTATTGAAGTTGATGTTTGCAATGCACAGCAAGTAGCCGCTTTACCCGACTTGCTCAAAGAGCAAAAAGTAGATGTGTTGATTAACAATGCCGGTATTCAGCATGTCTCACGCATTGAAGATTTCCCACCTGAAAAATGGCAGCAATTAATTAATATTATGCTGGTTGGCCCCGCGCTTTTAACCCAAGCGTTTTTACCTAACATGCGCGAGCAAAACTTTGGGCGAATAATCAACATTGGTTCAATTCACTCACTGGTGGCATCCCCTTATAAATCGGCTTATGTGTCAGCGAAACATGGCCTGCTGGGGTTCGCTAAAACTATCGCCCTTGAAACCGGCGACTGTGATGTCACCATCAACACCCTATGCCCTGCTTATGTAAAAACACCGTTGGTCGAAAAGCAGATTGCCTCTCAGGCCAAAGAAAACAATCTTACAGAAGAGGAAGTAATCAACAAAATAATGCTTGAGCCCATGCCTAAAAAGCAGTTTATTAGCGTAGATGAGTTGTCTGACACAGCGGCATTTTTAATGTCGGATAGTGCACGCAATATTACCGGCCAAACCATGGTACTGGATGGCGGCTGGACAGCCCGATAAACGTTACGCTAAGGCTTTCCATTCGGAAAATATCTGTGCTAATGTCCTGACACCAGTAAGGAAAACACATTAGCACCACATGCCCTATCAAACCGTTGCTTTAATTGGCAAACCTCAACACGCTGCTACGCACGACAGCTTAAATCTATTGGCCCAATACCTCACCGCAAAAGGCTGTGAATTATTGGTTGAAGAGAGCATCTCAAAAGAATTAGAAAGTGATAACCATCGAGCATGCAACTTAGTGACCATTGGTAAAGAAGCCGACCTTGCCGTAGTAGTAGGCGGTGATGGCAGTATGCTAGGTGCAGCAAGAGTATTGGCACGCTTTGATATCCATGTAGTAGGCGTAAACCGAGGCAACTTGGGTTTTTTAACCGATATTCACCCCGATGAAATCGTTCAGCAACTTGATCTCATTTTTGAAGGTGAATGCGTAGTTGAAAAACGCTTTTTATTAGATGTGGGCGTATATCGTCATGAAAAACTAAAAAGTAGCAATTCCGCGGTGAACGAAGTGGTGCTTCACCACGGAAAAGTGGCGCACATGATGGAATTTGAAATTTATATAGATGACCAATTTGTGTTCAGCCAACGCTCCGATGGGCTAATTGTTGCGACGCCTACTGGCTCTACCGCCTACTCACTGTCGGCAGGTGGACCTATCATCATGCCTAAGCTTGATGCGCTTACACTCGTGCCTATGTTTCCCCACACACTAAGCAGCAGACCGATTGTGGTAGACGCTGATAGCCAAGTGTCGATGAAAGTATCGAAGGTTAACAGCGACTCACTGCAAATAAGTTGCGACAGCCACATTGTACTTCCTGTACTTCCTGGCGATGAAATACGCATCAACAAAAGTGAAGATAAACTTTATTTAGTGCATCCAAAGGGTTACAGCTACTTCAATGTGTTACGCAAAAAGTTAGGCTGGGGTAGTAAGCTTTATTGAGTAAAGCAAAAGAAGTAAATTAATTTTACCCCGCCTCTTTACATGCGCAAAATACTGTATATATTTACACATACTGTATAAACATCGAGTATAGTTATGTTAGCGCATCTTTCTATTAGTAACTTTGCAGTGGTTAAGCAACTGTCAGTTAATCTTGAAAAAGGGCTTACTGCCATCACAGGGGAAACCGGTGCCGGTAAATCTATTGCCATTGATGCTTTAAGCTTGTGCTTAGGCGAGCGTGCTGATGCAAACGCCGTAAGAAGCACCGCGTCTAAAGCAGAAATTATTGCTCATTTTGCATTGGCCACAAATGCGAATGCAAAGCGCTATCTCGATGAGCATGAACTCACCTCAGACGAGGATGAAAACAGCTGTTTCATCCGTAGAGTTATATCGAAAGAAGGCCGTTCCAAAGCCTTTATTAACGGTATTCCAGCGTCACTTCAGCAATTGAAAGGCTTAGGCCAACACTTGCTTGCTATACATGGTCAGAATACTCACCTTCAACTTTTGAAAGAAGATTATCAACGCCAGCTTGTTGATACTGTGGGCAACCATAAAGACAGCCTTTCAAATGTAAAACAACACTTTGCCTTATGGCGTGAAAAGCAAAAAATGCTTAGCGAGCTACAAGCACAAGCTCAGCAGCGTGAAGACAGATTGCAATTGCTTACTTATCAAGTTAGAGAGCTAGACGAATTTGCCTTAGAAGACGGTGAGTTTTCAGAGCTCGAAACTGAACATAAGCGTTTAAGCAATGGGCAAAGTTTGCTAGAGCAAGCACAAACTAGTTTTTATCACTTGTACGAAAGTGACGAAGGCAACGCACTGTCTATATTACAAAATAGCATAGACCGTTTGGGCGAACTTGAATCTCACGATGCCAGTTTAAGCCCTATTCTTGTGTTGTTAAACGAAGCGGCCATTCAGGTTGAAGAAGCGGCTGGGGAATTGCGCCACTATTGCGATGACCTAGAAATAGACCCTCTTCGTTTACAGCAGGTAGAAGCTCGGTACGCTAAAGCGATGGAATTAGCCCGTAAGCACAGCGTTATGCCTGAAGAATTGTTTGCGCACCACCAATCCCTAGCCAGCGAATTTGCGTCGTTAGGCGATCAAGAGTCTTTATTGACCACACTAGAAGATGAAGTAGATGTACTTAAAGCCCAATATCTAAGTGAAACGAAAGTATTGTCTGAATGTAGATCAAAAGCTGCAAATTATTTGGCTAGTGAAATTGAAACACAAATTCATCAAATGAACATGCCTCACGCTAAGGTAGCCATTGAAGTCAATTACGATGAGTTTAAAAAGCCATCAGCTTTAGGCCAAGACTCGGTAGAAATTAAAGTTTCTACTAACCCCGGCCAAGCAGCTGACAAACTAGATAAAGTCGTATCTGGTGGTGAACTTTCAAGAATTGGCTTAGCCATTCAAGTTATTGCCAGCGATAACCATGCGACGCCTACTATGATTTTTGATGAAGTAGATACGGGCATTAGCGGGCCTACCGCGTCGATTGTGGGTGGGTTGCTTCGCCGTTTAGGCAAACAGGTACAAGTCATGTGCGTTACCCATTTACCTCAGGTTGCTGCTCAAGCGCATAACCAACTCTTTGTAACTAAGCTTACCGACGGTGAAAGTACTGAAACACAAATGTTGGCGTTAACGAAACAAGATAGAGTGGATGAATTAGCACGCTTGTTAGCTGGCGACAAAGTAACCAAGTCGGCCCTTGCTAACGCAAAAGAGTTGTTGAAAAGCGCGCAATCGAACTAAAATGCAGTTGATTGGTCATACTTGTCGATGTAGCATGCCTTCGTGCTTACATTAACGCACCCCACCCGCTTGTATGCTGTTGGGTAACGAAGAAAAAGCAATACTGGACTGATTTACGCATGAAGTTGCAACATTTATTAATAATTTTAGGTTTAACCCTTACATCAAGCGCTTGTTCTAACTGGATTTATCGTATTGATGTGCCTCAAGGTAACTTTCTCGATCAACGAGACGTTTCTAAACTACGCATCGGCATGACTAAAGAACAGGTTATCTACGTACTTGGTAACCCAGTAGTACAAGATTCTTTCGATGATGATACCTGGTACTACGTTTACGATATGAAACGCGGCATGAAAAAACGCGGTGAAGATTTCCAAAAGCAAATGGTTATTACATTTGAAGACGGCAAAGTAACGTCTGTAGAAGGTGACTTTGAACTGTCTGAAGATTTTAATACGCCGCTAGACAGTTAAATAGCAACAGTAAGTACCAACAGATATAGCGAAGGAGCGTTTGTTTATTAACAGATTGCTCCTAGCTAGTTAGAGGTTTACACAAGTTGCTTTAAACAAGTTTATCCCCTCGATTTGTCTGTAGCCCTCACACGTTAAGGAATATATTGATGGAACATGATTTTTGGCACAGTAAGTGGCATAAAAATGAAATTGGTTTCCATGAACCTGAGGGCAATGCGCTTTTAGTTAAATATGCTGATACCTTATTATCTCCTACCACACCGCGAGTATTCGTCCCCTTGTGCGGTAAAACTAAGGATATTCATTGGTTGCTTGCTAATGGCTGCGAAGTGGTAGGTGCTGAATTAAGTGAAATTGCAATTACGCAGCTATTCACCGAACTGAATATTGAGCCAGAGATCACAACCGTAGGTAGCCTTAAGCTTTTTAAAAATGGACCACTAAGTATTTTTGTTGGTGATATTTTTGAGCTAACCAACAAAACACTGGGTGGCGTAACCGGTATTTATGACAGGGCTGCATTGGTTGCTTTGCCTACCGAGCTTCGCGAGAAATATGCAGCGCATATTTGTGATATCACCGAATGCGCCCCCATCCTTTTGATAAGCTTCGATTATGACCAAAGCGTCATTCCTGGCCCTCCATTTTGCGTTGACGAAACAGAAGTAGCTCGGCTATACAACGCTAGTTATTCTATTACTCTGCTTGAACGTGAACCGCTGGAAGGTGGCCTTAAGGGTAAAGTAGCGGCAGACTCACTAGTCTTCAATCTAAAGCCTGAAGCATAAATAGTAAGTTTAAAGCGCAGTAGCACAGGCTTTAGAACGTGCTCCCTCTTCAATTATTGTCTAAAACATCGCATAACCCAACATTCTCTATTGCGACGTAAGTGCGATAACTTGCTCTAGACCAAATAACAATGCGCCAATTAAGCCTCCCACCAAGGTGCCGTTAATTCGTACCTTCTGAAGATCGCGCCCAATATTTAGCTCAATTTGCTCAGCCATCTCATTTTCATCCCAACTATTTATGGTGTCTTCAATATGCTTGGTTAAAAAGTCTGCCAACTCTGGTGCCATGTACTTTCCAGCTTCACCAATATGCCGGTCGAATGCGCTCGATAAGCGCTCATCGGTGGTTAAAGAACGGCCTAATTCATTTAACCAATGCATCACTTTAGTTTCTGCTTTACCATTTTCAGCCGTTAACGATTCAAGCATTCGGCTATGTAACGCTACCCAGCTTTTATTTAAAAACGCTTTAAGGGCGGGAGCATGAACCAGTTGCGCTTTATAATTGTTGATACGTTGAGCCATCGAGTCACTGGTTTGCACTTCGTGTAAAAAGTCATTTACCTGCTCGTCAAACGCATGTTTCAAAGGGTGATTATCATCGGCGTACACGTCATCAAGTACGCGAGAAACCGCTTTTACCGCAATAAGTGCTCCCCGCTCACTCAACCAAGTTGAAGGAAGTAGTTTTTCTAAACGGTTATGCTCTGTTTTAAGCCAATCTATGAGTGTGGCAGCAATATATTCTTGCGTTTCAGGCTCACCCATCAATTTAGCAACGTTTCCTAGCAGCTTATCTAATACAAGCTGATGATGCCGCTCTCGGGTAATACTGCTCAACACAGTGGCTATAAGCTGTTGTAAGTCGAGTTGATTAATTCCTTTTTCAGCTGTTTTACCGATAAAGGCTTTAACTGGCTTGTCATCCACTAAACGAAGAATGCCGGCAAGTGCATCACATAAAAATCGGCTTAATTTTTTCGCATGTTGAGGGTCTTCCAACCATCGCCCTGCCCCTTTGGCAGGTTGACTAGATGCAATTAAGCTTTCAATGGCACTAGCATGAAAGAATTTTTCTTTAACAAATAGTGATAAGTTTTGCGCTATCACTCTTTTATTGCTCGCGACAATATTGGTATGAGGAATGGGATACCGAGCAGGTATCGGTTTAAAAAGCGCTGTTACCGCAAACCAGTCGGCGAGCCCACCGACTAATGCAGCTTCACTAGCCATTTTTATCAGCCCCAACCATTTAGCACTAGCCAAGCTGGGAACATACACTTGTGTGACAATGGCTATCACGAAAACACCCGCGGCTATCAATAAGCAAATTAATGCATTTTGCTTCGCTCGCTTTAACTGCGAATGTTTGTCGTGCATAAATTACATCCTTTTACCAAGTTCATTTAATATTTGCTCACCATCTTCTTTAAAATAAGGGCCTGATGGCCATGAAGGTAGCAAGTCGAGTACTTTTTCACTAGGCCGACAAAGCCCTACGCCTTTTTCTGTGCAAACTATAGGCCTATTTACCAAAACTGGGTGTACCAACATAGCATCAAGCAAAGCATCGTCTGATACAGACTCATCCAGTAACCCTAACTCTTCTGCCGGTGACTTTGTTGTCCTGAGTGC
Source organism: Alteromonas sp. 38 (assembly GCF_902506055.1). Lineage (NCBI taxonomy): Bacteria > Pseudomonadati > Pseudomonadota > Gammaproteobacteria > Alteromonadales > Alteromonadaceae > Alteromonas > Alteromonas sp. 38. Next base: position 2,551,012 of record NZ_LR733300.1, read on the forward strand.
TTGCCTAGGGGTTAAGTTCGCAGCTGCAAATAAACCAAGTAACTGAGAACGGGTCCAACCTTCGTTCAAATAATCTACAACAATTGGCGAGTACCCAGCATCTTCAATAATTTTAAGCACGTTACGAGATGTGCCGCAGGCGGGGTTATGGTGAATAACAATCATAATTTAGACCTTGTAGGAAAAGTGACTTACTGAATTAAGATAATAACAGCTTAACACATATGATATTTCATATTTATTATCATTTGAGTGTGTGTCCTACATATTCGAGTGTGTGTCCAATTCTCATAGTTTTTGATTAGTTACCAAAGCTGCTTTTACTAACAGCCTTTCACAACGCTCAGCTGTTTAAATAGAAATAACTTGAATGCCGAACAATTGGTGTATTTCGCTATTATCTAGTGAAGTCATCAAAAACTATGGTTGAGAGATGACACGGAAACTATTAAAACATTGATAATTATACTATTTTTATCTTGGCATGCTCTGTGATAGAAAAACATACATTAATGAGTAATTTAGAACGTTAAACAACACTGAAAAGGCTTCACGATGAAAAAAACACTTATTGCCAGCACTTTATGCTTTGCAGCGACAACAATCCTTTCGGGCTGCGTAATTCATGTTGGTAATGCCAGTGCCCAAGAGGGAGAGGATATAAGTAGCGTGTTTGGTAGTGTAGATGTAGCAGAACATCGCTCGGTAGGCGATCTTTCTTCGGTCAATGGCAATGTATCGATTGAAGATCATGCACAAGCGGAAGATATTAGCGTTGTGAACGGCGGTGTAGAGATAGGTTCTCATGTACGCATTGACGACATCAACATCGTGAATGGCGACCTTGATGCGGGATCGAATCTGCATGTAACTAACAGTATTGAAACCGTTAACGGCGATATTAATATTGAGAAGCAAAGTACCATTCAAGGCAGCGTAGAAACGGTTAATGGTGATATTGAAATTGTAGACAGCGTAGTTGAGAACAATATTGAAAGTATGAATGGAGACATCACCCTTAAAGGCGATACCTTAGTTAAGGGCGACATTATATATAAGATGCGTGATGAAGGCTGGCTGGAAAGAAATAGCACAAAACCTAAGCTCACCATCGACGATGATGTTTCTATCGGCGGCTCAATAATTCTTGAACGCCCTGTAAATATGGATATTGCTAACGCCGCTCTACAAGAAAAAGTGATTGTCAGTTATTCATCTAGCAAGTAAGGTCTTGGTATTATTCCAAATGTAGATTGGCATGAACGAAAAACAGAAAATGTTATCCGGTGAACTCTACTACCCTAGCGATCGTGAGTTAACCGGATTACGCAAGGCCTGCAGGATAAAATTGGACGAGCTTAATGCTACCTGTCAAACAGAACACAAAGCCCGCACTCGTCAATTAAAGGCGCTTTTTGGCACTACGGGCAAACGCCTATACATAGAGTCGTCTTTCAAGTGTGACTATGGCGAAAACATCCATGTGGGTGAAAACTTTTACGCTAATTTTAATTGCGTCATATTGGATGCCGCTAAAGTCACTATTGGTGACAATTGTATGATTGCACCGCAAGTAGGTATTTATACTGCCACACACCCTATCGATCCAACATCTAGACAAACCGGTATCGAGTTCGCAAAGCCAATTACTCTCGGTCACAATTGTTGGATTGGCGGTATGGCGGTAATAAATCCAGGTGTTACCTTAGGCAATAATGTGGTGGTAGCTTCAGGGGCCGTTGTCACCAAAAGCTTTGGTGACAACGTTGTTATTGGCGGTAATCCAGCCAAAATTATCAAGCATCTTGACGCTAAAAATTAACAATACCTATTTAACCTAGATACCGATTAATCCAGCTTAGCGTCAACCTCTCTAACGTTTAATTCCTCTAACGTTTAATCCCAGTTAGGCGCAAAGTCTGGATTAACGATGCGCTCACCGTTATCTAGCTCATCGATGCGGGTAATATCATCATCTGTGAGTGAGATATCAGTGTAAGAGAAGTTTTGCGCCAAGTGCTCTTTGCTGGTTGAAGAAGGAATGGTGTTAATCCCTTTTTTATCTAACCATGCCAATACCACCTGAGCAGGACTGGAGTCATGCGCATCGGCTATAGCGTTTAATGTGTCATCCTTCATTACATCACCGACGGCAAATGGCATATAAGCCGTTACGCCGATACCGCGCTCTTCACAGGCTTGTACAACTTGACGGTTCTGCATAAACGGGTGCAGCTCTATTTGGTTGGTGTAAATCTCTCCCTTACCTAGGATTTTCTCAGCCTGTTTAATCTGATCTATTGTGAAGTTAGACACCCCTATATGGCGCGTAAGACCAAGCTCTTTAGCTTGTTTCAAGCGCATCAAGTAATCTTCTAAAGAAATGTCATTACCTGGGTAAGGCCAGTGAATAAGCAGTAAATCAACATACTCAACTTTTAGCTTCGACAAGCTCTCGTGAACACTAGGAATAAACTTATCTTCACTTAAAGACTCGTACCACACCTTGGTGGTAATGAATAAATCGGAGCGTGTAATGCCGCTGGTTTTAATCGCATCGCCAACGAGCTCCTCATTTTTGTATATTTGTGCGGTATCTACATGCCTAAAACCTACATCAAGTGCATCGGTTACGGCATTGAGTGCAGTATCACCTTCCAAACGGAATGTTCCCATTCCTAACTGAGGCATATCTTTCATATCAGTCTCCTTTTTTGTGCACGTTTATCAAATCATTGATGTGTTGTTCCTACGCACTCAAACCTCGGGGAGATCGAATTCATTGAAAAAAGTTAATCTACATTTCAAGGCCGTCGGCATTGACACAACAATTCGCCCATCTGCATCGAAAAGGATATAAAAGTGGAAAATGGATCTGTGAAAAAGTATCCTGCCCGCCATGAAACACATGCCGTGAAGCCCTAATGTTTAACCGTTTTTTCCTGCTGATAATTTTCTGCATCCCTGTCAGTGACTTAGCTACAGCCTCTAATGTTAAGCACCTACGAGTCGGTGTTGAAGCCATGAATTACTTCCCTGTGATGGACTTTACCACTACGCCACATCGCGGGTTATTAAGCGACATCATGGCGGATTTTGGTGATGTACATCATATTTCTTTTGAGTTCATCCCCCTTCCCTTACAACGCTTCAATCACTGGTTCGAAGACAATGCCATTGATTTTCGCTTACCTGATAACCCTAGGTGGACCCAAAGTGGTACCCCAGGCCTGATTTACGGTGAAGCGCTAATTACCGTATGCGATACCTCGGTTGTGCTCGCCGAAAACAGTGACATGCCAATGGATGAAGTTACTCGGCTCGGTTTATTAAACGGCTTTACCCCTGCCGAAAAATGGCAAGAAAAGCGTTCAGACGGCACGCTGACTATCGCCAATGAGCGTTCGGTTCGTATTCTTACTCGCATGCTTTTGAAAGGGTTAGTGGATGCTATTGATTTAAATATTGCGACGATTAAAAGTGAATTGGTATCGCAGGGCTTGCCTGAAGATTTAGTGGCGATCGCAAAAAATGTTCCTGCTAATGGGGTAAAGTATCGTATCTCTACTCAGTCTCAACCAGAAGTGCTCACTAAACTTAATCGCTATGTTGTTGAAAACCGCGAATCAATAAATGCTAAAGCGCGTGAATATGGTATTGCTGCTGGGACTAATTGCGACTAATTATTTTAGGTGTAGGCTTTAGAAGCGCATACATGCTCAACATCGCACAGCCCCAATATTTGCATGGCATAGCTGTGCACGAAAAATAATTCTGCAAAAAAAAACGGGCAATGCCCGCTTTTTCTAATCTACTATTTCACACTGTTATTAACGCTTAGGCGTTCTCGCTACCCGCTTTTTAACACCGCCATTCTCTTTACGTACCTTGTGTTTTTTCACAGAGCGACGCATACGGCTTAAACGTGCATGATCTAATTTGCCTTGGCGTACATCCACCATAGTTTGCGTTTCTTCAGGTAATTGCACAATGTCCCGTAGTGAGTTTACGTCTTCTAAACCCAGCTCTACCCAAGCTCCCTGAGGTAAACGCTTTTGTAAGTCCATTGGACCGTATTTAACACGGATTAATCGGCTTACCTGTACACCCTGTGATTCCCACAAACGACGTACTTCTCGGTTACGTCCTTCTTTAAGCGTAACGTTGAACCAACGGTTCATGCTTTCTTCTTCTGAGCCTGGAGGAGCGACTTTACCCGAGATACTTAAAAACTTAGCTTCGCCATCTTCAAGTTGAACACCTTTTTTCAAGGTATTTAACGTTTGATGTGTTACATCACCAAATACACGAACAGCATATTCCCGCTCTACTTCACACTTAGGGTGCATCAACCGGTTTGCAAGCTCACCATCGTTGGTAAACAACAATAGGCCGCTCGTGTTCATATCTAAACGCCCTACCGCAATCCAGCGGCCCATACGAATAGCAGGTAAACGGTCAAACACCGTATCACGCCCTTCAGGATCGTGGCGGCTACATAACTCGCCCTCGGGCTTGTTATACATTAAAACCCGGCATACTGGCTGTTCAGTTTGACGAGACAACAAATGCCCATCAACACGAATCTGCCCTGTTTCGTCAACACGGTCGCCCAATGTTGCCAATGTACCATTCACAGAAACGCGGCCTTGCTCTATCCAACGTTCCATTTCTCGTCGCGAGCCTAGCCCTTGGTTAGCTAGTACTTTTTGCAACTTTTCAGTCATTTGTATCACTCTTTATTTGCTTGTTTTCGGTCGCACGGTCTGTTACCTCAGACGGTGCCTCATTTAACACCTTAAGCGACGAGGTGGAATCAATACTCTTTGCCATTTCATCAAAGGCATCGGAATTTGGAAGCTCCGATAATGATGAAAGCGAAAAGTAATCTAAAAAAGTATGGGTGGTGGCATACAATGCTGGCCTACCTGGCACTTCTTTATGCCCCACAACTTTTACCCATTCTCGTTCTGTGAGTGTCTTCATTATACTACTGCTTACCGCTACGCCTCTTACTTGCTCAATTTCTCCGCGAGTAATAGGTTGACGATAGGCAATAAGTGCCAAAGTTTCCAACATAGCACGGGAATACTTTGGGGCAGTTTCCTGCCATAGTTTGCTCAACCATGGACTTAACGCATCCACAGATTGAAATCGGTAGCCACTGGCTACTTTAACTAATTGTATACCCCTAGGTTGATAATCTAGGGTTAGCTCATTAATAACTGCTTTTAAGGTTCTCTCTGCTACCGCGAAGTCACTTAGCACCGTGTCTCTTAATTGCTGAATAGACACAGGGGCATCGGCGACGAATATGGCGGCTTCAACCAGTTGTTTTAATTGAGCTGTTTTAATTTTTTTCATTATTACTCAACGCTGCTGCCTAATTTTACATGAATTCGAGCGTAAGGACCTGCCTGAATGCAAAAAATCAGTTGTTCTTTTACCAACTCTAAAATGGCTAGGAAGCAGACCACCACACCAGCGCGCCCCTCTTCCACCGTGAATAACCCTTCAAGTGGCGTAAATTCACTGGCATTTAACAAACTGAGTATCATCGACATACGCTCACGCGTACTTAGGGCTTCACGGGCAATAGTATGGTGTTCAAAGGCAGCTGCCCGTTTCATTGCTCCACTAAACGCAAGTACAATTTCCGCTAGGCTTATCTCTGGTTCAATTCGCACTGGCGCAACACTCTCAGCTGTCAGTACATGAGTATCGAATATGTCACGTTCTAAACGAGGTTGAACATCCAAATCTTCAGCGGCTTGTTTCACGAGTTCATATTCTTTTAGCCGCCTAATAAGTTCAGCGCGTGGATCTTCTTCCTCTTCGCTATCGCTGCTACGTTTAGGTAGCAATAACCGTGATTTTATTTCGGCTAAAATAGCGGCCATCAACAGGTATTCAGCCGCTAGTTCTAGCTTTAACGACATCATGGCATCAACATATTCCATGTATTGCTTAGTGATTGTCGCCACCGGCAAGGTAATAATATCGAATTTTTGTTTTCGTATTAGGTACAGCAGAAGGTCGAGCGGCCCTTCAAACGTTTCTAAAATAACTTCTAGCGCATCAGGCGGTATAAATAAGTCTTCAGGCTTTTCTATTAACGCCTCACCATGAACAAATGCGAGCGGAAGCGGCTGCTGAATGGGCGATTGCTCACTGCTCATCTGAATATACTATTCAAACGGAGCAGGGTCGCCGGTACCACGGCGCATGATGACAGGGGTATCTTCAGATAAATCAATTACGGTGGTAGGTTGCTCACCTAAATACCCGCCGTGAATAATCACCCCCACCTGCTTTTCTAAATTATCGCGAATAACGTCAGGGTCTGATTCTGCCATGGTATTGCCTGGCAAAATAAGTGAGGTAGACATTAGCGGCTCGCCTAAGGTTTCAAGTAGCGCTAATGCAATGGCGTTATCGGGCACACGAATTCCAATGGTCTTACGCTTTGGATTTTGCAGACGCTTAGGCACTTCACGGGTGGCTTTTAGTACAAACGTGTACGAACCTGGCGTGTTATTTTTAATTTGTCTAAATGCCGTATTATCCACTTTTGCGTAAATAGATAATTCAGACATATCTCTGCACATCAGGGTGAAGTTGTGGTCTTTGCCAATATCTCGAATGCGGCATAATTGCTCTAAGGCTTTTTTATCTTCCATCTGACAACCAATGGCATAACCAGAGTCGGTAGGATAAACCACTACCGCCCCTTCACGTATAAGCTCACAAGCTTGGTTCAACAAACGTTGCTGTGGGTTTTCAGGATGAATATAGAAAAACTGACTCATGATAATGTCCTGTTCATGCCTATTGCTTGGCTATTGTTTAGCGAAAGAAGGCAGCTAATAACACGCTGCGAACCACTAGCCGCTAATCGTTAATACTAGGTGCAGATTGGTTCACAGCGTCTGCAACCCCTGCGACCACAGGCCAATCGTGCCAAATAGGCGTTAAGCTACTGCTAATACCCAAATTTTTACCTAGTTCTGTCCATCGCGATGGAAAGTGAAAATCTGAGCCTGCCGAGGCCAATAAATTATGGCTAGCGGCGAGTTCATTCACCAGCGCTTGCTTGTCTTTGCTAATACCAGGAAACGCAGTTTCAATTGCATCGCCGCCCGCTTGGGCAAATAAATCGACCAATCGGCGTAACCATTTTGCGGTCATATCGTAATGAACGGGGTGTGCAAGTACGGCTTGTCCACCCGCGCCGTGAATCCACTCGATGGCAGTTTCAACACTTGGCCACTCTGCTTTTACCGCTGCTCGCTTGCCTTTGCCTAAATACTTTTTAAAGGCTGCATTCATGGTGCCAACGCCATAGTTATTCACCAGCACGCGCGCGAAATGTGCGCGGGTTACCTGCCCTTCACCGGCTAATGCAATGGCCCGAGGAAGTACCCCTTCAAACCCGCACTTGCCCAACTTTTCCGCTATTTTTTCTGCTCTTACTTTTCGAGTATGAGCCTGACCTTCAAGTTGCGCTAGAAATGTTGGGTTGGTTCTATCAACATTTAACCCCACAACGTGAATATCGAAACCATGCCAATTGGTGGAAATTTCAACACCATCAATAATCTTTAAAGGCCGTTTTTGTTTCGCCTGCGTGTTATGCGCCGTTTCTAATCCTGCCACTGTGTCGTGGTCGGTAATGGCTAGTACGTCAACCTGCATGGTGTGCGCACGCAGTATAAGCTCCTCTACAGTGAGGTGCCCATCGGAGAATTTTGTATGGCTGTGGAGATCTATTTTCAAAGGCTTTTCAATAATTGGTTGACACAAAGGTGAATTTGTTTTCTTCTATACGCACAAGTATACAGATTTACGCCTTCGATAACTATCGATGTTCGTACAAGATTGAACCAAACACGAGTTTATTCATGCAATTAATGACAATCACAACTGCAACAACTATTGCTTCTTGGTGGTGGCACTCCCTCGATTAACGGGTGGTGTGCGCATTTGTGCGTGAATAAAACACAAAAGGCCCGTATTTACGGGCCTTTTTTTTATCTTTTTGCAGTCGGAGAGTGGCAAAAATGAGTTTAGCGGAACTGGGCACAACCCCAGGCAAAGTCGAAACAATTGAGCAGGTTGGGCATTACATCGACGACCCTCTTGCAGCCTTCGCACACATTTGTGCCGAACGTCCTAATGCGTTGTTATTAGAGTCGGCAGAAATCGATTCGAAAGACGATTTACAAAGTTTATTAATGGTACAAGCGGCTTTACGCCTAGAGTGCACTGGAAACCGTGTTGACGTAAAAGCCCTTACGGAAAACGGCGCTTCCGTGTTGCCAATATTTAAATCTCAGTGCCCTGATGGGGTAACATGCGTTGACAGTACCGACACATCGGTCACCTTGTTATGTGAACCTGCTGATGCGCAGTTAGACGAAGATAGCCGTTTAAAGTCTGCCAGCGTAATGGATACCTTGCGTATTATCGTGAAAAAAATCACGCCTATTCGTCAACATCCCCACGCGCTTTTTTTAGGCGGTGTATTTGCCTATGACATGCTAGCGGGATTTGAATCGCTTCCTCATGTAGAAGATGGCGATAATGATTGTCCAGATTTTGTTTTTTACTTGGCTGAAACCCTTATTACGGTAGATCACCAAACTCGCGAAACCCACTTGATTGGCAGCGTGTTTAGTGGCGAAGACGTAGCCCAGCAATATTTTGGAATATCCCAGCGCTTAGAATCATTGCATCAGCAATTGCAGTCTATGCCCGAGACACCTACTTTAACTTCTGGCACTGGTATTGATGGCGCAGGTATTGATGACGCTGTTATCGGTGGAGACATTTCGGTAAACGTAGATAAAAGTGATGAAGAATTCTGTAGCAATGTGCTTGAGTTAAAACAGCACATTCTTGCAGGGGATATTTTCCAAGTGGTTCCTTCTCGTACATTCTCACTGCCTTGCCCTTCTCCGCTTCTTGCTTACGCCCATTTAAAAGAACAAAACCCCAGCCCTTACATGTTCTTTATGCAAGATGAAGCCTTTACTATTTTTGGTGCTTCACCAGAGTCTGCACTCAAATATGAAAGTGATAGCAACCAAGTTGAAATTTACCCCATTGCCGGCACCCGTCCTCGCGGCAAACGCCCTGATGGCACGATTAATCACGACTTAGACAGTCGCATTGAACTTAACTTGCGTGAAGATAACAAAGAGAAGTCTGAGCACATTATGCTGGTCGATTTAGCGCGAAACGATGTGGCGAAAGTAAGCCGCCCGGGAAGCCGCTTTGTTAAAGACTTATTGAAAGTAGACCGCTACTCTCATGTTATGCACCTTGTTTCCCGTGTTGTTGGCCAACTTCGTGACGATTTAGATGCGCTACATGCTTATCAAGCGTGTATGAACATGGGCACCTTAGTGGGTGCGCCAAAAGTGAGTGCCGCTACGCTGATTCGTGAAGTAGAACAAAAACGTCGTGGTAGCTATGGCGGCGCAGTAGGCTATATAAACGGACAAGGTGACATGGATACCTGTATTGTTATTCGTTCGGCGTTTGTGAAAAACGGCCGTGCTTTCATTCAAGCAGGCGCTGGGGTGGTTTACGACTCTGTTCCACAAGCTGAAGCCGATGAAACCCGTGCAAAAGCGCAAGCGGTTATTAGCGCGGTTACCGCAGCACTCAAAGCGGAAGCGGAGACACAAGCATGAGTATGACTATGAGCAACAAAACCACCCTATTCTTACTCGATAACGTCGACTCTTTTACCTATAACTTGGTAGATGAATTACGTGCGCTTGATTTAGAAATAAACGTATATCGCAACACAGTGTGCGCTGATATGTTATTCGAAAAAATGCAAGAACAAGCCACCAAGAGCCCAGTACTGCTAATGCTGTCGCCAGGCCCTGGCGCACCAAGCGAAGCGGGCTGCATGCCGGCTTTACTTGATAAAGTAGCAGGTACTTTTCCAGTACTGGGTATATGTTTAGGTCATCAAGCCATTGTTGAATATTATGGCGGTATTGTCGGCCGCGCCACGCAAGTTATGCATGGTAAAAGTTCTGCTATTACCCATTCAGAAAAAGACATGTTTACAGACCTGCCACAGCCATTACATGTAGCACGTTATCATTCGTTAGCCGCACAAACACTACCTGACGCCCTTGAGCCCTGTGCGTCTTGTGTTAACGATGATGGAACTGAAACCGTCATGGCCGTGTTTAACAATACTGATAAAATGTTGGGCTTTCAATTTCACCCTGAGTCGATATTAACGGCTCAAGGCAGTGTGCTGCTGAAGCAAAGCATCGACTATTTAACGCAACAAGGATAAAGCCATGTTTGACGCTACTCCATTACTTGAAAAACTCATCAAACAAACGGCGCTGTCTCAAACCGAAGCTTACACGTTGTTCAACAGTATTATGCACGGTGAGCAAAGCGAAGCCGTTATTGCAGCGGTTCTCACAGCGCTAAAGATTAAGCATGAATCTCCGGGTGAAATTGCCGGAGCAGCCAGTGCCATGGTTGCGAACGCCAAGCCGTTTCCTGCACCCACTTACCCGTTTGCCGACATTGTAGGCACAGGTGGCGATGGTCATAACACCATTAACATTTCGAGCGCCGCAGGGGTGGTGGCAGCAGCATGTGGTGTGAAAGTGGCCAAACATGGCAACAGAAGCGTATCTAGCAAGTCTGGCTCGGCTGATCTGTTCAAACAATTCGGTTTAAACTTAGAAATTACACCGGAATTGTCGAGAAAATGCTTAGATGAAGCAAATTTCACATTTCTTTTTGCGCCGGTATATCACGCAGGCATGCGTTTCGCAGCCCCCGTCCGTGCTGCCCTGAAGACCAGAACCTTATTTAACATACTAGGGCCACTTGCCAATCCAGCGGGCCCAACACATGGTGTGTTCGGCGTTTACTCCCCTGAACTGCTTGAACCTTACGCAAAAACCCTTATGCTTCTTGGCCAACATCGCGCCATGATTGTTCACGGCGATGGCTTAGATGAACTTGCTCTGCATGGTGAATCTATTATTTACGATCTTGAGCATGGTGACATTCGTAAGTTAACTGTCACCGCTGAAGACTTTGGCCTTTCCTCATACCCATTATCGGCGATTGAGGGCGGCGAGCCAGAAGAAAACAAGAAATACATTGAAGCCGCATTAGCCGGTGAAGGCCAAGAAGCCCATCGCGCTGCCATTGCAATGAACTGCGGCGCACTACTTAAAGTTACCGGTACCGCCGATTCATTTAAAGACGGCACCGAAATGGCCATGCAAGCAATGAAAGATGCAAAACCTTTGGCGGTATTAAACCAAGTTGCCAAAATCAGTCAGGAGGTCAGCTCTGATGCCTAATGTGCTAGAAAAAATTGTTGCCGATAAACGCATTGAAGTTGATGCTGGAAAAACGGCTCTGCCACTTGAAAGCTTTAAAGCAGATTTAGTGCCTTCGAACAAAAGCTTGTTTGATGCATTGAATGAACCGAATGCTGGCTTTATTTTTGAGTGTAAAAAAGCCTCGCCCTCAAAAGGGCTTATTCGTGAACATTTCGACCTAGACGAAATTTTAGCTGCATACACACCCTATGCAGCGGGCATTTCAGTGCTTACTGACGAGAAGTATTTCCAAGGTAAATTTGAATATTTGGCCTACGTTACAGAACGTGTAGCACAACCTGTATTAAACAAAGATTTCTTTATTGATACTTATCAGGTTTATTTGGCTCGCCATTATAATGCCGATGCCGTATTGCTCATGCTAAGCGTGTTAGACGATGCGCAGTATCGCGAGCTCGCTACCGTAGCCAATAGCTTGTCGTTAGATATTCTTACTGAGGTAAGCAACGAAGAAGAGATGCGTCGCGCGATTGCTCTTGAAGCAAACATCATTGGTATTAACAACCGTAACCTGCGCGACTTATCAACCGATTTAGCCACCACAGAACACTTGGTGCCTATGCTGGAAAGTGCCACACACGACTTTGTGGTAATTTCAGAATCGGGTATTTATACCCATGAAGACGTATTGCGCTTAAGCCCGCTTTGCCAAGGCTTCTTGGTAGGCAGTGCACTTATGTCGCAAGCTAATTTGAAACGCGCCGTTCAAAGCTTAATTTACGGTTCGGTAAAAGTATGCGGGTTAACCAGTGTTGAACAGGCACAACTTGCTTTTGGAAGTGGCGCGAGCATGGGCGGGCTAATTTTCGCTGAAAAATCACCTCGGTTTGTAGCCGAATCTGTCGCAAAAGATATTGTAGAAACCGTTGAAGGCGATTATGTGGGCGTGTTTGTGAATCATGACATAGACCATGTTGCTAGGTTAGCTGCAACGCTTTCGCTAGCCGCCGTTCAATTACACGGCAGCGAAGGTGCAACATATAGAACAAAACTGAAAGACGCCTTGCCGTCACGTTGTGAAATATGGCAAGCCGAAGGCGTGAAAGGCGCATTGCCTGAACAGTTACCTCAGTTATTAGAAGATGAAAATATCGATTATGTACTGCTTGATTGCCAAGTAGGTAATGCCAAAGGCGGTACAGGGGAAAGCTTCGATTGGCGATTGTTAGACAATATAGCCAACAAGCAAAAAATTATTCTAGCCGGTGGAATTAACGCAGCCAACATTGCTCAAGGCATTGAGGTAGGCTGCGCAACCATCGACATAAATTCAGGGGTAGAAAGTGCCCCAGGCGAAAAGTCGGCTGAAAAATTAGCCGAGCTATTTTCAATTTGTCGCCGCTATTAACACTTAGGACAACGCATGAATCAATTAGATACAAAATTTGGAGAGTTCGGTGGCATGTATGTGCCAGAACTACTTATTCCTGCACTGGACCAACTAGAAAAAGCGTTTCTAGATGCGAAAGATGATCCTAGCTTCAACGAAGAGTTTTTGGGGTTATTAAAAGATTACGCAGGCCGCCCAACAGCAATGACGCTAACCCGCAACTTGGTGAGCAACCCTAAAGTGAAATTATACCTTAAACGTGAAGACTTACTTCACGGAGGTGCCCACAAAACAAACCAAGTTCTGGGTCAGGCGTTATTAACCAAGCGTATGGGTAAAACCGAAGTTATTGCCGAAACTGGGGCTGGTCAACACGGTGTTGCTACAGCGTTAGCATGCGCATTATTAGGCTTAAAAGCCCGTATTTATATGGGGGCAAAAGATGTTGAGCGTCAAGCGCCTAACGTTTTTCGAATGAAGCTAATGGGCGCAGAAGTTATTCCAGTAAATGCTGGCTCTGGCACACTTAAAGATGCGGTAAACGAAGCTATGCGTGACTGGTCTGCTAATTACGATACCGCACATTACCTGTTAGGTACGGCTGCGGGCCCTCACCCATTCCCGACTATTGTACGTGAATACCACCGTATGATTGGCGAAGAAACACGTGCACAAATTCTAGAAAAAGAAGGCCGTTTACCAGATGCGGTTGTTGCCTGTGTAGGTGGTGGTTCTAATGCTATTGGTATGTTTGCTGATTTCATCGACGAACCTTCTGTACGCCTTGTAGGTGTTGAACCTGCGGGTAAAGGAGTGCACACCAAAGAGCACGGCGCCACTATTGTGACGGGCACTAAAGGTATACTGCACGGCGCTTATACCTTCATTATGCAAGACCACGAAGGCCAAATTGAAGAGAGCTATTCAGTTTCTGCCGGACTAGATTACCCAGCGGTTGGCCCTCAACATGCTTATTTAGCCGAAACTGGCCGTGCTGAGTACGTTGCCGCTACCGATGAAGAAGCCCTTAACGCGTTCCAATTGCTTGCACGCAAAGAAGGTATTATTCCCGCGCTTGAGTCTTCACACGCCCTAGCACACGCATTAAATATGGCCGACGAAGCAGAAGAAGAAACCATTATTGTGGTGAATTTATCTGGCCGTGGCGATAAAGATTTAGCACATGTAACCAAAATTTTAGGGGACAAACTGTAATGGAAAGATATGCAGAAATGTTTGCGCGCCTAGACGCAAAAAATGAAGGCGCTTTTGTTCCCTTCGTGATGATAGGCGACCCTGATTTAGCGCAATCTGAAGCGATAATTTGCCAATTGGTTGAAAGTGGTGCTGATGCACTAGAGCTTGGTATTCCCTATTCAGATCCCATCGCCGATGGCCCTACCATTCAAGCGGCGAGTATTCGTGCGCACAAAAGCAACGTTACAGTAGCTAAATGTTTTGAATTACTCACTCGCGTGCGTAGTAAGTACCCACAAGTGCCTATTGGTTTACTTCTATACAGCAACCTAGTGATGGCACAGTCTATCGATGGCTTTTATAAAAAGGCCAGTGATGCAGGTGTAGATTCTATTTTAGTTGCTGATGTACCTATTCGCGAAGCTGCACCATTCCAAAAAGCGGCTGATGCTAATGGAATATCACAAATTTTGATTGCTCCGCCGAATGCGACCGATGAAACCATGGAAAAAATTGGTGAGTACTCGAAAGGCTATACCTACCTATTAGGTAGAGCTGGGGTAACTGGCGCTGAAACTGCTGTAGAAATTCCTGCCGCTGAGTTGATTGCGAGACTAACGGCACACAAATGTGCACCTCCACTACTTGGGTTTGGTATTTCTACGCCAGCACAAGTAAAGTCGGCCATTGATGCTGGTGCAGCGGGCGCTATTTCAGGTTCAGCTACAGTGAACTTGATTGCAGCAAACCTAGATGACAACGATGCTATGCTAAGTGCATTGGGTGAGTTTGTGCAGTCTATGAAAGCCGCCACTGCTAAGGGTTAAGGAGTCATTATATGCTTTATATGATTTGTGCTACCGATGTGGCAAACAGTTTGGAAAATCGTTTAGCGGCCCGCCCTGCGCATTTAGCACGTTTAAATACGTTAAAAGATGAAGGTAGGTTAGTTATAGCTGGCCCCTTCCCTGCTATCGACAGTCCAGACCCGGGCCCAGCTGGTTTTACAGGTTCATTGGTGGTTGCAGAATTTGAATCGCTAGAAGCGGCGCAAACTTGGGCAGATGCCGACCCGTATATTGAAGCGGGTGTTTACGAAAGTGTAATTGTTAAACCTTACAAGAAAGTGCTTCCTTAGCGGTCACTCTCAGCGGTTATCGATTTGTGCCTACTTTACGTTTTGTTGTAACTAGTAAAGGTACAGTAGCAATCGTGATGTTAACTGACTCGGCCTCATGAATAGCGAGCGTCAATTGAGCACTCAGCTTCGATTACTGCTCATAAAAAAGCCTGAGAGAAATGCTAACGCATTCCTTTCAGGCTTTTTTGTGTGCGAATCTAAATTGGACACACACTCATTTGAGTACTCTAATTACAAAGTAACTTTGTCGTGTTCGCCCATTTCATCAGGTGAAATGGTTTTGCCTGTCATTAATTTAAACATTCCTTTAAGAGATGGGTCAGTCCCCCAAATTTCGGCATCTGCCAAATTAAATCGCAGCATGAGTAAATTCGGGTCTTCCTTACCCTTCTCGTACCATGCTTCTACGCCGTTAGACCAATATTTATCGATAATATCTTGGCGAGTTTCCCGCACCAATGTTCCGCGAATACATGCGAACACATCATGCCCTTTTGATGAAAACTGAACCATTGCTTCACCACCTTCAGCGATGCGATTATCTTTAGTGGTGTAAAACCAAAATTCGCTATTAGCATGCTTATCGAGCTGGGCACGCATTGGTTCAGCGTGCGTGTTTTTACTAGTAAGGCTTACCATTACATTTGGACTGCTAGACATAGCTTCCCACATTGCCGTTTTAATATCGTGCGACATATTGCCTCCGTTGCATACATTTGAATAAACTTACCCAATTACAATTCACACTACGTGCCAGAAAAACCTCTAGACGCTACAGGTCTTACTAAGAAAGGGCTACATAAGCATCACGCTCTGTAAAAGAGTAAAACACTTGCTACTTCTACCTATAACCTATTCACTCTTGCAGTAAGTTTTTCACACCGACTAAGATTGGATGGACTAAGGTTGGACACACACTTAAATTCGAAAGGAAAGTTAGACACTCTCGTTAATTTAAGCCGCTTTATTCTTAGCCCTTCATATTAGACAGTCACTCAAGTACGAATATCTTTTGTCACCCGAAAAGTTGAAATTGGAGTGTGTGTCCAATCTAGGACTAAGGTTGGACACACACTTAAATTCGAAAGGAAAGTTAGACACTCTC
Organism: Alteromonas sp. 38; assembly: GCF_902506055.1. Taxonomy (NCBI): domain Bacteria; kingdom Pseudomonadati; phylum Pseudomonadota; class Gammaproteobacteria; order Alteromonadales; family Alteromonadaceae; genus Alteromonas; species Alteromonas sp. 38. The sequence continues at coordinate 2,567,187 of NZ_LR733300.1, forward strand.
GTTAATTTAAGCCGCTTTATTCTTAGCCCTTCATATTGGACAGTCACTCAAGTACGAGTATCTTTTGTCACCCGAAAAGTTGAAATTAGAGTGTGTGTCCAATCTAGTACGTTGTTGAATTACTTGTCTGCTTAAGTGACTGTCTCATATTCATTCTTATTATAGCTTTATGTACACGCACTATTTGGCAAGGTAGACTTACACAGATATTCAGTAATGGTTCAGCTCAGGTCTCTATACTAGGTTCCTATCGGGCTTTGCCTGCTTTTTTGGTGAGGATATATGGTGAACATACTTCGCGCTGTAGCTTTGATGCTAGCACTGTTTATAGGCAGTGGTGGCAGTGCCTATGCACAGCAGGAAAAAAGTGGTGAGTTAAGTAAAAGCCAAGCTGTAGAACGCGCTCGAAAAGCCGAGTCAGGTCGTGTACTTCGCGTAAGCCAAACCAATCAAAAATACCGCGTTAAGGTGCTAAAGGAATCGGGGCGAGTTGTCTCTGTTGACGTAGACAAACGCTCTGGAAAAGTGAAAACATCTAAGAACAACTCAAAGGATTAACTATGCGGATACTCATTGCTGAAGACGACAGTCGCCTTCTAACCCAGCTTGATAGCCTATTACAACAACATGGCTACAGTGTAGATTTGGCCGACAACGGCGAGCATGCGCTTTATCAACTCAATGAGTATGCCTACGACCTAGCTATTATTGATATCGGCTTACCTAAAATGGATGGCTTTGAAGTTATTCGAAAGGCAAGGCAAGAAGATATACGCTGCCCCGTACTTATTTTAACCGCTCGTGATCGCTGGCAGGAAAAAGTTGAAGGCTTGGATGCAGGAGCGGACGATTACCTTACCAAACCTTTTCACAATGAAGAGTTACTGGCAAGGGTTAAGGCGCTGATTCGCCGCGCCTCTGGCCAGGCAAATCCTGTTATACAGTTCGGTCCTATTTCGCTGGACACGGTCGCTGAAGAAATCACTGTAAATGATGCCCCTCTCGAGTTGACTGCGTACGAATACAAAGTCATGGAGTACTTAATGCTGAATCCGCAAAAAGTGGTCTCGAAAACAGAGTTAACAGAGCACATTTACGACCAAGATTTTGATCTTGATAGTAACGTCATTGAAGTTTTTGTTGGCCGATTGCGTAAAAAGCTAGATCCAGAAAGTAGCTTTAAACCCATTGAAACCCTTCGCGGACGTGGGTATAGGATTAACCGTAACCTATGAAGCATAATCTATGAAACAACTGTCGCTGAGAATAAGGAGCATTTTATTAGCGATGGGCGTACTTGCCCTATTTGCACCGCTTACTGTGGTTATTTTAGATGACGCCTATACCACAAGTTTAACTCAAGCCAAGATGAGTGAACTTAGACTCATGAACCTAGGGTTGCTGTCCGCTTTTGAGCTAGATGGCGATATTCCCTTTATGCCCGAGATTTTATACGAAGAGCAACTTAACTTGCCTGGCTCTGGTTACTTGGGCGTGATTGTTTTTCGCGGCCACGTAGTATGGCAGTCGGCTTCAGCGTTAGATTACACATTGCCAGCCCCAAATTTAAACATCAATGTGGGCAACGAACTTTTTGTTGAATCGTACATAGCCAATTTCGACAATAATACCGATTATTTCGCCTACGCGTTTACGGCTGAATTTGCCTCAGAAAGCAACTTCGAGCCAGTTCGTTTTTATATTTTTAATAATAAACACCTGTTTAATGAAGAGCGCGAAACCTTTATATCGGTGGTGTGGCGTTGGTTACTGATCCTATCCGGCGGTTTGCTTGTGTTGATAATTGTGGGTATCAGCCTTGTACTTATGCCAGTAAGAAAGCTTATTAGTGAAATATCACTTACCTCTAGCGGGCAGAAACAACAGCTTGATGCGCACTACCCCGTTGAATTTAACCCATTGAAACAGTCAATCAACGAACTGATTAAATCTGAATCTCAGCAGCGTGCTCGTTATAAGAATAGCTTGGGCGACCTTGCCCATAGTTTAAAAACGCCACTGGCTGTAGCATTAGGGGTTGAAAAGCTGCCCAAACAAGCTGTTGAATCTCTCAACCAAATTGACCAAATTATTCAACGCCAATTAAAACGTGCTAGTGCTGGTAAAACGGGGTGGCAAGCGGCTATTCCTCTGTTGCCTATTACGCAAAAAGTGGCTAACGCTATGGATAAAGTGTATCAACATAAGCAATTATCGATAACAATTGAAGCCATTAACAAGGTCGCTATAAAAGCCGACGAAACCGATATTATGGAAATGGTGGGTAACCTGTTAGACAACGCGTGTAAGGCTGCAGACTCAAAAGTGTTGGTTACGCTGACAAACGAAGGAAATTGGGCTGTGTTGACCATTGATGATGATGGTCCCGGCGTACCTTCAGATAAGAAACAAGCCCTGTTAGAACGTGGGACACGATTAGATACTTACACCGACGGGCAAGGCATAGGTATGGCCTTAGTAAGCGATCTTGTTGCAATATACCAAGGTAAATTGCTTATCGAGCGCGCCCCTATTGGCGGCGCTCGGTTTATTATCAAATTTCCGGTTTAAGCTTTTCCTTTTTTATCGCCCGCACTAGACAATAACACTGCAAGCCATTGGCTTTCCTCTCGAGACTCTAGTGCTATTTTTACCACCATAGTAAGAGGCACAGAGAGTAGCATTCCCACCGTACCCAATAACCATCCCCAGAAGATTAAAGACAAAAACACCACCAAAGTAGATAACCCCATACCTTTCCCCATCAGTCTTGGCTCTACCATGTTTCCCATAATTGTATTAACTAAAACAAAACCTAACGCAGCCATGCCAGCTGAAGCTAAACCATATTGAACAAAAGCAATAAGTACCGCTGGAAGTGCAGCAATTATCGAACCTATGTTTGGGATGAAGTTCAACATGAATGCCAAAACAGCCCACAATAGAAAGTGGTCGATTCCCATCACATAAAGCCACGTACCGATAATTAACCCAGTACCTAAACTCACCACGGTTTTAATAGCTAAATAACTATTTACAGAACGAATGAAACGGTCGATGTGTTTCAATTTCATATCCGGGTCTGACAATGCAATGTGTAGACGTTTTGGAATGCTGTCTGCCTCAAACAACATAAAAATAACCGTTAACAATATAAGGAATAAGTTCGACAATACGCCGCCCATACCGCTGATAAAATTGGTCGCTACTGACATCGCGGTGGCAGGATCTAAGTGTGTAGCAATCAGTTCTTGGTTAACGTTAATATTGTATTGTGCGAGTTTTTCTATAATCCACGAAAATTCGGTATCGAGCTGTTCCCTATATTGTGGAAGATTTTCTCTAAATTCCGTCATAGACTGTCCTACTAGGCCAGCAAGAAGAAATCCAAAGACTAGAATTATTAGTATTACTAAGGTGATAGAAAGCCATTTAGGCACGCCAAAACGTCCGGTCCAATGAATTATTGGGCTACACGCAATAGCGATAAATATTGATAAGAAAAAAGGTACCATAATCGTACTAGCGGACTTTATTCCCGCCATCACAACAACTAAACATGCGAGGACAATAAGTACTTTCGCTATGGGTGAGCGCAATTCCATGGACATTTTTTTGCTTCATTCCTAATAAAAAACTCAAACACTTTACAGTGACTTATACATAACTACAAATACGAGAATACAATGACCTTCAACTTAGCCACAATTAAAATTAAAAACCTGAGATTGAGAACTTATATTGGTATTAACGAAGATGAAATCATCAATAAACAAGACGTTATCGTTAATGTGAAGATTGATTACGATGCCCAAAGAGCGACAGACAGCGATAATATGGAAGACGCGTTAAACTATAAGGTGATTACCAAGGCCATCATTAAGCTGGTAGAGGACAACCGATTTTCATTGCTCGAAAAGCTCACCGCCGACGTATTAAGTTTGGCTGCTGAACACTCATCAGTACGTTACGCCGAAGTAGAGGTGGATAAGCCGCATGCACTGCGATTTTCTGATTCGGTGTCGCTAACGCTTTCGTGTAATAAAACCGGCTGATTATTTGTTGCACGACCTTTTATAAGCACTTTTTATAGTCACTCTTATAGGTACATTGTATGAAAATTTTAATGTCAGGTGGCACAGGCCTCATCGGTAGCGCGTTCATTGAAAAGTTTAAAAGCGAGCATCAGTTTACTGTCATAACGAGATCCCCCAAAAAAGCTAAGCACCTGCTGGGTGGCAATGTATCGTTGGTTTCAGATGTGAGTGACATTGATGATATTGGAATTTTCGATGCCATCATCAATTTGGCGGGCGAACCCATTGCAGACAAACGTTGGACAGACACGCAAAAGCAAAGAATTTGCGATAGCCGATGGGATATTACTTCTAAACTTGTCGCAAAAATTAATAGTGCGGGCACCCCACCACCTTTATTTATCTCTGGTTCAGCAATCGGCTTTTATGGCAGTAAAGGCAGTGTTGAGGTAACCGAGCAAACGCCCCCTCATGAAGAGTTCACCCACGATCTTTGTGCAAAATGGGAGGCTATCGCTACCTCTGTCGCTCGCGACGAAACGCGGGTATGTACGCTAAGAACCGGTGTAGTGTTAGCTAAAAATGGCGGTGCACTAGAGAAAATGGCACTGCCCTTCAAACTAGGATTGGGCGGCAAAATAGGAAATGGTGAGCAGTATTTATCTTGGATCCACATTGAGGACATGGTGTCAGCTATTGCTTACCTACTTGAACATGATAGTTGCCATGGGGCGTTCAACCTTACGGCTCCATCACCTTCAACTAATAAATTCTTCTCGCAAACATTAGCAGAAACGCTTTCAAGGCCCTGCTTGTTTACCGTTCCAAGCTTTGTATTAAAAATAGCGATGGGTGAATCTTCTGACATGATTTTAAAAGGACAAAAAGTGCTACCTGAAAAGCTCGTAACCTCAGGCTACACGTTTGCTTACCCTACTTTGCAAGGGGCGTTGGATGCAATTTATAAGCACTGAGGCTTAATCGAAGGCTTAATCGGACACACACTCTAACTTGAACCATCCGGCTTAATCGGACACAGAACGAAATTGGACACACACTCAAAGTTAAGTGTGTGTCCAACATTTAATCGAGTGACTCGTACGACTATTTGTACCGATTTCAGATACTCACTTGAGTGACTGTCCGATTTATTTTCTATTTATTTTCGAGTGACTGTCCCTTTCATCCCGCTTTGATCTCCCTTAGGCATTAAAACAGTCTTTCCTAACTCTCGTTAGCTATACATCCTTTAGACCATCTTCCTAAGCAGTGCTGATGTATTTAAGGTAAGCAAGCGCCAGCAGCCAACTGCACCTAAAGCGCCTACCACAATTGCCCCTACTATCGGTGCAATTAGCCAGTACTCAAAGTGAAGACTTGCAGTCATTTGAAACACCTTGGTTTGCAGCATATACAAGCTGAGCTCATTGGCGAGCGCTGCCATGAAACCTGCAACCACGCCTATGATCAGAAACTCAAACACTACACTTTTGCGGATTAAACTGCCTTTAGCGCCAAGTGTTCTTAAAATAGCTAGCTCTTGTCGTCTTTCATCCATGCTGGCTTGGACCTGGGCTATTAACACTAAACTGCCTGCTACTAGCACCAAGACTAAGATAAACTCAATGGCCACCGACACTTGGTTGACAATATCTCTTAGCTGATTAATTCGCGCATCAACATCGAACATGGTGATTGACGCAAATGGTTTTAACAACGTAGTCAGTTCTGACTTCTGCACTTCAGGCAAATAAAAGCTGGTGATGTAGGTTGGATTGAACGCCGCCATGGCTTCAGGTTGAATAACAAAGAAAAAGTTAGGCTGCATGGTTTGCCAGTTCACATTTCTGAAACTAGTTACTTTGGTTTTAACAATTTCACTGCCCACATTGAACGTCAACATATCGCCTAATTCAATGCCAAGTCGTTCACCTACATCCGTTTCGACTGAAACCGCGAATACACCTTGCTCTAATGTATCGGTGTTATCACCATGCCATATACCACTAGTAATTTCGTTCTCTTTTTGCAACGAATTACTCCAAGTTAAATTAGCTTCTCGCCCGAGTCCTTGCCTACCCTCAATATTCGAATCGTCTTCTTTGGACACTTCGGTATTCACGCTATCATCATTCACCGCAACAAAGCGGCCTCGTATAACCGGGTAAAATTCTTCGATGGTAATTCCGTTTGATTTGAAGTGTGTGTCCAATTCTGTTTTTTGATCGCCGGTTATATTAATCAAAAAGTAATTGGGTGTACCTTCTGGCAACTGAGAGCGCCACTGCGATACCATGTCGTTGCGCATAACCAATACAACTAGCAACAACATGATAGTGACTGAAAAACTAATCAGCTGAACACTATTTTCCATTGAACGACGCTTGATCCGCGCCCAAGCAAGCTGCCACGGGCCCATTTTACCCGAGCCGAATTTACGGCCTGCTGCAATGAGCAAGAAGGTAGCGCCTAGCAGCCCTGCGACTAAAACAACACCTGACCCAAATAAAATAAGGCTGATCATCAAGTCTTGGCTGTAAATCCACATCAAGAGAAATATCGCACCGCCTGAGGCCACATACTGAATGGTCCGAGAACGTAAATTAGTGCTTAAATCACGCCTTAGCACACGCAGTGGAGGAATTGAAAACAACTGCATCAATGGATAAAGCGAGAATAATAACGAGCAGGTTGCCCCTGTGAAAACAGCGATTAGCACTGGCCGCCAGTGCCAAATTGATAAAGCTACGTCAACTTGTTCAGCAACTAACCACACCACAACTTGCTGGCCAATGAAGCCCATTATTAATCCAATAATAATGCCTAGCCCAGTAATAAATAGAATTTGAAGAAGATAGATACGGCGAATGACTTGCTTTGTGGCACCGAGTGTTTTCATGATAGCGACAGGGTCGAAATGACGTTGACTGTAACGCTGGGCTGCCACCGCAATGGAAACCGCTGCAAGCACTATTGCAAGTAAACTCGCCAATAAAAAATACCGCTCAGCACTGGCTACCGAACGCCCAATGGCTGATTCATCATCTTCAACCGTACGCCAGTTATGTAAGTCATCTTGCAAGTTAGGGCTGAGCCAGTCGTAAAAATTGCTAATAGCACTACTTTCGCCTTCAAAATAGCCCACGTAACGTGCCCGACTGCCTGGCCCAGTTATGGCCGTTGCATCCAAATCGGACAGTCTAATCAAGGCGATGGGGTCGGTGTTAAATACACTGAATCCTGCATCAGGAATATCAACCAATACTTTGGTGACAATGAATTCAGCATCACCTATTTCAATACTGTCTCCCAAACTAAGCTTCAGGGTTTGAAACAACAGAGACTGCAGCCACACTTCGCCAGGCATGGGCAAATCTGTTGCCGCTTCTTTCTGTCCAAAAGGCACATCGGTAATATTAACCGTGCCCTTTAGCGGATAGTTCTCGTTTACAGCCCTAAGGTCCACCAATGACATTTCGTCACGATGAAAAACCATCGACCGAGTAGTGACCTGCTTGGCGGTATTAAGCCCCTCATCTCGAGCCTGCTGTAACCAAATCTCATCAATGGGTGTATCAGAGCGTAACTGGGCATCTGCCGCGATAAATGCCGCTGAGCGCTCTTTTAGCGCACCTTGCAACCGTTCACTAAATAAAGACAGAGACAATACCGCGCCTACCGACAATACAATTGCCAACAAGATAATGGTAAGTTCTCCGCGCTTCGCCTCATGCCGAAATAATCGCCATGCCAAGGTCGATGTGGTACTCATCTATACAGCCTCTGTACGCTGTAGAGGCGATACTAGGGTTGACTCTGTCAAAACACCCGCCTGCATAGTTAACTGCCTGTCACACTTATCGGCAAGCTCGTTATCGTGGGTGACCAGTACCAATGTTGTGCCTTTCTCTCGGTTTAGCGCAAAAAGAAGATCTTCTACTTTATGGCTGTTTGTTGCATCCAAGTTTCCAGTAGGTTCATCGGCAAATAGAATTTTAGGTGAAGTAATAAAAGCACGCGCAATAGCAACACGCTGCTGTTCACCGCCTGAAAGTTGATTTGGGTAATGACTCGCGCGATGCCCAATGCCTACTTGTTCAAGAATCTTACTCGCCATCTGCTTAGGATTATCTAAACCAGCAATTTCGGCTGGCAGCATGACGTTTTCAATAGCGGTTAAGCTTTGCACTAACATAAAGCTTTGAAAAATAAACCCTACTTTTTGTCCACGAAGTACAGCGCGAGCCTCTTCATCCATGGTATGCAGTGGTTCACCATCTAGATAAATTTCGCCTTCGGAAACTTCATCTAAGCCGGCCAACAGCCCCAACAGTGTAGATTTACCTGAACCTGACGCACCGATAATAGCAACGGACTCACCGGACTTGACTTCAAAAGAGATAGGATGAAGGATCTCAAGCTTACCTTCGCTCGTATTTACAGACTTAGTTACTTTGGATGTTTTTATCATATAGGGGTCATCAATTCGTGATTTATCGTTTTCGCAGCGCCGTTTTGTTCACACTGCTTTTATTAATACCGTTATCTGCATTATCAGATCAGACCGATACCATCGTCCCCAATAATTCAGCTAAATTACTGATTGTAGGTGACAGCCTATCTGCTGCTTATGGGTTAGATCAACAAGAAGGTTGGGTGAGTTTGTTACAAAAACGCTGGCGTGACGAGAATATATCGATCGATATTGTAAATGCTGCGGTAAGTGGTGAGACCACTGATGGCGGTTTAGCTAGGCTTCCAAGGTTAATTGAACAGCATACACCAAGCCATATTTTAATAGAACTTGGGGGTAATGATGGCCTGCAAGGGCACAGTATCAGTAAGATTAGAGACAACTTGAGCGCAATTGTTAGCATAGCAAAATCGGACAATACAACCGTTTTTGTGCAAGACATGCAGATCCCCACTAATTACGGTAAACGCTATACGCAAATGTTTAGCGACACTTTTGATACCGTGTCAGAGCAACATGAAGTTACAAAAATTCCTTTTTTTCTTGAGAACATAGCACTTCAAAAAGACCTAATGCAACGTGATGGTATTCATCCTAACGCAAAAGCACAGCCAACTATTGCTGATTTTATGTTCGAAAAATTGACACCTTTAATCATAAAATAACGTTAATCTGTGCTATGCTTTTACCGCTATATGTTAAATGCTAGAACGAAAGTCAGCTCAATTTGGAGATTGTTATGGACGTTACATCATCAACGTCAACACCAGTATCGAATGTACTTCAGTCGCCTCAGCAGGAGCCACAACGACAGGTTCAGCAACAACGTGCTAGTCAGCAAACTGAAGTAAGTGCGCCCCAACAGACACAACAAGCGGCTCCTGCCTCAGATAGTAGAGTGGGTTCTCGTATCGACACTTATGTTTAGTTGAAAACCCGCCCTAAGCACAGTAGTTTAATAACGCATTTCCAGCATAATTATTTCCGAATCACTCGGAGATATGGAAATGCCGCTACCTCGATACAAGCAAGTCAATTTAGAAGTCACGCCTTACTATCACTGCACATCACGTTGTGTGCGGCAATCTTTCCTTTGTGGCGTTGATGCTAGTACAGGCAAAAACTACAACCACCGCAGACAGTGGATTGTAGATAGACTACATAGGCTCACGAAAACCTTTGCTATTGACTTGTGTGCCTATGCAGTAATGCATAATCATACTCATGTCGTTGTGCATATTGCGAAAGCGAGAGCTGAACACTGGACCATGGATGAAGTGTTACTTCGGTGGAAATGTTTTTATCGCTGCCCCTCATTAGTCCAACGTTATCTTGATGAAGAGGCCCGAGGTTCGCTATCTGAGGTAGAGCTTCAAAAAGTTGAAGAATTAAGCGAAATTTATCGGCATCGGCTATATAGCGTAAGTTGGTTCATGCGCTTGCTTAATGAATTTATTGCGCGAAAAGCTAACAAAGAAGATGAATGTACAGGTTATTTTTGGGAGCGCCGATTTAAAAGCCAAGCAATATTGTCGGAAAATGCGTTAGCGGCAACCATGGCCTATACCGATTTAAACCCTATCCGAGCCGATATCGCCAAAACACCTGAGCAATCAAACTTCACTAGTATTCAATACAGAATTAACGCATTGAAAGTAAACAAAATACCTGCTCGGCTTATGCCGTTTAATGATCAAGTTCCGGTTAATGAAAGCAGCCTGCCTTTTAAATTGAGCGACTACTTAGTGCTTGTAGATGAAACCGGCCGTATTATGCGCCCAGACAAAAAAGGTGCTATTCCTCAGAAAATTAAGCCTATCTTGGACAGACTTAAACTCTCTGGTAATTCTTGGATTACCCTTTCAACCAAACTAGAAAGAAAATTTACGGGCCCGATCGGCTCTGCTGAGCGAATTTGCGTGTTTGCGTCTGCATGCGAATATGGCAGAAAACCAAACATAGCAAATGCCAGAAGGTATCTTCAATAGGCGTTCAGGTCTGAGTTTTTCTAGGCAAAATCAACAAAACATCGCGGTTGATATATTTTAAAAGTCTAGTGTGAGGCTTGCCTGGCTAATACATCTACAATTTCTTGTGATTTTGATAAGCGCCTGATGTCGTTAAACAACAATTCAGCTTCAGGGTACTGCCTTTTTAAATAGCCACACCACTGCTTTATTCGATTTGGGTAGTATTTCCCTTTATCACCGTAGATTTCATAGCCCGAATAGCGAATAAGCAATGCGGCCACATCTTCCCATGCCATAGGCGGTTCTCCATCTCGAATACACCTTGCTAGGTTTGGCATGGCAAGTGCGCCCCTCCCCACCATTAAGTTGGTGCAGGCTGATTGCTCTTGGCAGCGCTTGGCTTCTTCTTCGTTCCATATTTCGCCATTTGCCACTAATGGAATATCGGTATTTTGCTTTATTTTAGCAATCCACTCCCAGTAAGCTGGCGGCTTATAGCCTTCCGTCTTTGTTCTGGCGTGCACAACTAGCTCAGATGCGCCCGCTTCAGTGATAGCGATAGCATTTTCTACAGCAAGAGATTTATCTTCAAATCCCAACCGGATTTTAGCTGATACAGGTTGTGAGGCTGGTACGGCATCACGAACCGCTTTTACGATGTCATACAAAGCTTGAGTTTCTTTTAACAGAACCGCCCCGCCTTTACTTTTATTGACGGTTTTTGCAGGGCAGCCAAAATTTAAATCTACACCCGGTGAACCCAAATCAACCGCAGTATGAGCATTTTCTGCCAGCCATTGTGGATGCTGCCCTAATAATTGCACGCGCACAGGCACGCCGTTTGGGGTTTTGCCGCCATTATGTAGTTCGGGACATAGTTTGTAGAAGGTTTTATTGGGAAGTTTTTGATCCACTACTCTAACGAATTCAGTTACACACTGATCGAACCCACCCACATGAGTAAGCATATCTCGCATTAAATGGTCGACAACACCTTCCATAGGCGCCAGCATGATTTTCATAACTAAAATTTCGCTAAAACTGAGTGATTAAAATGGGCGCGAGAGTGTAGCAAAGTGCGGGTTATATGACCATGCTATTTAAGTGTCGAGCAGAGTTTGTGTACGTTTTTTTGACTGTCCGATTTTATACATATTAATGCGTTACTGGGAGAAATTTGAGTGACTGTCCAACCCTAACTTAAGTGTGTGTCCAACTTTTGTTGTTCTAGGCGGGTGAGGATGTTTTGCTTTTGCTGTGTGCTGTAATTCGACCAGTTGCCAATTTCCTTGATGGTGCGCTTACATCCGGTGCATACATCGTCTTCGTCTAGTTTACAGTTGGCAATACAGGGGGAAACTATACTCACTAATACTTGGCCTTAAGATTCTTATTTTTTATTGAATTACCTTTAGCGACGAGAGAGGCATGTAACATAGCATCAATTACTTTTTGTGTAGGCTCTTTGGCAGCCCACATACAAACATGCACACCGAACTTCGCATTTAAAAATACGTCGAACTGGGTTCTATCTTCATAATCCCCAGTCACCAGTTGTTGTTTATAACCATCATAAATTAATGCAGAAAATGTAAACACGTAAGCCTCCTCATCGAGAAGGCTTAACTATACATCTAGACGTCTAAACATTCAAACATCTAAACGTCTATTTTATAAATTCCAACGCTGCGGTGATTACAGCCACTTGGGCAGCGTTACAATTTTCAGCCGTTGCATTAGCGCTATCAGGGTAGACTTCTGTTGTAGTTACATAAGCTGCATCTGTCATTCCGCCGCAAAGATACAATGCTTTTTTGTCGTAACAAATCACACCTTCAGACAGTAAGTCAGCACCTATAATTTTGCCACTTTCATCAGCAGGCGCGATATGAGTTATTTGCTTAACTGCATCAATAATAGCTTCCTGAAATTGTTTTTGTGGATTCTGGGTATTAGCCACCAGGTAAAAGCCATCAGGAATATTCCAATTATCATGAGTCGTTGCATCTCTTGCTGCTAATGCAGGCCTAAACTCACTGTTGTCCGTATCAGTGGTTTCATGTAAATCGACATGCAATGAAAATGGTAAGTTCAACGATTCAACAAATGCCATTAGCTGGGCTGACTCAGGTGCCGGAGAATTAGGGTAAAATGAACGATTAGGATCTAACGCATACTGATCCCAACGATTGATAGTCTCATAACCCCAAGGGCTAACGCACGGTACGACAATGATGGTGAAATCTTCTGCGTAGTCACTTAATTTAGTATTGATAAACTGAAGCGCACCCTGCACACCACTGGTTTCATACCCATGCACCCCTCCAGTAACTAGCACCGCAGGCTTGGTTGCATCAATATTTGTAGGCATACCTTTAGGCATATTTTTAGGGATATCTTTAGGGATATTTTTAGGAATTACGGCATACAACGGGTATCGAGACTCATCGTAAGGCAACGCGCCATACTGCTTTAATTCAAACCCTTCAGGAATACTGCCTAACTGCTTAAGCACTTCATCATTATACGAACGCTTAATCGTTTGGCGCTGTTTCCATTCTTCTTTCTCTTCTTCACCCCAAGGTTTTCCTGGCGTGCCGATAGGATAATTTTGCATAAATAACCTCTTTGTTAACACGGCTATATTATCAAGATGGTATTAGTTTGTATGTGGAATATCGATAAGAACGGCAGGAATTAAGCTGTAGAAACGAAAAAGCCAACCCGAAGGTTGGCTTAACGATATGGCGTCCCCAAGGGGATTCGAACCCCTGTTACCGCCGTGAAAGGGCGGTGTCCTAGGCCTCTAGACGATGGGGACAAAAAATCCTCTTTCAAAAGCTACGCTTTTGAGATTTTTTGTAAGGCGAAGCGAGCTCTGCGAGCTGAGCGACCTTATCCTTACAAAAACAAATTTTTGTCGCTGATAGTAACTTTTCAATTACTACCGGCCTATTTCACAGTTACGGACTGTGACACCGGAAAATGGCGTCCCCAAGGGGATTCGAACCCCTGTTACCGCCGTGAAAGGGCGGTGTCCTAGGCCTCTAGACGATGGGGACAGAAATTTTGCTAGTGAAGTAACACTTCACTAAATTTCTGTAAGGAGAGGTGAGCTCCGCGAACCGAACGACCTTTTCTTACAGAGGTACTAAATTTTTGTCACTGGTAATTTCAAAGATTACCGGCCTAACTTAACTCAAAAGCAACGCTTCTGAGATTTTTTGTAAGGCGAAGCGAGCTCTGCGAGCTGAGCGACATTATCCTTACAAAAACAAATTTTTGTCGCTGATAGTAACTTTCTAATTACTACCGGCCTATTTCACAGTTACGGACTGTGACACCGGAAAATGGCGTCCCCAAGGGGATTCGAACCCCTGTTACCGCCGTGAAAGGGCGGTGTCCTAGGCCTCTAGACGATGGGGACAGAAATTTTGCTAGTGAAGTAACACTTCACTAAATTTCTGTAAGGAGAGGTGAGCTCCGCGAACCGAACGACCTTTTCTTACAGAGGTACTAAATTTTTGTCACTGGTAATTTCAAAGATTACCGGCCTAACTTAACTCAAAAGCAACGCTTCTGAGATTTTTTGTAAGGTGAAGCGAGCTCTGCGAGCTGAGCGACATTATCCTTACAAAAAAATTTATGCCCGAAGGTAAAACCTTCAGCCTAAACCACAATATAAAACTGTAGTTAGATTTGGTGGAGCCAGGCGGGATCGAACCGCCGACCTCCTGCATGCCATGCAGGCGCTCTCCCAGCTGAGCTATGGCCCCGTTGTGTCATAGTCACTATTGTGTGACTGTTCCGTGACAGCGGGGCGCATTCTAGGCATCCACCCCATTTATGTCAACGGTTTTTTTATGAATTTTCTCTGTTTGCTATAAAAGTAAGCGCTTTGTCGATTCTCTCGCCAACTTTCTCTTTTGACAGCAAATTAAGGGTTACATCTAAAGACGGAGAATTGCCACTTCCGGTGGTAGCAACACGCAATGGCATCCCTACTTTACCCATACCCACTTCTAATTCTTCAGCTGTTGCATTAATAGCAGCCTGAATATTTTCCGGCTCCCACGCTTCAATAGCCATCAACTTCTCTTTAACTAGCTCTAGTGGCCCTCGGGCTACTGGGCGTAAATGCTTTTTGGCAGCATTGGCATCAAATTCTTCATAATCTTGATAAAAGTAAGTAGAGATCTCAGCAAGTTCTTTTAACGTTTTTACTCTGTCAGCTTGAATGGCAATAACAGACTCGAGTGCTGGCCCCGCAGTTAAATCAACTTCTAACCCATCAAAGTGCCATTTTAAGTGTGTGGCAACTTCACTGGCTGGTAAGCTTTTAATGTAGTGCTGGTTCAACCAAATCAATTTTTCAGTATTAAATGCAGAAGCCGACTGACCAATTGCGTCTAAACTGAATAACTCAATCATTTCATCAAGAGTAAATATCTCTTGGTCACCATGTGACCACCCTAGCCTAACTAAATAATTCAGTACCGCTTGAGGTAAGAAGCCATCATCACGGTATTGCATAACACTTACTGCGCCATGACGTTTCGACAACTTTTTACCGTCATCACCTAAAATCATAGATACATGAGCATATTCAGGTACAGGCGCACCTAATGCTTGCAGAATATTAATTTGACGGGGCGTGTTATTGATATGGTCTTCACCACGCACAACGTGTGTGATGCCCATATCCCAATCATCTATTACAACGCAGAAATTGTAAGTTGGCGTGCCGTCGGTGCGCTGAATGATTAAGTCATCCAATTCACTATTGTTAATTTCGATTTTACCGCGTACGTGGTCGGTAATAACAACCGTGCCTTCTAATGGCGTTTTAAAACGGATGACAAAAGGTTCGCCTTCGGGGTGATCTGTACGGTCACGCCATGTGCCCGGGTAACGAGGTTTTTCCCCACGTTCTTTCTGCGCTTCACGAATCGCATCCAGCTCTGCTGCACTCATAAAGCACTTATACGCTTTACCTTCGTCTAACAATTGTTGAATAAGCTCTTTATATCTGTCGAAACGATCAGTTTGAAAGATAGGACCGGTGTCCCAAGTCAAACCTAGCCATTGCATGCCATCTAAAATTGCTTGCTTCGCTTCTTCCGTAGAACGTTCAATGTCTGTATCTTCAATACGAAGTACAAATTCGCCGCCATTGTTTTTAGCAAGTAGCCAAGAATATAAAGCGGTGCGTGCGCCACCAACGTGAAGGTAGCCAGTAGGGCTTGGTGCAAATCGTGTTACAACCGACATGATAAAAACTCTCTATCTTTATTAGATTGTGAAATTGCGCGCATTCTACCAGTCTCCGCTTCACGACAAAAGCAGCACGATGCATTTGCTTGGCATATAGCTACCAATAGAAACTTATATTTATGCTTTAATGAAGTCTTGTTTGATAGCATGGCGTCGCATCACGCTTACAATTTCATCAATTCAGATAAAAAAAGGCCAAAATGTTCACTTTTCAGGCATACAGTCATTTTTCTTTCATTTTATTATTGACAGTATGAGAACCGACTCTATAATACCGCCCCACTTGCTTAGGCAAGATAATAAACAAGATGGACGCTTAGCTCAGTTGGGAGAGCATCGCCCTTACAAGGCGAGGGTCACTGGTTCAAGCCCAGTAGCGTCCACCACTTTTTTTGAAAGTGTATGGCAAGTGCCACTGGTTCAATAACTTCGTTACGATAACTTCGTTACGAACCATAGCAGACGTCACCAATTTTGTTTATTAGAAAAAGTATTCGGACGCTTAGCTCAGTTGGGAGAGCATCGCCCTTACAAGGCGAGGGTCACTGGTTCAAGCCCAGTAGCGTCCACCACTTTTTTTGAAAGTGTTTGGCGAGTGCCACTGGTTCAATAACTTCGTTACGATAACTTCGTTACGAACCATAGCAGACGTACACCACTTTTTTTGAAAATGTACGGCGAGAGTCACTGGTTCAACAACTTCGTTGCGAGCCACAGCAGACGTCCACCACTTTTTCAAATCAACTCTGATATATCGGACGCTTAGCTCAGTTGGGAGAGCATCGCCCTTACAAGGCGAGGGTCACTGGTTCAAGCCCAGTAGCGTCCACCATCTTTCTTATCTTCATACAATAAAATATTACTGGTTCAACAACTTCGTTGCGAACCACAGCAGTCGTCCACCACTCTCTTTAACTTTATAAAATCAAAAATCACTGGTTCAATAACTTCGTTACGAGCCACAGCAGACGTCCACCATCTTTCTTATCTTTATAAAATCAAAAATCACTGGTTCAATAACTTCGTTGCGATAACTTCGTTACGATAACTTCGTTAGGAACCACAGCAGACGTCCACCACTCTTTCAAAAGAAAACTTACTTCCCCCTGCCCTCTACCTGTTTTTCATGCCATGCATCGCAATCTTAAAGACCCTATTTAACGATGGTGATAGGTTAATTAATCAACTAAACTCTGATTAGGTTGTTTACACAAGTAAGCATTGACGCATATACGAGGTTGTAATGAACCTACAGTTGGCTAGACAAACCCGTTTATTAATAGCGGAAGATCAGGCTTTGGCAAAAAGTCATATAAAATATGCTTTGGAGCAGCTTGGCTTCCAACATATTGATTATGTAGATCGTGCCACGTATGCCCTTACCTCACTTCGCACCCGGCAGTACGATGTTATCGTTTGCGCTTATGACTTAAGGCACGAACAAGGCGGCTACAATTTATTCGAGCAACTGAAAACTGAAAAAATTATTCCTCTTACTACCGGCTTCATTTTTACCAGTGCCGACACTGCTATTGATGTGGTCCATGCCATCATCGAACTGCAACCCGATGAATTCTTAGCAAAACCATTTTCCGTCAACGAACTAGATAAACGACTTAGTAAAGTCGTCACTCATAAAAAGGTGTTTCATGATGTATATCGTTACATGGATGACCAGAATCCCGAGCAAGCACTTAAAGAATTAGAGTTTATTTTAGTTGAACCTAAAAATGCTGAGCACTTCCCATTAGCACTTAAAACTAAGGGCGACTTATTGTTATTGAATAGCCAGTTTGAAAACGCGAAGCTTTTTTACCAATCAATCATCAATATTCAAAATTTTACGTGGGCAAAGCTCGGCCTCGTTCAATGCTATATCCACCTAGATGAGTTTGATGATGCAGAAAAAGATCTTATTAAGCTAGCGCTGCAACCAGAAAGTATGCTGAGTGCATACGATTTATTGGCCGAGTTGCAAATTAAGCTAGAAGCCTATGATGAAGCACTAGAATGTGTAAATGTAGCCAGTGACATTTCACCTCGAAATGTCATGCGCCATATTACTGCGGTGCAACTCGCGAGGCTAACCCACGACTATGAAGGGCAATTTAATAGCGCTAAAAAAGTGGTTCGTTTCGGTAAAAACTCGGTACACGATACCCCAGAGATGTACTTGTCTGTTGCTAGGGCGGGTATTGATTTTGCGATGACGGCAGAAACCTCACAAACAAACAAAATTATTAAACAATCCAATGAATATCTACGCCAATTGAAAAGCGCCTACCCAAAGGTGAATCTCGATCATCAGCTCCACGTTATTAGCGCCCGTATTCACTATCTAAAAGATGAAAATGATAAAGCAAAAGATCTGCTCGACGCCCTAGATACTGATAACCTAGAAGACCAATCTGTCGAAACGTTATTAGACTCGGCAAAAGCCTTCCACGACTTGGGGTTAAGAGGAAGCGCCCTCAAATTACTCGACAAGGCGACGTTACGACAAAAAGAGCTGGATGCGCCAAATAGTTTACTCAGCCGTTATATTAATCAAGAAGTAGAGGAGAAAACGGCAATATCAATCAGCCCTAAAAACCTTAATGACGTGGCCGTCGTGCAATATAAGCGTGGCGAATTAATGAAATCTTACCAAACCTTTGAGCAAGCATTCAGGGTTATGCCCCGCAACCCTGCCATTGCGTTAAACCTACTTCAAGCGTCAGCAATGCGGCGTTCCCGTGAAGGAAAAGCAGAAGCCAGTATGAATGCGGTAATGAAGAAGTGCCGCTTTACGCTGGAAAGTGCTTCTTTATCTGAAGAACAAAGCCAACGCTATGAAACGGTTAAAGGGCTGTTAGATCAAGTAGTGTAAACCACTACCTTTTCTTGGTAGAGATTATCTTTATATTCAACTTCGTGACTAAAACTCATGCCTAGTTTTTCCATCACTTTTATGGAATTTAGATTTTCAGGTTTTGCCATAGCACAAAATTTGTCGATACCAATTTGATACAGGGCGTCTTTCACTTGTATCGCAGCCTCAGTGGCATATCCCCGCCCCCAGCTAGCTTGTTTGAAACGCCAACCAAGTTCAATATTATCAATCTCAGGTTCTTTTGTGAAAAAGCCAAAAGGTCGAACTAAAACCCAACCGATATCCTCTTCACTCTCTTTTTCTTGCACTCGCCATAACCCCCAACCTAGAGCAGGGTTTGAATACGCTTGAAAGCGTGGTACGAACGTGTTGGTAATATCTTTACGAGATGTTTTTTTACCACCACTTATAAATCGCATTACATCTTCGTCTTGGTCAAGCTCCCAAAGGAACTCAACATCAGCATCGGTGATATAATGGAAAGACAGACGCGCACTATCTTCAATAAACATAGACTTCCCTTTCTTATCGTTATTTTTACGAGCCACTTTATACTAGTGCTTTCGTATTTTTTGGCGCAACAAACGTAACTGTTAGCCGCCTAACATGGCTAAATGCTTCGTTGCCCCTGTGTTGCCTTCATGTAAAAAATGCGTCGCATGCTTTTCACCTAAACACTCGACTAAGAACTGTTGTAGCCCTACTACATCTTGGTCAGCTAATAGATGTCGCATATCAATGCCGTGCTCACTAAATAGGCACAAATGTAATTTACCATTTGCCGCAACGCGAAGTCGATTACAGCTTTTACAAAAATCTTTGCTGTACGGCATGATGAGGCCAATTTTACCCGCATAATCAGGGTGATAAAATTCCTGCGCCGGCCCGGCATCTTTGCGCCTAACCATGGGTTGCCATCCAGCATCTTTAAGCGTTTGCTTAAGTGGTGTTCCACCTTGATGCTGCGCTTTGAAAAATTTAGTGGTATCGCCGGTTTCCATCAATTCAATAAACCGCAATGTGACAGGCATGGTTTTCAGCCAATCAAGGAAGCGATTCAACCTAGCATCAGAAAAGTCATTTAACAGCACCGAATTTACTTTTACATCAAGACCGGCCTCAACCGCAGCATCGAGCCCAGCTAACACCTGCTTCAATTTATCTTGCCCAGTTATTGCGGCAAACTGCCTGGGATCTAAGCTATCAATACTGACATTCACTTGGTGTAAACCCGCCTGCTTCCACGCGGCAGCATATTCAGCCATACGGCCACCATGGGTGGTCATAGCCACGCGCTTAATACCAGGTGTATTTGCCGTTGCGCTTAAAATATCAAGAAAGTCGCGGCGAAGTGTTGGCTCGCCGCCTGTAAGCCGGACTTTTGTTGTACCCAACCCTGAAAACGCGCTCAATAGCGTGTTGATTTCGCTTAAGGAAAGAAAATGCTCACTAGAAGGACCTTGATAACCGTCAGGCAAACAATACTGACAGCGAAAATTACACGCCTCCGTTACTGATAAACGCAAATAATGGAATTGTCGTCCAAAGCTATCTTCTAACAAATTTTCTCCCTTAAGGGCTACGTGAAACAAATAGTGTGGTTAAATAGACTATGATGTCTTTGAGCCAGTTTACGCGGCTGCAAATAAGAATGAAATGCTCGATAACGCATAAATTAGAACGTTTTATCGTACCGTTGCCTTATTTATCTTAAATAAATATAACGGTTCACCGTAGACGATTTAGTTTAGAGTTCGTTAATCTACCATAATTCACCTTTGTACAGAGGCTTTCCTTCCTGCCTTCCGCTAGCGTCATCGTTTTACAACGTCACAAATATGCAGTGAGAACATAATTACACCATGCGAAAAAATCGATTCCCGCTAAACGAGAATGAGCCTATCAAATGGCAAGTGCTCAAACAGTTATGGCCTTATCTTCTTGAGTTCAAAGGTCGGGTAGCATTAGCGCTACTGTGCTTAGTCGCTGCCAAACTTGCCAGCATTGGTCTACCCTATGTACTCAAATACACGGTAGATAGTTTAAATGGTGATGTGGAAGCATTGGCCATTGCCGTGCCTATCAGCTTAATTATTGCGTATGGCGCACTTAGGCTCACCAATGTTTTACTTGGCGAAGTAAGAGATACTCTGTTCGGGCGTGTTACCGAACGTGCTATGCGCCGGCTAGGTTTAAAGGTATTTAATCATCTGCACAATCTAGATTTAGGTTTCCATTTAAACCGCAGAACGGGCGGCTTATCCAGAGATATAGAACGTGGCACAAACGGCGTAAGTTTCTTAATGCGGTTTATGGTGTTCAATATTGTGCCTACCCTTTTAGAGATTGGCTTAGTCGTGGTATTGCTATTGATTCAGTTTGGCTGGTCGTTTGCGATGATCATTGTGGTCAGTGTCATCAGCTATGTCATGTTTTCGATGAAAGCCACCGATTGGCGCACGCGATTTGTGCAGCAAATGAATGAAGCCGACTCCACCACCAACTCACGCGCGGTAGACAGCTTACTTAACTTTGAAACCGTAAAGTATTTCAACAATGAGCGCTTCGAAGCAAATCGATACGATACAGATTTAGCTGGCTGGGAAAAAGCCAGGCGTAAAAATCGGTTATCACTGTTTGCCTTAAATGGCGGACAGGCCAGCATTATTGCCCTAGCAATGACAGCCATGATGGCGAATGCAGCTTATGGCGTAATGGAAGGCGAGATGACCATTGGTGATTTCGTGCTAATTAACGCCTTCACCATGCAAATATTTATGCCCCTCAATTTCTTGGGCTTTGTGTATCGGGAAATCCGTGGCTCGCTAGCGAACATTCAAAACTTGTTTTCCCTGCTATCCCAAAAACCTGCAATTGAAGATAAACCCAATGCTACCCACCTCTCAGCAAAACAGGCCAACATACGTTTTACTAACGTTCAATTTCACTATCAGCAAGCACGGCCTATTTTAAAAGGAATCAGCTTCGAGGTGCCATCAGGCGCTAAGATTGCTGTGGTTGGCGAAAGTGGTGCGGGAAAATCCACCATCATGAAGTTGCTGTTTCGTTTTTACGACCCCACCGAGGGTGGCATTTTCATAAACGGGCAGGATATTCGCGAACTTAGCCAACACAGTTTACGAAGCCATATCGGTATTGTTCCACAAGATACCGTGTTGTTTAATACATCCTTGGTAGAAAATATCCGTTACGGCAACCCTGATGCTAGCGACGAAGAAGTTACTCATGCTATTAAGCTTGCGCATTTAACCCAATTTGTTGAAAGCTTGCCAGACGGACTAGACACAACAGTAGGCGAACGTGGGCTAAAACTCTCTGGCGGCGAAAAACAGCGAGTTGCCATCGCTCGTGCGCTATTAAAAGGTGCGCCAATAATGATATTCGATGAAGCGACCTCTTCGTTAGACAGTCAATCAGAGCAAGCGATATTAGGCGCGCTGCGAGACGCCGCAAGAGGTCACACTAGCTTGGTTATTGCGCATAGACTGTCTACTATCGTCGATGCCGATACCATCTTAGTGTTAAGCAAGGGCATGATTGCCGAACATGGCACCCACGAGACTCTTTTAGCACAACAAGGTATATACAATCGGCTGTGGGCTACTCAGCAGCGAGATTCAAATCATGAAAGTATGGGCCAGTGAAGACTAAAGAAGTGATGCGGCTTGAGGCTCTTACCGAATGTACCCATTCAGCATATTCGACATTTATATTCAAACCGTGAACACAAGTGCATATACCTGCTCATCGCAGACGAGAATATTGACACCTTGTAGGCACTCTAACAACCTAACGACATTAAAGTAATTTTGAGCAATATGGATCCAGAAGCAATAAAAAGTGCAATCAACCAAACCATGCCATTCGGAAAGTATGCAGGACGGCGCCTGTTTCACCTACCAGAACCTTATTTAGTTTGGTTTAACAAACAAGGTTTTCCCGAAGGAAAGCTGGGGCAGCAACTCGCGCTCATGTACGAAATTAAACTAAATGGATTAGAGTCAGTTGTTGAGCCACTCCTTAATGACGACTAAGTTCGGTTCACTATTTTATTTTTAATGGTGCATAACAAGTAAGCGCTTAACCCACTCTATTATCCTACTACGAGTTTTTATGCGCTGTGAATGACACACCTCAAAAGATAACTTATGCAAAACCGGGATTAATTAAACACAAATCCATCATTTCTGTAATAAATAAAAACACCATAAAATACCTCCATTAACAGCTCACACAACATGTAGATATTATTATGGATACCAAATCATCCCCCTCTCTCACAACAGGTAAATTGTTGCTCATGTCGAGCGCGGTAGCGGCTACCGTTGCTAATCTATATTACAATCAACCTATATTGCCGCAAATAGGCAAAGATCTGGGGCTAAGTACCCACCAGCTCGGTGCTATTCCGTCTGCTGGCCAGATTGGATATGCTGTGGCCTTGTTATTTCTATCTCCTTTGGGCGACACCGTATCCCGTAAAACGATAATTGGTTTACTGTCTCTTTTACTTGTTATCGCTTCACTCGTGGCATTTTCAACAACTAGCTTATTTATGCTCGTTGCCGCCTGTTTCACAATTGGTCTTGGGACCAATATTACGCAACAAATTATTCCATTCGCGGCGTCCTTAAGTACCCCAGAGAATAAAGGGAAAGTTATCGGTACTATCATGACAGGGCTAACCGTGGGCATATTATTGTCTAGAACCGTAAGTGGGTTTGTAGGAGAGTTCTTTAATTGGCGCGCGGTGTTTCTCATGTCAGCACTACTAGCTACATGTTTTGGCATCTTGCTCCATTTATACTTACCTGCGAATAAACCCGCCAGCACAATGCCTTATCCCAAGTTAGTATTAAGTATGATTTCGCTAATAAAACAACATGCTGCGCTTCGTCAGTCTGCGTTAACCGGAAGCTTGTGGTTCGCTGCGTTTAACGCCTTGTGGGCTACCTTAGCTTTACATGTTCATGAGTCTCCTTTTAACTACAATGCGCAACAAGCGGGGCTTTTTGGTGTAGTGGCATTGGCAGGTATTGTGGGTGCAAAAGTATCGGGGAGCTTGGTAAACAAAGTGGGTGTTCGCAATATGATAAATATAGCGTTGGGGCTTATCTTTCTTGGGTTTACTATTTCAGGTTTGTTCGGTGAAAACTTATGGGGGTTAATTGTAGGTATAGTTCTTATCGATCTGGGGATATTCAGTGCCCAAGTGTCCAACCAAGTTCGCGTATTTTCAATCGACCTTTCAGCGCAAAGTCGAATAAATGGTATTTACATGCTGGGGTATTATCTCGGTGGTGCACTAGGCTCTTATACTGGCCTCATTGCGTTTAACACATTTTCTTGGTTCGGTGTGGTTGTGGTTAGCCTAGCATTTGTTAGTAGTGCGTTATTCGTTAATAATTTGAATCGCTTGTGCATAAAGAATCTTCATTCTCATACTAGCGTTTAGTGCTGTGCACATAGGTGATGATTTAATCTAAAGGTCAGACAAAAAAAGGGTAAGTCGACATGCGATTTACCCTTTTCACTCTGTTTTGCTAACGCTTATGCGTTGCGCAAATGGTCTGCAACTAAGAATGCCATTTCAAGTACTTGATCGGCGTTTAGTCTAGGATCGCATTGAGTTTTGTACGCTTGTGCTAAGTCTTCATCACTAATTTCATACGCACCGCCAGTGCACTCGGTCACGTGTTGGCCTGTCATTTCAAGGTGAATACCACCAGCATGCGTGCCTTCATCGTTATGTGCTTGGAAGAACTGTTTAATTTCACGCAAAATGGCATCAAAATTACGAGTTTTATAACCGCTTGATGCAGAGAACGTATTTCCGTGCATGGGGTCTGAACTCCATACTACGTGTCTACCTTCTGCTTTAACGCGACGTAATAAACGCGGCAAGTTATCAGCTAGGTTATCAGCCCCCATACGGGTAATTAACGTCAGCCTACCAGGGTCGTTATTCGGGTTTAGTGCATCAATCAAACGAATAAGTTCATCTTCTTCCATGCTAGGCCCAACTTTCACACCAATAGGGTTGTGAATACCACGGAAGAACTCAATGTGAGCATGGTCTAGCTGACGGGTACGCTCACCAATCCAAATCATATGCGCAGAACAATCGTAAGGCTTGCCAGTTAGTGTATCAATTCGTGTTAGGGCTTGTTCATAGTTAAGCAGCAATGCTTCATGCGACGTAAACAACGAGGTTTCATGTAAAGTTGGGCTAGATTGCGAATTAATGCCAATCACGTCCATGAACGACAATGTATCTTGAATACGCACAGCCATATCGTGGTAGCGTTCTTTTAGCGGGTTGTTTTCAACGAAAGCCATATTCCAACGGTTTACTTCGTGAAGGTCGGCCAAACCACCTTGAGAAAAAGCGCGAAGTAAATTAAGCGTCGATGCACTGCGGTGGTACGCCTCAATCAAACGGTTCGGATCTGGGCGGCGAGCGGCTTCGTTAAACTCGAAACTATTAATAATATCGCCGCGGTAGCTTGGCAGTGTAACACCATCGCGGGTTTCAAAATTTGATGAACGAGGCTTAGCATATTGACCCGCCATACGAGCCACTTTGGTGACTGGGCAACGGCCTGCAAAGGTTAAAACAATAGCCATCTGAAGCAATACTTTAAACGTATCGCGAATTTTTGGCGCATTAAATTCGTCGAACGATTCGGCGCAGTCACCGCCTTGAAGCAGAAAACCTTTACCTAAACTAACCTCACCAAGTTGACGGCGAAGATCACGGGCTTCAGCGGCAAAAACCAGCGGAGGATATGTACTTAGCGTGTGCTCTACTTGTTTAAGTTGTGCCGCATCATCGTACTCTGGTTGTTGAAGGATAGGTTTTTGCCTCCAACTGTCTACTTGCCAATTACTCAAGGGGTTCTCCTGATTTAAATGTTTTTTACGTTTAGGCAAACGTTAATCTCATTGTGTGTGAGCGCTTATCTGTATGCGCGCTACTTTACCACATTTGATCTAATACAATAGGTGCGCAAACTTGAATATCTAGAAAGTCGTCGCGCTTATTCACTGCAAAATGACAATCAAAGGTATGTTCTAGGTTTTTGACTGACAATACCGACTCGGGCAAACCGAAACTTACGCTCGTACCGAGTTTCATTAGCAGTACTGTATTACTATAGTTTGCGCTTAATAAAATGTCATGACTGCTTAGCACTAAGGTATTCCCTTTATTGCATAAGGTTTGAAACAGCGCCATCAGCGCATATTGGTGTCGAATATCCACCCCTTGCAAGGGTTCATCTAATAGCAAAATCGCTTCGCCCCGCTTAATGGCAGGCCAAACTTGCAGTAATGTGCGGCAAATTTCAACACGCTGGCGCTCCCCACCTGAAAGTCTATTTAAGGGCGTAGGAAAAAAACCGGTTACTTCCAGTGTGGCTTCTAGCAAATTGGGAAGTTCAAACACGGTTTCACTTGAAAAAAACGAAAGGTATTCTTTTACAGAGACCGCAAACACAGCTTCACTTTGCTGTGCCAATAAGGTTCTAAATGTCGACAATACACTTAAAGGCCATTGATGTAGGGGTTGTTCTAGCAGCAAAGCCTCGCCATGTTCAGCGGCTAATACGCCAGCCATTATCGATAACAGGGTAGATTTTCCTGCACCATTCGGGCCTAAAATATGTACGCAATCGCCTTGATTGATATCAAGGGTAATATTAGTTAAACGCTTTTTCACATAAATATCGCGCAATGAAATAACTGGGTTCATCGAAGCTGCCCCTTCATTAATGCCCAAATGAGTAAGGGGCCGCCTAAGGTGGCAGTGATCATAGATACAGGCAGGGTTATCGCACGAGTAAGTTCAGACATGAGCACCACAATAAGTAATAAACTGGCGCCACATAACGCGCTTGCGGGTAACAGTATCCTATTGTCATGGCCAAGAATAAGCCGAAGAATGTGCGGCACTAACAGCCCAACAAAGGCAATAGCCCCCGCAATAGACACCGCCGCTCCTACCCCTACGGCGGTAGCAATAAGGCTACGTTCGGTAAGTTGTTGCACATGCACGCCGCTGCTTAACGCGGCTAAATCACCAGCATACAGACGATTGAATTTGGCAGATTGACGTATTTGATACCACAAACTCCCTATAATAAGTGGGCCACTTACCCACAAAATAGGCCACGTGGTTTGATACACACTTCCCATCAGCCAAAATGTTAGGTTACGCAAGGATTGGGCATCACTAAACATGTACATCCAAGCAATAACAGCCCCACTCAAGGTAGAGATAGCAATGCCAGATAAAATAACAGCAACCGCTGAACCCAGAAGTTTTCTTGCAAGGCGATAGATAACAAACGTTGTTATTAATGCACCAATGAAGCAGCCTAGAGGCAATATATAATGGAGATAAGGCTGTGCCCACAAAGGGGTGAGTAATAACAGGGTTGCAGCCACTAAGCTGGCGCCGCTAGTGATACCGATAATACCTGGGTCTGCCAGCGGATTGCGTAATACTATTTGAAGGGTAGCACCACTGACTGCCAATACACTACCGACTAAAACGGCGGTAATGATAAGCGGAATTTGAAGCTGTAGTGTGATGTGTTGTTTTAATGCCGTGGGTGAATCGGTTAGCCATACCGTGGCTAACACGCCAACGGTGAGCAGGAAGGTAACACCACAAAGTAGGAAGGTAGCAGCCCTTCCCTTTAACACAGTGTGCATATCTAGCTCTGTTGAATATGTGCGATTAGCCCGTCAGAGGCCTCTTCAATTAAATCTAACACTAATTCAAAGCCCCGTTTTCCGCCATAATAAGGGTCGGGAACTTCCTTATCTTCACTGTCAGCGAAGTCTAAGAACAAGTGAATTTTTTCGTGGTGTTCCGGCGCGGACATTTCACGTAGATTGTCTAGGTTGCTATTATCCATTGCCAGAATGTAGTCGTACTTTTCGAAGTCTTTTTCATCTACCCGCCTACACTTTAAGCCTTTGAAGCTATAACCACGCTCCACGCCAACCGCTTGCGAGCGTTTATCTGGTTGTTTGCCAATGTGATACCCATGGGTTCCTGCAGAGTCTATGTCTAGTTTTAAGCCAGCTCGAGCAGCCTTAGCAAGAAACACAGCTTCGGCCGTAGGTGAACGGCAAATGTTACCCAAGCAAACGAATAACACCGATGTGTTCTGACCCATATAAAAATTCCTTTAAAACCAATAACGGCACTAAGCTAAACTTTATGTTAACTTTCACGTAAATAACGCCGTTTAAAAAAATTGTGGAGCAGTAATGACCGCACATGTATTAATGTTAAGTAGTTCTCGTCAGGGCGACGAAGCGTACCTTGAACATGCGAGAAGCCTTATTCTTGCACACTTAGGTGGCATTCGCGACCTACTATTTATTCCCTACGCAGCAGTGACACAAAGTTACGACAACTATGTTTCAGCTGTCGCAACGGCCTTGCCAGAATGTAAAGTGACAGGGCTTCATACCTTTGATAACCCTGTACAGGCTATCAAAAATGCAAAGGCAAATAATCAAGCCATTGTGGTAGGTGGCGGAAATACCTTCCATTTGATGCATACTATATACCAACAAAACTTATTGGAACCACTTCAGCACGCCATTGCTGAAGGCACGCCATATATTGGCTGGAGCGCAGGCTCAAACATTTGTGGGTTAAGCATTCGTACAACTAATGATATGCCAATTGTCGAGCCAAAAAGCTTTAATGCGCTCGATGTAGTCCCTTTTCAGTTGAATCCGCACTACAGCGATTATCACCCTCTGGGGCATAATGGTGAAACACGTGATCAGCGATTGGCTGAATTTACAGTGCTAAACCCCACCACGCCCGTGGTAGCCATTCGTGAAGGTACCGCCCTTTCTTTGTCCCAGCAGCAATTAACACTGGTGGGTGAGAAAGGCGGGTTTATCTTTTTAGGTAATGAAAAACGCCCAATAGCGCAAAATGAAGATTTAACAGAGCTTATGAATAGCAGCCGTTAAGGCATCTTTACTTGGCTCGCTTGAAAAAGGCACTTCCAGCAATAAGGGCGCTGGCATGACGTTTTTAAGCGTAGCCAAATTATCATCGTATCTAGACATACAGCCGGTGATATCGTTGGCTACCCAACCTACAATATTAAGCCCATCATTTTGAATAGCTTGCGCGGTAAGCAATGCATGGTTTAAACAGCCCAGCTTCATACCCACCACTAAAATCACGTCCATTTTTAAGTCGCTAACCACATCTGAAAGAAACAGTGTATCGGTTAACGGCAATCGCCAACCTCCCGCTCCTTCCATCAACAAAAGATCTGGAGTCTCTTGTTGCAGGCGAACTAGCCCTTCAATCACAGCTTCACTGGTTAATGTTACGCCCGCTTCTTTAGCTGCGATGTGCGGCGCAATCGGCGGAACAAACGTAATAGGATTGATAGTACTGATAGGCAGTTTAATACTACTTGCTTGCTGAATTTCAGATGCGTCTTCGTTTACCCAGTCGTTTCCCACTTTTTCACAGCCTGCCGAAATAGGTTTATAACCTAAGCTCGTTTTTTGCTCACTTTCAGCGGCTTTTAGTAGGTGACAGGTAACGTAGGTTTTACCTACTTCGGTATCGGTTCCGGTAATGAAATACTGCTTCATGGTTTCTCTATTCTGAAATGACACACTTTGTAAGTAAGGGGTAGCACGCCATCGACAGCGCTAATATTTTTATAGGCCAACGACAATTTCTTAATGTCACTGCGCGAAAGGGATTGCTGTTTAGCCCCCGTAGTTCCCGCCCCAACATTTTTAATTGAACGAAGTAAAGAAAGTACATCTTGATGCTCATCAACATAGTTTTTATTGATAAGGCGACTAACCCGCAGCCCAGCCCCAAGAAATGAATTAAGCCACAACCTAGCTTCAGGCAAACGCGTAACCGCAGCAGGTAATTGGGCAACACTTCTCGCTTTATGAAGCTCAGAAAAAGAACCACTCACCATAATGGCAATTTCTGCCATTCCCGATGGCTTAAGTACTCGATAAAGTTCGCTAGCCACTGCTTGCGGGCTGTTACACCACTGCAATGCCATAGAGGAAAATACCGTACTAAAGCAGTTATTTTGAAATGGTAGAGACTGCGCCGAACCTTGCTTAAAACTAACCTCAGGAAAGGCTGCTTGCGCTTTTTGAACCATACCAAGTGCAATATCTACCCCGGTGACGTTAGCACCTCGTTGCTGAAGTTCGTCACTGTGGGCTCCCGTTGCACAGCCAATATCAAGTAAGTCGCCTTTTAAAGAAATAGGTAAGTTGTTTAACCCTGCCTGTGCAATTTCGCGCTGAATATGCGCTTCGTTATCGTACTTATTTGCGGCTTTTGAAAATTGCTTCGCGATCACCGCTTCACTGATCACGCTTTCAGATTGTGAGTCTAATAAACCATCGGAGTGACTAGCAGCATGCACTGCAACTGCGCCCTGTTGGCAAAGCGGTTGAGATAAATCTTGTTTAAGCGGCTGTGGCGCTTGTTTAGCTAAAGATTGCGGGCTCATGATATCGACTCCATCGCAAGGGCAATAGCATCAACAAGTACGTCTATATCTTGCTGGGTATGAGTAGCGCTTAGTGTAATGCGCAATCGGTCTTCCCCTTTTGGTACGGTAGGATAGCGAATAGCAGGTATCCATATGCCTCGGGCTTTTAGCGCATAACTCAATGCTAACGCGCGCTCAGGGCTACCTACAATAATAGGTTGGATTGCACTATGTGAATTAGCCAAGACTAAATCATGATGGGTATTTGACGAAGCTTTGGTTGACGAAGCTTTGTTCGATGACGCTTTGAGTGTGTATCCATTTTCGTCTTCGCTGTCATCATTGCTACGACGTGCACTCCCGATTTGGGCACTAAACCGTTCGCGAAAATACGCGATATTGTGATTCAACGCGTCGGTTCGACTCGAATCAGCAGCAATGTGCGTTAACGAATATAATGTTGCTACTGCTTGGGCCGGCGGCATGGCAGTGGAATAGACATAATGCTTGGCAAAGTTGACTAGGTAATCAATGAGCGCTTGGCTTCCAGCTATAAACGCACCGGCGGTTCCCACGGCTTTGCCAAAGGTACCCATCACTATAGGTACGTCGGTTTGAGATAACGCCTGCGCTTCAATGCTTCCCAGTCCGTTTTCACCTAATACGCCCATACCGTGTGCATCGTCTACCATTAGCCATGCTTTGTTTTGCTTTGCTACACCCGCCATATCACGAAGGGGGGCGCTGTCGCCGTCCATACTGAATACACCTTCAGTGACTATTAGCTTGTCACAGTTATTGGTTGTATCCGCCTTGTTCAGTAAATTAGCTAATAAATTGGATAGGTGAGCTAGATCGTTATGCCTAAAGCGACGCAACTTGGCCTTGGTTGCCATAGCGCCTTCAAGGAAGGACGCATGCATAAGCCGATCGGCAAAAATTTCACCGGTATGCTTACTGCCGGCCGCGGCACTTGGGTTTTGATGATTAGCGCCTTGATGATTATCACGACTAAACAGCGCCATACATAACGCTTGGTTAGCCGCAAAGCCCGAGTTAAACAATAACGCAGCGTCTCGATTTAAACCGTCAGCGATGTACGCTTCAAGAGCCAAATGTGCTTGGGTATGGCCCGTTACCAACGGCGACGCGCCGCTGCCACCGCCAAATTGCGCCAAGCCTTCTACCCAGCTTTGCAACACACCTTCATGATGGCGCATGCCAAGGTAATCATTGCTAGCAAAATTCAAATAGTGCTCACCATCAATACAGATAATGTTGTCTTTTTCGTACTGCTGGCATACCCGCTTACGCAGGTAACCTTGCTGAGCCCGTTCGGCTAAGCGGGCTTCCAGCCAATCGAAGGCCATTATGCCTCCGCGGGCTGCTGTTTCTGTTTACGCGGTGCACTAGCGTCGTAAAATAAATCGCTAGCATCAGAGCCTTGCTCTTGTTGCTGTGCAATTTCTTCTTCCAACACTTGCTGATGTGCTTCATCAGAAAAATCGCGAGTTCGCTCGGTGTTTATACCCAACTTTTTAAACAAAATAACATCTTCGTGGGTGTCTGGGTTAGACGTAGTCAGCAACTTACAACCATAGAAAATAGAATTAGCACCCGCCATAAAACACAGCGCTTGCATCTGTTCATTCATGGCTTCGCGACCAGCAGATAAACGCACATGAGATTTAGGCATCATGATACGGGCCACCGCGATGGTGCGGATAAACTCGAAATAATCTAAATCTTCTAAACTGGCTAGTGGCGTACCTTTTACTTTAACCAACATGTTAATGGGTACACTTTGAGGTTGTTCCGGCAAGTTCGCTAATTGAATCAATAAGCTGGCTCTGTCGCCTGCAGTTTCGCCCATACCCACAATACCGCCAGAACACACATTCATGCCTGCCGCGCGCACGTTTTCAAGGGTGTTTAGTCTGTCTTGATAGGTACGAGTGGTAATGATATCGCCGTAGTATTCAGGCGAGGTATCAAGGTTATGGTTGTAATAATCTAGACCAGCCTGTTTAAGCGCTACCGCTTGGTCGCGGGTTAACATGCCAAGTGTCATGCAGGTTTCAAGGCCAAGTTGTTTAACCTCTTCCACCATTTTCACAATATAAGGCATGTCTCTGTCACGTGGGTTACGCCACGCAGCACCCATGCAAAAACGAGTAGAGCCTACTTGCTTGGCTTCTTTTGCTCGTTCAATCACTTTTTCAATTTCAAGCAAGCGCTCTTTTTCTAGGCCGGTATCGTAACGCGCGCTTTGCGGACAGTATTTACAATCTTCCGGGCATGCACCGGTTTTAATCGACAACAAGGTGCTTACTTGTACTTCGTTTGGATTGAAGTGTTGTCTGTGAACTACCTGCGCTTGAAACAGCAAGTCGTTAAATGGCAAGGCATAAAGCGCCTCTACTTCGGCTTGTGACCAATCGTGACGAATTGTATTATTTTGCGCGTCAGGCGCTGAAGCCAGAGTCATTGACTGTCCTTTACTAATTAAGAATGCTGGCTTAGTCTATGCTCCAAACACGAGTTGTCAACTCTGACCATTTCAAAAGCTTTACTAACGGTTGAATTTTGAACAATATAGATTTTGATAAGAAACACATTTGGCACCCTTATACGTCAGCAACTAACCCCTTGCCTTGCTATGAAGTGGTTGGCGCTAGAGGAGCAGAGCTTACGCTTTCAACGGGCGACGTTTTAGTAGATGGCATGTCGAGTTGGTGGGCGGCCATTCACGGTTACAACCACCCTGTATTAAACCAAGCGGCCCACAGTCAAATAGATGCTTTTTCCCATGTGATGTTTGGCGGCATTACCCACCAGCCAGCGGTCGACCTATGTCGCACGCTTCTAGAAATGGTACCTGATGGACTTGAACGGGTCTTTTTAGCCGACTCCGGCTCGGTCTCGGTAGAAGTGGCTATCAAAATGGCCATTCAATATTGGGCGTGCCAAGGTCGCCCAGAAAAGTCTCGCATTGTAGCACCACGCAATGGTTATCATGGCGATACGTTTGCGGCCATGTCGGTATGCGATCCGGTAAACGGAATGCACAGCTTATTTGAGAGTGTTTTAAGCAAACAGCTATTTGCCCCAGCCCCACAAACCCGTTTCGGCCAGACGTTCAGCGAAGACGACATTTTACCTTTGGCCGAGCTGTTCGAAAACCATCACCATGAAATGGCAGCGCTTATTCTTGAGCCCGTTGTCCAAGGTGCGGGCGGTATGCGTATTTACCACCCTGAATATTTAAAACGCTGCCGCCAACTCTGCGACAACTACGACGTGCTACTTATCTGTGATGAAATCGCTACTGGATTTGGGCGAACAGGCAAGCTATTCGCCTGTGAACATGCAGGCATTTCTCCAGACATTATGTGTTTAGGAAAAGCTATTACTGGCGGTTACATGACCTTAGCGGCCACCTTATGTACTGAAGATATTGCATTAGGTGTTTGCCAAGGCTCACCTGGCGTATTCATGCACGGCCCCACTTATATGGGTAACCCACTTGCCTGTTCCGTAGCTAATGCTAGCTTGTCATTGATAAACGAAAATCACTGGCAGCAACAAATCCCCGCCATTGAGAAACAATTACACACTGAACTGTCAAAATGTGCCAACCTGCCTACGGTAGCCGATGTGAGAGTGCTAGGCGCAATAGGTGTGGTTGAAACCGTTCATCCTGTCAACGTGGCCGATATTCAGCGCCACTTTGTAAAACAAGGTGTGTGGATACGGCCTTTTGGTAAGCTGGTATACATTATGCCTCCATACATCATTAGCCCAGACCAACTCAGCAAACTGACCCATGCTATCTACACCTATTTAAGCGGAAGTATAAGGTGAAAATATAGGGGTGCGATGACTGGTCTACCGTAATTTATACACTGCTTAATCGCTGAAAAATAACTCTAGGTCAGTCATTTATATGTTTGTACGCGTTTTTGATAAAATCGTTTTTGCCACTCTGTTTGTTGCCGCACTGCAGGTGCCTATTTTAGCCGATCACTATCGTCAGTACTTGAGCGGCTATTACGATGCAACCCGCGAAGAAGTGTCTGCCATGTCGGCATTAGCAACGCAGCATGGCTATGCATCAGTGGGGGCAATGTTAAGTGCACTAAGGCAAAACAGTGAAGCCGTGGTAAGAGCAGATGCAGAACGTAAATCGACGCTTTTCACCAAGCTAGACCATATAGAACAAGGGATCAAGAACCTTGAGCACGGCCACTATTATGAAAAAGCTTGGTATATGCTCACACCCTCAAACGCGCCTACACTGCAGAAGGTATTGGGTAATTTCAGCCCATCCGTGCCGCTTACCCCATCATCAATTATTTTCAGCTTTATCACTGCTTTACTGATTAATTTACTATTGTGGGGCCCATACCTTTGCTACTGCCAAGTCAGGCACTTGAAGCACAAGCCACGGCACGCCAGTTATCGTTAACGCTCTTTGGCGCAGCCTATTACGCCCTATATAGCGAGGCAAACAATGTAAAGCCAGAGCAAGGCAACTATGCCCCTCACTTGCACGTCTATTCTCCCTACACTATTCCCCTACCTATTCATCCTAAATGCACTTTGAATAATTTCTATGCAAATTTGGCATTCTCCATGCAGTAAGCTTAATAGGAGTTTTTTGTTTTAGCATAAATAAACCGTGCCAATAACAAAAAAGCGCAATTATTTTAGTTAGTTAAATAGTAAGGAAGAATCATAATGCCTACTGACGCACAATTACTTATTGGGAAAGTGTTGCAAATAAAAGACAAAATCAGTGCAAAACGTCATTGTATCCCTAGCGAGCTACAAACTGAGTGGGACGCACTTGATAAGAAAACAGCCTGCTTCGAAAGCACGGCCATTTTCAAGTCTGCGGTGAAAGGTCAACACACCAGCAAGCAACTTGCCTATTCTGGTTCAGTTAAAGAATTATCAGGTTTAGTTAACCGCCTAAACGCGCTTAATGAAGAAGTAACAATTGCGCAGGTTAGGCATTAATAACTGCGCTGCTATATTCTAGCTCAAGGTGCCTAAATTAAGGCTTTTCACTCTGCCTTAAGTTTGTAGTCCCTAGCGTTATGAAAACAACCGCGCTTTTATTATTGAAGCAATCTTGGCTAATCAGTCATTCCCATCAGCCGCGAAATGCTTTAGAAAGTAGCTTTTTAGATAGCAGCTTTTGTAGACAGTAGCACTAGCGTACGCACTTTGCGTGTACCGTAACTGGCTAAGCGAACAAAGTCGTCTCTTGCCACTGGAATGTGTTGAAATTCAACACGCTGACTTTCGTTTTGACTATTGCCTTCGTCAGCATCGGGGTCGTGCAAATAAAAGCATTGTTCATCGTAACTGGTAATAGCCACCCAATGTGGTGCTTTTTTCTTGTCAAATGCATAGGTGCTTATTAAGCACACCACCGCTTTACCAGCATCTAGCGCTTGTTCTATAGCATCAACACGCCACTCTTCAGTAGCAATAGCCATATTACTTTTTTGCGCTTGAAGCAAAAAGTCAGCTTCTACTTGCCCAACAATATGCTTTTTATGCTCACTTCTTACGCCATCCACAAACAATGGCAAAGGCTGGTTAATCAAAACTTCTGCCGTAAACCCTTCCAATTGTGCCGCTAGCGCCAATCCAATAGGGTGGCAACCGCCATGGCCTGACGTCATAAATATTGTGGTCGCCGTACGCCAAATCGCCAATTCTTTTTGCTGGTTCATTGCAAAACCATTTTGCAATGAACACATGGCCATCATCAATGCCGATGGCCCACAGGTAAACTCAGTCGTTTGCTGATACCAAGGGTATATAGCATGGGACATGGCTTTCGATGACACCAATACCTTTTGCATACGCAAGGCGTTTGAATGATCGTCGTAATAATCAACGTACATACCGAACTGTTTAAAACCTAGCCTTTGGTAAAGTGAAATAGCGCCCTTATTGTCCGCAGACACTTCTAGGCGCATAAAGCGCTTTCCCCTGGCTAACGCCTGCTCCCCTAGCCTTGCTATCAACTTTTCAGCTATTCCGAGGCCACGGGCTTCGGGCAACACCGCGATGGAATACAACCGAGTAAGTTGTGTTCCTCTGCGTAGCAACAGTAATCCATAACCCGCTAGCGAAACCCCTTGCGCGCTATGATGCTCGGCAATATAAAATTCAGCATGTTTGGCTGTAACGTAAAAACGAAAGCGGCGAACATTCAGCTTATCGCTTTTAAAACACGTGTTTTCGATGTGTTGTATTCGTTTCACATCATCTAACGTGGCTTTTCTCAATTGAACATTGTTCACGGCATTCTTTTCAGCTTCATCCCCACCTTTATATTCAGGCGCAAGTTTATTGTATTCAGAAGCAAGTGCACTGTTCATGCTTATCGTCCTCGCCGCTCTAGTCTGTCCGCAAATTCTTGCATAATTAACTCATACAAGGCTTTGCCTAAATACTTATCTTCCACCCCAGCATCTATGCTCGGGTTATCGTTTACTTCAATCACGTATACCTGATTGCCTGAATGCTTGATGTCTACACCGTATAAACCATCACCCACAACCTTTGCTGCTTTAATTGCTGCCTGCAATACCGGCTTAGGTACTTCAAAGGTTGGCATAGTAGTAAAGCCACCGGATGAAAAACGCTCGCCTTGATGGTGATAAATTTGCCAATGATTTCGCGCCATAAAATACTGACACGCGTAAATCGGCTTACCGCCCAACATACCAATACGCCAATCAAACTCGGTAAAAATATATTCTTGAACCAATACTAAGGCAGATTCTGCTAACATCTCGACTAATCGGGCTTTTAACACATCGCGGTTTTCTGCTTTGTGTACCCCCCTTGAAAACGAGCTTTCTGGCAACTTCAATACCAAAGGTAAGCAGAATTCTTCAATAAGCTTATCGCAGGTTTCATCATCTGAGTTCGACACAAAGGTGGCTTTCGGTGCCGGTACTTTTTGATAAGTAAACGCATCTTGTAAAAACACTTTGTTGCAACAGCGCAATATAGACTGGGTATCATCCATCACTATTACCCCTTCTCGCTCAGCCGCTCTGGCTAAACGGTAGGTATGATGGTCTATCGCCGTAGTTTCACGAATAAATAACGCATCATAGTGGCCCAAATCTTCAGGCGACAAACGTGAAACCACATCAGCTCTAAAACCCACCTTCTCAGCCGCTTTTACAAAGTGGCGAATGGCTCTTTCATCGCTAGGAGGCGTCGACTCATCAGGGTTAACTAAAATAGCCATGTCCCAACGAGTGCGCTTACTTACTTTAGAAGCACGCCACTGTTTCGTAGTGTAGTTTTCTAACTGTGCAATACACTGCTGCTGTTGTTTACTGTCTAGCGCGGTAAAGGGCTTCGCAGCAATATCAGCAAAGCCAACCACATTATGTTTACCACTTACTTTTTTACCCTCCTTTTTATCTGCACGGGAATCAGATACCGACAGGGTAAGTAGCAAAATCGGACACGGATATTTTTCAAACGCTTGACGGGCGACACGCTTGAAACGCTGATCTTTAACTTCACCAAAAAGTACTAATAAAGGTGCAGTAGGAATGTCAATTTCATCCACGGGTAACGACAATGCAAAAGGCAGCCTATCCACACTGCGTGCTTCTGCTAGTCGTAGGTCGTTAATGGTGTTTACACCGGGCAATACTAAATGGTTACGTGCCTGCGCTAGCAATGAACAATAGTACCCTTGGCTTAAATAGCGGGTAGTATCACACAGGTTTATCACCCGTATTTTTGGTTCATTAAGTTTCGGAAACTCCGCCAAGTAATCTTGAAAAGTAAGTACCGATAACGCTGTTTCGCTAAATGGCGTAACATCGTCAGCCACAATCAACGTATTGTGCATGTAATTCGCTTCTAAATAATATTAAGTAAGTTACAATTCGAGTGATGCGATATTTGAAAGTAATATTCGCCACCACTCGAGTAAGAATGGCGCTGAGTTTACGCCGAAAGTGAAAATTGCAAAGTGAATTGAGCACGGCTTTTTTTCATCGTTAAGACAACGAAAACTAATCTATCCAGTAGGGTTATTGATGGTGAAGAGCTATCGCCCGTTAGAAGGCGCTAGGCTGTGATTCAAGCTCAGCCGAAATGAGGCGAAAGCCCAAGACAGCTGTCGTTTTCACTTAGCTTTTTTATAAAAAATACTGCGAACAGATTTCAGTAAACAAATAGGAGATTGTATGTTACTAGCCAGTTTAGCCATTCTTATCGGGCTACCGGTTTTGCTATGGAGTGCAGGGAAATTTGTAGGCGGCGCAGCATCCGTCGCCAATCACTTTGGCGTATCTCCACTTCTTATTGGTATGCTCATTATTGGTTTTGGAACGTCAGCCCCTGAAATCATTGTTTCAATCTTCGCGGCCATTCAGGGTAACTCAGGTATTGCGCTAGGTAATGCCTACGGCTCAAACATCGCTAACATACTGCTTATTTTAGGATTAACCGCACTTATCAGCCCTATTGCGGTTAAATCGAACATTATTAAAAAGGAAATTCCCGTACTACTGGGCATTACCTTTTTTGCCTCTTGGCAGGTACTAGACCAAACGGTATCAAAGGATGATGCTTTCTCATTACTAGGCCTGTTTGTGTTGCTTATTTCGTGGAGTATTTGGCACGGCATGCAAGGCAGTAAAGATAAACTAGCCGATGAATACAGTGAGGAAATCAATGCAACAGAAGGTACTATTAAAACCCATATTGTATGGCTTATTACCGGCCTATTGCTGCTAGTAGCCAGCTCTCGCATATTAGTGTGGGGAGCTGTTGAAGTGGCCACCTTCTTTGGCGTTAGCGATACCATCATTGGCTTGACGGTTATTGCCATTGGTACGTCTTTGCCCGAACTTGCCTCATCCCTCATTGCAGTGAAAAAAGGGGAGCACGATTTGGCCTTGGGTAATGTTATTGGCTCTAACATGTTCAACACCCTCGCCGTAGTAGGTATTGCAGGTACTATTCAGCCGATGACGGTAAGTGCTGACTTCTTATATCGCGATGTAGTGGTGATGCTAGCAGCCACCGTAGCACTGTTTGTATTTTGCATTGGCTACAAGCGCCAAGGGCGCTTAAATCGAGTAGAAGGGGGCGCATTTGTGGCAGCTTACGCCATTTACACCTATTGGCTTATTAGCATCGCCTTTATGTAGCGGCTCCCATAGTAGTGGCCAGTGTAATAAGGCTAATAACAGCTATGCTGGCCAATACGAATAAATTAAAACCGAATTGATCGCCCTGTCGCCTGCTTCGGCGGGCGCGCATTACAATACTGACCAAGCTTACCAATAAACACACTTGCAGCATGATTTGCATGGCTTTTACATATTCAGCCGACCACCCTGTGTCGCCTTCAATTCCCCAATATTCTTGTACACCACTGATAAAATCGGGGCGCGCAAAGTGAAAAAGAACCAGAGTTACGACTAAGGCTAACCACCCTACTACATTCAGGGCCAGCATCACGCGAAAGAAATTCGTTTCGGTTCTAGGTCTTGAACGTCGCTCTTCAACACCGTACGGATTATATTTATTTCCCATTTGTCACTCTGTTCTCTGGCATCCCGCTTTAGGTTGAGTATACTAGCGTGCTATTGGATTATGCGTTATTAGCGGTATTTATTTTTAGTCCTCTTGTAAACGCCATTCTCGCGTTTTTAAAATGACTAAGTGCTATCTCGCTTTTTCAGGATGAAAATTCTAAAACATGCTGAATTATCGGCAGAAAATCCAAAAGATTGACGTAAAAACCATTATTAGTGCAAATGCACATTGCTGTTGCTTGTGGCCAATGACACAAAACAGCATAAATCAGTGAGACGGAGAAATTAACATGACGCATGCGCCCGTTGTCGACGTACTTAAAGGTAAGTACGCAGTTGGCGAATCGGTAACCGTTAAAGGTTGGGTAAGAACACGCCGCGACTCTAAGGCTGGGTTATCTTTTATAGCACTACACGATGGTAGTTGCTTTGACCCTATTCAAGTGGTGGCACTGAGTTCTCTGTCAAATTACGCTGACGTACAGCGTTTAACAGCAAGTTGCTCACTATCGGTAACGGGTGTGGTAAAAGCATCTCAAGGCCAAGGCCAATCGGTAGAAATTGAAGCAACAGAGGTTGAGGTATTAGGCTGGGTAGAAAACCCTGATACCTACCCAATGTCAGCTAAGCGTCACAGTATCGAGTATTTGAGAGAGTACGCTCACTTGCGCCCTCGTACTAACGTAATTGGTGCGGTAACCCGTGTGCGTAACTGCTTATCACAGGCCATCCATCGCTTTTTCCACGAACGCGGCCACTTTTGGGTGTCAACCCCAATTTTAACCGCAAGTGACACAGAAGGCGCTGGTGAAATGTTCCGCGTATCTACATTAGATATGATGAACTTACCACTAGACGACAAAGGTAACGTTGATTACTCAGAAGATTTCTTCGGTAAAGAAACTTACCTTACCGTTTCGGGTCAGTTGAACGTTGAAACTTACTGTACAGCTATGTCTAAGGTTTATACCTTTGGACCTACTTTCCGCGCAGAAAACTCAAACACATCTCGCCACTTGGCTGAGTTTTGGATGATTGAGCCGGAAGTCGCTTTTGCTGATTTGAGCGATATTGCTCAACTAGCTGAAGATATGCTGAAGTATGTATGTAAAGCCGTACTTGAAGAGCTGCCAGATGACATGAACTTCTTTGCTCAGCGCATTAAAAAAGATGCCGTTGAACGCTTAGAAAAGCTAGTGAGTTCTGACTTTGTTCGCATGGACTACACAGACGCTATCGACATTCTACAAAACTGCAAAAAGACGTTCGAATTCCCTGTTGAATGGGGAATCGATTTGTCTTCTGAGCATGAGCGCTATTTAGCCGAAGAACATGTTGGCGCGCCTATCATTATGCAAAACTATCCTAAGGATATTAAAGCATTCTATATGCGTATTAACGACGACGGTAAAACCGTTGCAGCTATGGACGTACTTGCACCAGGTATTGGTGAAATTATTGGTGGCTCGCAGCGTGAAGAACGCCTGGATGTTTTCGATGCCCGTTTGGAAGAAATGGAATTGTCGAAAGAAGACTACGCTTGGTATCGCGACCTTCGCCGTTACGGCACCGTACCTCATTCTGGTTTCGGACTGGGTTTCGAGCGCTTGGTTGCTTATGTGACTGGTATGCAAAACGTACGTGATGTTATTCCATTCCCACGTACACCAGGTAACGCAAGCTTCTAAATTGCGGTAAATCTTGTTTATGTAAAGCCAGCACCTTGTGCTGGCTTTTTGTTTTCTGCAGTCAGCGTTTCTTACCACTCATCACTTCACGCTATTCTATTAAGGCGTTATTCCATTGCCAATCGCTGCTGAGCGACACGGTATTACCGTATAGGAATAGCCAATATCATCATTTTCTAAAAGGCTGATAGTTAAAATTTCATAGTCGTTCAATTCCACAACTCGTGTACCTTCGGGGTTAGCGCAGCGAGAGAATTCGTCAGCTTCATAATGGAAAATAAACTCAGCAAGCAATTGCATCTGCATAAGTCGAAACTTAGCACTTTGAGCAGCAAGGTCAAAGCTAACCACTTTTTCATCTTCGGTTGAGCCTGGCGAGGTAGCATCTGGTAATGCTTTTGAATCGGCTTCGAGAACTGCAGTAGATTTACGCTCAGCTTCAAATTCCGCCTCAATCAGCCCTTTTAAATTATTAGCAGCGTCAGCCAACCTAACCGTTTTTTTTGCGTTGCCGATTTGGGCATCATTCACACCTTTATCTTCAACTTCTGAGCTAGTCGACACGACTTCAGAGGGCGTGTCTGAGAAAAAGCTCACCACCCCCGACTCCATCGACACTTCTAACACCTTTACCAATATCAATATCGTCCACACGTAGCGAACTAAAGCGGTGGTGAACACAAACCGGTAGTCTGGCGCATGCCATAAGCCATGAACGCCAAAAGGCTTTAGCAGCAGTAATGCGATTAAGTACAGCGGCATGACTAATTGAACAAGTACCAGCGCTAAAAGCGTGGTGATGAAAAACCAGCTTGGTAGCATGAGGATAATGGCAAAATTATGACTGTAAGGCAGTGATGCGGCGCTGACACCCGAAACGCTATTCACTAATCCACTTGCCGAAGCCAACGCAAAATTGGCGATTACAGCATAAATGAAAAGGATAAAAGCTTTACCTGGTAAGCTATTCCATACCACCATGAACCTTGGCCAGAATTCATGAAGAATGGCAATCGTCACCAATACGCCAATTACGATGTTAAAGAAAACACCCTGAATATCGAAAAACAGTACACTAAAATACACCAAGGTTGCAGCAGCATAACAACGCTGCGCCAAATTCAGGCTTTTCCAAAACGTTGTTCCCCTTGAAGATCGTTTTAGTAAGCCACGCTCGATTACGCGCTTAAATACCCCAAAGCGGCGCTGGAATTGAATTATTATGCTCATGTAATGTCTTATGTTGTGATTATTTTTAGTTGTACTTCTCAGCGAAGCTTCCCGCTAACCGTGGAATACGCTATTCTGTTAACAATTACAATTCAACGGTTTAACCGTCGTTTTTATAGTTTGGGTTTACATTCCGGCTCTAAGGCTTGGATCTACAGTTCGATGTTTCCATTTAAAATAAGGTAGTCGTTTTCTTACCCCTATGGCTGAAGGTAATAGGTTAACCCTCGTTTGCGAACAATGCCATCATCGCGTTGTATTGCCAGAATTGAATCATCGAGAACGGGCAGTATGCCCTCGATGCCATCATACCTTGCTCACATTTAAGAGAAATGCAAGCGAGCGGCTTTTGGCGTTTTCAATAAGTGCGTTTGTGTTTTTGGCCCTATCCCTACCTTTTAACTTTTTGACTTTTAAATCAAGTGGTCAGAAGCATAGTATCGATCTTCCCGGTGGTCTTTCAGTTTTAATGGAAAATGACTATTTATCGTTGGCTATTATTACCGGATTAGCGACGTTAATTTTACCCGGCATGGTGCTTTTAGGTTTTATTACCCTTGGGTTAGCACATTTAAACAATGCGAGAACACCGTTTATTAAGCGAATGTTTTATTGGGTAAGAGCCTTGCTACCGTGGAGTATGGCCGAGATATTCTTAGTTGGAACATTAGTTAGTTTGATAAAAGTCTCCGAACTCGCCGATGTAGCTATTGGTATGTCTTTTTACGCTTTTATTGGTTTTACCGCATTTATGGCTCTTTCTATGTCGAACTTTGACAGTACAGGGTTTGCGTTGTGGCTGCACGAAGGCAAGTTGCCACCACCAAAACCTTTAGAAGAAAAACAAGCCAGTGGCAGTATACAACGCACTTGGGCGCTGCTACTTACATCAACTATTTTGTATATCCCCGCTAACGTATTACCTATCATGCGAACTGAATTTTTTGGTCAAGAAACCCCAAATACCATTATAGGCGGCGTGATCACGCTGTGGGAGGGGGGCTCCTACCCCATCGCCATTATTATTTTAGTGGCCAGCGTAGTGGTACCAGTCGCTAAAATTATCATTCTGTGTTGGTTGAATCTAAGTGTTCAACTGGGCCGAACAGGCTCTACACAATTACGCATTCGCTATTACCGCATCACCGAAGCAATTGGACGCTGGTCTATGATTGATGTTTTCGTTGTCGCGGTATTGGTTGCATTGATTCAAATGGGTAATACA
This sequence comes from Alteromonas sp. 38, assembly GCF_902506055.1. Classification (NCBI taxonomy): domain Bacteria; kingdom Pseudomonadati; phylum Pseudomonadota; class Gammaproteobacteria; order Alteromonadales; family Alteromonadaceae; genus Alteromonas; species Alteromonas sp. 38. The sequence goes on from NZ_LR733300.1 coordinate 2,611,105, forward strand.
CTTTCTATTTTTCCTGGCCCCGCAGCGCTTGCGTTTTGCGCGGTGGTCTTTACTACGATGATAGCCGCGATGACATTTGATTCACGGTTAATTTGGCAGCATTGGAAACAACTACCATGACAGAAGAGGCAAAAGTTACGTCCACAAAATCAATCTCTCGTATATGGATCATTCCCATATTAGTAGTAGTGGTTGGTGGCTGGATGGTTTATCAACAATGGAAAAACCAAGGGCCTCTGATCACCATAGAGTTGCAATCTGCCACTGGCATCGAAGTTAACAAAACCCCAATCAAAGTGCGGGATTTGGATGTGGGGCAAGTGAAAAAAATTACGCTTAAGCCTAACTTGGACGGTGTATTAGTAACTGCGCGCATCGATGCCAATGCATCTCACCTACTTACCGATAAAAGTGAATTTTGGGTGGTGGCCCCGCGAATTAGTTTTTCAGAAGTGTCCGGTCTAAACACCTTACTCTCTGGTAGTTATATCGCCATGGCGGCGAATGACAGCGGTAAAGAACAGCTTAATTTTATCGCCCTCGAGCGCCCTCCTGTAACACCTGCTGGCACACCTGGATTACACGTCATTCTGCAAAGCGATGATGAGTTTGCTTATAAACCAGGTGACCCCATCATTTATAAAGGCTTCAAAGTCGGTGAGTTTGAAGATGCGGTCTTTAATATTGAAGAACGTGTGGTGTACTACGATGCGTTTATTGAAGCCCCCTACCATAAGCTTGTTACCGAAAATACGCGTTTTTGGGATGTGAGCGGCGTAAAGCTTAAGCTTGAATCAAGCGGCGTAAAAATGGAAACCGGCAGTTTAGAAACCCTGTTAGCCAACGGTATTACCTTTGGTGTACCTGAAGGGGTTCAAATTGGTGAGCGAGTGGTAGAGAACGCGTTTTTTACTATTTACGGTGATATTGCTACTGCCTCCAATGCACGGTACAAGCTTGCCGCCGAGTATGTGCTTTTAGTTGATGAAAGTGTTCGTGGGCTTACCGTAGGCGCCCCCGTTGAATACCGAGGAATTGAAATCGGTAATGTAACGGCTATTAACTCGTTTCCTGCCGTGGAAGGCAACATACTTGAACGGGATTATCCCATCCCCGTCATTATTAACATCTACCCTGGAAAAGTCAGACAGCCGGACACAGAAGAAGGATTGAATGCCATCAAACAAACCATGCGCAATTGGCTTCGTAAAGATTTAAGGGCTACCCTCCGAATGGGTAATGTACTCACCGGTGGTCTTTTTGTAGACTTACAGCACGTTTCAAAACCTGACGACAGTGATGAGATAGCAGTGCTGAACGGTTACGAAGTGATCCCAACTGTATCTAACGAGTTTACGCAAATTACGCAAAAAGCAGATGCGATTTTAGACAAGATAAATCAACTGCCTTTGGATGACATGGTATCAAACGTATTATTGGCCGTAGAAGATATGAAACTGGCTGCGCAGTCTGTTGAAACGGCGAGTGATGACTTTGATTTGCTTATTGAAAATGTAGATACAGAGCTGCTTAACACTAACTTAAATCAAGTATTGATAAGCTTAGACAGCTTGTTAAAAAACTACAGCGAAGGGGGCTTGAGCCAGTCTGAAATCAAAGAAACGGTAGATACTATGCAAGATACTATGCGTAATCTTCAGCCTTTGTTATTAAAGCTGAATCAGTCACCGAATAGCTTGATTTTTACTGATAGCAATAGCGCTGGTATTGAACCAAAAGCGAAAAATTAGCGAAATAGAAACTTAGTCAACTAAGAACTAAAATACGTATAAGGCTTGTGGGTTTACGTAGGCAAGTAAATGCCAACCTAGAAGCGGCTGAGCTAAGCGCTATCTAAGTACTGTAAGGATAATAATGAACACTTTTATTAATAATAGGAATGCGCTGGTTTGCAAAGTTATTAGAGCAAGATTAATTTTCGCTGCTTTTCTTGGCGCTTCATTAGTAGGCTGTGCTTCATCTGGCAGCGCACTGCAATATTACTTGCTACATTCAACGACTTCGTCTTCTGCAACTGAGTATGAAACTGCCCCCCATGGTTTATTAATAAATAAGATTATCCTCCCCGATTATCTGAAACAACGAGGCCTTGTTTATCAAACCAGCTCTACCAGTTTACATATCGCGACTGATCACCTTTGGGCCGAGCCCCTTGATGAGGGTATTACTAAGTCATTAAAAGCATCGTTACGTACCCAAGGTGTAATGTTAGTTACCCATAATGTGAATGCTAAAGAGGTTAATGACTATTTAACCCTACAGATAGATGACTTTATCACTACATGGCAAGGCGATATTATTCTGAGCGGGCAATACGTTGTAAAGCACATAGACGATTCGCAGTCAGCACGGGATTTCGAGTACATACTCCCTCTTGAAGTCGATGGATTCCCTGCAAGTATCGAAGTGATGCGAGAAGCTATTCATGCCTTGGCGGAAAATATAGCTAGCGAAATCACTAAGGGATAACCCTATTTTTATGATTAGTGCCCTTAAAAAGTTTGTAGACCTTGGAACCGATGCATCGCTGTCTGACGATTTAAATCGTCGAATCAGAGTCGTTAACATGTTTTCTGCGGTTGGAATGACCGTGACTTTTTTACTTGGGTTTCGGGCACTGTTTGCACAAGAAGCCTTCTTAACCTGCGTGTTATTTTCTTCCACCATACTGTTTGCAATATCTCACAAGTTACAGGCCATGATAGGGGCAAAGCGAGGCAGTTTCATTTCTGCTACCGTTTTAATTGCCTGCCTCATGTCACTTATGCTCACACTAGTCGTGACTGGCGGTAGCGAAAATACGGGGCCGCTTTGGATATTTACCGTCCCCTCCGTCACCATGTTTTTTACTGGTTTTCGCCGGGGGCTAATGGCGCTAACAGGTTTTGCGGCAGTTATTATTGTCATATTTTTTGCACCCGATAATGCCTTATTGGCGACAGAGTATTCTTTCGAGTTTAAAACTCGCATTGTCTATACTTTCATCACGGTTTCTTTCCTATCCGCATTTTATGAGTATAGCCGTCAACGTAGCTACAATACGGCCATGTATTTGAGCGAACAGTTTGAACGTCAAGCAAGATATGACCCTCTAACTACCCTGCTAAACCGCAGAGGAGGCCAGCAGCAGCTTGAGCAGGAACTCAGCAGAATGCAGAGAAACAAAAAATCGTTTTCTATCGCGCTCGCTGATATCGACCGCTTTAAATCTATAAATGATACCTTCGGACACGATGCGGGTGACGAGGTATTAAAACAGGTTGCCGGCGTTTTCAACAGCCGCTTGCGCGCACAAGATGGCCTATCGCGATGGGGCGGCGAAGAATTTTTGTTTATTTTTCCAGAAACTAATGAGCAAGATGCGAAGATTGTGACTGAACAAATAAGAGGAAATCTGAGTGCTAAAGCCATTCCGGTTGACGACAAATCTCACCGTGTCACGTCAAGTTTTGGGGTGTGCGAGATTACGCCATCAATGACACTTACTGCTGCGTTAAACTTGGCCGACCAAGCGTTATACCAAGCAAAAAATGACGGTAGAAATAAAGTATGTACTGCAACAGAGCTTAAGCGTAAAAGTAGTCGCTAGACTTATCAACCAGTGATATCCCCTCCCGAAAATCCTTTTCACGTGTAAGTATTGATCTCCCTAAGTCTTTACATTTATTGACTCACGTTTAGTTACAATTGATGAATAACTTTGACACAGTTTGACGTTAAACTACGCTCAGGTAATTTTTTCAAATAAGACCCGATTATGAAATGGATGAAATTCATACTTCCCGTTGCCATCCTGGTAGTGAGTTACTTTATAATGAAAGGCATTGAGGCCTCTGCCTCAGATTCAGCCATAACGGAAGCGGTAGACACTCGTCCCACCGTCACTATCGAGCAAATTGATGTCGAGAGCTCTGTCATCACATTATCTTCTTATGGAGAAGTGCAGCCGCTAGAAAGCACTAATCTTGCGGCTCAGGTCTCTGGTGAGGTTGAGTCTTGGAACCCCAAATTTGTAAGTGGCGGACTGGTTCGTCGAGGTGAAGTGTTATTCTCGGTAGAAAAAGACGCCTACGAGGCAGCACTATTACTCGCGCAAGCTAACCTTTCCAGTGCACAAGCACAATTAATTCAAGAGCAAGCACAGGCGGATGTAGCAGCACTAGAAGCCAAATCTATGCCTGATGCTAGGATCACCGACTTGTACCTTAGAAAGCCACAGGTTATGAGTGCACAAGCAGCGGTTAAATCGGCAGAAGCTCAACTCAAAATTGCCAAGCGCGACTTAGATAACTGTGAAGTAACTGCTCCTTATGATGCTCTCATTATTTCAAGAGAGATCAGTACCGGCGATTATGTTACCCAAGGGACTACCGCTGCGGTTATCAATAATATTGAGCAGGCAGAAATCACCTTCCCAATCGCAGGCTTCGACCGGGTATTTTTAGATGAAGACACCCTAGGGAAAAAAGCAATACTTACCCTAGACGATGTAAGCAAAACACAAGTTACCGCCACTATCCACCGCGATACGGGGGTTATCGATAGTGCCACCCGCATGACGCATTTTGTAGCCAGAATTGAAGACCCTTACGCCTTAAATGCAGCCAAACCCATCGTTAAATTCGGCACCTATACCACGATTAGCTTTAAGGGCAAAAGACTAGAAGATGTGTACCGTATTCCTCAAGAATTAGTGACCAACCGCACACTTTGGACAATAGATGAACAAAGTAAGTTAGTCTCGCAAAAAATTCAGGTTATTCGTGAAGATGGCAGCGATTTTCTTATTCAAGGTAATTTCAACCCGAACAAAGTGGTGATGTCTTTACCTGAATACCCTCAAAATGGCATGGAAGTAAAAGTCATCGATAACAGCGCTGATTTTGTGGCGAACAGCGACACCGCGAAATAGGAGCGCCACCATGAATAAAACGAATTCCGAAACTGGCATCATCGCGTGGTTTGCTAATAATGCCGTGGCGGCTAACCTATTAATGATATTTATCATTTTGATGGGCTTAGCCAGTTACTTTACGATTCAGCGCCAAATGTTTCCCAACATCGAAATAAACTACATTACGGTGTCGGCACAATATCCTGGGGCATCTCCCCAAGAAATAGAAGAAAGTATTCTTATTAAGGTAGAAGAGGCGCTAAAAGACGTTACCGAGATTAAAAGAACGGTAGCTCGCGCCTTTCGTGATTCTGGAACCGTTACACTTGAAATCGATACCGATGAAGAACTTACCGATGTACTCGATAAAGTGAAACTAAGAGTTGACGGTATTGCTACCTTTCCTGCGGGAATGGAACCGGTAAATATTTCGCAAATTGAGTTTCAACAAGACGTAATTGAAATGCCATTGGTGGGCGACTTACCCCTGCCCGAGCTTAAAGTTATCGCCAAAGAAATTGAAGATGAGCTGCTTCAATTAGGCAACGTGTCCTTAGTAGAAATATCTACGCCCAGTGATGAAATTGCCATTGAAATAAAACCAGAAATGCTGCGTAAATACAGCCTTAGCATTGCCGATGTTAGCCGTGCGATAAGCAACTATTCCACTAATATTTCTGCCGGGCAATTGCGTACCAACGCAGGTATTATTTCTGTTCGGGTAGAAAACCAATATTACAGCGGCACTGAGTTTGCCCAAATTCCAGTTAAGATTGGTACTGCAGGTGCAAAAGTGACTTTAGGTGACATAGCCACAATTAAAGATGGCTTTACCGAAGGCGAACGCTACTTTAAATACAATGGCAAAAACGCCATTTACATGTCGGTAAGTGCGACTAAATCACAAAATACCATCCCCGTTGCTAACACGGTGAAAGCTTACATTGAGCAGAGAAATAAAACCCTTCCAAATGGAGTGAGCTTAGAAATACTGGTAGATATGACCTACTACTTGAATGCTCGCTTGGACATGATGCTAAAAAACCTGTTTCAAGGGTCCATTCTTGTCGCCTTGATGCTAACCCTATTTCTACGTTTCAGGCTAGCCTTGTGGGTAATGGTAGGCTTACCGGTTTGCTTCTTAGGTGCCGTTATGCTGATGCCGATATTTGGCATTAGTATTAATATTCTTTCGCTATTTGCATTCATTATGGTGCTGGGTATTGTGGTAGACGATGCCATTGTCATAGGAGAAAGTGCCTATACGGAAATAGAAAGCAAAGGCGGCGGTATTGATAACGTAGTACGCGGCGCAAAGCGTGTTGCTACGCCAGCCACATTCGGTGTTTTAACAACCATTGCGGTATTTGCTCCGTTTACCCTAAGTAGCGGCCCTGAAGGAGCCTTCTTCTACAATATCGCTATTGTGGTTATCTTTTGCTTAGCGTTCAGCCTGGTTGAATCAAAGCTAATACTACCAGCACATATTGCACATACACACTTTACACCGATTAAAAAAGGAAGCTGGCGGGATAAATTTAACGCTCGATTCTACGGCTTTGTAAACGGCCCTTATAAACGAACGGTAGAGCGTGCGTTAAAGTGGCGTTGGGCGGTATTTTTCCTTTTCTTCGGTATTTTGATGATTAGCGTTGGGCTAATCAATGCAAACTATGTGCGTATGGTACCCAACCCGAAAGTACCTCATGATTTTCCTAGCGTTCGCATTGAAATGAATGAAAACGTGTCGGATGCTGCCACCATCACCGCGTTAAAAACCATAGAACAAACGATCTTAGACGTTGAAGAACAGGTTATTGAAGAGTTTGGCACCGGTATGATCCGCGACAGACTCGCTTTCAACGAAGAACGCACCCAAGGCCAAATTTTGACCCCCTTAGTGCACGAAGACAAGCGCCCTATTGATACCTTCGAGTTAGCAAGACGCTGGCGAGAAGCCATACCAGAAATTCCTGGTATGAAGTCATTCACGGTAATAGATGATGTGAATGGTGGTGGCGATGATGGCGAGTTTGGCTATCTTTTATTTGGCCCTGATATCAACACATTGAACGCTGCAGGTTTGAAGTTTATTGAAATGCTGCAACAACAAGATGGACTATTTGATATTAGTTCAACCATAGATCCTGCCAGCAAAGAAGTGCAATTAGTCATGTTGCCCGTGGCGTACGACTTAGGTTTAACCCTTTCTGACATTGCTTCTCAAGTTGGTGCTAGCTTCTATGGCGGCGAAGCCCAGCGTGTTATTCGTAATGGTGAAGAAGTGAAGGTGATGGTGCGCTATCCCGAACTTACCCGTGAGCGTTTTGCTGATTTGAAATATACCGTTATCAAAACGCCCGAAGGCCGTGACGTAATGCTAGGTGACATCGTGTTGTTGGAAGAAAAGCCTGGCATTAGTTATATTCGCCGTGAAGGTGGTTATCGCAGCGTGTATGTGTGGGGCAACATTGATGAAGAGGCGGTGGAGCCTAATGAAGTAGTAGAACAAATTCGTGAAAAATTACTGCCACAACTTCAAGAAGAATTCCCATCAGTGATGACCGAGCTTGGCGGCGATATAGAAGAACAGCAAGCCCAGCAAAACGAGCAAATTTTGTTTTTCTTAGCCGCGATGATTATGGTTTATATCCTTCTAGCAGTGCCCCTTAAAAGCTATGGGCAGCCGCTTATTATCATGTCTGTCATTCCCTTTAGTTTTACAGGCGCGATATGGGGTCATTTCTTACTGGGCCTCGATTTAAGCATGATGTCTACTTTCGGTCTTATCGCTGCTGCTGGTGTTGTAATAAACGACTCGTTGGTAATGACCGATTTTGTGAACCAACGCCGCGCCCAGGGCTACAGTATTAAAGAAGCGGTAACCGAAGCCGGAAGTGCTCGCTTTCGGGCTATCACTCTGACCTCCATCACTACCTTCGCCGGTGTACTGCCGATTATGTTTGAAAGTAGCCTACAAGCTGCGTTCGTGGTGCCCATGGCGGCCGCTCTTGGTTTTGCTGTACTTTACGCCACACTGGTCACGCTTATTTTAGTACCGTGTTTATATTTAATATTACTCGATTTAACCATTCCGTTTTCATGGATAAAAAACAACGTTTTTCGACAGAAAAGGTCTTTAAACCTTAATGTGAGCAATGGGATTGAACTTGAGAATGAGTAGTCTTTCCTTGCTCATTTTTCAGCCTTCGATTTAGCGACATTTTAAAGTGCAGAATAATGGTATCGTTCACATTACTAACTCATTTATTTAAACGTTATATTTTAGGAAGTTAAATGAAACTTAATCAGGTTACTTTGCCCGTAAAAAATATGAACGATGCGGTTAGTTTTTACTTAAAGCTCGGCTTCACTCAAATTGTCGAAACACCTCACTACGCTAGGTTTTCATGCCCAGACGGCGACTCTACATTTTCTTTATCGCTTGAAAATGAAGAGCTTCAGAATAACTCGGTAATCTATTTTGAACACAAAGACCTAGATGAGCTTTGTAAAAACTTATCACAAAAAGGTATTCAGATTGTGCAACCCCCTACGGAACAAAGTTACCTTTGGAAAGAGGCTATTCTGAAAGACCCTTCAGGTAACAAAATCAAACTCTATTGGGCTGGCGAAAACCGCTTGAACCCACCGTGGAAAGTGGAAATACGCGTATAACAAGCCCATTAAATATCTCGCAGGCTCATTGGGACAAAAACACATAGCTTAGTGACAAAGGAAGAATTTATGTTCAAGAAGTACTTGTTGATCTCTCTGTTGATTTCCACGTCGACATTTGCAAAAACTTTTCAGGCTAAAGATTTTACCATCGAATATGATGAGAATGTTTCCATTTCAATCGTTGAACAACTAGCATCAACGATCAGCGCAAATAGAAACGTTGTAAAAGCTTATCTTAACCAGTCAGTAGAATATCAAGGTACTCCTATTCAGGAAGATGTAATTGTATACATTTCGAAAAAACGCCGGACACCCTATCAGGATTGGAATACGATCCATATTCCAGAAAAAAGGGTGCTATCCGCTTTTTCTAAAGACAAATCAGAAAATAGCGGCATGGCTGTAATTCACGAACTGACACACGTCTATGCAGTCAGTTATTTTCGTAAAAAGAAGAAAAATGGATACGAGGACCGTTTTTTCGATGATGGCTTAGCAGTATTCCTACAACATAGATTTGGTGAGACCCCCGAATACCCTAACTTTGGCCAAGATCTATATAGAGCAGTCGCCGAAACTTCAATAAGTTACGGAGGATTGATTCCTCTAAAAGAAACAGAAAATGTAAGGCATTCAGCAAAAACAGGCAAAGGCAGAAAGCTTGCTTATCTGCAAGAAGGTGCCTTTACACAGTTTTTAATTGAAAACTACGGTTTAGGTCTATACCTAAAAATTTATGCTGGAGAGGATTTGCAATCAGTTACTGGTAAAACGTTTAGTCAACTGGAGAACGAGTGGGCCACATTGATTGGACGTTTCGCGCTCTAGCAAAACGTTGTGGCTACAACGCATATACGCAGGGCCCTAATACACTTGATATTGAGCCCCACGCAAACGTTAGTCATACATTATACCAATAGACATTATACCGATGGGCAAGCCCCCACATACCAGAGGGTATCGTTGTTAGAGTACAGTGTAACGGTCCCCCACGTAGAACCTAACATTGCGTCATCAGACCCATTTGCAAAATAGTCAGGCGCAAAGAGATTACCGGTGCTGTAAGCCCTACCCGCAACTTTATGATAGTAGTTGCTAGTTGTAAACTCGACACAGGAACTGCTACCACCGTTTCCTCCGCCATTGTTACCCCCTCCAGTACTGCAAGATTGTGCAACCCCGAAGCACGACACATCATTGTCTTGCCAAATACAATTGCCGTCGCTTTGTACTGCTTCAGTGAGTTTGAACGTGTCAGTTCCGTACTCCAAATAGCAGGTGGCGTATTCAGTGTATCCCAAACGACCTGCAGAAATGTGCTCGGATAGTGTTGCGGTAACGCCAGCGTCAATGAAGACATTCAGCTGAGTATTGCTCGACAAGCCAGCCGCATCATTGGCCGTTATCGTGATGTTTTGCTGGCCACCAGGCAGATCACAGGCTGTGGCAGAAAAAGACAAACCTTCGATAGTGGCGCTAATATCGCCGGTTGAATAGCTTACGATGACATTAGTAAGATCTTCATTTTCATCGTAAACATCACCAGACACCGCCGCGCATTGACCTGAAACGTTCGCAATTGCATTGGATATAACCGGAGCAATTGGCGGTGGCGGCGGGCCTACTCGCGCCGTTAGCTTTGTTTCTGCAGACACCGCCCCTTCATTATCCACTGCTGTCACAGAAACCACATACAACGCATCTGCAAGTGCAGCACTGGTGATTAAAAAACGGTCATCAGACTGGGTAATCGCTGTATATTGATAAGCGTTTCCTATATTGTCACTAATAAGTACATTGATTTGATCAACGCTTCCCTCTTCATCAACGGCACTACCTTGCACAATTAACTGCCCACCCGATTCCTGCGCGGTTACACCACTAAGTACGGGCGCTTGATTGCGGTCCACTCGCTTATTATTATCAATGAAGAACTGCCCCAAGTAACTAGCGTAGTTAATACCGCTCCCATTGATATAAGAGCCACTGGCACCGTCCCCACCCGACCATGCATGGTCCACTCCGTTTAGCCACAACATTGATACACGCCCTTCTTGCCAGAGAACTTCTTCAGCAGTGCGACCTGTAGCACCAATAATAGAATTGCCCGCTAGTTCAGAAACACCGTATACATCCGCCATCCCTTCAGCATTTTGCCGGTTGTAACAAGTATCAACGGTGGTATCTGCATCACCATGAGCGATGGAGGCAATTTGATCATCGAAGGATGCGGTATAACTCCCGGCATATTGTTGGCAGCGAGTGGCAACATCAGCGTATTCACAACTACCAATAGCACCGCTTGAACTTGTACCTATACTCGGCCCGGCACTGATTCCCATGCCAGCAAACACATCTGGCGCTAAACAAGCCGTGGTATTAGCAAATGCTGCGCCGGACGACAACCCAGCAATGTACACTTGATCAGCATCGATGCCATAGCTGCTATCAGCGGTTAGTGTGTTAGCCAACGACAGTAAATTAGCGTAATCACCTGCACTACGAGATTTAGCGCCCTGCCAATAGGACCAACAGCTAAATCCAGCTTTATTCATTGCATCGGGCACAGCAATTACCATACCGTAACTTTCAGCTGCTTCCTCAAGATTGGCACTGAGGTAAGCGCTTATCGACTGTGTGCATCCGTGTAATACCACTAATAACGCCCGTCCTTCACCAATAGGCGATTGGGTATCGGGGGTATATATGTGCACATTGTTAAATCCGCCTGCAGCAACGTTTTGTTGCCAACTACCAGCACTCACCCCCAGTGAAGTGAATAAACACACCATACTAGCCAACAAACTATTGCCAATAATGCGTATTAACGTAAATCGTTTACCTAATATCATAATCATGCCCTCTCATTTATTACCCACACACTTTAATTTACATATTATTAACCTTTAATTAGCAAAACAGATGTAGAACTTTCGTACTGAGGCTAGCCGTCGGTCATCGAAAAACCGTCGACCGTAGATTCGGTTTAGATAATAATCAGACGATGAAGTGGTTATTTTTGGGGAAAATTCATGATTAGAGAAATCACAAAATTAGATTTTGAGTCATTTTGGCCAACGTTTTATTCGGTAATTCAAGCCCAAGAAACGTATGCGTTTGATCCCAATATGACGCTGGAAGAGGCATATTCCTTGTGGTGTGAAATACCATTGAACGCGTACGTGTTTGTTGAAAGTAACGCTGTTCTTGGTACTTATTACATTAGGCCAAATGCCATGGGTCCGAGTAGCCATATTTGTAATTGCGGTTATATGGTATCACCTGAAGCTAGGGGTAAAGGCATTGCTCGTCTTATGTGTGAGCACTCACAAAAGAAAGCCATTGAGCTTGGCTTTGATGCTATGCAATATAATAGTGTGGTATCGACTAATAATGTAGCTGTTAGGCTTTGGGAAAAGCTCGGTTATTCCATTATAGGTACAATACCTAAGGCATATAAACACGGTCAATTAGGACTTGTTGATAGCTACATTATGTATAAATGGCTGCGCATATAACAAGACCGCCTTTGATGGGCAGTAATGCGCTGAGTCGATTACAGCGCGATGCCTTGTCAAAACCCGGCATTAGCTCCTCAATCGTACTATTGGGTATAAATGACATCGCTTGGCCGGGTACGCCTTTTGCGCCTGAGACGTCATTACCGAATATAGAGCAACTAACCGCCGGATTTACACAGCTTGTTAAGCAGGCACATATGCAAGGCGTCAGCATGATAGACGCAACAATTCCCCCTTTTCAAGGGACACTTGAGGGCACGCCAATTACCCACTATTACAGCGATGAGAAAAATCAGTTACGCCTTGCCTTAAATGAATGGATAAAAACCAGCCAGGCCTTCGATAACGTAATCGATTTTGACAGTATTTTACGATACGCCAACGCGTTAAACCACATCGCACCTGAATATGACTCTGGTGATTATATTCATCCCGGAGAGGCAGGAAACAAAGAGATGGCTTACGGCTTTGAGCTTAACGTACTGAATAATGCACTCTCCAGAAGCAAAAATAGTCCCCAGAACTGGTGACGTTGGCTCAGAACCAATACTATCGGGCATGCTTGAAAATTCAGATAGAAAAGGGCCTGAAATCAGGCCACACTTTCTAATAACACGTGCTTGAGAACTTTACCTGCGCCATTGCGTGGCAACACGTCAAGTACAACAGTAGATTTGGGTATTTTGTATTTCGCAAGGTGCGACGCTAAGTAGTGATTCAACCCTTCAAGATCAAGGCATTTCACATCAGAATTACACACCACAAATAAACAACCAACTTCTCCCCACTTGTCGTCGGGTACTCCAATCATTGCGCATTCAAATACCTGAGGGTGTTTCAACACCACCGCCTCTACTTCAGCGGGATACACATTTTCACCGCCAGAAATAAACATGTCTTTTTTTCTATCAACAACCCGATAGAAACCTTGCTCATTTTGTCGGGCAATGTCACCTGTTTTAAACCAACCGTCAGCAGTGAAACTATTATTAAACAAAGCCGACTTTCGCCAGTAACCTTTGAATAAGTTAGCTCCTTTTACTTGCACTTCTCCAGGTTCCCCAGCTTTCACTATATTACCTTGTTCGTCTAGCAACCGAATAGTCAATCGTGGGGGGCTCGTACCAACGCATCCTGCACTTTGGTCAATTAAGTTAAGCTGGTGCGGCATTCCCAACAAGGAACCTGTTTCACTCATTCCATAACCATCCACTATGGCAATTCCGTCATTTAACCATCGTCGAATTTGCACTTCTGGGTGAGGAGCCCCACCGGTCAGTAATGCCTTCAAATGCTTCAAGTTAACCGGGTTGAAACTCGCTTCTTGTCGAAGCGCATTGGCCATTTGTGGAATACAAAAGTAGTGAGTAATTCCTAACTCGGAATCGGAAAGCCTTTCTAACGTTCGTTCAGGTATAAAACCGTCTGATATAACTAACCTGCCACCGTTGTAGAGTACCGGCCTGACAGATGCAATCAGTCCGATAACATGAAACATGGGGGATTCAGCCAGAAATACACTGTGTTGGTCCACTTCGTAAAGTAACGTAGAATTAAGTACGGTTTCCATTAAGGTAGCTTCAGTATGGATGGCACCTTTAGGCTGTCCTGTCGTTCCCGAGCTATACAGAATTAAACTCGCAGCATCGTCATCAAACGCGATTAAATCTTCCCCGCTAATAGCCGCAGTATCACTAATAAGGTTGTCGATGGGCTCGAATGCTAAACCAATCTCAGCGGCTTTTTCGTCGCCAAAGACTAATGAAGGTTCGCAGTCATCAAGCAAGCTTTCAATTTCGAACAAGGCAAGACGCCAGTTCAAGGGGACAAAGATAGCCTTACACCGTGCACACGCTAAATGTAGGGCTACCACCTCGGCTCTGTTTTTACTCACACAGGCCACTCTATCCCCTTGCTTTATGCCACGTTGTAGCAAATACGCAGAAAACTTACTGACCAACAGATTATATTCGCTGAAGCTCCAACTACGATCGTAAGTAAGGTCTTGCACCGCTAAGCTGTCTGGTCGAAAATTTGCCTGAAATGTCAGAAAGTCCATCTGTGTCATTCTCCCTTATGCGCCTTGCTTTTCTTTGTCATAGGCACCTAAACCTGGTTTGTAAGTTTTGTCGTCGATAAACTGTTTAATTCCTTCTTTTCGCCCGTCATTATCAAAACTGTTCGCCGCTTCTTGTGCACGAATTAGGTAATCTTCAGCGTTATCATAGGTCATTTCTTTCACGCGGCGTATGGCATCTTTAGTCGCTTTTAGTGCAACAGGGTTTTTCGCGAGTAATACATTACAAACAGCTTCTACACGACTTTTAAGTTCATCAGCGGGCAATGCTTCATTAACTAAGCCCCACTCTACCGCAGTTTTTCCGTCAATGTTTTCACCCATCATGGCGTGATACATAGCTTTACGTAAAGGCATTAAGTCTGCCGCTACTTTGCTAGCCCCGCCGCCAGGCAAAATGCCCCAGTTGATTTCACTTAAACCGAAGGTTGCATCTTCACTAGCAAATGCTAGATCGCAGCCGAACAACGGACCATATCCACCACCAAAACACCAGCCGTTTACCATAGCAACGGTAGGTTTTTGATACCAACGCAAGCTGCGCCACCAGCCATAAGCTTCTCTTTGTGCCTGACGTGTCGCGCCTAAGCCTTTACCTTCATTTTCACGAAAGTACTCTTTAAGATCCATACCCGCAGACCACGACGTTCCTTCACCGGTTAGCACGACTACACCAACATCATCACGAAACTCTAATTCATCCAGTACACGCTGCATCTGACGATTCAACTTTGGACTCATACAGTTTCGCTTCTCAGGACGATTAAATTTCACCCAAGCAATATTATTTTCAACTACGTATGCAACCGTTTCTTGTTCAGTTCTTTCAATGCTCACAACATATTCCTCTTGTGCAAATAAACTAATATCAAATTGCTAGCGGGCTTAATGGTCCGCTAGCATTAAATTGGGTAATGGCTCGGTTGGGTTTCAACCGTGATCCAACGCAACTCGCTAAATTGATCAATCCCAGCTTTACCACCGAATCGTCCGTACCCTGACGCCCCCACCCCGCCAAAAGGCATTTGAGCTTCATCGTGAACGGTCGCGCCATTAACATGGCAAATTCCTGAATTAATTTGACCGGCTACCTTCAGTCCTTTTGCAGTATCCTTAGTGAATACTGCAGCGCTTAAGCCGTAAATTGAATCGTTAGATATTTCGATGGCATCTTGCTCATCGGTTGCCCGTATAATGGCAACAACAGGACCAAAACTTTCTTCACTGTAAATCGCCATGTCTTTGGTTACGCCATCAATAACGGTGGCTTTCATCAAGACTGTGTCGCTGGTGCCACCAACGAGTATTGTTGCGCCTTTCGACACAGCATCTTGTATTAAACTATTGACCTTCAGCACAGTTGCCTTATCTACCACCGCCCCTAAAGGCGTATTACCTTCACGAGGATCGCCGGTAGGCATAGTTTCAACTTTTTGCTTGAACTGAGCTGCAAATTCATCCGCAACGGCATCGACAACCACTAGGCGCTCTGTCGACATACAAATTTGTCCTTGATTCATAAAGGCACCAAACGCCGCGGCCTTAACCGCTTCTTCTAAATCGGCGTCCTCCAGTACAAGCATGGGCGCTTTACCACCTAGCTCAAGTAGACAGGGCTTGAGGTTTTCTGCTGCTCGCTTAGCGATAATGCGACCTACAGTGGTAGAACCGGTAAAGTTAATACGCTTTATCTCTGGGCAATCAATAAGCGTACCGACAACTTCACCTGCGTCTTGAGGTGAATTCGTCACAATATTTACCGTACCATCTGGAAACCCAGCTTCTTCTAGCGCTTCGATAATTAACGAGTGGGTAAGTGGACAAATTTCAGATGCTTTTAAGATAACGGCGTTACCACAAGCCAGCGCGGTAGAAATAGCACGAACACCCAAAATGATTGGTGCATTCCATGGCGCAATGCCTAAAATAACGCCGACAGGCACCCGTTGTGCCAATGCTAGGCACCCAGGTTTATCTGAAGGAATAACTTCCCCACTTATTTGTGTGGTAAGTGAAGATGCTTCTCGCAACATCGACACTGCCAAATTTAAATTAAACATTGCCCACCCTGCGGTAGAGCCGGTTTCATTCATCATGGCATTTACAAATGATTCTTGGCGCGATTCTAATGCGAGTGCCGCTTCATTCAATACCGCCCTGCGGGCATTTGGTCCCATTACAGACCAGAGCTTGAAGCCTTGCTGTGCTTTTTGTGCAATAGCTGCCATGTCACTACTTTGCATCGCTACGGCTTCGCTTGCAGGCTCGCCAGTTAATGGGTTAATTCGCTGAAAATTCATATTTTCTCCGCAATTTGTTATCGTATTTGGCCTAGACTTAAGTCAAATCACTGATTTTTTATTAGTTGATAAGGATTTCTTGTTGCTAGTTCGATGTTGAAAAATACCAATACAAAATATGGAAAGTGCAGCGACGAGGGCTCCCGTCCCCATTGCTATAGACACCCCTTGAAGGCTTACACCTGCAGTAAATAGATAACCTGCAACGATAGGGCTTATTGCTGCTCCGCCTCGCCCAAAACCAATCACGACGCCCGTGCCACTGGCACGCACATCAGAAGGGAAGGATTGAGCCATAAGTGCATATAACCCCACTACACCTGCATTGGTGAAAAAACCCGTTGCTGCTGACACCATCGCTAAGCTACTTAATGACTCATAACCGCGACCAAACACTGACACCATCACGAACGCGATAAGCAGCACGCCAATTAACAATTTATGTAACTTAATTTTGTGGGTTAGTAACCCGAGTAATATGGCACCTATCGCACCACCAACGTTGGCCCAAACTAACACCTGTCCAGCTTGCGCGGGTGCAAAGCCCATATCGACTACAAATTTAGGGATCCACTTTAAAATGAAGTAAAAGGTCATGATTTGGGCGAAATAGGCCAGCATCAATAATAATGTCAGCACCCTTAAATCTTTTGAGAGGAGTATCTTGAAGCTTGATTTTTTAACCGTGAGCACCTTTTCAGGCAGTTGCACAATCCCTTGATGCCCCATTCTGGTCAGCGTGGCGTTAATACGCTGCAGCGCATTAGCTGGCTGTTTATTCGATAAATATTCAACTGACTCAGGTAGAAGCCAAGCGACTATCACTAAAAACATCGCCGTAACACTGCCACCAAAAACAAAGATAGAACGCCAAGTATGGGTCTCTAGTAACACTGACACCACTGACCCGCCAGCAATGGCACCGAGGGGATAACCCGTAGCCATAATAATGACGCACAAATGTCTGAATTTTTGATTAGCAAACTCAGCGACCATAGCGTTGGTGGATGCTAGCATTCCCCCAATACCTAAACCGGTAAGAAAACGGACCATTAAAAGGTGATTAACCGTATCTACCATTGCGGCCAAGAACATACCCGACGTCATCAGTATTAAACAAAACTGGATGGTAGGCTTGCGGCCGAATCTGTCCGCCGCATTACCTAGAATAACTGAACCTAATGCCATACCAAACATTTCCATGGCGAGGACAACACCTAGTTCTGCCCGGTTAATACCCCACTCTGCTGCGATGCCTGGAGATGCAAAACTTATTGCTAACACGTCAAAACCGTCTAAAGCATTGAGCGCGATACAAATTATCACGGCGACTATTTGCAGTTGGCTCATAGGAGAATGATTAAGCATGTTCGCTGGACTTTGACCCATCAAGTGTTATCCGTTTAGTTTCGTTATATTTTATAAAAAGGACTTTTCAGATATTGGCTAAGCGATTGCCTTAGTAAGTGTTACATATCTGTAAATCCAGTCGGATTAGATGATAAAGATGTTAATGTTATGTGTACAAATCTTGAATGGCAGATTACGACTAAATAACATGCATAAAATGACATGGTGAAATTTATATCAATTAATATTGCAAACCTTTCCGCTTGTCATAAAAGGCCTAGCAGAAATTAAGGGTAAAGATGAGACTTAATATGGTGCAGTACTTTGGTTATATTTGTCTCGATACTGACGTGGAGATTCACCCGTCCAGCTTTTAAACGCTCGAGTGAAAACGGCCGGGTCTGAATACCCCACCTTTTCTGCCACCTCTTTAATGGGCAAAGAATAAAGCGTTAACAGCGTAATGGCTTTGTCGCGTCGAACAAGATCTTTGATTTGTTGAAATGAAGAGCCTTCTTCTTTCAGGCGACGCATGATGGTACGTGTGGTCATGTACAAACTAGCTGCAACGTCGTCAATCGAGGTATTACCAGCAGTAATCGTTCGATTTATAATACGTTTCACTTCTGTCGACACGCTATAATCAGCCTTATACTGGCGGAATAATTCAAGCGGGCAATTATGCATAAAGGACTTCAATGAAGACTCGTTCTGTTTCACCCCAAGTGACAAATAGTGGCTAGGGAAAACTAAACTCAGCGACGCACATTCGAACCGGTGGATCCCTGGAAATAAATAACTGTATTCTCTTGCGTGCTGTGGACTGGGATAATTGAATCTTGTTTCAATCAAAGGAAGTGCATCAGCGATTAACCATGATGCATAACGGTGCCAAGCTAGCAAACACATTTCAGCAAACAAGTGGCCAAAATCGTCTTCTGGAAAAACATTGTTAAATGACATGACAGTCACTTCAGCACCGACATCTACTGAAATAAATTCGAAACGAGTGACCAAATTATAAAAGCGTGCGCCTAATTCTAACGCCTTTTGTAACGTAGGCTGATTAACGGTTAGCTTACCCATCATGTAGTAGGTACCCAGCTCAAGACGTTGAGGCAGCAGCCCCATACTTTCTTCTTTAGAGCCATCCCAGCAGGCTTTTTGAAAAATAGACAAACTCTCTGTTTTTACGCGTATTTCTGGTTTGTCTATGATGTCTTTAGATATGTTTGCCTGCGCCAATAGCGCATCTGCATCTAAGCCAATTTTTTTAGACAAATGATAAAGCGCACTAATATAGTGATTACAACCCGTTCCGTATTCGCTTTTATTTCGCATGTCACTTCCAAAGGTTATTAACCGCGCTATTGAACCACTATATTGCCCGTCTATTACTTTGCACTTGCCGGTTTCGATACTTTACAGACAAACGACGTTGCCTTTGAGGTATCACCGAGCCCATCATAAATAGGAATTTGCGGATAAGGACACAGCGGACGACTGATATCAGGCATGGAATCGCCAGTGGCTAGAATGAATTCAGGTGCTTGGTTATGTTCAACCCAATGCTCTAATTGAGTTAGCATATCGAAGTTATCCAGTGCCTTTTCGCCGCCTCGGCAATGTCCCATGCCTGGTACAAAATAAAACTGTGACCATTGGGAGGCTAATTCAGAATTGCCACTATCTTTGCGCATCTGTTGGTAATACTGCAATGTGTCTTTAGCAGAAAACCAAGGGTCACTCACACCATGAAAAAACATGACTTTATGGCCTTTGTGGGCAAAGCTCGATAAATTAGTGAGTAATGCATTGCCTCCTGCTAAAGGAAAATTCTCAGCCAATGCAAGTTGCTTTTCGAGATTGAAATCTTCTTTTGCATACTGACGGCCTAACGGTCCAGCCTTCGCTTGCAACAACCCAGGTACCGACTTTTCCCCGCTAGCGCTAATGCCGGTATCAAAATAAAAACCAGGGTAAATTTGTCTACCACTGTCGTATTTAGGCCCTGCGAAAGCTTCATTCAATGCGGTGGCACTCGATGCATCAATACATGCTTTTGCGTCTGAATTGTTACTACAGATAAGTTTTTCTGGTTTGAAGTCGCACGCTTCCACATTAAAAATTAAACCATCTATAAGCCCGTCTTTATAATCGCATTGCGCCAATACCTCTGTCACAATTGCGTGTTGCTGCGCCTTCGAAAAAGGGGTTGAATTGGGTATACTACTGGCTTGATGCAGGCGCTTGGCCGACCATAGGTCTGCTACCTCTGAGTAATTGGTTTGCCTAGCTGGCGCTCCCACTATCACACCATTGAATAGCTCTGGCTGACGTTGCGCCATGGTGAGCGCTTCACGTCCTCCTGTAGAACAGCCAACAAAATATTTATTGTCAGGCGGCGCTTGGTAAACATCCTCGACAATCTGTAGGGCCAACGCCGTCGATTTTTCAATCGCACCCGAGTAAAAATTTAACAGTGAAAGTTGATCTTCGAAAAAGGTAGTATCGAATCGGTTTTTGCTTTGATGTCCACTGTCGGTAGTGGCTACCGCATAGCCTCTAAATACGGCTGGTGTATCTCCTGCTGCCAGTGCACCCAATGGTTCTCGAATAAAGCCATTTAGACCTCCGCCGCCTTGAAATAAAAACTTTCCATTCCAATCATCTGGAAGCGATAAACCGAAACCAATGGCATACGGCGCGTTATTTACACCCTTTCTTTGTTCAAAATAACCACTTATTTTGCAATAGGGTTTAAACGATTCCCGTTGTAATTGTCGCAGCTTATGTTGCTGTGGAGGAATGCCATCGACATTTTTTACGTACGTAGCCTCTGTAATCTCTAACGCAACCCGACTATTTTTCGTATTGATTAAGGCTGCACAACGCTCTGCGCCAGTTAGAATAGTAGGATCATTTGTAATGCCTTGCGGTTCGATTGATTGCGTTGGTGCACATGCACTTACTATCACGGTCCCCAATAAGGCAGAAGCAACTAGCGTAGGTATATTCACAAAAATCTTCTCATCATAATTTATAGGTCGATATAGCATTTGAGCTATCTGTTGAAGGCGGTTGACCACCCGCTCCATCCTCTTTTTTACCAAATCACGCGGTATCTGAGGCCAAGCAATAAACATGTTAATTGTTTGTATATTATTTAACATGGCACAGAATGACAATTAATGTGACATATCACGCCAAAACCAATTTTATGCACATAAATTGAAAAAGCGTTCTCACCTAAATGCTGTTGTGCTTTTATAAGGTATTAGTACCTCATTGAATATTATTAAACGATTAAAAACGCTGCGTGACATTATTTGACGTATGGATTTGCGTAATTACCTATAGTTACAGTAACTTAGTAGGAAATTACTAATATTTATACCTTCCTATTGTAAGCGCTGTTGCTGGTATAAAAGGCGAGCTACGCAGCGCTATACACCGCATTGACCGATTAACTTTCGTCAACGAGAGCCCCTTACACTTTGCATAAAATACTAATTGTCACTAAATGGCAATTATTTAGTCATTTTTTGCCATTTCATTAAATCCGCACGCCATTAACATCTTCACAACAAATTAAACACTTAAGCAACATTCAAATATTTGCCATCAATTCTATAAAACGAGAATACACCGTGAAGTTAGTGCTCTTAGTTTTTTATAGATATAGACGAAACGATTAGGAAACATAAGCATTACAAGGGGAATGCAATGACTAAAAAGCACACAAAAACAAAACTAGCGGTCTTATTAAATATCTTGTTAACGCCTGCCATGGTGCAGGCACAAGTCCCATCAGATCAAACAGCGGCTGACGAATCAGTTGTTGAAACCATAGAGGTTACCGGCACTCGCATAAAGCGCAAAGACTTGGTCTCCTCCAGTCCAACCATCTCAACTTCTGCTGAAGATTTTGCTGTGTCTGGTGATGCCACTATAGATAACTACCTTCGCCAACTTCCTCAGTTTCAACCAG
The DNA here is from genome assembly GCF_902506055.1 of Alteromonas sp. 38. Lineage (NCBI taxonomy): Bacteria > Pseudomonadati > Pseudomonadota > Gammaproteobacteria > Alteromonadales > Alteromonadaceae > Alteromonas > Alteromonas sp. 38. The sequence goes on from NZ_LR733300.1 coordinate 2,632,940, forward strand.
GGACGGGGAACTTTAGTAATAGTAGCTCCGGCGGAACGGTTGGGCAATCTACGTTAAACCTTAGGGGATTGGGACCTCAGCGCAATCTAGTGCTACTCGATGGTCGACGCTTGCAGTCTTCAAGCGCCAATAGCGCCATCGATATCAACACATTACCTTCAAATGCAATTGGCGGTGTTGAAATTGTCAGCGGAGGTGCATCAGCGACCTATGGTTCTGATGCAATGTCTGGCGTGGTGAACTTTAAAAGTCGTCGAGATCTCGATGGTATTGAAGTTACCGCCAAGTTGACGCAGCCTAAAGATGGTGACGGATTAAGCACACTGTATGGGTTAGCCTATGGCAGTGATTTTGCCGACTCCCGTGGTAACGCTTTTATTAGCGCAGAATATGTAGATCGCAAAGGGATATCTATTCAAGAAAGGCCCTTCTTCTTAGAACAGAACCCTAGTGGCTTCACCCCTTATAGCCGCACACTCCCGGATGTAGCCCCTAGCCAAGCTGCCGTTGATGCGTTATTTGCCTCGTATGGTATTTCAGGTGTAAGCAATAGAAGTTTTTTCGGTGTTAATGATGACAATACAATATTTGCCGTTAGTGGCGGCAGAGCGACTAACTATAGAGGACCAACAGACGCGCCTTTCATTAAGACCGATAGTTCGTTTGGTTATCACCCAGGGTATAATAACTATGTTCAAGTACCGTTAGAGCGCACAGCCATTTTTGGTAAAGCGGACTATACCTTAGATAATGAAATTACGGCTTATGGTCATTTTCAATATTCAAACAGTGAAGCCCAAAATATTGGCTCTGAACCAGTTCTTGCTGCACCTTGGAGCGTATTCGTTCCGGTTACTAACCCCTACTTAGCGCAAAATGAAGCGCTCTCTACGTTGCTAGCTTCACGCAACACGCCAGATGCCCCAGTTGAATATCAAGTGCGATTTGGTGCGGCTGGCCCTAGAACTTACAATACTGAGTCTGAGGTATGGCAAGGTTTGGTAGGACTTAGCGGGTATATCGATAGCCGTGATATGTCCTGGAATATTCACGTATCGCAAGGTCGCACAGTTAATAAAGACCAAACGACTTCAGGCTCAGTTAGTTACACCGCAATGCAAGAACTTGTTGATGCGCCAGATGGCGGCGATAGTATTTGTAGCGGTGGGTATCAGGTTTTTAATGGCTTAAGCCAAGTTTCTGACGAGTGTTTAGCCTATATTTCCAGAACACCACTTAACACCACCACTTTAGAACAGACCGTTGTAGAAGGTTTGCTTGAAGGGATGTTGATGGAGTTAGATGCTGGTGAAGTGCGCTTCGCATTAGGCGCCCACTATAGAAAAAATTCATACGAATTTAAACCTGATGATGACATTGCCGCGAACCGTTTAGCAAGCCTTTCAGCTTCGCAGTATACGGAAGGTAGTATTGATATTAAGGAGATATCCGCTGAAGTATATGTTCCTTTACTAAGTGGACATGAATTTGCGGAATCACTTAACTTAACACTAGGTTATCGCTTCTCTGAATACAATTTGGCTGGCACCGCAAATACTTACAAGGCAGAGTTAGATTGGCGTCCAATCAGTAATGTGTTATTACGCACAGGCTACCAGAGTGCTTTACGTGCTCCTAACGCTGAAGAGTTCTTCAATGCAGGAACACAACAAGTATCTGGAATTGGCTCGCCGAACAGTGGTAGCGGCGATCCCTGTGACTATCGTCACCCCGGCCTTTCAGGGGAGAATGCCGAAGCAATTGCTAATTTGTGCATAGCAACCGGGCTTAACCCTTCTCTACTGGGGCGCTTTCGTCAGCCTTCAGATGCGTTAGTAACTACTACCTATGGCGATAGAACATTGTCTCCAGAAGAGGCTGACTCTATTACCCTCGGTGCAGTAATAGAGTCACCATTTACCGAAGCGTATTTGAAAGATATGTCCTTAACGGTGGACTTCTACAGTATTGAAATAGATAAAGCAATTGCTGCTATTCCAGCAGATCAATCGCTGGCCAAATGCTACAACTTAGACGGCTCTAACCCTTCATATGACACTGAAAACTTTTTCTGTCAGCAGTTTGAGCGCCAGTCCAGTGGTATCTTTTCGTATGTAAATCAACCTTATTTGAATCTAGGTGGCTATAAGACGAGTGGTCTCGATATTTCTTTTAATTGGTCGTTGCCAGCCAGTTTTATTAGCGACTCAACTACCATTGAAATTATGAGTTTTGCAAACCATTTGAATAAGTTCGAAACCGCTGTATTTGAAGACAGTCCATATCAGGATTTTGCAGGCACAATATCTAATTCAGAAAGCTACCCTGATTGGAAAGTGATGAACAGCATCACCCTAAATCATGATGTATTTTCTCTAACAGCAAGATGGCGCTATACATCAAGTATGGATGATGTAAGCGTGGTTAATAACCCAGAATCTGATACCGCAGGCAGCGATAGCTATAGCTATATTGATTTATCAGGTAGCTACCAAATAACAGAAAACTTGTCTCTTAGAGGCGGGGTGAACAACCTCACAGACAAAGAACCACCTGTCATTGGCGGCTCTGTAGGTGTGACCAACCAGGGCGTATTTGACGCAATTGGTCGCACTATGTATTTACAGGCTTCACTCAAAATTTAGGTCGCTGTGTTAGTAACAGTACAGGGCGCATGCAGCGCCCTTTTTTTATCGGAGAAAGTGCATGAGAACCTTTGCATTATTTTTATCCTTACTATTTTCATTAATAGCTCATTCTTCCCCACACACTGACAACGACCTTCCCCTCATTAAATCACCCTCCCCTTTACCGCAGATCGCCACCGAACCGGTTTTGGAAATAAACGTATTATTGGGTGACAAAGTCGATGTGGGCAATACCGATGACGGCCATCGCTACATAGTGCCCATAACCGGAGGCAGCTTTCAAGGGAACGATATCCGCGGCCATGTTGTGCCGGGGGGGGCTGATTGGCAAGTTGACCGGCCCGACAAGGTGAAAAACATTGAGGCGCTGTATACGATTAAAACCCATGATGGCACAACTATTATTATTCACAACAAGGGGATAGTGCACCACCTTACCGGAAGTCGTTATGCGTTTACGCGCCCTGTGTTTCACGCCCCAAAGGGTCAATACGACTGGCTAAATACGTCTTTTTTTGTGGGAACCATACAGTCGCGACATAATCCACGGTCAGTAGTAATTAGCGTTTATGAAGTACGCTAATTCCACACCAACCTAAATGTATCTCAACACGCTACACATATAAAAAAGGGCGATGATCAACATCGCCCTTTCTTATACATGAAGATTTAAACAATAATATGCTTATTAAATCGTAGCCAGTCAACCTTCTACAATATCTACAATTGTGGGCCTGAAGACACGAGCGCAGCACCATTTTCCACATCGGTAAACTTTTCGAAGTTCTCGACAAATTGCGTCGCTAAACTTTTTGCTTTGGTTTGCCATTCCTCGGCCTTTGAATAAGTGTGTCGAGGGTCGAGCACTTCAGGGCTAACCCCATCTATCGAACATGGAATTTCTAAATTAAAAATGGGTAAATTTTCGGTAGTATGTTGCTCAATCGAATCATCTAAAATTGCGTCTATAATGGCACGGGTGTCTTTGATTGATATACGCTTGCCGCTCCCATTCCAGCCCGTATTGACTAAATAGGCGCGAGCCCCTGATGCTAACATCCGTTTACGTAACACATTTGCGTATTTGGTCGGGTGCAGACTTAAAAATGCTGCGCCAAAACAACTGGAAAAGGTGGGAGCAGGCTCTGTTATTCCTCGCTCGGTACCGGCTAACTTAGCGGTAAAGCCCGATAAAAAATAATATTCGGCTTGTTCTGGAGTTAACTTAGATACCGATGGGAGTACACCAAATGCATCCGCAGTAAGAAAAATGACTTTATTGGCGTGCCCTGCGCGAGATATAGGTTTAACTATATTGTCGATATGATTTATTGGGTATGACACCCGTGTATTTTCAGTTTTTGCGTTGTCGTCGTAATCTATCTTACCGTCAGCATTTACAACCACGTTTTCTAATAACGCATCTCGCCTTATGGCTTGGTATATATCCGGTTCGTTCTCTTCACTGAGGTTAATCGTTTTGGCGTAACAACCACCTTCAAAGTTAAAGATGCCATTGTCATCCCATCCATGTTCATCATCGCCTATAAGCTCTCTTTTGGGATCAGTAGACAGCGTAGTTTTGCCTGTGCCTGACAATCCAAAGAATATGGCGACATCCCCTTTTTCACCCACGTTAGCACTACAGTGCATAGAGGCAATACCTTTAAGCGGCAAAAAGTAGTTCATCATTGAGAACATCCCTTTTTTCATTTCACCGCCATACCATGTACCGCCAATAATTTGAATTTTCTCAGTAAGGTTAAATGCTACAAAGTTTTCAGAATGTAAACCTTGTTCTTGCCATTTGTTATTCACCACCTTAGCGCCATTCATCACAACAAAATCGGGCTCAAAGTCTTCAAGCTCTTGGTCGCTTGGGCGAATAAACATGTTTTTCACGAAATGAGCTTGCCACGCTACTTCGGTTACAAAGCGCACGCTTAAACGGGTATTGTCGTTAGCACCACAGAAGGCATCAACAACAAATAAACGTTTACCCGACAGTTGCTCGGTAACCAGGCCTTTAAGGTGAGACCAAGTTTCTGGTGTCATGGCTTTGTTGTCGTTCTTACCTTGATCAGACCACCAAATGGTCTCTCGTGTAGTGTCATCTTTAACAATGTACTTATCTCTTGGCGAGCGGCCGGTAAAAACCCCAGTGTCGACTGAAATAGCGCCGGACTCAGTTTGATGACCTTTCTCAAACCCAATTAAAGATGGATTAGTTTCCTCAGTAAACAAGGTTTCATAGCTTGGGTTATAGATTATTTCTGGGTTATCGGTAATGCCTAACGTCGATAAATTGATATCGCTTTTTCCAATGTCGGAATGAGGTTCTTGCAGCACTCGCATAGGGTTATTTCCTTAAGGGTGTAGAGTAGAGATTGATGTTTTTCATTGTTATTTTACGCGCGCCGTTTTATTTATTAGACATTGGCGCGCTGCAACATATGGATTAGGCTAGGCAATAGATTAGCGAAACCACTGTTAAAATTCTTCGGTATCGATTTCCAACTGCGTAGCTGCGGGGTATCGCTTTCCACTAATTTTTTGATGGTCGAATACCCTGTTCAAGGTTTCAATTTCCCTGCCACTCAAGGTTACATTTGACGCCTTAACGTTTTCACGAAGGTGTGGCAGTTTAGTAGTACCAGGAATTAAATGAATATGGCGGCCTTGCTGTAGTAACCACGCCAAACTGACTTGCGCCATTGAGCACTGATGTACCTGACTAATCCCATTTAGCGCGGTCAACAAAGGTAGGTTTTTTTGCATATGTTCGGCTTGAAAACGCGGCATACCTTTGCGAATATCCCCTTCAATTAAGCCACTACTATCCGTCACTTTTCCGCTCAAAAAGCCACGGGCTAACGGCGAAAATGCCACAAAGGCCGTACCTAGTTCAGCACAAGCTTCAAGTACTGAAATTTCTGCATTTCGCGTCCACAACGAGTATTCTGTTTGAAGTGCCGCGATGGGATGCACGGCATGGGCTTTGCGCAAAGTGTGGGACGACACTTCGCTTAGTCCTATCCCTTGGATTTTCCCTTCCTCAACCATTCGTGATAACTCACCAACGCTATCTTCAATTGGTACATTTTTGTCCCAGCGATGAAGGTAATATAAATCGATACTGTCGGTTTGTAAGCTGGTTAGCGTCTTTTCAAGGGTGGCGCGCAACGTGGCCGGACGGCCATCAATTACGCGCTTACCGTCAACGCCCGTCATACCACATTTACTTGCTAAAAAAATACGCTGCCGATGGGGCTTGAGTAACTTCCCCAACAAGGCTTCGTTTTTACCAAAACCATACAATGCCGCGGTATCGAAATGGGTTACGCCAAGCTCTACCGCTTCGGTAATAACCTCCGCCGCATCGGCTTCAGATAAAGGATGACCATAAGCATGGCTTAAGTTCATACAGCCTAAACCGATTTCCGATACGTGTTGTCCCGCAAGTATTCGTTGTTTCACGCCATCCCCCTGTTACATCGTTATGCTGTCACACCAATTGCTGCTCAAGATCGTGCAGTACTTTATAGCAGTTTAATACCTGCCCCACGCTTGAGTTAGGCTCTCGACCTTCTCGAATAGCGGCAAAAAACTCCCTGTCTTGCAATTCAATCCCGTTCATTGAAACGTCTACAGTAGACACATCAATAGTTTCCTCTTTGCCGTTAACCAAGTCATCGTAGCGTGCGATATAAGTGCCATTGTCACAAATATAGCGGAAGAATGTCCCTAGAGGTCCATCATTGTTAAACGACAGCGACAGCGTACAAATTGCGCCATTTTCCGCTTGTAGCTGAATAGACATATCAAGGGCAATACCTAGCTCAGGGTGAATCGGCCCTTGCAAGGCATTCGCCTTTACAATTTTGCTGCCGGCTTGATAGGCAAACAAATCAACGGTATGGGCAGCATGATGCCATAGCAGGTGATCGGTCCAAGAACGAGGCTCCCCTTTCGCATTTATATTTTTACGACGGAAAAAGTAAGTTTGTACATCCATTTGTTGGATGTTCAGTTCATTGGCGGTAATGCGCTTATTTATCCATTGGTGCGAAGGGTTAAAACGACGTGTATGTCCCACCATACAAGTTAACCCCGTTTCCTCTTGCACCTTCATAACAGCTTCAGCATCAAACCAGCTGTCCGCGAGAGGGATCTCTACCTGAACATGCTTACCTGCTTTCATGCATTGAATGGATTGCTCGGCATGTTGTTGGGTAGGCGTACATAAAATAACTGCATCGGCGTCAATGTTAAGTGCTTCAGCTAAGTCAGTAAATACGTGCTCAATGCCATATTCATTTGCAACTTTTTGCGTTTTCTCAACAGAACGGCCTACTAACGCCACCACATCAACACCATCAATATTTTTTATGCCCTCGAGGTGTTTTATTCCGAATGCACCAGGTCCTACTACGATTACTTTCATAATTAATTCCTATTTATTTTCTAATATAAGATGGCCAACGGCCGTATTCGATGCGGGTACATGATAAAAGCGCTTTTTCGTTTCCACCTTGTCGTTTAAGGCGCCACGCATGACCATCCACATGACTAATTCAACCCCTTCTGAACCAGCTTGATTCAAATAGTCAAAATGAGGCATTTGCGCTAAATTCTCCGCATCATCGACAATGCGATCTAAGAAATTGTTATCGAACTCTTGATTGATTAGCCCAGCACGAGGGCCTTGTAGTTGGTGGCTCATTCCACCAGTTCCCCAAATTTGAACATTGAGATCTTCATCAAAACTTTCAACAGCGTTTCGAATGGCTTTACCTAGTGCATAGCATCGCTTACCCGATGGCGCGGGATACAGAACCACATTTACCGCCAAGGGGATAACCTTGCATGGCCACATTTCGGGCTGACCGAACATAAGAGACATAGGTACGGTCAACCCGTGATCTACGTCCATGTCGTTAACGATAGTTAAGTCGAAATCTTGCTGAATAACCGATTGTGCAATATGCGAGGCCATTTCAGGGTGCCCCATGACTGTAGGCACTGGCCGCGGCCCCCACCCTTCATCAGCTGGTGCAAAAGAGGGAGCGCAACCTAACGCAAAGGTAGGGATAACATTCATATCGAATGCAGAGGCATGGTCGTTGTAAACCAGAATGACGACATCTGGCTTGCTCTGTTGTATCCATTCTTTCCCAAAATCATAGCCTGCAAACAAGGGCTTCCAATAAGGATCGTTGGTTTTACCATTATCAATGGCTGCGCCAATAGCGGGAACGTGCGACGTAGCAACGCCGGCGGTAATCTTAGCCATTATTATTTTCCTTATACATATTGCCAGTAGGTGTCCTACCACCGTTTAACATCATTTGTGCATAGTCTGGTTGGCTCATACCAGTCATACTTGCTGCCGCAAACTGAAAGCTGAGCCCGTCACATGAGAATATCTTTGCAAGGAAATAAATATTGCCCCCTGTAGCCATCATTCGGTTGTAATCTCTTGCTAGCACACTTTCCTTTTGTTCTTCGCTCATATCCCATGTATCCAAATACTGACGCTCACAAGCTTTAAACCGTGCGCGGTTTTCTGCTTTCATTAACGACATACAAAATTGGTTGAGGTGATAACCTCGTCTGCCCATTTCTGCATCAAAAATGGTGGTTCCTGGGATTTTTTGATAAGACTTATCTAAAGACATTATTGCTTCCTCAACTCTATTTAACCTGTTCAGGCCAATACAGGCGCATGGGGTTTTCGACAAGTAGCTTTTGCTGTAACGAGTCTGTTGGTGCAATTAAAGGCAGCATATCCACCAGCATGCCGTCATCAGGCGTATGGGTTTTCATATTTGGATGAGGCCAGTCTGTCCCCCACAACACGCGGTCTGAAAATTGCTCTACCACGGTGCGTGCAAAAGGCACTACATCTAAATAATGCTTTGACGGGCCTTCAACAGATAAACGTTCTGGACAACTGACTTTCGACCAAAAGTTTTCATTTTCACGCATTAGCTTCAAGAACAAGGCGAATTCAGGACCATCTAAAGGTTTAGTGACATCAGGTCTGCCCATGTGGTCAACCACTACCGTGGTTGGCAAATTAGTGAAGAACTCATAAAGCTCTGGAAGCTCTTGCCCTTCAAAATAAATGACAATATGCCAATCTAGCTCTTTAATTCTTGCCGCAATGCGCTTTAGGGAATCAAAAGGCAATGCGTCAACAAGGCGCTTCACGAAGTTAAAACGAACACCTCTAACCCCGGCCTGGTGGAGCGCATCAAGTTCAGCATCGGTAACCGTTTCAGTGACAGTAGCCACACCTCTAGCTAGCCCTTCTGATGTATTAAGCGCATCAACCAAAGCGCGATTGTCTGCCCCGTGACAGGTAGCTTGTACCAATATATTTCGACTAAAACCGAGATAATCGCGTAGTGCCCAAAGTTGATGTTTAGAAGCATCACAAGGGGTGTATTTTCGCTGCGGTGCAAACGGAAATTTATCGCCGGGACCAAATACATGGCAGTGGGCATCCACGGCGCCGGCTGGCACCATATATGTAGGTTTTGAAGGTGATGGATGCCAATCTAACCAATCCGCATCTTTGGTAAATGCACTCATAACCCCATCGCCTCTAATTTTTTACCTAGCGCGGGATAAACTCGGCGAGCATTTCCTGAATACACCTTTTGTCTATCTACCTCTGACAACGCTATCGAATCTACATAGCGCTTCGTATCATCAAAATAGTTACCGGTTTCTGGATCAATACCGCGAACGGCACCAATCATTTCAGACCCAAACAAAATGTTGTCGATATCAATCACGTCGAACAACAAATCGATACCTGGCTGGTGATAAACGCAGGTGTCAAAAAAGACATTTTTCATTACATGTTCGCGAAGCGGCGGTTGCTTAAGCATATCGGCCAAGCCTCGATAGCGTCCCCAGTGATAAGGAACTGCGCCGCCCCCATGAGGTATAATGAATCGTAACGTTGGAAAATCTTTGAACAAGTTACCTTCTAAGAACTGCATAAATGCGGTGGTATCAGCATTCATATAGTGGGCACCTGTGGCATGAAAATTGGCGTTACATGAACCTGATACGTGGATCATGGCCGGCACATCAAGCTCTACCATTTTTTCGTAGAATGGATACCAACTTGGGTCAGTTAAAGGCGCAGAATTCCAATGCCCCCCTGATGGGTCTGGATTTAGGTTGCATCCAACAAACCCTTTTTCTTTTACACAACGCTCCAGCTCTTGAATCGAATTTTTAATCGGTACACCCACAGACTGGGGTAGCTGACACACACCTATAAAGCGCTCTGGATATAACTCAACTACCCTTGCTATTAGGTCATTACACACACTGGTCCATTGCTTTGATACGGTCTCATCACCGACATGATGTGCCATTGCTGAAGCACGAGGTGAGAATATGGTCATATCCAAACCACGCTCGTCTAGCAACTTAATTTGGTTTTTCTCGATACTGTCGCGAATTTGATCGTCACTAATATAGGGAACTTCTGGCAAGGCTTTACCTGCCTTAAAAGCAGCTATTTGCGCTTCGCGAAATAGCTGTAGGGGTTCGGGTGCGGTAGTGTAGTGACCGTGGCAATCTATGATCATGTTGTTATCCTAAGTTCACCTGTTGCTTGTTCATCAACATACCAACGACGTAACGGGCAACAGTAAAAGTTAATGGGTTAATTTGTGCTCGTTATTATTCACACGACAGCATTGCCTCGCCGCGCATTAACAAACGCGCAGTGCGTAATAAGGCAGCACGCTTTACATAAAACTGGCTAATATCGTGGCTACCAGAAACTTCCATTTCGACGGTAAACTGGCCTGTCGGATGCTCAACTTCAATAGCCATAGCGCTGTCATCAAAGCTTTTCTGAATTAGCTCGTTTGCTACTGTGCCGCTTAATACACAGGCCGTCGCAACGCTCACTGAGCCCAACACGCCAATTGCATCGTGAACTCGATGAGGAATAAAGGTACGGGTATTGATTAACCCGCCTTGTAACGCAGGTGAAATCAGGCTCATTTTAGGCACCGTTTTGTTACTCACTTCACCTAAGTTCATTAGCTTACCGGCCTCTAAACGAATAGCCTCAACGTTAGCTTTTAATGCTTCGTTTGCTTCAAGCTCGCTAGGTAACTCTGCACCGGTTAACCCGAATGACTGTGCGTTAATCAGAACTACTGGCATGCCGTTGTCTATGCATGTTACCGGTACATCTAAAATCACATCTTGGGCGTTTCCGGTGGGGAACATTTTTTTGCAGCTTGAACCCGCAATATTTAAAAAATCGAGAAAGATAGGTGCTGCGCTGCCAGGCACGCCATCTATTTGTGCGTTACCTTGGTAATTAACCATGCCCCCCGGGGTTTCTACTCGCGCAGTAGCATTTGCACCGGTATTAAGCATATGAATTCGCACGTCAGTATGGCTAACGCTGCTAGGTACCAAGCCTTTTTCAATTGCGAAAGGGCCAACTCCAGCCAGAATATTGCCGCAATTTTGCGCCGTACTGACTTGCGCCTTATCTACGACGACTTGCACAAAAAGGTAATCTACATCTGCATCGTCGCGCTCTGATTTACTCACAATAGCGACTTTACTGGTAAGGGGATGTGCGCCACCTAAACCATCGATTTGGCGAGGGTCAGGCGACCCCATCAAACGCAATAGAACCTGATCGCGCTCATCAGCGTTTTGAGGTAAATCTTCAGCAAGAAAATATAGCCCCTTGGATGTGCCGCCTCGAAATAGACAGCACGGAACAGCGTGTTGTACCTTGCCGTTCTTATTGGGGTTTACCTGCATTTTCATTTATCTTCATACTTAGCGTAAACTAAGCCTTTATTGGCAAGGCGCTCTCGCATGTTGTAAATGTCTAACCCTAATTCACCGTTTTCAAAACGTATTCTTTTGGCTTCTTCGTTAGACATGCGTTTTTCAACATTCCCCCATACCTCACTGGCCTCTTCCCGTTTAACCACAACGACACCATCTTCATCAGCCACGACCATATCACCAGGGCGAATGTAAGCATTGGCGCAGGTGATCGGCACGTTAACGTTAGCAATGGTTTCTTTCACGCAGCCCTGAGAAAAAATAGTTTTCGACCAAACCGGAAAGTTCATTTCGGTAAGCGTTGCCGTGTCACGCACGCCACCTTCAATAATGAGCCCACGTACACCGCGTGCTTTCAATGACGTAGCCAATAAGTCGCCAAAAAAACCATCGCTACTCGCGCTCGTCGGTTTAACCACTAAAACGTCACCAGGCTGACATTGCTCGACCGCTACATGAATCATCCAGTTATCTCCTGGCGCGACTTCGCACGTCACCGCAGGGCCAGCAATTTTTGCGGGTTTATAGATTGGACGCATGTAATCCGCTAATAAGCCTTTGCGGCCTTGGGCTTCATGCACAGTGGCCACTTCTGCGCCCTGATACTTAGCAACTACCGCCTCGTCTGGACGCGGTATATCTGTATAACAAACCGACATAGTTCACCTCGGTATAGGAGATTTCGAAAACGCTAAATGAGTAAGTCAGCAACATTGGTTTTTAAAGCCACTGGCTATGTCTTATGCCTCACTCACTTAATTGATTAATGTATGCAGTCACACTTTATTAACAAATAAAGAAGGAAACAATTAAGTAAATAAGAACAAACTGTTTCCATATGGAAACAAACAAGGTAAAACGGGTGTCCCCCTCACTGGAGATTGACATGCAATGGAAAATAGATGATTTGCCGCTATTTTTAGCGGCAGTGGAACAGAAAGGCATTTCTCATGCCGCAGATCATTTAGGCTTGTCCAAGTCGTATGTGAGTAAAGCTATTACACGGTTAGAATTGGCGCTAGGTATTCGACTGTTAGAAAGAAACTCTCGAAATGTGAGGCTTACTGAAGATGGTAAAGCATTTTATGAGCAGGGTTTAAATATTATGGAGCAGGTTAAAGAGGCCGATTCACTGGTTTCAGGGTTAACCACGTATCCAAAAGGTAAACTAGTAGCAGCCATGCCAGTGGCGTTTACCAGAGAGTTTTTAGCACCCCGCCTTGGCGAATTTCGACGACGATACCCCGAAATAGAATTAGAGATCATTGTCACCAGCCTACCGGTTGATATCATCCGCGATAACATTGATATCGCGCTTATCGTTGGTACACCACAAAATTCTGAGCTTATTATCCGTAAGCTGAACGATAGTCACCTCATATGCATATCTAGCCCTGAATATGCCGCCGCGAACGATTTATCCCAGCATGAGGAAACACTTCAACAACATGTTCAGTTTTGTGAGACTCGCTATGCTAATACCCGCTTCCCTATTCGTGTTGATGGCCAAAAACGTCTTGTGGACTTGAAAACCCAGACCATTAAGGTGAACGACCCAATTACAGTTCGAGAAGCCGTTACGGGCGGAAATGGTGTAGCTATTATTCCTATCCAGTACTGTAAGAAACAACTAGAAAGCGGCGAATTAGTGAATGTTTGTACTGACATCGAATTTTACATGAACCGCTCTGTACTGTCTTTGGTATACCCAAGCCGTCGTCTGCTGCCAAGCAAAACACGTGTGTTTTTAGACTTCCTGATCGAAATTGGTAACGAGATGTAGCTCACCGCAACACTAAAATTTGTTCCCTTGTTGACGAAAAGCACTGGCGGTGAGCCCAACGAATTGTTTGAAGAAACGGCTGAAATAGGCTGGGTCATTAAACCCTAGAAAAGCGGAAATTTCGTCAACACTTTGACTGGTGTAAACCAAACGACGTTTGGCCTCAATAATTAAACGCTGATGGATAATGGCCTTGGGCGAATCATTTAACTTTCCTTGGCATAATCGATTGAGGGTAGAAACAGAAACATGTAATTGCTCGGCATAAGTTTTCACCGATAAGTGTTGCCTATAGTGTTGCTCAATTAGATGTCTAAATCCAAGTAGCACTTTTGACTCTCTGCCGCTAGCACCTTCGCTAACGGCGTGAATGTGCTGTTGTCGTTTTATGATAAGTAACAGCATTTGAACCAAATGACTAACCGCAGCCGTTTGGTCCGCTTCACCACTGTTTAGCTCGTCCCTTAACAGTTCTACATAGGTCGTAAATCGCTTAAGTTGTAGCTTGTCTCGAAACTCGATAACTGAGGGAGTCCATAATAGCGCTGGCAATGTTGACTGTTGTTCGCCGATACTCGTGCTCTCTAGAAGGTCTTGATTCAATGAAATAACAAAGCCTTTGGTGTTGGGTTCGAACTTAAATCCATGCACTGCCCCTGCCGGAATCAGTACCAGCCAATTACCACTTAATGTGTAACACTTTTCGTCTAACTGTACGTCCCATGTATTATCAAAAGTACAAACGACTTGCGAGAGCTTGTCGTGCCTATGCGGCGCAATTTGCCATTCAAGATCACAACTACGAAATGCAATATCCTCGACATGAGCAAGCCCAACCTCTTTACGGATAAAGGATTCGCCGTATAAATCGTAGAATGGAATAGGGTTAAACATGGCAACAAGCTCATCATTTACGTATTAACACATTAAGTTAACATGATTCAAAAGTACAATAATCAGCTGCATAGTTGAATTACATACTTCCATCAATTGGTGAATGATAACGACACTGAATGAGTTACCACGAGAAGATGATGCTAAATATAAAAACCAAAGTCGCTATTATAGGAGCCGGTCCTTCAGGCTTGTTGTTAGGTCAACTCTTAGCCAAAAAAGGGATTGATAATATTATCATCGAACGCGTATCCCCCGATTATGTATTAGGCCGAATTCGAGCGGGTATACTTGAGCAAGGCTTAGTTGACTTGTTACGAGAAGCAGATGTAAGTGACCGAATGGATGAAGAAGGTCATGTCCATGATGGGTTCGCTATTAGCTACTATGGCACCTCTTATCGCATCGATCTTAATGAGCTCACAGGTGGCAAAACGGTCATGTGTTATGGGCAAACTGAAGTCACGCGCGACTTAATGGTTGCACGAAAAGAGAACGGGGCTTCCACATATTATTCCTCAACGAACGTCGTGTTAAATGATGTTGATAGCGCCTCTCCTTCCGTGACTTTTGAGCACGAGGGAGAAAGCTACCTACTTGACTGCGATTATATTGCAGGCTGCGATGGTTTTCATGGGGTGTCACGCAAAACCATTCCAGAAGAAAAGCGAACTGAGTTCGAACGAGTATATCCTTTTGGTTGGTTAGGTTTATTGAGTGACACCCCTCCCGTCAGCGATGAGCTTATTTATTGTAAAACAGACAGAGGCTTTGCGTTGGCCAGCCAACGCTCTAGCACCCGTTCTCGCTATTACATTCAAGTGCCGCTAACTGACAAAGTTGAAGATTGGAGTGACGATAAGTTTTGGGATGAGTTTAAAAAGCGCCTGCCTGCTGATACCGCGAGGAAACTTGTTACCGGCCCGAGCATAGAAAAAAGTATCGCACCGCTTCGCAGCTTCGTGTGTGAGCCAATGCAGTTAGGTAACTTGTTTTTAGTGGGTGATGCGGCGCACATTGTGCCTCCAACCGGTGCTAAAGGCCTAAATTTGGCTGCTTCTGACGTATCAATTTTGTATCGATTGTTATGTAAAGTTTATAATGATGGCGAGCCAAGCGCAGTACAAGGCTACTCAGAATTGGCGCTTAACCGGGTTTGGCAAGCTGAACGCTTTTCATGGTGGATGAGTAACATGCTGCACGACTTTAAAGACGATGCGGGCACCGCCAATAATTTAGATCAAAAAACCTTTGAGCGCTTTATGAAATCTGAGCTCGACTTCTTTTTGACCAACAAAGCAGGGCAAGAGGTCATTGCGACCCAATATGTTGGGCTTCCCTACCCGCAAGTGTAAAATCAGTATGCAGATACCGCCATGTTGCAAACGGCGGTATCAACACATGTTGCCGTAAATTTATGTCGTGCGGTGAGGTGCATTCACGCCATAACGACACAGTATTAGTGCAGTCACGCCTTTTGCAATTTGCAACTTCCGCGCTTCAGTAAGCGGATCTTCTAACTTAAACAGTTGTGGCCAAAAGCATTGCCCTTTTATAAGGCTATCCATCTCTTCAACCACCTGCTCAATGTCATCAAAAACCATACGGTTGTCTTTTTTGGCGGCTTTTAACCACCTATGCATCGCTTTTTCTTGGGCTTGAAGTTGGGCAACTTCATCTTTCAATCGAGTGGGTTCATAAAAAAAGTGGCCAATAGCAACGCGGGCCAACTCTAAGTGTTCATCCCCGCTCATAAAATTGATGTCAGCCATTATCAGGTCGGTGAGTTGGTCAGCCAACAAGGCCTGGGGATCATAAGGCGCACCTATATCAACAAGGGCTGATTGCCACTGCTCTTTAATTAGGTGCATGACCAGCTCTTCCTTTGCTGAGAAATGATTGTACACTGTTCTTTTAGACACGTTCGCTAGCTCAGCCAGCTTATCCATGCTGGTTCCGTTAACGCCAAATTCCTGAAATGCTTGCTTTGCTGCTTGTATAATGGCATCTCGCTTAACATCACTTCGGGTACGTGTAGTGCTAGTCATAATTTTACTGTCTAAAAATAATATGCGGTCATTTTACACTGCACAGTTTACTTTTCAATGGATGATCTCTAAAATGCACCGCACAGTGTACTTTAATTATAGGTGAGTATAGTCGTCTATACTGTATTCACCACAAATACGGATCGAAAATTTCCTATGTCTATTTCGCGAATTCGTCACCTTGTTGCGTTTACTGCCCTGTCTGTTCTCACCCTTGCTGGTTGTACATCAGAAGATGATACACAAGAGCAAACTGTCGCCCCTCGCTATGTGAAACTCGCTGAGGTGAGCACTGTTCCTGCATTTGACGAATTTACTTTTCCGGCAGTCGTTTCTGCAGTAAAAACGGTAGATCTTAGTTTTGAAGTATCAGGAAGGTTAGTTCAAACCGATTTAACTACAGGTAGCGATATTGAAGAAGGCAAGCTGTTAGCCACAATTGACAGACAACCTTTTGAGCGCCGTGTTGACGAACAGCGCACTCGCTTGGAACAATCCAAACGCGAATTAGATCGTATTGAAAAAATGTATGCGCAGAAACTGGTCGCGCAAAGTACCCTTGATACTGCAAAAACCACCTACGAATTAGCTGAAATAGAGCTAAAAACGGCGAAGCAGGATTTAAGTTACACCCAATTATATGCACCTTTCGATGCCAAGGTGTCTCAGCGTCTTGTTGAAAATAATAGCTTTGTTGCCGCGGGAACACCTATTGCTCGCTTACAAGATGTCTCTAAAATTTACTTCAATATTAACGTGCCTGAAAGGCTACTCACCGCGAACCTAAATCGTGGAATAGAGCAAGCTAGTGCATCCTTAACGACTGAAGAAACCCAGTGGTACCCAGTTAACTATGTAGAGCACAACACTCAGCCCGACCCTGTATCGCAAACTTACGAAGTCGTTTTTGCCATGGAGCCCCGCGCAGATTTACCTCTTACGCCAGGTGCGCGTGCCGTAGTGAAAGTGAGCTTGCAAGGTTCACCATTTCCCGACGGTGTTGTTGTTCCAGTACAATCGTTAGTAGGTGACAAAGCCTCTGGTTTTGGAGTTTGGGTTTATAACGAAAGCAGTAAATTAGTGAACAAAGTTAGCGTTACTGTTGAACACATTCACGAAGATTTCGCGGTATTAAGTGGTTCGTTGGCGCTGGGTGAAAAGGTAGTTGCAGCAGGCGCAACCAAAATGCGAGCTGACATGAAAGTGCTTCCTTACGAGGGAGAGAAGTAAGTTATGGATATCGCTCGTTATTCAATTGATAAACCCGTAAATGTATGGCTAATGGTAGTGATACTACTGTTAGGCGGTATTATCGCAATGACCAATATTGGTCGTTTGGAAGACCCCGAATTCACGATTAAACAGGTGAAGGTTTACACCAGCTACTCTGGCGCCGGCGCAGAGAAAGTGGAACGGGAAATTACCGAACCTCTTGAAATTGCTATCCAGCAAATGCCGCAGCTTAAAAAGCTGACATCAATTTCTTCGCCAGCCTTGTCTGAAATTACCGTTGAAGTTAAAAGCAACTATGACAGTAACGAGCTTCCTCAAATTTGGGATGAACTTAGGAAGCGCTTACGAGATGCCGCTACATCCTTACCGACCGGTGCAAAAGACCCTGTGGTTTTCGATGATTTTGGTGATGTTTACGGGCTATATTACGCCCTAAGTGCCCCCGATTTTACCACCAGTGAGTTACGGGAATTTGCGCGCTTAATTCGAAGAGACCTGTTAACGACAGAAGGCGTTGCGAAGGTCACTGTAAGTGGTGTGCAAACCGAACAGATAGTTGCCTACGTGAATCCTTATCAGCTTGCCGGATTAGGTATATCCTTTCCTGATCTAACCTCGCTGTTTGAAGACAACTTGCGCCCTTTTAACGGCGGCAGAGTATTGGTAGACGAAAAGAATGTGCGGTTAATCGTAGAACGGGCACCAGATAAAATTAAAGAAATATCTAACCTTTCGTTAGTTATTCCTGGTACCAATCGCTCTATTCGCGTTTCCGATGTAGCCACCCTCAAGTTAGAGCCTGCTGATATTCAGTCTCAGCTTATTCGTTATAACGGTGAAGAAGCATTAACTGTGTCGGTTTCAGCGCTGTCTAACGTGAACATTGTTGATGTAGGCACTCGGGTAAATGCTAAAGTGGATCATCTACTTAATACCCTTCCTGTGGGTATTACCCTTACCCCGATTTACGACCAAGCTGCGGTAGTTGACGAATCGGTCGATGGCTTTATTGCAAACCTAGTGATGTCGGTAGTCGTTGTGACCCTGACGCTGTGCCTATTCATGGGTTGGCGCTCTGGCGTAGTAGTGGGCGCGGTGCTATTAGTTACCGTGCTTGGCACTATTCTTATCATGTGGCTAATGGATATTCAGCTTCAGCGTATCTCTCTTGGCGCTATGGTTATCGCCATGGGAATGTTGGTAGATAACGCCATTGTCGTTGCCGAAGGCATGATGCTTCGAATGGCTACCGGCGCGTCGGCCAAAGATGCAGCAAGCTTTATTGTGAAACGAACGCAGTGGCCTTTATTAGGCGCAACAGTAATAGGTATCGCGGCCTTCTCTGGAATTGGTTTATCTGATGATGCCACCGGTGAATTCTTGTATTCCTTATTTGCCGTTGTATTAGTTTCTTTAATGATGAGCTGGGTGCTAGCCGTTACTTTAGTGCCAGTGCTTGGCGAGTTAGTTTTTCGCAAAGGCGTGAAGCAAACCGATGGCGATGAACCTACCCTGCTGCAGCGCTGGTTCACCAAAACACTCACCGGGGCATTGAAATTACGATGGGTGACCATTGCTATGCTAATGGTCATTACCGTAGTAGCTTATGGCAGTTTCGGTATGGTAAAACAAGGCTTTTTCCCACCCTCAAACGCCCCGCTTTTCTTTGTACATTATTGGGGCCCTCAAGACCGTGATATTCGGGCTACCGAAAAAATCATTAAAGAAGCTGAGCAACGTATTTTAGCGCAAGAAAATGTAACGGCAGTCACCACCATTATTGGTCAAGGTGCAGACCGCTTTACGCTAACTTACGCACCCAAAAGTGCCAATGAAAACTACGGCTTTTTCATGGTACGGGTTAATGAGTTAGAGAATATTCCTGCCGTTCAAGAAAAGCTTTCCGGCTTACTCAACAATATCGACCTTGATGCTAACTTCTACCAAGAACGTATGCAGTTTGGCCCAGGTTCTGGCGCTAAACTTGAAGCACGATTCTCAGGCCCTGATGCAGAAGTTTTACGAACCCTCGCCGAAGAAGCGAAAGGCATGATGTTAGCTGACAGCAATATCAAAGATGTTCGACATAACTGGCGTGAAAAAGGTGTCGCCATCAATACCCAGTACGATAATTACAATGCGGGAATTGCAGGCGTGTCTCATTCAGATTTCAGTCAAACCGTGCAATATGCTAGTAGTGGCTTGCGCTTAGGCAGTGTGCAAGACGGAGACTATGCCTACAGTATTGTGGCAAAAATGGGGCATCCCGATGACACTGCCATTCAATCAGTTCGAGAGAGCCAAGTATGGTCGTCTCAGCAACGTCAGTACGTACCTTTTACGCAAGTATCAAGCGGTTTAGATATTGTGACCGAAGAGCTTCGCATTCATAGAAAAGATAGATTGCGTACCATCACGGTAGAAGCTGAGCCTGGCGACAATGAAACTGCCGCGAAAGCATTTGCGCGTATTCGCCCTCAAATTGAAGCGATGGACATTCCTGCCGGTTATGCTCTTGAATGGGGCGGCGAATTTGAAAGCTCTAGCGATGCTCAAGCTGCACTTGGTGCAGGCTTACCTGTGGGTTTCTTAGTGATGTTCATTATCTCTGTACTGTTATTTGGCCACGCTCGTCAGCCGCTAATCATTTGGTTAGTGGTACCTATGGCTATTGTCGGGGTAGTAACAGGCCTTCTGTCTACCAATATGCCATTTGGCTTTATGTCACTTCTTGGGTTTTTAAGTTTATTCGGCATGTTAATTAAAAATGCCATTGTACTTATCGAAGAAATAGACCTACAAATTGAAGAAGGGCTAGAAATCAAAAAAGCGATAGTGGAAGCGACATTAAGCCGTTTACGTCCTGTAACGCTGGCCGCATTAACCACCATTTTAGGTATGGCACCCCTGTTATTCGATGCCTTCTTTGCCGACATGGCAGTTACGATTATGGGCGGATTAACCTTTGCCACCATTCTCACGCTTATCGCCGTTCCTGTACTGTATAGCATCTTATTTAGAGTGAGTTATCGAAAAACCAGTTAGTTTACATATGGCAAGCTAACCAACAAAGAAGGTGCGTATAAACGCACCTTCTTTATTCATGTAAACGTCGCTAATTTGTCTTTTCGGCTCCCCCCTTAATTAGCAGATTAACCTTTCTTAGCATTCACCCTCGCTTCCATAAAGCGCATCACATCTCGCCAAGATACTATCCCAATTGGGCATCGTTTCTCATCAATGATGGGGATGCAGGAAATCTTATTTTCATTGAACAAGGAAATTGCGCTAACAATAGAATCGCTAGCAGAAAGGGTTAACACGTTTCGCGTCATAATCTGATGCGCTTTTTTTTCCAGTGTCGCTCGGTCACGAAAACGCTCATTAACCGTATTGGCAAAAGGGCTGGTGGCCTTTAATACGTCGCGGTCTGAAATGATGCCTTGCAGTTGATTCTGATGCACTACCACCAAATGATGAAACCCCGTTTCGGCGAACAAAGTTTGTATCAATTCTAGGCTATCATCCATGTGTACACTGACCACACGCGTTGACATGATATGGGACAAGCTCATGGTATTCCTTTTATGTTAACCTTAGCGATTCTTATATTCCTTTATAAGGGCACTGCGTTCAATATTGCTGCCCTCAAATTTTGGATCAAAGGCTAACGCAAATTTTGCCAAAGTGTTTACCCGATTCCTCGAAAGCAAACGCATCCGATAGCCTTTCAAGGGCAAATGTAGTATCAACCACAGGTTTAAAATCCAAACACTCCAAGGCACTAACAAAGTCACATTGCTCTTTATTGCTACCCACAATAACCCCAGTTAACCTAATTTGTTTTCGCATAAGAGTAGCCGTTGGAATATCACCTTTAATACCGGTTAATACCCCAATAAGTACAATACTTCCCCCTACTCTACATGCATGAATAGATTGCCCTAATGTGGCAGGGCCGCCCACTTCTACTACGTGATCGACTCCTTTCCCGCCGGTCCACTTGGCAACGGTTTTCCCCCACTTTTCGTCTGTTTTATAATTAACCGTAAAATCTGCACCTAGGGCTTTAGCTTTCTCTAACTTTTCATCAGAGCTTGAGGTTATAGCCACTTTCGCTCCCATTGCTTTGGCTATTTGAAGCGCATATATAGAAACACCACCAGTACCTAACAATAGAACCGTGTCGCCCGCCTTCAAGTTACCTTCCACAACTAAAGCCCGCCATGCGGTCAGCCCTGCCGTAGTGATAGTAGCGGCTTCTTCATGAGACCACCCTGTAGGTGCTTTAGTAAACCACTGCTGCGGTTTTACCACGACTTCTCTGGCGTAGCCGTCAATACCGTCGCCGGGTGTGCGACTAAAATCACCTACTGTAGGTGCGCCACTTAACCAGTCAGGAAAAAAGGTAGAAACCACATGATCTCCTGGGAAAAATTGTGTAACGCCTTCCCCAACTTCTACCACTACGCCAGCGCCGTCAGACATAGGGATGCGGTCGCCCTCAGTGGGAATAGCGCCCGTCGCTACGCTATAATCATGATAATTTAGAGAGCTAGCGTGGATCCTTACTTTAATTTCATCATTGCCGACGACGGTTGGCTCTGCTTCGTCTGCGCAGTAAAGTGATGCTAAGCCTTCACTGTTGTCTTTCAAACGCATTACTTTCATAAGATTTCCTTCCTGATTAGCAAGTGACAATAGTTGCGAGTATAAAATACCAATAGCGCTAAAAAACTCGCAACGCAACATATGAACATAAGTAAATATGATCTATTGATGAGTATAAAGGTAAGGATAGTGACGATTAATTAAAGACGAGAGGAAAAATAAAAGCCCCTTGGCGAGCAAACTGCAAACGCCAAGGGGAAAAGTGCGCAAAGGGAAAGCGCTTTGGGAAAGTAAATAGTACAAATTTAAAAGTTAGCACAAGTCGTTATTTCAAAAACATATTCAAGAGCTTGTTCAAAAACTTATACAAGAACCTGTGCACGAAAATTTAAGAGGCGACATCGATAACAATTTTGCCCATGGCTTTGCCGCTTGCTAAGCGCGCATGAGCATCACCTGCTTGCTCAAGGGTAAACACTTCGCTATCCAAGACGGGGGTTAATGCGCCTACATCAACAATGTCGGTAATAGCGCGTAATATAGCGCCATGACTTTCACGCTTGTAGTTGTGGATCATAGGGATCAGCATGAATACAACATGCAAACTCAAACCTTTGAAGTGCACTGGGGTTAAATCTGTTTCAATAAACGACACGGTCGTCGCTACTTGACCACATAACTTTGCAGCTTCAAACGAGTTAGGGAGGTTACCGCCACCCACAGAGTCATAAATCACATCGAAACCAGCGCCACCAGTATGCTTAGCAACATAATCAGCCAGTTTTTCTGAGCGAAAATCAATATAAGTAGCACCGAGTTTCTCAATAAGGGCGGCTTGCTCGTCGGAACCACCTGTAGCAAAAACTGATCCACCAAAGTAACGGGCCATTTGGATAGCAAGGTGACCCACACCGCCAGCGCCGCCATGGACCAACACGGTTTGATCTTTTGCAGTTTGTGCGCGGGTTAGTCCCTCATAAGCGGTGATCCCCACCAAAGGTAAAGCTGCGGCTTCACGCATCGACAACGATTTGGGCTTAGGCGCAATAAGACGAACGTCGGCTAACATTAATTCAGCCAGCGAGCCTTGCAAGTCGGCTAGGCCACCCGCACACCCATAAACTTCATCACCAACGCTAAAATTATCTACGCCTTCACCAACGGCTTCAATCGTACCGGCAAAGTCCATCCCTAATACACCTCCAGGCAGTTCGGGAGCAAATGGTAGGTCTTGACCCATTTCTCGTATCATGGTGTCTACTGTGTTCACGCTGGTTGCGGCAATACGCACAATCACGTGACCAACTTTAAGCTGCGGCGCGTCTACTTCAGCCGCAGTAAATACTTCAGGACCACCAAATTCGTTAATAACCATTGCTTTCATGAGAGTTCACCTCGTTGCGTTAAGTTCGAGGGTTATAATAGACACTAGCCATACATATGATAATTGGGTTATAACCACATACAGTTTTTAGATTTTATTGATAATCAATGATGAACATCGACCACCTTAAGCTTTTTGTACGTATCGCCAATACCAATAACATCAGTGTTGCTGGGCGTGAACTGAATGTTTCACCGGCTGTGGCCAGCGCTCACATTAATAAATTGGAAGAAAATTTGGGCGTGCGACTTATTCACCGAACCACGCGAAAAGTGTCGTTAACCGATGAAGGAAAACTATTTTTACCTCATGCGGAAGAAGTGTTATCTAGTATTGAGGTCGCTCAAGCTGCCGTTGGCGTTGGCTCACAAACGCCACAGGGCACATTGCGAGTAACCGCTCCAGCCTCTTTTGGTCGCCTACACTTAGTACCTGCTATGGAAGAATTCTTAGCATCTTACCCTCAGTTAAATATCGACTTTCGATTCAGCGACAGTATTTTGGATTTGATAGAAGGCGGGTTTGATGTAGCAATTCGTGACGCGGTGCTAAAAGACTCTAATCTACACGCTAGGAAACTGGCTGATGACAAGCGAATTATTGTAGCGTCACCAGACTATATTAAGAAATATGGTGCGCCGAAAACCCCACAAGACATACCTCAACATGCTGCGGTAAATCTTATGGGTTTAGAAACATGGGAATTCAACACACCGCAGGGCGTAGTATCGATAAAACCTAAAACGCGAATTCGTATGGATAATGGTGAAGCGGTGCGCGACGCAGCCATTGGTGGCAATGGCTTAACCCTCACCGCCACGTGGTGTAGCTACCCGTATCTTAAAAGTGGTCAATTGATTCAAGTCTTAAAAGATTATCCATTAACTGCTGAATGTGCACTGTGGGCAGTATATCCAAGCAACCGTTTATTGGCGCCCAAAGTGCGCGCCTTTATCGACTTTTTAAAGGAGCGATACAGTGGTGAACCCTACTGGGATAAGGCGTTGCGAGAAGCGGGTCTTTAATAGAAAAGTCATAAAAAAACCACAGTAAGTAAACTGTGGTTTTTAAATAACTAAATAATCTCTATTAGGTTTTATTGCCTATTCGAAGGCATTAATCTTGGGCTTTAATCACGAAATGCTCTTGCCCAGCATACGTCGTAACGTGCCATCTTTGTCCATAACATGATGCTTTAACGCGCCTGCAATGTGAAGCAGTACAGCACCAATGAGTACATAGCCTAAATAATGATGCACAGTGCCGCCAACTTTCGAAAGCTCATAGTTTATTGGCAATGTTTTTTCAGGATCTTCTACACTGAAATTTTGAGCGAACACCTCTAATCCAAACACAGATAAACCGTGCCCCCCCAGAACCGAGGTCATAAGCCCAGATATCGGCATTAGCAGCGTGCTAAGAATAAGTACCCAATGAATCACTTTAGCTACGCCATGCACTAACGCAGAGTAATCCCCTGCCGCTGTAGGCCAACCATTCTTCATTCGCCACGCCACCCTGGCTAATGCAAGGAATAGCACAATAAAGCCAAAAGATTTATGCCATGAAAATACCCAATAGGCATTTTCCTCTACCATATAGACGCCAGAAGCCAGCATGCCAATAATGATTAAGCCAACAAGCCAATGTAGAAATAAAGTGGTAGGTGAAAACTTTTGATGTGAATCGTACTGCATATTTTCCTCTGGCATCGCGATGGTTAATAATGTGCTTCACTATAGAAGACGTCTGAAATTACGCTCTTATAAATTTCATAGAGCCCTGCTACTTTTTTACCGCAAATGCTATTTACATAATGCGCAACTCGCAAAGTAAAGCTCACGAGCCTTTTTGCTATTCTAAATTAAAAACCCAACTTAGCACGGGAAATTTTGCTTGGGTATAGGGGGAAACGCCTATAAAGCGCCCCCCTCAGGTTGATAACTAGGGCCCGTCTCGATTAGAGTAAAAGCGTTAAATGCGTCGCGCATATGTTTTTGTTCTTTCCCAGTCTGACTGATATAAAACTGTCGCGCTTGGCTGTAATGGTCTGCAAAGGTTTCTGAACGGTAGCGTGTTTTACTGCCTTCCATAGGCTCTGCATGTGATTGGAAACCCGTTTCTGGACACGCACGAGGGTTATTTTCATCGGCATCCCACGAATTTGGTTCGTAGTTGGCGCGCCCTTTAGGCTTTTGTATTGCCATATGGCCGCCTTGTTGAAAATGGCGCATTGGGCATTTGGGTGCATTAATAGGAAGCTGCATAAAGTTCGTGCTACCTAGGCGTTTTAATTACGTATCCAAGTAGGAATATTTTACAGACTCGCAAGGCAAGCGTTAATAAGGATGAGAATAAGGGCGTGATTGAAAAAGAGAAATAGTGCCGAATAGGCAAAACACACCAGGTGACCTGATGTGTTCTACATAAACATGATAATTTTGAAAAATATTAACTTAAGTGGCTGGCGACAATAGCTTCAATCACATTAACCAATTGCTCTCTATTTGCTGGGTTTTCACCAAATGGATGCGCAGGCGCAAACTGATTGTTATCATTATCGAAATATTCACCTTTTACGTTAGCAAACCTATCACTAACGGCAGCTTCCACAAATATCGTCGCACCTATTGCTAAATCACCACCGGCTACACCATAAGCTTCTTTCACCATTTTACTTCCAAGCAAAGATTTAGGGTTAACAGACACAAACAATGGCCCTGTTGCCTCGTATTTTTCGGCAAAAAAGCGCGTCCACATGGTAATAGCAAGCTTGCTTTGTGCGTATGCCATGCCGTCACTCATAGAAGGGCCTTGGCTTAGCAGGTCAAAGTTTACGGGGGCTTGTGCCGCAGATGACACGTTAACTACTCGGCCATCACTTGGCAAAAGTGGCAACAAACGTTTAGTAATGATGAACGGCGCAATCGTATTCACCATGAAGCGTACGTCTAAGCCAGCGCTTGTTTCAATTGAGGGAGAGTGAAACACACCAGCATTATTAATGATAACGTCAATCGCTGAAAAAGCGTCTGCCACATGAGTTGCAAAATTATCTACTGCTTTAAAGTCGCTTAAATCTGCCACGAACCCTGTCACCTTTATTGCAGGGTAATCGGCACCTAACATTTGCTCTACACGCTTTAATTTATCAGCACTTCTTCCGTGAATGATCAAATTATGCCCTTCGTGAGCTAACAATTTGACGGTTTCAAGACCAATGCCGTCGGTCGCGCCTGTCACTAATATTGTTTTCATCCGTTCATTCCCTCTTTTTGCAAAATAGCTTGATGACTAAATTCGTCAGAATGGAAATGCGGTAACACCATTTCCGACAGTTTTTGTAAAGTTTCTTCAACCGGAGTGCGATTAAACCTAAGGTTGAGTGCAACGTGGTTAACGCCACTGTCACGCAATACTAAAAGGTAATCTAATAAACGGTTTATTCCGCAGCGCACACCCAAATGAATTGGTGATACCGGAGAATTATCGTTTGCGTCTATATCAATATAGAGCGGTTGCATCACCGGCTTACTTCGTTTGGTAAAGGTATTCACACGTGAGCGATAACTATCAACCACGTGAGCTTGAATTTTAGGGCTTCTGGGGTACGTAATTAACCCGTCTAGGTGCTCTGCCCCCCAGTTCGGTGATTGTTGAGAGCCCCCTGTGATCATCATTGGAAAGCGTTCACCATGGGGCTTGGGCAGTAAGTCCAAGGTTCCATTCACATGCCCAAAGCTATTGTTAATTTGGCCATACCCTTGCATCATACGTTTTATATATTCCACGCTTTCACGAAAGCGTTCGCCTCGGTCATCAAACCCTAGGTTAATAGCCGGGTATTCTTCAGGTCTGTCTCCAGAGTCCACCCCTAACACTAGACGTCCGCCGCTGAGTACGTCGATACTCGCAGCAGCCTTAGCAACTTGTGCGGCATGGCGCTGAGGAAGTACCAAAGATGCTACGCCAAGCGTAATGGCTTTCGTCAGTCCTGCAAGCATGCCTAGATAAACAAAAGGGTCGTATACTTGCCCTGCATCGCCAAATGTTGGCACATTGAATAAAACGTCTCTTATCCACACAGCTTTAAAGCCCAAGCCTTCTGCAAGCTTCACTCTTTCTATATGGTCTTGCATAGTAGGGACAGGCCCATATGGATAAGACTCGATTGGCACAACTAAGCCTATCGACATACGACCATTGTTAAAGACATTGCGAAAGCCGTTGTTAATTTTCGCAAAATTAGGCGCGTTTGACTCGGTACTCATTTATGCTGCTAGGGTCTGAAAAACTGTTGAACCAAGATTACCTTCCTCGAACATGAATGATAATTAAGCATTTTAAGAATTAGTTTCAATAAAAAATTGATAATGTACTAACCAAATGTGATTCACTTATATCTATAACGTAATATTTCTAAAAACCCGCTAGCCAGCGTTTTAAATTGTTTATAGACTGCAGGCATAATAATGAAAATGCGACAGGTATAGGGTTGGCAGGGCGATATCACCGCTAGTTCAACATGAATACACAGTTTAGTTTTATAGGGTTCTCAAGTTAATGTCTCAACAAAAAGTAGGTTTAGTGGGCTGGCGCGGTATGGTTGGCTCAGTGTTAATGCAGCGCATGCAAGAAGAGCAAGATTTCGCGCACATTGAACCCACATTTTTTACCACTTCTCAAAAAGGCCTTCCAGCGCCAGACTTTGCCGGTGCTAACGCAGGTGTACTAGAAGACGCCTTTGATATTCAAGCGTTAGCTAAGCAAGATATTATTATTACCTGCCAAGGCGGTGACTACACCAAAGAAGTGTACTCTTCATTGCGCGATACTGGCTGGAATGGATACTGGATAGACGCAGCGTCAGCGCTTCGCATGAAAGACGATGCGGTCATTATTTTAGACCCTGTAAACCGTAAAGAAATTGACGCTGGCGTAGAAAGCGGCATTCGCACTTTCGTAGGCGGAAACTGCACGGTATCGTTAATGTTGTTAGCACTAGGTGGCTTATTCGAAAAAGACTTGGTTGAGTGGGCTTCACCCATGACATACCAAGCTGCTTCTGGTTCGGGTGCTAAGCATATGCGCGAACTTATTAGCCAAATGGGTGCCATTCACACTAATGTACAAGCAAATTTAGACAATCCAGCGTCGGCGATTTTAGACATCGACAAGCAAGTAGCTGAGTTTATCAGAAGCGAAGATTATCCTTCTGAGCAATTTGGCGTGCCGCTAGCAGGAAGCTTAATTCCTTACATTGATTCACAGCTGCCTTCTGGGCAAAGCCGTGAAGAATGGAAAGCACAAGCTGAAGCCAATAAGATTATGGGTTTAACTGATCAGCCTATTCCTATTGACGGCATTTGTGTGCGTGTAGGCGCTATGCGTTGTCACAGTCAAGCTATTACCATCAAGCTTAAACAAGACCTGCCAGTTGAAGACATTGAGCAAATTCTTGCACAGCACAATGAATGGGTGAAAGTGGTACCAAACGATCGTGATGCCACCATGCAAGAATTAACGCCTGCAAAAGTGACAGGCACATTGTCTATTCCTGTAGGTCGAATTCGTAAACTGACCATGGGGCCAGAATATATTTCAGCCTTCACCGTAGGCGATCAACTGCTATGGGGTGCTGCCGAGCCGCTTAGAAGAATGCTGCGTATTGTTCTTGGTAAGGCTTAGATAAGCCGAATTTAAACATAAACTCGGCTATAACATTTGGAGCTCGGCTTTTTAAGCCGGGCTTTTTTGTATTAAACTACCACCGCCCCCCCTTTTTGCTAAGGCTCGATTGGTAATACCTCTCTAGCAAGGCAGTCGTGCTGACGTTCTATTGTTAATGTACTCTTGTTAAAGTACTTTCTCTAACTTCCTATTATTTATGCCCTATACCTTTTCAGACCAAACCGCGAATTCATTACCCCCAGGCTCAATAAAGTGAAACCGGCAGCCCCCTGGAAATTCAAAAATAGACTTGTTCACATCGCCACCAGCGCCTTCTACCTTGCTTAACGTTTGCTTAATATCAGCACTGTAAAAAACTAATAACGCACCGCCATTTTCTGTAATGCCAGCATGCTTAGCTTTAAAAAAGCCCCCGTCTAATCCTTGGTTAGCAAATGCCGTGTATTCAGGCCCGTAATCGGTAAATGCCCAACCAAATACGGTTTCGAAAAAGCGTTTAGTACTGTTGATATCCAATGTACCGAACTCAACGTAGTTTAGCTTTTCATATGTTGCCATGGTTTTTCCTCATCTATTCAGGTAGATATGGTGAATACTGTAGTGTTAGCGGCTAATATTCCGTATTATTAACACGTCAATGAATGTCATCTTCAATAATATAAAAGCCACATGGAAGTATTTAATGCAAGCTCCGGATTATTCAAACTACAGCCTTGCCGAACTTGAAGATGTGTTAGCCAACATCGACAAAGAGCAATATCCCGATAGAGTGTCTGCCGTGCTAAAGGAAATAGCCTTAAGACAACCCTTAACAAGTAAAACCGAAACGTCTCAGCATCAAGATAGTTCTCATCCTCAAAATACTGCCAATCACGACCCATTATTGGCGGAAGATAGATACGATGACGAAGCATTGCATGCAAACTGGCTAATTCGTTTTTGGAAAGGCCAAGTATCGTTACCTATCAGTTATTGGGTGGTTGGCATTTTAATAACACTTGGTGCACTTGCGCTAAGCTCATTTGTTGAACTTAAAATAGAAAGTGCATCATCGCGAGCTGAGCTTGGTATATACATGATGCTTTTGTACGTGGTGTTAACGCCCGTGGTTATCTGGCAATCGGTTGGCGTAATTCGCTCTGCCATCCGTCACCCTCATCGCGGTGGCTCTGCTGGTTGGGCAACAATGGCGATAATAATGACAGTAGTAGGAATGATAAATTTCACTGTAGATTTCTATCGGTCAGGGGTACCCATCATTACTGAAAGTATCTCTTTAATTGGCGCTGAATCCACCTATCCCCCTACCAAGTTTAGAGTTTTAAATAATGGCACCGAGCTAGAACTTTATGGCGGTATAGAAATTGGCTCCGAACTACTGCTGCTAGATGTACTGAAACAGAATGAAAACATAACAACAATACACTTACACAGTATTGGCGGAAGACTTATCGGCGCGACTCGTCTAGCTGCTGTAGTCAAAGAATATGGACTTAATACATTTGTGAAAACCTCGTGCTCTTCGGCATGCACTATTGTGTATTTAGCGGGAAAAGAAAGGCTATTGGGTGAAGACGGCGTGTTGCAGTTTCACGCTCCCGCATTAGGCGGCAAGTCTATGCATGACAACACAGAGTTAAGTTCCGCGTTTGACCAAGCGTATAAAGATGCCGATGTTCCAAATTGGTTTGCGAATAAAATACGAAATACGCCGAATACTGAACTTTGGGCTCCTTCTCACAAAGAACTTTTACGAGCAGGTATTGTCAGTAAAGTAGTGGACAGTAGCGCCTACGGGTTCAGTGGCTATGAAGACGAAAGCGAAATAAACACGCAAGCAGTAGAATCTGGTTTATTGACTCATCCCTACTTGGTTGCCATGAAAGACAAAGATCCAGATACCTACTATCGAATTGTCGCTATAAATGAAGAGGGTTTACGGGAAGGCGCTTCTATTAATGCTATTGCAACCCGAGCTCGAGCGGTGTTTGAAGCGAGAATTACGCATTATATCGCCCATGGTAGTGATGCCGACATCGTTGATTATTGGCATGTAATGATAAAACAAATGCAAGAACTTCAAGGGCAATATCCCCTTGCCTGCGCCGCATTTGTGTATCCCGAAGAGGTGCCACTAGAACACCATGCTGGGAATGAAGCTCAGCTATCGAGCGAAGTAAAGGCACTTGAGCTTGAGGTTTTAGCAAAGCTTATTGCTCATCAGCAGGTAAGCCCCTCTTTGTATTCTGATGAGGAAAGTGATGACATCATCACGAATTTAGTTAAAGACATGAAGGATAGCAGTAAGGCACATTTTGAGGTGGTAGCAGCACCTAAAGATTTTCTCGAGTCACCAAATATTATGTGTGGCGCTGCCATAGAAATTCAGCAGCGATTTATCGATTTCGAAATCCAAAAGGCGGCTAAATTACTAAGAACTATTAGTGCTCAGTAATTAATTTATATATCAGTAGCTAATAGCTACATCTACAACGGATTTAAAGATGAAAAAGTTATGGCTTGTTCTTGGCTTCTTAGTACTGACAGGGTGCTCGTCTAAGCTTGCATACAATAACCTCGATTGGCTTATTTATTGGTACATGGACGATTATGTAGAGCTTAACGACTCACAAGAAGCTATTTTCGATATTAAGCTTGAAGGGTGGATTGATTGGCACAGAGAAGAACAATTGGCTTTATATTTGGCCCAACTAGAGCAGATTACCGAAGAGATAAAACAAGATAAGTTAAACAAAGCAGTTATAGCTAATCATCTAAATCAGGCTAATGAGCATGTAATGACGTTACGCTCAAAAATAGCGCCTGAGTTAGCAGAACTCGCTTCCCGCTTAAGTGACGACCAAGTTATTTATTTGTTTGCTGCCATCCAAAAAGAAAATGACGAAGAGCAAGAAGAGCTTGATGAGTACGACTCAATGTCTGAAAGTGAAAGGCTTGAAAAGTTAATTGAGAATTTTGAGGAAGGTTTTGAAGAAAATTTGGGGGATTTAACTGACGAGCAAAAAACCATGGTGGCGAACGCTGCCCCTCACTTTGCCCGTACCCGTGGAAACTGGCTTGAATACCGATTAGCCATGCAGAATGAAGCGCGCCGATTGTTTGCAAGCAGACAAAACACAGAAGCGTTTCAACAAAAGCTAACCCACCTACTTACTCACCCTGATGACTACCGCACCGAAGAGTACCTAGCACGCAGACAAGCTAATCGAGAAGCATATTTATCGCTAGCCGATGCACTGGTAAAGACAATGACCGCAAAACAGAAGTCACACCTGCTGAAAAAGCTCAACAATATTATTGACGATATTAAAGACCTTCAAGACGATTAAAAGCGATAGGCTAATTAGCTACTATCGCTTGTTGTAAAGTGGCGGCGCTCAACCTCGGCGACCCGTCTCTTGCATTTTCAGCCGCTTTAATGAGTTTTACTATTGCGGTATTGGCGGGGGTACTCACTTGATGAGCTTCACCTAAAGCAACAATTTCGCCATTTAGGTAATCGACCTCTGTTTTTCTATTCAGCGCTAAATCCTCATACATAGATGAGCGTGCCTGAGGGTCAATTTTTAACGTAGCTGCAGCCACCTTTTTAAATAGAAAATTAGGTAAAGACATAATGTAAGGCATAAGCTTAGGGACGACCTTACCTGTTTTAGCTGGTTCAATACCAGCCGCTTTCATTGCGACTAAAGCTTCTTTTAGCACAACCGCCATTACTTTTCGGTATTCGTTGTCGTGCAATTGCTCAAGCAATGGCCTGCCAGAAAGTGCATTAACGGCGTTATTTAAATTCATGAGCAGCTTACCCCACTGCACACTAGATAAATCCTTGTACACATGAACAGGTAAGTCGGCCATGTCAAACAGGGCGACGAGATCTCCCGATTTCCCAGTTTTGTCTTCAACACACAAATTCCCTTCTGTGCCACAATGAAAATGCCCGTCGCCCTGCCCCAGCACGTTAAAGGGAACCATGCCTTTCATGACCGTATGATTCGGTAAGCATTCTGATAGCACTTGACCGTTTCTTACCCCGTTTTGAAAGCTGATGACAACAGGATTATCCTTCAATGAGTCACTATTTTCATATTCCGCAATAAGCGACGCGGCCTCTTGGGTATCACCGCTTTTTACGCACACTAAAATATAATCAGCGCTCGCCATGACCTCGGCATTTTCAGTAAAATTAATGTCTGCCGGTTTAAGTTTTGTATTTCTGCCGCGCCAATCGGTTAACGTTAAGCCGCTATTCGCAATTTGATCTTTAAGTCTTGCACGGCCAATTAAGGTGACATTCGCGCCAATAGACAGCAAACAACCTCCTAAATAACATCCGATACTCCCAGCGCCCAATATGACGATATTCGCTTTGTTTGCTGTCTTTATTTTGCTCATTTTTAACCTGCTGCCGAATTAAATACTAAGATCTAAAAGGTTGTAATCTTTTAGAGCTTTCTTTGTATCATTGTTGTATTCAAACTGGGTATCGGAATTTGCAAATAATGCATAAACATAAGGTGTCTCTTCTGGATACTTTTTCATACGAGCATCAATGGCATAACCTAATACCGCCGTTCGCTTTGCAATATGTTCGTCGTCGAATTCTTGCGAAGCACAATGAATACCCGCTCCACTGACATTCAACACCGAACTCCGGCGATGGAATCCAAAGTTCACTGTAACTCTAGGCTCAAAGCCTGTATTGGCAAAAGAGCCATGTACAATTTGACGGTTACAGATAACTACATCGCCAGCATTACAAATAATAGGGACCGCTTCAGTTAACCGTTCGCTACCCGCCTGCGCCACCATTTCTTTAATATCAAGCTTGCCCTGTTTATGCGTACCAGGTACTACCCACACCCCGTTTACTGCGGTACTTCCGTAAACCTGTGCCATAAAATTAAAACCATGAATGCCTTCATCGAAGTCTGGGCTATTCCAGTGAGTATCACCGTCTTGATGCCAAGATACCGCAGCGCCTAACCCGGGCTCTTTGATAAACAAACATTCATGAAAAGGCGCAAAGTCTTTACCATTAATAGATTCGGCTACTTTTAACAATTCAGGGTGTGCATAAGCACGTAAGCAAGCGTCAGAATATTCAAGTGAACCGAGTAGCACAAATACCGCTTCCTCTGGAGCATCTTTCGCGGCGCTGGGCTCAAATAATTTCACCTGATGACGCCCATTTGCGATAGGGGTTCCGCCTAAAGGATCGCCAAGTGATTTTGACCAAATTAATCTAGGCCCTAAAGCATCACTGGCAAGTGCTTTTTCTCCTTGGGCATTTAATTTTTCGCCATTTTTTAATGGAAATTGAGTTTTTAGCCGTTCGATATCTTGCTCTAAATCGGCAAGTTCTTTATCAGAGATTAATCCCTCAAATATATAAAAGCCATATTTTGAGTAAGCATCTTTAATGTGGGTGGCAAGGGAATCATCTGCTTCAAACTTAAGCGAGCCGCGGTTATCCATGGCAAGCGCTTTACGCTGACCTTCCAACAAGTAGCTTTTCATCGCGTTAGCATCTTTACCGTAATGCGCCGCGCAGGCTTCAATTGACTCACTAATATCTACAGGGTGTTTTATGGTTGTCATTTTTGATTTCACAGTTTTTATTAGTGATAAAACTTTACGATCAATAAAATCTGTGGTCAACAAAAATAAAAATGATAAACTGTGTCTTAATGCTGAGCTATCAGTAACAACGTATATAAAGCAAGTCACCTAGGCAGAAAAATAACGATGACACAAAAAGGGTTAGCACGAGGCAGCAGCACTAGAGCAGCCAACGTCAATAAACGCAAACATATTATTCTAGAGCGCGCTGGAGATATTATTGCCACCCAAGGCGTAGATGCGCTTACCATGAGTAAGTTAGCCCTTGCTGCCGACGTGACCGTGCCCACCATTCATAATTTGTTTGGTAAAAAAGCGGATATTTTTGAAAGGCTCGTTATTGAAATGATTGAGCGAGTAGAAAAGGCGCTTGCAGACCTTGTATTATCTGATCCTATCACGGCAAGCGAAGCTTTTATCGATAAACTTATCTCGCTTTTTAGGGCCAATGAGGGGTTGTATAAAGCCGCCTTTGTAGCTGGGGAAAACACGAAAATATTTGATCAAAAACTACCCGGAGGTATTTTTCAGACATCCTTAGATATCTGCTCACAGGTGTGCCAAAAAGGCCGTGAAGATGGCTATTTGTTAGGTAATATCAACACCGAAATTCTGGCTAGACAGGTGTTTGGCTGCCAACGCTTGGCCCGACAAGATTGGGTAAATAGCTATATTGATTTAGACAGATACAGAGCACAAGTGCTTTGCGGTATGTACATCACCTTTATGGCCGATGCCAGGCAAGATTACAAAGAAATGCTTCAGCGACGCGTAGAGCATTTAAGTCAAACTTATTAGCTTGAGCCTAGCAGTCACTCAACAAAATGTAAGAAAGGACCGGGCTGTCCATTACCCAGTCTATCTTGATAGTTCTAGCGTTAAATAAACGTCATCATTTAACTAGCTGCAGACGTCTCTTTACTTTTTAAATGCGCAATTTCATGTTTTACCGTAAACCCGATTAGCACAATGGCACAAATACACCCACCTGTGAGAAGTATGAACCCGCCATTCCAACCGAAGTAATCGACGGTAAAACCCAAGGCAATATTAGCGATAACAGCACCACCAAGATACCCAAACAGTCCTGTTAACCCGGCTGCCGTGCCAGCGGCTTTCTTTGGCACCAATTCTAGCGCGTATAAACCTATCAACATAACAGGTCCATAGATTAAAAAGCCGATAGCCATTAGCGCAGCCATATCTATGGATGGGTTTCCAGCAGGGTTAAACCAATATACAAGAACGGCGACTAATACGAGCACCATGTACAAAATAGCATCTGGTGAACGACGGCCTTTAAACCATTTGTCGCTAATGTAACCGCATAACAGCGTACCTGGAATGCCCGCCCACTCATACAACAAGTACGCCCAAGAACTATGCTCGAATGAGAAGTCTTTTACTTCTGACAAGTACGTCGGCGCCCAATCTAAAACGCCATATCGAATGAGATACACAAACGCATTGGCAATAGCGATAAACCACAGGAGTTTGTTGTTCAATACGTAGGTAACAAATATTTCTTTAGCACTGAGTTCTTGCTCATGCTTTTCTTCATAATCGATGGGATAGTCATTACGATGTTCCTCAATAGGCGGCAAACACAACTTTGCGGTGTATCTCGTAAGGTTAAAAATACAAAACCGGCGATTAATGCAGCGAAGGCTGCGGGTACATAAAAAGCGCTACGCCAATCATTAAACCACGCCATTCCCAAGATAAATAAAGGGCCAATGAGTCCGCCGCCAACGTTATGAGCAATATTCCAAACCGAAACAACTTGTCCTCGTTCATTCCCCGAGTACCAATGTACGATAGTACGGCCACAGGCGGGCCACCCCATACCTTGCACCCAGCCGTTAATAAAAAGCAGCAGAAAAATAATTGCTATGCTCTGGGTTGCCCATGGCACAAAACCAAAAATAAACATGACCAAGGAAGACAGTAATAACCCTGTCATTAAAAAATATCTGGGGTTGCTTCTATCAGAAACATTGCCCATTAAAAATTTACTTAACCCGTAGGCTATAGAGACTGCAGACAGCGCAAAACCTAACTCACCTTTTGTGAAGCCTTGCTCTTCAATTAAATAAGGCATGGCCAGTGAAAAATTCTTTCTTACAAGGTAATAGCCCGCATAGCCGACAAAGATACTGAGGAATACCTGCCATCTAAGCTTTTTATAAACTGGGTCTATTTCTTGTTCGTTTAACCGAGTTTTATGTACTGCAGGCTTGAAAAAACCAATCATATAAAGTTTCCAACTATCTGGCGATAAACTATTTTTATGGTTGCATTCTGCTTTTAGAAAGTTAAGAAAACAAGCATATATCTTAGTTATCACTCGAAGGTCTGCAATATTGCAGGCTCAGTAGTCATGCTACATAGCGACTTGTGGGCTATCATGGCATTTTTACGAATATTGCACACGCCCCCCGTTACACTAAGACGTTACCAAAAACGACTTCTAAAAAGAACACGAGGAAATGCTTCAGCAAAGAGCAATCAAGTCAAAAACATTAGACTAAAGACTAAATTTTATATGGCGCGCTGGATAATTATCCTAAATTCAAGACATGAGGTTTTATCTCTGCTAATTTGCGAGAAGTGAATTTAGTTCGTTGGTGTTAGTTTAAGCCTAGCAATCACTCAACAAGACGTAAGAAAATACTGTGCTATCCATGATCCGATTTTATCTTAAAGTTCTAGCAATAGTTGGCCTTAGTATATTTAGCCACGTGGTGAATGCCAATGTATTGACTGAACTTGAGTCGTTAGATTCACGGGTTAAAACTGAAACCCCAATGCCTATTGGCGAGGTAATATCGACGCTAGAAACGCGTTTACTCACCCCCGACTTCACCTCGCTTGAAAAAACCAAAATAGCCGTTAGATACGTTCAACTTAAACTCAAGTTACATCACACCGCCCCTGATGATGTTTTGACTATCCTTGAATCTTTAGTCGCTGAAACGGAAGATGGGTTAATCATTAAAACCGGGCTGGCCAGAATGAGTGGTATCAATGCCAATTACGACCGGTCTTATCAGCTATTCGGTGAAGTCATACAATCCCCTGCAGCCAGCCCGTCTGTTAAGGCTATGGCGATTGCGTATCTCATCCTTTCATACAATGAAGGGCAAGTTTTTGCATCAAGCGTTAACTTATTAAACACCCTCAACGAACTGGTTTATGAAAATAACTTCGCTTATGCCACCGCCCTGTACCATTACATGGCCGCAGATTATTATCATTCGGTAAAGTCCTTTGATATTGCCTTTGAGTATTATGAGAAGTCGTTAGCAGAGGCAAAAGCGCTCAATGAATGGCCGCTTGTCAGTGACAACCTGTACGCCATTGGCATTTTGTTTAGAAATATGGGCAACTTCGATAAAGCGATTACCTACTTTGAACTGACCATAGAATCAGACAGAAATATAGACATTAATTACGCAGAATATATTGCCCTGTATGGAATGGCGTCTACCTATTTTCGCACTGACAACATTGAAGAGGCCTTGAAACTGGCTGAAACTGTCACCTCTCACCCGCTTACTACCTCTTTTTACGATAGCGAAATTTATAGATTAAAAGCGAAAGCGCTGATGGAACGCGGACGTTTGAGAGAAGCGAGGGTGGCCCTTGACCAGTCTCGCAGCACCTATGATGACTACCGAGTAGGTGAGAAGACCACGTGGCGAGCAGAACTTGAAAAACTCGCCTCCCAAATTACTGCCAAAGAAGGTGATTTTGAAACGGCGTACAAAGAGTACGAGGTTTACCATAACGAATATCTTGAGGCTAAAAAGTACGAAGATTTAGAGCTATTAGAGAGCGCAAACTTAGTTTACGAAATAGAGCAGCAAAAAGAAAAAACCACATTACTAGAAAAAGAAAACCGTGCGATTTCTGAACTGCTTAACGCTAGGGAAGCTGCTCAGCAAACGCAAAAGCTCTTCACCCGGTGGCTGGTGATTTTTATTGCATTAACACTTGTCACCCTGGTTATTATTTTAATTTTGCTTAAAAAGGCACGTAAGACCAATGCTCTCTACATTTCAGCGAAGGAAAAAGCAGAACTTCATAGCAGGCTTAAAACAGAGTTTATTTCTAACATAAGCCACGAAATTAGAACCCCTCTGAACGCCATCATTGGTTTTGGGCAAGTACTGACTGACAAACTAGAAGATAAACAAACTAAAAAGCTGACCAGCCAAATAGTTAATTCATCTGAAATGCTTCTGCAACTTATTAATGACTTACTGGACTTCTCTAAAATTGAAGCGGGCAAGTTAACTCTAGATTACGGCCCTTATAATTTACGTCAAAGCATACGAAAGCTACTTGATATATTCCACGCTCAAGCAAGTAACAAGGGTTTAACGATTAAACTAAATATCGACAAAAACCTTCCAAAAGAGATGATTTTTGATGAGCTTAGGCTTAAACAAGTACTCGCCAACTTGATTAGCAACGCCATTAAATTTTCAAGTGCTGGGGTTATAGAAATAGGCATTGAGGTTAAACACAAAGACAACACCCACTGCTTGTTCGACGTATGGATTCAGGATAACGGCATCGGTATCAGCAAGTCCCAACAAGAAAACTTGTTTCAGCCCTTCATTCAAGCTGAAAGCTCAACGGCACGAAAGTATGGAGGCTCAGGCCTAGGCTTAAATATTTGCAATAAATTATTAGAGCAAATGAACTCTAAACTTCACGTTGTTAGCGCCATTGGACAAGGTTCACGCTTTTATTTTACGTTGGAATTTTGTCATTCAATAGGTGACGAATACATTCATAACCAAGAAGCCGCGCAATTAATTACCCAGTTCAAAAAGACACGCGTACTATTGGCCGAAGATAACGACATAAACGTTGAAGTTATAACGGCAATGCTAAACGCCACAAATCTACAAATACTCCGTGTTGCCAACGGAAACGACGCTATTCACAAATTATCTCAACAATCGTTTGATGTTATTTTGATGGATATTCAAATGCCAGAGATGGATGGGTACGAGGCCACTCGGGTTATACGCCATCAAATGAACGGTACCTTACCCATTATTGCATTAACAGCAAATGCCATGCAGCAAGATATCGATGCCTGTCTACATGCAGGCATGGACGACCATGTTAGCAAGCCAATAAGAAAAGAAAAGCTGCTTGAAGTGTTAGATAAATACCTTAACCCTTAAAAACGGAGTCATCTCGACTTATACACCCCCTTATTTTCTGTTATGCGCTCCCGAGTATGTCAAAAATAAACTAATACCGAACAAGCGTGCGCGTTTCTATGCTTTGGCGAGGTCTTGTCGTAGCAGTATCACTTTCCATATCTAGTGCACTATGCGCCAAATGCGGTCTTCCACGGTTATCATAAATATTAAAAATTATCGCTTCTTCGGGCGTCATATCAGACTGATAGAACCACTCGTGTGTTTTGTTTTCAGCTACCCCTAATATTTGGCCTTTGCGATCAGGGTATTCTAATTCGATGTTCATCCAATCATCTTCTTGCATCGAGCGTGGGCAAATAAACCCTAATGGCGATGACGGTATCTTGTATTCCACTGGGCGCCATACATTCACAAATCCAAAATGCCCTTGCTGAAACTCATGCGCTCTTTGAGCTCCTACAACATCTACCAAACGTTTTTCTACCCCACCTTCACTGTAGTCATTGTGAACATTACGGGCAGGTCTGCGCGTAGCATTAAGGTCGTCAATTCGTACTGTGTGGTCGAAAACAATCACTTCTTTTGCTTTTATCTGCTGCTGTAGAATGGCAGTAAGCTCACTTTCATAGTCGCTCGCCCACGCTTCAGATTCATCAAATGCATGCACCTTTGTCGGTGCATTTATAAAAATGATCCCATCTTCATCGAAGTTCACTGAACGCGTTTTATTTCGAATGTCAGTAACCGGCACCTTGACTGAAACTAATTCCGGCGAAATCAAATTTCCAACAACACCATTAACATCAAAATGAAATGCCTGAACTTCGTTACTTTTCACATGATAGTTTACTGTGGCTATAGCCATATAACGCACTCCTTAAAAAACGGTATAGGATTCCTCCCCGATGCAAAGGAATATAGTTTTTTAGAGGCGAGAGATAAATGGGATACAGATATAAACAGAATTCTGAAATTGAAGATAATAGCGCTTAATATTGAACCAGGTTTGACGATCTTCACCTCTTGCAACAAGAAGAACAATGCGGCATCCCACTTCTTTTCCTTCGGTATACCACTTCGCCAGTGCTGATGAAAAATTGGGTGCGTCAGTTTTTCATCAGCACTACATCATCCTAAATAATCTACTTTGCTTAACTTTGAGTGGTGGTTATGTTGGAAAAGACGCAACAAAAATAAATATTCACGTCATTGGTGTGGCACACAGTGATGAAACACTGTGCGATGCCCTGAGCCATGCTTAACAAAAACCTTTAGTGCAAACCAACCATTTAGAGGCACGCAAGGACAGTGTAGCAAGTTATCTAAAATCTGCCGACTCGACACTTTACGAGGTGCAAGGGGTATAAATTTCAGATTGTCTAACTTTCGCTGGAATGCGCTCACAAACATCGACCTGTTATTGGAATCGCTCTCTAGCATCAATACCACTTGCGACAACAAGTGTTGTACTAGTTTTGCTAACGTCTGCTGTTATTAAGTCTAAAAACCCAGAAATGGACAATATATATAGAATAGTACATTATGTAGCATAATATATATCTACTGGGTTGGTTATGGGAATTGTTAAAATATCTGATGCATTGCATGAAGAGGTGCGCAAAACCAGCGCAGTGATGGAACGTTCTATTAATTCGCAAGCAGAATTTTGGATGAAAGTCGGCCGGCTAGCAGAGCAAAATCCCAAATTATCTTACGAACAGATCATTGATTTAGAGATGCGCTCTCAAAACGTATTTTCAGTAAGGTTGGTTAGTGAATAGCCTTATAAAATCGACAAGTGAAATTTCACTCATGCGTGAATCTGGCAAATTACTGGCAAAGGTTTTTAGCGAGTTAGATAGTTTTATTGCCCCAGGTATTACCACCCTTGAAATTGATCGCTTTGTAGAACGGTATATTGTTGATTGCCTTAATGCGAGACCCGCAAGTAAAGGGCAATACGGGTATCAATTTGTGCTTAATAGCTCTGTAAATGATGTGGTTTGCCATGGCGTTCCATCTGCTACCAAAAAGCTCAAGAATGGCGATATCGTCAACATAGACATCACCCTAGAAAAAAATGGTTATATTACAGATAGCAGCAAGATGTACGCTATTGGTACTGTTTCACCTATAGCGAAAAGATTAGTTGATGTGACGTATGAAGCGATGTGGAAAGGTATAGACACCGTTAAGCACGGCACGACAATTGGTGACATTGGCTTTGCTATTCAGCAGCATGCGCATAAACATGGTTACAGTGTTGTTCGCGATTATTGTGGCCATGGTATTGGCAAAGAAATGCACGAAGAGCCAGAAATAGTCCACGTGGGTAGCGCGGGAACTGGGCTTAAATTGGAAGCAGGTATGACATTCACAATAGAGCCCATGGTTAATCAAGGAACGTACAAAACAAAGCTTAAAAAAGACGGCTGGACCGTGGTTACAAGAGATAAGAAGTTATCTGCTCAATGGGAACACACGGTATTGGTAACGGCGACAGGCGCAGAAGTACTAACGTTGAGAGATTCTGAGCCTAGATAAAAACCTAGCTGTTAACGGATAGCGGGAATGTCTCAAAACTCACTCCTTCCTGCCCTGTCTGCATAAAATTGCGAATTTTCGCGTGGTCATCACCATCAGGATTTTTCAAAACGTCATCACGATAAAAACCACCAAACAGTGCCAATGTCTGCGCTTGGTTAAGTTGAAGGTGCTGGCCTAACGCGAGTAACTTGCAAGAACCATTGTTTTGGTTAGCTTCATTAGTTACTTCGCCATTAGTAAAGGCCGTTG
The DNA here is from genome assembly GCF_902506055.1 of Alteromonas sp. 38. Lineage (NCBI taxonomy): Bacteria > Pseudomonadati > Pseudomonadota > Gammaproteobacteria > Alteromonadales > Alteromonadaceae > Alteromonas > Alteromonas sp. 38. Next base: position 2,675,707 of record NZ_LR733300.1, read on the forward strand.
GCGTGAAAGTAAATGCATTATCGATAAGGGCAATAACGTCAACAAACTCAACGCTTTCAGGAGAATCATTAAGGTGCTTTGTTAAGGCATCGACATTGTTGTAGCTCATAAGAAATTTCCGTAACGAATTTGAAAAAACGGAAGTTTAAAATCGTATGTATAGGGTTGCAAGCAGGTTTACATGCTTCTGGGATCTATTTAAGGAATAGGCTGTACTAAAAAAGTCGAAAAGAATGAATGCCGATATTGAAAGAAATGATAAATCTAGCGCTGAGTTACCCTGAAAAATAATAGTCAGGAAGTGTATTGCTTAAGCTTGGCCTGACACGTTGACTTGGGTCAACTCGACAGACTGTAATGAACGATCAAGAGACCTGAGCAATGTGCAAAATATGCACTTTCCTATTTGTACAAACATGTCTGCACAAATGACTCATGGGGTCCAAAATAGAACATATGGTCAACAGCCCGTTGACCAATTAAAAGTGCAATAAGCTGTTGCACAAAATGCAGCAGCTAAACAAGCGTCAAATATCCAACAGCTTGTTGGACAATTTATTAAGAACATGATTTCACAAAGTTGGCTGAGTAGATTTAGCAAGATGGATTTGCAGTAGGAGCAAAAAATGCACCTACTTAGCGTCTTTTGTTATCGCAACGATTAGTCGAACAGTGTTTTCAATAATAGGTCATCTAATATCGTATCTTTGCAGTGTTAATCTCTAAGTGTCTCAAGATCGGCTTTTGGTACATGGCCGATATTCGGCTTCGTGCGATAACCAGTCACTGATCGCAGTCTGATTGAGGGGCTGCTGAAGACAAACAGCAGACCTCCAGAGTTTAGGTTTTTAACTTCCCAGTTGTGCCATAAGGCGGCCGCATGCACTCAGGGTTTAAATGCTTGCTGTATGCAATAAGCAGACATTGGTTTTTTCGTTTTATAGATCTGAAATGAGCAGAGGTAGGTCCGCTATAAATTGAGTAGGTGCTTTTGGTGCCAAAGCGGTCAATAGTGTTAATACATCATCAAAATAAACGACTCAAAAGACTTACTACGCCATTAGCGCCTTGCTGAAGAACATGAGTATATATTTGAGTAGTTTTTACATCAGAATGTCCCAGTTGGGCCTGAACCGTCCGGATATCTGCGCCAGACTGTAGTAAGTGGGTAGCAAATGAGTGCCTTAAAGTATGAGGCGTGATTGGCTTCTTCAAACCCTACACCAATACAGCTTTTTTTACCGCTTTGCGAACGCAAGTAGGATGAAAATGATGTCTTCTTATTTCACCAGTTTCTGGGTCTGCGCTCAGTTTATGAGAGGGAAACAGGAACTGCCAAGCAAGCGATTTATTCGCTGAAGAGTATTTTTAGCAAGTGCATGAGGCATCCAAACACCGGCGTATTGCTCATTCTGTATATCGAGTCTCAGGTATTCATCAACCTGCGCTATTTGATTTCTAAGTAATGGAATAAGCTCCGTTGCCAAAGTAACGACTCGGTGTTTTTGGCCTTTACCATTCCAGACTCTTAAACACTTGCAATCGAAATCAATATCTTGCACGCGCAGTTGCACAGCTTCCATGCTCCTTAGGCCACTGCCATACATCAAGCCAGCAATAAGATAGTAACGTTTATCCAATCTTGACATAAGCAGCTTCACTTCATCTTGCGTCATAACAATGGGTAGTTTGGGTTGGCGTTTACTTCTGGCAAAATTCAAATTGAGAGACAGTTCATTCTTTATAATGTGCTTGTAAAGAAACGATATCGAGTTTAATGCAGTGGCTTGCGTGCGCCGTGACACATTTGCATTTAACGCCAAATGTTCAAGGTATTGTTCAACTTCATTATCACCCATTGATGAAGGGTGACGTTTCCCATGAAAGTGAATAAATGCTGAAATCCATTTTAAATATGTAGAGACAGTCCTTGGGGAATACTGTTTTAGCAGCATGTAGTCATTTATGTGATTTAAGAAAGGAGACTTTGTTTTCATGAACTTTTAATATAACTGTATTTATATACAGTTATAGCTACCTTTCCCCTATATTCAAGCAAACGACCCAATTGCGCGTTTGCATCCTAAAATTAAATAGCTTTATTTTCTTGCAGCCATTGTCTGCATCGGCTTTCACAAATTTGGTAATCATGACAATATGGACAAAAACGAGCGGTAGCTCGGTAGAAAAACGCGCAATTTGCGCCTTATTAAATTGTTATACACCACTGTAATTGATAGATAATATGGATTTTATTACCAACAAAAAGCCAAGCAACGGATATAAACTTGGTGTTGCTCTTGTCGCTGTATTAGCAACATTGCTTATGGTTTTCCTCATAGTGTCCGGTTCAGTATCACTTACGCAAGGGGCGTTTTATTGCTGGTTCTTAGTCAGCATCGTTTTTTATATGGCAGGGCCAGTGCTTGGCAAGCGCAAAGAGTATTTTGGAAACGAACCATCTTCACAAATCATGCGGGTAAATTTGTTGCCGTATTTTTTGTTCAGTTTTCTGTGTGGTGGTATCGCGTTTTATGGTTGGCTATCTGGTGTATAACAAAAAAATAAAGTCACTCGCTGTCGCTCGTTGGGACGCTAACACGCAGGGCCGCTTCGCTATTATGCCCTACGCGTTATCGCCCCTTATTTAAAAGTTAGGCCTATGAATGTGAAACTTACCACCATTGTTTTTTTATCCCTGTTTCTGTGTTCGTGTGCACTAAAGGACGATCTCCCTAGTGAATGGGGAAGTTTAAATTCTGATTGCTCGGACGTAAGAATTGTAGTGTTTAATAAACACGCACACAACAAAGCGCTCAAGTCACTCCCTTCGGTCGCTGGGACCCATACGCGGGGCCGCTTCGCGATTATAGCCCCACGTATGTGCCCCTTAGCTTAAAGTTATGTGACAAGTGGAAAATTAAACTTTTATGGCCTTAAGTGAATTCGAAATAAAAAAGATAGAAAAAGCTGCCAACGCTTTTTTAAATAAGCGTAGGCCACCAGTGCATATTAGAAATGAGTTAGACATTGGTTGGCGGCTGGAGAAGCAATCAGTTTATATATATGAAACGCGTCCTGTTTGGAACAGCCCAAATGAATATCATGACCTGGACATGGCTAAAGCAACTTTTATCCGCGCTCAAGGTAAATGGAAAATTTTCTGGATGCGACAAGATCTAAAATGGCATGGCTATGAGCCAAATATGTATGTAAAAACTATTGAGCAAGTCTTTGCCGTTATAGATCATGATGAATACGCTTGTTTTTTGGGTAAGTCACATAACAAAAAAATCAAGTTCGCCCGCTGCGCGGGCTGGGACGCGAATACGCGGGGCGGCTTCGCCATTATGCCCCACGTATCTGCGCCCCTTAGCTTAAAGTTATGTTTCAAGGAGGAAATTTGAAAATATTATCGGCTTTATTAGTATCGCTTCTGTCACTATCAGTTTCAGCTTCGGAAGAAGATGCTGCAACTGAGCTTTTCACAGTTTTACAAATGAAACAACTTCTTGCGCAAAAGGCAATCAACTATAAAAAGCAAATGGTTCTTGCATTAGCAAGTACAGAAATGCCAGACGAAGAGAGAGCAGAATTAGAGCAGGAATATTCAGTAATTGTAGACAAAATTATAGCTTTTTTGAGCACTGAAGAAGTTTTGGAAGCGTTTAAGCATAGCTATAGTGAAACGTTCACTGAATCAGAATTACGAGATCTTGTGACTTTCTATGCTTCGCCAACCGGAAAAAAATTCCTAAGCCAATCAGGGAATTTGAACGCAAAGTTTATGGAAAAAATCAGCCCAAAATTTAATTCATTAATCAGTGAGTTTCAGCAGGTTGATTGAAATGAAACATAACAAATCAATGAACTCACTCACTTCGTTCGCTGGGACGCATACACGCAGGGCGGCTTCGCCAGTATGCCCTACGTGCCTGCGCCCGTTATTGAAAAGTTATGTTTCGAGTGGATGCCAGATGAAATTTCTCTTTATATTTGTTCTTTTAGGGAGTGTAGCCTGCACGTCGTTGGATGCTGAAAAAAATGATGTGGAAAGCAATTTCTTTGTAGGCATCCAAAATGACGTTTTAGTATATGAAGGGTCGATAACCAAGTCTTCGAACTTAGCGATTTTTCAAGCATTAAAAAAATCGAAGGAAAAGCCAAAAAGACTTATTATTTCAAGTCCAGGCGGAGAAATTGGTGCAGGGATGGATCTCGGTGAGTGGATACACAGCAATAAGCTAAATATAGAAATAAAAAATCTCTGCTTATCGTCGTGTGCAAACTATGTTTTACCCGCAGCTAATATTAAATACTTACATAAAGACACAATTTTAATGTGGCACGGAAGTGCTTGGCAGAAACAGTGGGATACCACAAATTCTGACGAATCATTTTATTCTAGCTATCTACCCAAAATGAGAAAAAGAGAAGCTGCCTTTTATCGTAGAATAGGAGTCGATAATCTTATTACTGTGTACGGACATAATGAAATGACCATATGGGATAAATTAAGATCTCTTTTTGGCAATGATTTAATAGGGTGGGATTACAGCTTAGATGATTTAGAGCGATTTGGTATATCGAAAATTATTCTCATAGACAATCATTGGAATTGGCGCGAGTATCAGCCTAAAGCTCGCAATGCGATAAAACGGATTACATTAAAAAAGAATTATTCGTTTATGCTTCATAGGTTTGAAACATAACAAAAAAATTAAGTTCGCCCGCTGCGCGGGCTGGGACGCAAACACGCAGGGCGGCTTCGCCATTATGCCCTACGTGCCTGTGCCCCTTATTTAAAAGTTAGGTGCTATGTAGTTATGAAAAAACAAATATTCATTTTATTAGCTTTCGCAATGATCTTTGCTGGGTGCGAATCACTGCAATTAGTTAACCCCGAGATACCTATCGGAGAATATAACGAAGCAGAGAGTAAAAACATTTTAGACCAAGTTAATTCATTGGAAGGTGAACCAAAGGCGTGTTTAGATTCTTTTATAAATGAATACCAAAAAGGACTCTTTGAATATTGCGAAGCAACTGAGGGGGGCGAAAACATCGGTGGTGGTTGCGCTCATGTCGCTTATGCTTGGTCAATTACAACTAGTGTATTGGAGGCTGGGCTCGCTAATTGCACACGCACCTAACAAAAAAATCAAGTCGTATGCGCTTCGCGCATACTGGGACGCTAACACGCAGGGCTGCTTCGCTATTATGCCCTACGCGTTATCGCCCCTTAGTGGGGTGTTAGGCGTCATTTACTTACAGCTTTAAAAAGTAGTCTCAGCTGTGACATTCCAGCAGCAAGGCTGTTTCGCTAGGTTGTATTTACGGCTGGCTTTTTTCAGTACTTTAAACAAACTTTAGTAACGCGCTTTTAATCAACACCGCAACGCCAACATTCTGCATCACCAACTTTCTAAACTCGCTCTTTTATCCAGCAATGTCGTTAACATCTGGCATTTCGCACAGGGTTGTTTTATCTTAAATTCAATAATTTAAACATGCGGTCTATTTGGCTAGTGGTGGCAGCAAAGCTGCGTACGTTCCTTTGTACGCCTAACAAAACGCTGTTGGCACTCCCTTCGGTCGCTGGGACGCTAACACGTGGGCTGCTTCGCATTATAGCCCACGCGTCTGCGCCCCTTATTTAAAAGTTAGCCATCAAGGAGGAACATGGAACTTCCCGAGTTTAAATATCATTCTGATTCGTTAAAGTCTGGTTCCATAATTGAGTCAGACGCAGTCTGTTTATGTTGCGGCAAAGCCACAGGATATATATACGGTGGGCTACCCTATTCTGAAGTAGAGTTAGAGGACTCAATATGCCCTTGGTGCATAGCAAATGGTGCTGCCCATAAAAAATTTGATGCAGAATTCACAGATTTTGACGGTATAGGTGGGTATGGTGATTGGGATGATGTAGCTTTATCAGTTAAAGAAGAAATAACCTATCACACACCGGGATTTACTGGTTGGCAGCAGGAAAGGTGGTGGACGCACTGTAATGATGGCGCAGATTATCTTGGTTGTGCAGGCTTCAGCGAAATTAAAGAGTACGGTCAGGATTTAGAAGTCACGCTGAAAGCAGAGGCAACAGCGACGTACGGCCTCAAAGAGGGACAATGGGAAAACTTCTATCAGTCACTTGATGCTGATGGCTCACCAACTGCTTATATATTCAAATGTATTCATTGCGGTAAACATGGTGGCTACATTGACTTTGATTAACATGATGGCTAACAAACACATTATGTTCATTCGCTGCGCTCATTGGGACGCAAACTCGCTGGCTGGCACTTCGCGCAAGTATAGCCAGCAAGCATGCGCCCCATATGTGAAACGTTAGCTGCCAGAGTAAATATGAAGTATTTTTGTACTATTTTGATGGTTAGTTTAATTTTTGGCTTTACTCTTAAGGGCAATGCAGTGGAAAAAAACACCTATACTCCTCCCGAAATGCCCGCATATCCAGAGTCATATGAAGAGGTAATGCAAACACTCGCCCCATACTATCGCGCGCAGCGACCACTCGACTATTTCTTTGAACTCTACGTCATTGATACTTTGAAAAAACTGCCCACAAAATCATTAAGCGCCTTAACCGAATTCTCAGAAAAGCACCCCAGTTTTTTCGAATCTACTCAAGGTGATTGGAGAGCGTTTGTTGTTTCAGCAATGGATTTATCAGAAACTATAGACATTGCCATATGGGATTTATGGATAAGAAACTCAAGCGGAGCAATCAACGATGGTTGGGATTACCACCCATGGCATTTTGCGCAAAACTTCGTTGACAACTATTCTCATGATAATAGTCAAGTTGATATATGGACTGAAGACTCTTTAAGGGAAGCAAAAAAACGAATAAGGATGTTTCGAGAACGTGGCAACTAACAAACGACTATGGCGTCAACCTTGAATTTAAACTGTTTTTTCTTCCCACATGACGCCATCTCTTACCATTGAATTTAAGATGATCACCATCTTTCTCACGCAAGCTATTATGGCAACTTTTTTCGGTTTGCCCGCTCCAACTAAGCGCTCGTAAAACACCTTAAATTTTTGATTGCACTGCATTGCTGACATCATCGCCATAAATAGAACCGTACGGACTTGGTGACGCCCACCTTGAGTAACTTGCTTACCCTTGTACTTTCCACTTTCTTTATTCATCGGTGCAACGCCAACAAGTGACGCTACTTGCTTGCTATTCATCAAACCGAGTTCTGGTAGATAACTAATTAACGCTGCGGCTGATCTTTTCCCTATGCCAGGCATGCTTTGCACTAACTCACTCTTCGCTCTGTAATCTGGGCAACTTTCTATCAGCTTTGCTAGCTCATCGTTCATCTTACTTATTTGCTTTTTCAGTAGAACAAGCATCGCTTTTATATTGGGTTGAATGGCCTTTGACATAATCTGCAGACGATTCTTTTCCTTAGTTTGCATCTCTATTAACTGGTTTCTACGCCTAACAATATCTGACATCTTCTGCATATTCTCTGGCTTCAGCCTAGATAACTTAGGTTGTATTACTTCACCGAATTGGGCTATTAACGCCGCATCCAGCTTATCCGTCTTAGCTCTTCGCCCTATAGCACCTGCAAAGCGCTTAACATGAACTGGATTGACGACACTGAACGGTATGTCAGCCTTGGCACAAGCAGCGACAAATTCAGCTTCATAACGTCCCGTTGACTCAATAACTACACGCTCAATGTCGAGCTTCCGCAGACGTTTTATCGCCTCGCCAATGCCTTTCTTGTTATTACTGACTTTGAAATATTCGTCTAATGGACGAATATGAATATCGAGAGAATCCTTACCGGTATCTACACCTACGTTTATGTTTTGCACTACGGTTTTATTCATAATAAGCTAACTCTGGTTTGCTAAATACGAGCTCGGGGCCCAGTCGACTATTCGAGTATGTTGCTTGGAGTACCGTGTAGCGTTCGAGTTTGTTATCGGTCTCTCTATTGAGGATCCACTCAATCGCCGAACTACTACACAGCCAACTTTGGTTGCAGCCAAAGTCTGGGCCTCACTTTACCCATCTTCGAAAAGGAATGTCGTGTATTTAGGGAAGAATTATCCATACAACTCAATAAACTCACTCACTGCGTTTGCTGGGACGCATACACGCAGGGCGGCTTCCCCATTATGCCCTGCGTGCCTGCGCCCCTTATTTAAAAGTTAGGTGTGTATCGAACATGGAAGTAATCGAGCGTGTTGAAATACTTGAAAACGGTCAATTGATATTAGTTTTAGCTAGTGGCGGTAACTCTAGTTATCAACACATTTATCGAGAAGCCGCTGAAGTGAAGTGGGATAGCAACTTAAAAGCATTTACTTCTCCACCACCAAGAGAGTGGAGTCATTCAGATTGGTTTCATCACATACTCAAAGTCGCCAAAAACTGTAATATTAATCTAGCAACAAATATTCAAACAGCTTGGGTTAATATCCCAACTGATGTTAAAAATGGAATGCTTGCAAGTAAAAACACCTAACAAGGCCATAAAGTAGAGGGACATAAAACAGTTGGTTTGTCGCTCGTGCCTCGCTAAAGTATAACCAACTGATTTTATTGCCCCTTATGGCGGCGTTAGGTGCTTCATGAAAACAGAAAAGGAAATTCTCGCTGAATTCGTCGCGCTAGTTTTTAAGACTAATGAAGCTTTCGATTATCTATCTAAAGAGAGTTTAATGAAGGGCTCTCTGACGTCAGTTCGCCTAGCCGCAAATGACGCGATAGAAATTTCATCTCATATGCGCAAAACAGATCAAGCTGCTCTAGATTCGAAATTGCTGTCTATCGGATTGCCGTCTTTAAGTTCATTTCAAAACAAAAATTTCAGAGAATTCATGAAAGTCTTAAATCGAGGTAGTATTAAAAAGGAGCAGGAATATTGTTTGGTTCGCTCTATTTCAGAAACAGAAATGTTAAGTCACGAACAGCAAGAGAGTGCATATTACATGCTAGAGTGTTATGAACAAGCACGCACCTAACAAAAAAATTAAGTCACTCACTTCGTTCGCTGGGACGCATACACGTGGGCTGCTTCGCATTGTAGCCCACGCGTATGCGCCCCTTATTTAAAAGTTATGTGCCATGATTAAATTACTACCCACTGAATATAAAGAATATTTGGAATTCACCAAAATTTACTACGGTGAAACCTCTTTAGATAATGCTGATTATTTTGACTTAGAGCCATTGCACTCAATACAAGAATTGAACGATGACATTAAAATAAATGAATACGTGCCCGGTTTTATTGCTTTCGCCTCAAATGGCGGCGGTGAAATATATGCATTTAACCCTGCGGGAGAAATCTTTCTTCTTCCTTTAATTGGCATGGCAAATGATACTGCAATTAAAGTGGCAGATTCGTGGCAGCACTTTTTAAATCATGTAGTTAGCACATAACAAATAACTGTAGCCGCTCGCTGGCACTCACTGGGACAATAACACGTAGGCTCAGTCGCTTCGCTTCCATTTTAGCCTACGTGTTATTGCCCCTAAGTTGGGGTGTTATATTGCAGGAGTAACATGGAAAGTCAGCTCGTAGTTTCATCAATATGGGAAGATGAATCTTTATTTGAAATCTCTATATTCGGTAGTAATGGGCAGTTCTCTGGCCAAGCAGATTGCTATACAAATAGAGAGGAGATTGAGCATCTGGGAAGACTTCTTGAGAAGTTTCCTCGAACCACAAAAGATGAGTTCGAGTTCAAAAGCCGTTCCACCCCTGATCTTTCTTATTTTTCCATTCATGCTTTCTGTACAGACAGTTCTGGCCATACAATGTTTGCTGTTACTATTGCTCACATCGAATCTTTCACTAATGTCAGAAACGAAAGCTATAAAGTTAACTTTGATATGAAAGTCGAGCCTCAAGCAATTTGTAACTTTGGTATACAGCTTCAGCGCATAGCGGTTAACCCTCTTGGTAAAACAAAGGCTGTATTGAAAAATGCAATATAACAAAAAAATTAAGTACGCCCGCTGCGCGGGCTGGGACGCAAACACGCTGGGCGGCTGCGCCATTATGCCCTGCGTGCCTGCGCCCCTTATTTAAAAGTTATGTTTCAAGGAAAGTTGAGTGAAGGTATTCTTAGTAGCCGCGCTGGCGCTATCACTAGCAATTAATGTATATCAGCTTACGTTCAGCCCAAAAGCTGCGAACTTAGTCATAGCCAATTCGTCCCAAGCGGAATGCATTAAAAAATTACGCTCGTCGTCTAGTGAGACAAATGTCATTGGCCCTAACTTTCTTTCCGGTTATTTAGCACTAGACCTTAACCTCAACTCCAATACCTCTTTCAGTACAGAAGTATCTGGCTGTTATTTTGACAGTTACATAGAAAACGTTACTGTAGAGAACCTAGCTGAAAATGTTCAGCTTTTACGCTCAACGGGCAGTAATAGCGTTACATTTTTCAAAGACGCAACTTCTGACAAGTTCACTGTATACGGCCAGAGTGAATGAAACATAACAAACAACTGTAGCCGTTCGCTGGCGCTCGCTGGAGAGTTCCCCCTATAAAGTAGACACCTAACTAAATATCAGGTAGGTGTAACATGGCAAAGATAGGCAGTGCGGAGCGGGTCGTTGAATATTCTCTGGAATTTAAAATCCGGGTGGTTAAGTTAACGCTAGCATTGGACGTTAAAGCGAAGGATGTTGCGAGTGTCCTAGGGCTGCATCCAATAATGATTTATCGCTGGCGACAAGAGTACCGAGCAGGTAAATTTAAAGAAAAGCCGACGAGAAGAATTTCAATGACTAAAGAGACCTCTGATAACAAAAAAGAGCTCAGTAAAGACAAAGAAATTGCACAGCTCAAAAGAGCCCTTGCGGACGCTCAGAAGGAAAACAACTTTCTAAAAAAGTGGGATGGGTATCTGAAGGAACAAAGTCAGAAAAATTCTCGTTCATAAACGAACGCCGTGATGAATTTGGCATCAGATACCTTTGCTCTCAACTGCAAGTTTCAACGAGCGGCTTTTACAAATGGTTTCATAATGGGCTTAGCCGTCGTCAAGCGCTTAATAGCGAACTGACAAAAGAAATCCATCGTCTCTACACACTCCATAAAGAAAATTACGGCAGCCCTCGCATTCATAAGCAGCTGCAGGCTCAAGGCTGGCAAGTCAACCATAAAAGAGTTGAGCGAATAATGCGCGAACAAAAGCTAATCGGTAAAGCCGCTAAAATATATCGCCGCTATCCCCTGCCAGAAAACACCTGCAACAAGGTAGGTAACCTTATCTTGGAGCACGTAATCCCACGCCGACCGAATCAACAATGGTGTGGCGACGTAAGCTATTTAAAACTCAATGGACAGTTTATATATCTGGCGGTTGTTCTCGATATGTTCTCTCGAAAGGTCATTGGCTGGTCACTGGATAGACAAAGGAAAGTATCGCTAACCATTAACGCACTGGATATGGCGGTTAAATCGAGAAAACTTTGCTCTGGTTTGATATTCCACAGCGACAAAGGGACCGAATATGCCTGTCATGACTATCAAAATCATCGAAGAAAGTGTGGGATAAAGCCAAGTATGAATCGGCCAGGAAAGATGACGGACAATATCTACGTAGAGACGTTCTTTAGGACATTTAAAACCGAAACATACCATGGTGAAACGTTTAAAGATGAAAACCACTTACGAGAAACTACACAATGGTACCTTGAAGAATATTACAATAATCAGAGAATACACTCATCCTTGAACTTTAAAACACCACAGCAATATGAAAGTATGTAACTCAACAATTGAAACGAGTGTCCACTTTTATGGGGGAACTCTCTGCCTGCGCCCCTTATTTAAAAGTTAGGTGTCACAAAGTATGGATACATCAGTAGTTTTTAAAACAGAACTTTTTCAGCCATTTCTGCCAGAAGATTCACAGGTCAATCCAAAGGTCTATGGCGCAGAATTAGCTTATTGGCTAGCTAAAGAACTTGCGGGACAGGGAATTTATACATCTTACCCTGAATACGAAGATTGGGGTTGGTTCATTGAGTTTATAGTAGAAGATAATGAGTATTGGTTGTGTTGTGGTAACTTTGAAGATGAGGAGAATATGTGGAAATGCTTTTTAAAAAGGCACTCAAAAGGACTCTTCAAAAAGACACTTGCATCGCTCGAGCCAGTGATTCCACTGCTAAATGCAGTAAGATTGCTACTAGAAGAAACCCCAGAAATTAGCAGCATCGAATGGAGTAGTTAGCATGACACCTAACAAAACGCTTAACACGTTCCCTTCGGTCACTGGGACAGTAACGCAGCGGCGCTTCGCTATTATGCCGCTACGTCACTGCTCGTTAGCTTAGCGTTAGGCCTATAGAGGTAAAACATGATTTCAGAGGCAGATTGGAAACACTTCAAACGAGTTAAGGCAGATGCATTAGATAAATGCTGCCAGCAAGTTTTGGAGGATGTGCGTAAAGGAATCGATAATCCCGAACTTTCAGATCATGCAAAATATCTTTATTTGTATAAATTGATGGAAAACAGCGACAAACGTATCGCCAACATATTCGATTACAATGCAAGGTCCAAAGCTATGCTGCAACTTGCATTAATGAAATCAGATGGCCTTCTAGAGGCTAAGCAAATCAATGGCTTCTCAGATGAATTACAAAGTTTTATTAATAGCCATGACTAACTTATCAGCACGGCCTAACAACTCAATAAACTCACTCACTTCGTTCAACGTACGTAGACACTGAAAGTGATGAGTTACTATTTAACGATAAAGAGTGCACTATTGATGGGACTGTTTATCGATTAAACTCTTGGAAAGACTTTCATGACAAAGATGCAATTACAGTTTTTGAGTTAAAAAAGAAAGGCATCCTGGTAACAAACAGCTATTGTATTGGTATTAGGTTTTCCGCTTATAAAGAACCTCTACTGTTGAGTCAGGAACAATTATGGGAAATAGGAATTCCATAGAACGGGATCTAACAAACGCTTAAGCCACTCCCTTCACTCGCTGGGACGCTATATTTACAGGGAATTTTTGTGAATAAAATACATAGTTATTATCTAATTGGGTTCATACTCTTTTCTGCAATTTTAAATGAATTCTTAGGAAGTGAAAGTATCGGGGTAAAACTACTTTATTCAGTTTTATTAATTACAACTTTTGTTTTTGCATCTCTATTTCATAGCTTGAAAGTCAGAGTTGCTAGAGATAAAAAGACTAGCATCAAGTAATGTACACATAACAAATTTATCAAGCATCATTACGGCCAAAAAACAAGGAGTCATTTTTAATATGAGTATTTGGCAAATTATCATTTTTATTGTGCTTTTCAGTCTAACGCTGTTACCAGTATTAGTTGCCTTAACATCTAAGAAAGCTAAGGGGGTACACAAACTAGTTTGGTGCCTCGTTTCATTATTCTTTTCATGGTTAGGCTTTTTAGTTTATTACTTCTTTGCTGTCAGAGGTATGAGTGAGCGCAACGCATAGTATAACAACCCAATCAACACACTCACTTCGTTCACGCAGGGTGGCTTCGCCCGCTATTTAAAAGTATGGTCACTAAGGAAATTTCGTGCGAATTTTAATTGTTTTTTTATTATTTCCTTTGGCTGCTTTCGCAGATGAGTCGAGGCTTGTAGAGCAGTTTTTTGGCCAAGATGGACTAGATAATAAAAGAGAAGTGTATACCGGAGAGATGTTGGAGCATTATCTGGATAAGCCCACTTTAGGCGAGGACTTACCAAAAGGCACCAATGTTAGCCTTCGAGCACTTGAACAAAGCCCGCGAAGAGAAATTTACGCTGTATTACTAACGAAAGAATGAATATCTCAAGATTGGTATATCTATTTGGTAAACGACCAAAACAAATGGAAAATTTCAGCCGTTAGAAATCTAGCATTACCAAGTATGTTCTTTATGTCCCTGCAGGCGATACAAAGCAAACCCAATAGAACAAAAGAAGAAGAGAATCACTATCAGAACATGCTTCTTACTTTGCAGTTGGATTCGGAGCTTAAAGAATACTTGCATAAAAATATTGGTAGCTTAAATGCGATAGCCTTTGAGGCTAAAACAAGTCAGAAAAAGGCTACTGAATCTGCTAAACATTTAAATCTAAATCTAGTAGGTTACGACTCAAGTAGTGGCATAGTTGACGTCAACGTAGGTGGGATTTTAGATAACTCGGTTGGCTACCTGTTTGTACCACCTGGCACTGAAGTGCCCCAAATGTCAGATGAGGATTATATCTATATTGAGCATGTCACAGGAAATTGGTACGTGTACAAGACAACGTAACCATAATAAAACCAGTATAGAATCTCTTAAAGCCTTTACCTCTGTGTCTAAAATTGACATTTCTCAACTTCAAGAGGAAATTATCGTGATAGACAAAACATCAAAAGAATGGAACAAAGAGCCATTATGGGTCAGGTTTTTGTTGTGGGGAGTAGCGATATAACAACTCAATAAACTCACTTCGTTCGCTAGAACGTCTATATCTGGCCCAAGTGTTTAGTTTCTTCATCAGCACTAAATTGTATGCGAGTATCCATGGTGAACTCTCTATTCGTGTGCACACAACTGTTAGCTCAGGCATTGAGTTAAAGCAACTAGCAAACGCCTAAGTCGCAATCCGCGGGGCGGGTCGAGAGTTCCCCCCTATAACGTAAACACCTGAACTAAATATAAGTTAACTGTAAAAGAAATTACCGAGCAACCTTATGACTCATACTGAAATACATCGTTCACAACGCGTAGGTTGGTTGCGCGCAGCAGTGCTTGGTGCAAATGACGGAATTGTATCTACTGCAAGCCTTATCATCGGTGTTGCCGCTGCGAGTACTGCCCATGAAGACATTCTTCTCGCTGGTGCTGCAGGTTTAGTTGCTGGGGCTATGTCTATGGCTGCTGGTGAATACGTTTCAGTTAGTTCTCAATCAGATACAGAAAATGCCGATCTCGCCATAGAGCAAAAATCACTGGATCAAAATTTTGAATCTGAAAAAGAAGAGCTAGCAACAATATACGAAGGTAGAGGCCTTGAACCAACTCTGGCTAAACAAGTTGCTGAGCAGCTGATGGCTCACGATGCTCTTGGCGCTCATGCCAAAGATGATATCGGAATTTCACAAAGCGCTAATGCGCAGCCCATTCAAGCGGCTTTCTCGTCGGCGGGTGCTTTCACAGTAGACGCTGCACTTCCTTTAGCGGTTGCCTGGTTAGTGCCACAAGAGCTACTTATACCTATCGTCGCAGCTTTATCTTTAATGTTCCTCGCCGCTCTAGGTGCGATCGCAGCGCGTGTTGGCGGTGCATCTATTTCCGTGGGTGCAACCAGAGTGACTTTCTGGGGTGCGCTTGCAATGGTATTGACAGCAGTTGTAGGTCGCATCTTTGGAGTGGTTGCATGACAATGGGTTTATTTACAATAGCAGCCTCTTTACAAGTTAAGCTTTCATGTAGGAATTGGAGTGAATTGAAAGTATGAGTCAAGCGCAAGAATACGTTTCAGGGGTGGGGAAAATAGAACTGGGAACAGTGTGAGAAATGTCTTGTAACAATCTGCTGTACCCGCTAAACACGCCTTGGGTGTTATATTTCTAGTTAATTTGATCAGGGAGGTTATATTAATAGATGGACAATATTGATGCTGAATTAGCTTTACAGAAGATAACTAAAATTCAGAACTTAGAGAAAAAATTTTCTCGTGTCTACTACGTTCCTGGTTTTGCGTTTCTATTCGTTGTCATTTTTATTTTCATCAACAACGTATTTATCTCCCCTATTGATAATGGTTATTTAGCCATTTTATTGGCCTCCAATATCTTTGTAACGGGAAATGCTGCAATGAAAAGAACAGAGTACCTTAGACAAATAATCGCGCTGAAAGAAAGCGAGTGCATTGCACGTTAGCATTCTTGGCTAGTTAGCAGGTAAACAAGGCTAGTGGAACAATTGAAGTTTATTTTTATCGTTCTCATTTTCATATTTATGGGTGGCTGTACCACAGGTAAGCTTTACTACACAGACAACAGAGGCAAGCGCAATTTAGGCTGTGATGTAGCGTTTACTAGTTTGCCAAGTGTCGATAAATATGCTGTGGAGTATGCGCTTAGCTTGTGCGCGAAAAACTACGAGAATGCACCTCTTACCTCGGTTCATCGCACAGCAACCAGCAGACATGTGTTTCTTGGCGCCAAGCTTATCCCACGTATTATTACCCCAAAATGAAGTTAGCTGCTTAGAAGGAAATTTATGCTCATTACGCCCACAGTGCTCTACGAAGCCAGTTACAAAGAATACATCAAAGAGCTGGGAAACGAAGAACGGTACCCTTACCCGCTTGACTTAGACCATTCAAATTTTGCATCTTTTGTTAACCTATTGAATGGCTATTCCAAGGGCGTAAACTTGCCAGAAAACTTAGTTCCCAATACGACATTTTGGCTTATTGAAAACAGTGAAATTGTCGGTTGTTCCCATCTAAGGCATTGTTTGAATGATGCATTACGGTTTGCAGGAGGTCATATAGGGTTGGGAATAAGGCCTTCTAAGCGTGGGCAAGGCTATGGTATGAAACTCCTTAATCTAACGCTAGAAAAAGCCTTTGAAATTGGCGTCGATGAGGTACATATTCATTGCTACAAGAGTAATAAAGTTTCATCATCGCTTATAGCGTCATCGGGTGCTAAATTAGATTCTATAGTTGAAACTCAGGGTAAAAACGAACAGGTGCTTCGATTTGTTCATTCACGCTGCTAAACTAACAGTCAAAATATCTCGCTATCTCGGCTTGGACGCAAACACAGGTACCACTTCTTACTATAGGCGCCCCCCTTATTTGCCGCGTTATGCACTTATAAAATATGGAAATTAAATGAAAACCAAATTAACAGCCATTTTGATAGCGTCAGCTATTTCATCAGGATGCGCATCCACCTCTAACAAAACGGTGGGTGATTTTCTTGACGGTGCATCTTCTAGTGCAGAAAAAAGGGAACAAGAAGAATCGAACGCAATGCACGCTAAAAAGAATTCACCCGAAACCGATGCTATAGAAGACACTATGTCAGGTGTAATTACCGCCCTTTTTCGTGGCATATTTGGCTCAGAATAAAGGCATCAAAAACTAAACATTTTTTAGCATTTGAGCGCTTAAAGGAAAAACAAAATATGAAATTTAAAAAGAGCCACTTTTTACTATTTTTAACCTCACTCTTGCCAGCACTTGCTTCAATTGCTGCCCCGCAAGCCCTTAGCGTGGAACAAGATGGTATTGTGGGTCACTATTATCAGCCACCCGCTAATTCCTACAAACAGCCTGTTATCGTACTTGGTGGTTCAGAGGGCGGCATTCCTACCAAGCTTGCTGAAGTCATCGCCAATAATGGTCACCCTACGTTAGCCATTGCTTATTTCAAAGCCGATATGCTTCCCAGAGAATTAGAAGAAATTCCCCTCTCCTATTTCGAAAAAGCGACAGCTTGGCTAAAACAAAAACACCCTGCACAAAAACATATCACGCTCATCGGATGGTCTAAAGGCGCCGAGTTGGCGTTGCTGCTTGCTTCTCGCGACAACGCATTCGATAGAGTAATCGCGATTGCACCAAGCTCAGTGGTGTGGGCAGGCATTCTAGATGATTGGCAAACGGTACCGGGCTCAAGCTGGAGTCACAACAAAAAGGGATTACCCTTTGTTGCCTTCAATCCAACCGGACCTGTTGAAGGATTGTTAGACCTATATACCCAATCTTTACAAAATAGAACGGATGGAGGAAGTGCGACAATCCCTGTTGAAAATATTCGCGGAAATGTTGTGCTTTATTCGGGGGGAATGGATGAAATATGGCCGTCCTCTTCTATGGCGGCTTCAATCTGCGAACGTATGATAGAAAATGAACGGTCTCGTTGTAAGCACATTGATTACCCAGAACTAGACCATCTGTTAGATTACAAGATGCTTAACGCCTCAGAAGACTTGTATAAACACTTTGTAAACAGCATCGCCGGCAAACAATAAAGAATAATTCTCTAAATCGACCTAGGGTTGGTTCAATCCAATTCAAATACGCTACAGTGGCGAGCTAGACAAACAGGGACTGAAAGTTGAAAAAAGTTGCGATTATAACTGGGGCTAGTAGGGGTATTGGTGCCGCTACCGCTTTTACGCTATCTAAAAAGGGTTACCATGTTTGCATCAACTACCTGAAAAATGAAAAGCTTGCGAAAGCTTTATGCACTTCAATTAACACCAGTGGCGGCGTTGCAATTACTCATAAAGCGGATGTCTCAGAAGAGGCAGAAGTTCAAAGCATGTTTAACAAAGTTAACGCTGAGTTCGGCACCGTCACGCATCTAGTCAACAATGTGGGCGTACTATTTACCAAAACCCCATTTTCTGACATCAGTGCCGAGCGCTTCACAACAATACTGACTACAAATGTACTTAGCGCCTTTCTTTGCGCGAAAGCTTTTATGAAACAAATTCAAAGTGATGGCGCCATTGTGAACGTGTCTTCGGTTGCATCTCGTACAGGGGCCCCGTTTGAATACGTTGATTATGCTGCATCAAAAGGCGCTATGGATACGCTTACCACAGGTATGTCGTTAGAACTTGCTAGCCAAAATATTAGAGTCAATAGCGTGCGCCCTGGCTTTATTGCCACCGATATACATGCAGACGGAGGTGAACCCGATCGCGTAAATCGCCTAAGCTCACAAATTCCGATGGGACGCGGAGGCAATACACAGGAAGTGGCAGATGCTATCGCATGGTTATTATCAGATGAAGCATCTTACGTAACAGGTTCATTTATTGATATTGCGGGCGGTAGATAAGTTAGAATAATCACAGACTACATTTATGCAATTAATACGCAGTAAAAAATTCGAGTGAATTTCCACTTGATAGATAAAAGCTATCTCCAATTACTATTGCTAACTGTAGCCAATTATTTAAGCTATTAGCGTGATGATATTACATAACAAAAAGGGCGGTTTGTATTACAGTATCTGTTTGTTAACGCATTTATGTGTTTCGTTTATAATTTTACAACGTGAAGAAACGTTGCTGGCGTTTTGCGCAAAAGACGAAACCATTTTAAAATTTGCTAACCAGCTTTAAAACTAACAAACGATATTTTAACGCAGAGGTATACATTATGTTTACTAAAGAGATGGTGCATTCGGCGCTACAAACGTGGTGCGATAATGTTGTAAAAGTTGGGAAAGTACATACCGAAGGTGGAGACGTTCAAGCGTTTTCTCTTCAAGTGCTCTCTGACAGCTATGATTATGATAATGGCCATGTTTTGTTTAAGCCTACTTTAACGTTTGGCCAGCACACGTTCCGCCCTACCAAAGAAGGCGCGCTTTCTTACTTTGTTGGCGGAAACAGCGATTACCCCAACGACAATGGTTTTAAACTTAAGCCTTGGGTTAAAGTGTGGTACAGCAAAGAAGATTTTATTTTAAACGGCGAACTGGCCATTGTGCAGTGCAACGTTCATTTTATTGGGGATGACGACAGTCACATATTTGTGAACAAAAGCTTTGTCTTTAAGCAGTGTGAAGATGGCAAGGTTCGTATTATTTTGCACCAATCTTCATTGCCATATCAGCCATAAGAGGCCTATTAAAGATTAACTCATCGCGCTGCATTTTATCATAAGGTAAATGCAAAGCGGTATTCGCGCTAGCGATTACGCCTGTTATTTTCTAGCTCACTTTCAAGCATGCCTTCACGCTGATTGACCGGAAGCATTTGCTGGTCGAATTCACTATGAGTGATTGGTTTCGTTATAAGCCAGTGGTTCATTTTCGCAATTGAGTGAATTCGTTAAAACTGCTACACAAACTGGCTTCTGGGTTTTTGCACTAGGATCGTGACTAAACGTGCAGCCTGGCAGTGTAGACAGTGCGCCCAGTGTCGCTAAACATATAGCTGAACTTGTTATAGTCATACCGCCGTGTTTTAACATTTTAAACCCTATCTTATTTAGCAATTCTTTATTCAGAGCATAGTACTTTATAACTATTCACTTTAAAGCGCACTCCTTCTCTACTTCAAAACTATATCAGATATAAGCATAAAATGATTAACAATGGGTATATTTTCCATTATATTTCATTGAGGCTATACGTAGTTAATTCTCAATGGAAATGGACGAAATGAACATAGAATCAAAAGGATCTTTGGTAGTTGTAGGTACAGGAATTACTGTATCTGGCCAAATGACCTTAATTACGGAAAGCCTACTTAAAACAGCCGATATCATATTGAGCGTTGTCACGCAGTCGGCGCTAATCAATTTAAAAATGATAAACTCGAACGTGGTGTGTTTACGCCACCTTTACGAGCAAGGTAAATCTCGGGCAATCACCTACCAAAAAATGACGCAGCGCATCGTTGATGAGGTGAAGGCGGGAAAAAAAGTGGTCGCAGCATTTTATGGTCATCCAGGCGTATTTGTGAATCCCTCCCATGAAGCCATCAAACAGTTAAAAGAAGAAGGTTATAATGCCGAAATGTTACCGGGAATTTCTGCTGAGGACTGCTTAATTGCTGACTTAGGATTAGACCCCGCGCATTATGGATGCCAGTCATATGAGGCTACTCAGTTCCTGCTTAGGCAATACACTCTAGATCCTCATATGATGCAAATTATCTGGCAGATTGGCAGTATTGCTGATTTTACCCATAACAAACACCGAACATCGCACCCAGGCCTAATGCAGCTTAAAAACGAATTGTTAAAGTACTTTTCTCCTGAGCACAGCATTATCGTTTATGAAGCCTCTACCATCCCCATTGCCGCTCCTCGAATAGACTATCTTGAACTAAAAGATTTAGCGGCGGTAATACCAAAACCTATCACTACTTTGGTGATCCCTTCTAAAGGATTACCAGATTTTGATATGAAATCGATGGCAGAACTAGATTTAACCCCTGCCCTTTTTGAACAGAAGTTGTTTGGCTAAAAACCTAAGTGTCTAACCACATAAAATAAAGGAATAAAAAATGAATGATTTACTAGTAAAATTTTTGATCGCTATGGATAAAGATGAAAAATTAAAACAGCAGTATGTCAGCGATCCAAAAGGAACTGCTGAAGCTTTTGGTCTATCTGACGAAGATGTTCAAATATGCGCGAAAAACGATATTGATGCGATAAAAAGCCGATGTGAAGCTGAAGGTGCAGACAACCTAGAAATCAGTCACTCGAAATAGGTTGATACTGGCGAGATGGATATAATTTCATGAGATTGTTGTGGCTTTTGTGGGTAGTGCTTTTAGCACTCCCCAGCTTTTCAGTGTTTTCTCAAGACGCAACTGTCGATATTGATAAAGTACTACAAACCGCCGATAAGAATGTGTTCGTTAATCCCACCCTAGCCAAAAAACTTCTTAATCAAGCCGAACGGTATTTGGCTGACAAAAACCTACCCGCCTACCAAGCGCATTTACTTAACCTAAAAAGTCACTCGTACATTCTTGAGGGTAATTACAAGCTAGCCTATGAAATGGCAACCCAAGCAAAAAAGCTCGCCACAGAGGCCAATAACCAATTGCAACTTGCTGAAGCCTTAAGACGACAAGGGATAATAACCTATTTCTTTGATTTATATGGCGAGTCGTTAGAATTGCTCCTTAATAGCCTGAGTATTCATCAGTCGTTAGACACCAGCTACATACAAAACACGTTGCAAGCCATCGGAAATTTGTATTCTAAATCGAATCAATGGGCCGATAATTTAATAAATACAGGTGAACAACTGGTCGCAGAATCGATTAAACGCGGCAACACTTATTATGAAGAGCAAGGGTACGGGTTTATTGTGTCAGGCCTTTTGGCCAAGGGAGAAGTAAAACAAGCGAAGTCGTTAATTGACCACGTAAATACTAACCCCGACAAATTCGCGCCTATCTTAAATTTCTATCTTGCAAAAACTTACCTGCAATTAGGCAACTACGAAGAAGCACTCTCTGTTACTGAAGAAATTATTAAGCACGCTGTGCTTGGAAAGCATCGCCAACGTGAGCTAGCGGGCCTTACACTGCAGTCAGAAGTCTTACTCAAACTCGAACGCATTGATGAAGCCAGCCAAACTGTTTTAAAGCTCCTATCTATTGCAGAAGATTTAGACATTACTGAATATCAGTATGAAGGCTTAAAGATGCAGGCCAATATTGCGCTTCTAAAGGGCCAATATCGCGATGCCTATCAGTTTCTTTTCCAACATTCAGAATTGAAGCAGCAGGTTTTTGATACGCGTCAATCGGAGCAACTAGCGTTTAACAGAGCCCGATTAGAAACCGACCAAAAGATACGAAAAATTACTCAATTAGAACTTAGTCAGCAACTGTCAGAACAAAATAGTACGTTCCAAGTGTACATCATTGTCACTATTTGCTGTGTCGCTATTCTTTTATTTTTTATGTTTGTTATCACGCTCAAACAGAAGCGAGAATTGCGAGAGCTTGCGTTAAATCTACAAAAAGCCACCGACGCGAAGTCAGAATTTTTAGCCCGCATGAGCCACGAAATTAGAACGCCTGTGAACGCCATAGTGGGACTTACAAAGCTGACGCAAAAATCTGTTGTAAATGAAGAACAGAAAACCAACCTAACCCAAATTGAACAGTCGTCACAAACCCTGCTGGGGGTTATTAACGATGTGCTAGATTTTTCAAAAATTGAAGCGGGTAAACTTGATATCGAATCTCAGGCATTTGAACTTGACAAACTGGTCGAGCAAGTCATTCGGTTACACGGGTTAAATGCTAGAGAGAAGCGTATAGAATTATTACAGTACGTGGCAAGAGATGTTCCCTTGCAAGTGTCTGGTGATGCCCTGCGTATTGAACAAGTACTGAATAACCTACTAAGCAATGCTATTAAATTTACCGACGAAGGCATGATATTCGTATCAGTCAATAAAAAATACTCTGAGCACGGCGTGTTACTTGAGTTCTCAGTAAAAGATACAGGAATTGGCCTATCTACCAATCAGATAGAATCTTTGTTTGATGCCTTTACGCAAGCTGACGAATCGATTACCCGTAAGTATGGCGGAACTGGGTTAGGCTTATCAATTTGTAAGCACCTTGTCTCGTTGATGGGCGGGGAAATATGGGTAGAAAGTAAGCTTGGTCAAGGTGCTACTTTCTTCTTTACTGTGTTAGTTGAGCACCATGATCAGCTGCCACAACCCGGTTCATTGGGTAACTTAACGTTATCCGACTTAAAAGTGTTGGTGGTTGACGACGTTATGCTGTCTAGACAAGCAATAGCCGAAGCGTTACTACGCATCAATATAAACCCAGATTTGGCCACAGGGGGTAAAGAAGCGCTTATGCATCTGCGTACCGCTATGGCAAGTAATGCACCGTATGATTTAATCATTATTGATTGGAAAATGGCAGATATTGATGGCATCGAGTTGGCCTCAATTATCAATCAGGAATTCAGTCAAGGTAAGCCGAATATTGCGATGTTGTCAGCGTATGATATTGAGTCACTTAAAACCCTCGGGCGACCAGTGGGCGTAGAGTATTATCTGCAAAAACCTGTCAATAGCAGCTCGTTGCAGAATTGCTTACTGAGAATGTCTACACGGGGCAAACCTCAAATGGCAACGTTAGAAAGCGATGCCGAAGCGCCACCCGATTTTTCTGAAAAAAATATCCTGCTGGTTGAAGATGATGCGATAAATCGTAAAGTTGCCAAGCTGTTTTTAGCCGATACTAAGGCCAAGGTCAGTGTTGCAGAAAATGGCTTAATTGCTTTGCAAATGTTGCAGCAAGAAAGCAGATTCGATCTTGTCTTGATGGATATGCAAATGCCTGTGATGGACGGGTTAACTGCGGCTCAAAAAATTCGAGAAGAGTTAAAGCTAGATGTTCCGATTGTGGCGATGACAGCCCACGCTATGCAAACAGAGATAGAAAAAAGCTTTGCTGTTGGTATGAATGCACACATCGTAAAACCCGTTAAGCCTGAATATTTGTATCAGGTGTTAAATGAGCAGTTTATAGAAGAAGCTTAAGCCTAACATTCAGAAAAAGCTGGGCCCCAATAATAACCTTAAGTTTAAGAACACATACAGGAACAAAGCTAGGAACAAAAAAAGCGGTTAACCTGTTTAGGTTAACCGCTTTTTATTAATGTTTACGTGTTAGTTGTTGGGGGTTAGGCGTTAGCAAAAATACACGCCTAAATTTCAGCGCTTTTAAAATAAAGCTATATAGGTGAACCCGGTGGTAACGGCTTCACGTCGAACGCCCCAGACCAATGCCCTGATTTCCAGTATGTATCGAAGTACTTATGTAAAACTTCATCAGCATCCCTATCGCTGTCATCATCTAGCCATTCGTCAAACTCCAATAACGCACTGTGCATCGCCATTTTAGCTTCTGGTGCTAATGCTGGGTTTGTTACGGCTTTCATTATGGCGTTTAATGCAACTAACTGTAGACGGGTAGCAACCAAATCACCTTTACCGCTACGTTTGTGTTTTGCACGATACCAATGCACGTTTAATATCTGGCGCACTAGCCCTTCCACACCCACGAGTTCCTTTGTACGGCTACTTTGCCATGCTAAACGATTCAAACGTTCTGGGTGTAGTAATAGCGACAATGCAAAATCACTAGCAGAGGCAGCTGCAGATACTGGGTCGAGCATAAGCCCCATTTTTCCTTGAAAATGTTCGCGGGTAACATCATCACCGTACGCAGTAGGCGGAATGAGTGACAACACGCTTTCAGGAATAGCTAAATAAGGCACGGTAGTGGCAGTAATAAGCTGCTGCATGGCACGTTGCTGTACCTGTGGCGCTACGTCTTGCTGGCCTTGTGGCGTGGTGTAATCACCTTTACGCTCGTATTCGTAAATCAAACCTCCCACTTGTTTTGCCACCGCTTCTAGTTGAAAACGATGTAGCAAGTAAATAGGCACTAACGCATTTTCCAGAGAAGACAAGCTCGCATTTGGTTTCAGTGTATTCATTCCCAGTTGATCAAGCGCATGACGACGAACCGCAGAGATTTCATCAAAGGCATCTAGCGGATCGGCACCGTTTTCCCACATGTGACCGTTTGCCGAACTATGACGTGAACTTCTGGTATCAGAATCAGACTTAAACGCTAGACCTTTATTACGGGTTTTTACAATTTGCTTAGCCAAGCCCTCGGTTTCTTCTGCGCTAGAACCAAACTCTTGATAGCCATAGACAATAGCGTGTTTGTCCCACGCGCCAATACCCTTATCGTAAGCCCCTTCAAGGCTTACTTTTCCACCTTTTAAAGTAATTCGAGGGTGTGGATAATCCATCACTGAAGCCATGTCGTTTTCACTGGCAGCAAAGTTGTGCGCTATACCTAGGGTATGGCCTACTTCATGAGCCGAAAGCTGCTTGATGCGATCTAACGCCATTGCTTCTTGTTCTGGTGAGCTAGCATTATCACCCGAAAATGGGCTTGTAAGCCCTAATGCGATTAAATAATCTTGGCGAACACGTAACGAACCTAATGTTACGTGA
This sequence comes from Alteromonas sp. 38, assembly GCF_902506055.1. Lineage (NCBI taxonomy): Bacteria > Pseudomonadati > Pseudomonadota > Gammaproteobacteria > Alteromonadales > Alteromonadaceae > Alteromonas > Alteromonas sp. 38. The sequence goes on from NZ_LR733300.1 coordinate 2,701,274, forward strand.
CCTTTAATAATTTCGCCTGTACGAGGGTCGACCACGGACGAACCATAAGACCAACCTCGGGTGGCGCGATGCACCCAGTTGATCACGTTGTAACGTACATCCATGGGATCGGCATCTTGGGGCAACACTTTCACCTGAAAGGCATTTTTATAACCTGCCGCTTCGAAAGCTTGGTTCCACCAGCTGGCGCCTTCTTTTAATGAGGACATCACCGGTTCTGGAATACCTGGGTCTAAATAATAAACAATAGGTTCAACCGCTTCGCTTATAGGCGCATGGGGCGATACCTTGGCTAGACGGTGGCGTGTAATAAAGCGCTGCTCCGTAGGCTCATTAATTGCCGTAGAATAATCGAAATAGCGGAACTTCCAATAACCTGAGTAGGGATGGTAAGCACGCGGTGTATAACCATCGTCAGGCAATGCAACAAATGAATGATGAAGGTGAACAGAAAGGTTCTCAGGATCTGGCGTGACATCAGATACATAGTTGCCAGGCTTGCTGCCAGCGAATGTGACTAAGGCTTCAAGCTCGGTGTTTTTCTCAAAACCCTTTGTGCGCGGTAAATACACCCCGCTGCGGTTTTTGTCTGCTTTAAAGCTGCCTTGTTTTTTAGCTGACAAGCGATTGCCAATGCCATGAATATCGCTGAATAAAAAAGGTGTGTAGTCGATTAAATTAGCACTATCGCTTTTTGCCACTATAACAAAGCCGGCTAATACCGAACTGGCAAAGGCTTCATTAATACTTTGCTTTTCAGCTGCGCTACCATGGTCCGCGCGGTACTTAGTATTCAACTGCTTCAACATCAGCTTATTGCCAAAGCGTTCGAAGGTAATTAAGCGAGTACGCCCTAACTGGCCTCTATCTAAACCAATATCGTTAGAGCCTACGCCGTAGGGTAAGCTGCTTTGAAATAAAAACTGCTGCTCATTGTTGGGTATCGATAAATACACTTTGTCAGTTTCATCATCGTAATATACGGGGATGAGGCCTTCTTTGGCGGACATCTCTTTGGTGAATTCACTAATGGTGGGTAACGTTGCCCACACAGGTGTCGCGAAAAAAGCGGACATGACAACAACCGTTAACCACCTAATAGCGCTAAATGAGAACCACTTCTCAACCTTTGCCTTTTTATCACTTTGTTTGTTTTCGACTAACACGACTGATTTCCTTTTAAATAACGCGAGCGCTGTATTTTACTTTTTATATCATCACAACTTATACCTCTTCTACCCTATCGTAAGTGTTTGATTATGCATATGGCTATTCATCGAAAAACACCGTGTATTGCGTGAATTTTTAATGGGTAAGGTTTTAGCTTAGTCGCTGATGATTAATGCTTGTGTGTATTGCTATTAAAAGTCGCAACTTGAACCACTATTGGTCATGGCTGCTGGCTAACGCTACCTGCTTTTGCCTATTAGATATGGCGACTTTATTGGTAATTAGGTTTGCACAGTTGATATAGTACGGGGCATTGTTACCCTACGTTGTAAGAAAGCATGTTGAAGTACGCTACTCGAGCCACCACCCTATCCCCTTTTTTAGCCATGGCCTATGGTGAAAAAGCCACTGCGCTTAGCAATCTAGGACACGATGTTATTCGGTTAAATTTGGGTGAGCCCGACTTTGGCGCGCCCACGCCGGTTGTTGACGCTATGAAGCAATCGCTAGCTCAAGCTGATTACCCGTATACTTCAGCACTAGGCTTGCCTGAACTTCGTAGCGCCATTGCCCAGTTCTATAAAACACAGCACAATGTTGATATTCCAGCTTCGCGCATTGTGGTGACCGCTGGCGCATCTGCGGCTTTGTTATTAGTCAGCGCTGCGTTGGTTGAAAACGGCGATAAGGTGATACTTGGCGATCCTTCATACCCCTGTAATCGTCGATTTTTAAACACGTTTGGCGGCGAAGTTACGCTAGTGCCGACTTCTAGCGAGCAACAATTTCAGTTAACCCATGACGATGTAACACACCATTGGGATAGTAAAACCAAAGGCGTGCTTATCGCTAGTCCGGCTAACCCAACCGGCACCGCTATTGCAGAAAAGGAACTATATAGTATTGGTGAAACCTGCAAGCAAAATGATGGATTTCTTATTGTTGATGAAATTTATCTCAACTTAGATTTACGCGATAGCTCGCCTTCTGCTGCAAAGCAACCTGCCCCACTCAACACGGTTTTGGCGAATGAGCGCTTGCATAACAATACTATTGTGATTAATAGCTTTTCCAAATACTTCGGTATGACAGGCTGGCGCTTAGGTTGGTGTGTGGTACCCGAAGGTATGACCCAAGTTATGGAGCGATTAGCACAAAACCTATTTATTTGCCCCTCTACCCTAGCCCAGCAAGCTGCGCTAGCGTGCTTTACACCGGAGTCACTTGCCCAATGTGAACAGAAAAAAGCACAATTGCGCACACGTGCTACGTTTGTGCTGGACGCCATTGCAGATATGGGCTTAAGTATTGACGCTACACCAGACGGCGCGTTTTACGCGTATATCAATATTGAACCTACGGGCCTTAACGCCATTGAATTCTGTGACCATTTATTAGAAAAAGAATATGTGGCCTTAACACCTGGCGATGACTTTGGTGAACATAATGCCACCCGTTATGTAAGGCTGTCGTTTGCAACAGAGATTGGCCGGTTAAAAGAAGGCTTAACCCGTATGAAACGATTTGTTGAAACCTATATTCGCTAACCGGTATCTCGTCGCTTTTATGTATTTTGTTTTATCTATTCTGCTTTATCGAGCACTGCGTATTTAATAACTGGTGGCGAATTGCATGTGCATTCACACCCAAATCAATACTCAATTATTACCTAAAAAAATAATTTAATGTGTATGGATTGCGTATATTGGTTGCACATAAGTTTTCCATGAAATATACAAAACAGGACACGTTATTTATGAGTGATCAACGGGAATTTGATGTAGTGATTTTTGGTGCCACAGGTTTTACCGGTAAATTAGTTGCTGAGTATTTCCAGAAGCAGTATGGCAGCGACAGTAGCGTAAAGTGGGCTATTGCCGGGCGCAACGAAGCCAAACTTGCGGATGTTAAGGCCGATTTGGGCATCAGCGACACTGTAATAAGCATTGTTGCAGATGGTGAAGACGACGCTGCATTGAATGCGCTGACTAAACGCACCTCAGTGGTACTAACCACGGTAGGGCCTTATCAAATTTACGGCGAAAAACTACTTTCTGCGTGTGTTGATACCGGCACGGGTTATACCGACTTGTGTGGTGAGCCTGCGTGGATGCACCAGATGATTAACAAGTATGAAGCCAAGGCAAAAGAAACGGGAGCCAATATTGTTTTCTCGTGCGGGTTTGACTCTGTACCTTTCGATTTGGGGGTTCACTTCTTACAAGAACACGCTAAAAAGCAAACCGGCGAAGCGATTGAATACGTAAAAGGCCGTGTAAGAAAAATGCAGGGTACGTTTTCTGGTGGTACAGCAGCCAGCTTAAAAGCCACGATGGTAGCAGCACATAAAGACAAATCGATTATGTCTGCACTGATTAATCCGTTCTCGCTTGCTGATGCTAGCCAAAGTCACCCACAGCCAGATGGCACCAAGCCCTACTACGACGAATCTTTAGGTTCGTGGGCTGCGCCATTTATTATGGCGGCTATCAATACCAAGAATGTACACCGTTCTAACTACTTGGCAAACTTCGCCTACGGCAAAACCTTTCAGTATGATGAGATGATGCTTACTGGCCCTGGCGAGAAAGGCGAAGCGATGGCGAACCATGTTGCCCAAGACAAATCATTAGGTGGCGAGGGTGGCCCTAAGCCTGGTGAAGGCCCAAGTAAAGAAGAGCGGGAAAATGGGTTTTACGATGTTATGTTTATCGGTGAAGCAACTAATGGCGATACCCTTGCGGTATCAGTAACCGGAGACAAAGACCCGGGTTATGGCTCAACCAGTAAAATGATTTCAGAATCTGCCCTTTGTCTTTGTAAAGATGTGTCACTTTCTGGCGGCTTCTTTACACCTGCATCTGCATTGGGTGATAAGTTGATTTCTCGCCTCACTGAAAAAGCAGGGCTTACGTTTACTATCGAGAAGTAAGCGGTTTTCAAATAGTACCCATTTAACAAACGCCGGCTGCTTATTGTTAAGCACCGGCGTTTTTCTATTTAATCTTTCCCCATTGCATTACCTACACTCCAATTAAACTAATAGCTCGTCTGCAAAGTATGCATATGAGAGCAAAAGTTTAATAAGGAGCACCGCCATGGCCAAGCAACACGCAGCACAGATTAAGAACGACGACACGTATGAAGCGCTTCGGGATAAAGGCTACAGCAAAGAAAAATCAGCCAGAATTGCCAACGCGCAAGCTAACGATGAGCAATCGCCCTCGAAAAAAGGCGGTGAAAGTAAAAAATATGAAGAACGTACCAAGAAAGAGCTTTACGACAACGCTAAAGAAGTAGGTATTTCAGGCCGCTCAACCATGAGTAAAAGTGAGCTTATTGATGCGCTACGACATCATTGATACTGCATTGAGGGTGCTTTACTAGAGAAAGCGTATTTTGAATTCTAATGCGTACTAGTAAAGGTAGGGTTAAAAGCCGATGGTTTTGCTGTTGACGTACCCCATAGAGGTATCAACAAAACCACCTGCATTTAGTCTTTATATTGCGTTACAAACTTATGCTAAAACCGTTTTTAATGCTTTTACGCAAGCATCCGTTTCTTCAGGAATACCTACACTAATGCGCGACCATGTGTCGTAGCCAGGCCATGTTCGGCCAACTACTTTAATTCCTTGCGCCTTCATTAACTTTGCAAACTCGTCGTGCGGCATACCGGTATCCATATAGATAAAGTTGCCTTGCGGGTTTTTCGCATAAGCGTGGCCTAGTGACTCAGCAGCAGCTGTTAGCTTCTCACGCTCAACTTTCACTCGCGTACGCATGGTATTTAAATTTGCATGATCTTCCATGCTAGCCATGCCCGCAACTAATGCTAAGTAGTTCACCCCCCCCATACGCAACATGCCACCTAATTGCTTTGCTTGTTCAGCGGGCAGAATGGCATAACCTAAACGTTGGCCTGCCATAGCATGGATTTTAGAGAAAGTACGGCAGATAACCACATCATGCCCTTCAGCCACTAACTTTGATTGTACGTTAGCAGGATAGGCGTCTGACATTTCGATATACGCTTCATCGATAAATACCTGCGCTTTTTTAGATACCCGCTTTGCAAACGCGGTAAGCTTAGCGGCATCTACCACTGTGCCCGTCGGGTTATTGGGGTTACAAATATACACAGCAGTGGTGCCTTCAGTAACCGCAGCTTCAATTGCATCTAAATCGAAATTCATATCCGCATCTAGCGGAACGTAAGTGACGTCAGCGCCCATGAATTCGGCCCCACGAGGCACACCCTCGTATGTAGCCATAGACGTTACCAATTTATTGCCGTTCTTCGTAATCCAATCGGCGTAGCCAAATAAGATGGGAGAAGAACCATTGGTAACAATAATTTGATCTTCAGATACCCCCTCTTGTGCAGCAATTTTACTTTTAAGCACATTAACGGTTGCATCTGAGTAGCGCGCTAAGTTGAATAATTCACCTTGCATGGCATCTACCGCTTTAGCTGAAGGGCCAAAGGCGTTTTCATTAGACGATAAACGTACAAGGCCGTCACTCACATTAGGAGTAGCAGTAGGAAAATGATCCGTTTTCATACCCGCTGCGCTAAGCTCTTTAACGCTAGAGTCTACACATGCTGTTAGCGCCACTGCGCCTGCACCTATTCCTACTGACTTTAACCAATTACGACGTGATGAATTAACTGAAGGATTATTTTTTATTTCTTGTTTCATTTGCCACTATGCCTAATAAGTACACCGAACTTTAGATTAATGGGTAACAAGCGGGCATGCAAGAGAGAATTTTTAGTAACCCACTGAATTCATTGCACTTATTTAGTGCGCGCAATGCTCAAAAATGTACATCACTTATTAACTGCTACATTGAGATTTTAATTCTTCTTTAAATCAGATTTCGGACAATCCACATAAAATGCGGTGAAAACCTGATATTTTGCTATAGCGGAGCATATGGTTTTGTTACGCTAGAATTTCGTCCGCTTTTTACCAAGAAAGGGTATTAGTGACGCATTTTCATCATTCACGTTTGACACTATTAGCTTAGAAATCAAAAGAAAATAGCCTATTTTAGCAGCAATGTTTTTATCATCGTGACTACAAGCCTTACTCTATTTTTTATAATCTTTCGGCTTAAAAGACGCAACTAAACATGAGTTGTAGTACCCTTTTTTGTATACTTCCCCATATTAAGCTGCTTGATCCTCAAGTTTATTAAAGCACACCGAATACGATGAACATCATGCTACGTGTTGGTGCATTATGGTGCATATGAAGATTTAGAAAAATACGGCTTTTTCTGATCATCCTTCAGCATTTTTATTTGTCAGTCCTTAGGCAATATCTCTAATGTTCGAAGGCTCGATAAATTAGTAATTAACATGGGGAGTACACCGAGCACCGCCGCTAGCGTGGTAATGATGGAGTCGAATGCAATATTGGCACTAAAAATCACTAATAAAAATAGCAGCCCCACCAGCATAAATAATGGTGGGCGCAAGTTATGCCAAATACTAGACCGCGTTTCTGTAAGCCATGCCTCAATGTGCTTCGCAGACTCTGCACTCATGACAAACTGTCTAAAGCTCTCATTCACCAAGTGCCATCCACAATCTCGATAAATTAAGCCCCTTCGTTGTAAATGCCCAATAATTTCGGCACTTGCAGGGTTTAATTTGGCACCTTGTGCAAGCTGCAACAAAATGAGCCGTTCGTTTGTTGTACATTGCTCCCACCTCAAGCGATATGCAGGTCGTGCATGGTGAACAAAAAACTCAACGATTTGCTGGGGTGACCAGTAATCATCTAATTTCAGTGACTGTTGCCCCTCCTTTCGAGAGGAAACATTGGCACCATTTAGTGACGTTAATAGCCCATTAATATCTTCTGCTGAGCGTTTCAGTTTTATTTCTAGGTGGTAAATTAAAAACGCCTTTTGCACATCAAGTAAATCGGGCCAATGAGTAGATTCATGTGCTAGTACCGAAAAGGCGGAAGGCGATGTGGTGAGGGTATTCTTTTTACTGGCCACCCAGTAATAATGTATAGAAAAACTGCGAAGCAATTTACTCCATTGCCACAACTCGTTTTTACTCGGTAAATGCTCAAGCTCAAATGCAGGAAAGCTCTCAGCGTGGCTAATTAGCTGCATGGGTGACATTTCAGATACTAGAATTAAGTGACACTTGTGTTGTTGAAGCGTTTGAATAAGCTCGAATGCCGCATCTCGTTCGGTGTGATCAAGCAGTGCCTTATTTAGCCCTTTTAGGATAATAGTAGGCGTGTTTTCATGTTCATCTATTTTTATTATTTTATCAAAATTGGGTTCTTTCACGCGAGTGAGCCAATCTTGGATGTCACCCACTTTATTTTCAAAAATTGTGTGTTCATGCGCTAAGAATGCTTTTTCTAAGTCAGATTGGCTCAGTTGACTGATAAACTGCACCTGCATACGTTTAGAATGTTGTGGCGTAAGTTGCTTCCAAATGTACTCGCTTTCTTCCGCTTCAGAGGGAGGGCGCAAGCGGTAGCTATCAAAAATATGCTCACCTAACAGCTTGCGACTAATAAGCAAAAGGGCTGCACAAAACACACAGAATACGAAGACAGCGGTAATCACTAGTACTGGTAAAAAGTATAAGGCACTAGATGCTCGCATGAAACGTTGCGCTGAGTAGTGGAGTATTTTGTCACTGGTTGTTTTTATATCGGTACCCGCTTTAAATCGATACTCCGCTGCAGAGTCCGTTTGTAACTTTAAATTACTGACAATAGCGTTAATAAAGGTATCTGTGTTGTTGTTCAATACCGATGAATAGGCCTCTGCGTTGTCCAGTGTTACCCACTCTTCTCTTTCTAATGCTGGGAATATGCGCTTGAACGGGATCTCTGGGTTAGCAGCTGGCAGGCCTTCTCTTCGACTCAATGGATCCTGATACATTAATGCTCGATACTTCTGGCTTTCCAGTGAGACATCTTGCTGCATCTCCAACAGATGCTGATTCTGGAAGGTCGCCTGCCCTTCTAGCATGTAGCTGTTTACGCTATTCACTAATATAACGGTAGGCACAACCGCAATGAAGTAAATACATCCCGCTAAATACCAAATGTAGCTGTTCGGTACTCGACTGCTCAACTCAGACAAACTACTGGGTTTTTTATTTGATTGAACAGCAATCCCCTCTCGGACGGATTTCACCCACATTAGATAACTAGAAAGCAAAAATAGCCCGATACCTACTAGTGGAAAGAGTAGCGAATCGTAGCTCGAATGAGATACATGACTGTTTTCAGTGTTGTTGTAAACCTCCGATAAAAGTACTAAAGACAACGTGACGAAGCACATCAACGGAATAAAAAAAGGCATTCGGATTAACAAACTAGGCCTGTTGAGGTATCGCCATGCTAAAGCCTTTAACGATAATTTTTTACCCTCCACTTCAACGGGTACAAAGATAAACTGCAAAATAATAAGCATGAAAGTTAACGTAAAAGACAAAAACGCCAACCGTGGGATCACTGCGTTGATAATGCCTATGGTGAAAAGTTGCATTGCGCAGGCAGACCAAATCCACAGGGCTAACCAGCGATAGGTTTTACGATCCCCCGTTAGGGTATTTTGGTTTGACGTGGTGATATTTTCATCATCATACTGATAATGAAATAAACGCGCCCACACACCCTGCGAGCTAACATATCGGCTTATTAGTACTAAGGGAATTAATAGTGCTAGGTAAAGAATAACCGCAAGAAACACCAGCAACATGTTGATTTGTGAAGCTTCTTCTTGATTATAGAACACCACGAGCGCCCATTCGGGTATTGCTTCATGCAATGGCCCAATTACCATGCTGTGTTCTTCTCCGCGATAATCTAACTGCAAGTGTGCGGGCTGGTTAACGTCTATATTCTGCAAGTTGGACAAGGTAGTTAAAAGCTGTAAATCATGCCCATTTTCAGCCACGAAACTTTCGACTAAACTTCGTTCTTCGTTACTGTGGTAGAGCACTCTCCCCGATTGGTCAATTACGGCATACCCTATATTTTTTGGCATAACGCGCTGATTTAAACTTCTCAGCAATGTACCTATCGAGCTTATACGCTTTGTTATTTCACCTGTATCATTTTCCTCATCTCTATCGGTACGTTCGAAAACCAATTGGCTATTAAACCTGGCATCGTCAATATTACGTATTCGTTCAATAAAGAAATGCTGAGGCATCGCGCTGGCTGTTTTAAGTAACTGTTCGCAGCACACTTTTTGCCCTGTGCTTTTATAGTGTAAATCACCAATAAAATGTTTATCCAAACGCCACATATTTCCATGCCATGCACGCCTATAGTATTCCCGCTCATTCAAGCGTGTTTTTTTAAAGTTATATAGGTTTTCATGAGGACGAAAAATCATTGATGGACTGTTCTGTTTATAGCTGGTCACGACACCGCTTTTGCCAAGTAAAAACCAGTTTTCAATGAAATAAGCATTGTTGTCAGTTACTGATTGCTCGTTAATCAGCGGACAATTCAGTAAATCTGTAGGGCGAAAATTTTCATTACGATTGTTCGACGCCTTACAGCCAGAAGTGACTCCTTGTTTAGCTCTCTTAAAATAACGCGTATCTAATTGTAATAACTCCGATAACTCTTTAGCGAAATCTAAACTTATGGATTGGTGTATATGTTCTGAATCTAGCGTTTTTTGGGCAAGCCAGTATCTAAAAAAGAGCTGATCGCTTATCGCTATCGTAGCAACCCCCAGCAAAATGAATAACCCTAAAATGCATTGAGTGACATCAGAACGTGTATAGCTATAGGTGGGGGCGCAGTATTGAATTTTAAGAATAGGAAGTGTAGCGACGAGCAGTGTTAAGAATAGTACTATCCATAATGCCGTATTGTTGCCAATTTTAAGGTTATTGAGAACCACTTCTTTTTTTTCTACGAAAGCGAGCAGGTAGAGTGTTGTTGCGTTGTCTTCACCTCCAGCGTTTAAGCCAGTTATTGTAATTGGTTGCCGATAAATACGTAGATAGAGCCCCGCGATTTGCCTGTCTACAGAATCACTCGCCTTTAGTCCTATCCCACCTTCTATATTGTGGCCGGACGCTTCGCCACTTCCTTCGTTCTCACCTAATAATTCACCTACGTTCGAAAAACGAAGATCGGATAGCGCTTTTGCAAAGTTACTGTGTCTTTTTTCTGCTAAAACCTCCCCTTTTCCATCACTGATAACCAGCAATGGAAACGGGCTTAAATGTGTTGAGATTAGATCAGCGATGGGAACGGTTACCGTTTTATGCCCTACGTGAACTTTAAAAATGCGAGACTTAGCGTCGAATTCGCTGTTAGTAATAACTTTTCTGTCATCGCCTGTACTTTCTATGCCGCTACCTTCATTTCCTTCGACCTTAGGTTTTTCTCCAGTACTGTCATTATTCTTCTTTTCACTGTCAGCGGTATCTGCTATTCCAAGGTGCTTAAAGTTTTCATTCGAACTAATGCGCTTTTTAAACTCGTTGTCTTTGTCTTTCTCATTTTCTTGAGACTTAAACTCTTCTTTCACGCTTGTCAAAAGCATATCAAGAGATTGTTGTAGACCTCTACCCGCCTCGTTTAACTGGCGCAGATAACCATGGTTTTGTAGGATTTCATTCTGTTGAATTCGAAGAAAGTAGTAAGCAGAGCCCACCAAAATAGCAATAAACAAAAGTAGGCTGTAACGCTTGAGAGCTTCGTGTCTGCCTGTGTGCATAATCCATACATCCATGTCGAATTAAGATAAATAAGTATGGAACAACCAATTTAACTTGTACACTTTTTAAACAATTAATTTACGATAACTTAAGCTATGAAGAGAGTTTTAGCCCGTTTTGATCCATATCAACGCTATCTTGACTGACTTGAACCACACTACGCCTATCCTTAAACCATTATGACAACGTGTATGCTCTCGTTAGTAAATAACAGCAATACAAACCTAAACATTCGTCCCGAACATCATGGCTTGTATAAACTTAGCTTAACGCGTAATGCGGACATTGCGGTTGCGAGCAAGCCTGTCTTTGGTGCGAGTATTACTTTTCACACAGACCTACTCACGTACGACAGCTTCATTGTTAAGCCTGACAATCTATTAGGATGGGTAGATCTGGGGGGATTGGTTTATTTTACTATTTGTTCAGGTCAGCATCCCCTTGGCGTGGACAATGTGAATACTACAACCACACTACCTTCACAATTTATAAGCGCGGAAAATGGCATGCTGCGCTTCACATCAACGCTTCGCATATACCTGCTTGCGAAAACGCCCAGAGACATTCAGGAACATGGGTTGTGTTACTTCACCCCCGTGTAGTTAACGAGATATAACTACGCGCAAGCAGGTTATCAAGAATGGTATACCTACAAGCGACTGCCGTTGTAATTACTAGCTTTTCGTTGCCCGCTTTTTATTGCCCCAATTGTTGTGAGCCTGTAACTACGAGTTGCTGCATATTATTCATTTTCTGAAAAGCACATTTTAATCGCTTCTGACAAACCTGAAAAACGCTTATCTCGCCTTTCTACCATAGCGCTAAATGTGGCGCTGTTCGCTATAATTAAACAACCTTCTTTTGCCCTTGTTAGGCCGGTGTAGACTAGCCCTCGATGAAATAGCCCTGCGGCTTTTTCACTTTCAGGTCTAGGCAGTAATAACACCACGTACTTAAACTCTGAGCCCTGCGATTTATGTATCGTCATTGCAAATACCGTTTCAAAAGCAGGAACTCGAGATAAAGAAATTGAACGTAGGACGCCGTCTTGAGTTTCAAACCAAGCCAGTAGCTTTCCATTGAGATCAGGCCAGATAATACCCACTTCGCCGTTTGATAAACGCTGTGGATGATTGTTTTTCACTATCATAATGGGCTGGCCTTGGTAGAAAATACCTTCGCGGCGTTTGATATTGTGTTTTATCGCGTCAAATACCAGTGCATTTAACCCCTCTACACCCATGTCGCCCTTTCGAACTGGGGTCAACCATCGCACACGATTGAGCAGACTAAGCGCTTCTTTGGCACTTTGCGCTTTAAAAACAGGTTCGTAGCTTTCTTGTGCTAACTTTTTTAACACGCTGGTCTTAAACCTAGTTTCAGCTTGGATATATACACCATCTTGTAGCCAGTGGCTATTCTCGCCATGACTTTGAGGCTCAGCCTTCTGGCTGGCCTCTTTTGAATGCATAGCATCTAGCGCTTGCTTGCTTCTCCCGGTCTGAATAGCGGTAGCGACTTCAGCCACCTGCCCTTTAAATCGCTGAGGCGCTTGAAGGGTATGCACCCAGGTTTTGGCATTTTCGTTAACGGGCAGTAAAGGCAGATGTGGGCACAGGGTGGCAATATGTTGACGTAGCTCGCGAGTAACTGCACCTAGGTTATTTTCAGATATACCCGTTTCGGCAAACTCTGCTTCATCGCTATCGTGTACAAGTTGCTCAAGTACGTTACCCAATTCTACAGCAGGCAGTTGATCCGCATCACCGATAAAGTACAAACGCGCATGAGGCGGCAAGGCGCGAATAATTCTAGCCATGAGCGCCAAATCGACCATGGACGCTTCATCCACAATAAGCACATCAAGCATAAGCGGGTTATGCTGATTGTAGCGTGTAGCTATGGTGTGTTCCCGTAAGCCTAGCAACCTATGCAATGTGACAGCATCAGTAGGTACACTGTTTAACAGATTATCATCTACCTTACCGCGTAAGCTTTCCAAATTACTCACGATAGACTCGGTCATGCGCTGCTGCGCTTTACCGGTTGGAGCCGCTAGCACAATTCGCTCATTCTGATTACACGCTTGAAGCGCTAATAGCAGCCTGAGTACTGTGTAGGTTTTCCCCGTGCCCGGACCACCGTTAATAACGCTAAATTGTTGCACTAAACTTTTCGCCACAGCGACTTGTTGCCAATCTTGCTCATCCATGGCGTTGGTTGGAAACATGGCTGGCCATAGGGCTTTAACCCTTGATAGCCCATCTTCACTTAGCGCTGTGATATGAGTTCGATTAGCAATGCTGGCGGCAATCTCCTGTTCGAAATTATAGTAGCGCCGGCTATACAACTTGCCTGTTTGATAGACAAATAGATCAGTAATTTTGTTATTCTTGTCATCCGTTTCACTGTCCAGTGCCTTTTTAATCACACTGATCATTTCGGTAAGACCTGGAAATGCATAGCCTAATTTATGTGGTGACGTATCGGTATCTGATTCGGTAGATTCAGATACCGTGTTGGACTTTGTTTCTAACTCAGGGTCAAGCTCAGGCTCAACGAACAGCCTAGTTCCCGCGACTTCAGTGAGTAACAAGCAACTATGGCCGCTGCGCTGCATAAATGACAATGCCACCAACAAGTGTAACCAGACAACCTGTTCAGCGTCGGTTAGCCTTTCGCAATGCGCAAACTCCAGTGCCACAAAGCGGTCGATAGCTTCAATCCCGAAAAGTTGTTCTACGTACTCGTTACTATCTATCATAAGTCCAACTCCCCTTGCACAGCATCGGGCGACGGGTCATTTGAGGCTTCTTCATTTGAATGTTTGTCGGCCAAAGGCTTTTCGGCTGAAGGCTTCTCGTTTGAAGTCTCTTCGCCTAAAAATAAGCGATCCAAAGCCTCTAGCGTTACGGAATCTATGGGCGTGAAAAAGACGCCCTCCCCGTTCGTATTGCTCGGGTGCATTCCTCGTAAATACAAATAATACACGCCACCAAAATGTGCTTCGGGCGTATAATCGACAATGGCATTCTTTAAGTATCTGTGTAGTGCTAAGCAATAGATTAAATACTGCAAGTCATATAGATGGTGCTGATTATTGGCGTTTAATGCTTGAGGCATATAATGCGATACGCTATCGCCTAACCACGTAGATTTATAATCGGCAACATAGTACTTACCATCATGCGTAAATATTAAGTCGATAAACCCGTGCATCATGCCTTCAAGGGCCGACACCATTAACGAGGGAACAACCTCTGCTGTAGGTAAACCGGTAGCAGTTTCTGAGTTGTTACCTACCGCAAGCTGTTTCGCCACTGACTTTCTGTGTTCAAACAATATGTATTTTAGTTCGCTCCATTTACTTTCGTTCATGGGAAAATAGAATTCTGCTTCCCGAAGGGTTTGCGGCAGCGAAAGGTCCGATAAAGTAAGCTGGCTTTGGGAGTCACTTAGCAAGTGGCTTGTAGGCGTAGGCATAGAAAGCGGTGTAGCCAGTACTTCATCTAACCACGAATACAAATCTGCTGTACGTGCTGTTTCTAACCCGAATCGAACGGCGAGTTCAGCACCACTTTCACTCCAGTCAGGCGCAGAAAAATCGTTTAGCTCAAGTAAGTCATGCAGTAAATTACCTGCACTCGCCCCTTTCTGTAAGGTAAAGCGTATTTGATCTGCATGTGGCGCAGCTGTTTTTGTATCTGACTTTGTATTGCCCTGTTTAGCCGCGTGCAATGGCGTTGCCGTTTCCTCAATTTCCGTATTTCCTGCCGCCATGCTCTGGGTAACTACCTCACCAAACGTACCAGCAAAACCATCATTAGATGTTATCTCTTCGTCTCGTACCGTCTGCATAACTGGAATGCTGGGTACTGCAAAAGAAACGCCTTGTGCCGCTGACATAACCGTCATGCGGCTAATAGCCGAGAAAGAATACAACCGCCAATCTTCGCTGCTAGTACCTGCAAACGTTAACGTACTTAAGGGCACAACCGTTTCCGTGTTGTCAAAGCTTGAATACTGTTGAGCCAAGGGATCGGCGCAAATGTGGGTGGCATGAGCTTGCGGTTCACTGGCAATGGCGTCTAACACGGTGCCCCAATCACGACCTTCATCGTCATTGATATTGAGTGCATGGGCCAAGGCGCTTTTTTCATGTCCGTCTAATGGCAATACGCCCATATAACAACGATGCGCTGCACGGGTAACGGCTACATAAGCTAATCGCATTTCTTCTGCGTCACCCTCTTTACGTACTCGTTCGATTGCTGCATTAGTGCGCCCTAATTGCAGCTGCAATTCTTGGCTCTGTTCATCGTAATAGGTGAATATTTGCGAGTACGACTTTCCACTCTTCGCTGGGTCTCGGTAACCTGTAGCAAAGGGAACAAATACAATGGGGTACTCTAAGCCCTTAGACCCGTGCTGGGTAACCAAGCGTATTAACTGGCTGTCACTTTCAAGTCTTAGCGTCATTTCTTCATCACTTTCAGGCTGATGAATTTGCTTGTGCAGCCAATCAAGTAATTGCTCTGGGCGCTGATGAGTTGCCCCCGCCTTCTCTAACGTTTCCGCTAGATGTTGGTAATTAGTAAGCGCGCGCTCTACTTCTGAACCATATGGCGTGTAGTTCTCTTGCATTAAGTGCAACAGTACGCTCATGCAGCCTTTTTGTTGCCACATATCACGCAGTGAAGTGACCTTGTCGTAAGCCTCATCCCATAGCGCATCGTCTTCGTGATACAACAAATTAACTAGGGTTTGCGGTGTATAACCCCATAGCGGTGATGCCAAACTTGAGGCGACCTTGCTAGTATCTGTGTTGTGCCACACACCATTGAGTAGGCGCAGCACATCTTTAGCCTCAGGGGAGGCAAATAAATTACTTCTATCGCTTAAATACACGCAGGCCAAGCCTTGTTGCTGTAATACATATTTAATGACGGAAGCTTCATTACGGTTTTTTACCAGTATGGCAATATCGGCAGGTTTAACCGGTCTAGCGGGTTTTGTGGGATCCTTTTCATCGACAAAAGTCACCTCGTTAAACAAGCGGTAAATCTCTTGCGCTATCCATTGTGCTAAACCACGGCGCAGCGTATTCGCATCACTTTTTTCATCTAAACTAAAACTCACGTAATTCATTGCATCACGTTCGTCATTAGAATCGTTAAGTGGGTGGGTTGCTGCCGCAGCTTTGGACGTAAATTCAACCGGATTGTATTGAATATTAAAACCGAACACATCTCTCGGGCTAGGCGCTAGCGCAATGGCATCCTGCGTGCTTTGTGTTTGTGAGATGGGCGCTGGTGGAACTGGCGCGCCGTAAAACAAACGGTTATAGGCCTTCACCATGCCGGCGACCGAACGCCAGTTGGTATTCATTACCCACCGATAATCGGCCTGCTGCCCTGCTTTTAAATAAGTAAAAATGTCGCCGCCCCTGAAGCGATAAATCGCTTGTTTGGGGTCGCCAATCATCAGAAGTGCATTTTCGCTTTTTGATTTGCTCGTGTCTGGTTCAAAGCCAGCCCCAGAACCTTGGTTACTATCTAATCTTACGTCAGTACCTAAGCTAGCTTTAATGTCAGCGCCGGCTTCGTGATTTTTACTGTTATTAACCTGTGCTTTTGGATAAACCGCATCTAAAATAGCGTATTGCTTGGCGTCGGTATCTTGAAACTCATCAATTAACGCAACGGGGAATTTCTTCCTAAGCTCAGGTACTAAGCTATTATTAGGCTTAACCACTTCATCGGCGAGCATACGAATAAGGTCGTCAAAGTCGATAACCCCTAGTTGTTGCTTTTGCGCCGCCACATTGCTTTTAATAAAGCTAATAGCATGGTTAACCAAGGTAAATACAGGAATTTTATCGAGGTTGTCCTGCTTGTCTTTACAGGCAGTTGAAATGGCATCGGCAAAGCCTTTAATGGGCGCAAGTATTTCTTTTACCCCAGACTTATTTCTACCAAACCGACGACCATCAAGAAAGGCAGCGCCCTCTGGCGGTAGCGGCTCATATTCACCACTTTCAAGCCAAGACTTAAGTGCAGCAAGTTCAGGCGTACGCAGCGCTTTATGATCAGGCTTTTTAAGTAGTTGATCGTGAATAAGCGCTTCGTTATCAACAATATTATTATAATGAAACGTAAACTGTGCAGGCGCAGTACTTTCGTTTTCGTGAAGGCCAGCGATAAACGCCTTTTCTATGGTTTCCTCATCTAGCAAAACCGGCGTAAGCGTGCTTCTTACGCTTGAGGAGAATTCATTTAATAGGCTCTCTGGCACATGCCAGCCTTGTTCCGCCAATAACATGAAGTCGTCTTCATTTTGGGAGACTTTTCTTATCCAATCCTGTGCCGCCTGCAAATACAGATCTGCAGTGTCTTTACTTAAATTCAACGCCATTGCAAAACCACTATTAAACGCTAATTGCCCAATCACATGCTGGCAAAAGCCATGAATAGTGAAGACAGACGCATCATCAAGTTCTAATTGCGCAGCTTTTAGCAGGGCCAAACTGTCTTTGGGTGAACAGGCTCTATAGAGATGGGCATAGACAGGATCGGTGCTGTTTAATAGCGCAGCTAGGTCAGCATTTTCATTTAAATCGTCTTTGTCATTACTAGCGCTATCACGACCAGCACCATCATCACCAGCACTATCATCACCAGCACTGGCACTACCTGTATTAGTGTCATCAACGCCTAAACACGCTTCCCAGAACGCGGTGGCTTCTCGCAGCGTTTTGGCCACACGGCCTTTGATTTCTTCGGTGGCCGCTTTGGTGAAGGTCATCACCAAAATCTCTTTTACGTTAAGCTTTTTCTCTAACAATAAGCGTAAGTACAAACGCGTGATGTTGTAGGTTTTACCTGTGCCCGCACTGGCTTCAATTAAATGCCTTCCTTTTAGCGGCATGGCGGGCACATTTAGTAATTGAGAAGCACTTGTAGACAAGCTCATAACTGCTCCTGTGATGAAATGTTAGCCACCAACGCAAACAATAAAAAAGCCTGTGTGGTTGGCATATCATGCCAACTCACGCCATCAGGAAATAACCATTTAACATAAGGGTTACTAGCGATATCAGCAGTAAATTGCCCTGATGACTGAAGCCAATTTTTGAGTAGGCGCTGGGCATCATCACTGGCAAAAAATGCACGTATATCGGTTATTAGCGAGTTGCCGGGTTCATCTGTGTCTTTGGTATCAATAGTATTTTCAGAATCAAGACCACCTTGCTTATCCACACCTTCCCTATCATCTAACCCTTGGGCGTCTAGACTTGCCAGAAATGTGGGTAAGGTGACTTTGTTTGCCAGAAGGGTTCCGGGGGATTTTTTTGTGCCACTGACTACGGCACTCATTAATGAGCTATATACGGGCGTTGGTGCGCTCAATATGTCAACAAACAATGATTCAATACTCAGCAAAATTTGGCAGGCTGTGTTTTTGTCTACTGACGGAAAGCTACGCTTCATTAGCTTGGTTTCACCTTTTACCCAATCGCAGTAAAAGATATCTAGCGGATATTGTGTATAGGGTGTTACTTCCTCGTTTGCGCTAAACACAAGCTGTGTCATAAAGTAACCTAACGCTCTAATGTCATTCACCTTGCCTGCGCACGGCTGCATCAAGCTGTTTCCACCTTCAAGCGCACTGGCGGTAAACGTAAAGTGGTTGCCTGCAAATTGCGCCCGTTTGGGTTCAGCATCATGTGGTCCCATCGCTTGGGTAAGGGCTGCCGCGCTTTCCTTCCACAACTCAAGCTCCTCTAGCGCCACCGGGTTATTGGGAATGTCACCACGAAGCGCGGCGAATTGCACTACCCTATCGCTATGCTGGAGGGTTGCCGCATTAGCATCATCGAAGAAAGCACTGGAAGAAAACATAGCATCGAGTACTTGGTACCGCACTAGTGCGTTGGTTTCAAAAGGTTCGCTATTGTCTAGCAAGGTTACCGATTGGGATAAGTCAACGCCTAACCGCTGCTGAGAAAAGAACTCAAGAGGATCTCTAAACGCTCGAGCCACCTGCATACACTGAAAGCTCGCGTTTTCAGGGGAGCTGTCTACTGCCAGAGGCGCGAGTGAATGTTCTTTTTGCCTAGTTTCTTCACTGCTTTTTTCGCTGCTTTCTTCGCTTTTGTCAATGTTGGGGCCACTCGTAGCAGCGTCACATAATGATTGGGCTAGACGCAACCAGCCCGTCTCATAGCTGGGGAGTGTGCCGGTAAAAGCACTTTCACTAAACGGATGCAATGGTGCATGTTTTAAATAATGACCCATATTTACCTGATAGCCCGTGTCTAACATATCGAGAAATTCGCCTAACACTAGGCTGGGCTGCCGCTCACTGTTATTTTTTACATCGTTACCTTGGTAGCTTAAATATAGGCTTTCTCTGGCCGAAATAATCGCTTCTAAAAAAAGATACCTGTCTTCTAAACGACGCGAGCGATCGCCCACTCTTCTATCAGGCCCCGCCATTAAATCGAGCCCTAACGGTGTAGACTTACGAGGAAACTCGCTGTCGTTAAGCCCTAATATGCACACTTTTTTAAACGGGATACTACGCATAGGTAGCATGGAGCATACCGTGACTTGCCCCGTCATAAAGTGGTTACCTGCATCGGGAGACGAAAATCGGCTTAACAGTAATTCCCGCACCTGACGTAAACTTAAATCGTAGGTATATTCGGCTTCTTCACATCGAGCAGCCAAATCAGCGGCAACTTTAGCAATAAGATCCCAGCTGTGTTCTTGTTCTTTGGTTGGTGTAAAGCAGGTATCACGCAGGGCTAATAAATCGGCACCCCATGCATTCGGGCTTCGCGGGGTATTAAGCTCAGTGGCAAATCTGCCTAGTAACTCAATAACATGGATAAGCTTACCAAGCGTTACCGTCGACTGTCCTTCCACATCAGGAATAGTCAGCATGTCGTCAATAACACCTTCACTATCTGGCGCTAACATACCTAACAATAAACGCCTAATTCCCCACCACCAGCTGTAAGTATTTTCATGGGTGGCCCCTGCCGACACATTGGCTTTATGGCTGCCATCCAACCCCCAATGAATATGAGCTTGCTTAAGCCATACGGTCATTTGATCGATATCGTCTTGAGCAATACTGAAGCACTTTTGTACCGCATCAAGTTGTAAGTAGTCGACAATATCCGATACACCGAATCGGCTGTCAGGCAAATGGAGTAGCGTCATGTAAGCGGCAATAAGGGGTTCTGCATCCATGGGGCTTCTATCTGCGATAGAGCACGGCAAGCGAACAGGCCCATTGCCCGCTAGGGGTTTGGTACCCACCCGATGAAATACGGTATCAACAAAGGGGGCATAATTTTCTATCGCGGGGCACATTACCAGCACATCGGATGGCGTACGAGATGAGTCCTGTGATAACCAGTGCAGTAAATGATCGTGCAGTACCTGCACTTCACGTAACGCTGAATGGGTACACATAATGGTAACACTGTCGTCAGCGTTTTCGGCAGAGCCTGTTTCTGTGCTTCCTTTACTTCCTATAGTGCCAACGTGCGTTGCGGGTAAAGCTTCTAATATATCGTTGTGAATTCGGTTTAAAAGTAACGTTTCACCAGTTTCACTATCAGCAGGAATCGGCGCGTCGAAGGCACTGACTTCAAAGGTGTCTAAATCGGTAAGCAAATTAAAAAGCTCCCTCCCCTGCAGCCCTAAGTTGCCTAACAACGAGTTGCTTTGATCTTGCTGCATCCATTTCTCTAACCCGTCCATACGCAGCTGCCTTGCCAGTTCACTATCGCTTTTCGCATCGCCCCAGTAATTAACACTTGGGTTCAAATGAAAAATATGAATATCGATGTGCGCCGCTAATGCATCGAAAAAGGCAATCAACTGCGGTGCCATGGTGTTGATTGCAAACACCACGATACGGTTGGGTAATTCGCTATCACCACTTTTTAGATGATCGCCGTTATTTAACGCAGTCAGGGTAAGTTGGTGCAGTCGTGCAGGATGTAAAGGTTCTTGCTTGGCAAGGTGACGCCATATTTCGCTTTGCCAAATTTCAGATTCATCATTGGTTTTACGCTGGCTTTCTTCCCATGCAAACAACCAATCTGGACGATATAACAAATATTGCTCGTACACATCGGCCAGCGCCGTTGCCAATTGCAACCGTTGTACGCCCTGCTCTTGCTCACTTCCCGCTTGTAACCAGTATTTATTAACTTGCTCGAACGCTGCCATCGATTGTAGAGATGTCTCTTGTCCTGATGCCTCTAGTCCCGATGCCTCTAGTAAAAGGGCATCAATGCGCCATACGAGGACTTCACGTCGATAAGGCGATTGCTTAGGTACTTTATCTTTACCCAACACCAGCCTTGCCGTGTTCCACATAAATCTAACCGGCAAAGGAAAATCAAAATTCATCGCCACGCCCTGCTCTTTAGCAAGTTGCATACTTACCCAGTGCTGCATACCTGGGCTTTCGACTAATATCGTTTCAGGCGTAAAAACACCATTGGGTTGATGCTTAATTAGCGTAGTAAGGAGGAAGCTGAGGTGTTCAAGTTTGTTCGATGGATAAAGCGCGAGCAATCGGAAAATCCTTTGTCGTATTCAGCGGGCGTTATGATAATGAGTGTATCGTAATTCAATGAATAGGTAAGCTGAAATTAATTAGATTTAAGCGAAATTATTATATCGTACGGGGCTAAGTAGATGACTAGAAGGGATAGACAATAGAAAGAAAAAAACCCATACAGGCCTCAGGACACGAAAAACCTGTATGGGTAAGGTTTACGGGTTACCCAGTAGCAACGTGAATAAGCGTTGCCTGGCGCTCATTCACGTTAGCGCTACTGCATAACACAGTTAACAAAATTGATTTTGCAGGTTAAGTGCCAACTTTTATTTCTAATGAAAACAGAAACTTAGATTACCCTTTAATTTATATAAGTCTTTCCTTAGGTTACTAATGGTGCAGGTGCACCATTTATGTACCATGAAATCATTCCGTGTCGCTCTTTAAACCTGCAACAGAATTAAGCTAAATAAGTCTTGAATAAACATTCACTGACTCTTCGCATTGCAGTACAATTTCGTCAATAACAAATCAGGCGTAGCGCAACCTAGTGCTTGATTTAATAAAGACACCGTTTTAGGAATAATAATGCTTACACAACAACAACTTGCCACCATGCTTGCACTACAAGACAAAATGAACACAAAAGTTAACCCCGATTGGATTAACGCCGGTTACGGTTATTTGCGAGCAGCTATGGTGGAATCCGTTGAAGCTATTGAGCACCACGGCTGGAAATGGTGGAAAGCACAGCAAAAAGACTTACCACAACTGCAAATGGAATTGGTCGATATTTGGCACTTTGCTCTATCTGCCTGCATCATCGATTCAGAGGGTGAGGTAAGTACTGCCGCTGAAAGTATTGCCGCACAATTGGCCTTAGGCGATGCTATCGTGACGTTCGACGGTAAAGACTACCAACCAAAACAACAATCGTTACTAGATAACTTAGAATTGATGACCGGGCTTTGTGCTGCTAAACGTTTTAGTGTGCCACTTTTCATGGAAATTGTTGAGCAGTGCGATATGCATGCTGATGAACTCTATCGCCAGTACGTAGGTAAAAACGTTCTGAATTTCTTCCGCCAAGATAACGGTTATAAAGAAGGCACATACAAAAAAGAGTGGCAAGGCCGCGAAGACAATGAACATTTAGTTGAGGTTATGAATGCCTTAAATCTGTCAGATGCCAGTTTCAGTGACAACGTGTATAAAGGGCTACAAGCACGATACACTGCGTAACGTAAACGACTTTGTGCTAGTTACTCTTTACCTAACAGCACCTACAAAAAAGCCGAGCTTAGTCATGTGCTCGGCTTTATTATTATTTACGCTGCTAAACCGATAAGTTAAGCATCTACCCATACTAGTTTTTCTTTGTATTCACCTTGAATTACGCCGTCAAAACGCTCTTCAAGCACGTGACGTTTTACCTTAAGTGTAGGGGTAAGTAAGTCGTTCTCAATACTCCACTCATTTTTCATAATAACTACGCGATCCATAACTTGGTGGCTTTCTAGCTTCGCATTGATATGTTCAAAAGTCTTTTTAAGGCTAGCTTCAACACTGGTCTTATCATGCTTCTGTGCATCTTCACTCAGAACTAACAACGCGACAGGTTGAGGAAGGTTATTCCCCGTTACACAAACCTGTTCTACGATAGGGTTTTCCATAAATTTAGCTTCAATTGGTGCGGGCGCTACGTATTTGCCCTTGGCTGTTTTGAAAATATCTTTCAATCGGCCGGTAATCTTAACGTAACCGTCTGCATCAATAACGCCTTTATCACCCGTGCGAAGATACTTATCATCAGTAAAAACTTCTGCTGTTTTATCTGGCTCTAGGTAGTACTCCAGCATATTACAAGGCGCTTTAACTTGAATCTCGCCTTCTTCTGAAATACGAACATCTACACCATGATAAGCTTTTCCAATACAGCCAATTTTGTCGTGACGGAAAGGCACGCTGCTAGTGCCGTAGGCACTGTTTTCCGTCATACCCCAACCTTCTGAGATATAAACGCCAATTTTAGCGAACCATTCGATAACAGCAGGCGCTAATGGTGCTGAACCACTGGCCCATAATCGCGCGCTGTCGATACCAATACCTTTACGTACTTTCTTCGCTACCAACTTATTAATAAGGGGAATTTTCAGTAAGGTATCGAGTTTTTTCTGTGGCATTTTAGCCAATACGCCCATCTGGAACTTAGTCCAAAGACGTGGCACTGAAATAAACAAGGTAGGCTCACAATGAAGCACATCACGTTGGAACGACGATAGCGTTTCAACAAAATGGATTTTGCCACCACTGTAATAGCTGGCTAATTCAACCAGAACCCGTTCGGTAATGTGAGCAAGGGGAAGGTAACTCAAAATCCGATCGGTACTGTCAACGCTAAGTTGCTCCAAGGATTTTTGCGCCGCCCAACAGATAGAGTAGTAACTGTGCACTACCCCCTTCGGCTGACCCGTACTGCCCGATGTATAGATAATAGTCATGATACTATTCATATCTTGAACAGGAGAATCATCTATTGGCGAACAATCGATAAACGCTTTCCATTGTTGCTTGGTATCAATATTCGGATAAGGGAACGCGACGGTATTATATTCGGCTGGGATAGACGCTACTTGCTCTGCAGTATTATCTAACTTACCTACGAACAATAATTGAACGTCGGCGTGCTTGAGAACATATTGAACTGTGTCAGGGCCGGCAGTAGAGAAAATGGGCACTGAGATGTGCCCTGCCATCATAATACCTAAATCGGTAATAAACCATTCTGCACAGTTTTTTGAGAAAATACCGATACGGCTGCCCGTCGGCAACGCCATTTCTTCAAGTCGTTTCGCTACGCGACGAGCAAGGTTACCCACCTGCTTCCACGTATAATTTTGATATTCACCATTAACAGGTTGAGTAAGGAAAACGTCGTCCCCACTGGTTTGCTCCCAGTGGTACAACATACTTAATGGCGATTTAATCACTTCAGTGCTGTTTGCGTTTGCTGTCATGTCTAGCGGCATAGGTCACTCATATGTTGTTATAATGTAGCTTATTTTTACAATCATTTCACAGATCTCTAATAAGCCTTATTTTCAGATGAATAACAAGCTTTTTAAACGGACGTTTACATTTCATGCGATGAATGACGTGGCGTAGCGCCTGAAATTTAGATTTCTTATAGTTCAGACTTAACTTCTATGATGATCTAATACGCGTCATTTTTAATCAAACATCCGTTATTCCAGCACTTTAGGAATTCCTCGGTATACTCTAATCGCAGAATTCACTCACCATTGTTTGTTCAGGTAAGGGGATAGTTCGCTGCTAGGCATAGGTTTAGCGTAAAAGTAGCCCTGATGTAATACACAGCCTTTCTCAGACAAACTTAATGCCTGCTCTTGAGTTTCAACCCCCTCAGCAACACTCAGCATATTTAAGCTGCTAGCGAGGGTAATTGTGGTGGTAACCAACGCGTCGTTAGCATTACCTGGTGCCATATCGTTAACGAAACTCTTGTCTATTTTAAGTACTGATAGTGGGTAACGCTTAAGATAACTTAACGACGAATAGCCCGTACCAAAATCATCTAACGCTAGAATGAAACCTGCATCAACGAAGCGTTCAATTTGACGCAGCGCATTGTCACTATCATCCATCAATACCCCTTCCGTAATTTCAAAACGAAACGCTTCCTTTGGCAAATTGAATTCTTTTAGTAACGAAAAAACACCCTCTAAATCAAATTCAGTTTTAAAATGAAGGGCAGATAAATTGATTGAAACGAAGCCTCTAAAGCCATCCTCATACCACATAGCGAGGTCTGCGGCAGCCCTACGCATCGCCGCTCGAGTCACTTCGATGATATACCTCAGCTCTTCTAATACTGGAATAAAGACGTCTGGGTAAATGGGATTACCATCTAGCTCACCACGCAGTAATAGCTCAACCCCTATGGTGTTTTTTTCGCGGGTATTAATGATTGGCTGGTAATGGTTGAAGAAACTGTCTTCAGAATAAGCCCGTTTTATAAGGTTTTCTGTGATGAGCCTATGTTTGGCCCTATCATTCATATCTTTTGTGAAATATGTGAAGCCACTAAGCGTATCTTTCTTTGCAGAATACATGGCCACATCGGCTTGCTTAATAAGCTCGGCGGGCTCTGTGGCATCATCGGGGTAAAAGGCAATACCCACACTACAAGATACACGTAGCACTTCATTGGCCAGCGAAATTGGTGTTTCTACCGACTCAATTAACTGTGCCACAAAAGAGGTTAGCCCGTCCGTGGTTTCCATGTCTTCAATGACAATCACAAACTCATCGCCGCCCAAGCGAGCTACGGTGCCTGCATCAGATGCCAAATTGCGCATTCGATTAGCCACCACCTTAAGTAGCTTATCGCCATAATCATGGCCTAGTGAATCGTTAATGCCTTTAAAGCGGTCTAAATCAACAAATAACACTGCAACATGGGTATTTTGTTGACGCGCCCCAGCAATGGCATGCTCTAATCTGTCCAGTAGCAAACTGCGGTTAACTAAGCCCGTCAGGCCATCGTAATTAGCAAGCTTTAACAATTTGCGTTCCGCATTTTTTTGCTCAGTAATGTCGGACACCACGAGCAAATAATGGTCAGGTTGCTCGCCCATTTCGTTACCTTTAACAGCACTAATGTCTATAAGTACGTCGTACTGCTTCGTGTCAGCGCCTTCAATTACCGCTTCGTCTTTCCAAAACTCTCCCCCTTTAAGATCAGAGAGCTTGCCAGATAGCTGCCATTCCAATGTAGGGTAACGGGTAAATAGCCTGTCAATTTGCTTTGCTAACGATTCTTTAGTGTTGAAATTAAATACGTTTTCAAATGCGGGATTTGCAGCCACTGGCACTTTATTTTTATCAAAAATAAGCACCCAGTCTCGGGTTTGGCGAAATGCATCGTTGAAAAGTAACGCTTGCTGCTGCGCTTTTTGGAGTCGAAATAGATGACGCTGTCGTGATACCACGTACGCAATGATAACCAGTAGTATCAAGGTGAAATACGCTGCATAGGCGAAGGGCGAACGCCATGGCACATAAGGCATATCAAACGTCAAAGTCGCCGGTAAAACGTTATATTCTACACTGCTGGCAAGTGGCCCCACTGTAAAGTGATAACGACCTGGCTCCAAGTTGGTTAGGGTGATTTTATCGTCTTCTGACACGCCCTCGCTGATAACTTGATTGTAGCGTAATAAGGTGTAGTGATACTTTGCTTTACCCACTCCATTCATCGACAAGGATGAAAAATGGATAGTCATTCCGTAATCTTGATAATCCAAACTGATATTCTGCCCGTTTAGATTGCCTAATGGGAGTGGAAGCTCACGAGAATCGACACTGACATCAGTAATGGCAGTTTGTCTTGAAACCAGGTTCGAGTTACTACCGATTTGTTTGAGTAAAGCAGGAGAGAAAACCACAACACCTGATGTTGAACCATAGGCGAGTCGCCCATCAATGAGCTCAAGTGATGCGCCTTGATTAAACTCTGACACTGATAACTCTCGGCCATAAATAAAGTTTTGTACTTGAGCTGAGGCTGGTGAGTAACGATGCAATCCAGAATGCGAGCTAAACCAAATATCCCCATTACTGTCTTTTTGTAGACCGTAAACGATATTGGAGAGCAACAAGTTACTCTCGTTTAACTTATAAAGCGGCTCAAAAGTGTCGGCATCTACCCCGAATAACCCATAACCACTAAAAGCTAACCACAGCACACCTGTGTTATCGATAACCCATGACGTTATCGACCGTTCATTGGCTCGTTGCTTTTCTGAAAAGCGATAGACCAGTTCATGCGCTAAGGTAACAGGGTCAACCAGCCATAGTCCGCCAACCATGGCGAGAAACAACCGGTTGTCGTGATAAGAGGACGCACCTAAAAAGCCTATGGAAAAATTGATATCGAAGATATCCTCGTCCAAATCGATAATATCTAATTTTTGCGCTTCTAAGTTGTAGCGGTAGTAATGATTCCCAACAAAATATAAGTCGCCATCGGCACCTAAAGTAATGCTGGAGTTCCAGGCATTGAACACATCGTTATCAGAAGATGATTGCAGTGGAGGCATGGATAACTTTCCAGTACTGGGGTCGAATAACCGGATACCCATGTAAGTTTGCACATACAACCTGCCATCGCCCGTTGGTACTAACTTTTCAACCAGCCACTCTCTTTCGGCCACAAATTCACTATCAGAAGTAATGAATTGTTCAGATGTGCGCGTTACGAGGTTAAATCGATTCAGCCCATTTTCGGTTCCGATCCACAACACGTCTTTATCAGTTTGGGTTAAAGACCAAACCACACTGTCGCTTAGCGTTGTGCTTTTGTCATTTCGATTGTTTTGAATAGCGTAAATTTCGGCGCTTTTCACCCCAAAATACAGTGCCCCCGCATAGACCGAACTTAACCAAAGATTACCGGCATAATCGGTTTCAATATCAACAATGCGCTTGTTAGAAAGCTCTGTTCTGCCGTTATGAGGCTCAAGAATGTGTTCACTCACCCACTTATTTTGGCTAAGCTGTAATTCAAATAGGCCTTCGTTGGTGCCAAACCAAAATGCGTTGTCATCACGTTGCTCCATCGTCCAGACATTGCGGCTTTTGACTACCAGCTGAAACCCCGACGACTTGCCGCTAACAACATGAGATAACAATTCGGCTTTCGTGGTTTGAAATAACCCATTAACGGTACCTACCCAAATTCGGCCTTGTGTGTCATGCAGTAAAAACTTAGTATTTAGGTTATCCACATCGGGCTCAACGCCGTTTAGGTAACTAACGGAAATGGCTTCTGCATCAGCAATGGATAAATCAAGGGCATCCAATCCATCACTGGTGGCCAGTAACAGCCAATTGTCCACGACGATAATGTCTCGGATGAAATGCCGTTGAGCAATCAGTTCTTCACTTAGCGTGAATATCGACTCGTAAGACATGGTGTTAGTATCAAAGCGAACGACCTGTTCAGGCATGGCAATGAATAACGTGGTTTCATTTTGCCAAAAAAATTGACTCACATCCTGCAACCAATCTTCTTGGGTTGAAAAAGGCAACGCCACTTGTTTCGTGATGACTTGGGTGTTGAAATCAAGACGGTAAACACCCGATGCGTACGTGCTTATCCACAACGCTTTGTCAGTTTCCAGGCTAATCTTGTTTATTGAAGCATTAACGAAGAGGTCGTTAGGGCCTTTTATGATTTTGGTTCTAACACCATCCCAACGCGCCACGCCGCCATCAGTAGCTATCCACACAAAGCCATCCTTATCAATAGCGATGTCGTTAACTACGTCTTGTGGAAGCCCATTTTTAGTGGATAGCGATTGGAATACGGGATTTGAAAGACGGGGGGGCTCAGCGTAGCTAACAGTGCTAACGAAACAGACAGCAAACAAAACTGAGATTAGGTACCAGCGCATGACAACTCGCATGAATGAATCGTTATTATTATTTTTTATAGTGTATCAGAATGTTTGAGTAAATTGCAGTCAGTACCATTAAGTTACTAAGACGCTCGTCCGTTTCACTTTATTAGTCTTGTTGTACAGGAACTCGCCCAGTATTAATAACTTGCCGTCGGATGCTCGGTTGAGGTGCTAAGCGATACAAGTCACCGTTTTGCCCCACATAGTGTTTTTTTACACCACATTCCTTGGCAATCATCGCGTGTGCTTTAAGGTGCTCCTCTTCGCCGTGCACAGGAATAGCAATTTGAGGTTTCACCCAGTGATACATGAGTTTGAGTTCTTCGGCACACGGATGCCCGCTTGCATGAATGGGCAATTGACTCTCTTCACTCATTATTACCTTAACGCCTCTAGCACTAAGCACACTGTTTACCCGCTTGATGCTATCCTCATTGCCCGGTATCGCAATAGCGGAGTAAATCACGGTATCGCCTTTGTCTAATTGCAAATGAGGGTGACTGTCATTAGCCATTCGAGAAAGGGCCGTATTTTTCTCACCCTGACTGCCTGTTGCCACCGCGAGTACTTCATTTGGTGGTAAGTACCCTAAGTGAAACGCATCTGCCACAGGCAAATCTACAGGCCAAATGTCTTGCTGGCGGGCAATGCTGTACATATTGATGAGTGAGCGCCCGTATAACGCAATGTAGCGCCCAGTTTTTTGGGCAACCCTTGCAAGGGTAATTAGCCGCGCTATGTTACTACCAAAACACGTTACGACTACTCTGCCCTTCAGTGGTTTAATTGTACTTAACAAACCATCATAGCAATTGCGTTCAGAGATTGAGAAACCCGGTTTTGTTGCATTGGTAGAATCCCCCACCATGGCAAGAATATTTTCGTTCCCTAAGGCGCGGTAAGTATTACTGTCAAAAGGCTTACCGGTAATAGGCTGCGCGTCTATTTTCCAATCGGCAGTATGCAAAACCGTGCCCGCTGATGTGGCTATTTTTAATGCATAAGGCTCGGGCAACGAATGGGTTACCGATAACCAACTTACATTAAATGGCCCCAGTGTCAGCGTTTGCTCAGTGGCAATCTCTACTATAGGCACTTTATTGACTAATTTTGTTTGTGCCAGTTTGCGGCGTAACACTTCGGCAGTAAACGAGGTGGTGTAGATGGGGCACTGAAAACGCGCCCATAGATACGGCAATGCGCCAACGTGATCTTCATGAGCATGGGTAATTACAATCCCCGCGATGTTTTCTTTTTGCGCTGCAATAAAGGAGGGGTCTGGTGCCACTACCCTATGATGAGTTTGCTTATTTGTGCCAGAATAGCGATAAGGAGGAATAAGAGGTTCGTCGAACGACACCCCGCAATCTACCATTAACCACTTGCCGTCATGCCCATACAGGTTCAGGTTCATGCCTATTTCGCCCGTTCCCCCTAAGGGCAAAAACCAAAGTTCCTCTTTTTTCGGCGTTATCAAACCTTAACCACTCCTTTAACTGCTTGCAGGTTAGAATATAAAACTTCCATGAGAGTTGTTACTATACTTTCATACGTAAATACTTAAAGACCGAATATCTGTCATGACCACGACTTTATCTGATATGGAAGCACGTGTTATTGGTGTATTGCTTGAAAAGTCAGTCACTACGCCAGAACAATACCCTTTGTCACTTAATGCGCTGACCAATGGGTGTAACCAAAAAAGTAACCGATTGCCCGTGACCCAGTTAACTGAAGACGAGGTAATCAAAATTCTTGATGGGTTGAAAGGCAAACGAATTGTTCAAGCTTCGTCTGGTTACGGTAGCCGTGTGGACAAGTACTCTCATCGTTTTTGCAATACCGAATTTGGCGATATAAAACTG
This sequence comes from Alteromonas sp. 38, assembly GCF_902506055.1. Classification (NCBI taxonomy): domain Bacteria; kingdom Pseudomonadati; phylum Pseudomonadota; class Gammaproteobacteria; order Alteromonadales; family Alteromonadaceae; genus Alteromonas; species Alteromonas sp. 38. Next base: position 2,732,119 of record NZ_LR733300.1, read on the forward strand.
AGTGATCATCAACAGGCCATTATTACTGAACTTTTGCTACGTGGTCCGCAAACACCCGGTGAACTGAGGGGGCGGTGCCAGCGATTAGCTCAGTTTGCCGATATCAGTGATGTAGAGGCAACCATCAGCAGCTTACTTGCTTACCAGCCCGATGCGCTTATTTACTCATTACCAAGAGAGTCAGGTAAAAGAGAGATACGCTATAACCACACATTTTGTCAGCTAGATGAGAACGAGAATAATAACAGTGGCAGTGAAAGCAAAAACGAAAACACTGATACTGTTGAAACACTAAAAGCGGCTCTACTGCAAGTAAAAGCCACCCTTGCCGATTTAGAATCGAGAATTAATGACTTAGCATCTGGCGACTAGTGTAAACGTACGTTAAGTTGGTCAATAACTTCAGCCCAATCAGCGTCGTCTTCGATAGCCGTTTTCAAGAAATCCGCTTGGCTTTCAGACCAAAACGGCGCTTCGAAAATATGTTGGCGCTTATTTAAGCCTTTGTGCGTTTCAATAAAACTTTCTATCGCTTCATCGCTACTAGCTAGCCCTAACTGTTCAAACAAACTGCTCATAGTCGGTTGTTCAGTAAACATGGTAGCTCCTCTTCAATCATGATAATCCGTTAATATTGAAACGCTAAAAGCAAATGATGGGATCATTAAATTTGCTGTGCAAATTCCTCTGGTTCCATCACTTCACCTTCTTCTCCTGGTACCGGACAAACCATAACCGTAAGATTGTCTTGCGTCATGCCGCCCACCCATTTGTTAAGAAAGTCTTTGGTAGAGATTTCCATCGCTTCACAGTCTGACCAATCTTCAGTTGCCCATAGCAAAGCAAGAGATGATTCTGGCCATACAGGAATGCCATCTTCATCGTCTGTGGTTAACATCACACAACCATGTTCATCTTTAAGAATGAAAAGCTTGCCCGAGGTTTTAATTAATTCAACGCTGGCTTCTAAGCGTTCGAACGCGTTCATTTGTAATAATGGGTGTTGAGTTGTCATAATTTTCTCTTTGCTATTAGGCTGGGTGTATGGCCGATACACTGGTAATTAAGGCTTCAAGCCCCACACGCCTGACTTGTTTCATGGTGTGAAGATAAACTTTCATCGTTATACCTTCTAAAGGCTGTATTAGTGAAATTGCGATAGTTGGATCAAGTTGATTTACCGTTCCTTCAGGGAGTACAGCAACGCCACCTTCATATTGTAGGTTATTTAGGGCTAAGTTGAGTGAGTTCGTCCGCAGTTTAGCATCACGAAGCTGAGGGTATAACGTAAGCAATAGATCTCTGGCTTTGCTGCCCCAATCAATGGCCACAAACTCTGCCGCGTCTACCACATTACCGCCTTCGCCGATTCGGTATAACCCTAATTGTTTTTCCAGTAACACTTCACTTTTAACTTCTTCTGACTTTAGCGGCTCTGTTGAAAAAGCTAAGTCAGTCACCCGCTCGTGTAATTGACGAGATAAGCCATCGAGGGAGAGTACTTCTGCTTTAACTGACCAATCGGGAAAGGTATTGTGAAGGTGACTCAAGGTGGTTGGCAACATTAATTCACTGGCTAACTGCGTTGCACCGCACACTACATATTCAGAAGATTGAATTTGTAGCTCTTGCTTAGCTTCATTAAGCGTACTGCAAAGTTGGCGTGCATACGGCAACAGCTTTTCACCCGATTGGGTTAGCTGAATACTATTGCGCTGGCGTATGAATAGCGTGGTATGAAAATATTCTTCTAGCAACTTGATCCGCGCACTTACCGCAGATTGCGTTAGATAAAGATTTTCAGCTGCTTTGCCAAAATGTCGGGTTTTTGCAACTTCAATAAATGTGGTGAGAAAGCGTATATCCATGCTTCTTACAAAACCGATAAATAAGTGATTGTAAACTGTCACAGATAATACGGCATGTAAACACAAAAGCACAGCAGCGCACTGCTATAAAAGCAGTGCGCTGTATTTATTTTCAACTAAGAAGCGTATTAACTGCCTTCGTGCATCAAACGGCGCTGTTTCTCTCGACGTTGTAAGTCACGATTTTGTTTGTTCTTTACGCTTTGGTGGCGCTTAGCGCTCACCTTCTTGGTGTGAAAGTCTTCCTCTTCTACCGAGTCCAATTCTTCACTTTGGTAACGATAGTCTTTACTCATGTCTATCTCTAGGTTATTGCCACTTCGTCATTATTGTCTTGGCACCAAAAATAGAAAACGAATTTTTATCATCGTTGCGACAATAATTTTTTATAGTGGGTTTCGCTCACGTATTTCGCATTATCCCCTCAATTCACCTACGCCCAGGCACCTCTTCAATGCTGAATCAAAAAAACAGCAAAATTACATTATATTCATAACCTTATATAAAATTAAAAGAAAAAATCTTTACACACACACACTTTTTACACCCCACAAACTCGTACATATTTACACTTTATATTTTCCAACAAAATTTTTTATTGATAAGGAAAAAATGTTTTGTTTTATGTTCTGATTCTTTTGTCTTAAAAGTTCGCTTGAAGACAACTCAATGCTGGGTACAACCATGAAAAATTTATCAATCCGCGTTTCTCAAAAACCTTTTATAGATAGACAAAAATTTCCTTATGGCTTTCGAAAATCTGGCGATTTCAGTATTGGTGAGGCAGATATACTAACCGGTTATGGAAAAACCCTGCTGGCACTGGAATGTGGAGAGTTAGCACCAGAGACGGATGATGAGCGCCATTTTCTAGACTTTATTAATGGTAAAGTGGAAGCTGACAATACTGTTGAGCGCACTTGGGCCAAGTATGTACGCTTGTCTCGAGGCAAGAAACATTTCTATACACTGCATAGCAGCGCCGCGAGTAACCAATCAGATTACGATGAAGATTACAGTGATGAAGCATTCGATGTAGCCTAATTACAACTCAACATCGCCTCAACCAGCTTGGTGCCAATCGGGCTGGTTGATTTTATTTGTGATATGCCCCGTTATTCCCCACTTTGTTGATCCATATCTAGATTGCGCTCGAACAAATCTTTGCATATTTGTAATGTTCAAACAGATGGTTCTATATTAATAACTTAGCATTGTGAAATTGCTATTTTACGCAAACCACGCTGTTGAAAAATAGTAGAACAATATCTAATGAATTACCCAAGCCACAAGGCAAAGGAGGCGCAGCGATGATGGTGTCATATAAACAGATTAAACATTTTTCAATTCATGCTACCGATAAGGACATAGGCGGCGTACGAGATATATTGTTTGACGATAAAGATTTCGTCGTGAGGTATGTGGTTGCCGATACGAATACATGGCTTCCCCTTAGCAGGAAAGTGGTGATATCACCTATTTCGGTCACACGGTTGGATCAGGAAGAAGAAACCGTGGATGTTTCCATGACTGCAGACACGCTTAAAAACAGCCCATCAATTGACGAACATAAACCTGTTTCAAGAGAATTTGAAGAAACATTATTTCGTTACTTTGGTTATGGTTATTACTGGATAGGCCCTGGCGCTTGGGGCGATTTCGCTCATCCCAATCAACTAGCCGATCCTGAGTTAACGGCCATGGGTAAAGAAGAACTAGAAAATAAACCTGAAAATCACTTACGGGCTTGCGGAGAAGTCAGTGGTTACGAAGTGGCAACCCAAGATGATAATGTAGGACATATTAGCGATTTCGTGTTTGATACTGAGGGGTGGCAGATTCAGTTGTTAGTGGTTGATACAAATAACTGGCTTCCTGGTGGTAAAAAGCTTGCAGTACTGCCCTCTGACATCAGGAAAATTGATTGGTCTTCTCACAATGTCTCTGTCGACCTAACCCACGAGGGATTGATGGCTAGACCGGAAGTTGACCTTGATAAATTGAGTGACGCTGCATATGTAGAGGCATTGGTGGCAAACGCTAAACTTGTCTAGCTGGACGAGTACAATTCGAACAAGAGCGATTAACTATCAGTTAAGTTAAGTCGTTCTGAGCGCAAAAGAACTTGTGGAGCAAGCCTATGGTTTGCTTCACCCTTTCATCGGCCAATCGATAATAAATGGTTTGTCCGTCTCGGCGTGTGGCCACCATTTTAGATTCTCTTAATAGTGCTAGATGCTGTGAAATTACTGGCTGTGAAACGTCTACATGGTCTAACATTTGAGTAACAGATAACTCTTTGTCCATTAAAGAACACAACACCATTAAACGGGTTTTATTTGCCAACTGCTTAAGATAAAGCTCAGCTTCCATTGTATATTGAGCCATTTCGCTCATATTCACAGATAAATCATCAACGGCTAAATTATCAGTCATAACAACTCACTTATAAAGTTACGTAAACAGGCTACCACCCTGCCACCTTATACTAAAGTATACTACTATAGCGGTGAACGCCAAAACTCAATGTCACTTTTTTATAAAAATATAATAAAAGCAGAAGGTAGAAAATATAGCGCATTCCTCATATAGTAAACTTATTATTATTCTTCAAGGTGCCTCAATGTTAATTGATATCAGTACTAGAATCGCCAATATCCCTTTCCCCATTCGTTGTATAACGGCTAAAGAAGCAATGCAGGAAATATCTTCTAATCATGGGTTATTACTAGATGTTCGTGAACCCGCAGAGGCAGCTTCTAGCCCTGTAGAAGCTGCGTTAAATATTCCTCGTGGCGTACTTGAGATGAAAGTTATCGAAAAATGTAAAGATGCCAAATTTCCAATCTATATTCATTGCGCCTCAGGCATTCGTGCTAAGTTAGCTGCCGAACAGCTAATGAACATGGGGTATGACAACGTGAGCGTGGTAACGTGTTCAATTAGCGATATTAAGCAAGCCACCGACGCATAAGCGCTGACAGCCTCTGGCCGCTTGTGGTATAACCGCGCTATACTGTGACAGAATAATCGATTAGAGCTCGCGGATGTTAAAATCTACGTTAGAACAGTGGCGCATGTTTAAGGCAGTGGTTGATGCGGGAGGCTTCAATCAAGCTGCCGCATTAGTGCACAAGAGCCAATCTAGTGTGCATCACGCAGTTCAAAAGTTAGAAAACGCCATTGGCGTTGTGCTGTTTGAAAACAGTGGGCGTAAAGTAAAACTCTCTCCTCAAGGCGAGTTAATGTATCGGCGAGCGGCGTTTGTATTAAATGAAGCTCAGAAGTTAGAAGCTGTAGCGGCTAGCTTACAAGCGGGAACCGAAACCCTTCTTCGCATCGCTGTTGATATCATTTTCCCATCAGACTTACTTTATAATGTATTGAGCAAAGTGTCTGAAGAATTTCCTCTTCTACGTATCGAGATTGAAGAAACCGTGTTAAGCGGCGCTAACTCCTTGCTTGATAGTGGCAATGTCGATATCGCGATTTCACCTTTCCCCTACCCCGGCGGATTCAGTGAAGATTTATGCGAGATAGACTTTGCCGCTGTAGCGCATGTCGATCATCCTTTGCACGCTCTCGACCGTGCGTTAACACTAGAAGATTTGAAGTCGCATCGTCAAATTGTAGTAAGGGATTCATCGGCTGAACGTAAAGTTGATGCAGGTTGGCTTGGCGCTGAGCAACGCTGGACGGTTAGCCACATTAGAACGTCAGTAGATATGATTTCTCAAGGACTTGGATTTGCTTGGTTACCTATCGCTATCATTAAAAAAGAATTAGAAGAAGGGCTATTGCTGCCACTACCTCTTGATAGCAGCAGCGGTTTACGCCGCGCTATGCTTTATCTCACATTCGAAGATGGCGATGGTCTAGGGCCCGCAGCGAGAAGCTTTATCGGTGAACTTCGATACCAATCGATGCAGCTTCCTTCTGCTGATGGCATGCTTGAACAATGCGTAGAGTCTTTACAGCGGTAGCTTAAGCAGTGGCAACCTGTTAGCGCCGAATTATACTTAATTTTTTGTTCTGTAATTGAAAGCTGAGTTCGCCTATCCAATACCTAGCGCTAATTGTTGTCCCCCATACAAAAAGCCAAATAGGGCAATGGACAATCCAAATAGTGCTACCGCACCGTCATCTGTTGCCATACCTATAGCCATAATCAATACTGCAAACGCCGGTATTAACCCCATGAACGGCACTAACTCTAATGGCACCATCATCAATCCACAAGCCGCGCAGCTCAGCGCAATGAGAGAACGAAACACAGGTTGACGCATAAAAAACCAGCGTGGCATTAAGAAACGATCAAACCTTACCGCCACGGGTTTCATTTTATTAACCAAAAATTCTATTCGCTCAGCATCCATTTCAATTTTCATAATGGTAGCGGGAAGCCACGGGTGACGTCGACCGAGTAAAATTTGCATTGCTATCAGTAAAATTGTCACACCGGTAATGGTGGGCACACCGGGGATGGCTCCTATGGGCGTTGCCGCAATAAACGCAGGCAAAGCTAACATGGGTCCAAACCCCCTTTTTTCCATGGCATTCCAAAACTCGGAAAACGCCATAACATCAGTGGTGTTTTTAGGCTGCATCTTTCCCAACAACTCATAAAGTGTCATTGATCTTGCACCGGTTTCCTTAAACATTTTCATTCCCTATATATGGCTAAGACAACTGCCTTATTTCCATCGAAACCTATGCGTCTTGGGTGATAGCGAAGCGCAATACGCTTTGGTTATTCCATCAATAAATAAACTTGTTGAGCAATATCACCGTACACACCGCTTATACTTAACGCTGACTACAGGTAAAAATCTGAGATAAATTTTTCAGAAATTTGGACATAAGCGCTGAGTTTTCGCATTCGGTTACAGAGCTACAATGCGAATGACAATGCGATAATTGTGCCATTGGAGTTGGTCGCTGTTTCAATCTGTGCTTTTTTGGTAGCAAACGGCACAATCTGTGCTTTATCAGGTAAAGATATGTCGGTGTGCGGATTATATTTAGCTAGCCATCGTTTAATTTAATGCGTGGAACGCATCGTAACGCTAGCTAAAAGATATTGCTGCATTGTTCAACCAAAGTTGAGTATGAATGCGACAAGGTCTACGTTTGAATGTAATAATGCACAAATAATTATAAAATCTGGTCAATTCACCTACCCAAGTCACTTAGTGTAGCTATCAGGAAGTGGTTGGTCATTACAGAAGGGATATTCAAGTGTTAACTGTTTTACTTGTAGATGATGATGCCGAGTTTACCGAGGTGGCCTGCACTATTATTGAGTTTCTCGGTCACGAAGTACTAACCGCAGCCACATTAGGCGAAGCGCGAGACTGGTTAAAGAAAGAAACTTTCGATCATGTATTACTTGATTTCATGTTGCCAGATGGCAGCGGCGCGCACTTGTTCGATGAACTTAACGCCCTTCCTAAACGCCCACGTATTACCCTTATTACCGGACACCCATCGGTAAAAGGTGTCATTAAAGGCTTATGTGGCCCCAATATTGATTACCTTGTTAAACCTATTCAGCGTGAAGACATTGAAGCGGTATTAACGGGGAAACCTAAAGTTGCTGAAGATACCAGCGAAAAAATCGAAAAGCATTTCGACTTACTTATTGGCGAGTCTGCGCCAATGAAAGAACTCTACAAACTAATTGAAAGAGTGAGCAGAACGAGCGCTAACGTCATGCTGCTTGGCGAAAGTGGTGTAGGTAAAGAGGTAGTGGCAGCCGCCATTCACCGCGCCTCTCAAAGTGAAGGGCCTTATGTCGTCACTAACTGTGGTGCCTTTTCAAAAGAACTGATTGGTAGCGAATTATTTGGCCATGAAAAAGGCGCCTTTACTGGTGCAGTTGGCCGTAAAGAAGGAGTTTTTGAACAAGCTGAAGGCGGGTGTTTATTCTTAGATGAAATCACTGAAATGCCTATCGACATGCAGCCTAACTTACTACGCGTGTTGGAAAATAAAGTGGTTATTCGTGTTGGCGGTACTAAAACCATACCGGTTAATTGCCGCGTAGTGTCAGCCACCAACCGAACCATGGAAGAAATTGCACAAAGCAAAGTGCTACGTGAAGATATCTACTTCAGACTCGCGGTGTTTCCAATCACCATACCCACTTTGCGCGAACGCAAAGAAGACATTCCTCTATTAGCTAAAACCTTTATTGAAGAATTTAATAAAGACAATGGTTCTGAATTTAGTTGGCAAGAAAGTCAGCTAAACACCTTACAAGCCTATGATTGGCCGGGTAACGTGCGTGAATTAAGGCACTTTGTTCACCGTGCAGCCATTATGAGCGACCCGACAAAACAAGTGATAGAGCTTCCTAAAACCATAGAGTCGCCTTTTGCTAAAAAGCAAAGTACAGCGCCAGCACTTCAAGCTGGACGTACTATTGAGGATGTTGAAAAGGAACTTATTTACGCCACGCTTGAGAAAGTAAATGGAAATAAGACCATGGCCGCTGACATGCTCGGGATAAGTACTAAGACCCTATACAATCGACTTCACGCGTATGGCGATTTGGTCAAAGAAGACTAATAAGGCAGGAAAAAGTTATGACAGAAGATGAGTTTGCCCGATTGAGCACCTATGTACACGATGCACGCAAACCCCTGAATCGCATTTCTATGCAAGCTGAATTGGTAAAAATGGCGCTTAATGGCGAAGTTCCCGCCCAAAAAGCGATGGCAGCATTGGATAAAATAATTTCCAGTGCAAAAGATTGCAGTGACTCCCTTTCTGAAATGACTTCAGATTTTGGCGACACATTATTGGATTGATGTAATGCTTAACAAAGTTTTGTCTTCGCTATACAGCTGGGTGATCATGGTGGTATTCGTGATTGCTATTATTACTGCGAATTCATTTTATGTGGTTCAAACCCTTGATGACTTGTCAGCCCTTGAAGCGCGTTTGTTTACCACAAGCCGCGTGATAAGTGCGGTGAACAAGTTGCATGTGGCCGTGTTGCGCGCCGAATCTGGCACACGAGGTTTCCTTCTTACCGAAGACGAAGCCTACCTTGAGGAATACACCGAAACCTTAAACAATTTCACTGCGTTAGCAGACGAAGTTGAAGTAAGTGCGTTAGCATCCGACCTGCCGCAACAGTCGCAACGAATTGAAAAATTACTCGCCCTTACCCGCGTTAAAATAAATGGTATGGTCCGGATTGTAGAGCTGGTAAGAGTAGGTGATTTAAATCAAGCCTTCACCTTGCTTGAAAGTGATAGGGGCCTTGATTTATACAACGATTTTGAGAACATGTTCGAACGCATTGATTCGTCTGAAAGAGATATCCAAGGCACGCACCTAGCAAGCTTAATGAAGCTAAGGCGTGACTCGGTGAATACACTATTAATCTCTTCCGGTACCACTCTATTTCTTATTATCTCAATCTTCTTGTTGTTAAAAGCCAACATTCGAGAAAATGAAAAGCATAAAGATACCCTTGTTGACGTTAATGAAGACCTAGAACATAAAATTTCAGAACGAACTCAGGAACTACGAATTTACTCAGATGAATTAGCCCGCAGTAACCGAGAGCTTGAAGACTTTGCCTTTGTGGCGTCTCACGATCTTCAAGAGCCGCTTCGTAAAATTCGCGCATTCGGTAACCGATTAGACTCTGGCTACAAAGATGTAATGGATGAACGTGGACAAGACTTTCTTGCCCGTATGCTTAATGCGGCAGAGCGTATGTCTATGTTGATTTCTGACCTTTTGTCTTTTTCTCGGGTTTCTACACGAGGCAAAGATTTCGAGCAAGTGAATGTCGGTGAAGTTATCGATGGTGTACTAGGTGATTTAGAAATAGCCATCGAAGAAAAAGGTGCCAATGTTGTTGTGCAGGATATTCCAACTATTCGCGCAGACAAATCACAAATTGATCAGCTGTTTCTAAACTTGTTATCTAACGCTCTGAAATTTCAAACCGCTGACAAAGAGCCTCTTATTGAAATTACAGCTACAACGCCAAGTGAAGCTGACATGAAAGACATATTGTTAGCTGACGAGTATGACTGGATTAAAATTCAAATTTCAGACAACGGCATTGGCTTTGAACAAAGTTTTGCAGAAAAGATTTTTGCCCCATTTCAACGCTTACACGGAAGAAGCGAATACAAAGGAACGGGGATTGGCCTAGCAGTATGCCGACGCATTGTTGAACGTCACAATGGACAAATTTCGGCAAAAAGCTCGCCAGGAAAAGGGGCAACCTTTACTATCCTTCTGCCAACAAACAGTGAGCCTTTTGGCTCTCTAAATAATAATGGAGATACCACACATGACGCGTAAACAAACCCAACCAATTAATATTCTTATGGCAGATGACGATGAGGACGATCGTCTATTAACCGTTGACGCATTGAAAGAAAGCCGTGTGTTAAACAACTTATTTTGTGTTGAAGATGGCGTGGAGTTACTCGAATTTTTACGCCACGAAGGTAAATATACAGATGCGAGCAAAGCGCCCCGCCCCAGTTTAATTCTGTTAGACCTCAACATGCCACGTAAAGACGGCAGAGAAGCGTTACAAGAATTGAAAACCGATCCTAAATTACGTGGCATCCCAGTGGTCATTCTGACTACATCTAAAGAAGAAGAAGACATGCTTCGTGGATATGACTTGGGCTGTGCTTCCTATATCACTAAACCTGTGAACTTCGAAGGACTCGTCGAGCTAATGCGCGCACTAGGTCGCTACTGGATTGAATTTGTAGAATTGCCACACGATTAATTGAATCATATTTATTCGATTCAAGCTGTTATGAGTCAATATTTTGGGCTCAGTAAATTGTTACTCATGTTGTACGGCGCTAACCATTAGGGCCGCTATGTTTGAAAGCGCTAGCTATTCAGCGCTAAGTTACGACCAAATGTTTTATGGAGCGCACAGTGACCGAAGTTATCCGGGTTTTACTGATTGAAGATGACGAAGATGATTATTTCCTAACATCGGATTATTTACTTCAATACGAAGAACCCCGTTTTCAGCTTACCTGGGTGACCAACAGTGCCGACGCCATAGACGCGTTACAACGTCGTAATTTCGACTTGTGCCTTCTCGACTATCTGCTTGGCGCAGAAAACGCCGTAGATGTGTTGGAAGTGCTGAAATCGAATCAGTTTAACCTTCCGGTGGTTATTTTAACCGGTCAGTCAGACTCTCAGGTTGACGAATTGGTTATGCGAGCAGGTGCAGCCGATTACCTGCAAAAAACAGAAATTGAGTCACCGCGTTTCATGCGAACCATTCGCTATGCCATGGTGCGACGAGAGATAGAAAACGAGCGATTAGAAAGACACAAAGTAGAACAACAGAACAAAGCGAAAGATAAATTTTTGGCTCACTTAGGCCACGAACTTCGCACCCCGCTTACGTCTATTTTAGGTTACACAGAGCTGCTATTAGATGACAAAGGTAATGACCCTTTAGCGCAAGAGCTTTCTATTATTTACTCTAATGGAAAGCACTTACTTGGCTTGTTAAATGACCTTCTAGATATGTCTCGCATTATGGCTGACAAACTTGAACTTAATATCAAAGAGGTACATTTAGGCCCGTTCCTTACTGATATCCACTCGTTAATGCGATTAGCAGCGAAAGATAAAGATCTTGTTTTCGATGTAATCGCAGAAACCAAGATACCTGAAGTGATTGAAACTGACCCTACTCGTTTGCGTCAGGTATTAATCAACTTAGTCAGTAACGCTGTGAAATTTACCGATACAGGAGCCATTACCGTCACGGTAGAAGTTCGCCCTCCAGCGCCTGGTAAAATCAACGAACGGTTACACTTTATTGTTGAAGATACCGGCATTGGCATGCCACCAGATAAGCTAGAGAAAATCTTTCAGCCTTTTGAGCAAATCGAAGATATTATGCGTGCAAACCATGGCGGAGCTGGTTTAGGTTTAGCAATAAGCCGTGAACTCGTTGCTAAGCTAGGCGGAAGTATTAATGTAGATTCCGTTTTTGGCAAAGGCAGTCGCTTTTCGTTCTCCATCGATCCCGGTGACATTAGCAAACAAAGTCGTGCTCATCTTGCGCTTAAGCCACCTAGCAGGGCTGAAGCCAGTAATTTGGATTTACAAGTTACTGGCAAGGTGTTGATTGTTGATGATATTCGTGAGATTCGCCGCTTAACAGGGCACTTGGTTAGTCAATGTCATGCAACTGTAGCGTATGCTGAAAACGGGGTTAAAGCGTTGGAGGCTGTTTTACAAGCCGAGGAAGATAACGACCCCTTCCATTTAGTGTTAATGGATATCCACATGCCAGTAATGAATGGCATTGAAGCCCTTCATGCAATAAGACGGCATAAGAGCAACGTACCTGTTGTGGCAGTCACAGCCGCTAGCCGTAAAGGATTAAAACAATCTCTAATGGATGATGGGTTTGACAATGTTATTGGAAAACCTATTGAACGGGCTGCCCTTACTGAGGTGCTAGACCAATATTTAGTGCGGTCTCAAGGACCAGCCGTGTCGAAAATAGAAACCGTTAAAACAGTAACTCAAAGTACTCAAGCTCAACCCACCTCTAAAAAGGTATTAGTGATAGAAGACGATGAGGACGCAGCTGAGTTATTACAATTATTTTTGGTACATCAAGGCCATGATGTTATTACGGCAAATACGGGCGCAGATGCTATTGAGCGTATGAACGAAGTGGTATTTGACCATGTGTTAATGGATTTAACTCTTCCCGACTATCACGGGTATGACTTAGCGGCCGAGTTGAACCAAATTCAGCCCAAGGCGAAGTTGGTTATTGTCAGTGGAAACGAGCCGGATAAAGATACAATGAAGCACTTAGGTGTTAGCCAGTCGCTGCTAAAGCCGGTGAGCAAAGAAGATTTAATAAGTGTGGTGTCTTAAAAAGACGCCAAAAGATACTGTTAGCTGCCTTCTTGTAGCTAACTTGCCCTCACACGATTTGTAGAATTCTTATCGATTACGAAATTATTACACGGCCTACCTTGCAACTCTTACGTTGAATTAAAATTCAGCCTCCCCCTCAAAATACGAAATAGAATAAAATAGATTAAAAACAACAAGTTAAATATTATGTGTATCTTGGTACAAGCGTTGCAACTCTCTATATGCAATCTAGCAAAATTAAGGAGAGTACTATGGCAACACAAACTACTACGCCAAAAGCAGCGAAAGTGAATAGCGTAACCGAGCCTAGTCACCCAGTCACGGATCAGTTAAAAGAAACACTTCATTCGTCAGTTGATAAACTGGCTGATAGTGCAGCCGTAGCTGAGGACAATATTCGTAACACGGCAAGCCGCTCTGCGGACAATATGTCTGAACGAAAACGTTTAGCTGAGCAAAAATGGCAGTCATCTGGTGTACGCAAGTATGCTATCGAGAACCCGTTAGCAACTGCTGGTATGGCTTTCGCAGCAGGTATGTTAGTTACTTCATTATTTCGCAAGAAATAAAGCATGCAGCCTTTACCAGATTTTCGTAGTGCCACATACACGCTGAGCAGCGAAAATCCGTTTCGCCTGACTTCTCCGAGAAGTCAGGCGACATTTCGCATTCCCCAGCAAAGTTCACAAGGCGCGTCATCCGAGTCGTCTAACAACAATCCCCCAGACATTACCTTTGAAGAGGCGCTGGCTTCTTTTAAAGCGCTTTACGCACAGAAAAAATATCAAGGCTTTGCATTAATCGACCTGATTAACGCTGAACTTCAACTCATTACCAAGTCGATTTTTGTCAGCATTTTTGGCGCACTTACCGCATTTGCATTAGGTGGCTTTTGCTGGATTTTACTCAATTCGTGTATTGGGTTAGCGATGCACCATGCCGGCATGCCTGCATTACTTATTATGGTTATATTGTTACTGGTTAATAGCGTATTAAGTGTCGTTGCATTTATACATGCACAAAGTGCATTTCGTTTTATTAATCTAAAGCGGCTTACCACATTAATGCAGTCTTTAACCAAGTAGCAGCAAACTCATTACGGGATTGCCGTCAATCAGCGTAAAACTAAGGAGCACTTATCATGAATATTTTTCTGAAAAAGAACTTAGAGGATATCAGGCAGTGCCAGCATAATTATTTAGCCCAAAAACATCATGCTGAAGAATCATTTGAAGAGGCTAAGCGAGATTGTCGTCTGCTTATGGGCAAACCTGAAGTATTATTGGGTATTGTTGCCGCTGGGGTTTACAAAGGTATAAATACTGACGCTCCAAAGAGCAAAAGAAATCAAGCTATTATGACTTTTGTGCGCACCACCGCACTTTCGTTCCTAAAATAATAGTCACTACAATTAATACTAGGAATTACCATGCGCTTACCAATAAAAATGAAAATAGCGGCTTTAGCATGCAGTTTATTTGTTACCGCTTGCACCACTACACCTGTTGCCTCGCCAACACCCTACAAATCTGCGGTCACTAAAGAAGGCTATGGGTATTCTAGCGTTCAACTAACCGACAATGAATACCGAGTATTATTTAAAGCAACAGATCGCACACCAGCAGATGTCATTCAGCAATACGCATTGCGCCGGGCCGCTGAACTCGCTAACAAACATAATTATGAATGGTTAACTATTGTCAAAACCGACGTTGATAAAAAACCTGTCATGGCCAGAGCAGTGACCCACAGTACAGATGAACCCCAACCATTTGCGACCAACCAGCAATGCACTATGTCTGGTTGTACCGAGGTGGCACAGCCTGCACCGGGTCAAGGGCAAAACACGGTAACGCAGACACAGATTAATGACGTTTACTTCTCCATTCTGGTCAGAATGAGCAATACCCAGGGCAGTTTAGGCAAAAACGCGATGTCTGTTACAGAAATTCTCGCTGACCAAGTAGATAACGTTAAGTAAGCGTGATTCAAACAGAAATAATTTTTGATGAAATGACCGCCAAATGGCGGTCGTTTTGTTTACAACGCACATTGCTTTATTTAACTTTGCTCAGAATCTAAATGCAATGTGTTGGCTCGCTCCACCCAATCAAGATCTTTGGTTTGTTCATCCAAGGTCCCCTTGGCATCTTCTAAGAAGACTTTACAAAAGTAATCTACTGACTGAAACCTCTCTCGGTATTGTTTCAATTGCACTTCCATTTCATACATAGCGTTTGAAAACTCTGAATTGGATTTTGACAACTCATAATCACATTTTAGATACGCACATAACACGTCAGCGGCTTTAGCAAGCCGTACATGAATATCATCTTTATCTTGTTCTATTAAAGGCTGGTAGCGCTTCTGTAAAGGCTCAGGTAAGGTTTGTATCAGCATAGCCTCAAACCTACGCTCCAGCTTTTTAATTGCCGCAGTAGTTTCAGGGTCGTGGTACTTCACAGGGCTTGGAATGTCACTCATGCCTGCAATCTCGCTGCCTTCATGGAAAATAGCCATAGCAGCGACTCGGTCGGGGTTAACATCCTCATTGAACACATCCGCTGCTATAGCGCCTAGCATGTGAGCGACCATAGAGGCTTCGTAGATGTGTGTAGATAACATTTCTTCTTGAAATTGTGCCATTAAAGGCCATCGTTTCACGTTTCTTGCCCGTTGCATTAAACCTATAAATGCGGAGTGAGTTTTTGCCATTTCGCGCCCTTTAGCATAACGATAGTAAAAATTGATAGTAGCATTTGCAGATCGGGAATGCTGCCTTGCTTACTATGCCCCCCGCCATGTAAAAAGTGCAAATGCTCTGTAAACCTTGTTTAGCCGACGAAGACATTACCAGCCAAAAGCAGTGAAATTCAATATCAAATACATATAAATCATGCACTTAACATTCAGGCACGGAGTTCGCATTAATAACTATGTCAGTAACGGAGCAAAAAGAGGATTTAGCTATGTTAGGTTGGGCAATTACTTTTTTCATTATCGCCATTATTGCAGCAGTTTTTGGTTTTGGCGGCATCGCAGGTGCAGCAACAGGTATCGCACAATTTTTATTCTTTGTGTTTATCGCCTTACTAGTGATTTCACTAGTCGCGAATGCCTTACGCGGTCGGTCACCACGAGCATAGATTTACCACACATTTAGATATTTTTAGATACTTTTAGGAAACAGGAGAATGGACATGATCTCACAGAAATCATTATTGAAACTTTTAGCAGCTGGTACATTTGCACTTACACTTGCGGCATGCGGTGATAACAATGCAGAAGATGCAGGCGAAGAGCTAGACGAGATTGTTACAGATGCAGGCAACGCGGTAGAAGATGCTTGTGAAGATGTTAAAGAAGGCGCAGACGCCGAAGATAAAGACTGTTAATACTCGCTTTATCACAGAAAAAGCTGATGGACGTTGTCCATCAGCTTTTTTTATACTTCTTCCCCGCCAAGCTCTCGCGCTAAGTCGTCTAAATCAGATAACGTACTATCAAATTCAGCTACCGCATACCGGTAAGATACCAACACGTGACGATCAGTGCGGCCAAACTTCACGACAAGCGAATCAACATCCATGTGTTTAACCGTGTTGATAAACCGATACGCCGTCATCTCGCTGGCAAAACCAAATTCAACTTGGCTTTTCATCTTAAGCAACTACCTCTGGATTGTTATCCAATACATTCACTACCCGTTCAAGTAAATGCGTTTCTTGGTCATCAACTTTCCCATGCGCAATCCAATCTTCTAACAACTGCGCAGGAGACAGGCTCTCGCCCTTCTCGAGTTTCGCTGTCATCATGGTTAGCTGCACATTGGTTCGCATGCTGCTATCGCTCTTAGGGCTAGGTATATCAGTAGCGGCTTCTAACGCCACGGTTAGCCAATGACGACTTTGTTGAACAGGTGTAGGCTTAGACAGTGCAGACTTCCATCGCTTTCCTAGCATGTCAGCGTCGTCATCACTGATGTTAGTAATATCGCCTGCCCGCAAGCTTTCACTTAACACCGAAATAACCGATTGAGCACGCTGTTGTACTTGACGCACATGACGCTGCTGCGCACGTGTTTGCTGTTGTTTTTGAATACCGGCTATTTTCTTATCAAGTTTTACACGCATAGCACCAGGCAAGTCTTTCGCACGCGATTCGATATCCTGTATTGAAGTAGCAATCGTCGATTCATCAGATTCCGAGTCAATAGCATTCAATTGAGTAAAAAGGGTATTAAAGGTTTCATCAAATGCTGATGACTGTGCCTTACGTTGTTCTTTTAGGCGACCGAACAATGCGTCATTTGCTAGGCGAAACTCACGCCACAATCGGCTTTCATCACGCTTACCGGCATGGCCTATGGCTTTCCAACTGTGTTGAAGCTGCTGCGCGGTTTCAGTGGCGCTAGCAATATCTTCCTCTGCTAACAGCGCTGATGCTTGCGCAACGAGTTGCTGCTTCGCTTTTTTATTCATCGCATGCCACTGGTTCACTTTGGTTTGCAGCGGGCTGATGGTTTTGTTCCACCGTTGCTTTAACGACTCGTATTCACGCTTTTCAACCTGACCACACTCATGCCACTGCTTAACGGTTCTATCGAACAGTTTAGCCAGCACCGCTTCGTCCTGTGACAAATCGATGGCAGCAACTTGTTCAATTAATGACTGACGAGCTTTAAGCGCTTTCTCACGCTCAGCATCCAATGCAGCGTAATGTTCGCGACAAGGCTGAAACGCAAGTTCTAAAGCGGCGTCGAAAGCACTTTGTAGTGTGTTATCGTCGCTGCCAGCGCCTAGCGAAAGCCACTGCTGACGTAGATAACGAATGGCTTCCCCGCGCTGTTTTATATCTTCGACGGGAGTTGAAGCTAATGTCTGCGCTTCCTCTACCAGTGCAGGTTTTCTAGGTGCCGCGATATAATCTTGCCAGCCTTCAAGGTGAGCGATATCTTCGGCAGTTTTCTCAAAACGCTTAGCCAATTGTTTCTTAACATTTTCAGGCATAGATTCGAAGGTTGCAGATAGCTTTTCAAACTTGGTAATAGCCCCGCGGTACTTACCTTGAGCAATTAAGTTATCCACTACACTGATTTGCTTTCTGCACTGGCGAAGCGCGTGATCTACTTCTGCTTTTTTAGCTTGTTTTTTCTGACTGAAAACACGCGAAGCTGCATGCCAGCGCTTATTAATGGCGCTTGGTACTGAAATAAGTTCATTGCGTAAGTCGTGATACTTTTCACTTAACGCTTTAAATTCGGCTTCGATTGATTCTGGGGCTTTATGGCTAACCTCATCATTTTGATGGGTGCCATTTTGAACAGCGTCTCCTTCAATAGATACACTTTCCGTTGTATCAGTGCTTGCAGCTTCGGGCAATTCAGCAGTTTGTTCTGTTAGCCCTTTCTCTTTATCGTCTTGTGCACTTTTTGTCGATTCAGAAGGCGTGCCTGCCGTCTGTTGTTGCCTAGATTCTTCTGCTAGTGATTCCACCTGAGACAAGCAAATCAGAAGCTTTTGACCGTACTGCTGTTGCATCGAAAAGGCTTCTAAACTCTTGTTTAACGAAGCTATTCCAGTACGAACTTCTTCAAGCAGTTTGGCGCTGCCCCCTATTGAAGCCATATGATCTGCGCTTACTTCTAATGCGCGTACCGATTCATTCACTACCGCTACATCAGCAAGGGTAGCCTCACATAAACGCTCACCATAAAGCCAATTAACTTGTGTGGTAGCATGCGATAAATGCTGCTTACAAAGGGCTTCAATCTCGGCTTTGTCTTTTGCTGCTTTTTGCGCTTCCCACTCAGGTCGAATACGCGATAAGTGACGAGATACCTTTTCGCTAATGCGCGCGAATTTAGCGTCTACCGCCGTCTTATCGTCTGAACTCAATATCGATGAATCTGTCATTAAGTCATTATATTCACTTAACAATTCAGCTTGGCGCTTGTCAATATCTTCAACATCTGATTTATCAACCAGCACTTGATATTTAGACAAACACAGAGTAACGCGTCGCATTAATTCAATAGGCTTTTCGGCTTGCGCTTTCAATACTTGAAGCTTTGTAGCTATAGCGGCGTGAATAGCACTATCTCTGCATTTTTTCTCCAGCTTCTGTAGCACACTACTATCTTCAATTGTGCCCAAAATAGCTTGTTGCAGTGCGTTATCTGCATGATGAAGAAAAATGGTTTGGGTAAAAGCTGGCTTATCGACTTTGTGAAGCAACGTCATCACAAGAATATTATCTGCCAATAAACTTGGGTCGTTAACCAATACAGTCTGAATTAATTCACCATTGGCACTTTCACGCAAAAATGACGCTTTTTCATTCGCGTTTATGGTTACATCACCCTGTCCCATCAAGGCTGCTTCTACGGTGCGTTCAGCAACTTTTTTCACCTTCGCATGGTGGGCGCTTTGTGACATTTTAAGCCACAATACAAACGTATTTAGTTTGTTAAGGGCTGCAAGGCTGACATCAGCATTAGCATCGTTAAATGCAAGTTCGTGTAAAATAGTTTTGTCTGTTGGCTTTTCGGGCGACAGGCTTTTAATGGCTTCCAGTCTTTTTTCGGGATTCTGACTGGTGTGAGAAGGAGCAAAGAACCGACTAAATATCATCCTGTTTAAACCGCGCTATAGTGTTGTTATCATCTTCTTGCTTGGAAAGTGCACGTTTAAAATCTGATTTACTTTTATGCACTATTTCGCCGCTTTCATTAACCGTCATATGTTCCGACGATTTCTCAATTTTTGCTTGATACAGCATAACTGCTTGTATACAGCTGGCTTTCTGATCTTCACTTAACGGCGTACCATCAAGCCATTTACCGGTTTCCACCGATTGACGCAGGCGTTCGTACACCTCTGGCGTCATACTATTTAGTAATACTTCTATATTCATGAACGGAATCGTTTAATAAGTACAATTCTTACGCGGTTGACAAGATACCACACGAAGCCTGCAATACTGGCTACAATAGCGAGATTATGTTGCAAGTCGCCAGGTCTTGTTCCGCCCCAATACATAAAACCGAATCCCGCCACAAATATGATCATGGCAATAAGCGATTGATTTTGAATGCTCTGTAACTTTTTGAATTTTTGTAGATTTTTCTTACGTTCAATATCTTCTGAGGAAGCATCGCCTATTTTGAAATCACAATGCGGGCATATTTTTGCTTTGTCAGACGTTTTTTTATTGCACGATGGGCAGTCAACGAGTGCCATAATTTGCTCCTGTAGGAATGATGCGGAAATAACCAGGTAGCATTGGTTTTAGAGGTGAGTATTTTACGTATTGAAATGCGTATTGCAAAGCCTATTCAAAGGCAGATGAGCATTAATATAATTTAATTGAATTTGTGGTGTGAAAGCCAAACTTAAAAGGCTACCACGTTGGCTTACACACCACGTTCACGTTAGCGATTATTTTTTGTGTCTAGACCAATAATCGTTAACGGTTTCTTTCATTTCTTTACTGAGCAGCACAATACCAAATAGGTTAGGTAAAGTCATTACCACAATGGCCACTGCCGACAGTGCCCATACCAGGGTGGTATCAGAAAAAGCAGCCCATACAAAGCCAGCTACGTAAATAACGCGATATGGCATCACCGAGCGGGGACCAAGCAAGTACGTCATCGCCCTGTCACCATAATACGACCACGCAATAGCCGTTGAGAACGCAAACAGCATAAGCCCGATAGACACTATGTATTGCCCAAAGTTACCAAAATACCCGCGTGTAAAGGCAATGGTCGTTAGTGCTGCTGAGTGCACCAATGATTTACCGCTCACCTCTAGGTTGTCTCGTACGGGTTTACCATCTTCAATTTTTAATGTTCCGGTAAACAAGTCTTCGCTGCCAATGTTGTATTTAACATCCTCGGCAACTGAGCGTGAATTTAACAAGGTAAAGCCATCGCTAACCGCAGTGCCGTTCACCACAGTGATACTCCCTGTATACGCTTTTATCTCGTTACCTTCGACATCGTTTAGGTAACCGTAAAGCTTATCAACATCGGCTTGATCGCTATCGTCATATTGGCCTTGAACGAAGAACATGTCAGAACGATCGAATACGTTTTCATGTTTTTCTTTCCATACACCAGAAGACAAGATAACCAAACCAGTAACTGTACAGATAATGATGGTATCGATGAAAGGTTCAAGTAACGACACCATACCTTCTGATGCTGGCTCTTTTGTTTTCGCCGCAGCATGCGCAATTGGCGCAGAACCTTGACCCGCTTCGTTCGAGAACAAACCACGGTTCACACCACGGTTAAATGCATAAGCAAGTGACGCGCCTAAGAAGCCCCCAGCTGCTGCAGACCCTGTAAATGCATCTTTAATTACTGCGGTGAAAGAAGGAATAATATTCTCAACGTTCGCGAAGATTACCGCTAACGCACCAATAAGGTAAATAACCGCCATTACCGGCACTACCCGCGCAGTAAAGGCGGCAATGCGTTGAATACCACCAAGGATAACGAGCGCAAGCAAAATACCTAACACGCTACCTACTGCCCATGGCTCAAAACCAAACGTAGCTTCAATACTTTGTGCAATGCCATTACTTTGCGGCAGGTTCCCGGTACCGAATGAACTCACCACAGTGGCAATGGCAAAAGCTACCGCTAACCACTTCATGTTTAAGCGTCTGTCCATGTAATACATGGGACCACCCGCCATGGTGCCATCTTCGGTTTTCACACGGTATTTGTGAGAAAGGGTAACTTCAACGAATTTCGTGGTCATACCTAAAAAGGCGGTGACCCACATCCAAAATAATGCTGCTGGGCCCCCTAAGAATATGGCGAATGCCACACCACTGATGTTACCTGTACCCACTGTACCTGATAACGCGGTGGTGAGTGCGCGGAAATGGGTGGTATCCCCTGGGTCGCTCTCTTTATCGAACTTGCCCGTTACCACTTGCCATGCATGTTTGAAAAAACGAATTTGAGGAAATTTAAGGTAGATAGTGAAGAACAGACCTACACCGAGCAATACGTAAGGAAACCACCCTGCGCCGCCTAAAAAACCATCCAGTATGACGAGAAAACTATATAACCCTTCCAAGGTATCACCCCTTTATTATCTTGTTGTTATGATTTCTATTATTGTATTTATTAATAAAGCCCCGTTGAAAAGGGGCTTTTTTTGTAATGCTAATTTAACGTATTAACCATTTAACTTCTTTACTACGGCATTTACGGCAATAAGTAAATCCTCGCCTAGCTGTCTGCTGCGCTGAACAGACCAGCCATAGATTTCATCTGGTACATCAGCATTGTCTTTGAACGGCATTTCAACAGTGTAAGACATACAGTTAAATTTCTCACCCACTGCGTTTGCTGCCACGGTTAGGTTCCCCTCACCTGGCGCATCTTTATCGTATCCAAACTCGTCCTGAAACTCTGGCGTTGCATTTAATAACGCATCTTTAAACGTATTTTCTAGCGCTTTAATTTCATCAGAATAACTTGGATTACCTTCACAGCCTGCCACAAAATTGTACGGCAGTGCTTCATCACCGTGCAAATCGACAAACATATCTACGCCAATTTTTTCCATCGCATCCATGACATAAAGCACTTCTGGGCTTTTGTCAGCACTTGGGGTTGCCCACTCACGGTTTAAATTGGTGCCTACCGCATTGGTACGTAAATGACCGCGTGCGCTACCGTCAGGATTCATATTGGGTACTACATAGAACACAGCGTTATCCAGCAATTGTCGCGCCAGTCCGTCTTGCTCATCTAGCAAACGGTAGATGAGGCCTTCCGCACACCACTCGGCCATGCTCTCACCTGGGTGCTGCCTGGCAGTAACCCATACTTTCTTTTTATTAGGTGCTTCTTCGCCAATCACTAGCATGGACATATCGCGGCCATCTAGGGTTAAGCCTAAAAAGCGATGCTCACATAGCAAGGACATTTGCGCATCGTGCACTAGGTCAAGATGCCTTTCGTAGCTATAAGGAATGAAGTAAGCGAAATAAACGCTAGGCTGTTCGAGTGTTAGAGAGAATGTGAGGTTATCGCCATCAAACTCGCTGGGAATACGAAACCATGTTTGGCGATCGTATGATGCAAGCACATTGTAGCCTTTCCAGCCATCTGGATAGGCAGACTTTGCCAAGTCAGTAATGGTCATTGTATGAGTAACAAACGACTCGCCAACTAAGCGAAAGTGAAACCATTGAGCAAATTCAGATTGGTTATCTTTTGGAATGGCAAGACGGATGTCTTCAACCGATTCAGCGCTCAACACGTCAATGTTGCCGCTATCGAATTGACTAGAAATATGCATAAACTGTCGTTTCTCTTCTTAATTTTAGCGGTAATTTAGCATAGTCAGCAATAGAAATACTATGTGCCGATGCGCTATTTATGCCACTTGAAGGCACGGTTTTGTTTACACAAATAAAAAACCGACCCTAAGCGGTCGGTTTTTATTCAAATTGAATATTAAAGCGGCAATGTTGGGAAGCTCATCCCTGCCATATCGCGGATAACACGCATTACCTGACAGCTATAACCAAACTCATTATCGTACCAAACATAAAGAGTAAGGCGTTTGTCTGCCACAATAGTCGCTTGTGAATCTACTACTGACGCTGCACGTGAGCCTACTAAGTCAGTAGAGACAATCTCTTTGCTCGCCGTGTAATCGATTTGGTGCTGTAAGGTAGAAAAAAGTGCAGCATCCCGTAAAAATTCATTCACTGCTACTCTATCTGTGCCTTTCGCTAAGTTAAGGTTCAAAATAGCCAGTGAAACATTCGGCGTAGGCACGCGAATAGCGTTACCAGTTAGCTTGCCAGCAAGCTTAGGGTAAGCCTTTGATACCGCTTTTGCTGCGCCTGTTTCGGTAATAACCATATTAAGTGGCGCACTACGACCACGTCTGTCACCCTTATGATAGTTATCAATTAAGTTTTGGTCATTGGTGTATGAATGCACCGTTTCAACATGACCGTCTTCAATACCGTATTCTTCGTCGAGTGCTTTAAGCACGGGCGTTATCGCATTGGTAGTACAACTTGCGGCTGAAAGAATTGTGTCGTCTGGCGTGATCTCTTCATGGTTTACCCCATGAACGATGTTTTTAATATCACCTTTACCTGGTGCCGTTAGTACTGCTTTAGACGCACCTTTCGCTTTCAGGTGCAAACCTAAACCATCGCGGTCACGCCAGATACCCGTGTTATCAACAATAATAGCGTTATCGATACCATATTGCGTGTAATCAACTTCGTCAGGGCTATTGGCGTAAATCACTTGAATAAACGAGCCGTTTGCTTTTAATGCATTGCGCTCATGATCAATTGAGATACTGCCATTAAATGGCCCGTGCACTGAGTCACGGCGAAGCAAGCTAGCTCGCTTTTCTAAGTCGCCATCGCGCCCACCACGCACCACAATGGCGCGTAAACGTAACTTGTTATTTTTACCTTGGCGCTCTATTAACAAACGCGCTAATAAACGACCTATACGACCAAAGCCATAAAGTACAACGTCTTGAGGCTTCTGATCGTCCTCTTTATCAATAACGTCGCCTAACTTCTCACTTAAAAATGCATGTAAGTCGTCGTTGTCTACCGCCGAACCGTAATTAAAATCAAAAGCCAGCTTACCAATATCAATTTGAGCAGGGGCAATCTGCATTTCGCTCAGCGCAAGTAAAATTGGGAAACTCTCCCGAAGTCGCAATTTTACTCCCTCGTGCAAGCGCACTTTGCGATGCGCTTTAATCACATCAGTCGCACTGGCATTTAATAAAGAGCGGCCATAAACTGAAATTTCTACTGCGCTATTTCGGTATAGCTTACCGATAAGGGGCAACATCATTTCCGCGTATTCCTGACGCTCTTGCCAGCTGCTTTGTAATTCCTGCTCAAACTGTTGGTTCATGTTTTTGCCTTTATCGACGTAAATTAACGGTATGTGACACGTCAGTTTTTTAATATTTTAGGGTACACTAGGTGAAGATTTCGTCTGACGGTGACGAGCAGTATCTTAAAGAAACAAACAAGGATGACCAAATTGTTGATAAATTTCATGAAATCACAAAACCGGCCTGTTCGAGGCACTTTATTTAGTAATTTTCCAACAGGTTATAAAAATGTTATCGCTACGCTTTCTATGACCGTTATGTTGTCTGGGTGTAGCGATTGGTTCGAACCCACTATTAGTGAAATTTGCAAAACCAACAGTGAGATGTGTTTAGATTTAAGCCTAGATGCTCGGTGTCGCCACGAACGTGCCGATATCATAAGGTTAAGATACAACCACCAAGCAGATACCTCAGAAGCGTTCAAATACCCATTACTATTAGCGTTTGAAGATTACTTGGTCTGTGTGGAAGAAGTTCAGCATATTGAACACGTGAAACGTAAAGGCAAAGAAGCCACCCGCCTTAAGGGTGTGATTACAGCGCAACGTGAATTAAACCGTTTAGCGCGTGAGACTAAGCGCTCTCTCGACCCTTACCTTTCTTACTACCATTGGTCTCGCCATAACGATAAAGAAGCATTTCACCGGTTTGAACGCTATGCTGCTAGTAACAGAGTAAAAGATCCTGAGTTGCTAATTTCTTTGGCCTCGGCGCAAATTAAAACCGATCCTCAGCGCACTATTGATACCTTGTATAAAGCGCTAAGCCTATACACGGATGCTGATGACATAGACAGTGCACTTTATCTGT
Organism: Alteromonas sp. 38; assembly: GCF_902506055.1. Classification (NCBI taxonomy): domain Bacteria; kingdom Pseudomonadati; phylum Pseudomonadota; class Gammaproteobacteria; order Alteromonadales; family Alteromonadaceae; genus Alteromonas; species Alteromonas sp. 38. The sequence goes on from NZ_LR733300.1 coordinate 2,757,635, forward strand.
CGTTGGTGTCGTTAGGTATGGATAAAGAAAACTACAGAATGGCTTATGTATGGCTAGGTGTAAGCGAATACTTCGACGAAAAAATTCCCTCAGCTAGGCGGGAATCAATCGGCCAAAAGTTTAATCTACCGGTTGATATTTTAGACAGCGTAGTACGTGATATTGTCTCTGCCCTTGATAATAGCCAATTCGATGCGAACGCGCTTAAGCTAAATAGACTGTAATAATGAAAATGAATTACATTTTTTAGGTATTAAATAAGTGCTAAAAAAATAAAAAATCCGCCGAATATAGGCGGATTTTTTTATTTTTTACGTTAAGGCAGTCACAACTGTATGTTTTTTGTTCGACTGTTTACCTTGTGAAAGACACTCTACTCAAAGTAATAACTACAGCGCTCGAGCCTAGCCTTTTACCACAACATCACCGTTACCTTTGAACGTTAATGAAATTGAATTAACGCAATAGCGCTGGCCGCTGGGTTCAGGTCCATCTGGAAACACGTGACCGAGATGGGAATCACATTGTTTGCAAAATATTTCCACACGGTGCATACCGTGCGTATTGTCATCTCGGTAACCAACATTGTCGTTTTCAAGTTGTGCAAAGAAAGAGGGCCAGCCACAACCAGCATCAAACTTAGTGTGTGATGAAAACAATTCGGCGCCACAGCACTTACAAACATAGGTTCCTTCTCGGGCTTCATCTAACAATGCCCCGGTAAAAGGTCGCTCTGTCCCTGCATTGCGGCATACTCGGTATTCTGCTTCAGACAGCGTATCTTGCCATTTTTGCTCAGACATAGTTTCTCCTAACAATCAGCCCTCAAAAAAGAAAAAAGGTGCACCTGAAGAATCTGGCACACCTTTCAAATTAGTGTAAAGCCCGTATTAGCGTTTTATAGAAGTTTGCGGGCGTTGGGGATCACTCCATTCTAAGTGATACTTTTTACCCGCAGGCTTATCTACACGCTGGTAAGTATGGGCACCGAAAAAGTCTCGTTGGCCTTGTAGCAAGTTAGCCGGTAATACTGCGGTGCGATATGAATCATAGTAGCTTAATGATGACATCATAGCGGGACACGGCACACCAGCAATAGTCGCTTGCGCAATTGACTGACGCCAATCAGATTGGAATTGAGAAATTTGGTTTGCAAAGAAGGGGTCCATCAGCAAGTTCGACAACTCTTCGTTGTTTTCATAAGCCTTAGAAATAGACTGTAAGAATACGGCTCGGATAATACAGCCTGCGCGCCAAATTTTTGCTATTTCACCAAACTCTAATTGCCAACCGTGCTCTTTAGCAGCAATAGCCATTAGCTGGAAGCCTTGCGCATAAGCACAAATTTTAGAGCAGTATAAGGCTTGCTCTAATTTATTGATGATGTCTTCTTTTTGCTCATCAGAATGAACCACAGGTTCGGGGCCTGAAAGCACTTTACTTGCTGCCACACGCTCATCTTTCAAGCTAGAAATGCTGCGCGCAAATACGGCGGACGTAATGGTTTGCGCTGGGCTACCGACTTGTAATGCACTCACCGCAGTCCAAAGGCCAGTTCCTTTTTGCCCTGCTCTATCTAAAATCACGTCAACAAGAGGCTGCTTGGTGTCTGGGTCAAGTTGGTCGAGCACTTCGGCGCTGATTTCCATTAAGTAGCTGTTTAGCTTACCTTCATTCCAACGTTTAAATACCGCTGCAATGTCAGAAGGCGACATTTGCAATGCTTCACGCATCACGTGATAGGTTTCACAAATTAGCTGCATATCAGCGTATTCAATACCATTGTGCACCATTTTTACGTAATGGCCTGCGCCAACAGGGCCAATATAGGTAGCACATGGCTCACCTTCTAAAATAGGCTTTCCTGGCACGAAACTCTCCAGAGGTTTACCTGTTTCAGGATCTACCTTAGCGGCAATTGCTTTAAGTACAGGCTCAATACGGGTCCATGCATAAGGGTTGCCCGATGGCATTAACGATGGCCCGAAGCGTGCCCCTACTTCACCACCCGACACGGCGGTAGAAAAGAAAATAAACTTGCCTTTGTATTGCTCTTCGCGTGCAACTGAGTCCGTCCATAAGCTATTACCGGTATCAACGACGATATCGTCGGCATGAATACCCGCATCAATAAGATGATTACATACATGGTCGACAGGGTCGCCGGCAGGAACAGAAAGAATAATAAGATGAGGGGCTTTTAGTTTGCTGAGTAATTCGGTGTAAGAGCTACAACCTTCAACACGAGGTTCAGCGTTGGCATCACGCTCACTGGCGTCTTTTGCAAGAATAGCATCGACCTTTTGCTGATCTAAATCGAAACATGCTACTCGATAACCGTGGTCTACCAAGTTCATTGTAAGGTTATTACCCATTACGCCTAAACCGATAAAACCAATATCACACGCTGTTGTGGCGTGCTTATTTCCACCTTCATTTTGCATAGAAAAACCCTCACATTCAGATGGGAGAGCATAATACCACCTGTAACAATAAAGAACAGCATACCGTGCCGATATCCGTTCGGTATGCTATTTTTTTCGTCAGAGGTAAAGCTTACGAGGTAAATTCGTTAAAACTAAACAAGGTAAGGGACTTACCCGCTTGTAAAAATACCTTTTGAATACAAATTTTAGGTTGCTCGCTTAATGAAGCGTAACGAGTATCTAAATGCAAAGTCCACCCCCCGTTCGGTGATAAACTTGGTAAATTGAACCTCACGTCGTTGTCACTGGCATTGACACACAAAAACCAATGTTCTGGGGTTTGCTCACCCACCGCACACCCTCTAATTTCTACACCAAAGGCTTTATTGTGTGCCACGTTCCAATCTTCAGAGGCTTTATCGGTGCCGTCAGGTTTGAACCAATTAATTTGGCTGACATTTTTCGATAAGGAGTAAGGGTCGTCCTCTAGTTTTATCTCGCTTAACAAGGTTGAGCCTTGTTTAAGGCGAATAACATACTGACAAAAACTAAGAAAATCCTGTTGACGCTTGTTCATTTCCCATTGCGTCCAACTGATTGGATTATCTTGGCAATAGGCGTTGTTATTCCCGTTTTGAGTGCGACTTAGTTCATCGCCTCCTAAAATATGCGGCGTGCCTTGAGAGAAAATAAGCGTGGCAAATAAATTGCGCTTTTGCCGTTCACGCAAGGCCAATATGTTTTTATCCTGAGTTTCACCTTCAGCGCCGTAATTAGCCGATAAGTTATGCCCGTGACCATCACGATTTTCTTCTAGGTTAGCTAGGTTATGGCGATCGGCATAACTCACTAAATCATGCAGGGTAAAACCATCGTGGTAAGTGATGTTATTCACCGATGTGGAAATATGACGATAGCCTTTGTGAAATAAGTCGCGAGACCCCATAAAGCGAGTAGCGAAATCGGCCGCTAAACCTTCGTCACCGCGCCAAAACGCCCGCGCCGTGTCTCGGTACTTATCGTTCACTTCTAGCCAAGGCGTGGGGAAGTTACCCACTTGATACCCACCAAGCCCGATGTCCCAGGGTTCGGCCAGCAAAACCGTTTGCTTTAATACCGGATCTTGTCCGATGGCGCGAATTAGCCCAGCATATTTATTGTACGCTTGAGGCTCGCGCCCTAGGGTTACCGCTAAGTCAAAACGAAAGCCATCTACGCCGATAGTGGTCGCCCAAAAACGCATGGCGTCTAAGATGAGCGTCATCATGTAAGGATGAGACGTGTGTACTGTATTACCGCAGCCAGAGTGATTCGAATAAACCAACTCTCCCCGCTTAGTTTGTTCTAACAGATACGCTTGATAAGGGCAGAAACCTTTATATGACAAAATAGGGCCGCCTTTACCGCCCTCTGCCGTGTGGTTGTATACCACATCTATAATCACCTCAAGCCCCGCTTTATGGTATTCATCAACCATATGCTTAATTTCAGACAACGCATCTTTGCTGGCATAGCGAGGTTCAGGCGCGAAAAAGTTAACAGGGTTATACCCCCAGTAGTTAGTTAATCCTTTTTCCGTAATGTAAGGCTCTGGCATAAATGAGCACATTGGCATGAACTGAACCGTGGTAATGCCTAGCGCTTTTAGGTGGGCAATAACCGCGGGGTGGCTCGCACCAAGGTACTTACCTCTGTGTTCTTTTGGCACATCGGGGTGTAACTTTGTTAACCCTTTCACGTGCGCTTCATAAACAATACGTTTATGTTTTGGAATATCGACCTTGCGGATTGCGCTTTGAGGGTAATCGGCATCTGCCACCACTACACACTTAGGCACCATAAATTGCGAGTCAAATTTATATTGCCTTGCATCCCAATGAATGGGTCTGCTTAGTTTTTTCGCATAAGGGTCGATAAGTAGTTTATCGGTGGGCACGCCGTGAAGCTGCCCTTCGCCGCGTTCTACTCTATAGCCATATAAATGGCCTGCTTTTACATTGGGAAAGAAACCATGCCAGACATCGCCGTTTTTTTCAGGCAGCAATATTTCGTCCATAGGCTCTTCGGTATCGTTGTGAAAGAGGCATAACGCCACCGCTTTCGCATCTGGCGCATAAACGGCGAAGTTACAGCCATCATCATAGGGCGTAGCACCTAATGGAAACGCTTCACCCAATAAAACATGGCTTGCCTTTGTGACGTTCTGTTTCGCGTCCAACGTAATTCCTATTTCGTGATGTAAAATACAGTAGATAAAGGGGGTAAATTAATACTAATCGAGTGATCTCGGTTATTCCATGCTACCGGCGTAGGCGTGACATGGCTGTCCACCGGATAATCGCTGCCCCAAAATACCTGACTATCAGTATTTAGTGCAAGCGACAGCTCACCCGCCCCATCAACACCTACGCGGTAATGTTCTCTGGGGATAGGCGTAAAGTTACAAATGACATATACCTTTTGCTTACCATCTAAAGACGTGCGAACAAAAGACACCACGCTTTGGTCGGCATTTTCATGGTCAATCCATGCAAAACCGGTGTGAGTATGATCTTGTTCGTACATCGCAGGGGTATGGGTATAAAACTGATTTAAGGCTTTATACAAACTTTGAATACCCTTGTGCTTTTTATGCTCCAAAAGGTGCCAATTGAGGCTTGTGTCATGGTTCCATTCTTTGCTTTGAGCAAATTCATTGCCCATGAAGCTTAATTTCTTACCTGGGTGACCGAACATAAAGCCAGTATAACAACGTAAATTAGCGGCCTGCTGCCATTCATCACCAGGCATTTTGTGTAATAAGCTGCCTTTACCGTGTACTACTTCATCGTGAGATATTGGCAAAACAAAGTTTTCATCAAAAGCGTAAACCATACTGAAGGTAATTTCGCCGTGATGATAATTACGGTAAGCAGGGTCTTTTGCGATATAGGTTAAAGAATCGTGCATCCACCCCATATTCCACTTAAAACCAAAACCTAACCCACCTTCAAACACTGGCCGTGATACTTTCGGAAAAGACGTGGATTCTTCGGCGATTGTCATTACGTCAGGATAGTGCTTATACACTTCTTCATTCATCCAACGCAGCAAGCTGATGGCTTCGTAATTCTCGTTTCCACCGTCAATATTCGGTATCCACTCGCCTTCATTGCGGGAGTAATCGAGATAAAGCATAGAAGCAACCGCATCGACTCGTAATCCATCCACATGAAACTTGTCTAACCAGAATAATGCATTGGCAACCAGAAACTGGCGAACGGTTTGTTTGCCAAAATCATAGATGCACGAATTCCAATCTGGATGCCAGCCTCGTCTTGGATCTTCATATTCATAAACATGGCTTCCATCGAAGCGCGCAAGACCATGGCCGTCTTCTGGGAAGTGTGCGGGTACCCAATCAATAATTACCCCTAAACCTGCTTGGTGGCACTTATCGACAAAGTATTTAAATGCATCAGGGTTACCAAAACGGCTCGTTGGCGCAAACATGCCCACTGGCTGATATCCCCACGACCCATCAAACGGAAATTCTGAAACTGGTAATAGCTCAAGGTGGGTATAGCCCATCTCCTTTGCGTAAGGAATTAGGTCGTCGGCCAATTCTTCGTAAGTTAAATAACGCTGCCCACTGTCTGCATCAGGACGCTTCCACGAGCCTAAGTGCACTTCGTAAATACTCATAGCATTCGCGTATTTATTTTGTTTACGGGATGCAAGCCACGCATCGTCTTGCCACTGGTACTTATCGTGGTTAAATATTTTTGACGCATGAGAAGGATACTGCTCAGCGCTAAAACCTAAAGGGTCTGTTTTATGCGGTAACTCATGCCCGTGGGCATCTTTTACTTGGTATTTGTAACGTTCGCCTTCGCCCAAGTCAGGGACAACTAACACCCAGTACCCCAATGAGGTTTTTTCCATTGGATGTAAGCGCCCGTCCCATTGATTAAAGTCACCAATTAATGAAACTGACGAAGCGTTTGGCGCGTAAACGCAAAAACGGGTGGCAGCCAGTGCCTCCCCCTCTTCAGGCGTAACGGTAATGAGTTGAGCACCGGCTTGGTGATACAAATTCTCTGGTTTGCTGTCTATATAGTGCACAGCGTGGTAAGCATTATCAGCGAATTGATACGGGTCGCAATAGGTATAGCTACCAGCTTTATTGGTGATAGTCACCGAATAAATCTGTGTGCATTGTGCTTTTGTGATTTCGCCTTCAAATAAACCAGCTTCAATGAGCGGTTTTAACATAACCTTTTGTAATGCGGTATCTGGCCAACTTATTTCGATAGATGAAGCGTCTGGACGCCATACTCGAATCTTAGTTTTACTTCCTATTTCAATTGGCCCAAGAACGGAAAACGGCTGAGAACATGTTGCATGTTCTAATTGCTGCGCTATCTGTTTTATCCGCGTTACCTGCATCTGCTACTCCTATTAAAAACCCGCAAGAAAACGCGGGTTTACTGCCCTTATATTAGGCAAAGGCGTGCATAATTGCACGCCAACATGTTCACGTTAGAAAATGAAAATTATAATTTAAGCACTGGCTTGTTTGCGTGCTTGCGTTAATTGTGCTGCCAACTCTGTTATATCATGAGTCTCGAAAATAGCCTCAACATTCCTGGTCAGCTTTCTACGCCAGTTAGGGTACTCATTAAACGTACCTGGAATATTCACGGGCTTGTCCATTTGTAACCAATCTTCTAACTGCAAACTTAGCAACGCACTAGAACCGCCAGCCATGTGCACTTGCATACCTTGGCTAAGTTCTGCTGTCATGCCTGTAGAGTTCACATCTCTACCTACATTATCCGCTACCGAGAGATGTCCATGTAGTGAGTCCAATATAGACTGCTTATTCGCGTGACGGTCAGTATAAAGGGTTTGCAGAATTTCATCTGTAGGATAAAGGCCAATGTCTTTACCTAGCGCCAAGTCTAAACAATGCCAGTAACCTATAAGCGTAGGCATGTCGTGTGTAGTAAGCGTAGACATAGACTGCACGGGGTAATGGCTTGGCGAGAAGAAACCGCCGTCCTCTGCTTGTTCAAAGAAAAATACACGGTATGAATACACACCATTGTCTGCCAACTTGCTACGAATTTCTTCTGGTACAGTACCTAAATCTTCGCCTATGACGAGGCTTTGGTTACGATGGCTTTCAAGGGCTAAGATGCCCAACAAATCATCAACAGGGTAATACACGTACCCCCCCTCTTTCGCGTCATCACCTTTGACAACCCACCACAATCGTAGCAATGCCATTACGTGATCAATACGGAGGGATCCCGACGACGCCATATTGGCTGCAAATAAGTCAATGATTGGCTGGTAAGCCTGTTCGTAGAGCTTACGAGGATCCATAGGAGGAAGCCCCCAGTTCTGCCCCAAAGGCCCTAAGATATCAGGTGGAGCACCCACGCTGGCATCGGTGCAGTACAAATCTTTGTTACCCCAAATTTCTGCGCTACCTTCACTCACCCCAACCGCAAGGTCTCGATATAAACCAATTGTCATACCGCAGTCAGAGGCTTTGCTACTTGCCGCTTCTAACTGTTGCGCCGCTACCCATTGTAAGAACAAATAGAACTTTACTTCGCTGGCATTGGCTTTTTTGAATTTCGCAACAGCAGGGTTATGGTAGTCTTTGTATTCTTCAGGAAATACAGGCCATCCCCAACAGTCTTTTCCTTTCGCTTTTAAATGAGATTGAAGCGCATCGTATACCGCCAGCATGTCTAAGCTTTCGCCACCTTGTGCTATAAACGCCTTGAATGCTTTATTTTGCTTGGTATTTTTTCTGAGGTGGCGAGCATCGTAGACATCAAATACCGCTTTTAACGCCGCCAATTTAATATGTGCGACAGCTTCATAATCTACATGCTCAGTTGCACGAGCATGACTCAGCGTTTTTTGAAAATCTTCAGCATTCACCACGGCTTGAACACTGTCATCATCAAAACCTTCAACAGCAGAAGCATCAATATACAAGTAATTTAGCCAACGACGAGAGCTCGGCCCATAAGGAGAACACGCGTCAGGATTTGCTGGATAAAGTGCATGAATAGGGTTAAGGCCGATAAAATCAGCTCCTACCCCTGCGGCTTTTTCAATTAGTGTTGCAAGATCGGAGAAATCACCTATCCCCCAGTTCTTTTCACTACGTACACAATAAAGCTGCACACTTAATCCCCAAATCTTTTTACCGGCCGCTATAGGCTCAGGGGTGTAGCAGGCTTTAGGCGCAACAATGATGCGAGACTCGGCAAACTGATCGTCGTCAGCACTTAACGCTATAGTGTGATAACCAAGCGGTAAGGTAAGTGGCAACGACACCATGTATTCATGGAACTCCACCTCATCGATGTGTGCCATCGTCGTCATTTCTTGGTCTACCGGTGTAAACGTATGTTTTTCAATTTCTCCGTTTTCACACTGAACTGTAATGACATGTTCATCGTTTACAAGTTCTATAGGTAGGCGCACAACGACAACAATAGCTTCATCGTTACGAACCACTTGAACAGGGTTCAGAGGAGATAACCACACTGAGCTAATGTCGTCTATAATTTGCGACTGAATCTTTTCTTCACTGGCGGTGTCATAACCCAGCACGTTAAGTAATTTGGCTTTACTTGACTCTGCGATGGTTGCTGGTTTGCCCCATGCGTCGACATATTGAGTCTCTATTCCACGCATTTCAACCAGTTGTTGCAGAAGATCTTGTGTCATCGTAACTTGTTCCTGTATTCCTGTGAGAGGCACGCTTAATTTGCACAAAGCAAATTTGCTTATACGTACAAAATATTAACATTATTCTAGAAACAGTCGCGCTATGAAAACTGAATACGATTGCATAAGCTGTTGTTCGTAACTTTCCAACAGTTTAGCGTTTTTGTTTTGCCAATTATGGCATTTTGATCCATACTTTACGTAATTTATTTTCATATTCAAAAATAATCGAGGTACGTCATGACAATTCGCATCGGTATTAACGGTTTTGGTCGCATTGGTCGCTTAGTAATGCGCGCGGCTGCTGCCCGTGAAGACATCGAAGTAGTTGCTATTAACGACTTATTAGATACAGATTACATTGCCTACTTGTTAAAATACGATTCAACGCACGGTTTATTCGACGGTGAAGTTAAAGTAGACAACAACGCCTTAGTTGTAAACGGCAAAACCATTCGCATCACCTCTGAAAGAGATCCTTCAGACCTTAAATGGAATGAAGTAGATGTAGACGTGGTAGTTGAATCGACTGGTTTGTTCCTTACTAAAGAAACTGCTGCTAAGCACATCGAGGCAGGTGCTAAGAAAGTGGTTATGTCTGCACCTTCTAAAGACGACACGCCTATGTTCGTTATGGGTGTTAACGATGAAAGCTACGCGGGTGAAACTATTGTCTCAAACGCATCGTGCACCACTAACTGTCTAGCGCCTCTAGCAAAAGTACTTAACGATAAGTTCGGTATTGTAGATGGCCTAATGACCACAGTACACGCGACTACAGCTACACAGAAAACCGTTGACGGTCCTTCTATGAAAGACTGGCGTGGCGGTCGTGGTGCTGGCCAAAACATCATTCCTTCGTCTACTGGTGCCGCTAAAGCAGTAGGTAAAGTTATTCCTGCGCTTAACGGAAAACTAACAGGTATGGCTTTCCGCGTACCTACACCAAACGTTTCAGTGGTTGACCTTACTGTTAACCTAGCCACACCAACTAGCTACGACGCTATTTGTGCGGCAATGAAAGAAGCGTCTGAAGGCGAGCTTAAAGGTATCATGAGCTATACTGAAGACGCGGTAGTATCAAATGACTTTATCGGCAACGCCAATACGTCAATTTTTGATGCAACAGCAGGTATTGCACTTACTGACACATTCGTAAAAGTTATCTCTTGGTACGACAACGAATGGGGCTATTCAAACAAAGTTCTAGACTTGGTTGCTCACATTTCTAAGTAATCACGTTTATCAATAACGGCAACACTATTGGTCAGTTATTGAAGACATTGTTAATAGACTGAAAAAAGGTGCGAATAATATTCGCACCTTTTTTGTTTTCATTGCACAATGAGCCATTATTAAATGGTAATGCGGGACCTTGTGGAAATCTCGACAACGGTACAATCAACACGTTGCTTCATGGAGGATTTATGTCAACAGAATCATTGCAAGTAAGCGAATCAAACGGATTGACGTTTTTAGAGGTAGATAACCACCTCGCTTCAGCAAAAATCAGTTTATTTGGTGGACATGTTTTATCTTTTATTCCCAAAAAAGATGAACAAGAACGCTTATGGGTGAGCCCCCATGCCTACCTTAACGGTGAACGCCCCATTCGTGGCGGAATACCTGTCTGCTGGCCATGGTTTAGTGATGACCATGGTAAAGCGAAAGGTGAGCTACCTTCCCATGGTTTTTTGCGCACACAAGTGTGGCAATTAACATCATCTAGTGAAGATGAAACTGGCACGCATATTACGCTTACCCCTTCCTTCACAAGAGCAGAAGGGTTTGAACATGACTGTGCGGTTACCCTATCAATTACGATAGGTGATACCCTCACCGTGTCGTTAATAACGGAAAACACAGGCGTAGTGCCATTTACCTACAACTGTGCGTTACACAGTTACTTCCATGTTGATCATATTCAAGCGGTTCGCCTTTTAGGCTTAACCGGCGACTATAAAGATAAACTGGATGACTGGACGATAAAACCCACACCTGAGAACTATACCTTTACGGCAGAGACTGACCGTATTCATATGAGTGCGGTAGAGAAAGCGTCTATTGTGGTAAAAGATACACCATTTACCGATGTAGGTTCAAAAGGCCACGACTCATTGGTGGTTTGGAACCCATGGCAGGGCGCTGCGTCAATTTCTGATATGGATCCGTTTGGCTACAAACATATGCTTTGTGTAGAGTCGTCTATCACGCAGGGCAAGACACTACAGCCAAGTGAGTCTCACGCCATGGTGCAAACGATAACGCCTGTATAATGCTTTAGCGCGCCGTCTAACGGCATACTGCGTGCTTATTGGTAAATACAAATGTATACAAGTATGAACTCGCCAGCACAAGTGCTTCCCACTAATGCCGCATTTAGCCCGATTTATTCGTCATAACAGGTAAATCGTCTTTAATAAAAAAGCCCCGATAATAAGTGACATCATACCAGTCATTATTATCGGGGCTTTTATAAAGCATTTTTATTAGCTGATGTTGGCACCCGCAACGGCTTCTTTGGCAAGTTGCGTAATACGATCCCAATCACCAGACTCAATGGCATCGTCTGGCGCTAACCACGAGCCACCAACACAAACAACATTCTTAAGGGCAAGGTAATCATTGTAGTTACCTGGGCCAATGCCACCTGTTGGGCAGAACGTAAACTCGGGGAATGGGCCACTGATCGCTTTTATCGCTTTCACTCCACCAGACGCTTCAGCTGGGAAGAATTTCATATGGGTGTAACCCGCGTCTTTCCCTTTCATTAGTTCAGACGTTGATGAAATACCTGGGATAAGTGGAATTTCTGCTTCCATACCCGCTTTTAGCAAATCAGCTGTCATGCCAGGGCTAATTGCAAATTTAGCACCCGCTTCAATAACCGCTTTAAGCTGCTGTGCATTTGTTACTGTTCCAGCACCGATAAGCGAATCAGGCACTTCGTCAGCAATACGTTTAATTACGTCAATGGCAGCTGGCGTACGAAGGGTTACTTCCAATACTTTAATACCGCCGGCCATTAGCGCTTTTGCTAGCGGAACTGCTTTTTCCACATCGTTGATAACCAATACAGGTACAACAGGGCCAGCAGCAAAGATATCAGCTGGCGAATATTTCCATTTACTTGTCATAAATCAGCTCGCAGTATGTTGTTGAAGATAAGCAGCTGCACCTAATAAGCCGTGATCAGGCTCTGCTATCAAATAAGTAGGAATATCTTTCACATAGTGCTTCATTTGCCCTTTCGCTTCGAAACGAGCTCTAAAGTCACTATTTTGAATGAATTTAGGGAAACGGTTAGCTATACCACCGCCGATAAAAACGCCACCTGTTGTGGCCATATTTAACGCCAAATTACCGGCAAAGCTGCCCATAATTCTGCAGAACTGCGTTAACGTGGCAGCAGCAATATCACAGGTACCTGCTAATGCGGCTTCGGTAATTTGAGCAGGTTCAGCGAATGTAGCCTCTTTACCTGCATCTTGTGCTAGTGCGGTATAGATATTATGTAATCCCCTGCCTGACATTACTTCTTCGGCAGAAGCGCGGCCAAAACTCTTTTGCAGGTGACGCCACACCACAACATCGGTTTCATCAACGGGAGAGAAGTCAACATGACCACCCTCGCCGTCTAGGGTTTGCCACCCAGAAGAGGTCATAGTGATATGCTCTACACCCAAGCCAGTACCCGGGCCAAATACCGCAATATTGCCACCGGCTTTCGCCGTGCCATCACCAATTTGGACAACCTGTGACTCATTCAATACCGGTAATGAATGTGCTACTGCGGTAAAGTCGTTGATCACAAACAGTGAGTCTAATTTTAACTGTGAGCGTAGCGCATTTTGCGAAAACGCCCAGCTATGGTTAGTCATCACCACTTGGTCGCCCAAGACTGGGCAGGCAATACCAATGCACCCTTCGGTGAATTGGTATTCAGGCATATCGGTAAAATACTGTGAAATTGCCAAGTCGATACTGGCAAAATCATTACACATATATTTCTTTATATCGGCTACGCCTGTTTCGGTAACCCGAGCAACGCGAATGTTAGTGCCCCCTACATCGGCCACAAACTTCTGGCTCATAGCGCCTGCTCCTGGTTGTAGAACAACGAGCATGCACCTTCTTCAGCACCTGTTAGGATGGCACGCATACCGCCGAACATTTCACGGCCCATACCAATATGGTGATGGCCAATATCAGCAGGTGTCGCTTCACGAGCTTCTAGCGTGGCTTCATCAACATGCAGGGTTAGTGCGCCCGTTTCAGTATTCAACTCAATCAAGTCTCCTGCTTGTACTTTAGCAAGCAAACCGCCTTTATAGGCTTCTGGAGTAACATGAATTGCAGCAGGGACTTTACCTGATGCACCAGACATTCGACCGTCAGTTACCAAGGCTACTTTGAAACCTTTGTCTTGTAACACGCCAAGAGGTGGTGTTAAGCGGTGCAGTTCTGGCATACCAATAGCCGAAGGCCCTTGGAAACGAACGACTACAATGCAATCTTTGTCTAAGTCGCCCGCTTTAAATGCTGCGTCTAAGTCAAACTGATCTTCAAACACAACTGCTGGCGCCTTGATAGTGCAATGTGGGGTGCGAAGCGCTGATGTTTTAATGACACCGCGACCAAGGTTACCCTCTAGTACACTTAATCCACCATCTGGTTTAAACGGCGTTTCTACCGTGGCAAGTACTTCTTTGTCTAAAGACTCAGTAGGACCATCACGCCATTCAAGCTCACCGTCTTTCAACATTGGCTCTTTGGTGTAGAAGTCTAGCCCTTCACCACAAATTGTATTAACGTCGTTATGTAACAACCCGGCATCTAGCAGTTGCTTGATAAGCAATGACATACCGCCAGCAGCAACAAAGTGGTTAATGTCAGCAGAGCCATTAGGGTAAATACGAGTAAGCAATGGCACAGCATTAGAAATGTCTGAGAAATCATCCCAGTTAATGATGTAACCCGCTGAACGTGCAACGGCGATTAAGTGCATGGTGTGGTTCGTTGAACCACCGGTTGCTAGCAAGCCTACTAAACCGTTAACAATGGCTTTTGCGTCAACGATATTTCCGATTGGGCGGTATGTATCGCCTAAATCAGTAATACGTGTCGCTTGGATAGAAGCCGCTTTCGTTAGGGCATCACGAAGCTCTGTACCTGGGTTTACAAACGAAGAACCTGGTAAGTGGAGGCCCATCATCTCTACCACTAACTGGTTAGAGTTTGCCGTACCATAGAAAGTACATGTACCCGCAGAATGATAAGACTGAGATTCAGCTTCAAGTAGCGCATCACGCCCTACTTTACCTTCTGCGTATTCTTGGCGAACACGCGCTTTTTCTTTATTCGGTAAGCCAGAAGGCATAGGACCCGCGGGCACAAAGACCGTTGGCAAGTGACCAAAGCTTAACGCACCCATTAATAATCCAGGTACGATTTTATCGCAAATACCTAGCATAAGGGTTGAGTCGAACATATTGTGCGAGAGCGCAATAGCAGCCCCTTGGGCAATGTTGTCACGGCTCATTAAGCTCAAATCCATACCGGTTTGACCTTGAGTCACACCATCACACATAGCGGGAACACCGCCAGCAAACTGAGCCACGCTACCTACGCTTTTTACTGCATCGCGAATTATCGCTGGATACGTTTCGTATGGCTGGTGCGCCGAAAGCATGTCGTTGTAAGCAGATACAATCGCCACGTTCGCTTTGGTCATCGAGCGCAGATCAGATTTTTCTTCTGTTCCACAGGCTGCAAAACCGTGCGCTAGGTTACCGCAAGAAAGCACACCACGGTGAGGGCCTTGGCGGCGCGCGTGTTCAATTTTTTCTAAGTAGGCCTTACGGCTGTCTTTGCTACGCTCTATAATACGCTGCGTAACTTCTGCAATTCTTGAATCCATCATTGTCTCCTATGGCGCCCACATCAAGGTTACCGGGGCTCTGTTTACCACGGCCGTGATGGGCTTTTGCGCTTCGGTAGCATTATCCAGTGCATCAAGCAGTACGTGCTTTTTCTTATCACCGGTTAAATGCAGAAAAATATGTCGACTATTTAGCAACGCCGGCAACGTAAGTGAAATACGTTGATGGGGTGCAGTTGTAGGTTGTACAGCAATACACGTGCGACCGCTGTTCATGCTCAAGCCATCGTTGACTTGCTCAGAACAAGGGAATAGCGACGCAGTATGACCGTCTTCACCCATGCCTAAAATAAGCGCATCAAAAGGCTGGGACATACTAGCAATCGCGGTTTCAGCAGCATTTACGCCTTCACTGGCATCGTCGACATCACTTTTTAATTCAACGAAATGTGCTGCACTTGCTTTATTTTGAATAAGGTTCGCTTTTACTAAGCTGGTATTACTGGCTTCATGGCCTTCTTCCACCCAACGTTCGTCGGCAAGGGTAATGTCTACCTTGTCCCACTCTATGTCGGTTTCGCTCAATTGCTTGAACAAAGCAAGCGGCGTTCTGCCACCGCTCACCACGAGTGATGCACGTCCGCGGGTTTTAATGCCCGTGTTAAGAATACTCACTAGGTCTTCAGCAAATGCTGAGGTAAGTGCATCGGGTGTTTCGAATGAAAGGGTTGTTAATGCCATATTATTTCTTCTTCCTTGCCGTTTTACTCTCGTACCAACTGCGATTGGCTCGAGCCAATAGGCCAATTGAATCTACCGGTCCCCACGTGCCCGCTTGATAAGGCTCTGGTGGTTCATTAGACGATTTCCATGCTTCTAGAATTGAATCAACCCATGTCCAGGCTTGTTCTATTTCATCGCGGCGAACAAACAGCGCCTGATTACCTAACATCACTTCAAGAAGTAGCTTTTCGTAAGCATCAGGGATGCGATCGTCGGCAAAGGCTTCAGAGAAGCTCAAGTTCAATTTAGATTTTTGTAAATCCATAGAACCAGAACTGGTTAAGCCAGGCACTTTGTTCATTACCGTAATTTCAACGCCTTCATCTGGCTGAAGACGAATAACCAATTTATTCGGCGGTAAGTTCTTGAAGCTATCGCCAAACAGGTTGTGAGGCTGACGCTTGAAGTAAATAACGACTTCACTGACTTTCGACGGCATACGCTTACCGGTGCGAAGGTAGAAAGGAACCCCTGCCCAGCGCCAGTTGTCTATTTCAGCCTTAATCGCAATAAAGGTTTCCGTTCTACTTTGGGTGTTTGCACCCTCTTCTTCCAAGTAGCCTGGTACTTCTTCACCTTTGACGAAACCTGCGGTGTACTGACCACGAACCGTGCTTTCGCTAATATTGCTTGAGTTGATCGGACGTAATGCTTTAAGTACTTTAAGCTTTTCATCACGAATGCTATCTGCATCAAGCGTGGTAGGCGGTTCCATGGCCACTAGGCTTAAAATTTGAAGTAAGTGGTTTTGCACCATATCGCGCATTTGACCAGCATCATCAAAATATCCCCAACGCCCTTCAATACCGACCGATTCTGCTACTGATATCTGGACATGATCAATACAGTTATGATCCCAATTAGTCGCGAAAATAGAGTTAGCGAAACGAAGTGCAACGAGGTTAAGTACCGTTTCTTTACCTAAGTAATGGTCGATACGGTAAATTTGTTTCTCGTCGAAGTATTCGGCAACTTGTTCGTTGATTACCTTTGAAGATTCAAGGTCGTGACCAATCGGCTTTTCAAGCACCACACGCACACTTGAATCAATAATTTTGCAGCCGTGCAAACCACGACAGATATCGCCATAGATAGAAGGTGGTGTTGCTAAGTAACACACCATAGTACGAGTCGGATCAACATGGTCTTCTAAAACGCAGTAGCTAGCGATATCTTTCATATCGACACACGCATAATGAAGACGCGCTTTCATACGCTCCCACGTTTCTTCACAAAGCGCTTTATCACCAAACTTCACTAAGTTGGCATGCACTTCGGCGATATAGTCTTCTAACTCCATTGCATGGCGGGCTACACCTACAATCGTAGTGTCTGGGTGGATGAGCTCTGCTTTCTCAAGCTGATATAATGACGGCAGTAATTTGCGTCGTGAAAGATCACCCAATGTGCCAAATAGCACGAAATCACAGGGTTCGTAGGAATTTTCCAATACCATTTTCGTCGACCTTTTAAATGTATGTGTGAAACTAACGTGAGGTAGACGTACCTTCTAACGCCATCCACGTGTTATTAGCATATAGTTAACACTAAATGTAGTAAAATTACAACTTTTGGGAGCTATTGAATCTCATTTCTGTATATTAAAGGGTTAGTCCCCTATCTTGACCCCTTTTGTTACCTGTCAGCGATAAAAAATGTCAAAAAATTACATTTTTCTTGTCACTTCCGTCACATTGGGTACTATGAGTCGGGTAACCTACATCAATTTTCCCTTACTAATTGCTATTTCTGTATGAATATTTTAGAAAAAATTACACAAAATAAAGCGTCATTCAGCAAATCAGAACGAAAAGTGGCTGATGTGATCCTTGCGAATCCGCAGACAGCTATTCACTCGAGTATAGCAACCTTGGCTAAAATGTCGGATGTAAGTGAGCCGACTGTTAATCGCTTTTGTCGACGGTTAGATACCAAAGGCTTCCCAGACTTTAAACTTCACTTAGCACAAAGTCTCGCAAATGGAACGCCGTACGTAAACCGTCATGTTGATGAAAACGATGGGCCAGAGGATTATACCAACAAAATCTTCGAATCGACCATGGCTTCTCTTGAAGTTGCGCGACAGTCTGTAGACGTGCAAGTGGTTAATCGCGTTGTAGATTTGTTAACCCAAGCACAGAAAATTTCGTTTTTCGGACTTGGCGCATCTGCCTCTGTGGCACACGATGCACTAAACAAATTTTTCCGCTTCAACGTGCCTGTTGTCTACTTTGAGGATATTTTGATGCAGCGTATGAGTTGCATGAACTGTTCTACGGGTGATGTTGTGGTGCTTATCTCACATACCGGCCGTACAAAAAGCTTGGTAGAAATTGCACAGATTGCCCGCATGAACGATGCAACAGTAGTAGGTATAACATCAGCCGACAGCCCATTGTCACATGAGTGTACGTACGTTTTGTCGCTTGAAGTACCAGAAGACACCGATATGTATATGCCTATGGCGTCTCGAATTGCACAACTTACGCTTATTGACGTGCTGGCCACCGGGTTCACACTACGCCGCGGAAACAAATTCAGAGAGAATTTAAAGCGGGTGAAAGACACCTTACGCGGTTCACGCTACGAAAAGCGCAACGAATAGATACTTCTTGTTATTGCATTCGAGTTAGCGCCTGCACATTCTGCGCAGCCTAACTCGGATGGCTACATTTGTCGTGATTTGTTAAACGACTAGCGCCCTACCCTATACGGTAATTAACCACATTTTTTCACCATACCTGCTACCCTAGTTAAGTGAAACAAGCTTAACTATTGATTATTTAAAATACAGAAAAGGCAGTGAATGGCATTAGTACTCTTTATTGAGGTGAATGACGTAACTGGTCGGCTCAGTTCTCATTTCTTCATCTTTCATTCACATTTATGTCAGATTCATCTACTATTCTGTAATAAAATTACGTAAAGCGATTACAGGTCAACCTTTGTACAATATGCATAGGCTAGCCATATATCTATTTGTGCTTCATCACTTAAAAATTGCGACGGACTCCTAATGACCAGAAGAACGAAAATTCTTGCTACGCTTGGCCCTGCCACTGATTCACTCGAAAAAATTCAAGAACTGATTGCCGCCGGTGCAAACACGGTTCGCATGAACTTTTCACACGGACAAGCAGAAGATCATATCGAGCGTGCGAAGCGCGTAAGAGAAGCAGCTAAAAACTTAGGTAAGTACGTTGCCATTTTAGGCGATTTGCAAGGGCCAAAAATTCGTGTTGCACGTTTTGCTGAAGGCGCGGTTCAGTTGTCTATTGGCGATAGTTTCACTCTTGATGCTGAATTAGATCGCGATGCCGGTGATGCTAAGCAAGTTGGTATCGACTATAAAGCACTACCTGATGATGTAAGTGCTGGCGACATTTTGTTACTCGATGATGGTCGTATTCAACTTAAAGTAACCGGCGTAGAAGGCCGCAAAGTGTTAACAGAAGTGACTGTTGGCGGTAAATTATCAAACAATAAAGGCATCAACCGTCAAGGCGGTGGTTTGTCTGCTGAAGCCCTTACAGAAAAAGATAAGAAAGATATTATTACTGCTGCTGAGATTGGTGTTGATTACCTTGCGGTTTCATTCCCTCGCAGTGGTGAAGATCTTAATTACGCAAGAAAGCTGGCCGAAGAAGCGGGTTGTTTTGCGAAAATCTGCGCCAAAGTTGAGCGTGCAGAAACCGTAGCCACTGATGAAGCCATTACTGACATTATCAGTGCGTCAGATGCTGTAATGGTTGCGCGTGGTGATTTAGGTGTAGAGATTGGTGATGCCGAGCTAGTGGGCGTTCAGAAGAAGCTTATTGCCCGTTCACGCCAACTTAATAAAATCGTTATTACTGCAACGCAAATGATGGAATCGATGATTGATAGCCCTATGCCTACGCGTGCAGAGGTTATGGACGTTGCTAACGCAGTACTAGATGGTACTGACGCGGTTATGCTTTCAGCTGAAACAGCGGCGGGTAGCTTTCCAATTGAAACTGTACAAGCAATGGCGCGGGTTTGTGAAGGTGCTGAGACGCACCCTAGCGTTAAAATTTCTAAGCATCGTATGGATGAGCTTTTCTCATCTACCAGCGAATCAATTGCTTTATCAGCAGTATACGCAGCAAACCACTTACCTAGCGTAAAAGCTATTGTAGGATTAACCGAAAGCGGCAATACGCCTAAGTTAATGTCGCGTATTACTACTTCTTTGCCTATTATCGCGATGTCTCGTCATGAAGGCACATTAAATACTATGGCATTGTTCCGAGGTGTTAAGCCGGTTTATTTCGATTCATCGAAAAGCGAGCCTGGTCAGTTGAAATATGACGTAGTTGCAGCACTAAAAGCCAAAGGTTTAGTGCAAAGCGGCGACAACATCATTTTAACTTATGGTGATGAAATGGAAAAAATTGGTGCCACCAATACGCTTAAGATTGTTGAAGTAGAATAAGCGTTATTCCTACTTAGCACTTTTTAAAAGGCAGCCAGGGGCTGCCTTTTTTATGCGCATCCTACACTCTGCATTCCCCCTCACTTACTGTCTATTCACATTGTAATTCACATAACGAACTGGTAGAAATGAAAGGCGCTTTTACTCGCAGTTTACTTACTCTTCTTACTTTAAACGGAATAACAATGAAAATAACCGCTCCACTTTTTTCCGCGTTTTTTGCGCTACTTTGCTTTAACAGCATGGCTGAATCTTCCATGAAGAGCGTAACCGTAACCTCTTCTGAAACCCCATTAGCGCCAATCATGATTCAAGGCCCAATGCCTATTGAAGCAGAATATTTCGCATCATTATTAACCGACGTACGAGTTGAACATTCAGGTAACGCCACATTCTATTTAGGGACGCTAAACGGTCACCCTATCGTAGTGGCTAAAACAGGAAAAGGTTTAGAGAACACTGCTGCGGCAACGGCCATAGGCATAAGTCGTTATCAGCCCAGAATCATTATTAACCAGGGCACATCGGGCGGACACGATCCTAAGCTTAAAGTCGGTGATATCGTATTGGGCGAAAAAAGCGTAAACGCGAGTAATTTCAAGACCCCTAAGCTAGAAGCGGGCGAAGGTTCGCGCCCTCTTACGTGGATCCCAATGGATTTAATGGCTTCAGAAGGCAGTGCAGGCGAAGGTGACAGTGCATCAGATGCTGAAAAGATTCGTTTTTATGCAGGTGATGAAATCTTACTTGAGCTCGCGATGTCCTTAAGCAAGGAACACAAAAGTGGAAACGTTGTGAAAGGCACCATCGGCAGCGGTAATTTTTGGAATAACGAAATTGACCGCATTGCATGGCTTCACAAAAATCTAGGTACCAGCGTAGAAGAAATGGAATCTGCGTCGGCAGCGCAAATTGCTCATGCTTATGGCGTACCTTTTCTTGGTATTCGTATTCTGTCGAACAACATTACCAATCATGGCGAGTATAACCCTAACACGGCAGAGGCTTGCCAAGTGTTCGTCAAAACCGTTGTTGAAGCATATATCGCGTCGTTGCAAAAGCCTTTATAAAAACCTTAGCGAGCGCATTTGAAAGATTAACCCCATTATTTGCCGCCACGTTATTTTACTTTTACGACGAATAACGTGGCACTCCCCCCTTAAGACAGATTGGCATTTATTTTATGAAATTAACTATGCTTCGTAAGCTTATACTCGTGCTCACCCTCGTTACACCATCGCTGATAGCAAAGACTGTAAACACCAACGTCTCATCAAGTGACTTAACGGTTGTAAACCGTTTTGCGCAACTCGCTTTAGCCTGCGTTCATAAAGAGTACCCAAACATTATTAAACACATGATGACAGGGACAGAACATGTTAAGCCGCCTAAACAGCTGTACCCTGCGTTTTACGGCTGCTTTGATTGGCACTCTTCTGTACATGGCCATTGGTTATTAACCCGAATCGCCAGCCAATATCCAGAAACGCCACACTACCAAGACATTGTAAAACACCTCGATATCAGTTTTACCAAAGAAAACATTACTGGGGAAGTCGCCTACTTTAGCCGTGAGGGTACAGGCACAAGTTTTGAGCGTCCTTATGGGCTTGCATGGTTTTTACAACTAACTAGTGAACTACGTGAGTGGAATTCGCCCGAAGCTAAACAATGGTTAACCACCCTACTGCCACTTGAGCAAAAAATCGTGGCCAATGTAACAGATTGGCTCCCTAAACTTTCGTTTCCTATTCGTGTGGGCGAACATAGCCAAACTGCGTTTGCATTCGGCCTTATGTTAGATTGGAGCCGCACTGCTGGCGACGTTGCATTTGAAAATTTGCTCACCAAAACCATCACGCGATTATACGCAAATGATGTGAATTGCCCTTTGACTTATGAACCTTCAGGACAAGATTTCTTATCTCCGTGTATTGCAGAAGCTGACTTGATGCGCCGAGTGTATTCAACTGAAAATTACGCCAAGTGGCTATCTGCTTTTTTACCCAGCATTCCCATTGATGGCGAAGCTTCATGGATAAACGTAGCCACTGTAGTGGATAAAAGTGACGGTAAACTTGCGCACCTCGATGGCTTAAATTTAAGTCGTGCATGGATGCTTGAAGGTATCGCTTCTGCGCTACCTTCGGGTGATAAGCGTGTAGCAGCAATAAATAGTGCGGCACAAGCACATAAAGTTGCAGGAGTAGATGCGGTGATAAACGATATGCATTATATGGGAAGTCACTGGCTTGGTAGCTTTGCCACCTACTTAGAAACCCAACGTGGACTTTGAAAACTAATGTATGCCAACAGCATTGGATGAAGCCATTAGCGTGGGGGTGAACACCGTTAGCGCTTAATGAAGGCCTCAAGACTCCGACCTTATGGGTAACTTTTGCCTATTAAATAATAGTAGTGAGGATAGGATTTAGAATAAGGATAAAATTAAGGGCACAAACCTTGAACCGTTAAAAAATAGAAAAATGAACGGCACAGAGTTGGCGAGCTTAGATGCTCGCAAACTCACTAGTCGCGACAGCATACTGTGTTTGATGGTGAACTAAAATATTCTTTGCGCGGCCAATTAAGTCATCACGCTTAAATGTCCAATTTCGTAGGTCTGCCTGCTTCGCCTCTGCAAGATAAAACTCGATACGAGTTTTACGTAATAAATCACGCTTTTGAGATACATCGAACTCGGTTTGAGCAAGTATGCGCTCTATTTTTACAATAGAGGCGTGATGGGATTTGTTTGAATCATCAGCGTTAGCTTTACCTACATAAGCCATGTTATTCGTTAACACACCTGCAAGCACAACCAGCAGAGAAATTAAGACACCTGAAACTAACCAATTTAATACTTTCATCATTCACTTCCTTTTACATCTAACTTGCGATTATCCATGTAAGAACGCGATGGTTCTAAATGACTACTGCACGTTGTAATTTAAAAAAATCAATTACAAGTTGTATTGCACATTGTGTTCCAAATTTCTTACTGCCACCTAATTACGGCGAGGAGTATACGCAGCAACGGATAGGAAGAAAACCCGACAAAGGTTGTAAGACAAAAGTTGTAAAGTAGATGGGAAAATACTACATATTGCCGCGAAAAAACGGGATATTCAAAAAAGACGTTAAATTCACTTCTTCACTCAATACAGAGTGTTATTGTAAAAATATAGCATTTACTAGACGTAAAAAAGGGGCCAATTGGCCCCTTTCACTTTACCGATAACGGCTTAGTTTTTCATTGCTGTTTCAGTAATGACCTGCAAATTATCTTCAACATTTTTCACATCTGACGCGTTTTTCGCTATTTCGACAGCTAGCTGACGCTCGGCATCTGAATCTACGTTACCTGTTAGCGTAACGTTGCCAGCTTCAACATCTACATCGATATCAAAACCAGAGATGTCGCTATCCATCAGCAGACGGGTTTTAATTACGGTAGCAATTTTGGCATCAGTAAGTGTACCTGTTTGCTCATCGTATTCTGACTCAGCGTCATCTGACATGTTGCTTGCCATTTCGTCCATGTCTTTCTCTTCAATAACAGAAAGCTGGTTATCTACTGACATAACACCGTCGATATTTGATACTAGCTCTTCCGCTAATTTCTTATCAACTGAATGATCTACTTTACCTGTTAGAACAACGTTTCCGTTGTTTACATCTGTATTGATATCGAATGAATCAAGGTTGCCGTTGAATAGTAACGTTGCTTCGGCTTTGCCGTCTATCCACGCATCCTTAGCGCCTTTTTCCCATTTGTTATCTGTCTCCATGTCACCAGCAAATGCTGCAGTTGTCATCGAGGTCGCTACAAGTATAGAAAGTAATGTACGTTTCATAACAGTTCTCCTTTGTTGAAACTCGTAGTAGGTAATGCGAAACCCGAGCCAACATAGCAAGCAACTGATTAATATAGATTTATATGAATTTTGTTCGAAAAACACTTATCAACATTCCTGCAAACTTTTCGGTCTATGAGCATTTTTTACCTACATCTTGCCTAACCGGAACGAAAATTGAATATTCATTAACCAATATACATATTATTAATCGAGCAATAGCTATGCTTGTCTTGTTTTAAGGGTTTGTGGGCAAGTCAATAACGCGAAAAACAAATTAGTCAGGAACGACAATGAATATTTTACTGAACACCATGGCGATATTTCTTATTGCTGTCACTTTAGCGCCATCACTACCATCGAAACATTGGCTCGTGAGGGTATGGGAATTTCCACGGCTTCAATTGCTAGGCTTGATGGTGATGGTAATAATTGCTCGAGGCGTTATGTATCCATCTGAGCTTTCTGGATTTAACACACTTATTACCGCCGTGCTTTATATCGGATTAATAGCCTGCGCTATTTACCAGGCTATTTGGATCTTGCCTTATACGCTCTTTTACAAAAAGGAAGTGGTTAAAGCATCTTCTCAAGATGCCGGTGAGAGTATCAGTATTTTGTCGAGCAATGTCTTTATGCCTAATGAAGATTACGACAAGCTACTGAAGCATGTACGTGACACCAATCCAGACTTTGTCGTTACCCTTGAATCTAATAAACGCTGGGAAATCGCTTTGTCTGCGTTAAACGAAACTCACCCTCACCAGCAGCATTGCCCGTTGGAAAACTTATATGGCATGCACCTTTACAGTAAATACCCACTGAAAACCGCCAAGCTGAACTACTTAGTTGAAGATGATGTGCCCTCCATGCTTGTCACCATCGATATGAAGGGACAAGATGTGATACTTTACTTTTTACATCCGAAGCCACCTAGCCCCACAGAAAACAAATCGGCTAAGCCCAGAGACGTAGAACTCACTATGGTAGGCGATGAAATAGCTAAAAAGCACGGGCCTATTATTGTTGCTGGAGACTTGAACGATGTGGCATGGTCGCCTACTACCCGAAAATTCAAAAAAATAAGCGGTATGCTGGACCCAAGAATTGGTCGCGCATTTTTCAATACGTTTCACGCCCATTACCCGCTGATTAAATGGCCACTGGATCACGTGTTTCATTCAAGTCACTTTATGCTGGAAGATATTAGAAAGCTGCCTGATATTGGCTCAGATCACTACCCGCTACTAACGCGATTGAAATTGAAGCCAAAAGCCTGATCACAGAAAGTAAAAAGCCGCTATAAAGCGGCTTAATATTGAAAAGCACTAGGCAAATACACGACTAGGTGGGCACATGATGTGCGGGAGCTGACCTCACCGCTTTCGTATTATGATTGACACACCACATTACGCTTTCACACGCCTCTTCACGACGTTTAAAGTGAGCGAGCCCAATAAGCTTATCTTCCCGCGGCCACACCGCTTGTTTCAAAATAGCGGTGTCAGTTTCGCTAAGTGCGCTGGTATCTAAACTCATTTCAACCGCTTTTTTATTGGGTTTGATCAGCGACGGTTGCGCATCGGTGATAATGCTTTTTTTGACGCACACATATTCACGCAGCACGGGATCTCTAACCACACCAATATATTCATCATCACAAATAATGGCCGGCCACCCTTCAGAGATTCGGCTTTGCCAGAACATAACCACAGTGAAGGCAACTAAAACAAACAAGGTTAAACCAATAAACTGACTGTCTAAATCCGGCGCAACAGACACAATTATTCCTACTAACGCAGCAAACAATATCCATCCACCAAATACCCTTCGCATGGCATTGGGCGAAATACCAGAAATAACACTAACCTGTTTTAACTGGCTTTTGTCATAGTTGCGAAGTTCAACTACCGATTCAGAGTTCACAACTCTCTCCACTTGATTTTTACTCACTTTATAAATATCTAATTACGCTCACAAGTGAACCATAGTTTATTATACTAATTACGATTTACGCTGACTTAGGAAGTTCCGTCGACAATTGACATATTTCAAAGTGCATTGAGTCTGCAAGGTTATCTTGCTGACGACGTAATTTTGCTAAGATTACAGCCGGCTCTGGCTCCCCAAAAAAGAACCATTCCGCAAAGCGCTTTCCAAGTCCCCCACTCCGTAGCTGATAAACATGCACTACATAGCGGTAGCCATTTACATAAGCATCTTGGTAAGCACGGCTTTCATCTACTGATGTCAAACCGCCTCTTGGGTAAATGGCAAAGCTTTTCACCCCCGCTCCTCGTTTCGTTAAAAACGATATTCCTGCTTCAGTCACGCGCTTGACCGCAGCCTGCTTAAGGGTCTCTAGCGAAATATGCAAATAAGGCACATCAATTTTACCAAACAGCCGACATGCATTTGGACACCCAGGCGCTAACCCCACAGAAAAAGCGGTGTGGTTACGTCCTTCCCAAGGGCGGATCCATACGTAAGGGCTAACGTGAACATAAAGTTCAATGCCATCACATTGGATGCTAAATACATCGGGAACCTCTGAATTTCTGGCGTTTACTAGCTCGTTAAGGCGCTCGTCACTGTATTGCATACACGGCCTCCATTAAGATGCTTTAAGCTAATGCGCGGTGAAAAAACGGATAAAAAAGCGCACTGTAAATACTAAGCTTAATAATTGAGGAGTATGACATATTTGGTATTTTTTTGTTAGAGCGTTCTGTAATAATAAAGCAAAAACTGGCGGTGTATATTCACACTGCCAGCTTACATTTTTAGACGGGTATAAAAATAATAGAGTGAGGAATTAACGCTGTTCGCGATGGTTTTCAGGAACCGCTACTAATTGATCCTCAATTAATTCGCAGGTACCTTCCACACTCTCACCACGACGGGTTTCAAAAGAGATTTTATCTCCCTCAGATTTATCTTCACATGCTTCAATAGCTTCGGGTGGTGGACCATTTGGACGCCCCTGTTGGGCGAATGCACTTAAACTTCCTGTGATAAGCGTGGCAACGAATACAAGCTTTAACAATTTCATGAATTTCCTAAGAAGATTAATTAACTCACATTCAGCATACGCGTCAAATGTGCAGATTCTGTGTAAGAAGCATGTAGAAGTAACGGAATTAAAGCAGAAACAATTGCTAGCAAGGCATTAGCATAGATATACTCAACATAATGAAACTATCCCATAAACTGCTTGTTATTCTTGTTGGCTTTACCTGTGTATCTTTGTCGCTTTCGCTAGCACTCGCACGTTGGAGCTTCGAGCAAGGCTTTAATGAATTTATTCAAAATCAGGAGCGAGAGCGTCTGAGGAGTTTGAGTCGCGTACTTATTGCAGAATACAGCAGCAATAATAACAGTTGGGATAACATTCAAATAGAGAGTGTAGCGCCTACTGGCATGCCCCATCGACGCCCTGGAATGCGACCTCGACCTGGTGGCTTCCCTCCCCCTAGACATCAAATTGAAGATGTATCTGTCGGTCCGCCCACACTACTTATTGATGCTTATGGAAACATTATATCAGGGCAAAGTTCGTATGCAGACGAAAACGAACGAAATGAAGTGAACGTAAAACTTGAATTGAACGGCGAGCTCATCGGTCAGCTTACCAGTTACCCGCCTAAGACACCTGATTCTGATGTGGCTCGCGCTTTTTCTGAACAACAGCTGCAAGCCATTATCCTTATAGGCCTACTGTCGCTTATTGCCTCGCTTATACTGGCATTAGGCGTTACGCCGCGCATGCTAAGCCCTTTTAAGGCAATATTACAAAGCGTTAAAGGCCTAACCGCCCATCAGTATAAAACCAACTTGCCAGAAAACCGTCCTGATGAATTTGGCGAGCTGATGCGGCACATAAATACATTGGGAAATACCCTTGAAGCGCACAAAAATACTAAAAGCCAATGGCTAGCTGATATCTCTCACGAACTCCGTACGCCTCTCACCATTTTATCGGGCGAAATTGAATTGATAAAAGCAGGAATTCGACCACTTGATCAGAAACAACTGGCCTCGTTTGACCAAGAGGTCACACGCTTGTCTTTATTGGTTGAAGATTTATACCAATTATCACTGTCTGATATTGGCGGGCTTTCTTATCATTTCTCGTCAGTGGATTTGAGCCAAGTAATCGTGCAACAAAGCGAAAGCCTGGCGCATATTTTTGATACAAAAGGGCTTACCTTCACTTGTTTCTGCCCACCCAACATCACCATTAATGCCGACCACCAGCGCTTGAAACAGCTTATGCTCAACTTGTTAGTTAACGCATGTGAGTATACCGATGCACCAGGTACCGTGGAGGTAGTGGTTTCAGAACAACCTTCCTTTATCGTTATTATTGTCCAAGATTCAGCGCCAAGCATCGCGAAAGAAAATGCGGCGGCATTATTTGAACCTTTGTTTAGAGAAGATGCCTCACGTAGACGTCGAACACAAGGTGCTGGCCTTGGTCTATCAATTAGTAAACAAATTATTGAGGCCCATGGTGGCAAAATTAGCGCGTCAGTTTCGTCACTCGGCGGCGTTAAAATTACGGCAGAACTGCCCAAACATTTCACTACGGATAATAACTAATGACACCGCACAAACACGTACTCATTGTTGAAGATGAAGATAAAATTGCGCAAATTTTAGTTGAATTTCTTGCTTTGGAAGGATTCACATCTACCGTATTGAATGAAGGCACACATGTGGTTGATACGGTAAAAAAGGAAGTACCGGCAGCCATTATTTTAGATAGAATGTTACCCGGAGTGGACGGACTCACCATTTGCAAATCGTTGCGTAGTTTTTCTATGGTGCCCATTATCATGTTGACCGCCCGTGTCGATGAAATAGACCGACTTATTGGTTTAGAAGCAGGTGCTGACGACTATGTTTGCAAACCTTTTTCAGCCCGTGAAGTCGTAGCACGGATACAAGCGGTATTGCGGCGAGCCACGCAACAAAACCAAACCGAGTCGTCATCAGAAAAGCTCACTTTTCGCCATATCGAGTTGGATATGTCTCGATTTGAATGTGCCGTGGATGGCAACATTATTGAGCTTACACCGGTAGAATTTCGATTATTGAAAACCATGATGACAAAACCTGGCGTGGTCTACTCTCGAGACCAGCTAATGGAGCTAGGCTACGACGACGGCAGAGTGGTGAGTAACCGCACCATCGACAGCCATATGAAAAACCTTCGTCACAAGTTAGCGACGGCTGAACACACCAGCCCTATTCATGCGGTATACGGCATAGGCTACAAAGTACAGTAGCCTCTGATACATCTTCACTAAAGCCTCTTTAAACCTGCACAGAAACTGCACATTTTAGCGATAGCCTTTGATTTGGTATTTCGATAAGCATTCGAACATAAAACACAATTCTGAGGCTATATATGAAGACGTCATTCTACGCACTGCTCATGCTCGTGCTGCTGGGCGCATCAGCATGCTCTGATAGCGATAACTCCGACAACACTTCCACGACACAGGATAGTGATACGTCTACTGACTCAGATAGCGATAGCGACTCAAGCAATAGTATTGTTGGCGCAAACCCTGACTACTTTCTAGCTGCGGGTTTGGCCGAAACTATTACGACTACGTCTTGTACACTTACCGATGGAACCTCTACCGATTGCTACAAGGTTGTTATCAACGGCGCACCAGCAAATGCAGACATAGGGCCGTTCTGCCCGTCTACTATTACTGACGATGCAACCCAAGGCGGAATATGGTTCGATGGAAATGGCGAAGTGTACAACCTAGAGGGACAATTCTTTGTTGATGTAAAGACACTTTATGGCGATGACTGGGAATTATACGATGAAGATACTGGCGAAATTTTCGTTACAGATACTCAGGTAGCCTGTGAAGCTGCAGCCCGTCCCAACGTAGCCGAAGAATATCAAAATCACTGTGTAGAGTGCTCAATTAGCTACTATGACGGTGGTATGCAACAATCCATTTTAATTCCAGTCACGCCAGTACCTTTAACAAACCCCGAATCTTTAGGAGCTGACTTGGGCGTTTCATTAAACGGTGTAGTGATAGCAGGCCCTGCCCCCGTCTCTCAAATATTAGCTGCAAATACCATTGCCGCCTTTGACGACTGTGGTGGCCATGTGAACCCCGCCGAGGGATATCATTATCATGCTTCATTAGGCTGTAGCGAAGTGGTAACCAGTCTTGATGATCATGCCAATCTCATGGGATATGCCCTTGATGGCTACGGCATCTACGGCATGTTGAACGCCAATGGCGAAGAAGACTATGATCTTGATGAATGTAGATGCCATGAGGACGATACAAGAGGCTACCATTACCATGCAGCGAGTGCCGCCGAAAATATGTTTATAGGCTGCTATCAAGGTGCCCAAGGCAGTATAGAGGTAAATTAATGACGTCTATACGTGTAAAATTAGGCAAGTCACTAGCCGGTACAGTACCTTTATTCTCATCGGTAACCTTACTAGCAATGGCATGCTCGACGACAGTTTTGGCTCATAGCGGTCATATTCACAACGAGGCGTCCCAAGCCTGTATAGCAAAAACAAAAGGCGATAAATGCAGCTATCTTGTGGCCAATGCGCAGCGTTACACAGGCACTTGCCAAGTTTTTAACACAAAATCGGTATGTGTTCGAAATAAGCCCATTGAGTATTTGCAAGCAATACCAAATGAAGAGGTAGAATTTAGAACGTCTAGGGTAAGTATAGAACCCACTCAAACTTCTAAAGCCAATGTGATAAATTCAGCCACCACCCTTTCTAAGTGAATAACTCCCCCTTTCCCAAATGTGCCGCCAGGCCCCTTTTTGTCACTATGAAATAGATTCACACTGAGTGAATTCTTTGCAGGCGTGAGCATTGGCCACTTCCATGAAAAGAAATAATCTCTAAACTATTCAATATATTAGACTAAGGTCTAATAATTGCTAGCTTACATACAAAATAAGCATAACAGCTAAGACAGTTAGTGCGGCGTTTGGTAACAGCCACTGAAGTTAAGTTATCAAATAATCACCAAAAGGAAATTAGGAGGTTCACATGCATTCACCCGTCAGTGTTGTCACGATAGTAAAAAGTCGTACAGAAAAACTCTGCAGACTCATTGAACAGCTTGAGTCGTGTAACCCACTACCCGATGAACTTGTCATTGTTTGGATGTGTTCTCCTTCAACGCTTTCATTAGCGAAAAGTGAGAAGTTTAATATCGTACATAAGTTTGTGGCTAACGGGGCGTTACCCATTGCTAGAGCACGCAATCGTGGCTTACAAGAAGCTAAAAGTAATCTTTTAGCTTACATAAATGTCGATGCCGTGGTGGATAAAAACTTCATTGCGAAGGGAATGAATGCATGGTGCCCAGGCTCAGTGGTATATACCAAAGTAACATTCGTTCCAGAGTCGCAATGGACCTTTCCCCACGACACATTATGCCACATTAAAAGCCAAGCATTACCAGACGAAGACAATAACGAAATTCCGTCAAGACAACAGGAAGATGATCATGGAAAGTTTAGTGACGATAGCATTTGTTCTACAGTGTTTTTTATTAGCAAGACAGATTTTAAGAAAACCGGCGGTTTCGATGAAGGTTACGACGGCTTCGGACTAAATGACGAAGACTTTTTTACCAATTGCCGTTCATTGGGCTTTTCTTTAAATCAAATCGAAATGCAGACTTTTGCGCCAGAGCGACCCAATTACCGTTGCCCGATTAACCACCTTCTAGATTTTGTCAGAAACGCTGAGCGTTACCACGCCAAGTGGGGAGTTAACCCATGTATCGATGTGCTAAATGCTTACGCAGAAGCCGGTTATATCAATAAAGATTTTGAAACTGCCGGTATTCATGTACTGCAATTGCCGAAGCGCGAAAAGCCGTCACCTGAAAAAGAAGTTTCATCGCAAGCGCATGATATCCCGCTGATAAAGCAAACTGCTTAAAAATCGTGGTAAGACTGTTCAAGGAGTGACTATGTCTATATTAAAACCTGACCTAGCGCAAAAAGTATCAGCTTTCATCAATCAAGCTGATTATCCCTGTGTAGGAGCCAAAACCGCTCTAAACAAGGGTAAGATTACTGTAAAGCAGTACGATAATTTTCGATGCGACATGAGTGACACCGACATCTTGACGGACATCTACGACTTCATTCATCGCTTTGAGCTAGAAAAAGACATGTATTCTTCTTTGGTACTCACGTTTGAACAACCAGAGATTTTAAGCGAGGTTGCTTTTGATAAATTGATGTGGCGCAAGCTTCAGCAACTTCATGACATCGATACCTGCATGCACGACTGGGATAACCAAGTAGACGAAAATCCGCATAGCCCTAATTTTAGTTTTAGTCTGGGCGGTAAAGCGTTTTTTATCATTGGCCTCCACCCAGGTGCGAAGCGAAAAAGCAGACGCTTTGAGCGCCCCGCGCTAGTGTTTAATCTGCATGAGCAATTCGAGCTACTTCGCGAGCAAGGAAAATTTGAAGATTTAAGGGACCACATTCGTCAGCAAGACGAAGCCTTCTGTGGCTCAAAAAATACCTTATTGCAAAATCATGGTGAGCAATCAGAAGCATATCAGTACAGTGGAAAGCAGCAACCTAAACGTTGGCAATGTCCTTTCCACGCGAGTCAAAACTAATCTAATCTACATTGATTCAAATAAAGAAAATAAAGGGGCAGCAATGCGACAAACCATTCAACCAAGAAGCGGCACGGCATTCACCATAAATAAAGGGGAACGACTTAAGGTTATTGATCCTGAAGGCGAACAAGTTGCCGATTTATATGCTTTTAATGCCCACGATAAAAATGAGTTCATGTCGTCAGGCCGTTCGCTAGACTATAATGAAAGCACCCACTTTAAATCAGGATGTAAGCTTTATTCCAATGAAAGTCAGGTGATGTTTGACATTATTGAAGATACGGTGGAAGAACACGATTTTCTTTTAACCCCTTGCAGTGTGGATACCTTCAAACACTTTTATCCCAGTGAAACACCGGTACCTGGATGCCATGGGAACTTAGTGGCCGCATTCGCTGAGTTCGACATTCCTGCACATCATATTGGCACTACATTCAATACCTTTATGAACGTGGATGTGAGCCCCGAGGGGAAATTTGCCGTGCTACCGCCTACGAGTAAAGCCGGTGATTACACTATTTTTGAAGCAAAAATGGACATGATTGTAGGTCTTACTGCATGCTCTGCGGGCGAATCGAATAACTTTCGCTATAAACCTATTCAATTTGAAATTTTACCCGCTTTATAGGTAAGAATAAAAATGTCATTTCATGTGGGTCATGCCACAGTTTAGGAAGACTATACTAAAATGGCCACCGCATAACGTACAAATTGCTGGCGATTGTAAAATCACCAGCAATTTCGAATTACATCACCTGTAGACCATGATTTAAGGCGCGAACCTTTTGACGCAGTAAAGTTTCAAAACTAGCCTTGGGGTTTTCATCCCCTTCTCTTGCCGGCCAGTACGCCATTATTTCATACTCGAACGTGGTAGTGGGTTTAAAAGTGATCAAATGATCGAACTCACCTTTAGCTACACCACTAACCTCATGTAGTTGATAAAACACAGCGAGGCCAAGCAAGTCATTGTCACTTAACACACTCTGCTCGCCCCATGTAGCAATAACGCCCCATTCGCCCTCTTCAAATGCGATCTTCGTCATACCGTCATGTGCTACTAATCCTGTAACTATATTTGATGTGGGAGATGACGTATTAACCGTTATACGGGTTGATGCATCCCCAGTATTAATCTTATAACGGGTTACCACATCAACCCCGTCCTCTGAGTCTTCACGTGTACGCCAATTACTGTAGCTAACATCGAAAGCCGCCGTTAAATGGGTGTTCTCAGTTAATACCCAATGGGTATCATCTACATGTTGAAAGTGCATAACCCCCTGTTCAACTTTTCTTCCTAATGCACCCAGCCCTAATGACTTCCCTACTTTCAACGCATCGCCGCCCCAATCTGCAAGTTTATGGTAAGCGTCATAACCGTCATTACCTACATGCGGCAATACCACTTCATCCTTCGTTTTTGCAAAAACGTCGATAGCATTTCGCCAGTCTAGGTAAAGCCGATAGCCTATCTGGTCGTTCTCCCAACCGGGCCCTTCATACTTTAAAAAATATGAGTGATCGGTTAGCTGTGAAGGTGCAGTAAAGGATTCTACAGGCTGAAATGCAAAACCATCTGCAGTATACACCGCGCCTTCCCATTGCCCCCCTGAGCGCACTGATAGCTCAGCGTGGGCGGAATCGGTTACCGCCTCTTTGGTTTGAACCAAAGAGAATGCTTTTTCCTCACCGGGGTTCATCTCGATGTACGCGTACAATGTAGCCTCACCATTGGCGTTCTCACGCCATTCCGATGCCACCTCTTTTAATAACCAACCACGGTACTTTTCTTCCAATGGTATTGAAACCTCTTGAGTGACGCCCCCTCCTTCTGCTGGGTTTTTAACCATCACACTCGGTATATTACTGTTTTTGTCTTTAGAACACGCCGTTAATATTATTGGTAAAATTAATGCTAAGCCCATAATAAATCTCATAATTCCATCTCCTATGGCTGGTTAACAATACAATATTTCTTAAACAATATATTGACAAATGCCACCGGTGGCAATTATTTTATAAATTGTTAACTTAATGTGTCAATTTGGTTAGAGTATAAAATCAGATTTTCTGAGAATGAGAGGTAATGAATATGGTGAACTTTAGTTTAGAAGGGAAGACTGCCCTCGTTACCGGAGCGAGTCGAGGAATTGGTCGGGCACTGGCCTTATCGCTAGCTGGCGCTGGCGCCCACGTTATATGCTCAAGTTCGAAAGAAGGTGGATGTGAAAACACCCTTCACGAAATAGATGCAATAGGTGGTAGTGCACAGGCAATCAGTGCTGATTTAAGCGACCTCGACGCAGTAACCAATTTAGCGACGTCAGCCATCGAACATGGTAAACGAGTCGATATATTGGTCAATAACGGCGGAACCATATTTCGAGCTCCAGCGACAGAGTTTCCTTTAGACGCTTGGCAGAAAGTGATGAAAGTGAACCTTGACGCTTCATTTTTACTGAGCCAAGTCATTGGAAAGCATATGATTTCTCATGGCGGTGGCAAAATCATCAATATTGCTTCTATGCTGAGCTTTAGTGGTGGTGTAACAGTTCCGGCCTACACCGCTAGTAAACACGCTATCGCGGGTTTAACCAAAGCGCTTGCCAATGAATGGGGTACTTCAAATATTCAAGTTAACGCTATTGCACCAGGTTATATCAAAACCGATAACACCCAAGCCCTCCAAGACGACGCTAAACGCAGCGCAGAAATTCTCTCACGAATTCCCGCAGGGAGATGGGGCGAAGTTGACGATTTAGCTGGGGCTGCTGTTTTTCTAGCTAGCTCAGCAAGCAATTACGTAAGCGGCCACACCCTCGCAGTGGATGGCGGTTTTCTCGCAAGATAAATGAAGGAAAAGATGATGAATCCAGAAATTGATGTTCGCTATGCTATAGGAAAAAAAGAAGCAAACGCTTATAACACCGAAGAATTACGAGATGCTTTTTTAGCCTCTTCACTCATGTCGAAGGGAGAAGTGGTTTGGATTTATACCCATTATGAACGATTCATGCTGGGGAGCGCAGTACCAACCACCGATGCACTTACCCTTGATACTATTGAAGACCAGTTAAAAATGCCTTATTTCACTGCCCGCCGTGAAGTTGGCATTATCAACATTGGCGGTGCAGGCACGGTCACAGTCAATGGTGCTGAGTACCATCTTGCTCCCGAAGAAGCATTGTATATTGGTAAAGGAAATGAGCAGATTTCTTTTGCGTCTGACGATGCAAATAACCCCGCTAAATATTACATGAATTCAGCGCCTGCCCATCATGCCTAC
Organism: Alteromonas sp. 38; assembly: GCF_902506055.1. Classification (NCBI taxonomy): domain Bacteria; kingdom Pseudomonadati; phylum Pseudomonadota; class Gammaproteobacteria; order Alteromonadales; family Alteromonadaceae; genus Alteromonas; species Alteromonas sp. 38. The sequence goes on from NZ_LR733300.1 coordinate 2,793,731, forward strand.
CCCTGTAAAAAAGTAGGTAAGGACGATGCCAACGTGCTGCATTTGGGCAGCCAAGAAACTTCTAATGAGCGAGATATAAAGCAATTACTGATTAATACCGTTGTAGACACGTGTCAATTACAAATGGGCCTTACACGCCTTCACAATGGCAGTGTTTGGAACACAATGCCGGCACATCAGCATGATAGAAGGAATGAAGTATATTTCTATTTTGATATGAACGAAGAAAATCGTGTATGTCATTTTATGGGTGAACCCCATGAAACACGCCATTTGTTCGTTGCAAATGAAGAAGCCATTATATCGCCACCCTGGTCAATTCACTGCGGCGTAGGTACAGGAAGCTATGCGTTCATATGGGGTATGGCGGGTGAAAATCTCGACTACGATGACATGGATAAGTTTCCTCCCTCAGCCTTACGTTAATAAATGGCATGGATAGTATTATGCAGTGTTTTAGCAAGTTTATGATCTTAGTGATGAGCGTATTTGCGCTATTTTCATGCTCTCAGCACGAAAATAGCGGCGAAATCACCGTACTGCGTTTAGGTCATACCCTAGACACTCAGCACTCGGTGCATAAAGCCATGGAGTTTTTGGGTGAACGCCTTGAATACTATTCAGACGGTAAGATGACAGTCATCATTTACCCCGGCAGCCAATTAGGTACTGAAAGGGAAATGATAGAGCTATTACAAATTGGTTCTTTGTCGATGACCAAGGTTTCGGCGAGCCCCCTTGAAGGCTTTTCACCTGACATGAAAATCTTCAGCATTCCGTATATTTTCAAAAACAATGACCATTTTTGGCGAGTGCTAAACAGTGAACTTGGTAGTGATCTATTAAGTGGCGTTGAAGATTTTCGTTTAAAAGGGTTGGGATATTACGATGCAGGAAGCCGAAGTTTTTATACCAACGATCGTCCTATTCGAACACCTAGCGATTTAAAAGGGATGAAAATTAGAGTACTCAATAGCCCTACCGCTGTGGCGACAGTAAGAGCTCTGGGCGGCGCAGCAACACCCGTTTCTTGGGGAGAGCTTTATACTGCACTTCAACAAGGCGTAGTAGATGGTGCAGAGAATAACCCGCCTAGTTATCACCTCTCTAGGCATTACGAAATCGCCAGATACTACAGCTTGGATGAACATACCAGCGTTCCCGACGTTATGCTGTGTTCACTCCACGTTTGGGAAGGCTTAAGCACACAACAACAAGAATGGTTAACCAAAGCGATGCAAGACTCAGTTCAGTTTCAGCGCCAGCTTTGGACAACCTCAACCACTGAGTCACTCGCACAAGTTGAAGCAGAAGGTGTAACCGTTATTCGCCCAGATAAGAAGCCATTCGTAGACGCAGTCGAACCCTTTCACGATAGTTTCACCGGCACCCACATTGGTAAGCTCATTACGCAAATAAAAGCGATGTAAGTTAATGATTATTAAAACGCTAGATAAGTTACTGGCTGGAACCTTAATTGTTGCGATGACAAGTATATTACTCACCGTAATTTGGCAGGTGATATCGCGATATATTTTACAAGATCCGGCGTCAGTGACAGAGGAACTCTCACGTTTCTTTCTCATATGGATAGGCATACTAGGTGCAGCTTATGCCTACCGCCAGCATGCTCACCTTGGGTTTAATTTACTCGTAGAGCGTCAATCCCCCCTAGTAAAGCGCGTTCTGTTAACCCTAGTTGAAGTATGCGTTATCACATTTTGTACGTTGGTAATGGGCTACGGTGGAACTGAATTAGTGATGTTAACACTAGAACTAGATCAAATTTCTGCTGCGTTAGGCATAAAGATGGGGTTGATTTATCTGGTACTGCCCCTTTCAGGCGGACTCATTGTTATTTACAGCATAGTGAATATTTTTGCGCTATGGCATTCACCTGAAAAGGAGCTTAACGAATGGAATTAACAGGCATAGTACTTTTGGTAGCCTTCTTTGTACTCTTACTATTGAATGTCCCCATCTCTATTAGTATAGGCCTAGCTACGCTCATCGCGATGCTGATGAGTATGGATTTGGCGCCAGCAACCATTACTATTGCACAGCGAATGGCTGGAGGGTTAAATAGCTTTGCTCTTTTGGCTATCCCTTTCTTCGTATTATCAGGCCTAATTATGGGACGAGGTGGCATTGCGAAGCGGCTAATCGAATGCGCTATGGCCCTTATTGGCGCCTTACCAGGCGGGTTGGCATTGGTTAACGTGGTGTCTTGTATGCTATTTGGCGCTATATCAGGCTCTGCGGTTGCAGCCACATCTGCTATTGGCAGCTTTATGCTGCCTGAAATGAAAAAAGCAGGTTACGAACCAAACTTCAGTGCTGCGGTAACCGCAGCCGCTTCAACTACAGGGATGCTGATCCCTCCTAGCAATATCCTTATTGTTTATGCTATTGCCAGTGGTGGTGTGTCGATTGCCGCTTTATTCATGGCAGGCTATGTACCGGGAATTATGGTGGGCCTAGCATTAATGATGGTGTGTTTTGGCTACGCCAAAGCCAGAGGTTATCCATTGTCTGCCCGACTACCTTTATCAATTGTATTACAAAAAGTGGGAGCTGCCCTGCCCTCTTTGTTTCTCATTGTTTTAGTCATAGGTGGAATTGTGGGCGGTATCTTTACTGCCACAGAGGCAGGTGCGATTGCTGTGGTCTATGCCCTGTTACTTGCGGTCGTTTTTTATCGCGAAGTCGAGGTAAAAGCACTGCCTAGTATTTTATTGAAATCCGCAGAAACCACAGCGATTGTTATGTTATTGATTGCGGCATCTACCGCAATGAGTTGGTTACTGTCGTATGAAAATATTCCGCAAACCTTGAGCAATGCATTGCTGGCAATTAGCGACAACCCCATTCTAATTTTACTATTAATCAACTTATTGCTTATTGTCGTGGGTGCCTTTTTGGATATGACCCCAGCCGTGCTTATTTTTACCCCCATATTTTTACCCGTTGCCGTTCAACTGGGTATGTCTGAGCTACAGTTCGGTATAATGCTGGTGTTGAACTTGTCTATTGGGCTGTGTTCTCCGCCAGTAGGCGCTGTGCTTTTTATCACCTGTGCGATTGCGAAAACAAAATTAGAAAATATTATCAAGCCGTTACTGCCCCTCTACTTTGCCATGTTCGTTGTATTGATGTTAGTCACCTACGTTCCTTGGTTTAGTGAAGCCTTACCTAGGGCACTTGGCTTTTAAAATATGACAACGAACTGGTGTCAAATGGAATGACTTTATTTTATGGTACTATTCATTCAATAATGTTCAGTAAATTCAATACTCAAACTGCGGAAACATACCGATAATGAACAAACGCCCCACTATTAATGATGTAGCCCGCCTTGCTGGCGTATCGAAAAGAACGGTATCTCGGGTCATTAACGGCGCATCTAATGTGGGCAAAGCAACGCGCGAGAGAATTGATGCAGTAATAAAAGAAACTGGCTTTTCACCTGACAAGCAAGCCCGAGGGCTTGCGGCTAGTAGATCATTCCTTATTGGGCTTATTTACGATAACCCCGATGCACTGTATATCGATCAAGTTCAGCGCGGGGTACTAAGCGTTTGTTCAGAAAAAGGGTATGAGCTGGTCGTTCATCCTTGCAACTACAACACTGACGACTTTATCAGTAACTGTATTCAATTCGTTAGTCGCTCTCGAATAGATGGTGTCATTATACTGCCACCGGTATCTGAAGCTAAAGAGTTAGCTGAAACACTCAGAGAAAAGCAGATAAATTACGTTCGGATGGCCTCGGTGGACTTAGATGATCACAGTAACATTGTTGTCTCTGATGATCGGGCAGCCCTTCGAGACTTAGCCCGCTACATGGTGTCTTTAGGACATAGAGACATCGGTATTATTAGCGGTCCACAGCGCTATTACTCATCTAAAGAGCGACTTGAAGGCTTTTTAGAAACATTGAATGACCTGCACGTTGAAGTTCCCATCGACCGCATTATCGAAGGTAAAAACAGTTACGAAAGTGGTATTGAGTGCGCCAGAACCCTACTCATTCAATCTCCCCGTGTGAAAGCTATTTTCGCTAACAACGATGAAATGGCCGCTGGTGTACTCAAGGTCGCACATGAAATGGGCATTACTGTTCCTGATGAATTGTCGGTTGCTGGCTTTGATGACAACTTGCTGGCAGCACGAGTAATTCCTGCATTAACTACAGTACAAAGGCCTGTAGGCGATATGGCCGCGCTTGCAGCTCGAAAGATAATCGCTCAAATTGAAGGCACTGAAGTGAGCGAAACTGAGACCTACTTAGTAAAACCCCACCTTATTATTCGTGACTCTATAAAAAGAGTGTGATTTTTAGCCGCTTAAATTAATAAATAGTTGGTTTTGCTTTACTATGCCACCGGTGGCACGTATATTACAAAGTGTTAAAATCAACCAATCTGTTAAGTCCGTCCGTTAGCCCAAGTTTTTGGTGCTAGTAACGCAAAATCTGAGGGTACGCGATGAGTTTACAAACCTTATTAGTGAAAGTTCATGCCAGTGATAATGTTGCCGTGGCAACACAGGATATAGCCGCACGTACCTTCATTGAAAGTCATCAACTTTTCATCACCGAGCACATCCCTGCTGGCCACAAAGTGGCACTTCACAATATTGCGGTGAATACCCCAGTTGTTAAGTATGGATTTCAAATTGGCGCTGCCACGCAAAGTATTAAATTGGGAGGGCACGTTCATAGCCACAATCTAAAGACAAAACTTGATGGCAGTGAAGTATACGAATACACACCGACACGAGCAGCATTAGCGAAACCTGCCCATATCCCCACTTTTATGGGGTATCGCAGAGAGAACGGTAAAGTAGGTATCCGCAACGAAGTTTGGATCATTAATACGGTGGGCTGTGTCAATCGAACTGCCGAACGCATTGCGCAAGAATGTGAGCGTCGTTACTTTGGTGAATGTGATGGCTTTAGAGCATTCACCCACCCTTTCGGCTGTTCTCAGTTAGGCGACGATTTAGATGATACAAGAACGATACTCGCCTCGCTCGCCTCGCATCCCAATGCCGGAGCGGTTCTGGTTATTGGACTGGGGTGTGAAAACAATCAGCTTAAATCAATGTTACCTGAAATTGATAAGCCCGACTCGAGGCTACGTTTCTACAATGCACAGGAAGTGGAAGACGAGATTGAAGCTGGCGTAGATGCTGTTTATTCCCTATTGAAAACCCTTAACGAGGATAGACGAGAGCCTATTGGTGCAAATGAGTTAGTGCTAGGCATGAAGTGTGGCGGTAGCGATGCATTTAGCGGTATTACTGCAAACCCGACGGTGGGCCGAGTCACTGATTTAACCTGTCAATTAGGGGGCTCGGTTATTCTTACTGAGACACCAGAAATGTTTGGCGCCGAACAACTCCTGATGAACCGCGCCAAAAACAAGGCTGTTTTTGATGATATAGAAACCTTAATTAACGAATTTAAACAGTATTTTATTGCACACAATCAACCTATTTACGAAAACCCATCGCCAGGTAATAAAGCTGGGGGCCTAACCACGTTAGAAGAGAAATCGTTAGGCGCGGTGCAAAAAGGTGGACAATCAACGGTACAGTCCGTGCTCAATTACGGTCAACCGAGAACAGTTAACGGTTTAAATTTACTACAAGCGCCAGGCAATGATGCAGTCAGTGCAACTGCATTGGCCGCATCTGGCGCACATATAGTTTTATTCACCACAGGTCGAGGTACTCCCCTCGGCTTCCCTGTACCCACAATAAAGATATCCTCAAATTCAGATATCGCTAATAAGAAGCCACATTGGATAGATTTTAACGCCGGTCAGGTGTTGGAAGGCATGTCTATCGATAAGTGTGCCAACGCGCTGCTCCAACAATGTCTTGCAGTAGCATCGGGTCAATTAACCTGCAACGAGAAAAATGGCAGCCATGAAATTGCTATTTGGAAACGTGGCGTCACGCTTTAAGAAGAGATTGTTATGGAATCAATTTTATTACATGAAGACAGACTATTCCCATCTGACTCAGCCACTAAAAAAGTAGCCCGTGCGCTTTACCAAGAAATACGAGATTTGCCAATTATCAGCCCCCATGGGCACACAGATCCGCGGTGGTTTGCACAAAATAAAAATTTTACTAACGCCACTGAGCTATTCATCACCCCTGACCATTATGTTTTCAGGATGTTGTATAGTCAGGGAATCTCACTAGAATCATTAGGCGTTCCTCGGTGGGATGGCGGCGCAACTGAGTCTGACCCGCGAAAAATTTGGCAAATCCTTGCAGACAATTATTATTTGTTTGCTGCTACCCCATCAAGAATGTGGCTAGATACCGTTTTTCATGACGTGTTTGGGCTTACCGACATGTTGTGCAGCAATAACGCCAGCGAATATTACGAGCATATTACCACCAAACTTCAAGACGTCAGTTTCAAACCACGCGCCTTAATGGACAGGTTCAACATAGAACTCATCGCAACCACCGAAGGGGCGCTTGATCAGCTTCCTCATCACGGAGCACTAAAAGGTACGGGGTGGGATAAGCGGGTTATTACCACATTTAGACCCGATGATGTGGTTGATGCTTCACGGGAAGACATCGTCGCCAATATCGAAAAATTAGGAGTGATGACCAACGAAGACACGCAAACTTGGCACGGTTACTTAAACGCTATTCGAGCCCGACGCGCTGTATTTAGAGACCACGGCGCCACAGCCACCGATCATGGTCACCCAACTGCTAATACCGCAGATTTAAGCACTAACGAGTGTATTGCTCTGTTCGATAAGGTTCGCACCGGACAAAGTAATAGCCAGGAACAAGAGCTATTTAGAGCTCAAATGCTAACGGAATTAGCAGGCATGAGCGTTGAAGATGGCATGGTTATGCAAATTCATCCAGGATCGTTTAGAAATCACAATGCTACACTGTTTAACCAGTTTGGTCGTGACAAAGGTCACGATATTCCCATGCAAACGGATTTCGTTCGCGCGCTTCGCCCTTTGCTCTCAAAGTATGGAAATGAGCCTAGCTTAAATATTATTTTATTTACCTTAGACGAAACCACTTATAGCCGTGAGTTAGCGCCGCTGGCCGGCCATTATCCGTGTTTAAAACTAGGGCCTGCTTGGTGGTTTCACGACAGCCCAGAAGGTATGTTACGTTTTCGTCACCAAGTTACTGAAACAGCTGGTTTTTTTAACACCGTAGGTTTCAACGATGATACTCGTGCATTCTTGTCTATTCCTGCCCGCCATGACGTTGCCCGCCGTATAGATTGTCGGTTCTTAGCAGAGTTAGTTGTTCAGCACCGCATCAGCGAAACGGAAGCCGCTAGTATCGCTAAAAAGGTCACATACGATTTCGCGAAACAAGCGTATAAGTTAGGATAAGCATGGAAAAGCAACTTAGTATTAAAACACTCGACCAGCTCAACAGTAATGTTGCCGTTCCAGAGTACGATTTGCTTAATTCACAATGCGGTATTGTACATATTGGCCCCGGCGCCTTTCACCGTGCACATCAAGCCTACTATACTGATTTAGCATTGGCCTATGGTGGAAATTGGCGCATTCACGGTGTATCGATGCGAAGCGATACGCTAAAAAAAGCGCTGGCCCCCCAAGATAACCTTTATTCCCTCGCTGTTGTCGATGATACGCCATCTTTACGAGTGATAGGTGCAATAAAGACCCTCTCAACGCTAAGTGAAGATAGAGATGTCATTACCGCGGCCTTATGTTCGCCAGCCACTAAGATAATCTCTTTAACCGTGACCGAAAAAGGGTATTGCTTAAATAACACCGGCTGTCTCGATGTTGAGAACCCTGATATCCAACACGATCTTGCCAACCCAGACTTGCCTATTAGTGCTGTAGGCCTTATTGCTCAAGCGTTAACAGCGCGGAAATATTCGGGCAATGCCGACGTTACCATCATAAGCTGTGATAACGTAACCGATAATGGCAAGAAACTAGCAAAAGCGGTCATTGATTTTGCCTATCACCTTTCACCAGCGTTGGCTCAGTGGATTCAAGACAGCATCGCTTTCCCTTGTACTATGGTAGATAGCATTACCCCAGCGACTGATGATGAAGTAAAAGCTAACGTCAGTGCCAATCTAGGGATTCAAGATGATTGGCCTATACAGCGTGAAATGTTCACTCAATGGGTTATCGAAGACAATTTTTCAGGGCCTCGGCCACCTTGGGGGGAAGTAGGTGTTACCTTTACCAAAGACGTTTTGTTCTTTGAAAAAGCAAAATTGCGGATACTCAATGGTACCCATTCTACACTGGCTTATGTAGGCCTGCTATTTGGCAAGGAAACTGTCTATGACGCCATTTCCACCCCTGCAATACAGGCGCTAATTAGCGCGCTCTTAGAGAGAGAAATAATACCGTCGATTGAAACCGATAACATTGAAACCCTAAATCAATATGCTGATGACATCGTCGCTCGCTATCACAACAAGCATATTCGTCACATGCTTTCCCAGATTGCGTGGGATGGCTCACAAAAGCTGCCTTTTCGGGTTTTAGACACCATTCGTGACAATCTACATGCCAACCGAGATATTAACTTGCTGTGCGTTCCTATTGCAGCATGGTGTTTGTTTGTTACTCGCAAGGCTAAATCGGGTGACGCCATTACCGACCCAAAAGCGCCCGCACTAATCGACATGGCCTCTCAACATGCCTTCGATCCCGTTGCAGTGACTAATACTTTACTCAATGAAGCCGCAATTTTTGCTGAACTCAGTACAAATTCGGTATTTCGCAGCCATGTATTAGCGCATGTAAAAACACTAAGTGAGTGCTCTTCACTAGGTGTTGATGAAACGTTAAACCCGATTTTGGGAGACCTGTAATGAAACATTCTACTGATAGCATTTGTGAGCTTTATGAGGCTTTAGTATGAAAAGACTAATTATATTTGGCGAGTGCATGGTTGAACTTCGCACTCAACACGGCGATACCATGGCGAAAAGTTTCGCCGGTGATACCTATAATACAGCGGTGTATTTCAAGCGTTGTTTACCCGTGTCATCGATAAGTTACTTAACCGCCATCGGTGCCGATTTTTTAAGTAACGAATTACTACTAAAGATGGGCGAGCACGAGATTAACACCGACCTTGTATTTCGCTCTACTGAGCGCAATTTGGGTTTGTATATGATTCGCAATGATAATCAGGGGGAACGCACTTTTGCGTATTGGCGCGCTCAGTCTGCCGCAACACAAACCATAAACCTCATGCCCGATGATAATATCAATGCCGACTGGTTCTATTTTAGTGGGATCTCTATCGCAATCTTAGACAATGCGCAGCGTGAAAATCTATTTAGTTTAATCAAAAAACTAAAATCACAAGGCTGTAAAATAGCCTTTGATCCCAACTATCGCCCTCGCCTGTGGGAAGATGAAAAAACCGCTCAATATTGGACTACTCAAGCGTACCAAGAAGCCGATTTAGCATTTCCTGGGGCAGATGACCATTTGATGTTGTTCCGCCACACGTGTGCCGATGATATTTTCGCCTATCTTGAGGATAAGAATATTACCGAGGTTGTTATGAAAAACGGCGCGATTGGTGTTCACATTCTTGCACAAAAAGAGCAGTGTATTGTGCCCGTTGAACACGTTAGCGCCGTGGTAGATACGACAGCTGCAGGAGATGCTTTTAATGCAGGCTTTATGGCAGCTCGTTTGTCAGGCAAGCCCGCCGTTGAAAGTGCAAGCTTTGGGGCAAAAGTCGCCGCAACGGTGATTACCTACCCTGGCGCGATTATTCCTTCAGGTATATTTTCAAGTCATATACCGCCACTTAAGTAATAGCCTTTGCCGAATAATCTGATTCCCCACCGCTGCGCTCAATTGAGCGCTTTAAAGGCTATCTCTATAAAAGTAGTTGCTTAGAGGGTGCGCTAACGCTTCCAATTCTCTTACAAAAAACTGGGCGACTTTGGCTGCGCCCACTACATTCAAATGTGTATTATCAACCTTGCCCTGTGGGTATCGCCCATACAAATCGGGCGGAACCTGAATGAAGTATTGTTGGCTTTCAGCCTCGCCTATATTTGCAAAAAAATGACAGGTACGGTGATTCATGGGCACAAATAAAACCTCTTTTTCACGCGCGATACGCTGTGCAGCCGCGGCATAGTCGGTTAACGTTCTTTTAAGCACACCGGCATCCGTGTAATGACGCCGGCAAATAGAACTGGCAATGATGGCGTTGGCGCCTTTGCTTTCCACATCATCAATAAACTGACTTAAGTAGTTGGCATAATCTGTATCAGCACTGGCAAAGCGTGCAGGGTCTTCGCGTTTCTGATCATTGTGCCCAAATTGAATAAGTACATAATCATTCGCAGATAATGAAGAGAGCACACTATTCCACCTACCCTCATCAACAAAACGTTTTGTGCTGCGGCCATTCGCTGCGTGGTTCTTAATCCTAAGCTGAGGCAACCCAAATTCAGGTAAAATTTGCCCCCAACCTCGTTCGGGATAAGCTACGTTAGGTTTATCCGACATGGTAGAGTCGCCCACCAGATGAAGACTAATTGATGACAGCTGTGTTTCAGCCGTTGCACTGGCCATTCCAATTAACAGCAAAAACGCAATCGTTCGTTTTCGTCTCATGATTTTTACTCTATTTTGTTAGCGTTGCCTTTATTAAAAAAAAGGCCATCAAAATGATGGCCAGGACACAACCGCAGTTAGCGGTTTACACACACTAGGCTAAAGGGAGTAACGCGCCCCTAAGAAAAACTGTCTACCCGTATGGTTGTACTCGCGTACAAGATTCAGTGAGCCATCACCTGTGGTGAACAATCGCTCATATTCATCAGTAAGATTAATCACTTCAAAGGTGAAAGTTAACGCTTCATTGAGGTTATAGAACGATGAGAAGTCTACTTGGGTAGGACCAGTCGTGCCATGAGCGACGTTTCCATTACTTCCTGTAAAATCAGTTAGATAGTCATCTCGCTTATTGACCGACACACGAGCACCGTAAACATCTGTTTCATAATAAAGCGTGAAGTTGTAAGACGTCTCACTCATTCCTTCAATATCATCGGCATTCACATGGGTATAGTTAGACACCACCCCCATATTTTCAAACATGCCAGGTAAGAAGCTTAAGGGTTGCTGATAAATAAGTTCGTAACCACTGATACTGCGCTCTTCTGCATTATTAGGGCTGCTGTGCTCATACGCCACCTCACGAGGATCTAACGCTATTTGCGGGTCGTACTGAGCATCATTATCGATAAAGTCGAAGTAAGCAGGGTCGACAAACCGCTCTTCCGATGCACGCACTATCCAGTTGTCAATGTCTTTATAGAAAACCGTAGCGGCTAATAACGCCTCATCGTCAAAGTACCACTCAACACCGAAATCCACGTTGTTTGATGTAAATGGGTCTAAGAAAGGGTTACCTACCGATACTGAGCCATTTATATAGTCGAAACTCGGATTACCTGGGTTCAACGAGTTTAGGCTAGGACGCGTCATCGACTGGGTTATTGCAAGTCGAACCACTACATCATCGGTGGCTTCTAGCGCTAAATTTACAGCAGGAAGGAAATTGCTGTAGTCATTCTCAATTTGAACGGTTTCTCCCTGAATAAACCCTTCAGACGTTGTAGTCGTTTTTACGTATCGCACACCGTAATTGGCACGTAGTAACATATCTGAAATGTCGTAGCTTGTGTCCATTTCCAAATACAAAGCGCTAGTTTCTTCTCCTACTTGCCAACTTTGAGCTGAGCGAGGTGTCCAAACCACATCCAACAAATTGGCATTTATTGCATCAAAATCCGCAACAAGGAAAGGCTCAAGTGGACCATCAAAACCACTTCCAAAATCATCAACCGGCATCATTTCGGCGTAACCTACGGCTGAGTCTTGATCAGGGAAACCGTTGATTTGTTCTTCAGCATAGGTCACCACTCTATCGTTATACGCAAAACCCGTTTTAATGGTTACTTCATCACCAAGGTAGGAAACGTCAACTTTAAATGTGTCATTTTCGCGTTCAACATCAGTAGCCCGTAAGCGTCCATCACTGAGGTTATAGTTACTGGCATCGTTAACATCGTAACCATAAGTAATCTCTGGCGCATTAGCATTGTTAGTAAAATCGAAGCCATATGATGTGCTTTCTAACAATGTCATGTTGTACCGGTACTGCTCGGAGCGAGCATCTGACTCAGCGGTGCCAAACATCGCTTCTACGCGAAGATTATCAAGAGCAAACCACTCACCTGACAAAACAAACTGGCTAAAATCAGTCGTCGATTCTTGTAATCTACTTTCAATTCTTGATTTTATGCCCTCATAAGAACCTGCAAGTACTTGCTTGCCATTCGGGTGTACCGTAATTGCTGTAGGAGTGATTTCATCGAACGTACTTCTAAACATGTGGAAAAAGTTATACATCGTCCGCGTGTTTTCTAGCGATGACACCAAACCATCAAGCGTAAATGTTAAATCTTCACTTGGCGCCCATTGAATAGAGCCAGTAAATCCTACTCGCTCTTGTTCGTTGCCAAAGTAATCAGGACGAGGTAATCGTGGTGTCCATAAACAATTAAGTGGATCTACCGCTTCATCGTTATCTGTACAACTTCCTACATCGGGTGTACCTGAAACAACCGTATCAGACGTATCTGCATATAAACCGCCCCCGTCTCGAACTGGAGTAGTCCAACGAACAGTACCGAAGCCTTCTTGGCGAACAGTACGTTCAGACAGTGCAGCAGAAAAAAGCACACCAATTTTGTCGTCAGCGAATCGGTTTGAAACCATAAATGCTGCGCGAGGATCGGTTTCTTCGGTAATGCTGTTGTATCCACCTTGTACCGAAGTGACTAGTTTAAATCCTTCATAATCGAAAGGCTTGGCAGAATATAAATCGACAGTACCGGCAATCCCCCCCTCTTCCATTGAAGCTGTTGGAGATTTCTGAATATCGACTCGGTTAAATAGTTCAGAAGCAAATACGTTAAAATCGAACCCGCGACCACCATTAACACCGCCACCAGAATCGGTGCCATCTGTACTCGCGGGCACTTCCATCCCGTTTAATGTGGTGCGGGTAAATGAAGGGCTAAGGCCACGCAACGTTATTTGTCTTCCTTCTCCACCCTCTCTAGAAATAGCCACACCTGGAACGCGTTGAATAGACTCAGCGATATTCAAATCGGGAAACTTACCTATGTCTTCAGCAACGATAGATTCTTTATTATTAACTGAAGTACGCTTCTCCATAAGCGACTTATTCAGCGAGCCGCGAAATCCTGAAACTTCAATAATCTCTAGGTTTTCGTCCTGTAGTTTGGCGCCTTCGTTAGCGACTTGTTGAGCATTCACGTGAGCACCTGACAACGCTAACGCAACAAGTACAGCAAGCTGTTTTCTTCTAAGTACCATGGTTGTTTCTCCGGTTTTTATATTTTATTGAGGTGCAGGAATTACAACGTCATGCCGTGTGGCTCTTTCAAAAAATAGACACTGCCAGCCTTTTGCCACCGTGAAACATTTCATTTACAAACTGAGTAAATATACGGTAGCACAGACGACTTATCAATTATCTTCAAAGCCTTTAATCATTCCTGTTAACTTCACACCAATTAACTTCTAGTTTTAAACTTCCAGCATTCCTAACCCGATAAATTTTAGGGCCTGTAGGGCAATACAGTATGTATTTCTTAAATACACATACCTTCTCGGGGAAACATAAATCATGTATAAATAGCAACATGATTTACATTTGATTTACATCCTATATTCAAATGCTACCGGTGGCAACAATTTTTACTAAATTATCATTTCACTGTTAACATTTCAGCTACAGCCCTTTAAAAATGGGCGACGACTGCAATAGCGCCTGAAAGTAACCAAAATAACTATTATTCATTTTTTTCAATTAGTTAACTCATTTAAAACAGCAACAGCACTGCGTAAACAATCTGTTAAAAATGGGGTATTTTTTCGTTGACAGAGTAATAAATGCGCCTCATTATGCTACCGGTAGCATTTATCGTTTCAACATTGTTTTAAGGTCATATTATGATTAAACGTATTGCCAAAGTGGTTTCGATGGCCACTGTATTACTTGTCTCTCCTCTTATTGTTGCGCAGCCTTCAGCCTTGGATAACACCAAACCATGGTCGCAACGGATGATTGAATCTGAAATGGTGCGTTTTCCAGAAGCGTGGCAAATAGATTGGGATGAATCAGCGCAGTGGGATTATGTTCATGGCCTGAACCTTCTAGCAGTCTCTAAGGTGTACCAGCATACGAAAGACCAACGCTATTTAGACTACATACTTGGCTACTACGACATGCTAGTGAATGACGATGGGAGTATTAATACTTACGATATAGAGAAATACAATATTGATATGGTCAATCCAGGAAAGGTATTGTTTTTCCTATACGAAGAAACTGGTCAACCTAAATATAAAAAAGCAGCTGATTTATTAAGAAAACAACTTGTTAGCCATCCAAGAACCAACGAAGGCGGTTTTTGGCACAAAAAGCGTTACCCAGAGCAAATGTGGTTAGATGGGCTTTATATGGGCGCTCCATTTTATGCTGAATATATCGTTCGATATGGCGACATGGCAGAACTTGACGATGTTTTTCTTCAATTCGAACTTATAGAAGCGAACTTATACGACGAAAAAACTGGATTACCTCGTCATGGGTGGGACTCATCAAGAGCCCAAAAGTGGGCGGATGAAACTACCGGTTTGTCGGCGCATCATTGGTCACGGGCGTTAGGGTGGTATGCCATGGCAATGGTTGATGTTTTAGAAATTGTGCCAGCAAAGCACCCTAAATCGGCATGGCTGAGATCAAAGTTCCACACCTTTATTGATGCAACTTTAGCCTATCAAGATACAACGGGCGCGTGGTATCAAGTTACCGATCTTGCAGAGCGAGAAGGGAATTATCTAGAAGCCTCTGGGACGTCGATGATCACCTACGCTATCGCAAAGGGTGTTGCGTTAAAACTGTTACCAGAACATTACCGAGACCACGCAGAAAAAGGATTTGCAGGACTTATTGATCAGATGATTTCCGTAAACCCATCGAATAATATCATCAGCTTAAACCAAGTTTGCGCTGTTGCAGGACTTGGCGGTAAACCTTATCGAGATGGCTCTTTTGATTACTATCTTAGCGAGCCTATTCGCGCTAATGACGCAAAAGGCGTAGGTCCATTTATTCTTGCTGCATTATACCTAGGCAAGTAATTCTGATCATTATGTTGTATTGCCCCACGGAGTTTTTATGACATTAAATAAACACCGCCGTCATCTTTTGAGAGCTGGGTTGGCCGCTACGTTAGCCCCTGTTATCCCATTTTCAGCAGGCTGTTCTGTATCCGCCCCAAGTACGACAAGAAGCCAAGCACAATGGGATAAAGAGGCCCTGTTAATTAGAGACCGTATAGCCCGGCCCACCTTTGCAAATAATACCGTGCTTATTGAGCAGTTTGGCGCCTTACCCAATGCACTAAGTAGCGACAGCCTACCCGCTCTTAATGCGGCTATAGAGCATCTCGTATCAATAGGGGGTGGTATGGTTGTGGTGCCAAAAGGGGAATACTTTTGCAAAGGGCCTATTCACTTAAAATCCAATATTAATCTGCATATCGAAAAAGGAGCCACGCTTCACTTTTCTACCGATAGTCAAGACTACAAGCCCTATGTACACACCCGTTGGGAAGGCATGGAATTAATGGGCTACTCCCCTTTAATTTACGCTTTCAAGCAGAAGAATATTGCCATTACTGGTGAAGGCACATTAGATGGAGGCGCTTCTGCCGATAATTGGTGGCCTTGGAAAGGAAAGTGGAAAACCTCTGAATGGGGCGATCATGCCGTTGAGAATCAAAAATACACCAGAGATATACTCCAAGCTATGGTTGAAGATGGCATTCCTGTTTCTGAACGAGTATTTGATGAGAACTATCTTCGCCCTCCTTTTATTCAACCTTACTTGTGTGAAAACGTGCTCATCGAGGGAGTCACGATACTTCGCTCTCCCTTTTGGTTGGTTAACCCTGTGTTATGTAAAAATGTGACGGTAAGCAATATTTACTGCCAAAGTTTTGGCCCAAATTCAGACGGGTGTGATCCAGAAAGCTGTACTGATGTTCTCATACAATCTTGTGTCTTTGACACTGGTGATGATTGCATTGCCATCAAATCGGGACGAAATGCAGACGGCCGACGGCTAAATCAACCGAGTGAGAACATCATCATAGAAGATTGCGAAATGAAAGCCGGTCATGGCGGGATAGTCATTGGGAGTGAAATCTCCGGCGGGGTTCGCAACCTTTATGCACAGCACTGCGTGATGAGTAGCCCTAACTTAGACAGAGGTATACGAATTAAAACCAACAGTATACGAGGCGGCCATCTTAAAAATTTAAATTATCGGCATATCTCGATTGGCGATGTAAAAGACGCGATAGTAGTGAACTTCTTTTATGAAGAAGGGGATGCTGGGAATTTCCCACCGAAACTAGAGGGGATTACGGTAGAACATTTGACGGTAAAACGAGCAGACAGAGCCTTTATGTTAAGAGGTTATGACCATACTCCAATTACGGGGTTGTCCCTGCACGATATCTCTATTGCCTCTGTTGAACAGCCATCTATTATTGAGAACGTGAAGGCAATAGACACCTCTAATATTGTCATCGCAGGAAAGAAAGTGGGTTTACGTGATGCTTAAAAGGCTATGCGTTTTAATCGAAAGTGAATGGCAGGAGCGGATGTACATAGCATTCTTTATGGCTAGCTTTTTTTCACAAAGGCGGTTGGCCCTGCTTTGTTTGTGCTTTATAAGTTGCGCTCAAGCAACGCAACAGCCCGACGCGAATGCGCTCGTTAGCCAAGTTACACTTAATTCCCACCTTCCCCAATACACACGTGTGACTGATGCACTTAACGCTATTCCTACTCAGCATTCTGGGACGTGGGTCATTGAAGTTCAGCCTGGCATTTATCAGGAATCGATAGTTATTCAAACACCCAACATCCACGTAAGAGGCGTAGACAGAAAAACGACTAAAATTGTCTTTTCGCGGTACGCTGGTCAAGCAATACACCCAGATACCGATGAAGTTTTTGGCACTCAAAGAACAGCCACTGTCGAGATAACCGCATCAAACGTTCATCTTTCGAACCTAAGCATACTGAATAGCTTTGACTATCCCGCCAATGAACTTCGCTCACAAGATGATCCTAATCGAGTATCAGGTACCCAAGCGGTCGCGTTAAAAACAGCAGTAACTGCAGATAAAACCTTTTTAGATAATATTGCGCTTTGGGGCTATCAAGATACGCTTTATCTCAAAGGAAACAGAGCCTACATAAAAGGTGGCTTAGTGGCGGGCCATATCGATTTTATCTTCGGCGGTGGCACCGCTTTTTTCGATGGCGTAGATGTTGTCTCGCGAAAACGACATACAGGGAATGGCATTACAGGCTATATCACGGCGCCAAGTACACTTAACACTCGGCCATTTGGCTTTGTGTTCTTTAATTGCACCTTAGCTCGCGAAGCCGGCGTACCCAACCATTCCGTTGCCCTTGGGCGCCCTTGGCATCCTACTACCACCTTTTCCGATGGAAAGTATGCGTCGCCTTACGCTATTGGACACTCACTTTATATCAACACCTATATGGATACCCACATTGCAACAAACGGTTGGAGTAGCATGTCGGGTAAGACAAAAGAAGGTGATAAAAAATTCTTTAATCCGCTTACCGATGCTAGGTTTGCTGAATTTAAAAGCCATGGCCCTGGCGCAATTGAAAACGAAGCTCGCCCTACCCTTACTAACGTAGAAATTCTTTTTTATAGTAAAGCAGCCATTTTACAAGACTGGCACCCCATGTAAGCACAACATCTACTACTTGTGGCTAATTCAGAAGATCTTAAATTGCGTAAATGCTTGGTATCAATTATCTTTTAGATACTCTAAGAAAAACGTTATTTTTATGTCCATTCGCATACGGTACACGCTAGCGCTGCTTCTCATTGCCTGTCTTGTTACGGCATCTGTATTCACAATGCGAACACTGCTGATCGGTCAGCGTCTTGATGCTGAAATTATCAATATTGCGGGGCAGCAGCGAATGCTCTCTCAACGCATTGCCCTACTCGTACAAAAAATAAATGCCTGTGGTGAAGACAGCGCATCGTCTACCGACATATTTGAAACGGCCATTAATACCTTTTCAAGTAATCATCAAAAACTAATCTCTTTGCCCTCTTTACCAGACTCTATCTCCAATATGTATTTCGGTACTAGCCAGCTTGATGCAAAGGTTAATCAATATATTGCACAAGCAAGGGCACTTGTGAATTCACCCCAATGTTCTTCTTCAATTGTTATTACTATAGAACAAGCCACCAGGCTGCTAAAGCAACTTAATAGTGTGGTTTATATGTTCGAACAAGAGGCGAAAAATCATGTTGATAAGGTCTCGTCTCTTGAATTCTATTTGTGGCTTGCCACTATATTCTTACTAGGGGTTGAAGCTTTTTTCATTTTCGCGCCCATGGATAGAAAAATAAAAAAGACAATACAGCATCTATATGAAGCCTCTGAAAAAGCAGAAACAGAAGCGCAAAAGGCACAGGAAGCCAATAGAGCTAAATCTGAGTTTCTATCGAGTATGAGTCACGAATTACGAACACCAATGAATGGGTTGTTTGGCATGATTGAACTTGCGATGGATAACCCAAGCAAGAGTGAAAATTACTTAAGAAAGGCCAAAACCGCTGGACGGCAACTGCTTACCCTTATTAACGACATTCTCGATTTATCAAAAATCGAAGCGGGAAAAATTGTCGTTGAAAAAGGCCCTGTCGACTTGCTCCAACTGCTTGATGAGGTGGTATCTATACAGCGTATTTATTGCCAGAACAAAGGCTTAGATTTTTATTATAATAAACAGCAAACGCTAGCGCCCATTATTCAAGGTGACATCACCCGTATTGCACAAATCTTACATAACCTATTAAGTAACGCCATTAAGTTCACCGAGTCAGGTAGCGTAACCTTATCGGTTAGCCAGGCTGCCACGGCGAGTGGCAATACCTTGCTATTTTCGGTTAAAGATACCGGTATTGGTATTGATTCCGATAAATTGTCGTCCATCTTTCAAAAATTTGAGCAAGCGGATCAATCTACCACCCGCCATTATGGAGGCACTGGGCTAGGGCTAAGTATTGCCAAAGAATTAGCACAATTAATGGACGGTAATATTTTAGCCACCTCAACCTTAGGCGCGGGTAGTGAATTTACGCTAACCCTTCCAGTGATTGAAGAGTCTCTGCCTTCCATCAAGGTTAAAACTGATGCCACATTGCGCTGCGCTATTGTGGACGACTTGCTTACAAGCCGAGAATATCTAGAACACGTGGTTGCCGCAATGTCGCTTATTCCAACGTCGTATTCAAGCGCAAAGGACTTTCTGGAAGATACGCCCAACAATTACGATGTTATTATTCTCGATTTAGCGATGCCAGAGATGAGCGGCGTTGATTTGTTACGAGAATTAGTAAAATCAGATATCTCGCCATTTCCAAAAATCATTTTGATTTCAGCAGAGCTTGAACGATTAGATTGTGAAGAGGCCGTGAAAGACCTTATTTGGCGCTCACATGCAAAGCCGATCATCCGCAAAGATTTAGAGCTCGATTTACAAAACCTAGTGTCCCAAGCGAGCAAGCCAATCGGCTTCCCCAATAAAGCAGCGCCTAGGTTGCGCATTCTTATTGCAGAAGATAATGATATTAACGCCGAAATTGTAAAGGCAATGCTTGAAGGCGAAGGTTTTAAAATTGTGCATGTGAAAGATGGAGAGCAAGCCGTTGCAGCCTGCGCCAAAAACTTGTTCGACTTCATATTGATGGACTGCAACATGCCTGTAATGGACGGCATTATGGCCGCTAACATCATTCGAAACGAATTAAAGGTACACACCCCTATCGCCGCTCTTACTGCCAACGCCTTCCCTGAAGATAAAGAAGAATGTTTAAATGCAGGCATGAATGATTTTCTTACCAAGCCATTAGATAAAGAGCTTCTGCTTTCTAGTATTAAGCAATTTACGCAAAAGTGGTAACGCACGTATAAGCGACCGACATACCTGCCGTTAGAGAAAACCCTTTTACTGGTAGCGTTTTTCCTCGCCACTATACCCAGGCGCAATGGCAAGGTTATCGGTGTTTTCCAGTGTTTCTTGATTGCGTAACCATAGCTGGTACTCACCCGTTCGCAGGCTAGCATGTTTAGTACAATCTACATTCCACCGGCGCAGTAAATAGCCTGCCATAGCAGCGCGCACTTCAAGGTGAAGTACCCCCTCCTCCATACCATAATCGAGCTCAATGGCAGTCGGATGGTTTATGTTCTTCGGATGCGGTACGACTTCCAAAGCTATTTTTCGCTGCCATGCTTCATCAGCAAGGCTCTGTTCGCTGAGTGCAGGATCGGCCTTTAACGTAACTTTACTAATACGGGTTAGCACGAAGTCTCTGAAGCTTCCCGTCTTTCTATCAAACGCGCGTACGTGCCAACGTTGACCATTATCCACAATACTGTGAGGCACCAGTTCTCGTGCTCCCGAACCACTTGAAAGCGATGTATAAATAACACTGACAGCTTTATTGTTAACAATGGCTTGCACTAATTTTGCTACCACATAAATGTCGGGTACATTCAATGAAGACGCACTTTCAACGGGAAAGTGAATGTCGCCGATAGCATCGAAGCCATCAGAAATATCGTTTGCCAACTTCACCAAGGTTCTTCGAGGGTCGTGCTCGAACAAAGGTACGAAAGTATCGGTTTGGAAATAACGCTTGTCTCGCGCGTCGTAGGTAAGATTTTTGGGTGCCAGCACTTTATACAGGCTGAAATCTCGAGATCCCGCAGACAAGCCCACTTCGAAGCGACCTATAAGATCTTGGCGATAAATCGCCCCTTTAAACAACAAACAAAAATCGATATAAGCCAACCGCTGGCGCTGAGCAAAGCTGATAGTATCAAGACTTACGTTTTCTGAAGGTGAAGCATCGCTAAGGCCGAAATCTCGCCCTTCATTACCTAGCATTTGGGTGGCAGACATAACATTTCCATTTAACTGTATTTTTAGCCAGTGTGGTTCATTTTAAGCACACTGTAAATAAAAATTTTTGTCGTATTCTTTGTGGGTGTTTTCTATGAGAAGTCTTAAATGCTTTAGCGAGTGTAAAATATAAAAAACCCAGCAGATGCTGGGTTTTTATTAACATGCTTAGTAATAAGCGTGTTGGGTTACATTGCTACGATATCTCGATTAGCGACGCGACTTAACCCGTGATACCGCCATACCGAAGCAAGCAAGTAATGCCAAAACTCCAGTACTTGGCGCTGGGACTGAGGTCGCTTCAACCGAAAAACTCGCAGATTGTGTTGTTACACTAGGAATTTCATCGCCGAAAAAATCGGTTAGCATTGCAATGGGAGAATTGCTAACAACATCTAAAATTCCGCTTCCTACATTGGTCGCCGTGAACTGTAAAGAGAACAGCATGAACTCTCCAAAATCAGGTTGTAATGTGGCTAAATCAGCGAAGATGTCAGCAGCTTGAGATACGTTAGCGACGCCAGCGAAAGCAAGTACAGGAAAAGAAAAAGCCACACCCCCTAACCCAGTTCCGTACGACTCAGAACCACTAATGAATGACAATAGCGAATCGTCAAATGTGAAGTTCAAGTCATATCCACTGACCAGTGTTTCTCCAAAACCAATTGCCGAGTCTGGTAATTCATCGACGTTAAGCATTACAGTAGCTAGTATTGTATCACCAACATTATAAGTTGCCTGATCGGTACTAACATTAATTATTGCAGCGTTTACATTAGCTGTAAAAGCCATGATTAAGATTAAAGCTAACTTTTTCATTATTAAAATTCCTATTAATTTACTGCACAACCAGCGCGGCTGCATAACGTCATAAGGGCACGTATATCGTAAGCACTCACCACGCCATCATTATTAAAATCATACTGTAAGTCACTAGCACCACCTGATAAGAACAAGCCGTAGAACGCCATAATGTCGTCATAATCTACGTCGTTGTCACCATCAAAATCGCCAGGTTGAACCGCATCTGGGAAGTTAAGCACTACCAATACTGGGTCGTGATCTGAAGAGCGGTATGCATCAGCGCCGTAATAATCCGTGATTTGCGCGTCAGTTTTATACTCTTCGTTGTAATCAAACACACGAGGCTCATCTGAGTTAATGTGCCAAACCGTCGCATCAACCACATATTCAGTTAGACTTGGGCTTGATAATGCGTGATCTAGGTAACCTAGTTCGCCGCCAAAGGTGTATGAGTATGCCGAGTCGCCACCAAAGGTGTTAACCAGGTTGGTATAGCCAGCACTTTCAAGGGCCAAAATAGGCTCTTCTGCTGCATACGCGTTTAAGTCACCCATAATTAATAAGCGGTCAGATAAGGTATCGCTATTGTTTTCTACAATAGCAACCAAACCGTTTGCTGCATCGGTACGCAATGCGTTCCAACAACCTTGGCCATCACCTGAATCGGCATTATCACCGGTAGCACTGGAACAACTTCCTTTCGATTTAAAGTGGTTTACGGCAAGGGTGAATGCTTCACCGTTGGCGTTCACTGTAAATGATTGAAGAAGCGGCTGACGGTTACCATAGTCAAACGGTGACTCAGACGATGTAACAGCGTTACCAAATGGTGTTACTACTGCAGGCTTGTAAATCATGCCTACTGCAATTTCGTCGGTTCCTAATGCTTCACTGGTTGACACATAGCTATAAACATCGCCGCCCATTTCAGCATTAACCGCTGCGGTTAACGTTGCAATGGCAGAATCTTCACCATGACCATCATTTTCAACTTCTACAAGACCCACAACATCTGCATCCATTGCTGCTAGTGCTGCAACGATTTTCGCTTCTTGGCGAACCAATTCGAATTCATTGGTAGCGCCGCGAGAGGTTGGGAAGTCTGGTCCATCGAAATAGTTAAGTACGTTAAAGCTAGCCACTTTCACATCGCCAGTTAACCCAATTAACGGGTAAGCCGTACGTGCATTAGTGCGAACTAATTCTAAGTCCATTACCGGTAGCAATTGATACTCGCTAAACGAGTAATGCATTACACCTGTGAGGTTTTCAACTGTATCGCCTAAACGAAGAGGATTAGCATGCGTTAGTCCGCCCACAGGGAATGGAATACCATCTAGATTTTGACTGTTTGAAGCATCATCTACCAACAATGTATTGAGGGCATTTTGTTCTGCTAAAGCTATCGCTTCGACTGTGCCCGCAGGATATTGGTTAGTCGGGATCATCACGCGCTCAGAGCCCACGTTAAACTGACCGTAACGACCTAAGTTATATACGTCATTAACCAGTAACGATTGGGTAAAGGTAATTTGCATACCTTCATAGGTTTCAAGGTTGGTATCTATGTTAAATGGCATACTAAGTTCGGTATATAGAATACTTCCACCTGCGCCTAACAATTCAACGTCGCCTGATAGTACAAACTCGGTTAAGTCGTTGTATTCAACCACATCACCTTGCATGCGAACCAAGTCGCCAACCATTGGGAAAGTCTCGAGGGAAGTAGCATATACAAACACACCTTCAGAGGTTGCGTCGTTGCCATCTGAATCAGCCGCTTCTTCTTGAACAAAGAAACCAGATAAGTCTTCAGCTACTTTAGTCACTACTGCTTCAATAATCACGGTAGTGTCAGCTAATGGTGATGCATCACCTTCGCCCTGCAGTTCACTGATAAGTACCAGTTCTACCGTTGGGTCGACTGGGTCAACTGGGTCTGTCGGATCAGTTGGGTCGGTTGGATCTGTAGGGTCGACCACACTGCCATTATGCGAACCAAAATAATCGTAAGTGTTTTGGCTGTAGCTATCCCACTCACTGTCTGGGTCAAAAGCAGCGTTACGTGTTGCATTACCTTCAGTAATTGAAGCTTTACGCACTAGGGTTACATCTTTACCCCAGTTGGTTTTTACGCCAAACGTACCAACAGCATCAATGGTGACATCACCGTAACTTAGCTCGATGTAATCGTCACCGTTGAAGTTCATTACAAAGCTACTCAACGTCGAGCCTGTAGTCAGCGCATCATCAGCGCTAGCATGACTAAAGGTAGCCACGGCACCAGAGGCTAACGTGCCGCTAAGCTCTAATACTTTCTCATCACCTACGCTGGTATCGCCATTTGAAAGTAGTTTAAGCTTATAGTTACTTAAATCTACTGCTTCAGTTGAGCCATTGTAAATTTCTACCGCTTTGTTATAGCTGCTGCCTTCAATGTATTCAGAAATGAAAACCGCGTGGCCTGAACCTGCACTTCCGTCGGTAGCATCATCACCTGAGTCACCAGAATCTTCTCCCGTATCACCGCCATCTGAATCGCCAGCGTCTGTACCATCACAACTTGCATTGAATATTAGTGAAGCAAGCTCAGGCTTGTCGATAAATGGGTTACGGTTACCTTGGAATTCGAAAACTTTGCTGTTTCTTTCAAGTTCGAATTCATCAACAGGGTCGCTCTCATGCCATTGTAAAAGAACACACAATTTGCCATGGGCAGCTTCGTCAGTGCTGGTTAAACGGTCAACCAATACCAAGTCTTCTTCCGACTCGCTGCTATCACTGCCATCGTAACGTACGTCCATGTAGAACATAGCACGCGCTACATCGCCTTTTACGGCATCACGCGGTTCAAACGAGTCGCTGTCGATACGGTTAGCTGACGCTTCAGACAAAGCACCATCACTGAAATCAAAATCTAGATTTCCGCGAGAACCGTTTACTGAAATATCGGTTGGGCGAAGGTGATGAATATCTGAATATGCCGCTAGGCTATTGCTAGAGAAACCATGACTGTTAGCCCAAACGTGCTCTCTATTCCAATTGTCTTGGTTAGTGCTTTGCGTGCCACTACCGTTACTGAATTTAGCTAACGATGTTCCCATGTAGAACAACACGACATTGTCTGGGTTGGCAGGGTCTTGATCGGTGTCAGTTAGGGCTGTCCATGCTTCTGAATAAGAAAGCTGATGGTGATCGAGTGAGATGATATTTTGAGCCAGCGCTTTAAGTGTTTCAGCACTTTCATTGTTAGTTATTGCAGTATCAAGCTGCGCATAATAATCCGCTTCAACATAGTCGCTAGGTAATTTAACTGCGGTTAAATCAGGGCAGTTAAAGCAGGTATCGGTTAGGGTACGAAGTGTGTCTTCAGATGCTTCGCCATCATCGCCGCCCTCACCCTCCCCTTCTGAGCCAGTCGAACCTGATAATACAACACTGTCAACGCGATGATATTCGCTGCCAGAATTATTTATCATGGCTAATTTTATTTGAACCGTACTTCCCTCTGGGATAGAGGCATTAATCACGGCGCTAGTATAATCATCTACAAGAGTATGGCTGTCTGTACCTAAATCGTTGGTGACTAGAACGAACTCTCCACCATCAACGGAATACATCACGTCAAAGTAATCAGCAGCTTCTTGCGTACCACTTTCAGAAACGGTTACGTCGAGCTGCAAGTCGCTTAAGCCATTAACAATAATAACTTCTGACAACCATACTGCTTCGCCATCAACATCGCGGGCACTGAGTTGCTCATTCACAACTTTAAACCAATCCGATGTTGCAGTTAATTCCGCTGCAGAAACATCAATATTCCAACGCGAAACGCCTTCCATATCAATTGCGACGCTGTCGCCTCCGGTAGCTCCCTTACCGTCTAATGCAGCCTCATCGAAGTTCTCTTCCCAAATTACATCGGAAAAAGCATTAAAAGAAAGTGGCAGCGTTAACACACTACCCAATATTAATTTCACGCACAAAGCTGACTTACTCAACTTCGCTCGCCCTTGCCTACCCAGTTTCGCCATGTTGTTGTCGTCCACTTTTTTTAGGAACGTATAAATTTATATACTTGCGTATACACAGCAAGAACTTGTGCAAAATAATAACAGTTTTTTATTTAGCCATAAAAAACAAAGCTTTATTTCTTTTAAATAAGTTTATTTTTTGTTTAACTCAAGTGTACTTTGGTACAGGTAAAACTAAGTGTGTAAATTTCGTGCAAAAACTAGGGTCGTAACAAAATTGAAGCTTACCGCCCTCTTTTATGACATTTTGGAGTAGAAAATAAAAAAGAGGCTACCGAATGGCAGCCTCTTGCGTTGAGTGACAGTAATGCTGTTGATTTATAAAGACATTAATTAAATCTTATATTCACTTACCGTATTTGGCTAAGAATTTATTAAAGTCTTCTTGGTATGTCGCTTTTAAACGCAAACACTGGTTCGATTCATCCAACATAATGTCGAAACTACGCGCCATTCCTTCATGCTCATCTTTGATTGGCTCGTAGAATGTTTTAGCCATGTCTAAGTTTTCAGCACTACAGGTAGTAGATACAAATTCAGGCATACGAGATACATGGTAATCAGGCATCTTGGCAATCAATGCATCTAAATTTTTGTTTAACCATTTATACAATACGGTTTTAAGCTCAAGATTACGCGATACTCTTACCAACATATAAAGCGTGTTGGCAGGCGTAATATCATCGGTTAATGCTAAATCTAGCATCTTATTTACCGTAGCTTCATCGGTGTAGCGCATTGAATAAAGCAAAGTGCGTTTAACATTTGGTAGTTGCGCTTCTTTGAATGCGGCCACTAACGTATCGTAAAGATCATCTTCAGTATACTTCGTGGTGATACCTATCGCGGTGCCAGCAATACCCGCAGGAACTGCACTGCTATCTTCGATGTATTGCTTGGCTATCAATTCACTCTTTTTTATCAGTGTTTCGTTGTTTGCTCTGTTTCCAAGCAAACTATAAAGCTGATTTCGAAGACTGATTATACTTTCTGATTCACCGCTTTTTGGCGTTAGTGTAAGTTCGTTTAGCAAAGGTAAGTACTCTTGATTCAACAAGGCAGCATAATTTGCTTTATTATCGTCGTTAATTAAGTAGTCAAACTCACCCAAAACGCCTACCGCGGCACGTTTAACAACAGGGTCCTTGTCTTTTGCCAATGCCGTTAATACTGGCATTATGCTATCAATACTCACCTTGCCCGCGTTAAGTAATGCTTGCATGTTATACAACACATTTTTCTTTTCGCGGTTATTAAGTACATTGAGGTCGTTTAGAAGTTTGCCCATCTGCTTTGCTGAAATGGCCCAACGAAAATAGCC
This sequence comes from Alteromonas sp. 38, assembly GCF_902506055.1. Lineage (NCBI taxonomy): Bacteria > Pseudomonadati > Pseudomonadota > Gammaproteobacteria > Alteromonadales > Alteromonadaceae > Alteromonas > Alteromonas sp. 38. The sequence continues at coordinate 2,821,075 of NZ_LR733300.1, forward strand.
TGTGGCGTTATCGTTAGGAAACACCCATTCTGCTTCGGCAAGTTGTGGCAATGTGGTTTTGGCTTTATCGATAAATACCACTTCCTGCTTCACTTTTCCGTTTACTTTATAAGTAAGTTTGAGTGGAACAGCCCATGTTTGAGCTTCTACGCTAGCGCCCGCATAATGAAAGCGCTCTTGGGTGATAGTGCCGTTATCGTTAATACTAATAAGTGGGTAAGCAGGTTGTTCTAAGTAGGCTTTCATCATGGCACTTAGATTAATATCTGAAACACCATCAAGGGCAGCCCATAAATCGTCAGCAACCGTATTGCCCCACGCATGGGTGTTCATATAGTTACGTACACCTTCACGGAACTTTTCAGTACCAATTAGCGACTCTATCATTTGCAAAATAGACTCGCCTTTTGAGTAATTAAGTCCCAAGCCATCCATTACATCTGGCTGAGTACGAACCACTTTCTTAACCGGTTTAACGGTAGGGCTTGCGTCGGCACCGAACGCAGATTCTTGCACGATACGATCGGCAAAATTAAGCTCTGGGTACAGCTCCATCATGGTATAGCTGGCAGCCCACGAGGCAAACGCTTCGTTTAGCCACAAATCGTCCCACCACGCCATGGTAACTAAGTTACCAAACCATTGGTGTGCCAATTCATGTGCAATAACGTTAAGCGGGCCTTTGCGTTCCGTTAAACCCGGCTCGTCTTCTAATAACAATAAGCTGTCGCGATAAGTAATTAGCCCTACGTTTTCCATCGCACCGTGCGTGAAGTTAGGCACTGCAACAAAATCGAGTTTTTTGTAAGGGTATTTAATAGCAAAGAAATCTTCTAGCGTGGCTAAAATTTCAGGGGTATGTTTCACCACAAATTTTGTTTTATCTGCATAGCCTTTAGGCACGTAGATTTTACCAGGTACCGACAAGCCTTTTAATTCTGCGCTATCGAACGGCCCTACGGTGTAAGCAATTAAGTAGGTTGGCATAGGTTTGGTTTTTTCAAACTTAACCGTTTGCATGCCTTCGCTAACTTCTCGAGTTTCCACGGGCGTATTCGACACAACAACTTGTTTTTCAGGGGCTGTAATTGTCATTTGATACGCTATTTTAAATGCAGGTTCGTCGAAGCTAGGAAAGGCTTTACGTGCATGCATATCTTCAAACTGCGTAAATAGGTAGTTTGTCTCTTCAAAACGAGATAAATACATCCCATCAGATGAAGTATTTACCTTACCTTCGAAGTTGATGACAAGCGTGTATTTACCTGGTGCAATGTTAGCATCAGCCATACCCCAATTCATGTTGTACTCGCCTTCTTCAACATTAAGTGCTATTACGCGCTCGTTTTGAATAAGCTCGGCATGAGTGACGACAAGATCTTGCTGATAAAAGCCTACTTTTTTAGTGGCTGAATTAACCGTAAGGTTTATGCGAGTAGAACCAGAGTAATCTGGTGCATCGGGATCAAGGTGTAAATGAATATCTTGAAAGGTTGGCGTAACGGAAGAGGGTAAACGGTATTCCACATCTTTTGCTATCGCTTGTGTTGTTAGCAGCGCCAAAACACAACTGAACAACGTTATGATTCGTCTCATATCTTATAATTCCATGTAGAGAGGGAACTGAGTCCCTGAAGCCGGAGCATTGCCCCAAGTATAATCGCGAGGGAGCATAATCAGGTTTGTCACGGTACGCAACGTAGGCGGTCGCAAATCAAACTTGAAATTGTTACGAAAAATGTCCGTTACAACAGAGAGTTCCTCCATCTTACTACCAACTTTCCCCGCCTTCCTTTCACCTCAAACACGCAGTGATGACATTCGCAGCACAAATCCTATCTTCAACAAAATACATAAACTGTATTCACGGTTTTACCGATTATTTAGCCACCCAATCACTGCTAGTCTTTTAATGGAAAGTTAAACACATCTATAGAATGACTTAACAATTAAGCAATCAGAGGAAACTATCATGGCGTATAACGGCTATACCACTTTTACCGCAAAGCAAGACGGTGCAATACTTACCGTCACTTTCGATTTCGGCCCCGTTAATGTTCAGGGCCAAGAAATGCTAGAAGACCTAATGGGTCTTGCTATGCGACTTGAGTGCGATCGCACCGTCAAGGTTGTGGTGTTCCAATCAGCTAATCCGGAAATTTGGGTTTGTCACTATGACACTAACCTTCTAAAAGATATGTCTACCGAAGCGGTAGCTCGCAGCGATGTGAAATTGCTCGACCTTCAAGTGGTATTAGAACGTATCAGCAAATTGCCACAGGCCACAATCGCGAAACTTGAAGGGTTTGCCCGAGGTGGTGGTCATGAATTTGCCTTAGCTTGCGATATGCGTTTCGCCGCTCGCGGCAAATACAAGTTCATGCAAATGGAAGTAGGCATGGGAATATTACCTTGTGGTGGTGGCGCATCTCGGATGGCTCGTCAAACAGGCCTTGGCCGTGCTCTAGAAATAATTTTAAGTGCCCGTGATTTTAGCGCCGATGAAGCCGAAGCTTACGGCACCATTAATAAAGCGCTGGAGCCCGATGAAATAGGCCCATATGTAGACGCCCTTGCTAAACGCATTGCGCTGTTTCCCGCAGAATCGATTAATGCCTGTAAACAAGCCGTTTATGAGTCTATCGATAAACCTATAGATGAAGCGTTACGTGCAGAAGCTTACTGGCTCTATCAAGCAACCAGTAAAACCCCTGCCGTTAAACGATTTAACGAAGCCGACATTAAAGGCATGGAATACGACATGGAAAATCAACGTAATTGGAATGATCTCGTTGTAGCCGTACAAGATATTAACTAACACTACTTGAAACATTTTAGTGAACAAAAATTTTAGGAGCATATTATGTTAGGTGAAAACCACTCGTTACAATCTGACTTTCCAGAATACAAAGCCGTTATTGAAAAACTTGTAGAAAGCGACAGTACGTTTGCCAGCGAGACCAAACAATACAACGCGTTAGATGAAGAAATCCGCAAGCTTGAGCTAAAAGGCGGTCCAACCAGCGACGAAACACTGCATCAAATGAAGCATGATCGCGCAGTACTCAAAGATACGCTGTACAACAAGTTACAAGCAGCAACGTAAATAATAAGCAGATTTAATAGGTAATTTCTTACGCCCTCTGTTGCACGTATTACTTAGTACAACAGGGGGTATGAATGTTCGTTTTACACTAAGCGCTCTTACCGTAAGCTCGCGTGAAGGTATCGACAATTAACGTGATCCACTGCTCTTTTTGTGCTTTTGTAGGCATATCATCTGGGTGAGTTAAATAATAGAGTTGTAACTCACTTCTCACTGAACCAATAAATATTCTCGCCGCTTCTTCACTCGTTAATGACCCGAGCTCTAGATCACCTGCTTCATTCGCTGAAACAATAATATTTGCGACAACCTTAATGCTCGCCCGCGGGCCAGATTCATAGAAAATTTTACCTAAATTCGGAAAGCGCTCTACCTCTGCAATGACCATACGCGCTAATGCTGCCCCTGATTTAGATAGAACAACATTCAAGTACACGTTAGCGACCTCGCGTAACACGTCGCGTAACTGTCCGGGTTTATATCGAATGGTACGCATACTAGTCGAGGTGGAAAAGCATTCGGTCTGTACAACCGCACTGAAAAGGGTTTCTTTGTTGGCAAAATGCGCATAAACCGTAGACTTAGATACTCCCGCTTCTCGCTGAATCATGTCAGTGGTAGCATTAGAAAATCCATGGGCTAAAAATACCTTTCTTGCCGCCTGTAAAACCGTGATGGCCTTTGCCCCTAGTGTCTTACCAAGCGCTTGCGCTACGTTTTCTTGTTCATTTGCTATCGTCATTGTGCACTACCCAACCCTAAGCGTTATTGACAATTCTTCAATTCAACCTTATAGTACCGAACTGAGCGGTACAGTTCAATATTATTCTCTTCCCAAAAATTTTTCTGAGAATTAATAACACTAAGTCTAAAAGACCACGAATTCCCTGAAAATCGATTCACTATTAAATAGTGAGTTGATTTTCTTTCGACTTTAAACTGTACCGATAAGTTCGGTTCGATTTTATGATTTGTAATAACCAACACCAAGAGATTCTATTGCTATGCGCACCCACTACTTCAAAACAGCCCTTAGGCTTAAAAGTCTGACTCTTTCTGTAGGCATTGCGCTTCTTGCTGGTTGCACAGTAGGTCCAACCTTTACTATTCCTAAAGAAGCTTATTCAATAACGGATATAGAGAATAATAGAGACTACGTTCAGCAATATAATGTCTCTAATACCATGATTTCCGCTTCATGGTGGTCGCAATTTAATGACCCTATCCTGACTGAACTTGCCGCGCGAGCTGAACACGCCAAACTGGATTTACAACTTACCGCGAGTCGCATTGAGCAAAGCCGAGCACGCTTAGGAATAACCAAAGCCAATAAACTCCCCCAAGTATCTTTTTTTGGTGACTACACCCGTGAAGATATTAGTGACAAGAGTAAATTTGCAGCGCTTGGCGCTAAAGACAGTGGAAACAACTACTGGCAAACAGGCTTCGATGCAAGCTGGGAAATCGACTTGTGGGGTCATATCAAGCGTGCCGAAGAAGGTGCTATGGCTGAGTTAAAGGCAACGCTTCTAGACCGAGAAGCCTTTAAGGTTAGCTTGATGGCCGAAGTTGCCCACCAATATCTACAACTTAGAGGTACGCAAAGCCAATTACAGATTGTGCAACACAATAAAGCTATTGCAGCGCATAAACTAAAACTGGTTAGTAACCAAGCTAACAATGGTTTTGCTACGCGCTATGATATGTCGATGGCAGAGGCTCAGCTAGCCACGGTGGAAGCGCAAATCCCCAGAATTATTGCAAAAAGAAATGCGCAAATGAACAGTATTGCTATCTTGCTTGGTGAATCGCCGCACGCACTCGATGCACTGCTTATTGATGCCATGCCCCAACCTTCGCTACCTAATACCATTCCCATTGGCATACCCAGTGAGTTAGCGCAACAACGCCCTGATGTGCTCTCTGCCCAAGCTAGGCTTCATAAAGCCACTGCTGATATTGGGGTGGCACAAGCTAACTTCTATCCGCGCATTACCTTAGTTGGCCGCACGGGGTTCGAGTCATTTGAAAGTGGCGACTTAGCCACATGGGATGCCAGTTTTTTTAGTATGGGCCCAGCTATTTACTTACCTATTTTCCAAGGTGGGAAGCTCGAAAAACGCTTAGAGCTAACCGAAGAAGCTCAAAAAAGTGCGGCTATCACTTACCGAAAAACCGTACTAAATGCGTGGCACGAAGTAGACAATGCCCTCGATGGACTTGCGTCTATGCGAAGCCATCATGATGCCCTTGAAAAAGCCTACCATGGCTATCAACAGGCGCTTCACTTTGCAGAACGCCGTTTTGAACAAGGAGCGGGAAACTATCTTGATGTATTAACCGCACAACGCAATTTACTCGATAGCCAACTTGCACTGAGCGAAAGTGTGACCAGTACAAGCTTAAGCTTGGTGTCTTTATATAAATCGTTGGGCGGCGGCTGGAACGCAATAGAGGTGAGCGATGAGTAAACCTGCTTTACCACCCACCAAAATTCTAGCAGCGTTACTTGGTATATTTATCAGTGCGATGATGGCAGGTCTTAACAACAGAGTTGGCACCTTGGGATTAGTGGACGTGCGTGGCGCGCTTGGCTTTGGGGTAGATGGTGGCTCATGGATAACCACCAGCTATTTAGCAGGGGAAATACTCATTACCCCCTTTGCGACATGGTTTGCCATTACCTTTTCGGTTCGTCGTTTTCACACCTACATGGTGATAATTATCGCATTGATTGCGCTTACCTTGCCCTTCGTCAATGACTTATCACTGGTTATCGCGCTCAGGTTCGTTCAAGGCGTAGCCAGTGGGGCTCTTGTTCCACTATTGATGATGATGGCGTTAAAAGCATTGCCGCTGCATATACGTTTGCATGGGCTAGCGCTATACGCCATGACAGCGACATTTTCGCCTAATATTGCTATTTGGTTAACCGGACAATGGACTGATGAGGTAAACAATTGGCGCCTTATATATTGGCAAGTTATCCCGCTGTGTTTTGTGGCTATTACGTTGGTACGTTGGGGGGCACCGAAGGAAGCCACCAAGTATGCGCGATTTAAAGAAGGGAATTGGCTAGGCATGGGCTTAGGCGTAATTGGCATGGCGCTGCTAACTATCGCTCTTACACAAGGGGAACGTTTAGACTGGTTCAATTCCACCTTAATCACCCTAGCATCAATAAATGGGGGCGCTTTGCTCGCTCTTTATCTTATTACTGAGTGGTACCACCCTACTCCCTTTATAAGTTTGCGACTACTCGGACGCAGAAATTTAGGGTTAGGATCGCTCATCTTTACTCTAATACTAATTGTGTTCATGTCAGCGACGGTACTACCCATGAACTTTTTAACTGCAGTACAAGATTATCGAGTACTCCAATCGTCTCAACTTGCACTGATCATCGCCCTGCCTCAGCTAGTGTTGGGTTCTGTGGTAGCCATACTGCTATATAAAAAGTGGGTTGATGCACGTGTTGTGTTCGCCATAGGTTTATTAACTATTGGTATCGCGTGTTTCATAGGTGCCGGTATTACCAGCAGCTGGAACCGTGATCAATTTTTAGTAACGCAAGTTTTGCAAGCCATTGGGCAACCTATGGCGGTGGTGTCTATGCTGTTTCTGATGACAAGCGTGGTTCAACCACACGAAGGCCCTTACTTCTCAGGTATTATCAATACGTTGCGGGTATTAGGAACATTGTTAGGCGGCGCATTAGTAGGCCACCTTTTGACGCAGCGCGGCAGTTTGCATACAGATACGCTTATCGGGCACGCGTCAACATCAAGTTCATATTTACCCATACTGAACCCTGCAGAGTTGTCACACGTTTTCGCTCAGCAATCGCTTACGCTATCAATAGCCGATATTTACCGTCTATTTGGTGTGCTTGCATGCCTGCTGATCCCCATCGTGCTCAGTATGACTCACGTGCCAGCGCCCAGCTCACCTGTAACCAATTAATCATTTTTAGCAAGGATAACAAATTATGGCATTACCCCGCCCTATCAAATTGACTATCGCTAGCGTACTTGTCGTCTTAGCAGTGGGCACTGTAGTTTATTTAAATGAACCAGAATCTAACAGCGCCTTCCAAACCACAAACGACGCTTACATAGAAGCCGACTTCAGTTCGGTGGGAGCAAAGTTATCAGGTACGGTTAAAGCCGTTTTAGTCGAGGAACACCAGCAGGTCAAACAAGGTGACCTAATGGTTTTAATTGAAGATGATGACGTTAAGCTTGCCGTTGCCGCTAGCAAAGCGAAAGCCCATAGTGCTAATGCGAACCTCGCGAGTATTAAAGCGAAATTATCTCAACAACACACAAAGATTGAACAAGCAGAGGCAACGTATAAAGCGAGTAAAGCCGCGCTCGCCTTAGCAAAAGCGAATCAAACTCGTTTCAGCAACCTCGCCCAAGATGGTTCAGGTAGTAAGCAAGCACTACAACAAGCGGATGCTCAACTTACTATTGCTCAGGCTAACGTAGCGAAAAGTAAAGCAGAACTAACCTTTACACAGCAGCAAACCCAGGTACTTAAAGCAAGTTTGGATGCAGCCAGAGCTGCGCTTGAACTTGCCGAAGCAAACCTTGACACTCAAACGCTTAAACTGTCCTACACAAAGTTTTATGCCCCTATAGACGGTATCATTGGGAAGAAACTAGCGCGGGTTGGTGAGTACATAAATACAGGGGAACCTTTGATGGTAGTCGTCCCTAGTAATACTTTATATATCACGGCAAACTACCGAGAAACGCAATTGGCACATATTAAAGCGGGCCAAACCGTAAACGTTGAAGTCGATGCCTTACCGGGTATCACCCTGAAGGGTAAGGTAGCCAGCTTAGGACCAGCAAGTAATGTCAGTTATTCTGCAGTTGCCCCACACAATGCGACAGGAAATTTCACAAAGATTGTTCAGCGCCTCCCCATACGCATTGGTTTAGACGGGACACAAGAACATATTGAAGATTTACGGGTGGGCATGTCGGTAGTTACAACCATAGAAACTAGCGTTGGCAAATAACGCGAGTTTTACTATTTCATAGTCACTTTGCCGCCAATTATTTTATAAGCAGGAGCGCCCCGCACGAGAGCTTCTCGAGCAAAAGACTGCTCGCAGCCCGGGCATTGGCAAGGTGTGGTGGTATAGTTTTCAACAATACGCTCCTTAAAACACTTTACTAATGCTCCTTTACCACCTTTACGGTATTTAAAAATGGGGGTTTTACATTTCGCGCAGGCTATTTGCACTGTTCGAACTGGCCCCTTTTTGTTTGGTTTTGCCATATCTGCCCACTTTATGAATCAACTCGTTCCTGGCGATGCTAAATTTAAACATCTGTGGTAACAACAAGCATCCTTTCCACATACGCTAATTATTGATAATACACCAATCCATAAACCTATTGGGCACACGCTTAGCTTGTCATTAATGGAAGTTCCCGAAAACTTCACCTATTATGGTATTAAGGCTCATATCTCCATAATAACACTCAGGTAATTATGTGAGGTATTCGGTTTTAGGTATTTATTCTGGGTATGTCGTAGTGGAAGTCTGCATCTTTGTTTATTTTTTAAAGGTAAAAGGTAAAAGTAGGCACATTAACGTTCAGTATGGAGGATTTAACATTTTGCATAAGCTTTCACTGCTAATATACTGAACTTATACTATTCTAAGTTCGAAGAATTAATACGTAATTATCGCGCCTAGCAGGATACATGCTGGATTCGACGACACAGACGCAACGGCGCTATCGACTAACGCCTTACGATAGAGCAATCGCCCCCTGCAATAGCAGTATCTTTAGATTTAGTATTTTAAGGAATAATGAAAATGAAAGCGAAAGCGGTCCTATTACTTAGTTTAATGTGTGCACTTCCTGTAAGTGCAGCAAACGTAATTATCGTTAGTGCAAAAAATAGTTCGGGTATTGATGCCGAATCCGTCAAAAGAATCTATCTTGGCAAAATGAAAGCATTTCCTGACGGAAGCAAAGCACTTCCTTTAACATTTGAACAAGGTAATGACGTTCGTGGTGCCTTTAATACTGGCGTGCTAGGTAAATCAGAGAGCCAATACTCTGCGTTTTGGTCTAAATTAGTTTTTACTGGCCAAGGAACGCCCCCGGAAGAGGTATCTACACAAGAAGAAATGCTGCAACTTGTTGCTGATAATCCAAACACTATTGGCTTTGTGGATGAGAGTTTAGCGAATGACTCTGTCACCGTAGTCGGTAGCTTCTAACTCTATAAATCACGCAACAAGCGCGCTTTTAATGAATACATTGAAAGCGCTTTTTTATTCCCAAATAAGCACGAATGTCATTCGCAGGCCTCACATCATTAATCACTTACTCCGGCAAGGTTTATTGCTTACCCTTTTCTCTTCGGGCTAGCGCAAGAGTCTCTTTGCGTTACTGAGCAGGAAATCACAATTTTTTGTGAATGCTTGTCTTTATCTTCTATCAATTCAAGAAGCAGTTGTGCAGCTTCTTTTCCTATAATGTAAGGCTCTTGCTTTACTACCGTAACAGGTACTTTAAAAAACGCTGTCATGGGAATATCATCAAAACCTCACAAAGAAACCTCGTCAGGAACACTCACCCCTTCTTGGTTTTAAGTGCGCTAAAAGTTCGGTAGTAAGGGCAATATGACGGTGCTCGGTTTCGGTCGGAAAAGGAAAAAACAAGTTTCTGAATACGCCTAAAACGTTCTCGATAGGCTTTATCGAATCAATTGAGTATGAAAAAGTGTCAAAAGAAGTGGCTAATATATTGAACTGAGAGAGAGTGAGTAAATGAGCAAGAAATGGTTTAACACCATCTATAGCACATTCCGACGTTGTGCATAAGTATCGGGAGGCAGCTCAAGGTATTAATACAAGTGCTGGAATTAATCTACCTCACCGGAAAAGTGAGCTATTATAAATACATATCCCAAGGCCTTTAGTCACTAGAAAGAGCTCACAATTTCTAACTCTGCGTTAACCATAGATAAAGACGCGTTTAATCAAATACGTCGCCGTAGACTCATGCAAATTTGTGGAGTGTCTGCCCTCGGGCTAGTGGCTTCTCTTTCTGTGGCTCGAAACATTACCTTTTTCATTATTGCCGCCGGCCTTACCTGCCTAATTGCTGCGTTTGTATTCGCTTATAAACATAAAGTACTTGCCTCGGCTTCTACCCTGCTGGTGTCATTGTCTTCCATGTTGTTCGCGCTAGCGGCAACCGGTGCAGGGTTATTCGACCTAGCTATTTTGGGTTACCCCACCCTGATAATTTTCGCTGCTATTTTAGGCGGTGTAGGCTTGTTTTTAACGCTACTTTCTTTCGTTATTTTGCAATGTGTTCTGATTGTCGGGTTATCACTTCAAGGCGTTATTAGCCCCAATATCCCGTCGCTTAGCTGGGAGCATTTAATTTTTACATTAGTAATATTTATCGTCACGGGTTTTAGTGTTTACATTTTAGTTCGTGATATCAAAAATCTGATGACATCTCTGCAGCGAGAAAATATAAAAGTGGCCCAAAGTCGCACGCAAATTCAGCATTTAGCGCACCACGATAGCCTAACAAACTTACCTAACCGGCTTTATGGTGAAACCCTATTTAACTTATCGCTAAGCGAGTGTGAAGAAAATGGGCTGTCATTAGCAATTCTGTTTATTGATTTAGATAATTTCAAGCCTATTAACGATGCCTTAGGCCATGCAGCTGGCGATCAATTGCTTAAACTACTTACCCAACAGCTAACTGCAATCTTGTCGCCAAAACAATATCTCATCCGCTTCGGCGGTGACGAATTTCTGGTTATTGCCCCAATCACCCCTCAAACTAATGAATTGACGTCCCTCGCTAATTCTCTGATTGAGCAGTGCGCATCTGTTTTCGATATATTTCAAACCCAGGTAACGGTTTCAGCCTCTTTAGGTACAGCTAGCGCACCTAGAGATGGCACTGATTTTAAGCAGTTGTGCCGTAAAGCCGATATCGCCATGTACAAAGCGAAACAAGATGGCCGCAATACCTATCACCATTACAATGAGAGCTTAGACAAAGCCAGCGAAAACAAGTTTAAAATGCTACAGCTCTTGCGCCCCGCGCTGAGTGAACAGCAATTCGAACTGCACTACCAGCCCATTGTAGATTTAAAAAGTGGCAAAGTTGACACCTTAGAAGCACTATTACGCTGGCCTCAACCTGATGGCAGTATGATCCCACCGGACCTATTCATCCCCTTGGCAGAAGGTAGCGGCTTAATTAATGAACTAGGTAGCTGGGTAATACGTCAAGCCACCCAATTTTGTGCCAAATTGCGCCAGCAAGGTCATCATGACATACGCATGGCGGTGAATTTATCGGTGATGCAGTTTAAAGACGGCCAGATTCAACGCACTATAGAAAGTGCATTGTATGAAGCAAGTTTACCTCCTGAAGCCTTAGAACTAGAGCTTACCGAATCCTTATTGATTGACGAAACCGAGCAAATACAAAAGCAGCTCGCGTCACTGAGTGAGCTTGGCATTACCATTGCCATTGATGACTTTGGAACTGGTTATTCTAACTTGGGTTATCTTCGAAATTTTAACGCCTCCAAGCTGAAAGTAGATAGATCTTTTATTATCCCGTTATGTTTCTCTGAGCACGATGAGTCTCTGGTAGGCGCGATTATCAATATGGCAGCCAGTTTAGGCTTGAAGACGGTTGCGGAAGGGATTGAAGATGAAGAAACCTTGCAAAAGCTCCTGTCACTTGGCTGCGACATTGGGCAAGGTTATTTCTGGTCTACACCATTGCCTGAAAACGCGTTAATAGAATTTTTGTTAAACCGTAACACTTAACATGGCGGCTTTTTCCTGCACTGTGTTTTCAGCCTTTGTCTGAAAAACAACTTTCATTAATTAAGTAGCTGCTTGATCCAGTTAACTGATAAAGTCAGCACTTCTTCTTTTTTGCTCGTATCAGGCTCATAAACGTTGAATATATGATCGGCGCCACCTAGGTAATAGGCATCTTCACGAACCGCATTACTCGCCTCAAAAATGACTTTTTCATGGGCAGGTAAATAGTCGTTCGAGCCTCTTATCGCTAATAACTCCCCTTCAAAATCACCTAAGTTTCGAATAGGGTTGTAACCTAACATTCCCACTACGTGCTTGCGGGTCAGGGTCAAATCAACCCAGCTTTTTAACGTGCTCTGCCCCTCTTCTAACGCTTGTCGAACTTCTTTATAGTTCTGCGCATTCGTGACTATTTCATTTGGGTTTAGCGCTGTGGACCATAACACCATACCATCGAAAACTTTAGGGTGCGTACTGACCAACTCCATAGCTGTCGCGCCCCCTAAACTAAACCCTACCACTACCAGTCGTGTACTAGGGTATTGCGCTTGCAAGTAATCTAGCCCAGCCTGAGCATCTTCTACGCGGCTTTTAAAGGTACTCGACAACGTATAGTTACTTGCTTCACGCTCAGCTTCACCTCGAACATCAAATCTAACAGAGGCTATGCAATGCGTACTTAACTGATGAGCCAAATCTTTATATAAGTCGCCTACTTCGTCTTTTTGCCCTGCCCAACCGTGAATTAACAGCACTGCGCCTTTTACATTAACATTTGAATCGTTTTTAACGGTGCAGCCAGGCTTTTCCAGTACCCCATTGGCACCCGAGCTCAAGGTTACGTTTTGGCTTAAGGTTACGTTTTGGCTTAAGGTTGCAATATTGCTTTCGCCTTGGCTACTTATATCGACATCAGCGTATACAGCGGTCGCTGTACTTAATAGTAATAGGCTTAATAACCATTCACTCAATCGCACCGAATTAGTTAGCACTGTATTTAATGCCCCAGCTCCAAGGCGCAAACTTACATTAAGCCTTCTTCTTACATGGTGTGATTTAACGCTTTTATGTCGAACCATTATTATCCTTATTGCTGTGACTTATTCTATGGCTTGGCTTTGGTGTCTAGTTCTGGTGCTTACCGCTATTGTTCAACTTTTTTACTTAGCCGATTTGCCTAGCGCTATTGATTATTCTCAAAGCCTGTTAATACAAATTTTTGTACTCGTCGGCCTGTACTGACTTCCGAGGTGTACAGATTACCCTTGCTGTCAGCTACCACACTATGTAACCAAGTAAACTGACCAGGGTAGCGGCCAGGACGACCAAAACTTCCCAACACTTGATAGTTTTCGTGTAATAAAATCCAAATGCGACCATTCATCATATCGGCCACGTACATGTATTTATTGTCTGGCGAAAATGCGATGTCAGAAGCTGTACCTAAGCCGCCGGTTTCGCCAGCCACTATCACGTCTTGCACGAAATTAACCGTGCCACTCTCATCAGCTTTGAATACTTGAATCCGATTATTCCGTCTATCGCACACATATATTCTGCCGTCAGTTGCTAGGGTTACACAATGCACAATGTCGCCAAAATTTTGCGCTTGTGTGCTGGTAGCACCGGCATTGGCGGTAGCTTGAGAAACATCGAACGCGCCTTCTCGCGTACCGCCGCCGGGTGCAGTGCCGTACGCACCCCATAGTTGGTCAAACTCGTTGGCATCTGTGTTAAACGCCGCCACGCGTTTATTAATATACCCGTCGGCAATAAAAACTTTGTTAGTCAGGGTGTTATGAAAAATGTCGGCAGGATTACCTAACATTGATTTACTTAAGTTGCCGTCGGTTTTCCCGCGAGTGCCAAACTGGCGTATAAATTCCCCATTTTCAGTGAAGTTAAGCACCACATGATCGCCATCGCCATTGCCGCCTAACCACACCGTGCTTTCTTCATCCACATAAAGTCCATGGACTGTTGCTGGCCACTGGTTTTCGCCGTTTATTGAAGGTGATATTTCAGGCCCGCCCCACGCTTTCAGTAAGTCGCCTTGCGCAGAGAATTGTAAGACGTGAGGGGCAGCTTCACAGCACAGTCCCATCTTGTTGGAAAGCCCTACATCAAGCTTACTCAGTGAATTTGGTCGATGTAGTATCCACACGTTATCGTTTTTATCTACAGACAACCCCGGCACCTGACCAATAATCAATGTTTTCGGCATTGTAGGCCAACTTGCATCTGCACTAAATTGAGGGACTGGTTGGGTAACATCTGCTTCAGGGTAGCGTTCAACGTCAACCAAACTGGGGGATAGTGGTTCCTGACGAACTTCACCATCAGTGGAAGCCTGACCGTTGGCATTAGCGGCACTCACCGAGAAAGAGAAGACAACGCAGCAAATGCACAAGCCAGCTATCTGCATATAAGATTTAGCGGATGATAAAGAGGTACAAAGCATTGCATTAACCCTTAAATGTATTGAACAAGCAATATTGAATTCGGTGAAATTGATGCGCTTTGGCAAAAAGCGATTTGTTTACGCGCTTAAATAATAAGCCAGCTGATGATTAAACACACTAACAAGAAAGTAATGTTCGTTGAAATGTCGTTAATTTCCGGCCAGTAATAGCAATTTTTTTGCGGCATTCCACTGTGCTGGCGTATTCACATTGGTTAACCGCGAATTTTTTTTAGGTGTTACTTCAATTGCACCAAAATTTGTACACATTGTATTGACCGAACGCTGCGGCACTTTTCCTTTAACAACATCTTCCAGGTACTGACGAATCTCTATGGTTAATGGCAAAAATAAGGGTAGATAATGATGGGAATAATAGACGGGACGTTTTGCGCTAGTTCCTCTGTTGATAAGCGCTTCTAAATCTTCTTTTCGTAACAGTGGCAAATCAACGGGCGTGATAATCAATGCGTCAGCGTTGCTCTGAATAGCGACAGAGTATATCCCACCCAGAGGCCCAATATCTGCCACAACATCATTGACCACTTTATAGTTCTGAGCGCAGTCATCAGCCTCATTAGTCAGATAATTAGCAGTGATCGCTTCATTGCGGCTAATCAATAAATACTCAATAGGTAATGAGGAAACTAAGTCTGCCGTGTAAGTAAGCATATCGCGCTCGTCACGTTTCAAAAGTGCTTTATCCTCCCCCATTCGGCTTGACATCCCACCTGCTAGCACTACACCATCGATGACCATACCAACTTCCTTTCCTAATACTACCCTTAACAAAATCTCAACTCACTTTACCACGCTATTAGCATGGAGATAGTCATAAATTTCAGTCAACTGATGATAATTGAGGCAGTATTTAGTTAGCGGTTTACGCCAGTTAATATGGTTATCTATTAAGCACATTTACATTGATTAAGCGCAATGACAGCGCCTAATTGCTTGCAGTATTTCAACCAGTGCTATTTTTGATTGGCTATGGCTTCAAACCGCGCATCTATTTGGCGGCGCTCGCCGGACTGTTCAATAAACGCTAATGCTGCATTAAATTTATCGATGTGCGCTTGCGCATTTTCAAGCTCTTTAGAGACAATGTAATAAAGCGGAATAGTGGCTACAGGAATATCGATAATATTCACACTATCTAACACTTCAAATAGCGCTGAATTGTAATCGCCTTGCAGATAACCGTTAGTAAAGCCTACTTCGCCCCAGCCTTTCGATACTTGAACAATACACCCTCCTGCATCGGCCGCTCGTTGAACAGAAAGTTTATAAGCTTTGATAAACGCCGACTGTTCGCTACTTAAGCTATGACCATAGGGCAAACACAGGCGAGCCCCTGTAACGTCAGCTAATGTATTCACTTTCATTTCTTTCGAGGTGTAAATACGTACGGGAATTGAATTAATTTTTTTAGAGTAAATAAACGACTTAGCCCGCTCGTCGGTATAAACATAGGGAAATGTACCTTGGTACTTGCCTTCAAGCGCCCATTTGTAACCGCGCTGCCACGGTAAATAATCGATATAAATGGGGGTATTCATACGCTTGAAAATAGCTTTCACTAAGGAAACAGACCAGCCACCGTCTTGCGCCTTCTTATCAACATAAGGGAAATAGCTCGAACCTGTGGTTAACAGTGTATCGCCATCTTTCGGCATAGGTAGCTGGCTTTTTTCAGCCACACTAACGTAAGATGAAAATCCCAGACACAGCAAGATAAGCTTAACCACAACGTACTTCTTCATGTACAACTTCCAGCCGTTTTGATAATTTCATCGCTATTAAATGTTAAACAACGTTTATGTGTCTTTTAAAATTAACTATAAAGAAAAAATAGCGAGATAAAAATACAAATCGGATAATGCCACACAAAGCAGACCTGTGTTTTAGTCCACTGCAGCGGCACTCAATAATGATCACCGCACGAAACCAATTAAGACTCACCTGTTGATTTATCACCCCAAATCTCTTCTAAGCGCTGATCGCGGCCGCAGTTCCAGCGATATAATTTGTAGCGCACTGGGCTTTTTTTATAAAAATCCTGATGACCTATCTCGTCACCTTTAATGGGATAAAACGTCGATGAATCTAAAATAGGCGTAACCACTGTTTGATTTGGAAATTGCGCCTTTACCGCATTTTTAGTGTCTTGTGCGATGGCACGTTCTTCTTCACTAGCCACAAACACGGCACTTAAATAACTAGGGCCTTTATCACAAAATTGCCCTCTTGCATCGAAGGGGTCGATATTCACCCAGTAATGGTCGAGTATCTCTCGATACGACACCTTGCTTTCATCATAGGTTATCTTCACCGCTTCATAATGCCCCTTATGGCTGCCGTTATAGGTAGGATTGGGCGCGGTTCCTCCGGTAAAACCCGAGACCACATCGGTTACCCCCTCTAATTTTTCAAAATCAGATTCCATGCACCAGAAACACCCACCAGCCAGAACAGTCTCGTCAGCATTGGCAATTGGGGCAGCGATAAAAGTGCTTAATAATAATGCGGGCAAAATAGATTTCATTATTAACCTTAAAATTAACTATCGAAGACAAAATATACGGCTCACTAATACAGAACGGATTAAGCCTTAGAAACTTTCATTTTCAGTGACATTATAATTGCACGTAAAATTTTCATGTATCTCTGTAACCATAACGTGATGACACCACATTTAACTTACGACACTCGTGGCGTTTACTATCAGCATTATAACGCTATCGCCTGCATGGCTTAGGTTTGCAGAAAATTAGTGACAACGGCAGAGCACTTGCATCGTTACGTTTTTAAAATTCAAACTGTATAACCAGTTTGGTCAAAAACGTAAGGAAATAGCAAATGAGCATAGTTAAATCAGGCAGTGCGGCATACAAACCTTTAGGCAAACAAGGCAAAGGCAGTATTTCGACCGAAACAGGCACATTATCTAATCAACCCTACGGATTTAATACACGATTTGAAGATGGCAAAGGCACCAACCCCGAAGAACTCATAGGGGCGGCACATGCTAGCTGCTTCACCATGGCCTTATCTTTTGCATTATCAAGCGCAGGCTATGATGACGGAGAACTAAACACTACGGCTAAAATTAGTTTAGACAAGACAGACGATGGTTATGAGATTAGTCAGTCAGCGTTGAGCCTAGAAGCGAGCGTTGAGGGTATTACCGAAGACGAATTTGCTAAAATTGCTCAGGAAGCAAAAGATAACTGCCCAGTTTCGCAGCTTTTAGATACGAAAATCACCCTTGAGTACACGCTTAACCAGTAACAGTTTTCGTCATGTTATTAATTAATAGCTACTGAGTTTAACTCTTGGCTTAGGTCTTTTGACCAGGTTCTTGAATTAGCGACTAGGTTAGGTTATTGAACTAAGGTTTAAGGCTAGCTCTTGAACAAGGCGATTGTAAAAAATTAGTGGATAAGTCAGCAGGCTAACAGAGGCCTGCTGCTTCTTTTATTCAATACCATCTTATCAACTACTTCTTTATCCGCTGCTTCACTCGGCCGCTAACGCCAGCACCTGTAAATCTTGGGTTAAACTGGTTTCCGCACGTTCTACTACTCGCCCTATTTCTTCACCATCGCGCATTAATATGAAGGTAGGCGTATAGTTAAGCCCGTGCTTTTCTGCCACTCCCTCTGGGTCGCTCTTTTTTCTATCAACGGCGAATAAAGTAAATTGAGGTACATCTAACCCGCTAGCATCTAGTGTTTTTAATAGTCGGGGCACTTCCCTTTCACTGTCATGGCACCATGCGCCAAATAGTATGATTAGCGTATCGTCTTCTAAAGCAGATACTGCTTTAATCTCAGCGTCGCTAGGTTGGTACGACTTATATTCGTCCATAAAGGCTGGATACTGTGCTAGCAATGCTTCACCGCTAATTTCACCCACAACATCTGAAATGTCATCTGCACTCGTAGCATTGGTTGAGACTATTACTATTAATACAGTTAACATTGACTTTAGCACAGTAGACACAAACTTATCTGTAAACACCTTACATCTCCTTAAAAAGCGTATTACCGTATTCAATAGTGCATTGAGGTAAAACGCAAGTTCGCTATTCCCCCTTTTTCAGGTTTGAACGGCTTTGATAGTTGTGAGGAACTTAAACACAAAAAAAGCGGCATTCCTGCCGCTTTGGTTACTAATATTGCTCTTAGAGGCTATCTATTTACCGATTACGCCGCAAGCCACTCGCTCGCCGCCACCGCCAAGTTTGGCTGGGGAATCAGAGTAGTTATCGCCACCGGCATGAATCATAATGGCGCGCCCTTCGATGTCTTCAAGCTCCAATTCTGGTGCGAACACAGGTTGAGTCGCATTACCACTTTCATCAACGTACAAGGTTGGCAAATCACCTTCATGACCTTCTTCAGACCAAGGTACACTGTGACTACCCGTATTTTCAGGGTCGAAATGCCCGCCTGCAGCACCACCTAGCACCTTTTTGCCATCTTTCATCGCCGCAGAGCAGTCGCCATTTTCATGTATATGAAAGCCGTGAATACCTCGGGTTAGCCCTGATAATTTTGGCGTAAATACCACACCGTCATCGTCGTAACTACTTACCATCACGCTGCCGATAGCTTCGCCTGTTTTCAGATTATTCATCATAATCTTTTTCCCTTCATCCTCATGATGGCCTGCGAAACTATTTGCGCTTAAGGCTAGTGAGATTGCACCCACCATAGCGGTTAACGTAAGCTTTTTCATCGCGTTCTCCTTCTCTGCTTAAAATTCGTATTAATGAAACCCGTACCCGTACCCGTACCCGTACCCGTGCAATTGTTAGGCGAGCTTGCATTACAACTTACTTTTAAGAGCAGCATAATTTGCACCATAAGTGGTTAATTCGCTATAACCACATGAAAAGCAAACATTAATAGGATCTCGATAATTTAAGCGTTACCGTTGCCTTTGAATAGGTGTAACGATTTAACTGGTGATGTGTAATCTTTACGCAAACAAGCGCTTATTCAATGAAGTCTATATTAATACTGCTGCCGCCTGTTTCTCGTTGCAACACGAATAACAACGCTTTATTCTCAAAGTACAAAAGAGATTTAGTGCATCAGTATGCATTGGGTTAATACTAACGATTAACGTGGTACGCTACTTTGTTAACTAGAGTTTTTAATCTGTTTCGCACTTTATCAGTGTTGCCATTATTTTTCTGCATCCCTGCTTTAGCTAGCACTAGCTGGCATACGCTTCATCAGCCTACGTTTTACACGCCTCTAGCCGAGACTTCACTCATTGACGGCCCTATCCTTTCGGTATTGGAAACTAAAGACGGGTTTATTTGGTTTGTTGATTCCAAAGGGTTATGGCGATGGGATTCCCAGTCGTTGAAAGCGGTAACATTTGAAAATAAGCAAAGCGATACGCCATCGCCTCAAATTCAAGCCACCTTTGCTACAAACAATGGCGAAGTATGGGTAGGTACTCAACAAGGTCTCTACCGTTTACACCAAGGAAAACTTCAACTCATTGCTTATGAACAAAGTTTACTTTCGGATGTATCGATACTCCACCTTAACGTCACCTCGGTTGCCAATAATAATATTTTCACTTTTACATCAGATAGAGCCTTGTTCATTTTTAATGATGCAACGAAAAAACTATTGAGATTTGAACTACCTAATAAAGCGAGGATCCATGCTCTTCATGTAGATAACAAGCACCAGTTGTGGGTTGGCTCTCAACATGGGCTGTTTCATTTTCCGCTTGTTGATATCGCAAGTAGCGGCATAAAACATGCTCCGCAACTAGTAGAAGTTGGTAGTGATAAACAACCCCGTATCAGTAGTATTCTTTCGACCGCTTCAGGCTCACTCGTCGTAGGCACCGCCGACAAAGGCTTGTTCGTCAAAAATGTGGATGCACCGTTTCGCCAATTAGCGATTGGTAGCACGACATTGCCTTGGCTTTTCACAATGAGCGAAATAAAACCTGATTTGCTGCTGCTTGGCACTTTTGGGCAAGGGTTGATAGAAGTGAATATTAAGACTCACGAAACCCGCCAGTTTTCGCACAATCCACTTCAACCAGCCTCGCTTGCTGACGACAATATCTGGTTTACCTTTACCGATAGCAAGGGGCTAGTGTGGATTGGCGCTGGGCACACACTGAATATTTTCGATGCGAATAACCATTCAATAATCAATATATTTGGTGGTGCAAATATTGATAAAAGCTTGAGTTACCGAAAAGTACATTCGGTACAGTCTCATCATGGCGAACTGTTCGTCGGTTCTGGTAATGCTGGTATTGAAATACTGTCACCAGTAAACGGCAAAACAGAACCGCTTTGGGAAACTTCAGAAAACCCCGTTGAAACCTTGCATGTCTCTAAAAATGGTGATGTATATGCGTCAAGCAACTTTGCAACAGTGAAAGTTGACCGTGTCACTAAACAAGGCCGACCGTTGGCGGTTTCAGCACGTAGCCCTACAACATTTACCACTGCCTTTTTATCGACAGGGACGAGTTTGTGGCTAGGCGGCACAGACGGCTTATGGGTGCAGCACAACGCTACAGAAAAACAAATTGAATTTGCTGACAGTATTACCGAGAGACGTATCGCCTCATTGGCCATTGATGAGAATCGCTTATGGATTGGTACGTGGCAAGGATTGGTCGAAGGCGATATTCGAATGGATCGAACTATCAACTTGGCTACAACTCACGTTGCTCATCCCATTCTAAAACAACAATATATATCTAGCTTATTCGTTGACGATAAAGGTTACCTTTGGGTTGGTACAGGCTCTGCAGGTTTATTTGTTAACCCTAACAAAGCCGACTGGATTCAAATAGAGAGCTCTAGTGGCTTACCAGGCGATAATATTGCTGCTATCGCGGGAGAAAGCGAAGATCATATTTGGGTAAGTACTACACAGGGCATTGCGGCAATAAATCGCCATACTTTTGTTGTCAGTCACGCAGTCGCTGCACCAAGCGTGGTGAATGCGCCTTATGCACATTCAGCAGCTGCAACGACAGATGAGAACGACATTGTTTTTGGAGGCATCAACGGCTTAACCATTATTGACAGTGCTAACTTTACGTTTTCGAAGTCGTCTGTGCCGATTTTGCTCACTGATGTTACTGTGGTTCACCATGACGATAGCATCGAATCGCTAGGGCTAATCGCGACTGATTTGACAGTTCCTCCGCTGATAAAACGAATAACCTTCGAATTTGCGGCGCTTGATTACCTTACCCCTGAACATACTCACTATCGCTATCGCGTATTGGGATTAGATGGAAACTGGGTTCAAGCAAATGCTGAGCAACGTTTAGCCGTCATTACTATGCCACAACCTGGCGACTATACTTTGCAAATTGAGTACTCTTACGATGGGATCACGTGGGAAAAAAACGCATTGCATCGACAGTTAGTTGTTTTGCCAGCGTGGTATCAAACCCCGCTAGCAAAATTTGCCGCTATTTTATTTTTATGTGTCGCTGTGTACATAGGCCATTTACTAGGGGTAAAACACCACAGACACCGTCAAGCATTTTTAGAAAAACTCGTGAACGCAAGAACCGCTGAGTTATTGACAGCCAATAAGCAACTCAGTGAACAAGCCGCCGCGCTCAAAGAGGCCAGCTTGACTGACCCGCTGACTGGGTTGCACAACAGGCGCTATCTAACACAACATATTGAGCGCGATATTGCCCTAGTGCAGCGTTATTACGATAACTGCGATCAAACGTACACTGTTCCCAATAACGACTACGATATATTATTCTTCGTTGTCGATTTAGACCACTTTAAAAACATTAACGATACTTATGGTCATCAGGCTGGTGACAAGGTTCTAATTGAAACACAAAAACGCTTAAAGCATATATTTCGTGAGACTGATTACCTTATTCGCTGGGGTGGTGAAGAGTTTTTAGTCGTCGTCCATAACACGCCTAGAGAAGAAGCTTGCGTGTTGGCAGAGCGAGCGGTGGATATTGTGGGTTCGACTACTTTCCAAATTACAGAAGAAACACGCAAACACGTCACCTGTTCAATTGGCTATGCTGCATACCCGCTTTCTCAGCAGCACTACAATATTTTTGATTGGCAAACCACAATAGGGTTTGCAGATACCGCGCTTTATGGCGCGAAAAATAATCGCCGCAACACATGGATGGGAGTAACGTCTATTCCATCAAGCACAGACCGAAAGGCACTAGAAAAGGTTGCCAAAGCGCCTTCATCTATTTTTACCTACGCGCAAGTTCAACAACCTAGTAACTCGCAATAATAAAGAACACCAAGGCGAGTTTTGCTGAACATAAAACAGTAATAGTCAACAAAATAGCCCCCGCTCGTTGGACTTTCCAACTGCGGGGGCTTTTATTAAAAACAAAGTCTATAATACGACTAACTGTTTCTTTCTCTCTTGTCACCACGGTCGCCGCGCTCACCACGCTTGCCACGCTTTTCTTTCATCGACTCGAACTTTTCTAGCTGTTCGTCAGTTAGAATTTCACTTACCTTGACACGTACATCGGCCATTTTAAGGAAACGTGCTTTCGCTTTTTCGGCTTTTAGGTTTGCAAGTTCATTTAGGTCTTGCTCGTAATTAGCGTCTGACGGATCGAGTGCCTTAAATTGCGCTCTGAACGAGTCTTCACTACCTTTCTCTGGGCGGTTTGCTTTACGCTCCGCTTTAAGTTCAGCTTTTAATGCTTTTAGTGCATCTTGTTGCTCGTCAGTTAAATCTAGCACTTTCGTCATTTTGTGTATGGGGAAGAAGTCGGGACCTTTACGATCATCAGAATGTTTACCACCTGCATAAGCAGTAGTGGCGATACATGCACTCAATAAAACACCGGCAATTAATTTTTTCATCTTAATATTCCTACTTGTTTTGGTCATGATGCTGCATGACATGGTGGAAACGTTTTGTTTCATCAACGAAGCTAAGTATGCATAAACGATTCGATAAGTAGGGTTAAGCTAGTGTAAAGTTCGGTAAAGTTGAAAAGCCCTCAAAATAAAACGGTTAAGCTCTATTTTATGGAAAATGAAAAATACAAAATCTTACTGGTAGATGACGACGCAAAACTCTGCGCGCTACTCAGTGAATTCCTGCAGACCGACGGCTTTGCAGTTGAAACCTTAAATAGTGGCGATGCCGCCGTTACCCGCCTATTGCAAAGCGATGAGTTCGATACGGTAGTATTAGATATTATGATGCCCGGCATGTCAGGCCTTGATGTACTGCGTAATGTTCGCGCAAAAAAGCAAACGCCTATTCTCATGCTTACGGGCCGTGGTGATGACATAGATAGAATTCTTGGCTTAGAAATGGGGGCGGATGATTACCTAGCGAAGCCTTGTAACCCACGGGAACTCGGCGCGCGTATTCGCGCCATTATTCGCCGGACCCAAAATGGCAATGCGCCAACCCAAGCGGTTGTGCATGCTCAACTTCACGGTATTGTACTTGATAGCGGCGCTAGAACGGCGTTAGTAGACAACACCCCTCTGCCTTTAACTGGCGCAGAGTTCAATGCGCTAAGCTTGTTAATGGAACGCGTTGGACAAACCATTACTAAACAAGAAATGACAGAAGAAGTGCTTAATCGGCCACTTGAAGCCTACGACCGCGCGATGGATGTACACGTAAGCCGAATACGCCAGAAGCTGACTGCGGTAGGTATAAACGACGTGATTAAGTCGGTTCGTGGCGTGGGTTATCAAATGCTTACCCCACCAACGCAACAGTAAGGTATAGCATGAAGCGTTCAGAGGTTTGGCATTCAATAAAACAAACGTTTGGGTTCAAACGCCTGTTTTGGCGAATATTCCTTACGTTCTGGTTAGCTAGCCTACTCGTGATGACTGCCACAGGATATGTACTGATTAGTAAATACACTTCTGATGAATACAACCAACGTTATTTTAATGGTGTACTTAGCCAAGCCGAACGCATTGTGTGGCGTTACGAGCAAGACCTTGCAAACGGTAATGTCCCTAAAGGGAAAATAAAAGATTGGATAAGCCATAATGTCAGACATCGTGGCGATCTCATTGCTATGCAGATATCGGATAACACGGGTAGAACCATCTATCATTATCGTATGAACAAAGTGCCTCAACGGGATCGCACAGTAAAATTAGTTTATGGCCTATCTGCACTGCCCTACCGGGTAGAAACCCGATTGCCAGAAGCGCCTCGCATCTATAAACAAGTACTTTACCGGTTTCAATCTCTGCAGTTCGTTTTTATCTTTATTGCCTCAGCCATTGTCAGTGCGCTATTAAGTTGGGGCATCGTACGCCCTATTAACTACCTAGGTGCGTTTAGTCGACGTTATGCCAACCAACAAGAAGTTGCCACGCTGCCTAGAGCCATTCTGACTCGTGGTGATGAACTAGGCGACTTAGCCGCTGATATTAGCTTTATGGTCAATAAAACGCATCAAGCTGCCACGAATCAGCAACAACTGTTGCATGATGTCTCCCATGAACTTCGCGCGCCGCTGGCTCGTTTGCAAGCATCAGCAGCCATTATAGAGCAGCACACGCCTGATAGTCGCCATGTGAAGCAAATTCATAATGATTGCGTTCGTATGGATGCACTTATTCAACAAATATTGGATTATTCAAAGTTAGAAAAAGGTAAGCCAACCCCAGAAGCTTGCGATATTAATGCCCTGTGCGAACGTATAGCCGACGATATGGCAGTGCACTACCCGGGCATTCCTCTAACCCTTAACTGCGAGCCAAATGTAACAATTTCAGGTTATGCAGAAGCCCTTCATCAAGCACTGGAAAATATTATCGGCAATGCCTGCAAATATTCATCTCGCGGTGAATTGGTTGAGGTGAGCACGGAAAAGCAGAATAACATGGCTGTAATTACCGTGCGCGACCATGGCCCTGGCGTTGATAGTGATGAAATAGAAAAGTTGCTTCAACCTTTCTACCGTGCAGGCAACCAAATGCATACATCAGGGTTCGGACTAGGGCTGAGCATTGCGAAAAAAGCCATTGAAAAACATGGTGGAAGATTACAAATGACTCGCCCTGCCGATGGTGGCTTAAGCGTTGCAATTGCGTTGCCGATAAATCAGTAATCCACCGCGTATAATCCGCCAACTATTCGATATAGAACGTTGAACCAGATTCAATCCTGATATAAACCAGTACTGTCTAACCTGCCCCCTACAGCCGAGTAAAAAACCAGTGCAATGCAGCTTGAAAATAAGGCATATAACCTGCTTATTTATGATGACTAGCTAACTTATTCCCCGTGTTTGCCAATGTGAATAGCCTGCGTTACGTGCTTGAAGTATAGGCTCGACAACACCGTGGAGATAATATATTTCTAATAAATAGCGTGCTTTATTACGGGCAGGATAATGATGACAAAAACAAGGATTGCGTTAATTGGTGGCGGCCCCAGCGCCCTTTCTATTCTAAAAAAAGTATTGCGCTTTTTTGACAAGCAGCTTGATGATGCCGAGAGTGTAAATGGCAGAGCACCTCCTCGTTTAACCTTCGATATCTTTGAGCGAAATACCGCCCTTGGCAAAGGCATGCCTTATAGTAAAGATGGGGCGTCGTGGGAACATATTACCAACATTTCATCTGATGAGCTGGCTCCGTTTGATGAAACACTACTTGAATGGCTGCGCCAACAAAGCTCCGAGCACCTCGCGGAATATCAAATTGTAAAAACTAAACTACATGAAAAACACGTGGTACCCCGATTGCTCTTTGGGGAATATTTACAGGCCCAATTTTGTGAACTAATTGGCAAATGCCGTTCAGCAGGGATACACGTGAACGTGCATCTTCAGTGCAACATTTTGGACATTAAACCCAGCACTGCAGATGAAAGTAGCCTTGAGCGTAATAATAGCCCTGAGCGTGTAGGCAGCCTTGAGCGTAATAACAGCCATGAGCGTCAAAACAGCCCTGAGCTTACAAACACCGACAGTCATACTGGCACTAACATATTAACTGACAGTGGATGGGTAACAGGATTCGATAACGTGGTGATCTGCACTGGCCATATTTGGCCCAAGACCCACGAAGGTAAAGTAAAAGGGTATTTTGATTCTCCCTACCCGCCCACTAAGTTGCAGCAAAAATATAACCATACAATAGCGCTTAAAGGCAGTTCCCTTACCGCTATTGATGCAATTCGTACATTAAGCGAAGCTAATGGTGAGTTTTATCAATCTGATAACCAACTAAAATATCGTTTATTCGACGACGTACCAGATTTCAAGATAATCATGCACTCTTTAGCGGGCTTACTGCCGAATATTCGCTTTCACTTAGACGACCCACTAGTGTCTGATGAAGGCATGCTAAGCGAGCAAGAAATTGCTCAACATAGGGCTGATAACGATGGTTTCTTAAGTTTAGACTTTATTTTTGAGCGAAACTTCAAAGCGACATTAAAAAAACGCGCCCCTCACTTTCATCAGAAAATCGAAGACATGAATGTAGAAGCGTTTTGCCAATGGATGCTTGAGTCTCGTAAAGCGTATGAGCCCTTCACCTTATTTAAAATTGAGTACCTGCAAGCTGAGCAGTCGATTAAACAAACGCACACCTTAGAATGGAAAGAAGCCCTCGCATTGTTAAGCTTCACGATGAACCACCCCGCTAAGTATTTTAGCGCAGAAGATACCCTACGACTACGCAATCACCTTTTACCACTCATTGGCCTTATGATTGCGAACATTCCGCAATCATCCGCTTCTCAATTACTTGCCCTGCACGATAGTGGCGTACTCGATATTGTTGCTGTAGATAGCAGTAGTCACCTTGAAATTGAAGGCGATGGCGATGGCGATTTTCAATTTCATTTTAAGGACGAGGATAACAAGCCTGCTGAAAACACATATAAAACTTTTATCGATTGCACTGGGCAGAAGTCGCTGCCAATAGACGAATTTCCCTTTAAATCTATGTTTGCAGATGCCGAGCCATTGGTCGCTAAAGTACGGTTTAAAGACAAGCACCAAGGTAAAAAGCATTTAGCAGACAACCCTAATAGCGTATGCAAAGGTTCCGACAATGAATACTATTTAGAAACAGGTGGTTTTGCTATTAATGATGATTTTCAGCCCCTTCTAGCGAACGGCAGCGTGGATGAACGTTATTTTATTATGGCAGTACCCTATATTAGTGGGTTTAATCCAGACTATTCCGGTTTCGACTTTTGCGATCAAGTCGCCGAGTTAGTTGTGAATAAGCTTAAGTGAGCCAATAAAACTATGCACCATCTATGCTAGAGTGCCTGTGTCATTTGGGGATAAAAATCGATTTTTAAGTGATTACCGTATTAGGGGTAGACGCACTATTAGAACGTGCTTTAAAAGGATAGAAAAATGAAAAAGATAATTGCCGTGATGGTCGCAGCAGCCAGCTTAGCCGCGTGCAGTGATAACGAAGTGGGAGATGTGTCGTTAGGCGTATTCACCACTAAAGATATTAAATTAGATGCCATGCAAGACCCTATCGTTACGGGCGTAACTTGCCACATCTCTAGCATTGAAGCGAATTTAGATGTGTCTGATCCTTCCGATAGCTCTATCGCTTGCCGTCAAACCGGTGAAATTACCGCGCAAATGCTCAGAGATATCGATAAGTCAGATTCAGGCGATATTATTTTCAGAAAGTCGAAAAGTATTTTCTTTAAGAATATGAAAGTGAGACGCATTTTTGACGCCAAGTCACAAACCTTGATGTATCTTTCGTATTCTACAAAAGAAACATCAGGAAGTTATAAACATAGCTTATCAACCGTGCCTTTATGGGGAACGGCGGCCTACGGTGTGATTACTAACGAAGATTAACCGCCGATTACTTACCAACAATTGCTACCCGTCAATTGCTAGCCGTCAAAGATTAGCTAGAGACGTAATTTAAGTTTAATTTAGAACTAAAAACCGTGGTACGTGACGAACTCTTCATTGTCGGCACGTACCGACCTTACCTCGTTAGCAGCAAAGTTTTCATCAGGGTAACCTAGCGCAATACAAATCATAATGGCCTCAGAGTCTGGTATTTGCGCATGTTTGTGCACTACATCAGACTGCATTATGCCTTGACCGTTAATTACGCAACCAAGCCCTAAATCCCACGCGGCTAATACAATACCGTAAGCTAGAGAGCCTAAACCAAATTGCGTGATACCTGCAGGCTCTAGAGCTTTATCGTAAGTTAATACGAGCGATACAGGCGCATCGAACTGGCGAAAGCCACGCATCATCCAGTCCATACGTTTTTCTTTGTCTTCTCTGGCTATACCCATTACATCAAATAACTGCATGGCAACTTCACGCTGGCGCTGTTTATGAACGCCGTCATAATCCTCCTTGTACGGGAAGTCTCTCACGTAAGGCGTACCGGCTAATGTTCTCTCTGTATTACCTTCACGAATTTTATCAAGCACGTCACCCGATACCGCATGTATTTTCCACGTTTGGGTGTTGTAAGACGAAGGGGCCCATTTTGCTGCGTTAATTATGGCATCAACGGTTTCTTTAGTAACAGCTTGTTTCGTAAAACCACGTACGCTCTTACGTGATGCAGCAAATTCAGCAAAGTTCATACTTACTTCCTATTTTAGTCATTACGCTCAATTGTTAAAATAGAGTAAACACAGCAAGATAGGTATGCAATAAGCGCTAACCAGATATTGGATTGTTTGTTTTTATAGATATGTATTCGAGGGGAAAGCCAGGGTGCGTTACCAATGATTTTTAACAACCCCCCCAGCGTACTTTTATTGGTATGGATTAACCATCAGACGTGATAGTGTCAATTATCTCGTCTAGAACGGCTTCCGCTCTACTGCTTTCTACTTGGCACGTACCGGCGTTCAAATGACCACCACCTCCATACTTAAGGCATAGTTCACCTACGTTCGTGTTTGAAGTACGGTTCGTGATTGATTTACCAATAGCGAAAACCACATTTTGCTTCTTAATACCCCACATTTTATGAATAGAGATATTACAGTCGGAGTACATGGCATAAATAACAAAGCGATTTGTAGCGTAAATGGTTTCTTCTTCTGTTAAATCAAGCACAACAAGGTTCTTGTGAACAGTTGCACATTTAGCCAATTGCACTTTCGCTAGCTCATTGTGCTCGTGATACAAAGCAACACGCTCGGCAACATCTTCTATTTCCAGAATGTCTTCAATGCTCTTGTCTTTACAAGCATCAATCAATTTCATCATTAGCTGATAATTCGAAATTTTGAAATCACGGAAACGACCTAAACCAGTACGCGCATCCATAATGAAGTTCATCAATACCCAATCGGTTGGCTCTAATATTTCTTCCTCGGAAAACTGCGCGGCATCACCTTTGTCTACGGCCTCCATCATTTCAAGGGAGATATTAGGAAACTTTTCTGCGCCGCCATAATAGTCGTATACCACTCGCGCAGCAGAAGGCGCATCAGGGTCGATAACATGATTTTTAATATCACTCGCGTTTCGCACTGTTTCACTGAGATGATGGTCGAACGCGATGTGACAGCCTGCCACATAAGGCAGATTAGTGGTTATATCACTTTCGGTAATATCTATTTTACCGTCTTGCATATCTTTTGGATGCACAAATAAAATATCATCGATGAGACCTAAGTCTTTCAAAAGAACGGCACAAACTAATCCGTCAAAGTCGCTTCGAGTAACTAGTCTAAATTTATTGTCAGGCATGTGGTTTCCATCTCTCCATTAGGCTGCTGCTTTTAATGTAACAGCTAAAATGAAGTTTAGCGTAATACCACAACAGTACAATCCTCCCTTCGTAGAAGGGCTTTAAATCGAACCTAAAATGCATTAGCATTACAATCCTATATTGCGTTAATCGTTAATAGTCTTTGTTTATTAGCAGTGTTAATTAGCAAAGACTTGTAAAACAAACGCTCCCTGGATCAGCAGACAGGGCATAACTGAGCTGGCATCTTTAATTTTATTATTTTATGGAGCCAAGTTATGTCTGAATTGTCGTCCTTATTTAAGCCTCAAGATAAGCCTCAAGTTAAACCTTCATCTAAATCTAAATCACTTTGGATTAAAAACCCGCAAGCCGTTTTCACCGGCAACGAGCTCGATGCTGCAGGCGGCATTGTGGTGCAAGACAATAAAATTGTTGAGCTTGTAGGGGCGGGAAAAACACCAGTAACGCCTATCGATGCAACAGAAGATGCCTCTCAATTGGTTATGCTTCCGGGGCTTATTAATACTCACCACCACTTTTACCAAACCCTCACCCGCGCATGGGCGCCTGTGGTCAATCAGCCGCTATTTCCATGGCTTAAAACCTTATACCCAGTTTGGGCAAAGCTTACCCCCGATGCGTTGTCGCTAGCCTGCGATGTGGCGTTAGCTGAATTGTTGCTGTCTGGATGTACTACCACGACCGATCATCACTATTTGTTCCCAACCGGTATGGAAGATGCCATAGATGTGCAAGTAGACTCGGTAAAGCGTATGGGCATGCGCGCCCTTCTTACTCGAGGCTCCATGAGCTTGGGTGAAGATGAAGGTGGACTGCCCCCTAGGCACACGGTGCAAAGTGGTGATGCAATACTAAAAGACAGCCAACGGCTAATAGAAACCTACCATGAACGTGGTGACGGCGCGTGGATGCAAATAGCTCTAGCGCCCTGCTCTCCGTTTTCGGTTACTAGGGAAATTATGGCCGACAGCGCGCAAATGGCAATAGACGAAGA
This sequence comes from Alteromonas sp. 38, assembly GCF_902506055.1. Lineage (NCBI taxonomy): Bacteria > Pseudomonadati > Pseudomonadota > Gammaproteobacteria > Alteromonadales > Alteromonadaceae > Alteromonas > Alteromonas sp. 38. The sequence goes on from NZ_LR733300.1 coordinate 2,852,241, forward strand.
TGTACGTTTGCATACTCATCTCGCTGAAACCTTAGATGAAGAAGACTTCTGTTTGAAGATGTTTGGCATGCGCACCGTCGATTACTTAGAAAGTGTGGGCTGGTTAAGCGATAGAACATGGTTGGCTCATGGTATTCATTTTAACAAAGATGAAATTCGCCGCTTGGGCGCAGCGGGCACAGGCATAACGCATTGTCCGGTTTCAAACATGCGCTTAGCCTCCGGCATGTGCCCTACCCTTGAACTGATTGAAGCGGGTGCCCCCATTGGCTTGGGTGTAGATGGTTCAGCCTCTAACGATGCATCGAATATGATGTACGAAGCCCGCCAAGCACTTTACTTACAGCGCTTAAAGTATGGTGCAGCAAAAATCACCCCAGAGTTAATTCTAGGCTGGGCGACTAAGGGTTCTGCATCGCTTATAGGCCGCAGTGACATAGGCGAAATTGCCGTGGGCAAACAAGCCGACCTTGCCTTTTTCAAACTCGATGAGCTGCGTTTTAGTGGCAGTCACGACCCTATATCTGCACTATTGTTATGCGGAGCAGATAAAGCCGAACAGGTAATGATTGGCGGAAAATGGCGGGTAAAAGCAGGGCAAATTATTGGGTTAGATACCCAAACGCTAATGGCGCGCCACCGTGCAGTGGCGGCGAAACTTGTCAGTTAATTTAGTAACTTAGCAACCCGTTAGTCAAAAGCCGCTTGGCTAAGTATATCTTTATACTTGGCCAAATAGGCATCTACATCCACATCTGAACAAACCGATTGCGCAGGATAATTGGCCCACTCGTCGATAGGGAAACGCTTTGCTACCGTTTTTTGCATAGTATGACCTATGGCAGGCCCTTCTGTGATCACACGAATTGGCCCCTCTACCGTTTCAAACAATTGTGGCGCAATCACCTGCATAATCGCTGATGAATCGTGCACGTATATGCCATCAACTTGGTCTGTTTCTTGATGGAAATTGGCATAAAAGCGAGTGATATCATAAATGAAAGACCCATATTTAGGCGAACACTCAGCAAGGCTTGCTAAGTAGTCGTTACTCATTATCACCTTTTTAGTGACATCAAGCCCCACTGCGGTTACCGACCAGTCAGCGGTAAGGACTTCGTCGGCGGCATGAGGGTCGCCAATAATATTGGCTTCAGCAAAGGGGCTCACGTTTCCTGTATTACCATGGTAACCAAATGCACCGCCCATGATCACCACACGCTTCACTAAATTAATAATCTCAGGACATTTTCGAAGTGCCAACGCTAAGTTAGTCATACGGCCAACGGCTACTAACGTGATTTCACCGGGGTTTGCTTTCACCTTCTCGATAATATAATCGTGAGCGGCAAGTGACACTTCACTTGGTAAGTCGGTTTCATCAATATCGACGTTGCCCAAGCCGTTATCGCCATGTACAAAATCGGCAGGCTCGTCTACCGGAATGACTAATGGTTCTTTTGCACCACGGGCCACATCTGCGCTTAAATTAAAGCGCTTTTTAAGGTACAAGGCATTACGCGTGGCGGTGTCGATATTCGCATTACCGAAGCCTGTAGTAATGGCCACCAAATCAATATCGGCGCTTGCCTGTGCAAACAAAATCGCCATAGCGTCATCAATACCTGGATCGGTATCAAAAATAATCTTTTCCATTTTTAATTCCTTACGCGTGGGCACGCAGCTCACGTTTTTCCAAAAATAAACAAAAACCAAACACAAGCGCCACAAAGGTGTAGCCAACCCATGTCATAATAATCGCGCTTTGTACGCCAAATAGCTGCACCACCCAACCAGATAACATGGGTGCAATTGTACTGCCTACGTTGCCACTGAATAATAAAAAGGTGACGAGCACAGCGGGCGCTGAAGTTAGCTGCTGAGAACCAACAGATATCGCAATTTTATATATGCAGGTAGTGGTTAACCCAAATAGGTAACTGGTTAAGAGAAACCACTCCGCAGAGGAAGCTAACATAAATGTGAAAGTGATCAGGCTTGCTAACACGGTTACCAACATCAATAACGAGCGCTGCGGAATTTTATTCACAAAAATAGCTGCGGTAATTAATCCGAAAATAGACATACCCCAATAATTCCCAACGGCCTGCGCCGATATTTTTTCGCTTACCCCGAACGTGTGTTGTAAGTAATTTGGAGACCAAGTAAGAAAAGTAGTTTGGGCCATTAAATAAGTACAAACGCCCACGGCAATTAAACACACCCTAGGGGTTAATACCCGTTTAAATTGTGACAATGCCGATGCCGCGTTAGTATCGTCTGCCTCAGTGGCAGGAAAGCGAACAAAAAATAAGGTTGCCCAAAGTACTAGTGCCAACGCCCCCACAACCCCAAAGCTATAAACCCAATCTACTTGCTCGGCAATGATTACGGCAGCTAAAGAAGGAAAGATAAACCCCGCAGCACTGAACGCGCAGTCGGTGGCTAAAAATGCCGAAGCTCTTTTTGCTTCATGATAAATCTTGGATAAAATGACTGCCCCACCAGCAAGCCCACAACCACAGCCTACACCAAGCCCCCAAAGCACTATTGCAAGCGGCCAATAGGAAGTAGGCGCCACGACGACCAATACCAGCATGATCGCCAAAAATAGCGTGTAATTAGCAATAAGTACTTGCTTTAGCGAATGGCGAGCGTACAAGAATAGTGATGCGAATGTACCGCACAGTGCGCCACCAGTTAGCCATGAAAACACGCCGACGGTTGCCGCTGGCGTGGCATTTAGCGAAGACGATACCGCATTCAAAATAACGCCAATTTGGGTGAGTAAACCCGACATTATCATGTAGCTAATGAACCCTATTGCGGTAAGTAAAAGTCGATTCAATTCTTAGACCTAGGTGCTAGTAATACTCTTTTATACCGAGTTAGAACTGAAACAACAATGCTCTCCATAAAAATATTGACCATTTAGTCAAAAAATCATTTTATAACGCTAGCACTTGCCCTTGTTTCGCTAATATAAAGTTAAAGCCTAGTGCATTAGCACTTTCTAATTCCTGTGCAATAACTGCTCGCGGATCTGTGCCTCGCTTTAAGCTGTATTTTATGTGGCTGATGATAACCTTCATATTGCTAAGTTGTTCTTTGTCTTCTACCAATGCATGAAACGTTGTGAGTTCTTGCATCAACCATTTAGGCGTAAGGTGGCCAAATAACAGATTATCAGGCCGTGTGTTGTCGAACGAGACTTCAATGGAAATACCGCGAAGGGTTTTATGCTGCATTTGCTTTGCGAGATAACGCCACACTGCATCTAGCTTTCCTTGCTTTTCTACTTCATCAGGCCCGGTATCACCAAAATACACAAACATATCGTTATTATGCTCAATCACAAATGCGGTGGACTCTAATGGATGGCTTAAACTAAACGCCGTAACGCTAAGTGCTGTGTCTTTAATTTCTACCGTTTTCTGAGGCGTTAAGTCGATAACCTCGTACTTATTTAACATTGGCGCGATACCACGGTTGGTGAAATTGGCCCATGCCTGCCAGTTAAAATAAGTATCGCTCATGGTTTGATTTACCGACGAAAGCGCATAAATAGGCTTACTGCTGTCATCAGGGGATGCAATTAAAAGTCCAACGACGTGATCGAGGTGACCATGGCTAAGTAAGTAAGCTTTAACATGATGATGCAGAATATTACCGTTTGGGTTTAACGAAGGGTCTGGTGTGGTAGTTAAGCTATCAAAAGCTTTGTTTTCAAGCGCCACGTTAATGCCGTTCACTAAAGAGCCTGCGTCTAAGCTAATAAAGTTCTCATCTTCTACGCTGCGCAATAAAAACGAACTTAGGTTTCCATCTTCAATACCGCCCGTGTCACCTAAGGTAATAAGTTCAAAAGCCGGTGAAATAGTATTTATTGATGATTGAATGTCTTGCTGAGCTTGCTTTTGTTTTTGACTGTGTTCTTGCGCGTTTTGATGAGCCTGACAGCCACTTACTATCAAAATAAGCAGTAAAGTACTTATGAATTTCACGTATTTTCCAAATTTAGATGTTTAATTTTAGCGAGTCATTTTAAACAGCATATTTCTGTTTATCTTCTCGATATCAATTCTCGATATCAATTCTCTATATCAAGTCTCGCATACGCGCTTGCTAACGGTTATTGTTAAGTAATAGAAGAGAAGAAAGCTTGGCTTTCGCTGATGATCCTTGCCGTCTCGATAGGATCGGGTTCGGTAGTCCAATCGTTCAGTTTAAAGCTTCCGCCTAATATCATATAGTCGTTTCTAGAGAACATATACAAAACGTCAGAACCGCCACCTACCGTAAGGTAATCGACGGCGGGGTCTGGCGGTAACAATACCAATTGGCCTTTAGCTGGCATAATACCTTCATCGTTAAACAATACTCTTGAGCCTAAACCTGTGCAGTTGAATACAATTGGCTCAGCTAATGAGTGTATATCGTCTTGGCTGGTAAATTCACGTATCACAAACTCACCACCCGATAATCGAATATCAGTTACTAAGCGCCTTAAAAAGGTGGTGGTTTCCACCAGCATAGTGGCAGATGATATGCAGTAATCGGTTGGAAATGGGTGCTGCTCAGGCCCATACACTTGTGTATAAGGGTAGTATCGCCGAAAAGGTCCTTCACTATCAGGCTTTGTGTTTCCGGCGGTATATAACTCTTTCCATTGAATGCCGTAGTCCTTCCCCACCATCTTCGCAAAGGTGCTGTGTGCTATTTTTGCTGCTTGCTGCAATTGGGTTTTAAACGTGCTGCTAGATATTAATGGGTCGTGCACACTATATGGCCCCCATTCTCCACCTGCTACTTGTGAAGTAGTAAAGCGCGGCATAGATTTAGTGTACAAAGTCACCTTCCAACCCGCTTCTTGCAGCAAACGGGCTGTGGTTAACCCCATCACCCCGCTACCGATAATAGCTGCTTCTTTAGTTTCAAAATTAGCAACTTCATTCACTGCCAGTGCCGAAGAGCCCCATGATAGGGAAATCCCCCCACCACCATGCCCGTAATTGTGCACCAATGTTTTATTCCCGAATGCTTCGCTTTTTACCACAAAGCCTTCAGGTCTATAAGGACGATGCCCCACTATTTCGGTAACGATATTATTGGCAGAAATTTTAGGCGCCACCATGGGCCTACGAGAAAATGGGCGCTGAAACACGTGGTTTGTTGAGGTTTTAGTTGCTGATGTAGCGCACGCTGCAAGTGATGCTGCTAACGTTCCTGCGCCAATACCTTGTATAAACTCTCGGCGTTTGAGTTTGTTGTTCACCATGCCCATTCCTCAATGTGTTTTTGGTTATATCCGACTTTACTGCAAGACACTCGGTTTATATTGCAAATTAAAACGAAAGAAAGCAAAACACTTGCCAAGGGCATTGATTTAAAATGGAAAAAAATGAAGTAGAAAAGGCTAATGTGAAACCGCTGAAAAACACGGGTTATCTTGATAACGATAACCCGTGCTCAAGCTCGGGTAGATGCTTAGTGATTAATATTGGTTTGTTCTTCTTCAAGATGCGTATTAAGAAACTCAATGAGTGCATTGTAATACAACCCCGCATCATCAGGATTTATAAAGCCGTGGCCCACGTCATCCATCACCATCCAATCGTGTTTTATACCATGGTCTTTTAACGCAAAATGTAATCGATAAGAATGCTCAATATCAACCGTATTGTCGTCTGTACCATGGGCAATAAAAACGGGCTTTGTTATATCTTTGAATTGATACAATGGTGAATATTTAAATAGCTCATCTTGCTGAGTTTTGGGATCACCCATTATTTCTGTAAGTGCCCGCATCATGTCATCGCTTTTGGCATCACTTCGTTGGAATCGCAAAGCGAGATCAGTAACCCCTGCGAAAGACGCTGCACACTTATAAAGCTGCGGGGAACGAATAACACTGTACAAGGCTGAGTAGCCGCCATAGCTGCCCCCTACAATACAGACCTGGTTTGGGTTTACCTCGTAATTTTCTTTGGTGTAAGCGAGAGCTTGCTCAATATCATCTTCAATAAGGCGCCCCCATTGCTGAAGCCCCTGTTGCTTAAAGGCCTTTCCATACCCTGAAGAGCCTCTGTAGTTAACCTGAAGTGTAGCAAAGCCTGCATCAACCAACACTTGTATGTTACCTGAATAATGACGCGAGTCACTCACGCCTATGGGGCCACCATGGGGAATAACCACCAATGGAGGGTTTTCGCTATTTGGAAGGGTTAGGAATGCTTCTAGCGATACTCCGTCTTCAGCTTCTAAGCGCAATAGCTTTGTTTTACTGAGGGACTTTTTGGCAAGCCAAGGGTACAAATCAATAAGGTGGCTAAAACTGTCAGTGGTGCGGTTGTAGTAATAGGTTTGCCCAGGATTTGCGCTGTCGTCAGCCACGAAAATAATATTGTTCCCCGACTTATCCATATCTACCGCATAAACCCCCTCCGTTTGACTTGATTTACTAAGCCGAGATGTTAGCGCGTTGTAGCCATCAGAAAAATAGACCTGCTTCGCCATGCCTTTTTCAATAAAAGATACACCGATGATATCTTTCGTCTCAGGGTGCCTAATGGCAGCAGTTAAATCGTAAGAGGGGTGCTCAAAAACAACCTCAGTAAACTGTTGAGATTCAATATCGAAGGCACGTAAATTGATTTTATCGCTGTTGTGATTGGTGAGTAAAAGCAATTTGTCTGCATTACCGCCAACGACTTTTAAAACATCGCCTTCATTGCTCTTCCACACTGCTTTGTAACGGTATTTCTTGGGTTTGCTTCCCGTTCTTGCAAACAGTTCAGTGACTTCATCAACGGTTCTGGTTCCAGCCAATCGCCAACCTTTGCTGTCGAACACCCAGTTGTGCAGTTTTGGCCCCGTTTTATTGAGTCGTAGCTTTCTACGAAAATTAGACTCAGAAATCTTTTTAGTGAGATCTAGCTTAAATAAGTTGATGTAATAATCGTAATCATCAGAGTATTCATAACGGGCGAAAATAGCCTTGTGTGCCTGATTAGGTAATGTATCTACCCAATAACCTTCCTGCGAAATATAAGAAAGTCTAAAAGCCGGATTAGGCTGCTGACTTCTATCTGCGAACTCAACGAGCACATAACGGTGAAAACGGCCGTTAGAATGTTGCTTAAGTGAAAGAAAGCTATCTGAGAGCCACTTTAATTCATGAATTTTATTATAATGAGTTTCCCAACTCATTATCTTGTTTTGGTGCTGTACTTGAAGTTGCTGGCGCTCGAACGTTATTGGGTCGTCCATAGTGCCCCGTTTCAAATCATAAATAATAAGGTCGTAAGTGGCTGCTTTAGGCTCGATAAATGCCACGGCGGTGCCTGAAGGGTTTATGGAAAATAACTTGTACTTAGATGCTTTGAAAAAGTCGCTTATATCTTCACCATTGGCTTCCTTATCTACAGCCTGAACAGGAGCACAAATAAACACTAAGCTTGAAAACATTACCAAAAGTATAATTTTAAGATGTGACATATATTACTCCCCCTCTTTTAATGCATGAGTGAGATAAAAGTCGATATAGTGATCGTTTGGATAAAGACCGTTTACTACATCGAAACTCCCTATGTAACCAGGGTGATCTTGCTCTAGAATTTTGAGGATAATTGACGCTCTATTTAGCTGTCGTACCTGAAGTCGGCTACCCAACTTTTCAATCATCAATAAGCCTGTGTAGTTCAACACGCCAGGCTTAACGGAAAAGGTCAAATTATCGTCAGATAAATCGTAATAAACTTTTAGTAAGTTACCTTTTTTTCTGGAACCCGTACGTTCGTATACTTCGGTCCACGAATACGTACCGGCTGGCATTTTTATGACTTCGATATGTTGGGAGTAATTTAACGGCCCAAAAGTAAGTTTGTTCCCGAAGCCGCTGCCTTTTAAAACAATGCTTTCTGAATAGCCCTTAGAATACAGTGCAATGGCAACGTATCCTTCATCAGGTCCAAGGGGTTCTATTTCTGAAAATACCTCAGCCGAAAATAAGGCAAATATTGCTATTAATACAGCTTTCACGCAGTTCATTCCTTTGATTTTTTTGTAATTATTTTGCCAGACACTTTACTCAACCAGAGAAGGATTATCAACGGCGTTTTGTGGAAAATTAAATTTCAGCCCCGCGCATGTTTAGGCACTATACTTTCGTCTACACGACTATCAAGCACGACGTTTAACGTTAATTCACTCGTATCTGTATAACCCAATTTCAATTGCACATCATTACCTTAACGAATAGTTTAATCGGCCTTTCAAGCTTATTAACTCGCAGTAAAATGTTTGGAAATTGTTCGCGATCACACTCTTGGCTTTGCGACAGGCCACAAGCTTGGCGACAGGCAATTTCCTTTTCCCTGTTCACCGCCCCAACAGCATATTGTTAAATCAGAGAAAGTTTGCTACGTTTCAAATTGAACAAAATTCGAACAAACATTTAACCTTTATTCTATTCACAACAAATTGAAAAAAACATATTTGACGAGAGAATATTAATGAAAATTAGGATGATGTTAATAATCCCCCTTGTTTTACTTTCACACGTAGCCTCGGCTAAAAACACACAAACAAGCAGCCAAGAAGACATGGAAGTTATTCAAATTATAGGTCAATTTTCTGCAGCAAAGTGGGGCCAAATAGCTGAACAGGCTAAAGTTGATTTCTACGACTTATTTAATCAACTTAATACAATTGAAAAATTTAGAATGGTTTGCAGAGCAGAAAAACCAATTGGTTCGAACATCAAGCGAAATGTATGTGAACCCATGTTCTTCAAGCACGCAATGTTCAATCGAACGCAAAACGATATCAATAATGGCAGTACGAATAATGGCTCAATCAGATTGAGCAGCGCGCCAAATTCTGACGATATACTTTTTTTAACTACCAACACTAAAGAAGCCGCAAATGCTCACATGGAGCAACTAATCATGGAGCATCCCGAGCTAAGAGAAAAATTCAGCTTTTACGCCAAGGCCAAAAAGTCGGCAGAAATAAGAGAACAAATGGATGACTAGATTGCACGTATAACCCAAAGCCGTAATCGAGGTGTTAACACGACAACGACACTAACCCATTACTGTCAATTTACCACTAACTCACGTGGGCTTCATATGGAAATAGTCAATCGGAGCAGTATTGAGAACGAGATCCCCGATCTTTTTTCAGACACATCGGTTTGGAGCCTAGTGCCTCATAAGGTTTCTGAACACAGTGCTGAAATTTGGACGGGCACTTTATTCCCTTATTTAAGAAAACCGGCGCTTAGCCGTATAATTGTATATATAAATAATACCGAAATAAGCCGAGTAGATATTACCCTAGACCAATGGCAACGCCCTTTTCGCCGTGTCAGCAAGCGATTTTATACGCTTTTAACGCTGGATAACTTGCAGTCAAATCAAGAATATAAAATAGTTCTTTTTCAACAATTAGAAGACGATGCACTGGATTACGCAGGCGATTGGCTTCTGTTAAAAACGGCTTATTTCAGTACCTTACCTTTAGCACTTCCCACCAGCGAGGCAAACGCTTTTACGGTTTCTTTAAGCAGCTGCTTCTATGAGCACAAAGACTATGGCCAAACTGCCCAAGCCTTCAAAACGCTGTACGCAAACAATGATAAGGTGTTTAAACCCGACATAAAGTTCATGGTAGGCGACCAAGTTTACTTAGATATTGGCGCTGACTCTCTTTCCCCGCTAACCAACGAAGTAAGACTTAGAATTGCCGATGACTACGCCAAGCATTGGCAAGCACTAGGAAGCATGCTTTCTCGTGGCGGCACTTGGATGCTACCGGACGACCACGAATATTGGAATGATTACCCGTTTTATGATGGCATAGTACCTACCCTATACATGTTGAGAATTCCTAAAATTCGCGCTGCGTGGAAAGGCGCATCTGAAGATGGTGTTAAGCGCATTCAGCAAACGAAAGCGCTGGTTGAAACCTTCACCATTGGTAACGATTTGTCTTTTTGCATCGCCGATTTACGCTCTTCACGGTCAAAAACCCAGTTTATCAACAAAGCGGGATTTGCTGAGCTCATTGGATGGATAACCACGCTTACAATGCCTGGGGTATTGGTCATTCCACAGGTTTTAGTCACCCAAGAAAATAAACTAGAACGCAATTTACTAAGCTTTAAAAAACAATACACCGCGCTTTTAAATGCCCTTGCTACTGCCAGCCATGACATTGTTGTACTGGCGGGCGATGTGCACTTTGGCCGTATATGCTCGGTAGATATTGGTACACAGGGCATTAAACTCATTGAAGTCGTTGCATCGCCAACATCGAACCTTACTGGGGTAAACTCTGTTGCCTCATCTAAGCCAAGCTATTGCCCCGAGAAATTTCCCGACCCGAAAGCCAAGCTAGATGTAAATTGGCCAGATAGTGACGTTGACTATTATGATAAGCCATACAAACTCACCACAACGAAAGGCCGATGGTTTTCTTCATACTGGCGGGAGAAAACGAATGAACACATGATGACAATTGGTTTTAACAAAATAGACGGCAAAGTGAACATGACTGTTCAAGCATGGTTAATTAGGAAAACGGATGCAGACGGGAAGCCAAAACCCCAATTTAAAGCGCCTTTTACGATTGCCTTAAACTGAACAAAAAACGTTATTACTACTGGCTATTGCTTGCCGCAATAGTGTAACTTTTCACTACGCTCCTAATTACCTTTATAAGGCACCAGCAATGAAGTACGTTGCATTTGCATTAATACTGACGGCACTTTCAGTAAACAGCTACGCTTTTGACCCCAAGCAAACACGACAATCACACAAGGTTGTCGTGGAATGTAAAGATATCGCTTGGTCGGACGTTCAAACTCTTGTACAGCCCTATTTATCTGACGATATAAATGCAGCCCTGGTTATGCAGGGGCAAAGTGCCAATTACAAAGTGTCGTTAGCTGCCGAGCAAGTTATCGGTGAACCACTTCCAGATATTATTAATACCATACTGACATCTATTGTAGAGGCAGATTGTTAACCTTATAGAGCCGTCAATGAACAAAGAGTAAGTAAACTTCCCCACCCGCTTCTGATTTTATTCTTTCACCTGCGTAATCATTTCTAAACTCTTTCACGCATTGTGCCGTAGCAATAATAAGCCCACGGTCGAGCGACCATGATTGCAACGGAAACTGGCTTTATTCAAAGCCCTGAAGGATATTTACAATGGCTAAAAACCCCCAACTAACAACGTCAGCTGGTGCGCCAGTTGCGAGTAATGAAACAACTAAAACGGCAGGAGCACGCGGCCCCGCTCTTCTTCAAGATTATCAATTGCTAGAAAAACTAGCTCACCAAAACCGAGAGCGTATTCCAGAGCGCGTTGTTCACGCTAAAGGCTGGGGAGCTCAAGGTACTTTCACGGTTACCCATGATATTACTGACTATTCTTGCGCTGATATTTTTTCACATGTAGGCAAGCAAACTGAAGTGCTAAGCAGGTGGTCAACCGTAGCAGGCGAATCTGGCGCGGCTGACACCGAGCGCGATGTGCGTGGTTTCAGCCTGAAGTTTTATACCGAACAAGGCAACTGGGACATGGTAGGTAACAATACCCCGGTGTTCTTCGTTCGTGATGGCTACAAATTCCCTGATTTTATTCGCACCCAAAAACGCCACCCGAAAACCAACCTTCGCTCTCCAGAAGCGATGTTTGACTTCTGGGCAGGCCAGCCAGAAAGTGTACACCAAGTGACTATTCTGATGTCTGATAGAGGTATACCCGTATCGCCTATGCATATGAATGGTTATGGAAGCCATACTTTCAGCATGTGGAACAAAGACGGCAAACGCCATTGGGTGAAATTCCATTTCAAAACACAGCAAGGCATTAAGAATTACACCAATGAAACCTCTGAGCAAATTATTGGTAGTACCCGTGAGAAATATCAAGAAGAACTGTATAGCGCCATAGATGAAGGGAACTTCCCTAAATGGACCATGTACATTCAGGCTATGCCTGAAGAAGATGCGGGTAAGCAAGCTTTTAACCCTTTCGACTTAACGAAAGTGTGGCCGCATGATGATTACCCGCTTATTCAAGTAGGCGAGCTGGAAATGAATCAAAACCCTGAAAACTATTTCCAAATGATTGAAAATGCGGCATTCAGCCCATCCAACGTTGTACCTGGCATTGGTTTCAGCCCTGACAAAATGTTGCAAGCTCGTATCTTTTCGTATGCTGATGCACACAGATACCGGTTAGGTACGCATTATGAAGCGTTACCCGCTAACGCGCCTAAAAACAGCAAGGTGAACCACTATCATAAAGACGGTGCAATGCGCTTCTTTACCAATGATTTTGGCAATCCAGATGCGTATTACGAGCCAAACCAACACGAAGGCCCTGTGGCAGATTTCTCGGTTAAAGAGCCGCCACTTCGCATAGACGGCGATGCAGACAGATATCATCAAGAAGATGCGGATGTTGATTACGTTCAACCTCGTAAACTTTATGAGATGTTCGATGACGCACAAAAAGAGCGTATGTATAAAAACTACGCGGCGGCGATGGGCCCATGCTCAGATAGCGTAAAAGAGCGCTGGTATGCCGTGTTAGAAAAAGTACATCCAGATTATGCTGCGGGTGTGAAGCACGCGGTAGAAACCTTGGATACCGACGTTAATACTGTGCCTATCACCGAAAATACGCCGATTGAAGATAACTAATTTCAATCGGTAACGTTTGAATTAACGTTATTTTAAATAGCTACACAAAAGCCCCAAACACGAAGTGTTTGGGGCTTTTTATTGATATTCAAATTAGATAAGAACGAAACTTAAAGATGCGTGGGAGTTGAACTACACAATGCCTAATATTTTATAGCTATGACACCCACTTTTATCGCTAGGTTTTAAACGGGCTATTTCTTATCAGAACGTTCCGCTCTTTTCTTTTTCTTTCGCTCGTTCTTGTCGGTTACAATTTTAATCGCTTCTTCTTGCGTTAAGTTAGGGTGTTTAGCCACTATTTCTTTAACTCTGTCATCAAATTTTGTCATTTATAAATCTCATGTTTTGTATGTTCAATATTACAGCGGTTCTAGCTTTCAACGTGAATAGATGTGTAGCGGTTCAACTTCCTGCACCGTTCAAAAAAGATGGAAAGATCAGAAATAAGCGCACCCTTTATACTTAGATATACTCAGATGCCTTCGCACAAATAAGCTAGAACAACACCTCATGTGTGATAACCGTATTTTACACCAAACTCGCAAATAAAGATGTGGAAATCGAGTTAAAATTTGAGAGGGGATTTGTGGACACCCACAATAATTTTACGGACATCTAACTTTATGGACACCCACAGCGAGCTACAATCAAATTGGAGATTTTGTGGATACCCACCGCCAGTATTTGATGAGAGGGAAAGCGTGAAGGAGGAAAACGGTAAAGGGATAAGAGGATCAGAGTACTTTGAAATGTTGAATTAACTCTGACCCTTTTGGTTTTTTGTTAAACCGGCTGAACGTGTAGAACGCCTACTTCCACTTTCACCACTTCTGCCGTTGCGCCCTTTTTTATGGCCGATGAAGATTTAACTGTCCATACCACGCCAGAAAATCGCGCGGTACCGGGCGCCCCAGGAGCCACGTCACTTTCTAAATCGAACTGTGTTCCTATCCAGTCTGACTTTACCTCTTTAGGAGCACGATCTTTTTGAAGTAGCTTCAATGGACGCCAAAGCACTAATGTAAGGATTGCATCAATAATCGCGATGGCAATAAACGCATCTAACAATGCCTCATTGAGTATTCCAATATACATAAGACCTGACACCAGCATCATTGCAATGCCCAACGTCAACAGGAGTATTGTGGTGAAACCCATTAATACTTCGATAATTAGCAATAATAAGCCTATGCCAATTAAAAAGTGCGGTAAGTTGGTAAACATACTGTCCATGGCTACGCCTTCTTACCTATTGTGTTCACAATCGTCATTGCTTGTGCCACAACATTACCTATTTCTGTTCCACTATCAGGCAGCAATACAATGGAAGACTCTTTTGCAATTTTCTCTTTCGCTTGAATAGCGCCTTTCGCTAGCTCAAGCTGCACCGCTTTTTGCCCTTCTTGGGTTGCGGCCGCTTTACCCACCGTTTCAATGGCTTCTGCATCTGCTTGAGCAACACGAATAATCGCTTGCGCTTCACCGTCGGCTTTTAGTATTTGCTCTTCCCTATCGGCTTCAGCAGCAAGAACGATGGCTTGTTTATCACCTTCGGCGCGGTTAATGGCTGCTTGACGATCACCTTCAGATTCTAAAATCTGGGCGCGTTTTAATCGTTCCGCCTTCATTTGCTGTTCCATCGCATCTAGCACTGAATTCGGCGGGTTAATATCTTTTAGCTCGTAACGCAATACCTGAACGCCCCATGGCGCAGCGGCTTCGTTAAGCGCAGACACAATATTGGTATTCAATAAGTCTCGCTCTTCGAAGGTTTTGTCCAATTCCATTTTTCCAAGTTCAGAGCGCATGGTGGTTTGCGCCAACTGCGTTACCGCAAACGTATAATCTTCTACACCGTAGGTGGCTTTGTAAGGGTCTACCACTTTGAAATACAACACACCATCAACGCTTAACGTGATGTTGTCTTTAGTAATGGCAGATTGCTCTGGAACGTCGCCCGCCTGCTCTTTTAAAGAGCGATTTGCAGCAACCTTATCAATAAACGGAACAATAAAGTTAAGACCGGCTTCCAAGGTAGTGTTGTATTTACCAAAACGCTCAATAATGTACGCGCGGTTTTGAGGTACAAATTTTATTGACGATTTAAGGGTAATAACAATTAGCACAAGTAAGATAATTTGATACGAAAAAACGTATCCCAGTAAGGTGTCTAATTCCATTTACGTACTCCTGAACGATTAATACAATGGCTTCAATAAGTGTTTATATCACAATAAGTAAACACTAAAAGCAGTTAAATTGTGATGGAACGTTTCAATTGACTAGTGAGCGCGGCAATCATTGGACAACCACCGCCAGCGGATAATCAAATATAAACTTACTGAACACTGCTATTTTCTTCTACGTTTTAACAGCTTAGCTCCCGCTCAAAAAATAACCATTGCCATACATAGAAGTATTATGTAAGTTATACATAACACTTCTATGCAAAGAGACGCTATGGCTTCAGTAATTGCAAAAGACTTAGTCGCGGCTTCGGCAACACCGTTGATACTCTCTATTTTGAAGAATGGTGACAGTTATGGTTACGAAATTATTCAGCAGGTAAAAGAGCATTCGAACGGTTTGCTTGAATGGGCAGATGGAATGCTATACCCCATTTTACATCGCATGGAGAAAAACGACTTCATTAGATCCTATTGGGGTAAGGCCGACACGGGTAGAAAGCGAAAGTATTACACCTTGCAGGATGAAGGCCGCAAAGAATTACTCAAGATGCAAGAGCAGTGGCATCAGCTATACACTTTACTTATGTCTTTTAAAGGAGAATAACGTATGTTTGATCTCGATAACGCTGTTGAAAATTGGTGTAATAAGGTTGTCTCTCACAACATTTGGGATGCAGATAAAATTGATGAATTGAAAGACCACTTATATTGCATTATCGAACAAGATGTAAATTCAGGTACCAATGAACAGCTCGCTTTCGAAAAAGCGACCAGTGAATTGGGCTACCCCGAAGCAGAGATGGAGGCGTCTTCTGGCCGAGCCAAAATTATTCAAAGAATATGTCGAGTAATAAATAAAATTGAAGGCAATTCCTCGTCAGATTCACCATTAGTGCTCGGTCATGCGATAATATGGGCCAGCGTAATGCTTGCTATGGCTTTAGTTGTTGATGATAAAGACACGAATGGAGCTGTACTGATGATTTTAACACTAGGTTGGTTTGCCAGCTTCATGACTCTTGATGGTACTAAGGCTTCAGCAAAAAAAGAATGGGCTTGTTTAAAGCGCTTCGTTGAACGAAAAATGTCTTAATTCTTTAGGACAATTGGTTCTGGCGTGGACTTAACGTGATTTTGGTGTACTTGAATAAATAGATATGATTTGGTCATGTATACTGCGGGGAGCAGAGAAGTTGGTCGGTGTGAGAGGATTTGAACCTCCGACCCCTGACACCCCATGACAGTGCGCTACCAAGCTGCGCCACACACCGACCGAAAGAGCCGATAAGTCTACTTATTTTTAGTCACAATGCAACGACAATTACACAAATCCTTGGTTAAGCGCTTAATTGCTAATCAGTTTGTAAAATAATACTGCAAATTTTGGTGCACAACGCCGTTTTTATAACGTTAAATAACATACACCGGTTACCACTACGGCGACAATTACGTTAAGCACTATGCCCTCTCGTGCCATGGTTTTTATATCAAACTTCTCGGTGGAATAAGCAATTGCGTTTGGCGCCGTAGCTACTGGCAGCATAAACGCACAACTAGCGCTAATAGCGGCGGGTATCATTAGTAGTTTAGGATCTACACCTACCGCAAAGCCTGCTGCCGCTAATATTGGCATAAGTAGTGTGGCTGTGGCGGTATTCGATGTAATTTCGGTCAAGAAGGTTACAAATAAACAGATACCCAGAATAAGGAAAATTACCGGTAGGGTTGAAAGCCCGGTAAGCCACTCCCCCATTAGCACGCTCAAGCCCGATGTTCTAAACGCTTTAGCAATACAAATACCACCAGCGAACAATAACAACATGCCCCAAGGAATATTATTGGCGGTTTTCCAGTCGAGTAATTTGTCGTGTTGGCCTTTGCGCGTTTCAGTGGCAGGCGTTGTTTCACCGTTATTGGTCATAAACATGGCCACAACACCGGCTACCGCAATGGTGCTATCGCTAATAGTGGTAATACCTAACCACGCACTCCAGAACGGCCTGAATACCCATGCCATGGCGACGGTGCCGAATATCGCCAAAACGCGCTTTTCGGCCACTGCCCATTTGCCTGGTTGAGGTAAAGCAATGTTACCCACTTGCGTCAATCCCCGTGCTAGCCACAACGCCATTAGCGGAATAGAGACCAGTACAATGGGCACCCCAGTTTTCATCCACTCAATAAAGCTGTATTCATGCCCTTGCGTTTCTTCATAAACGCTCATAAAAATAATATTGGGCGGCGTGCCAATGGGCGTGCCCACGCCGCCTAGACTTGCGGCATAAGCAATACCTAAAATAAGGGCTACACCAAATCGTGGGTTTTCCATAGCATTAATAATGGCCATGGCCATAGGTAGCATCATTAAAATGGTGGCGGTATTACTTATCCACATACTTAAAATAGCGGTGGTCAGCATAAAACTTAATATTAGCTTTAGCGGGCTTCCCGCCCCGGTGACTCGTAGCATATAAATAGCGAACCGTTGATGCAGGTTAGCTTTCTCTAACCCTTTCGATAGCATGAACGCCGCCATTAGCAAGATAATAACGTGGCTACCTAGCGATGAAGCCGCTTCGGTATGGGTCAATACACCGGCAAGAGGAAATAGTGCAAACGGGATAAGTGAAGTGGCTGGTATGGGCAGTGCTTCCGTCACCCATAATATAGCCACAAACAAGGTAATGCCTGCGGTAAGGGCAATATCAGCGCTTATATTTGAAAAATAAATACCTGAGCCAAGCGCTAGTGAAGTAATAAGGGCAACAAGAATAATAAACGAGCTTTTGTCGAACGGCTTATCGGCACTCATTGCGCATCCTTATTTATACTTTATTTCATGTTTTGTTACATGCTTTGCTTTATAGAATTTATTCGCTGTAGAATTCAGGCGCTGTTTTTATCGTCTGACGATATACGGCTGGCCACGGCACCGTCTTGCCCTTTGTATTTGGCATCTACGCGGGCATTGTATGGCTTTTCGGCGGGGTTCGATAACACTTCAAAGCTTAACGCACCAATTTTCATTTTTGGGCGAAGGGCTAAAGGCAGTTTTCCGCTGTTATAGAATTCCAGCACAATATTACCCGACCAACCTGGATCGATTCTGTGCGCGGTTACATGTACCATCAGGCCTAATCTTGCTAGCGATGAGCGCCCATCTAACCAGCCTACAATATAATCTGGCAACGTCACAGATTCATGAGTGATTGCCAGTGCAAGCTCGCCTGGGTGCAAGAAAAATGCTTTACCTTCAGGTAATTCAATTTCGTCACTCATTACATGGTCTAGCGCTTCTTGTACCTGCGCTTTAGGGCCACTTAAATCGATGTAAGGTGCTTGATGATCTTCAAATACGCGAAATTTATTACCTAGGCGAATATCTACCGTCACCCCACTAATTTCTTCGTAGTCGGGGGTTGGGTCTATTTTTATTTTCCCAGCTTTTAAATGTTTGTATATATCGCGATCGCAAAGGCGCATAAGCGGTAAGTCCTTACTATAAAGTGTGCGGTATTATGCGTATGTAGCACTCGCCAATCAACTGGCTATAAGCGACTATTTACTTTAAATACCAAAATTAATAACTGAGACGGTTAAAAGTGACTAATTTCTGTTTAAATTTATCATTTACAGCTTACTGTTAACGCCAATGGGGTCGCCTTTAATATGCTTGCTTTGCTGCGTTCTGGGCACAACGGTTAACGCTAATTGCATCGACAACGCTCTAGCGGCTTCGCGGTAGCTTTCACTTAATGGGCTCTCAGGTGCACTTACCAACAGTGGCGTACCCGCATCGGCGTGTTCGCGCACGGTGATATCGAGTGGTAATTGGCCTAGTAGTGGCAAGCCATGTCGCTCAGCTAAGATTTCGCCGCCATCTTTTGAAAACACATAGTCTTTGGTGCCACAGGCGCGACATTGGTAATAACTCATGTTTTCAACTAGCCCCAATACTGGCACACTCACTTTTTCGAACATGCTAATGCCTTTTTGGGCATCGGCTAAAGCTAAGTCTTGGGGTGTGGTTACTACTACCGCAGCAGTTAGCGGCACTTGTTGTGCCATAGTAAGCTGAATGTCGCCAGTACCCGGTGGCATGTCTACAATTAAGTAGTCGAGCACTGGCCACAAGGTTTCGTCAATAAGCTGTTTTAATGCCCTACTCGCCATTGGGCCGCGCCATACTGCTGCGTCTTCTTGTGGCACTAGGTAGCCGATAGAGTTTGCCACCAATCCATGGGCGCTTAACGGCTGCATGTGTTTGTTATCACTACTATGAGGGTGTGCATCCGTATTGCCCAACATAATAGGCACAGATGGGCCGTAAATGTCAGCATCTAAAATGCCTACACTTGCCCCTTCTTGCATAAGTGCAAAGGCCAAATTAATACTTGTGGTCGACTTCCCTACCCCGCCTTTGCCTGATGCCACGGCAATAATATTTTTAATATTATTTACGGCAGTGTTTTTAGTTTCGCCCGACGCTATGTTTTGGCTAACGATGAGTTGCTGCTCGGAAAGCTCGCCTTTTAGTGCTTCTAGCACGTAAGCTTTAATTGTTGCTTGCTGAGTTTTATAACAAAACGGTAAGTTGATGGTGAATGTGTTGGAAGGAGTTTCGTGATCAGCTTTCTTGTTGTCAGCTTTTTCGCTACCAGCTTTTTTGTCACCAATGGCTTGATCTGAACCTAACTTATCTGCACACCATTGTGCGGTAATGTCGGCTTCAATACTGAAATAGCTGGCTAAAATAGCCGCAACTCTGTCTATGAGTGGCTTAGCTTTACGGGAAAAGAACATAAATTATCCTGTCTACGGGGTATTTTGTGAATTTCGTAATGCAAAAAACGCGGATTTCCGCTAGTATTTGCAGCCATTTTGAAACGCGAAGAATCTATACGTTATTATGTCTGAAAATCGCCGCATTCTGGTAACCAGTGCGTTGCCCTACGCCAATGGCTCTATTCACTTAGGCCACTTGCTTGAACACATTCAAACCGATATCTGGACACGGTTTCAGCGTCTGCGTGGAAACGAATGTTACAGTGTTTGTGCCGATGATGCACACGGTACACCTGTTATGCTTAAAGCGCAGGAACTGGGTATTACACCAGAAGAAATGGTGGCCAGAACTCGTGCAGAGCATCACCAAGATCTGCTCGATTTTCACGTAGAGTACGACAACTACTATGTAACCCATTCGCCTGAAAACAGGGCGTTGTGTGAAGAAATTTACACTCGTTTAGATAACGCCGGTTACATTAGCAAGCGTACGATTAATCAATTATACGATCCGCAAAAAGAAATGTTTTTGCCAGACCGCTTCGTTAAGGGTACCTGCCCTAGCTGTGGTGCTGAAGATCAAAACGGCGATAGCTGTGATGTGTGCGGCGCAACCTACAGCCCTACTGAGGTTAAAAACCCACGCAGTGTGGTATCTGGCGCTACGCCAGTATTGAAAGAATCTGAACATTTCTTTTTCGACCTTCCTAAGTTTGAAGACATGCTTAAAGGCTGGATCCGCTCGGGTGCCCTGCAAGAAGAAATGGCCAACAAGCTTCAAGAGTGGTTTACCGAAGGTTTGCAGCAGTGGGATATTAGCCGCGACGCCCCTTATTTTGGGTTTGAAATTCCAGGTGCCCCGAATAAGTTTTTCTATGTATGGGTAGATGCCCCCGTTGGCTACATGGCCAGCTTTAAAAACTTCTGCGACCAAAATAACTTGGAATTCGACGATTTCTGGAAAGCCGATTCAGACGCCGAGCTTTACCACTTTATTGGTAAAGACATTACCTACTTCCACTGCCTTTTTTGGCCTGCGATGCTAGAAGGTGCGGGTTACCGTAAGCCTACTGGTGTAAATATTCACGGTTTTGTTACGGTGAATGGGGCGAAAATGTCTAAGTCTCGCGGTACCTTTATTAAAGGGCGCACTTATTTAGACCATTTGAACCCAGAGTACTTACGTTATTACTTTGCGTCTAAGCTTGGCGATAGCGTAACCGACATCGACTTAAACTTTACCGATTTCGCTCAAAAAGTGAATTCAGACTTAGTAGGTAAGGTAGTAAACATTGCTAGCCGTTGTGCCAGCTTTATTACTAAGCGTTTTGACGGCAAATTGTCTGACAACGTATTAGAGCCCGAGCTTATTGCCGAGTTCCAAAATGCAGCCGACACTATTGCCGATTTATTCGAGCGCCGTCGTTACCATCAAGCGATACGTGAAATCATGACATTGGCCGATAAAGCCAACCAGTTCATTGATACCAACGCCCCTTGGGTAACTATCAAAGACGAAACCAAACAGCAGTTCACTCACGATGTATGTTCGTTGGGTATTAATATGTTCCGCCTGTTGGTCATTTACTTAAAACCTGTGCTTCCAGTATTGGCAGAAAAAGCAGAAGGCTTCTTGAACGATGAGTTTACGTGGTCGTCTCTTGAAACCGTGCTAACGGGTCACGCCATCAACAAGTTTAAGCCAATGATGCAACGTGTAGAAATGGAGAAAGTAGACGCCATGGTTGATGATTCAAAAGAAAACCTAGAGCCAACAAAGCCAACGGTTAACCCAGACAGCCCGTTAGGTAAAGATCCTATCAGCGAGACAATCTCGTTCAATGACTTCGCTAAAGTAGATTTACGTATTGCACGTATCGCCAACGCTGAACATGTTGAAAAGGCCGATAAACTTCTACGTTTAGAGCTAGATTTAGGCGGCGAAACAAAGCAGGTATTTGCCGGTATTAAGTCTGCCTACTCACCTGAAGCGTTAATTGGAAAGCATACCGTAATGGTGGCTAACCTAGCACCGCGTAAGATGCGCTTTGGTATGTCTGAAGGCATGGTTTTAGCTGCCGGCCCGGGGGGGGATGAGCTTTATATCTTAGAGCCACACGAAGGTGCATTGCCTGGTATGCGCGTTAAGTAATATTGGGTTGCTGACTTTTTAGGTAAACGAACCGCTAGAAAATTTGAAAGCCGTGTTGATAGTCTCAACACGGCTTTTTTGTTTGTGGGAAAATGATGTAGATTTTCTTGTTTCTCTGCCTAGTTTAAAAGTGGACATCCATGTTTTAACGCCCACTAAAAACATGGACACCCACTTTTAAAACCCCAGTTCTATTGCGGACACTCACTTTTATATTGCCAAGGCGAATTGTGGGTGTCTTGTTTTTGGCTCTCGTCAAATCGGTGATAAAGGTGGGCATCCATGTTTTAACCCCAATCAAAAAATGGACATCCACTGATTAATATTCCAAATTAACGTGGGTGTCCGAGTTTGAGCCCCAGAAATATCGTGGGTGTCCATGGTTAGTTTCGGCTTAGACTAAAACTGTGGGTGTCTCAGCTTTTGGCTTTATTATAGGAAGAGGTTCTGGCGCTCGCGGCACCAACAGGAGAGAACTGACGTTTTAGTTGAAGTTTCGGGCGAATAGCCGTCATAGGCATTACCCGCTTTCTGGCCAATATTACGTAAACGGCACTGCACCACGGGAAGTAAGTGGAAAGGTATTGCTGAATGTTATTCGCGTAACCCCATCGCTGTTCAAAAAACAATGTAGAAAACATAATTTGGCGCTGTTCTACAATTTCAAAGCCCAACAGCTGCAACCAATCTTTAATGCGATATGAGGTAAAAAAACGAGCGTCATGCAGTTTATTGTCGCGCTTGACCGGTAAGTACTTGGCGATGCCGGCTAAACTCAGCGGGTTGAACCCGCTAATAATAACGTAACCACTTTGAGTAATAACTCTGTCTACTTCCCGTAAAATTTCGTGAGGGTCTTGCGCAAAGTCCAATTCATTGGCTAGTAAAAAGCCATCTATGCTGTTTTCAGAAAATGGCAGCTGATGTGACTGTCCTACTATTTTGGGGCTTGCTGAACTATCAACGCTTTCTATCCGCCCATCACTATTACTCGCACTTTCACTTATCTCATCACGCTCTAAATGCATCGCACTAAATGGCACTTGGCTAACAATGTTACGTATTGGGCTTTTCACCAAAGGAATTTGAGCACTTAAACTGCCGAGTTTCACGAAGTGATACCCAAAAATGCGTTGGGTGTAGTCGTCGCACACTTGCGTGATGGCTTGCTTAATTTGCTCTCCTGCTGGAAAGTCGGTCCAGTCTTCAGGATAACGGGGTGCTTGGGAGCGAAATGCTGATCTCATAGATGCTAAGCGTGCCTTAAGGTTGCTCTGTGTACAACAAGTTCTTATAGTATCGCATAATTATACCTACACAAGCAGGTGCACCATGACGACTGACGTTCTTCCTCACGGCATTTCAATTTTTCCAATAGAAGCATTTAGCGACAATTACATCTGGTGTATTCACAATAACGACCAAGCGATCGTTGTCGACCCAGGCGATGCGGAGCCCGTACTCTCGTTTTTAAACAGTGAAAACCTACATTTAGCGGCCGTGTTAATTACGCATCATCATCATGACCACACGGGTGGCATTGCCAAATTAATGTCGGCAAACCCAGGCCTTCCCGTTATCGGCCCAAGAGGGGGACATATTCGTGGCATCACTAAATCCGTTTCGCAAGGCGATACCTTACAGCTTCCTGTATTAGATTTAGAATTCCAAGTAATGGAAGTGCCCGGTCATACACTCGATCATATTGCGTTTTTTGGCCACAACGTTTTGTTTTGTGGTGATACATTATTTTCAGCAGGTTGTGGCCGGTTATTCGAAGGTTCGCCTGAACAAATGTTGCACTCGTTGAACAAGCTGAAGCGCTTGCCCGACAACACGCTGGTTTACTGTACCCACGAATATACTCAATCGAACGTACGCTTCGCATTAGAAGTAGAACCAGAAAATCAAAACCTACAAAACTATTCATCGTGGGTAGATAAAAAGCGAGAAATGGGTATGCCAACCCTGCCCTCATATTTGGCAGAGCAAAAACAAATTAACCCTTTCTTACGTTCTCATGAACTTTCTGTACAAACTGCTGCCGAAGCTTATTGCGAAAAAAACATGGGCGACGATGTAGCGGTATTTGCTGCAGTTCGGCGCTGGAAAGATGAGTTTTAATGCAAAACTAACGCACTGAAGGTAGAATGTGCGGTTTGCAGGTATTCGAGAGGTCCCTTCTACATGCAGTTGAAGTTGTTTGTTTTGTCACCCGTTTTATTAGCGTTAGGGCTAAGTGGGTGCCAAATCACCGAAGAACAAATACAAGAAGACGTGGCGAATGTACAAAATGTTGAAGGCGCTACTGAACCTTGCAACACATTATACGACACGCCAGAAGCAATTGAAGACTGTGAAATAGCGCGCGAAGGCGTTATTGATGTAGTGCACCCTAAAGATAATCTGCTGTCGGAAGCAGAAGAGCTTATTGACGATCCTTCAGTAGAAACCGAAGCCATTATTACCAACGTGTGGCAGCGAGTAAGCGATGGGCTTGATTTATACATTCCCGATGATCGCCGCGTTGATGTGCAAAAAAACTGGTATTTAAAGCATCCAGAGTACATGAAACGTGTGGTTACTCGTGCCAAGCCGTTTCTTTACTACATTGTTGATGAAATAGAAAAGCGTGATATGCCAATGGAATTGGTGTTATTGCCCATTGTTGAAAGTGCTTTCGACCCTTTTGCCTACTCTCATGGCCGAGCCGCTGGTATGTGGCAATTTATTCCCGGCACGGGCAAGCGTTTCGGAATGGAGCAAACCTGGTGGTACGATGGGCGTCGTGACGTTATAGCGTCCACAAAAGGTGCTTTAGATTACCTAACCTATTTATCGAACATGTTCGATGGCGATTGGCTACATGCTCTAGCGGCGTATAACAGTGGCGAAGGCAGAGTTTCAAAAGCCATTCGCGCAAATAAAAAAGCCGGTAAGCCTACCGATTTTTGGTCGTTAAACTTACCTCGTGAAACGCGTGCGTATGTACCGAAATTATTAGCATTGGCAGACATTTTAAAACATCGTGATGAATATGCTTTTGCATGGCCTGAAGTTGAAAACGTCGCCGTTATCGAAGTGGTTGATATTGGTTCACAGGTAGATTTGGCCTTTGCTGCCGACCTTGCGGGCATGACGCTTAAAGAGTTACATGCATTGAACCCTGGCTTTAACCGCTGGGCTACTGCTCCAGAGGGCCCGCATAGATTAGTGTTACCGTTAACCGAAGCCGCTGATTTTAGTGATGCGCTTGCTAAAATTGATCGTACCGACCGATTGAATTGGGTACGTCATACGGTGAAGCCTGGCGATAGCTTAGGGAAACTTGCGAATAAATATCACACCACTGTAAAAGTGATTAAGCAAGTTAATGAGCTTAACTCTAACGTTATTCGTATTGGCCAACCCATTATGGTACCTGTGGCCTTGAAAGCGCTAGATAATTACGACCTATCACAAGGCCAGCGTTTAGCCAGTGTGCAAAACAAAAAGCACGGTGCATATAAAGTTACCCATACTATTCGCTCAGGTGATACGTTATGGGATATTGCACGTAAATATGGCGTTACTACTAAAAAACTAGCGAGTTGGAACAATATGGCGCCTGGCGACATGCTCCATCTTGGGAAAAAATTAGTGGTTTGGCAGAATAACAATAGCAACTCAAAAAACGCTGATGCTATAACCAAACGCGTAACCTATACGGTTAGAAACGGTGATTCCCTGTCGCGCATTGCGAATAAATTCAATGTCAGCATCAGCAATATTGGTAAATGGAATAACATTAATACATCGCGTTACTTACAGCCGGGCCAGAAGCTAAAGCTGTTTGTAGACGTCACTAGATTAAATAGCACAGGCTAAATAGCAAAGGATAGAGCAATGCTAAGGATTAACCGGGACAATTTACGTAACAGTCATGAAACGCCCTGGTTAATCTTAGATTTAGTCATGCTGGGTATTTTATTTTTAAACCTAGCATGGCTAATTTTCGATGCCTTGTACGCTACCGATTTTATCTATTCTCAAATAGATGCCTTCTTCCCCGCTTTAATTAACGCTTACGACCCCATTCATCACAACTTCTTGTTGGTTGATTTAGTCTTCATTGGCATTTTTCTCACTGAGTTTTGTTTTAGGTGGATTGTTGCCATCGTGCGCAAAGAGCACCTGCGTTGGTATTTTTTCCCTTTTCTGCATTGGTACGATTTAGTTGGACTAATTCCTCTTGGGGCTACGCGGCTGTTCCGCTTCCTACGCATATTTTCAATTTTGCATCGGCTGCACAAATATCAAATTATTGATTTAAACCGCACCGCAATTTTTCGGTTCTTCGCCTTCTATTACGATGTATTTGTTGAAGAGCTTAGCGACAGAATTGTGGTGAAAGTATTAAGCGATGCGCAAAAAGACATTGCCGCAGGCTCACCATTGGTAGATGAGATTACCGAGCAAGTCCTTGCACCACGCCGCCCTGTTATTACCCAATGGATGGCGGGTGTTATTAATCACTTAGGGCAATCGATAAGTAACGACGAACATGGTGAAGTGATACGTGAACATGTTCGCAAAAGTGTAGGCAAAGCGGTACGTGGAAACTCCCAGGTGTCTACGCTTAATTACTTACCCATAATTGGTAAAACAATTGAAAACACACTGGAGGAATCGGTAACCGATATTGTCACCATGTCGCTGGTAAATTTGTTGTCTGATTTAGATGCTGATCGCATCGACCATTTCATCTCAGTGGGTATGCATGATTACACCCCTACAGCCGATGCATTAGATAAAGAAGTATTACAGGTGGTGAATGAATGCTTAGAATTGATGAAAGGACACATTGCACAACAGCGCTGGAAATCAGAGCTCGCTAAAAAAGAATCTACGATGCCAGTAACAGCGCCTTCAGAGGATACAACAATAAAAAGGAACTTGTAGATACACCTTTGCAAAATTAAAACCTAATGATAACCATTATCATTTCAATACTCATATGGTAGACTTCTGACCAATACCATTGGTTGTTAGTCTTACATTTTGAGGAAATAAAGAATGCCGAACGGTCGTAAAGGTTGGTTTTACCCTTCCTTAACCGCATTAGCGATAGCGGTAGCTACATCACCAGTTGCACAAGAACAAGACGATGAAAGCCTTGAGCACATTGAAGTTAACCCTATGCAGTCGTACAGAAGTACGGCGACTAAGTCTTCTTTGCGCCCTATCGATTCGCCTGTCAGTATTAGTGTTATCGATCAAGAACTTTTGCAATTGCGCCAAGCACAATCTGTGTCAGAAGCCTTGCGCTATAGCTCCGGTGTAACGACTGAAAGTCGCCCAACCATCACTATTTTTGACCAATTTACCATTCGTGGATTCGATACCTACCAAACTTTTTACGATGGCCTACCCCTTTTAAGTAACAACAGTTGGAATTTGTACCCGCAAGTAGACTCGTTCGCCACTGAATCATTAGAAATTCTAAAAGGCCCTGCATCGTCACTTTATGGACTAGTTCCTCCAGGTGGAATGGTGAATCAGGTGGCCAAATATCCAAAAGACGAAGACGAAACTTTGGTTCGTGCAGCGGTAGGTTCAGATAACTTATTTGAGCTTGGTGTAGATACTACCGGCCAACTTACCGACAACGCGCGCTTTCGTATTGTGGCACTTGGTAGAAAACAAGATGGATTTCAGGACACTACTGAGAATGAGCGCTACACCATTGCGCCTTCTGTAACCGTAGATATTAGCAAGGCAACGGAGCTTACCCTTTCTGCGTACTATCAAGACGACCCTGAAATGGTGCCCTCTACCCCACTTCCAGGCGTTGGTACCCTTTACGAAGCACCTTATGGCAAGCTTGACGCTAGTGTTTACGCCGGTGATAAAAACTGGAACAGTTATTCTCGCGAAGTGCTTATGCTTGGCTATAAACTGAACCATGAATTTAGTGAAAACTGGTCAGTATTACAAAAATTTCGCTACACCGATGCGGATGCCCTGCAGCAAAACTCGTATCATTCTGGTGAACCAACGGATGGAATTTTCCTTACCCGTTCAGCGTACCTTACCGATGAAGAAATTGATGGTGTGACCGTTGATACGCAGGTCGCAGGTTTTGTGAAAACTGGCGATGTATCACACAACCTGTTATTCGGTGTGGATTATCAAAATTCCGACTCAACCGTAGCGTATCGCGATACATTAACCACAGATACGCCAGTGCTTGATTTAAGCAATATTGATAACGACCTTTTCGATGTAAGTTCGCTGCCACTGGATTTCTATCAAGAAGATCACGTTATCGACATTGAGCAAATTGGCTTTTATCTTCAAGACGAAATTCGTATCGATAATTTCACGTTCTTACTTAATGGTCGATATGATCAATTTGAAAGTACCGATGTAGCTGAAAATGAGTACGCTGGCTTCCCTTACGGCAGCACCACAGAAATTGACCAGAATGAGTTTTCAGGCCGTGTAGCAGCTATGTACACGTTTGACTCAGGGTGGCGCATGTATGCGAACTACTCTGAATCTTTCGAACCTGTTTCAGGCACCGACTCAGTTACTGGCGAAGCTTTCAAACCTACTACAGCTGACCAAGTTGAAGTGGGTACTAAATATATTAGCGGTGATGGCGCAACCACGTTTACGGGGGCGTACTTCGTA
Source organism: Alteromonas sp. 38 (assembly GCF_902506055.1). NCBI lineage: Bacteria > Pseudomonadati > Pseudomonadota > Gammaproteobacteria > Alteromonadales > Alteromonadaceae > Alteromonas > Alteromonas sp. 38. The sequence goes on from NZ_LR733300.1 coordinate 2,880,767, forward strand.
CTGACGAAACAAAATGTAGTGGTCAATACGTCAGACTTTGCGCAATATACACAAAATGGTGAAGTTGAATCTAAAGGGATTGAGCTAGAACTTAATACCCGCGTGACCAACGCACTATCGGTTCAAGCAAATGCGACTTTCCTTGATATGGAAGTGACCGAAGATACATTAGACCCAGACGTAGTAGGTAAAACACCGGTATGGGTTGCTGAAGAAAGTGCCTCTGTTTGGGCAAACTACTTTTTCGACGATGCTCTAGACGGATTAATGTTAGGTGCAGGTGTACGTTACGTGGGTGAAACCCAAGTAGATAAGTACAACACCGACACTGTGCCTTCTTACACCTTGGTTGATGCGGTATTGTCTTACGACATGCCAGAGTACGATTTAAAACTAACAGGCAGTGTAAGTAACTTGACCGACAAAGAGTATGTTGGTGCATGTTACGACACGAATAACTGTTGGTATGGTGCACAACGTAGATTTGAAATTGGTATTGAAAAGCGTTTTTAAGCGAATGTTTTTTGATAATAAGGGCTTAGCTGATGATGTCAGCTAAGCCCTTTTTTGTTTTTAGCACCTAGCCTCTGCGCCAAGTCGTGCCAGCAGGCCCATCTTCTAACACTATATTCTTAGCGTTAAGTGCATCTCTCGCAGCATCTGCTGCAGCCCAATCTTTAGCTGCACGAGCATCGTTCCGCTGTTTTATCAACGCTTCTATTTCAGCGGCTTCATCATCGTTTTCGCTACCGCCTTTCAGGTAAGCATCTGGGTCGCTTTGCAGCATTCCCAAAATAGCACCTAAACCTTTAAGCACCGCCGCTAATTTACTCGCTTCTTCGGTATTATCTTTATTTCGGTTTATTTCACGCGCCACATCAAACAATACTGAAAATGCTTCAGGTACGTTTAAATCGTCATTCATGGCGGTTTCAAAGCGCGCTAAATAACCACCGTAGCTAAGGTCGGTAGATTCATCTACTGATACACCACGAAGCGCAGTGTATAAACGCTCTAATGCCGCTTTTGCTTGGGTAATGTTATCTTGCGAGTAACTTAACTGGCTACGGTAATGTGCCGACATTAAGAAGAAGCGCAAGGTTTCAGCATCGTGCTCTTGTAGTACGTCACGAAGGGTAAAAAAGTTACCTAACGACTTAGACATTTTCTCATCGTCTACTTGCACCATGCCTGCGTGCATCCACACGTTTACGTACGGTGTATCAAATGCGCAGCAAGACTGCGCCACTTCATTTTCATGGTGCGGGAACGTAAGGTCAGAACCTCCACCGTGAATATCAAAATGTGCACCCAAATGCTTTTTGTTCATAGCAGAACATTCAATGTGCCAACCGGGGCGGCCTTCACCCCACGGCGATTGCCATGCAGGCTCACCGGCTTTAGCGGGTTTCCACAACACAAAATCTAGCGGGTCATCTTTGTCCGATGTTACTTCAACACGGGATCCAGATTGAAGTTGATCTAAGTCCTGCTTGCTCAACTTGCCATATTCAGGGAATTTGCTTACATCAAATAATACATCGCCATTTGAGGCCTGATATGCAAAGCCTTTATCCATCAATATCTTAATAATATCGATGATCTCAACCATATGTCCGCTAACGGTTGGCTCTACGTCTGGCTCAAGTAAATTGATAGCCGCAAAGTCTTCATGCATCATGCCAATGGTGCGCTTAGTTAACGCTTGAAAGGTTTCACCGTTTTCATTAGCACGGGCAATAATTTTGTCGTCAATATCTGTGATATTACGAACGTACTTCACATCAAAACCCAAATGACGCAGGTATCGAACAAGTATGTCGAAACTAAGGTAAGTGCGAGCATGCCCCATATGGCTTAGGTCGTACACGGTAATACCACACACATACAAGCCCACCTTCCCTTCTTGAAGCGGCACGAATTTCGCCTTGTCACGGGTACGGGTATTGTAAAGGTGTAGCATAAAGTGAATTCCTAAGTATCAAAATGGCCGCAAAGTTTAGCACTGTATGTGGCCAAATGGTAAGATTTTGCGATGCTTTTTAGCATCGCTACTTCCCCGCATGGCTGGTTATGCGGTAATATTACTGGGTATTTACTTATTTAAAGGCAGGACACGAAGAAATGGTTACTCTCAAAACAAACTTTGGTGACATCACCCTAGAATTATTTGAAGACAAAGCCCCTAAAACTGTAGAGAACTTTCTAGCTTATGTTAAAGAAGGTTTTTACGATGACACTATTTTTCACCGTGTGATTGACGGTTTCATGATTCAAGGTGGTGGTTTCACTGCAGATATGGATCAGAAAGACACCAAAGATACTATTGAAAATGAAGCAAACAACGGCGTTGCTAACGAAATTGGTACTATTGCGATGGCACGTACTAATGATCCGCATTCAGCAACTGCGCAGTTCTTCATTAACGTGGGTAATAACAGCTTCCTTAACCACACTAGCGAATCAGTGAATGGCTGGGGCTACTGCGCATTCGGTAAAGTTACCGACGGCATGGACGTAGTTGAGAAAATCAAAAACGTTAAAACCGGTTCAAGCGGTTATCATCAAGATGTACCTGTTGAGCCAGTTGTTATTGAAAAAGCGGTTGTAGCTTAGTGCTGTTAAGTGAGCATTTAAAACCTTAAATGCTCACTATCGCTACATCTTATTAAGCAAAGGCCGTACTCATTCAAAGCGGCCTCTTTTTTCGAAACGCCTTTCAAAGTTGTCCATTTCTATGTCATTTACCTACTTCATCGCTGATTTACACCTAAGTGCAGACCGCCCTGACATCACCGCGTGCCTAATGCAATTTTTAGAAAGCGATGCAAAGGAAGCCGATGCCTTATATGTGTTGGGCGATTTATTTGAAGTATGGATTGGCGATGATGACGTTACCCCATTTAATACCGCTATTGCAGAGGCATTCAAGACTTTAAGCCAACATGTGCCTATTTACTTTATGCATGGCAATCGCGATTTTGCGATACGCGAAGGCTGGACATACAAGGCGGGAATGACACTTATCAACGAACCCACCGTTATTGACCTATACGGGACACCCACACTTATCACCCACGGCGACGAGCTTTGCACTAACGATGTGGCCTATCAAAAATTCAGAAAGAAATCTCGCGGTTGGTGGTGGCCTAGGCTAATGCTAGCCTTGCCTTTATGGTACAGACGCCGCGTTGCAAGAAATGGTCGAGCGGAAAGTAAAGAGAACCAAAAGCATCTTAAACCAGATATTATGGATGTGACACCCACAGAAGTGATTAAGGTTATGGAGCAGCACAATGTTCAACGCTTAATTCATGGACACACACACCGCCCTAACATTCATTCTCTTACCGCCAATGGCAAACCTGCAACCAGAATCGTGTTAGGTGACTGGTATGATCAAGGCAGCACATTGTGTGTATCACACTCCAATGTTATGTTACAACATCACACTTTTAAGTAGCGATATCTGATATTTAGCTTCCTGTCATACTAAAAATTTCATAAATTTAATTTTATTATTTGTCTTCAAAATACGCTTTTCCAACACTCTAATTTGTAAAGATAATTTACAAATAGTCTTGCCCTCCTTCTCTTAAATTTTGTACTTAGTAGTTGCTTTGTTAAAGCCCGTTCAAAAATCTGTCAAATAAACGTCACTTTCCCGATATATCGTTGAAAATAGCGCATTTAAATGATAACGAGAATCAATTTCATTTGGCGACTTGCGTACTAATTAACAATAAAACTGACCATCACAATTTAAATTCAATGTAGGGAACGACGATGAATCGTACTTGGAAAACGAAGCTTAGTGCTCTTGCACTGGTTGCTTCATCTGGTTTGCAAGCAGCTGTTTTACCCGAACACCAAACAGATAACGAATGGTATTCAGATGCGCAAAGCAAACTTACTGAAAAACTAGTGACAAACAACCAGTTCAAAGCCAAAAACGTGATTTTGTTTGTAGGCGACGGAATGGGGGTTTCTACACTTACTTCTGCGCGCATCCACAAAGGGCAGCTAGAAGGCGGGTTGGGCGAAGAAGGTTACTTGGCATTTGAAACCTTCCCTCACACAGCGTTGGTTAAAACCTACAATGTTGATGCACAAACTCCAGATTCAGCAGGTACGATGACAGCGATGATGTCGGGCCTAAAAACGGATGTGGGTGTTATTGGCGTTGACGAAGATATTGAACGCGGTGAATGCGCTACCGTTGCTGGCAATGAAGTTATTACTGCACTTGAACTTGCTGAAATTAAAGGTTTAGCAACCGGTATTATCTCTACTGCACGTATTACACACGCTACGCCTGCGGCCACTTACGCTAAATCGGCTGATCGTAACTGGGAAGATATTTCAGATATGCCAGAAGAGGCTGCTGCGGCCGGCTGTATTGATATTGCAGACCAACTAGTCAATTTTGAAACCTTCCTAGAAGACAGATATACAGGTGTTGATGTTGACGGTATTGAAGTGGTTATGGGCGGTGGCCGTCGTCACTTCTTACCTAATGATGCGGCTTTTAATAGTGCTGATGCAGTTAGCGAAGTAGAAGGCGATCGTACAGACAACCGTGACCTTACCGCAGAGTGGCAAGAGATATATGAAAATGGTGTCTATGTTGTTGACCAAGCAGGCTTCGACACTTTAGACACTGAATCGACTGAACGGGTTTTTGCTTTGTTCAACGAGTCGCACATGCAATACGAAGCAGACCGCGCTAATGACGTAGCGGGCGAGCCATCTATTGCTGAAATGACCGAAGCTGCGGTAAACATCTTAGATAACAACGACACTGGTTTCTTCTTAATGGTTGAGTCAGGCCGAATTGACCATGCCCACCACGCTGGTAATGCAGCCGGTGCACTTACAGACACTTTGGCGTTTGAAGCCGCTGTTATGGCCGCTTATGATAATACCGACCCTTCTGAAACACTTATCTTAGTTACTGCTGATCACGGCCATGTATTTACTATTGCAGGCTACCCAAAACGCGGTAATCCCATTTTAGGTAAAGTGGTTAATGTTGGAGCAGAAGAACCCGCAACAGCGTCCGATGGCACGCCATATACCACGTTAGGTTACACCAATGGCTTAGGTTTTCGTGACCTAGGAACAGAAACCGATTCTGATGAAGGTTACAACTACGACAATGCGGCAGGTCGTATGGACTTGACCGATGTAGATACCACTACCGCCGGTTATCACCAAGAAGCACTTATTCCACTTGGATCTGAAACACACTCTGGTGAAGATATAGCATTACACGCAACTGGACCAGGAAGTCAATTAGCACAAGGTGTGATAGAACAAAATGTTGTTTTCCACCTAATCAACCAAGCCCTTGGCCTGATAAACGAATAAGTGGAGAAGAACAATGAAACTTTTTAAATTGAGTATTGTTGCATTAGCAGTTGCCGGACTAACCGCCTGCTCTCTTGAAGGCGATGACGGAAACGATGGCGCAGCAGGTGTTGATGGTTCAAATGGCCTTAATAGCTTAACCGTGCAAACTGCGTTAGCAGTAGGCGATGCAAACTGCCCGAATAGCGGTGTACAGTTTGATTCTGGCCTAGATACCAATGCAGATGGCACGTTAGGTGACGACGAAATCACCGATACAAGTTACGTTTGTGCACCCGGCAGTTCTGAAGTTGCAACCGGTGAGCTGCTTACCACTTTGAACAACGACTGGTTTATAGCCGCCAGTGCAAAAGTGGAAAACAACAAGCAAGTGTGGATGGATGCGACAGGCACCTCAGCAAGTATCTCGAGCGCTAACATCGAAGTTACTCAAGTAGCCAACGATCAAGAGTTACAGGCTATGGTAGCCGACCTTCGCGGTAAAGCGAAGAACGTTATTCTGTTCGTTGGTGACGGCATGGGCATTTCAACCATTACAGCCGCACGAATTCTAGATGGCCAGTTAAAAGGGCTTGATGGCGAAGAAAACCAGCTTAGCTTTGGTAAATTCCCATTCTCTGGATTGTCTAAAACGTATAACGTTGATGCGCAAACTCCAGACTCTGCTGGCACCATGACAGCCATGGTTAGTGGTGTAAAAACCGATGTGGGTGTTATTGGCGTTGATGAAGATATTGAGCGCGGCGAATGCAGTACGGTTGCTGGCAACGAACTCGTGACCGCATTAGAACTTGCAGAAATAGCGGGTAAATCTACCGGTATTATCTCTACTGCTCGCATTACTCATGCTACACCAGCAGCTACCTACGCCAAGTCGGCCGATCGCAACTGGGAAGATGTATCTGATATGCCTGAAGATGCGGTTACTGCTGGCTGCCCTGATATAGCCGATCAGCTAGTAAACTTCGAAGCTAACTTAGAAGCTAACTATGAAGGCTTAGACGTGGATGGCTTGGAAGTAGTAATGGGCGGCGGCCGCCGCCACTTTCTTCCCAACGATGCTGCGTTTAATAGTGTAGATGCTGCAAGCGAAGTTGAAGGTGATAGAACGGATGGTCGAGACCTTACAGCGGAATGGCAGAATATGTATGAAAATGGTGTTTATATCGTCGACCAATCTGGTTTTGACGGCTTAGACACCGAAACGACCGAACGCGTATTTGGTTTGTTTAATGAATCGCACATGCAGTATGAAGCTGATCGCAGCAACGATATTGCTGGTGAGCCTTCGGTGGCAGAAATGACTGAAGCGGCTATCAATATTCTTGATAATAACGATGAAGGCTTCTTCCTTATGGTTGAATCGGGTCGTATTGACCATGCTCACCATGCTGGAAATGCTTATGGCGCTTTATACGATACCTTAGCCTTTGCTGACGCTGTTGCCATGGCTGACGAACTGACTAACGATGAAGATACACTCATTATTGTTACTGCTGACCATGGCCATGTATTTACCATTGCCGGCTACCCTAAACGTGGTAATCCCATATTAGGTAAAGTGGTAAATGTTGGCGCTGACGAAGCCGCTACAGCGTCTGATGGTACACCCTATACCACGTTGGGTTACACCAATGGTCTTGGCTTCAGAAACCTTGGAGACGAAACCAATTCAGATGCGGGTTACGCTACAGCGTACGATACTGGTCGCAAAGACCTTACTGATATCGACACTACTACCCCGGGTTATCACCAAGAAGCGTTAGTTCCTATGGGCTCAGAAACTCACTCAGGAGAAGACGTGAGTATTCATGCTAAGGGCCCTGGCGCTTTCTTAGTAAATGGCACAAACGAACAAAGCGTAATCTTCCATATTATGGACTTCGCGGGTGACTTCGTTACCCAAGCAGACGCCGTAGTGGAATAAAAAATTACGTTTATCGTCAGTTCGTAAGGGAGCGTTTGCGCTCCCTTATTTCGGAGTTTTATATACATGAAGTACCTAGTTTTACCCTCGTTAGCTTTAGCCACGTATGTTATTTCAGCCCTGCTAACTATCGCGCCTAGCCACGCGACGTCTGTTAGCACAGATTTGGACACCCACTCCAGTAACTTGGACATCCACACAAAATGCGAACTTGAAGCAGGCAACCTGAAAGCTGACTATACCGTCACTACCCGCCGCGGATTCACTCCCGGCAATAGCACGGAAATTTCGCTTTTGCGCTATAACAATACGGTTGCTCATCAGTACCCCCAGGTTGGCATTACTGAAACTTGGACAATGGTGCGAAACAAGCTAATCAAGCCTGTTCGTTATTTTGATAAGCACGAACGCGCTATCGAATATCAGCCAGGCGAAAGTATTCACGGCCGAGTAGAAAAAGACTTTTCATTTCGTTATCAATTAATTAGCAATACTTTGCTAAACAAAATGACTTTAGAGCGTTCTGAAGGCAAAGGTTGTATGAGAATTGAGTATTTAACTTATCAAAATAGCAAAGTGGATATGACGCTCGCTTGGCTACCTGAGTTAAAACTAATCCAACAGTTTCGTGTTAATGAAAAGAATACTACCCGAGAGTGGTCATTAGTTTCAGTTGACGACAATGTAAACTTAGAAGCATTTTTTGAAAGCCGTGATAAATACAAAGCTACCGATTATGCTGACATTGGCGATGATCATACCGACCCCTTTTTAACTAACATGGTAAATCAGGGTTTTATAGAAGCAGGCGCTAGCGGATTTTATGACCAAAATGGGAATGCGATAGGTGAAGGTCACCGTCATTAAACTTTAGGTTTATCATATAAAACTGTCCCTAGTTTGGTCGTTTTTGACTGGATATATAAACAGAATGTGATATAAAAAGGTTAATAAAGACATCATCAGGGACGGTGTAAATGTTAGATATTTTGCTGAGCGATGCGAATTTTTGGTTTAGTATCGCGTTAGCCACGGTAGCCATTCTATTCATTATAGAAATTGTGGGGCTTGTTTTTGGCATAAGCATGATTGGTTTGCTTGACGACATGCCTAGCTCAAATATTGATGTAGAAAGTAGCTCTATTCTTAGTTTTGGGAGCTGGCTCAATTTAGATAGAGTCCCGCTGCTAATATGGCTGGTGGTGCTTTTAAGCATTTTCGGTTTACTTGGGTTTGTGACTAATTACGCCACCAAATCTATTGCTAATACCACCCTACCCGTTTGGGTAACGCTCCCTTTTTCCGCGATTGTCGGTACCTTACTCACATCGAAAGTAAGTGTGATAATTGCGGCTGTAATTCCAAAATTTCAAACTTCTGCTATTCAAAACGACGACTTCATAGGTGCGGTAGCACATATAACTATTGGGATTGCATCGAAGGGGAATCCGGCAGAAGCTAAATTCACCGATGATTATGCACAGCCCCACTATGTTTTAGTCGAACCTTTTGAAGACAATGAACTCTTCAAGCAAGGTGAGCGCGTAATCCTTGTTAAGAAAACCACCCACAGCTGGTTAGCCACCCGTTATCAATAATAAATAAGAGACTGAGTATGGAAACCCTTCAAACGTCAAACTTACCTTCATTGCTATTTATTGCAGGTATTATTGTAGTAGCCCTTATCACTATTGGGCTTATTTTTGCCAAACTGTACACTCGAGCGACCAAAGAAACCGCCTTTGTTCGAACCGGACTTGGTGGTGAAAAAGTTATTAAAGACGGGGGGGCAATTGTACTTCCTGTTGTACATGAAATTATTCCAGTCAATATGAACACACTGCGGATAGAGGTGGAAAAAACGCAGAAAGATGCGCTTATAACGAAAGACAGAATGCGCGTTGATGTTAAAGCTGACTTCTATCTTCGTGTAGCGCCTAATTCAGCCGGAATTTCTATGGCAGCGCAAACATTAGGTACACGCACAACCCGAGCTGAAGAAGTTAAAAAGCTAATGGAGTCTAAGTTTGTTGACGTGCTTCGCGCCGTGGCAGCCGAGATGACCATGACGGAAATGCACGAACAACGTGCCGATTTCGTACAAAAAGTGCAACAAAGTGTGGCTAACGATTTAGAAAAGAACGGTTTGGAGTTGGAATCAGTCAGTTTAACTGGTTTCGATCAAACCGACCTTGAATTTTTCAATGAAAACAACGCATTCGATGCTGAAGGTCGTGCTCGTCTTGCTAAAATTATTGAAGAAAAGCGCAAAGAAACCAACGATATTCAACAAGAGAACCGTATTCTTATTGAACAACGTAACTTGGCTGCAGAGAAACAGTCTTTAGAAGTAAAGCGCGATGAAGAAGAAGCCCGTTTGATGCAGGAGCAAACCCTTGCGTTTAAACGCCAAGAACAAAAAGCGGAAATCTCGAAGCAGCGAGAAATGAAAGAGCGTGAAGAGCGCGAAGCAGAGATTGCTAAAAATCGCGCAATTGAAGCTGCCGAAATTGAAAAGTCTCGCGAGATAGAAACTCAAGAAATCGCTAAAAGTCAGGCTCTTGAACAAGCGCGTATTCGTCAACAGCAAGAAGTAGAAGTTGCTGAGCAAGTAAAACAAATTGCGGTTGCAAATAAGTCTGAAGAAGAATCGGCGGCGCGCGCGAAAGCCGCAGAAGCAGAGAAAACCAAGGTAGAAAAAGAAGAAGCTGTTATCACCGCTAAATTGGTAGCCGATGCTGAACGTAAGAAGCAAATTGAAGTCATTGATGCGCAAAAAGAAGCGGAACGTGATGCGGTGAATATTACTGTTGAAGCAGCTGCAAAGAAAGAGGCTGCTGAAAATACTGCTGAAGCCATTTTAACGGAAGCAAAAGCCAGCGCTGATGCGAAAATGCTACAAGCTGAAGCAGACGAGAAAGTGCTTGCCGTAGAAGCCGCAGGTAAACAGGCACTTTATGAAGCAGAAAATACACTTAAAGATGAACAGATCGAACTTCAAAAGTCGCTAGCTATGATGGAAGTTTTACCTGAGCTTATCGCGCAAGCAGTTAAGCCTCTTGAGAACATCGAAGGTATTAAAATTCTTCAAGGCTACGGTCAAGGGAGCGGTCAATCTGGTAGTGGCCAAACCGTTGCGACAGGTAGCGGTTTAGCAGACCAGGTCACACAAGCGGCTTTAAGTTACCGAGCAAATGCGCCTGTAGTTGACGCAATGCTTCGGGAAGTCGGCTTGGTAAACAGTGAAAGTGGTACCCTCGATGACTTACTTACTGGCAAAAGTGAAATACTAACAGGTACAGCTGCTAACGCACCTGTCATAAAAGCCCCCAAACCTCCTGAACCCGATGCATTGGCGGAATAGTATTGCGTAGCCGATAAACTCATAAAGAAGCCCCCTTTCAGGGGCTTCTTTATTTCATATCGATAGGTTATTTTCACTTTCTCTAAGCAAAACTTGGACACCCACCGAACTTCATTTTCGATGCCTCGCTTAAACTAGCAACTTAAGCTTGGACAGCCACACAAACCCGCCCCAAGTTCAGTATATTAATATTCATGTAAACGGCACTATTGTGACACTTATAAAGATTACTGAGTTTACGCTATGCCTCGCCCTCGAAAATCGCTCATCTGCTTACAAGATACCCCTTACTACCATTGTATTTCGCGGTGCGTGCGCAGAGCGTTCCTGTGTGGTGAAGACCATTACAGCGGAAAGAGCTACGAGCATCGCCGTCAGTGGGTTGAAGCTAGGCTAATTAAACTAGCCAGTATATTCGCTATTAACGTTTGTGCCTATGCAGTGATGAGCAACCACACACACGTCGTTTTGCATGTCGACAGAGATGAAGCCTTATCGTGGACTACTCACGAAGTATTGAAACGTTGGCATACGCTCCACAAAGGCACAAACTTAACCCGTCAGTATATGCAAGCTGAACAGCGTAGCTTACTTTCAGACGCCCAAATAGAATCCGTAATAGCAACAGCAAATATATATCGTCAAAGGTTGCACGATATCAGTTGGTTTATGCGGCTTTTAAATGAGTTTATTGCGCGTCTAGCAAACAAAGAAGACGAATGTACCGGACGTTTTTGGGAGGGTAGGTTTAAATCTCAATCATTACTTGATGAAGCTGCCTTGGCCGCCTGCATGGCATATGTCGATTTGAATCCGTTGCGCGTAGGTTTATCAGAAACCCCAGAACAATCTGATTTCACAAGTATCAAAAAAAGAGTTGCTGCAGCTAGGATTGGAAAGCAACCTCGGCATTTACAACCTTTTGCAGGTAACGGGAATACAATTAAAGGGCTCCCTTTTCTACTCGATGATTACCTAGAGCTCGTCGATAAATTGGGAAGAAAAATCCGTTCGGATCAAAATGGCTATATTTCCAATATTCTCTCACCTATTCTTGTTCGCACTGGACTACAAAATATTGACTGGGAAGGCATGTGCCAAGGGATTGAAAAACAGTTTTCATCGTCAATTAGTCTTTCAATAGCTATACGGAGACAGAAGATACTGGAAACCGCTTAACTAACTGTATAAACCTAAACGGCACCCTCAGCGCAACTCTTCTAATAGTAACTAAGCGTTCGTTCCATTTTATAAAAAATGCTAGATTTCAAGCAATAGTTACAAGCGATATACGTATTGTTCCAACCTCACTGACAAGTCACTTCCAGCAACGAGAAGGGAAATGATTTACTCCTAAAAGCAGATATTCTATACATTCCCTAAAGGTGGTTGTCTTAATTTGCTCCTGTTTTATAGCCCGAGAAATGTGATTATATTGCATTAGCAGTTTGAACTTGAGTGAGTGTCTCAAGGTTGAAGGTTTAAGCGAATTACTAAAACTTCAGATAGATAAGTACCCTATATCGTTGCAGAAGTATGGGTGTCTAAATATTGGAGCTTTTAGATATTGGAGCTCTATCGAGATACTCGATTTTTAGATTGAAGTAAAAATAAAATCTGTATGAAATTTAACCAACCCATAAAAACTGTTACACTCCGCAAGTCTCTTGGAATTTGAAGTAGGGGGCATTAACTCACTTCAATATTATCAGGAGATAATGAATGAAAATTATACTTTTAATCCTTACGTTAATTGGCGTTTGTACAAACCTACAAGCCAAAGATCGCCTTGATATCTATGAAGATTTTGATATTGGTACCGAGCTTGTCTCAATGACCATGGTTAAAGTCGCCCCCAATATGGAAGACATGTATTTAGCCGGGTTACAGCAATCATGGGCTAAAGCAGTCCAAATTCAAAAAGATATGGGTTACATCAAGGACTGGAAAATATACGCAAGTGAACTCCCATTAACTGGTGACTTCAATATGCTATTAGTCGTTACCTATGAGAAGCTCTCTGATTTGGAGCCCAGTAAGAAAAAATATGAAGCTTTTATGAAAAAATGGGGGGAAGACAATCAAACTATGTCTGAAGAACTCAGCGCCGGGTACCCCAAAATCCGTACCTTGACCGGGGAATATATGTTACGTGAAATAATTTTAAAATAATCTATGTGATTTATATGTGTGATTCATAGACATCATTTCATTTTTCGGAGTTGAAGATCACGCTGATAATTCGATAGCTGAATGCGTTCTTTTTCAGTTTCGTAGTTAGCGTGAACGTCTTCCCAAAGCGGTGTTTGTTCAATCCACACCGACGACAAACTAGGCCCGCATTATTGGTCTCTTCGTATAGCTCAATCCACTTTAAACGCTGTTTAATTTCTTTGTTCATAGAGTCATAATATATTGAAATGATGTCCATGAATCACACAATTTATATCAAACCTCTCGACGTGTGACTCATCGCGTCCTTGCGAATTATGAGTCACACATAATTTTATCTTTCCAAAATTGAATATAATAGTTACTACTCTTTCGGTTAAAGCCTATTGGTTCGCCATATATCCTTAACGAACCTCATGCCTAACCTCCACGCTTATTTTGCAGTCCTTCCATTACCTTATCCATTGTGATCGGAAATTCTCGAATTCGCACGCCCGTTGCATCTGCAATCGCATTGGCAATAGCAGCTCCTGCGCCTGTAATACCGAGTTCGCCAATGCCTTTGGCGCCAATAGGAGATGCTTCATAATCTGGCGTTTCTAAGAAATCTAAGGTGACATCAGCAATATCGCGGTTAACTGCAATATGATACTCGCCGAAGTCGGGGTTGATAAAACTGGCCGAATCGGTGTGATGATGAATGGCTTCGGTAAGTGCATACCCTGCCCCCCACACCATACCGCCTTTAATTTGCGAAGACGCCGTTTTAACATTGAGGATTTTACCCGCTGAAAAAATGCCATATTGTCTTTTCAGTCGCACTTCACCTGTGTGGGTGTCCACTTCCACTTCTACGAAATGAGCGCCACAAGAATACTGTTCGTCTTCACTTGTATCATCTTCTCCCACTTCACCTATTTCAGTTAGTGGAAAATTATCCTTATCGATAAGCTCACTTAAAAGAAAACGCTGCGGCTCACTACTATTAGTGTGTGTGTCCACATCTGTTCTCTTAATGTGTGTGTCCAGATTTGTTGTAGTGTGGGTGTCCACATCGGTTTCGTAAACCACCAGCATGTTGCCTTCTAACACCAACTCACATTCCGACGTAAGGTTTGGCAACTTTTGTTTGAGTGTTTTCTTCAACGATTGCTTCAACAACTCGCAGGCCTTCATTAATGCTGAGCCTGTACTTGCCGCGCCGAAAGAGCCCCCAGAACCACAGGATGGTGGCAAGCTGCTATCACCAAGTTGTACATCTACACTATCAAGCTGTGAATGGAATGCGCCTGCCGCTATCTGCGCCAAAATGGTGTAAGATCCCGTTCCGATATCTGTCATATCCGAACGCACAGTAAGCTTTCCATTGCTGTCGAGGCTTATGCTGGCTGCACTGGGTACCAGAACGTTCATACGCATAGCACTTGCCACACCATGGCCTATTAATTTCCCAGGCTTGGGCGCTGGTTTATATTGCCACCCAAATTTCTGTGCCCCTTCTTGTAAGCAATCTCCCAACCTATGGGTAGTAAAGCGCTTACCACTAACAGGGTGAACTTCAGGTAGGTTTTTAATTCGAAAGGTAAGCGGATCTATCCCCGCTTTTAGGGCTAATTCATCTATGGCCGATTCAAACGCCAGCGAGCCAATGGCATCGCCAGGCGAACGTGTAGAATCGATAAGCGGGGTGTCTGCATCCTTTATTCTATGGGTACTGTTTATAAATTCTGCAGCATACGTTACACGTGCTCCCGCTCCAGTAGCCTCGGCAAACTCGTAACCTTTTGCTTTCGGCATAGCACTATGATGTTCAATATCACCTATCAAACCATCACTGTCGCAACTCAAATGCATCTGCTGAAAACTATGTCCTCTATGAGGCGCATTGTAAAATACCTGGCGTCTGCTTAGAACAACCTTCACCGGTCGCTTCAAATATCGCGCCCCTAAACAGGCCAATACGGCATCGTAATGCAAACCTAGTTTAGAACCAAAACCTCCCCCAATAAAGGGGCTTTTCACCTCAATGTTCTCTTCATCTAATTCGAAAGTAACCGCTAACGCTTCCACTGCTGATGCAATAATTTGCACACTGGTATACACGCTTAGCTTTTCGCCATCAAAGTTTGCAATGGTTGCATGTGGCTCCATGGCCGCGGATATTTGAGAGGGGGTGGTATAGTCAGCCTCTATCTCCACTGCCTTTTTATCATGGCTGCTATTTCCACTTTCGACATCAGCTTCAAATCCGCCATCAAGGGAATCAGGCACGGTAGTGGCCTGCTCTGAAGATAGAAGCAAATCTGGACTTTTAGCATCAATCGTATACTCAACCAAACTCGCAGCATAACGGGCTTGCTCCAATGTATCAGCAATGACTAAAGCAACTGGCGCACCAAAATGACGAATATGAGGCTCGTTTAGTACAGCCCTACTCTGCGTAAAACGGCTTTCGCTTGCGGGCTTACTGAATGGCTTAAGCGGTCCAGCATTTTTATAGGTTAGTACAGCATGCACGCCCTCTGCCTTTTCAGCTTTCTCTGTTGATAAATGAGTAATTTCTCCTACGGCAGTGTCGGAAGCTACCAGCCACCCCACTAACGCTTTTTCATCGAACTGCTGCTCGGCTGCATAACGTGCGTGTCCAGTTACTTTTAAAACACCATCTACACGATTTATCGGCTTTCCTAATACGTTTTTCGAAGTATCAATTTTCATAAAGCGCTCCTTCGTAATCATCATTTTCACACTGATGTTCATAAAGTGAATTCAGTACGCTTTTGAATGTATTACGGAGTAAATCAGGTTTGAAATTGTTACTGCCATATACCTTCGCATCGGCCAACTCAGCATCAATAGCGAGGTCTAAAACTTCATCAGAAAACTCAGCGCCTATAAGCATTTTAATAGCGCTCGCAGGGAACCAAGGTTTAGTTCCTACCCCGCCAAAGCCTAATGTAACCTTTTCAATTCTATTGCCTTTTACCACAAGCCCAGCAGCTACCGATACCAAAGCAAAGGCATAAGAAGAACGGTCACGCACCTTACGGTAATATTGGCTGCCATGACGTTGTTTTGGAATAATGACGGCAGTAATAACCTCTTCATTCTCGAGAATATTTTCTATATGAGGTGTACTACCGGGCTCGCAGTAAAATTCACGTACTGGTACCCCCCTTTCCTCACCTGATTTTGCGGTTAGCAGCACTTTTGCATCTAGGGCTATCATAGCTACAGCCATGTCTGATGGATGAGTGGCAATGCAATCATCACTAGTACCTAAAATGGCATGAATACGGTTCATGCTTGTTAATGCCGCACACCCTGAACCAGGTTGGCGCTTATTGCAGGCATTAGTGGTATCGTAAAAATAGTAGCACCGCGTTCGTTGTAGTAGATTGCCTCCGGTGGTCGCTCTATTTCGAAGTTGTACCGTGGCGCCGCTTAATAATGCTTGAGATAGCAAGGAGAGTGATGGCTTGTGATAGGCATAGTTGGCGAGTGCCGTATTCGTAACCATGGCACCAACACGATAATGATCGTCGTATTCAGTAATACTCTGCTCATCTTCCCATTGGCTTAAATTAATCAACTGTGAAGGGGTTTCAACCTGAAGTTTCATCAAGTCGATAAGATTAGTACCTCCAGCAATATACTTAGCGCGGTCTTCGGTTGATAAACCGGTAATATCTTGAGTATGCTTTATATGCTGTACGCTAAAGGGGTTCATTATTGTGGCTCCAAAGCAATAACATCTTGTATTGCATCAACAATATTGGGATAAGCGCCACAGCGGCACAAATTGCCGCTCATTCTTTCCCTGATATCTTCTTTAGATGAGTAATCAGGACCACAGGTTACCGCACTGGGGTTCTTTGCTGCTCGCTCACCAAGCAATGCCACACTTGAGCAAATTTGCCCCGAAGTACAATAGCCGCACTGAAAAGCATCCCGCTCTACAAAGGCCTTTTGTAGGGGGTGTAACTCATCATTCTTGGCTATTCCTTCAATAGTGGTAACCGATTTTCCTTCAAGCTGAAAGGTGAAAACCAAACACGCAATTATTCGCTCTCCGTCAACTAATACGGTACAGGCACCGCATTGACCGTGGTCGCAGCCTTTTTTGGCGCCAAACATAGAGAGATGTTGATGTAAAAAATCGAGTAGCGTGGTTCTTGGATCTTCAGGGAGGGGGTAAGCTTCTTCATTTACAAAAAGTGTAGACATGGCGTTTTCCTATACCGTACAGCTATCAATCCGTTACTGCTCATGAGTTAGCTGAATATTTGTCGTTCACCTTTTCACTACGCCCTCTTTTTATGTTTGGTTCAGCATTTGATGTTGCGATTTAAAAAAGAAAAACCGCACGCTCTTTAGATTGCCGATAACATCTGAATGCTAACGACGACTATTGGAGTTGGTGCGGCTTTAGTTACACTGCGCATTTCATTACGAAAAGCATTGCTATTTAAAAACAGCGTTCACTTACACTTTTCCTTGAACCTGTCATTACGATGCTTTGATTTTATGCCGTAATTTCTATAGCGACCAAATTACTGGTAAAAGTAAGGGCCCGTCCAGCTATACTTTTTACCGTCTACTTTCACACTATGTTTCGCGTTTTGCGACGCATCTTCATTGGAGATAATAAACACTTGCTCCGTGCCTTTAACGTCGGTAATTTTAATACCTGTATAGGCTTCGCTATCAATCATCACGCTCAAATCAGTAATACTACTTTTTGAATTCTGTGATGATTCACTTACTGGGCTATATGACCCATGAGGCTCTACTACCGATACGAACAGGGTATCCTGTGTATCACTTCTGCGAAGCATGATGGCAGGATCGCGTCGTAAGTTAAACTCAGGGTCGTTAGCGCCTATACGGGTAACAAACACTTCATCTTCACTGTTAGTGATAGATGTGATGGTGTAATACTTACCATTACTCAACCACGAAAACTGAGTGTTGTGGTCAGCCGCATCGCCTTTTCCTTCAACGTATAAATGTTGATAGCCATTATCATCACCTAACGGATTCAGGCTCGTTGGCGTATCGTATTTGAAGTTCATATCTAATACTTGGCCAAAATAGTAGAACGGAAAGTCATACTGATTTTTCTTATCTGACTCAACACGCATAATGTCTAACACGAACGGCTTTTCGAAGTTGTCGTTAGCGACCATAGCCATAGTGCGGTGCATCAAGGTACCAGGGTACGCATTTTCTTCTGTCGCACTCACCACTTTGATATCTTCACGTTCAGCATCAAAAGTAAATAATTCAGAATGATGCTGACTTGCAATATCGTAATCGCCGTTAAAATGTTTCTTCTGATTTATTGACAACGTGTTGTGCGCAATGGTGGTTTTCGCCCACGTTTTGTTTTCTTTTAAGTAGTTACCGCCACCTTTTTGCTCAATATTTACAAAACGAGCTAAACCGTAATCTTGTAATACTTCCTCGCCTTTTTCATACATTGAAAAAGAAAGTTTGTCGTAATGGCCATGACTTAAGCCTTGGCCCGCATACTTAAACACCAAGGTCATATCTTCATCACCTTGGCGCAACACACCTATGCCACCTTGCTTGCCATTCACGCCGTCACTTAAGTTCACTGATTGCTTGATAAAAGGTTCAACCTTACCATCGCGAACGTCAATTGCCGCTTGTAGCCCTGATTCTTGCAATAACACTTCGCCTTGTTTTTCAACAACACTAAGCAGTTGTGGATTCTTATCACCGTAGAAATAAGCTAAATCCACCGCACTCACCAAGGAGCTCTTGTAATAAGACATCCCTTTTTGGGCATCGTTAATTGGGAAGAATTCACCATCAGCATCAGACAAATTAAGAAGCGCGTTTACGCCTTTCAATAACACATTGTCTTTGTGCTGAAGTACTTTTAAGTCTGGACGGCTGTTGTCCATTGCTAAAGCAAAAATAAGGAAAGGATACATTGCATAGCGTTGGTAATATGGTCCTTCGGTATAATAGCCATCGGGCGAGAAAGGTTCTTCTAAGTTAGCAAAGAAGCCTTTGCGCTGACCTTCTACCTTAATGGTGCCACCGTCGTTATCTTTACCGCCTACTTCTAAACCATCATCTTCAATACCATACAAGGCACGCTGAATAAGTTCTTCGTCGTTCATTACTAGGCCAATCATACCGACCGCCGCGATGCCCCACGTGCTATGGTTGTGAACGCGATTGAAAAACTGCGGGTTCTCTAGTGAGATAAAATCAGCGAACGGACGGAACAAATTCGTTTCTAGCGTTTCCCGTTCTTCAGCAGAAAGATAATCGTAAATGGCATCATAAGCTTGGCTCATGTAAACCAACCAGTTACTGTCGTTTAAGCACTGCCAAAACAATTTACCACGTGAATACGAGCGTTCTTGAGGGTGAAGCGGTAAATCTTTGTACATGGCTTCATACTGAAACAACATATCGCGAATGTATTTTGCGTATTTTTTGTCGTTCAATACCTGATACAACACACCGGCTTTTTGAGCTACAAAGAAGTTTTGCTTGTGGCGTTGATGGGTATAACCGCCTGAAAAGTCTTTAGGAATAGGCGTATCTATTCCCATAGCAATTTCTGCATCTACTTCCTGTTTAACACTTGATAATGTTGTGTCAAACAGGGGAACTTGGCCTAAATTGTCTCTCATTCTTTCCACACCAGGTTTGGTAAGAATAAGATTAGGGTGTTCTGTTGCTTGCAGGGTAAAAGGCGACATAGTTATGCCCACCGTTAATAACGTAAGGGTAAATTTTTTTATATTCATATTATAAGTTCCGTTTTTAACACTTCGCCTTTTTAGAATTTATTAACAATGGGTGTAGGGTAAAAATTGTTAATAAGAAGATAGCGAATTGAGGATTAGTACAATAACAGAACCTCTAAGGTATAAAAGCTGACCACTGGGAGAAAACGCAAAAACAATCAATCATTTGTTCAAAATGCAATCAGCTGTAGTATTTTTACTAAAAAACCTTGTATAGGCAGGTACTAAATAAAAACGTGAATAGGATGATAAACGTGACGTACCACTTAGTACGCCACGTTGAATACGTTATGTTTCGCTAGTCAAAATTGCATTGAGCTAGTTTTATCACATCAAACTCGATATACGATCCCCCAACAAACAAGTTAGAAACCTTCTAAAACGATTTTTCCAATTGCTGTGCCTGCTTCTAGGGTCTTATGCGCTTCAATTAAGTTCGCCGCATTAATCTTACCCAAATGCTTGCCTACTGTCGTTTTTACGTGGCCTGCATCAATTAACGCGGCAACATCGGATAGCAACTCACCTTGGGCGCTCATATCTTCTGTTTGGAACATTGAACGGGTAAACATAAACTCCCAATGCAACGATATACTTTTAGGCTTGAGCTTTGAAATATCTAATGCTTCAGGGTCGTCAATAAGCGCAATTTTACCCATAGGCTTCATGATTTCTACGTAGGCATCGAGATATGCATCAGTGGCGTTCAAGCTTGCCACATGTGTAACTGGCCCAATATTTAGCGCAGTAATTTGTTCAGCTAATGGTTGGCGGTGGTTAACGACATAATCAGCACCCAAGCTCTTAACCCACTGTATAGAACTTTCACGAGAAGCAGTGGCAATAACCGTAGCACCGGTTAAGGTTTTTAGCAGTTGAAGCATGATTGAACCAACCCCGCCAGCCGCGCCTACTACCAACACGGTTTCGTCAGTTTTCTTGGTATTACCCGCTTGTTGTTTTTCAAGCGCCAAATGTTGGAACAATAATTCCCATGCAGTTATCGCGGTAAGCGGTAATGCCGCCGCTTCGCTATCAGACAAGCTTTTCGGAGCACGGCCAACAATGCGTTCGTCTACTAACTGGAATTCAGCATTAGTGCCTTGGCGCGTTAAATCGCCCGCGTAATACACTCTATCACCTACTTCCAAGGTTTCTACATCATCACCAGCTTCAACCACTTCACCTACCGCATCCCACCCCAAAATTTTAGGTTCACCATTTTCAGGCGATACACGTTGGCGAATTTTAAAATCTACTGGGTTAACGGCAATAGAATTGATTTTCACCAACACATCCCGTCCCGACGCGGCAGGCTTGGCAAGCTCTACATCCGTTAGTGCGTTTTCATCTGTTATAGGTAAAGATGTAGTGTATCCAATTGCTTTCATCGAGAAATCCCCTTCTGCTTAAGTAAAATACTGAACGAATGTGCATATTCATATGCAATGAGAATATAATACGCCTTGACTGTTTCAAATTAAACAGCACAATATTTGAAACATTTTCAATAGAAAATAGATAATCTATGTTACTTGAAGATCTCATTGTTATTTTAAAGGTCGCTGAGTTTCGCAGTATTACTGCCGCAGCATCTAGCTTAGACATGCGCACAGCAACTGCTAGTGCTGCAGTTAAACGAGTTGAAAGTA
This sequence comes from Alteromonas sp. 38, assembly GCF_902506055.1. Lineage (NCBI taxonomy): Bacteria > Pseudomonadati > Pseudomonadota > Gammaproteobacteria > Alteromonadales > Alteromonadaceae > Alteromonas > Alteromonas sp. 38. The sequence goes on from NZ_LR733300.1 coordinate 2,902,046, forward strand.
CGCTAGGTTCCGACCTTTTTATTCGAACAACTCGTTCGCTTCGCCTTTCTGCTGCGGGTGAGCGTTATTTACCTGTTTGCGAGCAAGCCATCACCATGCTTGAACACGCAAAGCAAAACTTGCAAGAAGATACGGGAAATATTGAGGGCGAATTACGCATAGGCTTATCGTCAGATTTAGGCCGCAATGTTATTGCCCCTAGGCTTAATAGCTTTATGGATGAGCACACTGGTATCACCATGAAGCTGCATTTAAGTGACAGCAATATCGATTTTTATCGCGACCCTGTTGATATCGCCCTTCGTTACGGCTCGCCAAACGATGCCAGTTTATACGGCTTTAAAATATGTGAGGTCCCTAGGTTGTTGGTCGCCTCCCCCGCTTATTTAAAGAAGCACGGCACACCAAAAACCTTAGAAGACTTACCTAAACACAACGGCCTTTTTTATCAGCTACACGATATTATTTATAACGAGTGGGAACTTACCCGCAACAATCAACCCGTGAAAATTAAAATGCAGGGTAACCGTGCTGCTAATGACGGCGACATGGTGCGAAGATGGTGTGTGAATGGTCATGGCCTTGCGGTAAAGTCTAGTTTAGACATGTGCGACGACCTACTTAATAACCGCGCAGTGGCGTTAATGCCTGACTATATTGTTAAACCTACCCAATTATGGCTAATTTGCCCTAGTAGGCAATCCATAACGCCCGCCGTAAGGTTGCTAAGAGATACCCTTAGGACTCAATGCCAATACCAATTACAACAGTTGGTGACGGCAGGTATTTTTGCCGAGGAGCGAATCTAAACCGTGATAAGTCCGCTGGGAGTACCGCGCTCAGGCCCGTGTTGCTGAACATGTTCAATTAGGGCAGGAAAAAAGCCTAGAAATAGGCTATTCAAGGGCGTGAAGTTTGCTTCTATATCTTGCACGCATTGAGCAAAATCATTTTTAAATCGTATGCGCTTCGCTACCGCCTGTATAGCGAAACCTATCCCTTCAAACTCCGCGTAGTCTGCAAACCAGTTGTGCGTAATCATATGAGAAACACTACGCTGCATAGATGTGGGCATAACAGGCAGCTTCTTTTCCAATAACGAAAAGCTGTGCTCACAAAATGATTCAAAGGGAATGTTAGAGAACCGCGCCCAATGCGTAATTAATAGATGATCGAACAGCATATCTATCGCCACGGGTGCAAAACGCCTGTGCTCAGGTTTAAACAGCGCTTTTGCTTGTTTCACACTAGCATGACTGTCAGTAAACTTATCTACCGTATAGTGGTTTTCTAGGCCTTTACTAACGCCATTACTGAGCGTGGCGAGTGCTACACCTTTGCGAAAATCGCCAAGTAAATTGCCGTAGTGAGAATCAGCATTGGGTTGGGCTAAAAAAAGATGAGCGAGGTAATTCATTGTCCCATTATACGCCAATTAACGAGCAAATCGCTTCCCCCTACAAATATTGTTTGGTATTTGCTAGGTCCCCCATCGGTTCGAAGTATGAATGTGGTACAATTGTGGTTTACGTTAGCCCTAATTTAGTTTTAAAGACAGTGAATACAGCAGAATTACTCGCCCCCATAAATAGGTTTTTACACGCTACAACACCAGATGCATGGGTTGAAGAAGCTACAAAGCCTGAAAACTTTTCCATGCTGCTTTTAGATCATTTGATTTGTGAGCTTAAAGCATCTCAATCGGCCATGTTTCTTATTCGAAAATATGCCGTCGATAAAGAAAGTAGCGATGCCCTTTTGGCGTGGCTGCAACCCTTCGAGCAATACGTGTATAAACGTGAAGGTGACTGGCGAGACTTACTATCTAAAAATAAACTGTCGAAATCTGTTATCCCACGCTCTGATTCAAAATACGGCCAAGACCTTATTGATAAAATGGTGCTGCTGATTAAAGAAGAGTTACATCACTTTTATCAAGTATTGGAGATGATGGACCATTTCGATATTGAGTATCGAAGCATCACCCCTTCGCGCTACGCAAAAGGATTACTTAGGCACGTTAAAACTCATGAGCCAGATGCGTTAGTCGACAAACTAATATGTGGCGCTTATATCGAAGCACGCTCTTGCGAGCGATTCGCAAAATTAGCGCCCCACGTAGATGCAAAGCTTGGTGAATTTTATATTTCCTTGCTTCGCTCCGAAGCTAGGCACTATCAAGACTACTTGTCGCTGGCCACCGATATCGCGGGCAAAGATATTTCAGAAAGAATTGCGTACTTTGGTGAGGTAGAAGCTGAATTAATCACTACCAGTGACAGCGATTTTAAATTCCATAGCGGGCTTCCAGCTTAAGGTATTTATAACGCCCTTACAGGCTTTCTAAAATGAAGGGGTGGAAGTTCGTGGTGTCATGCCGCGCGTTTAACTCATCGTTTCTTGCTACCTTCTCGTTTCACTCCCTTTTAGTCTTGCATAGCTACTATTACCTCTTGTTAATATGTCCAAATCTGGTTGCTCATACCTAATTGATGGCATCGCATTACCTAAGATAATCCTTATATTTGTTAGGCTATTTAGCCATCATTTCTCTCAAATGACTGCCTGACTTCGACCCATCTTGGTGCACCTTCATCAATTAGCTAAATAAGTGCATTTTAGGCCCTGTTTTTCACACTATTTATTTGACTGATTCATCATCCTGTAGCAAAATTGCCGTGTAAAATAAATGTTGCATTTTATACTTCAGCATTAACATTGATTCTTATAATAAATAATACTCTTCAGACTTTCTCAGAGGCGAAGGACAATGCTTTTAAACCATGTTATTGGGATGTACACGCATCCAAAAGAAGAATGCCGTAATATCGATCGACGCCAAGAAACCTTTTTCTACGCTTTTAGCCACATTGCTATTATTGCGTTAATACCCACTATTGTGGCGTATTACTCAACGGCCTACACAGGTTGGAGTATGGGCTCAGACCTAATAAAATTAAGCGAAAGCAGTGCGCTATTAATGGCGACGGGTATGTATTTCGGCTTAGTTGCTGGCGTAGTAGCCTTGGCTGTAGTCATTCATGAGCTCGCTAAAGCGTTTGAATCATCAACTACTTTCACGCAATCATTAGAGTTAGCCGCTTACACCGCTACTCCATTATTTATGGTGGGCTTTGCTGGTTTGTACCCTGAGCTTTGGGTGGTAATGGCAGCACTATTAGTTGGTGTAGGTTATTCAGTCTATCTGCTTTTTTCTGGTGTGCCTTTGTTGATGCAATTGCCACAAGAAAAAGGGTTTATCTATTCCAGCTCAGTGGTTACCTGTGGACTCGTGTTAATGGTTATTCTAATGACTGGCGCAGTACTATTGTGGGGTATTACAACAGGCCCTATTTTCGCCAGCTAGCGAATAAAAAGAAAGTGTTAATTACTTTACCCATTCAGCCATAAAATAATAAACACAAAAAAGCCGCTTAATAGCGGCTTTTTTTATGAGTTAACCACATAGCCATAACTATCTGCTGGCAAATGGCCTAGTCGTTTGAATCGATATTGTGCATATCTAAATTGCTCAACTCTGCTTGCAGAATTGGCGCTTCACGAGACTTCTCTCCACGCGAGATATCAATACGTTCAAGGTAGTCTTGGTCTACATCACCGGTAATGTAGTTACCGTCGAAGACTGAAGTTTCAAAACGTTGAATTGCATCATTTTCTTCCCTTACAGCTTCCACTAAATCAGTGATATCTTGGAAGATAAGGCCGTCAGCTTGAATAAGGTCGGCTATTTGATCAATTTCTCGGCCATAGGCAATCAATTCGTTGGCAGAAGGCATGTCGATACCATACACGTTAGGAAAACGTATTTCAGGCGCTGCAGAGGCGAAGTATACCTTCTTAGCACCAGATTCTCTGGCCATCTCAATAATTTGGCCTGATGTAGTACCACGAACAATAGAGTCATCAACCAACAGTACGTTCTTGCCTTTAAATTCAGACGAGATAGCGTTTAGCTTACGGCGCACAGACTTCTTACGCATAGTTTGGCCAGGCATAATGAACGTACGGCCAATGTAGCGATTCTTCACAAAGCCCTGACGGTACGGCAAATCTAAAGTGTTGGCAATTTGAAGTGCCACATCCATAGACGTTTCGGGAATAGGAATAACGACGTCAATGTCTAAATCACTCCATTCACGAGAAATTTTCTCACCCAATCGACGGCCCATATTCACGCGAGACGCATAAACTGAAATACCGTCGATAAAGCTATCTGGACGTGCAAAATACACAAACTCAAAAATACAGGGTGAGGTAATGGGGTTCTCAGCACATTGTCTGGTATGAAGCTCGCCATTTTCAGTAATGTACACCGCCTCACCTGGCGACACATCGCGGATGAATTGAAAGCCTACCGCATCCAGTGCCACACTTTCTGATGCTACCATCCACTCTTCGCCAAGCTCTGTCATACGCTTACCTAGCGCTAACGGGCGAATACCGTGTGGGTCACGAAATGCCACAATACCTTGGCCGATAATTGCGGCTACCACCGCGTAAGCACCGCGAATTTTCTTGTGTACTTTGGTTACTACTTCAAAGATATGTTCAGCAGTAACACTTAGCCCTGCCACTTGCTGTAGCTCGTGAGCAAGAATGTTTAACAACAACTCTGAATCAGATGTGGTGTTAATGTGACGACGGGCAATTCGAAATACTTCTTCTTGCAAATCGTGAGCATTGGTTAAGTTACCATTGTGCGCAAAAGCAATACCAAACGGTGAGTTCACATAGAATGGCTGTGCTTCGGCTGAACTCGAGGTACCTGCGGTAGGATAGCGAACGTGCCCAATACCCATATTACCCGATAAGCGCTTCATATGACGCGTATGAAATACATCACGAACCAAACCATTTGCCTTACGCAAATTAAACATATTTTGGTCGATGGTCATTATTCCAGCAGCGTCCTGTCCACGATGTTGGATTACCGTTAAACCATCGTACAAAGACTGAGCTACTGGTGTTTTACCAACTATTCCGACAATACCACACATGTGCGTTACCTATATCAAGCGGGATTTAAGAAACTGGAGGAGCCTTTCACATACGTGAAAAACCACTCAATAATGACACCAAATTCGGGAATAAGTACCGACGTTTGCCACCACTGCGATGAGGCAGCAGCAGAGAAAGTGTCCATGAAAAAGAGAAGCGCACTAACGATAAGTACTCCGCGGAGCGCTCCAAATACAATGCCTAAAACGCGATCGGTACCTGACAGGCCTGTTGCCTGAACCAGTTGTCCAATTGCAAAATTTAACATGCCGCCTAACATCAGAGTTGATACAAATAAAGCGGCAATGGCAGCGCCATTTCGAAGATACAAATCATCGATGGCAGTAAAGTATACGGCTAAGTCGGCATAAAAATGGCTGGCAATAAAGAGTGCGCCAAACCATACCACAAGAGAGATGGCTTCTTTAACAAACCCTCTAATAAGGCTTATTAAGGTAGATACCGCAACGATACCCAATATGGAAAAGTCTACCCAGTTCATTGTCTCTTAATTGCGTTATAGTCGCGGAAGTTGTTAGTAGCGACATGCCGTTGGCGAGATGGCGCGCATTCTAACAGAAGCCAGAAAGATTACCAATGTGTAATATTTTTAGCTTCTGATTTTCATAGCGTAGAAAGTGCTGTGTATAAATGGGTTTACACTATTCTACTTTAAACGTGGTGACCTTCCCTTTCAGGTCAGTGAGTTCACGTAAATGTGGCAATGCTGCCTCTAATTTTTGTTTTTCTAAGTCTGGCCCAACAAACACTTTGTTAAGCGGGCCAGAGTTAGTCATTATCCGGCGGCTAAACGCACGATATCCCGCTTTTTCAAGCTTATTCAATAATGACTTTACGTTTTTCTCATGGCGAAAGCTGCCAAGTTGTATAACCCAACCTGCGTCATCCACAGTAGATGAATCCGGTGCTTCAACAATGGTTTGACTGGCAAGAGAATCTTCTGGCGTTATTGAAGCCTCTACCGGCTCAGGCAACGCTTGAGTCTCACTGGGCACATTGGACGTTGCACCTTCATCATCCAACGCCTTATCATCCGTTACCGTTACGGGCAACTGTGCAGCTTTAGCTACCCGCTCACTTGGAAAGGCTTCGGGCTCTACAATAGGTTTCTTAGGGGGACTTGCAGGAACAGATACAAACGGTTCTTTATTGGTTTGCTTCTTGCCATCGAGAAAGTCTGGTAAAAAAATAACTGCCAGCGCCACAATGATGATGGTGCCCACGAGTCTATTCTTTAATGCCGACGTCACTATTATCTCCTGTTGAACTTATTGTTCGATTTTATTGTTGTTCATTTGCGTTGGTATAATTTAACACTTCAGCCACGGTAACAAAGGAACCAAAGACCAATATAAGTTCGCCTTCATGGTAATCATTACGTGCTGCTTTATAAGCATTAGTCACATCATTGAAGGTTTGGATATAGCTTTTATCAAGCTGAGCATCCAAAAGTGCATCCGCTAGCACGTCTGCATCGCACCCTCGAGGGCCTGAAGTGCTTGCTAAGTACCATTGTGCATTCAGCGATGACAAAGGCGCAAGGGTTTCTACAATAGATTTGTCTTTTAACATACCCGCTACCACGCGTATTTTACTTGCGGGGTAACGTTTAAGCCATTCCCGCATTGCGTTGGTTGCTTGGGGGTTATGCGCGACATCCACCACCACTAGCGGGTTATGGCTAATTTCTTGCTGGCGGCCTGGCAAACGGGTATTGGCAATAATCTGCTTTATCGCTGTTTCATCTGGCAGTAAGTCCAATAATTCCAGTGCCGCAAGTGCCGTTGCTGCATTTTGCTGCGGAATATGCGGGTATGGTAGCTGGGTAAATTCAGTATGCTTACCCTTCCATTGCCACGTTCGACTGGTGCTAGCGCTAAGGCTATAGTCAGGCGCGGTATTATCAACAATGAAAAAGTCTTGCTGCGCCCATCGAGCATCAACATCTAATTCAAACACAACTTCACGTAGCGAACTTGGTGGAAAAAGCTCACCAATAACAGCTTTACCATTTTTTCGCATTATACCGGCTTTTTCACGAGCAATTGCTTCGCGGGTATCACCCAGCCAGTCTTGGTGATCAAGGTCAATGGTAGTAATGATGGCTAAATCTGGGTCGAGAATATTGGTGGCATCTAACCTTCCCCCTAGCCCTACTTCCAATACGGCCACATCAACACCCCAATCCTGCATCATTTTCATTGCAGCTAAGGTGCCGAATTCAAAATAGGTTAACGTGATATCGCCTCGGGCTTTTTCGATAAGCTCGAAAGCACGGCAAAATGCGCCTTCTTCAGCCAATTCACCGTTTAGCCGCACACGCTCGCAGTAACTCACTAGATGAGGAGAACCAAACACCGCGACGGTTTTACCTTGCGCAAGCATAGCTTGCTCTAACAAGCGGCAAGTTGTGCCTTTACCGTTAGTACCGGCCACGGTAATAAGTAGAGAGTCTTTTAGATGGATACCCATGGCATTTGCCACAGATTTAACGCGTTCAAGCCCCATATCAATGGCACTTGGATGAATAGATTCAAGATGAGAAAGCCACTGACTCAACGTGGTTGTTGAGTCAGTATTTTGATTTTTTTGTGTATTCACTAATTCTGATGATGCAGCTTAAGTAACAAGCCGTGTAATTTATCACGCATTTCCCTGCGGTCAACAATCATATCAATAGCGCCTTTCTCGACAAGGAACTCACTACGCTGGAAACCTTGTGGTAGCTTTTCGCGTACTGTTTGCTCGATAACACGAGGACCAGCAAAACCAATCAACGCTTTTGGCTCAGCAACGTTAACATCACCTAGCATCGCTAAACTGGCAGAAACACCGCCCATTGTTGGGTCTGTTAGCACAGAAATGTAAGGTAAACCTTTTTTGCTCATTTTTGCCAATGCCGCAGATGTTTTTGCCATTTGCATTAGCGACATAAGCGCTTCTTGCATACGTGCACCACCACTAGCAGAGAAACAAATAAGTGGCGTGTTGTTTTCAAGACAAGCGTTTACCGCAGCAACAAAGCGAGCACCTACCACAGAGGCCATTGAGCCCCCCATAAAGGCAAATTCGAAACTGGCTACTACAACTGGCATACCTTTTAGTTTGCCTTGCATAACTACCAAGGCATCTTTTTCATTGGTTAGCTTTTGCGCGGCTACGATTCGGTCTTTATAACGTTTTGAATCTTTAAATTTTAAGATATCTTGTGGTTCAAATTCACCACCAAGTTCTACGCGGTCGCCTTCATCAAGAAAGCCGTCTATACGGCGACGGGCCGTAATACGCATGTGATGATCGCACTTAGGGCAAACTTCTTGAAGTTTTTCCAACTCAGTTTTGTACAACACAGCTTGGCAAGAGCCGCATTTTGTCCAAATCCCCTCAGGTACATTACCTTTTGTGGATGTTTGCGTACGCGGAAGAATTTTTTGAATCCAGCTCATGGAAAAGGAATCCTTTATATTTATTAGCGCACCGACACTGTTTTTTCATTCGTGCTTTGTGTCAATACTACATGAATATTTCGGTTACTTTATTGTAGCGCAAGAGAAAAATACGCACTACGTTAGTACAACCACCTAATATAGCGCGCTATTAGACCACAATACAGTAAAATGGAAAAAACAAAACTGGTCTAAGAAGTTGAACGGTAACCCATTGCTACCGTTCACGCTCTTAAGATTCTGGAAGAAAAAGAGGCCCTAGAGATGATTTTGGTATACCGAAGTGCTCAGGGTAAGTCACATCTACCAAATACAACCCATTAGGTTTGGCGGTGGTAGCGGCTTTTGCACGGTCTTTTAGGGTAAGTAGATGCGCCATCCAATCGACAGGTTGCTCTCCTGCCCCAATGCAAAGCAGTGAACCCGTGATGTTACGTACCATATGATGCAAAAACGCATTCGCACGGATATCTAACACCACATAACGACCTTGCCTATGTACACTCACGCTACTTACGGTTCGGTGAGGCGTTTTGCTTTGGCACAGCGAAGCCCTGAATGTAGTGAAATCGTGCTCCCCTACCAGCGCCTGTGCGGCTTCATGCATTTTTTCTGCGTCTAACTCGCGGTATTCGTGAGTAACACCATTGTGCAGGATAGCAGGTCGCATACGGGAGTTATAAATAACGTAGCGATAACGACGATGGGTAGCCGAAAAGCGGGCATGAAAATCATCAGAGACAGGTTTGGCCCAGGTTACGGCGATCGTGTCAGGCATGTTAGCGTTTATACCGAGTGTCCAAGCACGCTCTGGACGCTCTACATCGCTGTCAAAATGGACTATCTGGCCAGTTGCATGTACACCAGCATCGGTGCGACCAGCACAAAATACTATAATAGGCTTATTTGCGATAACGGTGAGTGCTTTCTCTAGGTATTCTTGCACGCTAGCCACGTCTTTTTGACGTTGCCAACCATGTACCGATGCACCATCATACTCGATGCCTAAGGCGATTCGCCCCATGTTTCAAACACCTCTAAATAGAAAAGCCGCTAAGTGTAGTCATACCGCACTCAACATGCAATTAACTGATGGATTTTAAAATACCTTCAGCTTCTTGCTTTTGCTCTTCACTACCCAGATTCATCACATCTTCGAGTAATTCCTTCGCAGCAACGATATCATCCATTTCTAGATAAACCCGTGCGAGGTCGAGGTTCGCGTTTTGCCCAGCATCTTTATCAATATCAATGACGTCATCGGCATCATTAACACCGGTGAAATCAGAAAGGCTTACATCTAAATCAAGTTCTGCACTGTCTGGATCTATCTCGTTATCTTCGCCATCATCCATGAGCGCTTCCACATCCAAGAAATCTTCTGGCGGTGTACGTGGTTCGGTTTCAGCATCGCGCTCCACATCGTTTAATAGTGCACTTAAATCTAAGTCTGGGTTGTCGAGCTTAAGTTCAGGCTCGGGGCCTTCTTCAAGATTTAGGCTCTCTGCCGATTCAGCGGTATTCGCTTCAATACTTGGTTCATCTTCTTGCTCTGATTCGATGCTTTGCAGCAATTCATCAAATTCTGCACCATCTAAATCGTCAAATATCTCTTCTTGTTCTGATTCTTCAGTTCCCGACAACCAGTCATCTAATCCTGGCACATCTTCTAGCTCGTCGAAGTCGCTAGGATCTTTTTCATCGGTAGAAGGGTCTACATTCGCTAAGGGCTCTTCATTGGCTAAAGGCTCTGCCACCAAGCCATCGACTTCATGCTCTAATTCAAATTCATCAATTTCATCGAATGCGCTATCAAGAATACTGTCATCGTAATCGTTGCTTTCGGCCTCTGGCTCTGGCTCTGGCTCTGGCTCTTCAACATCATCGCTCGATTCACCAAATGTAGGAATATCATCCATCATTTGTTTATCAAACGCCGCCAATGCATCATCAAGTGGATCAGCTTCGGCTTCGGCTTCGGCTTCGGCTTCGGCTTCGGCTTCGGCTTCGGCTTCGGCTTCGGCTTCGGCTTCGGCTTCGGCTTCGGCTTCGGCAAGACGTTCATCAGCATCGGGCTCGATGTCAAAGTTATCTTCTAAGTTATCTTCATTAATTTCATCAACTTGAGGCTCATCTGGCGCAACCTCTAGGCCCGCTTCAATGTCAGAATCAAGCTCAGAAAGTAAGTCCTCAGTCAGTAACTCGTCTTCATCACTGTCGTTTTCTACATCGCTGTCGTTTTCTACATCGCTGTCGCTTTCTTCATCGCTGTCGCTTTCTTCGTCGCTGTCGCTTTCTTCATCGCTGTCGCTTTCTTCGTCGCGGTCGCTTTCTACATCGCTGTTGCTTTCTTCATCGCTGTCGCTTTCTACATCGCTGTTGCTTTCTTCGTCGCTGTGGGCACCGTCTACTTCTACACTTTCGGGTTCAGCAGATTCGAGAGCATCGTCCCTGTCATCATCATCATCATCATCATCATCATCAAAGTCTAGCTGAGCTTCAGCTGGCGGTGCTTCATCTAATACTTCGTCTTCATTAAACCCGTCAATGTCATCTTCTGACTCGGCTTCTTCTAACGAGGCTATATCTTGTATTTCTGCATCTGGATCATCAATGACTTGCTCAGCGGAACCTAAAGATTCAAGTTCGTCTGACGGCTCATCATCGCTTAAATCCAATTCATCAGTACCTGATTCGTCTGTTTCTGATTCGTCTGTTTCTGATTCGTCTGAAACTGACTCATCTGCATTTTCGTCTGCTGGAAGCGGCTTATCAACACCAAGCTCAACCTCTGAATCACTATCGGCGTGACTGGCCGCTAACAATTCATCTGCTAAAGCATCGTGAGTTTCACTTTCACCGTCGCTTTTAGGCTGCACAGCGTCATCACTGGGGAGGGGCTCTTGTTCTAGTTCCGCCGGTGCTTCTGCTGGCTCTTCTGATGACTCTTCTGGTGACTCTGCTGGCTCCTGTACTGTTAACCCAGCATCCTCTATCGCTTCTTCGATAGGCGTATCGATTTCATCTTGCCCATCGGCGTTATCTTCATCTTCAGGCGTAATTTCTGCTGGAGTATCTTCCAGCGCTTCATCTAGTTCGGCAAATTCTGACTCTGTTGCTGGTGCAGCGTCATCAGATTCGTCTGATGCAAGCTCTTCATCGGTGGGGTTTGTTTCAACTGGCAGTTCTTCGGCAGCCGCATCATCTACATTGTCTAGTGCTAATTCTTCGGGCTCTGGTGCTAGTGCAGCGACCTCAAGTTCTTCGTCAGCAAGCGCTTCATCAACAGGTGCTTCGCCAGCCTCGTCAGAATCTGTCGTTTCTTGCTGCTCGATTTCACTGTCTGTGTTTACAGTTTCAAAGGTATCATTTTCAACGACTTCATTCTCTAGCGCATCGGTTTCATCGCTCAGGTCGTCAATTGATAGTGTTTCATCATTATCTAACGGCGCATCGGACGGAGCTTCTTCGATGTCGCTGTCGATATCAGCTTCAAGTTCAGCGAGAAGCTCATCTGCAAGCGCATCGCCGGAATTTGTGTCTTCATCTGATTCAATATCTGCTTCTAGCTCAGCGAGTAAATCATCGGTAAGCGGATCATCAATGTCACTGTCGGCCTCAGAGTTTTCAGCAACTACAGGGTTTTCTTCTGGGGAGTCATGAGGCGCTTCATCTGGCTGATTTTCAGCTTCTAGCTCTGCTAATAAGTCATCAGTAAGCGGGTCATCAAAATCGCCATTCTCGTCGAAGGCAGGCGCAGCTTCATCTGCTGCTTCGGGCGCTAACGCATCATCTTCCGACTCGATACCCGCTTCGAGCTCTGCGAGCAAATCGTCGGTTAACGGATCGTCAAAATCAGCATTTTCATTGTCTGATTCACCATCCATCTCAGCGTCCGCTGATTCAGGCTCAACATCGTCATCATCCGATTCAATGTCTGCTTCAAGCTCGGCCAGTAAGTCATCTGTAACAGGGTCAGAAAAATCATCATCTGCGGATTCTTCTACCTCAGAATCAGTCTCTTCCTCAGATGCATTCTCATCGAATCCTAGCTCTTCTTCGCTTTCAGCCTGCAATTCGGAAATTAAGTCATCCGACAATGGATCAGAGAAATCCTCTGCATTCTCCATGTCTTCAACATCAATTTCTTCTAAGTCGCCAGTAATACTGTCTAGGCTTTGAATAGCTTGTGGTGAAGGTGCTGATGCAACAGACTCTATTGCATCCTCTTCGCTTTCGCTGTCTTCGTCGCCTTCATCTAGGCCACCCATCATTTCGATTTGCTCAATCTCGTTGAGCAAATCATCGGTAATTCGATCGAGTTCTTGATTCTGCTGATTAATTTCATCATCAAGCTTATCAATCATTTCTTCATTGATAAGTTCATCTTTACTGTCTAATTCATCAAGCAGCGTGGGCTCTGGTGCATTTTGTTCAAGCAAATCATCAATACTGATTTCAGGCGTTTCGTCTTCGTCATCCACACTGGGTAAGGTGGCAATATCCTCTTCGCTTTCATTCGAAGCTGATTGTGCTGCTTCGAAAATGTCGTCTACTTCGTCACTCGTGGCAGTTTCAGCCATTGCACCATCTAAAATATCATCGATATCAAAGTCGTCATCTAAGGCATCGGGTTCAGACGCATCTGGCGCTTCTTCAATATCGTTTTCATCTTGTGCTTCGCCTACACCTAGGTCTGTATCAAGCTCGGTATCAAGTGAATCATCGTCATCACCAGATAAATCAAACCCTTCTAAACTGTTATTGTCATCTTCACTGAGCTTATCGGACAAATCATCATCATCGAACAAACTGTCGAGCTCATTCTGATCGAGTTCATCGCTGCCCGACTCAAATAAATCATCGGTATCATCTTCCGGCACCAGCATGTCATCGTCGAGGTCGCCAAAGGTTTCTAAATCATCATCAAGGCTTTCTTCTAACTCAGACGTAAGCACATCATCAAGCAAGTCGTCGTCGTTAAACAGATCGTCATCCGTCAACTCCATGCTATCGCCAAGATCTGGCTCCAGCGCATTGGCCAAATCGGCCATGTCAGTATCGGGCACTGGCACATCATCAGAAACTTCTTGAACTTCTGGTGTTTGTGTAGCTTCTGCCGGTTTACGTTTCAATAACCAAGCAATCAGTCCGCCGACCAACAATAAGGTAATAATGCCGGAGCCTATAATGAGAAGCATTGGGCTAGAAAGCGAACTCCACATCGAGTTTTGTTTTTCCGCTTCTCGCTGCATTTGCTCGGCTCTCATCATCTCGAGCAACTCTTGTTGCAGCGCAACTTGCGTATCTATTTGTGTTTTAACATCACCTTCAACCTGATTACGAAGCTCTTGAAGTTCACCGTTAACCTCGTCTACCCGCTCATACAGTTTGCGATTTTCATTTAATAAAGCTTCTACGTTTTCTAATGACGCAGCAAATTGCATCCGAAGTTCATCAAACTGACGGGTTTGCTCTTGGTCTAAACGCGTAATTTTTTGTTCAATATTGGATTGGGTTTGGCTTAAATCGTTTTGATTCACCAAAGGCGCAGGCGGTTTGATATTTCGTACGCTGCTACCAGGTTTGTTTAGCAACTCAGCAAAGGTTCGCTCGTCACTTTCTGCGCGTATTTGTGCTTGCCTAGCATCGATACGAGAAATATACCGTTCTGATGGCAATTTCAGTACTGAACCATCAACCAGTAAATTTAAGTTCTGCTGTTCAAATGCATTGGGGTTTAGTTCATAAATAGCTGACATAACCTGATAAACCGACAGGTTATTATTTTGGCGATAGCGCTCGGCTATACGCCAAAGAGTATCTTGAGAATCAATGGGGCCGTATTCTAATCCAGAATACTGGCTGGTCGCGTTCTTGGGCCCTTTCAGCAGGGTAGCGCGTTCCTGTGCATCGACATTATTGTGGGGGGCTAGTAAACATAAAGTAAGTAAAACTAAGCCCGTCAAATGCAATTTCATAGCAATCCTATATGCCCTCAAGCGTCAACACCACCAAGTGTCATGGTGGAGATTCGTAGCTAAACCTCTTCTAATTTGCACTTAAATGCTGCAAACGGGTTCAGCTTTTTATTCTTATCATTTGATAGCGCCTGCGCACGAATGAAAATGCCCTATCAATACAGATTTTCTACATTGCTTACCGCTATTTTTAACCTTCGCTGATGTATTGACAACACCACTTGGGTCGACGGTATTTGTAATCTGGTTTAAGAAACTATAAACCAGTTATTAAAGGCAATCTAGTTAGCCCTTCTGTTTTCGGTATCTATTTGTTGAATATCGATATAACTGCTTATCGGCCGAGCAAGCAAAATGTTTACTTACTCGGCGAAATCAATGTTAAATGCCCTAATTTGGGTTTTGCCTACTTAGCCCTATGATTACATGTAATCGCGAATTAAGGTTTCAGCAATTTGAATACTGTTTGTCGCCGCACCTTTACGGATATTATCTGACACAACCCAAAGGTTAAGACCACAAGGGTGAGTAATATCGTTTCGAATACGCCCAACATGGACCATATCATTGCCGCTGGCACTGCTTACCTGGGTAGGAAACTGATCGGCAGCATCATAAACTTTTACGCCTGGTGCATCAGCAAGTAATTGCTTAACCTGTTCAGCATCAATTGGAGCGCGAGTTTCTAAGTGAATGGCTTCACCATGCCCGTAAAATACTGGCACTCTTACTGCCGTTGCATTAACCAAGATGCTGTCATCGCCCATAATTTTTTGTGTTTCCCACACCATTTTCATTTCTTCTTTGGTGTAGTCATTGTCTTGAAACGCATCAATCTGAGGAATAACGTTAAAGGCGATTTGACGGCTAAACGCTTTTGTTTCTAGCTCTCGCGCGTTTAGCAGGCTAGCAGTTTGCTTCACCAGCTCTTCCATCGCTTCTTTTCCTGCACCAGATACAGACTGATACGAACTTACGTTAATACGATCAATACCCACAGCATCGTGTATTGGTTTCAACGCCACCATCATTTGAATGGTTGAACAATTAGGGTTGGCAATAATGTTTCTATTGCGAAAATCAGCCAGTACATGGGCATTAACTTCTGGCACGACAAGCGGAATGTCTGGCTCGTACCTAAATTCAGACGTGTTATCGATAACGATACACCCTGCATCAGCGGCACGTGGCGCAAACTCAGCAGAAATACTGCCGCCTGCAGAGAAAAAGCCAAATTGTACCAACGACCAATCGAACGTATCTGCATCCAACACTTCTACATCTTCGCCCTTGAAGCTAATACTGGTTCCCGCTGAACGTTTGCTGGCTAGTGGATATAAACGATTTACTGGAAAGCCACGCTCTGCCAGTAGTTCTATCATGGTTTGCCCAACTAGACCGGTCGCGCCTAATACGGCAACGTCAAAGGCTTGTGACATAAGTGTTGTTTCTCCTGCTAATAGTGTTGCTTAAAAATAGAAGACGTTAGGCTGGCAAGCTAGGCTTGCAACAAAAAGCCTAACCCTCTCAATTGCTGTTTAATTTCATCTGATGTGTTACTGGGCAATATCAGCGTATACGCACTGCATTCCCGTCTTACCCGATAGCTTTTGCGCATAGTAGCAAAGGTGTGGCTAATGCAGGCAGAAATTTTTTCGCTATTCGCACTTTCACTTTTCTGCCTCGATACATCCCCTACCCCTTCTCGAAATGCTTTATCGTCAACACGCAAGCTATAAACTTTTAGCATTAAGCCTATTAAATCTTGTTTCGACAATGTGGAAGCTGATGCTGAGGTCAATTCTACTTCTATGGGTTCAACAGCGGATAAATATTCGCCGAGAGTTTTAGTACAAGGTTCTTTCAGCAAATTGCATATTTGTTCGTAAACATACTGAGTACCTCGCACTTTACCCTCTACTGAATGCCCCGCAATATGAGGTGTCATAAGCCAACAATATTGCAATAGTTCAAGATTGATGGCGGGCTCATTTTCAAACACATCTAACACCACCGAGGGCGCGTTTGGTTGTTTCAGCCGATTTAACAAAGCCTGTTCATCAATCACCTCACCACGACATGCATTGATAAGCAACTGATTACTCCCTAGTTGCCCTAGCACATCAGCATTAATCAACTTACCCGTGGCATGGTTGCCTGTCTTCACATAGGGCACATGAAGCGTGATCACATCACAATCGATAATGTCTTGAAAACCAACAAAACTGCGTGGGTCATCCGACTCATTTAATGGGGGATCGCACAACTTATATTCAATGTTCAATGCCGCTAATCGTTTAGCCAAGGCCGTGCCTACATGTCCTGCCCCCACTATACCCACGGTAATAGCATTAATGTCTATCTTACCTGCTTGGTCAGCCAAAAATAATGCGCTAAGTACATATTCGGCCACGGCAACGGCGTTACAACCGCCCGCGGAATTCCAGCTGATCCCCTGACTATTAAGCCAGGTTTTATCCATGTGGTTAGTGCCAGAGGTGGCAGTGGTAACGAACTGGAGTTGCGACGCTTGGCTAAGCAAGGCTTCATTGACTTTGGTAGTGGAACGCACAGCCAAGATATCTACGTTTTTGATATCTTCCGGAGTAAGGGTTTGCCATGCATAACTGCTAACATCGCCTAAGCCGCTGAAGTATTCACGGCCTAAAGGAATTGTATCTTCAAAGAGTATTTTCATGATGCTAAGTTTACCTCAATCCTTTGGATTAGTAACCTTGAGCACCATGAATCAATACAGTTTTTTAGTCTACTTTAGCGCTTATTTGTCGAAACCAGGGAATCGTCGGGCAACCCGCCGCTTAATTCCTGGCCACGCTAGGCTTCCCCCCGCTTGTTTTGTAACTTCAGACGCTTGTGCGCGGATCCCTTGCAAAATAGCAGAATGAATAGGGATTAACTTCTGGCCTGTGGCCTGAGCTTTTAACTGGATTTCGCAAGCTCGCTGAAAAATGAACATAAACAAAAACGCATCGGGAATGGTGTCGGCACAGGTAAGCAAGCCGTGATTCCGTAAAATCATAAATTGTGTCTCACCCAAATCGCGTACTAGGCGCGCTTTCTCATCAGGGTTCAAGGCTACGCCTTCATAGGCATGATAAGACAAAGAGGCTAACGGAAACAAAGACTGCTGTGAGTACGCTTGTAATCCTTCCTCTAATACTGAAAGTGCAACCCCTTCAGTAGTATGCAAATGCATCACGCACTTCGCATCGTCTCTAGCTTCGTGCACCGCACTGTGAATAGTAAAGCCCGCGGGGTTGATGTCGTACTCACTTTCCATGACCTTGTTGCCATGTAAGTCTACCTTCACCAAGCTTGACGCTGTGACTTCATCAAACATCATGCCGTAAGGGTTTATCAAAAAATGATGCTCGGGCCCTGGCACTCTTGCAGATATATGGGTAAAAATTAAATCATCCCAACCGTACATGGCCACTGCACGATAGCACGCCGCTAGATCCACACGGGTTTGCCACTCTTGTTCACTCACCTGTGCTTTGACTTCTGAATTCATAATTCATCTCCTACATTTTTTTCTACCTTACGCCTAATTTACAGGCTAAACTGTCGGATAAACGACACTGTAATGAAAATGTTAACTCAAGAATACTCAACCGTTTTAACCAGCTCAATGTGGTTTTCTTCACTCCCTGAAAACTTGCAGTGCGCCTTGCTTGCTAAGGTACGTATTCGTCATTTAAAAGTAGGTCAACAACTGCATGCTAAAGGCGAGGAAGGCATTGGTTTTTATGGCGTATGCGAAGGCCGCCTGCGTGTAATGAATATTGGTGCTAATGGCAAGGAAATGCTGTTTGCATTGCTTGGGCCTGGCACGTGGTTTGGTGAAATTTCTCTTTTCGACGATTTACCCCGCACTCACAATAGTGTGTGTGAAATCGATACTGTGATTGCGGTTATCCCAAAAGGTGCGTTTAACGCAGTATTAAAGGCTCACCCTGAGCTTTACCCACACTTTGCCCGCCTGCTGTGTTCAAGAGTAAGAAGTGCATTTCAATTTATCGATTCCAGCGCTGGGCTAAACTTACAACACCAGTTAATTAAGCGCCTACTGATGCTAACCACCAGTTACGGCCAGCATCTCCCCCAAGACAACGCTATTACCTTAACGTTATCGCAAGAATCTTTAGCGCAAATGATAAACAGTAGCCGACAAACGGTGAACCAACTCTTAGGCGACTTGCAAAGCCAAGGATTACTGCATTTACATTATGGAAAAATAACCATCAGTCGACCAAAGGCTTTGTTCGCGCTGCTTGTAGATGAGGCGTGATAGTTAGATAGTCACAGGTACGAACGGCAAGATAGCAGGTGAAAACTACTAACTCGATGGGGAAAATCAAGCTCCCCATCAAGTATATCAACAAGTCCGATACGAACTTGCTTATCGTTATAGTCTAGCCTTGGTAGCGCTGCATCACTAACGTTGCGTTAGTACCGCCAAAACCAAAACTATTAGACATAACCGTGTTCAACGTTGCTTCACGTGCTTGTGTGACAATGTCGAGACCAGCGGCGGCATCGTCTAGCGTGTCGATGTTAATTGATGGCGCAATAAAATTATTTTCCATCATTAACAAGCTATAGATAGCTTCGTTAACGCCAGCTGCACCTAATGCATGACCCGTTAGTGATTTTGTTGCACTAATTGGCACACCAGATTGGCCGAATACTTCCTGTATAGCCGCCAGTTCTTTCACATCTCCTACAGGTGTTGAAGTACCGTGGGTGTTCAAGTAGTCGATGGGTGCAGATACATTCTGCATGGCCATTTTCATGCAACGGATTGCGCCTTCGCCTGATGGTGCTACCATGTCGAAGCCATCAGAAGTTGCGCCGTAGCCAACCACT
Organism: Alteromonas sp. 38; assembly: GCF_902506055.1. NCBI lineage: Bacteria > Pseudomonadati > Pseudomonadota > Gammaproteobacteria > Alteromonadales > Alteromonadaceae > Alteromonas > Alteromonas sp. 38. Next base: position 2,921,403 of record NZ_LR733300.1, read on the forward strand.
TCACCATAGATTTTTGCGCCACGGGCTAATGCGTGCTCAAGCTCTTCAACCACAACCATACCGCCGCCGCCAGAGCTAACAAAGCCATCGCGTGCTGCATCATAAGTACGTGATGCTACTGAAGGGTTGTCGTTATATTTAGAACTCAGTGCGCCCATGGCGTCGAACTGACTTGACAGTGCCCAGTGCAATTCTTCACCGCCACCTGCAAATACAACGTCTTGCTTACCCAGTTGAATAAGCTCCATGGCATTACCAATACAATGAGCACTGGTTGCACATGCCGACGCAATTGAGTAGTTCACACCGCGAATTTTAAACGGCGTGGCAAGGCATGCTGAAACCGTAGACGCCATACAACGAGGAACCATGTACGGCCCCACACGTTTTACGCCTTTTTCACGCAGAATGTCTGCCGAAAGTACTTGGTTTTCAGAAGACGCGCCGCCAGAGCCAGCAATAATGCCGGTGCGATCGTTAGAAATGTCGCTGTCTTCAAGGCCTGAATCTTCAATGGCTTGTTGCATTGCAACATAAGCATAGGCCGCCGCATCACCCATAAACCGCATAGCTTTACGGTCGATGTGCTCTTTAAGGTCGATATCGATATTACCCCACACTTGGCTTCTTAGGCCCATCTCAGCGAACTGCTCAGAGTGTGTAATACCTGACTTACCTGCTTGCAATGAAGCAAGTACATCTTGTTTATTGACGCCGATACTTGAAACAATTCCAAGACCGGTGATAACTGCTCTTCTCATAGTTTACCCTTTGCGTTGATGCGGCTATGGTAACGATTTTGATTGGTAAAGTGGTCTGCTTTGCAGCTTAAGACCCAGCACTTCACTTTTTCTAACCGCATCCTGATGCATTTGCTTTAATTATTTTTGCGCCACGTGAATTGCTTCAATCAATGTATCATGAAAGGCACATTCAAATACTAGAAGAAAATAGCAAGTTCACAAAAGCTTCACTAAATTTTTAAGCAGTTCATTCGGTCTATGGCAAGGCAACTGTATTGATGGGTATCGATATAGTTGTTTAACTTCACAAAACTGCTCACATCTCTTATCCATTCGTCTATCTTTAACAATTAAGATAAACTCTTTGAATCAATTCAGATAAAATTGTGTACTATCACTATTCACCAGCGCGTTCTACTGCGTGCAGTTCTTATAACATAAAAATCTTTAGTAAAATTTGTGCGGGAATACACATCACCATGGCCACTTCTAACTTCTGGGGCAACGAACTTGAGTTTCGTCGTACGGTATTAAGAGTTGTTCTACTTGTTATCATTGTTGCAGGTGTCATTTTTACTATCAATAACTGGATTGTAGGCCACAAAGTATTGGCCTTTGTTGAGTTGCTGGTTGTCTTTCTTTCCCTCGCTATTCTAGCGATTCATAAAAAGACACCGAACTTAAAATTATGGTCTTCCGTATTTTTATTCGCCCTGTATACGGTTATTCTTATTGGCATTCTTTCTGCCTCATTTACCTCAGCACTGTACAGTTGGCTATTCATTGTGCCAGTTCTTTCCTATTTGCTGTTGGGTACCAAATTAGGCACCATCTACTCTGTCTTATATGTATTTTCAGGCTGCAGTATTCTGACATACCGACATATCGTGCATAACCCCGACACGCCTGTCATTGCCATTGTAAACATTGCGCTAACCCTGACTGCTATTTGGGCGTTATCGTATACCTACGAGCAAAAGCGGGCTCAAACCGTGAAGCGGTTGCAGGAAATGGCATCATTAGACCCGCTTACAGGGCTGAACAACCGCTTGCTTCTAGGCTCTATTTTCGACATGCTCTGCGAAACATTGCCCGAGAAACAAAAAAATGTATCTATGGTGTTAGTCGATCTTGATCATTTTAAGAAGGTGAACGACAAATATGGTCATGGCGTGGGCGATGCAGTACTTGTTGACGTATCTCGTATTATCAATAGTATGCGCAGACGAAACGATTGGGCTTTTCGATTCGGCGGCGAAGAGTTTTGTTTACTTATACCCGATGTTACGCCTTCTCAAGCACATAGCATTGCAGAGCGCTTACGGCATTCAGTTGAACACACGTTAAACGCAGAAGGCTTTGACGCTAAAATGACCGTAAGTATCGGCGTGGCCCGCTGGCCTGAAAATGGTCAAGCATTGTCTGAAATCTACAAGGTCGCCGACGAGAGGCTGTATAAAGCCAAAGAACAAGGTCGCAATCAGATAGTCTTTGAATAGTTAGTTATCAACCGCATAAAGAGTTAAATTACACCGGTGAAATCTCAACAAGCAAGCGTGCATTTCAATGAAAACGGCACGCCTGTCGCCGACCATTTTGGCGACGTATACTTTTCCAATGACAGTGGTATTAATGAAACCCAATATGTATTTATGGGTGGAAATAGCATTGTTGAACGTTGGCTGGCACATAGCAACCCTAGCTTTGTGATTGCTGAAACCGGCTTTGGCACTGGGCTTAACTTTCTGGTTGCCATGCAAGCGTTTAAACACTTTAGAAACGCCAATCCCAGCCACCCGCTTAAACAATTATTCTTTTTAAGTACGGAAAAATTCCCACTACCCAAACCAGATATGGAAAAGGCATTACTGGCATTTCCCGCTTTGAAAGAAGAAGCTGGCGCATTAAGTACGCGCTATCCTATGGAGCTAGATGGGTGCCATAGGCGTCATTTCGATGAATTTGATACCACGTTGGATTTGTGGATTGGGGATGTACACGATTTATTGCCTCAATGGCATAGCCCAACAGCTGGGCTGATTGATGCATGGTTTTTAGATGGCTTCGCCCCCAGTAAAAACCCTGACATGTGGGCCGACACGTTATTTGAGCAAATGGCGCGATTGTCTAAAGTAGGTGCTACTTTTGCCACCTTTACAGCGGCGGGTTTTGTAAAGCGCGGGTTGGCTACCGCTGGATTTACCGTATCAAAACGTAAAGGCTTTGGTAGAAAACGCGATATGTTGGTGGGTGTTTATGAAACAGAAGCCGCGTCGACATTAGCTGAAAAGCGTGCCTTCGAAGGCCCCTACTATCGTTACAATCAAGCTGCTATTGCTCCTAAAAGCCACGTTATTGTGGTGGGCAATGGCCTTGCGGCAGCAACGGTGACACTTTCTTTAGCCAAGCGTGGCATTAACGTTACGGTATGTCATGATCAAGAGGCTTTAGCCACAGGCGCATCGGGCAACCCACAAGGAGGTTTTTTCCCTCAGCTTCATTCCGAGGCCAGTATTGCCAGCCGTATCCAAGCGCATAGCTTTTTGTATGCTTCGCATATTTACCACACCTTGCTTGATGAGCAAGAAGATTCAACAAACGTTGCGTTGAAAAAAACGACTGTGGCATACGACTTTTGCGGTGTTGCGCAGCTTAACTTTAACGAGAAGGTCGCTGTTCGGCAGAAAAAACTGGTGGCTAATGGTGTATGGCCAGAGGCGTTAATCAAACCAATAAGCCCTGAGGCGCTATCGGAAAAAGCGAGCATCGCCTTACCTTATGATGGACTGTTTATAGAGCAAGGGGGCTGGATATCGCCACCTGACTTAGTGCGTGCGCTAATTGAGCAAGCAAAACAGTACGCAGATGTGACCGTATTATGTCACCATGAGTACCTTTCTCACACTGTATTGAATGACAGTGACAAAACATCATTATCGGATGCGCTTGCCCAAGCACACCACCTTGCCGTGGAGTTTAGTGTAACGGCGGGCATAGAGGATTCATCAAATAATAAGACCTTGTATGCTGATCATCTTATTTTGGCCACAGGTGCTGGTGCTGTGGGCAGTAGTGCCTTTGCTTCGTTACCGCTGCGCCCCGTGCGCGGGCAAGTAGAAGCCATTACTACTCAAGCGCCCATAAACGCATTAACCACTGTGATATGCCACAAAGGCTATATGACTCCAGCATTAAATAACCGCCATGCGCTTGGCTCAACCTACATCAAAAACGACCTATCTACAGAAGTACGAGCTCAGGAAAGTGAACAAAACCTGCAAACCCACCAGCAAGCCATGGCGAATACTGATGTTGTACAACAGCTCGAGCATGATGGCGAAGCAAGGGCTGCCACGCGGTTAGGTTCACCAGATCATCAACCTGTGTCTGGTATGCTTGCAGATTTTTCGGCACTTAAAACTCAATATGTTGGGTTGTCGTTAGGTAAGCCGCTTTATACCGCTGCCCCGTTGCCAGCAACTCCAGTAAGCACATTATGCTGCTTAGGGTCACGCGGCCTCACTACCGCGCCTTTAATGGCGGAATTATTAGCAAGCACGTTAACCCATGAGCCTTTGCCGCTAAACAATGATTTGTGCCAAGCGGTACATCCTGCACGGTTTATGGTGAGAGACTGTATACGAAATATCTTTGATGAATAGCGATGGCTTTTATCGCTATTTTTAAGCTGCAATTTTTTAAGCTGCAATAAAAAAGCGCAGTGCTGAACGCCTATTTTACTGGCCCACTTCAGACTGCGCTTTTTTGTTTAATTCGATTGTCACCGGCAGTTAGAAACTCACCGATGCGTAACCCGTTATTGTACTGGCACCTGCGCCGTTAAGCCTTTATTTAAATCGGTCACGATGAACGCGGGAATATAGATATTCGCACTGGCAACAACTTGCTTGTTTTGCATTGAAACAATACGGGCATTAATGCGAACGCCCCTGTCGTCTTCAATAATAGTGCCTGTCACTACATGGTCCATCGACACTTGCTTGGCCAGTGCATTCGCTTTGCGGCTTAATACAAAATCACCAAAGGGCGTTACTGTCACGCCACCAGCCATTTTAAAGTCAACAATGGCTAGCCCAAAATCTTGAAGTTCGGCAATAAGGTATTCAGAAAGTTGATTTCCTAACACCGTGCTATCGCCTAAAGATTCATTCAGGCGCACAAAGCTGGTCACCCCCACCATGTCTTGCTGAGTAAGGCGGGTTGCGTTATCCATTAAGTCCATCGCCAATTGCGATGCATAGTCATTTAAGCGTTTGTGGGTTTGTGAAGGAGAAAATCCTTGGTGCAATGGGTCTCTGTAGCCTGGGTCTACGGCAACATGCTGCTGGTATTCACGGTCGCGAGAGTCTGGGTGGTACTCAAGGCCTGATCCCCTTGGCACAGGAACAGGCTCAGCGGAGTGAGAAATTTCTCCGTCATCACCTAGCCAAAAAGAGCCGATTGATTCAGTACTGGTACACGCGGTGAGGTTAGCGACTAACCCCATTGCCAGCAAAGCAATAAGCCTTTTCATGATTAACCTCTACTTAATTTAACGCCATCACGCATGCCGTTCTTTTGGCTACCGTCGCTAGGGATCAACGCTTCTACCACATAAAATGGCACCAGCATTTGTGCACTCGCCACTACCGCGCGAGACTCTATGCCTAATATTCTGGCGTTAACTAACACGCCGCCTTGGTGTTTAGCCATGGTGCCCGTAAGTACGTAATCTATGGGTAAACTGCTGCTTAACTCTAAATAGTCGCGGCTAAGAACGAAGTCGCCACCGTCGGTAATACGAATGTAGTCTGTGGCTTTAAAATCGATAACGGGCACACGAAATTTATGTAACTCGTGAACAAATGATTCTGCCATTTGCTTACCAAGCAAATCCGTTTCTTGAAGATTGGTATCAATAAGCGCGAAATGCGTTACGCCTATAGGCGTTTTTTCATTCACATATTCCATGTTCGCGATAAGGTCTTGGGTCATATTTTTTACGTAATCACCAATATGCTTAGTTAGCGGTCGCCCTTTATAGGCCCCTTGAACACTCGAATAAAGTGTAGGTTGGCCCAAGGCGCCGAAAGCATCCATTCCCTCTTGCTCGTCTGACTGTTCGTCGTCTTCTTTTTGTGGTGAAGGACGGTCTATCGCCATAATATCTACTACATTCATGGCCGGTCGAGACGTTTCTTCAACTGCCACTTCTTCTTCGCCTAACATCATAGAGCAACCGCTCAGGGTTAACGTTGATATTGCTAGGATACATGCCGTGCATTTAAATAGTGCGTTCATCCCGTTACCTTCCACCTTCAGTTCTGTACAGTCGACCATTACGGCTCGTCACTCGCTCTTCTTCCCAGAAAATCTCAGCGGGAAAAAAGCGGGTAGCTGCCGCCACCACGTCTTTATTTCTAACATTGATAATTCTTGCGTTAACCACAGCCCCAGACTGTTGGTAAACCAAGGTACCTGTTATATAGAAATCGACCCGTTCGATATCGGACAATTGGTCGATATTGCGCGTAAGTACTCTATCGCTTTCGTCATTAACAATTATATCGTTCGAAAGCTTAAATTCTTGAGTAGTAAAACCACGTTTTGTGGCTTCGGTCATCATACCCTGTTCTAATTGATGCCCTAACATCATCAATGGATGTTGATCATTCTTGTTGTATTTCATGGTATCAACAGGCACAAATCCCGCCACGGCATAGCGCGCTTGCCTAGAAGGTCGCAAATCGGCAAACAGCTCATTGGCTAAAATGTAGGTGTGATATTCAACATTCCCAAGGGCTGGAATCGCCAAGGGATCAGACTGTGACATTTGGGCTTTAGGGTCGTTCGACGATTGACAGCCGCCAATGATGGCAAGTATTAATCCGGCAGAAATCGCTCGCGAAGTGTTGCGCAAAATACAGCGAAAGGTACAGCGCACCGTGCAGTACCTTGCTCTTTTGGGTGTGTTACTAGCGCTACGCTTGTAACTCGCAAGTTGAATTAAACCGAACATATATTCACCTAGAAATAAGCCATTTGTAAAAAGCGCGTTGTGTCACACTACTTGTCTTTTCTTGTCAACAACAAGAATTAGCAATATTCGCACCACAACCTGTGGGGGCGTGTCATGTAGCGCATAAAGACTGAAAAAAGGTTAACGCTAACAAGTGCCGAGCTAAAGCAAGCGATGTCAGAAAGCCTATAAAACACAGCCGTACGCCGCATTACTCCGCTACTTGGGGGCTTAGAGAGAATGTATTGTAGTTAGCAACCTTTAGAAAAGGAACGCCAATCAACGTGGCTGGGTGTTTAAAATAACACCAACGATTGAGAGAAAGTGAGGGTGCCTAAGCGGCAAAGCCATGCCGCTTTCAGGCGTAATTTGCCGGATAATTATTCCGTTTCCAGATTCCACGCATAGCGCTTTGTTGTGCGACATTTTGGCGCTTAGCTGCGCGCCTGGTCAAATAATCGTGACCAAAGGCTCTTAACCTGCGCAGCATCATCGCCCTCTAGTTCTTTGTTGTTAAATGCGGCTTGCAAGCTTGCTGCCATATCTGAATCTAGTTGCTGCATAGTTGCGCTGCTTTGCATTTCTAGCTGACGAGACACCACGGCGAAATGGCCTTGTAAGTAACTGGCTGTAAACAGCTCATCGTCACTACCATGATTAACTACATCATCTAACGCAGCCTCTATCGCTGCAATTTGGTTTACTACTTGTTGGGGGGCTGAAGCCGGAGGTAACACGTATTTCTCCTATTCTTAAACGTAATCTAAAACTTTAAAACTATTCGGCGTTATAAAGAACCTTGTCTTTGTAACCGGTAATAATGGTGAACGCACCTTGTAGCGATGCATCTAACTCAGCATCGCCAGAATCTAATCGTAATGGTTTATTACCAAGCGATTGTAACTTTTGTTTAGTCGCAACAACCCGCATATTTTCTTTGCCAATAGCGCGGATAAAGTCTGGGCTAAGCTGTTGATTTCCACGCCCCAAAATATGCCCTTGCCCTCCGATAACGGTTAACACCACTTGGGTTGGCTTTCCTTGGGTAAGCGAAAGCAATTCAGATGCAGTTACATCGCTGGCTACAAGCGCTTTGTCTTGCAACACATCAACACCTAGTAGGGTATTTTCTAAACCCAGAAACTCCATAACCGCGCCTACGGTAGAGCCCGACCCCATAACAAAATAGGTGTCTGTGTTGTCGTCCATTAATTCGCTAATGGTAGCGGCAATGTCATCGAGGACGAGCGCTTCGTCCTCTTTACCACCCATTTTTACTGCTTGCACGTAGGTTAGTTCGGCGGGTACTCGCATCTCGCCATAGTGTTTTGCTATCACTTTTCCGGTTCGAAATGCGTTTTCATCGATATCTCGTACTTCGCCTTCCATCACACTGACAATTTCGCCCTTGATCATTTGGCTAATAACCTGCCCTGCGGCAGACGGGGTAACACAGTAAACGCCCGAATGGATTTTACATCCCGCCGGCACACCCAGCACCGGCACTTTGTCACCCACAATTTTACATACATTGCGGGCAGTACCATCGCCACCAGCAAATAAAATAACATCAAGATTACAGCTAAGAAAAGCCTGTACGGCACGCTCGGTATCTTCCCCTTCTGTTTGTTGCGATGCACTCTTGTACACCACCTCAAAGGGTAAACCTAAAGAAGCACACACGTCTTCGCCCATTTCGCCACCGGCGGTAACGATAGTGAACTGTTCTGACAAGCCCTCTACTATAGACAGCGCATTGGCCATTTTTTCGTTAGCTTTTTTTTCAGCGCCCATTGCTAACGCCTTTTCACGCACATCGGCACCGTCACTGCCTTTTAATGCAAGCGCGCCGCCTATACCTGCAAAAGGGTTAACTACCACACCTAATCGAAATACCGGCTTGTTCATTGGGTTACTGCGCTCCCGTTAATTTCTGTGTGTTTTTTTAAAGCATCGATAAAGCGTGCCGCCCTTGGGGGGAAGCCATTGTTTTTATACCACGCTAACTGGGCTTCTACATTTTTAGTGAAACCTTTTCTATCGGGCTCTGCACCATTTAAATTATCGGTACTCACTTGAAATTTTCGCCCTGCGGCTTCGGTAAACGCCCACTCAATAGCTTGCGGCTTAATCTCTACACTTTCAAATTCGGCTTGCTGTTTGGCATCTCGCCCATCAGGGCAATACCAATAACCGTAATCTTCGAGCAAACGACGCTTCTCACCTGCCACACACCAGTGGGCAATTTCATGCAGCGCGCTGGAAAAGAAGCCGTGGGCAAACACAATGCGATGATAAGGAATATCTTCAGTGGCAGGAAGATAAACAGGCTCGTCATCACCTAATACCAGCTTCGTTTGAAAGTCGGTAAAGGTGCTGTTAAACAAAGTAATAAGCGCAGGTACGTCAGGGTCTATCTCATTCGCCACGCAGAATAACTCCAGCAGCGAGTGAATAAGTTAGCCGAGTTAGATTGCACCGAGTACTAAAATTCAAAGACGTTTCCCGTTAGCCATACATTTAAGGGCGGGTATTATAACAGTGAAAATATGGCGGGAATAGGCTTAGCGGCTTGCATGCGCCACTCGCTTGCGTCAAGCTAGTATTAAAGCACTACGGAAGGATATTATTTGCGTGTCACAGAATATCGTTAAGCATATACACAGAGTGAATGCGCTTCGAGACCTAGCGCTTAAAGTGGGTATTATGGATAATATTCACGAACTTCAGCATTGGCAATGCGAGCGCTTGCTGGTGTCTCACGATGATTTAGCCAAACAAGCGCGCTATCAAAAAGCCATGCAATTTTTTGTAGATGAACTGTATGGCCCAAAAGATTTCAGCCAGCGTGACGCTGACTTAGTTAGGGTGATCCCCAAGCTTGCCAAAGTGCTTCCCGACAAAGCCATGAACGCCATGAATGATGCGTTGGCACTTAACGCCCTGTCATTCGATTTAGATATGCAAATGGTACATCAACTCAAAGGAGCACCATTAAATCGTGACAGCTACGCCCTAGCCTACCGCAATACGGGCCGGCAGCAAGACAGGCAACGCCAACTCGATATTATTGCACACCTTGGCGATCAACTCGGCGATGTGATTAAAATTAGGGGAATCGGTATGTTGATTAGCTTATCAAGACGCCCCGCCAAATTAGCTGGTTTATTGTCGCTTCACGAATTGCTAGAAAATGGTTTCCACTCATTTAAAGCCATTGGCGATGTGCAAAGCTTTATTCATCCTGTACTCGAACGAGAAGAAGTGCTTATGCATACGTTGTTTGATGAATCAGTCCCTCTGCCAGAAGATAACCCGCTTCCTATCGTTTCTACTAATTTAACCACCTGATGTGGGCTTTTATAGAGTCGCACCAAGGTAGCAACTGAGTTTACCCCGAATGCCAGAGTCTTTATTACCATGGCGATATGAATCGCCCTTTATCAAATCTTGGCAAATAGATGCTAGCCACTTAGATCACTATAACCACGTTAATAATGTGGCTTACTTAACCCAAGTAGAAGCATTGGCGTGGGCCCATTCCAATTCACTTGGCTTGCAGTTTTCTGACTATCAGTCGCTCAACCGCGCCATGGTGATTAAACGCCATGAACTTGATTACCACCTGCCCTCTCACGAAGGTGACAGTCTACAATGTGCAACGTGGATTGTGAGTTGTGATAACAAGCTAACCCTAAAACGACACTTTCAATTTGTTTGTGAGCGCAGACAAAAAACCGTATTTGAAGCTTTAACCACCTTTGTTTGCGTGAGTTTAGATACTGGCTCTCCTAAGCGATTGCCTGAACCCTTTAAGGTGATTTATGGCAAAGCATGTATTGAACCCAATTTTTAATTGCGAAGCCCAACGGAGTTTTTAATTATGAATAAAGGGCTATTAGCATGTTTAGTTGTGGTACTTGCTGCATCCGTATTTCTGAACGGCTATTTATGGCTGTCATTAAACCAGGCTGTAGATATAGCTACGTCAAATAGCATGTCTGATTATGAAAACGCTGCATACAAAGAAAACGCTGCGAATGAAAAAGGTACTGGGCACTCAACGTCAACTAACGGCCAAGATCCTAGCGAGGGGTTTATCTCGTCAACCAATAATGCGAGAGCATACCGTGAGGCAGGTATATCTGAAACGAACATTGATGCATTACATCAACTGTTAAGTAGCGGTAACTACGCACTCCTTAATCAACAACTGAACTATGAATTACAGCGCTTCCCTAACAATGAAGATCTTTTACTGTTAGAAGCCGAGTTGGTATTAAGAACTCAGCCATTATCCGAAGCGCTTATTTATTTTCACGATTTAGCTGAACTACCATTATCACCTAACATGCAAGATAACGTTGAAAGCCGGATTACTAGCCTATACGACAACGCGCAAGAAGAGCTTAAAGCAAATAGGCAGTGGGATTTAGTGGCAAGCTTGAACGAACCTTTGTTCCAGCGAGTGCCTGATAACAGACGATATACGCTTCAACTTGCCGAAGCTTATGCTAGACAGCAAAAAATAACCTTAATGGAAGATGTTCTTGCAAGCTTGGCTTACGATGATAACGCCGCCAATGCTATACGAAATATCGCATATAGAGAAAGAAACTATGACAATGAAGTTGCTACAGACGAGACGTTGCCAAGAAGTGAACTTTTAGGTAAGGACGTTACTCGCGTGGCACTCCTTCGAGAAGGCGATCAGTACCGGGTAAACGTTGAAGCACTCAATCAAACCGCCGACATGGTGTTAGATACTGGAGCAAGCACTACTGCTATCACCACGGACTTATTCAACCGATTAGGCGGTTTGGGACGCCTTACTTTTATTGGTAACTTTGACGTAAATACCGCGTCGGGCACCATTAATGCCCCTTTGGTACATATACCTAGTTTCCTTTTTGCTGGCTATCGATTTAACGACGTTTCTGCGTTAGTGCTACCAACAAACGCTTTACCCAACGCAGATGGGTTATTAGGAATGAATATATTAGGAAAATTCGACTTTTCCATTAGCCCCCAAAACAGCGAGCTTACGTTAAAAGTACGAGAAGAAAATAACGCTTTAGACTAGGCCGAGTACATCCTAACTTCTACTCATTCATATCTAGCTCAATACAGCGTCTTAACCAGCTCGACATCTACTTAAGCATTAAAAAGACGGTTTTCTTAGAAGGAAGGCCGGTTTTCTTCGCGAAATTATCTGCCAACACCGCAATTGCTGGGCTTCCCATGTGGCTATGCTCAGGGCTACGGCTCAAAGAGCGCTAGCTTTATGAACTCGTAGCGCTTCGAACAAAACTCGGGTTTAATCGAAATGCCAATTATTTCCTCGAATTCATAACGTTCCTGCAGCACCAGTCAACTACCATTACAAACCTTACAAAAACCTACCTGCCAAAAATCAACCTGCGTGAGTACGTATTTTTAACTATTCACTTGACGAGAATAAATTTAAGCTTACACTTGTGCGCTGACTGAGCATACACTTGTACGCTTAAATTATTTTTACTCTCTAGTTAAGTCCGTTTTGAAAAATTAATAGGTGTGATCTCAACGTTGAAACTATTACTCGATAATCTAGCCCATCGCTTGCTCCATCACAATTCATGGAGAGGATATTGGGAAGTGCTTATACAGCAGTTTAAACCTGCGTGGCGAGATGGCTATTACAGAGCGCAAGTTGAAGCTGTCAGAAATCTTAGTTCTGACATGCTGGAAGTTATTCTAAAGCCCGAAAAAGCTTGGCCTAGTCATATTGCAGGGCAACATATCGCGCTAACCATTGAAGTGAATGGAAGGCTTACTACCCGTGTATTTACCGTCGCTTGTGGTGCAAGCTTTCACCGCGAAACGAAAAATATTCGGCTTATCACTAAGGTCAATAACGAAGGTGCACTTACCCCGTACCTGTCCTCGGTAACACCCAATACATGGGTGAATATTTCAGCGCCTAAGGGGAATTTCACCTTACCTAATACCGATAAACCCGTACTTATGGTGGCTGGAGGTTCAGGCATAACGCCGTTTATCGCTATGCTTGAAGACGCCAATGAAAATAAGCTAATACACCGCGCACCTGTTCATCTGCTTTACTTTGCAAAACCCAACGAGCACGTGTTGCAAAGCGAATTACTAGCACTTCAAAAACGCGCCAACAACTTTACTTTTGCCGTGTTAACTCGACAAAAAGATGGCGATGTAAAGGATTACCTATCCCACTTTGCTGATGCCCACTGGTTGGTGTGTGGCCCTAAAGCGATGTACGAGCAGGTACGTGAAGTAGCAAAACTGGTGAGGGCAACGTTAGACAGTGAACATTTTGCCGCATTGCCCACTGTGAACATTGGAAGTTTGAGCGAAAAAGAAACCTTTTCTTTGATGCACAACGGCCAGCATTTATCGGTGAATAATCAGAAATCTCTGCTTTCGCAGCTTCAAGAAGCCAAACAGCCTGTAACGTATGGCTGTGGTATGGGTATTTGCCATCAATGCCAATGTGTGAAAAAGCGGGGCGTAGTGCGCGATACCCGCACCGGCGAGTTATCCGATAGTGCCGAGCAACTTATTCAGCTGTGTGTATCGCAAGCCGTAACCGATTTGGAGATTCAACTATGAACACTCGCGTCTTAATTAATACCGAGGAACGACAACAAGCGCCTAGTAAAACTGACGCGCGATTACAACAAGCAACTACCCCACCGCAGAGCGTAAGCAAACCCGATTACGACATGTTGGAAACTCAACTTGATGCAATAAAGTCGGAAGTAAAAGATAAAATCGGCGCTGAAGATGCAGCCTATATTCGACGTATTATACTTATCCAGCGTATTTGTGAATGGAGTGGCCGCATATTATTAATGCTTGGTTTCTTACAGCCTCTACTTTGGGTAGCTGGCGTACTAAGTTTAGCAGCAGCGAAAATACTGGATAACATGGAAATTGGCCATAACGTGATGCACGGTCAGTATGACTGGATGAACGACAGTCATATAAATTCAAAGCGCTATGAGTGGGATATTGCCTGCGATGGGGCAAGCTGGAACCGCGTGCACAACTACGAACATCACACCTACACCAATATTATTGGCAAGGATAGAGACTTTGGCTATGGCCTACTTCGCTTATCGAATGATTTTAGATGGCGGGTAAAAAACCTTTGGCAGTTCGCTACCTATATTTTGCTTAGCGTAATGTTTCAGTGGGGTGTGTCGTATCACGAGATGGCCGCAGAACGCGTATTCTTCGGCAAGAAGAAAGACAGCCGCAAAAACCAAGTAACCCATAGCGAGCTTAAAAAACGCTTTTTCAGTAAAGGCGCACGTCAGCTGGTAAAAGATTATGTGCTCTTCCCTTTGCTGGCTGGCCCGCTGTTCTTATGGGTATTGTCAGGCAACCTTATAGCCAACTTGCTACGTAACTTATGGACATCTACCATCATCTTTTGCGGGCACTTTACCGGTGATGTGGAAACCTTTAAAGCAGAGGATTGCAAAAATGAGACCCGCGGCCAGTGGTACTATCGTCAGGCGTTAGGCTCATCAAATATCAAGGGCGGAAATTTATTTCACGTACTTACTGGGCATTTAAGTTTTCAGGTAGAACACCATTTATTTCCTGACATTCCCGCCAGACGATACCGAGAAATGGCCCCTAAAGTACAAGCCGTATTTAAACAGCACGGCATGCACTACAACACTGGCAGTTTTTGGAAGCAGTACGCTAGCGTACTAAAACGCATTGTTCGCTACTCTTTTCCTTAAGCCCTTGAGCGCAAAACCTACCAGCCGGCCATCGCGATTGCGCTGGTATTTTTGCGCGCAAAGGTATTTACAGAAAAAGGTGCTTGCAGGTAAAGGTACTGGCAGAAAAAGCTACTGGCAAAAAAGGTTTAATTCAATCTAAGCACGATAACGCCGACAAAAGCAGCGGTTAAGCCTAGCACTTCTTGACGGCTAAATGTTTCTTTCAAAACAATATGAGAATAAAGGAGAATAAGTAAAATATTCATTCCTGAAATTGCGGAAACTAACCCAGTATTACCAATAGAAAAAGCGGATATTATTGCAACCATTCCACTTACATTTGCGACCCCTACTATCAGTCCGCAAGAGAAGGTTTTTATTTCTGACCAATGAGTTTTCTCTGAATATTGAGACCCTATAAATTTCTTACGCTTTGCTAACCATCTCATGGCAAAAAGGAAACTTCCAAAGCCGAACATAGACGTTAACGTCGCAAAAACATCTGCCTCTAAAAGTGTGGACTGTTTACCCATTAAATCAGTAAACGTAAAGCACAGTGCAGCCAGTAGCCCCCATTGCGCCCCTTTTAAATTATTAATAGAGATATCTGAAGAATATCTAATAATACAAAGACCACAAAAAATAATTACAAATCCAATTAATTGAATGGATGTTAACGTCTCATTCCAAAGTAAAAAGGCAAAGATGAGAACAAACAAAGGCGTCAACCCTGCTAGAACGCTGATGAGTGATGCTTTTCCTACTGAAAACCCTTTGTGTAAAACAGTATTAGCGGCGAAAGATCCAAAGCCTAGCCCCATACCAACAGCGACATCTGCCCAGCCGTACCATCGTTGATTTAACAACAGTACCCCTACTACGCTGATGATAAAACCTATACAGAAAACACCAAATAGTAGTAGATCGCGATTTAAGCTTTTCTGCGATGTCCATTGATACAAGATCCCTCGCAAACCAAAGAAAAAGGTTGCGAGCAAAGCATAAACAATCCACATAATAAATGAATCTCATGTTCGTAATGATTTAATAGCTTAAAGTGAAAAAACAGCGCTTATAAATTAATAACCTGTTTTATTTATAGATGTCTGGGATTCTATCGTTTCATTATATGCTTTATTGATGATTATTTTATTTCAACTAGATGAAAGCGTTAGCGTAGCTAAAGAACGCATTTACTAGACAGTTTTGTATGAATGGCAGATAGTTTGTAGAAACATACTTCATAGCCGCTTCACTACCCTTGAAGGTATTAAGCGACCGCTTCAGACAAGGAGCAGACGGTCAACGCCGCCAGCACGGGCAGCCACAGCACGCAGCGGTTTGGCTGTCCCTCTGAGTGGTTTTAGCACAGTAATTCCCATTTGTTTAAGTAGGGTGTTAAATCACCTTTCATCACGCGCTTTTCTTCTTTCCATTGTTTCGTGATTGTTGGAACTGCGTCACTTGGAACCACAAAAACATCTGGTGAAACATTCAAATCTTCGAATTTATTATTGTAAATAACGAAAACCCAAAAATGATTCTCCGTAGGTACAACGTTATTAACTACTAGTGATGAATAACCCCGAACAGCTTTCACATCAATTGAAATGGCTTTTTCATTTTCCAGAACTACACGAATATCAATTGCCTTCTTATTTCCTTGGCTGACATATGCCTCAACACCTCGGCGATATAACTGAGACAAGATGAAATACTCAGCAGCAATACCGGTATTGAATGAATTCGGTCTTTTTCTCTTTTCTGGCATGAACTCTCCTAAGTGCTAACGTCCAAAGAACGGGCTAAGTTACGCTTGCTAAAATGTTGAGATACGAAACTAAGCAAGCGTTACGTTTTCCTGTTAATTTGCTTGTTATGTTCATTTTCAATTTCTTCCCCAAGCTGTTTCATTAACGCTCTTTTATATTCATTTAACTCATCGGACTGTTCTTGAATATTTTTTGTATATTCATTCCAATCTTTTTCTTCCCACCCTTTAGAACTTTTTTTAAGGTATACCGTTCTATATATTTGACGCGCATGATCTCTGTACTTTTGAAAGTTTTGGTGCACTTCCAACTTTCCTAAAATTAATAACTTTGACTCCGCACAGGAAAGGATCAAAAACGCTGCATAGCATTCTCTTTCTAACTTAGTATGCTCTTCATCACAGTATGGTAGTTTTTCGTAATTTCCATCTCTTTGGTGATCATTCCAATTCCTAACATTTGCACAATAGTCAGAAAAGGTATTATTGAATTGTTCGATTGAATTTTGTGCCTCCATAAAGTGAGACAATTTCATTTCTATGAACTGTTTATCTAGTTCAGTATTTCGAGAGATGAGAGCGGTCTTTAATTGAGCATCAAAACTTTTTTCAGCTTGTTTCAATGTTGCTTTAAAGCCTAGCCATGCAACTGCTAAAGTGATTAGCAGAGGCAAAACCTGCTTTGCCAATTCAATAAGATTATTCTTTTGTTCAGGAATTACTGCTTTTTCTAACGCCTTAATTATCAGTTCTTCAGGTGACATGATTTATCCTCCATGAACATAACAGTTTATTACTGAGACTTCATAGTAACACCCGTTTCCACTGAAAAACCATTTTTGGTGTTTTCATGGGAAAGGTTAAATGTCTGCTCTACGTACTTTGAAGACCCATGAGCTAAGCTGACTGGCACCAAAAGACAAACAGCGGACATTCAACGAAGTCATTTTCCTAATTCTGAATTTGGTCACATGGGCCATTAGCAATAAGATTTCTATAGGTGATACGGCTGTTGTTTATTGCAGCCACAGCAACTAAGCTTAATTGCCTTTGATGATTTAATTAAAATTTTTTTGAAAGCTAAGCTTCAAATCGAGCTCAATTATTTCCAGCAATCACGTATCGGCCACCAAGCAAAACAGAAGAACAACAAAACAAAGACAGTCACTCTCTAGGCTCAAATATTGGCAGCCAGCGCGCTACCCATTGAAGAAATGGCCAATGAAAAACCCAGCATTCTCCACGGCACAAAACACGGCAATCATGTGCACGCGTTAAGCCAACCAAGCTTCTCAGCAGGTGACAAAATATGGCTGACTATTCAGCAATGGAATGGTGAGTTGCTCACCTTGTCGTGGGAACTGCCTGCGCATTATTTTGCAGCAATCTAGCGCTTATTTAGCATGTTCATGAGTTTCAGGTTAAAAGCTTGAGGCAGTTTCAGTATCAATATCAAAGCCGTCGATGGCAGGAAGCACGAAGTTTTCGATGTAGCGCAGTAGTTGATCAAAGGCTAAATGGCTGTCTGTTTTGAGATAAAGTTGTTCGGCCGTGTGTTGGATAATAATCCGAGCAACCATCAGCGTTTCTTTGTGCTGTTGATTAGCCATACTGTTCAATTTGGCTTCATCACCTTTGCGTAGAAAACGTGATGCGTCTTCGCGCAGTGCAGTAACTTCAATCCCGTTAATAAACTCCAGTGTCATCAGAGTAACCAAATAGCCATAGCTGAACTTCGACTGCTGGCTATTCATAGTGCCGACAGCCTGTTGCAATCCGATTTGATCTTCCTTATCAGTCACCAGCCGAATGAGATTATAACTGTTGTCCAAACGCTTTAACTGCCTTGCGTTACATAAGCCAAAGTGGGTTGTCCAATAGTAAAGCGCGGCTTTTTGATGATCACTTAAGCCGGGAAGAATCTCTGGTTCAGGCTTAGGATCATCCTCTAATATCATTTTTACCCAATCAACTTCGGTAAATCCCTCGCCCTCAATATCTGAATCTGCATCTCGTTTCCGCATCTCCGTGGTCACGGCAGCGATATCTGGTTCATCAAGATCTGGAGTCGAAGCATTAATCTCTTGTTTTTTTGGTTCTCTGTCTTCGGCGATATTTTTCAACCAATTCAGTTTTTTATCGCCTTTTTCCTGCCAGATGTCACTTAAAAATCCTGTTAGCGATTTGTTGTCACCATCACTTACTACCACAGGCAGTTGAATCATTTTCGCCAGATAATCGCGAGCAATGGCACGCGCATCCTGCAGTGTATGGTACGGCTCAATATCCTTGTAATGCAGCGCCAACGCAGCCAGTGCAATGCGCTGATCAACCGCCACAACCACGGTGACTTGGGGTATATGCAGTACCAGCCGAATTGCTTCAAAGGTTTTTACTATGCCTTTTGGACTGCAGCGATCGAGGTCATCCACCACGAACAATAAACGTCGGGGCTTCGATACTTTGCCCAAATGATCATGACATTGTTCTTCAACAAAACCGAGGCGAATATTGGCGATCAGACGAATATCCTTTTGCATTTCGGTAATTTCACCAATATGCGAGACGTAGTTCGGCAACTTTATATAGGTAAGGAATTCCTTGGTCATGGGTTGGGAAACAATATCACGCAGTTGTTTAGGGAATTGCCACAAACTGGCCAATAAGGCAACAAGCGCGCCGCTGGTTAATGGTTTTGAAAAGTCAGGTAAAGTATTTTGGCTTAGCCCATCAGCTACTAACCATGACAACGCTGCGACGAAAAGCACAAACCAGCCCATTGATTGGAGCACTTTGGTAAAGTGCTTTTGCATGGCAAAGGCATAAATAAGCCGAATACGCCCGCCCACTGTCCATAGTAACTGTCGGACAAGATTCAACATCGAGCATGTTAGGCGCTTGTACCACTTGCTTTTGGTGTCAACAGGCTGTAGCCGGTCACAACAGGTTAACGCCGAAATCACTTCGTGAGCCATCGCCGCCTGACTATTTTTGGCATGCTCATAGGCCCAGGCGTTAAACTCGCCGAAGAGAAATGGCTGTCTACAGTCGCGGGATTTAAGTTCTTTTTTCAGTAATGCCAGCACTTGGGTTTTGCCGCTACCCCAGTGCCCCATTAACCCGATAGTAAGCGGTTGGGTATGCGCGTCATCACAAAGAATACCTGCCAGTCCGCTAACCAACGCTCCGCGGTTTAAGGTATCTTTTTTACTATTGGCGTCTTCGGCGGTTAGTTTACTCTGTGCCTCATACAAGGTTTCCGAGATAGCAGTGTCTTTATCCGCCGTTGCGCTTCCATTCAAATACCCCTCATAGAGGGTTAGCATGTGTGCCAGTGCATTTACATTGTCAGGATTCGAATCGGGTATTTCGCGAATAAGGGAGTTGACAGCGGGACTAAATTTGTTGTCTTTTATCGCCTTTATTTCTTCCGGGCAGCTTTCTAACCAAAGTGGACTATTCAGTACACTATTAGTCGAATCTCCATTTTCGGCGGTTTTGAGATCCTGTAAAAAGGCGCCTCTGACGACGTCGACGGACGAGGCGACCTCGACGGAAGAGGTGGAGGAGGCTCTGGTGGATCTGGCGGAGGAGGCGGTGTTGAAGGCGGCTATGGCTGCGGTGGCGGCTCTGGCGGCGTCGAAGGCTGCGGCGTCCCAGGCTATGGCGTCGATGGCTGCGCCGGCGGCTCTGGCGGGGGAGCCGACGAGCTTGTCCACTTGTCGCTGCTCAGTGGGTAAACTCGCCTGTTGCAGTATTAAGCGAATAGCGAAAAAGCTCGCCAATAAAAAACGCGCACGGTTATCCTGTTCGGGATGTGAATTTTCCTTTTCATCTGCGTCATCATGCTGTTTTTCAGATGCGTGCTGATGCCCTTCACTGCCGATAAAAAAGTTAAAATGCCCTTCAACACCAAAGAGTGGAAATACACGCAGAGCGGCACGGGCGGCTAATACCGCTGGCCATAAGTTGTCTTTTTCCCATAAAGTATCAAGCCGCTTTTCAACCTCTTTTCGATTCCATTCCTGTTCGGTATTAGTCGACACCATTGTGTGAATACACTCCGTTGTTTTTACACGAGTTTATTGAATTATGGGTGAATTTTTCTGCCTATTATCTAGCATGGTCATTGTTCACTTAATTGGCAAGTGTTGATACTGCCTGTTTGAAGTGGATGCCGGATCAAGTCTGGCATGACGACCGTATTGGCTTCAAAGAAACCTGACGCTCAAACCACATTGACTGAACCAGTCAACCACTCTCTACCATAGACTGGTCTATCAGTGTGCAGTTGATAATAGTGAGAGTCTACTAAACTTTAGGGTGGAAAATTCATAACTTCAAGGTCTGCATCACGTACAAAGCTGCCGCATACCCAAATAGCCCCAAAAGGCTATTACTGGCGCTTAGCTGCCTATAAAATACCGCAGCAAATAAAAAGGCCTATTCCCGCAGGAATAGGCCTTTTAGAAAATTATCAATGTTGGAATCTATATTAGGGTTAGTAAATATTAACGTATCTTCCTAACCCTGCTGCAAAATCCCAAACATCAACTTAAACCGCAGCACACACTCGCGTACCTTGGTCGATAGCACGTTTTGCATCTAGCTCAAGCGCTTCATCAGCACCACCAATAAGGTGATAAGGCATATTAAGCCCTTCAACGATGTCGCGCATTGGCTCTTGGCCAGCACAAATAATCACGTTATCGACAGGAAGTAGTTGGCTTTCACCATTAACAGTAATATGTAAGCCTTCATCGTCAATTTTGTCGTAGGTTACGCCTGGAATCATTTTAACCCCTTTCGCTAACAACCCTACGCGGTGAGCCCAGCCCGTGGTTTTACCTAAGCCAGCCCCCACTTTGTTGGTTTTACGTTGTAGCAAGAATATCTCGCGACTAGACGGCTCAGGCTGTGGCTTAACCCCTTCAATTCCTGAACGCGCGGTAAAGGTCATATCAATACCCCACTCTTTCATAAACGCAGGAATATCCTGGCTTGGGGTCGATTTACCGTGTGATAAGAACTCGGCCGTATCGAAGCCGATACCACCGGCCCCAATAATGGCTACGCGCTGCCCTACTGGCTTTTTCGCTTTAAGCACGTCTAAGTAGCTCATCACTTTTTCATGCTCAACGCCTTCAATGGCAGGCGTGCGCGGTTTAATACCGGTGGCCACCATCACTTCATCAAAGCCTTCATCATTAAGCATGGCTGCATCAACTCTGGTATTTAGCTTTAACGTAATATTTTTGTGCAGCTCAATTTGACGAGCAAAATAACGCAAGGTTTCATAGAACTCTTCTTTACCCGGAATTTGTTTCGCTACATTGAATTGACCACCAATTTCGTTAGCACTGTCGTAAATCACTACGTCGTGACCACGCTGGGCAGACGTTACGGCTGACGCTAAACCTGCTGGCCCTGCCCCAACTACCGCAATGCGTTTTTTGGTGTCGGCCGGCACAATGTTAAGTTCTAACTCATGACAGGCACGAGGGTTAACTAAACAGCTGGTTAACTTGCCATTAAATACATGGTCAAGGCAGGCTTGGTTACAGCCAATACACGTGTTTATTTCATCTGCGCGATTTTGCTGCGCTTTGCGTACAAAATCCGAATCGGCCAAGAAAGGGCGTGCCATCGACACCATGTCGGCATCGCCGCGCGCCAACACTTCTTCCGCCACTTCCGGTGTATTAATTCTGTTTGAGGTTATCACCGGAATGCTCAAGGCTTCACGGAACTTCGCTGTTACCCAGGTAAAAGCGGCTCTGGGCACTTTTGTCGCAATAGTAGGAATTCGGGCTTCATGCCAACCAATACCGGTATTGATGATAGTTGCACCGGCTTTTTCAATCTCTTTACCTAGCTGAACCACTTCTTCGTAGTTTGAGCCACCTTCAACAAGGTCTAGCATTGATAAACGGTAAATAATAATGAAGTGTTTACCCACTGCTTCGCGAACACGACGAACCACTTCAATAGGTAGGCGGATACGGTTTTCATATTCGCCGCCCCAGTCATCATCTCTATGGTTGGTGCGCTTAGCAATAAATTGGTTTAAGAAGTAACCTTCAGAGCCCATAATTTCAACGCCATCGTAACCAGCACGCTGTGCTTGAGTGGCTGAAAATACAAAATCTTTAATTTGCTGTTCTATTTCGTCGTCTTCTAATGCCTTTGGCTTGAACGGATTAATGGGCGCTTGCACTGCAGAAGGCGCCACCAATTTATCGCTATAAGCATAACGACCGGTATGCAATATTTGCATACAAATTTTACCACCTGCAATATGCACGGCATCGGTAACTTCTTTGTGGTGATTGATAGCTTCGTCTGTATCTAGTCGGCGAGTTGATGGATGGGTTGAGCCTTCTTCATTCGGGCCAATTCCACCGGTAACAATAAGGGCGACACCGCCTCTGGCACGCTCTGCATAAAACGCCGCCATATGCTTATGGCCCTTTGGCATTTCTTCTAAGCCAGTATGCATAGAGCCCATTAGCACACGGTTTTTAAGCTGGGTAAAACCTAAATCTAACGGGCGAAATAAACTTGGGTATACAGGATGATCGGTAACGGTCGTATTCATCATAAATCCTTAACTAGTGCCTGTTTCTTAATGCTTTTATATTCTGCTTTTACAGCGTGTTACTCGTAGGCTATTCGGTTGCCTGCACGCTAGTCTTTCATCTTATTTACTGCGCCATGAAGTGGCTCAAAATCAGGAAGCGATTGGGTTTTCTGTGCTTCCATGGCTTTCATCACATCTTCCATTTGGAACATACCGGCTTGCCACGTAGCCATGTAAGTCAAACTCTCAGCAATAGTGTGCTCGGTCGCGAAATTAATCATGGTTTTAGTGCCTGCTACCGCAACCGGAGAATTCATCGCGATAGACTGCGCAACTTTAGTCACTTCGCTTAGCATGATGTCTTGGTCATCAAATACCTTGTTCACGAAGCCTAACTGCTGAGCTTCTTTGGCGCCAAAATTACGGCCGGTATACGCCAACTCTTTTACTACACCAATAGGAATAAGCTTAGGTAAACGTTGTAATGTGCCTACATCGGCGGTCATGCCTAATTGCGTTTCTTTAATGGTAAAGAAGGCATCACTGGTGCAATAACGCATGTCACAGGCGCTAAGTAAGTCTACTGCGCCGCCAATGGCACCGCCCTGTACTGCTCCAATTACCGGCATGCGGGCTTGCTCTATGGCGGTAAAGCTATCTTGCAATAGCATCACCATACGGCGCATGCGCTCTGCACGCCTTGATGGGTCGCCTTTAAAGTCTTGTGCCATGTTCAAAAATACCGACAAGTCCATGCCAGCTGAAAAATGCTTTCCGGTAGAAGAAATGATAATAACGCGGGCGGTGCCCTCGTCGTCTATCGCGCGAATGGCAGCGGGGAATTCTGTCCAAAAGGCAGGATTCATGCTGTTCATGGCTTCTGGCCTGTTTAACACGACCTTTGCAATATACCCTTCTTGTATCACTTCAAGGGTAGAATACGGGTTTTCTTGTGACATTGACTCGGCTTCCATTTCACTCTCCTGTTAACATTTTTGCAAACTAGACGGCGTCAAGATAAAATGCAATGTTGACACTGTCAAGATAAAACGTTATCTATTCGTCTCAACCATAAAATAGGGTTTGGTTTACACCAGTATGACAAATGCAGCACAAACTTATCATCATGGCGATCTACGCACGGCGTTATTAGAGGCGGCAACCAAACGGGTGGCAGAATTCGGCATAGACAGCTTGTCACTTAGAAAGCTTGCGGAAGATGCTGGTGTGTCGCGAACCGCACCCTATCATCATTTTAAAGACAAAAGCGCCTTGTTAAGTGCTATTGCGGCAAAAGGTTTTAGCCAGTGGCATACCACCGCCAAGCGAATATTCGATCAGCATGATGTGGCACCCCAGTTGCGATTTCGTCAGTTTATTCATGAATATATAGGGTACGCGGCGGATAACCCGCAAATGTATGAGCTTATGTTCGGTCGTACTATTTGGCACGACAATGGCGCAACACAGGGGCTCAAAGAAGTGGCTTACCCTTGCTTTCAGTTTCAAGTTGATATGACGAAATACTGGCAGCAAACAGGCCTACTACCGGCAGGGCAAGATGCGCTTCGCATGGCGCAAGTGACGTGGGGTACTTTGCATGGCATTGCACGGCTATTGATTGATGGGATTTATGCTGATCGCAGTCACATTGATGAAATGTGTGACTGCGCCGCCGATTTGTTTATGCAAGTGTCGAAAAACTAACGCATTAGCTAAATGGGCGCAACACGCCCTTCATGCTCGGCTTTAATAAAATCGACCGCTCGCTCCGCAATCATGATTGTGGGCGCGTTAGTATTTCCGCCAATAAGGCTTGGCATCACAGATGCATCTACCACACGCAGGCCTTTTACGCCGCGCACTTTAAGCTGATTGTCGACCACGGCCATAGGGTCGCCTTCACTCCCCATTTTACAAGTACCGATAGGATGATAAATGGTTTCAGCCCGCTCCCTTAGAAACTCAAGAAGCGCTTCATCAGACTCAGCATCAGTGCCTGGATGCAGTTCACTGCCTTCAAATTTATCAAACGTAGGTGCAGCTAACAGCTTTCTTGCCATTCGTATGCCTTCAATCATTACTTGTCTATCTTCAGGTTCCGTGAGGTAACCTGGGTCGATAAGCGGGTGATCGGCAGGATGGCTGCTTTGCAGTGTAATACTGCCCCTGCTTTTAGGGTACAAACAACACACATGCACGCCGTATCCATAACCAAAGGCAAACTTTCGCCCGTGATCATCTAATATAGCGGGCAAGAAATGAAATTGAATGTCTGGCCCTCGGGTAGCAAGGCTTGAACTTACAAAACCGCCCGCTTCAGCCACATTAGAAGAATAAATTCCCTTACGGTGAAAAAGATAATCGTACGAGGCCTTTAGGTACGAGGGTAATGCACCAGCAGCAATCGCATAACCTTCTCGTGCTTTACAGGTAAATTGAACAATAGCGTCTAGGTGGTCTTGTAAATTTTGCCCCACCCCTGGCAGGTCATTCATGACATAAATGCCTTGGTCTTCCAATTCGTTTCTTGGCCCGATACCGGAAAGCATAAGTAGTTGGGGAGAGTTGATAGCGCCGCCGCAGAGTATTACTTCGCTATTAGCCGCTTCACGGTTAATAGAATACCGCGCAATTTTGCCTTTTTCTCGTACTTGCACGCCAATGGCTCTGTTGTCGTCAAATAGTACTTTTTCCGCGGCCACACCGGTAAGTACAGTAAGATTATTGCGGTGAAGTGCTTGGCTTAAATAGCCTTTTGCGGTTGAGCAACGCTGTCCGTTTACTTGGGTAACATGATAATAGCCAATGCCTTCACGTATATCGCGGTTGAAATCATCTACAACATTAAAATCTGCGTGGCTTGCGGCTTCAACGAAAGCATCGGAAAGCACACTGGTGTGCTTAAGTTGAGAAACATGCAGCGGCCCACCTTCTCCATGAAATTCGTCTTCACCTTTGAAGAAGTTTTCAGAGCGTTTGAAGTAAGGCAGCACGTCCTCAAAACCCCAGCCAGCTGCGCCCTGCTCTACCCAATAATCGTAGTCTTCTTTTTGACCACGAATGTAACACATAGCATTAACGGAACTGCTGCCGCCTAGTGTTTTTCCTCGAGGCCAAAATAGCTCACGATCGTATAGTTCTTTTTGTGGTGCGGTATGATACCCCCACCCTATGCCTTCAAATCGGCTTAATAGCGATAAACCAAAAGGAATATGAATAAGCGGGTTAGTGTCTTTCGTACCGGCTTCTAGCATAAGAATTTTCAGAGCTGGGTTTTCAGATAATCGTGCCGCTAATACCGCACCTGCAGACCCACCGCCTACGATGATATAGTCATACTTACCCTGAATCTCATTCATGCATTGCTCCAAAACACGTTTACGCGGTGAAATACTCAGTTAATGCCTGTATTACTATGCAATTACGAATTGTAGGCGCATGACTGAGCTGTGCCGACTCTTATTATTAGATGCTTAGTATTAGTCACTTATTATCAAAAATAAAATGATATGCAGCATTGTGGTAAGACCAGACTATCAAAATAAACAGCCCATCTAAAAGTGATATGTTATATATTTTAAAAACTGTTTTATGTATAACGAGTTAAGACCATCATAGCCCGCCCGAGTAATTAAATGCATAGCATGAAAAAATGAAACTAGGTTTGCGCGACAGAGGTATGCTTCTTATTTCCCAGCTTTTAATCAAGCTAGGAAAGCTTCGCTACGACCAATTTTCAGCCGATGAACTCAATATGTTACTGTCTGAAAACCTGCCTCAATCGTTCCCCTTAGCCATACCGGCAGGCCAAGCTCATGTCGTGGTAAACAGTGGCAAATTAACCTTTAATGCCCCAAGCAACCGCCTATGCATTCAATTATTAGCGTCAATCACCATTAACGTTGCTGAAACGACCATTTATCGTGCCCACCTTATCATTACGCTAAGTGCATCACCGGACTACAACAAACATGAATCTACCCTTTATTTTACCGAGAAGCAGGTAGATAACATTACGATGGTGAATGACGACTACGCCTTATTAAAAGACACGCAATTTTTACTTTCTCGCTTTGTGCCCGGAAATTTAGATGCATTATTGGGCCGCTCGCTTAAAAGTATATTATCACTGGTAACCGTGGGTACTTCCGACCAAGCGGCAGAATATTTGAAGCTATTTTTAAGCGGCTCGAAACAAGCCGTACTTGATTTCCATAAGCCTCAAATTGAAAAAGCCATATTGGACAAAATGGCTACACTCCCTCTTCACCATATAATGCGCGAAGATCAATGGCGGGAAGTGCTTTTTGCACGCTATGGAAAAACGGTTAGAGTCGAACAAGCCTCGCTACGGTTCTATTTTTAATGTTCGCTTACAATCGACACAGGCACCGATTCTTCATGTTCCCCTATATCAGTAATACGCAGTCGTGGATTATCTATACAAGCCTCTAACATCTCGAAAGCTTCTTGCACATAACCGGCTAACGGCTGCAATGTACTGATATTTTTGTTGCAGCAAACAATACCTACATTGGCCACCCCTGCATAAGTCATCAACGTGATATTTACCCCGCCGCCTGGGGTCATGGTGGAAATGGGATAACAGGCTAGTAGCTTACTGTCTTTTAAATATCGCGTATCTCGTGGGCCAGGTATGTTCGATACCAAAATATTAGCGATAGGTTTAACCACATTGGAAATATTAAGCCATTCAAATACCAATGCTAAGGATTGGATCACGATGGTGTAACCACTGAAAGAAGCCGGTCGGGCTCGCATAGCGGCATGTTTAACTATTCTATGGTTAATAATAATCTGGCGTAGACGCAGGTAAGGGTCTTGATCGCCATGGGCCAACTGTACCGGCACAATAGCAATTTTATTGCCTGTGGTTTTCTCTCCTGGCTTTCTGAGGTTGATGGGCATATTGGTAAACAATGCTTTTTTAAAAACCTGACCATGATCTTTTAGTAACCGGTGCACGCCAATATCAAAGGCACACAAAAGTATCTCGTTGGCAGAGGCTCGGGTGCGTCGGGCTAGCGCTTTCACCCGTTTAAAATCGATATCTGTTGTAGTGACTACCCTTCCCGCTTCAACCTGCCCAGTTAACACAGTTTTAGTGCCTGAAAAAGGCACGGGCATATAATGGGGATTCACTCTCAACAACTTCAAAAAAATGCGTATTAAGATGACCAGCAAATCGAAACCGGTTTTTATAGCGCTTCCCACACTCAGTAAGCGTTTGTAGAAACTGGGGGAGTCATTGCGTTTATGTCGTAGTCGTTTCACCGCCCAAATAGGCGTGAATTCAGAATTATTAGAAGCAGAAACATAGCAAGACTGAAACCACCTTACTAAGGTCGCGCCATCGCCATACATATGATGTACCTTGGCGTAAATGGCATAGGTACTACTATTAGTATCGAAGATGAAATGGTATTGCCACAGAGGTTTATCGGGATCTAATCGTGCAGCGTGCAGTTGCGCGACAAATTCATCTAGATTCTGTCGGTTACTCACATCGTCAACGTGATGCAATTGAACATGATAATCCATGTTCAAATGTTTCACTGGAGAAAGTCCTACCGGATAGCCTAGCACGGTTTTTACAACGCAATTAAACGGTGAAGTCCCTTTTGCAAAACCTTTAATTTCATTATAAATAGCGGGCACATATTCAGGGCTTTTCGCCCCTTCTGGCATCTCAAGTAATTGAAGACATCCAACATGTTTTGGGTTGTCGTCGGATTCCGTAATCCAAAAGGATTTATCAAGAAAACTAAGTGTTTTACTCATCGACTATTCCTTTGTATTAAACATATCCTGTGGCACATGCTCAGTGACATTCGCTAATGCATGTGAACGCAACGCATCTAAAATACTGTTTTGTTGTGTTTCACTGAGTACTAATCGTGGCAGTAAGCTAACCATCATGAGCGACAGCGCATGATAACGCTGAGATGTTTCATCCATATGGCTGTTAGTTTCATCAAATTGACAAGACTGGGTAATAATGAGACTAAGTAAATCAACCAGCAATGTGAGATCTGAATGCGATGCGACCAATACCTTCTTATTGCTCAACGTAGTCAGTAATTGAGAAAGCTGCTTGCGTAAACTTGAAAGAATATTTTTACGGGGCTTTTCAATTAACGGATATTTTTCAACAATATCCGCTGGGCTTCGATAAAAAAACCGAAATACGTGCAAGCTGTCTACCAGCAGATACAAGTAATACATGACATCTTCTGCGGTAAGTGAATCTAAAGCGTTGGGTACCAGCATACGCTGCATCTGCTTTTCATGCATACGCATAAGCGCACTCACCATGCTTTCTTTGCCCTTGAAGTGGTAATACAAATTGCCAGGGCTAATATCCAACTCCATGGCAATATCCACACTGGTAACACCATTCTCCCCGTGCCGATTAAACAAGGTGAGTGCCGTGAGTAAAATTCGCTGTGATGTTTTCATTTATAAAAACACCAAATACAACTGAGCGAAGCCAGCCAGTAGCCCCAATATGGCACCTGTGACAATAAGCTTCCACTCGTCTTGTTGATAAGCGGGGCGTAACACCCCTTCAAACTCTTGTGCGCTTAAGGCTTGCATTCGTTCGCTTAAATCTTGGCCTACGTGCAACGCGTCGTTAGCGTAATCATAGGCATACAACAGATATTTATCTGAATTATCGAATATCTGCTTCACCGCCAAGGCTTTCATTTTATGATAATTTTCTGAGCCCACACCCAGGGCAAAATAAGGCTGAGTGATAGCGACATAGCGCTCAATAGCGTCGTTAACGTGAAGCTCTATAAGCTCCAAAAGTTGAGCTGATCCAGAGCCATGCAATATAACGTGGGTAATATTTTTAGGCGTGATCAACTTCTGCTCAATAATCTCAGCGTACACCTCAGACACTTCTTTTTGCCGTTTAAGAAACATCCCTTGTATGGTGATTGGGCCAAACTTAAAGGGTCGTTTAGGCTCAAATATAATTTTTATCGCAATCCAATTTGTTGCATAGCCCACTAGAAGTCCTCCAAGAGGTAGAATCCACCAGTTTTGAAAGAAATACCATAAAACCATGGTGGGTAGCCCGAAAAGGAAACCAAAATAGAAACCTGAGCGCACTATAAAGGGAAACTCTTTACTACCTGCGGTAAGAAAAATTTCATTAATTAACGAAGGTGAATTTACCAGTTGCTCAACAACAAGTTCTTTTATG
This sequence comes from Alteromonas sp. 38, assembly GCF_902506055.1. Taxonomy (NCBI): domain Bacteria; kingdom Pseudomonadati; phylum Pseudomonadota; class Gammaproteobacteria; order Alteromonadales; family Alteromonadaceae; genus Alteromonas; species Alteromonas sp. 38. The sequence goes on from NZ_LR733300.1 coordinate 2,951,507, forward strand.
TCTAGAATTTCGGCTACATTGTGCTGAAAGTCATCCACCATCTTGTGAACCACATTGGGAATATCATTTTCGATACGCTGATATACAAGGTTTTTTCCTTGCACGGGAAGCGCTGCCCACAATTGAGGGGCAGACTCGGACATAACGTCGTTAACGACTTTACGGGTAACCTGGCCAAGCCGTCGTTCTATTGCTTTGGTAAGATCGCTAGGGTCGATGCGCTGCGCGAGCTCTTCAACACTTAGCAACTTGCCTAAAACAAGCTCAACCTCAATTTCCGCCATTTGTCTGCGTTTAGCTGGAATTAACCCCTGCCAGCCAAATATAGGCTTTATCCCGACAAACTCGATGGGATAAAACATCATCTTTACCGCGAGGTAATTTGTTAACCAGCCAACCAGTGCGCTTATCAGCGGAATTGACAGCAAACTCAGTGTTTCTAAATTCCATTCCATATGGCGAACAACTTGCTCGAATTATATTTATTCTCTTTCAGGCTACTGAGTGCTTACGAATTGGTCAATGTTTTATCTCTAAATGCACGAAGGTTTCCAAAATTTATTAAAATACATCAAATAAACCCTCTTAATTTTGGTTGATTCTTGTTAGGTAGCGCATTCTAAATTTCCTTTGTACACTTTTTGTATGCTCACTCGTGACAATGAAAATATGGCTTTATTTGACTTACGTTTAAAAAAATTAGACCAAGACATTGCCCATGCATCAAGTTATCAAGCGTACCAAGAAGCTTGCTTAGCGCATGACGAAATTTCCGGTGCAGAAGCGTGGAAAGCCGATGATGCATCAGATGATTACGATTACATACTTATCCAAAAACGGGTTCAGCGCTTAAAAATTGCAAGAGGCAATGGCGACATGCATGCGCTTATGTCAATTATTCATGAAGGCTTGCATGGGAATCTGGGCAATATTGCAAACCCAGCTATGCGCCGCAAATGCAAGTTGGGCACTAAGTATCTCATCGTGCAATTCATTGAAGAGGTCAAGCTAGCTCTTGATCAAATTTACCAAGCCAATGAAGACGATGTTGACTTTTATGAGAAGCTGTCATTTTTTGAAGAAACCGCCCATGCATTCGGACGCAGCTGTCTTATGCTATCTGGCGGGGCTGGATTGGGGTTCTTTCATTGCGGGGTGGTAAAGTCGTTAAATGAAAAAGAGCTGTTACCTTCTGTTGTGTCAGGCGCAAGTGCTGGTTCCATTATTGCCGCCTTGGTCGGCACACGCACTCATGATGAACTACTCGAGGCGTTAAGTGCTGAAAATATCTACGAAACTTTCAAAAAATGGCGAAGTTGGGCGGGGTTTGGCAGAAATAGTTTGTTTGATAGCACTGCCTTAGAGAATGCATTAATCAACCTTTTCGATTTAACCACCTTTGAGGAAGCTTATAAAAAGACCCGTCGCCATGTAACCGTAACGGTATCGCCTGCAGATTTACACCAGCATTCTAGGCTACTAAATGCCAAAACGTCGCCTAACGCCATTATCACCCAAGCGGTAAGAGCGTCTTGTGCCGTGCCGGTAGTATTCAGCCCTGTTCAACTTCGCGCTAAAACACCTGCAGGTAATATTGTCCCTTATATTCCTAACCGACGTTTCGCTGACGGCTCGCTAATGGCCGATTTGCCCTTTGACAGGCTTGCAAGATTGTACGGTGTTAATCACAGCATTGTAAGCCAAACCAATCCGCTCGCCGTGCCATTCATTCAATCTACGCGCATCAACCCTCAATCATTGTGGGGGCTATCAACGCGTCACGTGGGGCAACTTTTAAAAAGTAACAGTATTTTTGCCATCGATATAATTGAAAATATGACTGACAATAAGGGCGCTAAACTTGCTATTCATAAAGTGAAGTCTATTATCGATCAGCAATATGTTGGGAACATAAACATTCTTCCCAAGCGACAAATCCGCAATTTGACACAGGTTATCGCGAATCCCAGCTTAGAAAGTATAAACGCGCTTATCGTGAGTGGAGAAAAAGCAACTTGGCCGCAGCTAGATGTTATTGAAAAAAATACCAAAATTAGTGAAAGTTTGCGGTATTATCTTGGTAAATTGAAACAAAGAGAAGCGGTTGAATTAGGTCACAGTGCCTAAATACCCACCCCACGCAAGAATTTGGCTAGCTTTGGGGTTAAACAAACACGAAGGATATCGGTGAGCGCACAAACTCAAAGCCCAGACAGCATCTACACGCAGCAAGTTAAACAATTAATAAACATGGTATACCCGCAAGAGGTTGGCTATGGTTCAGTCTTTGAAGATGCAAAACATTTTTTTTCTTTAACCCCTGAGCTGGAAGCGCACGTTGAAGAATTAAAGGCGCAGTTAAAAAAAGCGAAAGCTTCAGCAAAGAAAGAAGTACTGATAGATCAACTCAAAAAGCAAATTAAAAACTCTAGCCAAAAGCTCGAAGAGGAACGCCTTGCGCGGCTTGCTCGCATTGATGAAGTGAGCAATAAGCTTATTAAGCTATGCGAGGGAGATAGCTGGCAAGAAACCCAGCAGCTAAGTGCAAAATTTCTTGGCACCTTAATGTTACTCACTCAAGGCCCTGAGGGTAAGTTTGCCCGCATTCACCAGCGCTTTAAGCCTCTTTATAAAGCTGTATTGGTACTAAGGCTTACCGATAAATTACTTAAACACGATACCATTGCGCACAAGTACCTTTCAAAATATCGTGACGCAATTTCTCGGATGCGGGGTAACCGCTATTGGCGTGAAAAGTGGCGTGTAGAATTAGGCCGTCCACTAATTACTGCCTCTTTGTTACAAGATGTAGGTTTACAAAGCCCAGGTGCATTAACGATATTACGTGGCGCAAACAACAATCTAGATGAATTCCGATTACTTGAAGAGTCTCAGCGAAAAGACTTGTTGAAGCTAAACTATCAATTCACCATGAAATACCTGGTTGAAGGTTTAGGCATTCCTGCCTATGTGGGGAACGTGAAAGAAGAACGTGACCGATTTGTGCAAACCCACAATGAAGCCAATGATTTTGTTAGCCAGTTGGTAAAAGATGCCTTTGTTTGTAAAACTGGCTTAGGTGAGCTGATTAAAATACCGCAAATTTATGCGTCTGTTATTTTTTCAACAAAAGCTGATTACAGCCGAAAAAATTTACCTAAAGGCTATTTACTTATTGAGCAGCTATCAAAAAAAGGGGCCTTAAATAAAAAGCTAGCAGAGGACTTTGTTGATTTGGTCGGTTACTTCCCGCAAGGCTTCGGTGTTACTTTCATTCCCGTAAATGAAAACGGCCAAGAAAAAGACCAATATGAATGTGCGGTGGTGGTGGGATTAAATCCAACTAAACCCGCTGAGCCAATCTGCAAAGTGACCACGCGCAATCAAAAGCATATTAGCAGTGGTCATATCGAAGTTATTGAGAAAAGCAGAAACCTCTACTTCCCCGCTAGCAGAAAAAAATTAATGAATGTGGATCAAGCCCGCTTGAAAGAAATCATGAGCCAGCTTTCCAGTAATTTCACCCCAGACGCGATAGATGATTTGCTTCCCAGCTTTTGGGAGCCTTACGACTACTTCAGTTTTAAGAAGCACCAAAGTCTGTGGAGCAAAACGAGTTAGCCCTATGGCTAAACGTTAAAATCAACCATCCGCTGCTGCTAAAAGCGTGAACAAGCTACAAGAAGAGAGTGTCTACCCTCTTCTTTCTTGTTGCGCTTAGGGTGTAACTTTCTACCGATACCGCATTGGCAAAAGTCATTACCTACCCTACCAAACACTGCCTTCGCTATCCGCTTTTTGAGCTCTATCTTTACAGTACCATATCAGCATTGTCTTAACTTCAGGTTTAAGAGTCGCTATCGGTCTTGCTGTCGCCAGAAGCTTTGGTCGCCGTTGATGTACTGCTCGATGTTGCAGGCTTGGTTACTGTGGGTTTAGCTTCTGAAGTCTTAGCCGCTGTAGTTTTTGCCGCTGCTGGCTTCGAAGCTGTAGCAGCAGTAGTGGTTGATTTAACCGTGGTAGGTGCTTTTTTAGCTGTAGTAGCTTTATTGGTCGTCCCACTCGCTTTAGTTGCCGCAGCTGTTGTTTTGATGGCAGGTTTTGAGGCGGTTTTAGGTGTCGCTTTTGGAGCGGCCTTGACGGTCGACTTTGGTGCCGCTTTCGCAGGAGCTTTGGCTTTCTCAGCTGCACGCTTCGCGGCAAGTAACGCCACTTGCTCTACCAATAAATCAACTTTAGCAGAGAGTAGCTCTATCTGATACTCTCTTTCAACTCGTGCTTTTCCACCTGAAAGTAAGCTAAAAAGTGGCGTCGACATCACTAACTGTTGTGCGCTATCAACTAATGATACTGGATTGAATCGACGCTTCAACTCACCTTCAACTTCAGCGCCCTTGCGCTGCATAGCCTCAATTGAAGAGTGAGTATCGTCAATTTTTTTACTGACTGTAGTCGCCGTACTTTCAAGTTGCGCTGATATTAAATCAGAACCTGCTGTAAGCCATCCAAATAAGGGTGATGATTTGTGATTCTTAGGCATGTAACCTCCCGCTTCGAAAACGAATAGGGCAAGGTAGTTTACACTAGCATTGGCACTAGCATTTGCGCTAATCCCTTTGTAAGTACTAGTACTATAAGCAACTACCTTGCTGAAAAATAGCAACAATGCATCTGATGTGCTATTTATTCGCCGCTAGCTTTGCTACGGCTTCCGTTAACGCGTCAATTTTTGCTGAAAGCTCTTCAATACGATGATCTGCAGGGTCGGTATCTAGGCCCAATTTTTTTCGTACATCTGCTACACGGTTTTCAACATCATTGGTGGTCGACTTAAACTTACTACGCGCATCGTCTTCCAGCGTTTCACCCTTGGTCACTAAGTCATCAAACATTTTGTTCGCGTCTTCACTTAGCTTTTCGTAACGACCTTGCGCTTCTTCTACGCTTTTTCCGTACGCGCCAAGCCCTGCTAGCCAAATTTTGCGAGCCATGTCTTCTGCTTCGTTAATTTTACCTTTAATGGTATCAGTGGTTGTCATCGTCAGCTCCTGTGAATGTTCGATTACAGAGTCACTATACAAAGTACAATTAGAAACCGCATACTAATAAAAAAACAAAACCATAATAAGTTTACACTTGGGAATGGAACCCAATCATATTCCCTTCTGTATCAGTGGCTAACGCAATAAACCCATATTCACCAATCGCCATTTTTTCTTTTTCAAGAACGCCTCCTGCGCCAACTACCCTACCCGCTTCATCAGCACAGTTCTCACATGCAAAGTACACTAAGGTGCTGTTTTTACCTACTGGGGCGCCCTCCATATGAACTAATGCACCACTGGCGCCATAGTTTTCCATATCAGAGGGGAACGTCATCATACTGAATGCGCCTTGGGATTTATCTGCTGAGGGATCTTCCAGTGCTTCTAAGGAAACCTTCAGCACGCTTTCGTAGAAAGCCTGCGCGCGAGGCATATCTTCAACATAAATTTCAAACCAACCAACGGGATTACTGTTCATAGCATGTTTCCTTTTAGTATTAACAAATGCTAAATGTAAAAACAGGCAAATGCTAAAGCACTTGCCTGTTCGTTATGTCAGTAAAACATAGTGATGCTAGCTTAATTCTCGACCGCTAGATTTCTATACCTGCCAGGTAAAACACGAATGCATATTCTAGCGCTGTTGACTCAAAACGTTTGAACCGACCAGATGCACCACCATGACCTGCTTCCATATCTGTTTGAAACAACAACAAATGATCATTCGTTTTGTAGTCTCGTAGTTTCGCAACCCATTTCATCGGCTCAAAGTATTGCACTTGTGAGTCGTGAAGCCCTGTTGTCACTAACATGTGAGGGTAATCTTGGGCACTCACTTGATCGTACGGTGAATAAGATAAAATATAGTCGAATTCATCTTTATTCGCAGGGTTACCCCACTCTGTATATTCCCCGGTGGTTAAAGGAATGGTGTCGTCACTCATGGTAGTAACAACATCCACGAACGGAACATGCGCAGAAATCCCTAAATAAAGTTCAGGTGCCATATTCGCAATCGCGCCCATTAACAAACCACCCGCACTGCCGCCCATCGCGAACACACGATTAGGATCGGCATATTGCTTTTCAATCAAGCCTTTTGATACGTCGATAAAGTCGGTAAATGTATTAATTTTGCTGTGCATCTTACCGTCTTCATACCACTGTCGGCCTAACATTTGGCCGCCCCGAATATGGGCAATCGCCACCACAAAGCCTCTATCTACTAGCGATAACCAACTACTTCTAAATGTGGGCTCAATCGTGGCACCGTAAGAACCATACGCATACTGATACAGTGGATTAGTGCCATCTTTGTTAAACATATCGTTACGATAAACCAACGAAACGGGAATACTTGCCCCATCTTGCGCTTTAATCATGACACGTTCAGAGGTATAAGCCGCTGAAGAAAATGTGTCAGAGACCTTAGTTTGTTTAAGAACCGCTTTATCAAAGGTGTTTAAATCGATATCTACAATGCTTGCGGGCGTAGTTAACGAACTATAATAAATACGTAAGGTATTGGTATCTTGCTGAGTGTTGCCGGTAAAGTAAGCGCCGTAAATAGGGTCATCAGTAGGTATTACTGTGGCTTTATCAGTGTTTAAATTGTGCGCAACCAAGCGTAAAACACCATCTTGCTTTTCTTTTACAACCAAAAAGTCACCCAGCACTTCAATATCTTGAATGAATACGTCAGGGTTATGGCTAATCACCTCTTCCCATTTGGACATGTCATCGGTTGCAGAAGCTGGCGCTTTCATGACTCGAAAGTTAGTTGCTGCATTGTTAGTCAGAACAAAGTAACTATCACCCGACTTTTCAATGCTGTATTCCTCATCTTCTCTAATGGGCAAAAATGGGACTGGCGCCTTAGTGGGCTGATTCGCATCAATTAAGGTCACCGCACTTTTGTCTGTGTGGCTATGATGAATGTAAATCATGTCATCATCTTTGCTTTTACTAATGTAGGTATAAAACGTAGGGTCAGTTTCTTCAAACACTAGCGTGTCGTCTTCTTGGGGTGTGCCAAGCACATGACGATAAACCTGAAAGCCTAGTAAGGTTTGCAGATCTTTTTTCACATAGAAAAGGTGTTTATTGTCGTTAGCCCACTCTACTGCACCAGAGGTACCTGTCAGTTGGTCAGACAGCAACTCACCCGTGGCTAAATTTTTCACAAAAATGGTATAAACTCGGCGGCTCAATGTATCTTCAGAGTACGCGAGTAAGTTATTGTCGGTGCTTACTGAGTAGTCGCCAATATTATAGTAATCATGACCTTCGGCCATCACATTCATATTCAGTAATACCTGTTCCTCTGCATCCATCGATGGTTTACGCAGATAAATAGGGTATTCATTTTCCCCAGAGTATTCGGTGAAGTACCAATAATCATTCTTTAAATAAGGAACCGTTGTGTCATCTTTCTCTATTCGGGCAATCAGTTCTTCATAGAGTGTTTCTCTGTTAGCTTTTAATGGCGCCATAACAGATTCTAAATACGCATTTTCTTTTTCTAAGTGTGCCAACACTTTTTCATCTTCTCGACTATCATCTCGCATCCAGTAATAGTCATCATTGCGAACGACACCGTGAGCCGTTAACTCATGAGGAATTTTCTGTGCAACCGGTGCTGGAATATCAGTAATCAATTTAACGCCTTGCTGTTTTTCTAATTTTGTTTGTGAGGATTGTTCCACGCTAGTGCTGTTATCGCTGCACGCCCCTAGCGAGAGACTCGCCGTCAACGTCATAAACGATGCTATCCATAAAGATTTCATGATAGTTCCTTTTCCGGGAGATGATATGTGACAAAACTTAACCCCAAAGTATAGGTAATTTCTAACGTTAATATAGGGTTAAAAAGCACTAATGCGACCAAACTTAGTTCTAAATAGTTACAAGCTGTGTCTTAAAACAAAAAAACGCCCTGAATAGGACGTTTTTAATAATACGCTAATAACTACGGTTTTAGCTTGAGGGTGAATTCGCTTCCCCCTACTGCCATTGTGCTAATCCACGATATCTTTAGGCATGCTGTCTCGTACTTGCTGCCAAACTTTGCCACTTTCGATACCATAATCTCTTACCACTACAGGTACCTTGTCGTGTCTTTCGTTTTCTGCCGCATCGAGCAATTTCGCGTAATAAGCTTTAGCCACGTCTCGCGCTTGTTGATGATCGAAGTAGAACCCACCAATACGCGAGTACATACCTCTAAAACCATTCATCATTAACACGAACACATTATTGTTTGATGCCAATGCTAAATCATGGGTCATTTGGTAATCGAATTGCGCAAAAGCAGCACCGTCTTCTTCCACGTTTTTATAACGCGCAATAATCTCGGCTGACGCTTTGGGATTGTGACGAATTGCACCTCGGATAAACACAGCACTTAAATTAGTACGCGCGGCTAAAAGGTTGTCCACTAATTCAGGAATACCTTCTTGATCAAGACGAGCCAAGGTTTCTAGAATGTTCAAGCCACAGCTTTCCCAAAAGTTATTCACTTTTGTAGGTTTACCATGTTGAATGGTTAACCAACCGTCACGCGCCAAACGTTGTAAAACTTCACGCAAGGTTGTGCGTGTTACACCAATAAGTTCTGAAAGCTCTCTTTCGGCAGGCAAAATTGTACCCGGCGGGAAGCGTCCACTCCAAATCGATTCAACAATATATTCTTCGGCAAATCCAGCGGGACTCTGCGCCTTATAAATCATAACTATTCGCCTGCACGTTATTGTTATTCTGCGACTGATTGTACCAGATGCGCTTTTATTATCACAATGAAAAATCCCATGCCAACAACATTTGTTAACAATTCATTAAAATAACCCTAAAACCTTTGCGTTAATGGTTTTTTATCACGCAAAAGCAGACTTCCTCAACGCAATAAACTACATTGTTAGGTTGATTATCAACCTAACTTGAGTATTTCCGCTAACTTTCCTTTTATGGGGTCTGTGAATTGCTTTCTCAAGGTTGTAATATCATGTACGCTTAATTTCGGACTATTATAATGAAAGCAGCAAAACTGCCCGATTATCGATAACTTGCAATCACTTGCCCTCGATGAAAGTCAGTTTATGTTTGCAATAACCAGAAATTCAAAACGTAAAGACGCACGTTAGCGCCTTTGTTGTAAAAGGAATAGGAACTCATGCAAACCTCAATGATCTCGGCGGTCTATAGTAACTTTCTGGGACACGCACCAAATTGGTATAAGCAAACCATAATCGCCTTTCTCATTATAAACCCAGTATTGTTTATGGTTGACCCCTACTTGGCGGGTTGGACATTAGTGATCCAATTTATTTTTACGCTCGCAATGGCGCTCAAATGCTATCCATTGCAGCCAGGTGGTTTACTATTGATTGAGGCCATGTTCATTGGGATGACAACCCCCGGACACATGATGCACGAAATCGAGGTCAACCTTGAAGTGTTGTTGCTTCTGGTCTTCATGGTTGCCGGTATCTACTTTATGAAAGACCTGCTTATGTTTTTATTCACCAAGTTAGTGATTGGGGTTAAAAACAAAATGGTCTTGTCACTATCGTTTATCTTTGCATCAGCCTTTTTATCGGCGTTTCTTGATGCGCTAACCGTGGTTGCTGTAATCATCAGTGTGGGTTTAGGTTTCTATTCTATTTACCATAAAGTGGCTTCAGGCAAGGAATTCCACTCAGATCATGACCATACAAGTGACGACGGAGTAGATTCGCTAGGCAGCAATGACCTAGAAAATTTCCGTGCCTTCCTTCGTAATCTAATGATGCACTCTGCGGTAGGTACCGCACTGGGCGGCGTGATGACTATGGTAGGTGAACCGCAAAACCTTATTATTGCTGATAAGGCCGGCTGGGATTTCGTCGAATTCTTTATCCGTATGGCCCCTGTTAGCTTACCTGTTTTCGTATTCGGCTTATTAACCACCATGGTTTTAGAGAAAACAGGTTGGTTTACGTATGGTGCAAAACTACCCAATTCAGTGAGAAAAATCCTTACCGATTACAGCGAACATATGGATAAAAGCCGCAGTAAACGTGAAACGGCTAAGCTAGTGGTTCAAGCCTTGATTGGCGTATGGTTAGTAGTAGGCTTGGCTACACACATGGCGTCAGTAGGGTTAATCGGTCTTTCTGTTATTGTGTTAGCAACCTCAATGAGCGGTATTATTGAAGAACATGCCTTAGGTAAAGCGTTTGAAGAAGCCCTTCCGTTTACCGCATTGCTTTGCATATTCTTTGGCGTGGTAGCAGTGATTATAGACCAAGGCTTATTCCAACCGGTTATTCATTGGGTACTAAGCTTTGAAGGTGAAACTCAGATGGTGATGTTTTACCTCGCCAATGGTGTGCTATCTATGGTGAGTGACAACGTATTTGTAGGCTCCGTGTATATCACAGAAGTTACTGCAGCCCTGCAAGCTGGCCAAATTACCCGTGACCAGTACGATATGCTAGCCGTTGCGATTAACACAGGAACTAACTTGCCAAGTGTTGCTACGCCTAACGGTCAAGCTGCATTCTTATTCATGCTAACCTCGGCTATTGCGCCTTTACTACGTTTGTCTTACGGCCGCATGGTGATGATGGCGTTACCATACACCATTGTGCTAACCATTGTGGGCTTGGTGGCTACCTATGTAGGCTTAGCCGATGCAACTCAATGGTTGTATGACATGCACTTAATCGAACATCATACCGCAACAGAAGCTGTTAGCGGTGTTCTTTCACACTAGGAATTAGACATGCGTTCAGTAGTACATCGCATTAGTCACTGGGCAGAGCACAAGTCTTCATGGCTTGTGCTTTTCGCCACATCTCTGGGGCTAGAACTAGCCGCACTTTATTTTCAATATGGTATGGGCCTTAAGCCCTGCATCATGTGCATTTACCAACGTACTGCTATGTACGGCATTGTACTGTCAGCACTTTTTGTATTGATTAAAAATAACGGCCTTACTCGTATGGTCGGTTTTGCCGGTTGGGCAGTATCTGCTGGCTGGGGCTTTTTAGTCGCCAAAGAACATATTGGTATTTTAAATGCACCAAACCCTTTTTTCGCCAGCTGCGAAATAGTGCCTAACTTTCCATCATGGCTGCAATTGCATGAGTGGATACCTGCCATTTTTGCCGCCGAGGGTGATTGCTTGGAGGACAGTTGGCAGTTTCTTTCAATGGGAATGGCTGAATGGATGCAGATTATCTTTGCCGCTTACTTTGCGGTTTTTGCTATTGTGTTTGCATGCCGATTGCTGGATAAGAAGCCCTTTTGATAGACCTTTCTATCTTGCCGTCTAGGCTCCCTCCAATCCACACAGAACAGGGGCCGGTGACAATACAGCGCATAGCCCCTAAACATATTGAAGCCTTGTGTGAGGCTTCACAGCAATCTATTCACCATGTAAAACCCTGGCTTGGTGCTGCACTGTGCCCAGTTACTCCCGCCTTGGCGAAACAATGTATTCAATCGATGGAAGCCGCACGCGAGTCAGGCTATGGCTTAACCTACTTGCTTATGCACGATGAGCGCTGTTTGGGCATGGGAATTATCAACTATATCCACCACACCCATTTAACCGCGAATTTGGGTTATTGGCTTCGTTCAGACTCATGTGGAAAAGGCCTAGCAACGGCCATTTGTGAGGCGTTAAAGAAATTAGCCTTTAATCAAATGAATTTACACCGACTGGAATGCCTAATTGAACCTAACAACAAAGCCAGTTTGCGCGTAGCCGAGAGAATTGGTGCTGAAAAAGAAGGACTTTGCCGCAAACGCATTTTTGGACGAGATGCGCTACTTTACAGTATTATCGCTTAATCTAAATCTTCCAATGGCCAAATGGCAATATAATCTTCGAAGGTGTCTAAATCTACATCGGTTTCAAACACCGTTTTGTTTCGAACAGACATGCCATTTTTGTGCATCACATGTTTCTTGCCCTTATTTAATAGTGGATGCCAAGACGGCAAACCTCGCCCTTCATGCAGACGGCGATAAGCGCAGCTAGTTGGCATAAAGAAAATATCTTTTAGGTTCGCTTTAGTTAACTGAACGCAGTCTGGCACAAGTTCAGTTCGCTTCGCATATTGGGTACATTCACAACTTTTTGTATTTAGCAGCGAACAGACAATATTCGTGTAATGAATTTGCTCATTGGCATTGATGTAATCCGTCGGCGCTTGCGCTTCCTCGTTTTCATCATCAATAAACTTGTGTAAGCAACACTTTGCACAGCCATCGCATAATGACTCCCATTCCTTCTGGGTCATTTCTTCAAGGGTTTTGGTTTCCCAAAAAGGGGCAGTCATTAGCGTACAACCTTTGTATTAACAGTAATTTTATCGTGTAAGATGGCTTCGATAGTGTCACCCGCAAGCAATGGCCCTACCCCGCTCGGGGTGCCGGTTAGCACCACATCACCCGCATCAAGGGTAAAAGTGTGCGACATGTGGGCAATTAACGGCACTATTTTGTGCAGCATCATTGCAGTATGCCCTGATTGACGCACTTCACCGTTTATACTTAACGTGAAATGTAAATCTTGTAAGTCAGTGATGGTATCGATTGGAACAAAGCCTGACACTGGGCAACTTAAATCGAAGGACTTTGCGCGTTCCCAGGGTTGGCCTTGCGCCTTAAGCTCGCGCTGAACATCACGCAAGGTTAAATCTAAACCAAGACCAATACCCCAAATGGCCGCTAACACTTCATCTTCTGTTGCTTTAGACACCGTGAGCTTTAGCAGCACAGCAACTTCTAGTTCGTTATGGCATTCACCTTGGTCGGTAGGAATACTGAGCGGTTTGCCCATGTCGCACAACGCCGCTTTGGGTTTTAAAAACAACAGGGGTGAGGCTGAAACTACAGATTTCATTTCTTCAATATGATCAAGATAGTTGCGACCAATACACGCCACTTTACCTGTGGGCAATGCAATGGGATTGCCCTGAAGTTCTAAATGTTGATACATATTAATACCCTCGCTTTATACGTTCTGAAAGGTAACCTACCGACACACCAAAGTAACTAGAGCGGTTCCATTTCATCAAGGTATGAAAATTATTATAAACAAGATAAACACGCCCTTCGCTGCCATCAGGCATAATAAGAGAAGCCGGAATATCAGCGTTTGGCAAATCGCTACCGTCGAAACGTCTAACGCCAGCTTGTTGCCAATCGGCTAAAGGCTTATAAAGACTTTTTGAAAGGCCGAACTCTTTTATAGGCTGAGTTAAAGATACCTGCCTACCCCACGTGCCGTTATTATCCCACCCTTCTGATGATAGGTAGTTTGCAATAGAAGCAAAAACATCGGCTTCCGTTTGCCATATATCTTTTCTGCCATCACCATCGTAATCTACCGCGTAGTTTAAAAAGGAGATTGGCATAAATTGGCTTTGCCCCATGGCACCAGCCCAAGAACCTTTCAACGCATCAACGCTGGTATGCCCTTCGTCAAGGATAGTCAGCGCGGCAAAAAGGTTGTCTTTAAACAGTTTTTCTCGGCGGCCTTCGTACGCGAGTGACGCCAAGGCAGACAGCACACTGTAATTACCCTGAATACGTCCAAAATTCGATTCATTACCCCACAGCGCAACAATAAAGCGAGGTTGAACCTGAAACTTCTGCCCTATCTCTTCAAGCAGTGACTTGTGCTTGTTGTACATTTCAACCGCTTGTTGCACTTTCCAGTCAGGCACACGACTGGCTAAGTAACTATCAAGGGTAATTTTCTTTTCAGGTTGATTTTTATCAGACTTGATAACCGTTGGGCGGAAACTAATATCATTAAAAGCGTCGTTAAGTAATGATTCATCAAAGCCCTTTTGCTGGGCTTCGGCTTTTAACGCTGTTACGTACTCGGCAAACCCTTGTGCTGTTTTGTCTTCGGCTTGGGCAAAAGCAATGCTTGCCACAACCCCCGCTACTGCAAGTAGCGATGCAGTTAACCATTTAGCCATGCTTAAAACTTTTTATCTGGTGTAGCTTGCAAACCCAAAGACGTGCGATGGGCCATCAATAAGTCGTCTTCTTTAGGTGGCATTTGAAGGTAAAAACCTTTCTCTTCAAGCTCATTTACAAGCTTTTGCTTATCCACCCCGGCTAGTTTCTCGTGCTTATCTAACGATAACACCGTAACTAACTCTGGCTTGCCAAACTTCTCTTTTAGTATTTCAGGTACATCATCAAATTGGTCTTTATTAGGCACATATAAATACATGCCTAGGTGTTTTCGTGATTTATAAATCGCGCACAACATCATTTCGTAAACTCTTCAACGTTAGAGACTAGGATTTTTACCTAGTAACTTTTCTAAATGGGGTTCAAATAGCGGCGCTCTCCAACCAGATAATACATCTGGCTTAAGGCCTAGCACTCGGGTTTCGTCACTGTCGAACCAGTACCATTTTAACACCTGGTTCAATTGTTTTTTAGACGCTATAACTTCAGGCGACACATTATTTTCGCTGGCAATTTTATCGCTCACGGCTTTTAGTGATGCTAATGTTTGCTTGTAGCTTGCAACGTCAATTAAGCGACTTACTTTAGGTAACCTCTGTGGCTCAGAAGTAGCGGCATATTTATCTCGAGCTTCGCTTATTAGCGTAATTATAGTCTCACCGTAGCGCCTAATCGATTGTGGGTTCACACCGTGAAGTTGAGACAGACCCGATTTGCTTGAAGGCATTAGACGCGCAGCTTCATAAAGATGTATTTCCTTAAATACAAAATTCAATGCCATGTCTTTTTTACGGGCAGTGGCGAGTCGCCATGCGGCAAGTGCTTGTAGTACGGTAAGCTGCTCTTTTGATAAACGCCAGTTGTTTTTAATCTGCATATACGCAAATTCTTCCGGCATTTGACTGCGCTTTTTATCTGCTAACTGGGCTATTTCTTGATATACCCAATCTAACTTTCCGGCTTCATTTATTTTTTCTACTAAATGTTCGTAGCAAGGTAATAAATACAGTACATCGTTGGCCGCATAGCTAAGCTGTGCTTCCCTTAAAGGGCGTGCTATCCAGTCGGTACGAGATTCGCCTTTATCTAGGCTAACATCGCACAACAACTCCACCAGCTTTGCGTATCCTAGGGATGCTCCCAAGCCTAAAATACTCGCCGCAAATTGACTATCGAATACGGGTGTTGGTACGGAGTTAAAAGCGGTCAGGAAAGTCTCAAGATCTTCTGAGCACGAGTGTAGAACTTTTACCACACTGGTATTTTCCATTAAGGCAACAAAGGGCGAGAGATCATCAATCGCAAGCGGATCGATAAGTACTAACTGATGCCCATCATATAACTGGATTAAACCAAGATGAGGTGACAGCGTTCTAGTGCGAACAAATTCAGTGTCTAGCGCTACCGCTTTTTGTTGCTGGGCAAGGTTGCACACACTATCGAGTCTTTCAAAGGTGGTTACTAATTCATATTGCATAATAATAAAAAGCCGGCTTACGCCGGCTCTACAGTTTTCCTAATTCACTTACCGAATTAATCTCGTAGTTCCCGACGCAGAATTTTACCTACATTGGTTTTAGGTAGATCTTCTTTGAAGACTACCTGCTTAGGCACTTTATAGCCTGTTAAGTGTTCTCTACAGTGCGCAATAACCGCTTCAGCAGTGAGCGAATCGTTGTTGCGAACAACAAACAACTTCACCACTTCACCACTGGCTTCATTTGGCACACCAACCGCTGCTGACTCAACAATGTTGTCATGCATAGCAGCCACTTCTTCAATTTCGTTTGGAAACACATTGAATCCAGAGACGAGGATCATATCCTTTTTACGGTCAACAATATAGAAATAACCTTCATCGTCTACCGTGGCGATGTCTCCGGTGGCAAGCCAGCCATCTTTAAGAATTTCGTCGGTGGCTTCTGGGCGGTTTAAATACCCTTTCATCACCTGCGGGCCTTTCACCCAAAGCTCACCTGGTTCGCCTTTTTCTACCTCGTTACCATCATCATCAAGAAGTTTAATGTCGGTAGAAGGTACTGGCATACCAATGGCGCCTTTGTAAGCGTCAATTTGTGGTGGGTTTACCGTTACAACAGGTGAACATTCCGTAAGGCCATAGCCTTCAAGAAGTACGGTACCGGTAACCTTTTCCCACTTTTCAGCAACAGGGCGCTGAACGGCCATGCCGCCGCCTAAACCAAACTTGAAGTTCTTAAAATCAAGTTCGCTAAACCCTGGTGTGTTTAACAAACCGTTAAACAAGGTATTTACACCCGGAAGAATAGTGAATGGGTATTTGCTCAGTTCGTTTACAAACCCAGGCATATCTCGTGGGTTAGTAATCAGTAAGTTTTGGCAACCGTATTTAAGGAACATCAGGCAGTTCGCAAGCAATGCGAATATATGATAAAGCGGCAACGCAGTTACCACAAAGTCTTCGCCTTCTTCTATTACCGTTTCTAAAATGCCAGAAACCTGCTCAAGATTCGCAATCATATTGCGATGCGTCAACATGGCGCCTTTAGACACACCAGTTGTTCCACCTGTGTACTGCAAGAAGGCCAGTTCATCGTTGGTTAAATTGGGGCGTGTGTAGGTTAAAGATTGCCCTTTCTTTATCGCGCTGGTGAATGACGTGGTAGCAGGCAAATTAAAAGCCGGTACCATTTTTTTCACGTACTTCACTACCGCATTCACTACCCAACGTTTAGGTATAGGCAACATATCGCCTAGCGAAGTAAGAAACACTTCTTGAATATTTGTTTCACTAATCACTTCTTCAAGAGTGCACGCAAAGTTTTCAACAATAACAATTGCCTTTGCATTCGCATCGTTTAATTGATGCTTCAACTCTCTTGCGGTATACAGCGGGTTTACATTAACCACAACCATACCAGCACGAAGTACACCAAACATAGCTACAGGATACTGTAGTAAGTTCGGCATCATGATTGCCACGGCATCACCACGCTTCAACCCACTATTTTGTAAGTAAGCAGCATACTGTGCAGATAATTTGTCGAGTTCGCCAAAGGTCATCGACTGACCCATGTTGATAAACGCAACTTTGTCTTTAAACTTTTTTACTGATTGTTCGAATATATCGACAACGGATGCGTAACGATCTGCATCAATTTCTGCAGATACACGAGGATCGTAAAACTTGAGCCAGGTTTTTTCCACCAAAACCTCCTTCACTTATTTTTAACACAAAGGCGCGTGTTGTCTCACGCGCGTTTGAGCAACTGGTCTAATAACTTGCGAATAGTATAGGAAGTGTAAAAAAAAATAAACTATACAGTTTACATTTGCTCAACAAACTGACGGATTAGCACGCCAACTTCATCAGTTTTTTCCATGTGAATATGATGACCGCCTTTTAATTGCTCAAACCGAGCATTTTTAAACCAAGACTGCCTTTTGTCATAAACACTGTCCAAGGTTTTAAAGCTACTTGACGCACCAACGAAAAGTATAGGACAAACTATCGCACTCATGATGTTTTCTGCCTGTTCTTCGGTTAAACGAAGCACAGATTTAGTGCGAAGACGCGGATCGCTCGACCAAAAACAATGGCCACCGGCATCTTGCGTAAGATTCCTTTCTAGAATTGCGCGCGCATGCTCAGCTGGAATATCAGAGACTTTGCAGCGGGCTTTCACTGCATCTTCTAAATTAACCAAGGTTAACTTATTGCGCTGTTTTTTCTTGCGGCTAAGAATGGCGTCCCGCATTTGCTGTTGGCTAGTATTCGCCGCTAACGTTAAGGGGCCACACGCATCAAGGCTTATCACACCTTTCACTTTTTCAGGAAATAGCCCCGCATATAATGTTGCCAAAATGCCGCCCATAGAGTGCCCCAACAGTATAACCTGTTCCCACCCTTGATCTTCTATCAATGCATGCAAGTCTTGTAAATAATCAGCTTGATTATAGTGCATGCCTATCGGTCGGTGCGATGAACGGCCATGCCCAGCAAGATCAAGCGCAATAAAGCGTTGAGATTGCAAATACGGAGCAAGTAATCGTAGGCTTTCTGCGTTATCTAAATACCCATGCAGCCCTATTACTACGGTTCCAGCACCTTGGTTTTCTAGCGCGGCTAAGTGTAAATTTCCTGCTGTAAATTCAGTTTCTATCATGTTGCTCCCTTACACAATATGGCGGCAATATATTGCCGACACAGAACAAAATACTGCCAGATAAAAAAATAGGGAGGCAAAATCCTGCCTCCCTAGTAAATACATATTTTTATTTAAATACGGTTATCTTTACGAAAATTTTCATCTGGTAGTCTACCTATTTCGATTTATCCTTGCGCATTTTGTCATGCGGGCCTGAAATAGTGTTAACGTTAGATTGCGTCTTTATAGGTTTAGGACTAGACGGAGAATTATCGTAGCGAGTTACCCGAACTCTTCTATAACTTGGATAACCCCAGGGTCTGTGTCGCATAAACGGTGAATACCAACCAGTACCATAATCAAAATAATACATGTTCACGTCGTAAACCTCTTGTTTACGCCACATGTGGTAGTCATCAGCCAATATTGTAGGATATATGTATGGTTGTTCACCTACCATGCCTGATGTGGGCGGTACCAATTTACCAACAAACGTGGCCGAACGACCTTCTTCAAAAACAATGGGATCAACAAAACCGTCTATTTGCACTTTAAAGCGCCCAACCGTTTCGCCACTACTGTTAGGCTTGCCATAGTTGTTTAGTGGAAAATGAACAAGTTCGATGAATGTTTTGTTTGGCTTATTTTCGACCCCAACAATAACACCGCCCCACCGCGCCATTTTACCTTGTGCGTTGGCGCCAGAGGTAACGGCTTTGGAATAAGAAACTAGCTCAGTACCTTCAGGCACCTCTACGCTTTCTGGCACAATCGCACACCCTGCGAAAAGTACCACACTTACTATCACTAACATTCTAACCAGCATGAAGCCTCCTTTTGGCCGCCTAAGCACTTTTAACCTGGAGCTGAAACTAAGCGCCGAGAAAATATATAGTACTACAAATAGTAACGAATCGAACCACATTGCGCTGAGTAACGGTGTAAGGCTGTTAACCCGCACATTCACTCGAGACAATCATTAAAAAATACCATTACCGATGGAATACATTGACTTAAAAGTTAGCATTGATACATAACAAATGCCATAAAGAACATTGATTTAAAAGATTATCAATCTTTAGACGGGATTTTTGACAAAAAGTTTAGTTAGGTTTTATAACGCTTAGTGGGAAGACGTTAAATGAAGGCAATACTGCGCAAGAAATGCACTGATTTAATGTGAATACTAGGCATAAATATCTACCCCAAACATGCTTTGTACAGACTCACGTTCTTGCTGCTTTTCAAAGCTGGTATACGACGCGATGGCTTGTTGAGAATAGCCCGCACTATCTTCACGTACAAAACGTTGATAAGCCTGTGCATTGTCGGTGCCTTGCGCATCTGGGGCCACCACAATATGGTTGTTCTGCTGCTTCCCCTCACTATTGCTCTGCTGCTGCGCATCTTTATTAACTTTAGCGACGCGCCCTTGCGAAGGCTCTGATTGATGTGATGAAGGTATCGAAAAATTGTTAGTTATATGCATACCAAAACGTGTCAGTCTTTTAAATTAAACCAATTAATATATGTAGTGAGACGACTACATCGAATTTCAATGTCGCAACAGCCATCTTCTGAGCGATACAAGGTTCAATGTTGTTCGCTACGTTGCAATCTATGCTTCAAGAAGCCTATGTTGCAAGAAGCGACTGCAAAAATCGCGCCCAGTTACTGCACGCTTCCTTATTTAATCGTGAGCCATGCAGGATAAGACATAGTTAACGGCAGAGAATGTGGTTTAAACGTATATCAGCCTGAGGGCTTCCCCCCTTATTCGCGGCCCGGTAACTTTTTCCATGTTACTTTGTCTCGTAGATAAACAGGTTTTACCTCACTGGCCACTTGTACATCGCCTTTGTTCGCGAGTTGTTCAGCAAGTGGAAGCATGTAAACCGCATCAGGAAATTCAATAGACACTTCATGGTCTTCAGACAGCAATGCTTTAAGTGCCGGATAGGCCTGCCAGCCTGTACCAACAGGCTCAAACTCACCAATAGCCTCACCTTGATTGGCTGCTATGGCTTCATTGATAAGCTCTACAGCAGCTTCAGGGGGGCACACCTGCTCTGCAATCACCTCACTCAATAATCCGTTGCCGGACTTATACATGGCAAAATACACTTCGCCCATGCGGGCATCGGTAGCACACACTACCCAAGTAGCCTGTTTACTTATTACCGCTTGCTGTGCCATCGCCGCAAGGGTGCTTACGCCGGCCACTTTTAATCCACTACCTAGTGATAAACCTTGAATCATGCCGGTAGCAATGCGCACGCCGGTAAAGCTGCCTGGGCCTCGCCCAAACGCTAGTAGATCTAAATCGGCCAGAACAAGCCCTGCATCTTTTAACACTTCATCCAACATAGGCAGTAAACGCTGGCTATGTTGCTGTGGGCAAATTTCGAAACGTGAAACAACAGCGTCACCGGTATTTAGTGCTACTGAACAGGCTTCTGTTGCCGTGTCTATGGCTAAAATTTTCATTCTTTACTCTTCATCAATTCTTGCAAGGAAAGACTCTACTTCGTCTAAACTTCGGGTTCTGCGCATATTCGGCAAGCTACCTATAAAAGTTTTCGCATAGGGTTTAGTCACTAATCGGTTATCGCAAATAACCAGTACGCCTTTATCGGTAGGGTCGCGAATTAATCGCCCTGCACCTTGCTTTAAGGCAATCACAGCTTGGGGTATTTGAATAACACCAAACGGGTTTGCGCCGCGCTTTTTAACATCGTCCATTCGGGCTTGTAACAGTGGGTCATCTGGTGATGCGAATGGCAGTTTATCTATCATGACGCACACCAAATCATTCCCTCGTACATCTACCCCTTCCCAAAAAGCGCCCGTGCCCATTAACACGGCTTTTTCGTCAGCCAAGTACGCATCTAATAACGCCTGCTTAGTTGTTGTGCCTTGTACTAATAGCGGGTTATCAATTTCATCTTCTAGCTTACCAGCTATTTCACGCAACATGGCATGACTGGTAAATAACAAAAAGCACCGGCCTTTACTGGCTTTAATCAACCTTTTTGCCGTATTCAACAACGTTTCTCGCATAGAAAAACTGTTCGGCTCGGGTAAATACCGAGGTACACACAACATGGCTTGTTCAGGGTAGTTAAAGGGGCTATCTAAGCCTAGCGTTCTTGAGTCTTCTAACCCCATTCTGCGCTGAAAATGTTCAAAGCCGCCGTTAACCATTAAGGTCGCCGAGGTAAATACCCACCCGCGAGGCGGCGATGCCACAAAACGGCGGAACTTAGCTGCAATAGACAACGGCGTTAAATGCATAATTAAATGGCGCGTCGTGGTTTCATACCACAAGCTCACATTTTCTTGTTTCTCATCGCTTAACGAGTCAAGTTGTTCCCTAACGGACACTATTCTTTCATAAAGATTATCTAAATCTTTGTCGCGACCAATATGCAGCTTACACACTTCATGTAGTACCCCTAGCGCTTCTGCTAGTTTACCCACTTCTAAGCGCACATCGTCACGCATCAAGGCTTCGGCCCAGTTTCCTCGCTGAGTAGTATCAGGAAATAACAAGCGCAAATCTGCAGCAATCATGCGGCATTTGTCGGCTGCTTTATCTAACTGTGCCGCGTCTTTCAACACGGTTCTAAAAATAAGGGTAATATCTTTCGCTAAATCTTGAATTTGGCGCGTGGAAAGCGATTCACCAAAGTAGTCTGCGGCAATATCGGGTATTTGATGGGCTTCATCAAATATAATGGCGTCAGCTTCTGGAATAAGCTCACCGAACCCCGTATCTTTTAATGCCATGTCAGCGAAAAATAAGTGATGATTCACCACAATAATGTCGGCATCTAACGCCTTACGCCGTGCCTTAACCAAATAACACTCTTCATAATCGGGGCAGTCCCGACCAAGGCAATTGTCAACGGTAGACGTCACTAATGGCAACACCCGAGCATCTTCAGGTAAGCTTTTCAGCTCGCCCATATCGCCAGTTTTAGTAGTGGTAGACCATAGTTTCACTTCAGATAGCTGCCCTAACACCTCTTTTTCCACTAACGTGGAGTTACCGCCATGTTGTTCTAGTCGGTGCAGGCAAAGGTAATTAGCACGGCCTTTTAACAACGCCGTTTTGCGCCTGTTGCCAAGGGCTTTTTTCACTAAAGGCAAATCGCGATGAAATAACTGTTCTTGCAGGTTTTTCGTTCCCGTCGACACTATCGCTTTGCCTTCAGCCAACAGTGCTGGTGCAAGATAAGCGAAGGTCTTCCCCGTACCGGTCCCGGCTTCAACCACTAGGGAGCCGGTTTCATCAATGGCTTCTTTTACCGCCTGCGCCATTTCTGTTTGCGCTTCACGGGGAACAAAGCCATTGATGGTCTTAGCAAGTAAACCCGTGGAAGAAAAGATGTCATCGATAGTTGGCATAGTGTACTTAACGTAAAAGTGAAGATTTGGCCGCTAGGCCACAAAGCGGTGCATTATGCCAAAGTTTTTCGAAAAATGGTTAGTAATCACAAAAATTCCATACCGAATGACAGATTTCATTTAACACTGACCTTTACTCATAGCGGCTTGCTGTTCTATATAAGCTCAGTCATATAAGCTCAGCCATACTTGCCAATTAATAAGAGCTAATCCATACCTGATAGCCCCACGGGTCAATTTGAACGGCCTTATCAATATGCAAGTGTTCGGTTTCGCTTTTACTCTCGTGGTGGGAAGAACTTGAATCGAGCGTGCACTTATAATAATGACCATTAAGAATAGGGTCATTAAACGTGACGTTGCCTAAAGTGTCTGAAAAATTGATGATCACTAACACTTTATTGTGTTCATCCATTCTCACAAAGCTGAATACCTGTGACATAGCGTTACTTGGCACCTGAATCATACGTGAACCAAATTCACCATTGCCCAAGGCAGGAATAGATTTTTTTATCTTAATGAGCGCTTTATACAAATCACCAATGCTATGAGGTTGCCATTCAATGGGATCACGTTCGAAAAACGCTAACCGCTTTGTTTCCCCGGCTTCTTGGCCATTATGAATGAGCGGCATACCTTCGCCTAACACCGACAATACAATGGCGCCTTTTAACGCATCGCCAAATTGCTCTGCCTGAGTACCATCCCACGCATTTTTATCGTGGTTACTCACAAACGTCATTCGATAAGCACTGTGCGGCCACGCCCGTTCATTCCATGAATAATATTTTCTCAGTCTATCAAGAGAACATCGCCCATGAGCGAGCTCATGCATGGTTTCATTCCAGCTCCATGCATAAGTCATGTTAAAAGCGGTTTCGTGTAAATCGCGATTTTCCCACTCTGCCAACATAAATACGGGTTTTATGGCATCTAAGGCAACACGCGCTTGATGCCAAAAATCGTTCGGCACATACCCCGCTACATCACATCGAAAACCATCAATATCAAAGCGTTCTACCCAATAGCGCATGGCATTAATCATATAATCACGTAGCGCAGGTTCGTCGTAATCAAACTCGATAATATCTGACCAATCCCACCAAGGAGACGGGCGAAACTCACCGTGGTGATCTCTGGCATACCAGTGAGGATGAGTATCCACTAGAGGATTGTCCCAAGCGCTATGATTAGGCACCCAGTCTAGGATAACTTTTAAATTCCGGTTGTGCGCTTCTTGCACCAACTCTTGAAAGTCGTCTGCATTGCCAAACTCAGGGTTAATACCCAAATAGTCTTTAACCGCGTACGGGCTACCAAGTTCACCTTTTCGATTTTTTTCACCTATAGGGTGAATAGGCATAAGCCAAAGAATATCAGCACCTAAATCACAAATATGATTTAAGCGTTTCGTCACCTCTTTGAATGTACCAGATACAGAAAACTGGCGAGTGTTCACCTGATAGATAACGGCATGTTTCGACCATTCGGGCTGCTTTACACGATAAATTTTCTTGGGAGTTGTCTGAATTGTCATCCATGCATCCTTTTTTGCCAAACTATTCCTCTACAAAATATGCACTCAGAAAATAGGTAAACCAGATACGCCGAGCAAAAGAACCCAAGTGCCAAAGAAAAGTTTAAGTTTTTGGGGTGAAAAAGCCAACACAACATACTTTGCTAGCATGCCACCAATAATTGCTCCCGCACCTGCAAATATCACTACGTCCCAAACTACGGCTTGGGTTACTAAAACGTGGTAAATTACAGCGCCCCAAACGGTAAATGCTGACAAGATGACTGCAACAGCAATCGCCATAGTCACGTTGAACCCTCTGATGATAAGATAGACAGCCACCAGCTCGCCTACCCCCACCGAAAGCCAAGCAGTAACAATCCCCCCGAAAAAAGAAACAAATGGCAATGCAACAATATCGAATTGCTCAGCATCGTGTTTTAAGGCAACCCGTTTTAAAAAAGGAATAGAGGCAAAGATAGCCACGGCAAGCAATATAGAAAATGCGCCAAACCCTAAGTGAATCTGTTCTATTCCTCCTTTGATGGGTGAAAGCACACTAAACGTCTCTGGGCCAAACTGAGCGAACCACACACCACACAGTGAGGCAGGTACGCTTAGCATTAAGCTTGAAGGTAACGCGCGCCATTGACTGTCGGTTTGATGATGACAACGTTTATAACGCCACCACGTAATAGCGCCAGCAGTCATGCCGCAGCATTGAATAGCGAAACTGGTGGCCACCACACTCTGAGATGAAAACTGTAAATGGTTAAAGAAAGGAACAAATACCACGCCCCCACCCGCGCCGGTCGCGTTTGCGAAAATAGCGCCAATAATGCCAAGCAAACTAAAAAGGCTATTTTCGGCAATAAGCACTAGCGGCGCGGATTGAGAAAAAATCACCACTACCCACAGTACAACCAAAAGAATTTTTAATGGGCTTTGTATTACCCATTGAAATAAACGATTCAACACATTCTCCTAAACGGCGCATGGAGATGGAACTCTCGTGTACGGCGAGTGTTTTTATTTAAACAAATCACGACGGCAAAATACCCAATGCCTACTAATATTACTAGGTAGTTCCCGTTTTATCCTTTGAACTTTATGTTAGAAACAATCTCACTCCAAGGTAAGAAAAGATTGCGGCTCACGCCTAACCGTTCAGCAAGCTGGCAAGATACTAAATGGCTGATGTTAATTTTTGCCGTTGCTGTATTCACTATTGCTATAGGCTGGGCGGTGGTGGGGGTTTGGGTAATATTACCCTTTGCCGGCATAGAAGTCGTATTGCTTATTTTTATCATGTACCAAGTGTCTCGCAGTACATACCGGTGGGAAACCATTGATATTGCCCCCCACACTATTCACTTTTGCACCCGACACCGCACCATCTCTTTTGCTCGCCCATCCGCGCACGTTGAATTTACCGAAGATGAAAACGATTGGCGCCTTCCCATCGTTACCTTAGTGGATGGCGAACAACGCATTGTCTTGGGCGAATTTCTTAATCTTGAGGATCGCGCATTACTAAAAGAAACACTAGGTAATGAAGGCATTATGGTATGCCGTAATCATTGGTGGAAAACCTAGTTTTGCAAAATGCGCCTGTCGCGTTAGCTTTATTGAAGCGAAGTTTAAATTAAATTTAATATCCATTTTTCCACCTATGAACTACAAATAGTAATGTCTATTCGTGTTATCTCGGAGAACAATTATGAATCTATACATAGAGTCAATTGAAGGCGGAAGTTATTTAGCAGCGACAGGGCGAGGTGCATCTCGCACGCTAGTCAGAGATAAGACCTCTCGACCCAAAACATTTCATTGTCTAAATGAAATTAAAGATCACTTTAATTCCGAGGAGTTTGAACATGTATGGCTGCGGCAATCCACTCCTTACGAGGAAATGGTAGGTCAGTCAGAGATTCCAGATGCGTTGGAGCTCGAAATTGATTGGCACCGCTAACTCGCCTATTGTCAGCGGTAATGAGTTACACAACATGCTGGTTGAATAGAGGAAACTTACTCGGTAAAGTGGCTGATTCTCATCTAATAGGACAATATGATGAAGTTCAGCCCACGTGCTTTTAGCTTAGCGCTTTTACTTACAAGTTGTGTAGTAGGGCTAACCACGCCAGCCTTTTCTGCTTCTGTTTTCAAAGTTAGTAACGGCGAAAACACCCTTTACATTGGCGGTACGCTCCACTTACTCAGCGAGAGCGACTACCCCCTTCCTGATGCCTACGACTCTGCTTATCAACAATCAGAAACGTTAGTGTTTGAAACAGACCTAGATGCCTTAGAAACACAAGCATTTGCGCAGTCTATGATGAAGAAGCTGACTTACACCCAAGGTAGCAGCCTTGCCAATGATCTTTCAGAAAAAACCTTAGCGAATCTATCAGCACACATGGAAGCCCGTGGTTTATCACTTTCTAACTTTATGATGTACAAGCCTGCTTTTTTAAGCATTACCTTGAGTATGATTGAACTTCAAATCATGGGGCTAACCAGTGAAGGCGTAGATAAGCATTTTTTTAATCGTAGCAAAAACGACGATAAAACCATTCTTTGGCTAGAAAGCCCCGAGCAACAACTTTCATTTATTCAGCAAATGGGCAATGGCGATGAAGATGCATTTATTCAATACACCCTTGAAGACGTTAAAACCCTCCCTCAGGTTTTACCTAAGTTAAAAGCGAGTTGGAAAGCAGGCGACCTCGACACAATGTACGAAGAAAGCATGGCCGATTTTAAATCCGAATACCCAGATATATTCGATACGCTTCTATCATCTAGAAACAAAGCGTGGATGCAATTTTTAGTGAAAGCATTGGCAACAAAGCCCACTGAATTTGTGCTGGTAGGCGCATTGCATTTGCCCGGTGAATTGGGTGTATTAAACATGCTAGAACAGCATGGTTTCAAGGTTGAGAAGGTGCAATAGCGGTAACATTTACATTTAAAATTAACCTTTGAGCACATTTTTTGCGTACTACGATTGTAGTGACATGCAATAAACCATTAAACCGACCCGTTTAGGTTTCTTCAATACCTAAACCCAAAGTTTAGACTGTACGATTTAAAATTGAATCAAAGGAAAAAATATGAATTTCAAAAACTTAGCTTCACTTTCGTTGGTAGGTTTCGTTTTACTCGCAGTAACGGGCTGCGCCTCCATGGGTGACGGCAGTGTTGCTGAAAAGCGACAAGCTATATTAGATATGCAGCAAAATGCATTAGCTAGGCTATACACAGAAAAGCCTGATACTCGTTCTCAAGTTCGTGATGCGGCTGGCTACGCGGTATTCACGAATGCAAATATTAACGTCATTTTCTTTGCTGCTGGTACGGGTTATGGCGTAGTGAACAACCAAGTCACTGGCACAAAAACATATATGAATATGGCTGAAGGCGGTGTTGGCCTTGGACTAGGTGCGAAAGATTACCGCGTAGTGATGGTTTTCCATACGCAAAAAGCCATGAACTACTTTATCGAGAATGGTTGGACAGTAGGCGGTAATGCTGATGCTGCAGCTAAAGCCGGTAACAAAGGTATGTCAGCGGAAGGCGAAGGCTATTTAGGCAATGTTACGGTTTATACCATGACCGAAAGCGGCCTAGCCTTGCAAGCCACAGTGAAAGGTACCAAGTTCTGGGTAGATAAAGAACTTAACTAATTGAAAATCCGCTTTATAACTTCGTTCGGTTTGCTTAGGAATTAGGTAAACCGAGCTATCCACTACTACACAATTCGTATGCGCATTTATAATTAAGTCCACTCTACTGAGTGTTCCTACTTAGTTTCCTCTGCCAAAGCTTCAATTTTCATCCACTGCGCTTTGGTACAGTTCTCAAGCATTTCAAAACCTGCGGCGGTTATGTCACTTCCCACCACGAATGGATGAGTCTGATTAGGCTCGCGATGATGTAGGGCTTTCATTTTACCCAAAGTGCCATCTCGCTTGGGGTGATTAGATAGAAAGACATCAATCTGTTGATCCTTCACTACCTGCTGCATTTTAATTGCCGATTGGGTATACGCTTTAATGCGGTTTGCATCAGGCCCATAGTTTAGCCCGGTGCCGCCCCATAATACGGCTTTGTGTGCAGCGCCATTATCCACTACTGAAAACACGACCGAGAGCGTGCCCGGCGTATGGCCTGGTGTATCAAAGAATTGAAACCGCATATGACCGACTTCTAAAATTTTTCCATTGCTAACCGCGGTGCCCTCTTCAGGCGCCGCCCCCCAACTTGGACTAGAGAAGCCATCACCACCGTCTTGCAGCCACCTCCACTCACGGTCGCTCATTATCACTTCAACGTTATAGCGGGTAGATAACCACTTTTGACCACCATAGTGATCGCCATGTCCGTGGGTGATAATTAAATGTGAAATGGGTTTATCTGCTAGGCCAAGTGTTGCTAGCCCATCAACAATGTATTTGCTTGCCTGTGCTGCATTATTTAAGGCGTCAATTAGCACAATGCTATCACCCGTATCTATCGCCCAACTAGCCACGTTACCTGCACCCACATAATAAAGATTATCGAATACGCGCTGCGGTGCAATAGGTTGTCGTGCGCTACGTTTATGCTTTGCGGTATCTTGGTTTACTTGCCTTTTGCTATTGCGACTTGATTTATTTGATCTTGGCTCTCGCTTTATAGACATATTACGCAATGGTGAATCGATATCGCACAAATCAGCAAAACCGGGGTACATATGTGAGAAACTGAGCCCCGTGTCTGCAAACGTTCGAGCTTCAGTTAATTTTTCAGACGGTGCGATTTCGTCAGAAAAAACACCACGGCTATCGGGCTTTTCGCTCTTTAAGTTTGCTTGAAATGAGTTGCCTGAGACTGTCTCGCTTGTGCTTGTATAGGATGAGGCGGTATTGGCAAAAGCAATGTGCATTGGACTAACGACTAGTCCCATGCACATTAATTTCAATAGCGTGGTAACGGAGGCAAGCGCGAGCGCTCTGCCTCCATCAATTTTCATCCGTTCTAAAATACCCAATTCACCCCAACCCATAATCTGCGTCCATCTTCCACATAACCATACTCACTGTATCGCATGGTTTTGTCTAACAGGTTATAAAGACCTGTTTGCAACTTAACATTGCGAGTCAACTTGGTGTTAAAACCAATATCAAATAACCCTAACCCAGGTGTCAGTACCGAGCGAGACGATACTGAGGTTAATGCTGTTTCTGCGCTGCGTACCGTCCATCTAGACCAGAGTTCTGAATCTTCGCTCAGTGTCCATGTGGTATTTAGCGTAAATAAATGTTTAGGTTGTTGTACCAATGGTAAGCCTGCATTGTCACCTGTTTTTTGCTCGGAGCGAGTAAAACTATACGCAGCATTGAAAGACCAATCTTCTAGTTTCAATCGTGAAGCCAATTCAAAACCGTAAGACTCTGCTTCATCGATATTAATATTGTAACGATCGGCGTCGTCTAAACAGGTATCCAGTTCACAACTCGTAATGGCAATTTTATCTTCAAAGTCGTTATGGAAAACGGTAACGCTCGTTTCAAAGCCTTGCGCGCCTATGTAATAAAGTGCAAGCTCTTTATTAAGAGTAGTTTCGGGCATCAGTTCGGGGTTACCATGAATGTCGCCACCACGACTTTCTTGAATCCACCCGGCTGCCATTTCACGCAATTCAGGCGTTCGATATCCACTTGAAACACCACCTTTTAATACCCAATCGTCGCTCATATTCCATACCGCGTATAAACGCGGGCTAATTTCAGAATTGAACAATTCGTTATCGTCTAGGCGGATACCAGCAGTTAGCGCCACAGATTTAGAAATAGCCCACTCATCTTCGCCATAAACTGCCCACTGACTATTTTTAATTTCAGTTGCATCGCCACCGTTAGTATCGAAATCATCTAGGGTTTCTTCTAGATATTCAGCGCCCAACGTCACTTTGTGACTGTCAGTGGCAGAAAAAGACCACTGAGAATTAACGACAAGGTTATCGATAGTAATATCTCTTCCAACGTTTTCTACCGACTCTTGCTGTACATAAGTACGGCCCTTCACGCTGTCGTAGTTCGCTTCGTGGGTTAAAGCGACAGACTCTCGTTCACTTTCCGTTTCTGAAGCATTACTTGTTTCGGGTAGCGACTGTCCAGGGTTAGACGCCCGGGTTTGATCTTGTGTTACATATTCCAATGAAAAAACATCGGTTTTCGTAGGCGTTAAATGAAACGCACTTCTCACATTACTTAGTGTTTTTTCTGCATAACCACGCTCAATATCGTCCTCACCACGCTTTTGGTAAAGGCCGCTTAAACTCAAACTTAATAAATCTGCAATTAGCGGCCCTGATACGGCAAGTTGAACTTGGCTATCTGAGCCCGAATCTGAATGCTGTTGCAACCGGGTTTCAGCGCGCAGGTTTCCACTCCATTTACGGTAATTTTTGCGTGTAATAATATTGATTACACCGCCCATGGCATCTGAACCATATAGAGTAGACATAGGGCCACGCACTATTTCAATTCGTTCAATGCTGTCTAGTGGTGGTAACCAATCTTGCTCGTAACCGCCACTGCCATTAGGTTGTGATTCCCTTCCTGTTTGCTTTTTACCATCAACTAAAATACTGGTGTACTGGGCAGGTAAACCTCTAATACTAATATCTTGTCGATATCCGCCACCCGTTACAGTTACTCCAGGCACATCTCTCAATGCATCAGTCACATCTTTGTAAGCACGCTGAGCAAGCTGTTTACGATCAATAACACTTACTGACGCAGGCGCTTGCGACAAAAGTTGTTCAAAACCAGAAGCTGTCACCGTGATGCTTTCAACATCTTTTGTGACTGCCTGCTCTGCTGCCGTTGAAAAAGAGGCGATAACCGCCAAGCTAAGGAGTGATTGAGGATATTTCATTCTAGAGTTAATCGATTAAGTCAAACATAGCGAAGATGATAAGCATTCTCATTCGTATGTAAAGCGTTAAATTAACAATTTTTTGCGACCAATCGAAAATTAAGACTTAAGTCTATAAAAATCCTACCGACGAAGAATGTTTTAAAGCGCCTAACTCTAACTTTGTGTGCAGCTAACACCTTTAATGTATTGAGTTTACCCCTAGGTAAACGTACGGTTAATATAGATACCTTAACCGCCTTTAGATTCGAGTATTAGCGGCGTTGAAGATAAACACACAAAGGACAACCATGTAGGATGGTCTGCCATTGCGTTCAGTGCAGCCCTCAACTTAGTACAAGTGAGTGTTGGCCTTACTATGTTTACACCCTTTCGTGAAGCTGCAACACAAAATGAGAGCTTAATGCCGTTAGCCAGCGCAGTAGTAGCCTTGTCCTTCATGATTTATTACGCTGCCAAGCTCCTGCTAGGCTTTGCGGCGCTTATTTTTGGCATTGCAAAAATGAAAGATGGCGCTAAGCCCTTAGGTGGAGTGACTGCGCTAGTAGGTGTTGTTGCCATAGTCGCAAATGCAATTTTGATCGTATTTGGCCGTAACGCCTTCTTACCTTCCGCGGTGGCTGGAGGGTTTGGTGTGCTCGCAACCCTGCATCTGGCTTTCTGTCTGATGCGTGTTGCCGGTAATGATTAGGAGGTATAACGCTACCTAACCCCGCCAGCGTTGGTTTACACGAAAAATTAGGTATGGATGATTGCTCAGCGCGGGTCTTTGAAATGCGTCAACAAGTGGTTGATGAGCAAGTGTATGAGAATGACTTGTTTTTAGAAGCCAATGATCCCGACCGCTTTAAGGGTTCTAATGGGAAAGTTAACCTTGCACTAGATTTACTGCTTGTTGACGACATTGAATTACCGCCTCAACCGCCTCAGTTACCACCCATAACCTGTGATTAATCAATTAGTCTAAAAGCGCCTGATTTTTAAACTAAAGTTGGGTAGCCTCCCCCTATTTTATAGACACGAAAATGGTAATATTGGGTTGTAGTTTATTACATTCCTTCTCAACGCCTAGAGGTATTATTATGACAGCGCTACTTTCTTTAAATGCAGATGATTTGTTTATTGTGACTGGCATCGCGCTTATGTTTTTCAGCTATGCGTTTTTACTGCCTACTGAACTAAAGCGTGCGATCAAAGACAACGGTAGTAAATAATATAAGCTCGCTGAATGTGTCTTTCTACTTCAGTGATACTGAGCGGCAACATTTAAGAGATGACGGGAAGGAACCCGAAAACAACCTGCACGGTTAAATGGTAATATCCACATGTTTAATGCCCCGCGGTATTTTAGTACCCGTTGCATCTGCGGTATTTAATGCGCGGTTTTCATTTTCGCTCAATTGCCGCCCTATCGATTTGTCGCCTTGGCTGTCTTCTTGTTGGCGATTTTCTTGGTTGCTCGGGTGTTCATTTTGCTCGTGCCGTTCCCGTTGCTCCATTTCATCAACGATATGCACTTCATCGTGCTGCTCTTTTTCGTCTTGGTTGAGCGCCTCTGACTTTTCGCTGCGCGACACTTTTTTTACCCGATTATCAGTTTCGATGGGCACTTTGGTATTTCGCGGTAAAATGGAAAAAATTAGATCATTACTCATGGCTACCCCAACCCGCTAAGGTTAATTCTGTGATATTTCATCCACTACATTACCTAATAGGGAAAACGATCACATTGGCTCAGATCAAAAAGTTTTACTATATACATATTAATTTAGACTGAAACTGCAAAAAGAGTTCACTTTCGCCTTGCAAAATCGGGGGCAAACCGCTAATGTTTCAGCCGTTCGGAAATAGGTATTAAGAAATTAAATGAATAACTGCGTTGTAAAACATCACCACCATCATAAAGCATAGCCTTTCAGGTTCGTGCTGGAAGGTCTATTATTCCTTCCAGTGGCGCAGATAGAAAAAATTCTCGACCCCCGGAAGGAAACTTCCGGGGGTTTTTCGTTTTAGGCGTAATCGTTAAGACAGTAAAAAGTAGTACAACGTGTAAGGAACGTTTCAATGAGTAACAGCAAAAGACTTCGAATTGCCATACAGAAATCAGGCCGTTTAAGTGATGACAGCATCGCTCTACTTAAGGCTATTGGCATAAAATTGAACATTCGTGATCGCCTGCTGATTGCGCATTCTACCAACGAGCCTATCGATTTATTACGTGTTCGCGATGACGACATTCCAGGATTAGTGATGGACGGTGTAGCCGACCTTGGCTTCATTGGCGAAAACGAACTTGAAGAAAAAATGTTAGAACGCAAAGCATCTAACAAGCCTTCTGATTATGAAGTATTACGTCGTTTAGACTACGGCGGTTGTCGCTTGTCTATCGCCGTGCCTACTGAAATGGACTACACCAACATTCAGTCTTTAGAAGGCAAGAAAGTGGCTACCACTTACCCATTCCTATTAGAGCGTTATTTTGCAGAGCAAAAAATTAATGCTAAAGCAGTAATGCTTACAGGTTCGGTTGAAGTTGCACCACGCGCTGGCGTTGCCGACGCTATCTGTGACTTGGTATCAACGGGCGCTACCCTTGAAGCGAACGGTCTGGTTGAAGAAGATGTCATCTTCCGCTCAAAAGCAGTATTAATTCAACGTGCCGACGGCAACATGAGTGATGAAAAGCAAACGCTTGTTAATCGCCTTTTGCCACGTGTTGATGGTGTATTGCTGGCAAAAGAAAGCAAGTACATCATGCTTCACGCACCAAAAGCTTACCTAGAACAAGTGAAAAGCTTGTTACCGGGCGCTGAAAACCCAACCGTATTGCCTTTGTCTGGCAATGAAGAGCATGTGGCTATTCATGTTGTTTCTACTGAAACCCTGTTTTGGGAAACCATGGAAAAACTAAAAGCCCTAGGCTGCTCTTCAATATTAGTTATGCCTATCGAAAAAATGATGGGTTAAAAGGCAAAAGATTATGATTATCTGGTCATCTCTATCAAAGCTTGAGAAAAAAACAGCGCTTTCGCGCCCGGCTATGGCCAATAGCCAACAGTTAAAACAAACCGTGGGCGACATTATCGCTAACGTTGAAAGTAAAGGCGATGCCGCTGTTATCGACTTCACTCGTCAGTTTGATTGCCCTGATTTGCAATCGTTAGTGTTATCGCAAGAAAGCATCGACACGTTAGCAAGTTCGGTTACCGCTGAAGTAGCAGGTGCGATTGATATTGCATTTAACAATATTAAAGCGTTTCACGATGCTCAGTTGCCAAGTGATATTGCGCTAACCACTACGCCTGGTGTGAACTGCGAATTGCGCTTCACCCCACTAGACGCAGTAGGTTTGTATATTCCAGGTGGCAGTGCACCTTTGCCTTCAACGGTGCTAATGCTAGGTGTACCAGCGCTGGTAGCGGGTTGTGAAAACAAACTGCTTTGTACGCCACCAAACAAGCAAGGCTTAATTGCCCCTGAAATTGCCTATGCCGCAAGAAAATGTGGCATTGAAGCCATATACCTTTGTGGCGGCGCGCAAGCCATTGCAGCAATGGCATTAGGGACAGAGACTATCCCGCAGGTTGATAAAATATTCGGCCCGGGCAATAGTTTTGTGACTGAAGCCAAACAGCAAGTAAGTTTGCGTGCTGATGGTGCGGCTATTGATATGCCAGCAGGCCCGTCTGAAGTATTGGTGTTAGCTGATGAATTTGCCGATGCTGAATTTGTTGCCTCAGACTTACTTTCTCAAGCAGAGCATGGCCCAGATTCTCAAGCCATTTTAGTGTCTAACAGCGAAGCACTGATTGAAAGTGCGAAGGCAGCGGTTGAACGCCAGTTGTCGACCCTTTCACGTGCCGACATTGCTCGCCCTGCAATGGAAAATGCCCGCTATATTTTGGCCGATTCAGTAGATGACGCTATTTTAGTGAGCAATGCCTATGCGCCTGAACACTTGATAGTGCAAATTGAAGATGCCCGTAGTTTACTGCCGAAAATCAAATACGCAGGTTCAATATTTTTAGGCCCTTGGTCGCCAGAATCTGCCGGTGATTATGCCTCGGGTACTAACCACGTATTACCTACGTACGGTTATGCGAAGAACTATTCTAGTTTAGGTTTACTCGACTTTATGCGTCGTTACACCATTCAAGAGTTATCTGCAGACGGCATGCGCAATTTAGGCCCAGCTATTATGGCATTGGCTAGCGCTGAGGGGCTTGATGCTCACGAACAAGCAGTAGCGCTTCGTATGCAAAAGCTTGCTAACGATAAGGGAGATGCCTAATGTCTGCGCTTGTAGATACCCTTATTGATAACCTAATTAACGACAATTTAGTGCCGCTTAAGCCTTATGAGTCGGCCAGGCGTTTGTATTCAGGCGGTCAAGATTGGCTAAATGCCAATGAATCGCCCTATGCAAATGAATATGCGATAGATGCAAGTAACTTTAATCGTTACCCGTCGTGCCAGCCTTCATCGGTGGTAGAAAGCTATGCGGCTTATGCAGGTATTGATACCTCTCAGTTGATGGTTACCCGTGGTGCAGACGAAGGCATTGAATTACTTATTCGTACCTTTTGTACTCCAGGTAAAGACAGCATAGTAATTTGCCCGCCCACCTATGGCATGTACGCCATTAGTGCAGAAACTTGTGATGTGGGTATTACTACTGTGCCACTAAAAGGCGATTTTAGTTTAGACGTTGAAGGTGTGTGCGCAATTGATAACGCCAATGTTATCTTTATTTGTGCGCCAAATAACCCAACGGGTACACAGGTTGCCAGAGACGATATACGAGCGGTACTCAACCACTTTGCCGATAGCGCTTTAGTGGTAGTGGATGAAGCCTATATTGAGTTTGATTCCGATAATACCTGGGCAAATGAAATAGCGAATTACCCCAACCTAGTAGTACTACGCACGCTTTCAAAAGCCTTTGCGTTAGCGGGTTTACGCTGTGGGTTTACTCTAGCCCAAGCGCCGGTTATTCAAGCGTTGCTAAAAGTCATTGCCCCCTACCCTATTGCAGAGCCTGTGGCACAAATTGCTTCACAGGCGTTATCTACTGACTCACTGACATTAATTCAGTTGCAGGTAGATACCATCAATAGAGAAAAAGACCTACTGGCAACCGCGCTTGCCGATATTGACGGCTTTGAATTGGTTGGCGATAGAAAAGCAAACTTTGTGCTATTTCGCTACGAGCGTGCTAGCGAACTCATGCAATATTTGGTGAGCAAAGGGTTATTAATACGCGACCAATCTAAACAGCTTAACCTTACAAATTGCTTGCGAGTAAGCATTGGAACTGAAGAACAAAACCAGCGTTTATTGCAACTGATCAACGAATTTAAAAAGGAGCTAGCGGCATGAGTCAGCAAGCCATTTTATTTATCGACCGCGACGGTACACTTGTAGAAGAACCACCGGTAGATAAACAGCTAGACAGTTTAGAAAAGCTGGTTTTCGAGCCAAACGTTATTCCTGTGCTATTAAAACTGAAAGCAGCAGGCTTTAAGTTTGTCATGGTCACTAACCAAGATGGCCTTGGAACCGATAGCTTTCCACAAGCTGATTTTGACGCGCCTCATAATGCCATGATGGCCATTTTCAAAAGCCAAGGCATTACGTTTGACGACGTGCTTATTTGCCCGCACTTTGAAGAAGACAACTGCACGTGCCGTAAGCCTAAACTGGGGTTAGTGAAAGACTACCTTCAGCAAGGAAAGGTGGATTTCACCCGTTCATACGTGATTGGCGATCGCATGACCGACATGCAACTTGCCGAGAACATGGGTATTAAAGGTTTGCAATACAACCCTGAAACCTTGAACTGGGACCATATTCAAAAAACCTTGTTGTCGTCTTCACGTATTGCCGAAGTTATCCGCACTACCTCAGAAACCGACATTAAGGTGCGCGTAGATTTAGACTCTACCGAGAAGTCGCACATTCACACTGGCTTGGGTTTCTTCGACCACATGCTCGATCAAATTGCGACCCACGGTGGGTTTGAGTTAAACGTGACCGTAGATGGCGATTTGCACATAGATGATCACCACAGTGTGGAAGACACCGCATTGGCATTAGGTGAAGCCCTTAAGAAAGCCCTAGGTGATAAACGTGGTATTGGCCGGTTTGGTTTTGCCTTGCCTATGGATGAGTGCCGCGCAGAATGCATTATGGATATCTCAAACCGCCCTCACCTTAAGTTTGAAGCTGATTTCAGCCGCGACCAAGTGGGCGAAATGGCCACTGAAATGGTGCCGCACTTTTTCTATTCTTTGGCGCAAAGCATGGGGCTGTCGCTTCACCTTTCCACCAGCGAAGGAAATGCTCACCACCAGGTAGAAAGTTTATTCAAAGTATTTGGCCGTGCGTTACGTCAAGCCATTACGCGACAAGGCGATGCATTGCCTAGCAGTAAAGGAGCGCTTTAATGCCTGAAATACAAAAATCACAACGACAAAAAATAGTCATTGTGAACACAGGCTGCGCAAATATTTCATCGGTTCGCTTTGCGCTAGAGCGTTTAGGTGTAACCGTTGAAGTATCTGACGACAAAGATGTGATTACCCGCGCCGACAAAGTATTTTTACCCGGTGTTGGTACAGCTGCTGCTGCCATGGCAAGCATTACGCAAAAAGACTTATCAAGCACATTACAAAGCCTAACCCAACCTGTATTAGGCGTGTGTTTAGGTATGCAGTTAATGGTTGAAAGCAGCGCTGAAGGTAGCTTAGAGAACCGCTTAGGAGACACGCAGGATGACATTCCTTGTTTGTCACTAATGCCTGGTCGTGTTGCTCGTATGGAAGCGAATGGCTTGCGTTTGCCGCACATGGGTTGGAACACGGTTTCTCATAACGACGACACCTTGTTTAAAGGCATTCCGCAAGATACCTATTTCTATTTTGTGCACAGCTTTGCCGTACCAGAGTACGCCCATACCCTAGCCAGCTGTAACTACGGTAACCCGTTTTCAGCGGCCATTAATAAAGACAACTTCTTTGGCGTGCAATTTCACCCTGAACGTTCCAGCGATGCTGGTGCGCAACTACTGACTAACTTTGTGAACCTATAATGATTATTCCAGCAATTGATCTTATCGATGGCAGCGTAGTGCGTTTGTATCAGGGCGACTACGAGCAAAAAACAAAATACGAATTTGATCCGGTAGACGTGGTAAATGACTATGCCGACCAAGGCGCTACTTGGCTGCACATTGTTGATTTAACTGGCGCGAAAGACACCAGCAAGCGCCAGCTTACCTTGATTAAATCAATGGTAGATACCAAGCGCATGCAGTTTCAAGCCGGCGGCGGTATTCGTAATGAAGAAGAAGTAGCCCAGTTACTCGATATTGGCGTAAGCCGCGTGGTGATTGGCTCTTTAGCGGTTAAACAACCTGAACTTGTGAAATCGTGGGTAACTAAATACGGTGCTGAGCATATCGTACTGGCCTTAGATATTAACATTAGTGAAAATGGCGAAAAATTAATTGCCACTCATGGTTGGCAGGAAAACTCAGGGGTAGCCCTAGAAGACTTGCTAAACGACTTTGCATCGGTTGGTGCTACACATGTGCTTTGCACCGACATTAGCCGTGACGGCACACTACAAGGCGCTAATGTAGAACTTTACGAAGAGATGAGTGCACGCTTCCCTAATGTTAGCTGGCAAGCATCTGGCGGCATAGGTAGCTTAAATGACATTTCGGCGTTGAAACCAACCAACGTTGGCGGTGTGATTTTGGGTCGTGCCTTGCTTGAAGGTAAATTCACCGTGAAGGAGGCTATCGCATGTTGGCAAAACGCATAATTCCTTGTTTAGATGTTCGCGACGGCAAAGTCGTTAAAGGCGTTCAATTTAGAAACCACGAAATTATTGGCGACATCGTACCCTTAGCAGAGCAATACGCAAAAGCGGGTGCTGACGAACTGGTGTTTTACGATATTACTGCAAGCTCAGATGAGCGCGTGGTAGATAAAAGCTGGGTAAGCCGTATTGCACAGGTTATCGACATTCCATTTTGTGTAGCCGGCGGCATTAAAAGCATTCAAGATGCTGGGCGCATTTTAGAAATGGGCGCAGATAAAATTTCAATTAACTCCCCTGCCCTAAACAACCCTGCATTAATTAATGCCATGCATGACGTGTACGGCCAGCAGTGTGTAGTCATTGGGGTAGACAGCTTTTACAATGACGCTACCGGTCAATACGAAGTGTATAAGTTTACTGGCGATGAGAACCGCACTCAAAAGAGCCAATGGCAAACCCTAGACTGGATAAAAGAAGTGCAGTCACGCGGTGCCGGTGAAATTGTGCTTAACTGCATGAACCAAGACGGTGTACGCAAAGGTTATGATATAGCCCAGCTTAGCGCAGTGCGTGAAGTGTGCGAAGTACCCCTTATTGCTTCTGGCGGCGCGGGTGAAATTTCACATTTTAACGATGTATTTCAACAAGCCGATGTTGATGGCGCACTAGCCGCTTCCGTATTCCATAAAGGCATTATTAACATTGATGACCTAAAGGCCAATTTAACCGCTAACGGCGTACCTATGCGTAAGCGTCACGCCCTACCGAACGCACAAGGAATAAAGCCGTGATTGTCACTTCCGAAAACAGTAATACCCTCGCATGGGAAAAAATGGACAACCTGCTTCCAGCCATTGTACAAGATGCCCTTTCAGGCAAAGTACTGATGCAGGGTTACATGAACCAAGATGCACTAGCCACTACACTAGATAGCGGTAAAGTCACTTTTTTTAGTCGCTCAAAACTGCGTTTGTGGCAAAAAGGCGAGACCTCAGGCAATACGTTAGATTTAGTCAGCGTAGCCGCCGATTGCGATTTCGACTCGCTATTAGTGTTAGCCAACCCTAACGGCCCTACGTGCCATACAGGCGTTGAAAGCTGCTGGTTTGAAGGCAACACGCCTAGTTTTACCTTTTTGGCTGATTTAGAGCGCTTATTGGCTGCCCGTAAAGGCGCAGATCCGAAAAGCAGCTACACCGCCAGCTTGTACAATAAAGGCATTAAGCGTATTGCACAGAAAGTGGGTGAAGAAGGTGTTGAAACCGCACTTGCTGCTACAGTACACGATAAAGAAGAGCTTAAAAACGAAGCCGCTGACTTGCTGTACCACCTAACCGTTTTACTACAAGCGAGCGACATGTCGCTTGATGATGCCTTGTCAGTATTGCGGGAACGTCAAAAGTAAGTGTTCATCGCCCAATTTCATTGAGCGAAATTGCAACACGTAAAATATAAGGAGCAAGTTACTAGCGTAACTTGCTCCTTTTTTATTTTCATGAACCGCTCATCTTATTGCCTCACTGATTATCTATTTCTCCTTGTAGCATTGTTTTTTTATCACTATGCCTAAATATTTTTATCTCTTTTGGGAAGCATTGAGGATTTATATGGATATTAGTTTACGGGAAGTCACCAAAGACAATTGGCTAGATATTATTCATCTAGAAATTACAAAAGAGCAAGAAAACTATGTGGCGTTAAATTCGGAATCTATCGCCGAATCAAGCTTCTACCCTTATTATGTTAACAGAGCTATTTATCAAGGTGATGAAGCTGTAGGGTTTATTCAATATTATCAAGAGTTAGAAGAAAACCTACCCAACGAGTTTTATATTGCGCAATTTATGGTTGACGTCAAACATCAGGGGCAAGGCATTGGAAAAATTGCGACCGAACAAGTTATTAAAGAAATGAGCGCAATCCCTGCCTGTAAAAAGATAACAATACTCTATATGCCAGGGCACCATGCAATGCGAAAGTTCTATTCACAGTTCGGCTTTGTTGTAACCGAGGAAGATGACGAAGACGGTGTTGTGATGGAGCTTGAAGTTAAATAGTGCAATCTGCCTTAGGGCAGTTTTTCGCTAAGGTCTAGCTTAGCAAGGCATTGTGTAAGCTGATGTTCGTCCTATGATGTGTTCTTTATGAGCTAACCGGTATTATGTAAAGTCTCGGTCTTGCTGACAGTCGGAAATAGACAAGGAACGGACTATCAACGCTCCGTTAAACGGCAAAATGTTATGAGTTATTTAAATTGAATACCATAGTCTAAGCACTGATAGGATAAAGAGCCTTGTTGATGTTTAGCTGCATCAAATTTGTGTTTAAGATTAGTAAATATATCAATATGGTCTGTAAACCCTTTCTCTGCTAGTTCACTCTTTATCTCATGTAATATTTTCCAGTTATCTAAATGTCCATTTTGGTAACTTTCAGGTGATTTGCTATCGAAAACGACCATGAAGTCATGATCACTGTTACTTTTG
Source organism: Alteromonas sp. 38 (assembly GCF_902506055.1). Classification (NCBI taxonomy): domain Bacteria; kingdom Pseudomonadati; phylum Pseudomonadota; class Gammaproteobacteria; order Alteromonadales; family Alteromonadaceae; genus Alteromonas; species Alteromonas sp. 38. Next base: position 2,992,821 of record NZ_LR733300.1, read on the forward strand.
TGATCACTTCTAGCTCTAGAACCAAATAGATACAGATTTAAGAAATATTGATTCTTTTCTAATACTTCAAGCAATAAATCAACAAGCTCCTCAGAATATTGTTCATCACTTTTGATTTTAATTTCAGATTGCGGATGAGCCGTAACAGGAGCAATTTCTTGCTTAGTACTATTGGTAAAGATTGAAGTTATACTTTTAACTAATTTTTTAAACATATACATAAAACTCATAACAGTATATTACCGAAACTTCATCGTAACACCCTTTTCCCCTGAAAAACTATATCCATGGGAAAGAATATGAAATGTCTGCTTCACGTACATTAGGGCTGCATAAGCAGCCCACGTAACTTCAGACTTCAATTGATTCCGATATTTCTAGCGCATCGTCTACCTCGATGCCCAAGTAGCGAACAGTGCTCTCCAACTTCTTATGACCTAGTAATAATTGAACAACTCGCAGGTTTTTAGTCTTTTTGTATATCAAATAAGGCTTAGTTCTGCGCATCGAGTGCGTGCTGTAGAGAGTTGAATCTAATCCAAGCTTTTCAATCCAACCATTAAAAATGCGATTGTATTGTCGAGTTGAAATATGTTCAGAACTGTTTATCCGTGATTTAAACAAATAATCTGCTCCCTTCAGTCCGGCTTTTTTTACCCAAGCTAGAATCGACTCTCCGGTATTCGGAGTAATTTCAAATTGAACTGGGCTTCCAGTTTTTTGCTGCACAACCATTGTCCGTTTAAGTGGCGAGCGTCCGCAAACGACATCGGACACTTTAAGTTTTACTAGGTCGCAACCCCTCAACTTACTATCGAGACCCAAATTAAATAGCACTAAATCTCGTGCCCGCTTCTCAAGTTCAAGCCGTATACGAATTCCCCAAATATGGGAGACCTGCAAAGGCTTTTTTTGACCAATAATTTGGTTTTTGTTCCAAGGTTGATGATTCTGGTTTTTCATAAGTTTCCCCTTTTGTTAAGGAAACTTAAGTATGGCAGACCAAGCAAGACTTATTTTACGGAACTAATAGACAAAAAGGTGGCCTTTTAATGTCGTATCAAAGTGACCTATGCAGATCATTGAACTTCGAGCATTCTGCCGCAAAAAGTTAACTTGAAGCAAGCCAACAACGCCAAGCATTGAGAATACGATTAAAGTATTTTGTTAAGTGACTTTCACTTTTGGTGAAATTTTTTAAACTCTCTAATGTCCAAACCTCTAAGGTTTGATTCTTCGATAAAATCACCAAATTGCATCATTTGGTCAGCTAACTTTTCCTTGGAGATCTTGGGGCCGCCTTTCATTACAAAAGGTTGAATTTTATCGATTAAAGCTGCGGCTCTCATTGATACTTGGTCATTTGTCCAAGTTTTCATATATCTATTTTCTCTATACCATAAAATCCGAGCCTCTGACCTTGTCATTTTCTCTGGTATTGGTTCACTATTTTCTTCTATCATCTCAACGTAAGCATCGACATCCTGAAACTCCTGACATCCTCCGCCATTGAATTGCCCCCAAGAATGAATTAAGTAGTAAATGTTCGGATATCTCTGAACTTTTGCTTGAAGCATAAGCACCTTCTATAACTACGATTACAGGCACACCTTTAACATTATGTGTCTCAGAAACAAAAATCACATAATCGATATTTTTAAACCGTGGGAAATCATCTCTTTTCTCATTTAGCCGTTGTTGGATCCGAGTAGTCACTACTTCAGGTGAGAGAACTTTGACTTTGTCATTGAGAATAAGAAGAACTCCACATGACTCTTTTAGATTAAATAATGCTTGGGTCGATTCAATTTGTTTATCAGCTTGTCGAAGGTATGACTCAAGCATTTTAGTCACCCTTGAATAAATCTTCCTTTTTACCTCATCCCTATTGGGAAGTTTTTCTAATACAAGATTAAGGTCACGTTTTCCATAGAAAACTGGGTAGTCCTCAGTGTTTGCATATTTTTCCACTTCGATTTGTATCTTGCCTGCTTGGTCTTCATTTATGCATTTTTGTTCGATGACAAACTTTCTCCCCATTGCTAGGTAGTCAGCTTTTTTAGATTTCCTGTCAACGTAATCAAGCTCAATTGAATCGATGCCTTCAACCGATGGCAATGAAAGTAAAAATTTCTCAAACCTTTGGTCTAATGACATACCTTTCTAATTCAAATATCAGCTTATTTATGAGACTTCATGGTATCACCTCGTTCTCAAAATAAGTATAGCGTTGCATTCACCGGTTGAACTCACAACACAATGCCGGTCAATACGACTTTTTTAGTGACTCAATTAGACAATTTATAGTCACTCGCAGGGATTCAAGTAAATATGTCCGACTTCAATTTGCGAAAAATAGATAGTGAAGCTGATGCCTATGAATCACGCAGATTATTCACTTCATTACCTTTAATTTCCCGTTTGCGCCAATTTATATCGCAACTCGTTGACATCTTTCGCCGGGGAGCGCCCGTACATTCGTCCGTATTCACGACTAAACTGAGATGGGCTTTCGTAACCAACCTGAAACGCAGCAGTAGCCGCATCAAGATGTTCAGTTAACATCAAACGTCTGGCTTCTTGAAGACGGATTTGCTTTATATATTGCAGCGGGCTCATCGCAGTCATATTTCTAAAGTGGTGATGAAAAGTAGATACACCCATGTTTGCTACCTGAGCCAAATCCTCCACTTTGATGTGTTGAGAAAACTGAGACTTGAGCCATGCGATTGCCTTTGCTACCTGATGCGTTTGTGTCCCCATTGCGGCGAGTTGTCGTAGCTTTTCTCCCTGTTCCCCGACCAGCAGTCGATAGAATATTTCTCGTCTTATCATGGGCGCGAGCATCGGAATATTTGCACTCTCATCAGCCAAATCAAGCAGGCGTTGAAACCCGCTGATTAACGCTGGCGTTAGTTTACCCGTTGCCATTCCTCGATCTGAGCGCTGCCCCTTGGGGGGCGGCAATTGGCTGTCTGCCATCAATTGCGTGATTTCCTGATAGTCGAAAGTCAGTTTAAGACCAAGATATGGATGTTCGGCGCTTGCCTCTGTCACTTGCGCTACTACCGGTAAATGAACACCTGAAAACAAATAGTGCTCTGTGTCATAGAAAAAGGTTTCTTCACCCAGTTGAACGCGCTTTGCTCCCTGTGCAATCAAACACACACTGGGTTCATATGCACCTGCCATCGGAATGTTCGCGTCTACTTTCCTGAATACCGTCAATCCAGGAACATTTGTTGGGCAGTAATCATCGTGTACGGTCAGCTTCGAAATACTTGATGCTAAGTGCTTCATATTGTTTACATGGACAGGATCGGTCTTCATCTTTTTTGCCATATTACAGGTGTTTTATATATGGCCAGTATAGCCACTGTGAAGGCGCTAATACATAGATCTAATTTGTACTCAGAGAAATAGGCAATTATCGAACAGAATTTGAATACTGACTTTTCCTCGCCGTTACTATCCTAAATAACGTGAGATTCACTATTGATGTGTGAGCGCTATTTGGCACCTTTTTAAGTAACGGGAAAAATATGAAATCACTGGTTAAAACGGCTGCATTCCTACTGGCGGCAAATCTATTGTCTGCTGAAGTATTGTCGGCGGACTATCGACAGAATCCATTTACGTTGACGTACGAAGGGGCCATTACGAAAAACGTTGAGGGTAAGGTCAATATTCATGCGGTGAGTTATAAATTAAATAACATCGACATCGCCGCGAATGTGTACACTCCACCTGGTTTTGACCCGTCGAAACAATATCCTGCGATTGTCATCGCTCACCCTAACGGTGGTGTGAAAGAGCAGGTTGCGGGGCTGTATGCTCAACGACTATCGGAACAAGGCTACATCACCATCACTGCTGATGCCGCTTACCAAGGTGCCAGCGGAGGTGAGCCTCGAAATATTGATAAACCGGCTAACCGTATTGAAGACATCAACGGCATGGCGGACGTCATTTCTACCTACCCTGGGGTTTCAACATCCAAGATAGGACTTCTTGGCATTTGTGGTGGCGGTGGCTACTCCCTTAAAGCAGCGCAATCCGACAAACGTTTCAAATCCATCGCGACACTTAGCATGTTTAATTCTGGACGTGTTCGCCGAAACGGTTACATGGACTCTGCGCTAGATACCATTCAGCAACGTTTAACGTCCGCTTCTGAAGCGCGAGAAATCGAAGCCAAGACGGGAGAAATCCGTTATGTCGGTGATGCAAAGCTAACCGACGAACAAATTGCAGCCTTGCCCTTCGATCTTTACCGACAAGGATTCGAATATTATGGCAAAACCCATGCCCATCCAAATTCAACTTTTCGCTATACAGAGAGCAGTTTGTTGTCGCTGATGAATTTTGATGCGGCGACGAATATGGATCTTATTAATCAGCCCTTATTGATGATTGCCGGTAGTAAAGCGGATTCATTGTACATGACCAAGAACGCGTTTGAATTAGCGACCAAGTCTGAGGATAAGCAATTATTTCTTATCGAGGGTGCTACACACATTGAGACCTATTGGAAGCCTGAATACGTTTCACAAGCCATGACGCAACTCAGCCACTTCTTTGATGACGTATTGAAGTAAGGAGTTAATGACATGATTTCGATCATAAGAAGCTATCGTTCGTTGACTCTAGTGGCGTCAACAGTTCTGGTACTGAGTGCATGTAGCACTACCTATAAGACAAATGACTCAGCATCCCCTTTAATGCTCGCAGAACAAGGTAGTTTCGCAGTGGGTGGGACTGTCATTCAAAAAGAAGGGGAATTTGATCCGATAAAATTGACGTCTGCCGGGCAAACGTTACATGGCGATCACGCTTATGTCTTTTATCAAATTCCAGTAAATGAACGAAAATACCCGTTAGTAATGTGGCATGGTTTCGGGCAGTTCTCGAAAACGTGGGAATCTACACCAGATGGCCGTGAAGGTTACCAGAATATATTCCTACGCAAAGGGTACGGCGTTTATTTGATTGAACAACCCCGGCGTGGTAACGCCGCAAAAGGCACACAACCTGGTAGCTACGAGCCGATTCCGAATGAGCAAATGTGGTTCAATACTTTTCGCGTTGGTACATGGCCTGACTACTTCCCCAATGTGCAGTTTCCGACAGATGAAGCGTCGTTAGAACAATATTTTCGACAAATCGTGCCTGATGTCGGCCCTATCAATATCAATGTAAATGCTGATGCGGTTGAAGCCTTATTTACCAAGATTGGCGATGGCATCCTGGTTACCCATTCACACAGTGGTGGCATGGGGTGGCAGGCAGCCATGCAGAGTCAGCACATTAAGGCCATTGTTTCTTATGAACCCGGTAGTAACTTTGTTTTCCCTAAAGGCGAAGCGCCTGCCCCCAAGCAGAGTAGCAGTGGCCCATTAACTGCGGTAGAGGTCCCTCAGGATGATTTTAACAAGCTGACTCAAATCCCAATTGTGATTTATTACGGTGACAATATTCCTGAAAAACCCAGTCAACTACCTGGCGAAGACGGTTGGCGAATCAGGCTTGAGATGGCTTATGAGTGGGCTGATACCATAAACCGACATGGTGGCGATGCTACTGTTATTCACCTTCCCAAAATAGGTATTTATGGCAACACACACTTTCCATTTTCAGACCTGAATAACGCCGAAATAGCAACGCTTATGTCGGATTGGTTGCATGAGAAAGGTTTAGATTAAAAGTACACAAATCATTCTATTACGGGAGGAAATCATGTCGCAAAGTATTAGATTATCGTTAAAACAGGTCATCGTAACGCCGCTTCTTGGATTATGTGCGTTGTTCGTCAGTGCCGTTGAAGCCACAGAAGAAAGTCAGTCTCTGGACAAACGCCAAGCCGCTATGATTCCGATTGCGGCGCTCACGGCATCAGGTGATGTAAAAACACTGAATGATGCGCTTAAGGTTGGGTTGGAAAATGGGTTAACCGTCAATGAAATTAAAGAAATTTTCATCCACTCTTATGCGTATGCAGGGTTTCCCCGTGCGCTAAATGGCATTATGACCTTTATGGATGTGGCCGCAGAACGAAAAGCGCAGGGAATAACCGATGAGGTAGGCAGAGAAGCGACACCGCTTCCGGATGATTACAACGCGAATAGTTATGGGCATCAGGTTCGCAATGCGCTGGTAGGGCAAGATATGTCCAATCGCACAACTGGCTACGCGGGGTTTGTACCAACTATAGAGACATTTCTGGTAGAGCATTTATTTGCAGATATATTTTATCGGGACGTACTGACCGTTAAAGACAGAGAGCTACTCACTATTAGTATGCTTTCTGCGATGCCGGGGGCTGAAGCCCAATTGACATCACATATGAAGTTGTCACTACGGGTCGGATACAGCCCCGCACAGTTGCTCGAATTCACACGCATTCTAAAGGACTCAGTGAGTCAGGACAGCGCAATAAGAGCAAGTAACGTTCTTCGTAGTGTTGCAAATATTTATGCGAACATCGAAACCATGCCGCACGTCATTGTGAATAATGATTCAACGGTTACACAAGGTTCACCCGCTAACTTTAGCGGTGTGGCGAAGGTCAGTTCTCGGTTTACGTCGCCGATAGATGGTCATTATCGTGGCGCATTGGTGGAGTTTGAAGCGGGCTCTCGTACTGCCTGGCATACCCATCCGAAAGGCCAAACACTCGTCATTATCTCAGGAAAAGGTCTGGTTCAGAATGAAGGTGGGGATATTCAGCAGATGTTACCGGGTAATGTTATCACTATCCCACCCAATACCCGGCATTGGCACGGTGCTGCGCCAGATTCATCCATGTCACACATCGCAATTTCAACGCCAGACAATGGCGAGGCCGTAACCTGGATGGAGTTGGTCTCGCAGGAACAGTCTCATTAATAATTTTAACCTGATTTGACCGGAACAGTTTTATGCAAAACAGAAGACAATTTCTTTTATCGGGGGCGAGCCTGGCGGCTGCATCACTGCTGAGTACCAATATACAGGCGTCAACCTCTGAACAAAAGAAGCGCACAATTTCAACAAGTCCAAACACACGAAAGCTTGGCAAACTGCAAGTTTCGTCTATTGGATTGGGCGTTCAGAACATGAGCCGGAAGTACGACACATCGGTTCCCAATCGACAGGAAATGCATCAAGTGATCCGAAGCGCCTACGAGGAGGGAGTCACATTTTTTGATGCAGCGGAAGCGTATGGTCCCTTCGAAGTCGAACGTATTCTTGGTGAAGGCGTTAAACCGTTTCGGGACAACATCGTCATTGCCACCAAATTTGGCTGGAATATTGACCAACAGACCGGGGCGAGATTACCGGGATTGAACAGTCGCCCTGCCCATATCAAGATGGTTGTCGAAGGCATGTTATCGAGGTTACAAACGGACCGTATTGATTTGCTTTACCAGCATAGAATGGACCCCGATGTACCCATTGAAGATGTGGCCGGTGCAGTAGCAGATCTGATGAACGAAGGAAAAGTCCTGCACTGGGGGCTATCAGAAATGGGCATCAATACACTCAAACGCGCACATGCGACCTTACCTGTTAGTGCCGTACAAAGTGAATATTCGATGTTATGGCGCGGTCCTGAAAAATCTGTTTTGCCGTTGTGCGAGAAATTGGGCATCGGCTTTGTTCCCTGGAGTCCGCTGGGAGTACAGTTTTTAACAGGATGGATTGACGAAAATACTCGTTTTGCACAAGGCGATTTTAGAGCTACGGAGTCTAGATTTAATCCTGAAAACCTCGCTCATAATATGTCACTCGTTAAGCTATTAATGCAATGGTCTGAACGAAAAAATGCATCACCAGCGCAAATCGCGCTTGCCTGGTTACTGCATCAGAAACCCTGGATTGTACCAATACCAGGAACAACAAGTTTGGCACATATGCAGCAAAACACAGCTTCAAGAGATCTTTCTTTCTCTACGGCAGAGATGCGCGAGCTAAACGATTCGCTGGCTTCAATCACGATACAAGGCCAGCGACTACCCGACTTTGTTCAGGTGTTTTCCGACGTTGAAGCACCTGAAAAACTCTGATCAAACCCCATACCACGGAGACACTATGAAATCAATAATCCCAGCACCATTTTGGCTAATGTTACTGCTATCGGTTTTTCCATTCGGCTCTGTGATGGCACAGCAAAGCCCTCAAGTGAACTTACAAGCCGAAATGCCTGCCGAAGGCGGCATGCAGAAAACAGAGGAAATACTTTCGGCCTTATCAAAACAAAAATGGCAATGGATGGCTGACAAAAATGTCGATGCCCTGGCTCCTTTGTTTCACAAAGAATCAAAATTTGTACATATGAGCGGTTCCTGGAAAAAAGATCGTGAGTTAGAAATCATTAAAAGCGGCAGTATTTGGTACAAAAATACCGTTGTGCATGACTGTGATGTGGAAATTGTTGGTCAAACCGGTGTTGTTTGGAGCCGAATTACCCTGGATGCCCATGTGCGTGGCCAAGACGTTTCAACCGAATTTACTACCACTGAAGTCTATGTAAACACTGACGGAAATTGGCAGTTACTTGCTCTGACTTTCAGTAGTGTGCGTGACACTCACAAAATTGAGCACTAAGGGCTGCCGGTAACGTGGCCTGCGATACTCAATGACTAACAACGAAAATTAAGCCGTTTTAGACAATAAACAGACACTCAGCTTCGTAAGATTTCGACTATTTGAGTGTTCACTTTTTAAAGCGAAAACTGAGAATGAGAAAACTCCGTGTTCAGACAAATCTGTCGAAGCATCCTGCAAAACTGGTAATCATCAGATCAAGCAGGAACTTCTATACACAAACCTATTTTGTTAAACTGGCTAGACTTCCTTCGCCTGTTCTTCGCCCCACTTTCCAACAATAGCCAAAATGGTACCTAGAAAATAAATCACAAAAGATAGGATATATAAAAAATCCACCAAGCTACTGATAGATTTTTTCTGATTTTCTAGGGTAGTTTTGACCTGACCGATTAATGCTTCTGTTTCATCTGCCACGCCTCTAAATTCAACTTGGAGATCTCGGACGTTGTCTCTGAATTCTCGCTGTATTTTAGTGTAGGCGATATATTTTTCTCGCGTGACTTCACATGATATATAGGAACCAAGTGCTTCAATCAGCCCATCGTTATATGACTGGTTGGCAGATTTTAAAGCTCCCTTAGTTTTATCCAAGCTTTTTGATTTGAGTATCAGGTCGCTGCGTAAGATACTCATACTTTCCATGCCATCAATTTGTTTGATTAATCTATCTATCTCTTCAGATTTAATATCCAATTCGTTTCGCCACATGGTCATCCTTGAAGCATGACCACGCATGTTACTTACTCTGGCTCGGTAATCATTTCGCGGATCAATCGTGCACGTGATTGTTTCCCTTTCCTGCGTTTTCGGGTTAAGAAAGTTAATGGTTTGCTGATTTTTCTCTTCTTGAGCTCGCGGTGGGTGTATGTGCATCCGCATTTGGTCCATAAACAATGAGTCGTTAACTGATATTCCATGAAGATGCTCTTTCATGCCTTCAATAGAAACACTCATCTCGGTGAGACGGTCGAATAGCAATTGATCGGATTCTATTTGTGAGAATTTGCTTTCAACTTCTCGTAATTGCTTCTCGATTGTTGAGGTTATAAACCAGCTCGCAAGCACCAGCGAAGCTGAAACCAATACAATAGTACCGTTGTGATAAACCACCCAAAATTTGATGAAATCTAGATTACATATCTTGTTCATTCGAATTCCCTTTCTCCGAGTTTTTAATATCGAATATCACAACTCTTTTGCTACTTCAATGTCAGCAATACGTACGCAGCTTCCTAATAGCAAGCACTGCCGGGCATCAAAAGACCATGAACGTACGAGTAACGCCTTGCCTACGGAAATTTCGAACGTAGTAGCTCATGTCTCCTAGTACGGTAGTTTTTGTGCATTATCAATCAATGTCACTGCCACATTGTAATCTGGAAAAATCGCCAAATATTTACTATCAGTAATTTCGAGAGTTGCCTTTATATATTCCTCTCCCAAATAACCATGCTGACACAGAGTATCTTTCAAATTAACCAATTGCGATTGAAGATGCTCTTCTAAATTTCTTAACATTGATCGTTGTCGGTCTGTATTGATAATTGATCGGGCGTTATATCCGGAACTTACAACGCCATCACCAATAGGTGCGTATATCGTCCCATCCGATACTGTAGAAAAGTTATTCAGATTCTTTGATCTTAAAGTTAGTCTTTCACTCTCCGATAATTCAGTAGCAGATATAACATTCTTGATTTGATAGTGACTAACAACATCAGGCCAGTTCCTATGAATTATCTCAACTATATCCTGATCCGCCCAAGCACCATGACGAAATACATTGATTGCATAGAATTTATTTTTCGTAATAAGGGCGAAGAGTAAAGGTCCGGTTCTCTCAATGAAATTTCCGTCTAGCGACTCGCCCAAATGAAAATGATGGACCCCCCAGTCATTTAACAACGAATCTTTATTATTTAGTTTGCCAACTAACTTGCTCAAATTTGGAGTGATATCTTCACCAGATTCAACTACGCTTTTCAAGCGTTCCCAGCCAGCCTGAAGGTTTACAGGACAAGTAAAAATATCAGAAACTTCAACGCTTCTTATTCTTTGATCGGGCCTACGTTTTTCAGCGTTAAAGTACAGATATGGCAACTCCTCTTCTTTAATGCCAGAAATATCATACCCCCAGTGATTCCGAAGAATCTCTTTAAGGATATTTAACCAGTCGCCAAAAAAATCTGAACTTAACTGCATTTTTACTCCTTGTAAGCAAACAGCATATTAGTGAGGCCTCGTAATACCACCCGATTCCTGTGAATAACCATATTCTGTGTTTTCGTCTGAAAGGTAAAGTCTCTATGCAAATGGAGTAATACGACGGAGCTGTCTTTGTTCAAGCGGCACTGACTGTTTGGCTTCAGACAAACAGCAGACGTTCAACGTCCGGAACTCCAGACAATTTGAAACACGGCGTAAAATTGTTCCAAGTGCTAACGTCGTTATGTTTTTGTTACTCTATGCCATATATAGACTGGAGTTTTCTTGAAGTCCTGATGACGACCAACTGAATCCAAAGTTTCAGTCGCTCCTCCCGCTGCCGCAACCATAAGAGACGGAATAAGCGGCAGAGCCGAACCTGAGAGCATCGCAGTTGTTATTCCGCCTAATGAGAGAAGTGCCCCTTTTGTTGCAGATCGGGTAATTGATCGAGCGTTACGTCTCAATTCATCGATCTGTGGCAGGATTTCATTATTAAAGTATAGTTGAGCCTTGGCTTCAAAGTTTTCTATGTCAACATCTTTCAGGTGCTCTACCGCAAACAGAACAGATGAGTTGAATCTTTCGAATGCTGCAGGATATTTTTCGCGTAATTCAATGATCATTTCAGGACTGTCTATATTAATCAACGCTTTGTTCGCGTTAAAAAATTTACAGGGCCTATTTGACTGGGAAACATTTTCCGTACCGGATAGACTTAGTAACTCAGATTCGAATTCAGATTCTGTGACATAAGTGTGGCCTAACTGTCCAGCAAGCTTGGTTTCGTTATATATGTTCTTTAGCCTAACTCGCATCGCTTGGTTAATTGATTGATAGGCCCACCGATCGAATTCTTTTTTGTCCAAGCATTTTTCTGGTTCCCATACCTGCTTAAACCTTATTTCTCCATCTTTCTCTGTAACTTCTTTGATTGTTTGAAATAGATAGAGCTGGACGCCTTTTTTCCAGAAGTCCCCGCTGAATCCAACATTTAACGCTGGCCTGCGCTTTTCCGATGCATTCTCATTCAAGATTAGCATTCTGCCATTGTCATCTCGCATTACCGACTTGAGGTGGGCGCGGCTATGTATGAAGTCATGCAATTCATCTGGAATACTTGATCTAAACGCGTCGTCTGAATGTAATAGCGGAATGTCATCGCTGGGTCTATTGAGCAAAGAAAGCGGTATTACCTTAATGAGATCCGATTGAATAAGATGAAAATACCTAGAAAATAGTCTCACACCTTCTTTTATAGTGGATAAGCTGATAGTCGAGCTTGAAGAGATCAACGGATCGTCAATTATTATCGATTGATAAACCAGAGCTGATGGTAGAATTTTTCCCGCTGTTGCTTCCGTTGACTCAGAACCAAAAAGTGCTCTGAGACTATTGGAAGCCCTAGATGACTCTAACTCATAATTCACGGTTTGAACTCTACCGTTCATATATTGAGAAATTCGAGCAGAGACCTCATCATCTGGCAGATTAGAAAGCTCTACTGGGTCACCAGATGCTGTGAGCAACCCTGAATCAATTAACAGATTTATCGCAAGCCTGCTCATATTGTCTCCAGAAAAACACGACGCCCCAAGCAAGGGCAATATCACGTGGACTATAATACGGAAGTTACGGGAGCCTTCGTGTTAGTGCCCCGCTACCTTGGTTTGTAAGGCCGCTTACGACTTAATATCTACGACCCTATAATTTCTTTTACTTTTCCTGCTTTCTCGCCAAATTTCAACTCTATATTGGTCCGGTGGGGGTAAAGGCTGTTGAGGCGCGGGCTTACCTTTTTCCCTTTTTACTTTTACAGGAATTTCCAACAACTCCCCATCGGCATCTTCAAATTCAAAGGATTCTTGCTCTGGCTGCAACTTCGTTTCTTTGAGTGACTTTTGCAATGCTTTTTTAAATTCTGGAGCTTCGTCTAGTTCATCACCGAAAATTATTTTCGATTGAATCATCGCTTCTTCCGCTGACATTTTACCCTGCTCGACTTTTCTAAACAGGTATCTTAGTTGGGATAGAGCTTGCCCATTATTACGGATTTTAAACTGAGACTTGGGAGTGGAAAATGGGAGTTTGGCTCTATTACCTAGAAAGTTTCCAGCAGCCACGACTTGACTATGAATAGTTTGCAAACCGCTTATAAAAGAGCCGTATTGCCCAATACCAAAATATAAGACTCCTAACGTCGCAACAATTTTACCCGACGCTTTTATTGAGCCTTCTTCAACATCTAAAGAAAGCGAAAAATCAGCAAGGTTTGTAGCGGTAGCGACAAACTCATACCATTCATCAAACAATGTTGTTGAATAGTTTTCAAAGTCGCTGCGTGGCAATGTTTGCCCGCCTATATATATATTAGTTTCACAAATATTTGCCATGTTATTACATCCTTGTGCTACGAACGCGGCCTAACAGCTTAATACTGAGATTTCATAGTAACACCCGCTTCCCTAGAAAAACCATATTCTGTGTTTTCATGGGAAATAAGTTTGAAATGTCCGCTTCACGTACATTGCGGTACTTCAATAGTAAAACTTATAACACTAAACCGCCTGTCAGAATCGACCAAGCACTAGCATGAAAACTGAAGACTAGCGTGAAACAAAGCAAACACATCTTGAAACACTTTCAATGGGAACTGTTCGCAGCCTTCGCTTTCTATACTTCTACCACCTTTTTCGGCGATTAGCGCCGTAACTTATTTGTACGTGGCAAAAGACTACAGTTATACCGTGCTAAGCACATTTTATTAGGATTAAAAATGAAGCAACAAACTGGCTCGTTTATTAAAAGAAACTTACCTTTTATACTATTTGTTGTACTGATGTTTTCATTCAGAAGCAGTGTGGCAGATTACTATCATGTTCCTACGGGTTCTATGGAGCCCACCATTCAAGTGGGAGATCGCATTGTAGTCGACAAGAGTGCCTACACGCTCGAACTGCCTTTTACCAATGTGGTGCTTAGCCAAACGGGTGATATCGCCCGTGGTGATATTGTGGTTATTCAAAGCAGTGCGGCCGAAACGCGGTTAGTTAAACGCGTTGTTGCCATTGCTGGTGACACGATAAGCCTACATAACAACAAGCTAACCGTAAATGATGAGCACGCCTTAATACAGAGGCGCGACCACTATGTTTTCCAAGAAAATATAGGCGATAGTCAGCGCAGTATTCAGCTATTACCTGTTAAAGGGGCGCGCTCGTCATTTAATGAAGTTGTTGTACCTGATAAGCATGTATTGGTAATGGGTGATAACCGAAATAACAGCGTAGATTCACGTTATTACGGCTTTATTCCCGTTGAAGAGATTCAAGGCCGAGCTACCCGTGTGGCTTTTTCATTAGACAAAGAAAATTACTACTTACCTAGAGGAGAGCGTTCTTTGTTAGCGCTTCAATAATATCAGTTCGACAGGCATGCCCTCAAATGGGTATGCCCTCCCTCTCTCTTATCTCTGCCTTACCCAACTTCCCACAAATTTGCCTAAACTTGCCAGTTACTCTACGTCAACGATGAGCCTCAGCGCTTCACGCCTCTCCTCGTTCTCCATTTGTACACAATTTGTAACTAACTCTATTCAAAAACAATAGCTTGCCAACTTGCTACTTTACCCACGTTAATGCTATTGATTGACAAGCAACCCTTCGCGTTGCTGAAATAACAAACAATAAGTTAAATGGAACCATAAGGAAATCACAATGAAACATGGCGTTAAACTTAGTGCGCTCACACTCGCACTGGCTGGACTCTCCTCAATCTCTTCCTCTCATGCGCAACAAGCAGAAGAAAAAGCTGAGGGAGTAGAACGTATAGCAGTAACAGGCTCTCGTATCAAACGAACCGATATTGAAGGCCCCTCTCCTATTCAATCAATAGATGCCACCATGATAAAAGGCATGGGCTATGAAAACTTACAACAATTACTAGAACGCATGCCGGCCACCGGCGCAGGTACATTCTCAACACGTAACAACAGCCAAGACTCTACTGCAAATGGTGCGGCCTCTGTATCCCTTAGAGGTATGGGCCCAGATGCCACCTTGGTACTTATTAATGGCCGACGTGTGGCCATCAGTGCATTTGCAGAAAGCATCACGAATTCATTTGTTGATATTAATGCTATTCCCGTATCGGCCATTGAACGCATCGATATTTTAAAAGACGGTGCATCAGCTATTTACGGTTCAGATGCCGTGGCCGGTGTAGTGAACGTTATTTTGAAGAAAGACTATGATGGTTTAGAAGTAAACGTAGGCTATGGCGGTACAACAGGGCCAAGCTACGGCGAAACTACTGCTAATATGCTGTGGGGTAGTCAAAGTGAAAAAAGCAGCGCTACTGTCATTCTCGATTACTTCAACAACAGCCAGTTAGGGGCTGATGAAATGGGCCGGTTTGGTACTGCCAACCAATCCCCTTTTGGAGGTATGGATTTTCGTTCTTCTCGCGGGTATCCAGGTTATTTCTATGTTGATGGCGTTAAAACCATCGATCCAGATTGCCCAGCCGATAGCGCCACTGCATCTGGCAGTTGTTTATTCGATTATGGTCCGTATGGCCTGACTATTCCTGCATCGGAACGCGTAGGCTTTATTGGTCAATTCGATTATAAAATTTCGTCAGATGTTACCGCGTTTATGGAAGTAGCCGTACAGCACAATACGTCTGAAGCTGGCGGTGCAGCCACGCCCCTTGATGAAGACGCGGGCTTAACCGTACCTGGCACCCATCCTGATAACCCTTTCGGGCAAGATATTGATATTGGCCGTTACCGCCCGGTTGATGCGGGTGCCAGACGCTGGGATATTGAAACCGATACCCTTAGGTTTGTGGCAGGCTTACGAGGCCAAATTTTTGACTACGACTGGGAAGCATCTGTACAAAAGGGTAGAAGTAGTTCTGAACAAAGCGGCGATCAATCGCAGGGTTGGGTTCGCGTAGATTGGCTACAAGAACAAATTGACCTAGGTAACTACAATCCTTTCGGTGGTGTAACTAACTCACCCGAAGTTATTGATGCCATCACCACCAGCTTGGTTCGCCGAGGTGAATCACGCATGACTAGCTTCGATGCTCACATTACTGGCGAAGCGTTTGCGTTAGGCGATGAAATGGTCATGATGGCAGCGGGTATAGAGTACCGTGAAGAGCAAGTATCAGACATTCCTGACATTCAATTCCAGCAAGGGCTTATTTTTGGTACTGAATCTGTTTCTGCTAACGCAGAGCGCGACCAATACGCCGCCTATTTAGAATTATCAATTCCGATCTCTGATCAACTAGAGCTTCAATTGGCGGGTCGTTACGACGACTACAGCGACTTTGGTAACACCACTAACCCGAAAGTTGCGTTACGCTGGGCGCCAAGCGATGAAGTTACCCTTCGTGCCTCGTGGGCACAAGGGTTCAGAGCACCGTCATTGGCACAAGTAGGTTTAGGTCCTTCGCAGAAGAGCGTGTTCTTTGTGGATAGGTACCGCTGTGAAGCAACAGGCCTAGACTGCGAATCATTAGATTACAATATTGAATTTGCGGGTAACCCAGATTTGGAAGCGGAAGAGTCTGAATCTTGGAATGTGGGCGCTATTTGGGCACCTACTCAAGAGTTAGGTTTAAGCGTTGATATTTGGAGTATCACTCAAGATAACAAAATTGATGAGCAGCAATTTGGTTTGGTGTACGACACTGAGTGTAATAACCAAGACAGTGAAATTTGCGTACGTTTAGATCCACAAGGCGGGGCTAGTTTAGGGGTTATCCAAAAGATATTTAATACCTACCAAAACGTGTCTTCACAAGAAGCTGCAGGTATCGATTTAAGTGCAAACTACATGCTTACCCTAAACGACTACGGTGACGTTAAGTTCAATATTGATTGGTCTTATCTTACCGAGTTTGAAAAGGACGGTTTAGATTACACTGGTGAGTATGGGTATCCTGAGCATCGTTGGTTGTTTGGCACAACGTGGAGCAAAGGTGCGTTTGACGCTAACTTGAATATTAGCTTTGTGGGTGAATTTGAAGATACACCGGATATCGACTTCGACGGCGTGTTAGATTTTGAAGAAAATACATCCCGTATGGTCGATTCACAAATGCTAGTGGATATTCAAGGTGGCTATAACGTGACTGACACTATTCGACTTGTACTTGGCGTAAACAACGTACTAGATGAAGAACCACCTTTTGCTATTGGCGATGGCGATAGCGACCTTTATGGTTATGTGGGTAGTATCCACAATCCACGCGGCCGCTTCGTATATACCAAAGCAACGTTTAGGTTCTAAACGCTAGCACTCACTGTGATTGCCTGAACGTCAGGCAATCACAATCCAAAATGAATTAGCATTAAGTTGGCAATGGCCGCTACTAACATGGCCAAAAACGTCAGCATCATACCTGCAATACGCTGCCAGCTTGCTCCACTATGATGTCTTAATCCATAAGCATGGAAAATACGTCCGAATAACAGTGAACATGCGAGTGCATGTACCGCCCAAGCTTGCCCTGTATTCGCCTCAAAGCAAGCGACCATAATGAGGGTAATAGGAACATATTCACTAAAATTACCATGAGCGCGACTGAGCCTTTTCAGGTCTTCATTACCACCGTCACCCAAGCTAATTTGACTTTTTCTACGTACCCCTATCACTAAAAAGGACAGGTATAGGTAGCAAATCCCCAACAGACTGGCATAAAACGCCGTTATAGGTAATACCATGAGTTAGCTCCACGTTTATATTAGTTATTCTGCAATTATTAAACGCTATTCGCTCATAACATACAAGTAACAAAAAAGGCCGCTACTGCGGCCTTTACAAATCAATAAGCACAATTAACCAAGAAGTTCAGCAAGCTCTGCGCTCACTTCATCTACTGGGCGTGTGCCGTCTAACTTGTGGTATTCGCAGTTGCCCGCATCAGCTTCAGCACTATAGTAATTAACCAACGGCTTGGTTTGCTCATGGTAAATTGCTAGGCGTTTACGAACTGTCTCTTCTTTATCATCATCACGAATAATAAGGTCTTCGCCAGTATCGTTGTCTTTCCCTTCCTCTTTAGGTGGGTTGTAAACAACATGGTAAACACGACCTGAAGCTGGGTGTACGCGACGGCCACCCATACGCTCAACAATCACATCATCTGGTACATCAAACTCAATACAATGATCGACAGAAACACCCGCTTCTTTCATTGCATCAGCTTGAGGAATTGTACGTGGGAAGCCATCTAACAAGAAACCATCTTTACAATCGTCTTGCGCAATACGCTCTTTAACCAGCCCGATAATGATTTCGTCAGATACTAGCTTACCTTCATCCATTACACGCTTGGCTGCAAGGCCCATTTCCGTACCCGCTTTTATAGCAGCACGAAGCATGTCACCGGTAGAAATTTGGGGGATCCCATATTTGCCCATTAAAAACTGAGCTTGTGTGCCCTTACCCGCGCCAGGAGCGCCGAGAAGAATAATTCGCATGAGTGCGTTCTCCGCTTATGATTTTGAACTTTTTTACTTGGGGCACTTTACACATTCAGCACCACAGTGACAAGTATAAGCCCCACTGTAGAGGGAAACTAAACACTTATGATGAATATATATACTACTTATGGCCCGTTATAAAATCCGACTTTGGTCTTAACTCACTGCTTACTTTCAAACGTACCGAATGAAATTAGCTAAACGGGTAAAATATAGCATAAATTAACGTGCAAAATAGATTTAAAGACCCTAGAAACAAAAAACGGGCATTACGCCCGTTTTATATTAATTAACTTTTAATATTGAAGCTTATTTTGCTAACTTCATTAATAAAGTGTTTAAGTTTTGCACAAACGCTGAAGGGTCTTTTAAGCTACCTTGTTCAGACAATGCTGCTTGGTCGAACAATACACCAACCCATTGCTTAAACAAATCTTCGTCTTGCGTGTCTGCTAGGGTTTTAACCAAAGAATGCTCTGGGTTAAGTTCGAATACGTACTTAACGTCAGGCACAGGCTGTCCTGCAGCTTGCATCAACTTCATCATCTGTGTGGTCATACCGTTGTCATCTGCAACAATGCACGCAGGAGAATCAGTTAGACGGTGGGTAAACTTAACGTCTACTACTTTATCGCCTAGGGCTGATTTAGCTCGCTCAACAATACCTTCTACTTCTTTTTCTGCTTCTTCTTGGGCTTTCTTAGTGTCTTCGTCTTCAAGATCGCCTAAATCTAAGTTTGCTTTCGCAATAGATTCAAACTGCTTCTCGTTGAAATCAGTTAAGTGCGACATTAACCACTCGTCAATGCGCTCACCCATTAGCAAGACTTCAATACCCTTCTTACGGAAGATTTCTAGGTGCGGGCTAGATTTAGCAGCTTGTAAGCTGTCTGCCGTTACATAATAAATCTTATCTTGGCCTTCTTTCATGCGTTCAATGTAGTCTGCCAACGACACGGTTTGTGCATCAGAGGTACTATTGGTTGATGAGAAGCGAAGTAAACCGGCGATTTTTTCGCGGTTGTTGTGGTCTTCAGAAGGCCCTTCTTTCAGCACGTTACCAAATTCGTTCCAGAATGACTGGTACTTTTCAGCATCGTTCTTCGCCATTTTCTCAAGCATTTGAAGTACGCGCTTAGTACAACCTTGACGCAATGCTTGAGTTACCTTGTTGTCTTGTAGAATTTCACGAGACACGTTAAGCGGCAAATCGTTGCTGTCTAGAAGTCCTTTAACGAAGCGCAAGTACGTAGGCATAAACTGCTCGGCATCATCCATAATGAAAACGCGCTGAACATATAATTTCAAACCGTGTGCTTGGTCGCGGTTCCACATATCAAACGGGGCTTTAGAAGGAATGTACAACAAACTTGTGTATTCAGTCTTACCTTCAACTTTGTTATGTGCCCATGCAAATGGGTCTGCAAAGTCGTGAGAAATGTGTTTATAGAATTCTTGATACTCTTCATCAGAAATATCTGATTTTTCGCGGGTCCACAAAGCAGTCGCTTTGTTTACTAGTTCCCACTCGCCTGGCTGTGCTGGCGTCTTCTCGCCATCAGGGCCTTCGCTTTCAGGCACTTCTTCTTTCCACATTTTTACAGGAATGCTGATGTGGTCAGAGTATTTGCTAACAATTGAGCGTAAACGCCAATCATCAGCGAATTCTTTTTCCTCTTCACGAAGATGCAATACAATTTCAGTACCGCGAGTAGGCTTGTTGATTTCTGCTAAAGTGAATTCACCCTCGCCTTCTGAAATCCACTCAACGCCTTGTGATGCATCTGCACCAGCGGCACGGGTGCGTACAGTCACTTTATCAGCAACGATAAACGCAGAGTAAAAGCCGACACCGAACTGACCAATCAGTTGTGAGTCTTTTGCGTTGTCGCCAGATAGCTTACTGAAGAAATCTTTTGTACCCGACTTCGCAATAGTACCTAAGTTGGCTATCACTTCGTCGCGGTTCATACCAATGCCGTTATCAGCAATAGTTACCGTGCCCGCTTCTTTATCTACACTAATTTTTACGTTTAGGTCGCCATCATTTTCATAAAGGCTGTCGTTTTCTAGTGCGCGGAAACGTAGCTTGTCTGCTGCATCGGCAGCGTTAGATACAAGCTCACGTAGGAAGATTTCTTTATTTGAATACAAAGAATGAATCATCAGATGTAGAAGTTGTTTTACTTCCGTCTGAAAACCGTGGGTTTCTTTATGGGCTGCTTCAGCCATAATCCAATATCTCCTCGTTGAATGGATCACGTTACTTTCAAACAGGTAAGGCCGAACTAGCAGTTTTCAACCGCAAAGCGAAAAAATATTATTGGGGAAGCGCCGCAATTTAGAGTTTGCGGCGACCAGAAAAGGCGTGAGTGAGGGTATTACCGTCTATATATTCGAGCTCGCCACCCACTGGTACACCATGAGCAATACGAGACGCTTCAACATTATGGGCCGCACAAAGCTGAGCGATATAATGTGCAGTAGCTTCGCCTTCAACCGTCGGGTTAGTGGCAAGGATCACTTCGTTAATGCCACCTGCACTAAAACGGGTTTCCAATTCGTTTAAGCCAATTTCTTCAGGCCCTACTCCATCGATAGGCGACAAATGCCCCATCAATACAAAGTACTGGCCTTTATAACTAAGCGTTTGCTCGATTGCCAATACATCTTGCGGGCTTTCAACAATGCATAATAAGCCACTGGCTTCGCGCTCTGGATGACGGCAAATTTCGCACAGCTCATCTTCCGTAAACGTTCTGCAGCGCTTGCAGTGATGAATATGCTCCATGGCGTTGTGCAGTACATTACTTAAATCTATCGCCCCCTTACGATTGCGTTCCAAAAGGTGAAACGCCATACGCTGGGCACTCTTATTACCTACCCCTGGAAGGCAAGTTAACGCTTGAATTAATTCATTCAGTAACGGGCTAAACTTCATACAAACTTCTTATCATTTTAAATCGGGTTACGAAACAACTTTGCATGTTACTCACTAAAAGTTCTTGTTGCACACTCATAATAAAGGTAGGCCACAGGCTAGTTTGACTCAATTATTTTTTCTTTCGGCTTTACTGCCTTTCGAATTAACTTTTTATGCACTTCATCGAGTTTAATCACATAGGCGTTTCCGCCGAAAATACCTTTAAATTTCTCGTCGGTAAATATAATAGTGTTGTCGTCTTTAAAAGTGACCGCCTCTTTTTGCGTAATCAACCCCAAATCAATGCGGTAAATATCTCCAGAAAAGAATTTATCCCCTTTGAAGTTTTCGAATAACCAAATACTGGTGGAATCCAGTAGCGCTAGTTTAGTTCTGTCAGGGCTTAATGCTGCAGACGTTATCCAGCACAGTTTTTCCATGGTAGTACAGGTTTTAAAAGAGTCGATTAACTCGGCATCAAAATTAGCCGCGTGATCGCCAACTTTATATACGTTGGTAATACCATCAAAGGGCTCAGTTCTATTTTTGGTGAATAAATAAAGATGGCGCCCTAGCGCAACAAAAGCTTCTAGATCGAAGTTACGATCATTCGGCTTAACCGGTGTTTTCCCATCCATTTCAGGGTAGGTAAACTTAATAATCTCAGCGTTTGTCGACTCGGTTTTAATATCGATAGGGTTTTCTATTTTATAAATCGTTAGCCATTTTCTATCGTTATCATTATTACCAAAGTCGCCCAAGAAAAAGTGCCCGAAGTCGTTTTGGGTAATGTCTTCCCAATCGATGTTTTTAGCATTGGCAACCAAGACTTCTTTGGTGATGTCGCCATTGTCATCTAAGCGATATAGCTTGGGATCGTCGCCACTATCATTAATGGCCCACAAGTAGCCTTTCTTATCGAACTCAATACCAGAAATTTCATTCAATTTAGGATCTACAGATAACTTCTTTTTGCTATACAGCCTGTGAGTAGAAATGCCAAAGAGGGTAATGGCTACGATGACAGAAACCGTCACCGACAGGATAATACTTTTTTTCAGCATGAAAATGATGATATTTCTGAAGATTAAGATGGGGCGTATTATTACTGATGGTCTACCATAACTAAAGCCTTTTATGCTGAACGTACTGACCAATCCGGTGAAGTTTAGTTTGATGGAGTCAGTGTTAATTAAGCCTAAAGGCATACTGACCCCATTGTTCATTTAAATGCTCCTACGTTCCTTCGAATCTTAGTTTCGCTGATAATGTAAATGTCTATTTTCACCTTTACTTTTAACGGGGGAAAAGTCGTTAAGCATCTCGATTTTAACTGGTGAATCCTGCGTACATTTATTACAACCACATGCAGTGTAAGACGGCCATGCAGGGGGGAGATAGCGCCAGTAAATCTCTCTATGTAATAGGCTAAAGTAAAAAAAAGCTCTGATAAAATCAGAGCTTTTAGGTATAGCATTTACTGCCCTCTATTTAAGTCCACAACGTTCGTTATCGCTATGGTTCAAAAATATGAGGTATATGGCTTAAAACGGCATTTTGAAGCCTGGAGGAAGTGACATGCCACCAGTAACGTCGCCCATTTTTTCTTTACTGGTTTCTTGAACGCGGCGAACGGCATCGTTAAATGCAGCGGCAACCAAGTCTTCAATCATGTCTTTATCGTCTTCCATTAATGAGTCGTCAATGTCTACGCGGCGAACGTTATGATTACATGTCATGGTTACCTTAACCATGCCTGCACCGGCTTCACCTGTGACTTCCAGCTTAGCCAAATCGTCTTGCACTTTCTGCATACGATCTTGCATTTGCTGAGCCTGTTTCATCATGTTGCCCATTCCACCTTTAAACATATTCTTTTCTCACTTTGTCTTAGTGTTAGTTAATGTTGCTATCGCGCTTTAACCGAGTCGGTCACTATTGATGCGTCGAACGCTGATAACAACGCTTGTATCGTTTCGTCGGTATGTACCACCGATTGTGCATGCGCCTGGCGCATAGCAATAATGTCTTGTTGCAACGCATAGGGCGTTTGTTTTGGCGAACCAAGGGTGATGGTAATATTCTCCCCTTCACCAAAACTATGATGCAATACATCAAGCAACTGTTGTTTTGCACTGTCTTTTAGTAGATGCGCCTGACTGTTATCAATTTCAAGCGTTATACCCTGATCATTTCGCAAAAAAGAAGCATGAAGCACCAATTGTTTAAGCAAACCTGCAATAGGCATTTGCTCTACGTCATTGCTCCACTTATCAATTTGGCTCGCGTGAACAAGCTTACTACCATCATCCAAATAAGCGGCTAGCTTACCTTGATACTGACTTGTGAACTGATTTACTGGCTCACCACTAAATTCATTACGGGTATCGCTTGGCCTTGGTTCTAAAGACTGAGGTTCTAAAAGCTGAGGCTCTAAAGGCTGAGGCTCATTGCGAGCTGTTTCGCTATTGCCGCCATACTGCGCCGCGTCAGGCATTGGTGAATCAAATTGGGTATCTTGCTCGTTGGCAGTAAACGGCTCATCATTATGCTGTATACCAGTATCCCACGGGGGCATATCGGTTTGGTTTTGCATGCTAGCGTCAGAAGTCGTGTTCGAGCCAGCATCTAAATTTGAATTTGCATTTAAAGTATCAGAGCTTGATGGCGCAGTTGCCGGTGCAGTAGTTGATTCTTGTTGAGCACTGCTGTCGTCAGCCGTGCCTTTAGATTGCCTATCATCTTGGCCTTCACTAGAAGGGTCAGGAGAGCTTTGGCTTGAAGCCTTACTCATTCTATCTACAAAGCTAGTAGTTTCGTTCGTCGCTTCAGGCTTTTTCGCCGCTTGTTCTGCGCTTTCATCACGTTTTTGCTTTAACCGCTGTCGTAGCGCAAGCATATCAGCAGTGGATGTTAGCTGTGCCTCTGGTGTGGGCGTAGCGGCTGGCACAGAATCAACAGCTTGCTGCGAAGCAAAATGTGTAGATTGCGTGTCAGGGCTTTCATCAGATAGCGGTGCATTTGTCAGCTGAGCATCGGCAAATTCAGGCGGCATAAATGACGACTCATCATCATCGTAAGGCGGTGGCACATCGTCCATGTATGCATCTGCTGGCGGCATATCATTAAACGGGGCCGAATCTGAAGGACTATGCTCTGACGCCAAACTTCTGACTGGCTTGCCATGCTCACCTGAAGGTTGATTGCTACCCGTAGGCTGATCGTTGCCTGTAGAATGATCATTACCTGTAGGCTGATTATTTATTACAGACTGATTGGCATCTGAAGGCTGGCTATATTTTGAATGCGCTACAGGCTGGGAAGGCTTTGCCTCTTGCGAAGCGACTTCGCCATGCGGCTCTTTCTTATGAGCCGAGGCTTCTGGTTCAGGGGTTTGCCCCTTTGAAGTGGCTAAATCTGGTAAGTCTGGTAAGTCTGGTAATTTTGTAGAAGATGAAATCTCGTCAGTTCCCGCGCGCTCAGTTTCATCAGTAGAAGTTTCTGCATCTTGAACATTTGTACTGTGAGCATCTTGTTCATTGCTGGAAAGCTCTTCATCGGCTGACGATGACCCAGCGCCTGCGCTTTTAGCACAAAGAGAGTTAGCGGTAGAAGTCGAGCTTTGCGCGTCTTGCTCAGAAATTAGTGTTTTTTTTTCCGCCGATGCAATAGGCAACGAACTATCAACCGTTCCGCTGGCTATCTCAGATGGCGCATCAGCTAAAGGCGTACTGGGTGCAAATGTCATCATACGCATTAACGTCATTTCTAATGCGCTCCTGCCGTCTGATGAGAATGGTAAGTCCTTCCTTCCTTGCAGCGCAATTTGATACAACAACTGCACTTGTTCAGCAGAAATTGATTTAGCAAGTTGGTAAATAGCTTTGGCTGAAGTTGTTTCTAATTTACAGGCTTCAGGCACCCATTGGGTTAACGCTATTTGATGTAGCGTACTGCCTAATTCGGCAAGCACATGATCGTAATCTGGTGCTTGTTCCGACATATCCTGAACCAATCGCATAACATCGGCTGGCGTTTTACTCACCACCGCATGCAATAACTTCACAAGCTGATTTTTATCCATCAAGCCTAGCATGTCGGTAACGACTGAGGCGTTAACCGCATTACCACCTTGTGCAATAGCTTGGTCGGTTAAGCTTAAGGCATCACGCATACTCCCCTGTGCAGCGCGGGCTAACAACGCTAGCGCTTGCGGCTCAAAGGGTAAGGTTTCTTGCTCTAGAATATGATTAAGCTGCCCAACTATTTGCTCTCGCGACAATGCTTTTAAATTGAACTGCAAGCAACGAGATAAAATAGTAATAGGAAGCTTTTGTGGATCGGTCGTGGCCAGTAAAAACTTAACGTGAGGCGGTGGCTCTTCTAGCGTTTTTAGTAACGCGTTAAAGCTGTGCTTAGACAGCATGTGTACTTCATCAATAAGGTACACTTTATACCGGCCGCGGGTAGGCTTGTATTGAACGTTATCAAGCAACTCTCGGGTATCTTCTACCTTCGTGCGTGAAGCCGCATCAATCTCAAGCAAATCAACATAATTACCCTGCTCAATTTCTTTACAGGTATTACATTGACCACAAGGGTTAGACCCCTGCCCTTCTTCGCAGTTTAAACTCTTGGAAAATATACGAGCAATGGTGGTTTTACCTACCCCTCGCGTACCGGTAAATAGGTACGCGTGGTGCAAGCGGTCGTTATCTAACGCATTCGAAATAGCTGAAACAACATGTTCCTGCCCTACGAGTTCACTAAACTTACCCGGGCGCCATTTACGTGCTAATACCTGATAACTCATTGCTTGTATTTTTATCCTTATTCGCCGTCGAACTCACAAAGCGTGAAGCTTTTGATACCCATCGCGGTTAGCTTTTCACGACCACCTAGTTCAGGTAAGCCGATAACAAAGCCAGCATGCTCAATGGTGCCGCCTAATGTTCGGATTAGCTTTGCTGATGCTTCGATGGTACCGCCCGTTGCTAACAAGTCGTCGATAAGTAACACTTTATCGCCTGGCTGGATAGCATCTTTGTGAATTTCCAACGTATCAGTACCGTACTCAAGATCGTAGGTTTCACTCACCACTTCACGGGGTAATTTGTTGGGTTTTCTTACTGGAACAAAACCAATGCCCATCTCAATGGCCAGTGGCGCGCCGAATAAAAATCCGCGCGCTTCGGTTCCTGCTACTTTGTTGAATCCCATGTCTTGGAATTCTTCAAGCAACAATGCGATACAACTACTGAAAGCCTTATGGTCTTCTAGTACGCTAGTAACATCTCTGAATAAAATACCTGGCTTTGGATAGTCAGGAACGGTTTTAACAACTGATTTTATATACTGTGCAGTCACAATTATGCCTTGAATGTCTGCGTTATAACCAGAAGGTAAACCAGCCGCAGATGATATGCATCAGCGGAAACGCGAGTAAAGTTACGATAGAAGCTAGAAAGTACCACTTATTGTAGACTTCTTTGAAATCTGAATTGTCTGCCATATGCACTACCTAAACAATTTAACTAACAAAAAAATGGTCGTAAATGTTAATCGAAAGCAGACCGGATTGACAGCGCTATTGTAGTCAATTGCCTACTTTCCCAACATTTAACAGCCAAAGCTATACACTCGCGTACAACTTTAGCCTTTCTGCACTTAAGTGCCAGTTAAAAACTGGTGATTTAGTGTTCAGCAAACTGCTCAGCTAGGTAACAAAATACCTTTTTGCAGCATATCGCTTACTATTTGCTGCATACCTTGAAGCACAGTGTGTTCTGGTAGGTGGTGTAATTGCTTACAAAGCTGCTCGCCTAAGACCTCTATTCCTATGCCCTGTTCGTGCTGTTCAATGGTATGCAATAAAACTGCTGTAAGCGGATTTAAATGCACAAATTCTACATGCTGTTCTTCATTTCTATACACCACATAGAATTGTTGCTCGGGTGCGGGGTTTTCGGGAATATAATCTACCCCAATTAAATGTACAGGGTAAGTATAGGAAGCAATGGTGGCCAGCGGGGAAACGCTCACCCTCATTACCTGTTCGCCCGCTTCAAAATACACCACCTTATGAGGAGTTTTTCGAATACTGACATCTAATTCTAGCCATTCATAGTGGGCAAGTTCAGCGGCGAACTCAGGTAATTGAAATGCGAGTTCTGGGTTTGCTGACAAATACTCTACGAATTCTTTGCTAATGTCTGAAAAATACGGTGAACGGCTTTCGTGATGAATAAAAAAGGCGCGCACCAAATCATTCCAATTTTCTTCACTTACCAATGACTTTAACACCGGAAAACCTGTGCTTATAAAACCCATAATGTTATTAAAAAAAAGGGACTGATAAATATCCATGCGGCGTTTAATGTCAGCATTGTTTGTTTCAAACGAATCTGGATCTTTAATTGCGTTAACAAACTGTTGCTGGACGGTTTTAAAATTCTCGCTCATGCAGACTGCCCTGCGAAAACGGTTTGGTGATTTGCAATACACTGGGCTTGTATTGCTTTAATACGCTGCACTTCTTTTACTAATACTTCCATCGCGGGAATATTAAAATCACGTTCTAATAATGTAGGGAACACACCATGAGTTTCATAAGCGTGCTTTAGTAAATCCCACACTGGCTCAATAACATCGGCGCCATGGGTATCTACTTTTAAATCTGGGGCTTCATCAAAGTGCCCTGCAATATGACCATATACAATTTTATCGCTAGGTAAGCGGTTTATAAAATCGTAAGCGTCATACTTATGATTGATGCTATTTACATAAACGTTATTTACATCGAGCAGTAACGCGCAACCTGACTCAGCTAATACCGCATTGGTAAAATCTAGTTCAGACATTTCTTGCCCAGGCGCCAAGTAATAAGACACATTTTCTAGCACCAATGGCCGCTCGATAATGTCTTGAACCTGCTTTATGCGGCCTACCACATGTTTAACTGCATCTTCTGTGAACGGTATTGGCATGAGATCGTACATATGCCCGTTACCAGAACAGTAACTTAAGTGCTCGCTGTATAAATCGATATTGTGGGTGTCTAAAAAGTGCTTTACGGTTTTAACGAATTCGACATCAAGCTTATCACTACTACCAATAGAAAGGGACAACCCGTGAGTGGTGAAAGGCGCTTGTTGAATACTTTGGGCAAACTGGCGTTCGTATGTTCCCCCTAAAGGGATCCAGTTTTCGGGCGCAACTTCCCAAAAGTCGACCTCGCTAGGCAGTGTTGGTAACACTTCATCTAACATCTCGCGACGAAAACCTAAACCTGCACCTTGAATATGCTTCATTATTCCACCCCAATTTCACACTAAAAAGGCCATCGAATGACGGCCTTTTTATACTGCACTTGCCGTAGCGTTACATGCTACCGCATTTACCTTCACCACATTTTCCTTCTTTAGCTTTTTCCATTTTACCTTCAGCCATACTAGCTGCTTTATCGCCACCGCACTTGCCTTCACCACACTTGCCTTCTTTGGCTTTTTCCATTTTACCTTCAGCCATACTAGCTGCTTTATCGCCACCGCACTTGCCTTCACCACACTTGCCTTCTTTGGCTTTTTCCATTTGACCTTCAGCCATGCTAGCTGCTTTGTCGCCGCCGCACTTGCCTTCACCACATTTACCTTCGGTTGCTTTCGCCGCTTTGTCGCCACCACACTTACCTTCGCCGCATTTACCTTCGGTTGCTTTACCATCTGCAGATTTTGCCGCTTTATCACCACCGCACTTGCCTTCACCGCATTTACCTTCAGCAGCGAATTGGCTATAGCCAGATTCTAATGACTGCATTGAAAATGGGTTAACTTCAGCCATAGCAACCGTAGATGCTAACGAGCCAATAACAACCGCACCGAGTGCCGTAGCAACAGAAGATTTTTTAATTTGTTTCATTTTGTCTACCCTCAAATGTATAAGTCTGGTTTTAACGTGCGGTAGGCACGTGTAGTAGTATAGACCTAGGGGGTGAAGATCAAATTTCACTTTTTATTAATATTTTTTATATTATTAAATTTAAAGGTATTTTTAGCTAACTTTTATAGTCCCGATGTAGTACCTAGCTCAGCGTAACTCGTTTACCTTACAACTAAAGTAGGTTAAGTTTGTTCTGATTGGTTTCTTTTGAGCAAATTGAATACATGTTGAAGCAATTTTATTTGGGCGACTGGCAAGTAGAGCCAGCATCAAACACCCTTATATTAGGTAAAACGAAGCGCACCGTTGAACCCAAAGCAATGGACGTTCTATTGCTATTGTGTCAGCAAGCGGGTGAAGTGGTTAGCGCCGACGACATTATTACCCAGTGCTGGCCAGACGCGCCCGTTGGCGATAACCCTATTCATAAAACCATAACCCAATTACGTAAAGCATTAGGTGATAAAGCCAGTGCCCCTTCTTTTATAGAAACCATACGTAAACGAGGTTATCGGGTTATTGCCGATGTTCAGTTTTTAGAAGATGAACAAACACGTGCCGCCGAAACCGATTGGCAGGGTCAATCTCCGTTCCCTGGCTTAACCGCGTTTACGCAACAAGAAAGCCAAGTTTATTACGGTAGAAATGCGGCAGTAAAAAATTTACTGGCTAGGCTTTCGGATCAATTTACCAAAAAACGCCCTTTTACCCTTATTATCGGCCCTAGCGGTTCAGGTAAAAGCTCGTTAGTGCACGCAGGTTTATTACCTAGGTTATTAAACAACAAGGGCGCCAATGGTGTTCATGCCATCGATTACGCCAGTATTGATATTGCAGATATTCAGACGGCACAGATTGTGGAAGAACTTGCCGCCTGTATGTTAGATTGGGATATCAACGATGCCCCGTTGTTTGAAGGGGAAAGTGCCGATTCATTAGCGGCAAAACTGAAACGCGACCCTAAGCCGGTTATTCATTTAGCGAAAACTAAACTTACAACTGCAAGCCAGTACAATAACGTCGCTTTCCCTTGCTATGTAATAGTACTCGATCGCCTTGAAGCCTATTTGGCCACTAACCATGTTGATAGTACCCAAAAGGAAGCGGTGTTTACGCTGCTTGAAGCATTAGCAGAAAGTGGATTCATTTTAATGCTTTTAGTATGTCGGAATGATTTTTACCATCACTTAGCTGCCTACCCCACCCTAATGAAAAATAAAGAGCGTGGAGCACATTTCGACCTTACGCCCCCTTCGGCCAGTGAATTAAGCCAAATGATACGCCTTCCAGCTATTGCCGCAGGGCTAGAGTGGGAAGAAGATAACCATACCGATGTTACGTTAGACGACATTATACTTACCGATGCCGCGGCAGAACCCAACTGTCTTCCATTATTACAATACACCTTACAAGAACTGTACTTGCAGCGAACAGCCAACTTGCTGCAAGTTAGTACCTACAAACAGTTGGGCGGTATAGAAGGCGCAATTGGCCACAAAGCTGAACAGCTTTACCAACAGATGCCGGCGTTAGTGAAAACTGCACTCGACCGCGTGCTTCCTCTAATTGTAACGCTTACCCAAGATGGCAGTAACTTAACCAGCCGCACCGCATTGTGGAGTGAGCTTAGTAACGATAACGAGAAAAACTTTGTCGAGCTAATGGTAGAGCATCGGTTATTTGTATCGCACCTTTATCAAGACAAAGCCTGCTTTAAAGTGGCGCATGAAGCCGTCCTTAGGCGCTGGCAGCGAGTACAAGGTTGGATTCAACAACACCAAAGCGCGCTGGTAAGCAAAGGCAGATTAGAACAACAAACCAAACAATGGCTGCAAGATAACAAAAGTAAGGCGTTTTTACTTACACAAGGTAAGCCCTTAACTGATGCTTTGGCGTTAAACGCCGACACTAGCTTAACACTGACGAATGACGAATTAGCGCTCATTCGGGCGTCACAGAAAACGGTGCAACGCAAACGGGTTATTCGCGGGGTTACCTTTGCAGCCCTTGCTTGTTTAACCGTAGTTTCATTTGGTGCCATGCTACAAAGTCAGCAATCGCAACAACTGGCCGAAAGGAAGCGATTAGAAGCTGAAAATTTAATGGGCTATATGATAGGTGACTTTGCCAATAAACTACGTAGCGTAAAACGTATGGACTTATTGGAAGGTATCAGCGAACAAGCACTGAGTTATGTTGAACAAGCTCAGCAAACGAGTGAATATGGATTTTTTACCATTAGCCCGCCAAAAGCGAGTTTCGAATTGCGTTTTCAACATGCGCTTTCACTGCAAGCTATGGCAGAAGTACGATTTTATAGAGACGATGTAGCCACCGCGAAAGAAGCTTACGAAGAAGCCGATGTACATATAAAGGCGCTGTTGAGCGATGCACCCAATCACTTCGAGCTACTTAAAGCGGCGGGGGCAAACGCATTTTGGTTGGGCCACATTGCTTATAACGATGGTTTGATGGACATAGCCAGAACGGCATTCGAGCGTTACCTAGCTTATAGCGAACGTATGCTAGCAATAGCCCCAGACAATACTGACGCTATGCTAGAAGTGGCCTACGCACAAAACTCTTTGGGCTCTCTTGAATATGAAAATTTTGAATTTGGTAAGTCGATTGAATACTTCAGTGCATCACTAAAGCTCAAACAATATATCGCTGAACAAAACCCTGATGATCTTGATGCTCAACTTTATGCTGCCGATACCCTGTCGTGGATAGCGTCGGCTACTGTTCATACTGGGGAATATGAAAAAGCTTATGGATTGTACGAGGATGCTGAACAAGCTTTTGAAGATATATATATACTTCATAGTTCTAATGCTGCCGCCATTGAACCTTATGTTGCAGTTCTTGTTCAAAAAGCGCTCTTAGCTAAAAAGTTAATGCTGAAAAAAAACTACGGCACAACACTAGAGAAAAGTTATATAATTGTAAAACAGGCGATCTCGCAAGATATTAACAACAGTGAATGGCAATTGGCTTTTTTTCGTATAGAAGCACTTTTACTAGTAAGTGATTCAAGTTTTAAAAGCTCTATTGATGCTCAGCAGGTATTAGCCAAGGTAATTGCATCTAATGCAGAATGGATACTTTTTCCCTTAATTGAATACTTTCAAATGAATTCGCACTGGGAAATTATTACTCAAATTCAAAAATATATACGCTCAATTACCCCAGAAATTATTGAGTCTTCATTAAAATCCCGTGAGCCAAGCTTTACAGAATATAATTTAAAAACAAAAAAAATATTATCTCAATTTATTAGAAGTGAAAACATTTTTACCGATGAGCGCAAAAGTTTACTTTGTCATGAGCTTCAACTTACCACATCGAAAATCGTCGAAAAATCTTATCACCCCGATGCAATTTTACCGCATTTTTTTGCGAGTCAATGTACTAACAATACTTCTAAAATAAATGGTACTTTGAAAGCTCACGCAAAAACTTTGACCAAACCTTTCTACTTTGATTATTTATAAAAGGAATAAAATATGTCTAATCCAACACCGATATTTCAGTTTATGGTTTCAGTATTTACGGACGAAACTCCACCTCGATATGCTATTTATGATACCTCAGGCAACCCTGCAACAGGTAATGTAACAGTAACTGAGTCCAGTAGCATGATAATGTATACTTTGAAGAAAGAGTCTAGCGATTTACAATTCGTGGGCCCAGTCATATCTGGTGATTTAGATAATGACTTGACTTACAGTATAACTGAAGATGGGCAAACTATTATCTTTGTAGATTCAGACTCAGCAACAGAAAGTATTTGTATGAAACTAGTTACAGCACCTAAGTCGAGCGTTTATACCAGTCAAGATCCACAAATCATTAATAAACAGAAAAATTAATTTTATAGAATTGGCGGCTGTTAGCTGCCAATTCTGGTTTAAAATGCGCTTTAATATCTGAGGACTTACTTAAGCCTCCCTGTTTTTATTCTATACACCAAACAATACTGATATAGTTTTTATGCGCTAAAAGTAGCGTGTTTATTTTTTAATTTTTGAAGGGAATAAAAATGAAGTCAATATATAAAAATAGTAAGACATTGCTTAAGCCATTGTTTTTTTTGCGGTACTACTCTCTTTCTCAACGTTAGCACAAGAAGCCACATCAACAACAAATTCAACTGAAACGACTAATACGGCCACCTTTACCTTACAGCTTTGGGCACCGGATGAAGTGCCGCCTGCCGATGCCAAACATGTGGAAATTGGTGAAGGCTATTACTATCGCTACACACCCGAAGCAGTTGCATTTGATGGCAATACTAATCGTAAATTGAATATCGAATTTTCGTCCGCTTTAAATGACCGTTACGCCTTTCGTTGGGTTACCGCAACCAGCCCTGGTGATGTAACCTTAGAAGATAAGACCGATGCCAGCATACACATTGGTGTTGATGACGGTAACGACGTGGCAGACGATATTTATTTAGAAGTATGGGTTTTCGATACCCAAACCGGCGAACGGTTCATGTGTGATCCACAAATTATAAATAGAAAACCAGTTTAAAAATTTAGGGCTTCGTGAGGAAGCCCCATTCTATTTCACAAAAAACAAATCTGATCTCTTCCCTGAGACTTAGCCTGATAAAGCAATGTATCAGCCGCGTTCAACAAACCTTCTTTTGAACTGTAGCGGTTCTCCATTTGCGTTGCCACACCCATGCTTACTGTTAACTCTGATTCTTGCGATAACGCAAACTGCCTGGTACTTAATTGCGATATATGTCGCTTAATACGTATGGCTAACAATTGGGCGGTCTGTGCTGAACATCGGGGCAACACTAAGGCAAACTCCTCACCGCCATAGCGTGCGGCTAAGGTATCGCGATTAGGAAGGCTTAACGAAATAGTTTCCCCTATTCTCTTTAAGCATCTATCCCCCGCTATATGGCCATATTGGTCGTTGAAGTCTTTAAAGTGGTCGATATCAATAAATATAATACTTAGCGGTACATCGTCTTGCTCGCAAAGATCCCACTGTTTATCAAGGTATTCGGCAAACCGATGACGATTAGCTAGCCCTGTTAAATAGTCGGTATTAGCTTTGTGTAATAGAGAACCGTACTCTGCCTTGTGAAGCGTAAGGTCGCGGAGTATGCAAAGATACAATGTATTCGCCGATGAGAATGCTTCTGGTAGCGTTGATATCGACATTTCAACACACACATGTGTTTGGTTGTCTTTGTCTGCTTGAAGGTTAACTTCCATAGGAGGGGCGGAAATTAAACCTCTTTGGCCTGCATCTAAGCTCTCAATAACATAAGTTTGTGACTTACCCGTATCATCTATAACTAGCTCAAGTAAATTATGCCCTAGCAGTTTGTCTTTTTCTATTCCCAGTAATGAGGCGGATGTAGAGTTAAGCATTTCAATAGTGCCGTTAACATCTATAACGACAACTGCTTCATTGAGAAAATTAATCATGCGCGAAAGTGAAGAATCCTGGTAAAAGTTAAAAAGCTTCTCTGTGGGTTTTTTATTAATATTTTTACTAAGCATTGTTGAAAACATTCCTTATCCCCTAGCTTTGGGCCGTATTGATTGAACAAAGCTTACGGATAAATCTCAAATTAAACCTTCTGGTTACCTTACGAATTAAAACACTGATTTAATTGAAAATTTCAGAGTCAGGAAGGTTAAATCTCGAACCAATTAAGAAGGGAATGGAGCTTTTAAGCGGGAATGTCTGAGCTATGTAACACAGTGCATATATTTCACAGCTTGTGTCTTTTTAACACTTTATTTACCTATGTCGTTCAGGCAAATAAATAAAAGTGCATTTAAATCAATATATTAACGTTTGGCACAAAGTATGAATAATAAATCAGGAATGAAACAGTGTGATTTACTAAACAGGAATAAAGATATGTAGGAGTAGAAGTACGGAAATACCTTCGTGCCTTTTAGATTGTCGTCAATACCGTGAACAGTTTCGGCATTCACTTCTCATATTTAACCCAAAGCATTACACATGCAAAGAAGGAATTTATTATGAAAAAGCTAACGTTAGCAATGGTTATTGGCGCAGTAATGTCTACTTCCGCGTTCGCTGCCCATCATGAATCTAGAATAACCTCAGACTTTGAGGCACTAGATGCAAATGGCAACGGCATGCTTTCCAAGGAAGAGGTTAAGGGAAGTATTACTGAAGAGACTATGTCTAAAATAGACACAGACAGTGATGATAAGATTAACCGTTCTGAGTTTACTGACTACATTAAGGCGAAACCTGAAAGGTTTACTGACGAATTAGTGGTTAAAGAAAAAACAAACCACGATTGTAAAGCCAATAGCGCGCACCAACCCATGGACGAGAAAGAGGCTATGGGAACAGGTGGCGATGTGATTAGCGAAGCAAATAAAGAACTCCGCTCTGAAACGAAAGCCAATGCAAACCATGATTCAATGAGCAAGACATCCGCTATGGCTAAACAGGATTCCATGGGCGCAGATGGCGATGTAATTAGTGAACAAAATAAAGAAATGCGTTCTGAAATGAAAACTAGCGACACACAACACTCAATGAAACATGGTGATGCCATGGACGAAACGGGTGCTGTGATCAGTGAAAAGAACGAAACATTACGTACAGAAGTTACGGATGCTGCGAATATGCGATTCGATGAAGCCGATGCTAATAAAGATGGTGAACTATCTAAACGTGAAATTGAAAACGCAGGTATTAAAGGTGATTTCATGACCATGGATAAAGATGGCAACGAACTTATTACTCGTATGGAATACCGTAGATATTTTGAAGAAATTAAGACAATGGGCCAGTAATACTAAGCCTAATAGTCGCATAGTTTAAGCCCCGCCCTGCGGGGCTTTTTATTGCCTGTTCACTTTCTTACAGGCATAAAAAAAAGGGCTATCCGTTAGGATAGGCTTCGTTGTGAAGCAATCGTTGTGAAGCAATTTCTTCGAATGGGATTGCTTCACAACGAACTATGGCAGTGTGGAGGGCCACCCCTTCGCTAATAGGTTTCACTTCTGAGTTCGATGGCTCATATACCACGGGGTGCAGAATCATGATGCTTTTTTGGAATGAGCGCGCAAGGAGGACCTGCAGTACGCTCAGTTTTTTACTACGGCGTAACTGCTAATATTATTTTCTATTAGACATAAAAAAAGCCCTTATCATACGATAAGGGCTTTCTTCGAATGGGACCTGGCAGTGTGCTACTCTCACATGGGGAAACCCCACACTACCATCGCCGCTAATACGTTTCACTTCTGAGTTCGGAATGGGATCAGGTGGTACCGTATCGCTATGGCTGCCAGGAAAAACTGGTTGCAAACGTTTGTTTGCGTAATACCGACTTATTTAGTCCATATTACTTTAATAATTAACAATTTAGGAATTCTGATATTCACGTAATCAATCTTTGAGCACTGAGTACTACTACTCTCGTTGCTTTAATTAGCTTTGTCTTACAACACTCAAGATAAAAAGCCTCTTGGGCGTTGTATGGTTAAGCCTCTCGGGCAATTAGTACAGGTTAGCTTAACGCCTTACAACGCTTCCACATCCTGCCTATCAACGTCATCGTCTATAACAACCCTTCCGGACTTGGTTTCGGGTCTATACCTAGCAACTAAACGCGCAGTTAACACTCGCTTTCGCTACGGCTCCGCTATTCGCTTAACCTTGCTACTAAATATAAGTCGCTGACCCATTATACAAAAGGTACGCAGTCACCCCATCACTAAGCACCCTGCTTGATTTTTGGCGGTTTACCGTTGGCTGCCTCGCAGGTCAACGTTAACGCTTATCAAACGGTTGCACTTTGTGAGTCACATCACTAAAGGCACTTAGTGATGGGGCTCCCACTGCTTGTACGTATACGGTTTCAGGTTCTATTTCACTCCCCTCACAGGGGTTCTTTTCGCCTTTCCCTCACGGTACTGGTTCACTATCGGTCAGTTAGGAGTATTTAGCCTTGGAGGATGGTCCCCCCATATTCAGTCAAGATAACACGTGTCCCGACCTACTCGATTTCACAACAATGGTTTCTTCGTGTACGGGGCTATCACCCTGTATCGCGCCACTNATAAAAAGCCTCTTGGGCGTTGTATGGTTAAGCCTCTCGGGCAATTAGTACAGGTTAGCTTAACGCCTTACAACGCTTCCACATCCTGCCTATCAACGTCATCGTCTATAACAACCCTTCCGGACTTTAAAAGTCAGGGATGACTCATCTCTGGGCCGGCTTCCCGCTTAGATGCTTTCAGCGGTTATCCGTTCCGAACGTAGCTACCGGGCAATGCCATTGGCATGACAACCCGAACACCAGCGGTTCGTCCACTCCGGTCCTCTCGTACTAGGAGCAGCTCCCATCAATCATCCAACGCCCACACCAGATAGGGACCGAACTGTCTCACGACGTTCTAAACCCAGCTCGCGTACCACTTTAAATGGCGAACAGCCATACCCTTGGGACCGACTTCAGCCCCAGGATGTGATGAGCCGACATCGAGGTGCCAAACACCGCCGTCGATATGAACTCTTGGGCGGTATCAGCCTGTTATCCCCGGAGTACCTTTTATCCGTTGAGCGATGGCCCTTCCATACAGAACCACCGGATCACTATGACCTACTTTCGTACCTGCTCGACGTGTCTGTCTCGCAGTTAAGCTAGCTTATGCCATTGCACTAACCTCACGATGTCCGACCGTGATTAGCTAACCTTCGTGCTCCTCCGTTACTATTTGGGAGGAGACCGCCCCAGTCAAACTACCCACCAGACACTGTCCATAATCCCGATAAGGGACCAATGTTAGAACATCAAACGTACAAGGGTGGTATTTCAAGGACGGCTCCACACAATCTAGCGACTGTGCTTCGAAGCCTCCCACCTATCCTACACATGTAGGTTCAATGTTCAGTGCCAAGCTGTAGTAAAGGTTCACGGGGTCTTTCCGTCTAGGTGCGGGTACACAGCATCTTCACTGCGATTTCAATTTCACTGAGTCTCGGGTGGAGACAGCGTGGCCATGGTTACACCATTCGTGCAGGTCGGAACTTACCCGACAAGGAATTTCGCTACCTTAGGACCGTTATAGTTACGGCCGCCGTTTACCGGGGCTTCGATCAAGAGCTTCTCCGAAGATAACCCCATCAATTAACCTTCCGGCACCGGGCAGGTGTCACACCCTATACGTCCTCTTGCGAGTTAGCAGAGTGCTGTGTTTTTAATAAACAGTCCCAGCCACCTGGTCACTGCGGCCCTCATCTGCTCAAGGAGCAAGTCCTATCACAAACAAGGGCGTACCTTCTCCCGAAGTTACGGTACAATTTTGCCGAGTTCCTTCACCCGAGTTCTCTCAAGCGCCTTAGTATTCTCTACCTGACCACCTGTGTCGGTTTGGGGTACGGTTCATATAATCATAAGTTTAGAAGCTTTTCCTGGAAGCAGGGCATCAACAACTTCACTACCGTAGTAGCTCGTCTCGCATCTCAGCTTTAAGAATCCGGATTTACCTAAATTCTCGGCCTACTTGCTTTCACTTGGACAACCAACGCCAAGCTTGCTTAGCCTTCTCCGTCCCTCCATCACTGATTATATAAGTACGGAAATATTAATCCGTTTCCCATCGACTACGCATTTCTGCCTCGCCTTAGGGGCCGACTTACCCTGCCCTGATTAGCATGGGACAGGAAACCTTGGTCTTCCGGCGTGGGAGTTTTTCACTCCCATTATCGTTACTCATGTCAGCATTCGCACTTGTGATATGTCCAGCAGACTTCTCAATCCACCTTCATCCACTTACACAACGCTCCCCTACCATACGTGTAAACACGTATCCGCAGCTTCGGTATATTGCTTAGCCCCGTTACATCTTCCGCGCAGGCCGACTCGACTAGTGAGCTATTACGCTTTCTTTAAAGGGTGGCTGCTTCTAAGCCAACCTCCTAGCTGTCTATGCCTTCCCACATCGTTTCCCACTTAGCAATATTTTGGGACCTTAGCTGGCGGTCTGGGTTGTTTCCCTCTTCACGACGGACGTTAGCACCCGCCGTGTGTCTCCCGGATAGTTCTCATTGGTATTCGGAGTTTGCAAAGGGTTGGTAAGTCGGGATGACCCCCTAGCCTTAACAGTGCTCTACCCCCAATGGAATTCGTCCGAGGCTCTACCTAAATAGATTTCGGGGAGAACCAGCTATCTCCCGGTTTGATTGGCCTTTCACCCCCAGCCACAAGTCATCCCCTAACTTTTCAACGTTAGTGGGTTCGGTCCTCCAGTTGATGTTACTCAACCTTCAACCTGCCCATGGCTAGATCACCGGGTTTCGGGTCTATACCTAGCAACTAAACGCGCAGTTAACACTCGCTTTCGCTACGGCTCCGCTATTCGCTTAACCTTGCTACTAAATATAAGTCGCTGACCCATTATACAAAAGGTACGCAGTCACGCTCCCACTGCTTGTACGTATACGGTTTCAGGTTCTATTTCACTCCCCTCACAGGGGTTCTTTTCGCCTTTCCCTCACGGTACTGGTTCACTATCGGTCAGTTAGGAGTATTTAGCCTTGGAGGATGGTCCCCCCATATTCAGTCAAGATAACACGTGTCCCGACCTACTCGATTTCACAACAATGGTTTCTTCGTGTACGGGGCTATCACCCTGTATCGCGCCACTTCCCAGAGGCTTCCACTAAATCCAAAATTGCTTAAGGGCTAATCCCCGTTCGCTCGCCGCTACTAGGGGAATCTCGGTTGATTTCTTTTCCTAAGGGTACTTAGATGTTTCAGTTCCCCTCGTTCGCCTCGTTACACTATATATTCATGTAACGATACCTATAAATAGGTGGGTTTCCCCATTCGGACATCTGTGGCTCAAATGCATTTTGTCGGCTCACCACAGCTTTTCGCAGACTTACACGTCCTTCATCGCCTCTAACTGCCAAGGCATCCACCGTATACGCTTAGTCACTTAACCATACAACCCCAAATGGCCTTCGTTAACACTTCCTATTCTTCCTAAATTTTCCTCGTTCGCTCAGTTACATACTAAAAGTATGTGCCTTCGCTTACTCGTCGATTTAGTCGACTAGAAACTGTTACCTCGCCCATTGCACTAATAACCTTATAAATAAGAATATTAAAACAATGATTGAGCGAAGAACTCTCCCGCCTTTTGAAATCAGGACTTAGATGAGATCTAACTCAGTTGTATGCATGACAAGCTAATCGTGAAATTGCCTTGCTATCAAATAAAGATTGATAACAAGCAATTCAAGTCAAGTAGAGTAGTAAGTACGTCTTTCGACTTCTCAATTACTCAAATTTTGATTGATTTACTAATTAAATATCAGCTTTCCAAATTGTTAAAGAACACTTGCATGTGTTAGGCCTGCCGCCAGCGTTCAATCTGAGCCATGATCAAACTCTTCAATTAAATATATCGAATATGAATCGTCGTTGTGTGACACTCTTAATGAGTGCCCACACAGATTGTCTTGTTATAAATTGTTAAAGAACTATCGTGCAAAAATCATAATGCGAAGCATTCTGTTTTTGCGCAAGGAGGACTAACACTACATATAGTTGCTTAGACTTCCCCACCTCACCCGAACAGCCATTGCCTTTTCGATGAGCGCTTCTCTTCGAAGCGGTTGCGCATTCTACGCGCTTCGTTTTCAGTGTCAACGTTTTTCGTAAATTTCTTTCCGAATCGTTGTTAACTCCAAAGAGTTAATGAAAACTGCTTTTCCAGTGTTGTTGCCAACTCCTTGAAGCGAGGCGCGCATTCTACGCGCTTCGGTTTTCATGTCAACACTTTCAAAAAATTAATTTCAAAAGCATTTCCTTGTAAACCTTGCCAGTACTGCCTTTGAGGTTGTAGTGACTTGCTTTGCCAGTGTAAGTTATTTTACTTTCCTGTCGAAGCGGATGCGCATTCTAGAGATTTCTGAGGCAAGGTCAACCTCTTTTTAATAATTCATAAAAAAAGCGACCTAGAAGGTCGCTTTTTAGTCGTTTGGTATATTAATACAACTAACTCATCACTATTAATGACTGAAAGGCGTGTTTTTACACTTTATTAGACGACTCTTCGTCTTGCTGCCCTTCGCTACTATCAACAGTATCGGTCGCACTATTAGCATCAGCATCAAAGTCTGCATCTTCTTCTTGCTCACCTACTACGTCGTTCAATGTAACTTTATCGACGGTTCTAAATGTATTGATTGGGCCAGCAAGCGCATAAAGAGAAAACACAATAAAGAGTACTAAAGCAGGCTCTGTTGCTACCACTACAAATATAAGTAGCACAATAAGCAGCCCTACGAAAGGAACCTTCCCATGCCAATTCAATTCTTTAAATGAATTGTATTTGAAGTTACTCACCATTAGTAGGCCAGCGAAACCAGTAACTAACGCCACTACAATTCCGTAGTCTGTACCTACAGCATCATATTCAACGCCTACCCAGACTAAGCCAGCAACTACTGCTGCTGCAGCTGGGCTAGCCAAGCCTTGGAAGAAGCGTTTATCGGCAATACCAACCTGCGTATTAAATCGTGCTAAACGTAAAGCAGCACCTGCCACATAAACAAAGGCAGCTAACCAACCGAACTTACCGAGCTCAGTTAAGCCCCAGTTGTATGCCACTAACGCCGGCGCCATACCAAATGACACCATATCAGCCATTGAGTCATATTCAGCACCGAAATCGCTTTGCGTATTCGTCATACGCGCAACGCGGCCATCTAATCCATCAAAAATCATAGCAACAAATATAGCTACCGCTGCTGCTTCAAACCTTCCTGTCATCGAAGACACTACTGCAAAAAAGCCTGAAAATAGACCAGCAGTGGTTAGTAGATTGGGAAGAAGATAAATCCCTTTTCGCTTTTGTTCAGACATAAGTCCTCATATATACATAAATAACTGTGTTAATTATTTCATAGTTCATTGCTGGCGCATAGATAACATTCACCGCACCACTGAAGCACATATAAATAACTAGGTATAGGCTAATATACCTAACCACATCACCTGTTCAGTTATCATACATCTATCATGTTGAAGTTCACGAAATCTACTCTGCCTGTAAAAAGAAGAGCTAAATATCGTACGAACTACACCTTTTATATAGATAAAGAAGGTCTAGTTATAATGCGTTTGCTTAATGTATCAATACTTACCGCGGGCTTTATTGGTTTAACCCTATTGCCACTTTCCACTGCTGAAGCAGGTTCTAATAAATGGCATAATTCCGACTACTCAGGGTGCAGCTCAAATAACAGCTCATCTAACAACGATTTATGCGAATCTGCGTTAGGCGAGAATATCTATGACCTCGTTGATGATGGCGTTCAATCAGGAACAGATCCTCTCAATAGCACCATTTCGGTTAACGGGGTAAACATTTCTGTCTCCGCTTGGTCCGACACCTACGGTAAAAACGATGACCTTGTTGTAGATGCGAAGTTAGAAAAAATATCTGACTACTATGGATATGGTGTAACAAATGATGATTGGGAAACTTACTATAGCCCCGATCACGCGATAGATAATGTAAATAAAGTAAACGGAAACGTCACAGACTTCGATTTCGTTTTGTTGTCATTCGACCAAGCTGTTTCTGTAACAGGGGCAAGCTTTTCCTGGCTATACAGCAACAGCGACTCCCAAGTATCTGTCGCCGCACTTGATTCCATTTCAGGTTTAACCTCAGGCAGTCAAACCTGGAGCGATATCGTTGCTGATGCACTGACAACTGCCTCTTATGATATAGAAAATTGTGACTATGTAGAACATAGGGCAGATTTCGATATTTCAGACACTTCCCAGTATTGGTTAATCGGTGCTTATAATACCGTTTTTGAAAATATCGGAGGTTATATTGGAAATGATGCCTTTAAGCTTTCATCAGTTGGATTTTCTGTAGCAAATGAGAGTCCACCGGCCCCCTCAACTGAAGTCAGTGAGCCAACCACGTTAGGCTTATTGCTCGCAGGTGTATTTCTTGTCGCTTGGCGTAGAAAACAGCTTTGAATGGCGCTTACGTAAAAAGCGCTACTTTAGTTCAAAACTGACAGGTATTACCTGTCAGTTTTTTTTACTACTTAGCCCAAAAAGCGTAAGACTCAAAAATAAAAACCAAAAAAAACAAAAACATAAAAATATGGCACAAATAATGCATTAACTGGTTACTAATAGTAAAATTTCAGTTTAAAAGTGGAAGTATAGCCATGCAGTATTTACATAAAGCTTTAGTATCCTTAGTGGTTTTGTCAACATTAAGCGCACCTGCGTTTGCAGGCGGTAGTCGAGGCGATAGATATAGCGGCACAACTGACCCTGTTGACAGCTCTCTTGCTGAAGGCTATTACGATTTGACTGATTTTGACGAGTCTGTAGTAACTTCTGCTACTGGGGTAACTATAGGTGGTGTAAACATTACGCTTACCGGTTGGTCTGATACAGGTAATAGCTTAGATCCTGAAGACTTCGACCAAATAGTGAAAACGGCTTCGCCCTACGAAGTATCTAGCTTCTACGGCTATGGTGTTTTGAATCAGGACGGTGAAGGGTCAACTAGCCCCAACCACTCTATTGATAACTACTACTGGAATGGCGAAGACACAGCTGCCGGAATTGCATACGCTGACTTTGATTTCGTATTGTTCTCTTTCGATTCTGATGTAACACTTGATAACATTGACTTTGGCTGGGCAAACAACAATGGCACTGACCAACAAGTTTCAATTGCTGCATTAAATGATAGCCAGCTAGGGTTACTCCAAGGCGAGTCCAGCAGCTGGTCTGAAATCATTACTGGTGCGGTTTCAGGGTCATTCAATATTACTAAAACTGGGTCGTACAGCTATACTACTGGCGAGCTAGAATTAGTTAACTCAGCGAAGTATTGGTTAGTTGGCGCCTATAACACTGTGTTTGGCAGCGTAGATGGTGCTTCAATGTACAATGATGGATTTAAAATTACCTCTATTGATTTTACTGAGGGCACTCCGCCCCCCGTTGCTGAAGTTCATGAGCCTGGCGTTTTTGGCTTGATGCTAATGAGTTTTGCTATTCTTATATGGCGTAGAAAACGCACTGCGTAATAGTTTCAAAATAGAAAAAAAACACGTATCTTTAGAAGGTGGCTTTGGCCACCTTTTTTTATGGCAGTTAGCAGGATAATTTAATAATGAATTTAGGAACTGGACGTTCGCGTATTTGGCGTTCTACATTGGCCTCGGCAATATTGGCATCGGCATT
This sequence comes from Alteromonas sp. 38, assembly GCF_902506055.1. Lineage (NCBI taxonomy): Bacteria > Pseudomonadati > Pseudomonadota > Gammaproteobacteria > Alteromonadales > Alteromonadaceae > Alteromonas > Alteromonas sp. 38. The sequence continues at coordinate 3,037,245 of NZ_LR733300.1, forward strand.
TGCAGGAAGTTTTTTAAGCATCGCTCATGCTACGACTTCGGAGGATTATGAAAAAGCACTTACTGCATTTAACGCAGATAAGTATAACGAAACCTATATTCACCTGAAAAATAGCTTAAAAAAAGACCCCGAGAACTTAGCTGCCAAAATCCTAATGGGAAAAATACTACTCATTAACGGATATTTAAATGCAGCAGAACTTGAGTTTGTAGAAGCAATAGAGATGGGAGCAGACATAAACCTGCTCGCCGAGCCCTTGGGCAATACTTGGCTCTTTCTCAATAAATACACAGACATCGTCAACTTTAATCAAACCAGTAAACTCACCAAGGAAAGCAACCGAGCTTGGCTGCAAATACGCGCCACAGCATGTATACGACTAGATGATCTAACGTGTGCCGAAACTGATTATTCACAAATACTTTCTGATACCCCTCGCTACGTTCCTGCTATTAATGGGTTGGCTTCTATTGCGCTTCAAAGAGATAATTTATCATTGGCTCGTAAACTTATTAATGACGCCGAGAATATAGAAAAAGAAAATGCCATTACTTGGCGCTTAAAAGGCCAATTGGCCTATCGCGAGGGAAATACCAAAGCGGCTACTGAATACCTGCAAACCGCACTATCATTTAACCGCGAAGATCCTATTGCACTTAGGAATCTTGTTGACCTTTATCTACAAGCTAAAGACTATGACCAAGCGAAGCTATTTGTCGATGAAATTATTGAAGATACGCCCAACGACCCTCTCGCCATTTTGTTAAATAGTTGGTTGCAAAGCCGTAATACCGAAACAGCCATCGACAATGAACAATTACTTCAGCTCAATGAGTTTATGAGTCAATTAGATCCTGAAATAATTGCCTCTCAACCTATGCTGCTGTACATAAGCGGGCTGACAAACTTTTTCAATAACAATATGGAAAAGGCAGCGAAGGACTTCACAAGCTACCTACAAAATGAACCTGATGACATTCAGGCTGTAATGATGCTGTCTCAGGTTTATCTCTCTACGCAACAAGGTAAGCAAGCCCTACTTTTGTTAGAGCGTTATCAGGATGTACTGCTGGAAAATCCTGATTCGGCACTTATTTTAGGCGATTTGTTTATAAAACAGAATAAAGCCTTTAAAGCTGAAAGGTTGTTGCAGCAACTAGAAATACGACACCCCTCGGAAAGTAAATTACAGCTTTTTAAAATTAGATTGATGGCGGCAAGAGGTAAGCAGGATAAAGCCTTGGCGATCCTCGAACAAAATTTTTCTAGGTATAAAGACAGCCCTTCTTATCTTTTCACCTACGCGTTAATGAACCTTCAAGCCTCACGTTACGACCAAGCACTTCGCAGCGCTGGCCTACTTGCAGACAAGTTCCCAGAGGATCCTGAAGTTTATAATTTACAAGCGGGGATTCTTATACGGCAGGGGCAATTAGCAGAAGCCAAATCGAAAATTGAAAAAGCATTGGCAATTAACCCCGCGTTATTTCCTGCAAAATTCAATTTGGCTGCTACTGAAAGCAGATTGGGGAACCTAGACGTATCATCACAACTCGTTGAAGAACTGCTTACTCTATCGCCAAAGCATAACGAAACACTGCTACTTAAAGCACACAATTTGACTCGTCTTGGTAGTACACAAGAAGCCAAGCAAATTTACATTGATATACTTACGCTAAACCCGCAAAACATAGCCGCCAAGGAGCGGTTAGTCGCTATTTACCAACGTGAAGGTGATAGTAAAAGCGCTCTATATCATTTAGATAGACTTATCAAAGATGAATTCGACAATCCTGATTACCTTCTCAGTAAAGCCGGATTGTTAATTGCGTTAAAAGATTATGAGAACGCGAAAAAAACGCTAAATATTGTTGAGAACTTTATACAGCAAGACGCCACTAGGTTACTTCGTTTGAGTGACCAACTATTGCTAATAAATGAAGAAGATAGAGCGCTGGCAGCAATGGAAAAGGCACAATCAGCTGCACCAGATTCTTCAATTATAGTCCTTGCTCATGTACGACTTTTATTGAAATTAGATAAAGTTAATGATGCAAACGTGTTACTGGCGTCTATCGCAACTACACAGCAGGGCAATGCCAATTATTGGTTGCTGAAAGGCAGAGCTTTGACAGCTGAAGAACGTGATGAACAAGCCCTTGAGGCTTATCGACGAGCCCTTAGACTAGATAGAGATTTCGCACCGCCGCTAATCGCTATTTACAACTACGCCCTTAATGAGCGCTATGTAGATACATTCATTGAAGAGTCAGAGGCAATTATCAAGCAAAACCCAAAAAACCTTCTGGCCAAAAGCTTACTTGCTCAATATCTCTATTTCATACGTGATTTTGACGCAGCAACAGCCCTATATAATGAGCTAGTAAAAATACCCGAAACACCAAGTCCAGCACAGGCTTACAATAGGCTAGCTATTATGGCAATGGAAATGGGAACGGAGAGTGCTGAAAGCTATATCATCAAAGCCTATGAACTCGACCCCTCATCTTCGAAAATTCTTGATACGTTTGGCTGGTTAAAAGCACAACAAGGGCAATATGAAACAAGCCTCAAAATGCTACGCGACGCCTTTGCCCGAGATGCCAATGATCCTAACATTCGCTATCACCTTGGTTATACATTGGCTAAGTTAGGCAGAATTGAAGAAGCAAAAGAAGAATTAACCTTTGCGGTAAATGTGAAACGGCCTTTCTTTAAACGCACTGAAGCACAAAGCCTGCTCGATGGTCTTTAATTACGTTCGTTAACTTTTTTCACGTATAAGAAAGCCACACTCTCTATCAAGATGTGTGGCTTTGTTTTATCTACACGCTTATTACTGCGGCATAAGCTAATTAATCACTGATTTGAAATCACTAGCTTTTCGTTATCTACATCTATTCTGATAACAGAATCTGGTACCAAATCAGCTGAAAGTAACTTTTGTGCGAGTGGATTTTCTATATGAACCTGAATCGCCCGTTTAAGTGGCCGCGCACCATATACAGGGTCGAAGCCAGCATCAGCGAGTTTATCCATAGCAGCCCCAGATAAATTAAGCTTGTACCCTTTTTCCACTAACCTAGCACGAAGTGCTGCTAGTTGAATTTTAGCAATAGATTTAATTTCGTCTTTGCCAAGTGGGTGGAATACCACAATGTCATCAACTCGGTTAATAAACTCAGGACGGAAATGCTGCCCTACCACCGACATCACTGACGCTTTCATTTCTTCGTACTGACTTTCTTCATGTTGCGTTTGAATAATGTCAGAACCTAAGTTGGATGTCATGATCACTACGGTGTTTTTGAAATCAACTGTGCGACCTTGCCCATCGGTTAAGCGACCGTCGTCTAATACCTGTAGCAAGATATTAAAAACATCAGGGTGTGCTTTTTCTACTTCGTCGAGCAAAATTACAGAATAAGGCTTTCTACGTACTGCTTCGGTTAAATAGCCACCTTCTTCATACCCAACATAGCCAGGGGGCGCCCCAACTAAACGAGCAACAGAGTGGCGCTCCATAAATTCCGACATATCAATGCGCACCATGGCGTCTTCGGTGTCGAACATGAAACCGGCTAGCGCTTTACATAATTCAGTTTTACCAACCCCTGTTGGGCCTAAAAACAGGAAGGAGCCAATAGGACGGTTAGGATCCGCAAGGCCAGCTCGAGAACGTCTGATTGCGTTAGATACTGCCTCAACCGCTTCCCCCTGCCCCACAACACGTTTGTGTAGTACATCTTCCATTTTAAGTAGTTTGTCACGCTCGCCTTCTAGCATTTTAGCAACAGGTATACCTGTCCAACGTGACAATACATCGGCAATTTCAACATCGGTGACTTTGTTTTTCACCAACTTAGTTTCTCGGGTTTCATTTTCAGATGCCCGCTCAAGTTTTGCTTCTAACTCGGGAATTCTGCCGTACTGAAGCTCAGACATACGATTTAAATCTGATGCCCTGCGCGCAATCTCTAAATCGAGTTTAGCTTGCTCTAGCGATGACTTAATGGTTTGCGTACCTTGCATGGCTTCTTTTTCATCAAGCCATACTTTTTCAAAGTCATTGTATTTAGTTTCAGCTTGCTCACGTTCAAGCTCAATCATTTCTAAACGTTTGTGACTGGCATCATCCGTTTCCTTGGCAAGTGCCTGCTCTTCCAGTTTCAGTTGAATAATACGGCGCTCTAATCTGTCCATATCTTCAGGTTTTGAATCTATTTGAATACGAATACTCGATGCTGCTTCATCAATCAAATCAATAGCTTTATCGGGGAGTTGTCTGTCGCTAATATAGCGATGAGACAAGCTGGCCGCCGCTACGATAGCTGGATCGGTAATATCCACTGAATGGTGAAGTTCATACCGTTCTTTCAACCCCCTCAAAATAGCGATGGTGTCTTCTACGCTGGGTTCATCTACCAACACTTTCTGGAATCGGCGTTCAAGAGCGGCGTCTTTTTCGATATATTGGCGATACTCATCAAGGGTAGTTGCGCCCACACAGTGCAATTCACCGCGAGCTAACGCTGGTTTTAACATGTTACCCGCGTCCATAGCGCCATCGCCTTTACCTGCGCCTACCATGGTGTGTAGTTCGTCAACGAATAAAATAACCCGACCTTCTTCTTTAGCTAATTCGTTAAGCACGGCTTTAAGGCGCTCTTCGAATTCTCCGCGATATTTTGCGCCCGCCACCAATGCGCCCATATCAAGCGAAAGCACCCGCTTATTCTTAAGCCCTTCTGGTACTTCACCATTAATAATGCGCTGCGCTAACCCCTCAACAATCGCGGTTTTGCCCACACCAGGCTCGCCAATAAGAACTGGGTTGTTCTTTGTTCTGCGTTGCAAAACCTGCACTGCACGACGAATTTCATCATCGCGACCAATAACAGGGTCGAGCTTCCCTTGTTCTGCGCGCTCGGTTAAATCTGTAGTAAATTTCTCCAGCGCTTGGCGCACGTCTTCGGCATTCGGATCATTTACAGTTTGCCCGCCTCGCATAGAGTCGATAGCGTTTTCTACGTTATCTTTAGTAATGTTAAGCTGCTTTAAAATTTCGCCTAATCGACCGTTATCTTGAAAGGCTGCCAGCACGAAAATTTCAGAGGTAATGTACTCATCTTTACGCTGCTGAGCTATTTTGTCGCACATGTTAAGCAGAATGCCACTTTGTTTACTTAGCTGTACATCACCGCCAATGCCATCAACGCTAGCGATACGGTCAACCGCTTCACTCAATGCCGAGCGCAGTGCATTCACATTTACATTTGCTTGGTCGAGTACGGGGCGTACCGAGCCGCCTTGCTGGTTCAGCAAAGCCGTCATTAAATGTACAGGTTCAATGTATTGATGGTCGCGCCCAAGCGCTAAAGATTGAGCATCCGAAATGGCAAGTTGGAACTTATTGGTGAATCTGTCTAATCGCATGGCTAAACCCTAATAATGTCAAAATACCTTATGCATTAGTTATGGGATCTTATTGAATGAGATTCAAGAGAAACGTTTAAAGTTTCGTAAACCTTTGATTTAGCGCAAACCTATTACACTTACCATTCGGCCAGTAGCTAGCTTGCCTTGATGCGTTGCTCTGCGGTGGGAATAAAACTGTTTTTCATTGCAATAGGTACATAGCTGACTATTGATGACGGTACCAACATTTAGCGATGCTAGCTGCTGGGCAGCAATGGCGGGTAAATCCAATTGAAACTTAGTGGGTATATCACCTTGGCATATTGCTGATGGGTAATCCGCGAAGCGTTGTGCTAACGCAGCATCTACTTCATAACACTGCTGACAAATGGCTGGCCCAATCCAAGCCATTAAATCTGAAGCTTGGCGCGAAAAATGGCTCACTGTGCGGCCAATAATTGCAGACTCAAGCCCTTTCCATCCAGCATGCACGGCAGCCACTTCTTTACCTGTAATGTCACAGATAAGAATAGGTACGCAGTCAGCCGTCATTACTGCACAAAAATGCGTACTACTTGTGGTAAAAGCTGCATCGCCTTCTGTCTCGGAAGAAGGCAACGTAACAACATGATTGCCGTGAACTTGATTTAACCACGTAATAGCATTGGCATAGGGTAAACCAGCGCGATTTAATGCCACGGCTTCCTTGTCATCACCCACGTGGTCTCCGACATTACATTGGGCAAACTCCCCACGACTGGCACCTTCGCCATCATGGTCACAGCCACTGCCATCACGCGTGGTAGTGTAAGCAACCACATTTTCAGGGCTATGCCATTGAGGTGTTATCATGTTGAGCTCCGTCGCTCTGCAGCCATTTTATTGGGTCAGACAAACCAGTTGCACTGATTAAATCATATCCTCAGGGTTTTCTTTAGAGTCTAAGCGTACTGCAGCCAATAAATCTTGCATATCTTTTGGCAGTGGCGCTTGCCATGTCATCCACTCTTCCGATTCTGGATGATACAAAGAAAGCTGAGCTGCGTGTAAAGCCTGACGCTGGAAACCCCGTAACGTGTTAACAAAATCATCAGATGCACCTTTCGGTAAGCGTGGTCTACCACTGTAGGTAGGATCGCCTAGTAACGGATGCTTAATGTGGGCCATATGCACACGAATTTGGTGGGTTCTGCCTGTTTCCAGCTTTAAGCGCAAATGCGTATAAGCACGAAACTTCTCGATAACACGAAAGTGAGTTACTGCAGGTTTACCATTTTCACGCACGGCCATGTGTGTACGCTTAGTTGCATGGCGCCCAATAGGCGCATCCACCACACCACCAGCTACCATAGTGCCCATCGCAACGGCTTCATACTCTCGGCTCATCACTCGTGTTTGCAGCTGATCTACCAGGTGGGTTTGTGCTGGTAAGGTTTTCGCTACTACCATCAGGCCTGTTGTGTCTTTATCTAAACGATGCACTATACCGGCACGAGGCACTTTATCGATGTCAGGAACATGATTAAGCAATGCGTTAAGCACAGTGCCACTTGGATTGCCCGCACCAGGATGAACCACTAAGTCAGCAGGTTTGTTAATGACTAAAATATGTTCATCTTCATAAACAATATCCAATGCAATATCTTGCGCTTGGCTAGTGACCTGCACTTCTATTTCAGCGCTAACAGTCACCACCTCATCCATTTGCATTTTATGGCGTGGTACTGTGATAACCTGTCCATCAACGGACACATTTCCGCCTTGGATCCAAGTTTTTAGCTTAGAACGTGAATATTCAGGGAACAAATCAGCTAAAACCTGATCTAACCGAAGACCAAAGTGCTCAGCCCCTGTGGTTGCTTCTAATTGTAATGTGTTGTCCGACTCTGTCATAACACCGATTATTAAGTGTAAAAAGGGTATTATAACAAGCTTTCAATCGGTACACTGCGTTGTTTGCGAATTTGTATGGTTTTTATCATCGCGAGTACGTTAGAATACGAGAACATGAGCTTAGACAGCGAAGTAATCAATACTGTTTAGCAGGAAAAAAGAACTATTATGAAATCAATTCGATTACTGGCACCTGTGTTATTAGGTGCAATGGTATCTGTCGCAGGCTGTAGTAGCTCCTCCGACGAAGAAGAAAAAGCCGTTATGGCTAATATGGGTGCGCAACAGCTATATAACAGAGCCAAAGAAAGCATGGAAGTGGGTAACTTCAGTGCTGCGGCCCAGACATTAGGCGCATTAGACTCTCGTTACCCATTTGGCCCGCTTTCGCACCAAGTGCAATTAGACCTTATCTATAGTTACTACAAATCAGGTAAGAGTGATGAGACGTTAGCCACTATCGATAGGTTTATTCGTCTTAATCCAAACCACTCAGATGTTGATTATGCCTACTATATGCGTGGCCTTACCAACATGGAGTCTGACAGTAACCTGTTTCAAGATTTAATGAACATTGATAGGACTGACCGAGATCCTTCGAAATCTCGTCAGGCTTTTGAAGATTTCAGACGCTTAATGCAGCAATACCCTGACAGCAAATATGCTGCAGACGCACGCAAGCGCATGCTTCATATTAAAGACAGGCTTGCACGATACGAAATTGCTATTGCCCGCTTCTACATGCGCAGACACGCTTATGTTGCAGCAGCTAACCGTGGCAGATATGTTATCGAGCACTTCCCTGAAAGTACACAAATTCAGCAAGCGCTTGAAATTATGGTATCTAGTTACGAGCAATTAGGATTAGATGATTTGCGTGGTAATGCCATGAAGACATTGAAGTTGAACTTCCCTGAAAGTGACTTTATTAGTTAATCATTCTAATAGCAGTAATAAAAAGCGCAGTTTAAAACAAACTGCGCTTTTTTTTGAATCTGCTTTTTAACTTTAACTGAGAAAATTTACAAAAATACTATTACGAAGGCTAGCGAAAGAAAAGATGACTAAATGGATTGAGAAGGCGCGCTATACCAGACGTAAAATGTAAGGGCTGGTCAACAATAGTAAATACTAAGCAACCTTGGGCATTATCAGAACGCGGGGTATGCGTATTTTGGCCATCCATGAAAATAAAATCGCCAGAATCGTAGTTGTTAATCCCATCACTGAATTCACCGTTTATCACCAAAGTGTATTCAGTGCCTCGGTGAGTATGTTCGGGCACACTACCACCTTTAGCCATATATATGAAATTGGCTACTCCTTGGCTACCTAAATCCACAGGTGCCTGCCATAACTTCCCTACTAAACTAGACCAGCCCCCTGTCTTCTCTATATACCGCTGAAGTGTTCGTGGGAGGACAAAGTTCCTGCCATCAAGCTCAATAGAATGGATAGCAGCCTTACTGACTTCTGTCTTACTGCTTGGCTTTCGGGAGATTTCTTTCTGATTCAAGCCGGTATCAGCTTCAACAGAAGACGGCGCTTGAGTAATTTGCGCAATCATTGCGCTGTAATCGGCTTTAAGGTCAACTTGCTTAAAACCATTATCTTGCAGTAACGAACCAGCTAGGCGCTCGGTTTCTTGTTCCACAAATCGCTGACACGTGCTGCACATATCACAATGTGCAGAGACCATCAGCGACACCGCCGGCGATAAATTTCCGTCAACGAATGAAACAAGTTGTTGAGCACTCGGGTGGAACCTAATCATTACTTTGCAACATACCTTTTAATCTTTGAAGTGCTAAGCGAGTTCTTGACTTAACAGTACCCAGTGGGATATCTAATTCATCGGCGACTTCTTGCTGAGATTTACCATCAATGTAAATAGCTTCAATAACTGCCTTTTGTTTAACCGGAAGCGATTCAAACAAATAACCGATTTGTTCTAACGTTACTTGTTCGTCAAGAGGTGCTTCGTTTAGGTCGGCAGTTTGTTCACACAATACTGGCCAAAGATCATCAGAGCATACATCTTCTTTTCGGTTTTGAAGCTTACGCAGCATATCAAAACGAATATTTCGAGCAATGGTGAAAATCCAGGTAGATGGCGAACCTTTCTCTGCGTTAAATAAATGCGCTTTTTGCCACACATTCGACATAGTGTCTTGTACTAGTTCCATGGCAAGGGCTTCGTTACCCATCTGCTTTAAAGCGTATGAACGAAGTCTTGGAGCAAAGTAATTAAAAACTCGCGCAAAAGATTTTTTACAACGCTTTTGGGCAACTTCAACTAGGTAATCTGACATCTCAACCGCGCATTCTTTCGGTTTAATCGTACTCTTACTTTGTTCTAAAGGAATTCCAACTAACATAAGGTTTCGTCCGTTTATCCGATTCGATTAATATATTTTACAAACAAACGATGAAAGAAGTTCGAAAAAATCGCCAATTCCACATTACAATTGTTTAATGGAATTTAACACTTTATCTATTAATTCGGTTTATCGAATTAATGCACACAGATAGTTAAGTAAGTTCTTGCCACCACCCTGTCTAAGAAATTGCTGCTTTTGTCCACCATCAACAGGTAGCAATTCAAGCCACCGTCTTAACACCCACATAGGGTCGTCAAACCGGGTTTCCTCATAAAGTGATGCTATCTCCGTATACTTCGCAAAAATTTCTTTCAAACGCTCATTTATAGGCGCTAATTGCTGAGGTGATATTTCGCAGTTCCAAGGCGATACAGAATGACAATGACCTGTACGTAACCCATCTGATTCAACTGCTACATCAGTTACCTCAACTAACTCTAATCCAGCAACCTTTATGCCAAGCAAGCCGTCATCGAGCAAATCGAAGTCGACAACCTTGGCGTAGGTACCAATCGGATAAATATGTTCATTACGGGATTTATCACCAGATGCGTTTAGCATACACATCACAAACCCTTTATTTTCAGCACATGCCTGCTTAACCATGCGCGTGTACCTTGGCTCGAAAATGCGTAACGCCATACGTCCCTCTGGAAGCAAATGGGCAGATAACGGAAATAGTGGAATGGGTGTCTTACTCATAAACTCTTAACTCTTTTGGTCATAAGCAATTACGCCACTGTGAACAAATTGGATCGCTAGGGAAAAAATTTCACACTTTAGTCTAAAGGTAATGATCCGACGCGCTACATTATTTGTAGAATGAATATATTAAGAAAACATTAACCAACCCGGTTACGCTTCGAATAGTAGAACGATAATCAAAATAGCGTGTATAGTATTTGCAAACAAGCTCCCACGCAGTATTAGCAATAGTAACAACACGTTACATGGCCGTTTTATGTTTATCCAAGCAAATTAACAAAGTGAAGAAGTGATGACTGTATTAGATAGATTCTCAACGATGTACGCCGATATATGCCAAATCACCCTAGATGACTTAGCAGATATTTATGCTTCCAACGTGGCATTTGTTGACCCTATCACTACCCACCATGGCCTTAATAGCGTACAAAAGTATTTTGCAAATTTACTTGGGCAAGCCGAACGCTGTCAGTTTGACATATCAATGATAGCGCCAGTGAATAGCAACAGCATCACCCATATCGTTAACTGGACAATGAACCTCAAACTTAAGCAAAGCGACAAGTTAATTGTCGTAGACGGGAATACCCAGTTGACGGTAAAGGATGACAAGATTGTCTATCACAAAGATTACTACGATTTAGGCGAAATGGTATATGAACACATTCCTCTGTTAGGCTTCTTTGTGAAGAAAATTAAAAAGAGGTTAGCGAAGTGAAGACATTACTCATTACAGGCGCCACCTCAGGAATTGGCAAAGCATTAGCACTTCATGCGGCAGAAAAAGGCTATCAGGTTATTGCATGTGGTAGAAATCAAGAAGTGTTAGATGAACTGGCGTCGAAGCCAAACATTAAGCCGCTTCAATTTGATGTAACTTCTCTAAAAGAGGCTAAACAAGCGCTGCACAACGTAAAGTGCGACATTGCTATTTTAAATGCAGGCACCTGTGAATATGTAGATATTGATGAATTCGAGTCGGATATGTTTAGGCGGGTTTTCGAACCGAACTTTTTTGGCGTAGTTCACTGTGTAGAGGCGCTCATTCCTTCATTAAAGAAAGGGAATAAGCTAGTCATCGTAGATAGTATGGCCCGCCTACTTCCCTTTACCCGTTCTCAGGCATACGGGGCAAGTAAAGCAGCTCTTCACTATTTTACAAAAAGCTTAGAGGTTGACTTACACGACCGCGGTATAAATGTTCAAGCGGTATCACCAGGGTTTGTTGAAACACCCCTTACTGACAAAAATGACTTTGATATGCCAATGAAAATTACGGCAAATGAAGCGGCGGTTTCTATGCTTAAAGGTGTTGAGACGGGTAAGCAAACCGTTTTCTTCCCTCGCATATTTGGCTTTATACTTCGATTTATGCATATCTTACCGGTTGGATTACAAAAGAAATTATCGCTATCGATGCGAGAGAAGCAGTAGAGCACAATAACAATGACAAAAAATGTAGCGATTATTGGGACCGGCATTTCAGGCCTGACGTGTGGGTATTTGTTAAATAAAACAGCTAATATCACTGTTTATGAGTCCAATGATTACATTGGCGGGCACACCGCCACGAAAAAAATCAACGATGAGGGTATTGAACGAAATATCGATACCGGTTTCATTGTATTTAATGATTGGACCTACCCTAGATTTATAAAGCTGATGAAGCAGCTTGATGTCGCATACCAGCCTACCGAGATGAGCTTTTCTGTTACCAGTGAGAAAGCTAACATCGAGTACAATGGCAATACGATAAACAGCCTATTTGCACAGCGTCGGAATATACTACGCCCAAGGTTCTGGCGTATTGTGCGTGACATTCTGAAATTTAATAAAGCCTGCAAAGCCTTTGTCGCCGAGAAGCGAGACACTTCTTCTATGACGCTTCAAGATGTCATTAACGAGCTAAAATTAAGCGATGACTTTGCGCGCTATTATATCTTGCCCATGTGCGCCGCTATTTGGTCTGCAAGTCTTGCCCAAACTAGGCAGTTCCCACTGACTTTCTTTCTCCAGTTTTTTAACAACCACGGTTTATTGAATATAACTGACAGGCCACAGTGGTATACCATTAAAGGTGGCTCTAGCACTTATATTCCCCCGTTAACTGCCAGTTTTAAAGACAAGATAAAGCTATCATGTGGCGTTACTAATGTGAAAAAAGTAGGCCAAAAGTGGCAGGTAACTGACACATCTGGCACTCAAGCTTTATTCGATGACGTTATTTTCGCCTGTCATAGCGACCAAGCACTAGCCATGCTAGATACTCCCAGCGAAGTTCAGCAAGCGGTGTTGGGCGCTATTCGCTTCGCTGAAAATGACGTCGTTATGCACAAAGATACAAACCAACTTCCTAAGCGAAAGCTTGCATGGGCAAGTTGGAATTACCGCTTAAAAGACGATGCTGGCGAGGAAGAAAGACCGGCTTCGGTGACTTACGATATGAATATTCTTCAGCGATTAGACGCAGCTAATACCTACTGCGTCACCCTTAATAACACGGATAAAATTGATACAAGCGCGGTATTGGGTAGTTACCAATATTCGCATCCTCAATTTAGTGACGTTATGGTGAATGCACAACAGCGCCGAAGCCAGATATGTGGTGTGGATAATCTGCATTTTTGTGGCGCCTACTGGTATAACGGTTTTCATGAAGATGGTGTGCATAGCGCATTAGATGTATGTGAGCGATTTGGAGCTCACCTATGATGGATAGCGCTATTTATGAAGGAAAGGTGTATCACGAGCGCTTTTCACCTACCCAACATAAGTTCGACTATCATATTTATTTGTTCTGGATAAAGTTAAGTGAAGTCGATGCATTGCCAGCAGCCTTGAAACACTTCTCTGTTAATTCTAAAGCAAGGGTACGCTTTAAACGAGAAGACTATTTAGGTGATAGCAACAGGCCATTAGACCAAAGCGTACTAGAAAAAATGAACAGTTTAAGTGAGGATACCTTAAGCGGCGATGTGTACATGCTTGGGCAACTTCGAATGTGGGGAATGTATTTCAGCCCTGTTAATTTTTATTATTTAAAGGGTAAAGACAATGCCTTTACCCATGTATTAGCAGAAGTCAGCAATACCCCTTGGAATGAGCGGCATTATTATCTGGTCGATTTAGCCGTGCAAGCAGACACACCAAAAGCATTTCATGTATCACCGTTTAATCCCATGGACATGACTTACAAATGGCGAATAACGCAACCTAGCCAACGCCTATCATTAACGATGGACTGTGTTCGAGGCGAAAAAGAGTTCAATGCTGGAATTAATTTAACACGGCTTTCATTAGATAATGCGAATCTAAGTCGGGTTATGAAACGTATACCTAGTATGACCATTAGAACAATAATTGGCATATATTGGCAGGCGTTAAAGTTACTTATAAAGCGTACACCACTTTATAACCACCCTAAGAAAAGTCAGGAATAATAACAACATGTCTTCCGGTGAATCTGTATTTAGTACCCCGTCAGAAGCGTCTCTTTTAGACAAGGTATGTAGGCGCGCATTTTTAAAGTGTTTAGAGAAACTTCCACATGGTTCACTTACCATTATGGAAAATGGCAGCACGATCTCTTCACTGGGTAACCCCAATGACGATTTGCACGCTACGATTAATTTCAAAGACGTGAAAGCGTATCGCCAATTATTATTGGGCGGCAGTGTAGGTGCAGGTGAAGCCTACATGGATGGTCTGTGGGAAAGCGATAATGTGACGGCAGTGGTGCAAATATTTGCGCGCAATTTATCTACCCTTGACGCATGGGAAAACAAGTTCAAATGGATTTCCATGCCTATTTTAAAAATTCAGCACTTTGCCCGCCGCAATACACAAGACCAAGCCAAGAAAAATATTGAAGCCCATTACGATTTAGGTAATAAACTCTATACTCGCTTTTTAGATAATACGATGATGTATTCATCGGCGATTTATCCTGATGTGAATGCCAGTTTAGAAGAGGCGCAAAATCACAAACTTAAAACAATTTGTGACAAGCTTCAGTTAACCCAAAGTGACCACCTTTTAGAAATTGGCACTGGCTGGGGCGGTTTGGCGGTATATGCTGCCAAGCATTATGGTTGTAACGTGACCACCACAACTATCTCTGAAGAGCAATATGCGTGGGCAGAGCAATGGATTGACCGCGAACTGGTATCTGACAAAGTCACCTTGCTGAAAAAAGACTATCGCCTATTAGAAGGTAAATACGACAAGCTGGTTTCAATAGAAATGATTGAAGCCGTTGGGAAAGATTACTTAGGTAACTTTTTTGAAAAGTGTTCATCGTTATTGAAAGACGATGGGCTGATGTTGCTTCAATCCATTACTATTGACGATAGACGTTACGAGAGTTACGCCAATAGTGTGGACTTCATTCAAAAATACATATTCCCCGGTGGATTCTTACCCTCGCAATATCAATTAAACTCTCATTTAAAGCGCTATAGCGACATGATGATTAGAGATCTGCATGATATCGGGTTAGATTACGCCCAAACCCTAAATCATTGGTACGAGGCCTTTATTAGCGCCAAAGAAGCGTTACTAAACGACGGTTACGATGAACGTTTCATGCGAATGTGGATTTACTATTTAAAATACTGTGAAGGCGGTTTTTTAGAAAGAACCATTAGCACTGTGCAATTGGTAATATCTAAGCCGCATCACAGGGAGGCATTGCAACGCTAGTTGCATACGAAAGACAACTTCAAACCAAAAGGGCGAATCATCTGATTCGCCCTTTTTGATTTTGTGTTCGGTTTAGTAACCTATTCATCAACCACGGATATAGGTTGGGAGGTCATGGGTTTACCTTGATTAATATTAATCTCTACCCGTCTGTTTCTTGCTCTATCGGCAGGCGTTGTCGCCTCTTCCACCATGGGGTCGGTATCAGCCTTGCCGACTACAGACATTCTGCTTTCATCGAACCCCGGCGCTGTTCGCATGGCCTCGGCTACGGCTACGGCACGCTGAGACGATAAATCCCAATTAGAACGATAGAGTTCATTAGCAATGTGTTGTCCGTCACTGTGCCCTGAGATTTCTATTTCCCCTGGAACATCTGCTAACAACACCCCAATTTTGCGTAAGATAGGCTGGAATTGAGGTTGTAAAAATGCAGAACCTGCAGAAAACGAACCGTTCTCTCTAATGCGAATAGTCAGCTGCTGACCCAAAGACTCTAACTCTACTGCGCCATCGAGAATTTGCTTTTGTAGCTGCTGCGCCACTTTTTTCATTAACTCAGCAGTTTGAGTTTGATCTGAACTTTGCGACTCCGAGGACGACTGATCAGTGGCCGTTTGCTGTGACTGCCCCCCGCGTTGCTCACCCCGTTGCTTCTGCCTACCGCCTGATGAGTCTTCATCACCCGCTTGAAACTCCAGCATCTGCTGGGTCATTTCAATTGTTTGTTGCTGAATAGTGTCGATGGGCGACGGATCTGGACGACCAGGCCTAAACTCCATAGCAATAACACTGGTGCCTTTAGGAATGTCCTTAACTTCAATTTTGTTTTGTACACCGAAGGCAAACTTCATAGAGCCCGCGATTTGCTTAAACTTCAGTACATCCATTTCTGAAAACGAAAGTAAGAGCACAAAGAAGCACATCAATAGCGACATAAGATCCGCGAAGGTCCCCATCCATGCAGGAAGCCCCTCGGGAGGACATTTTGGGCACTCTTCTTCAGCCATTATTCATCCTCAGCGCCCGTACCGCGTTTACTTGCCGCCAAATAGTTTTTCAGTATACCTTCAATTACACGCGGGTTTTGCCCATCGGCAATCCCGACAATGCCATCGAGCACTAGCATTTGGTTAAGCTTTTCTTCTTGTGCGCGGTTACCGAGCTTTACCGCCATGGGTAGGCAAATAATGTTGGCAAGAAATGCACCATACAAGGTGGTTAATAGTGCTACCGCCATCGCCGGCCCAATCGATTTAGGATCATCCATGTTAGAAAGCATGGCCACCAGGCCAATCAGAGTTCCAATCATTCCCATCGCTGGTGCGATATCACCCATGCCTTTAAATATGGTGGCACCAAACTCGTGTCGCTCGGTGGTCATAGAGATATCTTTCGCTAAGGTTTCTCTGACCACTTCTATGTCGTGACCATCAACCAGCATGTCTACGCCTTTTTGCATAAACGGGTTTTCTATTTCAGCTTCTTCCAATGCAAGGAAACCGCCTTTACGCGCTGCATCTGCCATCTCAACAATTTTTTCGATAAGATCTTCAGGCGTATCAATTTTGAACATGAATGCTTTGCCTGCAATTTTACCTGCACCAAAGAACTGCCCTAAAGTGTATTGGGATAAAATAACGAAAAGGGTGCCACCAAATACGATCAAGATAGACGGTACGTTGATGAACATGGCAATACTGCCACCCATAACCATGGCCATTACTACAAAGCCGATGGCGCCCAACATACCTATGACGGTTGCTAAATCCACTCACTCTTCCTCATTTTTTGCAGACGCTGCATAACTATTACTCGTATTCTATCGGCATTGTATAGAATTTCTATAACAAGATTATCGCAAATTGCCTTAATTATTGTAGACATAATGACGTTAGTCGAACTTTAAGCAGCAGTTTTGATGGCAGCGCCTAGGTCACAATGCTTTATCATAGATAGTAGCAATAGGGCATATGTTGACAAACCATTTGACCCATTGGCTACCCTCAGTTAATGTGCGCGTAATCCCAAGAAACGCCTAAAATTGAGTGCTATTGTGACGAAAAAGACAGATTCTCCCTCGTTTGAGGAAACCCTTACCGAATTAGATGCCATAGTCAATGAGATGGAAAACGGTGAGTTGCCATTAAACGTTGCACTTGAAAAATTCGAGCGAGGCATTGCCCTTTCTCGCGAAGGCCAGAAATCGTTAGAGCAAGCAGAACAAAAAGTTAAAATTTTGCTTAATGAGCAAGGTGAAAGCGCATTACACCCTCTTCCTGAAGACGAGCAACCTTAAGCCTCGTGTCGCAACAAACAGGTACAATATGAATTTCACTGCATTGCATCAGCAAGTTAAGCAGCAGACCGATACGTCGTTAAATACGCTTATTGATGACCTTCCCGACGACGCACCGCGGCTTAAAGAAGCAATGCGTCATGCGTTGTTGGTGGGCGGTAAACGCATGCGACCTTTACTGGTTCAAGTTATCGGCAACACCCTGGATGTGCCTAAAGGCGATCAAATGGCTATCAGTATGGCAATTGAGTGTGTGCATGCTTACTCGCTTGTACACGATGACTTGCCAGCCATGGACGACGACGATCTGCGTCGCGGCCAACCAACTTGTCATATTGCATTCGATGAAGCCACCGCAATATTAGCCGGTGATGCTTTGCAAGCCCTCGCTTTTAGTACATTGGCAGACGCGCCGCTGAGTGAATTCGCAACCAATAAACGTGGCGAGTTACTTTCTGTATTAGCGCGCGCCGCAGGCTATCGCGGCATGTGTGGCGGGCAAGCTATCGATTTAGCCAGCACGGGCGAAGAAATAAGCCTTGAGCAGCTCAAGCGTCTACACAATTTGAAAACCGGCGCGCTACTTCGTGCATGTATTGAAATGGTATCTATTGTTTCTCAAGACCTTGATAGTGGCAGTAAAGCAGACTTATTAGCCTACGCTGACGATATTGGCCTTGCATTTCAAGTCCAAGATGACATTCTGGACGTAGAAGGTAATAGTGAGCAATTAGGAAAGCCAGCAGGCTCTGACATTGCTTTGGGTAAAAATACCTTTCCTGCCAAGCTTGGCATCGAAGGCGCAAAACGAGAACTTGATAAGCTGCATCAGAATGCCCTTCAAGCCTTGGCTCGTTTACCCTACAATACAGACAGTTTAATTGCGTTTAGCGAACTATTGGTAAAACGAGACCATTAGTTCTGCAACCATGTTGAAAAAGATAATAAATAATGAGTTTAGACCTCCAACATTACCCCACGCTTGCTATTGCGCAAACGCCGGATAAGTTAAGACAGTTACCGCAAGATAAATTGCGTGAGTTGTCAGATGAATTACGAGAATATTTACTAAATAGTGTAAGCCAAACCAGTGGGCACTTTGCATCGGGCTTAGGCACGGTAGAGCTTACCGTTGCTTTGCATTATATTTATAATACCCCTGTAGACAGATTAATCTGGGACGTGGGCCATCAGGCCTACCCCCATAAAATTCTGACTGGCCGAGCCACTCAAATGTCGACTATTCGACAAAAAGACGGGTTACATCCCTTCCCTTGGCCTCCTGAAAGCGACTACGACACTTTTGCGGTGGGTCACTCTTCGACTTCAATTAGTGCTGCGCTCGGGATGGCTGTTGCCGCCGAGCAAGAGGGCAAAAATCGTAAAGTGGTTGCCGTTATTGGCGATGGCGCGATTACCGCAGGCATGGCATTTGAAGCGATGAATCACGCAGGCGATATCAATAAAGATATGGTTGTGGTGTTAAACGACAACGAAATGTCTATCTCTGAAAACGTAGGAGCCCTTAATAGCCACCTTGCACGCTTACTTACAGGTAATGTATTTAACTCTATTCGTGACGGTTCTAAGAAGTTATTAAGCAACGTACCTCCCATTAAAGAGTTTGCTAGTCGCGCAGAAGAACACCTTAAAGGCATGGTAGTGCCCGGCACTATCTTTGAAGAGCTTGGCTTTAATTACATTGGCCCTATTGATGGCCATGATGTCGATGCCGTTGTAGATACTTTGCGTAATATGCGCAAATTCAAAGGCCCACAACTGCTTCACGTGGTCACTAAGAAAGGTAAAGGCTACGCCCTTGCTGAAAAGGACCCGATTAAATTCCACGCAGTGCCTAAATTCAACCCTGCCGATAACGCGTTACCAAAAGCGAAACCTTCAGCGCCTACTTTTTCTGCTATTTTTGGCAATTGGTTGTGCGATATGGCAGCGCAAGACCCTAAATTGATGGCGATTACACCCGCCATGCGTGAAGGCTCTGGTATGGTCGCGTTTTCGCAGCAATACCCCAGACAATACTTTGATGTAGCCATTGCAGAACAACATGCGGTTACCTTCGCTGCGGGTTTAGCTCGCGATGGTTGTAACCCGGTGGTTGCCATCTACTCAACCTTTTTACAGCGTGCGTACGATCAGCTTATTCACGATGTCGCATTGCAAGACTTGCCTGTTTTATTTGCCGTGGACCGTGCTGGAATTGTAGGTGCTGATGGCCCTACTCACCAAGGTGCGTTTGATATTGCCTTTTTACGCTGCATACCGAATATGATTGTCATGGCTCCGTCTGATGAAAATGAATGTAGACAAATGCTATACACGGGTCACAAAGCGCAAAAACCTGCTGCGGTACGCTACCCTCGTGGTTCTGGAATGGGTATTACCCCTGACACCGCAATGACCGAGTTACCTATTGGTAAATCGAAGGTTAGCCGTGCCATTAGCGGTAAACCATCGAAAAAAGCAGCAATATTGAATTTTGGCACACTCTTACCTAATGCATTAGCCGCTGCCGAAGCGGTGGATGCTACGGTTATTGATATGCGGTTTGTAAAGCCCCTGGACGGCCAGGCTATTGAAAAAGCGGCTAGTGAACACGATATACTTATTACCTTAGAAGATGGGTGCATAGCTGGTGGTGCGGGCTCTGGTGTACTTGAGTACTTGCAACAACAAGGTATTATGAAACCGGTTCGTACATTAGGGCTTCCTGATAGCTTTATTTTACAAGGTACGCAGCAAGAAATGTACAAAGAACATGGGCTGGATGCCGAAGGTATTAGCGCTACTCTTAAAAGCTTACAAAGCTAGCTAATTGCTTTCTTTCTAACTAGCCTTTATATAAAAAGCCCGCATTAGCGGGCTTTTTAGTATTTATGATTCTTTGACGTATGAACAAGCTAGCTTACATCAGCCCGATACTAAAACAAGGTGGTAAATGCCGGCCATACTAGCATCATGATATGTAAGCAAGCACACGCCATTGCGCCTGCCACTATATCATCAAGCATAATGCCTGTACCGCCGTGTAAGCGCTTATCGATAGGCCCTATTGGCCAAGGCTTTAAAATATCGAATATACGAAACAGAACAAACCCTGCTAACAGAGACGGCGCCGTGATGGGTACAAATAAAAAGGTAATAAACATACCCGCCACTTCATCCCACACAATAGAACCATGATCGTGCACCTGCATATCATCAGCAGTTTTTCCGCACAGATAAATACCAATAATTGAGGCAAAAACGGTGAAAGCGATAAACGCTATCACTGGCATATTCGCAGACAACATTAACAGTGGAAGCGCAGCTGCCGAACCAAATGTGCCGGGCATAAACGGAACAAGTCCGCTACCAAACCCAAGCGCTAAAAAGTGCACTGGATTCTTCATGCTAATTCTAGCGCGATATTCTTTTTGCATATAATGCTCTGTTAGCTTCTAGAAACTATGCTCGTAACCATTTTCATTGGTTGGTGTGAACGGCTGATTATCTTTTAACAAAAAAAGCTGACCGACTTGACCAGTCAACTGACCAATACAAGTGGCTTTCACGCTACTACTGCCCATTGAGGTTTCAAAGTTGCCTCGCTGTTCTTCGCCTACGGTAAAGATAAGTTCATAGTCGTCGCCTGCTGACAGTGCATATTCGATAGCTTGGGCATTATCAACTGCACTGGTTAACGCTCTCGATAAAGGGAGCTTATCAACGTGCACATTTGCACCACAGCCTGATGCTTTCAGTATATGGCCTAAATCAGAAATTAAGCCATCAGACACATCAATACATGATGAAGCAATACGACGAAGAGCCGTTCCCATTGCTACCCGAGGCGTAGGGTAATAATGGCGATTAATAAGCACATCTCGCGCTTCCCCGGCCACAGTGAGCTTATTCTGCAGAATATCTAAGCCAGCACCAGCATCACCTAACGTCCCTGTAACGTAGACCCAGTCGCCGGGTTTTGCATTACTGCGGGTTAGTTCGGAGCCGGGTGGAATAAACCCCTGCGCCGTAATGGTCATGGCCATTGGGCCTTTAACGGTATCGCCACCAATCAACTGCACAGAATAGTACTGCGTAAGCTCATACAAACCATCTACGAACTCGCTGAGCCACTCATCTTTCACGCTTGGCAATGACAACGATAAGCTGATCCACGCGGGTTCAGCGCCCATGGCGGCTAAATCGCTTAAATTGACGGCTACGGTTTTATACGCCACTGATTTTGCTGGCGCATCTTCTAGGAAGTGCACGCCGGCTACCAAGGTATCAGTAGTAACGGCAAGTTGTTGGTTACTAGGAACGTTAGTTACGGCGCAATCATCACCAATACCAATAACAACGTCTTTACGAGTGTGGCCACCATCAGAGAAGTAGCGGCCGATAAGATCAAATTCTTTCACGATAGTCTATTAAACCCTTGTGACATCCAATGCCACTGTACAAGGTTAATCGCGTTCGTCTTTACGCAACGAGCGAACCGCTTTATCAAGCGCACCATTGATGAATTTATGACTTTCTTCGGCCCCGAAAGACTTCGCAAGTTCAATCGCTTCATTAATAATTACGCGATAAGGCACATCTTTACGCTCTGTAAGTTCCAGTGTCGCAATGCGTAAAATAGCCTTTTCGATTGCATCTAGTTCTTCAGGCAAACGGCCCAAATACGGCTTGATAGTCGTATCTAAGTGGCTAGCGCTGTGCGCCACACCGCGAAGCAGTGCCTGAAAATAAGCCATATCAACTTTCTTCATATCGTTACTGGTCGCAAGCGCCAGTTCAATTTGCTGAATATCGTTATGACTCATTTGCCATGAATAGATGCCTTGAAGGGCAAGTTCACGGGCTTTACGACGAGCTGAAACTTTCACTTAATTTTTTACCTTAAAGCTTTTCAACAGCATCGATAACGTTAACCATTTCAAGCGCACCAAGGGCTGCTTCCGCGCCTTTGTTGCCTGCTTTGGTTCCGGAACGTTCGATAGCCTGTTCAATAGAATCTGTAGTGATAACGCCAAAAGATACCGGTACACCGTATTCTAGCGATACTTGCGCTAGGCCTTTGTTACATTCGCCTGCAACAAAGTCAAAATGAGGTGTGCCGCCACGAATTACCGCACCTAGTGCAATAATGGCGTCAAAAGATTTTTTCTCAGCAAGTTTCTTAGCAACAATAGGCAACTCATAAGCACCTGGAACACGAACCACTGTGATATCGTCTTCATTCACTTCGCCGTGACGGTCTAATGTGTCTAGTGCGCCTTCCAATAAGCTCTCAACAACAAAGCTATTAAAGCGTGCAACAACAATAGCAATCTTCTTACCGGTCGCTCTGATATTACCTTCAACTACTTGCATGATTTCATTCCTCGAGAAAAACGGCGCGAAGTATACCACAACTACGCCCAAACTAAATCGATTGTTTCTTTTACTCTGCTACTTAGTTCATTAGTCGCAGCCAAGTGATAAGGAGGGGGAGTGCCTGCCGTAAACCCTCCACCGCATGGATGCGGTGGCGGAGCGTACATGGATGTATTCACCGCGTGTTTGCGGCAGGCACTCCCCCTCCTTTATAAACTGCTCAGTCGTGAACGTACTCAACTACTTCTAGGCCATAGCCTGATAAGGCATGGTACTTAATAGGCTTGCTTAGTAAGCGCATTTTCTGAACGCCAATAGAGGCTAAAATTTGGCTACCTACACCAATAGTACGTGACGAGCCCTGCCAATCAGCACCAGTTGGACGCTCGCCTCTATCTTCTGCAGCAAAGCGGCGAACCTGTTGTTCAATTTGCTCATCTTTACCAAGCAATACCAGAACACCGCCTTCATCAGCAATTTTTTGCATACCTTCAGATAAGGTAAGCGAACGATGAATACCACGGGTAGAACCCAGCAAATCACTGAAGGTATTGTGAAGATGCACGCGAACTAATGTTGGATTCTCAGCGCTAACTTCCCCTTTCTTCAAAGCAAAGTGTAGCTGATTATCAATACTGTCTTTGAAAGTATGAAGCTCGAAATCACCATATTCTGTAGGTAGGTTGCACTGAGCGACCTTTTCAATGGTAGTTTCGTTTAAATTTCTGTACTCGATTAAATCGGCAATGGTGCCAATTTTAAGGCCGTGTTTTTCAGCGAATTTCTCAAGCTCTGGTCGACGAGCCATTGAGCCGTCTTCATTTAAGATTTCAACGATAACACCGGCCGGCTCTAACCCTGCTAAGCGTGGCAAATCGACTCCCGCTTCGGTATGCCCTGCGCGGTTTAATACGCCGCCTTCTTTAGCTATTAGCGGGAAAATATGCCCTGGCTGAACAATGTCGGTAGCTTTCGCTTCTTTGGCAACAGCAGCCTTAATAGTTACAGCCCGATCAGCCGCTGAAATACCAGTAGTAACGCCTGTTGCCGCTTCAATCGATACGGTGAAGTTTGTCGAAAACTGCGCTTCGTTTTTATCCACCATTAACGGAAGATTAAGGCGTCTGCAGCGTGCTTCGGTCATCGGCAGGCAAACTAAACCTCTGGCGTGCGTTACCATAAAGTTAATGGCTTCTGGCGTTACATGTTCTGCTGCCATAATAAGATCGCCTTCGTTTTCACGATCTTCATCATCCATCAAGATAACCATTTTACCTTGACGAATGTCTTCAATAATTTCTTTCGAGGTGTTAAATGCCATAGTTTTTATACTTCTTGTAGGGTTACTTTCTCAAAAATCCGTTCTCAGCCAAAAATGCCATATCAATGTCTTTTGATATAGGTGAGGCTGCTTTATCACCCATCATTAAGCGTTCAAGGTAACGTGCTATTACATCTACTTCTAAATTTACGGCGCTGCCAACGTCGTAATGTCCCATCACCGTTTCTTTCAGCGTATGGGGAATTATCCACAGCATAAACTCAGCACCGTTGACTTCATTCACCGTAAGGCTCACCCCATCAACAGTGATGCTGCCCTTATGAGCAATGTACTTGGCTAAAGATGTAGGTGCTTTTACCCAAAATTCAACATAGTCGGTGTGTTTTATAATTTTACTGATCTCGCCCACGCCATCGACGTGACCTGAAACAATGTGTCCGCCCAGTCTGTCAGTGGGTCGCATTGCCTTTTCAAGGTTCACAGTAGAGCCCGTGCCGTAATGGGCAAACCCGGTAAGTTTTATGGTTTCAGCCGATACATCAGCGCAATAATAATCGCTACCCATATCAGTTACGGTAAGGCATACCCCGTTGGTAGCAATACTATCACCAAGCGCTACATCGGCCATATCCAGTGTAGTTGATGAAACCGTTAACCGTATGTCACTACCTCGGTTATCGAGTTTGGTAATCTTGCCTAAAGCTTGAATAATTCCAGTAAACATAATGTTCCTATAAGGCTATTGAGGCGCGTTAAGGGTGTTAAGAAGGTAACGAAGCTTAATATCGTTACCTATTTGTCGACTTTCAATCAGCGACAATTCAATAGCTTGATTCAATTCGGTAAAGGTGGGTAAAGATACCATACTCACCCCTTTGTCTCCCAATAGCTTAGGTGCTTGATAACAGATGAGTTCATCTACTTCACCGGCCATCAGTAATGCGCCAACCAAACCTGGTCCTGCCTCTACCCACACTTCGTTAAACTGCATGTCGCCTAACTGCAGCATCAATTTACTGATATCCACTTTACCGTTCATCGCATCAACGGTTAGGTGTTGGCGATTGTCAGTATCGGCGCTATTTTGGGTAGATACCACGAAGGTTGGATGACCATCGTTCATGCACGTGTAGTCCCTTGAAAGATCATCGGCACTATTCACAATTATCCGCACTGGCTGGCGAATAGCCTCCAATGGGTAATCAGTGAACTTCGCTTCGCCTGATCTGACTAATAGACTAGGATTATCGGCTTTTACCGTTCCCGAGCCTGTTAACACCGCGCAGCTTTGTGCACGGTAATGCTGCACATCTCTTCTAGCTTCTGGCCCAGTTATCCATTGACTGTTACCATTTTGAAGGGCAATTTTTCCATCCACACTTATACCTAATTTCACTCGCACATAAGGTTTGCCAGTTAACATTCGCTTGATAAAACCCGGGTTCAACGCGGCAGATTCTGCCGACATAATATCGGATGAGACCTCAATGCCCGCATCTTGTAACATGCGAATACCATTACCGCTAACATTGGGGTTCGGATCAGTCATGGCAATAACCACCCGCGACACTTGTGCTTTTATAAGTGCTTCAGCACAGGGGGGCGTTCGTCCATAATGGCTACATGGCTCTAAAGTCACATAGGCCGTAGCACCTTTTGCGCTTTTACCTGCTTCACGAAGGGCATGAACTTCGGCATGAGGCGTACCGGCTTGGACATGAAAGCCTTGGCCAATAGATTCATTGTTATTATTAACAATGACACAGCCAACACGGGGGTTAGGAGAAGTAGTATATCGGCCTTTTTGCGCCAGCCGAATGGCTTTGGCCATCCAATAATAGTCAATTTCTACGGCCTTACTCGGCAAGTCACTGGTTGAACTGCTACTGTGATTTTTGCCTACGTCGGTATTTGAGCCGCTATTTATATGAGCATGGGTAGTATTAATTGACACTGCATATCCCGTGGTTAATCCCCTAGTCTGGCTATTTCCTCACCAAACTCTCGGATATCTTCAAAGGAACGATAAACAGAGGCAAACCGCACATAAGCGACCTTATCTAGCTCTTTGAGCGCTTTCATAATAAGGTTGCCTAACAGTTCACTCCCCACTTCTCGTTCGCCGGTTGCCCGAAGCTCTGACTTAAGCGACAAGATACACTGTTCAACTTTTTCTGTACTCACTGGGCGTTTTTCTAGCGCGCGCTGTAAGCCTGCACGAAGCTTATCTTCGTTGAAAGGCTCTCGTGAACCATCACGTTTAATAACACGCGGCATTACGAGTTCTGCACTTTCGAAGGTAGTAAAACGTTCATGACACATTGCGCATTCACGACGCCGGCGCACCTGATGCCCCTCTGCCACTAGGCGAGAGTCAATCACTTTTGTTTCTTGTGCTGAACAAAAGGGGCAAAACATGAGCGATCCTTAACTTACTATTTACTACGCGTTAGCCTGTGTTTGTATAGACTAACGCGCGGTAACTACCTTATATCGGTTGCTTACGCGTAAACAGGGAACTGTTCACAAAGTGCAACCACTTCACTTTTAACACGGTCAATAACGCTGTCATCACCCATATTATCTAACACATCACAAATCCATGTAGCGACTTGTTTGGCTTGTTCTTCTTTAAAGCCACGACGTGTAATTGCTGGGCTACCGATACGCAATCCACTTGTAACAAACGGTGAGCGAGGATCGTTAGGAACCGAGTTCTTGTTGACAGTAATGTTAGCCGCACCAAGGGCAGCATCAGCATCTTTACCCGTAATATCTTTATCAATAAGATCTAACAGGAACAAATGGTTTTCAGTACCATTAGATACAATTTTGTATCCGCGTTCTTGCATTACCGCCACCATCGCTTTTGCGTTCGCAACAACCTGTGTTTGGTATTCTTTAAAGTCTGCCTGAAGTGCTTCTTTAAACGCTACTGCTTTTGCTGCAATAACATGACACAAAGGACCGCCTTGATTGCCTGGGAATACTGAGCTTTGAAGCTTTTTATAAATGGCTTCGTCACCACAGGCAGACAAGATTAGTCCGCTACGTGGGCCCGCTAGGGTCTTATGTGTCGTTGTAGTTACTACATGTGCATGTGGGAGTGGATTAGGATAAACACCCGCAGCAATCAAACCTGCAACGTGCGCCATATCAACTAACAGGAAAGCGCCTACACTGTCGGCGATTTCCCGAAATTTTGCCCAATCAACAACACCCGAATAAGCAGAGAAACCGCCAATAATCATTTTTGGTTTATGTTCTTCTGCTAACGCGGCAACTTGTTCGTAATCGATTTCGCCCGTTTCGTGGTTCAAGCCATACTGAACGGCATTGTAGGTCTTACCCGAAAAGTTTACGTGAGAACCATGCGTTAAATGACCACCTTCAGAAAGGCTCATACCTAATACAGTATCGCCAGCATCAAGCAATGCCATGAATACCGCAGAGTTAGCTTGTGAACCTGAGTGAGGTTGCACGTTAGCGTAGTCTGCACCGAAAAGCTCTTTTGCTCTATCGATAGCCAATTGCTCTACTACGTCTACGTGTTCACAACCGCCGTAATAACGCTTACCTGGGTAACCTTCAGCATACTTATTAGTTAACTGAGAGCCCTGAGCTTCCATAACACGTGGGCTACAGTAGTTTTCAGAGGCGATAAGTTCGATATGCTGTTCCTGACGGACAACTTCTTTCGCCATTGCTTCGGCTAATTCTGGGTCAAAGTCAGCGATATTCATTTCGCGAGGTAACATGAGGGCTCCTTAACGGCATTGATTGATGGCTTGTTCGTGGCATATTCTAGTCATTTTCAAGGGCTTGTATACCGCTTTATGACCAATTTAATTTAAATGGCGCAGGTTTAACGTAACGCCTGCGCTCCATTGAGATCAGACCTGTTTTTCTAGCGCCTTCACGCGGTCAAATAAACTGCCTATTTTTTGCAGCCTTATAGTATTTCGCTTCCATTCTCGATTAGACGTAGCCGGCTGACCTGAAGAATAAACCCCTGGTTCGGTGATATCTTGGACAATCATGGAGTAGCCAGTTACTTGCACTTTGTCGCAAATAGAAATATGGCCGTTTACGCCAACACCACCGCCGATAACAACGTACTTTCCAATGTGGCAACTGCCCGCGATACCGGTTGCACCGCAGATACACGAATGATCGCCAATAATGCAGTTATGACCCACTTGCACTTGGTTGTCGATAATGACGTTGGTGCCTATAACGGTGTCTTCCATAGCTCCGCGATCGATACTGCTACTGGCGCCAATTTGACAGTCATCACCAATGCGAACAGAACCAGTTTGCGGAATAGGAAGCCATACGCCTTTATCGTTCGCGTAGCCAAAGCCCGCTGCACCAATGACCGTTTGGCTATGCACCGTAACCCGCTTACCCATTATCACGTCATGATAAATCGTCACATTAGGATGAATAACACTGCCTTCACCAATGCGCGTACCTTTGCGAATAACCGAATTGGCACCAATAGTGACGCGGTCACCTAGCACCACGTTATCTTCAATAATCACATTGTGGCCTAACGACACATCGCTACCGATATTGGCCGACGATGCAATCACGGCGGTGTCGGCAATCCCACTTGCTACTGCGGGCGTAGTGTCGAAAAGCTGTGCAATGCGCGCGAACGCTACATGAGGATTGTCTACCACTAGCGCTGGGCATGGGGCTTTATCTTTTAAACTGCTGTGAAGAATAACCGCACCAGCAGAGGTATCGCTTAACTGTGATTTATATTTCGGATTAGTAAGAAATGAGATTTGATGGCTGGCAGAGCCTGCTAGCGTTCCTACCGCAGAGATAACGACACTGCCGTCTCCCTCTACAACACCGCCTACATGGCTGGCAAGTTCCGATAGGCTGTAAGGGCGTTTGTTCATTGCAGTCATACAGTGAATACCTATTTTTTCATTGAAGCGTATGCTAGTGAAGTTTACCTCAATTTAGGAAGGTGACCGACGTATTATTCGTACTTTTCGCCTTCTTTTTACTTCAATTGAACAAAATACCATCAAGCAAGAGCCTGTATGGCGGTTCACACTGGCACAGACTATCCTGTTACGAGTACAATGATACTTTATTTTCTGGCAAGGACACAGCATGGCTCAATACGTTTATAGTATGCATCGCGTGGGGAAAATTGTTCCACCGAACCGTCAAATTCTTAAAAATATCTCTCTGAGTTTTTTCCCCGGCGCAAAAATTGGCGTATTGGGTTTAAACGGTTCTGGTAAATCTACCTTACTGCGTATTATGGCTGGGTTAGACACCGAAATTGAAGGTGAAGCACGCCCTCAACCAGGGCTTAAAATAGGCTACCTACCTCAGGAGCCACAACTAGACGAATCGAAAGATGTACGTGGAAACGTGGAAGAAGCGTTAGCCGACGTTAAACACGCGCTAACTCGCTTAGATGAAGTGTACGCTGCGTACGCAGAAGCAGATGCCGACTTCGACGCCCTTGCAAAAGAGCAGGGTGAACTTGAAGCTATTATTCAGTCGAAAGACGGACATAACCTAGAGAATACCTTAAACCGTGCTGCCGAAGCCCTTCGTCTTCCGGCATGGGATGCAGACGTCAGCAAATTATCAGGTGGTGAACGCCGCCGTGTTGCCTTGTGTCGTTTGTTGCTTGAAAAGCCAGAAATGCTGCTGCTTGATGAACCTACCAACCACTTGGATGCTGAATCTGTTGCTTGGTTAGAACGCTTCCTTCACGATTACGAAGGTACGGTTGTGGCTATTACCCATGATAGATACTTCCTAGATAATGTTGCAGGCTGGATATTAGAACTAGACCGCGGTGAAGGAATACCTTGGGAAGGTAACTATTCTTCTTGGTTGGAACAAAAAGATCAGCGCTTAGAGCAAGAAGAACGCACAGAGAATGCGCGTCAAAAAAGCATTAGACAGGAACTCGAATGGGTTCGCTCTAATCCAAAAGGTCGCCATGCAAAAAGCAAAGCGCGTATGGCGCGTTTTGAAGAGATGTCTACTGGCGATTACCAAAAGCGTAACGAGACTAACGAACTCTTTATTCCACCTGGTGAGCGCTTAGGTGATAAGGTTATTGAAGTTGAACACCTTAGTAAATCCTACGGTGAACGTGTACTTATTGATGACTTGTCGTTCAAAGTACCTAAAGGCGCAATCGTAGGAATTGTAGGGCCAAACGGTGCGGGTAAATCGACTTTATTTAGAATGCTTACTGGTGCAGAGCAGGCAGATTCAGGCGACATTAGCCTAGGTGATTCTGTAAAGATTGCCAGCGTTGAGCAATTTCGTGACCACATGAACGAAAACACGACGGTGTTTAAAGAGATTTCTGAAGAACAAGATATTATTCGTATTGGTAACTTTGAAATTAACAGCCGCGCCTACTGCAGCCGCTTCAACTTTAAAGGCAACGATCAGCAGAAGTTCATTAAAGACTTATCGGGTGGTGAACGAAATCGTGTGCATTTAGCCAAGCTATTAAAAGCAGGCGGCAACGTGTTGCTACTCGATGAACCAACCAATGACTTGGACGTTGAAACCCTGCGAGCGCTTGAAAACGCCTTGCTTGAATTCCCAGGTTGCGCCATGGTTATATCGCATGATAGATGGTTCTTAGATAGAGTTGCCACACACATCATGGATTACCGCGACGAAGGTAAAATCAACTTCTTTGAAGGTAACTACTCTGACTACGAAACCTGGCTTAAAGCTGAATTCGGTCAAGATGCGGTTGAACCACACAGACTAAAATACAAGCGCATGACCAAATAGCGTTACAAAACGGGCTTATATGAGCCCGTTTTTTTGTGCCGTAAAGACTTGCTTTACACTCCTACACTTATTGCTAGTTGCCATGTGTACTAACATCACTAATACTGAGTGAATCAAAGATTTTCAAGCTTGAGGAAGTTATGTCAGACAAACGCTTATTTACACGTATTCCATTGGCCGTAAAAGGAACACTCGCCCATCATGATAAGCGCATTGATGTCATTATTATTGATGTCTCTCTTCAAGGCGTAAAATTAAGCGCAAACGAAGATGCACTTAACGAATTGCCCTTCGACAGTCACGATCCTTACACTGCCACTTTCAGAGCAAATGAAGACAGCCCGGTTATCACCCTGCATATTGAGCAACTGTATCGACAGAACGATACCCGCAAAGATTCGGTATCTTTAGGCTGCAAAGTATCTCAAATGGATGTGGACAGCATAAGCGCACTTAGGCGCTTAATACTGCTTAACAGCCAAGATGCTGATTTAAATGAAAAGGAACTAAACGCGCTAATTGAAGCGGTTTACTCTAATGCGTCTAACGCATCGCTAAGCTGAGACACAGGAATAACTTTCATACCATTTACTGCCTGTTTAGGCGCATTTGCCTTTGGCACAATCGCACGTTTGAAACCATGTTTAGCAGCTTCAATAATGCGCTCAGTGCCATTGGGAACAGGCCTGATTTCTCCGGCTAGTCCAACTTCTCCAAATACAATTAAATCTCTGGGCAAAGAGCGATTTCGAAAGCTCGATACCATTGCTAAAAGTAATGCCAAGTCAGCGCTGGTTTCACTCACCTTCACGCCACCAACCACATTCACAAATACGTCTTGGTCATTCATTTGTACATTACCGTGACGATGCAATACCGCTAACAACATCGACAACCGGTTTTGATCAAGCCCCACAGCAATCCGCCTAGGATTAGACATTTGTGAATAATCCACCAAAGCCTGTATTTCTACCAATAGCGGCCGCGTGCCTTCCCAAATCACCATAACGCTCGATCCAGGGGTTTCATTTTCGCCACGGCTTAGAAAAATAGCAGAAGGGTTATTCACCTCTTTAAGCCCTTTTTCTGTCATCGCAAATACGCCTAATTCGTTTACAGCGCCAAAACGGTTTTTGTGGCTACGCAACGTACGATAGCGCCCATCACTCTCGCCTTCTAGCATCATCGAACTGTCAATACAGTGTTCTAGCACTTTCGGACCAGCTAAGTTGCCGTCTTTGGTTACATGGCCTACTAGAAACATTGAGATATGGTGTTGTTTTGCAAAGCGGGTTAAATAGGCCGCACTTTCTCTAACCTGAGATACACTGCCTGGTGCAGATTGCACATCGGCCACATGCATAACCTGAATGGAATCAATAACCATGATTTTAGGTTTTTTGGTTAACGCCAGATCGCAGATAGTTTCTACGCTGGTTTCCGCCAACATCATTAGCTTATCATCGGGCAGGTTCAAGCGCTTAGCACGCATAGCTACTTGCTGAAGCGACTCTTCCCCTGTTACGTATAAAGCCGTTTCAGTTTGTGCCATTTGACACATTACCTGAAGTAATAGTGTACTTTTACCGGCCCCAGGGGAGCCGCCAATTAACATAGCGGCGCCGGGCACGATACCACCGCCCAATACCCTGTCTAGTTCTTTAAACCCTGCGCTAAATCGCGGTAGTGATTCCAAATCAATCGCGTTGAGCATTTCTATTTTAGCGGCAGTTTGCCCAGCGTAACCTGATAAAGTTGGTTTTGAATTGGTTTTGGCGCTACTTACTACAAACTCGCTAATGGTGTTCCATGCTTTACATTCAGAACACTGCCCCTGCCAGCGTGGAAATTCAGCCCCACAATCTGAGCATACATAAGCCGTTTTTCGTTTTGCCATATTCCAGTTTTATCCCAGCGTGAAAAAGAGTATTCTATCTTATTAAGATACCAAGGCACACTAACCCATCTAACAGTTTTGTCAGACTCTCATCCCAGTCGTCATTCGCGTTGCAGTTTGCAAAACACTGTTTATTAATGGGTTTAGCATTCGTGCCGATAATAATAATGTCTATAATAATAGAAAGTAACTAAGTTGTGCATACATGAGCCAAGATTTACAGCAGTACGCTGACATAATTGAGCAATTGAAACCACTGGTAAATGAGCCTGAATTCAATAAGGTTCTTTTACAAATTGGTGGTGATATTCCCAAGGAAAAACGCTTTCTATTAAAAATGGAAGTGAAACGCCTTGCGAAACCCTGTATGCGATCAATAGACTTACGTGGCCAAGTAGATGGTAAGTGCAACAGCTACTTACATGATGGCAGAACCCATTACATGGATGAAATTGCCGTCGATAAATTCGAAGAGCAAATTAGGATATTTGGTGGGTACACTTTCGGTGTTTACGAAGCCGTTCAAAATACTGAAAACAATTACCGCATTATTCGTGAGAAAGCAGAGGAAGCGCGGGATAAAGGCACAACCTCAAATACGTCGCGCAAAAAAGGCTCTGCAATTTTAGAGCAGTTTAAAGTGCCAACGGTAAACCTATTAGATTATCGTCAACGCAGCACAGAACGTATGAACTTTGCTGTTGCGGTAGAGCTATTCAATGAAAGTAATCACTCGATTAAAGGCTTAAGCGTTGATGTGTCGCTAGAAGGGTTGCAAGTCAAACTCACCAAAGAAGCGCTGTTTAAACAAAATGAGCTGTTACAAGTCTACTTCCGTGGGCTTGAAGGTGAGTTTGCCATGGATAAGAAAAATGGCATTGCTTACCGTCTTGTGAAAACAGTTCGCAAAAAAGATGTTATCTACTTAGCTTTACAGCGCGCGACAGAGCGCCCATCTCCCAGTTTCGATAAGTTTTTAGAAAGCTTTATTCACGGAAATAAACGCCGTTATAAAGTGAATATGAACAACACCATCGAAGCAATAACCAGTAAAACGTGTGAACAGTACTTTTCGCCAAGAAGCCCTACTCTGCCTATTTATATCGATGTAATTGAAGAGCGGCTTATCCCTCGTTTCGCTATGGTTAACGAAGTTAACCGTGAAACTGTGAACTACTGGCAAGATGAAGAAGATGAGTGTCGCTTAGGTTTTCTGCTGTCACAAAATAGATTGAACACCTTGCACGCTATGCCTGCGCATCGTCGCGAAATATTCGTGTTCAGCTTTACCCATTTACAAAATGACAAAGTCTTTTTTTACTCGGCCTCTTACGAGCAGCTTGTAGAAAAAGACATGCTAAAACAGGTTTTTTTAGGCTTTGGCTCCAAAAAGGTCAGCTGGCGAGTATTTAAGCTTACCTTAACCGACATGCAACCTGAGCAAGCCCATACCCCCTTGTCTATTCCAGACTCTGTGGGATCGAAAATAAAACGCCAAAATACACCGCCTTCGCCTCGGGTTATGTCGAAGTTGAAAAACCTTAAATACTTGCTTCACGTTACTGACGTTACTTCGATATATGGGCAACAGGCGTACAACGAATTACAGTTCAACCGCGACAGCCTTTCTCATCTTCGCGTTTTTGGTCACCCTAGAAATCAGAAGACCCCGAATGTTGAGTTATTCCGATTTAAGTATGAAGATCAGCGTTTAGAATCTCGCTACCGTTTGCGGTCTCAAATCGAGCTTAGGATACCTCATGACGACAGCGTACACATTGGCGTAAGTGAAGATATCTCGGTTCATGGATTGGGACTTCGTGTTGAATTGAATAAGGAGTACGACGGTGAATTAGAAGGGCAAGTTGAAGTGTCCTTCCCCCGCCTTCAGCAGATTACGCAAAACTTTAACGTAATGAATTTGCAATACTCGGTCATTTACCACAACGCTGAGAAAAATATTCTGCACTTAAAAGCCGCGACGGGTGAAGCTGGAAAAGGGGCTAGAGCGTTTTTTGAAGAACTGATTAAAAAGAACAAACACAGCTTGAAAGAAGACTCTGGCGAGGAAGAATTGCCGGGTATGGGTCAGGCACTTCGCTGTATTAATGCGCGTAATGCGACCTCACTATCCTTCTTAATGAGCAAGGAAGGGGTTAGGTACACACCGCAGGCGGGCATCATCGGAAAACAGGACGAACGGGTTTCAAGCCTAGTCTCCTACTTAACGGAAAAGCGTCAGGTAAATTTAGAGTTCTTATTCAGAGACAGAAAGCTAGATACCCCTTTCATGCAAAGCGGTATTAAGCAGGTGAAGCTGGAAAATATGCCCTTGCGTCAAGAGCTTTTAATCTCTTTTGATGCCAAGCAAAAAGATCCTCGCATGGCTATTATTCCGCGCTATTCTCACCGGTTTGAGAATAATGAGCAGCGTAAGACCTTCATTACTGAAGCGTTAAACCGAGGGCAATTTATTGCTATTCACGTGATGCTTACCACTACAGGAAAACCGGATTTATCGATGTTACAAACAGAGATAAATTACGTTAGCGTGTATGCTATTCACCGTGCTAAGGAGCTTGAAAATAAGCTTTGGAGCTTAGCCGCTTGTTCACACTTAATTGATGTAACCGATGAAGTATTGATTAGATATGAATTCGATGACGACACCATTACCGCTAACCGAGACACTAAAGCGAAAGCAGAAGAGCGCGCTCAGTCCGGTATTCAAGCATTATTACAAGACCAAGCATTTGCGAAATAAAAACAAGCTCTGATACAACCTTCAGAGCTTGTGCTTACTACTTATTCTTCGCGCTTAACACAGCGCTGCTAGTAATCAAATATGCATCCTAGTCAACGATCATCTACAAAGACAAAAAGTACAATAGGCAATGTAGGCTGCCCAATCGAATAGCAACGTCAGCTTTTTCGTTCACAACTGGCTTTCCATGGCACGCCACCCCTAACGCCGATTCGGCCATCATCACTAAATCGTTTGCACCGTCGCCCATGGCAACCGTTTGAGCGCTCGGAACTCCCCAACGTTCGGCCAACGCTTTCACGGTTCGCGCTTTTACTTCAGCATTCACAATTTCGCCAGACACTTCGCCGGTCAATATGCCCTGCTCTATCACCAAAGTATTTGAAACCGCTTCATCAAGATCTAAACGGGCTTTTAAATGGTTGGCAAAATAAGTAAAACCACCTGAAGCAATAGCAAGCTTCCAATTGTATTGTTTTAGAATAGCAATCAGCAGCTGTACACCTGGCATGATGGGCAAGCTATCACGTATTTGTTGAAGCTGTTGCTCTGGTACACCATCTAGGCAGGCCACTCGATGATTCAAGCTATCATTAAATGCTATGTCGCCACGCATGGTCTGTTCGGTTACAGCAGCCACTTGCTCACCGACGCCCGCTAGTTTGGCAATTTCATCAATGCACTCAATATCAATTAATGTACTGTCCATATCCATCACGAGAAGGCCTGGCTCGTTGAGCGATGGTTGAGTATCTTGAATGCCTAAATCCACGTGATATCGGGCCGATAATGTCGCTACTAGGGCTGGCACTGTAGTATCAGCTTGGGAGTCGGCGTTTTCACTTAAGCGGCCTTTCACTACCACCACGCCATCACCGAGTTTGTTGTGGAACGGATGTAAGTGAATTGATGTAGCCTCAAAAACGTCGCTAAACCCTTCAACAACCTGACTAACAATGTATGGGGTTAATGCTTGACCGATAATGGTTAGAATGGAAAGACCAGCTTCATCCTCACTGGGCGACTTTGTGGTAAGCTGCGTAGATAAAAAAGAGGTATCATGCATCGCATTCGGCGGTATTTCGTTTAAAAACGTGATCACTATTTATTCAAACCTTTGTTAGTCTTGCCCATATGCTACCCAAACATTACACATGTGGAAATACACACTTTCAAATTAGTCAAAATTACCCTACTGTTAGCGCATAAAGATAAAGGAAATTAAGGCGAAATGCTGAACCACTTAGAAAGCGAACGCATTGCTCACAAACACAGCGTTTCACACTCAGCTTACACTGCGTTCAAGCGGCTTATCCATACTATTATCATGGCTACCGCGGTGGCATTGGCAGTGGGTCTATTTCTCATGTACCAGCAGTACCAGACCCATTGGGTTGACGTACAAACGGCCCAACCGGGTACCAGCATTAGCAGTCAATATTCAAAAATCTTACAGCCTGCATTAGTGGCACAAGACACGGTTCAACTAGCCCGTTTAATTGCCATTGCATTAGAAGAACCCGCCGTTATCTCTTTAAGCGTATTTAATGCCCAAGGCATTTATATTGCGCCCTTACCAAGAGTCGACAGTGTGGTAGCGTTAGCCCGAGAACGGGACGTTGCTCCCAATACTCATGTTGAAAAAATTCTCGATGATAACGGCAAGGTAATTGGCTATTTGAACGTCAATATCGACACTGAGGTGGTACTTGCCAGTCCGTTAACGCTTCGCCAGCAATTGTGGCTTATTATTAGCGCCGTTATTGTGTTGGCGCTGATTGTGGGTGTTTATATAACACGAGGGTTTTATAAGTTTCGCCCGTGGATAATTCGAGTTTTTCAGTCTTGAGTGACATTTTTGCTAATTTCAATTAATCCAAGCCAGCAAACTTCACCTGTTTTAGGCCTTTTTCTGGCTATTACGAAAAAGCGTGTTGTGAAAAAGCGTGAAGTAATTTTGCGTGGTAATGGCGTCTAGTGTTTGTGTATCATACTCCCCAAGTTTACCCAGTGCTTCTAGCACTTCCCCAAGGTATTCAGGGCTGTTTCGAGCGCCTTGTCGCCCCTGCATGGGCATATCAGGCGAATCAGTTTCAAGTAGTAATCGGTCTGGGTGGTGCTTAAGTAAGTAAACGATGGTTTCTTTCGTCTTCTTCGCTCTGTCATAGGTAATGGTCCCCCCTACGCCAATATAAAAACCTTTCTCAATATACGCTTTGGCCACCTCTATACTGCCAGAAAATGCATGAATAACGCCGCCTTCTGCAAATCCTGTTTTTTTAAGACTTTCAAAAATAAGATGATGGCTTTTTCGATGATGCAAAATAACAGGAAGGGCGTATTCACTCGCTAAACGTAACTGCACTTCAAATATCTCTTTTTGACGCAGCATAGGTAACGCTATGTGACCATCTAAGCCGATTTCACCTAATGCTACCATACGAGCACTAGATTGAGACAAAAGCCGTTCTAGGATGCTTAACGCGCTGTCATTATCAGTTTCGTGGGTAGACAAGAAGTAAGGGTGCAGACCACACGCGATATCTATCGAAATAGGTTTCGTATTTTGGTTGGCATAGGATTGGATAGCGAGTTGAGTTGACCACTGCGACACTTGCGTACCAGGAATAAGAATGCGCGTTAAGCCTGCGCTGGTTGCGTGGCTTATCACCGACTGCCAGTCACCTTGAAATGCTGGCAAGTCTAAATGGCAGTGGCTATCAATCATTAAAGAATGCCATGATTAATACCTCTTAAGGCATTAAACGCTGAGTGTTCCAGTTGCCATTTTCATCACGGTTGTATTCAAAGCGGTCGTGTAACCTGTCTTCACCGCCTTGCCAAAATTCGATTTGGTGAGGAACAATACGAAAGCCGCCCCAAAAGTCAGGTGCAGGTAGCGTTTTGTTTTCAAACTTTTGTTTCATTTGGGCAAACTGGGTATGCAATAGTTCACGGCTGCTAATAGGCTTACTTTGCTCAGACGCGTAAGCTGCTAACTGGCTGTCTTTAGGGCGAGAAAGGAAGTAGGCCGCGTTTTCCTTAAAGGAAAGCTTTTCTACTACACCGCACACTCTCACTTGTCGCTCCATGAAAAACCAGGGGAAATGACATGAAACCTTAGGGTTTTGACTAAGCTCTTTTGCTTTACGGCTGCCTAAATTAGTGAAAAAGACAAACCCTGCTTCACTTACATCTTTTAATAGCACGATACGTTGAGAAGGCTGTCCTGTGGCATCAACCGTTGCCACTGTCATAGCGGTAGGATCGGGAATTTCAGCGGTGATGGCATCTTTTAGCCAACGGTCAAATAATGAAAAAGGATCCGCGGTGAGATCTGTATCTTGCAGACTCCCTTTTGCATACTGTCTGCGCATATCAGAAATTGCCATACCTACCCCTTTTTATTGCTTTGTGACTAATGGATGCTCGCTGATTTTTTAGCTGATACGTTTGGGCTTATGATTTGGGCTACACTTTTTAAATTATGTTTTGGGCTAACGCGTATTCCGTTGAGCCCAAAACAGATAATTGCTGAGTGCTAACTATCGTCTGAATAACCTAACGAACGTAGAGCACGTTCATCGTCAGCCCAACCTTGTTTCACTTTAACCCACATTTCTAAGAAAACTTTATTATCAAACAGGTTTTCCATATCTTTGCGGGCATGTTCACCAATGGTTTTCAGGTGCTTGCCACCCTTGCCTATAATCATACGCTTTTGCGTTTCACGCTCTACAAGAATAAGACCACTGATACGGTATACGCCGTTTTCAGCTAGCTTAAACTGTTCAATTTCTACGGTTGTAGCATAAGGAAGTTCATCCCCGGTAAAGCGCATTAACTTTTCGCGAATGATTTCAGCGGCCATAAAGCGACTTGAGCGATCGGTAATGTAATCTTCGGGGAAGAAAAACTCACTTTCAGGCAGGCTATTGGCAACAAGTTCTCGGATATCATCCACCATTTTGCCCTGTTTCGCGCTAATGGGGATAATATGTTCGAACTTATATTTTTCTGATAGGCCTTGAAGATGGAGCATAAAGGCTTCTTTATCTTCTACTTTATCCATCTTGTTGACGATAAGGTAGCAAGGTAGACCTGAGGCTTTCACTTTAGACAACACCATTTCATCGTCGTCGTTCCAGCGTGTACCTTCTATCACGAACAACACCAAACCCACTTCGGCAAGAGAACTTGAAGCGGCTCGGTTCATATAACGGTTCATGGCGCTTTTTTCTTCGCTATGAAGGCCTGGAGTATCGACGTAGATGGCTTGATAATCGCCTTCAGTATCGATACCTAAAATACGGTGACGGGTAGTTTGTGGTTTACGCGACGTAATACTCACTTTTTGCCCAAGCAATCTATTAAGCAGTGTCGATTTACCTACATTGGGGCGCCCTACAATAGCGACTAGGCCACATCGGGTTGTATCATTTGGCTGTGTCATCGAGTGTCTCCAAGGTAAGTCTTGCTGCTTCCTGCTCGGCTTTTCTTCGGCTATTTCCAGATGCCGAAACGGGCTTATCTAACGTCGTCACTGTGCAGCTAACTTCAAAAACTTGAGCGTGATCTTTCCCTGAAATAGAGATAACTTCATAGGACGGTAAAGGCAGTTTACGGCCTTGCAGGTATTCTTGAAGACGGGTTTTGCTGTCTTTAGGGTGCGCATTGGGGTTTAACGCTTCAATACGGCTTTCCCATAAATGGTAAATAACGTTACAGACCTCATCCATCCCTGAGTCCAAGTAAATTGCGCCTAACACAGCTTCCACCGCGTCTGCCAATATTGAACTGCGACGATGACCACCGCTTTTAAGCTCACCGGGACCAAGGTGTAGTAACTCACCCATACTCGCTTCACGGGCCAATTCGGCCAACGTATCACCTTTTACTAAGGTTGAACGCATACGGGTAAGCTTACCTTCTGGTACGTCTGGGAAACGCTTAAACAAGGTTTCACCAATAACCATACCTAAAATAGCATCGCCTAAAAATTCTAATCTTTCATTGTGCTGCTTTGCAGCACTTCTGTGGGTTAACGCTTGCTCTAGCAAGGCTACATTATTAAATGTGTACCCTAACGCTTTACTTAAGCGAATATATTTATCAATACCCTGCATTAATTAATGCCACCTACGCGTTCAAATCTAACGCCCGTTGGGATCCATGTTGGTAAAACACTGTCGCGGTCGCGTTCGAATTCAAATGAAATCCAAATGGCAACAGCTTTACCTACTAAGTTTTCGTCCGGTACAAAGCCCCAAAAACGGCTGTCTCGGCTGTTGTCACGATTATCGCCCAATACGAAATAATGACCATCAGGTACAATCCATTCATTGCTACGTGTACCTGGCTGAGTATAGAAGTTACTTGAAGAAATCTCTCTGACAGGGTGGCGCAGTATGTCGTGTTCATTATCACCTAGCGTTTCGGTGTAACGCATAAGCTTAGCCATGTCTTGAACAAATTCGTCTCGGCCGACGAAATCTAGCGGCATAGCCGTAAGCTTCCCGCAGTTTTTCACAGCACCTTCGCATTTCGACTTGATATAAACCTGCTTATCTTGATACACCACAGTGTCGCCAGGCACCCCGATAACACGCTTGATGTAATCTACTGAGGTATCTTCAGGGTATTTAAATACCACGACATCGCCGCGTTCTGGTACACCGGTTTCCACTAGTTTACTGCGAAAAACCGGGTCTTTTATCCCATAAGAAAACTTCTCAACCAGAATAAAGTCGCCCACCAACAAGGTTGGCATCATCGAGCCTGATGGTATTTGAAATGGTTCGTAAATAAACGAACGCAACACTAATACAAAAGCGATAACCGGAAATATTTGCTGCGAGGTATCAACCAAGTAAGGAAGTTGGGGTTCGCCTGCAAAGTTAACCCCTTCCGCTTTTGCTAATTCCTGTAACCGCGCCTTTCGTTTTGGTGCAAACACCATACTATCCACCAGCCAAACAAGCCCGGTGGTTAGCGTTAGAAGTACTAAAATAAGCGAAAAGTAATTGGCCATTACTTACCTACCTTCAAAATTGCCAGGAATGCATCCTGCGGTAATTCAACATTACCTACCTGTTTCATTCTTTTCTTTCCATCTTTTTGCTTTTGAAGCAGTTTTTTCTTACGACTCACGTCACCACCGTAACACTTGGCGATAACGTTTTTACGTAACTGTTTCACCGTACTACGGGCAATAATATGATTGCCAATAGCGGCTTGAATAGCGATATCAAACATCTGACGAGGAATAAGCTCACGCAGTTTTTCAACCAATTCACGCCCACGACCTTGTGAATTATCACGGTGGGTTATCATCGCTAACGCGTCTACGCGCTCGCCATTAATCATAATATCTACACGTACCATGTCAGAGACTTGGAAACGCTTGAAGTTATAATCAAGAGAGGCAAAACCACGGCTCGTTGATTTCAAACGATCGAAGAAATCGAGCACCACTTCAGCCATAGGCAACTCATAGGTTACTGCCACTTGCTTACCGTGATACGTCATAGCGGTTTGCATACCACGCTTTTCAACGCACAACGTAATGACGTTACCTAGGTATTCCTGCGGTACCAGAATGTTCGCTTCAACCAATGGCTCGCGAATTTCGGCAATATCGTTTACCGCCGGTAATTTAGACGGGTTATCACAGCTTAAAATTTCACCTTTTGTGGTTTCTACTTCGTAGATTACCGTGGGTGCTGTAGTAATAAGACCAAGATCGTATTCCCGTTCTAAACGCTCTTGAATAATTTCCATGTGAAGCATGCCCAGAAACCCAATGCGGAATCCAAAGCCTAGCGCTTGCGAGCTTTCTGGCTCATAAAATAATGAAGCATCGTTCAAGCTTAGTTTAGCTAACGCATCACGAAAATCTTCGTAGTCATCTGAACTGATCGGGAAAATACCTGCGTAAACCTGCGGCTTAACTTTCTTAAATCCAGGTAAAGCACCTACAGCGGGTTGTCTTGCTAGGGTAATAGTATCGCCAACCGGTGCGCCTTGGATGTCTTTAATACCCGCAATAATAAAGCCTACTTCACCAGCGCGAAGTACGCCTGTATCTAAAGCTTTGGGGGTAAACACACCAATTTTATCAACTTGGTGAGTTTGACCATTCGACATGATTTGAATTTTGTCTTTCTTAGAAAGCTCACCTTCTACGATACGAACTAATGACACTACCCCTTGGTAGTTGTCGAACCATGAATCAATGATAAGCGCTTTTAGCGGCTCTTCACGGTTACCGCCCGGAGGAGGAATTTTATTTACTATAACTTCAAGGACATCTTCAATACCAATACCTGTTTTCGCCGAGCAGCGCACAGCGTCAATGGCATCTATACCAACAATGTCTTCAATTTCTTCGGCTACGCGCTCTGGTTCCGCCTGTGGTAAATCTATTTTATTTAAAATAGGCACCACTTCCATGTCCATATCCATGGCAGTATAGCAGTTGGCTAATGTTTGTGCTTCAACACCCTGCCCTGCATCAACCACCAACAATGCACCTTCACATGCGGCAAGTGAGCGAGATACTTCGTACGTAAAGTCTACGTGTCCGGGAGTGTCGATGAAGTTCAACTGGTAAACTTCACCGTCTTTAGCAGTGTAATTAAGCGTTACGCTTTGTGCTTTAATAGTAATTCCACGCTCCCGCTCCAAGTCCATTGAATCAAGAACCTGTTCAGCCATTTCACGATCGGCTAGCCCGCCACAATGTTGAATAAGGCGGTCAGAAAGAGTCGATTTACCGTGATCGATATGAGCAATAATACTGAAGTTACGAATGTGCGATTGTTGCATAATGCTGGAAATTACCTGCAGAAAAATTCATTAATATAAAAAAGAATGGTAGCTATTGTTTGTGTTGTAGCTAGCGCGTGCGGATTTTACCCATTTCTTTACACAAAAGCGAATAAGCTTGTGGGTTATATTGCCAAAGATAGAAATAGTGTAAGCCAAAGTAGCCATTTTCGTCATAATAATACCGAATTAGCGCAAGTATTACGCTAAATAGTATTCAACAGTACGGGTTGAAACTTACCTTTATCAAGTCGTTTAAGCTTAAATGCGATGGCTTTATAAGTTACAAAGGTAAACGTCGCGGCGGGGAGTAAACCCCACAATTCATGACTAAGCCCAATGGAAGATAGCGTGGCATTCGCAAATGCAAAAACTGCGATGAAAACCATTAAGGGTAATAAATACAGCCACGCCGAGGCACTTAACACTCCTGCTTCAGGCACACCCACTGTCACATCTTGCCCTATCACTACCGGCATTGGTGAACGCAACGTTAGCTGCTGAGTTTTCGGCGCTAACGCTCTGGAAATGGCACCCGTTCCGCAGTCACTTTGCGCTTGGCAACTACTACAGGTTGATTTAATGGCAGCCTCGACGGTAATAAGATCACCCTCTACAGCGACAACACGCGCGGTTTCGGTAATCACTATTTTTCCGCCGTTGGGGAAAGTGAGGTAGCAATAGCATTAGCGGTTTGCAGGGGTATTTCACCCACCACTGTCACTTGCGTATTTCCATCAGTAAGGGTTAAAAAAGTACTCAAGTCGTTCCTAAGCACTAAATCACCACCAAGGGCATCTTTTGCTGGTTGCACATAAACAGACACATCTACCAACCCATCACTGTACATTTTATACTCTACCACTTGCCCAGTTAGCGCTAACCGGCGGGTATCGCCGCGTACTTCTTCCATACCATTAGGCAAATACTTAACTTCCCAATTAGGTTGGCGAGATTGCTTTTGCGTTAATGCCATCGGTTTGGGTAAAGACGCCTGATTAATTCGTGCAAAATACTCATCAGGGGTATCGGTTATTTTAAGCGAAGTCACTTGTATTTGCTCTAATAATCCGCCCTGTAAATCAAGCATATTAAGTTTCAATACCATGCCTGAATCTTCGTCTAACCATAGTTGATAGCTAAAACGACTATTATCGCGACTGACAATACGG
Organism: Alteromonas sp. 38; assembly: GCF_902506055.1. Taxonomy (NCBI): domain Bacteria; kingdom Pseudomonadati; phylum Pseudomonadota; class Gammaproteobacteria; order Alteromonadales; family Alteromonadaceae; genus Alteromonas; species Alteromonas sp. 38. The sequence goes on from NZ_LR733300.1 coordinate 3,081,767, forward strand.
ATTTGTTGAGCAGGTCTCCCTGCAACACGGGCTCGGCCCACAGAGACAAATTCATAACCGCTTTTCAATCTCTCAGGATGATGAAGAAGTTCGCTGGGAATTGGCCCATTGATAAATTCAGAACGAAGACTATAAGGTGACACATCAGGTTCAAACACACTGACTATACCATTAACACGAATTTGCTCGCGGCCTGGCCCGTTTTGTAAATTGAGTTGCTCCATGCTGGTGCCATCCTCTAGCACACCATGCCGCCATAAAAAGGGAATGGTCTCACGTCCCGCACGGCTCTGAACAAAAGCAACCTCGAAGTTCTGGGTTTTCACCACTTCGCTTAATTGCATAAGCCAATCTGATGTGGTTTGAGGGTGTGCATTCACTACCACCAGATCAGTGGCTTGAGGTACTGCTTGGGGCGGAGTTTGTGAAGCATCTGCAGGTAAAGGCAAGGTTGAAGATGAAGTTTGAGCGCTTTCTGAAGATGTGTTTTGTGCAGATTCGTTTTCTTGCGCTGCACTGCTAAACGATAAACCTGAAGACACTATGACGACATAGGTCATGGCACCGATGAGAATCCGAGGGCGAATACTTACTTTTACGTTGGCTAAAAACACGCGTACCAGCACTAAAAGCGCTGGTACGATATTACGATAATCTATTTTCATTAAACGATATTCTTATTGAGCGTCGTATGAACTGCTTACGGGCGGTTATCTGCACTCGCCTCGGCATCGTCAGTTTCAGATTCTTGCGCTTGTTTCAATTTTACTTGTTGCTCGTGATCGGCAATAAGTGCATTAATTTTGCGCTTTTTCTCTAATACTTCGTTCATGTCATTGCGAGGCAATGCGCGAGTTTGCTCTAAACTAACTGGCGCTAAACCACCCTGCGGGCCTGCCGTAGGTGCTGTCATGAAAGGCTCGGTTGGCGCAGGTTGATTGAAGTGTTGAACACCTAAAATCACTGCTACCGCAACTGATGCAGCAACGGCAAACTGGCCAGACTGTTTCGCGAATGGCACTACGCTGCCGAGTACTGGAATTGAACGCCAGCGTGACGCTTTTGGCGCGACAATAGCAGGCTCACTTTCAAGCGCGGCGGCAACGCTAGCAGTAATATCTAACTGCGGTGCGACACTTGCTTCTTTGCGCATTGCGCCCCTAATTACATGGTAGCGTTTCCATTTGGCCTGTAATTCATCATCTTGCTTAATCGCATCGATGATTGCATCGCCATCTATTTCGCCATCCATGAAAGCGGACAAATTTTCTTGCTGTTGCGTCATAAATTCATTTCCTGATCAACTGTGATCAATTAATACCCTAACACAGCTGTTAGTCTGCTCAATATAATGAAAGTTCATTTTCATTATATTTAATTTTCTAACAATGGCTGAATCACTTTATCGATAGCCTCTCGCGCTCGGAAAATTCGAGAGCGAACCGTACCTACTGGGCACGACATCACATTTGCAATTTCCTCATAACTTAGCCCTTCTATTTCACGAAGGGTTATTGCCATACGAAGGTCATCGGGTAACTTTTCCACCACTTTAAATAAGGTTTCTTCAATTTCATCCGTTAACAAACTACGTTCTGGCGTGGATTGCTCTTTGAGCGCATCACTGCCTTCGTAAAAGTCTGCTTCGTCTGCGTCGACATCACTCGCGGGGGGCTTCCTTCCTTGCGCAACCAGATAATTTTTAGCACTGTTTACCGCGATACGGTACAACCAAGTGTAAAACGCACTGTCGCCACGAAAGTTTGGTAATGCCCGATAAGCTTTAATAAACGCTTCTTGGGTAACATCAGCCACATCACCGCTGTTTTTTACATAGCGCGATACCAAATGCATGACTTTATGCTGATAGCGAGTTACCAGTAAGTTAAATGCATTTTTATCGCCACGCTGTACTTTTTCGACCAATTGTTGGTCGGTTATCTGCTCGCTCATTCGAGCCATTACTCCTACTTCAACTACCCAATAGCTCTAACAAGCATTGATATAGACGCGTACTGTTACAAAAAGTTCTGTATTAGCATTAAAAATATTTAAAAATGCTGAGGGAAAGCCATCTGGATCATTGTGTTTTGCCACTCATCCTTTAGACTTGCCGAACCTTTGCTCGTTTAATATATACAAAAATACATGAAATCAGTGTCATCTTCACTAACTTCCACATCAAATTCAATTGAACATCGATGTGATGTACTGATTATAGGTAGCGGCGCAGCAGGGCTTAGCCTTGCACTTAGGCTTGCCGACCACTGTCAGGTTATCGTGCTCAGTAAGAGCGATCGTAATGAAGGGTCTACCCGTTATGCCCAAGGCGGCATCGCCGCGGTGTTCGATGAGCAAGACTCTATCGATGCTCATGTGCAAGATACCTTAAAAGCAGGCGGAGACTTATGCGATGAACCAGCCGTGCGCTTTACTACCGAACGAGCAAAAGAAGCGTTAAGCTGGCTTATTGGATACGGCGTACCCTTTGATACCGAAACAACTGAGTCTGGTGAAGAACGTTTTCACCTTACCCGTGAAGGTGGGCATAGTCACAGACGTATTCTTCACGCCGCCGATGCTACCGGTGAAGCGCTGCAAATAACATTAAACGATGCTGTTTCTGCTCACCCTAATATTCACGTCTTTGAACGTTACAACGCTATCGACCTTATCCCATCGAAGGACGATAAAAAGCGAGTGATTGGCGCGTATGTGTGGAACCGCCAACAAGAGCACGTTGAAGTCATTCGCGCGCCCTTCATCTCATTGGCAACGGGCGGTGGAAGCAAAGTATATCAATATACCTCAAACCCAGATGTTTCCAGCGGTGATGGCATTGCTATGGCCTGGCGTGCAGGTTGTCGTGTTGCCAACATGGAATTCAATCAGTTTCATCCAACCTGCTTATTCCACCCGCAAGCCCGAAATTTTCTTATTACAGAAGCCCTGCGTGGTGAAGGCGCGAACTTATGTCACGCCGATGGCACCCGTTTTATGCACAAGTTTGACGAGCGTGGCGATTTAGCGCCCAGGGATGTGGTTGCACGTGCCATCGATTATGAAATGAAGCGCCTTGGCGCTGACTGTATGTATTTAGATATCAGTCATAAACCCGCTGACTTTATCGTTAAACACTTTCCTAATATTTATCGTAAATGCCGCTCATTAGGTATAGATATTACCCGAGAGCCTATCCCTGTAGTGCCCGCAGCTCATTATAGCTGCGGTGGCGTTGTAACCGACTTCAATGGAAAAACAGATTTAGTCAATGTGTACGCGATAGGAGAAGTCGCCTATACCGGTTTACACGGCGCAAACCGCATGGCATCTAACTCGCTGTTAGAATGTGTTGTCTTTGCCAGCGCTGCCGCCGAGCATATTATCTCTTCGTTACCTTCAGCCTCCTGTGAAGAAGCCATTTTGCCTTGGGATGAAAGTCAGGTATCAGACTCTGATGAAGAAGTTATTATTCAGCATAACTGGCACGAACTACGCTTATTTATGTGGGACTATGTAGGCATTGTTCGTACTGACAAACGGTTAGAACGCGCCATGCGCCGAATTAACTTGCTGGAACAAGAAATTGCTGAATACTACGCACACTTCAGGGTAAGCAATAACCTTCTTGAATTAAGAAACTTGGTGACTGTTGCTGAATTAATTGTGCGCTGCGCTATGCAGCGAAAAGAAAGCCGGGGTCTACACTTCAACCTGGATCACCCGGGACAACTTGATAACCCTCAACCTACTTTTTTGTGCCCCGAAAAAGATGCCTTACCATCGGTACCAGGAACACTTATTTCTTAACGGTTTTGGGTGAATTTACGCGTCCCCTTAGCGTTATCTGCGTGTTTTGGATATACAATAGAAATACGAAAAAGCCCACTTCCTAATACAGCGTGTTCAATACACTACATTAGGAAGTGGGCTTTTCTATTTATATTGCGACTTTGAGTTTTACTCTGCTTTTTTTTTAAATCTACTACAAAGTACCAAAGTCATAGCACGCAAATATAGCACGTTATAAAAACACCAAACTAAGCAGGCTGACTTACCCGTTGATGATAGTAGACTTGATACCGTATCGGAATAACAGCTTCAAGCTACAGTGTCGATACTTCAGCATCTAGGTGTACTTGCTGATCATCACTGCTAGTAATTTCCAAAATAGAGCGGTCTTCATCTCGGCACATTTGATAGATATTAATACTGCAAGGCAGCATAACGGGCCGTTTAAAACGGCAAACCACATCTGAAATATGCTGACCATCGGATACCGGTACGAATGATAACGCGCGGGCTAGTGTCCACATTCCATGCGCTATGGGGCGTTTAAAGCCAAATGCTTTGGCACTTAGCCCAAACAAATGAATGGGATTATAGTCGCCAGAAATTTTCGCGTAACGTCTGCCTGTATCGGCCGTAACATCAAGCTCTGCAAGCAAGTTTTTAGGGCTATCAACACAGGCTTCGGTAGTATCTTGCAAAGGTGCTCTGGGCGCCACGTGTACCGCTTTCACCTTCACCAAGTAGCTACTTACTGCTTTGTAAACACAGCGCCCTTGTTGAAAAGCGTCCAAGGAAACATCAACTTCCCAGCCACGGGAGTGTGGTTTAACATTGCTGAATCGAACACGGCATTCAAAAGCGTCGCTTAAATCGCATTCTTCTAGCACTTCTACACGATTCGCAGCATGTATTAACCCTAGCAGCGGAAACGGGCTTTTCTTATCAAGTAAACACTGCATTTGAAGGGGCAGAGACAGCATTTGCACATACAAAGGATGCATGGTTGCAGCATCTGGCCAGGCCACTTCCTGACAGAACGCCCCGTAGTGCTTGTTATCAACATTAATTTGCTTAGTGTAAATACGAGGCGGTAATGTGGGTGGTTTGAATTGCATTAACTGTCGGGTATCGACACGTTTAAATAAAGCTTTTGCATACTCACGAAACATCAATGTTATTCCTTGTTTGGCCCGCTCCTTGAGCGAAGATTATTGCTCGACATAGTCGCCGATAATCTGCTTCAGAGCATTCACCTTTTAATACCCAGCGTACATGCTCGTAATACGGCTGGTACCATTTTCGCGCAGTTCGTTCTACATTGAGGGTAAGACCCCATGGGAACAGTAATGAAGACTTGTGAAGATTCACCGCTGGCGAATAAACCTCTTCACCCGATACCATCAACGCCCGCAATGTAACATCGCCTGTAAGCGTGTAAACATCATTACATGGCACCGTCGTCAGTTTGCTTGACCTACACCATATATGCAGGCAGAAGGTTATATACAACGGCACACACACAAGCGCGCACAACCAAAGCCAGCTTGGGCTTACCCACGTCCACAAGGCTTCAGGCAAATTTATAATACTGAAGCCTAAAGCTGTAATAAGAATGAGTATTCCTACTACATGTCGCCACGGCGAATAACTGAGTTTAACCCTGTACTTTGACACGATTAACGATAGTAGACACCATGCCAGCTAGCTCTGGATCTTGGCATTGCTGATGGCCCATAAACCAGGCAAACAAGTCCGGGTCGTCGCTGGTAAGTAAGCGTTCGAATATTTCTTGTTGTTCGTAATCAAGCGAATCGAAGGCTTCATCTACGAAAGGCATGAGCAACACATCAAGTTCCAACATCCCTCTGCGGCACGCCCACTTTAATCTAGCCCGTCTTTTTGGCTCAAACATATATCCACATTCTTAATTATTGTTTTGACACTATCATCATATTACCACGGTGATGGGCGAAGGATCACTGCCCTTTTAGACAGAAACTCGTATCAATAGCGTCTTGTGATAAACGAATTACCCACAAAATACGATAATCTCAGGGGTTCCCCTTGATAAAACCCACAACCCCCTCACCTACTACATTATAAATTCTTCATTCGGAATCTTTGATGACAGCGTTAACGACTCTTTCTGATTTACCTTCGCACTATGCAATTAAGTTAAATGACAACATGCTGATAAAGCTAGAAGGCGAGCAAGCTGATAGCTACCTGCATGGACAAGTGACAGTCAACATCAACGCCTTAGATGAGAATACGGTGAGGCATTGTGCCCATTGCGACAATAAAGGAAAGAGCTGGTCTATTTCTTTTGTGAGTCGCCATGAAAATGCAATTTATATGTTAACCAACAAAGACTCAGGTGCGCACTCTCTTGCTCAGTTGAATAAGTATGGTGTGTTTTCAAAGGTAGATATATCCGAGGAAACAAATCAGTACACGCAATTTTTCTTAGGTGAAAACCTTGGGCAGATGTTACTTAGTAGCTATTTCGACACCCTTCCGAGTGAGCCATTGGCTAGTGTTCATAGTGATGCGGGGTGGGTATTTAAAAGTGATACTCTGCGGGCTGGCTATTATGTGGTACTGGATTGCGCACAAGTCGCTGAATTTGAGCAAAAAGTAAAAGATACTAACGGCGCCATTTTTGAACAAAATGTATACGATGCTATTATGATAGAAAGTGCGATACCTTCTATTCAAGAAACTGGCATCAGTGAGTACGTTCCCCAGATGATGAACGTACAGGCACTTAACGGTATCGATTTCGACAAAGGCTGTTATATGGGCCAAGAAGTGGTTGCTCGCACACGCTTTTTAGGCAAAAACAAGCGCGCTGCCTATAGCTTTTCAGTGCCAAAAGCGTTTCACATTAACGCTGGCGATACGCTAGAAAAGCAATTAGGCGAGAACTGGCGTCGCGCTGGCATGGTAATTCGTAAGGCTGAACTTAGCGAAGAAACATGGTTCATGGCTGTGCTTTCAAACGATACCACTGAGCAAGATATTCATCGCCTAGCTGACCAAGTTGAAATTACCTGCTACCCTAACCCTTTACCGTACAGCATTGAGCAGGCAAAGAGCTCATTGGTGAAAAACCGTAAATAAGCATTAATAAATTTAAAACCACCGCCCAGTAGGGCAAAACTACAGGACAAATTATGACTATAACCTCTGACAGCGTTGTCACCCTTCACTACACCGTTTCAACCGAAGACGGTACCGAGCTTGATTCATCAGCCGGTAAGGAGCCGCTTGTAGTGCTTCAAGGGCGCCGCTTTCTTATTGAGGGACTAGAAGACGCATTGGTTGGGAAAGAAAAAGGCGAGAAGTTCAACTTGTCTGTTGAACCAGAGAAAGCCTACGGTGAACGTATCGATGAACTCGTTCAGCGCGTACCTAGTTCAATGTTTGAAGGCATGGACGTTGAAGTTGGCATGTCTTTTCGTGCAACCACACCAGAAGGTGAACAATCGGTTATTATTATCGAGACATCTGATGATGAAGTGGTTGTAGACGGTAACCACCCGCTTGCAGGTATTCCACTTACTTTCGATGTGGAAGTGGTTGATGTACGCGATGCGACTGCGGAAGAATTAGAGCACGGCCATGCCCATACGCCAGGCGGTTGTGGTCACGACCACTAATTTGCCTTACTAACGTAAGTGCAATAAAACTAAAAAGGGAGCCAAAGGCTCCCTTTTTTGATATCCGCCCTAACGTTACCTATATGCAACGCTAAGGTTTTGTCTTTACTCAGTAGCGACTATTTATATCGCGTCTTCGTTTTGCTCACCAGTACGAATACGCACTGCTGCTTCAACATTAAACACGAATATTTTGCCGTCACCAATTTTGCCTGTTTTTGCTGAGTTTTCGATGGCTTCTATCGCCTGCTCGACGCGCTCATCATCAAGCACTAACTCAATCTTAATTTTAGGCAGAAAATCCACTTGATATTCGGCACCGCGATAAAGCTCAGTATGTCCTTTTTGTCGTCCGAAGCCTTTTACTTCAGACACTGTCATTCCAGCAATACCAACTTCGGCTAATGCTTCCCTTACATCGTCCATCTTGAACGGTTTAACTATCGCTTCAATCTTTTTCATGGTAACTACTCATCATAAATGGTTGGAATAGGTACGCGCTTGTGCTGAGTACGCTGATAAATGTACAACAACTTTTCATCTACCTCGGCGGAAACTGATTTACCTTCTAGGAAGTCATCAATTTGATCGTACGTCATGCCAAGGGCTTGTTCATCAGCTTTTTGCGGCGCGAGAGTTTCGAGATCGGCGGTGGGCGCTTTTGTAATAACAGTTTGCGGCGCGCCTAAGTGCGAGGCCAGTTGTCGAACTTGGCGTTTGCTCAACCCAAACAAAGGCGCTAAATCGCACGCTCCATCGCCATACTTTGTATAAAAACCCGTAATATTTTCAGCTGAATGGTCTGTGCCTAACACTAATCCATCAACCATGCCGGCAATTTCATACTGAATCACCATACGGGTTCGTGCTTTTACATTACCTTTAACGAAGTCACGCTTTGCTTCACTTTCAGGCAATAAGCCAGCATTTGATAATGACTCAGTGGTAGAAGCGTGAATGGCATCTGCCCCAGGCTGAACATTAACCGTTACAGAATGGGAAGGCTCAATAAAGTCTATCGACAACTGAGCATCAGCTTCATCGGCCTGCGTTTGATAAGGTAGACGAACGGCGACAAACTGAAAATTTTCATGCTTTTCCTGGTTTAATTCGTTCACTGCTAACTGGGCTAATTTACCCAAAGTACAAGAATCGATACCGCCACTAATGCCTAGCACCAGTGAATTTAAACCTGACGTAAGAAGCTGCTTTTTAATGAAAGCCACTCGACGAGTAACTTCAAATGCCACATCAATTTCAGGCAGCACTTTCATTTCTTCAATAACTGCTTGTTTTTGCATTATAATGTCCAATTAGTGAGTGGGCGTCCTGATATCTGAGTTTACGATAAACTCGCCTTAGATGTTAGTGGTAAAAGAATTCAAACTTCATTAATCACTAAAATTCATTACTTTTTGTATCTTGGGGTATGCCTACATGCCTTTTTTTATACCCTTCTTGAGGCAAATTGGTTTACCTTGAATACTCGCGCGTGTTTGCATCTAATGTTGTATAAATTGAGGCTAACGCTATGATCAGTATTAAATTAACTTAGTAAAAAAATATCAGTGAAAACAGAGTCTTCTAGCACTATGCATCTTCAGTACGGTTTTACGCTTTTAGAGATGCTAATTACCGTAGCCATTTTGGCCATTTTAGTAGGGGTGGTTGCCCCGTCTATTAATACTATTTTAGTCAAAAATAGAGTGACCGGCGATATCAATACGTTAAGCGCTATTGCACAGCAAGCTCGGTTTAGTGCCGTCAATGAGCAGTTTGATGTAATACTTTGTCCTACCACGAACTACGATACGTGTGTAAGTGATTGGGCGAACGCGAAAATGGTCTTTATTGATGAAAACGCAAACGGAAGCAGAGACAGTAGCGAATCGCTTATTGCCAGCAGCGATCCGTTAAATACTGGTAACATAATCAGTGGCATTTCTGGTGCTATTTCTTTTTCTGAACAAGGAAGTATTAGTACCAGTGCAACCATAACAATTTGTCCAAAGAGTAAAGATGCTTCATATGCTTCAGCCCTCTTATTATCACTCTACGGCAGAATATCCGTCGCCATCGACAGTGACAACGATGGCGTTAACGAAGACTTATCTGGCACAGCCCTTACCTGCACCTAATGCCTTGCGATTTTTGCTATAGCGCAGGCCTCCTTTAGGGTTGAAGTAATCATAACCACGTACGAAAAACAGGCTATCTTCCCCAACATCCATGGGGTAAGTTCTCATAAGGCGTGATCGTTAGCAGCCGACAAGGATTGGACTCATCCAAAAAGCCTAAAGACGCTGCAATGCTATAATTCCCATCCTTAGATTCGCTGTATGTCAATGTGACGCCGTCTATACTGGGCGCCGGTAATCCACTAAGCCCTGCGTATTTACCTTCGCTTAACCAGTACCTTTCTTGCTTTATTTGCAAAGAAAGTAAGTAACTAATGGTTTCATGCTTGTTCGCAAGGGCGATAGTTGATGAGTAGCTAGGTATAGCAAACATAGAAATAATGCCCACAATCGCAACGGCGACCAAAAGCTCGATTAACGTAATACCCCGTCCCTTAATTAAATTGATTTTCCCTTCCATGGTACAGCAGCCCGCTATTGGTTGATTCGCTATGCTGTAAATCTAACAGCAAACAAATGACAAATAACCGGACTAAAGCATGGTTTTATTCAAAGCAGATGGATTTTCATTATTAGAATTGCTTCTGGTACTTTGCATAATGGGCATTTTTACTGGCATAGCGGTTCCCTCTTTTGTTGAATGGCGGCAAGTCATCGCCATGAAAAGTGCATTAAGGCATACCGCTGACATCGCAAAATACGCCCGCACACTAGCTATCGCTGAGCGTAAGCCGATTACCTTGGTAGTCGACTCGTCCGTTAATCATTGCATCAGCGTAACTTCTGCTAATGACTGCGATTGCAATGTAGCAAGCAGTTGCCATGTTTTTGGCCAACACAAGCGGCTCATGATGCAAAGTTATAATGCAGTGATTGCTAATCCAGCCAATAAAAAGTCGTTGTTAACCTTCGATGGTACTCATGGGATGAGCTTCGGCAGCGCAATGACCGTCACGTTAAGTAACGCACGATTTACCGGCAAGGTTATTATTAATAATCTTGGTCGAGTACGGTATTGCGCCTCTCCCGCATTTGAGGATGTTTCTCTATGTTAACGTCATCTGGCATCACCCTTGTAGAGCTCACCATTGCCATGGCCATCAGCACAACATTGGTGCTTTTTTCTGCCATGGGGGCTGCTACCATTTCCAAGGAATTAGGTTACTTTCAGCAGCAACTCGCACTGCACAGTGAACTACGTCTTTTGAGTCAGTCTCTTTCTTTACAACTACAGCGGGCGGGTTACGTAGCTCGCACCTTTGAAGAGATTTTTGCCAACGGTGTATTGCTACCGCCCTCTATTGAAATCAGCCACCATCCACTAGAGGTTGAAAATTCTTGTGTGTTATTTTCTTATGATAAAAATGCTGACGGAGACATTACCCATGAAGATCCAGCCGAGCTATTGGGTTTTCGGTTGCGCAATAAAGCACTTGAGTACCGTGTAGCAAGTAAAAGTTGCGCACAAGGTGGATGGCATGATCTTACCGACGCATCAGAATTGTACGTCACTCAATTCACTATATCCCTTCACGGTGAGGTAAACCGTGCCCCTGTTTACAAGGTAAAGCTTGCCCTTCAAAGTAAAGCGTCTGCAAAACTGAGCGCCGAGCAACATCTGTATATACGAGTTGCCAATGCAATATAACGCCGATTTTTACTCATTCCCACTAGCCCTCCAAACACATGTGATAGGTGCAAGAGACGCAAGCGCTAGGAAATGTCCTAGTAAGGTAAAAGGCGCCGTATTGTTAAGTGTCGTGGGTATACTGTTAAGCTTAATAACACTAGCACTTTGGGCAACCAGTTCACTGCTGACAAGCGAGTTTCAAGCCAACAAGCGCAGCCTTGCTTATGTTGAGGTGATGAATACACTGCACAACGACTTAACGCTATTAACAGAGCAGTTGCGTACCAGCGATGATTGGCGGCAAACCGCAAGTTTATTCACACGAGCAACAGTAACGGCCACTGACTACGCTGGGAAGGATTCTCAATATTTAACCCTATTCACAGTGGCCATGCTCCACCCTGCGACTTCACTCTTTGTTCGGCAAGGTTTTTTACGCCATCCCGCATTGGTTCGTCTTCCTACCACTGGCTTGGTAACCGGTAGTACCAACGCCATACTTCCTCATCTTTTTGAACGAGATCATAGCCACTTTACGCCGATGTATTTTTCAGAGCCGCTTATAACAAATAAGTGCGAAGCTCTTACCGGTAAACTCGTTATATGGGTTCGTGGTGACTGTTATATTTCGTCGAGTGAAACAATAGGGGAAGCGAATCATCCCGTTTTACTTGTTGTGGAAAAAGGTGATTTCACCCTTGAATCCCATGCACAAATTTATGGGTTAGTGGTGATGTTAAGCGATACCAGTATGCCTACAAACCCTAAAGCCACTATCGCCGCTTCGGCCAAATTCGTAGGCGCTATGGTAAGCAATGCAGATGTTTCTACGTTTTTCTACGGACACATCGATTTCAATGTAAGCGTATTACATACCCTTCAATATTCTCGTGGTTTGCAAAAGATGCAACCCATACCCGGGAGTTGGCATGACTTCAATTAAATTGACCAAAGGGTTTTCACTAATCGAAGTAATTATCGCATCAGGACTCTTTGCGCTTACCTTTACCGCCGGCCTTAAGCTTTATCAGCAAATTTTCGGACAGTGGCAGCAACTTCGCGCAGTGCAGCAAGCACGACATCAACTTGAGATCGCCCAAACTGATTTACTAATAAACGTGAACACCAACCCAAATTCATACGTCACCATTACACCCTCGTATTCCACGAGCGTGGCAAAAGCCGTTATCTTAGAGCAAATCATAGAACCTTTGCCCAAATTGCCCCATACAGAAGAAGCGCTAAATACCGAGGAGGAGGTAAATGTAGAAGGCACGCTTGATGAAGTGCAAGGACTTACTGAAAAAGAAAAACTTGAAAGCCAAGTTATTACTCAACAATTGACATTTATCGTTGCACCGCCGTATCAGTCGAGTTGGCAAGATGTGGTGAGCATGGGGCCGTTAGTGCCACTATCACCCGCAAAACCCTAGTGAATTAACAAGACCAACAATACTCGCCCGCCGCCAACGACCCATTATTGTTCACGTCCCAACCTTTCCGTCCATCGCTAAAGTAGAATAGCGCGCCATCAGCAGCCTGCGCAGAACCGCTTACTGGTGTTGCTTTGAGCTGATAACTGGTTGCATCAGCAGACACGATGGTGAGGTTGTAGCGTTTATTAGCCGCGGCTTCTGTTGAAGGCGAATAAGTGGCAAATATAGTCGGCGCCCCCGTATTTCCGCCGCCCGCGCCCGCACCTTGGTAACTAAATGAGCCACTATGATGGCGCTCCATTGCAGCAGCAAATGCCAACAAATCCGCCTGCCCCGTCCCTCTATACCCATCAGTCATAAAAGACTGATACGAAGGGTAAGCAATACTGGCAAGAATGCCAACAATCGCCACGACTATCATTAATTCAATAAGGGAAAAGCCTTTATTTCTTTCGTTACTAATAATCACTGAGATGTATCCTCTCGCTCAGTTTCTGTATGCCAACTGCCTCGTTGTATTCGTTCAAACTTACCATAAATATTTTGCGCTAAACATTCAAACACTGAGCCGCAGGCCTCTTCGTTACCATCATCGTCGACACTGATAACGGTAGAGGCACACTCGGTACCAAGGCACACCACAGGGCTAGTTATATCTTCGATAAGAATTTTAGTCTCTGGTGCGATCCCCGTTTGCTGTAACTCTACGGATCTGTCAGAACTATCGAGTTCACCATTATTATTAAGGTCTGTTACGGCATTAGCATTAAATAAGTTAACGAGATATGCCCTGCTATTTCCGGACGGTGGCGCGCACAAACTGGTACTGCTTACGGCAGGTACATAAGTAGTAAAGAATATTTTATAATCTAGTATCAAGGGTGACGCTAATACTTTTTCTCCCTTGGTCGTAAGCTCGATATACCACCCCGCTTTATTTGCAAAGCTGGATGCGGCCACGCCTTGCTCAGTTTCATCGCTACTCGTGAGCAAATGTTCGGTGGCATTATATAAATCCGACTCAGACACGGTGCTCATGAAGGTATATTCACCATTCACATCGCGACTAAATACACTATCGTCTTTGAGCATATAAAAATTGTCTTCTACCGTGACATCAAGCGGTGATGCTCGCCATCCACTTCCCATTGCAACGGCATAATACAATTCGTCACCCAACGCAACTTCCGAAACATCAGGGCCATAATAAAAACGACGATTGGTTTCGGCGGTGTCCCCAGCAAAATCAGCCAGCCTCGCACCTTTTATAAAGTTGCTACCCGACTCGCCATTATAAATATCCAAGCGAAACAGTTGCCCGCCCATGTCACCGACATACATATGGTCAGCGAAGCCATCGTTGTCTCTGTCAATCACGGATATTCGACCCGGGATACTGTAGTTCATATCAACCAGATTCAAATCGGCATCAGTGTTGCTGGCGTGCCAGAGTAAGCTTCCAGTGTCTGCATCGAACATATAAACTGCATTTCCAATGGCATCAGCACTTCTCACCGACTTATCGTCTTGCGATTCATCGTAACCGCCACCGATGATCATGACATTCTTCTCTTGGCTGCCGTAGCGCACTTTAGTGATGGTGGGACGCGACCATGTTTGCCCTAATTTCTCAAGACCCGAGGTACCGCCTGCGATTACAAACTTAACGGTGGGCGACGTCTTCTGTGTCACATCAAACACATAATAGTTCCGGCCACCTCGGCGCATACCTAAATACAGGTAAGTCGAAGTTCCCACCGTACGCAATACCATTTCACCGTCTAAGCCATAAACATGATTAAACGTAGAGATATCTTCATAAAAGTGGTGCAAGTTAGGCAGCAACGTTTTAGGCATAATGCCAAAGTTTTCTTCGCCGGTTTCAGCGTCAAACGAATGCAGCATACCTTGGTTTGTGGCAACTAATATGGCTGAATCGGTGCTGCCGTAATTAACCACCACAGGTTGAGAATGAATGGGGTCGCCCATTTGAAGCCGGTAGTCAGTGGTATCACCATCTCCATCATTATCTTTAACATCTATGCCCCGCGCCCATTTAAGCAGCACTTCGCGAAGTTCTTCCGCGTCGAGTTCGTCATCAACCCCCATCATTGCTGCTGTAATATCCTCGTTGTTTTCATGCAGTTCATTACTAGATTGAACAATAGTTCCAGCACCATCGAAGATATATAAGTTACGGTTAGACGTCATTTTGCTCGCGGTACCGCCTTCTCGAACATCACTACCATCAACAAGAGTCGACCAAAAGCTATGGGAATTATCTTTAAAGAATCCCGTATCACCATCTACCGCAACCAGTGAGTTTTGATCTAAAATATCCTCGCCATCTAATCGGTAACGCTTAAGGTTACCCGGCCAGATAGCACCTTCACTGGGTTTAAACAACGCAAAGTAGAGTTCGTCGTTATGGGTCAAGCGATTAAGCTGATTCACCGCTACTCCGGGTGATACAAAAGTAGAATTCACATCCTTTACTGAACGAAGAATAGTGTTAAATGCTTCAAGCAGTTCTGCGCTGTCATCAGCTTGATAGAATCCGCCACCACTTTGCACTGCCAGCTGATTCAAGAAATTGTTGGCGGTACTATTCGCGGCAAACCCTATTGTATGTGTGATCACCCGACGTCCAATAACCGATGTATCCGAATCGCTGACATTTTTAACTAAACTCAAACCACACTTTTCACCCCCACTACCTGTACAGCTATCGCCTAGCAATGATTCGATAAGAGATACACTGTGGTTATTGTTTGCTTCCCCATCAGACAGCAAAACAATATGATTGTTGGTCTGACATTGCAGATCGCTAACCGGTGATATATAGGTTGCCCCGCTAGGAATATATTCATTAATACAGTCGCTATCAGATAGATTGTCATCGGAACACCCGTTTGGTTGAACAGCATCACCGCCCAAATACGCGCTTCTGTGGCTGACTCGCGTATTCTTCCTTACCGTGTTTGAAACATTGTAGTTACCACGGGTTAGCCCGTAATCAACGTCTCTGCCACCGTAATAGTTAACCGCCTCATACAGCGTATCTACAATGGGCGTATAGCCACTGGCAGTAAGCTCATCAACTTTACTGATAAGGTGTTCTCTCACTGTCGATGTCTGCCCAGGCGAGGCTGAACCATTGAATTTAACTACTAATTTTGCCGCGGATGACTGAGAGCCACTGTAGGTATATGCACCTCGATAGCCGGTGAAGTCACTAAACACGAACGCCATCGCATTACCTGATTGCCATCCCGCTCTATCTACAATCTCTTTAACTACGCCGGAAATATCCGGTGAGGCGTAATCATTGCCCGATGAAAACGACCCCATAGTCCAAGTTACACCTGACGTTTTGCCAATATTTCTAAGCAAATAACGATTTCCAGAAGAGAAGTCGTCAGCATCATTATCAGCAACACCGCGAATTAACATGCTCGAGTTATTGTAGTTGTAGCTGCTATAAGCAGTAAGTTCTATGTAGGCTTCGGAAATTTCAGCTCCTTGAGGGATGTTTACGTTTTGAAAACGAACCCCTATATAACTGTTATAGCTGCTTGAGAAAGTAAGCTCTGAGCCTGTATTTTCATACCCTTTGTTGTTTTCTTCTATATTGTCGTTAGAACGGCTAACCTGGTAAACGCTTTCACCGCTGATGCAACCTGTAGCGGTTGTATCATCATAAGACACCACCAATTGCGGGGACCCAGTTTGCCCAGAATCAAATGCTCGGGCTTCTCGGCTGCTTGCTGTATCTGAACTTGTGCCCTCTATAAGAATATTGAGGTCATCACCGCCGCACCATTGTGGCAAATCTACAATTTCTTGAATAACCGATGAAATATCAGGCGTGGCAATAACCTCATCAGCAGAAGGAAAGTCATTGTTACTTATCCATTCAACTTTTGATGCGGTTTTAGTTCGTGACGAAAGGTTGTCATATGCCGTGGAAAATGCCGTGCTAGTTGCCGACGCCTCACCGCTTATCGTGAGTGTGGTGCCTGCTATATTAAATTTTTCTGATGTAAAACGAATATATGCACTGACTATCGTTGCCCCTTGAGGAATATTCATCTCAGTAAAACGCATGCCTGATGTGACTATATTCGTGCCAGAGCTCAACACTAGGTTGTTAGCATTAGTATTTACGGTACCGTTGATTTCTGACGCATCATGACTACTTGAACCGGTTGAGGTGATGAGTTCTGGTTGAATAGCATCGTCAATCCCGCTTACTGGAAAGAGTATAGGGCCACCATAGTCGGAAAAACGCATAAGGCCGGCATCTATATTGGTGGCTGAAGTTAACGCCTCTTTAAGTGCGTTTTGTACTCTAAGAATACGCGATTGGCCGGTGCCATCTTTGCCCGTCATACTGCCTGACGTGTCCATAATAAAGAGTACATTTGGATTATAAGTAGCCGACTCTGACGCGGTACCTAAGTAAATATCCAAATCATCACCGACAGCGGAAAAGCCAATACAAGAAAACATCACTACCGAGACAAAAAAACTACTCACGCGTTTCATAATTATTACTCTACTTATTGTGATGCGGGGCCAAACACTGATGCCGCTAGGGAGTTTGCAACCACCGTGGATTTGGCACCTACCTTGCCGCAGCCTCTAATAATGAACACGTGGCAATTTACGTTGCTACCACCAATCACGTTGCTTGAGCCCCTACATGCCTGCTCTCTTATAAACGCGGTACGAGACCAACTCTTAGTACCTGCCAGGGTTTGATACGTGCCGTTTGTGGTGTGCTCACTGCCCGTAGAGAGACCACTTTCAGTCATGTACCTGTCGGTCCATTCATTTTCATCAAAACAACTCATTGATGCGGTTTCTGGATCAAAGGCCGCAATTTGGCGAGCAGCTGATAAAGGGTCTGTTTTAGTGCTATCTTCTAACAAGACTTCATCTTCCGACTCAAAAAAGACGCCCGCAATTGCCGCTTCTGCAGCATCAAATGCTAAGCCACTTTGCTGCATAGACATGGCCATTTTAGATTGAGATAAGCTACTAGTTACGGCGCTTACCCCTAAAATAGTAAGGGAAAGTAGTACCAGCAATGCAAACACCATGACCAAACCGCGCTGCTTCATCGGATACTCCTAACAAAATTTTTCATATTTCGAAGTGATAACGTTTTCGTAAACACCTGATAGTAATGCGCTGAGTCTAAGGTCACCGCATTTTCATTAAGTAGTGCAAAAGTAGGAGCTGAGGTTTGCTGCACTTGGTTTTGATAGCTTTTAAGTAAGATCCCCCAGCGCAGCGCAACTACTTGTTGATTTTGTGCTCGTAGCGCTGACAACTTGTCTGCTGTCACATAGGTTATAGCTTGCCCATTGGAATCCTCAGCAACATCACTGACGCCATACTGAAGTTGAAAATTACTGACATTGTCTAGCAAGGTCACGGTAGTCGGTGAAACGGATTGTGCTTTTAGGCCTCGTAAAACTCGGCCATCGTAACCCGTGCATTTAAACTCTGTCCCACTCACAAAATAACGATTCACAACATGGAACTCATCACCCGCAGCATAGCCATGTTTATTTCCCGTACAGTCTTCAAGTGCAAGCAGGCTTACTACTAGCTGATCATTCGCTCCACTTGATGCTTGAGTACTACCTAGGCTGGCATTAGCCGAAAAGTCTCCAACTAAACTAACCGGGTTGTTTTGAACAAACGCAGCTTCTGATACGGTATCTACAGAGTCATCGACGCTGGCAGTAATAAGGTCGTAGCGACCTATTTCGTAAAACTCTCCGGTGAGCCGACTGGTTATATACCGGCCCGACTCCTGAACCTGAGAAACAGCTTGGTTTAGTGTATTGGTTACGCTGCTGCTTACCAGCACTTGAATGATAGCGCCAGAAATAACCAGCCCCAATACCAATGAAATAATTAGCTCTACAAGCGAAAAACCCTGTACACGCTTCACAAGGTTAAATCCTTAATGACGCAAGCATTGCTGTCTGATTCGTTTGGGTTGCAACGCGTGTTTAAGGTATACGTTTGATTACCTGTTGATGCTACTGGCCATGCTAAAATAACTTGCAACCTTGAGCCCGCACTGCAACTGTAAACATCCGCTGCATTGTTATCTGCACAGGTTAACGACAATGTGGTTTGAGGGTTAGTTTGCACTGCCGCGCATGAGAGTGCCCAGCCATCGTATTTAGCCATATCCAGCTCGTTGCAGGTGGCGGTTTCACAATTGGGCACCCCAGAAGGACGACTCAAACAAAAACATTTATAAGGATGGGTGGAACCCGAGCAGGTGAGCCCGGTGAAGTTGTAATTACTTGCATTGAAATATTGGTTGTTAACCACCATGCCATCACCTACCGTTGCCACACGCGCAGCAGCACGTAAGCGCTCTGCAACTTGAGCCGCAACAAATTCGCTTTGCGTTCGGCTAATAGCATCTTTGTTGGCAAACGAACCGGTGAATTGAAGTGCAGCAACCCCGAGTAACCCAATCGCAAGAATGAACAAAGTAACAAGCACTTCAATAAGGCCGACGCCCTGCTGTTTGTTCAATCCACTAGTGATTATCGTTCGATTCATAGTCCCTGCATTGCACGGTGGCATTCACGCTAAAATTTAGACACAACCTTATATTTAGCATTCTATGCTAAATATTTCTTGCTCAAGGTATAAGCAATCATAAAACGTATAAGTTTGTATTACCATCATGCGACAGCGTAAAAAAAAGCACTGCAAATCAATGCAGTGCCTTCAAATCAGAACCAATTTTCATACCTAAAAGGTGTTAGCTTACTTGTTTAACTCTAAGCTCTTTTGGAACCGCGAATTCCACATTTTCTTCTCGGCCTGCACGCTCAGAGGCGGAAACTGCGCCCCATGTTTTAAGCTTATCAACCACACCTTGAACCAACACCTCTGGCGCCGAAGCGCCAGCTGTCACACCAATATGCTCGATACCGTCAAGCCACTCCTTCTGAATGCAGTTAGCATCGGCAATTAAGTGCGCTTTCGCACCAATTTTTTCTGCTAGTTCACGCAAACGATTTGAGTTTGAGCTATTTTGAGCCCCCACCACTAGCAAGACTTGGCAATCTTGAGATAAATCGCGTACTGCATCTTGTCGATTTTGTGTGGCATAACAAATATCGTCTTTACGAGGACCTTGAATGTCAGGGAAACGTTCACGCAATGCATCAATAACATCTGCGGTATCATCAACAGATAAAGTCGTTTGACTACAGTAATAAAGATTCTTGGCGTCTTTTACTTCAAGGGTCGCTACATCAGCCTCAGATTCGACAAGGTAAATCCCACCCTTATCATTGCTATACTGCCCCATAGTACCTTCTACTTCTGGGTGCCCTGCGTGACCAATCAAAATACATTCTGTGCCTGTTTTACTTGCACGGGTCACTTCCATATGCACTTTAGTGACTAGCGGACATGTGGCATCAAACACTTTTAAGCCACGATTTTCAGCTTCTTTTCTTACCGCTTGAGAAACGCCGTGGGCAGAAAAAATAACAATGCAGTTATCTGGCACTTCATGCAATTCATCGACAAAAATAGCGCCACGCTCACGTAGCCCATCGACCACAAACTTATTGTGAACGACTTCATGGCGAACATAGATAGGCGGCTCAAATATCTCAAGTGCTCTTTCTACAATTGTGATGGCTCTGTCTACACCGGCACAAAAACCACGGGGGTTAGCGAGATGAATTTGCATAATTACTGTTCACCTTCTGGTGCAGGTGCGGCTTTTACATCAACAATTTCAACATCAAAAATAACCGTCTGCCCTGCAAGAGGGTGATTAAAATCAACAGTGATAGAGTCGCCAGCCACACTTCTGATGATACCGGGTATTTCTGAGCGATCTGGCTGAGAAAACGCAAGAATGGCACCTTCTTGTATTTCTAAGTCTGCGCCAAAACGGCTTCGATCCATGTAATGGATATTGTTTGGGTTAGGCTCACCAAAGGCATCGTTCGCGGCCAGCGTAAACGATTTCTTCTCACCTTTTTGAAGTCCTAATAAGCAGGCTTCAAAGTTAGGGGTAAGACTACCGTCACCCATTACCATTTTCGCGGGCTTATTATTTACGCGGGTGCTGTCAGCGGCTGAGCCATCTTCAAGTTTCAAATCAAAGTGAAGAATAACTTCGCTGTCAGAACC
Organism: Alteromonas sp. 38; assembly: GCF_902506055.1. Lineage (NCBI taxonomy): Bacteria > Pseudomonadati > Pseudomonadota > Gammaproteobacteria > Alteromonadales > Alteromonadaceae > Alteromonas > Alteromonas sp. 38. The sequence continues at coordinate 3,102,621 of NZ_LR733300.1, forward strand.
AATAATTAGGTTGTCGGTCATTGTGGCTCCGGTTACTGCTTTGACGTGTTGGTTGGATCGGCGCTTTTGTGCTTCTCGCCGTTCTTGAACATATCAATAATTAATAGGGCTGCACCAATAAATATAGCGCTATCGGCAATATTGAAGGCTGGCCAGTGCATGTTGTTTACATGAAAATCAAGAAAATCGATTACATATCCATGCACTAAACGATCGTAAACGTTACCTAGCGCGCCACCCAAAATAAAAGAAAAGGCGACAGGCAACAGGGTTTGGTTTTTAGGCGATTGTTTCAACCACCATAAAATAACCACACTGACGACAGTAGCGATGGCAGTAAAAAACCATCGCTGCCAACCACCGGCACTATCAAGAAAGCTAAATGCCGCGCCATAATTGTGTACGTAAGTTAAATTGAAAAATGGTAATACCTCTATCGATTGATAAAGTGACATACCACCTAACACCGCGTATTTGGTCACCTGATCTAGCACGAATGCAATCAAGGTTATCCAAAGAAACCGTAAACCAGTTTCACTGAATAGCTTAGGCTTAGTATCCGCCGTAGTATTAAGCATACTGACGCGTTTCCCCTTCGCCATCAATGTTGGTTACACAACGGCCACATAATTCTTCGTGCCCCTTATGGGTGCCAACATCTTCACGATGGTGCCAACAACGAACACATTTGTCGCCGCTTGCTTTGTTTACGCTTAACCATAAACCTTCAACATCGGTAGCCGCAGCATTGTCTGGTGCACTTTCTACTTTAGTCAAATTCACTGCCGATGTAATTAATACAAAGCGTAATTCATCTTCAAGTGAAGCCAAGGTGTTAAACAAAGACTCTGTAGCATACAAGTCAATTTTCGCTTCTAACGAACCGCCTAACTGACCGTCTTTACGGGCTTGTTCCATAGCTTGGTTTGCTGCGTCTTTTACGCTTAACACTTGGTGCCATAGTTCGTCGTTAAATACGTCACTTTGCGTGAAGCTGTTAAAGCCTTCGTACCAGGTTTCGGTAAATACAAATTCACTACGCTCGCCCGGTAAAGCTTCCCAAATCTCCTGCGCCGTAAAGCTTGTGATGGGTGCCATCCAACGAACTAACGCCTCCATAATATGGTACAGCGCAGTTTGACAAGAACGACGAGCATTGCCGTCAGATTTCGCCGTGTACTGTCTGTCTTTAATGACATCTAGGTAGAATGAACCTAACTCGATGGAACAGAAGTGCATAAGCTTTTGCGTAACGACTAATAAATCGTACTTTTCAAACGCTTCAACAAGTTCTTCTTGTAATGCTTTAGCACGCGCTACAATCCAGCGGTCTAGTGCAACCATCTCGTCTTCTGGCAAAGCATCTTCTGGCTGAAAGCCATTAAGGTTTGCTAGTAAGAAACGTGACGTGTTACGTAAACGACGATATGCATCAGCAGCACGTTTTAAAATTTCATCAGACACCGCAATTTCACCGCGGTAGTCAGTAGAAGCCACCCACAAACGAAGAATGTCTGCGCCAAGTTTGTTTGTTACTTCTTGCGGTGCAACTACATTACCTACCGACTTCGACATTTTTCTGCCGTGGGCATCTACGGTAAAGCCGTGAGTTAACACTTCTTTATAGGGTGCGTGGCCATGCATGGCGGTAGACGTCATTAGCGATGACATAAACCAACCACGATGTTGGTCTGACCCTTCAAGGTACAAATCGGCGCTAGCGGGAATGTCTTCACGTTGGTCAACAACGAAGTAGTGCGTAACGCCTGAGTCGAACCATACGTCTAGGGTATCGGTGACTTTGTCGTAGTTATCGGCTTCGCTACCTAGTAGTGCAGCATCGTCAATATCCCACCACGCTTGAATACCTTTAGTTTCCACTTGAGCGGCCACTTTTTCCATAAGTGCAACTGACTCAGGGTGAAGTTCACCGGTAAGTTTGTGCACGTATAAAGGAATAGGAACGCCCCATGTACGCTGGCGAGAAATACACCAGTCTGGACGACCTTCTACCATTTTCTGGATGCGGTTTTCGCCCCACTCTGGGATCCATTTAGTTTGTTTAATTTGTTCGATTGACTCAGCACGTAAGCCTTTTTTATCCATGCTGATAAACCACTGCGGCGTAGCACGGAAAATGATAGGCGTTTTATGGCGCCAGCAATGCGGGTAGCTGTGCTCATATTTCACGTTAAGCACTAGGTTACCGTTCTCTTTTACCGTTTCAACAATGGTATCATTGGCTTTAAATACGAACTGGCCGGCAAATAAAGGCGTGTTTTCTAAATACACACCGTTATTACCTACTGGGTTATACACTTCAATGTCGTATTGTTTACCTACATTGAAATCGTCAACACCGTGAGCAGGCGCGGTGTGAACACAACCTGTACCAGATTCAGTGGTAACGTGCTCGCCCAAAATTAGCGGTACTTTTAAATCTAAGAACGGATGATTAACTAGCAGTTTATCTAAGCTTGAACCTACACAGGTCGCTACTTCACGATACTCTTCAATACCATAGCGCGTCATGCAGCTTTCAAGCAAATCTTGCGCAACCACTAACCATTCGTTGGTCGACGTGATTTCTACAATCGCGTAGGTTAATTCTGGGTGCAAGCTGATGGCGCGGTTGGCAGGCAGCGTCCACGGGGTCGTTGTCCAGATAACCACGCCCGCTTTGTGCGCGGTTAAGTCTTCACTCGTTACTCCAAACGCAGCCGCAATAGCGTCTGCATCAGCAACAGGGAATTTCACATCTATAGCAGGTGAGATTTTGTCTTGGTATTCTACTTCTGCTTCTGCCAATGCAGAACCACAATCTGTACACCAATGAACTGGCTTAAAGCCTTTTTCTAAATGGCCCGATTCAACCACTTTACCCAGTGCGCGAATAATGTCGGCTTCTGAGCGAAAATCCATAGTTTTATAGGGATTGTCCCACGTACCAAACACACCAAGGCGCTTAAAGTCAGCCATTTGGCCGTCAATTTGACGTTGTGCGTATTCGCGGCACTTTTGGCGAAACTCAGCAGCCGTCACTTTTTTGCCCGGCTTACCCACTTTCTTCTCTACCATCAATTCAATAGGCAAACCGTGACAGTCCCAACCAGGCACATACGGCGAGTCGAAATCAGACAAGGTTTTAGACTTAACTATAATGTCTTTAAGAATTTTATTTACTGCGTGACCAATATGAATATCGCCGTTTGCGTACGGAGGGCCATCATGAAGAATGAAAGGCTTCTTACCTTTCTTCGCTTCTCTAATCTTTGTGTATACCCCTTTTTCCTGCCAGTCTTTAAGCATTTTAGGCTCACGCTGAGCAAGGTTACCGCGCATTGGAAAGGCGGTTTCGGGTAGGTTTAATGTGGCTTTATAATCACTCATATAATTGTATTATCCGGTTACCTTTAATAATACCCAACGCCTCGTTAGGCGCTGTATAGGCTTGCATTGGTCGACGCTATGTTAAGCGTGGTGACTTTATCACGTTTCACTATTCTAATAACAGGCGCGCCTTAGCGGCATCGGCCTGAATTTGTGCTTTTAGTATCTCAAACGAGTCAAATTTCTGTTCATCTCGTATTTTTGCAACAGGAAACACGGTCATTGGTTTCCCGTAAAGGTCGGCTGACATATCGAAGATGTGCACCTCTAACTGGTTTCGCACCCCGTTTAACGTGGGGCGAGTACCAATGTTTGCCACGCCATTGAATTTTTTTCCATCTACGGCAACATGTACCGCAAATACCCCGTGAATTGGTGCTCTGCAACGCTTCAGCATGACATTGGCGGTAGGAAACCCTATCGTGCGCCCTTTCTTTTCACCATGTACAACTCGACCATACACAGCAAACGGCCTACCTAACATTTCTTCACCAAGCGCAAAATCCGAATCAGCCAGTGCTTCTCGCACTGCAGTAGAGCTAATACGATGAGCATGCATCATAAAGCTTTGCGTGCTAACCACCTCAAAGCCGTACTTTTGCCCAGCGGCTTGCAGCATGGCAAAGTCGCCTTTACGACCTTGGCCAAAGCGAAAGTCATCGCCGACCACAAGAAATTTAACCCCTAGCTTATCCACCAGCAAATCATGCACGAAGGTATCGGCACTTTGACTGGCAAAAGCTCTGTTAAAACGCACAGCCAATAAACGGTCGACGCCTTGCTGTTTCAGCAATTCGTACTTTTCACGCAATGGACTGATGCGTGCAGGCGCTCTATCGGGTGTAAAGACTTCCTCGGGTTGAGGCTCGAATACCATCACCGTGGCCGGCAACCCCAGCGCTTTGGCTTTTTGAAGCACATTACTCAGTACTGCCTGATGGCCCAAGTGCACGCCATCAAACTTCCCGATAGTAAGTACACACCCGCTGTGTTGCGGTTTTACGTTGTTAAGCCCGCGGATAAATTCCACTATTAGCCACTGCCTTTAGTTACTACTGAAAATTCAAAGCTCGCGATTATAAACGACCCAGCACGGAATACCAATATTAGCCGCCCCCACTTTTGAAATGACGACGTCTTGCGCCCAATAAAATCATGCATGAGAAGAAAGCGGCGGCAGATAATGTGATAGTAATGGCGACATCCACCACTTGCACTGTCCATTCAAGATCGAAAAATGCCACGCCCTTATCGCGATAATAAATCACTGCCCCCATCACTGCGCTGGCAATCAGTACTCTAATTATAAACATTACTGAGGTACGACTTAATACAAAAACCCCTTGTTTGTGCAGCGTAATATAAAGCAATGTGGCATTAAGTGTGGCCGACATGCTTGTAGCAATTGCTAAGCCCACATAGCCAAACCAAATTGCTAATAGGTTAAACACCATATTGGCGACCATGCACCAAATACCAAATTTAACCGGGGTTTTAGTGTCTTGGCGCGAGTAAAAACCAGGAGCGAGAACTTTTACTAACATAAAGCTCAATAAACCAAATGCGTAAGCGGTTAAAGAATAAGAGGCCATGGTGGCCGTTTCAGCCGTAAAGGCACCCCGCTGGAATATCACGGTTAAAATTGGTCGCGACATGGTGGCTAAGCCTACGGCGGCTGGAATACCAAGCAAACACACCATACGAAATGCCCAATCTATATTGGCTGAAAAAGCTTTAGGATCTTTACTTACATGATTACGCGACAGCGCCGGCAATATTACCGTGGCGATAGCGATACCAAACAGCCCTAACGGGAATTCTAACAAACGGTCGGAGTAATATAGCCAGCTAATAGAGCCTGTCATCAGGAAGCTGGCGATAAAGGTATCGAACAGCAAGTTAATTTGCCCTACCGACACCCCAAACAATGCAGGGATCATCAAGGTGCGCACCTTAACGACGTTTTCATCTCGCCAGCCCCATTTAGGCTTTACTAATAATCCCGCCCGATACAAAAATGGCAGTTGGAAGGCAAGTTGTACTATACCGCCTATAAACACCCCCCACGCTAATGCGAAAGCGGGTTGCTCCATATCGGGAGCTAAAAAGACCGCACAGGCTATAATGCATACGTTAAGTAGCACTGGCGTAAACGCTGCTACTGCAAATTTGTTTAGTGTATTTAAGATAGCCCCTGCCAAGCCTGTTAACGATACAAAGGCAAGATAGGGGAAGGTGATTTTAAGCATGGTTGATGCGAGTAAGAATTTATCTCCTGCCTCATCGCCCTGTACCCACGCAATGAACCACCCTGTGCCGAACAGCGCGGCTAAAACTGGCGACGCGATAACGCCTACAAGGGAAACCACAAACACAATGGCCCCAAGCGTGCCGGAAATTTTAGCAACAAATGCTTTGAGCTCTGCTTTCTCGTGATTTTGGTGTACTTCGGTTAATACCGGAATGAACGCTTGCGCAAATGCACCTTCGGCAAATAATCGGCGCAGGAAGTTAGGAATTTTATTTGCAAAGAAAAACACATCGGCGGCAGCGCCATCGCCCATTAGCCTTGCCACTACCACATCTCGCACTAACCCTAACACGCGGGATATCAACGTCATTACGCTGACAATAAGGCCTGATTTTAATAACTTCCGTGACACTAAGACTATTCCAATAGATACATTTCATTCACTTAAGCGCTCAATCATAACTAAACCCTGTTACCTGCGAAACGTATTATTCAAAATATAAGTGCATCTCATGAATTTTTTTTGCTATAATCCGCGCCCGTTGTGGGTATGGTTTCGTACTGTTTCATTTGTATCTGTGTGCTGTATCTGTGCACATGAGTACATATGTACAATAGCCATTTCGTTCTGTACTTTTTATTTGTCGCTTTATTAGCGCCTTTGTTAAGAACAGGCCGAAAAACCAAAGCATTCGATAAACATCTTATTTAATGTAGAAATTAACTTTCTACTTATTGGGTTAAATCGTTTGACTTTTGGCTGGATGATAGGCAAAATCCGCACCCTCGTTTTTGACATGAATTTATTTGGGAGTTACACCTTGGCTAACATCAAGTCTGCTAAGAAACGTGCAATCCAAGCCGAAAAGCGTCGCCAGCATAACGCTAGCCGTCGCTCCATGACTCGTACAAGCTTGAAGAAAGTAGTAGCTGCTATCGCTAGTGGTGATAAAGAAGGTGCACAAACTGCATTTGCTGCTGCAACTCCGATTCTTGACAGAATGGCTACTAAAGGTTTGATTCACAAGAATAAAGCTGCTCGTCACAAGAGCCGCCTAGCTGCACAAATTAAAGCTTTAGCTTAAATTTTACAGTTAGTAAAAAAGCGCCTATTGGCGCTTTTTTTGTGTCCTTTGTTCGAGGCTTTTATCAGAAGCTTTTATTAGAGTTTTGGCACTAACTCATTTTGCGAATGGCGCTTGAAGGCGCAACACGTAGTACCCAATGTAATAATGCCCACGGCCAACTTGGCACATATGACACCGCTTTTTCCTTATTAATGGCTTTTACCAACGCCTTACAACCGGTTTCGGTATCGACAATAAACGGCACTTTTTCTACCGCTTCATTAATTTCGGTGCGAATAAACCCTGGATGTACACAGCTCACTTTAATTGGAGTATTCATCACATCTAAGCGGATACCCTCTGTCATAGACGTAAGCCCTGCTTTAGTGGCGGCATACACCGTCATAGCGCGTCTGAAGCCTCTTACCGCACTAATTGATGAAATCGTTACTAGGTGACCTTCATTTTGCGCTCTGAAAATAGTCATGGCCGCTTCGGCTTGCGCCAGTGCAGCCACAAAATTGGTTTCTGCGGTTTGCTTATTCGCATTAAAAAAGCCAGTACCAATAGAGGCGCCCTTGCCCATGCCCGCGTTAACAATAACTCTATCGAGTTGCCCCATCTCTTGTTTAAACGCATCAAACACTTCAAAGACCGCGTTATGGTCGTTCACGTCAAGCGACTTAATCAACACCTTGATGTTAGGATTTACCGCTAGCAGTTCGCTTCTAAGTTCTTCTAAGCGGTCTAAACGTCTTGCGCACAATGCTAAGTTGCTACCTTGCTTTGCGAACTCCGCCGCCATTCCTTTACCAAGGCCTGAGCTTGCGCCCGTGATCAGAATATTTTGTCTTGTTGTCATTTTCTTTTTCCTGATTTTCGAATGGCCTTTTTACAACGCCACATTAAGTAGTGAATGAATATCCAAAAGTGTTTAAACGCGGGGTTATTGGTTTGACCGTGGTGATAGCGATAGTAAATTTGTTGCGCGATACCCGCTAATCGAAACAAGCCGTACACTTCATAAAAAGTGAAATCATCAACGTCAACGCCCATTTGCTTGCAGTAATAAGCAACCACTTCATCTCGTGTCATCATGCCAGCGAGGTGGGTAGGCTGCCTGCGGGTAGATTGGGCCAGAAAATCATCGTCTGCATTCACCCAATAGGCTAGCGTATTACCTAAATCCATTAACGGATCGCCAAGGGTGGCCAATTCCCAATCAAGCACACCTAAAATATGGGTGTAGTCGTTAGGATCTAACACCACATTGTCGAATCTAAAATCGTTATGGGTAATGCAAATACGCTCTTTGCTTGGCATATTAGCCTCAAGCCACCGCATTACGCCTTTGCCCGAAGGGACATTCCAGGTTTTTGCTTTCGTATAGCGCTCACTCCAGCCTGTAATTTGGCGCTCTATGTAACCACTACCTTTTCCAATCGTGTCTAAACCAGCCGCCTTATAGTCAACCTTATGTAGCTCTATTAAGCTATCGAGTACATTTTTACACAGCTGATGGGTCTGTTCTGGGGAGGTCTTTAAATCACGAGGGAGATTCTTACGTGGAATAACACCTGTCAGCTTTTCCATGACATAGAATTCTGTGCCAATTACGGCTTCATCATCGCAATATGCCAGCATATCGGGCACATAACTATACACCGGCTTCAGCGCTGCTTGAAGGCGATACTCTCGCCCCATATCATGGGCACCTTTTGCTTTAGTGCCCGCGGGCGCACGGCGTAATATTAACGACGTATTTTCGTATTCAAGACAATAAGTCCAGTTAGACGCACCGCCTGAATATTGGGTCACCGTAGGTGTGCCGATGAGGTCTTGAATATAATTTTTTAGCCACCCATCGACAACATTAACGTCTAGCTCTTCGCCTTCTCTTACTGATACTGCTTTATCTAATACTGTATTCGTCATGGGTTACCGTTTATCCATTGCACGTTTCATCGCTTTGGTTTGTTTTAGCATGTTGTTAATATACATCTGGGTAGGAAGTAGTTTCTTCATCAAAAATGCGCGCTTGCCCAATTTATGGGTAAGGATTAAAAATCGCTTTTGGGCAATCTGATCGCAGATACTTTGCGCAACCTCTTCTTTGGTCATATCTGCTTTTTTAAAAAACCGCGCCATCATTTTGTGCATGGCAGGGTTATCGCTACGCATCGACTCATCAAGATTAGTTTTAAAGAAGCTAGGGCAAACCACACTCACATCGATATTATCAGGCGCAAGCTCTAGCTTCATGGTCTCAGACAGTGATACCACCGCCGCTTTCACCGCGTTATAGCTGTTCATGTAAGGAATAGGCGTTAGCCCCGCTTGGGAGGCAATATTGACAAAATAGCCCGCTCCCTGCGCTTTAAACAAGGGCAGCATGGCCTTGCTGACGCGAACCATGCCTAATAGGTTGATATCGAAAATCCACTTCCACTGCGCAATACTTTCATCGCTTAAACTACCGCCTGACGCAACGCCTGCGTTATTAAACACAACATCAACACCGCCCCATCGTGCTTCTATCGCGGTAACCAAATTAGCGACATCATCATCTTGGGTAATGTCGCATGCTTGATAGAAAGCCTCTGTGCCTTTTTCCGTTAGTAGCGCTAGGGTTTCTTGCCCTCGCTGCTCATGGATATCAGCGATACAAACTTTCAATTTTTCGCCGTTTTTACCGTATTGTTCGCTTAACGCAAGGGCAATAGCTTGCCCTAACCCCGTGGCACCACCGGTGATAAGGATACGCTTTTCTTTATTATCTGTTTTTATGTTATTGGTTTCTGTACCCATGTTTTTGTACTCGTATGTTTTGCTCTTATGGTTAACGCGCAGCCTAGGCTTTTTGAGTAGCGAGTGGTTTGTCCTTACCGTCACTTTTAATTGTATTTTTCAGACGCTTCGACCACACAGCTAAAAGCCCCGGGCCTGCATACATAGTTAAACCATAGACCCCGGCCGCTACGGCAAATTCAGGCGAGTTCAAAAAGGTAATACAAATCAACATGGCAAGCGCAGCGTTTTGTACGCCCACTTCTATCGACAGTGTAATACCGTCAATTTTTGACAACTTAAAAGCGGAAGCCAAAATAAGCCCCAGTAATACTGCAGAAATATTCAGTGCCAGGCACACCAGTAAGGCCTCTTCCAATGACGCCATTAAATTCGCCCGCTCACTGATTAATATGCCAATGATCATGGCAATCATGAACCATAATGAAAAGGTTCTAAAAAAGCTCTCTACCTTAGTAGAAAATGCAGGTTTGAAGTGCCGTATTGCCATGCCAATGATGACTGGCACTATCGACACGCACACCAAGCCGACGACGGTAGTGACGATTGAAAATGAAGGCGCGTTCTCACCGGCAAAATAATTCATTGAATAATGAATTATAAAGGGAGTAGAGAATACGCAAATAAAAGTCGATAGCGCGGTTAAACTTACAGATAGTGCTAAGTTTGCCCGACCAATATGACTGATTAAGTTACTCATAGTGCCACCTGGGCACGCTGATAAAATCATAATGCCAATCGCCATAGCTGGATGAAGGGAAAATGCCATACACAAGCCAAACGCCAATAAGGGGAGCAATACGGTTTGCCCAACCAGCCCCACCACAATGGCTTTAGGCGCCTTAAGTAATCTAGTAAAATCGGCTACCGTTAACGTAAGACCCATACCAAACATCACGAAAGCCAAGGCCAGTGGAAGAAGTATTTCGGTAAAAATCGAGGCCTGCATATATGCCCTTTGTTATTGTAATAATAGTAAATAAGCCAGTTTACAAACTGCTACTAAACTTTCTGTGTACCTCATGGCCGAAACGTCACTCTGACAGCAGCACCCGACCACGCAGCCTACTGCGTAACAGTTTAGCTACAAAACCACACTTTAATTAACATTTAAACCAGTGTAACCTCGAATAAAATAAATAGAAATGATACTTTTTTATGGAATTTCATAAATATGATGCATGGGAAAATAGATCTAAATTTGTTTTTTGTTCTTAAAGCTGTGTATGAAGAAGAGAGTATTACTGCGGCCGCTAAAGCATTACATTTAACGCAACCGGCAGTAAGTCATGCAATGTCGCGCCTACGAGATAAATTTGATGATGAGCTATTCGTGCGCCACAGCAGACGAATGGTGCCAACCCCGTTGTGCCAATCAATCATTCAACCTATAAAAGAGGCTCTCGCGCACTTAGAATCTACGCTGTCAGATCCTATCGACTTTGATATCAGCCGCTATAAAAGAGAAATAAGGTTAGGGTTAAGAGACATTCTTGAGTCAACGTTCTTACCGGCACTTATTCCCGAGCTTTTGAAAAACGCAGCGAATATTACGGTGACTAGCAGGCGAGTTACCCGCCCTGAACTTGAAAATGCACTTGCCAATAAAGAGCTCGATATCGTTATCGATGCATTGGTGCCTACTGGCCCTGATATCCGTTCAACACTGGTGTGCGACGAGCATTTCGTACTAATCTGTGCGAAAGAACACCCCATTTTAAAAGATAAAACGCTAGCCAATTATGTATCAGCATCCCATGTGCTGGTGACCTTGAAAGACTCTCGATTAGATACGGTAGACTTAGCGCTTGCGAAACAAAATGCGACCCGACAGTTTGCCCTGCAGTGCGAACATTACTTCGCTGCCGCAAGTGTAGTCAGTAAATCAGATTTATTACTTACCGTACCAAGTCGTTATGCACAGCAGATTACTAGCAGCCTGCCAGTTGCCGTTACCACACTGCCCTTTGACGTACCACTTATGCCCATTCACATGTATTGGCACAAGCAAGCTGATGAGGATTTAGTGAATAAGTGGATGCGAGAGAAGTTACTGGCGTTAGCCGATGAGCTTCTTTTTTAAAGAAATGATAAATGAAGGCTAGCGAACGCCAGCCTTCATCGGTTTTATTATTGTACTAACTATTGCACTGGTTATTGAACTGGCAAGGTTATCGTACCTGACTCCTGTTCTCCAGCCAGCGTTTGGTATTCATAAGAGAATGTTACCGTAGACTGATAGGAAGCCGTGTTATCACTTGCGTAAACTCCCATGTAACGACGATACTTGAAAATACCGCTGTCTATAGATGTTCCACGAACGTAGTTGACGTTAGCATTGTTCGACACGTTTTCATTATCAGCCACTTTTAACGCCATAGATTTTGATATATTAATATCTCCATCGAATACAATTGCATATTGGTCAGACAATGGGTATGGGGTTCCCCCCTCGTTGTAACCCGTGGTCGAAATAATCAGATAGTTCAGTGTATTGATAGAAACAGGGAAGTACATATACACCGAGGAAGACCAATCACTAACACTGGAAAGCTGGCCTGCTGTGTTTTCGGGCACGATGATAGTGCCGTTAGAATAGTGATTTTCGTTATCGATAATCACGTCATTTATATCAAAAACCTCCGCACCAGACACAGGCGTAACAAACGTGTAATCATCTTCATAAAACTCAACGTCTATTTCGTCTGACTGTGCCGACACGCTTCCAATGGTATAGGTATATTCTGTATTGCTTGTAAGCTCAGCGTCTGGAGTCAAGGTTTGTTTTGTACCATTTAAAGCCTCAGAAAGGGCCAAAGGCACTGAAGTTTCGTTGCTGTTTATATAGGTATAACCCGCTGGAACGCTATCTGAGTCAGATTCATTTCCTAACGTTATACTAACTTCATTATATGATAATAAGGCTTCGCTCTCATCGAGAGTAACAGCCTCCGAGTAATACACACTATAAGCAAACGTTTCGCTATTTATGCTGCTGGTCACCACTTCTAAATTAGACTGCGCTTCAACCTCACGAGCTAACAACACTATAGAAACAGTATCGCTATCAGCAATGGTGTAATAACTATTTGAATCGTAACCACTAGTTTGGATATTCAGTGATACTTCACCTGTTGAACTATCCGTAGACTGATTAACCCAGATGTACCCACTTGAGTAAGTCGTATCATTAACGGTGAGCGATGGCATCGAAAGCTGCACATTTCCATCAAAAGGAACCGTAACGGTATACGCCTCTTCTGCATCATTATAAGTAGATTCAATACCCTCTTCGCCCTGCATTGAGAACACCGCGCCTTCAACAATCGAACCATTTGCATCGATTAATGAGATGGAAATTAGTTTATCTTCTACCACATCGTCGACAGAAGGAGTTAACACAAGTTCTTCATCTTCAAATGTGTTCGCTTGATATAAATAAAGAAGACTTCCCGAAGTACTTCCAACAGAAGACGACTCTATATCAAAATCCGGCTCCCCATCGTCATCTAAGTCAACATTAGCTGTTAACGTGACATACAGGTCTTTTGGCAAGGTGATATCATATTGGTTTGTGTCAGTGTTATAAGTTGATTGGTGTAAATAATCGAAAGCAGTACTTCCAGGCTCTCCGCTATACGAATACCCTGTAAAGGACAAACCTGTTATAAACTCACCACTGGCTTCATTAACGATACTAAAGGAGATATCGACAGGTTCAGAAACAGACAGCTCACCGATATCACTATACACATTGCCACCACTAGCGGAGGACGTGTTTACGAAGAAAGCACGAGGCAGTAAACTTTCATCGGTTGAAGATACAAGAATAATTAAATCAGAATTCGCCGGCAAACCTTCTACCGTAAATTTACCATCCACCGCCTCTATGCCATCTACAATGACCGTATCACCTTGCAGAACAGAAACAAGTGCATTTGCGGCACGCGCATCAGTTCCCGAATTCACAACAATACCTGCGAACGTTACTGTAAAGGTCTCATTGTCAACTTGGTCGCTCAAAAGTTGATTTTGTTCTGCGAGAATAGTGTTCTGCTGGTTTAAAGCGTCTATAACCCCGTCATTACTATCATCATCAACTTCAATACAACCTGTCAGTGCGATAGAGAGTGCTAAGGGAATAGGGGCGAGCTTTCTATTAATTTTCATTGTACTTCCTTTTTTATTATTTTAACTGAATTGAATAATTCTGAACTTTACAAGGAAAAGTAAGTGCTACGAGGTGTAGCGCGTAACGAAAAGAAAGTCGATATCGAAGGGTACTTCCATCCTTGAAATTAGCTTTAGAATACCTAAACATTTTCTAATATGCACTAGGGGTAACAGCAAAAATTCATGCATCTTATTTATAATGCCTTAAGTCTCACCTGTAACACTATCGTCAAACAAGCGTCACTATTTTGTCAATTAACCTCCATATAGTGGCGTTCCAAGGCAACTGCTTTGGGACCTTGCTATGAAAAAAACACATTACCGCACACTTTGGCTTTCTGATATTCACCTTGGCAATCGTGATTGCAAAGCTGAATACCTACTTTCATTTTTAAACAGCGTCACCGTCGACACCCTTTATTTGGTTGGCGACATTGTCGATATGTGGCAAATGACAAAACAATTTCGTTGGCCACAAGCGCACAATCAAGTTATGCATAAGCTAATGGCGATGAGCCAAGATGGCACCCGCGTTGTTTATCTTCCGGGTAACCACGATGAACCAATACAGTCCTATTCTGGAATGGCATTTGGCGATATCGAGATTGAGCGCCAACTTGTTCATACCACGGCCCAAGGCAAACGCTATCTAGTGCTACATGGCGATCAATTTGATGGCGATGTCACCATGGGTAAATTTCATGCATGGATTGGCGATAAAGGTTACGACTTACTGCTGTTTTTAAACCGCGAGTTCAATCGTTTTCGTAGCTGGCGTAAACGTGAGTACTGGTCACTTGCCGGTTACATTAAAAAGCATATCAAAGGGGCAAACGAAGCGATTGCTCGCTACCGTCAGGCTTGCTGTTCACGAGCAGCAGAAATGGGGCTTGACGGGGTGATTTGCGGTCATATTCATCACCCTGAAAGCACAATGGAAAACGGTATTCATTACATCAACGATGGCGATTGGATGGAAAACTGCAGTGCTTTGGGTGAAGACGAAAATGGAAACCTAACGCTAATCTATTCCCTTGAGACCATGAACAACGCAGATAATGTTACACCACTGAAAGTGAAAAGTTCACCATCGAAAGCAGCATAAGCATACCACTTAAACCCCGCGTTTCTAGATATACGAAACGCGGGCGTCTGCATTGTCAGATAACTGACATCAAACTGTGTGAAAACCGTCATATTCCCCTGCTATTGTTCGCAAAAACCGAGAAAGACTATGTTTACTGTTGATGAAGTACTAAATAAACACTATCCCCAAGTGGCTAACAACCCCTTGTTGTTTAGGTCTTTATCGTTTGTGCTGCGCCACCTTTTGCATGAACGAGAAATAATAGAGTTCGGCGAAACCTATCCCCACTACGAAGATATCGACTTTGTAGAGCAAGTGCTCGAATACTTTAACATTAGCTACTCTACCCGAGACGTAGAGAAAGAGCGCATTCCCTCACAAGGTCGTGTGGTGATTATTGCCAATCATCCTATCGGCTCACTAGACGCACTTGCGTTAATTAAACTTGTTAGTGAAGTTCGTCACGACTTAAAAGTAGTGGCGAATCAAATGCTCATGGCCATTGAGCCTCTGCATGACATGTTGCTGCCAGTCAATAATATGCAAGGCGGTACGCCGAAACAGCATTTAGGGGCTATTCAAAAGCACCTACAATCAGATGGGGCCATTTTAATATTTCCCGCCGGAGAAGTGTCACGATTACGCCCTCAAGGTGTGCGGGACACCCTATGGCATTCAGGCTTTTTACGTATAGCCCGACAAGCCAAGTCCCCTATTCTTCCGGTTTATATTGATGCCAAAAATAGCCCTCTATTTTATGGGGTGTCTATGGTGTACAAACCTTTAGCCACCGCGCTGCTGGTGAAAGAAATGTTTAAGCAACGCAAAAAACACCTTCCTATGCGAATTGGCGAGCTTATTCCTTTCGAGTCTTACCAACAAACCAGCATAGCGCTAAAAGATCAGGTCAAACTATTTAAGCGCCACTTATACCGCATTGGCAGTAACAAGAAAGGTATTTTCGACACGCAAGCCCCTGTGGCCATGCCGGAAGATAGAAAAGAGCTTTCCCGTGCAATGAAGCAGTGCGAACACTTAGGCCACACTAGCGACGGCCAGTCGATATATTTGTACCAACATAAAAATTGCTCACCAATTATGCGTGAAATTGGCCGCCTAAGAGAAGTTGCCTTTCGTGCGGTAGGTGAAGGTACTAACAAACGCCGCGATATAGACCAATACGATACTTACTACTATCACTTAATTCTTTGGGATGAGAGTAATTTAGAGATTGTGGGGGCATATCGTTTTGGCGATGCTGAGTTACTGAGTCATAAAGACCACCCTACCGGTCTATATTCGGCAACGTTGTTCGACTATGGAAGTGAGGAAAGTAACAGCACCTTGTTCAAAGAGGGGCTCGAACTTGGTCGTAGCTTTGTTCAACCCTGTTACTGGGGTAAACGTAGTTTAGATTATTTATGGGTTGGCATAGGTGCATTTTTAAATCGCTACCCGAAATATCGATACATGTTTGGCGCGGTGTCTTTAAGCAATGCTTACCCTCAACCAGCTAAAGACTTAATTGTACAGTTCTACTCTACTTACTTTCCGGCTAAGTTTGGGCAAGCCACTTCTAAGCGGCCTTATCAAATGTCGCAAGATCCCTTGTATACTTTTACCGGTAACGACTATAAATCTGAGTTTACTCAATTAAAGCATTTACTCGCCAATATGGGCGTGAACGTACCTACCTTATACAAGCAATACAGCGAACTATCGAAAACCGGTGGCGTGGCGTTCTTAGATTTTAATGTAGACCCTGACTTTAACGACTGCATAGACGGCCTAGTGGTGGTCGATTTAGAAGCGTTAACCCAAAAGAAAAAGGAACGCTATTTAGGCGCAACACAATTAAAACCTGAGCTTAAACAGTCAGCGTAGAGGTTTACATATGGCTAATATAGGTGGCTTGATAACCTGATTTAGGTCAACCACTCTATATAAGACACTACACTAAAATAGAAAAGCGCCCGTTGGCGCTTTTTTTATTCTCGTTGGCATATGAATCTAATACAGGCGTTACAGACTCAATAAAACATCTGTAAAAATATCTTCTAGGGTCACAATATCGGATAGGTGAACATGTTCATTAACTTGGTGGATGGTGGCATTTGGCACACCCACTTCTACCACTTGGGTTGTGTCTGATGCAAAAAACCGCCCGTCTGAGGTACCGCCAGACGTGCTGACCACGGGGTAACGTCCAGTGGCTTGTCGAATGGCTTTTTCTGTAATATTAATTAAGCACCGCTTTTCTGTATTGCTTCTACTCAAATAGGATTCACAGGGTCTAGACCAGCTTATCGAAGCCTCGCTATCTACTTGAGCGATAATACGTGTTAATAACTTAACTAAGCTGTCACGGTTAAATTGCCATGCGTAACGCACATTAAATTCAATACGGGTACTACCCGACACCAAGTTATCAGTAAACGCGCCCGTATCTACGTGAGTGACTTGCAAAGACGTACCTGGAAAGTCGAGGCTACCTTGTTCAAACTCGTAGGAGGATAACGCCTGTATGATACGGCTTGCTTTGTGAATTGCGTTATCGCACGTATGCGGGTAAGCAACATGCCCTTGTTTTCCTGATACCAAAATTGTGCCCGACAATGAACCTCTGCGGCCTACTTTAATGGTGTCGCCGGTAGTATGCGTAGCAGTAGGCTCGCCTACTAAGCACATATCAAGTGTAATTTGTTTGGCATCTAAATAGGCCTTTATCCATTTAGAGCCATATTCAGCCTCGCCTTCTTCATCACTGGTAATCAACCACCAATACGTATATTGGTTTGAATCCAGTGATGGTAGCGCTCTTTCTGTTGCTGCTAGCATGGCAGCAACACCCGTTTTCATATCGGCAGCGCCGCGACCATAAAGTTTATTTTGACTTATCACTGGGCAAAAGGGATTAGATTTCCATTTTTCTAATGGGCCTGGTGGCACTACATCGGTGTGGCCAGAAAAAGCAAAATGGATAGGCCCATCCCCCCATTTAGCGATTAAATTAGTCACCCCTTCCACTTTGTGCTTTTCACATGCAAAGCCTAGCTTTTCTAATCGGTGCATTAGATAGCTTTGGCACCCAGCGTCAACGGGGGTAATGGATTCCCGTGCCATAAGTACTTCTGCAAAATGAATGCTTCTAGCGTGGTGGACCAACGAAAGCGCAGTATTGTTCATAAGAATAAATGAAGTCTAAGTTTGCTTACCTGTTATTACACAAAGTAAAGATGACACACAGATAACAAAATTAAGACAAGGAAATGACAAGGCTAAACTGATTTCCCCTTATATACTGTAGTCATATATAGTTAGGGTTATAGATGATTCTATCGATAAACTTGTATTTAGGCAGCGAGCTAAAGTTATTACTAGAAGCGGTTACCCTACATAAAATTTAATCCCCCTTTACCGATACAACGCGAGGTCGAGTTTTGCTAAAGATTATTGTACTAATACCACTTATCTTGTCGTTATTGTGGTTTGGCTACTTGAGGGTGAATAGCTATTCCCTAGCACAAGGCAAACAAGGTTTTACTTACATACTGGTACTGTCGAGTGTTATTGCGGCATTTTACGCGCTGATGCTCTTTCTGACTCACTAGCATTTTTACTTACCAAGAAAACGCTCACAAAAAAGCCAGTGTTGGCGAAGCGATAACCACATCGCTTGTTCAACACTGGCTTTTTTAGCGTATTTTTCACTTACCGCTAAGGCGAGGAATAGCGCTAGGCTTACTATATAACGGTTTTACGTTTCAACCTGGTTATATTCTCACAAGCCTTTAAGCAGTAAGATCAATAATACTAAAGGTTTTCAGACACCGTAACATCAGCATCAGCACGTAAAGCTTCAATGAACTGCTGGTAAACACGTTGACCTTGCATCTGTGCTAAACGAGGTTTCAGACTTTCTGACATCTCAGCACTTAGCGCAGGCGCACTGTTCACTTTAACAAGCTCAACAATGGCCACGTCACCGTTCACGGTTGCTACCACATCTACACGCTTTTCAGCTTCAGTAGATAAGGTAAATAGTTTATCAACGATACTGCGGTTTAATGTACTACCACTTCTCGCCACTGCTTCAGCACTTTCCCAGTTAAGAGACTTTTCTGCTAATGTTGCATCTACACTTTCGCCTTGCTGAAGCGATTCAACAACACTTGTAGCCCAGCTTTCAGCAGCTTCTTGTGCTTTCTGTGCTTTCACTGTTGATACAATTCCATCACGAACTTCGTCTAGGGCTTGAGTACGCTGTGGCAAGTGCTCTACAACACGCACAACAACGACTGTTTCATCATCTAGTTCGATAATATCACTGTTCACGCCTTCATCGATAAGTTCAGAAGAAAACGCGACTTCAGTCAGTGCTGGTGAGCTCATATTTACTGGCACAGTGTTACGGCTAAACAAACCTGTTTCTTGTACCGGTAAGTCAACGGCGTTAGCAACATCTTCTAGTGTATCAGGCACTTCAAATGCAATTTCAGCCATGGTGTTTTGCAGCTCGAAGAATTCTTCTAATGCTTTATCGGTAAGCAATGTCTCGCGGATTTCTGCTTCTACGTCTTCAAATGCTTGAACTTGCGCTTCTTTAAGTTCAGTCAATTTAATGATGTGAAAACCGAATTCAGTTTCAACAACGTCGGTATAGTCACCCACATTCGCTAAACTAAATACCGCTTCATCAAACGCATCGTCCATCATTCCAGGAGTAATAAAATCTAGATCACCACCATTTTCAGCTGAAAAGGTGTCATCTGAATTACTTTCAGCTAACTCAGCAAAATCAGCACCGTCGTTCAGTTGGTCTAATAGTGCTTGAGTTTTCGCTTTTGCTGCATCAGCGTCATCGCCTGACTCGATAAGAATATGTGAAACTCGACGCTCTTCTTCTTTGCCATAACCGCTAAGGTTATTGTCATAGTAAGTGCGAACGGCTTCGTCATCGACGCTTACGCGGCTTTTAACGTCTTCTACTGTCAGTGATACATAGGCAAGCTTAATTTGCTCTTCGGTATCAAATGCAGTGATGTTAGCGTTGTAATATTCGGCAATATCATCTTCTGTTACTTCCACCGACTCGGCGAATGAAGCAGAATCAATCATCACGTATTTAGCGTCACGAGTTTGAAGCTGCAATGCATTCGCACGTTCAGCTTCTCCAGGCAACGCAAACTCAGAATTGGTTAACGCTGCAGCCAATTGATTTTGTGTCATTTGAATGCGTAAATAATCACGGAAGTCAGCAACCTGAAAGCCGTTTTGACGCAAAATAGTTTGGAAACGGTCGTTGTCGAATTGACCACCGAACTGAAACTCTGGCATTTGTACGATAGTTTCACGAATTTGAGCATCGCTAACGCGTAAGCCCATTTCCTGTGCTTGTTGCTGAATAAGTTTTTCAGCAATAAGTCTATCTAGTACGTTACGACGAAAGTCACTTAAATACTGTTCGCTTGAAAACAACTGGGCAATGCTCTCGCCAAATTGTGATTCCATTTGTGCCCGTTGGTTCTGATAACCGCGTTCTAATTCCTGAGCAGAAATTTCTTCGCCATTAACTGTTGCTACTGCCGTAGTACCTGAAGACGTCAGGTAGCTTCCTACACCAGCAAACACGAAACTCAATACGATTAGGGCAATAATTGCCATTGCCCATGGGCCTTGAGAACCTTCTCTGATTCTTTCTAGCATGATTGTTCTTCAACTCCGTTGCTTACTACACTTGCCCTTTAGCGTTGGATAATGCCTACGCTAACATCATGGCAAAAAATAAGCGGTGATTATAACCTAATACCTGTGAAGATAAACGGCTTAACAAAAACTAATCCTTCTATTGTCCAATAAAACCGCAGCGTGATGCGCAATGCACTGTCGCGCTATAGGTGAGATAAAGAAAATAGTGGGAAATGATAAATTCGGCGTTACAAATAAAAAAGGCGATGGCATAAGCCATCGCCTTTTTCTTGCAAGTTTTGCTTAGTTACAAGCGTCTTTCAGAGCTTTACCAGCTTTGAAAGATGGAACTTTCGCCGCTGAAATCTGAATAGTCTCACCAGTTTGTGGATTACGACCACTACGAGCAGAGCGCTCACGTACTGAGAAAGTACCGAAACCGACTAGTGCCACTTGGTCACCGTCTTTAAGTGCTGCAGTTACTGAGTCAGTGAATGCATCTAGAGCGCGGCCGGCAGCTGCTTTTGAAATATCTGCGCCAGCAGCAATTTGGTCGATAAGTTGAGACTTGTTCACTATTATGATCCCCTTCGATTGTTATTATACTGTTTGTCCAAAACGATTTGATTGAACGTTATAGCAAGCTTGATTCTGAACATCAAGCATCTGTCACAATTAATTAACTTTTATTGAATCGCTGCAATCCCTTTTGTGGCAAGGCTTCAAGCGAATACAAATTAAAGGTAACACAACTCTTGCGACAAGAAAGCCCTATTTTGAAAAAAATAGGCGAATTGGCGAAGGTATGCACACTTTTTAATCAATTATTGCAAATTTAAGGCTGCAAGCCTTTAAAATTAGGACATGCAGCCAACCATTTTAGCTTTTAGTTGCAACCTCAAAAGACTCTACTGGCTCTTGAAGTGCAATATCAAGCACATCATCAATCCACTTTACAGGGTGAATTGATAAATCTTTTTTCACGTTTTCTGGAATTTCTTCCAAATCACGTTCATTTTCTGCTGGAATAACCACCGTTTTAATTCCACCACGGTGTGCGGCTAGTAGCTTTTCTTTCAAACCACCAATGGCCAACACTTCACCACGCAGTGTTATTTCACCGGTCATGGCCACATCGCATTTAACGGGGTTACCGGTTAACGATGACACCAACGCTGTACACATTGCGATACCCGCACTTGGGCCATCTTTAGGTGTAGCACCTTCAGGCACGTGAACGTGAATGTCGCGCTTTTCATAAAAATCTTCGTTAATACGAAGCTTTTCAGCGCGACTACGCACAACCGTCATTGCAGCTTTGATAGATTCCTGCATAACATCACCAAGCGAACCGGTTGATGTCATCTTGCCTTTACCTGGCACTGAGGTGGTTTCAATAGTCAGTAAATCACCGCCTACCTGTGTCCACGCTAATCCGGTAACTTGGCCAATTTGGTTATCTTTATCTGCTTTACCGTAATCGAAGCGTTGTACACCTAAGTAATCTTTAAGATTGTCTTGAGTCACTGACACTTTATCTTTGCTCTTAGTCAGCAAGATATCTTTAACGGCTTTACGGCAAACCTTAGAAATTTCACGTTCTAAGCTACGAACGCCTGCTTCACGGGTGTAGTAACGAATCATGCCGATAATGGCAGATTCGGTAATCTCAAGCTCTTTAGACTTAAGTCCGTTACGTTCCATTTGCTTACTGATTAAGTGACGTGTTGCGATGTTTAGCTTCTCGTCTTCGGTATAACCAGAAAGACGAATAACTTCCATACGGTCAAGTAATGGGCCTGGAATATTCATGCTATTTGAGGTTGCTACAAACATCACATCAGATAAATCGTAATCCACTTCTAAATAGTGGTCACTGAAACTGTTGTTCTGTTCTGGGTCAAGCACTTCTAGTAACGCAGATGCTGGGTCGCCCCGCATATCAGAAGACATCTTATCAATTTCATCTAATAAGAAGAGTGGGTTTTTCACCCCTACTTTTGCCATTTTTTGCACTAGTTTACCGGGTAGCGAACCGATGTAGGTACGTCTGTGCCCACGAATCTCAGCTTCATCACGCACGCCGCCCAATGCCATACGTACATACTTTCGCCCTGTCGCTTTCGCAACCGATTGGCCCAAAGAGGTTTTACCTACACCAGGAGGCCCTACAAGGCACAAGATGGGTCCTTTCAGCTTTTTAACACGCTGTTGTACCGCGAGGTATTCTAGAATGCGTTCTTTGACTTTCTCTAACCCGTAATGATCTTCATTTAAAACCACTTCAGCGCGAGATAAATCTTTCTTCACTGGTGAACGCTTATTCCACGGTACGTTGGTTAGCCACTCAATGTAGCTGCGTAATACGGTAGCTTCTGCCGACATGGGCGACATCATCTTAAGCTTTTGCAACTCAGACTTAGCTTTATCCAACGCTTCTTGCGGCATTTTGGCGTCTTCGATTTTCTTCGCTAACGCTTCAAATTCATCTGGTGCATCATCAAGCTCGCCGAGCTCTTTTTGAATCGCTTTCATTTGCTCATTCAAATAGTACTCACGCTGGCTTTTTTCCATTTGCTTTTTAACACGGGTGCGAATTTTCTTCTCAACCTGTAGCAAATCGATTTCACCTTCCATCAAGGCCATTAAATACTCAAGGCGTTCATTCACCCCTTTCATTTCTAGCACTTTTTGTTTTTCGGTGAGTTTAAGCGGCATGTGCGCAGCCATGGTATCTGCTAAGCGTGCAGCATCTTCAATACCATTTAGCGAAGTAAGTACCTCAGGCGGTATTTTCTTGTTTAGCTTAACGTAACCTTCAAACTGTGAAACCGCAGAGCGTATAAGCACTTCTTGCTCGCTCTCATCAATAGCACCGTCTTCAATTTTACTTACGTTAGCAACAAAGAAAGGTTCTGATTGCTCGTAACCTTCAACTTCACCACGCACACTCCCTTCAACTAACACTTTTACCGTGCCGTCAGGAAGTTTTAAAAGTTGAAGAATAGTGGCAATAGTACCAACGGTATAAATGTCATCGGCATCAGGTTCATCCACACCGGCGTCTTTCTGGGCTACTAAGAAAATCTGTTTCTCGTTTTCCATTGCCGCTTCAAGACAACGGATCGATTTTTCTCGCCCTACGAATAAGGGTATGACCATATGCGGATAAACAACCACGTCCCTTAAGGCAAGCACAGGAATTTCAATGCGATTTTCTCGCTCAACTGTCATACGTGTTCTCTATTAGTTAGCATTGTCGATTGATATGGGGATGCTAGCGCAAAGTTCAAATAAAACATTCTTAATGTACGTAAATTCGCTGCTTTCCCTGCTTTTCTTTACCATTATCGATTTTAGACCGTATGGCAATAGTTTGTTGCCGAATCTATCAGAAAGGATAGGTTAAACGGGTTTGTTTGCTTAAATAACCAGCAAGTTGTTTTTTGAAAGGCAAAAAACGCTAATTTTAGCCATACAGAAAAGCGTAATATTTGAGTATTATTTTTATGGCTTTGAAGTGAATGATCTCGAATACTGAGGTTAAGGGTGGGTTAGGGGTGAAAGTAAGCTCGAGGTTAACAAAACCTAACGCAGAAAATATTTATGTGCTGCTAGAAAACAAAAAAGGCCCCGAAGGACCTTTTTTAGAAAGTAAAACGGCCTACTCAGAAGCTGCTTTTTTATCTGTGTTGTCGTAAATTAAAATAGGTTTTGATTCGCCGCGAATGACGGTTTCATCAATAACTACTTTGCTTACGTCTACCGCAGACGGTAATTCGTACATGGTATCAAGCAGAACTGCTTCAACAATTGAACGAAGACCACGGGCACCAGTTTTACGATCCATCGCCTTTTTAGCGATAGCATGCAGTGCGTCGTCACGGAACTCAAGTTCCACATCTTCCATATCAAATAATGCTGAGTACTGCTTCGTAATCGCATTCTTAGGCTCTTTAAGAATTTGAATCAAGGCTTCTTCATTCAATTCTTCAAGGCTAGTCACCACAGGTAGACGACCGATAAATTCAGGAATTAATCCGTATTTAACCAAGTCTTGTGGCTCTACTTGCTTGAACAACTCGCTTATTTGCGCGGTGTTTTCAGATTTAGACTTAACAGCCGCACCGAATCCAATACCCGTGCCCTTTTGTGCACGTTGTTCAATAACCTTATCAAGTCCTGCGAACGCACCACCACAGATAAAGAGAATCTTAGAGGTATCTACCTGCAAAAATTCTTGCTGTGGATGCTTACGGCCACCTTGCGGAGGAACGGAAGCAACAGTACCTTCAATAAGCTTAAGCAATGCTTGCTGTACACCTTCACCCGATACATCACGGGTAATAGATGGGTTATCTGATTTACGCGAAATTTTATCAATTTCATCAATGTAAACAATACCGCGTTGGGCTTTTTCTACATCGTAATCACATTTTTGCAGAAGCTTTTGAATGATGTTTTCAACATCCTCACCCACATAACCAGCTTCGGTTAATGTGGTTGCATCTGCCATTGTGAACGGAACGTCTAGCAAACGTGCAAGGGTTTCCGCTAGTAATGTTTTACCACTACCCGTTGGCCCGATAAGTAGGATGTTACTTTTACCAAGTTCCACACCATCGTGCACATCACCATTACGTAAACGTTTGTAGTGGTTATATACCGCTACAGACAATACTTTTTTGGCATGCTCTTGACCAATAACGTAGTCATCTAAGTGTGCATGGATTTCATTTGGCTTTGGTAAAGCATCCTGCTTTTGCTTAGGCGCGATTTCCTTGATTTCTTCGCGAATGATATCGTTACATAACTCAACACACTCGTCGCAAATAAACACCGACGGGCCTGCTATTAACTTTCTTACTTCGTGTTGGCTTTTGCCACAAAACGAGCAGTACAGTAACTTGTTATCACCGTCACCGCTTTGTTTATCACTCATTACAATTGCCTCTGCCTTGCCTGAACCGAAAACCAAATCGTGCCTAGCACTAGTTCAGGTCTACTATATATAACTATACTACTTAGTTACAGCCGCGTCAGATCGATTTGTCATAACTTGGTCGATCAAGCCGTATTCTTTGGCTTCAGTTGCACTAAGGAAGTTGTCACGATCAGTATCGTGGGCAACTTTCTCGTAATCTTGTCCCGTGTGTTGCGCCATTAGGCGGTTCAACTTCTCTTTAATAGACAGGATTTCTTTCGCATGAATTTCAAAATCTGATGCTTGACCTTGGAAACCACCTAAAGGTTGGTGAATCATCACACGAGAGTTTGGTAAACAGTAACGCTTACCTTTAGCACCACCAGACAACAAAAATGCACCCATGCTAGCCGCTTGACCTACACATACCGTGCTTACGTCTGGCTTGATGAAATTCATGGTGTCATAAATTGCCATACCCGCAGTTACAGAACCGCCAGGTGAATTGATATAAAGAAAAATGTCTTTTTCTGGATTTTCAGCTTCCAAAAATAGCATTTGAGCCACAATCAGGTTGGCCATGTGGTCTTCTACCTGCCCTACTAAGAAAATAACATTTTCTTTTAGTAGACGAGAATAGATGTCGTACGAACGTTCACCTTTGGAAGTTTGTTCAACTACCATTGGAACAAGTGCATTCATTGGATCAAATGGGGTATTAGTCATAGCTACCTTGATTATCTAGCGTTAAAAACAAAAATGCTCGGAAGGCTCCGAGCATTTAAGCAGTTGCTGACAGGTGAAGTCAATCAGACAGTAAAAAATTACGCCTGTTTGTTCATAACCTCGTCAAAAGCTTTAGTTACTTCGGTAACTTTAGCTTGCTCAAGTACCCACTCAACCGCCTGCTCTTCTAATGCAACATTTTGCATTTGCTGCATAAGCTCTTGGTTGTTGTTGTAGTATTCTACAACTTCTTGAGGGTCTTCATACGCTGAAGCAGCAGTTTCGATCATCTCGTTTACTTTTGCTTCGTCAGCTTTAAGTTCGTTTTGCTTAATTACTTCACCTAATAATAGCCCAATTGAAACACGACGCTTGGCATTATCAGTAAATAATTCAGCAGGCAACTCAGGAAGGTTTTGACCACCGCCCTGTTGGCTGAAACGCTGTTTAGCTTGTTCACGTAAAGCATTAACTTCTTGGTCGATAAGTGCTTGAGGAATATCAAGCTCATTAGCGTCAACCAATTTAGCAATAACGTCTTCTTTAACCTGAGTTTTAAGTGTTTGATCTAGCTCGCGCTGCATGTTCTTACGAACTTCAGCTTTAAGCGCGTCAACACCACCTTCCTGAACACCGAACAAAGTAGCAAATTCTTCGTCAACTTTAGGAAGTGACTGGCCTTCTACTTTTTTCACTGTTACTTGGAATACCGCGTCTTTACCTTTAAGGTTTTCTGCGTGGTAATCCTCAGGGAAAGCAACTTCTACTGTTACTTCTTCGCCCGCTTTCGCGCCAACTAGTGGCTTTTCGAAACCTGGGATCATGCGATCTTGACCTAGTTCAAGTTCGAAATCTTCAGCTTTTCCGCCTTCAAATTCTTCACCGTCGATAGAGCCAACGAAATCGATAACAACTTTATCGTCTTTCTTCGCTTTACGTTTAACTTCTTTCCAAGAAGCGTGCTGCTTCTGTAGCGTTACCATCATGTTATCAAGATCTTCGTCAGTAATTTCTACTACTGGCTTTTCGATTTCAATATCGTTGATGCCTTTAACTTCTACTTCTGGATACACTTCAAAAGAAGCAACAAATTCCAAATCCTGACCATCTTCATCTTTAGTCAATTCGAAATTAGGCATACCAGCTGGTTGAATTTTTTCTTGAACGATAGCCTGATAGAAGTTTTGCTGCATTACATCACCAGCAATTTCTTGACGCACTGCTTGGCCGAAACGCTTTTTGATTACGCTTACTGGTACCTTGCCTGGGCGGAAACCGTTGATTCGTTGCGTTTTCGCCAATTGCTGTAGGCGAGATTTAACAGCTGAATCAATAGCGTCAGCTGGAACGGTGATAGTAAGACGGCGTTCTAAACCCTGGGTCGTCTCGACTGAAACTTGCATTATATTACCTCAACTTTACGCCTATTTAAGCGCTTTGTTCTCAATCCCCTCTCCCGTCGTGCCTAAATGGCATATCACACCGGGGTAGAGGTCGTTTCCGACGTTTGCACTAACAAAACACCACACAATACTGTGTTAATCGCGTATTTGTTACAAACATACGAGTTAAAAAAAGACGCCGTAGTATACAGTCGCAGAGAACGAGAGTCGAGAGGGAAACACAAGTTTGTAACACGCTTTTGAATGATAAGTGTGCAAACAGATAGAAATAAGGAATTTAATAAGGAAAATATAACGAGGATAGAGTAAATGGTCGGTGAGATAGGATTTGAACCTACGACCCCTTGTACCCAAAACAAGTGCGCTACCAAGCTGCGCCACTCACCGACAGTATTACTTAAAGCACTTACAACAGCTTTTGTAAAAAAGCTTAAAATATGGTGCGGAAGGAGAGACTTGAACTCTCACGCCGTGAAGCACTGGAACCTAAATCCAGCGTGTCTACCAATTCCACCACTCCCGCGAAAAAGTGGGGTGGACGATGGGGCTCGAACCCACGACAACCGGAATCACAATCCGGGGCTCTACCAACTGAGCTACGCCCACCACTGAGGTGCTTGCAATAAATAAACATGTTGAATTGATAGTACATGTTTACCTTTAAAGATTCGACTAATCCGAATCAGGTCCTACCTGACTCGCATGGCGCGTCCGGCAGGATTCGAACCTGCGACCCACGGCTTAGAAGGCCGTTGCTCTATCCAGCTGAGCTACGGACGCTCGGCGAATCTTCGCTTGCAAAAAATGGTCGGTGAGATAGGATTTGAACCTACGACCCCTTGTACCCAAAACAAGTGCGCTACCAAGCTGCGCCACTCACCGACTGTGTAACGATACGTTTGAAGCAATTTGCGTCTGTGCCGTTACGGGGTGCGAATATTACTGACAAGACCCCACCTCGTCAAACACTTTTTTAAATAAAATATTCAACCGCTCACAAACCGCGCATAAATGTGCTTTTTTGAGCACTTTGGGTATTTTTCAAACTGATTCTATCCAATAGACCGACCATTAAATACAAACCTAGAGGTAGAACACTTATGTCCCTACGATAAACAATTTCATTATTTATCGAAATTTACCTTATGTAGTTGCCATTTATTCAAAATTTTTTGCGATTTACACTATTTGTGTGTTTCTACTGGTCGCCACATGCTGTTTTATGAAACAATAATTAGCACTTAATGACCACACATTATAATCACTTCTATGACAGCTCATTTAATTGACGGCAAATTAATTGCCAAACAAGTACGCCAGCATGTTGCTTCCTATGTCGATTCACTTATTGATGCAAAGAAACGTCAACCTGGATTAGCCGTTGTGTTAGTCGGTAGCGATGCTGCCTCTCAAGTCTATGTTTCTAACAAGCGTAAAGCGTGTGATGAAGTTGGCTTTGTATCTCGTTCCTTTGATTTACCCGCTGATACAACAGAAAGCGAACTGTTAGCACTTGTTGATCAATTAAATGACGACAAAGAAATAGACGGTATCTTAGTACAGCTGCCCCTACCCGCCGGTTTAAATGCAGAAAAAGTGTTAGAGCGCATTCACCCGCATAAAGATGTAGATGGCTTTCATCCTTATAACATAGGAAGATTGGCACAACGTATCCCCGCGCTTCGCCCGTGTACTCCGAAAGGTATCATGACCATGATTGAGGCCACTAAGCGCCCCGTTAAAGGGTTAGATGCAGTTATCGTGGGTGCATCAAACATCGTAGGCCGACCAATGAGCTTAGAGCTTTTACTTGCCGGTTGCACTGTTACTACCTGTCATAAATTCACACAAGATTTAAAAGCTCATGTAAGTCGTGCAGACCTTCTTGTGGTCGCGGTAGGTAAACCAAACTTTATTCCTGGTGACTGGATTAAGCATGGTGCTATTGTTATTGATGTAGGTATTAATCGTGTGAGTGACGGTTCGTTAGTTGGCGACGTAGATTTTGAGCCTGCTAAACAACGTGCTGGATGGATTACCCCTGTGCCTGGCGGTGTGGGCCCAATGACAGTGGCCAGCTTAATAGAAAACACCCTAGAAGCTTACGTAAAATACCACTCTTAAGTTGAAATCGTGAACGATACACATCTTATAGAAGCCACTATGCGTTGGGTTGATGACATTGTCATCAACCACAACTTTTGCCCCTTTGCGGGTTTTGTACGCCAACCGGGCCAAATTCACTGCGTCGTGGTTAATGGGAATTCAGGCGATGTTATTGCCTCGCTTTTCGATGAGTGTAAACGATTAGACGAGAAAGACGATATTGCCACTACCCTTATCATCGCACCTTCATCATCTACAGCTTCCTTTGACGACTACCTAGATGTATTAGCGATATGTGATCGTATGCTATCTGATTGGGGGTACAGTGGCGTTTATCAACTCGCCAGTTTTCACCCAGACTATCAATTTGATGGTGAAGCTAAAGACAGCGTAGCGAATTATACCAACCGCTCTCCCTACCCTCTACTGCATTTAATTCGCGAGCGAGATATTGCCCGCTATATGAAAAACGAAGATGATGCAGAGAAAATTTACACTCACAATATTGCCAAAGCCAATGAATTGGGGTGCCCTTACTTTGAAAAAGCACTAAATGAAATGCGAGATGAAGCGTCGAAGAAAACACACTCACTGAATTCTAAAACGCCAAAATAAAAACGGCCTGTAAAAACAGGCCAAAAATATATTGGGTCCAGGGAAACCAAATACGGCTGCCCCAAGTGTCCGCAATTGGTACAAGCGTTTAAACTTGCAACCGAACTCTACCTTAACTATGTGAGAATTTTATGACAGTTCACTTTACAAATAGCGCGTTGCACAAATGAACCAGTGTCAGTTTCCCCTTTCTCCCATCGGCCATATAAAGACACCGTTTAAACAAAAGTTTGCAATTCCCCGACAGCCCAACTTAGCAAAGGCAAAAGGCCAAGTCGTTTTAGCGCCTGAATTTAATGACCCTAGAGTTTTTAAAGGGTTGGAAGTATTCAGCCATGTGTGGCTGCTATTCGTTTTCCACGAAAATATAGATAAGGGGTGGAAACCAACTGTTAAAGCCCCTCGCTTGGGCGGCAATGCAACACTTGGGGTATTTGCTTCAAGAAGTACACACCGCCCCAATGGCATAGGCATGTCTGCGGTAAAGAATTTAGGTTACGAAGCCATTAATGACGAACTCATTTTGCATCTTGAAGGGGTAGATTTGCTAGATGGCACCCCGATTATTGATATTAAGCCCTATTTACCTTATGCCGATTCACTGCCTCAGGCATCTGATACTCTTGCTGAACTGACCCACGCCTCCCCCATTCCGCATCTCGATGTAACTATTAACGCCAATGTGCAGCACATACTCGAAGCAGCCGCGATAGACCACCCCGATCTACCCACATTGCTAACGGCGGTACTGGCTCAAGATCCCCGCCCCGCTTATCGTCATAAACGATTAAGTGATGAAAAGACCTACCATACTGCACTGTATAATTATGACTTTGCCTTCACAGTGAAAAATAGTGTGGTTGAAGTCATTGGGATTAACACGCTTTAGTCGCACGTGGTTGTAGCACTATTGCTCACAGTTAATTAGAATACGCTCAATTGTATTTTTCATAGTTATAGGAAGACCGCTTCGAATGCGCACTAGTCAATATTTACTTGCCACGCAGAAAGAAACTCCTGCCGATGCTGAGGTTATCAGCCACCAGTTAATGTTACGTGCTGGTATGATAAGAAAACTGGCTTCAGGCCTTTATACGTGGTTGCCAACTGGGCTTCGCGTACTGAATAAAGTGGCAAACATCGTTCGTGAAGAAATGAACAAAGCAGGCGGTGTAGAAGTGTTAATGCCAGTAGTCCAACCTGCTGATTTGTGGGAAGAGTCTGGCCGTTGGGAAGAATATGGCCCAGAGTTACTGCGCATTAAAGACCGCCACCAGCGAGACTTTGTGCTAGGTCCTACACATGAAGAAGTGATCACATCATTAGTTAGAAACGAAATCAGTAGTTACAAACAGCTGCCAATCAATCTTTATCAAATTCAAACTAAATTCCGTGATGAAGTGCGTCCTCGTTTTGGCATTATGCGTGGTCGTGAATTCACCATGAAAGATGCTTACAGCTTTCATTTAGACGATACGTGTTTAGATAAAACTTACCAAACAATGTATGAAGCCTATGGAAATATCTTTAATCGCATGGGCTTAGATTTCCGAGCAGTTATTGCCGACTCAGGCTCAATTGGTGGAAACCATTCTCATGAGTTCCACGTACTTGCCGAGTCTGGTGAAGATGCCATTGCCTTTGCAAGCGACAGCGACTACGCCGCAAACGTTGAAATGGCGGCTACGGCAATGCCAGAAAAACAACAAGCTTCAGGCGCAGCAGCAGAAGTCGTAAGTGGTAAAGCTTCAGATAGCGCACTTAGCATTTATGTTGTTAAAGGCGAAACGGAAGAAGAGAGCACAACTGAACAGTGGGTTGTATTAGTAGTGCGCGCAGAACATGAGCTTAACGATGTTAAAGCGGAAAAAGTCACTGGCGTAGCTAGTCCGCTTGTTATAGCAAGTGAAGAAAAAGCCACTGAAATCTTAGGCGCTCATCCTGCTTTCGTTAACCCTAATGATATTACGTTGCCAATGCATGTCGACTTTAGTGCCGCAGCACTTGCTGATTTTGCTTGTGGTGCAGGCGAAAATGGCCAAATCACGAAAAATGCAAATTGGACTGTCGATTTAAAAACAGCAGATTTACGTAACATTGTGGCTGGTGATGCTTCGCCAGACGGCAATGGTACCATTGAAATAAAGCGCGGAATTGAAGTGGGCCATATTTTCCAACTGGGTAGCAAATACTCAGAAGCGATGAATTGTGGTGTACTAAGCGAAACGGGTAAACATCAAACACTTACCATGGGGTGTTATGGAATTGGTGTTTCACGTATTGTTGCGGCGGCTATTGAACAAAACCATGATAAATACGGCATCATGTGGCCTGATCCTATCGCGCCATTTAAAATTGCACTTATTCCAATGAACATGCATAAATCTCACCGTATTAAAGAAGCGGCTGAGGCACTATACGAACAACTGATTGCGTTGGGTATAGACGTATTATTTGACGACCGCAAAGAACGCCCTGGTGTAATGTTTAATGACATGGAATTAATTGGCATACCTCACAGTATTGTTATTGGCGAAAGAAACCTCGACAATCAACAAATTGAGTATAAAAACCGCCGCACAGGTGAAAAGCAATTATTAGATTTAGATTCGGCTAAAGACTTTGTTGTTAGTCTTTAACATTGTCTATTATTGAAAGATAAATATTAGTAATTTTGCATTTGACCTTGTATAGCGCTTTGCAATAACAGCAATTGTGGTTAGCTAAAAGAATAAAAACGGTGAACATATGCGGTTAACATTTTACGGCGTGAGGGGCTCTATTCCTACTCCTGGAGAGGCCTATGCACGCTATGGTGGCAATACCGCATGCGTTCATATCGAATTAACCGATGGCACAGATATTGTGCTTGATTCGGGAACGGGTATCAGACTGTTGGGGAACAATCTTCGCAGAAAAGATACCCCTGTTCACTTGTTGCTCAGCCATAACCACTGGGATCACATACAAGGTTTTCCATTTTTTAGCCCTATCTTTCAAAAAGACAGGGAAATTTATATTTATCCTGGGCAAACGACCTTGCCCGAGTACGATCAAATCTTAAAACAAATGGAAGGCTCATCGTTCCCTGTCCCTATCAGTGCGTTACCGTCTAAGCTCCATTTAACCATTATCCCGCCCGAGCAAGATATTTGGGAAATCGGTTCTGCCATCATTCGCAGAATACCTATTAATCACCCTGGCAAGGGTAGCGCTTATAGTATTGAAGAAAGAGGCATTAAAATCGCCTACATTACAGACAACGAACTCTACCCACCCTATAAAAAAGAAACGGATTTTTTAACATTTGTTGATTTTGCTAGAAACGCGGACGTTGTTATTCATGATGCACAATATATGATGTCCGATATGCCGGCTAAAACTGGGTGGGGTCATTCGATTGCTGAAGAAGCTGTAAAGCTCGCCATCGCATGCAATGCAAAACAATTAGCGCTATATAGCCATGATCCAGATCGCACAGATGAGGATATTGATAAGGTGGTTGAACACTGCATGGATTACATCACTATTGCAGAGTCGAACCTGAAAATATTTGCATCAACGGAAGGCCAGTCACTGGAATTCACTAATTAAAATAATGTAGCAAAAAACAACAACGACTTACCCAACGGAGAACACCACCAGTGTCAGTGTTTAAGCCATTTTTAATATTGGCTGCAGTCAGTCTGTGCAGCATAAATGCCCTTGCCCAAGAAAATGCGCAAGACGAGCAAGAGAGTGATATTGAAGTCATTGATATCATTAAACGAGATACCACTTCTGAAAGTGCGCTCGATAATCGTATGGAAGGTGATAAGGAAGCAATTGATAACGTTTTTGCAATTACTCAGCATAGACAAAACTATTTTCTTCCTATGACTTACATTACCAATCCGAACTCAAACGGTAATCAAGAGCTCACAGAAGACAATGTCGATAAAAAAGAAGCCAAGTTTCAGGTTAGTGTAAAGCTGCCTCTTTATTTGGAAGACACTGGGTTTGATGGCATTTACCTCGGTTTTACCCTTACCTCATTTTGGCAGCTATATAATAGCGAAGTATCTAAACCCTTTAGAGAAACCAATTATGAGCCAGAGATATTTTGGCAAGAAACGGCAGACTACTCGGTTTTAGGGTATAAATTTAATACCTTTCAATTAGGGTTTAACCATATGTCTAACGGACAGAGTGGCCTTAGCTCTAGAAGTTGGAACCGTATTTTCGCCTCTGTTGTGTTTAGTGACCAAGACGATATTTATTATTTAAAAACTTGGTATCGTATTCCTGAAGACGACAAAGCAGACCCGCTTGATCCTACCGGAGATGATAACCCAGATATCGAAAACTATTATGGTCGTATGGAATTCGGTTATGGGCGCAAGCTTGGTAATTTCAAAGTGATGGCATTGCTTCGCAATAACCTTAACTTAGGGAATAACCGAGGTAGCATTCAGCTTGATTTAACCTATCCGCTCACCGACCGTTATGAGTTACTGTTTCAATATTTTAACGGCTACGGCGACTCACTCATTGATTACAACCGCTCTCAAGAACGAGTAGGACTAGGCTTTCAGCTACTTTTCCTATAAGCATTTAATTAATAAGAGGCCTTGTCTTATAGGCCTCTTATTAAGTAACACAGTACGTTAATGCATTTTCCAGCTTACCTGATTACCTTTCTTATATGGCTCTCACCACTATAGCTTTTTTGTTAAACGGCTATTTAACTTACCCTTAATTACTGCTTTTTCACATGACTCCAGCCGCTTTGTACAATTGAAGATGAACATCTACTAACGCATCTATGTCACGCTGATACCCGCCACCGATGACCGCTGCGATGGGTATACCCATACGTTCAGCGAACGCAAAAACCATATCATCTCGGGCGCTAACGCCTTCGGTTGTGATGTTTAATAAGCCCAAGTCGTCATTAACATGAATATCTACGCCAGCATCATAAATAATGGCGTCTGCTTGAAATTGCATGGCAACCATGGCGAGTGTTTCTTGCACTGTGTTTAAATATTCGTCGTCTTCACAGCCCTTCGCCATGCCTATATCGATGTTTGAATGTTGCTTTCGATAAGGGAAGTTTTTCTCACCATGAACTGACACGGTGAAAATACTATTGTCGTATTGAGCTAGCTTAGCCGTACCATCCCCTTGATGGACGTCGAAGTCGATAATTAATACATTGTCTATACCGCTAGATTTTTGCATGTTTTTTGCGGCAAGAAATAAATCGTTAAATAAGCAAAATCCTGACCCAAAATCTGAGAATGCGTGATGGTAGCCACCGGTTAAATTTAACGCTTTCCCGTGTTTTATCGCCAATTCAGCAGTTAAACATGTACCTGACACTGCCGTAAGGGTGCGTTCGATTAGTTGATCCGACCAAGGAAAGCCAATACGACGCATGGCTTTTTTATCTAGTGTGCCGCCGGTTAACTGCTGAACATAGACTTTATCAAAGTGAGACTCCAATTCCGTTATCGCTAACGGTGAAGGTGTGTGAAATACACTATCAGCAACACCGTGAGACGATAATGCATTTCGAATACCTTGGTATTTATCGATAGGGAAGCGATGGCGTTCAGGTAAGCTGAGTTGGCTATAAATAGGGTGAAATACCAGTGGGATCATAACGTCTCAGTCGCTACCTTGTATTATTTGTAGTGGATATTACCTTGGGTTCATAAAAAAACGGAGCATTGAGCTCCGTTTCATTATACGCACTATAATGTATTAGCGGGTTAAACTGTTCACCACTTTTTCCACATTGACAGACATACTCTTCATCGACTCTGCCATGTCATCACGTTGTGCCAATTTATGATACCGGTCGGACGATGCCACTACGTTCGCAATAATACTTTCCACCTGAGACAACACTGCCTCTTGCTCGTCTGCGGCTTCATTAAGGGCAACCACTACACTCGCCGTTTCTTTAATATCCTCAACCACATTATTTAAGGTTTGCAATGCAGTAGCAGCTTCAGTCGCATTGCTGTCTGAAAGCTGTTTACCTTCTTCCATGGCCAGAACGGCTCCACGGGCTTCTGCTTCAAAACTGCTAAGAATATTGTTTATTTCTTTCGTTGATTGCTGTGTTTTAGCTGCTAACGCCCGAACTTCATCTGCCACCACCGCGAAGCCTCTACCATGTTCTCCTGCCCTAGCAGCTTCAATTGCAGCATTGAGCGCCAATAAATTGGTTTGGTCGGCAATTTCATTGATAACGTTAACCACTTTAAGAATGTTTTTGCTGCGGCTTTGCAGGTCGCTTACAATATCACTCGATTCTGTTACCGTTTTTGCCAGTTGCTTAAACCCAGTATTAGCGCGCTCAAAAGTCGAATAGCAACTCGCAACGTTCTCTTCTGAGTTTTTGGTTGCCACTGCTACTTGGTCGGTAATCGCGACCAAGTTCTGAACTATACCTTTTAATTTATCAGTGGTGGCATCTAGCGATAGTGATGCATCGCGCTGCTCTACTGCGCCATCCATTATTGATTGCCCTACATCGCCAAGGGTTACGAAAGCACGCTCCATTTCTAATTCGGTTTGATGTAACTGAGTGACTGAATCTTTTAGCTTACTTTGTAATGCTCTGGCTGAGTCAGCTAAAATGCCAAGCTCGTGCCCACTTGAATAAGTCAGCGGGTAATCGTATTGACTGGTTGCTAAATTAGAAATGCACGCAGCCACTTCACGAGTAGGGTTAATTACCTGGGTGCGAAGACGACTAATTACATAAATTACAGATAGCAGTGACAGCACGATAGCAGCCAGTAAAATTAGCCATAACATCCTGCGTGTGCCGTCCTTTAGATCAGTAATGGCTAGCTCAGATTGATGTGCTATTTCATCGGCAATACTTTCAAGTAGTTTTGCTGGCTCTCGGTCGATGCCACGAACGAAGCTATCTCCAACTTTTGGGTCTAAACCCGATGCTATAAAGGCCGCATAACCTTCTCGATACTTTTCAGCCATATAGGCGTGCGATGTTTGGAACTTTCGAATATCCGCTTTGGCTTTATCACTCACTACAGGGTTTGACAGCATTTGGCTAAATTGCTGCTTTATCTCAGCTTCTCGCTTTTGAAAGCGAGACCAGTACTTTTCCCGGTCGTCGTCGTTGTGCCCCCTCAGCAGCGTATTTTTCCATTCCTGAACCTGTGTTTTAAAGGTGTTTAAGGTAGCATTAACATCACGCTCTGCCTGAACAAGTGTATGTTCTAGGGATTCGAAACTGCTTAACAACGAGAAAGATTTATAGATGGATGCGGCGTTTAAAAAAACCAATAAACATAAGCTCGCAAGTACAGGGGTAATTACCAATCGACTGATACTGGTATAATTGAACACAGCGCTTAACCTTTAGTCTAATAAAAATTCGAAAATCGTGAAACTCCGTCATTAGATGATAATTTAATGACAGAAACGTTACAAACTAGGTATTACGCTGCATACCTTTGCATATCCATTGATACGCAAGAATTATAGAACTAAAAGCAGATTTTGAAACTTTCTTCTATGACAATAAAAAATTGCACTAGCAACTAGGGTTCCAACCAATTTATACGGCTAACCTCATCACCAAAGTATTTTGCTCCCGCTAACGTGTGATGTCCATAATCGTAAAATAGCTTTTCTAAAGATTGATTGACGCCAGAACACTGTTTTAAAGCAGGCTTGCAAACATAATCCATCCTATCTAGCTGCGTAACATCAGGGAATTTTTTTACTATAAGGTCGAGAGCTTCGTTAATCTCTCTCACTCTTCCTGTGAAGTCCACTCTTGTCGTTGTTTTATTAGTACTGTAAGCGTTGAAATACTCTGAATTAATATGGTTAGCGAGAACCTCATCACCGGCATACGATTTATCATCTCTTACTACATAGGCAACAAAGTCTGCAAGTGTCCAACTGCGTGTTCTGTATTCAGGGAATTCGTGGATATTGTTGACTACAATAATGCCTTTCCCAGCTTCTATAAATTTTTCAATAACCTGATTTAAGGCGGCTATATCCTCTAGGTCATATCTAGAAGCTATAATTATAGTATCAGCATGTTTAAAATTTGGAACATCCGAAAGCTCAGAAAAATTCTTATAGATTTCACTAATTTCACTCCCATAACGTGCAAAAGAAAATATCGAGCCGTTGTATTTTGAATGTACCAGTACGTTATACAAATCTTTGGAGTGAGAGTTACCTATAATCAATGCATTTTCATAGTTTTTTTCTAAATCGAACCACAGCTCATTTTCGTTATGTTGACGTACTAAACGCCAAGACTCTTCTCTTAATACGGTATTGCTTCGAGATGCCTCTGAAATTTGAAAGCTATTTAGCGTATTAAAATTACCTGGGTTTAGTTTTGTGGAAAAAATTGCACTACTAGCGCCAATTACAATAAAACCGATTAATGATAAGCAAGAGTACGTGAATATTGACTTACGACTTATCTTATCTTTGAATCTAAAAGGTGTTTCTACATACTTCCAACTTCCATAGGCTAGCAACATAGTCAATAAACTAAGGGATAACATTAAACCATGGGAAGGCTCTTCCACTGAAAGTATTCTGGTAAAGGCGAAGATAGGTTGATGCCATAGGTAGGCAGAATAGCTGATTAAGCCCACGCCTACGCACAACTTAACGCTAAGCAAACGTCCAACTAGAGTTTGCGTATCAGCAAATAAAACGATTAACACCACACCAACTACGGGTACCAGTGTATAAAAACTAGGAAATGGCACAAAGCTGTTGAAGAAGAAAGTAGCGTAAAGCACCATTAAAAGGCCGATGGAGGCCGCGACATTGTTAGATCTCACACCATGCTTTTGCACTAAAAAAGCAGCTAGAGAGCCAGCTAACAGTTCCCAACCACGAAATGGCGCGAGATAAAAATTTGCACTTGGACTGTTTCGATAGCCCCACTCGCATGCCAGTAAACTCATCGTAGCAATAAATGCTATCAACAAAAAAAGCTGTTCTCTTTTAAAACCTTGTCGCCATGCAAACATAAGTAGTAAAGGAAATATCAGGTAATACTGCTCTTCTACCGCCAAACTCCACGTGTGAAGCAAAGGCTTCTCTTCAGCAGCGGCCTCAAAGTAGCCGCTCTCTCGCCAAAAAAGAATATTAGATGCGAAAAGGCTCACGGCAACAATACTATGAGAAAACTCTTTAAAACTGTCAACTGTCATGGTCGACCATGCAATCGGCATACATACCACTATGACAAATACCAGTGCGGGTAATATTCTTCTAGCACGCCGTTCGTAAAAATTCACTAAGCTAAATTTTTCACGCTCAATTTCCACGATAAGAATAGAGGTAATTAAATAACCGCTGATAACAAAGAAAACATCGACACCGACGAAACCACCAGCAAAGAATTTAAATCCGGCATGAAACAGAATGACAGGCAGTACGGCCAATGCTCTTAAGCCGTCAATCTCGGAGCGATATTTCAAAATAAAGTCCTTTTAGAAAGTATCTGTTATCCCCCCTGCTCAGTTAACATCTATACCGTTGCAGTAATAGAGATGACGTATTTAGAGGGGTTATATAGTTATACTTTATTTTCACGTAACGTAAGAAAAATTAACACTGGTATTTTCGAAGTACCCTCAAAAATTGTGCGCTTTTGAGCTTAGCAAAGCGTCATAAGCTTTCAATGCAATTAAAGTAAATCACATTAGATACGCCTTTAAGCGCACAATAATGAGGTTATTGCTTTTTTATTCCCACTCAATTGTAGCTGGCGGCTTACCCGAAATGTCATAAACAACGCGGGAAATACCATCGATTTCGTTAATAATACGATTCGAAACTTTACCTAAGAAGTCATAAGGTAAATGCGCCCAGTGAGCCGTCATAAAATCGATTGTTTCTACCGCGCGTAGTGATACTACCCAATCGTATTTACGGGCATCACCCATTACGCCCACGGAGCGTACAGGCAAGAAAACGGTGAAGGCTTGACTCACTTTCTGGTATAAATCAGCGTTGTACAATTCTTCAATGAAAATAGCGTCTGCACGGCGTAGTAAGTCGCAATACTCTTTTTTCACTTCACCAAGCACGCGTACACCTAAGCCAGGTCCTGGGAATGGGTGACGGTAGAGCATGTCATACGGTAAACCTAGTTCAAGACCAATTTTACGTACTTCATCTTTGAATAGCTCACGCAAGGGTTCAACTAAACCTAGCGCCATGTCTTCTGGCAAGCCACCAACATTATGGTGAGACTTAATCACGTGGGCTTTACCTGTTGCGGAACCAGCTGATTCAATAACATCGGGGTAGATAGTGCCCTGAGCTAGCCATTTCGCATTGGCAAGCTTTCCAGCTTCTTCGTCGAATACTCGGACAAATTCATTACCAATCGCTTTACGCTTAAGCTCTGGATCCTCAATATCCTTTAGACGCCCTAAAAAACGGTCCTCAGCGTCAACACGGATAATATTGAGACCAAAATGGTCACCAAACATCTCCATTACTTGATCAGCTTCGTTTAAACGAAGCAAACCATTGTCTACAAACACACAGGTGAGGTTTTCACCAATAGCACGATGCAGCAGCATAGCAGTAACCGATGAATCGACGCCCCCCGACAAACCTAGAATGACGCGATCGTCGCCAACTTTTTGTTGAATGCGCGCAATAGCATCTTCAATAATGGCATCGGCAGTCCATAACTTTTCGCATTTACACACATCCATGACGAAATGGCTTAACAAACGCATACCTTGCTTAGTGTGGGTCACTTCAGGGTGAAACTGAACACCGTAAAACTGCTTTTCTTCGTTATACATAGCCGCGTGCGGGCAAGAGGCTGTTTGCGCAATAGTCTCGAACCCAGCAGGTACAGCGGCAACTTTATCGCCGTGACTCATCCATACATCAAGTAACGCATTGCCATTCTCGCCAATGCTATCTTCAATATGACTAAGTAAAGACGTAGGTTTAATAACTTCTACCTGCGCATAACCAAATTCCCGTTTGTCAGAGCCTAAAACACCGCCACCCAGTTGGGCTGCCATGGTTTGCATGCCGTAACAAATACCAAAAACAGGCACACCAGCTTCGAATACGTATTCAGGGGCGCGAGGAGAGTTCTCTTCTGTTACTGACTCAGGGCCGCCCGATAAAATAATGCCTTGTGGATTAAATTCTCGAATTTGCTCTTCGGTCACATCCCAAGCCCAAAGCTCACAATAAACGCCTATTTCACGAACGCGACGCGCAATAAGCTGCGTGTACTGTGAACCAAAATCTAAAATCAGAATGCGTTGGTCATGGATATTTGTGGTCATGTTTTTACCCGTTTTATAATAGAACGAAGGCGGCGATGAGGCGGAAAGATACCCGCCTCACGATGCGCTGTATATGGTTATATCTTGTCGCGAATCTAGCCTAGACGGTAGTTCGGTGCTTCTTTAGTAATGCTAACATCATGAACGTGTGACTCGCCCATACCTGCCGATGTAACACGAACAAACTGCGCTTTTGTGCGAAGTTCATCAATACTGCCACAGCCAGTAAGCCCCATGGCTGAGCGTAACCCACCCATTTGCTGATGGATGATGTTCGCAATAGGCCCTTTATAGGCTACGCGGCCTTCAATACCTTCAGGAACAAGCTTTTCCGCATTGTTTGATTCTTGGAAGTAACGGTCAGATGAACCGTGGTTTTGGTTCATTGCGCCTAGTGAGCCCATACCGCGGTAAGATTTAAAGTAGCGACCTTGATAAAGCTCAACTTCGCCTGGCGCTTCTTCTGTGCCCGCTAACATGCTGCCTACCATTACGCAACTTGCACCAGCAGCTAACGCTTTCGCAATGTCACCAGAGAAACGAATACCGCCATCTGCAATCACTGGAATGTCGGTACCTGCAAGCGCGTCTACGGCATCAGATACCGCAGTAATTTGTGGTACCCCACAACCGGTAACAATACGGGTAGTACAAATTGAACCAGGGCCTATACCTACTTTAACGGCATCAACGCCTGCATCAGCCAGTGCTTTTGCACCATCACCTGTTGCTACGTTACCTGCAATAATCTGGACATCAGGATAATCACTGCGCACTTTCTTGACGCGATCGATAACGCCTTGTGAGTGACCATGAGAAGTGTCGATAAGTAAAACATCCACACCGGCTTCAACTAAAAGTTGAATGCGCTCATCAGTACCTGGCCCAACGCTAACGGCTGCACCAACCCGTAATCGACCTAATGAATCTTTACAAGCATTCGGTTTATTTTCGGCTTTTTGAAAATCTTTAACCGTAATAAGGCCGGTAAGCTTGAAAGCATCGTCTACTACAAGAATTTTTTCGATGCGGTGTTCATGCATAAGATCGAGTACTTGATCTGAACTTGCACCTTCTTTTACCGTAACTAAGTCATCTTTGCCCGTCATCACATTACTGATAGGCAGTTCTAGACGTTTTTCGAAACGTAAATCACGACCAGTAACAATACCAATTAAATTATTTTGATGATCGGTTACCGGAAAACCAGAATAACCTAGGCGCTTAGAAAGGGTAATGACTTCGCCGATAGTGGCGTCTTTAGCAACCGTAACGGGGTCTGAAACCACGCCACTTTCGTACTTTTTGACTTCACGAACATGCTTTGCCTGCTGCGCAGGTTCCATATTTTTGTGAATAAAGCCGATACCGCCCTCTTGAGCAAGTGCAATCGCTAGGCGTGCTTCAGAGACGGTGTCCATCGCCGCAGATACCATAGGGATATTTAACGTGACACCACGAGTTAGACGAGTTTGAAGTTTGGCAGTATGTGGAAGAACTGTCGAGTGGCCGGGAACCAGCAACACATCGTCGAACGTCAGGGCTTCTTGGATGATTCGTAGCATGCAACAACACCTATTCAGTTGAGGGTTAATTGCGGCGCAATTGTAGTGTTTTTTAGATTTCAGGTAAACTCTATTTTATTAAACCAGACGATTTTTTCTTATGTTTACATCTTCACCCTCTACATCGCGACAAATTTTAACAGTTACTAAGCTAAATCGGCTCGCTCGAACCGTGCTTGAAAGCGAAGTGGGACTTATATGGTTATCCGCTGAAATATCTAATTTTGTGAGTGCCGCTTCCGGTCATTGGTATTTCACGTTAAAAGATAACAAGGCACAAGTGCGCGCTGCCATGTTTAAAAATACAAACCGCGCTGTGAAACAGCGCCCTAAAGAAGGCGATAAGGTGCTCGTAAGGGCATCGGTAGGTATTTACGAAGCACGTGGCGACTACCAGCTTGTAATAGAGCATATGGAGAGCGACGGCGAAGGTGCCCTGCAGCAAGCCTATGAAGCGTTAAAAGCAAAACTCAACGCTGATGGTTTGTTCAGTATCGAACGTAAGCGCCCAATGCCTGAGGTTATCAATCGTATTGGTGTTATTACCTCTTCAACAGGCGCAGCACTGCATGACGTACTTAGTGTATTGAAACGCCGTAGCCCACAAACTGAAGTCATTGTTTACCCTTCTATGGTGCAAGGTGAAACCGCGCCTAATCAGCTTATTAACGCCCTTCGCACTGCGAATAAACGAAATGAAGTAGATGCACTTTTGCTAACCCGTGGTGGTGGCTCGTTAGAAGATTTATGGTGTTTTAACAATGAAAACCTTGCTAGAGAAATTGCCGAGTCGCAACTACCGTTAATCAGCGCCGTTGGGCATGAAGTTGATTTTACTATTGCTGATTTTGTTGCCGATTTACGCGCCCCTACCCCTTCGGCGGCCGCGGAAATATTGAGCCAAGACACGAACGCGCTCAGTGAGGGCTTTGTTCAATATAAGCAACGCTTAACCCGTGCTATGCTGCAAAAACTTAGTCATTTAGCTCAGCAACATAAACTTCAGCACCAACGTTTACAGTCAGTACATCCGCAAAGCAAAATACAAAATCAGTGGCAAGCCCTCGACAGACTACAATTGCGTTTAAGCCATGCTATTAACAATAAACTCGCTATCGAAAATAAACGGTTTGAGTATGTCGATAATCGCTTTGCGCGACAAAACCCAACGGAGCGAGTGAATCAAGCTAAAGCGCACATGATACAAACCCATAAAGCGCTATGTAACAACATGAAGCAGTTAGTAAATAGTAAACAACAGGCATTTGCTGCAAAAGTGGGGTTATTGCAGTCGGTTAGCCCGCTTTCTACATTGTCGCGAGGCTACAGTATTACTATGTCAAGTGGAGAGGCAGTTACCTCTGTAAATACCGTCAAAGAAAACGATATACTTATGTCTCGAGTGACTGATGGTGAAATAACCAGTAAAATAGTGGAAATTCGTCGTCATCAATAAAGGTTGGCCTTTGTTTCCTATTTCTTCGCGTTCAGGCTGGTTGCTACTTGC
This sequence comes from Alteromonas sp. 38, assembly GCF_902506055.1. Lineage (NCBI taxonomy): Bacteria > Pseudomonadati > Pseudomonadota > Gammaproteobacteria > Alteromonadales > Alteromonadaceae > Alteromonas > Alteromonas sp. 38. Next base: position 3,147,264 of record NZ_LR733300.1, read on the forward strand.
TCTAGCCTCTTTATGCGCACCGGCAGTTTATGGTCAGCAACAGGCGGGATTGCCTGAGTTACCGGTGTTGCCCGAAACGTCATCTTTATCGGCACCTGTACCTGAAGCTCCTACAATAGCAATTTCTCTGGCGGTGTTTTCTACTTACCCCAGTGAAACCCTTTTGGATACCTGTGGCGATACAGAGGCCACACAGGGGTGTATTGAAGATACCATTACCCCAGAAGCATTTATCTCTTCACTGATAGCAACATCTTGGTTCACTGAGATTAAACCTTTCGGTAATGACTCAGACTATGAACTGCTGATTGCTAACGTGGCTAAACAAGATGAAACTTCCAGTATAAGTGAAGCGCTAAGTGAAAAACCTAGCGAAGAAAGGCACTTCACTGAATTAACGCTGCAATGGCGAGGAATAGAGATTGATTCTTTGGTTATTACCAGTCAAGTGAATAGCAATGAAACGCCAACAGAGAAAGCCATAGAACCGCTACTATCGTGGTATAAGCATGTTATCGAAAGCGAACTGTTCACCCCAAAGTTTTTATATCATGCGTTAAACGCGAGCGATTACGGCAACCATCTAAGTGTGCCGGAGTCTTTGGGTGATTTCACCAGACTTGATACTCAGCTGTACCCAGACCCCTTCAAAGGCTCAATTACAAGGTATACCCATCCTTCTTTTGAAGATGCGTTAGTTGATGTAACGGTTTATCCCATTTTGGCGAAACTAGACACGAACGCGCAAAGTAATAAAGCGAATACGGTGAACACTATCAATACTGAAAACTCAGCCCGCACAGACGCTTTACTTCATCAACAATTAGATGAAGACTGGAATAAAGCTGACCACGTTGCCAGCGCGCGCAATTTAACCTTATCTCAACCCCAACCAATATCGCCTTTTAATGTGAAGGGGCTTGCTAATGGATGGCGACTAGCCCTTAAAGCTGACTCGCCAGTAGACGATCCTATCTTCGCGACCACCTATGTGTTTACGCGCAATGATAAAATAGTGAAAGTGGCTACCACCTTCCCTAGTGACTTCTCCGACGACTTAGCAAATGAACTCATTGCGCATATCTCAGTGCCAGAAGAATCTATGCTTATGCAGCAAGTTCGCGCCATGCTGAAGTAGAAAACACCAGCAATAGTGCAGCGTGAAGCCTTCATTATGCAAAGCACCTTATAGACAGACTGTTGTGATCAGCCCTTTAAAAGCGCTTAGCGAAACATAAATAAATGCACTCTACCTTCACTTAAAACAAAAAAAGTCGGTGCTAATAATAGCGCCGACCTTTTTTATATGTTTGGAATAGTAACGTTTCAAAACCCGCATGTCGCCATTATCCAAAACGCTTAGTTACCGAACTTGTATCAACGTTCGGCTACTTCTTCTTACTATGATAAGACAGTAAACGCTTACGTTTACGTTCTTGAGTAAGAGTGAGCTTATTCTTTTTGCCTTCAAACGGGTTCGCCCCTTCCCTAAATTCGATGCGTATAGGCGTGCCCATCACCTGAAGCGCTTTACGGAAGTAGTTCATCAAGAAGCGCTTGTACGACGTAGGTAAATCGTCAACTTGGTTACCGTGAATAACAATCACCGGCGGGTTATAACCTCCAGCATGGGCATATTTCATTTTGACCCGACGACCGCGCACTAGCGGCGGTTGATGGTCATCTTGAGCCATTTCCATAATCTGCGTAAGCATGGAGGTATTAATACGCTTAGTGGCGCTTAGGTAAGCTTCTTGTACTGACTCAAATAAATTACCTACACCGGTACCGTGCGTTGCAGATATAAAGTGTAAACGTGCAAAGTCAATAAAACCAAGACGGCGATCGAGTTCGCGTTTTATATCGTTTTTAATATCTGTGCTCAATCCGTCCCACTTATTCACAGCAATCACCAGTGAGCGGCCGGAATTTAACACAAAGCCCAGTAAGCTTAAGTCTTGATCGGTTATACCCTCACGAGCATCAATAACCATCAGCACGACGTTTGCTTCGTCAATCGCTTGCAAAGTTTTAACAATAGAGAACTTTTCAACCGCCTCATTCACTTTTCTGCGTTTACGAACTCCTGCGGTATCGATAAGAATATATTCACGCTCGTCACGTTCCATCGGAATGAAAACGCTATCGCGGGTCGTGCCTGGAAGGTCATAAACTACAACCCGTTCTTCACCCAAAATTCGATTAGTTAACGTAGATTTACCCACGTTAGGCTTTCCAACTATGGCCAGTTTAATAGGCTGGTCTTGAAGGCGCTTAAGTTGCGCTTCCGCATCAAGCTCTTCTTCTTGCGTTTCCTCAACAATGCGCATGTCAGGAAAAGAGGCTTCAAGTGGCACTAACGCATCTTGCAGTAATTGGCTTACGCCACGCCCGTGGGCCGCGGCGATTTGTTTAACGGTGCCTAAACCCAGCGCGTAAAAGTCTGCGCTTTCGCTATCGCCATCAATGCCGTCAACTTTATTCGCGACGACAAAAACTTGCTTGTTAAGGCGGCGAATGTGTTCAGCAATACCTTGGTCTGCCGGCAATAAACCTGCTCTGGCATCAACAAGTAGTAATACTACATCGGCTTCTTCAATGGCTAAAAGAGACTGCTGCGCCATTTCAGCATCAATACCTTCTTCGTCACCCGTGATACCACCGGTATCCACCACGATGAATTGGCGCTGCTCAAACTTAGCCTGACCGTACTTGCGGTCACGGGTAAGCCCTGGATAATCAGCGACCAGCGCATCACGTGTATTAGTTAAACGATTAAACAAGGTGGACTTACCCACATTAGGGCGGCCTACCAAAGCAACAACGGGCAACATGTATCAAATCCTAAAGGAAAAAAGCTAAAAAACACAAACCGCAAGTAAGCATAGCTTACTTGCGGTCAGAGTGTGATTGGGCATTATACCTGTTTAGGTATGATGCGTCAGCCTAACAGAAGATATTAGGCCAACAATCCAACAAATTATGTTGTTGAACAGGCTATAACGTAGAAATGGCTGCCACTACGCCGTTACGGGTCATGGTTACTACCACACCGTCAACGTTTAATGGTGCATCGTATATAGCATCGTCTTCATCATCGCCGCCTACATCGACGCGAGCCACTATTTGGCCAGTTTCTTGTTCAATCCAATGAACGAAGCCCCAGTTGTCACCCACAACAATATGTTCACCCACTGGCGTTGCCGCAGTAACAGAACGAGACTTCAAGCCACCTTGTGACCAAAGTTCTACACCGTTTCGTCTGTCTAGTGCGTAAATATTGGAGTTGTTATCTACAACAAAAATACTGTTACCTTCTATACTCAGGTTGCGATACGAGCCGTACTCACGCTTCCAAATAATACGACCACTGCGCAACTCTACTGCTGCCAGTGTGCCATTGTAGGAAACCGTGTAAATGGTGCCACCAAAAAGCACAGGTGTGGTATCAAGGTCAACAATACGTTCTAACTCTGTCGCGCCCGTTGGCGTGGCAATGACCGTTTCCCAAGCAAGAATACCTGAATCGAGTAGGTTAACTTGCAACTTACCGGTAGGCGTTCCAATTAAGGCGCCGCCGTTTGCCGCCACTGGGCCCGAAATACCACGAAGGGTTAATGGAGGTGTATCACCTTCATGTCTCCATAGTTGCTCGCCAGTACGAGTATCAAAACCAAACAAGGTGCCCGCACCCGTGTTAACAACTAAAATACCTTCGTCTGCAGAAGGCGCTGCTAAGACTTCGCCAGGAATAGACGCTTCCCACTTGGTTTCGCCTGTTTCGTAGTCAAGTGCCATTACAACGCCATTTTCTGTGCCTACAAACAACAATCTGTCGGCAACGGATATTCCGCCAATACGCGCACTTGCTCCACTACGCCAAAGGCGAGCAATGGAGTCCCACCAGCCGTCACCTTCAAATACGGCGAAGTCACGTTCCCATAAAACATCACCGTTCTCTGGGTTCATAGCGACAACGCTGCCATGGCGATCAGCGGCATAAAGGTTTTCGTAAGCATACACTGGGCGAAGGCGAGAGAAGTAATGATCGACACCGTCGCCGATGTCTCTGTCCCATTTTACTGACGGCGTAAACTTCGCTTCGATTGGTTTCAAACGGCGAATTTCGAGCTCTTCTTCATCTGCAAACCAATCAGAGACGGTAGAACAACCGGAAAGCGTTACAGAGATGGCCAATGCCATGCCCATCGCCCGAGCAAATCGGCCCTTACGGCCACACGTATTGTGAAACAAATTGCTTACCTCTTTATTTTTATGTACCAGCTTATTGGCCCGCAGCAACGGCTAAGTTGTCTAACTTCATTTGCAATAACGGGTTGTTGGCATTTTTTTCTAGCGCACCTGAGTAGGCTAAACGAGCATCATCAAATTTGCTTTGTTGCTGATATACATCACCTTTCAGTTCAGATACTTCAGCAGCAAATGCTTCGTTCGTAATATTGCCTAGCGTAGACAACGCTGCGTCTAGCTGGTTCATTTCAATTTGAACTCGAGTTAAACGAATAGCGGCTAGCGCTTTTAATTCTTCATTTTCAGCAAAGGTAACCACACGGTTTAGGTGTGATGCTGCGGCGTCAAACTCACCAGCATCTACTGCTTGTTTGGCTGCCAAGAGGCTAGCAATACTGGCGTAGCCTGAGTCTTCGTTTGCATTAATAAAGGCGGTAATTTTATCTGCGCTACCTTCTTCACCATAGGTTTCCACTGCATTTTGGTATTCTACTGATGCCGCTTCTTTGGTTGCCATCTGCGTATCAGAGTAGTAACGCCAGCCCCAAAGTCCACCTAACCCCAATGCTGCACCTACAATAATGGCGGTACCGTGCTCTTTCCAAAAGCGTTTAATCGCTTCTACTTGTTGGTCTTCTGTTGCGAATTGTTCCATGATTTCCTCTTATTATGCGTTCAGCAGGTCGGCAATGGTGCTCGACAACGCATCAAAAGCGATTGTCTGTTGCTCTTGACCATCACGTAACGGCTTTACTGCCACTTCACGTGATTGCATTTCTTGTGACCCTAACAACAAGGCAAAACTTGCCCCTGTTTTGTCAGCGCGTTTTAATTGTTTTTTAAAGTTTCCGCCGCCACAGTGCATCATCACCCGCACACTAGGCAATGTATCACGAAGGTGTTCTGATACTTCTAAGGCATAAGCCTGAGCATCATCGCCCATCGCGGTAACATACACATCAGCACTGCTAGAATCTAGTGCATCTTCACTTAACGTGGTAAGTAAAAGTACTAAACGTTCCATACCCATGGCAAAACCTACCGCAGGTGTAGCTTTTCCGCCTAGCTGTTCTACCAAACCATCATATCGGCCGCCCGCACAGACTGTACCTTGCGAACCTAAGCTTTCGGTTACCCACTCAAAAACGGTGCGATTATAATAATCTAGCCCGCGCACTAAGCGTGGGTTGATTTCAAATGCAATACCTGCTTGTGTTAAGCGTTCGCATAAGTTATCGAAATGGGTTTTAGATTCTTCATCTAAGTGATCTAGCAATGATGGCGCATCAGCAATGGCTGCTTGCACATTCGGGTTCTTGCTATCAAGTACACGAAGTGGATTTGACTCTAACCGGCGAAGCGATTCTTCATCAAGCTTATCTGCGCGTTCTTTCAAATAGCTAATTAAAGTTTCACGGTAGGCCTGACGGGCTTCGTTTGAACCTAATGAGTTAATTTGCAAGGTAACGTGCTTTTCAATACCAAACGCTTTCCATAGTCGAGCGCTTAATAAAATCACTTCCAAGTCGATATCAGGCCCATCTAGGCCGTAGGTTTCAACACCGAACTGGTGGAATTGGCGATAACGCCCTTTTTGCGGACGTTCGTGGCGGAACATTGGCCCCATATACCACAAGCGCTGCTGTTGGTTATACAACAAGCCATGCTCATTACCGGCACGCACCGTGCTGGCAGTACCTTCAGGGCGAAGTGTTAAACTGTCGCCGTTTCTGTCTTCAAAGGTATACATTTCCTTTTCGACAATGTCGGTCACTTCGCCAATAGAGCGTTTGAACAAGTCGGTACTCTCTACAATAGGCGTGCGAATTTCTTGATAGCCATAGCTGGCCACCACTTGACGGAGTACAGATTCTACTTTCTGCCATGTACCGGATACTTCCGGCAGGCAATCATTCATTCCGCGAATTGCCTGAATAGTCTTAGCCACGTGAAATTCTCATACTGCTAAATAGTGAAAAGCCCCGCATTATAGGGGCTTTGAAGATAAACAACAATCGTACAGGCTTAGTCTTTCACCGATACCTGTATTTTGTTAGCTTCGCTCATGCGGGTTGCCTTGGCACGAATTCTTGCTTCAAGCTTATCGATAAGGTCATCATTGGCCAATCGCTCTTTCACGCGTTTACCATCTTCGTATAACCCGCTCATGTTTCTGGCGCCCGTTAAGCCTAAGTCTGATACCTCAGCTTCTCCAGGACCATTCACGACACAGCCGATAATAGAGACATCCATAGGCGTAAGAATATCTTCAAGACGTTGCTCTAACGCATTTACCGTACCGATAACATCGAACTCTTGTCTTGAACAACTTGGGCACGCGATGAAGTTAATGCCACGAGACCGGATTCGGAGCGACTTTAAAATGTCGAAACCCACTTTAATTTCTTCGACCGGATCGGCAGCCAGTGAAATACGAATAGTATCACCGATACCCTCTGCCAAAAGCATACCTAGACCAACAGAGCTTTTTACTGCACCGGCACGTTGACCGCCCGCTTCAGTAATACCCAAATGAAGTGGCTGATCGATTTGCTGAGCTAATAGTCGATAAGCCCCCACCGCCAGAAACACATCAGAGGCTTTAACACTCACTTTGAATTGGTCGAAGTTAAGCTTATCGAGTATATCTACATGTCGCATGGCCGACTCAACCAAAGCTTCAGGCGTAGGTTCGCCGTATTTCTCTTGTAAGTCTTTTTCCAGCGACCCGCCATTTACGCCAATGCGAATGGGGATATTTTTGTCTTTGGCACAATCAACCACTGAACGTACACGTTCCATATTGCCAATATTACCAGGGTTAATTCGCAAACAATCAACACCGTACTCCGCCACTTTAAGCGCAATACGATAGTCGAAATGAATATCGGCCACTAAGGGCGTGCTAACTTGTTTACGAATCTCTTTGAATGCTTCAGCAGCGTCCATGGTAGGTACGGAAACACGAACAATCTCACCTCCTACAGCGACAATACGATTAATTTGATCAACCGTCGCAGCCACGTCAGTGGTACGCGTATTCGTCATAGATTGAACGGCAATGGGCGCACCATCGCCAATAGGAATATTACCTACATTAATACGCGTGGACTTTCTGCGTTTGATAGGACTTTCTGCAAACATCTAATTACCTACATAGGAAGCGAGAATCGCGCTATCTGGCCATTTTGAAAGGCCGTGATATCCACGGGGTCGCCATTAACTGATATACGTACATTATCCGGTTTGCCGAGTGTAACTGCAACAGGAGGCACACCTTGAATTTCCATAACACGGCCAGATTGCTTAACACCGTAAGCAATTGCCTCACCGGTTGCGTCTTTTATGTTCACCCAACAATCATCATCGAAGGTAAATGTCATCGATATGGGCACTGCCCCACTTTGACTGCCGGTGTCCGAAGAATTGTTAGTAACTTGGCTACCTAAACGGATTTCGCCGGAATCTGAATTGCTCACCAATGCGGTCAGGTTATTACTTTCGTTAATACCTGCTGACGGCGGCAAGCTTTCATCATCTGTATTACCGCTATTAGGTTGGCTATTGGTTGGTGAAGGTTCAAAGCTGCTGTTTCCGTTACTGGTGAAGTTACCATTACCAGATTGAGGAAGCGCAGCACTACCAGTATCAGTAGCTGTATTAGTATTTGCGCTGTTTAACGCACCTGAACTGGTGTGGTTAGTTGCTTCGGGGATGGGGGTGTTAGCAGCTTCTTCTTTAATTTCGTCAAGATTAGGCGCTTCAACGATAGCTTCATCACTTGGTTGCTGAACCCACCACACAACAATGCCACCGATTATCAGTAACAAAATAATATAGGTAACCATCATCCAGCGATCGTCGTGTGTCTGTTTTGCGACACGACGAGAGAAACTTTGTAGTTTTGCCGGTGGTTCAACACTTGTATGATATTGCTCAAAGGCAGCAACAACGTGTTCGGCATTTAATCCTAGTTGTTTCGCGTAGTTTCTTACGTAGCCTTTTGTAAAAGTAATAGAGGTGGTTTTATCCACAGCATCTTCTTCCAAGGCATTGATTTGAGAGACTTTCAAGAAAAGCTTATCAGCGATTTGTTGCTGCGTTAGCCCTAGCGATTCCCGTCGCTCCTGAAGCATTTTACCTGGGCTTGGCACGGTAGACTCTTGTGCTAAACCTGCTTCCTCAGTCGTTTGTTGTTCTGACACCATTCGACTTCCTATTCCCCTTGCATGTTGTGTGGTACTATCCAAATCTTCATACCGGCAAAAATCGCGCCAGCATTTTCAATGTTGTTCCACTCCTTCAGCGAGGTAATTTTAATGTTATGCTTTAGAGAAATACGATAAAGGTTTTCGTTAGCCTTTACTATGTGGAATTGCGCTTGCTGAGAAGGCAACCCTGATTTTGTTTCTGTTTCTGCGTGTGCTGAGTGAGATACTTTGTCAGCGTTAGTATCTTCCCCTTTTACTTTTCGTTCAACCTGTGGGGCATGCTGCGCAAGAATATTCTTATATTCCGCTGTATACGGGCTGTCAGGAAATAAGGTTGATAAGTTATACCCCACTTCTTTTGCCCCTTCCCAATCGCCTGTCCCTTGGTGTATTTCAAATGACAGCCATAAGGAATCGGGAGAAGGTTTAGCAACCCGTTGGTATTTGTCTAACGTGTACTTCGCTGATGTCCACTGCTCGGTGGCAACATAAAGCTCTGTCAGTAAATATAAACTTTTAGCACGCAACGGCTGGTGTTTGAGTGCACTTTGAAAATAGGTAATAGCATCATCAGTATTACCTTGGCTTTGTGCACATAGGGCGAGATTTTCGTAGGTTTCTGCTGAATTAGCGTATTGTTGATTACTCACGGCCTTAAGAAAGTACTCTTTAGCGCCGTCGTAATCACCGTCTTGGCACTTGAATGCACCGTAGCTGTTTGCGATATCACCGTTGTTTGGTGCTAAGGACATTGCTGTTTGATATAGATCATCGGCTCGCTTTGCGTCCCCCACCAGTTGGTAATAATACGCGATAGCATAGTTGACCTCAGCTGAGCGCGGATCGTATTCAAGCGCTTGATCTAAATTCACTTTGGCTTGTTTATAATTATTGTTTTTAAGGTAGGTTAACCCTAAAGACATACGAGTTTTAGCAGCTTCCTGGCGATCAAAGTTACTATTGTAACTGCCTGGTTGCGAGTTGCTTACGCATCCCGCTAAAAAGACGACAGCTGCTATCAATCCTATTCGCATGTTATTACCCTAATATCTTAATGATTATTGGGCCATTTTTACCGAAATCGCTTCGCCCTTCACCTGTTTTTTTAACAATCGTTTGGTTCTGTCTACAACATCACCCACTAATTGCCCACAAGCAGCATCTATATCATCACCACGAGTTTTGCGTACAACGGTGGTAAACCCATAATCCATAAGAACTTTTGAGAATCTATCGATACGCGAATTGCTTGAACAAAGGTACGGTGAACCCGGATAAGGGTTAAACGGAATTAAGTTAATTTTACTCGGTGTATCTTTCAATACTTTCGCTAATTCATGCGCTTGGTCGGTACTGTCGTTAATGTGTGAAAGCATAACGTATTCAACCGTCACTCGGCCTTGGTTAGCTTTCGATTTTTCAAGGTAACGGCGCACACCAGCCAAAAAGGCTTCAATATTGTATTTTTTATTCACCGGCACAATTTCATTACGTAGCTCATCGTTTGGCGCATGCAATGAAATCGCTAAAGCCACGTCGATTTGATCACCAAGCATATCAAGTGCAGGCACAACACCTGAGGTACTCAAGGTCACGCGGCGCTTCGATAAACCAAATCCGAAGTCATCTAACATGATGTTCATAGCTGGCACCACGTTTTTAAGGTTAAGCAAAGGCTCACCCATGCCCATCATGACTACGTTAGTAATAGGACGTTTACTGGTATCTTTCGATAAACCAAGAAAAGTCGCTACTCGCCATACTTGACCAATAATTTCACTGACGCTCAAATTACGGTTAAAACCTTGTTGAGCGGTAGAGCAGAACGTACATTCAAGGGCGCAGCCTACTTGTGACGATACACAAAGCGTTGCACGGTCAGCTTCTGGGATCCATACCGTCTCCACTTCCTGACCGCCCTCAAGCGCTAACGCAAACTTAATGGTGCCATCGCTAGCTTCTTGGAAATAGGCAATCTCTGGTGCTTTCACTTCACAGTGTTCTATCAACATTGCACGCAGGTTTTTATTCAGGTTGCTCATTTTCTCAAAATCGCTTTCGCCCTGCTGATAAATCCATTTCATTACCTGATCGGCACGAAATGGTTTTTCTCCTTTGTCTTTGAAGAAATTACGCAAGCCTTCGCGATTAAGATTTAACAAATTTGTCTTTGCCATAAAATGATGACCCTTTTACCTATTCAAAGCTATTGCCTTGTACTGCTAATATGATGACGCGAACGGACGTTAGGAAGTTCGAATCCACGTTGCTCTAAATCTACTTGAGTTATTAAGATGAAGCCTCGGGAGCCTCTATCGGAAGCCTCTAAATAACGAGTTACTCTTAAAGCATAAGTAGTGAAAAGCCGTTCACTTGTAGGACGTAAGCAGAAGAAATGCTGCTAAGAAAAACCTTACGCCCAAAACGGACAAAAGTCATAGACCAAAGCCGTTCAAAATTTGCGCGGATTTTACCATACTTGTTCAAGTAGAAAAAGCGTAACCCACAGACTAAATATAGGGTGTAACTTGCAATATTGTTGCCCCATCTTGACGGAATAAATCAAAGCCAGTAGCTGAACAATAAAGCTAAAAAAACAGACTTGCAGAAACAAAAAACGAGGCCGAAGCCTCGTTTTTTAGATTCGGTCGTTTGCGATTAACGCGTACGAGGACAAATCTCTTCTTCAGAGAAGAAGTAAGCAATTTCACGTGCAGCTGATTCAGGTGCATCAGAACCGTGACATGCGTTTTCATCAATTGACGCAGCGTAGTCAGAACGAAGTGTTCCAGCAGCAGCATCAGCTGGGTTAGTTGCACCCATAATTTCACGGTTTTTAACAACAGCGTTTTCGCCTTCAAGAACCTGAACCATTACTGGGCCAGATGTCATGAAATCAACTAGAGCGCCGAAAAAAGGACGTTCTTTATGTTCTGCGTAGAAACCTTCAGCTTGTTCTTTGCTCATGTGGATCATCTTAGATGCCACGATGCGAAGACCTGCAGATTCGAAACGGTTGTAAATTGCACCGATAACGTTTTTAGCTACCGCATCAGGCTTGATAATCGAAAAAGTACGCTCTAGAGCCATTGTTTTCTCCAAACAAATTTAAGTCTTATGAATTTTTGGCCGCGAATTATAGGCAATTATTAACGGCTTGACCAGCGGCGATTTCAACACCCCATGGCGCTCTACTACACGTGATAAAAGTGACACTATTATGACAGCGTTTATGACGCACTCGGCTTTGGACGCATATTACACTTAATTTTACCTAACGCCCGGCACCAAAATTTATATAACTAACTGTTTTCTTTAGCAAGATGTTGAATTTTCGCCACGATTGCACGAAGGCCATTTCCCCGAGTCGGCGTAATATGGCGCTCCAAATCTAGCGCTTCGAAATAGCCATCAATGTCAAATTCAAGAATATCTTTCGGCGATTTATTATTATAAGCCGCTAAAACTAACGCCAATAAGCCTTGAACAATCACTGCGTCACTGTCTACTTCGAAGGTAATTTGGTTATTGTCGTAAGACTCAACCAGCCACACACTGCTTTGGCAACCTTTTACCAGCCTGTCTGCCGTGCGCTTGTCTTCTGGCAAGCCTGGCACAGATTTACCTAAATCGATAATATATTGATAGCGCTGTTCCCAATCATCGAAAAACGCTAAATCATCAATTATTTCTTCAGTAGAGGGTAATGCCATGAATAATCCTGTGTTATTAAAAGAAAAGGCCCGCTTCTAGCTGCGCTTCTTCACTCATCATTTCTCGTGACCACGCTGGATCGAATACCAACTCAACGTTGACGGCAGTAACAAAGGGAACAAGTGCTACACGATATTCTACATCGCCTACCAATACTGGCCCCATGCCGCAACCTGGCGCGGTTAGCGTCATATCAATATCAACTTCGCCACTATCTTGATCAACGTTAACCTTATAGATAAGCCCTAGCGATACTAAGTTAATCGGTATTTCAGGGTCGAAGATAGTTTCAAGCGCATCCCAGACCTGCTGCTCACTCACTTTGCCATCTTCAGGCTCGGCGAAGTTAAGTACTTGGGCTTTACGGCCAATCGCATCGGCATCGGTGCCGTCAATACGGTACATATTGCCACGCCACGTAACCGTGTAATTGCCACCTAAATCTTGCGTGATCGTAACAAACTCACCCTCTGGTATGGTTGCAGGGTTTCCTGCCGGAACAAGACGTGCTTTACACTCTCGTTCTGTCACCACCATCTTCTGCTTCATGCTATAACTTCTTAATATTGCAGTTAGCCAACGTTGAAGCTTTCGCCACAACCACACTCATCAACCACATTTGGGTTGTTGTACTTAATAATGCCGTTCACACCTTCAGTTACATAGTCAATTTCCGTACTACGTACTAGGTCTGCTGCATCTTCTGAAACCGCAACACGAAGGGTTGGTGAAATTTCTACAATTTCGTCGCCGTCTTTAGCGCTATCGGCAAAATCAAGTTCGTATGCATAACCGGTACAGCCACTTACACGGGTAGATAAGCGAATTAACTGACCCGGCTTGTCTTTAAGCTTGCTTTCAAAATGCTTAATGGCGCTGTCGCTCAAGGTAATAAGCTTTGTGCTAGGAACAAATGTTTCAACACTCATAGTGCCTCCTTAGGCCAACATCATTTTCGCTTTCTTAAGTGCAGCAAATAAGCTGTCCACTTCTTCAAGCGTGTTGTAAATTGAGAACGATGCACGAGCAGTGCCTGGAATACCAAAGCGCTTCATCAGCGGCTGAGCACAGTTATCGCCCGTTCTTATTGCTACGCCTTGCCTATCAAGAATAAATCCAATATCACCAGGGTGCGCACCGTCTAATAAAAAGCTTAAAACACCGACTTTATTAGGCGCTGTGCCAATTAAACGCATACCTTCAAAGGCAAGTGCTTGTTCAGTGGCGTAGTTTAATAGTGCTTGTTCATGGTTATGTAATGCGGCCATATCAAGATTTTTAAACCAATCAACTGCAGCACCTAAACCAATAGCACCTGCAATATTAGGTGTACCCGCTTCTAGCCGATTAGGTAACTCGCCCCATGTGGCTTCATGATAAGACACGTCTTTAATCATTTCGCCGCCGGTTTGCCATACTGGCCAGTCTTCTAGCACCGATTTACGGCCCCATAAAACACCAATGCCAGTCGGTCCGAATAGCTTGTGCCCAGAGAAAGCGTAAAAATCGCAACCTATGTCTTGTACGTCAACGCCGCCGTGAGCAATGCCCTGCGCGCCGTCCACTAACACCCATGCACCTACTGCTTTCGCTTTTTCCGTTAGCAGTTTAATAGGGTTAACCGTACCTAATGCATTTGATACATGCGGAAACGCCACCATTTTAGTGCTAGGTGTTAAGAGTCTATCGAAAGCGTCGATATCGAGCTCACCGTTATCGAACACCGGCACAATATTTAATGTTGCGCCAGAACGTCGACACGCTTGCTGCCACGTAACCAAGTTCGCGTGGTGCTCTAATTCTGTCACCATGACTTGGTCGCCTTCGCGAAGCAACTGCCCCAACCCGTTAGCCACAATATTAATGGCTTCAGTGGTACCGCTGGTCCAAATCACTTCTTCCCGCGCACTGGCGTTAATGAAGCCCGCTACACTCGTGCGCGCATTTTCATAACGACGAGTTGCTTCATCAGATAAATGATGAGCGCCGCGATGCACGTTCGCATTGGTGTTCGTATAGAAATCGACAATGGCATCAATCACCGCTTGCGGCTTTTGCGTTGTCGCCGCGTTGTCGAGGTAAACCAATGGCTTACCATCTACCGTTTTAGCAAGGATTGGAAACTGGGCGCGAAGCGCAGCAACGTCTAAGCTCATTTAACCTCCATGTGTGCAAAGCGCTCGCTTAGCACAGGAAGTAACCAATCGCGGATAGCCGCATTTGGCATATCGTTAATTAGCTCTTGTATGAAACCAAAGTTCAACATCACCAAGGCTTTACTGCGCGGAACACCACGAGTCAGCATGTAATAAAGCGCTTCACCTTCAATTTCTGCCACTGTTGCACCGTGAGCACAGCGCACGTCGTCAGCATAAATTTCAAGTTCAGGTTTGGTGTTGATAACACCGCGACGAGACAACAATAAGTTACGGTTGTTAAGCTCTGCCAAGGTCTTTTGTGCGTCACGGTGAATGTGAATACGGCCATTGAACACAGCACGGGCTTTATCACCCACAATCCCACGCGCATTTTCTTCTGTGGTGCCGTTAGGCATGGCGTGCTCAATGGTTGAATGTAAGTCGAATAACTCACCTTCAGCCAACAAATAAATCGCGTTCATTTTGGCGTTAGCAAATTCACCGGCATGATGCATATCTACATCTAAGCGAGACAACTCACTGCCATAGCCCACTAGGGTGCTATTTAAGGTTGAGCGGTCGTGCAACATAAAGTGACTACCACCAAGTTGTTTGGCGCTGCCTGTGAACATAGCAAAGCGGTAATGCTCCAAGTGCGCATCGTCAGCAATATCGTATTCTGCGAATGCTGTTGTAAGGCTATCGGTATCACCTGAACCTTGTTCAATGATAATCGCGCTTGATGCGTTACCTAGCTTAACCAATACGCGAGTATGGGCATCTACGTTCTTAGTCGCTAAATTCACTATGCGAATAGGCTTAGTTACTTTTGCGCCATCTGCCACATTAATGAAAACACCGTGCTGACAAAGTGCATCGTTAACGCGACCAAATAAATGGCGTGTTGGCTTCACTTGTCCGAACACACTCGCAATCGCTTGCTGTGTAGCCGCATCGTCAACGTTTAGCGATGTAATCACCATGCCTTCTGGCACGTCTAGCGTGTTAATTTGCGTAACTAACACACCATCGACAAACACGATATCTAACGCGTTTAAGTTATCGATGTTTGGCACAGGTACGCTGTCTGCTTGCGTGGCAATTGCAACGTTACGCTTTTCTACAGGCGTAAGTGGCGTATTGATCCAGCTTTCGTTACGGCGTTTCGGCCAACCATCGTTTTTTAATTGTGTTAAGGCCTGCTGACGCACGGGCGCCAGATAATCATCTAGCGCTGCCCCATCAATGACCTGTTCTAGCCATTGACTCATGCTTCAGCCTCCTCGTAGGCTTTACCTAAGAAGGCATAACCGCTTTTCTCGACTTCTAGTGCCAGAGATGCATCACCACTTTTCACAATTTTGCCGTCGGCAAGAATGTGTACAAAGTCAGGTTTGATGTAATCAAGCAAACGCTGGTAGTGAGTCACTACGATAAAGCTGCGTTCACCATCACGTTGGCTGTTTACACCATCAGCAACCACTTGAAGTGCATCAACGTCTAGGCCCGAGTCAGACTCATCAAGAATACAAAGCTTTGGCTCTAACAAAATCATTTGCATGATTTCGTTACGTTTTTTCTCACCACCAGAGAAGCCTTCATTAACACCGCGCTTTAAGAAATCTAGCGGCAATTGCACTTGCTTACACGCATCTTTGGCTTTCTTTAAAAATTCTGCAGCAGTAAGCGGGTTTTCGCCGCGCTGTTCACGCATGGCGTTTACAGACTCTTTCATAAATTCCATGTTGCTTACGCCTGGAATTTCTACTGGATATTGAAACGCTAAGAACAAACCTTCACGGGCACGTTCTTCCACTTCTAAATCGAGTAAATCTTTACCGTTCAGTGTCACTTCACCTTCGCTAACTTCATAACCATCACGGCCAGAAAGCACATAACCAAGGGTACTCTTACCGGCGCCGTTAGGGCCCATGATAGCGTGTACTTCACCTGGCTTAACTTCTAGGTTAAGCCCTTTAATGATGTTTTTCTCTTCTACGCTGGCATGTAAATTCTTGATACTAAGCATTGATTACCCCACTGAACCTTCAAGACTAATTTCGAGCAGCTTGCCGGCTTCTACGGCAAATTCCATCGGCAGCTCTTTGAATACTTCTTTACAGAAACCGTTAACAATCATGGAAACGGATTTTTCTGTGTCTAAACCACGTTGCTGGCACAAGAACAACTGCTCGTCGCTTACTTTCGACGTTGTTGCTTCGTGCTCAACAATGGCACTTGGATTTCTACTTTCGATATACGGGAACGTATGCGCGCCGCATTTATCGCCGATTAACAGCGAGTCACACTCTGTGAAGTTACGCGCGCCATCGGCACGAGGGCCCATCTGCACTAATCCACGATAGGCGTTGTTACTGTTACCCGCTGAAATACCTTTAGAGATAATGGTAGAGCGCGTGTTCTTACCAAGGTGAATCATCTTAGTACCGGTGTCGGCTTGCTGCCTTCCACGGGTTAACGCCACTGAATAAAACTCACCTACACTGTTATCGCCTTTCAGCACACAGCTTGGGTATTTCCACGTCACCGCTGAACCGGTTTCAACCTGAGTCCACGAGATTTTTGCGTTTTTATGGCAAATACCACGCTTGGTCACGAAGTTGTAAATACCGCCTTTACCGTTTTCGTCACCTGGGTACCAGTTTTGTACTGTTGAGTACTTAATAGTGGCATCATCCATAGCAACCAATTCAACCACTGCGGCGTGTAATTGATTCTCGTCACGCTGGGGGGCAGTACAGCCTTCTAGGTAGCTTACGTAACTCCCTTCTTCGGCAACAATTAACGTACGTTCAAACTGACCAGTGTTCATTTCGTTTATACGGAAATAGGTAGAAAGCTCCATAGGACAGCGTGTGCCTTTGGGGATATAAACAAATGATCCATCGGTAAATACGGCACTGTTTAATGCGGCAAAGTAGTTATCGGTGCGCGGTACTACTGAGCCGATGTACTTTTTCACTAAATCTGGGTATTTCACCAGCGCTTCAGAGATAGGGCAAAAGATAACGCCCGCTTCTTCTAACTTGCTGCGAAAGGTTGTTACCACTGAAACTGAGTCAAATACCGCATCTACAGCAACACCCGCTAGCATTTCTTGTTCATGCAACGGAATACCTAGCTTTTCGTAGGTACGCAGTAGTTCCGGATCGACTTCATCAAGTGACTGAGGCTTATCTTTCATACTCTTTGGTGCCGAGTAATAAGAAATGGCTTGATAGTCAATTTTAGGGTAGTCGACATGGGCCCAATCAGGCTCTTCCATTTCAAGCCACGAATGATACGCTTTTAAGCGCCACTCTAGCATCCACTCTGGCTCGTTTTTCATTGCTGAAATACGGCGAATTACTGACTCGTCGAGGCCACTTTCAAAAGTCTCAGATTCGATCTCTGAATAAAATCCAGCATCGTACTTTCTTTCTAACGCCTGTTCGATCTGTTCACTCATGTTGGGATCTCACTTGTTTGCCTGCGTTTGCTGCCTTCACTACTGGCCTCTCGGTCTTGCCAGTAAGTCACGTTGCCGTTTTAGCTATTCACGTATTTGCCAAAACGCATTTGCGATATTCTTATCGAATATCTAGACAGCCTAAAATTTTGGTGCCGTATTATATAATACCTGAGTATTTCACTCAAATATTCAATAGCCCTGTTAAATAAAAATTAAATATCGTAGCAATCGGTAATTGCGATGCCGTGCGACAAAAGACGCTATCGGCTTGCGGCCAATACTGTCGCCTCACGTAAACGGGTAACAATATCGATGACTTTATTGATGACGTAGGTAATGTCATCTAATGTGGTGAACCTACCTATACTAAAACGTATTCCAGCGTGAGCCAGTTCACTACTTCTTCCTATGGCGCGTAATACATATGAGGGTTCTAAGCTTGCCGATGTACAGGCAGAACCTGAAGATACCGCAATATCATTCATCGCCATCATCATACTTTCCCCATCCACACCACCAAAACTCACATTTAAAATGTTCGCTATACGCTGAGTTTCATGACCATTAAGGTGAATATCATCTAACTGGCTTAGCCCTTCCCACAATGCTGATTTTAACTCGCTAATAAGGGCGGTATCATTCTCTAACTGCTGATAGGCAAGGTGTATCGCTTCCCCCATACCTACAATTTGGTGGGTTGCTAGTGTGCCTGAACGCATTCCTCGTTCGTGACCGCCACCGTGAATCTGTGCCGCTAAGTTGATTTTTGGTCGACGGCGAACGTATAACGCCCCCATCCCTTTCGGACCATAAATTTTATGCGCTGAAATAGATAACAGGTCGACTGGCAATGCTTGCAAGTCAATAGGAAGCTTACCTACGCTCTGCGCCGCATCGACGTGAAACAGGATGTTCTTAGCACGGCAAAGCTCACCAATAGCACTAATATCTTGAACAACACCTAATTCGTTATTTACGTGCATTACTGACACTAAAATGGTGTCGGTAGTTATTGCTGCTTCAAGCTGTGAAAGTGAAACAAGACCTGACGTATCCACATCTAGGTAAGTCACTTTAAAACCTTGCTTTTCAAGGTATTCACACGTATCTAAAACAGCTTTGTGTTCGGTATTAACGGTAATGATATGTTTACAGTTATTCGCATAGCCTTCTGCTACACCTTTAATAGCTAAATTATTCGATTCTGTCGCACCCGAGGTAAATACAATTTCTCGTGGGTCGCAGTTCAGTGCATCACTTATTTGATTGCGTGCGACGTCTACCGCTTCTTCCGCCATCCAACCAAAACGATACGAACGGGAAGCTGGGTTGCCAAAATTGCCATCCATAGTCAGGCACTGCACCATTTTTTCTGCAACCTTTGGGTCGACAGGCGTGGTAGCGGCGTAATCTAAATAAATAGGTGTTGAACGAGACATAAGCGACTAAAACATTCTCTAAAACTGTTGTTATAACTGAAAGCTAACTTCGATATCGTTGGCAACATTACGAAGGGAGGCGCTTTTATCTTGGCGCCCAGCCACTTCTTGAACGTCGCGCTTGGCCATTAATTCGCCAAGGGTAATATCGTTCAAAAAGGAACTTATCCGATCGCTCAAGTCTTGCCATAAACTATGAGTTAGGCAACGGTCGCCACTTTGACAATCCGCTTGACCTTGGCAACGGGTGGCATCTACAGATTCATCTACCGCACGAATAACTTCACCAATTGATATATTGGCAGCATCGCGCCCTAGTAAATAGCCACCACCTGGCCCGCGAACACTATCGACTAGCTGATCTTTACGTAATCGAGAGAAAAGCTGCTCTAAATAAGATAGCGAAATAGCTTGGCGTTCAGAGATATCAGCGAGAGGCACAGGACCGCGTGTCGAATGCAATGCTACATCAAGCATTGCCGTTACTGCGTAGCGCCCTTTAGATGTTAATTTCATAGAATCCTCCCGCTATTAATATAGCAGGAATTTTCACATACCTGACTAAATTGGTCAAGTATAAGACCTAGTAATTTAGTCAAGTATTATTGATTGAGGTAATCGCTTTTAGATTCGCAAAAAATAAACTTTAAAATTAGTAACTTACACCAGTGAGTTACGCGCTTACTTTTTCATTTCGGCTACCCAAGCGTCGGCTAAATAGCAGGGTCGAACGCCTCTTGGCCAGCTTTAGCTTTACTCTCATCTGCAAACTCAATACCCGTATCGGCGAAATCTTGCGCTGATATGTTATGCAAGTTATCAGTACACACGTCACCGCCGAGTGATTGAATAACCTTACACATCTCTTCCACCTTGGTATCCATTTGATGCATATGCTCAAGCATAATTCCCATGGCATTAGCGACAGGATCTGGATTATCAGGCGCAACTGCATAAGCATCGAACCCATATTTTTCGGCAATTTTATTGCGGTTGGGGTTAACCTGCGCTGCATCACTTTGTTGCTTAGAGATAATTATACGCCCAGGAACCCCTACTGCAGTAGCCCCCGCAGGTATATCTTTCACCACCACAGAGTTTGAACCTACTTTGGCATTTTCACCTATGGTAATAGGGCCAAGCACTTTAGCACCCGCGCCCACTACCGCGCCTTTTTCTAAGGTAGGGTGACGTTTCCCCGGCGTCCAACTTGTACCGCCTAATGTTACCCCGTGATACAAAGTAACATCGTCGCCCACTTCTGCAGTTTCACCAATCACTACGCCCATGCCATGGTCGATAAATACTCGGCGACCTAACGTAGCACCTGGGTGAATTTCAATCCCCGTTAGCCAACGGTTGAATGTGGAGAGACTGCGTGCCAACCATTTCCAGTTGGCTTTCCACAATTTGTGGCTAACACGATGCAGCCACACCGCATGTAAACCTGGATAGTTGGTTAAAACCTCAAAGGTATTTCGTGCCGCAGGATCGCGATGAAATACCCCTTGAATGTCATCTTTAATTCTAGAGAACACGAGTGCCTCGTCTAGTTAGGTGATTCATTATCGTTATCAATTTCAGGCTCAGGTTCAGGCGCTTTCACCGATTTATCGATAGACGCCAATATACCACGTAGTATGTTCAGTTCTTGAGACTCAGGACGAGCGCGATTAAACAAACGTCGAAGTTTAGTCATCACCACGCCAGGATGGCTTTTACGAATGAAAGAGGTGCTTTCCAAAGTCGTTTCCAGATGGGTATAGAAACGCTCTAAATCTTCGTTTAGTGGGTACTCTTCTTCAACGCTGGGGTAAGTTTCGCGATTAAGATAGGCCATACGAATTTCATAACATAAGGTTTGTACCGCGGCGGCTAAGTTAAGCGAGCTATATTCAGGATTTGCTGGAATACACATATGGAAGTGACACTGCTGCAACTCTTCGTTGCTTAATCCACTATTTTCACGACCAAATACCAGTGCTACGGGGAAATTACTGACTTCCTGTACTAGTTTTTCGCCGCATTCACGTGGCCCAAGCATAGGCCATGAATGGGTTCTAGAACGGGCCGAGGTACCTACCACCAAACCACAATCAGACACGGCTTCTTCTAATGTACTCACTATTTTAGCATTGGCGAGGACGTCTCCAGCGCCTGCTGCCAAAGCACTTGCTTGGCCATCAGGCTCATGAACAGGATTAACTAAATAAAGGCTACTCAAGCCCATGGTTTTCATTGCTCTCGCTGTAGAGCCAATGTTGCCAGTGTGTGATGTACTCACCAAAATAATACGGATGTTCTCGAGCATGCTTTTTATTACCTGTAGCCTCGTCAATATTGAGCGAATAGTAGCACAATGGCGGTATAGATGGCTATCTGAAGGCCTACATTGATGCCTCAAACCAGTCGGCATCATCCGTAGTTGTGCGACCTACCCACATTTCATTTGCATCACACGACCATTCTGGTTAAGATGCGCGCGTTTTGAACACCTTACCTTGTGGGTCACTTGCGTAAAACGCATGTTGGGCTAACCTATGGTCAAGGTCTGTTCTTTGGTCTTTTACAATTGGTGGTTTATCTATGCATCCTATGCTGAATATTGCGGTGCGCGCAGCGCGTGCGGCTGGCACAATTATTGTTCGTGGTTTCGAAAAACACAACGAAGTAGCAACTGAATCAAAAGGCGCTAACGATTTCGTTACGCAAATCGATAAAGATGCTGAACAAGCTATTATTGCTAAAATTCAGCAATCATTCCCAAATCACTGCTTTATGGGCGAAGAGTCTGGCGAAACCGCCGGCGCAGATACTGATTTTCAGTGGATTATTGACCCATTAGATGGCACCACCAATTTCATTAAAGGCATTCCTCATTTTGCCGTATCAATTGCATTACTTCACAAAGGTCGTCTAGACCAAGCTGTTGTATTCGATCCTATTCGTAGCGAGTTATTCACAGCTAGCCGTGGACAAGGCGCTCAGCTAAATGGTTACCGCATTCGTGCGTCTAAGCCTCGTGATTTAAATGAGACTATTCTCGCCACTGGCATGCCGTTTAAAAACAAAGCTAAGTTTGGCGAGTATGCGCTAAGCCTAAACAAAATTTTCCATGAGTGTGGCGACATTCGCCGTGCAGGTAGTGCAGCGTTAGATTTAGCCTACGTTGCGGCTGGCCGTCATGATGGCTACTGGGAACGTGGGATTAAAACGTGGGATATCGCAGCAGGCGAACTTATTGTTCGTGAAGCTGGTGGCCTAGTCACCGACTTTAAAGGCGGTAACGATCCACTTTATAGCGGTGAAATTGTTGCGGGCAGCGCCAAGGTAGTTCAAGGCTTAGTTAAGCATTTAAAATAGCCTTTGCATTTTAGAAGGCAGCTCATTGAATTAGCGTCTTATATAAAATGAAAAAAAGCGGTGTTCATACACCGCTTTTTTTTTGCCTGTTTATAAGCTGGCTTTTGTAGGCGGCTTAGACCCTGACTTTGAATAAGCCGATGCAGAAGATAGCGTAATGGTTGTATCAATGTCTTGGTTAGGTCGTTGCGACCTAGCCTTCAACCCAAATAGTACTCGTGTAACCATGTTTCTTTTGGCTAGTTCATAAGTTAGCGCACAACCAACTAACGTAAAGAGTAAAATGAGCACAAACTGAATGCCTACTGGAAAGCCTATTGAATGAAGGCTATACGCGGCCACCACAATCAGTGTTTGGTGCATCATGTAGTAAGAAAGCACACCGCTATTAAGGTATTTTACCCAACCCATGGGTTTATTTAAATAACGCTTACCAAAACCTAGTATCGCCGCTAACCAAGCCCAATGATTCAGCACTACAATATAACCGACCATCACTCTGAACCACCAATACTCAGTCATCCAGTCGCCAACAGGCCCAAACATGTCATGCCTATCTGCGATAATAAGTGAATACATGCACAACGCCACCACCGCGCTTACATAACGAGCACGCTCTAGTGCTTCCCATAGCTTGGGCTGCAAAATGATAACGGCACCTACCACCATAACAAGGAAGTATTTAGCATGGCTGTACCAGTCATTTAGCAAATCGTGTGTAGTGGGGTACGCATTTCGCAGCATTAGCCATATTGCGACCATTGCTGTAGAGGATGCAAAAGAAAAGCTTATTATTCCAATCTGGAGTTTTGCCAACTGAGCCATTATCGGAAACAGCAAAATTAACAATAACGAATACACCCACAAGTAAGGGAGAAACCAAAGGTGATTCCACGTGAGTAAGCCAATGTCAGAATGACGCTCGGTAAGCCACTGTGTATTAGGGTTAATGTATTCTAAATAAAACTGCGTAAAAGTGGTGTCTATCACCCCATTAACCGTCCATTCAATATAAACTTGTGGGGCAACTATCACAAACATGCCAAATAATAACGGAATCATTAAACGTTGGGTTCGCTGAATTATCAACTCCCCTGCCCGTTTTAGGAATAGAAGCGGTTTAGGCTCTACGCGCGTCAACAATACCGTCAGTACCATCGAAGAAATTAGAAATAACAGCGACATTCGCCACTGATTAGTTAAAATCATCACGTCTTGCAGCCACGCTTGAGGCTGTTCACTTTTGATATGCCACCCCCATTCCAAAACGTAGTACATTCCAATGTGATAGAGAATTAACACACCAAACGCGATAACTCTTAGTGCATCGAGTTCATGAAACCGGGTTGATTCGTTGCGACTTATTGCTTGTGTCATTACTGTCTGTCCTATTCAATAATGTAGTAATAGGGTTTGATATAACGTAGATTTTCTTACTTACACTAGCGTAGAGTGACGAGAGAATGAGTAATTGGGGGTGAGCGGTGGGTAGCAGTGACGAAAAACTCAGTCAGTTTTTTCGCGATACAGAGCGATATCATAAATGGGCAGCCTTTGTACTGCTGGTGATTTATCTATTTTTGAATAACTCGATTAATGCTGCATCAGATTGGACAGAGCTCTCGAGAGATTCAAATAACAGCACTTCGTTGTGGGAGCCTTATCTGTGGGAATATAGCAGCGCATTAGCCACTGCATTATTAGTCGTCCCCCTTATTTATTTCATCCGCAAACTTGATACTTACGCATTTGGGGTTAGAACATGGCTACTTTGGCATTTTGCGTTTGCGAGCCTTTTTTCAATTGCACATGTCACTTTGATGGTGGCCTTTAGAGAGCTGTGCTATTTACTATCGGACAAAGAATATAATTTCGGGCCTATAGCCAGCGAATTTTTCTATGAATACCGTAAGGATTTATGGGGTTATATCACTCTTATCACCTTTTATTACATCATGATGTTCAGTTATAGAAGGCTTATAGGAGAGGCTTCTGTCATTCGGGAGCATGATGCGCCTGGGGAAGTGAGTGGCGCTAGAGGGGATACCCCCACCTCGGGCATGCCTGACAATTTGTTGGTAAAGAAGCTAAACAGAGAATTTTTAGTAAAACTTAGTGACGTCTATTGGGTAGAAGCGTCAGGCAATTATATTAATCTGCACACGGTGAAGTCGACCTTTCCATTACGGTATACCATGAAACATTTCTGTGAACACGCTAGTGAAAAAGGCTTTATTCGTGTACATCGTTCCTATGTGGTGCAAAGCACACTTATAGACAACATACGATTTGAAGACAGCGGAGATGGCACTTTAACATTGTTAAATGGCACTGAAGTTCCCGTCTCTAGGCGTTACAAAGACGCCTTAAAAGCCCGCCTAACTCCTGCAGCGTAAATTGAAAGCAAAAAAAAGCTAGTCAATTGCTGACTAGCTTTTTGTATCTTGTGAACCTAGCGTCAAAAATTAGGGCATTGGGTCTAAATCAGCGCCTTCTTTTTCTACCTGAGGTGGCATCAAATCTTCTTTACTAATACCCAGTGCTAGTGCAACTGAGCTTGCAATATAAACGGAAGAATACGTACCAACAACAACACCAAACAACAATGCAGTAGCAAAACCATGAATGAGTGCGCCGCCTTTATAGAACAAGGCAATCAACACTAATACCGTGGTGAGTGATGTAATGATTGTACGATTCAAGGTTTGCGTAAGCGAAATATTGATAATATCAATGGGCTCGCCCTTACGAATCTTGCGGAAATTCTCTCGAATACGATCAGAGACAACAATGGTATCGTTAAGCGAGTAACCAATTACCGCTAATACCGCCGCTAGTACTGTTAAATCAAATTCTATCTGAAGTACCGAAAACAACCCTAAGGTCAGAATGACATCATGAGCAAGGGCCGATACTGACCCTAGCGCGAAACGCCATTCAAAACGCATGGCGACGTAAACCAATATACAGATGAGCGCCACTAGCATGGCCAAACCACCCTGCTCAGTAAGCTCTTCACCCACATTTGGCCCTACGAATTCAATACGACGCATATCAACCGTAGTGCCGTCGGCACGTAACGCTGCTAATACTTGCTCACCAATGGTGGCCGCTTTAACACCGTCACGAGGGGCAATACGAATTAGCACCTCTTGGCTGCTGCCAAAGTTTTGTACAATAGCGTCTTCGAATTCCGCGTTGTTAAGTAACGCACGAATCGATTCTAGGTTTGCCGCGTCTTCGTAACCCACTTCAATTAGCGTTCCGCCAGTGAAATCTAATCCCCAATTAAGACTGTTAACGCCCAAAGAGACGAACGAGCCTAAAATAAGAATGGTAGATAGCACCATCGCTGGCACACGCAGACGCATGAAATTAATGGTTTCAGATAACTTTAATAATTGCATGTCCTGCTCCTATATCGCTAATTTCTGTACATTACGTCGACCGCCCCACACAGCGTTAACGATAACGCGTGTTAGTAAAATGGCAGTAAACATAGAGGTAGCAATACCAATCATTAGCGTAATAGAGAAGCCTTTAATTGGACCGGTTCCTACAGCGAACAGAATAAGACCCGCAATGAACGTTGTGATGTTAGCATCTAAAATGGTAGAGAACGCGCTGTCATAGCCATGATGAATGGCCTGTTGAGGGCTTCTTCCATCACGTATCTCTTCGCGAATACGCTCGAATATAAGTACGTTAGCATCTACCGCCATACCAACGGTAAGAACAATACCCGCCATACCCGGTAAGGTTAGCGTCGCACCAGGGATCATAGACATAATACCCACAATCATCACCAAGTTGGTGATAAGTGCAATGTTTGCCACAATACCAAAGGCTTTGTAGTAAATGAGCATAAACACAAGTACCGCCAACAAACCATACACAATAGCTTGTGTACCAAGCTCAATGTTCTCTTTACCTAAACTTGGCCCTACTGTGCGCTCTTCAACAATTTGAATAGGCGCAATCAATGCTCCGGCACGGAGTAACAAGGCTAAATCACGCGCTTCTTTCGGTGAATCTAGACCCGTAATTTGAAACTTACTGCCTAACTGTGCACGAATAGTGGCTACGGAAATAACCTGTTCGTGCTTTTCGAAGATTAGCTTGTCGTCTTTATTACGCTCGCCGTTCGACTTGTATTCAATAAATACCGTAGCCATTGGTTTGCCAATGTTGCCACGGGTCGAGCGAGACATTTTATTGCCGCCCTCTGAATCAAGAGAAATATTAACGTTAGGCAAACCGTATTCATCTACACCACTATTGGCATCAATGATATGACTTCCGGTAAGCATAATGCGTTTTTCAAGCAACTGAGGAATACCTTGCTGGTCTTCAATAACTTGAGAACCCGCTGGTACACGACCGCTAATAGCGTCACGCACGTCGTTTTTCTGATCAACCATTCTAAATTCTAAGGTTGCGGTAGCATTTAGAATTTCTTTAGCACGGGCCGTATCTTGAATACCAGGAAGTTGCACAACAATACGGTCAGCACCTTGTTTTTGAACCAAAGGCTCAGCAACACCTAATTGGTTAACACGGTTACGAATAATGGTAATGTTTTGCTTAACCGCGTTCTCGCGAATCTCTTGAAGTTTAGCTTCAGAGAAAACCGCTCGAAGTACTAGGTCGTCAGTTTGGTTTAGCGTAAGGTCGCGATTTTGGTTACGTAAGAAAAACTCTGCTTTATCAAGCGTTTCTTCATCACGGAACGTAATTTCTACGTAGTCTTCTTTCTGTGTAACACCACGATAGCGAATGCCTTCTTCACGCAAAGAGGTACGAAATCCACTTTCAGCATCTTCTAATGACTTAGTGATGACTTCGGTCATATCCACTTCCATTAAGAAATGAACGCCGCCGCGTAAGTCCAAACCAAGTTTCATTGGCGTGCCACCTAACCCTTCAAGCCATTCTGGCGTATCAGGTGCAAGGTTCATTGCCACAAAGTAATCGTCACCTAATGCATCTTCTAATGCTTCACGGGCAACTAATTGAGTGTCTGAATCTGAGATACGAACGAGAATTTGCTCATCTTCGAATTCGATGCGCTTGGGAGTAATACCTTTTGCCGCCAACGTAGACTCAACTTGGCCTATCATTGACTCGGTTACGACAGCGTCACGGCCTGCAGAAATCTGCACTGCGTGATCTTCACCGTAGATATTGGGAAGTGCATAAAGTGCGCATAGTCCAATGACGATAAGCGTACTTAGCACTTTCCAGATTGAATTTTTATTTAGCACTGGATAGTTCCTTTCGTGCCAGTACCGGGAAGGTCCCGGCCCCGGCGTTTGTCAATTACAGCGACTTCATCGTGCCTTTTGGCAACACAGCTGTTACAGACGACTTCTGCACAACGATGTTGTTCGTGTCGTTAAGAGAAATTTCAATGAAATCTTTGTCGTCAGACACTTTAGTAATACGACCAACAATGCCACCTTGCGTTAGCACTTCGTCGCCTTTACCCAGTGAGGTAACTAAGTTTTTATGCTCTTTTACACGCTTCGCTTGTGGGCGATAAAGTAGGAAGTAAAATATTAAACCGAATACGGCCAACATGATGATCATTTCCATGCCACCGCCTTGTGCAGCGCCACCAGAAGCTTGCGCGTGTGCGCTTGAGATAAATAGGCTCATAAAATTCCCCAATTATTTTCGTTGTTATAGTGCCGGAACCGGCATATTTTTTTGTTCATAAAAAGTGTGTACGAAATCGTCCAACGAATCTGCTTCAATAGCATCGCGAAGGCCTTGCATAACACGTTGGTAGTAACGAAGGTTGTGGATGGTGTTTAAACGCGCACCCAAAATCTCATTACACTTATCTAAATGATGTAGATAAGAGCGAGAATAGTTTTTACAAGTGTAACAGTCACAATTTTCATCAAGAGGCGACGTATCGTTACGATGTTTCGCGTTACGAATTTTTACTACGCCATCGGTTACAAACAAGTGACCATTTCTAGCATTACGGGTTGGCATAACACAATCGAACATATCGATTCCACGGCGTACCGCTTCTACGATATCTTCTGGCTTACCTACCCCCATTAAATAGCGAGGCTTGTCTTCTGGAATTTGCGGCGCCGTATGGTCGATAATACGGATCATATCTTCTTTAGGCTCTCCAACCGATAAACCGCCAATGGCATAACCGTCGAAGCCTATGGCTTCAAGCCCAGCTAAAGATACATCACGCAAGCCTTCGTACATGCCGCCTTGAATGATACCAAACAACGCGGCAGGGCTGTCGCCATGAGATTCCTTACTTCGCTTCGCCCAGCGCAGAGACATTTCCATGGATACTCGTGCTTCTTGCTCAGTGGCAGGATAAGGCGTGCACTCATCGAAAATCATCACGATGTCAGAGCCTAGGTCACGTTGCACTTCCATCGACTTTTCTGGCGTAAGTAAAATCTTCTCACCATTAATTGGCGAGCGGAAGGTTACCCCTTCTTCGGTAATTTTACGTAAATCACCTAAGCTAAATACTTGGAAACCACCTGAATCGGTAAGGATTGGCTTGTCCCAATGCATAAAGTCATGCAGGTCGCCATGCTGGCGGATAACGCCCGTACCTGGACGCAACATCAAGTGGAATGTATTGCCAAGGCAAATATGTGCACCACTGTCTTCTAATTCTTCAGGGGTCATCCCTTTTACTGTGCCGTAGGTTCCCACCGGCATAAATGCTGGGGTTTCTACCACACCACGATCAAAAACCAGACGTCCGCGTCTGGCTTTACCATCGGTTTTCAACAACTCAAATTGCATGTAAAGCGTTCCCAATCAGGTGCGCGCTCTGGCGCTGGGTCAAACGAAATTGTGGGCGATTATACCAGTTATTCTTCTGAGATCATGCCCAATACGCATGTTTATCGTTGAGAGAAGGAAATAGGACGGTCATCCCCTGCCTTATTCCCTAAAATATCGCTTTCAATTAGGCTTTTTCGATAAACATACTGTCGCCGTAACTGAAGAATCGATACTCGTTCTCGATAGCATCTTGATAAGCATTCATTACATTTTCTCTGCCAGCAAAAGCACTTATGAGCATCATAAGCGTCGATTCAGGCAAATGAAAATTAGTGAACATGGCATCGACCACTTTGAAGGTAAAACCCGGATAGATAAAAATTTCAGTATCGGAGTAAAACGGCGTAATCACAGGCCTTTCACCCGTATTATTTTCTATTGACTGCACTGCACTAGCTTTTGCCGCAGATTCTAATGAACGTACCGACGTCGTCCCTACCGCAATCACCCGCTTACCTTGGGCTTTAGTCGCCAATACAGCATCTACCACCTCTTGGGGTACCTCGGCATACTCAGCATGCATTTTATGCTCTTCAATATTTTCCACCCTTACAGGTTGAAAAGTACCCGCACCAACATGCAGAGTAACAAAGGCCAAATTAACGCCTTTTGCTTTTAACGCCGCTAGCATATTGTCATCAAAGTGTAAGCCCGCCGTTGGCGCCGCAACTGCTCCAGGCGTTTGATTGTAAACCGTTTGATAGCGCTCTTTGTCGGTAGATTCATCCGGGCGGTCAATATAAGGAGGCAATGGCATATGGCCAAATTGCTCTAACAAAGAAAGCGCCGTCTCTTCATGGTCGAAGCGCAGTAAAAACAAGGCATCATCACGCCCTTCAACCGTGATATTTACATGCTCTTCTAGCAACAAACGGGTACCAGGCTTTGGTGCTTTACTGGCTCGAACATGTGCAAGCGCTGTGTGCTCGGTTAAAATACGTTCAATAAGCACTTCAACTTGCCCACCGGTTTCTTTCTTGCCTAATAAGCGTGCAGGAATAACCCGCGTGTTATTAAATACCAGTAAGTCACCTTTTTCTACTAACGACAACATGTCGTTAAACATAGAGTGGGTAACCGTGCCAGACTTACCGTTTAACTGAAGTAAACGGCTTGCCGTTCTATTTTCAGTTGGGTACTTGGCAATAAGGTGTTCTGGAAGTGTGAAGCGATAATCTGATAATTTCATATTACTATTTAAAGACGCCAAAATTAAACGAAAGAATTAAGACAAAAGTTGAATGTTAAGTAGGTTTAAGTTTCATATACTTTAGTAATTTTAAGCAAAATGAAATTTCAAAAACTCATCCAACTTATTATTTTTATTAGCCTAAAGTAGCCATGTATAATTTGTTATACCTACTTATAGAACTCAATACGGTTAAATATCAAACAACAATAGAAGCAAAAACCTTAAACGGTTAAGATACACCCAGATAGTGATGATGTTCTCCCTTAACATTCCTTATCTTAGACCCGACACTTGTCGGGTTTTTTTTCGCTCGTCGATTACTATCGACTCCCTAAGCGAATTTTTCACTTCATATCTTTTTGCGATAAAGCATTTTACCTGTTTGTATCGTCAAGATCAGTTAAGATTTCTTCGATTAACGCCGCATCTACTGCTCGCGCTTTAAGGACGTATAATATTTGTACTAACAAATCTGCGCCCATAATGCCCTTATTCACTTTGTTTCTTAAATTATCAGCGCTTTGCTCCACACCAATGTCGGCTAAACGCTGACTGAGCGCTTGATATTTCACTCCGCGCACAGACATTTCAGACTTAACGAGTCGCGCTACGGTTTGTCGCCATGCATTTTTAGCACTCAATTAAACACCCCATTTGTGACGTATATTTTACAAAAACACACTTTCTTACACATTAAAAGCGTATTCGTTATTGACGATTATGGCATAATACGTCTACACTGCAAGTCAAGAATATTGGCGAGTGCGTAAATTGTGGTTACAGTGGCACTCGACATTATCGCTTCAATCGAAAAGGAGAACTGTATGAGTTGGGATCTAGAAAGCATCGAAACTTTGTTTAAAGGGCACGATGACTTTGTGGTGACGCGTGAGGAAAATTGTTTACTCATTGCGAATCAAGACGGTATAGACGCGTGGCTGGCTATTAGCGGCGAGCAAATCTTAGTGGAAACCTTATTATTTGCTTCATCAGAAGTTAAAGACAAAGCGGCTTTAGATCACGAGATTTTATCTACCCATATGTTGTTCCCATTAACCACGGTCGGCATTTCGACTGTTGGCGATGAAGAATACTACGTTGCCTTTGGTGCGCTTAGTGCACAATCGAAATCAGAAAGTATTGTGATTGAAGTAGAAACACTGTTTCAGAACGTTGCATCATTTTTAGATGCCTACGAAACACACCTTATTTAATATTTACTTCGAAGGAGAAGCGAATGTCAGTTTGGAAAAAATTAGTTACTGCAGTAAAGGGTGGTGCCAACGAAGCGGCACAGTCGGTAGTAGATAGCCAAGCTATCCGTATTCTGGAGCAGGAAATTAGAGAAGCTAAAGAAGAATTACGTAAATCTGATCATGCAAGAACGCAGATTTTAGCGAAATGTAAGTTGTCTCAGCAAAAAGTAGATAGCTTTAACTCATCCATTGCTGAATACGAAGCGCACGCGCGCAAAGCGATTGATAACGATCGTCAGTTGGCCCTTGATTGTGCTCACAAAGTATCTGAATTGAAAGAAGAGCAAGCGCAAGAACAGGCGTATCTTGATCAGTTCCAACAATCAGAAAAACAATTAGCACAGAATATCCAGCTAGCCAAAGCGAACTTACGTCGCTTAGAGCAGCAAGTCGATATGGTGAAAGCCACTGAAAGTGTACAAAAAGCGCAAGTTGCTGTTTCATCTCGCCACATGGGCGCGAACAGCAAAATGAAAACTGCAACGGAATCGCTTTCACGCATTCAAGATAAGCAGAAGATGCGCAACGCTGAGCTTCAGGCGGCCGAAGAACTGGCTACTGAAGAGTCGAGCAGCGATCTAGAAAAGCGCCTTTCTGAAGCCGGTATAAAAGGGGGCAAAACCTCTGCCGATGATGAACTTGCTCGCATTTTAGGCAAATAAAGTAATATTCAACGGGGGCTTAGGCTCCCGCTTCGTCTTTTATAGACATATTCCCCGCTTAAAGGCACAGTTAAAGAAAGACAAACAAAGGTTGTTTCTCGCTATGTCGCAATGGACAAAACTGCGCAAAATCATGTTGCAGTATTTCGCCGAATCTCGTTGGTACACGATTCTAGGCGCCACCGCCTTCTATGGTGTGAGTAGTTATTGGCTACTCTATGCCGCCAACGAAAATGCATTAATTGCACAAGCCGATTTTATCTACTGGTTAGCCGTTACCGCATCGACGGTGGGTTATGGCGATTTATCGCCCACGACCTCCGCCGGCAAGCTCATTGTAGCATTTTACGTTATTCCCTTAGGACTAAGTATTTTTGCCATGGTGATTGGACGAATTGCGGCCTGGGTATCTGAACAATGGAAAAAAGGGGTAATGGGCATGACAAGCCTAAATGTTAGTAAACATATTTTGGTGATTGGATGGAATGAGCAACGCACTATGTTGTTGTTAAATTTGTTATTGCAAGAACGCGAGGCCATGACTGAGCGGCCCGACATTGTTCTGTGTGTAAAAGCAGATATCACCAACCCCATGCCAGGTATTATCGAATTCGTAAAAGTAGACTCGTTTAACAAAGATGACGATATGGACCGAGCATGTATTAACGCGGCTCAAACAATTCTGATCGATAATCCACAAGACGATGTCACTATGACCACTGCGCTATATTGTTCGAAACGAAATCCGCAAGCCCATCAAGTTGCTTATTTCAATGATGATAGCCTAGTGGGCTTGCTACAAGAACACTGCCCAAAAGTGGAATGTACACCTAGTGTCGCTGTTGAAATGCTGGCGAAAGCGGCATTCGACCCAGGTTCGAGTATGCTGCACCATGACTTATTAAGCATTGGTGAAGGGCAAGCGCAATTCTCCGTGAAAATTCCCAACGACAGCCCTTCTATTTCAGTTGCCAAATTATTTATGAACTTAAAGCGCCGACACGATGCCATATTTATTGGTTATGCCCCACACGGTCAAGTGAAAGACATGGTGGTGAATCCGCCGTTAGAATCAACCCTAGCACCAGGCGACACCTTATTTTACATTGCCGACAGGCGCATTAATGCCATCAATTGGCCATCGTTAGACGCCGAATAGCACAGGAGTGTATTGTGTTTAGTAAATTATTTAAGAAAAAAGCGCCAGAAAAACCCAAAGCGCCTGAAGTGATGGGCTTGTATCTAGGTGGTTCATTCGAGCTAGATAATTTAAAGCTGTCGTTACTCGAGCCATCGCTTACTATAGAAGGCGCTGCACGTTCACAACTGATTCAAGCCGTTGGCGAAGCGCCACTTGATACCGGCGGTACTTTGCTGCGCTTTTACACAGACGATGATGGCTTTTTGCAAGTGGTGCTTGATGGTGGGCTTAGTGAAAATCACATTACTGATGTTAAGCTTTGGCATTTTTATAGCACTGAAACCATTGGCAGTGAACAGCAATGGAAATCGTGTGTAAATACCCTGATTAGCCAACCTACTTATACTCTTGACGGCAAAGTATTTAAGCGAGTCTGGGAGGCCGTAGGGGCAGAATCACCGCCCGTAGCAGTGACAGAAACCACCTACGAAGAAGATGAAGATATCAGCACCACCGATCAGTTTATGATGCTCTACGAACGAGAGATAGAAAATGATAGAGTGGAGTCATTACTGGTTGCGGGCGAAGAAAAGGTAGTGGGTAGCAATTTTGACCGCTGCTTAGTTATTTCCACGGGGTTTGACGTAGAGCCCGCAGACATTACGATAAACGGTTAATCGACATATAAAGGTAAGGACGTTCTATGGACACTATTATGGATTCATTGACAGGATTAGATAACTTTGCGCTGTATTTCGGCCTATCAATTGTTTTCTTATTCGTCTTCAAACTTGTGTATGCACTAGTGACCCCACACGATGAGTGGAAACTAGTTAAAGAAGAGAAAAATGTAGCAGCTGCAATTGGCTTTGGCGGCGCGATTGTTGGTTTTGCTATTGCACTTGCTAGCGCAGCGACTCACTCAGTTGCGATTGTCGATTTCATTATTTGGGCTGTTGTCGCTATTGTCGCGCAATCACTAGCCTTTGCGTTATTACGTTTTACCTTTATGCCTAAAATTGCTCAGCGTATTAACGAAAATGAAGTTTCTGCAGGCGTGATGCTAGCCAGTATGTCTATTGCAGTGGGTTTATTAAATGCGGCATGCATGACCTATTAAGGGGGACCCATGACAAACTCTAATAAATCACACGCAGCACAAGATGCTATGACAGATAATCAGTCAAGTGGTTCTGCCACCAGCCGAAAACGTAGCTCAGGTATTAACCTTTCTCGTATGCGCAAAAGCTACGCGTTAAAGCCTCTAGCTATTGGTATTGCCAGTGTTTTCCTTAGTGCTTGTGGTGAAGAGAAACAAGACGCGCAAATCTACACTTCACTGGAAGACTGTAAGCGAGACTTCCCCGATGCAGTTGAACGCTGTGATGCGGCTTACAAAACCGCGACAGAAGAAGCGATGCGTACCAGCCCTCGCTTTAATAGCGAATACGATTGTGAATACGAATTTGGTGCCAACCAATGTCGCACGGTGAATACCAATTCTGGTAGTGTATTTATGCCCTTTATGGCCGGCTTCATGGTAAGTCAGTTGTTATCGCCAAATCGCTATTACTCACAGCCTCTCTATACCTCGTATTCACCCTACTCTTCATATCGCTCTCGTTGGGTTACGGCTGATGGAAATGTGTTTAGCGGTGATATTCGCAAGCGCAATTACAAAGTGGGCTCAGATACACTGAAACCCAAACCTACGGTAAACCGCACAATGAAGCGCGGCGGTTTCGGTAGTAGTGTTAGGGCAAAATCATCGTGGGGAAGTAGCTCACGCAAAGGCAGTTGGGGCGGATAAGCCATGTTTAGAATGCCATGCCAGCCACGCAAGGGTTGGCAGCAACTGGCCGGCGAATTTGGGTTTCACTTTCATACCATGTATGGCGAACCCTATTGGGATGAGCGCGCCTACTATCAATTTACGCTCGCCCAGATTGAAAAAGACATTGAAGACCCCACCGCCGAGCTTCATCAGATGTGCTTAGCTGTAGTTGACGATGTGGTTAATAGTGAGCAGTTACTCACCCGCTTTTCTATTCCCAAAGCCCACTGGGGATTAGTTGAAGACAGTTGGCGCAACCGCGATCCTAGTTTGTATTCCCGCTTAGATTTAGTTTATTCCGGCAAAGGCCCCGCAAAACTGCTTGAAAACAATGCAGATACGCCCACCAGCTTGTACGAATCAGGTTTTTGGCAATGGCTATGGTTAGAACAACAAGTGAATGCGGGTGTACTGGCGCGAAATGCTGATCAGTTTAATAGCTTGCAGGAAAAGCTGGTGTTTCGCTTCGGTGAAATAGCCCAGCATTATCAATTAAATCAAATGCACTTCTCTTGCTGCAAAGATACCGAAGAAGACCGCGGTACGGTGCAATACCTTCAAGACTGCGCAAGAGAAGCTGGTATTCAAAGCGATTTCGTTTTTATTGAAGACATTGGTTTGGCAGATACTGGCGTATTTACCGACCTTGCTGATGCCCCCATTACCGATTGTTTCAAGCTATATCCTTGGGAGTTTATCCTACGCGAAGAGTTTGGTGACTCACTCGCTGATGCAAAGGTAAATTGGTTAGAACCTGCGTGGAAGTCTATTATTTCAAACAAAGCATTACTGCCTTTGTTATGGCAGAAATTTAAAGGCCACCCTAATTTACTACCTGCCTATTTCGCCGACGATATCCCTCATAACATCCATCATAAAGCCCCTCATAATGCCATGCACGGCGGCAAGTGGGTCAAAAAGCCATTATTTTCAAGAGAAGGCGCGAATATTTCATTAATTGAAAATGGAAAGGAATCGGAATTAAGCCCAGGTCCGTATGGAGAAGAAGGGTTCATTGTACAAGCTTTTCACCCCCTTCCTGTGTTTGATGGAAACCATACACTCATTGGTAGCTGGTTGGTAGATGACATGCCAGCAGGCATTTCGGTGCGTGAAGACAGCAATGCGATTACGCAAGACTTGTCTCGATATTTACCCCATATCATCTTGTAATCAAGCCCTAGCGTCTGCCGCTTGATGAGCTTAGCAGCCAATAAAACTAACGCGCTAGGCAAAGTGTTATAACGAAGGAATAGAATACTGTTTATGAAGCCACTGTCTTTTCAACTTCGCGTGTTACTTACCCTAGGCGCATTTCTCATTGTCATTGAGATAGTGAACCTTATAACGGGAAATAGCTTAAATCAGTTTGGTGTCTATCCCCGCTCCTTGTCCCATTTGCCCTATATCTTCATAGCCCCTTTTTTACACGGTACGCCGTCGCATTTAATGGCTAACTTTATCCCCCTGTTATTGTTTATGTGGCTTTCTATGCAGTGGGGAAAGCGCACCTTTCTCATCGCCACCGCAAGTGCATTGATTATTGGCGGACTGGGCGTCTGGATTTTCGGTAGAAGTGCTACGCATATCGGCGCAAGTGGTATGGTTTACGGCTACTTCGGCTTCTTAGTTTTAGCTGGCTTTAAAAGTAAAAAAGTTAAATACCTGCTGATTTCTATTATTGTTGCCATCGTTTACGGCGGAATGCTGGTAGGTATATTGCCAACCTCTAGGTTTATTTCATTTGAATATCATCTATTTGGCTTTTTAGGTGGGTTATTTGCCGCTTGGCACTGGGCACGATGAATGGATGCCGTATAATTGCAGTTAATTAAACAGTGCGGCTATTAAGAGAAAGACAAAAGCGTTATGGCAGAAGTACAATCGCAGCAAAAAAATCAGGGTTTTTTCGGCAACCTTGCTTTCAATATTATTATACCCGTGGTGTTAATGAGCTATGCAAGCTCTGAAGATTATTTAGGCCCAGAATGGAGTATCGTCGCCGCGCTGGCTTTTCCCATAGGTTATGGACTTTGGGATTTAAAAGCATCAGGCAAAGTTAACGGATTTTCAGTTTTAGGGATTATCAGCGTATTACTAACTGGCGGCTTTAGTTTGCTAAAACTGCCTGCCGAGTATATTGCCATTAAAGAGGCCGCGATCCCTGCAGCCATTGGTTTGGCAGTATTAATAACCCAATTTACTGAAAAGCCGCTGGTCAAAATGCTGATCTTAAACGACCAAATTATAAACTGGCCACACTTAAATCGCGTACTCGATGAACAAAATAAACAAGCATTGTTTAAACGCAAAGTCGCAGTAAGTTCTTATATTGTAGCAAGCTCATTCTTTCTATCTTCTGCGTTAAACTATATTCTGGCAAAAGTGATATTGGTAAGCGCCCCTGGCACCACGGCGTACACCGAGGAATTAGGACGAATGACTGCGTTGAGCTACCCAGTCATTGTTATTCCTAGCATGATATTGCTTATTACCGCACTATGGTATTTATTCAGCCAGATTAAGAAGATAACTGGCGAAGAGCTCGATGATTTTATTAATCAGTAAACCGACCAATTAATGCGCTTGCTCAATGAAGTAAGCGCAGCTACACCTAAATGAGAGTTCCCTACCGCGTTTAGCGCGGGAGAAAAAACACATATAGAAAAGCGTCCCGGCACCACGGCAATAACTCCCCCACCAACCCCGCTTTTTCCCGGCAAACCAACCTTAAAGGCAAAGCTACCCGCCTCGTCGTACATACCACTTGTGGCTAACAATGCATTCACTTGACGATTTTGGTCTGGGCTTAGTACCTGTTCGTCGGCACAATTAGAATAGCCTCTATTTGCTAAAAAGTTTGTGGCTCGCGCTAAATCAACACAACTCATTTCCAGGGCACAGTTGTTAAAGTAGCTATACAATACATCCTCAACTTCATTTTCGAAGTTGTTGTAGGCTTTCATTAAATATGCCATCGCTGCATTTCTAGCACGGTGATCAAATTCAGAGTCAGCAACCGCTTTATTAGCAAAAATATTATCGTTGCAGGATAGGCGCCTAACAAAATCTCGCATACCGATATGAGGCGAGGCGAAACGAGACTGTGTCATGTCACTAACCACTAATGCCCCCGCATTAATAAACGGGTTCCTTGGTATACCGTCTTCGTATTCCAACTGTACTAGCGAATTAAATGGCAGACCTGAAGGTTCACAGCCTACTCGTTCCCACATACCTTCGCCATAGTGATTCATAGCCAGCACTAAGTTGAAAACTTTGGATATGCTTTGAATAGAAAAAGGCACATCGGCATCACCAATTGACGTAATACGCCCTTCAATATCACATATGGCAATGCCAAATTGATGAGGATCGACACTGGCTAGCGCAGGAATATAGTCTGCGACTTCCCCCTCCCCTAGCATAGGTTTCACTTCATCAAAAATGGCTTCTAACAATTCAAGCATTAGCGCAGTGTTCCTATACTTTTAGTTACAACGCCAATTATCTTTAAAGTCACAGCTCGTGTTGGTCGCGTCGTTTTTATCACTTGCTTTTATCAACTCGACGTTCGTTGAAATACCTTGGGCAGGCATGTCGCGCTTATCAATAAAGTTAAAAATTTTCTTAGCGATATCTGTATTATCAATTTGACCCATGAACACATGATGACCAGCACCGAACGAAAATACCTCTACAT
Organism: Alteromonas sp. 38; assembly: GCF_902506055.1. Classification (NCBI taxonomy): domain Bacteria; kingdom Pseudomonadati; phylum Pseudomonadota; class Gammaproteobacteria; order Alteromonadales; family Alteromonadaceae; genus Alteromonas; species Alteromonas sp. 38. Next base: position 3,186,477 of record NZ_LR733300.1, read on the forward strand.
CGACACCAGTATGTCCCGATGTTGTCCAACCTGTGTTAGTTTTATTGTCTAAAAATACTTTTAAGGCGTTAAATCGCGCTTTCACATCTTGCTGTGCAATGCTGTCGAAAGTAGCAATTTCTTCATCGGTAACATCAAAACCAAAAGTCGTTGCAACATAGTCACCTGGATTATCCTGTTCAACCATATCTTTCGCTATGGTACTCAGTGACGCTTTCAGGTTATGTAAATACTCGGGGCTCCAGCTATAGTCACCTCGAGCACCTATCGTTAAACCGCCAGTACTATGATCGGCCGTTAGAATAACCAAGGTATCTGGGTGCGCTTGCACGTAGGTCTTTAAGAATTCTATGGTGTAGGCGAGGTCTTGCATTTCAGCCATCGCCGACGCGATATCATTGGCATGCCCCGCCCAGTCTACTTGGCTGGCTTCAACCAGTAAGAAATACCCGTTGTCGTTTTCTAAGTGCTTAATAGCATGTTCTGTTAGGTATTTAAGGCGATTATCGCGGCTGTCGTCTAGCATGGCAGGTAGGGCTACAGGTGCAAATAAACCCAGTACGTTGCTGCCTTTTGGCACTGTCGCTAAACGGTTGTAAGTGTCGGTATATTCATAACCGGCATCAATAAATTCACCAATAATGTTACGATCTTCCCGCTCAAAAAAATCAGTACCACCACCTAACATCACATCGGCGACAAGCTCACCATTTACGCGAACATCAAAAAAGTCATCAGCGATAGCATTGTAGTTCTGGCGACTTTCGTTGTGAGCAATATAAGCCGCTGGGGTAGCGTGAACAATTTGTGAGGTGACCGCTAGGCCTGTTCGCATACCTTTCAATTTCGCGTAATACATGACTGATTTAACAGGTTGCTTATCTACATCAACACCAATAGCACCGTTATAAGATTTCACACCAGACGCTAATGCGGTAGCTGCGGCAGCTGAATCAGTTACAAAACCAGAAACTTGTGCTGGATAAGTAGATGCATTCCCCATCAAAATATCATCGAATATTACCGCATCAACCTCAGGGGTATTTTTATCATCAACATAATTACGGTAAGCCGTAGTGAAAGCAGGCCCCATCCCATCAGCTACCACCATGATTATATTGTTAGGTGCTGAGTTATGAGCATCCGTCTTTTGTGCACTTTCATTTGAGGTAGAGCCACACCCAGACATTACGGAAAGCGAACCGCATAGCGTTAAGGTGGTTAATAGTTTGCGTTTACTATAAATCATGAAACTTCCCTGAGAACTGAAAAAGCGCCATATATAAAAACGTGGGCGCGGGCGACCCTCATCCTAAATGGGTCGCATTTAAGAATTGTGTCATTTCACACATTGCACAAAATATTCACCAGATGATGGCGAGAATGTTGAACATGCTTATTATTGAAGGCGTTAGTGTAAGGCAGACCTACCCATTTCTCAAAGTATTAAGGAGAAATAGCACTGCCACGAGGGTGAATAATTATAAGAGGTAGCTAGTTTTCTGAGAGAAAGTCTCGAAGTCGTTGTTGAGCAACTTCTACAAGCATATCGGGTTGGAATTTGGATATAAACCGGTCACATCCTACTTTTTCTACCATGGCATCATTGAAACTGCCACTTAAAGAAGTGTTTAGCGTAATAAAGAGATCTTGCATCCTAGGATCGTTTCGAACTTCGGAGGTCAACATATACCCGTCCATTTCTGGCATTTCAGCATCGGTAAACATCATTAGAATTTCATCGCTGGGGCGCTTACCTGCATCCGCCCACTGTTGAAGTAAGGCTAAAGCCTCAGCCCCATTTTTTCTCTCAATGATGGTTATTCCTAATTGCTCTAACGTGTCTCTAACTTGTTTTCTTGCCGTGCTTGAATCATCAACAATCAATACTTTTTTGTCCTTGAAATGATTAACGATTTCTTTATCGAGCACTTTGTCAGAAATAGAGATGTCATAATCAATGATTTCAGCTAGCACCTTTTCCACATCGATAATTTCAACAATTTCTTTTTTACCTTGCACATCAACTTGCGTGATGGCAGTAAGATAATTAGTTTTCCCCATCCCACTGGGCGGTGGCTGAATAGTATCCCAAGATGTATTCACGATGTTCATAACTTTACCAATAATGAAGCCTTGAACAGATCGATTATACTCAGTGATGATAACATTGTGGGCATCGCTACCAATTGAACCGCCGCGCATTTTAATGGCTTGGCGTATATCTATGATGGGAATGGCACTGCCTCGATAATTCATCACGCCTTTTAGGTTTTGGTGAGAACCAGGCATACTATTGAATTTAGGAATATTAATGACTTCTTTAATTTTGAAAACATTCATAGCAAATATGTGACGAGAGCCCAACTGAAACATCAGCAATTCAAGCCTGTTTTCACCCACTAACTTAGTGCGCTGGTCAACCGAGGAAAGGACGCCGTTACTCATCGTTACTCACTTTAATTCTCAAAATCAATTGTTCGGAATGCCTGCTGTCATTTACTGAAATGCAGCTAAGTGTCAAAAGAATTTACACGTCATGCACTCAGAAACCTATTATCAATTATGCTAATAACCCGCCTAATTTTTGTTCTCCAAGGTAAAAGTTAGTTCACAAATTACGTTCTTACGAATATTGGTGAGCTTTGATACATGATACGAAACCACTCCCAACACCCACGGCATTCACCACATGAATGATGGCAATCCAAAATATACACTTTTATTATTTTAGCTGCCGCACTAGGATTAAATGGAAGCTTAAGAGAACGCACCAATGCGAAATCTCAAAACAACATTGAAACTAATTATAGTAGGGAGATACGCTCATGTCGCAGTATCAACAAGATATTGATAACTTCGCCACGTTAAAAGCAGCACAAAAAGGTGCTTGGGAAGGCATTAGCCCTGAGTACGCTGCTAGAATGAAGATTCAAAACCGGTTCAAGACTGGACTAGATATTGCGCGTTACACCGCTGCAATCATGCGAAAAGACATGGCAGATTATGATGCTGACACAGCGCAATACACTCAGTCTTTAGGTTGCTGGCACGGTTTTGTAGGTCAACAGAAAATGTTGGCAGTGAAAAAACACCAAGGTACTACCGATAAAAGCTACTTATACCTTTCAGGCTGGATGGTAGCCGCGCTTCGCTCTGAATTCGGACCACTTCCAGATCAATCAATGCATGAAAAGACTACCGTTTCTTCACTAATCGAAGAGCTATACACTTTCTTGCGCCAAGCCGACGCTCGTGAATTAGGCGACTTGTTCCACAAGCTAGACGACGCGAAAGCGAATGGCGGAGATACGGCAGCTATTCAAAGTCAAATTGATAACTATGAAACCCATGTAGTACCTATCATTGCAGATATCGACGCAGGCTTCGGTAACGAAGAAGCGACCTACTTATTAGCTAAGCAGATGATTGAGGCCGGAGCATGTTGTATTCAGATTGAAAACCAAGTTTCTGATGCAAAGCAGTGTGGTCACCAAGATGGAAAAGTAACGGTTCCACATGAAGACTTCCTCGCTAAAATTAATGCCGTTCGTTATGCATTCTTAGAGCTTGGCGTAGATGACGGCGTTATTGTAGCTCGTACCGATTCACTGGGTGCTGGCCTAACGCAGAAAATTCCGGTATCAACCTCTGAAAGCGACCTTGCGGCTCAGTACAATGCATTCTTAAAAACAACCCCCGTTAACGGTGCTGATGATTTATCTGAAGGCGACCTTGTATTGAAGCAAGGTGGACAATTAGTGAAACCTGAGCGCTTACCTAATGGCTTATTCCGCTTTAAAGACAACTCTGGCTTCGATCGCGTCGTACTAGATTGCGTAACATCGCTTAAACACGGCGCAGACTTATTGTGGATTGAAACTGAAAAGCCTCATGTTGGTCAGATTGCTGAAATGGTTAACGCCATTCGTAAGGAAGTGCCAAACGCAAAACTGGTTTATAACAACTCTCCTTCTTTCAACTGGACACTGAACTTCCGTCAGCAAGTATTTGATACTTGGGCTGAAGAAGGGAAAGATGTTTCTGCATACGACCGCGCTAAGTTAATGAGCGAAGAGTACGATGCGACTGAATTAGCGACCACTGCTGATGAAAAAATTAAGAGTTTCCAAGCAGACGCTGCTCGTGAAGCGGGTATTTTCCATCACCTTATTACACTACCTACGTATCACACTACCGCCTTGTCTACCGACAACTTGGCTAAAGGGTACTTTGGTGAAGAAGGTATGTTGGCTTATGTTCGCGGTGTTCAGCGCCAAGAAATTCGCCAAGGCCTTGCTTGTGTTAAACACCAAGCAATGGCTGGTTCAGATTTAGGTGATACCCACAAAGAGTACTTCTCTGGTGAAGGTGCACTTAAAGCATCAGGTGATGATAACACCATGAACCAGTTCGACGTTTAAACACAAAGTATCCCAACTTTGTTCAAAGGCACCTTCGGGTGCCTTTTTTTATTATTCAGCGAATTTATCTGAATTTGCCATATGTCCAAATTCAAGAAACAATGGCATTACCAGCACTAAAAAATAATTAAACATATTTTTCAGCAACTTGGGATTTTCACGCTTTTTAAGAGTAAGACCAAAAGCGTATCTGACAGCAGATAAAAAAGGCTTTATAATAGTCCTGTCTAATTGAGTTTATTAAGAGCATTACAATAATGAATATAGCGAAGGTCGACTTAAATTTACTGGTATATTTAGATGTTTTACTGCGCGAAGGCAGTGTAACAAAAGCGGCCAATCAGCTAAGTATTACGCAACCTGCAATGAGCAACGGGCTAAAGCGTTTACGTGACTTATTTAAAGACCCTTTATTGGTGCGCACCAGCGACGGAATGACCCCAACAAAACGGGCACTTGAACTTCAACCCACCATTCGTGATGTACTCAGCCGACTTGAAAGCTCAATTCAGCCTGAAACCGATTTTGATCCGCTAACCAGCGAACGCACCTTTCGCATCATGACCAGCGACTATGCAGAAAGTACGTTGCTGCTTGAGTTAGTAGGCCGGTTAGCCGACCTTGCGCCGAATATCACATTAGATTTAATTACCCCTAGTGATGTTACCTTCCACGATGTAGAGCAAGGCAAGGTTGACATGGCCATTAACCGCTTTGAAGAACTGCCGCTGTCGTTTCATCAAAAAGTGATTTGGTACGATACCTTCAGTTGTGTAATGAGTTCAGATCATCCGCTTGTTGCTAAGTGTGACTTAGACAGCTATTTAAGCGCTCAACATATTTGGGTGAGTAAAACCGGCTTTGGTGTTGGCGTGGGTATCGACCCAACAGAAGTACAGAAGCTAGGTTGGGTAGACGCTGAGCTAACTAAAATAGGCAAGCAACGGGCTATTCGAGTATTTACACGTCATTACCACGCCGCATTACAGATAGCTAAAACGCAAAAGCTTATCGCCACCTTACCAAGCAAAGCGGCGAAGTTATTCAAAGACGACCCAAGCGTTGTAGTGAAAGAACCACCGTTCGATATTCCCCCTATTGCGTTAAAAATGGCGTGGAGTGCGCTACTCCATCATGATGCAGGGCATATCTGGTTACGCCGTTTAATTAGCGATGTAGCCAACGAAATGAGTGACCACTAGAGCACCATGTTGCTTCACGCCATTAAGATTTCACATGTGAATACTAAATACACACAAACATTCACTGAAAAAATGGCAAAGATAGGAACCATAAATTAAAAAACTGCCTCTATACTCTCTACACTAGAGCTACAGAAAATGTATAGAGGTAGTTATGCAAAATTATATTACACGAGGCCGTTTACAGGTTGCTGAGCAACTCGATGATTTCATCAACCAACAGGCAATGCCAGGCACTGGTGTTCAACCAGACGCATTTTGGCAAGGTGCAGAAGCCCTCTTTTCAGAATTCGTTCCTCAAAATCGTGCCCTGCTAGAAAAAAGAGAGCAACTCCAACTCGCTATCGATGACTATCACAAGGCTGGAAACCCCGCTTTCGGTGAGCAATACATTGCTTTCTTAAAAAAAATTGGCTACCTAGTAGAACAGCCTACAAAGGTACAAGCCGATACCACAAACGTGGATGCAGAAATTGCTAGCATGGCAGGCCCTCAATTAGTTGTACCAATCAACAACGCCCGCTATGCATTGAATGCTGTTAATGCGCGCTGGGGTAGTTTGTACGATGCTTTATACGGCACTGATGTTATTAGTAATGACAATGGGGCTGAACCCGGAAAAACCTATAACCCTGTCCGTGGCGAGAAAGTGGTAGCGAAAGCGAAAGCCTATTTAGACAATATGCTTCCACTTGCAAAAGGAAGTCACGCTGATGTTACCGGTTATAAAATAGAAACAGGTAAATTAGCGATATCCTTAACTGATGGCGACATCACCACGCTTGCGAACACCGAGCAATGGCAAGGTTATCAAGGTGATATTTCAGCCCCTACTGCATTGTTGTTTATTCACAATGGTCTGCATTTTGAAATTCAGATTGATGCCACCAGCCCTATTGGTAAAACTGACGCAGCTGGCGTGAAAGATGTGTTAATTGAAGCTGCGCTCACTACCATTATGGATTGCGAAGACTCCGTTGCCGCTGTTGATGCCGAAGACAAAACCTTGGTTTACAGCAACTGGCTAGGGCTGATGAAAGGCGCTTTAAGCATTGAAATGAATAAAGGTGGCAAAAACATCGTTCGTGCTATGCATGAAGATAGAGTGTACTCGCCTTCAAAACATGTAACGAATCAAGAGCAATTATCTTTATCAGCCCGCAGCCTTATGTTTGTGCGTAACGTAGGTCATCTAATGACAAACGACGCCATGCTATTCGATGGCGAGCCAGTACCAGAAGGTATTATGGACGGTTTAGTGACTTCGCTCATCGCTAAGCATGACTTGCTGAATAACAGCCCATTCCAAAACTCGCGTCATGGCAGCATATATATTGTTAAACCCAAAATGCATGGCCCTGAAGAAGTGGCCTTTTCTGATGCGCTATTCGCCAAAATAGAAACCGTCATCAATGTACCTAAAAACACGTTGAAAATGGGTATTATGGATGAAGAACGCCGCACCAGTGTTAATTTAGACGCCTGCATCAATGCAGCGAAGTCTCGCGTTGTATTTATTAATACAGGCTTCTTAGACAGAACAGGCGATGAAATTCATACGTCTATGCTTGCGGGCGCTTTCGCCGAAAAAGCGACCCTTAAAACCATGGCGTGGATTAAAGCCTATGAAACCGCTAATGTAGCCGTCGGCCTTCGATGCGGCCTTTCAGGTAAGGCTCAAATTGGTAAGGGCATGTGGCCTATTCCCGATGAAATGCAAAATATGATGGATGCCAAGATTGGACATCCCAAGTCGGGCGCGAATACCGCATGGGTACCCTCACCTACCGCTGCCACCTTGCACGCTCTGCATTATCATGATGTCAATGTTTTCGACATTCAGAAGGGACTAGACGAGGGTTTCTCAGGTCTTAACGATATTCTGACTATTCCACTGCTAGAAAGTAGAGATTCGCTATCAGCCGATACGATACAGCGCGAAATAGACAATAATGTGCAAGGAATATTAGGTTATGTGGTTCGTTGGGTGCATCAAGGTGTAGGCTGCTCCAAAGTGCCTGACATTAACAATGTTGGGCTAATGGAAGACAGAGCCACACTACGCATTTCATCACAGCACATTGCGAATTGGCTTGAGCACGGCATTGTAAGTGCAGCGCAAGTTGATGAATCACTTCGCCGTATGGCAAAGTTAGTGGATGAGCAAAATGCTGGCGACGCAGAGTATATTCCTATGATGCCTGATTTAGATAGCTCAGTTGGTTTCTTGGCCGCAAGCGACCTTATATTTAAAGGAAAAGAACAGCCAAGTGGTTATACCGAGCCTTTATTGCACGCTAGACGCCGCGAGATGAAAGCGAAACTAGCCTCACGAAATTAGTCAGGGTGAATAAATGGTGTATTCGGCGTGGTTATTTCTATGGCTACGCCAGTAAAAACGCCTTGCCGAGCTTATCTTACTGAGTATTAATAATAAGATAAGTTCGGCATTTTTGCTGGTGCTCTACTGGAAAAACTCATCATTCATTAACGCTTTCAGTCATTGTCTTGGTTCTTTTTCTAGCCTTTTCCACTGCTATTTTTTCAACCACTTGTTACAGACATTTTTACCGGCGTTTATCACCTCGCTTTTACCGCTACAAATACACTCTAGGCACGCGTTTCTTGCTCGTACAGTAATGCCAACATTAGTGCTTAAGCATTTAACTAGTACCTCTACCAGCACGCCAATAAAGTGGCGGGCTCGGCTAACTCTACTACGCTTTTACTATAATCACTGGAGTTAAAAAACATGCAGGTAACTTCATCGGTACCCGTTGCTAAGATACCCACTTCCATCGTGCCTATTTTGTCTGGCGGAGGCACTCGGCTTAGTGCCCATATAGGCATACTTAAAGCACTCAAAGACTTAAATGTCGAAATCAAAACCCTTGTGGGTGTATCTGGAGGCTCAATCATTGCAGCGATGTACGCCAAAGGTCATAGTATTGAAGATATGCGTGAGTTAGTAATAGCCACCGACTTTAAACAATTTACCGCTTTTTCTGTGTGGCGATTATTGCGAGAAGGCGGATTGTCGTCGGGAGATCATTTTGAACGCTGGATCGATGATAAGCTTGAAGGTATGACTTTTGCCGAGCTTCCCATCGCACTCACTATATTAGCCACAGATGTAAACGGTGGCGGCCCTGTATTATTTGGAAAAGAGAATACGCCGGACATGAAGGTTTCAGAGGCCGTACGTTATTCCATGTCTATCCCTCTGCTCTTTTCATTTAAACCTTTCAAAGAACACTTGTTGGTAGACGGCGCAATATTATCTGAAGATGCCTTGTTTGAGGATTGGCAACATGATGGCACGCCGACAGTGTGCTTTCGACTTCAAAGTGCCATTCAAAAACGTAAGATAATAAAGAAAGGCGTGCTATTGCTACCGCAGTATCTATCGATGTTGATACGCACCTTTATGACTGCCATATCAAGAGAATATATTAACGCTAAATATTGGCATAACACGGTGGTTATCAACACAGGGGAAATCTCAGCGGTAGACTTTGCGTTAACCGCTGAAATGAAGAACCATCTATTTGAACTTGGTTACGAAACCACTAAAGAATTTCTTCCCAAAAAGTGCGCCGCTTTTCAATCATTCAAAGTGGCATCTACTGGCTAGGAATTGCTTTAGTCTGGATTTTTAGATGTTGTAAAAGTCTTTGTACCAATCTACAAAGTTCTTAACACCGACATCGATAGACGTCGACGGTTTATAGCCTGTGTCATTAACCAATGATGATACATCCGCATAGGTATCTGGAACATCACCAGGTTGTAATGGTAAAAGCTCTTTTTTCGCTTCAACACCCAGTGAGGCTTCTAAGGTTTCGATAAATTTAAGCAAATGCACGGGTGTTTGTGCGCCAATGTTATAAACCTTGTAAGGCGCTTTACTAGAACTAGGATCTGGGGCGCTTGCATCCCAACTTTCATTTGGCTTGGCTACGTTATCAAGCGAGCGAATAACCCCTTCAACAATATCATCAATGTAGGTGAAGTCTCGTCTGTGGTTGCCGAAGTTGTATACCTGAATGGTTTTACCTTCCAGTATGGCTTTAGTAAATTTAAATAGCGCCATATCAGGGCGCCCCCAAGGGCCATAAACCGTAAAGAAACGTAATCCAGTGGTAGGCAGATTATAGAGGTGGCTGTACGTGTGCGCCATCAATTCGTTCGCTTTCTTAGAGGCAGCATATAGGCTTACTTGGTGATCAACATTATGCTGTTCTGAGAACGGCATTGTTTCATTCGCACCATAAACAGAACTTGATGATGCATAAACCAAATGACCGACCTTGTTATGGCGGCATCCCTCTAGTATGTTCATAAAGCCAACTAAGTTGGCGTCTACATAAGCATTAGGGTTTTCAATTGAATACCGTACCCCTGCTTGAGCCGCTAAGTGCACCACCTTGTCGAACTTTTGATCTTCGAATAAGGCAGCCATTTCAGGGCGTTCTTCAACACCCATCTTAATAAACGTAAAGCGTTGGCCTGCCGCTGAATTTTGAACTTGCTCAAGCCTTGCATGTTTAAGCGCGACATCGTAATAATCGTTAATGTTGTCAATCCCAACAACATCGTCACCGCGATTAATTAAATATTGAGAAACGGCTGCACCAATGAAGCCTGCAGCGCCGGTAACGAGAATTTTCATAAAAGTCCTATTTTCTATTTTTCCATTTCACGCTTTAACAGTGCATGAACGTGCTCGATTGGAATGGCATAAGAAATGCCTGAAGGATGCGTTAACGCACTTTCTTTACTGTCTCTAACGTAAACTTTATTGATGACCGCAAACACCTCCCCTGTTTCAACATTAACAACCGGGCTTCCTGAATTACCTGGATAAGCGGTCACATCTAATTGATAAATTAGATCTGGATTCTTAAGTCTATCAAGACTTTTCGCGGTAAGCGATCTCGCATTATTAGAAGGCATATAATCAGGCGTAATGGTTGCCACTATGCCTTTATGTACAGCAGGAAACAATCCTAATGCTCCTCCCAATGGATAGCCAAAAATGGCTAGTTCCGTACCTGCATCAACCAAGGAGTTGTTGGCTAATTTAAACGAGGGGAAAGGATTATTCACCTTTAGCAACGCTAAATCATGCTTGTCATCAATGGCCAGGATTTCTACTTTATCGAAGCGTACTTGTTTGCCATCTGGCAACATTACAACGAAATGTTCGACTATAGTAGGGTCTAGCTCTTCGTCAACAACGTGATAGTTTGTCACAACGTGTTTACCATCGCCGACAATAAAACCTGTCCCTTTAATTTGAGGTGTTGTGTGTTTCAAAGGGCTATGGAGTGCAATAGCCACTGTAGATTTTACCGAGCTTTTCGTCAGCTCAACGAGGTTTTTTGCTAGCGCTTGTGTCGATAAAATACAAGCAATTGTGAGTACGCATAGCATTAAGCCTCTACTTTTCGAGTCTGTTTTCACGATGCACCTTTGGGTTAATCGATATCAATGTAGACATCGGGAAAGATATAACTAACAGTTTCACTTATATTTACTAATAAATACAACTACAAAAATAATACGTTCATAATATTAGGAATACAATCTATACTGCTTAGATGTTGCACTGCTTAGGTTGCAGATACCTTTATAGCCTTTCTGGATGTATGGTCTTTATAAATAGGTACGAATAAACATGCAAAAAAGGAAATTACTTTCTACGATCCAAACTATCTTTGGGAAAAAAAGTAGAATATCAAAAGCATTAAGTGGATATCAAAAATTACAAGAGGTCAGAGAAATTTCTTCGCACTTTTCTGCGTATTTGACACCACTTGTTGCAAACAATAAGGAGTTAAAGGAACACTCTTACGGCATTAGACATCAAGTTTACTGCGTAGAAGAAGGCTTTGAACCGGAAAGAGAATCAAAACTAGAAATTGATGAGTTTGATGCTTACTCTACGGCTTGCATGATTGAACATAAAAAGACACATCGTTTTGCTGGTACGGTTCGACTCGTTCGTCCGCAAAAAGAAGATGAGTTATTACCTATTGAAAAATATTGTCCCTCTTCGATAACTCACCCTGAGCTTAACCCAGCAAATTTTAAGCGCCACGAAATTTGTGAAGTATCTAGATTAGCGGTACCGGAAGAATTTCGCCGTCGTAAAAGCGATAAGTTTGATGGTGCATCTACAGGTGTAATCAATACCTCGACGTACTCGGAAACTGAACTTCGATGCTTCCCCTTTATTGCTATCGGGTTGTATTTGGCAGCTGCATCTATTTCAATCAATTCGGGGATTAAGCATACCTACGTAATGATGGAGCCGCGACTAGCTCGTTCAATGCGTTTCATTGGGATAAAATTCGAACAAATTGGTCCAGTAGTTGATTATCATGGAAAGCGTGCCGCTTATTATATAACACCAGAGATGTTACATAAGAACCTACCTAAAGGCTTTGCGGCTATGTTTAAGCATATTCAAGCCTCACTTGGACATGATGTTGCGAATAATGACCTATCGGCTAGGAACACAGATAGAATTGTCGAGTTTATTTACAGATCTTTTTCGACAAAACTTATTACCCAACAAAATCAACAACTTAAATAGTGGCATGCTAACTGCTTTGTAGAAATGCAATATTTAGATCGCTGCATACTTACGGAGAGCAGAAATGAAAAAGTTACTACTTACAACGATTACAGCTGCGGGTTTAGTGCTTAGTGGACAAGCCGCAGCTACCCCTTTTTATCTTGATTTGTCTGACGATGCGACTGTTAATCCTTTAGGTCCTATCGAGCAGCTTGACCTTTCTTATGATTCTTACACTGAAGTTGTTACTTCTGGCGTAGATGCTGGTCAAGTGACTACACGTGCTGGTATATCTTTAATCGGTTATGATTTTGGCGGTCAATTATCGTCTCCAGTTTATGACGATTTCGCTGACATGGTTTTAGATGGTACAGCTATCCAGAACACTTTCACTTACACGCCTTCACCAGGTGGCTTAGGCGTTGATTTCAGCACCTTCCCTTTTTCTCAAACACGTTTATCGTTTGACCTTGCCCTCGATGGTGATTTAGTTTCTGGTGTTGGTGTTGATTACACTGGCGGTTCACTTGATATTTACGCTTACGATGTATCTGACCCATTCAACCAAGATTCAGGTACTGCTTTTTTAAGCGGCCCTGTTTTGTTAATGAGCACCATGTTTAGCTTTAGCAGCATTAATGTTGGTGAGCAAGTGGTTGAAAGCTTAGTGACAGACACAAGCTTAACTGCTGCAGGCGAAGAAGTATTTTACTTTTCTAACCTTGCTGGCACAGTGTTCACTTCTTTCCAAGAGTACATTGAAGATACGATGACTGATATCGTGTTGAGCGCTGCGCAAACAGTTTCTATCGCTGAATTAGAAGCTAACATTCTTGCTCCTATAGCAGTTAGCGCTGACGGCACTACCGTTTTAGTATCTGATGACCACACTGCAGCAGTTACTTTCCAGGTAGCTGAGCCATCAACCGTTGCTGTATTTGGTCTTGGCCTTATGAGCATGTTCGGTTTTGCACGCAGACGCCGTCAAAAGTAAAATTCTGATTACATTGTAATCTATTTAAAGACCGCTCTAGCTAGAGCGGTTTTTTTTTAATCATTTAACAAATGATATACTCACACTATAGCGATTTAATTATTCATATTATCTTGTATATTTATTCTGATGCGTTAGTTTAGTGTAAAGAAATAATAAGGAAATTAATGTGGATACTTCAGTTAAATTAGCGGTTTTAACCTCCCTCCTACTCTTGAATCTTACTGCGTGCAGCCCTAAATCGACTAATGAAGTACTTCTAGATGCTGAACAACTAAAACAAGAAGGCAAGTATCAAGAAGCGTCAATAGCCTTAAAAAACGTTATTAAAGAAGAACCAAATAACTTGACGGCTAGGGAGTCCTTAGGTTTAGTTTATTTGGAGCAAGGCCTTTATTCTGCGGCGAGAAAAGAGCTTGTGCGCGCTGGCACCTCTCTGTCTCCTAATGGTGTCGTATCCCTTGCTGAAACATTCTTATGGCTTGAATCATTCGACGAACTACAAAGATTATCTATCCAAAACACTGAAGAGAATACTGAAAGCTTTTTTGAATTAGAAATTTATAAGGCAATTGCAACGTACAACAGTGGCGGAAAATTCAGAGCGTCAGCTAGCTTTTCTCGTCTTACTGACAATGAATCGTTAAAAATCTCCCAACTGGCAAAAGGCTACTTAGCCGTTCAAAACAATAGAATTGGTGATGCAATTGAATACACTAATAAAAGTGTGGAAGCTCAACCAGACTTTATCGCAGCACTTCAGTTTAAAGCTATTTTGGAAGCAGTCGATGGAAATTGGAACCTTGCTATTGAAACCTTAGAAGATTTGCTTAAAAAAAGAGCTAATGACTACAAAATTAAGTTAAAGTTAGCAGACGCATTAATAAATAACAAAGAATATGATAGAGCTGAACCTTTAGTTAATCAACTCTTGTCACTTTCTGCTAATCATCCTTATTTTAATCAATTGAAAGGAACGATTGAGTTTTCTAAAAACGATTTTGAGAATTCGCTTATTTACCTTGATACCGCAATTAAAAATGGTCGTTCAAATTCCGTCACCCGACTTTTAGCTGCGTTAGCAAATTACTACGAAAACAATTTAGAGCAGGCATATCAAAACTTAAAGGTAATAGTAGAAACCTTACCACCTGAGCATTTTTCTCATAAGCTATATTCCATCATTCAGATTAAATTAGGGTATAGCAATGACAGCGATGGTTCTTTGGATGATATTAGGTCTATTCCTGTCAACGAAGCACTCTATTTAGCAAAGTCTTCATCTTTACTTATTCAAGAAGGTGAAATTGCGCAAGCCAAAAGCCTGATAGAACAGATAAACACAGATGATGTACAAGACGCTGAACTTCTAAGAAGTATTGGCCTTTTAAAAATACTCACTTCGGATACTGGAATAGATGAGTTAGAGAACAGTTTTCAGCAGGATCCCAATTCCGAGAAATCTTTTCTTGTACTAGCGTTCGCCTATCTTAACGCAGGGCAATTCGATAACGCAGAACAATTGGCAGTAGATTGGTTAGATGCTCACCCCGACACTGTATCGGCACTACACATTCAAGCGCAAGCTAGCTCACATACAAGCAACGCCTATAAGGTAGCTGGCATCTATAACAAAATTCTTGAATTAGAACCTGAACACATTTCTGCAAACTTATTTTTCGTTGAGAAAGACATTCGCGATAACAACCAAGGCTCAGCTAAAGCTAAGATTGAATCGTTAGTGGGATACCACCCTCTTGATATGGTAGTCCTCATGCGACACTTTCAAATTCAAAACGAACTTGGAAACTACGACGCTGCGCTCAAGCCGTTTAAAGAAGCGAGCAACTCATCAGATGAAATAAAGTATGCATTGCTTTACGCGGGTGCTCTGGCAGAGCTAAATAAAACAGATGAACAGTTTACTGTCTTAACAAATATTCAGTCAGAGGCGGAAAGCGAACCTAAGTTCTGGATGATGCTAGCGGATGCTTATTGGGAGAAAAAAGATTTTGCAAATGCCGAACAGGCGCTTGCAAAATGGCGGGCACTTGAGAAAAGCACAAAACCCTTTTTGAAGTCTATTGAATTGGCTGAAATCACAAGAGACTACAAAGGCGCGCTTAAACTCGTGGAAGAAGGCATCTCACTATTCCCTGAACAAACACAACTTAAACTGATTAAAGCTCGAATTTTAATTTTAGATAGTAATATTGAAAAAGCCGCTACCGTTTTCGACTCACTCAGCCCAGCGATTAAAAGCTCAGAACTAGGGCTAACAGTTCAAAGCAAACTATTAATCGCACAGCGCAAGTACAACGAAGCCATTGATGTTATCGAGAGAGTTTATCAGAACGTAAAAAGCCAAGAAGTCGCGTCTATTCTGTATACCGCACTATTTAGGGCTGATAAAGAAGCTGAAGCGCTAGCATTCAGCGAAAAACATCTTTCAATGGTGCCAAACCACAATAAAATTCGTTTATTTGCCGCCAATCAACAGATTTATTCCGCCCCAGAAAAGGCGATTGTTCACTATAAATACCTTGTAGAAAATGAAACAGTACAGAGCCCACTTGTGCTAAACAATTTAGCGTGGCTTTTGAGTGAAGCACAAAAATATGAAGACGCTTTAGTGTACGCAGATACAGCTCAAGCTATACTTCCAGAGAACCCTTCTATAATGGCAACCCGTGGTAAAATTTTACTGCAACTAGACCGAATAGATGAATCGTTAGCCTTACTTGAAAATGCGTTTAACACTAGCGCTAATTCCCCCGATATTGGTATCGATTACGTTGTTGCACTTTTGAAAGCTAAAAATGACAGCGAAGCCCGAAAGGTATTAACGCAATTAAAGCCAAAAACTCAAGAGCACGAACGTAGGATTGACGAACTGAAGGTTCAGACAAATCTTTAATAATTAATAAGACGAGATATCTCATGTTCAATTATAACGAAGCGTTCTCGAGAAATATCGGCTGGGTAACAGAAGCTGAGCAGGAAAAGATTAAGAATACAAAAGTAGCCATCGGCGGACTAGGTGGTGTTGGAGGCGATCACGCCATTGTATGTGCTCGAATGGGCATTTCAAACTTTCACATTTCTGATTTAGACGAATATGATTACGCCAACTTCAATCGTCAGGCCGGTGCTTTTGTATCTACAATTGGTGAAGAAAAATCAGTTGTGATGGAAAAAACGTTACGAGACATTAATCCCGACACTCATATTAAGAATTTTGATAGAGGGATTTCGCCCGAAAACCTTGAGGCCTTCCTAGATGGTGTTGATGTATACATAGACAGTTTGGATATCTTCGCTTTAGAAATAAGAAGGCAAGTCTTCCGCCGCTGCTATGAATTAGGAATACCAACCATTACTGCCGCCCCAATGGGGATGGGGACCGCAATGTTATGTTTCAAACCCGGCGGTATGTCGTTTGACGAATACTTTGCCATGGTTGACGCCCCCCATGATGCTGACGAAACGACTAAGGAAAACTACTTCGAAGATAACATCGTTCGTTTTGTAATAGGCGTTTCTCCATCAGTACAGCAAAGGCATTATCTCGTTCAAAATTCATCCGTGAACTTTATGAAAAAGAAGGTGCCTTCAACGTGTATGGGTATTTCGTTAGCTGCTGGGGTTTTGTGTACCAATGTACTGAAACTACTATTAGATAGAGGTGAGGTTGTCTGCGCTCCACGAGGTCTTCACTTTGATGCATACCGAAATAACTTGATAAAGACATGGAGACCTTGGGGAAACAGAAACCCTCTGCAAAAGTACATGTTTAAGAAAGTAAAACAGATCTTAGAAGAAAGTAAAGACACGTAATCATGCCATCTACATTGCAACTCATAAAATCCGACTTAAAAAGAAAACAGGAAATTTTTCATCAAGATGGCGCTGAAATTTCATTATTTAGGACGTGTCTTACTGATGGAACTAGTGCTAATATCCTTTTCCGCTTGGCTGCAAGGTGCGCACAGACGAAATTTTTGGCACCTGTCGCGTTGATAATTCAACATATAAATAGAGTTTATAATGGCTGTGTTATCGGCGTAAATGCAGATTTCGGCGAAGGTTTTGTCATTATGCATCCTATCGGCGTAGTCATAAATTCTAAAGTAAAGGGTGGTATCAATATTACTTTAGAAAGCGGTGTAGTAATGGGTGATGAAAAAGGAAAGTCTCCCACTCTTGGAAGCCATATATTTATTGGTGCTGGCGCTAAAGTTTTTGGCCCAATCACTGTGGGTAATAATGTAAAAGTAGGCGCTAATGCAGTAGTAGTAAAAGACGTAGAGTCTAACAAGACTGCACTTGGCATTCCCGCGAAATCAAAGTAAGCATAAATGAAGTATATTGAAATTTTATTCTGGGTTGTCTCTTTGGCTATTATCTATAGCTATGTTATCTATCCTTTTATATTAATTTTGGTCAGCGCCTTGGTTCAATGTGTTAGAGACACACGCTACACGCTGATTAAAAAAGAACGTCGTATTGACGTATCTGACAACTCTTCAGTTACCATCGTTATATCTGCATTCAATGAAGAATCATGTATAAAAGAACGAGTAGAAAACTTACTCTCACTGGATTACCCAGCAGAAAAAATCAATATATTCATTGCATCTGACGGAAGTACGGACAATACCAATTCCATATTGGCATCTTTTGACGATCCACGGCTGAGTACTTTTTTCTTCGATGAGAACAGAGGCAAAATTAACGTATTAAATGATTTGATGGAACGGGTTACATCAGAAGTAACTATTTTTTCAGATGCTAATACCGCCTTTGAAAAAGACGCGGTAACTCAACTTGTTATGTCTATAAACCAAAGAGGGGTTGGTGCGGTGTGTGGAGAGTTGGTACTCGTTGATGCACATTCAGGAGACAATAAAGATAATCTTTATTGGAAGTATGAACAAGTGCTTAAATTCCATGAATCAAGATTAGATGCTCTACTGGGAGCGAATGGCGGTATCTATGCCATCAAAACTAAATTTTATATTCCACTGCCAAGTAACACGATTATCGATGACTTTTGTATTGTTATGAATGTCGCACGCCAAAACCAATCCGTGGTTTACACGCCAGAAGCAAAAGCGATAGAAGAGATAGCCCCGAGCATGCAGGAAGAAGCGAATCGTCGTATACGTATTGGTGCAGGCAATTACCAAGCTTTTGCCAGACTTACTTGGTTACTCAACCCTAAATATAAATGGCGATGGTTTTCTTATATAAGCCATAAAGTCATGCGTTGGTTTGTACCGCACTTTATGATCATCTCTTTATCTACAAATTTCGCTTTGCTTTGGCATAGCCATTCGATTTACACTTACCTTTTTAGCGCCCAGGTTGCATTCTATTGCCTATGGCTACTTGGAAGCCTTAAGCTTTTAAAAAACATACCTATTGTTAGTGGTTTAGTATCATTAATAACGTTTTTTGTATCCATGAATATTTCGCTATTTCGCGGCTACATTAGATATCTAACAAGCAATTTATCTGCTACTTGGCAAAGGACATCTCGATGATTGCAGTTGTTTCACTAATTTTACTCACACTCTTCATAGCAGCCTTTATTTTCATTATTAAAAAGAAAAAAATGCAAAGTTGGCTATGGAACTATACCAAGAGTCAATTTACATCATCGCCAGAGCCGTCAGGAACGAAGCATGTCATGTTTTGCTTCGTTGACCATTATGAACCCCAATGGCTTAATAAAGACAACATAGAATTAGAAAGGAAACGTGTAGACCGCTGGATGACTGATTATCCATTGATGGCGTCGAAATTCACTGATTCAGATGGTTGCCATCCCAAACATAGTTTTTTTTACCCAGAAGAAGAATATAGAAAAGAACATCTAGATAAAATCTCAGACCTTTGTGCCAAAGGCTTTGGCGAAATTGAAATCCATCTACATCATGAAAATGATACCAGTGACAATTTAAGGAAAACCCTATCGGGATTTGCGCAATGCCTTCATGAAGAACACAACGCATTAAGTATTGATCCCCAAACAGGAAAACCCACCTACGCATTCATCCACGGTAACTGGGTACTGGACAACTCACACCCTGAAGGTCATTGGTGTGGTGTCAATGACGAACTAATTGTACTAAATGAAACAGGTTGCTACGCGGATTTTACTTTCCCTTCTCCCGATACATCTCAGCCTGCCATGCTCAATACTATTTATTACGCAAAAGATGACCCTGAAAAACCGAAATCGTACGAAACCGGCAAGCCAATTGAAAAAGGCGGACGAGCGTGGGGCGACCTACTTCTTATCCAAGGCATTTTAGGACTGAATTGGAAGGTTAGAAAAAAAGGGATTTTCCCACAAATTGAAAATTCTGATGTCAGACATACCTTCCCCCCGACCCCGAACCGCGTCGATTTGTGGGTTGACGAAGGTATACATGTAAAAGGGAAGCCTGAGTGGGTATTTATAAAAATTCACACTCACGGTGCGCAAGATGGGGATATGGATACGCTGTTAGGGAAGCCTGTCGAGGCAATGCATCGTCACCTTAATGAGAAATACAATGATGGCGAAAACTACTTACTTCATTATGTTTCTGCTCGAGAAATGTACAATATAATCAAAGCTGCAGAAGCAGGCGAAGAGGGGACCCCCAATGCTTATAGAGATTATATTTTACCCTCCCCATCATTTAAGCGGCTTTAAGTTTGACGATGTCTCGTATTAAGAAAAAATTCGGAAACTTGTTAGGGCTGAACAAGTATTTTTGGTCATCTAGACCAAATGGCTTATACAGTGTTAATTTCCATCGAATTGGAGACAGTGCAGATACGCAATTCGACCCTTGTGTTTACTCTTGTTCCACGAAGGAGTTAGAGCAGCATCTCGCATTTTTTAAGAAACACTTTAGAATAATTAGTTTGAGCGCCCTTCGCGAGTACCTTCGTATTAACGAAACCATCAATGAAAGAGTGATGTGCATTACGTTTGACGATGGTTATATAGATAATTACAGCAATGCTCTCCCAATTCTCAAAAGCCTTAATGTCACTGCTAGCTTTTTCATAGCAACAGGATTAATAGGAAATACCGTTGCTCCTTGGTGGGACAAAGCAGCGTATTTACTTAAAACCTATGACCCAAAAGCAATCAAACTCTCTGGGTGGTCTGAAAAGGTCATTAACCAGCATGATGGTGATCACTTTATCCGTGCTGTGTTGGCATCTATTAAGCACTGTAAAAGCACCGCGGAAGAACAAATCAAGGAATTAGAAGCATATCTCAACCATTCAGGTTTGTACCCTGCCGCTGAGTTTATGGACTGGAGTCACTTACAAGCACTTATAGATAATGGTATGGAACTAGGTGCTCACTCCCACAACCATGATATTCTTACCAAGCTAACCACTGATGAGCTATTTTACGAACTTAGTCATTCAAAAGCGCTTTTAGAATCCAATTTACAATGCAAGATTTCAGCGTTTTCATACCCCGTAGGAAACCGCTCTACGTATGATGATAATGTTGTCGACGGTCTTAAAAACAATGGTTATGAATTAGCTTTTAATTTTCAACCAGGCATAAATCAACTCCCTTCTTCTTCACCTTATGATTTACATCGTTTCCCAATTGCACCTGGAATGAGTGAAGCCGATTTGATGCAGATGTTCGGTTATGCCAGGAAATTTTAAAAATGAGAATTATCCATTGCGTAAGTAGTCTGCAAGTTGGCGGTGCTGAAAAATGCGTGAAAAATTTAGTGTCGAGACAAAAAGATAAAGGGCTAGACGTTTCAGTTTTATCATTTGGAAACAAAGATGATGCATTCCAGCAAAGTATCGAATCGGAAAACGTTGATGTGGTCAATGTGAATGGGAATATCATCCTACGTCTATTCAAACTGATAATCGTTTTATTAAAATACTCATCAATACATATACATTCACCTGCTGTTATTAAAGCATTCGCCCCCATTTTTCCCTTACTACTTTTTAAAAATACTATTTACACTATTCATGGGGAGGTCGAACCCCCTATAAGCTTTTTACGTGGTTCTCACAAAATTGCATCTATATATCTAGATAAAATATTTGCGGTTTCTGAGCCTATAAAGGCTGGGATTTTTCAACGCTACGGCTGGCACTCAAGCATTGTCGAGGTTGTTAAAAATGGTGTAGAAGTGGCAGAGGCCCCTCTTAGGGTAGGACACAGTGACAAACTTAATCTTTGTACTGTTTCTCGCCTAGTGCCATTAAAAAACATTGAACAACTTATCGTGAACTTTGCTGCCAAAAAGGTACACGAATTTAGCCATTTACATGTCTACGGAAATGGTCCAGAGCTTGAAAAGCTAACCACACTTACAGAGAGGTTGGCAATGTCGCAATTTGTGACATTCCATGGCGCAGTCTTGGACGAAAAATCAATTTACGATGATAAGGACTTATTGTTAATTAACTCCACTACAGAAGGTCTCCCCATGTCCTTACTCGAGGCAATGGCTAGAGGGATACCCGCGTTATCTACCGATGTAGGTGATATTAGTGCTGTTATTAATAGTGGAGAGAATGGATATATTTATGACAGGAATGATATGAACACCTGGCTTAAACATTTGAACAACTTAAATGGTGAACGAAAAGAATTGAAAGAAATGGGCGAAAAAGCTTACCGTTTTATCGCAAATAACTACTCGATTGACAGTGTATCTATGCTATATGAGAGCTACTACTCATGAGCAAAAAGAAACCTCTACTTTTCTTCACCAATTTGCACCCTCTCCCTTGGCAAGAGACAAGAGCAACTTACAACCTGGAAGAAACTAAACATCTAAGAGAGCATTACGACATAAAAAAACTCATTCCTGTACCTTGGTTTACATGGTTAAAGCAAGTATTGGTTAATGGATATCGCACTGATAAAAACACATGCTTATTCCCCTTTTTTTACGTTCCAAAGGTGATGACCTCGCTACACCCCCTCTTTCTTGGAATCTCCATAGTTATCTCTGTTAAGCCATTACTTTGGATATTAAGTGCTAATCGAGTGATAGCAAGTTGGGCTTATGCCGAAGGTGTTTGTGCGGCTTTCTTTAAAGGCTTGGTAGGTAATAAACTTATCATTGAGAGTTTAGGGAGCGACATTAATGCGTTAATGACGAAACCGCTTCATAAACGTCAGATGAAATGGGCGTTTAAAAAAGCCACCTTTGTAACGGGTAAAAGCCAGGCTTTGGTCACCGCCATTCACAGCCATACATCGCGAGTAAATGCAGAAGTCGTCTACAATGGCGTCGATTTCGAGTCATTTACCTTAAGATCCTCCCCCGTCTTCACATCAGCTGAAATTAAACTCGTATTTATAGGTTCAGTCATAAAGACAAAAGGCATTTTTGAATTGATTGACGCCATCGCATTATTGAAAAAACAGAACTGCACCATAAATTTGAACTTATTGGGCGCCGGCGCACAGATGAAGGATCTTGAAGAAAGAATAAGCCAGTTAGGTGTTGCCGACAGCGTAAACCTAGTCGGCCCTATCCCCCACGATAGCTTAATGAGTTTCATACATGATTCAGACGCTTTAATTCTGCCAAGCTATCGAGAAGGTGTCCCGAATGTCGTTATGGAGTCTCTATCAACTGGCACACCTGTGATTGTTACAAAGGTGGGAGGAATACCAGAGGTTGTGCAAGAAAACACGAACGGAGTCTTCATCAACGCCCTGAGTGGTGAAGGAGTTAAGGAAGCCATCTTGAAGGCAAAGAATACCGAATGGCAGTGCAATGCAATACGCGCTTCCATTTCTCACCTTACTTGGGCGAACACAGCGCAACATATCCAATCTTTATTAGAAATAAAACAATGACAGCATACAACTCTTTGGTTCAAGTACCTTACTCTGACTTTGAATTTGCGGTTAACGAAGCTTTCGAAAGCAAGCAACCTTTCAGCTTTATTCGTCTCGGTGATGGAGAAGGTGCTTTATTAGATTTTGATGAGCAGTGCTCACTCGAAGATATTGAATATTTGTCAGAACATGTGGGCAAAAAAGCGACCATCGAACAGCTTTCCATATTGAAAAGTAACTTGGAAAAAACCATCGATAACACGAATATAATTGGTATTAGAGATGATGTATTGGACGTCTCGTTTGATGAAGGTTTACTTAAACAAAACGATGAGCAGATTTTCTTAGCGGCGTTTAAACAAGCCTTTACGCTGCGCGCAACCGAGTTAAATATTTGCTATTCCGATGCTAGGCGTATTGCCAAACTGTATAAAGCAATCAAATACAATGCTTACTCTCACCAGAAGCTATGTACGCAGTGGATCCCTTTTGACTATTTTCTTTCAGGCGCGCTGACCAACTTGCTTGAACGAGCAGGTGAAATTGGCGTGGTTACTGCTCGTGTCAATATTCCTGAAAAACTCAGAAAAGCATTAAGCATCAATGTTATTGAACACATCACTCCCGATAAATCAGCTAGGCAAGTAGGAACTCTCATTCCACATTACCCAGATCATTTCAATAGAATAAAAAATGAGATAAACGTGAAATATCCTGGAATGCCCTATTTAGTTGCAGCAGGTTTGATTGGAAAAGGTTATTGTGCCGAAATACAAAGGCAAGGTGGTATTGCTTTGGATATCGGCGCATTGATTGACTGTTGGGATGGCCGATATAGCAGACCCAAAGTCATAGAATCAAAATTCAATGTTAAAAAGACCTTAATGGGCAAGAAAAAGCTGCCGGAAGAGCTCAAAATGACAACTGAAAATGCTAAACGGCTGCGTGAACTATTCCGCAATACCAGAAAATAATTCACACCGAACTGAATTTGAATCGATAGGTACTGACTACATTGAGTAAAAAACGTCTTCTTTCCTCTGGCTTCTTTTCTCTTATTGAAAAAATAGTCACTGTTGCCGCCATGCTAATACTGACCCCCAGCATTATTACCAGTATTGGCAGCGACGGCTATGGTTTATGGCTTTTAATACTTTCTGTAATGGCCTTTTTTAACATTATTGAACTCGGTTTCCCCGCAGCGGTTCAACGATTTGTTACCCTACACTTAGAGAAAGGTGACAAAGATACGGCAAACGCCTTTCTTACCACGTCTTTGTTGCTGTTTCTCAGTTTGGGAACCGTATCAGCACTGTCTGCTATTTGTGTGTTTAATTACCCCCATGTATTGGGGTTAGAAAATGACTATCAAGATACTTTAATGCAAGTCGCTTTAATTTTCGCGCTGAAGATTGTAATGGACTTTAGCATGAACCCAATCCATGCAATCTATTCTGCACATTTGAGAGTGGATGCTGATGCGGCCCTATCGACACTGAATGTCATTGTGAAGTCATTACTCATATTTTATATAGGAAGACACCATGGTGTTGTAGCCATGGCTTATTGTGCCGTTTTAACGGATGTATCGATTAACCTATTGAAGATTGGCGTGGCGAGAAAAATTTATCCTTATTGGAGTTTAAATGTTAGTAATATTAGCCTCAGTCGCGTATTAGAGCTCTTTAACTTTTCCAAATATATTATCATCATGGCTTTTGCCCGAATGATAAATCAGCGCTCTGCCCCCATACTCATTAGCAATATTATGTCCGTTAAGGCCGTCGCCATATTTGGTGTTGCCCAAAACCTAATAAATCATGCAGACACGCTTAACAACTCTATTTTTCATGCATTTTCTGCTTATTTTACCAAGTTGGTAGCGCGGGGCGGGAACATGAGTGAGTACATCATTAAAACTGCTCGCTTATGCTTTTTAACCTGTTTGGTGCTAGCGATTAACATTCTCATTTTCTCTCAATCATTTATCGAGGTATGGTTGGGAGACACTTTTGCAGAAGCCTCATTACTAATATCCATTATGGCATTTTCACTGCTTGTTAGACCCTATGCGATGATATTTAGGAATATCTTGGTCGCGCAAGCGAACCACAAAAATTTAATGTACGTATCCCTAATAGGTTCGATATTCACAATAACCCTAATCGTCACTTTAGGAGCCGAATATGGCACGATAGGTGTTGCTATCAGCTTCACCCTTGTTTCGTATCTCACGCAATTTTTTCTCTACAGGCTAGCGTTTTTGAAATACAATGCTATATCTTTAAAGCAAATGGACATCTGCTTTATCGTTTCTTTTACCTTGTGTCTATTGGCGCTAGCTAGCTCGAGCTATGTTTCGCAGTTTGTAAACAGTTGGCTTGGGTTAATTGGAGCCGCAGCCTTGATTAACGGCACGTTAGTGCCGTTAATCGCTTATTTCTTTTTACCACCTGATTTTATTGCCTTGATAAAGCAAAAAGTACAATTAAAACTGTAAAAGTAATAATACTGAGTGATTGCGTTACGGCAGTAGTTTAGAAAACATGCTTTTGTTATTAATAACCACACGTTCCGCAAGCTCTTCAGCTTTGTCTTGTAGCTTCACAGGATCCGGGATTTGAGTAAACGTTGTCTCAATTGATACTAAGTCAATTGACTCGTTGTATGGTGCGACGGACCAATCTTTGATATACGCATTAACCTTGTCGATGTTCTTATTGATACAATAATGTGGTTTTCCGAAAGCAAATGCCGTAATCACCCCATGCAAACTAGTACCATAAAACGCCGATGCATTTTTGATAACGTACATGATTTCCCAGACATTTAAATCAGTTAGTAAAACCGTTTCCTGAGGCAGTTTGCTGTGTATTTGACTTAGTAACTCAAAATCATCGTGACCAGATGCGTAGCCTATTGGCAAAAGAACAACCTTAGCACTACTGTGACTATTTAATTTTTTAACTGCCGCAATGATGGTATCTTCATCACATGATAATTTTATCGGGGACGCTTGAAACGCAACATAACTATTGTTTTTAAATTCGGCAATACGTTGACTGAGGTGCGTTGCTAGGAAGTCATCCGTAATTAACTTAGTAATAATATGCACTGAATCTGGAACCAACAACGGCTCGACAAAAGCGTTCATTGCATTCATTGTTCTTTTATCCCTTACCGCAAGATGTCCTGATTGCGTAAGGCTTTTCACACTTTTATCTTTTAGTTCTTCACTCTGAACCTGCACCCGGCCACCAACGGTATTAAAAAACACCTGGAAATCATCGGTAATTAAAACATATGGAAGCGAACTCACATTATTAAAAGAGAATTTTGCTAGGGCCTTATATAAGCGCGGGAACCTCCACTTTAGCGACCTAAAAATGGAGTATGTGGCTTTATTTTCAAAACTATGAAGGAAAAGAATATCTCTACTTGCACCAATTACCTCACCGCCAACCACAATGACTACCGAGCCCGACTGCAAATTTTTTAACACTTTATCGATTGGCGTCGTGGGAAGGCATTTATAATTGGTCAGATTCGAGCGAGTAATCGACGCGTATTCAAATTCATATGTCTGCTTTAAGTTTGGTAAATACTGTTCTACAAAACTTTCTAACAAAATAGGCATTAAATTATCGCCATAATTATATCTATCGAAGGCACCATATAAAACTATCTTTTTCACTGACCAGTCCTTTTTACTGCACTATATGTTAATTATTGTGCATACAAAATTATTTAATCTATGTGGCGTTAATTTTATTTACTCTCCACACCCTTTGACAGCTTATTACGACTTGATAAAACTTTGATGAACCAGTCTCTTCTATGGCGAAGAGGTTTTTCTAAAAAAATCAAGCTGGCTGAGGAAATCATAATGGTAGCAATCAAAAAGGTGACTAATCTTGCCGCCCAATTGTCTTCGAAAACACCCAAGAACATCATCGTATTTAGAACAACCATTTGATACACGAATAAACCAAAGGATACATCATTTTTAGCAATAGCCTTCTCAATCTTATTGAACAAAGTACTTGTTGACGGCGCCTTAAACGCAATACTGACAATAAAGAAAGCGAGTACAGTAAATAATATTGGATTTATATCGTTTCGTCCCCACCTGAACCCTAACCAAGCAAGTGATATAAACAACATCACATGCAGCAAAATCCAAGGGGTCGCATATTGGGTCAGCCGTCTAAATCGAACAAAGTCTCGACTAAACACATACCCTAATATAAAGAAGAACAACCATGGTAAAAAAGTTAAAAAATGTATGACCTTGGTCACATTGTTGGGGTAAAAATTATTGAAATAGTGAAATACCATATTAAATAACCCGCATAGTATCAGCACTACATAGATATATTGTGTCTTTCCTCTTTGCACCCAATAAGCATCTAGCCTTTTTAGTAACGGCAGCCCCAAATAAAATTGAAGGATAACGGGAATAACCCACAAACTACCGTTGAGCACCCCAGTTCCTACATGACTCAAAAAGTCGGGATGATAGAAAAACACTACGGTCAGTTGTCCTAGACTCCAAAGCAGGAATTTCAGCCAATCTTGACCATGCAAATCGACCATACCCAGCGTAAAAATCAATACAAGACTAACACTAAAGGCTGCCCATAATGGGGGGTAAACCCTCAACACCCTTTTGACAAAAAACGCTGTGAGTGAGTCACTATTTGAAGAACTTAGCGTAATGAGAAAGCCACTGATAAAAAAAAGAATAGGCACTCCTGGAACAAACCACGTCAGGGTTGCGACTACGTCAATATAGCTCTGTGGCGCAGTATCAAATTGCTTAGAATGCGAAAACACAATTGAAAATGCGGCTAAATATCGCAGCCATATAAAATGATTCGTTCTTGGGATATTGTTCACGAATCCAATCCCCTAGGTTTCGTAAAATTAAATTTACACAATGTTACGTTCGTTTTATACATATATAAAGACCTTATCTAACGCCAAATAATCGCGTATTCAATCTAGACCTTTATAAGGGTCACCGAATCTTAATTTCTGGTAGAGCCATACTATTTTTCTTCTATAGTGCTGACTTACACTACTAACGTTTTCTAACCACCTCGAAAATAGCATGGTCTTATAATGTAAAAATAGCTCTTGAACTTCGCTACCATCGGATCTTACCCTTGATGCTCTTAAAGGAATAAAAGACACATCAAAAGCGGATGTAGAAAACTTCACCAATCTTTCGCTGTGGATTGGACTTTTAGTTTCCTCACAAAATTTAAGTATCTTATTAAATCGTTTCCCATAGGCAGCTATGGCCTCATCACCAGTGACCACAGCAAACCTGTCGTTATAACCACCACAATGCTGCCAATTAGGTAGGGCAAGAGAGTTTTTATGAATTCGTTTACTTGCTTGCTCGATGATGGTCCTGAAGTCATCGTGGTAATGCAAATCGGGACGTAAAAACAATACGATATCAGGCTGCCATTTAAGGCATTTATCAGTCACTGAGGCCATTGAATAAAGCTGATGATATAGATTTTTAATAGACTTGTTCTCATCTTCCCAGAAGTCACCAAACTTTATTACATTCTTGTAAGTAGAATCGGCTAGAAATAGTTCTGGCGGCTCAAAGCATATATCATCAGGAGAAAGTAAATAAGCATCGTTAGGGTCGATAGCGCCCTTCTCTCCGCTTCTACTGTTTTCAACACGTGTTTGCTCAAAGAAGTGCGCAAACACTTTATGTTCAAAATTGAGCGTCGCTATAGAAGAATATATATTCGCTTCAATGTGTCTATATGTAGTAGAAACACCTCTGGTTATTCCAAAAAAACAAACTGCTACTTTAATTGCCATAACTATCTCAACTTCTAAAGCACTTGTTCAAAACATTTCATTAAAAGGGCATCTGGTCTCAAATTAGACTCATAGTAGCGGTGATTCTCTTTCATCATAGAAAACCTAGTGTCAGTACTTTCATCTAACCTAATGGCTTGGTCTACACACTCTTGTGCTGTAGTAAACGCTAGGTAGTGACTTCCTTCAGCTAAATTAGGAACATAATTTAAGTTTTTTTCTGCAACAATTGATTTAGACATAGCGATATACTCACCAAATTTCCATCCTATAGAGCCGTGAAGACCCGTGGACGCAATACATATATCATGAGACTTTACGGTATGCAGGTAATTACTTTTTGTCGTTAGACCAGCGTTATCAACCACTAATTGAGGGTGTTGCTTGACTGCGAAATCCGTTGCAATTAACCCTCCGGTAAATCGACTCCCAAATTCATCTCTTAAAAGCTCAATACACTTAGCACGCTGGACATTGATTTCTTCTCTTTGCGTTTTTTGCTGGTCGCTAATTTGGAAATAACTGTCGATCTCAGTGTCCCAAAGGCGAGCTAAAAAAAGTACTTTAGCCTGTTCTCTTAAAACAGGGGTAGAACTAATATTAGAAACTGATGCTTTAAAATGTATTTTCCCTAGAAAATCCGCTTGTTTTATTAACTCTTTTTTCCACTCTTTGGTGCTGTAAAAAAGCGCACAACGTTTAAATCCAAATGGGTCAAACCCATCTGGATACACTAAGTAATTTAATCCATACGGATATACGTTCTTTTGATAATTTTCAGGCTCTAAAGATGGGTTAAAACTACGCTTAAAATAATGGTTAGTCAGTGCGTACGCTTCAAGGTCAATTGCGGCACTATCAGACGTATCAAAGCACAACTTCTTACCCGCCAGCTCGATATGCAGGATGTTGGGCTGAACGCTGAACGGCACAGTGCTTTTACGTGCTTCTTTCCCAACTCGCATGGATACCTTGAGCCTACCCTGGCGATGCAGCATGGTTAAGCCCGTATAGATTTGCTGCAAATGATTTGAGTTATTATCAGCATAGACAGTACATTTCAGCTTATTCACTCTCGACTCCCTTCAAGACTACAATCCCTTGGATTGGTAAGTGATCACTACCCATATCTTCCCCCACCTCGGAATGAATAGGCGTAAACGCTTTGCTTACGAGTAGATGGTCTATACGTGGGCTCACCAACCTATTTTTACGCGTTGAGCCATATCCACTGCCGCCAACGGCGAAAAGATTGTATAGATCCCCCCAATACTGTTCATATTGGTAGTTTCTATCGGTGATGTTAAAATCCCCAGCGATGATCACTGCGTCGTTATCGGTCCATTTATCTAATAAAGCGCGAACTAGACCAAACTCAACAGCTTTTGCATCCTTAAATAAGGATAATTTTGATTCAAATCCTTTCAACGTGTTGAACCTATACCCAAAATTAGATATCGAGGCAAAATGAACATTGGCTAACAGGACTGAATCCCCCCTGATTTTTGCACTGTGCAATGAAACAAACCGACCCCATCCGCCCAAGGGTTTTCTATCCAGACTATCCAATTCCTCAAGTTCAAAGCGCGATAAGATACATAGGCGCTGAACGCAATTAGTATAAACACCGGCATATTCACCTACATTGAACTGACCTAGACGCGATGCCTCTTGAATAAAAAGAATATCTAAATCTTGTTCTATGAACCAATTGTACAATTCTGCTTTTTCGACACGTTGAGCGACATTGTATGATGCGATTGAGAGTTGGCTTTCATAATCTATCGCTGCAGTAGCTTTTTTACTGAAAAAAGAGAAGTTAAAAGGTGAAGCAAAGAATATGGCAAGTAATGCTAAGGGGACCAGGTATCGTTTTGACTTTCCGAGAAATATTAACGCAGGAACACACAGTAGAAGCAAAACATAGTCTGGTAGAAAGTCGAGAAAATAAAAAATATCAAATAGCTCTATATTAAGGATAAAAGCTCCACTGACCACGAATACTATACAAAGTAGGAGTATGCTAACTACGCGACATAAAGCAAGAATCATTATTTTCGGTCCCGATATATTTTTAGTGGCTATTTTTAATGGTGTTTGGGCTTAATAGCTAGTCGCGTAACGACGCAGTACACGGGTCATTTTCCATGAATCTTTTTATATTCTTCGTGCTTAACGCCAAATAGCCCCATAAAGGTACCAACGCCAGAACACACCCTGAACAACCCATCAACAAGCGTACCTTTACTGCGCAAAAATAACGCTTTAACTATTAGCAAAACACCGCGTATCACGCGGACAATAGACAAAATACTGCTCTTTAACACAGCTTTTAAAAGCGATTCCTCAAAAATATGCGAACGTGTAAAGCCGATCCCCGAACGAAATCCGCGACGACAAAACCACTTTATATTTTTTCTGCTTGAAGGCATTTCTTCAACAACTGGGGCATCGGTGTAGATACACCTAAACCCAGCATGGGTACATTTAAGCGCAAAATGATAATCACTTGCCCCTGTCATCGCGAAACGTTCATCAAAACAGGGTGACATCTTAGCCAGTACGTGTTTACTCAACAGTAAGTTATTGGTGTAGAAAACACTTAACTCCTGTCCTTCGCTTTGAACGGGTGCTGGGTAAAGAATTTCAGTAGCCCAGTTCTGTTTTCCAGCTTCGTCAACCGAGATAACATGGCTTGTGACGATATCTGCAGCGTACTTTTTGGCACTTAAAACCAAATCCGAAGCCCAAGTTTTCTCTTTAGGCCATTCGTCGTCGTCAATGAATATTAAATAATCGCTATTCATGGATGTTGTAATAGAAACGCATTTATTACGGGCGTATACAATGCCCGCCTGTCCTTCAACGTCATAATGGATTGGTATACGGCCAGAACGACGCTTATCTACAATGTCCTTTGTTTCTTTATCACATGCGTTATCGACAACTAAAATAGAAAGCGTTAGATCTTCTGAAAATACCTGCTCCTGTAGAGCGTCGAGTAACCGAGCTAACCAAATAGGCCTTTTACAAGTGATAATAGCAATAGTGACTTTTTCCATGGCAGGCTTTCTCAATATTTGGTTCTTAAAAACGATTCAATTCTTTTGAGCGGCCAACTTAGCTTCCACCAAATAGATTCATAGGCATCTAAAAAGTGACGTTTGAAATAAACCTCTTCTGTTTTGACCGCATTCAAATGCTCGGAAAGCACACCCGACAAAGACGCTAAATAAACTTTATATTCATTAACTGACTCGGCTAGGCGGGCTTCATCCACCACGTCACTACTTAGTATTTCAAAGACTTCCATTGCAAGGTGAACAAGAGGCTCATTAGGTACCTCTACTGCCTTTTGATTCTTTAACTTTTTATCTATAAAACTTTGCTTTGGGGTATTTTTCCCAGTAGATATTTCGAAATGTTCAAATATTTTTCTTGCTGAATCATCTGGAGTATTTAACAAATCTTGATACTTAAGGATGAAAGGGTTCAGCCCTTTAGCTCCGATGTAACCAGAAAGCGTATAATTTAGCCAAAGGTGCATCGATTTATTAATAGAAAATCCATCTCGCTTTTTAAGCGAACCATGAACTTCCATTGGTGAACGTAACATCAAAACAAAATTAATTTTGATTCCTTTACTGTCGAGTACCTCTCTCCAGAAAGGCAATAGCAAGGTAGTTCTTGGGTCTTTCATACCCCAAAGGTTTTTTTTTGCATAATCTTTATCTAAAAGATGTTGAGCTTGAGCTTTATAACCTGCCAAAGAATCCGCGACTTCAGGGGTGATGCAAAGCGCTAACGGGTGATCCCAAGATAATAATTGCTCGTCCAAAAGCCTGTCATTAAGATCCACAAGTAAGGAGTTTTCGAAGAAGCCTTTTTCGTTGACCCCTTTTTGGGGTGCAAACAAAGAACTTCCCATAAAAACACCCAGTTCGGAAAGAAGACCCGAAACGGCAGAAGTCCCGCTTCTGTGCATACCGACCACTACAATCGCATTTGGCTTCATGCCACCTCCCCTTTGATTCTTTTTCTCATTTTCTTAATAGACACCAATAATGAGCGAGGCGTCACTTTTAGAATCAAGGATGTGATTAATAAATCTATTCGGTATCTTTTGAGCATCCATGCATTTGAATAGCAAGAGGAACATTCTTTAAGCTCATTGATATAGAAAAAGTTGCTCGCATAGTGACGATAAACCCGGTACTTAGCTTCTTTACACCATGCTCTTTCTTGTTCAGTTAAACCGCTAATTGAGGATATTTTACTTATGCAAATTAAATCTGCTGTAAGCATTTTTGCCTCATTGAGTGAGTAGTTGGCACCATGGATTACGTAAGTTGCCAAGGGTTCACTCACTACGCCGAAGCGCGTAATTCTTGCTAACCGAAGCCACACATGCCGATCGTCAACACCATGCAATTCTCGACTTTCGTCGAAGCCTCCTATTTCTAGAAGTAAATTTCGCCTCGCCATTCCAGTACAACATGAAATAAAATTTTGCATTAATAAGGCTTTAAAACATTCACCCTCAAAGCGCGGCTTACTAATACTAAAATCACCGTTTCTATCAACTTCAATCCAACTGTAAACAACGCCAACATCAGGGTGCTGCTCAAACGCTTCCATTTGCTTTTCAAGCTTGTTTGGCTTCCATAGATCGTCTTGATCACAAAAGCCAACGATATCCCCTTCCGCGTACTCAATGCCTACATTTCTCGCGGCTGCTACTCCGCCATTCTCTTTGAAGACATATCGAACTTTGTGGCTATCAAGGTATTTTTCTACAACATGTTTGGATGAGTCTGTGGAGCCATCATCCACTATAATAATTTCATAGCTTTCATAGGTTTGAGCTAAGAGACTGTTAAGCGTCTTTTCTACTGTTGCTTCACCGTTGTACATAGCAACAATGACACTAGCTTTTAGTTGATTCAATTGATTGTTCTCATCTACAGTTACAGTGATAGCAATATTCTAATGACTACATACAACGCTGCTAAACTTGCTATTGCCAATGCACATATTTTTTTTATTATGGCTGCGGACATAGCAAGTGGGGTGATTTTTCCAACTCGATAATACATGGCTGCCACCATGGCGACAAAAATGTACACGACCATAATATAACTGCGGCTGATGAAAAACGCAGTAACAGCGTACCCAATTAAAGCAACCAACAAGTACTGGCTTAAGACTTGCTCTTTTTTAAGCGCCTCTTCATGACCAGGGCTAACATCATTGCATTTCATAACACTCAAAAGCATATAAACGGCTGTAATCATAAACATTGCCCACATGACATATCCAAATATTCCAAGCTCCGCCATTACCGTGACATAAGTATTATGTGCAACCTTCGAATGATATTCTAAAAACCGTTCTTTCCCGAAGCCAAATAAGGGTCTATGTTTAAGCATTTGAATACCTTCGTACCATGCGGTTAAACGTTGACTGGCGCTCTCGTCATCCTTACTGATTTTACGGAACGCGCCCATGGCAAGGAGAACACCCGGTATACTAATTGACGCTAAAATTATGGCTTTAATTTTTCCAAATTTTATGTAGAACAAGCAAAAGAAAACACTCAAAAGCCCTAGAAGTGAGCCCCTGCTGCCACTCCAATATACTCCCATACATAGCATTAAGACTGAGGCCAGCGCCCCCACTTTAGTCACCACGCCTTTGCCTGTTAAGAGGAAATACACAGCAACAGGAATATTCATGACAAGAAACATACCCATGTCATTTGGGTCATTAAAGCTTCCTACGAATCGTGCCTGAACAGCCTCCCCACCACCATCATAACGGTAAACCACTGACTCAGCCCATCCTTGGCCTGTCGGGCTTTGTATTTGGCTGTAGGCGTGCTGAACCATAATTAATGACGAGCTTAAAAATATGAAAAAAATCACATTCTGGCGTTTGACCGTGCTCAGTAAACTGAAGTAGAGAATAAACGGAATAATGTTGGCGTTAACCCATTCTATTAACTTACTCAGGTCGCTAAAATAGCGAAAAGCACGAATTTCTGATAGCAACATAGAGAAAAGCAGTAGAATTAATAACGTACATTGGACATTCCAAATCTTCGGCCTGAAGCTCACTAAATAGGAGAAAAACGTCAGTATCAGAAACGTTCTCAATAATGGAAATTCAATATCAAATAACGGCCATTCGTGAGGACGAGCGAGCAGTAAAAAAGTATAAATCGCAAGTAGGAAGAACCCGAAAGAGGCATGATTGGCAGAATTACTATTCATTTGCATACTTTTGTTATTTACCATGACACTCTCCCTAAGATTCGAACTCTTAGGTAACTTAATGCTTTCATAATAGCGGTTCGCCAACACTCGAAGAAAAATGTAGTGCTGTACTTATGAAAAGTGAAGCTGTAAATGGGTTGTTTATATTCCGTAATGTCTTCTTTGTAGCTAGGAGGCATTGATAGTAAAAAGTCATAATTATTTAGGTTTAATATGCGGGCCTGTCGAAGTTGAGCGCAATGCAGAAGCATACCTGGAGAAATATTGGGTTTAAAAGAGGTGTCTACTCCACTTTGGTAAAACACTAGGTCATCACCGGATATCATTGAATAATTAACCGCTATCGTTTGTTCATTTTTTTTTATAGCGATTAAAGACAACTTTTCAACTGCTAAAAGCTTTTGCAAAACACTATTGTGAAAGGCGTCAAATAACGGGTGGTCAAAAATAGAAGGGTGTCCAGGTCGACGCCATTTTGTATTGTGAAGACGCTTCAATTCATCAAAGGCAAGCTCTAAATCCGAAACATTTTCTACAACATGATAGGTAATACCACGCTTTTCAGCAGCCTTAAGATAGCGGAAAGTTCTTTTTTCGAGCTTGGTTTTACTATCTCCGGTATTAATAAAATACCGATTCCCTTTGAACTCCTTAAGGTTTTTATACCCTAAATATTCAAACATCATGCTAACTTGATTTTTTTCTGTTGAGTTTGAAACAACTAATTTCTTAAGGCCAATAGTGTCAATCGCCTTTTTGAGTAGTTGGTTAATCTCGGTACTAATTAACCGAGCTGACAGCATATCCAGGCCTTCACTACATACTTCTGCAGCTTCTGGTTCTCCGCTACCTACAAACCAGAATACGCCAGCGCGGTCCCCTGCTCGTTTATAAAGAGGCAATAAGCATACTAGCTCATCAAGATCCCAGACTGTCACTACCGCCAATACCGACACACAGTTTTTAAATACACTTATCCATGTCGTTATCCATTCATAACTAAGAAAAACATTGCTGTTACTTGCACTAGCATAAAGCTTCTGCCAAGACTCCTTGCTCTCTACTATTTGTTGTTCTGAGTCTAAAATGCGCACTTCCATCACTTAAAAACCGGCATGTGGGGAGTTCTTTGAGGATGTAGCGCTCGATGAAGAGCAATCATCGGGGCATTTAGTCACGGTCACCACCAAACGATGAGTATTAACCCCTTTCAATGCGCTTTTAATTCGAGCAAGTTTAAAATTCCGTACAGAAGAAAACGTTTGGCCGTCAATGATATAAACATACTTAATAAGCCAAAAATCCCCCACCTTGTCACGACTTACTACCTGATTTTCCCCGTCAGAAATCACTTTCGATATTGACGTGTGGTCGCTAGGTATAATGGTATTTAAGTAGAATGATGCTTTGTTATCTAATTCTTCGGCATTGAAATAAAAGACACGCTTTTGCTCGTTATTAACATCACTGGCAACGCTGCAGACAAAAGAGTAATTGAGTACGTCTAAATTGATATGATTTCGGGTATCAAACTCAGCCTCACAATTTTCAGGTAGGACGGTACTATTTTGAATAGACATTTGCGCTGCATATGATGAAAAACAGAGAATCATTACTGTTGCTATTACTACTGTTGCCGTTAGTGGCGAATTTTTTTCTGCTGCTTCAGGTGATACCTCGGTGACGGGATTGATTACACGCATTCTTTCGTCTGCCTGTTCTAATTTTCCCCCCAGATAAAACTGAATTAGTGCCACGGGAACATAGATATACCAACCAAAGTTGTTGTGGTCAGTCATTAGAGAGCTTTCCATATTGGTATAATCTCCAATAAGAATAAGGAAAACTATTCTTAGCCAGTTAGTTACTAATGCGCCTACGATTGCAAACAATATGAAGATAAAAGCGCTTTTAAATGTTCTAAGGTAAAGAAATACGTAAAGTGAACTTATCGCAAGCGATACGATGATATACCGCAAACCACTACACCCCCTTGCGATTTCAAATACACCTGCTGGAATAGTGACAAATTCATTTTCTACAAAAACGGGAATATCCGTAAATGACATGATAAATGTCACCATAAATACAGAAAGTTCTTGAAAAAAGCCGGCGAATGCCCCCCAAAAGGGATAGATGAAAATTAAGTACGAGAGGGGAAATATGAGCGACCAACTCAATCTAAAAATTTGTAAACTCAAAAGAATAAGCAGCGAAAGGGACAATGACCAATACAGAAGGCTAATTTGAGACCAGACACTTATCCAAAATAAACCACCAATAACAATGCCTGCAGCTAACCATCCATAACTAATTTTTGTTCTAAAAATCAGTTTTTGCTGTTCAGCTGCAGTGTATATCAGATATAAAATAATAACGGGTATTAAGTAAGCGTGAGAGTACGTGCCGTCGTCAAAGCCGTTATCCCACAATGTCTTCATAACGGGAAAGTTCAATAACGCCCAACCCAATATGACCGTAGCCATTGTAACAAACGCAATTAGGCCATTCCTTGCTAGCATACTCTTAATCCCTATTTGAATATTTGAAGGCTATCTGCCTTTTCCAAATAACACCACTTCAACAGTTCTGATAAGTATAAGAATATCTAGTAGAAGACTTTGATGCTTAACGTAATAAAGGTCGAACTTAAGCTTTTCCATGGAGTCTTCCACACTTGCCCCATAGGGGTAATTGAGTTGCGCCCAACCAGCCAACCCGGGTTTAACATTATGGCGCTGGTTATAATAAGGTACTTCTTTTACTAACTGCTCAACAAACTGAGGCCTTTCAGGGCGAGGACCAATGAAAGACATTTCACCTTTAAACACATTAAGTAATTGAGGTAGTTCGTCGATACGATACTTTCTAATGAAATGCCCAATTCGCGTTACTCGATCGTCATTTTTACTTGCCCATTTAGCACCGTCTTTTTCGGCATCAGGTCGCATGCTTCGAAACTTCAGTATTTTGAACAGCTGCCCATTTAAACCAACTCGCTCTTGAGCATAAAACACCGATACCCCGGTGCGTCGACCGTCATCAAGATAGATGATGAGTGCAGTAGTGAGCATGATTGGCCATACAAATATAAACACAAAAAGTGCCAGTAAAGCGTTAAGGCTGTAGTCAAGCGCATCTCTGAGGTAATTTTGGCTCTGGAAACCATTTGAGTAGATAACCCAACTTGGATACATCAAGTTTACTACAATTTGCCCCGTCTCCCTTTCCATGAAGTCGAGTAATTCGGTAACCTCAATACCACGCAGGCGACATTCAAAAAGGACTTCAACGGGCAAGGTGCCACGACGTTGATCACACGCAATGACAATTTCTTCAATATCATTGTCGTTTATAAACTGCTGAAAGTTCTCATCCACCTTTATGTGAACGATTTTTTCTCTGCGAATACCGTCTTCTCGGTTATCACCAGGGATAGGCACAAACCCAACCATTTCGAATCCGATTCTATCCACATCGCGACGCATCCGCTTTTCAATAATTGATGCTCTTTCACCCGCCCCTAGCACCACTATACGAACTTTACCTAAACCTAAAAGCCCTAAGCGGTTCGTAAAGTAGCGAAAAATGACCAGTGTGATGATAATCGAAAATACGGCAGCCGGCAGGAAATAGGCATCCATCACCAGATTATCGAACAACGCCCTACTGACGATTTCAACAAGGAAGTAACTTAGCCCCACACTGACAAAAATCCGTCTTATAATGCCGCGAAAAGTTTCCCTAAGTTTTGCTTCATACAGACCCACAGACAGTGAGCAAAGAAGAATCGATACAGTAAGTAAACCTACGTTAATGATCAGCTTTTCCGGTGGAACTTTCGAAACAAGCCCAACCTGTGTGAGGATAAAGTACGTAATGTATCCCATATAAGCTATAAGTAGCGCTTCTGTTACTACAAGAATATTAGAGCGCTTATTTTGATTTCGCTTATTTACTGCCACCCCTGGCCCCTTAATACTACGAACTAATCCCCATCATAGAGGGATTTATTCTAATAGACTAGAATTGTTATTGGCATTATAGTGAGATTTGCCGTAGGGTAAACACCGAAAGCTACAATTTAACCATAATGAGTGTAGGATGATCTCTTATGTTTCGTTTAAAAAACATGCATTTAAGCTTTGCATTTTTACTAGTTTCAATACTTGTTGGGTGCTCGAATACTTCAACTCTCCCCCAAGCTACCACCAGAGCATCATTAACAACCGATGTAAATGAATATCAATACCTAATCGGCCCTGGCGACTCGCTAACCATTTTCGTTTGGCGAAACCCTGAAGTATCCGGTCAGTTTATTGTTAGACCTGATGGGAAAGTAACCACGTCATTGGTCGAAGATATCGATGTGGCAGGACGCACGCCCTCTATGCTGGCTCGCGAAATTGAAGAACAGTTATCAATTTATATTAATAACCCTCGCGTTACCGTGAGTGTTAATAACTTTTCTGGCCCGTTAAGTGAGCAAGTAAGAGTTATTGGGGAAGCCACTAACCCAAGCGCGGTCAGTTATACTGAACACATGACATTACTCGATTTAATGATAGCTGTTGGCGGATTAACTGAGTTTGCCGACGGTAATAACGCAAAATTAGTACGCGTGATCAATGGTCAGCAATCCACATTTTCCTTAAGTATTGACGACTTAATTCGAAGCGGCGACATTCAACAAAATGTAGACATTCTCCCTGGCGATATAATTATTATTCCAGAAGCTTGGTTTTAGTTCTAAGTAGTAAACGGAACATTTAAATGCAGGATTTACAACAAACCTTACTCCAATTTTTAGATTTACTAAAAGGGATTTGGATTAAGAAACGTCATGTCATTATTATGTCATGGATGATTTGCCCGATTGGCTTCTTCATGGTTGCCAACTTGCCCGATCAATACACCTCTACAGCAAAGGTTTACGTTGATACCCGTTCGGTGCTCCAGCCACTTTTGAAAGGTCTTGCTATTCAGTCCAACCCCGATCAAGAAGTCAAAATGATGGCTAGGACGCTTTTAAGCAGAACCAATGTTGAAACGATTGCCAGAGAGAGTGATTTAGATATCACCACTAATTCAGAACGAGAGTTTGAAGACTTAGTAACCCAACTATCTTCATCAATTGTTTTGCGTTCAGCTGGCAGGGACAATATCTATAACATCTCATTTGCTAATGCTAACGCGATTACAGCTCAGCGGGTTGTGCAAGAAACGTTAGACCTTTTTGTAGAAGGCTCGTTAGGAAACAACCGCCGAGACACTGATACTGCGGGGCGTTTCTTAGAAGAACAAATAGCTGAATATGAAAGCCGACTAAGTGAAGCTGAACAGCGACTCGCCCAATTCAAACGGCAGTACAACAATATACTTCCCCTTTCTGGTACATATTATAGCAGTCTTCAAAGCCTCAATGCAGAACTTGAGCTTACTCGCTTGAATATAAAACAGACTAAGCAACAGGTAGATTCTCTTAGATCACAAATCAAGAAAACATCTGCAACGGATAGCTTTGCTGTATCTAACCAAGAAAATTCAGGCTTAAAAACACGGTATGATGACCGTATCCGAAAACTGGAGGAAGAATTAGACCGCCTTCAATTAAGATTTACTGAAAAACATCCCGATGTGGTTGAAGCTAACTTGCTTTTATCTAGTCTGGAAAAATCCCGCCAACGAGAAATTGATGCATTCCTTTCAAGTGTTGACGAAGAAGACCAATTACCCCTTAATGATCTAACTCAGGAAATCCGGCTTGAAATGAGTAAACTTCAAAGCGAGGTTGCTTCATTAGAGGTAAAAGAGACAGATTTACAAAATAAAATTGCTGAGCTTGAATCTAAAGTCGACTTAATCCCACAGATTGAAGCCGAGTCTTCAGCGCTAAATAGAGACTATGGAATAACGAAGAAGAAATACGAAGAATTATTGTCACGCCGAGAAGCCGCTGGGCTTTCAAGACGGGCAGAGGTTTCTGCTGAAGAACTCCAGTTTCGTATTATAGAGCCGCCTCTTGCCGCCAGTTCGCCCTCAGGCCCAAATAGACTCATCCTATACACCGCAGTATTACTTGCTGGTTTTGGCTCTGGTGTAGGCGTAGCGTTTCTAGTGAGTCAACTTTCCCCTATATTAATTAGACCTAAACAATTAAACAGCCTATCTGATTATCCAATTTGGGGAACGGTCAGCCATTTGAATATTGTGAACATTCAGAAAAAAAACAAATTTAGATTATTAATCTTCGCCTTGTCCTGCGGGATGATTCTGCTGCAATATGGTATATTAGTGGCCGCAGAGATGATGAATATTAATTTAATCGAGAGGTTTTTCTAATGTCTAATACAATTGAAAAAGCATTGTTAAAACAAAAACAGAAAAACGCTTTAGCAAATAACTCGAATGAGGAAAGCGCAAGTAATAACGTTCCCGAACCTCAACTTGAAGCCACTGACGCTGCTAAGCCAGAGACTACATCCCCCAAAAGTAGTTTTAAAATTAATCTCCAGAGGCTAAGCGGTAATGGTCACATCTCTCTTTCTGGTGAGCGTAGGCAAATTAACGAAGAGTACCGAGAAATTAAGCGAAAGTTACTCGCTAACGCTTTTGGCCCACTCGCTAAAACCCTTCATAACCCTAATATAATAATGGTTACAAGCAGTCGCCCTTCTGAAGGTAAAACATTCACTGCGACAAACCTCGCATTGAGTATTGCAGCAGAACAAGATAAAACCGTCCTGTTAGTTGACGCAGACGTTCTTAAACCTAATGTGCTAAACACATTAGGTTTGGAAAGGCGCAAAGGGTTAATGGAGTATCTTGTCGGTGAGGTCGACGATATTTCTGAGGTACTTTACTCTACCAATATCGACAAATTGAAAATTATTCCTGCTGGTCGCTCGCATCACCTTTCTACGGAGATGCTTGCTAGTCATAAAATGCATGAAACAGTTGATGAATTTGCTAACCGATACCCTGATCGAATCGTTATTTTCGACACGCCTCCTCTTATCGGTATTAATGAAAGCGCTATTTTAGCTAATTTCGCAGGTCAAGCAGTGGTTGTAGTAGAGGAAGGTAAAGCGAAACTTAGTGACGTTAAAATGTCTGTAGAACGATTGAACCCTGATATGGCAATTGGATTTGTAGTTAACAAATCAGTGCATTATGACACCGATGGAAGCGGATATTATGGATACTATTATTCTGAGCGGGAAGATTAGAGCACATTTGGCTATATCTCTTACAAGGAACCTTAAACCAATAGCCGCTATCTTTTCGGCACTTTTTAGCTGCTCACTTTACGCTAATGTTGAATTGAGCGGCTCTACAAATGCGGATTATATTCATCAAAACGTTAGCTCTGAGTCTCTGGGTAATTTTTCAATTGATACACTTAAAATAGTCCCAACATTAAACGCTACTTATCAGTCACCTACTCTTTCAGGAGCTTGGTCTAGTAAATTGACGTACTTACAGCGTAGTAATGACATATCGGATGGAGAGCAAAGCTATACGGAGTATTCCTATGGGGGACAATGGGCACCGCTAGAACGTTTACTTGTCATCTCGGCGTCAGGTGCTCTTGCTTATAGGAATACCAGCTCTGCAAACTATCTAGTATCTGATTTTCTAAGTAATTCTGATTCTCTTAGCAAAACACGCTCGAATAGAGTTTTAGCACAATTAAATATTCAACAAGGCGATTGGGTTGCATTAAACGGTGTGGCCAGCTACTCCGACGTGGCTTCAGAGCGCTCATCATTGGTCGATGGCCAGGCTTTGGATAATGATACGATAAGCCTCTCAGGAAGCGCATCAAATGGCGATAAAGTCAAAAGCGTAGTGTGGAATGTAGAAGGTGCCTACCAAAATACCGACCGTGCGCAGAATAGCTCTGGTAGTTTTATAACTCGCGAGGGTGACGCCTTTTTAGATGCACTTCTGTA
Organism: Alteromonas sp. 38; assembly: GCF_902506055.1. Lineage (NCBI taxonomy): Bacteria > Pseudomonadati > Pseudomonadota > Gammaproteobacteria > Alteromonadales > Alteromonadaceae > Alteromonas > Alteromonas sp. 38. The sequence goes on from NZ_LR733300.1 coordinate 3,229,610, forward strand.
CAACGATTTTGGATTAAGATTTGCTGCCCAACATGAAGCAAACCAAATTTCTAATAGAGATGATACGTCTAGCACAGTCCGTGAGTATACAAGCTATGGTGCAGGCCTAGTCTATCGACAAAGTGAAACTCGATACATTGCCGTCACGTTTAATCGGAGTAACTCGAGCATAGAAGAAGACGATGAGGACTTTGTTGGTGCAGAATTTTCTTGGGCACTCAGCTCCAGAACTTCGATAGGCGCCACGTTCGGGAGACGATTTTACGGTGACTCAGCTTCTGCCAATATCGATTATAACTCTAAACACTTTAGATCATCATTTGCTTATTCAGAAGAAGTGACGAATACGTCACGTTTGCTTTCAGATCCGGAAAGTCTAGGCGTTTTTGTCTGTCCTATATCATCAGCGTCTATTTCAGAATGCTTTCAGCCTAACAGCTTGAGCTATAGTCCAACTGCGTCTGAACAGCTTGTAGAAATCACTTCCCAAAATTTGGAATTCGACGACAGCATAATTCTTCGCAAAGGGGCAAATGCTCAGGCTGGTTATAGCTTTTCTAGGCTAACGTTAGGATTGTCTTGGCGGTATGCTGAAGATGATTACCTTGACCAAGACAGATTAAGAAGAACATATTCATTTGGTACTAGCCTAGCTTATAGCCTTGGCAGCTACACAACATTAAGCACAAATATAACCTTTGCCAATATCGAACAACGTTCGGGAGATATAAGCGCCAGAGGAGAAACAGACAATTGGAACAGTAGTGTTAGCATACAAAGAGAGTTGGGGCGGCACCTAGTTACAAGCTTGCAAGTGACGGTTCTGGACCAATCAGGTGATTTGAACTCTGGCATTGCCCAGTTCGGAAATAACTATAAAGATAGAAGAATTACAGCATCTTTAACTTATACCTTCGACTAATCCTTATCGACAATGAGTGGAAACGCATTTTTCTAGCACCTCTACTCACTTTTATCAGTACTCTTCAGCCGCACGTACGTTTTAAACTTCTTCTTCATTAGTTTATCTACATACTGCGTCATTTTAACCTTATGCGATATTGCATCGTCTAACGCATCTACTAACTCCGCCAACATATCAAGATAGTACTTACTATCTCGTATGATATTCCCACCGGGAGTCATAATCGTTTTGTTTTCAGGGTGCTCTGCAAAGTCATGAGTTTGGGACGTTGAATGGCCCAACCCACTCTCAGGCTCAAACATTTCAGCTTTAACTTCATCTATTACCTCACTTACCGCCTCTTCATCAAAGCTTTTAAGCTCCTCTAAAAAGCCAAACAGCATGATGCGATCCATAAGCGTATTTATTTTACGGGGCACACCACGGGTAAACTGATAAATGCGCTCGTACGCCCCTTCTGAAAACAAATCTTCCCCATTCCAGCCTGCATGATGCAAGCGATATTCAATATACTCTTTGCACTCATCTAATGTGAGGGGCGCTAAATGACATGAAGCCACAATACGCTGTCTGAACTGCTCCATATTGGGCGCTCGTAGAATAGGCTGCAGCTCTTCTTGCCCTAATAAAAAGCTTTGTATTAACGGCTTACCATTAAGCTGAAAGTTAGACAGCATGCGCAGCTCTTCAATAGACTCTAACGGTAAGTTCTGCGCTTCATCAACAAGCAGTAATGCGCGGCGGCCTTGGGTGCTTAGGTCGTATAAGAACACCTCAAGCATCTTTAAGATTTCAGCTTTGCTTCTTCCGTCCGTGTTGATATCAAACTTTGAGGCCACCATTTTTACCAGCTCATCAGGCGACAGTTTGGGGGTGACTATTTGGGCCGCGAAAATATCGTCTTGAATTTCAGCCAGCAAACTATTCGCGACGGTGGTTTTCCCTGTACCAATATCACCTGTGATAACAATAAACCCTTCAGCCTGCGACAGCCCATATTGAAGGTACGACATGGCGCGTTTGTGCCACTTACTGGCAAAAAAGAAGCCGGGGTCTGGTGTTAACTGAAAAGGTTTAGCGTTAAGTCCGTAGTAACTTTCGTACATGCTGGTATCCGTTTGAAAAAACTGCTCGCTTTGCTAGCCTACCGATTAACTCATGGGGCTAGCAAACGACTACATTTTACATTTACTGAAATAAAAATTGAGGTAACCACAAAAATGCTAGGTTAACTTGTTTCGTGTTATACGCTCAATGATTCCGGTGGTAGAAACGCCATCCTCAAACGTTAACACTTGCACCTCACCGCCGTTGGCAATCACTTCTTTTCCACCAGCAATTTCTTCAATTTGATAATCACCACCTTTCACCAATATATCTGGTAATAACGAGGCAATTAATCGCTGTGGTGTATCTTCAGTGAAGGGCACAACCCAATCAACCGCACTTAAGCCTGCTAGTACTGCCATACGGCGATTAGTGTTGTTCACTGGCCGCCCTGGGCCTTTAAGCTTCGTCACCGATGCATCGGTGTTTACTGCTACAATAAGCCGGTCACCTAACTGCGCGGCTTCTTCTAAATAAGCCACATGCCCAGAATGTAGAATATCGAAACAGCCGTTCGTCATTACAATACGTTCGCCTCGCGCTTTCGCAGCAGCCATTGCCATTTCTAGTTGCTCTTCGGTCATCACGCCGCCGTCGAGATGCACAGATTGTTCACCTAAAGCTAGCGCTAATTCGGTATTGGTAACGGTAGACGTACCTAATTTCCCAACCACCACACTGGCCGCTAAGTTGGCCAATACACAAGCAGCTTGCAGAGGTAGTTTGCTTGCTAGCGCCACGGCTAGCGTTGATACCACAGTATCGCCGGCACCAGTAACGTCATAAACTTCTTTGGCTTTTGCAGGTAAATGAAACTCTGCATTGTTTCCTTCGAACAAGGTCATCCCCTGTTCAGAACGCGTTAGCAGTAACGCATCCAAATTAAGGTCAGTTTTAACCTGCTGCGCATTTGCTACTAATGATTTCTCAGAAGTAGACTCACCTACCACATGGTTTAGCTCTTCCATGTTAGGTGTAATAAGCATAGCGTTAGCGTACTTTTTAAAGTCACTGCCTTTAGGGTCGACAATAACGCGCTTACCTTTTGCTTTAGCTGCTTGAATTAGTGCTTGGGGGTGGCTTAAGCATCCTTTGGCGTAGTCAGATAATATAACAATATCAACATCATCAAGGGCGCTATCGAACGCGCTTTCTAGTTCAAATTTATCTGAATCAGCAAAGCTCTTTTCAAAATCTAACCGAAGCAATTGCTGATTACGGCTCATCACCCGAAGCTTGGTTATTGTGTCTTGACCTTCGACGGCGAAGAACTGGCAATCAATATCAAACGACTCTAAGCGCTCACGCAGTAGTTTGGCATTTTCATCGTTACCGCACATGCCTAGTAAGCTGACTTTAGCCCCAAGAGTAGCCACGTTCACGGCCACATTTGCAGCGCCGCCTGGGCGATCTTCAGATGACTGAACATTCACTACAGGTACAGGGGCTTCAGGGGAAATACGACCTGTTCCACCGCTCCAATAGCGGTCTAGCATTAGGTCACCTACAATAAGCACTTTTGCTTTACTAAAATCTGGTAAAATCATTGATGAGACAACTTTATCGATGTATTTCAAATTGCCAATGAGTATAACAGCCAACAACGTGAATACCCACCAGCAGCCTTCAACTTGGTACCTTTATCTTATCGAAAATAAACTGGGTCAATTGTACACGGGTATCACTACCTCCCCTGAACGCAGAATTTCCCAGCACAGAGGAGATATTGCAGGTGGAGCGCGGGCATTAAAGGGAAAAGGCCCACTTCAATTTAGGGCCATTTTCTTAATTGGAGATAGGTCGACAGCCTCGCAAATTGAATACAAGGTAAAGCAACTTTCTAAAGAGAAAAAACGGGCTATCGTTAAACAGAAAGTTTTGCCTGAAAACCTATGCAAAAACAGCCAGTATATTTCTCCTTCCGATTATCAGTAATATTAATTGTGATAGCAGCTTTCTACGTTACGCCATGCGTACTTGCGGCTACAGAGCAAACGCCTCAAGGTTTTAAACAATATACTTGTCTGCTGACAAGCTACCTTAACCACCGAGTACGCCATTAATCACCATGGCAGTACCTATGCTTAACGTAAAGCCTAGTGAAGCTACACCAACGTTGTGTTGTTGATCGACTTCTTGCCTAAAGTTCATACCAAACAGAATCACTTTTTTATTGATAAGCACTAATATATGCAGTGCGATAGCTAACGCTACACTTACCACCAACCAGCCGGTTACGTTACTTACATAACCTGACGGGTTATAGATAAGTAGGTTTTTCGCCGCCGAAACAATCATAGCGGTGCCCAGTAAATTACCCGAATGTTCTATGGCTAACGCTAACTGACCTTTTCGAAGCGCCCCCTGAAATGAGTCGTTTTGGTTATCTTTTGCATAGCGCACTTCTAAAATACGGGTCATCACCAATAACATGGTGAGCACGACAGAGAATCCTGTCACGATAGCAATAATGGCATTCATATCACTGCCATTCACCCACACCATAATATTTCTCAACACGATGGCACTTGCCACTAAGCTTGCAGCATCTACCAGTGCAATACTTACACTGCGCTCTGAAATCATGGCGTGAGTATCTACGCGATTGAGTACCAGCTTGTCATGGGCGAATCGACCAAACTTCACCAACAGAATACCGACAATACCGAACGTCACCATGCCAGTAGCCGCTTCACTGTAGCCCTGCCCGATATGACGACCTACCACCGAACTCAGCACGATACAAAGCGACAACATGCCACCGGCTATACTAATACCAAAAGCAAAATTGTCTTTAATACCAAGCTCTTCGGTCACTGAGTTCTTTCTCATCAGCCCAGTCAACCACTTCATAACCACCAACAGTGCTAGGGCGATACTTACATCGATAGCAAGGTAAATCCATAAGTCAGAACCTAGCGGCACGAGTTTTATTAAAGCATCCACGTATTGTTACTCCTTTTACCTAAACACAACCTTAGGGTGGTTACGCCCCAAAAACTGTGACAGACTCTTTTTTATCTCAACGTTTTGAAATATTTATTATTGTCGAAGCCAGTATTATGCCAACAGACAACACAATTACCATGAGCAATGCACCACAAGCCAACGAAACCTGGGAAAAACTTTCAGATAGTGATCGCGTTAATTGTGATTTAGCGCATCATCGAAATGATCTCACTACCGTATTTGGTCGCTCGCTGTTTTTTGCAGAGACCTGCCTGCAGCACCCTGACTGGGTTGGCGCTATGCTGGTTGAATCGGTTCCTGACGAGCCGCATACCTTTTACAACCATGCAGTTACGCAAAAATTGGAAAATGTTAAGTCAGAAGATGGGCTGCTTAGCGCACTTCGCCACTGTCGCCACTTTCATATGGCTGCTATTACGCTACGTGACGGGCTTAATAAGCAAACTATTACGCAATCATTAGGGCAGGTTTCTGCGTTAGCTGATGTATTAATTACGTCAGCTTACCAATGGCTTTACACCATGCTAAGTGACAAACACGGTGTTCCTTGTGGTGAAAATGGGCCTATCCATATGTACATTTTGGGTATGGGGAAATTAGGCGGTCGCGAACTTAACTTTTCTTCAGATATCGATTTGATTTTTGCCTATCCCGAAAAAGGCATGACAAACGGTGAAAAGAAACCGATAGAAAATCAGCAATTTTTTACCCGCCTAGCGCAAAAATTGATTCAAGCACTTAACAAGGTAACCACCGACGGCCAGGTATACCGAGTAGACATGCGCTTACGGCCATTCGGTGAGTCAGGGCCTTTGGTGATGCACTTCGACGCCATGGAAGATTATTACCAAGAGCAAGGCCGTCATTGGGAACGTTTTGCTATGGTGAAAGCGCGCGTGATCAATAATGATAATTCAGAAGACGTAGCTTCACTAAACGCCATCCTCACGCCTTTTACCTTCAGGCGCTACCTAGACTTCACCACTATTGATGCCCTTAGAGGCATGAAGCACCTTATTGCTACGGAAATTAGACGTAGGCGTTTGAGCAATAATATTAAGCTTGGTGCTGGTGGCATTCGTGAGGTTGAATTTTTCGCACAAAGCTTTCAGCTTATTCATGGTGGTAGAGAGCCTGAGTTACAAAGTAAGTCACTACTTACTACCCTGGATAATCTTGCTGAATTTGAAATGGTTGAAACCGATGTGACTGAACAATTACGGACAGACTATTTATTCCTTCGTAAAATTGAGCATACGCTTCAGCAATGCCAAGACCGACAAACCCAAACACTGCCAGATAGTGAGTGGGAGAAAAATGCACTTATTTCGGTTTTAGGGTTCTCGTCATACCACGCATTTACGCTAGCACTGCATGAAACCATGTCTAGAATACATGGGCATTTCAATGAATTAGTTGAAGAAGCACAAGATACTCACAACAGCGAAGATACCTTATTTGAAGCATGCCGTGATGCCTGGCAACTTTCCCTTGATAAAGAAGAGTTTAGCACCACGCTAACCCCTTTTATTAGTTTAGAGGAAGCGCAAGGGATTTGTACCCAGCTACAAGAATTTAAAACGAATCAGCGCGGGTATCGAATGGGTCAAAAAGGCGAGGATACGCTTAATAAACTGATCCCGGAAATACTGTATGTACTGATTAAATTCGACCCCAGTAAAGCAAACAATGTACTAAAACGAATCTTCGGCGTGATAGATGCGATTACCGGCAGAACAACCTATTTAGATTTATTGCTGGAAAACCCCAATGTTCTGCAACAGTTGGTAAAGCTGTGTGACAGGAGTGAGTGGATAGCGAATGAAATTAAGCGCTTCCCGCTGCTGTTAGATGAACTGCTTACCCCGCTCTATTTGCAGCAGCAAAATTCAGATATCACCACTAGTAAATATGAATACGCGCAAGAGTTGCGACAAACCATGCTGCGCGTTGAACACGACGATGTTGAGCTTGCTATGGACACATGGCGACAGTTTAAGCTTTGTCAGCAGCTGCGCATTGCAGCCAGCGATATTAGTGGCTCGCTACCCATAGCGAATGTAAGCGATAAACTTACCGTATTAGCGGAAGTCTTGCTCGAGCAAGTTATTGAAGCAGCGTGGCACCAAGTTTCAGCTCGCTTTGGCGTGCCGAGTCATTTGAACGATGGCGAGCTCGGGTTTGCAGTTATTGGCTATGGCAAGCTTGGTGGCTTCGAGCTTGGTTATGGCTCTGATCTTGACCTTGTGTTTTTGCACAACGCGCCTCGCCAGTCAGCTACCAATGGGGCTAAGTCTATTGAAGCCCAGCAGTTTTACATCAAACTTGCTCAGCGTATTATGCACTTACTGAATACCAAAACCTTGTTTGGTCAGTTGTATGAAACCGACTTACGCTTGCGGCCATCTGGTAACGCGGGCTTGCTTTGTTGCCATATAGACGGATTTGAGCGCTATCAACAAGAAGAGGCGTGGACATGGGAACATCAAGCGCTAGTGAGAGCCCGCGGTATCTGTGGTGATATATCGCTGCTAAGTGCGTTTAATACTGTGCGTCACAACATTCTATCTATTCAGAGAGACCAGGCTACACTATCTACTGAAGTGAGCGAAATGCGCGTAAAAATGCGCAAACATTTGCTCTCTACGAGTAATCAAAAAGTCGATTTGAAACAATGTGTGGGAGGCATAGCAGATATTGAATTTATGACTCAATATTGGGTATTAGCACATGCGAATAAGATTGAGAGCTTGACTGAATTTTCAGATAATTTGCGTTTACTAGATGCAACCCGTAACGCAGGCATTATTGATGAAAAACAATCTCACGCGCTACAACAAGCTTATCTTGCGCTAAGAGAACAATATCATCACCTGACCCTTGCAGACACGAAATATGCAGAACAAACCGAGCATTTGAGCCAAATGAGAGAAACGGTAAGTGAATATTGGCAGGCGTTATTTGATAGTACTGCTGGTCATGCTGCCGATAGTAGTACCGACATTGATGGCAGTAGTATTAATGATAACGAAGGTGAGCAGTAGCTCACCTTTGCTTTAACTGATGATCAACGAACGAGGGTACATCGGGTAGATAAAAACTCGGTCTCTTCAGCAGTCACTACCAGAGAGCGTTGCTCGGGGCATAGATAGGCGTTTACCCGCCCTTCAAAGCTACTGTCGATAGCGCTGGCAATTTTAGCCAATGAACCGGCTACCGTATTATCTAACTGAAACTGATGTTTGATAATGAAGTCTTGCTCTAAATTCCATATCAGCTGCATGCCTTCCGCTTGCGCAAAAGTAGAGATAGCCTCTCGGAGTGTACTGCCCTCTTTGAAAGTGCGGAATTTTTGCTCTCCGGTCCAACTGGTATCTACCGTTGTATTTATACTCGACATGCTTTCTAGTCTGCTATCGAGCTGTGGATCAACGCCGCCAGTTTCTATCACAAAAGTACCCTGCTCTTCCTTAACTGGATCGGTAGAGGACATTCTAAATTCGCGGTAAAACTCGCTCAATCCCTTTGCCACCGATTTTTCTTCAGCTGGTTTACCGGAAGGTTCTTCATCACTGCTATTTTGTTGCAAATAAATCATCACACCCGCAATCACTATCAATACGAATGCCAGCGCTATGTGACGCGCCCAAAAAAATGTATTTGAATAACCTTTTTTAGCCATGACTTTTTCAATGCTTCCAATAACTTAAACTCAAGCTACAGCTTAACTCGCTTTTACCTTACGCACAAAAAGCGCGCTACAGTAATAATTGTACACCTAACGGCACAATAGGTAACTGCTTCGTTAGTACAATGACGGGGTGTCTTTACTGGGTCTGGTTTTGAACCGTTTATGCATCCACAAGTAACTTTCAGGCTGTTCTTTAATTGCCTTATCAATATGCGTGTTCAATTCTGTTAATGCCGCAACATCGTCCATATCCCCTAAATGCGTCAATGGGGGGTATATCTTTATTTTATAACCCTTCGCAGTGTACTGAGACGTAATCATCATAGGCACACTGGTAGAACGACGAATAAACATCAACGTAGCTGTGGTGGTCGCGGTTTCAGCAACCCCACCAAAAGGTACGAATACGCTTTGCTTTGGCCCGTAATCTTGATCGGGAAGGTATAAGCACAGCTCGTTTTCTTCCAATGCCATTAACAACGCTTTGGCATTTCGCTTGTCAATCATATACTTATTGGAGCGATTACGACCATGGTACTGTAAATAGTCGACCAGCGGATTATTATGTTTTCTATAGAAGGCGATGCTAGGGTGGAAGTAACCAATACCCCTGCATGCAAATTCAAGGTTCATGTTGTGCAGTGCCATGCCAAACACACCTTTGCCGCTGGCTATGGCTGCCTCAACATGCTCCGCACCTTCAATTTCTATGGCCTTTTTCACTCGCCAATCAGGCCACCACCACCCCATCGCCGTTTCAAATAAGGCCATTCCGGTTCTGCGCACATTCTCATTTAATAGCGTTTGCACTTCTGACTCCGACAACGACGGGTTCCAAAGTTCAAGGTTTCGCTTTGCTACGCGCACGCGTTTAGGAACAATTTTCGCAATCAGTTTACCTGCGCCACCGCCAATAAATCGTATAACAGGCAGAGGGAGCCAAGTGATGATGTAAAGAAGGAATACTCCTAGCCATACAGGCCAAAATTTTGGAGTAAGAAAAGACAGTTTGAATTTAGGAGCCTTAATTGCCGCAGCCAACGCACTCTATTCCTAACAAATTAAGAGGAGCGCTATTGTAGCAGACCAAATTAAAGTCGAAAGTGCGTTGGTGGAATAATTCGACACTACTGTCGTGGTATTTTGAACTCAATACGCCAAGCATTGTTTTACCTAGCTCGGTTAGCAAAAATGTTCACAGGACGTTAGCCCTCTCACTCTATAAATTTAGTGAGCGCCATACTCTTTATCAATCTGCTTCAGCTTTTTCTCAAAAGTTTGAAAGTGATCGTTTGTTTCATAATCGAAGTGATACTGGTTATGGAAACCAAACTGCAATTTACAGTTCATGTCTTCGATAAATAACGTGTAGCCATCTAGGTCGGTGTACGCAACAATACCATTTAGGTGGTATTGATCTTCTTTCTTATCACCATTAGTTCGGATTTTTTCAAACACCTGCAATAGAAATTTACTGTCTAATTCATTTTTCATAAATGGCTCCTTAGTTTTTGACTAGCCACTCTTTTTACGCTGAATGATAGCGTTTGGATTACACCGCTCATACTGATATGAATTTAGTCACTTGCCACTATTAGCCATTAAAAATTGTAGCGAAAGCCCAAAGATACTAAATGCGTTGAGAGGTCATCTTCCCCTCCTAGGTATGTATATTCAAGTCGCACCATAGATTTTAGACCAACATAATAATCAAATCCAAGACCAGCAATACCTGCAACCACACCTTCATCAAACGAGCATGCATCACCCGATAACTCTGAGTTGCCACAGTCGCGCGTACTTGCAATATCAGCGTTAGCAATACCTAATTTGTAATACAGTTCACCGTACTCGCTTTTCGCCTTTCCAAGTACAGCAAGGTAAAGCGCATCCCCCGAAAGATCGGTATCATCCTCGCTATCGTTAGTGAGATTAAGGTAACCCACTTCTGCATACCACTGCCTATGGATTTGGCGCCCAAAAGCAACACTGTAAGCTAGCCCGCTATTCTCGACATTTGTGAACTCAAAATCACTAAACCCAACTGACGCAATACCATAATTGGTAGAAGCACTATGTGCGTTGAACGTTAAAAAAAGCGCAATAAAACCAACTACAAACTGCTTCATTAAAACCTCAGGTTAAAACCACCAAAGAACAACCCTATTATTAACTATCTAGGGTGACGAGTGTAAACGTTAAATTTATATCAGAAATAAAGCCTCGTACTAAAAAAAGTACTCAAGGGTAAATTGGAGATGATCATCTCTTCTTAGGAAATAAAAGGTATCGTCAGTATCATCACTTGAAAAGAAATAGCCATCCAATTTCCAGCGCCAATGAGATGAAATACGACTAGACGCTTCAATAAATGCACTAGAAGTACTCGATTTATCTAAATCTTGCACGTATCCCATTAGCACTTCTGTTCCGTCAATGTCATTGAAGATAAACCGTAAGCCCACCATCAGGTCGTTTTGACCTAAAGCAAAAAAGTTATCTTCGCGTTCATCGAACTGGTACTCACTCAGTACACCTAGGCCATATTGGGTGTCGAATATGCCTTGTGTGGTGTACTCGAAACCTGTGACAACCGCAGCAAAATCTTCCGATTGCCCTTCACGATATATCGACTCAAATTTAAGTAACCATGCCCCGTATACATTCAGTAAATCTACGCCTACCTGATTGATTTGCGCGTAATAGGGAAGAATTTCTGGCTGACCTTCATCATTCACGGTGGTAACAAGTTCAGGCTCTCTGCTTGTACCTGAAAAGTAAGACAGCCCCACTTCCCAGTCACTGATACTGGCTTGCCACCTCAGCGCATAATCAACATGACTTTGCTCACCATCCGACTCATACAAGGCATCTCCCACAGCAATGGGCGGTCGCAGACGTCCATCAACACTTTCGAAGGTACGCTCTCTAAAATAGGGCAACACAAATGCTGAAAACGTACCAAAATCACTAAAGTAAGAAACATTGACCATGGGCTGACCAAGCTTATCTTCGCCGTCTACCGCTTCAATTGCATCGGTTTGATTCACGATATCGACGAGGTGAATGGACTCTGTTTGCCCCCAGAATACTTTTCCAATCCCTATTTTGGTTTCCCATGTGTCTGCCACGTGCATCCACTGCAGTTCCCGAACATCGAAATGCGTTCTATCCTCGTCGTGTTGATCAGCCCTGAAAAAGGGCTTAAACAGCAAGCTGTCTTCCCCATCATTCCACTCGGTATAGGTTTCAGGGCTAAAAAAAACAGAGCCGTAAGCTCTTTCTTGTGCTTCGTAAAGGGCGTCTTGCAAGAAATAACGCAACTCTCCGCCTGCGGAGCCTGTCACTTCCGTATTGGCCAACAAAGAAAATGAAGCCGTAATACTTGTTACCAATAAAGCGATGGATTTAGTCACGAATTACCGCGCTCTTTTTAAGCTATTCTTATCAAAATCCGATTCTGACAAATCGGTATCAAATATTAAGCTTTCTGTAATTAGCGACGTAGACTTACGGGTTTGTACGTTCGTCATCTCGCTGCGAATAGGTCGCCAGTATTTCTCTTTGTAAAGCTCATAATCTTTTAGTTCAAGCACCTTAAGTAGCGCCCCTTTCTTATCGTAAAATTCAACTTTGTGTACGCGGTAGTGAGACTTATCAATCCATACTTTTTGCAACGTATAACCCGAATAGTCGTATTGAGGAATTTGCTCCAATACAAAGCACGCTTCGCCATTAATCGTCTCATCCCCCACATAGGAGTAGGAAAATTTCTCTACTTCGAACGATGTCATGTCTTCAAAAGCAAATTCACTGCCGACAAAAGGCCCACTTTTATTTTTTGACGCTATACGCTTTACCCGTTTTAAAGCAGGAAGAAATATCCACTGTTCATCGGCATCGAAAACATGTGAGAAGCTCAGGAATGCTGTTCCTTTTACATCCCGAGGGGATTGGAAAACCGTTAGTGCTTTATCACCATCATCGGTCAACTCCATCGATTTCACGTTGAGTTTGCGTGTTGCTTCTTGGCCTTGTGCATTACGCAGGACCATTAAGATTTTCGCCTCTGAGTTATTCCACCCGCGATCTCTCGCTTTTCGCTCCTGCGCTATTTCTAGTCCTTTTGCACTAGGCTCAGCGGCAACGCCATTGAATGCGCTGATAGATATGAACGACGCCAGTAAAACAAGGCTAATGTATCTCACTATTCTTCTCCGGTAACGGGGTTTCATCTTTATCCAACCACATTAATAACGCGGGTAGGAAAATAAGGTCAACAGCCAAAGCCGCGACGATAATAATAATGGTCAAAATGCCCATGTGCGCGTTCAGCATAAAGCTTGAAGACGCTAACACACCAAAGCCGACTGTCAGCACTATTGTGGTAGTGGTCAGTGCCATTCCAACCGTATTAAATGCATAAAGCACACTCTCTTTAACCGATTTACGCGTCAGCCTCGCCGACTGATACTTCGACAAGAAGTGCACAGTATCGTCAACAATAATACCCATGGTCATACTGATCACCACCGACAGTGCCATGTTAATTTGGCCAGAGATTACCCCCCAAACGCCAAACCCGATAGCGGCGGGTAGCAAATTAGTAAACAGGCTAACTAACCCGAGTCGCCATGAACGCAGTGCAAATAAAATCAAAACAGAAATAAGCACTAGGGCATATAGAGAGCCCACTACCATACTCTCCATATTTCGATCGCCAATATGCGCGAACATTAAAGGCGGACTGGCGGCTTCTAACCGGTTGTCGCTACCAAGACTTTTGAAATATGCTTTTGCATCAGACTCCAATGCGGTTAAATCTCTGCTGCCTAAATTATCGATAACAGCGATAATTCTCATTGCCGATTTATCAATATCTAACTGATTGCTTAAGTCTAGACCAAATGGTAGCGACATTTCATACAGCAATACATACTGAGAGGCCAGCTCCCCATCTTCAGGTAACCGATAATAAGCATCTTCATCACCATGCATATTTTTATTTAACCGTTTTAATGTATCGGCAAATGACAACACATGATGAACTTCTTCTTTTTCGCGCAGCCATGTCGTAAGTAATTCTACTCGCGCTAAAAATTCAGGTTCCGTGGCACCATAAGGGGTATCTGAATAAATAACGAAGTCGATATTAGACATACCACCAAGCTTCTCTTCATTGATTTCCACCGCTTGGCCAAACGTACTTCTATCGTCGAAGTACTTCACCGCCACATCATTTAACTCGTTATTCGTTGCAAAAACACTGACTCCCACAATCACTAACGCACAAATAGGTAACAGAGCTCGATAATTCGACGTGACTTTATTTCCCAATCGGTCGAAGACCTTGTTACTTTTTGTCGCCTTCACTTTCAGTGGCTTTAGCAGCAATAAAGCGGGTAGTAACCAAAGCGACAATACACAGGCGAGCATTACGCCAAATGCGGTCATGTTACCTAAATCGGACAAAACGGGAACGGCAGAAAAGTTCAGCATCAAAAAGCCAATCGCCGTGGTAACACTGGTGATAATAATAGGCTTGGTATTGATTCTTAAACTTTCACTAATCGCATTCTCGTTGGTGAGGCCGCGACCAAGAAAGTACTGTACACCCACAATGATGTGGATACAGTCAGCCACTGCCAGTGTCGTTATCATGGTGGGAGCGTTCACAGTAGCGGTACTTAAAAACATGCCGAGCCAGCCAGATACACCAATGGAAGTGGCGATGGATACAATTACCACTAATAGTGTAGCGAGAGCCGCTAACACCGAACGAACAATCACGCCTATCATCACAATGATAAGGAAAAACATGAGCGGAATAAGCGTACTGGCGTCTTGCTGCGCAGCCACCGCAAAGGCATCGTTCATCACAACCATACCGGTGAGATAGATAGTGTGACCGGGGTACTTTTCTTCTAACTGCTGTTTTAACGCAGTGGCAACCGTTGTGATTTCAATGACTTCTTTCGTTTGGTCGCCGTCAGGTAACTGAATAGTCGTATTCACAACCAATACGTCACCTGGGTACGATACTAGCCGCCCGGTTAGCTCAGGGGTGTTATCTAGTACATCCTTAATATCTGTTATTTCAGGATTCGAGAGCGAACCTGTGGTAATTAAGTCCTCGACAATAAGATCGTCATCTTCGGCGTAGGTATATTGGAAGTTAGCGATGGATTCAACGCGGGTAGAAAGAGGGAGTTGCCATGCAGTTTCTGTAAGCTCAACAACTAAAGATAAGGTAGACGGTTTAAACACATTGTCGTCGTCTGGCACTACCATAAAAGCGACATTTTCGCTTTTATTAAATATGTTCTGCATTTCTTCAAAGGCAAGACGCTGCGGATTATCAGGCTCAAAAAATACTTTGTAGTCGCCTCGAAAGTATAAATTTTTTGCGCCGACTACTGCCACTAACATCGCAACAATAACCACACAGATAGTTAACTTTGGTGAAGCAAACCACCTTGATGTGACCGATGATGTATCTTGCATTACAACTTCCTGTAACTCGCTCTGTTATCGAAAGTCTACCCGTAAACGGTTAATAAACATAACTCAGTTACCAGAATATTTTTGAATGCGGCCCCATTTTGTAACATATCCTCACCATCAACATTTATAGCGTTATCGTAAGAGCTTATTTTTATTGAATTTTACATATTCCAATTTATTTATGAGCAATTTTTTTGATCTTTTCTGAAACTGATGTAGTATTAACACCATACAACTGGTCAGATGAGCGGATGAGTCAAATATGAGTATTAGAACTAGCTTAAAAAAAGTGTTACCACCAATTTCTGTAACAGAACAGGAAGCGTTAGATGCTGGTGACGTTTGGATTGAATCTTCTATTTATCAGGGTAAACCTGATATGCAGGCACTTCGTGATATTCCTCAAGCTAAATTGAGCGCGGAAGAGCAAGCATTTATGGACGGCCCAGTATCAGAATTACTGGGTATGATTGATGATTTCGAGTTAAATAACGGCGAGCACATTCCTCAAGACGTTTTAGACTTCTTGGGTAAAAACCGTTTCTTCTCAATGATCATCCCTAAGAAGTTTGGTGGTCTTGAGTTTAGCCCTTACGCTAACTCAACCATAGTAGCCACTATCGCAGCAAAATCTGGTGCAATCGCTGTAACAGTTATGGTACCTAACTCGTTAGGCCCAGGTGAGTTACTTATGCATTATGGTACTACTGCCCAACAAGATTACTGGTTACCACGCCTTTCAGATGGTCGTGATATCCCTTGTTTTGCCCTAACTAGCCCAGAAGCCGGTTCAGATGCGGGTGCTATTCCTGACGCAGCGATCGTAACTAAAGGCGAGTACAACGGCGAAGAAGTGCTTGGCCTTCGTATCAGTTGGGACAAGCGTTATATCACGCTTGCGCCAATTGCTACCGTGCTCGGTTTAGCATTTAAAGTATTCGACCCTGAGCAATTGCTTGGTGACAAATTAGAGCTAGGTATTACCTGTGCGCTATTACCTAAGTCTCACCCTGGTGTTGAGCTTGGTAACCGTCACGACCCTATGGGTGTGCGCTTCTATAACGGTACAACTCGCGGCCAAGATGTATTTATTCCTATGGAATTTATCATCGGTGGTCAGAAAAATATCGGTCGCGGTTGGCAGATGCTAGTAGCGTGTCTTGGCGCAGGTCGTGGTATTTCACTTCCAGCGATGGGCGTTGCGACAGCACAATCAGCATTTAAAGGTACGGTTGAGTATTCATTCGTTCGTGAACAATTCGGTGTTCCGATTGGTCGCTTCGAAGGTATTCAAGAGAAGATGGCAGACATTGCTGGTAAGACTTTCTTACTTGAAGCAATGCGTGTTTTAACAACAGAAGGCTTAGGCTTAGGTGTTAAACCATCGGTTGTTACTGCGATTGCTAAATATCACATGACCGAGCTTGGCCGTGATGTAATGAACTCAGCGATGGATATTCAAGCAGGTAAAGCAATTCAACGTGGCCCGCAAAATACCTTAGCAGGTGGTTATGCAGCACTTCCAATTGCCATTACGGTTGAAGGTGCAAACATCCTTACTCGTAACCTAATGATTTTCGGTCAAGGTGCAATGCGTTGTCACCCTTACCTGAAAGATATGGTTGACCTTATTCACAGCAACGAAAGTTCTGCTGATAAAGAATTCAACAAAGTATTACGTAAAACTGTTGGCTTTAGTGTTAAGAATGCATTCCGTAGTTTTGGTAAAGGTTACTTACCTTTCCTACGCGGTTCAGAGTCTGCATTGCCTGAAGTACGTAAGTACGAAAAGCGTGTAAACAGCATCTCAGCTAAATTAGCACCACTTGCTGACTTATCACTAGCAGTACTTGGTGGTGACCTTAAGAAGGCAGAATTACTTTCAGCACGCCTTGGTGATGTGATGAGCTACCTTTACGGTGCAATGGCAGCAATTCGTTTTTACGAGCAGCGCATTGAAGACCGTAAACTTGCACTACCGTATTTCGAATACGCTATGCAGTGGTCATTACAACAAGCTGATCAGGCAATTGTTAACTTCATCAACAATTTCCCGAACACACCGACTCGTGGCCTAATGCGCTTACTTACCAACACTTACTCAAACAGTGTGGCGGGAATCAGCGATGACCTAGTACGCGAATTGTCTATGGCGTCAATGCAGGACAACAGTGTGAAAGCGCAGCTTACTCATTTAGTTCGTGTAAGCCCGGGCGATGGTAACGATATTAACGAACAAGCATTTAAAGCGAAGCATGCGGTTGCACACCTATTAGGTAAAGTGCAAAAAGCACTGCGTAAAGAGCCTGTAGTGCCGTTTATCTCGTTTGAGCACGCGCTGAACAAGCTTCAAGAAAAAGGTGTTATTAATGCCGAAGAAGCTGCACAGTTGCATGACTACAACGAAAAGCGTCAATTGGCGGTTCGTGTTGATGAGTATACTTTCGATATGGAGTTATTGCCAGCAACTGAGACGTTGCGCGCAATTGATGGCGGAAAAAACGCGGCTTAATATTAATTAATTAGCACGCTATTAATAGAAAGCTCTGGCCCTTGGCTGGAGCTTTTTTGTATGTAAAAAATAACATTGGTCAGCACATTAAGGTGCCCAAAGCTCGCTTTATGTATACATGCCTTCACGCCTTGCACTAAAGGATGAAAATTCCCCCTTAAACATCTACGCTTTATATATCAATTGTGAATCATAGAAAGTTATGCAAATAATAAAGCTTCTTGGCACTGCTTTAACGGTTTCTTTTATTTGCTCAGCTAATTGCCTGGCTAACGGGGATGATAATGCCCCCATGCTCATCGGTTATGTGGGGCACCCTAGAGTGGTGACTCATTACAACAATATTATTGCCAGAACTTATAGCAAGCTTGGAATAACCGTTGAATTTATCGAGGTAGGTGGTGAGAGAGGCCTTCGGTTGTTAGATGCAGGCGTTACAGATGCTGATACTGTTCGCTATGAATTAGCCACCAACGATTTTAGCAACTTTTTCGTCGTGCGACCCGTTATTGTAAAAGGCGCAACAATTCTATTGTGTATGCGCAATAGTCTGTGTGAAAACAGCGTGCTTTCAAACCCAAACATCGTCATTGCAGCCACTAAGCGGTTTCACATCAATATTGAAGAAAGTGACATCGACATTGCTGCAAATCTCCGTGAATACGACCGCTTCGACCAAGTTGTGAATTTGCTTGTTTCAGGCCGATACAACTACGCGTTATTGCCGACAGACTTTTCCGATGAGGCTACCTTCAAAAAGCTAGGTGCACGACACATTGTTATTGTAGAGCACAATATCGTTCATGTGGTTAACAACAAATACCTTCACTTACGAGAAGATTTATCAGAGGCTCTGAGCAGCGTACTAAAGGAAGTAAACGCGATTGAAGCCAGCAATTAACGCTAATGGCTGTGAGGTAATACACTTACTGTCAAGCACCGGCTACTTCTTACGTCGCATAGCAATTTTTGTAATATGCGTGTAATTTAATCAAAATGAGTGTGTAAATTTAAAGCGACAAAAGCTAATTCGCTGTTATTGTTAACTACACAAAAAACTTCACACCATATATAGCCGTAAGCATATTGAGTTGGAAAGTAAATTTATAGTGAAAAGTTTTGATGAAAATAGAGATTTAACCTCCTCTCTTCCCATCACGCCGCAAATGCAGCGTGACTTGGCGGATATGCTAAACCGTAATATGTTTACTGGCTTAGCCATGACTTTCTTTGCTTTCTTAGGGTTAACATTCGGCTTCGGATTCGATACCGAAAAAGACCAAAGCTCGAAGGTGTTGCTCTTTATCGCAATGAACACGGTTATAGTTCTCCGTTTTGCAGATGGCCTTTATTGGTTAACCAGATTAAAAGGCACGCAGTATGATGCGCGCCCTGTAAAGTTTAGGTTTGCGATTGGGGTATATTCAACATCTACAGTGTGGGCACTTTATTCAATCTTGCTCTACACCACAATGAATGCGGTTGAGTTAGCGACAACCATGGTTATCCTTGGGGCAATGGCCGGCGGCGCGGCTTCAGTATTAGCGCCAAGTAAAATTTTCGTCTTTGTCTACACCACCTCATTGCTTGTGCCCATGTCGAGTAGAGCGTTGCTTGACGATGACAGAAATTTTGTTGTTTTGGGGATCTTGGGGCTTATTTTTTGGGTAGGTATTCTTGCTAGCTCTTTTCGTTACCACCGATTCTTTTTTGATACTGTATCACTTAAAAACAAGAACGCTCGTCTGATAGAGCAAATGCGCACAGATAGACAAGAAACCGCGAAGATTAACGCCATGCTGCGTAAATCTAACGAGCAGTTAGATGATGCTAATGCCAATTTAGAAGATGAAGTTGAGAAACGTACCGCCGATATTTTTAGGTTATCTAATAGAGATCCGCTGACTAATTTACTCAATAGAAACGGACTGTTTAAACAGTTAAATACCCTCATTGAAAGCACCAAAGCGCTTGATAATAACCTAGCCGTTTTGTTTATTGATTTAGACGGCTTTAAGCAGGTAAACGATAGTTTAGGACACAAGGTCGGCGATATTGTACTTGCTGAAATTGCTAACCGACTCGCCCAATACTGCGAAAAAGATCATCTCGCTAGGTGGGGAGGCGATGAATTTGTCGCAGTAACTCCCTATGCCACCGTTCATACCGCAGTGGCGGTTGCTCACGCTATGCGCAGTGGGGTTACAAAGCCTATTATAGCGTTAGAAAACCAAATCACATTAGATGCCACGATTGGTATTGCGATTTATCCCGAGCATGGCAATGACACCATGACGCTTATTCAACAAGCTGACTTGACCATGTACGATCAAAAGCGCAAACAACGAGGCACTATTGGTGTTTTTAGTGAAACCTTGCATGAAAAAATAAAAAATGAACAGCGTCTTTGTGAACAATTACGGTATGCCATAGAAAAAAAAGAGTTTTCTGTACACTACCAGCCCATTATTTGCGCCGACACACAAAAGCTAAAATCGGTTGAAGCCCTACTACGCTGGAACTGTAACGGTAATATCGTGTCACCAGCGCGCTTTATCCCCCTTGCCGAGCGAACGGGCTTAATGCCAGAAATAGGCTCTTGGGTATTAAATCGTGCGTGTATAGATGCGACAGAATGGCCATTCAACGAAGATATTGCATTATCGGTGAATGTATCTATTAGTCAGCTGCTCGATGAAACTTTTGTAAATGCGCTTGATAAGGTGCTAGCGTCTACAAACATCGACCCAGCCCGCCTTTACTTAGAAATAACAGAGAGTGTGTTTGCTAATAATGTTAATGCGGTGGCAAACCAAATACACAATGTTAAACAACGTGGTGTAAAAATATCAATCGATGACTTTGGCACAGGGTACTCTTCATTGAGCAGATTACAGTCAATGCCTTGTGATTTTATAAAAATTGATCGCTCATTTGTACAGAATACCAATGAAGGTAGTGATACTATTATGCGCGCAACCATGCTTATAGCAAACGAATTTGGTTGCAAGACCATTGCTGAGGGCATTGAAACCTTAGACCAAATGAACCACATCAAAACCCTTGGTGTGGATTTTATCCAAGGCTTTCTTTACGCTAAACCAATGCCATTGAGCGACCTTAAAACCTGGTATAACGAAAACAAATAATATTCATGGCTCAACTTTATTTTTATTACTCTGCAATGAACGCAGGAAAATCGACCTCTCTTTTACAATCAGCTTATAACTATCGCGAGAGAGGCATGCACTCTCTAATTTATACCGCTGCCTTTGATGACCGCTATGGCGTAGGAAAAGTGACCTCTAGGATTGGATTACAAGCCGACGCAAAACTTTATCGAAATGATGACGATCTCTATGAATCCATAAAACAAGACAACAAAGAAAAGCGTTTAGATTGCATTTTCATTGATGAAGCGCAGTTTCTAACGCAAGTTCAAGTTCGTCAGTTAATAGAAGTGGTAGACGAATTAGATATCCCCGTTTTGGCTTACGGATTACGTACTGACTTTTTGGGAGGCACTTTTGAAGGTAGCCACTACCTTCTCGCTTGGGCTGATAAGTTGTTCGAACTTAAAACGGTTTGTCATTGCGGGCGCAAAGCAAATTTCGTGGTAAGGCTGGATGAAGATGGCAATGCGGTCACCGACGGAGACCAAGTACAAATTGGTGGCAACGATCGCTACGAATCTATGTGCAGAAAGCATTTCAAAGAGTTGGTCTGGGATAAAGACAAAATTTAATGTTTCTTAAACTTCACTCTTTGAAAGTAAGTATATACTTCAACTATTATGTTTGAATTACCTCAAAGAGTGTCGCTTTGGATATAGACCGCTATACAACACTCGTCATTTCATTATCAAAGCGCGGATTGGATGAGCAAGATAAACTCACTGCGATAGTGTCATGTCTTCGGTTAGGGATCCCTTCCGCGAACCGAATTAGCTTATGGCGATTTGAAGAAAACAAAACCCGAATTCGGTGCCTAACGTTAAATCAAGATGGCCAAAATTTGCCAACCCATGATTTATCGCTGTCTAAGGAAGCGATTCCCGATTATTTTGACGACATACTAAAACAAAGCGTGTTAGTAGCCTCTGATGCCCGTTATCATCCTGCCACCAAATGCTTTAACGACAGTTACTTCAAGCCCAATGATATTTACTCATTGCTAGACTTTACCTTTCATCACCAATTCAACCCAATTGGTGTTATTTGTTGCGAAAAGACACACAGTCCAGTCCAATGGTCACAAGATGATATAGATAACTTAAAGCGTGTGGCGCAGATAACATCAATGTTTTACGACAGTTAGACATTCAATATAGTACTTACTACTAAGCGCTAACGGTTTCCCCCATTTTTAAATCAAAAGGTAGCACAGTGCTTTTCAGTGATTCACTGAGTAAGGCTTTTGCGGCCATTTCGCCCTTAAGCGCACTTGATTGACAGACTGTTGTTAAATTAGGGCGAGTTCTGTCTGCTTCTTCAATCCCGTCAAAACCTGTAATTTTTAGTTCTTCAGGCACTTTAATGCCCATCGAAAGCGCTGATTGCAGCAGTTCTAGGGCTATAATATCACTCATACATAAAACGGTATTAGGTCGAGGGTTACTGTTTAACACCTCTTTCGCAGCTTGCTTTGCGAAGTTCCTCTCACTTTCTGGAATATGCCAAATCCAATCGTTTGTGATTGTTGCTCCACTTTCATCAATTGCTTTCATATAACCGTCTAATCGGCGATGAGAAATGGAGGTTTGTACTTCTATAAGCGGGCTGTCATAAATGCGGCAGGTACTTGGAGACTCGATTAAGCGCAGCCCTAAAATGGCGACATGATCACCAGGAGAAATCGCTTTTTTAGCGATTTGATACGCGGCGTTGTAATTATCGATGTTAACTGACGGCAGCCCCTCAATATCAAAATCTACCGTAATAGCAGGTTTACTTTGTCTGGCTAGTTCTTCTGCCAACTTGTAATTTCGTGGTGCACCGTAACAAATGAAACCATCAACGAAATCCACCACATCGAGAATACTCTCTGAGTCGCCCGCATAAAGGAGGAGGTGCTTACCTTGCTGCTGCAATATACTTGAAACCCCTTTAATGAAGGTGCTGGCCACTGGGTCACTGACGGTATAGGGAATACTATCAGCCAGTACTAGAGCAACAATATTAGAACGCCCTTTCCTTAATATTTGCGCGGCTTTGTTAGGCCCGGCGTAGCCAATGCGATCGCACTCGGCAAGGATATGCTCTCGACGCGCTTTAGAAAGCTGATCCGGCCTATTAAATGCATTTGAAATAGTGGCGGTCGACACACCCAACTGCAAAGCAACATCTTTCAGTGTCAGTTTTGTTTTGGTCATTTTTATTTGTACTATTCCTTGCGTGTGTTTTGTACAGTTCCCTGCGTGCGCAAAGACGACTTTCAGTAAGCATTAACGCGTTATAACTCGCTTCATGCATACATACTTGTAGGCTACCCGCTATTAACAGTAAAGATAACCTAAACTATATCACCACTTAAACGATTAATTCACACCTCTTATCGAATACCTATGACTGAAAGATTTTTAAGCTAAAGTGGATAGAGGGCTGGTTAGGCTAAGTTAACTTAATCGTTTTTTATCGTGTTCCGAATATTTTATCGCCTGCATCACCCAAACCAGGCAGTATGTAGCCCTTTTCATCTAGTCGTTCGTCAATAGCAGCAGTGAAAATTTCTATATCAGGGTGGGCATCAACCACAGCTTTAATCCCTTCTGGCGCAGCCACTAAAAAAAGCCCCATAATTTTTTTACAGCCCTTTTTCTTCAGCAGGTCAATAGTGGCAATTAACGTCCCCCCAGTCGCTAGCATGGGGTCGACAATTAACGCCGTACGTTCATCTATATTTTTGACGACTTTGTCGAAGTATGCCACTGGTTGAAGTGTCTCTTCATCGCGGTATAGACCAACTACACTGATTTTGGCATTAGGAATAAGTTCTAACACTCCTTCCAACATACCTAATCCAGCACGAAGGATAGGTACTACCGTAATTTTTTTGCCTTTTATTTGCTTAACTTCAACATCATCGCCTGACCAGCTTTTTATAACCGCACGCTCTGTGGGTAGCGTTCGTGTAGCTTCGTATGTCAGCAAGTTGCCTACTTCTGATGCCAACTCTCGAAAGTCTTTACTGCTAATTTTGGCATAACGCATTAACCCTAATTTGTGTGCAATTAAAGGGTGAGTTATTTCATGAACGGCCATTTTACTTCCTTAAGTATCTGTTTTACTCAGTTTAACCGCTCATTCCATTTAGGCAAAATTAACCTAACGTATTTTCTCCTACTTTCACGGTGCTACCGTCAGGTAATGTCATTTCAATTTTGATGCTTCCCCCTACCGCGGCTAGGTAAGCCGACGCTCTATGAAGAGGAACATCCTGTATACGTTTCGACTCTAGCTTACTTACCCCCGAAGCAGTCACGCAAAGCGCCATCGCTACGACTTCTTGTTTAACCCTGTGTTGCTTTCTAATATCACCTAACGTTATTTCTCTCATTGTTTTGTCGCCGATATATTTTGGGCATAAAAAAACCCAGATAGTTTAACCTTTCTGGGCTTTTGCAAAACGTTCTTACTTTTATGCCCAGAAGCGAATACTTGCCCCTGAACACTCAGCGTCAGGCGCTATTATTGGATATAATTGTAAAAGTAATTAAAAGTAACGTTTTGCATGATGAATTCTCTTCGGTGGTTGAAATGCGCACTTGCGCTGCTCACTTATCCTTAACCATACCATTATTATTGGCAATAACAACGACTTTCCATTTTGGAATATTTTGAAATATAGGCACATGAACGTAGCGCTCATCAACTGGTGCCATACAACGTAAACACTATCTCCCCCGATTATTTTCCGCGACCTCAAAAATGAAAAAGAGCCACTTGGCTCCTTTTCAATAATTGATGACAGACACTAGGCTAACTTAGCTTTAAGAGTATCAGTAATAGGTGTTGTTGCGCGACCAATCAAGGTTGAAAGTGCATGACTATTATCTTGTAACCATCCTTCAGCAGCATAATGTTCCGTGTCCGCCAACATCGCAGCCAACCCTTCCGGCAGCCCAGCATCAAGCAGCGCAGATTGATATTCATTTTGTTCCATTTCAACATAGCCTATTGCCTTGCCAGATAGGTTTCCGATAGCATCAGCATACTCAGCCAGCGTAAAACCTTCATCGCCAGCAAGCTCATAAATCTTGCCGGCTTGAGATTTTTTGGCAACAAGCACCGACGCAGCGGCGTCGGCATAGTCTTGACGTGAAGCGGTGTGTAGCTTGCCTGTTTTAGCTGCTCCAGCAACCGCCCCCATATCAATCGCACCTTGCACCGCATCGGTGTAGTTTTCACTGTACCAACCATTGCGCAATATCACAGCGGGTATACCCGATTTTTGGATATAGACTTCTGTTTGTTTGTGCTCTGCTGCAATTAAAAGTGGCGACGTAGTGGCTTTCAGCAAGCTTGTGTATGCCAGTAATGAGACCCCCGCAGAAACAGCTGCATCAATTACCGCTTTGTGCTGTTCGAAGCGCTTGCCGAACTCGGTACCAGAAATAAGCAACACTTTGTCCACACCTTTCAATGCGGCAGTCAGTGTTTCAGGTTGGTTGTAGTCAGCTTGACGAATTTGAACACCCTGTTCACGTAAAGCGTTAGCCTTTTCAGGGCTTCGCACCAAAGCAACGACGTCTTGAGGCGCGATAGTGTGAAGAAGTGAACCAATAACTTTCTGGCCTAGCTGACCGTTTGCACCCGTAATAGCAATCATCGTGTAAATCCTTAATGTGTGGAGTGGTTGAATACAGGTACATTATGCGTAAAACTATACGTATCGATAAGGCCATTAATTTAGAATGGATAGTTCCGAATATGAGTACAATAAACATTTCTCATCTGCGGCTGCTTGCCACCTACGCGTTGGTTGTAGATTGCGGAAGTTTCGCAGAAGCGGCAAGACGGGTTCAATCCAGCCGTTCTCGCGTGAGTGAGCAAATCAGTCGACTAGAATCTCAGTTAGGCGTACGATTACTCCAGCGTTCTACTAGACAGCTTACCATTACTGATGAAGGAAAAATGGTGTACGCAGAAGCGAAAAAACTGCATGATATTATTCAGAGTATCGATCAGAGTTTAGTGGAACCTATACCGTCTGGTCGAGTTTCAATTACGGTTACAAATGACATTGCTCATAAGTTTCTTTTGCCTCTGCTACCCAACTTCAAGGCAAAGTACCCTGAGATTAGTTTGAATGTCATCACAAGTGATCAACGTCTTGACCTTATTGCGGAAAATATTGACCTAGGTATTCGCATTGGCCTTCCACGGGACGACGCGTTGATAGGGCGGGTTTTGTACCAAGAGAGGTTTTCACTTTATGCGAGTAAGGAATATATTGAAAAACACACAGAGCCATCAAGCATCAATGAGTTACAGAACCACCGCTGGATTCTACTTCAACAATTGAATGTTGGGGCATCTCAGCCTTTAATGTTAGATGAAATACCATTTGAAGTAACCCCTACTCAATACGAAATTAGCAACTCCCCCCATTTTATTCAGGAGATGGTAAAGGCGGGTTTAGGTATTAGTACTTTGCTTCCTTCAACGGTAAAAAATGAAGTGGCAGAAGGCAGTCTTGTGCGTATTTTCCCTCGCGTTTCTAGCGCACCGCTTTTATTCACATTGGTTTATCCGTCTCGAATGCATGTGCCATCAAGAACGCGAGCACTTATTGATTATTTAGTGGAAACATGCCGGTTTGGCTAAGGCCAAGGAGAAGCAAAACAACGGCTGCTTATCTCATTTTCACAAGCGCCCTTTACTAGAAACTTACACTTTACTTGGCAACTTTAGCGTCTAAAATCACTCTTAAGGTTACCTTTAGCTACCTCAAAAATTATAATTATGAAATTACTTGTTCCCTTTTTAGTTGCTACTGCCGTGTTAGCAGGCTGCGCCGGAAAACCAGACCATCAAGATCAAGGTGAAGTGTTCTTCGAAACCAAAATTAATCCCGATGGCACTAAATTATTTGCCTTTAGTATTGGTATGCCTAGCCGAGGAGATCGAGATGAAGGCAGGGGGCAACGCCCTTCTCGAGGTGGTGATGGTGGCGGTAGAGGCGGCAGAAATAGCGGCCAAAACGGCGGTGGAGAAGCAAGGGGCGGTAACGATCGCGAGGCCGAACGTATGGACGCTTTTTACGATACTTTGAGTGAAAAGTTATTTGAAACGCAATATTGCCGAAATGGCTATATTGAAATTGATACCCATGAAACTGAAGGCCGTTATCACCTACTCGGCGAATGCCAAGAATCGGCGTCAGAGGAAGATAAACTCAAGTTCGCAAATCCTTATTAATTGGTAAATCATCGCCCATATTGTTTTGTATAGCAGTGTGGGCGATCACTTTTTATGCTTGATAGATAGGAAAAGTGCTAACGCATTTTGGATAGAATTTTACGCTTTTCTTATAAGTTGCAAGTGTTCGTGCCAAGCACAAAAAAACATTAAAACTGCGTACCTAATTCAGCCTCTTTTAATTTCTCTAAAAAAGGCGCAACTGCTACGTCGCCTTCTTCAGGCGCCCAACTTGCAAAACCTTTGTCGTCCATGACTTCATACGGGCCTTGCTTTACTTCCATAAATACCACAGGTTCAAAACAAACCGTGGCATGCCATACGTTAGGTGGAATCTCTACCCCTACACAATCACCACCGGCACTTAAGGTTATACGCTTAGTTAACACAGCATTGTCGTCAAAGAACAGTAAATCGATACTCCCTTCTACCGCCATAAAAAATTCCCATTTATGCTGTTGGGTATGGCGATGCGGACGAACATAAGAGTCGGGCTCCATTGCAATAAATAGGCGCTGGACTAAATCTTCATAGCTTTTATGGACGTTGTGATTGGCTCTTCGTCTTGGACTTGCTTTGGCACTTTCTTTAAGTGCATTGCGCTGCGCGTGATTAAAAAGCTGAATATCGGTAAGCATGACACTCTCCTTGTTTTGCTTTATTAAGGGTTTGCCTGTATTTGACTACCCTAAAGTGCTGAACATTTAACTTAACGCGCAAGCCTGTGTTGCGAGGGGACTTGTATTTTGGCGTAACCTGTACGTTAGCATTGACGGTGTTGAAAAAGCAAAAAGACGAGCATATCGCTCGCCTTTTTCATTCAATAACAGTCTGAGCCCTCGGCTTAGCGTTTTGAGTTAGCCTTTTAGCTTAGCCACTAAACTTGCCTAAACCTTCAACCAAAAGAGCTTTAATCTCTTGCCCTTGTTCGGTATCAAGGTAAGCTTTGGCACTATTCACAATTTGCATAATCTGCTCCGGTTCTAGGCCTAGCGCTTCAAATTGCTTGTTTAATTCATTCACTGACTTAAAGCTATCGCTATAACTTGCAGCTTTATCGAGAATGCTGCTTAACCCACCTTCAGACGTTACGTTACTGATATCGGGTACTGAACCTAGTAGAGACTCAAGCCCTGGCAGCGCGTTGCTTAGTTCACTGAACTGGCTGGTTGAAATATTGTCTTTTGCGTAGTTAAAGATAGATGCTAATCCGCCTGTCGCTTGAGATTCAGTAATGCCTACCGCGTCACTAACTGAGCGCGTCATATCAGAAATATTCGGTACTGCTTCAACTTCTTCGGTCATACCAAACAAGCCTTTTAAGGAATCCAACCATCCTTCAGCATGGCTTTGTGGGGCAACGGTCAGACCTGATACTAAAACAAGAGCGTAAATTTTTTTCATCATTATTTTTATTGTTAGCAAGGTGCGCATAGCACTGCCGACAATCCATCCTTAGTGATTTCAAGAAACATAATTCTATAAGTATTTGTAATTATCACAATTAGGCAAAAGGATAAAACTACGCCCTGGCACTTATTCGTACAGGGCTGAGTCGTTATTTTAGGAAGGTGCTTATGTGCTTAGGACTTAGGGCTTACTACGAAGTGAAAGAAGTTGCTCGGGCATAAGTACAAAAGCCCTAACAAGGCCCATCCCGTAGCCGGGCCCTTCATTATCAAGTTCTGAGGCTGGTAAGTAAAAATGCTGTGTCGCTTCTAAGCGGTATAAGGCTGAATCTACAATGTGCCATTGCCCGTCATGCCAAACTTCAGTCCATGCATGCCCAAACGCATTTACGCTATCGTTTTGCTCTACTATCACCGTACCAATTATAACCTTGGCTGACATGCCTAACGCGCGGGCTAACGCTGCCGTAAGCACCGCATATTCGGTACAATCACCACTGCGCTGGCTGGCAACAACCGACGCAATATTAAAACCGTGAATATAATTTGGATCAACAATATAGCTATCAACAAAGGCGGTAAGATGTTCTAGCTCAAAGGGGGCATCTGCGTAAGCTTGTTGATAGCTAGCAACAAATGCTTTTGTACTGGGCTCACTTAAATCCACAACAAAGCTATCTGCGCTGTGTTTATCTTGAACTGGTTTCATAAAACGAGGCATTGAAGATAAGGTAATCGATAAGCGATTATCACTCACCTGCTCAGCAGTCACACCGTCCCAACTTGCTAAGTTGATAGCCAGCTTATTTGAGTTTGATGATACCAACTCAAAATTAATCTGTTTTGAAAGTGGTAAAACCTGACCTTCAGCAAGCTCGATACCTATTTCAGCCATAGACGGCACAGACTGCGCACTTGCTGTATAAGTAAACGCAAAACCAAATAGTAGGCTAAACCCAATAGATAACCGAGTTGAAGACCGCATTACAGTGTGGGGGCTCCGTGGGAATGCATTAATACCAAGTCCATCTTAAGTCCGCCTTGTTGCATAATCCCCTTGCTAATGACGCCCTTTTTGTCAGACTGCATGGTCATTATCAATGGCCCCATATCTATTTTAAGGTTGCCACTAGGATTGTCTGCAACTTCGCTTATCACAACCTCGATGGCTGCCGTTGGGTCGGCATCTGCCGTCCACATATAAAAACTACCTGAGTTATTGTCTGAGTTAAGCAGATTGACCGATTCTAAATAGCTGCCGTAGCTGGATAGTAACCAGTCTTTATGAGCCAGTTCTATTTCTAAAGCTTTACCTTGCAACTCCCCTTTAACCTGCCAAGCGTCTTCAACGTAACTAATATCAAAGCTTGATGTCATCGTGCTGTTTTCAATGGTGTATTCGCTTGCGTTAATCAAAGAACCGTCTGGGTTACTCCACGAAAAAGCGACAGAATCTGAACGAGCAATAGAGGTTTCATCTACGGGGATCATAAATGCTGTCCCTACCACAATTTCAATATCACCATCGCTATCTTCTATATATTTTTCACGAGTGAAACCCATAGGGATATCGTTAATAAGAACCTGATAGGTAGAACGGTAAAACTCTGGGGAAGGTTGAGCGGCAGTAAATGCGCGTACGAACGACTTAAAAACGGCGACAAAGGCGCTTTGATAACCCATTTCATTATGGATGCAGACTTGCAAACTATTATCAGTTTCAGCAGATAAGCCTTTTAAAAGGCCAGAAACCTTTTCATCGCCCTCACCCACCGTATACAACGTATCGAGTGAGAGGTAAGGCGTTGCGTCTACCGCACCCACATCTATGGCATAGTTAAATTGACCAGATAGTTTTTTTTCATTTAAAGCTTCCACACCCGACAAGCTATATTCTGCAATTGAATATAGTGAGTTAGCCGGGCCATCGAATTCATTAAATGCGTAGCACTCTACTGGTGAATCAGTACCTATATCGATGGTGTAGTACCAAGTACCGTCAGAAGCGTCTTGTGCAGTCGCTTGCCCCAACACCGAACTATTTACCTGAAAATCAGCTATTTCAATAGGTGAAGTGTTAGTCACCTTGATATCTCTGGCCATTGCCTCTTTGAACCAGTCTGGGAAATCGTTAATGTTAACTAATTCAACAGCACTTACGTTAAACGCTAGTAAACTTGAGAAAGATAAAGAGGTAACAATACTGCCTAACTTCATAAATAGTCGTTCCTTGATATTTGTCACTGATTAAAAAAGCGCACTGGCTGCTCATACCATCGACAATACGTTTTTTATGCGAATATTTCTATATTCTTTTGTGCGTTCTACTTCGCGTTTTTCTTCATTCTTTTACTTTGCGCTTCACGTTTTTCATTTCGCTTTTCTTTTCTATCGTGCTTATCGGGCGTGAGCGAACCATCTTTAAACCGTTGCTTTCGCTTGGCGTTATCAGCGGCTTTCTTTGCTGCCGCTTCAGCTATTTCACGTTTTTCGACTTCAATCATCTCTGGGGTTTCTAGGGTTATTCTGCCTAATTTACCCGATTGTAGTTCGTTCAATAACACTTCACATATCTTATGAAGATTAACACGGCCGCCGGTCATAATGGCGCCGCGTTTTTTCGCCGCGGCTTCTAAAAACTCAATTTCAGTATCGGGAATGTCTTCAAGTTTATAATTCGCTTTTAACACATCTGGGTAAGCTTTAATAAGATAATCGGCAGCGTAAAACCCTACGTCATCATATTCCATGGCCGTGTTCTTCACTGCACCTGAAGAGGCTAAACGATATATGGAATTAGGATTTTCCAGTTTTGGCCATAACACCCCAGGCGTGTCGAAAAGCACAATACCATCACCTAAATTAATACGTTGCTGACTTTTTGTTACCGCTGGCTCGTTACCGGTTTTAGCAATAATACGGTCGGCCAAAATATTGATGAGGGTAGACTTCCCTACATTTGGAATGCCCGTGATCATGGCTTTTATCACTTTGTGCTGCACGTCTTTGTGTGCACAAATAGTTTTAATCAGCCCCATGACTTGTTTACTGCTAGCGGGGTTGTCGCTAGAGGTAGTAAGGGTTTTAACCCCGCGCTCAGACTCTAAATGCGCTTGCCACTGCGCTGTTATTTCAGGGTCAGCCAAGTCGTACTTGTTCAAAATTTTGATGCACGGCTTATCGCCTCGTAATTTTGCAATCTCTGGGTTTTCGCTTGAAAACGGTATGCGTGCATCAAGCACCTCAATCAGCACATCTACCTGACTAAGCGATTCCTTAATCTCTTTAAGGGCTTTGTGCATGTGCCCAGGAAACCATTGTAAGGCCACTGTTATTATCCTTTTCGGGTGTGATACCACGCTATTAGCACTTTGCCAATGCCTGGTGTGTTATCAAGCTAATGAGAAGCAAGCGCATAGCGCTTAACCGCATTAATATTTCAATAATATATAAACTGCAAATAGCAGCGCTAATGTGTGCATCTGAATAGCATTAGCAACAGGCTAACGGGACAACTCATAAACACACATATTCACGGCACTGGCCAAGTTAAGCGAATCTATTTTACCGCTACCGGCTATGGTGTATGCCTTCGCATTAAACGCAGAAAGTGCCGTTTTAGGAACGCCGCGGGCTTCATTACCAAATAAGTAGCAGTCGAAATCTGAAAACGACGGGGCGGTAGCGGCTTCGCCTGCCATATCTAAATAGGCGAACCGGCTAAAGCGAGTTTGCAATGCATCTAGGCTCACGTCTAATTCAATAGGTACGTGAAAGATTGCCCCCATACTTGAACGCACCACTTTAGAATTAAAGGGGTCCACACTATTGGGGCTTAGTAGCAAGGAGAAATTATCAAACCAGGCTAGTGTTCTTAATATGGTGCCCAAATTTCCCGGATCTTGCACTTCGTGCAGATACACATAGCGCTGCTTATCTTTATGTCCAAGCGCTTGATTCGAATGTTTATCCGACACTTGCTCTAGAGTATTGGTCGCGCCAGCGGTAGAACTAGGTAATGGCACACAGGCAATAATACCTTGCGGTGTTTTAGTATCACTTAGCTGTGACATTTGCTTTTGGGTGACGTTTACTAGGGTAAACCCTGAGTCAAGCGCCCTCGCCTTTTGCTCAAAGTCATCGGTAATATAAAGCGTGATAGATTCAGCTGATGGAGCACTACT
Source organism: Alteromonas sp. 38 (assembly GCF_902506055.1). Classification (NCBI taxonomy): domain Bacteria; kingdom Pseudomonadati; phylum Pseudomonadota; class Gammaproteobacteria; order Alteromonadales; family Alteromonadaceae; genus Alteromonas; species Alteromonas sp. 38. The sequence goes on from NZ_LR733300.1 coordinate 3,262,331, forward strand.
GTATGCATTGGCCCTCACAGCTTTTACTAATTCTAAAACTAGGTGTTCGCCTTCCACCAAATAAAAGCCAAATTGCCCACGGTATTTTTTCTGATGTAGCTTTTTAACATCATCAAGTTTCATCATATTATTTTTTCCGTTTTAGGAGGCGAAGCGCACAGGTGAATTATTGTTTATTTATCGTGGACGCTATTCGTGCTCAAGCAAGGCGAGTTTATCTGGTACACCATTCCATACATCGGCGTCTTCAGGCGGTGCTTTTAGCTCAATAATATTAGGCCACTTCGCTGCAAGCTCTTCGTTAATGGCCAAATAAGGCTTTTGCGCATCAGTGAGGTGCGTATCTTGAACAATGGCGTCGGCAGGACATTCAGGCACACAAAGCGCACAATCGATACATATAGCAGGATCTATGGCTAAAAAATTAGGTCCTTCAAAGAATGCATCCACTGGGCATACTGCTACACAGTCGGTGTATTTACAGTTTATGCAATTGTCTGTCACTACAAAGGTCATTTGCACCTACATGCTTGGGTTATTATTTCAGGGTGCCAAGTTTAAATTAGCCTGTGTAAAACTCAAATTTCTTTTTACTCTATTATTCTAGGGTAAATAAGCTAATTAACCCACTGCTTACCCGTTATTGCGGCTAGTATTAGTCTTGTTGCTGATTTACCATACGCGCGCCCTGACGGAGAGGCCGTCCGGCAAAGCCAAGAGTACCTATTATTATGTTGCGTTTAACCGATATTAAATTACCGCTAGATCACGATGAAGTTGCGATAGAAAACGCAATTTTGCATAAGCTTCAAATCACAAAATCGATGCTTCTTGAAACCACGGTATTTAAACGCGGTTACGATGCGCGCAATAATAGAGACATCCAACTTATTTACACCCTTGATGTAAAGGTAGAAAACGAAGCGTCGCTGCTCGAAAAATTTGCCAAAGATTCGAGCGTGCGGGTAACCCCTGATATGTGCTACAAGTTTGTGGCTACCGCTCTTGAAGAAGTAACCGACCGCCCAGTGGTAGTTGGCCTTGGGCCTTGTGGATTATTCGCTGCGCTTATTTTAGCCCAAATGGGTTTCAAACCTATTGTGCTTGAGCGAGGCAAAGCCGTTCGTGAGCGCACCAAAGACACCTTTGGTTTTTGGCGTAAACAACCATTGAACCCAGAGTCGAATGTACAATTTGGTGAAGGCGGTGCGGGTACATTTTCTGACGGCAAGCTATATAGTCAGGTGAAAGATCGCAAGCACTATGGCCGTAAGGTATTGAACGAATTTGTTGCTGCTGGCGCACCTGAAGAAATAATGTATGTGAGTAAGCCTCATATCGGTACATTCAAACTGGTGAGCATGGTAGAGAAAATGCGTGAGCAAATCATTTCACTAGGTGGTGAAATTCGTTTCAGCACACGTGTTGAAAGCTTAGATTTAGACAGCGCGAATTCAAAACCGGCCGATGCAGCAAGCACAGAATCAAAAAGCCATAAAATTAAAGGGCTATTCTTATCCGATGGCAGCTACCTACCCTGCACCAAAGTCATTATGGCAATAGGCCATAGCGCTCGAGACACTTTTCAGTCGCTTTATGACCAAGGTGTATACATAGAGGCCAAGCCTTTTTCCATTGGCTTTAGAATTGAACACGAGCAAAGCATGATCGACAGCTGTCGATTTGGTGAGAACGCTGGCAATCCTATTTTGGGCGCAGCCGATTACAAGCTCGTTCACCACTGTAGAAATGGCCGTACCGTATACAGCTTTTGTATGTGCCCTGGAGGTACTGTTGTGGCAGCTGCATCAGAGCCTGGCCGTGTAGTCACCAATGGTATGAGCCAATACTCTCGTCATGAACGAAATGCCAACAGCGCTATTGTGGTAGGTATTACGCCTGAAAAAGATTATCCAGAACACCCCTTGGCAGGCATAGATCTTCAGCGCAAATTGGAAGAGTTGGCATTTAAAGTGGGCGGTGAGAATTATCATGCTCCGGCTCAGCTTATTGGCGACTTTCTAGAAGGCAAGCCAAGTAAAGAATTAGGCGACGTTAAGCCCTCTTATACCCCAGGTATTACCCTGACTGATTTAAGTAAGGTTGTTCCCGACTTTGTTATCGAATCTATCCGCGAAGCCATTCCCGCATTCAATCGTCAAATCAAAGGCTTTGCTAAAGCTGACGGTATGCTCACAGGCGTTGAAACACGTACTTCATCACCTGTATGTATTAAACGTGATAAACAATACGAAAGCATCAATATTGAAGGCTTATACCCTGCTGGTGAAGGAGCCGGCTATGCTGGTGGTATTTGGTCTGCAGGTATTGATGGAATTCGCGTGGCAGAAGCGGTAGCACTGGCATTGGTGCCCTCCGATTCTACTAACTAGCACCCAGTCCCCAGCGTTGTTAATAGGGAGCCAAATACGGTCAGTTTTTATTGCTGACCGTTAGGGAGTCATTTAAGCAAGCCAAATAAACGCCATTTCTTTCGATACTGAGCCAGCGGAATTCTTACTACCCGCTCGCCAGTATCGCAAGGCTCGATTTTGGCATCCACCTGAACATTGTTAAGTTCAAGCGCTAACTGCTGGGCATATACTTCATCTACACCACTTACCAAGGTAAAACGCTCTAATGAACTAATGGCTTTAGCCATTTGAATCACTTTCGATAGCGGTAAATCAACCAGTGTGCGCAGCACTTTGAGTGCAGATACCGTATCAATATTGTTCCCACTTACAATGACTTTATACATAGTTGGCTCTATTCGTCTTCGGTTTCAGATTCTAGCATTTTAGTACTGCTTGAGCTGCTCGAGCTACCGCTGGCGCCTCCTCCAATGGCAAGCCCCCCCATACCAGCTAAGCCTATACCTGCTGCTCCTAATCCAATTTCACCAATCGTTGCTGCACCCGCTAAGGCAATAGGAACGGTTGCTAATCCAGCGGTAGATACTATTGCAATTCCAAGCCCTACCATAGCAATTCCAACGCCGATTTGCTCCCATTCATAGCCACCAGCCACTTGATTTAACTCTAATTCAGTAAGTTGTTTCATATCTTTGCTTTCCTTTTTAAGTATTCAATTAATTCGCTAGTGTTGTCTAGCAAGGAAAGCTTACTAACAGGAGAGAAAGTAAAATACTGATCTTCGGCTTAGTTATCGAGCAGTTTTAACCATTAATACCAAAAAGGGCCATTAGGCCCTTTCAATTATCTGCTTTGATTAAGCAATCAATTGTCACCCAACTGTTCTGCGGTCGCTCGCAAATTGTTGGCATTTTCAACGAACTGAGCTGCTACGGTCGTATCATCAAAGAGGTAATTAAAGTCGATATAATCGCCCTCTCCTTCGTCAGAAACGAAGACCGAGAATTCAGTAGTACTCAAAGAAAGATACAATCTACCGTCAATATCTATGCTCCCATCATCGTTTAATGCATAACCGAAACTATTGTTTACTTCTGAGTAAGTGCTATCGGTGTAGATAACCACATTACTGCCGTCAAATTGTAGATAAGTGGCGTTCCATTCACCGCTTTGCGACGTGTCTACCAATATTAAGCTCTTATCTTTCAACGAATCAAACGAAGCAACAGATGTGCCTTCTCTTAATACAGTCTCATAATCATCAGCCGCTTGCTGGGTTTCGAAAAACGGAACTGGCGCGCCTAAATGAGCGCCTATCGTGATGCCATCAGAAGACAACAGAATTGCTTGAAGCCCGTTCGGCGCCGCAACATCACTTGCTTGTAATAGAATACTGTTGTCTGCGGCAACTAGGTAGCTCCCACTTTCACTGCCTTGCGGCAATCCTTCGAAGGTACGAATATAAGTATCATCTGCTTCTAAGCTCAATGCTATTGATGCATCGTCTACTGTGTACAAGCCGTTTTGTTCGACACCATATAACGTTGTACCTAAGTAATCTGAGGGCGTCACTAAATTGACAAACGCTTGAGGCGGCAGCGCGGGTAAATGTGGGTGCTCAGGCAGCGTTGCGGTTACAGGACGATTCGCCTGTTTCGACACGCGGCGATTATCCTGAACAAAGTAGTCGACTATGCCATCGAAGCCGCCTCTTCCATCTTGCTGATTGAAGTCGAACTCGTGCAGATTAGTGATATGGTAAGCATCGCCAACTTGAGCAAATATCGACCATGTACGACTGTTATATAAATAGCAATCGGCTGATTCATTAAAACAACCGGGCCAACTATAATCAGTTGAACGGTACCGATTTATTTGTAATTCTCCATTCGCTTCCACTGACCAATTCCCAAACATTACCAAAATTTCTTCCGTGGTAATGTTACCGTCGCCGTTATTATCAGCAACTTCAATAGTATACGCCTTTCCGTTTGGCCAAAGCTCCCACCAAAATTCATTAAGACTATCGCCATCAAAGGCGTAAGTGTATATACCTGGCACTGACGCCACGTCGAACTTATCTTCAGCGGTTACCGCACCGCCTGCGTCGACCTTAAATGACTCATTCTGCCCATCTGAGGAGATCCCGCTAACTGCATAAAGGTTATTGTCGCTTGAGTCGGATAGCTGTACATAAGACAGTGTGGTTCCATCATCAAATGTAATGACGAGTTCGTTAATGTCAGGGTTCAACGCGTAAGGTTGCTTCATCCATGTAAAATCATTATCTACAACACGTGTACTACCCGTTCCGTCTTGGTTGAATTCGAACGTGTCTGAGGCCCAATTGTAGGTAAATAAATTACTGTCATCAGTATCAAATAGCGAAGAGGTGATAGGCAGTGATAGCGCTTTGTTATCGGCACTATCAATGGCAATTTCAATAGCATTATTTAACGCAATCGCAGTAACTTGCGTAGGAGCGTCAAGAATATTGTGAATATCTTCCAATTCACCATTGAGGTAATACTTTGAGTAAAGCAGCTTCATTTCAAATGTCACTACCCCATCTTGCTCATTTAGCGGCAAAAATGTCATTTCATGGTAAGCATATTCAACTTCAACCTGCTGAGTAATCCCATCAACGTTTAGATATTCATTTTGATTAAAATGATACTCTCCATATTCAAACTCCAATGTTATTTCATTATCATCACTAAATTTCTCAGCTTCAAACGTGCCTAAATAAGTACTGTAAGTTGCTGTCGTGTCACTGGTTAAGGTGAGCTTTTTACCTGGATCTGAAATGAGTGGGTTATAGTAATCAAGCAGGAAATAGGTAGTAACCGATGCGTCTAAATCACTCTCTACCAACTCTGGGTCTGCAATAATTTCTTCGTAGGCTGACTCATACGCTTCGGTATTTTCAACAGTCTCGATATAGGCAGCGGAAGCTTCTGGGTTTTGGACCAGTGCTAACGTGTCAGCTATACCGTCAGGCAACGCTAAACTAGCATCGTCGCCCGCTTTGTCTATCGCCACTTTTATCGCGGTTGCCAACGCGAACTTCTCTTGCTGTGAAACCCGAAGATTCAATGCCGTTAACGTTGCGTCATCAACGATGGGATCGCCCAGGTTTTCTCGCTGCATTAAACCGGCGTTTGCAGTGGTAACGTTGGTCACATTCACGCCGAAAAAATCATCTTTGGTTACCTCGCCGTCACCGTTAGAGGCTTCATTGAGCGCTTCAAACGAACCTAGCACTGACATAAGTTTCGCTTGCGTTTGCGACCCTACGCCACTGGCTATAACAGACACCATTTTATCCGTTACATCATCATCCACACTCAATGTAACGGAATAACTTCCATCGCTACCGGCCGTCACTTCTTGTTGCTCATCGCCTACATTAATCACAAGGTTTGCATCAATAATAGGCGAATCAGTCACTAGCCCTACTAGGGTTAACGATTCACTTTTCTGAAGTACATTAACGCTAACCGTTTCGGTAGTCGTCTCACCTTCATCATCTTCTACGGTAAGGGCAAACGATAACGTTTCATCGCTATCTACAGAAGGCGCAGTAAAAGAGAGCGTTGCGGTTGTTGTGCCACTTAGCTCAACTTCTGTACCGCCCGTTTGCCCCCACAAATAGTTGGCAATTTCACCGTCGTCTTCAACTACCGCAGCAATAGAATGCGCCTCTTTTTCTTCCACTTCCTGGGCTGATATTGTAATTGTCGGCGATGCGTTGATATGAGTGACTTTAACAGACACACTATCTGTGGCAGTTGCCCCAGCATCATCAGTAACGTTAAGTTCGAACGTGAGTGTTTCGGAAGGTTTAACATCTGGAGCGGTAAATTCAGCCGAAGCTTGGTCTGCATTCGTTAATGTGACCTCTACGCCTTCGGTTTGCACCCAGCTGTAGGATGCAATACTGCCGTCTTCATCTACACCACTGCCGACAAGTGTAACCTGGGTATTTTCGTCAACGGTGGCATCCTCGCCAGCTTGGGCGACGGGAAGACTATTAACCACTTCTTCATTGACCGCCTCTTCTTCGTTAACAACAACATCTTCTTTGTCATCGTCATTACAACCCGACAAGGCTAATACCAGTGATGCAGCAATAATGCTTTTCTTATAATTTGCTCTGATAAACATAAAACACTTCCTTATACTTTTATTGGTTAAACATTAAACTAAAAAAGCATAAACCTAATCCCCCGCTCCTTTCCTTCCTTAAATCGCGCAACTTGACCGCTAAACAGCTCAAAATTCATAAAGCGAAGCCGCGCAGAACCCAAAACATAATGTGAATAGTTAAAGCGAGAAAAATTTTAATTTTTTTGGAAAATGCCTGCGCATTTTCTTTCTACCTCGATAAGTGGGAAAGAAACACAATACCGCCACAGCCAATTTCGACAAGGTGAAGGGCAATGAAGGCGAGTGGGGCCAATGAGTCAGAACGAAAAATACGGTTCATGCTGAAATTTGAACAGCAGCTTAGCTGTGAAATGGATAGAAGGGCGTCAAGCCACGACATATGTGATATACGGGTAAGTGATATGGCCAATGCCCTGAATATGGACGTGTCGACCCTTAGGCGTTTATGCCAGAAACACTACGGAAAATCGCCTAAGGCTTGCATAGATAGATTGCGTATTGCAGAAGCAAGAAAGTTGCTTTTAGTGGGTGAAAGACCCTCCTCGATAGCCGATAAGCTGGGTTTCTATGAACACAAAACCTTCTCAGCCTTGTTCAAAAAATATGAAGGCGTGAGCCCCCTAATTTATACCCAAAACGATAATACGAAAGCTTTAGGGGCATACCGTTAGCAGGTTGTCGCTGCGCCTTCACACGGTCAAAAAGTAAGCCTGTTCTTAATGAGGATTAACCACCGTAAACCGTTCATCGGACACAGCCCAATAACCTGAATCACTTATAATAAGTATTTTGTAGGCATTCCCTTGACCATTAAATTGCGCAGGATCGAGCCCGTAGTTACCTATGTTCGGTGCCCTACTCGCCACTAAATACCAACGCCGTTTCAGCACAGTAGTCATCTGCGCGTTACGCCCGCTACCAATATTAATAGGGTTGTCGTGAAGTACATATATCGCCACGGCATCGCCTTTTAACGCAGCATTGTCCCACTCTATGGTATTGCGCTCACCCACATTATAAACCTCAGAAGCTTCAGGTTTACTCACAGCATCAACTAATAAACGGGGATTGATAGTATGGGTAATGCCGTTGTCTATCGCCGTGCCATTTTGTACACCAAATGAACCGTCGCTTAGTGACCAGTAGCCTTCATCTGACACCATCATTACCTTAAAGCCCTGACCACCATTTGCCATAAGAAAGAAGGGATCGATTTCTACTTCACCCGTATTAGGCACCTGCTTAGCAAACATCTGCCAGCGCAACCCTTGTATATTTTCAAATGAATCAAATGCTTTGGCTTCAAAATTTAACTTATGATTGATATACAAAGAAATGCTTTCGCCTTTAAGGGCATCTTTATTCCACTTGAAGGTAAAAGGTGTACCCATTTTAAGGTTATCCCCGTGGGTTGGCGCGGTTACCCCAGTAACTCTTCGATTACTCACCACGCGATTTTGCCCCTCTAACATCATCATATGAAGCGTCTTAAAATCAGGTGTTATTAACACCTCTGGAGACAATATACTGGCAAGCGTTTCGCCATACTCTTTGCGTATGGGAAGCGAAGTCGACGTTGCTAACATTTCCTCCGCTTTTAGGGCTTCTCCTTTAACCGCATACGCCGAGGCCAGTGCTAAATGTCTTTCAATATCATCGTTCTGAGTATGAGTGAGCCCATATTCAATCGCTAAATCAGTAAAGCCGGCGCGTAGAGCAGTATGAATAATATAAGCGGTATACTCGCCCAAGGTATCTTTTGCCGCCAATGCATAAATATCGGCTTGCTTCACTGATAATCCCAAACCTATCTCACTATTCACTGCCACTAACGACGAGAAAAATGAAAGAGAGGCTGTTGAATTCTCGTCGGATACGCCGTCATTATTTCTCAATGTTTTTATTTCTGCTGACTTGATAACCGATAGCGCGCTTGTGAAATCATTAACAAGATACAGGGCTATCGCTTGTTTCACCTTTAACCGAGAACAACGGGGGCCTTGCGCGCACAACGCAACCGCAGATTCAATAAAAGACACACTTTGAGCATACATTTTGCCGTAGGCATAATAGTTGTGTTGCTGCTCATAAACTTTTATTAATTGCTCCTCAAATAAGGGAGCAAGTGCAAGGTAAATACTTTGCTGCTTACTCAATAGAAACTCTACCAAAAGAGGGTCGTCTATTAGCGACGCGGTTTCTAATAAATATCCATATAATTGCGCGAGCTCTGGATTGGTTGCATTATAGGCTTGCTCACCCAACGCCAATGATGATTTCATTCGTGATGCGGCGCCATTCCTATCACCGGCTTTGGCTAGCACTAATGATTTCATACCTTCAAACCATGCTTTTTGGTGAGCCGGCATATCTGCTGGTAAGGGCTGCTCAACCCTATCAAGTAACTTGGCAGGCGCATGCTTAAGCAAAACTTCCCACTGAAATTTTTGCAATCTAAACTTGTCTTCCGGCAACATTTGTTTGTCGAAATTATTCAGAAGACGCGCCAGAGTATCTAGCACTTGCGGCCTTTGTGTGCCAGCGTAGTCGACCCTAGCGTTAAGGAATTCGCTTTCAAACGTACTTGGTAAATCGTTATAATATTTCGTAAGCCAGTGGGTGGCGCTGCTTAAATCACCACGGTAATAGGCTATTTTTGCCTGCATCAATGCACCGCTGGCACCATCCGTATCCAATCGCTCAATAACGTACTTTGCTTTCTCTATATATCCTAAGTTCAATAGCGTTTGAGATAAGGTGGCAACAATTGATGCGCGGGTTTCACTATCACTCAATGAGGTCGAAAATGCGATATCAACACCATGATTAATAAAGTCAGCGGCACTCAATGCACCGCCGCCTTCTGATTGTGGTGAGTGCGCTAAAAATAACTCGTCGTAAAAGGAAAGCGTCTGCTGTGTTTTCCTCGATTCTTGAATTAGCGACTTATTTTGCATGAATAGCGCAGCAGCCCCTATCGCTAGCACACAAGGGATAATGACGGCCGATATTGCAGTAGTGGGCGAACGTTGAAACCATTTTTTGTAATAATATGACTTGCTACTTTTGAACCACTTAAGTGGCCTATTAGCGAATAAACATTCAAGTGCATCGTTAAATTGCTCCGCACTTTGAAAGCGATCCTTTGGGTCGGCAGATGTGGCTTTTTCAATTACTGCCTCAAATTCAGCATTGAGCATATGGTGCTGAAACATAAACGCCATTACTTTACCTAGCGCATATATGTCATCGGTTACTTTTGCCTGATTGCCACTTTGTTGTTGCGGACTGGCAAAATCGTTGCTGACGGCGGTTAACTGTTGGTTATCTGGATGGCTTAACGAGTGTGAAATACCAAAGTCGAGTAACTTTGGTTGGTTATGTTCATCTACGATTATATTCGACGGTTTAATATCAGCGTGAATAATGCCGCATTGATGTGCTTCAAACAGCGCACTACAAAGCTTCATTAATACTGAAAGGTAGGCGTTAGTAATGTGCGATAAATTCTGTTTATTTGCTAACGTCGCTTCAGACAATGGCGCACCATCAATGTATTCCATCACTAAATAAGGTACGTCTTCTTCAGTGACATCGACGGTATAAATTTTCGCGATGTTAGGGTGGTTTAAATTGGCTAAATGCTGCGCTTCTTTTTGTATAAAGTTATCACCCGCTAAATCTGCAATTGATGCGAAAACAAACTTAACCGCGACTTTTTGTTCTATTAACCCATCATTTCGCTGACCTAAATACACCGCGCCCATCCCGCCTTCGCCAAGCTTTTGCTTCAGCAGATAAGGCCCAACTTGTTTACCTTCTAGGGATTTCGCGTGATTGTCGTCACACAGCAAATCGGCTTGAGCCCCCACTAACTGAGTGAAACCGCTTTGTTTTTTATTCGCATAATGGGCATTGATTAATGCCAAGGTTTCACCAAATAGCGGATCTTCTTTTGAACATAACTGCGACAAATTTTCTCGCATGTTAGCTTCGTCCAACCCAATAAGGTACTGAAAAAAGAGTAAGGCATTTTCAAACTTCATGAATAGCTCTTTTGATTTATCTGAACAACAATATGGAGGGATGAACTAGGCGGCTTCGCACTGAACCCTAAGGTAAGCTTTTGCCGCCGACAATTCGTTGTAAACCGTAGACTCGCTTAAATTGAGTTGAGAGGTTATTTCTCCCACATTTTGCCCAAGATAATAGTGAAGAAGTGCAATTTGATAACAACGCTTAGATACATTTTCGAGTGACGATAAGGCATTGTCGAAGCTAAGGTATAAACCTGCGTCGATAGAAGCATCGGTTATCTGTACCGCGTCCTCTAAATCGCTATTACGCTTTTTCGCAGAACGCTTTTTAATTTCATCTTGCAACATCCAGCGAACAAAGACGGCTAAGGAAGCGTAAAACTGCTGTCTGTTTTCAAAGATTTCATCAGGCGCGGTTAGTTTGATAATGACATCGTGAAGTAGTGAGGTGGTATTGGGGAGCTTGTCGAGCAGGCTTAGCGCATTGTCAGACTCCGCTTTTTTGCTGATCTGCTTTTTCACCATGCCTTTTAAATGATAGTAAACAATACTACGAAGCTGATTAGCACTTTTTAAATCGTTATTGATTACCCAAGCGTTTAGCACTTCGGTAAATTCGCCGCTTGTATCCCTCAAATGAACATCTTCCATACTGCTGCCTAGCGCATCGGCTAATCACTTTAATAACCAACATAGAAATAATATGGCGATTAGTCAACGCTTAAATGCACTTTACCTTAATTAATAATTCAAAAAGGCTAAACCCACCTGCAGTATAATCATTTATTATTACTAACAATCACTTACATTCATCCCTTACGGCTTGGGGCATAGAGTTCCCCCTCATAAATGCCTGGTTAGTAAGCTTTCAAGAGTATTTAGGCTAAGCTTATCGCCGATATGGCGGGCGGCAGAATACTGCTGTTTTTGCGTTTATAAGCAATGACTACTCCCTCGCATTACGTAAAAAAACTTGCTTCTTAGCGCCACTGTAAACAAACTCCACAAAATAGTATTTAGAACAAAGAGGCAATAATGGCTTTCGAATTAAAAATTGAAAACAAGGTAGCTCTGATTACCTTTGATGACGGAAAAGTAAACGCAGTAGGCTTTTCTCTTATTGACGCATTGAATGCCGCGTTAGATGAAGCTGAGCAAAACGCTGATGCCGTGGTGATGTATGGCGGTGCCGATAAGTTTTGCGGCGGCTTCGACCTTTCAGTGATGAAAGCCGAAGATAAGACCGAACAGATAAAACTGGTTCAGGCAGGCGCAGATTTAATTGTAAGGCTGTACGGCTATCCCAAACCCCTTATTGTTGCTGCTGAAGGCCATAGTATCGCATTAGGCGCAATATTCTTGATGGCCGCTGACCTACGTATTGGCAAAGACGGCGACACCAAATATGGCTTAACTGAGACCGCTATTGGCATGGTATTACCTGCGTTTGGGATGGAGTTGGCTAAATCACGTTTAGCCCCTACTTCATTAACAGAAGCGTTACTCTTTTCACGGGTATACCAAGGGAAGGATGCGGTAAAAGTGGGCTATTTAGATGCTGCAGTTCCGCAAGAGCAAGTACTCGCTACCGCTATGGGCTATGCTGAAAAACTCAAAATGTTGCCTGCCAAAGCGTTTGCTGAATCTAAGCTACAACTTCGCAAAGAAACCCTATCTAAAATGCGTGGTTAGTCTCGCCTTGCAACTTAGGTATCAAAACTTAGGCATTCATCGTAACTGATACGTAGAGAAGTGCTTAGAATACACCTAAAAATCCATTTAGGTTAAAGTAGTGAATAGTATATGGCACCCTTGAGGTGCCATTCTAGTTTTACATACCAAACCGGTAACTAATGTACTACACCTGAGTTTTCTTCAATCTTAGCTTGAAGCTCTCCTCGTAAACCAAGCTCGAAGCCAAGTTCTGCAACCACAAACAACGGTCCAATAGCCAAGCCCATAATATCGTCTACAAAGGCTGGTTTTTTACCTTCAAAATGATGGCCAACAAATTGTAAAATCCAACCGCCTACGAAAATACCGATTGAGGCAGATAGCCATACCCATGTTGCGCTTTGCGCCAAAGGTTGTGCGAGGTAAAGCAATGCCCCGGTTAATACCACCATGGTAAGACCTAACTTTACATCTAACTTTAAATAAAACACATTACCGATGACCCACACGAATAACGCAGGGCTTAGTAATAATGCTCCTACGATAGGCGCAGTGACTTCAAAAGCCGGGCGGCTTAACAAGCTTAAAAACGCAAAAACAATAAGGGGAATACCAATGTAATGGGTGAAAATATTACGTTGATCTCTATGATATTTTGCGTACTCACTTAGATGCTGCTCAAGCGTTTTCATTCTACTACCTATAAACTTTTTCTTATGAGCATGTGAGATTAGCGAGAAAGAATACTTCACACTGTCGCCAAGCCGACAATTAGTTCAAATTGATAGTAGTGTTTGAAAAAAATAGAATCCGATACGTGTGCTTTATTTATCGCCGTATACCAAACTCAAACAAACAGTTGCTTGCTACCAAACTAGAAGAGCGTGTTGATAGGCGAGTGAAGGTAATAGCACTTATTTGGTTTTGCGTGTCTTCTTGGGATATGTCGAAATAATGCATGGCATAGCCGGTACCAGCATAGTTGGCACCGGTAGGCTGAAGTTCCACATAGGGGATAGCCTTAAACGCCAACCCCACTAAAAATTGCCTTATTGCACAATATAACTTACCTTCTAAGGCAGTGATTAAACAATAAAAACATAAAGTTATAAACTCAACAAGGATGTTTCATGCGCAAGGCCGTTCGCTTTAGAGTACTTTATTTACTGTTTGCTATAGCCACCTACACTTTAGGCTTCATACTACTACCAGAGACTATTAATTCTTCATTCGACCAGATACTTTCTGCTGGCTTCCTGTTTGCCTACTTCATTGTTCTACCAGCTCTGTTTTGGTACTGCGTTATAAAGGTCGGTGAGCAGAAAAAATGGAAGATCATCATTCCCTTTAGTCTCGCCAGTGTTGTCGCTCGCTATTCCATGCCGGTTTCTCTTGCTAGCTACTTTGAATTTTTAAGCTGGGTGCGCTATCCGGTTATTGCCATACTGCTTATTATCGAATTCGTGGTGATTTTTCACGTCGTGTCTATGCTATGGAAATCTCGAAAAATTAAAGGTGATCCTCGCATTAATGCGTTAATCAACAACATAAACGAAGACGATAAGAAACGAGAAGTTACGCTAATTATGGCTAGCGAACCCGCAAGTTGGTATTACGCCATTCCTAAATTCACAAAGGCTCACACGCCCGCTTTAGCTAACCTATCGCTGCTAAGTGCCAAACGGTGGCATTTCGCATTAGTATTGTTAGGTTTAGTTGCGGTGACGTGTGTGTCTTATTCTTTATTAATTTTATGGAGTGAAATTGCCGCCATTATTGTCGCGTCAGTCATTTTCTACGGCATCATTAGTGTTACGGCAAGTCATCGAATTAGCAGGCATTTTTCTGTTTATTGCCACAACAATCACCTTATCGTAAATGCCAGTTTTTTCAGCCTGCTTTTTATTCCCTTAACTCATATTCAAACCTGTGAAGCTGGCGAGTGGGAGTGCGATAAAGAGCAATTGAAAGTGGGTCGTGGCACCGCGAATATTAAGCTAACTTTTTCAACACCGGTTTATTGGTTCACGTTAATGGGTACCATTTGTGAACGCCCTACTGAAGTTTATTTATGTGTAGATGCGCCTAATGAACTGGTGCTGTCACTCAGTAATGTGGATTAGGAGCTGAGGCAATGATATTTAAGGGTAAGAGTTGCTCAAATGGTTAAATGGATAATCTGCGAATAATCTTATCGGTTTAGTGTAAGTGTATGTGCTTCTTTACCTGAAAAAATCACCAATTTTCCTGATGATAGTTCTTTAAAACTATATTCCCCACTTACTATACGGGGATTTTTTTTCAGTGAAGTAATTAATATTTCTCTACTTCCCCCTCCTTGAGAAGAAATTTTCGAAGCTATTCTATTTAACGTATTGATAGAAACATTTTTATTACTTACTAACGCCACCAAGGTACCCAATTGCTCTTCCTTTTCCGATAGTGATTGTAACAGCTCACTCGGGGATGATGGGTTTTTAGCTAGTAGATTATCTATTTCATATCCCATATCAGTCTCGAACCCTTCTAATTCAAGAAGTCGCTCTGAACTAGTTAAAGGATTAGCAGCATCTTCGAATGCTGAGTATTGATTAAAAGAGGTAAACGAAAATAATAAAGTAAGAGACAAAAATAACGTTAGCTTTAAAAACCTGAACATTAATTGCCTAAAATTTTCTCTAATTCCATCTATAGAAATCTCATTTAAAAAAATGAAAATCCCCGTAAACAACACAATAGCCACTAATATGACTTTTATTATATATATACCCAGTTGAGGGTCAGATCTGCCATGAAGTATAGAAAAATTTAAAAATATATAGGGGAATACTGTAATAAAAGCAATCGCCATTACGGCGATGCTTCTAAATTTTAATAAAGACATCTCTAAACTTTACCAGCTATCAAATTTGAATAGTCCATAAGGCTTTCCCTCCCCCACTTAAGAAATGGTAAATTGAGCTCTAAAGTTACTATTATAAACAATAGCTAATCTAAATGATTTGCTAACGTTAATATCAAATCCAACGACAAGGTAGTCAAAACACTTAATTTTAACTTACCATCTTCAAAGTTTAGATTGTAAAATTTCTTTTTAACAGTTTCCCATCCCCCTGATTTAATCAAATCACAAAAGACTATATAACCGCTATTACAGCGACATTTTAAGCTCTATACGTGCAGTAGCCCCATCACCAATAGTGACGTTGTTAATGCCGCCACCAACAAGGTAATCAGTATCAAATACGTTTTCTACATTTAGCCTTACATCAACTTGTTTACCCATAATATCAGTTCGGTATGTAGCACCTATATCAACACGACTATAAGCATCTTTTAACACAGTATTTGCGCTATCTGCGTAGCGCTCGCCTTGGTAAAAGATACCCGCATTCAGTGCTAATTTTTCAGTAACTTCGTAGCGGCTCCACAACGAGGCAGACCATGTAGGCGCATCAACTGGCGTATTGCCTTCAAAGTTCTCGTCTTTTTCATACTCAGCATCTAAATACATCATTGATGTCATCACAAACCATTTATCACTAACCGCACCTTGTGCAGCAAGTTCTAGTCCTCTGTGAGTTTGCTTACCAGATTGCGTAGTGACCTTGGTGTACAAAGGATCATTCAACAACTGCTCTGAAATAAGTGTTCCGGTCTTTTCTATATTAAATAGTGCACCGTTAACTAGTAGACGTTCTGATACTTCCCATTTAGCGCCCAACTCGATTTGTTTCGACGTCGTTGCGTCTAATTCCATACCGAAGTTTTGGTCGAGTTCGTCTTCAATGGTTTCACTTGATTGGGGCTCGAACCCTTCTGAGTAGTTCACATACACGGTGCTGTTTTCAGCTGGGTGATACAACACACCAACTTTTGGTAATAATGACTCGTTGTCAGCACCTTCACGGCTTTGTTTATCGAAGCGCCCGCCAATGGCAACTTGCCATTGTTCATTGAACGTCATCAAATCTTGAAAATACACACCGTAATAATCGTATTCAGTGGTACTTAACGTTTCATCGGTGTTGTAGTTCAAATCTGGTTTGGCCGGTTCGGGTTGCCCTACGGTATAGGTTATTGCATCCCCTCTTTCAATAAGCTGACCGTAGTAGTAATCCAGTGCATTTCCGCCAATCAGAATATTGTGCTCGATACCACCAAATGAAACTTCACCGTTAAAATCGATAAACGCGGTTTTGAATTGCCAATCGTCTGAACGATCGTAAGGATTAGAGGTATAACTGTTACCAATTTCGTAATCAGAAGGAAGTCGAGGCGATGACTCAAAACGTTGTCTTTCAAACGATTGCTCATTGTAACCCACCTTCACTTGCCACTCTGGGTTCATGAAATAGGTTAATTTAACCCCTTTGTTTTCAACATGAATATCAGTGAACGCCCAAGAAAAATCGTTAATGGTATTTCTATTGCTGATTACGTTAGCATCTTCATCTAACCATGCGCCTGTATCTAAACCCGCTTTATCGTTGGTTCGATCGTAGTAAGCATTTACTATTAAGCTGTCATTAATTTTATGTTCTAGCACTAATGAACCTAGGAAGCGATCGCGCTCTCTTCTCTCGCCATTTTGATATTCACGATCGAAATTAACATCCTGTTTCACCAATACTGCGCGATAGCCGGTATCGTCAGTAATCTCGCCACCAGCATCTAGCATAAATCGTGTAGAACCATACTGGTCGGTGTCTGCGCTAACCTCCAATAAGCGAGACGCGGTAGGTTGCTTGGTTACCATATTAATAAGCCCACCAGGTGCAGACTGACCATATAAAATACTAGACGGCCCTTTGATAACCTCTACTCTTGAAAGCGTTTCAATAGGCTGTTGATAGTGCGACCAATGCTGGTGCCCGTCTCGCAAATAGCCAGTAGATGAGCTTAATTCAAAGCCTCGAGAACTAAATACTTCGCGGTTACGTTGTTTAGAACCCGGCGACAAACTGGCATCGTTATTGAGTACTTCACCTAAGGTTGTTGCAAGTTGCTCATCTATAATAGTTTCAGGAATGACAGTTACGGCTTGAGACGTTTCAAGTAATGAAACATTCGCACGCATGGCACCGGAAGCATCACCTACTTTATAGTCGTTAAAATAGGTACCATTTACTTTAATAACTTCTACTTCATTTTCGCTCGTCATTGTTTCTTCTGCGTAGGCCGCATTCGATAGTGCAATGCCTCCAACGCTTAGGCCCAAGCCAAGCCCCAAACTTTTACCTAACTTAAGGCCTAAACGAACATTTACTGACGTACGACTGCGCTGCATGAAGGTTTTCCTATACAAAATACTGACAAAAGCTTTCAAAAACGCGATGCTAGCACAAACGCAAATGATAAACATTAACATTCAGTTAATCGAATTTAAGGAAAAATAGTATCTGTTTTGATAGATTGCAGAGAAAGAAAGCCCTTATTAACTTCCAAAAGGTAAATAAGAATAGGCTCCATATCCTAAACAAGCAGCAATTCCGGTAGCAAAAAGCCACGCTACCCACCCCATCTTTTTTAAGGCGACTCGCCAGGCCCCAAACGGTGTATTTTTAGAAGAAATACTGTCAACCTTTCGCCCTACTCGCAACCCGTACATGTACGTGCCAGTTATACAAAGGGCCGTAAGAAAAATACCAAATAAAAAATACAAAATCTTACTCGCTAACTTCCCCGTACTCCCTTGCACTTCACCCCACACACCAAAATGCAGCGGATCTGCTGCTTCTGAAATACGGGTATGTAACGACAAATCATTTCCATCTTGCTTGAAAACGGCTTCAGCAGAAACAGGGTCGAATTGAATGGTATTCGCTCGGCTTCTTACCAGTATTGCACTGGCTTGGCCTTGGAACACCACTACCCCAGCGGCCTTGTTGGGAAGTCGCACTTCTTGAATGGTAAGCGCTTGAAACTGCGCTCGTGCAATATGCAACATAGTGATAAACGCGGCTTGAGTTGGCATTATTGGTGCGTCCATCGCGGCTTCGGTCATTGCGTAGCCTTTGTCACGACTGGGAGCAGCTGCGCCCCAACGTTCTGCTAAATACCAGCTGCCTGTAAGTCCTATCACAATCAAGAACCATAAGCTCCAAACACCAACTAACCGATGTAAGTCGCCCCAACGGGTTTGCCTGTGCCGCCAACGGGGCGTGCGAAAGAAGCCCTTCCACCAGCGCCGATAAATATACAAGCTAGAAATCAGTACCGCCAATATAGCGATAGAAAAGGCACTAACAATGGTGATGCCAAGCGTTAGTGGCAACATTAGATGTCGGTGAATTACTCGCAAAAATCGCTGCCAGTTTAACCAGCGTCCATCGCCTAAATGCTCACCTGTTGTGGGATGAAAAAACAAACGGTGCCGTTGGTTATCCTTATCGCGATAGATAACTTCTGCACTGAACCAAGGATGAAGAGGCGCGTGGATAGACTCTATTTTTCGTACAGGGGGGGTTAATTGCGCGGTTTTAGTAAGAGCTTGTGCATAAACCGCCTGCCAATTCATATCACTTACACTTGACGGGGATACCCGTTTTGCTGAGTTAGCTAACCAATCAATTTCGTGGGACACCACAGCAAGCGTGCCGGTAGCTACTATGAAGCACAGCAGGATGGAAAGCTTAACGCCCACCCAGCTGTGAATAGAAAACCATGTAGACTTGCTTAGCACTTATTAAAAATTATATTGAAGCTGGGCGATAATTTCGCGAGGCTGCCCTGGGAAGTGGCCATTTCTTTCGCTAAAGCCGCTTACTGCATACTCTTTATCAAATAAATTATTCACATTTACACTAAGTAAAACCGCGTCCCATCGTGTTGTCCAGCTTGCATCAAATACAGTGAAAGGCTTTACCCTTTGCGCATCTGCACTTATTTGCTCGCTCACGTAATTCACTCCAAAAGCAATAGATGAGTCGATACTATTAATCGCAAACCTTGTCCACAAGCCAGCTTGATGACGTGGCGCATTTACAAATCTATCACCCTCACCAAAAGTGTTGCTTGAGCTACCGTCAACCACAATAGTATCGTTGTACGCGTAGTTAGCAGTCACGCTGATGGTATCGCTAATATCGCCTACCAAGGTAAATTCGGCACCATCACTTTCTACTACACCAAAATTAATGAGCGCTGATTCGGTATCGTCATTTTCACCTTCAATGTAATCAGGATTATTGTAAACCAAGTTTTCTTTGCTTATATGATACACGGCGACTGTGGTCATAATGCTTCCGTTCAACCACTCGTTTTTCACACCAAACTCAATGGCATCACCGCTAACAGGTTCTAGGGCAGTAACATTGGCATCAGCTTGGTCAGTGGCATCAACGGGGTTAAAGCTTTCTGAATAGTTGGCGTACACCGACATTGCTTTAAACGGTTTATAAGTAATGCCTGCACGATAGGTAACATCTGAATCGTCGTATTCAGTTCCAGTCTCTTTGTCTCGCTCGTCAAACCTATCAAAACGAGCACCTGCCATAACAATAATATTGTCTGTTAAATTCACCATATCTTGTACGTACAACCCTTGACGGTTACGACGTATACCATCTCTTTCTTGGTCAGTAAGGTTATAGGTACTAGGATCGGTTTCACCATAATTTAGCGTAAAAATATTAAGATTAGCGATGCCATCAGCTTCATACCTAGCACGCAGGTAATCGTATTCCGTGTCCATGTAGTGCCAATCACCACCAAATAATAATTGGTGCTCTAAACCCGCTGTGCTGAAGTCGTAAACGAAGTCAGTAGTTAGGCTGACTTCGTCATTGGCACGGTATTGGCTGCGATATTCACGTCGAATAGTCTCGTCATCAATATTAGCTTCGCCGTCACCGTTAACATCAACCCAACTGCGAGACTCGTGATAAGCCTGATCTCGCTCGTTGGTTAAATAGCGAAGGGTAGAACTAACCTTGAATGTGTCGCTGAAGGTGTGTGCTAACTGGGTTTGAAAGACGAATGCTTCCATATCTTGAAAGTCACTTTCTTCGTTCGCGTTATAGGTTAAATCGACTAAGAAATTGCCTTCATCGTCAACGGGGACACCGCGAAGTCGGTGGCCGCCGAGGTTTTGAACGATGTAATCGAAGGTGGTGGTCAACTGTGTATTGTCACTAACGTTATAGAGGATACCGCCAGCTAGCTCGATATTTTCCATATCCGCGTTATTTCTAAAGCTATCTTGTGCTTCATAAAAACCACCAATCCGATAGGCCACATCATCGGTCAACCCACCTGTAGCCTCACCTGAAATACCGCGCAGATCATAGTTGCCACCTGTTATGGTAATTTCTTTATTGTCGGTAAAGGTAGGTTTTTTAGTGACGTAATTAATCATGCCACCGGGTTCTCCGCCGCCATATAACGCTGCCGCAGGACCTTTTAGCACTTCTACCCGGGCAACATTGAATAAGTCAGGCACGCTGAAGCCTGAATAAGGATCGCCCCTTACACCATCATAAAATACGTTATCTTCGTCACGAAAGCCGCGAAATGTCACGCCGGAATAGCTGTACTCACTGACGCCAGCAATAGAACGATATAAGTCGGTAATATCACGTGCAGCTTGGTCAGCAATAAGTTGCGCACTAAGTACTTGCGCAGACATGGGAATATCGATGAGATCAGCATCAGTTTTAGTACCGATTTTGGTTTTGGTATCTAAGTAAAACTGCTGCGCTCTACCTTTAACTTCAACATGTTCTACCGAGTCAGTTTCAGCCTCTTGAGCGTGAACTACATTGTTAAATCCAAGAAAAACAAACCCAGATAAGCCAGAAAGAAAAATTCCAAGTGAGGTAGCGCTGCGCGACATTTATTGTATTCCACTAAAGTATAAAGGACTAAAATTTGGCGCACACCTTAACCTAAATAAGAATCATTTTCAATTGCAAAGCGAGGAATTTACGCTTATTAAACTCATGCTCATTTTAGGTAAAAATTCCTTTTACCTAACCTGCTGTTTTTCGGTTAAATTACCTAGTTAAGTTAAATAACCCCACCATTAGCCCGTAACACTTGTCCATTAACCCAATGTCCTTCGTCGCTAGCTAAAAAGCTAACTACATTAGCAATGTCTTCAGGCTGACCTAGCCTTTCCATTGGGCTCATATTGGCGAGCTTATCGATGAGTTCTTGGGATTTCCCCTCTGTGAATAGGTCTGTTTCCGTAGGCCCTGGCGCGACACAATTTACCGAAATATTTTTACCTCTTAGCTCTTTCGACAAAATAGCTGACATGGTTTCCACCGCAGATTTAGTCGCGGCATACACACCATAGCGCTCTAATTTAAGCCCCACTACACTGGTGGAAAGGTTAATGATACTTCCGCCTACATGAAGTTGGGTCGATGCTAACCGGAGCATGTTGAATACACCTTTCATGTTAACGTCGAACTGTTTGTTAAAATCTTCATCGCTGGTATCGGCTAGCGGTGAAAGCGCCATCACGCCCGCATTGTTCACCAGTACATCTACCTTACCGAATTTTTGTAGCGCTGCTTCAAACAAGCTTTGTGCCTGAGTGTTTTTCGACACATCAGCTTTTACCGCAATGGCTTGCCCACCTTTACTTTTAATTTTATCAACGAGCTCGTTTGCAGCATCACTACTACTGGCATAATTAACTACCACGGCAACATTATTCGCCGCTAACTTTTCAACGATGCTTGCGCCAATGCCCTTCGCCCCGCCTGTTACCAAGGCTACTTTTACATTTTTCATATGCCACCTTCCGTTTCTAAAAATAAAATAATGTTAAGGGGCAAACGATAAAGCTCACTAACCCACTCAGATAAAGCAAATAATGCTAACCCTACTGCTAAACCAGCACTACCACCTATTTGTAAAACATTGATGTTTTTACACAACATCATCAAGGCCCTTTGAATTTATTCTGATATTCCATCTAGTAAAACGAACGACGGCTTAATTAACCCATTGATATATCTATTCTTTAAACGCAACCACCTCTATCTCAACCATGTGGTTTGGGCTATAGAGCCGTTGTACTTCTACTAGCGTAGAGCTTGGATACTGGCCCTCTTTAAACTTTTCTTTTCGCACCTTGCCCAGCTTTTTGAACGCCTCAATATCAGTGGTATAAATTACCTGCTTTACGATACTTTCCATGCCTAGGTTATTATCTTTGAGGGTATTTTGTATAAGGGTATAGATTTCCCTTACTTGCGCTTCCATCGTAGCTTTATCACTTGCGATACCCGATAAATAAACGTTGTTACCTGCAATAACAACTTGGGAGTAACCAATTTCTGCCTCCCACGGGTTATACATTTTTCTCTCTATTTTAGTATCAGCAGTAGAAACAGAACAAAAGAGTAATGTTAAGCCAAGAAGTACGAGGTTTCGAACCAGTCTGAGAAACAATTGGACACTCCTAAATAAACGAAATGGGGTCAAAGTACTTTAATGAAAAGAAGCCTGAAAAAGGGCGCATAAGACTTTAATAGTGATTAAAGTGCTCTGCCCCATCATATTTTGAACAGCTTATAATGTTCCTAAAAATTCGGTAATAGAAGCTTTTAGCGCTACATCGTCTTTAATCAACACTAATGCTTCTTCACTAAACTTTCTAGCACGAACTTTATCTCCACGGCTTTTATAAGCTTTAGCAAGGCTAAACTTTACCTGTGCTGAATCAGGATAAAGCGAGGCATTGTAGTGAAGTATTGCCATGCCTTTTTCAGGCTGCTTCACTCCGTTCGTAATGTAGTCAGCAGCGAAGTTCAGGGAACCTATACGGGGCTTTACCTTATAATATAGGTCGGAAGATAACTTTTTATAGTGTGCCGATATTTCCTCGGGGCCTTTTTCCATTACAGGGAAGGACAATACCCAGTTTCGATATAGCGCATTCGTTGCGTTCACTAGCCCAGTTATGTTGGTTGCTACATGAGGCAATGTAGGAAAAACCTCACTTTTCACTCTTAGCCCTGGAATGGATTTTTCCTCAAAAAAGGCGCTTAACTCTAAAAAAGAATCCCTCATTGTATTTCGTGTTGTGTATCCACTTACAATAACTTCATCACCTAAATTCATATAAATGAACTGGTTTAAGGTTTTGCGTGACGAAATATACTCCTTTATTTTTTTAACTGTCGCGTTATCTCCCCAATGGAGAGACGGACTAAAAGCATAATGAGCAGTAAATAGTTCTGGCCTAGCTTGAAGGGCATATAAAGAGAATAACCCGCCTAATGAGTGCCCCTGAAGTATTTTAAAATCGGAAGTTTTATAGTTTGAGTCGACAAAGGGAATAAGTTCTTTTTCTATATAATCTAGAAATTTATCAGCTTTACCGCTTTCAACGTCAACGGTAGAGTGAGGGCTTGGAGTGTAATCTCTAATGCGATCCTCATTGTCGATTGTGACAACAATTGTGTCAGGTATTAGCCCATCAGCATAAAATTGAGCAATAACGGCACTAACCATATTTTTATAATACTTTCCGTCCAGAGCGTATAAAACAGGGTACCTATGATCCGCGTCACTATCATAGTTCTCAGGAAGGTATACGGTAAACTTTTGTTCTTCATCGAGAACGTTTGAGTTCAGCACTTGCTCTTCTATAACAAGTTGTTGTGCTACTGATAATTGCGCCCCGCAAACCATTACCGCAAAGCTGAGTAGTAATTTCCTTAATACTTTCATGACATCCTTAATCAAACTTTTGAAAACTTAAAAGGATTCAGAGTACTTTAATGATTATTCATTGATTAAAGTACTCTGACCCATTATTTAACATTTATTCAGTAAACGTCCACGCCACAAATCGGCTTTGCTTTTGCCCCTGCCCCATGTCTACTTTGAGAAATTTCTTTGCACCATAGTAATTGATGCTGGTTTCAATGGGTTTTAGGTGGTCGCTTTTAGACACTAAACAAGTGAACCAATCTACCTGTGTTTTAAACGCCACACTTTCAATGATCATGCGCTGAATGAAGGCAAGTTCGCCCCCTTCGCACCACAATTCATTACCGGTTCCTGCAAAGTTTAGCTTTACGCTACTGATATCGGGTTTCGCTTTAGCAGAGGTATGTGCGTTTGTATTAGCTTGAATATCAACACGAGGCTTTTTGCCACTTCGTTTTTGCTTATTTCCTTTAAGACCGATGGCTTTTCGCTCGCTTCCCAGCGCCGCAGCTTCGGCAGATTTGTGAAACGGAGGGTTACACATGGTGAAAGTGAAGTGCTCGTTAGGCTGAATAATGCCCTCAAAGATTTTCGCTTTATTCGGCTGCTTTCGTACCGACAATAAAGGGGAAAGCTTTGGATTTTTGTTAGCAATTGATTTCGCCGATTTCACTGATACCGCATCGATGTCGCTTCCCACAAACTGCCAACCATAGCTTTGACTGCCAATGATAGGATAAATGGCATTAGCCCCAATCCCCACATCCAGCCCTTTTACCTCACCG
The DNA here is from genome assembly GCF_902506055.1 of Alteromonas sp. 38. Lineage (NCBI taxonomy): Bacteria > Pseudomonadati > Pseudomonadota > Gammaproteobacteria > Alteromonadales > Alteromonadaceae > Alteromonas > Alteromonas sp. 38. Next base: position 3,287,045 of record NZ_LR733300.1, read on the forward strand.
CCTTTAGGGATAACGCCACCATTGGCTCGCGCCAATACATCGGCAATGCCGTGAATATAGTCAGCTCGACCAGGTACAGGCGGGCATAAATACCCATTAGGTATGTCCCACGTTTTAAGTCCATAGTAGTGAATAAGCAATGCTGCATTTAGCGCTTTAACGGCGTCTTGATTGGCAAAGTCGATACTTTTCTTGCCACTCTTAGCATTAATCACATAGCCCGATAATTCAGGATGTGCTTGGCACAGCGCGGCCATCGGGTAGCCATTTCTATGTAAATTACGGGTGTGCATACTAGTACTAGCGTTTGAATTAGCTGGTTTTGTTATTGCCAAAGGTGAGTTCCTATATTCAGCGTCTATTTTACTTCGGGCTGTCACCTAAAAGGAATCGGGCTCCCGCTCCATTCTCGGCAATGTTATCGTTTTTATTGTACAGGTTGCATTTGTCTAAAGACAAACAGCCACAGCCGATGCATCCCTCTAATGAGGATTGTAACGCTGTTAGCTCTGATATACGCCTTGCTATGTGTGCATTAAATATTTCACTAAGCTTAGCCCAGTCTTCTTTATTCGGCGTGCGTTTATCGGGCAGCGTATTAAGAAGTTGCCGAATATCTTCTAATGCATAACCCAATTTCTGAGCGATTAATATAAACGACACCCTACGTATAACCGAACGAGGAAACATCCTGTTTCCTCCAGATGTTCGCACAGAGGGTATGAGAGATTCGTTCGCGTAGTAACGTATAAGCGATACAGCATTGCCAGTTCGCTTTGCGACAAAGCCAATGCTAACAAGGGGTTCAGGGGCCATTTTAAAAAAGTTAAACTTAATACTTGATCTAAAGTTAGCTTGAGATATTAAGCTGTTTCTAACGATTAATCCATAACCCCATTTAATCAATAAGGAAACACTATGCAACCAGCTATACTTGAACACGCTAACATTACGGTCAAGGATCCAGATGCCATCGCTAACACATTATGTGAACTATTTGACTGGCATATTCGTTGGAGCGGCCCTGCCAAAGATGATGGCTACACCGTACACGTTGGGTCAGATTCTGCTTATCTTGCGCTGTACGCCCCGAAAGAAGTGAATACAACGCTTAGCAACCCAACTAGTGAAAGCAAAGCCTCATTCGATCACACCACCCTAGCCCACGTTAATCATTTAGGTATCGTGGTAAAGCATTTAGACACTATCGAGAAAAAAGTATTCGCCTTAGGTTTTGATACATACAACCACGGTAACTACGAACCTGGAAGGCGTTTTTATTTCATGCTTGGAGAGGGTATTGAAGCTGAAGTGGTGTCGTATACCAGCTAAGAAGCTGAGGTAAAAAGTGGAAAAAAGGGGTCAGAGTTAATTTAAATTTACTCTGACCCTATTTTTTATTCTACTTCGCCCTCGGTAGGTGCTAAACCGCCGCCTAACACTTTATATAGAGTGATGCGGTTAACTAAGTCTGCTTGTCGCGTAGCAATAAGAGACTGTTTAGCGCTATACATAGTACGCTGCGATTCTAATGCAGTTTGGAAGCTATCAATGCCATTTTCATAACGAGCGAAAGAGAGTTCGTAACTTCGGGCAGATGCTTTAACCAAGGCACCTTCAGCCTCAAGCTGATCTTGAATTGTGGCTCGCCTTGCCAATGCATCAGCAACTTCGGTAAACGCACTTTGAATGGCATATTCATAGGCGGCTAAGTACTTCTGCTGCTGTGCTTCACTGTAGGCCAAGTTTGCCTTGTTTTCTCCCCCATCAAATATGGGCAAGCTAATGCTGGGCGCTATGCTCCAAATTGAACTGGCACCGCCGCTAAAAATATCCGATAGCACTGAACTGGCCAACCCGCCCGTCGCAGTAAGCGATATGCTGGGGAAGAACGCAGCGCGCGCCGCACCTATATTCGCATTGGCAGATTTAAGCGCATGCTCGGCAGTCAACACATCAGGTCGCACTAACAATACATCTGATGAGACACCTACCGGTACATCAGTTACCAAGCTGTCACTCCCTCCATAGGTGTCAGTAGGCAAGGTATAAGCAAGCAGATTGTCATCGAATTTCTCACCTACTAATAAACGAAGCGCATTTTTATCTTGCTCCACTTGAGTTTTATAACTGGCTATATCAGAGCGGGCGGCATGGTAAATAGTTTCAGCGCTGGCTACATCTATTCGCGAATCAATGCCATAAGATAAACGTTTATTCGTAATATCCATGGCTTGTTTAGCGTTACTGGCCGTTTCTTCGGCTAACGTCAGCAAGTTACTATCTGCCGCCAAGGTTAGCCAAGCGTTGGCAACTTCACCAATAAGTGAAATTTTTGCCGCTTTCGCGGTTTCACTACTGGCTAAATAAGTTTCCATTTCAGCTTCAGATAAACTACGATTTTTACCAAATAAGTCTAGCTCGTAGCTACTGAATCCCACCTCTGCTTCGTATGTAGTATCAATTTCGCCCGTTGAGTACTTGGTGCGATCGCCACTTAAGCTCACATCAACATCAGGGAACAAATCTGACTTTTGAATGCGGTAAGTCGCTCGCGCCGACTCGACATCGGCTAGCGTTTCTCGAAGGCTTCGATTACTGCTTAACGCCAAATCGATGATCTTCTCTAGCCGTTCGTCTTTAATAAAGTCTTTCCACGGAATATCTAACGCTTGTTGCGATGATAAACCTTGTGTTAGCTCAACCTTTTCGAGCTGCCATTCATTGGTTACCGTAGCGTCAGAGCGTGAATAGTCTGGCGCCATTGAGCTGCATCCAGCTAAAACTAACGCCGCTGCGATAGGCAAGAGTCTACCTTTGTGCAATTTAGAAAACTTAATCATGGCCATTCTCCAACGGCTTAGGCGTATCGGTTTGAGCAGCTGATGAAACTGCATGCTCATTAGCATTATCTGAGTAAACTGTTCGACGTTTAGGGAACAGGCCTCGCACCAACACAAAGAACATAGGCACAAGGAATATACCCAGTACAGTGGCAGTGAAGGTACCACCGATAATACCGGTACCAATGGCAACACGGCTATTGGCCCCTGCCCCTGTAGATATTGCTAAGGGTAAAATACCTAACATGAAGGCCAGAGAGGTCATGATAATAGGGCGCAATCTTAACTTTGCAGCAGTCACTGCAGCTTCAATTAACGACATGCCTTTTTGGTAGGATGCTTCAGCAAATTCAACAATTAAAATGGCATTTTTAGCCGCTAGACCAATAGTGGTAAGTAGCGCTACTTGGAAATAAATATCGTTGTCTAACCCTCGCATGCTAGATGCCAACGCCGCCCCTATAACCCCTAATGGAATAACCATAATCACGGAAAACGGTACCGCCCAACTTTCATATAAGGCGGCAAGTGCCAAGAACACAACTAATATTGAAATAGCGTACAGGGCAGACGATTGTCCGCTAGATAGTTTTTCTTGATAAGACAAACCGCTCCACGCGTAAGTGAGTTTACCTTGCCCGACTTCTTGAGTTAAACGTTCCATTTCAGCCATAGCTTGACCCGAACTCACGCCACTAGCGGCTGCACCTTGAATTTGGTACGACGCTATACCGTTGAACCTCGATAAACTTTGCGGAGCGCTTGACCAAGACGACGAGCTAAACGCCTCAAACGAGGTCATGGTCGTTTCACCATCGGCGTTGGTGCCTCGAACATACCATTCATTTAAATCTTCAGGTTTTGAGCGATATTCAGCATCCGCTTCTATGTACACTTTTTTCACTCGGCCATTGTCAATGAAATCATTCACGTATGAGCCAGCCCACGCTGAAGTCAGGGTAGCGGAAACATCTGACATCGATACACCCAACGCACTTGCTTTGCCGTTATCAATATCAATTTTTAACTGAGGCGTATCACTTAACGCGCCATCACGAATACTGTTGAGTAGCTCACTTTGACGGGCCTTAGCGAGCAATTCATTCTTTAAACGAGTTAGCTCAGCACGGCTGGTTCCCGTCGTGGCTTGTAGCTCGAACGTAAATCCGTTGCTTTGCCCTAGCCCCTGAATAACCGGTTGCGACATAGCAAACACATTGGCATCGCGAATAGTCGATAGATTTTTGTTCATGCGGGCAATAAGCGCATCGGCACTTTCATCATCTTCAGTGCGATCGTCCCAAGGAGATAAAGATACAAATCCCATTCCCGCATTTTGACCACTTCCACTGAAGTTAAACCCTGAAATAGAGAAAGCTCTTACGACAGTATCTTTTTCTTCTGTCATTAAATAGTCAGTGACTTTCTCGCCTACTGCACGGGTGCGCTTAATAGATGCTCCAGGGGGTAAATTCACCTGAAACATAATGCTGCCTTGGTCTTCTTGGGGTAAGAATCCTGTTGGCATTCTTACCACCAGCACACTCAATACACCAATAATCACCGCGTACACCACCATCCAGCGAACTTTTTGATTAACCATGCGGGAAACGCGACCTGCATACTTGTTGGTAAGGTCATCAAATTTTGCATTGAACCACTGAAAGAAGCTTTTACGGGGCGCTTTACCTGATGTAGCAGCCTGTTTATTCGCAGGTTTTTTATGCTTCAGTAAGCTTGCGCACAACGTAGGGCTAAGGGTTAGTGCTACCACTACCGACAAGATCATTGACGACACGATGGCTACCGAAAACTGTTTGTAAATAACGCCTGTGGAACCACCAAAGAAAGCCATAGGTAAAAATACTGCCGACAAAACAACCGCTATACCGATTAACGCGCCAGTTATTTCTGACATTGATTTGATGGTGGCATCTCGTGGCGAGAGGTTTTCTTCTTCCATTAACCGTTCGACGTTTTCTACCACCACGATGGCGTCATCCACCAGTAATCCTATAGACAGTACAATGCCAAACATCGTAAGTGTATTTATAGAAAAACCAAATGCCGAGAGCACCCCAAATGTTCCCAATAGCACTACAGGTACCGCGATAGCTGGAATAAGTGTGGCACGCCAATTTTGTAAAAACAGCCACATCACAATCACCACCAGCACTACCGCTTCACCCAAGGTATGCACTACTTCCGTGATAGATATTTTGATAAAGTCGGTACTATCTCGGGGAAAGGTTACTTCGTAGCCGTCCGGCAGATTCACAGCAAGCTCTGCTACTTTGTCCTTCACCCGCGTAGCGGTAGCTAGTGCGTTAGCCCCTGGCGATAACATCACCGCAATACCCGAAGCGGGATGACCGTTCAAACGAGGAATAGCCGAGTAACTTTCGCTGCCAATTTCTACTCTCGCTACATCACCTAATAATACATTTGCGCCTGTTGAATCATATTTCACGATAATATTGCGAAACTGCTCCGGTGTAGACATCATTGATTGCGCCGTAACCGTGGCATTTAACTCTTGGCTACCCGCAGATGGAATAGCACCAATGTTACCCGCGGGTACTTGCACATTTTGCGCATCAAGTGCACTTGTAATATCAGATGGCATAAGCTCGTAAGCAGCCAGTTTGGTAGGATCTAACCAAATTCGCATGGCGTATTCGGAACCAAACACTCGAGTGTCACCTACCCCTTCTATACGTGCGATAGCGTCTTCCATATTTGAAGAGATATAGTCTGAGATATCAAACGCCGATACTGTATCTGTGGTGTCATATACCGCGGTTACTAACAAAAAGTCAGTGTTCGATTTCGTCACGGTTATACCCTGAGATTGCACTGCCTCTGGGAAGCGAGAATTTACCTGCTCAACCTTATTTTGTACTTGTACTTGCGCGTAATCAGAGTCAGTACCTTGCTCGAAGATCACATTAACGGAAGCACCACCATCTGAAGTACTTGATGATGAAAAGTATAACAAGCCATCAAGGCCGGTAAGTTGCTGCTCTAATATTTGGGTAACACTATTTTCTACGGTTTCTGCATCAGCCCCTGTATAAGTGGTACTTACACTAATAACCGGTGGCGCTATACTAGGGTACTGAGCCACAGGTAGTGACATAATAGAAGCAATACCTGTAAGCATTATGATGATGGAGATTACCCACGCAAAAACGGGGCGGTCGATAAAAAAGCGCGCTAACATGGCCTATTTACTCCCCAGTGAAGATGTCGTGGAACTATCAGCATCTGTCACCGTCACCATAGTGCCCTTGCTATTCATTTCGACCTGAACAGGTTTTACTTCACTGCCGGGCCCTACTTTACCCGCGCCTTCGACTAACAACTTTTCATTTTCAGTTAGTCCGCTTTCTAGCAGCCATTGGTTACCTACCGCGTTAATGGTTTCGACAATACGTTTTTCTACCGTGTTGCTGTCGTCGATAACATAAGCGTAAGCTTCACCAGTCGCCTCATGGTAGATACCTTGTTGAGGCACCAAAATCGCGTTCTCATCAACCGCTTCGCTGACCGATGCACGAACAAACATACCAGGTAATAGTAAACCATCAGGGTTAGGGAATTGGGCACGTAGCGTCACCGCGCCGGTAGAAGCGTCAACTGCCACTTCTTGCATTTTTAATTCACCGAGGTGGTCGTAAGTGCTTCCATCTTCTAAGGACAAGGCCACGTCGGTTGTACCTTGCTTAATGTTATCTTCACGCATTAGTTTGCGTAGCTTAAGCAGCGCTTTGCTATTTTTTGTCATATCTACATAAATAGGATCTAACGTTCGAATAGTGGCTAATGCAGTGTCTTGCTGGGCAGTCACTAACGCGCCTTGGGTTACTGAAGAAATACCAATACGCCCCGATATAGGCGCAAGCACTTTGGTATATTCAAGATTGATTCTGGCGGTTTCCAATGCGGCTTCGTACATCTCTATATTTGCTTTCGCTTCTAAATGAGCAGCGTGGGCATCATCAGCATCTTGTTGAGACACACCTTCGATTTTTAACAACTTTGCATACCGCTCATCTTTTAATTTAGCCGTCGCCACTGTTGCTTTTGCACTGTTTAACGTAGCTTTTGCTTCGTTATAAGCTGCTTCGTAGGTTTCAGGGTCTATCTGATACAAGGTTTGTCCTTGCTCTACCATTTGCCCTTCGGTGAATAGGCGCTTTTGAATAATACCGCTCACTTGAGGGCGTACCTCGGCCACCATAGAGGCAGTTACTCTTCCTTGCAGCTTGGTATCTATTTTATGCTCGGTAGAGGTAACGTTAATGTAAGACACCTCTGTAACAGGCGCAGTTGGGGGCGTGCTAGATTGTTCTTCACAGCCACTAAGCAGCGACACTATGATTAAGAGGCCAATCGGGACCAGTGCATACGTCTTCATTAAGGAGTCCTACCATCGTTTAATTAAGTTAAGTACCGAAGTGGTTAGATTCACACAGTTGCACGGCGAATCCAGAATGGGAGCATGCTATTTAAGGACGGGTTAAGGCTGGGTTAACCCTTGGCATTTATGCGGTAAACGAACAGATAAACGGATAGACAGCATTTTTCGAAGCTGGTTTGACCAAGGTCATATGAAAAAGCCTGAAGAATAGATTTCAGGCTTTTCATAATTCGTATCAATATTTTCAGTTAGTTATTTATGCTTGAAATATCTCTGGCCCGTATAAAAAACACTCGCCAGAACTAGCCCCCTATTTCCCGCCATTAAAATGCGCGAGTATTTTACTCACCTCATTAATACGGCGTTCAAAGCTGGCTTTACTGGCACGTTCGTGAATGGTGTGGTCGCCATCACCATAGGGTCCAAAACCATCAAGAGTAGGGACACCCGCTGCTGATACTACATTGGCGTCGCTAACACCGCCGCGCTTTTCAAGCTTTAAAGGCGCATCCAGAACACTTTCTAACTCAGTGATAAACTGCGCTTGTGCTTCTGTAGGCTGCATAACATCTCGTTGTAACCCACCTGTCAAAGCTATCTTTACTCCTTCTACAGCAGGGTTTTGGGCCACTTCTTCAAACGCGGCCAACACTCTGTCCCGCTCTTCTGATTGGGTGAAACGTGCTTCTACCGTCAGGCTGGCACTGGGGGAAATGGTGTTTGCGCCTAAACCACCTTTCATTTTACCGGCATTAACCGTAGTGCCTTTTTCAAGGTCGGTTAAGTTCGTCAATGCAATTAACATATGAGCCGCTGCCAAGTTAGCGTTGATACCATCGGTATAGTGATTACCTGCGTGGGCTCCCTTGCCTTCAAATTCAATCTGAAAGGTAGCAATGCCTTTTCGAGAAATGACCACGTCGTGATCAGGCCCTGCCGCTTCAAAAACCATACAGGCATCGTAGGCTTTGGCTACTTCACTGGTAAGAAGCTTGCTATCGTCGCTGCCACTTTCTTCGTCACTCACCAACAGCATATCTATGTTGGTAATGTGGCCTTGCTCGGCAAATACGTGTCTAAGGGCAGTGAGTGCAATATAATTACCGCCTTTCATATCACATACACCAGGGCCGTAAATCCATTCATCATCTTCACGAAATTCGGTAAAAGTATCAGGTGGGAATACGGTATCTAGGTGACCAAGTAACAGTAATTTTGCCCCTTCACTCTTTTTAGACAGATAGTGAACATGATTACCGATTACATCTCGGCGATGGGTCTCAACAGAGAAACCAAGCTGCTCCATCCACATATTAAAGATGTCAGCATTACGATCTACACCCGCTTTATTTTTAGTGTAAGAGTTGAGCGATATAATCGTGGCAAGTTCGGTAAAGTCCAGACTACTATTCATGATATTTATTCCAAGTATTGATTAAAACCAAACCACGCTGAAACCCTTGATTATCAAGGTTTATTCACACACAAAACACACGCTTTAAACGTTACTCTCAAAAAATTCAAAATTAATTTCATTTGCACAAAAAATAAACTTGAATAGTTCGCAATTTAGCCGTTTAATGGCGCCGCTTTTGGGAGGGACTCCTCGTACCAAGACGTACCCTGAAGTCTAATATATGTCATATTTCTCATCTAAAATAGTTATTTACCACCCATTTTGGTGCAAATCTTTTAGTTGAAATGTCTTCTTACGCAAACCAAAAAGAATGTCAATTCTTAGGTTTAAAAAATAGGGTTAAAAGTCGTGCCAAAGTATACAGTCGGGATGTGGATGTACAGCAACAGCGGTGGTACTGCCATACAGGCTAAAATCGTCAATCAATTACGAGATCGCGATATCGAAGCAATTACCGATCTTAACTTAGGCCATGCAAACGCGCATAACGGAACCATCACGTGTCACAACGTAAATATGGAAGAGTTAGATGCGTTTTTTTCATACAATGCGGGGCAACAAACGCCCTATCAAGTTTTTCTTTATCAAGTATTAAACGAATCGATTCCGTGCCTTAACAGTTTTGAATCATTCTCGTTGTCAGAAGATAAACTTCGTACTTCCCACCGTTTATCTCGTGCAGGTATACGCACGCCCGATTACCGACTTTGTAACACCAAAGACAAGCCGATGCTTAAAAACACTATTCGCGAGTGGGGCGGGCGCTTAGTGTATAAACCGACCGATGGCTGGGGCGGTATGGGTATTGTAAAGGTAGAAGATGAGCGCTCTTTAGATATGCTTATTCCATTTTTGGATCAGACCAACATTCCTCACTTCTACGTTGAACGTTTTATTAATTACGACATGACAGACTATCGAATTGACATCGTTGATGGTGAATTCGTAGGGTGCTATGGACGTAAAGCGCCTAAAGATGATTGGAAAACGAACGTAACAAGCGGTGGTTCAGTTATACGCCGTGAACCGAATGACGAATTGGTCGCGTTAGCGATTAAAGCCGCAAAAGTAACGGGGCTGGATATCGCGGGAGTGGACGTAATTTACGACCAAGAACATGAAGAATATGTAGTACTAGAAGTAAACGGAATTCCAGCATTCGCGACCCCTGAACAAGAGGCCGCAGGGTTAACCTTCAATGATGGAAAAATAGAGCGGATCGTTAATTTGATTGAGCGAAAAGCAACTGAAAAGCGCGCAAGCATGCAGGCTGCGCTAACCTCTCAACTTTAAACGAGAAAGTAAAATGTCTACAACTAAACTACCTACCATTGGCCTACTCTACTTAGACCACGTTCTGCGCTTCTTCGATAAATCGAATTTTAAGGGTTGGCCAGACAAAATTGAAACTGTGTGTTACCACTGGGGTAACGACAAGGCCCGCTTTGTACGTGAAGTAAAAAGCAAAAATATTGATATTCTTATTGGCAACATTCCAGCCACAGCGTACGAAACGTTTCGAGAAATTGCTCGTGAGCTACCGAACGTTCGCTTTTTGCCAACAATGGACACGCAGTTTGCCAACAAGTCGAAAGAAAACGTCACGCATTTTTGTGAAAAGCACAACCTTCCTATTCCCAAGACTGACATTTTCTATGAAAAAGATGAGGCGATGGCGTTTTTGCGTAGCGCTAGCTACCCGAAGATTATTAAGAAATCTTACGGCCCGTCTAATTATGGCGGCTACTTCGTTCACAAGGTAGATAGCTTTAAAGAAGCGGCCGAGTTGCTTAAGAAAAAGAAATATCATCCGGTATACGTGCAAGAATTTGTACCTATGAAGGCAGACATACGCGTTATGCTAATAGGTCATAAGCCGGTTTGCGCATTTTGGCGTCGTCCGCCGGAAGGTGAATGGCTGACTAATACTAGCCAAGGCGGCTCTATGGACTACGCTAATGTACCTAAAGAAGCGCTACAAATTGCGGTTAACGCTTCAAAGGCCGCTAAAGCTGAATACTGGGCGTCGGATATCGCGTTAGGCGTTGACGGTAAATTCCGCATTCTAGAATGCGCTACCGCTTTTGCTGCGTTCCCTTATATTCGTGACTGGATCGGCCAGTACATAATGTGGACCTTGTGTTCAGAGCGCTTTAAGAAACCGCACATTCCTTTGTATAACTGGGAGGAACTGGGTAAAATTCGCACGCCATTGTTACGCACCATGAGAAACATTACCTTTGGTGAATACACACCAAGTTATGACAGCGCCGATGCAGCAGCCGTAACGAATCGTGAATTATATCCTTTACTACCTGTTGAATTGCAGCTTGACGAAGAATGGCCAAGTGAATCTTGGAATTTTCAAGATAATTACACCCCAAAAAGCAAAGCGCAAATCTTTACCGACTTACATTTAGAAAACCAAGATGTAAGTGAAGACGATGGCCTAGATGACGTTATTGGTGATGGACTAGAGCGTGTTTTAAATGATAGCAATGATGAGTTTGAAGACGGTGTTGAAGCAGATGCAGACGAACTCATTTTAACTACGTCAGAGCTAGAAAGCTTCTTTGCTGGCGTAAAAGGTATAGGCCCTAAGCTTACAGAGGTGATAATCAGTACTCTGGGTGAAGAAGGCACGTCAAAAGCGATTTATGCTGATCCAAGCGTGTTTCTGACGGTTAAAAACATTCAGCAAAAGAAAGTCGATGCAATTATCGCGCATTGGGATAATTTCAAGACTACGCTGGTAACCACTGATTTCTCTTAGCTAAGAAGAAACAATGAAAAAACAATATACCTCGTATCAAGAAACAATGGCGTTTTTGGAACAGGCTCAGGAAAAATACCCCGAGCTTATTCGAGTGCATAGTATCGGAACCACATGGGAAGGTAGACCAATTATGATGGCTACCGTATCTGCTAACATTGAAACCGCAGACAGCAAACCCGCGCTATTATTTACCGGCACTATCCACGCTCGAGAATGGATTGGTAACGAGTTAGCCATAAAATTTATTGATTATGTGCTAACCAACATTGACCATAACCCATCTATTCAACAAGCATTAGGCCGAAATACGCTTTACATGGTGCCGTGTTTGAACCCTGACGGTTTTGAATATTCACGCACCCACTTTTCTTTCTGGCGAAAGAATAGAAGAGATAATGGCGATGGCACTTTTGGTGTTGATTTGAACCGTAACTTTGGTGTTCGCTTTAAGCGCTCTGCTGATACTACGGTAAACACCTACTCAGGCCCAGCCGCGTTCTCTGAACCAGAAACTGCTGCCATTCGCGATTTCGTGCTGGATCATAAAAACATAACTATTGCCCTAGATTACCACTCCCAAGGTAATGTGTTTTTCCCTGCCCATAAGTTTAATCACGAGTCTGAAATTGAAGGTACCGACTTAAACGTATTGTGCGCCAATATGAACCGTGAAATCCATAAGGTAACGGGTCGCCAATACGGTATTCACCGTGGCAAGCCACCTACAAACTTGATTAACGGTAGTGGCCGAGAATATTACTACTCGTTAGGTATTATCTCAGCTGTGGTAGAAGTGGGCACTCGCAACATTCCAGATTACATGACGAATATGTCGCAAAGTGTAGACGAGAATGTACCTGCCGTGCTTTACGCCTTATCAGAAGCGAAAAACTACTCTAATGAAGCACCCGCTCGGGTAGATAATTTCACTATTGAATCAGTGGGCGTTTACGAAGCGACTCTATGCTGGGATTATCCAGAATCTGATGATATTTATTTTGAACTGTATCGCTCTGAAACAGTGAAAAGCCCTTGCCGTGAAGATAACCTTATCGCGATTATTGGCAAACACTCGTTCACCGACGTACAGCTTAAAAGTGGTCAGAAATATTTCTACAATATACGTGCAGTTAATAAGGTCACTGATACCAAATCGCCGTTTAGCCCTGAAATTAAGCTTAAGACCCAATTATCTGAAGATGAATATTTCAGAGGTTTATTCCCATCGAAGCGCGGTATTGGTTATGTAGGCCAATATACTCTCGAGAAAAACCGCGACCATTTCGGCTACAACTCCTTGTTTGTAGGTGTGAATAAACGCCGTGGTATCTGTTACGGGGTAATTGCATTTAATATGGAAAACTTACCTGAAGAAGCCCGTATTAAGAATGCGAGTTTCTCTTTGTACCCGATGAACCGCGTTAACGCCAAAGTAGAAAATTTTGGCGAATGGACAGTGTCAATTCTCGACCCATCAGAAATATCTGACATCACCGATTTCAATCAAATTCACCAAGCTAAGCCTATTCAAACGCTTGGCGATGAGATTCGCTCAGATAAACTAACTCAAGGTATTTGGTCTCATTGGGATTTAAATGTGGCTGAGCGTCGCATTATTCGCAAATCTATTAAGAACGGTACCTTGTTGCTTCGCGTTGAAGGTCCTAGAAAACTGCCTCTTGGCGCAGACTCGCAAATGATGCAGTTTGATATTGGGTACGGAAAGTTTGGTTCAGGTATTCATTACCGCCCTAACTTGGAAGTTATTTATACGCTTCCAAGCAAACAGGTAGAGCTAACCCCATCATCACTTAGCACGGTATCGAAAGCACAAGTGAATCAAAATGAACTGCAGTCTGGTTTTGATGAAAACGGCGATGTGGTGTACGGGCAAATGACCTTCTTAACCGAAAACTTGCCTGATCCTAAGAAAACCGTGATCACCGAAGCCTACTTAACGATGAGCAACGACAATGCCTTGCCTACATCTCAAGATATTCGTTTCACCATTGAATTAGCGGGTCTTGAAGATCTTGACTACCAAAGCGTGAAAAATAGAGAGAAAAAAGAGTTTATTGGTTATGAAGTGAGTAACGCTCAACTTAAAGACAAAAACTCGCACAACTTTATTTTTGACAGCTACTGCCGAGAAGCATTAGAAGAAATGCATGCGAAACATGCGCCTTTTCATTTCGTGGTTCGTTCAACATCTTCAAGCGCTGAAAAGAACATGCTGGTCAATTGGCATGACTTACACAGTAATCAAGTGTGTAAATTGGTGATTAAGTACATAGAGCGTCGTAAAGAACCTCTACCGGCACCAGCTAACTTAAGCGTAACCTTAGAAAATCGTCAGGTTAAGCTAAGTTGGAGCAACCCGAAGCATGCCGATTTAGTGGGCGCGTTTGTGGTTAGAAACCGCTTCCACTCGCCGCGCTCTCCTCTTGATGGCGTGAAGCTTTATGCAGGCTCAGATGAGTATACCTATGACAACTTCGGTAACCCGAATGTTGAGAAGTATTACTCGGTATTTGCCTACGACGACGTGCCAAACTATTCTGCACCTGTCAGCGTTTATTATTCTTCTGAGGAAGTGATACCGGTAGAGGAAGAGAAATACGAGAAGCAGGAAGAGGAAGATGACGATGAGCCGCTAATTGATTAAGCCTCTACTGGCCTTATCTTTTTAGCTTGTAGTTCACGCTATGCACAATCAACGGTAAAAACGCTGAGACAAGCACACGTTATAATGAAAATAGGCGCACTAAGCGCCTATTTTTTGCTCGTTAAGTATGCTTTTATATTAACGGTCGTTCAGCGCGGTGGAAACATGAGTACGGGCGATGTTTCGAGTCGACAGCTCTGAATGTATTGGTCTAATTGGGCTTACACTCGTCGATTTTTGCGGTACGTCAAAATATATTTCCACGTCGGCAAAACTATCAATGACTTGCTGAGTGATTAACGTCACTCCCTTCTCGCTTACTGAAAAGCCGAAGTGCTTGGCAATATTAGTATCATCAATAGACAAATTAGCAGGGATTGTCACGCCTTTATCGACGATAACGTTTTTTAATTTGGCTCCGGCCTCGATAGTCACATCAGGCAGCAATACACACCCTTGAAGTGAGGCGCCATCACCGATTGCGCAATTGGATGACAAAACAGTGTGATGGATACGGCAATTAGTTAATTGGCAACCGGTGCCAATCAAAATCTGATTGAGATCGCACTGGCCTTTTTGCGCCCCACCCCGGATTTGAGTTGGCGCGCTAGACAAGGTACTTCCCCATATGGGCCAAGAGGGGTCGGCTAAATTCAACACATCGCTGTTGTTCAGCAAATCCATATGAGCCCGCCAGTAACTATCAATGGTACCTACATCGCGCCAATAGGGAATTTGGCAACCATCAGCGCCTCTGAATCGATGCGCAAACACTTTGTGGTGTTCAATAATATTGGGGATCACGTTTTTACCGAAATCGTGATCTGATCCCAATGTTTTAGCATCTGCTTTAAGTAGCCGATAGAGCACCTCAGCATTCACTACATAATTGCCCATTGAGGCCAAACAATACTCAGGAGCATCTAACAATGGATGAGGTTTACTTGGTTTTTCGTCGAAAGCGGTTACCTGACCTTTGCTATCAGCACTTAACACTCCCAGCTGATTTGCCGCATTCTTAGTAGGCACTTCTATACAAGATACTGTCATTTCAGCGCCATTTTTCACATGTTCTGCCAGCAGTTTGCGATAATCCATTTGATATACGTGATCCCCCGATAAGATCATCACATATTTAGGCGCTCTGGATTTGATATAGTCAATATTCTGAAAACACGCATCTGCAGTACCTTGGTACCAGCTTTCAGACTGTTGCTGGGAGGCAGGAAGAATATCTAATCGCCCCCCAAAACTGTTGTTCAACGTGCCCCAATGTTGCATCAAATGGCGAATTAAACATTGAGACTTATATTGGGTGAGTACCGCAATTCGATTTAGGCCGGAATTAACACAGTTTGAAAGGGGAAAATCGATGATCCGACAGTGACTGCCAAACTCTAGTACCGGTTTAGCCCGTGTTTCTGTAAGCGCTTTTAATCGAGAGCCTTGCCCTCCAGCTAGCACTAACACCATGGTATTTTCTATTATTTGCTGCAAATCAATCTCTGCATTCATAACTGTCTCCGGCTAGGGTGATACCTAAATCGATGATGATTAAACTGCAATCACAATTTAATTTATCTATTAAAGGAAAATTGCCGACATTGAATTCAAAAAATTCTACAACATGCCCAACGTGTTAATGTAAAGTAAACAAGGAATTTCAGTTTAATGTATTGATCCGTATCAATACCAGTGGAGATGCGCGCCTATCGAGCCGCTTATACTCACTATAAACCCAGCCTATATGTAGCTTCTAGCAGACCTATGATCGCTACAGCGAGTCACGCTATTCTTTCCTCTTCTTCATTGTAGCCATCGTTGCTTAAGCTAAACAGCTTATGATAGTTTTAATGATTACATGCTTATAATTCAAACAAATAAGGAAAGGGAATGAGACCAGTTTATACGCTTGTTTTGTTGTTGGTGAGTGTGCAATGTATGGCCAAAGATGTCATGGATATGCAGGCTAGGAGCGCGCTGGTCGATGAAATACTAGTGCAACGATTCGAGCAGGTTTTACCCAGCCTTATGCAGCGTACCAATATTGATATGTGGGTAATTATGTCGCGGGAATACAATGAAGATCCCGTGATTAAAACCATGCTGCCATCAACATGGTTGTCGGCCCGCAGGCATACCATGTTAGTCATTTATAACCCTGGCGAAGGAAAGCCTCTCGAACGTTTGGCCATAGCGCGGTATGCAGTGGCCGATTTATTCGAAAAAGCATGGGACAAAGAAGCTCAGCCTAATCAGTACAAAGCACTTGCCGACGTTATAGAGGCGCGCAACCCTAAACGAATTGCAGTGAATGTTTCAGATGCATTTGCGCTTGCTGATGGTATGAGTAGCACTGAAAACCGCAAGTTCTTGGCCGCCCTCTCTCCTACATTTAAAGACCGTGTGGTATCAGGTGAAAAACTTGCCATTGCTTGGCTAGAAACCCGTAGTAAGCTTGAAATGCAACACTACCCAACCCTGACTCAAATTGGCCACAAGCTTATTGGTACGGCTTTTTCAAACGACGTCATTACCCCTGGAACCACCACCACTGACGATGTTATTTGGTGGCTGCGAGACCAAAGCAAAGCATTGGGGTTAGAAAACTGGTTTCATCCCTCAGTGTCTATCCAACGTGCTGACAAAGAAAAATTTGATCAAATAAAAGCATTTAGTAAGCGCTCGGGTGAAAACATAATTCAGCCTGGCGACCTTATTCATGTTGATTTTGGCATTACTTACTTGCGTTTAAATACCGATCAACAGCAACACGCCTATGTGTTAAAAGCTGGCGAAACCGCCCCTCCTGAAAGCATAATGAAGGCCTTTGCTGCAGGTAACCGTTTGCAAGATATTCTTACTAGCAATTTTAAAGTGGGACGTACTGGCAACGAGATTTTGCAAATGTCTCGAGAACAAGCCATTGAAGAAGGGCTTACACCCTCCATTTATACTCATCCCCTTGGCTTCCATGGCCATGCAGCAGGACCAACTATTGGGATGTGGGATGCCCAAGAAGGTGTTCCCATACAGGGCGACTATCCCATGTATCCAAACACGGTTTATTCCATTGAGCTCAATGCCGCAACCTATATTCCAGAATGGGGGAAGGACATTCGCATCATGTTGGAGGAAGATGCATTTTTTGATGGCGAAAAAGTTAAGTATCTCGACGGCAGACAAAAGGTACTGCATCTCATTTCACCAGGGGAGTAGCCGCAAGTGCTAACGGCGCGTTTATTTACCGTTATCTTTCCACCGATAAACGCGCTAAACCTGATAATTAGGCCTATTATTCAGTCGGAATGCTAAACGTTAACTGAGCGTTCAGCACCTTAATATCCGCTATCAAATAATCGACAGAAGCACTATTAAGCCCGTTGTATATGCCGCGAATATGGCGATTCTGATCTATCAATAGCAGGCTTTCCGTATGCAAAAAATCTTCTGTATTTTGCAAATTTCCCAGATCGTCGCTAGCGAAGTACGCGCTTTTTGCTAATGAATAAATAGCATCTCGCTCTCCTGTCGCCAAATACCACTTACCGCTCACAATCCCATTTTTATCCGCATAAGCTTTTAGCAATTCTACCGTATCGGTATGCGGCCTAATCGAGTGCTGAAGAATTTTTACGTTATCGTCATCAATAAATGCTTCTTGTACCTTCGCTAACTTAGAGCGGATCATGGGGCAAATACCAGGGCAAGTGCTAAAGAAAAAACCAGCCACGTAAATTTTATTATCGAAATCTTTTTCGCTGACCTCTTCACCGTCTTGATTAGTAAAACTAAACGGCGGTATTTGGTGAAAACCATTAAGCGCTTCACTACCGCTTTCAATCCAGTGCGGTGTAAATTCTTTACTGTTGTAATAGGGTAACTCGGCGGTGCCATATGCAAATGAAGCAAACGCATTACCCAATAAAAGCAAAGTGCTACAAACTAAGATTTGCTTGATTTTGGTAGTAGTCAACAGAGATAACTTCATCCTCAAGCCCCACACAATTGTTCGCTTTTCTAAGCCCATAAATCCGCCCATTTTTGTATTCAAAATTAGAGTATAAGGTGCCGTTTTTACGCCACGCTTGCTGCAAGCCTGTTGGTTGCCCTTCGTGGTAGTTAAATTTCTTAAACTTGGCGCCATTTCTGTACCAACGCCATCCCTCCCCTTCGACTTTGCCGTTTTCATACACGAATGCCGAGCGAAGATTACCGTTAACCCACCAGGTTTGTGTACGTCCATCTCGCGCACCAGATGTATAAAACGACTCGTAGCCTAAAATGCCGTTGGAAAACCACTTTCTGGCGACTCCAGCTCGGCGTCCTTCTATAAATTCGTCTTCTGTAGCCAGTTTTCCTGTGGGGTGATAACTCACCACTTTACCGGTGAAAGGCGTACTCTTGTAAATCCGAACACCTTGCTTATTCAAAGATATGTCACTTTGATACACCACTAATGGTGGTCTAGAACTGTAGGCTACCGACGCGTAAGTTGTTGCTAGCCAAAGTGCACAGAACATCAACAACTTACAGGTTATTGATTTAGTTAATATCACTCGGCGTACCTTGAAAGTTACCCGGGAAAATAAGGTAGTACTCACCGTTTAGGTATTGTTCAGTCGATACGTGATAGTGATATTCAGCATCTTCTTCTGAACCACCGGTATAAAGGGTAATTGACGTGTGGCCGTTGGACTCATCCAAGTCGGTGGGGTAGCCTACGGTTGAATAGCAGCGTCTTCCAAAAATGAAAAACCCGTCTGCCATAATACCTACAAGCGAATCATCATCATAAGAGATAGCTTGTGGCTCTAGATGATAGTGGTAGGTTTGCGGCCCCGTGTGCGCACCATTTCTATCGAAACCTTGTATTACGCCCAGCGATACATCTCCCGTCCCCTCTGAATCATTGAAAATCGGTGCCCCGCTGAGCGCTATGCCAATAGCACCTAACGGCGTGGCTGATGACGTCGCAGCAAGCTCTGGCGATACCGGTACAGTTAAATCAAAATCGTTAATGTAATCTTCAATGTCACCCGGTGAGCGCTTTTGATTGAATAAGGTCTCATCTTCAGGCTCAACATATAAGCCGCTGGCATTGCCTGAATCCCAGTATGACGAAGTGTGATCGGGTTTGCCTGCCGACTCTAGCGAGACCGTACATCCATCTTCAGACAACACAATGGTGACATTAGGCGCCGCAACAAATTCAAGATAAGCACTTGAAAGCTCGGTCATGGGTGAGTCGCATGTGGTTGCACTCGAATCACCGTCGCTACCCGAGTCTGTGCCAGTGCCCGTATCCACACTGGTGTCGCTGCTTACGGTTTCATCGGTAGGTGATCCCCCTCCGCACCCTGCTAATACCGACAGAATGCTTACACAAAATAATGCAGCTAGTGCGTAGTGACTTTTCGACATAATGATTCTCTCTATTGGTATTTACTGCAGCGGTACTCGAACGTTTACGCATATTGCAAACAAACGTAAGGAACGTGAATAGTCAGTAAAATAGCACGGGGCTTGGGTGCACAATGTGCATATTCAATGGAGATTGTTGATGGAAAAATGAATAGATAAAAGAAAGTAAAAGTTAAACCGTTGAGGCTAGTACCCATTTGTGGAAAGTTAGCGTTGTCGTTTTTTAATCAGTAATGAATGGGTTGTTTGGTTTAGTGTTTAAGAGAAGAGGGCTTTTGAGAGGTATTATTTCACACCAGAAGGCGCAGTGATTAAAATAAGTTACTGGCCCACCCAGTTGCCGAGTGGGCCATGAAACTGTGAACAAACGTTAAATCAGTGTGGCTGTCCTATTCAGAGAATGGACGTACAACTACTGATTCTGTGCTGTATGCACGAGCAAAGGCTGACATTTCTTTGTGGTTACAAATAATGGTTTCGCCTTCTAAGCCATACTTAGCTAGTGCTTTTTCTGTACCGATTGAAACGGCATCTAGACATGCTTTTGAAGCGATATCTTCGTTCTTAGCAACAAGCGCGATACCTTTAGTTTCACTGGTAGTTTTATTGCTGTATAAATCAGCAAACTTTCTTAAGCTTACGTCATTACAAAGCAATGATGCACTGAAAGACGCAACATTTAATCCGTTGTCACGAATTAAGCGCTTTGCTGCTCTATAGCCTTCTGTCGCAGCTGTGTAGCAAGCTTGCGTTTCAATGTTTTGATTAACTGGGTTTAAACGAACGTCTTGAGCAAAAGCATTTAAAGACGCTACTGAAGAGATTAAAGCAATGGCGAAAGTTGACAGTTTCATAATGTAATTCCTATTGTGTAACAAAATTAGAGTTTTCTTAAGCAACGCGTATATTATGACCAAAAATTACGTAAAAGAAAGCTTATTTCGTAATTTAATTACATAAAAGACCAAAAAACCGTACTTTTCACACCAATTCTGTAATTTTTTTACAAAAATTAACCTTTTTAACAATCGTTGTTACAAAATGCGAATATATGTAACGTACATTATTGTTATCTAATATTGGATACGGCTATATTCAGCAGGTTAAAGATAGATATTTGAAGTTATTAAAGTGCTTAAGCGATCAAACGAGCTAATCTATGTGGTGCGAGGGTGGGTATGTATTTACAAATTTGCGTCAGAAAAGTAATGGGGGTTTTGCGACAACATTGCCCACCGACTGTGCGGTAGGCATCAATGATTAAGTAAATAGCCGAAACGGCTTTTATACTTTCACTACTACGTAATTAAATCGTGCATCCAATTTAGAGAAGGAAGTTTTCGGTCTTGCTGGTAGAACAAACGGTTTAGCCTTCCTAAAAGATTGACGGGCCTGGATGGATCGTGAGATTTAACCCTATGGGAACTTTCATTAAGCATAAACTCCCAAGGTTGTAGGTTCATATCATCAATCTCGTCCTGTTGAACGCCTAAGCTTTTAAGCGTAGACAAAATACGTTCTGTTTTGCTTTCTACAACAGGCAAAATGATACTACCGTATAAATCAGTTAAAGGTGCATTAATAGCGGCGAGTGTGTGGTTAATTGCCGACCACACCATGTCGTGATCGAACTCCCAGTCACGTGGCGCATAGTAGCCCTCTATTTCCCACTCTAGTTCGGCGTTACTGGCCGCTATACTGCTCTCTGCTTCTGGCGAAAACGACAAGTCAGGGCGCGCACCAATATTGTATGCGTCTACGCTCATGGCAACACAAATCACAAGATCGCCACATAGTGCTTTATTTTGATACAAGGCTTCAAATGCCGCCCGCTTTACCCCCATCCAGCCGTGCACTTTCGAAGGTTGTTCTACAAAGTGACGCACATCGTTGGGCAAGTCTTCACCATAGAGATCAATTAATAGTGGTAAAGGATTTTGTTCTGGTGCCTCATCAGGCATCCACACTTCATACTCTTGGCGATTATCTGCTTTCCCACGGCTTTTAATACCGTACGATAAGTTTACAGGCCGGCAAATACTGCGATCTTCATCAACTTTATGAAAATACTCAGAGCGCATTCGCTTGATAAATGGGGCGTCTAACCCTGCTAAGGCTGCGGTAGGATAGCGATAACCAATCTCGCTATGTTCAACCATCGTGAGTGTAGGTATGGCTTTTTCAAGTTTACTCTTTACGCCCTTAAGTTGCTCTACATTAGGTAATACAATACTTCGCTCCGGCTCAATGGTAAGCCGGCTTCCATCTTCTGCGACAAACTTGGGGGTCTTGTGAAATTCGAACTGAGAAAGGCCTAAGCCCTGCACCGCGATGTTACGATAACGCGACAATTCACTGAAAAGCGCGGTGTGGTTCCGAATATGTTTAAACAGGGGGCGGTTTGACGTCATACTACTTATTCCATGTCACGTATTTAAGTTGGAAAATCTGTGCGTATCTATGCAACCGTTTTTCGGTATTTCCAATGACAGTGTGCCACAAAGATAGCTTCAGGCAAGCACCTCCGTGCTCATACCTCTTTCCTCACTTATTTATATTTAAAAATGCATACCAGACTTCAGCGCCAGCTTTATCGTACTCTTCGACTTTTGCGCGGAATGCTTTACGAAGGTCAACATTTACCAAAGGCGCTGGCAGCAGTGGGTCGAAGACCAATCGTTTTAGGGCATTATCGCCAACGAGATAATATTCCTTTGCTGCATCATCTAGTGTCAGGCCTTCTATACGCTTACGCGACCTCGCGAGTTCAATTAACCCTTCTTCATAGCTAGCTTCAAGGCTTTTGGTTTGCCATAACCCTGCAGCCTTTTTTTCTGTCGCCTCTGCGAAGTCTGATGCGTTAAACACCACAGCGCTTTTATCTAACCCCAATCGGTACAAACGCTCTCGTGTCGTACCTACCGTGTCGTTAAGATTATTCGGCCTAACATAAAAGTCCGCTGAGAGCTTTTTTAAACCCATTAGTTTAAGTGCCCTGTCTTGTGCCCGTGTAGCCTTGCGATCACTTTTTGCTAATGCGGTAGTCAGCACGGTAAGCCAGTCTCCACGCCATTCACATAATCTAGACTCTGCGGTATGCCAGTTACTGATCTCCCCAGCAAATTGCTCGCCTTCTTTGCCTAATTGGTAATAGCCACGCTCCACCAGCTTAAGCAACTTTGCCGATTGCAGACGAGTAAGGGTAACTCGAATGTTATTTTCCGAAATACCAAACAAGGCTCCTACCCGCACGGCGCTGGCTGCATCCATTTTTATACCGGGGCGTGAACCAAGTAGCTTCATCAGCAAGTGGCGGGCTACGGGTTTATCGGTAGGTTTTTCGGGTAACATATTGCTTTACCAATCTATTAGTAATTAAAACGACATCAAGTGAGCACTTTACCTAAATGCCCTGCATTTACAAAGTATATCCTTTTTCCGCCCTCTTACTTGGCCATATGTACCTGAACATACGCACTTAAATAACACGTATTAAATAAAGCCGCTCAAACAAATTCTTCAATATAACTACCCGATCAAAATTACACCGTTTGACACAAAAAGATGAAAAGAGTAATGTTTAATAAAATTTCAAGGCGAGTTTACTATGTCTGCACCTACGTTGTTCAATACCCATGTTGTTGAGAATCAACCACCCCCTTTGCCCGCGTATAACTTGTGGCAGAATGACACCCTGCTTAAGCACGCTGTAATGGCTAATGTAACGTCGCCAAACACTAACCTAAACCATCAACCATACGATGAAATAGAAACTCAGCTAAGTGCCTTTGGGCAAGTCGCAGGTTTTCGACTAATGGAGCACGGCGAACTTGCCAATAAAAGTAGACCCGAGTTTCATCCTTTCGACCGTTATGGTCGCAGAATTGATGATGTGGCGTTTCATCCAAGCTACCACGCGCTTATGAACGCGGCCATGCAGGGTAACGTACACAATTATTCGTGGCAGCATGAAGGTCAGCAAGGCGCGCATGTCGTAAGAGCAGCGTTAATTTTCATGCACTCCCAGGCCGATGCCGGCACAACCTGCCCCCTAACTATGACCCATGCTGCTATTCCTGCTCTACGGCAGGCTAAAGGCTTACCAGATTATTGGGTAAATAAGGTCGTGCATGGCCACTACGATGAGCGCACCTTACCAGCAGAGCACAAGAATGGACTGTCTATCGGTATGGGGATGACCGAAAAACAAGGGGGCTCCGATGTTCGTCGCAACACGACCACTGCCACAAAGCAACAAGATGGCAGCTACCGCATTGTGGGGCACAAGTTCTTCTTTTCTGCCCCTATGTGTGATGGGCACCTAATACTAGCGCAAACTGACGCCGGCCTAGGGTGCTTTTTATTACCTAGAGTTATGCCTAATGGCACCTTAAACGAAGTACGTATACAACGTTTGAAAGACAAACTGGGGGACTGGAGCAATGCCTCATCAGAAGTTGAGTTTCAGGGAGCTACTGCTTACTTAATAGGTGATGAAGGTCGTGGTGTGCGCGTAATCATAGACATGGTGTCGCTTACTCGCCTCGATTGTATGATTGGCTCTTCGGCCTCTATGAGGCAAGCGTTAGTGCAAGCCTATCATCATGTTAGTCACCGAGAAGCTTTTGGTGCAACACTTATTGACCAGCCGTTAATGCAAAATGTCATCGCCGACCTTACGCTTGAATGTGCCGCATCACTGGCACTTACCATGCGGGTGGCCCGCGCCGTTGATGCAAGTAAAACCAATCCGAAAGAAGCCGCACTGGCACGTATCGCTACGGCGATTGGTAAATACTGGATATGTAAGCGCACGCCTGCATTTATTAACGAAGCCCAGGAATGCTTGGGGGGAGTTGGTTATGTGGAAGAAAATATTTTGCCTAGGTTATATCGCCAAGCCCCGCTTAATTCAATTTGGGAAGGTAGTGGTAATGTACAATGCTTAGATGTGCTTCGCGCCTTGCACAAAGAGCCAGAATCTAAAGCGGCGCTTTTTAATTTATTGCATAGTGCAAAAGGGAAAAATGCTTTCTACGACACGCACTTTCAACGTCTTTTAGATTCATTCGAGGATGTTACCAACCTAGAAATTCGCAGCCGATTAATTACAGAGCAAACCGCCCTTGCCATGCAAGCCGCCTTGTTAATAAATGGTACCGATAGCGTAATGGCGAACACTTTTTGTGAAGCAAGGTTAGGCAATCAGCAAGGTTTAGCTTATGGAACGCTACCTGCTAACACGCCTTTTCTAGATATTATTAAAAAAGGAGTGCTCAGCTGTGCTAAAGATTAAAACGGGTTGGTACTGAAACCCTGTTCACTCAAGCGGGCATGGGCTGTCATTGCAGATAAGTCCATTTCAACGCCCTCTATTAACATCTCACTTTGCACATCATTAGCTGCCGAAGATTGGCCGCACACAATTACTCGCACGCCTTTATCCATAAGTTCACGCAATAAACTTAAATTACCGTTATCTTCACCTTTTCGCTTTTGATAGGCCGCGTTATTAATAACATCTAGGGTAGCTGATCCGTGCACCACTAACGCTAGTTGAACATTTTCAAGCTTAGCGCCGTTGGCGACATGCATATTAATAAAACGAGCAAGTGAATCAAATTTGCGGTTTACCTTGCCCGCATCTGCTCCTTTAGCCACGTCGAAGGCGACTTTAAATTGTTGCTGAGGCGACACACTCACGCCTGGCACAGGCGCATGCTTGCCATAGTTATCAAATACGGGGCCTGCTGCAAAATCATCACTGCCCGCATGGGCAAACAAAGGAGTGGATAAAGCTGATACAACGGCGACTGTTGACGCTAAAAGGGGTAACGATTTCATGCATGCTCCACGTTGTTATTTTAAGATAAAAAAACGCCCTACTCACCAAATGAATAGGGCGCGTTTTCAATTCAGTGTAACTATTTACTCGCTGATTTCAAACTGGCAGCATAGTCTTGGGCTTGTTTAAGTAACCGCAGCGCATTACCACTCCAAATATCTGCTAAGTCTTCTTCGGTATAGCCCTCTTCTAACAAACGTTGTGTAATCATGGGCAAATTAACCACATCCATCATGTCGTCTACACCGCCGCCGCCATCCCAGTCAGCGCCAATACCTACATGCTTGGGCCCCACAATTTCTAACGCATGTAAGAAGTGTTTCATGTACACATCAAACGACGCTTTAACCGCGGGATGCTCATGCTCTATTTCCCTACGCTTCTCTAATAAACTTTCATGGTCAGCACCTTGTTTAACCATTGCCATCAACCCCTTGTAAGCTTCTTTGCGCTCAGGGTTTTCGGGCAATGCAGTAAGGTAGTCGCTGTAAGCATTCATTTGAATGACACCGCCCGACTCGGCAAGCTGTTTGAGCAAGTCGTCGTCAATGTTTCGCGGATGATCGTAAATTGCTTTCACGCCAGTATGCGACAAAATAATCGGTGTTTTGGACAATTTAATCATGTCTTTCACCGTTTCATCATGAGCATGTGAGCCGTCCAGCACAATCCCCAATCTATTTGCTTCACTCACAAAGGTTTCACCTAACGGCGAAAGCCCCCCCCACTTTACCCCTTCGGGATCGGTAGAGCTATCACCAAGCTGATTGTTTTTGAAATGTACCGGCCCCGCCATGCGTAGCCCAAACTTAAAAAATGTTTCAAGTAGGCTCATATCCGTCCCGAGGGGATAGGAATTTTCCATACTCATATAGACAATATATTTGCCGGCTTTTTTGATCTCACTAGCGTCATCGGGCTCTAGTGCTAATGCAAAGGTTTCGGGATGCTCGGTAACCATGGTGCGAACAGCAAGCGCCCGTAGTAAAGCGGTATCACGGCTTTGTTGATAACCTTCTGTCGTTAGCGGCCCTTGCGGGGTGTAGAGCACCCAAAAGCCACCGTCTAACGCTCCTTCTTGCATACGCGGTACATCAACTTGCGAAAAGTCGTGGCCATAGGTATGCCGTTCCATAATATCAAACCCGGGCCTAACCAAATGCGCGGGCGTATCTAGGTGGGTGTCCAAGGTCACTAGTTTACGCTGAATAGCTTCAGCCTCTTCTAGAGATACGGTATCAGCTGCCTGTGTTACAGAACTCGCCATCGTGGTTCCAAGACCTAAGGCTACCACTACCCCAATCATTGTTTTGTTTAACTGATTCAGTTTTTTATTTGTTTTAGTTGTCATGTTAGAAAGCTACCGTTAATGATGCTTGCACGTTACGAGGGCTTAAAGGGCGATAGAAAGCCGATCCTACAAACGCAAACGACAACACTTCTTTATCGAAAAGGTTATCTACGTTTAACCGTAAGCTCACATTTTCAGGCATACCGAAGGGGTTCACACCGCCTAAATCCACATAGGCACTTACCGTGGTGTAGCTATCCATTTCATAGGTTTCGGCGTAATCGGTATAACGACTGCTGGTATATTTTGCCGATACATTCGCTACTAGCCATTCTGTTGGCTCGTAGGTAATGCCACCTGTCATCACCCAGTCTGGGCTATCAGCCAAGGCGCTGCCTTCAGGATTACTACCAAAGCCATCTACTAAGCTGGCATTTTTGTACGAGATATTGGCATTCATGTATAACTGTTTTTTGAATACGTCAGGCTGATAAACACCCGATAATTCAAAGCCGTAGACTTCTGAAGCACCGCCATTAATATAGAAGCTCTCTGGCTGCCCGGTGGCGGGGTTTAATACGTTACTGGCAAACAAACGATTATCAAAGCGGGTATAGAATAGCGCTAATGCCGCGTTAAAGTTTTCTTTGTTGGTACGGTAGCCTAATTCAATATTATCGGCTTCTTCACCTTCGGGAGTATCGGGTTCAAAGCTAACCGCATTGTCATAAATGTCATCTGTACCATTAGGTAGCGCGTAGTTTTTCGAGTAAGACGCAAAAACTTGGTCGGTGTCATTTAGGGTATATACCGCACCTATTGAAGGTAAGAAATGGTTGCTAAATTTGCCGCCCACAGACTGAGGGCCGTAACCTGCTTCACCATCAATTTCGTAATCATCGTAATCATCGTAATCACGATACCCGTCTAGTGAATAATCCACACTTAATGACTTTATACCCAATTCAAGTTTTAAGTTATCGTCCATTAAGCTAATGGTATCTTTCACGTACAACTGCGTAGTTTCACGTACCGAGGTGTAATCTCGACGATAATATGCCACCTCATCCCAAATCACGTCACCATCAGCACTACCGCCCGTTTTATTTAAACGCTGTTGCGTACGATGGTAAGTGTCTTTTTCTTGCCAGCCACCAAATTGAATATCATGGGCATCGAGTGTTAAGCTAAAATCAGCAACAAAGCCTTTTCTATCACCCCCTACAGACGATAAGCCATATTGCACGCCACGTGGATGCACTACATCTAGCCCTGCTGCAGCCTGATCTTCATAAATACTTAAGGTGTTACTATAAGAATCGGGAGAAACACCATAACCATCTTTATCTTCAAAATAATAAGTACCGGTAAATAACAAGTTATCTAACAAGTAGGTTTCAAGCTGAGCAGAATAAAGCTTATCGTCACGAACGTTTACGCGGTCTTCGTAGTAACTTGTACAATTACTACCGGTAAACACAGGGGTAAAATCGCTTTCATCCGCAACACCATCTTGGTTGAAATCGTAAACACCCGTTAATGGGGCAATACATCCTTCAGGAATGGCGTCTAGGTAGCTGTAATAATAGTTATCATCAAAAGTCGCTTCGGTACCGGAGGGTGAGTCGTAGTCAAAAAAGTCATTCGCCACATAGCTAACGGTAAATGTAGTCTCGTCACTAAAGGCATAAATTGCTTTACCCTCAATGTGCTCTCTGTCGATAGTACCTGGCCCGCGCCATAAATCGCTATCGGTTTTCGAACGGCTCACATAAGCCTTGAAACCATTAATATCTCCGGTCTCCAATTTAACGAAAGAGCGATTTAAATCATCATCGCCAATGGTGTATGACATCATGCCACCGGCTTCGTCAGACGGGTCTACCGAATAGTAAGAGGCTATAGGCCCTAGGGTAGAATAACTTGGTGCGGAAACATCGCCTGCACCTGGAGATGCCACTACAGACGCTAAGTTCTCGTTATCGACATATCTAAAAATAGGGCTACCGCCGAAGGCATCTGAACGCCCCATGGGCACGCCGTTTAATACAAACCCCATTTGGCTTAAGTTGAATGCACGCACATTCACAGAGTTTCCAAACTCATATAACCCTAATGCACCGTCCGTTTGCACATTAAAACCAGGTAAACTCTCTAACATTTTGAGCCCAGATATACCGCCTGGGGCCGACAATAACGCTTCCCGTGTGACGGCTAGGGTATTGGTCACTTCACCAGTACCAATTGCCACCTCGGTAGTAGAGATACGACGACCTACAACTTGAATCTTTTCTTCTTCAGCTTCAGCACTGGCGATTTCACTTTCTTGTGCATACGCAGGGCTGACGGCAAACAATGCCGCAATAGAGACACTTAACAATGTGGGACGGAACGGTTTATTTGTTTTTATCATGAGTGTGTTTCCTGCTATGACTGCAACTACTTACCAACTCGGAGGAAAACCAAGTGGGAGCTCAATCAACACATCACAATAAACATACCAATCACGTTAGACTTAAGTATAGATACAGGCGTTATTTAAATCAGGCGAGCAGTCACCTAGCCTAAGCAACTCATCTGATGAGTTCATTCTCAATCGTTTTGGAAGATAACCATTCACATTAACCACCTTTACGCTTTGGCAATGCACCAAGAGATCGCCGCTGGTAATGAAAGGTGCACCACAACAGTGAATTACTTGCCTTAAAAAATTAAAACACTCTTTAATTTTCAATAACTAAGACATAAATTCTGTAGTGGTAAACACGCTATTTTTGAAAGACATTATAAGTGTAAAAACTGCGCTTAGCTTGCTAATTGCCTTTGCAATTTTTATATTGCTTAAACAATGGCAGTAACCAACTAAATTAAAATTCATGGAACCGAATTACGCCCTTTACTCCCACACTGAGTTACTAGAAGCATTAGAAACTATTGACCGTCACGCATACCCCGAGCGAGTCGATAGCATTAAAGCTAGATTAGCTACACTAACTCAGAACAGCACTAGCGCATCTATTCGTGGAGACTACAAAGATATTAGCCTCATACTATTTTTATTTAGTTCGGTAATTGGTGCGGTATGCGCCTGGATGCTATTTAAAGAAAGCGAAGATGATTTTAGGCATATAGTTGGCGCTTTATTGCTACCCGCTTCCCCTTTTTTATATTGGTATTACAAGAAAAAGTGGAAAATTCACGCTCAGGATCACTTCATATTAAATGAAGATGGCGTGCTTTATTGCTTAAAAGGGCAAGATGTCAGATTAGTATGGGTGGATATTACGTCCATCGAGTACTCCCGAACCAGATATCATACCAGCGTATCTTTTGATTCAAATAACAGAGAAAAACGTATCTATATTGATATACAAAAATTCCAGTGTAGTCGGACAATGGTAGAAAACTTCATTAGACAAAAAGCCATCGAACACGATGTGCCGTATCATAAAAGCACAATATGGAGGGGAAAAAGGCAAATTGTATAAGCAAGACCCCCACTCCCAAAAACCTTGCTAAAAGCGCTTTATGTTGAAGACCTTGCATTCTTAATGAGTTATTAGCTTAAGCATTAGACGTTGACAACCCCTTTGAAGTACGTAACTCACGCCAACTTAGCGTTAAAAAATGCAATGGTTCTAGACCATGCAAGCTCAGCATTGTCTTTGTCAAACCGCCCCGTAGAGTCATTATGAAAACCATGATTCGCATTCTTGTACATGTGCATTTCGTAAGAGACATCATACGCTTTCAAATCTTCTTCGTATTCTGGCCAAGTGGCATTTACTCGCGCATCTAATTCACCAAGTTGAATAAGTAATGGTGCCTTTATATTTTTGCGTAATTCTTTGGCTGCTGGGGTACCGTAAAAAGGCACACCTGCATCGATAAGGTCGCTATCAATGGCCGCTAGGTAATTCACCATATAACCACCAAAGCAAAAACCTACAGCGCCCAGTTTTCCACTAGATAATTCATGCGCTTTAATAAATTCAGCGGCGGCCACAAAATCATGTTCTATTTTCAAGCGGTCGAGGGTTCGCTGCATAGCGCGGCCTTCATCATCGTTGCCAGGGTAGCCTCCTATTGGAAACAAGGCATCGGGAGCAAACGCAATAAACCCTGCCTTCGCAAGTCTTCTGGCCACATCTTTAACGTAAGGGTTTAGCCCTCGGCTTTCGTGTATTACCAATACCACCGGCGCTTTCTTTTGTGTGGTTTCGTTTTGTGTTAATGCATTCGGTACGACTAAATACCCTTTACCTTCTCCGTGCCCTTTGGGTGAAGCGAAAGTTTCGTAGGTCGCGGTTATATCAGGATCATTAAAGGATATTTGTTCAGCCAGCGCATAATTAGGCAGTAATGCCGAGGTTAAGAAAGACATGGAATAACCGAGGGCGACCAACCCTGTGAGCTTGGTCATGAATGTACGTCTGTCCATGCCGCCGTGGGCATAAGCGTCGTACCAGTCGAAAGCTTCTTGTGGAATGGCTGTGCTTTCCAGCTGAGGGCTGTTTTCCCGCTGATGGCTCTTATCCCACTGATGGCTATTTTCCCGCTGATGGCTCATAACAACCCTTAAATAAAAAATGACAAGTCTGGTTTAGTTAATAACTATTATGGTGTGCTTGTCCAGGTAATCTCTGATGACTAATCTCTTTTCAGGCTGATCTTTGTCTAAACTAATCCCGCCACGAACTAATAAGTACAATGAGCAAATTTTTGTGTTGTCCCCCCTCTATAGAAGGGATTATCGTAAAAGTAGTGCAAAGCAGTTTTATAAAGAACTCGAAGGCGTTACCGTCATTCCCTAATCAATTCACCAGATACACAACATGTATCTCACCACGAGGCTTATATGGCAACGCTAAAAGAACTAACCCAGGCTAAGGTTGAAGCTGGCCGTAAAGGCAACCCAGACTTCATGAAAGGGGTAGACGCAGAAATAGCAAAAGCTAAATCGTTTCAGCAAGGCAGTGATGCATTGGCAATTGGTGATAAAGCACCTGAGTTCACGCTGCCAGATGCAAAATCGAATACGGTTTCACTCACTTTTCTATTAAACCAAGGGCCTGTTGTCGTAACTTTTTATCGCGGGAGTTGGTGCCCCTATTGTAATTTACAGCTTAGAGCCCTTCAGTCTCGATTAGCCGATATTAAACAACTCGGCGCAACGCTTGTCGCTATAAGCCCGCAGGTGCCCGATGATTCGCTCAGCGAAGATGAAATTAGCAAGATGGATTTTATCGTATTGTCAGATCAAAGTGCTAAAGTTGCAGCGCAATTCGGGGTAGCATGGGAAGTGCCCGAGTTTCTAATTGAGCACATGAAAAACGATAGGCAACTCGACCTAGAAACCATCAACAAGGGTAATGGCAATATTCTCCCCATTCCAGCAACCTTTGTGCTCAATCAAAAAGGCCACGTAACCTGGCGTTATGTGGATGTCGATTATCGAACCCGTTCAGAGCCTCAAGATATTGTTGATGCGCTCAAAAATTTATAAGCTTATTTGCGAAAGCGCTTATAAGTACTTTTACAAGCATTCTTGCGAGCTTTTTTACCTGCCGCCTAGAAAGTCAGATAGTAGGCCTTGGTAGGTATGTTAAAACAGCAAAAAGGTGGCCATGGCCACCTTTTTTAAATTATGTGCTGAGCAACAACAATGTAAATGTAAAACTACATACTCAGGCTTCATTTTACCAAATTATTACTTTTTTGTATTCGCTACAGCCAAATCGATAATTTCAACGTTGGTATTAAATTTACCGTTAGTTAGTACGTTATTCATTTTATCTGGGTCTTCTGCATAATCTTGCACAAAGGCTAAGATGTTTTGATCATTACAGGTTACGTTTTCAGCAATATAGCGCTTGCTCAAACCAGAGTCTTTAATCGATTTGTGCAGTTGAATTTTGCTGCCTTGTGCTGCAACAACACATAATTTAGAAGTAACCGAATCGTCTGCTGCAAATAATGAATCTGCCGCGCTCGCCATACCGATAGTAGATAAAGAAAGCGTAATTGTAGCCAGTGTTTTAGTGAAAGTGTTCATTGTTGTCATCCTTTAGGTTAAGTCAAAGTTAATTTTGCAACCTAAATGCCAACATTTTTAATTCATTTAAATCAAAAACTTAAATCAAAATCACGTAAATGTCAGATTTTAACCATTCTCATTAACACTATTGAATCGTCATTTTCACTAAATTTTAGTCCTTTGTAAAATTGCATGATCGTGTGTCAATAATTGCTCCCTTCCTAACCAACTAAAACAGTAATTTAGCTAATTTGTGTACATCATCAGCCCGACACTAATTGTAAATACTCTTCTGATGCCATCTCTATCAATCGGCTTCTAGCCCGCTCAAATTCGAACATAAGCGCGCCACTAGTATAAATCTCATTTTGAGGCACGTAAGAGGTCATTACCAAGTTAGTTTTACTGTCGTAACATTCATCTACCAATGCAATAAACCGGCGTAATGCATCATCCATGGGTGCTAAAACCACCTCACGCTCTCCGGTCTCAGCAGAGGCAATGTTAATATTCGACCCATTATCCTCTGTGCCCCGTGCCTTAATGCGCTCGTACGCTTGCCCGCTCATGGGCGGTACATTGAACAATAATATTGTTTTGTACAGCTTGGCCAATTCTACATAATCAAAGTGGCTTCGCGGCCCTTCACACAATGCCGAAAAATTGAAACAGGCAGCCTTATGACTCATCTCTGAATTACGTGCATCAAATTCACGTTGGGCGACGATTTCAATAGTTCGTCCCAGCACTGTTATGCTTGAAGTCGCACTATTAAGTGTTAAGCCAAACTGACTAAGAAGGGTTTGATGCAATGTTGCTTGATCTTGTAACGACTCGGGTAGTTCGAAATAACGTTGAATGTAATTAAGTGCACGCTTTCTATGGTCTTGTTCGCCATTCAGGTGCAGCACATTTAAATGCGTTTCAATTGCAGCGATTGCCGGTAAAAAGCGTTCCCGCTGCAATCCATTTCGATAAAGCTCGTTCGGCGCACAGTTGCTGGTACACACCACTACCATATTCAGTGCAAACATGTATTGCAGTAAATTGCCTAACAACATTGCATCGCCAATATCAGACACAAAGAACTCATCAAAACACAGCACTTTGTACTGCTTACTTAGTTGCCTCGCAATATGGCGCAGCGGCTCTGCCTTTCCGGACAGTTCAGTTAGCCGTTTATGAACGTCCAGCATAAAATGATGAAAGTGCTGTCGTTTGCAAAACGTGCTAGGTAAGCTCGCGTCTAACAAGTCCATCAGAAAGGTTTTGCCCCGCCCTACTTTGCCCCACAAATAAATGCCTTTACTGTGTGGATGCGGGCTTTTATAAAAAGCGTCACCGTTAGCACTCTGAAATGAACGATACAGCTGCTGAAGCAATGCAATGGCGTGTTGTTGGGATGGGTCTTTGTGAATTTTTCCCGAATCGACTAATGCTTGATATTTGGTAAGCGGGGAGGATGGTAGCATGCAGATTTATACGGTTTATTGCCAAAGAAGATAGCGCTACGCGTATGTTTGAATCTTCAAAATTTTGCACTTTAGATACAGTGCAAAGCGTAACGCCCGATAGTTATCAGCTCACGATTATGAGGTTTTGCCCCACACAGAACTTGGCTTAGTCGCCTTATTTCTGGCTTGCTCTTTCACTTGCCCTTTGACTTTTTGGGCCTGCATATCCGCTTTTACTTTCTGGCGAACTTGCTCTTTGGTATGTGCTGTTTTTTTCGCATCAGGGCGATACTTCTTCACCATGCCCTGTAATAAGTTACGCACAACTTGGTCGCCAGCCACTTTATAGTTTCTGTGATCGGGTTTTCTGAAAAAAGCAGACAGTTCGTTTTTGCTTAATCTGAAATCAGCCATTTGAAGCGCGTTAATCATGTCTTCGTCTTTGTAGCTCATAGCAATACGGATTTTTCGAAGCACTTCGTTGTTACTCAAACGCTCACCGGCTTTTAAAATAACAGGCTCAACACCTTCTTGCTTGCCACGTCTTTTAACGATTAAGCCGTCTAAGAACAAAGAGATGATTTTGTCTCTGCAAGGTAAATACCCTTCTTCCCCTTCTTTTTTCATAATTGAATGAAGGTAATCTACATCCATGTCGTAGTCTACTAACTTGAAAATACCAATAGCGGCGGTATCGTTAATTGCCAAAGCAAAACGTAGGCGTCGTAGAACATCATTGTGGATCATGTTTTTTAGTCTTAATCTAGAAGTGGCTCATTTATTATGGCGTAGTTTATCGCAATGGCTAATAGACCGCGAATTAAAACCACGGGTTTGCGTGAATTGATGGGGCTTAATGTTCAATTTGCGTTATTTGCAGTACTAAATCGATCCTAATTGGTTGTTTTCATCTTTAAACCATTACAGCAGTCCTTTATTCGGCGTACCTATGACACTAACAAATAAAAGTAAACATACAGCAAGAAAGCCTTTTTACGTGCTTTTTGCCTTTTTGGCGTTAAGCTTCTTAGCTGGCTGTGCCAGCAAAGGCCCGCAAATTAACATTGATGAAAGCCAAAATTTTGCCGAAATTAATACGTTTTTTGTTCGACCACCACTGAATAGCTTAAACCCTGAAATAGAGAGCCAACTTACATCGGCGATTAGCAGAGCACTTATCGCAAAGGGGCTCAAGCCCTCACCAGAAGAAGGTGCAGATGTGCTGGTAGGTTTCCTTCCTTCAACCGCCAGTGAAGAAAATGACACTCGGTTAAACCTTGGGTTAGGTACGGGTGTATTTGGCCGTTCTGGTGGCATCTCTCTTGGCAGTATATTCAGCGTGCCCATTGGTGAGCGCGTAACGCAATATCAAAACCTGCAAATCGATGTGGTAAGAGGCGATACGTTTATTTACAGTGCGGTGGGAAGTGTAGAAGTAGAATCTACCGATTCAGTCACTATCCAAAATAAACTTGGCGAGTTAGTGACCAGTTTACTTGAAGCCTTTCCAGCAAAATAAAAGTCACTTATGTTAGGCACATGACATAATGAGAATGGTTAGCTTGCTTGTTATAGAACACTCTCTTGTTTTCATCGTAGGCTATAAACTCTATACAGAAGGTTTTTTATGAAAGTTATACTCTTTGCTATCACACTTTTCCTCACCGGATGTGCAAGCACTAATGGCATAGCGGTTTTCTCTTTTTCAAATGCTGAAGTCCAGTCATTGCTTAATAAACAACTACCGAATTTAACTGAAAACGTAAACTTAATGGGCTTACCCGTGAAGCTTAATGTGAACGACGTTAGTGTAGACATCGGCCCTGATAGCCGCGATGTTATATCCCTTGGCTTAGACACAGGTGCAGAAATTAATGCTTTCGCGTTTAAATACCCTGTACGTTTAACCTTTAAGATTGAAGGTAGCCCCTACTATGATAGTGAGCAAAAAGCGGTGTTTCTCCGCAACCTTAACTTACTCGACTCAAGCGTAGAAGCAGGAGGCTATAAGGGAAACCTAAAGCCATTAAACAACGAAGTGATGAACTTACTCAACGCTTTTCTGGCCGTTAACCCTGTTTATAAATTAGATATGAAGAACCCTAAAGTGGCACTATTGAGTAAAGTACCGCTCGACATGAACGTGGTTGAAGGTGCCGTTCAATTAGTACCAAGAAACTGGAATAACTAGGCCATAATAAAAATAATAATTAAGGTAACGCATGAAAATTAGCTTAAAACTGCTTCAAATAGCACCCCGAATAGTCGCGCTGGGCACCGTAGCGCTAATAATGACGCCAATACTAATGCCCGCGACGGCTTTTAGCACAGAAGAGATGGCAGCAGACCCTATCATTCAGCCCGCCCCTTTAGTGTCTATTGCCAGCCACGATAGCTTTTTTGAGAGTATACGCGCGCTATGCGGGAAAGCGTTTGCAGGTAAAATAACAGTTGATAATCAGCCCACCAGCAGCATGGCTGATAAACCTTTGGTTATGCATGTCAGGCGCTGTAAAGACGACGTGTTACATATTCCCTTTCACGTGGGAGAAGATGCATCTCGAACGTGGATCATTACAAAAACTGGCTCCGGTTTGTCGCTCAAACATGATCATCGCCATGAAGATGGTAGCTATTCGGAGTCAACCATGTACGGCGGTCATACGCTTGATGCTGGCTGGCCACAGGTTCAATCTTTCCCCGCTGACGCCTACTCTAAAGCTTTGTTTGCTAAAAGTGGCATCCCCCAATCAAGCTCCAATATTTGGCAAATGTTTATTTACCCGGAAACCTTTACCTACCGATTGATTAGAGAAGGCAGAGAATTCCGGGTTGATTTTGATTTAACCCAACCTATACCCGTACCTGCAGCACCATGGGGCTACGCTAAATAGTATTGATAACCATGAGAAAGGGTCGCCTTGCATTACTTGATTAAGTGCGGGGCGCATACCTTGGCCGTTTGCTTAGCATCGAATATTTCAATCCAGTAATCATCTGGATCTTTAATAAATGCAATGCCTTTCATCGAACCGTCATTAGGTCGTTTTTGGAAAGGGACATCTAGCGCTTCAAATCTGTCGCATGCAGCTTCCAAATTCGGTACGTGAAAGCCAATATGACCAAAGCCTTTTGGCTCACTATTCCCATTATGATAATGAGCCGTGTCTGCGGTATCACCCCAATTGTGAGTGAGTTCTAACATCGCAGGACGACCAAAGGTTTGGGCGGTGCGCTCACTGTCGTCTTTGCTAATATCAGAAAAATCATCACCCGCCGCTAAGAAATAAAGACTAAATTTCATTTCTTCAAAATCAAGACGTTTTAACAATGTCATGCCCATCACTCGCGTGTAAAAATCAAGTGAACGTGCGGGGTCGGCAATACGTAACATGGTCTGGTTGAAAACAAAACCTTCTGTCGCTTTATCCTTGTCTTCACACAATCCTTCGGCGTTATCAAAATGTCGGCTCATTGAAATAGTATCCTTAATTAAGTGACTTCGTCAGTGTTTCAAATGGGGGCAATCAAAGCAATAAGCAACAATGAAAGCAGTAATAGATGCTTTATTGTACAACGACTTAGACTATTTGACCTTTGATAGCACCACATTCACTCTGTTAGTACAAAGCGTGAGCATTTATACTTTATTTACTCTATTGTCGTAACCCGAACTCATAGTAAATGCGTTTTTTTGCTTTTATCCTGTTACTGAATGTTTTTACTTCTGCCCATTCGCAGCAGGTTAGCCCCTTGCCTTCCCGGGATGAAGCTTCAATTCAGCGCGCTGAGACGCTACTTTCACAGGCACAATTAGCACAAGATTCCTCACTAAAGCGCAGTATTGAACGGGCTAATCAAGCCTTGAAAATATCGAAAGAAATAGATGATATTAGCACGACTGCACAGGCGCATTTTCTACTTGGAAAATTAACAAGGCAAGCCCGTCAAAACAAAAGTTCACGACACCACTTTTTAACCGCGTCGGCTATATTCGAAAGACTCAGCGACACGGAAAATTACATCTTGTCGTATGCGGGTTATATCAATGCATTGGTGAAAGATAAGCAACTTAACCAAGCCGATGAAGCGATTTCGATACTGGTTCCACTGGCTTTTCAATACGGTGAAGACTTTCCTATTGCCTCAACGTTAATCGCCAAGGGTGATTATCATTTCGCACTGTCCCAGCACTCTATCGCGGTCGTACAATATTTGATGGCCATTGAATATCTCACCGCCCCCGAAAGCGACATTAAAAACCGAAAGGCAAGAACCCTCGTCAGAATTGCTGAGGCCTACAAGCGATTAGAGAACCGAGAAGAAACCGCTGAGTATTATGAAAAAGCACTAGCTATATATACCGACTTAAATGAAATAAAGTCTATGGCGCGTACCTTTAATACACTGGCTGAAGCACAACGATATCTCGGTAATTTAGTACTTGCGCTAGACTACGCATTACAAAGTTTAGCCCTTCACGGCCAAATAGATGATGCTGAAGGCCGCGCTAAAGCGTTGATGGGAGCAGGGATTATTTACCGCCACATAGGCCGCTATGAACAGTCCTTAAAACATGTGCATCAAGCTCATAAGTATTATAAGAAGGTCAATAATGCAACGGGCATAGCTAAAACGTCGAATCAGATAGGTCATATATATTTTAGGCTGCAACAATTCGACCAAGCTCGTTCGTTTTACATGCTGTCAATTAGTTTGCCGGAGGAAAAGGTTGAGCCTAAAACCCTTGCTACCGCGCTAAGAGAAAGCGCGATTATCGATTGGAACAAGGGTAACTATGCTTCGGCAACATTGTTAGCGAAAAAAGCGGATGATATCTACCGAGACAGTAATGACAAGGCAAAACAATCAAAAACTCAGCGAATATTGGCGAACATCAAACGAGACGAAAATAACGTTTCCAGCGCGCTCAATTACTATAGAGAATCACTGGCTTTAGCCACAGAAATCGAAAGTGATGTTTATCAAATTAAAACTCTCATTCCATTAGCAGCTATGCTTATTGATACTAACATGGAGGAGGCCGTAAGGCTGCTTAAAAGCGCCCTGACATTAGCACGTGAAAATGGCCACAAAGCCTATACGTTAGAAAGTTATCGTTACTTAAGACTAGCAGAGAAAACTAAAGGTAATTTAGCGGTATCCTTACAATATGCTGAACAAGAAATCGCCTTAAGCAAAGTTATTCAAGAAGACATTAACAATAACGAACTCGCGCTTGAGAAAGCCAAGCTACACTCCTTAAGACTGGAAATAGAATTAGAAACTCTGCGAGAAAAAAACAAACTCGACAAACTCGAACTGGCCAGAAAGAACAATGAAATTGAGATAGCCCAGCAAGCCACCACCATTTCAGAATTGGAACTAACTAAAAACAGATATGCCAGTGTCGCTTTGGCACTGTTATTAGCTGTCTGCTTAATACTGATACTGCTTATTTATCGTCGCTTTATTGTGTCGAAACAGCGCAACCAAGAACTTGGCTATTTAGCCACACGAGACCCATTAACAAACTGTTTTAATCGCCGTGTTTTGTTTGATTTGATGAAGCGGGATTTTGCAAGAAACCCACAGTCTGAAGACTATTGTGTGATTATGATAGACATCGACTATTTCAAATCTATCAATGATAGTTACGGGCACACCGTGGGTGATTCAGTGCTTCGTGGCGTTGCCAATACCTTGCAGAGCTGCGTCCGTCAAAACGATGTAGTAGCGAGGTTTGGTGGGGAGGAGTTCTGCATTGTATTGCCAGATACCTCCTCTCACCAAGCCATGCGTATAGCTGAAAACATGCGAGAAACCATTCAAGTTTGTCGCTTTGATGATATCGCGATTACCTGTAGCTTGGGCGTAACCTCTATTCGCTTTAATGCGACAACGCCTTCTGAACTTATCGATCAAGCCGATCTCGCGTTATTTAAGTCGAAATCGTTGGGTCGTAATCAGGTAACCTTATGGAGCGACGCTCTTGCTAGAGTGCAAGACTAACGTATTTATACAACGGTGATCACATCTTCCATTGGCAAACGTGCCTTCGGTAAACCGTGGTTCCAATCTTGTTCTTCGTCTGCATAGCCAAGTGCTAGCGCCACTTCACAAATGTGTCCGTCTAATTCTTCGCTAAACAATTCACCAATCAAGTCAGCGTCCACGCCTTCCATCGGCGTTGAGGCAATACCAAGACGGGCTAATGTGTGAAGCAAGTTTCCAAATGCTAGATAAACCTGTGCTTTTGTCCATGCGCCGTTGTAGCCGTTCTCGTCAGTATTAGCTTCTGCAAAAGCGTAAGCCCCCATAAATGAGTCACGCATTGCTTCTGGCAAGTGACCAGACGCCACTTCAGCATCAACACGCTTAACAAACTTTTCTTTGGTAAACTTAGGATCGTAAGCGAATAAGATCGTGTGCGATGCTTCTTTTGCATGCAATTGGTTGAACTGGTGCTTATTCGCAAAAGTGTCGTGTAGACGCTGTTTTGCGCTGTCACTTTCAACCACGACAAACTTCCAAGGCTGAGAATTTATAGAAGAAGCTGATAACCTTAATGCTTCCAATATAGTGGTTAAGTCCTCTGAAGAAATACGTTTGCTACTGTCGTACTTTTTAACGGTATAACGCTGGTTTAAATCACTGATAATTTGATTAGACATAACTAATTCCTAATATTTAATGCGAATACTTTAGATGCTGCGAAGTTTAACGAGTTATACTAAAGACGATAAGCCCAGTAATGGTTGAATGAGTTTAAACAAATTTTTGATAATGGAAGCGCAGGCTAAACGTCTACTTTTCACTGCCATAATAGAAATAGGAGGCAGACAATGGAAAATCGCGCTATTTTTGAAATAACTATCGATACAAAAGAGCAGTAATGACAGAGCAACAGTCTCTATCAATTAAAAAGAATCTAACAATACGCCTGTTACGTGTACTTAGGTACAACAAGGCTAGGGTAGAACGTGCACTTATGCTTATGCCTGCTGAGCACAAGCCGTTGTTCCATGTTCTGCCGTTTTTACTGCACGTAAATCATCCTGAGCTTCCAGGTTATATTGAAGGTGAAGATATTCCCTTTGGTATCCATAACTACTCATTCCGAGACGTTGTTGAAAATGCACTCTTGCAGTGCTTCCCTGATAAGCGTGATTTACTCTCTGATATCAAGCCTCTGTGGCCCCGTCAGCGGGCAATTGAAGCCTTAGTCCTTATGGGAAGCATTGGTACCATTGCACAAACAGACTCGTCTGATTTCGACTATTGGGTGTGTGTCGATGGCAAACAACTCTCAGAAGCATCGCTTAATAAACTACAAGAAAAATTAACTGCCATTGAAAGTTGGGCGGACAGCAAATTCGGTATAGAAGTGCACTTTTTCCTATCTGAAATTGACAATGTGCGACGCAACGACTTTGGCATTGCCGATGGGGAAAGCGCTGGCTCTGCTCAAGCCCTGTTTCTTAAAGCTGAGTTTTACACCACTAATATTGTAGTGGCTGGAAAGGCACCTTTTT
The DNA here is from genome assembly GCF_902506055.1 of Alteromonas sp. 38. Lineage (NCBI taxonomy): Bacteria > Pseudomonadati > Pseudomonadota > Gammaproteobacteria > Alteromonadales > Alteromonadaceae > Alteromonas > Alteromonas sp. 38. The sequence goes on from NZ_LR733300.1 coordinate 3,328,755, forward strand.
GGTGGTTAACCCCTGAAAAAACTAATGATCAGCAATATGCAGCATTAAAAAACCACCTAGAAGACGGTGGCTCTCCAGATTTAAGCTGGTTTATGGATCTTGGAAACCTCGAAAGACTCGACGCCAGCGAATTGTTTGGTGCCGCAATATGGCAGTTAAGCAAAGCCATGGACTCGCCATTTAAGTCGGTACTCAAAATAGCAAAGTTAGAAGTTTATCTTGCTCATATTGAGCACGGCCAGCCCTTGTGTAGCTTGCTTAAAAAGCATGTTCACCGTGGTGCCGAAGCACCTGGACACGTCGCGGTAATAGACCCTTATGCACTGATGTTCGACCAACTTATTGAGCATTATGAAAAAGAGGGGCAGCCTGAAGACATGTTGTTGCTTCAGCAGTGTCTATACCTCAAATGCAATTGCAAGCTCAGCCAACCACCGCAACGTGGCGAAACCTCTACGTTTAAACGCAAGATTATAGCGGCCTATGCTAAAAAGTGGGGATGGACAAAACAAGACCTTTATCATTTGGATAATCAGCACGAATGGACATTTCACGAGCGGGTTCAATTAAGCCGACGAATTCATCGATTTCTTTTGAAATGCTATCGACGTATTTCAAGTCAGCTTGGGGCTGAACAACAAACCATGAGTAAAAAAGACATGACCGTGCTAGGTCGTCGTCTCAGTACATTTTATGGCAAAAAGCCTAATAAAATCGAGTTTCTACGCCGCGCATTTGATGAAAACCTCTACTGTGAAACGGTAACCGTTTCATTAAAGCAAAATAAATCGGGGCAAGATGTATGGACTGTCTATGCCACAGACTCACTCAGTAAATCGGGAAAAATAGCGCAAAGTCAGAAAATAACGCAAACATACTCAGCAGTTGAATCAATTGTATGGTGCGTTGCAAATCGTATTATCGACGCAAAAACCACCATCTATCTTGATTACAATACCGGTGAAGTGAGCGAGCTGGATTTGAATGACTTATTGAAACATATCTGCCGCTACTTTCCGCCGATTAAAGTCTCTTCTCTACAAAGGGATTATCTGCTCACCGCCGCCCGCGTAACAACTTGCCTAGCTATTGTGAATTTCAACACGCTCAGGCAAAAAGCGAGCGTTGAAGAAATCTCGGTGTTGTATACCACATCTTGGGGCGAAACCTTTTTGCTCCACGGGAGAGATGTGCTGGATACACTGTGGTTTGAGCTTCAAGAAACTGATCCTGCTCCGCCCTGCTACGTCATGGTGCCCCGTGGAAATCAACAATCTCGCATTCAAGGTGAATTTTTAGAATCAACAGGTGTGAATTTTTCACTTATTCACTAAACACAGCTTCTCTTTTCTAGCCTAACTATTCCGTGCTTTTCTTTTTCGCAAGGCCGACACTGTGCCCACACTCGCCATAACATGTGGTTAATTCTCTGGGGCGCAAAAAAACTAATAATCTTTTGTTTATCTAGGTATGCTAGAAAGTAAATCTACGTATTAAATATTGGCGCTATTATGCTAAAAATTAAAGGCTCCCTTCTTTCCTTTGCTATGTTAGTAACCTTACTGTGTACCCTGCTAAGTGCCTGTACTAACGTTACTACCGCTACTCAATCTGCAAAGTCACTCGATAAAAAGCTCACCGCCGAACAACTCATTGAGTCACTTGATTTAACCGGTCACGTTGAAGGGGGCTTTTTTCGCCAAACGTTCAAAGCAGATCACAGGCCGCTAATAAGTACAGAAAATGGCGATAGAGTAAATATGACCTCTATTTATTACCTGCTAAGTGCCAAATCCCCTATCGGGCATTTTCATATGAACCGTTCTGACATCATGCATTACTTCCATATGGGCGACCCCATCACGTATTATCTAATTAACCAAGATGGCAGCCTTGAAACTCATATATTAGGGCCCGACCCTACGCAAGGTCATAAGATGCAAATGGTGGTAAAAGGCGGTACATGGAAGGCATCAAAAATACTGACTACAGGCCCGTATGGCTACGGCCTAATAGGAGAAGCGGTAGCCCCAGGTTTCGAATATATTGATATGAAGTTGGGCGAACGAGCCGAGCTAGTTCACCAATTCCCTCAGCACAGTGGAATCATTACATCATTAACGCGATAAAAGAAGTCGCTCGCATTGCTCAAAGATAAAAACTAAGCGCACTTATGTTAAAAACACTTGTATCCTTTGGCACTTGTACCTTAAAAAAGCTATCTACCCTACAACTACATCGACTATAACAATATAAAGGTTAACTATGAGCCCACGTACTGTCGCATTTTCAAGAACACGCTTAACTGAACTAATGGTTCCTTCTTTTGCCAACTTTGGCGGAAAAGTCCATGGCGGTATTATCTTGTCTTTAATGGATAAAGTTGCCTACGCCTGTGCCAGTAAACATGCCGGCGCCTATTGCGTAACGGTTACGGTTGATGGCGTTGAGTTTTTACAGCCTGTGGAAGTGGGCGAGCTATTATCGCTAGACGCTACTGTGCATTATGTCGGAAACACTTCATTGGTGGTGGGTATTAAAGTCACGTCTGAGAACATCAAGACCAATAAAGTGAAGCATACCAATAACAGCTTTTTCACGATGGTGGCTAAAGACGACAACGGTGTGCCAGTAAAAGTGCCCGAGCTTGAACTCAGTAACCCTCACGAAATGCGCCATTTTGTCACGACGATTAAGCGTAACAAAGTGAAACGTGAAGCTCAGGCAAGAATACAAAAAGAGCACGATGACTTTATCCCAAAAGCAGATTTTGTATTGCTTGATAACCAACGCTGCACCATTACTTTCGATAAAGATGCCTCTTATACCCAAGAGTAGAATGCAAAAAAGCCCTTGGTGTTATTCAACAACCAAGGGCTTTTATTGATGCTTACACTTGTGTGCGTTAGCTTATAAACCAGCGTGGTACTGGCTTACCGTTGAAGCTGGCACCATATTATTTAGTGTGCCTTCTACGTGTTTATCACCGGCTAATAGCTGTTCGAATTGGCGAATTAGCGCTACCTTGTCGGGTGATACTTTACCTCCCGCGCCAATGTTGGTTAAGTCGATCATGAAGCCATCGAACAAGTCAGACAAATCGTTCATCACTTCCATATTTAAAAACTGATCTTCGTTGTAAATACTCGGATATCCGGCCTTTTGTTTATCGATGGCGAACGACATGCCTTTCACATTGGTAATGCTGGTTGATTTGTCGCACGAAAGCATACACCCGTTATCGATACGCGGTTTCTCGCAACCCACACTTTGTTGGAAGAAGCACTGCCTGCTGGTCATCAATAATATAGGATGATAAATACTGTAAAACAGTTTGAAGTTTTGAGGCCGTGCAATATTCTTCATTTGCATTCGATTAAGCTCGTTTGAAATAAACGCACCGTAACAATCGAAGTCTTCTTTCATCGCCATTAAAGCATACGAGTTGGTGGTATTTAAGAACGGCCCTGCAATCCACTTTATGCCTAATTCATTTGCCTTATAAGCAATACCGGTATTATTGGTTACAATTAATGGCGGCATGACTTGTTCAAGTATATTCACTGCCACATCGTAATCTTTGCCAATCAGCACCGCGGGGAACCACGGAATTAAACGCGGGTTATCTTTTAAGAAACCCACATACTTAGTGCAATTGCGCTTATAGGCATCTGGCAACTTAAAGTAAATGTCAGCATCCGTTTCATCGACTAACTGCACGTCTGCTTCATCACAAATTAACAACGAAAGCGCTGGCTGCTTATCGGCTTCGCTTTTGGGGTAACTTGTCAGCTTTGGTAATACCACTTCAGGAATTAGCGACTGTTCACCATTAAGCTGTTTCATGGCTTCATTTTTAAGCGCAGTAACATCGCGAAACGGCAAACTAAGGCCCTTACCTAGTTGTGTAACATCAAGATCGGCAATGCAGTATTCGCCGGTGCCTAAATTCCTAAAACGCTTCTCTAACAAGACTTCGTCTAGTGCATTTTTCTCGCTTTTCGATAACACGCCTTCAGAACGTAATATAATAGTTTTAGGGGCGATTGAATTGATATTGTCTTTAACAGAGCCATCTTCAGTTATAGACGACTGACCCGCGGCTAAGCCATGTGTTTTAATAGTTAGGGTTAAACAACTTCCCTCTTCACCTGAAAAAGCCAGCGTAGTAGGTATTTTATCAATAGATAAATACTGAATTTTCTCTCTTACTAAGTCGTGTAGTTCGTTCTTTTCTTGATAAAGGGTTTGCTTCACTTCTTGTATCTGCACCACTGAAATACGGTTGACGTCTTTCGCAGACGCATCGCTTACGCTTTCTGTTTGTGCCGCTTTTTCGATAGCATGGTTTTTTGAGTTATCTCGTGGGTTATCAATAAACATCGATTGGTTCAAATCGCCACGTAAAAACGCGTTAGAAAAATCTCGGTTGAAAACCTTATAAAGGCGTTCGCCGTCTTCTAACAATTCGCCAGTTTCTAAAAAGCCATCTATCTGCTTTCTAAAACTGTCGATGACCGTATGAACGTAACTTGCGCCTTTTATCCGTCCTTCTACTTTAAACGAATACACGCCAGCTTCTATCAATGCCGGCAGGTCGAAAAAGGCTGAGTTATCTTTAATATTTAGCGGAAAGTTATGCCCCGATTCGGTGGTTTCATATTCCTCGCGGCAAGCCTGACTGCAGCGCCCTCGGTTACCCGAGTTTCCGGCACTCGCAGAGGTTGAATAACATAACCCTGAGAACGCCACACATAAAGACCCATGCACAAACACCTCGGTTAGCACGTCGTGTTCGCGGCTCACTTTGGTAATGGCAGTAATTTCCCGCAGGTTTAATTCTCTCGACAAATTAACCCGTGATGCCCCGAGTTTTTTAAGGAAAGGGATTTGACCGATGTTGTGCGTGGTCATTTGGGTAGAAGCATGAATATCAAGCGTAGGAAAATGCTTTTTGATAAGATTGAACATGCCAATATCTTGCACAATCACGCCATCAAGTGTGGTATTCACCAACTTACTTAATAGCTTTGCAAGGGTGGGAAATTCTTTTTCAAGAATAACGATATTCAACGTTAAAAAGATTTCGCAGTCGTATTGGTGCGCCAAGCGAATAACGCCCACCAGCGCATCAAATGAAATATTAGACGCACGATTTCGTGCGTTAAAATTGTCTAACCCACAGTACACCGCATTGGCTCCCGCGATAATGGCGGCTTTAATCGCATCAACATCGCCACCTGGGGCTAATAATTCAATTTTCGGATTCATGTGAGTACTGTTCATGTAGATGCTATATTGTGGGAAATTTTATGCCGAGGATTTTACCTGCATATTTGCTCAATGAATATCATAACGGCAGATTAATCGCGGTAAATGGAGATAAAACCCCCAATGCCACCTTCAAAACCACATGCTAAGCCACAACAAGAGCAAAAAAGCGCACCCGCAATTACCCCAAAATATGAACCTCAGCGTGGTCAGTGCCCCATACTCTATTCGTTGCGCAATTGCCCTTATGCCATGCGTGGAAGAATTGGTTTGTTTAAAGCGGCGCAGGACGTTGAAGTGCGTGAAGTGGTATTAAGCAATAAGCCAGACGCCATGATTAAAGCGTCTGCCAAAGGTACGGTGCCCACCCTCGTATTGCTCAATCAAGACGGCACTAATACCGTGATAGATGAAAGTTTGGATGTGATGTTGTGGGCACTGCATCAAAACGATCCAGAAGACCTATTGCATCAGCAAGACCCCAATGCACTGCCTGCCATGCTGGCGTTAATTAAAACATTCGATGATGAATTCAAAACCCAATTAAATGCTTACAAGGCAGCCAAACGCTATCACGAAAATAACATCACCGAGTGCAGGCAAGCCTGTGAAGTTTACTTGCAAGATTTAGAAGCGCGTTTAGGTGCTGATAGCACTAGAGGAGGCATGGAAGATGAGCAAGCGGACCGATTTATCTTTGGCACAAAAGAAAGCCTAGCAGATATCGCCTTGCTGCCCTTTATTCGCCAATTTTCTAAAGTTGAACGAAAATGGTATCGAGAATCGCCCTACCCTAACCTAAAGCAGTGGCTAAACGGTTACATACAAAGCGTTATGTTTAATAAAGTGATGACGCAGTATGAACTGTGGAAGCCTACATAGATTGCCCTTAGGGAGGGAATCATAGGGAGATGTCATCTCTCCCTTAATCCCCCTTTTGATCTCCCCCTAAAAAGCAGTGCTAACGCACTTGCCCCTCTGTAATAACCACTTCACTGCCGTCAAACCGGTGAAGCGTAAACGCGAGACTTTCTAACGGATTGTGTCCTATTGTTTGCTCTTGCAACATAGAAATAGCTATTTTCTCCCCCATTAAGAGAGATTGCTCATAGTCGGAATAGTAATGTACACCAGCCCAATCTCGCCCGATAGAAATGTTAGCCGCCAGCTTATTCAACTCCCCCTCAAGACTCAATGACTGACTTACTTTGACTACTCGTAGACGGCGGCCATCCGACGAAGGAATAAATGCGTTATCATGCTGGCGACAGTGCCTATCTACCGAAAAGTTTTCACCATCATTGGTGATATGTAAAAAACAACTCGCATCAAAAAACGCTTTTAAAATGGTCACGCATGCACCTGCAACCGTTGCGTGTCCAGCGCCATAAGATGGGTGCATTGGCGACCCCTCGGCAAACGCCATTGGCAATAGCAGATTGTTATCAAGCTTATCTGCCAAACCCGATGTTTCTATCACTTCGCGTATCTCTGCAAATTGAGGCTCGAAGCTAGCAGGATACGCTTGGCATTTGTCTAATCTCGCAGCCAGTGCTTCTGGGCGCAGACGTCGGTGCAGGTTAAATTTTTGATAGCGCACCGCTTTAAGAGCTCTAGTGGCAACCTCTGTCACCAATGACAGAATATGTGGCCCACCATACAGCGCGAAGCCCTGTTGTTTATAAGTTGTATCTGTTTCCCCCTCTTTTTTAGCGTAGGGGATCCTTTCTCCAAGGGGGGCTCCTACATTTAACAGCAATAAACACGCATTCAAATACGCTTGATATAGCGCATCATAGTGTACGTATGTCGCTAAATCTCTAGGGGTGGTTATAAAGCGTCTTTGGTCACCAACGTATTTTTCACAACCGCGAGCATCGCCGCCATTTTGAATATCTAACCACTCACTCCAGTCAGTCAAGTAGTCATCTGAACGTGCAAACCTCACCTTTTGATTGATGGTTTGAGCCCCGTAAGAAATTATGCCATCACTAGCATCATGTTCAGGTGATCCATCGTTCTTATTGTTTAGGCCATTATCACCCGTCAGTAGGAATTGTGATAGATAAGGGCCATCTAAATCCCCCTTTGAAATACCACGAAATGCATTCACTGGCGTAAAGGGGCCGCGAACATTGTCAGATGAAAAAAAAGGTATTCTGTTAAGGCATTCGACCACCGATTCAACGTGAGCGTATTTTGTGCTAACCCGCTTACTCCCCCATTCTTGCCCAACAAACTCCTTATAAACATTTTCATTCATTGAGAAAGCAGCAAAATGTGCGTCTCTAAGCAATGCCTGCGCATAAACTTCACCAATCTCAGCACTAAGTTCATCTTTGTTTTCCAAACCTGGAGGGGCTGGCATAGTGACCGAGTGACTATCTGGCCCCTGTAAATCATAAGTAAGGCCAGCTGCAGAACTTTCCCAGCCCCGCCATTTATAGTTAACAGTCGTACCAATAGGGGTGTCTAAGATATCTTGTGGATCACCAGTATTAATGCCTTTCACAAATTTCACAAAGTCGTCTTCGTTATACAATAAACCAGTGATTTCATTGTGCTGTAATCCTTTGGTAAAACTCATGGATTTTGAAGTAAGCATCTCATCATTGTTCGTTTTATGGATAGTCTCGGTAGGCGAGAGCGCTTCGTATTCGGACTCTATTCTTTGCCGAGCCACTTGGGCAGCTTCTTTTCGAACTTTCTCGCTATCAATGATGCGTTGCTCTTGTTCTGAACGTCTTTCTGGAAGGGCCATGGTGCTTTTTCCTTAAGTATTTTTTAAGTCAAATGAATGGGTGCCCCGTCTACAGCCTTCGACATCTAGGCAACCATAGGTTTATGTGCGGTGAAGCTCGAAAAGCTCGCAGCAAACATTGAGGTTTTTTGTTCATTTTAAGATTTTATAGGAAGGTATGTGCTTCGAACGCAAATGAGTGAAGCGCTAGATGGTTTTTGCAGAACTAGTAATGCATAGATAGGAAGGCGGAATAAGCGCAAGGATTTGCCTGAAATTAAGGTGAATGCAAGCGTGAATAAAAATAACTGCATACCATTCAGGTACTGGGGACAACAGGGCTGCTCTTCCAGTGATGAGCAGCCAAATCAGGTGGTAAATTGAATACGCCTAATCTACCTCTATTTGAAACTTGCCATCTCGTATGAAAGTCGCCAGCGCGCCATTAGGGCCTGACATTATCGTCATAGGCACTATCGAAAAAGGTTCATCGCTTTCACGGTAAAGCGTAACTTCCCCTCCTTCAAGTAACGCAATTGTTCCTTCTAAAAGCATTTTTCTTTGCGGCTCAGCCTGCTTCATTGCGTTTTTCAAACCATCGATTGCTTCATCGCGTAAATCATCAAGGCTTTTCTCGGCGGTAACTTGTGAAGCAAATAACCTATCAACCAGCCCATCTTCTTCTAACGAAAGGGTAAACTCACCAATTTCTATCGCAGCCATTAAGTGCTGCGCAATAAGCTCAGGGGCCGTTGAAATTGGGGCTTTTGTGAAAAGGTCTGTTGAAAGTGAAATACGGCCAGCGTCTTCCACATCGAAAGTCAGCTCTTTAATACGGTATTCGTTGTCATCTTCATTTACTTCAAAAGCAAAACGTTGATCGAGGGTTTTCCCTTCGTTCATCAGCATGTGAACCAAAATTTCTTGAATATCATCTGGCGTATCATCAACACCTTGACCTTTATATTCAGAAAACGAGACACCAGAAAAGTGCACCTCTCCTTCAGTAGAATTCTCTAATGCTTCTTCGAAACCTGAAAGGGCAATGTTTTTAACCACGATATGCCCTTGTCTGTCATCACCAATGCGAATGTCGTCGATAGATACATCACCAAAAATAGTCGCACTTACATCGCGGTAAGAAACCTGAGTGGTAGCAGGGAGTTCAGCGATCATTTCATCTACTGCGTCTTTGGCTTTTGAGGAAGCATAAACGTTTCCTCCTACATAACAAACGCCAAGTGCAACCAAAACGCCCACAGCAAGCTTTGTGTTTTTACTCATTTAAGTATCCTTTCTTTTAAACAATCCCGAATTTCACACAATCAAATATCACTACTTTTTACAACCCGCAGAAACGGAATCTGCAAGGTGCAATATGGAAGGTGCAATATAAACAGTGCAACAAACAGATTGCTAAAACTAATGCTATAAGGCCATGGTAACGAATTTTAACAAAAAGGTATGCCGAAGAATGGTAGCGTCGCTACCGTCAAGTTAGAGAAGCAAAATAGTTGCAGTAAAGTTGTTCGACTTATTTAAAATAAATGACTGTTTATCTGCTGCCCACGGCGTAACGATTAGCTTAGTGGTGTGACGGTAGATGTCTTTTACTGCGCCGTTAGTAAGCACCATTTTTTGCGCGCTTTTGGGAAGCTTGATTTGGGTATAAACAACCGATGTTTCATGCCCAAGAGATACCGTACCTTCACCAAGTGAAACAGATTCATTTTCTGCGTTGATACTCAACGTTGCGCTAATATGGTTAAGAAGCTGCTCGTTAAATTCCTCAGGAGTAGTATAAGGGGTCTTGGAGAAGTGCAAACGCACTTCTTTTCTAAAAGCATCTAATGATGAGGTTACGGCTAAGCGCCACATATGGTTTTCTGTTTCCGTTAACCTGACAACAGAATAATCGAATCCGTGGGCATGAACGCTAATAGACCACCATAACAAGGTCACAATTAACACCGACTGTTTAACTACATTCATAATATACCCGCTGGATTACTCTGCCCACGCGCCATAAAAGCAATCTAAGAACTCGTTGCTCTCTAACGACAGTACATGATAATGGTAGCCACGAGTGTCGTCGCTGTGCCCTCTACATTCATCCAAATCTTCTGCTTCGTTACCGTTGTCATCTAACTTTGCGTACAAACCAAAACCATCAAGGGCATAGCCAATCATTGCCGCATGACTATCCGATTGCTCAATACGAGTTGTCATGCCGGTGTCGCCATGATAGTGATAACCTAAGCTGTTGTTTACGTGCCCACCTGCATCATCTACCGGCGCAATTTGATACCCAGCTAGAATAATATCGATGTCGGCTGGATGATCGAACCTAACACCATTGAATGCCAAGCCTCTTACTGAAGGTCCATAATCTACCCCTGCTACTTCTAACGTGGGGCCATCGCTCAGCTCAACCGGTTCGTCTTGCTTAATGGGTGTAATAGGGATGAGATAGGTCACTTGTGTACTTACCCACTCGGGCAAGCATTGAGCACACATGTTTGTGTATTTGTCTTCAATATTGGGATCTGCACCCTCTGCGCACTCCTCTGCGGTTTCCATTCTGCGAACGGTACCGTCGTCCTCGTACATCTTAAAGCCGGGGTCATCATAATAGGTGGCCAAGTTTTCAATGAAAGCGCCATCTAGATCATTTATTTCACCTTTGTCAAACCAAAGCCCCCCCTCTTCGGCAGTATCGTAAATTGTTTCGGGGCACCAAGGGCCCATATCGTGCTCTTCTGCGGTGTGTTTTGATGTTATTTCGTAGCACAATGTTTGCGTACCATTCATCAAGGTACAGGATACAGTATCAATGCTGACGTTTTCTCCGGTAAGAAACAAAGTCGCATCGACATCTATTCCCGCCTCATCATTTTGCGCGTCGTCATCAGAACTATCATTGGTATCATCATTATCAGAAGTATCGTCAGAGCCATCGATTGCACTACTGTCGGTTACTTCAGTACTTGAATCACTTGAACCGCCACAGGCAGTTAAAAACAAAAATAGTGAAATAAAAGCAATTTTGAGCAGATCGTTATTCACGTTGTTTCCTTTGTAAAATATAAGGCACAGATTCAATTTACCGCCGCCTATCTATAACCCCGAGCAAAGCTGGGTAAACAAGTACTTAGCCAGCACACAGCCATACTCAGGAAAAAAATAATTACCGAACAACGACCTTACTAAATAAGTACGGGAAACAATGTGGAGAAAAAGTGGAAGTTAAAAATACGCGGTAAAGACACAGTCTGACATTAAGAAATTCGTGTTTTAAACAACGACTTTTGATGTGTAACGTCAAGTTCATACTTCTGAACAAGGGTGATTTGCTTGCTTATTGCCTTTATAGAGTTAGCAAGATTTGCCAACGAAAGTAGAGCTAAAAGCCAACCTACAGGTGAAGAAACTGTTCGTACGACTCGTTGCGCTATACGCAATAAATGACCAACAATAGTTAATCCTGCTACATAAAGTTTGGCTTGAAAAGCATACTGGGTTCTATCAAAACTAAGCTGCTCGTTTAGCGCTTTTGGGTCTATGCAGCAAAACTGATCAAAATCATTGTCATGGGCGAAACAAGCTTTAGAGGGCGTACCATAGTGAAACGCATTACCTTTTAAATACGACATGCCTGAATAAACAATATCGAACGCTTTCACGACACTCAAATAATTCTTGCGTGCTTTTTTGCTAATGTAACGTGCGATATTCGCAATCACTTCCTTTGTTTTTTCAAGCACGCGTTTTACTGCGCCAAATAGCCAACTTACCATTCGCTTTAATCCGTCGAAAATACCATTGGCTAGCCTGTTAAATTGTGCTCTTAACGCACTTTGCTTACTTTTACTTTGCCATAGTTGACTTACCGAAGCGTTCAATTTTTCACTGTCACTTTCGTCCACTTCTATGTCGGTGGATAGCGCAGAGAATGCCGCCATTAAAGCTGCGTTTATTGGGTGTCCCTTATCACTTATTTCATCACGTTCGAGCGCCACGGGGTAGTCAGAATAAAATTTTTTAATCGCGAGTTGAGTTTTGGATACGCTGATAAACGTTCTTTTTTTGAATCTTCTTGTAGCTCTTCTAATCGTTTGATCTTTCCCCGGTGAAATATCATAACCGAGCAACCAAAGCTCTACTCTGGCGATCGCTTCTATAGTTTTAGGGTACGTCGTAATTGCGGGTTCAAAGTGTGCATTGTCGCTTAACCTAGAAACGATATTGTCGTATTCAAATATGGCGTTGAGTAAATCCATATTCAATCCAGAGCACGAATTTCTCACTAGTCTCAGCTGCTTGGCAAACACACAAAACTGGTCAATCGCATTTTGAAAGTCGGCATTTTCGCTAGGGTTGATGATAGTTTTGGTGTGAATGCGATGTTTATCCCAATCGGTAAAAAAGCCGAGTGTATACAAACGACAATACACCGCTCGCATCACTGCTTTGTTTTGTAAAACCCCATCTTTAAATAGCCATAATTGGGGTTGATTTTCTGGCGTTGATTGCTGCCATGAACTTCTCCATTCCTCGCTAGAAGCATTTCGCCAAACATTGCCCCAGAATGCAGGACTTTGCTGGTTTTCAAAGCTTACTAAGCACTCCAATGCCTGCCATGTTAGCTTTCCGGCCCAACCGTCTTGGGTAATACCAGCATCATGTTGAAACTGCTTTATTTTTTTAATCAGTATGCGGTCAATCTGAGGGTTATGACGATTCGTGAATTTATGCCCTTCACCTAAGTAACCTAGCTCAATTAAACGGGATCTAATGGCGCGAATATAGGCAGAAGAATCTATTTCATTTGGGTTATCTGAAGCTAACGTTGCGTTGGGCAAATAATGCTTAGATACCGAAGCATCAAGCCCCCTCCCCAACTTATCGACTGTGCCAAATTTGTCGTCCATCACTACAAATCCGCAATTTCCCCAACAATAGATCTCACAAACTCGATAGATGCTGCTCGAGATTCAGCGCCTGCGAGCACCAAGTCAGCATGAGCAAGTCGCTGTTCTTCGGTGATATCCTTATCGTAAAAAGCAACAATGTCGCCATCGATACTGGTTTGAGTGCTGGCCAGCACCTTAACTGCCACCGTGGTATTACCCATGGCAGAGGACATCACGTCATCAAATTTTAACGGCGCGGTATCCGTTGCGTTCAGTGTGACTGAGCCTTGAAATGTCACGACATCAAGTTTAGACAAATCGCCAATACCGTCTGCCATAGTTTGCATTGCGTCTTTGAACTTTCCCATCATAAAATTCCTTCTATAAATTAATAAAAAAGCAGCTTTATTGCCTTAACAAAGTTTGTATTAAACAGCGCTTTAAACAAGGGCAAAGCGGTGTCCTGAACTGCTGGTATAGATGCTGGTATAACTGCACTTTCTTCTACCATTTCCTGAGAAAATGAAGAGGTAGCCAAATGCTTGATGTCGTGCTGATTGTCGATTTCCAATCTGCCTTGGTATATTTCAACCCGGAACTCCCCCCTTTCGGCGAAGCGCTGATGTGCTCGGGTGTAAGCTTCGTATCGTAAATGTAAATCGTGCTGAATCGTTTTCATTACGCCACCCTCACTAAGTCGCCAGCTAAATACCTTCTATCTGAATGCCTGACTAAATTAGCTTCATCGTCTCGCCGGTGTAACAATCCATCGAGCCCTCTGCCCTGCCACAATCGTTTCATCTTGGTAATTTGCAGCGCAATGCCAACGTAATCTTTGCTTAAAACCAAAGGTTTTATGGCAGCCATTTCTCGTCGTGAATCCCCTTTCAGGCTACCTCCACGGTTATACACTAACGAGACCAATGCAGTCTGAGCATCAGCATTCAAGTACTCGACACCTGGGTACGTAGATGTTGTTTTTTGTGCATATTTAGGCAGTGATGAGTGAACAAATACATGTTTCGCGGCATCGAAGGGCACCGTAACAGAACGTAAAGAAGAGACATGTATTTTAGCGGCTTGCCCCTTCAGGCCACAAACCCGGGTAAGCTTCACCATATCAAAGGTACTAAGGAGCGACTGCCAGTCTGATTGAAATTGGCTTTTACTCGCGTAACCTAAATCGTAACCGATACCGATAGTGATCCCCGATTCACCTTTAGGCCACGTGGGATGGGTAAGCCGTTTTTCATAATATTGCTTTGAACTGATCTCATGCTGCACAATAAGGTTTATCCCCTTTTGTGAAAGCGTAAGGCTTATTTCATTTGAGTTGGCAGGCGTTATTGTTGAGGTAACTTGGGTCAGGCGCTCTTCGATGGGAAGTAACCGCTTTTCAAGGGCTGAAAGCGTTTCTCCGCCAAGCACACCATCAGGTGAAACACCCAAGTGTTGTTGAATTCGTTTTAGTCGCTCTGAAGTGGTGAAGTGCATTGGGCTGTGTCCATGCAACCTTGAAACATACTTCATTTCGATGGTTATTATTTAAACTTATTGAATATTAACTTAACACTATTTGCACAAAATACAACCAATTCAGTTTCAGCTTTGCGTGTTATCTGGAGGAAATGGTAAACGTATCAATCAAAGAGCAAGGCTTTGCGCTTTTTTATGAGGGTAACAGGCTGAATTTAATGATGAATAATCGGTAGTGACCCCGACTGAATAAATGAAGCCACTACCGCGTTTTTTTGTTTTTGTTCGGGCTAGAACAGAGACTATGCCGTGAGTTTCGCTAAAGAAAGGGTTGATTTTAGCCCCCCTTCTAGCAATGTGATATTTGCATCAAGCGTGCTCATTTCTATCCGTAATTCGGCGCGTTCTTCACCTAATGTCCAGACTAATAACAAAGTACCTGCATCTTCAGTAACAGAGAAATCGCCGTTAAACGCATTCGTATCGTTACGAATATGAATTAATTCAATTAGGCCTTTTACCACTGGCTTAGCGAGAGCTTCATCAATATCGCGTTCGCTTAAATAAGGGCGATTGATATCACGACCCACATTAGTTTTCGCTAGCAGCTCCATGTCGTTAGTCGCCCCTAACATCCCAGCATAATACACTTGTGGTACTCCTGGGCTGAAGAACTGTATCGCACGCGCGAGCAAGTAATTATAATCGTCCTTTCCTAACGCATCATAATAAGTGCAGTTAATTTGATACAGGTCGACATTACTCGCAGCTTCGCCAGTGGCCTTTCTCGACTCGCCATTCGAGTTAACATGAATGGTTTCTACCAAATTGTCGATTTGCGAGTTAGTCAAAAGCCCAGGCTTGTCACCGCTTGCTCCCACATCAACAATACCGATTCCATCATGGGTATCTAGTACGGTGAAGCAGTTGCGAGGGGAAATAGACAACCAATGCGCCAAGGCGGATGCGTCTTTGCTAAATAGGGTGTGCAATACCAATGGTGGAAGCGCAAAGTCGTAAACACTGTCACAACGAGACGCAATAGCAATTTGAGTTTCAAAATGGCTGTGAATTTCAACCAAGCTTTGAATGCCCATAGTGTGTGCCCGCTTGCTTAATGCTTCAATAAATTCAAAGGTTTCTTCTAACATGAAACAGTTGGTGCCAGCGCGTTTAATGGCATAACCTGCGGCATCTAAACGAATTAAATCGACATTACTTTGTGTAAAAGCTTCTAGGATTGATTCTAGGTATGCTTTACCCAAGTCAGACTCAACATCAATATCAATTTGATTAGCGGTAAACGTGGTCCAAAAAGGCACCACCTCTTTGTTATCTAACTCATACTCAGAGAAAAATGGCGTAGGGCGAGGCCTAAAGACCTTTCCAATATTGGTAATATTAGCCGCATCATCTTCGCTAAATACCGATTTTTTTGTTAAAAATAGCGGCCAGTACTGAGACTCTCGCCCCTGTTTAATCACATCTAAAAAAGGCACACTTTGCGCAGACATATGATTCACTATTAGGTCTGCCATAATATTCATCGACTCACCAATCTGCTTCACATCGGCCCAACTACCCAAACGCGAATCAACGGTAGTATGATCGATAGGATCAAAACCTGCATCTTCACCATCGAATGGGTAATAGAAAGGTAAAATATGAACGCCTGTAAACAGCCCTTTTAACGTGGTGCTTAAAAGCGTATTGAGGCCAGACATATTTCCTTGACCCAAACGGTCTGCATAGGTAATGAGTTGAACACCATTGCGTAAAGGCATGAAAATTCTCCAAATAACGGGGTGCTGCGCATTGAAAAGCAAAATTGCACCGAAGACTTGCATAGCTTCTATGGCAACAAGAAGCACTGCATTGATTTAATGTATATAGTGAAACGTAATATTGCCCTAACTAATCGTCTTTGCTTTAGCCAGGTGTAGTTGAGTCAACGCCATATTCTCGTTTCTCAATCATGGCCAGACGCGCTCGCGTTGGCTGAGCAATAGCGTTGTAAAGTAACCCTAGGAACAACAAGATAGAAAAGCCTGTGGCTACTACAAACCCGTACTTGGCATCGCCACCATAGGCATCGCTCACCACGCCCATGATAAAAGGCCCAGCCGCAGCGCCCGCAGCGGTAAAGAATAAGATAACGCCCGCCACTGAACCGTGCTGTCGCTTCTCGAAGCAGCTAATGCCTTTAGAATTGAAAGTAGGATAAATGACCGACATAAATATGCCGCTTAATGGGAAAAGGAAAACGGCTAATGTTGGGCCAGTCATTAAACCAACCACAAAACACACCATTATCATGAAACTAAATAACAGTAGCACTTTGGTCCACTCGAAATGCTGCATCATCCAAATTCCGACAAACCGACCTACTGCACGCAAAGCAAAGAATACAGAAACGGCGTAGATGGCGAGTGTTTGAGTAGAATCATTGGCGTAGCAGCTGTAAATATCTGATGCCGAGTTAGCGTCACAAATTAAGTAGCTTGGCATCCACACATATATTGCGCTCTCGGCCGCAACATAAAGAAACGCACCAATAGAGAAGCCTAGTGCGTAAGGATCTTTAAGCAGTTTTAGACTATCGACAAGGCTAGTAGGCTTCTCTTTTAATGCCTTGCTTTGTGGGTATTCAACCATCAGTGCCATGCAAATTAGTATGGTACATAAACCACCGGCTATGACGTACAACCAAGTCCAGTGAACGCCTTGAGTAATCAGCCAGGCCACTAAAATTGGACCAATGATTGCACCAACGCCAAAGAAAGCTTCAGCACCGTTCATGGTGCCAGTATGTTCTTTAGTTGAGCGTGAAATATCGCCAATTAAGGCAAGTGCAGCGGTTTTAAACACCCCAACTGCCAGGCCTGATAGGGTTACCAAACTTAGAATAAAAGCAAAGGTACTGCCTACCATAAACAGATAGCAAGAAATCGCGAATAAGGCTAAGCCCAATATTAGCGTATTTTTACGACCAAATTTATCTGCTAAGAAGCCAAGAAACAGTCCAGAAAAAGCGATACCAATCATGAACAAAGAGTGCATTAAACTCGCTTGAGTATTGGTCACTGCAAACTCAATTTTTACTTCTTTAATGATTTCGCCTACCGAGTCGGATGTCATCGCAAACATCATAAACATCAAATAGGTTAACCAGCGAATTAACCCGTAGTTATGCTCGCTCGTTTGGTTAGTAGACATGGAGATTTACCTTTGATACTTAAGAAAGATAAACGCATTACTGCACCTGCGCCTAAATATCTTAACTAGCGCCTGCGGCTAAATACGGTAAACAGCGCCAGCGGCGGCTGCAAAAAGCAGCGCCGCGGCGAACTGCGATTAATAGAAGGCGTACTTCAATTGAATTGAAGACGTTCTTCCGCTAATCGGGCGAGCTCGAATGATATCGCCAGCTGATGCAGCACTCTCTTCAGACTCAGTGATAACAAATTCATCAGTGGCGTTGTTTACATTCAACGATACTGAGAACTGGTCAGATACATACCAAGTTGCAAATAAGTTAGCCACCACATAAGCATCTTGCTTAAGCTCGTTTGAGTCTTGCACATAGTACTCAGTTGAACCTTGTAAAGACGCACCGATGCTAAAGTTTTCAAAATCGTACTGTGGAATAACCGTGTAGATGAAATCAGCTTGACGACGAGGTGTCTTACCTACTAATGCAGGGTTGAACTTGTCTTCACTAATTTCTGCATCTGTCCACGTTGCGTTTCCTGACATTGTGAAACCGTTACCGAAATCGTACTTACTTTCAAGTTCTAGACCTGTTGCTTCGTATTCACGAATAAAGGTTAAACCGCTTGTCACTTCAGCTTGAGTATCTTGGGTTACCGTATTGAACAATGTCGCGTTAAATTTGAAGTCTCGCGTACCGTACTTGACACCAAACTCTAACTGCTCTGTTTCGTCGAAACCACTCGTCGTACTCGTTAAGCTGCCATCCGCATTAAGGGTACCAGCAATTTGAAGTAGTCTATCAGCTAGCGCTCGGCCACCTTCACTATAGCGACCAAAGAAAGTCACAGAGTCGCTGTACAGGTATGAACCACCTAATGAGAATGATGTATTACTTGCTTCATAATCAACTATTTGGCTTGTTGCGTTAGCACGGTTCAAACGAATTACACCACCCCCGAAGCCGAAGCCATTTGATGCAGATGCATCTTCGGTATTGCCTGAGATAATGCCGTCACCATTGATGTCTACATCAGTGTTACCGCCACAACAAGAGTTGATAAGCTCACCGTTTGCTTGCACTGTGTCACGACGTGCACTCACGTCAAACAACCAGTTATCACCCACTTCGAAGCCTACGTTGATGTATGGTGCTGTAGTGGTGTAATTTAAATCCCATTCCCATGAAAGGAAGCTTGGAGCCCAAAGCCCTTGGTCAACAAGTGCAGTACCGTCGGCATCTTCAATATGAAGATACTGAGAGTTAGTACCATCAACCGTTTGAATAAACGTATTCCAGCTGTTCCAGCTAATAGCGATATCTTGCTTAGAGTAGTAATAACCTGCGGTAAGTGTTACGCCATTATCGTACTCTTTACGAAGGCTTAAATCGTTGATCATATTACCTAAATCATTGTAAGTCGTATCGAACAATAAATTAAGGAAAGCTAAGCCGTTGTACTCTTCACCGGCATTTGGACCATTCGCAAGCGTTACGCTGGTTGAATCACAGTTAAAAGCATTACCGTCGCCGTCTAAGGCTGATGCACAAATAGCGGTAGCCATGCTGCTAGCAGACTGCGGTCCATAAGCACCGAAAGTATCGGTGAATGGAGATACGAATCCACCGCCTACATCAGACGTTCTGAATTTGTTAAGTAGGTAAAGATCTTCTGCCACTTCTAAATCAGCTTCAAAACCGAATGAGGTCACCTCAGATTCAATACCGTCCGTTAGATCACGATTAACTGGGTTACCGAAAGAATCGAAAGTCGAAACATTGGTAGTGTAAGCAGAATGCAGTGTTTGGCTGCTTGCATCGAAGTTATCTACTGCGCCATAGCTGCCGTTACCTTTTACCAATACCGGAGCTGGTAAATAGGTAGTCACCCTGTCGTCTAAATGCTTGAAGTAAAAGCGTAAATGACCGTTATCTAGTAACTGAGTGAAGTTGATTTTTACTTGGCCACCTTGATCGCCGTTATAGCCGGTGTCACGAACACCTTCGCCACCGCGTGCAAAACCACCAATATGAAAATATAGATCGTCGTTTATTTCACCGCCGTAAGCGAAATCTAAACGAAACTCTTCGTAATCAAGACCAAAAGATGTGCCGATTGCACCACCACCTTGTTCTCCCGTTGCGCTGATCATGTTGATGACCCCACCCGGTGAGTTACTGGCAAATGTAGATGCTGAACCACCACGTACCGATTCCACCCGTTCTACAGACCAATCGTAGCGCAAGAAGTTATCTGCGTTACCAAAGTTAATATCGCCGTACTCTAAAACGGGAAGGCCATCTTCATGGATTTGCATGAATTTAGAGCCGCCCGTAGCCAAAGGGATACCACGAATAGTGATGTTTGCGTTGCCGCCACCGCCTGATGATTCGGCGCGAATGCCTGGCAGCGCACGGAACACCTCAGCCGTTGAGCGAGGTGCTAGTTTCATGACGTCTTCTTCATCAAACGAACTAACAGAGACACTTGCCTCTTGTGCGGAAACACCAGCAGGGCTGGCTGTTACCACGATCTGTTCATACGTTTCTTTTGCTTTCTTCTCTTGAGATGAATTATCTTGAGATAAAGAGTCTTGAGCTAAAGCAGCGCCATTTAGGCCTATTAACACTGCAATGCCCAATGCGCTTTTTTTAAATGTAGTGTGCATGGGTATTCTCCAAAGCTAAGCGAAACTCTCTTACGCTCAGCTTTATAGAAACAAGCGAAAGAGAACTAAAACCATAAATTAACAAACACCGACTTAATCGATTAAGTAAAAGATTACTAGAAGAATTGCATTATGTAAAATATTTGTTTAAAAAAATAACCGAACCCATCTCACCTTATCAGCAAACTAAAATTACAAACACATAAAAATCATAATCTTAGGCAAAAACTCAATAATATAAAAAAGTTCAATTTATTTTTAGTTTTTACCCACCATTAACTTAATCGTTTTAGACCAAGGTTTAATTAACAATGTATAAACATAGTAAAAACTCAGATAATTCTGACTCTTAGGCATCAAGTTCGCCATATATTTCATCAAAACTAACCGCAAGTCTTCACTATTATCTTATTTCAAAAATAGACCTTTCGTACAAAAATGCGAATTGAGGCCACGAGGTCAGCCTTGCCAAAGTATCTTAATATTTTGCACAGGCTTTGTTACACACGAAGTCCCTCACACAAAAAAGCTGGGCGTTAATTGGCTATATCGTTGAAGGTTCGAGAAACATGAAGCCGGTCACGCCGGCCATGTATTGACTGTTTAAAATAGAAGCGGTGTAGTATGTATGATGTATGCATGCGCGAGGCTGCGAACAGTTATTTTTGAATACTGTTACTTATGCTAAGCGTTTGACGTCAATGCTAACGCAGATTTAGCCACTGTAGAGCTCTCCCTCAAGCTCCTCGTTTAACTCCCATTCAATTCAAGAACTGCGCTCACTTCAACCGCCATATTGCCCGGCAAGCTACTCATGCCAACGGCGGCTCTTGCTGCTTTACCATCATCACCAAACGCAGTGACAAAAATATCGGAAAAGCCATTTATCACGAGTGAATGCCCAGTGAAATCATCAGTGGCATTTACCATCCCCGTTATCTGTAGCACTTGTTTTACCGTGCTCAAATCTCCAGTGGCTTCTTTAATCGTTGCCAACGCGCATAGCCCCACCAATTGAGCAGCATCGTAACCCTGCTCTACCGATACGTCTTGCCCCAATTTGCCAAGTACACTCTTGCCTTCACAGGCCCCGTGACCCGATAAGTACAATATGTTTCCCGCACGTCGCCATGTTACGTAATTGGCTATCGGCTTCACTGGCGCTGGCAAAGTAAACCCCGCCGCTTTGAGGTTTTCCTCTGGCGAATTCGCGCTTGCAACTAAAGGCATTAATATTAATAAAGCTGCTGTCGATACTATAAATTTTTTCATCATTTTTCCTTTCTACAGGCTTTTTAAAGCGAGAATTAAGTGATTTATTTCTTCAGCTGAAATGAATATCTGCGGTGTAACTCGTATACAACAACCACTGGCTAGCCCTACTCTTACTACCGTAAATACGTTGAATTCATTTTCCAGTCTTTTCTGCAGCACCTTTGCGTCGTTTAACGACACTTTCTCTCTCATTCTAAATGCTCCCATTCCTGTGCTTGATGCGTCATCTTCGCCGCCCAACACTTCAATATTAGGCAGTTTTCTTGCTTCTTCTACCCACAAATTGCGCAAGTAACGCAACCTCGCTTCTTTATTGGCAGCCCCAATAGACTGATGAAAGTCGATAGCGGCAGGAATCGTTAAAACAGACGCAAAATTTGATGTGGCAGTATGAACCCGCTTGTGGGCCAACGTATTGGTAGGGTCGGTCTCACCGGGGTATGGAGATATTTTGCCTAACGTGCCCTTCTTCATATAAAGCGCTCCCACCCCCACTGGGCTGCCTATCCATTTGTGCAAGTTGAAGCCTGCCCAGTCCACATTTAAGTCGGTAATGTTAAAGTCGAGCAACCCCCACGATTGGGCACAATCACAAATAACATCTATACCACGGGCTTTTGCGGCTTTAGCGATATCAGCAACAGGCAATATGAGGCCGTGCTGATTACTCACATGAGTAAGCAGCATTAGCTTCAAATTAGGGTTTTCATCAAAGGCTTTCGTGTATACCTTGAGGATCTCTGCTTGATTGGTTTGCGCGGGCAACGTGACTTCCACAGGTTCGACGCTCTGCGTTTTAGCCAACCACCGCATGGTGTCTTTAAAGCTAGGATAATCGATGTCGGCAAATAATACGGCGTCGTTAGCATTAAAGTCGTTGTACTGACGCATTAAGTTATGAATCGATTCCGTCGCGTTACGAGTGATAACGACTTCATCATGATTAGCACCTAGCGCTTGTGCGATTTTTCCAGCGCTTAGCTTTAGGTCTTCAGAGAAATGCTTACGTGCATAAACGGAAAGTTGTGTATTCACCACTTTGGTTTTATCAACAAATACTTCCTGCACCTGCTTAGACATCTTTCCCCAGTAACCATGTTCTAAATTAACTATCCCCTGCGCTTTGTCATAATTCAGTGCAACTTGTGCCCAAAATGATTCATCTTTTGCCAGCAACTCGGGCGATATATTATTAGGTCTTGGGGGTAACTTAGCGGTGGTCGATGATGCAATTTTACTATTAGCATGAACCAATTTTGACGCCGCAAAGGTTCCTAACACCCCACCAATTAGGGTTTTTAACGCCCGCCTACGGTTTAAATACTCCGGCACTACACTCATGAAATCACGCTCACTACTAAGCCTACATTGAAAAGAAAAACATCGTATTTCACTAAATTTGAATCATAAAGAGTCTATCGCAGCCAATTGAAGCAATTGTTAAACCACATGATTTAATGGTGTGTATTTCTGTTGGCTACGCCTTGTGCATACCGCACCTCTAATTACCTTACTTGATGGGGCAAAATAACTTCGATACTCAGAACTGCTGTTTGTGATTGTGTGTAAATTTCTAGCAAAAAAACGTAAAGCATGAGGCGCTTTGGCGGGAAGTTAATTAAGGTTTCAGATACCAAGCAATGATTGCACTGAATCAAAAAGGAGCGAGAGATGAACAAATGGTTTTGGGGTGTATTGATTTTCTGCTTTATTGTAATCAATGAGATAACAGTAGATTGGTTACTCGCCATTACCATTGGCGGTTATGGTTTCGAAGCCAGCTTCGAGCACATCTTTCGATATTCCTCTCCTTTTGCTTACTTTGAATCGGCTCCCTTTCGGCTTATTCCTTACTTGCTGCTTACTAGCCTAGCTGCATTCCTTGGTGACTATTATTCTGCTCATGAAAAAATGGCATTTTGGGGAGCACTAATAGCAATAGCACTTTTCCATTTTTGGGGATATTGGGGCTTAAATTACCCTTCCTATAATGGTGAGCGCCTATCATCGACAGCAGCATTGGCACTTCTTTTTATTCCCCTGCACGCTATTTGGGTTGGCTTGCTTGCGGGTATAGTTACAGGGCTTTTATCGTTATTGTCCGCTAGTATTTTCAATAAAATTCGCGGCGTTTAATGACAGTAAAACAGCCAATTAAACGCCTTCGAACAAGCGACCTTGCCAGCTACCAATTTGCAATGAAATAATCCGCTTAATTTCGCCCAGCGATAACACCGCCATCAACATCCCAAATCGCACCGGTTACCCAACTCGTTTGTTCTTGTAACAGGAAGACAATACTATTAGCGATATCATCAGGTGTTCCAATGCGACCTATTGGATGAAAACCGTTGAAGCCGGCTAGCGCATCATCAAGTTCAGATGGGTCAATAAACGACTCATAAATAGGCGTTTTAACTACCGCAGGCGATACTGCATTTACCCGTATATTATGCTCTGCTAGTTCCATAGCCATATGTTGCGTTAATGCATGCAAGCCTGCTTTTGCCATTGAATAGGCAGAAGACGGTGTTGCTTTTATTGCCTGTTTCGCCCACATAGAACCAATATGCACAATAGCACCGCCGCCATGCTTAATCATATTATTCGCCACTGCCTGACTAATAAAAAAAGTAGCGCGATTTAAGCTTGCATAAGTATCGTAATCACTGCCTTCGTGAGATAAAAATGGCTTAGGGTTAAAGTAGCCAGCAGCGTTCACTAGGTGCTGAACATGTCGATTTTCAGTGTTTATACTATGAATAACTTTGTCTATGTCTTGCTTAAGATATAAATTAGCTTGAATAGTTTCTACCGTAGCGCCATCTTTCGATATCGCTTCTAAATCAGATTTAGCAGTAGCTAATTTGCTACCTTTATTACCTAAAATAACAACACTAATACCTTTAGCAATAAGTTGCTTGGCGGTGGCTAATCCCATTCCACTAGAGCCACCTACTATTAGTGCTATGTTTGAAGTATGCATAATTAATTACCTTGGTTATGTTAAACTGTGTGGCGAATTTAACGGTAATTAATAGGCTTAAAAAGTAAGTACTTATCGGTAAGGTAGGTACTTTTTGGTACATCTTAATGAAAACATTAGAGAAGAATTTTTCAAAAAAATTAGCACCAAGCAAAGCTGCTCAGATGGTAGAAACTATTTATGGCTGTAAATGGTCGCTTACCATTTACCAACTTCTGAATAATGGTATTAATCGCCCCGGCGAAATGGTGCGGTGCGTAGATGGCCTTACCACAAAAGTACTCAACCAATGTTTACGCAAAAATATCGAGTTTAATATTTTAGCCCGCGTTTCTTACAATGAAGTTCCGCCCCGAGTTGAGTACGAGGTCACTGAGTTTGGCAGAAAGTTTATGAGAGTACTGGATGAGCTAGACACCCTACAAAATGAAATAGATGGGCATGAGTAGTTACTAGTTATCCCGTCTCGCCCTAACCACTCACACTTTCCTGCTCCACTGATAGGCCACTCCCGTGACAGGCCAGCCTCCTTCCCTCCAGCACTGATTAAAAAAAACGCGATAAAAACTTGCGCTTTAGAATTACACATGTAATCTTAAGTTGAGACTACATATGTAATCCATTTATAGAAAAGCCACTACCACATTGGTTAAAGCGAAATAATTATGAACACACCTAAAGCGCAGCCAGATATTAGCAATACCGAGTTTGAAGTATTAGACGTGATTTGGGACAGCAATCCGATTTCGTCTAACGAGGTCATTGAGCGCCTTAATCAACATAAACCGTGGCATGAAAAAACGGTGAAAACCTTGCTTGGACGCTTAGTAAAAAAGGGGGCTATCAGTTTTCACAAGCAGCAGCGCCAATACCTTTACTACCCCTTAATTGCCCGCGAAGAATATGTTCAGGAAGAAACCAGTAGCTTTTTAAGCCGACTCTTCAAAGGTAAAGTTGCGCCAATGATTGCAGGCTTTGCCAACCAAAACGAGTTATCTAAAGAAGATATCGATGAGCTTAAAGCGGTGATCAAACAATGGGAGAAAGACAATGATTGAGTGGATGATTTCTCAGCAAACTATGTTAACCGTTGTTCTGGCGCTATTGGTTCTTTGTGAGCGATTCCTCACTGCCCAACTAGGCACTACGTTTGTTTACAAAGCATGGTTATTACTTCCGGCTGCACTTGTGATGAACAACCTACCAATTGATTTGGTTTCTATTCCCACTAATAGCATCAGCCGCTATTTAGTGGGTATTAACCCTAGTGTATCCGGTGAGCAGTTTAATGTGTTGTTTTGGTTATGGGCAACGGGTGCTAGCGCAGTAGCGGCTTACATAGTGGTAAACCATATAAATATATTACGATCTATTGATAAAAAGCACCTTGTGCGAGCGCCTAGCGCAACGGTTCCGGTAACCTCAAATACATCACCTTGCCTTCGCGCTTATTATTCTAATAAAGCCTCAACACCTATGCTATTTGGCTTTTTGAAACCAGCCGTACTACTGCCAAGTTACTTTGAAACTGCTTTTTCACGCACTCAACAAGCATTAATACTTGAACATGAAAGTGTCCATAACCAACACAAAGATAACCTATGGAATGCCATTGCGTTAGCGTTTGCGGTGCTTTTTTGGTTTAACCCCGTGCTCTGGATTGCATTGAAATCGTTTCGAAGCAGTCAAGAATTAGCATGCGATAACGCAGTGCTCGCCAACAAATCACCAACCGAGAAACTCATTTATGCAAAAGCACTTGTATGTTGTGCCGAGCATAATTCACAAGCAGTAAACCTGTACCCAACCTTTGGAGAGAAAAATACAATGATTAAAAGATTAAACGCGATTAAGACCCCGCATAAAGGTAATAAATTACTTGCCGCTGGCACAGCTGCTATTTTTGCCTTAGTAACGGCCAACATGGCGTTAGCCAATGTGCCACTTCAAAATACTGAACACAAGCAGTCGAAAGTTGATGAAGCAGCCCCGGTAGAATTTGTATCGCCCGCTTACCCCAAGTCGGCCGAAAAAAGCAATATTGAAGGCTTTGTCGTATTGCAATTCGATATTTCTAAAACCGGTACCACCGACAATATCACTGTGGTCAATGCCACTCCCGAAGGCGTATTTGATGAAAGTGCAAAAGCCGCGCTTAAGCAATGGAAATACAAACCGGCTGTAAAAGGTGGTGTTGCGCGTAGGCAAACAGGTTTGTTAGTGCAGCTCGACTATAAACTTGACCAGCCATTAACGGCGGGCACTGATAAGTAAGCTTAAGCCCAAAACAGTAAGAATACTAAAAGGAGCTCTTGCTCCTTTTAGTGTTTTCTTCAAATAAGGCTACTCTCTCAAGCTATTCCTTCTTAGGCTATGTTGTGTTAGACCGCTCTGTCTTAGACC
Organism: Alteromonas sp. 38; assembly: GCF_902506055.1. Classification (NCBI taxonomy): domain Bacteria; kingdom Pseudomonadati; phylum Pseudomonadota; class Gammaproteobacteria; order Alteromonadales; family Alteromonadaceae; genus Alteromonas; species Alteromonas sp. 38. The sequence continues at coordinate 3,355,699 of NZ_LR733300.1, forward strand.
ATTCCAACATAGTACGAAGCAAATATTTCACTGCCATCAGTAAAGACTACGAACACTTCATCATTCCCTATATTGCTTTATCTTTTTCGCTTACCCTAACCTGCTGTAATTATTCTCAAAAAATATTAAGGAAGGGCTCGGCACTGTCTTTGCTTCATTCTATGGTTAACGCTAGTGATTAATATCGATGCTGATTAATTTTGATACCGGTTAGTAGCAAAATTAACAAGATACGCTTAGGAGCAAACATGGCCAGTGGCTGGGCAAAAGATGGGGCAGTACAAGATCAAATAGACGCAAGCGTTGAAGATGCCGTGGCGCGTGCTAAAAACAACATGTATCAAGGCGAGAGTGCTGTATTTTGCGAAGAGTGCGATGCTCGTATTCCTGAACGCAGACGCATCGCAGTGCCCGGTGTGCAATTATGTATTAACTGCCAAGCCGAAATGGAAAAAACAAGCAAAGTAGAGTCGTTGTTCAACCGTAGGGGCAGTAAAGATAGCCAGCTAAGATAGGCTATGAAAATAGTCGCCTTATACAAAGCCGCCTTTATCAGAAATTAGATTAACCACACGGTCAGTTATTGCTTTTCATCCTACTTACCCTCGTATTAACCGTTTACACGTTGCATAGTATTAGGACTTTTGCGAAAGATAAGTTATTGATTTATCTTGCTCCCGTTCCTATAACAGTAAGAACGGAATAACGAAGTCACAATAATAAAAACGGAAAACACATGAAATTAAAAACGCTTGCCCTAGCGTGTGCCTCATCATTTATTGCTGGATGTGCAACTCAACCCGCTTCTTCAGTTAATCAGGTGCCCACTGCTGAGCTATCAACCCCCTACTCTTTGAAATCAGGCGGAGAGATTTCTGAAAGGCAAAAGCATCTAACCATTAGTCATGCGAAGCTTGCCTTTTCTTTCGATTTTGACAAAGAGATATTGTTTGGCGATACCACACTTACGCTGCAGGCTCCTTCACCACAACAAGAAATCTCTGTGGATTTAGACACTCGTTTTACTATTGAAAGCGTTTGGCTGAATGCTACCGAGCTACCTGCACAGCAATATAGTAACCTTGAAGGCGAGCTTATTGTTTCGCCAAATAGCAAAGTGGCTTTTCCTGCAACGTTACGCGTTGTCTATTCTGGTCATCCACGAACGCCGATTAGAGCCCCTTGGGATGGCGGTGTGATGTGGGAAGAAACACCGGATGGTCATCCATGGTTGGCAACCGCAGTGCAAGGTGAAGGGTGCGACCTTTTCTGGCCGTGCATTGACCAACCTTATGGTGAACCCGCTAACACCGAGCTTTTCATTACCGTACCTAAGCCCCTTGTGGCCGCCAGTAATGGCGTATTGGTTGCTATTGAAGAAAAAGGTAGCGACCACACCTTTCATTGGCAAACCAAGTCGACACACAATACTTACGGCATTGCCTTGAACATTGCGCCTTATGAAACGCTTAACAAAAGTTTTACCAGCATATACGGTAACACCTACCCGTTAACCTACTATCACCTGCCAGAAAACGAAGACAAAGCTAAAGCTTTGTTTGCCGAGCTACCTGAAATGATTACCTTTTTCGAGCGTATGATTGGCCCTTATCCGTTTGCTGACGAGAAAGTAGGCATAGTACAAACGCCTCACCTGGGTATGGAACATCAAACCATAAACGCCTATGGCAATGATTATAGAAAAGATGATGCTGGATACGATTGGTTAATGCAGCACGAATTTGCCCATGAATGGTTTGGTAATCAGCTGACCAACGACAACTGGGACCATATGTGGTTACACGAAGGGTTTGGCACCTACATGCAGCCGTTATATGCCCAATACCTACACGGCAATGAAGCCTATTTTGTGAAGCTTAATGCGCAGCGAAAAGGGTTGGCTAATGCTCACCCTATCGTTAGCAACGAATTGATGTCTGAAGAAGATGTGTACGAAAAAGGCCCTGCGGGTGATATTTATGCCAAAGGTTCATGGGTTATTCATACACTTAGAGGGCTAATGGGCGATAAAGATTTTTTCCGCTCGGTAACCGAACTTGTGTATGGCCGTGTCGACCCACAACCAGGCAATTTCGAACCTATTTTCGCCAATACTCAAGACTTTATCGATATCGTCAATAAAAACAGCGAGCATAATTTAGATTGGTTTTTTGACGTGTATATATTTAGCGCGGCCTTACCTATATTAGATGTGGCCCATACAGAAAATGAAGTCACCTTTACGTGGAAAACAGAAGGTGACTTACCCTTCCCTATGCCCCTAGAGGTTAGCGTAAACGGTGAAGTAACTACGCTTGATATGCAAAACCAAACCAGTTTAATGGTAACCGAATACGATGTGGTGGTTGCCGATCCTAATAGTAAGGTGCTTCGCTACGAACAGCGGTTCGAGGATTATAAAGCGTGGCAGGAAGCGCAAGCTGAAATGAAGAACAAGCAGACCGAGGAATAAGTTTAAGACACGGTGCTTAAACCGGGCCCCCTCAAATATGCGCTACTTCATGTTATGCCACTACAGGTATGAAACAATGGATAGCATGCAGATTAAGGGGCCCTTACTTTCGTTGGTAAAACTAATCTATGGATACCCAGTTACCGTTTTTTATCACTTCTTGGAAATAGGGGTAACCACATTGCTACTCTCTACCAGTTCTTCTAATGCCACACCGGGATCTTCTTCCCCAGCCACTGACGTAGCATAGGGGCTAGCAGCTTCGGCTTCCCCATCTGAAAGGGGGGTGACGTTTCTGATGCGAGTGCCAGTGGTCTCGCCCCTCTTGATTTGATTTTTATCTTTCAAACCACGCATTAATTCCTCCAAATAGGGTACAAACTCTAAGGCTAGTGCTATCAATAGCACGGTAACTAAATACCATGTGGGTAAAGGGTCTTCTTTAAATTGTAGCGAGAAATCGGCGGAGATATCGCCGATACCAAACAGTGCAGTAAAATGCGGCCAATGTCGGCCCACCACCAAAACCAAGGCAAGCAACGGGATCATTTCTAAAAAGCTATGAACATGCTGTTCAATGGGCCCTACACGGCGCTTAGTCACAGCATAAGACACATCCCACATTGCCGTTGCTTCATGCACAAAAAAGAGCAGGATACTGATGGCGATAATTAGGCTGTTTACTTCGAATATCAGCACCATGAAAAGGGGAATGCCTACTTCGGCGAACATAAGCAAATGGATAAGTGATTCTTTCGCGCCGCTAGTACCGGAAATATGACTACGCTTATGGCAGTACCAGTCGACGATGCCCGCCAGAAACCAGATGGGAATGATAAAATACATTAGGATAATTAACGTAGGATCGTTCATAGAAAGAAGCTTCTCCTCATAAACACGGACTACAACAAGCGACGTAAGCGAAGGCGTATGAGGTTATAAACGGGCAACAGAGCAGAACAGATTAGCAGTTCATTAAATTTTTTTAACGTTTGGCGGCTGGAGGCGAAACAGTTTATCCAGCCGTCTGATAGGTGTGCCGCACCACTTCATCAATTAACGTGTTCGTTAGACGGTTTTCTTAAGCACTTTAAGCAGCGTTAAACGGCACAAAACAAAAAACGAGCTATTTTATAGTTAACGATACCCAAACCATTCTGTGATCAGAACTTGCTTGTCTGTCTTTAACTAACCTATACAAGTCACTCTCTTTGGTAGGCCAAAATACGCCAGCGTCTTTTACGTCAAAGCCATACTGTGAAGGCAGCACATAATCGGCTCTTGCCCCCCAATATGCAGTGAAACGGCTACTGAAGGCTTCACTAGATGCTTCTGCGCCGCCAGCACTTATTGGAATAAGGCTATTGTTCACTAAAGGGCTTTCCGTCAGCTGCTCAATCACATCTGGTCTGTGCTTATCACCAAGGTCAGCAGCATTAAAATCGCCGACTAATACGAACCGGTCGTTCTCTTTTAAGCTAACCTGCTCGCCAGCATCGTCATATATATAGCCACCACGTTCAGGTGTTAAGTAATCTACCATTAGGCGAATTTCATCGTGATTGCGGGTACCGTTTCTGTCTTCCTCACCATCGAAATTTGGCGGTGTGGGGTGCATGGCCAATACGTGCACTATTTCTCCGTTCACGTTCACCGGAATATCCCAATGAGATTTTGAACTTAGGCGAAAAGCTTTCCACTCCTCTTCTGAATACCAAGGTTTATCCTCTTCATTTGGTGCGGTAGCGGGTGAAATTGGCTGTCGCGCATCAGGCATATCTTGCCATTTAAAGGTTCGAAAAGTACGTGTATTCGCCTGTTCAATAGGGTACTTAGACAATACCACCATGCCATATTGGCCTGGGTATAAGCCGTATCCATAGGCATCACCGCCGTATTGTTCTTTTTTGCTATTATTGTCTAAATCAAAATTAGTGGGCTCGCCGGTGTTTACGGTATTTGTATAAACATAGCCATAATCCACCGCTTTTTGACCCGCCTGAGATACATTCAAGTAATGCTTTATAAAGTTATCAATGCCTACTGACTGGTCGGCGATATAATCAAACTCATTGAGTAACAGAATGTCTGGGTTAACACGTTGAATAATTTCAGCAATATTTTTAACTTGCTGATTCTCACCATTAGATAGCACCTGTTGTAAAACCTCAGCACTAGGTGCTAACCCGAGCGCTTTGTAGTTAGTCGATTCCATGCTCACATTAAACGTGGCTACTTTTAGTGTTTTAAGCCCTTTATGTATTTCAAGCGCTTCAGGGGATTCAAGTGCTTCGGCGTTTAGGGCAGCTGGCAGCAAGGCAAACGACAGCAAGGTAAATAGTGATACAAGAAGCCTGTGTTTCATGGATTTACTCAGTTGATTTTCTGCTTCCTTTAAGATTACCAATATTACGGCTATTACCAAGCGCTTTTAACCCATTTATTCGTCGCTTGAAATCTTAGTGTGGGCTGACATTTTTTACTCGCTAAATTAGATGCAGTATAATGAGTGTCCATTTTTAGGTAGTAAGTGCATGTCGATTAACCTGCGTAAAACAAGCCGCAATTTTCACTTGTGGCTCTCTTTGGCCATTTTTATTCCTGTTGTTGTTGTGATTGGCAGTGGTCTTTTGTTGCAGGTAAAAAAAGAGTTCGACTGGCTACAACCGCCCACTCAAAAAGCCCTTAGCAATGCCCCAACTATAAGCTTTGATACTATTATTGAAGTGGTTCAAGACGTACCAGAAGCGAAACTGAATAGCTGGGATGATATCGACCGTTTAGACGTTAGGCCCGACAAAGGCATTATAAAAGTACGCGGAAAGAATCAGTGGGAAGTGCAGCTGAACGCAACCAATGGCGAAGTGCTGCAGGTTGCTTATCGGCGTACCGATACCATTGAAGCTATTCACGATGGCAGCTGGTTTTTTGAAGGCGCAAAGTTATGGCTGTTTTTGCCCGCCGCCATTTTGCTATTCATTTTATGGCTGACGGGCTTAGTGATGTTATTTACTACGTTAAAGAGTAAATATCGAAAACGTTACTATCGTTCACAGCAAAAAGGTTAACGCTAGCTGTACACTTTCACCTTGCGCAAATGCGGCTTTATCGTCGGCGCTCACATAATATTGCTGATTAGTAAGGTTACGCCAACTTGCTTGCAGCGAAGTACGTTGGTTGAATTGCCATGCCGCGCCAATATCGAATGTCGTTACATTATCGAGTTTTTTTTCACCATCTCCAATATCCCGCTTGCTGGCACGATAAACAACTGTTGAAAATAGGCGAATTTCACTCACTTCGTATCCTAGTGTTAGTCGCTGACTATTTGGCGGAATATCATCAATAGCGCTACCTACATTATCTTCGCCCTCAATCCAGGCGCAATTAAACTGCGCGAACCAATACCCTTGATCTGGTGTGTTATTTTGCGGTCTATTTGCACCTTGTGGCTGCTGCCAATCTAGCTGATAGCTTATGCCGCGAATCGTCGCACTGTCTAAATTACTATAAACCTGAACATCTTCAGATACCGTAGTACGCTCAATGTAGTGGTTGATTTTCTGCCGAAACACTTCAACTGAGCCCGCTAAACCGTCGCTGTTATACGATAACGAAGCCTGTATATTTGTGGCCTGCTCTGTATCTAAATCGGCATCACCTAATACGGTACCCCGAGGGGTTTCACCGGAGAAATAGCGTTCAGTTAATGACGGATTCCTAAAGGCGCTAGATAAGTAAACACTTGCCGTCCATTGCGGCGAAAGTATATGGCTAGCGCCAATAAAACCGCTGATGTTAGTATTTTCAACATCGTCAACGTTGTTAGACTGTTGCTGCCAATCTAACCTACCTCCAAACGCTAGCGTCGTAGCACCAAAGGTTCGAGATGCATCAGCAATACCTGCTACGGTGGTTTCACTGGCATCCAAAGTACGAAGCTCGTAAGCCAATTCAGAAATGAAGAATGAGCTGGTTAGGCCTGAGGGCTGCTCTATAACAGGCTCGTCTACAAGAGATTGAGTAGCAGAGGAAACCATGGTGAGCTCTTTTTCATCAATAGTTACCCCCTCCCGCCCCATCAACTGAACTTGCCAATTCACTTGCCAGTTATTAATGCGTGTATTACTGCCCACATCAAACCCGAAGTCTAACGCCTCGCTTTCACTTTCGTTTATCCGATCCTCGGGTCTTACAATGTGGGTGTCCAATGTGGATTGGTGCCACCAAAGGTTGCTCACTATGTCATTGTTAGATATGTCGTCACTAGATCTGTTATTGCTAGCGGTGTCGTTACTAGTTTTGTGGCTGCTAAATATATCAGAGAATACAAACGTCATTTTACCTAGCCAGTGCGTATTTTCTGGGTAGGTAGTTACTCTATCTTCTGGAAAGTCGCTGCTGGATTTACCAATATCACGGTTGTCTGAATACAACGTCCAGGCTTCTTTCAGCACACCACTTTCAGGTCGATGCCTAATAAACAATGCCGTTTGTTCAAACTTATCGAACAAGGTATTACCTTGTGCATCTGAGCCGTTATTTCCGTTACGATACGACAGGTTCCAATCGATATTCCCTGTGTAATCGGCATAACTATAATCTTGTGTCTGTTGGTTGCTGCTCCACCCTATTTGAAGGTTTGGTGCTGTGTTATATGGAAGTAACAAATCTACAGCACCACCAATAGCGCCCGACCCTAAATAGGTAGACGCAGCACCTGGCATAACGGCCACGCCTTGAATAAATGAAGGAGGAACAAACCCCACACTCGCGCCTGCTCGGCGATCACTCTCAATAGGTACACCATCAATAAGCGATTGAATTCGCCAGCGAGAAAAGCCCCTAATATTGATATTTTGAATTTGCCCACCTTGCCCATTTAAGTTAACTGAAGGCGATTGGAGCAAAATGTCATTAATGTGGGGGCTACCCACAAGATTCGATTTATCATAAGTATATTGGGGGAAAATGCTGTTTAAGGTTTGATTGTAATAGGCGCGCTCTGCGGTAACAGTGTAACGCTCGACTTCCTTGGCGCTAACACCATTGAAGCTAGGTTCGTCAGCCCCTTGAGCATCAGTAGCACTGGCATAAAAAACGGGGACGGCTAAAAAAGAAACGGTTAACAATAGTCTAAAAGGGGCTAATCCAAAACGCGAAAACTTAGCAAAAGATAAAAAACAGAAAGAATACGACAGGCTTTTCATTGGGTCTTGCTACGGTAGTAAAGCTAAAAAAGAAGGGTGAAAATAAAAAACGCGGCAGCGTAACGCTGCCGCATCTGTTTGCACTAACGCTCGTTAGTTTGCAATAACCGGAATGCCTGCAGTCCAAGGACCACCTTCATTCACCACCGCTTGCTGTAGCGCAGGCAGCGTGGTTTCATGCAACGTTTTAATGCGCGCAATCACGTGATTTAATTCATCTTCAGCGTAACCAAGTTGGTCTTTATGCTGTTGAGTTGGCCCATAAGATGAACCTAATGCAGACCTTGCGTAACGTAAGCGGCTCATAATATTAGCCGGCTTAATCCCTTTACGATTGCGCGACTCTAAGCCACTAAACGCTTTATTAATATCGTTTATTTCACTCTGAATGCTCGCAAATTGCGCTTCAAGTTGGCTAACATCGCTAGGCGTACGGTCAATAGCAACACGAAGTAATGCCATCGTTTCTTTCACTTGGCCTAGCACAGTAGTTGAAGACATCGCACGTTTTTGCGCTTTATCAACCGCATTACCATAAGCTGCAATTTCCTCAGCAGATGCCCCTTTAAGTGCACCCTCATAGATAGATTTTAACGTGAACTCAACAGGCTCAGCTAGCTGAGTAACAGTTGCCCCTTCACGCTTAAACAGTGTAGCGCTATAAGTGCCTGGCAATGCCATTAAACCATTATTTTTACTATCTTTTTTGGTAAGTGGTGTGGTATTTGAATACTTCATATCCCACGTAATGCGGTGAAGTCCTTTCTTCGTGCTGCCCGCTACGCGATTTATTACGTCGCCTGCATTGTCACGAATTTCGATATAAACCGCAGGTTCAGGTTCTTGAATTTCAGCCTCTATTGCTTCCCAACTTGGGTACTTAGGATATTTTTCATCTTCAAGTAGCTTTTTCTCAGCTTCTTGACGCTTACCCTTCGCGGTTAACAAACTGTCTTTTAAGAAGTAGGTTAACGTAGCACCATGTGCTGGGTTCTCAGCCGCGAAGCGGTCGTCGCCGTCTGAGTCAGTGTGCCTAGTGTCTAACTGAAACCATTTCACCGGGCGACTAGGCGCAAACAAAAGTGCATCTTGTTCCATCGATTTTTCAGTTAATGCGCGAAGTGGTGCGTAATCATCTAAGATATAAATACCACGGCCAAATGTACCGGCTACCAAGTCGTTTTCTCTGCGCTGGATTTTTACATCGCGAGTAGAAATGGTTGGCATACCGCCATCAAGTTCAACCCATTTTATACCGCCGTTAACCGTAAAGAAAACGCCAAACTCGGTACCAATGAACATCAAATCTTTGTTCACATGGTCTTGCACAATACGCCAAACAAGGTGTTTTGCAGGTAGGTCATCGGCAAGTGATGTCCACTTTTTGCCTAGGTTCGTCGACTTGATCAAATAGGGTTTGTAGTCGCCATATTTATGGTTATCTAGAGCAACATATACGGTATTGGGATCGTACAAATCAGCCCGAATATCGTTCACATAAGCGGTAGCGGGTATGCCTTTAATATCGTCTAATTCGATTTTCTTCCACGACTCACCGCCGTTGGTAGTGACTTGAATAATGCCATCGTCGGTACCCGCCCACAGAATGTTTTCATCCACTGGACTTTCAGAGAAGTTAGCAATAGTGTGGAATTCTGTCATGGCGTACAAATCCCAGCCCGCTTCTACCGACCACGTTCTGCCCATCATAGGCATATGCATACGGTTTCGGTCTTGGGTTAGGTCGCCAGACACGGCCGTCCAGCTATCGCCGCGATTGTCTGAACGCCATACTCGCTGTGATGCAAAGTAAATACGAGCAGGGTCATGGCTAGACACATTAATAGGTGCATCCCAGTTGTAGCGCTCAGCTGGATCGCCCGGTAATGGCTGCGGCTTAACGTAAACACCTTCTTTGGTGGTCATGTCTACGCGGGTAAGGTTACCCTGTTGCCACTGTGAATACATAATATCTGGGTTACCCGGTTCAACCGCCGGCTGATGGCCATCCCCGCCTAGAGTTAAGAACCAATCTTTATTCTTAATGCCTTCTTTTCGATTGGTACGTGAAGGACCGCCTTGGGTAGAATTATCTTGTGCACCCGCATAAATCATGTAGAAAGGTTTTGAATCATCCGGCGCCACTTTATAGAACTGCGTTAACGGCAAGTTAGCCATAAAACGCCAGTTCGCCATTCTGTCATGAGACATGTAAATACCACCGTCTGATCCCATCAAAACAAAATCAGGATCGGTAGGGTGAAATGCCATGGCATGATCGTCTACGTGCTTACGTTTCGTGTTAATTGGCGTCCAGGTTTTACCGCCATCATCAGACACTTTACTGTAGTTACTGGCAATATAAACACGGTCGAATTGGTGTTGGTCAGCAAAAATTTCTTGGTAATAGTGAGGGCCCGTACCTGCACCTACTTCATCCGATACCTTAGTCCAACTTGCACCTTGATCTGCCGAACGATAGAAACCGCCTTTGCGGTTGTCAGTCTCGATAGTGGCATAAAGCACATCTGGGTTCATAGGCGATATCGCCATGCCTATTTTACCCATGTTGCCTTCTGGCAAACCGGTTTTAAGTTCAGTCCAGGTTTCACCGCCATCGTCAGACGTATGAATGCCCGCCCCTTCGTTAGTCCCTACATATACCGCAATTGAACGCTGGCGAGCCCATGTAGCTGCGTAAAGTTTATCAGGGTTACGTGGATCGATAAGTAACGAGGTTACACCAGTCCATTTATCGGCAGGCGTAAGTACTTGCTTCCACGTGTCGCCGCCGTCAGTGGTTTTATAAAGGCCGCGTTCACCGCCGCCAGACCATAACGGCCCTTGGGCAGAAACCCACACGATATCAGGGTTGGTAGGGTGAATAATAATATCGGAGATATGTTCAGACTTCTCCAGCCCTACGTTATTCCATGTTTGACCGCCATCTACAGACTTGTAAACGCCGTCACCGAAGCTAATATGACGCCCACCGTTGTTCTCACCTGTGCCCACCCAGATGATGTTCGAATTACTTGGCGCAATGGTCACATCGCCAATAGAATATACTGCTTGTTTATCGAAAATGGGGGCCCACGTATTACCCGCATTCGTAGTTTTCCATACGCCACCGGAACCTACTGCGGTATACCACGTTGAAGGATTATTTTGATCGATAGCAATATCGGCTATTCGGCCAGACATATAAGCAGGCCCAATATTTCTGAGCTCCATTGCTTCGAAAGTAGAACTGCTAAAAATAGGTTTGTCGTCGTTAGGTTTTTCTGCAAAAACAGTCGAGCATGAGAGTGCAAGAGATACAGCTACTGCAGCTTTAAGAAGCTTTTTCATTATTATTATCCACAGAGTGTTTATTTTGAATTTAGAATTATAGGTATTAACACTATATAGAGTTACTAATAAACCTATAAAGTTTCAATAAACACACGACCAACTACCTAATATAGAGGTTAAAAAATCGTCGTCATTAGGCAAGCGCTGTCTAGGGGAGGTTTTTATACTCCCCCTCCTAAATCATGGTGGGCATGTTCGCTTTCAGCGGTAATCGCTACGCTTTTTTTACCGCTAAAATGATAGTTAAAAAGTAAGGCGTTTATAAAAAGCACAGCTCTCAATAAGCAAATGCGTCTAATTAAAAAGTGACGATGTCATCGTCAATTAAATGGCCTACCACAGGGCTGTTTTCAGCATCGACAAACCCGTTATCAATCGCTTTTGCGCGGCCGCGGGTTACCTTGCGATAGTTTGGATGCGTGTAAATGTACATTTGTTTTGAACGCAATGCTTCCAACACACGTTCAGCTAACATTGATACAGGAATTCCCGACTCCACCGCTATGGTGGCAGCTTTAGCCCCTGCTTTTAGTTTTTCTTTATCAATACGTTTTTCAGTGGCTACCGCGTATTTTTCTTGTCTATTACGATAAGACTCATGAATACGAGTTTTTACGAATGCAGGGCATAATACTGACGTATGAATATTGAAGGGCTCTAGCTCTGGCATCCAGCTTTCAGTCATTGAGACTACTGCGGCCTTAGAGGCACAGTATGCGCCCGCGTATGGCATACCCATCATGCCCGCCATCGATGCCACGTTTAGCACCCAGCCCCCTTCACCATGTTCTTTTATGGCAGGAACGCAAGCTTGGGCTCCATACAACACGCCCATTACATTCACGTCCATTACCCAGCGCCAAGTTTCAGCTTCTGAGTCTTCTATTTTTCCAGGAGAACCACCCACACCTGCGTTATTGATGACCATATGAATTTTGCCAAACGCGTCTTTAGCTTTTGCAACAACGTCTTCCCACTGGGCATAATCAGTTACATCAAGTGAGCAGGTTATTAACTTGTAACCCTTAGCACGCAAACCTTCGCTAGATTGTGCAAGGGCTGCAGCGTCGATATCGCCCATAACAATATTCATTCCCTGCGCTGCTAATGCCTCACTTAGGGCTAAGCCAATTCCACCCGCTGCGCCCGAAATGACCGCGGTTTTACCTGAAAATTCATTAGACTGAGACATCTGCTCTCCTGTTGACTTTATTGCCGAAGCACGTTTAATTACTGCAACTGCCGTTTGCCGCCATCACTATGACCGAATGCAGATAAGGCCAATCGAGAAGCAAAGCATAAATAGTGAGTTGTTCAGCAAGTAGACTAATCTGATGGCGTAAGGGTAGATACTTTATTTGGCTAATTTCAGATACTTCATGAAATCAATAATGCGGGTAGAACCAACTAACGCTTTCTATTGAAACGAGTAAAAATAACGCATTTTTATTATTCCAAAATATCACTTCGCTATGAAATATGACTGATATTCAAAAAAATTTAGTCTGTAAGCCAAACATGCGCTTCTCTACTCATCGCAAAAATCGGCTGACTTAGCGGTTGTTTATTTCTACTTAATTTTTAACTGCGAGACAAGCATAAAACCCTGTCAATAAGCGAACACTTAGAAGACTTATCGGTAAAAGCGGCGTAAGCATTGCCAATGTTGCGCACGTTCATTTAATTACCCCGCGTAATTATCGAGGATTTTTACTTAAGTATGGCCAGCCCCCTTCAATTGATGTTTTTTGCAGTCTGCTTTTAAAGCATTTGTGCAGTAGCTTCAACGTTGCACCCCGAGTGTAGGGGTAATTTTGTGGATTGCAAACGCAGCCTTGCTGCTTAACGTAGCATTGATAGACAGCGGCACAAGGCCGACTCAAGCGAGTTTGTTAGTGCGCTACACAATACATTGTTGTTGAGCCTTTTTGAGTTAAATTTATTTATGTAGCGATTTAGGTGCTAGCTTGCCTCAATGGGCAAAAGGTAGCGAATTTCAGGTGCTGTTGCCAAAATGGTTTCATACAGTGCAAATACCGACTTGGTATATTCTTGCGCGTAATGAAAGTCTAAGTCGGCCTGGCTTTTAAAGTGCTCAACTAAAATGTATTGGCCATTTTCTCTATCTTCAAAAATATCAAAGCGAATACATCCTGGCTCTCCTCTAGTGGGGAGTAGAAGGCGCTGAAGCGCCTCTACTCCCTTTTCATAATAGCGTGACTGTGGTTGAATAATGGCAACAATATGCACCGGTCTGTCGACTTTTGTCATGAATTTGATCCTATGATTTTTTGGGTTAATAATTTAATTGGCTTAGCAAGGCCGTATGCAGCCAAAAAGGCCATGGAATAAGCCTTGATGAATGCCATTGACCAATCTGACAGAAACGTATCTATGACCCCTAAATTAATAAAGGTCACCCAACCGGACATCAGTCCTGACAGACAACATGAAAACAGCGCAGTAAAGATAATTCTTTCCATCCATTCCTCCTTTGAGCGATGTTAGTGTATACCTATGTCGCTCGGTGAGAATAAGCGAAATGGAAACCTTAGATTGCAGGAATTGATGTGCTAGACGACTTAACGCTTTTTATCGAAGTGATCCAACGAGGCAGTTTTGCCAAAACGGCGGAAGATTTACGTATATCGCCCTCAGCGTTATCAAAACGTATCGCAAAACTTGAAGTACGACTTGGTACCCCTTTACTCTCACGTTCGGCCAGAGGCGTAGTGCTAACTGCATTCGGTAAAATGGTATACGATGATGTTGCCGATGTTATTTTACGCGTAAAACAAAAGGTGCAAGCTTACGACAGCACACAGCTAAATATGCTTAGCGTGTTATGCCCACAAAACTTGGTAGCCGGCCCGCTATTTACACCACTCAGTGAATTTCAATTTACTCACCCAACATTACAACTGCGTATCGAGCCCGACAACCGCAACGTATTAACCAGTCAAAAGCAATTTGATATCGCGTTTCGTGTGGGCGATCAGCAAGATTCTTCATTAATTCAAAGAAAAATGGGCAGCGTTACTGTTCACGTTGTTGGAAGAAATAAGAAACTGAATACCTCTCACCTTTTTGTACCCTACACCATCAAACAAATTCCCAACGCTGAGCAATTTAATGTTTTAGCCAGCGCGTATGACTATACGCATTACGTGGGTGATATTACGCTAGCGAAACAGTTTGTGGCGTCGGGAAATGGGGCTGCACTGTTACCAAGTACTGAAATTCAGACACTCATAGATGATAAAACGCCTGAGTTGCAGTTTCATAGTGAGCAGTTATTTACTCGCCCTATCTATGCATTGTGGCCCAACTCCTCTAGCCCAAGTGCTCAAGCGCGTGAATTAATTGAAAATGTTCATTGCTACTGTAGTGCCAATCCATCGTTGTGCGGCGGCGCCTTGCCTATAGGTTAATAGAACAAAACTTACTCATCTACGCTAATATACGCAGGCAGAATAAAGGGCAGCCAAGGCTCGGGTCCCCATTATTAAAAATAGTCACTACCTTATCTACACCAAATGAAATTGGCTATGCATACCTAAATCGCGAAGGGGGACAATGGCTTGATACGCCGCACTGTTGTACCACGCCTTTGCGCTTTCATTGTCAGGAAACGCAATGACAGCTTTCATCGGATGCCCAGCCTCACCATGTAATACCTCTATATGACCTTTGGCAATAAACTCTCCGTTAAACGGCTTTAATGTTTCGGCTGCTAAAGCGCTATATTCCGCTATGACAGCTTTATTTACTGGGGTTAGGTCAACGACAACTAAACTTTGCATCTTTTGGTTCCTTATTACTGACTATTTAAAAACTGCTATTCATCTCTTTTCGTTGACTCAAGATAAACCCGTAATACATATTGAACAATAAGCACTATTTGAACACTTTGTTTAATATTATGAACACCGTAAAATTGGCCCCGTTATTACTTATTTTTGTTGAAGTTGCGCACAAGCGATCGTTTACATTAGCGGCTAAAAAGCTAGGATTGAGCAAATCTGCGATTAGCCAACAAATTACAAAATTAGAAAGTGAAATAGGGCAACAACTTCTCATACGCAACACCCGCGGCGTAATTCTGACTGCCGTCGGCGAGACGCTACTTGCGCGCAGTGAGCTCCTTAGTGAGCAGATAGATCTCACCGTTGCAGAACTGGACAATGCAAAAAGCCAACCTAGTGGCTTATTTAAAGTATCGGTTCCCCCTTTTTTCGAAAAAGACATCGTTGTACCTGCGTTGAAACAGCTATGTATAGAATTCCCGAAACTTACTCCACAATTATTAGTTACGGGTAGATGGCAAGATTTGATAGAGAATAAGTTGGATGCCGCCATCTTTGGCGGCAATATTAAAGATTGTGATTATCGTGCGCTGTCAATTGGTAAAGTGTCAGAAATATTTTGTGCTTCGCCTCGATACATAAAGCAGCACGGCAGTATAAACAACATAGAAAAATTGCCAGAACACAGATTTATCGCTACTGAATGGCAACACGGTACGTTACATTTATTTGATAATAGCCATGCCAATGAAGTGCTGATTGACGTGCAACATTATGCAAGAACCAATACCCCCAACACGGCCTTAGAAATGGTACTAAATGATATGGGAGTGGCTTTGCTACCAGAGTTTCTAGTTCACTCTCTTTTGGCCGAAGAGCAGATTAAAAGGGTGATACCAAGCGCTCGAGGAAAAGCGTGGCATTTTTATTTCCTTCATCAGTATAGAGGCGAAAAACCGCTTCATGTGACGCGTTTTTATCAACTTTTTAAACACTATTTCACTAAAGTTAATGGTTAACCTTATCTCCAAATTATATGCGACCAATAGGGGGATATTTTAAACCTTTAAAGTATATGGCAGCGGATGTACATACATCCGCTGCCATATATATACCTTGATATTACAAGCAATTAAGCCTGTTAAGTCGTCTACGATGTTGGCATAACGTACACTTCTCGTACGCAGGCCGAATCGCTAGCTGAAAGGGCAAACGCAATCGACTTTGCAATATCTTCGGGCTGAAGTTTATCTTCCTTGGGCTCATCAAAGAAAGGGGTGTTAACCATTCCAGGGCAAATTGTGGTACACCTACCGCCCCACTCCCTCATTTCTTCCGCTAAATTTTGGCCAAAACCGTAAGCAAACCATTTACTAGCCCCGTAAGCCGAGCCTTTTAATGCAATACGCCCTGCCACCGAGCTTGTTAGAATAAAGTGGCCTTTAGTCTTTTTCAGCAAAGGTAGCCCAAGCTTTGCGGTATACAGCAAGCCGTTCACGTTTGCGCCTAACATACTTTGCCACTCTGCAACGTCGCCGTTCTCAATACCGGCACTCTTTGCACCCGTACCCGCATTCGCAAATACGCCGTCTACGTGGCCATAGTGCTGAGTTACTTTGCTAAACGCGTTCTCTAAATCGTTGAAATCGCTCACATCGGCAGTAACCGCAAAGGCATTGGCCTCGCCAAGCTCTGCCACCAAATCGTTGAGCTTGTCTGCACTTCTGGCAATTAAGGCAACTTTATTACCTTCATCTACTAGCGCTTGCGCTGTTGCCTTGCCAATCCCGCTTGACGCACCGGTAATAACAATCACCTTTGAACCTGTTTTCTGGCTAAACATGCATACTCCTGTTAAATCTAATTACTTTCTCGCCTAAAGTTCCACCTGTGAGGTTCTATTCTCACTTTACAAACCTAAGCAATCAGTTGACTAATTTTCTCTACAAAAGCAGGGATGTCATCTGGGTTCCGACTAGTAACTAATTTGCCATCTTGTACCACAAGCTCATTTTTCCAGGTAGCACCAGCATTAATTAAATCTGTTTTAATACTGGGAAAAGAAGTAACTGTACTGTTTCTTGCTAGCTCAGATTCAACCAGTAACCATGGCCCATGACATATAGCAGCAAGGGCTTTAATGCGAGGTTCTGCGTGGGCTTGCTTAATAAATGAAACCGCATCGCTATTAGTACGTAAGATGTCTGGGTTAATTTGGCCGCCAGGCAGTACCAGCGCGTCGTAATCACTTGGCGATACCGAGGAAACTTGAGCATCTACCGATATTTGTTTACCCCAATTCCCTTCATTCCATGCAGTGATACTGCTTTGATCATCAATTGAAAGTATCTCTACTATAGCGCCTTGCTCGGTAAGCATATCTTTTGGCTGCACGAGTTCGCTCTGCTCAAAACCATCGGTAGCTAAAATAGCGATTTTTTTGCCTTCCAAATTTTCCGGGTTACTCATTATAAAACTCCTATTTCTACTCAACGTTATTGCCGCTTCCCATTCAGTTGTTTGCATGAAGCAAAGCTGAAAAACGAAGGTTACTCGGATAAACACTCATCAGTGGTACACCTTCTAAGCTGGCAATTCGAATAACAAACTTATATGTGTAACTTTTGACTGCAATAACCAAACCATCACCCAAAACACCTTAAGCGACTGTTTATATTAATTTTTAATTTATATTAAAAAGTTTTATCGCTTTAGCCGGAACCTTTGGCGTACGATTTTTTCAGCATTTATGAAGGTTTTACATGAGGATGAAACTAGTTACGTATAGAAAAACATCAACAGAGCGCTGGCTATCATAAACAGGTTTTCAGTTAGCGAAACAAAGCCCAATGGCACGTTGCTGTCGCCCCCTACGCAGGCACACTTGAGCTCACGTTTATCGAGATATACCGCTTTAACCACTGAAACCGCACCCACCGTACCTATAAATAGGGAGAACGGCGCCACCGCTAATGCGGGCAGTTGCGCCACCATACCAATACCAGCAAAAGCCTCTACGAACGGGTAAATATAGGCGTATCGTAGCCACTTCATGGCTAGCAAGTCGTAGGTAATAAATGAATTGGTAAAGCTGAATAAGTCTTTGAGTTTTTGTACTGCCAGTAACGTCATTGAAAACGCGATAAACAGCATGAGAGTTCGAATGGAAAAGTACGCACCTGCTACCGTATATTGAAATGCTAACGCTAATAATGCAGCGACCGAAAATATGGCTATTACTGGGGTATAGGTGGTACCCGTTTGGCCCGCTTCGCCTTTTCCAAAATAGGTACGAAGATCGTCGTACCCTCCTATACGCTCATCATTTATAAACGTCTGTGGGGTTGTTTTAACATTGTGCTTTGCCTTCAACGCGTCGGTTTCTTCCCTAGAAGTGAGAGGGCGATCATCTATGTCATACCCTTCTCTCTCTAGCAAGTCTTTGGAACGCAAACCAAACGGACAAATATGATCATCGGTCACCATTCTGTACAAAATTGCAGTTTTACTCATCATGCTCTCCTTTGTCTCACTCGCGCCAATAGCTAACAGAAAAGGTTGTAGTTAATGTCGCAATCAGCTCCAAACTCGTCTTTACTCAAACCCGCCTCTAAATTAAATAGCGAGAAGAGAACCGTCATGTGAAATCCTTACGCGAATAGTTCATGAAGCTGTAAATTCCTCACAATTAACGGCTCAAACCTTTCGGTTCTAGGTACAGTTATAGATACCGTTACAATATCTATACCGAAATGTACTCAAGGTTATTGTAGGAATTATCGAGTATGTCTCTCTGGGGGTAATCTGTCGGATGTATCTCTCGGAGAAATCTGTAAGGCAATGACGCGCAATCAATTGCTGGCCTTATCGCCTAGAGCGTAGAATATTCATTCCTTTCGTTATAGAGTGAATAGAACTCTCGAAAAGGCATTTAAAATGACATTCGTATTTTTACATGGCTCAGGTTGCACGAATAACGTGTGGGCGCACCAAGTATCGTTTTTCAACAACAGCATTGCTTTAAACTTTCCTGGGCATCCTGATGGCGAAGCATTACTTGATGTAAAATCCATTGCTCAATGGGTGCTTAACACCGTGGAACAAGAAGATTTAACAGACGTGGTGTTGGTGGGTCATTCTTTAGGAAGTGCCGTAGCCATGCAGGCTGCTCTGTCGGCTTCAAGCGAATCAACGACTTTTGATTCAAGTAGACTTAAAGCAATGGTGCTAATAGGTGCGGGCGCTAAATTAAAAGTAATGCCACAACTGCTTACGTCACTAGCAACGCTTATAGAAGAAGGCGGAGCATTCCCCGATTACCTATTGGCTTCAAACCAACAACTGCAAGAGCCGTTAAGAACTGAGGTGAATTCGGCAATCGTTAAAAATGGCGCCACTGTGATGCTGAAAGACTTTACGGCTTGTGACAACTTTGACGTTATGCAGGATATAGGTAGCATTACATTGCCAGTACAGCTTATTGTGGGTGACAAAGATATTATGACACCGGTGAAATATTCTGAGTTCCTGTTAGGCCAATTACCTAACGCAAAGCTAAACATTATAGAAAATGGCACCCATATGGTGTTTGCAGAACAACACGATACAGTGAACGGTTACATTCTGGAGTTTGTAAACGGATTAACCTAGTCTGTTTTCCCTTAGACACTTATTAAAATCTACTTATAAAAAAAGGCGTTACGCTAAGCAGTAACGCCTCGTGGTTATTAAGCTACTTTGGCTTTACCTAGCCGGGTTAAATAGCCATCGTTAATAGGAATCGTCGGGCAAGCCTTCTGCCAATTGCTTAGTTTGGTATTATCAACACTTTAATTAAGCGTGTCGGCAATATACTTATCGATAATTTGCTCTAGTACATCTAATGGCACGGCGCCGTTTTTCAGAACCGCATCGTGGAATTCGCCTAGAACGAATTTATCACCTAACGCTAACTTCGCTTTTTCCCGAAGCTCCAAAATTTTCATCATACCTACTTTGTAAGACGTTGCTTGCCCTGGCAGCACGATATAACGCTCAATTTCAGAGGTGACGTCAGACTCGGCCATGCCTGTATTAGTTAGCATGTAGTCTATGGCTTCTTCACGCGTCCAGCGTTTCGCATGAATACCGGTATCTACCACTAGCCTTACTGCCCGGAAAAGCTCGGCTTGTAAGCGGCCGATATTATCAAACGGATCGTCTTGAAAGCCGAGTTCCCACGCTAAGCGTTCTGAATATAGCGCCCAGCCTTCAATGTAGGCCACGAAGGGAGCTACGGTTCTAAAAATAGGTAAACCTTCCAGTTCCATTGCAATGGCAATTTGAAAATGGTGACCCGGAATGCCTTCATGATAGGCCAGCGTTCGCATGCTGTAGGTAGGTGTTGCTTTAATATCATAAAGATTCGCAAAGAAGACGCCCGGACGAGACCCATCAAACGCGGGCGCTTCATAATACGCACCTGGAGCTGTTTTTTCCTTAAACTCTGGAATACGTTTTACTTCCATACTCGCTTTTGGGCTTACCAGAAATGCATCGCCCAAACCTGCTTCAATTTCATCGAGGATAGTTTGGTAATCGACTAGAATTTGCTCTCGACCATTATCAGTATCTTCATAATAAAAGCGCTCGTCTTCTGCTAGCGTATTTATTGCTGCGGTAAAGCCTTGGCTAACATCAAACCCTTCTTGCGCTAAAATTGCTAAGATCTCAGCCTGTATTCGGTCAACTTCTGATAAACCCACATTATGGATGTAGTCGGCAGAGTAATCAGTGGTAGTGAAGAAACGCAGGGCCAGTTTATAAGCTTCATCTCCCCCCTCTAAGTGCCATAAGCCATCATCGGTTCCCGCTTTTGCCTTAAGGCCAACAAAGTAATCAATAAGCATTTGGTAAGTAGGATAAACCGTATTTTCTATTTCTGTAGCAACGTTATATAAAAGCCCATCATAGTCAGCTTCAACAATTGCATCAGACGCTTCCATGCGGCGCTGCACCGAGGTATACAGAATATTTGCTTTTACTGGCCTATCGATAAACCCCTGCATTTCGTCAATAACTCGCTGAATAACAAAGCGTGGTGGGAGGATATTCTTCTCTTCGCGCAACTTCATGCCTTCCAGCATTTGAGTAAAATAGCGCTTACTTTCACTTAAACGACTAATGTAGAAATCAACGCTTTCTACATCGGTAATCGGGTGCTGCCCATCCATAAAGCTAGGAAAGTTGCTCTGTGCCCCTGACATTTGGTTAAAGGGGTAACTATGATATTGGTACTTTTCGAACCCGCTTAAGGTGTTGAGTAAGTACATCGCGATGTCTTTGGATAATTGCTGATCTTCATCCAAATCTTCATATTGTATGAGTACACTTTTAACCTGCATAAGCTCATCAAACGTGGCTTGTGAAGACGCTAAACTCGCATCATCGAGGTGGGCATTGTGGCCTTTTATGCCCATACCATCCAACACGCCAATTGAGGTTAACGTTTGGGGGCTCTTCAATGCCTGTTGAATAAGTGTCCTGTCTAAAAACACGCGAAACGAGAACGGTTTTTCCGCATTCCATTCATGTGTTCCCCATGCTGCTGCACCCACTATAATGACCAGCAGACCTATGCCTAACCATTTAAAGAAAGTTTTCATCTGTATCCCTGTTATTGTTATTTGTTCTATACAATTTAGACGCTGAAATTTGCGTTTGCGAGTTCTACATTATGCAGGTAAGCAATAAAGTCAATTAAAAGAAAGACAAAGCCAATTTAAGAGATTTCTTCCATACGTAGAAGTTAAAAAACTTTATAGAAAGATTTCGTCCTCTTTCGCTTTCTGAAATGAAATGCTTCATCGCGAAAATTCGACATGCCGCCGCTTGAAATACACGTCTCATCGAAACTATTAAAAATTTACAACTTTAGTATTGTATGACTAATTGATTTTGTGCTTAACTCAGCTCCATAAACGAAACTCGTTTATCACATCTAATAATTATAAGTCTTATCAGACAACACGGCTTTTAGCTGCACCCCGCAACAGAAAAGAAGTAACAGCAGTATGCGTACCAAAAATACGTGTAACTCGTGCATGCAAAAGCACTGCGCTACTGCAACGTTCATTCGCTTTAAAAATACACTTATAAAAATTCAGGAACACACAATGCAACAAGCAAATTTTAACGCTTCTGTTTTCAAGCTTTCCTTGATCGCAGGTGCTATAGCGGCTATACCGTTTTCAACGTCGGTAATGGCTCAAGAACAAACCAACATCGACGAGCAAGATGTTGAGCAAATCCAAATTGTTGGTTCGCGCCGCGTAGGCCGCACTGTTAATGACTCTCCGGTACCTATCGATATTATCGATGCATCTTCCATTGAAGCCACCGGTTTAACCGAAACCAACATGATCCTCAATTCGTTGTTGCCAAGCTTCAACTTCCCGCAACCTTCTGTTACCGATGGAACAGACCATGTTCGCCCCGCTCAGCTTCGTGGCTTAGCGCCAGATCACACACTAGTATTAGTGAATGGCAAACGCCGCCATACTTCAGCACTACTTAACCTAAACGGTTCTGTGGGCCGCGGCTCTTCTGCTGTGGATTTAAATGCTATACCAGCTAACGCGATTAAGCGCATTGAAGTATTGCGCGATGGTGCAGCGGCTCAATACGGTTCAGACGCCATTGCTGGTGTTATCAATATTGTATTGAAAGACGCTAGCGAAGGCGGTGAAGTATCAGTCACTTACGGTGCAAACGTAACTACGATGGACGGTGTGCCTAACCTTGAAGGCGTTAGTGCCGATGCAGACGGCAACCTTGCATTTGATACAGGTTCAGATCGTGAACTTACCGACGGGCAAACCCTTACCCTTCGTGGCAATATGGGCTTTGAGTGGGGCGATGACGGATTTATAAATGTTTCAGCTGAATACCGCGACCGTGGTGAGTCGAACCGTTCAGACTTCGATACTCGAGAAAACTACGCTCGTGATGCCGATGGTAATTTAGATGAAAGAGAATTCACGGTTAACCGCTACAATCACGTATACGGTAATGGCGAAGTAGAAGATTACGCGCTATTCGTAAACGCGGGTAAAGCTATTAACGACAGTATCGAATTTTACGGTACGGCTGGCTTTAGTTCACGTGATTCCATTGGCGGCGGTTTTTATCGCCGTGCATCAGACAGCCGTAACATTACTTCTATCTACCCAGACGGTTTCTTACCTTCTATTCAAACTGACATTCAAGATATGTCGGTACTAGGCGGTATTAAAGGTTACGGCGATGTGTGGAACTACGATTTGTCACTCACCCACGGTGGCAATGCACTAGAGTACAGCGTAGTAAATAGCTTAAACACTTCTCTTGGGCCAACAAGCCAAACGAGTTTTAACGCAGGTGAGCTAGAATACAACACCACTATTATTAATGCTGACGCATCGCGACTTGTGGACACTGGCTACTTCTATAGTGAAATGAACTTCGCTATGGGTGCAGAGTATCGCCACGAAAGCTATGAAATTACCGCAGGTGAAGAGAACTCTTATATTCAGGGTACATTTGGCCCGGGCGGCGTAGTTACCGACCCTGTTGATGGACCTTTTGGCGCTGCCGGTTCACAAGTATTCCCAGGCTTTACACCTGAGTCAGCAGGTGAAAATACCCGTCACAACTACAGCTTTTATGTGGATGTAGAAGCCGATGTGCTTGAAAACTGGAATGTGGCAGTAGCAGGTCGTTTTGAAGACTATTCAGATTTCGGTAGCACGTTTAACTGGAAGCTCTCTAATCGCGTTACTGTTACTGACACTTTTGCACTTCGTGCCTCGGTTTCAACAGGCTTTAGAGCGCCTTCCTTACAACAGCAGCATTTCACCTCTATTGCTACTGTGTTTGTTGACGGCGAACCCACTGAAACCGGTACATTTGCAGCTTCAAGCGACGTAGCTCAAGCGTTAGGTAGCCCAGGTCTTGATGCTGAAGAATCAGATAACTACAGCGCAGGTTTCACCTATTCGCCTACAGCGAATTTCAACCTAACCGTAGACTTCTATCGCATTGATATTGACGACCGAATTGTACTGTCTAACAACCTATCGGGCGATGCTATTGAAGCGTTACTTGAAGGCACAGGTGCTAACCAAGCTCGCTTCTTCTTAAACGCGATTGATTCACGTACTGAAGGGGTAGATATTGTTTCTACCTACACGTTGAATACTGCCGACTTTGGTGCGTTTAACTTCAATGCTGGTATTAACTTCAACGATAACGAAGTCACCGACATTATAGATGCGCCAGATGTACTTCAAAATGCAGGCTTCGATCAAAGTAACCTGTTTGACGATGTTGAATTACGCCGCTTTGAAACAAGCTCGCCAGATAGCAAAGTGAACCTTGGTGTAACTTGGTCTTATGACCGTTATAACGCTACTTTGCGCACCACACGTTACGGCGAAGTTGAAGATCCGTCTTCTATTGAAGCACGCAACGAAATCATTCCTTCTGAGTGGATCACAGATTTAGATGTTCGCGTAGCCCTTACTGACAACCTAGCGGTATCGGTTGGTGCGAATAACATCTTCGATGTTTACCCAGAAGCCACTCGCGATTTAGTTGATGACGTAACGACTTTCTCGATGATTTTCCCATACTCAGGTTTCTCACCGTATGGTTTCACAGGCCGTTATGTTTACGGAAAAGTAACTTATAGCTTTTAATTAATCTTGTAAGGTAGAACTAAACAAAAATGCCGGATGTGAAAACATCCGGCATTTTTATGCTCTACTTTTCCCCATCAAAATTATATGCGGTAAATTCGTATTTAACCTCCCTACACGGCAAGAGCTATTCTCAAGATCAGTTACCTTTGTTAACAAGCATGAGTATTGTAAGTGCTCCCACTTTTGGGTTAACACTTTTAGAAGGAATTAATAATGGAAGTTCTTACAAATAATGAGGTAGACCTTGTATCAGGCGGATGAGCAGAGCACTGCTGGGGCGATTTTAGCGTAGCAGGATTGGCTGCATCGATGGGAGCAGGAGCTCTAGGCGGTGTCCGTGGTGGTGGCTGGGTTGGTGCTGCTATAGGTGCTATTTCTGGTGGGTTAGGATATGCAGGTAGTAAAGTTGGCGACAAGATGTCCGAGCGCACCACATCCACAACTGATGAGTAATTTTAGGGGCTAAGGCCCCTTATTAGGAGCCAATATGCTGAAGAATATTAAACAGATTATAAGCTATATCCTTTTTATGGCATGTATTGTTGTTATCACCGTAACCACCGTAAAGATTGTAGAAATGATCTGGCCTTTAGAGAATGCTAAAACGCTCTTGGTGATTGTGGTCGTTTTTGTGACCACGTTCATTTGCACCCAAGTAGCAAAAAAGTATGGCTTATTTACCCGTTAGTTTCCGCTTTCGATAAACACTCGGCTCAAGCCCTTGGTCATTCTACTTTGCTATTCATATGTATGGTGACGGGTAACACTAAAGCGGTTCAAAATGTGATGCATAACGTAAACGGCACTCAAACTAAGGGCAATTGCCACGGCCACAGAGCTAAAACGGTAAAGCGCGCTGTAAACTAAATCTTGGTTGGGTGTTAGCGAGTTTCCAAACAAAATACCAAACGTGGTTAGCACACCAAACCCAATGCCCGGCATCCCGCCACCTAAAATATGACAGCGGCTAAAAATGAACGCTAAAATCCACAATACGAGTACCGGAAAAAGTAAAAAATCACTGTGATTGTACAAAAACAATTGCGCCAGCAGTGCTAAATTACAACCAATGAGTGTACCAATAGCCCGTTGCCACCCAGCGAGACTTGCCGCTTTCCAGCAAAGCGAAAATAGAATAAGCACCGATGAAGCTTGTGCCGATATAGAGTCTTGTAAATCCAGCGCTTGAAACACCACAAACGATAAAGTTGCTACACTTGCACACAAAGGTATCGGCAATAAGGTAGTAAATAAAAACCAGCACGAAACCAATTAAAGAAAATCTTACGTAAAGCGAAAATTTCTGATCAGGTGTCATTAGTCCCCTCCTCTAATTTACTTGCTCTGCGTGTTTCCTGTAGAGAAATACAGTCCGAGGCATTTTGTTCTATTTGCAACAGCGCACACGCCATTGCGTCTAGCTGCTCATGGGTTAACCCTGCATAAAACTGCTGCTTAACATCCGCAATTTTTTCATTTAGCGAATTCAAAACAACGCGACCGTCTTGAGTGAAATATAGTTTTTTGCTTCGCTTATCGTTGTTATCAACTTGGCGGCTAATCAGCGACAGCTCTTCAAGCTGCTTTAATGTGCGAGTTAACGACGGCATTTCTATGCCCAAACTTTGCGCTAGCGCTAATTGGGTAACCCCTTCGCCAATTAAATTGATATGCATTAACGCGAGCCATCTTGATTGCGTTAACCCCAAGGGCTCAACAGTTAACGTAACAGCTTCTCTGCATAACCGGTGTACTCGGCCCATCTTTCCAACAAGCGTAAAATCTAGCGTTTCGTGAAACGGCTTTAGTGCAGACATACACACCTCAAAGTTACTTAGCATGCTAACTACAACGACATTACTTAGCACGTTAAGTAAATAAAAAGCCGCATTTACGTTTCCTGCACGTGACTTTTTATGGTCTCCAAAATGATCGTTATAAATACCTTCAGTCTACTCATTCTAGGTTCGCCTTATTTTGTAAGGTTGGAAAAGCATTAAGGATGGTAAGGGAAGCATGACAACAACTAACGATAATTTTCTGCAGGTGCGTGGTGCGCGAGTTCACAACTTAAAAGGCGTGGATGTTGATATTCCCCGAAACAAGATTGTGGCCTTTACGGGCATTTCTGGCTCGGGTAAGTCCTCACTCGCCTTTGGCACCTTATACGCAGAAGCGCAGCATCGTTATTTAGATTCGGTTTCTCCTTATGCAAGAAGGTTGATTGATCAGATTGAAACGCCCGATGTAGATAGTATTGAAGGCTTACCACCTGCGGTTGGGCTGCATCAGAACCGCGGAACGCCTTCAATTCGTTCATCGGTAGGTAGTATCACCACCATTTCAAATAGCCTGCGTATGCTGTATTCCCGTGCAGGTGATTACCCCACAAATCAAAAAATCATTTATGCCGATGGATTCTCGCCAAATACCGTTGAGGGTGCCTGCGAAAAGTGCCATGGCATTGGCACTGTGTTTGATGTAACCGAAGACAAACTGGTGCCCGACCCTACCCTTACCATTCGTGAAGGAGCCATTGCTGCCTGGCCTGGTGCTTGGCAAGGTAAAAATTTAGTGCGGGTTCTACTGTCGTTAGATATTGATGTCGATATTCCTTGGCAGGAATTACCCGAATCTACGCGAGATTGGATTTTATTCACCGACGATACACCCCAAGTACCGGTATACAGAAACTATAACTTGGCTCAGACCCAAGCCGCGAAGGAAGAAGGCGAACCCGCCAGCTATAACGGTAAGTTTATTGGCGCTAAACGCTATGTACTTGAAACCTTCAAAACCTCTCAAAAAGAAAAGATAAAGCAAAAAGTAGCGCAATATCTTGCCGTTTCAACGTGCCCACAATGCTATGGAAAAAAGCTTAAACAGGCTTCACTATCAGTAACGCTTTGCGGCCTAGACATATCCGCCTTCTCTCAACGTTCGTTGAGCGACGTGGTAGAACATTTGAATACGCTACTTGATACAGCCAAAGCCCAAAACAACGAACGGGCACTGGTTATTCATAACATTGCTAAAGACATCGTGGCTCGTATCAAACCCATCATTGCTCTTGGATTGGGGTACCTGTCACTAGAGCGAAGCACTACGACGATTTCAGCCGGTGAATTACAGCGGTTACGGCTAGCCACCCAAATAAAATCAAAATTGTTTGGCGTGGTATATATTATGGATGAGCCATCGTCTGGCCTGCACCCGAACGATGTAACCGCATTGCTAGACGCATTTGATGCGCTAGTAGAAGCAGGTAATAGCGTATTTTTGGTTGAGCATAATCCCCGTGTCATTAAACACGCTGACTGGGTTGTTGATATCGGCCCCTATGCAGGCTTAAACGGCGGTGAGTTGGTATATAGTGGACCTGTCGATGCATTGGAAAAAGCATCGAATTCAATAACTTCGCAATATCTTTTCAATAACGCTTTAGCCCTTAAGCATCACAACCGTGCCCCGAAAGGCTGGCTATCATTAAAAGCCATTAGCAAAAACAACCTTGATAATATCGACTGCGCGTTTCCCCTTGGCACTATTACCACAGTAACCGGCGTATCAGGCTCGGGTAAATCAAGCTTAGTCAGCCATGCACTGGTGGAGTTGGTGAAAGCGTCACTTGGCACTAGCAATACGCCCGACAAAAACGCTGCTATTAATAACTCTGCCGGCAAAAGCGCCGCTAGCAATAACCCTGCAGCAGTTATTACCGAAGCCACCTTGCTGGAAAGCAACGAAGAGCAGCCTGCTAGCGGCTATATCGATAGTGGCAATAATAATCATGGTAGTGAAGGTGGCATTCAAGATGGCAGCGCAGACAACAAAGTAAGTGATGCAGAACAAATAAAGCGATTAGTCGTAGTAAACCAATCCCCCATTGGCAGAACGCCCCGTTCAAATTTAGCGACTTACACAGGGCTATTCGACCATGTGCGCAAACTATTCGCCGCCACACCATTAGCGAAAAAACGACGCTACGATGCAGGTCGATTTTCGTTTAATACCACCAAAGGAAGGTGCGCCAACTGCGAGGGAGTAGGCTTCGTATCGGTAGAATTACTCTTTATGCCATCGGTGTACTCCCCCTGCCCGGTTTGCGATACAAAACGCTACAACCAAGACACATTAGACGTTACCTGGAATTCATTATCGATAGCCGATGTACTGTCGCTAAGTGTGGCCGAGGCACACAACATATTCGCTAATGAAGCCCCTGTTTTTCGTGCGCTCGATGCGCTTGTGAAAGTGGGCTTGGGCTACTTACGATTAGGCCAACCCGCCACCGAACTTTCAGGGGGAGAAGCACAACGAATAAAACTGGCTACCGAGCTGAAAAGAGCCGACAAAAAACACACCCTTTACGTACTAGACGAGCCCACAACTGGGCTTCACCCTGCAGATATTTCATTGTTAATGAAACACCTAAATACATTGGTGGATGAAGGCAGCAGCGTGGTAATGGTAGAGCACAATATGCAAGTTGCGTCATCTAGTGATTATATTATAGATATTGGCCCAGGTGCTGGTGATGCTGGGGGAAACATAGTGGCCAAAGGCACTCCAGAAGATGTTGGTAATTGTTCAGAAAGTAAAACAGCGCCCTTTATCAGGCCTAACTAGCATTGTTGGATACGATACACGCGTGCGGCAAATATAAGTACCATTGAGCTAGCAGGTATTTTTTATAATCTTACTTGTTCTCTGCGCTGTATAAACCTTATAGACGAGTAAAGTGAACGGAATTACATGAGCACAACGCAATCTACTCAAGCAGAGTCTGCTTTGGGGTTAACGCTAAAAAATTGGTGGAGTATTGTTAAACGTACATTTACCAACATCCAAAGCCATAACATTCCCCTTATCGCCGCAGGCGTTGCGTTCTTCTGCTTACTGGCTATATTCCCTCTTCTTGGTGCAACCATTTCCTTATATGGCTTAATAGTGTCACCCGAAGAGTTACACAATCATATGGCCTTACTGGTCAACGTAGTACCTAGCGACAGCAGCTATATCATTGAAGAACAGCTTAAAAACCTCACTCAAAAATCGAATTCAGCACTGGGTTGGGGCTTTTTCCTAACGCTTTTTTTATCACTGTGGAGCAGCAGTAAAGGTGCAAATGCACTTATTACCGCGTGTAATATTACCTACATCGAAGACAATGGCAGAGGCTTTTTTAAAGGCTTAATCGCCCGCATAACCGGCACCATTAGCGTGATAGCCACGGTCATTGTTGCGCTAGTTTGCATTACTGTTCTTCCGGAAATGATAAGTTGGTTTTCTAGCGGCTTAATAAGCTTCAAGCAAGCGTCATGGATAACCTGGCCTGTATTGCTGCTGCTCTTTAATATTGGGCTATCTGCACTATACCGTTACGCTCCTCATAGGCGTTCAGCGCAATGGCGGTGGGTTACACCAGGGTCGTTATTCGCCACCTTATTATGGATTGCCGCGTCTTACGGGTTTTCTATTTATTTAAATGAATTCGCCAGCTACAACAAAACCTATGGATCAGTGGGCGGTATTATCATTCTACTCATGTGGCTGTACTTAAGCGCCTACATCATACTTATTGGCGCGGAAGTAAACTCATCAATTGAGCTTCAAACTACCGCAGACAGTACCGTGGGTGAAGACAAGCCTATGGGTGAACGAAATGCCGTGGTGGCAGATAATACGCCGGAAGATTTGAAAGAGAATTGATGTAACCGGCTTATCGACGCACTTCTAATAAATATAAACAACTCGGCTAATTCTTATCGAAAGCTAACATTTTATCTTATGTCAGTTAATTGGTATTTTGAGTGAGCGGCTGTCATCGTCCCACAGCAGGTTAAAGCGCTGTAGGTAATCCTTCCTTTCGGATGCACACTTTACAAACTTAGCCATATCATCGCTATTATTTATACACTCAGGAGTTTCTTTATAAAAGTTATTCCAAGCCACTTTTTTTGCCCCCTTAAAGTTATGATAGCTACTTACCAACACATTTCGAGTGGTCGGGTAATTACGCAAACTCGGTTGAGCTTCCCTCTTGGGGTTTCTTTGATTACTAATATAATTCTGTGTGGGAGTTGATGACTTGGCAGTGCTGCTGTTTTTTTCGCTACCTAAACATGCTAGAAACTGAGCCTTAGCTTCGCGATGATGTGAGCGTCTAAGCTCTGTTACTTTGTCCCGTAAAAGACCGTTCCAATGATCTGCTGCTGCTTTCTCTTCCATACAGCTCTCTTTGGCAAATAGGTTAATTGAAAAAGTATTCAGTACCCAAAATACAAAAAATAGCTTCAAGCAATCCATGCGTTTAACTCCAGTATTCTAATGCTCCGCTGAGTTTCCATGACGTATTTAACAGCGAAAGAACAGTGCAGATGAATAACATCCTATAAAACAATATTACGAGCCGATGTTATGTAAATCCAGTAGTAACTTTATCTTTTCTAGAAAAATTTTTGCAAAGAATTAGTGTGCCACCGGTCTGATGATCTCACGACTGGGGTGCACTAATCTTCACAAATGAACTTAACTATAGCTGTGCCTTTAAAACGACTAACATATTCTTAATTGCTGTATCATGCCGTAAAACACCTAAAGGAATGCGTTGCCAAATGATTTCGAACCATACCCAAACATTGCAAGACCTATTTGGTTTTTCTTCATTTCGTAGTGGTCAGCAAGAGGTTGTAGATAGTCTGCTTAATCAGCGCTCATCGCTTGCCATATTTCCCACGGGTTCAGGTAAGTCGCTGTGCTATCAGTTTGTAGCAACGCAACTACCACATTTAACCTTGGTAGTGTCGCCGTTGTTGGCGTTAATGAAAGATCAGATCGCCTTTTTACATAGTAAAGACATTGCTGCCGCGAGCATCGATTCAACACTAACCGCTGAACAAAATAAGCAAGTCATGAACGACGTGCGTTCTGGTGAATGCAAAATACTCATGGTGTCGGTAGAGCGTTTTAAGAACGAACGTTTTAGGCAGTTTATAGAGTCGATTCAAGTTTCAATGTTAGTGATTGATGAAGCCCACTGTATCTCTGAATGGGGGCACAACTTTCGTCCTGATTACTTGAAACTACCAGCCTATCAGCAAGAATTAAACATTCCCTTGGTGTTACTGCTGACTGCGACGGCCACTAAAAAAGTGAAGCTTGATATGGCGCGTCGGTTTGATATTGCGCCAGAAAATATTGTTCAAACAGGATTCTATCGGCCCAACCTTAATTTAAATGTACTTCCAGTTGTAGAAAAGAATAAAAACCAAGCCTTACTGGAAGAACTTCAACGCCAACAAGGCGCGGGTATTGTATGCGCTGGTATTGTATATGTAACGTTGCAACAAACCGCCGAACAAGTCGCACGCTTTTTACAACAAAATGGGGTCGCAGCAAGCGCCTATCATGCCGGACTAGACAGCGATATTCGCCAAAACATTCAACAAGATTTCATGGTAAACAAGCTACAAGTGGTAGTGGCCACTATTGCGTTTGGCATGGGCATTGATAAATCTGATATTCGTTTTGTTGTACATTACGACTTACCCAAGTCTATCGAGAACTACAGCCAAGAAATTGGTCGAGGTGGCCGCGACGGACAAAACGCTAACTGCACTGTGCTGGCCAACCTAGATGGCCTAGTGACAATTGAAAACTTTGTTTATGGCGATACGCCAGACAAATCCGCTATTGAACGGGTAATTAAGGACATTGCCAGTCAAGCACCTGAGCAAAGCGCTAGCTCTTCATACGTTAACTCAAGCATCGATGTATACCAGTGGGAAACACAAATAAACAGCTTATCTACCTTAAGCAATATTCGTCAGCTTCCGCTTAAAACCTTGTTAGTACAACTAGAACTCGCCAAGGTTATTCGCCCTTTATACGCCTATTTTGCCGAATTCAAATACCGTTTTAATACCGACAAAGCCGATATTCTCAACTTATTTAGCAAAGAGCGAAGCGATTTTCTAAACGCCGTTTTCACCCATACCGATATGAAAAAAGTATGGGGTGTAGTGAATTTCGACAGCATTTTTGAGCACTACGGTGCTGAACGCGCAAGAGTAGTAGCGGCGTTAGAATATTTACACGAACACAATCATATCGAGCTAGCGTCGCGGTTAATTACCGATGTGTACGAGGTTAATCAGCAAGCACTGTTAGCAGATGATCTACCCAATAGCCTAGCCGAAAACCTCGCCCACTACTTTGCTGAAAATGAACGTAAAGAAGTAAAACGTATTGCCGCCTTGGTACGGTTCTTCGAGCTTAATACCTGTTTAAACTATAATTTGTCGGCCTATTTTGATGACCAACAGGCTCCACAAGAATGCGGCCACTGCAGTGTGTGCAATGGTAAAGTGGCCAAATTAGACTATTCAACGCCTATCCCCTTGCCAGATAAAGAACAAGTAACCCAGGCCATGGCAGCCCTTAACAGTCACCTTGAAGGTAAGTTTAACGAAACCATCACTGAATCTATCTATTGCCGTTTTTTAACCGCCATGACCATGCCTTTATTTACCCGTTTAAAAGTAAGACAAGTTGTAGGGTTTGGCAGCTGCGAGTTTTGCAGATATGCGGATGTGAAAGCCGTTGTTACCGAGATTTTAGATGAGGGCGCTAGGCCTTAATACCTGTTACCCCTAATATCTGTTACTCTACGCGGCAAATATGCGCGGCATATAATCTCAGTTACACCGTGTCGCAGTTACACCGTGTCGCCCAATTCGTATACTTGCATAAACACGCTACCTAAAAGTGCTAGCACCAGATAGCAATAGTGCGGGCGCTAAATAAAGATAAGTAAAAAGACAAATAATACTAGCGTTAGGCCTTACATAACGCGCTCAGCATAATACTCAGGATTACCATGGCTCTTAAAGCAACCATTTTTAAAGCGGATATATCGATTACCGATATGGATCGCAATTACTACAATGAGCACAATTTAACTATTGCTCGCCATCCTTCTGAAAACGATGCACGCATGATGCTTCGTATCGTGGCTTTTATTGTAAATGCTCATGAACAGCTGCAGTTTACAAAAGGGTTATCTGACGACGAAGTGCCAGACATTTGGCAAAAGGACTTCAGCGACGTAATAGAACTGTGGATTGAGTTGGGCCAACCTTCCGAACAACGCATTAAAAAAGGCTGCAATCAAAGCCAGCAGATGATGATTTATGCTTACGCAGATAACAGCTTCGATGCTTGGTGGAAGAAAGAACAAAACAGCTTGCGCACCAGAAAGAACTTATCGGTTTTCACCTTGCCAGAAAGCCTTTCTACCTCGCTAGCTAACGCCGTAGACCGTTCAATGCAAATGCAAGTAACGGTGCAAGATGGCCAAATTTGGCTAACTATCGAAAGCGCTGGCAATAGCGAATGTATAGAAGTGGAAATTGAAAAGCATTTGTAATTTTTCTAACGGTACAGAATGGATAGCCGTTAGATGCTGATCTGGCTGACATAATGCTGCAATAAATACCTAATAACATGATTGGATTATGATTCTTCTATCAATATCCAAGTGAAAATTCTACTAATTAACTTGCCGGAATCCGTCGACCGACTCAATTTGTTTACGCAGAGCGCAAAGCACTATTCAGCTGAATTTTCAGTCATAACGGCAATTAAAGGCTCGTCAGATAACGTTATGCACCAAGGATATTCAAAGCGTGCTAACAAGCTAAATTACTATAAAAAATTAACCCTAGGGGAAATCGGCTGCTTTATTAGCCATAGAAAAGCCTGGTCTTTTATTGTCGAGCATAAGCTAGCGTTCGCCGTAGTACTAGAAGACGATGTGATGTTTGAGCATAGCTTTCAACAACTAGATAAAGTAATAGATAAAATCAACGAGCCTTGGGACTACATAAACCTTAACGAAGTACATGAGAAACGTTCTGCGACAACCGTCTTCATGTCTGAAGGTGTTTCTGTGGTCAAATATAATAAATTACCTATTGGCGCTTCTGCACAAGTCATTTCCTACAGTGGCGCTGAAAAGTTGCTAAAATATACAGAATCTTTTTCTAGGCCCTTGGACGTTGAACTTCAATGGTTAGCAGTAGATAAAATAAAAGCTTTAGGTATTAAGCCTTACCCGTTTAAAACAAGAAAGCTACATAGCGACATTGACCAATTTGGTAGAAGAAATAGTGTAAGTGGGAACCCTGTTGTGAAAGTTTTTAATCTAATAAAATTTCAGGCTCACCTTTTTAAAAATACAGTATTATGAATATTAGTATTAAGGCGATAGACGCTTTTATTACTTACTCTTTGAAGTTTTGAATGTCGCTAATAACCAGTATTCACTCTTAACATTCATCTTCCATAGAAAGTATATTTAAATCAACTTGATACGATGCAAGATTATTGGTCAGTCCGAAATGTTAAGCGCTCTGGGTATGAGATGTTTTAAATAAACGGCTCGTGGCAGCTTTTTATAAAAGTTTAGTAGACTTAAAGTATAGAAGACTTTGCTTATTATAATTGCAGCCCCAACTTGTCATGTACTGTCAATCATCAATAACCAGCCTAACGGGAATACCTAAGCCCAATATTAAAGAGGAATACCTACCTATATTCGCGTAAATGGGCTCACTTAAACGCGCTCCACTTTGATAAGCACAGCTTATCTCCCATATCTGACAACATACTTTTTTTATTACTACTTTTACTGCTTTCTTCTGCTATTTCTTTGTTAACCGTTAGCACTTTTTCGTCCGTTAGTGAACCTGGGCCGCCAGCTCGGCCAGCATCACTCATAAGGTTAAAAATCTTATATTTTAACGCAATCAAATATGCGCCTACCTCGCTTGTTTTCATGTTCATTTCGCCACTCCTTTTTCGACATAATTTCGTAGGTTTTTCCTCATTCGGTAAAGCAAGTGTCGCGATTAACTCTTTACTTCACCAACGATAAAAACTAACTTAAAAGATAAGCTGAACTTATATAACAATGATCAATGGACAAACGATTACGATGGCTGAATAACCTGCTTTGTTTTGAAGTAGCCGCACGACATCAAAGCTACAGCAAAGCAGCAGAGGAGTTGTATATTTCACAAGCTGCGGTAAGCCAACAAATGCGGCAGTTAGAGTCTAATTTAGGCGTTAGCCTGTTTCGGCGGCAAGCTCGAAAAATGCTATTAACTGGGCCGGGCAGAACGCTTTTTGCATCCTGTGAGAAAGGCTTTAGTGAAATCGTTAATGGTTTGAATCAAGTACATGAAGAGCCCTTGGAAGGCAGTTTAACCGTTACCTCCACTCAAGCTTTTTGCGCTTTGTGGCTTATGCCCAACTTGTTCGAATTCTTTAATGAATACCCCAACATTAATATCAATATTCAAGCATCTAACCGCATTGAAAGTTTACATAATGGTGATATCGACATAGCGATACGATTTTATAACTCTACCACTGCGTTGCAGGATGATAGCCTTATTACAGAGAGGTTTGGCGAAAATGGCGTAGTACCGGCGTGTTCCCCCGAGTTTCAAACCCAAATGCAGCTGCACAGTGTGAAAGATCTTTTGGGTACACGCCTGCTAGCACTTGCCGGTGAAGAGAGAGCGAATTGGGAGGCATACTTCGAACACAGTAAAATAAACATTTCCAACAAAAAATTAAGAAAGACAGTAGTGTCTTCTAGCGATCTTGCGCTTAGCGCAGCGCTTGCAGGCCATGGCGTGATGCTAGCGTCGGATATTATGATTGGGCAGTACTTAAAATCGGGGCAACTCGTGGTGCCCGTTGATATTCCCCACCCAATACGCTGGAAATCTCACTTTGTTTATCTGAAGAACTCCCCCAAACAAAAGCGCATAGCGCATTTTTGCAATTGGCTTACAAAAAAGATGGCGGAACACGAGGTACTACAAACGTAAAAATAGGTTAAAACCGCGTTAGCCGACGATGAAGATATTCATTCTCCTCTGTCAGCTTTTCTTTTTGTTTCAGTAACTCAACAATCATCGCTATCGCAACCCAATCTAACTCCAGTTGATCATATAACGTTATGGCTTTTTTCACCCAACGTACACTGCTGGTATCGAACATCCAGTCGTTCTTATCGTCGCCTGAAACAGGTTCAGCTATCCCGTAATCGATAACTTCAACTATCATTTCTTGGTTTAACCGTTCTACTTGGCAAAGTTCTTCGAATGATATTACTAGCAGCGTATCAACCATTTTCTTTACTCCATTGTGAGCGAGGGTCGTCGTGTTTTAATTCCGCTAGTTGTTGCCATAATGCTTTGTCTTTATCACTGGTTGTGTTTGGTATAACGATTTTTAAAACTGCAATCATATCGCCAACGCCGGTTTTCATTTTAAGCCCTTTACCCTTAACCCGTAATTTTTGGCCTGTTTGACTATTTGGCTTGATATTTAAACTAATTTTGCCGGTCAACGTTGGCACTTCAACCTTGCACCCCAGTGCTGCTTCCCACGGTAAAACAGGTACAGTTAGAACAAGGTTATGCCCTTCAACATCAAACAATGGGTGCGGTACTAAACGTATGTGTAAATAGAGATCGCCATCTCTACCTTGCCCCTGCCCTTTGCCACCCTGGCCTTTAAGCCTAATCCGCTCTGAGTCAACCACGCCGACTGGTATCTTAACTTTTAGGGTTTTATTGACGTGTTTAATCTGCCCATTTTCTAGTGATGGCATGGAAAACTGAATTGTTTTTGGCGCTTCAGAAAACAAATCTTCAAGGAATACTGGCACTTCAATCTCAGCATCTTGGCCGTGATTGCTAAACCCTGAAAAATCGTCTGCTTGATGACTACGCGGCCCCTGATTAAAACCACCGCCAAATACGGAATTAAAAAAGTCTGAAAAGTCCCCGCCAGTGTGAGCACCATTGAAATCATTATTGCTCTGCCAGCCTGGTGGCGGTTGAAAATTATCGTGTGAAGTAGCACCATATTTTTTCAATTCGTCATATTCAGCTCTGCGCTGCGGATCTTTAAGCACCTCATAAGCTTCAACTAATTCTTTAAATTCTTCGTCAGAATTACTGTCAGGCTGCATATCTGGGTGCAGCTTTAGGGCAAGCTTACGATAGGCTTTTTTTATTTCCTTTAAATCAGCATCTTCTTTAACACCAAGGATCTGATAATAATCTTTAAATTCCATTCAATGATGCTCAGCGTAGTGACTATAAAGTACTTAATATAGCGGATGCCGATAAAGCATCATTTGATATTGATCAAATATCAACAGGTCTGCAAAAAGACGTTTCAATGCTCAGCAGTATCCTTCGCAAAAACATTATCAAATTAAATTTGATAATTATTCAAAAACAACACTGTTTTTCACTTAGCAATTAACATCTATTCTTTACTCATCGACATAGCAAATACCAAAACCAGTGCAAATACACAGCAGTCTTCAACGGTGCTATTTGGCCTTTTTGAATTAATTACTCCATTACAGGAAAGACAATGAAACTATTTAAAGCATCTCTTATTACTGCGGCTATTGGCTTATCAAGTGTTGTAGGAGCGCTGGCAAATGCAGTAGAAGTGGGCCCACTAGAGCCTGTTACTCAATTTACTGAATATCGTGGTGGTGGCATTACTATTACGCCAAGCGGCCGCACTATTATCAGCATGCATCCACTAGACAACCCTAAAGTGAAGGTGGTTGAAGTGATGGCGAATGGTTCAAAACAACCCTTCCCTACCCCTGATTGGGCGGATGGCCCAGAAGTAGGTGAAGTGGGATTAACATCTGTTATTGGTGTTCACAGCGATAGCGAAGGCGTAGTGTGGATCCTTGATATGGGCAGCGAAACATCGCCAGCACAGATAGTGGCTTGGGACAGCGTAACCCATAAGCTTCACACAACTATTACGTTGGCAAAATCATCGCTACAACCAAACTCATTCATCCAAGATTTCTCTATTGATGAAAAACACGGCAAAATTTATATTGCCGATATGACGTTCGGTAACTTTGCAGGGGCTACTAAGCCAGCAATTATTGTTGTCGACTTGAAATCTGGCAAGTCAAAGCGTGTACTGGAAAACGCAGCACAATTAATGCCTGAAGACAGAGATATAGTTATTGAAGCTTCTTTATTAGCGTCAAAAACTACAGAAGGTGAAACCAACGCGTTACGCTTTGGTTTAAACCCAATTGCCATTGATGATAAAAACGATTGGTTATATTTTGGTGCATTTACTGGCACAAAAGTCTACAGAATTCCAACATCAGCCATTAGTAACACAAAAAATTCAGACAAAAAACTGGCACAAAGCATTGAAGTTTATGGTCCTAAAAACCCAAGCGATGGTATTGCTTATGCACCAGGTGGCGGAATTTTAGCCACAGATCTAGAGCATAATGCGGTGGGGTTAACCACGAAGGGCCATTACGAAATACTGGTTCAAGATAAACGTCTTTCATGGCCTGATAGCTTGGCGGTAAGTAATGGTTATATTTACGTAACCCAAGATCAACTGCATCAACATCCTGCATTCAGCCAAGGCTTAGGTAACGCTAAACCACCTTACACACTTTACCGTTTTAGCTACCAACCTTAATACTATTTTAAATGGGTGC
This sequence comes from Alteromonas sp. 38, assembly GCF_902506055.1. Lineage (NCBI taxonomy): Bacteria > Pseudomonadati > Pseudomonadota > Gammaproteobacteria > Alteromonadales > Alteromonadaceae > Alteromonas > Alteromonas sp. 38. The sequence continues at coordinate 3,394,851 of NZ_LR733300.1, forward strand.
AATGCACCCATTTAAGCCTGATTTATTTTTCTATTTTTTTAATTATTCGCCAAATGCCCGCACTATTAAGGAACCTTTCATGCCTGAATTAACAATTGTCGCCAATATCACTGCAAAGAAAGACAACATTGATGTTGTAAAATCTGAGTTGAAAAAACTTGTTGAAATGACATTACCCGAAGAAGGCTGTATCACCTATGACCTTCATCAAGGTATAGAAAACCAAGCGCATTTTATGGTTTACGAAATCTGGGAAACCCGTGAACTGTGGCAAGCACATAATGAAAGTAAGCATTTAACTGAGTTTGTTGCCGCAACAAAAGGGGCATTTGAGCAATTTACCGTTGATGAAATGATGAAAGTTAATCAAGGTACGTTATGAAAAGTATCGTCAAGATAGGTGTAACTAACCTGTCGTTTCACCACGTGGCGGCGTCGCTTGTTTCGAATGTGCTTAACAGTATGGGATTTGATGTACAAAGAATCTACTCTCCCCATGAAACTAACTTTGAAAAGCTCAAATCTGGTGACGTTGACTTACTAGCGTCTGCTTGGTTACCGTCTAGTCATGGCGTATACAAGGCAAATGTTGAGAAAGTAATTTCATTAACAGAGCTCGGTTTGCATTATGAACCTTATGCCTTGTGGGGAGTACCGGATTACATTCCTGAATCTGCAGTATCAGAAGTTACGGATTTATTAAAACCGTCTGTCATTGAAAAAATGAACGCTAATATTCAGGGAATAAACCCTGGTGCGGGTATCACCCGGTTTTCAATTAAAATGATGGAAGAATATGGTTTAAGTAACGTGGGCTATAAATTCCATACTGGTACTGAAGAAGACTGTTTTACTGCGTTCGAAAAGCAGGTCGAAAAAGAAGATGGGTTTGTTGTTCCGCTTTGGAAACCTCAGTTTTTGCACTTTAAGCATAAGATCAGAGAAATTAAAGACCCTAAAGGGTTATTAGGTGTTGTAGATCGTGCCGTGCTTTTAATTCGTGATGATAAAAAGCAGTTGTTGACCAAAGCGCAATTAAACAAGCTAAATGCTTTGCGTTTCAACAATGATGTTATTGCTGAGCTTGATTATCACGTATCTAGAAATAACAAACCGTTAGACGATGTTACCAAAGCTTGGTTAGTTTCAAATGAAATTATTCCCGCTTAAGCAGCAATGACATTAAAGCGCAATTTAAGGCCTGATTTAATCATCAGGCCCTTCTACAGTAAATACCAGGTGTCTTCGCATATCTTTTAGAATAACCCCTTTTTTCACCATGGCGGCGCTTAATCGCTTTCGCCATTTTAATAATACCGGTTCCGCGGCAGCTAAGGATTGTTCATCTTCAAACTGAAAGCGCAGTAATAAAGAACTTGGGAACATCTCGTATTTCATATCAAACCAGCACTGCACCATGCCGGGAATTTCAGCGCGCCCTTGCTCTTCAAGCATATTCGCGACATCAAGGACAAGTGCTTGTTGTTTAATTTGCACTTTAGAAAGTTTTTTCATCGATAGGGTCCATCTTAGGGGCTAACGTTCGCAGACGCTAAACTTAAACGAAAACCTAGATAAATACCAAGGAAGCAGAGCTAATCAACAAAAAATTCAAAGTAAAAAGCTCACTACAGAATAGTTTTAACACGCCTTTTGGTGGCGCAAACAAGAGCTACACCCAATATCTCCCGAACTCACAAAAAAACTTAACCTACTGAATTAAATATATTTATCCATCCCGTAAGTCTCACTTCATGAAGTATTTTTAAACCGTTAAGTTTCCGTAAGTTCTTTTTCGTAGGATCCGGCAATACTCACTCCAACACCAATCGCTCTATAGATGCAGATTGCTGTCGTTTCACGATGGATTGGTAATTTCCACCCTACTTAAAGGAATGAACATGAAACAGTTAATGCTAGGTTGTTGTGCAATGATCTTGGTGTTTCCTGCTTGGGTAAGCGCAGTTACACAAACAGACAATCACTATGCAGCAAATAAAAGCAATGGCTATATTGCCTACATGAGTGAACCAGAAACCCTGGTTATCGAGCAGGGAAACAGCACTTTGAAACGTGAAGTTCACCTGCCCCGAGTTCATCAAGCCGCTGAGTTTAGTTGGTCGAATGACAATCGCTACCTAACTTTTACTACGCATAACCAGCACCTGTGGCTATATGATTTACACCTTGCCACGCTTCGGCTTATTGAGTCGATGCCAAGCACAGCACCTGAAAGCAAATACTCACCCCAATGGTCAAACGCAGGAGATTGGTTGCTATTTATTTCGCACAACCAAACGGAAGCTCGCCCTCGCGTTTACTCCCCATTACGTAAGCACAGCTATGCCTTGCCCATGTCAGCCGATGATTTCAGTCATATTGCGTGGGCCAATCACAGTAACGAAATAACCTTATTGGATTTCGTTGGCAAGCGTGAACGCCTTGCCTCATTTAAGTTATTTGGCATCACCCTGACCGCCACTGATGCTCGCAGTTTAATGGCCTTAAAAAATTAACCTAGGCCCTAAATCTAATATCGAAAAATTGATAGAAAAGGAAACGATAATGAAAAACGTCATTAGAAAAGCAGCCTTTAGCCTAGTACCTGCAGTGCTCTTATTCGCTACTGTGCAAGCGGCAAATTTTAACGAATTGAACAAAATTGGTGTCGTGAATAACAACCTAGATACGCCCCACCAGATGGTCATTTATAACAGCGACCAAACGAAGTGCTTGTCGACATACGGCCATAACCGTAAGAGTACTAATGTATTAACTTATGAAACCTGCCGTGTAGATGGTTACGATACCTGGACAATAACAAGCTCAGGCAAGATTAAAAATCAACGTAGCGGAAAATGCCTTACTTCGCCTCAAGGCAGAAGCACCTTAACGCTTGCTCGATGTAATACGTCTATTAAACGCGGTTACACCGCCTACGACTTCGTTATTCTGAATCACCTAGACGTTCCCACAAATAGCGGTATCGAAGTAGCCAAATTAGATTAACTGTGGCGTCTTATCCCCTGCCGCAATGCTTTTGCGGCAGGGCTCCACCTACTTAAAACCTTAGAATCGATGAATAGTCTTGCAAACTCACCCGCTCGAATTAGACTTATACATGGCAAATTGATGACCCGAAAAAATGAAACATCAAGGGGTTGGAGTTCAGTCTGTCTTGGATATGGGATATCTGTAGACATGAGCGAAACCTTTCAACTTGGTGACTGGGAAGTCAATACATCGTTAAATTCCCTGTCTCGTGATAACACATCTGTTCACCTTGAACCTAAGATGATGGACGTGCTTGCCTATCTGTCAGCCCATGCAGGCGAGGTCATTAGTACCGAACAATTGCTTATCGAATTTTGGCAGGGCACTTTTTATGGCGATGCCCCAGTCCAGAAATGTATCGCCATGTTGCGCAAGAAGCTTGGCGATAATTCAAGGCAACCTTCATACATAGAAACCGTTCAGCGCCGAGGTTATCGCATTATTGCGAATGTGGTGCTATTAGACGAGCGTCAGCGATGGGGCAATCTTCAAAAGCTCAGCCGATGGACCCAAGGCTCACCCTATAGAGGGCTACAAACCTTTCAGCCCGAACACGCGGCGATATTCTTTGGACGCAATAAAGCAATCGCAGAAGTGGTTCACCATCTTAATCAGGCAATGGATGATAACTTCAGCTTTTTACTATTAATGGGAAAAAGTGGCAGCGGAAAATCATCACTGTTACGTGCGGGGGTTATTCCGTTTATTACCCGAAGTGAAGGTTTAGCGGGTATAAAAGTGCAGCACTACACAGTTATCACCCCCACCCGCGGCAAAGCTAGCAGTATATTCAGGCAGCTATTAGGTGCCCTTAATGATATGAGCATGCTGGTTGATACTTGGAATTTAGACGCGCATGCCTGTGACCTAAGCCAGCACCCTTCCCATCTAAAAGCCCTGCTTAAAGAAAGTGAGAGCATAACTGAATTGAATGATGGAGCGCCCTCAACTCACTCAGTAGCGCGCCCCCACAACCTCATTGTTATCGATCAGTTTGAGCAAGTGTTGCAAGACGCAAGCTTGTCGAAAGAAGACGCGGCTAGCTTAATAAGCTTTTTAACCGTGCTTGTAAAAACTCAACGCCTTATTCTAATTGTGTCGTTACGAAACGACTTTTATGCCAACAGTATGGAATTAGAAGGATTCGCACGGCTCAAAGACGAAGGCCAGCAATACGACCTTCAACCTCCTAACGCCACCGATATAGCCCGTATGATACGCCTGCCAGCGCTTTCTGCAGGCCTAAGCTTTGAAGAAAACGTACAAACTGGAGAAAAACTCGATGAGGTTTTGCTAGAAGCAGCGATTGGTCACCCCGATGCGCTGCCTTTAATGGAATTCACTCTAGACTTGCTCTACCAGCGCCGCGACAAAGAGAACACGCTGCTGTTTTCTGCCTTTGCCAACATTGGCGGTTTAGAAGGTGCAATAGCACAACAGGCCGAAACCACTTATCAAGGTATGAGCGAAACGGCTAAAGCAAGTTGGAAAAGCGTGATGCACGAATTGGTGACCATTAACGATGTGAATCAAACCGGCTTAATTGCTAGAAAAGTACCAATTGAGCAGTTTAGTGACGAGAACGATTTAGCCTTTATTCAGCAGTTTGTTGATGCACGATTATTCGTTACCGAATCAGACCTTGGTGCAAATGAACTTACTTATAATACATCAGCCCCTGATGCGAAGAGGAATAAGCGTGTTTGCGTTGCCCATGAAGCCTTATTAAAACACTGGGATCGCATTACCGACTGGGCACAAAAAAACCGTGCGGCTTTGCTAAAAAGAACGGAGCTCAATACCGATTGCAGCCGCTGGTTAAATGCGGGTAAACCTCAAGACATGTTACTGCCCTCAGGTAGAAAGTTAGACGACGCTCGCTGGATGGCAAAGCAACCCCACTTGCACTTAACACCGCAGGAAACATTATTCATTCACCTTTCTGAAGGCCAGCATAAAAAAACGCAGCGCTATAAAACGTCGGCCATTGCCGCCCTGGCGATATTGGCTGTGTCCACAACGGGTTTGGCCATTTATAGCAATAATCAAACTCAACTCGCTGTTGAACAAACCCACCAAGCACAGGTACTTCGAAACAAAGCTGAAAGCTTAGTAGATTACATGTTGGGCGACTTACGCAGCCAGCTAGAGCCCATAGGGAAACTGGACGTGCTCGAAGGTGTTGGGCAGAAAACATTAGATTATTATGCAGGTATTGAAACCGGTGATGGGCTAAGGCAAGCAAACTCGTTGAAGCTTTTAGCCGAGATAAACATTAACCGAGGAGAGTTTGAACATGCCGGTGAACAGTTATCTCAAGCGTTAAATATTTTAAATAAGCAGGACGCCGAGCAGCTAAAAATACAAGAAACAGCACCGAATGGCATTGCATCAGCGAACGCGTATTCACAAAGTACAACGCAAACTAGCGAGCAAGTATTGTTCTTAAAAGGGAACATTCACTATTGGATTGGCGTCATCGCCTACTTCAAACAAGACTATACCACTACCATCGAAGAATGGGCAAAGTACCTTAACTATTCACAAGAACTGTTAGTGCTTAATGAGCTAAACCCCAAGTGGATGCTGGAAGTAAGTTCGGCTCAACACAATATTGGTAGTTTAGCGCTTCGTATTTCCCAGTACGAAAGCGCCAGCCAAAATTTTCGTGACTCCATCGCTTTAAAACGCAAAATGTTAATTTCGCAACCTAACCATAGTGAAGTACAAGCCTCGCTGCGGGGTTCTTTGTTAGGACTAGTAGCAGTGGCCTTTCAAACTTTTGAATTCAAAGAAGCAGAAAAATTGGCAGAAGAAGCCTATACCCTTGCGGTTAAATTACTGCTCGAAAACCCTGACGACTACAACATTGTCATCCGCTAATTTGCTAATACAAGCTCAAATGTCCGTTGGCAACAAATCAGGTGCTGATAAAACAATAACCGACGGTGTAATGCTGGCGCAGAAACTGGCTATACAAGAACCCGAAAATGAAGCCTGGATGACCAAAGTTGCCACATTAATGTTCTTCTATTGGGATTATCATTTGCTCTTCGACACAAAAGAAACAACCCCTGTTCCAGCACTACTTAACCTTACTCGTGCTGCTTTTAACAAAACCAAAAACCTGCCTATAAAACAGAAAATTTACAGTGTGAAATTGGGTTTCGAAAACCGCGAAAATTCAGAGGTGATGACATATATTGCCCAACCATCCCTTGAGTTCAATAGTGAATCCACCCCGCGTCTACTGTGGGAGTTACATTTAAAATGCCGCAACCACCCCTGCACCATCGGTGAGGATATACGAAAAGAGGTTGGGAAAGGCGAAGGTAAAAGCTTAGCCCTCACGCATTTTACGTTAGCGAACACCGAGAAACCGTCGAACGATATGAATGCTTCACTAACTGAATTCTATTTTTTACTGGTGTCATCTAGGCGAAGTGCGGCTAGAGATGTGCTATTAAGTCTGGAAAAGCAAGGGTACTTACATCCCCAGTTAACAGACGCAATTAATCGCGCTAAAGACGACACTTAAACCCTGAAAGGAGCTTCAGATGGAACATGATGATCAATGTCGTAAAATAGCTTATAGCTACACCTTAAATTTATCAGTATTTACTGACAATTTATTGGAGCAAACGCTGAAAGAAGGCGAAGGTACTGCAGAAGGTGAAGCCTACTTTTTTAAGTATGAGGGGAAAGGCTTTTCAAACGGAATATTATCAATACCCCAAAGCAATTTTGCCGATGGGGACGTGAGGATCACTATCTTACTGAATCAAACTGCATCAGCTCACAAGCACGGACCGGCGGGCTATAAATTTGCCTGGATCCATGCACGCCGAGCGGGTGATAAAGAAGAATATGTAGGACGGGGGCAGAGATTCGAAATGGAAAGCTGGCAAAATGACAAAGTTTCATTTCTGTTAACCGGTAAAATGCAATACAAAACGACTAAGGGCTGGGTAAACATAAACACCTGTGAGTTGGCGCTAGATGTTTGGGTACACCACACCTACCGTTCGCAATTAACCAAGGAATTTACTGTAGATAAAATTAACTGCGACCCACAAATTGAAATTCAACCCTCTTAATGAATCAGTTAGTCCAAAAGTAAGTGGGGGCATAAATACTCTTTACACTTTGACGAATATTTAGGCTAGACTGGAACCATCAAATATTAGTTATAAATAGGCTAGCAGCATAATCTAGTTTAGCGCTAATAGATGAATGCAACATTTTCACTAACCTTAACACTTGCACTAAATTCGGCAAAAGGAGTTTCACCATGAAAAACAAAGCAATTGCGTTAGCATTATTACTCACTGTTGTAGGCTGTTCTGAGTCTAACGAAGAATCAGCAGCAGAAGCAAAAAAAGAAGCCATGATGGAAATGGAGAAGGCTGGCGACGCGACAGCTGATGCCTACGAAGAAGGGAAAGAAAAAACAGTTGATGCTTGGGATGAAACTAAAGATTCTGCATCTAGTGCCTATGAAGATGGCAAAGACATGGCCTCTGATGCTTATGAAGATGGCAAAGATATGGCCTCTGACGCGTACGAAGACGGCAAAGAAAAAGGGGCTGACATGATGGATGCTGGCGCTGAAAAAGTGCGTGAAGCGTGCATTGAAATGAAGAAAAAAATGGGTGGTGACGTAAGCGAGTGTGATAGTAAAGACTAACTTACTGCACCCCAGCATTGTGTGTTTGGTACGTTTGTTACCAAACACACAGTGTATTTCCACTCACTCAGCTAATGACTCAATCAATTCGCCAAGCAACTTTATGCTGTGTGTACGAACATCTTGCGTACCGTCAATGAAGTTGAACCGCAAACAGTTTCGGTACTTTCCTGTCGCTGAAAATAACTGCCCTGGCGCGATATAAATCCCCTGTTCTTTGGCTTTATCAGCCAGTTTAACCGCGTCGTATTTCGCATTTAATTCAACCCACAGTACGTACCCGCCTTGAGGGTAGCTCACGCACGTATCTTGTGGAAAATAACGCTTAATATCAGCGCGCAAAGCATCTCTTGCACTTAAGTAATAGTGGCGCATTGCACGTATGTGCTTGTCGTAACCGCCTTGTTCGATATAGCTTGCTATGGCGAGCTGAGGCAATGTGGGGCACATGGAACTGCTAACATACTTTGCATGAAGTACTTGGTTCCTAAAGCTTCCTGGGGCTATCCACCCCACTCTAAAACCCGGCGCTAAGGTCTTAGAAAACGAAGAACACAATAAAACCCGGCCATCCTCATCAAACGACTTAACCGTTCTTGGGCGCGGATACGAATAAGCAATGTCGCCGTAAATATCATCTTCAATAATGGCGACATCGTATTCTCTGGCCATATCGTAGAGCGCTTTTTTCTTGTTATCGGGCATAACAAAACCCTGAGGATTATTGACGGTAGGTGCTACCAGAATGGCTTTTACCGGCCATTGATCTAGCGCCAGTTTTAATGCATCTAAACTCAAGCCAGTTTCAGAGTCTGTAGGTATTTCTAGTGCTTTTAAATTCGCGCCTTTTATTGCTTGCATGGCACCGTAAAAGCCCGGTGATTCAACCACGATGACATCACCCGCATTGGCCACCGCACGAAGGCATACAGACAATGCTTCTTGGCAACCTGAGGTAACGATAAACTCATCCGACTGCAACCTACAACCCGAGGCAGCAGTAAGCCGGCTAAGCTGCTTTCTAAGGTTCTGATCACCCTTCACATCACCGTACACCATGCCATCAAGCGGCCTATTCTTCGTTAATTCATACAGGCGCTTTGTCAGTGGCTTAAGGGTTTTAGCGGTCATGTTGGGCATGGCGTGCTGGAACTGGCATCGCGTTTCAATACCACTGTCTTTGTTAAACGTATTCAACAACATGTTGAGTACATCTTCCCACTGAGACACATCCATTGGCCGTTGCGGCGGCTTAGTCATTTTAGGTGTATTATTTAATGTCGTATTTGACGATACGAAATAGCCCGATTTAGGCTTCGCTTCAACGTACATTTGAGATTCTAAAACCCGATAGGCTTCTTGTACCGTAGCGATGCTAACGTGGTATTCTTGAGATAGTTGCCTTACCGAGGGAAGCTTATCTCCTTGTTCAAATAGCCCACGATCTATTTGGGCTTTTAGTTCACAGGCAAGCGACTCATACAGTGTCATTTATTTTACTCTATACAGATAATAACCATACAGATAACTATACCTTACCTTGTCACTAGAACTTACCATACAGTTCTAATAGTAATTAAGCATACAGTCCTCTCTCCCGCCTATCTGTATGGCATATTTTCAATACTTTTGGCTCTAATACATACACATATTAAAATGTACTATGCTGTGGCGTTATTAAGTAACGCCTATAGATTTGCAACTCAACTGTCGCTTATTGGTTTAAATAGAAGATTAGAGAAAGGGACTACCATGGAAATTTCGTTACTTTTTGCACTCGCCACTTTTGCTTTTATTAGTACAGTAACGCCCGGCCCCAACAACTTAATGCTATTGGCATCGGGGGCACAGTATGGTTACAAGAAGTCGATTCCACATATGTTGGGTATTGTAGTGGGGGTGGCAGGGCTAATGATTAGCACGCTTTTGGGCGTAGGGGCACTTTTCACATTATTTCCCGCCTTGTATACCGTACTAAAAGTACTGGGCATTGCGTATTTACTGTGGCTGGCCGTTAAAATTGCTACTGCACCTACCGATGAAATTGAAATCAAGAAAACCAGCCGCCAAGGGCCACTTAAGTGGTGGGAGGGCGCACTGTTTCAATTGATTAATCCTAAAGCGTGGATGATGGCATTGGCTAGTGTAGGCACATTTTCTGTTCCCGGTGAACACTACGCAGAATCGGGTCTTGCTATTGTTATGGCCTTTGCGCTTATTGGATTCCCGTGCATTTCTATTTGGGCTGCAGTAGGCGCCAAAATAAAAATTTGGCTTAGCTCGCCCATGCGCAGAAAGCGCTTCAACTTCACCATGGCTGCAGCCACAGCTGCTACATTGTTATTGATTATTTAAAAAAGGGGAAATGACGTGAGAGTATGTTATCGACTAGACGATGTATTCCCCCCGCCAACGCTCTGCTTAAAATGGTTTAGCCGCTTTGGCTTGCAAGTAAACTAAGAATAACTTGCTGCGGCTAAACCCGTTTTAAAAAGCACTAAGGCGCGAAAAAGAAGCCTCTATCTACCCCACTAAAATTGTTTTTATGGTTCAACAAGTACTTTTTATTCTTAGCACCATCTATCAATCGTAAAATATTGTTCTGCGAGTCGTTGTTAGCCATGTTGCAAATACGAAACTTCAACTGCATAACATTTTCTGGCATGTCTAGAATTTCAAAAATAAACACCGACAAATGATCATCGAGTTTTATTTTGCCTTGGCCCAAACGCAATTGACTTGTGGTCACTTCTTGCGGTTTTTCACCTCGGCTAAAAGCCTTTACATCAAAGGCTTGTTTAATGTGTGCCACTAATCGTTGCTTATACTCTGCGCTGTCTTTCGGAATTGCCTTTAGCTTAGCCTTAACGTTACTGCTGGCAATAAGCGACTGGTCAATAGTCAATACCATACAGTGGCGTCATCACTTCATATATCCAGCGGCCATCATCTAGATGGCGAATTTGAAAGGTGGCAATATTGCTATGTGCGCATCACTAATGCTTGAGAACATCAGTGCACAAACCAATAAGATAAATTTAACACTTTGCATATTGGCAAACCTTTTAATTCCCAGAATGAGATGTTATGCCTAAATTTTTTGTTTTGGGAATATGAAAGGAAAGCTTCACAGTAATTGCGCATTTCGTAAGTGCTGTAACGCGCATAAATGAGCAATGCGATAGTAAGATATGAAGGCTGCACAGGAGGGGTAAATACTTCAACCAAATTAACACCCTGGCGTGATGAACTTATCGGTAAGGATTTTCGCCCATAGCAACAGCAACGCAAAACAATCGCAAATCTAATTCTAACTGGTGGTATTGCGGCTCCATATAACAGCAAAGTTGATAGAAACCTTTGTTATGGTCTTTTTCTTTAAAGTGAGCGAGTTCATGTACCACTAGCGCTTTGAGTAAAGGCTCGGGGGCGTACAGCAAGTCGCTGTTAATGGCTAAGTCATGCTTACGCGTTTTGCCTTGCATTCGATAGGTATGTGTACCCAACGCATTGGTGACCATATCACCTTGCTTTTTAAATGCCGCCCGTCCAAAAGGCGGCGCATTTTTTACATAACGCTTTTTAAGGTCGGTTGCATAATTATAAAGTAACTTATCGGTCGTTATAGTATGCGCAATGGGGTACTTTTTAACGAGGTAATTGCTTAACTTGTTGTCGGCTATTAGTTGTAGCGCTTGCTCAACAACAGTCTGGGGGTAGCCATTAAAATATCGTGCGTATTCACTCACTTCACTTTCTCCTTAGTACACACAATTATAAAGGAATTGGAAAACGGGGGGTTATTAATTTTCAGAAGATAGTCTGTTTTTATCTCCATCTCCCCTTATTTATTTTTACCACTTTCTAGCCGCTTTCCTATCAAGTGCCAATGGAATCCCCACATTAATTTAAACTTACTATATAGTCAGGTGCATCTTGATATGGCAATATTTGATTAATTCAATGGCCTGGGTTTTGTTGGCCGACTAGATAAGGAAAATCTATGCTGATAAACGCGCGCAAATGTACTGGTGTTGCTCTAGCTGTAACTGTTGCCATTCTAAGTGGTTGTGGAGGCAGTGGCGGAGGTGGCAGTACCACCACACCGGTAACCCCGACGACACCGGTAAGCAGTGCCCCTTCTTGGGAGCCTGGTGTTTTTGAATCACAATCTACTTTCATCGCGAAGTGTGAAACGCCAAGAACCGGCTCAAATCCTTTCACAGGCAGTGCTTATCCTGATTCACAAGGCTCGGCATTAGAAGAAAAGCTATGGTTACGTTCATGGACTAACGACACCTATCTTTGGTACGACGAAGTACCTGATAATGATCCCGAGAATTTCTCGGTATTGGCCTATTTCGACCAATTGAAAACCACAGAGTTAACGCCAAGTGGCACACTAAAAGATAACTTTCACTTTTCTCAAGATACCGCTGAATATAATGAGCTAACCCAAACCGGTGTCTCTTCAGGCTATGGATTTGATTGGGAGTTTGTTGCTAGCACTTCGCCCCGAGAGCTTGTGGTTCGTTTTACCGAACCTGACTCACCTGCAGCGTTAGCCAATGTACCTCGTGGCGCTTCATTGATTACGGTTAATGGTATCGACTTCGTTAATGACAATACCCAAAGCGGTGTAGACGCTATTAACACAGCCTTGTTTCCAGCTAATCCTGGCACGGTCACAAGCTTCGAATTTGAGTTGATTGACGGCAGCCCACTGGTAGTAGATATAACCTCCGCTGATGTAAGCGTAACGCCAGTGCAAAACGTTAGCGTGCTAGATACTGAAATTGGCAAAACAGGTTACTTTCAGTTCAATACCTTTATTCGCACAGCCCAAGATGGCCTTATCGATGCGTTTGATTTATTCGTAGATGAGAATGTAACCGAACTGGTAATAGACCTGCGTTACAACGGTGGTGGTTTACTAGCATTAGCTTCTCAGGTTTCCTATATGGTAGCAGGCCCTAGCCAAACCAATAACGCTATTTTCGAAACCACGCGCTTTAACGATAAGAGCGGCACAACAAATCCGGTAACCGGTGGCACGGTGCAGGCAACCCCATTTTATAGCAGCGAAATTGACTATAACGCCGGCGTGCTAACGGACACTTTATTACCTAGTTTGTCGCTTACACGTGTTTACGTGATAACCACGGGTTCAACGTGCTCTGCCAGTGAAGCGGTAATGAACGCATTGCGGGGTGTCGATGTGGAGGTGGTACAAATAGGCTCCACCACCTGTGGTAAACCATACGGTTTCTATCCTACTGATAACTGCGGCGAAACCTATTTCACTATTCAGTTCCAAGGCGTGAACAATAAAGGCTTCGGCGATTACTCTGACGGTTTTATGCCGGTAGCATCCCCTAGCTTCGACTTCGAACTACCTGGCTGTGATATAGAAGACGACTTTACAGCAGTGTTAGGTAATCCTGAAGAAGGAATGTTGGCAGCAGCCTTGGAATATTCTGCTACCGGCAGCTGCCCTGTGGTTGCTTCAACAGAGGAGCTCACTAAGGCTAACGCTTTAGGCAATCAAGAAAGCGCTGCTAGCACGTCGAATAGCCAAACCGGAAATGCCCTGCTATCTATCGATAACCCGAATACGCGTAGAAACACCTTTATTTTGCACAATAAGGTTAACGAACCTGTAATTGAGGAGCGCCAGTAATGGCGCTTTTTAAGCTAGTTTTAGGTGCTGGTGCCATTTCATTTGCTTTAGCAAGTGGGTGCGCAATAACCGCAGTGCCAAGTGAAAATGACTTAGTTGACGCGCTTACTGACGACTTGAGTTTTGCCCAGAAACAGATAATAGAGACTAAAATTAGCGACTGGTTTGGCGGTGTAAAAGTTACCCTTGCCGACGATGTATTTTCTGAATCTTCGCAAGTTAGTATTGAGCGTAAAGCGCACTTGGACGAGAGAAGGTTACCTATTGAGGGAAGGCACAATAACCCCGCATTTACGTTTACGTTGCTGACCGATGGAAAGGACTGTGTATTGCGTAACGACCAAACTGGTGATATTGAAAAAATCGCTGAGATGACTTGTTTGGCAGAAGCAAAGTGAGAAAAGAAAGAAGGGCATAGTACATAAGTACCTTTAAAATACGTAGCCCCTTTCTATGGCTTAACTAAATTGCTAGGAGCGAACATGAAGTTATGGATTAAGATTCTTTTGGTTTTGTTGGGGGTCATACTTATCCTTGTTGTGTGGGCGGCAGTGTTGGATAAAGAATTTACGGAAACCAGTAATGCCGCCTATAGACAAAGTACCGGCGTTTTATTTAAAGAAGCAGGCATATCCCCTCAATCGAATTTTGTGAATACACAAGGGCCAGTTAAACGTGTTCATTATTACGAAATGGGTGAAGGCGAGCCTTTAATTCTGATCCATGGCGGGGGGGGTTATGCTTCACAGTGGTTTACTATCATGGAAGAACTGGCTAAGTCTTACCATTTGTTTGTTTTGGATCGCCCAGGAAGCGGCTTAACCGACAACTTTAGCTATGATGGTGTGAACCTGACGAAACATGGTGCAGAGTTCATTCGATCTTTTATGGACGCTTTAAATTTAGACAGTGCCCACTTGATAGGACATTCGATGGGTGGACTTTTCAGTGTGAATTTTGCAGATATTTACCCAGAACGCGTGAGAAAGCTTGTGTTGATTGGGCACCCAGCAGGAGGCACCACAACGATCCCGCCCCAAGTTATTTTGATGGGCCTACCGGGCGCCAATAAAATACTATTAAAGCTAATTGGCAAACCGACAGTTGAGGGAAGTAAGGACTTTCATGGCATGATGCTGGCGCATAAACCGGAACAATTATCTGATATCTATTGGCAAAATGATGTTAATGCCCAGCTTATTCCCGGAAATGCTCGCACATTCAATTCACTGCTTGAAAACTGTATAGAATTTGGCGGATTTAAAGAGGAATTCCTGATCCAAAATACATTGTTTAGCCTATCCCACAACGTGACTTTTATTGTTGGTGATAAAGATGTTTGGGACACTATTGAAAATGCTGAATATTTAGTATCAAAAATGAACAACGCCTCTATTCACATTATCAAAAATGCCGGTCACTTACCTTGGCTCGATGCGCCTGAAGAAAGCGGGCAACTAATTTTGAATGCATTGAAAGGAAAGAATTAGGTAGGGCAGAGTACTTTTGAGACAAAGCAATAATGTACTCTGACCTTATTTAGCTTCGCGTTAGCCACAGCACTTCTTATATTTTTTACCACTACCGCAAACACAAGGGTCGTTACGTGCAGGGGCTTTTTCTACTGTTACAGTGCCTTTTTTATTTAGTATTACTGTTAACGCTTGTATAGATTCGACCGCGCCTTCCGTGGTATCAACTGTAATATCTGCATACAAACCAGCTTCTGCCACTAATGCCTTTACTTCATGTTTTCGAGCTTCATTAGTTACTACTAATTTAAGCGGATATTTTTTACTACCGGCAATACGGCTAGCGTTTCGTTCATAACCGTATGTTAGGGTCGTTTGACGGGCGTCTTTACGACCTTTAAAAAAAAATTTATCTGACATTTGGTGTTCCAAATATTTAAAAGTAGAAGGTAGGTATCATCATTAAACCGTCACAAAAACTCGCTAACCAACCTGTGTTTTGGATGAGAGATATCAAACTGAAGTGATTTTCACCATACACTTCAATTTGAGAACCATTAGCTATCTATTTCTAATCCATTTTAACGAGGGAAAGTCATAATATCTTTGCCTACATTAACGCGTCTATAATGCTGTCTAGTCGTTCTAAACTCATGAGGAGCAATAAAAACAGGGGGAAGCTTTACTTACAGGCGTTACTTATCCGAGATTCAGGTTGAATAACACACCGTAAATAATAAAGAGTAATGTGATGATCTGCTTATGCCTATTCTACTACAAGTGCAAAGCCCACACATAATCTACTTGAGATTAACCTAGCCTATAGAACAAAAATAAAGCGGGGCCAGAGTACTTTTTCCAAATAAAATTCCTTCTGCACATACTCTCACTCCCTTTTTCTTACTGTCTTTTCGACTAGCTTTAGCAAGTACAGGGTTGTGGTGATAGCTAAATTTATTCAACGAAGTAATAACCGTGACCTAAGTACCATGATGCAAGCTTTAGGCGCGTGTATGTTAGATATTTTAACCAAAAGTACAAGCGGACTGGAAGGCGATGGGAAGGCAGGCCATCAAACCACGGTGCCATTGAGTGAAACGCAAAACTTCGCTTAAAAGGCTCTGGCTAATGTACTCATCTCAAGTATTCGGTTAATGTGCTCAGTTAATATATTTTGCCCCATTAATTCTAGAAATGAGACTACATAATGCAACCACACGACCACTCACCGCTAGATGACTTTGTTGAATATCCAGAAAATGAAATGATGTCGCGCAGCGCTGACTTTTTGCAAACGATGCAACGCAGGCACAGCATTCGCCATTTTAGCGACAGGCCTGTAGACAAAAAGGTTATCGAAAACTGCCTTTTAACGGCTGGCACTGCGCCGAGTGGTGCCAACCACCAGCCTTGGCATTTTGCAGCAATTAACTCCGCCACGGTAAAGCAAAAAGTAAGGGAACAAGCTGAAGCACATGAGCGTGGATTTTATGAAGGACGTGCTGGGAAGCAATGGCTTCAAGACCTCAAACCGTTAGGCACAGATTCAAGTAAACCGTACTTGGAATTAGCACCTTGGCTTATTGCCGTCTTTAGCCAGAAGTCTGGCGAAACAGAAAGCGGAGACAAACGCCAGAATTACTACGTTCATGAGTCGGTAGGCATTGCTGTGGGAATACTGATTACCGCCTTGCACAATGCGGGTTTGGCAACGCTAACTCACACACCAAAGCCCATGAACTTTTTAACGCAAGTGTGTAGCCGTCCAGAAAATGAACGGGCTTATATGCTGATTGTTGCCGGCTACCCCGCTGCTGAAGCCACTATTCCAGCTCATGCAAAGCAGAAAAAGTCACTTGAAAGCATCGCCAGCTTTCTTTGATAAGATAAATCGGCTCTAAGTGCTATGGATTAAAGGGCTTATAGTTTGTAATAAATCTGAGCGTTTTAAGTCGTTTCTATTTCCAAGAGGTGATTGTAAAAGTGCATGGCATGCGCTTTCTCATATTCCTGCTTGTTTAGATTTCCATAAGCAAAGTGCTCTGCCAATGGCCCTGTGTAGTGGCGAAATTTAACCATTGCCGCTCTAAAGCGAGTGTATGCAGAATTAATATCTCCGCGTTCTTCAATTGAAGGAGCGCCAGGGATTGCTTCGCTTAAACCGTGCGTCATTTCTTGTCTTGCAGAAAAAACAGAGAAGGCCATCTTGCCCACAGTATTTTTGAATAAGTCGGATTTATGCTCAGGATAACCCAACATTGAGAATTCGACACTTTGCGCACAATGAATAAGAATTTTATAAAGATCCCAATCACCTAGCGTCAATACATCTTGTTTGATTACTTTATCTAACGTTTGAATTGAGGCATCGATACTCAGTGCTTTACTACTTGATTTACCGTCAAGCCATACTATGCCGGTTGCACCTATAGCTGCACCTCCAGCAATAATACCCAAAAGAAAGTTTCTACGATTCATCAATTTATTCCACAAGCGGTAACACTATATTAGGTAAAAATGGGGGCTTGCTACGCGTGCGCGTACTTACGAATGCCCCCTGCTCCATTATTTATTTGGCACAATCAGATACTTTTCACCAGTCTTCTTCGCATTGTATAGCGCTACATTTTCTGGCTGAAGCGCTTCTTCAAGGCTTAATTCTTTGGTGTAAGAAGACGCAAATGTGGTATTTATTTCAGTGGCCACCTTCTTGTAAAGCTCACCCACGCGCTGTTTATTTAATTTACCAAGGAAGCGCATTAGTAACCAACCACCTATTCCCCACGTCATACCATAAGCACGGTTCAAAATGGTTGGAGAGAAATCTAGGCCGCCGTATATATACACTTGCTTGTTGCTGTCAGAACCATAGGTGTTGAAGCCTTTGGCATCTTTACTGCCAGACGCTTCCATCATGGTAAGAATGTCGCTTACTAACTCGCCGCCGCCAATGGCATCGAAGGCTAAAGTTGCGCCTGTTTTATCTATCGCTTGGTAAAGCTGGGCTTTAAAGTTTTCGCTAGTAGAATCGAGCACAATTTTAGCGCCCAAATCTTTAAGAATTTCTACCTGTTGCTGACTACGTACAATGTTAACCAAATCTACACCTTCTTCTAGGCAGATTTTGTTTAGCATTTGGCCCAAGTTAGATGCCGCTGCGGTATGTACTAAGGCTTTATGGCCTTCCATACGCATGGTTTCTACCATACCCAGTGCAGTCAACGGATTTACAAACGAAGACGCC
Organism: Alteromonas sp. 38; assembly: GCF_902506055.1. Taxonomy (NCBI): domain Bacteria; kingdom Pseudomonadati; phylum Pseudomonadota; class Gammaproteobacteria; order Alteromonadales; family Alteromonadaceae; genus Alteromonas; species Alteromonas sp. 38. Next base: position 3,412,988 of record NZ_LR733300.1, read on the forward strand.
GCTTGCTGCGCCGTTGTGCTTTCCATATGCGGCAAACACGCTTGAGCTGGAACACATGCATATTCGGTGTAAGCTGCGCCAGTAAGGATAGAAACGGTTTTACCCATTAGTGCTTGAGCTTCAGGGCTGCTACCAGCTCCAACAACGGTTCCCGCTCCCTCATTACCAATAGGTAACGTTTGATCAAGACGCGACTTAATACGCATTAACAATGGTTGATGTACCGGTGCAACTAAGGCATTTTTGCTGGCATCAAAGGTTGCTTTATCAAGGCTGGCTGGGCCGAACATGGGCCACATATCGGAAGGATTGATAGGTGAAGCTTCCATACTAACAATCACTTCGTGTGGCTTGGGCTCTGGCACATCTACCTCTTTGATAGATACCTCTAGTTCGCCTTCTGATTTGATAAGCGTAAAAAGCTGTTTGGATTTATTCATTTTGGTTGTCTCGCTATGTTAATCAAGATCTACGTGTGAGCTAAGCTAACATGACGTTAACATCAGTAATATTTATATTGGTAATATATATAGGTGCAGATGAGTTATAAAAAATAAAAAAGGGGGCAGTGTACATTTTACGTGAAAAGTACTCTGCCCCCATTATTTGCGCTCTTATTTAATCCGTCTTCGGAGAGCCATTTTCGTTAAATTCAGCAATTGCCTCGCCGGAGCTCTTCCAACGTTCACGCTCTTCATCGCTTGCTTTAGGTGAATACAACCCTGTATACGCATAGAAAATACCAATTAATGGCGCAGTCCAACAGGCAAAGGCCAGCGGAATGTACAGTAGGTTTTCAAGGTTATCGCCAGATACGCCTAAACCCAGAGCAGTGATCACGAATGCTCCACCCGCATTCCATGGAATAAGTGGCGACATCAACGTGCCCCCCTCTTCAATGCCCCTGGCAAGGTTCAAGGTGGAATAGCCCATTCCTCGGTATACCGGTGAGTACATACGCCCAGGTAACGCCACTGACAAGTAGGGGTCACCAGCTACTAAATTAGTCGCAAATGCGGTTCCAACTGCGGCAGTTTGTGTGCCTGCAAATGTGGTTGCTTTGCTCTTTATCGCATTAATAATACTTCGCAAACACCCTGTGGTTTCAAGCGCGCCACCAAAACCTAGTGCAATGAGTACAAGCGAAATAGTCCACATCATTGACTGAATACCACCACGGTTTAATAAACCATCAATCTCAGAAATACCTGTTTCAATCGAGTACCCGTTATTGGCAAAATCAAATATCGACTGTAAGTTCTGCCCTTGGGTAATCATTGCCATTGCACTACCCACTACAACACCAGCGAATAGAGAGGGCAATGGCGGGCATTTCTTAAGTGCCAGCGCCATTACAACGACAGCAGGTAGCAGTGCCCAGGCAGAGATATAGAAGTTATCTTGTAGCGCGTTAGTAATACCCGAAATTTTTTCAAATGAAACGCTTTGCGTGTCGATAACAAAAAAGCCAACGGCTATGTAAATTACCAATGCTATTAACATGGCCGGCATTGTGGTCGCCATCATATTTTTGATATGAGAAAACACATCGGTTCCCGTCACCGCTGGGGCCAAATTTGTAGTGTCAGATAAGGGCGAGACTTTATCACCAAAGAAAGCACCAGATACTACCGCTCCGGCCGTCCAGTACATAGGAATATCGAAGCCCTCGCCAATACCCATTAATGCTAATCCAACTGTACCGACACTTCCCCAACTGGTCCCTAAGGAAACAGAAACCACTGCGCATATTATCATGCCAGCAGCCAAGAAGATTTCGGGAGATAGGGCTTTTAGCCCATAGTAAATAATGGTGGGAACGGTTCCGCTGGCTATCCAAACACCTATAATCATGCCAACGGTAATGAGGACCGACACCGATGGTAAAGCAACATGAACCACGTGAAAAATACCTTCTCGGATATCTACCCAAGTGAGTCCCAAATACATGCCAACCAAACTGGTTAGCGCTAGCCCGATAGTTAGCGGAATGTGTGGTTCGAATACGCCAAAATAGAATATCTGGGTACCCAAGATAATAAGGGTTAGCACCACAGGGGTTAAAGCAAGTAACAAACTGGGTGTGACAGGTTGCTTGTCATTCATGTCAATGTCCGTTATTTAGAAATCCATTCTTAAATCACATACGGTTATTAGCCTTTAACAGATCGGCTAGAAAAAAGTGCCGCTAGTTCACTGCTCTTAATTTTCAACACTGGTATACTAGTTAAGCAAATTAAATAAACACAGAGCACCTTTATCAACAATGACTAAAACCCAACACCATTTAGCAGGCAATGAGTGAAGATACCTAAACGCCTACAACCCCTCGTCGATGATGGTTTAATTGATGAAGTACTAAGCCGCTTAATGAGCGGGAAAGAAGCCGATGTTTTTGTTGTTCGCTGTGGTGAACATGTTCGTTGCGCAAAGGTTTATAAAGATGCGGTTAAACGTAGCTTTAAAAAAGCGGCGCAATATCAAGAAGGTCGAAAAGTGCGAGGCGGTCGACAAGCACGTGCTATGGGCAAACGTTCTAGCTACGGACGCCAAATAGAAGAAGAGATTTGGCAAACCGCAGAGGTTGACGCCCTATCTCGCTTAAACGAAGCTGGCGTGCGTGTACCAGATACATACTGCTGTATAGACGGCGTGCTGCTGATGGAGTTGGTGTCGGATGAACACGGCGATGTAGCCCCCCAATTAGGGCATGTTAGCTTCAGCAAAGAAGAAGCAATAGCCCAGCATAAACTCATGATGCACAATATTATGCTAATGCTTTGCACGGGCATTATTCACGGCGACTTGTCTGAGTTTAACGTTCTTGTTGATGACAAAGGCCCTGTGATTATCGATTTGCCACAAGCGGTGAATGCCTCAGCCAACAACAGTGCTGAAGCCATGTTTGCTCGCGACGTTAATAACATTCGCCGTTACTACGGCGAGTTTGCCCCTGAGCTATTGAATACTAACTACGCAAAAGAAATGTGGGCGCTGTTTGAAGAGGCTAACCTAACGCCTAATTCTGTCCTTACGGGTGAGTTTGAAGATAACAGTGAAAATGCTGATGTCGACGCAATTCTTGAAGAAATACAAGCAGCTGCAGACGAAGAGCAAGAACGGTTAGCGCGTATTAATTTTTCGGATGATGATAATTAAGGGGAGCAGAGTACTTAAAGTTATCGCGTTACCCGCCGTTGCTCAATGCTTATTTTAACCGCACGAAATTGAAATAGGATTAAATGCTAGACGCAAAATTTAGTAGGTGCTAAATTTACGCCGCATTCGCAAAGCAATGTGATTTTATAAGGACATTTAAATGGAATTAAGAAGTAAATTAACAGCATCTTTGGTCGCACTTATTGCGGTTTCTTCGCCAGCTTTAGCTGATGACCATACTGCTAAAGGCCCGAAATGGGATCTTGCTGAACTCGGTTATGTGCAAACTGAAATCGACGACGATGACTTTTCTCCGTCAGGCTTCAACGCCTCATTCTCTAAAACGCTTGGTGAAGGTTTCTACCTCACTGGACGCTATCGTGATGTGAGCGAAGATGTAAATGTTTTTGGCCTAGACATTGAAGTAGAGCTATCCCAACTGTCATTGGGTGGTGGGTATCGCTTTAATGTAACAGAAAGCACCGATGTATTTGCCCAAGTGACCTATGAAAACTTGGAGGTGGGCGCTTCAGCTCAAGGTAATTCGGAATCTGAAGATGACAATGGTTTTGGTGCCACTATCGGCGTACGCGCTATGGTGACAAACGCACTGGAGCTGGGTGCTCACATCGGTTACCTAGATATTGCCGAAGAGTCAGAAACGGCTTTGGGCGTATCTGCATACTATTACTTTACTGACAACATCGCGGTAGGTGCCACCTACGAAGCATGGGATGGTGTAGATTTTATAGGCCTGAATGCCCGTTACGCATTTTAACGGACTGGTAGGTAATCAAAGCCCGATTTACCCGGGCTTTTTTGTGCTCTTTCAATTTACCCTAATTAGTTTTACTTGCTAGGTATCGGGCTGAAGTTTTATTAAACGGCCGCCTTCTTTGTCTTCAAGTACATATATGTTGCCCTTGTTATCTTGTTCCACCTCACGAACCCGTTTACCCCATTCGTAACGTTCCGCCTCTTCCACATTCCACTTTTGACCGTCTCGACTGAAAGTAACCCGCACTAACGCTTCTGAAGACAACCCGCCTATGAAGCCATTCCCTTTCCAGTCTTTGTACATGTCACCCTTATAGATAATAAAACCCGCTGGGCTTATAGCAGGTACCCACGCATTTTCTGGAGCTTTATAAATCGGGTAATCTTCGTGATTCGGTATTTTTACACCGGAATAATGGTCGCCCTGCGAAACAACGGGGTAGCCGTAGTTGCGCGCTTTTTCAATAATATTAAGCTCATCACCATGACGGGGGCCCATTTCATGGGACCATAAATTCCCCTGTTCGTCGAAATCAATACCCAATGGATTACGGTGCCCTAGCGTCCATATTTGCTCTGTCACGCTACCGTTGCCATAAAATGGATTATCCTGTGGCACGCTTCCATCTGCATTTAAGCGCAAAATTTTTCCCAAGTTCATCGCCATGTTTTGCGCTGGCGTAAATTTCTGCCTGTCTCCTGACGTAATAAACAAGTAGCCGTCCGGCGAAAACGCCATACGATGTGAATAGTGCCCGTTTCCGGTTACTTTCGGTGATTGATGCCAAATAAGTTCTCTGTCAGACAAGTTTGCGCCGCTATCAGAAATATTTAGCGTTGCCCGCTCAATCACAGCCCCACTGTAGGCATCGTCTTTAGGATCGCGCTCTATGTAGGAAATATAGATGGTGCTATTCGTTTTAAAATCAGGGTGAACAATTACATCACCTAAACCACCTTGCCCTCGCGCTTTAACGTTGGGAGTGCCGGTTACTGCAAAGCGTTTTTGTTGGTTTTTATCAAGTAACCATAGTGTGCCAGCCTTTTCTGTTACTAAACTATGTCCATCAGGTAAAAATGCCATTGCCCAAGGGTTTTCGAATGATGTTATTGCTTTTCCGACAAGCATCGTGCCCTTACTGCCTTTCAGCTCAACCTGAGTTGGAAAATCAGGCTGAGCCGACGCACCGAAGGAGGTTGCTAGAATGGTAAAAAGAAGAGTCAGCTTTTGTCGCGTGTTAGGTTTTCGCATGGTCGTTGTTAACCTTGTAAAAGGTTCGCGTAATACTTGTCACACCTAAATGTGGCACGCAAATGATGATTAATAACGATGTTTACGCGTGTTTATTGGGTACGGCTCACTTGCGCTAACATCAGCTAATTTTACCTTTTTTCACAGCTCGTCATCACTCTACCGATAGGATGATGGCGGGCTATTGTGGTATCTAGCCCAAAGACGCCTAAACTGCCTTGGGTCTTCAAACCCACACCGCTGGGCGATTTCTTCTACCTGTAACGGCGAGTGCTGCAAGAGTTGCTGGGCTAAACTCAATCGCAATTTGTAAATATACTCTTTACTAGTAATGCCGGTGCTGTCTTTAAATAGGCGTGCAAAGTGGCGTTTACTGCAATGCCCTAAATCAGCCAGTTCTTCTACACTCCAATTTTTAGCGGGGTCTTGCTGAATCTTATCTTGAATTCTATGAATTCTTTGCTGTAAATGGTTTCTGTGCTCCAGATACGGTGACAAACTAGGATCTTGCATACCTCTGCGAATAAACAAAACCATTTGTCTGGCTATCTTTGCAGATACTTGGGGGCCAACGTGCTGCTGTACCAAGTGAAGCGCCAAATCAATTCCAGCTGATACGCCAGCACTCGTATACACATTGCCATCTTGCACAAACAATCGATTTTCAAGTACTTGTTTAGCGGTGAGTAAAGCAGATAACTCATTGCAATGCATAAAGTGTGTGGTGCATTTTTTATTATTCAGCAACCCGGCTTTCGCCAACACCAACGCACCCGCACAAACACTGATCACTTTGGCAAATTGATGTTGTGCTAACCACCCACACACCTTATGAAGCGAAGGCGTATCAAGCTTAATTTCATTACCCACCATGCCGGTTACTAATAGCCAAGCATTTGGTTCAACGGTAGTTGGCAGAGAGTCTACCGACAACTTCATACCAAGTGAGTTTTTAAGCGAAGTCTGCGGCCCAACAAAATACAGTTTAAAATGGTTTTTTCCGTAGCGATTTGCATAAGCAAAAACCTCTGCTGGCCCCACCACATCTAACATCAACAGCTCTGGTAGCAATACTATATAGATGGGTATTATTTCGGTGTCGGCCTTTGTATTAGCATTAGTTTCAAAAGTGGCAGCAGAATCGGTCATTATAAACTCACCGCCGCTGCTTTACGGCGAAAGCGCCCACCAAAGGTATTAAGTAGCAGGCCAAACAATACCAAAATAATACCCAACCACTGCATAGGCGTAATACTTTCACCAAGCATGAGCGCAGCAGAGCTTAGCCCTACAATAGGAACGCCTAATGACAAAGGGGCAATTTGGCCAGCCGGATAACGGGTTAATAGATAACTCCAAAGCCCATACCCCGTAATGGTGGCCCCAATCGCCAGATACAGTAAAGCACCAAACGACACCCAACTAAACCCACTTAAACTAGTAATAATTAGCTCTGGCCCTTCAATAAAATAACTGCCGATGAAAAATGGAATAGGCGGTACCCATGCACTCCATACCACTAAATTTACGTTCGAATTAAAGCCCCGATTGCTAATGCTTCTTGCGCTAATATTACCCAATGCCCAGCTTGCCGCACCCGCCATGGTTAAACCGAACCCAAGGGCTGTGATGCTATGTTCATCCTTACTTAGTGCGATAAAAGTTAAGCCAAACGCGGCAATAAAAAAGGCCCACACCTGATAATTTTTTATTGATTCTTTTAGAAAAAACATAGCAAAAATCATGGTAAACATCGCCTGTGCTTGCAGCGCAAGCGACGCTAACCCAGCGGGCATCCCATAGGCCATAGCTGAAAATAAAAATGCAAATTGCAGGAAACTAATGGGCACAGCATAGGCCACCCACCATATAAACGGGGTGTTCGGTCGTTTGAAAAATAACGCCCCCACCGATGCGACTAATAAAAAACGCAAGCCTCCCATTAATAAAGGAGGCATACCTTCTAACCCCCAAGCAATAGCAACAAAATTTACGCCCCATACCACCACAATAAATATAGCGATCAATAAATCCTTTCCTAACATACCCTACCCTTTTTCGCTGATATTAATTGATTAGCGTTGATGCGCCGGAATATGTTTCATTTTGTCTACAAATGTAGTGATTTCTTGCTCACTGAGTTGTCCGACGACCTTCTCGTTACTTGCACTATGATGCTGCAAACCCAAACCCGGACGATACGCTTTTACGGGGCGTATAGGCCTTCGTTGCAAGTCACCGCCGCAGTTAGGGCAAACTCCTTGCAAAATTCCTTTTAAACAATCTTCACAGAACGTACATTCGTAAGTGCAAATATAGGCATTTGCTGAGTTAGCAGGTAAAGATGCATTACAGCATTCGCAATTAGGTTTAAGTATTAACATAGAGATATGCACTGATGATTGTTCATTACGATACTATGCCTGTTTGCACATGGATGATAGGGCAAAAACTTATTCTTAGCGGGTCAAAAAGGCCATAAGTAGGGCTAAACTACTTTTAGGGAGAAGAGGCGCTGAGTTTCACCATTCTTAATGAACTTATAATTACAATTAATTTTAGATATAGTATTTAAAGTAGGTCATAAATCTTAAAATAATTATAGAGGGAACTTATGAGGGCTGTTTGGGATTGGCTGGTAACGCATCGCGCTATATCAGTTTTTATCGTACTGGTTATCTACGGGTTTGGACTATTGGTTATTGGAGCTTATAAGGGTATTTACCTCCAAGATATAACGTGGGTAGCAAAAGAAGTTCCCGTTAGTGACTCATATACCATTTCATTTTATGCTTCAGCAGCGCAAGATTTTTGGTTTTTCTTTTTTGTTGGTGCAATAGTCTCACTTCTATTTACTATTTCGCCCAAAGAAGAATGTATCGAAAACAAAATTAACTTTTTATTTAGAGATGTTCCCCACAATGGCTCTCTTATGGAGTTTCTAAAGGAAAAGTTTAACGAGAATTCTTGCAAATTGATTTCCGCAAAAAAGGAAATCTCTGTATTAGAAGAAGACAGTGGTTTCTTGAACCTTTCAATCTATTCTAAATTCGAGATACTCAACATGCATCACTCTACTCCACTGAAAGACGAGTTTGGCATTTTAGAGGTCTACACAGATGATACCGTATTAAAAAGTCCTAACCACGAAAATTGGGGAAGAATAACTCGGTGTGAGTTAATCCGAAAAAATGGTAAATCGAACGTTGTAGAGACTGGCCGAATATTGAAAGGCTCAGAGCCTTATAAGAGGAAGTACGACATTGAACTTGCCCCAGGAGAGGTTGCTGAAATAATAATCAACTACGATTTATGGGTTGATAAAAAAGAGAGTTTCAAAATAACCCCCTCATTTTTCACAGATATTTATGACGTTTATGTATCTAGTCAGTTAAGTCGTCCTTTGTTAGTAGATTATAAAACGAGGACCGACACTCAGGTAGGGCCCGTATCTCAGGAACAGAAGACGGTACATCAAGAAATGGTGGAAATCGGCAGTTTCTCAAATTTGAGGGTTGATTTAGATTCAATACACTTAAAATTCAACTAACCCAATGAATTATATAATTATTTTTATTGGCTGCAATTACCAAAATAGTTTAAAATAATATAATAACTAAGGAGTTTAATATGACTGTTAATAGTGGATGCAAAGGATAGCATTGAAGTTAGGGTTCTAGCTTCGTGAAAAGGTAGTTTCCCCCCCTATCTAAGGCTTTACTGCTAATATCATCGGCGTTGTCCACCTATCAACGCCTGCTGTTTTTTCTGGTGATTGTTTCCTGATAAATTGGGTCAGTGTGCTTTATCGTAGACTGTGTACTCTGCCCCTATTATTCAAGTATTATGGCGCCAATGTTAATACCTCGCGGGCTTCCCTCTATGTCATTTTGCGCTTTAGGCTTATGTACCGAACTTGTAAACACCGTTGCTGAAAAAGGCTATATCACGCCTTCACCAATTCAACAGGAAGCTATTCCAGCAATATTGAGTAAGCAAGATCTTATCGCGATAGCACAAACAGGAACGGGGAAAACAGCGAGTTTTTCACTGCCTATTTTGCAGCTATTGGCAGATATGCCACGCCCAGAACCCAATTGTATAAGAGCCCTGATCATAGCTCCAACTCGAGAGCTTGCCGCACAGGTTGCCCAAAACGTAGAACAATATAGCCAGAATTTAAAAGTCCGCTCAACGGCCGTGTTTGGTGGCGTGCGGATTGAACCTCAAAAATATGCGTTAGCGCAAGGTGTTGATATTCTCATCGCAACGCCAGGGCGTTTGGTAGACTTATACGAGCAAGGTGCAATCAACTTCGATCTTCTTGAAATATTGGTGTTAGATGAAGCTGACCGCATGTTGGATTTAGGGTTTGTTGACCATATTCATCACATACAAAAGCTTCTGCCTGAAAAACGTCAAACCCTGCTATTTTCCGCCACATTTTCAAAAGAAATTAAAACATTAGCAAACACGATGCTGAGCAACCCTATGACTATTGAGTTAGCAAAGGCCAATGATCATATCGAGAAAATCACGCAAGTATTACATCCGGTAGACAAAGAGCGAAAAAACGAGCTTCTCATTCACCTTATTGAAAACAATGACTGGTCTCAAATATTGGTATTTACGCGCACTAAACGAGGCGCAGATGGCTTGAGGAATGAACTCGAAGCGAAAGGTATTGTTGCCGAGTCTATTCATGCAAACAGAACGCAACAAGCACGCACATTGGCGTTAAATGGTTTTAGAAGCGGCACTATTAAAGTACTTATTGGAACAGACCTAGCCGCTAGAGGCATTGATATTCAGCAATTGCCATGCGTGATTAATATTGACCTCCCCTATGTAGCTGAAGACTATATTCATAGAATAGGACGCACGGGTAGAGCATCGTCAAAGGGCTTAGCGATATCACTTTTCAGCGACGATGAAGCCAAACAATTGAAATCAATCGAACGTCTTCTTGGCAGGCAATTTAAAAAGACATTTATTACTGGGTTTACGCCAAAGCCAAAACCTAAGCCTCCTGCTGCTAAGGTAGAAGAAGACTTATACGGAAATTTTGAAGCTGACGATAAACCAAAGGTTAAAGGCCGTTCAAAAGGTCGTAGAAAGCGCCGCTAGTTCAGGAAAAGGAAATAATGGAGTCAGAGTACGTTAAACAGATAGTACACTTTAGATAACCTACGTTAAGGAATGTCCCCTGCCCCCATTATTTCAGCACTTTCATCGCTCAAAAAACACATCAACTAAATCGGCAAGGGTCTCTTCCAACTCTTCTTCGAAAACATCAATATCGATATCAAAACTATTCATATACTTGTCTGCATTCTCACGCGACACAGTAATGTTTTTCATTTGAAATTCTAGCTCAGGAAGTGATTTATCGTAACGGGGTTTCACAACCCAACGCAAACAATGACCGCGGTTGTCTTTCAGTTTTTGTTTTGCAAAAACACAAAATTCCTCGACATAGTCTGCTCCTTGCGGGCCAAGGCAGCCAGGTTCAATACGACACATCACCAACAATTTTTTGTACAGAGGGAGTCGAGTTTCCATTATATCTTTGAATAGTTTAAAAATTTGATTATCAGCAAATTCAGACCATATTGCCAGTGTAAATAAAGGAGTCGAATATTTTTGAAAAAGTAATGTACCCGGCTCCTTTTATTCTATTCTGCTTGCGAAGCGTATTCGTTATGCATTAACCATGCATAAGCGGTAGTGAAGGCAGGTTCTTGAAACTGCTTCAAACCCGTTTCGGCAAAAGGCACTGCAATTGGGTTTCTGCGTATAGACTCTTTAATATCAGTTGAGCTAAATACAACAACATCTAACCCTTCAATCAATTCAATAACCGCTTCTAATTTGAAGCCAATAGCGCTTCCAGCAAATTTACCTTTGCTTTGACGCTGGCGAATTATCACAGCATCAATTTTGTAGTCGGCAACAAGTTTAGCGAAAGTACTTTGAAAGCTTTTGAGCCCTTTAGCACTGGTATCGGCTAACGTTAACCGGCGTGTACGGCAGTCGGGAACATGAAACAAACCATCTATTAACGACAATAGACACACATTCGCTTCGTTACCTTTTAAATCTACACCACAGACTTTCATATTCATTCCTATTTACATTTATCAGCCATTATAGCGTGTTTTGCTAATGATATTTATCAACACTCAGCTTTCTTTGCCAACATCATAATTTTTGCTATGAAAATGGCAGCAGATGGCTTCCTATCAAATCACTTACTCGCTCAATTTTAAAATCATAAATGGGTTTGAACGTTTATTAAGCTGTCTTTAAGACTGTTTTACTTACGCTCAAGAAGTAGAAAGGGAATATCATGATAATGGTCAACTCCAGTTCGAAGGATTTTATATAGAAAAAAATGGCGATATCATAGCCAACTACAGAAGATAATTTAAAAACGGTGAGCTAGAAACTCGGTTAGTTACCGTTCCTGAAAAACCGGGGTTTGAGAACTTCACAGTAGTGGGTTATGTCGCCCCCGGTTTATTGTCGAGAAGCTTTACCATTGAAAATGGAAAGTTTCTGGGTGACTTCGTATTTAATGAGTATTATGAAAATGGCGATATGCACACACGCATTTCAGGGTCGTCAACGTTGCCGCAATTGACTTACAAGGAATATTACAGCAACCGTAAAATTAAGACTGAAGTTACAATAGAGTTTGATAAGGAAAGAAAACTTCTACTATTACATCATGTATAACGCCGAGCTGTTTGCCGACCAATTTATCAGTCAAAATACATCAGGCACCTTCATTAGCTATCATCCAAACGGTAATATCGCAGTTAAAAGCAGTTTTGTTGATGGTGAGTAAGAAGGGGAATTTCTGTATCTAACGCCTAACAACGAAATTTTAAAAAATACACCGTCAAGAACGGAGAAGAAATTGGCCCAGGCGAGGTGAACACGTTTTACAGCAATGGCCAACAAGAAACTCATACAGAGACCTACAACGGCTTAAAAAGCGGCCTTAGGAGTTTCAAGAAGGGTATGTGGAGAGATTATGAATACCATTCGAATGGTAACTTAGCCGAAGAAACTACCTATATAAATGAATACAAGTCAGGAAAATATCAAAAGCTCGATGAAAATGGCAGAATTTTAAAAGCAGGAAAGTATTTGGCGAATGAGATGCACGGCGTGTGGCAGCTATATGATGAAGCCCATTGAAAAACAATTTATGGGAAATACGACAACGGTGAGTTAATCAAGGCAGCAAATAACCTTTTCAATACGATAAAAGCGAAAAATTTATGCGACGAAACTTTATCTGTTCTTACTTTTGTAGAGGACGATTGGCAAATCGAAGGCTGGATAAGTATAGCACCCAACTCAACTAAAAAGATTTTAGAAACACAAGCCAGTGCTTACTTCGTTTATCTCGAATCTAATACGTTCAATTGGTCTGGCTCAGTGGAAAGACGGTATCAGGATGATGAATATGGATTTTCAGAAGTGGCGCTAGAGGACGAGTTTTGTAAAGGTTATACGCAAGTTATTAATTGTGATTAATGAAAAAATGGGGTCAGAGTACTTTTATAGTAATGTACTCTGACCCCTTTTATTCCACTTCTATTACTTAAAGTTGAATTACGTTATCGCCGCTGTCCCTGTCGATCATTTTCACGAAGGGGTCTACCCCCACATAGGCAGGCTTTTCTTCCACCGTAACGGTAAAAGTATTTTCTCCGCTAACGAGCTTGTGCTTCTGGTTGTAAAGCACTTTGGTGTCGCCAGACACGTCCTCGGGATCGCCGCTAAACAACGCGATATCGATGTACTCATTCACTGCGCCTTCAGTCTCACGCCCCGCGCCATCAGCCTCAAATTTCGCAGCCGCAACGGTCATGGTCACTTCGAACTTACCGTCGCTGGTTTGTTCTGCGTCTGCTGACAACATTTTCAAGTCATATAGCGTGATGCGCTCAAACAAATCGGCAATAAACTGCTGCTCTTCTTCTGTGGCCTGGGCGTTTAGCGCAGCTTGAAGATCTAGCGTAGTCGGATACGGGTTATCACTGAACTTATACTCCTCTAAGAAGTTTTTAAGCGCGGTATTAACACGTTCCTCCCCTAAACGGTCGAGAATAGCCATCATGACTACCGAGCCTTTGCGGTAGTGAATATACTGCTGATTCTCACTACGCATGAACGGCATTTCCTCAATAAGCTCGCTGCCGCGATCGCGTAAGTAACGGTCGAGTTCGTATTTAAGGAAGCGGCGCATCTTGTCTTCGCCAAAGCGTTCACGCAGCACCATTATGGCACTGTACTGAGACAAACTTTCAATAATAATAGACTGCCCCTGCACATTCGCCGCCCCTACCTGATGTCCCCACCACTGGTGTGCAACTTCATGTGCCGTAACATAGTACACGTAGTCTATATCTTCCGGGTCGCGCAAATCCGCGATAAAACCAATTTCCTCCGAGTACGGCACGGTATTAGCAAAGCTCTGTGCAAACGAGCGATAACCTGGAAACTCTATAATGCGCATCTGTCGGTGTTGATAAGGGCCAAAGGCGTTGGTGAAATAATCCAGTGAATCCTTCACACTTTGTACCATCACATCCACGTTCCAGTTATGTTCTGGGTGATAATACACCTCGATATTTACACCGTTGTGAGCGTCCTTTTTAACGTCATGGCGTGCCGAGAGGTATGAGAAGAAATTCACGATAGGGGCATCCATTTTATAATGAAAATAGCGACGCCCGTTCTCCTGCCACTCTTTTTGCAAGTAACCAGGTGCGATAGCAATCTGATCGCTGCTAGTAGACACGGTAGTTTCAAAGTCGATAAAGGTTACGCCTTTACCAAAGCCACTTTCAGCGTAGCGTGAGGAATCTTCCAATTGATATGAACGAGGGCGTTCTGGCAGATCGCGCTTGCGTCGCTCGTGCCTATCTGCAATCAGGTATTGTGGATTGAACCCGAAAGAAGGAAACAGCGAGTAATTGTCGATGAAAGTCCCATTTTCAGCCACTTGAAGATCGAAGTTACCGTCTTTAAAGCCCTTATGCTCACGCAATACTGACACGGTTCCGGTTCGGGTTTCGCCTGGCATCAAAGGCTCTTCAAACGTCATCCATGCTGCAGAGAGTGAGTCGAAACGTTCGCTAACTTGCGCGCCGGGAATAACGATACCCCACTCAGTAGTGAATTGAGGCACGGAAATTAGGGTGCGCGAAATGGGCTCATTAAATGGATTGCTTACTGTAATGTCTGCAGATACTTCGACACGGCGGGCTTCGGGATAAATATCAACATTCGCATTAACACGGGTTACCACCGGAATAAAATCGTCCTCGTACTGAGCGAATTGCCGTTCGTATTCAGCCTGTAACTCGAAACCTTCATCTTGTGTAAGATACGTATTCACTACCTTGGTATTATAATGAATGTAGCCACCTGTAAGCACGAATACGATGAGGCTTGCCGCCAACACCGTTTTTCCGGAAGTACCTAACTGATAACCCAGTAGCTTGAAACGGTGTTTTAGTGAAACTTCCGGCCCGCGCTGCCACATGGCATAACCTACAGTGAAAAGAGCCAGCGATAGCGCGCTCCAGTAAAGCATATACCAAGCAAATGGCCCTAAGAACCAGCCCCAGCCGTTTAAGTCTGAGTACAGCACTTGTGGGGCGTCACTAAAGCTCCACATATTATGCTCAAGCCCAAGCTCAGCAAACACTAAGCTAATAATGAAGTAAGCCACAAACAGCAGCATACCCACAAATTTATTCGGGCTTAACACCTGAATAAAGAATGCCAACACGGCCAGTAGCGCCCACGGTACCCAGGACACAAAATAGATCCCAATTAGATAGGTGCCGAAATCAAAATCAAAGTAGCCCTGCGTAGCCTGATAAATGACCGCAAAAGCAATACCAATTGCGAACAGCAAAGCGGTTACTGCCCACATCGCAAGCAGCTTAGATACCCAGAACACAAGGTTAAACGCAGGTGTAGAATCGATAATATCGCCCATCCCCGATCCACGCTCGCGCCAGACAATTTCACCACTATAGTAGGTGATGACGATAAGCATCATCAGCCCGTAACTTTCGCGAATGAATTCGACCATCTTGTAAGTCAACGGCCAATTTGAAGTGCCGTAAATGCCCCCAATAGGCACGAAGTACAACGCAGTAAGGTTGAACAGCGTGAATATCATTAGCACAAGCAGCGCAGGGCTAAACATTACTTGGCGCATTTCGAAGCCGATACGGGTTAGTAACTTACTAAGCTGTTCGCCATGCTGCGATTTTATGGTTAGGTTCAGGCTTTGTGGTGGTGGAATTTTTGATGCTTTTGTGGGCTTCTCTTTACGGGCTTTCTGCTGCCAGCGCATTTGATAAATGCTGCCGACGGTTGCCAAAATAACCGCGCCTATGCCAAGCCAAATCAAACGGTTTTGTAACAACACACCTTCTAACGACACAACGGCGGTGTTCTTATCAAATACGGTCCAATAACGGGTTACCTCTCCATAGGTGCGCAGGCCAAATGGGTCTAACAGTGCACCGATAGTGCGGAATTCCGGCTCAGACGTTACCACTCCGCTTATAAGGTAAAAAATAAAGATCCCCATGGCTACCAGATACGCCGCCATCATTGAGCGAAGGCGCTGGGCAATAGCGTAAAATATCATTCCCAATGCAAGCATGCTGGGCACTGAGAAGTAGAAAAAGGTGGTCAAATAGAAGCTTAAGTTCGTGGGCCCTATCCGTTCCTGATCTATCCAAGGCATCAACGAGCCTAATAAAATAGCGATGGGGACCATAGCAAATACGCAAAGGCTGACCAGATAGGCGCCAAAAAAACGGCCTAAATGATACGGCAGCGGTGTAATGGGTCGCGTATAGACTAGTTCGCCCATGTTGCTGGAGTGATTGCGTGTAGCCGTACCGGAAACAAAGTTAACCAGCAGGAATAACGCAAAAATACTCATGATTAGCGTGGTTTGAGTGATAGCAAACGAGCCGTTATAGAGTACGTTACCACCGCCACCAATACGCACATTGTCGGTGGTTGTAGCCATAAAGGGCAATAGGAAAAACGCCAGCATGGTGACGTAAAATGAGGGTTGGCGAAGATAATATCGCCATTCAAAAGTGAGGCTGTTCAAAAACATCGTTATTCTCCCTTACGCAGCAGTCGCAGCGCGGCTGTTATGCAGCGTAGAGAAATATACGTCTTCTAGGTTAGCCGGCGCCTGTTCGAAGCCCTCTGGCGGTGTGTCTGCCATAACATGAATAACATGCTTTCCGGCAATTAGACGAGCCGAGATAATATTAAGGTGCTGTTCGAGTTCGCGGTACTCTTCTTGGCTAACCTGTTTGCGCCAGATGCGCCCTGCCAGTTCGTGTGTCAGGCTTATTGGGTTGCCTTCCATTAAGATTTGGCCCTGCCCCAACACCGCCATTTTCGGGCAAAGTTCAGACACATCATCAACAATGTGAGTAGATAATATGATGACCTTCTCTTCACCTAGGCTTACCAGCAAATTATGGAACCGGTTACGCTCTTCAGGATCAAGTCCCGCCGTAGGCTCATCAACGATAATAAGGTCGGGGTCGCCAAGTAACGCCTGAGCAATACCAAAGCGCTGACGCATACCACCAGAATAACCACTCACAGCTTTATCTCTGTGTTGCCATAAGTTTGTGTGAACTAATAGGCTTTCTACCGCCTCTTTGCGGTCTGACTTACTGTTTATTCCTTTTAATACCGCAAGATGGTCTAGCAATTTTTCAGCACTAATGCGCGGATAAACGCCGAAATCCTGTGGCAGATACCCAAGACGCTGGCGCAGCGCATTGGGATCGGCCAGAACATCGATATCGTCAAACTGAATGGAGCCTGCGTCAGGTGTTTGCAACGTGGCAATGGTTCTCATTAATGATGATTTCCCAGCACCATTCGGCCCTAGTAACCCAAACATTCCTTTGGGAATTGACAAGTCTATACCGTTCAGGGCTTTAACCCCATTTGGATACGTTTTGGTAAGGCCGATAATACTGAGCATGAACATTCCTTTAGTTTTATATTGTTCAACTTTCAGACTACGCCGTAATGGCTTGTATGTTAATTGAAAACTTGTAACAAAGTGCGAAATTTGGTCAATACAATAAAAATGAGAGCAGAGTACTTTTCAGGCAAAAAGTATTCTGCCCCACTATTTATATTTTCAAGAACCGCAAAAGTGTTTTGTTATTAGTGCTGTTTTTCACAAACAAATTAATCGTCACACTGTGTGCACTTAAATAACGGCTCTTTTGAGCCACTTTTGTGAGGATTAACAATGCCTATTGCATTATTTGCGTTAACGTTAAGTGCGTTTGCTATTGGTACTACCGAATTTGTGATTGTGGGGTTAGTGCCCACGATAGCGTCGGATCTTGGCGTAACCCTACCCAGCGCGGGATTACTCGTTAGCCTTTACGCTGTTGGCGTGGCTGTTGGCGCCCCTGTATTAACTGCATTAACCGGTAAATGGAACAGAAAACATGTACTGCTAAGTCTTATGGCTTTGTTTGTTGCCGGTAATATCCTTGCTTGGCAGGCACCTAGTTACGAAAGCCTAATAGTGGCGCGTATCTTAACTGGCCTTGCCCATGGTGTGTTCTTTTCAATTGGCTCTACTATCGCCACCAGCTTGGTTGCTAAAGAAAAAGAAGCCAGTGCCATTGCTATTATGTTTACCGGCCTTACCGTTGCCTTGGTAACAGGTGTACCGCTTGGCACGTGGATTGGACAAAGCTTTGGATGGAGAGCCACATTCTTAGTGGTATCTGCACTAGGCACTATTGCACTTATTGGCAGTGCGTTACTTGTGCCAAACAACTTAAAACAGAGTAAACCTGCGTCGTTAGGCGAGCAAATGAAAGTATTGGTTCAGCCCCGTTTAGTCTTGGTATACCTAATGACCATTCTAGGGTATGGCGGTACCTTTACCGCGTTCACTTACCTTGCGCCTATTTTGCAACAAGAATCAGGATTCGCGCCTTCTGCGATTAGCTTGATCATGCTGGTTTACGGTGTCTCAGTTGCTGTTGGAAATATATACGGTGGCAAATTAGCTGATAAAAAAGGCCCTATTCGCGCGCTCACTATTATCTTCAGCGCTTTGGCCATTATCTTATTCGCCCTAACCTTCACCATGGGTCACAAAATTGCTGCAGTGATTACTATTCTAGTGTGGGGTGCGTTTGCATTTGGAAACGTACCTGGCCTTCAAGTCTATGTTGTGCAGTTGGCGGAAAAATTCACACCAAATGCGGTAGATGTTGCTTCAGGGCTAAACATTGCAGCGTTCAACATTGGTATTGCGGTAGGTTCAATTGTTGGCGGTGCCATTGTAGAGGGCATGGAACTGTCTGATACCGCATGGATAGGCGCTGCTATTTCTGTGTCTGCGTTAGTGGTAACAAAGTACAGCGGTTACTTAGATAAACGTGACGCTTCAACTACGATAAATGCGTAAGGGTGCCATTATCAATACCAACACGTTTGATAAACTAGCAGCGCACGACTTTTCAGTAGGCGCAGAGCTTCCACTAGATAACGACTGGGCACACTTTGATGCCACAAAAGGTACGCCGTTTGGCGTACCTGATTGAACTCAACATCACAGCCGTATCTAGTTTGCAGCGTCTTATGAACGACGGAGAAGCTTTATTAAAGCGAATAACAGAGCAACGTTTAGTGGTAGAAATACCCCCAAGTTTTTGCTTTTGAAAACCTCAACGATGCGCTTCGTTATTCTAAATAAGCCAAACAAAAAGCAGTGGTGACTGTTGCCCCCTTTATTTGAGAAATATTTACAATTTTATTCGTAAGTTAGTTAGCAAATTTTGTTGTTGCGATTATTACTGCGCAAAAACGCGTTACCTTTCTTTCGTTACAATCAGGCTACAAGCCGCATTCTGACGCTATTTTAACCAACAACCTAAAAAATTTGGCAAAGTAGGCCTATGGTTTGCAGCTTTAATCGTAACTCACAAACTGAAGGGATACATTATGTTACGTTGGGCTTTAATATTTTTAGTAGTTGCATTAGTTGCGGCAGTTTTAGGATTTGGTGGAATTGCTGGTTCTGCAGCGGGTATCGCCAAAATTATATTCGGTGTTTTCGTTATCCTACTGATCATTTCAATTGTTATGAATATGGTCAGGGGTAAAAGTTAAACGAAAGCCGAATTAAAAAATTGGTTTTAAGACTTTGCGAGAGTCTGCATTAAACAGCCATTAGTCATTTGATGAATGGCTGTTTTTTTTAATTTACGCTTCATCAATGGAGACCATTATGAGCAATAAACAACGCATTACGAACGTAGGTATCGGGCTTGCCGCTGCATCTGCGGGAATTCTAGCAAGAAAAACGCTTCAAAAGTCGTGGGAAAAGGTAACTAACGCCCCCTCCCCGAAAGACAAAGGAAGTGAAAACACAGATTTTAAAGAGGCCGTAACGTGGGCTGTAGTGTCAGGTATTGGAGCAGGCGTTGCCAGAATGGCCGTTCAATATGTACTGGACAAACGCCAGTCGAAATAACACTGCCAAATTGATACCTCTTAAAAGTGTAAGCGCTTATAAGAGGTATCGAAACGTTGGGTAAATTTTCGGCCTGTTCCCCATAACATTACTGTTAAATAAACCTTCAAGATTGAATACAAGACAATTCATCGTGTAACCACCACATCACCTTATTTATCCCAATGCCTATTTTATTAACCCGCCTCTGGTTGCTAGTACAGCTGAGCTACTCTTAATACTATTTACGCTACATGCGCTATCTGCACTTAAACCCGTTTATCTCTCTTCTGGTATAAAAGAATGCAATGATAGCGCTTAAAATAACCACAGTAACGATGGTGTAGAACATAGACACCATGGGGTAGCCCCACACTATAATCAGCACATAATTTATTGAAGCGGGCACAATGAGTTGACGCGCAATACCTAAATACATGGGAAACATAGGTTTTTGCATTGCCTGCAATATAGCCACACTTTGAAACAAGACCACGTAAGCATAAAAGGCTAATGTATCAATTCTAAGATACGTTATTCCTGTATTTTTAATGGCACTGTCGTTAGTAAAAAGGCTCATTGCCAGCGGCGATAGAAAATACATAACGGGAATAGACACTATCGCCATAAAGAAACCGATTAATAACCCCTTGCGATACGTTTCAGCCACGCGGTCGTAGTTATTTACGCCCATATTCTGGCCCGCTATGGCCATTACCGCGCTATTTAACCCTAACGCTGGAAGTAACAACACCTGCTCTAGACGCAGCCCAACGGTATACCCTGCCACATGCTCACTACCAAATTGACCGATTAGTGCCACAGTAATAAAACCACCTAAAATAATGGTGAGCATATTGAAGCTAGCGGGCACAATTTGTTTAAGTAGCTTTTGCCAACGCTCTTTATCAAAAGTGGGCATTATCGATATGTTTAAACGCTTCATCAATACGCGGAATAGGTAAAACGCGGTGGCAAACTTAATCACCACTGTGGCTAGCGCTATACCGCTTACCCCTAAGTCGAGTACGAAAGTAAAGAAGGGGTTCAGCCCAAAATTAGCAAAAAAACCAATCATGAGTGCATTTCGGTTAGATTTGGTATCGCCTAGTGCCATTAACGCGCCCGCCGCACCGAAAGATAAGGTGAAGCCTACTGAACCCGTCACCGTTACCCATAAATATTCCATCGCAAGGGGCTCGATATGAGGTTCAGCGCCAAGTAAAACCACTAGCGGGCGGGCAGCAAAATAACCTAAAACACACGACACCGCGCTAAAGGCGATGGCAAGGCCGCTAACGTTATCTAGCCAGCCTTTCACTTCGTGGGTTTCTCCCCTGCCCGCCCCCGGCGCAATCATTGCAGAAGCCCCAGTTTGAATGCCAATACCAATAGATAGCAGTAAGAAGAAAACGCTGGAAGCAATGGATAAACCGGCAAGTGCGTTATCGGACAAATAGCCCGCAAACCAAATATCAGTCAGGTTATACAATGTATTGAAGATCATGCCCGTTGATGCCGGGATAGCAAGCCGCACCATATGACCGACAATAGCGCCTTCCGTCAACGATGGTTCAGATTTGGTGGCTTCTTGCATTTCGGCTCCTCAGCTATAACGAATACCCGCAACAACATACCGATTTTTAAGCCCACAGGAAGAATTTTCTATCAAGAATAAAAAATTACTTTTCGAAGTGTCGCAGTGCGTTCTGCCGCTTTGGCACTGCCGTCCTTATTGTTTAACTCACATAGGAGACTGATTGATGGGGTAATTTTAACCAAC
Source organism: Alteromonas sp. 38 (assembly GCF_902506055.1). NCBI lineage: Bacteria > Pseudomonadati > Pseudomonadota > Gammaproteobacteria > Alteromonadales > Alteromonadaceae > Alteromonas > Alteromonas sp. 38. The sequence goes on from NZ_LR733300.1 coordinate 3,434,531, forward strand.
AATACGCCAACCCATGAGGCCCTTATGTTGGCTTAGGCTTTTTTTCAATATGAATGAAAACGGTGAAATTCTGGGCTTTGGCCATGGCGGCGCAGATAAAGGCTTTATGTCTCAGTTATATCTTGAGTTAGATACCGACAACGGCTACTTCTTCGCCAACAACGGCAGTAGCATCCGCTTTGAAGGCATTGATAACAGTGATGGCGGACTGGTTAAAACCCTTGTGATGGATGGTAACAAACGTGGTGAACGGATAGAGTCACTGGCAAGCTTTGCCACCGAGTAAATAGTTAAATGTAGTTGAGCGGATTATAAAAGAATTGATAGGGCTTTAAATAGATCGGCGAAAGCAGTTCCCCCACTCTTTTTATAGGTAAACCATCGCTCAAATCAGAACACTAACGTGCTTCGCATCTTGTGCTAATTTGAGGCGAGTTTTTTTCTAATTAAGCGCGTCTTCGCTGTTTTTTGAGTTATCGCATGGCCTTCAACTGTATCAGTTTCGCCAGTATCTTCTTTTTTATCGGCACATGCCTCTTTGAATACCTTGGGGCTGCAACCGTACTCATTTTTAAACAACTTATTAAAATAAGGCACGTTTTTATAGCCTACGGTGTAAGCAATTTCAGACACATTTACTGCTTTGTTATCAGCAAGTAGTCGCGCCGCTTCATTCAGGCGCAACTTATTCAAATATGCGCTAAACGTCAGGCTCAATTCTTTTTTTAATATCTCATTTATTTTGTTGCGATTAATACCCGTTCGTTGAACGACAGTATCTACTTGAAGGTCGGCATTGGCATATTCAGTGGCCATCAGTTTCAACAAGGCGCTTTTTTCACGATTCTTTTGCGGCTCAATTGACAATTGCTGATACGCGATTAACGGGCGATCCTTTCTTACTTTATCTATCACTTCTTTTAACAGCGCTTTAGTACGCAGTTTAAGCACCCATATACAGGTTCCAATCCAAGCCATCGTTGCAATAAGAATAAAGATATATACCCATCGCCAGTCGCGCCCGTGTAACTCCATGTTCATTACATTTACGTTGGCTCGCTCGCTCAATGGACTCTGAATCGAACTGCCTAAGGAGAGTTTGGCGACTTTTTGAATGTTGTAATCCTGTTTACTCAACTCCGACTTATATTGTCTGTACCACCATTCCGGTGTATCGAGTAAGTGCAAGTCGATGTCATGCTTTTCCCATGTGTCGTTACAGTTAAAGTAACGCGTGGATATTCGCTGTGATCGCGGGTCGTCAATCGTCGTTATGTTTTCATCTACCGTGTATAAGGCAAACGTTAAAATATTGTTAGGGGAACACTTAACATCAAAGCTAACAGAATCGTAATTGGATAGGTCAACCGTATTGGGGTGCCCTTTTTGATTCAAAAATACCATTTCCGCCAAAGCAAACGGACTGTAGCCTTCTCGGTCATCACTCACTAAGTTTAAATGGAAATTAAGGCTGTAATTGTCATCAGCAATTTCAATCGTAGACAGGCCTCCTTCCTTAGAATCTGAATACGGAACGGCTCGCCATTTATACTTGCCATTTTCACTTTGTGAAGACAATAAAGGCTCATTCAAAAAAGCTGAATTGAATGCTGCAAAACCTAAAATAAGCGTTAGCACTAAAAGGCTTATCACAACAAGTAACGCTTTTTTGAAAAAAACAATCATCCTAATCTAACCATTTTCAAAACCAGACACTAATAAACATCCAATTTAAGTAATACAGCTTGAACCAAATAATGACAACGACATTGTTAAAATTAAGCTCCCCGAAATTCAGCGTGAAACCATTAATGCAACTTTAAAAAATCTTATACTTTTTGCATAAAAAAGTTTAACTATTCGCACAGAAACAGCTTTTTTGCCAATAGAACTAAAATTTTTCGCGGCTTCACAATATCCTCAGAATAACAATTTTCACAAATAAATAACAATCAAGAAATGCACAGTATAAAGGTTATCGTTAACAACAAAACCAAATCCCACGCCACTGTGTTTTTAGCTCAGGTTTTATGCTGTGCATGGTTAACCTTTTTGGGCGCATCAGCAACAGCGTCGGCAAGTACGGTCCCCCAAAAATTTGCGTCAAAAAACGCAAATACACATGCAGATCTAACGTTGCACTTCGATACCCCCGGTGAACATTGGGAAAATGACGCTCTGCCATTAGGTAATGGAAAAGTAGGCGCAGCGATATTAGGGCAGCCCTTGCTCGACAAAATTCAATTTAACGAAAAAACACTATGGACAGGTGGCCCGAATTCTTCTGAAGATTACCAGTACGGATTTCCAGAGAATTCCAGCGACTTCTCCGTAACCATCAAAAAAGTACAACAACAATTGAGAGAACGGCTCAATTTAACGCCAAGCGAGGTGTCTGAGCAACTAGGACACAAGCAAACAGGATATGGCAGTTTTCAATCGTTTGGCGATTTGATCCTCAGCTTTCCTAAAACGCATGGCAGCTACACCAACTATAAAAGAAGTCTCGATTTAGCCAATGCCACAGCCCGCGTTTCTTACTCAGTGAACAGTATCAATTTTACTCGTGAGTATTTTGTAAGCTATCCCGATAACAGCCTGGTCGTGCACCTTTCATCAACCGACCTAAATGCAATTACAGTCTCTGCTCGAATTAACGTACCCGACAATCGCAGCTACACACAACGCACAGCGTTTCCTCGAAGCGTTGAAGTCAGCGGCAAGCTAAACGACAACCAACTTGAATATGCGGCAATTTTAAGTGCACAGACAAAGCGAGGATCGCTGCACATTTCTAATGGCCAATTACATATAAAAGGTGCCGACAGCGTGACCTTAAAACTCACAGCGGCAACAAACTATCAGCTTAGCTACCCAAACTATCGTGGCGAGTCGGCAATTAGCCGAGTCAATGAGCAATATAAAGCCGCCAACAAATATCCTTACCCCCAATTGAAACAGCGCCATCTTCACGACTACCAAACACTTTTTAATCGTGTCAGTCTGGATATTGGGCAAAGCCAATCCGCTAGCTCAAAACAAAACCACCGCAGCGTTCTTGATGCTATTACTACTGATCAATTGTTGAATGGGTATCCGTCTGACAACGTCACGCTAAATCGCGCGTTAGAGCATCTCTACTATCAGTATGGTCGCTATTTATTAATTGCCTCTTCGCGCAAGGGCAGCTTACCCGCTAATCTGCAAGGCGTTTGGAATAAAGACAGCCAGGCACCATGGAGCGCGGATTACCACTTGAACATAAATTTGCAGATGAATTACTGGCTGGCAAACATGACCAACTTGCCAGAAACCCTGCCCCCTTTGTTTGATTTCGTGGAAAACCTGTCGGTGACTGGCAGCCAAGCGGCTGAGCGATTATTTAAATCTTCTGGTTGGGTGGTATTCCTTAACAGTAATCCATGGGGTTCTATAGGCCTAATTGATTGGCCGACTGCATTTTGGCAACCAGAAGCGGCCGCTTGGATGTCGTTGCACTTTTACTCGCACTATCAATTTAATCAAGACAGTACCTTTTTGGCTCAGCGAGCATATCCAATCATGAAATCAGCCAGTGAATTCTGGCTCGACAACTTGGTTGAAGACGCTAACTCCGGTTTGTTAGTTGCCACTCCCAGTTATTCACCTGAACACGGCAACTTTTCCGTTGGCGCAGCAATGTCACAACAAATCATCGCTGAATTGTTCGCTAGCACAAAAGAAGCCGCGCAGTTGTTGGAAGATCATAATTTTGAACAACGATTAGCGAAAGCCATTGCGCGACTTGATCAAGGATTGCGAATTGGCCGTTGGGGGCAATTACAAGAATGGCAACAAGATGTGGATGATAAAACCAGTCAGCATCGTCACGTCTCTCATTTATTTGCTTTGCATCCTGGACGTCAAATTTCGCCAACCGAAACGCCAAAACTTGCTCAAGCGGCGAGCACCACATTGAATGCGCGTGGAGACGGTGGCACGGGCTGGAGCAAGGCGTGGAAAATCAACTTTTGGGCTCGTTTATACGACGGTGACCGCGCCCACAAACTGTTATCAGAACAATTAATGCACAGTACGTTAAATAATCTTTGGTGCAATCATCCGCCTTTTCAAATCGATGGCAACTTCGGCGCAACCTCAGGCATGACCGAAATGCTGTTACAAAGTCATAAAGGCACTATCGAATTACTACCGGCGTTGCCGAGCGCATGGCCACACGGCAGCGTAACCGGTATTAAAGCCAGAGGTAATATTGAAGTCGCTATGACATGGCAACAAAACGCGCTCACCAAAGCGGTGTTTCGTGCCAATCGTAAGGGAAAAATAGAAATACAAAATAGCGAGCTTGCCAGAGAGTTTGCACTAATGCGGTTAAATCTACCAGTACCCTACGAGCGCTTAGCCAGTAACAAAATCAGATTTAGTTCTGCTGCAGACCAAGTAACCGAGTTACTTGTCAGTGGCAATTAAATATAAACAACGATAAAGCCATTAGCCTAGTAGATAATAAAAATCGATAGGGATTTTATATATGAGAAACATATACCCAGAAAATAAAACCTATAGCTTAGCAAGTTATGCCAGGACAAAAACGACAATTAGTGTGTTAGCTGCACTTGGCCTATTACTGCCCACCATAGCTTACGCCGCAGACGATGAAAAAGACGCTGTCGAAGACCCAGACATAGAAGTAATCGATGTAAAAGGCATTCGTTCCAGTGTTATTTCAGCCCAACAAGTCAAAATGGGTTCAGATAAAATTATGGATGGCATCAGCGCCGATGATATTGGTGCATTACCCGACAGGAGTGTCACTGAAACCTTGCAACGCGTAGCAGGTGTCAGTATGGACAGATACATGAGTTTAGGCGACCCCGAACGTTTCTCTGTTGAAGGTAATGGCGTTATTGTTCGTGGTTTAACTCAAGTGCGTTCTGAAATAAACGGGCGCAATACGTTCAGTGCTGATGGTGGCCGTGTGCTAAGTTTTGCTGACGTACCACCGGAGCTGCTCAAAGCAGTTAACGTATATAAAAGCCCATCTGCCGACCAAATCGAGGGCGGGATCAGTGGTACCATAGATCTCGTTACTCGATTACCTTTCCAAGAGAGTGGTCAGCGATTCGCCTTTAGCTTAACCGGCAACTACGGTGACATCATTGATGAGGTGAAACCCGCGTACTCTGTTCTTTATTCTAATACATGGGAACTAAACGACGAAGCCAAGTTTGGTCTACTCGTAGACTTTGCTCACTCTGAACTATCTACTCGCAACGACTCCATCTACGTAAGAGATTTCCACCCTAGAACCGGTATTGCCGGTCATGAAGACGAAACCGTTTATCTGCCACGCGGCGCTGACTGGCGTTCGTTGTATTTCGAGCGTGAACGCAACGGTTCATACGTTGCGTTACAATTTGCGCCTAATCAAGATCACCAGTTTACCTTCACTTATTTCGGCAGTGACTACGACATGACATGGAGCGAAGATGCCATATTCGTGCAAAATGATCCAAGTGGTGTTTTAGCCTCAGAAGACAGTCTGTACGACAGCAATAATGCCTTCAGAAAAGGGCGCATCACGCAGCAGGGTGGCTTTATGCCAATGGGCTCTGATATTCGTGCAGCGGTACAAAATGCAGTAACCAAAGATTTCGCATTGGCTTATGAATATGCTGGCGATCACTTTGCTATTGACGCGTCACTTCAACGCGTTGACTCCACCTCTGAAGGACTCGATTCAACAGTTGCGTTGGAAGTTACCATTCCTTACCTAGACGTAGACTTAACCGGAGACTTGCCGGTCATCATGTCAGATAGCGCCCACTTGGCCGACCCAAGTAATTATTATTGGGCTTTTATCATGGACAACCAATATGACAAAACGGCTGACATGACCGCCGCGGATGTAGATGTTGAATACTTCTTAGAAAATGACGTTATTGAAAGTGTTAAGTTTGGTGTGCGTTACAGCTCAGCGAATTCAAATAACGCCGACACAGGTTACAACTGGAGTCCGTTGGCGCCTGCATGGTTACAAGGCGGAATTACAGGCGGTACTGAGAACATCTATCCCGACTCTTCGGCGTTGAGCCTAAATGAATTTGAAAATTTCTTTGGCGGCGAAGTTACATCACCTTCCAATATTTTTGCGCCGCTGCGCAGCTTCGCACTTGACTACCCTAACAGCTTTAACGATTTACAAAGCAGGTTTGAATACGCCGATTGGGCCGGTTGGGCATACTGGAATCAGCGCAACCTGAATGACCAAGCTTGGCAAAATAACCAATCAGAGAAAACCTATTCAGCCTATACAATGGCTAACTTCTCATTGGATAACTTTTCCTATCCAATTACGGGTAATTTTGGCATTCGTTATGTAAGAACCGACAACACCGCGCATGGCTCGTTAACTTACCCTGAAGTTGATTTATTCGGAGGTTCAGGCACTGGAGCGGAACCGCTTGAAGCCGAACACAACTACGATAACTGGTTGCCAAGTTTAAACATAAAAGTAGAGCTGTCTGATGAGCTATTACTTCGTTTTGCAGCATCTAAAGCGATGGCTCGGCCAGACTTTAACAAGCTTGCAGCCTCAATAAACCTGAATGCATCGCTGAAGGATGAATGTAACAGTGGTGATGCAACAGCGTGCCTGCCAATTGGCCCCGAAGACTACAACCTAACTTTAGAGTCTTCGACGAACCCTTATTTAGACCCTATGGAGTCAACCCAGTTTGACGTTTCGTTAGAGTGGTATTACGCAGAAGACAGTTCAGCTTACGTCGCGCTTTTCAGCAAAGATATTTCCGGTTACCAGGTTACGCTGGATTCACAGGTTGATTTTGGCGGTTATACGTATAATGCCAGATGGCCAATTAGTGACGCTGAAGCCGATATCAAAGGTTTGGAGCTTTCGGTTAACCACTTCTTCCACTCCCTTCCCGCACCATTTAATGGCCTAGGTCTACAAGCAAACTACACCTATATCGATAGCAGTACAGATACACAATTGAGTGCATCACCGGTTGATACTGACGGCTCAACATACGACACACAGCCCTTTGCTGCGTTGTCAGAAAACTCATTAAACCTCATCGGTATTTATGAGTACGGTGATATCTCTGTGCGCTTTGCTTACAACTGGCGTAGTGAGTACTTAGTTTCAGTAGGACCTAATGGTTACAACGGTAACCGAATTGATGGCGGTACATACGCGTTACCCGTTTACAACGCCCCAGCGGGCTATTTAGACGGCTCAGTATCTTACCGTATCAATGACAGCCTGTCGGTTGTACTTGAAGCCAACAACATATTGAACACGGTAACTGAAATCGAAACTAAGCAAAATGCATCGGGTAACTATCGCTCAACGTTCCACGCAAACGACGTCCGCTATGCGCTGTCTATTCGCGGTAACTTTGAACTCTAGATTCAACCTCTTGAATATGAAATCAACCTACAGCACTGGCAAAACCAGTGCTGTAGTGACTGAGATTAATTCGTTTAACCTTATTAAAGCTAAAAAGTTATGAATTTAAAGTTACCCGTATTGGCAACAACCTTAACATGTCTCATTCTAATTGGCTGTCAAAGTACCTTACCTGTAACCAACGACTCGCCAAGCAACTCCACTAGAGCCCTGCCCCAAGTCATTAGCAAAGAGGGGCGCCACCAGTTTCAGGTCGATGGAAAACCTTATTTATTGTTGGGAGCTCAAACCAATAATTCAGCCAACTATCCAAGTGCACTAAATGACGTATGGCCCGTGTTTGACAAAATGAACGCTAACACACTCGGTATTCCCGTTGCTTGGGAGCAGATTGAACCGGAGCAAGGTAAATTTGACTTTAGCTACCTAGACACTTTGATAGCCGAGGCCAAAGAACGTGATGTAAGAGTGGTGTTACTGTGGTTTGCCACATGGAAAAACAACTCACCTAAATACGCGCCTTCTTGGGTTAAGTTAGACAACAAAACATATCCGAGAGTGATCACTAGAGACGGAAAGATCCTTAACTCTCTGTCCCCTCTGGCAAGAAGCACACTTGATGCAGATAAAACGGCCTTTAAAGCCCTAATGACTTACTTACGCGATAACGATCCAACACATCAAGTCATTATGGTTCAAGTGCAAAACGAAGTCGGCACCTATGGCGCTAAACGTGACTTTTCGCCAATGGCGCAAAAAGTGTTTGAGCAAGCAGTCCCTAAACAATTAACGGATGCCTTAGGTAAACCCTCAGGCACGTGGCTACAAGTATTTGGCAAAGATGCCGACGAGTTCTTCCATGCTTGGCATATCGGCACCTACGTAGATGAAATTGCGGCCGCTGGCAAAAAAATCAAGAACCTGCCCATGAACGTAAACGTGGCGTTGCGAAATCCGTTCAACCCAGGAGAGGGATATTCCATGGGAGGCCCAACCGACAACGTTATCGATTTATGGAAAGTAGCGGCACCTAACATCGACATGATTTCGCCTGATATTTATTTTAGGGATTATAAAACCGTGGCCGCAGTCTTAGCGCTGTATTCGCGACCAGACAACCCTTTGTTTGTTGCGGAAATTGGTAACGACCAACCCTACGCTCGCTACTTCTTTTCTACACTCGGTCAGCAAGGCATTGGGTTTGCGCCATTCGGTATGGACTATACCGACTACGTTAACTTTCCATTGGGCGCTAAAGACATGAGCGATGCCACCATCAAACCATTTGCCGACAATTACGCACTCATGGAATCGTGGTCTTCTACGTGGGCAGAACTCAGCTTTAGTACTGAAACATGGGGAGTTGCAGAGCCACTCAACACAGCCGAAGACCAAGCAGTTTGGAACGCCGAAGTATCTGCAGCACTAGCCCAAGAAAAATCAAAGCAATATACACAAGAACTCGATCTAGGTCGTTGGAAAGCAACCGTAACCTATGGTCGTCCGATGTTTTGGATTTCGCCGCCAAAGGGCAATGACCCATCATCAGGTGGTGCACTAATCGCCAAACTTTCTGAAAACGAATATTTGGTCACAGGCGTTCGTTGCCGCGTTGAGCTTACCCCTTCTGACGAAATCGATGGCTTACCATTTATGATCGACCGCGTGGAGGAGGGTTATTTTGATGACGCGGGTACATGGGTATTTGAACGGGTTTGGAACGGTGACCAAACCGATTGGGGCCTTAATTTCACATCAGAGCACCACATTTTGAAAATCAAAATGGCAACTTACGAACACTAAAAAGAACACAAATTGGACTATTAATTATGATGAACAAAAAACTACTCGCTCACAGTGTCGCATTAGGCTTAATGTCTATCACTGTATTGTCAGGATGTTCAAAAGATGCAACGCAAACTTCATCAGCACAAGTCGAAAGTGCAGGTACCGTTCAGCATATAGAGCACGGGGTGATTGTGACCCCCACACAAGGCCAAGCCAAAGCGGTTCGCTTGCAAGTGATGGCCGACAATATAATCCGTGTCACCGCAATTCCTCATAGCAAGCTTAATGCTGTGGCCGATAGCCTGATTGTGAATATGCCTGCTGCTGGTCAATTTACCACGGCGCGCTCAAACAACTTACTACAACTTAGAACACGAGAAATGACGGCGGAAGTGTCACTAATAAACGGCACAGTCACCGTAAAAAATGCAGCGGGGGAAATCTTACTTAGCGAAGAAAATAGCGGTGAATTTAGCACAGTGACGCAAGAAACCATCACCCCAGATTTCGACTCTTACGCCATTAATCAGCAGTGGAACAGAGGAAGCGACGAAGGATTCTTCGGTTTGGGTCAACATCAAAATGGGCAAATTAACTACGCTGGCGAATCAGTTCGTCTGCTTACTCATAACTTATCAATCGCCATTCCGTACGTTATTTCTACGCGTAATTACGGCGTGTTATGGGACAACGCATCGATTACCAATTTTGGTGATCCACAACCAGCAACAGGTTTAGGCCAAGAGTTAATTTTATACGATGCCAACGGCAACCCAGGTGGCTTAACAGCAAACTACTACGACGGTGACACGTTAGTTTTTAGCCGCGTTGAATCTGATCCAGACTATAAATTTCTTAGCAACAACTCGGTACGTGAAAAACCAATGCCACAGGAAGTTAGTCACGTTAAGCAACCACGAGTGGTATGGACCGGTAGCATCGAAGCCAAAGCCACTGGATTACATCGATTCCGGATGTACAACAGTGGTTACGCTACATTGTCAATTGGCGGTAAAGAGTTGCTCAACCGCTGGCGGATGAACTGGAATCCTTGGTACCACAACACTGAAATTGAGCTGGAGAAAGGCAAAAAGGTGGCGATTAACATCGATTGGGACTCTCAAGACGGTTTCTTTCGCTTAGCGCACAGCGACCCGCAACCCAAAGATGACCGTTTCAGTCTTTCTTTCACGTCTGAAACGGGCAAAGCCAAAGACTACTACGTCGTTGTTGGTGAAAACAAAGATGCGCTTATTTCCGGTTACCGCACCCTAACAGGCAAATCTGTAATGCTGCCTAAATGGGCCTATGGCTTCTGGCAAAGCCGCGAACGATATAAGACGCAAGATGAATTACTCAACGTATTAAAAGAATACCGCGCGCGCCAACTACCAATCGATAACATCGTACTCGACTGGTCTTACTGGCCAAGCGATGCCTGGGGCAGCCATGACTTTGATCCGCAGTACTTCCCAGACCCAATCAAAATGACACAAACAGTGCATGATTTAAATGCCACTATCATGATTTCCATCTGGCCAAAATTTTATCCAACAACCGATAATTACAAAGAGTTAGATGCCAAAGGTTACATGTTGACCAACAATGTCCTGAAAGAGAAAAACCTAGACTGGATAGCGCCCGGTTACTTAAATGGTTTCTACGATCCGTATCCCGTGGAATCGCAACAAATTTTTTGGCGTCAACTCAATGAAAAACTGAACGTTAAAGGATTTGACGCTTGGTGGTTAGATGCTTCAGAGCCAGATATACATTCAAACTTATCTTACCAGAAGCGCAAAGAGAACATGAACGAACTCTCTGTTGGTAGCGGCGCTGAGTTCTTTAACTCTTATGCATTGCCCAACGCCGAAGGGGTATACAAAGGTGAACGAAAAACTGACGGGCACAAGCGCAGCTTTATCCTAACGCGCAGCGGCTTTGCCGGAATTCAACGCACCGGTAGTGCAATTTGGAGTGGTGACATAGTACCTCGCTGGTCAAACCTGAAAGAACAAATTGCCGCAGGTGTCGGGGTGAGTTTAGCGGGTGTACCTAACTGGACCATGGACATTGGTGGCTTTACACCAGAAGATCACTACAGGACAGGTCCGAATGGTTTTGTTGGACACTATTCAGAGATGGCTAAAGAATACCAAGCACAATGGCAAGAAATGCAAACCCGCTGGTTTCAATTTGGTGCATTTGTTCCACTGTTCCGCTCCCATGGTCAAAATCCGTATCGCGAAATCTTTAATATCGCCGACGAAGACTCTGAGGCCTATGCCAGTATGGTGTATTACCTCAAGCTACGTTATCGCTTAATGCCTTACATCTACTCTATTGCGGGTGACATATACCACAAAGATGGCACGATGATGCGCGGATTAGTCATGGACTTCCCAGAAGACAAAATTGCCATAAACCTAAACGACGCTTACATGTTTGGTAAAGCGTTGCTCATCAACCCTGTATACGAATACGAAGCGCGTACTAGAGACGTTTATTTACCTGCTGGCACCGACTGGTATGATTTTTATAGCGGCGAGAAATACACCGGAGGTCAAACTATCAAAGCGGATGCACCGCTCGTCAAAATGCCCTTGTATGTAAAGGCCGGCGCTATAATCCCGACCGGAGAAAACATTCAGTACGTTTACGACAAGCCAACCGGCGCTTATACCATCAATGTATTCACTGGCGCTGACGGCTCGTTCGAGATCTACGAAGATGACGGCAAAACATACGACTATGAAAGCGGTGAGTACAGCTATATTCCACTGACTTACGACGAAAGCCTGCAAACCCTCACTATTGGTGAAAGGCGAGGCACGTTTGAAGGTGTGTTAGAAAACCGTACTTATCACATTCGTTGGATTTCAGAAGGGATTGTGCCTGATAACTTCGACGCAAAGCCAGCGACAACAATCACTTATTCAGGTAAAACTGTCTCACTCACAAGAACGCCGTAGATGACTGTGTTGCCCCCCTGCTTGCCCACCAACGCCAAATCTGGGCGAACAGGGGCTGGTGACCGTGTTACCTATAGGTGATTCAAACGCTTTAAAGCGCTGTAGAATGTCGCCGGGGCAATCCGAGCGATCCGAAAAGGAAACAAATTGGAGCAAACAATGAAGATTAAAATAGCATTACTCTCATTAGTGACCGCATCCATGGTACTGGCCTTACATGGCTGCAGTACAAAAGTTGACAATGCGGCCCAACCTGTCGACAAAGACATCGCGCTGTATCAGGGGCGTCCTTTGCAACCTTGGCACATAGTTATAGACAACCAAGGCAACAACCAATTGCTGAACGGCGCTTTCGCTCGCTTATCTGACGAAACCATTACGATCACAACATCAGACAAGCTTTTTAAAGACGACGCGTTAACGGTTAAATTTGAAGAGGCGTGGGACGGCGAAGTTTACATGTCGCACGGTCGCCCACTTGACCTAACCCAGTACATAGAAAAAGGCACATTAGCGTTTGATTTCAATAGTATTGACATGAAGAGCGCCAATTTACAAACTTCCATAAATTGTGGTGACAATTGCAATAACGTGATTGATCTGTGGCCGTATGCCAAGGAGTTTGAAGGTAAAGGCTGGCAAAAAATCGCTATTCCGCTGTCTTGTTTTTCATCTAGCAGGGCCGATTTCAGCGCCGTAGCCAAACCTTTTGCGATCACATTCTCTGGCACCGGCGAGTTCTCTTTTTCCAACATAACCATAACGCGTGAAAGCACCGCCAATTTTGACTGCCCTAATCAAGACACGCTGACCACTCACCCACAACCACTACGTGCATTTTGGGCCGATGAATGGTGGCCAAACCGCGTTGAAGAGAAAAAAACAACACAATCTGGTGATGAAAAATTACTACTAGTGGGAGACTCTATTACCCATGGCTGGGAACAAGACAGCGGCCAAGCAGTTTGGCAAAAACACTTTTCAGACGTCAGTACACTCAACCTAGGCTTTGGGGGTAATCGCACCGAAAATGTGTTGTGGTTGGCCGAACAAGGCTTACTCGACAACCTCAACGCCAAGCTAACGGTAATTATGATAGGGACCAATAATACGGGTCACCGTATGGACTCGCCTGAGTCTATTCATGATGGTGTAAAGGCGATCGTTCAGACAGTCACACAAAAAATACCAACCAGTAAGGTATTGCTGTTGGCTATTTTTCCTCGCGGCACTGATGACAACGACAAGCTAAGAATCAACAATCAAAAAACCAACGTATTGCTTAAAAAGCTGGCTAAAAATCAAGGCATTTTATTTGCCGATATTAACGCTAGTTTTTTAACCAAAGACAAGATTTTGAGCAAAGACATCATGCCGGATTTACTCCACCCTAATGCTAAGGGTTACGAAATTTGGGCGCAACAACTAACGCCATATGTAGACAAATATGTACGCTAATAACTTTTACGATGCTTTTATCACAGGGCTGCAGACGGGGTTGAGAAAGACGTTGCGTTTAGTAGCTTCATCCATTTTCTTCGTGCTGTTGAGTCAATCGGCTTTCAGTAAAGTAGCACTTGCAGACACTACACTAAGCCAGCCGGCACAACACGCGCTAACTCAATTCATTCCGGCTAGCCACCCTGCTCTACTATACTCAGGCCGGATCGACACTACGGATACCAACCGCCCCTACCTTTCGTGGCCCGGCAGCAGTGTGAGTTTCAAGTTTACTGGCGCCAAGTTAGTCCTTCGGCTTACTGACGATAAAGGACTGAATTATTATAATGTTATCTTCAATCATCAGGATGCTTACCCCTACGTATTGGCCGCGCAAAAAGGTACCCACGAATACGATTTAAGCTACATGATTGAAAAACCAGTAACCGAAGTCACGTTATTTAAGCGTACTGAAGGGGAAGAAGGCGGCAGCTATATTGGAGGGTTAATTTTGCAGGCACGTGCCAAGTTACTGACGCCAACGCCTTTACCTCAACGGCGTATTGCTTTTTATGGCGATTCAGTCACCGTCGGGATGGGTAATGAGGCCGCCCACAATGCACCAGACAATAATCCTGCTGAGAAAAATCACTACCTCTCATATGCAGCCATTGCCGCTCGCGATCTGAACGCAGAATTTCACTCCATCGCTAAAAGTGGCATTGGTGTTTTGGTCAGTTGGTTTGATTTCACCATGCCTGCCTATTTTGACCAACTGCGTGCCGAATCCAATAACGATTCAAAATGGGATTTTAGTCAATGGCAGCCCCACGTCGTTGTGGTGAATTTGCTACAAAATGACAGTTGGTTAATAGATAACGAAAAACGCCTGAACGCCACGCCTGCAGAAATCTCGCAGGCCTATTATGAATTTATTCAAACCTTGCGCAGTAAACACCCTGATGCTCACTTTATATGTGCCCTTGGCAGCATGGATATTACACGCGACAACCAATGGCCAGGCTACGTCACCCAAGCTATAAAGCAAATAAAACAGCAAGATGCAGGGGCAAAAATTGACCAAATAGAATTTGATTATACTGGCTACGGTGCGCATCCAAGAGTAGAGCAACACCTAAAAAATGCGAAAAAACTCAGCGCCTTTATCCGTCAAAAAACAGCTTGGTCAGATGATGGTTCAACTCAGTGATAGCCTTGCCGGTATACAGTCAGACGTTATCAGGCAACGTAAATCTTAAATTTAATCCCGAATATGAGCGAGGGAATAATGACCTGCAATACCCATAAATACCATTTTGCGCTACTAGCCATCGCTGTATTTTTATCGGCGTGTAATATGCCCGCCCCCTCTCAAAACCAAACGCCGAAGGCTTCACCAAATGCCATATTCGACGACTTTAGCTATCACGGTAAAGATACTATTTTTAATCAACCGCTGGCTAAAACAAAAATTCAAAATCCTATACTGAACGGCTTCTACCCAGATCCTAGCATAGTGCGAGTAGGTCATGACTACTACATGGTGAATTCTACGTTTAGCTTGTTTCCTGGTTTACCTATTTTTCACAGCAAAGATTTGGCGCATTGGCAACAGTTAGGTAACGCAATAAATCGGCCGGAACAGCTCAATTTTGATGGTTTACACATAGGCTACAACGGTATTTACGCCCCGGCGATTGAATATAGACAGGGCACGTTTTATATCATTACCACCTGCGTTGGATGTGGCGGCAACTTTATCATCACCGCAACCGACCCCGCAGGCCCTTGGTCTGATCCGATTTGGTTGCCAGAACTCGCAGGCATTGACCCATCATTGTTTTTTGACGACGACGGCAAAGTGTATATTGTCCACCATAAAGATCCTGCCAATAAGAAGTATCCAGCCCATACCTCCATTGCAATAATGGAAGTAGACGCCAACACTTTTCAGCCTATTTCAAAAGATGTTGAATTAGTAAATGGTGACGACTCTGCGCCTTGGCACACTGAGTATTTGGAAGGGCCGCATATTTATAAAGTGAAAAACAAATATTATTTGTCAGCATCGGGCGGTGGAACCGAGTATTTTCATAGCTATTTGCTTTACCGAGCCGATTCTATTTTGGGTCCATATGAAGCGAATCAAGAGAATCCCGTTCTTACTCAAATTGGTTTACCCAAAGACCGCGAATTCCCGATCACGGCAGCTGGACATGGCGATCTGTTTGACGACCCAAATGGAGACTGGTGGGTGGTATTTTTAGCCAATCGCGTTTATGACCTAGACAAAACTGACATTGGACACTTTCACACAGGAAGAGAACCCTTCTTATTGCCAGTGACTTGGAACGATGGTTGGCCAACAATATTACCCGATCACGCCCCCATTCCTTATCAAATTGACCGCCCTGCTTTACCTCAAATCCCATCAAACAATGAATTCAAACGTGGTAATTACACACAAATTTATGATTTTGAATCTAACCAAGTGCCACTCGAGTGGCTATTTATCCGAACCCCTCGAACACAATGGTGGAAGATTGAAAATGGCCGTCTTTTTATGTCGGCTCGAAAAGATAGACTAGGTGAAAATAATCAACCGTCTTTTATTGGGCGCAGACTGGCTCATATGAAGGCCACGTATTCGGTAAAATTGCAGTTTCCCGAACTACAGCCAGGTCTGGAAGCTGGAATGATGTCGATGCAAAATGACGATAACTATATTGCCTTTGGTTTGAGCCAAAATTCACAGGGCGACAAAGTACTGCAGGTGCGGCGAAAAGCCAATACCCCAGAACTTGTTCAAGGGGTAACAATTAAAGAGCAGAGAATTACGTTGCAGCGTGCACAGCAAATTGAATTAAGAGTAGATATAGATAAAGCGAATATGGATTTCTACTATCGAATTGAAGAACAACCTTTTCAACCCTTAATCATGTCTGTGAACTCATCAGTGCTATCCAGCTTTGAAGCTGGTGGCTTTACCGGCGCTATCGTGGGAATGTACTCACAAGACAACAACCGCTAGCGTGCGGTCTATACATGAATGGTGACAGATGTTCCCGCTAATCCAGAAAGTCGGAAAATAGCGTCGGCAAAGAGGGAAAGCTAGTCTACCGCGCTAACTTTCCCTATACTTTTTTCACACTGTTTAAAAAAGGAACAAGGAATGTATCGATTTGGCATTGTCGGCGCTGGCATGATTGCGGATTTTCATGCTCAGGCCATTAACGCTATACCTAATGCAGAGCTAACAGGGATTTATTAACGTTCAATTGAAAAAGCGAACGCCTTCGCACAGAAACATAACTGCACACCTTTTGACGATTATGCTTCTTTTATTCAATTCCCCCAATATTGATGTTATTACCGTATGCACCCCATCAGGGTTTCATTTAGAGCTCATATCCGCAGCAGCCAAAGCGGGTAAACACATTATTTGCGAAAAGCCTCTTGAAGTGACCGCCGAACGAGTGGATGAGATGATAGCCGTATGCGCAGAAAATAATGTGATGTTAGCGGGCATTTTCCCCCGGCGTTTCAATGCATCGTCGCAGCTACTTAAAAAGGCGTTAGCGCAAGGTAGATTTGGCAACAATGCCATGGCTGATGCCTATATTAAATGGTGGCGAACTCAAGAGTACTATGAAAGCGGTGCTTGAAAACGGCACTAAACCATTGGTAGATGGTTTCGAAGGTCGCCGCTCTATTGCCTTGCTTAACGCAATTTATCGTTCAGCGGCAAAAGGTGGTGAAAAAGAACTTGTTTAAACTGCCACTTAGTTAGGGGCAGTTAGGGGGCCAGAGTACTTTTCTATAGTGTCAGTCTTTATGAGAAAAAGTACTCTGACCCATTATTCTTATTAACCGTTTTTAGTAACTACAAATGCCTTACCCAAATGTTTCTGAAACTTATAGGGTCTCCATGGTCTTGAAGAACGAGAGGTTCACATCCGTGGGCAACCGGATAGCTAGGCTCACCTCTGTAAAGTGTTGTACCTTTCACTTCAAAGTTATGTTGCACAACAACACCGTTGATAAAGACGGTAATGTGGGCAGGCGTTGCTAACTCCCCCTCTTCAGTAAATCTAGGGGCTTTGTAAACAATATCGTACTCTTGCCACTGACCGGCTGGCATCAGCGCATCTACGAATGGTGGCGACTGCTTATAGACAGAGCCCGCAATACCATTCACATAAAACGGATTGCCGTAGGTTTCTAAAATCTGAACTTCATAACGCTTTTGAAAAATGATGCCACTGTTAGCGATATGGCTGGAGGGGTTCTTAGGAGCCTTCCACTCCAAGTGCAATTGCATATCACAGAATGATGCTTTGGTATGGAGCGAACTAGACTTGGGTAAGACGGTCAACTCGCCTCTCTCAAAAGACCATTTCACGGTATCACCATTTACATGCTGCCAATTTTCATCTACGCCTTTCTCATCGTCGTTCAACAATGCAATGGCATCAGAGGGAATGCCATCGAAGGTGACTTTGGGTGGAACAGGCTCCCATACTTCCGTGAGTTTTGGGTTGGGTTTCTCTTCTAATGCGTATCCCATAGAGGACAAAAGACTCAGCGATACCAAGCCGAATTTATTAAACACTATGCTTTTCATGTGGCTACTCCGTTTTCCATGTTCTTATCCACTGATATCGCGTTGAGCGATCTTTCTTGGATGCCATGAAGCCATCTTTTTTTGCATCGCTAGGCCAATTGAAGTCATAAATTTCAATTGCCAAAATAAGTGCCATGGGGTTTTCAAATGGGATACTGGGCACAAATGATATTGCGGGTATCCCATATTTGACTTAACTCATCCCCTTCAAATTCATCTGAAAGTGTTTCAATGAGTGACCAACGCTGTGTTAAAAGCTGCTTGCTAGCGTCATCTTCCCCACTAACAAATGGATGCGTTTGTGCTTCACCTTGGGCGTTAACGTTCAAGCTAGCAATTAGAAGAAGAACGATTAGCCCCCCGCTATTTAACCAACGTATCGCATTATTTTGTCCAAACATATTGCGCTTCATTGTGAGTCTCCTGCACGTTTGATCAGGTTGTACCGTAAAACAGTGCCCATTAAAGGTTTACCGTTCACGCTAACCATTTCACCTAGGTCTATAGTGTAAAGACTATTCTCGGCCAGGCTGTCTAAGGTAATAAAAAGCTGCTTTCTCGATTTATCTAAGGTGAGTTTGGCTGGAACTACATTAGTTACATCCACCTTTTCTGAACCGTATTTGGCATGATAGTGATAGGTATGGTGGGTTATTGAAACAGCATCTGGCAGAGCCTCGATGGGCTCATTAGCGGTAATTTGAAACCCGTCTTTATGAAGCGTTACACTTTCAATAAGAAAAGGCGCTTTTTTCTTAGTGATTTTGAGCAAGCCCTCTCCACCTGCCCAATTCATGTGTACTTTGCCGACCCACAATGCGCCATCTGAAGAGAAGTCCATCGTGTAATTTCCAATGCCAAGCGCGTTGCCCCCTACAAAAGGAATGAGTGTTCCTTGCAATGTTCCATCAATTTCATCGGGTAAATATCGAATGAGATGATTTTTATTCATATCACCTAAGAGCATTTCTCCCTCTGGAAGACCAAAAAGAGATTTAGCGATAGTTTTAACCGGTTTCGTTGGTGAATTCGCCAGCTCTCCATGTGGAAACAATGCCGCTGCGGGTTTGCGCAACGGTAATAAATCTGACGCTTCTATTTCAGAATGGGGCTTTTGCCAACCTTTTTTCCAATGCAAAGAAGCGGGATGTCCCGCAAAATCTCCCTCGCTGACATGATGCAAAGGGCTTGTTCCTATCCAGTCACCTTGATTATCCGTTACCCATAGGCGCCCGTTATCATCGAATCCCATTCCAGCTGGCGACCGAAACCCTGAGGCAAAAGGCGTAACCTCACCGTCAGGCGCTATCTTCATTACCCACCCTCGATAAGGCGCACAAGAAAACATGCGAGTTACGTTCTTCCGATACCCCTGTTTCCATTTTTCAAAGTCATGCCACTGCTGCATCTTGCCTTTAGGAGGACATAAATCACTGTATTCCCCCCTTATATACTCAAAAACGCCATTAAAATTAGATGCTACATTAAGCGCAACAAATATATTTCCTTCAGTGTCAACCACCGGACCAAACGCAAATTCGTGGTAGTTTCCCGTCATTCCAAAATCATCGTATACCGTCTGATACTGATCTGCCTTGCCATCACTATCAGTGTCAATTAACCGCGTAAGCTCCGGCTTTTGAATAACCAAAAATTGTCCCGGCTTCTCCTCTACAATACCAAGTGGCATATGCAGCCCCGACGCAAACACGTCCCATGTTTCAGACTCAGGATCGTAAATAACCACGTCTCCGTGCATCACAGTAAGCGCTAGTCGGCCGTCTTTCATTGCCGTTAAACCACCGACTTGAGGGTCAATTTCAATTGGGTAATCAACCCGATCAATGGCGTAGTAGTCATGCCAATCTGCTTTTGCTATTGCAAAAAACATAAGGTGGGAAAGAAGCGCCACCAGCAGCGCTGCGGATAAAAGGGTATTCATAATTCCACCTCAATGCTGAAGCTCGACACTTGCTCAGTGGACAAGTGAACGTTATCGTCGGTTAGAGGTTTTCCATTAAGGCGTATTGAAGATAAAGACGAATGGTCAAGAGTAAGTACTACATCTTGTTTTACGCCTGTTATTGTAAACTCACGAACGAACGATCTTTCGTTACTCCCTAAATGAATACGTTCTTTTACTTCAACGTTGCCGACCTGATAATGAAACTCTGGCTCCCCCTTAATCAACTGGTATCCTTTGAACATAATCTCCTTATTTTCAACAAACGAAAATAAAACCTCGCTTTCTTCTGAATACATTATGGCTTTCGCATTTTCCTCTCGTCTTTTTTCTCCGTCAAAATTAGCGCCAGTGGGGTACACATAGCGTAATTTTGCTATGGTGGTATCCCATACCACTGTTAGTTCAGAATTTAGAGCAATAGCGATTGATGCGGGGCTAGTGAAAGGCAGATAGTGTCTCAACACCTGAGGATAAGGTCGCTGTGGCGGCTTGTAAGGTGCGAATTTAGGTTTTTCCCCCTCTTGTTTTTGGTCCTTACTCACATCCAATATGTAAAGGTGAATAGCTGCAAGCGTATCGTTGTCCAAATAGGTAATCGCAGGCATTTGGATCATATCAGGGTTTTTCTTACCCGGACTTTTCACCCAGGCTAAAAATGCCTCCCGTTTAGCCTGTGGGTAGTGCTCGCCAATATAAACTAACGATGGACCTGTACTATTTTGCTTTAGATCGTGACAGGCGCCACAATTTTCTTTAAATGCCTTTACGCCCATATCATTGGCGTAAAGGTCAACAGACAAAGTCATTAGCAACAGCACAAAACCGATAGTGCAAACACTATTGCTGGCCATCATGAGAAAACTCAAGTTGTATCCTCTTTTTTTACATCCACATTTGTTTTCATTGTGTTCCCATTGCAGAATACGGTCGAAAGCCTGCTACCTGCCAACGCTATATTGGCATTACCGAATTTCCCAGAAACCGGCGGAATTTTGGGGGGTTACCGTGTTCATCTCCCTCAAGCAGAAAAAACACCATCCCAGCATCAGACAAGTCAGCCTTTTTCTTAGGATTGTGCTGCATTCGTTCCCACAACCAACGCAACGAAGGGTCATCGTGGGTTTTAAGCCATTTAAAAGGTTCAAATGATTTTGAGCACCATAGCGTTGCGGGTTTGTCACACGCGTTCTGATCTATAATTTTTTGTAATGGATACGATTGCCACTTAGCAGCAACACATCTGACATTGTATGATGCGCTTGTCTTCTCAAATGGTTGTCGTTGTACCCACTATGAGAAACAACATATACATGAGAAAGTGACGCAATCTTTTCTCTATCGATGACCCGTGCAACGGCCTGATAAAGAAATTCTGAAGGGCCCATATGGATAAAATACAGAGGGTTGTGTTCACTAGATTTTGCAATCTCACGTGCCAGATGTTCAATTGCCCTATCTGTATTTTTCGACACATCGAAGAACGGTGATTTAGGAAAGTTCCACCGCTTGATTGCACCAGTGACAGAGTCTGCCATGTAGTTTGTTTCGCTGGTATGCGGTGGTGCATCAATGAAGTTGTTGAAGGAATAATGTACCAACTTATCTTGCAGCCCTTTTTTGGCAAGCATTGCTAGTGTTGCGGCTGTACCTGCCCAATCATCCTCGTCAGCTCGCGGCCAGCGTGCTTCAGTGTGATGATCAGCTTGATTGTTACCATCTGCACTAATTGCTATTCGTTCACCGTTGTACTGGTATCCCTCCGTAATAAACGCAGATACAGCTTTAACGCTGCCATTGTGAGTAAATACAGAAGAAAGTGAACTGGTTGATTCAACCCCGTAAAGGCTAACTTGATTATCTAGCGTATTGGCAACAACCCATGCACTGTTGACACAAAGTACTGTGCTGACGACAGCCGCTGTTTTGCGCTGAATCCTAGGTAATATTATAGATTGAAGACGGGTTATGCAGCGAAACATAAATAGAGGGCCCAGAAATCGTACGCGTTATAAATATAGAATTAGACTACCCCTCAATCACAATTCAGCCAACATTTCACATACATATTGTTAACATTAAAACTTGAAGCGCAAGATTTTGAAAAGACTCCCAGCTTCAGATTTGCTGTTATTTATCGTACGTGCTTGAATCGCACCCGCTAATAATCAAAAAGTTAAATATCTACCTGATACAATCAAAGTTGTGAATAGAACGGTGCGAATACACCAAAGATTTATAGGCAACCGGCGACAAAATATGACTATCTTGTTTAGTGTTCTTATTCAATGATTCGTAAGTATTTGATGGTTGACATCACATTTTTTCAGTACATCGATTCAATACCTTAGCTCAGGGCTATCGCCTGTCGAATACGGGTTAGCATGCGACAATGGAAAGCGGCACTCGAGTGGTACAGCTCCTTAGTAGACGAAGCCTGGGGTGGAGGTACATGAAATTAAATTCGTGGGGATCCCTCAGACTCAGCTCCCTTTGTTTAATTACCCTGGCTCTCAATAAGCTTATGACCACATTCTGAGCAATATTTTCCCGCTTGAATTTGTTCTGTACCATAACTTAGTTAATTCATGATTTTCCTTGCAAGCCCATATGACTACATAAATACAAACCCATAAAGCTTGTAAAGTACCTTAACTCAATGTGCCACTATAATTCTTTGATAATCAGATTATTGTTTAAAGCAAAAAATTCATCGATCCATCAACTGTGACCAATTCAGACCAAACTTATGAAGATACTTTTGTAGCCTTGTTGAATCGTTAGTTTGCGCCTTTTTGGTACGACTGACATGAAACAACTCCCTTCCGGCTGAGGCCATACTCCGGTGTTGACTACAAACCTGTAACACATAGTTGAGTTGATGCGCATCGAAATGATCCATCTGCTCAATTGCTGTTTGTGAAAAGTACTTTTGTAACACTGAGACTGAAGTAGAGTGTTCGGATGATTGCCAAGCTTGCTTAAGCCGTTCAATTTCATCCTTTACATCATCAACTGAAATCCGAGAAGAATCAGCCAGAGTGCATAATCTCGTAATTGCCGAGCTCAAATCCCGAAAGTTTCCAGACCAAATGGCAGTTGCTGATGTCGCGAATTGCTCAAACGTATCCCGCGCTTCTTTGTTGAACTGAATCCTCTGACCTGTTTTTTGTTCATACAGACTCACTTCATAATCAATGTTAGCCGGTATGTCTTCTCGCCTGTCTTTTAACGCGGGAAGCTCATAAGTCCACAAATTTATCCTTGCCAGCAGATCTTCCCGAAAACGAGCATTTTCGACTTCTGATTTAAGGTCTTTATTGGTGCCTGCAATCAATTGAAAGTCACTGCTAACGGTTTGATCACTTCCTACCGGATGAAAGGTTTTATTCTCGATGGCGTGAAGTAACATGGCTTGCTCTTCTAATCCCAACTCACCTATCTCATCCAGGAATAACATGCCTTTGTTCGCCGTCATCAGGTAACCACTGCGTTCTTTCTGTGCCCCAGTAAATGCCCCCTTGGTATGGCCAAACAACGCCGCCATGGCATTTTCACCTTTCAATGTTGCGCAATTTACCGAGACAAAATCACCTTTCAGCATGGCCCTTTTTTTCTTCAGTTGGAACACACGAGTCGCCAGTTGACTCTTACCCGCACCGGTGGGCCCAGTCAGCAACATGGGATCGCTAGAGCGAATAGCAACCTTTTCAATTTGGGTAATTAAACGGTTAAAAGCCGTGTTCTTAGTTTGAATACCGCCTTTAAGAAATTCTTTACCTTCTAAATGTTCCCGATCAAAACGTGTGGCGAGTTGGTCATACTTTGACAAGTCCAGATCAATGATCTGAGTTTTACCAATGGCTTTATTTTTGTTGCTTCTATCCGGTGAGGTTTGTATTAATCGTCCCGGAAAATGGCCGCTTTCCGTTAGCAAGAAACTACATATCTGAACGACGTGCGTACCCGTTGTAATATGAAAAAGGTAATCATTGTGATCGGTATCAAAGACTTGTTGATGACACCAATCATATAGCTTTGAATAAACTTCTTCGAAATCCCAAGGATCGTTAAAATTCACATTGTGCAAAACCACGTTGGTTTCCGGCGATACACTTCCAATATCAACCGCAACGTTATTCGCTAATCGGGAACTGTGGTTGTCATGCAGCATGTGCAGTTGACTAACTATCAAATCATCCTGGCTACATAGGCTGACATTAGGCCGCCATTTGGCCCAGCGATCCACTCGCTTTCCAACATAATCCAACTGTGTGCCAATCAGGCTTACCACCACGCTACACTTCACCAAATCATATCCATATAGATAATTAAATATCCATTAAATTATTATTTTTGTTTTAAGTCAAATTATGAAAATACATCCACACTAACAAAAATACAAACATAACCATAATAAACAATAAGTTATGAAAATAAAAAAATAAAAACCAAGGTTGGCACATTGATTGATATACAAAAAGTGTCTGATTAAACGGTTGTGATTTAAAACGTCACACTGGTGCGCTGAACTCTGTGACTGCGTATGCCTAATCAAACAACCTATTAAGTAGCTCAGTTGGAAGAGCAGCGAATTGATATTCGTCGGTCATGGGTTCGTTTCCCATCTTAATATTATTTAAGTAGCTCAAGCGGATAGAGCAACGGCGTAATACCCGTTGGCGAAGGTTCGAATCCTTCCTTAAATACAGGTAGCTCAAATTGGTAGAGCATCGAACATTTACTTCGATTGTTGTGGGTTCAAGTCCCACCCTAAAAACACATTGTAAAAAGCACGTTAGTAAGTCGTTTTTGCCAATGACTGACGAGCGCTAAAGAGAAACGACAAGCAGCAAGCCGGATGCTCCCTGCTATTCAACGCTCCGGTGCCCTTGTCAGTGAAGCAATAAACCCTTGCTAACACCACTTAGCTACAAGACGTTGCGAAAGTGGATGAAATGATAAAAGGAAATTAATGATGTTTAAAAATAACCTAATGAGAAAAACGGTGACAGTCGCTGAAAACCAAAGAATGTTGATGTTTAAAAATCAACTATTGACTGACGTCCTATTGCCAGGAAAGCATAAAATGTGGGATCTCAAAAATGAACTCGAATTTATAACTTTTGACATCAATGAACTGTATTTTTCTGAGAAAAATGCCGACAGACTTTATCGAAACAGTGAAACCTTGCGCGACCATATTTCACACTGGAAGTTGTCGAGCAATGAAGTTGGATTGCTATACGTAGATGATTTGCTACAAGGTATTGTTGCACCAAGTGAACATATCTACCTCTGGAAAGATGCAGGCGAATTGAGGTTAGAAACGCTCTCGATAGATGACAATTTAACCGTCGACGAAAAGCTGCTGTTCCTGATTAACCGGGCAGGAGCCAATAGCGCTTCAAGGTTGATTAGAAGTAGCCGAACTGTTGCTTTAAAGCCTATCGCTGATGTGGCGGTAGCGAAAGAACATGTTGGTCTGTTGTATGTGAATGGAAAATTCATTCGTAGACTGGAACCCGGTCAACACGCGTTCTGGCAGTTCAATCACACGATTGAAGTAAAGGCGTTTGATTGCAAAACTCAGATGCTGGATATTTCCGGACAGGAAATCCTGAGTAAGGACAGAGTGAGTCTCAGAATAAATCTGAGTGCGAGCATCAAAGTGCAGGACCCAGAACTTGCCGCCCGCAGCGTTGATAAGGTGGATGACTATGTCTATAAAACCTTGCAACTAGCGCTAAGAGAGGCAGTGGGTACTAAATCGTTAGACGATATCCTGCTAGATAAGTTGTACGTCAATGAAACGGTAAAGGAATTAGTATCGGGGCAACTTAACGACATAGGTATATCGCTGATGAATGTAGGTGTGAAGGACATCATTTTGCCTGGCGAAATGAAGGCCATCCTGAATCAGGTGGTAGAAGCGCAAAAAGCCGCAGAAGCCAATGTGATTAAACGGCGAGAGGAAACTTCAGCTACCAGAAGTTTGCACAACACCGCCAAGGTGATGGAAAACAACCCTACCCTGATGCGGCTGAAAGAGCTCGAAGCGCTTGAAAAGCTGTCGGATAAAATCGGCAACCTGACGGTGTATGGAGGCCTGGAAGGCCTGATGAATGGCGTAGTGAAAATAGCATAGAGAACCGCGTAGTAAAAATAGGAAGCGGGAAGGACTGCGGCGAAAAGGTGTCGCAGTCCGCTATTGAAATCTCGCAGATATAAATCGAATAAAACAAAATAAGTAATAAATTAAGGAGTAAATAATGTGTAGCAACTACAACATTATCGAAAGCAAAGGACGGGCAACCATTAAGGCGTGGACCAAAGGTGTTCCGTTTGAAGACAAAGCTCAGGAGCAGTTAAATAACATCGCCAGCATGCCATTGGTTCACTCCCATATTGCCGTTATGCCTGACGTGCATATGGGCAAAGGGGCAACCATAGGCAGTGTTATCCCCTCCGTTGATGCGGTCATCCCGGCGGCAGTAGGAGTCGACATCGGATGCGGTATGGTGGCCACAAAAACCACGTTATCCGCCAGTCAGCTTCCGGATAATTTGTCAGGTATTAGAAGCGCCTTTGAAGCTGCTATCCCGCACGGTAGAAGTGCGAGAGCCAGAGGTTCACGGGATAAAGGTGCCTGGCACAACATACCGGATGTGGTCGCCGCTGAATGGAAAAAACTGGAGGCTCGGTTTAAACGCATTTGTGAAAAACACCCAGCAATCAGGAAGAGCAATCACGTAAACCATTTAGGTACGATGGGAACAGGCAACCACTTTCTTGAGCTGTGTTTAGATGAAAACAACGCAGTGTGGATAATGCTGCACTCGGGTAGTCGTGGCGTAGGTAATCGTATCGGTACCTATTTTATTGAACTGGCCAAAAAGGAAATGGAGCGTCATCAGATTAATCTGCCAGATAGGGATTTGGCCTACCTAGAAGAAGGCAGTGAATATTTTGATGACTATGTTGAAGCCGTGGAATGGGCACAAGACTATGCCGCGAAAAACCGTGAGATCATGATGATTAATGCCATTGCCGCATTGAGAAAACAGGTCCCAACGACATTTTCGACAGCAGAACTCGCTGTGAACTGCCACCATAACTACATTTCCCGTGAGCGGCATTTTGGCAAAGACTGCTTTGTGACTCGTAAAGGTGCTGTGCGGGCTCAGAAAGGCGAAATGGGGATCATTCCAGGCAGCATGGGTGCGCGATCCTTCATCGTAAGAGGCCTAGGAAACCCTGAAAGTTTCAATAGCTGTAGTCATGGCGCAGGGCGTGTCATGTCGCGGACACAGGCGAAAAAGATCTACAACATTAAAGATCAAATTGAAGCGACTCAGGGCGTGGAATGCCGTAAGGATGAATCTGTGATTGATGAAATCCCACATGCTTATAAGGATATTGATAAAGTCATGGATGCCCAGAAAGATCTGGTTGAAGTGGTTTACACCTTAAAACAGGTGGTGTGTGTAAAGGGGTAAACGATGAAGTACTTACACATTGATGGTGCGCAAGGTGAAGGCGGCGGACAGGTGTTAAGGACAGCCTTAACCTTGTCCATCCTCACTAAGCAGCCTATTGAAATAGTAAACATACGTGCCAAACGCAGAAAGCCAGGTTTACTGCGTC
Source organism: Alteromonas sp. 38 (assembly GCF_902506055.1). Taxonomy (NCBI): domain Bacteria; kingdom Pseudomonadati; phylum Pseudomonadota; class Gammaproteobacteria; order Alteromonadales; family Alteromonadaceae; genus Alteromonas; species Alteromonas sp. 38. The sequence goes on from NZ_LR733300.1 coordinate 3,462,397, forward strand.
AGCACCTCACCTCGGTTTTGGCCGCGCAAAGGATATGCGGCGCGACCACGGAGGGTGTGGAATTAGGCGCTGGTCGAATACGGTTTTCACCCGGAGAGGTTGTACCGGGTGATTACCATTTTTCGATAGGCACGGCGGGTAGCACCGTACTGGTTTGCCAAACTATTTTACCGGTGTTGGCCTTGGCAAACACCTGTTCAAGTGTGACCTTTGAAGGTGGCACACATAATGGCATGTCACCGTCACTGTGCTTTCTGGAGCAATCCTATTTGCCGCTGTTGCATAAGATGGGAATACATTGCCAGGTTGAAAGGTCAGCACTGGGTTTTTATCCCGCCGGAGGCGGCAAGTGGAAAATCAATATCCAACCGACCAAAGGCTTGAGCCGGATTGAACTAACAGAAGCTGCTAGCAACTTTGCGGTAGCACCTGAAAACTGTCGGCTAAATGCCTTGGTCAGTCAGTTACCGCCTTCGATTGGCGAACGAGAAATAGAAACTGCAAGAGCCATATTGAACTGGAACACTTCAGTAGGCACACTGACAGAGGTAGATTCACTAGGGCCTGGTAATAGCTTTCAGTTGAAAATTGAAAGTAATACGCACACAAGTCTATTTGAAGTGGTCGGCGAACTGGGCGTTTCCGGAGAACGGGTCGCTAAGCGATGTGCTGGCCGCGTGAGAAAGTTGATTCATTCGCAAGCGGCGGTGGAAGAGCAACTGGCAGACCAATTACTCATTCCAATGGTATTGGCTGGCAGTGGGAGTTACACCACCACAAAACCAACGCTGCATACGACCACCAATATTGACGTCATCCAGCAGTTTGTGGATACAAATATCAAATTGAAAAAGCACAATGATGTGTGCTGGAAAATCACTATAGATAGATAAATTATTGGAGCTGTACAACATGGAAAACAAACACGCACCGGACGCGATAGAGCCGGAAATAAGAGCAGAAATACTGCGGCGAATAGCCGCAGCAGAACATGAACACAATGTAAAAATACTATACGCCGTGGAGTCAGGCAGTCGCGCATGGGGATTTGCTAGTCCCAACAGTGACTACGATGTGCGGTTTATCTATGCGCATCCTAAAGACTGGTATTTAACCGTGGATGTGGAAGATAGGCGCGACGTCATCGAATATCCGATAGTGGATGAAATCGATATCAACGGTTGGGATATCAGAAAGGCCCTTAAGCTATTTTGGAAATCCAACCCAGCTTTTATCGAATGGCTTCAGTCCTCTATCGTGTATGTTGATGATGGGCACTTTGCAGTAAGAGCCCGAGAAATGATGCCGCGTATAGCATCTTCACATAAAGGGATGTACCACTACTTGCATATGGCCAAAGGCAACTATCGCGAGTACTTAAAAAAGGACGTCGTGCCGCTTAAAAAGTACTTTTATGTGTTACGACCGCTGCTCGCCATCATGTGGTTGGAGCGTTATGACAAACCGGCCCCTATTGAGTTTGACGTATTACGTAAATTGGTTGCGAATAACACATTGTTGAATGAAGCGATAACTGACCTTTTGGCTCGTAAGAAAGTGAGCCTTGAAAAGGAATACGCTAGTGCAGTGCCTGTGATAAACGATTTCATCGAATCAGAATTGAAACGTCACGAGTTTTATGCCGCTAACGTTACTGAGAGGGACGCCAATTTTGATGAACTGAACACCTTGTTTAAGTCTGTATTTGCATATATTTAAACCAGAGCAGCTGGAAAGTGTCTAGTTTATTGATGGCGATTCACCAATTACATTTCAACTGTTGGACTTAAGCCCTCTTCTTTCGCAAGTTGAGGCCACTCAAAGCTCTTATCGCAACTGCACTTCCACCACAAATCAAGATAAAAGTTCAAAAATTCCACAGCGAGGTGTATGGTTACTACTTAAGTATAATAAAAAGTGAGTTTTCAGCTCACAATATCAAGGATGATTTATGAAGCTTTCAAGCATACTTTCACTGGTAAACCAGGTCGAAAAGTCGAAGTTCATTAATGCCATTGACCGCATATGTAGTGATGCAGTTAAGCATGATAAGAAGATTGCTGCACAACTAGACAAGTTAGACGGCCAGATAAAAAACGCATCTAGCACTGACATTACACAGCTGTTTAAAATAGTCCTCCCTTATTTCGAAAAATCTGTTCGTGAACAGTTAGCAATGCTTGGCGCACAGGCCACTCTACTTACAAATATACTCAGCCGCGATGGTAATTGCATAGCCAGAATCAATTGGGTTGAATCGCTATACGCTAAAGAATGGACTGTCATCGATACAAGAGCAAATGAACTAAAATCAGAGATTGAAACCGTTGAAGAAGGTGAAATATTTTCCGACGGAAAACGCCTTGGTATCTATCACGCATGTTTAAAAGAAGCTTACTCGAATGATGAACGAAGTAATCGTGAATCGAAGATTACGGATGATGAGCGCGGCATTCTTAACGTTTTAGCGAAAAACTTAGATGTAACAGCAGACGACCAAGCGGGTGTAGAGCACTTGATAGATCAGACACCTAAGAATGGTGTTCAAGATGCGCTAAACGAGTTACGAGAGATCGGCCTAATCTTTGTAAGCCGAAAGCTTCAAACCGTTTACGTGCCAGATGAAATTGTTAACTTGCTTCACAGACTGCAAGGCAAAGAACTAGCTGACAAACACTTTCTTCGAATACTACGCACTTTTAGCGACGCTGAGCTTTCCAATATACTCAAAAATCACAGAAAGAAAATTCGTGGTATTGAGCGCAAACAGAAAATTCAAAACGTTATGAAATTAGGCGTTGCGGTATCCCAAGTACTGCAATCCGATTTATATGCCGAAGACACACCGCTTAATGATAGAAAGGAGCGACTCAAAAGCCTAATCTCAGACTTAGACTTAGATTTAGATAAGTTAGGTACCACACTTGAAGAGCGTACCTCTATCATCCTAAATACACTAAATACCTGTACTGAGCGTGAATTTAATGCTCTAAGCGCTACAGGCTTCAAAGAACTATTCTCTGCATTGCAAAACCACTTCCCTTCCCTATCAACAGTATTGAAACACGAGTTTGAACTAGAAGAGCAAGAAGAGTTAGACGTAGAGAAACTAAGAGCGCTGAGCATCACGCCCTACGATATTCTCTACATGCTTACTAACGACGAAGTTAAAGCGGTTGTTGAAAGCATGGGCATTAAAAAACGCGGAAACCTGCGCTTAAACATTTTAAACAGCTTTGCCGATGCCACCGATAAGTTAATAGATAACTATGCAGCACTGGCAAGACGCGATTTGGCAGCGTTAAAAGCTGAGAATGTCGAAATTGCCGAAGCTGATATCGGCGTTAAGTTTGAAGAAGTAACAAAAGCCATTTTCGAACAACTGGGTATGGCAGTAGATGAAGATCTTCGTCGCTCCATAAATACCTCAAAAGACAAAGCCGACATATTAATTTCGCTCAGCGAAATTGATGTAATAGTAGGTGAAGCTAAAACCTGTAAGAACGGTGACTTCGCAAAATACTCCACTACATCACGTCAAGTAAAAGCATACGTAAACCGGTGTGAGCAAGCTGGTAAACGTGTAGCGCAAGTTTTAATAGTAGCCCCTACCTTCTCGGATGATTTTGTAGAAAGCGCAGAAATGGATACAGAAGTAAATATTTCACTGTTAGAAGCTAGCGGTTTGAAGAAAATACTTGATGCCTATGAAGCAAGGCGGAATCCAAAGTTTTCCGCGAAATTGTTTACTAAGGGTGGGTTATTGAAGGCTGATTTGATAGCGAAGAATATATGAGGGTAGCGAAAAAACAGGCATAGTAATTTTAAGTCAATAATAAACTCCCTTAAATGATCCCTTTTTTCACGATATTCGGCAAATGTAACTATGATAGAAAAACTAATAAATTTTGAAGAGAATGAACTGTCAAAAAAAATACTTCTCCCATTATTCGAAAAAATTTACAGCTGCCGAGTCGCCTTTACAGGCGGTGTATACGAGAAAGGCCGTGATATAGTCATATATCATGAAACACCTTTGGGACAGTCAGATGTTATAGGTGTGCAGGTAAAGAAAATTAGAGCAACTCCAAACTCTTCAAAAAAAAGCTTTCAACAGCTAATTACTCAACTAGACCAACTTAAGTCTGAACCAGTCATTTGCCCACAGACCGGAAACAAGATACCTGTTAAGACTAGGATTTTTATCACGCCGTTTGAGATATCAGAAAAAAGTTTTGATACTCACCCTGGAGCATTCAAGAAGATAATTGATGATGGAGTGACAATAATTGACGGAAGGGAAATAATTCGATTAATAAGAAAGCATCATCCAGAACTCGAACGAGTTGTTAGCGGAGATGAAGCCTATGTTGGAGAAAAACTAAAGCCTAATTTGAATAATAAAGCATTACTTAATGCTTTATATCTTTCAAATTCAAAAAACCTCTGCGATATATACTGTGAAGCCAGTATAAATCTAGGTTTTCGAAAAATAAAATCAAACCTATATTACTACTCAAGTAATTCTAACTCGGTAAATCTTAGCCCTAATGACATATACGATGCTGAATTATTAAATAAACTATGTTTATATACCCTTGGCTACGAATTCTATGATGAGACTGTACTTTTCGAAGCAAGGAAGTCTTTTCGTTTACTTGAAAATTTACGGTCAAAAATCAGACATAAAGCTGGTTCTATTGCATCCCAAATGTCGGCAATTAGAAAGAAATTGCAAGAAAGTAGATACAAAAGATTCTATCCCGAACAGTTAGACGATGAATTTGAGAAGTTCATAAACTCAGGATTTAGAAAAGTCACATTAGATGACAATGAATTTATAGAATTTAATAAAGAACTTAATTGCATTAAAAGCCAATATAAAAATGTATTAAAGGCTAGAAAAGATCTTAGTAATGAGCGTTCAAAACAGGATGACTTGCCAAATTCGATAGATATCTTTGTTAATTCCGAAAAACTGGCTAAAGAATTTAATTTACATATCTCAGAAATATCTAGAGTTGAATCCACATCTCACATTGACTCAGAAAATTACTTGAAATTAACTAAAAAAATTGATTCCGCATTGAGAATTATAAATTTTCACAGCAAAATCTTTTTTGAACAAGAAAATTTCGTTAAAAGAAGCCCGCCAAAAATCTCTATTGATGAAGTTTTCAACTCAAGGCAAAACGTAATTATTTTAGGTGATGCAGGCTCAGGAAAAACTACTAACCTCCAGATCTTTACCAAGAAAGCACTAGAGGCCGGTGATGATATACTTACAATTTATTTAACCTTAAGTGAACTAGCACTCCATATCAAAAAAAATAATGGAGGAGATATCATTGAAGGTATTCATTCATACCTTAATGAAATAGGAATAAACTCTTATTCTCTTGAGTCACTCAGAAATCACTTTACAAATGATAGAACATGCTTGGTTTTAGATAGTATTGATGAAGCAATTGTACAATACGATTTTATATTAGATTCATTGAGAAAATTCTCTTATTTTTATCGTAGCTGTCAAATTATTACTTCTTCTCGATTTACAGTTGAGAATTTACCATCACTAGGTTTTGTAAATGTCTCCTTACTGCCATTTTCGCCAGAACAAAAAAAGGAATTTTTTAATAAATGGTTCCATGGAAAGAACGAGCTTGTTGAACCAATTATCTCTCATTTGAAAAGTCACCCCGAGTTAGACGAAGTTATAACAAATCCTTTGTCCGCTACTATAATGGCTTCATTACAGGAGTCATCTATACCTTTACCTAGCTCTGAAGCTAATTTGTATAGAAAGAGATTTGACCTTCTTAGTGGCGTTTTCGATAAATTCAAGGGAATCAACAGGATGGTTTCCTCTCCAGATGATGTGCTCACTTGCAGCAAGCATATTGCTTTCAAAATGCATCAGATGAAAAAAAGAGAGCTACCTCGTGAGCAGATTAAAGCGATAATGGTCGATAGAGTTTCTTCTCGTCTCAAAGTTGATATTCTGTTCGATGAACTTGTAGCCCCATGCGAGATCCTTCTTGTCAACCCAAATGGAAAATATGGATTTGGTCATCTTAGATTTCAAGAATATTTAGCATCAGTACAATTAAATGAAGTAAGAAAGGCTTCTTTCGACAAAATGTTAAAATCGTCGTGGTGGCACGATGTATTCCTATTGTACTCGCAGCATGCATATGAGATTGATTGGCTAGTCGATTATGTAACTAACAATGAACTCTCAAAGAGCACGCATGAACTTATTAATCGCATGATAGGTTACAGATTAGATTCAGTTGAGAAAAATAGACTTACTCAACAGCTTGAAATTGCTTTATTAAGAGAGATCTCACCGGATGAATGAATCTCATCAATGTCATGGTGGTATTTTTGGGGGAAAGGTCATACTCATTGAGAGCACGCATAAACCAACTGATATCAAACAGCCGCTTGCGCCAGACTGCTGCTGTTTCCCTACCGTTTTAATCTGTGTTTCGTGCAAGTCCTTGCGTAACTCTGGGGATAGGTAGCGCTGTGTGAGCAAGGTGCCTTTATACAGCGTGTGCCAACGTTGAATTACGTCTTCTGTGCTAAATGCTTCCGCCTTATCCATAGCAACATGCAGCACCACATGCGTATGATTGCTCATCACCGCATAGGCGCATACATCAATAGCAAACACTTCACTTAGGGTATGAATTCGGTCTTCCACCCATTGGCGACGATGCTCAAAGTTTTTGCCGTCTTGTTCACCACATAAGAATGCGCGGCGTACACAGCGAGAAACGCAGTGATAATATGGTGTATCCAATAAACTAATTTGCGATTTTCTGGCTTTAGGCATCAGGACTTTCTAACGTTGGTTTACTCATTTAACAGTGTGAATAGCTAACCAAATTAAAGAAAGCGTACTGCGGTACAGTTTTGATACCGCGTGTTATGCCAGTCTTATTAGCTCAACTCACAAAAAATATGCTCCTTACACAAGGGGAGCCCCAACTTTAGTATTACTTACCATTAATGTTTAAAAAAGTATACGCTATGATAACATCTGGTTAACAGATATTTAGCAAGCTGCAAATACCTGCGTTAAATAAACGATTTTTCTTAAGCTTAAGTTAACGATCGAAGGTCTTGAACTGAAAAGGAGAATTTATGACAAAAAGCAACCATGCAGAACAAATAGAGACGATTACTTCCTCACAGAAACATGATCAATCCGATAGTGATGACGAACACATTGTCGAGACAGAAAACACCGGACGAAGAAAGTTTATTGGTTACATGCTCAAGGGTTCGAGTTTTGCCGTTGCGTTACATATAACCGGCGGTGCTCTACGTCCTCAGGATGCCAACGCCCAGTTGTTAGGAATACCGGAGCTTGCAGATGAACTGGATTTAACAGACCTGCTGCTCATCTCCGGTGACCCTTTCTACTACGATTATTTAATTAAGATAACGAGTGATAACCGTGTCCGTTTTGAGCTTCCACGAATGGAAGTGGGGCAAGGTATATTAACCGCTGCAATGATGATTCTTGCCGAAGAGCTGGACGTTGAAATGTCCTCCATTGATGCGACTTTATCTCCGGCAGAAATCAGACGAGCGACTGGTCAAATTACAGGAGGCTCTCACGCCATAACCTCTCTTTGGGATCCGCTGCGCAAGGTCGCGGCAGCTCTGTTACTTAAGATAAAATTATCAGCCGCAGTGCATTTCGGGCTTTCTGTGAACGAAATTAGCACAGAAAATGGCTTTGCGATTGATAACGATGGCAGCCGCATTGCTTACTCTGAGCTCACCGCAGGTGTTGAAGGACGCAACGATGCCGCTCGACTGGCACAGCCTAAAGATCCGTCACAATACAAAATTATCGGTACGCAGCAAAAGCGGGTTGACGCGCGCGATATCGTTACCGGCAAACTAGATTTCGCGATGGATCTCGACGTAGTACCAGATGCGATGCCCACTTTGGTCGCTAGGCCACCCAGCTTAGGTGGTCGCGTGATCACGTTTGACGATTCTGAGGCAATAGGCCTGCCCGGCGTCCTTGCCATCAAAGAAGTTCCGCTGGATGTTGATGCAAATTCCTCTGGCGTGGCCGTTGTTGCGCGTTCCTTTGGCGAAGCATTTCGTGCGCGTGATGCACTTAATATTTCATGGAGTGTGGGTGCTGCCGAAAATCTATCTGACGCCGAGGTCATTGAGCAGTTACGTGCGATAAACCTGCCAACCTTACCTAATATTCCTCTGGCTACCGATTCGGTTGGCGGCGAGTTCATCTTTCCTTATTTGGCACATGCCCCCATGGAAACCATGACAGCAGTTGCCGATGCAACCGGCTCAAAGGTCAGGGTATGGACTGGTGCCAAGACGCCACTTGCAGCACAAGCCAAAATTGCGCGTGACCTTGGAGTCTTACCCACTGACGTCGAGTTGAATGTAATTCAGAGCGGCGGCTCATTTGGCCGTCGCTTATTTTTTGATGCAGCAGTTGAAGGCGCTCGTATTTCACAAATTGTAAACCGACCCATCAAACTTATGTTTACTCGACAGGACGACACAAAGTTTGGCCGCGCACGACCGCTCAGCTTGCATAACGTAAAAGCGACTTACACTAGAGGTTTTTTAATTGGCAAAAAAGTGTTGTCGTTTGACCATCGCGCTGCGACCGCTGAATTGGATCTCGAACATGGCTTTGGCGACGGTATTACTGCATTGGGAGGAGAATTAGCGCCCGCTGCTTTCAGCCAGACAATCTGGCACTCAACGCAACTAGTGCAATATAAGTTTGGTGTAACTTCCTTGCTGCTAAACGAAAAAAAATTCGTTGTGCCAACCTCCTCTTGGCGCGGCATCTACTCCGGCACAGCTGCCGTCGCAAACGAGATAGTTGTTGACGAATTGGCACGCGCAATGAACAAGGATGAATACCAGTTCAGGTTACAAATGCTGGATGATGATCGCTCCAAAGCTGTTCTGCGGAAAGTTTCTCAAGAGGGCAATTGGGGAAGGAGTATGGAAAAAGGACGTGCCCAGGGCCTCGGGTTGCATAAAGAGTATAAGTCTCGAGCTGCCGTGCTTGTTGAATTACAAACGTTCAAAGATCCGGAGAAAGAAAGTAAAGTCACCAAGATTGTTGTCGCGCTGGATGTGAACCGAGTATTGAATCCCACCGGCCTTGAGGCGCAAGTTATCGGTGCGGCAACCGATGCCATTACCTACATGATTCGCACCAGTTTACACCTCGACAATGGCGCAATACGCGAGAGCAGTTACGGCGATTTTGAAATTGCTCGAATGCGCAACACGCCACCGGATATTGAAGTGCATTTTATGCCGCCTAACGGAGAAACACCGGGAGGTGCAGGCGAGTTGGTAGTGCCTGCGGCGGCAGCGGCGATAGCCAACGCATTTGCCAGGGCGACGGGTATTGCACCACGTCGTTTTCCACTTCGTGACTTCTATCCAGAGGGTTAATTCATGCCACAAATTACATTTAATGTTAACAATAACCCGGTTTCTATCGACGCTGAAAACGACGATGAGCTCCTGTATCTCTTGCGTGATCGGCTTGGTATTACTGGCCCAAAATATGGTTGCGGTGTTGGCGTGTGTGGCGCTTGCACTATCTTTAAAGACGGTGAGCTAGTCCGCCCATGCATTGTTCCGATGGAAGAAGTGGAGGGTGCATCGCTAACCACTATTGAAGGGCTTGCGGTCGATGACATTCTGCATCCGGTGCAAGAAGCATGGATAAACGAAGATGTCGCTCAGTGTGGGTTTTGTCAGGCGGGACAAATTTTAACCGCCGTCAAACTCTTGGAGTCTAATCCCAATCCCAACGAGGATGACATTGATGAAGCTATGAGCGACAATATCTGTCGCTGTGGTACCTATCATAGGATTCGAAAAGCCATTAAACATGCTGCAGCTTTGATTCAGCAGACGACATAAGAGGCTAATTTTTGGGAAAACGGGTTGGGCTGAGAAGAACACCTTAATTTGTATAAGCTCAGATCTAATCTGAGTATTTCACCTATAGGGTCGGTAGTCTTGTAGACTGCTTAAAGCGAATTGCAGGAATTTCACCTGCTTTTAATTGGAGGGCTGCTCTACGTACACAGCTGTCCAACAGCGAGCCTTGACGGGCATCAAAAGACAAACAGCAGAATTTGATAACAGTCAGCAGTCAAATTCTTGTTCCAATTAAAAAGGAGCAGTTCTCGGGCAAGCTCCCCGCATTTAAAGACACCAGCTCCACAAAATCTATTTCACTTACCTTGTCAGCGTCCCTAAACCGCTTTATTTCAAAATAATAGTCTGCATAAGTAGCTCCTTTCTTTTTCAATTCTAAAAAAGGGTACTGTCTATATTTCCACACACCAATAACCATATCAGTGCCCGTGCTTTTTGTAGCCATTTCAAGAGTGAAAGAGCCATCCTTATGAAGATATAAAGAAGTAGCTTCACTACAGTCTTTAGCCTCGTATTCGTTCACTAAATCTTGTCGGAAAAACATTCGTTTATTGTCTTTGTTTTTGGGCAATAGAAATAGAGCCATTGAATTTTTTGTATACCAATGATTTCCTTTACTCAAACCTTCAATTCGCTGTATTGTGAAACCGGCAGTAGCTGATATGTAAGAGGCTATATCAATAGCTTCAGGTTCAAGTAAAATTAATGAGTAGAGAAGAGTATTTTCGGTAACACTCGCGGGAAAGTCGAATTCATTCAATTGAACGCGATATTTTTGAGACGAATCAAAAGCGTTGCTAATTTCGTCTCTTTGAGTGCTATCTAGGTATTTTGCATAAACATGAACGGTAGTTTTGCTCGCACACCCCGATAATAAAAGCACTAAGAAAACTAAAGTATGGTTTAAGATTTTCATCCATGAACTCTGATGGTGAAGCTGATTACAAGTGTAATCCAAAGTTTATGATTAAACAATAATGCTATTTTTGCTTACAAACTCCGTTGTTCCCCAGTGTCCGCTTCACGTACACAGCAGTCGACTAAATACTAGCAAGGCATAAACTGGAACAAAAAAGCGAGCCAAATGGCTCGCCTTTCAAATAACTCAGCACTAGCAGCAACGCTGCTAGCTCAAAAACAACCTACTCCCCTACCCCTCAATATAACTCTCTATACTAGGGCAAGAACAAATCAAATTACGGTCACCAAACACATCATCAATGCGGTTAACCGACGGCCAGAATTTGTTTCTGTGTACTTCTGGTACTGGGTACGCCGCTAGGTTGCGGTCGTAGCTGCGGTTCCAGTCGCTGTCACAAATATCGGCTAGCGTATGTGGTGCATTGTGTAACGGGTTGTCGGTAGCATCCCACTCGCCACTTTCTACTTTCGCCACTTCTTGGCGAATGCTTATCATGGCGTTTACGAAGCGGTCTAGCTCGTATTTGGCTTCCGATTCAGTTGGCTCAATCATTAGCGTGCCGGCTACTGGGAAGCTCATGGTTGGCGCGTGGAAACCGTAGTCGTTTAAGCGTTTTGCTATGTCTACTTCGGTTACCCCACTGGCTTCTTTTAATGGGCGCAGGTCAATAATACATTCATGGGCTACGCGGCCGTTTCGGCCTTTGTACAATACGTTGTAGTGCCCTTCTAATGCCTTGGCTACGTAGTTGGCGTTAAGTATGGCTACTTCGGTTGCCTTACGTAGGCCAGCCGAGCCCATCATTTTAATGTACATGTAGCTTATTGGCAGAATAGACGCACTGCCCCATGGTGCCGCTGAAACCGCACCGCAGTCTTTACCTGCTGTTTCAATATTCACTACCGTGTGGTTTGGTAAGAAAGGCGCAAGGTGCGACTTAACACCAATTGGCCCCATACCTGGGCCGCCACCACCGTGTGGAATACAGAAGGTTTTGTGTAAGTTTAAGTGCGATACGTCTGAGCCAATATAACCAGGTGACGTAATGCCCACCTGCGCGTTCATGTTCGCGCCATCCATATACACTTGGCCGCCGTACTGGTGCACAATTTCACACATTTCACGAATGGTTTCTTCGTACACACCGTGGGTAGATGGGTAAGTGATCATAGCGCACGATAAGTTATCGCCCACTTCTTCGGCTTTCTTGCGAAGGTCGTCTAAATCTACGTTACCGTTGTTGTCACACTTTACTACCACTACGTTTAGGCTAACCATTTGGGCCGAAGCTGGGTTAGTGCCGTGTGCTGAACTTGGAATTAAGCATACGTTTCTGTGCCCTTCGCCGCGGCTTTCATGGTAACGCTGAATGGCCAACAAGCCTGCGTATTCACCTTGTGCGCCTGAGTTAGGTTGCATAGAAAGGTTGTCGTACCCAGTTACGTTAATTAACCACTCGGCTAGCTCGGCAATCATTTCTTGATAGCCTTCTGCTTGATTTAGTGGTGCAAATGGGTGAATTTGGCCGAACTCTGCCCAGGTTACGGGGATCATTTCCGCAGTAGCGTTTAGCTTCATGGTGCATGAACCCAATGAAATCATTGAGTGGTTCAAAGCTAAATCTTTATTCTCTAGGCTTTTAATATAACGCAGCATTTCAGTTTCTGAATGGTACTGGTTAAACACTTCGTGAGTAAGAATATCGCTGGTGCGTAGTAGGTTTTCTGGAATGGCGCTAGCAGGCTGCGTAGTTACATCGGCATCTAGTGCTTCTACGCTTAGGCCGTGGTCGCTGCCTAGAATAACGTTAAACAAGGTAGCAATGTCTTCACGGGTAGTGGTTTCATCAATTGAAACCCCTACTGCGCCTTCTAAATCGGCACGCAGGTTTAGGCCGTGTTCGTAGCCTTTGTTTAGTACAGCGTCTTTGTTATCTACCAATACAGTTAGGGTATCGAAGTAGGTGCTGTGCTTAAGGTCTACACCCTTGTTTGTTAGCCCTGTCGCTAAAATATTGGTTAAGCGGTGTATGCGCTGAGCAATGGTTTTTAAACCTTTAGGGCCGTGGTATACGGCGTAAAAGCTGGCCATGTTAGCTAGCAGTACTTGCGCGGTACAAATGTTCGAGTTGGCTTTTTCGCGGCGAATATGTTGCTCGCGAGTTTGCAATGCCATACGCAGTGCTGGGCGGCCACGGGTGTCTTTACTTACGCCAATAATACGGCCAGGCAATGAACGCTTGTAGCTGTCGCGTGTTGCGAAGAAGGCAGCATGTGGGCCACCGTAACCCATTGGCACACCAAAGCGTTGTGCGCTACCTAGGGCAACGTCTGCGCCTAGTTCACCGGGCGATTTTAATAACACCAAGCTCATTAGGTCGGCGGCTACTGCCACTATGCCTTTTTTGGCTTGTACTGCGGCAATAATGTCTGAAATATCGCTAACTTCACCGGTAGTGCTTGGGTATTGCAGTAATGCACCAAATACATCGTGATCGGCAGCTTCACTAGCTGGGCCGGTAATAATACCAAAACCAAACATTTCAGCGCGTGTGGCTACTACGTCGTGAGTTTGTGGGTGTACGTCGTCAGCAATAAAGTAACTGCTGGCTTTTTTGTTTTTTGATACACGCTTTGCCAATGTCATGGCTTCAGCGGCGGCGGTGCCTTCATCAAGTAATGAAGCAGACGCTAGCTCTAAACCGGTTAAATCAATGGTTAACTGTTGGAAGTTAAGAATAGCTTCTAAACGGCCTTGGGCAATTTCTGGCTGATACGGGGTGTAGGCGGTGTACCAACCTGGGTTTTCCAATACATTGCGCAAAATAACGTTAGGCACGTGGGTGTCGTAATAGCCCATACCAATGAAAGATCGGTTCACTACGTTTTTGCCAGCAACTGATTTTAATGCGGCTAGTGCATCTACTTCGGTTGCCCCTTCGCCTACTTTTAGCGGCTCGGGTAGCGCTATGCCAGCCGGTACGGTTTGCGCAATTAAATCGTCTAACGATGTTGCGTCAATGGCCGACAGCATTTGTTGAATTTCTTCTTCGCCTGGGCCTACGTGGCGGCGAATGAATGCGTCTTTTTGCTCTAGTTGAGCTAATGTAGGGGAAGTATTCGACATAACGTTGTTAAGCACTCGCAATGTATTGCCCCGAAAGGCAGGATAAAACACAAATAAAAACGTAAAGATAAAAAGGGGCCAATTAGAAGCCCCTTTTTAATTATTACTGGTTACTACGCTCCGGTTTAGAAGCAACGAATGAATTACTCTTCGTCAATGCTGTTTTCGTAACCGTCAGCGTCTAACAAGCCTTCAACTTCTTCGGCATCATCTGCTTTAATTTTGAATAACCAGCCATCGCCGTAAGGGTCTGAGTTTACAAGCTCTGGTGAATCTTCTAGGTCTTCATTAACGCCAACTACTTCGCCGCTAATAGGCGCGTAAACGTCTGAAGCCGCTTTTACCGATTCAGCAACAGCGATATCGTCGCCAGTACTTACGGTGTCGCCAACGTCTGGCAGTTCTACAAATACCATATCGCCAAGCAAGCCTTGAGCGTGCTCAGAAATACCTACAGTGAATACCCCGTCACCTTCTGGGCGAACCCATTCGTGGGTAGATGCGTAACGTAAATCTGTTGGAATGTTGCTCATAATCGTTCCTGTTATTCTCTGTTAACTTATAAAACACTTTTTCCGTTGCGAACAAAGGAGGGCTTAACCACTTTTACTGTAACCCACTTTTTGCGCATTTCCACCTCAACAGTTTCGCCAATATCTGAAGGTACTCGTGCTAATGCAACAGAGTGGCCTAATGTAGGTGAAAATGTGCCCGAGGTAATAATGCCTTCGCCGCTTTCGGTTTTAATTTTTTGACCGTGGCGCAACACGCCTTTATCTGTCATCACTAAGCCTACTAACTTGTCGGTACCGACTTCACGCTGTGCTTCTAGTGCGCTGCGGCCAACAAAGTTACGATCGCTTGGTTCCCACGTAATGGTCCAGCCCATGTTAGCGGCTAATGGCGATACGGTTTCATCCATATCTTGGCCGTACAAGTTCATGCCTGCTTCTAAACGAAGTGTGTCACGTGCACCTAAACCACAAGGTTTCACGCCTGCATCTAGCAAGTCTTGCCAGAAGCCTGCGGCTTGCGCGGTTGGTACCATAATTTCGTAGCCTGCTTCACCGGTGTACCCAGTGGTAGCAATAAATAAATCTTCAGCTTGTACGCCGAAAAATGGCTTCATGCCTGCAACCGCTTCTTTTTGCGCGGCGCTGAAAAGCGTTGCGGCTTTTTCTTTGGCGTTAGGGCCTTGCACGGCAATCATGGCGAATTCTGGGCGTTCGGTAATAGATACGTCGAAACCTTCAGCGTTGCTATTAAGCCAGTTCATGTCTTTTTCGCGTGTGGCTGAATTTACTACTAGGCGATAGTTAGTTTCATCGAAGTAATACACGATTAAATCGTCTACCACGCCGCCTTCTTCATTCAGCATGCCGCTGTATAGCGCTTTGCCTTTTACTTGAAGTTTAGCAACGTCGTTGGCAAGAAGGTGTTGAAGGTATGCTTTGGCTTGTGTGCCTTTTACATCAACAATGGTCATGTGCGACACGTCGAACATGCCTGCATCTTGGCGAACTGCGTGATGCTCTTCTATTTGTGAACCATAGTTAATTGGCATATCCCAGCCAAAGAAATCAACCATTTTGGCACCAGATTCTAGGTGCTTTGCATGTAGGGCGGTGGTGTTAGACATTCCACTTTCTCTTAGGTAAGGGTAGAAAACACCATCGAGTATAGTGAGTGAAATAAGGCACAACAAATTGAAAATTCTTATCAATACATTTATAAAGTTAATGTATACGATTTACTACATCAGGAATTCAAATGAAGATTTGCGCGGTAAATAAAAAAATACCCACCTAATTGTGTATCAGGTGGGTATGACGATATTGCTTATAACAGGTTTATGCTAAGCCAACTTTATTGGCTCTGTGTAACTTCGTTCATTGCTTTTTTTGCTAGTGCGATGGGTGCTTCTGGTTCAATCAATGGCGGAATTGAAAGGTCGTTAATCCACTCACTTTCCCACTCAATTAAGGCCTGCTGCTGCGCTGCATCATCAAAATCCACGCCATCTTCCCTTGCCGTACGGTAGGCTGTTAAATATTGCTTCCAGCGCGGGAAGTAGTAGGTTGCATACATGCCCTGCCAAGCTTTAGAGGCATAGTCTTTCAGCTTAGGCCCACCCCACTGGGTTATTTGCAGCCGCGCGTTTTTAACGTAATAGGCCGATTCTTCTTGTGTTTCGCCATAAGCACTGGCGTCACTTAACCATGAATGCAAACTTTCTTGATGCACGCCTAGCAAGGTGTCTAGGTTCTGCACTGCTAACTCTGCCGCTTTTAATTGTGTATTGCCTTTCTCGAACTGCTTTTGCTGGTATGCGCGTAGGGCTTCCTGAAGCATACTGTCTATATGTAGCGATACAGACTGTTTAATTAAATCGACAAGATCGTAGGTAAATAACGGCGAATCACTATATTCGTGTGCAATGGCAAGTAACTGGTTAATGCCTTTATCTAATTGTTCAAGATTTCCCGGGTGCCCTTCAAATTGAGTCATGGCAATACTCGGGCGCTTAAACAATAGGTAAGCTCCGGCAGACCCTTCCCACCAGCGACTTTGCCAATAGTTAACAGAGAATACCCCTTCAACTACATGTTCCCATGCCGCCATAAGCTCAGGTGAGCTTTGGCCATATCTAGCCTGCGTGTACGTAGACAACCACGCCTGCATGTTCGGTTCTGGGTTCCATGTCAGGTCGAACAAAAACTCGTATGCTACTGAATTATTGTGAATTCCTTCTGGGAATACCCCAAAACCAGTTAGCATGCCTGCATTTTCTGACTGGGTGACAACACGTAGCTGTTCAACATAGTCGGCAAAATCGGCGTATACGGGGTCGGAACCCCCATAATTATGTATAAAACCGAATATCCACGGCTTGCCTTTAAAGCCCTCTGTTCGTTGCCACACATGATAGCGGTCGTTGCCAATATCGTGGATCATAGCTTTGTTGTCTGGCACATCTTTTAGAAAGGCTTCTATAGAATCTAAATCCCAGAACTCTTCGTCGGCACCAAACATCCACCCTTGCATTACCCACACCGCATTGGGCGCTGCTTGCTGAATAGATGCATAAATACGTTTACCGTAAGAAGCAAGATCGGCATAGCGGGTTTCCTCCGACACAGGCGGTAACATTTCATTGAAGGCGTCTGAAAGGTAATACTGTTGTTCGCCGTATTCGGCGGTATAAATGTCGATGAAGCGCTTAGCGACTTTATTGAATAGCGGGTCGGCAGGGTCTAGCCAATAGGTTGTGTTCTCAAAGCCTGTCCAACGTGGCATTTCATATATTTTGGCCTCTGGGTGTTTATCTACGAAGGCTTTAGGCACATAACCACTGAATGCCGGCACCACGGGCTTCATATCTAATTCGCTCATTCGGGCTAAAATTCGTTTTTGCAGCGCGTGCTTTTTATCTATCCAACGTTGCGGTAACGGCCCTTCGTGGCCTTCTATGTTGCCCATGCGTTGCCACGGCGTAAAAGCAGGCCCTGAAAAATAGTCAGCCAGTTGTGCGTCGTTTATACCAAATTCTTTCCATAAGGCTTGCCATACATATTCTTGGCCTTCCATAGCAACCGGGTTATTTATCCCGTGTATCGCCATCCAATCAATCTCTTGTTCCCATCGCTGCCATGTCCACCATGGAGTGGTATAACCGTACGCGCACACGTTTAAATAGGCTCTTTGCTGGAATGGTGTTTCTATTTTTTTACCATCATATGCAGGAAAAAAATCAGGAAATTCAACACGGCTGCCTTCCCAGCTTACCGACAACGCCCCTTGACTACGCAAATACTGATATGCGCCGTACGCCAATGCGGTGTTACTATTGGCCACCACTTCGGCCTTCCCATCGGTAACATCTACTTCGTACCAGTCGCTACCGGCATCGGTTACTTTCCGTGTGGTTATATTAGGTACCTGCCCGTTAGATACTCGCTTCAGCACGTCTTGCACGCTTGATTGCTCTTCTCCTGCTACAGCTGCGGTGCTTTCCACTTGTGTTTCACAACCTAAAAGCACTGTTGCAACACTAAAGCACACTATGCGAAAAGAAGATGACCACGTTTTTTTCATTGTGTTAATTCCTGACACCAAACAAATTTTAAGTGTTATACACTGCCACCACCCATGTGATGGCGGCAGTGTCATTTATTAAAATGCGTAAACCGCACTTAGGTAATAACTCGAACCGATAATACTGGTGGTCTGCCACACTGGCTTCTCATCGGTAAAGTAGGCTTCTTCGTTATTGCCATTTATATTTAGTGCACCAAATCGCATATTAAGCGCTTCGGTAACGTTGTAGCTAAGCAAAATATCTATTTGGTTTCTGCCATCAACAACGCGCCCTTCCCTTGCAAAAAACGCATCGGTATTGTCTTGAATGTAAGGGCTTCGGTGGTTTAATGCTATGCGAGCACTGAAAGTATCATTTTCCCAATAGCCAATAATATTCCAGGTCTCTTCAGAAGAATTTGTTAACACGAAGTCTTCGCTATCTTCTGCATCAATAAAGGTATAGTTAGCAGAAAAACCAAAGCCTTTTATTGGCAGTAGCTGGTCTAGCCCTTGATTCCAGCCTAACTCGTAGCCTTTTATACTAGTGCCTGAATCGTCGTTGTAGGTACTGGTAATTTCATAAATATTGCCGCTGGTATCTACACAATCGGAAGGCGTACCACTTAGCGCCACATCGTTGTAATTGTCAGGGCAAACAAATTCAGACACAGAACCGTTCTTTATTTCTTTCCAGAACAAGGTTAACGCTACACTATCACCCTCACCGTAATACCATTCAAGGCCTACGTCGGCTTGATCGGCCGTCATCGCTTCCATGTTAGGCTGCCCAAGGTCAACCGTATACGTAGTTGTACCGAAAGAATTGCTTGCCGAGGTTTCAGAAGCGGCAATTTGCGTATTTGACGTTAGAATGGGGCGCACCAATACTTTAGCCGCCGCAAAGCGAGCTTGCACATCATCGGTTAGCTCTAACACCAAGTTTACACTGGGTAAAAAGTTGCTGTAGTCGTAGTCGTCTGCGTACTCACCCACAATCAGTCGAATTTCGCCGTTGTCTGGGTGACTGTCACCAGTAAGATAGGTGTTCACGGTTCTATCGGTGGTTTCATAACGCCCGCCTACATTACCGCGCAGAATTAAATCGCCCAAATAGGTTTCGAAATCTAGCTGCGAATATAACGCTAATACATCGCGGGTAATCCCATAAGACGATTGCGCCGCAAAGAACGTAGGCACAGTAACGCCTTCGGCAACAAGCGCATCTCGATAAGCTTGAATATCAGGTGCAACCCACCCATGTCCAATCGACATTTGGTTATCGAGAAAGTCGGTTACCATAAAGTTATAATCAGACATTAGCGGTAAATCGTCAGGGTCAGCATCGCCTATCGCGAATCTGTCTGTACGGTATATATTACGGTTAAACTCTTCTTTGCGGTATTTGGCTCCCAAAGAAAAACCAGTAAAAACTTCACCTTGTAAAGCACGTTCAGCGTCAAACTGAAGCGCTGTCTCTGACGCGTCCATATAGCGAGTGGCACCATTTGGGTATTCGTTACGTGGCATATCTGCTGGGTATAACGCAGGGTCTGTTAAGTCTTCATCTACGTTAAACACCACATTATTGCGGTCAGAAATATCCATGGTAGCAGACACGGTAGTGGCCAGAATAACAGCCTCTTCCGCGTGCACAGCGTCACCTTTGGTATAATGGGCAACGCCTGACAGCGTCCAGTTTTCTGTTTCGTAGGTAGACGCTAACGTAAACGCCTTACTGGTGGCTTGCTTGTCTTCTTCTTGACGGTTGTTTTCAAGGGTGAAATCGTCAATTCGAACGCGGTTATATACGCCATTTTCTGGTTCGCCCAATAAAGTTATATCTTCACGATCGAACAAAAATACCTGCTGATTTAAATCTTGCTGAGTGTCGTCGTCAGCATAAATCACCGTGAATACGGTTTCGAAATTATCTGTTGGACGCCATTGAATTGCGCCATTCATAAGGTAACGCTTGGTTTCCCGGTCTATCCTGCGATAACGAGGTCTTCGCGGTATGTCGTTCCCTTCATCATCACTGAACCAGCGCCCCATCCAAAAGTTATCAACGCGATCGTCAAGCTCCTGATAACCCGCATTTAAGAAAACACCTACCGTGTCATCAGCAAATTGGTCGATATAAGTAATGTTACCCTTTGGCGTGACATCGTCAGTGGGCGAAAACTCTGAATACTGCCCTTTCAAAGATGCCACCACTTTACGTTCGCTGTATGAAAGTGGCTTGGTCGTATCTATGTTGATAGTGCCAGATAAGCCGCCGGTATCCATGTCGGCACTTGGCGATTTGATAACAGAAATGCTTGACGCTAATTCAGATTGAATAATGTCGTACCGAAAACCACCCGTGAAATCGGCACTGGCCATGGTTTGCCCGTTAATAGTGGTACGCGCATATTGTGCGCCTAATCCACGCACACTAATTGTCGATCCTCGCCCATTAATATTCGAAATTTGCACACCCGGAATACGCTGAATGGCCTCGGCGATATTTTCAGTAGGAAACTTACCAATATCTTCTGAGGTGATAATGTCAGCAACTTTGGTCTCGTCTCGTTTCATTGCGGCTGCTTGTACCAGACTTGAACGATAGGTAACGTCTATACGTTCAATATCGTTGTTTTCACCTGATGGACTGTTTTGTGCCACGGCATGTATGGGCGCACCAAGGGCGCATACTATGGCAGTAGCAAGTATGGTTCTGTTTGGAAGTGACTGGTTCATTTGTGGTTCCCACATTCATTCACACTGTTGTTGTTTTCAGCTTCAGGCAACCAGCTGAATAGATTTTATTTATTATTATTTTCGGTGACTTTTTCATCACTCCATTTTGACGCTACCAACTTATGTCAACGTTGTCAAACGTGAGCAATAAGTTTTTACAGCAAAATTTCAGTGTGGGAATAGTGGTTACAGAGACCTTATTTGTCGTTCTGCGGCTTACTGGCAGAGTCGCGCAACACCACATCTAATGTAAAACCTGAAGAATCAACCGAATGTACATCTTTGCTTTGCATCATTTTGATGACCATTGCAGCAGCAGCAGCGGCTATTTCAAAGTTGGGTTGATTAACCGTAGTTAAGTGTGGCCATGTTTGTGTTGAAAAGGGGCTATTTTCAAATCCAACAATAGAGATGTCTTCTGGCACTCGAAGCTCTTTTAGCCTTGCCATAAACACTGCACCGGCGGCAATTTCATCGTTACAGGCAAAAATAGCCGTGGGTCTCGGCGACATTGAGAGCACTTGCTTTGTCATCGCCATACCAGATTCGAACGTAAACTCGCCGTCTACTATTAGGTTCTTATCAACCCTTGCGCCAACCTCTTCATGGGCATCTTTAAAGCCCTGCAGCCTACCTAAGCTAGATTCATGCGACGCATGATAGCCCAAAAACGCTAAGTGCTTATGCCCTAGCTCTAATAAGTAACTTGTCAGCTTGTGTCCTGCCTCTACGTCGTCGACATGCACAACAGGCGCAAGGTTATCAGGCGCAGATGCACCCGACAAAATACGTACTACTTTGGCATCACGGTTAAGCAAAAACGTCACCAACTCTCGGTTTTCTGACAATGGTGGGGTAAGAATAATACCCCCTATTTGGCTTGAGTTAATCATCGCGGCCAACTCTTTACCCACCTCCTCAGAACGAGAATCTGTAGGGTGAATAACTAACTCAAATCCTTGCTTACGGCACTCTGAAATAATGCCATTTTGCATTTCAATTACATAGTGGCTATTTGGGTTATCGTAAACGAAAGCCAATGAAAACGGAGATTTCCGCATAACCCTGGCAGTATGATTGGGCTGGTAATTGAGCTGTTTTATACACTCTTGAACGCGTAATTTTACTTCTTCACTTACATTTTGTTCTTGGTTTACCACCCGTGACACGGTTTTGAATGACACGCCAGCTAGTTTAGCGACATCCTTGATCGTTGGCTTTTTCATGAAGGTAATCTTACGCGTTAAAGTTAAGTGCTTATCTTTTAAAAGCATAAAGATATTAGTAGTTACAGGCAACTGTAACTATCAATATCTACTTACACGAACAATTGAATGAAAATCCAATTTATTATTGACAACGTTGACAACAAAAAGATAACGTAGATAAATTGGTTATTTATAAAGCACTTCAACATGACAAACTCAAACCCCAAACAACGTTTGCTGTCGCTGGATGTATTTAGAGGTTTAACTATTATCGCGATGATAGTAGTAAACAGTCCCAACACGTACGGTGAATTCTCACATGCACACTGGATAGGTATTCATTTTGCCGATCTTGTTTTCCCGTTTTTTATCTTAATTGTTGGCGTAGCCATTAGCCTTGGTTTTAAAAATACCAACGCCGCCTCGCCGCAACTTCCCAGCGTGTTAAAGAAAGTATGGCGCCGCGCACTCATACTTTTTGGCTTAGGACTTATTGTAAATTTGTTCTACACCCATTTTGAGCAGGTACGAATTTTAGGCGTACTACAACGCATTAGTATTGTTTATTTGGTGTGTTGTTATTTAGCTATCTATTGTCAGCCTCGCACGGTGGTAAAAGTAGGCATTGGCATATTGGTGGGTTACTGGGTATTTATCTTACTGGTACCGGCACCGGGTTTGCCAATGGGCCATTTAGAACGTGGTGAAAATATTATTAACTGGGTAGATCGCTTTGTTCCGGGCATGTTGTGGCGCGGCGAATGGGATCCTGAAGGGTTACTCAGTACGTTTCCAGCCATAGTTACCGGCATTATGGGTATGGTAATTGGTCGAATTATTATTCACGCAAAGGGCGACCTTACAGTAGCAGTGATGAACTTATTCTTGTTTGGCTTTATTTCTTTTTGTCTGGGTTGTATTTGGAGCTTAGGTTTTCCGTTTATCAAACAAGCATGGACCAGCTCTTTCGTGCTGGCCACCGGCGGAATAGGCGCCATGCTATTAGCTACCATGATGTGGTACACCGATATTAAAGGTTGTCGTAAAGGAACAACACTAGCCGTTATCTTTGGTGCAAATGCAATTACAGCCTATGTGTTACATGTGATTATTGAAAAGGGCCTCGATAGGCAATTCGGCGGCATATCAGTCCATCATGCCTACGAATCTTGGGCAGCAAGCATAGGGCTAAACAGCTTTTTTAGCGCAACCGTATGGATCATCTTGTTTGTGGGTATTTGTTTCTTGCCGGTACTCGGTTTATATCGCAAACAAATCTTTATCAAAATCTAAGGTGGCACTTGTGAAGCGAAAATTCTTTCTTGGTATTGATGGTGGCGGCACTAAGTGCAAGGCTCGACTAGAATCGTTTGATGGAGAGCTGTTAGGAGAAGGACTATCAGGCCCATGTAATCCGGCTCAATCTGCCGACACGGCACTTTCTTCAATTATTGATGTAACAAACCAGGCGCTAACGTCGGCTAACTTACCGTTACCAACAATAAGTGAGTTAGACGTGTGCTTGGGCTTAGCGGGTGTGAACATTCCTGTTTATCGTAATCTTGTTGAAAACTGGCCGCTTCCTTTTTTATCTACCCATATTACTACCGACCTCCATATTGCCTGTATGGGCGCTCATGCAGGTAAAGAAGGCGCTATTATAATTAGCGGCACCGGAAGTTCCGCATTGGCGAATGTTAATGGTGAGCTTTCCAGTATTGGGGGACATGGTTTCCCGCTAGGAGATAAAGCGGGCGGCGCTTGGTTGGGATGGCGGGCGCTAAGTTACACACTGGAAGCCCTAGATGCTTTGCAACCTAAAACACCACTTGTCGACCTTGTTTGCGAAGCCTTAAATACAAATTCGGCGCAAGAAATTGTTGGCCAAGCACTGCATTACACCTCGAATGAGTACGGTAAGTTAGCGCCCATTGTGGTTCAACTTGCTAAAGAAAAAGAGCCTGCTGCGGTATCGATAGTAGAAGAAGGCAAACACTATCTAATGAGCGTTATTTCTCGCCTTGATACGTTAGGTGCAAAGCGGATCTCAATGATAGGCGGTTTAGCATCACACTGGTGCGAGTGGTTTCCAGAAGCAACTCTACAACGTTTAAGCCCAGTAATGTGTTCGCCAGAATATGGCGCTGTGGCGGTAGTTAAACAAATCATGAAGGACTTGTAGTATGAAAGAAGTAACTAAAATGGCCACTGAGGCCAAGCAAACGCCATTGGTTATTGCCCGCCAGTTTGTGAGCAATAGAAAAGAATACGATACATTGGCGCAAAACATAAAGCTTCACGATCCAGAGTTTGTTTATATTATTGGTCGCGGAACCTCAGATCATGCTGGCGTATTTGGAAAATACCTTATTGAAACAGAAATGGGATTACCCGTTGCCTCTGCCGCGCCTTCGGTAAACAGTGTTTATGGAAAATCGCTACGCTTGAAACGTGCACTTGTTTTTGTTATTTCTCAGTCGGGCCGTAGCCCCGATATTATCGCACAAACCGAAATGGCAAAGCGTGAAGGCGCACTGTGCGTAGCACTGGTAAATGATGAAACATCACCGCTAAAAGACATTGCTGATGTATTCATTCCTTTGTGTGCTGGGCCTGAAATTGCTGTTGCCGCCACGAAAAGCTATATGGCTACCCTTTCTGCTCTGCTCAGTATTGTGGCAATTTATACCAAAAACAGCGCCTTAATTTCTGCCTTAATTGAGCTTCCTGCGTCACTTATCGCCATAATAGAAAGCCCCCCTATTTTAAGTGCTAAACAACTCGCGCCGCTAGACCGATGCGTAGTGCTTGGCCGCGCCTTTGGATACGCTATTTCTCGTGAAATTGCACTTAAAATGAAAGAAGTATGTGGTATTCAGGCTGAGGCATTTAGTAGTGCAGAATTTCTACATGGCCCTATCTCTTTGCTCAATCGTGATGTGGCCATTGTTAACGTGCATATTTCTGACGCATCTAGCGACCACCACATGGCACAAATTGCTGAAGTAGAAAAAAGAGGCGCAAGCGTCTATCCGCTACTTTACACTTCAAACGATATTCATCCTCTTATCGCCCCCTTACTTATTATGCAGCGTTTCTATTTAGATATTGAAATGGCCGCTCGAGAGCTGGGAATGAACCCCGACAGCCCTACTGGCCTTAAAAAAGTTACAGAGACAGTGTAGTCATGGCGGGATATTTTACTGAACAGCTTTTCGATGGGTACGTATTTCATACTAATACTCGCTTTGAGGTAAAGAACAGCCTCATTACGTCGCTTACCCCCAATAGTACGCCAGGAGATGCGACTACATTAGAAGGGTTAGTCATGCCGGCAATGGTGGATGTTCAAGTGAATGGTGGTGGGGGCGTGCAGTTTAATGAAGCCCCCACATTAGCCACGCTACAACAAATGGCTAATGCATACCTAAGTAAGGGGACTGGCAGTTTAATGCCCACACTCATTACCGACAATATCAACACCATGCAGCAAGGTGCCGATGCCATTGCACAAGCTCTTCAGTGGAATGCGGGCGCTATCGTGGGTGTTCATTTCGAAGGCCCACATTTAAGTATTGCCAAGAAAGGAATGCACAGTGCGCAGGTTATTCGCCCCTTGGGGGAGGATGAATTTGCTCTTTTCACACGAAAAGATGTAGGTAAAGTGATGGTTACCTTGGCGCCTGAAACGGTTTCAATTAACGATATAAAAAGACTTACCGAAGCAGGCGTTATCGTGTCTCTGGGTCACAGTAACGCTAGCGCAGATGAATGCTTAGCGGCATTTGATGCGGGCGCGACGGGTGCAACTCACCTGTATAATGCCATGTCACAGCTTACTGGCCGCGCACCGGGTTTAGTAGGTAGTGCTTTACACCGTAACAACATTTATTGCGGGCTGATAGTTGATCATCAGCATGTTCACCCAATCAGTGCCGAATTGGCAATTCGCTTAAAAGGCGACAATAGATTGATGTTGGTAACCGATGCCATGGCGCCTGCTGCTAGTGAGGCAGACCATTTCAGCTATCATGGTATGAAAATTTATAGAAAAGACAACGCGTTGAAACTCGACGATGGCACGCTGGCTGGCTCAATACTCACGTTAGAAGAAGCCATACAAAATACGCATTTCGATTTAAACGTTGCGCTGCAAAGCACACTAAAAATGGTTACCTCTACACCGGCTTCCTTTTTAGGTTTGCAGTCTAACATCGGAATATTGGCGCCTGGCGCAATAGCAAACTTCACCACACTTGATAAAAATTTAGCCGTTCAGCAATGTTGGCGAAACGGAATAAAAGAATATTAAAAAGCGCTAAACGTATACCCTTAATAAAAGGAATAATAATGATAACAACTCAAACCACCTCCAAAGCGCCACCTACCTTGCTCCCCATGGTAATCATTGGCACGCTGTTTTTCGTTTTTGGTTTTATTACTTGGCTAAATGGCGCCCTCATTCCTTTTTTGCAGATTGTCTGTAGTCTCTCAAGTACCGAAGCATTGCTTATCGCCTTTAGCTTTTATATTGCGTATGTGGTCATGGCACTCCCCATGTCTTTTGTACTCAATAAAATAGGCTACAAAAATGCAATGTCGCTTGGCTTAGTCATGATTGCGTCGGGGTGTGTTTTGTTTGTTCCTGCGGCAACAAACCAAACTTTTCTGCTATTTATTGTTGCGCAGTTCGTGGTGGGCTCAGGGCTGACCATTTTACAAACCGCGTCTAACCCCTATTTAGTAAAAATTGGCCCGGCTAAAAGTGCCGCTGCGCGCATTTCTATTATGGGATTATTGAACAAAGGGGCTGGCTGGTTAGCCCCAATCGTATTTACCACATTTGTACTTGGCGAGTTCGCAGGCATTAGTGAACAAAGTATTGCGGCACTTCCAGCAGCGGAACGCGCAATTCAAATAGAGCAATTGGCAGATAGCCTCATTAAACCTTATATGGGTATGGCAATTGCGCTTATTCTCTTAGCCATAGGTTTACGCTTTTCGAAGCTTCCCGAACTTAATTTAAATAATGAAGATGCACAGCTTGACGAAAGCGGTAAATCAAAAGGCTCAATATTACAGTTTCCCCAATTGATACTTGGTGTAGTGGCTCTATTTTTCTACGTAGGGGTAGAGGTTATTGCAGGAGACACCATAGGGTTAGCAGGCTCGAAATTGGGCGTTCCCGGCGCACTTGGCCTTACTTCTTACACTATGTTTTTCATGGTAATAGGATATACGCTTGGACTTGTATTGATTCCCCGATTACTCAATCAACACCAACTTTTAATGCTCTCTTCTGCGCTTGGAATGCTATTAGCGCTGACCATCCCTTTTACTTCAGCTGATAGCCATTCCATTTCAAACTTACTCTGGGGTTGGACCGGCATTACCACCTTACCCAACCCTATTACGTGTATTGCGCTATTAGGCTTAGCCAATGCGATTGTGTGGCCCGCTGTATGGCCTCTGGCGCTAGAAGGGCTGGGTAAGTTTACAGCAAGAGGTTCGGCGTTATTAATAATGGCCATTGCTGGAGGCGCAATTCTTCCCATGGCGTTTGGCTTTATTGCCGACAGTTACGGTGTGCTCAATGCCTACTGGATGACGATACCATGTTATGGCTTTATTCTTTTTTATGCAGTAAAAGGCTGCCGAATAAAGCAGTGGTAACCACACGTTATAAGCCTACTTTTGAGTAGGCTTAATTTTTCTATTTTTGCGTTTACCTTTATACTGCGTTAACTTTCCCATTTAGACACTCTTATACTGCATGAAACAGCTATCGCTAGATAATTTGCGCACTTTTGTGAGTGTTATTGAACTTGGCGGCTATGCCAAAGCCGGTGACTTTTTGGGTCGGTCGCAGCCCGCTATTAGTTTGCAAATTAAAAAACTTGAAACCCAGTTAGAGCGAAAACTGTTCACTAAAGTAGGTCAACGGCACTTACCTAGCGCCGATGGCAACTGGCTGTACCCTAAAGCCAAGGAGCTACTAGAGCTTAACGACAACATATTTAAAAGCCTAATTCCTGCCCCGCTAAGTGGCCGCTTACGTTTGGGTATTCCTAACGAATTTGCGTCCACCTTGTTACCTGGGCTAATTGGAGAGTTTTCGAAGCGCTACCCAGATGTATCTCTAGAGGTTACCTCATCGCTAAGTCGCGATTTACTGCACCCTAGCCAGCGCGAACATTTCGATTTAATTTTAGCGCTGGTCAACCCCAATGAAGATACGGAAGGGGAAGTGGTACTTGAAGATGAAGTAGTATGGGTGGGCGATGCTAGCCACCCGTTAGTAGGCGACAGCATTCCGTTAGTACTCGCCCCCGATGGATGCATGTACCGAAGCCGAGTCATAGAAGAACTAAAACAACAAACTTTTGCGTGGAAAATTACTTACACTAACGCCGATTTAAGCGGGCTGGTCGCCGCTATTCAGCAAGGCCTAGGCATTACCGCCCTCGCCCGCTCAAGTTTGCCGCAAAATGTATCCCCCCTTAACCACCCTAAGCTCCCCAAACTAGGCAGAGTGAATATTTGTCTATTCAACCAAGACACTCAACATCCTGTCATTAGTAAAACGTTAGCAGAGTTTATTACAAGTAGATTACGTGGGTAGTGCAGCTAACCAATAATTGATTAAACTAGGCGAGCTAGACACGATTTCACAAACTACACAATAAAACTAAGCCGCAATCTATAAGCACGATTGCGGCTTAGTTGTTTGCATCAAAAGTGAGTTTTTGCGTAACGCAAACTAGAACGGCGTTTTCAATAGATATCTAAATAAAACAAAGACTGTAGTGTCATCGTTTCATCTTGAAGGTAACTTGGGTTTCTTTCGCACGTATTTTCGGTGCCATCAATGATACCCGCTAACACTTGCCCACCATCTTCTCTGCACACGGTGCGCTCATGAGGTCGCTCGCTTCTCAGGTTAGGGTTCGTTGAGCCTGGGAAAACGTCATCGAAGCCCACTGAATCAAGGGTTTGCGCTACAGGTGACCACGTTTCGCCTGGCCCACGGGGATCTTTCCAGTAATAGCAATATCCCCCCGTTAAAAACGTCCAGCTATCGGCACTAGCCCGTGAACGTTGGTCATGATAGTTACCATGAGAATATTTACCAACATAAACAATAGGGTGCTCACCATCTTTTTCTATTGTGTCAGCAGGTTTAGTATAACGACCATTGTGCTGCCAATAAGTCACATGCTCAAGCTCGTGCTCTACTACATGTACCGTAATAGCCTCCCAATCATCTGCGTGCCCACTATCCCAGGTAGTACATCCGTTTTGGTCACCGTAGTAGTTCCAGTAAGTAATCAACTTGTGTGTTTTACCGTTAACGTTTTCTTCGTATGTTTCCCAAAAAACGGGAACATTTGTGGCTTGATACTCACTTCGAGTAACACATTCTCCGCTATTTGCGCCATTAGCTGGGCTGGTTGGCCAACATTCATTATCAGTTCTTAATTTGTAAACAGGTTTGAAGTCATTCACGTCATCTGCATAGGTATTTTCAATCTGCCCTGCCAGCCCAGCAACAACGCACATTACGCTTACATAGAAATGTAGTTTCATTTCGTGCCCTTTTCTATTTAGGTTATTTGTTGGTTGTACATGCTTATCTCAAATAGCTCATTGAGATAATAAGAAGAGCGTTTACTTGCGCATATTGGGGACAATAAACAGCATGAAACTTATGTGACAGCCCGACTACCTTTTACGATAGTGGGAGAGAAGCCTGAAGGGGTGAGAAAAGAAAAGACTCGCACTCGCTACACACAAAGAATGGTAGCGAGTTTTTATTGCATTGCGCGAACGGATTAGACGACTAGTGGTATCAATTTACCCAACGGTTTTTCAATACTTTCTGGTGGTTCGGTAAAGTAAACGGGCGCTTTGTCGGTCATGTATAAACAGTCCTCAAGCCGTACGCCAAATTCACCAGGTATGTACAAGCCGGGTTCGTTAGAAAAGCACATGCCTTTGTTAAGTGGCGTGGTTTCGCCGCGCACAAAGTTCACGCTTTCGTGGCCTTCCATACCAATACCATGGCCGGTACGGTGGCTTAAGCCGGGCAACGCGTAGTCTTTGTCGAAGCCTTGGGTAACATAATATTTGCGAACCGCATCATCTACTTTGCCAGCAGCCGTACCTATTTTAGCGGCAGCAAACGCCACGTTTTGGCCTTCACGCACGGTATTCCAAACATCTACCACCTGCTGTGATGCTTTACCAAATACCAATGTACGGCTAATGTCCGACTGATACCCATGTACGCTACAGCCGCTGTCTAACAATATTACCGAGCCTTCACTAATGGTTTGTTTGGCATTGGTGCCGTGCGGGTACGCACTGGCGTCGTTGAACAATGCTAAGCACCATGCGCCGCTACCGCCCAATTGTTGCTGTGCGCTATTCATTAAACTTTTCACTTGGGCTTGGCTCATACCAATTTCAAGCTTGCTGAATACATACTCGTAAGCACGAAGGGTGACTTCGTTGGCTTTATGCATAAGGGTAAGTTCAGCCGCCGTTTTATACATTCTACAGCCGCGGGTAACTGGCTCGGCTGCCACAATATTCATGTTTGGCAGTGCATTGGTTACGCCTGTTACCACAAAATAGCGAACGCTGCTTTCAAAGCCAATATTGCCTTTTTCGATACCGCGAGATTTTAAAATGTTAGCAACAACATCGAACGGGCTTTCGTGTTCTTGCCATACCCGTACGTCGTTGCCCACTTTTAAACTTTCTAGCACACTGGGTTGTTCGAAAAAGGGCGTCACTACGGCTACGTCGCCTTTTTGCGGAATAATCAAGGCGGTTAGGCGCTCGCTGCGCCACCACTGAATACCCGAGAAGTAATCCATGGCTGCGCCCGGCTCTATAATGATGGCGGCCATATTATGCTGCGCCATTAACGCCTGCGCCTTTTTAATACGCGTTTCGCGCTCGGCATTGGTAATGGGCGAAACACCAGAAGTAATAGATTGCAACGATGATGGGCTGGCACTGACACTCGCAGTTTCACCAGCACCAGCGAAAGTCGCAGTAGACATCATGGCCAGGGGGGCAAGCGGTGCGAGTGTTGCTGCGCCAGAAAGCTTTAGAAAATCGCGTTTGTTCATCATCATTCCTTTTTATAGATTTTTTATCTGCCGAAAGACTATTTTTGAGGCTTAAGCCCACATAACTAGCACCGCCGCCACGGCAATCAGTAACAACCCGACTATTTCTTGTAAGGTTACTTTATTCTTAAGCCAATAGTGCGCGAGCAGCAAGGTTAATAATACTTCTAATTGCCCTAAGGTTTTTACTAACGCCACATGCTGCAGCGCCATGGCAGTAAACCAACAGATTGAGCCGAAGCAACTCACTGCACTAATAGTGATGCAGTGGGGTAAACGCCCAAAAATCTGTTTAAACACTTGAGGTTTGGTAACCAAAATATAACTGCTTAAACCAACAGCCTGAGTACATAACACCCACAGCAATACCCAAGCAGCACTGTGCACAAAAGGCATGGCTAGCATATGGCTGGCTTCGCGAACAAACAACGAGGTCAGTGCAAAGCAGGTTCCACACGCTATGCCTATCAATAAGGTTTTTAAGCTTAAGCCCTGCGCGTTGTTGCCACTACTTAAAACAAATACGGCTAACCCACCTATACCAATGCCTATCCAACCGAGTAACGTTAAATAGCTGCCAAAAAAAAGCATGCCTAGCACGCCAGCCACCAACGCTTCACTTTTGGCCAGCCCTGCTCCTATGGCAAAGTTCTTTTGTTTGAATAACACCACCATAAAGGCTGTGGCGGCAATTTGCAGTACCGAGGCTAGCAGTACAACTACTATAAATGAGAGGCTAAACGAAGCGCTTGATGCTTCTCCTAAAGAGCTTCCAAAAGAAGGGAGTGGCTGAGGTGAAGCCGTGTGCAGAATAATTAAATAAATTAGGGCTATGGGCGGAGCAAATAAAAAACGTGAAAGGGTAACGCCCACGGTATCGACGTGAACGCTGAGTTTGCTTTGCAGGGCATTGCGCACGGTTTGCATAAATACCGCACCAAGGGTGAAAAATACCCAGCTCATAGATGTTGATTCGCTTATTGTTTACTTATCGACCAAGTAAAGCCAGCGGTGTGAAGCTGACTTTGTTTGATTGGAATTATCTTGCTTACGGTGTAACCGGCTCTTTCTCTGTAAGCGTGGGTCTGTCTAGCAAGCGTTTTTTCTTAAAGTCAGAATCACGTTTCCAAACCGGCCATTGCTGGCTATTTGCTAAATCGGACATCATAGTGCCAATTAAAGCTAGGTCTTGCTGTACGCCGCCCAATGTCCAGCTTGGTAGGTAATCGTCGTCGGCTTTGTGATAGCGATTCGCTATAAAATTAGGATCGGTATCGCCTAAGCTCATAAACAATAATGAAGGCACACCTTGGCGAGCAAGCGCGAAATGATCGGAGCGAAAGAACAACCCATTTTGTGGGCGCGGATCGAGCTTAACCGTGCGCCCTTGCGCTGCGGCAGTAGCACTTAAATCATCTTCAAGCGAAGAATACCCTTCGCCATACTGCAAAATATAATCTACCGCGTTATTTACATTCATGCCGTCTATATTCAAAAACGCCACCATATTAGCGGTTGGAATAGGAGGGTTTTTGGCAAAGTGTTCGGCGCCCAGCAAGCCGGTTTCTTCGGCAGTAAACGCACTGAACATTAAGGTACGTTCGAACGGTGTTTGCTTGCTTTGTGCTACCAAGCTATTGGCTAGGGTTAACACACCGGCCACGCCCGAGGCGTTGTCTACGGCGCCATTGTAAATAACGGTTTTGCCGTTTTTCTCACTTTTACCTAGGTGATCCCAATGGGCGTGTAACATTACCCACTCATTTGCGGCCGATGCGCCGGGCAATATGCCTGCTACGTTCAGCGATTGTGCATGGGTGATAGTATTTGAAAAGGTCAGCGAGGCTTTCACTTTCATAGGAATAGGTTTGAACCCAGGCGCTGATGCTTGTTCTTTAAGTGTGGCGTAATCTAACCCTGCTTGTTCGAACACCGTACGTGCCGTATTAAGATGTAACCACCCCATTACGCCAACCTGAGATAAGTTTTTATTGCTATCTACTAAGGTGAATTTCGTATTCGAATTCGAGTTTTCAACCACGCCCCATCCATAGCCAGCGGGCATGGTTTCGTGAACAATAAATACGGCTTCTGCGCCTTGGCGGGCGGCTTCTTCGTATTTATATGTCCAACGGCCATAGTAGGTCATGGCATTGCCTTGGAATAAGTTAGGGTCTTTTGACGCAAAGCCAGGGTCGTTCACCAGCATAACCACTGTTTTGCCTTTCACATTTAACCCGGCGTAGTCATTCCAATTATATTCAGGCGCATTAATGCCGTAGCCCACAAAAATGACATCACTATTTTTTAATGCGATGTCTTTCACAATTCGTTGGGTTCTGGCGGTAAATGCACTGCCACCAGCAAAGGTGTGCTGGCCTAAGGTTAAGGCCATATCACTTGAAGGGGTAATTTTTGCCAAGGGCACAGGCTGAGTATAGCTATCGCCAAAAGCTGGTTTTAAACCAAGGGCTTTGTAGGCTTCCACTAGGTAATTTACGGTAAGGGTTTCGCCTGCTGACAAGGGCCCGCGGCCTTCAAACTTGTCGCTTGCTAACGTACTAACGTGAGTACGGTATAAGTCTAAGTCGCTGTCGCTGATGGTAACCGTTGAAGGCGTATCTGCCTGCGCTAACGCGGGTAGCGCTACACTGGATGTTCCTATACTGGCTAGCGCCAATAAGGCAAAAGCCGTCAGCGTAGACTGACACCTGGAAAGTGAAGAAGTGCGAACAGCACACGAAGAGGTAAAACAAACTTTCTGGATAAATTGACTAATTATCATTAATTTAGGCGCTTGTATAAAACAGATACCTTAAGAGTATCGTTATACAGCGCCTAGCTCAATCGTTGGTATGCATTTGGGCGTATTTGGTTGCTTTTACATGTGGCTGAGAATGTGACTCAATGTATTTAGAGCCCCATTGCATGGCTGACAAAAGCCTGTTTAACCGCGCTAAGCTTATCGGTAGCGGCTAAGCCTACACCTCGAATTAGCTTTTTAAGGGGGTCGTTGCCATCGAATAGGAACTTAAACCCATCCATAGCGGCAATCATTTTCATCGCCTCGGTTTTACGTGCTCGCTCGTAAGGGCGCAAATAACGAAGCTGGCCTATGTCTTTTTGTTCCTCTAGCAAGGTGCCTAATAATGCAGCCAAAGCTAACGCATCTTGCATGCCTAAGTTGGCCCCTTGCCCCGCCAACGGGTGAATAGTATGAGCAGCATCACCCACCAGTACTATGCCCTCTTTAGCCCATTCTCGGGCGTAACGCATAGTCAGCGGAAATGTGGTTCTTGGGGTCTCTAACGTGACTGGCCCTAATGCGTTGTTGCTTGCCGCTACTAGCGCATTACAAAATGCGCTATCGGAACACCCTCGCAATGTTTTAGCGGCGTCTGGGGTTTGCGACCACACAATAGAACACACATTAGGATCGCGCATGGGTAACAATGCTAAAGGCCCTGTTGGCGTAAATGCTTGGCGCGCCACGTTTTCATGAGGCTGCTGGGTACGAATGTTGGCAACAATGGCGGTATGTTCGTAATCGCGAAACGTAATAGGTAAGTTCGCGTTTTTGCGTACGAAGGAATTAGCACCATCGGCACCCACTAATAATCGGCACGACAGCGCATCGCCATTTTCTAGCATTAGCATGTTTTGCTGTGGGCTACTTAATACGCGCTCTATGGTGGTATCTATCACCACAACGTTATCTTGCTTTAGTACCGAATGGGCCAAGCCATTAACTAATGCCTGATTTTCAATAATAACGCCCAAGGTATCGCTTTCTAAGTTACCCCCAGTATCGTTACCCACAAAGTGAGTATCGTTACCAGCAAAGTGAATATCACCAAAGCTGTCTTTATCCCACACATGCATTGCATTATACGGGTTTGCCCTACTTTCATCGATATGCTGCCAAACATCGGCTTTTTTTAATGCGTTAATATTGGCCTGATTAATTGCGCTAACTCGTGCACCTGGCTTGTCGCCAAGGGGCTGGTCTATAGAGCCTTTATTTAGAATGGCGATGCGGCACGGCGCGCCTTTTAGTACTGCGGCCAGGGTTAACCCTACTATTCCACCGCCTACAATGGCGATATCGGCATGTTGCATATCGGCTCTCTTATTCTCTGTTCTTGGTGCTAGCTTTATCGGGCTAGATTCATCGTACTAGCAATATAATGCTAACTATCCACGCTGCCCAAAGCGGGTTCACCTATCACTAAGGAACATCACTTTGAATTATCACTAAAGCGCATATATTAAAGCTGTCTATTAAACGCTGCGCCCATATCCAGTGGCTTGTTGCACAAACGCGCGCTTCGCACTTGGCATCACATTTAATGCAGTTAGTGCCATGTTTCTTGCTGCCACCAACGGAAAGTGACTATTTGAAAACGTACGTACTAATGTATCGGTTAACGTAATAGTGGTGGCTCTGTCTTTACTGCGCTTAACCGCGTATTCGTTGAGTACGTTAAATTCCCCCGGATCGGTCACGCCTTTAAGCGTGTTTACCAAAGTAATAATATCGCGAAGACCAAGGTTAAACCCTTGCCCCGCAATAGGGTGCAATGCTTGGGCAGCATTACCTACCACTACCGCTCGATGACTGGTAAGTGCATCGGTGTAACTTAATGCTAGTGGGTAGCTAGCCAATTCACTGATGGCCATTATATGCCCCTGCCGGTAACCAAACTCTTGCTGTAACCGATGAATAAAGGCTTCTTGGCTAAGTTGAATAAGTGATTCCGCGTGCTCGCGAGCAACCGTCCACACTACGGAAAACCCTTTCCCTTTCGCCACATGCCCACTTATTTCACTGTCGAAAGGCAAAAACGCGACGGGGCCATTTTCGGTAAAACGCTCGTAGGCTTTGTTGTGATGCGGCTCGCTAGTGTGGGCATTGAAGATAATAGCCACTTGCTGGTAATCGTCAGTGTGGCGGGTAAGCCCTACTTGCTGAGCAAGTGAAGAGCGGCCGCCATCGGCAATCACCAACAGCTTTGCAGTAATAGTGCTGCCGTTATTAAGGGTGACTGCAGTAGTATCAGTTTCGCGAGTTAAGTGAGTGACGGTGGCTGGCGCAATGTGCTGATACTGCTTGCTTTGCGACATCACATTATGGGTAAGCGCACTTAGCGACGCCACTTGCCCAAAGGTATTAATACCAAACTCACTGCATGATAAATTCGTTAGGCCAATACCGCCTTTATCGCTTACTTCAATATGCTCAATTTTACCTTGGTTTTGTTTTGCTAATTCGGCTAACCCAACGCCCATGGTATTTAATTCATTTACCGTTCGCCTAGCAAGAGCGATTACCCGAGTATCGGTTAACGGGTTAAAGGTGTTGCTTTGCTTGGAGGAGCGGCTTGCATTGGAGGAGCTAGCTGCATTCGAGGGACTGGCGGCATCGACCAAAGTCACCGAAAGGCCGGCTTGTTCAGATAAGCCTTTAGCCAATACGCAGCCAACTATTCCACCACCTACAATGACGACATCTTGTTGGCTCACGTTATTGAACCTTCTTTCGTACTTTCTTTATTCGCTGGCTGCATAAGGGCTTCGATGTCTTTCACGGTTTTAGGTACATCCGCGGTTAGAATATCTACACCTGTTGCGGTAACGACAACATCATCTTCAATACGCACGCCAATGCCTTTATATTGTTCTGGCACATCGCTGTCGGTAGCAATATAAATACCGGGCTCTACGGTAAGTACCATGCCAGGTTTTAATAAGCGGTCCTGACCATTAATTTTATAATTTCCTACATCGTGCACATCTAAGCCTAAAAAGTGCCCTAACCCGTGCATGTAAAATTGCTGCCAGGCTTTATCGTCAAGATTTTCAGCTACAGAACCTTTTAACACGCCAAGGCCAACCAAACCTTCGGTGATGACTTCGGCGCTGTGCGTCATAGCGTCGGTTAAGGTAATACCTGGGCCAAGCATGGCCAATACGCTTTCTTGTGCTTTTAACACCAACTCATATATTTCGCGCTGGGGCTTAGAAAATTTACCATTTACGGGGAAAGTACGGGTAATGTCAGCGGCATAACCCTGAAATTCAGCGCCTGCGTCTATTAGCACTAAATCGCCGTCTTGGGTTTGCGATGAATTTTCGGTGTAATGCAAAATACAGGCATTTTCACCGCTACCCACAATCGTGCTGTAAGCCGGAGCGCGAGCACCCGCCATAGCAAATTCGTGATGTAACTCAGCTTCAAGTTGATACTCAAAGCAGCCCGGTTTGGCATATTGCATAGCCCGCTTGTGCGCACTGGCGGTAATTTCAGCCGCGGCTTTCATCATGGCTACTTCACAGGCCGACTTAAACACCCGCATTTCATGCAAAATGGGGCGAACGTCGGTAATAGTTTTAGGCGCTAAGGCTTCTTTAGGTGCATTGCGCAAAGTAGCAAGAGCGCTATTTACCTGTGCATCTGCTTCGTCATTTTCACCTAAGGCGAAATAAAGATGGTCTTGGCCTTGAAGCGACTCAAGCAAAGCATCGCCTAGCTCAGACTGTTCAAACGCTTCATCTAGGCTGAAGCGTGATAGTGCCGCTTCTGCACCTAAACGTCTGCCTTGCCAAATCTCAGCGTCTTTATCTTTTGGTAGACACACCATGGCACGATAGCTTTCACCATAGCGTGGATGATTCGATAAAATTAACCAAGCGTCGGCTTCTTCGAATCCGGTTAAATACCAAAAGTCGCTGTTTTGTCTGAACAGGTATTCAGTATCTCGGCTTCGGGTCACTAAACCCGCTGCCGGGATAACACAGACACTATTAGGCAAACATTGCGCTAACAGTCTATCTTGACGAGCGATAAATTCTTGCGCACTAATCATCTCATTCGCCTTTCTTCATCAATATTTTAAATCTCATGCATCTAATGACGATCATGCTATTCTGAGCATTACCATTGCTTGTCACTTCACTCATGCCTTATAGAACAACGTTTTATTGCTTACGCGTTCCGACAAGCTTGAGATTATTTATTTAATGAACAGATGGCTTATCTTGCTGATCATCAAGTAAAGACTGACCTAACTCGCTGAAGCACAAAATAGCGGAAATCTTCACATATTCCATCACTTCAAATAAGGCGCGTTCTGACTCTTCATCAGCATCCATAGGTTCTTCCATACGAGCGATGTCAGCAAAATCTTCTAATGCTTCTTTTACATCGGCAGAGCACTGCATTAGGTCTTGCTGGTGTAAGCCAAACCCTAACATAAAGCCGTGCACCCAATTAATCAGCGCTTCGCCTCTATCATTTATAGGGGCTTGGTCGTCTGGTAGCATTAACTGTAAGGCGAACTCTGGTTCAAGTAACTGCTGACACGTTTGATTAAACAATGTGTTTAAAAGATAAGTGGTCGCATCGTTGAAGTTTTCACCTTGGTGAATAGTGTCACTTAATGCAGAAAGCCACTTCTGATCGGTTAGCGACATACCGCCACACAACATGCCACATAAAATACCGTGAACTTCGGCGCCATCTACTACTATGCCGTGTTGCGATAACTTGTTGCTAACGCTGTCGTAATCGAGCTGTTTTTCCACAAATAGGTTTCCTTTTTCGTTGAAACTTAATATTAGCAAAATAGCGCTATAAAACACACCATTGGTGATTTGGTCAGATGTTATTCAAGTAGTACTGGTCTTATGGGTTTTAACTGGCAACCTAGGATCAATTGCTCTATGATCGTCGTTATTGGATAAGGAACTTCCTTTGCAGCAGATTAAGGTAAATGAGTAAGGTCGACCTCACTTAAGTGAAGCAAATTTGAGCTTAAGTGAATAGCGTGTATAATTGCTGACCAACTGGTCAAGATTAGATTTATCGAATCTCATCAGTAATGGTTAAATTAGCTACGCAAATAATTCATTGGCGCTTTGGTGATCTACTTCACCCCACACCGCGTTTGATATACCCTGTTGCGTTATACAATAACAATGTTTCCTGGAATGTTCGCCAGTTCACTCTTGTCCCTGGCCGATGCTATTAAACTAGGAAGTTGAAACCATGGCTACTGTGCAAGCTCGGCTCGTATCGAGAAGCCTACGGCCATAGTGATGCTTCCGCCCTGAACTTTCGGTTCACGGGCGAACGATGAACAGCGGCATTTCGGGAGACGCCCTCTTTCGACGGAAGAAGAAATGGCAATAATAAATTTTGGCTCTATAAATATCGATCATGTTTATCAGGTAGATCACTTTGTTCAACCTGGTGAAACCCTTGCGTCTACTCACTATCAACAACTGCTTGGTGGTAAAGGTGCGAACCAATCAATTGCCCTCGCGCAAGCGGGTGCTGATGTTCGTCATGTGGGCAGCATTCATGAAAATGACGCAACGTTCAAACAAACGCTAATTAAAAAAGGCGTAGATTGTCGCGGCGTTAGATGCTCTGAAACCCCTTCAGGTCATGCCATTATTCAAGTAACGCCCAGTGGCGAAAATGCTATTGTGTTATTTGGTGGCGCAAACCAAACCATTACTGCCGATACTGTAAACAAAGCGTTGTTAGATACGTCGTCTTCCGATTGGGTTTTAACCCAAAACGAAACCAGCAGTATTGCCGACGTACTTCGCTTGGCAAAAGAAAGTCAGCTTAAAGTTGCGTTTAACCCTGCACCTATGAGCGAGTCGGTTAAAGGCCTTCCTTTAGATTGTATCGATTTACTGATTGTAAACGAGACGGAAGCAGCAGCATTAACGGATAAAGAAGAATTAGACGATATTCTTACGGTATTTAAAGAGCAATGGTCTCATTGCGAAGTTATTATTACACTCGGTAAAGCGGGTGTGATGATGTTAAGAGGAAACGATACCATTGAAGTGGAAGCGTTTTCTGTTGATGCAGTAGATACCACAGCCGCTGGCGATACGTTTATAGGTTACTTTTTGTCTGCTTACAGTACTCACACTGATGCCAAACGCGCATTAACTCGAGGCTGCGCAGCATCTGCTATTGCGGTAACACGTGAAGGCGCTGCGCAAAGTATTCCTACGCAGAAAGAAGTTGACCGTTTTTTGGCAAAGCACACTAAATAAGAAAACGCACTAGAGTATTATTAATGGCACATAAGATAATTTTAGATACGGATCCTGGCATCGATGATGCGATGGCAATATTTTTTGCGTTTCAATCTCCAGATATCGAAGTACTTGGTTTAACCACTGTTTACGGTAACGTACCGGTAACCATGGCGGCACAAAATGCCCTTACCCTTTGCGAAATGGCAGGTAAAGACATTCCGGTAACCAAAGGCGTTGGTATGCCTTGGGTAGGCCCTGAATCAACTTACGCGCATTTTGTACATGGCGACTATGGTTTCGGTCACATTAAACCTGAAGCCCCTAAAACCGAGTTAGACCCTCGTAGCTCTGCTCAGTTTATTGTGGATATGGCCCGTAAATACCCTGGTGAAGTTACCCTTGTGGCTATTGGCCCTTTAGGTAACTTAGCGCTAGCACTACGTTTAGAGCCAGAACTGCCTAAGTTAGTGAAAGGCGTTACCATTATGGGTGGTGCTGCATTTGTACGTGGTAACGTAACACCACTTGCCGAAGCTAACATTTGGAACGATGCCTACGCTGCCGAAATTGTATTTGGTGCAGATTGGGACCTAACTATGTTCGGCTTAGACGTGACTAACGACACGCCGTTTTCTCCTTCTTTTGTTGAAACATTAGAAGAAAAGAATGCGAAGCTTGGTGGTTTTGTGAAAGACACTGCCCAGTTCTACATGGATTTCTATTCAGCCAATCGTGAAGATCGTGTTTGTTTCTTCCATGATGCATTCCCGCTTGCCCACTTGCGTCACCCTGAGTTATTTGAACTCACCGAAGGTCATGTGCGTGTTGGTACTGGCGAGCTAGATCGTGGCCAAACAGCAGTGGCACCTAAGGGGACAACCCCTAGCCCACTGTGGAACAATGCGAACACCATTAAAGTTGCTACTAAAGTAGACCACGCTAAATTGGAACAATTGTTCATAGACACCTACGCTTTATAGATGTGGAAGGAGGCCGTTCTACGGTAGTCGGCCTCCTACTTTCACATTTCAGTTGAGGTAATGTGAAAGAATGATCCCTGCCAAAGTTCCTGAAAACGAAGAGCAGCGTTTAAGAGAGCTACTAAACTACGATGTACTTGATACAGACGCCGAGCAGCTCTTCGACGATTTAACTCAACTTGCTTCGCAAATTTGCGATTCCCCCATTGCGTTAATTAGCCTCGTTGACCCAAACAGACAGTGGTTCAAATCTCGCGTGGGAATTGAAGCCACAGAAACTTCTCGCAATATCGCCTTTTGCTCTCATGCTATTTTACAGCGTGAAATATTTGAAGTGCCCAACGCAAAAGAAGACCCTCGCTTTCACGACAATCCTCTTGTAACGGGCGAGCCGAATATTCGATTCTATGCAGGGGCGCCTTTAATTACGCCCTCGGGGCATGCCATTGGCACGCTATGCGCAATAGGCCATCAACCAAAAACCCTTACCAGTCTTCAACGCCATGCACTTAAAACACTGAGTGAATCAGTGGTTGCGCATCTTGAATTAAAACGCAAGAACCGAGAGCTTGAGCGAACCAGCCAGTTTAAATCTGACTTTCTTTCCTACATTAGCCACGAAATAAGAACGCCGCTAAATGCGATAAACACGTTCAGTCATTTACTTGAAGGAGAAGCGAGACAACATTCACTTCCCGCTAACTTTACCGACTCACTCGGGCATATAAGCAAAAGCGGTGAGCGTTTACTTGAAATAGTGAACTCTGTGTTAGACATGAAGCAAATAGAAGCGGGTAAAATGCGCGTTATGCCGCGCCCGGTAGGCACAGCTGACTTTTTCACTCATGTATTCTCGCTAACCCGAATTCGCGCTGAAGATGGGAATGTTATTTTTAATTCTGTGATTGATGACAATGTTCCCCACTCTCTGTATTTTGACGACACTAAATTTGGTCAAGTAGCCTTAAACTTATTATCGAACGCCATTAAGTACACTCATGCCAACAAGCACGTTTCCATTCAGGTAAAATACAAGCAAGGGAAATTGTTGCTGGCGATTAAAGACGAAGGCATTGGCATTAGTGAAGAGGAACAAAAGAAGCTGTTCGCACCATTCGAGCGAATGGAGAACGCGCATCAATTTGATGGTACAGGCTTAGGCTTAAATATTACCAAGAAGCTAGTAGAGTTGATGGGGGGGGTTATAAAGCTTAGCAGTAAGTTAAACGAAGGCACCCGTGTGAGCGTAGCCATTCCGGCAGAAGAAGTTAGCGCCGATACCATTAACCACGCCCCCTCGCTTTTACAGCCCCAAAAGCTAAATGTTCCTGCTGACTCTCACGTATTGGTAGTGGAAGATCATTATATTAATCAAATAGTGATTAAAACCATATTTGATAAATTTGGTTTACCATTATCGGTTGTAGGTAGCGGTGAAGAAGGCGTAGAGTATGTAAAATCGAACCCTGTAGATTTGGTGCTGATGGACATCAACTTACCGGGTATTGACGGAACAGAAGCCACTCGGCAAATTAAGCTCATGCGTGCATCACTGCCTGTTATTGCCTTAACCGCAGATGTTATCACGCAACGAGACCTGTTATTAAAAAATGGCTTAGACGACCTACTCACTAAGCCTGTGGAAAACGCAGAGCTTATTAGGGTACTTAATCGCTATTTAGGAAAGTAAGACAACGTGGAGCCACTGGAAGCCCGCTGTATGGTAAAAAGTACATCTCGAAAGACACTACGAAAGACATTAAGAGCATTACGCAACGGATTATCTGATTCACAGCAGCAGCACGCCTCGTTGGCAGTACGCGATAGCCTTTTAACATTGCCCGAAATTACCTATGCATCATCGGTTGCCTGTTACCTGCCTAACGACGGAGAAGTAGACTTACGCCCCTTTATGCACGCATGCTGGGGCTTAAATCAAGCATCTGAACGTCATACTTCTTTGCCCGTATTGCATCCAGTTTGTAAGGGCCATCTGCTGTTTCTTCGTTACACAGATAAAACGCCAATGCGTGTGAATAAATACAACATTGAAGAGCCAATACTAGCCTGCCCTGATGTTATCCCTACCTTTCAGCACCAGGTAATACTTATGCCGTTGGTGGGATTCGATGCCAATGGAAATCGCTTAGGCATGGGCGGAGGCTATTATGACCGCACGCTAGCCAGCATTCAAACTCGAACTATAGAGCCAAAACTTATTGGTATTGCCCACGATTGCCAACAAGTAGACAAACTTCCGGTTCAGTCTTGGGATATTCCTGTAAACGCAATTGTCACCCCCACACAGCAATTGAGCTTTAATCGTACATAACGCACCGTAAATTCCCCTATCACGGTGGGTTAGCTAGCGGTTTTCCGGTAAACTGATGAAAATTTAGTTAGGAGAGTCACTATGGATCAGAATGCAAAGAAGCAAGCAGTAGCTAAAGCAGCCATCGAATATGTTGAAAACGGCAGTATTGTTGGCGTAGGTACTGGCTCCACAGTTAATTTTTTCATTGAAGAACTCGGCAAAATTAAAAACAACATCGAAGGAGCAGTATCAAGCTCTGATGCCTCTACCAAGTTGCTAGAAGCCCTAGGCATTGAAGTATTCGCACTAAACGATGTTAGCAATATTTCAGTGTATATCGATGGTGCTGATGAAGTTACCGAACACAAACACATGATTAAAGGCGGCGGTGCAGCCCTTACCCGGGAAAAAATTGTGGCGGGTGCATCAACTACATTCGTGTGTATTGTAGACGATAGCAAGCGCGTTCCCGTGCTTGGCAAATTCCCTCTTCCTGTTGAAGTTATCCCAATGGCGCGATCGTTTGTGGCTCGCGAGTTGGTAAAACTAGGCGGCGATCCTGAATACCGTCAAGGCGTGGTAACCGATAACGGTAACGTTATTTTAGACGTACATAACCTTGAAATCTTAAACCCAAGAGAGCTTGAACAGTCGATTAATAATATTCCTGGTGTGGTCACCAACGGCATATTCGCCCTACGTGGCGCAGACATCGTACTATCGGCCACCGAAA
Organism: Alteromonas sp. 38; assembly: GCF_902506055.1. NCBI lineage: Bacteria > Pseudomonadati > Pseudomonadota > Gammaproteobacteria > Alteromonadales > Alteromonadaceae > Alteromonas > Alteromonas sp. 38. Next base: position 3,506,677 of record NZ_LR733300.1, read on the forward strand.
CCGGTGTTGATACCTTTAAATAATAGCTTTCAAGTTAAACTGATTTCTGTTAGATTTCCGTTTAGACGTCTAGATGGCCTTTCGAGAGTTTGAGGCTAGTACTAGTCGGGGTAGGTAAGACTTCCGCAAACACGCTGTGAACCAATCCATGGGAGCTCCGCCGCCGCATCCATGCGGCGGAGGGTTTGCTCCAGTCTTACCTACCCCGCCTGCACCAGCCTCGAGCTCTGTAAATACTAATACTTTTTAAGAGATAGCAAATCCATGAGCAAAGTTTCACTAGAGAAGGATAAGATCCGGATATTGTTGTTAGAGGGTGTGCATCAAAGTGCACTAGAAACCTTTAAGAATAATGGATACACCAATATTGAGTATCTCAAAACGTCCCTTCCTGAAGAAGAGCTTGTTGAGAAAGTGAAAGATGCACATTTTATTGGCCTTCGTTCGCGCACTCAAATTACTGAGAAGGTGGTAGACGCCGCTCAGAAATTGGTGGCTATTGGTTGTTTCTGTATTGGTACTAACCAAGTTAATTTAGAAGCAACACAGCGCCGTGGTATTCCGGTATTTAATGCCCCATTTTCTAATACTCGTTCAGTAGCAGAGCTTGTGCTTGGTCAGCTTATTCTTTTGCTTCGCCAAGTGCCTAGCAAAAGTGCTAAAGCGCACCGTGGTGAGTGGGAAAAAACAGCAAATGGTTCATATGAAGCCCGTGGAAAAACACTGGGTATTATTGGTTACGGGCATATAGGTACCCAACTAAGCATTCTTGCTGAACACCTTGGTATGCGCGTGCAGTTTTTCGATATTGAAGATAAGTTGGTATTAGGTAACTCAACCCAAGTTAAGTCGTTAGAGAAACTATTAAATACCTCTGATGTGGTATCGCTTCACGTGCCTGAAACTCAGCAAACGCAAAACATGTTTGCAGCTGAGCAATTTGCGCAAATGAAGAAAGGCAGCATTTTTATTAATGCTTCTCGCGGTACGGTTGTAGATATTGACGCTCTAGCCGATGCGCTTGAAAGCGGCCAGCTAAATGGCGCAGCTATTGATGTATTCCCTGTTGAGCCTAAATCGAATAACGAAGAATTCCAATCGCCTCTACGTAAATTCGATAACGTTATTCTTACGCCGCATGTAGGTGGTAGCACTCAAGAAGCGCAAGAAAACATTGGTATAGAAGTGGCGGGTAAATTGGCGAAGTACAGTGATAATGGTTCTACCTTATCAGCAGTTAACTTCCCCGAAGTATCATTGCCAGAGCACATTAGCCGCTCTCGTTTACTTCACGTGCACAAAAACCAGCCGGGTATTCTTACTCAAATTAACCAAGCGTTTGCAGAGAAAGGCATCAACATTGAAGCCCAGTACCTTCAAACTAACGCAGAAATTGGTTATGTAGTGGTAGATGTTCAGCAAGACAGAGCTTATGACGCGCTTGCACAGCTACAGCAGATTGACGGAACGATTAAGACCCGTATTCTTCACTAATGCTATGAATGGCGGCAGTGAGCTACCGTCATTCGTTAATCAATGTTGAAGACATAAAAAAACGCTGCCAATGGCAGCGTTTTTTGTTTCTACAATCGTTAATACGATTTTAGAAGAAGTTGTAAACTAGCGTTACTGCCGTTTCAGTATCAAGCTTTTCAACGTCGTCAGATACGTTTGAGTTATGGTCTAACTTGAACGACACCTTCATAGAAAGGTTACCGCTAATGGTAGCCGTAAGCGCCGACTCAGCACGAGATTTTGTGTTGTCAGACCCCACTTCCGTACTTACTGTTTGAGTAAATTTAGCTGTGTCAGAAATTCTCCAAGAGTAAGCACTTGAAGCACGAACAATCATGCTGTTCTGCTCTTCGCCTTCTTGCGTTTCAGCAAACGAGTAACCAGGACCGATTGAGTACTCTAAAGTGTGACGTTTATTTTCCAGCACTTTTTGGTTCCAACCTACAGCAACTGTTGATTGATAGTCGAAGTTACTTAAACGGTCATCTTCATATGATGCGAAACCAAACAAACGGTAATCCGGGTTTTCTAACTTGTAGTTACCCTGCGCAGAACCGTAAAATTTTTGTGCCGATGTGTACTCTTCTTCGGTACCGTCGTCGTTATCTACCGTTTCTTTCTTGTAAAGACCTTCAAGAATGTAGTCGTTGCTCCACTGCTGCAATTCTTGGTGAGCAGTAATACCGGCACTGATTGATGACGTTTCAGTGTTACCTGTTGTTGCGATAATACCGAGTTCACCTTCCATCGTGAAAGGTTTAACGTCGTCTTGAGCAAAAGTAACAGAAGAGAAAGACAAGGCCAAAAGTGAAGCGAGAAGCTGTTTTTTCATTAGCGATCCTAGTAGTGTTTTATCCTTTGCCATGCTGTGAATACCTAGCGTAAGCACTAGCCAGCATAGCCTGAAAAATCTGCGCCAATAGTACCTACCTAATAGTGCGAGTCAATGAGGGTCGAATAGAAATTAGACTATAAGACGTAAAATTTACACTTATTGATAAGCTTTAAGCGAACTTATTAGAAGAATTGATAAACCAAAGCAACTGACGTCTCGGTACTTAACCCATCTACATCTTCGGTAGTGTCGGTTTCATGATTCAAAATAAACGACAGCTTCATGGCTAAAGAGCCGAAAACATTGGCCGATAAAGACGTCTCAGAACGAGATTTAGTATTTTCATCACCCGCTTCAGTACTAACAAATTGTCGAAGGTTAGCACCTGATGCCCAATGGTATTTGTATTCAGCAGATGCCCTTACAATTACACCGTCATTGATATCTTCATCTAACGGCTCTTCAAGCTCGACAAAGGCATAACCCGGCCCAACACTGTAACGAAACTCACTGACTTCGTCTCGCCACACCCGCTGTGACCAACCGGCTGCAAGTGAAGCACGATGGTCATACCCGCTAAAGGAGTCATCTTCATAATCGCCGTACATGAATAAACGTCTACCAGGCTGGTTTAATTTATAATCGAACTGAGCGCTGCCATAGAAGCGTTTGGCCGATACCTCGCGACCAGTGCCATCGGCGTTACTTTCTTGATAAAGCATTTCTGCAAAGTACAGACTGCTCCAACTTTCAGTTTCATGATCGGCGTTAATACCCGCTTTAATACTCGCTGCAGATGTATTTCCAGTATTTGACAGAATACCTAACTCACCGTTCAGCGAAAACCTAGGTACTTCGTCGTCGGTGTCTGGCGTAAAATCGGCGTGATAAAGCGTTTGAATTAGATCACGTTCTGCTGCGAAGACGGCAGTACTTATACCGAGTAGACAGCATACTGCACAAAATAATTTTGTTAGATTAAGCATAATTTTTAATAAATTTTTATAGGTTCGGTGTTGTTATGGCATAGCCATTTAACACCCTATTATGCCCTTCCGTGGGTATTACGTAAGCTATGTGTCTTTTTACCGCTTAGTTTTACAATCGAGCGCTTGTAGAACGGTCTCTGAATTCAGATTCAACAACCATCAAGCTGCTTTGCGCCACATGAAGCTTAAAACTGCCTACCATTGTTTTACCTCACTGCCAGTAAATCAATGTATAAGCATGGAAATTTTTGCTGTTTCTCTATCGGCGAACTCTATGGCATTTGCCACATCATCTAGGTTAACGCCAATATTATTGGCTATGTCTTCTGCAAAAAGTTCAACGTCACCGTTAGTTTTTTTATTTTGCTGCATAATAGTGACTTTTGATGCTAATGCCAGTAGCGCAATATCGCTATCTGCAGCCTGTCTAGACATATCATTCGCATGCATAACAGGATAATAAAGCACAAGAGGAAGCTTCCAGTTTTCTAATATGGTACCGCTACAGTTTGAAAAGGTAAAACCAAAATGTTGAATTTGTCTTGCCCCTAGCAGCATGTCGCTTTCTTGCTCAATGTAGCCTTTGTAAAGCTCTGGCGAGCGTTTAGCGATGACCAACTCACTGAGGTTTTGCAAAATGCCCATTACGAAGAAGCGCTCACTACCTCTTTTATTGCTAGCCTTAGCCAGATGCTTCGCCACCATTCCACAATAAACCGAGTCGAACCAATGTTTATCAAGGTTAATAAGCTGGGTATCAAAATATTTAAAAGCAGTGTTAGCGGTTTCTGCCACTACCAAATTATACAAAGCTTCACCACCAATAATGTTGATGGCTTTCGAAACAGATTCTACTTGAGATGGAAACCGGAACAGTGAGCTGTTTGCCAATCGCAACACCTTGGCTGTTAATGACGAATCTAAACTGATCAAATCGCCAAGATCGCTTGCACTTGAACGGGGGTTATCTAATACCGAGCGGATACGTATACATATATCTGGCAAGGTAAACGACTTTGTAGCAAACGACACATATTTATCTAAGGACATGCAAAGGTTCCACTTTTAACTATTACATAGCGGTGTATAAAAGAAAAACTACACCACTTATGCTTTATCAATTTTCTCGGGAGGCGTATCAAACATAGAAATTTGACTAGGCTCTCGGACTTCTTTTATTGCTTCGTTTTGACGGCGGGCTCTGCTTAAGGCCGCTTTTTTACGGCGCTGACATGCCACTATGACTTTTCGGCGAGTTCCATCATCAATCTTGAGCCAATACAATCGCTCTTCTCGGCTGCGGTAACATCCTTTGCAATACCCTCGCGGTCCAGACTCACAAACACCAATACAGGGGCTTGGAATTTCAAAGAACTCCAGTTGCTGTGCTGGTGGCGTTTGGTCTGTCATGTTTACCTGTATGCGTTTGCTAAAACGCGTTGCGTTAAATTAAAAACATTCTCTTAATGCCACTAACACCTTATTACTGGCCACGTAAACTAAGATGACTTTTACTTTACTCCACTATATTTTGGGCAAACTCACCAAAATAGCAACTCTGTAATAATACACCAGTATTAATCTACCAGTGTATAGTCAATAGTCGAAACTACCCGCACCTGCTTGATATGTGGGTGATGATGGTCTCTACTCGAGATAGAAAACCGTCCCTGATTAGCCCGTTTTATTTTCCCTAAGGTACTGTTTGAGTCTTGCGCGAATTTCTCAGCAACCTCTCTGGCGTTGACTGTGGCTTCCTCTATCATTGCCGGCTTTACTTCATTTAAACGCGTAAATACATAGTCGGGCTGCGCTTGATAGTGTTGATTCGTTAGCACCACACCAGACTTTAATAAGCGACCTATCTGGCTCATGACTAAGCGCACATTTTCTACATCGTTTGAAAACACGGTAATGGTTTGCACTGCGCTATAACGAAATGGCGCCTTTTCTGTTTCTCCATATTGCTGAGCTAGCTTATCGGTAATGTCTGGCTTACCGATGGTAATTCCCTCTTTGGCAATACCGTTATTCTGTAAGAAGGTAGAGACTTTCATGCTGTTAGTTTCAATGTGGTTGTAGAGGGCGGGTAAATCATTGCCTGCATCTACAAATTGAATAGGCCAAATCACGCGATCAGCCACGTATTCACGTTCTGATAATCCTTTAACGGTAACTATCCTATCCCAGGTTTGCATGTCGTTTAAGGCCGAAGACACCTGTTGACCCAATACGCCAAGCGCACTCACCATGCCTATTGCCACCACCACTGCTGCACCTATTTTCATAATCCTCATTTCCATTTTTTATTGTTGGTAGTGTTAGCCTACGTTCCATTAAGGTCGATATTAGGGAGTAAAACAGCCGACATTATTGATACTTAACGATACATAGTGACCAATTGTGGCATTAAAGAGGTTGAATAAAAGGTGAAGGAATAGCGTTCGAGGGGCGCGAGGAGAACCAAGACAGCTTTTGAAAATACTAAACAGGAGGGCGCTCTGCATTCACCTATATTGTTTATTTTATGCCCCAATAGCTCTACATAAACCGAACAGTTATGTGACACAGTCTTTAGGGTGATTTTTCTTAAATAGTGAGACTAAGTAAAGTAAACGCTATTTATGAGACTTACAGCCTCACTAATACACGTTTAAATTTCAATTAGATGAAATAAATTAATCATCAATAGAGCATACACTCAAATTATGTAAATTTATTGCCGCATTTATATAAAATAACAATAGCTTATTAAGGTAAAAGTCCAGTTTCTTCAAATTAAGCTATCAGATCCTAACGACTACGAGACTCATTTTTTATGTGGATTATTTTTGCATTGCTCGCAACATGTTTTTTTGGTTTACGTGGGATCTTGTATCAATGGACATCGCAGAAAAACTTGAATCGGGATCTACTGTTATTTGGTGTGTTTTTTATTGGATTTATGATTAGTCTGGTCGGTGTACTGTTGTTAAATCAACGTTGGTATGGTTGGGCTGATGTGGCTGTTGGTCTGGGCCTAGGCTTTGGATCTTTTGCTGCGAATGCGCTTTTACACAAGGGATTTTCAGTAGGAAAAGCATCACTCATCAGCGTTCTGTCAGGATTGACTCCTTTATTTGTACTAATTTTTGCATTTTTAATATGGAAAGAGACGTTAACAGCTATTCAATTACTTGGATTTTTTATTATTTTTTGTGGTCTTTGTATTATTAGATATTCGTCGGATATCTCTGCAGATAACTTGAAAGGAGCACAATGGGGACTACTTGCTGCATTGTTCTTTACGTTTACTGATTTAATGGGAAACAATCCACACTCTTAGAGGCTGATGTTTTTGCTACTTTAACCTCTATGTTTGGATTCGGAAGTTTCCTTTTTGCCGTGACGTGGTTGGCAAAGCGTAAGAAATCTCTAGCTACTCAGTATTCAGTTACCACTAATTGGTCGGAAATAAAAACGTTCTCTTGCGGACTGATAGTTGGGGTGGCAAACGTAAGCGGTATGGTGGCAATAATATCCGCTTTTTCTATTGGTAATACTGGGCTAGTTTCTGCGATTTCAGGAATGAATATCTTACTTATTCTCCTTTATTCTCGTGTTGTTTTGAAAGAAACATTTAGCCGCCAAGAAGTGCTAGGGTTAACTGCTGCATTCGTCGGCCTCATGGTACTTAGATTAAGCTAAACCTTTTTCTATCAGTACCTTACGTCACAGTATTTTTAGTGAAGTGCAGTAAGGTATATTCAATAAATAACTAAAAATTATTATTACAGCCATGAAAACTCGCTTATTGCCTTCAACAGACTGATATATTAGTCGTTCCGAAAGGCCTACCACAAAAAAAGGCCACTTAAATAAGTGGCCTGAAGTGCCTCCAAAGTACGAGGAGGAGGCAACGCATGGGTAAACGGGAGCGTTAACCTTTACGTTTCAACAAGTAGTAAAAAACAGGCGTTAGGATTAAACCAAAAACAGTCACGCCAATCATGCCGGAGAAAACCGCTACTCCCATAGCTTGACGCATTTCAGAGCCCGCGCCGGTAGAAAGCACCATAGGTAACACGCCCATAATGAATGCAATAGACGTCATCAGTATGGGGCGAAGACGCAACTTACTGGCCTCTTTAATGGCTGATAGTGCATCCATGCCGTTGTCTTGTAGCTCTTTAGCAAATTCCACAATAAGAATGGCGTTTTTAGTAGCAAGCCCCACTAACACTATTAAGCCAATTTGGGTAAATATGTTGTTGTCGCCGCCGTATATCACCACGCCAATTAACGCACTTAGCAAGGTCATAGGAACAATTAATATAATAGCCAGTGGTAAGCGCAAGCTTTCATACTGCGCAGCCAAAACTAAAAACACCAACAGTACTACCAGCGGGAAGATAAAGGCTGACGCGTTACCTGCCAATATTTGCTGATACGTTAGCTCGGTCCATTCGTAGGTCATACCTAACGGCAGGGTTTCATCAAGAATTTGCTCGATAGCCGCTTTTGCCTGATCTGAACTGTAGCCCGGAGCCGGAGAACCATTGACTTCAGCAGTAACATAACCGTTGTAATGCATCACTCTGTCTGGCCCTGCACTATGTTCAATATTAAGGAACGAACCTAGCGGGATCATATCGCCTTTATCGTTTCGCACTTTAAACTGAGTGATGTTTTCAACGTCTTGGCGGTACTGGGCATCGGCCTGAACATTCACCTGATAGGTTCTACCGAACAAGTTGAAGTCGTTCACGTACACCGAGCCTAAATACGCCTGCATGGTGTCAAATAAGGTGCCAATATTTACCCCTTGGCTAACGGCTTTCTCGCGGTCTACATCCACATTTAACTGAGGTACATTAACCGTAAAGCTAGTGAAACTACCGGTTAGTGCAGGGTGCGCCCACGCTTTGCCAATCACCTCTTGCGTTACTTTTTCAAGTTCAGCAAAACCTAAGTTTCCTCTGTCTTGCACTTGCAGCCTAAACCCACCAATGGTGCCAAGCCCCATTACCGGTGGTGGCGGGAATATAGCCACATACGCCCCTTTAATAGAACCAAGTTGCTGGTTTAATTGCATCGCAATAGCACCGGCGGATAACTCTGGACTTTGGCGCTCACTAAAAGGCTTTAACGGCGTAAACAGCACACCGGAACTTGGGCTATTGGTGAAGCCATTAATATTCAAACCTGGAAACGCTACTGCATCAGAAACCCCAGGGTGCTCCATCGCAATTCGTGACATTTCACGTACCACTTCCTCGGTTCTATCTAGCGACGAGGCATTGGGAAGCTGAGCAAATGCAATAAGGTACTGCTTATCTTGCGGCGGTACATAACCGGTTGGCGTGTTAGCAAACTGGAAGTAGGTTAGGCCTAATAAACCGGCATAAAGCACCACTACCACACCGCTTTTGCGAATAAGCCCACCTACAGCGCCTGTGTATTTTTTGGCACCGCGATCGAACATTTTATTAAATGGCGTAAATACAAAACGGCCAAATAATTTATCCATACCACGGCTTAACCAATCTTTCGATTGCCCATGAGGCTTTAATAATAATGCCGACAGCGCTGGGCTTAGGGTTAGTGAATTAATGGCCGAAATAAAGGTAGAAATGGTAATAGTTAACGCAAACTGCTTATAAAATTGACCGGTTAAGCCACTCATAAAGGCAGTAGGGATAAATACCGCAGCCAATACCAAGGTAGTGGCAATAATAGGGCCTGTTACTTCTTTCATGGCTTGCACTGTAGCGTCGAATGGCGCTTTACCGTCGGCAATATTTCGCTCTACGTTTTCCACCACCACAATGGCATCATCAACCACAATCCCGATAGCGAGTACCAAGCCAAACAACGACAGCGCATTTAATGAAAAGCCCATCAATTGCATAAACGCAAAGGTACCTACCAACGAAATGGGAACGGCCACTAAAGGAATAATGGAAGCGCGCCACGTTTGTAAAAACAGTACAACAACCAAAACAACCAATAACACAGCTTCAAATAACGTATTCACCACCGCTTCAATTGAGCCGCGCACGAATACCGTGGGGTCGTAAACGATGTCGTATTCCAACCCTTCTGGAAACATTTTTTCTAGCTGAGCCATGCGCGCACGCACGTCATCAGAAATTTGAATGGCATTAGAACCTGGTGCCTGAAATATAGGTAATGCAGCCGCAGGATTGTTGTTTAACAGTGAACGCAAGGTGTAGTAATCGGCACCTAACTCAATTCGTGCTACATCTTTTAAACGGGTAATTTCACCATTATCCCCGGCTTTAATGATGATGTTTTCAAACTCACTTTCATCTTCTAGGCGACCGCGTACATTGATAAGCAGTTGAAACTCGCTGGTGCCCGTAGGCTGTGCACCTAGACTTCCTGCCGCAGCTTGTTGGTTTTGTTCGGAAATTACCGCCACCACATCGCCTGGGTTCATTTGCAGTGAGGCTAACTTGTTTGGATCTAGCCATACACGCATGCTGTATTCACCAGCACCAAATAAACGAACTTGCCCTACCCCTTCAACACGAGCGAGTTCATCTTTTACGAATTGGTCAGCATAGTTAGACAAATAGAGCATGTCGTAACGTTTATCAGGCGACGTTAAATGCACCACCATGGTTAAATTGGGTGACGATTTTTCGGTAACAATGCCTAAGCGCTGTACTTCCTGTGGCAATCGCGGTGTGGCGCGATTAACCCGGTTTTGAACCAGTGTAGTGGCATCATCAGGGTCGGTACCAATGGCAAACGTGATGGTAAGGGTCATACGCCCATCAGATGTAGCCTGCGAAGACATGTAAATCATATCTTCTACGCCGTTAATTTCCTGCTCTAAGGGGGTAGCAACGGTTTCAGCTATAACCTTGGGGTTAGCACCTGGATAGTTAGCCGTTACCACTACCGTAGGCGGCACAACTTCAGGGTATTCTGTAATAGGAAGCTGCCAAACAGCAATGGCCCCGCCAATGAAAATGAGCAGGCTTAGTACACCTGCAAAAATAGGGCGGCGAATGAAAAATTGCGAAAAGTTCATTAATTAATTCCAGTACCCGCTGCGCTACCAGTAAGGGTATCAGCGCTAGCCAAATTTGTTACGTTATCTACTCGTGCCTGCCAATTTTGTAGGCTTGCAAGAGCTTCTTTATCACCCATATCAACCTGGTTTGGCGCAACAACAGCACCTGGACGCACACGCTGAAGGCCATCGACTACAATGGTGTCGCCAGCTACTAAGCCATTTTGAATAATGCGCATACTACCCACTTTGTCACCCAAGGTAACCGCGCGATATTTCACCTTATTTTCGCTGTTTACCACCAACACAAATTTGTTGTTAAGGTCGGTACCTATCGCTTTTTCTTTAATGAGAATGCCTTGCTCGTTGGTATCACCCGCTAGTTTTAAATGGGTAAATAAACCCGGCATTAAACGACCATTTTCGTTATTGAATACAGCACGAACACGAAGGGTGCCGGTACTGCCATTCACTTGATTATCGACGAAATCGATTTGCCCCCAGTGGCCATAATCTTGCTCATTAGCAAGACGCATCGCAACCGCCTGGTCGTTTACCGTAGCGTCGGTTTTATCATCACTGCTAATGTAATTTAGGTAAGTTTGCTCATCAATATCGAAGTATGCGTAAAGCTGATGGGTAGATACGATGCTAGTAAGCTCTGACTGCCCTGCCGTTACATAGTTACCTTCGGTGATATTCGCGCGAGACACACGGCCAGAAATCGGCGCTTCAACTCGAGCAAAACCACGGTTCAAACGGGCAACTTCTAACGCCGCTTTCGTTTGGTTTATGCTAGCAAAAGCTTGATTCTTACCCGCTAAACGTTCGTCTAGCACTTCTTGCGAAACCGCTTGGGTTTTACGAAGCTTTACGACTCTGTCATAGCTTTGCACAGATAAGTCATAGCGGCTTTTTGCTTCTTCAAGTTGCGCGGTTAAACGCTCAACTTCTGCTTTAAAAGCGCGGTTATCAATAAGGAATAAGGTTTCGCCCTGCTCTACATATTCGCCTTCTTCAAAAGCAACAAATTCAATGTAGCCTGAAACGCGGGGGCGAAGCGATACCGTTTGCGGCGCTTCTAAACGGCCAGTAAAACTGTCCCACTCAGTTAAACGCTGCGAGACCACTGGCGCAACATCTACAGGAATGCCTGCATTAGCATGCATTTGCTGGCCAGGATCCGTGTCGTCGCTGCCACATGCGGCGACAAGTGCTGTTAGGCTTAATATTGCCAAAAATCGAGTTAAAGTCGTCATTGCAAGTGTCTCTAAAAGTTTGAAGGCCTGCATTATGCACATCGCAATACAATAAGAATAATTATATTTTCGTATGCAACACATCATAAAATGATATATATTAAAAAGTATGAAATTTAAGCTATTTCGCCCAAGGTGTTACATGAAAGTTGGCACCACGACATGAAGCAAAAAAGTGTTGTGATAATAGCTAGACGCGCCGTATAGAGATAAACTGAAGCGATAAAAAGTGATGGGTTCACCGCGTGTTTACGGAGTATTTCCTTACCTCGGCCTTGAACCAGAACCCAGGTACAGAACTAATTTACGAATAACGGGAGAGACTGATGCGTCCACATGATTTAAATTTATTGATGATATTTGATGCCATCATGACAGAAGGCGCGATTACCCGTGCTGCTGATAGGTTGTCGATGACCCAGCCAGCAGTTTCAAACGCCCTTTCTCGCATGCGTACCGCATGGAAAGACGAGTTATTCGTAAAGGATGGTCGTGGTATTCAACCCACCTCTTTTGCCACAAACCTGTGGAGCCAAATTCAAGGCCCATTAGGACAGCTTGAAGTTGCCGTAAGTCCTGCGGAATTTGACCCTGCAACGGCGAAACGTACCTTTCGTATATCGGCCACCGACAGCATTGTTGCTATGGTGTGGGGGCCGCTACGTAAGGTAATTGAAAATGAAGCGCCAGGTATTAATATTCATGCGATCCCCAGTTACGATTTAGGCACTGATAAGGTATTGAAAGACGCTGAGGCCGAACTAACCTTTTCTAAATACCATCAACCTGATGCGGTGATACGTTCCGAGCACGTGTTAGATCCTAGTTGGGTAGTGGTGATGCGTCCCGATCACCCGCTAGCGAAAGCACAGCTCACGCTAGAAGACTTTATTGCTGCAGATCACCTGTTAGTGTCGGTAACGGGTGATGTCACCGGCCCTACCGATCAGGTATTGGCTAACATGGGGTTAAAACGCCGAATTGCCATGTCGGTCAATCAGTTCTACAACGCTACGCCGCTGCTAAAAGAAAGCAACTTAATATGTGTTGCACCGTCACTGGTTGTCGAGAAGGAAATCTTCTCTGGTGAGCTCGCGGTGTTTGAAACCCCTGTTGAAATTAAAGGCCTGCCAATGTCTGTTATGTGGCACAAACGCCAAGACTTAGATGCAGGCTTACAGTGGTTGCGTAAGTTAGTGGTGAAGTTCATTCGTGAGCGTGTAGAACGCCATGAAATGCTGCTATCTCAATGCTGCCGTAAAGCCTATTGCGCCGAAACCGTAAAGCGCATCTTGACACAACGTAATAGAGAAAATAACGATATGACGTCAACTGGTGTTCCGCAAACGGAGGTGTTGGAAGCTGATTGTGCGGTAAACGATGAAATCAGCAAGGTAAAAGCATAGGTTCAGCTGCTGATTTCAACGTTATTATTAGTGCAGTATAGGGTTTCTACCAATTATACATAGTGCCATCTTCAAGTCGGTTCACAGGTAAGTAAGCCGGCTTGTAGGGATACTTGGCCGCGAGCGACTCATCAATATCTACACCATGTCCGGGCTTTTCACCCACCTTCATAAACCCCTCTTCGAAACGATAGTCATGGGGGAATACAGCGTCGGTTTCTTCGGTATGACGCATGTATTCTTGAATACCAAAATTAGGAACCCAGGTATCAAAATGTACCGCAGCTCCCATGGTAATTGGACTTAAGTCGGTAGCACCATGGAATCCAGTGCGAATATGGTAAAGCTCGGCTAAATGCGCAATTCTGCGCAAGTGTGAAATTCCGCCAGCGTGTACAATTGTAGTGCGAATGTAATCGATTAATTGTTCACTAATAAGCTGTTGGCAGTCATGAATTGAGGAGAATACCTCCCCAACGGCAATTGGGGTAGTGGTATGTTGTCGGAATAACCTAAACCCTTCTTGCAGTTCAGCGGGAACGGCGTCTTCTAGCCAAAACAACTTGTAAGGTTCTAGAGACTTACCTAATTGAGCCGCCTCTAGCGGTGTGCAACGGTGATGGGCATCGTGTAACAAATGGTGATCGTATCCATAAGTATCACGCAATGTCTCAAATAATTTAGGGACGCTGTTTAGGTACTTACTGGTAGACCAAATATTTTCCGACGGTAAATTAGCGTCAGCGGGTTCATAAAACAGTTTATCTTTGGAAACACCATACGTGCTACTAAGGCCAGGAACACCTGTTTGCGCACGAATGGCTTTATAACCCATATCAATATACCTGCCCACTTCCTCGACGGTTTCTTCAATGGTGTTGCCATTTGCATGGCCATAGACCATTACCCCATCACGGCTGCGGCCGCCGAGTAATTGATACAATGGCATATTAGCCGCTTTCGCTTTAATGTCCCATAGTGCGACGTCAATTGCCGCGATGGCTGTCATTCCAACAGGCCCTCTGCGCCAGTACGCTCCTCTATAGAAGTACTGCCAAATATCCTCTATACGGCTAGCATCTTTACCTAACAAACAAGGTATTAAATGATCTTCAAGGTAACTAACAACCGCGAGTTCACGACCATTTAACGTAGCATCACCAATTCCATAAATCCCTTCATCGGTAACAATTTTTAACGTCACAAAGTTACGACTGGGGCAAGTAACAATCACTTTTGCTTCAATTATTTTCATACGAGTACCTTTAAGCATTAACGTGCACCAATCTAGGGGAGAGTAACTTGAAGTTACTAAGGTAAACCTTTAAATTGGTCTGGACTATTAACTCTAGAGTATAATCGGCTTGACCAATTTACAAGATCAATTTTCATCCGTTGACAATACAGGTGCTAAACGTCTGTATTTGCAAATTGCGGACAAACTCGCTCAACTTATTAGTGATGGAACAATAAAACCTGGCGAACGCTTGCCAGCAGAGCGTGAATTAGCCAGCCGCTATGATGTGAGCAGACAAACCGTACGCGAGGCATTAATTGCACTAGAAGTGTCAGGCATTGTTGCAATACGCCCTAGTTCTGGCATTTACGTATTAAAGAAATCAACCCTAAGCCCCGCCCTAATTACCGAAGATGCCCCTGGCCCTTTAGAAATTATGGAAGCGAGACGGCTACTCGAAGGGCAAGCGTGCGAAATGGCGGCTTCACGTATCAGCAACGAGGAACTACGTAAGCTTCAAGCTTATATCGAACACATGTCGGTGTTAGTTGGTAAGCAAGATTTAACCGGGGCAGAACAGTTTGATAGTAGGTTTCACCGGTTAATTGCGCACGCAACACGAAACAGTGCTATTTACACTATGGTTGATTGGCTGTGGACCTTGCGAGATTCATCTGAAATTAGTCGTCTCTTTGCTGAAAAAATGCGAAGACATGGCGCCAACCCCAACATTGAAGCCCATCAGGCTATATACGAAAATTTATGTAGGCGCGACGGAGATGGAGCAAGGCAAGCAATGGAAAGCCATCTCAAACACGTAGAAGACATGTTTATAATTATGATTGGAGATGCTTAGTTTGGACAGTCCAATTTGACATTGGTCTGCAATGTTGATATTTCTGTGCGTCCAGATTTCGATAACGCAGAGCATTGTCATGAAAAAAGATTTTAAATGTATGGTGGCTTTATTGGCCGTTACATTGTCGTTATGTTGGCAAACACCGTCTTTCGCCAACCAGCAACCCGTCGATTTGGTTTATCCTTTTGCCGATACGGCAAACAGTCGCTGGTTTTTCTTTGACTCTGCATCGTTACCTTTTGGTATGGTTAACTTAAACCCTGATACAGAAACGGGCGGCGCATGGGGAAGCGGTTATCGCTACAATTCCAGCGAAGTAAAAGGTTTTAGCCATGTTCACGCGTGGCAGCTTGCAGGCTTGTCAGTTATGCCCGTATCAACCAAGCTCCCCATTACACAATTAAAATCGGACTACTATTCTGCGTTTAATCACAATGATGAAATTGTAAAACCTGGGTTTCATCAGCTACAGTTATCCCGCTATAACATCGATGTAAAATTAACGGCCACAACACGGGTGGGATTTCACAGTTATCAATTCGCTAACAGCGAAAACCAGCAGGTTTTGTTTAATTTAGGTGGGCAACTGGGCCCTAGTCATCTTGGCCATGCTGAAGCGCATAAGGTTTCACAGACGTCTATTAATGGCTATATAACGAATTTACCCACTTACCGTCGATCCCGTCCAACCAAAGTCTTTTTTCACGTTGAATTCAGCCGTCCTATTGAGGATATGGATAGTTGGCGCGGCGAGCACCATTTTGAAAAAGTAGATTTTATTAATGGCATAGACGCAGGCCTACTGGTCAATATATCACCGTCAAAACAACCGCTGCTAATGAAAGTAGGGATATCCTACGTGTCAGAAGAAAATGCAAAATCGAACATTGATATTGAACTCCCACACTGGGAATTCGATAAAGTGAAAGAAGACGCTTTTGCAATTTGGAATCAACAGCTGAGTAAAATTTCGGTGTCTGGTGGAACCCGCCAGCAGCAGCGCAGATTCTACACTGATCTTTGGCACGCATTACAGGGGCGACGCATCATTTCTGATGCCAATGGTCAGTATATGGATCAAACTTCTAGTACCCCCAGAGTGAAACAGATACCGCTTTTAGACAGTGGAGAGCCCTTGTTTAATCACTACAATTCAGACTCTTTCTGGGGAGCTCAATGGACAATATCAACGTTGTGGCCACTTGCCTATCCAAAAATTGCTTCAGAAATGACAAATAGCTTACTCAACTATTACAAAGACGGCGGTATGATTGCACGTGGTCCATCAGGCGGAAATTACACCTATGTGATGACAGGCGCGTCTTCCACCCCTTTTATCGTGTCAAATTATATGAAAGGCATTCAAGACTTTGATGTTGAACTTGCCTATGAAGGACTCAAGAAGAACCACAGCACTGCTGGCATGATGGCAAAAGCGGGTTACGAGCATTACACCAATACTGGCGGCGGCATGCGCTTTTATGAGAATGATGGCTATGTTCCATTCCCACTTCCTACAGGCGAAAGTATGTATGGTAATCACAAACGTGGCCCAGGAATGACGCTGGAATACGCTTTTCAGGATCATGCTCTAGCACAATTAGCCGGTGCACTAGGCTATAACGACGACTATGAAATGTACGCTAAGCGCTCAAAAAATTACCGTCACGTATTCGATGCAAGTAGCGGTTATATGAGACCAAGAAATCCAGATGGTTCGTGGCAAACCCCTTTCGATCCATTTCAATATGAAAATGGATTCGTTGAATCTAACCCAGCACAAGGTACGTGGAATGTGGCGCATGACATTGATGGCCTCGCGTCCTTAATGGGCGGAAAAACAACGCTGATTGAAAGGCTCGACAACGCCTTTAACGAGGCTGAAAAGCAAGGATTTACTGCAGGTAACGCACATGCAGATGAAGCGAAAGACGAGTATAGAAGAATTCCTATTAACTATGGTAATCAACCAAGTATGCAAACCGCATTCATTTTTAGCGCTGCCGGCGCACCTTGGAAGACCCAATATTGGTCGCGAAAAGTCGTCAATAAAGTCTACTCTGATTTGTCACCACAGCGTGGTTACAGTGGTGACGAAGACCAAGGACTAATGGGTAGTTTGGCCGTACTGATGAAAATTGGACTTTTCCAGCTTACCGGGGGGGTAGAAAAGGATCCTATTTATTATATTGGTAGCCCTCTTTTTGACACTATTACCATAACGTTGGATGACCACTATTACACCGGAAAAACCTTTACTATTCGAACACGTAACAACAGTGCAGACAATGTATATGTCAGCGCCATAACACTGAACGGCAAGCCATTGACTCGCACCTATCTGCTCCATAGTGAAATAGTTAACGGTGGAACACTTGTTCTAGATATGTCTGACCGACCCAATAAGCAGCTTCACTAAATGTCGAAATCTTGCCTGTTATTCGATAATGACGGTACGTTGGTAGACAGTGAGTATCTTTGTAATTTAGGTATTGCCCACGCGTTTCTTGAACTCGACGTAACACTAGATGCAGATGACTTGGTAAAACACTATCGCGGTATGAAACTGTCTGAAATAATGGCATCTATTTCACGGCAGTATTCTGTAGAATTGCCTGACGATTTTATCTCGTCTTATCGTAAGCGTGTTGCGTCTTTGTTCGATAAGCACTTAACACCTATTGAAGGTGTCGTTTACGCACTTGACCACCTCCCTCATCGAAAAGCCGTAGTATCTAATGGCCCACGGCAGAAAATTGAGCATGCCCTAAATGTTTGCCAACTTCGCGGTTACTTTAACGACAACATTTTTAGTGCCTACGACATAGGCTACTACAAACCCAATCCTCAGATATACCTTGATGTGGCCGCTATGATGAAGGTATCGCCTAATCAATGTGTGGTTATTGAAGACAGTAAAGTGGGCGCAGAGGCGGGTAGCCGCGCTGGGATTACTACCCTGTTTTATAATCGCTACAATGAAACGCTTTCATTACCCCACGTGACCAGCTTTAACGACATGAAACAATTGCCTAAAATGATTGCTAACATAAGTTAGTATTCACTTACTATCATTCACACTGTTAAGCAAAAAAACCAGTCAGGAGAAACTGACTGGCTTTTAATAAATGATAAATGCCCGGGTTTTACTTCATAGTAGGCATCGTAAAGTGATTGATGTTTTGCTGACCTTTGGGCCAACGTGCCGTCACCGTTTTCATTTTAGTGTAAAAACGAACGCCATCTGGCCCGTGCATATTTAGTGGGCCAAAAATAGATCTTTTCCAACCACCAAAGCTATGGAACGCCATTGGCACTGGTATAGGTACATTAACGCCTACCATACCCACCTGCACTTTGTGACAGTAAGCGTGGGCTGCTTCTCCATTTGCAGTGAAAATAGAGGTGCCATTACCATATTCATGACGGTTAACCAGTGCTAGCGCTTCTTCAAAACTACTCACTCGAACAACGCTGAGTACTGGCCCAAATATTTCTTCATTATAAATACGCATTTTAGGGGTCACGTTATCAAACAGTGTCGGCCCCACAAAATAGCCTTTTTCACATCCAGACACGCGATAGTTTCGGCCATCAGCAACTAGTGTGGCCCCTTCTTCCACACCATCTGAGATATACTCTTGCACCTTAGCGGCGTGTTCCCGGCTGATTAGCGGCCCCATATGAGGTTCGTCACCTTCACCTAAACCTGGGCCTACTCGCATTTGCGCTATTTCTTGCTGCAATTGTGCAATTAATGCATCTGCGGCTTCGTCACCCACACACACAGCAACTGAAATTGCCATACAGCGCTCGCCGGCTGAACCATACGCCGCGCCCATCAGTGCACCGCTAACCAAGTCAAGATCGGCATCGGGCATTACAACCAAGTGATTTTTTGCGCCACCTAATGCTTGTACTCGCTTACCGTGCTGATTTCCCACATTGTAAACATATTCAGCAATGGGGGTTGAGCCGACAAAGCTAATAGCATCAACATCTTCATCTGTAATTAGTACGTCGACCGATGTTTTGTCACCGTTGACGACATTGAATACGCCATCGGGTAAACCGGCCTCGGTAAGTAATTCGGCAATTCTTAATATAGTACTGGGGTCTTTTTCTGACGGCTTCATGACAAATGTATTTCCGCAGGCAATCGCTACAGGAAACATCCAAAGTGGTACCATCGCAGGAAAATTAAAAGGGGAAATGCCGGCACAAACACCTACAGGCTGCATTAGACTAAAACTGTCTACGCCTCGCCCCACATTCATCGACTGCTCACCTTTGAGTAAATGTGGAATGCCGCAGGCAAATTCCACCACCTCGATACCCCGCGTTAACTCACCTTGAGCATCAGAGAACACTTTGCCGTGCTCTTTGGTAATTAAGGTAGCAAGTTCATCTTTGTGCGTTTCTAACAACGCCTTAAACTTGAACATAACTCGGGCTCTGTTTAGCGGAGTTACTTCACTCCATGTCACAAACGCCTGCTTAGCGGCAGTAATGGCCGCTTGGGTTTCTTCAACTGTAGATAGGCTTACTTTTCTGATTACCTCACCTGTGGCCGGATCGTAAACTGAATTATCGCGATCACTTGTGCTGTCGACCCGCTCACCATTTATATAATTACCTAACGTTTGCATATCTCTACCTTTTAAACCTAGATCCTGAAGAATTAGTACGGTTGTTTAACTTGCTGCTGTGTATAGTTTTCATGCGCATCAGCAACAGCTTTTCTTTTAGACGTTTGGGGTATTGCGACATCCCACCAACTGCCATTGTCGGTGCTGATATGTGGGTCTGTATTAATCGCGATTAACGTGCTGGTGGTATTACTCTTAGCTTTGGTTAACGCTGCTTCTAATTCACCTAATGAGTGAACATGTTCGGCATTCGCGCCCATTGAACGAGCATGTTGAGCGAAATCAATTTGCATCAACTCAGGCGCACCTTCACAGTCGTCCAATAAATTGTTGAACGGTGCATTACCCGTTCCTTGCTGCAATCGGTGGATACAACCAAAACCTCGGTTGTCTAACAAAATGACGATAATCTTTTGCTTAAGCATCACAGATGTTGCTAATTCGGCATTAAGCATCATGTATGAGCCATCACCAACCACCACTATGACGTCATTGTTTGGCTTGGCTAATTTAACGCCTAAACCGCCCGCTATTTCATACCCCATGCAAGAAAAACCATACTCTACGTGATAACTACCGGGTCCTTCTGCTCGCCATAGTTTGTGAAGTTCGCCGGGTAATCCACCTGCTGCACACACAATCGTATCGCCAGCATTTGAACCGCGCTTTACCGCCCCTAATACTTGCGCATCGGATGGTAAACCTTGGGTGTCTGAAGTCACATCTTCATAATGCTGCTGCCACTTTATATTGAGTACTTGGGCTTTTTCCAACCATGTTGTTGGCGCCGACCATTGCGCTAGCGCGCTATGCAGCTGTGTTAACGTTTGCGTCGCATCACCTACCAAAGACACCGCATCGTGTTTATTGGCATCGAAAGCGCCTATGTTTAATTGAAGTAAGACTGTATTGTCGCGGTTCCAAAGGGTTCGAGATGACGTGGTGAAATCTTGTAGCCGAGTGCCTATCGCAATAATTAAATCTGCTTCAGCGGCAATTTTATTTGCAGCTTCACTTCCTGTCACACCTACCCCACCCAATGCACAAGGATGTTGCCAAGATAGGCAGCCTTTACCCGCTTGGGTTTCTGCAACCGGAATCTGATGAGTTTCAGCAAATTCTGATAGGGCTGCTGCTGCGCCAGAATACAGCACTCCACCACCGGCAATAATTAACGGCTTTTGCGATTTCTTTATCGCAGACACGGCTTGTTCAACTTCAAAAAGCTCAGCCAAAGGCTGACGAATTCTATGCACTCTTTTAGTGAACAATGAGACTGGGTAATCGAATGCCTCTGCCTGAACATCTTGCGGAAATGCCAAAGTAACGGGCCCACAATTCACCGGGTCGAGCAGTGTTTGCATGGCCACCGGTAAACTATTAATAAGCTGTTCGGGTCGATTAATACGATCGAAATAGCGACTTACCGGTTTAAAACAATCATTCACTGAAATATTCGGGTCACTGAAGTGCTCAATTTGTTGTAAAACAGGATCAGGTTTACGGTTCGCAAAGTTGTCGCCCGGCACAAATAACACCGGTAAACGATTTGCGTGAGCAAGCCCAGCGGCGGTCACCATATTGGTTGCGCCGGGCCCAATTGATGACGTACACATCATCATTCTTCGACGGTTATTAGCTTTTGCATACGCAATTGCGGCATGCGCCATGCCTTGTTCGTTATGCGCTCGGTATGTTGGAAAAGTCGCTTTGTTGTCGTGTAGTGCTTCACCTAGGCCAGCCACGTTCCCATGACCAAAAATAGCAAAGGCTCCGGCAAATATAGGGAACTCTTCGTGATCAATTACAATGTACTGCTGTGTAAGAAATGCCAACATTGCTTGCGCAGCAGTGTATCTAATGGTCTTCATCTAAATGTCCTTACGCGTGTTCCATGCTGAGACTAAAGTAAGATAGTTTTCAGCTACCACCTTCATCAGCACCTCGTCATCGATTTTTCCCGCCAACCAGTCTTTGCTGGGTGCGGAAAATATAGAGCGGCCTACTGCAAAGCCTTTACATAGCGGATATTTAGCACTATTAGAAAACCCTTCTATAAGTGCATCAATTGGCGCATCTAAACCTAAAAGAATGATGCCTCTACAATGTGGCGAACGCTTATTCACCAGGTCACTAATGCGCTTCCATGCGGCAGGCGAAGGGGGAGGCAGCTTCCACCAATCGGGCCTTACATTGAGGTCGTAAATCATTTCCATTGCCCTTACGACAGACGTATCGTCAGCGGGAATATCACTAGGCGGAATTATTTCTAGTAGCAGTTCATGACCACTTTGACAACACGCGGCATAAAGCTCTTCAATCTGCTTAGATTGTGCTTCCCACATGGCAGCGTCGTCATCTGGATGCATAAACACTAAACATTTAACGATATGCTCCTGAGGCCAACTGACCAAGCGAGAGCCTATAGAACGCCCGCCTTCTAGCTCGATAGGACGGGAACCCGGCACTTCCACTGGACGCCCGACCCACCAGCGTTTTCCGGTAACAGCGTTCAATGCATCTTGACCGAAGGTATCGTCTATCAAAACCCCCACTTGATTATTACCTTGTACGCCAGTCTGCTCTAACGCCTGTAAAATAAGCGCTTTTAGGGTTTTTATTTTTGACAAATCGGCACCCGCTTCATTTGCCATTTCGACAAATTGTTTACGATGGTCGAATGCTAAAATACATAAGTCTTGCCACTGCGAAGTTTGACGCGTGGTAACCCTATGTAAATAGTTAAGCTCTGGATGAATATCGGGGCGCTCAATGGAATGTTGATTGGCAATGTAATAGTCAAGCTCGTCAGCCGAAGGAATGGCGGGGGCACAACCATGGCGAGATACCACAAGTGCGCCAGCGGCGTTGCCGTAGGCACATGCTTTTTTAAACCCTTCTTCACGCAACCATCCTCTCAAGAAACCAGACATGAAAGCGTCGCCCGCACCAAGCACATTAAGGACATCAACCCTCACCCCTGGTGCAAAAAAAGCATCATCAATGTGGGGGGGAATGGCGTCATCGAAAATAGAACATCCTTTCTCACCGCGCTTTAGCACGATGGTGGCGTCAGTAAGTTGCCTCACGTTTTGAAGTGCTGCTAATGTATCTGTGACACCACCAGCAATATGTATTTCTTCTTCCGTACCAACAATTAAATCGCACAGTGGAATAATAGACTGTAAATGCTCAGAAACGCTGCTATTGGAGACAAATCGATTGTCGCCTTCACCTGGGCGGGTTAACCCCCAAAGTACCGGTCGGTAGTCAACATCCAAAATAACTTTAGTATTGTTTTTTCGTGCATATTCAATTGCTTTACGAGCAACAGCATCAACATGGGGAGTTGAAAAATGTGTTCCGGTAATCAATAAAGCCTTTGCTGATGCAATATACTGCTCATCAAAATCACTGATATCTACTGCCATATCGGCGCAATCAGCACGATAAAATAGTAACGGAAATTCTTCCTTACTTTTTATTGATAAAATGGCCAACGCTGTGAGACGCTGTTTATCGGTAACAACGTGGCTTGTGTCTACGCCAACTCGGTCTAATTCTTCACGAATGAATTGCCCAAACTGCTCATCGCCTACACGGGTAAGCATAGAAGATTTCAATCCTAAGCGGGCTGCACCAAAGCAAATATTGCACGAAGAACCACCCAGAGATTTTGCAAACGTAGAGATATCTTGAAGGCGGTTACCGATTTGCTGTCCGTACAGATCCACAGACGCTCTACCTAGGCAGATCAGATCTAATGTTTTAGCATCTTGCATTGATACAGGTACTCTCAATTGATTGGATAATTAACTTTCTAAAAACAAAATAGAACAAATATTCCAATTTATCAACACTGGAATATTTATTCCTTACATGCTAAATTTAGAACACCTAGTATGAAATTATGATGACACCATCAAACCAATGGCAGAAGATCAGTTAACGTTAGAACACCGAATCGAACAGGAATTTGCTTCGTTGAGCAATCGGCTTCAGCAAGTTGCTCGGTTTATCTTAGATAATCCTAATAGTATTGCCTTTGGGACTGCGGCCAGTATCGCAGAAGCTGCGGGGGTACATGGTTCTACGCTAGTACGATTCGCCCATGCGTTCGATTTCGAAGGTTTTAGCGACATGCAGCAGGTCTTCAAACATAAGCTCATTTCTTCCACTCCTACCTATGAATCTCGAGTGCAATCGGTATTAGATGCGCCAGAAACCCATGATGACCAGTGTGGGCTGAGTTGGCTTAAAAAAATTACAGCGGCAAACGAGGCTGCACAAAAAAGTGCGTTAGATAAGATTGACCCTGAAGCCTTAAACTTAGCCATAGTAGAACTACAAAAGGCAAGTATTATTCATGTACAAGGGGTAAGACGTGCGTTCCCCATTGCGAGTTACTTCAGCTATGTACTTGGAAATTTAGGTTATCGAGCACACCTTCTCGACAGTGTGGGGCAAATGGACAGAGCCCAATGTGGATTAATGACAAAAGACGACGCGTTATTTGCTATTAGTTTCGCACCTTATGCCCCTGAAACAATCGAAACGGTCACTCAAGCCAAATCAAAAGGCGTAAAAATAATTGCCTTAACCGATAGTGTATTGAGCCCTATGGTAGAACTTGCTGATGTATGCATAAAAGTTAAAGAAGCGGAGATCCACTCATTTCGTTCGCTTAATAGCAGCTTTAATATTATTCAAGCATTAATGCTTGGTCTTATTCACCACCCATCTCAAACCTGATAGGAATTGGCATGTCTCATTTACATATACGCCCTAAAGAAGCCGGCGCAGACAAACGTATTATTAATATAACCCCAGAATCGGCGAACTGGCAGTTTGTTGGTTTTGAGGTGGTGATGCTTGAAGCTGATGATACCCTGGTGGTCAACACCCAAAATACTGAGCTTTGTGCAGTGATTATCTCTGGAGTCGCAGACGTTACGACACAAGAGCAATTGTTTAGTAATATCGGCCATAGAGCTTCAGCATTTGATGGTATAGCCCCTTACGCCGTTTATGTTCCACCAAAACAGGAATTGACGATAAACGCGCTAACCTCATTAGAGGTAGCCCTTTGCCGTGCCCCCGCAAAGGGCCTTTACCCTGTAAAGCTTATTACGCCTCAAGATTGTGTCACGATGACAAGGGGAAGTGGCACTAATTTACGTCACATTCGCAATATAATGATGGACAATGTAGATGCAGAACGTTTACTGATCACTGAAGTCATCACCCCCAGTGGTCATTGGTCAAGCTATCCACCTCATAAACATGACACCGACGCAATACCACAAGAGAGTGCATTAGAAGAAACGTATTATCACAAGCTTAACCCTAAACAAGGCTTTGCTTTTCAACGGGTTTATACCGACGATAGAAGCATTGATGAAACCATTAGTGTAGAGCATAACAGCGTTGTTACCGTTCCTAAAGGGTATCACCCAGTCGGAACTCCGCATGGATACGAGCTGTATTATCTAAACGTAATGGCGGGCCCAAAAAGAGAATGGATCTTTCATAATGATCCCGATCACGCTTGGATTGTTAACCAGTAAACAAAGTGGTTGATTCTCGAATAACAAGGTCACAATGAAAGGTCTCATTGCTGTCGCTGATATTCACACTACTATTAGCGCCAGCATGCTTGTGCTTTAAACGGCCAATTAAAAACGTAGCTGCGCGATACCCAATGCTGGTTAGTGGGTGGCGCATAGTAGTAATATTAGGCCATACTTTTGTTACGATGGGCGTATCATCGATACTGGCTATTGAAAGCTGCTTAGGTACGCTAATCCCGCGACTTTGCGCTGTATACAATACACCAACGGCCATCTCGTCATTCGATGCAAATATTGCCGATGGTGGAGTGTTTCTGTTGAGTAACACGGAAGCGGCATCTACCCCTGACTGATACGTGTAGTAGCCCTGGACAATAAGTGACTCATCCACTTTTAAGTTTGCGTCTGCGAACGCCATTCTATAGCCTTGCTCACAACGCTGGCTGGTGTACTGGTCTGGATGGCCTAAAATAAAGCCTATATCGCGATGCTTTAAGTGCAACAGGTAACTTGTCATATCGTAGGCCGCTTTTACAGCGTCCATATCAACAAAATCCCCTCGCGTTTTGTCTTTAGCTCCTATTTGAACGTAACTGATATTTTTGCGATCTAACATATCCAATAATTCAGGTTTATCGCTCAAGGGAGGAGCTAGAATAAGACCATCTGCCAAGGTATTATCAATAAATGATTCTATCTCTTCAACCAGTGTGGGAGAGCGATAGCTGCAGTCATATAAAAACACCCCCATTTGCTCTTCTCTACAGCCTTTCATAATTCCCTTCTGTAAGTTCATTATGTAGCCAGGGCTGGGGTTATCTGCTAGCAACGCGATAAAAAACGAACGGTTCTTAGCTAAGGCCATTCCTAATGGATTACGTTTGAAGCCGAGATGGTCAATAGCCTCCTGCACTTTTTGACGCATTTCATCTTTAACGTTCGCTTCTTTATTAATAACGCGAGACACCGTTTTTTTTGAAACTCCAGCATGTAGAGCTACATCCTTTATAGTAACCGAACGCATAAGTTTTAAGTTATATTCCTATTTTAATTTCGAGCTATATCGCTAAAGCCTAAACATTAACGACAATGACGTTTCGATTGAGAGCTATTTACTCTTACGATTAAACGAAAATGAAAGTAGCGCTGATAAGCATTGTT
Source organism: Alteromonas sp. 38 (assembly GCF_902506055.1). Lineage (NCBI taxonomy): Bacteria > Pseudomonadati > Pseudomonadota > Gammaproteobacteria > Alteromonadales > Alteromonadaceae > Alteromonas > Alteromonas sp. 38. Next base: position 3,533,181 of record NZ_LR733300.1, read on the forward strand.
ACCTTACCTTCAATTTTACACAAGGCTAAAGTGTGCACCTCGACTATATTTCATTGTCCCCTCACGAAACACCGATGACCGTTCACTTTACCTTTGCGCCAACCGTGTTTTACGTACCTATCTAACTGGCCACACCATATTGGAATAACACAGCGTTTGTAAGACGCAAAGCAGAACCTACTGGTACCGCCTTATTATTGCACTATATTTGACACCGGTGTCAAATATCTTTATAACACACACTTATCGTTAAATTTACTGTTTACTGACTTTCCTACTTTTTCAAAGTGAAAGCCAATGAACCAATAAATAAAAGTTTTGGAGACTCTATGGCCAGCACGTTAACTATGCACCCTGACCGCCTCTTTTCATCGAATAAGATTGAGCGAGATATCGCAAGAAATCTATACCAACACGTTGAAAAATTGCCAATAGTTAGCCCTCATGGACACACTGATCCTGCTTGGTTTGCTGAGAACAAAAACTTTTCAAACCCTACTGAATTACTCATTCACCCCGACCATTATGTGTTTAGAATGCTGTATAGCCAGGGGGTGGATTTAGACCAATTGGGCATTCCTAGAAAAGATGGCAGCCATGCCAACGCCGACCCCGAAAAAGCTTGGCAAATTTTCGCCGATCACTATCACCTATTTCAAGGCACGCCTTCACGGATATGGTTAGACTATGTATTTGTGAATACTTTCAATATTACCGAAAAACTAAACAGTAGCACAGCTTCGCACTACTATCAGGTCATTAACGATGCCCTTCAAACCGAAGCTTTCAAGCCAAGAAGCTTATTCGATCGTTATAATATTGAAGTCATTGCCACAACAGAATGTGCGACTGATAACCTTAAACACCACCAGAAAATAAAAAACAGTGATTGGTCAGGCAAGGTTATTACCGCTTTTAGACCCGATGCAGTGGTAGATCCTGAGCATGAAAAATTCAATGCCAAATTAGTTCAGCTCAGCGAATTAACTAATTTAGATTGTCAAGAGTATTCACAGTATTTGGATGCACTTCGCCAACGCCGTCTATTTTTCAAGGAGATGGGCGCTACATCAACGGATCATGGTCACCCAACTGCTGCAACAGCCAATCTAAGCGATGAACAAGCAAGCGTACTATTTCAAAAAGTACAAGACACCCCAACCGCTGACGATGCCGAGCTTTTCCGCGCCCACATGTTAGTGAAAATGGCAGAGATGTCATTGGATGACGGACTCGTTATGCAGATACATCCTGGCTCTCATCGAAATCATAACCAGCAACTCTTTGCACACTATGGGAGAGATAAAGGCGCGGACATTCCAGCCAACACAGAGTATGTAAATGCGTTAAAACCACTTCTTAGCAAATTCGGTAACAACACTGATCTGAGTATCATTCTGTTTACTCTTGATGAAACAGTGTACAGCCGTGAGTTAGCACCATTAGCTGGCCACTACCCAAGTTTAAAGCTGGGCCCGGCATGGTGGTTCCATGATAGTCCAGAAGGTATGATGCGCTTTAGGCGCTCAGTAACCGAAACGGCGGGGTTTTATAACACGGTAGGCTTTAACGACGACACCCGTGCGTTTTTGTCTATTCCAGCAAGACATGATGTTGCGCGACGCATGGACTGCACCTATTTAGCTGAATTGGTTGCACGACACATGTTAGATGAATCAGAAGCCGTGACATTGGCCAAAGATTTAGCCTACAACCTAGCGAAGGAAGCATACAAACTGTGAGGGAAACAATGGCTACGAACAGACTTAACGACGCACTACTCACCACGCTAGATATAGATAACTATCGTAGTAAAAATGCCCCGATTAGTATTGTGCATCTAGGTATTGGTGCCTTCCATCGCGCGCACCAAGCCTGGTATACCGACAATGTTAACCTAACGAGCAAGAGCGCTCCATGGTATATCGCGGGGGTATCTTTGCGTAGCGCCAGTGTCCGCGAACAACTTGCCCCACAAGATGGGCTTTATCACGTTATTGAGTCGGACAAAAACGGAAAATCTGCAACGCTTATACAAGCTGTAAAGCAACTACTTGTCGCCCCAGAAAACCCTGAAGCTGTACTCACTTTAATGACGAAGCCTGACACTAAAATTGTCTCGTTAACCGTAACAGAGAAAGGATATTGCCACGACCCCGCGACCAATAAACTAGACTTCAGCAATCCAATTATTGTGCATGATTTAGAAAACCTAGATAAGCCTAAATCGGCAATAGGCTTTATTGCATCAAGCTTGCAGAAAAGATTCACTTCTCATGGACAAGGGCTCACAGTGTTGTGCTGCGATAACTTACCGCAAAATGGGACAACGTTAAAAGGTTTAATTTGCGAATTTGCTGAACAACTGGATCCCAATTTAGTGGCATGGATAAAGCTTCATGTTTCGTTTCCAAATAGCATGGTAGATAGAATTGTGCCTGCTACTACCCCCCAGGATATTGAAGACTTTCAGCAAGACGGTATCCAGGATTTGGGCCTAGTGAAATCAGAACGGTTTAGCCAATGGGTGATTGAAGATAACTTTGTGGCCGGTCGACCAGCGTGGGAAGACGTTGGTGTTACCCTTGTTGAAGATGTGGAACCTTTTGAAAACGCTAAGTTGAGATTACTTAACGGTGCTCATTCTGCTTTAGCATACATTGGCTTCCTTAGCGGTTATCAGCACGTGCATGAAGTCATGGCCGATGAGTATTTAACAAAGTACTTAAAGCATGTGATGCACAATGAGATCATGCCTACATTATCCGCCCCACCCGGCTTAGATTTAACGCAGTACATCAATGATCTATTGGAAAGATTTCGCAACCCCGTGCTACATCACAGTACGTATCAAATCGCGATGGATGGCTCACAAAAACTGCCTCAACGCCTTCTTAATACCGTTATTGATAGGATTGCAAGCCAGGAGTCAATTGAAGGCTTGAGCTTTGCGATAGCAAGTTGGCTGCGCTATACCATGGCATTTGATCAAAAAGGCGACACCATTGAAGTACAAGATCCTTTAGCCGATACGCTGCTAATTATTCGCCAACAACATTGGGATCATATTGATGAATTAATTCGCCAATATCTTGATGTCAGTAGCGTGTTCCCAGCAAGCCTATCGCAATCCGATATTTTCAGTCAGCGCGTCACGTATTGGTTAAGTTATATTTTGGCGAATGGCGTGCAAACCGCACTACAAAGCCTGCTACTGGAAGTACAAGATTACAGTATCAAACCGTTAGGAGCGCTATCATGATTAATGTTACCGTTTGGAACGAATGTCGGCATGAAAAAGAAGATGAAGACGTTCAAGAAGTATACCCAGAAACCATTGGTGGCTGTATTGTTGACGCGCTTAAACCCTTTGGTTTTAATTTAACGTTGTCCACGTTAGATGATCCTCATCAAGGTTGGCCTGATGAGCTGATCGAAAAAACTGACGTGGCCATTTGGTGGGGCCACCGGTATCACGATGAGCTCGATGACGCCATTATTGATAAACTACAAGCCCGTGTGCTCGCCGGAATGGGGTTAATTGTTTTGCACAGTGGTCACCACAGCAAGATATTCAAACGCTTAATGGGAACAAGTTGTAACTTGAGTTGGCGAGAAGCCGATGGCGGAGAACGTGAACGGGTTTGGTGTTTGAAGCCCTCTCACCCAATCGCCTTTAATATTCCACCTCAAGTGGAGCTACCGCAATCGGAAATGTACGGTGAGCCTTTTGATATTCCTGAGCCCGATGAATTGGTTTTCACCTCATGGTATCAAGGGGGTGAGATACTAAGAAGTGGCTGCACATTTCAACGTGGAAGAGGGCGTATATTCTTTTTCTCGCCAGGCCATGAAACGTTCCCCATTTACCGAAATCCAACCATTATTCAGATTTTAGCCAATGCGGTCGCTTGGGCACAGCAACCCCACGAAAGTGGCTGGACAATGCAAAATTGGGGGCGCCCAGTTCCGTTAGAAACAGGAGCCCCGAAGCAAACTTACTTCAAGAAGCCACGTAAATTAATGATTGCCGAAAAAACCGAAAAGAAAAATAGCCAGCGCTAACGCTGGCTTATACCTTATTAGGTTAATCAACAGTAACCATTGCACCTTGCTGGGATGCAGAAAGCTTGATTGCATCCCACAGCTTTGCCATCGCTAAACCTTGGCGCACATCTGAAGGGTTATCAATTTCACCCGTTATGGTTTGCTGGAAAACGTTCATTAGGTTATTCGCAGATTCCTGCTCCTTTCTAACCACTTTGCCATCACTGTCCTCTATTTCCATCCAGCGTCCCCATGCGCAAACTCTCACCACGTAATCGGTAAAGTAACATTCAATGCGTGAAGTACAACGAATGCTGTTACCGCAGGCATGCAAATTGAACAAAGTCCCATTTTCAAGTTCACCGCTTACCGTGGTAACAATGTCTACCGGATAATCAAGATTGCGCATACTTGCCGTTACGTTGGTTAGCGGGCTATTGGCTAACATTGAGACGGTATTCATCATATGCGCGCCAGTGTCAAACATAAAGCCCCCTCCTGAAACAGCAGGAATTTGCTTCCAATGGCCAGCGTATGTGGTGGCCCAGTTTTCCCATATAGACGCTGTAATACTCACCAACTCTCCATATGTATTAGCCAAAATATCTTGTTTTAGCTGTTGTACTAGAGGCGAAAGCCCGCCTTGATAAGCAACCACTAAGGCCTTACCTGAAGACTCTTGTGCCGCGATGAGTCGATTCGCTTCATCTACGCTGGTTACCATTGGTTTTTCCAATAACACATCCAGACCAAGTGTAAGCGCCATCTCAGCTTGTTCAGCATGACTAGCATGGGGAGTGCAAATATAAACAGCATCTAGATTGTCACTCTGACTTTGTAACAAGGTCTCCCAACTTGAGAAGCACGCAGGCTGAGGTTGGCCTTGCTGATCGGCGATACTTTTGACCAACGTCATGGCATCTTCGTTTGGATCCATTACTGCATCTATTGACACATCAGAACGTGAAATCCACGTTTCAATGTACTGAGAGGCTTTTTTACCACAACCAATTACCGCTAACTTAAGCGCCATCTATTATCTCCTTGAATTTCTCATCACCAAGCTAGCCGTTATTGGCTAATGCGTTATAACCTTACCGGATTTAACGTGTTGGCTTTCGGTTAAATTTAACAAACTTTGTTATATTAAATTTTATCTTGACACCGGTGTCAATATTCGTGATATTAAAAATGTAAATTATATGTAATGCAGGCAAATAATATTGTTATGATTTTGACGAACAATGTAATTAAATTAGCACTCTTTATTCTCAGTTCAGGGGTTACGCGCGATGAAAGGTAGTTTTGCACATCGTGTCGCTATTATTGTTTTTAGTTGTTTTATGTGCGATTGCGCAATGGTTCAAGCTTCACAAAAAAGTCATCCCACCAAACCAACTCTCGTAATTGCCGAACATAGATCAGCCAGGCTAAACGCGCTCTATCAGTTAAAAGAGGGACTTGAAGCGCGCCTAGAAATCAACTTGAAAATTGTAGAATATCCAGCTCCAGCACAAGATTATTTCACCAAACTCGTTACTGAACTACGAGCAGGAAACGCCCCAGACATTTTTTCTATCCCCCGCGATGTGCAACTAGACGATTTAGCCGCAGCTGGATATTTAGCCGATTTAACGACGGCGATGCACAACTGGGATGGCTATTCACAATTACCCAAGCTGGTCAGTTCGCTGGCAAAAGGGAGTTTCGACAATCGCACCTATGCCGTGCCTTCCATTGTAGCGATTGAACAACTTTATTATCGTCATGATTTACTTGAGGCTGCCGGTATAGACACTACCCAACCGAAAAGCTGGCAAGAATTACTTCACCGCGCGCGTACGATTAAACAGGTAACCGGTCAATTCCCTCTATTGTTTCCAGCAGGTTTAACGTGGGGAATGGGTTCCTATACCGAAGGGCTACGCTACCTGTTGGCTGGCTTTTCAGATTACCGCTTGATAAACCAACAGGGGCAATACCAACTTAACGACAACGCTGTCCTTGAGGCCTTTAGTTTCTATCAAACGCTGGTACAAGAAGCACTGCTTCCCGTGACTCCGCTGCTCAACCCAGAACCTTGGGTTATTCCCAAGTACGAAATGTTTCCCAAAGGGGAGCTTATGATCACAACCTGTGGTACTTGGTGCCGGGTTTTCGATTGGGGAGCCAGTAGTCGTAATCCTATTAAGAACGTGGAACAGGCAGTAGGCAATTGGAAAATACCCACAGCCGATGGCTCGCCACCTTTCGTGCTGGCATCTATGGTTTATGCTTGGGCCGTTAATGCAAAAAGCCGCCAGCTCGACATGGCAACAGAGCTAGCGCTTGCGCTAGGGTCGGTTGATGTAGCGCTCACCTACGCGAGAAACTTAGGTAATGTTCCCGCCCGCATGGATGCACGAGATCACGCAGATTTTCATCAGCTAGGTGCTTTAATGGAAGCACATGCTCAACTACCAGAGGCCCGCGCTTTGCGCTCCACCGTTGGAGCGAATGCAGTAATGGCTGGGGTAGCAAGGTCAACAGAAGCAGTTTTAATTGGTCGAGAAGATGCAAAAGGAGCGCAACAATTATTGAAAGCGTACGTGGCAAGTGTGTTGGGTGACAACGCGGTAAGTGAGGATTAGGTATGGCAATGAGTTTCGAATCAAAAAGGCAATTGGGCTATCGCATTATGATGGCTCCCGCGCTACTCCTAATGGGTGCATTTATTGTTTTTCCTGCTTTTTACGCGTTTTCGTTAAGCTTAACCAATGATGCACTTCTTGGCTTTGCAGCAAAAGAGTCATCGTTTGTGGGGCTTCGAAATTTCAGCCGCTTATTTAGCGACCCACTATTTTGGAACTCGCTCAAAGTTACACTTATCTTTGTAATAGGTTCTGCGGTTATTGGGCAATTTGTATTGGGCTTTGCGTCGGCCATCTGTCTTCAGCGCCCTGTAAAATACAAATCTATTTTTAATGCCATCATATGCCTACCTAATGCGGTGCCAGAAATGGTCGTAGGCTTTTTATGGATATCTATGTTTGCCAGTGGTGAATATGGCACGTTAAACCGTATCGTAACTTCTTTTGGCATTGAGCCGCAGCAGTGGCTTTATAGCTTTCCTTTGTTTTCAATTATTATCGTGAACACATGGCGAGGTATAGCCTTTTCGATGATCTTGTTAACCTCAGGTTTGGCATCTATTCCTAAAGATATTTACGAAGCGGCCAAAGTGGATGGCGCCTCAGACAGACAAATTTTCACCCGTATTACGTTACCGCTTATGATGCCGACCATATTTCTCTACATGTTTATCTCTACGGTAACCACTTTTGCAATATTCGGGCTTGTCTACACCCTCAGCCGAGGGGGACCTGCAAATAGCACCGAAATATTGGGTATCTATATTTACAATCAGTCATTCACTTCTTTTCAACTAGGCTATGGCGCAGCGGTAGCCGTGGTGAGTTTGGTGGTATCTATGATTCTAGGTGCAGTCTACGTGCGCGCATTGAAGGTAGAAGTATAGTATGAAAACTGGAGTGACTATTATGACTCACACACACAGCCTGCCAGAGAGTGCTTCAAATCGAAAAGCCTACATGACACTTATCATGATTTCGTTTTTCTGTTTAATTCCTTTCTTTTGGGTGTTACTTGCCGCTTTCGACCCGAATGCAACGCAATTTCTCGCGATCCCTAAGGACGTTACCGTCGCCCATTTTTGGAACCTGTTTGCTAATGAAAGTGGCCTGCGCTGGATTGTTAACTCGGTGCTGATTGTTGGGTTGGCCACGCTACTTACCTTAATATTCGCCGGCTTTGGTGGCTATGCGTTATCTCGAACAAAAGCCTGGTGGAAACGCCCTTTGCTATACGCCATTATTCTCGTTCGAATAGTGCCACCTCCGGCGCTCATCGTTCCTGTTTACAAGGTTATGCTAGCGTTAAATGACATGGTAAACAGCGTTATTATCTCGATTACCGATAACGTTGAACACCAGTTAGTATTGAGTCGAATTTTTTCTTTTGTTGATGGCTATCTAGGACTGATACTCATCCATACAGCCATGCAGCTGCCACTGGCTATTTGGATAATGAAAACATTTTTTGACGCTATCCCTAAAGATTACGAAGAAGCCGCTGCACTTGATGGTGCCAGCCAAATTCAGACGGTACGTCATGTACTTATCCCACTTGCACTCCCAGGATTCGCCGCCGCTGGCTTATTTGCATTTATTAATGCATGGGGAGATTTTCTGATGCCATTAATGTTTACGTCTTCTCCAGAACTGCAAACGTTACCACTGGGTATGTTTAGAGCCTTTCTGCGGGTTGATGCCATTGATTATGGCTTTCTTACCGCCCTTGCGGTTATTTACACACTCCCCGCTGTTATTGCATTTTCGTTTGCCAGAAAGTTTCTAACACAAACTTTTTCTGGCGGTGTAAAAGGATAGAAAGGTTACCAACATGTCACAAATTGAATTGATCAATATAAAAAAGCAATTTGAAAATACTGAAATTGTAAAAGGTGTGGATATTCACATTGAGAAAGGTGAATTCGCGGTCATTGTAGGCCCCAGCGGGTGTGGCAAGTCTACCCTACTGCGGATGATTGCTGGCCTTGAAGATATCTCTAGCGGAGAATTAAAAATTGGGGGACAGGTTGTTAACCATGTATCACCTGATAAACGCGGTATCGCCATGGTATTTCAATCTTATGCCCTATACCCACACATGACGGTAGCAGAAAATATTGGGTTTGCCCTTAGTCTTCAAAAAGTGGACAAGCAGGAAATTAAACAACGCGTGAAAGAAGCGGCAGAAATGCTAGAACTTACTGCGCTACTTAAACGCAAACCGGCTGAACTCTCTGGTGGTCAACGACAAAGGGTTGCCATCGGCCGTGCAATTGTAAAACGCCCGCAACTCATATTGTTTGATGAACCGTTATCTAACCTAGATGCCAAGCTTAGAGTTCAAATGCGCGCTGAACTTATGCGATTACATAGGGAATTCGGATCAACGGTGATTTACGTTACACATGACCAAGTAGAAGCCATGACTATGGCACAAAAAATCATTGTGTTGAATCAAGGAAAAGTAGCCCAAGTCGGTAAACCTATGGCTCTGTACCAGCAGCCTGACAATCAATTTGTGGCACAATTTATCGGCATTCCCAAGATGAACTTGCTACCGGGGGCAATAAAAGATAATCGCTTCTTGGGAGAGTGTAATCAAGATGTCTCCTTAACCCAAACTTATCACAATGCCACTCTGGTGAATTTAGGTATTCGACCAGAGCATGTCAATATTGATCATCAGGGGAACGAATGGAACGTTATTCTAGTGGAACGTTTAGGCGTAGAAACATTCATCCATGTTGAAGCAAATAACGCACAACAAGTGGTTGTGAGGCTAGAAGGAAATACCGACGTTGCAGAAGGTCAAAGGGTTGGATTGATAATAAATCCCGATGTATGCTTTTTGTTTGACGAGAACGGCGAACGAATACACCCCAAGCTAGACGTTTTAAATGTTGTACAAAACTCAGCGTAAATGGTTCTAGCTAGTAACACAATATCAGGCCTTAGTGCGACGCTAAGGCCACTTCATGTGAAGAGTTAACATAACGCTCAATTACCCAGACTTTTCAAACCGCCCCACCCCTAATTTTAATGGCCTGCCCCCGGTATCATCAACCCTAAAAAAGTCGCTAACCCGTACAAAAAATTAACGAAAAATAAGCCACAAAGACGAATAAACACACACAAAGAGCCGAAATTTCAGACAACAAAGGAAAAATAGCTTAAAAAAAACACAAAAGTTAACAATAGAATAAAAAATGGTGAAAATTTTGATTATTTGTTGACACCGGTGTCATTAATCCTATAAATTCATGTTAGTTAATTGTTAATCAGGGGACAACCATGAATAAAAAAGTAAAAACCGCAATAGCTTTGGGTGTAATTACTGCCCTATCCACAACATATGCTATACCTGTCATCGCCCAAGAATCGGCTGATGACACGCTAGAAATAATTGAAGTAAAAGGATTTCGTGGCGCAGTAATAAAAGCCAAGGACTTAAAACGCGAATCATTAGTTGCACAAGATTCAATTGTTGCAGAAGACATCGCTGATTTTCCCGACTTAAACCTAGCTGATTCATTACAGCGTGTTCCCGGGATAGCAATTACCCGTGAAGGTGGAGAAGGACGACAAATATCACTTCGCGGAATGGGCCCTCAATTCACGCGGGTTGAAGTTAACGGTATGGAAGCCTTAGGTTCGTCTTCATCTCCTATGGACAGCCGGGGCGCCGTTACCCGCTCAAGGGCTTTTGACTTTAACATTTTCGCATCTGAATTATTTAACCAAATTGATGTTAAGAAATCGTATTCTGCCGAAATCGAAGAAGGCGGTATCGGTGGTACTGTTAATTTGAAAACGGCCAAGCCTTTTGACTTCAGCGGCCCTAAAGGGGTGGTTGGTGTACAAGGTGGCACAAATACTAACACTGACAATTTTGACAATCGCTTTGTAGGCATGGTCTCTAATACGTGGGATAAGTTTGGCGCACTGGCCTCTGTTGCTTATAGCACAAGGAAGTCTAGCGAGCACGGCTACAACACTTATAGATGGCGTAAAAAAAGCACTTCAGACTATAGTGATAGCATCGACTCAGGCACTGCTGCATTGCTTGAAAGCGGCGATCTATGGTTTTCTAGAGGTAACCGCTACTCTGTCTGGAATAACGAACAAGAACGCTTAGGTATTACTGCCTCTTTGCAGTACCGTCCATCAGATGACGTAGACTTAAGCCTAGACTTCATGCGAGGCGAACTGAACAATACCTTAGATGAGCACCATATATCTACTGGCGGCTCAAGTAGTACCGCATTAGGTCGCGTGGAAGAGCTTGAATATATTGATAATAACGGTGATAAAGAAGTGGTATTCGCCCGTTATTCTGATACCACTGTACGAACAGAGTCGCGTGAAGATTATAATGAGTCAATCTTTACTCAGGTTACGTTCAATGCAGATTGGGTCATTTCAGATGCATTATCGGTAGAAGCACAAATAGGCACAAGTTCCTCTGAATACAATCAACCTAAGGTTAATAAAGCTAACCTTATGCGCGAAGGAAGCGGCATCACCACAGATTTCACCCAAGACCGTTTTTATGGCGTAAATACCTATGATTTCGATCCTACATCGACTGACGGTTGGTTAGTTAAAGACTTGTACTTCCAAGAAGACTACATGAATACCGACTACGATAATGCCAAAGTTGATTTTAGGTACTTAGTTGGTGATTCTGGCACAATCAGTTTTGGCGCAAACTATAAAAAATTCACTAACTCCGGTGAACGCAGACGTGATTCAGGCTATGTGCAAAGCAAAGATACTCCACTTAATACTGGCGTAAATACCATTTCTTCTGATATCACTGAAGTCTATTCTGATCACCCAGATCAAAGTTGGTTACAACTAGACATGGATGCAGTTAAAGCGTTTTACGGCTTATCTGATCTCTCGTTAGGAGACGATACTGTTGTAGAGACCTATGCCTTCGAAGTGCAAGAAGAAACCCAAGCACTCTACGGCTTATATAGCTGGGATAGCATACTGGGTGATTCGACCTTTAGAGGAAGTATAGGCTTGCGCTACTACAACACAGAACTGACTTCTAGCGGTGTTTCTAATGGTGAAGACATTACCATGGTTCGCGACTACTCAGGCGTACTGCCTACCCTGAATGTGGTGTATGAGGTAAGCGAAGATGTACTGCTGCGCTTTAGTGCAAGTAAAAATCTAACTCGTCCCTCTTTAGGCGCGCTTTCGGTCTCAGCAAGTGTTTCGCAAGCTACCTTGGCAGAAGGTGACATTGGTTCAGTATCAATAGGTAACCCTGATTTAGAACCGTATTCATCAGTCAACATTGATACCTCTATTGAATCTTATTTTGAAGGCGTTGGTTACCTTTCTGCTGCGGTATTCTTCAAAGATATTGAAGATTTTATAGTCACGGAAACAGCAGCTGAAACCAAAACCCTTGCAGAATTGTCGTTGCCTGAATCTTTGTTGCCAAACGGAGGCACTTCGGACACTCAATTTAATGTAACCACACCGCAGAATGCCGACGCATCCACTATTAAAGGTTTTGAGTTATCTTTCCAACGTGATTTCGATTTCTTGCCCGAACCTTTCCACAATATGGGGATGATTGCTAACTACACTTGGGCAGATGGCACAAGTAAGTACCGCAATGTACAAGGTAGCGGGGAAGATCAAGTTAAGGCATTCCAAGGGCTATCAAAAAGTAGCTACAACCTAACTGTCTATTATGAAACAGATACATGGGGCGCTCGCATTGCTGCAGCCTACCGTGACCGTTACATTAGTAGCGTTGAGTCTGGCCTTGGCGACGAAGACGAACGTGGATTCCATGAAACCACTTATGTCGATTTCTCGGCTTTCTATCAGCTCAGTGAAGCACTTAAGCTGAACATTGAAGGTATTAACTTAACCAATCAACAAGAAGTTCAGTATAGTGACTCCAGTGATCGTCAATACAACACCACGACGAGCGGAAGAACCTATATGGCAGGTGTAACTTATAAGTTTTAATCCGTTACTTATTGTCAAAGGCGCCTGAATTTTCTGGCGCCTTTTTTATTACTACATATATTGTAACGTTGACGTTTTTAATTTGGTCATAATTTTAGGAGCCTGTAATGCGCTACCCAGCATTGTACTCAGTGATTTTATCTTTCCCGCTTTTAGCGTCATGCAAAAGTACTGTTGACCAGCCCCAAAGTAATATCCCGCCGAGCTCCACACAGCAGGCAACAACACCAGAGTGGCTAGCAGGTGATCACCATATCCATGGTAAATATAGTGCTAGATGGGATTGGAGTACCACCCCACCTACGCCTATTTTACGAGGAGATGCACAGTACGCCACCGCCATTTACGCGCAAATGGCAAAACATCACAATCTTAGTTGGATGGTTACCACAGATCATGGTGGCCCTGCTCATAGTAAGGTAAATTTACATCAAGCCTATCCAGAGCTTGTTGCATCGCGCAAGGCCACACCAGAAGTACTGCAGTTTTACGGAATGGAATTTGACACACCAGGAGCACGCCACTGTAGTTTAATCATTCCACATACTGCGAATGAAGCTGAACAACTTTTTCGTATAGAAAAAAACTTTAATCGACGTGAGGTTGAACCCAATTCCGTCCCCAGAGACACCAATGCCTTTATGTTAAAAGCGCTAAAGTCCATGCAAGCCGAGAAAGATAAACCGCTTTTAATTGTAAACCACCCTGCTCGTTTAGCAGACAAGCTTGCTAGCTTCAAAAAGGTCACCCCCGAGAAACTAAAAGGTTGGCAAGATGCCGCACCTGATGTAGTGATAGGGATGGAGGGTGCGCCAGGACACCAGGCCAACGCGCTGAACCCTGATGGCTCAATAAAGAAATCTGGAAAACGTGGCGGCTACGATCATTTCCCTACTATGGGTGGCTTCGATCAGATGACCGCTATTGTAGGTGGTGTATGGGATCGTATGCTCAGTGAAGGTAGGCGTTGGTGGATAACCGCAGCATCCGATAGCCATATGCATTACACAGAAGGGCGAACAGACTTTTGGCCGGGTGAATATTCAAAAACCTATGTTTTTGCTAACAAACAATACGCCGATATTATGCAAGCACTGCGCGACGGTAAAATATTTGTTACCACTGGCGATCTAATAGATTCATTGTCTGTTGAAGTGAAAAGTAACGCCAATATGACTGCCAATATAGGTGAGACAATCGCCATTGCGTCGGGTGGCGATGCCACAGTGAGAATACGATTTCATGACCCTGACAATCACAATTTTGGCCGTCAGAACCCAAAGGTCGAACGTGTGGATGTGATTATTGGAAACGTAACGAGTGGCGATGAACCTGATGTAGCGCCAGTGGTTCATCGTTTTACACCCGATAAGTGGAGGGTAGATGGACAATATGGGGTTATCGAAATGTCACTTAACGATATTCAACAAGGGCATTACATTCGTGTTAGAGGCACCAACAATGCAGATGAACTTGAACCTGAAATAGACCCGCCAGGTGAAGATCCTTGGTCTGACTTATGGTTTTACAGTAACCCTGTATTTATTACTTTAAATTAGCCCTATCGGCCTGCCAACATACTCACTATCGTATGTTGGCAGAGCCACTTATTATTTTTGCATGGTCGACAACGAAGGGGGTAACTTACCCTTTCCCCAGTCAGATGGCTTAGATGCCATTTTTAATTTCAGCTCTCCTCCTTTTATTACATCTTCATGCGCTATCCAAGTGTTATTAAATGGTTTGCCGTTCAAGCTGGCAGAAACAATGTACCGATTCTTTTTACTAAGCTTATCGGCGACCACTTTAAAGGTGTTCCCCCCTTCAATATGCAAGGTAGCCGACTTCACTTGTGGCGTGTTAATCAAATAATATGGCTGTCCCGCATTGGGAAATAGGCCAATCATGTGAAAGGCCAGCCAAGATGACATGGCGCCCGAGTCGTCGTTACCCGGCAAACCGTCTCGCGCGCTGGTGTAATGTTCTTGGATGATTTTATTAATTCTGTCAGAGCTTAAATGTGGCTTCCCTAACCAATGATAAAGCGTTGGTGTTAAAAACGAAGGTTCATTGGCTACATTGTAATAGTTGTGTTCAAAGAATGTGTTTAAGCGAGCTTCAAATGCATCGCTACCGCCACTCTTCTCTATCACTTGTGCAATATCATGAGGTACATAGAATGAGTATTCCCATGAACTAGCTTCGTAGAAAAAACCACACCACCAGCACACACAATTTGGCCAGTCTTGCGCAAGCGGCGTGTACTCAATGTTCTGCGCTATACCATCTTTGATAGTACAAGGAACTTCATCTACCCACTTTCCATCAGCATCTTTGGGCATAATGAAACCACGAGCGCCGTCGTGCTCGGTATCACGCCATAAGTTTTGCCAATTATTTGATTGATCAATAAACCGGTAATATTCCCCCATGCGATGCAAACCTTTTGCAACGGTGGCTAACGCAAAGTCGTTGTATGCGTATTCTAGGGTGCGATTTCCCGCGCGCACGTAATCGGTGGATACATAACCTAAATGGTTGTAATCCTCTAAGCCCCCTCGCCCTTCTTTCTCGCTATTTCCACCAGGAGAAACTGTGGCATTTTTTATCATCGCTTTAAGGGCTTGGTGGTAATTAACGCCGCTTAAATTTTTAGCGTAAGCATCTGCAATGACCACATCAGCATTTGAACCGCCTTGAGTGCGACCATTTGTATTACCGCTGCGCCCTTCAGGTAGATAACCATCGTAGCGATAGATATTTAACATGCCATTGATAATGTCAGCTTGGCGCTCTGGAGCAATTAAGGTGATGAGAGGTGAAGATGTACGAAAGGTATCCCAAATGGCGTAGAAGTCGTCATAGTAAGGTGTTGCCGTCCAAAGCGGGTTTTCACCGGAACGATCTACCGGCATCAACATCGTATGATATAACCCTGTATAGAACATGACGCGCTGTTCTCGGCTTGCTGATTTATCTAATTCGATTTGCGCAATTAACCGTTCCCACTTTTGTTCACTTTGCTCTCGTACCAGATTAAAGTTCCAATGCGGTATTTGATCTCGAAGGTTCTCAGCTGCCTTGGCTTCGCTAATAAATGAAATGCCTATTTTCAGCTTAACTGTTTTACTTTTATGGTCGCTAAACTGGCAAACTACGCCCGTTTTATCACCCGAGTCATATTGACTCTTTATAGACGGATAAAGGGTGTCACCCTTGAACGTGCTAAAACTATCACAGGGTTGATTAAGCTGGGCATGATAATACACCGTGTATGCATTACCATTATTCCAACCGCCGCGAATTCGACTATAGCCTCGAATTTCAGTTGGCGAAATGACTTCTACCTGAGAACCAACAAATTGCTGTGCTTCCCTTGCATCAGGAACGGCTTTTTCACCTAGAAAAAATCCACCGTCTATTTTAATCGCATTGTTGCGATTATCACGAAACGTATATTGATGAAATGCGGCTCTATCGGCGGTGGCTAGCTCTGCTTTTATTCCCCACTTAACCAAATCAGTCGCATAGTAACCTACGCTGGTATGCTCATTGGCACGCAAACTCGTTTGCGCAACCGACTCGAAATCTCCTGAATACGGCATAATAGAAATATTACCGTACTTAGGTCCGCCACCTGTACCGCTGACGTGTATTTGACTAAAGCCAACGAGGGGTTTGGTTAAATCTGGGTCGTAACCACTATTACTGTGAGTGCCAATATCTGGCCCTGGCTTCACCATGCCAAATGGGTTACTGGGGCCAACGAACACGTTCCCCAAACCTTCTGAACCAATGAAGGGGTCGATATATTCATGGTAGTTGTTCTTAGCGAAACTCATCGAACAACAAAGCAATATTGAAAGAAATAAAGTAGATTTCAGCAAATTGAGCATTAATGTGACCTTTAAGCGCAAACTAATTGTGGAACTAGCCGCTATTAACGAAATTTTAACTAGTATTTTTTACCACGCCTTTGACACCGGTGTCAAACCTCGCATATAGTAGTAAACAGTCGACACGTTGGCCTCAGTAAATTTGTTAACGCTCGACTAGGCACTTTAATTGGACAAACCAATAAAACCTGAATTCCTATAGCTTTTGTAAACCCGAAAATGTTTACCACTCAACGATAAAGCCATAATAAATAGACTTATACTGGTGAAAAGAATGTTATATGAAAGTAAACATTGCGTTTCTGTACGAGCAAATGTTACCTTTCAAAAATCGGCTTGACCAATAAAATAGCACTAACAACTATTTTCAGCCATGCTTTAGCAATAACGCCAACATCATCCTGTTGTGCTGTTATTTTAGACACGGTTTATAGGTAATAATATGACCCCTCAACACATAGACAATTTTTACTCGCGCGCGTTCTTACTCAACCACAGTGAAAAAATACTGGATTTTTACACGCCTCGGGTGATTGACCCTCAAGGAGGATATTTTCAAAATTATTTTGATGATGGAGAAATATTCGACCCTACATACAAACAGCTGGTTAGTAGTACACGAATTATTGTCAATTTTGCAAGGGCGAGCCAAGTCTTTAATAAACCCAATTATGCCGACATTGCACTGCACGGATTACATTTTTTAGAGCAAGCGCATTGGCATGAAGAAACACAGTCGTATGCGTGGACCATTCGCAATCAACAAGCCGAAGACATGACCCAACAAGCTTATGGATACGCATTTGTTTTGTTAGCTTATGCCGCTATTCAAAAAGCGGGTCTTAAAGAAGTGACGTCAAACATTGATGCTGTTTTCCAATTACTTGAACGTCGCTTTTGGCAACAAGATTATGGTTTATACGCCGATGAGCTCAGTGTCGATGACCTATTAAGTGACTATCGCGGACAAAACGCGAATATGCATATCTGTGAAGCCATGATTTCGGCTTATGAAGCGACTAATGACGAAAAGTATCTCAATCGGGCTTATCTAATTGCTCAGAACATTACGCAGCGCCAAGCTGCGCTGTCTGATGGGCTGATATGGGAACATTACACAACGCACTTCGATATAGATTGGGAATACAATAAACACGACCCCAAAAACCTTTATCGACCTTGGGGATTTCAACCAGGCCACCAAACTGAGTGGAGTAAGTTGCTGCTAGCCTTACACCAACATATAGAAGAGCCGGAACTACTTAAACGTGCCAAAACCCTATTTGAGCGAGCTTTCTCTTTATCTTGGGACCACCAATATGGAGGACTAGTCTACGGGTTCGATTCTGACGGTAAATGGTGTGACGATGATAAATATTTTTGGGTGCAAGCAGAAAGCTTTGCGGCTGCCGCTATCTTATTTAGTGAAACCGATAACCACGAATTTTTAAGTGCGTACCAACAACTATGGCAATACAGTTGGACGAACATGGTCGACCATAAGTATGGTGCGTGGTTTAGGGTTCTCACCCGTGAAAATAGCGCCTATTCAAACGAAAAAAGTAGTGCTGGCGCCAAGTGCGATTATCATACATTGGGTGCCTGTTTCGACGTACTCGCTCATATGCCACCTACTACAGAAGGGCTATAAATATGCATATTTCGACTTCTGGTACTGAACGCCAACCCTCCCCCGCGGCCTTTAATGCCCGATTTGCATTAATGGTAATGACATCACTCTTTTTCATATGGGGCTTTATTACTGCACTAAATGATATTTTGCTACCTTACTTAAAAAATGCATTTTCGTTAACGTATTTTCAGGCTGGATTAGTTCAATTTTGCTTCTTTGGCGCTTATTTCATTGTGTCTCCATTTGCAGGCCGCTTCCTCGAAAAAATTGGTTATAAAAAAGGCATAGTGGTGGGCCTATTAACTATTGCTAGCGGATGTGTTCTATTTTATCCCGCTGCCGAGATATCCATGTACCCACTCTTTCTATTTGCCTTATTTGTTCTGGCATCAGGGGTAACCATGCTACAGGTTTCTGCTAACCCTTATGTTGCTGTTCTCGGCCCAGAAAGCACAGCAGCGAGTCGACTCAACTTAGCGCAAGCTATTAATTCAGTTGGACATACTGCAGGCCCCATGTTTGGTGCATTGCTTATTTTGGCTGCAACCAGTGAGGCAGGTTCGGCAAAATCAGTACAAACACCCTACCTTATTATTGCAGGGGCGTTAGTGATAGTTGCGTTATTGTTTCTAAAAATGAAGCTCCCAAACATTAGTGAACATGTTGAAAAAGATCAGGCATCCCCCCCTTTCTCGTTGTTTGCGCACAAACATCTGTATTTAGGTGTATTGGCGATTTTCCTTTACGTAGGTGCAGAGGTGTCCATCGGCAGTTATTTGGTAAACCTATTTATGCAGCTCGGTATCGACAACATGAATGAAGTCACCGCAGGTAAGATGGTCTCGTATTATTGGGGCGCCGCCATGGTAGGACGGTTCATAGGAGCAGCCATCCTCAACTTCATCAAAGCGACAACCCTCTTGGCCATTAACGCTGTACTTGCTATTAGCATGATAGTTATCGCGGTAAATATGGAAGGAAGTCTTGCTATGTGGTCTATATTAGCAGTGGGCTTTTTCAATTCAATTATGTTTCCCACCATTTTCACATTGGCAATTCGGGGCCTAGGAGAATATACCGGGCGAGGTTCTGGTTATTTATGCCAAGGTATTGTCGGCGGTGCAATTTTGCCTTTGTTGCAAGGTTTTGCAGCAGATGCCATGGGGTTACAGATGAGCTTTTTAATTCCGGCTATTAGCTACCTATATATTGCTTGGTATGCAGTAAAAGGAAGCAAAATTAATTAGCTTAGGTCAATCCACATTACTCTTTAAATCTTAGTCAAAAACGCCGAAAGAGGATTCTAACCATGGTTACCCCTGCATCTCGACGACATTTTATGAAAACCACCCTATCGGGTGTGATTGCTGCTTCGTTATTCTCAGGAACTCTGCAGGCGAAAATGCTTGAACGTTACTACGAACAATTTAGCACTTCGCGACAACCGAGCAACCGGGTTTCACCGAGTATAGGCAAGCGAATAAGCGTAAAAAAATACGGCGCTACGGGCAATGGCAAATCACTCGACACTAAGGCTATTCAATCTACTATCGACGCTATCAGCGAAAGTGGCGATATAGGCACAGTTTGGCTTCCTGCTGGAGTATATTTAAGCGGCACCCTTCACCTAGCGAGCAATGTTAACCTAGAAATTGACGAAAATGCCATATTGCTTGGCAGTACGAATATACGTGACTACGAAGATGCGAACGGCAAAGTTCACGCGTTAATAGAAGCTAATGACTGTCACAATATTGCGATTTTTGGAAAGGGCACTATTAATGGCCAGGGGCGTCAACTAGGGCTCAATATAAACCGCTTGCATCATGCTAAAGAGCGTATTGAAAGCGATTTTAATGAAAGAAGAAACCGTTCTCGCCATCGCCCCAGCGTGCTAGCGGTTCATCACTGCAATACTGTCAAAGTTTACGACATCACTATTGAGAATGGCGCATTTTGGGTTCAACATTATGCAGCTTGCCAAAACCTGCATATCGACAATATCGTGGTACAAAGCGATGCATTTTGGAACAATGACGGCATTGATATAAACGATTGTGAAAATGTTCGTATTACTGGCTGCTTTGTAAACGCTGCCGATGATGCTATTTGCCTAAAATCTACGACCAAAGGCGATATACATAATGACAACATATATATTGGCAAATGCGTGCTACGATCCAGTTCCAACGGGATTAAGTTCGGTACCGAAAGCCAGAACGGTTTTACCAATGTAGAAATAGAAAATATTACTGTATTCGATACGTACCGAAGTGCAATTGCATTGGAAACGGTGGACGGAGCAAAACTGGAAAACGTCACAATTAATAATATTAATGCCCAGAACGTAGGTTGTGCTATTTTCATTCGCTTAGGACAACGTAACCGGGATGTACCTACAAACACACCTCTTGGTAGCATTAAAAATATCAGCATCACTAATGTAAATGCGCATATTAGCTTTGGGCGCGCAGATATTAATTATGACTTGCGTGGTCCTGGTCTAAACACGTTCTTCAACCCTATCCCAGCCTCAATAACAGGCCTTCCCGATGCATTGGTGGAAAATGTTACGCTTGAGCACATTTCTATTAGCTATCCGGGAAGAGCTAACAAGGGCTTGGCATATCGGCCATACGATCAATTATTTTTGGTTCCCCAAGAACGCGATGCCTATCCGGAATACACCATGTTTGGAGAACTACCAAGCTGGGGATTTTTTGTCAGGCATGTGAAGGGCATTACGCTTAACGATGTTTCATTAACCGCACGAGAGCACGATTTTAGACCTGCTTTGGTATTTGATGATGTAAACGGCATTATTCTTTCAGACGTAACGTTACACGCTGTTAACGATACGCACTTAGTATTGCACAATACTAAAAATGTTAACGTCGATGCCTTGGCCGCGCCAAACAACAACCAGAAGCTAGCACCTATTTCGCGTTCTGCATGGCATCAATCAAAAGACTAGCGCCTAAAATTAACGCCTAACTGCTTGACCATTTGGTTGAGCAGTTCCTACCGCTTAGCTCCCTTTGAGGCTAACCACTGTAACCCCTCTTTTTCATCAGCACAAAAGAAGTAATCGATTTCCGCAGCTATATAAACCCGTTCAAACTGGCTGCGAACCAGCGCTGGAATATCAGCGTTTGTCACCACTAAAGCACAAGCTGACATACCATAGATTTTGCGAAGTTTAATTGAGTCTATTAGGGTAGCTTCTGCCGCTGGGGTTAAAATACCCGTACCTTGAACAAATCCTAAAAAGCCCCATTTTTGCCCTCTAAGGCTCAACACAATCTCTTTAACATCGTCGTGATATTGTTTCAAAATCGCTTCATTTACCACGCCCCGCCCGTCGACGCGAAGCACGCTACCTATAAGCTCAATATCATACTCGGCGTGTTTGGTTTCTACGTGTGAAGTGTTCTTTGTGGTAATGCGAGAGTTACTTGGAACCATGTTATCTCGTTTAAAACTAACTTCTAACTTCCTCTTTTAAGAATAGGCAATAGTTCTGAGTTACGCCACCTAAGAATACCTAAAAAAAGAATTAAGTAATTACAATCGTTTTCAATTATGACCAAAAACAAAAAACCCGCCAATTGGCGGGTTTTAATGTTATCCATAAACTATGGATAACTTACTTCTTTTTCTTTGCCTTTGCATTTGGCAAATCGGTAATACTACCTTCAAAGATTTCAGACGCTAAGCCGATAGACTCGTTAAGTGTTGGGTGAGCATGAATTGTTAATGCAACATCTTCTGCATCTGCCCCCATTTCAACAGCAAGACCAATTTCGCCAAGCATTTCGCCCGCGTTAGTACCTACCATTGCCCCACCTAGTACACGACCAGTGTCTTTTTCAAAAATCATTTTAGTCATACCGTTTGTTGCGTCAGACGCAATGGCACGACCAGAAGCAGCCCATGGGAATACCGCTGTTTCGTAGCTTAAACCTTGCTCTTTCGCTTCTTTCTCGGTAACACCAACCCAGGCAACTTCTGGCTCAGTATACGCTACTGAAGGAATACCACGGGGGTCAAAGTAGTGTTTTTGCCCAGCAATAACTTCAGCTGCAACATGACCTTCGTGAACCGCTTTATGCGCAAGCATAGGTTGGCCAACTAAGTCACCGATAGCGAAGATATGTTCAACGTTAGTACGCATTTGCTTATCAACGTTGATAAAGCCACGGTCGTCAACGTTAACACCAGCAGTGTCTGCACCAACCATTTTACCGTTTGGACGACGTCCAACCGCCACTAATACTTTGTCGTAGCGTACTTGCTCTGAAGGTGCATTTTTGCCTTCAAACGTTACGTATAAGCCGTCATCTTTTGCTTCAACCGCAGTCACTTTGGTTTCAAGCATGATGTTGAATTTTTCTTTATAATCTTTCATGAAGACTTTCATGATGTCTTTATCAGCGGCTGGAATAAGCTGGTCTAAAAATTCAACAACATCAATTTTTGAACCTAGTGCTTCGTATACTGTACCCATTTCTAGACCAATAATACCGCCACCAAGTACTAGCATTTTCTCTGGAATATCTTTCATTTCCAAAGCGCCAGTTGAGTCGATAATACGATCGTCTTCTGGAATAAACGGAAGGCTTACAGGCTCAGAACCCGCAGCAATAATCGCTTTTTCAAAAGTAATAGTAGTAACGTCGTCACCATTTTTCACTTCAAGGGTATTAGCACCGGTAAATTTACCGTAACCTTTTACGTGCTTGGTTTTACGCATTTTAGACATGCCGCCAAGACCGTTAGTCAGCTGTTTTACAACGCTGTCTTTATATTCGCGAATTTTGTCTAAATCGATTTTAGGTTCGCCAAAAGTCACACCATGGCTTGCCAAGTGCTTCGCTTCTTTCATTACTTTCGCTACGTGAAGTAATGCTTTTGAAGGAATACAACCAACGTTAAGACATACGCCGCCTAGCACTTCGCGTGAATCAACAATAACGGTTTCTATGCCTAAGTCGGCAGCACGGAATGCTGCAGAGTAACCGCCAGGGCCGCCGCCCAGTACCACTAATTGCGTTTTAATTTCGCTCATTGTGAACCTCAATCCTATTTTTTGTTATCTATCACCTTGTGTGTAATAGCATAACCTAAATACTGCCCCAAGGGCTTATAAAATCACCGAGAATGTTCATGATATAACAAACATTCTCGTTTTTTTATTTAAAGTATAATTCTGCGCAAATCAGTTAAGTTTGCAGCCACTTCAGTAGAGAACCTTGCACCTACTGCGCCATCGATAACACGGTGGTCGTAAGATAAGCTTAATGGAACCATTAGACGAGGTTCAAACTCGCTACCATTCCACTTCGGTTTCATATCAGACTTAGAAACACCAAGGATAGCAACTTCAGGGGCATTCACAATTGGTGTGAACGCTGTTCCGCCAATTCCGCCTAAACTTGAAATGGTGAACGTACCGCCTTGCATATCTGAAGACTTCAGCTTGCCGTCGCGTGCTTTCTTCGACGTTTCAATAAGCTCTTGAGACAACTGCTCAATACCTTTCTTGTTCACGTCTTTGATTACCGGCACTACCAAGCCACCTGGCGTTTCTACCGCAATACCAATGTTGATGAATTTCTTGATAATCAAGCTTTCACCATCATCAGAAAGCGAAGAGTTAAATACTTCGTATTTCTCTAGTGCTTTCGCGACTGCTTTCATGATGAAAACAAGTGGCGTGATCTTCAAGCCAGACTTAATTTTCGCATGATACGCGTTTTGTTCTTTACGGAACGCTTCTACGTCGGTGATATCAGCCTCATCAAACTGTGTTACATGAGGGATAGTCGCCCAGTTACGGTGTAAGAACGGACCAGAAATCTTTTGAATACGCGACAGCTTAACTTCTTCAACTTCACCAAACTTGCTGTGATCAACAGGTTTAACCGGCACAATTTGAAGTACGTTATCGCCTGCTGGTGCAGCTGCACTTGCAGTACTGCCTTTAGGCTTAGCAAGTTCAGCTTTCACGTAAGCCTGAACGTCTTCTTTTAGAATACGGCTCTTAGGGCCTGTTCCATTAACAAGGGTAAGGTCTACACCAAACTCTCTTGCTACACGACGTACAGAAGGAGAAGCATGTGCTTTACCGTTGCCTTTAGGCGCTGAAGCTTCTTGTGCTGGTACAGGAGGCTTATTTTGCGCAGCTGGTTTTTCAGCCGCTTTCGGCTTCTCAGGCGCAGATTCCGCTTTCTTCGGTGCAGGTGCTTCGCTACTAGCTGAACCGTCACTTCCGGCAGTTTCCAGCTTAATAACTAGCGTACCTTGCTTAACTTTGTCACCGGCTTTAATGAAGACTTCTTTTACTGTACCTGCATGGGTAGAAGGCACATCCATTGTCGCTTTATCAGTTTCAAGGGTAATAAGACCATCTTCTTTCTCGATGGTGTCGCCCACAGAAACTAATACATCGATAACGTCTACTTCGCCGTCTTCACCAATATCAGGTACTTCAACCTCTACTACGCCACCAGCAGATGCTGATGACGGGGCTGATGAAGCCGCGTCGTCAGAAGATGATTCAGCCGCAGGTGCCGCTTTTTCAGAACTTGACTGAGCAGGCGCATCGCTGCTAGCTGCTTCACCACTTCCAGCGGTTTCTAGTTTAATAACTAGCGTACCTTCTTTTACTTTGTCGCCAGTACTGATGAATACTTCTTTCACCGTACCTGCGTGAGTAGAAGGCACATCCATAGTCGCTTTATCGGTTTCTAGCGTAATAAGCCCATCTTCTTTCTCGATGGTATCGCCTACAGAAACCAGTACATCAATAACATCTACTTCGCCGTCGTCACCAATATCAGGAACCGCAACTTCTATCACTTCACCGCCACCTGATGCTGCTGGCGCTGCTTCTGATTTGCTTTCTTCTTTTGGTGCTTCAGCTGGCTCTTCTTTCTCTTCAGAAGAGGCTTCTTCGCCACCTGCTTTTTTCATTTCGCCGATAACATCGCCTTCTTTAATCTTGTCGCCAACGGCAACAGATAAGCTAACGATTTCACCTTCAAATGGTGCAGGAATGTCCATAGAGGCTTTGTCACTTTCTACAGTAACAACGCCTTCATCTGCATCAATGGTGTCGCCTACGGCAACACATAGCTCGATAACTTCAACTTCGTCACCGCCTACATCCGGTACGATAATCTTTTGAATATCTGACATATGTAAAATACCTTATCTGCCTGTGACTACGCGTAAAGTGGGTTTAGTTTTTCAACGTTAATATCAAAACGTTTTATCGCTTCAGCAACATCTTTCTTATCGAAATCACCGCGCTGCGCTAACTCGTACAATGAAGCCACTACAATGTATGCAGCGTTCACTTCAAAGTGAGTACGCAAGTTTTCACGGCTGTCACTTCTACCAAAACCATCAGTACCTAGGCAGCGATAATCTGTATCGATAAATGCGCGAACCTGATCAGAGTAGTTCTTAACGTAATCAGTTGCAGAAATAGCAGGACCTGCATCTTTCGTAATAACTTGACCAATGTAAGCTGTTTTCTGATCTGATTCTGGATTCAACATGTTCCAGCGCGCCACTTCTTGACCTTCACGAGCCAATTCGTTGAACGAGGTTACCGAGTAAACGTCTGAAGAAACGTTGTAATCGTCACAAAGAATTTGTGCCGCTTTGCGTACTTCATTCAAGATAGTACCCGAGCCCATTAACTGTACATTGGTCTTGGTCTTCTTGTTTTCAACTCGTTCTAGCTTATAAATACCTTTAATGATTTGATCAGCGACGTCATCACCTTCAGGCATAGCTGGGTGTTGGTAGTTCTCGTTCATCAATGTTAGGTAATAGAATACGTTTTCGTTGTTGCCATACATACGGCGTAAACCGTCTTGTACAATAACAGCCACTTCGTATCCGTAAGTTGGATCGTAAGTTACACAGTTCGGGATAAGGTTCGCTTGAACATGTGAATGTCCATCTTGGTGCTGTAGACCTTCACCGTTCAATGTGGTTCTACCTGCGGTAGCACCTAACAAGAAACCTCTTGCTTGGCTATCGCCAGCTGCCCACGCCAAGTCGCCAACACGTTGGAAACCAAACATTGAGTAGTAAATGTAGAACGGAATAGTAGTGGCGTTACAGGTTGAGTAAGACGTACCTGCCGCTACCCACGATGCCATTGCACCTAATTCGTTAATACCTTCCTGCAATACCTGGCCTTTTTTATCTTCACGATAGTAAGCCACTTGGTCAGCATCTTGTGGAACGTACTTTTGGCCTTCGTTAGCATAAATGCCCACTTGGCGGAACAGCCCTTCCATACCGAATGTACGTGCTTCATCAGGAATAATTGGCACAATACGCTTACCAATCTTCTTGTCTTTCAATAATGCGTTAAGTACTCGCACGAAAGTCATAGTAGACGAAACTGAACGATCGCCAGAGCCTTTTAAAATTGCATCAAATGCTTTTAGCTCAGGTACTTCAAGTTGCTCGTCAGCTTGTTCTCTACGAGAAGGTAAGTAACCGCCTAAAGACTCACGACGCTCGCGCAAGTACTTCATTTCTTCACTGTCTTCAGGGAACTTGAAGTAAGGAAGTTCTTCAATCTTCTCATCAGCGATTGGAATGTTGAAACGATCGCGGAATACTTTAAGTGAATCTACGTCCATCTTCTTCACGTTATGCGCAATGTTCAAGGCTTCACCTGAAGCACCTAACCCAAAGCCTTTAACGGTTTTAGCAAGAATCACCGTTGGACGACCTTTGGTTTCTTTCGCTTTTTGATAAGCAGCAAAGACTTTTACTGGATCGTGTCCACCACGGTTCAAGCGCCAGATGTCATCATCAGACATATTCGCGACAAGTGCAGCCGTTTCTGGGTACTTGTTGAAGAAGTTTTCGCGAGTGTATTTACCACCCTTCGCTTTACAGTTCTGGTACTCACCGTCTACGGTTTCGCCCATTAACTGAATAAGTTTGCCTGATTTATCACGGGCAAGAAGCTCATCCCAGTAACTGCCCCAAATAACTTTAACCACTTCCCAGCCTGCGCCGCGGAATGTGCCTTCAAGTTCTTGGATAATTTTGCCGTTACCACGAACTGGGCCGTCTAGGCGCTGTAGGTTACAGTTGATAACGAAAGTTAGGTTATCTAGGCCTTCACGTGAAGCAAGACCAATAGCACCCAACGATTCTGGCTCATCACACTCGCCGTCTCCCATGTAGCAGTATACGCGCTGTTCAGAACAGTCTTTAATACCACGGTTAGTGAGGTACTTAAGGAAACGTGCAGTATAAATGGCTTGAAGTGGACCTAAGCCCATCGATACTGTTGGGAACTGCCAGTAATCTTTCATCAAATGAGGGT
This sequence comes from Alteromonas sp. 38, assembly GCF_902506055.1. Taxonomy (NCBI): domain Bacteria; kingdom Pseudomonadati; phylum Pseudomonadota; class Gammaproteobacteria; order Alteromonadales; family Alteromonadaceae; genus Alteromonas; species Alteromonas sp. 38. Next base: position 3,560,751 of record NZ_LR733300.1, read on the forward strand.
GCGGGTATGAAGATAGACCTTCACCAGCGCATTCTTGACGGAAGTTATTTAGCTGTTCTTCAGAAAGGTTACCTTCAATGAAAGAACGGGCATAAATTCCTGGAGAGATATGACCTTGTGCAAAGATAAAGTCGCCACCAGCGTTTTCTGTCGGCGCTTTAAAGAAGTGGTTAAAACCAACATCATATAGCATGGCAGATGACGCAAAACTACCAATGTGACCACCAAGCTCTAAGTCTTTCTTAGAAGCACGTAATACAATCATCAATGCATTCCAACGAATGGCGGCACGAATGCGTGCTTCAATCGTTAGGTCGCCAGGCATTTTTGGCTCTTGCGCTGAAGGAATTGTATTGATGTACGCTGTGGTGGCGTCGTACGGTAAGTGCGCTCCGCTACGACGAGCCTTATCAATAAGTTTCTCGAGTAGATAATGGGCGCGTTCTACACCTTCCTCTTCCAAAACAGATTCAAGAGCATCAATCCACTCTTTAGTTTCTTGAGGATCCACATCTTGGTGCATCATATCAGTCATGGTGCCATCCTATTTTTGCTTTATATATAGAGAATTCTTCCTTCGACCTAATTATCGAAAGAAGAATGACCAAATTACGTTGTACTCGCTGTGAACCTTAATGGCTCACCTGTGCTTTTTGCATATCGCAGTCGCTAAAATTCTCTTTACGCTTCTGCTTATGTAATCACGCCTAATAAATCTGGGTATACAAGAAGGCATGTTAAATTTCTAATCGACGTAACGCGCGCTGTACACGAGTGTCACGCTGATTAATGGTTAATAATGTCTTTTCAATGAACGCTAGGTGCGTATTACACGCCTGACGTGCCGCTTCTGGATCCCGAGCGGCGATAGCTTCAACAATTTCTCGTCTTTGACGAGCAATATCGGCCACTGCATCGGGGTGAGTCGCTAACATATCAAAGTTACGTTCAATGTTTTCCACCAGCATACTCTGCATGGTGCTCATCACATGTAAAAGCACCATGTTATGCGATGCTCTTGCCATAATGATGTAGAACTTCCCCAGCGCTTCAGCTTGGTCCCGCTTACTTTCTTCGGGTGCTGGCGTGGGTAGTTCATTAAGCGCATTTTTCAGCGCTTCATAATCTTCGGGTTGCCCACGAAGCGCTGCGTAATATGCTGCCATTCCTTCTAGGGCATGACGGAACTCGAGTAAATCGAACTGAGTCTCAGGCCGTTTACTGACAAGTGCCATCAGTGGGTCTTTCATGGCTGAGTTAAGGTTGCGGTTTACAAACGTGCCGCCCCCCTGCTTGCGCTCAACCAATCCACGCGCTTGAAGATTACCTATGGCTTCTCGTAAGGAAGGCCGCGATACCTCAAACTGAATCGCAAGTTCACGCTCTGGTGGCAATTTCTGACCTGCCAATAAGCTCCCATCCAAAATCATGGATTCAAGCTGCTCGGTGATAACATCGGCAAGTTTTTTTCGCTGCTGACGCATGCGTGACTGTCTTCCTTCATCTACTTGAGTATGCGACTATTTTGTAAACAAGTAAGGTCTACAGCCACAATTGGTAATACCATTTTACCTATATAGTTTAAGATAGATCGAAAGTGAGGTAAATACTCTCAAGCATAGCAAACTTGCAAGGAGTTGCTTGTTGTTAAGCTTTATTGTTGAATTTGTTGCAAAAATTTAGCAAACTCGCACTGGTCTGATGAGGTGAAGCAACCAGCATATAAGACGTGAAATGCCTGATCTATAAATGAAAAATTTATAGACCAGGATAGAATGGTAATACGTTTGTTAACTGAAATAGTTAAGCAAGGGTGCCAATAACGGTTAGCGCAGACGTGATAACAAGCAGAAAAATAACATTACGTTTTGCTAACTTGACCAGCACTTTAGGCTCTACAGCTGCATTTTCTGTCTGAGCTTTATATTCTTCAGCCGTTAACATTTCGGCTTTTGACGATACTCGTGTCAGTAAGTCATAGGCAGAGATATTCAAAGAAAGAACGTCTTTAAGCCATTCAGGAAGTGCACGTGAAAAGTGCCCCATCATGAGCATGCCAAAAGCGGTGACGCGTACTGGTATGAAGTCAAGTGCGAACATTAACTTGCCCGCCGCCATGGACAACGGGTGTTGAGAAGCGCAGAAGCGCTCAGTGGCACTTCTGCTGAAACAGTAAAACACGGCGCCTGGTGCACCAAATGCAATGAACCACAACATCACCGCAGCGTAGTGCTGGTAGTTCAGCCAAGTAAGGTGTTGGCCGAAGCTTTTTCCTTCAGCCATGGCCGTTCCGTCGCTGGCACGCTTGCTACCGCAATGCCCTAATTGGTCGGTGTACATACTGCAAGCCTGTAAATCGCCTCGGTCTGCGGCATTCAAAAAGCATTTATAAGTGGCGCGTAACACCGGACAACCAATACATAAAAACAAAACCACACTTTGTTCAATGAAAGTAAGGAAAGCACCAAACAGCCAATATTCTATTAACCCGATAGCAAGCGCAGGCAGCAACATATAGAGGTAAAAGGCAACGGATGGCGTGTCTTCCTCTAGCCATTTGCGTTCGTTTAGCCAATTTTGATAGGCGGCTGCATAACGCTCGATGTGCCATACCGGTGTTTTAGTAATGAGCCTTTCAAGACTTAATACCAGCAGTAAACTCATTAGTATCATGTTTATTCCCTACCATAAAAATGCTGAATTGTGGGTAATTAACCGGCGTTTAACCGCTTGCTTACCTTTTTATCTTCTGGTCTTGCTAGTGATGTTAGTTAAATCGAGTGACTGTCTGTAGCGTGGCCAATCGAACGTAACACCTGGGTCGGTCTTTCGCCCTGGAGAAATATCATTATGGCCTATAATTCGTCCTAACGTTATTCGCGGATACTGTTGCAATATAAACCCACTCAATTTCGTAAGTTGTTCATATTGGGCATCGGTATAAGGCAGTGTGTCGGTGCCTTCTAATTCGATACCAATGGTGAAGTCGTTGCAACGAGAACGCCCTTGAAACGTCGATAACCCTGCATGCCATGCCCGCTTATTAAAGGGCACAAACTGCTCTATCTCGCCGGTACGGTAAATAACGCAATGGGCAGACACCCTAATCCCTGCTATTTCTTTATAAAACGGGTGCTCGTCGGGATTTAACGTACCGGTAAACAATTCACGGATACCTGAGGTACCAAACTGTGACGGTGGCAACGATATATTATGAATGACCAACACGCTCACATCATTTTCGTCGGGCCGTTCATCATAATGGGGGCAATCAATTTGCGTCGCGGGCTCGTATAACACCATAAATTTTCAAAATTCGTTACCTTGTTTTCATTAATAACAGTGTGACACCAGCTGCCCAAGGGCACAAGCTCGCAAGCGTAGGATTCAGCTTCAAGAGGTATAGCAGTAAGTCAGCATCCATTTAAAACACGCCGTAAACCCATCCATGGGGGCTCTATGCAGCTCCCTGCTGCATAAGGTTTTAAATGGATGCTGCCTTACTGCTTTGACGAGTGGCCACTAGAGTTGAGCGTTAATAATGTTTCAAGATAAATTGCCCAGACGGCTTTACTCTCAAACTCACCTTACACTTAATAATCGCTAGCGTTTCTTGAAAAAGAAAAAAGTGCTACCCCTTACTGCATAAAGTTTCACTGGGTACGAACTCCTTTAGTTAGGCCGATACATTTATATATACGTAGAAAGGCGGTATAAATAGAACGTATAAAAAGAAGTGAGATGTTTTATATGAGTGAAGATGATTCTGTAGGTGAGAATTCTGCGGCAAAGTATATGGTAGTGCTGGCGTGGATTTGTGGGTTTGGCCTGCTGGTCTATGTCTTTTCTGGCTTGCTCGATAAGCAAGTTAACCCTAATAGCGAACCCCAATCACAGCGTATTGGGTCACAAACCGAAGTGCGCTTGAAACAAAACCGTGCAGGGCATTATGTGACTTCTGGCTTTATTAATGGCGAAGAAGTGGTGTTTCTGGTGGATACAGGCGCTACCGATGTGTCTATTCCTGCGCATTTAGCCCAGCGACTTCAACTACAAGCTGGACGAAAAGGCTTAGCCAATACGGCGAATGGAACGGTTACCGTTGCTGAATCACGTATTGATACCCTTCGAATTGGTGACATTGTGTTAAACAATGTTAGCGCAAACCTAAACCCCGGTATGCAAAGTGAGCATATCTTGCTAGGAATGAGTGTTTTACGGCAATTAGAGTTTACTCAGCGCGGAGATTGGTTAATATTGCGTACCCTATAACTCTAAACAGCGAACCTCATGATTTCACCCGACATTAACGCCATCCGCGAACAAGTTTCTCTCGCACTTATTGAAGATTTAGGTGGCGAGCTAAACGCGCATAACGACATTACTGCGAACTTAATAGATGAAAGCGAAAACGCGACTGCCACTATTATTACCCGTGAGCATTGTGTAATTTGCGGGGTCACTTGGGTTGAGCAAGCGTTTGCGTTAGTTGATGAGCACCTAGAATTAGTATGGAATGTAAACGATGGCGATATGGTTGAGGCAAACACTACCCTGCTTACCTTAACAGGGTCGGCTCGTGCCATTCTTACTGCCGAGCGTGTAGCGCTTAATTTTCTGCAAACCCTTTCAGCGACGGCAACAGTGACGGCAAGCTACGCTAAGTTGCTAGCAGGAAGCAACACCAAAATTCTTGATACTCGCAAAACCTTGCCAGGTCTTCGTATGGCACAGAAGTACGCTGTGCATTGTGGCGGCGGACAAAATCATCGTATTGGTTTGTTTGATGCGTTTTTAATTAAAGAAAACCACATTTTTTCCTGCGGCTCTATAGCGAAAGCAATCAGCCGTGCTAAAGAAATGAAACCTGGTAAGCCTGTTGAAGTAGAAGTAGAAAGCTTAGATGAATTGCAACAAGCACTTCTTGCAGAGGCTGACATTGTTATGTTGGATAACTTTACCAACGAACAGATCCAAAAGGCAGTAGCGCTAACCCAAGGGCAATGTAAACTGGAAGTGTCAGGTAACATTACCGATGAACGGTTATCGTCGCTAGCAACACTGGGTGTAGACTATATATCATCAGGTGCCTTAACCAAGAATGTGAAGGCAATTGATTTGTCGCTAAGAGTGAATTTAACGTAATAAAGATTGCTGATAGCTTGCGTTAACATTACATGTAACAGTTCACATGACGTGCTTAGGTATAAAGTCACTCTACGACCTTAGTAGGCACGTTTCATCGGTTTCGTTCTAAGCAGTATAGTTATCTATACGTACGAAAGTTGTAAATTTATACCAAATTTCAACAACATAGGTCTGAAAAGCCCTTTTTGAACGTGTCATACTGAAAAAGTCAGACATAGGTATTTTTCTGCATACTTGTCACTGACCTATTAATTTATATACTTAGATTCAAGTACCAGGGACGTTGAAGGACGACTCAGGTATAAACGTCAATTTGAATTACATTTAAACTTAACGTGCTATACACGTCCCGGAGAAAACCATGATGAACATGAATACTAAAAACCAAAAGGGTTTCACCCTAATCGAATTAATGATCGTTGTTGCCATTATCGGTATTTTGGCGGCAATCGCTTTACCTGCTTATCAAACTTATACTCAAAAATCTAAGTTTACAGAAGTAGTAATGGCTACTACTGCATTTAAAACAGCTTTTGAAGTTTCTGCTCAAACGGGCGAGTTTTCTGCGAACGGATTAGCCGATGCTGATGCCGGAACTAACGGCCTTCCTAAAGATCTTACGACTGCAACTGGACGCGTTGCCTCCGTAACTATCAAAGATGGCGTTATCACGGCAACTGGAACATCTGAAGTAGGCAGTTACACTTACATTCTGACTCCTAATGGCGTTACAGCTCCGATTCAATGGGCTAAGACAGGAACATGTGTAGCTGAAGGAGTCTGTTAACGAGTTATCGTATAATTTAAGGGAAGTGCAATTGCACTTCCCTTTTTTATTAAAGGAAGAATATTTGTGAAAGCCGCAATAGTTTACGAATGGCAAGGTAAAGATGGGCGAGGTAACAGCCGCAAAGGTGAGATATCGGCTGCCAACCTTAAAGAAGCCAAAATGCAACTTCGTAAACAAGGCGTTTCAGTCAGAAAAGTAAAAAAACAGCAGAAATCCCTATTTAGTCGTGGCGGCCAAAAAATCACCGCTGCAGACATTTCAGTATTTTCTCGCCAAATTGCCACTATGTTGGCCGCAGGTGTTACCCTTATCCAATCTTTAGACATGATATCTCAAGGTCATGCCAAAGCATCAATGCGTAAATTGCTCGGCGATATCACTAACGAAGTCCGCTCAGGAAACCCGTTATCAAATTCACTGCGTAAACATCCTGAATATTTTGACGATTTATATTGCGACTTGGTTTACACCGGAGAGCAATCTGGTGCGCTTGAAACAATTTACGACCGAATCGCTACTTATAAAGAAAAAGCGGAAGCACTTAAATCAAAAATTAAGAAAGCGATGTTCTACCCAATTGCGGTTGTCGTGGTGGCATTCATTGTAACCACTATCTTGCTGGTTTTCGTGGTACCACAATTCGAAGAAATTTTTAGTAGTTTTGGGGCGGAGCTTCCTGCATTTACACTTTTCGTACTCGCTATCTCAAATTTTGTGCAAAGTTACGGGATATTCATAGGCATTGGCATTGGTATAGCTGGCTACTTGTTTATGCGTGCCCATAAGAAAAGTCAAAAATTTCACGATAGGGTTGATAAAGCGGTTCTCAAAATTCCCATCATTGGGGAAATACTCAAAAAAGCCAGTATCGCGCGATTCACTCGCACCCTCGCAACCACCTTTGCTGCAGGTGTACCTTTAATCGGCGCTCTTGAATCGGCTGCTGGCGCCTCGGGCAATGCGGTATTTAGAGACGCTATCTTATATATACGAAAAGAAGTGGCTGGCGGAATGCCCATGCATACATCAATGCGAACCACCAATGTATTTCCCGATATGGTGACGCAAATGGTCGCCATTGGTGAAGAGTCTGGCTCGGTTGATGCCATGCTCAGTAAAATTGCCACCATATATGAAGCTGAAGTGGATGATATGGTCGATGGCTTAACCAGCTTATTAGAGCCAATGATTATGGCTGTGCTAGGTGTGGTGATTGGCGGTCTTATCATCGCCATGTACCTTCCCATATTTGAAATGGGTAATGTGGTATAACCTTTACGCCACACAAAACATATTTGTTCGTGCTTTACATAGAATTAGGCTTGCCCCCCGCAGGCCTTTTTTGCATTATTAACCCAAATAAAAAAGAGAACGCTATTTTATGGAAGCGATATTGCTTACCAGCCAATTGTACCCGTGGATATTCTACCTATTTGTTTTTCTAGTTAGCTTAATGGTAGGAAGTTTTTTAAATGTGGTTATTCATCGCATGCCCATTATGATGGAAAACAGTTGGAGGCAAGAATACGCCAGTTACTTTAGTGAAACAGACAGCGAAAATGAAGATACTCAAGTTGCTAGCGAGCAAACTCTTCCTGAAACGTTTAATTTAGCCAAGCCAGATAGTACCTGCCCTAGTTGTGGACACAAAATTCGAGCATGGGAAAATATTCCCATCATTAGTTATCTATTTCTTCGCGGTAAATGCGCTAACTGTAAAACCCCTATTTCTATTCGCTACCCATTAGTAGAGTTATTTACAGCGCTTCCTTGTACCTTCGCCGCCTACTATTTTGGCCCCACCCCTCAAGCAATATGGGCGGTGATATTTACTTATATCCTTATTGCCCTAATTTTTATCGATTTAGATAAAATGCTACTTCCGGACCAACTCACCCTGCCCTTGCTTTGGCTAGGCTTGGTGCTTAGTACTCAATCGGTATTTGTTGGGCCTGTTGACGCCATTATTGGTGCAGCCGCCGGATATTTAAGTTTATGGTCTGTATTTTGGTTGTTTAAAATAGTCACAGGCAAAGAAGGTATGGGATATGGCGACTTCAAAATATTAGCAGCCCTTGGCGCCTTCACTGGCTGGCAAGGTTTACCCATCATTATTTTATTGTCTTCAATAGTCGGCGCAATCGCTGGGATTGCCATTATGATGTTCCAAAACAAAGGAAAATCATTGGCTATCCCCTTCGGGCCTTATTTGGCCGTTGCAGGTTGGATAACCTTATTTTATAAAGACACGATTATTACCCACTATTTAAAATGGGCACTGCAGTAATGGCAGCAACGAAAACAGCACAAGCACACACAAAGGGGCCATCGAATAAAAGCGATAAAATCGTGATTGGCCTTACTGGCGGAATTGGAAGCGGAAAGTCTGCCGCCACGAATAAATTTTCGGCGTTAGGTATTGATATTATCGACGCCGATGAAGTGGCCCGGGAAGTCGTTACTCCTGGCAGTGAAGGGTTGGCTAGAATAACCGAGCACTTCGGACGCAATATTTTGTTAGAAGATGGCACCCTAAACAGAGCAGCGTTACGAGAACGTGTTTTTAATAATAGCGAAGAAAAGCAATGGCTCAATCAATTGTTACATCCGCTTATTCGCAAAACTATGCTGCAACAGATAGCTGACTCGACGAGCCACTATTGTATTTTATCAGTACCCTTATTGGTCGAGGGCAACCTTAGTGAATTATGCGACCTAATCGTTGTGGTAGATTGCCCCGAATCAATGCAGCTTGAACGAGCCATGCAGCGTGATGGCAGTACCAAGAAAATTATTGAAAGTATTATGGCTTCGCAAGCGACGAGAAAAGAGCGATTAGCCGCTGCTGATGATGTTATCGATAATAGTAAAACCTTTGAGTTCCTCAACGAGCAGGTGCTCGCGTTGCACGGTAAATACACCCGTAAATATAATGCAAATAGCGAAAAAACTTCGTAAATACGGTTTTCCTGCAACTTTTTTCCTTAAAACCCGTCAAATACTTAATTGATTATGAAAGTAGGCTTGGCTTAGGGCAGTTCATGCATTAGGCTTTAGGGTTAAGTCTATGTGTTTTAAGGATATCCATGAGCGAAGCTGTATTCGAATTTCCCCTAAAGGAAAAAGTGCGTAACTATCTGCGCGTAGAGCAGCTTCTTGGGCAGTTAAAAAGCACCGCGAAATCTGACAGTGTGCCACTGCAAATGGTTTTCTTTGAGCAGTTATTTGAGTTACTCGACTTAATTGAGAGACTAGATCTACGCTCAGACATGAGCAAAGATTTAGATGCCCACGAAAAAAACCTCGTTTACTGGTCGCAACACCCCAAGATAGACAGTGCCGCACTAGATCAAGCACTCAAAACCATTGTAAACCTAAAGCAAAAGCTTAAAACCGACCGTCGCTTTGGCAGCGCACTTAAAGAAGATAAGCTGCTAAGTGCGATTAGACAACGGTTCGCTATTCCAGGTGGCTCATGTAGCTTTGACCTACCCAACCTTCACTTTTGGCTACAGCAACCCGCCGAGGTTCGCCAACAAGAAATCGGCCAATGGCTCGACACCTTAAGTTTGCTAGACGACACCATTGCGGTAAGCCTGTCTTTTATTCGTGAACGCGGACAATTTAAATCGGTTACCGCAGATAACGGGTTTTATCAGGGTGCTGCTGAAGATAAAAACGAACTTATCCGTATTAAATGCCGAGTAGATGAAGGTTACTACCCTACCCTTAGCGGTAATAAATACCGCTATGCCTTGCGCTTTTTATGGTTTTCCCCTGCTGAAGGCCAAAACGCGGCTGTTGAATCTAATATTCAGTTTAAACTGGCAGCCTGTTAAACTACTCCTATTGTAATTTTAACGTGCCACTGGAGTGATTCATGGTTGTAGATTGCCCGATTTGCGCGAAGTCGGTTCCTTGGAATAGTGATAGCGAATTTCGCCCTTTTTGTAGTAAGAAATGCCAACTTATTGATTTAGGTGAATGGGCATCAGAGGAAAGGAAAATTGCTGCAAAGCCATCTGAACAGCCTTCCGCCAAAGAAGTCGACATTGAAGAAATAGAAGCAATGCTCGCAAAACAGTCTGACGACTTTTTCAAACACTAATAGGAAGTATATGATTAATAAAATTGCGCTTGTTGGTGGAACACATGGTAATGAAACCAGTGGTATTCAACTTATTCATAATTGGCAATCTCAAGGGTTTTCTGACGCGCTATCATCGCGGTTTTCATCACTGGACGTGTCGCTTACCATTGCTAATCCAGAGGCCCTAAGCGCTAATGTGCGGTTTATTGAAGAAGATTTGAATCGTCAGTTCACCCTAGAAGCGTTAAGCAACCCCAGCGATGCTAAAGAGGCTAAGCTAGCCAAGCAGCTTAATCAACAGTTTGGCCCTAAAGGTAACTCTACCACTGACTTGGTTATTGATATTCACAATACCACCAGTAACATGGGCGCGACGCTAATCATCTTAGAAGCTGATGACTTCCATATTCAGCTCGCGCGATTTGTGAAGCATCATATGCCTGAAGCAAACATTCTTTTAGAAGATGAAAAGCCGTATTTAGAGCACGGTTATTTGTGTACCACGGGCAAACGTGGCGTAATGATTGAGGTAGGCGCACAACCTCAAGGTGTGTTGCGAGAAGACGTTTATTTGCTTACCCAAACCATGGCTGAAGTTATTCTCGATTTTTGCCAAGCGTATAACACAGATAGCCTTGAACAATACCCTGAATGCGAGGTGTTTAGACTAGGGGAAAATATCAAATTTCCACTCAATGACGAGGGTAAACGTACCGCGATGATCCACCATTCATTGCAGGACAATGACTTCGCCCCGCTCATTCCCGGCGCACCGGTATTTCGCTCTTTTGATGGTAAAGATATTGAATGGCAAGAAGCACATGAAACCTACCCTCATTTCATTAATGAGGCGGCTTATCACAAGCTGGACGTGGCTTTTGCCACTGCAACAAGGCTTATGCTGTAAGCCTATAACACTCGTGAGCTAGATATAAAAAAGGGCGATCTGTTAATACCGCCCTTTGTGTATCTATTTTTGAAATATGAAGACTAGGTTGAGCTGTGATTGGCCAAGCCTGAGGTTACTTCAAGTATTTCTGTTGAAGCGCATCGATTATAGCCACATTAGCTGCTGGAAATTCACTAGCTTCCAATGCACTTACTTCAACCCAGCGCGTTTGTTGGTTTTCCTTACCATCAGGCTCACCGTTAAACGCACTCACAGCATGCACATCAAGCTTAACAAGCTTGTCGCCATAATCATGCTCTATAACAATCAACGGCTCGCTAGACTGCACTTGAATACCAATTTCTTCCTGCAACTCTCGGCGGAGCGCATCTAGCACAGATTCGATAGCTTCAACTTTACCGCCAGGAAATTCCCATTTACCACCCTGATGAGCGTTATTAGCACGTAGGCTGATAAACACTTGTGTGCCGCGAAGTACTACCCCAACGGCAACATGCACAAGTTTCATTAGCTTAATTTACCGTGGCACTGCTTGTATTTTTTGCCAGAGCCGCATGGGCAAGGGTCGTTACGACCTACTTTAGGGCCGTCACGTACCTCTGTACGTACCTTATCGCTTGCTGCTTCTGGCGGTGCATCTGTAGCTGACGCATTTTCGTGTTCAAACTGCTTAGGCACGTTATCCGCTTGACGACGCTGTTCTTCAACTTTCTCAACGTCTTCTTCAGCTTGCACTTTCACACGTGAAAGAATAGTAATCACTTCAACTTTCAATGCTTCTAGCATCTGTGAGAAAAGAGCAAACGACTCGCGCTTGTATTCTTGCTTCGGATTTTTCTGCGCGTAGCTGCGTAGTCCAATACCTTGACGAAGGTGATCCATTGCCGCCAAATGCTCTTTCCAATGGCTGTCTAGGTTTTGTAGCATCACGGCTTTTTCAAACTGACGAAGTACTTGCTCGCCCACTACCGCTTCTTTTTCTTTGTAGCTAGAAACCACGTCATCATGAATACGCTCACGGAGCTTTTCTTCATAAAGCTTATCGTCGTTTTCTAACCAGTTTTGAATGGGTAAGTCTACGGCGAAGTCAGCGCGTAAACGCTCTTCTAATCCTTTCACATCCCACATTTCTTCTAGAGATTGTGGTGGAATATATTCATCAACCACACCGCTTACCACATCTTCGCGGATTACTGCGATGGTTTCGCTAATGTCGCCTTCATCAAGCAACTCATTGCGCTGCTCATAAATCACTTTACGTTGGTCGTTTGCCACATCATCGTATTCAAGTAGTTGCTTACGAATATCGAAGTTACGACCTTCTACTTTACGTTGGGCGTTTTCGATAGCGCGGGTTACCCATGGGTGTTCAATGGCTTCGCCTTTTTCCATCCCTAAGCGCTTCATCATGTTGCCCATTTTTTCAGAGGCAAATATACGCATTAGTGCATCATCAAGAGACAAGTAAAAACGGCTTGAACCTGGGTCACCCTGACGACCTGAACGACCACGAAGCTGGTTATCGATACGGCGAGACTCATGGCGCTCTGTACCAATGATATGCAAACCGCCTGATGCTAAAACAGCATCGTGACGTACTTTCCACTCAGCCTTAATCTTGTCGATTTGTGCTTGAGTAGGGTTTTCAATTTTTTCGATTTCTGCTTGCCAGTTACCGCCAAGCACAATATCCGTACCACGACCCGCCATGTTGGTTGCAATAGTCACTGCACCAGGCTTACCGGCTTGAGCAACAATGTCAGCTTCATGTTCGTGGAACTTAGCGTTAAGTACTTTATGGGGAATTTTGCTTTTCTTAAGAACCCGAGACAACAACTCAGAGTTTTCAATCGATACTGTCCCTACCAAGGTAGGCTGACCGCGCTCAACACAGGCTTTAATATCTTCTACGATAGCATCGTATTTTTCTTCTGCAGTTAAGTAAATAAGGTCGGCCTTATCTTTACGCTGCATAGGTTTATTGGTTGGCAACACAACCGTTTCTAGGCTGTAAATATGCTGAAACTCGAACGCTTCCGTATCGGCAGTACCTGTCATACCCGCAAGTTTGTTGTACAAACGGAAGTAGTTTTGGAAGGTAATAGACGCTAGGGTTTGGTTCTCGTTTTGAATCTTCACACCTTCTTTCGCTTCAACAGCTTGGTGTAAACCTTCAGACCATCGGCGGCCTTCCATTGTGCGGCCGGTATGTTCATCAACAATAACAATTTGATCTTCTTTAACGATGTAATCTACGTCTTTAGAGAACAATTTGTGCGCGCGAAGGGCAGCATTTATGTGGTGAAGTAATGAAATATTACCCGCAGCAAATAACGATTCGCCTTCTGGTAATACGCCTGCACGATGCAAAATTTCTTCTACATGACCCTGGCCACGTTCAGTTAAGTGAATTTGTTTCGCTTTAAGGTCGATAGTGTAATCACCGTCGCCTTCTTTGCCTTCTTCGTCTTCTTCTTCTTGCTGAATCAATTCAGGTATAACTAAATTAATACGGCGGTAAAGTTCAGAACTGTCTTCTGCCTGACCGGAAATAATAAGCGGAGTACGAGCCTCATCAATTAAGATTGAATCTACTTCATCCACTACAGCAAAGTTAAGTGGGCGCTGAACGCGGTCTTGCGGGCTAAACGCCATATTGTCGCGCAAGTAATCAAAACCGAATTCGTTGTTCGTACCATAGGTAACGTCAGCTTGATAGGCGTCACGCTTTTGCTCGTGCGCCATACCAGGTACGTTACAACCTACACGCATACCCAAAAAAGTGAACAGCTGGTTTGCCCATTCAGCATCACGCTTAGCAAGGTAATCGTTCACGGTAATAACGTGAACCCCTTTACCTGATAGGGCATTTAAATAAGTTGGCAAGGTAGCGGTAAGGGTTTTACCTTCACCGGTACGCATTTCTGAAATTTTACCTTCGTGTAATACTTGGCCGCCCAGCATTTGCACGTCGAAGTGGCGCATGCCGTACACACGTTTACTTGCCTCACGTACTGTAGCAAAAGCTTCGTACATGAGATCTTCAAGGCTTTCGCCTTTTTCGATTCGCTGTTTAAACTCAGCCGTTTTTGCTTTTAACGCCTCATCAGAAAGCTGTTCATACTCTGCTTCCAGTGCATTGATGGCATCTACATTTTTTTGTAATTTTTTTAATAGACGGTCGTTTCGGCTACCGAACACTTTTCTAAGGATGCTTGAAAACATTAGCTTGTTATTTCCACTACTTGTCGAGACGCCGCACGGTAAGAGCACAGCTGCGATTAAACGTAAAAGACACTACCTCTAAAGATAATGCCAAGCGATGACTAATTGTTGCGCAAGCTGAACGCTTACTTACCTGGCTGCTGCCGTGTTTACTTTTTATAAACGTATGGCAGAGGATCGATTTGCTTACCGTTTCTTATTACTTCGTAGTGAACATGAACGCCAGTAGAGCGCCCTGTATTACCCATTTTAGCGATAGCTTGACCCTTGGTCACCACGTCGCCTATTGAGACAGATAACGTTTCATTGTGCCCATAACGGGTAATAAAACCATCACCATGTTCTATTTCTACTAGATGCCCGTAACCGCTACGTTCGCCCGCCCAGGTAACAATACCTGCCGCAGTAGCTAAAACGTCATCACCCGCTTTACCAGCGAAATCTAAGCCTTTATGCATGGCTGTTTCACCAGTGAAGGGGTCGGCGCGCATACCATAATAAGATGACAACCATCCCGATGCTATCGGTCGACCAGATAATTGACTCTGCTCATGGATATGGTGACCCCTCACCAAACTTTCAAGCATAGAAAGCTGCTGAGATTTTACGTCGAGAGATTGCTGGAGCTTATTAATCTCGCTGAGTAAGGGATCATCTTGGAGGTTGTCCGGTATCGATACAGGTACAAAAGCGTCCAGGTCAGCCGCTGTCATACCTAATTCTGTTGCTATCTGCTTTCCTTTATCATCGAGCATAGTCGCTTGTGCTGAAAGCTCGGCAATATGAGAAATCAAAGTTTGTAATTTAATGGTGGTCTGTTGTTTGAGTGCTTCAACGTCTTGTTGCGTTTCATTCACTTCAGATTGTGCCAGGCGAACCCTAGCCACATCTTCAGACACAGATTCTGTGGAACGACTAGACACTAACATAAATATAGACGACAACACGGTCGCGCTCACCAGCGTACGTACACTGATGCTATGACGATAGCGTTTGTTCTTGCCTGATAGCGTTATTGTTAGCTTCATACCACAAATAGGAAATTTCTG
Source organism: Alteromonas sp. 38 (assembly GCF_902506055.1). Taxonomy (NCBI): domain Bacteria; kingdom Pseudomonadati; phylum Pseudomonadota; class Gammaproteobacteria; order Alteromonadales; family Alteromonadaceae; genus Alteromonas; species Alteromonas sp. 38. The sequence continues at coordinate 3,575,963 of NZ_LR733300.1, forward strand.
TCGTGCTCAGTGAACTTCCAATACCTGTTTGCTAACAAACATAGACACGGCTGAAGGCCGGACTGGAACGTAAAGAAGTTATGGCACATTAATTATAATTATATAGATTGCTTACTTTATCATTGTTTAGTCTAAAAGCTAAACGAAAAAAAGCCGCCATGTAGGCGGCTTTTTATATACCGGTTTACGCTAATACTGGTTGAGCGTAACGTATAGGTGCTTTGTCTTGAGAATCGTACGTTATAAATTCCCAGCAGTCTTTCTGCGCAAGTACGGCGTTCAATAGTTTGTTGTTCAAACCGTGCCCTGTTTTATAAGCGCGCAATTCACCAATCAGGCTATGACCGCCTAAGTACAAATCACCAATAGCATCTAGAATTTTATGCTTTAAAAATTCGTCGTCGTAACGTAAGCCTTCAGGGTTTAACACGCGAAATTCATCAAGTGCTACCGCATTTTCCATGCTGCCGCCCAATGCTAAGTTATTAGCATTCATGTATTCAAGGTCGCGCATAAAACCGAAGGTACGTGCACGGCTTACTTCGTTCACATAAGAGCATGAATCGAAATCCATGGTCATATGTTGACGAGTTTGGCTGATAACTGGGTGATCGAAGTCAATTTGGAAGTCGACACGGAAACCATCATAAGGCACTAATTCGGCCCACTTATCGCCATCTTCAACGCGAACGGTTTTCTTAATACGGATAAAGCGCTTAAGGGCGTTCAACTCTTCTATTCCTGCTGATTGAAGCAAGAATACGAAGGGGCTAGCACTACCATCCATAATAGGTAGCTCGTTGCTATCAACTTCAACAATGATGTTGTCGATACCAAGCCCTGCAAGCGCAGATGCCAAATGTTCAACGGTTTGAATAGTTACGCCGTCTTCATTATTCAAACAGGTACACAGCATGGTATTACCCACCGCGTTTGCACGCGACGGGATATCAACATGAGGTTCAAGGTCAACACGCCTAAACACAATTCCCGTGTTCGCAGGCGCAGGCCGGAGAGTCATTGTGACCTTTTCCCCTTTATGAAGCCCAATTCCGGTTTCTTGCACCGGGTGCTTGATTGTACGTTGTCTAATCATCTGCTTATGCTTTTACCTATAAAAAAAGCGGTCGCGAATTATAGTGACTTACCACTTATTTGTCAAAAAATACGCAATTTGGACCATTCGCGAATCCAAAATTTTACGCGCAATTAGCCACTCTGGTCACTAATCCGGAAAAATTCCAGTTTAAAACCTACCAGACATATAGTGCCCTTAATACCGTTCTGACAACAGTATTTCAGAAAAATTCACTTCAATTTCAGCGAGGTGAATTAGTCTGCTTGCTTACGCAAAAACGCGGGAATATCTAGATACTCTAAATCATTACCAGGTTGCGCTTCATCTTCAGCTTTAAGTGCTTGGTTGCCTTCAGTACTGCCAACCGATGCTGAACGAGGTTCAGATGCTGTTGTGTTACCGTACTCTTTAGCTGGCGTAGTTAAACGCGAACCTTCTGAGCTTACTAGCGAAATGTCAGGCTTGCGCTCTGCGCCAATACCGGTTGCAACAACCGTTACGCGCAGCTCATCTGTCATTTCCATGTCAATAACGGTACCCACAACCACTGTCGCATTTTCAGAAGCAAACGCTTTAACAGCGTTACCAACAGTTTCAAACTCATCAATAGCGAAATCTGGGCCGGCTGTGATATTCACAAGAATACCCCGCGCACCTGACAAATCGATATCTTCAAGTAGCGGACTAGCAATTGCTGATTCAGACGCTTCTTCAGCGCGGTCTGGACCACTTGCTGAACCACTGCCCATCATTGCTTTACCCATTTCAGACATTACTGTACGTACGTCGGCGAAATCCACGTTGATCAATCCAGGGCGAGTAATGAGCTCTGCAATCCCCTGAACAGCGCCACGCAATACGTCGTTCGCTGCGCTGAATGCTTGAAGTAAAGGCGTACCTGGCCCCATCACCTTTAACAATTTCTCGTTAGGAATAGTGATAAGTGAATCTACGTTGTTAGCCAGTTCAACAATGCCCTGCTCTGCAAACGTAGTACGCTTTTTACCTTCAAATGGGAATGGCTTGGTAACAACAGCCACAGTAAGAATTCCCATTTCACGGGCAATTTTTGCCACTTCAGGTGCTGCACCAGTACCTGTACCACCACCCATACCTGCGGTGATGAAAACCATATCTGCGCCATCTAATGCTTGGCGAATGGTTTCTCTGTCTTCGTGTGCAGCGTCGCGTCCAATGTTAGGATCGGCGCCTGCGCCTAAACCTTTAGTAACACTTGAACCAATTTGTAAGGTAACGTCAGCATTTGAGCTGCGCAGTACCTGCGCGTCGGTGTTTATCGCAATAAACTCTACGCCTTCAATGCTTTGAGACACCATGTGCTCAACTGCATTTCCGCCGCCGCCACCAACGCCGATGACTTTGATTACGGCTTCTTCGCCGTGACTATCCATTAATTCGAACATACTTACTCTCCGGTTGTACGTCTTCTATGCTTCGCTACGACACATAGTCGATTATCTGCATCCTGCGAATCGTGATGCCGTAGCTATAGCGACCCCAAAAAATTAAAATTCACCTTTAAACCAGCTTTGCACGCGATGAAATAAACTCTCACCAGGTTTCTGCTTACTGGACTTCTTATTATCTGCTTGCACTTTGCCGTATTGCAGAAGCCCTACGACGGTTGCAAATCCTGCATCATCAACGTATTCAGACAAGCCTTTAACGTTGATTGGGTTGCCTACTCTCACAGGCATCTGGAAAATTTCCTCGGCAAATTCGACCGCACCTTCCATTTTGGCGGTACCACCAGTTAGCACTAAGCCGGCGGCAATTTGCTCTTCCAGACCACTGGCACGAATTTCATCATGTACCAGTTCAAAAAGTTCTTGGTATCGAGGCTCAATCACTTCAGCTAGCGTATGTCGCGACATGACTCGCGCGGCACGCCCGCCTACACTGGGCACTTCAATACTTTCTTCCATACTGACCATGTCTTTCAGCGCGCAGGCATAATTAACTTTAATCTCTTCTGCGTTACTGATTGGCGTACGGAAAATCTTAGCGATGTCGCTGGTAATCTGATTACCGGCAACAGGGATAACAGCGGTATGCCTAATGGCACCATCTGTGTAAATAACGATATCCATGGTGCCACCACCAATATCGACTACACACACCCCTAATTCACGTTCATCGTCCGTTAGCACAGCATAACTTGATGCCAATGCTGAAAATATCAATTGGTCGGCGTTTAGTTCACAGCGCTCAACACACTTCACTAAATTTTTCGCCATATCGTCTGCACAGGTAATAATGTGTGCATCAGCTTCCATTCTTACGCCTGACATGCCAATTGGGTTCTTAATTCCTTCTTGCACATCAATAGTAAATTCTTGTGGTAAAACATGAAGTAACCTGCGTTCAGCTGCAATAGGAACACTACGTGCTGCGTGAATAACGTTATCTACATCTTCTTGGGTTACTTCTTGGTTGTTAATGGGCACCATACCGTTTTCGTTTTGGCATTTTACGTGACGGCCTGAAATGGACATGAACACTGAAGAAACACGGCAATCTGCCATGAGCTCCATTTCATTTACCGCACGTTGCACCGACTTAACCACAAGGTTTAAGTCATTTACGCCGCCTTTATCCATGCCTTTTGCGGCATGCGTACCGACACCGACAATACTGATTTGATCGTCGTCTAACAGCTCGCCCACCACAGCCTTTACCTGGCTAGTGCCTATATCTAAGCCTACAATCAAATTACGTTCAGCAGGTTTTGACATGGTTTCCTTAACTCTCTTTGTTTGTTGTATCGCTGTTGCTGTTTTCCCAGCCAACCGCGACACCCGTATCGTAACGAAGATCGATATATTTTACCGTCTTCTCTTGCTGCGCAAGTAAGGGATATACATCGATAAAGCGTTGTAACCTATCGATAAATTCCTTGCGCCCTAAATTCAATTCAATACCATTTTCAAGTTGAACTTGCCATGCGAAGCGCTCGCTCAACGATAATTCTTCAATATTCATAGCAGTAGTGGCTAATAGCGCATGCATGGAGTTATATCCTTCAAGCGCGGTCTTCTCGCTACCACCTGGGCCGTATAACCTTGGTAAAGCTAAATCATGCCCATCGGCGTTAAACGTATCGCCGTAGGGGTTTAGCAACAAATCCTCGTTCCATTTGGCAACGGGTTGCTGCTCAACCAAATATATCTTTAACGTGTTTGGCCATTTTTTGCGTACCGACGCCCGATACACCCATGGTTGTGCTTCTACCAGCTCAAACACTTCATTCACATCGAGGGCAAAAAAACTGCCCGGTTGTGACTTTCTTATCAGGCGCTCTAGCCTAGTAATATTCACATGTTGGTAATCGCCTGAAAAATCGATTACCTGAACAGGCATTTGCTGTTCATCTTGCATATAGCCGTTGGCCTTAATAGCGCCAAACACTAATGCCGCGATAACAAACAATAAGAAGACTACACCGCCCCACAAAGACGCTTTGTCTTTAGATGGCTTATTGTTTACGGTGCTCGTCTTACTTGTCATTGCGCTTTATGCTCTGCTGTCAGGGTCAAAACTGGTGGCCAATATTGCCAGCACCAGTTCATCAAAACTTAACCCAGCCACTTTGGCCGCTTTAGGCACCAAGCTCTTTTCCGTCATTCCAGGCACCGTATTCGCTTCAAGCAAATAAAAATGCCCATCACTATCTTGCATCACGTCAATGCGACCCCAGCCAGAGCCAGAAATAGAATCGAATGCCTGCGTCGATAGCTGAGCAAGATGTGCTTCTTGCTTGTCAGACAAACCACTTGGACAAAAATACTCTGTGGTATCGTCTTGGTACTTGGCAGCGTAATCATAAAACGTATGTGGAGTAGACATGCGAATAGACGGCAATGCCTGCCCCTGAATTACTGAAACTGTAAACTCAGGGCCTTTAATGTATTGCTCTAACAGGACCTGGTTGTCATAGTTAAAGGCGTCCTGTATGGCATTTTCGAGTTGTTCAGCGCTTGTCACTCTCGCCATGCCAATACTCGACCCTTCTCGGGCCGGTTTTACCATGACTTCATTCCCCAACTTTTCCATTATAGCGCTGCACTTACCAGCTTCAAAGCGCCTTTTATCAGCAATTTCATATTTAGCAGTAGGTAAGCCAAGGCTTTGCCATACTTGCTTGGTGTGAATTTTGTCCATCGCCAATGCAGAACCTAAAACCGGCGTTCCCGTGTAGGGAATTTTAAGCAGTTGTAGTGCCCCTTGCATTGAACCATCTTCACCACCTCGACCGTGTAACATGATAAGTACTCGGTCGACTTTTTCGCTGATTAAATCAGTAAGTGGTCGCTCAGCAGGGTCGAAAGCTATGGCGTTTACATTTTCTCTTAAAAGCGCTGCAAGCACCGCGTTTCCTGAGTTTAGCGACACGTCACGTTCGGCAGAGTCGCCGCCAAACATGACCGCCACTTTTCCAAATTCGGCAACATCATATTTTTTTACGTTACTAAAAAGACTCATGCATCGCTCTCCTGATGCAGCACTTTTGGCTCCATCTCACGGCTGGCGAGCAACTTAGCAATTTGACCAATGTTTCCAGCGCCTTGGGTCATCACGACATCGCCCTCTACCAAAATATTGGCTAAAATGGCGGGAAGCGCTTCTTTACCGCCTACGTAAACGGGCTCAATTTGGCCACGTTGACGAATAGAACGACACAAAGATTTACTGTCAGCACCTTCAATCGGCTGTTCACTGGCCGGATAAACGTCTAACAATAGCAATACATCTACCGTAGAAAGCACGTTAACAAAGTCTTCGTATAGGTCACGCGTTCGCGTAAATCGATGAGGTTGATATACCATCACTAACCGATTTTCAGGCCAATTGGCTCTCGCTGCCGCTATAGTCGCTTTCACTTCGGTAGGATGATGACCATAATCATCAACCAAGGTAACGTTACCCACACTGGTATTAAAATCGCCAAGTACCTCAAAGCGACGACCAATCCCACCAAAACTCGCCAATGCAGCCACAATGGCTTCATCATCAATACCTTCATCCGTTGCCACAGCGATGGCTGCCAACGCATTTAGCACATTGTGGTTACCGGTAAGGTTTAATGTCACCTTCAAAGGCTCATGCTCTGGCCGTATAACGGTGAAATTAGCTTGCCCGAATGACAAGGAAATATCCTCAGCACGTACATCGTTGTGCGCTTCAAAGCCATAAGTAATGATACTGCGGCCAATACGAGGGCTAATCTCTTGTATGTTCGCGTCGTCGCCACACACAATTGCCTGCCCGTAAAATGGCAAATTACTCAAAAACTCAACAAAAGTATCTTTCACTTTCGAGAAGTCACCGCCATAGGTATCCATATGGTCAGCTTCAATATTTGTAACTACCGACACCATTGGCTGCAAGTGTAAAAACGATGCGTCACTTTCATCGGCTTCAGCAATTAAATAACGGCTTCTGCCTAAGCGCGCGTTAGTACCTGCACTATTCAACAAACCGCCAATCACAAACGTTGGGTCGTATTGTGCTTGTGCAAAAATGGTCGAGATTAAACTTGTGGTGGTGGTTTTACCATGAGTTCCTGCCACGGCAATACCATGACGAAAACGCATCAATTCCGCTAACATCTCCGCACGACGTATAATTGGAATACGTTGTTCTCTGGCGGTAATAATCTCTGGGTTAGCTTCGTTAATGGCACTTGAAACCACAATCACGTCCATACCATCAACATTTTCGGCTTTATGGCCAATTTTTACATCCACGCCCAAATCACTAAGGCGCTGAGTCATGGGCCCTGAATTTATGTCAGAACCTGCAATATCGTAACCTTCATTAAGCAGTACTTCAGCAATACCGCCCATACCCGCACCACCGATGCCGATAAAAAATATTTTCTTCACCCTGCGCATTTGCGGGCTCTCAAATGGGGTCTTAAAAACCATTATTCCCCTTCTCCTACTACTGCCATGCAATGGCTTACTACATGTTCTGTGGCGTGAGTACTGGCGTGTTGCCTTGCTACTGCACCCATTTTTAGGCAATCGCTAGGGTGCGAAACCCAGTGCCGAACTGCCTGCCTTAAATTCTCTTTCAATACCGACTGCGCAATCATAATGGCGGCGCCATGTTTCACTAGCGACTGCGCATTTTTGGTTTGATGGTCGTCTACCGCATGTGGCAGAGGTACGAACAATGCTGCCCTGCCCGCTGCCGCCACTTCTGCAACGGTGAGTGCGCCCGCCCTACAAATCACAAAGTCAGCCCACTCATATGCCGCTGCCATATCATCAATAAAGTCGCTGACTTCAACGGAATTAGCTGAATCTGCATAAAGCGCTTCCACCGACGCTTTATTGCCTTTCCCGCATTGATGGCGAATCGATAAACCCTCTAGTGCCGCGCACGTGTCGGGCACAGTATCATTAAGTACTTTGGCACCCAAACTTCCGCCCACAACCAGTAGGTTAAGTGTGCCGTTTGTTGACTCGTCTGTAACTTGTTCTTTCGGGTTAACCTGCCAAATTTCGTCCCGCACAGGGTTACCCACGGTGTGAACTTTAGCTGCCACCTTGGCAAATTGCGGTTTTGCATCTTCAAAACCGAGCAACACGCGTGTAGCGATGTTAGCCAATAACTTGTTGGTCATGCCGGCCGCCGCGTTTTGCTCGTGAATAACAACAGGAATCCCTAGCGATTTGGCCGCAACACCACCCGGCCCGCTGGCATAACCACCAAAACCAAGCACTAAATCTGGTTCAATACGTTTGATAATTCGGCGAGCCGAAAATAAACTTTTTATTAGTGCTATACCGCCCGACAATTTGGCTTTTAGCCCTTTGCCTCGAATACCTTTCACTGGAATAAAGTGAATAGGAATGCCATGTCTAGGCACAACATCGGCTTCCATTCGCTCTGCGGTGCCAAGCCATTCTATTTCCCAACCAGCCGATTTCAGAGCGTGGGCCACAGCTAACCCAGGGAAAACATGCCCGCCAGTACCACCGGCCATAATAAGACAACGCTTACTCATTGGTGGCCTCCTTAGATACTCTGGCTAGAATGGCTTTTATGCCCGCTTTGCCTTCGTCTTCAGGAGAAATTGTACTAGATGCTTTTTTTGCTTCTTTTGATTGAGCATCATCTAGCATTGATTCTGGCGCTTCTGTGTCTGATTCAATGCTTGGGACTTGGTTGTAATCAGCCTCAGCATCGGCAAACGGTTCAGCATTGGTATGCTTTGTTTTCACTGGCGGCTTAGCCGCTGATGTAGCTGCAGGCTTTGCCTTTGCTTTACTGGTTTTCTTATTGTCGCCGCGTCCTAACGCTTGAACTCCGTCTACGCGAAGTTCAAAATCAATACGCAACAACAAAGCCACCGCCACCGACATAACAATAAGCGATGAGCCGCCATAACTGACTAACGGCAGCGTAAGCCCTTTGGTGGGCAGAATGCCTGCACTTGCACCAATATTCACAGCAGTTTGGAAACTGAACCAAATTCCTACGCTGTAAGCTAAATACCCTTCGAATGGGCGTGATTTCAATAAGGCTTTATTCCCTATTTGTAGCGCACGTACCACCATCCATAAAATTAAGCCGAGTACAGCCAGTACGCCTACAAAACCAAGCTCTTCGGCTAAAATAGCCATAACAAAATCGGTATGCGCTTCAGGCAAGAACTCTAGCTTTTGTAGGCTGTTGCCTAAGCCTTGGCCAAACCAATTGCCTCGACCATAAGCCATTAGCGATTGAGTAAGCTGATACCCGGCGCCGAATGGGTCGGCCCAAGGATCTAGAAAAGAAGTGACCCGCTTCATGCGGTATTCTTCAAACACGATAAGGGCAACAACGGCTAGCACGCCAGCAAACACCAATGCAAAAAACTGCCATAAACGAGCACCTGCTAAGAATAATAGCCCAATGGTGGTGGCAAACATCACCACCACGGTTCCTAGGTCGGGTTGTAGCAACAGCAACATGGCTAACGCAAAGAACACCACTAGCGGCTTGATGAAGCCTTTTAAGTTTTCCGTTACTTCCTCATAACGGCGAACCAGATAGCCTGCTAGATAAGTGAAGAAGAAAAGTTTGGCCGGCTCTGCCGCTTGAATTGTGATGGGGCCTAGCGCCAACCAACGGGTACTGCCGTTTACGGTACGCCCAACAAGCAGCACAGCCACCAACAGCCCAATCGCCGCTAATAACAAATAAGGGTTTGCCTTACGCCAAAACTGCATAGGAAGCTCTAATACCACCATGGCAGCAATAATCGCCCCCACAATGTAAATACCGTGACGAATAGCAAAGTAAAAAGGATTATCGTGAATTCTTTCAGCAACAGGCATTGAAGCAGATGTCACTATGATAATACCAATCGTCATTAGTGCTAACGCAACAATGATTAAGCCAATATCGTAAGGGCTTTGAAGATTTTTTTCGTCATGACGCGCCGCAAACAACGCACTTAATTTAGTGTCTGCTGGCGACGCATTGGTTGATTTAAAAGCTTTCGCGGCTGTCATCATGATGGCAAACCTCCCGCTGCTTTCATTGCGCCAGCGTCACTTTCAAATTTTACGTTTGCGGTAATATGCGTGACCGCATCGGTAAACACTTGTGCGCGATGCATATAATTTTTAAACATATCGATACTGGCACAGGCAGGTGATAGTAAGACAATATCGCCGTTACCAGCACGTAAGTTAGCAGCCAATACCGCCTTCTCCATTGAAGCCACTATTGTGGTGTCACTATAGATAGCGCTGAATTTTTCTGCGTCTTTGCCTAGCGCAATCACTTCACCAACACTTTCGTCTAGCGCTGGTTTTAATGCACTTAAATCTGCACCTTTGCTATCACCACCGGCAATGAGGATAATTTTTCCATTGGTAGTAGGAGCTAGCCCTTGAATAGCAGCGATAGTGGCACCCACGTTGGTAGCCTTTGAATCATCTATCCACTTCACGCCATTAATGTTGGCAATTTCTACGCAGCGGTGCGGCGCTGAAGTGAAGATAGCCACTGCACGTGCGGCTGTATTAAGCAGGGCTGGTTTATTCAATGAAATACTAAACGCTTGGCATAATGCCAGCGACGCCATCACGTTAAGCACATTGTGCATGCCTGCCAATCGAATATCGGCGGTATTAAGCAGCGCTTCACCGTTGAAGGTTATAACGCCTTCGCGTAAACCAAAGCCGGTATCGCTAATATCAAGGCCATAGGTGATAGTGTTTTCACAGTTTGAGGTTGGCGTCACCTGCTTGTCGCCGCGCCATACTACTGCGGTATTACAATGACTAAAAATACGCTGTTTGGCAGCTGTGTATTGCTGCATATCGCCGTGTCTATCTAAATGGTCATCGCTAATATTCAAAATCGATGCGGCGTTCAACTTCAAGCTAGAAGTCGTTTCAAGCTGAAAACTGGAAAGCTCTAAAACAATGACATCCAAAGAAGAAGACTGAGTTTCAAGCTCTGCCATGGATTCTGGAAGGGTTTCAAGTACTGGGCGCCCTACATTACCCGCCTCACACACCTCGTACCCACAAGCTTTCAGCATATGCGTTGTTAGCAAGGTAACCGTGGTTTTACCATTTGAACCGGTAATGCCTATGGTTGGCGTAGTGTTAAGACGTGCAAACAATTCCACGTCGCCAATTACTTCAACACCACAGGCTTTTGCTTGTTTTACTTGTTCAATGTTAAGCGGTAGGCCTGGGCTAAGTACCAAGGTATCAACGCCTGCGAAAAAATCACGAGGTAATGTCCCGGTGGTTACGCAGATATTTAATGGTGCTGACACATTGAAAGTATCGCGGGTATCAAAGGCTTTTACCTTCGCCCCTTGCTGTTTTAGAAAACGCACGCATGCCTGACCTGTTACTCCAAGGCCGCCTACCACATAAGAATGTGTACGTACGTTATATGTCATTACCTAAGCTTCAACGTTGCCAGCCCAACAAGGACTAAAATGATAGAAATGATCCAGAAGCGCACTATGACTCGTGGCTCCGGCCAACCTTTTAATTCGTAATGGTGATGAATAGGTGCCATTCTAAAAATGCGTTGTCCACGCAACTTAAAAGATCCCACCTGCAAAATGACCGATAGGGTTTCTACTACAAACACACCGCCCATAATAATCAGTACAATTTCTTGGCGAACTAGCACGGCTAGAACGCCTAGTGTGCCACCTAATGCCAACGACCCCACATCGCCCATGAAGACTTGTGCTGGGTAAGTGTTAAACCACAAAAATCCTAGCCCAGCACCGACAATGGCCGTACACACAATAACCAACTCACTGGTAAGTGGAATATGCGGAATGTTCAGGTAATCGGCGAAGTTCGCGTTACCGGTTACATAAGCAAAAATAGCGAAAGCGCCTGCCACTAAAATAGTGGGCACGATGGCTAAACCATCAAGGCCGTCGGTTAAATTTACTGCGTTACTTGTGCCCACAATGGCAAAGTAAGTAATAATGATAAAAAAGGCACCTAGTTGCGGAAACACTTCTTTAAAGAAAGGGATAAGCAACGAGGTTTCAGCACTTAATGTGGCGCTGCTATATAGGAAAAAAGCTACCCCAATGGCTATCACCGATTGCCAGAAATACTTCCAGCGCGCAATCAAGCCTTTTGAGTCTTTGCGGATCACTTTACGATAGTCATCCACAAACCCAATAATGCCATACGACACCACTACCGCTAAGGTCACTAATACGTAACGATTACTTAAATCTGCCCACAGTAAAACACTCACTACAATAGCCGCAAGAATAAGTAAGCCACCCATAGTAGGTGTACCCGATTTAGATAAATGACTTTGCGGACCATCGTCGCGTACGGTTTGCCCTATCTGCATAGTTTGCAAATAACGAATCATTTTAGGGCCAATTAAAATAGCAATGAGCAACGCCGTTAACGTACTTAAAATCGCTCTTAGGGTCAGGTATGAAAATACATTAAACCCAGTATCAAATTGTGTCAGCCAGTCAGCTAGCCAAATTAACATGCAATACGCTCCCGACGGCGTTCAAACTTTCCCAGCGAAGAGGCCTCAATCGCCTCTACCACGCGTTCCATACGAGAACTGCGTGAGCCTTTTACTAAAATTGAAATATCTTGTTGTTCTACTTGTAAGTCTTGCTCTAACGCGCTCACCAAACTGTCGATGTCGGTAAAATGCCCGCCATTTTTTCCAGATGCCGCGTCGTAGACAGCGCTGGCAGATTGGCTTAGCACGCCAAAGGAGTATAAGTAGTCGATACCATTGTTAAGCGCATAGTTGCCCACTTGCTCATGATAGAAGCGCGCTTTTTCGCCCAACTCTTTCATGTCGCCCAATATCAAAACATTAATGCCTGAAAAGGTACTTAGTGTATCGATAGCCGCGTTAACCGAAGCAACGTTGGCGTTGTAAGTGTCATCTAGCAAACGCACTTGGCTACTTAATGTCTTAACGTTCAAGCGACCTTTCACTTGCTTCATAGCAAGCAAACCGTCACGCACGTTCTCAAGGGTGGCACCTAATTGCATGGTAAGCGCTGCTGCCACTAATGCATTCCCAACGTTATGAATTCCAGGAATAGTCAGTTGGATTGCCACTTCACCTTCGTTACTGCAAAAATGGAATGCAGCACAGCCATCCAGTCCGACGATGATGTCTTCGGCAGTGAAGTCTGCTTCGTTCTTTTGCATTGGCGAGAAAGTTAATACACGCTTTTGTTTAAGCTTGCCTTGCCAGAAATCGGCAAATTGGCTGTCTACATTAACAATGGCAGTGCCGCTATCGCCTAAGCCTTTAAAGATTTCGCTTTTTGCACGAGCTACACCTAACAAGCTCCCGAACCCTTCAAGGTGAGAAGCAGCAGCATTTACAATAGTGGCGACATCAGGCTTAACCAGATTAGTGGTGTACGCAATTTCACCCAGGTGATTAGCACCCAGTTCCATGACCGCGTATTCGTGATGCTTTTCTAAGCGAAGTAAGGTTAGCGGAACCCCAATATCATTATTGAAATTTCCGTTTGTGGCGAGTACTGAACCCCGACGCTCAAGGATAGCCGCACACATTTCTTTCACGGTAGTCTTACCGCTACTTCCTGTGATAGCAATGGTTTTAGGTGTCACTTCACGTTTTACGGCAGCGCCTAAAAGGCCTAAAGCCAGTTTAGTGTCTTCAACATACACCACAGGAATGGAAGCATTCACAGGTTCGCTGGCAATAATTGCACTTGCGCCCGCTTTTTCAGCACTTTCTGCAAAAGCATGGCCGTCGAAATTATCGCCTTTTAATGCAAGGTAGACAGAGCCCGAATCTAAGGTTCGCGTGTCTGTACTTACTGCATTGACTTCACAATCTTGTCCGTCAAGTTTGCCGTCTATTTGGCTGGCTATCCACGACAGTGTTGTAGTTATCATTTTTTGTACTCCTGCTGTAGTCGAGCCACAACTGTACGTTCGTTATAGTCTGTCTGTTGGGTACCAATAATCTGGTAATCTTCATGGCCTTTACCGGCCACCACAATAATGTCGTTCTCATCTGCACTATCTAGGCAATAGCGAATAGCGCTTTCTCTGTCTGCTTCTTCTACTGCGTCATTAGGGCGTTGCAAGCCCGCCTTAATATCGCTAGCAATACTTTCTGGCAACTCGCTACGACTGTTGTCAGTGGTAATGACAATCACGTCAGCATGCTGTTCAGCCGCCGCGCCCATTAAGGGGCGCTTGCCTTTATCGCGATCGCCACCACACCCAAACACGCACCACACTTTGCCGGCGGTATGTGTTTTAGCGCTTTTCAGCACCTGGTCTAACGCGTCTGGCGTGTGGGCATAATCAACGACTACGCTGGCACTACCCTCAACAGAGAACACTTCCATCCTTCCTGGTACAGGTTGCAAACCATTCACTACCCGCACTACATTTTCAAAGCGTTCGCCCTGCGCCAATAAACACGCAATAGCACTTAACGCATTGCTCACGTTAAACGAGCCAAACAATGCCAGCTCAATAGGTGCTGTGCCCCATGAAGAAACAAGGTCGAATCGAATTCCTGAAGAATGGTATGAAACATTTGTGGCGAAACAATGGCGTTCTTGTGGTTGTTTGTGCGTGGCTAAAACGCCATCAGTAGGTTCAAACCCTGTCCATACTTGTGTCACTCTCGGCTTACTAATTGCTATTTTTTCTGAGCTTTCATCTTTAGCTGCATTGGCGTCTAAATAGTCAGCCCAATTCTGGCTTTCGCTGTCGTTCACATTCAGCACAACAGCTTCAAGGCCAGGTTGATCTAACAGCAATCGCTTCGCCTTAGCGTACTCTTCCATGGTGCCGTGGTAATCTAGATGGTCACGGGTTAGGTTTGTAAACACCGCAATATCTGTTTTCACTTGGCTTAATCGGCCTTGTACCAATGCATGAGAGCTAGCTTCAAAGGCCGTATGCCTCACCTCTTGTTGCACAAACTCTGCCAACACGTACTGCAAACGAATAGCATCAGGTGTAGTATTCGCCGCGGCAGTCGTTACCCACTGGGTATTTTCACCTTCATATACGCTACTGCCAAGAGTGCCAACACTCGCACTGCGCGTACCCAGCGCATCTTTCAACTGGGTAAGCAATTGAACTGTAGAGGTTTTTCCGTTAGTTCCCGTTACCGCCACTGTCATCATTTTCAACGCAGGGTAATCGTAAAACGCAGCCGCCAAGGCCGACAGCATGCTAGGTAATTGATATAACGAAATAATTACCGAATGGTCGCGCATTTCCATTTGGCCATGGGCTTGACTGTCGTCAGTTTGCGCCAGAATGACACGCGCGCCTAAACTAATCGCCTGTGGTATGAAATCTCTTCCGTCACGTTCATGACCTTTAACCGCTACAAATGCTGTTTTTGTATTCACATCACGGCTATCTAAGGTTAAGCCTTCAATACGAATATCTGGCGCGTCTATACCAAACTTTGCCAACAACGCACGAGCACTTTGAATAAAGGAATTAACTACCACTGTTACCTCCTTTCAGCCACGCGCCTGACGTCACGTGCTTGTCATCTGGGGTTACGTTTAGCATGTGTAAAGCACCGCCCATGATTGACGAAAACACAGGTGCCGCAGTGTCACCGGCGTGATACAAATCACCACCAGGCTCGTTAATAAGCACAATAGTGACAAGTCTTGGGTCGGAAACAGGGGCAATACCTGCAAAGATATTCACATACTCTTCGCCATAACCACCTGCCACAGCCTTACGACTGGTACCAGTTTTTCCTGCCACACGGTAACCTGGAACGGCCGCTTTTTTCGCTGTACCGCCTCGTTGAGTTACGCTCTCCATCATTTGTACTATGGCTTTTGCATTCTCTTCACTGATCACGCGTTCAGGCTGGCCTTGCCACCCCGTTTGCTGTGGCGACTTGATAATATTCAATGGCTGCTTGATACCGCCATTCGCCAAGGTAGCGTAGAGGCGACCAAGTTGCGCAGTGGTTACCGATATCCCATAGCCAAATGACAAGGTGGCCAGTTCGAATTCAGACCAGCGGCTTCGGTCGTAGAAAATACCACTGCTTTCACCGGCCATATTTAGGCCAGTATCTGACATCAGCCCAATGTTGTAATAGGTATCGAGTAGAAATTGCTTAGGCACAGACAACGCTAATTTCGAGGTGCCCATATTGCTTGAATGCTGAATAATTTCTTCAAGAGTAAGCTCGCCATAGTTACGCGAGTCTTTAACTAAGCTTCCGCCTAGGCGCATCCAACCAGGGTTAGTATCTACCACATCTTCCGCTTCTACTTCACCGAACTCCATAGCAGTTAATACCGCTAACGGCTTCAACGCTGAACCGGGCTCGAATGCATCGGTAATAACGCGGTTACGCATGCGGTGGGGTGAAATATTACTGCGATCGTTAGGGTTAAAAGACGGCGCATTTACCATGGCCAGTACATCGCCCGTTTTTACATCAATAACCACTGCCGAGGCAGAACTAGATTGATAGTAAATCATGGCTTCTTTAATTTCTTTGTACGCTAACGCTTGAATACGTTGGTCGATAGTCAGTTGCAGGTTGCCTGCATCTTCACCCGTGGTGGTTTCTAAAATTTCTACCTGACGACCTTTGGCATCTCGACGAATTTTACGTGAGCCAGGCGTGCCTGTTAGCCACTCGTCGTACATACGCTCTAAGCCTTCAACACCTGTATCATCTACATCGGTAACACCGATTAATTGGGCCGACACTTCACCGGTAGGATAATAACGACGGCTCTCACGGCGTAAGTAAATACCTGGAATATCAAGCTTATCGACATACTCGGCCATGGCAGGAGACACTTGGCGCTGCAAGTACACAAAACGGCGTTTAGGATTGCTCACTTTTTCTTGTAAGCTATCTACCGATTGGCCTAGTACATCGGCCAGCGCTTGCCAACGACGAGGTTCAGCAAGGCCATCGTTCTCATGAATAATTTTAGGGTCGGCATAAATGGCCCGAACCGGCACGCTTACAGCTAGTTCAACACCATTTCGGTCTGTCACCAGCCCGCGATAGGTAGGCATGTTGCGCGTACGCAAGGTACGGCTATCGCCTTGTTGGATAAGTTCATCAGGCTCAATAACTTGAATAAACGCCGCGCGGGCAGCCAGTGCCGCGAAAACCGAGATAACCACGATAAGCACAACCACAAAGCGCCAGTGCACCAAGCTTGGTGTGACGTTTTGTTTTGCTCCGCTCGCTTTGCGGCTACGTTTAACGGTTGGCGTGGTCATTTAAGTCTCACTACCACTTCGTCATCGGCTGTAGGGCGATACATATCAAGTTGCTTTTCAACCAAGGTTTCTATGCGGTTATGTTCGGTCAGCGCACGTTGTTCTAGCACTAAATTGCGCCATTCAACGTCGAGCTCATCTTTTTGTTGCATCAGGTCTTCAAGGGCAATAACTTGCTGTCGATTTTGGTGGCTACCAAGGATAACCGCCATGCCACTAAGCAGAACCGCTAAATACAACAAAACCCGCAACTTGTTGCGGGTTAAATCTGACACAATAATCAGCAGTAAACTGAAGTTTGTATTTGCCCTATCAGGCTTACCTAACGTCATAGCTTTTCGGCCACCCTTAACACGGAACTGCGTGAGCGAACGTTGTTCGCAATCTCCAATTCAGAGGGTTTTATGGCACGACTTAGCGCTTTTAAAACTTTATCGGCATCTATTTCAGCTTGGGTTATAGGCAGATTATGCGGTACTGATTTGCCTTTGCTTTGGTCTTTTATAAAGCGTTTTACGAGTCTGTCTTCTAAAGAATGAAAAGAAATGACCGCTAAGCGACCTTCTTTTGCTAACACCTGAGTGGCTGCTTTTAGGCCTATTCGCAGTTGCTCTAGTTCAGCATTAATGTAAATTCGGATGCCTTGAAATGCGCGAGTAGCTGGGTGTTTAAACTTATCTTTTACTGGTACGGCTTCATCAATAAGTGCGGCTAACTGAGCAGTACGGGTAATAGGCGTGGTTTCGCGAGTATTTACAATGGCGTGCGCGATGCGTTTACCAAACTTCTCTTCACCAAACTCTTTAATCACTTGGGTAATGTCTTGTTCTTCAGCACGGGCTAGCCAATCGGCTGCACTTTCACCACGGGAGGTGTCCATACGCATATCTAGCGGACCGTCGCGAAGGAAACTAAAACCACGTTCGGCATCATCAAGTTGAGGAGACGAAACACCCAAGTCCATTAATACGCCGTCAATCTTTCCGGTTAAACCCAAGGCTTCAATTTCTTCGGCCATGTCGCCAAAAGGAGAATGAATAATACGGAAGCGGCTGTCATCTGCAAAACGCTTAGCAGCTTCTATAGCCTGAGGGTCGCGATCAAACGCGATTAGGGTACCATCGCTACCTAATGCATCAAGAATATGCGCAGAATGGCCTCCACGGCCAAATGTGGCGTCAATATAAATGCCATCAGGTTTGATAGCTAATGCTTCTATACACTCGTCGAGAAGTACAGAAACATGTTTGAATTCGCTAGATTGGCTCATAAGGAAAAGTCCTGTAAACGTTCGGTGAGTTCAAATTCGCCTTTGCGTTCGGTATCCATATCAAGCTCAACTTGTTCAGCCCATACTTCAGCATCCCAAATTTCAAACTTATTCAACTGACCAACTAACATGACTTCTTTTGATAGGTGAGCATGAAGGCGTAGCGGAGTAGGAAGCAGAATTCGACCGCTTTTGTCCATTTCACCTTCTGTAGCATGACCCAGTAATAAACGCTGCATGCGTCTTTCTGCCGGAATCATGCTTGAGAACTTAATGAGTTTAAGCTCAATTTCTTCCCATTCGGGAAGTGGGTAAAGCAGCAAACAACTTTGCTGTGTATCGACCGTACAGACCAGCTGTCCATTACAATCATCCAGCAGCGACTGCCGATACTTTGTCGGTATCGCTAGTCTGCCTTTTGTATCCAGATTGATTGCGTTAGCGCCGCGGAACATTCCCCTAGCCTTCTATATTTTGCTCTTGGTTTTCTTGTTTTTTGAGTACTGATCTGCAAAACAATGATGGTTCGATCCACTATTCGCCACATTTACCCACTGATTGACAGTTTAGGTATCAATGATCCCCACTGTCAAGCTAAAAAGCATAGTGAAGGCCACGTATTTACTGGCTTTAAACTGTGGTTACATACAGTATTTTAGCGAAGTAGTTGATAACCCCTAAGAAAAGAGGGGGAAAATAAAAGGGGTTAGGAAAAAGTACAGATTATAAATATAAAAAAACCGATACTCGTTTCCCAGTATCGGTTTATTGTCTAGCTTAGCGCTTTAATCACCCTAGTGGATGATAATACCTATGCGCTTGGCGCTTCAGCTTGTGCTTCTTCAGGCTTAACAACTGACAATTGCATGCTGCGAATTGGGTTGTCAGTACCGTTTGAAAGCTCAACCAAACGGTTCAATTGACCCGCTGACATCATTACTGCGTACATAGCGCCTAAGAAACCAGACTTGTGAAGCTCAGTCACTTTCTCTTCTGGCAACTCAAGTACTTTCTTTTCGTTAATGCTTAACATGCCAGTAACGTTACGTTGTTGGCCGCTTTGGTAAGTAAGACGAATTTGAATTGGATCTAACAGGTCTAGATCAACAACTTGTTGAACAAAACGCTGTGTAACCATTTCGCTGTTTGCAAGATCAGCTAAAAACTGCTGACGGTTTTGCAAAAATTCCGTTGGCTCACCAGCATCAGTAAATAAGGCTTCGCCTTCCTCACCGATTAGGTCACTGTTTTCATCAATGTATACGCCTAGCTTCTCGCCATCAGGGCGAACATCAAAAGGGTAACGAAGGATGTTCATTGGAACGTGAGGGCCCTGCCATTTGTCACCAGTTAGAAACAGGTTTTTGTTCTGTTCCATACCCAACATTGCAACAACATGGTGGCGTTTAGCGTTAGCATCTTCAATAAATACTAGCGGCATAGTGGCAGCCAATTGAGCAAACTCACGAATAGTGGCTGCAGCAAGGTGCGTATCTTTCGCAAACTTAAAGGTATTGCTAACCGCGACTTTTAAGTCTTTGTGTTTTTCTTTATCTAGCGGTACAAAATTAATAGCCATTTTACTTTCTCATACTTGTTTACTGTGGCCCCTGTAAAATAACTGAGAAGTGAGGGGTGCCACGAAAAATTATGTAGGCCGCGCGGATGAACTCACTCTCATCCTATTCGGCGACGCGCTCGGGAGTATCCCGCATTCGCGTTATGAAGTCACGCGTCAACACAATAACAAGTTTTAAATTTTTATTGCAATGTAAAATTAAAGTGAATGGTAGTAACCGCTCTAAAAACGCACGATTTCATCACTTTTAGGAGCTTTGGGATTGAAAAAGTCCGAAATAACTGGAAATAAGAAGAAATGAAAGATTAAGACGTTCTGGGCATTGTAGCTAAGCAGGTTTTCTTTTAGTCTTTTGTCTTACAACAATGATAAGGAAAAAACAAAAATGAAGGGCTTCTTCCCGCTAAAATCTTGTGCTCTCGCAATTTCCACTCTACTTTGCGCATCAGCCATTGCTGATAATACCCCCACTTACACAGCGGGTGAAAAAGCGAAAAAAATAGCCCAAGAAACGATTATTGTTGATGGGCATATTGACGTGCCCTATCGCGTAAAAAATGCATGGGTAGATGTCACCAAAGCCACGGAAGGTGGAGACTTTGATTATCCACGCGCGGTAAAAGGCGGTTTAAATGCCCCTTTTATGTCAATTTATGTACCTGCGAGTTTAGATAATTCACCAGAATCAACACAACTTGCTCATTTGCTTATCGATTCTGTAGAAGCCATTGTGGCGCGAGCCCCTGATAAATTTGCCATTGCCAAAAGCCCGTCAGACGTAAAAGCACAATTTGAAAAAGGCATCATCTCTTTACCTCTGGGAATGGAAAACGGCTCACCGATTCAAGGCGATTTAGCTAATCTAGAAGCGTTTCACGAACGTGGTATTCGCTATATTACACTAGCACACAGTCAGTCGAACCATATTTCAGATTCGTCTTACGATTTGCGCCGTCAGTGGAATGGCTTAAGTCCGTTTGGTAAAACGCTGGTTACTGAGATGAACAACATCGGCATCATGCTTGATATTTCTCATGTATCTGACGATGCATTTTATCAAGTTATTGAGCTGACCAAGGTACCCGTAATTGCGTCTCACTCATCACTTCGACGCTTTACACCTGGTTTCGAGCGTAATATGAACGACGAAATGGTTAAAGCGCTTGGCGAGAACGGAGGCGTTATCATGATTAACTTTGGCTCAAGCTTTGTAACGAAAGAAGCGGGTACATGGCGCACGGGGCTAACACAAGCGCGCAAAGCATTGATTGCCTCTGAAGGTGAAGATAGCCCGAAACTGGAAGACTTCGAAGCTAACTACCGCAAAGAAGTACCTTACCCTTACTCAACACTTGATGAAGTGCTTGACCACATCGACCATGTGGTAGAGCTGGTTGGTATTGAGCACGTAGGAATTGGTTCTGATTATGACGGCGTAGGTGACTCGTTGCCTATTGGCCTGAAAGATGTGGCCAGCTTCCCTAATTTAGTTCAGGGGTTACTGGACAGAGAATACAGCCGTGCAGATATTGAAAAAATCCTGAGCGGAAATTTATTACGTGTATGGACCCAAGTGGAAGATTACGCCAGCAAGCATTAATCATTGATGAGTATTGGCTTTTATTTCTAAGTGATTAAAAACGGTATTTAGCGCTGAGTAAACAACATTTGGCGCAAACCGTACGCTTTCATCAGTAAAGTAAAGCAGTGAAATAAAACAGCCGAACAAATACTAAAAAAGCAGTTAGGTTATCCTAACTGCCTTTTTGTTTCTAAGGTGGTTATGTAGCGTGTATTCTTACGAACGTCGCTTCATCTGCCACGCCTGAACAAGGTAAAACATAGTAGGTAGCACAAACAGAGTTAGCGCTAGCGCACTTAACATGCCTCCTACCATGGGTGCAGCAATACGTCGCATAATTTCAGCACCGGTTCCCGTTGCATACAGCACAGGTAGTAAGCCTATTATAATAGACAGCGCCGTCATCATTACCGGCCTAACACGCCGGGTGGCACCTTCAATGATGGCGTCTTTAAGTGCTTGTTTTATTTGCTCAGCAGATGATTGAGCATGCGTAGTAGAGCAAGCTTTTCCATCAAACGCTTCAACCGCTTGATGCAGGTACACCAGCATAATAACGCCTATTTCAACCGCGACACCCGCCAAGGCAATAAACCCAACGGCAACGGCTACAGAGAAGTTAAACTCCAGTGCATACAGTAGCCAGTAGCTGCCAATTAGTGCCAATGGCAAGGTAATCATAATAAGTGCTACATCGGCAACTCGCCTGAAGCTTAAATACAACAGCAACACGATAACGGCTATGGTAAATGGCACCATTATGCTAAGCCGTGCTTCCGCCCTTTCTAAGTATTCAAACTGTCCAGCCCACGTTAAGGAATAGCCTGGAGGCAATGAAACCGTATTAGTAATATGTTCTTTTGCACTTTTTACGTAACTGCCTAAATCGCCGCTTTCAATATCGATAAATACCCAACCGTTTAATCGAGCATTTTCGCTTTTTATTGCCGCGGGCCCCACCTCAATAGCAATATCGGCTACCTCGCCCAAGGTAATATTGGCACCGTTTGCTAAAACTATGGGAAGTTGTCTTAGCGCTTCTGGAGAATCTCTGTATTGTTGTGGGTAACGCATACTGATAGGAAAACGCTGCCTTCCCTCTACGGTTTCACCCAATGTTCGCCCACCTATAGCAGTGTTGATAACCTCTTGGATATCAGCGATATTGAGCCCATATCGCGCCGCCCTATCACGACTAATATCAATAGTGATATAACGCCCACCTGCAACTTTCTCGGCAAATACCGATGCGGTATTCTCAAAGTCTTGTAGCGCTTGTTCTATTTGTACACCTACCTGCTGAATGCCCGCTAATTCTGGCCCCGCTATTTTGATACCTACCGGCGTTTTAATACCAGTAGCGAGCATGTCGATACGCGTTTTAATTGGCATCACCCACGCATTGGATACCCCTGGAAATTCCACCGTACTGTTTAATATTTCCTTCAATTTTGATGTTGTCATACCTGCACGCCACTGGGATTTTGGCTTTAATTGCACAAAGGTTTCTATCATAGTTAAAGGCGCAGGATCGGTAGCGGTATCCGCTCTACCCACTTTACCGAATACATTTTGCACCTCGGGTATTGTGGCAATCAGCTTATCGGTTTGTTGTAGCAACTCTCTGGCTTTGCCCACCGAAATTCCAGGGTAAGTCGTAGGCATATAGAGTAAGTCCCCCTCATCCAAAGATGGCATGAATTCACTACCGATATGCTGCATTGGCCATACTACAGAAACTAACGCAATAAGGGCTGCGAACACTATTTTTCGAGGGTGGTTCAGCGCAGCCGTTAACGCCTTAACATACCCTGTCGAAATAGCCCTATTTAACAGGTTGCGATGCTCTGCTTTTACCTTGCCTGTCACGAAATAGCCGGCTAACACTGGCACCAAGGTAATGGCTAACGCCGCAGCGGCAGCCATGGCATAGGATTTCGTAAAAGCGAGAGGGGCAAACATTCGCCCTTCTTGTGCTTCTAAGGTAAAAACAGGGATAAAAGACACGGTAATTATCAACAGTGAAAAGAACAGGGCTGGCCCCACTTCGGTGGCCGACTTCACCACTAGCGCCCAACGCGCTTCACCTTTTACGTGCTCTCCTTGCGCTGTCGCCCGTTCAATATGCTTATGCAGGTTTTCCACCAACACAATAGCGCCATCCACCATGGCCCCCATAGCAATGGCAATACCACCTAAAGACATAATATTTGCGTTAAGGCCTTGAAACTTCATTACGATAAAGGCCATTAATATGCCAATTGGTAATGTGATTATGGCAACCAGCGACGACCGCACATGAAAAAGAAACACTAAGCAGACGGCACCCACCACAAGTAACTCTTCAACAAGCTTGCTCCATAGGTTATCGACGGCATTATCGATAAGGGTGGAACGGTCGTATACCGGTACAATATTTACGCCACTAGGTAAACTGGCCTTCAACGTTTCAATACGCGCCTTCACGTTATCAATAGTCGCCTTAGCATTTTCGCCAAAGCGCATCACTACTATGCCACCTACCACTTCGCCATTTCCGTTTAGCTCAGCGATGCCTCTGCGCATAAGTGGCGCCTCTACTACACTCGCGACATGGCCTATCGTTATCGCCACGCCATTGTGAACAACGCCTAAAGGAATATTAGCAATATCTTCAGTACCCGTAAGATAGGCAGAAGATGTCACCATATACTCTGCTTCAGCCATTTCTATTACTGACGCACCCGCTGCATTGTTGCCTCGGGCGAGTGCCGTTTCAATATGACGTAAAGGCACGTTATACGCTTGCAACTTTTGCGGATGAAGTTGCAGTAAATACTGTTTAACCATGCCGCCTACAGAGGCGACTTCCGACACTCCTTGCACGCTTTGCAATTCATATTTTAAGAACCAGTCTTGCAAAGCCCTAAGCTCACCAGCATCGTAGTTGTGTAACTCATCAACAAGGGCATACATGTAAACCCAACCTACCCCAGTAGCATCAGGCCCCAGTTTGGGTACCACACCATCAGGCAAGGTTATTTGGCTAAGGTATTCCAGCACTCTGCTTCGTGCCCAATACATATCGGTACTGTCGTCAAAAATAACGTACACATAAGAGTCACCAAAAAATGAAAATCCTCGAACTGTTTTTGCACCCGGCACAGACATTAAGGCAGTGGTGAGCGGATAGGTTACTTGATCTTCTACTACTTGAGGCGATTGCCCTGCATAGCTGGTTTTAACAATCACCTGCACATCTGATAAATCAGGTATGGCATCAATAGGTGTATGCTTTACTGCTATTACCCCGCCAATAGAAATACACAACGTTGCCAGTAAAACTAATATGCGATTCGCCACAGACCAACGTATTATGGCTTCAATCATGGTGCATGCCCTCGTGGTGCTTGGCCTCGTGATTCACTCCCTGATGTTGTAATCCATGATGAGATTTCTCTGGCAGGTTTGACTCTTTTTGGGGTGAATCGTGTTGTGTTGGATCATGTTTTGTTGGATCGTGTTGCATTGGGTCATGCTCAGGCGTATCAGACATTGGCTTGTTGTGTTTTACCATTTCATGATCGCCATGAGACTGCATACGTTTGAAATCTGATGTTTTAGACGACTCTGAATCAATCAGAAACTGCGCCGACAGCACTATTTTGTCACCTTCATTTACGCCTTGAGTTATTTCAATGAAGTCCCCTGCTTTACTCCCAACGTTGACGGCTATAGATTTAAAGCTTTCTTCGACATTCATAACGACTCGGTTTTGGGCGAGATGTTGATTTTGGCCCTGCGACTGGATTTGAATAACGCTTTGATAAGGCACATACAGCACAGGCTTTTCGGTTTGCTTGGTAAAAATCACATTGGCGAACATATAGGGTTTAATGTCACCGCTGTCGTTCTTTAAAGTAACCCGCACTCTGAGCGTACGTGTTTCAACATCAAGTGCTGGGTAGATAAAATCGACCTTACCCGTAAAGGTCTTATTTGACAGATAGTCAAACGTGATCGATACCTGCTGATCAAGTGCCACTTTAGGCACATCTCGCTCAAATACGCGGGCTTCAACCCACACTCTGTCTAAACGAGCAATACTAAGCACCGTAGTGCCAGGTTGAACATAGAACCCCTCGCGCACGCCTAAATGTTCTACCACGCCGGCCTGGGGGGCAAAGAAGGTAATAGTTTGTGAAACCTCGCGGCTTTTTTCGAGTTGCGCGATAAATCCATCCGATAAATGCAGCGCTTTTAAACGTTGTTTAGCACCTGCGGCTAAGCGTGTGTCTCCTCGCTTTAACGCAATAACAAACTCCTCCTGCGCAGTCACCAGAGCAGGTGAATAAAGGGTATACAGTTTTTGCCCTTGGCTAACGGCCTCACCTTCCGTTTTAATAAACAGCTTATCAATCCAACCCTCTACTCTGGGGTGGATATGCACCAAGTAGTCTTCGTTATAGGTAACGTTCCCCACTGCACTAAAGGTCAAATCCAGTTGCCCTCGTTTTACCGTGGTAAACTTCACGCCCATATTTTGCTGTACCTGGGGTGAAATGGTCACCTCACCATCACGTTTTGCGCCGCTACCCGATGCTGCATATACTGGCACTAAATCCATGCCCATAGGCGACTTACCCGGTTTGTCTCGACGGTAGGCATCATCCATAGGCGCAACCCAATAGAGGGGCTTTTTGTTATTTGAGTTGTCATCACCACCTGCAATCACCCCCTCAACAGCGGCCTCGCTCTGTATGTTTGAATTCCATACAAACATAGCCGCTGCGCCACCGATTAAGCCGACCACAAGAATAAATAGTGTCTTCATTGTTTTGCTACTCCGTCGGTAGTGGTTTTGTGGGTGTCCATGTTTGATCTAGTAACTGGATTTGTAGCAGTTATGTGGATGTCTTTGAATTTAGTGTGGATGTCCATGTTTGAACTTGTGTGGGTGTCCACTTTAGTCAGTAGTGGTTCATCGATTGAGTCAGAGGTTTGAAGTGGGTGTCCAAAATTGAACCTCCCAACACTGATCTGGGTGTGCATCTGGCTTCTGGAAGTATGGATATCTATAAATCGAGAGGAGGTCATTTGGCGACCTAAAACGTGGGTGTCTAGCAATCTGTCTTTCAATCGAGAACCTGTTAACTGATTTTGTTCGTTTGTCAGCGGGTAGTACAGGTAAGCGAGTTCGGCTAAAGTTTTTGCTATATCGACATGAAGCGCTAGAGCATCTAACTTTGCTGATATGTGAGAGATACGTGCACGCATTACGCCGTCAAATGTGCCCTTATCCGCTATGTATGCATTAAGCGCTGACTCGGCTAAACTCTCTGATTGTTCAAGTAATGCGGTATCAAATAACTGCTGGCGGTCAGTTAAGCTTGCAAGCTCAGCTTCACGTGCTTCAGCAAGGGCAGCTAATCGCCTCACTTCTAATCGTCGTTGTGTGGATTTGAGCCCTAACCTTGCCGCTGATGCCGACAAATTGGCATCTTGACGCTTACTGCTAAACAGCGGTAAATCTACTTGGACACCCACACTAATAAAGTCAGCTTGGCTCATACCATTTTGGGCATCTTGACGATATCCGTAGGCGGCTTCAAAGGCCCATTTAGGTTTGGTTTGCTCTTTCGCAAGAGTCAATTTCTGTGTAGCGACCAATTCGTCTTTTACAAGCAACTGCACAGAGGGATGCGCATCGATAATATTAAATAAGTCACCTCGCTCAACCTGCCTGGCTAAGGAGTGACTAAAAGGAAAAATGTCGTGATGATTAAGTGCTCTGGGCACAGTGAAACTTACTTCACTGGAAAAATCGAACCACCTTGACAGCTGGGCTAGTGCCACAGATGCAGCTCGCTGTTCCTTCAAAATTGTATCTTTTAAGCGAAGGCGCTCTAGTCGAATCTGAATAATATCTTGCTGTTGAGTGCCGCCCACGCCACTTCGGTAAGACGACTCTACTGTCTCGAGTAACTGCGCTAACGACTGCGATTCTTCGCGCAATAAGGCTACGGTTTGCTCTGCTTGATACCACGCCAGCCACTCCAGCGACACTTCTCGCAACAACCACGCTCGCCTTGCTGCTCTTTTCACAGGTTCTTTTTGGGCTTGTTCAATGGCGATGGTACGGGAGATGTTTGCAGAATTCCCCCTTGGCATAGCTTGTCGAATACCCAATTTCAACTGTGTCATTGGCTCTTGATTCAGTGAAAAGCCATCGGTTGGCACGCTTTGCAGCGAAGTACTGATAGTGGGATTATCCCAGCTATTGGCTGCATCACTATCGAACTGATAGGCAGCCTCTTCATGCCGACTTCCTTGAAAATAAACGTCTTGATTGAGCGCGAGATGTTGCGCATCTTTAAGACTGAGGGTCGTTGCGAGGGAAGGTGTACTAACGACAAAAAGTAACATTCCTAGCCAAGCACGCTGAAGGTAACAAGTACGAAGTCGAACTTGAGTTTGGTAGTTAAAAATCATACCCAGATTAAATGCAAACATGAGAAAACCACATTAATTTCCCCCTAGACTCAGGAGATAAAAAGAAAAACGTGGGTGCTATACGCCCCCGCCAGATACAACTATCCTGCGAAAGCGAATTTGGGGGGGCGAAATTGGGTGTTGGGTATAGTGTAAGGGGCTTGCTGATGTACAAAAGTGACTAACGGGGTTAGCGCGATAACCGCTACCGATACATCATTATTTATGAGTGCATAAACAGCGGCGCATACACCTGTAGGGCATTGACAATGATCGTCACAGCACGAATCAGGTGTGACACCGTGCATACTCGGGTCAATTGATTTCACAGCTTCAAGGGGAGCGCTTGAGGCACTATGAATGGCGTGTTCCTTTTTTGCAGCTGATTGAGTGCTTGAAGGCGCAATGAAATTGCTAGCAGAAGCGTGACTATCTGAATGGCACCCACTAGCACTAGCTTGCATTTTTTTATTCGCGCGACTTGCTTCTGATAAATTGTTCTCAGAATTTATTTCTATATACGTTGCGTCCACAGGCGTTGTCGCGGTCTTTGACATAGCCTTTGGCATAGCCATTCCCGGCGACAATTTAGTTACCAAGGAAATAACCATTATCAGCATGACTACATAGCCATGTCGCTGCTTTTTCAATTTAGCTATCATGCCTTAAAGCTTAATCGCATTTGTTATTGCTGTAAAACGCTAAAATTGTTGCGCATAGGTTTTTAACATCAGTGACATGGTTGAAAATAAAGGGTTTGCTTTTGGCACGGCGCACTCTTCGTTTTCATTTACCATGACCTTATTAAACTTCATATCGTGTAGCATTGACGTATTCACCACAAGATCGGCATGACACAGCGCATAAGATGCATCAATAACAAAAAACGTATTAGGCCCTGCGCTATTTTCCATTAGGTTTTCAACACCGTGAATAGGCGTGGTGGCATCAGCTTGAGAGTGCGCAGCAAAAAGAGGCACTTCAATACGCTTGCCGTCTTCAAAATCGTCGCGGACTTTTTCGATAATATCCATCAGCTCTAACCCCGCAAAGCCGGCAACATTTGGATATTTAAAAGGGTTCGGACCGTGCGTGATATAACTACCATCCACAATTTTCGCCACCCACTTAATTCCCCAAATCCTAGACATACTCTCGGCATTTTCAGAGAGCGCCAAGGCACCAGAAAACAACATAAGTCCGTCGATGTTATCACTTGCGTCCAGGTACTGCTCAACCGCCAATGCGCCGCCAGTTGAAAACCCGCCCACAATCAAGGTGTCGCCCATGTCATCAGCTAACGCGATAACCTCATCGACATGTGCTTGCCAACGCTCAGCTAAATCGCTATCACTCATTGCCCCCTCATCATCTCGCAGCCCATGCCCAGGTAACAGCGGAACAATAACGTCATAACCTTCGTTGAATAAAATATTGCTAATTTCTCGCATAAAGAAAGGTGAATCACTAAGCCCGTGGACTAACACGGCCACTTTCTTTGAAGGGATATCATGATGCAGCACGAAGGGAGCATTACCTTCGTTGCGAAGTACGTTTCCACATACGGTATAGCGGTGCAGTTTAGAAGATTTACATCGCTGCGTTTCACCCCACTCTTGCTTATAAAAATCAGCAAATCGCGTCAACACATCTTGTGCTTCAATAGAGCTGGCACTGACAGAACTGACGATTAATGCGCCTAATAACGCACAACACATTACTGCAGCAGGAAGTATGGATGATTTTGCGAGAGCAAACTTTGAATGCACGTAGATTCTCCAAAAGGCATTACATTTAGCCAATTATAACAAAATAAGGCCATTAGATAATGGCCTTATACGTGTACAGTTACACTGTGACGGCAAGGTGTATTAACACGCAAAACTTTAGCAAGTGCTGCTTTGGTAAGCGCTTTTTCGCCGTCGTCACTGCTTTTTAATTAAAGTACAATGCTAAATCGTCTGACCCGCCAATATGCTTACCACCAATGAAAACTTGAGGAACAGTTTCACGGCCAGTCACTGCACTAAGGCTGGTTAACGAGGCATCTTTACCTAGTACAATCTCTTCAAAATCGTAACCATTGTCGGTTAACAATGCTTTCGCCTTCGTACAAAATGGGCAGTTAGGCTTAGTAAATAGCGACACAGGTGCTTTTGTCTCAGCGCCAGGAGCAATGTAAGCAAGCATAGTGTCGGCATCAGAAACCTCAAACGGGTCGCCGGGCACGTCTGGTTCAATGAACATTTTCTCTACGGTGCCGTTTTTAACTAACATAGAGTAGCGCCAGCTACGCTTTCCAAAACCTAAGTCGGCTTTATCTACCAACATACCCATTCCGTCAGTAAAATCACCATTCCCATCAGGTATAACAGTAACATTTTCTGCTTCTTGATCGGCTGCCCAAGCATTCATTACGAAAGTATCGTTGACTGATATGCATAATATCTCATCTACGCCATGCTGTTTAAATACTTTGGCAAGTGCGTTGTAGCGAGGTAAGTGCGTAGAAGAACATGTAGGCGTAAAAGCACCAGGAAGAGAAAAAACCACCACTGTTTTATTGCTAAACAATTCTTCAGTGGTTTTGGTTGCCCACGTTTCGCCATCGCGAACAGGAATAGAAACGGAAGGAACCTGTTGACCTTCTTTTGAGATAAAACGACTTTCTGACATAGTGTTCTCGCTACGCGCAAATAAATGAAGTTGCTAGGATAGAGAAATCTAAGAAAAAAGAACAGCCTCGGTTCATCTAATCCGATCAAAGGTATAAATTAGCATGCGTAATGACTAATATTAATGCTTATTAAGATACATTAATGCTTTTCAACACCCTGACTCTCACTATATTCTTATTCTAATGTTAGACATAAGTTTTAACCTGTCAGGGAACGATTTAGCCATACGCTTCAGGCAATCCGAAATCAAAAAAAACAAAACTGTTTTATTTAATGTGTAAGTTCTGATTGGAACAGGTACCCTTTGCGACAAATCCATACTTTAGTCTAATGACTGATACGTTATTTCTTCGGGTTGTTCGCCATAATAGTAGTGATAGGAATTGACTGCTTATAACGATATTAGCACTTCAGTTTTACTCATAAACTTTCAGTCCTTCTTCTGTTTTATAGGGAAGGCCAATAAATGCGTAGTCGTAAGGAAGCTTCTATAATGCCCAGACAGTCGGCTCGGCGTTTTGCCACCAGCATTGTCACCGTTTCGCTACTTTTCGCTTTAGTGGGTTTTTCTTCGTCTACAAAAGCATCGCCTACTGCCCTTACTCAAACTGTTCACGAACTCATTCAAAGCGGAGCTTTCGAGGATGCCGAGCGTCAAACCTTACTTGCCATTGAGCAAGCGCATCAAAGCGATGTATTGTCGATAAGTACATTGTCGGCCAGTACGTTTTTTGAGGTAGGCCAGCTATTACAAAGTGCATCTCGTTTCAATGTAGCAAACGATGCGCTCTACGTTGCGTTAGATGGCTTCACCCGCCATGGCCAACTTATTGATATGGCAAATACCTTACACCACCTTGGTACCGCGCAACGCTTTCTAGGGAACTATGATCAATCTATTGACTACCTTCGACGTGCACAATCTATCGCGCAAACTCAAGGTATCCTTCTTTTAAATGCGACCGTTCAAATGGAAATTGGCCTTGTCCAAAAAGAACAAGGTCAAGTACAAGCTGCACTTTACACATTAAAAAAAGCATTAAGCTTATTTCGGGTACAACGAGATACTAAAAGTACTGGCCAAGGCCTCGCCACCATTGGTGATATATATGTCACATTAAATCAGTTTTCTGAGGCCAACACGTATTATCAAGACGCATTACAAATAGCGAAAACAAGCAATGACAAGCCGCTTACAGCACAAATACTGGGTAAGATTGGCGCTTTACTGTTACTTAAAGGCGATATTGAAGAAGCCTCAGAGGCGCTTAAACACGCACTAACGCTATTAAAAGAGAATGGGGAGGCAAGTGAAATTTCCACCACGCAGGCGTGGTTAGGTGAAGCGCTGGTAAAAACCGGCGACACAGAGCAAGGCTTAATGCTGCTTGAGGAGTCACTCGCGGTGGCTAAATCTACCGGCCAGCAAAAATTACTGCAACAAGTCCGCCTAGCATTAGCCAATGCAATGATGTCGTTACAACAGTTTGACGATGCGCTAGCGTATGCCAAAAGTGGCACTATAGAAGCAAGACGACGGGTTGATTTGCGTAGCCAACTGAGTTTTTTATCTATTCAAGTGAAAGCCCTGGCGGCAAAGGGTGAATTTAAGCGCGCATTAGATATTCAGTCGATATTGCAAAATATACGAGAAGAGGTGTTGAGTTCCGGTAGCGAGGTCGCGATTGCGCAGCTTCAAGCCGAAATAGAAATCGAGCGTCAAGCACAGTCTATTCAGGTATTACAGAAAACCAAACAACTAGCATTAGCTGAAGCCGAACAAACTAATCTGCGCACAACATTATTTTGGAGTACGTTAATTGCCGGGCTGTTAACGCTCTTTCTTATTTGGAGCAGGTACACTCAGCGCCAACAAACCATCAGGCTTCGTCGTGAAGTTAAGCAGCGAACAAAAGAGCTTGAACAAAAAAATTCTGAGCTACAAACAGCCTATAAAACTCTTGAGCAAGTGAGTCTTCATGATTCACTGACAGGCTTGTATAACCGGCACTACCTTGAATCCCAATTGCCAGGTGAACTTAAGCGTAGTTCTCATGCGAACAAACATCAGCAAGGCCACAATGAACGTAACCAGGATCTGCTCTGCTTCTTAATAGACATCGACCATTTCAAACGCATTAATGATGAGCATGGCCATTTAGCGGGCGATAAAGTACTTAGTCAGTTCGCCGACGTTCTTCGAGAAGTTTTCAGACAAACCGATTTACTAATTCGCTGGGGCGGCGAAGAGTTCTTGGTAATATGCCGTCACTCTATGCGAGATGACCTTCCCCAACTGGCCGAACGATGCCGCGCCGCTGTTAGCGATAAAGTCTTCCATATTGATGATACTCGCTCGCTTCGCGTTACCTGTAGCATTGGGTTTAGCATTCTCCCTCCTATTGAACACGTGTCGTTCGAAGAAAGCTGGAAGAGTACGTTTTCAGTGGTAGATTATTGTTTATACGCCACCAAGATGTCTGGCCGCAATGGGTGGATTGGGGTTATCGATACCAATAAAGCCCTGATTGGCGACGTGCAAGAAACCCCGCTTGATAAGAAATTTCACTTTAAGCAGTCATACATTTCTACATCATTTAACACGCTGTCGAGCATAAATTGGCCCGAGGAGTAGGAGCGTACATTATGTATAAAGGTAGTTGTCAGTGTCAGGCCATACAGTTTGAGTTGTCTGATATTAGTGAAGATGAATTGGACGTTGAAACGTTATCTTGCAGCGAAACGCTTAACCTCACCATTGCCGGTGCACGTAAGCATCTAGTGATAGATTGTGCGCCATCGGTGCTGGGTGAATTACAGCTATCGCCAAGCAGCAAACAGTTTTTCTGTAATGAATGCTCAACCCCCATTTTTACCGAAGATGAACGTGGAAATATTGAGCTGCATGTAGCCTTTTACGGGCATGATTTATTGGCTAAACATCACAGCCAATACCATATTCCCTGACTAGGCCCACTGTTTCAGCTGCTCTGGAGACGCGACATGGGTTTTGAGACATTGTGAGTTGTCCCAACGAAGTTGCCACAACGGAGTTGTCGCAGTGAAGTTGTCGCAGTGAAGCTGTCGTAACGAAGTTGTCCCAACGAAGGCACGATAACGAAACCGCAATGAAGACTCCCGCTCTCAGCAGAGCTTGTCGTAACAGCAAACTTTACCGAAAGAAGAGCTCGTTGAAAGGTATCGCACCGAATGATGCGATAGGCAAGAGCGTAGCATCAAACTACGCCTTTTCGATGAGTCTCACGCCGAACTTTTTAAATCGTCCAAGTGGTATTTGTCAATAAGTGAGTACAAGGTTGGACGAGTAACACCTAGCAATTCAGCGGTTTTAGACATATTTTTATCCGCTTGATGATACGCTCTACGAATTGCCCTACTTTCGGCAACCTCTCGTACTTCGCGAAGATTCAAGGTTTCAGACTCTCCACTACCATCTACCGCGAACAAACCTAAGTCATCAGGCTGGATGACTGTTCCCTCGGCCATAATCACTGCCGATTTCAGCTTATTTTGCATTTCACGAATATTCCCAGGCCATTTGTGAGCCAGCATGGAATTAATCGCAGATTCAGAAAAGCTCTTTGCCTTGGCGTTAAACTCTTCGCGATAAATATTAAGGAAGGTACGCGCAAGCAGGATAATATCTTGATCTCTATCTCGCAGCGGCGGGATCATAATGGGAATTTCACCAATACGGTAATATAAATCTTCCCTAAAACGCTCTTCAGCCACCATGGTTTGCAGGTCTCTGTGGGTAGCACAGACAACCCGAATATCCACAGGAATTTCGGAACGCCCCCCTACTCGCTCAATAACACGCTCTTGTAAAAAACGTAGCATTTTGGCTTGCAGCCCAATAGGCATATCGCCAATCTCATCTAGAAATAGTGTGCCACCTTGGGCGGTTTCAATTTTACCTAGGGTAGTTTTATTAGCGCCAGTAAATGCGCCTTTCTCGTAACCAAACAGCTCACTTTCCAAAAGATTTTCAGGAATTGATGCACAGTTAATGGCGACAAACGGTTTATCTCTTCGAGGGCTGTGTTCATGGATGCTGCGCGCAAATACTTCTTTACCCGTTCCACTTTCACCTAGCAGTAACGTACTCACATCCGTATTCGCTATTTTCTCAGCTTTACGCACCACCGTTTGAATCGACTCACTGTTACCAATGATACGGCTCATGCCTGAGCGTACTTTAGATAAAATGCTATTTTCCAATTCCAGCTTAGCCAAGTTAAGTGCACGATAAACAAGCAACTTTATGGTGTCTGAATCTATCGGTTTTTGGTAAAAATCATAGGCACCGAAATTTATGGCCTTAAGTGCATTCTCTTTTTCGTTGTTACCGGTGACAACAATGACTTTGGTTCTAGGCGCTAAGGAAATAATATCTTGTAAAATTCTCAAGCCTTCAGACGCATTAGCTGGGTCGGGTGGCAATCCTAAGTCTAGTGTCACGACTTTAGGTTCGTACCGGCGCAGTTGTGCAATTGCCGAGGTATGATCGTCAGCAAAAACAACGTCGTAGTCGGTTAAGCTCCACTTTAATTGTTTCTGAATACCTAAATCGTCATCTACCACTAAAACGGTATCTGTCATCAGTCTGTTCCTGTGTTACTTCGTCCGTATCAACATAGGTTGGTTGTCATCGCTCACTTTGCTCAAATCAGCGTAAATGCTAGCGTAAAACAACTTCCTTTCCCTGGTTCACTTTGAACGCTTATTTTACCACCGATAGATTCAATGTACGTTTTCGCATCGTACGCACCAATCCCCATTCCTGCGTTACCTTTCGTAGTATCGAAAGGGGTAAACAAGCGAGTTTCGATGAAGTCTTGATCCATCCCGGTTCCTGTATCCTCTATCATTACATATTGAACACGGTTTTGGATGTCATGCGTTAACACTATATTTATTACGCCACTATCTTCGGTTGCTTGCTGCGCGTTACTTATTAGGTGATAGAAAACATTGGCGACTTTTTCTTTATCAATTAATACTTGCTCTTCGCTACTGCAATGCACTTTCGGGGTGGGGAAAAGCCCCATGCATCGGTTTGCCACTACATCATTAATAATATGCGATAAGGAGCAAGAGGTGTGAGCACCGTCATCATTAATCTTTTTATCGGTTAATTGCTTTAACATTTTATCCATACGCGCTTTGGTATGTTCCAATGTTTCAAATGTATCTTCAATAAACTCGGGGTTATGTTTATGCTGCTGCGCGTTGGCCAAGATCAAATCTACTTGCGCCATCACATTCTTTAAATCATGCACAACAAACGCAGACATTCTATTAAACGCGGCGAACTGGGCATTTTCTGCCACCAGCTTTGATGCTTCATGATGGAACACAAACATACTTACCTGCTCGGTGATAGCATTGAGATAATCTCTAACTTCCCAATTTAAACTCAGTCGTTCCTTATCACCAGCCGCAAGGATGGCGAAGCCCCAAATTTCATCATTTTTGTAAAATGGTAGGTAAAGCTGATAGCCCCATTCTTTCAAAATAACTCTGTCGATTTGTAGCCCTTTATAATGAAATGGCTTTGCCTGGTATTCGTGTACATCAATCAACCATGTATTAGACGCACAATACTCTGTTAGCGCACGAATGACGGTTAAGTCATCATGGGTGTCTGGTAATGGGTTAACTTGTGCCAACTGCTCAAAGTCGTTGTTTACCCGTTTATACAGCTTACCAGAATCGTATTCGATAGCTTCCAGTATGCCTCGAAGTGCACTCTCGTGAACGGTATTAGGCGCGTCCATTGAGCTAGAGAGTGTTTTTGTTAGTTTTATCCACTCTACACGGTAGTCAAACTGGTTGGCAAAAAAGTGTTTGGTAATAAATACCTTACACTTGGTTCTAAAGGAGTTCGACAAAAATACGGTAACTAGCAAGGCAAGCGACAATACCACAAGTATGGTCTGTACCATGGCTCCCCAATTTCCACCTACGTAGCTGATGGCGTAGCCAATAATGGCCATAATGAAAAGATAAGCGCCTGCAACGAGTAATAAAGAGCTGTGTAGTACTACATCCCTAGAAATGAAGATATCGACGCCCCAGTGCTTGATACGTCGAATGGCAATAACCAAAAATGGAATAAGGAGGAAATAGATATAGCCACGAGCGGCAATGTAATTAACCTCAACCTGATTCACCATGGTGGCATTAGCGTAAGTAACGAAATCAAAAAGGTGGGTGGCACCAAGATATAAAATTAAGGGCTTATATGCCCATTGATCTGCATCCGCTTGACGGTAAATAACTTCCAATAAGATAAGCACTTCAAGGGCCAGAATAATGAGCATGAGATAACGCCACGAGGCATCAATCCACAAGACATGGGGTAACACTAAGGCTATGCAGCCAGGGAGTAATATGAAAAGGGTTGTTGGGCGACGTAATATATCAAACAGGTTGGTAAAATTATCTTTCAGGCACCCTGCCAAAAAGAGCAACCAAGCCACTTGTCTGAGTGCATCGATGGTGAGTAACCAAGAAAGACTGATAGGACCAAACAGCGCCGTTATCATGCTAGTAGACCAGAACAACGTAGTGGCTGTAGCTAGTACCAACAAGTGATTGGCTAATCCAGGCTTTCGTACTGCAAA
The DNA here is from genome assembly GCF_902506055.1 of Alteromonas sp. 38. NCBI lineage: Bacteria > Pseudomonadati > Pseudomonadota > Gammaproteobacteria > Alteromonadales > Alteromonadaceae > Alteromonas > Alteromonas sp. 38. The sequence continues at coordinate 3,613,056 of NZ_LR733300.1, forward strand.
AAGTAATAGCATTAACAGTAAGTAAGCCAAACTGTTAAGGCCATAGCCTATATCTGAAATCATCCCTATTTATTCTCACCCGGTATTTATTGTTTTGAGGTTCTGGTTTTATCAGGTGGTGCTGACAACAAACTAGGTTACTGCCAGCTTAGGCTAATCGCCTACCGTTTTTTAAGTAACAATGACCCAATTGAATAACCGGCTCCAAAAGAGCACAACACACCAATATCACCGGCGACTAAATCTTCATGGTTCAGTCCAAAAGCAATCACAGATCCTGCTGATGCCGTATTAGCATATTCATCTAGAACAATAGGTGCTTCATCAGCATTAGCATCGCGCCCCAATAAACGCTTTATGATCAGCGTATTCATGTTGATATTCGCTTGATGCAACCACCAACGTCTTACGTCTGTCGCCGTTAACTGATGTCTGTCTAAGTGGCTTTCTATGTGATTTGCTGCCATTGGACACACTTCTTTAAATACCTTACGCCCTGCTTGATGAAAGAGCTTATCTGCGCCATAAGGGTCTACATCTTCTGTACGCGTAATGTAACCGAAGTTTGAGCGAATGTTATTTGAAAACTTAGTTACCGCGTTTGTACTCATAACATCGTAACTGTGTTTGCTATTCACAGTTTCAGCTGTTTCTAATACCGTCGCTGTCGCTACGTCACCAAAAATAAAGTGGCTGTCTCTGTCGGTATAGTTAATCTGTGGTGACACTAATTCAGGGTTTATTACCAATACACACTTAGCATTACCGGCACTTAGCATTTCGTACGCGCGGTGCATACCAAAAGTGGCGGCAGAGCACGCCACTAGCATATCGAAACCAAAGCCTTCAATGCCTAGCGCTTCTTGCACTTCAATCGCAATAGCTGGATAAGCACGTTGTGTATAGGCGCAAGATACAATAACGGCATCAACGTCTTGGGCGGTTTTATTTGCAGAAGCCAACGCCAATTTGGCTGCTTCTACTGCTATTTCCGCTTGGTGAGATAGCGCTTCATCTTCACGAGCCTCAATTTTGGGCTTCATGCGCGAAATATCAAGCGCACCTTCTTTTTGGTAAATATATCGGCTTTTAATACCTGACGCTTTTTCAATGAACTCGGCACTAGAATAAGGTTTTGCAGTAACCTGCTGTGCTTCTATTTCCGCTTTATGCTCTTCGTTATACGAATCAACATACGCATTATAACTATCTACCAGTTCCTGATTTGTAATACTGCTTTCAGGGTGCCAAACACCCACACCGCTAACAACGATCTGTTGAGACATCTGCATTCTCTTTTTCTATTATTTCTGTTTAAGCCATACGGCCATGACATAACGGAGAAATAGGATAAGTGAAATCCGACAGACTGTTAGCAGGCAACCACAATCTGTGCTCAGACAATTTGAGCGCTACTACGCTGCACTTATCGTTTCAATGTTAATACGTATAGTTATAGCTTAACTCAAACCATCCCTTATGTAATCACCGCTCAACGATTTACCCTAGGCATAAAATGTACACGTTTTTTTGTTTACATAAAAAAACGGCGCCAAGGGCGCCGTTTCATCACAGGTTTCTACCTAGTGTTTTTGCTCACTATTTTCTACTTATTACCGCGTTTCACTTAGTTTTGCGTGATTTGCCACACCGTAACAGTGCCGCTGACTTCGTTACCTACAAGTAACAATGGAACGCCGCTTGCGCTGTTTTCTGCGCTAACAAATACAAGGCTTTCAGGCGCCAAATCACCAATAACGTCAGACGCTGATAACCCTTCTGTTAAATCGCGATTGATAATGTAATCGGCAAACTGAACATCGTAAGGGTTGGTCACATCGTATACGAATATACCGCCCATCCGTTCCGTACCAACAAACGCATAAGTTCTATCACCTATAACACCTATGGTTAATGCTTCAGGCTCAGGTCCTTTATTTTCAGAACGAGAATCACCTTCGTTTTCATCATCACCATTATTGAATGACGCCCCATGCACTGATGCAGTAATTCGTTCAAAATCATCGCCTGAATCGTAAACCGCTAAACCGTTTTGATCCCAAATGGTAAATGAACGTGAACCATACGCATAAGCTGCATCATATTCACCGTTACCATCCGCATCGCCCATTGCATTAGTGACACGTAAATCATCTGCTTCGCCATTGGCTTGTAAGTCAGCAAGTTCAGAATTCGCTTCTGCCGTTAAGTCTTCAACTTTAACTTCGTCGATATAAGCTAAACAGCCATCGTCCTCATCAAACTCTAGTCCACCTTCACTTAGGCAGGTTGCTTCGTCAGCAGACTCAAAGAAGTATTCGCGAGCATCACCTTCATTGGCAGTGACAACAAACGTAGCATCTTTCCATGAATAATTGGCTATAGTATCAGGCTGATATACACCGTAAAGGCCGTCATATTGACCGAAGCTAACGCTACCATCTTCTTGAATATCAATATTCAAGCCAGACCAACTTTTTACACCCAAGCCAACAATTTCTACGGTTAGTTCTTCAAGATCAAGAATGGCTAAACCGTTGTTTTCTTGTAGGCTGACGTACGCTACATCGTTAGTCGCCGTGATATATTCTGGTTCTAGATCTTGAGCCACAGTGGTAGCAATATCTACGCCTTTAATCGTGCGGCCACTTGGATTAGGGAACATCATTCCCTGCGCAACTAAGTCGTCTTGACTGCCGTTAAAATCCGTAAAGTTCACTGAGGTCGCTGTCTCTTCAGGCTCCCCACTTGCAAGAATATTAATTACCGAGATAGAGCCTTCTGGGTCAACCGTATAATCATCTGAAGGCTCACCTTCGTTAGCCACCAATACTTTTCCGCCATCTGGCGTAAAAGTCACCATGTCAGGTAATGCTCCAACAACGACTGAATCTAGAAATACCGGAGCAGAAGTGTCTAACCCATTATAGAAAAGTACGTAGCCGTTATCTGTTTTCACATCAGCAGGCACTGCAACAGCCATTAGGTCGCCACTAATAGCAATACTGGTGAGGCTTCCTAAGGTTACACCGTCAATATCTGCAGGTAGCGTGATATTACTCACCGTAAGGTTGGTAGTATTGATTGGGTCGCTCATAACAGTGGTGCTTACTGTATCAGCGGCAATAACTGCTATAGCGTTGGTTTCACCGTTGGTGGCATAAATAGTTTGGGTGGCAGCATGATATTGCACGATTTCAGCCGACGTTATGTTACCCAAAAAGGCGCGGGCAACAACGTCAAGGGAAACACCTAACGAGGCATCACTACCATCAGCACCATCGGCGCCATCAGAACCCGCTTCACCTTGCTCGCCCTGAGGGCCTTGAGCACCTGTTTCACCTTGTGCACCATCGTCACCATCTAGACCGCAGCCAGTAAGGGCCGCTGAGATAAGTAGCGCTAAGACGCCGTATTTGAATTTTGACTGCGCAGACATTTAATTTCCTTTTTATCATGTTGTTACGCCAAACCTCAGCTTGCCAACAGGGCTTCTCAATTCTCGCCTTCAGCACGTGAACGAACCTATGACATACAATGTAGATTTAGCTATTATTTTAATTACATCTGTATATAAGCTAGAGCCAGTGTATGACACAAATATTAATTTGGCAAAAGGGTAAATTTACAAATGAATAACACCCCGATTTGTAGTATTAATAGAAGCTAATATTGGTCTGCTCTTGCGCACTATACGTATTCAATAATATGGGTCGTAACTCACTAATATTTCTCTATTTCGCGAAAACAAGGATTAAAATATGAAATTGAGGTTTACCGCATCAATCGCCGCTGTAGCTCTTGCTGTGACAGCTTGTGCTACATCGCCTACAGGTCGTAATCAGGTACTCTTGTATTCTGAATCTCAATTGGCGGAAATGGGCGACCAAGCATTTAGCGGAATGAAAGAAGAACTCAAAATCTCAAACAAAGCAGTTCAAAACAGCTACGTTGAGTGTGTTGCAAAAGCGATCACCGCGAATGTCCCTAACAGTGTGTTCGATGGTACGTGGGAAGTCGTTGTTTTTGATGATGAGCAGGTTAATGCCTTTGCTTTGCCAGGAGGTAAAATTGGTGTTTATACGGGATTATTAAATGTTGCTGAGAACCAACACCAGCTTGCGGCGGTCATCGGACATGAAGTCGGCCATGTTATTGCAGAACATGGTAATGAACGTATGTCTCAATCAACGCTTATCAATATGGGCACCCAAGCGGCAGGGGCCGCTTTGGCGATGAACGAAGTTTCACAAACTGCACCTATCATGGCAGCCATTGGCCTAGGTTTACAAGTTGGGGTTCAACTACCATTTAGCCGTACCCATGAGTCTGAAGCCGATGTTATTGGCCTCCAACTTATGGCCATGTCTGGCTTCGACCCACGTCAGTCGGTTAATTTATGGCAGAACATGGATGCAGCAAGCAGCGGCGATCGTCCTTTAGAGTTGCTTTCAACTCACCCTGCCCCGCAAACGCGAATTAGCAACTTACAAGCAAATATGAACGCTGCATATACCGATTATCAGGCATCAACGTATCGCCCCAACTGTGGCTAGTCATTCGACGTCGCCAACGTAAAATTCAGACACAAAAACGCCACATTAATGTGGCGTTTTTGTGTCAGGGAATAAAATTTTATTCGCTGTCGTTTTTGTGAAGATGTACATCCATTTGTGGGAATGGAATTGAAATACCTTCTTGGTCGAAGCGAAGTTTAACTTGCTCAGTAAAGTCGAACTTAACGCCCCAGAAGTCAGACGCTTTACACCATGGACGAACCACGAAGTTAACGCTGCTATCAGCCAATTCAGAAACGGCAACAGTAGGTGCTGGCTCGCTTAGGATACGCTCATCGGCGCGAACCATTTCATTAAGGATTTCTTTTGCTTTGCGTAAGTCAGCGTCATAACCAATACCAACAACCATATCAACACGACGTGTTTCTTTCGCTGAGTAGTTAGTAATGTTATTGCTGTAAATGCCACCGTTAGGCACAATAATTTCTTTGTTATCTGGAGTGGTCATTGTGGTAGTAAAGATACCAATCTTGTTGATCGTACCTGAAGTTCCAGCAGCTTCAACAAAATCGCCTGATTTAAAAGGCTTGAATACAAGAAGCATTACGCCAGCAGCAAAGTTTTTCAGTGAATCTTGCAGTGACAAACCAATGGCTAAACCTGCAGCACCTAAAATCGCAACAAGTGAGGTTGTATCAACACCAAGCTGGTCTAGCGACGCCACGATAACAAACAACATCAAAATAGCGCTTATAATGGCTTCTAAGAAGTCCACCAACATTGCATCGTACTTTGATTTTGCCATTAGACGGCGAAAAATAGATAGGATGAATCCTACAACGATTCGACCAATAACGTAGATAACAATCGCCATGGCAATATTAATGCCCCATGGAATTGCGTAATCGTTAATGTAGCGTTCAACATCACTCGATGAGAATAATGATAAATTTTCTTCCATAATTTTGTCCTTTTTTTATCAATCGTAGTGTTAGCCGAATTAAAGTAGCAGGCTTTTAGATTGACGCCAATGACTTTAAAGCTCAAAGGGCAATTTTAGGTCAAAAGTCTAATATTTACGTGGCCTACAGCCAACAAATGTTATCCTAAAGTCGACTTTTTCCCTGCTAATTTTTTCTTCAAAATTATTGTCGAGCTATTTAAGAATAGTGTCGTAATTTCGTCATTAGAGTGTCATTTAAGCAATTTACTCTCAATACCTCGTCAAGTTAGTTTGCAACCCAGAAAAGTGAATCAGCCATAACGGACTATCGAAAAATTCTACGAGAATTGATGATTTTTTAGTCCAATTGGTGTAGAATTTTCCGTCAAAATAAGCAGGATGCTTTATAGAGTCTGCAAAGCGCTGAAATACATTTGAAAAGAATGTGAACCGAACATGACGTTAGCATGTATTGCTATTGTCATTTTGTATAGCTTAGCAAATAGAATAAAAGGAATAATCTATGTTTTACTTTATATTACTGGCAATTATCGTAGCAGCATTGTTCTTGTATTCTTTGAGAACAGATAAAGGTGAACATACCAAGTACGCACGTAAGGACGGACAAGTATTACCTCCTCAGAAGAATGAAACGCAAAACTCCACTTCAACACCTTCGGCAGCGTAAATAGTCATCGCACTATTATTGTTAGCGAAACTCTGACCAAAATAGCTTTTTACAACGCATTGTAGCGATTTTTCAGCTACGATGCGTTGCATCCACTTGCTCTAGCCACGTATCATATCCACATTATCCGCCATAGTTAGTTTACCAATGCGCATACCAAGAATTTATTACCCCAATCCAATTCCTCTTGAAGAAGAATTTCAGTTGACCGAAGAAGCTGGGCATCACATCGCCAGTGTGCTTCGTTTGAAAGCGAATCATCCCATCGTATTATTTAATGGCGACGGTAATGAGTACAGCGCACAGATTATCAATGCCCAAAGAAAAAAGGTTTTTGTAGAAGCCGATGCGTGTTTATCATTATCCAAAGAATCACCGCTAACTATACATTTAGGGCAAGGTGTGTCTAAAGGTGACCGGATGGATACAGTGCTGCAAAAAAGCGTAGAGCTAGGTGCTACCGAAATCACCCCTATTTTGACAGAGCGATGTGCAGTTAAACTAGATGAAGCCAGATGGGAAAAAAAGCTGCATCAATGGCAAAAGACCATCATTGGTGCTTGTGAGCAAAGTGGCAGAAATACACTTCCCTTGCTGAACCCGCCAATTGCACTTAACAAATGGTTATCTGAGTCGACCTCGAGTTCACGGTTAGTATTGGCGCCTGGTGCAGAGAAGCCGTTGGCCCGTCAACCATATAACTCCCAAGGCTTTCGTTTGTTAATTGGCCCAGAAGGCGGACTTTCCGAGGCTGAAATTCATCAAGCGAACGAAAGCGGTTTTACGTCGTGCAGTTTAGGGCCGCGAATACTGCGTACTGAAACAGCGGCCATTAGCAGTATTAGTATTCTGCAAGCCCAACATGGCGATTTTTAAGCAGGCAGCTAAAGCGAGCTTTACAGGTTAATTATTAGAAAGTTTGGTTTTTTCGATACTTGATCTAAATGCTGTGTGCCCCCACTTAACATTTAGTGGTATTCATACCAAAACCAACTTCGACGTATAAAATGTACCAACAGTCAATTTGCATGATTAGTGCGTAAAGCTGTGGCCAACTTATCTACCTTTATCAAAAAGTGAGAACATACATGCACTACACCCTTGGCGTGATTATGGATCCTATCGCGGTGATCAAGCCGCATAAAGACACCAGCCTAGCTATGATGCTTGAAGCCCAGCGCCGTGGCGCTACCGTACTGTACTTCGAACTCAAAGACATTTATATAGATAATGGCAAGCCAATGGGGTTGGCTAGAACCATTACCGTGCGTGATCAAGCGACTGACTTTTACACCCTAGGTGAAGAGCATACTGTTTCACTTGGCAACATTGATGTGTTACTTATGCGTAAGGATCCCCCCTTCGACAGCGAATTTTTATATGCGACCCATATTCTATCGCTTGCCCAAGACCAGGGCGCACTGGTTGTAAATAATCCGCAAGCGCTTCGAGACTACAACGAAAAATTGTTCACATCTTTGTTTCCTGAGCACATTCCTAACACACTGGTAAGCAATAATCAGAAGCTTATTCGTGATTTCCATGCCAAGCATCAAGATATTATTTGTAAGCCTTTGGATGGAATGGGCGGCGCTTCAATTTTCAGAGTGAAGCCAGATGGAAATAACTTAGGCGTGATCATTGAAACGTTAACCAATTTGGGCAAGCGTTACATGATGGTTCAAGCGTACTTACCACAAATAAAAGATGGTGATAAACGTATTCTTATTGTGGACGGTGAAGTGATTCCTTATTGTTTAGCACGCTTACCTACCAAAGGGGAAACCCGTGGTAATTTAGCTGCTGGAGGAACAGGCAGGCCCCAGGAAATTTCAGAAACCGATCGTGCGTTAGCTGAAGCTGTGGCTCCCACCTTACGAGACAACAATATTTTATTTGTTGGGCTGGACGTGATTGGTGAGAAAATCACAGAAATAAACATTACTAGCCCAACCTGCGTAAGAGAAATAGAAGGTCACTATAATATTAATATTATGGCCTCGTTATTCGACGCAATTGAAAAGCGCCTTATAAATAAGTAGCTACGCAGCGTTTTGCACTAACAGTAGGTAAGTGAGAAGTAGAGGAAAAAATGACAGAACTGAAAAGTTTACAAAACCACTTTCTAGTAGCGATGCCCTCGCTAGATGACCCGTATTTTTCCCGCTCTCTCACTTATATTTGCGAACATAACAAAGACGGTGCCATGGGGCTGGTAATAAATCAGCCTTCAACCATGAACTTGAAAGCGTTGCTCGAGCAAACCGACAAAGACTTAACCGTGGCAGAAGATAAAGCCGAACAGATTATTCTTGCTGGTGGACCAGTGAGCCAAGAGCGAGGATTTGTGCTGCATTCCAGTCAAAGTGGCTGGGACTCAAGCTTGACCTTATCGCCTGACGTTATGATTACCACTTCAAAAGATATTTTGTCTGCGATTGGTACTAATACAGGACCAGACTCATCCATTATCGCGTTAGGTTATGCGGGATGGACGGCGGGGCAACTTGAACAGGAAATGCAAGATAACTCATGGCTAACCATAGAGGCCGATGACGAAATTTTGTTTAACACTCCCATACATAAAAAGTGGCAGGCAGCGGTTAATAAACTTGGGGTAGATGTGTGGCAGCTCGCACCAGGAGCTGGGCATGCCTGATATTGGTAGTAGAACAGTACTGGCTTTCGACTTCGGTACAAAAAGTATAGGTGTGGCGGTAGGACAAGAAATTACCGGAACAGCGTCACCGCTAGCCGCGCTAAAAGCCCGTGATGGTATTCCAGATTGGAATGTTATTGAAAAGCTTTATGAAGAATGGCAACCGCAGCTTGTGGTGGTTGGTTTACCGTTAAATATGGATGGCACCGAACAAGAAGTTACTCTGCGCGCCAAAAAATTTGCTAATCGCTTGCATGGTAGATTCAAAGTGGCGGTAGATTTATGCGATGAAAGGCTTACCACAACAGATGCTAAATCTATGTTGTTCGAGCTCGGCGGCTATAAAAAGCTAACCAAAGAAAAAATAGACAGCGTATCGGCCTGCGTGATTTTTACCAGCTGGGTTGAAAACCAATACGGCGAGTAGTTTCTCGCCGTTAGTTGGACACCCACCTTTTCAACACCTCATTCGCCGTTGGTCGGACGCCTGTCGTTCTTGTGACGTTCTTGGATGACGTTCTTGGACACCCACTCTTTTTACACCCAGCGTAAAGTAGCTCAGACTAAGGCTATCATTGCAAGACACCCACAGTTTCAATCACGAATTAATGAATAAGAAAACCAGAAACCCGTAACGCTAAGGCCTACTTCCTCCACATTTCCAGCAAGTATCAAAAGCTTCACCGTTTGGCTCACCACAATTTCCACAAACCCACGGGAACTGCTCGGTAGGTTTGTGGCTGTCCATTAGCGAATTCACAACCTTATTGGCTCTGGCAGACCAAGATTCATCTATTAGCCAAAGTTCTGGCTGAGATTCTTGCCATGGCAGCTCGCCCACCGCCCCACCGGCAAATTCATTTTTCACTAGGTAAGGTATAGAGAGTGCATCGAGTTCACTTTTCACCGACTGAAGTAAGAAAGCGTCGGACGACGTAAAAAGCTTAATCAAGAGTTTTAGTCATCCATATCTATCGAGACATTGGATAATGTGCCCAAACTCGACCCATCGTTAGAGTCTAGTTTTATCATTAGACGCAAATCATTGGGGGAATCTGCATGGTGTAAGGCTTGGTCTAAATCAATACTGCCCTCGCGATATAAATCGTACAACGCCATATCGAAACTTTGCATCCCTAACTCTTTGCCCTTTTTCATGGCTTCTTTCAAGCTCCCTATTTCATTACGTTGAATAAGGTCGCTTACTAAAGGAGAGTTTAGAAGAATTTCAATTGCGGCTACCCGCCCCTCACCGTCTTTTGTTGGAAGAAGCTGCTGCGCTACTATAGCTTTTATATTTTGGCTTAAGTCAAAACGTAACTTGTCGTGTTGGTCTTTTGGCGCTAAGTGCATAATGCGCTCAATGGCTTGGTTAGCATTGTTAGCATGGAGTGTTGCCACACACAAATGACCCGTGTCAGCGAACGACATGGCGTATTCCATTGTCTCCATTGAACGAATTTCACCAATAAGAATGACATCTGGCGCTTGTCGCAGTGAGCTTTTCAATGCATCGTCGAATGAGTGGGTGTCTATGCCCACTTCACGCTGAGTTATCACGCAAGATTTATGCTCGTGTACAAATTCAATAGGGTCTTCAATAGTTAAAATATGCCCAAAAGAATTACTATTCCGATGGCCGATGAGTGCGGCCAAGGAGGTCGATTTACCCGTGCCGGTTCCCCCTACAAAAAGCACCAAGCCGCGCTTTGACATAATGATATCTTTTAACACCGAGGGTAAACCAAGATCATCAACCTTAGGTATTTCGGTAACAATACGACGTACCACCATCCCGGCTTGATCTCGTTGCCAGAATGCCGAACAACGAAAACGCCCTAGTCCCTCTCGCACAATGGCAAAATTACATTCCTTGGTAGTATGAAATGCGTCTTTTTGCTTTTCATTCATGGCCTCATGAACAAGTGCTAATGCATCTTCATCATTAAACGAATTTTCCGAAATTGGGGTAAGCTTACCGTGCACCTTAGCGCTAACGGGAAAGCCAGCGGTTACGAATAAGTCAGAAGCAGATTTCTCTACCATTTTTTCTAAAAAGCGATCTAACATTACTCGTCCTTAAAAATTACTCATCGATTGCTTGTCTTTCGATTTAGCGGCAGCGTCTTCTCTAGAAATTGCACCTAGCGCCAACAAGCGTTGTAGACACTGATCCATAGTCTGCATACCCGAAGCTTGCCCCGTTTGAATAACGGAATACATTTGAGGCACCTTATCTTCACGAATAAGATTTCGTATCGCCGGAATACCTACCATGATTTCGTGCGCAGCTATTCGCCCTCCCCCCACCTTTTTCAACAGGGTTTGAGAAATTACAGCTCGTAGTGATTCAGACAACATAGATCGCACCATCGCTTTTTCTTCGGCAGGGAACACATCGATAATACGGTCTATCGTTTTAGGCGCTGAGTTAGTATGCAAAGTGCCAAATACTAGATGCCCAGTTTCCGCAGCTGAAATGGCTAAACGAATTGTTTCTAAATCACGCAATTCACCAACTAAAATAACATCTGGATCTTCACGTAATGCAGAGCGAAGCGCGTTACTAAATGAGTGGGTGTCTCTATGTACTTCCCGTTGGTTTATCAGGCTCATCTTATTTTCGTGCACAAACTCGATAGGATCTTCAATAGTAAGAATGTGCTCACGCTTATGCGAGTTGATATGATCTACCATCGCCGCAAGGGTTGTACTCTTACCCGACCCTGTGGCGCCAGTGACTAGAACAATGCCGGTAGGTTGGTTGATTATTTCTTTGAAAATTTCAGGCGCACCTAAATCATCAAGGGTAAGAACCGTGTTGGGGATAGTACGAAGTACAGCTGCTGCACCGCGATTTTGCACAAAAGCATTTACACGAAACCGCGACAAGCCACTAATTTCGAATGAGAAATCGGTTTCCAAGTTCTCTTCGTATTCTTTACGTTGCATGTCATTCATTATTTCATAAATAAGTGCATGGACTTGTTTATGATCTAATGCGGGTACATTAAGCTTACGCATTTCTCCGTCTACGCGGATAAGAGGTGGCAGACCTGCTGATAAGTGCAAATCTGACGCTTTATTTTTAACGCTGAAAGCCAAAAGTTCGGTAATATCCACAACAACTCCTCAAAAAGGTGAATAATGCAAACAATAGCAGAAAGACTCAATAGTGCACGACAGGATGTGAGCCTAGCTACTGCCAACGCTAATCGTCCACCAAATTCAGTTAAATTGCTAGCCGTGAGCAAAACTAAACCGGTATCGGATATTATGGCAGCGTATGAAGAAGGACAACGTACATTCGGCGAGAACTATATACAAGAAGGTGTAGATAAAATACAGCAGCTGTCTGCACTTAGTGATATTGAATGGCATATGATAGGCCCAATTCAATCGAACAAAACAAAAATAGTAGCCGAGCATTTTGATTGGGTGCAATCCGTTGACAGAGAAAAAATAGCGCGTCGTTTGAATGACCAACGTCCGGCGGATATGGCGCCTTTGAATGTATGTATTCAAGTTAATATTGATGATGAAGCGAATAAGTCAGGTGTAAAACCCGAAGAAGTAGACGAGCTAGTGCGCTTTATTGGCCAGCAGGACAAACTTTGCTTGCGCGGGCTGATGGCAATTCCTAAAGCGAACCCGGACAGCCATGAACAAGCGCAAAGCTTAAGTGCTTTAAAGGAATTGTTCGACCGATACCATACAAACTTGACCAATTTTGATACCCTGTCCGTAGGAATGAGCAGTGATATGCAAAGCGCCATCGCTCATGGGTCTACCATGGTAAGAATTGGCACAGCTATCTTTGGCTCACGAAACTAGTTCCTACTATTTTTTACTGAACGCTGTTAGTTTTTCAACTTACAATAGGATTCATATGCAACAAAAGAAATTGGCATTCATTGGCGCGGGCAACATGAGCCGTAGCATCATTAGTGGTTTAATTCAGTCTGGCTACGATAAGACACGCATCTTAGCGAGCAACCCGTCTACTCCGAAACTCGATAAATTAAAAGAGGAATTCGGTATTCAAATTACCCAATCTAATGATGAAGCCTGCCAGTTTGCCGATGCTATTGTGCTAGCCGTTAAACCCCAAATGATGGGTGATATGTGCACAGAACTTAAGCATAACAACGATTTATCTGGCAAGTTATTTCTTAGCATTGCAGCTGGGTTACCCGTTTCTCGATTACAGGAAATGTTAGGCGGGGAATACCCTGTTGTTCGTATAATGCCAAATACGCCAAGCCTACTTGGTAAGGGTATGTCAGGCATGTACGCAGACACTACCGTGTCACAAGACAATAGAACTTACGTTGATGATGTGATGAATAGCGTAGGTGAAACGGTATGGGTAGAAGAAGAAGACGGTATTAACGGCGTTATCGCCGCCGCTGGCAGCAGCCCAGCGTATTTCTTCTTGTTTTTACAGGCCATGCAAGAGGAAGCCATAAACATGGGCTTCGATAAAGCACAATCCCGTTTGATGGTACAGCAAGCCATGTTGGGCGCGGCTGAAATGGTTTGTCACAATCCTGACCTTGAATTAAGTGAGCTTCGTGCCCAAGTTACCTCTAAGGGCGGCACTACGGCTGCGGCAGTCAATACCTTAATTGACCTGGATTTGAGTGATATCGTAAGTAAAGCGATGCGCGCTGCGGTAGCTCGCGCTGAAGAAATGGCAAAACAGCTTTAACGTTTTTAGGAACATCAAAACATGAATGCAACGGTTTTTCTGGTAGATACACTATTTGGTCTGTATTTAATGGTGGTTATCTTACGCCTATGGTTGCAACTGGTTAGGGCTGATTTTTATAACCCTATGAGCCAGTTTATTGTAAAGGCCACACATCCAATCGTGGGGCCGTTGCGCAGAATAATCCCTTCAATCGGACGCTTCGACACGGCTACGTTCGTGCTAGCGCTTGTTGTTGCGGCGTTAAAAATAATTACGCTTTCACTGATGGCTGGTGGAAGTTTGAATCCAGTAGGTATCGCAATCGTTGCACTGATTGAAGTGGTAAAAGAAACCCTTTCCATTATGTTTTGGGTGTTGATTCTACGCGCCATTTTAAGTTGGGTATCACAAGGCCAAACGCCTATCGATTACCTTCTTTATCAATTAACTGAGCCTTTCTTAGCACCCATTAGAAAAGTTATACCGCCTCTAGGTGGTTTAGACTTATCTGTGCTGATTGCCATTATTGGACTACAGTTTTTACAATTGCTACTTCAAGACACATTCAGGTTTTTTTAAGCTGAATATGTAAGGTGATAACATGAAAAAAATCAGTACATTACTTTTTGGTTTATTGGGTAGTTTGTTACTTATTATAAGTAGTGCAGCGTACGCCGAGCAAAAGCAACAACTAGGCGATTGGGATGTACATTACATGGTAGTGAGTACTCCCTTTCTTACTCCAGAAGTTGCGGCCTCTTACGGCATAGTTCGTAGTAAATTTAACGCCCTTGTCAATATTTCAGTGCTAGACACCGTAACAGGAACTTCTCAACGGGTATCGGTTTCGGGTACGGCTAAGAACTTGATAGGCACCACTAAGACACTCACCTTTAAAAAGGTAGAAGAAGGTGATGCTATTTACTACCTAGCAGTGCTACCTTTTAGAGATAGAGAAAACTACCGGTTCAGTATTGATGTTCAACGTGGAAATACCTTGCATACCTTAAATTTCAAGCAAGAAATGTTTGTTGATGGTTAATAATTAAAGTAAGCCGAAAGCGCGAAACACGTAATATAATTTTGTAAAAATACCAAAAGGCGAGTGAAAACTCGCCTTTTTTACGCGCACTAGAAGCATGGACACCCACTCAAACCATCCTCTTGTTCAGTATATTTAGCCAATGAATTAGCTCAATATCTCAATAACTATTTTGAGAGTGAGTTCCCTTATGCCACGCCCTAGAAAGTCACTAATCTGTTTACAAAACACCCCTTACTATCACTGCGTATCACGGTGTGTGAGGCGAGCATTCTTGTGTGGAGCAGACCGTTACACGGGAAAGAGTTACGAGCATCGGCGTCAATGGGTTGAAGACAGGCTCATAGCATTAGCGGACGTATTTTCAATTGATGTATGTGCCTATGCGGTAATGAGTAACCATACCCACTTGGTATTACATGTGGATAGAAACGAAGCGTTGTCGTGGACTACCGAGGAGGTATTGAGACGTTGGCACTCCCTGCATAAAGGCACTGTGTTGACCCAGCAATTTATGCAACCCGCACAGCGAGCCTCACTGACAGAAGTTCAGATAACAACTATCATCTCGACAGCAAATATATATCGACAAAGATTGTATGACATTAGTTGGTTTATGAGGTTGCTTAATGAATTTATTGCCCGTGAAGCTAACAAGGAAGATGAATGCACGGGACGTTTTTGGGAAGGAAGATTTAAATCTCAAGCTCTACTTGATGAAGCCGCATTGGCAGCGTGCATGGCTTATGTAGATTTGAATCCGCTACGCGTGGGTATTTCAAAGACGCCAGAAACATCTGAATTCACCAGCATTAAACATCGAATAGAGGCAGCACAGCGTGGGGTTCAACCAGAGTTCCTCAAGCCCTTTGTGGGAAACTCTCCACACGGTTTGAAAGGGTTGCCGTTTACTTTAGCGGATTACTTAACCTTGGTCGATCAAACTGCTAGGCAAATTAGTGCAGGTAAATCCGCCTACGTACTCCACAATGTCTCCCCAATTTTACAACGTACCGGCTTGTCGCAAATAAATTGGAATAGTATGGTCGTTGGGATTGAAGATATCTTTTCAAACTCTATTGGTCTTTCAATTGCCCAACGTAAGCTTGTTCTCTCTAAAACCGGGTGATATCACACAGTTAAATCAAATTCGCTAAAGCAGTATGCATTCCGGTGCAGCAAACTCAAATCGGCAGTCAACTCCCCAACTCAATATATGCCCTTGCTAAAACATTAAGTTTTAGATGAATACTCACTACCAGAGGCTTGTCTTACGAACATTTCTATACAAATACTCCAAACCTTACTTTATCTCTATCCTAACACCGTAAAATACGCTTAAAACTGTGGGTGTCTTAACATTATCTTCGATTTTTTATATCTCAATCCTTTACCCCCAAAGCATACTGGTAAATAATCTTAAGATACTGGTCGGGCTAGTTTATGGCTGTCCGAATAAAAATTATAACGAGAATAACCATGACCAACGCATACCCTCACTTACTTGAGCCCCTAGATCTCGGCTTCACCACGTTAAAAAACCGTACTTTAATGGGCTCTATGCACTTAGGCCTTGAAGAAGAAAAAGGTGGATTCGATAAGCTTGCAGCCTTTTACGCAGAACGCGCAAAAGGCGGTGTGGCACTTATCGTAACAGGGGGAATTAGCCCCAACATTTCGGGCTGGGTAGCCCCTTTCGCTGGTAGAATGACAGCCAAACGCCATGCAAAGAAGCACAAAGTAATTACTGAGGCCGTACATGCTGAAGGTGGCAAAATTTGTATGCAAATTTTGCACTCTGGTCGTTACGGATATCATCCACTTGCCGTATCGGCTTCCCCTATGAAGTCTCCAATTACTCCGTTTAAACCTCGCGCCTTATCTTCAAAAGCTGTGACATCCACAATCAAAGACTACGTAAGTTGCGCAAGTCTTGCGAAAGAAGCCGGGTACGATGGCGTAGAAGTAATGGGCTCTGAAGGTTATTTAATTAACCAATTCTTGGTAAAGCGTACTAATCATCGAGATGACGAATGGGGTGGGTGTCTAGAAAACAGGGTGAAAATAGCGGTCGATATCGTAAAAGGTATTCGTGAAAAGATAGGGGCTGACTTTATCATCATTTATCGCCTATCGATGCTGGATCTGGTTGAAGGTGGCGCAAAATGGGATGATGTTGTTTACCTTGCCAAAGCGATAGAAAAAGCCGGTGCTACGCTTATTAATACCGGCATCGGTTGGCATGAAGCTCGAGTGCCAACCATATCGACTTCGGTGCCACGCGCAGCCTTCACGTGGATAACACAGCGGATGAAAAAGGAAGTATCACTGCCGCTTGTTACAACAAACAGAATTAATACGCCTGAAGTGGCGGAAGGCGTTTTAGCCGATGGGCATGCAGACATGGTATCAATGGCAAGACCATTTTTAGCCGATTCACAGTTTGTAGCCAAAGCGATGCGCAATGAATCCCAACTAATTAACACCTGTATTGC
Source organism: Alteromonas sp. 38 (assembly GCF_902506055.1). Taxonomy (NCBI): domain Bacteria; kingdom Pseudomonadati; phylum Pseudomonadota; class Gammaproteobacteria; order Alteromonadales; family Alteromonadaceae; genus Alteromonas; species Alteromonas sp. 38. The sequence continues at coordinate 3,630,093 of NZ_LR733300.1, forward strand.
GTGTAACCAAGCGTGCTTAGACCATGCATTTGAACAAAAACGTGCTAGCTGTTTAGTTAATCCGCAAGCCTGCTACGAAACAGAACTGACCTTTACTCCGGTAACACATAGTAAACATATTGCAGTGGTAGGTGCTGGCCCTGCGGGGCTTGCATTTGCTATGTATGCTGCAGATAGAGGCCATCAAGTCACTATATTCGACAAAGCGAGTGAACTTGGTGGGCAATTCAACTACGCAAAACAAGTACCAGGAAAAGAAGAGTTTTATGAAACTATTCGCTACTTCAGCAATCAACTTGAACGCACTGGGGTTACCGTAACCCTTAATACCGATGTTACCTGTGAATTTCTCACTGAAAACGGTTTTGATGAGGTGGTTTTGGCTACTGGTATCAACCCTCGAAACCTAAGTATCGAAGGTGCTGACCACTCTAAAGTAATGAGCTATATTGATGTGCTGCGCGACCACAAACCTGTGGGGCAAAAAGTCGCTATTATTGGAGCGGGCGGCATTGGTTTCGATGTGGCCGAGTATTTAGTTGAAGACAAAGACCTATCGCTCAACACTGATAAATGGCTGTCTCATTGGGGTATTGATAAAAACTATACCAACGAGGGCGCGCTCATCGAGAAAGACTATACCCCATCGAGCCGAGAAGTATTCTTACTGCAACGCAAGACCTCTAAAGTTGGCAAGGGCTTAGGAAAAACCACAGGCTGGATCCACCGACAATCCTTGAAGCTGCATAACGTGCAAATGGTGAACGGTGTAAGTTACGAAAAAATTGATGATGAAGGTTTGCATGTTCTAATAAATGATAAACCGAAATGCTTAGCCGTAGACAACGTTATCGTGTGTGCGGGACAAGAACCGTTCAAGCCTTTGCAGGCTCCGCTGGAGGCTGCCGGTGTGAGTGTCCACATTATTGGTGGTGCAGATGTAGCCGCTGAACTTGATGCGAAGCGAGCTATTCGCCAAGGTGCAGAGTTAGCCGCTAAAATTTAAAGTTAGTTATACTTAAAGGTGGGTGTCTCAGTTTAGTTTTATAAAAAGAAGGGAAGCTAATTAGCTTCCCTTCTTTTTATACTAGAACTGATCGAACATAATCGTATTACCGTCCGGATCTTTTACTACGCAATGCCCTGGCCCTTCATCGCCTTTGACTGGCACATCTATTTCAATGCCTTTATCCTTCAAGCGCTGCTCAAGTTCACGCACGTCAGTGGGATTGAAGGTTAAAATATTGCCTTCAAACATGCCCTCGAACAAACCAATCATGGTTTGCCCACTTTTCATGATAACCCATTTCTCTTCTACCGAACCACACGACGGCATGGCCTCAAAGCCAAGCGTTTCATAAAATGCTTTCGAGATGGCAATATCACTGACCGCTAAACTTAACGAAAAAAGCCCAGGTTGCACTGTGTTCTCCTAAGAACCTAACAGAATGAATTACATACTGTAGATAAGTGCACAAGCAAGATCACTGTATTTGGTCGCAAAACGTTCAATTATTCCGCTAAGTTAGTGTTGCCACTCTTTCGCTAGCACAACCGCTTCGCCGCCCTCTACTTTCACTTCTTTACGCGACTCTTTGCCTTGGCTGTCCACCGCATAAAACTCATAAACGGTTATTCCAGTGCCATGCTGAACACTTTCAATAATGCGTTTTGCTTCGAAATCCGGTGAAGATTGTTTTAATGCCCCACTAACATTTTCAGGCAGCTGAGACCATACTAAGTCTCTTTGTATCTCTACTACTTTCCATTTGTCAGCCACTTGTAGCATATCGAACTCAATTTCTCTGCCATCGGCCAATACGCCTTCAACATCAAGATAAGTCTTGCCATGTTTCAGTTCTTTTTCCACTTCATTTACTGTGAAAGATGGCTCAATGGCTTTGATAGCGGTAAACGCATTGTCTGGAATGTCACTAACACTCATACCAACTTTTTCGTTTAACGTGGCACCAATTTTAGCGTGTTCGCCGTGATTAGCTTTTGGCGCAACGCTCTCCCCTACTTCTAAACGCGTGAACGTCACACTGGCATAATCACCATTTACCTTATCTTCTTCCCAGTTGCCTGTACCTAAGCACGCCGGATACCAAAAACCTGGGTCATCTTTAGTGCTACATTGGTTATAAGCACCAGCTTTAAAGTAATTCCAATCTAGCGTGTAGCCGTATGGATGGTCGTGCTCATCAAGCTTACCGTAAGCGTCTACCGCATTGGCGAGGTTGATTTTATATTCTACGGTTTCATGCCCTTCAGCTTCGAAAGTTAAATACATCACATCACCGTGCACATTCACTACGTAACTCAGCGCTTCACCTAAGGCTAATCCTGCTTCACCAGGATCTTCAGGATTTGTCCATAAATTCCCCCAGACTGGATAAGCTATATCTCTTCGATTAGCATCATCTTTTGGAAGGTTTCTTTCATAAGTCCAAAATACCGAGCCTTTTTCATGGTTAGGCCATTTCTTATAATAAATCTTAAGCGGTTCGTTACCCCACCCAAAGCCTTTTACCTTCTTCTCCCATTTACTGGCATGTATTTGACCGATAACCACTGAATAGGCTGGTGCTTTTTCAGGGTATTTCGCGCGCAGAGCGACATGGATTACTTTTAAGGTAGCTTCCATCTTGCCACCTACTCGCCCGAAGCGTTTCGCTAAAGGATTACTAGCTACAGTAAAATTATTCTTGGGAGATTTGGTTTTAATTCGTGTACTTTTTCCACGTAACATATGACGCATTTCACTTCGCGTGTTACTGGAGTTTGCGGTTGTCAGCGCTTTGTTTGGAGACGTAAATACCATACCGCCGTTTTCGTCTAGGTAAAAAAAGTCAGGATGGGAAAAATCTTGGATGTCTTTTACTGACACACTATCTGGCTTCCCATCATTATTTTCATCAGTTGGCAGCGTAATATTCCACTCAGTTAAATCGAATTTATCAGCGGGGACGACATCCGCAATAGCACCAACATTAAATATTGAAAGTATGAGCAACATAGCCGCATTACTGCACTTTCCTCGTTGAGGGATAACTTTCATAAAAAAACCTCTTAAATTATATGTTAAGCGTACTTCTTGTGCGGTACTTGCTTGATACGAACCTCTTTCATAAAAACAACAAAATGGCTTTACCAATACACCATCAAGGATGCATCTAAAAGCAGAGATAAAATACCAAAAACCATTACCAACTAAGAATCAATGTAATACCAATTTAACATTCAAACAATTTAATTACAAAATACTTTCATTTCATTCATTAGGCTGCACAGAACAATTGCCTAGTATGGGCTAGTGAAACGTAAAGGAAGGTTTAATAGCTAAAAAGTGTGGGTGTCCATTAGTGAGACTGGTGTCCATTAGTGAGACTATTGATGAGACTCATGAGTGATACTCTTTTTGAGCCCTGCATTTGTGGCTGTCTGCTAGATAGACGCTTGTTCACATTTAATAGGCTAACGAAGTAGGTTCGTCTAGCCTTCAAATACGTGGGTGTCTATAAATTGAATTCTGCATTTGTGGATTTCTGCTAGATAGACGCTTGTTCAAAACTATGGGTGTCCAAATTCAAAGAACAGGCACAATTATTGAAGAATTATTGAAGTCAGTGACTTTCCTGAGGCTCGCAAGCCATTCTACAAACTACTTATTGATTTTGGTGAGAATATTGGAACGCGTAAATCCAGTACCCAAATAACCGAACACTATTTCCCTGAGGATTTGTTGGGAAAGCAAATTGTGGCCGTAGTTAAATTTCCGCCCAAACAAATAAACCCCTTCCTGTCAGAATACTTGGTGACCGGTTTCTATCGTGACGATGGTGTGGTGTTAGTCAGCCCTGACAAACCTGTGCCTAATGGCGCAAAATTGGGCTAACTATCTAACCAGAGGCTAAACCGCTCTGCGTCCTTTCTCAAAACGAGCGATCAACACTAACCTCATAAAGCAGGCTTAAGCATCCGCCTTAGCCAAATGAGCAACTTCATTGCGCCATGCTTTTTCATAGGCTGGGCGCGATAACACCCGCTCAGCATACGATTTTACATTGTCGAACTTCAGGTCAAGCTCACTGCCTTTTGCCCATGACAACACTTGGGCTGTCACGATGTCGGCCATAGTGAACAAACTGCCGCACACATACTCTTTGTCGTTAAGAAGTAGTGAGAAAGCGGTTAACGCTCGGTCGAACTCCCACGCTGCCGTGTTTTGCATTTGAGGAATACGATGCTGTTCAGGTAAAGCAAAGCTATGTTTTGCTTTACTCCATAAGGGCTGCTCTAATTCACTAGCAGCAAATATCATCATTTGCTCATAAAGCCCGCGCGCGAAGGTACCAGGTGCAGGAATAAACTCTTCCATTGCATGCTTTTCAGCTAAGAACGTTACAATGGCAGCCGACTCAGAAAGCGCCCCTTCTTCAGTGACTAAGACAGGAATTTTAGTGGCTGGGTTTAGTACTTTAAAAGCAGAATTAAGGTGTTCACCGGCTTTTAAATTCACCACCTTGAACTCATAAGGTAAGCCAATTTCTTCTAAAGCCCATGCCACCCTAACCGACCGGGTTTTCGGGTATCCATAAAGTGTATACATTGCGTGCTCCGCGTTTATATAGTGCTTCAATTTAACAGCCGACAGCCATATTGAAGCCAAAACGCGGTACAAACAGCTTATGCATCTTGGCGTCGTAGAAAGACTAACTCAGTGGCTGTGCTTTGTGACTCGCTATAAACATAACCTTCACTATCGAAAGCTTGCAACCCTTTCACATCACTTACTTCGTTTTCTAGAATATATCTTGCCATTAACCCACGGGCTTTTTTGGCAAAAAAACTGATGATCTTATATTGGTCGTTTTTATAGTCTTTAAAGACAGGTGTAATCACCATACCTTCAAGTTCTTTTTTCTTAACGGCCTTAAAGTATTCATTTGAAGCAAGGTTTATTAGAACGTTATCACCCTGTGCTTGCATGGCGTCGTTTAAAACCTGAGTAATACGACTCCCCCAAAACGCATAAAGGTCTTTCCCTTCCGAGTTCGCTAACTTGGTGCCCATTTCTAAACGGTACGCTTGCATTAAATCTAATGGCCGTAACAGCCCGTAAAGACCAGACAGAATACGCAAGTGGTCTTGAGCATAACGAACCGCTTTATCGGTTAGCGTGTTCGCGTCTAGCCCTGTGTATACATCACCATTAAATGCGAACATGGCTTGTCGGGCATTGTCAGCGGTGAAGGGGGTAGAAAATTCTGCAAATCGATTTGCATTAAGTGTGGCTAACTTGTCACTAATTTTCATTAACGAAGAAAGGTCGGCTGGCGAAAGGGTACGGCACACTTCCATCAAACGCTCAGTGTCTTGAAGCATGGTAGGCTGCGTGAAATCATCCACCTTAATGGGGGTTTCAAAATCTAGGTTCTTCGCTGGGGATACTACAACTAACATCTTCGACTCCTTATCTTTTTCAGGGCTCATTATACCACTGTGAAAAAGTTGAAGTTGAATTTAGCGTTAAAAATCCATAAATCAAGGTAACAGAGAAATCCGATTAGCCAGTATTTACCGTGTCTGCGCTATAAATTGTCACACGGGTTTGGTATAACTATACCCAAATATGCAAACGTTTGATCCTGTCAAACTATTACGCCCTACATACGCAAAAGCGAACCGCTTTACGCGACTTGCCTTTCTGGCAATTCGTTCGAGTTTTTTAATTTAAGATTAGAGAGAATTATGAGCAATCAGCTAGCTTCGTTACGTGAGATCACCACGGTCGTTGCCGACACCGGCGATATCGACGCAATCAAAAAATACCAGCCGGTAGACGCAACAACAAACCCATCTTTGTTGTTAAAAGCCGCCAGCTTGCCTCAGTATGCCAGCCTAATCGACGACTCAGTAGCGTGGGCCAAACTACAATCCTCTGATAGCGACCAACAACTTATCGACGCATCCGACAAACTTGCTGTTGCTATTGGTAAAGAGATTTCAGACTCTATCCCAGGTCGTATTTCTACGGAAGTAGATGCCCGTTTGTCCTTCGACAAAAATGCCACGGTAGAGAAAGCAGAGCGTCTTGTTCAACTTTATCAAGATGCCGGCATCGATAAGACACGTATTCTAATTAAAATGGCATCAACGTGGGAAGGCATTCAGGCTGCTGAAATACTTGAGAAAAAAGGTATTCAATGCAACCTAACCTTGTTATTTAGTTTTGCCCAAGCGCGCGCTTGTGCTGAAGCTGGCGCATACCTTATTTCACCGTTTGTAGGCCGTATTCTAGATTGGTATAAAAAATCGACTGGTAAAACTGAATATGCTGCTGATGAAGATCCAGGTGTGGTGTCGGTTACCAGTATTTACAACTACTACAAAGAACATGGTTACAGCACGGTAGTCATGGGCGCAAGCTTCCGCAACATTGGTGAAATCCAATCTCTAGCGGGCTGCGATCGTCTAACTATAAGCCCAGCTTTATTAGAAGAACTCGCCAATGAACCGGGCGAACTAACAGTGAAACTTAAAGACAACGGTGCGACAAAAACCCCTGGCGATCGTTTAACCGAGTCTGAATTCCGCTGGGAAATGAACCAAGATGCAATGGCAACTGAAAAGCTATCTGAAGGTATCCGCAACTTCGCAGCAGACCAAGACAAGCTTGAAGTGATGCTTCGTGAAAAGTTAAGTGCGTAAGCCATAGGGAATTAGAAAATGAGTACACTGACATCATTGCCACAATGGCAAGCACTTAATCAAATTGCTGCTTCAATGAAAGATGCACACATGCGTGATTGGTTTAAGGCTGATCCCAAGCGTGCTGAAAAAATGCAGTTAGAAGCGTGCGGCATTTTTCTTGATTACTCTAAGAACCGCGTAAACGAACACGCGTTAGGTGCACTTTTCGAATTAGCCCGTGCATGTAAGTTAGATGACGCCCGCGATGCCATGTTTAACGGCGAGCCAATCAACAGCACTGAAGGTCGTGCTGTTCTTCACACCGCGCTACGTAACTTCTCTGATTCACCTGTAATGGTTGATAGCGAAGACGTAATGCCCGAAGTACGTGCCACCCTAGATAAAATTCGCGACTTCACCGCATTAGTTCACAGTGGCGAGCATAAAGGCTACACAGGTAAATCTGTGAAGCATATTGTCGCGATTGGTATTGGTGGTTCTTTCCTTGGTCCTAAAATTATGACCGAAGCCCTAAAACCTCATACGGTTGAAACGGTTAAGGTTCATTTTGTGGCTAACGTTGACGGCTGCCATATTCATGATGTGTTAACTAAACTCGATCATGAAGAAACCCTTGTCGTGATGTCTTCAAAGTCATTCACTACGCAAGAAACGTTGCAGAATACCCTTTCTGCCAAGGCTTGGTTTTTAAAATCTGGCGGCACCCAAGAAGATATCGCGAAACACTTTGTTGCCGTGTCTTCAAATGTAAAAGCGGCCACTGAATTCGGAATAGCAGAAGATAACATTTTCCCTATGTGGGATTGGGTTGGTGGCCGTTATTCTTTGTGGTCAGCAATTGGGTTACCTATATCTTTAGCTTTAGGTTTTGAAAACTTTAAAGGCTTGCTTGAAGGCGCGTTCGACATGGACACGCACTTTAAAACAGCACCGTTAGAGCAAAACCTACCGGTTTTACTTGGCCTATTAGGCGTGTGGTATCGCAATTTCTTCGATGCACAGTCTCAGGTGCTCCTACCTTATTATCATTACCTTCGTGGCTTGCCTGCTTATGTACAGCAACTTGATATGGAAAGTAATGGTAAAGAAGTCACTCAAGGCGGCGAAGCGGTAGATTACGCCACAGGCCCTATTATTTGGGGTAGTGAAGGAACTAACGGCCAGCACAGCTTCCATCAGCTGATTCACCAAGGCTCAGGGGTTATTCCAGCTGACTTTATGTTGCCGTTGAATGTACCTAACCAAGATGACACACACCATGCGATGTTAGCATCTAACTGCTTTGGCCAAGCGCAAGCGCTTATGCAAGGCAAAACCTTTGATGAGTGTTATGCCGACTTAGAAGGCAAAGGCTTAGACGAGGCGGAACGTACGCGTTTGGCGGCCCACAAGACGATGCCGGGTAACAAGCCTAGTAATACCTTAATGTTTGATAGCCTTACGCCTAAGACACTTGGCGCACTAGTTGCAATGTATGAGCATAAGGTATTCGTTCAGGGTGTTATCTGGAACCTTAACTCATTCGACCAATGGGGCGTAGAGTTAGGAAAAGTACTGGGCAACCAAGTACTGGCAGGCATTCAGGGAAATGCAGAAGAAGAAAGTTTTGACGCATCTACCCAACAATTGATTGCCCGTTTCAGAGCAGCGAATGCACCAAAATAAGGAAGTCTGAGTGAAGTAATCACTCAAATTTGGTGCAAATAATAACTGAACGGCCGGCTTACCCCCGGCCGTTTTTATTAGCAGAAAATAAGAACGTACAAGCTAACTCGCTGCTAAGTATGTAACCTGCTAACTGTTTTGCTAAACACACTGACGATATCTCCCTGTGTCATCATACTGTCACAATTTGTTAATAAAAAGTAAATTTACTTGTTTTATTTTAGTTGTGGCTGTGATACAAAATTATACAGAGGGAATAAAAAATCAAACTCTGTATTGTTGTAGTGGTAATAAAAAGGAGAATCCCAGTGGACAAATCAGACTTATTTGCCATGTTAGATATTGAAGCAAGCCCAGCGAAAACAAAAAGTAAAAAACGCAAGTGGAGAGAGATTGAAGCGCTTCAAGATCGCTTCAAACTGGAAAAGGAGCTCTCCGAACTCGATTGTGGTTTCGAATACGAGTTAGAAACACTGGAAAGATAATATAAAGGCCGCCTGCTAATAACAGGCGGCCTTTTTACTTTCTGGTTTCTTACTTTTTAAAGCGGCATTCAAAGTTGCGAAAGAAAGGCGTTTGCCTTTTGTTAACCGCGATCTTTTCAAGAGACTACAACTGCCAAAGACTATACCTGCCAATAAATGGGTGAAAGCCCTTTGCTGGTTAGGTAGGCATTGGTGTCGCTAAAATGGTGACAACCAAAGAAGCCTCTGTAGGCCGATAACGGTGACGGATGCGGCGCTTGAAGCACACAATGCTTAGTGCATCTGATATGCTTGCCTTTCTTTTGTGCGTGACTTCCCCACAATAAAAACACCACGTTTTCTGCGTGCGTGTTAACTGCCTCTATTACCACATCGGTATAGGTTTCCCATCCCCACTTAGCATGACTATGTGCCTTGCCCTGCTCTACCGTTAACACCGTATTAAGCAGCAGTACGCCTTGTTCTGCCCACGGCGTAAGCGTGCCGTGGTTCGGGATGGAGAAGTCGGTAATATCATTGGCTAATTCTTTATAAATATTAACCAGCGAGGGAGGTGTTTTAATATTTGGTAATACCGAGAAGCATAAGCCATGAGCTTGATGTGGGCCGTGATAAGGATCTTGACCTAATATCACCACCTTTACTTTTTCTAGCGGTGTCATCGTCAGTGCGTTAAATACATCTTCTGAAGGCGGGTAAATGACTTTACCCGCTTCACGTTCAGATGCTACTTTTTGCATTAGGGCTTTGAAGTAAGGCTTATCTTCTTCACTGCCCAATGCTTGTGCCCATGTGGTCACGCTTTTAGTAAATCCAACATATGCTGTTTAAGCGCATCGTAAGATGCAGGCAAATCAACAGCAAGGCTGTCTTCACCGGCTACATCAGCTAATGGCTTAGGCAAGCTAATAGGCGTGCCCAGCACGTTTTCTACCGTTTCGCGGAATTTCGCAGGATGCGCAGTACCTAAGAATAGGCCAATTTCGCCGTCTTCTAAGTCGTGGCTAACTGCACGGTAAGCAATAGCGGCATGAGGCTCACTGGTATAACCCAGTTGCGCTAATTGGCGCATAGCCAACTGAGTGTACTCTTCATCTACCATTTCGCCTTTTAAGCAGCCTTTATCAACATAGCCTTGCTCGATTAAGGCTTCAATGCGCGGCCAGTTGTTAGGTTGGCTAACATCCATCGCGTTAGACATAGTAGCAACAGTCTTCTTCGGCGCCCACTCGCCAGTTTTTAAATAGCGTGGCACAGTATCGTTGGCGTTAGTGGCAGCGATAAAGCGTTTAATTGGCAATCCCATTGATTTGGCAATCATACCCGCGGTTAAGTTACCAAAGTTACCACTTGGTACCGAGATAACCAGTTGATCACGCTTATCTTTAGGTAATTGGCTTACCGCTTCAAAGTAATAACATACTTGGGCTAGCAAACGACTGATATTAATTGAGTTCGCCGAGTTAAGGTGTAAACCTTCACGAATGTCTGGGTCGTCGAATGAAGCTTTTACTAGCGACTGACATTCATCGAAATCAGATTCAACGGCTACTGTATGGATATTGCCACCAAGGGTGGTGAACAGCTTTTCTTGCAGGGCGCTAATTTTGCCTTTAGGGAAAAGAATGACCACATTGATATTTTCAATACCGTGAAACGCATGCGCTACAGCAGCACCCGTGTCGCCAGAGGTGGCGGTAAGAATAGTGACTGGTTTACCTTCACTAATTCTTGATAAGGTTTGCGCCATGAAGCGACCACCAAAATCTTTAAACGCCAACGTCGGTCCGTGGAAAAGCTCCAAGGTATAAATGTTGTCGCTTACCTGCTCTACCGGCGCGCCAAAAGCAAACGCGGTATTCACGATTTCTTCTAATTCGCCATTGTTAAGCTCATCACCAATAATGGCACGAAGTACCGCTATGCTGCGCGCCGCGAACGGCATTTCAAGCAGTTCGTCAATGTTGTCTAATTTCGGGATATGAGTAGGGAAATACAAACCTTGTTGTTTACCTAACCCTCTTTTAACTGCTTCAGAGAATGAGGCAGTGTCCTGTGCGTCTTTTAAATTAACCAATTCCACGTTTTAATACCTTTTATCGTTGTGCCGTAACATCTAGCTGCTGTATCACTTCATTAAGCGATAGGGCCAACCGTGGTTCCCTGCTCAGGGATTTGGCACACATGGCTAAAGCCATCTTCATTTTGAATATAGTGTTCGTCTAAATAGGCAACGATACGCTGCGCTTTTTCTTTACTGTCACATACGGCGAATACGGTTGGGCCGGAACCCGAAATACCAAAGGCTAACGCGCCTTCTTGTTCGCTGAAGGCTCTTGCTTCATCGAAACCCGGCAGTAACTGTTTACGATACGGTTCTGCAATTACATCTTTCATTACCGAGGCAGCAAGATCATTTTCACCTGCATGCAAGGCGTGTACAAACACCCCTAACTGGCGACCAAAAGTGAGCGCCGTGGCCATATCAACCTGCTTGGGTAATATGTCGCGGGCGGCTGCCGTAGATACGCTAATGCCAGAATAACAAATAGCATAATACCAGTCTTTCACTAAAGGCAGCGACAAGGTTACAGGAGATGTTGCCCCAGTCATCAATGTCATGCCGCCAACATAACATGGCGCCACATTGTCGTAGTGAATGCTACCGCTGATTTGCCCTTCTAGTTCACCCATCATGGTCAATAAAGTGTCTTCATCGAAGGGATAATCATAAAAAGCGTTTAATGCGACAAAAGCGGCAACAATAGAGCTTGCGCTCGACCCCAAACCGCTGCCTATTGGCAAATTTTTCGATAAAGTCATCGCCACTGGTGATGTCGCTTTCCCGACTTTCTCCATTTGCGCACAAAAGTAGTGATAGCATTGCGTCACAATATTGCTGTCTGCGTCGCCAGGCAATTTGTGTGCGAAAGGGCCAACCGTGGTTAACGAAAAGGTATCTGCACTTTCAATATCCACTTCGTCGCCCAAGCGCGAACCATCGACAGGGGCAAGTGCGGCACCTAGTACATCAAACCCTAAACTTACATTGCCAATAGATGCTGGCGCATATGCTCGTAATGCTTTCATAATACTTTTCTTTAATTACTCTTTAAACTTCAGCGGCTCTTTAACGTTAAAAAAGCCAATTAGTGGGCCATTTGCTTCCACGGCATAGTACGTAAAATATCAGCGAATACGCCAGCAGCGGTTACCGTACCACCCGCACCATAGCCTCGAATCACATAAGGGATGGGCTGATAATAGTCACTGTTAATAGCCAGTGCATTTTCGCCGTCTTTCACTTGCGATAATGGGTTAGATGCAGGTACTGCTTGAATGATTACCTTACACTTGTCGCCTTCAATGCTGCCAATATAGCGAAGCACTTTTCCTTCGGCTTTAGCTGCATCTACACGCTTAGCAAATTCAGCATCAAGTTCAGGCAACTGTGTCATGAATTCTTCAATGGAACAGTCTTCAGCAAAACCAGCTGGTAGTACCGATTCTATTTCAATATCAGAAAGCTCAAGTTCTAAGTCTGCTTCACGGGCCATAATAAGAAGCTTACGGGCAACGTCCATTCCGCTTAAGTCATCACGAGGATCTGGCTCGGTATAGCCATTATCTTTCGCTGTACTTGTAGCTTGAGATAGCGACATTCCATCTTCTAACTTGCCAAATACGTAAGACAAACTGCCCGATAATATGCCTTCAAAGCGATGCAATACATCACCTGCACTGAATAGTTTTTGAAGGTTGTCGATTACCGGTAATCCAGCGCCTACCGTAGTTTCATATAGATACTGACGATTCGTAGATAATGCTGTTTTCTTCAACTTACGGTAGTAATCTAGTGAACTGGTATTCGCTTTCTTATTCGGTGTTACTACGTGGAACCCGTTTTCCATCATATCTACATATTGCTGAGCAATAGCATCGTGGCTGGTACAATCTACAATCACTGGGTTAACCAAGCTGTTATCATTCACAAACTGCTGTAAACGTTCAACGGAAAGCCCTTCACTGGCCGCATCTAATGCTGGCTTCCAGTCTTGATTTAGGTCTATACCTTGACTATTGAGTAACAACTTACGGCTATTTGCAATACCGTACACACGCAACTGAGTATTACGATTAAGTAAAGCCGGTTGCTGTTTTGCAATTTGGCTTAAAAGTTCGGTACCTACGTTGCCACACCCGACTAAAAACACATCAATGGTATGGCGATCTGAGAAAAAATTCTGATGGATAACCTTCACCGCTTTTTTCGCCCGCTTGTTTTCGATAACCGTTGAAATAGAACGCTCTGAGGACCCTTGGGCAATCGCTACGTTATTAACGCGAGCTTGCGCCAACGAGTTAAAGAAGCGTGCCGCTAAGCCTTTCGCATGACGCATACCGTCACCCACTAAGGTAACAATCGCTAAATCGTGGCGCACTTCAATAGGATCTAACAATTGGTTTTGCAACTCTAACGCAAATGCATCTTCTAACAAGCTTAACGCGCGATCAGCATCCTTACTTTGAATACAGAAGCTTATTGAGTATTCAGAAGAAGACTGAGTGATCAGGCTTATTGAGATATTCGCATTCGACATCACCTCAAACACTCGGCTTGCCATACCAACCATGCCTTTAAGACCTGGGCCTGCAACGTTGAACATAGTGACATTATCAAGTTGAGAGATGCCTTTAACCGACGTCCACTTTTCGCTGGCTTCATTACTGATTAACGTGCCAGGGGCCGCGGGGTTCAGCGTATTACGAATTAAACAAGGAATATGGTGCTGGGCAATGGGGCCGATAGTTTTCGGGTGAAGTACTTTGGCACCAAAGTACGAAAGCTCCATAGCTTCTTGATAGGTTAACTTATCAAGCAGCACTGCTCCTTCAACTTGATTAGGATCGGCATTATAAACACCGTCTACGTCAGTCCAGATTTCACAACAACTTGCATCGATACAAGCCGCTAAAATAGCCGCTGAGTAGTCAGAGCCATTGCGTCCAAGTGTTACTTTTTCACCGGCCTCGTTCGCAGCAACAAACCCAGGCATTACCAATAACTCACTACCATCGATAGGCACATCGGTAAAGCGCGCTTTACTTAATGAAACATCGGCAATGCTATCTAGATACTCACCTTCTGCAAGGATGTAAGTCACCGGGTCGATAATACGATTTTTCACGCCTTTAGCGCTTAAGATACCGCTAAATAACGTTACCGAGATGTACTCACCAATACTTAAAATACCTGCCGCGATATTATCAGGTGCAACACCTAATAATTTAATACCATCGAGGTGTTGATTAAGTACACGCAGTTGCGCATGAATGAAGTCGGTAACATCGGCGTGTGCGAAGCCGCTGAGCTCTTCGTTTAGTGCATCAGCAATACCCGTCACGGTAGACGTCAATTTGTCAAATAGAGGGTGGAAATCTTCGCCAGCGGCTGCCTGCTCACATAAAAGTGACAATGCATTCGTTACCCCTTTAGGGGCAGAAAGTACCACTGCAGCGCCATCGGTTTGGTGGGTGGCCGTGCTAATGTCGTTCACGCGCAAGTAGCGCGGTGCGTCGGCAAGTGATGAGCCCCCAAACTTTAAGACTTTCATGTGCTGCTCCTATATCGGTTACGCCAGGTTACTGCTTTAAATCGGTTACTATGACGTGAGTAAAAAAAAGCCCGCTCTCTGTGAGGGCGGGCTTTCGTTGTCTTATGCTTACTTGCACTAGCCAGCGACCGCCCGTTTTAAGGTGGTAATCATAATGCTGATAGTGCCAATAAGAAGAATCGTTTTCATAGGGTCAATTTGCCGTATAGACGTCTATCTGTCAACCGCAGTTTTCACTATACTGTATTGCAAAAAATGAAACACAAAACATTTCACGTTTCGATTTAAGCGATAATCAATCAGGCGATGCTAGAATCGAGTAGCAAAAACTAATCATCATCAATTAATTGTGCAGATAGAAAATCAACTAACAAGCGAATTTTTGGCACTAAATGCCTGTTCGATGGAAACAATGCCCATACCGCTTCTCGCTTATCTCGATATGATGATAGCACTTCCATTAACTTGCCTGCTGCTAACGACTCACGCACATAGAATCCTGGAAGCTGTACTAAACCCAGTCCGGCCAATGCAGCATGATGTAGGGCATTACCACTGTTATACTTCACTCTTCCCCTAACACGCACGGTTTGCGCTTGCCCGTCATGATTAAACCGCCAATGGGGCTGAGATCCTACTAAGCACTGATGTTCGCTAATCATTTCGGTACTATTGGGTGCAGGGAAGGCATTTAAATATTCAGGGCTGGCGCACACATATAGCTGTCGGGTAGCCAGCTTTTTGGCCACCAACGTAGAATCTTCTAAATTACCTATGCGTATGGCTAGGTCATAACCTTCATCAATAATATCCATCGTGTCGTTAGTAAAACGACACTCTACTTCTATGCCTTCGTATTTTTTTAAAAATTGATTTATAAGCGGGGCGATAAAGGCTTCGCCAAAGGCAACCGGAGCGGTGAGCTTAATAAGCCCTTGGGGTACTTTTTGAAGTTGACTAATATTGAGCTCAGCCTCTTCTAGTGCTTTTAATGCGGGTTGGCATTGTTCAAAATAAATATGCCCGGCTTGAGTGAGTGACACACTTCGGGTGGTACGGTTAAATAACTTAACCCCCAAACGCTTTTCTACATTGGCGACTTTTCTACTTATTTGCGCGCCCGACGTGTCTAACTTAGTAGCGGCCGCTGTAAAGCTGCCAGTACTGGCCACCGCACAAAATTCTACTATACCTTCCCATGTCATGGCGTTTACCTTTATTGATGCAATTATTTCTAGCATGGCGCTATGGTCAATAAAAGTTCTTAGAAGACGCCATTAGCTTACAATTAAACACCAACAAATTATTACACTCAAGTAATAATGAATTACCAAATCTGTATTTATAAAGCAGAGTCTCAGGTCTATAATCTGTTCCATAACGTAAGAAATTATAGGTAACGACATCGTGTTGTTTATCTACCCACTTTAATTTAGGAGCATGCCATGTCATTAGCATTGAAAGATGGACAGACACATATTAAGTCTAAAGCAGCCGTTGCGTGGGCCGCTGGTGAACCGTTAAAAATGGAAGAGATTGATGTTGAACTTCCGAAAAAAGGCGAAGTGCTAGTACGTATTGTTGCCAGTGGCGTATGCCATACCGATGCGTTTACACTTTCAGGTGATGATCCAGAAGGTGTGTTTCCTTCAGTACTTGGCCACGAAGGTGGCGGTATTGTAGAAATGGTAGGTGAAGGGGTAACGTCTGTTGAAGTAGGCGACCATGTTATTCCTTTATACACAGCGGAATGCGGTGAATGTAAATTCTGTACGTCTGGCAAAACTAACTTATGCCAAGCGGTTCGTGAAACCCAAGGTAAAGGTTTGATGCCAGATGGCACCAGTCGTTTCTCGAAAGACGGTGAGCCAATTTACCATTACATGGGGTGTTCTACTTTTTCTGAATACACCGTATTGCCAGAAATTTCTTTGGCTAAAGTGAATAAATCAGCGCCTCTTGAAGAAGTCTGCTTGTTAGGCTGTGGCGTTACCACGGGTATGGGCGCTGTGCTTAATACTGCTAAGGTAAAAGAAGGAGATACCGTTGCTATATTTGGCTTAGGCGGCATTGGGCTTTCAGCTATTATTGGTGCACGTATGGCGGGCGCTAGTCGTATTATCGGTATTGATATTAACGAAAGTAAATTCGACCTTGCTAAGCAACTTGGTTCTACCGACCTTGTTAACCCTAAAAATTTCGACAAACCTATTCAGGAAGTGATAGTTGAAATGACCGACGGCGGCGTAGATTACTCCTTTGAGTGTATCGGTAACGTGAATGTGATGCGTTCTGCACTCGAGTGCTGCCACAAAGGTTGGGGCGAATCGGTGATCATTGGAGTAGCCGGTGCAGGCCAGGAAATATCTACTCGTCCATTCCAGTTAGTAACAGGCAGAGTATGGCGTGGTTCTGCTTTTGGCGGTGTGAAAGGTCGCTCTGAACTACCTGGTATTGTTGAACGCTACCTAGATGGTGAATTTGGCTTACAAGAATTCATTACACACACAATGGGGCTTGATGACATCAATGATGCGTTCGATTTAATGCATAAAGGCGAAAGTATTCGTTCTGTTGTGCACATGGATAAATAGCGCTTAACCACTAAATTTGTCGTGTAATACTCAACAAGACCCGCGGTGAAGAACCCAAGCGGGTCTTGTTTATTTTTCTTCTATAGTTATCTTCCCTATTTACAACCATCCCCACTCTAATGCTTTAAGCACGGCTCGAGTTCTGTCTCGCACGCCCATTTTCGCCATAATGGCAGACACTTGGTTCTTAACCGTCCCGGTTGACTTGAACATAGCCTCAGATATTTCTTTATTGCTATAACCAGCGGCCACCAAACGTAAAATTTCTATTTCTTTTCGGCTTAAAGCTTCTGGCTGTTCAAACGACTCGAAGTTAACTTCTAACCCTTGTAACCCTTTAAGTACTTTTTCGGTAACACTTGGTTGAATGAGGGTATCCCCATTAACGACGGACTTAATTGCGTCAATTAAGGTTTCAAGTGAGACATCTTTAAGCAAATACCCTTTCGCCCCCGACTGCATCGCTTGAGTAACCAGTTCATGATCGTCAAATGTGGTTAGCATAATAACGGGGGTATCAATGTTATGCTTTCGCATTGCACGCAAAGCATCAATACCCGTCATCTCGGGCATACGAATATCCATTAATACAATATCTGCTCTATTAGCGTTAAGTGCATCAATAACATGGGCACCATCATCACACTCGGCCACGACTTCTACACTGTCATCCAATGCCAATAAAGAGCGTATTCCTTGTCGCACTAACATTTGATCTTCAACTAATACAACACGAATACTCATATTGGCTCCGGCAATAAAATATCAATAAGAAAACCTTGGTTGTTAAAGCCGAATTTCATTGTTCCACCAGTCTGCTCTACTCGCTCTACCATTCCGGTTAATCCATTACCCTTTTTTACAGGGCTTTCGGCCTGTACTTGTTCATCTTGTAGTTTCAACCAATAGCTATTTTTATGCTTGGTTAAACTGACACGCAGTTGCGCAGACTGAGTGTGTTTAATGGTATTCGTTAGGCTTTCTTGTACGCAACGAAGTAAGGTATCAGCGGTGGTCACATCTTCAATTTTGACATTATCTGCAATCGATAGTTGCAGGCTTGGCCGAGGCAAATCTTTAAACAGAGCCCTCACCGCTTGCTGCCAATCCAAGGCCGCATTTTCACGAATATCGGACACCGCTTCTCTTACATCAGAAAGTAGCAGCTTAGCTAAGCTATGGCACTGATCGACATGCGCCTTTACTTCATCTAGCCCGCTAGCGTTAGCTTTATGAGACGCCACCTGCAAATTAATGGTAAGCGCCGTTAAGTGATGACCAAGTACATCGTGAATATTTCTGGCAATGCGCAGCCTTTCGTCCTGCTGCCCAGCTTGTCGTATAAGTTGTTGAGCGCTCGTTAACTGGCGATTCAATTCATCAGACTTTTCTCTGGCCACCTTCTCTTTAATAGCCACGTTTGACATCATCATGGCAAATAAATTGAACGTCCAGAATAGAGCGGCAGTAAGCAATGCATAACTGTCTTGCCAATAAAACGAGTGGATCAATCCTAGCGGTAAAGCGGCTATAACAGAAACAGCCAAACATATTTTCCACGCTAGATAGTAGGGCAGCAAAGCTGACCATATCACCAGAAAAATAGCGAGATAACTGTAGGGTAATAAAAATAAGCTAGTCACCGACAGCACATACAATGTGACCAACAATGGTATTCGCCACTGAGGAAACGACATATCTCGCCGTGTAACAACACTAAAACACAATGCTATTCCACCCACTACAGCACTAGTTAGCCAAGGCCTAGACGACGAGACGCCATAGTGTGAAAACGAGTAATAAAGTGCAGAACTGCTCACAAATAGCCAAGTTATGAGTGCGCTTGTCCTTTCGAAGTCAAAAAATTTGAGTATTTTCATACGCCTATTATTGCCTCAAGCGACGATAAATACATAGGCCAAAAGTCACTTTTTATCTTGTGACCTTCGGCACTAATACTAGAGAGAAGATATTGGCAAACTGACTACATCAAACATTTAAGGTGTAAGTCATGCAAAACATTCACAGCGCTATCGTTCTATTTCACATTATTTGCGGTGCAAGTTCACTGTTACTTTTTTGGGGACCATGTTTTACCAAAAAAGGCGGAAAACAACATAAAAAGATAGGTAATATTTATCTGGCCACGATGACGTTGACATCAGTCAGTGGTGTAGTTAGCTCGTCATTAGTGCTGCTTGCGCCCCTTCTTATCTTTCCGACGATGCCGGCGCACTTTGAAACTGTTGAGTATTTTCTTGCTTACCTTCAAGGCCAGTATATCTTCTTGCTCATGCTAAGCCTTCTGGTTTGGAACAATGTCAGGCACGCTAAAAGAGTCTTAGAGGTAAAAGTTAACCGAGGTGAGCTTCGTAAGGTTGAATACTTATGGTTACCCACTGCACTATTTTTTGTAGCCAGTATTGCGTTGTATCAAGGCATAAAATACAACATTACACTGACCCAAATTTTTGCGCCTATCGCACTATTTAACAGCATTGGTATTGCGCGATATGCATTCAAAAAAGACATTGCCAAAGGAGCATGGGTCATTCAACACATCGGGCATATTATTGGCTCAGGCATTGGAGCCTACACGGCATTTTTCGCTTTCGGTGGCCGCAGCCTATTTCAAAGCCTCCCCTTACTTCAGCTAGGAAGTTGGGTATTGCCAAGTTTAATCGGCGTCCCTTTTATTATTTGGCTAAGCAGGAAGTATTTTACGTTATTTAATCCAACTGCCCCTTCGTAATCAATCGTTAAAAAATCATCAAATACATAGTGCACTTGCTATCGATCAGAAAAGTGTATTAGTGTGTTTACATCATGCAAAAGGATTTGTAATTTAATGAAAAATAAAATGAAACAACAGCTAAACGTACTAATTACCCTGTTGTTACTTTCTGCGTCCGCCCCCTGTTTTAGTAAAGCAGATTCTGAGCAGGTACCTGAAAAAGAAAACGACATTGAAACCATAGAAGTCACCGCTAAACTTAAATTGCATCAATTAAAGTACGCTATCAAGCAGCGCTCATACGAATTTTTCGATGTTTTCAACAAGTACAATGATGTACCTGAGTTCGAAGTTATTTGTCGTTACCGAGCACCAAAAGGCTCAAAAATAAAGCGAAAAGAGTGTGAATCTCGTTATATAAAAGCGAAAAGAACACAGCTTATTGGTACTGCAATGGCAACAGGCGGCAGGCTTCCAGACGAAGGCCTTGTTGATATTCAAACCCGCGTCATGCGTATTGAATCACAAATGCACCTGCGTTCATTAATTGTCGACAACCCTGAGCTAAAAGAAAGCTATAATTCGTTAAAAGATGCTATGGACCGTTATGAAAAACATAAAGATGCAAGCAAAGAGTAACGCTTTAATCGTTAATGGTTTTACCCCTTTTAAAAATATCAATAAAGAGACCTTATAATGAAAATGTTAGTCGCTTTGGCGTCAGTTTTATCTATCGCATTTACGCTGAGTAATGCATGCGCGAACCAAGTAGCTGAAAGCACAAAACGAAAAAACGCAGAAGCTAACGCTAGCGCAGAAACTAAGCCTCATATTGAAGTCACTCTCGACTCACTAACCAACTATCAAGTTAATAACGACCGTATGGTTAGTTCTGGTTTGCCTTCTGCTGCGCATTTTCAATTATTGAAAGACGAAGGGATAAGTAGGGTTATAGATCTAATTCCCGGCGAGCGAGGGCAAGAAAAGCTAATGGTTGAAGCACTATCGCTTGACTATCACAACATTCAAGTTGAATGGGAACACCCTACCCTCGCTAATTTCAAAGACTATACGGGCTATATGGCTCAAGAAAATTCAACCGATGATAAGGTGCTTACTCATTGTAAATTGAATTGGCGAGGTGCCGTATTTACCTATTTGTACCGCATTACCGCATTAGGTGAATCAGAGCTATTGGCTAAACAAGACTTACTGGCCATCTGGCAGCCGAATCAAACCTGGTTTCAATTTATTAATACCGTCATAGATGACTTTAACCAAACCCACAATGCTCAACTCGTTACCTCTGTAACGCCACAGGTAGAGCCTCTTGAACAATAATTTTTAATTGTATTTTGGTAGCGACATCACCAAGAGCATAGTAAAACATCATTTAAGTTTGACACATACGAAAATTCATATACGATACCAACATATATGATTTAGCGTATTTGAGATAAATGATGACTGCAGCAACTTCTACTTCATGCGTTTCGCTTTCACCACTTTCATTGTTTAAATGTTTAGCGGAAGAAACTCGGCTAAAAACACTGCTTATGCTTTGTGTTAAAGACGAACTTTGTGTGTGTGATTTAACCGACGCGCTCAATCTTAGCCAACCCAAAATATCGCGTCATCTGGCCGATTTACGTAAATGCGGGCTAGTGACTGACGACCGACGTGGTAAGTGGGTTTATTACCGCCTCAACCCAGCGCTTCCCGCATGGGCCAAAGAAGTGATTCATTTATCTGCCACAAATAACCCTGGCTATATTAGCGATGCGCTAAACAACCTTAAATGTGACGCGGGCTGTTAAACGCCCTTCTTACTTTTTTCAAATATGTGACGTAAACCATCAGGATTTTTGTAATGAAAATATTGTATATCTGCACGCACAATCGTTGCCGTAGCATCCTTTGCGAAGCCATTACTAATGCTTCAAGCAATTCATCGTTAGAAGCACGTAGTGCTGGTAGCCAGCCTGTGGGTGAAGTACATCCGTTGTCAGTAAAGTACCTTGCCGAGCGTGGCTATAGTACCGACGGTCTTAAAAGCCAGTCGTGGGACGACTTTGAAGACTACCAACCTGACATCGTCATTACCGTGTGTGACTCAGCAGCGGGTGAAGCTTGTCCTGTTTACTTTGGCAACTCTCTGAAGTTGCACTGGGGTCTTGAAGATCCTTCGAAATTAGAAGGTAGTGAAGAAGACAAAGCCCAAGCGTTCTACAACACCATCGATATTATCGAAAGCCGCGTTGCCGCACTAAGCGATATTGCATCTCGTAACCTTGCTATCGAAGACGTTAAAAAGGCGCTTCAGGAAAAAGGAGCTCAGTAATGTCGGAAAAAATATCACCTTCTGATAACTTAGTGACAAGCGTTACGCCTGCACCTACAGCTGAAGACTTCGCAAAAACGTATTCTGAACACAAACCGCGTATATTGTTGCTTTACGGCTCGTTAAGAGAGCGCTCTTACAGCCGTTTAGTAATTGAAGAAAGTGCGCGCTTGCTTGAATACTATGGTTGTGAAGCTAAAATTTTTGACCCTAGAGGTTTGCCACAACCAGACACAGAGGATGACACCCACCCAAAAGTAAAAGAGCTTCGCGAGCTCATGATGTGGTCTGAGGGGCAAATTTGGTGCTCGCCTGAACGGCACGGCAGTATGACAGGCATTATTAAAAGTATTATCGATTGGGTACCCTTGAGCATTGGCGCGGTGCGCCCAACTCAAGGGAAAACCTTAGCTGTAATGCAAGTCAGTGGTGGCTCTCAATCGTTCAACGCAGTGAATCAAATGCGTGTGCTTGGTCGCTGGATGCGCATGCTGACCATTCCTAACCAGTCTTCGGTGGCAAAAGCCTTTTTAGAATTTGAAGACAATGGCCGGATGAAGCCATCTTCTTACTACAACCGCATCGTGGATGTAGTTGAAGAACTGGTGAAATTTACCCTGCTGACCCGCGACAACAAAGATCACCTTGTTAATCGCTATTCTGAGCGCGTTGAAAGCGCAGAAGAATTGAGCAAACGGGTTAACCAAAAAACGATTTAGTCGACGCGATACTCGCACGTACTATCAACACGAAAGACATTAAAACCATTAAGGACACTGTCTCATGGGATTTTTCGAACGATACCTATCCGTATGGGTAGGACTTTGTATTATTGCAGGTGTAAGCATCGGCAGTCTTTTTCCAGACTTCTTTGCGCTAGTAGCTAGCCTTGAATATGCTCACGTTAATTTGGTGATTGCTGTACTAATTTGGCTCATGATTTACCCAATGATGATTCAAATTGATTTTTCATCCATAAAAGATGTGGGTAAAAAGCCCAAAGGGCTGGTGCTCACCTTAGTAGTGAACTGGTTAATAAAGCCTTTCACAATGGCGCTACTTGGCTGGTTATTCTTCAAAGGCATTTTCGCCGACTGGGTAGACCCACAAACGGCCACTGAATATATCGCCGGTATGATTTTACTAGGCGTAGCACCGTGTACTGCCATGGTATTTGTATGGAGCCATTTAACAAAAGGTGATGCAAACTATACCCTCGTCCAGGTCTCTATTAACGACTTGATAATGATTATCTTATTTGCCCCTATCACGGCTATGTTACTGGGTGTTACCGATATCACAGTCCCCTGGGATACATTAATTCTATCTGTGGTGCTATATGTGGTATTGCCGCTCATCGCTGGGGTTATTACACGTAAGAAGATGGAGAAAAAAGGCGAGCAAGCAGTTACCGCTATTATCGAACGCTTTAAGCCATTCTCGGTACTTGGGTTGCTAATTACCATTGTTTTACTGTTTGGCTTTCAAGCAGAAACAATATTGGCTCAGCCTCAAGACATTGTGCTAATTGCTATTCCGTTGCTTATTCAAACCTACGGGATATTTGCGATAGCCTATTTTGCGGCGAAAAAAATGAAACTACCTCACAATGTTGCCGCACCTGCTTGCATGATTGGTACGTCTAACTTTTTCGAGCTCGCCGTTGCTGTTGCCATTTCCTTATTTGGCTTACATAGCGGTGCTGCCCTCGCAACTGTTGTTGGAGTGCTGGTTGAAGTACCAGTTATGTTATCACTGGTATGGTTCGCGAATAGAACCCGCCATTGGTTTGAATAGCACAAGCATTCATTAGCGCTACAAAAGTTAGCACAAACCTAAACGCAAAAAGGAGCTCAAATGAGCTCCTTTTTTTGTATTTATTAGTGTATGAACACTCAATATCACTACCCGCTAGGGTGTTTGTTTAGCACACCATGGTTTCTGGCAGAATAAATCCATAACGCTTTAATGTGGTTTCTAAAGGTAGGCGTTTAAGCGGCTTTTCAATAAAAGCGAGCGCGCCCAACTCCATCACACGGTTTTGCATCACCGGTTGGATATCACCTGAAATGACCACAACAAACACTTCTATTTTTCGGCGCTTTATTTCTTCAAGTACGCCTACCCCATCGAGTATCGGCATGGTTAAATCTAGCAACACTAAATCGATGCGATGATGCCCCATTATCTCGAGCGCATCTACACCATTTGATGCTTCATAAATTTCACTCGCTAATCCATCGGGCAAGTTACGGCGCGCCATTTTTCTTGCTAGCGCCGAATCATCACAAATCAGAATGTTAAAGCTCATGGTCTACTCTTAGTAATCTACTAGTACATACATCGCCACATAAAATTAGCAGCGTTGAATATATTGTCGAAAACATGGATGAAGAAAGTAGGCTTAAGATTATATTAAACGAAAGTATAAAAAAACACTTTTAGGCCAATTTTCCAGTAGCTTATCGTAAATATTTGTTACTTTAGAAGGTATATGCAGCCAAAATTAAAAACAAAGCACAGAGCGCCGCATCGAATATCACATATTGTTAAAGGTTAAATTATGCTGGATGTAACCCTTTCTAAAAAAGTTGCTTATCAAGTTCTTTCCCATTTTGATAAGAGCTATCGTTGGTTTACTCGTATTACGAGAGGTGCCCAATCACGGTTTGAACAAGGCCAATGGAAAGAAATTCAGCTAGCATCGAAAGAGCGCATTACCATTTACGAACAAAGCCTTTCAGATGCCATTGCCGATGTTTACCACCTAACTGAAGTGCACAAGAAAAATGACGAGTTTTGGCAAGACTTAAAGAAAACCTTCGCACGACAACTTGAAGGCCACCCACAATTTGAGCTAGCCGAAACCTTTTATAACTCTGTGATCGGGCGTTTATTCAAACACCGAAAAATAGACAACAGCATGATGTTTGTATTGCCCAGTCGCTGCTTTTTACCCGGACAAGACCGAGATAAAGTCATTCACAGCTTCGATACCACCACCACGGTGCGCGAGATGTACGTGTCTATTTTCAAAATCTATCGCTATGGTATCCCTTTTGAAAACTACGAACGTGACATGCAAAACCTTGAAGAAGCACTTAGAAAGCGATTAACCACACGGCAATTGGCCAGTGTTCATACGGTTGAGCTTTTAAAGCCCACGTTTTTTAGGGGGAAATCGGCATATCTCATTGGCAGAATATGCATGCCTGAAGAAACCCTCCCTTTTGTAATCTCTTTGCAACGCAGTGATGAACATACCTTGTTCGTAGATGCTCTGCTTACACACAGAAGTGATTTAAGCGTTATCTTCGGCTTTGCCAGAAGCTACTTCATGGCTGATACCCAAAACCCAGCAGAAGTCGCTGCGTTTCTGCAAGAACTATTACCCAACAAAAAACACTTTGAGCTCTATATGGCGCTGGGTCACTACAAGCACGGGAAAACAGTCTTCTATCGTAATTTCCTCGACCATATGGCTACCTCCGATGATCACTTCGAGGCCGCACCTGGTATAAGAGGATTGGTGATGATGGTGTTCCACCTGCCCTCATATGGTGTGGTATTTAAAATTATAAAAGATGAATTTGCCGAAAGTAAGAAGATCACCCGAGAGCATGTTAAAGACTGCTACCGGTTGGTGAAGATGTCAGATCGAGTGGGACGAATGGCAGACACCCATGAGTACGTTAACTTTCGCTTTCCCTTGTCTCGCATCGACCCATTACTCATTGAAGAGTTAAAGGAAACATGCGCTTCTAGCCTTGAATTTACCGAAGACGAGCTGGTCATTAAGCACTTGTATATAGAACGTAAGATGACTCCGCTTAATTTGTACCTTCAACAAGAAGAAGATGAAGATAAAGTACGTAGCGCATTAAACGAGTTAGGGCTATGTATTAAACAAATAGCCATGGCAAATATTTTCCCTGGCGACATGCTGCATAAAAATTTCGGTATCACGCGACATGGCAGAGTTATCTTTTACGACTATGATGAAATATGTTTAATGAACGAACGTCATTTTAGGGCGCTACCCAAATCAGATGACCCTTATGCGATGGACATGTTGTCGGTTGGACCTAGTGACGTTTTCCCAGAGCAGTTTGAGCATTTTATTGTTGGAAAACGGAAACTTAAAGATATTTTAAAGTCGCTACATGGCGACCTAATGACCCCGGAATACTGGCATGAAGTACAGATGAAATGTGCGCGTGGGGACATTCAACATTTTACGCCATATAACGCCAACGTCCGTTTTAATAGGGGTGCTGATAGCAACCCAAAGTGATCGCAACACGATAGATTGAATGTATAAACGTTGATATTTAACTCCATTAATTAGAAGTACCAAAATCATGAATGTGCTACTTGTTGAAGATGATCCCAAAGTTGCCGCTCACATTGAAAAAGGATTTATTGGTGAAGGGCACAGCTGCATTGCGGCGCGTGATGGCGAAAAGGGCTTAGCTGAAGCTTTGTCCGAAGATGTAGACGTTATTGTATTAGATGTAATGCTTCCTTTGTTAGACGGCTTTACCATCTTGGAACGTTTACGAAATGACAACGTACTTACCCCTGTACTACTGCTTAGTGCGAAAAGCCAAGTAGAAGATAAAGTGCGAGGTTTACGTTCAGGCGCTAACGATTACTTGACCAAACCCTTTGCGTTTGAAGAGCTACTTGCCCGTGTTGAAGGGCTGGCAGGAAGAGAACGTGAAAGTGGCGATAAGACACTAATCAAAGTGGGTGATCTTACGCTTGACCTAGTGAACAGGAAGGTGCAACGAGGTGATACTGAAATAGACTTACAATCAAAAGAGTTTCAGTTATTAGAGTGCTTATTGCGCCATCAAGGGAAAGTCGTTACACGCAGCATGCTGTTGGAACAAGTGTGGAATTATCACTTCGATCCGCAAACCAATGTTATCGATGTGCATATTAGCCGTTTGCGTCAAAAAGTAGATAAAGCATTCAACGTCCCTCTGATTGAAACCGTGAGAGGCACGGGATATAGAATTGCGGATCCTGTTGTGTGTTAGCAATAGGCAACTTCACCCGAAGTTCTAGTTTCCGTGTTGGGGTATTACTAACCTCGTTAGCGCTTGTCGCTATTTTATTTATTGTCTACTTCTGGCGTCTTGCCAGCAGTGATGTATTTATTCGTGAGGCAAGCGCTGCGGTTGATGCAGAAACCTATACATTTACGCTATTACATAAACAAGCAGGCATTGATGCGGTAATTGACAATATCCAATTGAGAGCAACCCCCAGTCTAGCGATAGGCCCGAAACACGCCGATACAACTCACCCGCTGTCAGCTTCTCGATTAATTGTGGTGCTTCGCGACGGTGAAAATCAAATAGTCGCGGGTAACTATCCCCTTTGGCCTACTGCCATGAGTGAAAGTGTTGACGCGGGCACTACCCTTACAAGAATTATTAATTTACCCGCTTTGGCTGGCGGCAAAGATATTACCTCGCATGATAGCACGCGCTATTCCTTCTCTGATTCAACCAACAGCATCCTTTATGAAGAGGTAAATTGGGGCGGCTATTCTTTGTTTGTTGGTCGTAATATCGATGATTTATACAGCGCACAATGGCTAGGTAAAACGTTTGGTTGGATAATTATTGCATTGCTATGTATTTTAGGAGCCATAAGCTTTGCGGTCGCGCTGTATGTGGTAAAACGCATTAACCGCATGGCACAAACTGCCGATTACATTATCCGTACCGGTAACTTGGAAGAACGATTGGAAATAGACAGCAGCTGGGATGACTTAAGTCGACTGGCTGTTGTGTTCAATCATATGCTCGATACCATTGAAAGTGCAGTGAACAATATAAAGTCAGTAAGCGACAGTATTGCCCACGACTTGCGTACTCCGCTGGCACGCTTACGCAATAATTTAGAGCATATTGGTGATGAAAAGCTACGGCACGAAACTACCTACGAAGCTGACAAACTGTTAAATATGTTCAATAGTCTTTTGCGCATTAGCAAACTAGAAACGGTACACAAAAAAGAAGGGTTTTGTGAAACCGAGCTAAGCGACATGGTAACCGATGTAGAGGATTTATATCAGCCATTGGCCGAAGACCGAGATATTAAACTTATTAGCCAACTGTCTAAAATTCAGTTCTACGGCGACCCAAACCTACTGTTTCAAGCAGTAGCGAATGTGCTAGATAACGCCATAAAATACACGCCTGATGGCGGAACCGTTACGTTACAACTTACCGCCACGTCTTCCAATGTGATTATCAGCGTGAATGATAATGGGAAGGGAGTTGATGAACATGAACTTGATAGTTTAGAACGTCGTTTCTTCCAAGCTGATAAAAGCAGAACCTGTGAAGGGAACGGGTTGGGGTTATCGCTTGTTTCGGCAATTATTAAACTGCACAAAGGTAAACTCTGGTTCGTGCACGACCCGCTTATGCAAGGGCACGGGTTGGGCGTAGTATTCACCTTCCCCCGTTAATGCTTTGATAAACTGTTAAATCGACACTAGCTTTGTTTCTGCATAAAAATAGTCACCTCAGCCATTACCACGCCAAATTTTCTAATGTATGAGCGGTTCATCATGGCGCTATCGTCAAATGCCCAAAACCAATCATCGAAGGTAACTGCATAGGTTGTATCATCAACCGGTAAGTCCATATTGTAATGAAAGTTAAATGCGTTGCCGTATGAAGTGCCTGTTGCAGGGCCATCAATATCGCCCGCGTTGCCCACGTAGGTGCCATCGGCCTGTTTAACAATTTTCCACGTACGAGTTTTTGGCCCTTCACCTACGCCGTAGGTGAATGTTTCATCTAGCGTTAATGTACCGCCCTCGTTTTTACCTTCAATATCTACCACAAAGCGCTGAACCACTTCGCCAGAACGATTTTGTACTATGCCCCAAGCCCGAACGTTGCCAGCAAAAAATTCCTCAATATTAAAAGTGGGTGAAACTTGTTTGTAAGTATTGCCATCTACCGATGTAGAACATCCGGCTATAAGAGTAAGGCAAGATAAAAGCCCGACTAATACCGTGCGCTGTATAAATTTCATAATGACCTCGATTTTGGTTTATATGGCTGTCTGCTTAGCGACTTATTTTTTTTAATAAATATTTCGCCAAATGAATGCCGTTCACTGCGCTTGCTGTGCGCTTTTTGTTTATATAGGTTGATGCTTTAAGCTGATATTTTTAACTAATATTTTTGTTTATAGTCTTTATTCTTGGGCTTATTTGATAAGCTTTTTAACGCGCTTAGAATCGCTGCCCATAATTAATAAAGCATGGACTTATTATTTTTGTAACAAGGCCTTACGTAATTTGGGTTCAGAGGTTTTTTCTGACAGCCAAATGTCGAAAAAAGACTGTGTAAAGTTTGTGTCTTCAATAGTCCCAGCTAGCTCACCATTGATATAAAACTCACTGGCTTGGTCTGAGGTAGCCACACCAGTAATCACGTCACCGTCTTCAACATCGGGGAAAAGCGCCGCCATTTTGTCTCGCCATTCACTTAACATTGCTTCGTCGCTAATACCTTGCTTACGCATTTCATCTACTGAACGCTGTGCTATCTTTTTACCGTCTAGACTTCTTTGATAATCAAGCTTTAATGCAAAAGGAGCGTCAGACTGCCACTGTCCCTTCGGCGCATAGAGCGTAGCGTCGTACACGTCCCAAAACATATACGTAAACATTGCATTACCCACAACTTGCGCCTCGGGCACTTGTTTGGTGACATAATCAGGCACGCTTTGCGCCAGCACATTTTTCGACAAAACCACAAGTGATATTCCCAATACGATGACGAGCTTTAAAGTGGAATAACGACGTTGAAACATATACATGTACCTTCT
Source organism: Alteromonas sp. 38 (assembly GCF_902506055.1). Lineage (NCBI taxonomy): Bacteria > Pseudomonadati > Pseudomonadota > Gammaproteobacteria > Alteromonadales > Alteromonadaceae > Alteromonas > Alteromonas sp. 38. The sequence goes on from NZ_LR733300.1 coordinate 3,660,110, forward strand.
TTATCTATCTTCTAGTTATACTGTTGGAATTGCCACATTGATCATTTGAATAGCTTGTTTTGAATTTTGAAAGTTTTGCTGATGCCCTATGTTTACCCTCGCCACTAGAGCCCTTTGCGCCAGACTGGGAGGGTGCTGAACATGTATCAATGTTTGTTAAGCGGGACGATAAAATACATCCCGTCATTTCAGGCAACAAATGGCGTAAATTAAAGTACGCGTTTGCTCTTTTGACGCACCAAGAAATGGCTTTAAATTCGCAGGCGGGTTTCCGCTCGGATTTGAACACCCAGCTACCTTCCTCAGTAGTCAGTTTTGGCGGTGGGTTTTCCAACCATCTGCATGCTTTGGGTTATTTATGTCATCAGCTAAATGTGCCTTTTCACGCTATTATTCGCGGCGACTACACAAAACACCCCAGCCCAATGATTCAGGATTTAGTGAAATGGGGCGCTCAAGTTCACTACGTAAATAAAAAAACCTATCAGCAAAGGGATGAGCCTACTTATTTAGCGAGCCTACGAACTCAGTTTCCCGATGCGTTGATTATTCCTGAAGGTGGCAGCCAAATGGCGGCGCTAAAAGGCGTGCAAGAAGTCGTAAACGAAATAGATATCCCTTTCGACCGTATTATTGCTCCTGTTGCCAGTGGCACGACCTTGGCAGGGTTAACCTCTGCATTATCACCCCACCAACACGCTATTGGCATTGGCGTATTAAAAGGAGAAGGATATCTAGAAGGACTCGTAGAAAAGTTTCTTGAGCCGGGGCTTGCTTTTAATCTTGCTCATACTTCTACACCCACTCATACATCAGCCCTTAGTGCTTGCTCAAAAAGCCAATTCAGCATCAATCATGATTTTCACTGTGGCGGATACGGGAAAATCCCCCCGTACTTGAAGGCATTCTGTGAAAACTTCAATCAAACAATGCCTTTTGAAATTGAAGGGGTTTACTCTGGAAAAATGTTTTGGGCACTTAAGCACTTGCTAGCAAATTTTGCTTCAACGAATCTCTCGACCAATGCATGTGAAAAAGGGGCATTTAAAAAAGGACAAACACTTATTATTGTTCATACTGGTGGAATTCAGGGCGCCAGAAAAAATAAAATCCCTTGATCTTATAGACCTACACATTCGTTTAACCTAATATCGAGGTTGTGGGGAATATTTTCTACAAGCACAGCCTGGTTGTATCTAGCTTCGCGTTACTCATAGCTTTCGTTCAAACGCAATAATCGTTAGGAGATGCACCGTGATAAAAGGAACAAGTAGCTTACCTCCCCCTTTAAATATATTGGTTTCTAGGGCGCTCAAGTTATGCGAACTGGTACTTTCTACCAGTTCCGTCTTCTATCCCTTCGCGGCTATCTATGAAAATGGCAAAGTCGGTTGTTTGTTTAGCGAAGAAACCCATTATCGTATCGATGAAAGTCAACTTATAGAGTGTTTGCAGTGGCGAATCATCGACACTACTACAGACTCTGAAAGTTACAGTATTCTCGTTTATGCCGCGACGGTTGAAACGCAAAAGCACACCCGCTTGGATGCTATCGCCATCAGTGCTGCTTGCCCCAATGACGAGGAAAAACTTTTACTCTATCCTTATTATCGAGTGGGCGACAAAATTGTGGTTTCCCCTCCCATCAATACAATGCCAGAATAGGCGTTATCGCGTATAAATTACGCTTATTCGTTTTCCTTGTGTTAACGATGACTATTTTTTGTCGAACCTATGCTGTCTTTGCTTGCCAATTTGGTATCGTCTGCTAGCATTCAGCCCAAAATTCATTAGCTTATTTAGGGATTAATTATTATGTCTCGCGTTTTAATTATTGGTGCTGGCGGCGTTGCCTCAGTAACCGTAAAAAAGTGTGCACGTTTACCTCAGCACTTTGACGAAATTTTTCTTGCCAGCCGCACTGTGTCTAAGTGTGAAGCATTGCAACAAGAAGTGGGTGCAGACCGCGTTAAAGGCGTATTCGCCCTTGATGCCGATAACGCCAAAGAAGTAGAAGCGCTTATTAATGATGTTAAGCCTGACTTAGTAATTAACCTTGCATTACCGTATCAAGATTTGCCTATTATGGACGCGTGTTTAGCCACTAACACCGACTACCTTGATACCGCAAACTACGAACCAAAAGACGAAGCAAAATTCGAATACTCTTGGCAGTGGGCTTACCAGCAGAAATTTAAAGACGCTGGCATTATGGCGTTGTTAGGCAGTGGTTTCGATCCAGGTGTAACCAACGTGTACACCGCTTACGCTGCTAAGCACTATTTCGACGAAATTCACTATTTGGATATTGTTGATTGTAATGGTGGTGATCATGGTCAAGCGTTTGCAACCAACTTCAACCCTGAAATCAATATTCGTGAAATTACTCAACGTGGTCGTTTCTGGGAAAATGGCGAGTGGAAAGAAACCGATCCACTCAGCGTGCGTGAAGATTTAGATTACCAAAATATTGGTGTGCGCGCGTCATACTTGATGTTCCATGAAGAATTGGAATCTTTGGTTAAGCACTTCCCTACCCTAAAACGTGCGCGTTTTTGGATGACCTTTGGTGATGAATACCTCACACACCTTCGTGTTTTAGAAGGCGTAGGCATGACCAGCATTGAACCAGTTGAATTCCAAGGCCAAAAAGTGGTGCCTTTAGAGTTCTTGAAGGCTGTATTACCTAACCCAGGTTCACTAGCTGAAGGCTATACCGGCATGACCTGTATCGGTACTTACATTACTGGCGTGAAAGATGGTAAAGAAAAAACCATTTTCATCTACAACAACTGTGAACATGCTAAGTGTAACGATGAAGTGGGTGCACAAGCGGTGTCTTACACTACAGGTGTTCCAGCCATGATTGGGGCTGCGCTAATGCTAAACGGCACTTGGAAAGAAAACGGTGTTTGGAACATGGAACAATTTGATCCAGACCCATTCATGGATATGCTAAACGAGCACGGCCTTCCTTGGCATGTACTTGAGTGTGATAGCAGCCCATTCACTAAGTAACAGAACACTGTAACTGGAGCAAATAAAGGTTGGCAGACTTAACGCAACGAACAGATATCCCTTCTCCTTGCTATGTGCTGGAAGAGGAAAAACTCATCCGAAACCTTGAGTTGATGAAGCGTGTACAAGACGAGTCAGGTGTTAGAATCATTCTGGCTTTGAAAGGGTTTTCAATGTGGTCGAGCTTCGACATCATTAAACCATATTTACATGGCGCAACCGCAAGTTCGGTATGGGAAGCCAAATTAGCCGCTGAAATGGGTAAAGAAGTCCATGCCTACTCTCCTGCGTATAAAAAGGCGGATATAGAAGAGCTGGCGACGCTGGTGAATCACTTGTCGTTCAATAGTCTGTCACAATGGCAAGCGAGCAAAGATGCGCTTGCGGGCGTGTCTTTGGGGTTGCGTATTAATCCAGAGCATCAAGAAGCAGATACCCCGCTTTACGACCCCGCAGCGCCGGGGTCGCGATTGGGGCTTCGAGTAAGTGAACTAGAAGGCGTAGATTTATCGGGCATCGACGGCTTCCATTGCCATAACTTGTGTGAGTGTGACTCATTCGCTACCGAACGTACGCTTAAAGCAATAGAGGAACGCTTTGGCGATTATTTAGGTCAGTTAAAGTGGTTAAACTTAGGTGGCGGCCACTTGATGACTAGCCAAGGTTATGATGTTGACCACCTGATTAAAACCCTTAGCGATTTTAAACAGCGTTACCCGCATTTAGACGTTATCTTAGAGCCTGGCTCTGCAGTCGCGTGGCAAACAGGGCCGCTCATTGCAGAGGTCGTGGACGTGGTAAACAACGATGGCGATATTGCCATTTTAGATATTTCAGCCACGGCGCACATGCCTGATGTACTTGAAATGCCTTATCGGCCGACGATTTTAAATGCGTCGTTACCTGGCGAGAAAGCCTACAACTATCGCTTAGGTGGAAACTCCTGCTTAGCGGGCGATGTGATTGATACCTATTCCTTCGATGCGCCATTAAAAGCCGGCGATCGGGTTCAGTTTGAAGACATGATGCACTACACCATGGTGAAAACGTCATTCTTCAACGGCGTTGAACACCCTGCCATTGGTATTTTGCGTAAAAACGGGGAGTTCGAAATTGTTCGCCAATTCACTTACGAGGACTTTAAAGGCCGCTTGTCGTAAGCAGTAGATAGCGCCTTTTAACTAAAAAATAAATGCCCGCTAGCGTTAACGCAGCGGGCATTTTTATTTATGACGTTTGAATACAGCGTAGTGGATAAAAACCTATTCTATAAAATGCCAGTACCGTTAAGATTCTGGCTTTTATCTACCGTGCCTTCCGCGATAACCGTATCATCAAGATAAATAGCAAATGGCGTACCTTCAGGGCCTGTAAGATTATACCGAAATCCATGCATTTCATCGGCTAAGGCTAACTTCACCTGCGTGTTAGGGTGAATTAAATCGTATTCACCAGAATCGCCGGATTTATCAAAAATATCGACGACCCATTTGCCCTCTGGCATCTCAATTTTCAAAACTTGCTGACTCATAACTATCCTCCAACCTTATACTTAACGTGATAAGCAAGAGTGCAAAGTGCGCTAAGCCTATCCCGTGTTAACTATATTGTTTAGATAGGTACCCTTAATCCATAGGTCTGAGATCAATCAGTCTCTTTCACTTCTTTCGCACCTTTTGCTTCTAGTCCTGCTTGGTACAAGGCATTCTTTTTCAAGTCATAGTGATCAGCCACAACAGCTGCAGCTTTTTTTAGCGGCATGTGATCACATAACGTGGTTAAAAGCGACATGGCTTCAGTCGATATTTCAGATAAATTCACTTGGGCTGGCGACACCATCACCACGAACTCACCTTTTTGATGGGCTGCATCGGCTTCTAAATAATCAATAACATCACCTGGCGTACCACTCACATAGGTTTCAAAGGTCTTGCTAAGCTCTTTGGCGACCACAATGTGCCTGTCTCCTAGCACACGGGCAATGTCATTCATTGTGGCTAAAATACGGCGTGGGGCTTCGTAAAATACGCTCGTGCAAGTACGCTCTTTTAGTGCAGCAAGTTGGTTGTCTTTAGCTTGTGTTTTTACCGGTAAAAAGCCTTCAAAAATAAATCGGTCTGTTGGCAGCCCTGAAGCACTTAGCGCGGTAATAGCGGCACATGGGCCTGGCAATGCGGTAACAGGAATACATTCTTCCCGGCAGCGCCTAACAAATACAAAACCAGGGTCGCTAATTAATGGCGTGCCCGCATCACTGATTAACGCTACAGATTCGCCGTCTTTTAAGCGCTGAACCAGCATTGCGGTACGTTTATCTTCATTATGATCATGCAGCGATAAGGTACGTGTAGAAATACTGAAGTGCTGTAATAACCGGGAGCTGTGTCGTGTATCTTCCGCAGCAATCCAGTTAACCTGTTTTAGTACCTCGATAGCGCGGGCGCTAATATCATCAAGGTTGCCGATAGGTGTAGGAACGATATACAAGGTGGCGAAATTGGTCATATAAACAATAAAAATAACGAATAATAAAGAAAGTGTACCACGCCATTGGGCTAGTTTACGCCGGCAAACGTAGATTTTCATCGTGGTTAGGATAAACTTGCCGCTACTTGCCGTTAAACGAAGTGAAAGGAAACAGACTGTGGGTCACATTGGACATTTTACAAAGCGCATTACCTTTGCAATGGCGACAGCCACCAGCATGCTATTTTTAGCAGGCTGCGGGAGCACACCTGAACCCACCTCGGCACCGAAGATTATCAATACTGAGCCGGTAGAAGCGCCAGTAGAGAAGCATATCACGCCAGAACACAAGCTGGTAGAAGCTAAAAAAGTATGGCTTCAAACCCGAGACAAAGTGAAGCGAGACACGTTACTACTAGATGCCGTAGGCCTTTATATCGCTCAAGACGATACCATTTTAGCGCAGCAAATCTTATTTGAAATGAAACAAGACGGTGTAGCTACCTCGTTGCAAGATAGCTACGCCATACATGTTGCGATGGCATATCAGAACGACCCTTCTTCATCGCCAGCGCAACTTACTGCAATGCTGGAAGATGTAAATACTAGCCCTGCCCTTGTTGCCAAACTTGCGGCGCTACAAGCAGACCTTTATGCCAAGCAAGGTTTGTGGGCTAAGGCGGCCAATAGCGTTTTGTCTACCGAGCTAGAAGACGAACAGAAAGTCGCTAAGGTGTGGTCGCTATTAAACCAAATACCTGCCGATAGGCTCAAGCAAAGTGAAAACCAATACCCTAAGTTGCAGCCCTTCTTTGCCCTTCGTCAATTAACCATTGAAAATGTGCGAAACCCGCAGCAGTTGAATCGGTCAATTACGCAATATCAACAGGTTTATGCAGGCCATATGTTGGCAAAGCATTTACCCAAAGATGTTGCATTAGCACAGGCGCTAACCGCCCCTCAAATTCGCGAACTTGTTGTTCTATTGCCGCTGAGCGGAAGGCTTGCGGCTACTGGTGAAGCGGTGAAAGACGGCATTATGGCGGGTTATTATCAACAGCTTCAACAAAGCAGCAACCCAAATAGTATGCCTGCCATTCGGTTTGTTGATACTACCAACGCTGATACACAAACCATGGTCGCCGCTATTGGCGACGCTAAATTTATAGTCGGCCCACTACTAAAAGAAACCGTTGAACAATTAATACCCGCGTTACCGCCCGGCGTGAACATGTTGGCGTTAAACCGCCCAGATGAAATGCCGACAATTTTAGACAACTCAACGTCAGTACACTCTGATTCTGTTAGCTATGAATCTGAGATACCTTCCTCCATGGCACCAGCGGTCAATTATTTCGCCCTTGCGCCGGAAGATGAAGCCAATCAGCTTGCAGAGTTTATTTATAGCAAAGGCTTTAGAGCCCCTATTGTTATTGCAGCACAGAGTAACTTGTACCAACGTATGAACGATGCATTTAAAGCGCGCTGGAACACGTTGCACGAACATGAAGCCCAAGCCCGCAAGGCTAACATCACCTCAGTGACGTTCAATGATAGCGAGTCACTAAGAGAGGGCATTACCCAAGCCTTAGATGTAGCGCAAAGTAATCAGCGTATTAACCAAATTGAATACATGACGAACGAAGAAGTTTACAACATGCCCCGCAGCAGACGAGACATTGATGCCATTGTTGCGTTCGCGTCGCCACAAGATACCGAACTTCTTAACCCCATTATTGAAGCTAGCTTAAATCCGTACGATGGAAAACAAGTGCCTGTTTACGCGACCTCTCGTTCAATGGACTACAACAGCGGCAAGAACCAGTGGCGTGATTTGCAAAACGTACGCTTTATCGACATGCCGTGGATGATGCCAAACCATAAATGGCAACAACTTGCTCAAGAAACTAAGCAAACGTGGCCCAACCGCAGTACGTTGCAAAATAGACTGTTCGCCTTCGGTGTAGATGCTTACGAATTACTTCCTCAATTAGGGATGCTAAACACCCTGTCGTACATAACATTCGACGGGTTAACCGGTACACTTACGCTGAATAAAAACAGTGAAGTAGAACGAAACTTACCTCAAGCCGTTATTCGTAACGAGCGCGTGCAAATGCTAATGGAGTAAACTACATTGTCCGTATTGCAAGGGAATGCAGCAGAAAACAAGGCCGTTACCTATTTAGAGGAACAAGGGCTTACATTACGTTGTCGTAACTACCGAACCAAACGTGGTGAACTTGATATTGTTATGCAAGATGGTGACACCATTGTTTGTGTAGAAGTGAAATTTCGCAAAAAGTCACAGTATGGTCAGGCCGCCGAATTTGTCACAATGAAGAAACTTCAACGAATTCAGGCTGCGTTTGCGTTCTATTTGTTAGATAATAACCTTAATCCCGCGTCTACCCCATTACGCATAGACGTTATCGCCATTGACGGAAGCGACCTTCAGTGGCTTAAAAATATTGGATAAAAAGCGCAGCACGTCAGGCATTGCAGGAGGTAGGGCAGGCTTACGCAAACTCGCGGTGAACCCATCCATGGGCGCTCCGCTGCCGCATCCATGCGGCAGAGGGTTTGCTACAGCCTGCCCTACCTCCTACATACTGATGTGCATTGTACATTCAAAGTAGTAATTGCTTGATATCCTGAAATGCAGAGAAAAGAAGTATGATTGAACAAATTAAAGCGAACTTTACTGAAAGTATTCAAACCAAAATTGCTGCATCTGAAATTTTGCCTGAATCAATTGAAAAAGCAGCCATGATGATGGTTGAGGCGCTAATTCGCGGCAACAAGATTCTTAGCTGCGGTAACGGTGGTTCGGCGGGTGATGCACAGCACTTTTCTTCTGAAATGCTTAACCGCTATGAACGCGATCGCCCTAGCCTTCCAGCGATTGCGTTAAGTACTGATACTTCTACTATTACTTCCATCGCTAACGACTATAGCTACGATGAAATTTTTGCCAAACAAGTTCGTGCGTTAGGTCAGTCTGGCGATATTTTGTTTGCTATATCAACCAGTGGTAACTCACGAAATGTAATTGCCGCCATGGAAGCTGCCTTGTCTCGCGATATGACCATTGTAGCCTTAACCGGTAAAGACGGTGGTGAAATGGCAGGTTTCTTAAGCGAGCACGATGTTGAAGTACGTGTGCCTTCTAACCGCACTGCCCGTATTCAGGAAGTTCACTTGTTGGTTATTCACAACTTATGTGAATGCATTGATGACAGCTTATTCCCAGCCGACCTTGGAGACGAATAACGTTTATCCATTTATGAAACGAGTTAAAACGTTAACTATTACTCTTGTATCACTGCTTTTTGTGATGCAATTACAGGGCTGCGTGGTGGCGGTTGGCGCCGCGGGTGCAATGGCTGCAAAAGTGGCGAACGACAGACGTACCGTTGGTACTCAACTTGATGACCAAAACGCAGGTCGCTCTGTGGCTTATCAATGGTCAAAAAGTGAAGCACTAAAAGAGCAAACCAATCTACAAGTCGATATGTATAACGGCATTGCTTTGCTTACCGGACAAGCCCCCACGCAAGCGTTAATTGATGAAGCGGTTAGACGGGCTCAGGAAGTCGATTACCTAAAGAAAATTCACAATCAAATTCGCATTGGCGAGCCTATTGGCGCAGGAACTCAAGCTAACGACATTTGGCTTGCATCAAAAGTCCGCACCAAGATAGTGGCCGATGAACGCGTGCCAGCTTTACAAGTTAGCGTGGTAGTGCAAGATTCTGAAGTGTTCTTAATGGGCCGATTAACCAATGCAGAAGCTAATGCTGCTGTAGATATTGCAAGGAACATAACGGGCGTAGCCCGCGTAGTGCGCGCATTTGAGATCATTTAGTCGCGATACCGCAACGGCCCTGCTTGTTGCTGGGGCCTTGTTTATGGAAATTCTGGATGCCACGGTGATCACCACCGCGCTTCCCGTTATTGCCGCTGATTTTGGCGTGCCAGCAACTCAGCTTTCTATTGGCGTATCTGCCTACCTTGTTGCCGTTACCTTTTTTATTCCGCTAAGTGGTTATGTGGCCGACAAATTCGGTGCCCGTAATGTCTTCATGGCCGCCATTATCATTTTTGTGGTGGCATCAATATTATGTGGAATTAGCACTAACCTAACTAGCTTTACCTTATCTCGGATTATGCAGGGCATTGGCGGCGCCTTAATGGTGCCCGTAGGCCGTTTAGTGGTGCTGCGAGACTTACCCAAAGAAAAGCTAGTTAAAACCGTTGCTATTATCACGTGGCCGGCGTTAAGTGCCCCTATTCTTGGCCCTGTATTAGGGGGTTGGATTGCCACCCACTTGAGCTGGCAATGGATATTCTTTATGAACGTGCCATTAGGTATATTCGCGCTTATTGCTTCCGCCTATTTGCTTGAGAACTTCACCGCGAATGTGGGTAAGTTTGATGTAGTAGGCTTTCTACTAACCGGTATTGGCTTTGCCTCTTTTATGGCCGGTATAGAATTATTTGCGGGTCACAATACTTCTACCCTATTGGGCAGCGTGGTAACCGTATTTGGGCTGTTATTATTGATAGCTGCGGTATTTCATATTCGCCGTGCAAAAAAACCTCTGTTTTCTTTTGAAGCTATACAGTATCGAACCTTTCGATTGTCGATGTACGGCGGCTCGGTGGTACGTATAGCGTTAGGCAGTGCGCCATTTTTGGTGCCGCTTATGCTGCAATTGGGAATGGGTTACTCGCCGGTGGAAGCAGGTACATTATTGCTATGGCTATTTGTAGGTAATATTGCCATTAAACCCGCGACTACCTGGATAATGAACACCTTTGGCTTTAAGCGAGTGCTTATTGCAAATGGCATTATGATCTCACTGGGTTTTGTGGCGCTATCGCTAGTTACTCAACAAAGTTCATCGGTTGTGATTGCGGTTATCTTATTTGTTAGCGGTGTGAATAGGTCGATGCATTTAACCTTACTAAACACTATCGCCTTTGCTGATGTGCCAAAAGATAAAATGCGCGATGCCAATACACTGGGTGCAATACTCATGCAAATGAACCGTGGCATGGGGATCACCATTTCTGCGCTTATGCTGGCCGTTGCTTCACTGATGGTGGGTAATTCAAGTAGCGACCCGTCGCTTATCAACTTCAAAATTGCTATGGCGATGATGGCAGTAGTTGCGCTGCTTAGTATTACCGACAGCATAATGTTATCAAAAACTGATGGCGACTCAGTTTTGAAAAAGCGACTTAAAAAGCAGGTAAGCTGAAGTAGCACAGGCAAGTGCTACTGTTCAGATAAAGCGAATGACTTTCGGTTTAATTCGATATGTCAGCAACTGACTTAACTTTGTCTGACAGGCCGCTGCGTACCTTGAGTTCAATTGGTAAATGCAACTAACGAACTTTATAGGTACTGGGTTTTACCTTTTGATGTAATGGAGAGAGGGCCTGAAGCAATTTCTGAACACTATGAAAAGCTATCAACCGATCTTTACCAAGAAGTTAAACCGCGCATGGGGGCAATCGACTACGCTGCCGACTATATGACCAATGGTGTTAAATCTTCCGAGAAAGGTCTGAAGCTATTAGAATACAACGCTGCATTATACCCCGACTCTGCATGGGTTAATTTCAATTTAGCCAAAGGTTATAAGCAACGTGAAGAAATGACGCTGGCAAAAACATACGGACTAAAAGCTTTAAGGCTAGTAGCTCAAGATAACGAAAAGTTAAAATCTTCAGTTGTTAATTTTCTTTAAGCCTTATAATTCTATTGATGTAACTCCTCTTAAGGCCTGAGATTTATTTCAGCTAGAAAATTAAAATGCCACGCTTTTGCTCATGCCAGATATTCAACGATACAAACCTATCAGGCCGAACCCACAACTTATTCATGACAAATGTCATGTAACTTTGCTTACCTTTGTGACTAACCAAATCTTTCCGCGTATTACATACTTTCATCACTGCTTACGCACTTTTATTTATCAAACAAAAAGGCTGGTTATAAACCAGCCTTTTTTATATATCCGCTACACCTATTTCACATGTAGCGTTTATCTTTTTAGCTTACTCAATTCGTTAATTAAAACTCAGTTGAGAAACGTACGCCAAATTCGCTAGCGTCATTGCTTAATACTTGCAGAATATAATCGCCAGTGTTTAAGCGAGCATTGTCATAACGCTCATCAAAAATATTGCGGCCATATAGTGCCACCGTGTAAGCCTCATCAGCTGGCGTATATGCCACATCAAAGTTAACTAATTCACGGCTTTCAATTTCCGTCATACGAGCAGGCTCTGAGCTAGGCTCACCGTACATATCTGCGCGGTATGAATAGTCGATACGAGCGCGAATTTTATCGCCACCTTCAAGGTCGAAAGTATATGACGGGCCAACCGCAAACGTTAAATCAGGCGTTAATGGTGCAACAGGATTAAATCCATCTTGCTCATCTACTTCAACGTCCATATAACCAATACTGGTCAACATGCTGAAGTTTCCTACGTTTAAGGTAGTATCTAGCTCGATACCGCGAGAAGTTTGTTCAACCACTAAGTTTGCTGTATCAAAACCGCCTTCACTTACACGGCTAACTTGGTACGGTAGGTCTTCAAACTCAGTGTTAAATACTGCAACACTTACGTCGAAGTATTCATTAACGCGACCTTTAACACCCACTTCGTAGTTCACTGCGGTAATGTTATCAGAAGCAACAAAGCAGTTGCTTGCATTAACTGCTGCTACTGCGCCGTCTAAATCATCGAAGCCACCCGCGCCAAAGAACTCGCCAATTAGGCAGTATGGACGAGCAGGATATTGACCTGACTGATAACCATTTTGAATAGTGGCATAACCTGTCATGCCATTTTCAAAGGTATAGTTAGTCGCCAATTCCCACGTCACTTCGTCCCATTCGTTTGAATCGAAAATGGTGCCAAGGGCGTCAAAAACATTAGCAGATGCGTCTTTTTCATCTTCAGTGTAACGAATACCACCAGATACACTAAGCTCGTCAGTTAAGTCATGACGAAGGTTTAAGTACACCGCTTTACTGGTAGTTTCTTGATCAAGTTGAAGCGTGTTACCGCCACCATCAAAACTTGAATCGCTACCTTGGCGGTTACTACCTTCTTCATTGAAGTAATAAAGGCCAGCAACAAAGTCAGTGTACTCGTTGATATAACCATTTAATTGAACTTCAATTGACGTTTGGTCTGCTTCACCGCGTTCTGGATATTGGTCTAATGAATAGATAGTGCCATCATCATCCAAACCCGCTTTGTACTTAGAGGTACGGCGGCTAGCAACGACTTTAGCAGTGTAATCGTCGTTAATATCCCATTCGGTAGTTAGAGACACACCACGGGCTTCATTCGATACGCTGGTCACTTCTGGTGTGCCTGTAGCGTTATCGTAAATGTCATACCCTTCTGGGGTTACATCACTATTTCTAAGCTCAAGACCTAGGCTGTTCGTACCTGCATAAAAACGCCCTTCTGGCATTTCATCAATAAGCACTGTGTAAGGGCGTAAACCACCGTCACCATTGTTGGCATCAGCGGTTAGTACCATACGGAAATCATCAGACGGCTCATATTTTACCGAGATACGACCAGAAATATCTTCTGTTTCGCCAACATCATATTCTGCATTAGGTACGTTAATGAACTCGCCCAAACCATCACGGGTGTTATAAGCAAGGTTCATGTTAAATGCTAGGGTGTCAGATAATGCATGGTTCACGAACAAGTCAGTCTTAACACGACCGCGAGTACCGAACTCTGCATTCACTTTAGTCACATCGCCTTGATCTGGCTCTTTGGTAATGATGTTAATTGCACCACCAATAGAGTTACGACCGTATAGCGTACCTTGAGGACCACGAAGCACCTCAATACGCTCGATGTTATTCAAGCTCCAGTTTTGACCCACTTGGCGGCCTAAATACACGCCATCTACATAGACGCTTACGCCTGGATCAGTAGTGATAAGGTGATCTTGAAGACCAATACCACGAATAAAAGGGTTTACAGAAGAAGTGTGACCCGCTGAGAAGCCCGTTACGTTTAAGTTTGGAACAAACTTACCAACATCCGTTAAATCAGTAATGCCTTGTTCAGCCAGCATATCACCGTCAAATGCACTAATTGCAATTGGTACTTCATAGATAACTTGAGGGCGCTTGGTTGCTGTAACGGTAATCGCTTCGTACATTTGTTCTTCAGTTGCTTCAGCCTCTTGAGCAAATGCCGAATGAGAAATGGCAGGTACGGTTAACGCTACTGCCAAAGCGACAGGCGAAAGTCTACTAACTAGTGTCTTAGACACGTCAGTATTGGTGATCATGTGTAACCCCTTTGCGAGAGTGTTTAGTGTCGAAAATTTATTGTTTTTAGGCTGCTTCAAGTTCTCTATGGAACTTTAAAACCAATAGACTCACAAAATAGAGGGTGTTACGACAAGTAACATTTAGCTGATTTATGGATATCCTAATGAAAGTGGCGGTATCCTACTGGTTATACTGTCACTTTCTCTACCCTACCAGCCCCCATCTACTCACGGTTGGAGTATTGGCATGAAGACTGGAGAAATATCATACTGACTTCTTTTTAACTTGCATAGCGAAATATTGCACTTTTATTAAATTGAGACTTTAAAATTAGACTAATTGGTTAAGCTTAAAACGGCTCCACCCCCACCATTCCAATTGACATATTATTATTTATAATCATTACGTTAGCATAGGTTACTTATTAAGCATAAAACCGATTGCCTTTAACTATTCACTAGACCATTTAGACAATACTCTCCCTCACCTTTACAGCATTCCAGCAAAAAGCGCTGCAAGTTGTAGCCGCCCCTCTACGTTAAATCGGCCTCTTTGTACTTTATCTCTTGTCGCTAGCCTTTTAGATTAACCTCTTGCACTAGCAGCAAATTGTTATCTTTTTTATTTTTCATAAGCCTTCCACTTATAAAAAATAACACCACTTTGTCGACAATAACCACTAAGAAAGTTTGACCGAACAACCTAAACCCCCTATATTGTCGACATGTAATTCATTTTGTGGTGAATAGCTTGTCGGTACAGATAACCCTAGAAAAGCCTGTAACTAATGCAGATAGAACCTTCTATCAGCTGCGAAAAGACATTGTAGAAGGTGTTATTCCTGCAGGCTCTAAACTTAGTGAGACTGAGTTGTCGACAAAATATGAAGTCAGCCGTGCGGTTATCCGAGAAGGTATTAATCGTCTTGCCGCCTGTCATCTTGTTGAGCGAAAGGCGAATATTGGTGCCAAGGTAGTATCGCTAACCCCTGAAGGGCTTATTCAGCTTTATCAAGTAAGAGAAGCACTTGAAGGCATGGCCGCTCGCCTTGCCGCAAGACACATGAGCGATGAAGAAGTCGCCTCATTACAAGGCTTATTAGATTCACACTTTAATAAAGTGAAAGACGCCCAGCTCTATTACCAAGAAGCCGGCGACGTGGACTTCCACTACCGCATCGTGACTGGCAGTAAAAACAGCCACCTCATTAGCGTGTTAATAGATGGGCTTTATCACCTTGTACGCATGTATCGCGTTCAGCTAGGCATGGCTGGCCCAAGGGTTACTACTGCCTTTGACGAACACAGACACATTGTTAACGCGATTGCGAATCGCGATGAAGAGTTGGCAGAAATGCTAATGCGACGCCATATTCTTTATTCTAAGAACAATATTGAAAACAAACTTAGCGCCACACCAACCTAATTTGAAACCAGAGAGTGTTACTTATGAGTGCAGGAAAGAAATTCAGACAAGCACTGGCCGACAATAAGCCATTGCAAATATTAGGCACCATTAATGCCTATACCGCCATGATGGCAAAATCTATCGGCCACAAAGCAATATACCTCTCCGGTGGTGGCGTTGCGAATGCTTCATACGGGCTACCCGACTTGGGCATGACATCACTAAACGACGTGATTGTTGATGTACAACGCATCACGTCAGCCTGTGATTTACCGTTATTGGTAGACATAGACACGGGCTGGGGCGGCGCATTTAATATTGCAAAAACCATTCGCGATATGGAAAAAGCAGGCGCTGCGGCTGTGCATATGGAAGATCAAGTTGCGCAAAAGCGCTGCGGCCATCGCCCTAACAAAGAAATTGTGAGCACAGAAGAAATGGTCGATCGCATTAAAGCTGCGGTAGATGCTAGAACCGACCCTGACTTTTTCATTATGGCGCGAACCGACTCTTTCGCTCAAGAAGGGTTAGAAAAAGCCATTGAACGCGCAAGGGCTTATGTTGCGGCCGGTGCCGATGGCATATTTGCAGAAGCAGTAAAAACTGAAGAACACTACCGCGCATTTTCAGAAGCGTTAGACGTCCCTATTCTTGCCAACATTACCGAATTCGGACAAACCGAACTTTGGAACAAAGAACAACTTGGCGAATGGGGCGCTGCGATGGTGCTTTACCCACTAAGTGCATTCCGCGCCATGAACAAAGCGGCCGAAAACGTGTACCAATCAATACTTGATAATGGCGATCAAAAAGCCGTTGTCGACACCATGCAAACACGCATGGAGTTATACGATTACCTTGGCTATCACGACTACGAGCAAAAGCTCGACGAACTGTTCGCCAAAGGCAAAGGCTAACGGCTGAGATGACTCGAGGCAGTATTGCATGCGAGGCCGCTTTG
The DNA here is from genome assembly GCF_902506055.1 of Alteromonas sp. 38. NCBI lineage: Bacteria > Pseudomonadati > Pseudomonadota > Gammaproteobacteria > Alteromonadales > Alteromonadaceae > Alteromonas > Alteromonas sp. 38. The sequence continues at coordinate 3,676,295 of NZ_LR733300.1, forward strand.
GCTGAATTGACTCGAGGCAGCATTGCCTGCGAAGCCGCTTTGGCTGAGGAGGCAGGGATACGGCGCTGCCACGCCGTAAACCCATCCATGGGGGCTCCGCCTCGGCATCCATGCCTCGGAGGGGCAGCGCTCGTATTCCCTGCCTCCCCATCCGCGGCCTCGAACGCCAATTTGCATCGAGTAATACTTTGTTAAAAACAACGCTTTTAAATATCGATTGTTGAATTAAAAACTAAACAAACTTTTGTACCTTACATACACAAGACCGGAGACAACAAGATGGCTAAACAATTAAGTGGCGCGGGATTACGCGGCCAAGTTGCAGGAAAAACAGCACTGTCTACTGTAGGCGTATCAGGTTCTGGCCTGACATACCGTGGTTACGATGTAAAAGATTTAGCAGCCAGTTGCCAGTTTGAGGAAGTGGCTTATCTTATTTTAAAAGGTAAATTGCCTACCCAGTCCGAGTTAGATGAATACAAAACCTTACTTCGTGGTAGGCGCGGATTGCCTCAGGCTCTTAAAGATGTATTAGAGCGTATTCCAAAAGACGCACATCCTATGGACGTACTTCGTACAGGTTGCTCTATGTTGGGCAACCTTGAAATGGAAAACGATTTCAGCGAACAGCAGCAAGCAACCGATCGTATGCTAGCTTGTTTCCCAAGCATTATTTGCTATTGGTATCGCTTTACTCACGATGGCGTTCGTATTGATGTAGAAACCGATGACGATTCAATCGGCGGTCATTTCTTGCATATGCTACACGGCGAAAAACCTCGCGAGTTGCATGAAAAAGTCATGCACGTTTCACTTATTTTGTATGCAGAGCACGAATTCAATGCCTCTACCTTTACCGCTCGCGTATGTGCCTCAACCTTGTCAGATATGCACTCATGTGTCACCGGCGCTATTGGCTCACTTCGCGGTCCATTGCATGGCGGTGCGAATGAAGCAGCTATGGAAATGATTGAAGGCTTTACCTCGGCAGACGACGCTGAAGAAAAAATGATGGCCATGCTTGCCCGTAAAGACAAAATCATGGGCTTTGGCCATGCCATCTATTCTGAATCAGACCCACGTAACGAAATCATCAAAGGCTGGTCTGAAAAGCTCGCTGCCGATGTAGGTGACGAGGTGCTTTACCCCGTATCTGTGCGCTGTGAAGAAGTAATGTGGCGCGAGAAAAAGCTATTCTGTAACGCTGATTTCTTCCACGCTTCCGCCTATAACTTTATGGGAATTCCCACCAAGTTGTTTACCCCTATCTTCGTGATGTCTCGCCTAACGGGCTGGGCAGCACATGTGATGGAACAACGCGCTGACAACCGTATTATTCGCCCGTCAGCTGAATATACTGGTGAAGATATTCGTGACGTGCCTCCTATGTCTGCACGTAGTTAACGACTAAGGCTTAAAATCATGAGTAATATGAATTACGAATACCGTAAACCTTTGCCTGGCGCAGGTATCGATTTTTTTGATACCCGCGAGGCAGTGGAAGCCATTGAACCTGGTGCCTACGATAAACTTCCTTACACCTCACGAGTGTTTGCTGAAAACTTAGTGCGCCGTTGTAACCCTGACGCATTAACCGATTCACTTAAGCAGTTTATTTATCGCAAGAACGACTTGGATTTTCCGTGGTTTCCAGCCCGCGTGGTATGCCACGACATTCTGGGGCAAACCGCGTTGGTTGACTTGGCTGGTTTACGTGATGCTATTGCGGCGAAAGGCGGCGATCCGGCGAAAGTAAACCCCGTTGTGCCTACCCAGTTAATTGTCGATCACTCATTAGCCGTTGAACATGCGGGTTTTGAACCCGACGCGTTTGAAAAAAACCGCGCTATTGAAGATAGACGTAACGACGACCGATTCCATTTTATCGACTGGACTAAGTTAGCGTTTAAAAACGTGGATGTGATACCGCCGGGTAACGGTATTATGCACCAAATCAACTTAGAGCGTATGTCGCCGGTTATTCAGTCTCGCGACGGTGTTGCCTTTCCTGATACCTTGGTTGGCACCGACAGCCATACCCCTCATGTTGATGCACTAGGTGTTATTGCTATTGGTGTAGGCGGCCTTGAAGCAGAAAGCGTTATGCTGGGGCGCGCCTCTTACATGCGCCTACCTGATATTGTTGGTGTTGAACTTACCGGTAAGCCACAGCCCAATATTACTGCTACCGATATTGTATTGGCACTTACCGAGTTTTTACGTAAAGAGCGTGTGGTGTCTTCTTATTTGGAATTTTATGGCGAAGGTACTACGCACCTTACCCTTGGCGATCGCGCTACTATTTCAAACATGACCCCCGAATACGGCGCTACCGCGGCGATGTTCTACATCGACCAGCAAACCATCGATTATTTGCGCTTAACTGGCCGTGAAGAAAAGCAAATTGCCTTAGTTGAACAATACGCGAAACACACAGGTTTATGGGCAGATTCATTAGCGAGTGCCGAATACGAGCGTGTTCTCACCTTTGATTTATCCTCTGTTGGCCGCAACATGGCTGGCCCGTCTAATCCACATGCACGTTTAGCCACCAGCGATTTGGCTCAGCGCGGAGTTGCTAGCGCATGGGAACAAGAAGAAGGCAAAATGCCCGATGGTGCGGTAATTATCGCTGCCATTACCAGTTGTACCAACACATCTAACCCGCGAAATGTGATTGCAGCAGGCTTAATTGCCCGCAATGCAAACCAGCGCGGATTAACCCGTAAACCTTGGGTGAAAAGTTCATTAGCCCCTGGCTCTAAAGCGGTAAAGCTGTATTTAGAAGAAGCTGATTTAATGGGCGAACTAGAACAGTTGGGCTTTGGTGTCGTTGCTTTTGCCTGCACCACCTGTAACGGAATGAGCGGCGCGCTAGACCCTAAAATTCAGCAAGAAATTATAGACCGTGACTTATACGCAACGGCAGTGCTTTCTGGTAACCGTAATTTCGATGGCCGTATTCACCCGTATGCGAAACAAGCCTTTTTGGCCTCACCGCCATTAGTGGTGGCCTACGCCATTGCAGGTACGGTTCGTTTCGATATTGAAAAAGACGTATTAGGTATTGATAACGACGGTAACCCTGTCACGCTCAAAGATATTTGGCCAAGCGATGAAGAGATTGATGCCATTGTCGCGAAAAGCGTGAAGCCAGAGCATTTTCGTAAAGTGTACGAGCCCATGTTCGATTTGAAAGTGAATACTGGCAGCGACATTAGCCCGCTGTATGATTGGCGTGAAATGAGTACCTATATTCGCCGCCCTCCTTATTGGGAAGGTGCGATGGATGCGAAACGCACCATGACGGGTATGCGACCGCTGGCTATATTGGGCGATAACATTACCACCGATCATTTATCGCCATCGAATGCGATTATGGCTACCAGTGCAGCAGGTGAGTATTTGGCGAAAATGGGGTTACCGGAAGAAGACTTTAACTCTTATGCCACCCATAGGGGCGACCATTTAACGGCGCTTCGCGCTACTTTGGCGAACCCGAAAGTGTTCAACGAGATGGTGCTTGAAAACGGCGAAGTGAAACAGGGCTCGCTTGCTCGCATTGAGCCAGAAGGCAAAGTGGTGCGCATGTGGGAAGCCATTGAAGCCTACATGCAGCGCAGACAGCCACTGATTATTGTAGCAGGTGCCGACTATGGTCAGGGCTCTTCACGCGACTGGGCTGCCAAAGGTGTTCGTTTAGCTGGGGTAGAAGTCATTGCCGCAGAGGGCTTCGAGCGTATTCACCGTACCAACTTACTTGGCATGGGTGTACTACCTCTTGAGTTTAAGCCAGGTACAACACGCAAAACCCTTGAACTTGATGGCACTGAAACCTACGACGTTAAAGGTGAACCTGCACCGGGTGCTACGCTAACCTTAGTGGTTAATCGAGCCAACGGTGAAACCCTAGATGTGCCCGTAACCTGTCGCTTAGATACCGCAGAAGAGGTGTCGATTTACAGCGCAGGCGGTGTGCTTCAACGCTTTGCCAAAGACTTCTTAGAAGCTGAAGAGGTTGAAGGCTAACGCCTTCATCTTAGCGCATTGACGTTTGGCACTGAGCCACTTCACTTCATAAACACGCCGTGAACCCATCCATGGGGGCTCTGCCGCAGCATCCTTGCTGCGGAAGGTTTATGAAGCGAAGTAGCTCAATACCTTAGTGTGTAACGACGTTAAGCCAAAACTTGTAATACAACTGTGGAAAGTGATTTTTAAGCGCTGCTTTCGCTGAGTGACTGGTTGCCTTGCTGTTGTAAGCTCCCAACTTGCATCCATGCGTATTGAGGGCCCTGAGCCCAAATTACGTTCCCCTAACATCCTTCAACAACGTTTAATTAGGTGGTGGATTTAGGTGATGGATTGGTGTGTTTTAAGTGGGGCTTAATCGTTATCACGGCTCGCAACCAATCATCGTAATCAGCCATTGCCACCACTCAAAAAAGGAATAAACATGACGAAGTATGCTCCTCAAATTCGTGTACCAGCTACCTATATGCGCGGTGGTACCAGTAAAGGTGTGTTCTTTAACGTATCTGATTTACCCGAAGCGGCGCAGCAGCCTGGGCCGGCGCGAGATGCGCTTTTATTGCGTGTGATTGGCAGTCCAGACCCTTACGGTAAACAAACCGATGGCATGGGTGGCGCTACGTCGAGCACTAGCAAAACCGTGCTTATTAGTAAGAGTGAGCGCAATGATTACGATGTTGACTACTTATTTGGTCAAGTTTCTATCGACAAGCCTTTTGTAGATTGGAGCGGCAACTGCGGTAACTTAACGGCCGCAGTGGGCGCATTTGCGATAAATAATGGGTTGGTCGATGCCAATAAAATTCCAGATAACGGCATTGCTGTTGTCAATATATGGCAAGCCAACATCAATAAAGCCATTATTGCCAAGGTGCCTATTACTAATGGTGAAGTGCAAGAAACCGGCGACTTTGAATTAGACGGGGTGACGTTTCCTGCCGCAGAAGTTGAGGTTGCGTTTGTCGACCCAGCCGATGGCGAAGGCGCTATATTTCCTACCGGTCGTTTAGTCGATACGCTTGAAGTACCTGATGTAGGCTCTTTCAGTGCCACCATGATTAACGCAGGCATTCCGACTATTTTCATCAACGCTGAAGATATTGGCTACACGGGTACGGAACTGCAAGATGACATTAATAACGATGATGCCGCCCTTGCCAAATTTGAAGCTATTCGTGCTTATGGCGCTGTGAAAATGGGGCTAATTAGTGATATTGGCGAAGCGGCCTCTCGCCAGCACACTCCTAAAGTGGCTATGGTAGCGCCACCTACAGGCTATAAGGCCTCTAGTGGTAAAGACATTTTGGGAAATGATATTGATGTACTGGTTCGCGCTATGTCTATGGGTAAGCTGCATCACGCTATGATGGGGACAGCCGCTGTGGCCATAGCTGCAGCTGCGGCTATTCCGGGTACATTAGTGAACGTTGCTGCTGGTGGCAGTGAACGTGAAGCGGTTGTTTTTGGACACCCCTCAGGCACCTTGCGTGTTGGCGCAAAAGCAAGCTTCGAAAACGATAAATGGAACATTGAACAAGCCGTCATGAGCAGAAGCGCTCGCATATTGATGGAAGGCTGGGTTCGCGTTCCCACCGAACAGAACTAATCAGCAGTATAAAATTTAACCCACTGAGAAATATCAGATTTTCTTCCCTTATCGCTAAGGTAGACTTCAGTATAATATTGCGCTCTTAGGGGCGCATTGTTCCTACTTTTTCGTTATTCTCGGCGCCTATTTTCTGAGAGCCCACGTCGTCATGAATAAAGTATTGGTGGTAGAAGACAGCCTAACCGTGCGTAAAATTTTAAGTAAATTGTTAGAAGACAATCCTTACTTAACACCAATTCTTTGCAAAGATTTTGCCGAGGCTACTCAGGAACTTGAAAAAGGGAACGATTTTCTCGCGGCTATTGTAGATTTAAATTTACCTGATGCCCCCAACGGTGAGAGCGTAGAGCTCAGTTTATCGTATTCAATACCCACCTTGGTGTTAACTGGCAACTTTGATGAGTTTACCCGGGCTCAGCTACTCGATTTAGGTGTACTTGATTACATTACCAAAGAATCTCGTTATTCCTACAATCAGGTTATTAAGCTCATTGACCGTTTAAGAAAAAACCTTGCCACCAAAGTACTCGTAGTCGAAGATTCTGTGACCAGTCGAAACTACATTTGTGGTCTGCTTAAGAAGTTTCACTTCCAAATATATGAAGCAAGTGACGGCCGAGAGGCCCTTAATGTGCTTTCTGAGCATCAAGATATTCGTATGGTAATTTCGGACCACCGCATGCCCAATATGGATGGATACGAACTGATCAAAGCAATAAGACACGAGCGCCGCATGCAAGACTTAATCTTTATTGGGCTTTCAGGTACCAATGATGGCGTACTTTCTTCTAAGTTCATCAAAAGTGGCGCTAACGACTTCCTTTCTAAACCTTTCTATCATGAAGAGTTCTTCTGCCGAGTGATGCAGAATTTAGAAGCTCAGGAAATGATTCAGACCATCAGGCAATCAGCCAATATCGATCCCCTTACTCAAATTTATAACCGCCGCTACCTTAACGAGCAAGGTGGCGCAATATTAACTCAAAACACGTCCTCCCAAGGGGTGACTGTATGCATGATTGATATCGATAATTTTAAAGCGGTGAACGACATTCAAGGTCACAAAGCGGGTGACATGTTGCTTCAGGAATTTGCTACTCTGTTAAAAGAACACTTTATTGAAGATGTAGTGGTTCGCTACGGCGGTGAAGAGTTTACGGTGATATCGACCCGAACGTTGAAAGCGCACCTTGGGAGCGTTTCGCAATTTATTAACCTTGTACGAAGCTCACGCTTCACGCAGCACGAATTAAATATAACGTGCAGCATTGGTATTTGCGCAGAAAAAAACACTAACCTTGAAACGCAAATTGACATTGCTGATAAACGGCTTTATCAAGCAAAGCGCAGTGGAAAAGATAGGATAATTGCCAGTGACAGCTAGCGCTACATCTTGCTGATGCGGTGACTATAGAAACCACTCTCTTAAAGGTAGCGTAGCCGCGCCAACCGCAACAGGGCTACTAGTAACTTCCGCACACACAATTTCAGGTAAAGGCCGCTTTGCGCCTCGTCTGAACTGCGCATAAACATCAATTCTAGGAATAACCTTTTTGGCCAACTGGGTAGGAATATGCCCACCGATAATAATGGCTTGGCCATCTAATAGCACAGAACTCGCGGTGGCGACTAAATCAAACGAATCCTGAACCTTATAAATCCATTCATCTACCCCAGGCCAGTTAGGATCGAAGGTTTCATTTAACTTATAAATAGAAGGCACATCCACGCCATGCTTTGACAAGATGCGCTGTAGTAATTGTAAGTTAGGATGGCTATAAAGCTTGGCCGGAAGCATGTCACCGAGTTCGCCGGCGTTGCCATGCGTACCACGAATCATGTCGCCGTTGTTTACCAGCCCCCCACCAAACGCACTTGAAACAAATAAGTACACGAAGTTTTTGTACTGTCGCCCTACCCCAGCAATACCCTCGCCGGCTGCCGCGCCAGTGCCAGTGCCATCATTAACTACCCAGGTTGGCAGTTGAAAGGCTTCTGCAACCGTTTCCGCAATGTTAATATCAGCCCATTCTTCAATGGCATGGTGGGTATTCATTTTTCCATCAGTAGAACTGAAAAAGCCAGAAATCCCCACTCCCATCCCCAAAATACGGTCAGTAGGAATAGCATGGGTCTCTATCCATTCATTGGCCATCGCTACCGCTTTTCGCAATACCGATTCAATACCCATATCATCAAGCTCAAGGATCAGAGTATCAACAACCTCACCAGTAAAATCCAGTACGGCTACCGAAATTGCATCGAGTAATACTGATAAACCAAATGAATAGGCAAACTCTGGGTTGGGCGCTATGCCTGAGGCACTTTTTCCTCTTGATGACTTGGTTGCAGTGCTGCTTTCTTCTTTTTCTTCGTTAACGCGAAGTACCCCTTGCTCAATCAGTCCTTTTACAAGCCGTGACACGGTTTGCTGAGGGATCTGGGTCTGCTCTGCTATTTTGCTTTGTGTGGTGTTCATGTTCCAAAACACTTCACGCACAATAGCCCGAGGGTTATCCGGTAATAATTTATCACCTTTGCTAACAGTGAAAGCCGATCGTAAAAGCTGATTATTTTTAATAGACGCAAGCATAATTAGCAGTATCAGTTCTAATACCTTGGATGCAGCGGTACTTCACCTTGTAACAACGTTGCCGCTACATCCAAGACTTTCGTTTCGATTCAACTTCAAATAGCACGTTATTAGCTAACTCATTCGCAAAACCTTCAGGTAAAAACGGCACTGAAATAGCCCCAGATGCTAATACAAACTGCACCGTGGCAAGCTTTCGCCTTTTCATGAACACACTTTGCTTTACCACTACCTGCTGAACTTTGTAGGGTTCGAAGCATAAGTAATCCACACCTATGTGCCCTCGCCTTACATAAATGTATTTACCGTCGCTAACCACACCCCAACGCCACCATCTAAGCACAATAACACTTAGCAGTATTGCGCTAACAAAAGTGACCCCTGCGGTAATATCTAAATGTTCTATATAGATACCGAATCCAGCACCCACCACAAAAGGAATAGAAAGCCCTGCTATCACCCAGTGTAAAATGTAACGCTTGCTTATAGACTGGTAGTCGCTGCGGCGAATTTTACTCTGCGGCATGACTTCTTGGCTTAACTCATCCGCTTCGTCTTCAGTCACAGAAGGTACAATAAGTCGGTTTGGCGACATAAGCTCATTGGTCGAGTGCCCAATTGATGCGTTTTGCTCGAAGTACAGGTTCACGCGCTTAAGAATTCTGTCTAACCAATCTTGCTTCGCAGAGATAACTTGAATGCGGGATGCCCGCATACTCACTTCTTGTTTATTCAATAACCCACTTCTGCGGATATATCTGTCGTTGTGGCGCGACAATGTATAATCGTAAAAGGTAAACAGAGCCCCGCCAATACTAATCACTGCGACCAAGGCCATAGCCATCATTAGCATCACAAACGCGTACAAGCCAAACTGCCACCACGCTATGGTCTGCTCGCCAACAAGCTGATTTAGCTGCAAGCCCTTTTCAGCCAGCCACTCTGATAGGTAGCCAAACGCATTGTCATAAAAGGGGGCTGCAGCACCTAATAAAATCCATACTCGGTTGTTGGTAATTCCGTGGATCACGATATCGGTTATAGAGCGCCTATTCAGTATGGTTTCGCCATCCTCGTTGGTTTCTAAATAGCGCTTGCTTTGGTCACTGTTGACCGCAGTATTAGCAACAGCATTGCTATCATTTACATAAGAGCTTGCGTGGCGCTCAGTTTGTTGATGCCCAGTCTCTTGATGTTCTTCCTCGCTATGTCGAGCGTCTAGGGGGCGAGAGTCTTGATGCTCGGCTAGTACTTGCTTTCTTAAGGCATGAGCATAGGCCAAAGGAACGGCGACAATTTTAGCCTCTTCTCCTGCACTTCCAGCGGTATCAAGTATTACGAGTGCAAAGCCGAACGGTCGATAGTAGAAAGGTAATTCAATTTTAACATTCTGAATACGCCAAAATGGCAAGTTGGTGTAACTTCGAGAAAACACCCCACTGTGAATTTCAACATGCTGGTTGTTTACTCTAAAGCGGTACATGAAGAAGCTAACAACACCGCTTGAAAAGAAAATAATGAAGATCGCAGCAATGCCTAAAAGGGTATTGGGCGATTGAATGTTATCGGTAATATTGGCCGTTACTGCAATGGCCGGTACGGCGTAAATGGCGCCTTGTGCCATGTTTTTAATGCTGCGAAGGGTAAAATAAGCAATGGCAATGGGGGAAAGCCTACGCCAGCCTTCGCCGGTATCAACCTTAACGGCTTTCCCTTGTACGCTGCTTTCGGAGGGCTTCGCCGATTCTACTTCGGGGGAAGCCATTATTTTGCACTCACATCTTTATGATCAAGTATGAACTGCCTTAACCGCTCGGCCACCTCCACCTCTATACCTGGAATTTCAAACGTGTGGGTTGCACCACCAGCCGAAAAAACCTGCAAAGAAGCTAAACCCGCTAGGCGCGCAATCGGTCCACGTTTTAATTCAACATGTTGAACGCGAAGTATGGGCTGGCAAGATAACGACCTAAATACCAAGCCTGATTGCAAGCTTAAGTCTTGTTCACGCAGGGCATATTTAATAAGCGGATCGGCAAAAAAATGATAGGTCGTCCATAAACATCCCAGCACAAAAATGCCCACAACAATATAAGGAAAGGCGGCGACCAAGGGCTCTGGTAGCGCGAAAAATGACTGATACCGTAGCGCACTAGCCACCATGATAAGCACAAACGCTATGCCAAAAACCAGTGAGATATTAATCACGCGGTAACGCGGAGAAATAGCTTCTAAATTAAGTTGGTGAAGTTGAGGCTTGTCTGATGCAGACGTGTTTTCATTAGCTGTTATAGCGTTTAGCTGAGCGTTGCTAAACGTCTCGTTATCAGAACTCATTGTCATTACGTCTACCCCTTGTAAACTCGCGAAATCAACTTTCAAATAAAAACGGGGCCTAATCAGCCCCGTAATTTTATAAACGAATTAATCGTCTACTCTCTGCTGATTAAGCCAATCCTGCAAGGCTTTCATGTCGTGCTGTACCGCCATCTGCAATTCTTCAACCCAATCATGAACGTTTTGCCACCACGTTGGATGGTCGCCTTGTTGAATTTGATTTGCAATACGCTGAACACGAGCAAGCCCTACAGAGCCTGCCGCACCTTTAATTTTATGCGCTTGCGAGCAGACTTCAGATTTCTCATCAGCGCTTAGGCTCAACTGCAAAATTTCCATGTATTCAGGCATTTTCTCCTGGAACACTTTCACACTTGCTCGCACCATATCATCGCCTATTGTATCCACTAACATCTGGAGCAAGTCCATATCTAAAATGTTACTTAATATTTTGCTTGGCTCTGGTGGGCGCTCTACCTGACCTTCAACTTCTAATGGTGCAGGCGGCGCATGGAATAATTCGTTAAACACCTCAATCACGCGAGATTTCTTAATGGGCTTGGCAATAATATCGTCCATGCCATTTTGCAAATATTCTTCCCGCTTTTTAATCACGTTCGCAGTAAGTGCCACAATAGGCGTTTGCATTACTAAGTCTTCTTCATGCAGCGTACTGGCCACGTCGAAGCCCGTCATATCTGGCAGCTGAATATCTAACAGTATTAAGTCGTATTGATTCGCGCGGGCTTTATCAATCGCTTCTTGCCCCGTCATGGCCACATCCACCTTTTGCCCCATTTTTTCAAGCAGGGCTTTGGCAACCATCACGTTAAGTTCAATATCCTCAACCAGTAGAATGTTCAAGTCAGTAACCTGAAGCTGCGCCACTTGCATAGGCTTTTTCGATATCTCTACCGGTAGCTCTATTTCAAAGCGCGTGCCTTTACCTACTACACTGGTAACCTTGATATTGCCCTTCATTAAATCGACCATTTGCTTACAAATAGCCAAACCAATACCGGTACCTGTCGCCGATTGATGATCAGGGTGATCAACTTGATAGTACATGGCGAAGATTTTTTCTATCTCTTCTTCAGGTATGCCTACCCCAGTATCTTCAATCACAAAGGTGACGAACGCGAGGTCATTTTCAGGTTTAGTGGCTTCAATGGATAAGCTTACATGGCCTTTTTGGGTGAACTTCACTGCGTTAAACAGGATATTCCACAAAATTTGGCGCAAGCGCGTACCATCTACTTCAACTAATCTCGGAAGAGGCTCTTTAATCGTGGTCTTAAGCTCTAGCTGTTTATCACCCGCTAATAACCGAATAATACTGCTTAGCTCTTCGGTGAAGTCGCGAAGCGATACAGTCTTCAAGCTCAGTTCAACTTTGTCTCTATCCAACTTATCCAAATCGATAATATCGTTAAAAATATTGCCTAACGTAATAGCACTGGCATAAATAGTACTTACCCAGCTAAATTGCTCTTCGCTTAATTCGGTATCGCGCAGCATTCTACTTAAGCCAACAATACCGTTTAGCGGCGTGCGTAGTTCATGGCTAATCGTCGCAATAAAGCGCGTTTTATCGGTACTGGCTTTCGCCGCTGCATTTTCCGCTTGTTTACGTTCAGTCATGTCTCGACCAAATGATAGCAAGCCTAAACGGTTGCCTTCTTTATCGAAGAATGGAACTCGCTTCATTTCGAAGTAGCGACGGCGGCCATCGGCAAAGCGTAGCCATAACTCTTCAGTAATACTGGCGTTAGTTTCTAGTACTTCGTGATCACTGGCGACGATTTGGCGCGCCAAGTCTTCTTCATAAACATCAGTAGGGGTTAAGCCAAGCAGTTCCTGCTCTGTTTTACCCGTCATGAGTTCTGCTATACGGTTGCAGCCCGCAAAGCGCCCTTCTTCATTTCGGTAGTAAATAAGATCTGGCGAAGCATCGATAATCGAACGAAGTAAGGTAGATAAACGGCGGGCTTGCGCTTCTTGTTCAGATTTATCCTGAATTTCACGTTCTAAGTCTTTAAATAAGGCTTCACGCTCTTCTTGCGCTAATTTACGCTGCTCAATTTCGTGGTTTAATTGGCGGATATTCGTTTGCAGCTCACGGTTAAGAAAAACATCTTCTTCACGCAAGCGCTCTAGTTGACTTACCACTTCTTTAAGATTGGTACGTGAGTTTTCTAACTGCTTTATAAGCTCGCTAAAAAAGTACAGCACCCAAGGTGCCGAAAGCATGGTGAGTATAACCGCGCTGATAAAGTCATCGGGTTGTACTGCACTGCCCATGCTTACGCGAATTACGTAAGAGCCGCCAAGCGTAAATACCAGCGATAATACAACGAACAGAATACTTAACTTAAGCGTACCGAAGCGCTGCACAAATTGTGCAAAGCGAATAGCCCAAGAGTCATTTGGAGAATCTGAATGCATGAACGACTTATTTTTAGGATTATTTTCGACATATCCTATCAGGGTTTATGCATTACGGAAATGCTCACTGAGTTCGCAGGTATTGAAGGGTGGCTGTGCGTTTAAGTGGACCGACTTATGGCGGTGCATTTTTTGTACAACGCAGTGCAATTCTGATATTGTGTAAGAAAGGCTTTACAACTACATAAAAATACAGCAAACAGGCCCTTGACTAGATATTAAACACCTCAACATGAATTTTTATTCATTTTTGGCAATTTGAAGATACTTGCTATAATTTCAATGCCTACCAATAAGACGATATATCGGGTTATAACATTTTTATTACAAACATGAATTTATAAGTTTAACACTATGAAAATAGTGAATATTTTAAACTATATGCTAAATCTTTGTTATACCCCCTGCTTTAGCGTTTGATTTTACATATCAATATAGGTATTTTGTACGCCCCGCAAAGCAATAATGCATAAAAATGCGGAACACGACTGGAATCCTCTAATAATAAATAACGACAAGAAAAGGCGCATAGAGCGGTAATAGTGCCAGCTCGACAAAAGACGTCTGAACAATGTTGTGATACGCAATACCTAGGCGCATCTACACGCAACGCACACCTTGCCCCAGTCAAAGGTTGAAGGAGTTAAGAGATGAGTTTATACAACCCCAACGATTCCCGGGATAACTGTGGATTTGGCTTAATCGCCCATACCCACGGAGAAGCTAGCCATACGCTAGTAGAAACCGCTATTCACGGTTTAGACCGTATGCAGCATCGAGGCGGTATTGCCGCTGACGGGAAAACCGGAGACGGCTGTGGTTTACTACTGCAGAAACCGGATGCGTTCTTCCATACTATCGCCGCAGAAAATGGCTGGAAACTCAGCAAAAAATACGGCGTTGGCATGATCTTTCTAAGCCAGGACCAGGCCCTTGCGCAAACTGCGCGCGAGGTGTTGAATGAAGAACTTGAAAAAGAAACCCTTAGTGTTGTTGGCTGGCGCGAAGTGCCTGTCGATCGCTCTGTATTGGGTGAACTTGCTCTTACCGGCGTGCCACAAATAGAACAAGTATTTGTGAATGCACCAGCAGGTTGGCGCAAGCGCGATCTTGAACGCCGCCTTTATATGGTGCGTCGCCGCGCTGAAAAGCGCCTTGAAAGCGATCCTGATTTTTATGTTGCCTGCCTATCTGGCTTGGTAACCATTTACAAAGGCTTGGTAATGCCGAAAGACTTACCTGCCTTCTATTTAGATTTAGCCGACGAACGTCTGCAAAGTGCTATTTGTGTATTCCATCAGCGCTTTTCAACCAATACGTTACCACGCTGGCCACTCGCGCAACCGTTCCGTTTCTTGGCGCACAATGGTGAAATTAACACCATTAAAGGCAACCGAGATTGGGCAATGGCACGTGCCTCTAAATTTGCTACGCCGCTTATTCCTGATTTGAAAGAAGCAGCTCCTTTTGTTAATACCGAAGGTTCTGATTCATCGTCACTTGATAACATGCTTGAGCTATTCTTAGCCGGTGGGATGGATTTGTTCCGTGCCATGCGTTTATTAGTGCCACCTGCTTATCAAAATAACAAAACCATGGATGACGACCTACGTGCATTTTACGAGTTCAACTCGATGCATATGGAACCGTGGGATGGCCCTGCCGGTATCGTATTAACGAACGGCCGCCACGTGGCATGTAACCTAGACCGAAATGGTCTTCGCCCTGCCCGTTACGTTATCACCAAAAATGGCTTCATTACCCTTGCCTCAGAAGTGGGTATTTGGGATTACGAAGAAGCTGACGTTATTGAAAAAGGCCGCGTAGGCCCAGGTGAAATGCTAGCGGTTGATACCTACACAGGTAAAATCTGGCGTTCCACTGAAATTGATGAAGAGTTAAAAGCGCGTCACCCATATAAAGAGTGGCTCGATAAACATATTCGTCATTTAACGCCTATTGAAAAGCTAGATGCTTCACTGATTGGAAAACGCGTTTTTGATGACGACACCATTTCGGTATTCCATAAGCAGTTCAGCTATAGCTATGAAGAAATTCAGCAAGTTATTAAAGTACTTGCGAAAGACGGTCAAGAAGCCGTTGGCTCTATGGGTGATGATACGCCAATGGCGGTTATGTCTTCACGCCAGCGTACCGTTTACGATTACTTCCGTCAGCAGTTTGCACAGGTAACTAACCCGCCTATCGATCCATTACGTGAAAACCACGTAATGTCGCTAGCCACCTGTATTGGCCGCGAGCAAAACGTATTCAGCGAAACCTCAGGTTATGCAGACCGCGTATTGTTTAACTCGCCAATACTGATGTATACCGACTTAAAACAGCTACGTGAATTTAACCCTGATAATTACTATTCAGAAGTGGTTGAACTTCAGTACCAACCGCAAGAAGGTTTGAAAAAAGCCATCGAGCGTATTTGTAACGAAGTAGAGCACTTAGTTAAACAAAAGCGTGCGGCGTTCGTGATTTTATCCGATCGCAATATCAGACAAAACCGCTTACCTATTCCAGCTGCTATGGCCGTTGGTGCAGTACAGCGCCGTTTAGTTGATAAATCACTACGATGCGACGCGAACGTAGTCATTGAAACCGCCAGTGCCCGTGACCCACATCACTTTGCCGTACTCATTGGTTTAGGTGCTACAGCGGTGTATCCGTTCTTAGCCTACGAAACCATTGAACAGCTTTGTGAGAAAGGCGAACTCGACATTTCACCTATGCAAGCCACGTTGAACTACCGTAAAGGTATCAATAAAGGTTTGTACAAAATAATGTCGAAAATGGGTATCAGTACCGTGGCAAGTTACCGTAGTTCGAAATTATTCGAAGCTATCGGTATTAACGATGCGGTAATGGAACTGTGTTTCAGAGGTGTTACCTCGCGCCTTCAAGGTGCTGATTTCGACGATTTCCAACAAGATACGGTTAATCTAAACCGCGTGGCTTGGTTAAAACGTAAGCCTGTTGATCACGGTGGTTTGCTTAAGTATGTACACGGCGGCGAATACCATGCGTATAACCCAGATGTAGTCAGCACACTGCAAAAAGCAGTAATGAGCGGCGAATACAGCGATTACCAGCAGTATGCGAAACTGGTCAACGAGCGCTCTCCTGCGCACATTCGTGACCTGCTAGCGCTCGACCCACAAAGCGAGCCGGTTGATATTAGCGAAGTTGAAGACGCACAGAACTTATTCCCGCGTTTTGATACAGCCGCTATGTCAATTGGGGCATTAAGCCCTGAAGCACACGAAGCGTTAGCGATTGCCATGAACCGTTTAGGCGGACAGTCTAACTCCGGTGAAGGTGGTGAACATCCATCGCGCTTTGGTACTGAAAAGAACTCGAAAATTAAGCAGGTTGCTTCTGGTCGCTTTGGGGTAACACCGCATTACTTAGTAAATGCGAATGTTATTCAAATTAAAGTGGCACAGGGCGCGAAGCCTGGTGAAGGTGGTCAGTTACCTGGCGACAAAGTGAATAAGTATATTGCACAGTTACGTTTCTCAGTGCCTGGTGTAACCCTTATTTCGCCTCCACCGCACCACGATATATATTCAATTGAAGATTTAGCCCAGCTTATTTTCGATTTGAAACAGGTGAACCCAACTGCACTTATTTCAGTGAAGTTAGTGTCTGAACCTGGTGTAGGAACTATTGCTACCGGTGTAGCAAAAGCCTATGCAGATCTTATTACGGTGTCAGGTTACGATGGCGGTACAGGTGCAAGCCCACTTACGTCGGTTAAATATGCTGGAAGCCCGTTCGAATTAGGTTTGTCTGAAACACAGCAAGCGCTCATTGAAAACGGCCTTCGCCATAAAGTACGCGTTCAAACTGACGGCGGCCTTAAAACAGGTTTAGACGTAGTGAAAGCGGGTATTTTAGGTGCTGAAAGCTTCGGTTTTGGTACTGGGCCTATGGTGGCGTTAGGGTGTAAGTACTTACGTATTTGTCACTTGAACAACTGTGCAACCGGTGTAGCAACACAAGATCAAAAGCTTCGTGACGACCACTTCATTGGTTTGCCAGACATGGTTATGAACTACTTTAAGTTTATTGCCCAAGAAGTACGTGAAATTATGGCTGCCCTTGGCGTGACCAAGTTTGACGACCTTGTTGGCCGTACTGAGCTATTAAAAGTGATTGACGGTGTGACTGCGAAGCAAAACCGCCTTGATTTAACGCCATTGTTGGTAAGACCGAAAGCAGGTGAACATACCCGTTTATTCTGTTCACAAACCACCAATGAACCCGTTGATAAAGGTGTGCTAAACGCACAAATGCTTAAAGACGCGCAACAAGCGGTTGTTGACGGCGAGTCTCTTGAATTGAAATACCCTGTTCGCAACACCGACCGTTCGGTAGGTGCTTTGTTATCGGGTGAAATTGCTAAGCACCATGGTAACCACGACTTTGAAGATACGCCTATTAAAGTGAATCTTACCGGTACTGCTGGTCAAAGTTTTGGTGTGTGGAATGCTGGCGGCTTGCACATGCACCTTGAAGGTGACGCAAACGATTACGTAGGTAAAGGAATGACTGGCGGTAAGCTTGTTATTCATCCACCAAGAAACATGACTTACAATGCGCATGAAAGTGCCATTATGGGTAATACCTGCTTATACGGTGCAACTGGCGGTAAATTATTTGCTGCAGGCCGTGCAGGTGAGCGTTTTGGTGTACGTAACTCAGGTGCTATTGCGGTAGTTGAAGGTATTGGTGACAACGGTTGTGAATACATGACCGGTGGTATTGTTGCAGTACTTGGCCCTGTAGGCGTGAACTTCGGTGCCGGTATGACAGGTGGATTTGCGTACCTTATGGACGACAACGACGACCTAGATAACCGTGTAAACCAAGACCTTATTGAGATTATGCCTGTTGACGGTAAAGCGATTTTAGTAGAGCACTTACGTGGTCTTATTAATCAGCATTACGAAGAAACTGGCAGCGACCATTCGTTAGGCTTGCTGACCGATTTCGCGGCAACGCTGAAACGCTTCAAGCTTATTAAGCCGAAGACCAGTGATGTGAAAAACCTATTAGGTCACATCAGTCGTTCAAGCGCAGAATTGCGCATTCAGGCTCAGTAGGAGGAGAAAAGTTTATGGCAAAGAACGTATACCAGTTTGTCGATGTTGAACGTATCGATCCGCCGAAAAAGCCGATCATGGTGCGTAAACACGAGTTCGCTGAAATTTATCAGCCGTTAAGTCAGTCACAAACCGAAGGCCAAGCAGATCGCTGCTTGGACTGCGGTAACCCGTATTGCGAATGGAAGTGCCCAGTACACAACTACATTCCTCAATGGTTAGACCTTGCCAATGAAGGTCGTATTATTGAGGCGGCTGAGTTGTCGCACAAAACCAATAGTTTGCCAGAAGTATGTGGCCGCGTTTGTCCTCAGGACAGACTCTGCGAAGGTGCATGTACCCTAAATGACGACTTCGGCGCGGTAACCATTGGTAGTATTGAAAAATACATTACCGATACCGCGTTTAAAATGGGCTGGCGCCCAGATATGTCTGACGTAGTGTGGACAGACAAGAAAGTCGCTATTGTAGGTGCGGGCCCAGCTGGATTAGCCTGTGCTGATATTCTTGTTCGTAACGGCGTAAAGCCCGTGGTATTCGACAAGTACGAAGAAATTGGTGGCTTGCTAACCTTCGGTATTCCATCGTTTAAGCTTGAAAAAGATGTGATTAAGCTTCGCCGCGAAATCTTTACCGACATGGGTGTTGAGTTTGTACTTAACACTGAAATTGGTAAAGACATTGAAATGCAAAAACTGTTA
Source organism: Alteromonas sp. 38 (assembly GCF_902506055.1). Taxonomy (NCBI): domain Bacteria; kingdom Pseudomonadati; phylum Pseudomonadota; class Gammaproteobacteria; order Alteromonadales; family Alteromonadaceae; genus Alteromonas; species Alteromonas sp. 38. The sequence continues at coordinate 3,695,129 of NZ_LR733300.1, forward strand.
GATGATTACGACGCTGTGTTCTTAGGCATGGGTACGTATAAATCGATGCAAGGCGGCTTTGAAAATGAACATGTACACGGTGTTCACGATGCTCTGCCCTTCCTTATTTCAAATACAAATCGCGTGATGGGCCTTGAAAAAGACGAAGCCGACTTTGTTGATATGAAAGGTAAGCGCGTAGTAGTACTTGGTGGTGGTGATACCACCATGGACTGTGTACGTACGTCTATTCGTCAAGAAGCCGACCGGGTAGTGTGTGCATATCGACGTGACGAAGAAAGCATGCCTGGCTCTCGCCGTGAAGTGGTTAACGCCAAAGAAGAAGGGGTTGAATTTATGTTCAACATTCAACCTTTAGATATTGCTGTTGATAGCGAAGGCAAAGCTTGCGGTGTTAAATTCGTAAAAACCGAGATGGGTCCACCGGATATCAACGGGCGTCGTCGCCCAGTTGAAATTGAAGGCTCTGAGCATGTGGTTGAAGCTGATGCGATCATTATCGCGTTTGGTTTCCAACCTAGCCCTGCCCCTTGGTTTGCTGAGTTCGGCATTATGCTAGATGAAAAAGGCCGCGTACGCGCTCCTGCTGCTGGTAAGTTTGCTTTCCAAACATCGCACCCTAAAATCTTTGCGGGCGGTGATATGGTACGTGGTAGTGACCTTGTGGTTACCGCTATCGACGAAGGCAGAAAAGCCGCTGACGGTATCATGGATTACATCGGCGTTTAATATTAGCGTTTAATATCCACGTGTAAAACAGCACGTTAACCGTACCTCGTTGTATGTAATCTATTTAAAAGCTCGCTTAGGCGAGCTTTTTTGTGGCCAGTATATCTAAAGCTGTAAAGAAATCCGCTCAGGGCACCTTCACCTACAACAAACTTTGTAACAACCTACCGCTAGCTTTCTACAAGCACTAATGTATAGTATATTTAACATTGAGTTAAATTTAGCGTACACAAAGTAAAATTTAACCACCATTACTAGGGCATGGAGAAAGATAATGATTTCGTTCAGAGAGAAGAGTTTGTGGGTGTCTTTGTTAGTATCTGCGGTGATCGCCTCTATTTATGGAGATAGCGTATATACACTTATGTTTTTGCAACCAAATACTAGCCTAGATACCACCACCGCCCTCATCATGCGAATTACTATTGCCTTCATTATCTTAGAGGTAGCGTTACATATTGCGTTAGCCATGAGCCAGCAAGAAGATGCCAATACACCTGAAGATGAACGAGAGCGTTATCATCGACTTACCGCGAATAATGCGGGTTATTGGGTACTGTCAGTAGGTATTGTGAGCTGCGTGATACAACAAATGATCAACAGTAACATCGATTTTGACGCGCAAAATAGCTACACCAATTATGCTCTTGCACCTATTGAGCTGAAGTTAGTACTGATTTTTTGGTTATCGGAAGTCACCCGGTTTGGTACTGAGCTTTACTATTACCGGAAAGAAAGTTAATGACTGATAATTACATCATTACCAATAACATAAGAACTTTGCGCTTTCTTTCAGACGAAATGACACAGCAGGAACTTGCGTCGAAAGTGGGTGTTACACGCCAAACCGTTATGGCGATCGAGAAAGGAAAATACTCTCCATCACTTGAAGTGGCGTTCAAAATTGCTTTGGTCTTTGATAAGCCGTTTAATGAGGTGTTTCAGTATTCGACAGAGAATACATAGTGGCATTGATAACTCAGTTCACAATAGTTTTCACCCTATACCCATCATGCTATGAACATACCTTGTGCAACTATTTATCTATTGCTCTTATATAGTTAGCCCACTATTATCGATATAAAGAGTGAATACTGGTTAACAAGAATAATGACAAGCGGTTTACGTAAAAGCATCAATATAATTTTACTTGGCGGGCTAGCAATGGCGAACCACGCGTTAGCCGATACTGTGACCGCAAACAGTTCATTAAATGTACCTGTTACCCAGTCTTGCCCTACGTCCTTTTTTGACGTCTCGCTAATGACCAATGCACGTCAGTGTCAGCAATTCGACGAGGGCATGCCAGCTAGCTTGGTCTATTTTACTAAGTATGCACCTGAAGAGGTTATCGCCTTCTATCAAAATGCCTATCCGCATTTTGTCAGAAAACCTGCGGTTAACCAACGCACTATGCTTGCAGCAACAGATGATTCGGTTCGTATTGTGGTGTCACCGGATAATATGGGCACGCAAGTAGATGTACTTATCATTAGTAAGCCATAACCTGCCTTAAGGTTTATTTCCGCCTAGCTCCTCTCCTTGTTCAATGTGGCACTGCCTTTGCAAATTCCGTAAAGAACCACAGTGGTGTCAAAAAAAGCGTCATTTTTATGACGCGCATTACACGTTGATATGCGAGGAATATGATGGAACTGGCAATTATTTTAATGATGTTACTTATTGTGGTGGCATTAGGCGCCATAAAATTATCAGATGGTGGCGTAGCGTTTCCTTTTCGCCGAAAGCCACAGCTTTTCACTCCTGTAGAACACTCATTTTTAAACCTTATTGAACAAGCCATGGGGCGAGAGTTTCGTATCATTTGCCGTGTACGCTTGAGTGACATAGTGTCAGTAAGGCAATCGGCCAACAAGAAAACGGCCAGCCAAGCTATTTCTAGAGCCTCATCGCGACAACTTGATTTTATCTTGGTGGATAAGCAGGACATGAGCCCGATATTAGCTATCGACCTTGTGCATAACCAAGGGAAAGAGGGCTACAAAACTCAGCGCGATTGGTTTGTGTCAGGTGCATTAGATGCGGCAGGTGTTCCTCATGCTCGAATTAAGGTGAAGTCGGGCTATACCGTCGACGACATTCGTGAATGCCTTGAAAACAAGCTTATTCCTTATAGAAGAATTCAGCAAAAAATGTCACAGCTTCCTACGCACAACCCTGAACCGACTAAGCGCCCGACTCGTCCAGTAAGATCGAGCCGCGTGGCAGCTGCGTAAAACTTACTATTTTCCCCTAGCCTTTGTTGCGCTCCATTATTGCTGTAATAGCAGGTGACAAAGGCTTTTTCCTGTCAGTTTTCCTCATTTCCTTATACAATTCATTACCATATCTGTAGCAAGTTTTGCTTCCCCCAACATCTGAATAAATCGGTATATACATGAAAGAGACTGGCATAAAAAAAATTGGCATTCTAGGCGCAATGGATGAAGAAGTTGCGTTACTTAAAGCTTCACTTTCAAACCTTAAAGAAACCACATGGAAGCACTTAACCTTTTATGAGGGCCACCTTAATGATGTTGAGGTTGTGCTGGTAAAGTGTGGTATCGGAAAAGTTGCAGCGGCTCTTGCCACTACGGTACTCATTGAACAGTACGCGCCTGACGCTGTGGTAAACACAGGTTCAGCAGGCGGGTTCGATAAAAGCTTAAACATTGGTGACTTAGTGATTGCCACCCACGTTATCCATCACGACGTGGATCTAACCCATTTCGGCTACACGCTAGGCCAGTGTGCTGGCATGCCTGAAGACTACCGTTGTGACAATACGCTCATTGAAGCCGCAAAAACAGCAACGAGCGAGTTAGAAAATATCCAATCTACCAGTGGCCTTATTTGTACTGGCGATTCGTTTATCGGTACCGACGAAGCAGTTGAAGCGCTACGTGAAAATTTCCCCGAAATGAAAGCCGTCGAGATGGAAGGTGCCGCTATAGCGCAAACCTGTCATATGCTTGACGTTCCGTTTCTAGTCATACGTTCGCTGTCTGATATCGCGGGTAAGACATCAACTGTCAGTTTTAAAGAATATTTGGATACTGCAGCAAAACATTCAGCGCAACTTGTTATGGCTATGATTAAAGCGTTGGCGTAGCAGTAAATGGAAGCATTGCTGACCCAATCAGCATATCAGTCGGTGCTGGTATTATGGTTGGCCGTTGTTTTAGATGCCCTTTGGCGGTGGCCGCTTAGCAGCCACCCGCTTACCCTCATGCGTTATTTGGTTAGGCAGATGGGGTTTAAAGTTCTTCCCTCTTTACGCTACTCTCGATCGCAGCATTATATCTCCGGCTCATTAGCGGCCATTGTATTATTGGCCCCTTTAATCATTTGCCTTGCCATACTCATATACATGGCCCAATACCCTGTTTTTTTCGAAGCCGTGATCATGGTTGCCTTGCTCGACTTTGCCTATCAGCGCCATCAATTCAGTAAGATTTTAAAAACGGTAGGAAAAAATAAAAAAGTACTCACCAGGGAAACCGTAGACACTATAGTTGCCCGCGAATGCACCCAATTAACCGATGTTGGTATTGCGAAAGCGGCCATTGAATCGCTATGGCTTAAGTTTTTATATCTTTATTGCGGCGTTATTTTTTACTTTATGCTGGCAGGGCCTATTGGTGCGTTAACCTACCGTTTGTTATTACTCACCTCGTGGCAATGGCACTATCGAAATCCTAAAATGGTGCATTTTGCGAAACCTGTGCGAAAGCTTGTTTCGTTATTAGTGGTTCCCCCTGCGTTACTCGGTTGTGTTGCTGTGCTTCTTTTCACTCACCCCATAAAAGGCATTCGAGCAGTAACACGAAGTAAAGCTCGAGACAAAACCTCCTTGTTACTTGCGCTATTTGGGGGAATACAAAACATTCAATTGGGCGGCCCTGCAATTTATCATGGACGAAAATACCGCTATCCTCGCTTGGGTGGTGCCGAACAAGTGAAGTATTCAGATATGATACGCAGTAAGCGCACTATAGTCGGCGCCATGGCCGTGGTCACCGCCATCGCTAGCGTCTGTTTATTATTAGTCGCGGCACAAACACAAACTCTAAGCGAGGTCTTCTAACGTGAAAAGCGTATTTCACATGCTGCGCAAACACGCTGCATTTATAATAAGCATTTTGCCATTTAACAAATTGAGTAAGGGCAGTATGGTGAAGCGTTCGTTGATAATCGCTATATTACTCACACTAGTGCCTCTTTCCACTTCAGCTGGAGAGCAAATTTACGAGCAAACTCAGCATGAACATATTCAGGATACAGAAGCCAGCAAATCAGCCCCGCGGATTATCACTCTCGCACCTCATTTAACCGAGTGGGTTTATAGCCTTGGTTTAGAAGCACACTTAATTGGCGTTAGCGACTACAGTAACTTTCCTGATGAAGCACAGCTATTGCCAAAAGTAGCCGACTATCAAGGTGCCGATTTATCCCAGATAATGGCGCTGCAGCCTACCTTAATCCTAGCCTGGGAAGGAGGCAACAAACCGCAAGATTTACACCGTTTAGAAAGCTTAGGTTATAAGGTGTTTCGAGCCAAAATCACTGAAATTGAAGACATTGCCACTGAATTGATGCGTTTAGCCAAAGTGACTAACACAGAAGAAAAGGCCAACGCGCTCACCAGTGAGTTTTTGCGCCATTTAGCAGCATTAAGAGCCAAGTATGCCACGCCATCGAATAAAGAGGTGTTTTATTACTCTTGGACATCGCCGCTAATGACCATAGGTGACAATGCCTGGCCGAACAAGCTACTTAACGTATGTGGTGCGCAAACCCTATTTGCCGACAGCCCGGTCGATTACCCGCAAGTTTCGGTACAAGAAGTATTATCTAGGCAGCCTTTTACTTTGGTGGCCGCTAGCAATCAGCCAGCGTCCGATCTTGAGCAATTTTGGCTTGCCCACCGCCGTTTTTTGTCAGCCCCCTTGATTGCGGTTAATCCAGACATTACCAGCAGGTTCTCACTGCGGTTAATTAATGAACTAAAAACACTGTGTAAGGGTATCAACTAGCAATTCCACAAGGTATAATAACCTTGTTTTATTTCTGAAGGTTATTCATGCGAATCGTTTTAGTCTTGTTTCTCGTCGTTGTTGCAGTCACGTTATTTGTGTCAATGCAATGCACAGCGAAAGCAACCTCTCAAGTATCGGTTGCGGCTTCCCCGTACCTTATTGAGCGGGTTAAAAACAATGACTGGATGCTTATCGACGTGCGTTCTCCAAGCGACTTTGCTGATGGACACATTCCAGGCGCCATCAATATGCCTCATGAAAATATTAACGATTATCTTACCGAGCTAGAAGGCCATAAAGACAAGCCTATTATTATTTATTGTCAATCTGGTACTCAGGCTAAACTTGCTATGAAGTTTCTAAAAGACTTAGACTTTTCTGAAGTCATGCATTTAGAAGGTGACATGCTAGGCTGGAATGCCTCTCAAATGCCAATCGACAGAATGTAACTTTCCGTAATTATAGCCTCTGCAAATATAGCTATTTGCAGCTGCGTTTCGCTTTTAACTGCCAGCCAAACTCTCCCCTACAGCACTCTCCACTATCACACGACAATAACCCTACGTTTTTGATACACTGACACGCATTCACTAAGGTGACAGACAATTCATGAAAATAGACCTCGCAACACCCGCTATGCTTTTTCCAGCAATTTCATTGCTGTTACTGGCTTATACAAACCGTTTTTTAACCCTTGCTACGCTTATTCGTAACTTTTCAAAAGAAGAGCGTGACGACAATACCCTGGCCCAAATCAAGAATTTGAGGCTTCGTATTCAGCTTATTAAGCGTATGCAAATTGCGGGAGTTGGCAGCTTCTTTTTGTGTGTCGTATCTATGCTGGCGATTTACCTTACTTATCAACAAGTGGGTAATTGGATATTTGCATTGAGCTTAGTGTCTCTTCTGTATTCACTTTGGATGTCGGTAAAAGAAATACTTATTTCCGTAGAAGCATTAGATTTTCACCTTGATGGTATGAAAGAGCAACATGACACTTCCAAATCTAAATAGCGTTACGTACCTACCTTTAGCACCCGAACATTTTGATGATGTTATACGCTTAGGCAATGAGGTTCAGGGTGAAAATTACCTGATGCCTGACACGTTAAAAGCCATGTATGACAAAAGCTGGCACAACAATATTAATGCTAGCTTAGTGAGCTATTGTGGGGACGACATTGTGGGCTTTCGTATTACCTACGCTCATTCACAGTGGCAGTGTGATAAATGGTGCAGCCCAGAACTATGGCCGATAGAAGCCGACAAAGTATGCTATTTCAAATGCAATACGGTATCGCCCGCTATGCAAGGGGCCGGTATTGGAAGTACCTTATTAGCCAAGTCGGTGAGCGCGGCCAAAGCGCAAGGCGCTGAAGCAGGACTTGCTCATATTTGGCTTTCAAGCCCGGGTAATAGTGCGTTTAAATACTTTACTAAAAACGGCGGCGAACTTATTAAGAAGCACCCGAACAAATGGCGCTATGAGTCTATACATGAAGGTTACGATTGCCCTGTGTGCCCTGAAACCTGCGAATGTGAAGGCGCAGAAATGATATTACGGTTTTCTTAAAGCCGAAATAAGTACACAATTTAATGATTATTGGGTAGCACTGTTTTCACGCTTAAAAGCCGCAAATTAATTAGCGACTGACGAAACAGAAAGTAATACAGATAGCATCCCAAGCAAAAAATACAGACATTAAAAAGCCCCGATAAATCGGGGCTTTTTTGTATTTTTTTAGCATCTAATAGCTAATGTCAAACTAAGCTAACGTAATTCTCGCGAATTTACGTTTACCCACTTGATAGACATTTTCGCCAGCTTCGGTAAGTACAAGACGAGTATCTTCTACTTTATCGCCATTAATTTTCACAGCGCCTTGCTTAATCATACGCATAGCGTCAGACGTTGAACCCACTAACTTGGTTTCTTTTAATAAGTTACCAATAGCAATGCCGTCATCGCCAAGTGCAATTTCAAACTCTGGCATTTCATCAGGAATCGCATTTTTCTGGAAGCGCTGAATGAAGTCTTGATGTGCACCTTCTGCTGCGGCATCGTCGTGGAAACGAGCGATGATTTCTTTTGCTAGCAATATTTTAATATCACGCGGGTTTTCACCGTTTTCAACGCGTTGCTTAAGTTCAGCAATTTCTTCAAGCGGGCGGAAGCTTAGTAGGTCGTAATAACGCCACATCAAGTCATCTGAAATCGACATCACTTTACCAAACATCTCGTTTGGTGCATCAGTAATACCGATATAGTTGTTTAATGACTTAGACATTTTTTGAACGCCATCTAAGCCTTCAAGCAACGGCACCATCACAATAGACTGTGGCTTAATACCTTGCTCTTTTTGAAGCTCGCGGCCCATTAGCAAGTTAAAGCGTTGGTCGGTACCACCTAACTCAACATCAGATTTAAGCGCAACTGAATCCCACCCTTGTACTAACGGGTACAAAAATTCGTGTATCGCAATAGGCTGACCATTGTTGTAACGCTTTTTAAAGTCATCACGCTCAAGCATACGTGCAACGGTTTGGCTGGCGGCTAGTTTAATCATGCCTGCAGCGCCTAACTGATCCATCCACTCTGAGTTAAAGCGAATTTGAGTCAGTTCAGGATCAAGAATTTTGAACACTTGTTCTTGATACGTTTGCGCATTTTCTAATACCTGTTCTTTACTTAAGGGCTTGCGTGTCACATTTTTCCCTGTAGGATCGCCAATCAGGCCAGTAAAATCCCCAATAAGAAAAACAACGGTATGGCCTAACTGCTGAAAGGTTCGCAGTTTATTGATCAAAACAGTGTGACCAAGATGAAGATCAGGCGCAGTAGGATCAAAACCCGCTTTTATGGTTAGGGTTTTGCCGGATTTTAATTTCTCAATTAAATCCTCTTCGGGGAGTATTTCATCCGTTCCCCGTTTAATTTCAGCTAGCGCTGTTTGCCAGTCTTTCATCGGTTATTTCACACTCTTGATGTTGTAGAATCTATTTTGAGCGGCATTTTACGCGGACATTGGAACCATTAAAAGGCTTCTGCGTCAAAAAGCGGATGACTTGTCGTCACGTTCGTTATTGAACGCAATGGTTGAGGGCTGAAAGTAGCCTCAGTGATGAGTGATAACTCGCTTGTGTCTGTGGGGAAGAAGCTGTAACAAACCCTCCACCGCATGGATGCGGTGGCGGAGCTCCCATGGATGGGTTTACAGCGTGTTTGTGGAAGCTTCTTCCCCGCGGGCGCAAAAGCGAGTTATCGCTCTCGGCCTGTTCAGTCTAACTTAGTAAGTCAGGGTTCGACTGCCATTGCGTTCAATAATTAACTTTTGCGCTAAAAAACAATGAGAAAAGTTGCATTTTTAAGCAACTTATGTGACAAGTACATTGCACATAAAATTCTCAAGTAGGTAGTATTATGAGAATCAAACTAGACGCCCTAAAGGCGCTAAACATATTTAAACAATTACCAAAGCAACACCGAACAGGATTAGCTATTGCTAGTATGTTTTTAGGTGGGCTTATTCTATTGCCGTCAGTCACAGTAGAGGCGAGTCGTCATCAAGACGCTTTGGTACTTGATACCGGTATTCGGTACCCTCTTGATTTGAACATTATGCCGTCCACCGACGTGTTTTCGATTGAAGAAGAGTCGACCTGGCAAACTTATAAAGTACGAAGCGGCGATACCCTTGCAAAGCTCTTTAAGCGTGCGGGTTTTACCTCTCGTGATGTTTACAATGTTACTCAAGCCGGTGACCTTGCTAAAACACTGGTCACGTTATTACCTGGTGCTGAGCTTTCGTTTAAAATTAACAACGATGGTACATTTGGCGAGCTTAAATATAAGCTTTCTTCTACCGAAACCTTATTCATTCGCCCCGACCCCACCAGCGAAGATAATAGCTTAACGGCCGATCTTGAAAAGCGTGACGTTGATATTCGCTATAATTTTGCCCAAGGCGAGATTCATTCAAGCTTTTGGAATGCTGCGGTAACAGCAGGATTAACCAGTAATCAGATTATGAACCTTGCGGGCATTTTTGGCTGGGATATTGATTTCGCGATGGAGATTCGTTCAGGCGATACCTTCAATGTGGTGTTTGAAGAACAATACATCGATGGTGAGTTTGTGGGCTATGGCGACATAGTTGCGGCAGAATTTACTAACCAAGGTGAAGACTTTAGCGCTATCTTGCATGAAGATGGTACTTACTACACACCTGAAGGCCGAAGCATGCGTAAGAGCTTCTTACGTGCGCCAATTAACTTTAGGTACGTGAGCTCTAACTTCTCGAAAGCACGTTTCCATCCTGTCCAAAAACGCTGGAAAGCACACCGTGGTACCGACTACGTTGCCGCGGTTGGAACGCCAGTTATGGCCGCGGGTGATGGTAAAGTAATTAAGTCAGCGTACGATAAATACAATGGTCACCATGTTTTTGTTCAACACGGTGAAAAATATACTACTAAGTATCTGCACTTTAAAAAGCGAGCAGTAAAAGTAGGCGACACGGTTAAACAGGGTCAAACCATTGGTTACTTAGGTAGCACTGGCTTGGCATCTGGCCCGCATGTTCACTACGAATTTTTGGTAGACGGTGTACACCGTAACCCTCGTACCGTATCACTGCCAAAAGCATTACCTATTGCCGCTGAAGAGCGTGAAGCATTCATGGAAATTGCTCATGTACGTCAGCAGCAGCTTAATAACAACAAACGCATTATGCTTGCAATGAAATAGCCGACTTATGGCAAAGTATATTGGCCTTATGTCAGGGACTAGCATGGACGGCGTTGACGCCGTCCTTTGCGATATCACTGCAGATAAGTGCCAAACCTTACATGCCGTATCCATTTCCTACCCTGCTAATCTACTTTCTTTACTTCATTCACTTTGCACCCCCTCTACTAACGAGCTCAATGCGATGGCAACCGCCGATAGGTTGGTAGCAGAAAGCTTTGCACAAGCCGTAAGCGTGTTGCTATCAGAGACTCAGCTTTCATCAAGCGATATCACCGCAATTGGCTCACACGGGCAAACCATAAGGCACTTTCCGCAGGGAATTGAACTTCCCTACGACATTGAGCAAAAAGGTTTTACATGTCAGATTGGCGACCCTAATACTCTTGCCGTGTTAGCAGGTATTGATGTTATTGCTGATTTTAGGCGTAAAGATATTGCTCTTGGCGGCCAAGGTGCGCCCTTAGTTCCAGCCTACCATAATGCTATCTTCGCTCATGACACCAACCCCAGAGTGTTGGTTAACATTGGCGGTATTGCGAACATTTCAGTATTAGCAGCAAAACGAGATGCTATTGCCCCTCTTGGCTATGATACTGGCCCAGGCAATACCCTAATGGATGGGTGGATTAAACAGCATTTAAACCAGCCCTATGATGACAAAGGCCAATGGGCGAATACGGGTGTAGTAAGCAATGACTTATTAACTGGACTGCTAGCAGATAGCTATTTTCATCAAACTGCGCCTAAAAGTACCGGCAGAGAGTATTTCAATTTAGCATGGTTAACGTCTTACCTTGATGCGCTCGCACGTTCACAAGCCAGCACACTCGCCCCTCAAGATGTGCAAGCGACGCTATTAGCACTAACAGCAACGAGTATTGCTGATGAAATTAACAGGCAAAAAATGCCCAAAGGCGCACAAGTCATCGTTTGTGGGGGCGGTGCCTTTAACCCTGTGCTGATGCATCGCATAGCCAACTTACTGCCAAGCTATCAAGTGAGTGACAGCCACAGTATCAATATTCACCCCCAACACGTTGAAGGGGCCGCATTCGCGTGGCTCGCTTTTGCACATCGAAATAATATTCCAGGCAACGTCCCCGCTGTTACCGGTGCTTCGCGAGAGGCGGTATTGGGTGTTTTTTGCCCTTCACGCTAAGTCAACGTTTAACGAAACCTTTAGTCAACCACCCGTTTTCATTTCACACATAACGATTACTTTTTCTATAAAAAATGCCAGCAAAGGCTGACATTTTTTAAAATCATGATGAGCATCACTACAGCAAAGTAAGTATTACTTCGCCATGTTTGCCTTCAAATTATTGGTCTTCAAATCGTCAATCGATACTTTCTGAGGACTTTTAACTGCTTTAATGTCAAACAGTCCATAGCCAGCCACAAACATAAAGCATACTGCAGGAACAATATAAGAAATGACGATACCTGCTGAGTCGATAATTGCAGCTTGGAAGAGTGGCATAATTGCGCCACCTAAAATAGCCATTACCAAGCCGGCTGCGCCAAGTTTAGTATCTTTCCCTAGCCCTTCTAACGCGATGCCGTAGATAGTAGGAAACATTAGCGATAAACATGCAGATATTGAAACAAGTGCCACCACACCGATTATATTTGGCGCTTGTGTCATAACAATACATAAACCTACTGCCACCAGCGACATCACCATAAGCAGTCGTGCTGGGTAGAGGTACTGCATTACCCACGTCATCACAAAACGTGAAATAAGAAACACTATCATGCTGTATTGAAGTACATCGCCGCCTTGCACCTCATTACCCCCAACCGCTTTCATGACGTATTGGATAGTAAAAGTCCATACACAAGTTTGCGCGCCCACGTTGAAGAACTGAGCCATAACACCAAAACGATAATGCTTGTTCGCCACTAGGCGCTTCAATGATGCTGCAATGTCGATATCATCAGCTTTAGACTCAGTGGCTTCATCCACAGGGGTTTTAATCAAAGCTACAGCAACCCAAACCACAAGAAGTACACACGCCATAGCAACATAAGGGATCATCACCGCATCCAATTCAGCACCTATAACAGATTTTAGCTCAGTCATAGACATAGCACTTCGCTCTTCAGCTGAAGCCTGATTCAAATTAGGTAGTATGAGCGTAGCGGCTAAGAATACTCCAAAGTTTGTCCCTACAGGGTTGAATGCCTGTGCTAGGTTTAATCTTCTGGTGGCGCTTTGCTCGTTGCCCATCGCCATGACATAAGGGTTAGCGGACGTTTCCAGAATAGACAATCCACCGGCCATCACAAACAAGGCCAACAGGAAAAAGCCATAAGTCATTGTCTGACTTGCTGGGTAAAATAGAAAGGCACCGGCTGCAGCACATCCTAGCCCTACAAGCACACCCGTTTTATAAGAGTATCGTTTATTAATAAAGGCTGCGGGTATCGCTAAACAGAAATAAGCACCGTAGTAAGCGAACTGAACTAAGGCCGATTGTAGTGACGACATAGTAAATATTTTACTAAAGACTTTCACTAGCGGATCCGTCATGTTGGCGGCAACGCCCCATGCAGCAAAACACACCGTCAATAGAATAAACGGCAATAGCGTATCTCTGGAAACTATAGGCGCTTTAGTTTGCATCACCCCAACCTCATCTTGTAAACAATTTGTTGAGCAATTTAACCAACAAAAAATGTCCATGTCAATAAATCAACAAGACTTATTTAATTGGTGGCGCGACTAAAAATACCACACCACGTTAACATGAGCGCTATTGCTTCAACTATTCACTCCACTCCAAATTTCATGAATTCTTTATATTAAACAAGGCTTAAACCAGCTTAAACTTAAAAAAAGGCACTACAAAAGTCTAAAAAGAGGCCATCTCCCTCTAAAAAAATCCTATATCGCGCCACCCCATCTGTTAACACCTTTGTAAAATAAAAATAAATAAACAAGGTTGATTTATTAGTTTGACTGCATTAGATTGCATTTCCCATACGCAAGCTGTTAACACGATGTGACTTCAATTCACTTATCCCTAGGCATAAGAAACGAATGGAAGCATCGTGATGAGCACAAAAACAAGTGCAAATTATAAGCACGTTCAATTAACACTAAGGGTAAGATATGAAGCATACTTTTCGTTGGTTAAAGCAAAAAACTCTGACTTTAAAGTCACTTACACTTACTTTCTGCTATCTGTTAGTCAGTATTTCTTACCCTACCTTTTCTGCGCAAGATACATCGGAATATATAGAGTGGCAGGCAAGTTACACGGGGGAAGCCGCTGCTAACGTTGATGGCGGTAAGCGTGAAGGGAGTGCTTATGCTGGTCAATTATTTTTAGGCGCAGAAATAGACTTAGAAAAATTTGCAGGTTGGGAAAATACTAAAGTCCATGTGGCATTCACTAATCGTCACGGACAAAACTTAGCGGCTACGCATATTGGAAGTAGTACCTCTGTTCAGGAAATCTATGGCGGCCAAAATTCCCGTTTAGCTAGGTTTACCGTAGAGAAAAACTTTTTTGACGACCAGCTACAAATAGAAGTCGGCAGAACCGTGGCAAACATCAGCTTTCTTGGTTCAGAGCTATGTCAATATTTTCAAACGAATTCCGCTTGCGGAAACCCCACATTTGTTTTTAAAACCAGTAACTTTACATGGTGGCCTGTTTCAAGTTGGGGAGGTCACGCAAAATTCTGGCTATCGCCTGAAATCTATTTTCACACTGGTGTGTATGAAGAGAACACACCTCACCAAGACTTAAGTGATCATGGTTTTGATTGGTCAACGGATGAATCAACTGGCGTAGTCGTACCTGTGACATTGGGCTATCAAACTACCTGGGAAAATGACGACTACCCAAGACGCTATGAAATTGGCGGTTGGTATGATGGTGCGGACTACACAGACCCAGCTAAAGATGAGAATGGTGATTTTGCTGCTGTCACCGGTAACGACTATGCGACCCAAAATGGGCGCTCTGGTATTTTCGCCCGATTCGAGCAAACCATTTTACGTCCAGATCTACATTCTAAACGCAGCGTTACAATTTTTGGTGCGGTGTTAACAGGCACATCAGGTGAGCTTATAGAAGATGAGTATATTAAAGCGGGCTTTGTTAAACGCGGTACCTTCGTAGGAAGAGACGAAGACACCATAGGCTTTGTCGTCACTCAACAATTTTATAGTGAGGATGCCATTGAAGACCAACGCGTATTGCGCGAAGCAAATGGCGGTTCAGGCCGCCCTGCAAACAGCCAAACCATGATGGAGTTAAGCTACGGCGTCCATATTAACGACAATATTCGGATTCAGCCTAACGTGCATTATATTATTAATCCAGACCAGTTTAGCGAACGTGACCGGCTTCAATCGTTAGATGATGTATGGGTAGTGGGCGTACGGTTTGACGTTAACCTAGCAGGTCTGATACTGCACTAGTTAACATAAACTCCCCTTTCATTTTCACCGTCAGGGTCGTCATTATGACGGCCCTTTTTCTTTTTAGCTAAAGCACGTTTTCATTGGTTAAAATCTCAATTCTTATAGTGCTAGTAGCGTCAGCATTGCCAACTTCGCAGGATTTACCCTCGCCTCTTACACTCTTTTTGCTATTTATTAGTACCGAACGGCATATCCTTTCACCTTGAATCAATCCAAGTCGCGTCCATTTCTGTAATCACTTACACACCGTTTTAAAAGGAACAACAAATGTCAGAGTTATCTCTGTTTAAGCCTCTAGAATGGGCAGGCAATACGCTACAAAACCGCATGGTATTAGCACCTATGACACGTGGCCGTGCAGGTAGCGACCGCATACCTAACAAAATCATGGGTGATCAATACGCACAGCGCGCCGATGCAGGCCTTATTATCACCGAAGCGACGGCCATATCAGAAGAAGGTATTGGCTGGGTAGACACGCCCGGAATTTACACCGATGAAATGGTGGAAGGATGGTGCTCTATTAATGAAAGAGTGCATGAAGCTGGCGGCAAAATTATCCTCCAGTTATGGCATACCGGTCGTGCGTCTCATAGTGACTTCCATAACGGCGACTTGCCTTTTTCTGCGTCTGCTATTGCCATTGAAGGCGATGAAATTCACACGCCAAAAGGTAAAAAGCCTTACGAAGTGCCAAGAGCAATGACACAAGATGACATTCGTAGAACAGTTGCTGATTTTAAACATGCGGCTGTAAATGCGAAAGCTGCAGGTTTTGATGGTATAGAAGTGCATGCCGCTAACGGTTACCTGCTAAATCAGTTTTTAGACAGTCGCAGCAATCAACGTAGTGATGAATATGGCGGCAGCGTAGATAATCGATACCGCTTCCTTAGTGAGGTGATGGACGCCGTACTAGAGATTTGGCCTTCAGAGCAAGTTGGTGTGCGTTTATCGCCTAATGGCGTATTTAATGACATGGGTGCAGATGATTTTCGCGATACGTTTACTTATGTCGCCCAAGCACTTAATAAGCTTAACCTTGGCTATTTACATGTGATGGATGGCCTAGCGTTTGGTTTCCATGAACGCGGTGAGCCTATGACGCTTGCAGAGTTTCGCGCATTGTTTGACGGTATGTTAATGGGAAACTGTGGTTATACCCAGAAGGAGGCAGAGAAACGTATTAGCGACGGTGATGCCGACATGATTGCATTAGGGCGCCCTTGGATCACCAACCCAGATTTACCGACACGGTTCAAAAACAACTACCCACTGGCAGCGTTTGATGACCCCTCAACGTGGTATGGCGGCGGCGAAGAAGGTTATACCGATTACAATACCTACCGTGAAGAAAGCGGAAAAGCAGCCATGGCGTCCTTAACCTAACAAATAAGGTTAACCTAGTAAGTAAGGTTGATTTAACTGCAGGTGCAAAAATGTTGCAGTAAGTTAATAAAAAAGCAGTCATTTTATGACTGCTTTTTTTATATCTTTAGCAACACTGCGCTATTAATATTTCGCTAGCATCGCAGCTTTAGTTAAACGCCACTTGTTTATCAGCTAATACCGCAAGCTTTTCTAGGCAAGACATCCACGCATATTGATGTTGATCGCATTCTTGTTGGTTGCTGAAACCACTATGAATTAGCATTAACGCCACTTCCCCTTCGCTAGTTTCTTCAAAAGAAATATCCACTGAGCTCATGACGGTTTCTTCTACGCCATCTTCCCACGCCCAAGAGAACACAAGCTTCTCGTTTGCTAAGATAGTCACATATTCACCCGTTAGCGCTATTTCAACGCCGTTGGGTTCAATCATTTTTATACGGTATCTTCCGCCCTCTTTAAAGCTACTCATAATTTGCGATACCGTGCAATTACCCGGAGCAAACCATTCAGATAAATATTCAGGTTCATGAAACGCAGCAAACAAAAAGGAGATGGGCGCATGAAGGGATACATTCAGGGTAAATTGAAACATGTTAAGTCGCCTGTAAAAAAACTAGAGCCTTGGTAAGTTTAGGCGCTAGCAGAAAAGGATTCTAGGCTGTTATCGGCTATGTTCAACATTTTCTTTAGTTTGACCGATAGCGTTGCCTTATGTGAATGATTATCTTAGGGTATCCTAACTAGCAGTATCTATTCTGCGTAAACTATTTACGCTATGTATTCGGCTAATTGTAAAGGCCACCAATAAAATTTTACTAAGGCTCATTTATGTCAATTCAATCGCCTACACTCAACGTTTCTATACTCAGCAAAGATGCCAGCGCATTAGCAGAAGAAATAGCAAATGCATGGCCTGAGCCTCATGCTTTGAATATCTGCCAAGCCGTTACCACTTCTGAACAAATTAACCCAGACGAGGTTGAGGTATTACTTGCCGATCCTAATTTGGCGGCTAAGGTTATCGACCAGTGCACTGGCTTGAAGTGGTGCCAATCAACGTGGGCTGGCAATGCACCGCTTATTAACTTGGACAAAAGCGATTATATACTCACTGGCGTAAAAGGCGTGTTTGGAAACCTAATGCGCGAATATGTGTTTGCCTATCTCTTGCAATACGCACGCAATATTCCCGCATTCGCGCATAACCAGAATCATCAGCCCCCAATTTGGGAAGAAAGCCCCCGAGCGCCCCTTACGGGCAAAACCCTTGGTATTTTAGGCGCTGGCTCAATAGCTAAAGCACTTATTCCTGTGGCAAAAAGTTTTGAAATGAAGGTAATAGGCTTATCGAGAAGTGGTCAAGCGGTAGGCGGTTTCGATGACGTCTATTCAGCAACTGATCTACTCAAGTTTGCACAAGAGGCCGACCATGTGGTGAACTTGATGCCAGATACCCCCGCAACTACAGGTGTATTAAACCAGGCTTTCTTTGGCGCACTAAAGCCTCATAGCGTGTTTATCAACGCAGGACGTGGAAGTGCCGTTATAAATGACGCGCTTTTAAACGCACTGAATAACGGCACACTACAAGCAGCAGTCCTTGACGTATTCACACAAGAACCACTACCAAAGGAACACCCATTTTGGACCCACCCCAAGGTGGTGGTTACTGCACATACTGCGGCTGTATCATCACCTGAGGATGTTGCGGGCGTATTTATAACGAATGCAATACGTTACATGGCTAACGAACCGCTTTATTATCAATTTAATTTCAATAAAGGCTACTGACGTGGGTCGGTAGCGGTTAGCTCTATACGGTCACGATGCTTTTCATGGAATTCCAGCAACAAAGGATAGTCTTTAAAGCTGTGCAATTCTCTGAATAGCACCCAATCTACCATTGAGTACAGACATATTTCAGGATACGTCCAGCCACTAAAGCCACCCGCTTCCAGCTGCTTAGACAGTGTTGAAAAAACCGATTCGATACGCTCTTTTTGCAAACGAATGACGAGATTGTCTTGATTGATATCGATATCAGAGCGCTTTAATAGCATCAATTGCACGAATGAATCGTTAGCAGCATCTATCAGAGTAAGCAGATTTTCTTCCTCCCAAGATAAGGAGTCATGGTCGAGTTTACTCGCCAAATAGCTGTAAATTACTCTAGAATCGAAAATTAATTGCCCGTCGTCTTCTAGGCAAGGCACTTTTAAAGTGGGGTTTCGCGATGCAAGTAGCTCTCTGTCTTCCCCAGAGAATATTTGTAAATCGAGGAATTCATGGGGCGTATTAGAAAGTACTACGCGAATTCGACGTACAAATGGTGATGTTACCGAACCATACAGTTTCATAGCTTCAACCTGAGTGAATTTACTTACACACTCAGTTTAGCCATAAAATCAACGAGGAGAAAAGCACAAGACCGTAAAGGCGAGACAAGCATACACCAAGATGCGGTGTACGCCCGATAATCATTTAAACGCTGAAGCTAGCGCCGCATCCACAGGTAGTGGTTGCATTTGGGTTTTGCACTAAAAAGCGTGAGCCTTCTAAACCTTCAACATAGTCAACAATGCCGCCCACTAAATATTGTAAACTCATAGGGTCTACCACTAAGGTAACGTCATCTTTATCAATTGTCATATCGCCGTCGTTCACCTTCTCATCAAAAGTGAAACCATACTGAAAGCCAGAACAACCGCCTCCAGTAACATAAACCCGCAGTTTTAACGCAGGGTTTTCTTCTTCCGTGATGAGCGCTTTTACTTTTGTCGCCGCTGCATCAGAGAACTCAATTGGCAACGCCATTTCTACAGACATACTCACCTCTTCATTAACCATGTGCACTTGCACGCCTTCACGTACACGTATCGATAACCCAATTATCTAATACTTGAGTAACGCTATCAACTATTGGGGTGAAACTAACTGAAACAATAGCTAGCGACATTTCATTTAGCATGAAAATGATTGGCAAAATGGACACTCATGCCCGTAAGGCATACTCTAAAAAGAAACCGACGGGATTAACATGGCGCATTCAGTATCTTCTATTTCCCTTCAAAACCGTAGACTTAGACTGCCAGAAGGCGCACAAGCTCCTGCTATTGATGGACGTGAACATTACAAACAAGCACTGAAAAGCTGGCAAAAAAAGTTACTACATGTTCAACAGGCATACTATCACCAAGGCAGGCGCGCAATCATTGTGTTTGAAGGATGGGATGCTTCAGGAAAAGGCGGCGCAATTAGAAGAGTGACCGAAAAACTCGATCCTCGCGGTTTTCGCGTTCACCCGTTCGCTAAACCTACGCCAGAAGAGCAAGGTCGCCACTACCTTTATCGGTTTCAAACACGACTGCCTACACCGGGTAGGCTTGCCATTTTTGATCGCTCTTACTACGGCCGTGTGATGGTAGAGCGCATTGAAGGTTTTACACCTAAGCCCGCATGGGAAAGAGCGTACCAAGAAATTAATGAGTTTGAGCGGCTATTAATTGATGATGGCGTGACGATGGTAAAACTCTTTATGCATATTTCAGCAGCAGAGCAGTTAGAACGCTTTGAAGAGCGCTTAAATAACCCTTACAAACGCTGGAAGCTAACCGAAGAAGATATACGAAATCGTGGCCGACGGGAGGGCTATATTAACGCCATAGAAGAGATGTTTGATAAAACCGATACTCAAATGGCACCCTGGCATGTGATACAGGCCGAGCATAAATGGTTTGCCCGTATTAGCGTACTAAAAACAATTGTTGAGGCACTGAGTGAAGGCGTAATTGTAGAACCACCGCCAATCGACTCTACCGTGGTGCATTTAGCGAAGCAGCAACTTGGTATTACTTTAGAGAAAAGTGAATAAAAGATAGCAGTTTACCCATGTCTTGTGACTAAGACATGGGTAGCACTATTTACGGCTAATTGTGGCCATAGGAGGCTTTGATTCGGTGTAATCCACCTATTCCTAGCCCTAACTCTAGCTTTCAGGCAAGGTCACGTTAAGCTCTAGCACGCTGCAATCGTCACTGCTTTCCAACTGTACCGATACTTGGTCATCTGCAATGCTCACATATTTGCGTATCACCTGAATGATTTCTTGCTGCATCATTGGCAGATAATCTGGCTCGGTACGTTTGCGTCTTTCATGCGCAACAATTATTTGTAGCCGCTCTTTGGCCATGGCCGCAGTGCGCGGCTTTTCCTTTTTCTTTAGGTAATCGAAAATACCCATTACTTGCCTCCTAGCAGGCGTTTAAAGAACCCTTTCTTCTCTGCTTCTAGAAATCTATGTTCAATGGTTTCGCCTAATAAACGGCGAACAGCGTCTGAATATGCCTGACCTGCGTTAGCCTCTAAGTCTAGAATAACTGGCTGACCTTGGTTAGAAGCCTTAAGTACGGCTTCCGATTCAGGAATAACACCCAATAATGGTATCGCTAATATTTCTTCAACATCAGCCACGCTAAGCATTTCTGCACTTTCTACTCGCAAAGGGTTATAGCGAGTTAGCAATAAATGTTCTTTTACTGGCTTACCTTGTTCAGCGCGCAAAGACTTACTTTGCAAAATACCTAAAATACGATCTGAGTCACGTACCGAAGAGACTTCTGGGTTAGTCACAACGATAGCTTCATCGGCAAAATACAATGCCATTTGAGCGCCTTGTTCTATACCTGCTGGTGAATCACAGATAATAAAATCGAAATCTTCTTTCAACTCATTAAGTACGGCTTGAACCCCATCGATGGTAAGCGCGTCTTTATCACGTGTTTGTGATGCTGGCAGAATAAACAAGTTGTCGGTACGCTTATCTTTAATTAGCGCTTGTTTCAGCGTGGCTTCTTTATTTATTACGTTCACGAAGTCGTAAACCACGCGGCGTTCACAGCCCATGATCAAATCGAGGTTACGTAAGCCCACATCAAAATCGATGACTACGGTTTTATGACCCGCCAAGGCTAAACCTGTACTGATAGCGGCACTTGAAGTCGTTTTACCAACCCCACCTTTACCCGATGTTACTACAATAATCTTTGCCATTTTTAATTCCTTGTAGAATACGTTAACACTTAGGCGATAGGCTCAATGTGTAACGTGTCCTCTTCTAAATAGATTTGTGCGGGCTGTTTCCAGCATGATGCTTTTACGGTTTCATGCATAATGAATTGCCCAGCAATTGAAATAAGTTCTGCATCTAACGACTGACAAAAAACGCGGGCATGCACGTTACCTTTTACGCCCGCCAGAGCTCGGCCTCTAAGTGTGCCGTAAACATGAATATTTCCATCTGCTAATACTTCTGCCCCTTCGCTCACCGCAGCGGTAATCACCAAATCACCACCCTCAGCATAGACTTGCTGCCCTGAGCGTACTGGGCGGCTAATGACTTTTACTGGTTTAGTGGCAGCTGCTGGTGTCGGCACTGGTGAGGATGCTGCTGGCTCATTCGCGGCCTGCTCTTTTAACGCAGTGCTTTCTGGTTTTGTTGTTTTCAACGAGCTTTCTGTAAATTTACTTTGGCTAACATCTGCTAAGCCCAAATCGTTGATGACACTTCTAAGTGCCCCTACTTCACCGCGTACCGCCATAGGTTGAAGCTTAAAGCGTCGGCAAAGCGCAACGAGCAACTCGAACTCGGTAGCACTCAGTAATTTGACTAAATGCAATATTAGCGATGATCGAGTGAAAAACTGGGGTGCACTATTTATCTTTTCAGCAAGCTGAGATTCAAAGGTATCTGGATCAAAATCGATCACTTCTAACACGATACTGGTTAGTGTAGTGCCCTTCATGCGAAAGCATGTATCTGTCATTAATTATTCCTGAGTAATTTTTATTGCTCAACTGCCCAACCATGAGGGCTTAAAGCGAGTATGCACTCTATCAAATTCCGCTTCATCGGCAATAGGCAAGCGCTTAACAAGCGCACAACTGCTCACAAAACAACCACAATCTAACATTCCTTTGCACTAGGCATCTAGTATCGACCTAAAATTGCATTGAAAATCCGTAAAAAAAGCGTGGGGATCCACGCTTTGCATACCATTATTTTGTTCATAGCGCCTTTCAACCAGGAAATTAAAGCTCGGTTAACCGCCCTACTAAATGCCTTAGCGCTGAGTTTCAGTCAGTTTTTTAGGGTCTAATAACGATTCCAGCTCAGACCTTGGCAAGTCGGTCATCGCTTCTGCAACATCGATAACGGGCATTTTATCTTTGTAAGCTTTTTTCGCTATTTCTGCGGCTTTCGCATAACCAATGATAGGGTTAAGCGCAGTCACTAAAATAGGATTTTTCGCCAATGCTTTCTCAAGGTTCTCTTGGTTAACCGTAAACCCTTTAATGGCCTGCTCGCCCAAAAGCACACAGCTATTCGACATTAACTTGATGCTCGACAGCAAATTATCGGCAATCATAGGCAACATAACGTTAAGCTCGAAATTGCCCGACTGCCCGCCCACCGTTATGGCTGCATCGTTTCCCATCACCTGTGCAGATGCCATCGCTACCGCTTCGGGTATTATGGGGTTCACTTTGCCGGGCATAATAGATGATCCTGGTTGCAATGCCGGCAGCGATACTTCACCTAAACCAGCAAGGGGTCCTGAGTTCATCCAGCGTAAGTCATTTGAAATTTTCATTAAGGTAACGGCGAGGGATTTTATCGCGCCTGATAAAGTTACCGCCGTATCTTGCGAGCTAATTAATGCAAAGCAGTTGTCAGCAGGGGTAAATGCTATACCTGTAAGGTCAGATAGCTTACTGGCAAAGGTTTCAGCAAAGTCAGGATGTGCATTTACTCCTGTGCCTACTGCCGTTCCACCCTGCGCTAACGTTTGAATGGAGGGTTGAAGCGACTTTATTGTCTTACGTTGCTGACTAAGCTGCGCAGACCAAGCACGTAAACTTTGATCCATCCTAACTGGCATAGCATCCATTAAGTGTGTGCGGCCGGTTTTGCAATAATCAGACACTGAATTTGCTTTGGTATCGATGATATCGATTAGCTTCGTAATGGCCGGGATAAGCGATTCTGTCAGCTCAATGGCGGCACTTGCATGAATGGTAGTGGGAATAACATCGTTTGAGCTTTGTCCGTTGTTGACATGATCGTTAGGGTGGACCGCTTCCCCTTCATGTTTACCTTGTTGCTGATTCGCCAAGTTAGCGATGACCTCATTGGCATTCATATTGGTGCTAGTGCCTGAGCCTGTTTGAAATACATCTACCGGGAAGTGCTGCTGTAACTCGGGCTCATCAAGCAATGTGTCACAGGCCTGCTGTATAGCGTCGGCAGTTCCAGCATTAAGGGTTTCGAGTTTTTTGTTCGCAAGTGCAGCGGCTTTTTTAATTGTCACTAGGGTGCGAATAAAAGTAAGCGGCATTCGTTCGCCGCTTAATGGAAAATTATTAATTGCGCGTTGTGTCTGTGCGCCATATAACGCGTCGCTAGGAACTTCGAGCTCGCCCATGCTGTCACTTTCTGTTCGGGTATTTGTCATTACTGTCCCCTTAATCTGATGAAATAAACGTTACTCTACTCTTGCCTACTTCACCCTGCACGGTTTGGATCCTTATTTATCCCTTTCAACAACAGTGCATCCGTCAAGACATCGTTCAGTATCTATGATTTGTTACTACTAACGATGAGTATTGACAGGTTGCCATTAAATGATAATAATTACTATTATCATTTAATGTGATTATAGCATGATCTGATCACGTGAAAGTTCGTAGGAATTAGTACAGTGTATTAACAAAGCTCATTACGTGTGCCTTTGATAAAACCTGTTATTTTCACTGTACCGTGTGGGGCTGTACCTTATAGGACTGTACCTTTGAGTACTGAACCTTGAAGTACGACCACCTGTTGCTGCCACCTGGAGTCGCGAGTGTCCTCCCTAACTTCAACTGAAAAAATCAGTAAATACAAAATTAGGCAAAAAACACTAATGTTAAACAAGCGCCTCTTCTTGCCGGCGTTTGTTGTCGTGCTTCTTGTTTACTCATTCACTCGGGAAGCAACCATCGCAGTTCTGTCCGATGCCTATTTCCAAGTATCAGCATTTGTTTATGCATCACTGTCTGTTTATTACATTGCCACGTTAAAGGTATCCGCTGAGGCCATCGGCGATTTTATGCGCAAGCATCCGTTTTATGAAGTAGGCTTGGCGTCCTTCCTTGGTGCCCTTCCCGGCTGTGGGGGCGCGATTATTGTGGTCACTCAATATACTCGAGGTGTCACAAGCTTCGGTGCTGTGGTTGCTGTGCTAACAAGTACCATGGGTGACGCCGCGTTCTTGCTACTGGCGCAAGCGCCGTTTGATGGCTTAACCGTAATGGGTGTTGGAATGGTGGTGGGTACCCTAACCGGCGTTGCTGTGAACCATTTCCACAATTACCAGCCACCGTCCTCAGCCAATACCCTTAATAGTACCGATCATAATGAGCAACCATCTACCACTGCCTCCTCTTTAATTGATAAACTTTCTACGTACTTTTGGCTGGTTGTGGCGTTACCGTCACTTGCCATTGCACTGGGCTTGTCGTTTCAATCGCCAGTGCATGAATATCTGGGTGTAACGGAACCTACGTTGCAACTTATTGGTGCCGTATTATGTCTGTCGGCAATTACACTATGGTCGTTAAACGGTGGAAGTACAGGTTATGCGTCGCTTACCAGAGAAGATGCTATTACGCCTCCCCCTCGCTGGCAGAGTAAAGCAGCGTTAGACACCCAATTTGTATTAGCTTGGGTTGTCGTTGCTTTTTTATTGTTTGAATTATCTATACTGTGGTTTGGACTCGATATAGGTGCCACACTAACCTCTATGGGCGCGAGCGTTGTAGGTTTAGCAATTGTGGTTGGTTTTTTGCCTGGGTGCGGCCCACAAATTTTAGTGACCAGTCTTTATTTAAACGGGGCAGTGCCATTTTCAGCTCAGCTTGGTAATGCAATTAGTAATGATGGCGATGCACTGTTTCCCGCCATAGCACTGTCACCAAAAGCTGCCATTCTAGCAACTGCCTATTCCGCTGCTCCTGCCGTAGCGGTAGGCTATGGGTATTATTTTTTATTTGAGAGATAGCGATGTCAGTGAGGCTGCTAGCAGCAAATCACTTTTGGCTAGACACTTTTGGGCAAGCACGTTCGCAAGCGCATCAAGTACAACGACAAGGCGCTATTGAGTATCGTCTAATATGCTGTCACTGTTCAATGCGTCTTCCCATGTGACCTTTTTAGCTAGATCTCCACGCCGAGAATTATACTGAAATACGGTAGTAGTAAGAGTAATTGATGTCGGTTGAAAACCATCGGGTAGCGTAAAGCTTGTATTAACGGCTTGAAAATACTTAAACCTGTACTCTATTTCTTGCGAAATAAACCCAGGGTCACCAATAGAAACCGTTAACTCCTTCCCTTCACGTTCACCTGATAAAGTGATAGCAAGTTTGCCCTTAACTAATGCTTTGTTTTGTCGCTGCTGCAGCACGACAAAACGCATTTGAAACTGATTAGGTTCTGCCAATGAGACAACTTCGACCCCTTCAATGACAAAACCATCCTGAGTGGTTTCAGGTGCCATAATTCGTTGATAAAAAGCGAGTTGCTCTTGAAGCTCAGTCTGTTCTTTTTGAAGGTTATTGAGTTGTTCCGAAATCGATTTTTTTTCTAATTCTGTTAAATGCAATGCGACTTCTAATTGATTAACCTGAGTCACATATTGATTGTTTTCACTTACCAGTAACGCAATGGTTTTATCTTGAGCGTCAACCTTCAAACTGTCGCCCTCGTCCGCTATCCGCGCTAGCTTGTAGCCAAACGCCATCATCAACAGAGATAAAGCAGCCACAAGCAATGACCACTTATAATTACCTAGGAGTTGTTTCAATTTATCGGTTGTCATGAATAGTTTTTGATTCTTAGTGAATGTGAGCCAGATACATTAAATTTCTTAACATTATGAATTTCAAGTGTTTGTGGTAAGCTGCTTATACCTACGATTTCTCTACTGTATCACAACATGCGTTTGCAGGCTTTACGACAAGAAGTGGCTCACCCGAGGACGTCTATACAACTTTGCCTCTTGGGTATTGTGGGCGGCGTAAGCGCAGCATCGTTGATCATCATGTTTCGACTTTGCGTGGAGTGGCTTCAAGCATCAGGTTTTGGCGCACTGCGGGAATGGTTCAATGATGAATGGCCCGTTTGGTTTCTCATGCCCTTGCTTAGCGTGCTGTGTATTTTGCTTATTGCCTATATCACGGGCTTTAAGCACTACCGAATGGGTATTCCCTTTGTCATACACCGCGTAAAATATTACTACGGCCATATTCCCTTTCGCACCACCATTAATCAGTTCTTCGGCGGTATGTTGGCACTAGCGGGTGGCTTCGTGGTAGGCCGCGAGGGTCCCTGCGTTCATTTAGGTGCATCGGCCAGCAGTTTCTTAGGTCAATGGCTAAGACTTCCCTATAACAGCATTCGTATTCTCGCCGGTTGTGGTATTGCGGCGGGTATATCCGCTTCATTTAATACTCCGTTTGCTGCGGTTATTTTTGTCATGGAAGTGGTATTACGAGAATATAAAATACATATATTTGTGCCCGTTATGCTTGCTGCTGCGTGTGGCTCGGTGTTAACCCGTATCGTATTTGGGCAAGTGAATGAGCTTTCATTTTTGTCTTTTACCGCATTTAGTCAGTGGATGTACTTATACCTTATTTTGCTGGGCGTTTTACTCGGTATGCTCGCTACATTATTTAATAACCAACTTATGCGGGTAATGACCTGGTTTAGACCTGTCCCCATGGTGTGGCGACTCATGCTGGCGGCGCTAATAACAGGCACAGTGGGTATGTTGTTGCCCGAGGCGTTAGGGGCGAACTTTATTGATGTTGAAACCTTATTTGCCAGTAACCCAGAAACGCTTTTACTGTGTGCCATTTTAGTGAGCAAAGTAGTACTGGCTGTTTTTGCTATTGGACTGGGTATTCCCGGCGGAATTATCGGTCCTGTGATGGTTATCGGTATGCTTGCAGGCGCGGTACTGCTAGTGCCATTGTCATACTTTATCGACGTGCCTGAGTTTACTAATAGCTTTGCCTTATTGGGCATTGCAGGCATGCTTACCGCTGTACTTCACGCGCCTCTCGCCGCCTTATCTGCGGTAATGGAGCTATCTTACAGCCCTGAAATCATCTTGCCCGCCATGTTGGTTATCGTGCCTGCTTATGTGACATCAACACAGTTTTTCGGCAATCGGTCGATTTTCATTCGCCAATTAGATTATCAAAACTTACCCTATGCCATCTCTTCTATTCGTGAAGCCCTTGAAAAGACTGGCGTGCTAGCTGCATTAAGCAAAGACTATAAGCTTTTTCATGATGCTCCAGATAAGGCACTTGAAGACTATTTATCGAAAAATCCAACGAAAATCGTAATTCAACAATCAAAATTTGAAATAGATGTGCAGTATCGTCTGGTCCAATATAATGTGAGCTTAGAGCACGATGCTAATGCGCTTAGTTATCACGAGATGGAAGGCTTAAATGCCCAAAGCACGCTCCATGAAGTATATGAGCATCTTAAAAATATGCGTTCTGGTGCGGTTTATATTTACGATCAGGAACTAAACGACATCATTGGCGTTATTACCTGGAATATTTTGCAAAGCTTTTTACAAAAGGCACAGTATTAACAATGTACATTTTATGGTTTAAAGCACTTCACATTTTTTTCATGTTGGCGTGGATGGCAGGAATTTTTTATCTTCCTCGGCTGTTTGTTTACCACGCTGAAGCCACGTCGCAAGAAGTGAAAGACCAGTTTAAAGTAATGGAAAGAAGGCTGTGGTTTTTTGTTACCCCGTTCGCTTTTTTAACCTTAGCGTTTGGCGTCGCACTTATTGTAAGCTATGGAAGTACGTGGTTTAAAATGTCGGGTTGGCTGCATATTAAATTTATGCTTTTACTTGCGCTTTACAGCTATCACTTCTATTTGTTTAAGCTAGTAAAGCAATTCTCCCGTGACGAAAACCGTCACAGCGCCAAATTTTACCGCATTATTAATGAAGCACCGGTACTGCTTATATTGGCTATTGTTTGTTTAGCAATACTAAAACCTTTATAAATTCGATAGACCGTGTTACCTCGTAATACAGTTATGGATTAACCATTAAATAACCTAAAGGAAACTACATGGATGATAGTAACCAACATTTAAAAGATTTGTTATCGCAAACTGATTTAGCGTTTAAAGCGTTGATGCGCCAGCCGGGCTCTAGTGAGTTAAGTAATGCTTACGACAACGCTAAAGCAGAGTTAGACGCCTATATGAAGTCATTGCGCAACACGCTTTCTCAGCGCAAACAGCTGCAACGCCAGAAAGCACGTTAAGGAAGTTTCGTAAAGGTTTCAAACTGATTGGGTAATGCTGCGCTCAGTTCACCAGCCAGAGCAATATAATCTTGAACCATCGCAGGGAGCTGCTTCCACAATAAAGGTAAGTTTTCTTTTAGCTGTTGTGCTTGGCTGGGATTACGATACTGCAATGCCAGTTTAACATTCGCCAGGGTAGTAAATAACTTTAAGCAACGAGACAGTCGTTTCTCTGGGGTATCTGAGCTACTACTGTCTTCACGATAGGCATCTTTCGCACTTAACTTTCCCCACGCCTGTTGCCAGACATCTTCCAGTTGCTGGTGCACGTAAAGCAATCCTTCAAGCCATTGAGCTAATTCAGCGGGTATTTCAGGAGCAGTATCAGCTTGCCCTTCTGAATACTCACAGCGCATTGGCATTAAGGGTTTCTCGTCCGTCATACACTGCAGGTGAGCCCTTAAGTTATCCATCAGCACATCCGCCAATGCATCTACATCTTCGTCTACCAGCGCACTTGACGAGCTTTGTATCATCCATGGCATCCACTGCTCTGGCATAGGGATTTCTGGTGACGCTGCAACTGCGAATATCATACCGTCGGCTTTATAAGCGCTAGGTAGCACATGCGTTAACTTGCCCTTTTCAAACACAGGCAAAAGAATATCGATGGGACGCGCCTTTTCTGACATTAAAAATTCCTACAAGCGGTTGAAATGACCTATTTATTACCTGTACCCTTCGCGCCCCTTTTTATGTTGTATTAAAAGCGCGATTAACGATTGCTTTCAATACACTGCAACATAGTAAGCCAGTAGCGATGGAGTTAGTCTGCGTGGTTGCGCAATGGCTAACCTATTGTCATGATAGCAAAACTAAACTAAGAGTGACTGCAATGGCAAAAGATAAATCAGGATATATTATCGCGGCCGCCTTCATTGGCCCAGGTACAGTAACAACGGCGAGTCTAGCAGGCGCTAACTTCGGTTTTCATTTGGTGTGGGCGTTATTGTTTTCAATTTTTGCCACCATTGTATTGCAAGATATGGCTGCTCGCTTGGGGGTGGCAACGGGCAAAGGCTTGGCATCAGCGATGAAAGACATGGTATCGACGCCGTGGCTAAAAATGCTATTCATCGCCTTAATTGTCAGCGCAATTGGTATTGGGAACGCCGCCTATGAATCAGGTAACCTTACCGGCGCCGCCATTGGTCTGGATGCTTTTTGGGAAATTGGCACGGGCACCTGGGCACTTATTCTTGGCGCACTTGCCATTGCTCTACTGTGGACAGGCAGCTACTCATGGATAGAAAACGTTCTGGTGTACCTCGTATTTATCATGGCTGGCGTATTTTTCGTTACCCTGATAGTCGCTAAACCCGATATACCTTTAATGTTTAGCCAGCTCCTTCAACCTCAGCTTAGCGCAGACTCCATTACTACCATTCTTGCGTTAATAGGCACCACCATTGTGCCTTACAATTTATTCCTCCATGCAAGTCTTGTGGCGAAGTCATCTAATAATGCAGACAAAGCTAATGCCATTAAGGGGTGCCGCAAGCAATCGGCAACCGCCATTAGCATGGGTGGCTTAATTACCCTTGTTGTAATGGCCACGGCCATGATGGCATTTTTTAACCAAGCGGCTACGATGGATGCGAGCAACATGGGTGAGCAATTAAAACCTGTGTTGGGCGATAAAGCCCAATGGTTCTTTGCACTAGGCTTATTTGCGGCAGGGCTAACCAGCGCGATAACTGCGCCACTTGCGGCTGCATATGCAGTTTGTGGAGCACTTGGGCTGTCTGATAACTTGAAAAGCAAAGGGTTTCGCACGGTGTGGCTGGCAATAATTGTGTGTGGCGTTGCCGTTGCTGCACTCGGTTTTAAACCCTTGCCTGCTATCTTATTTGCTCAAGCTACTAACGGATTATTGCTGCCTATTATTGCTATCTTTTTATTAGTGGTGATGAATAAAAGCAACGCACTTGGTGAATTCAAAAACACCCCATGGAGCAATTTTGCAGGCGTTCTAGTGGTATCTGTTGTGGTGGGATTGGGGCTTTACAAACTCACCAGCTTATTCATATAAGTTACACGGCATTCAGCCACAAAAAAGCCCGTTATGCGATAAGCAAACGGGCGTTTTTATATGCTATGTTTAGTGAGTGGCTAACTGGTCGGCTACATAGCTAGACGTTGTAGCACATCGTTGAGCATCAACTGGCTACAGCCGAAATTTATTCGAAAGTGATCGGCTTTGTGAAAATCTGCACCAGGAGAAGGGCCTACGCCTTTTTCTTCTGCCCACGTTTGTACATTTTCAACCC
This sequence comes from Alteromonas sp. 38, assembly GCF_902506055.1. NCBI lineage: Bacteria > Pseudomonadati > Pseudomonadota > Gammaproteobacteria > Alteromonadales > Alteromonadaceae > Alteromonas > Alteromonas sp. 38. Next base: position 3,726,197 of record NZ_LR733300.1, read on the forward strand.
CTAAACCGCTTGCGTCTACCCATGCTAAAAACGTGGCTTCTTGCTTCAACATAGATAGCCCATCTATGCCGTTTATCGTTTCATACACGGCATCACGGTTAGCGCGCAAATACTCAAGCTGAGCACTATGCCAATCATCACACAGCGTGAAGGCTGCCTCGGTAGCCGCTAATCCCAACACATTGACCCAAGGTACAATACCCGCAGCAGCACCGGTAAATTGCTGCCGGAGTTTAGGGTCTGGAATAATCGCAAACGAGGTACCCAAACCAGCAATATTAAAGGTTTTGCTAGCGGCCATTAAGGTAACGCTGTTGTTGGCTAGGTTCGCTTCACGTCCAGCCGGAATATGCTTAATTCCAGGCTCTAAAATCAGGTCACAGTGGATTTCATCAGAACATAAACACACGTCATTGGCGTTACAAATATCAGCAACCCGATCTAGCTCTGCTTTGGTTAATACCGAGCCAACTGGGTTCATCGGATTACAAAGAATGAATAGCTTACATTTAGGGTCGGCAGCATGGGCTTCTAGCGCTTCAAAGTCTAATGTATAGCGGCTCTCTCCCGACTTAGTGTCAATCACTGTGCCTATATCGATGCGCTCTAGTTCATTTAATTTTGGTGCTGCTAGCAAAGGCGGGTAATTAGGTGTTTGAATAAGCACCTTATCGCCAGCTTCACAATAAGCTTTACAGGCAACGTTAAACGCAGGCACAACGCCTGGCGTCCACACAATCCACTCTGCTTTCACCTCCCAGTCGTGCTTGTCTTTCAACCAACGCTGGATTGCACTAATCGCACCTTGATGTTGACCAGGTAATACATAGCCCAAATTGCCATGCTCAACTTGTTCAGAAATTGCATCCAAAATTGGCTGAGCGCATCGAAATTCAGTATCGGCAACCCAAGCAGGAATAATGTCCTTACCTTTATACTTTTGCCACTTAAACGAATAGGTATCTTTACGAGGTGGGGTTTGGTCAAAATTAAACGTCACACTTACATCCTGTTGCCATTACATTATGAGCACCAGTGTAATAATTCGTAAGCATATAAACTAGCGCTGCTTAGACCATTTAGGACTTTTTTATTTGTTTGCTAACGCCCTTGAATGCTTTACTAAGGAGTAGCTAGTTATTCGCTTACGCGACTTTTAGCATTTGCTAGCGCTACGGACTTGGCTTTTGCGGCCAGGGAGTCCATTTGCAAGGGTTTTGCTAAAAAACCAGATACACCTAACTTGCGCGCTTCCATGACGAGTTCTTTATTGGGATCACCAGTGATCAGTAAAAACGGAACAGATAAGTTCGCCGACCGGCATGCCTTTAACAAACTTAATCCGTCATATTCTTTCATGACTTGGTCGCTAATAATCAATTGTAACGTGTCTGGCGTTTGTTGAAGCAAGAATTCACGGGCAATTTTACTTCGGCTAAACGGGTAAACCGTCGCCGATAAACGGGTTTCTAATGCATCGGTAATAAGATCGAGCGTAATAACATCGTCTTCAATAACTGCTACAGAGAACACGGGCTTTGCCTTTTTAATTTCATTAACTTGATGATAGAGGCCAAAGTCGATGTTGCCAACTCATCTTTCGTCGACATTTTGGCAAAAACGTGAGCATAAAAAAACGCCAGCTTGAAAGCTGGCGTTTTTGAATCATCTTAATGCATTTGAAAACTAATTAAGTCATCAAAGCGGAGGTGATTACTTTTTCTCGCGTGAAGAACGCTTACGTTCGTTTTCAGTAAGTAACTTCTTACGAATACGAATAGATACAGGCGTAACTTCAACTAATTCGTCTTCATCAATGAACTCAAGCGCTTGCTCAAGCGACATCTTGATAGGCGGAACCAAAGTTTGCGCTTCATCAGTACCAGAGGCACGAACGTTAGTTAACTGCTTACCTTTAAGGGCGTTAACAGTTAAATCGTTATCGCGGCTGTGAATACCGATAACCATACCTTCGTAAACTTCTACACCGTGACCGATAAACAAACGACCACGCTCTTGAAGGTTAAACAAGGCGTTAGTTAGGGCTTTACCGTTAGCGTTAGCAATAAGAACACCGTTCTTACGCTTACCAATGATACCGCCTTTGTATGGGCCATAGTGATCAAACGTATGATAAAGCAAACCTGAACCAGACGTCATCGTCATGAATTCTGTTTGGAAACCAATCAAACCACGGCTAGGAATAACGAAGTCGATACGTACACGGCCTTTACCATCTGGAGACATGTTGGTCATTTCAGCTTTACGCAGACCAAGTTGTTCCATGATAGAGCCCTGATGCGCTTCTTCACAGTCTACCGTTAGTGTTTCAAACGGTTCTTGTGTTTCGCCATTCTCTTCTTTAAGAATAACTTCTGGACGTGATACTGCTAGCTCGTAGCCTTCACGACGCATGTTTTCAATAAGGATACCCAAGTGAAGTTCACCACGGCCTGATACGCGGAATTTATCCGGATCTGGCGTTTCTTCAACACGAAGTGCAACGTTATGTACTAGTTCGTCGTTCAAACGCTCTAGAATGTTACGTGAAGTAACATACTTACCTTCTTTACCAGAAAACGGTGAAGTGTTTACCTGGAAGGTCATAGTAACTGTTGGTTCATCAACAGATAACGGCGTCATCGCTTCTACTTGGTTAACATCACAAATAGTGTCAGAGATTTTAAGCGAACCTAAACCTGTGATTGCGATAATATCGCCAGCGCTTGCACCTTCAACTTCATGACGTGCTAGACCAAGGTAACCATATACAAGGCCAACTTTACCGTTACGCTTCTCACCTTCAGCGGTAACAACAGTAACTTGTTGGTTTGGCTTAACAGTACCGCGTTTAATACGGCCAACACCAATTACACCTACATATGAGTTGTAATCAAGTTGAGAAATTTGCATTTGGAATGCACCAGTGGCATCTGCATCTGGAGGCGATACTTGGTCAACAATCGTTTGGAACAATGCGTTCATGTCTTCAGCTGGCTCGTCGGCGTCTAATGAAGCCCAACCATTTAGTGCTGATGCATATACAACTTGGAAATCTAACTGATCGTCAGTTGCGCCAAGGTTGTCGAACAAATCGAATACTTGATCCATAACCCAATCAGGACGTGCGCCAGGCTTGTCAATTTTGTTGATAACAACAATTGGCTTCAAGCCTTGAGCAAATGCTTTTTGTGTTACGAAACGCGTTTGAGGCATTGGACCTTCTTGCGCATCTACTAGAAGCAACACTGAATCGGCCATTGACATTACACGCTCTACTTCACCACCGAAATCGGCGTGTCCTGGAGTATCTACGATGTTGATACGGTAGTCATTCCAGTTAATAGCAGTGTTTTTCGCTAAGATTGTGATGCCGCGTTCTTTCTCGATGTCATTCGAGTCCATCACGCGCTCTTCTTGCTCACCGCGAGTTTCAAGAGTGCCTGACTGTTGTAACAGTTTATCAACCAAAGTTGTTTTACCGTGGTCAACGTGAGCAATAATAGCAATGTTACGTAATTTATTAATATCAGTGGTATTCATCTAGGGAGCCTGTGTAAATCATTACATGATGTTAAGCATGCATTAGATTTGTTGCAAAAAATGCAGATAGTAAATTTTGCGCGGATTGTACAGAAAAACCACGGCGTTTGCGCACCTTTTTTTTAAAGGGAGGCATGTTTTTCACTATTATAGTCTTTGATTAACGAATTTATTACTTTCGAGCCCTGTTTTCGGTGGTAAGTGAAGACAAGTTAATCTAGGCTAGCTTACGGCTACCTAAATTTAATTTGCACCAAAATATAGCGATTAAGCACCATTTGTGTGCAACACCATTAGTCATTCCGTTATCCTCTTGCTGCTAAGCCAGCAAAATTGGAATCACGATAGATGGCATGAAAATCGCTTTTAGTTTTTCCACTGTTGGGATGAAGCTGATCATTCCGCATTTTTACATTAAACCTGGAGGACACGATGTCAGTAGAAAAGGCATTAGAGCTGATTAAAGAAAGTGAAGCGAAATTTGTTGATTTGCGTTTTACTGATACTAAGGGCAAGGAACAACACGTATCGATTCCTGCCGCTACGGTAGACGAAGAGACATTTGAAGAAGGTAAAATGTTCGATGGTTCTTCAATTGCTGGCTGGAAAGGCATTAACGAATCAGACATGGTACTTATGCCTGATCCTACGAGTGCGGTAATCGACCCATTCGCAGAAGAGACTCAAGTAAATATTCGTTGTGACATCTTAGAGCCTTCTACTATGGAAGGTTACGAGCGTGATCCACGTTCAGTTGCGCGCCGTGCAGAAGAATACCTAAAATCTACCGGCATTGGCGACACTGTATTCTTCGGCCCAGAGCCAGAATTCTTCCTTTTTGACGATGTTAAATTCCACACAGACATGGCCGGCTCTTTCTACAAAATTGATGCTGCTGAAGCAAAATGGAACTCAGGCGCTGATTTTGAAGGCGGAAACATGGGTCACCGTCCTGGTGTTAAAGGCGGTTACTTCCCAGTTCCTCCAGTAGATTCAGCGCACGACATTCGTGCTGCAATGTGTTTAGTAATGGAAGAAATGGGCTTAGTTATTGAAGCACATCACCATGAAGTTGCTACTGCTGGTCAAAACGAAATTGCTTGCGAATTCAACACACTAGTAACGAAAGCAGATGAAATCCAAGTTTATAAGTATGTAGTACATAACGTAGCTCACGCTTATGGCCAAACTGCTACATTCATGCCTAAACCACTTGTAGGTGATAACGGTTCTGGTATGCACTGTCACCAATCAATCGCTAAAGATGGTGTAAACATCTTTGCGGGTGATAAGTATGCTGGTCTTTCTGAAGAAGCGCTTTTCTACATTGGCGGTATTATTAAACACGCTCGTGCAATCAACGCTTTTGCAAACGCATCAACAAACTCTTACAAGCGTTTGGTTCCAGGGTTTGAAGCACCGGTAATGCTTGCATACTCTGCGCGTAACCGTTCTGCATCTATCCGTATTCCATACGTAACGAGCGATAAAGCACGTCGTATCGAAGTACGCTTCCCTGACCCAACAGCTAACCCATACCTTGCTTTCTCAGCAATGCTTATGGCTGGCCTTGACGGTATTAAGAACAAGATCCACCCTGGCGATTCTATGGATAAAGACTTGTACGACTTACCACCAGAAGAAGCGGCAGAAATTCCAACCGTTGCTAGCTCGCTAGAAATGGCACTAGAAGCATTGGATAACGACCGTGAATTCCTTAAAGCTGGTGGCGTTATGACTGACGACATGATTGATGCGTACATCGATCTTAAGTCTGAAGAAGTAACTACGCTTGCCATGACAACTCACCCAGTTGAGTTCGATATGTACTACAGCGTTTAATTAACGCTTAAGTGCTTCAATATACAAAAGCCCGCTTATGCGGGCTTTTTTTTATGCTAAAGCTTTTCTACTATATAAGTAAGAAACTATGAGTGGGTCTCCCTATTGAATATTTATCCCTACATTGTGTTGCTTATGGTGATGGTGTTAACTCCCGGTAAAAGCCATGGGCAAAGCACATCAAATGATCCTGAGGTGTCTACCACCACAAGCTCTCCTGTGTACAAGGTTAAGCAGGCTGACGGCACTATCCTTTATACCGATAGCCCCTCACCGAAAAGCGACACCGTTGAGTTTGATGCTAAAACACAGAATGTAGTGTCCAGTCCATCAACACCTAAACCCGTTCTGGCTCAAACAACTAAATCGAAGAAAGTAGCCTATAAAGTGGTTATAGCCTCTCCGGCCCCTAATGCCACCCTTCGAAACAATGCCGGAAACGTCACCATACGTGCGAACCAACCGACTTCAGTGAAAGCGCCTCGCTATCAATTAATCTTTGATGACGCCCTATTGCAGAGCAATACAACAGGCGTATTTACCTTAAATGGCATAAATCGGGGCGAACATCAGTATAAGGTTGAGCTCACAGACAATAAGGGCAAGACTCTTGCATCCTCCGCACTACAAACGCTGTTTCTGCATCAAGCTTCAGCGTTAATAAATAGCAACTAACGTTCGAAAGTAGCGCAAAGCCCGCACCATAGCGGGGAACAGAAAAAAAGTAACACCAATTCTGTGCCTACAATTTTTGCCGATACGTTACAATGCACCTATATAGTGCAAAGGAGATAAGCTCGGATGCAATCAACCGAGTTAGACACGCAACAATTTTTGAACAGCCTGAATACTGCGCTTGTAATGGTGGACGATAGATTAAATATTGTTTATGCCAACCACGCAGGGGAAGCGCTATTTGAAACAGGTAGAAAGCAACTATGCGGCCATCGTCTTGACGACTTTTTTCTGCCTGGAAATATCGATACCACTCGCTTACGCGCAGCGCTAAGACACGGAGAAGACTTTACCGAAAATGAAATTCGCCTGTGTTTTAGAGATAACCGCAACGTCATGGTTGATTTAACTGTCACGAACTTGCAATTAGAAGAAGGGGCTAGGCTGCTATTTGAAGTAAAAAAAATAGACCAGCAAAAAAGAATATCCCGTGAAAATTTACAAAACGCACAACATTATGCAGCTCGTGAACTTGTTCGTGGGTTAGCTCATGAAATTAAAAACCCATTAGGGGGCATTCGCGGGGCGGCGCAATTACTTGAGAAAGAATTGAGTGAAGGGCACAAAGAATTTACCCAAATGATCATTGAGCAATCTGATCGACTACGTAATTTGGTCGATCGCTTGCTGGGGCCAAATTCACTTCCCAGATTCAATTGGAGTAATGTACACCAAGCGTTAGAGCAAGTTAGAAGCCTAATGCGGGTTGACTCAGAAACCCCCATTACCATCATTCGTGATTACGACCCGAGTATTCCGCCGTTAATGATTGACGCTGATATGATTCAGCAAGCCGTATTGAATATTGTCAGAAACAGCATTCAGGCGCTAACCGAAAGTGAAACGCCCAATCCTCAGATTCGTTTAGTAACACGCATTGAAAGACAGATGACAATTCAGGGACACCGCCATGCGTTAATCGCTAAAATTAAGGTCATAGACAATGGCCCAGGCATTCCCTCAGAAATAAAGGACACGCTTTTTTACCCCATGGTGAGCAGTAAGCAAAATGGTTCCGGCTTAGGGTTATCGATATCGCAAACATTGATAAACCATCACGGCGGAAAAATAGATGTAGATAGCCACCCTGGGCACACCGAATTCGTAATTTATATTCCGATAGACCGCAAGGAGACAGGCAATGACGAATGAGTCAGTATGGATTGTCGATGACGACAGTTCTATTCGTTGGGTGCTTCAAAAGGCCTTACAAACAGCAAGCATCGGATGCTTGTGTTTTGAAAACCCACAAGATTTACTCCTTCAGTTACAAAGCGGTCAAGCGCCGGAAGTGATTATATCTGATATTAAAATGCCGCAGATGGACGGAATGACACTCCTAAACGAAGTGCATGCAACCCACCCTATGATGCCCGTAATTATTATGACGGCGCATTCAGATTTAGACAGTGCGGTAAATGCCTATCAAAAAGGGGCGTTTGAATATCTCCCCAAACCTTTTGATATTGATGAAGCGGTAACACTCACACAGCGTGCGTTAGCCCATGCAAGAGAGCAGTCGAAAACGCAGCAAGCCCCTCAGGACGATCCAGAAACAGAAATTATCGGTGAAGCACCCGCGATGCAGGAAGTTTTCCGTGCAATCGGCCGATTATCTCGTTCATCAATTAGTGTCTTAATTAACGGCCAGTCAGGTACCGGTAAAGAGCTTGTTGCCCACGCTTTGCATCGCCATAGCCCGCGCTCTAGCAAGCCTTTTATCGCACTTAACATGGCCGCTATTCCAGCTGATTTGGTAGAGTCGGAATTATTCGGTCATGAAAAAGGGGCGTTTACCGGTGCACAAAATGCGCGCCAAGGCCGCTTTGAGCAAGCTGATGGCGGTACCCTTTTTCTTGATGAAATAGGTGATATGCCGTTAGACGTACAAACTCGACTTCTTCGTGTTTTAGCCGACGGACAATTTTACCGAGTGGGCGGCCACCAATCTGTGGCAGTAGATGTGCGTATTATTGCTGCAACCCACCAAAACTTAGAAAAGCGTGTGGCTGACGGAAAATTTCGTGAGGATTTATTTCACCGTTTAAACGTTATTCGTGTGCACCTACCGTCTCTATCTGAGCGCCGTGAAGATATTCATTTATTAGCGCGTCACTTCTTACGCCGAGCAGCTAAAGAGCTAGATGTAGAAGCAAAAAGCTTAAGTAAAGATGCCGAAAAGCTGATGGCTCAGCTTCCTTGGCCAGGTAACGTGAGACAACTCGAAAACGTATGTCGATGGCTAACCGTAATGGCCAGTGGACAAGAAGTTCTGCCAAGTGACTTGCCGCCTGAAATCCACGGTGACAGCAGCATAGAAAAGCCCGCCGCCGAAGCGGGAGATTGGCCAGATTTACTCGCCCGCTGGACTGACAAGCAACTTCGCGATGGCAGATACAATATTCTGAATGACGCTATGCTTACGTTTGAAAAGATTATGTTAGAACGTGCCCTTCAGCATACTCACGGCCATAAGCAAGATGCCGCTAAGCGTTTAGGTTGGGGGCGTAATACCCTTACTCGCAAATTAAAAGAGCTAGGTATTACGTAATTCAAGGTAGGTTTTAAGCGCTACAAATACACAAAAGCCCGCTTTATTTATTGTTAAATTGCGGGCTTTTTTATGCTTGTTGAAAACAAAAAATATGTTCGTAGCTAATCGGAGGCTAGCCGCCCTTTTTCAACAGACTTGTCATAGCTTGGTTGAACAACCTAACCCACTTCATGCTAAATTGGCCTTTAGCGCTTCGGTTAATTTCAATAACCGCCTCTTTCTTGGATAGTTGCTTATCTTCATTATGAGCTCGGGAATGTGTCATTGCATCATAAGTATCAACAATAGCTAGTAACTTAGCGCCATCACAAATACCTTCCTCTTTCAGCCCTAATGGATAACCGGTTCCATCGGTACGCTCATGATGCTGCATCACTATTTTACGGGCCAAATCCCATTGATCTAAGTGCTCTAGCAAACGAGAGCTTTTATACACATGGGAGCGCATTAAGTTAAATTCTATATCAGTTAACGCTTCGCTTTTATGCAATAGCTTTAATGGCATGAAAGCCATACCAAAATCATGCACATAACTGGCTACGGCTAGCTGAGACTCATCAATAGGTTTACCCGCTGTGCTGTTAATGTATATCGCTAACTTAGCTACCCTATCCCCCCGACCAACCCAAAAATTCGAGCGTTTCTCAATGGTTTGCATGAGATCGCGAAAGAAAAGAACATCCAGTTTCTTTTCACTACTCATGTCTTTAGGTATACCCGACGTTGCCAAAGTAGGCGGTTTTATTTGAATATTTTCAGGGTTGTTGTCGTCGGTGATCACGTCTAGCGCGGGGTTGAGTAATAATACCGCTTCGGTGAGGCGTTTCTCATGTTCATCACCATTATCCGGCGTAATTCGACTTATCGCCATGACCAACTGTTGATGCAAGGTATCGTCATATTCGGCTTTTCCTTCAGCCATAACAGCTTCTACAAATGCCTTGACCCTATCCATGGTAAGTAATACCAAGTCACTCATGGTACTGGTATAAGATACTTGCCCTTTACGTAAATAGTCGAGTAAGTCTTCCACATGTTGAAGCAAGGGGATCATGGGTGAAAAATTCACTAACCCAAGGTCGCCTTTAATCGTATGGATTGAACGGAACAACGCACGTTGCAGTTCATTGTCCTCTGGACGAAGCTCTAATTCGATTAATGTCTGCTCACTCGATTCGTAAAGCTCATTAATTTCTTCCATTAAGTCACAAAGAATATCTTCTTCGAGGTCGTCAGGTACAAATGTCTGCATTATAGATACCGGGTTGGTGAGGATGAGGTTGCACTTTCTCTTATTGTAAGATGCTATCGACCAAGTTACCTCATACTAAAGTTAAGTATTTTATATTAACTTGCCCATTTTGAACGTATTTCTAGCTATTCCATGGCAACAGAACCGTTAAAGCATCTATAATAGCTCATCGGACAAGTGTACGCTGAAACTTACTTTATACTTCGCGCGTCATTTATATTCAGGAGCCACTTTGATAGCTTTACTACGCGTACCTACGCTTTTACTCACCTTCTTGCTAGTTAATATAGCCCTATTTGCAGTATGTATTTTTCGCCCGTTCCATAAAGATAATGTGCATACGGCGGGTAAACTTTATTCGTTAATGTCTTACGTAATGGGTTTAAAGGTGATTGTTCGAAAAGACCCGGCGGTAGACATAAAAGAACCCTACGTGTTTATTGCTAATCATCAAAATAGCTACGACGTGATGACGATTTGTAAAGCCGCTTTACCCGGCGTTGTCACCATTGGCAAGAAAAGCCTTAAGTGGATCCCGATTTTCGGTCAAATTTATTGGCTATCAGGTAATATCCTCATCGACCGGAAAAATTCCGGCAAAGCCCGAAACACATTAGATATTGCAGCCAACCGTATAGCTAAAAAGCGTACCTCTGTATGGTTCTTCCCTGAAGGAACACGAAGCTACGGACGCGGTTTATTGCCTTTTAAACAAGGCGCATTCCGACTTGCGAAAACCACCAATGAACCCATCGTCATGGTTACTGCGAGTAACCTACACAACAAAGTAAAGTGGAATCGGTGGGACAATGGCGTAGTACTTATCGATATTAGTGCGCCTGAAGCCCTCACCGACGAAAAACCAATTAAAGCATGGATGCAGTATTTCAACGACCAGATGAAAAACAAGATGGCCCAGTTGGATGCTGAAGTCGCTGAAATGGAAAAAAGCAGGTAAACTTGCGAAAAATGATTGAGGTTTTGCTTTATGAGTCAGTTTGATGAAAGAGAAGAATGGTATTCCTTCAATGAGGAAACCATAGAAGCGCTACTAGAAGACGGTAGCCAAGCCGATGCTGAATACACCATTGAGCATCACTTTGCGAGTAACGACTTCGACAAGCTAGAAAAAGCGGCGGTTGATACGTTCAAAGCGGGTTTTGAAGTCACTGACGCAGAAGAGTTAATGCTTGATGATGGCGGCACAATTTTTTGTTTCGATGCTATCATTGAGCGAGCGTTAGACCTTGAAAAACTCAATGCTGATTCCGATACCTTACTTAAAATTGCTGACAAGCAAGACGTTCAATACGACGGCTGGGGTACGTATTTCATGCCCCGCGGCGATGATGAAGATGAGTACGAAGACGACTACCTAGAAGATTGATTCTGACAGACTCATCCCTTTACTCAACAGAACATTAAGGGTGGCTTCAGTTTTTGTTCATCTTATTTAATCAACAATGGCACCTGTCACTATTGATTAGAAAGGATGTAAACAATGAAATCACCCATTCAACCCTTTGCTAAGTTCTGCCTATTAGCGCTATTGCCTTGCTCGTTGATCACTACTTCATACGCGGATCCAGTGTCATCCAATGACCCTGTTTCTGTAGAATCAACAGAATATCGCTACGGCGCCGTTTACTCCCCAGCTGAAGCGTCCACTAAGGCTGCAATTAACGCGACCACCAAGAATGCCTCTACCAGTGCCATTAACGATACAAAAACTGGCGTATTGGAATCACCTTCGTTGGCTGAGAAAAAAGCGAAACGTGAAAGCCTTTTTAGCGGCACGAGTAAATCCTATGCCGAAGCACAATCAACCACACTATTGCCCGATTACTGGATTTATGACAGTTGGGTATCTTTAGATACTGATATCGATTATGACGGATATTATTCTGAATTTACCGTTGAGTTCGATGCAGATACCGCTTACGACAGTGCCCTTGTATATGGGGTTATTTACTTAGGCAGAAACGATCGCTATGAGGCCATTCATGTCACCTCTGAATTTGTGCTGTATGGTGAAGATTCCTCAGATGCATTTGTGGTAGAAAGCCGCCTGCTTTCAGGCTTTCCCGCTGCAGATTATGATGTGCTCATCGAACTATATGATGCCTATTCCGAGCAACTGGTCGCTTTTTCTGACGGCTATGATGATGCCGACCTTGCTTATCTAAGTTTAGAAAGTGATAACCATGAGTATATCTACGAAGATACGGTCATAGTGGTTGAGGAACACGGCGGCAGCACGACTATCTTCGGTTTACTATTCATCGCCTTTACTCTAGTGGCGCGCAGGTTGGCTCGGCACTAGCAATTTACTGTTTACCAAAAAGACTTTCATTGAAAGGCGGCGCTTTATCCTTTTATCACTATACTAAAGTAGTAGAACAAAAAATAAGCATTATGCAATATGATTTGGCCGCATAATGACTTACGAAAGTGGCTACCGGTTGGCAGCTACATCGATATGTTAAGTCTAGATGGTATACGTGCTATGAAAATTGAAAATGTAAACCTGATCAACCTTTTGGAACATGCGCATATTGGCGTAGTGATACATTCTTGGGATTCGCAGATTGTTTACGTGAACCCTGCAGCTATGAAGCTATTTAAAACGTCACTTGAACGTTTACAAAGCCGGCATCTGCTAGAAGATGGGTGGGAGTTGGTAGACAGGCAAAATCGCCGTCTTCACCCCGACGAATATCCGGTAAACAAAGTGACGTCGCTAAATGTCTCGATTACTGATGAAATTATTGGCTTAGTCAATGATAACAGCGGAGAGATCTGTTGGTTAAATGTCAGTGCTTATCCGGAAAAATCCGAGGGTGCAGGTTTTGTGGTGGTTTACTTTACCGAAATCACCGAAAAAATTGCAGCGTTTTCATTCCTCGATATTGTGCAAAGCGCACAAGATATGATTATTGTTACCGAGGCGAAATCAATCGAGGGACCTTTATCACCCAAAATCATTTACGTGAACGATGCCATTTGTAAGCTTACGGGATATTCTAGAGAAGAGCTAATGGGTGAAACGCCACGGATTTTTCAAGGTACACTGACAGACAAAGAAGCTACCTCTCGCATTCACTGTGCACTAGCAGAGAACAAGCCAATAACGGAAACACTACTTAATTATACTAAAACCGGCACCCCCTACTGGGTTGAAATGAGTATTTTTCCACTCAAAAATCAGCTGGGAGAAGTCACCCACTTCGCTTCGGTCGAGCGAGACGTAAGTGCCGTTAAGTTTCACGCCGAGCAACTGAATAACCGTAATTTTGAGCTAAAGAGTATTCGAGAAAATTTAGAAGACTTGGTAACTCAACGTACCAGAGAGCTTCGTAACGTTAACGTGAAACTTGAAAAACTCGCCTATTTTGACCCTCTCACCGACATTCCGAATAGGCGTGCCTTTGAAGAGGCACTAGATAAATCTACGCACTTTGCTCATCGCCACGGCCATTCTCTATTAATCGGCATTGCCGATGTTGACCACTTTAAGAAACTCAATGATACCTTCGGTCATGCGTTTGGTGATGATGTATTAGTGGCTGTTGCGAAGTCGATGAAACAATTTTTCCGCCAAGAAGATGGTGTAGGAAGAGTAGGCGGAGAAGAGTTTGCTTTTTGTATGATATTACCAGGCTCCCATGATCCTAAGAATATTCTTGATAGACTCAGAAAGCGGGTTGAATCAATTTCAAGCACGCTTCCTGCGCTAAAGGGTTATGAGGTAACTATCAGTATTGGTGCTTATTATGTCAGCGAGGTAAACCCCACTGAAACAAAAGAGATGATGAGCAAGGCTGATGAGGCGCTGTACCGCGCTAAACGAGAAGGGAGAAATCGGGTTAGCTTGGTAAGACAATATAAAACGGAATCCAATTCACTCAATTAGTGGCACAACCTAAACGAGTATGATGAATTCATTTTTATCGTTCTTTGGTCTAAAGCTTCGCTGGCTTTGGCAAATAACTTGGTAAATATCTAAAATCGATGCCAGAATAAAAATATTATAAAGAACAACTGGAACCGTTCTAATGCCACCCAGCCAACGTTTATCTTCTCGCCCTCGGCGTAGTTTTATCAAAGGAGCGGCTGCGCTGGGAGTATCTGCCGGAGTAGCGCCTTTTGCAATAGGAAAGCCAACACCAACGTTAAGAGTCATGGGTACCCATGTCACGCTGCAAGAAGAAATCCGTCAACACGCCATGGCTGATTTAGGCATTAATATTCAATTTCAGCCTGGTGGAAGCGCCACCGTACTTCAAAGAGCATCAATGGACCCTAGTGCCTTTGATTTATATGAACAGTGGTCAAACAGCATTAATGTTTTGTGGCGTTCAAAAGCTATTCAGCCGATCGAAAAGAAAAAACTTACTTATTGGGATGAAATAAACGATTTAACCAAAACAGGTAAAGTAACAGAAGCAGCACGACTAGGCGCTGGTGATGCTCCCCATAAAATTATTAACGTACAAGCTGATGGTAGTTTGGGTGTTGAACATACAGACACCATTAGCTTCCTTCCCTATGTGCACAACGTAGATTCTTTTGGCTACAATACGTCGCAATTTCCTGAGCAACTTAAAAACCAAGAGGAAAGTTGGGGGTGGCTGCTTGATAGCCGGTTGTCTGGCAAAGTGGGGATCGTGAATGACCCCACCATTGGACTTTTCGACTTAGCCTTAGCTGCACAAGCAAAAGGCTATATATCGTTTGAAAATATAGGGGCAATGACCACACAAGAGCTAGATAACTTATTCAGTATTCTTATTGAGTTATCCCAATTAAATCACTTCAGTGGCTTTTGGACGTCGGTGCCTGAATCAGTTCAATTTATGAAAAGCCAACGTGTCTCTATAGAAAGCATGTTCTCTCCTGCGGTATCAGCCTTAAACAGCCAAAATATTCCAGTTAAATTTGCCGCTCCCAAAGAAGGTTACCGAGGCTGGCATGGTGTAATGTGTTTATCCTCCGCCGCACAAAGCAGAAGCAAAGATGTTGCTTATGAATATATGAATTGGTGGTTGTCCGGCTGGCCAGGCGCATTTATTGCTCGCCAGGGCTATTACATCTCTAACCCAGAGCGCTCCGCAAAGTATTTGTCGCAAGCCGAGTGGAATTATTGGTACAAAGGCTTACCTGCAAGCGAAAGCCTAAAAGGTCCTGCAGGAAAGGTTAGTGTTCAAAAAGGTGAACAGCGCTCAGGTGGAAGCTATGAAGATAGGTTTAGTAATATTGCGGTATGGAATACGGTCATGCCTACCTACGAATATAGCCTCCAAAAATGGTATGAATTTATTACGTCTTAGCCAAATTGGCTAAGTCAAAGGCACAATAGTAGCTATGCTGACCTCGATTCGAACGCAACTTATTCTCGTATTAATTGCTTTAGTCGCCCTGCTCTTAGTACAAGGGTATATTGCTAGGGAGAACCAATCTGTTTTAAGCCGCGGTATGGCGGCCTCAAGTCGTGCTGTGGTTGATGTGGGCATAGTGAAAGAGCTCGAAAGAGACGTTATCGACCTACAGCGTAATGTACTTATCTACAAAGAAAATGCGAGTCAATCTGCGGTAACGCGATTCGAAAGGTTGATGCTCTCTATCAACAAAAGGTTAGAAGAGCTCGCCGATCCTGTTACTCAAAGCGGTGAAATTGACGATACCTATGTGCTGTCTCGAATGCATAAACATCTTAGTGCCTACCAAGAAAATTTCCGACAGGTTATTGATGCTCGTTCAAGAAAAGACGATTTAATCATTGATGGGTCATTGTCAGATTTGCTGGCAGTTAAGCGCTTATTTGATACTGCAAACGAGAACTTCACGCTTCCTCAAGGTACCATCGATAAACTTAACTTCCATATTGCTATGGCGGAAAACGCAATCCTTCGCTATCTGATGAAGCCTGATATGGCGTTAATTACTCAATTCAATGAAGCTATTACTGCAATCAAAGCTATCACAATAGACAACCAGACACTTCATAGCCAAGTTAATGATTTACTAGAAAAGGCAGAAGCAGACTTATTCAAGCTGACACAAATCACCCAAGGGAATTTGTTTTTGGTTAATGTCGTTATGGCAGGTTCAGCGAATGAATTTTTATATTTAAGTGGCGAACTTGCCAACCAAGTAACGTCGAAAACCGAATCTATTGCTCATAACACCTATTTGGTAGCGCAAGAAACACGACGTAATGGTGAGATATTTTCTCTGGTCTCCATTCTACTTACCCTCACCGCTGCCATATTTACGGCCTACCGTATCTTAGGCCCTATTCGCACCATTACCGAAGTTTTCAATCGGCTTTCTGAAGGCCAGAATATTTCGAGTATTCCAGGCAATAGCCGTAACGACGAAATTGGGAATCTTGCTCGCGCTGCCCATGTATTTAGTGACAAAAACAAGCAAACGGAAAGCTTACTATCGGAAGCCCGTGAACTAAATGGCAGGTTGGCATCTTTAAACTCAGAACTCACTGAAAGTAAGATAAAAGCAGAGCGAGCAACCGCCTCAAAGAGTATTTTCTTAGCCAATATGAGCCATGAAATTCGCACGCCCATGAATGGTATTATTGGTTTAATAGAACTTGCTCAGCAACATCCAGTGCCTGATATTGTAAGTGGTTATCTTGATAAAGCCGCCTATTCAAGCCAAATTTTAATGAGTGTTATAAATGATATTTTAGATTTCTCAAAAATTGAAGCCGGCAAACTTAAAATTGAAGAAGTCAGCTTTTCCCTTCATTCGCTATTCGATAACCTCATTGCTGTTATTGCCCTTAAAGCCAAAGAAAAGAACTTAGCCGTTCGCTTCATTGTGTCACCTTCCATTGTGCCGCAAGTTATTGGCGACCCGCTACGTATTGCTCAAATCATAATGAATATTGGAAGTAATGCGGTGAAATTTACCGAGCAAGGAGAAATCTGCATTCGGTTTAATGGCAGTATTAACGATAAAGGTAACTTACTCTCCCTAACAATGATCATTGAAGATTCAGGTATTGGTATGAGTGAGCGACAACTTGCTCGTATTTTTAACCCCTTTACTCAGGCGGATGACGCGACCAATCGCAAGTATGGGGGAACCGGCCTGGGTTTAACTATTGTAAAACAACTCACCGACTTGATGGGTGGCTCATTATCAGCCACTTCAGTGGAAGGAAAAGGCAGTACCTTTACTATATCGTTGCCTCTTCGTGTATTTAAGAATCAGCCTGGTATTTTTGACCTTACACCTCAGTTGCCCACGTCCAGTATGTACTTAACTTCTTCGCCTCTGCTACCCGATATCTATCAGTCGATAATACAAATTAGCCAATCCAATATCATGGACATTAGCGCCGCCCAATCGCTCGATGCTCTGCCTAAACACCTTATTGTTGATATTCCTAGCTTTAGTGTGTTTAAGGAAAATGTCCGCTGGTTACACGAGTTAGCAGCGCAAGGAACTCATGTTGGCTTGATCATGGATACCGTAGGGAGTGCGCTACAAGATAAGTACAATAGCCTGTGGAAAGGCCCGCTTATTATGCACCCCTTTACGCCTGCACAATTTGAACATTTCATGTCTATGGTAGTCAGTAATGAAACACGACAAGCCACAACCAACAGTGCGGATGTTATTGAAGATGTTAGTTTAGAAGGACATATCTTGTTGGTTGAAGATAACAATATAAATCAGATTGTTACCGGTGAAATGCTTAAAATGTTAGGGATTACGTTTGATATAGCGGAAGATGGCAATCAAGCGGTGCGTAAAATAGAAAACGCCCCCCATTATGATTTAGTATTGATGGATGTCCAAATGCCCGTAATGGATGGCTATGAGGCTACAAAAGCCCTAAGAAAAGCGGGCTTTACTACCCTTCCCATCATTGGGCTCTCGGCCAATGCCATGAAAGAAGATAAACAAAGCGCTATCGATGTGGGCATGAACGACTATCTCACGAAGCCAATTAAACGCAAAGCTTTGGTTGATATGTTAAAGCTGCACATGAAACATTAAAAACGCAGAGATTCTTACACTTTGCACCGTTTCCTGATTGACGGCCAAACAAAAAGGGTTGTCTTTCGACAACCCTTTTTCAATTGGCTTGCTAGCCCTGGCTTATTAAGCCGCTCCTTAAATAGCGCACCTATAAAGCAGCAATAGTCTCGTATTGCGCTTTTAGCTTTTCGAGTTGCTTCTCACCTTCTTCCAGCTTACCGCGCTCTTTCTCAATCACGGCGTCTGGGGCGTTACTTACAAACTTCTCGTTACCCAGCTTTCCGCGTGTACGTGAAACGTCTTTATCCACTTTATCCATGGCTTTCGTGATACGCGCGAGCTCGGCATCTTTGTCGATAAGACCCGCCATTGGAATTAGTATTTCCATTTCACCCACTAGCGCCGTTGCGCTCGCTGGTGCTTCTTCACCGTCTTTTAGTATCGTAACAGTCTCGAGCTTAGACAACTTGTCTAGGAAGGCTTTAGCAGCCTCTAAACGGCGGCTATCTTCAGCACTTACGTTTTTAAGTAAGGCATTAAGCGGTTTGTTTGGAGATATATCCATTTCGCCGCGAATATTACGAATACCCACGATGAACTTCTTCACCCACTCAATATCAGCAAGTACTTGCTCATCTTGTTTAGCGGCATCTTGTACTGGGAATGCTTGCACCATAATGCTTGCATTCTCTTCAACCTGAAGCGCGCTTAATGGAACAACACGCTGCCAAATAGTATCGGTAATAAATGGCATTAACGGGTGCAACAAACGTAGCAAGTTTTCCAATACGTTAATTAACGTATGGCGTGTACCACGTTTTTCAGCTTCACTGCTGGCTTCGTTGCTAAGTACTGGCTTTGTAAGTTCTAAGTACCAATCGCAGAACTGGTTCCAAGTAAACTCATACACAATATGCGCAGCAATGTCGAAACGGTAGTCTTCTAATGCTTTTTCAAACTCGACGAGGGTTTGTTGGAACTTAGCCCAAATCCAGCGATCAGCAATGCTTAATACCATTTCGCCGCCATCACGGCCTGTGTCATGCTCTTCGGCATTCATCAGTACGAAGCGTGATGCATTCCAAATTTTGTTACAGAAGTTACGATAGCCTTCAACCCGCGCCATATCAAAGTTGATATCACGGCTGGTGGACGCCATTGCAGCAAAGGTAAAGCGAAGTGCATCTGTACCATAGGCATGAATACCATCAGGGAATTGCTTACGCGTACGCTTCTCAATCTTTTCAGCTAGTTTTGGCTGCATCATGCCTGAGGTGCGTTTCTTCACTAGCGTTTCTAGGTCAATACCGTCAATAAGGTCGATAGGGTCAAGTACGTTCCCTTTCGATTTTGACATTTTATCGCCGTTCTCATCGCGGATAAGACCGGTAATATAAATATCTTTAAACGGAATTTGGCCGGTGAACTTCTTCGTCATCATGATCATTCTAGCCACCCAGAAGAAAATAATATCGAAGCCAGTTACCAATACCGATGAAGGCAAGAAGGTTTCTAGTTCAGGCGTTTTTTCAGGCCAGCCCATGGTCGCGAACGGCCATAGTGCAGATGAGAACCAGGTATCGAGTACATCATCATCTTGGCGAAGCGCAATGTCGTCGCTCAAGCTGTTTTTAGCACGCACTTCTGCTTCAGTACGACCCACGTAAATGTTGCCGTTGTCGTCATACCATGCAGGAATGCGGTGTCCCCACCACAACTGACGTGAAATACACCAATCTTGAATGTTGTGCATCCACTGGTAATAGGTTTTGTTCCAGTTTTCTGGTACAAAACGAATCTCGCCGCTTTCAACCGCTTCAATAGCAGGCTTGGCAAGTGATTCAACCGCAACATACCATTGGTCGGTAAGGTAAGGTTCAATAACCGCGCCGGTTCTGTCGCCGCGAGGCACTTTAAGCTTATGTGGTTCAATTTTAACGAGTGCGCCCTGGGCGTCCAAGTCGGCCACAATTTGCTTACGTGCGTCGAAACGGTCTAAGCCGCGATAAGCCTCTGGCGACTCATCATTAATTTTCGCATCATCAGTTAATATATTGATCATCGGTAGGCTATGACGCTTACCCATGTCGTAATCGTTAAAGTCGTGGGCTGGGGTTATTTTAACGCAGCCAGTACCGAACTCTTGATCCACATAATCATCGGCAATCACTGGAATTAAACGGCCAGTAATAGGCAGCTTAATATCTTTACCAATATAAGCTTGATATCGTTCGTCATCAGGGTGTACCGCAACAGCGGTATCACCTAACATGGTTTCTGGACGAGTAGTAGCAACCACTAACTCACCACTGCCATCAGCAAGTGGGTAGCGCATGTGCCACATGTGGCCATCTTCTTCTTCGTTTAGTACTTCTAAATCTGACACTGCGGTGTGCAGTACAGGATCCCAGTTAACCAAACGCTTACCGCGATAAATTAAGCCTTCTTCGTGAAGCTTCACGAAAGTTTCGGTTACCGCATCAGACAACTTGTCATCCATGGTGAACACTTCACGAGACCAATCAGGTGATGTGCCTAAACGGCGCATTTGCCCTGTAATAGTGCCGCCACTGTGCTCTTTCCATTCCCAGACTTTTTTGATGAAGTCTTCACGACCTAAGTCATGACGAGTCTTGCCTTCTGCATTTAATTGGCGTTCTACTACCATTTGGGTAGCAATACCCGCGTGGTCGGTGCCCACTTGCCATAGGGTGTTGTCACCCTTCATGCGGCGATAGCGGGTTAAGGCATCCATTATAGTTTGTTGAAAACCGTGCCCCATGTGAAGGCTACCGGTAACATTTGGCGGTGGAAGCAAAATACAATACGGATCGCCGCTGCCCGATGCTTTAAAAAGGCCCGAATTTTCCCATTTTTCATAGCATTGCTGCTCAATGGACTGTGGTTCGAAGGTTTTATCCATTACTTACTCTCGTTGTGAAGCCCGATTTTGATGTGATCACTACGCAGTTTTCTTAAACTGCATATTACATCCGGCTTGCTGGTAGTTCTTATATCGCACCCGCGCAGCCTGTTTGGCTTCGTCGTCTACGGGAACAAAATCGATAATTTGGCGATGTTGATTTGGCGAAGGCACCATGCCCGAACCAACATTAACCACCATTTGACGGCGGGCAACCTGCTCGGGTTGCCAACAAATTTCCACCGGTGTGCCGCTTTGTGGCCCTTCGCCATATAGGTTGTGGGGAACAAAGCGATTGGCTGGCAGTTGCCATAAAAATTCATCAACTTCTTCGGCTTGCTTTTGCGTATCGCATAACACGCTTATCTTTTGCTTGTTGGCAAAAGCATCTGCAATAAGTTCGCTCGCGCGAGACGCCACACTGGTGTCGCCTGCGCTCAGTTGATAAAACACGACTTGAGGCATCGTGCGTTAGTCCTCTAACTTAGTGCCAGCGCGGTTCATTAAGAACTGCGATAACATAGGAACAGGTCGCCCTGTTGCACCTTTGTTCTTGCCACTGCGCCATGCAGTACCAGCAATATCTAAGTGCGCCCAATTATATTTCTTGGTGAAACGAGACAAGAAACACGCTGCCGTTATACTGCCTGCCGGACGACCACCTAAGTTAGTCATATCAGCAAACGGGCTTTCAAGCTGTTCTTGGTAATCATCCCACACTGGCAAACGCCATGCGCGATCTGAACTTTGCTCAGACGCATTTAGCAGTTCATGGGCAAGCGGGTTATGTGTGCTCATTACACCGGTAGCATGGTGGCCAAGCGCAATAATGACGGCACCGGTTAAGGTAGCCACGTCAATCACCAGCTCAGGCTCGTAGCGCTCAACGTAGGTTAACGCATCACACAGTACCAAGCGTCCTTCTGCATCCGTATTTAATACTTCAACCGTTTGCCCTGACATGGTGGTTAAGATATCGCCTGGGCGATAAGCCGTACCATCTGGCATGTTTTCACAGCCAGCTAGCACACCAATAATGTTTATAGGCAGGTTTAGCGCTGCAATGGTGTGCATGGTTCCTAGCACACCAGCTGCACCGCCCATGTCGTATTTCATCTCATCCATGGCTTCGCCAGGCTTAATTGAAATACCACCTGAGTCAAACGTAAGACCTTTACCCACCAGCACAATAGGTGCTTGATCGGCTGGACCACCACGATGGTGCATAATACTCATCATGCTTTCGTTCGCAGAACCACGACCCACGGCTAAATAGGCTTGCATACCCAGTTCAGCCATTTGTGTTTCATCTACTACTTCAGCGCTAACGCTGTCGTACTGGCTGGCTAAAGACTGGGCTTGTTCCCACAAATAGGCAGGGTTACAAATGTTTGGCGGCATGTTAGCCACATCTTTGGTAACTTTGGCGCCGCGAGAAATGGCTAGCCCATGCTCTACTGCACGCTCACCCACGGTGAGTTCGCGACGTGTAGGTACGTTAAATACGATTTTACGCAACGGACGACGTGGCTCACCTTTCTTGGTTTTAAGTTGCAAGAAGGTATACAAAGAATCTTCGGTAGCTTCTACGGCTTGACGCACTTTCCAATAAGTGTCGCGACCTTTAACGTGTAATTCCGTTAAGAAACACACCGCTTCCATCGAGCCCGTTTCGTTTAGGGTAGTAATGGTTTTGGCAATAATTTGCTTGTATTGGCGCTCATCAAGTTCGCGCTCTTTTCCGCAACCAACTAGTAATACGCGCTCACTCAGTACATTCGGTACATGGTGCAGCAATAGCATTTGCCCGGCTTTACCTTCTAGGTCGCCGCGGCGTAATAAGTTGCTAATATAGCCTTCACTGATTTCGTCTAGTTGTTCAGCCACCGCGGTAAGGCGGCGCGGCTCGAAGACCCCGACAACAATACAGGCACTGCGTTGTTTTTCCGGACTGCCACTTTTTACACTAAACTCCACGATATCACCTCGTTTTTCGTCGTTTAAGATTTGCATGCTGACTAAATTCACATAACGTTTCGCGCTGCTTTATGTTTTAATACGCAGCCATACTTGCATGCTAGCTGCGAATGACGCAATGTTGACGTAAATTATGTCAATTTTGCTTCGCCACACCATGCAATTAATTTTATGATTGCAGGCAAAACTTGTAAAAACGGTAAGTTTACTCAAAATTGTGGTTTCTTTCACTAAAATTCCAAAGTTTCCGGTAGGACTGAGATGTTGATATTCCGCTATTTGCTTAAGGAAACCCTTAAGTCTCAGTTAGCCATATTTTTCATTCTAATGGCGATATTTGTCACCCTTAGATTTGTACGTGTACTCGGTGATGCCTCAGACGGCGATATACCAGCAGGACTAGTACTTGGCTTTCTTGGGCTATACGCCCCTATTCTCGCATCACTCGTGCTGCCCATAAGTGCTTATTTAGGCATTATGCTGGCCCATGGGCGACTGTATGTAGACAGCGAAATGACTGTCATGCGTGCATGCGGTATCAGTGAGTGGTACATCACCCGCGTGATGTTGTTCTTATCGGTACTCATTATGATAGTAACGGGGGCGATTACCCTCTATTTTGCCCCTATGGCGGCTGAAAACGAATACCAACTGAGGGAAAAAGCCCGAAACGAGGCAGGTCTTTCTGCCATTATTCCTGGTCGATTCCAACAAACCGGTAATGCCAAAGCAGTTATTTTTGTTCACGACATTGATACGGAAGACCAATTGCGCCGCGTGTTTTTATCGCAAAATAAAACTGAAAATGGTGAAAATCAGGTTCAAGTGGTTTACGCGCAAACAGGGCAAGTAGCCAGTAACCCTGATGGCACCCGAAACTTGGTGTTAAAACAAGGGGTGCAGTACGAAGGTCAGCAGTCGCAAAAAAGCTACCGCAAGGTAGAATTCGATGAATACCAAATTCAAATAGCCGATAAGCCTGCAGAGGAAGCAAGACGCAAGGTTAGCGTTTTACCTACTACCGAATTATGGGGTGACGAATCAATAGAAGCCCGCGCAGAGTTGCAATGGCGTATCGCTATTCCTCTTTCGTTGCCCTTCTTGATACTTATTGCGGTGCCCTTGAGCGCCGTTGACCCCCGCCAAGGCCGATTTGGAAAAATGTTCCCGGCTATACTGCTCTATCTTGGCTACTTCTTATTGTTATTAGCCAGCAGACGGGTACTAGAAGACGGCAAAATCCCCCCTCAACTTGGATTGTGGTGGGTGCATACCATCATGCTGATAATTGGTGTTGCCTTGATTGTGCGAGACAGAAAAACAGGCACCCAATTTAGGGCCTGGATATTGGGGAAAAAGTAGATGTTTAAAATCCTCGATTTATATATTGCTCGCACGCTGTTAGGCACGGTAACCGTTACCTTATCGGTCCTCATTGGGTTAAGCGCACTTATTAAATTCGTAGAGCAACTGCGTAAAGTGGGTGAAGGCGACTACGACATGATGGTGGCGTTCCTTTATGTTGTGCTTAGCTTACCAAGAGATTTAGAACAGTTTTTCCCCATGGCAACCCTGCTGGGCGGGTTAATCGGTATGGGTGTACTGGCCAGCAACAGTGAGCTTGTTGTTATGCAAGCTGCGGGCATGAGTAGATGGAACATCATTGTCTCTACCATGAAGTCTGCCACTATCATGATTCTATTGGTCATGGCGGTGGGTGAATGGGTAACCCCCTTCAGTGAATCTAAAGCCAAAGAAATTCGCACAGAGGCCATTTCAGGCGGAAGTTTATTCTCTTCAGAGCAATTGGTTTGGGCCAAAGATGGCGAGCACTTCGTGAGTATTGGCGAAGTGTTAAGTCGTGATTCCCTAAAAGATATTAATATTTTTGATTTTAACGACGATCTTTCACTTGAAAGTATCACCTATGCTAAATCGGGTAATTTCGATGGCAGTGAGTGGCGCTTAAGCGATGTGGACGTTACTCGTTTTAGTGAAACTGCGGTTACGTTAGATAACAAAGAAAGCATGCAATGGAATTCGACGTTAACGCCAGATAAGTTAGGCATTGTAGCCGTAAAACCTGAAGCCCTGTCTATTTCTGGTTTGCTAGATTACGTCGGCTATTTGGCTAATAACGGCCAAGATCCATCACGCTATGAATTGGCATTGTGGCGCAAAGTTTTACAACCTGTTTCGGTAGGGGTAATGCTATTAATGGCCTTGTCGTTCATCTTTGGCCCTCTGCGCAGCGTTACTATGGGTGCCCGGGTGATCATGGGCGTACTGACCGGCTTTGGCTTCTTTATTTTAAATGAAGTGTTTGGCCCACTTAGTTTGGTATATCAAATTCCACCGTTTTTAGGCGCTTTGCTTCCCAGCTTATTGTTTGCGGCCATCGCCGCCATCATGCTGAGAAAGTAGCTGATTTTGAGTCGTCTAATTTTAATCGCTTGAATTAAGCGTTTGGTTGAATCATCAGACGCAATAGGCTCCGCCGTTTCAACACTGGATACAAAAAAGGGAAGCCTAGCTTCCCTTTCTTATTTGTATTAGCGCTTTTGCTTACCAGCTTTTATGGTCGTTACTTTCTTTAGTCAATTTAAGCACTTGAGTTTGCGCCAATCTATCTTGCAAAGACTGCTTATGCTTAAAATCAAACAATACCAACAACGTGCCTAAGCCCCCTAATGAAGCCACTAAACGAATGAGCAAACGCGGCCATGTCATAGGCGCATCTACGGTGCTGAAGATACGAAGTCGCCATGCACGCATACCCAAGGTTTGCCCACCTCGCTTCCAAAACCATAAAAAGAAACCAACCACCCACAAGCCAACCCATATTTGAATCAGTAACTTGTACCCAGTAGATGCCTGAATTAATTCAGCGGGTTGCTCGTAGCCTTGCAAATCCAATATACCATTTGAAAGCAGTACAATAAGCGTCACTATTACCACCATCGCCGCACACATACCTACCGCAACGGCCACTAGCGTATCGTATATCATGGCAGCTAAACGACGAATAAATCCTGCGCGCTCCGAGGAAGGGGTTAATTCGACAGCTTCATTTTCGGTGAGTTTTTCACGCTTATTCGCTTTTTTTGCATTGCGTGCAGCACGTGACGCTATGTTGTGACTTTTGTTCAAAATACTTCCGATACAGTTCTATACCGCGCTAGTGTGCCACAACCCAGACAATGCATAAATAACCGATAGTGAAACAGGGCTAGTTTTAATACTTAGTGTTGTGAATCGCTAAGCCATTACCGGTTAGAAATAGCGTGTAGGGTGAAGAGCACAAAGAATATTTATACTTTTTGCATCTAATTAAAGACGGCAAACGTTTAATAACATGTAAACACAAACAATCGATCGAAAAATTCTTGTGTCTATGCCCTGATCAGAGTTCCGAAGCTTAAGGCCATTTAATTTCTAAATGCCATTTATGGCTCGGTAAAGAAGGATACTTTATGGAACATGAAACCTTGTTTCCCCTACTGTGTGAAACAGCGAATGGCAATAAAGCCGCTTTTGCTGAGCTATATAAATTAACTAGCCCTCAGCTATATGCTGTGGTGTTAAAGCTTTTGAAGCGGCCGGAACTAGCCGACGAAGCTACCCAAGATGCGTTTATCAAAATATGGCATAACGCTGGCAGTTACCAACGAGGTAAAGGTACTGTGTTGACGTGGATGGTCAGTATTGCTCGCTACCGTGCATTAGATTTAATACGCTATCACAATCTGAGAAATGAAGTATCACTAGATAACGAAGCGCCTCAATTGGATGAGTCTTCTAACACCGTTCGGATGAATACCGAGCAAGATAAATTAGCGGAATGTTTGGATGAATTGGATCAATCCCAACGCCAAGCAATCCAGTTGGCTTATGTAAACGGGCTTTCCCATCAAGAAGTTGTGAACCATTTGTCGTCGCCTCTGGGCACTATAAAAAGCTGGATTAGACGTGGCCTTCAAAGCTTACAAAGGTGTTTGTCATTATGAATTATTTGAAAGAAGAACGGTTAAACGCACTCGCGGCCGAATATGTGGTGGGCACCTTACGTGGCAAAGCACGTCTGCGCTATCAAAAACTATTGATGCAGTACCAAATTGTAGGTGAAACCACCGCCAAATGGGAAGAATACTTGGTAGGCTTCTCAGACGGCATAACCCCTGTAGAGCCACCTCACGGTGTGTGGGAACAAATTCAGCACCGTCTTAATCATGGCAATTCAACAAAACCAGTGTCGAACGTTGTTGAATTTGAACAAGCAAAGCAGGCTAGATGGCGTTATCTCTCCTTTCTGTCTACCGCTGCTGCAATGATATTTGCGGTACTTCTTGTAGTGATGATACCGGTAGCCGATGAAGAGATTTCTCATGTTGCTGTTGTAAATAACGCAGACAATACGCCGCTGTGGGTAATAGAAATATCTGAATCTACCATGGATGTAAAAGTGACCAGCGCATTTGCTGCTATTACCGATAAAGATTATGAGTTATGGATGGTGCCTGAAAACGGCGAAGCCCCTATTTCCTTAGGCTTATTACCCGAATCTGGACTTGAGCATCTTGCAACCAATGCCATATTACTCAACGGTAGAATCGCGGCACTAGCCGTAAGCTTAGAAGCGCCAGGCGGCTCAAAAACCGGTGCACCTACTGAAGTGTTATACATAGCGCCGCTAGTTTCTGTGTAATAGAGAAGACATTTCTAAAAAAGTACTTTTGAAAGCCGGCATTCAAGCCGGCTTTTTTGTGTATGAAAAAAGTATTTTAAATAAAAGTAAAATAGTTGCATCCAACTGTGCATCCGAATCGTTTGGCTTTATGAACTCACTCACTAAGAGACATAATATGATTTCGATTAAACGTTCAGTAGTTGCAGTTTCTTGCGCACTTATTGCCGCAGGCGCAGTGGCTTCAAGCCACCGTGAAGCGCCTAATATTACTCGTCACCCTGCTTTAGATAGTACCGACTTTTATGCATTTAACAGCTACGAAGAAGGGCGTGAGGGCTACGTTACTTTCATCGCAAATTACATTCCACTGCAAGATGCCTACGGCGGCCCTAATTATTTCGCCATGGATCCTAACGCGCAATACACCATTCATATCGACAGCGATGGCGATGCAGTAGAAGACGTTAGTTTTGTTTTTGAGTTTCAGTCTATGCTTGCAGCCGAAAACGAAGGTATAGCGTTACCTATCGGCGCAGCAGGCGAAGAAAAAATGGTGAAGGTGCCATTAAAGAACATTGGCCCTGTTAGCGCAGACGACCAAAGCGCCGCTAACTTCTCAGAAATGTATAGCTTAACTATGGTTTCTGGCGATATGCAAAGTGGTGAGCGCACTACACTAACGCCAAGTGCTGGCGATACGTTTACCAAGCCTCTTGATTATATCGGGAATAAAACCTTCACGAGCGAAGCCGAATATGCTCGGTATGCAGAAAGCTTTATCTATTCATTCTCGATACCGGGCTGTAATGACATGGCAAGGGTATTTGTGGGCCAGCGCAAAGACCCTTTTGTGGTAAACCTAGGTAAAACCTTTGATTTGGTTAACTACGTACCGGTTGAAGGCGACAGCGCCCCGGGCGCAGGTGATGGCGGTGGCTTTCCAGGCGGGATTACCCAAAGCGATGATAACGATGACTTAGCCGATAAAAATGTGACCTCAATTTCTGTTGAAGTACCTTCAGCGTGTGTTACGGGCGACGGTAATGGCGTAGTTGGCACTTGGACAACAGCCAGTCTTCCACAAGCACGTATCCTAAACCCTGATGCTACCTTTGCATCGCCAGAAGTTAACGGCGGCGCGATGACACAAGTATCTCGCTTAGGTAGCCCATTAGTTAACGAGCTTGTTATTGGTATAGGCGATAAAGATACGTTCTCTAGTGCACACCCAAGTGATGATGGTCAGTTCGCTGATTATGTCACCCACCCTGCCCTACCAGAGTTGCTGAATATCTTATTCAAAGATGCGGTTAACACTACGTTAGGCACATCAATAGAAACGTTAGCGCCAACTAATTTCCCAAGAAATGATTTAGTTGCCGCCTTTTTAACTGGTTTTCCCGGAGTTAATCAACAGGCCTCAGTAACCGCGTCGGAAATGCTTCGCTTGAATACGGGTATTCCAGCAACCCCCGCGGCTGAACAGTCTGCCTTTGGTGTGGCAGGTGACGATTTAGCCGGCTTCCCTAACGGAAGGAGACCTGGCGATGATGTGGTAGATATTGCCCTTCGTGTTGTGATGGGTCGATTATGTTACCCCATCCCGGTGAACGGTGAAGACACTAACCTTGGCTTGTGCGCAGAAGAAGACGCCAGCGTAGGTAATGTTCCTTTTACTGATGGTGCTCCTGTGGATGCAAGCATGACTGATGCCTCATTCCCTTACCTTAAAACACCTATTGCGGGTTCTGAATAAGGAGTGAAGATTATGAACAACGCTCTATTGAAAGGTATCGCTTTAGTAGGTGCACTCAGTGCGCTTACTGGGTGCTTTGACAGTGACGACGGTGATAACACGCCAGAAGTAAACGAGGGGCCGGTAGCGGAAGATGCCATGTTTACCACGCAAGCAGATATCGCATTTACTGAGATGCTAAGCGCAAACGATGCTGACGGCGACATGTTAACCTATTCGCTAGCCGACGACAGCGCAAACGGAACCACAACGGTCACCGCAGATGGCGATTTTACCTATACACCTAATGCGCAATTTACGGGAACTGATTCCTTTGTTTTCAGTGTATCTGACGGTGTGAATGATGCTGACATGGGCGAAGTGACTATCACCATCGAAGCGCAACAAGTCTCGTTTTCAAGTTATACCAGAGATGCTTTTAACCAAGAAGCGACTGATACCCCCCTTCCCGTCAATGGAAGAGCGTTCACGCTGGATGCTGAGCAAAGCAGTTTTGATGATTTGCTGCCTCAGCAGTAAATAGCCGTAGCGCCAGGGAAGGCGCTGCTTTTTCTTAAGATTGTTGACTTTACGTTTATCTACCCTAGGAGTTTATACTATGAAGTTAATGACTCGGCTTATCGCACTTAGCGCTTTGTCTACATTATGCTCATCGGCGCTGGCATTTGATGATACAGCGTCTCTTAGCGGCACATCAGGCGACATTCCTAGCAATAAAGTTATTGCCACATGGAGTGCACAACCTCACGCAAAAATGACCATAGCACAAGCGCAAACAGCGCTTAATCAAAGCCGTTATCCCGATGCTACAGGCAATGAAAGACAACAGGTGATTCGCTTCATTCATTATCAAAAGCAGCAAAAAGCCCCCCTTTCTGCTAGCGCGCAAACGCAACTTATGGTATTAGAGGCCAAAGTGCTACAAGGCACACATCAATTTAGCGAAGCTGAGGCTATTTTAAACGAAATAAATACACCGCTTTATGCACCGGCTTTATTGCTATTAGCTGATATTAACATTCAACAAGGTAACCCCGCTGCGGCCAAGAACTTTTGCCAACAATTAATTGGAAAAACCAGTTATTTATTGGCCATCACATGTATTTTGAATGCCGAATTCACACTTAATACTAATAGTGCTAGCTACGAAAAACTATTAAATATTGAGACATTTGCTGAAAAAAACCATGCCGTGGAAAACCATGCTAATAACACGCGCGCCGAGCAAGCGAGTGCGAGCGAACGCCTTTGGTACTACGAAACTTTGGCTGCAATGGCCTATACCCTCGATAAACCCGAAGCTACGCTTTCACACCTGAACAAATTAGACGCACAAAAACTGCCATTAAGCGCATTGCTGCTATGGTCTGATGCTAAGCTCAAACTTTCAAAGCCCAAAGATGTCATTAATAGGCTTACAGCAATTCAGGCTACTAATCGCATTCCCAACAGCACGAACAACGACATAGACGATGGCTTATTGCTTCGCTGGGCGAAAGCTGAAAGGCAAATAAGTCTTCATGACACTGAAATTCAAAAGCAATTAGCTGATAGAATGGCCTTACGTACTTGGCGGGAAGATGTGTCTCATGCAGCGCAAGTGGCTAGTTATTTTTTAGATATTGATTATAAACCTGCTATAGCCCTGAAATTCGCCAGACTGAACTGGCAAGCGGCACAAACACGAAGTGACGCTAGGTTACTTGCACGGGCCGAAAGCGCTGTTGCCACATCATCTGCATTGAATTAAAGAACATATATGAAAACACTTGTAGTTAGTCTTTTATTGTCCCTTTTAGTTATCAACGTAAGCGTAGTAAACGCCCACGAACTTAGTAGCGGGTATTTAACGCTAAACGCAGGTAAAGAAAATACCTATAGCGGTGAATTGTTATTAAAGCCGGATGATATTGGGCAGGTAGCTGGACTAGATACTAATGGCAATGGCGCTTTGACGTGGGGTGAGATTCACCAAAACCAGCCCTTATTAGAGAGTTATATAACGAAAGTGCTAAGTATTAGAGTAAACGAGTCACCCTGTAAAATTAGCCTTAGCATGCCAAATATTAGAAGTGTTTCCGGTGACTCTTATCTAGTTTCACCTATTCAGATTGTGTGCGGATCAGCTGGCACATTGGGCATTCACTACGACGGCATTTTTGAACATAGCCCTACCCATAAGCTTCTTGTGAACGTAAACCTTGCTGGTCAATCAGGAAGTCGTTCACAAGGCAGTTCACAAAGCATTTCAGAAAACACATCTGTTACCAGCGTACTTGATACAGATAACCGCAGCGTTACATTCGATGCTAGCACTACGTCACTAACCGCATTGTTCATTTCGCTAGTGTACGAAGGTGTATGGCATATCTTCATTGGTATCGATCATATCCTGTTTTTAGTGGCTACCTTGCTTACCGTTAACCTGGTAAGAGAGCAAAAACAGTGGCAAAAAGAGCCTTCAACCTCTCGAATACTAAAGCACACTGTAATATTAGTCAGTGCGTTCACGCTAGCGCACTCTATAACCCTGACCGCTACCGCCCTGAATTTTATTGCGTTGGATAGCCGTTTAGTCGAGCTTGGTATCGCTATTTCAGTGCTGCTGACTGCTCTTAATAATATCTATCCGCTAATTGTTCGTTTAGGCATTATTACGTTTGCCTTTGGCTTATTACACGGAATGGGGTTCGCCAGCGTGTTTGCCGATTTAAATGCGCAGTCAAATAACTTGGTACTTAGTGTGGCTGCTTTCAATATTGGTGTGGAAGTGGGTCAGTTAGCTATTGTGGCAGTATTACTACCCTTGCTTCTGTGGCTGCGTCATTTTGCATTTTATGCCAAAACCTTGATGCCACTCCTATCATCAGTCATTGCGATTATCGCTATTAACTGGACGATTCAGCGCTGGTAACGATCATAGCAGTAAACCTTGTTCAGACCGCTTAACACTGGTGTTAAGCGGGGCTTTTGAATGTCAACCTAATGTCACGCCAAATGTCACAAATGTAACCTTGATTGCACCTCACGTTTCTGCCGCATAACCTTTGCCCCTACACGCTGGTCATCAATGAGGTTTCTAGCACAGGGTTAATTATTTACAGACGAGCAAGCAATGAGTAGTCGCGAGCAAAATCGGGTTCTGGCAGGCCCCACCATTCCCACATTTTTCTATTACGTTATTCCCTCAATGATAGGCTTACTATCACTTACCACCGCTAGCCTTGTAGACGGCATTTTTGTGGGAAATATTGTCGGCTCAGATGCGCTAGCCGCCGTTAGTTTGCTATTACCGTATTTAACCTTTCTTATTGCTATATCACTGATGCTCGCCATTGGCGGCGCGGTAACGGCAGGCAAGTATTTAGGCGAAGGGAACACTACCGCCGCCTCTGACATTATGAGTAAAACTCTGATAACCACTGTGCTAGTTAACTTTTGTTTCGCACTGCTAAGTTTTGCTCTTGAGCCTACGTTATACGTAATTTTAAACATACCTGCACATATTCAACCGCTAGTAACCGAGTATTTTGCCATTATTCGTTGGGTGTTCATTCTGCAACTAAGCACCATGGTGCTTTATTATTTTGTGCGCACCGATGGTCATCCTGTGCTGGGAACAAAAGCCTTAGTCATAGGGGCACTTACTAATGTTGTTCTTGATTGGGTATTCATATTGCACCTTGATATGGGAATAGCGGGCGCCGCCTATGCTACTGCCATCGCGCAGTTTATACAGTGCGTGGTGCTTATGACCTACTTTTTCAGCCAAAAACGTACCCTACGCTTTTCCTTTAAGCAGAAAAATTGGCGCGCTATTGTTTCCACTGCCTATAACGGCGTTTCAGAATTCGTCAATGAAGTATCAGTTGGCGCCCTTTTCTTACTCCTAAACTGGCTGCTGATTGCACAGTTAGGGGCAAATGGTGTTGCTGCGTTTAGCGTAGTGAACTATTTTATTTTTCTTAGCGTGATGGTGTCTTATGGGGTGGCGGATGCTCTTCATTTACTGGTTAGCCAGAATTACGGCGCAAAGAATACCCCTCGAGTTTACGCATTTCTAAAAATTTCACTTTCAAGTGTGTTACTCACTGGCTTGCTGCTGGCGGGTGCACTGATTTTTGCACAAGCACCTCTTACCACCTTATTTTTAAATGAACGGGACAGCGAGGTAACCGAGCTTGTTGGTCACGTTATAGGCCTGATGTGGCCGGTGTTCATTGTAAATGGCATTAATATTCTTCTAGGGTGCTACCTAACGGCCATTCATAAACCCGCGCCGTCGGCATTGTTGGCGCTATGCCGTAGTATTTTATTTCCCGCAACTATGCTGGTGTTCCTCTACGTTATTTTTTATCACAGCACACTGTTGTCACTGTCACCTTCACCACTATTATTTCTTATCGCACTGCCCATTGCCGAATGGCTAACCTTTAGTTTTGCTCTCATATATAGCTATCGATTTCGCCCCACTACGCTTTTGGAATAAGTAACAAATGTAAACCAACTTGAGTATGATAATCATTCTCATTACGATGACGGGGAATTTTAATGTCTGAGTAAGGGGAGAAAAGCATGGCCACAATCGCCAAGCAAATCGCAGATAATGCATCCTACCACGCTTTTGTTAACGGCTATTTAAAAGAAATAGATGAAGGGGTTTGGCACTCGATAGCACAATGGAAGTCAGTAAGCGGCTTCAATACAGAAAACCGCGATAAATTCATGCTGGAATTACAACTTCAGCACAGTGAAATAAAGCTGATATTCGGTGTGGCGTTTCGGTCAATCGTAGGAAGACACAAACTCACTGGAATTTACCATCAACGTCCAAACAGCATGGAATGGCACCCACTAGACTCTATTTCAGCCATCATGCTATTGATTAAAGAAATCTACGCTCGGTCAAACACCCCCCACGTTTGTGAGCAGGAATTGGAACTCACATTACGCACTATTGAAAGCCATCAGGTAATGGCTGATTATGTCCAAGAAAGAAAAGATGATCCCGCACTAAAAAGCCCTCGTTTTATTGACTCAGAACAATCGGTGTTGTTTGGTCACTGGCTCCACCCTACTCCCAAATCTCGCCAAGGTATGCACCGTTGGCAACACGCGCATTATGCCCCTGAACTTAAAGGCAGCTTCAAACTACATTTTTTTGCCGTAGAGAGAAAATGGCTAAAACAAAGTTCGGCGATTGAACTTTGCGCAGAACACATCGTGCTTCGTATAGCAGAGCAAGACGCTGGCGATGAACAAGTTGCTTTGATTAAGCAGTTTAGTGAAGCGGGCAAGGCGTTAGTGGCGGTTCACCCACTTCAAGCAGAATGGTTACTAAAGCAAGATTACATTCAACAGTTAATTTCCACTGGGCAACTACACCCATTAGGCCCGCTGGGCGCAAAGTTCACACCAACGTCGTCGGTTCGAACCCTGTATTGTGAACAGCTCAACTTCATGGTGAAAGTCTCTATTCCAGTTAAAATCACCAACTCCATGCGTATAAATATGGGTCATGAGCTTGATGCTGGCGTGACCTTAGCGAAGCTACTTAGTACAACACGTTTTTCGTCTCTGCATTCACAGTTTCAAGTTATTGGCGACCCCGCTTACCTATCACTTTCTTTACCTGATATGGATGAAAGTGGCTTTGAAATGATATTGCGCGACAACCCATTTAAGCAAACCGAGAAAGAATTAGGCATTGGAGGAATACAATCAATCGCGGCGCTGGTGCAAGACGCTATTCTCCCTAACGACCGTTCAAAGCTTGCCACTATTATTCATACGCTGTCTGTTCAAGAGGGACGTTCACTGCATCAAACAAGCATTTCATGGTTCGACCGTTACTGGCAATGCGCAATAGAGCCAGCCATTAGGTTGTTCGATCAATTTGGTATTGCACTAGAAGCCCACCAGCAAAACTCCCTATTAGACCTAACTGAAGGCTACCCGAAAACGTATTTTTATCGGGACAATCAAGGATTCTACCTTTCAAGTTCGGATAAAAGCACGCTACTGCAGCTAGAGCCCGATCTCATTAAATGCCCAGAGCTATTTTACGATAACGATATGATTTTCGACCGGTTTGGCTACTACTTAATAATTAACCAACTCTTCTCGGTCATTAATCGCTTCGGCTTAGACGGGTTAGTTGGCGAAGACACCCTGCTAAACCTGGCCCGCATAAAATTAGATAAGCTATTAACCCAAGTATCTTCACTAGGGCAGGGGTTGATACGCTCCATTACAGAGCGTAAGTCTATTCCTTGCAAAGGCAACTTGCTGACCCGGGTAGATGACGTTGATGAGTTACAAGCTGAGATGGAACAAGCCGTTTATACTCAAATTAAAAACCCACTTTACTGCTTAACGCCGCCAGTTTCCCTCTCCCCCAATCTAGCTACCACATTCGAGGTTTGCCTTGAATCAGCTTAATATTGAGAAAAGACCTGCATTAGTGCATGTGAATAAGGGGCTAACCTCACGTTCAAAAGCCCGTGTAATCAAGCAGCTCGTTGAAGCATTACTATTTGAGCAACTTGTTCCTTACCACTATACCAATGGCAGCTTTTGGTTTTCAGTTGGCGCCACCCGTTACATCGCCCGCGGCCACATTTCAAGCTTCGGCCGAATTCGATTAGATGCTACCTATATAAAACAAATCGCGCCATTCAAGACAGCCACTATTGATTTACCTACCTTGGTAAACGACTTACCCGCAAGTGATAGCACAAAACGCCAATTGCTAAAGGAGTTAGATCAAACTATCGGGTTTTGTGAATGGAACGATGCGCATTTATCACAATTGCAGAGTCGACGACATCTAGACTACTCCGCCTTAGAGTCAGCCATTTTAGAGGGCCATCCCTACCACCCTTGTTTCAAAGCCCGCACAGGTTTTAGCACTAGTGATCATGCGTACTATAGCCCAGAAGCAAATAACCATTTCAAGCTTCACTGGTTGGCCATTAAACACGCCTTTTTAGCACTAAATTTACCAATGGAAACCATCCATTTTTGGCAGCAAGAACTGGGCAATGAAACCCTAAATACTTTGCAGCAGCGGTTAAATACTTCAAGCACACATGGCCAAGAATATGGTTTTCTACCTATCCACCCTTGGCAACGACAAGCATTAGCATCTGAGCTTACACAACCTATTAATAACAAGGATGTTATTGATTTAGGTGAATGTGGCGATAGTTATCAGGCCACTATTTCGGTGAGAACGTTACTGAATGTAACCTCACCAAACAAAGCGCATGTGAAGCTGCCTATGAACATGGTCAATACATCTTCTTTGCGCACCATTGAACCTCATTCAGTGACAACAGCACCGGTCATTTCGAACTGGTTAGATACAATTATCAAACAAGATAGCTGGTACCAAGAAAAGCAAAACCTTGCTATCCAAAATGAATATGCAGGCATCGTAGTTCGACACCCCGACACTACTGTGGGGGCCGAGCATTGGGCGAACAAATTATCCCCAAGTCTTAGCGTAATTTTTCGCAACAGCCAACCGCTAAAAGCAGGCATTACGCACGCCCTTCCCTTTGTTGCATTATCTCTGGTTGAACACGACGGCTTGCCCTTTATCGACCCATGGATAAAAAAATACGGCTGCGAAGCTTGGCTAACTCAACTACTTGAAGTAACGGTTGTGCCGGTGTGGCACTTGTTAGTTAAACACGGCATAGCGGTGGAAGCGCATGCACAAAATATGAATTTACGGCATGACAATGGCTGGCCAACGTCGGTGGTATTGCGGGATTTTCATGAAAGTTTAGAGTATGTCGACAGCTATCTTGCTCAGCCAGAGCTAACGCCACACTTCGCTAAATTACACCACGATTACATTCATGCACCAGACAACCAATTTTATTGGATGTCAGATGTAGATGCACTGCGTGAACTCTTCGTAGATACGTTGTTTGTGTACAACCTTACCGATTTAGCCGAGTTGATGCATCGCTATTATCACTATGAAGAAAGCCAGTTTTGGCGACAGGTTAGTCATGTGTTATCAGCCTACGAAAAAACGGCTAAGCCATGCCCTACTCGCATAAGAAAAATCAAATTACTTGCGCCCACTATTCAAACTGAATCTCTACTCGCAAAAAAGCTGAGTGGCCAAGGGATGCAAGAATTTCACCACACTATCCCTAACCCTTTACATCCACTTTAATGTGCAGGAGATTTTCATGTTAAGTGTTGATACCACATTTTATTCCACCCACGATTTCGAACGTTTTTACCAGCAATTTTCAGCGATTGCCGAACTGCATGCAAAGCACGCAAATATTGCCGTATGCCTTAGCGATACCGCTACATGGTTAGCCTTATGCCTTTACGCTAAAAACCATGATATTTCAGTGATGCCAATTCACCCAGATACGCCGCTGGCACAGGCCAAGCGTAGCGCCAGCAGAGCTAAATGTGGGGTATTGTTGTACGGCGACATGCACTCCCCAATTGCTGTTGAGTATGAAGGTGAGGCAGACCAGCGTGCCGGGCTTATTCAAATGAGCTCTGGCACAACGGGGGAACCTAAGTGCATAAAACGAAGTTGGGTAGCTATAGATGTAGAAATAGCCAGTTACATTTCTCACTTCCCTGATGCTGACGCTATGACCCCTTACGTAGCATGCCCAGTCACCCACTCATACGGACTAATATGTGGGGTGCTAGTGGCGCTTGGTAGAGGCAAAAGCCCGACAATTATTACTAATATCAACCCCAAATTTATAATGAAGTTATTGCTGGCAGCAAAAAAACCGCTGCTTTACTCGTCACCTGCGATGTTAAGTATGCTTAGCATGTTGTGGCCGAAAAGCAGCACGCTTTATGCCGCCATGACTTCTGGTACCTTAATGTCGAAACCAACACTCGATAAGGTAAGTGAACGAGTAACGCATTTATACCAACAATACGGTTGCTCTGAATCTGGATGTGTCAGTTTGGGCCCTATCACTTCCTCCAACACCAGCATTGGTCATGTTCTGCCTCATATTCAAATATCGTCTGGGCATGACGTCAATTACCCTGAAGAAATAGTGATAACCGTACCTGCAATAAATGCCAGCCATCAGGCACACGTTATCCATACCCAAGATTTGGGCTATTTTGAGCATGCAGAAAATGTGTCACCGACGCTGCATTTCATCGCGCGCCAAGACGACACCATTATTGTCTCGGGTTTAAATGTATACCCACAAGAGATAGAAGATATTGTTCTTGAACACCCAAGCGTGACCGATGCCGTACTGTTTAAAGTAAACGACACCACGGCGGGTCAGCGAGCCTGTTTATATTTCACCACCGACAAACTCGATGCCGATACGCTTCGGGCTTGGTGTGGCGACAAACTTGCCGCGTACCAAATTCCGCAATTTTTACATGCAGTGGAGCACATTGAACGCTTAGCAAACGGCAAAGTGAATCGGAAAAAACTGGCAGAAGCATACTGTGCCCAAAAGCTCCAAAACGAACTAGCACAGATGGCAGAGTAACCCCATGGATAAACAAAACATTATTGATGCCATTAAGTTGGTACTTGAAAAAGAGCTCAACAATCAAAAGCTGCGCGACTTTAGACCAGCAGCTCGGCTAAATGAAGACTTGTATTTAGATTCAGTACAGATAATGCAGCTACTGGTTCATATAGAATTGACGCTTGGTATTGATATACCCGATGCTGCGCTGAGTAATGAAGATGTTGCTACCGTATCTTCGTTAGCAGACTTTCTGTTAAGCCAGTCAAACGGCCGAACTAACGAAACTAGCAATGCGACAAATGAGGTAACTGAGGTCCAAGAAGAGTTTGAAGATATCAAAGTGCACTGCTTTGTGAGCTGCTTGTGCGAAAGCATTAAAGCTGATCCGCGCGTAGATCACAGACCATTCTATTTTGGCGTGTGGGACGCTGAAGTACTCATTAGCAATGACCACCATTTAGCCTACCACTCAGATGACATCAACCACGATGAGTTTAGAGCCTGGTATAAAAAAATATATGGCGTATCGGTTACGCCATGGTACTGCGAGACGCTCAGTAAACAAGAGAACCTTCATACCTTACAAACGTTATTGGCACAGAAATCTGAGAGCGAAAATATCATGGTAATGCTTGATATGTATTTGCTGCCAGAACGTGAGAACAAATTTAATCAAAACCCCTTCCCTCACTATGTGATGTTAGAAGAGACACGCGAGCCAGAAATATGGTTCATGCACGACCCTGACTTTCGTTGGGAAGGCACACAAAATAAATCACAAGTCATCGCCGCTATTGAATCAAAAGCTGTTGCAGGCGGCTATATTTTTGATAGCAGCAAAATAACGCCGAGTAAAAATTCCGTTATCGCCGATTACTTCCTCACCTGCTTCAACGCTAACCACAACCCAATGACGGACAAAGTACGAGACGTTGTTCACGCACACATTGATACAAAAAATAGTGCAACCGATATTACTCAGCTTGGCGAGGCGCTTAAGCAGCTTCCCGTATTAGCAATTCGTAAGTATGCCTATGAACATGGGTTTGCGTTTTTCTGGCGAGACATCGGCTTTCCAGAAGAAGAATTTGAGTATTGGTGCGATGTGATTGAAGCCCTTGTAAGCAATTACAAAAACATCCATTTTCGTGCCATGAAATTGGCCTCTGAGCAACCAAGTCCGGCTCACAAAAAAGCTTTGATAGAAGAAATACTCTTACTATTAGATCAGCAAGATGAGCGCGAATATAGCATTAAAAAACATCTCTTTGAGGTCTTTTCGCAGTGGTCTAGCTTGCACCAGATAAATTTACACGGCACACAAAAACGTGTTGAGGAAGTGGCATTATGAACCTATCAATTTGTACGATATCTTTTCGTCATCAACTCATTTCAATAGAAGAAATAGCCCAATGGGCACAGGCCAACCATTTCCAAGGCATCGAGCTGTGGGGTGCACATGCAAATAACCTCACCGACCAACCCCGTTACGATAAACAGTGGTTAGCGTCTTACGGCTTGAGAGCCACCATGCTGAGTGATTACCTGCCGTTACTGGTTTCTGAAAACGTGCTTTATCACAAAGTACAACATCTTTGCAGACTAGCCAAACATTGGGGCGCCAGTAAAATTCGAACATTTGCAGGGGGAGAAGGAAGTCTTGAATATACTGAAGCTCAAAGAGACGCTTTGTTTAAAAGGCTTCAGCAAGTATGTGACTGGTTAGCTCCTCATGATTTAAATTTAGTCATAGAAACTCACCCAAAAACCTACGCCGACTCCGTAGCCTCTACGCAAGCCATGTTCGCACATGTTAATAGAGATAATCTTCAGTTAAATTTTGACGTACTTCATGTGTGGGAATCGGGTGCCGAAATTACCCGCGCGCTTGAAGCGCTATTACCCCATATCAATCACTTTCATTTTAAAAATATTAGCGATGCACGCCATCTATCAGTCTTTGCGCCTGAAAATGTATATGCCGCCGCAGGGACAAGAGAGGGCATGGTGCCTATTTTTGAAGGAGCGGTAGAATATCAAAATTTTATTGAGTATCTCCACCAGCATCATAGCGCTGGTATAGCGAATGCTGATACGTCACTAGAATGGTTTGGTAATCACGCTAAGCAAGTTCTCAGTCGCGACAGGTATTTGATTCAACAGTTACAACAAACATGCTTGCGCGCTTAAAAACGACGTGTAAAACGAGGAGCTTATAAATGACTATGTCGGCCACTTCGCCAATGCAGGATACTCAGCCTGTTAATGAACGCCTACTCACGTTCGATTTTGCCAGAGGTATACTCATTATTTTGATGGTACTGGTTCACGTTCTAGACTTCTATGGCGATACAAGTACGCATGAAAGTTTAGTGGGCTCTACTATTAGGCTTCTGGCCAGCTGGCAAGTGGCCGCGTGGTTCGTATTTATTATGGGGATGTTTATTACCTACAGCGGCCAACAATCGTTATTAACGGGTTTAAAACGCGCGTTGGGGCTATTCGCACTAGGCTATGCACTAAATATTGCCCGGGGCTCTATTCCAATGTGGCTTTCGCTAAAAATGGGGTTAGTCACTCAAGAGCAATTGGGAAGTTATACACCTACTACCGAACTTTTCGTTGTAGATATTTTGCAATTTGCTGGCTTAGCGTTAGCGTGCTGCTTACTTATAAAGCATTTATTCCCCGCCCCAAAATACTGGATTGGCGGCGCCCTTTTAGTAACTTTTCTTTCGCCCTATTTTTGGGACATCACAACAGGCTGGAGTTACCCCGATGAAGCATTAAAACTCTTTTTTGGGAATAAACATCAAGGAGCAATGTTCCCCTTACTTCCCTGGCTAGCCTACCCACTTGCAGGCATGGTATTCGGCTGTTGGTTAAAATATTCAAACAACATTCAACAGTTTTTTAAAACATCACTTTGGATAGGTGCAGCACTAACCGCCACTGGCACGTTACTAACAATGACCAATACCGATTATCATATGGCCAGTAACATGCGAGCTGGCCCAGGAATGATAATTAGCCTAACAGGTGGTGCGCTTGTTTTTTTATGGCTTTGCCAACGTGTAACACAAGGTCAGAGTGCTAATCGCTTTGTTTCACTTTTGTGCTTTTGGGGCAGAAACGTTACAACCTACTACGTTATTCAATGGTTGTTGATTGGCTGGGGGTTGATGCTAGTAGGCTCCCAACAATTGCCGCAAATAGCAGCGGTTTCGGCAATGCTAGTGGTAATGGTACTGTCTCACTTTGGCGTATTGTTGTGGTTAAAGGTACGTACTGTTCGCTCAATGAGAGTGGCGTAACCAGCATCAACATTTTTGTCTGCAACTGGTATTCAACGCCTATCGGAGCCAAGAATGTTTAACTTTTATTCAGTCAGACACATAACGGTAATAAAACCCTAAAAAAAACTTGTACACCTGAGCTACATCGCTATAATGCAGCCTCATCGATAGCAAGCCTATCTAAGCCAGTGTGATGGAATTGGTAGACATGACGGATTCAAAATCCGTTGCCAGCAATGGCGTGGCGGTTCAAGTCCGCCCACTGGTACCATCTCTTTTCTTACCAATGAAAGAGATAACAATAAACCGACGAAAGTCGGTTTTTTTGTGTCTGGTGATTGATAAAGCCGCCACGAAGGCGTGGCGTCCGAGTGTCGGCCCAGCCAAAGTCCGCCCACTGGTACCATCTCTTTTCATTACCAATGAAAGAGATAACAATAAACCGACGAAAGTCGGTTTTTTGTCTACAGTGACTAATGCATTTCACCCCGATTTTTCTGACAGAAATTCCAAGTTAACTAACATTTTCTCGGCCAATCGCTGAAATTCCCACAACTCTTCTTGAGTTAAGCCTTCACTCAACTGTTCTAAAATATAGCGATCAATTTCTGTAACACGCTGGTAAAGGGCCCATCCTGTGTCAGTGCAAATTATTAATTGGCTGCGTTTGTCATTGGGATTAGGCTTTTTAGTTACTAATCCTTCATCCGTTAACGTGTTTAACAACCGAGTGACCTGGGCTTTATCACGCATCAAATCCACAGAAATTTGATTGGCCGTTATCTCGTTCTTTGCCCCTATTAGTTTCA
Source organism: Alteromonas sp. 38 (assembly GCF_902506055.1). NCBI lineage: Bacteria > Pseudomonadati > Pseudomonadota > Gammaproteobacteria > Alteromonadales > Alteromonadaceae > Alteromonas > Alteromonas sp. 38. Next base: position 3,769,084 of record NZ_LR733300.1, read on the forward strand.
AAACTTGCACATGCATGGGGCTTAAACACTCAACTTTCTTGGTATCTTCGACCTTGGGTTTTGCACTTTTTTTCAATGCCATGACAAGTTTAAAAATCATTTCAACGGGATTTAGTTCTGACAAAAGAACTCCTACCTAAGTGGCTGACATTGCCAATCATAGTAAATACTAGTTGACAATGTCAACTTATTTGAAATATAGTTGATTTTGTCAACAATATGTCGATTTATCTAATACAGCAACAATGTTAAAGGAGCTAATAAGTGAAACCCAACTTTAATGGCGAAACACCTGTTATTTATAAGGTGGCCGCAATCCTTTCGATTATTAGCGTAATGGCGGGAACATTAACCTGCATCATGACATTGGTTAACTTAGGTTATGGACCCCATTTTATAAAAAACTGGTTAAGTTCTTTTGCCTTAGCGGTATGCATTTTAGTACCTGCTGGCTACTTGGTAATGTCTATCGTGAACTTGCTGGTGGAACGCCTTTTCTCTGCACTTCCCCCCCTTAAAAAGAACATCTTAGCCGGGGTGTTTATGGCTATTGTTATGGAGTCAATTATGGCGGTAAGCACAGCGGCCAATACCATTGGATTTACTGATTTAAATGTATTTTTTCAAGCCGTTTTTGATGGTTTTATTACCGCTCTTCCCGTAGGTCTTGTACTTAGCTTAGTGATGACCCTGACCATAAAACCCAAACTTGAACAATTTATGGCTAGTTAGCCAAACAGAAGCTTAAAAGACGATGAACATTTTAATTGCGGGTGGCCACACTGGCATTGGACTGGAATTAACCAAGATACTGCTTGAGCAAGGTCACAAACTTGGACTGGTCGTAAGAAATCAGAATAGAGCCGATGCACTAGAAAAAGAAATAGATACAACAGATATCGATTTTTTTTATGCTGATTTAAGTAAGCATCAAGATGTCGTTTCAGTGGCTGAACAAGTTACTACCCAATGGCAGACTATTGATGGTTTGTTTAATAACGCAGGTGTGATGCTTGACGATACATATTTTTCAGACAGTAACAATGAAATGCACTATGAGGTGAATGTATTGGCACCTTATAAATTGGCAACCTTATTAGCCGAAAAGCTAGAGGGTGGATTTATTGTTAATACTGCAACAGGTGGTCTACACAATCAGTCAATCCTCAAGGTTGATACCTTGTTGGCTCCAACCAAGTTCGTAAAACTAATGGGTGCGTATTACCAGTCGAAACTTGCGCTCACTCTGTTAATAAATGATTTCGCAAAATCACATTCAAACACTCTGATTTTGAACGTTGATCCTGGTTTATTGAAAACCAAAATGTCAGGCAATAAGGAATCAATGCCTTTGTTCATGAAACCAATTGTAAAACTCTTTTTTAAACCTCCTGCCGACGGTGCTAAGAAGTTATTGAATGCAGCTTTTAATGAACAGTTTAAAGATAAAAGTGGTGTTTATATAACAGGCAATAAGGTGAAGCGGATGAAAGTCGAATTAACCAATGAATGGAAGGATAAGTTGCTCGCAGCAATGAAATAGAGGTTCCAAAGCCAATACACAACAGTCCGAGTTCACAGACAATCTGTGGGCTTTCTGATCCAAAGCGGACCATAGCAAAGAGCGTATACGCAATGACTTGAATCAGCCCAAACCCATTAATTATTAATCATTTTATCGGAGTTAATTATGTCAAAAGTAAAAACCGTACTTTCCTGGGTACCATTGGTTCTGTTAGGTTTGCCAATGATAGCCGCTGGCGGCGCCAAACTTGCTGGTGTACCAGACCTTCACGCCAGTTTTTCTCAAATGGGATTGCCTGGTTGGTTTGGTTATTTTATCGGCGCCTGTGAACTAGCAGCTGGTATTGCTATGTTTATTCCTAGGTTAACAGCCCTAGCAGCGACAGGCCTGATCCCGATCATGATTGGAGCAGCCTATTTTCATCTTTTCTATGCGGTACCCTCGCCGGCTCCAGCCATAGTCTTTATCGCACTATGTATTTACGCGATTGTGTTACGCAGAAAAGACGCCACTTGGTATCCAATTTGATGGTAATTTTTGAATCACTAACGGAGCGATAGTAAGCCCGCCAACTGGTACCAAATATTTAAACCAACTTTTTAGTTGGTTTTTTGCGTCTGGTGGTTAGCCCTCTGATGACAATGTACTCTCACCCCTTAATTCTCGCCGTAATCCAACTGAAACATAAACAGTATAGCTTTATAGAATTCGAGTCATTGTGTGTGAATCTATTCTATTCACAAAACAGAGCAAAGCGAGTTGATATAGTTTTCTATGAAAAAACTGAAACGCTATCAATACGAGCGATACGCCATTCTTTGCCAACTCTCCTACCCCGACGCTGAAGCGCACTACCGCCAAGTATTAAAACCCTTTCACGAACGTCACTTAGTCGATAAATATGGCCGGATGAGCGTCAGGATCTTATGGGTAGATAACAAAAAAGAAGCCATTGTGGTATTTAGGGGTTCACTAGGACTAAAAGACTGGCTCGCAAATTTGGTATTCCTGCCAACTAAAATCCAACAAGTCGATAAAAAGTTCTATGTACACTGGGGCTTTAGTCGACTACTTCATCAACCCATGTATTCAAGCACGAAGACGATTGAAGAGGCGCTGCCATTGCAAGAACTTTTGGTTAAAGTACTAGAACCTCTGCAAAATCAAGGTAAGCGTTTTACGTTTATAGGCCACTCTTCAGGAGGCGCAGTAGCCGTACTGATGGCCGATTATTTTGAAAGAAAAAATGCTAAAGCCGTTAAACGAGTAGTGACTTTTGGCCAACCCGCAGTGGGCAGTCGTTCATGGTACAAAAACTATCTATTACACCACAAAACATACCGCATTTGCTGTGACTTAGACGTAGTAACGTTTATGCCTCCCTTCCCTTTTTACTTTTGGCATGTGGGTAAAATGCTATGGCTGCATGACGATCAAATCTATGAAAACACGCCTACGCATAAGCGTTTTTTTAAATCTTTAAGTAGCTGGCTATTAAGACCTATTACCTACCATTACATGAGAAAATACATTAGAAATAAATCGTTGTTCGATGAACATTAGTGTGTGCTCATGCTAAAGGTTTTTTTAAATGTGAAGGCCGAATTTAAAAAAATAAAAAACCGACTTAACGTCGGTTTTTTATTTAAAGTGTGCCGACATTACTATCGAACACCATCATGGTACAAAGTAAAACTCAACACATACAAACTGCCTACAAACTGTCTAAATCGAAAACGCCCTTTTCAGCAAGCGCTTCATTGACTGGCTTAACATTTTCTCGAAATAGAATTTCTAGCTGCAGTTTGTACTGCTGCCACCTAGCCTCTAAATCGTCTAAACGTTGCACTGCCCCAGCTTGCGCTGGCGCGCCGGTTCTATCGAAGTTATCCATTAAAAAGCGAACTTGTCGGTCGAGCATATTTGGCCAGTTTATGTCATCTTCAAAGGTTTGGTGTTTAGGTTGGATCACCAATGCCTCCCAATCATCAATAGCACTGACAATACGGTCAATTGAAGCTGACACTTCGCTGGCTAGTACCACATTCGACTCAGTTACCCCATTTAGCGTTTCACGCACGTTACGGGCTTTTTGCAAATGTTCAAATAGCTCATTTAATAAGTTTTCACTGGCCTGAATGCTTTGCTCAACAATTTGTAATTGGGCGGCATCAGCTTCTTCCCTTGGGTCTGGCAGTACTTTAAACGGTCGGGTCTGAGACTGCTCGCCTACAGTGATAGTTGCTTTATAGTCGCCAGGCATTACTCTGGCGCCATTCCAACCGCCAAATAACTTCACATTATCAATACAGTTCAAAGGTGAGCGTCGTAAATCCCATACAAACTCGTTATAACCTTCTTTTGTTGAAGGGTGTTTAAACTTCAGCGGGCTACGTGCGTCTTCGTTACCCTTGGCGCACTTTTCAAACGCATCTGCGGTTGACGATAACGTACGCACGAGTTGATTTTTCGAATCAAAAATATCGATACGAAGACTTTCACTCTCTTCAAGCTCATCTTTTAGGTAGTAACGGAACCTTGCTCCGCGAGGAGGGTTTTTCGCTTCTGGTTGGCCGCTCATATTGCCGCCAGACAACAAGCGCACACCGTCGACAGGGCTAAATTGAAACAGAGCTTCATTGTGTAATGAACCACTGACTTCACGCAGCGGGTTTATGTTGTCCAAAATCCAAAAGCCACGACCTTGAGTTGCCACAACTAAGTCATCACCTTTTACCTGCATATCAGTTATTGCAACAGGCGGCAAATTAAGTGCCATTTCTTGCCAGTTTTTACCATCGTCAAAACTAACAAACATACCGCTTTCAGTACCCGCGAACAGCATACCTTCGTGCTTTTTATCTTCACGTACCACGCGAACAAACGCATCTTCAGGCAAGCCTTTATCTATGCGAGTCCAGCGTTTTCCGTAGTTTTCTGTTTTATAAATATAGGGCTGATAGTCATTCAGTTTATAGCCAGTTACCGCTACATAGGCTTTACCCTCAGCGTGAACGCTTAGCTCAATAGCATTAACCTGTGCTTCTTTTTTATGAGGCGTAATGTCTTTCCAGTTTTTGCCTTCATCTTTGGTTAAATGTAACTTGCCATCATCTGCACCTACCCATAGTTCACCTGCATTTGCTGGCGATTCAGCAATATAGAAAACCGTATTGTAATATTCAGCACCGGCTTGCTCGTTGGTGATAGGTCCGCCGTTTAAGCCCTGCTTTTCTACCTCGTTACGGGTTAAATCTGGGCTTATCTCTTGCCAGTTAACACCTCTGTCGGTGGTTTTTAATATCATCTGCGTACCGTAGTACACTGTTTTCGGGTCGTGCAGCGACACCAATACCGGCGCATTCCAATTAGTACGGTATTTCTGATCTCGCGCGTTGCGCCCAAATACGTATTCAGGATAAGGCATGATAGGGCGAGTAAGCCCTGTGTCTTTGTTGAATTCAGTTAATGTGCCATTAATAGTGGTGGCGTAAATCAGCGTAGGATTGTCGGCATCAAAGGCGATATGTGCGCTTTCACCACCGCCTACGGCGAATTGCTCCGCGATTCCAATGCCCCCATCATAGGTAGAAGAAGGGGTCGCCATTGTGGTGTTATCTTGCTGGCCGCCATAGACATGGTAGGGTTCAAGGTTATCGGTAACTACGCGATAAAACTGCGCAGTGGGTTGGTTATAAATACTCGACCACGACTTTCCACCATCAAACGTTACGGTTGCGCCACCGTCGTTGGCATTTATCATATTCAGGCTGTTTTCAGGGTTTATCCACATATCGTGGGTATCACCGTGTGGCAATGATTTAATCTCAAAGGTTTTGCCGCCATCGATAGATTTATGCAGCTGTACATTCATCACATACAGGGTGTTTTCGTCGTTAGGGTCAACCTTAATATGATTGTAATACCAGGCTCTGGCTTTAAGAATATTATCGCCATTCATTAGCTGCCAAGACGCGCCAGCATCATCGCTGCGGTACAAGCCACCTTTGTCAGCTTCAATAATCGCGTAAACGCGCTTCGGGTTAGAGGCAGAAATATCTATTCCCACCTTACCCATAAGCTTAGGCAAGTTTTTTTCTAGTTTATCCCAAGTCTCACCACCGTCGGTGGACTTATAAATACCGCCGCCGTCGCCGCCTGATTTTACGAACCATGGTGTTCTTCCGTGGTGCCACATGCTGGCGTACAACACTCTTGGGTTCGACGGGTCTAGTGCTAAATCTGCTGCACCCGTGTCGGCATTAACGTTAAGTACGTGCTTCCAGTTTTTACCACCATCGGTAGTTTTAAACACACCGCGCGCTTCATTTGGCGCCCAAATATTACCTTGAACAGCCGCCCACGCGATATCTGGATTGGTGGGGTGAATGCGAATTTTAGGAATTTGACCACGGTTTTTTAAACCGACTAGCTCCCATGTTTCACCCGCATCGGTAGACTTATATACACCTTTACCATGGCTGGTAGTTACACCGCGAATAGGACCTTCTCCGGTGCCCACATAAATAACGTTGTGATCTGAGGGGGCTACAGCAATTGCTCCAATACTACCTACTTCAAAGTGCTTGTCAGACAACGGTTTCCAAGACAAACCGGCGTTATCTGTTTTCCACACGCCACCACCTGCGGCCCCCATGTAATAAAGGTTGGGGTTACCATCAACGCCTGAAACGGCAACAGAGCGACCGCCACGAAAAGGGCCAATATTACGATATTCCATTTTGTCGAAAAGCTTGGGATTAACGGTATCTTTTAACGCAAATGCCGGAAACGAGAGACTAACCAGCGCGCTAATAGACACAACTAAAGCCGCTAATGTTCGCCGTAATATCATTGTTAAAAGCCTTATTGTATTTAGTTTTTTAGGAAGGTTTGGTGCTTAATGTTTATATAGTGCAACGTATTTAGCCTTCAGGTGAAGACGTAAATGTTTAATGTATATCTATTTTATACCACTTTCTTACGTACAGAATAAAGCGGTAAAGAAGAGAACTGTTATGATAAGTCACACAAGGTTGCAATGCCGACAGCATTCTTTCCTTTATGCTTGGCGCTATACAATGCTTCATCTGCGCTCGATAGCATTTGGTTCGGCAAATCGGTCATCGTTAGCCGGTCTGGGGTAACACTGACTATGCCAAATGAACAAGATGCACTAAATGAATAGTCGTCCTTCCCGAAATCTGTTTTTGCAATGCGCTCACGAATTCGCTCGACCGTAGTAGGCGCATAATTCTCACCTTGTTTGCTGGCAAACAAAATAACGAACTCATCCCCTCCCAACCGCGCGATGCAATCAGACTGGCGAATATTTTCTTTTATAATAGTAGTGATTTGGGAGAGCAATGCATCACCATTAGCATGCCCGTATTGATCGTTGATGTTTTTAAAGTCATCTACATCAAATACGCATACCGATAACCAGCTCAACTCTCCACGTCGCATTAGGTTCACAGCTTCAGTTAAACGTATCTCCAAATAGCTACGTGAGAATGCTTGGGTTAAATGGTCATACATAAGCCGGTTACTCAGCAACCGCCTTTCTTCATAAAGATCATCTATATGTAAAACCAACACCCACGCAATACATGAAGTAACCGAAAATGAGCCTATCCAACTCAACGGAGGTAAATCAACCACCTGAATACCGGTGAACGTATCACAAAGGCCTGTAATCACCCACACGACATTTGCCACCAACAACAATAAAACCGTGTTCGTATTGCTATTTTCTTGCCTAATGCGTTGTCGATTAAACACTCTCACGAGTATAAAAATACAATAGGCGGCGAGTACTAATATCCATGCCCCCCACAACTGGAATAAAGCCCCATATTCTAAGCCTGTGTAGTACTGAGATGTTGAGTAGAAAGCATTACTAAGAAAGTACTGGTTAGGCACCATGGTCAACAAGGAAAAGACACCACAAATTACGTAGCACCACTTTAGAAAGGTTGGCACTTTGTATTGAAAAAAAGCAATGTAAAAATGCAGACTCAACACTATGGTAAACATAGCCGCGATAACGGTTATTCGGTTAGAAATACTGAGATAAGTAAGGTTATCGCTTGAGTTAACGAGTACCGCAAAGGCACCAAAAAAAATGCCACTGGTTAACGCTGAAAGCGCGAAAATCAGGTAATACTTCACGGACTCTTCATGGCGGGAAATCAAGCGATAATATAGAAGCAAAAAGAAAAAGCTTAAGAGCAAGCAGATACTGGCAGTAATAAACAAAGGGATAGAAGATGCTTGAACCATACTACTTGCCCATCTCCCCAACTCCCTTTAGTTATGTGCCTTCTGTAAGCGTCTTAGCGTAGAAATGCTCAAACAGAAGGCAACACTAATTCAGCTTTTACGCTCATATGTTAAGTGTATGTTAGCGCAAAAGCACTCTGCTCACTTGCTCTTAGTATAACGAACTTTGTCAATCTTGTAACGATGGAGGGTTTATTTTACGCTGCCCCGGTGGGTAGAAAGCCTTACATTTTGGATAAACCTATCATCAACAATAATAATAAGGGTAGCGCCCTAAAGCGCCGCCTTCCATGCCTTTTCAGGAAGTAAATATAACCCACTTTGGTGAGTGCTACCTTCCCCTACAATATGCCCAACACCTGCAGCCATTACAGCCAAGGTAACGTCAAAAGCATTCAAGCTATCACCATAGCCCGCAGTAAGGTTAAACATAGAGCCATCAGCCAGTAAGAATAGGGTTTTACCATTTAAGGTATAAGCATTCACGTAAGGCATGGGTTCGCAGTGGTTGGCATGTGCTTTAAGATATGGCACATCGATTTCTTGCGCCACATGCCCAACATTCAATATAAAGGTGCCTTCTTTCATCGCATCCAAATGCTTTGCACTTACCACACCGTAACCGCCAGTGGCAGTGGCAATAACATCGGCATCTTTTACCGCGCAGCCCAAATCAACTACCGGCCAACCATCATATTTAGCTTGCAGCGCGCGAGCAGGATCGAGTTCTGCTACTTGCACTTGTGCACCAAAAGCCTTTGCAGATGCCGCCACGCCCTGCCCCACTAAACCATAACCTATGACGACTACTACTTTTTCATGCAGGGTAAGATGTGTGGTTTGGAAAAACGTTTGCCAAGCACTTAAACCCACCATATGACGATTGTGTAAGCCTTCTTTAACGGGCAAATCATCCCAGTTAAAAATAGGATATTCAGGCTGCATACCGTTTAACCGCGTAATACCTGAACCTGTGGCCTCTAAACCAGCCACAATGTTCGGGACCTTCGCGTTTGCTTGCACTTTTTCATGTAAGCGCGTGGTTAAATCGGCCCCCATTTCACACAAATGAGTGGGTTTCCAAGCCAAGGCTTTGTCAAAAGAGTCTGACCAATCGGCGTTACTCATGTCTCGCCATGCATGAGCCGCAGCCCCTTTATCTACCAGATACTTTACCACATCATCTTGAACGGTAGTGGGGTTACAGGTTGTTAGAAAAACCTCACACCCACGAGATAATAACCCTTCAACCAATGGAGCCATCTTTAAATCTAAGTGCATATTACAGGCTAGCCTAATGCCGTCTAAGCTTGGAAGAGAGGAAATAGCTTCACGAGTGCGCGGCATATGTAAACTGGCCCATGAAAGCTCAGCTTGAAAATCTTGGTACATAGAAAAGTCTTAGTGTCGAAAAGGAGAAGGCACTATAGTACGCCACAATATCTTCGCCCTACAACTATCAATGCAGAACAAAACTAGCTAATCAAGGTATTGATATATAAAGATAGTTTTATATAGTTATGCTGCGCGCTGAGTTAACGACGCTTATTCAGCACAACAAGCGCAGCGCTTTAACTCAGTGCCATTATCAAAACTTCCAGTAGTTGAGTTTCTTTCTAATTTTGAAGTTTCTTAATAGGTTTCTAGGTTTTTTATCAACCCAATTACTGCCCACCATTACTTCAACCGCTTTCACCACCCGATGTGACGACTTTCCATCTAGATAGGGGGTAATTGATGGCCCGTATTTTTGAATGCTATCGATAAGTTCGGGCGAAGGTGACAACGCTTGTTTTATTGCACCTTCTAGCGCATCGCTTTCTGTAATGTTAATAAAACAATCGAGCGGGTCGCGGTTATTTACCGTCACGACAGGTTTATTTAAAAGTAAGAATTCTTGAAAAATAGAGGAGTTGTCACAAATCATCACATCCGCTCTGTGCAACGCTTCGATGACATGATTATTTTCAAAAAACATTAGGTTTTCACTTTCTAACGCTTTGTATTTTTCAACCGTAGAGGCGGCCATTTTCGGGTGCAATGTCACTAACCACTGCCAGTTCCCGTTTTGACTTAACCGTTTAACCTCATCATAGACGAACTCGGCGCAGGACAAGGATGCAGAGAAAGTAGAACCAAATAGCACCTGCGGTTTATCGTAATGTTCTGTCGATTGATATTGAAATAATGAGTCTAATTTTACCCACCCGGTTTCAACCACATTGTAGTGGCCTTTATTACTGCGTGTTAATGTACCCGTGCGTTCAGGCCCTTCTGTGCAATATAAATCGAACAGCCCACGTTCAGGATAAACATTACCTCGCTTACTTTCATTAAGGCCATGAAAAACCTGTACTTTAATGCCGGGAATGAAATTTGGCACTCTATCGCCGGGGACGAACACCGCATCAGGTTTAAAGCTTATAGCTTGCTCAATGGAAGCTAATGCCTGCTCGTTTTCGTGTAAAAAGTGTTTGGACGCATCATTTCCCACCACCAACCATTTAACCTGATGACCTTGCTTTATCGCTTCATTTTGTATGGGGCGAAGTATGTCGAAGGAGTAATTTTGTTCTACATATAAAAGAAAATTTAAGGGTTTCCCCACAGTACTCGATGGCGATGCATGCATATTCTTACCCTTCAATTTCAAACTCAAACCAAAACCAAAACCAAAACCAAAACCACGAATAGTAATGAGGCTGCAACTTTTTAGCAAATGGCTTTTGCAATCGTTACGCTGCGATCAATATTTACGCAGAATACGTACAAAACCCTTAGATCATTCAATGTTTTTTGCTCATCGATTTTATATTGAAACCGATGGGTATATTAGCTATTAAGGGGAAGACTCAGTGCCATCTGAATTACATAAATCACGGGCAATAGCGGCGCTTAAAAACGCGTTTATTGCTGACGCTTTGGCAATGCCAGTACATTGGTATTATAACCCAGCGGACATTTTAAAAGATTTCCCCGGTGGCATTCAGCAATTTGAAGACGCACCATCATTTCACCCCTCCTCTATTATGTCTTTGCATTCCACCAGCCAGGGGGGCCGGTCCAAAGCGTCTAAGCAGGAAAAGAAAAATATTGTAGGCGACGTTATTTTAAAGGGTAAACGACAATATTGGACTGGCGCTAATCAGCATTACCATCAAGGCATGAAAGCCGGAGAAAACACCTTAAACGCTCATTGCGCTAGAGTGGCACTGCGGGCTTCAACCGGTATTTATCAACAAGCTGCTTTTTTAGATGGGTACATTAAACTGCTGTGCGCAGATAAGCCAGCTCACCCAGACACCTACGCGGAATCGTATCATAGAGGCTTTTTTGCTAACCTAGCTGCCGGAAAGCCTGCCAATGATTGCGGCGCAGTGACTCACGATACGGCATCTATAGGTGGCCTTGTTACCATTGGGCCTGTAGCGCTTAGCTGTGCCCTTAAGGGGGATGCACTGAATGACATTCAACGTCTCTGCAGAAATCACTTGTATTTAACTCACCCCAGTGAAGACCTTGGTGCGGTTTGTGATGATTATGTCGAACTGCTGTATCGATTGCTCTACCGCACGGACGAATCGCCTCAAGACATACTTGAAGATATTGCCCTACGGGGGAATCATATATCTTTGGCAAAGCTGGTTGCCAAGAATAAAAGTGATATCGAAATAGTGGGTCGTCAATTCTCTCCTGCATGCTACATTTCTGATGCATGGCCCAGTGTGCTGTATTTTGCCTACCGCTACGTAGACGATGAAAAAAAAGCACTCACAGCCAACGCCAATGTAGGAGGGGATAACGTGCACCGCGGTTTTGTATTGGGTACAATCATGGGTTTGATTGAAGGCGCGCCAATTCGCGACATGTTTGGACAACTTGCTGATACAGAAGAGTTAGAGCATGAAATTCAGCAAGCTTGTAAAAATGAAAAATAAACCATTGAAACTTTAAGATTAAAAGCACGGACACTCAAACAATGACCATAGAGCGAATAGAAACAAAACAGCGTATGAGCCGTATAGTAAAACATAACGGCACCATCTATTTATGCGGCCAAGTGTGCGCCGATGCAACCCAAGGTATTACCGAACAAACCCAAACTATGTTAGATAAAGTGGATACCTTGCTAGCACAAGCGGGTAGCGATAAAGAACATATTTTATCAGCCACTATTTACATCAAAAGCATGGAATACTTCGCCGAGATGAACGCCGTATGGGACAACTGGGTGCCAGAAGGCCAAGCCCCTGCTCGCGCTTGCGTTACCGCAGATATGGCTCGTGAAGCGCTGTTAGTTGAAATAACCGTTATCGCTGCCGAGAAGCATTCGTAACAACCACAAATTGACGTTAGCGTGGCATATCTCACTTAATTAGCAGTTGTCAGATAAAGCGATGTTGTAATAATTGCTATACCCCATTACTGGTAAAGAAATAGCCTGCCATTTTATTCAAAGAGTCTGGCCGAATATTTACCGCCGCCAACTTTTTACTATATAAGGGCGCAAGCTTTTCTCGTAACGTGTGAGCTAATTCATCAGGTGTGTATGTGCTCTCTGGTTTGCCTAGTGCAATAACATCTAAATCGATTTGTTTCGTTAGTGGGTCCCAACTAATATTAGTTGGGGCAAATTGCCCGGTCACCCCAGAAGAAACCGTCACTGCGGGGTCGGTTTGGATCTCTTCCTTCTCGTCGTACCGATTTTGATTCGCCGGCGTAGTGACTGATACCGCCTCTTTTGTATCCTTAAGTACCATTAGCCTAGACAGCTGCCGGCGCCAGAATGGTGCACCTAACCCAGCCAGTAAACCCGTTAATACACAACCAAATATCCAGTCGATAGACATGCGATTGATGCCTTGTGCTAGCGGGCCAACTGAAAATGTTTTCGTTTCTTCGGTAGAAAGTTGATTCAATCTGTTTCTCAATTCAATCATTATACTACCGGCGTTAGTCGGATCACTCTCCGCCTGTAACTTATCGTTTAAACTTTCGACCTGCGTTTGAAGACGCGCCACCTTGTTTGCATCGTTACTTTCTAGCTCACTTATCAATGACACACTATTAATGTTTAGCGCTAGGGAAATTACGGTGGCTACACATGCCACTTTGATACCGGTCCTCAAACGAAATTGACTGGTGGCTCGATGGTCGCACTTCCCTACTCTGTCGGGCAACACCTGCTCTAATGTAGTAACCACTTTGGGCGTTGACACTTTAAGTGCCGTAGACAAAATATTGTTCATCAGTACCGACCGATTTAAATAAGGCTGTGGTTTGTCGCGTTCAGATGCCATTAACATATTAAGCTGCTCAAGTACGCTCGCACTTTGCGTGACATTAAGCTCAACATCATCCCTTAACGACAACCTCACTTCTTCAACTACACATTGACACCATTCCTCAAAGCCTCGCGTTCGGGAGCCAGTCATTAATATAAGCCTATCTGTTACTAAGGCTGAAAACTCAGCCACAGTAATAATCACCAATGTAAGCACTATGGCCGTATCAAGATAATCCATAATTTACCTCACAAGTCTAAAGATAAAGTATCGTTTTTAAATTTAGGAATAAACCGGTTGGCATTTTGAATAAAATCAACGGCGGGTAGCATGTACCCCTTATTCCCATCGCCAGCGATATGCATACCCAGCAGCGTTTTCCCATCACTACTAAGGACTGGTGAACCACTATCCCCACGCTTCGTCTCTCCATCGTAACTCGCAATAAGGCGATGTACCGCTTGAATACGGTTAAGCTCAGGCCCATAGGATACAATTTGTTGGTTGCCTCTTTTAGCGCATACATTGGATAGACTGATGGCACTTGCAGTGTTTTTAGGGGCAGTGACTTTGCCGCGCGGACTGTGCATGATGGCTGTCTTTGGTAATTCATCCATGTAATACAAAATTTTTGTCGGCACGGGCCCTGGAATAGCATTGCGTGCAAGCTCGAGGTTCTGTGGTTCTACTTTTGCAAACGCGACATCGAAGCTCCATGTATCAGTACCAAGCGGGGCGATATTTCCGCAAATACCGGTATAGCTCGCAATAACCTTTCCCGCATGTTTAATGGTGGCCTGCTGACAAGGCTGCTCGATGTTGTTAGCTAATAATCCAAATAGGTGAAAACAGCTTACAAGGTAATGCTCTGTATCACCTATATTACCCGTGCATCGCACTAACGCTACAGCACTACCGGAATCCGTTTCTTTTGTTTGAGTATTGATGACATCGATATAGCTCATTGCACTTTCCCCTCTTGTAAACTTTCAATCTTGGCTTTTATTTCCTCATAATTACTGAACTTTAAATCGATGTATCTTAGTGTTTTCCCCCATGGATAGCGCTCAAGCGACTTGTTAATCGTCACTTTTGCTTGAGCGGCCAAATCCTCTACTTTATCTACATAAAGTGCGGGGCAAATTGAATCTAGAGCACACAGTGTCACGGTAAGTACACCCTTGCTAAAATTCGAGTAGGCAAACGTAAAATCGTCACCACAATCTCCAGCTTCCATAGGAGCGCGCAATGCACACTTTAGCCTTCCTACATCATCATCGGCTTCGCAAACATCAGGTGTTGAGCTCAAGGCATTTGCTAAGCTTGCATGAGGCGTTAGCTTCTCGTTACTGGTAATGTTTTTACAATGTAGACTTTTTAGTAGAGGGTCGGTGGCGAGCTTCGCGAGCAATGCGCTTTTCACCGCGTCTATATTCTTCGCTTCAGGGGGGAGAGAAAACTGACCGGCAAGCGCTATTTCTCCTGATATAGTGCTTCCTAATAACGCTGGATTTTCCAAAACAATACCATTCGCATGTGTTCCCATTACCGGGTAGCCAATAACACCGAAGGTTTCATTCCATGTATTGGTTTTGCTATTTTCGCAGTTTTTCAACGCTGCTTGTGATGCCTCTTTAACGTTCTCTTTCGCAGCATCACTTTCAGTTTTTTTAACTGGCTCTTTAATCGATACGTTAATAATGGCGTGCTGAGTGCTGCTATCTTTCACTTTAATCGTAAAAGCTTCACCCGCTTTTGCCTCGCCTGTAAGCGTAACGATAACTCCAGATCCTCCTGCCACCGTCGAGACGTTTACCGATGAGTTAGGCGTTCTAGTTAACTGTGCGGAATAAGGCTTAGTTCCACCAGATACTTCAACGATTGCCGTTTGAATTACGCCCTGTGTAAATGCTAAAGAGGAATGATCGAGTTTTAGCTGGGTAGTAATATTATCAGTAAGGGCACCACAAGATTTAAACGTAGCTTCATTTAAGTTGAGGGGCATCGCCAATAAACCATTTAATTCGCTGGCTCTTGCCAACATAATTTGACGCTTCGCTTGCATCTCTCCCATGGCAACACTGATGTTAGAAATGACTTTTTCGTAAACGCTTATAATCGCATTTTTAACGTTCTTAGCATTCTCGGCGTTCTCTTTGTTTTTTTTATCGAAGTCCCCCTTCGCCTGCGCTAACATGCCATCGAGAACTTTGTTAACATCGGAACCGTCCGCACTAGCGAGTGTGGTTTGTAGTATTTCAGCGAAGTCTAACCCGGGCGTAAAATATTGTGCGTAATCACTCAATGCAGCTATTTGCGAACCGATACTATCTGTACTCGCCAATGTTGACGTTAAGGCTTCATCGACGGCCACACGAATGCTATCCACTTGCGCAAATACTCTAGGCCCAATCGTGGAAGACTTTGCAAGCAAGGTGTTGGTGCTTTGAAGTAACTGTGCGGCCCGCTCTCTGTCGCTGTCTATCACCTTTAACTGGGCCTGCGCTGCCGCTTTTAAGCTCTTGGTGGAATCATCATAAAGGAAGAGTTGGTTCACGGCGTTGGTCAAGTCTCCAGCCGCTATGGCGTACTCGTCCATTGCGCTACGAAGCCGTTCGGCATTGTTTTGAATATGCTGATAATTGCTAGTAATTCCCACCATAGGGCTAACAATATCTTTTATGCACACCATTGCTCGCATACCAGCAATATACTGCGCACGCCTGCCAACATTTTCATTTGCCGTTCCTAAATGATAGGCGCCCCCTCCGAGCAACCCCGCCGCTTTGAACGTATCAATATTGGCCTCGAAAGCTGCTAAACCCAATGTTACTGTGCCAAGGGCAATCAGGCCTTGGCTTAAATCTTGGCTCTGCTTTGCATCTTCTAAAAGCTTTCTGCGGTAGCCGTCGTAAGTGTAATCAACGTAAGCCATTGCCCGCTGAAGCTCTACTTCGCTTGACTCACACGAGGTGCAATTTTTTGTGTTAACGGGGCGAGGGTCCTCAACATAAGGAAAAGTAGTACAACCAAGTAGGGAGCTTACCAAAATACACATTGTCGATAATCGACTAGTGGTTTTTTCTCGGTTCAATAACTTACCGAATAGCGACTTGCCAAAATTGGCATAGCAGTCGGAATTAATCACGTTCATGTTGCCCTCATAATCCATTTTTATTGGTATATATGAGCAGTGCACGAACCTTTATAATTCTCTCACCTAAATAGCATTTTTATTTTTTTGGGTAGGAGCAATACCAATGACGAGACGATAAAGACAGGATTTAGCTGAGCCAGGCTTAACCTCTAGCCCAGCGCAACTACAAAGTAAGAATACAGCTAGCTAGTTCTCGGTTGCGGTACCTATGTACCTATACCACCACCGTGGGTAGTATTGTGTTTTAAAACTTCGAATAAATCTTTATCATGCGAATGAGAGCCATCACCATCGTGATCATGAGCTCCATTGTTACTAAATTGCTTATCTCTATGAAAAACACGATACGTCATCCCATTTTGATTACCCCGATAAACGTATATTTGCATGGAATGGGGATGATCTGTCACGGGTTGAGCACCTTCTGTTCCGTGTTTAGGGTTATCTAAAGTCGGTATATAAAGAACCGTAAAATTTCCCGTTTCATAAACCTGATAGCAATTTCCGCTATAGCTGATGTCGTCAATATTATCTTTGTCAATTCCACTAGCGCCTGTAAATCCAACACTTATATTAGGTTTTGGCGTGTTTTGGCTTTTTGATTCGAACCTACAAGTATTTTCAAGCGCTAAAGCACTGCCACTTTTATCTAAAATTAGCGCTCCAAACCCGTTTATTCGTTGTGATTGAAGGGCGTCATCCGCCCCGCGAGTATCTATATCATTACCTAAAAATTCGACGTCATAACTAGCAGTAATTTTCGATAGCATGCACTCTGCATCGTCATCGTTGCACTCTTTATTTTCATGTGAACAACCAAGTAAGGTTAAAAGTAATAATGTCAGTCCTACGGTTGATATCATTTTTTTGAATAAAGTCATTAGGGTCCGCTCCTAGTTATTGACTAATTAAATTGTATTAACCCACTGTGCAGTGGTGTTTTTGTTGTATTGTTGTAGCCCGACACTTCAAAATCGTATACTCCTGATTCAAAGTGCTGTAATCCCATGTTTATGAAAATTTCGCTTGTAGAAGTTAAATGTAAAGCGCTTGTCGTGAACACTTGCTCTCCTTTTTGATTGGTTAACGTGAACCCATATTTGGGATAATCAAATTCAGGTATTTCAGTATCAACGTAAATTGCAAACACGAGCTGGCTGACCGATTGAGTCACCTTAACCGCATCAAATTCTGAAGCTCGAACATTCGCCATTTCCAAGCGATAAACATTTAAATCGGAATTTGGTGCTAAGCGCTGAGAGGTATTGAACGGCGTTGGCATTAATAAAACGAGAATCAATGAAGCGGCGGCTGCCCAAAGCGGAATTGGCTGCTTCCACACGCGAGGTTTGCTTTGAATAGGCGTTACCTTATCTACGCTGTTTGCTTGCATTCCCTTGTACAAACGCTCTGTAAGCTCTAGTTGATCTAAACACGCTTGGTTAGACAAAAAATAAGCTTCAAACTCCGCTTCTTCACTCGGTGTCATTCTACCTAGCACATACCGTTCTATTCTTTCATCTTGCTTCACTACGCAAACTCCTAACCATGAATACTCTGGGTCTATTGTTTGTGAAATGCCTATGCTCTTGCGTACTAACGTCTTGTGCACTAACTAGGCCAAACCTCTCAGTGAAATTCATATCAGTTATCTTCCATTACCGCTAACCACAGCGTTTTAAACCGCTGTTTGCAGCGATAAAGCACATTGTCGAAGTTTTTAGCGTTAACATTTAGTTCGTTACAAATCAGACTTTTATCTTGTTCATGTATATAGTAACGATGGAGTAATTCTCTATCTCTCGGTGTATTCAACTCTTTAATAACCGTTTGAACAAGCAAGCCCAAGTTATGTCGTTCTAATACATCCTCGGGCGATTGTGTTAACGGGCCAGAATACTCAGACTCCAACGCTTCCCCTATACCCGTTTGTTGGCGCTTAACGTCACTTTTTCTAAAATGCATCAGTAGCTGATTTTTCGCCGTCTGAAGAATAAACGCTGACAACTTTGTGGCATCTCGTAGTTCATTATTCCTAATACGTTCAATGACGATGCGCCACGTTTCTTGGCTAATATCTTCAGCCAAATCAGGGTCGTGACATTTTCGCCTAAGCACAAAGCGTAACCCCCTTTTATAACGCTCTATCATTTGTAATTCTGCGGCAGTATCTCCCGCTAAAATCCCTTTCACGATAGTGGCTGCAATATCGCTCTCAGACTCAGTCATGCCGCGTTACCATGCAGAACAAATCCCGCCCAGTAATAGGGCGATCGCCACGGGCGAGTTCCATTTTTTCTTTTGTGATTTTTCACCGCCACTTTCGCTTTTTCTAATGCTTCAGAGATGGGTAATTCGTGTTGTAGTAAATAACGATAAAACTCCTTCATCAGCTTCGCTGTTGCATCATCTTGTACTTGCCACAAACTGCCTATAACACTATGTGCTCCAGCTTCGATGAAGGCGCGGGTTAAGCCAAGCATGCCTTCGCCCTCTATCAAGTGTCCTTGGGTAGTTTCGCAACCACTTAACACAACAAGTTGGGCCTTTAGCCTAAGCCGCCTGATTTCCGAGGCAAACAGCAAATTGTCGGCACTTGAAGCGTTTGATAAAACGAGTCCACCCAATTCAGGCACTTGATTATTTGCTAGCCCATGTGTCGCCATATGTAAGATATTAAAGGTAGATAAATCTAATTCTGCTAACGCTTGTTTACTGGCTTTACCTTTATTTAGAAGGGTTATCGGTTGAGCAGAGAACTCGTTTATGTAACTTGCCTCTTTTGCTGTATAAGGCAATGAGGAAGACTGAAAACCATAGACTAGCGGGCTGCTTTGGTCTTTTGGCATAGTCTTCATTAAAGGGTCTGCCACAACAAGAATACTGCCTTCATCCACAGCCGTAGCGTAATTATCTCTTCTCGAATCTACTATGTTTTGTAAAGAATGTTGATAGCTTACTGACCACCCGCTCTGCGCGGGGGAAGATGTTGACAGTAATGAAAATGGTAAACGGGTTAACGCGCCATCCGGTATTACAATTAAGTTCGTTTTGCCTTTGAATAGATACTCTGCATTGCTAGGAAAAAGTGTATTGCGTAGCTCTGCCACCTCTTTACGCATTTTACGCAAAGGCAGTTTTTGCGATATCACATTCAGTACAGCGTCCACACGTTCACTAAAAAAACGCTCATGTTCACTCTTAAAGCTTACAATCTGCTGCTGATCAATAAACCACAACCTAGACTCCACTTCTGCGGTATCAATAAATAACACCACGTCATGCTCTGTTAAAGACTGCTGAAGTTGGGCCAATGATTTGGCCGAAAATTTAGCGGTAGACTGCGGAACAACATAATTGTCACTCTCAAGCTGATATAACGCTTCTGACAATACCCGTATTTCTCTGATGGTCTGTTTTCGCTGCTGTGTTTCAATTTGTGTACTAAGCTCAATCAATTTCACCTGCTGTTTTTGATTGAGCTTTTTTTGTTCACGTTGAATGTCGTTATTAGTATTGTTGTCGCGGTAAAGCCCGTACCCTATGGTTCGTGATCGCGCCCCCTCAGCAAGTAATAAGCTCTGCTCTGCCGAAAGTGAGTTATCAACACGAACCAGCAAACTGACCACCTTCTGGTAGGTAGAGAAATACCCCCTACGTAAATCGGTTCGCTTTATTTTTGAAAAAATGTCGTTGATCTGCTTGCTAATATCACGGCCTATTTGTAGTGCAAGTACTGGGTCGAGATGGGCTACTTCATTGGCATAGGCATATGTACTTTCTAACTGTGACAACGTGGAGCGCGTTTGAATAAGTTTGCTCATTCCTTTGTTAAAATAGGTCTCAGCACTTTTAATGTTACCCATGGATGCATGCAGCGTGGCCATTTGTATTTGTGCTAAGCCGATTGACCGAATATCTTGCGTTTGCATCAGAACATTTAACGCATTTTGCTGATATTTCATTGCCTCATCTTTGCTACCAAGTAACGTAAGGGCATGCGCTAGATTTGAAGCAGCAATAGCATGCTCGTAATCCGTGGCAATTCCATCAGTGTTAAACAAGTAACTCTCTATCCGCTCTTTCGCCTGTTGATGCTCTCCAAGTTGCATGTTGAGTAAACCAACAAAAAAGTCGATTTCACTCGCCCCCTTTGAAGCATTCAATTTAAAAAATCTGCGCTTTGCTATATCAAACGTATCCTTCGAATAAATATACTGCCCCGTTGCCTGCAGAAGCTTCGCTTTTTCTACATTAGCCCACGCATCTAAGTATGCATGCTTAAACCTACCGCTTAGCTTTAGCGCCTGTGTAACATGATGATTGGCTTGCTCGATATTGCCTAGTTGTCGATACACACCCGAGAGTTTGATATGCAAGTTCGTGATTGCGTAGTTATCTGAAACTTGGGTTGCTAATTTCTTGGCGAGAACGTATTGCTGCATGGCGTTGTTAAAATCGCCCGTGTGATAAAACAGCCATCCTAAAGAGGTCATGCTTTTAATAGCATTTGACACATCACCTTGTTCCAAGAAAATTTTGCTGGTTTCTTCAAAGGCCGTTACAGCATTCAAATAGCTTCCTTTTTCAATTTCTATTGACGCTTCTAACTCTTTCGCCTCTGCATACAACAAGGGATAGTGCCCAGAATTTAGATGGCCGAACACAATGCTTAAGTACGCCACCGCGGTATCAAATTCACCTTTTTCATAAATATAGTGACTCGCTAAGTCATTATGAATTTTAATAAGGTAGGATTGAGGAATAGATGTCTGCTGTAAAATACGTTTCAGTAAATCAGCTTGATTGTCGTATTCTCCAAGGTAGTGGCTCACTATGGATTGCATATAGGCACTGAAAACAATGAGAGAGTGATCTTCTAACGATGTTGCAATATTCTCTGCTTTTTCATAGTGCGAACGCACATCATGTAAGGCTTCTTTATACTCCATCTCTGCAAGCTGATTTTCTGCCGCAGACCACGTTAAGGAAGCGAATTGAATGGCATTGTAGAAATTCCTATGAGCATCCAATCCGGTACCAATTGCACTAAATAAGATATCGCTGCGACCTTGCGTTGGCGATGATGCCGAAGTATCTATTTCAACGTAACAAATGACACAGTCGTTCGCATCGAAGAGTAGGTATTCAGGTTGTCTATAGGCGGCTGGAATATCAAGAGTGAGTAAGGGCTTGCTAGTTTCATATTCATCGCCATAAAGCGCTAAGCGAACATTTGCTGCTGATTGCGTTGCTTTAATAAGCACTGTCACACCCGACGTAGGGATAACTCTAAACGTTGTTTTTTCATTAAGGCTTACTTGGAAATTCGCCGTGGTAGCGTCCGATACTGTCACGGTGGGAAGCAATGTATTTTCTTCCGCCCATCCAGAAAAAGAAAACATATAAAGCATAGAAATAAAGAAAGGAAAACCACATAGCAAAGCTAGTGATCTTTTGATGAAAGAGACGCTTGGAGTTTCCATACATGCTTTTACGCCACCAAAGTATCGTTCAAAAAATACACTAATTTATTTGAACACTCAAGTCGCCTCATACTAGCAGGCCTTATTTACCTAGCCTTGGATTTTTCTTTTTTCCTCTAACGAACTGCAATACGCCTCTAAACGAGTACTAGTGGAGATCATTCTCGTATAAGCCTGCAATATCAAATACATTCAGAACCTAATATTCTTGTCATAGCGAATCACTGCAAACATGGCTTTTAAAAAGGCTCATCGATAGCTTTGCTTGGTTCAGTGAACCACACTGCGCCAGTGTCAGATACATAAAAGTGATCTTCCAAACGAATACCAAACTCGTTGGGAACCACTATCATGGGCTCATTGCTAAAGCACATACCTGGTGCCATAAGGTGTGGATTATCCTTCACCAAGTATGGCCACTCGTGAATATCCATACCAATACCATGCCCTGTTCTATGGGGCAAACCAGGGAGATTATAATCTGGGCCTAAGCCATCGGACGCTAAACTGTCTCGGGCGGCCTTATCAACATCGCCACAGGGTACGCCTGGTTTTACTGCATTAAATGCGGCGTACTGCGCGCGTTTTTCACTTTCCCACATCGCCTTTTGCTTCACCGTTGGCTTACCAAAGCAGTAGGTTCGCGTAATATCAGATAGATACCCATGAACTTTGCAGCCGGTATCAATAAGCACCAAGTCGTTTTCTTCTAATATTTGTGGGTCTTTTACCCCATGTGGAAATGACGTTGCTGTACCAAAAAGTACAATACAAAAGTAATTGCCACTGGCACCCACTTTTTTGTGGGCATCATTGATAAAGGCTTCTACTTCTGTGGTAGTAATCCCTGCATAGAGCATACTGGCTGTAGCTTTATGCACTGCAAGGGTCATATCCATAGCACGCTGTATAAGCGCAAGTTCGTTGACCGATTTGTGCATTCGGCAGTGGGCAGTAACCTCTGCGCCATTAATAATACTGGCGCCTTCAGGGAGTGCTTTATTAAACCCATCCACAACGAAGAATTGGGTCGATTCATCTACCGCGATTTTCTTGCCACCAGCAGTATCAATTTCACCCAGTAAATGAGCAATCAGTGCATAAGGGCTTTCATGCTCTTGCCACCCAATAATGTCGCCGTTAATCACTTTACGCTCTTCAAGGGAGTCAATTTCAAAGTAAGGCGCTACATAGATGATATCGCCAGAGGCAGGAAGAATAGCGCCCACTAAACGCTCGCTGGCATACCATTGCATGCCCGTAAAGTAAGATAAGTTAGTGCCGGCATTAAGGTACAGCGCACCAATACTATTTTGCTGCATATATTGCTGTGCTTTATCTATGCGAGTTAAGTATTCACTTTTTTGAATAGGCGCTACATCGCTAGTCATATTTGAAAGACTGCCCAGTGCTTCTTCCTTTGTTTTCCCGCCAATAAGTGTTGTCATAACCTGCCCTTATAATTTTATACGTCGATAAAGCAGTTGCACTGTACAACACTGAAGCAAAAAGTCGAGAAAGCCAAATAAAAGCTTATTCGCTGATCAACGAATAGGCATGTTAAACCTAGGAAGGCGTTAAGTTATTTATCTCCCACCTGCTTGGGTAACTTAAGCGTAAACGTGGTATCTAGGTCGCTCGATTCTTCCATAGGAGCAAGTGCTAACGTCCCTTGCATTTTCTTCGCTAAATTAGAGCAGACAGACAACCCCATTCCAGTTCCTTTGCCAACATCTTTAGTCGTGAAGAAAGGGTCAAAAATATGTTTTCGACTTTTTTCTGCTATTCCCCCCGCGTTATCCGAAACATTTATTAGCACAAACTCTGGTTTTTCCGCGACTGCGACCTTTATAATTTTCTGCTGAGTTTGCTTATCTGATGTAGCGTGAGCCTGAATCGCATTTTTAATCAAATTTGCAATTATCTGTTGTATGAAGCCTTTATGAGAAGTTATCTGAATATCACTATCAATCACTAGTTGAACCTCAACGTCTTCTTTCAATTCATATTTGAGCATTCGAACGGTTTCTCTGGTTACCTCACTGATGTTTAGCAACTGATTCTCAAGTGACTCTTTTCGAGAATAGCTCCCCAAATCACTAATGATATCCCTTACCCTCAGTAAGCCTTCTTTCGAATCATGAACAAGTGCTTTAATGTCTTCGGTCACAAAATCAATATCACTGGTTTGTTTAAAGCTTTGTATTGACTGGGTGATCTTCTGGTTTACTGGCTGCTCAATCTCGTTAATGGATTGAATGAGCTGTTCATGCAAATCCACCATGTGGATTAACGTTTCCACATAATGGTCGAGGGGGTCGAAGTTGCTAATAACAAACGCTAACGGGTTGTTTATTTCATGGGCAATCCCTGCTGCCATGTGCCCAACAGACGCCATCTTTTCTACATGAATTAAATGATCTTGGGTCGTTTTTAGCTCGGCCAAAGTTTCTTTTAAACGCTGATAATGCGTGGCCATTCGCGATTCTGCAAATCGCCTTTCTAATATTATTTTAAGCTGTAAAGAAGCATCACGCATAACGTTTAGCTTCGTGGTAGATACGCTATCTAGCGCTTCCTCGCTTATGAAACAGAGAATGGAAGCCAAGTTATTGTTGTAAACAATTAGCGGAAATACCAAATAGCTCACTACTGGGTTTGGCAACATGTCAATTAATGACCGCATAGGCGCAAGCTCTGGTGATAAGTTAACCACGGGGGCTTTACATTGCAGGGCTAGGTTGATGATGTATTGCTTTGTATCATGGTCTACTTCATCAAGTTGGCTCTGGCTAATTGAGGGCTGTGATGTGGGTACACAGGTAACTTTAGCGGGAGTAACCACTAAACCACTGTGCCCACCACAAAAATGCAGCAACGTTTCCGCATAGGATGCGATTAATGCCTGAATATTCTGTCGTTGATGGGAAAATCGATTCACCGAGGTGAGCATATTCACTTGCGCATCTTTCTCTATTAGATGCTTATTAGCAATGCTAATACGCTTAATAATGCGAGCAATTTTACGCTGTACAAACGCAGCGTCCTCCTTATTTAAGCGGATAACATCGTCCACATCGGCCCTATTCATTATTTGGCTCGGTGTGGTAGAAACGGCATCACTCACGCAGATAACCAAGGTGCTACTATGCGATGCTAATGACGTTCGCACATAGTCTACTATTTCTATGCTGTCTGACTCACTTTGTGCATCATTAATATGGAAGAAGATTTTGTCTGGCGTATTGGAACGCAGTGCTTTTTTTAGTTTTTTGACTGATGAATAACAATGAGTGACAAGGCCTTCGGGTAAAAAATCAGCCAACTCAGATGGCGCGTTAGTGTATATCATTGCCATTTTAGGCAGATTAGAATTCACCATACAGTTGAAGATTTCATCCTTTTGCTCTATCTATTCTTAATAGACTTATAGTTTGTTTTTACCAAAAGGAGTATTAATAATTCTATGAAAAATATCGTGCGCTTAATCTATTTAAGTTCGGCAACCAGAGATATGTCGCTCTCAGATATGAAAGATATCTTAACTGTTGCCCGTAAAAACAATCAATCGCTTGGGATTTGCGGAATGCTTTGCTATGACAACCGCTATTTTGTGCAAGCTTTAGAAGGTGAGCGCGAAGCGGTTAATGAATTATTTTTCCATATTTCAGACGATGCTCGACACTCTGATGTCATTATCTCCAGCTACGAATATATCGATAAACCCACCTTTACAGAGTGGAATATGGGTTATGCTGGCAGTACGCCAATTTTTACTGAGTTACTCGCTCGATTATCGCAAACCGAGTTTGAACCAACCAAACTTCCACCAAAGCAGATATACGCTTTGTTAAGACACCTTTCAGCCCATCAGCAAACGGTTTAGTTTTAACGACATTTCGCATTTTTGAGCGGCTGTTCGATAACAAGGTTTATGGATTTACGTTAAGGTTTACGTCTTGCCTCTGACTCCATCCATTGAAGAACACTTTATACCTCAACGGTTGTTTTTAAACTGGGGTAAAGATTGAAAAACTCACACCAATGAGAAATCGACATGGTGTTGTCATTCTTATCTACGTTAGTTGGCGGTAAGCCTTTTAAGTGGCTTGCTCCGGTGTACTTAACGACCTGCATGTCAGCGGCCAATGCTCCTTGTATACCCGCTTCTGAGTCTTCAATAACCAAACAGTGCTTAGGCTTGACGCCCATCTTCGATGCGGCAAGTAAGAATATATCGGGGGCTGGCTTCCCATGTAACACTTCGGTACTTGTGGTAATACGCCCTTTAAAAAAAGAACGAAGCCCTGTTTTTTCTAGCGCAAACGCAACCCGCTCTGGGCTACTGCTAGTCGCAATGCAGCTTCTGACATTCAAGTGCGCGAGCACACGGTTAAGCTTGGGAGTAGTTTGTAACTCTTCAGCAAACACCTGTAACAACGCCGTTAAATAATTATCTCTGAACTCAGCTGGAAGTGAAATGGTGAAGTCGGTTAAAATCTGCTTTTGTGCAGATTCATAACTTTTACCTAAAAAATGCTCGTCAAAGTAAGCACTTGAAACCACTACACCTAAGTCGGCCAACATGGCAATGATTACCCGCTTGCATAGCACTTCGCTATCTACTAACACCCCATCACAGTCGAAAATAACGAGCTGAATGCCTGTACTGTCAAGGGAGATTTTACTGCTACCCATTTGATAATCCTTGTATATTTCGTCCTTAAAAACGTGCAGGCTACTCTTGAATGCAATAACCCGCACATCAACTAAAAACGAATTATGCTACACGCTCTTCGCCCCAAGAAAGTGAGGGAATAGTTACGCCACCTTTGTCAAAATGCATAATTTTACTTTCTGCAGCAGTTAAGTTAATCCTATCGCCATAGCTCACCGGACAATCACCGTCAGCTTTAACCGTGAGCGTACCAGCGCCTTCTACATGCACATGTAAAAAGGTTTCAGAGCCAAGGTGCTCTACTACGCCTACCTTGCCTGACCACAACCCTCGCTCTTGGGTAATTTTTAAGTGTTCTGGTCGCACGCCAATGGCATGTGTGTCGTCGCCAGCTTTAGGCATCACATCAATGAAATTCATTTTTGGCGAGCCAATAAACCCAGCTACAAAGCGGTTAACTGGCTTTTGATATAGCTCTAGCGGCGTGCCTACCTGCTCGATAATACCGCCATTAAATACCGCAATACGGTCAGCCATAGTCATGGCTTCAACCTGATCGTGCGTAACGTAAATCATGGTGGTATCTAAACTTTTGTGAAGCTCTGAAATTTCCAAACGCATGTTAACCCGAAGCGAAGCATCGAGGTTAGATAAGGGCTCATCGAACAAAAATGCCGAAGGTTGGCGCACAATAGCACGGCCAATCGCCACACGCTGACGCTGCCCACCCGATAGCTGACCAGGCTTGCGATCAAGATAATCGGTTAGGTTCAGCATTTTTGCGGCTTTTTCAATTTTTTCGTCAATCACTGCAGGGGCAACTTTTGCGCGCTTAAGCGGAAACGCAATATTGCTGCGCACAGACATATGCGGGTACAACGCGTAAGACTGAAATACCATAGCCAAGCCACGTTTCGCTGGCGGCATATTCGTGGCATCTTCACCATCAATATCTATGTTGCCGCTAGTCGTATCTTCAAGCCCTGCAATCATACGAAGTAAGGTAGATTTACCGCAGCCCGATGGCCCAACAAATACAATGAACTCACCGTCGCGGATATGTAAATCTAGCGGCTTAATAACATTTACGTCGCCAAAGCTTTTTGTCACTTGTTTTAAAGTAATGCTTCCCATTGGAATACTCCTACTTAACCGCGCCGAAACTTAATCCGCGCACTAATTGTTTTTGACTGAACCAACCAAGAATGAGGATTGGCACCACAGCCATCACAGAGGCTGCTGATAATTTCGCGTAAAATAAGCCTTCTGGGCTTGAGTAACTGGCAATAAAGGCAGTTAGCGGGGCTGCATTCGCGGCGGTAAGAATGAGTGTCCAAAATGCTTCATTCCACGCCAAAATAACGTTGAGCAGCAAGGTTGACGCAATGCCGGGTAAGGCGATTGGTAGTAACACGTGAAAAATCTCTTCTTTAATGCCCGCGCCGTCCATTCGTGCCGCTTCAAGAATTTCATGAGGAATTTCTCTGAAATAGGTGTAAAGCATCCACACCATGATAGGTAAGTTAATGAGGGTCATTACAATTACCAAACCTAAGCGTGTATCTAGCAGACCGAAATCACGGAACAACAGATAGATAGGAATTAGCACCCCAACCGGTGGAAGCATTTTGGTTGATAACATCCACATCAATAGGTTTTTAGTTCGCTTAGTTTGCACAAAGGCCATCGACCATGCAGCCGGAATAGCAATCAGCAGTCCCAGCAAACTTGACCCTAATGAGATGATCACAGAGTTCATAAAGTGATCGAAATAAGGTGAGCGAGCTAACACATCTTTGTAGTTCTCTAGCGTCCACTCAAACATAAATAAGCTTGGCGTGGCTGAAATCGCTTCAGATTCCGTTTTAAAGCTGGTGATCATGGTCCAAAGAATAGGAAAGAAAATCATCCCACTGATGGTCCACGCTAAAATGGTGTAAATAACTTTTGATTTATTCGTGCTGTTCATTACCTAGCCCTCCAAATTCTTGCCGATAAGGCGCATTAAGAAGATGGCAACAATATTGGCAATAATGACTGCCACAATTCCACCTGCTGAACCGCCGCCCACATCAAACTGAAGTAGCGATTGGGTGTAAATTAAGTACGTAATATTGGTAGAGGAATAACCTGGGCCACCACTCGTAGTAACCAGAATTTCTGCAAAAATAGACAGCAAGAAAATGGTTTCAATAAGAATGACTGCGGTAACTGCCCGTGATAAATGCGGCAGCACAATGTAAATAAATTTACTGAACGGGCCGGCACCATCTAAATCCGCCGCTTCCAATTGCTCTCTATCTAACGATTGAATAGCGGTAAGTAAAATTAGCGCTGCAAACGGCAGCCACTGCCACGACACAATAATGATGATTGAAAGCAACGGAATTTGTGCAAAGAAATCGATAGGGGTTGCACCAAAAAACTCGGCAAGGTGAGCAAACAGCCCGTTTACCGGGTTCATAAACATGTTTTTCCACACCAATGCGGAAACCGTTGGCATAACAAAAAACGGTGCCAATACCATTATGCGGACATAGTTTCTGCCCCATATGGCTTGGTCGAGCATTATGGCTAAACCAATACCGCCGCAGATGGTAATAAACAGCACACCGCCGACTAGCAATAAGGTATTGAAAAATGACTCTATAAAAGCAGGATCGGTAAGAAAAAACTCGTAGTTCAAAAAGCCTATGTATTCATTATCGCCAGGCATGAGCAAGTTATAATCTAAAAACGAGAAATATAACGTCATGCAAAGCGGAACAATCATCCAAGCTAACAGCAAGGTGACCGAAGGAAACAGCATCATTTTGGCTAGGGTACGAGATTGGGTAGTCGCCATTGCTAAGCCCCTTACAAGTGAGAAAAGTGGGTAAGTGCACCTTGCACCTACCCGTAGTTAACGTTTTATTATTTTGGGTAACGCGCTTTGCGCATGGCTCTTTCAACTAGTCGCTGAGAGCTTTGAAGTGCTTGGTCTACCGTCATGCGGCCCGTTAGTGCTGCACTAAACTGCTGACCAACTGCTGTTCCTATGCCTTGAAACTCAGGAATAGCAACAAACTGGACACCCACATAGGGCACTGGCTCCACCGTTGGATTTTTTGGATCTGCAGAGTTGATAGAATCAAGGGTAATTTGCGCAAAAGGTGCCGAATTCATGTACTCAGGGTTTTCGTAAAGCGACGCTCGCGTACCTGGAGGTACATTCGCCCAGCCTTTCTTTTCAGCCACTAATGCAGAGTATTCTTTTGAGGTAGCCCAGCTGATGAACTTCATCGCTGCATCGCTCTTCTTACTGCTAGAAGGAATAGCTAATGTCCATGCCCACAACCAATTTCCGCGTTTACCTAGGCCGTTATCCGGTGCTAGTGCGAAGCCAACTTTATCGGCAACTTCAGAATCTTTCTCGTTAGTAACAAAACCACCAGCAACGGTTGCATCAATCCATATACCGCATTTACCGGTTTGGAACAGCGCTAGGTTTTCATTAAAGCCGTTCGCTGATGAACCTGGAGGGCCGTATTTCTCCATTACATCAACATAGTATTCTAAGGTGTCTTTCCATGCTTTGGAGTCAAACTGAGGCTTCCAGTTTTCATCGAACCAGCGGGCGCCAAACGAGTTAGACATAGACGTTAGCAATGCAATATTTTCGCCCCAGCCCGCTTTACCACGAAGACAAATGCCATAAACACCTGCGTCTTTGTCGGTCATTGCTTCGGCTGCTTCACGGATAAATTTCCATGTAGGTGCTTTTGGCATTTCAAGACCGGCTTGGGCCATTAAGTCAGTGCGGTACATCACCATTGAGCTTTCGCCGTAAAACGGTGCTGCATAGAGTTTGTTATCTACTGACAGACCACTACGAATAGCAGGCAGTAAATCTTCTACGTCATAATCAGCACCAAGGCCATCAAGCTCTTCCAGCCAACCTTGGTTACCCCAGATAGGTACTTCATAAGTACCTATTGTCATGACATCGTATTGGCCGCCGCCAGTGGCTACGTCGGTAGTGACACGTTGGCGTAGAATGTTTTCTTCCAGCGTTACCCACTTTAAATCAATACCTGGGTTTTTCTTTTCAAAGTCGCTACTCAGTTCTTTCATGGCAATCATGTCGCCATTATTTACCGTTGCGATGGTAATAGTTTCAGCTTGCGCCGCCGTGGTTATCACCAATGCACTGGCAATCACTAAAGATAATT
This sequence comes from Alteromonas sp. 38, assembly GCF_902506055.1. Taxonomy (NCBI): domain Bacteria; kingdom Pseudomonadati; phylum Pseudomonadota; class Gammaproteobacteria; order Alteromonadales; family Alteromonadaceae; genus Alteromonas; species Alteromonas sp. 38. Next base: position 3,799,708 of record NZ_LR733300.1, read on the forward strand.
TTTTCAACATCGGGTAGTTCCCCTTTAGGTTTTGAAGGGTATGACTTCCTCCTCCCCTTCATTTTCGATGGGGATAAAAGTCATACTCGTTTCATTACTTAATGTTTTGGTTGGTTTGAAAGCGTCAACGTTTTAGATAAAACCGCTGACGCTGTTGAACGTTTATTAAATTAGAACTTCACTGAAATTTCAGACGTGATGCCGTCGAAGCCAGTGCCAATTTGACCGCCTGAGTTAACGCCTTCATCTTGATTAACGTATTCTACTTTCCACAAGGTTCTGTCGTTAATCCAGTAACCTGCTGATACCTGTAAGCGGGTTACATCGTTATCAGTTTGTTCAATAAGGTCAGAGGTATTTTCTGACTCTGCGTAACGTGCAGCTACGTAAAGCTTCTCAGGAAGAATATATTGCTGGGCTTCTAGCGCCCAGTACTGCACCGATGAATCGCCTTCAATCACTTGGTTTGAATCAAAGGTTGTACCGGTTGGGTCTAACACGCCACCGGTACCAAAGTAAGTAATACCCGCCACCGCGTTACCATCGGAATCGGCAAAGGTGTAGTCGTCAGACGCTTTACCCAACATTACAATAACACTCGTTTGATCAGACGGTTGGTAAGCTAAGTTCAATTGCATAATTGACTGGTTCAAGCCTGGCAGTGCACCGACATGGGTGTCACGCTCACTAGATGCAGAGGCTGAAAAGTTATAGTTTTCGCCATCGCCGAAACGATAGTTAGTGGTCGTAACGCCATCAAGGCTTGCTACACCATCAGCGAATACAAGCTGGTCGCCCTGATTAGCTTGAAAAACGTTTAAGCCGACTTTGAACCCCCCTTTAAACTCAAGGGTACCTTGCAACCGATAGTTGTAGCCTCGGTCTTCTTGGAATGCTTCGCCGAAGCTAGACGTAGTCATGTGACCCGCCACGTTGTATGAACGAAGAATGCCGCTGTCAAAGGTTTCGGTGTAGCTCAACTGAATACCGTTTTCAGCTGTGGCGTAGTCGTTAATTCCATTTCCAATTAACGCGTTACCTTGGTTGTCAGCGCCATCTTGGAATCCTTTGAACTGAAAAGGAGATGCGCCAATGTTACCTACACGCAAAATAAGGCTTGAATTCTCTTTTTGATAACCCGTAAGGCCAAACATATCAAACTCGATGCCAGCGAAATCTTGGTGGAACGAGAAGTCTCTGTCGCCATTATTACCAAAGTCATTAGGTTCTTCAGCAATATCGATATCGGCTGTGATGTTGTCGGTAATTTTAAACTTGAACATCAAGTTAACACGCAAACGGCCAAAACCATCTGACTGAGTCTCATCCTCTGGGCGAAACGCGCCGTCTTTTGCTTGAATAGCCTGATAGTTCTGCATAGCGAGAAAATTAACTTGAACACGACCATCTAGAAACTCATTAGGTTCACTCGGCGGCACATACATAGGTTTTGCTTCGCTTAATTCCTGAGCCACTACAAGTGACGGCGCCATGGCAGCCATAATCGCTGATGCCAGTACGCTTAACCCTGCAATTTTAAAATTAGATCGAGAAGTCGCTTGTTGAAGCTGGTTATTTTCTAACATGGTGAACCCTCAAGTTTCTATGTTCGGTTTTATAAAGTGATTGGAATTTTCATCAGACTCGTGTCTGCGCATATTCTCTGTTCGCTATGAGCAAAAACCGTTGGGACAAATCAAATCGGTCATACGCTCAACATTGGGGCATATGACCATTTTTAAAATTTAACGTCAACAACTTTTTTAACAAATAGTTTTCATTTATATTTCAAATAAAAATAAACCATTTAAATTCAATTAGATAACAAAATAAAATCCAGATTACATTTACACTTAATGTAAACACTACCAATTAAGCTAAAATGAAAAACGACTGAATTTTGTTATTGAAAGTGCATATTTAGAAAGGAAAACAAAGAGCAAAAGATAACAATGCTAGCAATAAACCAAATTAGATCTTAAACTTTTGACCGTAATAGAGGATATTTTCGAAAGGTTTTTTTTAGGTGCATAATATTATGGTAGGACGAGGGTGAAGAACGACATCATGATTTAGACCATGAACGACACCATGCTATTTTGAAATTGAACTAGGTTTTGTAACGGGCTTTCCGGCAGGCGTTCTGTTTGGCTTCTGCCTAGGTGACAACTACTCGAATCAACGTAGAACAGCCGCAATAACTCTATTGCGCCCCGCATCTTTTGCTTTGTATAAGGCGTTATCTGCACGTCTGAATGCGTGAACGATATCGGTAGCGTTTTTACATATTGTCCAACCTATACAAGCGCCAATTTTTAAACCGCTAAGCTGCTGAAGGCTCAATGCATTAATTTGCGTGTGAATATCGGCTAGCGTATCGCTAAAACGCTGTTCACTTACGTTTTGTTGAATGATGGCAAACTCTTCACCACCAAATCTACCAGCGATACATTGCTCACTATTCAAAGGTCGCAGTATATTCGCTATTTCAATCAATACCGTATCACCTGCATCATGCCCAAAGGTGTCGTTTATATTTTTAAAATGATCTAGGTCTATCAGTGCCACAGCAATATGATGATTATCCGCCTCGGATGAAAAGCTGGCGTCTACGAATAAGTCGATGCTTCTTCGGTTTGGTAAGTTCGTTAACCCATCGTTAGCAGCCAGCTTTTTTAGCATCTCATTTGATGCGCGTAATGCTTTTGTCCGCTCTTGAATTAATGCTTCAAGTTTCGACGCCTGCTCGCTTTTTAATAATGCGTTGGCCTTCTCGGTATCTCGCTCTTTTTGAACAATCTTCACGAACAGCCGAGACGCTAATATCACCATGAACATGCACGTGATCAATACACCAACCATGAACGTGGTGATGGGTTCTAATTGAAGGTCAATACCGAAAAGGGCTATAAGCACGAGTGAAAAGGCACTTAATACTACAGGAAAAACTGTCACCGCCAGCCACTTGGCCCTGTCGGAACCATTTTTGTGTTCTTTGTAAATAACAAAGCTTGCGAAAATAACAAAGGGAAACAGTAAAATAACGGGTAAACGTAACGCTTCATCTAACCCTATGTAGTGCCATACCAGCAAGCCGAGAATAGGCAAGATTAACCCGCAAACGTTAGCAAACCTCAAGCCATACACAGTCCTATTCGGGCGCTTCAAACTAGAAAAAACGGTCCATCCTGCCGTTAATACCACGGCGTAAATACTCCCTGCATAAGTGATATCATTTAACTGGGGCGTGTTTGGCCATAAAATTTCAAACGCGTAACCAAATACCCTAAAAAACCAAAATGATGTGGCAAAGATAAAAGCGGCAAAACTCAAAAATGCCACCTTTCTAGTAATAGTAAAAACAACCAAACTAAGAATGGTTAGTATCGACATAGCCCCGAAAAATGTCATATCACGCTGCAGCGTGTCGACATACATTTTGTTCACCTTTTCGGGGGTGGCAACAAAAAAGTTATAGCGCAGTATTTTACCTTCCATATAACCATAGATTTGCATTTTATCTTGGGCGGGAAGAATGAACGGGAAATGGTAGTTAGGTACCAGCACTTCTCGGCTTGAAAATCGCAACGCGTCGCCGGTTATCCATGTGTTGGTGCCATCTGACACGTACAGATGCTCAATCGAAGGAAAAGTGATAGAAAACCAAAGGGGAACGGGCTGATTAAGTGCATTTTCAATGGTCACCCGAAAGTGCAAATATTGATGGGGTTCGCGGCTTATTTTACTCTCGTCATCTACCCATAATTCGTTTCCTACTAGGGTATCACCATCAGCAACTGCAAATTCTATCTGCCCAGCTAAATCGTACTCTAACGCCTTATCTTCAAATAAAGCAGTGCTATAGCAAGCTGTACTTTGCATGATAAAAAACAGTGCGAAAAGCATAGGCATAAGCCTAACCATGTAAGATCCTTATACAAACAACACACACTTTAAAATAATAATATAGGTGTGTTTAATACCTCAGGTACATCAATAATCATCACGTCCGTCATGAAATAAACCTATTTCTGCAACATTAAAAGTATATCACTAAAGGTTTGCTTTCAAACGCTGATTTCACATATCAAAATGCGTGGCCACAATGTTTTACACCTAGTTTGGTGTCTACTTCTAGTGAACTGTAGAAATACTTTTATGCGCTTCGGTGATCTCCCAGCTTTGCTTTCAAACCACCTAGGCTATATAACACCTGAGATGTTTCGGCCTCACTTCCTAAAGAAGTCGCATTTTTTAAAGCCGCTTGATATGCCGTTATTGCACCTTCGTAGTCACCTGAGCACCCAATGCTAGCCCAATATAGCTCGTTACAATACTCAAGCTTTTCTTATCATTTAAAGCATAGAAAATACGCTCTCCACGAAGGTAGTCATTTAAGGCCAATGGGTAGTCGGACAAATTGTAATAGGAATAACCTAGCTGTGTGTAAACATAATAAGCCGGTTGTTCAAATTGCCCCTATAAATGTCCACGTAGATACTTCGCTTAACTGTGATGAAGTATCAGCTAGTCGCACTGCAGTGAACCACCTCGTTTCTCTGGGGCATACCAAGATAGGTATTGTGAACGAATTAGTTGGCCATGCTGCTGGTGAATGGCGTTATCAGGGCTATTGTGAGGCAACCCATTCGCGAACTGGGTTTTAGAGCCGCAAAAAAACTTATTGAAGAGCAAGTACTTAAACGCCATGAACCACAACAATACACTTTAGATTGTGAGCTTATTATCCGAAGTTCATGTGGTCCATTGCTGTAATTTAACCGCACAAAAAAGCCGGGCGATTTCTCGACCCGGCCGACAAAACGGGAATGTATTTAATCTACTTCAATCTCGCCTTCTTCAATTGCTACTATTCTGCGTGCTTCTACATAGGTTTTAATAGCCCATAATGTCTCTTGATCTAAAATAGGCTCTGATTGTCCCTCGGGTATACCCCCTAATGCAGGCATGCCTTTTGATGAACCAAAACGAAGTCGCTCAACGTACCATTCATCGTCTTCCATACTTTCTGGATCGAGCAAACGCAAATCGGGGTTTATGCCACCTGACTGCGCATGCAAGCCATGACATACGGCGCAGTTATTAGAATAGGCTGACTCACCAAATTCATACACTTTTTTGTGTGTCTCTTGGTCTAAATTACGATAAGGGTTTTCAAACACCCAGCCATCTTCAGACTCATCACCATCGGTAATTTTTTGCATTTCAGAGCTGTCAGCGCCTTGTGGCGTCACGTTGCCATGTGCAGCTAACTTGTGGGCCGTTAGGGCCAGAAAAAGCGTTGTAATTAAAAGGGATACTTTAACTTTCATCATTCATACATCCTCGGAAGCTGATGAAAAAATTATACTTAATGTGATAATTGCGGTAACTCTACTTTGGTTTTGAAAGGCTCCTCCTTTGGGAGGATAAAGAGGAAATCAAACATAAAAAAGCCGATACCTTTAACAGTATCGGCTTCAATTGTACTTATAGGTGGTTAGTTTTTAGCTACTTGCTCGTAGCGTTTAGGTAACTTAAATGTCCATACCGTGCCACCTTGGTTAAGGTGTTTAACCCGCTTAGCTACTTCACCGCCCCATAAAGGTACTGCGCCGCCCCAGCCAGATAGCACAGACACATATTGCTCGCCTTCCATCTCCCAAGTTACAGGTGAACCTACAATGCCTGAGCCTGTTTGGAACTTATAAACCATCTCTCCGGTTTTATCGTCAAAGGCCATTAAGTAGCCTTCTGGATTCCCTGTCCAGACCAACCCGCCGCCAGTGGTCATCACCCCACCCCACAGCGGCGCAAAGTTATTATAACGCCACACTTCTTCACCAGTTTTAGGGTCTATGGCGCGAAGTACACCAATATAGTCTTCATTGACGGATTTGATGGTAAACCCAGCACCTAGGTAAGCTGCGCCCTTTTTATACGAGGTGGTTTCGTTCCAAATATCCATTTCCCATTCATTGGAAGGTACGTAAAACAAACCTGTATCAGGTGAATACGCCATTGGCATCCAGTTTTTTCCACCTAAGAAAGCAGGACGAGCTACAACCTGTGCACCTTTCTTACCGTCGTCCGACAATGATGGGTTACCTGGGCGAACATCTTCAATATATAGCGGTCGTCCATTTTCATCTAAGCCTTTGGCCCACGTTAATTTATCTACAAATGGAAAGCCTCGGATGAAATCTCCATCCTCACGGTTCAATACATAAAAGAAACCATTTCTATCGGCTGTTGCAGCGGCTTTCACTGTTTTGCCAGACTCTTCATAGTCAAAGGATATAAGCTCGTTTACACCATCAAAGTCCCATCCATCGTGAGGCGTGGTTTGAAAGTGCCATACAATTTTGCCGGTTTTAGGGTCAATTGCTAAACGAGATGAAGAGAAGTAGTTATCGCCGGGGCGAAGGTGTGAGTTCCACGGTGATGGGTTACCTGTACCAAAAAATAACAGTCCTGTATCAGCATCATAAGTGCCGCCTAGCCAAGTTGCAGCGCCGCCAGTTTTCCATAAATCTGCAGGCCAAGTTTTACCCGCCTCGCCGCCAGAAATACCATTCTCGGTTTTTTTGCCGTCTTTCCACATATACCCCATGTGGCCTTCAACGGTAGGTCTAACCCACACTTGCTTGCCAGTTTTGGCGTCAAAGGCATATACCTTGCCCACAACACCAAACTCGCCGCCCGAATTCCCTGTGATCACCATGCCATCAATAATAATAGGCGCGGCAGTAATAGAATATCCGGCCTTGTAATCTTCTACCTTTTTCTTCCACACGGTTTTGCCCGTGTCTTTATCAAGTGCGACTAATTTGGCATCCAAAGTACCGAATATAACCAGGTTGTCGTAAAGGGCAACGCCACGATTAATTACATCACAACAAGGCATAATGCCATCGGGCAAACGGGCTTCGTACTGCCATAACTCTTCACCAGTCATAGCATTAATGGCCCAAACTCGAGAGTAAGAGCCCGTGACATACATAACGCCATCTTTCACCATAGGCTGAGACTCTTGGCCCCGCTGCTTTTCGCCGCCAAGTGAAAATGCCCAAACTGGGCGAATTTCTTCGATAGTGTCTTTGTTAATTGCAGATAGTGGGCTGTATCGCTGGGCGCGCAACCCCATGCCATACGATACGATATCGTCTGTAGTGGCTTGGTCGTTTTGTATATCTTTGTCGGTCACGTTAGCTTGAACGGGGGAGATTGCCCCCGCACAAACCAATAAAGCTAAGGCAATTCTTTTTAATGGTAGTGGTTTATTCATAACGTTTCCTAATTGCGTATTGGCCATGAATGGATCTGACTTGCAGACTATTCGATAGAATTAGAATAGCGGTGCCCGATGGGCGTGCCTATGGAACGGCTGAGTGAATTGTCCCCTCCTTTAGGAGGAGGAATTAATAGGAAGCATGCCCAAAGCACTTGAGCAATTTGAGGAACTAGAGCTCGATTGCATAGTAAGCAGGCATTTCATAGGTGGCATGATACTGACTGAAAATCTGCGCCATTTTTTCGGTCTGTACCATCTCGGTAATTACATCACCAACTTCATACGCGAGGGTTCGGTAGTCGTTATGTACCGCAATACCTAAATCCCACTTCTGCTTCCCTATCAAGGGGAACGCATTACTAGCAAGCTTAAATTTCGCGTTATCAACAAATTGAGACAAATAACTGATTTGTGTTCGAAGCCCCATTACCGCATCAACATCACCTTTTTTCATGGCATCAATGGCGAGCTCATTACTGACATATTGCGTTGTGTTATCTCGTAACCTTCCGCCAAAGGCCGAGGTGAGGTAAAAATGAGGAATACTGTCAATTTCAGCGCCAATCTTATGGTATTGAAACACCGCCATGGTCTCTACCTCTGGCAATTGTTCTGTGTTGTGAATTATCTGCCAACTTTCTTGTTGATACGGTGCGAACATGTGAACTAACTCATTCGCTAGCAGGCCAATATCGTCCCGTTTTTGGGAAAAAGAACGGTCGTAGGGAGCACGCATCATTAAGTCAGCTTTTACTTTGTGAATAATGTGCCCTTTCCATAAAAAATTACGAAAATCATCTTCCGTCGTTTCTCCCGGGGTCATCCAAGTTAACACTAGTTCAACATTGAATTTAGCAGCAATTTCTTTAGCTATATCAACATCTATTCCTTTCGCTGAACCCGCTTCCATGTACGAGTAAGGTGGATAATCAATATAAACCGCGATATTAATCTTCTTACTTTCGATAATGTCATCAAAAGACCGAGCAAAAACACTGGCACTTAATACACTCAAGCTTAAAAGTATGAAGGGAATAAAATAAAAGGTCCGCAAACAAGTCACTACGAGAAACTCTCTTGACGCTAAGTACTTTCAATACTAATGCGCAGACAGGCATTCACGAATGCTACTTTAGCGCCATAGCATTCCTCCTTTAGGAGGATGTTATTCGGGAATAATGCCATATACCCTTTTTGTATCGCGACTGACAAAAGGCACACTTTCAAAAAAGAAGTGTGAATAGAAGTGTGAGAAAAGCCCTTCGCTGGTTCATGGAAAAAGTAAAAGTACGGATAGGAGTATCAATCCTATTGATAAGCGTATCGGCCTTGCATGCCAATGTTCATGCCCAATCTGGGAGTCAGTCTGAAAGTAAATATGGAGGGCAAGCTGAAACCCAACCTAGCGCTACGAACATTGTTTATATTAAGGTGGAACGCCCTACCCCCGCAGGGACGCCTTCGTATTTAATCCGCCCTAATGACGAAGGAATTGCGGGTGCCGAAATTGGCATTGAAGATGCCAATATTACGGGAAAATTTTTGGGCTATTCGCTATCGCTTGCCCACCAAGGCGCTTTTGACTCAGCGGCTACCGATGAGATTGCCAATACCTCTGTGGTGCTTATCGATAGCCCAGACGCTCAATATGAACAAGCCGTTCGTTCGGTGGTGTCTATTAACCCCAGCGCATTAGTGGTGAATGTAGCCAGTGGCAAGGATGCATTTCGCCAACAGCACTGCGAACTTAACGTACTACACACCTACCCTAGCTACCAAATGAAAACCGATGCGCTGGGTCAATGGCTTAGAACTAAGCGTTTGAGCTCGGTATTAACCTTGCGCGGCACCCATGAAAGTGATCAGGCTTACTTAAACGCGTTTTTACGTACCGCGAAGAAGTTTAAGTTAAATATTGTTGAAGAGAAAATATGGCAGGCAAGTTTTGACTTACGACGCTCTGCATTTTCTGAAATTCCCCTTTTTACTCGAACTAAGAAACCTTACGACGCTATTTTTTCTGCCGACACCCAAGGTCAGTATGCCTACAGCTTACCCTTTAATACCCACCTTATTGTGCCCATTATGGGGTCGGCAGGTTTGAAACCATTAGGGTGGCATTTTACTCATGAGCAATGGGGCGCAAGGCAGCTGCAAAATCGTTTTAAGGAAAAGTTTTCGCGCAATATGAATGACGTAGACTTTGCTGCTTATGCAGCCATTATCGCCATATCGACCGCATTGCAGCGAAGTGAAAACAATGATTCTGATACCCTTGAGCCTGTTACAGGTACAAAATTATTTAACGCATTAGTAGATGACCAACTCAGTATTGCAGCGTACAAGGGTAGGCAACTCACCTTTAGAATAGGCACCCGCCAACTTCGCCAGCCTATCGCGTTAGCACACGAAGAAGCGCTAGTGATCCACGCCCCCCTGCCTGGCTTTTTACACCAACGCGATGAACTAGACACCCTAGGTGATGCCACCACTACTTGTAAGGACGCCCTATGAGAACGCAATTTGTAGTTACTAGTATTTGGTTACTCGGTTTATGGGCCACTAGTATGAGTGTAAGTGCTATGCCACAGGCATATGTGACGAATGAAAAAGACAATACGCTTTCAATTATTGATATGAATACATTTGAAGTCACCGATACGCTAGACATTGGTGAGCGTCCAAGGGGCTTTATATTAAGCGCTGACCAAGCCCATGCTTACATTTGCGCATCAGACTCTGATCGCATTCAAATTATCGATTTAGACACCCATACTATTGTTGGCGACTTGCCGTCAGGTGAGGATCCTGAAACCATAGCCCTTCACCCCAATGGCACTACCATTTACACCGCCAATGAAGATGATGCCCTGCTCACCGTTATTGATATTCCCACCAGCCAAGTAATTGCACAAATAGATGTTGGGGTTGAACCTGAAGGGTTAGCGGTAAGCCATGACGGCCGCATGATGGTTGTTACTTCAGAAACAACAAACATGGTGCACTGGATAGACACCAACACCCACGAGAACATTGCCAATAGCTTAGTAGACGCCCGCCCGCGAGACGCACACTTTACTGCTGACGATAAGTACCTTTGGGTAAGTTCTGAAATTGGCGGCACAGTCACTCTATTTGATACTCAAACTAAACAAAAAGTACATACCTTGTCTTTTGCAGTTAAAGGCGTGTACCGCGACAAAATACAACCCGTTGGTATATTGCTGATGAAAAACTCCCCTTACGCGTTTGTCGCCCTAGGCCCCGCAAATCGTGTTGCTGTGGTAAACACTAATACGTTTGAAGTAGAGAAATACATAGTCGTAGGTAGGCGCGTGTGGCAATTAGCGTTTAACCAAGACCAGTCATTACTACTCACAACAAACGGGGTAAGCGGCGACGTGTCGGTTATTAATACTGAAACTCTCGATGTTGAAAAAACGATTAAGGTCGGTCGTTACCCATGGGGAATTGCCGTTAAATGGAAATAGATATCCAAGGGATTACTCACGCTTACGGCAAAGTAACAGCCCTTGATGAAATTTCACTGACCCTTAAACCGGGCTTTAATATTTTACTTGGTCCTAATGGTGCAGGTAAAAGTAGCCTATTTGGGTTGCTCACAGGGTTACAACGAATTGGCCAAGGAAATATTTTATTTAATGGCAAGCCGATAACAAAAAACCGCGCTTCGATTATGAAAAATCTCGGCGTGGTGTTTCAGCAAAGCACGCTAGATATCGACCTTACCGTAAAGCAAAACTTAGCCTATTTTGCCTCGCTTCACGGCCTCGCCCCAGACAAGTCAATTTCACGCATTAATAACTTATTAACTGAACTTGACCTGAGTGACCGCCTAGATACCAAGATACGCCATTTAAATGGTGGCCATAGACGCCGTGTTGAGTTAGCAAGATGCCTTATTCACCAACCTAGCGCCTTATTACTTGATGAACCCACTGTAGGGTTAGATATTGCCTCTCGGCAGTTAATTCATTCGGTGGTTCATGACTTAGCGCTGAGACAGGGAGTGACTGTGCTGTGGGCTACTCACCTATTTGAAGAGGTATCGCCCACTGATCCCCTCGCCATATTACTAAATGGACGACTAGTAGAAAGAGATATTTGTTCGGCATTGCTTGATAAACATCAGGTCTTAGATATTCATCAGCTATGGGAGGCACTTACTCATGCAAACTAATACCCATACCCTCTATAAGTGCAAGCAAATTACACAGACTAAGGTTCAGGCATGATGTACTGGCGCTGTTTTATGGGTGTATTAACCCGAGAAATGTTGAAATTTTGGCAACAGCGCTCGCGATTGTTGAGTGCTTTAGTTCGCCCGCTATTGTGGCTGTTCGTATTTGCAGCGGGGTTTCGTTCGGCGCTAGGGCTTTCTATGATCCCGCCATACGAGACTTACATTCTGTATGAGGAATACATTGTGCCGGGGTTAGCCGCCATGATTGTATTGTTTAACAGTATGCAAAGTTCGCTGTCTATGGCTTACGACCGAGAAATGGGTAGCATGAAGGTACTACTAATGAGCCCAGTACCCCGTTCATTTTTGCTATGTAGTAAATTGGTGGCTAACACGCTGGTATCAGCAATACAGGTTTATTTATTCTTTTGCTTTGCGTTACTTGTTGACGTGAAATTACCCTTAATAGGTTATGTCTACGCGCTTCCAATCATTGCATTACTGTCTATTTTTCTTGGCTCGCTGGGCTTATTGCTGGCGAATTCCATTAAGCAATTAGAGAACTTTGCTGGTGTGATGAACTTCGTTATCTTTCCAATGTTTTTCCTTTCAAGTGCGCTTTATCCATTGTGGAAAATGCAAGAAGCAAGCGAATGGCTGTATCAAGTGTGCGCCTTTAATCCGTTTACCAGTGGCGTTGAGCTACTGCGCTTTGGGTTGTATGAAAAGCTTGCAGCAAATGAGCTAATGATTGTACTTGTGCTCACTCTTATTACCTTTACCTTCGCCGTAAGAAGCTTTAGGCCAAAACCTGCTGCTAGCTTTTCAATTAACAGCGCTGGAAACAAGGGAGCTGGAAATAAGGAGACTGGAATTAAAGGGATTGGAAATAAGAGCTATGGGAAAAAACAGCGCCTAAAAGCAAACCAACAAGGGCGCCCATGACAAACGTAACATTAGCACCTCACAGCAACTTACACGAAGTAGTCGCCGATTGCGTAATATGGCTTTGCTCACCCACTGATATACACCCCACAATTCAAAAAATGCCACATAGTACTCAAGCATTCATTCAGCAGATATTCAACGATGAAGAATTTGTAGGCTCGCAAGGCCAAAAGGTGTTACTTCACCGGCCTATAGAGACGGCGGCAAAACAATGGCTTATATGGGGAGTGGGTAATTTAGAAGAGAATATCAACCTCAGCTTTGATCATCCTTCGGCTTGTCACGGCACACGTAAGCTATTTGTTGATATGTTTAAGTACGCCCTTTCGTTAAAGGCGGCAACGATCACTTTGGTACTGCCTTGTAAAACGACTTACAGTACTATCAACCATACTACTTCCCACACTATGCAAAGCGCAAGTAGGCAGAGAAAGCTAGATATAACACTTGTTAGCCAATTATTGCGGGCATTTCATTTTTGTTGCTACCAGTTTACAGGATATAAATCCTCCCCTCACTTGTCATCTAACGAGATGCCTAGCTTAAGCATACAAGTACCATCAACAGACGTGGCATCTAAAGTGGCTCTAGATGAGGCATCATATGTCGGTTCTGAGCTAGCTTCCGGTGCTCCCTCAAACGCACTACTAGCCTGCATTAATTATGAGACAGCGCTGGCAAAAGGTATGAGGTTAGCGCGAGATTTATCTCACATGCCAGCGAATTTATGTACCCCCGCTTATTTGGCCGACCAAGCGACAATACTCGCGGATACGTATCCTACAATTACTACCGAGATTATCGACCAAGATACATTGGAAGCACTAGGCATGAATGCGTATTTAGCGGTTAATCGCGCATCAGCATTCCCTGCTTCTATGCCGGTAATTCATTATTCAGGTAATGTTCTCACAAATGAAGGTGGCGATGGTGGCAACGACAATGGGAAAAACGCCAAGCCTATAGTCTTAATAGGTAAAGGAGTTACATTTGATTCCGGTGGCATTACCCTAAAACGAGGTAATGATATGCACCACATGATTTACGACATGGCGGGGGCAGCTTGCGTACTCGGTGTGATTAAAACCGCAGCCGAACTAGACTTGAATATTAATATTATTGGAATATTGGCTACCGCTGAAAACAGTATTGGCGGTAATGCATACCGGCCCGGCGATATCATCACTACTCATTCCAAACAAACCGTTGAAGTTATAAGCACTGATGCAGAGGGGCGAATGCTAATGTGTGATGCGTTAAGTTACAGTGAGCGTTTCGCCCCCCACTCTGTCATAGATATAGCAACCCTAACCGGTGCTGCTATAACGGCGTTAGGCCACAAGTGCAGCGGCGTAATGAGTAATTCCCGCTCGCTAGAACAAGCGCTGATTAAGGCTGGTGAACACGCCCAAGATCCAATTTGGCCATTCCCATTATGGCCTGAATATCAAGACGCTATAGCCTCTTCTCATGCCGATATGACAAACGCAGGGAAAAACTCGCCAGGTATGATTACCGCAGGCTGCTTTTTGTCTCGCTTCGCTAAGCGCTTTCCTTGGGCTCATATGGACGTGGCTGGTACCGCATTTAAATATGGTACTGCTAATTCGGCTACCGGCCGCCCTATTCCTTTGCTGCTGGCCTATTTGCAACGGCTAGCCACTGCCCAAACATCATCATGATTCATGGTAATTCTCCTCCTTTAGAAGGATATCTGTTAACAGATAATCAACATATACTCATATTGAACTCACCCAAAAAGACAGAGGAAATGACGATGTGGACTAAACCTCAATACACTGAAATGCGCCTAGGTTTTGAAGTAACGCTATATATCAGCAACCGTTAGACCTAAGCCATCGTGATAAGTAATCAAAAGGCTGCTATTGCAGCCTTTTTCAAATACCCAAGGAGTAGTTATGCAGGTATTGATTCTTGGCGCAGGCGCAGGCGGCGGGTTCCCTCAATGGAATTGTCATTGCGAAAATTGTAAAGGCGCACGTCAGCACACCATTAAAACAACCCCCCGCACCCAATCGAGCATTGCGGTAAGTGTCGACGGGAGTAAATGGGTATTAATTAATGCCTCTCCCGATTTACGGGAACAAATAAATAACCATCCTCAGCTTTGGCCTGAAGAGCACGTTGCCCGAGGCACACGTATTTCATCTATAGTGCTTACCGACAGCCAAATAGACCATACCACCGGCTTGCTTACGCTAAGAGAAGGGTTACCGCTTCCTGTGTACTGTACCGATGTGGTAAACGAAGATTTAACCACCAGCTTTCCTTTGTTTACTGTACTGAAACACTGGCACGGCGGCCTTCAGCAACGCTCAATTAGCACCGACTTTACCGATACCTTTGTGCCTGAAGGCGCAGAGGGGCTTATATTCCAACCTGTAGTGCTAGAGTCAAACGCGCCCCCCTATTCTACTTATCGCGACAACATTGTTCCGGGCAATAATATTGGCCTTAAAATTACCGATACTCAAACAGGGCACGTTCTTTTTTATGCGCCAGGGTGTATGCAAGCCAACGACACCGTGAAGCAGGTTATGGCCGACGCAGAGTGCGTGCTTTTCGATGGCACCTTATGGGTGAACGAAGAAATGATTGATCATGGCTTTAGTCAAAAGTTAGGTACCCAAATGGGGCATATGCCAGTGAACGGTGAAAATGGTGCTATCGCACTGCTCAATCGCTTTGACGTTAAGCGCAAGGTGCTGATCCATATTAACAACACTAACCCCGTGCTTAATGAAGATTCATCAGCTTTCCATGCATTACAAGAGCAGAACATTGAGCTGGCTTACGATGGCATGCAAATAGAGGTGTAACATGTTGAAACCTGCATGGACAAAAGAAGAATTCGAACAGCAATTACGCGCAAAAGGTGCGTATTACCATATCCATCATCCCTTCCATAAACGTATGAATGCAGGCCATTGCAGTAAAGAAGAAATACAAGGCTGGGTGGCAAACAGGCTGTATTATCAAATGGCTATTCCAGTTAAAGATGCCGCCATATTAGCAAACTGTGAAGACCAAGAAGTAAGACGCACCTGGATTCAGAGGCTTATCGACCATGATGGCCGGGAAGGTGATACCAGTTTAGGCGGTATTGAAGCATGGCTTCGTCTAGGGGAAGCGGTAGGGCTTAACCGCGATGAATTACTTAATGAATCTCACATATTGCCCGGCGTAAAATTCGCGGTAAATGCCTATGTGAATTTTGCACGCCGCGCATCGTGGCAAGAAGCCGCTTGTTCATCACTTACCGAAATGTTTGCGCCTGAAATACACCAAAGCCGTCTTGATACCTGGCCCACTCACTACACGTGGATAAACCAAGAAGGGTTTACCTATTTTCAAATGCGTTTAGGGCAAGCAAGGCGCGATGTAGAACACGGCCTTCAAATAACGCTCGACCACTTTGTTACCCGCAATCAACAAGAGCGTGCTTTGAACATTCTTCAATTTAAAATAGATATTCTGTGGAGCATTGCCGATGCTATTTGTTTCGCTTATGAATATGGTAGAAAGCCTTTTGATGGCATTGCAGATCAACAGATTTGCCATACGGGGAGATTCTAATGACAAACAAATCTAACACGCCGTCTATGAACCCTTTGTTTCGCTTACAATATGAAAAAGTACAAGATGGATATGTGCTTCTATTTCCTGAAGGTATGATTAAACTAAACCCTTCGGCGTCTGAAATTTTAACCCTTGTTGATGGTGTGCGCTCTACAGAAGACATTGCAGTAGCGCTTAGAAAGGCCTTCCCCGATGCACCTGAGGATTTAGAAGAAGACGTAACCGTATTTTTGCAACACGCTGAAGAAAAAAAGTGGGTGGTGTATGACTAACCACGCATCGCACGCTACCAAGGCTTCACAACCTACCAAAGCCACTACTCCACCTTTATGGCTACTCGCTGAGCTAACCTATCAATGTCCACTTCACTGCCCCTATTGTTCTAACCCCGTGAATATGGAAGAAACCTTTAACGAGCTCACTACGTCTCAGTGGAAGAGGGTGTTTAAGGAAGCCAGGGAAATGGGTGCAGTTCAGTTAGGTTTTTCCGGTGGAGAACCCTTGTTGCGCAAAGATTTAGAAGAGTTAGTCGCCTATGCCCGCGAGCTTGGCTTTTACACCAACTTGATCACCTCCGGCATTGGCATGACGGAAAAGCGCATTGCCAGATTAAAAGATGCGGGGCTTGATCATATTCAGCTTAGCTTTCAATCAGCCAATGCTGAAGTTAACGACCTTATTGGCAATAAGCGCCACTCGTTCAAACAAAAACTGAATATTGCCAAGTTAGTTAAAGCCTACAACTACCCTATGGTGCTGAATTTCTGTATTACCGCCCAAAACATTCATGAAATTGAAGAAGTCATGGCTCTTAGCACTGAACTTAAGGCCGATTTTGTAGAACTCGCGACGGTTCAATATTATGGTTGGGCGTATGAAAACCGTGAGCACTTACTACCTACACAAAGCCAGCTAGAAGAAGCTGAGCAGGCCATTAACCGGTATAGAGACCAGCAATGTGGCGGCCCTAAATTTATGTTTGTCACACCCGATTACTACGAGAATAGGCCAAAGGCGTGTATGAATGGATGGGGAACTACTTTTTTAACGGTAACCCCAGATGGCAGTGCGCTTCCTTGTCACAGTGCCAAAATCCTTCCTCTCACCTTTCCTAACGTGAAAGGCTCATCGGTACAGCATATCTGGGAACATGATTTTAGTTTTAATCACTTTAGAGGCGATGACTGGATGCCTTCGCCATGCAAGACCTGTGATGAAAAAGACAAGGATTTTGGCGGTTGTCGTTGCCAAGCCTTTTTGCTGACCGGGGATATGCACAAAACCGATCCGGTTTGCGATAAGTCACCCGATCACCATTTGATGAAAACTATTACCGATAATGCCGGGCAACCGGCAAGCTCTACTTTAAAATTTCGCACAGTGAAAAATGCTATCCCTGTAAAGATGATACAAGACGTGACCGCTTAAGCGCTTTGTGATGATTAACATCCGGTATGTAACGCACAATGCTCAAAGGCCTGAAGATGGCTCAAGCTGTTCAAGTCACATAAGCAGTGCTGGCAGTACTCGCTTTCATAACAGTTCTGGCAATGGCACTGATACAGATATTGCGACGAATACAAACAAGACAGGCAACCTAGAACGCAGAAAATCACTTTTTACGGGTGTATTTGTTGTTAATACGCCAGCACATGATCATTCTGGCGTATCTCACCTTGCTGAACACATGTGTTTTCGTGGGTCGCTGTACTACCCTGCCGACCATGAGCTTTTTGTCGCAAATGCCCTGCTACCCTTGTCGATAAACGCGACGACCTACTCA
Organism: Alteromonas sp. 38; assembly: GCF_902506055.1. NCBI lineage: Bacteria > Pseudomonadati > Pseudomonadota > Gammaproteobacteria > Alteromonadales > Alteromonadaceae > Alteromonas > Alteromonas sp. 38. Next base: position 3,817,537 of record NZ_LR733300.1, read on the forward strand.
GGCTGTACGTATTTTTATGTGCAATCTTATAATAAAGCGCTTTTTATCAGTGCGATTCAATATCTGTATAGCGGCCTAGTGAATACCCATTACGAAAAGAGTAAATTTGAAGCAGAGCGAAGTGGCGTTCTCGTTAATGAACTCACGCTGCTTGAACGCAATATCGATTATTTGAATAACATGGCCATACGCCGAAGTGATACCAGTACTATGGCTTACAAACATGCCGGAGGGTTTTCTGATTCGGTATTAAAAATTGGTTTTGACGACCTCATTGATTATAAGAAGAGATGGTATGACGGTGAACACATCACCCTTTTAGTCAGTGGTGCAGATACTGACGGCGATGAAATCATCTCATTAAGTAGACAGGCTATAGCAGAAATTAGTGCCAGAGGCTGTAATACAAAGTCATGTGATGCTATGCCTTTTAATAAAGCCGCTGAAGCGCCCGCATTTACTTTAAAACGAAATACCTCAGTTCCTGTTTGCCTAATGAGCCGTTACCTTACGAATAATCACCAAGTGAAGCCTATCGAAAACGATGTGTCTACCTGGTGGGTGCCACAGGAATTTACTTACGACTTACTTGATGTCGAACACCAGATTAAAAGCAGGTTTATCGCTTTAGGCCACTTCTTTATCGATGATGAAGTAAACCATGCAGGCATGATTGCTCTTCGATTTGTGCATAATACCAAGACCAGTACTCAAGCTCTTACAGATACTCATAAAAAAGTGGTGTCGGTATTAACTGAGTTCAACGTAGAAGCCAAACCTCGTTTATTTACAGACGCTAAATTACCCCTAGCAGTACAGCAACTTATTCGAGATTATCAACAGCAAGCGAATTCTCGGTATAGCGAACCACACTCGCCTTTAAAAATATCACCATTTGGCGACTACCTTAATAATGTGCATGTTTGCCGAACAGGTAAGCATGATGCGAATGTCAAAAGTAAGAACGCAGACTCGCCGATAAACAATAATTGGGTTCGTACAACGGAGGGTGCTGTAGAGTTAAAAGGCAATAAAAGCGTGCAACTCGCGGCCAACTTTACCGCTTTACTATCATTAGATCACTTACCAGCATTACCTAAATTACTGCATAAGCTTGCCGCGCTGACTGCACAGTCGGCTCAAAATCCTGCGGAAAGGTTTCAGTCTGCTGACAATCACTGGGTATATAGGGTAGATACCCAATTCCATCACCTACTTATAGATATTATGACGGGTGCCTCGTTTTGGCAGCCTCGTACTAGTGGAGAATGTTATGCGCTGGGTGTAGCGCGTTTTCATGAGCATATCTTTATTTATGGGGCGCAAGATAGGCAGGCATCGCTCCGTAATTTCTGGTGTAAAAACACGCTCACTCAAAATGACCTTAATACTGGTGTAAGTAAAAGCCCTGCTTAATAAAAATCCGTTACTCGGGATTTTCATGTAGTACCAATTTACGAGCTTTCCTCCCTCTTTAGGAGGATATTTTTCGGGACCCACCTACACGATACTGATTGCATACTCGTTCATAGAAGAATTAGGAACATGCTAATAAAAAACACAACGCCTTTAACTTACGCATTCATCGCTTCAAGCGTTTCTCTAGCGCTTTGCAGTAACGCATACGCCAATACTAAAACAGACAGTCAACTAGCAGACAACGATGTAGAAGTAATAGAAGTCCATGGAGCAACCGCACTACAAACCGGGAGTGATGCAGCGCCAATTTTTGGTACCGTTCAATCGTTGTCTCAAGAGGAAATAGAAGCAAGTGTAAGTCGCTCTTTGCCAGAACTCTTGAAATCACAACTTGCCAGCGTGAATTTGAATGATGCACAAAACAACCCGTTTCAACCCGATTTACAATACCGAGGTTTCACCGCGTCTCCATTGCTAGGCTTGCCTCAGGGCATTTCGGTATACCTAAATGGCGGCAGAATTAACGAGGCGTTTGGCGATACCGTAAATTGGGATCTAATGCCCCTTGATGCTATCGATACAGTGTCACTTTATTCCGGCTCGAACCCGCTATTCGGTCAAAATACACTTGGGGGCGCACTGGCATTAAATACGAAAACAGGCTTTTCCTTCGATGCCAACGAGGTAGATGCCACCGTAGGGCAATATGGCCAGTCTGCGCTGTCGATAGAATCAGGTGGGAACAATGGTAACTGGGGCTATTACATTAATGCCAATCATTATGAAGAAGATGGATGGCGTGATTACTCGCCTTCAGAGGTAAACCAAGTATTCAGTGCAGTGTCTTATCAAGACAGTAAACGACGAATAGATTTTAACTACTTGTATGCCGATAGTGAGCTATTGGGCAATGGGGCTTCACCGATTGAGCTGTTAGAAATTGAAGGTCGTGAAGCGGTTTATACCCACCCGGATCAAACCAATAATGAGCTACATCACTTTAGCCTTTCAGGCGATTTGCAGCTAAGTGACAATCACCTACTCTCGTTCAATGCTTTTTATCGCGACAATGAAACCACCACCATAAACGGAGATGACAGCGACTTTGGCGCCTGTCAATTTACAGATGGCCGCATCACCTTGTGTGAACTGGAAGATGATGACGATGATGATGACGATGATGACGATGATGACGATGATGATGACGAGCTAGCCACGGTTGGCGATGATGTAGAAGCCGTTGCTTTCATTGGAAACGATGAAGATACTGCGCTATCTGACATTTCAGATGTATCTCCCGACGAGATAGACGGCACATACAATACTGGGTTATCAAGTTCAGAAGCCTTCGGAGTTTCTACCCAGCTTGCCAGCAACTATGAATTATTAAGCAAACCATCTGTGTTAGTCATAGGCGCTACCTACAACAGAGGTGATATCAACTACTCTGCCGATACCACCTTTGGGATATTAGAAAATGACACCGCAAGTGATTCCCGCACGGTCATTCCTTTACAGGGACTTCAATCGGCTGAAGCGAGAGTAAGACTTGATGTAAACACGACTGCGTGGTCCTTACTCTTTGTTAATACGACCCAGCTTACAGACAAGGTTTCGCTCAACATAGGTGGCCGGTTCAATCGCGACCATGTACCGATGGAAGATTTAAGCGAAGATGGTGATGATTCCCTTGACGGCGACCATAGATTTACGCAGTTCAACCCTGCCATAGGGCTAGATATTGCGCTGAGCGAAACCTCGAAGTTAAATCTTGCGTTTAGCCAGTCGTCTAGAACACCAAGCCCTGCAGAGTTAAGCTGTGCAGATGAAGATGACCCATGCCGCTTGCCCAATGGCTTTGTTGCAGATCCACCGTTAGATCAAGTAGTCACACAAACCATTGAAGCAAACTATGCCGCGACCTTTAACAACATCGACATGATGCTAAACGTATATCGTAGCGAAAGTGAAGATGACATCATTTTTCAGCAAGCAGGCTCGGTGGCATCCAGAGGCTACTTTATTAACATTGATGCCACCCGTAGACAGGGCGTTGAGTTCAGCATTAACTCATTTTGGAAAAAGCTGAATTATCGATTTAATTATAATTATTTAGACGCGACGTTTGAGTCTTCCTTTACGTCTTTCAGCCCCTTCAATCCGTTAGGAGCAAATAGACAAGTTGAGGCAGGTGATACCATTCCTGGACAACCTAAACACAATATCAAATTTTACCTAGACTACGGGTTTAGCCAACAAACCACAGTGGGCGCAGAAGTCATTTCAGCCTCGAACCAATACTTTCGTGGTGATGAAGCCAATGAAAATGACACCTTAGATAGCTATATAATCGCTAACCTTTATTTGAATCATCAGTTCAATCAGACCTTCAGTGCCCAATTGCGGGTGAACAATGTATTTGATAAAGACTATGAAACTTTCGGCACTTATGGCGAAGCTAATGAAGTATTAGAAGACATTTACCCCGATGTAGAAAGCCCCTTATTTGTAGGTCCAGCTCAACCTCGCATGGTGAGTTTAAATGTGAAGGCTAAATTTTAATTAAGAAGAAATATAAAATAAAAAGAAAAATTAGGCGCTTTGTGCCTAATTTTTCTTAGTCCTAAAGAACGAGGCTAACAAGCCTTACGTCCAATGGTTCAAAAGCTATATAAATCTATTATCAATTTTACTGACACCCGAAATTTACATTAGGGCATATGGGAAAAATAAATTCTCATTATTAAAAAACACCACTCACACTGGGACAGTAAAATGAAAAATAAATTACTTGTTAAATCATATTTATCTATCGCTATTTTAAGTACGTTAAGTTTGAACAGCTACGCAGAAGAAGAAAAATACTCTTGGAATATTTCAGGTTGGATCAATGAAGGATTAACTTTTTACGATGATGGCATGGGCAGTGATGTTGCCCAGCTTTCAGATAATGGCACCACGCTTGGCAGTCGTATTACCCTAGCGGGAGATTACAAACTTGAAGAACATGGCTTAGACGTAGGTTTTGAAGTTATTATTGAACCACTTTCAGGTACACCAAACTATGGTGGTGGCGGCCACCAAACACCATTGTTATTTGCCAATCAAGATAACTTAGATACCTTCAATGGCGGCGATATTGGGCTTCTAGGTAGTAGCCTGCATATCGGTGGAAATTGGGGGAAAGTCACTATCGGATTACAAAGCTTACCCACAGATAATATTGCTGTACTTGCCGATCCGTCTGGCACTATTTGGTCTGGCATTTCGCCACTATTCCGCGCCAATGGATTCTTCATACGAGGTATAGATGAAGGTTCAACCAATGTGGCATGGGGACAGTTTGCACAGTGCTTAGCCACACCAGGACTGGGAATAGGCCTTGACTGTAATGGCATTTACCGCAACGGCGTACGTTATGACTTGCCTAAAATGGGTAATTTCAGTGTGGCGGTAGGCTATGCCAACGATGAAATATACGACATCGCAGTTAAGTACTCAGCCGAACATGGCGGGTTTAAAACAAACCTACATGGTGGCTATTCAGTAAATAAAGACGGCGGCACTAATGTGGGCGGCGACGGCTCTTCAACTTTGCAATTTCAAACCGGCGTAATGCACCTTGAGTCTGGTATTTTCGGTGTGGCTACTTATCAAATGGAAGAAACTGATGATGCGATTGTCGGTTCTGGTGATGACACAGATGCTTACTACTTTAAAGCGGGTATTCGAAAACAATACAACGGGTTTGGTGATTCCGCTTTTTACGCAGAATACGCAAGCTATAACGACCAATATGGTATGGCGCACTTGGACGGCGTAGTTGGATCTGAGCTTACTCAATGGGGCATAGCTGCGGAACAGTACTTTGGCTCTCGTTTTCTCATTTACGCTAAGTATGAAAATTTGAGTTTGGATGTCACTGGCTCTGAAAGCGCTCAGTCAATATATAACGCTGCAAAGGATCTTACGCTTATTCAGCTAGGCGGAACCATTTTCTTTTAATTTTCAGCCTAAATAGGGAGCAATATTGCTCCCTATTTAGATAGTTTTTTAAGAGCAAGCAGCTTTAAGGGCAAGTGTATTTAAATGATGCTCAGATTTAATTGGTACTAAATTATGATGAAATTAACGTTAAAAATTCAAGTGGCTATTATCTCTATATTTTTCGCCACACCATCATTTTCATCAGATACTATTTTATGGAGCGAGGATGAAAATTCAGTTATCAAAATACAAAACAATAATTTTGAAGGGATATATTTAAAAAAAGGAAATATCACAGAGAGTGAATTAATCGAACAAAAGAAGTCTCAACCAGTCGAGATAAATTAACAAGACATATTTACATTTTTATCCAGTATAAAAATAATAAAAAATAAAAGTACAACTGAGTCACTATTTACAGAGAAACAACAAAACAACCTCGCGAAGCATTTAAGCATAGGTCTAAAAAAAGCAAAGCCTCATCAAGATATTTTATTTTCCTTGGCGAAAGAAAAAATAGCCCTAGGGGGACTAAAGAAACAAACTTACTTTATTGCAGGTAGAGCGTTTTTCAACGATGGCTTACTTAATCTCATCATTGGTGAATACAATAGGTTAGCTAACAGCGCTTACGAAATGGCCTATGATCCCACTAACCAAGGTCTTGTCGAATACAACTTTAATTACGGTGAGAGAGTCGCACCAAAATTCCCTTTTAATGAAAAAATAGTGTTCACTTTATCAAGTGTAACCATGAAGTCGGGGAGAACTGATTGGGTAACCGTAAATGTAGAAGAGTTACACAAAACGACACTGTCGAATGATATCGTTAAGAAAGGATCAAAATCGAATAAAGATACGCTAATACAAAGATTCAAAATCCTTGAAAAGCTTAGAAAAGAGGAGCTAATTACAGAAGAAGAATATCAACAAAAGCGTAAAGTACTTTTAAGAAATTTATGATGAATTTTAAGGCTTTTTTGTTATAAGACTTCGGTCGTATTTGCTTGCCCACGTTGTAACTATTTTGTTAAAATGAATTTAACAAACATAGTGGTAGATTACGTATTGTGTGAGTGCATTTGGGTACTTACTAAGCCGAAGGTAGTAATAGTATGCAAAGAATTCTTATCATTGACGATCACCCTATTTTTCGTCACGCCATGGTGACGATATTAGGAAAAAAATTTCCCGACTCTCAAACCCTTGAAGCTAATTCACTGTCTGAAGCGCTTGAGTTACTCGAAGCCGATCCTGCTTTCGATCTTGTGATGCTAGATTTGAACATGCCTGAAACCTGTGGGCTCAATGGTTTACTTGAAATTAGGAACCAACACCCTAATCTTCCTGTTGTTATCATCTCGGCGGAAACGGAAAAGCACAACATTCTGCAAACCATTTCTTATGGTGCAGTAGGGTTCATATCAAAGAGCAGTAAAATAGAAGAGATTGCCACGTCGGTCGAATCTATCTTCGAGGGCAACGTATGCCTACCTTCTGAAATTTTGCGCACATCGTCGGTAAGAAACCGCGTGAAAAAAGAAGATGCTATCTCTCTTGACCAAATTCGTTCATTAACCAGAAAGGAATTAGCTGTTTTAAAATATTTAACACAAGGGCTAGCGAATAAAGTTATTGCTTATGAGCTCAATATTTCAGAAACAACCGTGAAATCACACGTTTCATCTATTTTGAAAAAATTAGGGGCAAGCAATCGAGTAAAAGTGGTCGCCAGTGCTGCCAATATCGATTTTAATCAGTACGTATTTAACTAGCACGTACTCAACACGTACTAACTAATGCCTGTCATCCATTGACCTTAGTGAGCTGCACTTAAGAAACCGCCGATTTAAGTGCTTGTTTTAAACGTATTGAATTAATCGGCTTGTGCAACAACTGTATATTCGTCCCTTCTAACTCATTTACTAGCGCTTTTGAGTGATTGGCGGTACACAGCAAGATTGGCATAGCGGGCAGTATTTGCTTAATATGCTTCGCAATTTCCAGTCCGTTCTCTCCGTCATCTAAATGATAATCGACGATAAGCAAATCACAGTCGTCAAAGCAGTTGTGCATCACCGCCATGCATTGCGCAAAACCAGCAAATGTAACCACCTCCATTCCCCAATTTTCGAATAGTGTTTGCATGGCTATTCGCATATTGGTGTCGTTGTCGATATGCCAAATTTGCTTATCTAAAAGATTATCAGGCAAGCTATCGTGAGGCATGGCATCAACCGTAGCCTCGTGCTCAACTTCTTGAACAGATGCAAGGGGCACCGATAAAGTAAAACAAGATCCTACCCCTTGCGTAGATAAAACACTGATATCATGCTCTAGTAGCCGACTCATCTTATCTACGATATAAAGACCAAGCCCCAAACTATAAGAATAGTTAAAGTCATTTTCCAATCGACTAAATTCTTTGAAGATTACAGTTTGGTCTGCTTGGCTTATTCCCACGCCTTGGTCGTATATACTGATGCGAAGATGGTTGCTCATCGTCCTTGCAGTAAAAAGTACTTTTCCTTTTGCACCGTATTTCATTGCATTACTCAGTAAGTTACGCAAAATTCGAGATAGTAAACTTACATCTGTATGGACAATAGCGTCTTGAAATTTGTAGCGAAAATTCACCTGATAGTCTTGGCTGATGTGACTGAACTCCTCGGCTAACTGTGTTAGCAAAGGGAGTGCATTCTCACGCTGTTTATCAGGCTGCACTAAACCCGCATCTAACTTCGAGGTCTCAATGAGTGTGCGTATTAGGCTGTTCAAATCAGACAGTGAATTATCTAAGGCACTAACGATTGGGCCCGCCGAGGCTTGTACTTGATCTCGTAAAGACTCATTGAACAAAATAGCCGCACTTAAGGGCTGCATTAAATCATGACTGATGGCCGCTAAAAACTTACTCTTAGAATTCATCGCTTCTTGTAGCGCGATATTGGCGTGATTGAGTTCTCGGGTACGCTTTTCGACATTTGACTCAAGCTGATCTTTCGCTGCTTGCAGTTGTTGTTTACTTCTTACTTGTTCCGACACATCAGTAGCTAATACAAAATGCCCTTCTATTTCTTGCTTGTTGTTAAAATGAGGCAGATAGACTTTTTGCAAGAAACCCGTTTCGCCGTGAGCATTAGTCTCCTCACTTTGGAAACTGACAATCTCGCCTCGATTAACCCGTTCTACATAATGGATAAGTCGAGGATAGACGTGTTTGAGGTGGCTTTGTTCCATCGCTACGCCGTACAAGGGTTCTTCTCCTAGCCCATACCAATCTCGATAACCCTTGTTGGTGTATAAGAAGTTTTTATCTGTGCCGATATAGGCGATAAGTGCGGGCACATTATCGGTGATCATACGGATCCAACTTTCATTTTGTTTTAAGGTTTCCGCATAATGATGCTGAGAAGTGACATTAGTAAAGGTGCACAGGGTGTTACCATCGGGTAAAATGGTAATACGTCTGTCTACTACCAAGTTTTCGTTGATAATTTGGGTGGTATCGCCCCCTTTCTCAAGGTTTAAACCGCTCCAATCCACATGCATTTGCAAGGTATAAATATTTTTGCAATCGAATAAGGTTTGCTTCGACACATTTGATTGAGTTAAAAACGTCTTATTCCAGAAGGCAACACCGCCCTCTTGGTTTATCAGCAAGATACCGACATCAACACTATCGATAAGGCTTTGCAGCAGTTTATTTTTCTCTTTAATAACCTGCTCATACCGGTTCGACTCATTCAGTTTCACTTCGGTAATATCGTTGAACAAGATAACTTTGCCGCCTTCTTGGGTGCGACGGATAGTGAGTTGGTACCAGCGGCTATTAGACAGTTGATAGATGACACGACCTTCAGAGTCTGGAGGAAGTACACGGCGGATTATCCCTAAATGCTTAGCGAGTTGAGTAATATCATAATAATGGTCGCCAATTTTGGGCGTAATTGAATGGTTGTCCCACACGGAGGTAAAGTGCCGATTGAAATAAACCACCGCCCCTTTGCTATCGAGTAACACCATAGCTTGGTTGATACTTTCAATAGCATCATTCAAGCGCTGCTTTAACTGATTGGTCTCTTGATGGGCTCTTGCTATTTCGGCATTCGATTTTTCTAACTTTTGCAGTACAATTTGCAGGGCTTCGGTTTTTTCATTGACCTTTTCAGATAGCTGTACCGCGTGTTCAAAAGCCCGGTAACTATGGTGATCGAAGCCGCCTTCTTCAATACGGTACATAAGCGCAGCATTAATTTTTTCCAGCTTTTCATTTTCTTCTTTCTGACGCGCAAGTTCTCTACGAAGATTACTCATCTCAATATCTTGAGTGAGTTCGATTGCACCTGGTTGTCGAGTCGATTTAACCTTTGGCAAAGTACACCCCCGTAAAGGTTTGGTTTAGGTGTACAGAATGGATATGCTCACCATAAGCGTTAAACCCCGCGACACGGTATTTTTCTTGGAGCCGCTGAATTTCAGCCTCATTTTTATTTTGCTCTATTTCAATACGCCTTAAGAAACAGTCGCACGCGTAAACAAATTCAGCTTCTCCTACTTCACGGCTCAAGCTTTCCAATTTTTGTTCCATGGCATCAATACAATCACCAAGCTGAACAAAAGTAAGAATAATGCCAATATCTACTGCACAGTAAAAAGTGATCGCATTAGTCGCTAAATCAACTTTTTGAATAGAGCGAATAAAATACTTTCCACCCACTAATACCGCTAACGGAAATACTGAAAATACGTCAGGGGTTAGATCAGAAGCGTTTAGGCCAAGTAAACTGGCGTAGTACTGGGCTGCAGGTTCACCATTAATTTCGTAAACCGTACGAGATTCTGGGTCGGCATTGGTCACTACCAGTTTAGATACAGGTGAGTCTATGTGGTCTACTGAAAAAACCGAGAAAGGCTTACCGGTTCCTACCAACATTAACACTGCTGCATTCTGATGAAACTTTCCATTATAAAAAACATAGGTGGCTTGAAGCTTTAAATCATCGCCGGCACTTCCTCCTAAGTGAGGAATATTGCCAAACGCTGTGGCGAACGTTTCGAGAAAGTGCTCCTCGTGGCGGGTAAGCCCATCTAATACGGAAATAACAAAATGCTGATTGGTATCATATCGTTTATCTCTTCCTTGCAGGGTATTGCGTAAGCCGCTTGCAATGTCGTGAGCCTCGTTAAAATTGATTTCATCTAAGTTTGAAACCAATGCCGTAGCAATGGAGAATTCACACTTTAAAAAAGCAACCACAATAAGACGTTCTGTGCAGTACCCATTTTGATTAAACTCCCCCGCACTGGTGCAGCCTACCGTTGGTACATTGGCAAAAAGCGACGTCATATTCTGCGCTACGGCATCTAAATCAAATGATGGTGATGTGTGGAAAAGTACCAACTCGATTTCATCAAGCGTCGCATTAGATAGTATTTCACTGGCCACATCGTGACATGCATCTGCCGCTAAGTAGGCGGTATGCGCTGATTGACTTGCAGGTTTACTCAGCGCGGACAGGATGGAAGTTTTTGACACGTGTTGGCACCTTATTTTTCTTATATTTATCAATTTTGCATAAATTGGGATTATCTAGCGTTACGACACATTCAAAGCACTGTACACATTCTGTGTAATCAATGCTGCCGTTTTGCTCGATGGCATCTACGCCACACTTTTTCTGCTTACACAGTTGGCATGGGTTACCACACTCTTTGCGACGTTCTAAAAGCTTCACGATAGGAAAGCGACCTAAAATGGCTAAACCAGCGCCTAACGGGCAAAGGTAGCGACAATAGACTTTGTGAATTTTTAAGCTAAATCCTAGTAGTAGAAGTGCATAAAGTACGAACGGCCAGTAGCGCACAAAATAGAGCGTGATTGAGGTTTTAAATGGCTCAATCTCGGCCAGTTTCTCGGCCAATGTCAGTGAGTAAAACGACGTTGCAACCAAGCCAATCAGCATCACATACTTAAGTTTTTGCGCATATTTATGATGCTTTGGCTTTATTCGAATCTGCCTTATTTTCAATTTTTGTGCAACAATTGCCATGATCTCCTGAAGCGCCCCAAAGGGACATAACCAGCCGCAATACAGCCCTCGCCCCACAATAAATAACGACACAAATACAAAGCACCACAATACAAAGATGACAGGGTCAAGCAGATATACTTCAATAGAAAAGCCATCGGCTAAATCGAGTAACAATGTATAAATATTGACGACCGACAATTGCCCTTGTGCGTATATGCCGATAAAGAACAAGACAAAGAGCAATGATGCTCCTCTGACTATATGCACCATTCGCGTATATTTCATTAGCTTTCGTTGGAAACCAAAAAAAAGTGAAAGCACAACTAGGTAAACAATCGTAATACTGAGTTCCAACCATCTGCTTTGCCACAATTTTTTCCAAAGCGGCACAACAGCATTTTGTTGTGCATCGGGGTTTTCCATGAACAGCGCATCAGGTAACAAAAAAGTGTGGGTAAATAAATGCTCATCTTGTTCCATAAATCGTGGGCTGTAAGGCAAACTAATGGAGATATCCATTTCTTGGTCAAGCGATAGCCCACCTTGTGATTTAATCCTAAGTACCTTAATGCCTTCAAATTCTGGCATTGGTTGTTTAAAGCTAGGATCATAAAAACTATAAAAATCTAAATCTCTAGCATCGATAGTAAATGCGGATTGCGATAGACGAAAAAACTCGGGCGCGGTTTGGGGGATAAATTCATTACTAACAAAACTAAAGCCTTGGGTATTCATTACCAACAAGGCCACTTCGCCAGGCTTTAAGCTCTCTTGAAGCCTGATATATTCCTCTTCCTGTAGTAGGTTTTTCCCCACAATAGGTAAACTAAGAAAGCCATAAAAGTGTTCAGAAAATAGGGGCGCTTGCGGGTCGGTAACGCTATCTGCAGCGTCGATAATTTCGGTTTCAAGGCCATCTATTTCGTTACGGTAAATGGTTTGTTTTTGGATATAGCCGGCTTTTACAAGTTGCTCAAAGGTTAGAGTTTCAAAAAAGTCAGGATCAATAATTCGTGTGCTGGGTAGCACAAAGCCATCTAATTTAGCCCGCGCTACCGCCAACGCCGACGTCACGATAGTATCGTTAATGACCAATACCGATACCGTGGCTTTAGTCACGCCATCAAAGTAGGTCGCGTTGTTACCTACATGGCTCTTCCCTCCCACCACGAAACGTTCTTTCACATTGTGGCTTTTGTATTGCGCGATAAAATCCCTTAGCGATTGTTCCCCTAGTCCATGCAAAAAGATAGGTTCACTGTGTTTTTTAATGGCAAGATCGACAAAATCACCTTGAGTATCCAGTCCAATTATCACATTGACTGGCTTTCCAGAGAAACCTATAAAGTCGACAAAATCTTTCGATTCAAACACGTACCCCAGCAATTGCTGTAATTGATAAACTGGTATTACGTTAATGTCAGCGTGCGCATCGCCTATTCGGGTAGCGGTAGGAAATAATTGGTGAACGTCTTCAGGGATCTCAGTGGCGTCTGATTGCGCAAAGGCTAACGATATAGAGGTTATCGTAACAAAAAAGAATAGCAACGCTTTCAACATAAAGAAATAGGCAGCACCTAGGTGCTGCCTTCCCACTTAATTAAAAGAAACCAAGTGGATTGATGTCGTAGCTCACCAGCAAGTTTTTAGTCTGCTGATAGTGATCCATCATCATTTTGTGAGTTTCACGGCCTATCCCCGACTTTTTGTAACCACCAAATGCGGCATGGGCTGGGTAAAGGTGATAACAGTTGGTCCACACGCGCCCAGCTTCAATAGCTCGGCCTACTCTAAAGGCAATGTTCGCATCTCGGCTCCAAAGCCCAGCACCTAAACCAAAGCTGGTATTGTTCGCAATTTCAATGGCCTCTTCTTCAGTTTTAAAGGTTTGTACTGCTATGACGGGGCCAAAAATTTCTTCTTGGAACACACGCATTTGGTTATGCCCTTTTAGAATAGTGGGCTGAATGTAATAACCCTTATCTAAACCTGGTAACTGCTCTTTTTCACCACCAGTCACAACTTCAGCGCCCTCTGATTTACCTATATCAATGTACTTAAGGATTTTATCAAACTGTTCGCTAGAAGCCTGTGCACCTACCATTGTCTCGGTATCAAGCGGGTTGCCACGCTTAATCTTGTGAATTTTTTCAATCACTTTATCCATGAAGGCATCGTAGATATCTTCGTGAATAACCGCACGAGATGGGCAAGTACACACTTCACCTTGGTTAAAGTAACCAAGTACTAAACCTTCGGCACATTTATCAATGAACTCAGGTTCATGATCCATGATATCGGGGAAGAAAAGGTTCGGCGACTTACCGCCTAGTTCAACCGTAGATGGAATAAGATTTTCAGCCGCGCAGCGAAGAATATGCTCGCCCACTGGCGTGGAACCTGTAAATGCGATTTTGGCAATTCGGGTACTTGTGGCAAGCGCTTGGCCCGCTTCTGCGCCAAACCCATTTACAATATTAAGCACGCCTGGCGGTAGCAAGTCTTGAATAAGTTCAGCGAAAACTAAAATAGACACTGGCGTTTGTTCTGCAGGTTTTAACACCACTACATTACCGGTCACGATAGCCGGTGCGAGTTTCCATGCCGCCATAAGTAGTGGGAAGTTCCATGGAATGATTTGCCCTACTACACCGTATGGTTCGTGGAAGTGATAAGCCACTGTGTTCTTATCAATTTCGCCGATAGTGCCTTCTTGGCTACGTATACAGCCAGCATAATAACGGAAGTGGTCAGCGGCTAATGGGACGTCGGCGTTAAGTGTTTCACGCACGGCCTTACCGTTATCCCATGTTTCCGCTACCGCTAACATTTCAAGGTTAGCTTCAATACGGTCGGCGATTTTTAACAAAATATTTGAACGCTCAGCCACAGACGTATCTGCCCACCCTTTTTTGGCAGCATGGGCAGCGTCAATAGCCAGCTCAATATCTTCAGCCGTAGAACGTGGAATCTGTGCTATATCGCTGCCATCTACAGGAGACGTAGTGATAAAGTATTCACCTTTAATCGGTGCAACCCACTCGCCACCGATAAAATTACCATAACTTTCTTTGAAACTGAGTACTGAACCTTCACTTCCTGGATTTGCGTAAATCATAATGACACCTTTTTTGAATGCTTAGCGCGTCAACACGCTGCTAGTTATCGTTTACTGTGTCATTTGATAATCGTACTTTTGCAGCTAATCTACCATAATGCGATAGGCCGATTTGGCTCCTACTTTAGGAGGGGAAAAAGTCTATGCCTTGCCAACATAGCCATGTTTTGTTGCCAGCTCAGCAAATTCTGAAGGGACGGTATTTAACTTTCGCTTTATCACTGTTAGCGCGTTCGACACTGTTTTCGCAGACAGGGCTAATTCATTGGCAATATCAAAGCGAGTTTTACCCATCGCCGTTGCGATGAAGATTTCAAACTCACGCTTCGTCAATTTTTCAGCAATATCGACATCGGCGTTCAACAATTGATTAGCCAAATTAACCGCCAATGAACGTTCTATGTATTTTTGCCCTTTGGCCACCACTTTTATGGCTGATATAAGTGTATCTGGCGGGCTACTTTTACTGATATACCCCATAGCACCAGTTTGCATGGCACGCTGCAAAATCGCGCAATCCTCAAACATACTAAAAAATATGATTTTCAAACTAGGCTGCTTAGCCAAAAAGTCGGAGGCTAATAGTAATCCACTCTCTTTCGCAAGATTAATATCCAGAACTAACGTGTCGATGGTAAACATTTTCAATAAATGGTGAGTTTGCTGGCCGTCAGCGGCTTCCAGCACTGTGTATTCAGGCAACATGGCATTCAGTAAAGCTTTATAGCCCTCTCTGACTACAGCATGGTCATCTACTAGCAAGATATTCATGCCACGTTAACCTGGCGCAAGTCTTCAGTGTCGAGCAAACTAAGCGACAACTGAACCCTTACACCACCCTCTTTGGGTGATTTTACCGCGCAAGTAGCGCCAATACACCTCGCTCTGCTTTGCATAGATGACATACCAACATTTTCAATGACGCCCCCGTCAAACCCTTTTCCATTATCTCTAATATTGATAGTAAGCCCTTGCTTATCACCAGATATATGCACCCATACTTTTGACGCATCGGCGTGTTTTACCACATTATTAATTGCTTCCTGAACGAAGCGATAAATATGAATATCTCGCTCATGCTCTTGGGCAAATTTGTTCAAATTGATAGAAACTTGCCACTCGGTTTTAGGCTGAGCTAGTTCTTGTTCGAACACCAGTTTTTCAAGGGATTGCTGCAACGATACTCTGTCTAACACTAACGGATGAAGGTGGGCGGTTAAGTGTCGGATGGCGTCACTGATTTGCTGGCTCATGGCCTGCACTTTATTGGCTGACAACTCGAGCATACTGGGCTCATTTGAATTCACTAAGATGTAGGCGTGGGCTTTAATAGTGGTAAGTAGCTGTCCTACATTGTCGTGTAACTCTCTAGCCAGGTAACTCCTTTCTTGTTCCTGCAACAATGCTAACTTCTTATCTATTTTAACCAACTGCCTTTCTTTGCTTTGCAGTGAATATTGTAAACGCTGAAATTGCCCTATAACCCGCTTTACTTCTTTAATATCACTGTCTTCAAAATTGTTAGTCGCTTTACCGTCTACAAGTTGTTGCAGCGCGTCTCCCAGTTGATTTAAAGGCTTCAACCGCTGCCTTACGGCAACCTTAAGCGTAAATAGCAACACGCTCAGCGTTGTAAAAAACAACGCGGCCACTAGCCAAAAAAGGTTCATGTTTTGAACTAACTCGGCAGTATCGTGTGCTCTTACCACCAAATATTGATTTTCATGGATGGGAAGATAGATAGGCCGATTATCAGAATGATTATTTGCAGGCATTGATAACCGACCAGTAAAGCCGGTTACCGATAAATGCGGGCTTTGCTCTGCAACTGCTTTAATATCGCCAGCATTCATATTCGCTTTGAGCATCTCTTGCACTTGGTTTAGCGCGCTTGATGTTTCATCGTTTATATTTTGGCGAATTTGGAAATAGACCGAACAGGAGAAGACAATAAAGCACACGATGAAGACGGCCACGATGGCACTGGATATTTTCTTAAATCCCGACATGGCTACACCATAATTACTAAATAGACGTGTCTATGCTAAACATTCATCGTTAACAAACACATCCTGCAATAGCGCTGTTTTATTCATTCAAAAGGAGGAGAAGGTGAAGGCGGCTACTAAGGTGAATACCCACTCCCCCTTGTTCCTGCTCACATAATTAGTACCAGCGCCTATGGAGGAGAGCTCAGAAGTGGTTGCTCCTTAGAGCTGCAGCAATACTCAAAATCTTTTAATATCTAGGCAAAAATTCATGAGTGGATATTCATACTGTCTTTGGAAACCGGGTTCGTAACATGATTATGAATAAACAATTATGTTAACGCCGAATAGAAAAAACAGTAAAAACCGAACGTAAAATGTTAACCAATTTATAAGCCAAGGCGTAAAAAATGGCTCGAATTGTTGACCAATCGAGCCTATATGCTATAACTAAGAGTAGATAAAATCCTTGAAACCCTTAGTTTTTGAGTGCTTGCGGATGTAAATAGTTTAATTTTAGCCCCGTTGGCGCACTTAAATATATGATTTGATAAGCCTCTTTTAACAAATACTTCTGTATTTGTAGAATAAGACGTAGAATATCCTGAATTGATTGTTTTAAATGGTAGGTTTTGTTAGCGAAATTAGCAGAACAAACGTAGCTAGGCACCGGTATGCTTGAACCTTTTAAAGCAATTGAATTGTGTTGAACAATAAGTACAATTTAACCGATTAAGTTGTATCTGTTTGTACCTAATTATTGCAGTTATAAGGTTTAGTTGATGAAAAATCGTCGCATGTTCTGGCATATCGTTGAAAAAATAGAAGCGCAAATCGACGCTGGCCGATATCCCCCTGGAAGTCGCTTGCCACCAGAAAGAGAACTTGCTGAAAATTTTGATGTCAGCAGACCTACCATTAGAGAAGCCATTATTGCACTTGAAGTGCGAGGCCGCGTGGAAGTTAAAGTAAGTTCTGGTGTTTACGTGCTAGACAATCAGCCTCAACAAAGTGAAGTGCAACGTATTAGTGCTTTTGAGCTTACTCAAGCACGCGCGTTGGTAGAGGGCGAAGCTGCTGCACTGGCGGCCCTTTCAATCACCGACGAAGAGCTTAGTAGTCTTAACGATACTCTTATTGCAATGGAAAACGACGACGAGCCGGAAAAAGCCGATAGAGAATTTCACTCTATTATAGCCAAGGCTACACGTAATAACGCGTTGGTGTTATCTATTCAGCATTATTGGAAATTAAGAGAATCTCAACCGCAGATTGTCTCATCATATAAAAGTGTGTGTGGTACGAGTAGCAAAGACCGTCTTGAAGAACATAAGCGTATCTTTACAGCATTGAAATCACGAGACTCACAAAGCGCTAGAGCGGCGATGCACGGGCATTTTAATCGTTTGATCAACGCGCTTTTCGAAGCTTCAGAAGCAAAAGCGCTTGAAGAAATTAAAAAGAAATCAAGCGAGACCCGAGACAGATACTCTATAACCCATTTGGTAGGTTAAGCCGACAGCTCGAATCTATCACTTGATATTAAACCGCTTAATTCACCTTAAGCGGTTTTTTTAATCCTTCCTACTCTTCTTTAATATATTTAGCGACTAAAGCCCCTACCATTACGGATTTACCAAAGTGTAAGAACAACGCGGCTTTTTGGTATGACATAATTATTGGATAAAACTACCTACGCCTATATACTTGAAACCAATTAATTACATTGCGTTTACATTAAGGAGTGCGCTGTGTTTTCTCAACAAGTACTGACCAATCGTTCTTACCTTCCTCTTCTAACCAGCTCGTTGTTCGTTCCACTACTGCTAACAGGCTGCGGTGGAGGAGGAAGTTCCGGCGGTACATCTTCTGTTGAAACTCCCTCGCCTCCTGCTGTTGAAACCCCTGTAGTAGAAGTTTGCACTAACGAAATGCATACCTTAGTAGGTGCAAGCGATGATGGCAGTTCAGCAACCGCATTCTCACCTGCTAATGCTATCGACGGAAACACCGCTTCTATATCAAGATGGTCAAATGACGGGGTGAACAAAACTCTTACATTAGATTTAGGTGCGTCAAAAACAGTGGGGGCGCTCGCAATTAAATGGTTCAAAGGTGCCGAACGCATAGCGAGTTTTTCAGTTGAAACCTCTGACGACCAAAACACTTGGACATCTGTTCTCACTCAAGCGGAATCGAAGGGTAACCAAAGTGGCTTCGAACTCGTCAATGTCGACGCGTCGCAAGCGCGCTATGTCAACATTGTTGGCCTAGGCAATAGTGATAATACCAACAATGGTATTGTTGAAGTGCAAGTGCACAGCTGTGAAGACGCCACTGGCATCTACACTGACGTGTTGCCCAACGAGGTAGGTATTGAGCTAGTTGATTGGTATTTAAGTGTGCCTACCGATGAGGATGATAGTGGGACATCCGACTCTATCTATGAAACTGAGCTTGCTAGCGGCTACAGTAACTCAGAATTCTTTTATGCGTCGGATGATAACGGCATTGTCATGCGCTCACCAAGCTATGGCTTTAAAACATCGACCAACACCAACTATGTGCGTGTTGAGCTGCGAGAAATGCTGCGAAGAGGCGATCGTTCCATTAGCACACAAGGTGTGAACAAAAATAACTGGGTGTTCGGCAGTGCTTCAGATGAAGGACAGCAAGCGGCTGGCGGTGTAGATGGTGATTTACGAGTGACTTTGGCGGTAAACAATGTAACTACCACAGGTGAAAATTACCAAATCGGTAGGCTGGTTATAGGGCAGATTCACGCAAACGATGATGAACCTATTCGCTTGTATTATCGCAAGCTACCGGGTAATGAATTAGGTTCAGTGTACTTTGCCCACGAGAGTCGCGTTGAGGACGCCGAAGGTGACAATATTGAGACCTACGTCGAACTCATTGGTTCAAGAAGCAATTCAGCAAGCAACCCATCTGATGGTATTGCACTGGACGAAAAGTTCAGTTACCACATTAACGTAAATGTAAATTTGCTAACGGTAACGATTAGCCGAGAAGGCAAACCTGATATTGCTGCGCACTATGATATGAGTGAAAGTAAGTACGATGAAGATGGCCAATATCACTATTTTAAAGTGGGTGTGTACCACCTTAATAACTCAAGCGAGCCGGATGAATTCGCACAAGCTACTTTCTATGAGATTAAAAATAGCCACACTGGTTATGCTCAAAGTGAATAAGTAAACTTTTAGCGTCTAAAATAAAAATGGCTGCCCAGAGGCAGCCATTTTTTATATTGGTTAGGGTAAAACTGTAAAACCAGCCCTCCCCTAATTTGCTATTAGTTAGTACTTCAAGCTAATACCGGCGAACAAGCGAGGGCCGTAATCGTTCACTTCACCTAGGTTACCTTGTACATAGTAATCCTGTGACTTAGGTGCACTGAACAAGTTAATCGCTTCAAGTTTTACACGAACATGTTCGTTAACTTTGTAGGACATACGTGCTTCCCATACTCCTACTTCATCTACGTAACGTAAACGAGTACCGTTACTGGTGTAAGGCTGGAAGTATTCGCTACGATATTTGTAAATAATGGCAGTATCTAAATCGCCAATTTGGTAGTAAACCTGAGTACTGAATACGTGCTCAGAGAAACCTGGTACCGAAGCTGGGTCAACAATACCTGCTGTTAACTGCGTGGTGTTGCCATCTACATCTGTGATGAAGGTGTCACCGTACAAGCTGTCTTCGAATTCGAAGTCTGTGTCAGCGTAGTTGTAGCCAATCTTAATACCTAGGCCATTATCCCAGCGGTAAGCAATAGACGCCTCTAAACCAAAGATATCGCTTTCCTCATCAGTGGTTACAGAGTTGGTTACTGGAAGCGCAAACTCTTGGCCATCAATAACGAAGTTTTCAAGGACGGTACGCTGTTGGAATCCACCTTGGAATTGCTTGTAGTACAAGCCAAACGCAAAGATTGAATCTTCGTTAGGATACCACTCGAATGCAACGTCATAGTTCCACGACATTAGAGGTTGGGTATCTGGGTTACCTGAACCATTAACACCTACTAGTAAATCGGCAAGTGAAGTTGGCGCCAAATCATCATCGGTCTGGAATGTCCGGCTATAGCCTAAGTCAGATGGATCGGCACGAGACATACCACGGTAAATACCACCACGAATTAAAATATCGTCGCTGTAATCAACTACCAAGTTAAAGCTTGGAAGTACTTCAGTGTAATCACCGCCGCCTTCAATTCTTTCAAGCGAGTCACCGCTCACTAAGCTAATTACACCCAGCTCGTCAGTAACAACATCGAAAGAGTTTCTAAAGCCCACTGAGGTGACTTCGGTATCAACAATACGCACACCAAAGTTACCACGAATGAATTTGTCGAACATTTCTGTATCGTAGCTGGCCATCACGTAAGCAGAGTTAGTTTTCTCCGTAACATCGATAGTACCGCTATTTTCATATTCTACTTCTGGGTAGCCAAACTCGCCGTTTTGAGACGCAACCACAGCTTGAGAGAAACAAATGTTATCGTAAGTTGCCCACGAAGAACCGCTACCTATAACGTTGCCATCGCTATCAACGTTAGTAATAAGATCGCCATCAGAAACGCTATCTAAGAAATCAGTTTCTGGGAAATCTTTTTGGCAGCTTTGCAATAACTCAAGCGCATCGGCGTTAGCTGTGTCTAGCGTAAACTCGTTTCGCGAACCATTACCTTGGCTTCCACCATACTGGATAAAGCTAAGCTCTGACGTTCTTAAACCTGCTTGTACGCTGGTGAAAACTTCGCTATCTAATGCATACTCAAAGTCTAAACGAGCAGATTTAATTTCGTTGTCACGTGTATTCTCTCTATCAATACGAGTACGTAAACTATCTGTATAGTTAGAAATATCAGTCACGTCGAAATCAGTCACTGTGAAATGAGGGATGTTCTCTCCCATGTCCCAGCTAAAGAATTGTCTATCGGCAGTTCTAGCTCGGTTAGAGATTTGTAACTCTTCACGAGATGTTTTTGAGTAGGCTAAATCTAATTTAACGGTTAGCGCATCGGTAGCGTAGTGCTCAATGTTTAAACCATAACCGCGATAGTTTTCTTCACGTGAGAACTGTTCACCAGAAGACTCAATACGATCTTGCCCTTCCCAGTGCAAAATACCACCTACATCATTCGTTACTAGCGTAGGGCCTGTAAGCCCTGGAATTGCACGTTTTTGTAAGAAGATTAAGTCGTGACGAGACTCTTGCTGTGTTCTATCTGACACTTGAGCGTCAAAATTGATATCCCAAGACTCAGAAGGTTGGAACTGAAGCGCTAAGAATAAAGCATCACGTTCATCAGACGTTTCGTTTTGACGATAACTACGGCTGCTTCCTGTCCATGCATAAGGAGATCCAGCGCTAACCGCTTCGCCTGTTTCAGGGTCGATAGCAGTATCGTAGCCTTGGTTACTGCTGCCGTTAACTTGGTCTTCACAGTCTCCTGCACTACTACGGTAGAAGCCTTCATTGGTATTTGTAGGGTCGTTTAAGCACGCCCATAGCGAAGAACCTGTAGGGCTTGAGCTTCTGTATTCGGCTTCTGGCTGGCTGATATCTTGACGTTGCAAACCAAAAGAAATACCTAGTGCTTGTCCGTTATCAAATTCAAACTGATCGACATAACTGAAGGTACCGCGAAATCCCAAATCACCTTGAAGCGAGTTATCAACGTTGCTTTCATCTGGGTTGTAGTTGGTTTTAACTTCACCTTGAATGCGTTGTTTGCCGTAATCTAGCGGCTGAACCGTTTCTAAGGAAATAACACCTGCCACACCACCTTCAATCATAGAGGCATCTTGGGTTTTATAAATCGCCACTTTCTTCACAAGTTCCGAAGGGAACTGAGAGAAGTTTACTGAACGGTCACCACTACCATTGGTAGCTTCACGACCATTGATATGTGTTGCGCTTAAGAAAGGACCAAGGCCACGAATGGTAATTTCAGTTGCCCCACCGTTTTCACGGTGAGAGGCTGCACCTGTAATAGACTCCAGAGCTTCACCAATTGAAAGGGCTGGCAAGTCACCGATGTCCTCTGAAGACAAACCGTCAACAACGGTTGTAGACTCACGCTTAATAGCAATTTGGTCTTGGATAGTCTTACGTGTACCTACCACGTCGATAACTTCGACGTCAGCCTGATCTTCTTCAGTTACATTGGCTTCTTGAGCGTGAAGTGAGAACGCGCTGGTAGTGGCTACACTAGCAATTATTGCAGTGCGAACCCACTTGGCCACCGGGCGAAGCGTGAATTCAGCATTCTCCACTTGATCACCATTCAAGGTTTTGTTTTTTAGTGTTTTCAACGACATTACGAGATCTCCGTTGTGTCTTTTAATGTGTGTAGGGCTGTGTGTGTTGTGTTATTCATCATCTGCCGTCCAAGTGGAACCTACGCCCACATCTGCTGCTTGGATGTAGTAAAGGCCTTTTGCACCAGCAACTGCCTGAGCACCACTTCCGTCTGTTTCGATAAGCGTGCTTTCAGCAACTACAAATTCAGGAACTTCTTTGCCATTTCCGGCAGGGTCTTGGTCAATGGCACCATCGGTATCAAACTCGCCATTGCCATCGATATTTCTGATATCTACCCAGTCGTCTGAACGGTCACCCGACATGTAGCTGTCGCTGAAACCAAAGTTGTTAGTCAGGGTTGATTCTGTGTGGTTAATTAGGTCGCAGTCGTACTCGAAGGAATGGTCACTAAAATCGCCGCTTGCATTTAAGTACAACCCTTCAGTCGAAGCGTCATTGTTCAAGCCATTTGCAATTAAGTTAGCGTCAAAGTCGATAACGAAAAATTGATTACTAAGGCCGTATAGTGTTGAGGTTTCGGCTAAGTCGTCACAATCACTAACACCGGCTTTCGAACCAATCTCAGTACTGAAGACAATAGGCTGAAGTGAATTAAGTACAGTATTGTTCGTTACTGTAAGCGATAGGTCGCCAGAACCATCTAATACCGCCTGGTTACCGGAATTCGGAACACCGCCATCAGCTTGAGAGAATGGGTTTACGGTAAATACGATACCGCCAGCTTCTTTGTTACCAGAGCGAATACCAGCAATGTAGTTGTTGGTAACGGTGTGGCCTAATGGTGTTACTAACACACCGCTTGGTCTATCGTCAGAGCTTACAATATCGGATGTACGAATAATGATGTTATCGCTAACCGTATTAAAACCGCCGTCCTCTAGTGAAATACCACCGCTAGCATCTACAATAGTATTGCCTTTGATTGTTGCACCTGAGGTTTGAACACGCATTAAGCGGCGGCCAGTAGTCACATTGTCAATTAAGTTGTACTGAACAGTGAAGTTAGCCATGTCGGCCGAGTCGTCACCTGTAGTGCTACCTAAGTTAAGTAGAAGAAGACTTGAATTATCAAAGTTGTCATTTGGGCTTTCGCTAAACAAGTTATATTGAATAACGTGGTCAGAACCAGAAGAAGATAGCTTGATGATAGAGCCTTCTGCGGCCACTGAGCGACCAGAGAAAGTGTTACGCTCAATCAAGGCGCCGCTGCCTTTCAATACCATCCAATGAAATGAATCATCTGGGTAGTTCAATGTAGCTTGCTCATTGCCCATGGTGTTTTGTGAGAAAACGAAGTTATCGCCTTCAGAATAAATCATTGCCTCTTCACCGCTATCACAGGTTGAACCTGAAAGTGTATCTATATCAGTGAAGGTTAAACCGGTTACTGCTGCACCATCGGCTGTGCTGGCTACGTGAATACAGAAATCACCAGTAAAGGTAGGTGTTTCACCTTCAACGGCACGAAGTTCAATACCGCTGGTTAATTCAAGGGCAGCCATACCTGTGTAAGTGTTGGTGTTTAACCCTAGCACGTCACCATCAGCAAGGGTTACGAGCGTAGACTCAAGCGTTGCAGCGTCACCGACTACTTGGGTATACACCACTGAGTCCAGCGCATCTGTTACTGTATCGGTGAACGAATCATTATCCGTATAAGCAGCGCTGACTGAGATAATCGCGCCGGCATAAGCCGATGGCGTGAAGGTTTTAGCGTTTGAATCGGCAATTTCAACACCGTCTGCGGACCAGGTGTACACAACGTTTGCTTCGTCAACGCCATTGTTATCCGTGATTTCAGCAGTTAATGTGGCACTGGCTAAATAAGGCGCAGTGCCCATAATCTCAATGCTACCCGCTTGGTCAACCGCAACACTGGTAACGGGAATAGTGGGTGCAGACGTAATGTCTTCTTCAAAACCGTTGTCATCTACATAGGTGACTTGCACGGTGATCACAGTACCCACCAATGAGGCATCTACCACGTAGGTGCTGTCGGTTGCGCCATCAATAGCCACATCATCAGCATACCACTGGTAAGAAATATCACCTGTTGCACCGTCTTCGTCAGCAATTTCAGCGGTAAGGGTATTGCCTACCGTCGGGGTACCTGTAATAACAACTGCACCTTCAGAGTTAACTCGCGCCACTACATCCGTTGCCGCTGAAGTGACAGACTCACTAAAACCTCGGTCGTCTTCAAACGTAGCACTGGCGGTAATAACGGTACCGAATTGAGCATCGGTAAGCATTAGCTCTGAAGTAACTTCATCTTCTATTTGCGTATCGTCCGCGAACCATGCGTAAACAATAACCGCATTTTCGATTCCGTTTTCATCAGCCACGGTGGCTGTTAACGTTGAGCCTACAAGTGCGTCGCCACTAAGGGTAATTGTCGCATCTGACGCAATGGCCATTACATCGTCGGTAGGGTCACTGATGTGAGATTCATTAATACCACCGTCATCGGTATATAGCCCTTGAACAGTAATTGGTGAACCAATTTGATCGTCAGTAAGAGTGAATGATGAAGAATTCGCACCTTCAATAGCAACGCCATCAGCGTACCAGTAATAGGTAACTGTACTAGAAATGCCATCCGGATCGCTTACGGCTGCATCTAGTGTTTGGCCGCTAATCGCTGTACCCGAAAGAGTAATAGACCCCAACGTATTAGGGTTGTTGTCTGAACTAACATCTGTGTCAACATTACAGCCTGTAATCGCTGCTGCAACTGCACAAAGTGCGAATGTTTTTAATTTCATAATGGCTCTATTCTCCGAGTTATTGGTTTTGGCTATTGAGTAGTGAACCGCACAATATTTTTATAATTAACTATTATTACCAAATTAAAGAGTTATAGGTTACCAATTGAAATTACATTAAGACAACATTGTTAACCTGTTGGAACATATAAACACAATAAAGTAACTTTTGCCACCATTATCATGCCATTGAGATAACATTTAATTCACAATATTGTCTATAGATACGATTAGTTCGCCTCCGCCCTTATGACCATTGGTGATCACATTGTTATTACCAATTTATTTTTACTGTGAATATTGGGTATAAAATTGCAGGATGTATGCAGAGAGAGCGGCCAAATATAACGCGAGGCACTGAATATTCAGCTGCCCGAGCGGAGAGAATAGGTGCTAAAGGCTATATGAAAGAGGGCTTATTAAACGGGGGTTAATGTTGATTATCTAGATGATAAAAGGTGGCTTGAACATAATCGTTCTCTGCCCCACTGTTGTTTTGATTGTAAACACCAGCTTTAAAATACATATATTGGTTATTCTTGTTATAACCACTTATACTCATATCAACACTTTTGGTTAGGTTTGGTTTGCCTTCGCGGACTAGAGTGACAAATAAAATATCGTTTTTTACCGTGATTTTATAACTAAATTTTTCGTTAAGTGCGATGCCTTCTACTGGATTCTTTAGCGTGTGAGAACGGCCTCCTACCAGGTTTACCCATACATCGTCGCCACCATTAATTTCATGGGCGAAGTAGATTGAGCCCTTTTCGTTGCCGGGTAGTTTACGGTAGTACAGCCTAATGGGCTCATCATCGGTAGCATGTATTTGCCCAATGATCACTCGCCCTACTTTTTTCTCGTCTCCGGTGGTAGAAACGCGATTTACGGCAAGGGTTGCTTCAAGACTGCCTTCCACAGCTCCCGCTTTTCGCTTGACTGAACCGTGTGCCGAGCTAAATACCCAGTTGTTCTTAGTGACACCTTTAGTTTTAAAACGGGAGTTACCTCTGCGGAGCATTTCCCGCAATTCAGTTCGGGCGTACTTGGTGTTTTTTGATGTTTTTGCACCGGCGTTAGGGCAGGCAAATACCATTCCTCCGTCAGCGGCAGTGTAAAAAAGCGGTTTGAGTGAAAATTTGTCACTTAGCGCTTTTTCATAAATGATATCGGCTTTTAAATCTTTATTTAAGTCGGTAGGTAGGCTTAATGTCCAACTCAATAAGTCAAAGTTTTCGCTTGGTGGCTTTGATGGGTCGAGAGAACTAAAATCACCAAGTAATTCCCCTTGAGCAAGTATTTGATGTGAATCAGGAAGTGTGTGGGTAGCAGCTAAATCTTCTGCCAGAGAAGTGTTTACTACTAGGGTATTAGTCAGTGCTAATGCAATAACAACTACACTGCGTAATAACGCTTTTTTTACTGCTTTCATAAACGTTACCTACCCAATTAACACAAGCAAAGTAAAGCTAAGCGATTATTATCGCTTAGCTTCAACCGGTTCAATCTTCGGGCATAAAACCCAAATACTTAGTGTAGCAACGATGGCGAGTGCCGCACCAATCACAAAGACCACTGTGTAACTTCCGTCAGCCGTTAACGAAGGCACTGCGTATATCAAAAGCCCTGCCGCTAGCTTAGCCGCCATACCCGCAAAACCCGCCAGTGTACCTACCGACTTTCCGCCGAATAAATCACTTGGTAATGTTTGTACGTTTCCAATTGCCGTTTGAAAGCCAAACAGTATGGTTGCCATAATCAGTACCGCAGCAACTTCACTGTTTGGGTTAGACAACATCAACAGTGCTGGCAACATGATTAAGCAACCAAGCGTAATAACTAACTTACGGGCTTTGTTTACCGACCAACCTGCTCCTAGTCTATTTTGCGCAAGAAGCCCGCCAAACCAAGCACCTAACATAGCACCTACATAAGGCACCCAACCATAAATAGCCAAGCCCTTCACATCCATGGCATAAACTTCAACTAAATAGGTGGGGATCCAAACAATAAATAGCCACCAGATGGGATCGATTGCAGCGGTGGCAATAATTACGCCCCAGCTTTGTTTATGAGATAACAACTGCCCTGTTGTAGGTGTGTATTCGGCAATAGCACTGCCATCGGCGTTGGTAGCTTCGTTTCTTTGGCCTGTAAGAATGTACTCTCTTTCTTCGTCAGTGATCCAAGGGTGTGAACCTGGTGGCGATTTAACCACGATGATCCAAGGAATAAGCCAAAGCAGGCCAGTACAACCCACTATTACGAAGATTGCTTTCCAACTGAAAAATAAGGCAAGGTAGGCAATGAGAGGTATAGAAATAATGCCGCCAATGGCTGCACCAGAGTTGAATATACCTTGAGCTAAAGCACGCTCTTTAGTGGGAAACCACTCAGCGTTAGCCTTAGCAGCTCCAGGCCAGTTACCCGCCTCTGAAACACCCAAGATAGCGCGGAACACACTGAAGGTTAGTATCCCTTGCGCAAAGGCATGCAGCACGGTGGCAATCGACCAAATACCAATAGAAAGAACAAACCCAATGCGCGTTCCTACCCAATCAAAAACCTTACCAAATATGGCTTGACCGAAGGCATAGGAAAAAAGAAATACAATACTAATGATACCGTACACTTCTTTTAATTCGGCATCCGTTTTATCAGGGTAAATTTCTTTTCCCATAAACGGCCACAATACGCTAAGCGATTGTCTATCTATGTAGTTAATCACCGTTGCCAGTGCAACCAGTGCAATTACCCACCATCTCAAATTCTTCATGTTACTACCTTACCTAATATTACTTCGTCGTCATTTTTATAAAGCGTACTGTCTAAAGCGTTAGCCCGCAGGGTGTCACTTCGACTGGTTCCCTTTTACCGTCGCCGTTGATGCCCCTTTAGTAAAGGTTTCGGTCACTTCAGGAAGTGGCGTAGAATCAAAGGTGTTATTGAGAATTTGAGTTTGCGGCTCACCTACCGTGTGATCGATAGTCACTAGCTTGCTATCTACAAACGTATTGCCGCTAATTAGGCTCTGCTGCACACCCAATAGAAAAATAGAAGACTTGGATTTATTGCGTTTACCCTTTCCAACATTCGATATATCACTGTTAGTTAGCGTGAAGTGCGGGCCAAAGGTACTTTCATCTGTGCCGCCGCGATAAATTTTTGCAATGGCACCTTCAATGTTTGAAAAAGTAGAGTTTTTAATGATGACGTATTCGGCATTGTAAATACCTAAGTCATCTTGCTCTTTGTCTAAACGTAGTACGTCACCGGTAATGTTTTTGAACACACTGTCAGTAATATCGATACTGTCGGCTAAGCTTCTGTAACCCGCATCGAATACATGAGAGGAATGGTTCACATTCAAGTCGGTAATGTGAGTGTTATGAATGGCAAGCTTGTGATTAAACAAGGTAGGTAACTTAGTGTTGCGGATAAGCACATTGCCAGCGCTGTCTGGCGATTTTTTACCTGATATATTCAACCCATCAAGTTTTAAGCTTCCCCCATCTTCAATCTCAATCATTAAAGAGCGCATGGGGTAAAGGGTAACTGAGCGCGGTGACTCAGCTTTTAGTGTTACTACGCTTTTCACCTGTAGCTGCTTATTCAGCGAGTAACTCCCCGCTTTCAGCAGTATTGTGCTTCCGCTTTCTGCTTCGGCTACTGCGCTGTAAAGCTCATCCGCAGAGCTCACGCTAACTGTTTTACTCGAATCAAAATCTATGGGTAAGCCAGCTTTCTCATACCAGTTTACACCTGTGTCTTCTTTTAGCGTTGGGCTTAAAGATGCTGGTGCGCCAATATCTAATTGCTGAGCTTGCTTACTTTGCAACAACCCATTTTCGCCACGCACTAATTCGATATTTTTAACATCGAAGCCTTGCGCTAGTTCATCTTGAGGCAATTGGCTGGCTAGGTTATTTTTAAATGTAATTCCTGATACATCATCAAAAATTTTAAATGGATTTTCGCCGCTATTATTTACCACTACGTTGTTCGCGAAGCTGCTATTGATAGGCGTTGCCGTACGTTCTGCGTCACTACCTGCTGCAAGGTTGATATTGTCCAAATTCACCAACGTATTGTTATCGATTTTGGCATTTTTAACTTGGTGGTAGCGGTTAATAGATGAATTCGGCACACCATTCATAACGGTAAAGCCGCCACCAAATCTTATGCCCGTTAACCCTTCCATGTAGTTATTGCGAACGGTTTGGTCGGCATTGATAATACGGATACCACCGGTATGGTGTTTGCCATTACCAAAGAACACATTCCCTTCCACTAGGTTTCCATTGCCGTGGCGAAGCGTTAGCGTACCTCTGCTTTCAAAAAACACATTATTTAAAAACTGATTCTTGCCAGATTTATTCGAAATGATTTCTACTTCGCCATTACATCTGTCGAAATAGTTATTCTCTACAATGGTAAATGAGTCACTTAAGGAGTATTTACTGGTACCAATGCGAAGGGTTTCACCACCGTTAGATCCCAAAATTGGACGAGGGCCAAAGTAGTTGTGATCTATACGGTGATGATTTTGTTGGCTATCTTCCGTATTTAAACGCACAGCCATCGTTACGCCCGCATTACTTTTACCTTCTAGATGACTGTGGTCGAAGCGGTTGTTCCTACCATACATAACAACCCACTTATCAGAGTTAAATTTGTCTGGATTACTGAATCCATCAATAACCACCTGAGTAACTCGAGAATGATAAGCAAGGTTGTCGTCGTTCTCTTTAAACGATACCACTTCACCTGTAGGGCTATATCCGTCTTTAAATACCAAGCCTTCTACTACAAGATACTCACCTGCTAGTCGAAGGTTAGATAGCCCTGATAACACAACACCGCCGTTAGTTTGCGCTTTTAACGTAATGGGCTTTTCTGGTGTACCGACACCTTTAAGTAAAATTTCAAAATCTTCCCAAACGCCATCAGCAAGTACAATGGTATCACCCGCTTTTAACGACTTAGTTTGTTTGAGAAATTGCTTTTTATCGGCAACTAAAATGCCATCTGATTGCGATACTTGTAACAAAGGATTGGATACATCGGTGCTGTCTTCTTTTGCACCAGCTTGTGGAGAAGTTGAATTACAGCCAGCAACAAAGAGTAGGCTACAAGTGACTAAAACAGGAACAGAAAACACACTAGCATTCATGCAAACAACCTAAGTTATCTGAAAGACGATAATCGCCTTTATATGATTAAAGAAGGGGCTCTTCAAACATTTAACACTTGCATCAAGCTTAGGCAGCGACACCATATAACGAGCACTGATTAGTGGCATGCAAAAAGTCAACAATGTTTCAACTCGAGCCGAAAGATACTAGGTATCAATGTAACCAACCCCACAACACAATGTCAACCAGTTGTTAACTTTCTATATTACCAATTAATATACCTATTGATATTACCAAACCAAAAAAGATAAATGTCACCTTGATTTAAATGAATTATATTAGTCTTTCAATTGTAAACCACACAAAAATAAAAGCCTCTAAGGAGGCTTTTATTTAACTATCGGTAATAATTTATCAACATCATCTATATTGAAAAAGTTCATTTGTTTATTGCTATGAGAAAAGCAAGCCTCCGTTGATATCTACATTATTACCGGTCATGTAGGAAGCATCATCACTCGTTAAAAATGCCACCAGCTTAGCCACTTCTTCAGATGTGCCTTCTCGTTTGATACAGGTTGCTCCCGCGACATTCGAACGGACAGTGTCTGGGGTGAAGGTGTCGTGAAACCCGGTAGAAATCATACCTGGGCACACTGAATTCACGCGGATATCTGGCCCTAATTCTTTCGCTAACCCTCTTGTAAAGGTCGAGACAGCGCCTTTGGATGTTGCGTATGGAATAGCACCGCCACCACCACCATCTCGTGCTGCTTGCGACGAGAAGGTGACAATTGAACTACCGGCTTTCATGTGAG
Organism: Alteromonas sp. 38; assembly: GCF_902506055.1. Classification (NCBI taxonomy): domain Bacteria; kingdom Pseudomonadati; phylum Pseudomonadota; class Gammaproteobacteria; order Alteromonadales; family Alteromonadaceae; genus Alteromonas; species Alteromonas sp. 38. The sequence continues at coordinate 3,849,159 of NZ_LR733300.1, forward strand.
GGATGACACCTTGCACCATCAAAAACAAAGACGTTAGGTTAATATCTAACACGTTGCGCCAATGCGCTAAATCCATTTCCAGTATCTTTTTACGCTCTACCAAACCACCTGAGACATGAACTAAGCAATTTATTGCCCCGTAGGTAGACAAAGTGGTTTCGACCGTATTATGAACATCGGCTTTTTGAGTGAGGTCTGCATGAATAGCAATGGCGTTACCACCGGCTGCTACTATTTTTTCAACAGTTTCTTTCGCCCTGTCGGCACTTGCTTGATACGTAATAACGACATTAGCACCACGAGCAGCAAGTTCTACTGCACAGGCAGCACCAATATCTCTGCCACCACCCGCTACAATTGCAACTTTACCTGTCATCGACATGGTCTTATCTCCCGAAGTTCATGTTTCAATTTATGTAGATATTCACGCGAAAGGCTCGTTGATAGTAAACCAGTGAACTGGATGACTCGAATCTGTGGCGAAAACTGCTAGAATGAATATCTGAATCTGGTTTAACCCTCAACCTGTTCAAAGACTAACCAAGCCTACGATAGTCGTCAACCCTCCAGCAAACTACTAGTTACCAATTAAAATTACCAAATAGATCAAGATATTCACGGTTATTAAACATTTAAAAAACACCACCTATTAAGAATAAAAACCATATATATTAATCTTATAGAGCAACATTATCACTTAAAGGTTACTTTTAAGATAAAGAATTTTTTTAACCGAAAGTTCAAAATCAAGTTAAAAAACAAACCAAATTAGCACCTCTCTTTAATTATTGGTTGACAATATGGCATGATACTAATAATGTTTTTGATATGCTGATTGGTTCAAGAAGAAAAATGAACTGTCATCATACTAGTCGATAAGAGACACGAATTAAGTTTGGCATTGGTTAATGGTGAATATTTAATTGGTAAGTGGTCTTTTGGTAGGAAGCATTTATTGCCCCTTTATTTTAGTGGGTACATCTATCAATAGTCACACTGTTCGACACAGAACCCAATTATTTAGCGAGACGTTAATCTCAGCTCAAATTACTTATTAAATTAATTAGAAGCAAGATAGCGCACTCGGCTATGAAGTGAAGTTCACATCACTCTCAGTACAGTCTGCGCCATGATATTTTAGGAGTTATACATGTCAAAACCTGTCATCGGTTTCATCGGTCTAGGCCTTATGGGCGGCAATATGGTCGAAAACTTACAGAAGAAAGGCTACGAGCTTAATGTAATGGACCTTAACAAAGATGCGGTAGCAGCATGTGTTGCAAGAGGTGCCAAGGCAGTTTCTTCGGCTAAAGAGCTAGCTGAAGCATCTGATATCGTTATGCTTTGTTTAACCACTTCAGCCATTGTCGAAAAAGTAATGTATGCAGAAGATGGCATCCTTGCAGGCATGAAAGAAGGTTCTGTATTAGTAGACTTCGGTACTTCTATTCCAGCATCTACTCGCAAGATTGGTGCTGACCTAGCAGAGAAAGGCGTTGGTATGATTGACGCACCGCTTGGTCGTACACCCGCTCACGCTAAAGATGGTTTGCTTAATATTATGGCTGCGGGCGATATCGATACCTTCAACAAGGTTAAGCCTGTATTAGAAGACCAAGGCGAGAACGTTTTCCACCTTGGCGCATTAGGTGCTGGTCATACAACTAAGTTAATTAATAACTTCATGGGTATGACAACGGTATGTGCAATGTCTCAAGCATTTGCTGTTGCTGACTTAGCTGGCGTAGATCGTCAACAACTTTTCGACATTATGTCGACAGGTCCGTCTAGCTCACCATTCATGCAGTTCTGTAAGAACTATGCCGTTGATGATGTAAGTGATCTTGGTTTCTCAATTGCAAATGCGAATAAAGATCTTGGCTATTTCTTACAAATGGTAGAAGACTTGGGAACACAGTCTAAAATTGCAGAAGGTTCGTCTTCTAACTTACAGGCTGCGTTTGAAGCTGGCATGGGTAACGGAAACGTACCAGAGATTTTTGACTACTTTCTAAAGTTAAAAAAGTAGATCCTGTCTGAGCTACTAGGGTGCTTGATGCCAACCAATAACTCATGCTGGTTAGTGTTAAGCCCCTCGTTATATTTCAATTTATAAAGCAAATAGCAAAACTACTGTGATTTTTGGGGTTACAAGGCAATAACGAAAGCACACGACTGTCGTTAACGTGCTGTGAAGTTAACCGAACTCTTACTGTGTGAGTAACTGAACTGTTTCATTAACAATAAAAAGTGAGGTAACACCCTATCTGCTTCTTTTCCTATATCACACAATTAAGATCCCTTTCTTCTTGCGTATTTGCTTCGTTTGGTAACAACACACCTCACAAAGACACTCGTTTCAAATTCACATAAGAATTCAAACCCTATTTGTTAAATGGTAGACCGCCATTTAAGAGCTATTTAATTATTAGGAGCAAGTAAAATGCAAAAGCAAAGCGCACTTTTTTTATCCGGCAACGAAACTGAAATAGAAGATATCGGCGGCGGGCTAAAACGCCAAATGCTTGGATACAACGAAGAATTAATGATGGTTAAAGTCTTTTTTGACAAGGGCGCAGAAGGGTACGTGCACGCGCACAGACACTCTCAAGTCACTTACGTTATTGAAGGCGAATTCCACTTCAGCATCAATGGCGAAGTAAAAGTGATGAAGCCAGGTGATAGCTGCCTTATTCCTCCTCATGCAGATCACGGCGCAGTTTGTCCTACTGGTGGTATATTAATTGACACCTTTAGTCCTCCTCGCGAAGACTTTTTAGAGGAATAAAACTGTGAAATTAAATGGCTTACGTTGGTGGGTAATCGCATTAATTGCGCTTGCCACTGTGATTAACTATATCGACCGTCAGGCACTTAGCGTGTTGTGGCCTGATATTGTTGAAGAGTTATTTCCGGATGAATCAGCGTTAGAACGCAAGCAAATTTACGCTAATATTTCTATTGTATTCGTATTTGCTTACGCGTTTGGGCAAGCCATTTTCGGTAAAATTTTTGACTGGGTAGGTACCCGCTTAGGCTTTGTGCTGTCTATCGGCGTATGGTCGTTGGCCACCATTGCCCATGCATTTGCACAGGGCGTACTAACCTTTAGCCTCTTTCGCGCCATATTAGGCATTGCTGAGGCAGGCAACTGGCCAGGTGCTGCGAAAGGAAATGCAGAATGGTTTCCTACCAAGGAACGTGCTCTTGCGCAGGGTCTTTTCAATTCAGGCGCTGCCATTGGTGGCATTATTGCCATACCCTTAATTGCATTTTTAACCGTTTATTTCAGTTGGCAAATGCTGTTTGTTGTTGTGGGTGCAGTAGGATTACTGTGGTTAATTCCTTGGTTAATTCTGGTGAAAGCACCACCTGGGGCACACCCTTGGATTACTGACGAAGAGCGTGAGTATATCCTTACTGGCCAACGTCAAACTACGATGTCAGCAGACATGGTTGAAACAGATGTAGAAGAATACAACCCTTCTACCGGTGAACTACTTAAGCGTAAACAGAGCTGGGGCGTTATTTTAGCGTCTGCTGCTATTGACCCTATTTGGTGGCTGTTTGTATTTTGGATCCCCATTTACCTAAATGAAGTGTATGCCATGGATGTAAAATCTATTGGTATTTACGGCTGGGTACCTTATGTGGGCGCTATGTTTGGCGCTTGGTTTGGCGGTTTACTTGCCCAAAATAGACTTAAGGCCGGATGGAATACAGATAAAACTAGAAAGCTGACCATAACGCTTGGTTGTTTAATTATGCTTCCATCGCTTTTAGCCATGTCGCAACCGGGTTCTCCTACCATGGCGGTTATTATCATGGCGGTCATCTTGTTTGGTTTTCAAACCGCTATTGGCAATGTACAGACACTACCAAGCGATTTGCTAGGCAAAAAAGCCGTAGGCACCTTGGCTGGTTTTTCAGGCATGGCTGCAAAGTTAGGGGCGGTTGGGTTAACCGCATTGGTCCCTTACCTTACCGCCGATGGTAACTATGCCCCTGCGTTTATTATTGGTGCTTCGCTCGCCATTGTCGCAATGGCTGCGGTATGGTTATTGATTCCTAAAATTGAGCCACTGAAAAAGCTAGACTAAGCTAAGTACTGACGATGGCTACAACATACGTTGTGGCCATTTACCTGCAGGCTTGAATGTCTTTTTGAAGTAATAGCCTCAAATAGCAGCAACCTACACAATACTTTCCGCCCAAACCCTCTACCTAATACAAACTCTCTACCTAATAACGTGCCCGCCTATTTTAGAATAAATAGTGGCTACATAACTTACACCTGGCTTCGTATTTTCCATGCTAATGTAAAGCGGCTTTACACTTTATTGCAGGCAATAGCACTTTATTTACGCTAGGATAGCGCCTCAGAATACCGCCTAAATTTCACCTATTATGCTATCGAGCTTGGCCGACGCTCACCTTGCTTCTTAGTTTACTGACTTACTAGCTACAGCCCGGTAGATTTCTACTTCAGAGGAAAATCTTATGAAAATTTTATCTTTATTCGTTATTGCTACATTATCATTCTCGGCACACGCTTCTGCCAACGACACGCTTAACAAACTTAACGGTATGTTGGGTGATGCCACTATTCCATCTTCACAAACCACAGAAGCGGCTGAGCCTAGCTCGATGGATGTGTCTAGTTTGGTAAGTATGGTGTCAGAAAATTTGGGCGTAAGTGAAACACAATCTGAAGGCGGTTTAGCCTCTATTTTTGATTATGCTAAAGGCAACCTGACGACTTCTGATTATTCAGAACTTGCCAGTGCGATCCCTGGTTTAGATTCTTTATTAGAAAACGTACCTTTAGTTGCAGCAGATTCTACAAATGGCGGCTCAACCATGTCTGGACTACTAAGTAAAGCCTCTGAATACAGCAGCTCTCTAGGCTCTATTAACGAATTAAAGCAACAATTCGATGCACTTGATTTAGATGCAGATATGATAAGCAGCTTTATCACACAAATTAACACTTACCTGAACAGCAATGAAGAAACACAATCTTTACTTCAGTCTGGCTTAGGTAATTTAGCCTCAATGCTTTAATATTTATTTTTGGCGGCTGTATTAGTGATTGACCTATGCCATCACTTATTCGCCGCCTTTTTCTCTTCTATTTAATACGTCTAGAATAATTATGCCCATAAAAAACTTAACCACCTCATTTAAGCAGCAACCTAAATGGCGGCGTATTGCTACCTACTTTCTGTTGGCATACTTATTCTACGCGTTAATACTGGGCCTTGTTGCGCCTATGGTTCTTGAATCCAAAGCACCAAAAATATTGAGTGAACAGTTAGGCCGAAATGTCAGTATCGAAAGTATTCGTATCAATCCTTTCTTGCTACGCGCCAGGGTGTCTGGATTTTCTATCGAGGAAGCCAGTAACGACGAACCATTTATTGCGTTTACACAGCTTGAAGTTGATGTGGGCTTTTGGCAAACCCTATTCAGCTTTACCCCTACCCTAGAACACTTCTACCTAAATGCGCCTTATGCACACCTTGCGAGGGTATCGGAAGGTGATACCTCACCAGGGTCTAATCAAAATACCACCGTATTTAATTTTTCTGACATTATAGATACGCTCGCTAAAGCTAATGAGGATACAACCGAGCCTGAAGCGCAAAAGCAAAGCGAAATACCTCATATTCGCCTGGGAGAATTTCGCCTGAGCAATGGTCATATTTCAGTAGCCGATAATGTCACCGACACACAACTTGATTACCCAGAACTGTCGTTCACATTGACCAATCTTGATACCTTCGCCAGCTCTTTGAATGTAGATGCAGTCAATAGTCCGGCTCATGCAGATGATACTAGTGCGAATAGCACTGTGGATAACAACCAAGACAAATCCGCTAATCATTATGCGTTTACCTTAGCGACCACCGAAGGCGGCCACGTTCAATTCAATGGGCAATTTCAGCTATCCCCCATAGATATAGCGGGTAGTTTTAAAGCTAGCCAAATTGCATTAGCTCCACTTTGGCCGTTATCTGATGACGTGATTAATGCAAAAATAACAGACGGCGTCCTAAGCTTTTCCTTAAATTATCATCTATCAGCAGACAATAACGACTTTCGCTTTCAGGCAAATAATGCCGACCTATCTTTATCTCAATTCGTTATCTCAGACAAAGAAAGCCCTAGAATTAAGCTTACTGAATTACGTGTTAGTGACATAAAGCTAGATACCAAAACCCAGCAGGTTGATGTTACCAATGTTAGCTTAGAGCAACCTTGGGTAAGTGCTCAAATCGACAAGTCGGGCGTAGATTTAGTATCAATGTTTACCCCAAAAGGGCGTGATGAAAATGCCCCGCCAGCGGCTACGAGCACACCGTCAACAACAGTGGCAGCAGCTACAAAAAACTCACCTGCGACGTCACCATCAACCGCAACAGCGCCAACTTCATCAGGTTTTAGCGCTAGCTCAGCTTCTGTGAATTCCGCACAAAGTAACAAAGCGGCGTGGCGGGTAGTACTGCAAACGTTCGCGCTAAACGGTGGCGACGTACTCATACAAGAAGGTATGGTTTCTGACGGGGTTAACTGGCGAGTATTTCCGCTAAATTTAACCACGGGCGTAATAGATTCTACCCTTACAACCCCAATCGATTACACTATTGATATGAAGCTCGGTGGCAGCCTAGCGCAGTCTTCCACTTCAAGCCTATCAGCCACGCCATCGATAGCCCCACCCGCTTCATCAATAAGCAGTAAAGGCGCTATTTTGGCAAATGTTCAAGCCGTGTCGGGTACTATTGATATCCGCCAGTTCGGCCTTTCCCAACTTCAGCCTTATGTGGGGCAGTATTTAAATCTTGCTCTTGAAGATGGCAGTGCAGATCTTTCAGGTAGTTTTGAAGCCAACAGTGACAGTAAAGTAATATTTGATGGGCAGGCGAGCATAGCGTCACTTACGGTTATCGATGACTTAAAGCAAGAGCCTTTGCTGCAATGGGCCGACTTTCAAGTCAAAGGTATTAAGTATAATTCTACTGACAGCACCCTTTCTTTAGAAAAAATCACGCTGGACAAACCCTACGCTAAGCTTCTGATTGCAGAAGATAAAAAAACTAATTTCAGCAATATTCTCATTGACCAAACCGCTTCAACATCTCCTCCTACTTCCACACCAGTAGTGGGTTCTGATACCCAATCTGAATCAAATCAGGAAGCAAACCCCACCGCTGGAGAAGAAGCGTCTGCGCTTGTTATCCGCATTGATGAAATAGTCTTTAATGATGGCAGCGCCTACTTTGCTGATAACTCTTTACGCCCCCGTTTTGCATCCGGTATTGAACGCTTAAACGGCAGTATTACCAAGCTTTCATCAAATGCCGACACCGCCGCCAATGTTGACGTAAAGGGCAAAATAGATGGCTATGCGCCAGTCGCTTTGTACGGCGCGATTAACCCATTAATAGATGATATCTTTTTAGACCTCACCTTCACCGGAGAGGGTGCTGAACTAACGTCTGTAAACCCTTATTCAGGTACTTATATGGGGCACTTTATTGATAAAGGTTTATTGTCCCTCGATATACATTATTTATTGGAGGATAACCAATTAGCGGGCAATAACCATGTAGTCATCGACCAACTTACCTTAGGTAGGAAAACAGACTCTGACCAAGCGCTTAGCTTACCGCTTGGGCTGGCCATAGCTTTATTAGAAGACTCAAACGGTGTTATCGATCTAGGTCTTGAAGTGTCTGGTGATTTAGATAGCCCAACCTTTGGGTTTGGCTCTATCATATTAAAAGCAATTGGGAACTTGATCACGAAAGCGGTGACTGCACCATTTTCGTTGTTAGCGAACTTAGTCGGCAGCGACGACGATGAGCTTAACGAGATTGACTTCACGCATGGCGCATCACAGTTAACTGATGTTGCATCAAGTAAACTCTCTACCCTCGCAGATGCGCTATCAAAACGCCCAGGGCTTCGCGTGAATATTGAAGGCACTGTAGATGAAGTACCTGACGCTTATGAACTAGCAGAACAGAAACTGCAACAACAGCTGTTGGCTCTTTCTGGCCAAGAGGCGCTCCCAGAAAGCTTGTCGCCAAGTACCATGCCGATAAGCGGCCCTCTCGCTGACGCATTAATTGAGTTATTCGTTAGCAGCACCGGCAAAACAGTAGAAGAAGAACGCGTAGTGGTAATAGCTAAATTGCAGCAAAACGATACCGGTGACAATAAAGGTAAAGATACTGCAAATAGCGAAACAACACCTGTTCAAGTAGCACCTGATGCCGCACAAGTTGAACAAGCGCTGTATATCGCCATGTACAACCAAGTAAGAAGTGCCATTGACATACCGAAGCGGGAACTTGCCCAATTAGCTGATGCGCGCGCCAAAACGGTGAAGAACTTCTTGGCAAATGACCTTGCGGTTGACGCGAATCGTTTGTTTTTGCTGAATAGTCGACAACACTTACAGCTTAAAAAGAGCGGCGTAGCATTAACGCTTGAAGCTAACTAGTTCTTCAGCTAGCTCATTCATATTTCTCAATACTACTTGTTACATATTAGTTATTGCATGCTAGCCGCTTTATTAAGACGCGGCTAATACTGCAATAAGCAGCATTGATAGCATTTCTGAAGGCTCTTCTGAATAATGCCCATTGTCTTCGCCACCTTTATTTGCCACAGCCTTGAAGAACGGGATGCTATGCGGTTTGGTGAGTGCGATAACGTTATACGACGCATCCCCACGGCGGGTTGCGTTACCTGTGTACATAGCCATTACACTACGTAATTTATTGCTCGATATAAAACTGCCTATGCTATTTAAGATTTCAGTTTCATAGTTTTTACTCACCTGAACGCCTCTTCCTGCATTAATTAGTCTGTTTGCTTGAACCTCCGATATGGCATAAATATCAAAGCTTTGAGGGCCAATCATTTCATAAGGCCCCACATCACCGATAAGTACGTAAGCTTTTCGTACTTTATTCTTTGGTGGTGTGAACATCGCCATGGCATTCGATACCGCTTCTGGCACATCGGTCTCTCCAGGCAAGAGCTCAAGGGCGTCTATCCGCTGAATAAAACCCTCTCTTGATGCTTTCGTGATAACAACACTTGGTACAGTAATAAATTTTCCATCTCCACCATAGGCCACCACACCAATCTTAAATTCACGGGTAACTTTGGGCACTTCAATGGTGAGCCGCTTAATCGCGTCTTTCAAGCGCTGCAAAGGCACCGCCATTGAACCACTAATATCAATGGTGATAATCAGTTCGATGGGGTATTTATTAATACCCTCGGCAAGCTCTTTGTTCGCCTCATCTAAACTTTTCTGAGTAGACTCTAACGCTTTTTCGGTCTGTGCTGTTTTTTCTTTTGCGGCATCGAGTTCTTTTTTAATCTCGCTTATAGACTCAGGTGAAGACCCTGTGTTGGGGAAAAAAGGCAGTGCAATAATGGCTAAAAACATGAATGCCCCCATTGCCGAGGCAAACAGATCAAGTGCAGACATACTAAATACGTTGACTTCCCTGTTACGTAATTTCATAAAGCCTCGACATTAATGGAGCGCTAAAAATCGTTTGCCAACACATTAAAGGTAATCATTCTGCTAGCGCCAACAGCACGGTCCCTACAAAAGAGCCGCCACCGGTGACAAACTTACCGCCCCCTGTCTCTGCTAATTGTTTTAAATAGGCACGTCCGAGGGCATTTTGAGTTGGCACGAAAACCGTTGAAACTTGGCTTTTCTCACCACTTTGATTAAACCGACTCGCCTGCCCTAGCACCTGGGAAGATACGCTGGCGTATGCACCATTATCGCTAATAAAAATAATAGTTTTAGATTTTGAAGAAGCGCGCCACTTCAATGCTAATGCTTTGTTCATTGCAAGATTTATCGCTTCTTCGCCATCTTGGTTACAGTTATGACTGCCAGCACTCATGGTATTCACGAAGCGCTGTAACTGATTAACTGAACTCGTATTTAGCTTAATGATATCGTGACTTTTTATTGCCCCTCTTGGCTCACATCTGTCTTTAAAATCAATGACGCCAAGTGCCGCATCAGGGGATAACTTCATCAGCAAGTTGGCAATATCAACAATTTCAGCCCTCAGCCCCTTAACTTGTTTATCCATGCTAGCGGTTGTATCAAGCGCAATAACCATATCCATGGTAGGAAACGATATCTTGGATGTGCTTTGCTCTTCGTCTAGTTTCTTTTGAACATCATCCCTTTGCTTTGCTATCTCCGCTTTCTGTTTTTGTTCTTCGGCAATTTGCGCTTCCGCTTTTTTAAGCTCGCTTTTAATGTCAGCCACTCGCTCAGCTGAATCTCCCGTGTTAGGAAAAAACGGCAGTGCGATGATGGCCAAAAACATAAAAGCGCCCATGGCAGACGCAAATAAGTCTAATGCCGACATACTAAATACGTTTACTTCCCTGCTGCGCACTTTCATTTGGTTTCACCTGTTCTTTCACCTAAGACGGTAAAAAATGGACAGAAAAAGTCACCGTTCCTATTCGAAGGGTATCGCCATTTTCTAGTTCGGCCTTCGTGTTTGGCGCTAAGTCTTTATCATTTATTGCGGTCCCATTTACACTGCCTAAATCGTCAATCATGACCTTATTGTCTATCAAGGTAACGTTTAAATGCTCTCGTGAAACACCCGGCACATTAATAACGTAGTTTGCTTTTTGTGCCGAACGACCTATCAATATGCCGCCTTCGGTTCTGGCTAAAGTAGACCCAATAACTTTAATACGATGCTCACCACCCGCTTCATCTTTGCCATCGAGAATAATATCGTCGAAGGTTGCTGACGCCATGCTGAGCGCTTCTTGCGCAGAGGCCACTTTGGCTTTCTCTGCCGAAAGTTGCTGCTTGTTTTCCGAGGCCTCCTGTTCTACTTCAAGCAGTTTTTTTCTGCGGCGGCTTAATACAATAAGCACCACAATCAGTACCAGAATGATTGGAATTGCATAGTAAATAAGTTTCTGTTGTTCACTTTTCTTTTCTTCTTCGAATTCCTGCTCTTTTTGTTTACTCTTCGCTTCGGTTTCTTTTACTTTTTCTTCTTGTTCTTTAATGGCTTTTTCAGCATCTTCGAGCTTTTTCTGTTGCTCAATGGTTTGTTGTCTAGCTTCTTCCAATGCTTCTTCGGCCTTTTGACGTTCCGCATCTTGTCGTGTCGTATCAGCTTTAGCTTCTTCTAGCGCTTTTTTCTTTGCTTCCGCTTCTTTCTTTAACTTTTCAAGCTCTTCTTCCACTGCCTTTCGTTCGGCTTCTTGCTTCTCAAGTGTTGCTTGCTGCTTTTTCTTTTCTTCTTCTAACGCAGCCAGTTGGTCAGCTTCAGACAAACAACTATTTTCTGATTCTGTGAAATCTATATTTTGCTTAGTAAGAAACGCTTTTAGGTTAGTTAAGCTGGTTGCGGCTGAAAATGAGGAAGACAGTTTAAGTCGCTTGTCGAATACCCCTTTGGTATCGCTAACACTAACGCCTAGTAGCTCTTGGCAATTGTTCACTAGCGGTGCACCAAACTCTCCTTCTGTAAATAATGCCGTATGCTGCCACCGCTGTTCAGGGTGGCTTTTATCTATAGGAAGTATGGAGTGAAGAGTGCCGGCCGTAGAGAGGCCATTTAGCTTCACCAAATAGATTTTGCTACCAATGACAGTATTCTCTTTCGCCACCACCGCAGGGGTACCTGTTAACCCGTTAACATGCAGAATGGCTAAGTCTAAGTTTTCGTCTTTTGCTGATAAGTCAGCAATCAACTTTGCCTTGCTGATAGGGTCAGTGACGACAAACTGATTGCCCTGCGCTAGCAGTTTTTGGTTGATAATAATGGTTTCGTTTGCAACCAGCGTAGCAATGCCTGTTTGCTCAATTTTTCCATTATCAAGCACCTCTATAGCGACCGTAGTAGAAGCATAGGATGGCAAAGTAAATAGTACCCAAAGTGTAATAAACATCCCTACTCTATACACAAGTGTATTCCTCAAATTATCTGTTAGTTAATGGATAGATGGCTCTTCTAATGTTTCACCCGCTTCCGGCTGCACTGTAGCGGGCTCATTTACCACAGGTTCTTTTACCTGCATGACAACAAGCGTCGCGTTATCTTGCTTAGGTCGTTCTTGTGCTTTAACCGTGTTTAACAGTGCCATTACTAGTTCGGCACTATCATTTGAAGACTGTTGGCATACCCCAATAATTGTTTCATCACTACAACTTTCCACCCCGTCGCTAGCCAAAATAAGCAAATCATGTGGCATGAGTTCTCTGGAATGGTCCGGCGCATCAACCCGTTCAATATTTTCGCCCATTACGGCTTCGAGTAATTGAGAACGAACCGGTGATGTCCTTGCTTCCTCGCTTGATATTTCGCCCAGCTCTACTTTTCTGGCCAACACTTCCGACATAGAATGGTTTTCGTTAAGTCGCACCAACGTTTTGTTACGCAGTAACCACATTGGGCTGTCTCCTACACTTAACCACTGTAGATGTAAGCCATCAAAAACTGCCGCAATTAACGTGGTTCCCATACCTGATAACTCAGGGTTTTCTTTTACCTGATGATAAATAGCAAGGTTGGCCGCATCTAACGCGTTAATTAAACGCTGCTTAATATCCTGTTCATCGCTTTCAATAAATTGCTGTTTGAATGTATCGATAACCAAGCTGCTGGCGATATCTCCCCCAACATGCCCCCCCATCCCATCAGCTAACAGCAACAACCGGAAACCGTTAGGCCACGTTACTACTGAGGCACTGTCTTGTTGGCTTTTTCGAGCACCTATTATTTGAGACCACGCCACCTGAACCGAATACATGATTAATCCTCTTCCATACTTTCCCAAGTGAAGTTTTCGCCACACAAAGGCACAAACCTCAGTGTGGTTTCACCAATAGAAATATGACTAAAAGCAGGTAATATCATGGGCTGCAGTACGGGCGCAGGCTGGTTATCTAAATAGGTCATATTGGTACCTGAGCCCGGCTGAATATAGAACTGATTACCTCGAGGATCGTAAGAAATGGTGGCATGATTAGCCCTTGATACTTGCCCATCACCAAAATCAACACTGACTCTTTCAGATGCACTTCGCCCAATACTATTTTGGCCAAAGCCCAATTTTAAAAAGTGCCCTTTACCCGGCCCTTTTACCACCACTAGCCAACCAGAGATGGGGTCTTGCATAGGATCAGGCATAGAATGTGGTGACTGCACGGCGGTTTCAGTCGTACTGACTGGCGGCGCACTAGGTCTTCTGTTTCCCCCTACCACAGTGGGTAGTGCATCAATGTCATCGTGATTAGATATACTAGAGTTTTCGCGAATATCAACGGTCTCAGCAGGTGTTGTCGTATGCTGACGGTTGGCTGGAGTTGTTGAAGGTTCATCAAATATTAAACCAGACGTTGCAGGCCTTGAAGGCCTAGTACTTGAGGGCATAGTATTGGTGGGAGAAGGTGTGGTAACCGTTGGCCCATCATTAGCGGTATTGCTACCCATACCACTTGCCCGAGTTTCAGGTTCGGTTGGAGCTATACCTTTAGGAGCTCTGCCTTCATGAGCTATGACTGACGGCATATCAACTGGAACGCCATCTGGGCCTCGTTTAATCGCCATGGTGCACCTCTATTTGTTTTCGTAAAGTCTATTAATTAAATTGTCCATACAATATTGACCCGCACTATTAAGTGCCATTTCTTCCCTAGCCTGCACAATATGTAGTAAGAAAACCAAAACGGCAGACATAATCAAGGCCACTAACGTGGTGTTAAACGCTAAGCCTAAATCTGTGGTTAACAACCCTAACCATTCACGAATCGCGTCTGTGTCTGATACATCGGGCATGTCTGCCGCCGACGATAACGCTAATGCAATTCCCACCACCGTACCGATAAACCCAAGCGTAGGTATTAACCATACAAGGTATCGCAACATATTAAATTTGAGCTCTATTTCATGCTGCATTAACTCAAGGCTGGAATTCATTAAAGAGTTGGCTTGGTCCGCTGAATTGCTGCCTTGGAATTGAAGGATCACCCGTTTGGTGAGCCTTTGTACAAAGAAATGCTGAGCAACTTTTCGCTCGCATATACCGGTATAAATAGGTACTAGATCTTTCGCCCTCAGCATAACGTCATCTTCTTCAGGCAAAATATAAAGCTTAAGCTGCTCTAACTCTTTGGCTGAACGATTGTGCCTAACCCACATTTCGCCTAGCCCGATAAAGAACATGAGCCACATTAGGTTTTGCAAGGTAGCGGGAAACATACCACTGCTGCGATCGAACAATACGTCGCCCACATTTATTTGACCGGTTTTGGCTTCGCTGACAGGAAGTATTAATGCAAATACGCCAACCACAAATATGGTGATAAATATGGCGACTAAAGCCACAATAACCCGATATTTCTGCTCGTCTGATTCCAATAAATTCATAACGTTTACCAATCCATGTTTCATGTTAGCTATTTACGAGGACGATTCAATTTCACCCGTAGCAGTGTTGCGAATAGGCTTAAATGACATAGGCTCAACATCTTCATTCACTTCTTTTTGCTTTAAAAAGCCAGCCACTGCGGGCGAATTTATAATGCTACTGAGCTTAATTTTTTTCGTTCCCAACACGAGGGAATCGGCTCCGTCTATGTAGCCTTGCTTAAGTGGGCTCCACTCTCCATTCTTTTTACAAAAAGTGCCGTGAGTCGACCTACGATCTGCGCAAAAGTAGCGCCCGTCATTGGTGACAGTTATTTCCATGTGAATGCGAGAAATACTCGGGTCTGCAATACAGATATCAGCTTGGCTCGACCTACCTACCGTGTAAGTTGCAAACGCCATATCACTCTTCCAATGAATATCGGGTTCGCATGGCAACAATGTCTTTGATACCGGTAGAAACAATGCCTACTTGACTTTCAACACTACCAACTTGCGAATCTAACTGCTTTAGGTCTTCAACCAGTTCATCCTTACTCCCCTCTTTCTCCTGCAGTTGTGCATTCTTTTGCTTAATGAGTAGTGCACTGTCTTTATTCTTCTGATTCAATGCTAAGGTTTGCTTTTCAACTTCCTCAATTTCCAACTTTAAATCGGTGAGTTGTTGCTCGGTAAGTTCGTAGCTAGACAGCTCTTTTTTGACCAAGTAAAGCTGGCTCATATAGTAATCAACTTCTTCATCGATTCCCTTCACTCGGCTATTTAGCCCATCGAGCTTCTCTTGCATACTCGCAATAGTTTTTTCATCTAAGCCACTTACACTCGCCCAGATGCGATCACTAGTACTTTGTTCTCTGGGATCTGCCGAAACCGCACAACCCACTACTACTATGCTAAGTAGCACTACACCTAATTTATATAACTTGTTCATATCGTGGCTCCTTAACCTGCAATTAAGCTGTTAAGTGCAGTATTTTGCTCATCCAATTGTGAAGATTGAGTTTGGATGGCAGCCAGTTGCATGGAAAGTTGATCTCGCTTGGCAAGTAACTCCTCATGGGCCTCTTGTGTCTTGGCTTTATCTTCGGTTAGTGACGCAATTTCTTCTTCACTGTCTTCAAGTGCACTGTTCAAATATGAAAGCGTATCGGTATAGCGGTCTTCGAGTAGTTGATTCTCAGCCCGTAAAGCTTCCCCTTCCGCAAGCAATGCTGTCGCCTCAGCAATTTCTGCTTCAGTGAGTGATGCTTTGCTTTTAAGTAAATCAATTCTTTCTTCCATCGTTGAAATGTTTTGCTTAGTTTTTGCTAACTCTTCTTCTCGGGTTTGAATCGCATTTTCAGACGCTTCAATTTCTGACTCTAGAAACTCATAGTTACTGGCATAATTCATACGTCTAACTGCAATCGCTTCACCTATATATTTCCCTAACTGATCTCCGGCAATACCGCCAATGCCAGCACAACCAGCCATAAGCAATTTATTTCCGCCAAATTTCTTATAACACGCATAGCCGCCCACAATCGCACCGATGATTTGGCCCACCGTTCGTGAAGTACTAATATCCTTTTTACCCAACTCTTCAACGGGCGAACTTACGTCAAACGAGCTGAAGTCCATGCCGCCTTCGCTACTGTTACTTTGATTACTCTCTGGTGTTAAAGCCCCCATCAAGCTTTCTGCTGTATTTGCACACCCTGTCATGAGTAAACATGCAATGGTCACTGGCACTACTTTGTTTAACGTATTCATTTTTAAATCCCTATTAAATTGACAGACGTCTTTCAAGTTCGTAATTCTAGGTTGGCTTTAACTGCAAGCTTTAGGAGTAACGGTTATTCGTTTTTCTAATAACTCAACGACTTCGCTCTTTTCATTTAATTTAGAAGCTTCTTGAACAAGTAACTTTAATGAGGCTAGGTATTCTGCTTTATCGTACTTCCCTTTTTGTTTACTCGACTTTATGACTTCATCGAAGACATTATTGATATGTTTTGAGCTTGATTGATGACGAGATACTAAATCGAAGGCTCGCTCTCTGGCTTTCGCTAAATTCTTTTCAATATTTAGCGTTCGGTTTTCAATGCCAGAACGAAGTAGCTCCATATTTCTCGTCCCAGCATCGTCCATATCATCGATTTCTTCCATTGCACATAGCATGCGGTTTTCAATAGTATTGCTGTCGTTATCCATCTCCGCTTTAGTGACCAGAGAGTAAATAATATCGATTTCTTCGTTTACTAAAATCTGACTGGAAGCAGTGCTACTTTTGGTCGACTGCAAGCCATAAAAGCCGCCTAGCAGAACGACAACCGCCGCACAA
The DNA here is from genome assembly GCF_902506055.1 of Alteromonas sp. 38. NCBI lineage: Bacteria > Pseudomonadati > Pseudomonadota > Gammaproteobacteria > Alteromonadales > Alteromonadaceae > Alteromonas > Alteromonas sp. 38. The sequence continues at coordinate 3,865,944 of NZ_LR733300.1, forward strand.
AGCGCGCCTACCCACATTTTGAAGTTGTTTTTAGTTTGTGGAGTTGTCGGTTGATGTTGATTCGCGTTCGCCCCAGCATTATTGGGAATAGAGCCCGCGCTGTACCCCGTGTTACCGCTAACAGATATAGGTTGAGGCGCAGAAACCCCTGTCGTATTTGGCCCCGAGGCGCTATGTGACTTGAGTGAACCAGGATTGGAATGGGTAGCCTGTGGATGAGCAACATGCGATGGATAGCTTGGTGGAAACTGAGATGCTGAGGCCGATGAATCTAACCGAGTAGTTTGTTGTTCGTCTAGCCCAACCTGTGGTGTTACGGGTACACCTTGTAACGCAGCTATAAGTTCATTTGCAGTTTGAAAACGTTCACTAGTGCGAATTGATAGCGCTTTTTTAATTGTATTAATAAAATTTTCAGAAAACTGCCCTTTAACTTCATCCAGTCGGGTTAGGGCAGGATCCGCTTGTCCTTGCAATACTCTGGCGGTACGGTCTTCAACCCGAGGAGGGTTGGCATTAAGAACAATTCGCCACATCATCGCGCCAACTGCGTGAATATCTGTCCAAGGGCCTAGTTCGCCCTCTGAACCTACCTGCTCTAGCGGAGCATAACCGTAAGTTTGCATTTGATTTTCAGACTTCTGCGTGTGGCCAAAGTTTTGTTTTGCAGCTCCAAAGTCAATCAACAATGGGCGCTCGTCACTTGAGCGAACAAAGATATTAGCGGGCTTAATATCTCTATGTAATACACCTTGGTCGTGTATATACTGCAAGCCTTCTAGCACAGGTATCATTAGTTTTATTATTTGCGCTTCAGTGAGTGGACATTCCTGTGCTGTGTGAGCTTTAAGGATCTGAGCGAGTTCTTTTCCTCGCTCTAAATTCATTACTAGATACGCCGTTCCATTGTATTTGAAGAAGTCTTTGCAGCGAATAATATTGGGGTGGTCATCAAACTGGACGAGCTGCTTTGCTTCATCGAGAAATTTTTGGATACCGGTTTCAAATTCTAGTTCGTCTGACTGGCTTAATGGATAAACGGTCTGACCATCACGAGTAGCACAGTGCTGCGGCATAAATTCTTTAATGGCCACCAAGGAATCAAGATGCGTGTGGCGCGCTTGATAGACAATACCAAACCCACCAACCCCAAGGACTGACTCTATTTGATACTGTTGAAGTTGCGTACCAGCTGGTAACGCGAGCTTGTGCACCTGACTGCTCATTCTTCCCTCTGCAGTGGTAAATACTTACCTGTATATTTGCATTGTGTGTTGCACTTTATACTACCCTTAGTGTGCAACTTTCTTTCTAATTAATGGCGCAGTTGTCAACATCATTTGAGTCACTAAAAAACACCAGCTGATCAAAATTTAAACAACAATAAAAGATATACACCAAAGAAAATAACGAATCAATCTTTTAAACGAGCACAATATGTTTATTTTTTGATCGGTAGCATTTGTATGAAAAACGATCAATACTACAAAACGCTAGTGAAAAGTATTTGGCCTTTTCGTTGTTCTACGCACTTACAAAAATAATGAATTGCGATTTCAACGGCACCAAGGACAGGTACAAATATGATACTTTCAGCTCCCTCTTTTTTGTCTTTCCGCCTTTTCTCTTTAGCGAAACAAAGGCGATTTACCCAGTTATCAAGCCTTCTCTTGCTTCCTTTTAAAAAGATAAAGCCTGTAGTGAATCTACTGAGTTGCCAATTTCGGCGGTGACTTTTCAATAGCGGCTTTTCTTAAGGAAGAGAAATATGTACAACAAGTTTCGCGTTTTTTCTGCTAGTCATATTGGCCATCGCGACGAGAATCAAGATGCTCATGCGGTATTAACAAAACCGCAATACGGCGAGTTTCTATGTGTGGTTGCAGACGGCATGGGCGGCCATAAAGGGGGGGCGTTTGCAGCAAAAAAAGTGGTCGACATCTGCACACTAAAGTGGAATGAAAATGAAAGTATTGAAGAGCCCGAAAATTTTCTTACCGAATTGGCATTTTTCACACATAGTGCAATTGTAGATTCACAAATTCCAGAATTCGCACAAGCTCAATCTCTCGTCTGCATGCTCTATGTCAACCTAGCACAAAGTATCTTCATGTCGATGCATGTGGGCGACTGTCGAACGTTTCAGTTTAAAAACGAAAGCTTCGTTAAACGAACCGTAGATCAATCTCTCGCTCAACTTCATGCATTAAAAGGCGATATTTCAGATGATGAAATTGCATCGCATCCAGACCAAAACAAAATTTATTCTAGTTTAGGCGGTAGTGAGCCCCCTTCCCCCCTTATTGAAAGTTACGAGAAAAGCGGTAACGTGTTTTTGGTTTGCTCTGATGGTTTTTGGGAGTTATTCACTCAACAAGCATTAGGCGAAGCACTTGAAAATATTGAGAGCGACAAGGATTTAGAAACCCTAATACAGCAGCAATTAGCCAATAAAAGTCAACATGACAATACCACCGCTATTTTAGTAAAACTGTGCTCTGAAGAAACTACAGGTTCAGGGCAAACGCCCCAGGCACAATATGGCATTAAATCGCCGGTAACAGAATTACATAAAGCTGGATCCACTGAGAGTGAATCAAATCGCATTGAAGTTTCAATAGAAGAGAATATTGATTCAACACAAATTCACAGTGACTTAGAAAGCAGCACGCTAAAAAGCACGGCAGAGCAATCTTCACATAGTCAGTACAAATTACTGTTAGGGCTGGGGGTTCTCATCATCCTAATTGCATTAGGATATTACTTTCTGAGTCGACCTAACAGCATCGACAGTGCGTCACTACCACATCAAAAGACGAGTAAAGCTAACAGTTCCGACGCTAACCCGTCCACAGAATCTAAACAACCTATTCCAACACCCCGCCCAGACTCAAATAGTCCGACTAAGCAACAGGATAACTTACCATTGGAGTCCGCTGGAAAATCCTCAAAAGAAGTCGTAGGAACCGACACATCTTCTGCTGACTCAGGAAATATCCAAACCCGAAGAAGCACTCCAGATATTCCTGTATCAAGTATTGATGATGCTATCAAGAAAACGGAGGAAACCCTTCGAGAAGAAGGCGGCTTAGGTGAAGACGATGAACTAAAAGTAGCCACCCGCGGGCGTGAAATAGGTGATAGCCAAGTTATTAAACTCCAACAGTTCTATAAAGGTTTACCTGTTTATGGCGCCGAAACAATTACCCTTGTTCGTGAAAACAAGATAGCTAGCATAGATAGCAAAACGCTTAACGATATTAATATAGACACCTCTCCGGCACTGTCAGCTGACGAAGCATTTACGTTAGCGCAAGACGAGGTTAAATCGTCATTAAGAATGCTTCAGCAAGCGCAGCTCATCATTTTCAAAAAAGGAGACAACTACTTACTTGTATGGCGCGCTGAAGTTGAAAAAGCAACCGGTGAACAGGTAATGCTATTCCTAGACAGCACTAATGCCTTAATTGTTGAAGAAATTAGCCTACATATTTCTGAAGGCCTTGTAGATGAAACAAAGTGAACGTCAACCAAGGTACATAGGAACCAAAACTATTAGTATATGTTTGGCATTTATCTACTTATATCAGATAGAACCTGCGGTAGGCGCGGAGAAAATTGGCATTAACCGCGCGCCTCAATCACTGGAAGAGCAATCACCGCTTAGTACGCAAGCAGAAAGACAAGAGTGGGTAAAAACTGTCTTATCACAGCGATTTAATTTAAGTAAAGAGAGCGCACTTCACACCACTTCAGAGCAGCAACTACATTCCTTTAAAATAGTTGCAGTAAACCAAACATATAAAAATGTTCCGGTAGTTAATTCAGCATCTCGTTTGGTTTTAAATGCGCGACATCAACCTATATATATATTAGGCACACATAGGAATATTAAATCCGCAGAACCAGCGACCCCCACACTCAATATTGAACAAGCGTTATCAACACTAAGCATTGCAAATGGGGCTGATGTAGCATCGAGGCTAGTATATTGGCCTTCGCCGCAGGGCCAGCATATTTTGGCTTATGAATTTGAAGGAGAGTTTACCACCACGTTTGGTTACGCTCTTTCTCAACGTGTATTTGTCAACGCTACCACAGGTAGAGAATTGGACCGGGAGCCTTTATTTCACACTGCCATGCACCGCCAAATCAACAACTTTTCCGCAGCTTGTGAAGAATTCAAAGTTAAATTTCCGCTTATCCCACCGCTAACCGATAGAGTTGAAGCGCGAGCAATGAAAACCCATGCGCGAACAGAAGGCAGCGCGCCTAGTAATGATGATTCTGTAGAAACCGCATTTACATTACTAGGTAATGCCTATGAATTTATGGATACCGTGCTCGGTATGGATAGTATTGATGGGAATGGCTTGCGCTTAAATATGTTTATCAACGTTCACTTTTTAAAGGGCATGCCTACTATTCAGTGTTATGGCGATGTATTCAATGCCATGTGGATGTCGAGAAAACAGTCACTATATGTACCGAAAGAGGGGCTTAAATACATTGAAATTACCATGCATGAATTGGCACACGGCATTGTTTCAAATGGCAGTAATCTGGAATACTCTTTTCAATCAGGCGCGCTGAATGAATCTATAGCCGACTCAATCGGTATCGCCTTTCGCATTTGGTTAGAGCATGCTAACAAGCAGACAAATTCAACTAAGATTCCCAGGGAGTATTGGTTATTACGAATGCCTTCGGGGCCAGAAAGGGACTTAGCCGATCCTAGTTCGCTGAGTTTTGGAGAGGGTGCCTACCCAGACCATATGAATGACTTTCTGAATTGGCCGATAAAGAAAGACCAAGGCGGTGTTCATATAAACTCCTCCATAATGAATATGGCATTCTTTTTAATGGCTAACGGGGGCCAGCACCCACGCCATTCCAGTACGAGTACCGTAACCGGCATAGGATTATACCCAGCAGTACACATTGTTGCGCAAGCGGCTTCAAAATTACTTGTACAAAATGCTAACTTTGAAGATGCTCGCTTTGCGTATGCTTTAGCCGCCGAAGCTTTGCACGGTAAAGGCTCAAAAGAGTGGGTAGCGGTACATCAAGCGATGGATGCAGTTGGTGTGACGGGAGCATGGAGCCCGCCTCAAGAAGTTCCAGAGCCACAGCCAGTACCCACTCCCGAATCCGAGTCTTCGCCAGAGCCAGAGCAAGAGTCACAACCTGTTCCTCAGCCAACAACGCCCCCACCAAAAGCAGAGGAACCTTTGGAAACAAATGACAGAGTCCATACGTCTAATAACGAAGCCGATAACAACCAGCTCGTTATAATTTTGATTCTAGGGAGCGTAGGTCTTTGTATTGCTTTGCTAGCGCTTTTTAAATTAAAGCCGGCGTATAGCAGAAGCGAAAGCCCCAAAGGTTATTCAGCTGAAAATACGCAAATAAATACGTCAATGGGTACCTCAGGAGCATCCCCAAATGCGACGCCGGACTATCTTGTTCCCAGGCCATCTAAACAGCAAAAGGGAAATACCAACAATAGTGGAAGTGCTCCGCATCAGCAGGCTTCGCCTTATTACTTACAATCCCTTGAGGGTAACCAAAAACTCAATATTTGTTCTTATACTGCATCGAAAGGTGAAGGGTTTGTTATTGGTAGGTCACTAGAACTTGTGCACTTGCAACTTCGAGATGAGCGAATTTCCAGACGTCACCTAAGAATTAAGTCTCATAGCGACTACTTTACGGTTGAAGATTTAAACTCAACCCACGGTACCATGCTGGACGGAGAACGACTTAAAGCCTTTTTACCAGCACCTATTAAGCACGGACAGCTCCTTCGTATTGCTGACTTTAGTTACGTATTTAAAGTCAGTTAATCGTATTACTGAGAGCGCCACTATATTTTAAAAAGAGAATAAAATGGCAGGATCACAAGCAGTCAGCGTTAAAATAGTGTCTTTTAGAGGCATAGAATCAGAATTTATCTTATCTCAAAATGGGGACTACGATATAGGTCGTTCCGACACTTGCTTCGCCAGCGTTAATGCCGAACTACTCTCCCGTCAGCATTTAGTTATTCGCTACCTCGATGGGCGCGTTTGTGTTACCGATAATAATAGTTCCAACGGCAGCATCATCGGCGACTTAACACTAGTAGGCGGTCAACCTTATGAAGTTCAGCTTCCTAGTACGATTTTATTAGCGAATGGCAGCATCCATGTCGAGCTATGCTTTTCAACTTTAGCCTCTTCAACCTCACACGCTAATTCTTCAGCACCACAGGTTTCACCAACAACGTTCCAGCCTCACCTTGGGCCCATCACTCATAGTGGCTCTGAAAATAACGAACTTCATCAATTACTATTAACCCGTGGGCAAGTACTCATTGGTCGCTCTTTCGACTGCAATTACGTTATCGACTCCCTTCAGGCATCACGAAAGCACGCTTTACTCACGTTCAGTGATGGCCAGATAACATTAAAAGACCTTGATACCACCAACGGTACGTTCGTAAATGGTGAAAAAATTAGTGGCTCAGTGAGTATCTCCACTACTGATGAAATTACCATTGGAACCACTACCTTTGCTATTGAAAGCGGTAGAGTTGAACTTGAATACGCTATCGTGGCAGATAACATAGAAAAAGTGTATGCCCGTGGCTTCGTTGGCCTAAATACCATGAGCTTAAAAATTCCGAGTAAGCAATTTATTGCCTTGATGGGCCCCTCTGGCTGTGGAAAATCAACTTTATTGAAGGGCTTAAACGGTGCCAACCCTGTAAACTCTGGGGCTATTACTGTACAGGGGTTAAAGCTAAATAATAGTAATTACAACACGCTCAAAAAATATATTGGCTATGTGCCGCAAGACGATATTGTTCACGGGGAATTAAGCGTCCAAAGAACCCTGTTTTACGCCGCCAAATTGCGCATTTCCGACGATGTAACAAAACGGGAAATCAAAGATAAAATAAGCATGGTATTGGCAAGTCTAAACTTAGATAGCGATGCCATAAGAAAAAGTAAGGTCAGTGATTTATCGGGGGGGCAGAGAAAACGGGTATCTATTGCGGTAGAACTGCTCAATGACCCTAAAATATTATTTTTGGATGAGCCCACCTCTCCTTTAGATCCAGAGACCATTGAAGATTTCCTATCCTGTATTAGACGGTTAGTGAGCAAGGGGCAAACCGTTATCATGGTCACCCATAAACCCTCCGATTTAGACTATGTTGATCAAGTTATCTTTCTATCAAAAGGAGGTTATCAAACGTATTATGGTGATAAGAAGCAGCTTCTAAACCACTTCGAAAAAGACAATATTATTGAAGTGTATTCCATGATGAAAAACCCAGAAGAAGGCCAACAGTGGTATCAACATTGGGTTCGCCAAAATCCTGCGTCTGCCCTCGAAGTAAAGCAAGAAGTACTCGCGAAGAAATCAAACACTGCTCTCTTGGGCCAGTTTTTTTGGCTCTCAGTTCGTTATTTCAATATTAAGCTCAATGACCACGCAAATTTGCTTTTGTTACTCGCGCAACCACTCATTATTGGTGGGCTACTCGTTTTTATATTTAGTAAACTTCAAGTGAGCGTGATGTTTATGATGGCAGTATCTGCGGTTTGGTTTGGGGTAAGTAATGCAGCTAAAGAAATAGTCTCTGAGCTCCCCATCTACGAACGGGAGCGCATGTATAACCTAAATATCTTCAATTATATTGCGTCTAAGCTAACGGTACTGTCATTTATCGCTTGTATTCAAGTGACTATATTTATCGCTATAACTCATCTTGCGTATCGCAACGTGAATGGGGATGCTAGTGAAGTACAACTTTGGAGTGTTAGCGCAACAGCGCTGTTTATGCTGTTATTGTCGGTTTCAGCCACCTTATTTGGCCTCTTTCTATCCGCAGTATTTACCACCACTGAAAAGGTCATGACTTTTGTACCTATTGCCCTTATGCCGCAAATCATGCTGGCGGGAATTATTGCGCCGCTAGACAATAATATAAAAGTTCTGCTCAGTTACCTTACGTTAGGTAGATGGGGAACTGAAGGGTTTGCGCATATTCAGGATGGTGCAGCCAGAGAGCTGGAAAAGTGGACGAATGAAAAAGCGGACATACCCGCTTCCGTTATGGTGCGGGTATTCAATCCACCCGCAGCCACAAACAAAGGTGATGCAACAGAATTTGCCACCCAAGGCGCAATGCAGCAACTTAATTTATACAATGACAATACTGAAATGGTGAGCTTGTTTCCAGAGAGTTTTACTGGTGTGCTTATCGCTATTACGCTAATAAACGTGCTCGCGTTTGGCGGGTTGTTACTCGCACTTCGTAGTAAAGACAAACGATTTATTTGAACCGTTTGTGTACCGCTAACTAGCAGCAGGTAATGTTACCTGCTGCTACAAAGTCACTATGCTTTACTGGTTGGTGCTCTGCGCGAGCTAGGTTTACCAGCGTTAGAGCGACCTGAGCCTCCCGGTTTGCCAGAACCCCCCGGTCTACCCTGACCACGAGGTCCGTTTCGGCTACCAGAGCGACGCGCGGGTCTGTCGCCTTGGCTATTGCCGTTACCACCTTGAGATTGACGTGGGCGCTTAGGCTTGTTTGGTTTCTTAGGCGCTGACAATGTGGTTTCAGGTACTTTAGCTTGAGGCTCAAAGCCTTCAATAACTTGACGAGGAAGCAGTTGTTGAATAAGGGTTTCAATATCTTTAAGTTGGTCTAGTTCATCAACACTAACAAAAGACCAAGCTTGACCGCTCGCTCCTGCTCTGCCCGTTCTACCAATACGGTGAACGTAGTCAGCGGGCGTGTTTGGCAAGTCGATATTAATAACGATAGGAAGCTCGTTAATATCGATACCACGGGCTGCGATATCAGTCGCTACTAGCACATCAATTTCGCCACTTTTAAACTCAGACAGCGCCTTAGTACGCGCACCTTGGCTTTTATTGCCGTGTATTGCTGCACTAGGAATACGCGCTCTGCTCAGTTTGTCTGCAATACGGTTAGCGCCATGTTTAGTTCTGCTAAACACTAGCACCTGCTTCCAATCATTTTGCTTAATTAGGCTAATTAAGGCCGCTGTTTTTTTAGACTTGTCGATAGGCACTAAATGCTGCTGAACCGTTTCAACGGTAGTATTAGCAGGTGCCGTAGACACTTTCTCAGGATTGTTAGTAATCGTTTGCGCTAACGTGGTTATTTCAGACGAGAAAGTCGCAGAGAACAATAAGGTTTGACGCTTAGCTGGCAACAATTTAAGAATACGCTTTATGTCATGGATGAAGCCCATGTCTAGCATTCTATCGGCTTCATCTAACACCAAGGTTTCGAGTTGGCTGAACTTAACTGCGTTTTGTTGGTATAGATCAAGCAAGCGACCTGGGGTGGCGATAAGCACATCAACACCTGATCGTAAGGCTTTCATTTGCGGGTTAATACCCACACCACCGAAAACCACTGCAGTTTTAAGTGGCAAAAATTCGCTAAACGATTTTACGTTTTCTTCCACCTGCGCCGCAAGTTCACGGGTTGGCGTTAAAATAAGTGCGCGAACACAATTTGATGCCGCGGGTCTGCCATCCAATAAACGGTGGAGCAAAGGCAAAGAAAAGCCCGCGGTTTTACCTGTACCTGTTTGCGCTGCTGCCAGTATGTCTTTGCCTTCAAGAATAATGGGAATAGCTTGCTGCTGAATTGGCGAAGGCGTTGTATAGCCCTGTTTTTCAATAGCTTGTAGTAGCGGGGCAGCTAGGCCCAACTGAGAAAAAGACATGGATAACTCCTGGAAATAAAAATTAGGTTACGCAACGTAACCGGTCTGCGCTGAAGGGTTATCAGTCTGAAGCAGGTGTAAAACGGTAAAGTTCGTAATGTGAAACGCGAGAGGGACTTGCAATAGTAATCATAAAAGCAGAAACAATTATCAAATTAAAATAGTACCTACAAAATGCGGGCGCATACTACCACTGTTTAACCTTACTCGCTAGGTTAATTTTTAACCTCGACCGTTAAGTTAATATGCAACGAAGGTAGAAAAAGCGTATCGGTGATTTTATCTTTCATATTGCAGCACTCATTGCTCTACGCTACCGATAAATCTGCTAGAAACCTTATATGGAAAACTACTCTTGTGTCTAATTGAAATAATTTGAGAAAACGACATAATTGTGCGCAAAACAACCTATTATTAACTATCGCATTAGTGCCAACACTGCGGTTAACAATCGTTTCGCCAGCGAAACCAATTAACCAGTATTATACTAATCGTTATATGCCTTCACATTGTCGTTTACTAATAAAGAATAACTCGGGCGTGTTGACCTCTGCACATTGTTGCAGAGTTCAACACGCCCTAGGCATCAAACGACATTAGGCATTTTTAATTAACTTGGGTTTCTTAATTGAAAAGTCTTCGTTCTGACATTGCACTTACATCTATAGCTTCTGTTGCGATTATCAGTGTATTGATAATGGCTTTGTCTATTCGTGTTTACGAAACCTTGTATCAAGATTTTGTTGCCTACCAGTTTGATGCACTGGCTGAAAATATGGCGGTCGATTTATTACCCGTCATTAATTACAGCGCAGGAAGCTTTGACCAAACCCAAGTGCTGCTAAGGTTAGACAAATACGAATACGTTGAGTTTGCTCGTATTTACAATGAATACGATGAATTGGTCAATCATTATGTGGGTAACCCAATTATCGATAATGAGTCAGCACCGGTCCCAATCATTAACGAAGTTGACTACCTTCATTTAGATAATGGCTTTCACACCATCAATAACAACATCTTTGTTATTAAAACGATAGGTGAAGTGGATCTTCCCATAGGAAAGCTCGTTCTATCCTACGACATTCAACATCCGCTTGCCGAAAACCGATGGAAATTTATTGGGCTCGTCACGCCGGTCGTCATCATTTTGCTTCTCATCACAGTCATTACTACGGTGCGCTTACAAAGACGTTTGCTCACACCACTGACATCATTAATTGCGAAAATGAAAAAAGTGGAAAAAGAAGCAAACTACGACGTAAAAGTGTCGGAAGAAGGCAAATATGAAATTGCTTCACTTGGACGCGGTTTTAATAGCATGATGCTACACATAAAGAATCAAATAGATATTAATAAGCGTAAAACACTGTTACTTGAAAGGCAGCAATCTCAAATGGAGAAGCTTGCCAACTTCGATACGTTAACAGGGTTACCCAACAGGCAATATTTAATGAAGAGCTTATCAATTGAATTGGCTCGAGCTAAAAGAGAAAAATCGCAAGTCGCGCTTATGTTTCTCGATTTGGATGGGTTTAAGCAAGTTAATGACTCTTATGGTCACGACGCTGGTGACAAACTACTTTGCGGCATTTCCTCTGAAATTTCTGATGCCATGCGTGATGGCGACATAGTGGGTCGTCTCGGCGGCGATGAATTTCTTATTATTCTAGTGGGTAACCCTACGAATTCACAATTAGAAGCAATAGCGAAGCGGCTCATCAGTAAAATAACCAAGTTGCATCATATTGATGGTTGGCGAGTGGATCCTAGCGTTAGCATAGGTATTGCCCTCGCTACCGACAGTGATTACGCCGCGTCCACGTTAGTGACAAACGCTGATGTGGCTATGTACAAAGCGAAAAACGAGGGTAAAGGTCGTTACGTTTGGTTTACCGAATCGATGCAGGAGGCAACTAGGCGCAAAATTCAGGTGGCTACTCACCTTCCTAAAGCTATCGAGAACAATGAATTCCATTTGGTTTATCAAGCTAAAGTCAACGGCCAAGGTAACGTAGTAGGTTTTGAGGCCTTGTTGCGCTGGTTTGATAATGAGCTTGGAAATGTTTCACCAGCAGAGTTTATACCCATCGCTGAGCAAAGCGACAGAATTTCTGAAATCACGCTTTGGGTGATAGTCCAAGCTTGTTTAGAAATACCCCATATTACAGAACACTATGGCGAAGATATTAGGGTTTCAATCAACCTTTCTGCTTACGATCTAAAAAACGTTTATGTGACTGAATTTATCTTAGAGGGTTTACGATCTGGTGGGATCCCCAAGAATAACGTGGAATTTGAAATCACCGAATCGGCCTATATGAATAATTTCTCTATCGCAAACGCCTTTTTAGCCGAACTCAAAAAAGAAGGGTGTAAGATATCTTTAGACGACTTTGGAACCGGTTATTCATCATTAAGTTACATTACAGAGTTTAACATCGACACACTTAAAATAGACCGTCAATTTGTCAGTCAAATTGGCATTTCTAAACGATCTGAGCTTATCACTATCACTATTATCGAAATGGCAAAAAACCTTAATTTAAATGTGTGTGCTGAGGGTATCGAAACCCATGAGCAATCCGCTTTTTTAACCGAGAATGGTTGCAACATATTGCAAGGTTTTTTATACAGTAAACCAATCCCTCTTGACGCTTTGTTTTCGCAAGAAGAACGAGCTTTGTTACACCTAGTAAATTAAATTGATACATACACCACGGTTAGTCCCTTGGGAATAACGGTTCCCTCGGGTAAATAGCCAACACTTAATTTATGCTCTATGAGAAAAGTGACCATTTCTTCAATATTACTAACATTCGAAGGCGGAATACTACGCCCACTGAATCGCATTTGCGCCCAGAAAGATTGAATACGTGCTTCAGGTAATCCAATAACCCGAGTATTAAAGACTTTTCGAATATAGGAGCCTGGCTCGAATTCTACTGGTGAAAGCCCATTCGTAGCGCCTCCCATAAACACATTACGTATTTCGCTTTTACTCAACTGAAGCGATGGCTCTCCTAAATTAGCGACCACCCAAACACGTTCACGAGCGTGCACTAACTGCGGAAGCGCTAAACAAGATAGGCACATGAATAAGGGTAAATATCGCATTAAAATACCCATTCTAATCCCACCTGATAAAGACTTGCCCGCCTATCAAAATCAGCATTCTCTGGAGGGACATAAAACAACGATGTTTTGCCCTCTTTACCCTTCAAAAACGAAATCTCTGCTTTGAATGCAAGATTGGTACTGTGATCCCAACGAACACCAAAGGTTAAAGAATCTAAGTCATCAGTGGGAAATAAAGCGTTAATAGAATCAACCGATGTTGATAATAGGTCTAATAGCGGACTGACACCTAATGGGATGGTATTTTCAATACTGTTCTCGTCTTGTCGTGATGTTGCTATCGTTGCGTGGAATAGCAGCGAGTTATAATAATGCCCTATAGTAAGGTAGTAGCTGTCGATACCAGATAATACATCGAGATCAGAATCTACCGACATAGATTCTGCGCTAATAAACCAATCTAACGATGTATAGCCTGCGCCAAATACGTAAACGGATACGCCGTCGTCCAATCTAAATTTTGCTGCGAGTTCATCAAAGCCAGCCGAAGTAAGCCCCCCAACTAATTGGTCGATTAGCACGCTATTATCTACAACTTCTGTCACTCTCATAAAAGAAGAACGAAAGCTAAAGCCATCATAAGTCAGAGAAAGTACCGCACCGTAAATATCATTGATATCAACATCAAACCCTTCTTGGCCGGAGAAAAGTTCGCCATCGAAATTTCCCCAATAACCCTCAATATCAAATCCAACGTTTTTAAATTGTGTTTTGTGTCTTACGTTCACGCCTTCGTAACCCGAATAGAAAAGCCGTCGGCTGTAAACTTGCTCGGGTGCATTTAGCCAAGGGTAAGAAAACCCCACATCGATAACATCAGAATATTTAAGTACAGGTATCCGAAGTCGCCCAGCGTTGAACTGCCACGATGATGAAGGTTGATAAGTAATATAAAGCCAATCTAATCCTGAATCTCTATCTGGTCCAGTGTGGAGTATTCCCTGCGCAGAAATTGAAAACTGGTTATTAATAGCATAATCGGCTTGCAGTGCGAAAAGTGAGTCTTCAGAAAAGCTCCACGAGCTATCGTAATTTGCATAAGATGCTTCGCTTGTGGAGAGCTGACCACCTACTACCCTAGCAAACCCAGAGAACGTTAGATCGCGATCGGTATCTGCAATCGCAAAAGGGGTAAAAAGGGCTAAGGTGAGCAAAGCAGCAGTGATATATTTCAGCATCTAGGTCACAACTCAGTAAATATCAATAGCAGACGGTGGCACATGAGCTAGCTGCTGTTTTAGTTACATAATTAATAGCATAAGCGCTAACAATTACCAGCCAGACTTAAGTATTAGGAAATATTTATGCAGCCTACAAAACCACTGGATACGAGGCTGATTAACACTAATCTGTTATAAAAATAACAGTAAGACTATCTGGAAGCTCAACGCCTTCAGGTAAATAACCTATGCTGGCTTCGTTTTCATTTAAGTAACTTATCATCTCATCAACATTACCAACACTGGTGGGTGGCTTATTCCTACCGCTGAACTTCATCTGTGCCCAGTAAGACTGAATTCTAGATTCAGGTAGCCCTATAACATACGTGTTGAAGACAACCCGAATATGGGAGCCGCTCGCAATTTCTACGGGAGTAAGATTAGATTCCGATACTCCCCCCATGAAGATATTGCGGATTTCCCCTTTACTCAAGGAAACAGGTTGATCAGCTAAATGCGCAACCACTACCACTCGCTCGCGCTCTTGGGCAACCGCACAAAAAATAAAGGAGATGATGAATATAGCGAAGGCAAATTTCGACATTAAAACACCCACTCTAGGCCTAGCTGATACAGTGTGGCTCGCCGGTCAAAATCAGAACCGATGACATCTAATTCAAAAAACGATGTTTTTCCTTCTTTTCCTTTTAAAAAAGACACTTCAGCTTTTAACGCTAAATCGTTTCGAAAATCCCACCGGGCCCCTAACGTTAATGAGTCTAAGTCATCCGTTGGAAAGTACGTTTTTACTTCCTCCACAGCGAAATGAAGCGCATCAAGTTGCGGTGCAATGCCAACAGGGATCGGGTTTTCAATATCGTTTAAAGATTGGCGAGATGAGCCCACGGTGGCGTGTACTAACACTTCATCGAAGTAATAACCAAAAGTAACATAAAAACTGTCGATACCGCCTAGAATGTCTAAGTCTGATTTAACCGACATCCATTCAGCAGAAGCAAACCAATTCAGCGAGTCGTAGCTGATACCGAACAGATAAGAGGTGGCACCACCGTCAATATCCAAGATATCTGCGGTGTCGGGAAAGCCTGCGGCGCGTAAGCCTTGAATTAATGGATCCAACTCGGTTAAATCGGTGTCGGTATCGTTCGCGTGTATAGTGGCAGTTCGAAATTGAAAACCTCGGTAACTTATTTCTACTACTCCACCATACATGCCATCGACAGTAACATCAAAAGCCGTTCCGCTGGAGTGTATTTCATCACTGTAGTTCCCCCAGTAAGCTTCTAAGGAAAAGGCGACCTCATTAAATGAACCTAGGTAACGCGCATTCACGCCTTTGTACTGGGAAAACAGGTAGCTGCTGTAAAGTTGCTGCGGCGCATTTAACCATGGATAAGCGAAACCAACGTCTATCACATCAGAATATTTCAAAAAAGGCGTGCGTATTTGCCCAAGGTTAAACTGCCAAGATGCGTTAGGTTGGTAGGTTAAATACAGCCATTCCACACCCGATTTTCTCGTCTCATCGCTATGCCATAATAATTGTCCAGACAGAGAAAAGTAATCATTAATAATATAATCGGCTTGCAGTGCTGCTAAGGATTTTTCAGAGAAGCTTACCGAATTATTATAGCCCTCGTACTTAGCTTCATCGGTAGATAAGTAACCGCCAACCAATCGCGCAAACCCAGAAAATTGTAAATCATTTGAAGTTTTGGCGGTGGCTCCAAAGGAGATAAAACTCTCGATTATAAACAGTAATGTGAACCGACTAACCAAAGGGAAACCTTATAAGCAAACAAGTGTGAAATTAACTATCACAAGCATCTAGTGATTATTAATCTAAAATCCACTTTTCGCCAGTTTGGGCAGTAAGTTAAGAGATAATTATTTAGAACGGAACACGATGAGCTACCAGAAGTAAAAGTGATCCCCTCACTCTGGCAGTAATTTGTAGAATAGACGATTTCTTTTGCTATTTAACGTCTAGGCATGCTTGTGTGATGGCTTGCCAGTTTTTCGCCTCAACCCACTCAGGCTTTGCTACCCAAGTTCCACCCACAGCAAAAATATTGCTCATGGATAAATAATCTTGATAGTTACTTTCTGACACACCGCCGGTTGGACAAAAGCGTGTATCTTTAAACAATCCGCCTACCGCTTTTAAAAACGCTGCGCCGCCAGATAGAGATGCAGGGAACAACTTCATTTCACGAAAGCCATGCTCTCTTGCTAATACAATATCAGCAACAGTGGAAACGCCAGGTAACACAGGTAAACCACAGGCTGTTAATGCAGTGAGTAAGCGCTCGGTGACAGCTGGCGTCACAATGAAATCAGCGCCTGCGTCTTTAGCAATTTGCAATGATGTTTCATCAATAATGGTGCCCGCACTTACAATCATCTCAGGTAGAGCAGCTTTTATCGCTGTAATTGCTTCGGCTGACTTTTCTGAACGAAGTACGACTTCTACCGTGCGCAAGTTCGCTTCATACATCGCTTTTGCGATATCTACACCGTCGTCTGCATTATTGACTTGGATAATAGGTAAAAGCTTCTGCTCTCCCATAATTGAAGATATAGAATTCATAATTTTCTCTGTGTAATTTTGCGTAAGGATCAGGTTAAATTTTGACTAAAGAGGCTATAAGCGGTGGCATCCACAATGGCGCCTTTGTGCTGGATAACAAACCCCGCACTCTTGGATGCTTTCTCGACTGCTTCTTTTTGCGACGAATCTTCTAGTCTTGCCCCAAGGTAAACGCCGTTGAAGGCATCTCCTGCAGATGTTGTATCTACGACATTCTCAACTGGCGTAAGCGGAACTTGAGAGATATCGCCCTGCTGATTAATAACGGTAACAGCGTCACTTCCATTTTTTATAATCACTTCATCGAAGGTGTAATCACTTAAAAATTTCAGTGTCTCGTCAATAGTGTCTATGCCATACAAGAAATCGAAGTCTTCAATACCGGGAAGAATAATGTCTGCTAACTCATAAGCTTTTGCATAAAGACGCTTAGCGTCATCTTTACTTTTCCACAACGAGGGGCGGTGGTTGATATCAAAGACTAACTTAACACCCGCCGATTTTAACCGGGCTAACAAAGAGAAATACGTTGAGAGATCTTCTTCGTTTATTATCGCTAAGCTTATTCCACTAAACAACACCATGTCGAAGGCGGTCATTGCGGCAATATCGTTGCTATCGAGGGTTTGCATCATGCTTTTTGCTGCAGAATCCGAACGCCAATAAACGAATGAGCGTTCACCACTATCATCTGTATATATGCGGTAGAGACCTAGATGCTTCTCTGCATGCCTGCCTATAAATCGCGGATTTATCCCTTCATTTACAGCATGCATGACCATTTCATCACTTAACGCATCGTTGCCAACGGCACTAATGTAATAAACGTCATGTTGGGGAAACGTACGTTTCATATAAACAGCTGAATTATAAGTGTCACCTGCGAATCCTTGAGAGAGTAAGCCGTTTTCAGCTTCTCTAAGCTCTGACATACATTCGCCAATAAAACCAACTCTCATGCTACACAGACTCCAATTTAATATGCACTGTCTACTCAACGAAGTAGCCGTTCAATCCGAGGGCTAGCTAAATCTTGTTGGTACCAGATAGACTTCACTTACCTAATCCTCACATTTATGGGATTATCAACGCTATTTAGCCTAATTACACTGAACCGATACTGATTTCACTATTTGCTCGCCAACCATGGCCATATAAGCCATTTACGATCTTCGCTTTGTGTAAAAGAAATGTCACACGAAAAACACAATCTAACCAATTGAGCGCCCAAATACAACCAATTTATTTTACCATAGAAAGCATTTGTTATTACCAAGAGCAAATAACTCGAGGTTTATTCGTGCATATAATCGTGATTGGCACCAGGATATTTCTTGCACTTTGCGAATAGGCACACTTTCAGGCTACAATCCGTGTAACAGCGACGTTACCAATATATTTAAATAAGGTTAAATCATGAAATCTCGCCGGCTTTTCTGGAGTATTGTAGAAAAACTCGAAGACTTAATCGATCAAGGTATATGTCCAGCAGGGAGTCGACTGCCAGCTGAACGAGAGCTTGCGGAGACCTATAATGTGAGCCGCCCTACTATTCGCGAGGCGATAATCGCGCTGGAAGTTCGCGAACGAGTGGAAGTAAAAACGGGGTCTGGGGTTTATGTAACCGCGCAAAAAAATGCCCAGCACTCAGCAAAGCCTATTAGTGCCTTTGAGCTGACCCAAGCCAGAGCATTGATTGAAGGAGAAGCGGCTGCACTTGCCGCATCCACAATAAGCGACGACGAGGTTTCTGCGCTTGAAAAGGCCTTATTAGATATGGCCGCCCCAGATACTGCAGATGAGGCAGACCAGCGCTTTCACCATATTATTTCCCAAGCCACACATAACCATGCGGTGCAACTTTCGGTTGAAAACCTATGGGAACTTCGCCGATCAACGCCCGAAATAGTAGCGGCCTATAACGACGTTTGCTCTCAAGGTGTAGAACAACGAATAAATGAGCACACAGAAATTTTCAACGCAATCGCTAATAGAGATACTGCAGCGGCACGTAAAGCAATGCATAGCCATTTTAATCGCCTTATAAATGCGTTATTTGATGCAAGTGAAGCAAAGGAGTTAGAAGAGATTAAACGGAAAACAGATGAGACTAGAGGCTTATATTCAATTTCTCATCTCAGTAAATAAAGCACCGGCCTTGGTGAAAACCGTTTTTACGTAAATCACAAACAAAACAGGCTTCTTTCGAAGCCTGTTACTTACTAGGGTACTCAGAGTATTTTTGTTTTTCTTGTATGAGTTTGTATTTGAGTAAATCTGTTTTTACTAATACGGGTATCTGAAAATTAGCGCGTCAGCATTAGACCCGTTAACTTCAGCTAAAAATATATAAACATCACGCCACTTTGTCAACCACAAATAAGAAAGCGCATTACCAATAAACATTACCAATAAGCAGTAGATGAATATACCGTTACCTTCTTCTACTCGATTGCTTTTATTTAAATACGCATTCGGTGTACGGATTTGCTTTACGGCATGCAAAATACAGTTTAAAAAGCGCGCTATTGTTTAGTCTATAATTTCGAGTATTCTGCTCGTCATGGTTTTGCGAATTATAATCAAATGATCCTAAATACGTTTTTCGACTTTCTTCAAGAAAAATGGACCCTGATACAAGCATCGGTGTATACCTCGACATTTCTTATTCAAGTAATGCTTATTGTGGTGATATACGCTCTTGCCTTCATTCTAGCAAGGCAGGTTAGAAGGCCTTTTAAGTTCACACGAGAAACGCCACAAAGCGGCAGTCATACACTACACAACATGCTATTCAAACTTGGCGGAACACTGTTTCCCGTGATTACCATCAGCATACTGAAGCTGACTACTGTTTTGGGAGAGCAGTTTCAGTTCGACGCGTGGGTACTTGAAATAGCTGTTGTAGTGGCAGTCATGCTATTTGTTGCTTCCTTGATCAGAGGATTCATCGACAACCCCGTTTTCGCAGGTTTCATGCGATGGATAGGTTTGCCTATTTTATTTTTACATTTAATCGGCGTATTACCTATTGTTACCGGTGCGTTGGAATCGATGTCACTATCGATTGGAAATGTCGAAATTTCAGCTTATGGAATAACGCGTGTATTTCTCTTTGGCGGGTTGTTGTTTTGGTTAGGTCGAGCATCTAATACTCTTGGAAAAGACATTATTCGCAGCCACACCACGCTAGATGTGTCTACCAAAGAAGTGTTCGCCAAGCTCTTTGAAGTTGCCTTATTTTGCATTGTATTCCTGCTACTACTAAACGTAATGGGAATAAACCTAACAGCCTTAGCGGTATTCGGTGGTGCGCTGGGCGTGGGGTTAGGTTTGGGGCTGCAATCTATCGCTTCTAACTTTATATCAGGCATTATCATATTGCTTGATAGGTCTCTAACGGTAGGTGATTTCGTAGAACTTGAAGACGGCCAAAAAGGTATAGTGCGCGAATTTAAAATGCGCTATGCAGTACTGGAAACCTTCGATGGTAAAGATATTCTCGTGCCTAACGAGAAGTTTATTAGCTCATTATTAATAAACTGGACCCATAAAGATCCCAAACAGCGTTACCGCATCGACTTTTCAGTCGCTTATAAAACTGATATTCGAGCAATGGTAGAGATTATAAAAGAGGCTGTAGCTCAACACCCTCAGGTCATTAGCGGGGAAGGTATACCCTTTGAAGAACTGCCTGATTGCGAAATTGACAGTTTTGGTGACTCAGGCGTTAATATGTTTGTTGAGTTTTGGATGGATGGCGTTGATGACGGGAAAAATCGCGTTGGCGGTGACCTTCTATTAACCGTATTCGAAACCCTGCGAGAGCACCAAATTGAAATCCCCTTCCCTCAACGTGAAGTGCGTGTGGTTAACGAAAATGGTATTGGTATTCGTAATACCACTCCCTAGTAGCGAGAGAGTAGTACATCCCACTGCCATTGAGCATCGCGTAAATTTAGCAGGTCGATAAACTTCTGATAATCGGCCTGCCCCATGGCATTAGCCACCGTTTTTAATTGAGACTTGGCTCTTATGGCTTTTACTTGAAGTAACTCTAAGCGTTTATCGGCATTTTCACCAAAGTTACTGTCTAAAATTTGATTGGCCTTTTGATTTGCATCCCAAAAGGTTAGCACATAACCAATGAGTTTTAGATGTACGCCTATCATCTGCTTGCTTTCTAGAACGTGGGCCAAAGTAGACGTAGCCAGCCTTTTTTTAAAGCCACTTTCCGTTTCTGGTTTTGCACTAACTGATAAGTGCTCAAGCGCTTCTTTATATTCTTCAATTAGCCTAATATGCTGCTCACCTCCATATTGCTCACTTGAAAGTGAATCCAAATCCTCGGCCAGTATTTCTAGGTTAACGAGCTGTCGCTGTATAGTTGCCATGATTATTTGTTAAATACTTAGGTATGCTTGATGGTTTATGCGTTTTTAGGGTACATCAGTTGCTCTCAATCACTGAATTTTGTCATTACTTTGAGGTTACTACTCAACCTTTACTACTCTGTCTTCACATTTTTGGCTGTCATTTTTTCATAACCACAACTATGCAATCAATATTAGGTGACTTACGACACCGCTAAAGCGCGCATTGTTTTTTATTTAAGCTATTCAGTGTATAGAAAGTTGGCGAGAGGTGCAGCGTTAATCTTGGGTATCTTTTTAACGCCTTTTAGTGTTTCCTTTTATTTCTTAGCAAGAAAAAACGCGGGCACTTAAACAATGCCCGCGTTTTTATTCAGTAAGTTAGCCTTAAATATTACTTATTTAATGGGCTGCTTAAGTCATGACGTAAATCGAAGCGATCGAGGGTCATCACTTTTGTCCACGCATCTACAAAATCCTCTACAAATTTAGTTTTCGCGTTGTCGTAAGCGTAAACTTCAGACACCGCACGCAATTCACTATTTGAACCAAACACTAAATCAACAGGTGTAGCTGAGTAGAGTACCTCACCCGTTTTACGGTTTATGCCCTCATAAACAGCGGCGTCGTCTGTTTTTCTCCACTTCACATTCATATCAAGTAATGTAGTAAAGAAATCATTATTGAGTGTACCCACATTATTTGTGAAAACACCATGGGTGCTATTGCCATTGTTCGCACCTAATGAACGCATACCACCAATTAACACTGTCATTTCTGGCACGGTTAAGTTTAGTTGGTCTGCTTTATCTACCAACATTTCTGCAGGTGAACGATAGCTTGCATCTGCATTATAAAAGTTGCGGAATGCATCAGCCGTAGGCTCTAACAGAGAGAACGAGTTCACATCAGTTTGCGCTTGGGTTGCATCACCTCGCCCTGGTACGAACGGCACCGAAATCTCAACGCCTGCATCGGCAGCCGCTTTTTCAATAGCCGCCCCACCTGCTAATACAATTAGGTCAGCCAACGAAATTTTAGGGCTTGATGACTTTTTGCCATTAAAGTCTTTTTGGATCTCTTTTAATTTAGCGATCACGGCTTTAACGGTTTCAGGTTCATTTACTGACCAATCCATTTGTGGTGCAAGTGCAATACGAGCGCCATTTGCACCACCTCGGTAGTCAGATGCTCGAAAACTTGCCGCCGAGCCCCAGGCTGTTTTAACCAACTGTTGTACGCTAAGGCCCGACTCTAAAATAGTCGCTTTTAACTTTTTCGCGTCGCCATCACTAACGAGCTTGTGATCAGCATGAGTTACCGGATCTTGCCATACAAAATTTTCTTCAGGAATATCATTACCAAGATAACGTGCTTTAGGGCCCATATCTCGATGGGTGAGCTTGAACCAGGCTTTGGCAAAGGCAGTTTGATATTCTTTTGGATCAGCAAGGAAGCGTTCTGCTATCTTGCGATATTCAGGGTCGTACTTAAGCGCTAGATCGGCCGTTGTCATAACCGGCGCATGTCGCTTCCCTTCTACATGAGCGTCTGGCACTGCAGTTTGCGCCGACTCATCAGTCGGTATCCATTGAATAGCGCCTGCAGGGCTGCGAGTTTGTTTCCACTCAAAGCCAAGCAAGTTTTGTAGGTATAAACTAGTCCAACGTGTTGGAAGTTGTGTCCAAGCACCTTCTAAACCACTGGTAACTGTATCTTCAGAATGTCCTTTACCACAATTGTTCTTCCAACCAAGGCCTTGTTCTTCCACACCTGCGCCACCGGGTTCTGCTTCTAAACAGTCCGCAGGCTTGTGAGCGCCGTGCATTTTACCGAAAGTATGCCCTCCAGCAATTAGCGCCACTGTTTCTTCATCATTCATGGCCATACGCTTAAACGCGGTACGAATGTTCTTCGCTGAACCCAAAGGATCAGGTACACCTTTAGGGCCTTCTGGGTTAACGTAAATTAAACCCATGTGAGTCGCGCCTAATGGACGTTGTAACTCTCCGCCTTTTTCTTCCCGATCGCTAGCGAGCATTTCTACTTCAGGCCCCCAATAAACCATATCAGGTTCCCAATCGTCGGTACGCCCCCCCGCATAACCATAGGTATCAAAGCCCATGTTTTCCATACCTACCGTACCGGCAAGTATCATAAGATCACCCCATGATAATGCTTTCCCGTACTTTTGCTTTATTGGCCAAAGTAGTCGGCGCGCTTTATCTAGGCTTGCATTATCAGGCCAGCTATTAAGCGGGTCGAAACGCATTTGACCGCCATCGCCCCCGCCTCGACCATCTAACGTACGATATGTACCTGCACTGTGCCATGAAAGTCGGATAAAGAAAGGACCATAGTTTCCATAATCAGCAGGCCACCAATCTTGCGAAGTAGTCAGCAGTTCATTCACATCCGCTTTAACTTGGTCTAAATCGAGTGAAGAGAATGCTTTTGCATAATCGAAATCGTCACCGAGTGGATTTGAGCGACTGTCGTGGTCACGAAGTTGAGATAAGTTTAATTGTTCTGGCCACCAAAAATTATTCGTTCTTGCTTGAAAAGGCTGAACCATGCCTGTTCCTTTTGCGCCGGCTGGCTTGCTAATTTCATCGTTAGCAAATGTATGTGTCGTTCCTAACGCCAATGAAATCAAACCCGCTAATGTAGCTTTGCGTACCCTGGTAATTTTCATGTCTTTGTCCCATTTAGATGTGTATACACCCGCAAATGCATGAGTTCGGCAATTCGCCGACCCATTGCAATTTGCGATTAACAATTAATTCACATAAGTAAGATAGTTAGAGGGTCGCTTAAAAGACAGTTAAAAAATTGAATGACTACGATAGGAAATACTGATTAAGGCATTTTGTCCAAAAACAGATACTCAAAAACGTTGGCTCAATCGAGCTCTGAGGTATGTTTACGCACTTTAGGGGTCATGTACTCTTTTCATACCGTAAGAAAGTTATGCCGTACAACTTTTAACCGGCGGCTAAAAGTTGCGCAACCTGAACATAAAACTGAGTAAGACCGTGAAACTCTTTCCCAATATTTCCCTTGTTTAAGACAATTTTACGCTGGCACGCCGATTGAATAGTCAGTGTTATCAAACGTGAAGCATTTCATCTTCACGTGGATCTTCCTTATTGGAAGCTAATGGAACGTTGGAAATTAAAACGAGGATGTCATTATGAAAAACACACTTACAGCACTTGCAGGTATTGCAGCACTTACATCATTCGGTAGTTTTGCTCAGTCAAACGACTACTCTCTCGACGAAAGTGGTTTCTATGTTGGCGGTAACTACGGATACCTTCGCGTAGAAGGTGAAGACGATTTTGATGACGACAAAGATGTATGGCAGGGACTTGTTGGTTATAAGTTCAACGAGTGGGTTGCGGTAGAAGGTAGTTTTATCGACTTCGGTGACTATGGCAACGACATTGCTGGCGGGGATACCGATGGGTACACGGCGGCGATTAAAGGAATTCTTCCAATAACAGACCGTTTTTCACTGTACGCTAAGGCGGGACAGTTGTGGTCAGAAACAGAATATAACCTAGGCGGTGTTTCTAGCGACTATGACGACGAAAGTCTTTTCGTTGGCGCAGGTTTAAGTTATGCCATCACTAAAAACTTTTTGGTAAACGCCGAATACACAGTGTATGACGCCGAGCTAGATGCGGAAGAAGCCGTAGATGATATCGACGATACTAACTTTGAGACAGATTTGAAGCAGGCAAGCATCGGTGTTGAATATCGATTCTAAATACCAAAGTTAATTGAGTTACCCCTAAATGCGGCGCTTTACAGCGCCGCATTTTTATTTACATCCCTTACTAAAAACAGTTACCTCCAAAACAGGTTAATGAATGTCAAGCTAACGACATGTTTTTGAGATAGCATAAATCATTCCTGTAAACGAAAAGACGGCAGTAGACCTTATGCTAACACTTGCTCTTATCTACCTTGGTGCTGCGCTAATTGCTGTACCTATTGCTAAACGCTTGGGTTTGGGCTCAGTGCTAGGCTATCTCATTGCCGGGATTTTAATTGGTCCATTCGTTTTATCGCTCGTGGGTGACCAAACCGAAGTGATGCACTTCGCTGAGTTTGGGGTAGTGATGATGCTGTTTCTTATTGGCCTGGAGTTACAACCTTCCCGATTATGGACGTTAAGGCATTCAATCGTGGGGTTAGGTGGACTACAAGTGTTGCTCTCGACCGGGGCTATCTTTGCCATCACCTATTATGGATTGGGGCTTGCTTGGCAAAGCGCATTAGCAATTGGCTTGATGCTAGCGCTCTCTTCAACCGCTATTGTTATCCAATCTCTGGAAGAAAAAGGCTGGTTAAAATTAGACGCCGGCCAAAATAGTTTCTCGGTACTGTTATTTCAAGATATCGCCGTTATTCCTATATTGGCACTTATGCCGCTACTCTCATTCCTTCCCGCCAGTGCTGTTGATGGGTCTAACCACTCACTGGTATCGGATTGGTCTGCCATGGGCAAAGTGGGTATTTCTATTGCCGTAATTGTTACCATTATTCTGGCGGGCAGATACATTTCCACCCCCATATTCAGGTATATCTCCCAAACCCATATGCGAGAAATATTCACGGTTTTCGCGCTATTCTTAGTGATTGCAATAGCACTACTGATGCAGACCGTCGGCCTTTCTCCTGCATTAGGCACCTTCTTGGCGGGCGTGGTGCTTGCAGAGAGTGAATTCAGACATGAACTTGAAGCTGATATTGAGCCCTTCAAAGGGCTGCTACTAGGGCTATTTTTCGTTACCGTTGGTGCATCCATTGATTTCGGATTATTAGCTGAGAACAGTTTACTTATATTACTGCTAGTTGTTGGTCTTGTGGCTATTAAAGGTTTAGTGCTTTATGGCTTAGCCCATCTCTTTTCGATTAATTCTCGTCAACGACTATTGTTCACTTTAGCCTTAGCACAAGGCGGGGAATTTGCTTTCGTGTTACTTTCTCTATCGCGAGAGTTAAGTATTTTAAGTTCTGAGGAAGCCAATATTGTCACCTTAGTAGTAGCGCTTTCCATGGTCGTTACCCCGTTGCTGTTAATGATTTACGACCGCGCACAAAAATTCCAAAAGTCATCCGCACCTGAATTTGATAAACCAGAGGAAATAGAAGCTTCTCGGCATGTGATTATTGCGGGCTACGGCAGATTCGGACAAGTTATAGGGCGACTATTGAAAGCCCAAGGTTATGAAGTAAGTGTACTTGATCACAGCCCTAGTCAAATTGACTTGTTAAGACGATTCGGCAATAAAGTCTTCTACGGCGACGCAGCGAGAAAAGAATTATTAGAAGCGGCAGGGGCAAATTCTGCCGATCTGCTTGTTATTGCCATTGATGATCCACACAAAACAATCGAAATTATCGATATTGCTCGTAAACACTATCCAAATTTGAAGTTGGCGGTACGGGCCAGGGACAGGCGCCATGCTTATGAACTTATTCGTATGAAAGTCGGCACCTTTAACCGAGAAACTTTCGACTCTGCATTGGTACTTGCGGTTGAATCGTTAAAATTATTGGGGAACGATGATGTAGATGCTGAGCGCGCAGGAAGGTTATTTAGAGAGCATGATGTTGAATCAATGAACTTACTTGCCGAATTGTGGGGCGACGATCAATCTTATGGTGTAGCAATTAAACAGCGGATGGATGACCTCACCCAAGTATTAGCACAAGATACTGAAGCAAAGGATATGTTTAATACCTGTGACAGTACCCGTGATCCTAATGAAGCTAGCGAGGCGAAAGAAGGATGAAACTGAATATCGGCAAAACTGCAACGATAGAATAGCTACAATAAAGTATCAAAATTAATAACTTTATCTAATTTACGATACCAGCCTTAGGATGAGTACCCTATTGCTCTTTTTATACTTTGGTATAATCCTCTCTCGAATTAATCTTAAGGGCTGTGTGTTGTACTTTTTTCTAGCCACCTGCATTATTGTTTCTATCGCGATATGTGCGGCACTTTGCGGCTACTTCACGATAAAAACGGTTTATCAGAAAAAGACAATATTTCGCTACTGGTCAGTTGCCAGTGGTTTGCTTTGCTGTAGCTTAATTTCTCGTCTTAGCGATACACTACTTTCACTCCCCTCTTCTTTTTTCATTTTAGGACTCATTACATTTGTTGTGGGTTTCCATCAGGTATTTTTGGGGTTGGAGTCACTTCAGAAGCACAAAGACTACAAACTTAACCGCCATGCGCTTCCTGTACTAGGGATAGGGGTAAGTGGAATATGTGCATTGTGGACAATGCCTGCGCTGGCCGAATCTGTGGCCATGTTTTTTTGTGCCGCCCTTGTGCTTTTAAGCGAGGGGGTGCTATATAACGACAATAGAGTAAAAGAGGATAAACGCGCCTTACTTCGCCGCTTGCTGCTTATCTCCTCTTTTTCGCTTTTCTTACATGGCACTGTGTCGGTGGTAAATTCTATTACCGGTGGTATGGATGACTTATCGTTGCTGTTCCAGCTCACTTCTATGCTGATGGTGATAAGCGCTGCATTAATCGTTTTATCGCTGATGCGATGTAGCACAGAGCCAGCATCTCAATCACTTTATACTCGTTCACTTAGAAGCTCGGGCGCGGTGGTGCTAACCCGTGACGACTTTATTCAACAAGCCATTAGGAAACTTCAACAAACTGACAAACATGAAAACGTAATTTTGTTAGTTGAAATAGATGGCTACCAAGACGTAGTAGATAACTACGGCGCAAGTGCCGGTGAAAGCGCCAGTTATCAAGTGGGTCAATCTCTTATTCATTTTACCCGCTCAAATGATATAGCGGGGCAAATAAGCGAAAGTAAGTTTGCGATTATGCTAAGCGGCGTCACCATTGATTCGGTTCATGTGGTTGCTGATAGATTGGTAAAACAAGTATTTTCAAAAAATGTTCAAACACTAGACAGCGCGCCCATGTTTACTGCCAGTATTGGTATTGCGCCTTCCTCTGATATTGTATTTTCGTGGCAACAAGGTGAGCCGTTCGATGAAGACAGCATAAAACGACAGGACGGTACTAGTTTAGTCTATATGCTGTCACCACTTAAAACGGCCTCGCTGTAAGCTTTACGCTGAATTATCGCGCTTTACCTTCAACTTCCCTTCAGGCCTCAATTACCCTACTCCTATGAAAAAGTTACATTCTCCGATTCCAACTAAATGAAAAATCTTCACTCAAACCGTCTTAAAAACAAGATTTATTAATAAGTTAGCGTCCAAACATAAAACCACTTTGACCCGGAACGTTTCCTGCAACTTCTCTTGTATATTTACTTTATTACACGGAAGCGATTTCGGGAGACGACATGGTTGATAACAATAATATATTCAAACCAGGTGAAAACTGTTGGGTTAGCAGCAAAGCAAATTTTGTTGCGCCACTTATAGACTGTGGTAACTATTACAAAGCGCTACACAGCGCTATTGTAAAAGCCAAACACAGTATTTTTATCATTGGGTGGGACATTGATAGCCGTATACGCCTTTTAAGAGGTGATGACGAAGCAAACAGTGAAGCCCCGAGTGTTGTCAGTGATTTACTTGCATGGAAAGCAGAAAACAACCCCGATTTAAACATATACCTACTTCGCTGGGATTCTTCTCTCGCATTTTTCTCAAAACGAGAAATGTGGGCAAAAGAAGTGTGGGAAGAAAAGACCCCAGATAACGTGCAAACCGAGCTTGATGACACCATCCCTATGGGTGGCAGTCAGCACCAAAAGATTATCGTGATTGATGATGAACTGGTTTTCTCTGGCGGCATGGACATTTCAACGAACCGCTGGGACACCCGCGACCACCCCGTTGTATCAGAAGAACGAGATGGGCCTGACGGTGAGTACCCCCCGCTACACGATGTGCAAATGGTATCTTCCGGTCCGGTAGTGGCCGACTTTTCTAAACTGGTTCGTTGGAGATGGTTGCGGGTTGCCGAAAGTGAACCGGTAGAGATTCGAGAGCAAGCCGATACATCTCTAGATGGTCCGATCCCCGACACGTGGCCAGAAGATTTTCCGCCTATCTTTGAGGAAGTTGACTGTGCGCTAGCCAGAACAATTCCGTTTATGGACGAAGTTGAGCCAGCGCAAGAAGTACGCACCATGCTACTTGATTTAATCGGTCAAGCCGAGTCGCTTATCTACATTGAGAATCAATTTACTACTCGTCAGGAAATTGCTGAAGCGCTGAACAAACGTATGAAGGCACGCCCTGACTTACACGTCATTATTGTGAGCTCTTATGAGCCAAAAGGTAAATTCGAATGTGAGGCTTTTTGGGCAAGTCGTATTGAATTTAAATCTATTCTTGAAAAAGACATCGCCCCTAAAAGAGTAAAGTTGACTTACTCGTCGTGCGAAGACTTACAAGGCAGAAAAGCCTACAAGCGCATACATTCTAAGGTAATGACCGTTGACGACAAATACTTAGTGATAGGCTCATCTAACCTAAGTAACCGTTCTATGACGTTAGATACAGAAATTGACGTTGTACTTAGCGGCAACAGTGACTTAAACCGAGCGGCAATTTTGAATGTTCGTAACGATTTACTTGCTGAGCATACTGGCAGAGACATTTCAGATATGCCTGCACTGTTTGCAGAAGAATATCCTGTTGAAGCATTAATCCATGGGCAAATTGCACACGGATATGTATTAACCGAAGTTCGTGATGAAGTTTTCACCAGTCAGTCGGTAAATAACGTATTTCGTTCTTTATCAGATCCAGAGGAGCCTTTAATTTCTATGCCTTCTTTTGATGGTGGGGCGCTACCCGCGCGTAACCCAAGACGTAGAACTATTATGATCATGTTGGGGCTAGCCGTTATTGCTGTGCTCGGTGGCCTGATGTTCTGGGCGAGCCAATCCATTTCGTGGTTAAGTGGTGAGAGTATTAATGCGTTCCTTGAAAAAAGTAGAGGAACCTACTTTGCACTGCCTACGGTATTATTGGTTTACGTAGTAGGGGGTATACTCTTCTTCCCTGTTACTGTGCTGTCATTAGCGGTTGCCGCTATATTCGGGCCTATTTGGGGCCCAATATATGGCATCATGGGCGCACTGTTAAGCTCCGCTATTTTATTTGCTATTGGTAAACTTTCTGGTGATGCAGGCCTTCGAAAGGTAGGTGGTCCTAAGGTAGAAGCATTGGATGAGAAACTGAAAAAAAGTGGAATAGTGGGCGTTGCAGCCATTAGAATGCTGCCTATTGCGCCTTTTAGCTTAGTGAACTTAGTTGCGGGTATTTCATCAATTGGTTTATTCCAGTTTCTAATTGGTACCTTCTTTGGCATGTTCCCTCCAATGATTGCGAAAGGACTGGTAGGTGACTCTATAACTCAAATCTTCCGCAACCCATCAGTTGAAACCATCAGCTATTTAGTAGGCGGTATCGTGCTTTGGGGCTTAATGATATGGGGCTCTCAAAAGTTTGCTCGCTACTATCAGGAAAATCGTCAAAAGCGTGCATCAGATAATGAAGCATCGGAAAGTAAAGAATGTGCCGCATAATTAGTTACAACATTCATAGTGGGCTGGGCAGAGACAAGTTACAAAATTATCAACGAATTGGGCAATTTCTAGCTGAATCGGGTGCCGACATTGTACTTTTACAAGAGATGGATACACGCCCGTCCGAGCGTGCGATTGAGCGAGATATTGATGATATTTGTGCTAAAAATGTCTACAACTTGGTGTCATCTCCTGCCCTGCATGAGCTAAGCGGATGGTATGGCAACGCTGTACTGTCGCGCTGCAACGTTATTGAACAAGAAACCTTTGATGTGAGCCAGCATGGGCGACAGCCCAGAAATGTACAAGTGGTAGTGTTGCAAACTGACAAGGGGCCGCTGACCGTGGTTAACACGCATAAAGGGCTTAAGCGACTAGAGCGCCGCTCGCAATTTGCGTTGTTACATGATTATCTTGAACAAAGGATGCAAGCCAACCCCATGCCATTGATATTAGCAGGGGACTTCAATGAGTGGCAATTCTTTTCACGGGCTTTCACATCGTTAAACAAGCTCTTGAATCAACAAAAGGTAGGCCCGACCTTTCCTAGTCAATTTCCTATCTTTTCGTTAGATCGTGTGTGGGTAAGTGATGACATCACTGTTTCACAATGCAAAAAGCTGACATCTAAAAAGGCAAGCGTCTTTTCTGACCACCTGCCAGTTCAACTCGACATTAGACTTCCAGAAGCCAACACCCCTTTCATTTCTGACTGATCAGTAAATGCTAAGGAACCTCGCCAGTGTTGCAGCGCCTGCTCACTGGCGACAACTCGCTTAATCACTTTAAGCATTTTTAATACAGCTTCGTTCAATGGGCTAGTTTTGTTTGTCGCAGCCAGCACCAAACGCTGCATTTCCGGCTCAACGATTTTTAACGTAGAAACCAAGCCCGATTCTTCAAGATGAAAAATGGCCGAAGTAGGTAATATCATTACCCCTTCTCCTTGCATAACTTGTCGCAATCCTGTCATCAACTGCCCCGAATAGGCTAAATTATGCTGCAAACTTACCCCCGTGGCATTTTCATAATGTTCGATGAGTTTGCCTAATGCGTCTTTATTGCCAGGCGATAACAGAGGGAATTGGCTCAACGCCCAAAACGGGATACTTTCTCTGCCAGCAAGATGGCTGTACTCACTGGATGTTGCTTGATTGGCCATCACTAAATGTAAATTTTCACGAATCAGCGGAGATACCGTCATAAACCTTGGGTCAACGTCTTGCTCGTAGGTCAATGCAATATCGACTTGTCGCCCCTCTAACCACCCCTTTACCGAATAGGAAGGGCCGGTACTTATTTCAAGTTTCAGTTTTGGATGATTTTGTTTTACCTCTGCGATAAGCGGCATAGAAAGTACATTGCCAATAGACGGAAGCATACCCACTTTCACCGTACCCGCAGTTTTCCCCACTAGCTCTCGCAGTTCAGATTTAGCGGTATTGATATCATCCATGAGCTTAGTGGCATGGCTGAGAAACAAATCGCCTGCTGGGGTTAACGTTACCCCAGAGAAGGTTCGGCTTAACAACTGCGCCCCCATCTCTCTTTCGAGGCTTGCCAATTGCTGACTAATGGCAGGTTGAGCGATATCAAGCTCACGTGCTGCACCTGCAATACTGCCTTTGTGTACTGTGGTCAAAAAATACTGAAGTTGCTTAGAGTTCAATGTCTAGTTTCCCGAATATGACAGTTTTGTAACACATCGCCATAAAGCACACATCGCTTTATTGAGATTGAAATCAGCAAGTTACATGCCACAGGCCAGTAAAGCTGAACTAACACTTGTTAAAATAAAGTTAAACCGAAAGCTGGGTTTATTTTTTTATCAGCAAACTGAAACAATTAAGAGCATTAAGATCAATAAGTTAAATAGAGCCTCAACAATTTTCTTATACCCCTCAATATTCTTTTTTCTTTCGCGGTTTTAAAAGAATTTTTAGCCTGAGTAGTAACACAGGTAACCACACAAAAAATTTATAAGATGCTGGATGCATCAAGGTGGTGCTTGTTATGCCAAACGTGGGCGGCATTAGTCCCTGCTCCAAGTGAAGAATAACAACTCATAACGGCTCGTTTTAGGGAACACACATGAGAAAAAACAAGATACATAATGCAATTGCACTAGCGTTCACTGGAATCACTCTATCTTTGGCAGCACCACTCGCGTTAGCGCAAGAAGCTGAAGCTGAAGAAACCGCAGTAGATACTCAAAATGTTGAAAAAATTGCTGTTGTTGGCGCACGTGGTGCACCTCGCTCGGTAACTAGCTCACCTGTACCTGTTGATGTATTAAGTGCTGAAGATATTGAAGCAGTAGCCTTCACCGACATGAACAACGTACTGATGACATTGGTTCCATCATATTCAGTATCTCGTCAACCTATATCAGATGGTGGTACTTTCATTCGCCCTGCAACCTTACGGGGCATGCCCACCGACAAAACCCTGGTGTTAGTTAACTCTAAACGCCGCCACAGAGCGGCATTAGTATCGATTGGGGGCTCTGGTACACAAGGCCCTGATATCGCGACTATACCTACCGCTGCAATTGGCAGTGTAGAAGTTCTGCGCGATGGCGCGGCAGCCCAATATGGCTCAGATGCTATCGCGGGTGTTATCAACTTCCAATTAAAAGAAAATACCGAAGGTGGGTCGTTCACTGCTGATTACGGTAGCTATTTTGAAGGTGACGGCGACCAAATTACCATTACCGGAAACAAAGGTTTCGCACTCGGTGATGATGGTTTCTTAAGCATTTCAGCGGAATATTCAGACAGCGAAGCCACCTTCCGTGGCGAACAGTACTGTGAATCTTGGTTTTGTGTAGATGACCAGTCAGAGCAATACATTGCAGATGCCACTGCAATGGCGAATTCAGTTCACGGTTCTGATGAAGTTCAACCTTGGGGGCAGCCCAACTCCAGTGGCACGCGGATATTCTTTAATTCGGGGTATTCGTTAACCTCAGAGATGGAACTATATGCTTTTGGTAACTATTCAGAGAGTGAAGGCGACGGTTCATTTTTCTACCGCTATCCAGGCAATGGCACAATTGAAGATATTCGTTTAGAAGACGGTTCAATTTGGAACCCTACTGAATTTTTCCCTGGTGGCTTTACACCACGTTTTTCAGGGGAAGTTACTGACTACTCTTTCGTGGGCGGTATTAAAGGAATGTCTGGCGACCTAGGTTATGACATCAGTGGTCGTTACGGATACAACGATATTTCATACACGCTTGCTAACACCATTAACCCGTCTATGGGTAATGAGTCACCTACATCATTTCAACCCGGTGACTTAACCAACGAAGAAACTCAAATTCAGGCTGACTTCACTTATGACCTTGCCGAGTATGTACTGGCCTTCGGGGCAAGCTATCTTGACGAGTCTTATAAGATTTCAGAAGGCGAAGTAGATTCTTACTTTGCAGGGCCTTACGCAACATCTGATCCCTGGGGTTTCTGTGACGGAGATGCGGCTAGTGCAGCTGGTTTAGCCGTCATAGCTACCGGTTCAACGCTAGATTGTGCCGACAGTGATGATGCGGTTTATACCGTAGTGGGTGTAGGCTCAAACGGCTTCCCGGGCTACTCTCCAGATTATTCTGGTACGTACAGCCGAGACTCTTACGCGGTATATACCGACATTTCAGGTGATATTACTGATGAATTGTTCGCACAAGCAGCTATCCGCTATGAAGACTACTCAGACTTTGGTTCTGAAGTGGTTTATAAAGTAGCTGGTATTTATCAAGTAAGTGATGTAGTTGCTGTAAGAAGTTCATACGGTACGGGCTTCAGAGCACCGACTCCAGGACAGCAAGGTACTACAAACGTATCTACTCGTTTACCTGATGGTTTTCCAGTAGCAACTGGCTTGTTCCCTGCTGGTGGCGATGTGGCGCAAGCGTTAGGCGCGGAAGAACTACTACCTGAGAAATCGACTAACTTTACGCTTGGTTTAACTGCAAGCTACGGTGATTTAACCTTTACGCTTGATTATTACAATATCAAGTTAGAAGACAGATTGTATTCAGTATCTACACGTGACGTGTCAACCACAGTAGTAACCGACCCAGACGCTGATGGATACGATGCCTATCAAAACTTCTTGGCATTAGATGGTGCTGGTGTATCAGGGGCAGCATCGATTGGTGGCGTATTCTTCTTCCAAAATGCTTTTGATACTGTTACTGAAGGCGTTGATGCCGTTGCGACTTATAAAATTGAATCAACCTACGGTTCTACCATGTTAACCGGCTCCATCAACTATAATAAAACCGAGTTCGACTCAGATCCGAGTGAGTATCTAAATGATGAAGATCAATTTGACTTAGAAAACGGAACGCCTGAAATGCGCGGCGTATTCTCTGTAACCCACAGTTACGATGTCTGGTCTGCGGTAGCGCGATTAAGTTACTACGGTGAATACGAAAATGCTGCCGATAGTACGTTAGACCCAGAGACTATTCAAACCTTTGGTTCTGAGTTCATGTTTGATATCGAAGGTTCGTATCTGATTAACGAAAATCTCACCTTATCAGTGGGTGTACGCAACTTGTTCGATAACTATCCGGACGAGGGTACAATCGGAGAAACCTGTTGCGGTCGGATCTACCGGTCTGATTCCGTGGTCGACTGGCAGGGTGGTTACTACTACACCCGCCTAGCAGCAAGATTCTAAAAACAACCACTTAATAAACACCGGCAAATGCCGGTGTTTATGTTTTCACCCTTCGTTTTGTAAGTAAAATTTAAAGGTCTATTCATGTTATTAGAAGTATTTGCTGGAGATGTAGTTTCATGGAAATAGAGCTTCTCTGGTTCGTGGTTACTCTTTGTATTACTGGCGCTATTGCAGGTATTACTGCTGGTCTTTTCGGCAATGGCGGTGGGTTTGTTGTTGTTCCCGCTCTATTAGCTGTATTTCCTTTCTTTACGCCCCCATCCCAAGAGCTAGTGAAAGTTGCCATAGGCACGTCTTTAGCCTCTATTGTGGTCTCAAGCACACGCTCCGTGATGGCTCATCATAAAAAAGGGGCGGTGGACTTTGATATTTTGAAATCATGGAGCATCTGGATAATATTGGGTGTAGTAGGCGGTATTTTTATTGCCAGTAGCACCAGTAGCGATGGTCTCACGGTCGTTTTTGCTGCAGGTGTTTTGCTCTATTCTATTTACTTCTTATTCCCAGAATTTGTAATTCGCCCTGGTGTTGCTTTATCTATGCCTGAAGGTATTGCTAAATCAGTACTCGCTTTTGTACTAGGTGGCTTTTCGGCACTTCTAGGGATTGGAGGCGGTACGCCTATGGTAATTACAATGGTTATCTGTCAACGCACAATCCAGCAAGCGGTAGCCACTGCCGCAGGTGTTGGTTTCCTAATAGGGCTGCCCGGCGCTATCGGATTTTTGTTTATGAAACATCCTGAAGCCGCCATCCTGCCTGTAGGTACGATAGGCTATATCAATATCCCCGCATTAGTTGCTATTAGCATAGGGGCTATTATTACGGCACCAATGGGAGCGAAAATGGCGCATAACTTCAGCGAGAAAAAATTAAAACGAATGTTTGGTATTTATTTAGTAATTGTTTCTAGCGCTATGTTTTATAAGGCCCTATAGGCACTTACGATATTTGAGATAAGGAATTAACAATGTCACATAATATTTCGAGACGCCTATTTTTGGGCGGCAGTGCTGCTGCAACCGCCATTGGTGCTTCTGGCATAGTCACATCAGCGAGTCTTCAAGCTGCCACAAACGTTGCACCTAAAGTGCTATATGGCCCTAAACCAGGTATCGCTAAACTAAACGCCAATGAAAACCCCTTCGGCCCAAGCCCTGCAGCATTAAAAGCAATAGCTACCGCGTCAGCTGAAGGTGGAGCCTACTATGCATACCCTGCTGCAATGACGCTGTTAGGTATGATTGCAGAGCGCCATGGCATTACGCCTAAGAATATTTCGTTAAGTGCAGGCTCCAGTCCTATTCTTTCTTATGCGGCTCTTGCGGCCAGCAAAAAAGGAAAAATATTAGGCCCCGATCTTTTCTGGGATACCACTTCAAAAGCACCGGAGAAACAAGGTGCTCCTGAGATTGTTCGGGTACCTAACACGAAAGATTTGGCAATCGATTTGGATGCCATGTATGCCGCCATTGATGACAGCGTTGGTATGGTGCATATCACCAACCCTAACAACCCAACCGGACGCCTTCTAGACCCTGCAAAACTTCGAGAGTTCTGTATCAAAGCGTCTAAAAAGACGTTAGTACTGGTTGATGAAGCTTATAATGAACTCA
Organism: Alteromonas sp. 38; assembly: GCF_902506055.1. NCBI lineage: Bacteria > Pseudomonadati > Pseudomonadota > Gammaproteobacteria > Alteromonadales > Alteromonadaceae > Alteromonas > Alteromonas sp. 38. Next base: position 3,902,861 of record NZ_LR733300.1, read on the forward strand.
CTGACGCTCCGCCAGCAAACTCAATGATTCCGTTAGTAAAAGCCGGGCACAATATTATTGTTGCGCGAACCTTTTCTAAAATTTACGGGTTAGCCGGTATGCGAGTTGGTTACATGATTGCTTCTGAAGAAAACACTGAGTGGATCAATCGCTATGGCATGGGTGGTTACACATTAAACCAAGCAGGTTTAGCTGCAGCCATTGCTTCATATAATGATGACGCCTTCCTAACGTTTGTTAAAGATAAGGTTATAGAAGCAAAAGGCTTAGTGATGGATGGTCTCAAGGCCAATGGCCTCTCTGCACTTCCTTCAAGTACTAACTTTGTATTTGTCGATCTTGGTAAAGGGGATGCTGAATTATTTAGAGCGGCGATGGCCGAAAAAGATATTCACATTCGTGGTATTTATCGCACCTATACTAATTGGTCGAGAGTCAGTATGGGAAAAATTGCTGATGTGAAGCGGTATGTCGATGCTATTCCGCAAGCACTTGAAACCATGACTAAAAAACAAAACGCTTAATTGAGTTAAAACATCTTTATATTATGCGTGCAGCCACTTTAGGCTGTGCGCCTCTCTTGTTGCATCCTTATCAATTAGCATTTACACGTAAAGTATAATGCTCATAAATGCCCTCCTTGTCATATACTCTTAATGTTCCTTGCGTAAATACACCTACCTAGGTTTTAGAATCTTAGTATGTCTACTAAGCTTCTTGCAGGCGCTAAGAAATTGCACACACTGTACTAACAGACGTTAAAGGAGGCTGTTGATGGCACTATCTGTTTTAGTTGCTGACGACTCTAAATTATCACGCCGTAGCGTAAAAAAGTCGTTACCGCCGGAATTAGACTACGACATTTCAGAAGCAACTAATGGCCAAGAAGCCATAGATTTGTTAGCTGAAAACACCTTCGATCTTGTGTTGCTCGATTTAACCATGCCAGAGGTTGATGGCGTGGATGTGCTGGAGTACTTATCCAAGCGTGAAGAATGCTTCCCTAATGTCATTGTGATCAGCGCTGATTTTCAGCCGGAAAAACAGCGCATCGTGCTTTCCTTAGGGGCACAACGATTCATTAGAAAACCATTAGACAAAGAAGAACTGGCAATGACTATGTTCGAGTTGGGGTATCTATGAGCGCTGTAATACCATTAGACGAAGAACAACGCGATGCGCTGCAAGAATTGCTCAATATTTCAATGGGCCAAGCAGCAAATTCACTCGCGCAACTTATTGAAACCAAAATTGATATTTCAATTCCTAAAATAACCTCAGTGACCCCCACTCAGCTATACACCTTGCTGTTTGGCTCTGACGATACATTTCACACCCGCCAGTCTTTTTTAGGTGATATTCAAGGTGAAGTGATGTCTGTACTTTCTCGTTCTGGACTGAGCGAGATGGCAAAATTGATGGAATACAGTGAACCGCTTAGTAAAGAAGATGTAGAAGAAATTATACTCGAGCTTTCCAATATTTTAGCCGGAGCTTGTCTGGCAGGCTTATCAAGTCAATTAGAACTAACCACCAATTTGAATATGCCAACGTTGTTTACCCCTAACAAAGAGAATTTCGATGAGCTTAAGTGGCAACATAGTTTAGTCATGGAAGTACAATTCACGGTAGCCGTTTCATCCTTTTCTATGCGTGTTGTTTTCTGCTTAGATGACGATTCACTGACAAGAATGAAAGATACCTTAGATGAACTTCTAGAATAATGTTTGAGCAACTGGTTGAAAAACTTCCGGTTGGTATTGGCATCGTTGATGAAAATTTTCTCGTTGTTTATTTAAACGACTTTTTTAGAGATCGCCTTCCTCACGAGAATCGCGCTTCGTACAAAGACACACCGGTTACCGAGATTTTTAGCGATCAAGGCAAATTTCTAAAGCGAAGGCTAAAATCGGTTTTTGTTCTACAGCATCCTAGCTTCAGCTACTGGGAGCAGCGTCCCCATATATTTCCTTTTAAAAGCAGTAGACCGATAACTGGCGAAGAAACGCAAATGTATCAAAACATGGAGATACTGCCGGTAAAGGACAAAAGCACAGGCAAAAAATACGCGTGTATTTTCTTACAAGACGTTACCGCGCAAGCCAGCTACTTTCGTACCCAACAAAAGCTATCTGCCGCATTAAAAGACGAACACGAAGCCCAACGCAAACTTATCCGTAAACTTGATACCGCCCAATCTCAACTCATTCAAGCGGAGAAGATGGCATCAACGGGTCAGTTAGCTGCTGGTATTGCACACGAAATAAATAACCCTATTGGCTTTATCAACGCAAATTTAGACACCCTTTCACAATATGCGAATAACCTAACGGCTATCTGCGATGGCGTGGAGGGGCACGTTGCCGATTTTAACGATGAATTGAAAGAACAAATAAAAAACCTTTTCGAAGCACAGCACTATGATTTGATAAAAGAAGACATTGAAGAGTTACTCGAAGAATCAAAAGCAGGCTTAAATCGAGTAAGAGATATTGTCGATAACCTAAAGCAATTCTCACTCGACAGTACACAAGGCAGTCAAATTGTAGATTTGAACGATATTACTTCACAAACCATCAAACTCGTATCTACCCAATATACTTCTCATCACTATAAGGTTGAATCACCTGATGAAAAGATAGAGATAATGGCAAACCCTGGAATGATAAAACAGGCCTTAATGAATGTGTTGCTAAATGCTGCCCAAGCCATTACCGGCAAGGGCTACGTTAAGTTAACGTTATTAAAAAATAACGAAAATATTACGATTAAGGTGCTAGACAGCGGTGAAGGTATTGAGCAAAAAAATATGAAAAGAGTTTTCGAACCTTTCTTTACTACTCGTCCTGAAGGTCAAGGCCAAGGGCTGGGATTATCTACCGCCTATACCATTGTAGAAAAGCATAAAGGAAAAATTTCAATCAATAGTAAAGTGGGCAAAGGCACGGTCGTGACGATAGAGCTACCTATCGCTTCAGAAGATGATTCAGCTACAGCACCTCAGTAACATCAATTGTTACGCCGCATACAAGTAAACCCCCTCGTCAGATAAATGTCGTGTTAGTTTTCCATGAGATAAGAGGTAGTTTAAATGGGATATGCACTCGGCTACGGCAAACACGATATTTCTACCACTAAGCTCCCGTTTAAATAATACAGGCAACAATTCGACAGCGGTCTGAGGCTTACTACAAGCCTCCAAAAGTGCATTTAAGTGACGATGGTGATGCTCAATGAGTTCATTCACACGGTTTTTCACCCCAATAAAGGGTTGTCTGTGTGCAGGTAACACCAAGGTTTTCTCAGGTAAGTCAGTAAAAGGCAGTAGCGTAGCCAAATAATCTTGAAGCGTATTGCCCTCGGGCTCCGTTGAATATACCCCTATATTAGGGGTTATCTGCGGTAAAATATGGTCGCCCGCTAGCAGTATTCCAAGCTCCTTAGAATATAAGCATACGTGCTCTGGTGAATGCCCTCGCCCTATCATCACTTCCCACGAATTACCATTTAGCGTCAGCACATCACATTGCTTTAACCGTCGGTAACTGATTGGAATTGGCGATACGACATTACTGTAACCTTTATTTCCAGACATTAGCGATGTCACCTCATCAGCCTGCAAACCTGCACGGTGATAGTATTGCTCATCCCGCCAAGCAGAGGTGTCGCTTTTCCCCCCAGTGAACGCGCGCGCAGTAAAATACTCAACCTGCGACATGTAAAGTGGCACTTTGAATTGGTCGGCTATCCAACCGGCTAAACCAACGTGATCAGGATGCAAATGAGTAACTAATACTGCTGAAATGGGTTTATCCAACGCAGCAAAAATCTCATTCCACAAGGCTTTAGTTGTATTCGTACCAAGCCCAGTATCAATAACCACCCAGCCATCATCATCTTCAACAAGATAAAGATTAATGTGGTCAAGTTCGAAAGGCAGTGGCATACGAAGCCAAAGTACGCCTTTCGCTATCTCTGTCCATTGACCTGGAGACGGTTGCTCAATTGCTGGGTAATGCATACATCTTCACCTTTTCGCTGGTATACTTACTTCTATAACGATAGGTAGGCAAAAACAAACGTATCTGTTTGATAATCAACTATAGCGTTAAGTAATAGCACAGCGATACCGAGAGTTAGTGAGAGGTAGCGAGCATTAGTGAACCATTTACCGCTCTGTTCTCGAGCAAAGAAAATCTACCCTGTATCATGGGTCCTTCAGTATTTCACCAACGAAAATTAACTTGCCGTGATTAGAAAAGGTTACATTCTCAGTAAACACACTATTGTTAAGCATGGGACCGGTAAACATAACGGGCTTTGTATTGAAGTGTGGGTGTCTACCGACCAAGGCCCTGTGTGTCTTCAAAGTGCACCGCAGAAACCCTCATGCTTTGTTGCAACCGACAACACGGCGAGCATACTGGAAAAGGCTAAACGAGAAGGTATTGAGGTTGAAGTTTCCTCTGATAGTTTCTTTACCCTTGAGCAAGTGGAAGTAGACACCCTTAAAACCACATCTGACTCCCACATGCATCAATTAAGACAGCTTGCTAAAAGCTTACACATCACTCTGTATGAAGCTGATATAAGACTGGCGGACAGGTATTTAATGGAACGGTTTATTTACGGTTCCCTCGAGTTTGTTGCTGCTGACGAAAAAGCAACATTCATACCCGAAGCTAGAATTAGATCCGCCACCTACACACCAAGCCTTTACTCAGTTAGCATAGATATTGAGTGCGATGAAAATGAAAACCTATTCAGTATAGCGCTAGCTTCCCACGATGTTAATGAAGTGATGTTGGTTTCTGCTTCCAGTCACCCCAAGACGTTAGATGTTCCAGACACATTTTCACTTAGCCAGTTTTCTACTGAGTCAGCGCTGATCACTGCGTTTGTAAAGCGTATACGTGAAATTGACCCAGACGTTATCTTAGGCTGGAACGTCAAACAATTTGATATGGCCGTGCTTGCAAGACGCTCTAAAAAGCAGGGACTGAAATTTACACTAGGCAGAGACAAACGGGAAGCCTTGGTTAGGGATTGGGATGGGCAAACTATTGTCGATATACCCGGTCGTAGTATTGTAGATGGGATTGAAGCGCTAAAGACCATGACCTATCAATTTGATTCTTTCTCGTTAGACAATGTAGCACAGCAATTACTGGGTGATAAAAAACTCATACAAAGTGAAGACAAACTTGCTGCAATAAAAGCCTTGTATTACGAGGACCCTTATTCACTTGCCAGCTATAACCATAAAGATTGCGTGTTGGTAAATGATATTGCTGCAAAAACCCGATTTATTGAATTTCTTATTTTGAGAGGGACATTAACAGGGCTCGATTTGGGAAGACCCGGTGGGTCAGTAGCCGCGTTTCTAAACGTCTATTTACCAAAGCTACATCGCCGACGTTATGTCAGTGGAGTTCGTCCTGAACACGGTGGCTTGGCTAGTCCTGGCGGCTATGTCATGAATTCACAGCCAGGCTTGTATTCTGACGTACTCGTGCTTGATTTTAAGAGCCTATACCCGTCTATTATTCGCACGTTTAAGATTGATCCAATGGGACTTGCCGAAGGTCTTAAAGACCCCGACAGCGCCATTGAGGGGTTCAAAGGGGCTATGTTCAGTCGTGACAATCATTTTTTGCCCGATATTATAGACAACCTATGGCGCCAAAGAGATGAGGCTAAAAAGCAAAACGATGCACCACGCTCGCAAGCAATAAAAATTTTAATGAATTCATTTTATGGCGTATTAGGTAGCGGCGGATGCCCCTTTTACGACCCACGGTTAGCAAGCTCTATTACCTTGCGTGGGCATGAAATAATGCAAACTACCGCAAAATGGATAGAAGAAGCGGGGTTCTCAGTCATCTATGGCGATACAGACTCTACCTTTGTACATGTGAATAACAACACATCGTTAGGTACGCCCTATGAAACAGGACAGTCGCTAGCAAACACCATCAATCATAAGTGGCAAAGCAAGCTCCGTGAAAACTATGATATAGACTGTCATTTGGATATCGAATTTGAGACCCACTTTGAAACCTTTTTTATGCCTACTATTAGAGGCTCTGCCTTAGGCAGCAAGAAACGGTATGCAGGCCTAAAGCAAATTGGCGACAAAAAAGAGTTGGTGTTTAAAGGGCTAGAAAACGTTCGTTCAGACTGGACCGAATTAGCCAAGTACTTTCAGTATGAGCTGTATCGACGGGTTTTCGAAAAAGCCCCTGTATCTGATTTTATTAAACAAACGGTTGATAATATTCGCCAAGGCAAAGAAGACGGAAGGCTCGTTTACGCAAAGCGACTCCGAAAGCCCTTAAACGACTATATCAAATCATTGCCTCCCCATGTAAAAGCCGCGCGCCTTGCAGATGATATTAATAGTAAAACAGGACAACGACTACGTTATCAGCACAATACAACTATACGCTACATCATGACGGTACAAGGCCCTCAAACTACAGAGCATCAGATGGCACCGCTTGATTACGATCATTACATTGAAAAACAAATTATGCCCATCGCGGACAGCATACTCCCTCTCATCAACCTATCCTTTTCTGAATTGACCAACGAACAATTGTCTTTATTTTCAAACTGACCGATTAGTAACGTTGCTTTCATAACAAGAATGCCTGCTTCTATGCGCAGCAATGTGACGATCGCATCCTTTGCCTATATTGGTTATGTAGTGCAATTAAAAGACGGCTGCATTTTAGTCGTCACATCTGTCTGTCTCCCTCCACATTGCCTTTCTCCGTGTAATGTAGCGGTTACGTAGAACAAGAAGGGGAATATCTATGTCCTATTCGGCTGCTTGATAGCCTATCCTAAACCCACCCCAGTGTTTCCCATGGACCATTATAGGAGCAGACAAGTCATGCATGACTTCGCCAGTGTCTCTTTTATAGGTCTGCAGCAAAAATGAAGAAGTGTTACTACCGCACCTCGCTCCCGTGTAATCGTTGAATATACGTTTAGTTCGACTTTTCATAATATCCACTTTCAAATCCCCCGTTAATGGATGGCTAAACTTTTTGTTGTGGGTAGGAAAGTAACCGTTCTTATCTACTGCGCCAGCATATACAATAAATGAATGTTGTTGCAGGATAGGTTCTTGAATGTCAGGTAAAGCCCTGTCAGTAAAGCTATCGAACGATGTGGTGAACTTCTCTGGGTTGCTATTTGGCACTGGCGCATAAGTGAAGTTAAATAATGCACTTTCATTAATATGGCCTTCGGCTATCGCTTGCTCAAACCGTCTTGCAACCTTGTTAGCTGCGTTTATGGCCACATCCCTAACTGATGCATTTCTGTCATCTATATCGAATACTTCGATATGCCTAAAAATATCTTCAGTTTGATGACTAAGTGCTAATGACTTTTCTGACACTTCGGATAAATCTTGCTCTAACATTGAGGTAGAATCACGAAGTTGTACTATGTTTACGCTAATACCCGAACTGTGTTCTGTATAGTCAGCAACAGTCTTTTGCATTTCCTCCATAGCATGGCGTGCTTCACTTGAAAGCACACTGCTTTCGGTGATAAGTGAAGCAGATTTACCCAACAATTCGTTCATCGTTTCACCCGTTTTAGACACTTTACTCATGGTAGTAACTGACTCTTCACTACTGAGACTTACATCTTTAAGCAGGTTTTCAATACCCAGTGTTGCATCGGTGGTCTTTTTTGCTAGCTCGCGAACTTCATCAGCAACCACCGCAAATCCCCTACCTTGGTCTCCTGCACGAGCTGCTTCAATAGCAGCATTCAATGCTAGCATGTTGGTTTGGTCGGCGAGTTGGTTAATGGTATTAGTGATAGAGCTTATACCTTGAGCGCGCTCTTTGAGTAGCCCAAGCGCATTAGATGATGCTGCTATTTGCGCAATCAAATCATTCTGACGCGCTAAGAGGTCTGACAGTAATGCGCTACCATTTTGAGTCTTTTCATCTGAAGCCTTTATGGCATCTGTCGCGGAAAGTGCGAGCTGGTCTAAAGCGCCTCCTCCTTCTTCCAAGCGTTCTAGTCGATCGGCCATTTCACTAATATTTGAGACTTGTTGTTTGAATGTTCCCGATAGCTTATCGAGAAAATGTGACACAGATGCTCCTCCAATAGCGATTCGACTAGATGCCTCGCTAATCGCATTACCCACAGCAGATTCTGCTTTTGGTGGATCTTCCGCATTAACCTTGTCTGGGCTGGAAGCTGATTGACCACGCATAAACCAGCTTGTAGCAGCCGTTAGCAGGAAAGTTAAAAGACAGATGACCCATACGTTGTTAACAATAAAACTGGCAAGCAATATAGTAGCTACTGCGATAATAGCGGGAAGAGTAAACATTTACAGGACCATTTATTTTACATTTATTTTACATTAGTACAAATCTACCGTAATACCATTTCCTTAACTATACGCTGTTAGTCTTAGTTAACCGAAAATAAGGAATACGTGGTACAAGAAAGCCCTTATCTTTCGACAAGGGCTTTCTTTGAATGGGGTGGCTTCACAACGAACTATGGCAGTATGTAGGGCCAGCCCGAGCTAGCTCTTACAACCATTGGCAAGCACATTGTCACATTTTTGGACCCACTATGGGCTGGGGCACACTGGCTGGGGCACACTGGCTGGGCCGGTCACCGGACCCCCACACTATCCCTACGCCAGTTACTGGTCGCCGAGTCTCGGCATGCGCTAATGCGTTTCACTTTCAATCAGGCATAAAAAAGGGCTATCCGTTAGGCTAGTTATCGTTGTGAAGCAATCGTTGTGAAGCAATCGTTGTGAAGCAATTTCTTCGAATGGGACCTGGCATGCGGCGCGCGCTAATACGTTTCACTTTCAATAAGGCATAAAAAAAGGGCTATCCGTTAGGATAGCCCTTTCTTCGAATGGGACCTGGCAGTGTGCTACTCTCACATGGGGAAACCCCACACTACCATCGCCGCTAATACGTTTCACTTCTGAGTTCGGAATGGGATCAGGTGGTACCGTATCGCTATGGCTGCCAGGAAAAACTGGTTGCAAACGTTTGTTTGCGTAATACCGACTTATTTAGTCCATATTACTTTAATAATTAACAATTTAGGAATTCTGATATTCACGTAATCAATCTTTGAGCACTGAGTACTACTACTCTCGTTGCTTTAATTAGCTTGTAAACAACACCGAAGTTCTTCATATAGCACTTCTTTAGCGAGTAAGAAAATGGTCAGTCGAGTTTCTCGACGTTTAAGCCATTTTCTACGACTAAGCGTAGCGCCATAAAAAGCCTCTTGGGCGTTGTATGGTTAAGCCTCTCGGGCAATTAGTACAGGTTAGCTTAACGCCTTACAACGCTTCCACATCCTGCCTATCAACGTCATCGTCTATAACAACCCTTCCGGACTTCCGCCAGCGTTCAATCTGAGCCATGATCAAACTCTTCAATTAAATATATCGAATATGAATCGTCGTTGTGTGACACTCTTAATGAGTGCCCACACAGATTGTCTTGTTATAAATTGTTAAAGAACGTGGTGCAGAATCGCGACGCTTTCGGTCGGGACTTCTGCGCAAGGAGGACGCACATTACATATTGCAGTGTCGTTTCTCTTGCTGTGCCGATAAGTATTTTACCGACCTCACTATAAGCTCTCGCTTTCCGTGAGCGCTTCTCTTCGAAGCGGATGCGCATTTTACGCCGTTTGTTTTTAGTGTCAACGTTTTTCGTAAATTTCTTTTCGAATCGTCATTTACTCCGAAGAGCCTCTAAAAACTGCTTTTTCGTCGTTGTTACCAACTCCTTGAAGCGAGGCGCGCATACTACATCGTTAAGTTCCGATGTCAACCCTGTTTTCAAACTATTTAACCAGCCTTAAATCAGGGTTTAGCGCTATGTCTTGCGAGTGCCTGAAGCCCCTCAAAACGTGGAGCGCATTATAGATAGGTGGCGTAAAAGATCAACCGTTATTTGACAGTTATTTGTATTTAAAACCATTTTCACCTTTAAACGCTCATTTTTACATCATTTGGGTGTATTCCATTGGTCTTTAGGATAGTTCTTTCACATTTTATTGTTCTAATTGTTACAAATGAGTAAACTATGACCAGCCTTCATTATGATAATAAACACTAGAAAGGTAGGTATATGAAAGTAGGCTTTATTCAATGCACTGTTATTAGTGCTATCTTTGCAATCGCAGGATATCTGTTGTTTTCATCAGCTAGTATAGAGGCGCACGTGCCGTTAACGGTTTCAGCGTCTTTATTAGTAAGCGGTATATTAACTCCGTGGCTAGCTTCACTCCTTAACAATTCACCCTCTGAAAATGCTGCGCCCTCCACTAGCAGCACAACCACTGAAACACTCTATGTCGGTAATCTACCGTATCGTGCAAACGAATCTGCGGTTAAAGAGTATTTTGGTAGTTTTGTCGAAGTGCAATCTGTCCGACTCATGAAGGATAGAAAAACTGGCAAGCGAAAAGGTTATGGCTTTATTGAAGTGTTAACTAGCGATCTTGACCCAGTAATAGCGAAGACTAACGACTCAGTGTTCCAAGAGCGAACATTAAAAGTTAGGCCAGCTAAAGATAAAGTAGAACAAGCATAAATAAAAAACCTGGGTTTTAAGCCCAGGTTTTTTTCTTTATTCCGTAGCCGCTTGCTGTGGCATTGCGTTCAATAAGTTTTGATTAAACGTATGGAAGCGATTTATAGCTGATACTAAATCTGGTATTTGTACATCTTTCATTTCACTGATAATACCCGCAAGTAAGGTATTATAGTCATCTCCAGAGCTTAAAGTATTCTCAGCATTTTCGAATGTAGACATCATCTTTTCTAGATACTGTGCGATTGGGCTAACTACATTGCCATATTGGTTTTCAGCTTCACCTTCTTCACTATAATGCTTAACGTTCTCATAAGCCTTTACCATTTCGGTTTGTGTAGTGCGGTTTAACTGCAATGCATACCCAACTAACTCTTTATCATCGAAACCTAAATTCAACGCTTGTTCGAAGGCCTTATCCATATCGCCGCTATAGAATGTATCAGCTAAGTCCTGTGCTTCACCCACAAGGTCTGCAATAGCTGTCATTTCATCTTCATCGATTTCACCCTTTAACGAAAAGCTGATGCCACTTCGTTCAAAGTATTCATATTGAGAGGACTGTTGCACCACAACTGAACCCGTATTCGAACTAGACTCTTGGGTGTCGTCATTTGCGGGTATATACAATGACGTCTGGCTAGCAGCACTAAATTGTCTGATACTTTCAAACCTAAGGTTTACTTCATCCCCATCTTTGGTTCGAATAAGCAAACTACCTGATTTAGCATCAGATGCAGATACCGCGTTAAGCTCGCTCACACTCACTGGATTAGGGTTGAAGATATTCTGTTCTAAATCGTCGATGCCGCCATCTATCATTTCACGGCTACGAGTAACACCTTCTTCAATCTCATCATTCATAAAGCCTTCGAGATCCTTTTCAGCCATAGCGAAGCCACGACTTACGCCTTCACGGGCCTGACCAAATAACCCTTTTAGGGTATCGTCATCAGCGCCACCGTCAGCAGCACCTTGAATGACACCGGTCACGAACCCAAGTACATTACGTGCGACTTTCTCGAAATCGAATAAGCTTTTATTTTCTTCGCCGTCTTCAGACTGCTTGCTTTCATTCGGGCGCTTGCCATCAATAACCACATTTTGACTTAAACTACCACTGAAGACCTTTAAGCCGATACTGGTTTGCGTGCTATTCACGGTGACCGTTGCTGAATGCTGTTTGGTAAACTCGGCTGCTTGTTGTAAACCCTCCTGTTGAAGCTGCTTCTTTATAGCTTCATTCGGGTGAACCGATGCCTTTTCATCCACTTTCTGGTCGCCCATGAAAGCCTTAATTTGACTCACGTTCATAATTTGATCCTCACTATCCTCAATCAAGTTATCGGCACCAATCACGTATTGTTTAATTTTAATACGAAATTTTTGGTTCTGTGAGTTTTATCCGTTGCACATATAATATAAGGCACTACAATTCGCAGCCTTATTTAAATGATGTTCGGAGAACCACATGACAACCACCACTGCAAAAGACTATCAAGCTCAACTCGATGAGAAAGTGGATCGGTTAGGTACTCTCCTAGCTCCGTTTAACGCCCCTACCCTGTCGGTGCATCCGTCTAAACCTGAAAATTACCGCATGCGAGCTGAATTTCGCGTATGGCACGACGGTGACGATCTTTATCACATCATGTTCGATCAAAGTTCTAAAGAGAAATATCGCGTAGATACGTTTCCACCAGCAAGTGAAACTATTAATAATGCAATGCTGCAATTAATAGACTATCTAAAACCAAACGAGCTGCTGCGCAAAAAACTTTTTCAAATTGATTATCTAACTGGGCTATCCGGCGAACTCGTTATTAGCTTGCTGTATCACAAGCCACTTGATGATGCTTGGGAAGCACAAGCTGAACTGCTTCGCACCTTTTTATCTACGCAATTTACCGCGGTAAGTATTATTGGACGTGCTAGAAAGCAAAAGCGCATTGTGGGTAACGACTTTATTATAGAGCGCTTACCTATTAATGGCCGTGAGTTTGAATTTAAACATATTGAAAATAGCTTTACCCAGCCTAATGCAGAAGTAAATTGCAGCATGATTGAATGGTCACTTGAATGCTCTGCTCCCCTAACCGGTGATTTACTAGAAATGTATTGTGGTGCAGGGAACTTCTCGATGCCATTGGCGGTTCATTTTGACAATGTGATAGGAACCGAAATAGCAAAGCCCTCGGTACAAGCAGCGCAATACAATATTGCGGCAAACCACTTAGATAACGTGAAAATTGTGAGATTGTCGGCAGAAGAGTTTACCGAAGCAATGAACGGGGAAAGAACCTTCTCTCGCTTAGAAGGTGTCAACTTAGCTGAATACAATTTTACCACTGTATTGGTTGACCCACCCCGTGCAGGGTTAGGCGTAGATTCATTAAAAATGATTCAAGGGTACGATAATATAATCTATATTTCTTGTAATCCTGAAACTTTAGCTGAAAACTTAAGCCTGCTTTGTGATACTCATGAAGTCGCAAATGCCGCGCTATTCGATCAGTTTCCGTTTACCCATCATATTGAAGCGGGTGTGTTACTCACCAGAAAGTAACGCTTGGCCTTATTTGATTGGTTTTATCAATGCTTTTGAAACCTGCTTTGAAAAGTGTCAACGCTATTTAGGACGGCTCACGGCATATATAAATGGCTTGAGGGCTTCGCAGCAAGCTCAAATTCTAACGCTTAAGTTGGGTCAGGTGATGTCTCTGATGAAAGCTTCGACATTGCGCCCAATTGCACGAAACGTAATTGGGCTTTAACCCTTTCACCAATTTCCACCTTTAACTTAGTATCAGCCTCTAGCGCTTCTGCCCCTGCACTAAATACCAACCTAACCATCGCATCAGCTTGCAGCTGCGCAATATTGTACTCCACGCCTTGTTGCTCGATGATGTAATCGGTTAGCTCTTCAATAAAATGCTGAATTTCGCGAAAAACCGCCATTCGGTATGCCGCTGACGTACCCGTATGTTCCCGCAACAATAATCGAAACACATTTTTGTTTGCTGAAATGAACTCCATGAAGGTTTCAACTGACGTGTGAATTACGCCGCCACCTGAAGCTATTCTACGGCGAGCCTGGCGCATTAATTGGCGAAGGGCTAACCCAGCTTCATCTACCAGCGTTAACCCTAATTCATCCATATCTTTGAAGTGTCGATAGAAGGACGTTGGCGCAATGCCAGCCTCTCGCGCTACTTCACGTAAACTAATAGCAGACAAACTGCGATTTTCATCCAGTAATAGGAATGCCGCATGAATGATATTTTGGCGGGTTTTAAGCTTTTGTTCCTGACGAGTCACAATAGTACCAGTTTGTTAGTCTTCACTAGTCTATCCCATGAGTGCCTATGGGGAGAAGCTTAAATTAATTCGGCTCTAGGCATAAACAGTATTAGCACTTACTTAGTATTATCTCCATAGCGTTTTATAGTAACTGTTGTTACTGTACATTCAACTCTTAACAAGTTGTTAACCATGTAGCCGTTATTCTCCTGTAAGGCATTACTGGGACTTTATTAGAGTGCCTAGCCAGAATTAATTTATCTCATTATTTCCTGTGGGAATGCTGGACTATGGGGTTATAGGACTATCGGCCTACATGAACGAAAATAACTGATCCAATAATGAAAAAAAGTATTCAGCCCTACGTGCTACGATTCATTTCGAGTAACACGCTACTAAGTATTAAACGCCGCTATTATTCTAGTGCACGCCTTTTTAGGCGTGGTGTACCTAAATTAGAAATTTTCATAAAAGTAGATGACCCCTACTCATTCCTACTTGTTCAAGCATTACCGACACTAGAAAAAAAGTATCGCGTAGCCATTACAGCTCGCGTCATTATCAATTCAGATCCAGTGATGTTTCCTGAATTAACTATGTGGAATAAGCATTCAATTAATGATGCGATGCATTTAGCCCACGTCTACCATCTTCATTTTCCGTGCTCTGCTACTGAGATTACCCACCAAGCACGCTCAGTTTTTACTGCGTCCTGTGCCGTTCAGCAAAAAATAGATGAAGGCGCTTCATGGACAGCCATTGCTGAATTGCTACTTGCCTATTGGAAAGGTAATCATATTGATGCCTCGTCTAGCATTGATGAGGCGGCATTAGAAAAACGCTTTGAAGCACACCTACATCAGCTTTCCTCGAAAGGTCACTATCTGCCCGCCACGACTTTTTACGAAGGTGAATGGTATTGGGGTGTAGATAGGCTTGATCACTTAGAACGTCGACTTATTGATGAAGGCTATGGCATACAACCCAACACTCAAATCGAATTTGATAAAACCTACACTTCACTACTACAGCCTCTCAATTTTTCGATAGATACGAAAAAGTGCGCCGAACCTTTAACCCTGTTTTGGTCTGCCCGTAGCCCTTATTCTTATATTGCGTTGTTACAGGCCGTAAAACTAACCATTCACTACGGTATTCCCCTTGAAGTAAAACCTGTATTGCCGATGATGATGCGTGGGTTGTATGTTCCCCCTAAAAAAGCCATTTATATTTTTCTAGACACAAAACGCGAGGCACAGAAACTGGGGATTGAATATGGGTTTCTTGCCGATCCGTTAGGTGAAGGTGTAGAGCGATGCTATGCGTTACTAGCCTATGCTCGGGCGAATAATAAATATCTGGATTATTTACTCTCGTTTGCGAAGTCGGTAAATGCACACGGTGTTAGAGCAGATAAAGACAGCGGAATGAAAAAAATAGTGGAAGGCGCAGGGCTATCTTGGCAAGAGGCAAAGCGACACTTAGCCAACACTGACTGGAAAGAAGAGGTCACTGCAAACCAATCGGATATTTACCAAAAAGGCAGTTGGGGTGTGCCCGTTTTCAGATATAAAGATATTCAGGTATGGGGACAAGATAGGTTATTCGTAATGGAAGATGCCATTCGGCAAAACCTTAACCGCATAAAGGTGCAACAGTGATGGGTAGTGCATAACATTGGCCACTCCCCCAACTTGAAGCGCCTACCGATGTAAGTAATTCAATAATTTCGTTTATAAACACCGATAAGACTTCCTTAGCATAAAGTGTAGTAGGCAATTTCTTGAAGCTTACTATAATTAAAGTTTACACACGTAAGCAGAACTTCTGTCCATTCTGCTTGCCTGATGAGCAATAAAACGATAAATTAGCGCACAGTTGTAAGCTGAGTTGTAGAAAATGAAAAAACCACCTCTTATCCTGACGAATGTCTTAGTGTTCATTATTACCGGCGCCATCGCCTTTATTGGCGTACCTGTTTGGGTTATCAATCATGGAATTGATTGGGCGGAAATAGGCACTGCGATTTTCTTATTTTATTTCACTGGTATGTCAATTACTGCTGGTTACCATCGTCTGTGGTCACATAAAACCTATGATGCGAATATTGTCGTGCGCGTAGTACTTGCCATAGGTGGCGCAATGGCGCTGCAAAATAGTATTTTGCACTGGAGTTCAGATCACAGAATTCACCACCGTCATGTAGATGACAACGAAAAAGACCCTTATTCTGCAAAACGCGGTTTATGGTTTGCACACATTGGTTGGATGCTCCGCGAGTATCAGGAAAAACGATATGACGACTATAGAAACTGCAAAGACTTGCAGAAAGATAAAGTTGTTATGTGGCAACACAATTACTATTTACCTATCGTTCTTGCTGCTAACTTCGGCGTTACTGGCTTTTTGGGTTGGTTGAATGGCGACATTCTAGGCATGATTTTAGTGGCTGGCGTATTGCGCTTGGTACTTGTGCATCATGTAACCTTCTTTATCAATTCCTTAGCACATTTCTGGGGAAACCAGCCGTACACTGATTCAAACACGGCCAGAGACAACGGCGTGCTTGCGTTTTTTACCTTCGGCGAGGGTTATCACAATTACCATCATATTTTTGAATATGACTATCGCAACGGTATTCGTTGGTATCAATTCGATCCTACAAAATGGTTAATTCGCGGACTGTCTTACGTGGGTCTAACGCATAACCTACGTCGTGTACCTGAAGAGCGTATTGAAAAAGCGAGAGCTGCCATGCAACTGCAACGCGCTAGCGAACAAGTATCTGTACTACCAAATGCAGAAGAGTTAATGCACACTATCGAGCAAGAGTATGAGTTACTTATGCAACGTATGTCTGACTACTATGCGGCGAAAAAACGCTTGATGAAGGTAAAACAAACATCACTCAAGCGCACCATAGAAGGCTTAGAGCTTACCTACAAGTACAAAGAGCTTAAGCATGCGTTAGCCCTACAGAAAGAAAAGTGGCTTCAATTACAAAGCCTTTCGCTGCAAGCCGCATAGAATTATTGGCTACACCCTAGTGTATTTAAGAACCCACATGCGCCTTGCACATGTGGGTTTTGTTTATTTGGCGATTAGCACTAGAGTTAGTGTTACAAACCCAGTAACGTAGAATATTAGTAGAAATTATTTTACGACAAGCGCGGCCACTCAAAAATAGGATGTAGTTATGGCGACAAAGCAAAAAGACAAACCAGTAACCCCTTCTTACCAATACGATGCCATTGTTATTGGCACAGGACCTGGGGGCGAAGGTGTAGCCATGCAGTTGGCTAAAGCTGGCAAGAAAGTCGCCGTAGTAGAAAGGTACGAAGCGGTGGGAGGCGGATGTACGCATTGGGGTACTATTCCATCTAAAGCGTTAAGGCACTCAGTTAGCCGCTTAATTGAATACAATAGCTCTCCCCTTTTTGCTGATAACCATTTAAGCCGAAGCCTCACTTTTGCAGAAATTATGCATCATGCCAGTGGTGTCGTAAAAAGTCAGACCCGTCTTAGATCATCCTTTTATGATAGAAACCGTGTCAACTTGTATCATGGTGAAGCCAGCTTCCTAGATGCCAATACCTTACAAATTGTCCGTGATGATGGGTCGAAAGATATTTTAACAGCAGCACAAATTGCTATCGCCACCGGCTCACGCCCTTACACGCCTAAAGATATCGATTTTGATCATCCTAGAATTTACAATTCCGATACTATTTTATCTCTCGATCACGATCCTAAATCCATCATAATTTACGGTGCAGGTGTTATAGGGTCTGAATACGCCAGTATCTTTCGAGGGATGGGCGTAAAAGTCGACCTCGTGAATATGCGCGATAGGTTACTGTCTTTCCTTGATACCGAAATTTCAGATGCGCTAAGTTACCACCTGTGGAATAACGGCGTGCTTATTAGGCATAACGAAACCTATAAGTCGGTGGAGGGTAAAGAAGACAGTGTAGTATTGAACCTAGAGTCAGGTAAACGAATGAAAGCTGATTGCTTATTGTTTGCCAACGGCCGTACAGGTAACACTGACATGTTGGGTTTAGAGGCCATTGGTCTCAAAGCAGATAATCGCGGGCAACTCAGTGTGAATGAGAAATACCAAACCCAAGTGGACAACATCTTCGCTGTAGGAGACGTTATCGGATACCCAAGTTTGGCGTCTGCCGCATACAATCAGGGGCGATTTGCCGCTGAAGCAATGTTAGGGGCAACGACACACACCGCACTCGTGGCCGATATTCCCACTGGCATTTATACTATTCCTGAGATTAGTTCGGTTGGTAAAACCGAGCAAGAGCTTACTGCCGCAAAAGTCCCTTACGAAGTGGGTAGAGCTCAATTTAAACATTTGGCTCGCGCTCAGATTGCGTCAACACAAGTTGGTAGCTTGAAAATTCTATTCCATAGAGAGACTAAGAAGGTCTTGGGTATTCATTGTTTTGGAGAGCGTGCATCTGAAATTGTGCACATTGGGCAAGCTATTATGCAGCAAAAAGGTGATGGGAATACCATCGACTACTTTGTGAATACAACATTTAATTACCCCACCATGGCCGAAGCTTATCGCGTAGCAGCAATTAACGGGCTCAATAGAATATTTTAGGGAAATTTGGACACAAAAAAACCGGCACTGAGTGCCGGTTTTTTTAGTGCGATTAATCTCGGTAGGCAGCCAGAGTATTTAGCGCTGAAAGCGCATCTCTATGTGCTACGATATCGATCTGCATCTTTTCTTGGTCGAATGTCATTGTTGCAGTTGCGTAGTCTCCAAGACTTTCGCTGGCAACATTTACCAAATCAGTTTGTGCATCACGGAAATGAATGTTGTTGTTGATGTTCTCAGCTATACATTCATTATTCAATTCGAACGATTTTGCGTCCATACAATCGAAAAGCTGGTTTTCGCCAGAGCCCGCATGCGCAATACCAAAGACGGACATTAAGGTTAATCCTAGTACTACTTTACGCATGGTTTTTCTCCTGTTCAGCAGTTCATTACTGCGATGATCTAATAATAATGTATATACGTTTTAATGTCAAATCGGATCACGGAAATGTGACAGCAATATTACAAAGTGAAATATTATGAGCAATTCAGCAATTAATTTTGAGGATTTAGTCAAAGAGGCAAAACAGTGTTCAATGTGTATTGAACACCTCCCCTATGGCGTAAACCCAATTTTCTCAATTGGGCCACAGGCGAAGGTTGTGCTAATTGGTCAAGCGCCCGGCCTAATCGCACATCAAAAGACAAAAGCCTTCAGTGATAAAAGTGGTGACAGGCTAAGGCAGTGGTTACACATCGATATTACAACGTTTTATGATGAAAACAAATTAGCGATTATGCCTATGGGGTTTTGCTTTCCTGGCTACAAAAATGGGGCCGATGCGCCGCCTAGAAAAGAATGTGCTCCCACCTGGCACGATAAGATGTTAGACGCCATTCAACCAGAACTAATTCTTCTTGTAGGTAGATATGCCCAGCAGTATTACTTGCCCAAGCACCGCACACTAACAAACGCTATAAAAAACAACAGTGATAACAAGTTTGCCGTGCTGCCCCACCCTTCTGGTAGAAATAACCGCTGGCTCGCACAGCATCCTTGGTTTGAAACTGAATATTTACCCCATGTGGTAGCACGCTTAACGCCACTACTTGAGTGAACCGTTAGCTCGCGTTTTTTTGGGATACAAGGTAATCCATCAATTCATTAAATGGCATGGGCTTAGCGTAAAAGAAACCTTGCGCTTCGTTACAACCCAGTTTAATCATATACTCAGCTTGCTCCTTGGTTTCAATCCCTTCAGCAATAGTGAGTAGTCCTAATTTGTTTCCTAAGGTCACAATGGTCTCAGCAAGCACTGCGCTCTTACCGGGTTCAATATCTCGAATAAACGAGCGATCTACTTTTAAGCGATCTAATGGAAGTTGCTGCAAGTAACTCATAGACGAAAATCCCGTACCGAAGTCATCTATTGCTATGGCAACACCATGCTCTTTTAACGTTCTAAGGGCATCTATCACAATTTGCGGTTCATCCATTACCACACTTTCTGTTATTTCTAACTCGAGTAAACTTGGATCGCATTTAGATGTGCTAATAGTGCCAAGCACTTTA
Organism: Alteromonas sp. 38; assembly: GCF_902506055.1. NCBI lineage: Bacteria > Pseudomonadati > Pseudomonadota > Gammaproteobacteria > Alteromonadales > Alteromonadaceae > Alteromonas > Alteromonas sp. 38. The sequence continues at coordinate 3,922,920 of NZ_LR733300.1, forward strand.
TTAACAAACGACCTATCTCTAAATTGAGGCATTGATATATTTACCGCCACCCTTAAGTCGCCGAAATTAGCCTCTTTTAAATCTTTCAATCGGTGGCAGGCTTCTTCGAGTACCCACTCACCAATATCAACAATAAGACCTGAATACTCAGCCAGAGGCACAAACACAGCGGGGGAAATATAGCCGTTTTTCCCATCAGGCCAACGTAGCAAACCTTCCATGCCTACCACTTTCTCGCTACCTAAGTCTACTTGCGGTTGGAACCATAACTCTAGCTTACGTGCCATGAAGTCGCTGCGTAAGCGGCGGATCATTTCAAGGCGCCACGTAGTTTTGTCTTCAATATCTTTAGCAAAATACTCGAAGTTATCGCTGATATTTTTTTTCGCGCGGTTTAACGCAATATTAATGCGTTTTAAAATTTCTAAGCCAATATTTCGTTTGTCGTCAAGTTGACATAGCCCCATCGTCACGCTGACAGGCAAGGTATGGTCGCTCACCTTAAACGACGATTGAAACAATGAGTTGATGTTGTCGGGGTTAACCACATTCGAAGGGCCAATAAGCCCGAACACATCCGCACCAATGCGCCCAATTTTTACTGAGTCATTGAAGCACGCTTGAAACCTATCACTGATAGCACGCAATAGCTCATTTCCAGCTTCTTGACCTAAACCATCGTTGATGTCTGAAAAATGATTTACATCAATAAGCGCAACTGAGCAGTTTTCGCATGCAAAAATATGCGGCTTATCGAGCATATTGATAAATTCATTACGGTTGGGAAGTCTCGTAAGCCAATCCCTAAAGGCAGCGTTTCTTAGTTGGTGAAACAAGTTTACGTTTTCATAGCCTACCGAAATACTGGATAAAAACACTTCTAACAAGCTTTTATCTAGGCTAGTAATTTCACTTACCATATTCACGTAAACGGCCGCTTCAAACCCGGAGCGGTTAATATACAGCACAGATGAATCAGATTCGAAAATATGGCGTTTGAGGCGAAGACAACGAACTACTTGCTCGGCAATTTCGCTGTTATTAATGTTATCGATAGACTCATTAATAAAAGAAGCATATTCGCCAGCGGCTCCTAAGATATACACACCGTTGTCGTCTTTATCGAGAACCGAACCAGCCCTTGCGCAAACTAGCCCTTCAGCATCCAATCCAATCAACGAACTAATCTGGGTGACAACCCCTTCGCAAAACCCTTTTACCGAATGCTCTTCAAACAAATTGGCCGACGAGGTAATGATTTTCTCTAAGCCAACGCGGTTTTGATTGATTGTCATAATTTGCTGATACGAGCGCAGAGAAGAGATAACCGTGGTCATCAGCTTGGCGCGGGTAAGCTCAGTCTTTGTTTTGTAATCGTTAATGTCGTAGAGCTTAATGACCTCTTCTTCAGGTGCATAACCAGGTTGCCCTGTTCTTAAGACAATACGTGGCTCGGTTAGCCCCATAGATTCGCGAATATAACGCACAACATCGAAACCGGCGTCGTCAGTTTCCATTACAACATCCAGTAGAATGATAGCAATGGTTTTGCCGTAATCATGCAACAGGGTTTTGGCTTCTTTAGCCGAATAAGCATGAAGGAAATTAAGTTTTCTGTCATTGACAATAAGGTCGGAGAGCGCGAGTCGCGTAACGGTATGAATCTCCTCGTCGTCATCAACGATGAGAATATTCCATTCCTTATAGATTGTAGTGTCGATATCAGAACTTCCATCATCATCTAAGAAGATAAGTTCATCATTATCGTAATCCGTTGCCGACATAACTGCTTAAACCCTCGTCACTGATTCATACATACTTTTTTGTCTGTATGCTGTTTATCAGAATTGCTAAATCGATACTGCAATGCAATAGTGGTAATCTATTGTTTATGCTTTTAATGGCAATCTACATATTAAAATGAAGATAACCCCTGATCCTTATACCAGCTCACTTCCTAAGACCAAGCGCCCTACTGAACCATCGCCGGCTAGCCGTAACGAAAATTCAAACCAAAGTGCCACTCAAAACGTGCAGCAAGATACACCGACGCACTTTGTACGGCAAAAGATACTCTCTTGGTTCTCTCGTGTCGGTATTTCTCCATCAATGGCGAAAGATCCAAAAAGCCAACGAAACACGTTAGAACGAAGAAAGCAGATAATTGAACTACAAAAAGCCGCAAACCTCCAGGCTGTCTTAAATATAGCACTAAATGTAACTATAACCGAATCAGAAAATGATGGGCTTGATCCAGATTGGTTTTTTGCCTTTAGCAACATGGCAGAAGAGATCCACAGCCCAGGAATGCAGGAACTTTGGGGCAAGATTTTTGCCGTTGAGGTAAGTAAACCCGGCAGCTTTTCTCTTCGCAGCTTACAGATGTTGAAATTGCTTACTCACAGAGACGCAAAAGTCTTTGCGAAGGCCGTCAGTATAGCCAGTAGAAGGCAACACGATACCATCCCTCGTATATTAGTCGGTTTTCATAGAAAAAAAGGCATACTTTCATTTTTCAAACGTGCGGTTCCAGAACAGTTAAATTTAGCCTCTGTCGGCCTTTCCTATCCTGATTTACTGGCGCTCCAAGATATGAAACTACTTTATGCCAGTGAGATAGAAAGCGGTGAATATGCAGAGGGCCAACAAACAAAATGGCGCTGTGGTGCCGAGCAGTTCACTTTGGAAAGTAAGCAGCCAGGTGTGGCCCTAGTGTATTTTAAATTTACCGCGGTAGGAAGCGAGCTTTATAAGCTCGTACCAAGAAAACAAAACCCAGCTTACCTATCGGCACTTAAGGGCGTATTAAGCGAAGTCTTCAACATCCATTAACCCGCTATTTAAGCCCCGCCTTTTTCAGCCCGCTTTTTCAGTAAGCTAAGCGAGCGAGGTGACATGTTAGATACCGTCACCGAACTCGTGTAACCCACACTCACGCTTAAGCCCGAAGAAGCGAGTATCTTGTTCACTCATGCCTTCCTGCAAAGATTGTGTGGTATGCCAATCGCCAATAGATACATAACCTTCATCCCATAAAGGATGGTATGACAAACCATGCTCTTTTAGATAATAGTGCAGGTCTTTGTTGCTCCAATCAATTATAGGGTAAAGCTTAAACTGATTACCCACCTTTTGAAGCACTGGTAACTTGCCGCGGGTATCAGACTGGCTGCGGCGTAGACCCGCAAACCATGTTCCAGCATTAAGGTCTTTTAGGGCACGTTGCATAGGTTCAACCTTGTTCATTCGGTTGTACTGCTCAATACCTTCAACACCTTGCTCCCACAATCGACCAAAGCGAGCTTCCTGCCACGCAGATGAAATATCTGCGCTATACACGTGCAAGTTCAAATTCAATGCGCTTTTAAGCTCATCAATAAACTTGTAGGTTTCAGGAAACAAATAACCAGTATCCGTTAAAACTACGGGAATATCTGGCTTAGCTTGGGTAAGCATGTGCAGCATAACCGCAGATTGCGCACCAAAGCTTGATGACACAATGTGACTGTCAGGTAAGTTTTCAAGCGCCCACGCAACACGGTCTTGAGCACTCATTTCTTCCAGTTCAACATTGATATCGGCAAGGGATTCCTTGCTGATATCAAGTGTTAACGGACTGCTATTAAGTCGCGTCGAATTACTCATAAAAGTCTCTAGCTGAATCGACAACGGGTGCGACAATTTCAGCGCGAATAACATAATCACCAAACGATTCGTTACCGTTACGCTCTTTCGCCCACTTGCCAATTAATGAATCAAGTTCCGCCATAATTTCTTCTTCACTGATGTTTTCACGATACATTTTAGGAATACGCGTTCCTTCACGATCGCCACCTAAGTGGAAATTATATTTACCAGGGCCTTTACCCACTAAACCGACTTCGGCCAACATGGCACGACCACACCCATTAGGGCATCCCGTTACACGGAAAATAATACTGTCGTCAGCTAAACCATGCTTCGCTAGCAAGCCTTCCAGTTCCGTTACCGCATCAGGCAAATAGCGTTCTGCTTCTGCCATTGCTAATGGGCAGGTAGGCAGTGCAACACAAGCCATTGAATCAAGGCGCTGGTTTGAAATTTCTGGCGCAATAAGGCCATGCTCACGAGCCAAGGCTTCAATCTTTTCTTTATCTTCTGCCGGTACACCTGCAACAATCAGGTTTTGATTCGCGGTTAAGCGGAAGTCGCCAGTATGAATTTTTGCAATTTTAGCACACCCTGTTTTCAAGGTTTTGCCCGGATAATCTAAAATTCGGCCGTTTTCAATAAATAACGTTAAGTGGTATTTACCGTCAATACCTTCAACCCAACCGAAGCTATCGCCACGGGTTGTGAATTCATATGGACGAGTGTCGCCAAAGGTCACGCCGGCACGCTTCTCTACTTCGGCTTTAAAGTTATCTATGCCAACTCGTTCTAACGTGTATTTGGTTTTAGCGTTTTTACGGTTAACACGGTTACCCCAATCACGCTGAGTAGTTACCACTGCTGCAGCAACGGCTAATGTGTCATCCAAACCAATAAAACCAAAGTCACTGGCTTTACGTGGGAAAGTGCTCTTATCGCCATGCGTCATGGCAAGGCCGCCGCCCACGAGTACGTTAAAACCAATCAGCTTGCCGTTTTCGGCAATAGCCACAAAGTTAAGATCGTTCGCGTGAACATCTACATCGTTTTGTGGTGGAATAACCACGGTGGTTTTAAACTTACGGGGTAAGTAATTGTCACCTAAGATTGGCTCGACTGGCTTTTCAGTAGTTTCCACTCTTTCACCGTCTAACCAAATTTCAGCATAAGCACGGGTTTTTGGAAGTAAGTGCTCGCTTATCTTCTTAGCCCACGAATATGCTTCAACGTGTAAGGCAGACTCAACCGGATTAGAGGTACAAAGTACGTTTCGGTTTACGTCACCAGCGGTGGCAATAGAGTCGATTCCTGCTTTATTCAGCATTTGGTGCATCGACTTGATTTTCGGCTTTAATACACCGTGAAACTGGAACGTTTGACGAGTAGTAAGACGAATGCTGCCGTACATAGTGTGATCGGCAGCGAATTTGTCGATAGCTAACCATTGGTCAGGGGTAATAACGCCACCCGGTAAACGGGCACGTAGCATTACGTTGTGCAAAGGCTCTAGTTTTTGCTTAGCACGCTCGGCGCGAATATCGCGGTCGTCTTGCTGATACATACCGTGGAAGCGAATAAGTTGGAAGTTATCCGCCGTGAACCCACCGGTTAAATCGTCTTTTAAATCAGTTTCGATAGTGCCGCGTAAGTTGTTACTTTCACGTTTTAAACGCTCGTTGTCAGCCAGTTTGCCCTCAACGATAAATGGTGATTTTTCATTGCTCATTAATAGACATCCTTCTGGTAACGTTTCGCTTTGCGTAATTCAACTAAGTACGCTTTAGCATCGGCTTCTGATTTTTCGCCGTACTGTTGCACAATACTGATAAGTGCATTTTCCACATCTTTTGCCATGTAGGTTGCATCGCCACACACATAAAAATGTGCACCTTGCTGAAGCCATTCGTACACTTCTTTACCATGCTCAAGCAAACGGTGTTGCACATAAACTTTCTCTTCTTGGTCGCGAGAGAAAGCCAAAGTAATTTTATCTAGTAGGCCGTCTTTCACGTAACCTTGCCATTCCACTTGATACAAGAAGTCTTGCGTGAAATGCGGGTTACCGAAGAACAACCAGTTCTTACCTTCAGCCTCTTGTGCATCACGCTCTTGCATAAAGGCTCTGAAAGGGGCAATACCCGTACCTGGGCCAACCATGATAACCGGTGTATTTCCATCTTCAGGTAAACGGAAGTGATCGTTGTTTTCAACAAACACGTCTACTTCACCGTTTTCTTCTAAATATTCACATAAAAAACCAGATGCCCCGCCTTGGTGGCGATGACCAAAGGCTTCATAGTCTACGTGAGCTACCGTTAGGTGAACTTCGTCTTCAACTTCGGTTTGACTAGACGCAATAGAGTATAAACGCGGTGTTAGGGGTCGAAACGCTTCAACCAGTTGTTGCGCCGTTAAGCTGCCCGGATGGTCGCGCACAATATCAATCAATTGACGCTCTGCCATGTAGGTGCGCAATTTCGCTTTATCTTCCATCATCGCGGCTAAGCTTTCAGAGCCAGTAGCTGCTTGATAGGCTTTAATGAAGTTAGGGTAACTAAGCGTTAGCTCAAGCTTGCTGGTTAATGCTTCACGCAACGTCAACGTTGCGTCAGCAACCTTCACTTCTGCATCGCCATCAAGAGAAAGTGTATCTATAAATGCATTAACAAGACTTGGCGCATTTTTAAACCACACGCCTAATGCATCACCCGCTTTGTAAGTAATACCAGAATCTTCAAGGCTAATTTCAATATGGCGAATGTCTTTTACTGAATCACGGCCTGTAATTTTCTGAGCATCAAGCAAGGTTGCCGTAAAAGGTGCTTTTTTGGTATACGCTTGTTCAGGTGCGCCTTGCACGGCTGAGCCGGTTTGCAGTGCTTGGGCAACAGGCGCTGAAGCAGTAAAGTCATCCTTAAGAGAAGCGATTAAGTCATTCAACCACGTTTCAGCTTGCGCTTCATAATCAACATCGCAATCGGCACGCGCAACTAACTCGGTACCACCAAGTTTGCCTAAGCGTTCATCGAAGTCTTTGCCCGTTTGGCAGAAGAATTCGTAGCTACTATCACCTAACCCTAACACCGCGTACTTGGTGTTGCTTAATTTAGGTGCTTTCTTGCCGCTAACAAATTCATGCAGCTCGATTGCATCATCTGGCGCATCGCCTTCACCATGGGTGCTAACAAAAAGCGCAACATGGGTTTCAGCTTTAAGCGAACGAGGCTTGTAATCTGCCATGCTAACTAACTTTGAGTTAAAGCCCGCTTCTTCCGCTTTAGCCTGACACTGTTGAGCCACACCTTTCGCATTACCGGTTTGCGAACCGAATAAAATAGTAAGTGTAGGGGCATCAGTCTGCGCTGGTGCTACTGCACCGGCAGCGGTTGGCGCAACGGCGCCGCCTTGTGCAGCCGCCATACCCGCAGCATAGCCACTGATCCAAGTCAGTTGATCACGGTTTAACCCAGAAATTGCTTGGGTAATTGCATTGAACTGTTGTTCATTTAATACGGCACCAGTAGCCGATGGATTGTTCGATTGTTGTGACATAATTCTTTAGCCTTAATTCGATGGGCATAAGGCTAACGACTTTCTACAAGAAGAGAAAAGAATAAATGAAACTTTTTTATTACTGAAAGTGATTAAGAGTGAGTATTGAATTATAAACAGGGCTATTTTCTGTGGGCTGCACAACAGGTTGATAGTATTTATCTGCTTTCCTACCCATAATTGATAAATTATAAAACAAAAAAATAAGCATTAATAAAGAGGTTTTAAGCAACCACGAGCTCGACTCACACATTCTATTAGCTAAATGTAAAAATATTTAAGCACTTAATAAATAAGTTAATTTAAGTATAAAACCACTAAGACTACGACGGCAAAACATGCTGTAATTACCCAAACTTTTCAATTGCTGCATTACGTCTCTATTTTCATTTTTTAGATCAACCGCCTCGTTAACCATTCTGTTCTTTCTTAGCGCAATTTCATCTAGTCATGCTGACACAGTTAAGTATTCAGATGTGCAATTGAATCAAGAGTGGCATAAAGATGAGCATGACGAACATTAATCCCATCACGATGAAGTTGAAAAATCCTGATTCAAGCGTCTGGTTTTGGGCGCATCGCCGATGCAGGAATAAGAGTTAAATTTGGCCACTAGCGCAACGGTACAGACATGAAAAAACAAAAAACCGACGCATGTCGGTTTTTTGTTTAATAGCTAGATGTTGGCAACAATTAGAAGTGGACTTCTAACCCTGCAAACGCGCCATCAAATTCCATGTCTGCGTAGATATCGTCTAGATCTTCAATATCCATTGTCACTTTGCGATAGCCCACCTGAAGGGTCATATCAACCGCGATACTTTCGATAAACGAGTAAGTCACTGCCACTTGATAATCACTCAGTTCATGATCGTCAAACGACAAATAGCTACCTTCAGCATAAGCCGCTAAGCCCGTAAACGGCAAGCCAACTTGTACTTTGGAATACACCATTGGTATCACACCAGAAAAATCACCTGAGCCCTGTGTGTCGCTAGCGGTATCGTAAACTGAGAACGCGCCGTCAATATACTTAGCATTCAAGCCCACATCGAAACTAATTAGGTCGTTGTCGAACAGTTCGTAATACAAAATAATGTCAGTCGCATCTAACTCAACAATAGTATCTACTTGGCTCTCTGCGGTGTACAGATCACCATCGAAGGTAAAGTTAGTATTTAGCGTAGTCGTGCCCGAGTTATCAAGGGTGGTATGCCCTATCTTAACGTTAGGCACAAATGGCAACGGGTGCTCAAATGCAACGTATAACGCGGTATTTGTTTCATCATCAAAATTAAAATCAGCGGTAGACGAACTATCGGCAAAACCACCACTGGTATCCGTTTGCCAAACTTGTGCACCTGCGTACACCCCTGCAATTGTGTCTGCATGTGAAGATGCGGAGAAAAGAGCACAACCTACTAAGGTTGCCAAAAGACACTTTTTCATTTGTTATCCTTGACTGAGAAGTTCTGAAAGTTCAATTAAAGCAGCGTTAGCGCGAGAAATATAGTTCGCCATCACTAAAGAATGGTTAGCCAGCATACCAAAGCCACTGCCATTTAGAATAACAGGACTGAACACAGACTGCTGAGTTGCTTCAAGCTCACGAATTATCTGCTGTAAGCTAACCAACGCGTTTTTATCTTCTAATACATCGTAAAATTCAACTTCTACCGCTTTAAGAAAGTGTAGTAGCGCCCATGTCGCGCCGCGCGCTTCATGAAAATTATTGTCTAGCTTGAACCAACTGGTTTTAACCGTGCGCTGCTGCGCTACCGATGTAGACCGCTTCGCTTTAGAATCGCCCGCTAAATCTGTATTAATTCTTGCAGAACCAACACTGGCACTTAAACGCTGAGAGTAGCTGCCTAAACGCTTTTCAACTTGCTTAAGCCACTCACGTAAATTATCAGCACGGGTATAAAATTGACTGTCGGAATTTTGCGGGTTCGCAAGCTGATCGCGATAAAGCTTTAGAAGTTCTATGCCGTCTCGGTAACTAGACTCAGACGACGGAAACATCCAACTTTTATGATCCATGTTAAATTTAGGATGCGCTTTAGTGAGATAAGGGTTTTCTAACGATTGAGATTGCGAACGGCTAAAGTCTTTACGCATAGAAAGCGCAAGGTCACGAATCATTTCCAGCGCGCCAAATTCAAAAGAAGGCATATTGTCTAAGAAAACACCCGGCGGCATCACATCGTTCGACAGGTAACCGCCAGGTTTATCTAGCAAGGTTTCAGAGACATCAATCATGGTTGCAGTAAGCGTATAGCCAGCCACGTCTTCTGGATTAATATTTTGTGCTTGCTGTGCCACCCGCTTTTTAACGTCATAGGCGTCTGGTGCCATGCTCCAATACAAACCTATTAACCAAAAAATCAGAAACAACACTGCAATGACAAGGGCTACTCGTTTTGTGCTAATTGATTTTCTCATATCAATGCCAACCTTCCTTTCAAATGACACAAAGCCGGACTTAACCGGCAATGTATAACTAATTATAAATACGCGAGAATTACTAAACCTTTATGACGGTTGCAGTTATATCACCATTTAACGGCCTAATAACACAACTTAAATAAACTTATAATCATCATACAGGACGATTTAGGTGTTGATCGCGCTTGGATTTGTCCTTAAATGCATAGATAAGTATAGCAAGAACGACGATTGGCCAAAACGCGCCAATGCCTGCAGCAAGTAACGCCAAGAACACCGCGCCTACAGCCAACAATAGCGTGCCAAGAACACTGACTGCTACGACAAAACCCACTACTGCTAATAGAACCCCTATGACAGATAGCGCAGCAAGGTTTTCCCAAGGGCTAAGTAATTCATCTGACATTACGATATGCATACCAAACCAATCGTCAATGACACTGCCTAAACAATTGACCAGAATCACAGCTAACACAATGGCGATAAGAAAATTTTTCATTACACTGCCCTTGGTAATAGCATGACTGCTGCGAAATAAGAAACCACGGCGATAGCTGGCATAAAGATAAGCGCCGTTGCTGCACCTACGCGAACCCAAATGGGATCTACCTCTAAGTGTCGTGCAACACCCGCGCAAACACCTGAAATAACCGCGCTGTCTAAATCTCTATAAATACGTTTTTGTGATGGCATTTTCATTTTCATTTCCTCAAATTCATTTCAGATTTGCTTAGGGTTGTACGGTGAGAGTGCGCAGGTAATAACCTACGCCACGCTCTACTCGATATTTATGCGACCTTCTGCTTCTTCAGAGCTGCGAGTTCATTCTCTATCGTTTCATCTGCTTCTAGGGCGTCGAACTCAGCGGCCAACGAGGTAGCATTGCTGCTGTCTTTCGTAAGGTCATACGCATCAACCTGCGCTTCTAATGAGTCGATGCGCTGTTCGTAATGCTCAAAACGCATCATGGCATCATCAATTTTATTACTGTTATCTACACTTTTTACTTTAAGGCGCGTTTCTAACGTTTGTTTGCGGCTAACAAGCGATTTTTGCTTTTGCTTTGCTTCACTTAGCTTGCTATTTAAACGCCCTGTATCAACTTGAATCTTCTCGATAATTTCAGCTAGCTGTACCTGCTGCTGCTCTAACTGGTTGAGCTTGGCAACATACTTCTGCTTTTCTACCAAAGCGGCTTTAGCCAACCCTTCTTTGTCGTTATTCATGGCAAGCTGTGCTTTGTCCTGCCAACCATTGATATCCTTTTCTGCTGACGCCATATGCCGAGCTAAGGTTTTCTGGTCGGCTAAGTAACGTGCTGCATCAGTGCGTACTTCAACCAAGGTCTCTTCCATTTCTTGGATAATAAGACGGATGATTTTTTCTGGATCTTCAGCCTTATCTAACATGGCATTTAAGTTTGCTTGCACGATGTCGTTTATTCTTGAAAACATACCCATTGTTATTGCTCCGTTTCAGTGTGATTAATAACGTAGACTAGGCAGTAGCCATACTACGGTTGGCGATTAACTATGCTGACGCCAATCTTGTCGCTTACATCTCTTTGCTTACTATATTCATTACAATTGGCGTGCCAAATAAGTAAGCAGCTGTTTTATATAAATAAATCGTAAATTTATAATTTACTAATGCATCGCACCATCCATATAAACTAACTATTTAGTAAATTTAACCACTTACATTTCGTCAATTTAACCACTTATAAAATCAGCGCTACGTTCTAAATTTAAGGCAAAAAAAACGACCTTATTAGGTCGCTTTTCATAAATAGGGTAAAACCGGTGATGGCTTACTCAGCACGGGGGTTCGCTTCTTCAATATCGGCAGTTGATGCCGCTGCGATATCGGTAACCTGTACTTTACCTGTTGTAGCTTCACCTTCTAATTCAAAGTGGTAAGCCGTATTCGCCACCGTTTGATACACATTTGCTTTTACTTCATTGGTCGTGATACTCACGGCGTGATCAACCATATTCGTCAATATTGACTGAAGGATTGATTCTTGCGCATTGGCGCCAGCGCTAAATAAAGTGATAGAAACGATTGATGCTGCTAAAAGTGAAGTTTTCATAATTTCCCTTGATGGTAATCACTGCAACAGCACTTCGCTATTGCTTTGATTAATAGATAGCTAAACTCGTGCCATCTAGAAAAATTATAGGTAAATAATTGAATTTAATTGAGATATTAGAACGTACCACGTCCGCGACATTTCGACCAAATTTCGTACAACACCAAGGTTTAGTCAAATTCATTAAGTAGATTAGTGTATTTGACCACTCGGTGCCTGACCACTCATTTAGGAAATATTATTCGCCGCCTTTTGCGCATTGTAGTCATTGATTTCTTGCTGTGCTGACTCAACAGCTTCAAGCGCATTCATTAATAAATGAGGATCCGGAGACTTTCCGGTACCATTTTGGCTTAAATAACGACGCCAAATTCGCCCACCAGCTTGTCCTTGATACAAACCGAGCATATGTCTAGCCACATGCCAGGGCTTAAAGTAAGGATCGTCTTGCCGCGCAATACATAGCTCTATGTATTGCTGCATGTTAAGTACTACATCACGACGGCTAATAGGCTGCACCGAATTGTCGCCAAAAATCTCGGCATCAACACTAGACAGAATGTAGGGGTTGGCATAAACCTCTCTGCCCATCATCACGCCATCAACGTATTTCAACTGTTCTTGAGTATCGGCTAACGTTTTAACACCGCCATTAATACTAATAGAAAGCCCAGGATGAGCCTCTTTTAGCATATGCACTCTAGGGTAATTCAGCGGTGGAATATCTCTGTTCTCTTTTGGGCTTAGCCCTTGTAGCCAAGCTTTGCGCGCGTGAACAATAAAGGTATCGCAACCAGCGTTGGCGACGATGTCAACAAAACGGGCGAAGTCTTCATACTCATCCATGTCGTCGATACCAATCCGGCATTTCACCGTAACAGGAATATCTACAACCGCTTGCATGGCCTTAACGTTCTCAGCCACCACTTCTGGCTGAGCCATTAAGCAAGCACCAAAGCTGCCGTTTTTCACCCTATCAGAAGGACAGCCCACATTGATGTTAACTTCGTCGTAACCCCGATCCTGCGCAAGTACCGCACATTTAGCCATATGCTCTGGGTTGCTGCCACCAAGCTGCAGCGCTACAGGGTGTTCTTCTTGGTTAAATCCAAGGTAGTCGCCTTTGCCATAAATAATCGCCCCCGTAGTTACCATTTCGGTATAAAGCAAAGAATGCTTTGACAGCAACCGAAGAAAATAACGGCAATGGCGATCGGTCCAATCCAGCATTGGCGCGATAGAGAATTTACGATTTAGCGGAGCGAAAGACAAAAAGTCACCTCAATATTATATAGATAAGTAGCGTTTCCTTGTTTTAAAGACTAATACTTAAGTCTATAAACACTTCGCTGAATGACATTATTTTACTACTGTAACGGTAAAGGTTAAAGCTCATCGGTCATATTAGCGGCGTGCGTTGGCGCGAAAGTAAAAAACACATTTAGAACTAATGTGTTATTTCCAATCTCGCCTTTACGCGTTATGGTAGGAAAAAGAATAAAAAACATCCTATTTTTCAATTTAATGGGCTTATCTGATACGCCCATTTCAGAGGTTTGATGTGAACGCAGTTATGTTTATGCCTAAGGGAGATTTTTTGCATGGCAAATAAACCATCTAAAAACGTGGAAGCCAAAGCCGACGTTACACAAGCGGGTGATGAGCTTACTCAGTTGAGAGAGATACTTTTTGGTCAAACTAATCGAGCATTCAAGGCAGATTTAGCCAGCTTAGAATCTCGCATAAATGACAACTTTGCGACCTTAAATAACCAGTTAGAAGTTCAGTTCAACGACATTAGAAAGCTCATCGATAACCAAGTTCAAGATTTATCACATCGACTTGAAGGGGCGAATAGCTCAAACAGCAATGTACAGAATCAACTTCAAGCCACTACAGATAAATTACAATCAGAACTTGAAATAGCCGAAACCTCTGCCAAAAACGATAACGATGCCCTAGAAGCACATGTAGTGAAAGAACTAGATGCTTTAGAAAGTGTATTTAGTAAACGTCATCAAGAGCTACTCGCGCGTCTGCAGCAGGTGACAAGTGAACTATCAGAAACGAAAACTGATAGAAAAACGCTGGCGAACTTGCTTTCCACTATGGCTTCGAACTTAGCGACTGACCAGTAGCCATTAATGGAAGACAACGGGCTTTCTCCTGAGTCAAAAGATAATTCTCTAGATCAAATCAGAGCGTTAATACTTGGCCGGGACGACAAATATATACAAGAAATCGTAAAACGCGATGCCAAAGAAGTGGTAGGCGGTATTGTTTCTGAAGCATTACATGAAAGAGAAAATAAAGACGGCTCGGTGAATAAAGTGCTGGTGCCGCTGGTTGAAAAATCACTGCATCGCTCAATTGAAGCAAACAGCGATAAAATCGTAGGGACACTATACCCTCTTGTCGGCACCTTAGTTCGCAAAGCGGTATCGTCATTTTTAGTCGATTTTGTAGAAAGAACCAACGCACTTATCGAAAACAGCCTTAGCCCTAAAAGCGTTTCGTGGCGTTTTAAAGCGTGGCAATCTGGTGTTAGGTATTCTGATTACGTTGCTTCTCAAGTCTATCAATACCAAGTTCAGCAGCTTTTTGTCATTCACCGAGAAACCGGTACGCTGCTACATACCATTTCCTCTGATCCTGAACGCAGCAAAGACGCAGATCTTATTTCATCCATGCTGGTTGCTATCAATGATTTTGTTGCTGATGCATTTCAGTCGCAAGAGTATGAGACCGAAAACGAATTAGGTGAAATTAAAACTGGCGACTTCACACTGCTTATAAAAATAGGTCCACAGGCCATTTTAGTTGCCGCGGTCGTCGGTAGTGTTCCACCGGATATTAGAAGCCGACTACAGCAAGCATTAGAAGAATTCCACCAGTTCTACCAGGTGCCATTGCAGGAGTATCAGGGCGACAGCACACCTTTTGCGGGTTGCGAAACGTTGCTGAATGACTGTTTAATTAGCGCGAAAAAAGAGGAAGCGAAAGGTAAGAAAAAAAGACTCATCGGTGGTGGTGTTATCGGCATCGTACTGCTGCTTTTAGCTTATCTTGCATTTTTACGAATAGATTTGTCGATACTGCAAAGCACGATAAGAGATTTATCTCCCCCAGCTGGCGTTGTGCTTACTGACACGGCCGTAAAAGATGGAAAGGTGCAAGTCCGCTTACTGCGCGATCCTCATATGCAATCATCTCTCTCATGGTTAGAAAGCCAAGAAATTAACACTAGCAAAGTGATTATTCACGAAGCGCCGTTTGTGTCGCTACAAAAAAATGTAGTTATCGACAAAGTATCATCCTTAGTCGTAACCATTAACGGACTGACAGCCATTTATGATGAAAATGATGCATTATTTCTGAGCGGCTCAATGACAATTGATGCATTACGTGCATTCACACGTGAACTTCGTGCAATACCCGGTATTTCTCAATTGAAACCTAATCTTTCTGGCATCGATATTGTTGATGAGGTGCGTGCCAATACTGAAGAACTTGATAACGCGGTAATCAACGACCTTGTGGCGAGAATTTCTTCTACGCATTTACCGTTTGCAATTGCGCAAGAGAACCTTGATTCTGAGCAATTGGAAGTATTAGAGCGCTTAGGCCAAGAGTTGTATCAGTTGCAGCTACTTGCGAAGCAGCTTAATCTGTCAGTTGCTGTCTTTATTTTGGGCGCAAGTGATAATTCGGGTAGCCCTTCACGCAATCTTGCTTTAAGCAAATTAAGAGCTAACAACGTGAAAGAAGCGCTGCTACCCATGAAGGTTGACCCTAGCATTCTTTTTCCAATAGGGCTTGGCCAGTTATCTTTAAGTGAGGGTTCAATGGGACGAACTGTATTTTTAAATGTTTTGCTATCTGACCCAAAGACATCAGAGGTAAATACACAGTGATTCAAAAAAAGGTATGTATCTTAGGTCCTACCGGTGTTGGGAAAACGAGCCTTGTTAAACAATTTGTCGAAAGTATTTTCTCTGAAAAATATAAAACGACAATCGGTGTGAAAATCGATAAAAAACAAGTTAACAAAGATGGCCGAGGGGTCCAGTTGCTGCTTTGGGATCTTGAAGGTATCGATAGATACTGCGGTTTCAATCCACGCTATTTACGTGGCGCAAGTGCCTATATCATCGTGGTCGATCAAACCCGCTCGCAGTCGTTATTAGAAGGTATAGAAATCCTAGAAATGGCTAGAGAACATTATCCTGATATTCCTGCTTTCTTCGTGGTCAATAAAACCGACCTCCCTTCAAGCTGGCACTGGAGTGAAGAAGAACTTGATTCCTATGCAAAGAAGTTTACATCACTAACTAAAACCAGTGCAAAGACCGGCGAGAATGTCGAAAATCTCTTCAGTACAATTGCGTTTTGGTAGGAGCAACGTATGGATATACACCTTCTTAATGCGCTAGGAATTACAGACTGCGCTATCTTTAAAAGCACAACGAGCCTTCAATGCCTAACGCCTGATGTTTCGTGGCTACATAAGATCGCCACCCTCGATGAAGATAACAAGGTTAATCCAGATACCTTTTCCTCCATTTTTCTAGACGACTTTATGACGGATGCCAATGATATTTGGCAAAATGACAGCGTATTTACCCTATCTTCAGGTTTTTGGACTGAAGAAGACGAGAACGAGTCCCTCCATTTAGAAGCACTCGCGATTAATAGCGGCGAAGGTGAGCATTTCTTAGTTATAAAGAATGTCGAAAGCCAATACGAAGAAAAACAAAAAACCCTACAAGCCGCACGAGAGCTACTTTTAAGCCATCACGAAATAGTAGGTCAGCACGAATACATCCGCCAGCGTCTAGATAAAACACTACTTAAAAACAAAAATTATGAAAAGCTAGTCCCCCCGATAAAACAAGCTATCCACCACCTAGAAACTGGGGTAGTTATTTTAAATAAAGACCGTGAAACGGTGTTAGACAATAAATCTGCTAGGCAGCTGCTTTCCTGTAGCCGATCAAATGATAGTGCCAATAGGCTTGAACACTTACTTGAAGATGTCAGCGTTCCAGACACCTTCCTCCCAACACTCATTGAAAAACGTTCAGCATGGCAAGGGGAGCTTTATTGGAAGCCTACCGATAATTATGAAATATGGTTACAAGTGACCATTCACCCGGTTATTCATGATAATGAACTCACCCACTGGGTATATCTTCTTACCGATATCAGTCACATTCGAAATAAAGAAGAAAGCGTACTATCTGCCACAGGAATGGACTCTTTAACCAAAATTGCAAACCGCAATTTTTTCAATAGCTATGTTCAGAAGTTGGTTCAAGAGGACGTTAAATTTGCTCTGTTTATTATAGATATACGAGAGTTTAAGAAAATTAACGAAAAGCTTGGCTATCATTCAGGTGATGAGATACTCAAGTCTTTTGCATCAAGATTACAAGGATTTGTTGGCAACAGCGGGTTTATTGCCAGAATAGGGAGTAACGAATTTGCTATTGTAAAACGCACCGATACCTTCAGTGGCGTTAACCCATTAGACTATGCGCAAGCTATGAAGAAGAAGCTGGTTAATACCTATACTTCACTTCATGGTGCCGAATCCAATCTTGGCATTAACATTGGCATCGCGAGTTATCCCGAACATGGAGATCAAGCGAATGTACTACTGCGTCATGCAGATATCGCGCTCCAAATTGCGAAGTTTCAAGGTAAAAACGTTATTCTTGAATACAGCGAAATGTTGCATCGCCAACATCAGAGTATGTCTGAGTTAGAGAGTAAACTTCGCACCGCCATTGAAAACAAGCAATTAGCGCTTTTCTTACAACCTATCGTTGATTTAGAAACCGGTAAAATTGTTAAGTGCGAAGCATTAGCGCGGTGGAAGACAGAAGACGGAAGCTACATTCCACCAGATGTTTTTATTCCAATTGCAGAACGTACAGAGCTGATATTCCCATTTGGTGAATGGTTAGTAGAAGAAGCCTGTAATGCTATCGATAAGCTTACAGAGGCTAATTTAGATATTCGTTTGGCGATTAATATCTCTGGCCGACAAGTTACCGATCTTGTGCTGCTTCATCAAATACAATCATCCTTAAAGCGCCGAGCCATCGACCCAAGGCATTTATCGATAGAACTCACCGAGAGTGTGTTCATCGACAGTTTAGACACTGTCTCCGTGTTGCTGAACGAACTTAGAGCCATGGGCATTACCATCTCAATTGATGACTTTGGAACTGGCTTCAGCTCTTTGGTTTACCTTAAAAAGCTGCCTATTGATGAACTCAAAATAGACCGTTCTTTTGTGAGCGATTTAGAAGCGAATACCGACGACCAGGCTATTATTCAAGCTATTCTGGGTTTGGCTAAAAATTTAAATATTAGCATTATCGCGGAGGGGGTTGAGACGCAAGATCAACAGGCGTTTTTGGTGAATAACGCGTGTACTTATGCCCAAGGTTATTACTTTGACAGACCCATGTCGATTGGCGACTTCGTAGAAAAGCTGCGTTAGAAAGCTGCACGTTATCAGGCAACTAACTAACGCATGTAAAATGGGGCACTGTCGCTTAAATAAGGCCTAGATGCCCAGCATGAAACTCTAGGTGCTCATCAATAAACGACGCTATAAAAAAGTAACTGTGATCGTAACCTTCATGCATGTTCAGCGTTAATTGTGTATCTGTTTGCTGAGCCGCTTGCACAAGTGCCAGTGGTTTTAATTGCTCTGACAGAAATTCATCGCTATTACCCTGCTCAACCAATAATGGAATTGCGTGGTTCTTACTAGCAATAATCTTTGCAGCATCGTATTCATCCCAGGCTGATTTCTCATCACCTAAATACTGACCCAATGCCTTTTGGCCCCATGGGCAATCAGAAGGGTTCGCCACTGGGCTAAACGCAGAAACAGATACATAGCGATTTGGATTACGTAAACCAGCGATTAGCGCGCCATGGCCGCCCATTGAGTGACCGCTAATTGCGCGCTCTTTTGTCACAGGGAAGTGTTGCTCAACAACACTAGGCAATTCATCGGTGACGTAGCTATACATTTGATAATGCTCATTCCATGGCGCTTGTGTTGCATCCACATAAAAACCAGCACCTAGCCCAAAATCATAAGCGCCATTTTCGTCATCAGGAACACCATCACCGCGAGGGCTGGTATCTGGCGCAACAATCGCCATTCCTAGCTCTGCTGCTAGTTTCATCGCCCCTGCTTTTTGCATAAAGTTTTGGTCGTTACAAGTAAGCCCAGACAGCCAGTATAAAACCGGCACTGGTTTTTCAGCGGAGGCAAACGGTGGTAAATAAATTGCAAATGTCATACTGCAATTGGTGCTCTTTGCATCGTGACTGTAGCGTAAATGCCTACCGCCAAATGCACGATTTTCACTAATAAGCTCCATAATGACTCCTGTGCACTAATAAATTTAGAAAAATAACCACTTTGCTGTAGCAAACAGTAAAGGGTCTATCGGATTTTAAATCAAGTTCGTTTACACTAAGTGCCTAATTTTTGAGGTAAGTACGATGATAAGAAGCCTAATGCATCATCTGGTTGGCACCATTTCAGTAATTTTTTATTTTTTAAATACAGTTTTATGGGCAACGCCCATCATTATTTTGTCTTTTTTCAAACTTATTCCGCTTGCGCCTTGGAGACGATTTATATCGTATATCTTGGACGCGTGCGCAACCGCATGGATTACGATTAATAATCTTAATCAACGAGTGAGTAGTAGAACAAAATGGGATGTTACCGGCCTTGATCAACTTACCCGCAAAGACTGGTATTTAGTGATTGCCAACCATCAATCTTGGGTCGATATCTTAGTTTTACAACGTGTATTCAACCGAAAAATCCCATTTTTAAAGTTCTTCCTTAAAAAGGAACTTATTTACGTCCCTATCTTAGGCCTCGCCTGGTGGGCTCTCGATTTTCCCTTTATGCGTCGATACTCAAAATCTTTCTTGGCGAAGAACCCACACCTGAAAGGCAAAGACATGGAAACTACTCGCAAAGCATGCGAAAAGTTTCGTACCAAGCCGGTAAGTATTATGAACTTTGTGGAAGGAACACGCTTTACCCAAGAAAAACACGACCGACAGAACTCACCGTTTAGCCACCTGCTGAAACCTAAAGCGGGCGGCGTAGCGTTTGTGCTTTCAGCGATGGGCTCTCAGTTGCACAAGCTCATTGACGTAACGATTGATTACCCTGGCGGCGTTCCCTCATTTTGGGATTTCGTCAGCGGGAAGGTACGTGATATTCGCGTCAGTATAAAAGTAACCCCCATCACGGATATTACCGAAAATGGCTACTTTAATGATAATTACTTTGACGATCCACAAGTAAGAAGCCAATTTCAGCGTTGGTTAAATAGCCGCTGGCAAGATAAAAACGACCAATTAGAATCGATTAACGCAACTCAGAAGCCACTATGATCCGTACCTTGTTTTCTCCTGTAACTTTCGTTGTCCACACGGCGCTTCAAGTAGCCAACCTTGCGCTATGGGGAGGGCTGATCATCTTGTTCGGCGTCATTAAACTGATACTCCCTTCAGGTAAAGTTACCGAAGCGTGGAATAGCGTCATGCACGCTTGCTTGTTTAGTTTTGGACGGGTAAGCGTATTGCTTATTCGCCTCTTTAACAATGTAAACATTGAGTGTGCGGTTCATGGTGAATTGTCGAAAGATAGATGGTATTTGATTATCGCCAACCATCTTAGTTACCTTGATATTGTGCTACTTATTGAATTTGCGACTCATCGTATACCTGCGCCAAAGTTCTTTCTCAAAAAGGAATTAATTTGGCTTCCTTTTGTAGGATTAGGTGCTTGGGCCTTAGATATGCCTTTTATGCACAGATACACTAAGGCCTATTTAGAAAAGTACCCAGAGAAAAAAGGCAAAGATTTGGAAACAACAAGAGCATCTTGTGAAAAATTTCGTACGGTGCCCACCACTGTCATCAACTTTGTTGAAGGCACACGATTTACCACACAAAAACACCATCAGAAGCAAAGCCCTTATGAAACCTTGCTTCCACCTAAAGCGGGAGGCGTTTCCTTTACACTGGCTGCAATGGGTGAGTTGTTTACTAATGTGCTCGATATTTCTTTGCTATATCCAGAAAATAAGCGCCACCCAATGATGGCTATGCTAAGTGGCACAATGACCAAAATCATAATCGATGTTAATGTGATGCCTGTGCCAGCACTTCAGCAACACTCTTCAATGAGTGAACCTGAGTTTCGCACCACTTTCCAAGATTGGTTAAATGCCATGTGGAAAAATAAAGATAGCCGTATCAAACGTCTTTTGGAGTCGTAATTGTGGAAGTAAGTTCGACTGTACGTGATAGCTTCATGCATTTAGTGAAGGATTTCTTTCCATCACTGACTATGCACGACCCGCTATATAATGCGCTAGCATTGGGCACCATATTGACGATAGCGATTGTCATTTATATATTTGCAAGGTTGATTGTTCGCCCTGAAATAGCGAGATGGGTATCGAAGACCACCAACATTTGGGATAACGCATTACAAGAACATGGCTTCTTCCGCCGTCTTATGCATTTATTCCCTGCTCTTTTTATATTTCTTGCCACTCCAGTACTTATTGAAGAAGCCTCTGTGCTGTACGGCTTATTAATAAAAAGCGCGTTGTTGTATATGCTTTACAGTGGACTGTTGGGTATTTACGCCATTTTGAGTACGGTGGAAGATGTATACAACGCCTCTGCATTATCTAAACGTGCACCTATTACTGGCTTTATTCAAGTCACCAAGCTTGGCTTTGCCATTCTTACCATTTTGTTCAGCATCTCGTTAATTGTAGATAAAAGCCCCTTACTCTTAGTGTCTGGCTTAACGGCTATTGCCGCCGTACTGCTATTAATTTTCCGCGATACCATATTGGGCTTTGTGGCAGGTATTCAAATTGCGGCTAACCGCATGTTTAACACCGGTGATTGGATCACCATGCAAAAATACGAAGTAGATGGTGAAATTAAAGAAATAGGTTTAACCAACGTAAAAGTGCAGAACTGGGATAAAACCATTTCAACTCTGCCTACCTATAATTTGACTACCGAGGCAGTTAAGAACTGGCGAGGCATGCAAGAATCTGGTGGCCGAAGAATAAAGCGCTCGGTGTATATCGATGTTCATTCTATTAAATTGTGTGACAACGAAATGTTAGAACGCTTCTCAAAAATTCGCTATATCAGTGAGTATATAGAGAAGAAAACAAATGAACTGCGTGCTTACCACAGAGACTATTCTATTGATGAATCTGACTTATTAAATAGCCGCAAATTAACCAACATTGGTACCTTCAGAGCTTATCTTGAGTCTTATTTGCGTAAACACCCTAGTGTGAACCAGGAAATGACCTTGATGGTGCGCCAACTGCCACCTAACGAAATTGGCCTGCCACTGGAGCTATATTGTTTTAGTATTGAGAAAGACTGGGTGAAATACGAAAAGGTTCAAGCGGATATATTTGACCATGTGATGGCCATGTTATCTTTGTTTGACCTCGTTGCTTACCAGCGTGACGGCCACTTAGGTTACTTATCCAGTGCAATGGAAATAAGCCAGAGCGAACAAGACTAGTTCTTGCAGTGACCAAAAAATGTAAACGATAGACATAAAAAAACCGGCTTAAGCCGGTTTTTTTATGTCTATCATTACTTAAGCCAACGCATAACCCATTAGCAAGCAAACCACTAGCCCAGACACGCCAAAGAAACCATACTCGATTTTTTCTTGCATGCCTTTTGCGCCAGTTTCAGCTGTCATGAAACCCATTACGATGCTGCTAAGCCCCAGAGTGAAGGCAATTAGCGCAACACCAAATACAATTGCGTTAATCCAATCAGTCATTCTCTAAACCCTTTAATTTTTCTGGCATTATTATGCACGAAATCAATCTGGATGAACATGCCTCAAAAAACATTAAATGCAAGTAATGTGCTCTTTTCCTCACCCCTTTGATCTTAGTCAAAAATGCTAAATAGTTAAGCTAATTGCTAACTTTTCGTAAATAGTCAATATCACATCCTTTCTATAAAACCTTAAGACATTGAAATAAATGTATTTATTAAAATGGCACTGAGGTTGCAATAACAATAACTAGTGTAACAACTAGTGCAATCACTAGGCTATAAAACAGCGTGACCACAACACAGAGTTCATAACACTAGACGGTCTTCGCGACAGCATCATGGTTAATAGGATTTCAGAAAATGAAAATTAAACAATTACTTCCACTCGCCTTAGTATCTTCATCTTTACTTAGCGTGCCAGCGTTTGCTTTTGAGACTAGCTGCGACATCGAATTAGATGGCCATCTTCAATACCACCAGGGCCTAATTACTGTCGACATGCAAAACGGTTCTACCATGTCGATTGATGACACTTACCATTTGGTGATTAACGGTGAGAGTGTGACGTTGAACAACGAACAACAACAATGGGTCAATACCTATTACGACCGTATCGATACTGCTATTCCCATGACTCTTAACATCGCAAGTGAAGGGTTAGAAATTGCCAGTGTCGCCGTTTCAGAAGTATTCGGTGAACTGCTTGGCGGCGATAATGAGCTTACTGAAGATTTCGATACCATGTTCACTTCGCTTAACGAAAAGTTAGCAACGTCTTTTTACGACGACAACGGCAATATCAAAGTGGATACAGCTAAGTTTGACGAGCCAGGCTTTTTCGACGAAAGCTGGGAAGACGAATTTGAAGCGCAATTCGAGTCGCTCATAACTGAATCAATGGGCCGTATTTTGATTGCTGTGGGCACCCAAATGCTATGGAACGGCGGCGATATGGAAGCCTTCGAGGAAAAAATGGAACGCTTTGGTGAGACTATTGAACACCGTGTTGAATCACAGGCCGCAGCACTTGAAGAAAAAGGCGATGCCCTATGTGAAGTGTTGCAAGAAGCTAATTATGCCGAAAACAAAATGCAAGCCAGCATTCCTGGGTTAGGTGGCTTAGACTTAATTGATATGCGCAGTGGCGAAATGAAAATGTAATTGTGTTTTTATTCGTGCAGTGACTGCCCCCACTACATTCAAACCACGTTCAATTTACATTTAATAACCTTACAACGCTAGCTTTCCCGCTAGCGTTTTTTTATAACCAAATTGATTTTAATAGCTTTTCTCCCTCATCGGTTAGCGCTTTGCACCTTATCCTCAGAACTATGCACCTAACACCCAGCATTTGTGTACCTGGTATTTACCACACAGAACCAATCCGTTTTGCGCCTTACCGCGTATTTTTGATACTTTTACTTTCACCCTCTTTTTCTCATCTAGAAGACGTTATGAATAATAAGCTAGTTATCTGCGGTTACGGTTGGCTTGGTGGCTACCTAGGCGAAGCCATGTCAGCTACCCATGCAATTATTGCTACCACGCGAAGCAAAGAAAAAGCGTTGAAAATAAGCGATAAGCACATTAAAGGCTTGGTTTTTAGTTTGGGTGACGACACCACCGCACTATGTAAAGAACTTAACGATGCAACACTTGTGCTAAACATTCCACCTGGCCGTCGTAATACCCAGTTAGATGACTTCACCAATAACATGCTTGCTCTTATTGATAATGCAGTGGCGGCCAGAGTAGCTCGTATTATTTTCATGAGTACCACCTCGGTATACGGCGATAATAGAAGTGATGTGTTGAATGAACACGCCAGCACCCAGCCTGAAACCGCATCGGCAAAAGCGCATGTTGCCATAGAGCAGCACGTGTTAAAATTAAAAACGAATGCCAAGGTAGACGCTAAAATAGTACGCCTTGCTGGGTTAACAGGCCCAGATCGCCACCCTGTAAATTCCTTAAGCGGAAGAAGCCTGAATGCGGGCAATAAACGAATTAACTTAGTACATGTTCATGATGTTATTGCCGCGTTAAAGGCACTGATTTTGGCCGAAACTAGCAAGGGTGACAGCACCGATTTATATCATTTATGTAGTTTACAACACCCGAAAAGAGGCGATTACTATACCCAAGCGGCACTGAAAAAAGGCATACCGGCTCCCACCTTTAGTGAGTCAGAGTTGGCCCCTACGGGTAAGGCGATTGATGCAAAAGCGAGTTGGAATTTACTGGGAATACTTCCTGACTATGCCAACCCTGATGACATGATTTAGTTAAATAGGATGTTGTGAAGGACATTCATTTATAAAAAGTGCAGTTTTATAAAAAGAGCAGGCTTATAAATAAAGTACAGAATTACAAATAGATAAGGCGCTCACATTTGAGCGCCTTATCGTTGGTATCTCTATTACAACAAGTTTAGTAAGCGACTAGCCAAACAGGCTAACGCCGAAGTATTTAACCGCCACGGTATTGATGAAAATAACTAACAAGATGGCAGGGATAAACGTTTTAAGCGATACATCGACATACTTTTCAAACCATCCACCGCGATAGCCTGAACTCCCCTCTTCAAGGGATGCGTTGAAGTTTGCACTTTTCCAACGATAAATAACAAAGATACAAATCAAGAAGCCGTTTAATGGCAAAATAGTCTCGTAAAATACGTCAATAATAACGTCGAACAGCGACTTATCTACACCCGCGTAGCTGGCGAACTGCGTAAGTGCATCAACTTTACCAAATGACAAAGTACACAGTACCGCTAGTACAAGCATCACGCTACCAAGTGACGCTAACGCCCACTTCCTGCTTACCCCTTTCTCGTCCATTAGCGCCGCTACTGGCACTTCAAAAATAGACACTAAAGACGTGATGGCAGCAAAGAACACTAATAAGAAGAACAGGCTTGCCACGATAGACGCCCCCACATACCCAATAGAGCTTTGCAGCGCTAAAAATATATTAGGTAAATAGGTGAAAATCATACTCACCGATGACTCACTAAGTTCATCAGGATTAATATCAGGGTTGAAAGAGAATATCGCAGGTAGAATCATTAAGCCTGCTGTGAAGGCCACTGCGGTATCTGTTATTGCCACTAACTTTGCCGACGTAGGCACATCCGCTCTCTTGTCGATATAACTGCCGTAGGTAATCAAAATCCCCATACCTAACGAGAGGGAGAAAAACGCTTGTGCGAGCGCACCATTCACCACACTTGCTGTCAGCTTTGAGAAGTCAGGAATGATATAAAACTTCACCCCTGCCATAGCATTCTCGCGGGTGAGTACGAACAACACTAAGCCAATTAACATAACAAAAAGGGCTGGCATCAGCAGCTTAGCTGCTTTTTCAATCCCCTCTTTAACACCGCCTTGCAGAATGAGATAGACCACACCAACAACCACGGCCATATAAGCGAAAATAGACGATGAATTAATAAATAACCCAAAGGTATCTGGGTTAGCTAAGGTGTCTAAATTACCGCTGACGGTTTCAAAAAGATAACCGAAAATCCACACCGTTATCACCATGTAGAACACGGCAATCATAAATGGCGTAGCAATGGCTAACCAACCGGCGATTTTCCACTTTGCTGAATTGCCACTGATTGCGCTGTATGCGCCTAATGGATCCTTTTTGGCATGACGCCCCACTGACATTTCCGCTAACATCACAGGTAAGCAAATAGCGAATACAAAAATGGCATACATCAATAAAAATGCACCACCGCCATTTTTTGCTGCGCCAACAGGAAAACCCACTAGGTTACCAATACCTACTGCCGATCCTGCCGCTGCTAGAATAAAACCTATGCGCGATCCGAACTGTTCTCTGGCCCCGCTCATATCCCTTCCTCTTGTTGAGTTTATTTTTATGTTTTCTGGGATGGCGATAACTTATGATTATTTCATCGTGCTAATGGCGTCGACTACGTCGTATTGCTCGCCTTTTTTAAGCGAGTCAAAACACTGCACCATTCCCTAAAATGCATGGTAACAGCAGTGTAATAAAAAGTCTTGATATTGGGCTTACAGAAAGCGGCAATTGGCGTATCACCAAGTTACCACCTTACCGTCCCAGTCAATGAAGTGGCAGCTTTCGTCGCGATTTGAATGCCGAGAAGCGCTCAGTGTCGACAAATGGGTAAGCAGTTGTTTAGCGGTAAATTCCGGTGTGAATAGCTTATTTGCTTTTACGTTTTTCTGAAATGGCGCTGATAAACCAGTATCGACAGTGCCTGGGTGGTAACAGATTAAAAGTGGATCTTTTAGTCGCCGTGTATACTCTACCGAGGCTGTTTTTACCAACATATTAAGCGCGGCTTTTGAAGCTCGATATCCATACCAGCCCCCCAGTTTATTATCTGAAATACTGCCCACCCGCGCGCTTATGCATACAATAGACGGGCTCTCTTTCACCATCACAGTCACCAAGTACTTCATCCATAAAGCGGGCATCGTACTATTGATTGCAAAGTAGGTTGCTAGCGCTTCTTCACTGATATCTTCCAGCCGCTTTTCCGGGCGGAGCCCCAACGTTTCGTTATTGAGCACACCTGTGGCGACAATCGCTAACTTCACGCGCAGACCTTTGGCTTTTAAGTCTTTAACAAACGCCTCTATATTGCGTTCATTGTGTTCCGGCAAGCTAAATGCCGTTACATTATCAGGCCAAGTGGCGTCTCTATAACCAGTGCGGCTAAGCGCGATTACCTTATTGGGATTATCACCTTCATGGGCCTCAGCGCTTGCCAATAGATGAACCAGTGCCTTACCGATCCCTCCTGACGCCCCTATCACAAGAGTGACCGTATTAGCGCTCTGCTCAGCAGTATTTTGCTCAGTTTTGGGGTTATCTGCCACTGTCGCCACCTTTGCCTTTTGTGCTTTCGGTATTCGTAATATGTTCCGCCCCAGCGGAGCTTCTAGTATTCGCCGTGCTGGGTAATTTTTGTTGCATATCACCTGGTACACATCGGTCACAAGTACGCTTTTTACCGGTCAATAAATACGAAATGGTATAGCGGTGTTTAGCGAATTTAAGGTAACACCAATCGGCAATAATACGAATACCTGGCCAGCGCAGGGGGGTGTATAGCCAACCTACACCCACAGCTTTCCACGCCTGGTGGGTTACATCTAGCCCAGTAATCAGTGTACCATCGGGTAATACCCCGTGAATTCTGGCGTTGAGTGCATGCCAATCTAATTCAGGGTATTTAGCAGCAAACTCTGGAGTTTGAATATCAACAAGGGTTAATGCACCTTGCTTATCCCGTTTTTGTAAATGGCGCATTTCTGTTTTGCACAACGGGCAGTAGCCATCGTAAAAAATTATCAATGTAGTCACCTCTGACTTAGCCGTAGCTTTCTGTGTGTTCTGTGCTTTCTATGTTCTGGGCTTTTTATTTATTATGCTTTTATACGCTAAAAAAATGCACTTGGATGACTTGAGTTTAACCGCGCTCACACCCACACTGATGTCATACGTTTTTTCTGAGGTAACGCAATGGCAAATTTACAAGTAACCACCCTAGCAGGCGGGTGTTTTTGGTGTATTGAATCAGCATTTAATACTGTTGAAGGTGTTGAAAAAGCGGTATCTGGGTATGCAGGTGGCGAAGATGCCTTACCAACTTATGAATCGGTTTGTGGTGGCGGTACTGGTCACGCTGAAGTGGTTCAAGTTACCTATGATGCAGATAACATCAGTTATCGAGAGATATTAGAAATTTTCTTTGCACTGCACGATCCTACGCAATTGAACCGTCAAGGTAACGATGTGGGCACGCAATACCGTAGTGCGGTTTTCTATCATGACGATGCGCAAAAAGACGCAGCCAAGGCCATTATAGAAGAAATCACCACGGAAGAGATTTGGCCTGATCCGGTTGTCACCGAAGTAGTGCCGATTAATAACTACCATCAGGCTGAAGGCTACCATCAAGATTACTTTAAAAATAATCCGCAGAACCAATACTGTTCAATGGTAGTAGCACCTAAACTAGCAAAGTTTAAAAAGACATTTGCATCCCGTATACGCCCAGAAGCATAAGTAGCCTTATTAAGTATCGCTTGGTTTGAACAGCCTGACAAAAGGTGCGGTTGCAGCGTAAAATCTGCAACCGCATTTTTTATTTCTATCGATAGCCAATAAGTTTGAAGATCAGTACTTTTGAAGCTCAATGCTTTCTAAAAACAAAGCTAATTAAACTTAGCGCGATTGCAGGTTAGTGCTACTGAAACCAGGCTCTATCTAGAGGCACTGAGAACAACAAGGGTGCCATAGCCTCATAACGCGCAGTTTCTGCCTCACATTTGATGTTCTTCAAGTAGTTCACTTTCCACGGGTCGTTAATTAGCCACAAGGTATCTTCTACCACAACGAGTCCTTCAATTGAGGCGTTATCCATTACATATTCGCCACAGTCGTTATCTGCATTCACGTTAAACTGCATGGAGATACGTTTAGTTTCAGCCTTACCAGCAACATCAATTACCCAAACCTCGTTGTCATTTCGGGCAGCGGCTAATAAGTAACTATTACCGCTATCAGCGGCATTATAAAGTGCTAAACCATTGATAGGGTGACTACCCGCATCAAACGTAGGCACCGACAAATCAGGTTCATCTACCACAGCGAAATCAGCACTTTTCCAAAAGTCATCTGTCATGTTTAACGAGAAAATACGCGGCTGCCCCGCTTTGTCTTTCTCAAGACCTAAGTACAAGGTGCCATCTTTTGCCATGGCCATGCCCTCAATACCGTCGTTAGGAAAGTTACCCACTTCAAATTTGGTAGGAAACTGCAAAGGGCGAACATGGGTCATTGTCACAGTATTGTCTTCATCTCGCGCTAATCGAACCAATAAGGTGGGATAATCGGTCGAGCCCGTATCTTGATATTTCTTTTCGCAACGGGTAGAAAGCGTTCCTGTGCGGGTAGCATCTTCGGTTACGGTATAAATCACATTCGGGTTATGAGGATCGCTAGCAAGCGCTTCTAAATCTGGTGCATTGGTTAAATAGTCACTAAAACAACTTCTGCGCACGCGTGTGGCTAGTTTAAATGCATTACTTGATGTGGTCAGTGTTGCCGTTTCTTTATCAAGAAAGTGCAGTTTTCTTTGCTGCTCAAAGGCGGCACTACCATCTGCTATGGTGACTAATTGACCATTAATTTCAATTAGCCCCGAGGTTTGAGGGTCTTGCATTACCTCGCTGGTGTCGGTGGATATCCAGCGCCCAACAGAGGTTAAAACCGAACTTGTTGTGGCACTAGGTACTTCTTCGTTAAATGCGGCATCTTTGCTCTCGCTACAGCCTGCCATAACACTACTTAACGCGACAACAATACACGCGGCAACCGGCCAATTATTCAACATATCTTTCATTTCCTTCAACGTTAAGATGCCCCTATAACTCACGCCTAGCAAAAGCTGCAAGCACTAGCTTATAATTCTACTGCTCACCAAATCCACGATACCGGCTGCATTTTGACCTGCATTTTGAGCAGTTAGGCAGAAGCAAATTTATGGGCGAAAACCGTCACGAGTAAAGCCCATTAGGGTAAAAAATGTAAGCGAGTATATCTACCATACCGTTTAAAGCCAAAAAAGAGTAAGGTACATTTTTCTTCTTGTTGCTTTTGGTAGGAGCATATTATTTCTAAGCAGTGTATTCCTGCGGTGGTTGCGGGCCCAATCGTTAGGCGAGTCACACAAAGTGCGTGTCATATTTGGTTAGTCACGTCAGAGGCTAAGGCCCCAACATTTACGCTTTCACAAAATGATGCGAAGCTTGACGCAGAGGTGACAAGCACCTGCGTGCAAGTAGGTAAGCACGCCTTCATTCATTTATTATCTGCCACTGTAGATGAAAGCTTTACCGCTAATATACCCATTTACTACCAACTCACATTTACAGCGACTGAATGCCAAGAAAAGTGGCAAAAAGAGCAAGCAGACTTACTTTATGCTAATCAAACTGCATTGAGCTTTTGCTGGACAAACAAGCCTGAAACCCTATTGCATGGCTCATGTCGAAAGCCTCATTTTGATGGAGATGACGCTCTAGCCCAAGTTGATAATTTACTCGATAATGCCATTGCATCAAATAGCCCTCGCCCTGATGTGCTTATGATGACAGGCGATCAGGTATACACCGATGATGTAGCCGGCCCTACTTTGCAAGCCATTCACCACGTCATTGCATTACTCGGGCTTTTTGAAGAGCCCCTTGAGGGCGCGGTTTTAGAAAATTCCGCAGAACTCCCTACTCACCTGCATGGTTTTTATGAACGTGAGCAGTTACTGCCTCAAACGGAGACGAATACCGCACTTTCATCACTCTTCTTTGGCGCCAAAAGAAAACCCATTTTCACCTCGGTGAATGCGCAAAATCACTTAATAAGCTGCGCCGAAGTGGTGGCCATGTATTTCTTGGTGTGGTCACCTGCCCTGTGGCGAAACGTGACTTTTCAAGTGAATGATATAGCCGCGCAACACAAACAGACCTTTGAAAAAGAACAACGCGCCATTGAAGGTTTTGTGAGCAAGTTGCCAAAAGTCCGTCGTGCGCTGGCGCATATCCCCGTTTATATGATTTTTGACGACCACGATGTCACCGACGACTGGAATTTAACCCGGGGTTGGGAGCAAGAAGTTTATGGAAACCCTTTTTCTAAACGTATGATTGGTAATGCCCTTACCGGTTACCTACTTTGCCAAGGCTGGGGCAATGCGCCACAAAAATGCGCGCCGTTGATTGCTAAAGCCAGTGAAACCTTTACCGAAAGTGGCATGGTGAAACAAGATGAACTCATCGATCAATTGTTAGACTTTGAACATTGGAATTATCGCTTAGACACCACGCCCCCTATTGAGGTATTGGATACCCGAACCCGTCGTTGGCGCTCAGAATCAAGTATGAAAAAGCCGTCTGGCTTGATGGATTGGGAAGCCTTGTGCGACTTTCAGCATAATATTATTGGAAAGGATGCCGTGATAGTGGTGTCGGCCGCCCCTATCTATGGGGTGAAGTTTATAGAAGCCATTCAAAAGACTTTTACCTTCTTTGGCAAAGCACTGACTGTGGACGCCGAAAACTGGATGGCGCACAAAGGCACGGCGAATGTCATGCTGAACATTTTTCGACATTACAAAACGCCACCTGAATTTATTATCTTATCTGGTGATGTTCACTACTCGTTTGTATACGATGTACGACTACGCTTTCGTCGCAACAGCCCTCACATTACCCAATTTACCTGTAGCGGATTAAAGAACGCCTTTCCAGAAGGCTTAATTCGCTGGTTAGATAGGCTTAACCGTGTTTTCTACGGGCCAAAATCTGTGCTGAACGTGTTCACGCGGCGCAGAAATATGTCAGTCACCGCCAGAGAGCCATCATCAGGATACGGTGAGCTATATAACGGCTGCGCCATTGGTATCTTACAAATTTCACAAAATAGTACAGTTGTTGGCTGCAAAGCTTTGTTGAGCAATGGTAAAGAGGTAGAATTCCCGCCCATAAAAGATAATTAGTGTGTACGGAAAGAGGTTTTCATGAGTGATAATGCGCTGTCGATTGGCTTATTCTACGGTTCAACAACCTGTTATACGGAAATGGCAGCGGAAAAAATTCAGGCACAATTGAATAGCTTATTCGACGATAACATTGTAGATGTTCACAATATTAAAGATGTAAGTTTGAACAAAACTGCCGACTATGACGTTATTATCTTTGGTATTTCTACTTGGGACTTCGGTGAGCTGCAAGAAGATTGGGAGTCTCACTGGGAAGAAGCCCACCAGCTTAATTTGGAAGGTAAAATCGTAGCCTTATACGGCATGGGCGACCAACTTGGTTACGCTGATTGGTTTCAAGATGCCTTGGGTATGCTGCACGATGCTATCGCCCCTTCCAACTGCACTATTATTGGTTATTGGCCCAATGAGGGTTATGAGTTCACAGCGTCTAAAGCATTAACTGAAGACAAGTCACACTTTTTAGGCCTCTCGTTAGACGACGAGAACCAGTACGACAAATCAGATGAACGTATTGCTGCATGGTGTGAACAACTGCTTATATCGTTAGCGGGTTAGCTGTGACCCAAGGGCGCATACATCAAGACTTCTATCGTAATGGCCCAAGCCATAGAGATGGTGCCGATGTCACTTTTCAAGATATTCGCAAGCTGTTTAATTTTTCGAGTATCACCATTGGAAAATGGGTAACCGCTGATGAACAGCAAATAGCGGCCAACTTATTCTTCGACGCCTTGTATGATCTGGCCACCATTTTAAACGTGAACGAACAAGTGCTGTCTTTAAACGGCACATTATCGCTAGCCTTTGGCAGTGGTGGTCAAAAAGGCGCCAGCGCACATTATAACAGCGCTCGAAGACAGCTCGCATTGGCTAAGAATGCCGGCGCAGGCGCATTAGCTCATGAGTGGTTTCATGCGTTTGATCATTATATTGCACCCAAAATGTTTGCCGATGTAGGTGTGGGTAGCTTTGCCTCGCAAGCGTGGTTAGATAATGCCCAACTCAACCCCCATCCACTCAATGAAAAACTGAGTAAATGCTTCTCTTCGTTGTTTTTAGACAACAATAATCGACCTAACGATTATTTTGTACGATCTGTAGAGGCGGATCGCGCATTAAAAATCTATTATTACGCAATGCCACAAGAAATGGCCGCCAGAGCCTTTGAAGCCTGTGTTCAAGACCATTTGATCAAAAATGCATTCTTGGTTCAAGGCACAAAAAGATCAACTGAGGCTAGACTTGGCATTTATCCTCATGGTAATTTGCGTATAGCGCTCAATGAGTCGTTGATGTTGTATTTTTACCAATTAGGCGTCGCCATTTCCCACAAACAATCTTAAGTTTGTTGTTTTACGATGGAAACTGAGCAATTTTTCAGCAACAAGTGTTAACGAGCACGCTGTTTTGTACAAAACCCTGTTTATTTTTGTTACAGGCAGTATACTAAAGCGCTCGAACGTAACAGAAAAAAGAAGACGAGATGAAAAGAAAAAAGCATACCTCGGCCGAAGACGAGGCTCAGATTGATATGACCCCCATGTTGGACATCGTGTTCATCATGTTGATTTTCTTCATCGTAACGACCTCGTTCGTGAAAGAAAAAGGGTTAGATACAAACCGCCCAGAAGACAATGAGGCTAAGAATGATCAGCCTTCTAAAGCGCTTTCTATTCGTATAGATGCCGATGGCACTATCATGATGGGTGGCCGTGAAGTTGATATCCGCCGTGTTGTTGCAAACACACAAACTTTTTTAGCGGAAAACAACACTGATTCAGCAGCTATACAAGCTGATGAAGATACTGAACACGGTACAGTGGTAGAAGTAATGAACCAGGTTAAAGTAGCTGGTATCGCTAAAGTGTCGGTACTGGTCAAGAAAGGCTAGTTCTTTCGAAAGTTTTAAAAAGCCGCCTCTAGGGCGGCTTTTTCGTTTTTACTCGTCCACCGATTTATAGACTCCCCATCAATGTATTTGAAAAACTTCACTTCGACCTCCAACATTTATGATTGCTCTTTTTTCCATCACTTATCATCTTTGTCACAATACTAAATAAGTTACTGATATTAAAAACGGTACCAAAAATACTGCCTACTGAGAGGGCGTACATTAGCCCAAGTGTTTCGGCGAGCAAGAAATATCGCCTGATTTTGTCTGTTTCTCTTAAGACAATTGAGCCTATAGTAAAAATGAGGGATGACGCATAGGCGATAAAAATGTTCCAGTCATGGTGCAGAATAAACCACTCATACAGCATGAATAGGATATTGGCGGCCACGAAAATAAACAGTACCCATCGGCTACGATGCTTTATAGCGATAAAATTACGCAACCCCGCTAAACATGTACCCACGCCAGCTGCCATGGCATCAAGCATAAAAAAATGCACACTTAAGCTCAGTAAAGCAAAGGCAGAGATAAATAAATAGCGCTCTACACTATTTTGCCTATAACCAATAAAATTAAGTACGACGGCAATAGCACCGAACGCTTCAGCTACAATCAACATGCCAAACTACCTTTGTTAAAAGCGTAAATAGAAATCGCGGCAAAGCGCTTTAAAACGACTTGAGTAATCTCCGCTTTCATCTCTAATCACCAGATTGTCAATGTCGCTCTTTTTGTGTTGTTTACTCATACAAAATACCGTCACATAAGGGGGGCGTTGGTCATTGTGCTGCACTCTTAGAATACGATTTGTGACTAAGCCTATTTCAGCAGCTATGCCTATAATTTCACTCTCCCGAGCAAAAGGATAAAGGCAATAGAACTCACCAGTACTGGTAAGTTGCTCAGTAACAAATGAAAATAGATGCGCTGGGGTAAGTGAAACAGTTTGCCGAGCCTGTTCTCTAGTGTCACTTTGCGACTTGTAGGCATGACTATGGCCTTTTACATGCTCGAAATAGGGCGGATTAGACACGATAAAGTCGAACGCGTTATCCGCAGCTAAGTCCGACAACTTATTATGCTGCACTGTTATTTTTGTTGGCCAAGGTGAGGCAGCTACGTTTAACCTCGCTTGTGATGCAGCCTTTTCATCAATATCGATAGCGGTGATTTTGGCTGATGGCGCAGACGTTTGCGCCATCATTAGCGCGAGAATACCGGTGCCCGTGCCTATATCAAGAATATGGCTACTTTGATTGGGCTTGGCCCAACTGCCTAATATCATACTGTCGGTATTTACTTTCATAGCACAATTGGTTTGATTAACCACAAACTGCTTACAGCGAAACATGGTAGCTCTCTTTATATTTTTGTTTTCTAGGGCGTTGTGCTCTGGCACTACCACTTCTGCCTTGTCATCATGTTTCTTGCTACATCGACAGCATGCACTGGGCGGTATTTTTTTAACGGCCCTTGCATCAATATTTTCCAAACTGGTGCGGTTTTCTGTGCCACATCTTCAAGGGTGCGAAATTCGCTTCGCGTTCCCAACAGAAGTGAAGGACGTACTGCTGCCGCATGAGGAAGCTGTGGCATGCGCATTATCGCGTTTTCTAACTCGCCTTTCACCCGTAAATAAAAGTTACTGCTTTTTGCATCTGCTCCAACCGACGAGATCCATACAAAACTGCCGGTGCGCTGTGCACGAGTAAGTTGAGCAGCAACATGTACGTATTCAAAATCCACCCGTCTAAACGCCGACTTAGAGCCCGCTTGTTTAAGTGTGGTCCCTAAACAGCAATATACGTGATCGACACCGAAGTACCCTTGGTAGTCTTGCAGGTTATCAAAATCAATAACCACGGGTTTAAGCCTATTGTGTGGATCGGCGAATTGATTAGACTGTAGCGGCTTTCTTACCAAACAGGTCACTTCGCTATAGCGGCGGTCCTGTAAAAGTATGTTTACCAACGTTCGTCCCACTAATCCGGTCGCTCCTAGCACCATTGCGGTTTTCATACTTAGTACCTTGTATCCTAAGACAGTTTCTCTACAATCAACTATTCGACAGTTAAAAATATGCAGATAAAAATGAAAAAAGCCCTTTTAATAGGAGCCGCTATGCTCTCTACCGCTTTACAGGCCGAACCGCTCGATATTGAGCGTATTTTCGCTTCTCCTTCCCTTGATGGCAATGCGCCTCGTGCACTTAAAGTTTCTCCTGATGGAGAAAGAGTTACGTTTCTAAAAGGAAAACAGACCGATTATGAACGTCTCGATTTATGGGAATACCATATAGACAGTGGCGAAACTCGCCTTCTATTCGACTCAAATGACCTTCAAAGTGGCGAAGAAGTATTGAGCGACGAAGAAAAAGCCCGTCGCGAACGCATGCGTTTATCGGGTAGCGGTATTGTCAGCTATCAATGGTCTGCCGACGGAAAAGCCCTTCTATTCCCACTAGGTGGCGATGTGTATTACCACAAGCTTGGCGAGAAAGGTGCAAAGCAACTTCTTGATACCGACGTATTTGAAACTGATATTAAGCTATCTCCGAAAGGAAATTACATTTCTTTCATTCGCGACCAAAACTTGTATGTAAAACATATTGAGTCGGGAAAAGAAACGGCCATTACAAAGGAAGGTGGCGACAACATTAAATTTGGTATGGCCGAATTCGTTGCTCAAGAAGAAATGGGCAGAATGACCGGTTACTGGTGGTCACCAGATGAAAGCTTCATTGCATTTACCAAAGTAGATGAAAGCCCTGTAGACGTCATTTCGCGTTCTGAAATCTACGCAGATGACATTAAAACCATTGAACAGAAATACCCTAAAGCAGGCACCAACAATGTACTTGTTGAACTTGCTATTCAAAACATCAATAACGGTGCACGCAGATGGGTAGACTTAGGCGAAGACAAAGACATATACCTTGCCCGCGGTAAATGGATGCCTAACAGTGAAACCTTCACGTATCAGTGGCAAACTCGCGACCAACAGACTCTTGAGCTGCGAGCGTATAACGTTCCAACAGAAAAACAGGAAGTATTGTTAAGCGAAACCAGTAGTACGTGGGTTAACTTGCATAACGATTTATACTTTTTGTCTGACTCAGACCAGTTTATCTGGGCCTCTGAACGAGATGGCTTTAAGCACCTTTACCTTTACGAGAATAGCGGTAAGTTAGTGCGTCAATTAACTCAAGGCGATTGGGTGGTTGATAACATCGAAGCGGTTGATGCCAAGAACAACCGAATTTATTTCGCGGGTCGTAAAGATACACCGCTTGAAAGCCACGCCTATTCGGTATCGTTAAACGGTGGCGATATTTCACGTATTACCAACGAAGGCGCTTATCACAGTGTGTCGTTCAGTAAAGATGCCTCCATCTTTATCGACCGTTTCTCTACCATTAACTCACCTGCCCAAGTAAGTTTAAATGATGCTTCTGGCAAGCGTATTACATGGCTTGAAGAAAACAAAGTTGAAGAAGGCCACCCGTTACATGCCTATATGGATAGCTGGACGAAGCCTGAGTTTGGCGACATTACTACCAAAGACGGCGCCACCTTAAAGTACCGTATTTACAAACCTGAAAACCTTGAAAAGAAACACCCTGTTATTGTGTACCTTTACGGTGGTCCACATGCGCAAGTTGTGACGAATAGCTGGGCAGGTAATCGCGGGTTACTGATGCAACATTGGGTAGATAAAGGCTATGTGGTGTTTACCCTTGATAACAGAGGCTCCAATTACCGTGGCAAAGCATTTGAAGATCCTATTTACAAGAAGATGGGCTTTATAGAAGTTGACGACCAAGTAGCGGGTGTTGAGTTCTTACGAACCCTACCTTATGTAGATGCTAAACGTATTGGTGTTCATGGCCACAGTTATGGCGGTTACATGACGCTAATGACCATGTTTAAAGCGGGCGACTACTTCCAAGCAGGTGTGTCTGGTGCTCCAGTTACCGACTGGCGCCTGTACGATACGCATTACACTGAACGCTATATGGGCAACCCTAAAACTGATGACGATGCATACACAGCCTCTTCCGTATTCCCTTACGCGAAAGACTTAAAAGGTGACTTGCTTATTTATCACGGAATGGCTGACGATAACGTATTGTTCACCCACTCTACGATGCTATACAAGCACCTTCAAGATTTGGCAATTCCATTTGAAACCATGGATTACCCAGGTAAGAAGCACAGTATTCGTGGTAAGCAAACGGGTATCCACTTGTACAAAACCATTACTAACTTTTTCGACAGAAATTTAACGCCTGAGCAATAAGGTTTTAAATTTTAGGCTTTGAAAAAAGCTGAGAACGAAAAACGGCGATGCTTTTAAAGCACCGCCGTTTTTATTTATACTTCCCATTCTTTATGTCAAACCGCCGTGAAATCTAAGCCGGCAATAAGTATAGAATTATGCAAACATCTGATTGGCTAAGTTCTTCTGTACATCTTGCGCAGATGCTTTACTTAACTCAATTTCGATAGCGTCACCTTTACCTGATAACCATATTTTTAGTTCTGCATCGGTATCGAAGTGTCCTGCCGTTTCTACCACAAACTGCGTGATCGACTTATAAGGAATGGAATGGTAATTAACCTTTCTGCCCGTTAGCCCTTGCTTATCAATAAGAATTAAACGCTTATTGGTAAATACGCTTAAATCTCTTACTAGTTTAAATGCTGCGGTGACGGTTTCATTTTCAGCCAATATGGGTGAGAGTTCTTCATTTACCGCTTCAGCACTGGTTTCACTAGCGTTACCTAGCAAGGTGTCAAATAAGCCCATTTTATTCTCCTAAACAGACACGAGTTTTGTCAGCCACTGTACGCGATGAGCAAGGGGCTTGGGCTTGTCTAAGGCAAAACCTTGACCATAGTCTACCTGTAGTGCCTTTAGTACATTTGCCGTTGCGGTATCTACCACAAACTCCGCCACCGTTTGCTTACCCATACTGTGAGCAATATTATTTATCGCAGTAACTGTAGCATGATCAATCGGATCGTGAACAATATTTCGAACGAAGGAGCCGTCAATTTTGACGTAATCAACATCCAAGTTTTTAAGGTAAGTGAACGACGACATTCCTGCACCAAAGTCGTCGAGGGCAAAGCTGCACCCTATTTCCCGAAGGGTGGAAATAAAATGTTTAGCCGCACTTAAGTTAGTGACTGCTGTGGTTTCTGTGATTTCAAAGCAAATTTTTTCTAGTGGTACTGTCGTACCTTGAAGCCGCTGGGTAATTTTTAACAAGGTGATTTCATCGCCGAGGGTAATTCCCGACAAGTTAATCGCTACTTTAGCCACATTGTCTACATGCAGTGGATTGGCCTCTAATGTCTTTAGTGTATTGTCTACCACCCAGTAGTCCACTTTGTTCATCAAGCCGTGACGTTCGGCAAGGGGTATAAACAAACCTGGACTAATAAGAGTGCCATCACTTCCGGTTAAGCGTAGTAGAATTTCATAGTGTTCAAGGCCGTTGGTATCGTCTTCAGTTATGCCATTAAGGGGCATAATGGCTTGGCTATATAATTCAAAACCATCGAACTGTAGCGCTTTGTGCAGCGTGTGTAACACATCATTTTCGCTGTTATCCATGTTCAGTTGTGCATCGTGAGCATGGTAAACAAAGTACCTATTTCTTCCTAAATGCTTGGCCTTATAGCAGGCATTATCAGCGGCCTTGATGAGTTCTGCGGCGTTATGCTCTTGCGGATTCATTTCAATTACACCAATGCTCGCCCCAACGAAAAATAGCTTATCTCCATACATAAACCGGTAAGTAGAGATAGCCTTTAACAGCTTATCGAGCTTAATTTTTACCTTATCAAGGGGCTGTTCATGATAAATAATACAAAATTCATCTCCGCCTATTCGGGCAAGCAAGTCTTTCTCACTAATGTGCTGCCTAAATATGGTAGACACTTCTTGAAGTAACTTATCGCCAGCGGGGTGCCCGCAACTGTCGTTTACTAACTTAAACCTGTCCATGTCGATAAAGCACATTACGCCAGGGTTAGTGCTATCATCCGAGTTTCGTGAAGGGTATATGGTAGTGACGTTGTCTCTTTCCACGTCTGTATTTTTATCAGGCGTATCGGCTGCATTCGCCTCTAAAATGTCACGGAGTTGTTTATCAAAAGCATACCGATTGAGTAGACCTGTAAGTTGGTCATGATTGGCCTGATAGGCGACTTCTTCTTGCAACGCCTGCTCTTTGGTTACATCTTTTGCAATACCTTCAACTGCGATTAGGGCACCAGACTCGTTCAAGATCGGCGTATCTGAAAACTCTAGTACCAATTCTTTTCCTTCACAGCTGGTGTAGTGAACCAAATATGGGTCGGGTTTTACCCCCTCCCCCGATTTCATTCGTATATCGAAAGTCTCGTCTGGTATTTTCCTTAACAGTCGCGATTCTTTCTCGATGAAATACTCTGGCGTAAACCCCAAAATAGTATTAATTCCAGCACTGACAT
The DNA here is from genome assembly GCF_902506055.1 of Alteromonas sp. 38. Lineage (NCBI taxonomy): Bacteria > Pseudomonadati > Pseudomonadota > Gammaproteobacteria > Alteromonadales > Alteromonadaceae > Alteromonas > Alteromonas sp. 38. Next base: position 3,963,506 of record NZ_LR733300.1, read on the forward strand.
AAATAAACTTATGTTCAGCGGTTTTGGTATAAACGAAGTGTCTATGCATGCCATCGACAAGCCTCCGATAGCGCTCTTCGCTATGTTTAAGTGCTTGCTGAGCTTTGAATCTTTCTGTGACATCCCTAGCGGTTAAGGCAATATTGTCTCCCGCTTTAACCACTTGTACCTTCAACCATTCAGGCGCAATTTTACTTTCCTTAATAGCGACGTACTCTTCAAAGGGCATGTTGTTTGTTGCCACCTCCTTGATACAGTCGAACAGTTCGGCTTTACCTAGAAACGCTAACTGGTCTTTCAGTGTTTTAGTGCTTAACTCTGAGCATGCTCCACGAAATAGAAAACGGCTGTAGCGGTTCGCTTCAACTAGCTCGTAATCACTGCCCTTGGGCCGATAAATGACTAACGCATCTAACGAGGCCTCGCTTGCCGTAAGGTAGCGCTTTTGACTGACCGATAGATTCACCGCACCTTTCATTTGCTTATGAAAAATCCAGCTGGCCAACGCCGACATTAAAAGCCCGATTACCGCGACTAATAGGCCAACGCTATAACGCCCCACTTGAGTTTGCATGGAAAGCGAAAACTGCCGACCAATAAATGAAAATGGCTCAGTAGTAATAACGGTTCCATCATTGACCAACTCACCATTGCTAAATAGGGTGTGCCCCGAGTCTCGAAGCACAAAATTAAACTGAGGACCTTCTAGTTCACCTAGCATAACGCCCAAAATCGTTTGTGCGTCAAAGCCCGCCAATAAGTACCCGTGATTGAGTTCTTGAGGGCTAATAGAACGGCCAACAATAATATGGTAATGACCCGTTACTGACGAATGTACCAACGTACTCGCCAGCGATTCAGCAAGCGCGGGAATAGTTAGCCCCACCGATACGAGTGGCTGGCCGATAAGTTGGTTCGATAGGCGAGTTTTCATTCCATGAGAGGGCGTAGCAACCCATTGAATAATGCCGTTTTGATCAGCAAACGTTAGTGAACTATAGCCGCGCTGCATCCCCATCAAAGACATTGCTTGCGCATTAAACCAATCTACCTGATTGGGCGCAAAGGTTGGCCAGTTACGCATTAAATTGTGGACGGCTTGGATGCGTTCGGTAGAGAATACTTCTAAGCTAATTTTTACCTGTTCAGCAACTGACTGGGCTTTTGAAATCCGCACCCGTTTGTCTTCTTTGTCGAGATAGACACCCGCTGAAACAAAAAGTATGGAAAGAAACACGAACAGCACTAAGGGGAGTCCGTAAATTCGGTGGGTAACTCTTGATTGCATTACAATGACCTCTCATTCGAGAGGCTGGGACTATAAACCTCGAATATGAAATTTTTATGAATTATCCTTTTAGAATTTAAATGGTAGGGTATACCTTTACATAATGATCACTGCGTTTAAATAAACGTATTTCTAATGAAGATACAAGGCGTTACTCATGCACCCTAATGAAACGGAACTCTCCTATTCGTCTATAACTCAAGCGTATGACAGAATAAAAGAACACGTAACGCGCACACCTATTATGGAGTCGAGTTTGTTAAATAGGTGGATGGGGCACCGTATTTTATTCAAAGCTGAATGCCTTCAAACCATAGGCGCGTTTAAGCTTCGCGGCGCACTGAACTTTTTAGGTCACCTTCACGAACAAGGTAAGTTACCAAAACAAGTCGTAGCGAATAGCTCGGGTAATCACGCACAAGCCGTGGCATACGCGGCGGCAAAGTATGGCATTCCCGCGACTATTTTCGCTAGCAAAACAATTTCTCCTATTAAAGCAGCGGCCACTGAAAGTTATGGGGCAACACTTAAGTTGTTCCCCACCCGCCAAGAAGCAGATATCGCCGTGGCTAATGCAGCCGAAGAAGAAAATACTGTGTGGATCCCACCATTTAACCATCCAGACATTGTGGCCGGTCAAGGCACCGCCGCCATGGAAGCGTTAGAAGATACAGGAAAGGTAGATGCTATCTTTGCCCCTTGTGGCGGTGGTGGACTGTTATCGGGTACTTTGCTTGCGGCTCGTGCGCTACAACCCGATGCGCTAGTGATTGGGGCTGAACCACTGGCTGCCAACGATGCATCTCAGTCATTGCAGCAAGGCGAGATTATTGCCCTTGATGCCCCACCGGTAACCCTTGCCGACGGCGCAGCAACGCCCTCGGTTGGCAATGTGACCTTTCCTCTATTACAAGAGCTTGATGATTTTTACGAAGTGGACGAATTGCAAATAGTCTACTGGACGCAGTGGCTACAGCACCTATTAAAACTTCATATAGAGCCCACTTGTGCCATGAGTATGGCAGCGGTTGCTGCTTGGGCTGCTAACACGCCACCTGGGCAAACGGCATTGGTGATGCTGTCAGGCGGCAATATAAGCCAAGCCTCTATGACCGAAATTTGGCAGCGCGACTTTTTACTACAACCCCCTATTATTAACACGGAAGAATAAGCATGCTAAAAATGCACGTTAATACGACAGAAATAGTAAGTGGAATTCCCCCTAATCAAAGTAACAGATACGGCATTAAGCGCTCCTTTCTTAAATTCGGTGGCGCCCTTGCTATAGCCACACTATCGAGTGTTGCGTGTGCAGCAACACTTTTTACCAACGTAAAAGGTTACACGCTGAATGATGATGCTGATTTAATATCGTTCACATCGATTCTTATCGACGAAGGCAAAGTGCTTTCTCTCGATATAAAAGTAGATGAGACCACTGCTCAAACGTTAAATATTTCCAACACCATTGATGGTAAAGGCCGCGTAATGTTGCCGGGGCTTATTGATGCGCACGGGCATTTATTGGGCTTAGGTGCCAACCTACTGGAAGTTGATTTACGTGAAAGTACCAGTGCTGCCGATGCCGCTGATAGCGTAGCAGAATATGCACTGGCGAATAGCACGCAACCATGGATTACTGGCCGAGGGTGGAACCAAGAGTTATGGTCTGATAGAGCCTTTCCAACCAGTGGTGATTTGGATAAAAAAGTGTCCGACCGGCCGGTATGGCTAACGCGTGTAGATGGCCATGCGGGTTGGGCTAATACCAAAACCCTTACCTTGGCCGGTATTACCAAAGACACCCCCACGCCCGTTGGCGGTGAGATAGTTAAAGATGCTAACGGCGAGCCGACTGGAGTATTAATTGACAATGCCATGGCATTAGTCGAACCCTATTTACCAACACAGAGCAATGCGGTATATAAACGCCAACTTGATGCCGCAGGTAAGCACTTACTATCAAATGGTATTACGTCAATGCATGATGCGGGTGTCGGCCGTGGTGTGTACGACTTCTATATTAAACAAGCAGTTCAAGCTGAATTACCCATTCGAATATACGCCATGATAAGCGCCACTGACCCTGACTTAAGTAAACTACTTGGAAAAGGGCCAATACGAGACGCTAATGATTATTTGTACATTCGTTCAGTCAAAGCCTACGGTGACGGAGCCCTTGGCAGTAGAGGCGCAGCCTTATTAGCCCCCTACTCTGACGCCCCCCACCAGCATGGTTTATTACTCACTCAGCCTGAGGAAATGACGCCGTTATTTACGTCGGTCATCGGTGCTGGGTTTCAATTGAATTACCACGCTATTGGCGACAAAGCGAATCATGTTGCGCTTAATGAATTTGAAAAAACATTTGCTGCTATTGGCGGTAGTGAATTACGTAACCGAATAGAACATGCGCAAGTTATCGCGCCTGAAGATCTCGCTCGTTTTGCCGAATTAGATGTATTGCCATCCATGCAACCAACACATGCCACCAGCGATAAAAATATGGCTGAAGATCGTATTGGAAAAGACAGAATGGAAGGTGCTTATGCGTGGCAAACTTTACTTGAATCAGGCATTCCTTTGCCATTAGGCTCAGATTTTCCTGTCGAACTGGCAAACCCATTTTATGGTTTGCACGCTGCGGTAACCCGTCAAGACAGGGACAATCAACCGGTGAAAGGCTGGTATGCACACGAAGCGCTTACTATTGAGCAAGCCTTTAAAGGCTTTACATTAGATGCCGCTTACGCGGGACATATGGAAGATACACTTGGCACCCTTACACCGGGAAAATGGGCTGATTTTATACTGGTTGATCAAGATATCTTCACCATTGATAAAAAAGATATTTGGAAAACCCAAGTGCATGCTACCTACATAGCAGGCAAACAAGTGTTTTCGAAATAGCCGTTGTTGGGAGGCAGCACATTGGAAATTGTTATTATACCGGTTACGCCATTTGCTCAAAACTGTTCGCTTATTTGGGACGCAGGTAGTAAACAGGGGGCATTTGTTGACCCTGGCGGAGATATACAGAAACTTATCGGCGCGGCGTCGGATAATCAGGTCACTATTGAAAAAATCATTCTTACCCACGGTCATTTAGACCATGTAGGTGGCACCGTCGAACTGGCTAAACATTACGATGTGCCGATAATAGGGCCACATCTGGGGGACAAGTTTTGGCTAGATGCCCTTATGCAGCAAAGCCAAATGTTTGGCTTTCCACCTGCCACGCCCTTTGTGCCTAACCAATGGTTGAATGACAAAGATACCATTTCAGTTGGCGAGCTAACGCTTGAGGTGCTGCACTGTCCGGGACATACCCCTGGCCATGTGGTTCTGGTGGAGCGAACGAGTAACAAGGTTATTGTAGGTGATGTGATTTTTGCAGGCTCGATTGGGCGCACTGATTTCCCTCAGGGAAATCATCAACAGCTACTCGATTCAATAAACGCGAATATTTTAACGCTGCCTGACGATATGGTGATTTATCCTGGTCATGGCCCTACTACCACGGTAGCAAAAGAAAAAGCCAGCAACCCTTATGTTGCGGGGCAATGGGGTTAAGTGCTAATAGAAGTGCCAATACGGTAGCTTTCCTGCCCATTAAAAAAGGCGAGTGATCCACTCGCCTCTTACTATTATCAATGTCTAACGTTATAGCCATTGATGCCTGCTTCCTTTCCTATTGCCTTTACCTATTGGTAGGCACCGCTGGCGTAATGAAGTTCATAGCTGTGGCTATAAATTTCTAGAATGTTGCCAAACGGGTCTTCCATGTAAATCATGCGGTAAGGCTTCTCGCCTGGGTAGTAGTAACGCGGTGCCTTCATGCGTTTCTTTCCACCCGCTTCTACAATCTTCTCTGCCAAGCCTTCAACATCTGGGTCTTGAACACAGAAATGGAACACGCCAGTCTTCCAGTATTCGAAGTTATTTTCAGGGTTTTCCTGATTTTTAAACTCGAAAATTTCTACACCCACACGGTCGCCCGTTGAAAGGTGAGCAATACGGAACTTATCCCAACCTGCACCAAATACGTCGGTACACATCTCGCCAATTGCTGAATCATCTTCAACAATCTCAGTGGGTTTCATAATTAAGTACCAGCCTAGCACTTCAGTGTAAAATTTAACTGCGGCATCAAGGTCTGGAACCGAAATACCAATGTGCGAAAACGTACGTGGATAAGGGGTGTTAACTGCTTCAGTCATCTTTATCTCCTCAATGTAAAGTATGCACGTATATTAACTAGACAAAGCAAACACTAGAAATTATGATTAATTCTCAAATCCATAATTTAAATTTATACCATGCTAAATCCACAGTGGCTTGATACGTTCAAAGTGCTAGTAGAAACGGGGAATTTTACCCGTACCGCAGAACAACGATTTATGACGCAGCCCGGTGTGAGCCAACACATAAAAAAATTGGAAGAAGCCTGTGGCTGTGAGTTACTCATTCGCCTAGGTAAAGGTGTAGAGCTAACTGAACAAGGGCAACGAGTTTACGACTATGCGCAAAGCTTGAGTAAGCATGAACAGGCACTCATAGAAAGCTTAAAGTTTGATGCGCCCTACGAAGGACAGTGTGTAATTGGTTGCTCGGGTGCGTTGGCTCAGCGTTTGTACCCTGTACTTGTTGAGCTACAGGTTGCCCATCCGAGTTTGAGTATACATTTAGAAGTTGCGCCCAACCGAACCATCCTCAATAGCATTTACGCGTCTAGCCTAGAGTTAGGCATCGTCACGCAACAACCTGATGAAGAGATGTTATCCTCTGAAAAAATCGGTAGCGAATCTTTGGGGCTTATATTGCCCAAAGGTGCTCTTGGTAATTTAAGTACGAATAGTGCTGATAATAGTGCTGACAATAGTGCAAGTAGCCAAGAAAAAGACATTGCCGATACCCTGCTATCGCTTGGGTTGATTAACCACCCCGACGCCATGCACTACCTAAAACTTTACTTTAGCCACTCGGGCGAGCAAGCGCTAATGCAATTAGATCCTAGTCGGTTGCCAAAGCGTGGTTACATTAATCAGCTGTCTCAAATTTTATTGCCCGTAAGCAAAGGGCTGGGCTTTACCGTACTGCCCATTAAAGTACTAGATAGCTTTGCCAACGCCACTGAAAGTTTAACGATATACCCTGCCACAAACGATGTGGCTGAACCTCTTTACTTTGTGAAAACGCCCCACCGTTCGTTGCCACTACGCTATCAGAAAATTCAGTCGTTGATTGTACAAGCGCTTGGAAGCAGTTAAATCAGCAAAAAGCGATGTTAGCTCAACTTGCTTGTTACGCGCTCAATTCAGGGCTTGGGCTTGTCATGGCCGCTTCAGATTTGTGCACAGGAACATCCACTTTACCGCTGGCAATCACCTCGCCTTGCTGCCATAGCTTCCATTCACCACGCTCGTAAATATCCCATTGTTCGTCATGAGTTAGTGGCGCAGTGGCAATGATACTCACCACATCGTTGGGTGTGGTTTCTGCAGCAAAATCAATCTCTACCTCCACGTCGCTGAGGCAAGCTGGGCCAAACGGGGCACGGCGGGTAATGCTCGCCATTTTGGTGCTACAAAATGAAAACAACCAGTCGCCATTGCTTAATAAACAATTGAATACGCCCTGCTCTGCGTAGCCTTTTGCGATATCCACCAGTGTATCGGCCAATTGTTGCGGCATCGCATCACGAGGCAAGTTCTCGCGCACCTGATTCATTAAGTCGCAGAACATGGCTTCGCTGTCAGTATCCCCAACGGCTTCATACATGCCTTCACGAGGTACAAAGTTAGGCAGCTGCCCATTGTGGGCAAACACCCAATACTTACCCCACATTTCACGGGTGAAAGGGTGGGTGTTAGCAAGGTTTATATTGCCTACATTAGCTTGGCGAATATGACAAATAGCCGTTTCGCTTTTAATCGGCAGGTGAGATACAAACTCTGCAATTTGAGAGGTAGCACAGGGCTCTGGATCGTGAAAAAGGCGAATACCCTTGCCTTCATAAAATGCCATACCCCAGCCATCTTTGTGCGGGCCTGTCTCGCCACCACGTCGGGTGAGGCCAGTAAAGCTAAAACACAAATCAGTTGGCGTATTGGCACTCATGCCAAGCAGTTCACACACGATGTACCCTTTTTAGAACGTTAATAATAATAGGCTTGAGCATAAACAAGCTTGGCGCGCTAAGCAACGCGCAATACGTCTAATTTACACCTATTTATTGTGTCTGTTTTGCAAGCTAGCTGGGCGATAAGGCGCATCTACACCAACATACGCTGGACCAAAGGTAGCTAAGCCCTTTGGGGTTAAAAATGCATCAGGTGCAGGCAAAATAATAACCGCTAACGATTGGCCAATTTCATAATGCGGATTGGTCACTGGCTCACCGGTATTCTCATCAATTACACAAATGAGATCTGGAATAGTCACATCCACTTCACCATCGTAGTAGCTGACCAGGTTTTCGTTCTTAACCCCTAACTGGTAGGTATGTCCTGCGTCATCTCCCGCGCCAGCTAAATCAACGGTTCCGACAGAAAAGCCACCTATGGTATCAAATTCAAAGGCTGTCACTTTGCCTCTAAAGGCAACAAAACCATTGCCAACGTCTGCAATCACTTTGGCAATATCCGCACCTTGCTGTTTGGCTGCCGACACTGCTTTACCTAGCGCCCACGCTTTTGAAATAGTTCCACCAATAAGGGCATGACGGATATCTTTTACCGGCATAGCGTGGTCGATAGCCGCAATGTCGTTGGCGCTAACTCGGCAAAGTGCACGCATAACGTGCTCGGCTCTTTGGTCATCATGCAACCCTTCACACACGAAGATTTCGCAAAAGCTATTGGCGGCAATAACAGGCGCGGCATCAAGTCCGTTTAGATAATAGGTTGAGTGGGTTATTTCAGGTACAGCCCGCCCAGCGGGATCACCGTCAATCACCACGCCACCATTTAACGCTGCGGTATAAAATGCCACAGCCGTATTGGAACCGCCCATTTCACAGCATACCGTGCCATAAAACTTTCTATCAAAATAAGACTCTATGCGGCTAAACGCGGCGCATATAGCTGGCTCAGCATTTCTGGGTAAGGCTTTGTATTCGTCGGCCTCTTTGGCCGTTAAATCGAGGGCGCCGAGCAAATAAGGCGTGCAAATCCATTCATCGTCGGGGGCTTCATCTAGCCCTACAAGCCGAAGTGGTAATCCTTTCTCTATCACTTCGTTAATTAATTCTAGGCCTTCACTCATTTCACCACCGCCCCCGGTGCCTAGCACAGTACAGCCTAGCAAAATGTCTTTCATATCTTGAAAGCTTAGTTCTTTCATAGGTTTTCTCTTTCGGTGGTGTCTTTGGTTGCGGTTATGGTTGCGGGTGTAGCGCTATTGGCACTGTTCTTTATGGCGGTCTTATTAGTAAGAACTCGCATTGCGCGGGATAAAAAAAGGTAGCTGGCTAAGGAAATAATTAAGGCGTCTATGGCTTCAATAGGGGTGATAAAAAGCCCAGTTTCAGCGCTCGAAAAGCTAAACAGGATACCGGTTATCCACGCGGCTATGGCGCAAATGTTAAACGCAGGAATAAAGTCACCCGCCCGGTACACAGCTTGTCGTCGCAGAATAAAAAAGTCAGCGCAGTAGATAGCGGCAACAGGGGTAAACATGATGGACAAGGAGAAAAGGAATTCAGCGCGAAAAACAGTTCTAAATGTAGTAACTCGTGTGTTTAAGCCAACAGAAACCACCTTATGAAAAAGATTATTCATTTAGATAGTTACAATCAAAAAATATTGGCTATATTGCATTTGCAAGCAGACCTCACCAACGTGGAATTAGCGGGCCGAGTTAACCTTTCCCCTAGCGCCTGCTTTCAGCGAGTAAAAGCATTAAAAGAATCCGGGTACTTTCGCACCTTTCACGCTGATGTGAATATTGAAGCCATGTGCGAACATGTTTTCGCGTATGTTGAATTTACCTTGCATGACAATAGTGCCCCATTTAAACGGCGCTTTATTGCTGCTATTCAAGAAATACCAGAGTTCATGGATTGCATGCAGATTACAGGAAAAGTGGATTATGTGTCGTTCAGTTGTTTTGCGAATATCGCCAAACTAAATGATGCCTGTACCTTGCTGAGTGACAGAGAAGAGCTTGGTATTAAGCGCATTGAAAATCGAATTATTTTATCAAGAGAAAAATTCTTTTTGGGCTATCCGCTGGCGCAATTAAAATGGTTAGATAAAGCGAAAATTTCTATGCTTACCGATAACTAAAAAAAGGAGCTGCTACTTAGCTGCTCCTTGTTTGTTTTTAAAAGTGGCTCTACGTGCTTCGACTAAGCGCCTTTGTATAATGTTGTAATCCACTTCTCTTCAGAAATGAAGCTCCATGCCCACTTGTCCCATTTACTATCGAGCCCTGCTTCAGTAATTGCTTCAAGGCTCATGCCTTTTGCTTTCTGCGCTTTTACAAAGGCAAAAGTTTCTTCAATCATGGCAAGAAAATTGGTGTACTCGGTTTTATTGCTAAGTTCTCCATGACCAGGAATGAGCACAGTATCGTCATTTATCTTCGCCAACACTTGCTTGACTGATTCGATGTAGCCTTTAACACTGCCGCCAGAATTTAAGTCGATGAATGGGAATAACCCATTAAAGAATAAATCACCCGTGTGCATGATATCCGGCTGTTCAAACCATACTATGCTATCGCCATCGGTGTGCCCTGATTCAAGATGCATAATGTGAATGGTTTCACCGTTAAAATGTAACTTAATGCCGTTTTCATAAGTGATAGCTGGTAGCGCATCTGGCGATACTTTTTCATCGTTGGCTAATCGAATGCGCACGTTATCGTGGGCTAATATAGTCGCGCCTTTGTGGCTGTGGAAAAATGCATTTGAGCCTGTATGGTCGCCGTGGTAATGGGTGTTAATCACATACTTGGGCTTATCGCTGCCAAGCTCGCCAAGTGCCGTCGCAATTTTTTCAGCTAGAGGTGCGAATTGATCGTCAATAATTAGAATGCCATCGTCACCCGCAGAAACGCCGATATTGCCGCCCATCCCCGTCAACATATGCACAGAACCTTTAAGTGCTGTTGCCTCTATTTCAACCTTTTCGAAACGGTCTTGCGAAAAAGCGGCTGGAATGAAGGTGGTCGATACTAAACTTGCAGCAAGTAGAAAACTTCGGGTAAGTTTGTGCGTCATTAGGGTTCCCTTAAAGAGTGCTTATTATTAAATAGATTTAAGTACACTATGACTTAGTTTGCGGTTCAGATCATTTTTTCGTCGTTTGGGATCTCACCAATATAAGCAAATCGAGGGACTGACTTACCTTCTACCACCACCTCTTCTTGAAACATACTTAATGGACGAACCCACAGGGCTTTTTCGCCATAACATGGACGATATACCACTAAGGAAGACTCGTCTTCTGAATGTATCGCCACTTCGTAAACGTCGTAATCACTGCCTTTATAATGGCGGTATCGACCTGGGGTTTTAAGTTCTTGGGTTTTAGGTTCCGGGGTAGTCATGATGGTTCCTGCTTTTCACTTTTTTGTTAATTTGAATACGGTAAAATTCGGGCTCTGTTCATAAAGCGTCTGATAAGGTTTCCCGTACTTTGCGGCTATTCACCTATGTACACACCAGTCTACGCTCTTTACTACTCACTTTTCTACTCACCTTCTAGGGGCAAAGGGAGCTGATGTATGGTTTGTGCCTCACCAAGACCAATATGTAGCCCAACTAAGCGTATACCACGGCCTTTAGCGCGCTCGTAAGCTTCTTTTAGTAGGGTATCAAAGTAATGCGCATTTAACGAAGGGCATCGATGCTCAACCGTGGTTAGCTGGAAGTCTTGAAATTTAAGTTTCACCCCTTGAGTACGAATACGAACAGGTTTGCCTGTGCGCTTTTCATGCGCCTGAATGCGTTCCTGAAGCTTTTCCAGTAAATGAGGCATAAAGTCTCTACATTCTTCCATCGAATGAATATCGTTGCTTAGGGTGCGCTCTACGCCTATAGACTTACGCTCTCTTGATACTGACAGTTCTCGATCATCAATACCATGCGCACGCTCCCATAATACCGCACCAAATTTACCTAATTCCTTTTGTATGCGCTCAAAAGGATAACTGCGCACATCGTTACAGGTAGCTAAGCCTAATCGTTGTAGCTTTAGCATTGTCACCTTACCTACCCCTGGAATTTTTTTAAGAGGCATGCCCCTCACAAAACTATCTAATTTATCAGGAGTAATGACACAAATACCATTAGGCTTATTTTCATCGCTGGCCACTTTTGCTACGAACTTACAGGGTGCAACGCCCGCCGATGCGGTTAAGCCCAACTCTGACTCAATTCGACTTCTAATTTCTTCGGCTATTAACGTGGCACTGCCACCACAATATTGGCTATTGGTCACATCGAGGTAAGCTTCATCTAACGAAAGTGGCTCGATTAAATCGGTATAGTCGGCAAATATTTCGCGAATTCGTTGAGACTCTTTTACGTAAGCCTCCATGCGCCCTTTCACTAAGGTGAGATTTGGGCAAAGCTTGAATGCATAAGCGGTGGCCATGGCGGAACGAACGCCATATTTACGGGCGGGGTAATTACAGGTAGAAATAACCCCTCGATGCTGAGAGCTTCCACCAATGGCAATAGGGATATTGCGTAACGCAGGGTTGTCACGCATTTCAACCGCAGCATAAAAGCAGTCCATATCTACATGGATGATTTTTCGCATGGTGTATGCTCCCAAACTGCCCCTAAGCCGCCCCTAAGTTGCTAGCTCTTATTATACAAGCCTTTAAAAGGGCTGTATGTAAAAACAGTATTCTAGAACATATCAGTTAGGCTTACCACTGTATACGATGAATAGTGAGCAACCACTTTGCGCGAACTATGAGTGAATGGGCAAAATAGGCGTATCGTTTTAGATAAAAAAAGCGCGGTAAGCTTGCAGCCTATCGCGCTTTTATCTAGGAACGGTTATTGCCGTATAGTGTGATCCAATGTTGTGAAAGGCTCTGTTTTATCAGCGCCTACTTACATCACTAGGTTAACTACATCATCAGATTAAAGGATCTGATTTTGTTTCCATTCATTCAATTTCTTTTCTCTCGCTTCTTCTTTTTCCATACGAGATTTTTTCCTGTCGCAAGGCTCGGGGCAATCACATGCTTTAGCGATACCTAATGCGCCTAGTCCACCGCAACTACCCGAAATAGTTTTGCGCTGCACCAGGTAGCCAACAGCCATGGCGAGTACCATAGTGAGGAAGAAACCGAATGCTAAAATAAACGTAGACATAGCCTACTCCTTAATTATTTACTTCTACCAGTTTATCAAATTCTGGCGTGGCATACTCTTCAAATCCGTCGGCTGTGCGACGAATGAGGAATACAGCAAGTTGCTCTTGCTCTGCAAGGTCGATTGCACGTTGCCACCCCATTACATTAAACGCTGTGGCTAAGCCATCAGCAATCATTGAAGATGGGTTTACCACCGTAACCGACACCAAATCATGGGTTATCGGTGCGCCGGTATTCGGATCAATCAAATGAGAATAACGTTTACCGTCTTCTTCGTAATAGTTACGGTAATCACCCGAAGTCGCTATAGCATTAGTGCCAATAGACACCACTTTTTGTACCGCGCGTTCTGTCGTTACCGGCTTTTCAATCGCAATTAGCCATTCATTGCCATCACCACGCTCGCCTTTAACCCGCATTTCACCGCCAATCTCTACAAGATAATGCTCTAAATCATGGGCATCTAAAATGGCCGCCACTTCATCAACACCATAACCTTTAGCAATCGTTGATAAATCAACATACAGCATGGGGTTTGCTTTCTTAAGGCCGGTTGGCGTAGTAGATAATTTCTCAAAACCTACGTAATCGCGAACTGCATCAATATCTGCTTGGGTTGGCACTTTTTCTGGCCGTTTATTCGGGCCAAATCCCCATAGATTGACCAAGGGCCCAACCGTAACATCTAGCACACCGTCACTCAAACGGGCCAAGCGAAGGGCTTCAGTAACCACGGTAAGTGTCTCTTGAGACACAGCAAAGTTATCTGAATATCGGTATTGGTTAAAACGAGACAACTCAGACGTTGTATCGTAAGTCGACATCATTTTATTAATGTTAACTAACTTAGCGTCAATTTCTTCCTGCAAACCTTCTACTGCCGCCTCACCTTCACCTAGTACGTACTTAACATTGTAAGTCGTGCCCATGGTTTGGCCTTGCAGATGTACTACCGAAAGGGGTTTTTCACTGCAACTGGCAATAAAGAGGATGCTCATAGCAATAACTGCTAATGCTATTCTGGCAAAGAATCGAATCACGTTATGGGTCCTTTAACTAAACAAAAAGGGGGCTTACGCCCCCTTTACTCACTTGTCGATTTTCGGATTAACCACCGAAGTCATCAAGCATAATGTTTTCGTCTTCAACACCTAGGTCTTTCAGCATGTTGATAACGGCTGCGTTCATCATAGGTGGTCCACACATGTAGAACTCACAATCTTCTGGCGCAGGGTGATCTTTCAGGTAGTTCTCAAGAAGAACTTGGTGAATGAACCCAGTGTAACCTTCCCAGTTGTCCTCAGGCTGAGGATCTGAAAGGGCAACGTGCCACTTGAAGTTATCGTTTTCTGCAGCTAACTCATCGAAGTCTTCTGTATAGAACATTTCGCGAAGTGAACGAGCACCGTACCAGAAACTCATCTTACGATCAGTTTTTAAGCGACGAAGTTGGTCGAAGATATGCGAACGCATTGGCGCCATACCCGCACCACCGCCAACAAATACCATTTCGTTTTCGGTTTCTTTTGCGAAGAATTCCCCAAATGGACCAGAGATCGTTGCTTTGTCGCCTTCTTTAAGGCTCCAGATGTACGATGACATTTTACCAGCAGGTAGGCTTAAGTTATTAGGTGGCGGCGTAGCGATACGCACGTTCAACATAATAATACCTTCTTCTTCCGGGTAGTTAGCCATTGAGTAAGCACGAATGGTTTCTTCATCTACTTTAGATTCGATATCGAAGAAGCCAAAGCGTTCCCAATCACCGCGATACTCATCAGGGATTTCAAACTCTTTATACTTAACATGATGCGCAGGGGCTTCAATTTGAATGTAACCACCAGCACGGAAAGGTACGCTTTCACCGTTAGGAATTTGAAGCTTAAGTTCTTTGATGAAGGTCGCTTTGTTGTCGTTAGAAATAACTTCACAATCCCACTTTTTAACACCAAATACTGACTCTTCAAGTTCGATTTCCATGTCTTGCTTAATCGCAACCTGACATGACAAACGGCAGCCTTCACGGGCTTCACCTTTAGTGATGTGATCAAGTTCAGTTGGAAGAATTTCACCACCACCTGAATGCACGTCTACACGGCACTGACCACAAGAACCACCACCACCACATGCTGAAGATACGAAGTATCCAGCATCTGCAAGTGCACCGAGAAGCTTGCCGCCTGGCTCAGTTTTGATTGCTTTGTCTGGGTCACCGTTAATAGTGATAGTTACATCACCGCTTGGTACCAGCTTCGACTTAGCAAACATGATGATAAATACTAGCGCCAATACAATGGCAATAAACATGCCGACGCCTAGGAAAATTTCTACTTGATTCATTTATATGCTCCCGAGCTCGATTACAGCTGAATACCAGTGAATGACTGGAAGCCAAGTGCCATAAGACCCGCAATCATGAACACAGAGCCCAGACCACGAATACCATCAGGCATATCGGCATATTTAAGCTTCTCACGTACAGCGGCCAACAGCACAATTGCAATTGCCCAGCCCATACCACTTCCTACGCCGTAAACGACACTTTCGGTCAAGTTATACTCACGTTGTACCGCGAATGCCACACCACCGAAGATAGCGCAGTTAACCGTAATTAGCGGAAGGAAGATACCAAGCGCGTTATAAAGCGCAGGGAAAAACTTATCTAAGCTCATTTCCAAAATTTGAACCAATGCCGCGATAACGCCGATAAAGGTTAAGAAATTCAGGAAGCTTAAATCTGCGTCAGGGAAACCAGCCCACGCTAGTGCACCTGGTGCAAGGATGTTCACATAAATGATTTGGTTAACCGGTACAGAAATACCCAGTACTACGATTACCGCAACACCAAGACCCATAGCAGTTTTAACTTTCTTCGATACCGCCAAGAAGGTACACATACCTAAGAAAAGTGATAACGCCATGTTCTCAACAAAAATTGAGCGAACAAATAACGACAAATAATGTTCCATGACTTACTCCTTAGGCTCTACTTGCTCGGGACGAAGGGTACGGATAACCCAAATCATACCGCCGATTAAGAAGAATGAGCTAAATGGTAGGATTAACAAACCATTACCCTGATACCAACCACCGTTTTGAACTAGTGGAAGAATTTCGAAGTTCAGAATAGTACCGAAACCGAATAGCTCTTTAATTGTACCAATAACAATGAGTACAAATGAGTAACCTAAACCGTTACCAATACCATCTAAAAAGCTCATCAGAGGTGGGCTCTTCATTGCATAGGCTTCAGCACGACCCATTACGATACAGTTAGTAATAATCAAACCAACGAATACCGACAGCTGCTTCGAAATTTCGTACGAATAAGCCTTCAATATTTGGTCAACTACGATTACCAACGACGCAATGATAGTCATTTGGATGATGATACGAACGCTTGATGGTATCTGGTTACGAATCATTGAAATAAACAAGTTCGAGAACGCTACAACCGTTGTTAGCGCTAAAGACATTACCAAGGCTGTTTCTAGCTTAGTGGTAATAGCCAGTGCTGAACAAATACCCAGAACCTGTAAGGCGATAGGGTTGTTGTCCATAATTGGCCCAAAGAGGGCCTTTTTCATTTCTTTAGTATCTGCCATGAGACTCCCCTTATGAACGCCATGCCTGAGTCTTCAGGAACTGGCCGAAGCCTTGCTCGCCTACCCAGTATTGAATAGTGTTTTCAACACCTTTACTGGTTAGGGTAGCACCTGAAAGCGCATCAATAGTGTGTGGATTGCTTGGGTTTGCATTTTTAACTACGCGGATAGCCACTTCGCCATCTTCAAATAGTTTCTTTCCATCCCATTTGTCCTGCCACGCTGGGTTTTGCACTTCGCCACCAAGTCCTGGTGTTTCTTTTTGTTGATAGTAAATCAACTCACGAACGGTTTCGCCATCGGCGTCAAGGGCAAGAAAACCGTACATAAGATCCCAAAGACCACTACCGTGCACTGGTAAGATAATGCGAGATACATCGCCAGCTTCATCACGTACCAAATAAACACTGGCAACATTAGGGCGACGTTGGAAGCCAACGTTGCTGCTAGTCACTTTTGTGCTGTATTCAGTTTGCTTGGCTGCTTTATACATATCGTAATCTGGCTCTGGCGCTTCTACAAACTCACCGCTTTCCAAATCAACATAGCGAGATTCAATCTTTTCGCTATATGTACTTTCGATGGTTTTACCCGTCATGCCTGTTTCGTAAAGCCCTGCTGCGTTCAAAATGTTGCTCTTTTTATCGAGCGACGCATTAGTTTGTTGTAACGAGCGCAAGCCTACAGCGGCGCCAGATACAACAATTGAACACACAAGACAAACGGCAACTACAACGCCAATCGTTTTTCCTAAAGATTCTTTCTTAGCCGACACGAGCTACCCTCCGCTTGATATTACTTTGTGCGACGAAATAGTCGAACAGTGGCGCCCAAAGGTTGGCAAAAAGAATGGCCAACATTACACCTTCTGGGAAGGCTGGGTTTAGCACACGTACAAGTACTGTCATAAAGCCGATGAAAATACCGTATGCCCACTTACCTTGGTTGGTAAACGATGCAGACACAGGGTCTGTGGCCATAAAGAACATACCAAAGGCAAGACCACCAATAACAAAGTGCCAATATGCAGGCATAGCAAACATGTAGTTGGTATCGCTACCAATCATATTCAGCAAGGTGGCAAACACGGCTACCCCAATCGCTACACCAGCAACAATTCGCCAGCTTGCAATACGCATGTACATAATGAACAAGCCACCAATTAAGATAGCTAATGCAGATACTTCACCCGCAGAACCTGCGATAGTTCCGAAGAAGCTATCAAACCAAAGGTCCATGTTAGCGTAATCAAGCGTGCCTGAAGCCGCTTGGCTTAATGATGTTGCACCTGAGTACCCATCAGCAGCAACCCAAACTTGGTCACCAGAGATTTGTGCAGGATATGCGAAGTATAAGAACGCGCGACCAGACAATGCAGGGTTTAGGAAGTTACGGCCAGTTCCACCGAAGACTTCTTTAGCGATAACCACACCAAAGGTAATACCTAATGCAACCTGCCAAAGCGGGATAGTTGCTGGTAACGTTAATGCGAAAAGTACCGAGGTAACGAAGAAACCTTCGTTAACTTCGTGCTTACGTACCGAAGCAAATAGTACTTCCCAGAAGCCACCAACAATAAAGGTAACTGCATAGATAGGTAGCCAGAAGCAGGCACCATAGAAGAATAACCCTAACAAACCGGAATTCGCTAAGTCTCCACCTAAGGCAGTGAATAAACCTGCTTGCCATGTGTCAGGCAGTGTACCGGCACCAGCAGCAATAGCTTCTTGCGCTTGGAAACCAATGTTGTACATACCGAAGAACATTGCTGGGAATGTTGCTAACCACACCAAAATCATGATGCGTTTAAGGTCAATGCTGTCACGCACGTGCGTGTTAGCTTTGTTTACTTTACCAGGAGTGTAGAAAATAGTTGCCGCTGCTTCATACAGTGCATACCATTTTTCGTGCTTTCCACCTGGCTCAAAGTTCGGTTCAATCTTTTCTAAATACGCTTTTAAACCCATGACTAACCCTCTTTCTCAATCGTGGTCAAACAGTCGCGTAAAATCGGGCCGTAGTTGTATTTGCCAGGGCATACATAGGTACACAATGCCAAATCTTCTTCGTCCAACTCTAAACAACCCAATGTCTGAGCACTGTCACAATCACCAGAAATCAGATCTCTAAGCAAAAGCGTAGGAATGATATCTAGGGGCATAACGCGTTCGTAATTACCAATTGGCACCATAGAGCGCTCAGAGCCATTGGTTGTTGTTGTCATATCAAACTTCTTGCTGCCACCTAAGTGGCCTAGATAAGCGCGCGTGACGGAATGCTTGTCTGAACCAGGTGTGATCCAGCCAAGGAATTTCTTCTCGCGACCTTCTTTAAGCAGTGATACTTGGGTGTGGAAACGACCTAAGAAGCCGTGAACACCTTGTGCTGTTACGCCGTTTAACACGGAACCCGAAACGACACGAACGTCACCGTCTTGTTGTTCGTTTGCTAGCATCTCTTCTAAATCAGCACCTATAGAGGTACGAACTAGACGAGGATTTTTAGCAGATGGACCACCAATAGCAATAACACGACGGGCATCTAGCTCACCCGTAGTAAGCAATGCACCAAAGGCCATTACATCTTGGTAGCTAATATGCCAAACCGTTTTATTCAAACCAGCAGAATCCAAATAATGGATATGTGTACCTGCTAAGCCGGCTGGGTGTGGTCCACCGAATTCTTCTACGTCTACTGCGGCATCGCCAGTGGCTACTGATGAGCCTGCAGCTTTACAAACATAAACTTTGCCGCCACTTAACTGCGTTAACGCTTTTAAGCCGTTTACGAAGTCATCGTTGCGCTCAGCAATAATCACCGCTGGGTCCGCGGCTAGCGGATTGGTGTCCATTGCTGTAACAAAGATTGAATTTGGAATCGAGTCGAGGGCTGGAGATTTGCTAAATGGGCGCGTACGCAACGCTGTCCACATACCTGACTCAACTAGGATTGATTGGAGTTGCTCCCGCTCAGTACTCGCGATTTTGTCTGCAGCAATTTTATCAAAGCTAACAGCATCACTGCCATTAACCTTAACCACTACTGATTGCAAAACACGCTTTGCACCACGGTTTACCTCTACCACTTCACCCGCAGCTGGAGCAGTGAACTTAACGCCAGGATTCTTTTTGTCTTCAAAAAGCATCTGGCCTTTTTTCACTACATCGCCAACTTGGACGTGCATGGTAGGGCGCATACCCACATATTCTTCTCCCAGAATGGCAACGCGTGAAACAGCAGACCCTTCAGCGATCTCCTGCTTCGGCGCTCCCTCTATTGGGAGGTCGAGACCTTTCTTGATTTTTATCATATGTAATCGCACTACTCTAATAGAAATACTCTTTTGCATGACCGTAGACAATCCTGCTTATCAGCATGCAAAAGCGTACTATTGTTAAGGTGTTGAACACCTTTAATATTTAGATTGACGGAATTTTTTACTGTTACGGTCAGCCTGTTATGAAGCCGTAACTTATATTCCAATTGTATAAGCGACGTTATACGCCTTTTCTTTTATAGACCAACAGTGAAAATTCACACTTATTTTTGTTGTTGTATTACTGCTATCAACGCTGTTGTTGAGTAGGGGTAGAATAGACCCCTGCTTAATTTCGGGATTTTAGCATTAACCGAGCGGTTTGTGCCACGCAAATCATAGATAAAGAGCAACTTTTCTATAATTTAATGTAAACCCCATTTACGTTTAAGTGGTAAGTAAACAACGAAAAAGCCGTCTATTCGACGGCTCTACTCAATATTAGGCTTAACTAAGTATAGTAAACCTTTACCATTTCACGAGTGGGTCAATATCCTGTTCGTAATCAACACCTTCAATATCAAAACCAAACAGTTTTAAAAATTCGTGATGATAACCAGCGTAATCGCTTAGCTCATGAAAGTTATCTTGGGTCACTTTGTCCCACAAGGCTTGAATTTTAGCTTGCGTAACGTCATTGGTTTCAATGCCGTCCATGCGATAGCGGTTTGCCTCATCTAATGTAGGTGTATCACCGAATAGGCAGGTAGAGAACAACCCATGTATTTGTTCAATACAGCCTTCATGGGTCCCGTCGCGCTTCATCACTTCCTGCATTAACGATATATAAAGCGGCATAACAGGAATGGCAGAACTGGCTTGTGTAACCAGAGCTTTCAACGAACTGACATTCGCTTCAACGAGTAACTCGGTGTTTTTACCAATGATAGCAGCAGCGGCTCTGTCTAAGTCTTCCTTCGCTTTTCCGATGGTCGCCTGGCCATAGATAGGCCACGTTAGGGCTTTTCCTATGTAGGTATACGCCGTGGTTTTGCAACCTTCAGCAAGTACGCCAGCTTCGCCCAGTTGATCCATCCAACGCTCCCAATCTTCTCCGCCCATGACTTTAATGGTGTTTAAGATTTCGTCGTCGTTTGCCGCCTCTAGGGTAACATCATGCACTTTGTCTTTGTCGGTATCGTAAGTTTTGGTGGTGTACTCACGCCCCACAGGTTTAAGCGTAGATTTATAGACTACGCCCGTATCTGGATCGGTTCTGCGCGGTGACGCCAAGCTATAAATCACAAGGTCGACCTTACCCATATTGGCTTTAATCTTATCTATTGTTTGCGCTTTAATTTCATCAGAAAACGCATCACCATTGATAGTCTCAGCATAAAGCCCTTTTTTAGCTGCCTGCTGATGGAAAGCAGCAGTATTGTACCAACCCGCAGTGCCAGTTTTACGTTCTGAAGGCGCTTTTTCGAAGCAAACGCCAAGGGTTTTTGCTCCATAACCAAATGCAGAAGTAATACGCGATGCCAAGCCATAACCCGTAGAACTACCTATGACTAGCACATTTTTAGGGCCATCACCCAAGCTGCCTTTCTCTTCAATATAGGCAATTTGTTGCTCTACTGACTTTGCACAACCCACAGGATGTGCGTTTGTACAGATAAAGCCTCTCACTTTAGGCTTGATAACCATATTCATTTTCCTTTTTTATGCGTGCGCCTATTGTAAACGTGCAAAGGCTGATAACAACTCGGAGCAGATGACATCAATATACACACCGAACACCTTATTCATCAAAAAGATACACATGTACAAATGGGTAGCCTAGTACGAAAACTGTTTTTAACGTCTATATCGAAAGAATATCTTGGAACGCTATAGAATGTATACGAAAACAAAAATGATTAACGACTATTACGCTAGAAGTTAATGTAAAACGAGGGTAGATGCTAATTTAAGAACGGACGTATAAGTCGAGCAAGGGAGAGAAAAGTGAAGTGTGAAGTGTGACGTTAAATGTGAAGTGAATAAAAAGGTGAGCCCCCACAAGAGCTCACCTTTTTGAGTGAATTAACCTAAGATATCAAGCAATTCAACATCAAAAATTAACGTGCTGTATGGTGCGATTGCTGCACCAGCTCCTTGCTCACCGTACGCAAGATCATGTGGTACGTATAAACGCAACTTAGCACCAACT
The DNA here is from genome assembly GCF_902506055.1 of Alteromonas sp. 38. Taxonomy (NCBI): domain Bacteria; kingdom Pseudomonadati; phylum Pseudomonadota; class Gammaproteobacteria; order Alteromonadales; family Alteromonadaceae; genus Alteromonas; species Alteromonas sp. 38. The sequence goes on from NZ_LR733300.1 coordinate 3,985,207, forward strand.
TTCATAAGCTGTAGTGCTTCAGTCCAGCCTCTGATCACGCCGCCAACTGGGAATTCAGCCGGTTGACCACGATCGTAAGAACTGTCAAAAACGTCACCTGAAGTAAGTGTGCCGTGGTAATGCACGCGAACCGTGCTATCTGCAGTTGGCGTTTCGCCATCGCCTTCAGCCAATACTTCGTATTGTAGGCCAGATTCAGTTACCTGAACTTCTTCACGCTTTGCGTTTTCTTCAAGGAACTTAACGCCTTCTTCGATAACCGCTTTGCTTGCTTCTTCTTTCTCAGCTTGCATACGCTTATGGATTTCGCCGAATGCATCACGTAGTGCGTCGTTATCAACCTGCGGAGCTTGACCCGCGAAAGCATCTTTTAACCCTGTCACTACCGCGTCAATAGCTAAACCTTCAAAAGGATTAGATTGCAATTGTTGACCCATTTGAAAACCAATGCCGTAACTTGCTTGGGTTTCCACTGTGTTGAATGTATCAGTCACAAGAACTCCTGAAATTAAATTACAAATGCAGTACAAATTTCAAACAAACCGCGTTTCACGAATATGTTTCTGCATTTTCCGATGCAAGAGTGTAGCACACCATAATTTATCTTGCTTTGAGCATTAAATAGATGGGGGCAAATGGAACAAAATATTGTAAATTATAACGCAAAGTGGTTTTACAACTTGTTAAGTACTTAGTATGGTGAAGGCCATATAATTGGGAGGATAGCATGCACACTCATTACGATGCTGAACTAAAAGATACAGTTAGATACCTTGGCAAAACGCTAGGTGAAACCATCAAAAACCAATTAGGCCAAGAGTGGCTTGATCGCATTGAGAAGATTCGAAAAGACGGCCGAGCGTCTTATCAGGGAGACACGAGTTGCAGTGATGAACTGAAAGAAACTTTCAAAACGATGACCGACAGCGACTTGTTGACGGTAGGCCGTGCTTTCGCACAGTTTTTAAACCTAGGGAATATTGCTGAGCAAGAATATAACAGTGCAATGAATGTTGACGCGTCTATTGATGCACTGTTTAAGCATCTAGATAAAGCCGACCTCACGGCTGATAAAGTGCAAGAAGCAGTCGGAAAGTTGAACATCGACTTAGTATTAACGGCTCACCCTACCGAAGTCACACGTCGCACCCTTATTCATAAACATAAAGAGTTAGCAGACTGCTTACAGGCTGTGCATCAAGAGTCTTTAACCGATACAGATAGAAGTAAGGTAGAGACTCGTGTTGCTGATTTAATTAGCCAAGCGTGGCACACAGAGGAAATTCGTTCTGTGCGCCCTACCCCTGTTGATGAAGCTCGTTGGGGGTTTTCAGTTATTGAAAATTCACTGTGGGAAGCTGTTCCCGATTTCCTGCGCGAGCTAGATGGCCGTTTGCAAGAAGACTACAGCGTGTCGCTTCCGCTAGATGCTTCACCGGTGCAATTTAGCTCTTGGATGGGCGGTGACCGCGACGGCAACCCGTTTGTAACCTCTAAAGTTACCGAGCAAGTATTACTTTTGGCGCGTAAACGTGCCGCGAAGCTTTTTGCGCTTGACTTAGACCGCTTGCAAGTTGAACTGTCTATGTACGACTGCAATAACACACTGCGTGAAAAAGTAGGCGATGCGAACGAGCCTTACCGCGCTCTACTTCGCCCTTTACTAGACCGTTTTATCGCTACCCGAGATGGTATTGCTAATTATTTAGCCGGTAAAAACCCAGATACGTCTAACTGGATTGAAAGTAACGACGAACTGTTAGAAGCCCTACTACTTTGCCACCAGTCACTTATCGACTGTGGCATGGATGTAGTCGCTAGAGGCTTACTGCTAGATACCATTCGCCGTGCCCGCGTTTTTGGAATTCACCTACTTCGTTTAGATGTACGCCAAGATTCAGAACGCCACGCTGATGTATTTAGTGAACTTACACGTTACCTTGGGTTAGGTGACTACTCACAATGGAGCGAAGAAGACAAACAAGCCTTCTTGCTACGTGAGCTTGGCTCAAAGCGCCCACTATTCCCTGCCCAATGGGGCGCATCGGAAGATGTGAAAGAAGTACTTGATACTTGTAAAGTAGTGGCTAAGCACAGCAAGCACGGTTTTGGTATTTACATTATCTCGATGGCGAGTGAGCCATCAGATGTACTTGCCGTTCAATTACTGCTTAAAGAAAGCGGTGTTGATTGGCCAATGCCAGTTGCACCTTTGTTCGAAACGCTAGACGATTTAAACAACTCGCCAAGTGTTATGCGTAAATTGCTTTCTATCGACTGGTATCGTGGCTATGTGAAAGGCCGTCAATTCGTGATGATTGGTTATTCAGATTCAGCTAAAGATGCCGGCGCACTTGCGGCAGGTTGGGCTCAGTATCAATCTCAAGAAGCGCTAGTGGCTATTGCTGAAGAGTTTAACTGTTCACTTACCTTGTTCCACGGTCGTGGCGGTACAATTGGCCGAGGTGGTTTACCTGCCCACGCTGCTATTTATTCGCAGCCTCCTGGCTCATTAGAAGGTGGATTCCGTGTTACTGAACAGGGCGAAACTATTCGATATAAGTTTGGTATGCCTAAACTGGCCAAACGAAGCCTAGGCATTTATGCCAGCGCGATAATTGAAGCCATGTTGTTCCCACCCCCGGCGCCAAAAGAAGAGTGGCGTGAACTAATTACCACGATGGCAGGTCAGGGTCGCGACAACTACCGCGCTACTGTGCGCCATGACGAAGACTTTGTGCCTTACTTTCGCGTGGCGACACCTGAACAAGAGCTTGGTAAGTTACCGTTAGGCAGCCGACCTTCTAAGCGTAAGCCACAAGGTGGTATCGAAAGTCTTCGTGCTATTCCTTGGATATTTGCGTGGGCGCAAACACGCCTAGTCTTGCCGTCATGGTTAGGTGTAATGCGTGCTATCGATAGCGTGAAAAATGCGGAAAATGAAAAAGTCGTGAATGAAATGTTTGCCGAATGGCCATTCTATCGTTCACGCTTATCGATGCTGGACATGGTATTCCATAAAGCGGATCCACGTATCAGTGAAGCCTACGATGAGCGCCTAGTACCGGAAGAGCTTAAGCATTTTGGTGCAGCCCTTCGAGAGGAACTTAAAGAAAGTATTGCTTCATTGCTAGCATTAACTGGCGAAGACGACATTATGAAAGCTGATCCATTGGGTAAAGAATCAATGGAAATTCGCGCCGCTTACTTGCAGCCGCTTCATTACCTACAAATCGAATTGCTAGATAGAATTCGTAAAGCGGGTGACAATGCGCAAAATACCGCACTAGAGCGTGCCATGATGGTGACCATTACTGGTATCGCAACAGGGATGCGTAATACAGGTTAGTACCTATCTTGATAGGTACGTAATCATACTATTTAACCAAATAGCACAAATAAAAAAGCCCGCTTGAAGCGGGCTTTTTAGTGAGTTTACATTACAAACTGAATGTTAAGCCTGTAATTCAAAGCGATCGGCATTCATCACTTTAGTCCAAGCTCTAACAAAGTCTTTAACGAACTTCTCTTTATTATCGTCTTGCGCATAAACCTCAGCGTAAGAACGTAATATAGAGTTTGAACCGAAGACTAAGTCAACACGAGTCGCTGAATAAACTTGCTCACCGGACACTCTATCTACAATGCCGTAAGTGTTTTTACTTGTGGGCTTCCACGTGTATTGCATATCGGTGATAGTCGTGAAAAAGTCGTTCGTTAGTGAGCCAGCACTACCTGTAAACACACCATGTGCAGTGCCTTGGTAATTTGTTCCCATTGCACGCATTCCACCTACTAACACCGTCATCTCTGCAGCCGTTAACCCAAGCAACTGAGCTTTGTCTAACAACAGCTCCTCTGGCTTAACCACGTAGTCTTTCGGCAAGTAGTTCCTGAAACCATCGGCCTGCGGCTCTAGTGGTGCAAAAGAATCAGCATCCGTCATATCATCAGTCGCATCACCACGACCTGCTGAAAAAGGCACATCAACGCTGAACCCTGCCGCTTCGATGGCTTTTTCGACACCTATATTACCTGCCAACACAATGGTATCTGCTAGACTTACACCGGCTGCCTCAGCAAGTGGTTTCAACACCGACAATACCTTAGCTAGCTTTTCCGGTTCGTTCGCTTCCCAGTCTTTCTGAGGCGCTAACTGAATGCGGGCACCATTTGCACCACCACGTAAGTCTGAACCACGGAAGGTTCTAGCACTGTCCCACGCAGTAGATACCATTTCACCAATTGTTAGGCCGGAATCCGCAATGCTGGCTTTTAATGCATTCACATCGTAGGACGTGCTGCCTGCAGGTACAGGGTCTTGCCAGATAAGCGTTTCTTGTGGCACTTCAGGACCGATATAACGTACTTTTGGCCCCAAATCACGGTGAGTCAATTTGAACCATGCTTTAGCAAATACTTCACTGAAATAATCTGGATTGTTGTAAAACTTCTCAGAAATTTCACGATAAATAGGATCCATCTTCATCGCCATATCCGCATCGGTCATGATAGGGTTATAACGTTTTGACGGATCTTCAACATCAACTGGCTTGTCTTCCTCTTTAATGTCAATAGGCTCCCATTGCTCAGCACCCGCTGGTGATTTTTTCAATTCCCAGTCGTAGTTTAGTAACAGTTCAAAGTAGCCGTTATCCCACTGAGTTGGGTTAGTCGTCCACGCACCTTCAATACCACTTGATACAGTATCGCGACCTATTCCACGTGATTCATGGTTAATCCAACCCAAACCCTGCTCGGCAATATCAGCGCCTTCTGGATCAGGACCTAAGTTTTCCGCACGTCCGTTACCATGGCATTTACCCACGGTGTGTCCACCTGCCGTAAGCGCAACGGTTTCTTCATCGTTCATGGCCATACGCGCAAAGGTTTCACGTACATGTAGTGCGGTTTTAAGCGGATCAGGTTTACCATTCACCCCTTCAGGGTTCACGTAGATTAGCCCCATTTGCACTGCAGCTAATGGATTTTCCATTGTTTCTGGGGTTTCAACGTCGTTATAACGCTCATCACTTGGCGCTAGCCATTCTTTCTCAGCCCCCCAATAGGTATCTTTTTCTGGGTGCCAAATATCGGCGCGGCCAAATGCGAAACCATAAGTTTTAAGCCCCATGCTTTCATAAGCTACTGTGCCGGCAAAAACTAAAAGATCCGCCCAGCTAAGCTTGTTGCCGTACTTTTTCTTGATTGGCCACAATAAGCGGCGCGCTTTATCAAGGTTAACGTTATCCGGCCATGAGTTTAGTGGCGCGAACCGTTGGTTGCCCGTAGATGCTCCACCACGCCCATCTGCAATACGATACGAACCGGCAGCGTGCCAAGACATCCTAATCATTAGGCCACCGTAGTGCCCCCAATCTGCCGGCCACCACGACTGAGAGTCTGTCATTAGCGCGATCATATCTTTTTTCAATTCATCAAAATCAAGCATTTTCACTGCTTCGCGATAGTTGAATTCGTCACCCATTGGATTGGTTTTTGTGTCGTGCTGATGCAATATGTCTAGGTTTAGCGCCTCAGGCCACCAATCCATATTTGTGCTGCCAGTAGCCGTAAGGCCACCATGCATGACGGGACACTTTCTATCTGAATCATTTACATCGCCTAGCTTCGCGTTACTCATATTTGTTACCTCTTGCTGTTCGACAAAGCACTTAATCAATCCAACCGATTGATTGACATGTTATTATTCTAGTTATTAGATTTATATTACTACAGTGAGTTTTTTCGATGCTGATGAATAGGTTTAACGATTAGGAAATCGTTGAACCTTACGATGAGAAAACAAGACCTTATAAAGCTATTCATCAACACCGACATGTAGAATTAATTAAAGAAAGCGTAGACAATATCAATGAATTTTCTATGCCTTTTATCTCGTTTTTTGTAAAAGCTTGTTGATAAATCATAGGGCAACAAACGATATTAGTAACTAATCCCTAGGCAGGAGTTCTTATTTGAACAGATCACTTATAAACCCGCCCCTCGCCTTTTTTGCGCTAATGCCTATAACACAATTTGAACGGTTTACTTTACCCTCAGGACTCTAGGAAGGTGTGAGCGACTCTGACTATAACGATAAATTACTTCAGATAAATGAAAACGGGGAACACCGCTTTTTTGAGGCATACATTGGCAGTGCATTTCGTCATGGCTGGCGCCTACCGTTTGTTTTTATCTCCCTACATAGATACCGATTGCAAAGTAATAGAATCGACTACCGGTAAAAACAATAAACCTACCTTAAGTAGCACTTATCAATTAGATGATTAGCAGAACCAATCATCCGTTCGCAACTTTTTAAACGTTTACCGATATTCAATAGAAGCGTTAGCCAATACGGCTACTGGCGACATCTCTGCTCTGTGGGTGGGTATCATGCATATTAACAATACAAATGAACTCATCAGCCGTGTGATTTACCCAAATAAAAAGGCAGGATTATTGAGGTCGTAACAAACTGTCGGCAGCATGAATGCTGTCTTACAAAAATGAAATCTATTGAGTGCGATGAGTGCGTGTTAGTAGATAAACGGTTTGAAATTAAATAGTAGCCCCTCCCTTGCTAAGGATGCGGTGGCGGAGCCTACAGAGAAGTATTTACGGCGAATTGATTATGTAGGTACCTCAAACAAAAAGGCAGAATTAGTAAGGTCGTAACAAACTGTCAGTAGCATGGATGCTACTGCCAAGCCTCCATGGATGGATACTCGGCGTGTTTGTGTAGAGCTTACTAATCCTGCCTTGTACATGGGAGCAGCGCTCCCATAATCCTAGCTTTAGCCAGTTACGAAATCTACGCCTAGCTTGATGTCGCCACGAAGGCCATCTAGCATGTCGTTTTTCGCTTTTTCTTCAAATGCGCTTAGCTCGCCATATGGCAAGATTTCTTCAACACCGTTAGCACCAAGGCGAACAGGGTGAGCGAAGAATGCAGCGTCGTCGCTGTCGTCAGTTTGAACGTAAGTGTATTCAACCACGTTCTCACCTTGCATTGCTGCAACCAAAGATAAGCAGAAACGTGCAGCTGCTTGACCCATTGAAAGGGTAGCAGAACCGCCGCCAGCTTTAGCTTCAACAACTTCAGTACCCGCATTTTGGATACGAGTAGTTAGGCTTGAAACTTCATCGTCAGAGAACTCAACACCTTCAACTTGCGAAAGCAAAGGAAGAATAGTTGTGCCTGAGTGACCACCGATTACTGGAACGTGTACAGAAGCAACGTCTACTTCTTTAAGCTCAGCAACGAAAGTCTCGGCGCGAATTACGTCAAGGGTAGTAACACCGAACAATTTGTTCTTGTTATAAACACCTTTCGCTTTAAGCGTCTCAGCAGCAATCGCCACTGTTGTATTAACTGGGTTAGTAATAATGCCAACACAAGCATCTGGACAATTGTCAGCAACACCTTCAATAAGGTTCTTAACAATACCAGCGTTAATGTTGAACAAGTCTGAACGATCCATGCCCGGCTTACGCGGAACACCAGCAGGAATAAGAACAACGTCTGTACCTGTTAATGCACCAGCTAGGTCATCTTTACCGTGACCGGTTACTTTTACTGCAGTTGGGATGTGGCTTAAATCAACAGCTACACCAGGAACAACTGGCGCTACATCATAAAGCGCTAGCTCAGAACCAGCTGGCAATTGTGTTTTTAACAACAAAGACAGCGCTTGGCCAATACCACCGGCAGCACCTAACACGGCTACTTTCATACCATTTCTCCTATGGGATTACTCACGTATTTAAACGGAACGTCACACTAATGCAACGCGGGGGAAAACTCAATCATCTGATGGTCTTAATACGGCCATTTAAGGCAATTTTATGTCGATATTCACTATCATGCATGATTATGCAATTAAATTGCGCAAAGGTCACCTGTAAGGCACAATATAAAATATACGATTATTTAACTTATTAACGTTAACAGATGTGCAGGATGCTATGGCCAACGCAAAACAAGAGCAACTGATTAAAGCCTTTAAAGAAATTTTGAAAGCGGAAAGCTATGGGTCTCAGGGTGAAATTGTCGATGCCCTTAAAACTCAAGGCCATGACAATATTAGCCAATCTAAAATTTCCCGCATGCTAAGTAAATTTGGCGCAGTTCGTACCCGCAATGCTCGCGGCGATATGGTGTACTGCCTACCGCCTGAACTGGGTATGCCTACTGCTAAAAGCCCGTTAAAGCAACTTGTTCTCGACATTGTGCATAATAATGTGATGGTGATTATTCGCACCAGCCCAGGTGCAGCGCAACTCATTGCACGCTTGCTTGACTCATTAAGCAAAAAAGATGGTGTGCTTGGTACCATTGCGGGCGACGATACCATTTTTATTGCCCCTGCTGACGTGACCCTTATTGAAGAATTACGCCAACGGGTAGAAGACTTATTCGAGAATGTATAAGGCCCGACTAAATTTTTAAGCAAAAAAAACCGCCATAACAAGATGGCGGTTAAGAATTTGTACCAGGGAGATACAAAACAACTTGGTAGCTGTGCATTTAAATTATCATAGACTTAGAAAAGAATAAGGAAAGAAAAGTAAAGAATTCGAAAACCACAATTAAATGTTTTATACGTTATAGAATTAAATTTCACCACCAACCTTATAACATTAAAAAGCACATCCAACTATCCAAATTAAATTAAAAGCCACCTTACCTTTTACCACAACCTTTCCCCACAAAAAAATAAACGATAAATCAGAAAAAATCGCTTTTAATTTTTCAAATAATAGAACCTATTTTCATCTTCGATACAACACCCTCCCATTTTAAACTTCACATGATATTTAACTGCCCCGCGTCTACGCTACACCTGCGCCCCTAATACACAAGCCCTTCACTAAACCCGCACTATTTGCATGCTAAACCTGCACACTATCTACCTCTCACATTATTTTTAATTTCTATCCATGCAAACCTCGTTTTATTTTTAAACAAGCCAAAAAGATAAAAAGCATAAGAATTATTTTACAAATGTATAGGAGCGTAAAGGTTTCACCGCCCTGCGTATAATTAAAGTAAATTAAGTCTAAATAGAACAAATTATACACTTTGTAAATTGCCAAATAGCGCGACGAAGTGCTTAATTCTCCCGACAGAAAACATCTGTTCAAAATAAAAACTAATAAACGTCTTTGTAATTACTAAATGTAATCACCTTCGACAAGGGGAATTTAAATGTTTAACACGAATAAACTAAGCACCGCGATTAAGCGCAGCATTATGTTAGCGGGTTCTGCTAGCATAATGGCTTCGCCGATGGCATTCGCTCAAAGTGATGATGAAAACGCAGTAGAGCCTGTTGAAAAAATTCAGGTTACTGGTTCGCGTATTAAACGGGTTGACCTTGAATCGGTATCTCCCGTTACCGTCATTACTGCTGAATCTATCGCGTTATCTGGCGATACATCGGTTGCCCAAGTGTTACGTAACTCTTCGATTAACACTTTCGGTTCATTTCGCGGCCAATCTGGCTACGGCAGCGGCGCATCTGCGTCTAGTGAAGTAAACTTGCGTGGTCTGGGTGCAGGCGCAACGCTAGTGCTTATGGATGGCCGTCGCCTACCAGGTTTAGGGTACGACGGTGGCTCATCTTCTGATATGTCGATGATCCCAATGTCAATTGTAGAGCGCATTGAAATTCTTCGCGACGGAGCTTCCGCCATTTACGGGTCTGATGCCGTGGCAGGTGTAATTAACATTATTACTAAGAAGCAGTTTGATGGCGTAAATGTAGGTTATAGCTTTGAAGATCCAGGTGCTGACGGTGGCAACTCTAGCAAGTACAACTTTTCAGCCGGCGTAACCAATGACAAAGGTAGTATCGTTTTCATTGCTGAGCATGAAAACACTCAAGAAGTCACCGATGTAGCAGTTTCAGGCGAAAATGCACTAGATAGCTATTCAACCTACAGCCCTGTTGCCAATTTCTATGATACAAATACTAGTTCGTATCTTTATAACGAAGATTTGTGTGGCGATGTGGCTGACACATCGATTGAATCTGATCGTTGTGGTTATTACTACGGTAATACCACTTGGCTTTATGGCGCGTCTGAGAAAAACTCTTTAATGACTAAAATCGAGTACGAGTTAGCAGAGAACTTGCAACTTATTACTCGTTTCTCTGCACTACAGACATCTACAGACACTCGTTATGCTGCTACCCCAGTATCTACATCTTCGCTGACCATCGATGCGGATAACGCAATGAACCCTTATGGTCAAGATGGCGCTGTTTACTTCCGTACCGCTAGCTTGGGAACACGTGATACGAAAACCGAAAAAACCACGTTTGAAATGGTAACAGGGCTTGAAGGTTACACCGATATTGGTGGAAACGAGTGGGACTGGCAGGTTTATTACCAGCGCACATCGGCAAAAGAAGAGGTATTCAATTACAACTTAGTTAACGACACAGTTGTACAAGATTTAATTGATACTGAACAGTTGGATTTATTTAATGTTCAAGGTTTAAGTACCGACGACTGGTCTGCTTATAATGCAGAGCTATTAGCTAGCGCTGATCACACTGGCACCTACCAGTCTACACAGATGCGTGACATTATTGACGGCAGCATTTCTGGCGAAGTTTTCTCGAATAACTTCATGACAGTGAGTGCTGTTTTCGGCGCTGAGTACTCTTACCTTGATTTTGAGCAGATATCTGACCCTGAATCGGGCTTGGGTATTATTTCAGGCGGTTCGGGCGGTGACGACGTGTATGCGACTCGTGAGCGACAGTCTTACTATACTGAGTTTGCTATCGAACTACCCCATGAAGTGGAAGTATCTGCCGCACTTCGTTACGACGGGTACGAGCTTGAAGGGGATACAGGCGAAAGCATTTCAACCTCTGAGTTCTCAGATACCGTACCTAAGCTAGGTATCAGCTGGCGCCCAACTGAGTCACTGTTACTTCGTGCTAGCTGGGGAGAAGCTTTCCGTACACCTACAATGAGTGAAATGTTCGCAACCATTTCTTACGGCTTCCCAAGCGCGTACGATACCTATTACTGCGATACACTAGATAATCCTGGTAGCGACGATAGTTACTGCTCATCCGGTCAGCAACACCTAACCTATTACGGCGGTAACCCTGACCTTAGCCCAGAAAACTCTGAGTCGCTTACGCTTGGTGTGGTTTACGATGTCACTGATGATTTATCACTTGAAGTGTCTTACTACCAATATGACTACGAAAATAAAATTGAAGATATTGATGTAGATGACTTAATTGCCGCTGACTTAGATGGTACGTCTAGCAGTATCGTTCGTGATAGCGATGGTAAAATTACGTCTATTACCTCTGGTTACACAAACTACTCAGAAGTGAAGACCAACGGTTTTGATATTACCGCGAACTACGATCTGGCCACTGAAATTGGAGACTTCGGGGTTAACCTTGAATACTCTCACGTATTTAGTTACGAAGAAGAAGGTACTGAGTGGGCAGGTGAATTATTCTATCCTGATAATCGCGCTAACTTGACGGTAGATTGGACAGACGGTGATAAGTGGACAGCCTCATGGAGAACACTCTTCATCGGCGCCAATGGTGAAACCTATTACGATTACTACGATTATGCCGACAACTATTTTAAGCATAATGTGACGGTTTCATATCATGTGAACGATAATGTTAAGGTTTCTGCCGGAATTGCCAACATTACCGATGAACTTGAAGAGTATGCACCTGGGGAATGGCGCGGATATGATGACTCTTTGTATGACCCACTAGGTCGTACTATGAGCTTCAACGTTCAAGCGAGCTTCTAACATTTAACTTATAAAAAACGCCGCATTTCCTGTGTTCTATCTCTAATCTGTTTGAGATAGAACACAGTCAGCGGCGTTTTCTTATTTTCGTAATCATTAACGCTTTATAAACCCCTTATACCAGCTGTCAATTAGACAACACGGGCTAAGTGAGTAGTGTAAGTGCTTGAAGTACGCTACGAAAGTACCTTAATAAGCGTTTCTGCTGCGGGTCCTGATGATGCTGGGTTTTGCCCCGTCACCAAAAGACCATCAACACACACTTTAACGCCAAAGTCTTCGGTACTTTCATACTTACCGCCTTTACTGATAAGCGCATCTTCCACTAAATAAGGCACTACGTCGGTTAACCCCATTGCGTCTTCTTCACTATTTGAAAAGCCAGTAACGGTTTTGCCGTTAATAAAAAATTCACCATCGGCGCGTTTTACTTCTTTAAGTACGATAGGAGCATGGCAAACAGCGCCTACAGGCTTCTGGGCTTTCACCATATCTTCAATTAGCATTGTGGAGTGAGTATTGTCAGATAAGTCCCATAGCGGACCGTGGCCGCCCGGATAGAACACAGCATCAAACTCATCTGCACGAACATCTTCCAACACAATAGTTGAGGACATTGCGCTTCTTGCAACCTCATCTTTTGTGTAACGGATAGCATCGTCGGTCATGGCATCATCTGCCAAGCTGTTTGGGTCGATTGGCACTTGGCCGCCCATAGGTGAAGCTAAGGTGATGGTATACCCCGCATCTTTGAACGCGTAATACGGTGACGCGAACTCTTCCAGCCACATTCCTGTTTTCTTGCCTGTATCACCTAACAATTCATGTGAGGTCATTACCATTAATATATGTTTAGACATAAGTTCTCCATGTGAACAATTCATTTAGTTATTCGTTCGTATGGCAGTAATAGTTAGATCAGAAAAAGGCAGGGAATGCGATGAGAAACATTAGGAGAAGTTGATTTGCAAGATAAAAAAATGCCACTTCCAAAATTGGAAAGTGGCATTTAACACTACAACTGGTTTTTAAACTGTTGCTTAGAAGCGGTAGTCAATACCTACACGTACTTCCCAAAGCGATGCATCACCCTGACGGCTTTCAGGAGATGAAGTACCTAGAGAGGCTGTGTTGAAATTAACTTCTTCCAAAATACCCCAATCATCGTTGATGAAGTTGGTGAAGTTATCCATTACGAAGTAAACCTGAGCAGAGTGATCTTCACGGAACGCAGGAATGTTTTGTCTAACTGCGATATCCACTTTAACCCACCAAGGGCTAGTTTCATCATTACGCTCTGCGCCAATCGGTAATACGTTATTACCTTCAAGGTATGGCGTATAGCCATATACAGAGTTACCACTGATGGTGTAACTAAACGGACGACCAGACTGCGCTACTGCATAAGCAGAGAAGATAGTGCTGTAACCGTCGATAAGTTCAGTGGTGTAGCGAAGGTCAGCAGTAAAGCGGTGCTCGATATTCCAATCAGACACTGAAGATACTTCTTCGTTAATGTCGGTAAATGCTCTGTACTGGAAGTTAGAGAACGCTACTGAACTCGTCATTGGTTGTACATCTTCAGCGTGGCTGTAGTTATAACCACCGGTGAAAGTAATACCGTTGTCCCAAGACTTGTTCATGGTCGCTGTTAGTGAGTAAGACACTGAATCTTCATCAGAGTTAGTCAGTTCAAGTGAACCGTAACCTACTGAGTCATAATCAGGGTAACCTTCGTCAGTTGTGCCTACACGCTCAAGACCCACATATTTAATCATGGCTTGTTTCTGCGTCACACTTAAAAGGAAATCTAAGTTGAATACGTAATCTTCATCATTGATGTGAGTCATACCCGCAGAGATTTTCCATTCGCGAGGCATTACGAAGCCTGGATCTAGGTTGTTACTTTCAAAGTTACTACCTGCACCAGAAGACATTTCTTCGTCTAAATCAGAAGGTACTGAGTAACCAGGGCCAGCTGTTACGCCGTCTTCTGTATTAACCCATGTGATGCTGCCGTCAAATAAGTCAGCGTATTCACCTTCAACTTCACCACCAATAACGTTGGTGTTTTGATAGTTGTTTGTCATCCATACGTTCGGGTTACCACCTGAGAATAAGCCAACACCACCACGTAATTCAGTTGAGTCACTTACCGTGTAGTTAAGGCCAACACGTGGTTGTAGTAAGCTAAGACCGTCTAGGTTAGCTGTGTTGTCATAACCGTTCCCAGCTACGAAATCAGCATTTCCAACAGGCTCGTCTGATGTTGTGATCCAGTCATAACGTAAACCCGCAACCACTTTCAAATCATCAGTAAGATAGAACTCATCTTGTGCGTAAGTAGAGTGTGACGTGTAACCCCACTCAGCAGCACGGTCTAATAGGTTGCCAGAATATGCATAACCGTATTCGATTTCTGCATTTGTTCCGTTAGTGAAATCTTCTAAGCTTTCAAAAGTAATAGAGGTTTCAGAGTGCTGAACGAAAAGGTTGTAGATATCTAGTTTGTCGCTCTCGTAACCGAAAGTTAACGCGTGGCCGTTGTCGAAGTAATAGTTACCACGGAACATTAGGCTTAACGCTTCCCAGTCTAAGTCGTTAGCTTGACGGCTGTCATCAGAACCTAAGAAAACCGTAAGGTCGTCTTCAGAAGTATCTGTATCATTACCTAGCTCAATTTTAATTTCGCCAAAGTCGTTACCGCCTGGAGTGCCGTCACCATACATAGAACGCTGGAGGTTATCTAGCTCTGTGCGAGAAACGCGGATTTCAGTCGAGAATTTGTCTGTCCAATCTGAGTAAAGTACACCAACAAATGATTGTAGCTCTGCGCCACGCTCGTAGATGTGGCTAGATAGTTCAAACTCATCTGCGTCGCCGTCAGATTCTGAGAAGTTGTTTCCATCGTTATAGTTGTACGTAAACGCAAAACGGTGGTTTTCGTTAATGTTCCAGTCTAACTTAACAAGAAGCTTTTCATCTTCGTTAGGCATGCTAAGTGGCGTTGTACCAGCATCAAAGTTATATAATGACTGAGATACAGACTGAATTTGTTCAAGTTGTGCTTGTGTAAGCGCAACTTCATTAATTGCGCCAGAACCGATAGCACCACGGTCAAATGTGTTTGCGCCTTCTAGTTTTTCGTAAGCAGCAAAAACAAATAGCTTATCTTTAATCAGCGGTGCACCCACTGTGAAGCCGTAACGTTTTTCAGTGTAACTTCCAAGGTTGATATCATCACCTTCAAGTGAGTCACCACGTAGGCTGTCGCTACCATAGTCGTAGAACGCAGAACCATGAACTTCGTTAGTACCTGTTTTACTTACTGCACTGATGTTACACGCAGAGAAGCCGCCGTAAATTACATCAAAAGGAGCAATTTCTACTGACACACCTTCGATAGCGTCAAAAGAGAAAGGCATTCTTTCTGTAGGGTAACCGTTCGAGTTAAGACCGAAAAGGTCATTCATGCGAACGCCATCAACCGTCAAGCTGTTAAAACGAGGGCTTTTACCCACACACTGGATGCCACCGCTACCGCCTTCATCTACATAGATACGAGGGTCAATACGAACGATATCAGTGATATCACGGTTAATCGCTGGCGCTTGTTGAAGTGTTGCCAAATCAAAGTTTGCTGAAGGGCCAGTTTGACCGAACGCCAAGCTACCTACTTGAGAAGCCGTTACTACGATATTTTCGTAATCAGCTGCAGATTCAAGTGTTCTTTGGATAGTTGCTGCTTCACCAAGCTCTAGGTAAATATCGCTGATCGTTTGATCTGCAAATTCATCTGAGTCGATTTCAACAGTGTAAGGACCACCTACACGTAAACCGCGAAGGTTAAATGTACCAGCACTATTTACTGTGACTGATTTAACCGCACCAGTTGGTACGTGAGTGACTTTAACTACGGTTCCAACAGCAGGGTTGCCGTTTGGACCGACGATTTGGCCATTCATATCTGAAGACGTTACTTGAGCCATTGCAGTCGTGGTTAGACCCACTGTTAATGCAACTGCTGCAGCAACGCGGCTGAGCTTAGCTGATGAGTACATGTGTGTTTCCCTTTTTGTTTAAAATTCTTTTTTTAGCGCAGAGGGAATTTATTCCCCTCTACGACCTCTGATATTGACTAAAAGACTTCTTTAAGTGGATGAAATTGTTATAGACCTTCGTGTCATATTTATTACAGTTTTGTATATTTCGTCAATTCTGCGTCAATTCCGTGACGTGATTTCATCTCATTTTTTGCACCACACACCTGACCATTTGGTCAAGTTATTTTACTTATCAAAACCAAGGTCGTCTGACTTGTTCTTGTGGTTTCTATTGATGACATATCATGGACTAATAAACAGCGTTTAACAAAATTCAGTCTGATTTGTAAAAAACACTTATTTTTCATGATTATAACCAATTAAAATAAATTTACCTATTGCAATAAATAACCTTAGCTGATGAAATCAGCACATAAATCACTAACTCATTTGGTTATTTTTTTGCCAAAAGTCAGAATTATTGCTACCGGAAGGTGGTTCATACTCCTTATTGCCGCACTTGTTTGCGGTAGCGCTGGCTATTTTTCAAAGAAAATAGAATTTATTCCTGTGCCTCCTCAAACTGGTCGAACTTTAACCTGCCAAACCGAGTTACAAAATAATTTAGATACCTTTTCAGTGTATGTCACAGATGGGTCTATCGCGAATATGGCGTTAGAACGTTTATGCGACAACAAAATCATCAAAAGGCAATTTGGCCAAGTCAGGGTCATCGTCGGGCAAAGCGACTATGATACCTTTCGATATATAAACCACGGAGTGGTCGATTTAGCGCTAATTAAACGTAATGTAGTAGATGCTTTCGGTGCAGATCAAATTTATGGTTTAACCCTAATCGCCTCGCACCCCAATTACAGCGCTTTCTTTATATCTCAGCGTGAAAAACCCCTGCTTGAAAAAGAGTACTTGCTTGGCAAGCGAATTGGCCTGCTCGATTACCCTTCCAGCCGCTCAGGGCACATAGTTCCAAAAACCATACTTCAAAACCTTGGGTTAACTGAGAATAACGTGAACATTGTGTACTTCAATTCCCACAAAGATTTGCGCAGAGCATTGCTTGCTGGTGAAGTTGATATTATTTCATCGTACTGGGCCGAAGAAGATGCGCAAATTTTGTCCAAGAACTATGCAACGCCTCTATTAAAAAGTGTTAGCGGCATGCAATGGTTTTTGAAGATGCAAATGCAAAACACTGATTTACTCTGCGCCATGCAGTCTGTAGTGAAAGACATAGCCGATTCTCACGCACGTCCCTATTATAAAACCCTAGTTCTCGTGAATGGATGTAGTGAAGATGAGTAGTATGATGTCAACTGTTCGCCCATTTACCCTAATCTGTGCACTGATACTCTTTGCGGTACTTCAAATCATCAGTACGTTTGGTCAGATTATTGGTATCCAGTCTGCTCGCCATAATGCGAAAGACAATGTAGAAAGAAGAATAATATTGGACAGTGCGTTTCTTGATGTTGGGAATGCAACACTAAACACACCCGTAAACACCTATGCGGTGGGGCGCTATATCGCGACTATTAACGAAGATTTAGCGGCTGATAATTATCCTATTAGAGTCGCATCAATTCAGGGGGTAAGCGCTGATGTAACTTACCCTGAATACAGCTTATCCCATACACTTGTATTTGAAAACGCTGAGCAACAAATTACACTAACCATGCAATCGCTTCCCATGTATCAAAACCTAACGTTTAGTTGGTGGGCGTTAGTAATATCAGTATTGCTCGCGCCAGCGTTTGCAATCCCTAGACAGCGAAAGGCAAAACATACTGTCAGTGAAGAGTTAGTTGCCCCACCTAAGCCTAAACTGGTTATCAATTTACGAGATAAGACGTTAGGGAATAGCGTGAATGACACCGTTGTTATATTGCAAAACAAGCCTCTTTGCTTTTATACAGCGCTTGTCAAATATTGCACAGAGAACCCAGATCACCCGCTTCCCCCACATAAAGATGTACCTATTGAGCTTATTACACTCGCCAATAAAGCTTTTTCGCGATTAATTGAGTTAGGGCATACAAAACGTAAAAGGCCAGACTTTAACGCTAATTTAGACAAGACGTTAAGTGAAATCAGGGCATCACTTGATGAGGTGTTTGCTTTGTATCCTGAGGAGAAAGAACGTTATTATCCTCCACGTGCCCAAGGTGAAGGCTCTCGTTCAAAACAACACTCTTATGCGCTTACAAATTTATCTCCTGACGATGTCGAAATCATAGGGAATTAGCTATTTTTTAATCAACTATGACCGTAATATGAAAATAAATTAAGAAATGAAAACGCGCTCAAATTAAGCGAATGTTATTGATTCGGCTAGCAAATAGCGATCCATTTGACCAATTGGTATGAATATAACATTGATTCATAGAGGTTAAACGCGTATCTTTGCTCCAATAAAATCAGCTTTCTAAGATTATGCAATCGCCTTTAATTATTGCCATTTCTGGAGCTTCAGGCTCTGGAAAGTCACTGTTTACCGAAAATTTGTTTAACGGCTTCTCTGCTCAAGGAAGGCCTGTGCAAGTGCTTCGCGAAGATCATTACTATCGCGCACAAGACCACTTGCCCATGGAAGCACGAGAGAAAAACAATTACGATCACCCCAACGCCTTTGAGCATGAATTGCTTAAAGCGCATTTGCAAGCACTTAGAGATGGTCAGCCTATTGATTATCCTCACTACTGCTTTAAAACGCATACTCGCCTGCCGGACACCGAACGTTTGAACCCAGCGCCAGTCATTATTCTTGAAGGAATTATGCTGCTTGCCCGTGCAGATCTTCTGCCACTTTATGACGTTAAAATCTTTGTCGATACCCCACTCGATATTTGTCTTATGCGCCGCATGATACGAGATATTAAAGAGCGTGGGCGCACTATCGAGTCAGTTGCCAAACAGTACGAAGAAACGGTAAAACCCATGTATCACCAATTTATCGAGCCAAGTCGGTTCACTGCTGATGTAGTAGTTACACAAGGTGGTAAAAACCAAATTGCTCTAGATGTGATCAAATCTCACATACAGCAAGCGCTTCTATAAAGGATTGATATTATGGTGAGTTTATTGGGCATTGCAGTCCTTTTAGGTATTGCATTCGCGCTTTCGTCGGCGAAACGCAGCATTAGTTTGCGTACTGTCGGTGGCGCCTTTGCTATGCAAGCTTTAATCGGCGCATTTGTTCTGTATTCTGAGCCTGGCAAAGAAGTTCTGTTAGCAGCAACAGGGTTTGTTGCTAACATCATTGCCTACAGTCAAGATGGAATTAACTTTCTCTTTGGTCCTATTGGCGATAAGTCCATTGCATTTATATTCGCCTTTAATGTGTTGCCCGTTATCGTTTTCTTTTCATCACTTATTGCGGTGCTATATCACTTAAAAGTGATGGGCTTAATTATTAAAGTGATTGGTGGCTTCCTTCAAAAGGTATTAAGAACCAGTCGTCCTGAATCTATGTCAGCGGCAGCAAACATATTTGTAGGGCAGACAGAAGCCCCATTGGTAGTTCGCCCTTTCATACCTCATATGACGCGTTCTGAGCTATTTGCCGTGATGGTAGGTGGCCTAGCCTCTATTGCTGGTTCAGTAATGGCGGGTTATGCGGGTATGGGCGTAGACTTAAAATACTTACTCGCTGCAAGCTTTATGGCGGCGCCTGGCGGTATGTTGATGGCAAAAATTATTCTGCCAGAAACGGAAGAACCTAAAGACGGCTTAAGCGAAATAGACGCTGAAGACACCGGCTACGCCAATGTCTTCGATGCAGCTGCTAGCGGTGCTGCATCTGGGATGACACTCGCATTAAACGTGGGCGCTATGCTACTTGCATTCATCGCCCTAATTGCTATGTTCAACGGCCTAGTGGGTTGGACAGGGGGTTTATTAGGGTATGAAAACGTCACCTTTGAAGGGATTATGGGTTACATTCTTCAACCCTTAGCATGGGCAATTGGCGTTCCATGGGAAGAAGCGCAGATAGCAGGAAGCTTTATAGGTCAGAAAATGGTCGTTAACGAATTTGTGGCTTACCTTAACTACCTTGAGCACCAACCTAACCTGTCTGAATCAACGCAAGCTATTGTCACTTTTGCACTTTGTGGTTTTGCAAACTTGTCCTCTATTGCTATTTTGATGGGTGGCATTGGTGCTATGGCACCTACACGCCGAAAAGAAATTGCTCAGTTAGGCCTAAAAGCAGTTGTTGCGGCAACGCTATCAAACTTGATGAGCGCAGCGCTTGCAGGCTTTTACTTAACACTTGGCTAAACTGTCAGATTGAAGTACTAGATTAAGTTTTAGGCTAAGTTTTTGCCCAAATGTAGACTAAATGGTCTACATTGATTACATTAGGCTTCTTAGATGACGTTGACTGATTTAAGTCAACTACCAAAGCTTTTTTGGCGGCCCGTCTACCTTTATAATGCCGCAATCAAAATAAACGGGATAAAGTTATGCAATTAGTTGCTGTTGATTACACGGCGGAAAACGCCCAAGAAGAATTCGTTAAGTCACTACGAGAGACGGGCTTTGGGGTATTGAAAAACCACCCAATTCAACAATCACTCGTGCAAGGCATTTACGATAGCTGGCAAGGATTTTTCGATAGTGAAGAAAAAAATGACTACCTTTACAACAAAGGCAAGCAAGATGGATTCTTCCCTCAAAGTGTTTCAGAGGTAGCCAAAGGCTTCACGAAAAAAGATATTAAAGAGTACTTCCATTATTACCCTTGGGGTCAATGCCCTGACGAACTTCGTCCTTTACTATCGCAGTACTATTCAGAAGCAAACACGCTTGCTTCTGAGCTTTTAGGTTGGATTGAGAAACATTCGCCAGAAGAAGTCAGCGACAAATATAGCCAACCCTTAGGCGACATGATCAAAGATTCAGATCAGACCCTATTACGTGTACTTCACTACCCACCTTTAAGTGGCGAAGAAGAAGTGGATGCTATTCGCGCGGCGGCTCACGAAGATATTAATCTTATTACTATCCTTCCTGCTTCTAACGAACCTGGGTTACAAGTAAAAGCGCAAGACGGCAGTTGGTTAGACGTACCTTGCGATTTTGGTAGCCTGATTGTGAATATCGGTGACATGCTTCAAGAAGCTTCAGGTCACTACTTCCCATCAACCACTCACCGTGTTGTGAATCCAGATGGCGCAGACATGACCAAGTCGCGTATTTCATTACCACTGTTCTTACACCCTCGTCCGGATGTAAAGCTTTCAGAACGTCATACTGCAGGTACATATCTGCAAGAGCGTTTGAAAGAACTAGGTGTTATCTAGAGAGTGCTATTCTCTTAAAATAAAGCCACGTTTTAACGTGGCTTTTTTGCTAGTACGATTTATTGACACTTATGCCACTTTAAATAGGTAATCACCTATGCGTCGAGTAGCTAGTAATTGCGAGCAATCGTAGAAAGCTTGCTCATGTAACGATTCTCATCTTGCGAATTGGGCGCAAATTGAATAGCACGTTTTATATATCGTTCAGCGTTATTGATGTCACCTAGCTCGTAATATGATTTGGCCAACCCGAAGAGCACCTCGTGTCTTGTATTGTCTAAGCGAAGCGCCCGCTGGAAGTGTTCCAATGCGTCTGCAAACTCCCCGTCATCCAATGCTTGCTCCCCTAGAATGAAATGATAAAAGGGGTTTTCTTTTCGTTGCGCTTCTACCCTCGCTTTAATCTCTGCTGATTTATCAAATAGCCCTTGGTGGTAATACAAAATGGACAAGTTGTCCCATGCTGTCAGGTTCTTTTCATCGATATTTAAGGCGAAACGATAACTTTGCTCGGCGGCTTCAAATGCATCTACCATACGGTACAACACACCTAGATTAACCCAACTTTGTTGTAACTCTGGTGATAACACCGCAGCAGCCCTAAAGTAACTATATGCCCGAGTATAACTGTTCGCGATAAGCGCATCAGCGCCTTTATTGTTATAGAACATAGACAGTACAAGGCGCTTCGTAACGGGTACACGTGGGAAGTGCGTTCTAATCATTTGCGGGTCAAAATCAACATCTGCGCGACTTGGTCCGATGTTAGTCACTAACGGGTTTTTAGGTACATTTATGGTTAAGTTAACGTGACCATTTAAGAAACTGAAGCCGTCACGTCGGGTCCAATATTCGGGTATATCTACTTCATAGAATGTGGCATCGTAGCCCGCGTACTGAGCCATAGCATAAGTCATGATAGACAAAGAAAGGCAGTTCGCCGAACGATTATAAAACGTCTCACTAGCAATCGAATTCGCATTGCTGCGGTACAATAACCCCATTTCAGAATGATCAAAAATTGATGAGATCAGGCCTTTTACGTTGGTTGTCTTTCCTCCTGACTCAAAGACCGCCTCGTCTACAAATAACTGAGCATCTTCTTCTAGTGCAAAGACTTCCTCTTCCGTTTCAATCGGAAAAGACGCATAGCTTGGAAATAAATGATCGTGTAATGCTGGATAAGGATTCTTGGCAACAACAGGCGCAGTGCTAGCACAACCTAGCATAGCTGAACTGAATAAAACGAGTAGTGCGATAATAAGTTGTCGAAGTAACATAAAGCAGCCCTCCCCTATTAACACCTTAGAGAAGTATAGCGCAGCCAGTGAAATTTAACATTATATTTACATCCGCACCTAACCTGTCTCTTTCTATTACGTAAACTTAATCATCATATTTGGTAGAGGGCACGTAACCATTCTCGCGACATCAATTTATGTTCTACCACAATTAAAGGAAGGTATTTATGGTTAAGTTAATCCCGTTAGTAATGATGAGCTTGATAAGTCTATCAGCATTTGCTGGGCATCATATGGAATCGAAGAAGGCAGATATCGTTGATACTGCAGCTAGTAAAGAGATGTTTTCTACCTTAGTGGCGGCAGTTAAAGCTGCGGATTTAGTTGATACATTAAAAGGTGATGGGCCTTTCACGGTATTCGCCCCAACAAACAAAGCGTTCTCTAAGCTACCAAAAGGCACTGTAGAGATGTTACTTATGCCTGAAAACAAGGCATTACTAGCACAAGTGCTTACTTATCATGTGGTGTCAGGTAACGTGATGGCTGAAGATGTTATGTCGTTAACCAGTGCCACTACCGTAGAAGGCACTGATGTTACTGTGGTTACCGCCATGGGAAAAGTGATGATTAACGACGCTACCGTCATTAAAGCCGATGTAAATACATCAAACGGTGTCATTCATGTTATCGATACCGTTTTACTTCCAGCTGAAGTTAAAAAAGCACTATAGTTCATTTTAGATAAGTAGCGGGCTTCCGCTACTTACCCCCTTTCATGTAAAACAACACTTCAAAACTCATCAGCACTGATGTTTTTGTAATCCATAACCTTCTTGTTATTCGTATACCCATCAATCAGCTTACAAGGAAGAAGTTATGTTCACTGTATACACCTACGCTATCGCGGGCCTTGCGGTAATCATTTTTACGGTATTAGTTCAAAATATCGTTGCCGCAGTCGCGCATCGTAAACAATCATCTTATGTACCAGGAAAAGTCGCAGAAGACTTGAGTCACAATAGCTTTGTGTTTAGAAGCCATAGAACGTTTCACAACTCACTTGAGAACGTAAATCAATTTATTATTCCAGCAATACTGTGCATGTTCGTTGGCGTGGCCCCACTTTATATGGCTATATTAGTCTGGGTGTATGGCTTATGTAGAATCGTTCATATGGCACTATACTATGCGGTAGCGACAGAGAGTAACCCAAGTCCAAGAACCTATTTTTATATGATTGGGCTGGTAATCAACCTAATATTGTATGTGCTTCTCTTTATGGCGTTAATATAGATATAAAAAAATGTTAATAATTAAACTTATGTTTAATGCATTTTTTACACACACCGCGCTACTCTGGGTTTAACGTTTCCAAATAGTTGAAAACGGCTGCGTTGTAGGTAAAGGACTCACATGTTTATTGAGCAAGTAAATAAACGAACATTATCGGACTGCCACTTATTAATTGTAGATGATCAAGCAAGCTCTCGAGTGATTTTAGAAGGCCTTCTTGGTGATATGGTAAGTTGTACATCAGTTTCTTCAGGTGGAGCAGCGCTAGCTTATTGTGACGAAAACACGCCCGACCTGATTCTGATGGATGTTAATATGCCAGGCATGAATGGCCATCAGGTTGCAAAGACCTTGCTTGAGAACCCGAGTAAGTCTGACATTCCGATTATTTTCGTCACTGCCACAACCTCAGACGAAGCCCAATCAAAATGCTGGGATTCTGGCTGTGTAGATTTTGTGACCAAACCCTTTAATGCGTGTACGTTACGAAATCGTGTTAAAGCGCACCTCAATCATAAGCTCAAAAAAGACCTGTTAGAAAACCTCATTTATATCGATAGGCTAACAGGAGCATACAATAGGCATTATTTAGAAGACTACCTTCCGCGCTTTATGAAAGATGGCAAGCGGAGCCATAATTCCCTTTCTCTTGTACTTTTCGACGTTGATTATTTCAAACGTTACAACGACAGATACGGGCATATGGAGGGTGATAGCTGCTTATGGAAGCTTAGCAAAGCGGTTAAAGATAGCTTATTGCGCCCTATGGACAAACTAGTTCGGGTGGGCGGCGAAGAGTTTCTAGTTATTCTACCTTGCACCGATGAGGAAGGCGCAAAGTTGGTCGCTGATCGTATTTTGGCCACCGTGTTCAACTTGGATATCGCCCATGCTGACTCAAACCATGCAAGGGTTACCATTAGCGCTGGTATTGCGACAAAAAAACCAGACGACAGCAAAACCATCGACTTCACTATGCTTCGGGCTGACAAAAACTTATACGCCGCAAAAGGGCAAGGTAGGAATTGTGTCGTAAGTAGTGTGGAAACGGCTCACTATGTAATGGAGTAGGAAGCTTAAGTAATATGTTAAAGCCTAGTCTAGGATAATTTATTAAGGTTTAACCACCCCAAGTGTTTTCCTTCCGAGGGCTTTAGTGTGCGACAAGTCCGCCAAACAACTTTGTTGTGTTAGCCCCAATGACGCAAGCTGTGCATAACATAGGAGTAACGCTGCCATGGCATCTTCTAATGCGTTGTGTTGAGGCACCTCCGGTAAACCGGCCCTTAGTAAACATGCTCCTAGAGAAGCGCTATTAGGGGGAATGACTTCATGCTTTTTTTTCAATTCATACAAAGCAAGTTGCAAGGTGTCGATGTAGTAAACCTCTTGTGCTGGCAAGTTTAAGCGCCTGAATACCGCATCTAGCACCGCCAAATCTAAATTCGCATTATGGATAACTAAAACCTTCGAGGGTAACTGTGCGATAAATTCAGTCAGTACATCCTCTATTTTTTCGCCCTTTGCAATATTATCCTGAATAAGTCCATGGATAACGGGGCTTTGCCCTAAAGACGCATTGGTTTTCACAATGCTATAAGCGCTAGTCTCTAAAGCAATGCTACTATTTCGCCCACATACCCAGCCAAAAGAGGTAATTTCTGACTCATTGGCGTTTAAAGAGGTCAGCTCTAAATCAATAGACATCAGGGTAGTGTCTTGTAAGGTCGCGCCTTTAAACCTATCGAATGACGCTTGTCCACGCCCAGATAACCAATCACTTAACCATTGCAGCATACTTACGCCATACCGCCAGAGAAATTCATGATAATCGCTTTCTGTGCTCTTTCAATGGCTTGAAACGATGCCTTTAGTTGATGCCGTTCTATGGAAGATAAAGACGACACTGACACACTATTATCGGCCACGTTATGCTGAAGTTGATGCCGCCATCGTAAGCGATTTAAAAATATCCAAATATCCCGCAAATTCGCGGCATCCTTGGTTGAAAGCTCTGAATTTTCGGGCAGCAGAGATAGTCTCGCAAGCGTACCAGGTACCGATATACCTCCTGCTAAGGCATAAATACGCACAATATTGTTTATCAATGCCACCGCGCGTACTTTTAAATCAATCGTATCTTTTAGTTTCCCTCCCTTTTCATAAGTAAACTTTTGAAACATAGAAAGGGGCACAGAAACTTCATTTGCATGACGAGACAATGCAGCGAGAAACAAACTTTGTTTAAGCAAAGGCATACGTTGGTGTTGTAGCGTTTTAAACAAACCCACATCACCCGCAGCGCAGCGTGCATCGAGGAAGATATTAAAGTGCATAATGGCATCTTTGGTAGGCGCATTTACCCATTGCCGCGCTTGCTCAACCGCTTCTTCTAGCGATAACCGAAGCTCAGGGTTGCTCGCCATAATATTACCACTGCATAGTTTAATACCACATTTTGCCAACCCCTTGCAGACATAGTCAGCCATGGCAGCAAAGTAATCAGCTTGCTCTTTCGTGGGCGATTCAGCTAAAAGCAGCGCGTTGTCTTGATCAGATCCCATTGTCTGGTCTTCTCTCGCTTGTGAGCCATATACTAGCCACGAAAACATCATACCGGCTTTACCGTGATCTTGCTGAAAGAACCCAATCAGTTTTCGCGTCATAATATCGGTTGCCTGAGAAAGCACTTTACCCGCAATATCATAATCGCCAGCGTGTTTAGCGTGTGCAGAAAAGTAATGCGGTAGCTGCCACGCTAAACGTGTTAATTCGTACAAACTGCTCGCTTTCGACAATTCACCAATAATAAAAAGTACGCTGCCTCGTTGGTGGCGGACAATATCGCTGGCCGTGACCATACCTACGGGTTCCTGACTGTCTTTATCTAATATAGGTAAATGATGAATGTTTTTTTCGGTCATTAACGCCATGGCGTCAAATAACGTTAGGTTACTGGCAACATTAGCCGGCGACGAGGTCATAACACTGCTAACAGGGTTCGTCAGATCAACGCCAGCAGCAACCACTCGGGAACGTAAATCCCTGTCGGTAACGATACCGACTAGCTGCCCTGCTTCAGTGATTAAAAGGGAAGATACCCGGTTATCCGTCATCAACTGAGCCGCTTGTTGAATAGGGGTATTTACGTCTGTGCCAATGGGGGTTTTCTCTGTTAAGTCATAAAGTGGTTTATACAACCACATAGATTTAGACTCAGTAATGGCTTGATTTTGCAGCGCATCATGTCTCAAACCATTAAAAAAGGTAGCGATGCTATCGTAACGAAGAAGCGCTTTAAATGGTGCTTCATGGAAGCTATACACCAGACCAGGGCTCTCTACCGTCACCGCCATCGGATAATCACTACCATCCAAAATACGCTGAAAACCAAAATAGTCTCCTTCGCTGACATAACGCGGATTTTCTTGCCCTGCACTTACTGAAAACTGACCACTTTGAATGAGATAAATTCGGCGAGATTGCCCAATCAGGGTATCTAGATTTTCTTTTGTTACATAGAGCAATTCTGCCGAGGTAAGTAAATCAGTTAACGATTCCACATCGAGCGTGTCAAAGGGCGCTGAAGCAGCAACAAAATCTGCGACTTGCTGGGCAATAGCTGTCATATGTAATGCTCCTGAAACGATAAAAACCAACTCGCCTTTTAGAGTCTCCTCTTAGAACGAGTTGGTTTGGAAAAGGCTCGACCACGTGCCGAGCATCAGTTTGCTGTTTTACTATAGCTTCTAACAGTTAGTGTGCAGATGCCTCGCCCGCGCCTTTCGGATAGCGAATGCTCTCTACCAACTCTTGGATTTCTTCCGGCGCCTCATCGGTAAACTTAAACACGATGAAAGCAACAAGGAAGTTAACCATCATACCCAAGGTACCAATACCTTCTGGAGAAATACCAAACCACCAGTTTTCAGGTACATTTGCCGCAGGGTTCACAAACTTGAAGTAAATAATGTAGGCAGCAGTGAAAGCAATACCTGCAACCATGCCCGCAATTGCGCCTTTATCATTCATTCGTTTGCTAAAGATACCCATAATAATGGCAGGGAAGAAACTGGATGCCGCCAGACCGAACGCGAAGGCGACCACCTGCGCCACAAAGCCCGGTGGATTTATCCCAAAGTATCCCGCAATAACAATGGCTACACCCGCCGCAAGTCGTGCATAAAAAAGCTCGGACTTATCGGTAATATTGGGCGCAAAGTTGCGCTTCAACAAGTCATGAGACACAGATGTGGAGATAACAAGCAGTAAACCTGCGGAGGTAGACAGCGCTGCGGCAACACCACCTGCGGCAACTAATGCAATGACCCATGCCGGTAAATTCGCAATTTCTGGGTTAGCCAACACCATAATGTCACGGTCGACTTTCATTTCGTTGCGCTCATCACCAGAGTAAAACATCACACCATCACCGTTCTTATCGTTGAACTCGATAAGCCCAGTTTGCTCCCAGTTTTTAATCCACGACGGTGCTTGCTCGTAACTTGTTCCGGTTAGCTCAGGCCCGTTAATGGTTTCAATCATATTCACTCGTGCAAACGCAGCCAGCGACGGCGCAGTGGTATACAAAATAGCAATAAACGCGAGTGCATAACCAGCAGACTTACGTGCATCATGTACTTTCGGTACGGTGAAGAAGCGAACGATAACGTGAGGTAATCCAGCCGTACCTACCATCAATGCAAAAGTAATAAAGAAAACATCAATGGTACTCTTAGTGCCGGACGTATATTCATGGAATCCGAGCTCTACCGACAGGTTGTCGAGTTTCTGCAAAATATGCATCCCTGACCCATCTGCGAGCGTGGCGCCGAACCCCGTTTGTGGAAGAATATGGCCTGTTACCATGATAGAGATAAATACCGCAGGCACAATATACGCAAAAATCATTACGCAAAACTGCGCAACTTGGGTATAGGTAATGCCTTTCATGCCACCTAGCACCGTATAGAAAAACACGATAACCATGCCGATAACCACACCAACCACGATGTCGACTTCTAAGAAACGACTAAATACTACGCCCACTCCTCGCATTTGCCCTGCCACATAAGTAAAGCAAACAAAGATGGCACAGAAAACCGCAACGGTTCTTGCGGTCTGTGAATAGTAGCGGTCGCCAATAAAATCCGGTACAGTAAATTTACCGAATTTACGTAGGTAGGGCGCTAGACACAAGGCAAGTAATACATAGCCTCCTGTCCATCCCATTAGGTAAACTGCGCCGTCGTATCCCATAAAGGATATAAGTCCGGCCATTGAAATAAATGACGCTGCCGACATCCAGTCTGCAGCGGTAGCCATACCGTTTAATACGGGAGGTACACCGCCGCCAGCAACGTAAAAGTCGTTAGTAGAACCCGCTCTAGCCCATACAGCTATGGCGATATATAGCGCAAATGTTGCGCCTACAATAATAAATGTTAGTAGTTGAACGTCCATGGTATTACTCCTCGTTTACGCCATAACGTTTATCCATCGCCTTCATCTTTGACATATAAACAAAAATTAGAGCGACGAACACATAAATGGAACCTTGTTGCGCAAACCAGAAGCCCAGTTTAAATCCAAAAAAGTGGATATTGTTTAGCACATCGACAAACAAAATGCCGGCGCCAAACGACACCGCAAACCAAACGACTAAAAGCTTGGCAAGGAGAGACAAGTTCTCCTTCCAATACGCTTTTTTGTCGTCATCATTTCTAAATGCCATTGTTCCGTCCTCATGTCAGGTTAATCAATTGTTTTATTTTTACATTTTCCTAACGCCCGGCTTTGCTAACATTATTGCCAAGCTTTCTCGTTCAGACCAACTGGCCTTAGACCGGCAAAAGTCAAGCACTTAGGAGCACGATGTATACTCTAGACCTCACCATTAAAATTCCAAATGAGACCATGGTCGTAGGTAGACCATGGTCGAAATGCTTATAATGCACACAGACTTGTTAACTATTGGTTAAAGGAAATTCATGACGTTCGGTTGGGTTACGCTTGCGGTACTGTATTTATTTTTGCTTTTTTCTTTGGCGAGTTGGGGCGATAAGAACTCGCCGCGAGCACGAGCGTTAACCTCGCACCCAGCGATCTACTCGCTGGCACTCGCAATATATTGCACGGCGTGGACATTTTTCGGCATGGTGGGTCAAGCCAGTCGCGACACATGGATTTACCTGCCTATTATGTTAGGGCCAATCTTGGTCTATGTGCTCGGGTACCGATTTATTTATAAGCTGACGCTGGTAAGTAAAAAGCAACATATCACCACAATTTCTGACTTTATCGCGTCTCGTTATGGGAAGCGCCAAACCGTCGCTCTGCTAGTGACCGTTATCGCACTACTGGCAACCATTCCCTATATTGCGTTGCAGTTAAAAGCGATTGGCTCCACTTTTCAGCTGTTAACCCAACAGCCTAATAGTAATTTTATCGTAATTGCTGCCACTACGTTTATTGCTGTATTTGCGATTTATTTTGGTACTAAACATGCCGATGTAACCGAGTACCGCAGAGGGTTAATGCTCGCTATCGCCTTTGAGTCTACTATTAAGTTACTGGCGTTGGTGTTAGTTGCTTTTGTGGGCTACAGCGCGTGGCGACAAACCGAAACAGGCCCTTTTCTAGAAACCTTTGTGAATACAGCTGCACTTTCACAATTTAGCTCATTCAACTTTATCGCCCAAACCATCATGGCCGCGGCTGCCATTGTATGTCTGCCTCGACAATTCCATGTGGCGGTGATTGATAACCTTAGTCTTTCGCATTTAAAAACAGCCCGATGGTTGTTTCCCCTTTATCTCGCAATTATTTCTACGGTTATTCCCATTATTGCTATTGCGGGTAAAGCTATTTTTGCTGGCGCCAGCGTTGAGCCAGACTCCTATGTATTGTCACTCGCCATGTTCTCTGGCTCGGCCTGGCTACAGGTTATTGTATTTGTAGGAGGGTTATCAGCCGCAACTGCAATGATTATTGTGGCAACCCTAACCTTAAGCACCATGTTAACCAATGATGTGATCTTGCCCCGCTATTTAGCGTTTCGAGGAAACTCTGCGCAAAAAAGAGACTTCTCTGCGCAGATACGCCTTATCCGGCGTATTGTTATTGGTTTTATATTGCTAATGGCGTTCCTATACCATCAACAAATGACCAGTAGTCGCTCGCTACACTCAATTGGACTTATCGCGTTTTCATTAGTTATTCAGTTAATGCCAGCGATCCTCGGTGGATTATATTGGAAGCGCGCGCATGCCCATGGTGTGTACGCGGGCTTGTTAGTTGGAATTATACTTTGGGTGCTGTGGTTAGTGTTCCCACTGGTAGGAAAGCAAACATCACAATTTGCTAATAACGAGCTTATCAGCCAAGGTGCGATGATAAGCCTTGGTGCTAATACCGTGATGTATATTATTTTCTCTTGGTTTGCCCCGCACCGGCTCATCGACAGAATTCAAGCCGAAGCCTTTGTGTCTCCTGCTGTGGTTAAAAACAGTGTAGTAAAGGGGCCAAATAGTAATGTAACGGTATCTGATCTTATTACGCTACTATCGACCTTTATGGGCACAGGTCGATGCGAACAGCTTATTGAGCAATATCAGCATCTCAACAGTTGTATCTTGAACCATCAAGCTTCTCCCGATGAAGACTTTCTTACGTTTTGTGAACGGGCGCTGGGGGGGGTTATCGGTGCTTCCAGCGCCAAAGTGTTATTAGACAGTGCACTGCGTGGCAAGAAAATGGACTTCACGGAAGTGATTAACTTTTTCGACGACACCACACAGGCCATGCAATTCAATATGACCGCGCTGCTGACCTCGTTGGAGAATATGGACCAAGGTATTAGCGTAGTGGATAAACATTTAAATTTAGTGGCTTGGAATAAGCGGTACGCAGCGCTATACACCTATCCTGAAGATTTTCTTGCGGTGGGCATACCGATTGAGAAACTTATTCGCTTCAATGCATCACAGGGGGAATTTGGCAAACTGGACGTAGAAGCGGAAGTCGAAAAGCGCCTAGAACATTTGCGCTCTGGTACCCCCCACCGATTTAAACGACAACGAAAAGATGGCCGCGTGATAGAAATGGTGGGCAATCCCTTACCTGGGGGCGGCTTTGTTACTAGTTTCAATGACATCACCGATCACATTGAGATTCAACAAGCCCTTGAAGAATCTAACATCGACTTAGAAGCCAGAATTAAACGGCGTACCGAAGAAGTGCATACCATTAACGCCGAACTGCGGCTTGAAATAGAGCGTCGCTCTGGTGCAGAAACTGAACTTATACGCGCTAGAAAGGCAGCTGAAGATGCAAATGCCAGTAAAACTCGCTTTCTGGCACTTGCCAGTCATGATGTACTTCAACCTCTCAACGCCGCCAAGCTATATATATCAGCGCTAGAGGAACAAGAACTATCGAATGGGGTACACGAAATTATTCAAAAACTGCATCACTCAGTGACCTCAAGTGAAGCACTTATCGGTACGCTTTTAGACATTTCACGCCTAGATCAAGGTGAAATGAAACCAGATATTGAGCCCGTGGATGTACACGCTCTGCTCAGCCCGCTTATCGACGACATAAGAATGCGGGCACTGGAAAAAGGCCTTTCACTGCGCGTATGGGTGAAACCCCTATGGGTAATGGCGGATAAAACCTACTTGTACCGAATTATGCAGAATTTGCTGTCAAATGCTGTGAAATACACCCAAAATGGTAAAGTTGTATTGGTTATAAAACCCGTAAAATCAGCCGTTTCTTTTCGTGTTTACGACACGGGAATTGGAATTTCGGAAGATAAAAAAGATAACATCTTTAGTGATTTCTACCGCATTAATCAAAGTGCAGAGCATGGTATTGGCTTAGGTCTAGGCGTGGTACGTAGGTTAAGCCAACAGTTGGGTAGCGATATAACCGTGTCGTCCTCACCGCAAAAAGGTAGCTGCTTTACCTTTACCCTACCAAAAGCTCAGCCAGGCTCTTCAACAAGTACGGCAGCTAAGCCTAAAAACACAACCTTCACTGGACTGCAGGTACTTTGCGTAGATGATCAACGGGAAAACTTAGATGCAATGCAAACGCTGCTAGCGCGCTGGGGTGTCAAGGTGATGGTGGCGGGGTCTTGGGATGAAGCCCTTGCCCTTATTGAGCAAACATTACCTCAGATATTATTGATGGACTATCAATTAAGCCACGATGAAACGCAAAACGGCTTAGCCTTAATAGACAAGATTAGGTTCCAGCTTGATGCCATATTACCCGCCGCGCTTATCACAGCCACACCAGATGAAGATTTAGTGGCTAAATGTAAGGAGCAAGGGGTTAACTACCTATCTAAGCCGCTAAAACCTGCAAAACTAAGAGCGTTACTTCAAAGCATGACTCGCCATATTCGGGAGTCACACTATACCGATAGCGACTAAATTTGCGGGTCGCTTTTCACCCTGCTCTTTTTCGTCGGTTTATCGGTTTTTTCTTCTATTTTACCCGCCGTCGTTGGGGTTACTTTACCCATGGTGCCCCACGCTGATTTGGGATTAATAAGCACAGGACGAGTTAAAATTAGGTTATTGGGGTACATGAGGGTTTCGCGCTCAGAAGTAACCAGCCGAGTACTAAATGGCCCTAAGTCAGCAATATAACCCTCTATAAAATTATCGCCATCGAGGATACGAATAAAATTTCCTCGGCGATACGCAACGTTCGTCAACAGTATGAAGTAAGCGGTAATATTGCTTATTAATGACCAGCTGGCGAA
Organism: Alteromonas sp. 38; assembly: GCF_902506055.1. Taxonomy (NCBI): domain Bacteria; kingdom Pseudomonadati; phylum Pseudomonadota; class Gammaproteobacteria; order Alteromonadales; family Alteromonadaceae; genus Alteromonas; species Alteromonas sp. 38. The sequence continues at coordinate 4,018,704 of NZ_LR733300.1, forward strand.
AAGCGCTACTCCAGTTACTGTGATAATAGAGGTTGATAATACCAATAGGCCTGAGAAGTCTATTCCCCACGCAAGCAGCAATAACGCTAGCGATACTGTAGCCACGATAACTCTTGCGGCAAATAATCCTTTGATTGCGCTGGTAGACTTTAATTTGGTTTTCTCGATATTGGTTTCAAGTTTGGGTAGGATTTTTCTTGAAGCCGCCAAATAAAAAAGCAAAACCAACCCACTCCAAATAAGGTTTGATTGGTAGCTCGTAAGCCAAACCAATACCTCTTGCCACCACTGCATCATAGTAAAAAACTCATTATATCCTCATGTTACCCCATGCTATCGCGTAACGATTTTGAGTTCATCCAGATATTACTGTCGCCACCACAATAATAATTCGTAAGACCATTAATAAAAGCTGCTTTATGATGCGCGCCAATTCGCTGTACAACGACTAATCTGGCTATGCACCTAAAAAGGTGCTAATGATTAAACAGCACTTTTTTAAAAAATTTATAACCACAGGCAATTTACAATGCGCATAGCGATTTTATCCCGGAATTCTCGTCTCTATTCTACCTCTCGTTTAGTAGAAGCAGGTCGTGCTCGCGGTCATGAAGTAGATGTTATTGATACCATGCATTGCTATATGGATATAACCAGTTCGCGGCCATCTGTGCGCTATAAAGGTAAACGCCTGCCTTATTACGATGCGGTTATTCCTCGCATTGGTGCTTCTGTTACTTTTTACGGCACCTCTGTGGTACGTCAATTCGAAATGATGGGTACTTACAGTGTTAATGAGTCTGTGGCAATTAGTCGTTCTAGAGACAAGCTACGTTCTCTACAATTACTATCGCGCAAAGGCATTGGCATGCCGCGTACAGGCTTTGCCCATCACCCTGATAAAATAGAAGACGTGATAAAAACCGTGGGTGGCGCACCAGTGGTCATTAAACTGCTTGAAGGTACCCAAGGTATTGGTGTGGTATTGGCTGATACCCATAAAGCGGCTGAATCAATTATTGAAGCCTTCATGGGATTAAATGCCAGTATCTTAGTTCAAGAATTTATCAAAGAGGCCGGTGGCTCTGATATTCGATGCTTCGTGGTAGGCGGTAAAGTCGTTGCCGCGATGAAACGTCAAGCTGCACCGGGTGAGTTCCGCTCTAACCTTCATAGAGGCGGTCAAGCCAGCTTGGTAAGACTAAGCCCAGCTGAACGCAAAACTGCCGTAGATGCAGCCAAGACTATGGGCTTGAATTGTTGTGGTGTAGACATTTTACGTTCAAACAACGGCCCCGTGGTAATGGAAGTAAACTCGTCGCCAGGTTTGGAAGGCATTGAAAAAGCCACTAACAAAGATGTCGCCGGTATGATCATTGAATTTATTGAAAAAAGTGCAGAGCCGCACAAAACGAAGACGCGAGGTAAAGGCTAAGTGGCAGTGGATAATTTAGTCATTGGTGGGCAAAGTATCGCGCCAGGTGAATCGGTTAAAATTGAGCTGGAGATGCCCCCATTATACACCGCGACAAACATGAGTATTCCCGTTTATGTTACCCGAGGTAAACGCCCTGGTCCTACTATGTTTGTGAGTGCCGCTATTCACGGTGATGAACTAAATGGTATTGAGATTGTAGGCAGACTCATTCGCTCACGGGCCATTGAACGGTTAAGAGGTACCCTTATCGCGGTGCCCATGGTTAACGTGTATGGCGTGTTGAACCAGTCTCGCTATTTGCCAGATCGCCGCGACCTAAACCGCAGCTTTCCTGGCAGCAAAAAAGGCTCGCTTGCAGGTCGACTAGCCAACTTGTTCTTGAAGGAAATTGTGCAAAAGTGCGATGTAGGCATAGACCTGCATACTGGTGCAATCCACCGCAGTAATTTACCGCAAATTCGCGCAGACCTAGACGACCCTGAAGTACTAGAGATGGCAAAGGCGTTTGGCGTTCCCGTATTATTAAATGCTGAGCTGCGGGAAGGTTCCTTACGAGAAACCGCTAGCGAGAGTGGCGTTAAAATTTTGCTCTATGAAGCAGGGCAAGCCCTTCGATACGATGAGTTCTCAATTCGAGCTGGGCTTCGCGGTATTATTAATACCATGCGTCATTTGGGTATGCTGAATAAGAGCCGCAGTAAAGGCCATAGTATTGAACGGTTTATTGCCCGCCAAAGTGGCTGGATACGGGCAACAGAAAGTGGCTTTGTTACCCATTTAGCCCAATTGGGCGACCATGTGAACAAAGGGGATAAATTGGCGACTATTGCCGACCCATTTGGTGGGTATTTGGCCAGTATTGAAAGTCCAGCCGAGGGCGTGGTGGTGGGTAAACAAAACATACCACTGACTCAAGAAGGAGAAGCGGTATATCATATTGCCTATTTCTCACAACCCGATACAGTGGCAGAACACGTTGAGTTATTGCAAGACAACCTGCTACCAGGTGAAGCGGAATATACTTGATTTAAGGCGAATACATGACAAATAAGAAAGTAGTGGGTGCGGTTGAGTTATGCGACCTTCCTGCCTTTACCATCACAGATTTAAATGTTCGGGTTGATACTGGCGCAGCAACCTCCTCTTTGCACGTAGATAACATTGAAGAGTTTGATGTAGATGATGAATTGTGGATACGCTTCGATATCCACCCTGATATTCATAATGTTGATAGAGTGGTAAGAAGAGAAGTAAAAGTTGAAGGAAAAAAACGGGTAAAAAGCTCAACCGCCACAAGAGAGAAGCGTTATGTGATAGTAACGCCTATAATCATGGATAGTGTGCAATGGGATATACAGTTAACCCTAACAGACCGCTCTGAAATGACCTACCTTATGTTACTTGGCAGAGAGGCCATGAGCGGCCGCTTTTTGGTAGATCCTGAGCACGACTTTTTACTAACAGGGAAGGATTAATAGTCGATACAATGATAGGACATACGATTAGCCGAACTATACTTACGTCAACACTCCTACTGCTAAGTGGCTTATTCACTCCACTAGGTCTAGCAGGCGAGGTCACTCACTCGTCTAGCCTAGAAAAGAACAGTAAAGCAGCGTTGCCTCATAGAATGCTGCGCCTTCCTAATGTTCACCCTGGTCGAGATCCCGTTTACGCATACGCCAAAACACTACTCTCAAAAGCACTGGAAGTGACAGAAGATAAGTATGGCACCTTTGAGTTACAAGTCAGTAAACAGGAAATTGCGCAAGAGCGCCAATTAAGAAGCTTAGAGCACGACATGTTAGATGTAACGTGGAGTGTGTCTTCTATCGACAGAGAAAAACAACATCGGGCAATACGTATTCCTATCATGGGCGGATTTTTTGGCAAGCGCATTATGCTTATTCGCGCCGACGATAATCGCTTCGATAACCCGTTAACGCTTGAGAGCCTAAAATCAATGCGTGCGGTGCAAGGCTACGACTGGCCTGACACCCGAATTTTTCGTCACAATGAAATTCCCGTCCTTGAAACTACTTATCAAGCATCATTTCGAATTGTCGCTGAAGGCTTTGCCGATATGTTTCCGCGCAGTGTAATGGAAATAAAACATGAATTAGACAAGCAACCTGACAGCACATTGAAAATTGAGCCCCATTTGTTGGTGTCTTACGACAGTCCTTTGTTTTACTTTGTTGCATTAGATCAGGAAGCCTTGGCTAACCGAATCAGTGAAGGGCTTACTATCTTGCTAGAATCTGGAGAATTTCAGACATTCTTAAAGGCGCAGCCTGTTTACCAAGAAAGCACGATGCTAATGCGTGGGCGTACTGAGATTGAAATTGAGAACCCTTTGTTAAGCGAACAAAGTAAGGCTGCACTTAAGCATTATCTTACTTATTTTGAACCCGCTTTGCTTGTTGAGCCTGTTGAAGTGCCGCTAGAAAAGACTAGTGATCACTTGTAGCAGGCGGCTCTAGCTCTAGTTGAGATGCAATTAATACCGCTTGAGTACGATTATTGATGCCAAGCTTTTTGAAAATGGCGGTAACGTGGGCTTTTACCGTGGCTTCGGCAATATCTAAATTATAACCAATTTGCTTGTTAAGTAACCCGTCTCGCATAAAGCACAGTACTTTGTATTGTGAAGGCGTTAGTGAAGCAACATTATCTGCAAGCTCAGAAAACTCCTCGTCAATCTCATCTACACTATCGCTTAAATTAGGTGGCAGCCATACGTCCCCATCTAAAATGGCTTGTACCGCATTGGCAATATCACCCGAGCTGGCAGTTTTAGGGATAAATCCCAGCGCCCCGGCACTCATGATTTTTGATATAAGTTGGGTATCTTCCGTGCCAGACACTACCGCTACAGGTACGTCAGGAAACAGTTTACGAATGTGAATTAACCCGAAAAGGTCGTTGCTGCCTGGCATATGTAAATCAAGCAGCAACAAGTCGATATCCTCGCGATTGAGAATATCGACTGTCGATGTTAAATCACCAGCTTCTGATAGCGTCAGCGCTGGTAAAGACAATGACAAAGCGCCTCTTAAGGCATCCCGATACAACGGATGATCATCGGCAATTAACAGGGTTGTCATTGCATTATCCTTTATGATTTGTTTAGTCGCTCCTCAATGAGTGTATCAACAACTGACGGATCCGCCAATGTAGATATATCACCAAGTTGCTCATGTTCGTTCGCGGCAATTTTACGCAAAATACGACGCATTATTTTACCTGAACGGGTTTTAGGTAGGCCAGCCGACCACTGTATTTTATCTGGTGTCGCAATGGGGCTAAGCTCTTGTCTAACCCAGTTTTTAAGCTCTGTGGTTAGCGCATCATCAACGGCAACACCGTCAATTGGGGTAACATAAACATAAATACCCTGCCCTTTAATATCATGTGGGAAGCCCACTACAGCTGCTTCGGCCACTTTGGGATGGGCCACTAATGCACTCTCAATTTCAGCGGTGCCTAAACGGTGACCAGATACATTTAACACGTCATCTACACGCCCTGTGATCCAGTAGTAGCCATCTTCATCACGCCTTGCACCGTCACCGGTGAAGTATACACCTTTGTACGCACTAAAGTAGGTACTGATAAAGCGTTGATGATCGCCATACACAGTTCTAGCCTGGCTCGGCCAACTATCCTTAATCACCAGATTACCTTCGGATGCCCCCTCAAGTTCATTTCCTTCAGCATCAAAAAGCGCAGGTTGAATACCAAAAAATGGTCGCGTAGCTGACCCAGGCTTAAGTGCTGTCGCCCCCGGCAATGGCGTTATCATATGACCACCGGTTTCAGTCTGCCACCACGTATCCATGATAGGACAACGGCTTTGACCAATTACTCGGTGGTACCATTCCCACGCTTCAGGATTAATAGGTTCACCCACTGTACCCAGTAAACGTAACGATGAAAGGTCACAGCCCTCAGCGGGTTTATCACCGTGAGCCATCAATGCACGAATAGCGGTTGGTGCGGTGTAAAGGCTGTTTACTTTGTATTTTTCTACTATTTGCGCGATACGTCGCACGTCAGGATAGGTAGGAACACCTTCAAAAAACACCTGAGATGCACCGTTAATCATAGGGCCATACACCATATAGCTATGCCCAGTGATCCAGCCTACATCGGCAGTACACCAGTAAATATCATTATCTTGATAGTCAAAGGCGTATTTAAATGTCATTGCGGTATAAAGCAAATAGCCACCGGTAGTATGCACTACACCCTTAGGGGTGCCCGTTGAGCCCGATGTATATAAGATAAAGAGTGGATCTTCCGCGTTCATTACTTCAGGCTCACACGTCGTGGAGCACTCAGCCACAAGCTCATCCCACCATACATCGTGACTTTCGTTCCACGCTACATCTTCGCCTGTCACTTTCTTAACGATTACGTGAGTAATTGAGGGGCAGGCCCCCTTTGACAAGGCCTTATCTACATTGGCTTTTAAAGGTACAGATCGCCCCGCTCGGCGGCCTTCATCTGCTGTAATAACTACCTTAGCATCGCTGTCGTTAATACGATCGGCAATCGCATTCGGCGAGAAGCCACCAAAAATAACGGAGTGAATAGCACCAATACGGGCGCACGCCAACATAGCGTATGCAGCATCGGGGACCATAGGCATATAGATAGCGACTCTATCGCCTTTAGTTATACCAAGTGATTTAAGTGCATTAGCTAATTTACAGACTTCATCATGCACTTCTTGAAAGGTAATATCCTGGCTTTCTTCAGGGGAGTCACCTTCCCAGTGAATGGCCACTTTATCAGCATTGTCTGCTAGGTGGCGGTCGATACAGTTGTAACTGGCATTTAACTCGCCGTCTTCAAACCATTTTATGGAAACATCATTGTCACCAAAATGGGTGTTTTTCACTTTGGTCGGCTTTTTAAACCATTCAAGTAAGTTTGCGTGTTCAGCCCAAAATGCTTCAGGGTGTGCTACAGAATTAGCATACATCTCAGCGTACTGAGCATCCGTTAAATGGGTCGTACTTTTAATTGCGTCAGGAACAGAAAAAATCTTACTGGCAGTCATAAAAAATTGCCTCCAATATCAATAATGTGAAATGCTTTTATATACTAAACACTGTAATGATTAGACTATAAAGTAAAAATGCGACTTTGGTCTTACGATTCACGGACTTTAGTCCTAGGAATTCGACTGCTCGCCAATTACGACTATAGTCGTATGCGACCATTAGCTTATTCCAATTTGTATCAAGGTCGGCAAACCTATAGAAGTTAACTTTGAATTTACATTTATTTAACCACACTTTAGGGCAAATATAATGAAAGCCACAATAAAAAACTCAGTGCTAGCCGTATCGTTAGCACTTGCAGCGTCTAACGCCACTCTCGTTAGCGCCGCTGCCTTAGGCGATACCAGCGTTAAATTCACCGGCTACATAAAAGCCGATGCGATGGTGAGCAACTACTCTGAGGGCACGCTAGGTTCCGGTAGTATTGGGCGAGATTTTTACATACCCTCGCTGACTCCGGTTTCAGGCGGCGATGAAGGCACCCAATTCGATGCACATATTCGTCAATCCCGCTTTAGATTTAGCACCAACACGCCAACAGCGGAAGGTGACGAAATCAAAGGGGTATTAGAATTAGATTTTATCGTCACTAGCGGTGGTGATGAACGTATTAGTAACTCTTATACACCCCGTGTTCGCCACGCCTACATTCAGTATAAAGAATGGTTAGTGGGTCAAACATGGACCACATTTATGGATGTGGGTTCCCTGCCGGAATCTCTTGATTTCATTGGTACGACAGACGGCATTACATTCGGTAGACAAGTTATGGTGCGATACACCAACGGCGGTTTACAATTGGCGTTGGAAAACCCTGAAACTACAGTAACACCCAACGGTGGTGGCGGACGTATTGTAGCTGACGATAATGCCGTTCCTGACTTTGTTGCAGCTTACACTGCTAAACAAGACTGGGGTTACGTAAAAATAGCAGGCCTTGTACGTCAACTTTCATATGATGACGGCAGTGGTATAGATGCCGATGAAACCAGTTATGGTGTCGCCTTGTCAGGAAAATACAAACTATCGAACGGCGATGATATTCGCTTTATGGTGAATACAGGCCAAGGGATGGGTAGATATTCCGCATTGAATGCCGCAAATGGCGCAGTCATCACAGCCGATGGCGATTTGGAAGCTATAGATTCAACGGGTTATGCTATTGCCTATCGTCACCTTTGGAACGACAGAATGCGAAGCAGCATCATGTTTTCAGCATTAGATATTGATAACGACACTAACCTTACCGGTCTTAGTGTGACAGAAAGCAGCTACAGCGCACGTGCTAACTTACTGTATTCGCCTACCAAAGCGCTTACCTTTGGTGCAGAGTACGCGTTTGCACATCGCGAAATTGAAGAAGGTTTGGAAGGTGATATGAACCGCCTTCAGGTTTCTGCAAAATACGCATTTTAATCTGATACTTATCAGTAATGAATACGGGCGCCTCTTGAGGCGCCCTTTTTATCTTCGCCTGTCTGCATACGTATTCACATTGTTTACATTTAATTTACATTCTAGTGTCTAGTTAGTTTTCTCCATGCAGTTAAATAACGTCACTAGGACTCTTTTATGATTAACCGTAAATTGCTGGCTTCCAGTGCAGTCGCTACCTTACTAGGCTATGGTATAGCCTCCCCTGTTGCGCATTCACAGCCTTCCACATTCGTGCACTTATTCGAGTGGGATTGGCAGGATGTAGCAACCGAATGTGAAACCTATTTAAGTCAAAATGGGTTTGCTGCAGTGCAGGTTTCCCCGCCCAACGAACACATTAATGTTCCTCAGTGGTGGGCTCGCTACCAGCCTGTTAGCTATGATTTAGAAAGTCGCGGCGGATCTCGCGCAGACTTTACAAATATGGTTCAGCGCTGCAACGCAGTGGGTGTAGATATATACGTAGACGCTGTCATTAACCATATGGCCGCAGGATCGGGTACTGGAACAAACGGAAATACTTTTGGGAATAAAAATTACCCAATGTACTCGCCTCAAGATTTTCACGATACCTGCTCAGTTGATGATTATGGAGACCGGTGGCAAGTTCAAAACTGTGAATTAGTCGGTTTAGCCGACTTGAAAACCGAATCTAGTTACGTACAAAGCACCCTAGCAAACTACCTTAATGACTTGGTAAATATTGGCGTGGAAGGTTTTAGACTAGATGCCTCCAAACATATGCCTGCGGCAGATATATCGAGTATCATCAATCAGGTCAACGGCTCCCCGCTTGTGTTTCAAGAAGTAATAGATCAAGGCGGTGAGGCCATTAGTGCCGATGAATATTTCTCAAATGGCCTGGTGACCGAATTTAAATACTCAGTTGAAATTGGCAATGTTTTTCGCAATGGATCACTTGCTTGGCTTAGTAACTTCGGCGAAGCATGGGGTTTCATGCCAAGCTATAAAGCCGTTGTTTTTGTTGATAACCACGATAATCAACGAGGCCATGGTGGAGGCGGTAATGTTATTACCTTTGAAGATGGACGTTTATACGACCTTGCGAATATCTTTATGTTGGCATGGCCTTATGGTTACCCCAAAGTCATGTCGAGTTACGACTTCCACGGCGACACCGATGCGGGTGCACCATCAGTGCCAGTGCATAACAACGGAACACTTGAATGCTTTGCTGATAAGTGGAAATGCGAACATCGTTGGTCGTATATTTCAGGCGGCGTTGATTTCAGAGATAACACGTCAGATGATTTCGTGGTAACCGACTGGTGGAGCAATGGAGGCAACCAAATCGCCTTTGGTCGCGCAGACAGTGGATTTGTGGCAATAAACAAAGAAAGTTATACCATGGATACCACGCTAACCACATCCATGGCACCAGGCCAATATTGCAACGTATTAACCGGTAATATTAATACCGCCAAAACCCAATGTAGCGGCGAAGTTATTTCCGTTGCCCCCGATGGCTCTGTAGCCGTGAATATTGCTTCATGGGACGCCATTGCCATTCATCAAGGGGCAATGCTAACCACAGATGAACCCAATGCAGATTGGCAACGCACTATCATTTTTGTACAAGCCACCACCGAAAGTGGGCAAGACATGTTTATTCGAGGCGGAATCGATCATGACTATGCAGCATCAAATTTAGGGCTCTCTTGCACAACGAGTAACTATGCGTGTGCCATTCCCATCATCCACAACAATATGCGCAACACGACGACGGCACCTTGGAAAGCCAACGACAATTATCTTGATTGGTACGGTGTTGAAACTAGCCAAAGTAGTGAAGCTGAAGGTAGCGCGCTTGATTGGACTACGAATAATTGGCCTTCAGCGTGGGGATCCATTAAAACCGTCGACAATGATGGTTTTGGTGAAACACCGTTGAACCTGTGGGGCGATCATTATTGGATGCTAGATGTTCAAATGGATTGCAGTAAAACCATAAACGGTTGGTTTGAACTAAAAGCGTATATTAAAAATGGGCAAGGATGGGAAAGTGACGTAACTCAATCAGGTACGCCTTATACATCTAGTAATCATATGGCGCAGTGTGGAAAGCGCAATATGTTTGTGTTTGGGCAAAGTAGCGCCGACATAACCGCATTCTAGCGCTACACATTTAATAACTATACTCTCTCAAACTACAATAAGGCAGGCCCCGCTGAGGTACCTGCCTTAGCTTACTGCTATAGCTGCGCTGGGAAACGCCTACACCGACATAAAAATGATACCTAACGGCATGCAGAAAAACAGTCCACCAATATACGCGACACCGTAAAATTTCTTCTCGGCTACAATGACCGACAGTTTATAAGACAAATCTAACGGAATATTGCGCAACATCGGCGTACCGTAAATTAACACCACGCTAAAAACGTTATATAACAGATGTACAAGGGCAATTTGTAATGCAAACGCGGCATTCACACCCACCACACCAAGCGCTGCAATTAACGCGGTAATACAGGTGCCAATATTAGCGCCAAGGGTAAAGGGATAAATATCTTTTGCCTTTAGAATTCCGCTCCCCACTAAAGGCACAACCAGCGAGGTCGTAGTAGAAGAAGATTGCACCAGCACTGTCATTAGCGCACCAGAAGAAATACCCGATATAGGCCCTTTACCGATACTTTTATGCAGAATGTCTTTTGCTTTACCCACCATAAGGGATTTCATGATTTTCCCCATGTAGGTAATTGAGGTAACAATAAGCCCAATACCGAGAATGATCTTAACAATACCGGGGTACACCGAAGGCAAACCGCTAACCATGCCTGTTACCGCGTTAAGAGCTGGCTGGGTAAGTGCTTTAATAGGATTAAACCCTTCAACGCCCATCGTGCCACCCGTATTGAGCATAGACACTACTAAGGCGCTGGAGTGCTCTAAAATGCCAAAGGCCATTTCTAGAGGTAAAAATATAATCACCGACATCACATTGAAGAAATCGTGAATAGTTGCGGCGTTAAATGCTCGTTGAAACTCATCCTTTCTGGCGACATGCCCAAGGCTAACGAGGGTATTAGTGATGCTGGTGCCAATATTAGCTCCCATCATCATGGGCACGGCAATGGTGATAGGTAATCCACCTGCCACCATACCAACAATAATAGAGGTTACCGTACTTGACGATTGAATGAGTGCGGTGGCTACCATGCCAATAATCAGCCCCATGATGGGGTTACTGGCAAAAGTGAACAGCGTTTTAGCGTGATCGCCTGCGGCCAATTTGAAGCCACTGCCTATCATGCTAACGGCTAACAACATTAAATAAACGAGGGCGAGAAGCAGTAGCCAACGGCGCCAGTTACCATGCTGGGTTTCGGTTTCACAAACAAGAGGCGAATCTGATAGAGACATACAGTAAAACAGTCTATAAATAACAGTGAATTTATACTATGACGAAGATGTGACAGATAAATGACCACCTTCAACAGAAAAATTCACCGTAATTTATAGCCCTACTGCATCCTATCTTTAGGCCGCTTAAAAACCTAGAGGATAGCGGCGTACCACCTCTCCGACTTGTTTCAATGTGCTTTCATCAAGGTTAAGTGAAAACGCAGACAAGTTTTCAGCTAATTGCTCGGAGGTCGTTGCGCCAATAATAGTAGAAGTAACACCTGGCACTTGTTTACACCATGCTAAAGCCAATTGCGAGGGAGTAATCTTTGCTCGCTTGGCAATTTCAACATAACGAGCGGTGGCTTCACGGGCGGGCTCTTTATCTCTGAATAATCCTTGGCGCTGAACCAGTGTCCATCTAGAACCTTTGGGTCTATCTCCATTCATGTACTTACCACTTAGCATACCCGTAGCGAGTGGCGACCAAGGTAAATAGGCAATATTTTCAAGTACACAGGTTTCAATCAGATAAGGCCAATCTTTTAAATGCAGCAAACTAAATTCGTTTTGGATAGAAACTGGAAAAGGAATATTCATTTCTTTGCATAGCGTCAAAAACGTATGAATGCCCCAAGGCGTATCATCAGATAGCCCCCAATGGCGAATCTTTCCAACATCGAGTGCTTGTTTAATGCCGGTTAAAATATCTCGCATACCCTCAATTTCTTGCTGCTTATCTATTTTTGTGGGGTTAGCACGATCAGGCCAATGCTTTCCAAAATGTGGCGTAACGCGATTAGGCCAATGTAATTGATAAACATCAACATAATCGGTATTTAAACGACTTAACGAATCATTCAGTGCCGCTTCAACCGCGCTGGCAGTAATAGGCCCGCCTTCTCTTATATAACTCAAGCCGCTACCGGCCACTTTTGTCATGATAACAAGGGAATCACGTGCTGATTGATTTCTTGCTAACCAGTGACCCAATATTCGCTCGGTATCACCATAGGTTTTCTCGTTCGGCGGAACAGGGTACATTTCGGCGGTATCGATGAAGTTCACACCATGATCAACTGCTATTGCTAATTGCTCATCGGCGTCTTGCTGCGTATTTTGAATGCCCCATGTCATGGTGCCAAGGCAAATATCCGATACCGATAAGTCGCTACCGCCTAATTTGTTAAATTGCATATCTACGTTCACCCACCTTCAACTTGTCTCTGGTTTTCTCTGCTTTTGTGCTAGTTCTGCTTCCACAATAGCGAGTCGTTCTTCAATTGCTTGACGAGACTCTACCATTTCATTGGCAAGCTCAGCCAACGATTTGAACTCAGCAAAACCGAGTTTCCTCGGATCCATTCGCTGATATTGGCGCTTACACCGATAAAAGAACATAACGAAATTAGAAAAAGCGCGGTGAAATGTGGCAAAGCTCTTCACTAGGATTAAAATTAAAAGCACTGACGTGAGCACCGCAATACTAATACTGTATATTTTTACTTTTTGCTCTTGGTTTTCAATAATAGGCTGTAAAGCTTTGTCGATTAACGTGAGCTGTTGTTCCACACTATGCGCTTGTCGCCGAAAGCGTCCCACCAATCCTTCATTATGAGTAAGACCTAATGTTTGATGGGCAACAGCAAGTGCCCCCACTGCTTCTTTATATAAGCCAAGTAATTCGTTTACCTGTTCAGATTTGCCCGCACTACGCGCTTGCGCCAGCCGCTCTATACTCTGAACGGCAAGGGTAGCGTAATACTTATTGCGGGTTAACCGAAAATCGCGAATGGCCAACCTTGCGCTGTCAAGTTGAATGAGCGCATTAGATCCAACGTCGAAATACGACTGACTGAGCAATGCGCCCTCAGTCTCTATCATTTCCCCTAACAAACCAGATGTTGGTGTCAGCCCTATTTCGGTTTGTAACGTAACCACTTGTTGGAAAAGTTGTTGGTATTCATGTACTCCCTCGGCTAAGTTTCCTAACTGCGACGTAGGCATATCATAATCGCTAATTAATGGCGTAAGCTGGTTAAGCCGAGTGCTAAAACTCTCAGAACGCTCGATAAATAACTGAAAGTACTCCTGCTGATGGCGCATCAGAAAGTCTTTTTCATGCCGGCGCATCTGCAATAAATCTTGCCCCATACGAAGCAATAAGTCCCGCTGCTGATTTAATTCAATGAGCCTCTGCGTAAAATAATGCTGACTGACCACCAGCATGCCCATGCCAACAACACAAATCAGTGTCATTAGAACAAGCCTAGATTTTATAGAGTCAAACTTCATTCTTGGTATGTCTCCTAGAAAATGTTGTCTATTAACGCCAGGGCGTATCAAAAGCGAGCACGTGTATTGAAGATAGCCTAAAACCTGCCATTTAGAGCAACCGCTATACCCGCATCTACACCGGCACTGTTATTGGTACTTCCTCCCGTATATGCACTCTCCAAGTACGCAGTAACAGGAGTCAATATCAATGCTCGCTGACATATAGGGTGAAACCCCTATGTTCGAACAAAAAACAAACCGACATTATAAGGGCGTACCTTGCTGCAAAGGATACCTGAAGAAGATGACAGTCTTAAAACGGGATTATCTACACAAAAATGCAGTCTCATTTTGGAGAGAATAATGAAAAAGTTTGCCCTATCTACCTTAGCTGCGGCCATGCTCGCAAGCCCAGCGGCTCACACGTTAGCTGATGCCTACATTGGCGCTCAGCTTACCGAAACACTCACCACTCTTGATGCAACAGACTCACTTATGGCGGTCGTGACTTACGATCAGCTAGACCCGCTAGCCGAATCTCAATTACAACAACTCTTAAATCTCGGCATTTCAGAGGGGGTTCAATTCAAATCATTGCCAATCGTTGGTGTTATCGCCACGAAGGCACAGATAGATGCCATTGTAAAAATTGACGGCGTTCGCTCTGTATTTGCGAACCGTAAAATGAAGTTATATAACGCAGATGCTCGTGAAATTACGGGTGTTGCAGAACTTCAGAGCGATGGATTTATTCAGCGCAACGGTATGGAATTTACTGGTAAAGGCTCTACCGTAATGGTGATAGACTCGGGTATTGATGCCTCTCACCAAGATCACTTTTTCGGTGATACCGTAGTAGAAAATGTACAAGCCCTTACCCATGCTTCTGCAATTGGCATTACCGGTGTGACTGATGGCTTCACCTTGAAAGGCCAAGTAAATACCGACCTTAACTCAGGTCACGGAACGCATGTGGCAGGTACTATTGCGGGTAGCGGCAACATGTCCGATGGCAAATATATAGGCGCCGCGCCTGACGCTGATTTAATTGGGTATGGTTCCGGTGGGGCTGTTCTTTTACTAGATACCATTGGCGGTTTCGACTTCGCCATTAGTAATGTTTACAGCTACAACAACCCAATCAAAGTCATTAGTAACTCTTGGGGCTCAAGCGGTAAGTACGAGCCATTAGGGCCAGTGTCTTTAGCTACTTACAAGGCTCACAAGCTAGGTATGATAAGCGTTTTTGCTGCTGGTAACGATGGTCCAGGTGAAGATTCACATAATCCCTATGCGCAAATTCCATGGGGCATATCGGTAGGTGCAGGTGACAAATTTGGCGGCTTGGCAGACTTTTCTTCACGGGGATTAAACAGTGAGTCTGGTGATTTCACTATGCCTGATGGCACCGAGTGGACTTATAACAACGAAGTTTCCGTCGTCGCCCCAGGTGTAGATATTGTTTCTACCCGAGCAACAACGAATTTAGCGGCGAATGGTGGCGAAGCAGATATTGATGCCATTGAAGCACAGAATCTGCCGTTCTATACCATGATTTCAGGCACTTCGATGGCAACCCCTCACGTGTCAGGCATCATTGCACTCTTGCTAGAAGCAAACCCATCTTTAGATAACACCTCAATCAAACAAATTTTGCAAGAAACAGCTACCAATATGCCAGGTTACGAGCGTTGGGAGGTAGGAGCGGGCTACGTTAATGCTCGCTCTGCAGTAGCTGCTGCACTCGACTATGATATGTCTCACAGCATAACTGTAAACAACTTGCCGTCGAAAACCTTCAAGGCCAACGCATTGGTATCAACCAGTGAGCGTACAGAAGTGTTCGACTTGTTCTACGCACCAGTGGGAGAGCCTGAAGTAAAGACCTTTGAGGTAGGCGAAAGCGAAGTGCTCGTTAAGGCCTCGGCAAGCACCCTCGCCAATTTAACTAAACTGGTATTAGTCGCGCCCGATGGTACCGAGTACTTTGGAAACTTAACCACACCAGTATTGAGCACTACAATGCGTGTTTCAGCTCCAGCAATGCCGGGCACCTGGGGAATCTATGTCTACGGTTTAACATCTCTTTCAGGTGTTCAAGCGGACCCTCTAGGTATCACCAATGGCCCAGGCGTTCCTGAAACGTTTGATGTGACTGTTTCGTTCGAAGAAAGCGGTGGTTATGAAGGGATTGATGATATTGAAGGCCATGCACAACAAAACGCGATTGAATTTGCGATTAGTGAGCGCTTAATGGATGCCCTTAACAACCGAGGCTTTTATCCAAATGCGGGCTTAAAACGCAAAGATTTTGCCCGCTATGCTGTAATGGGCGGCGCAGTAAGACAATACCGTGACCTATTAAACGAAGACGTCCCTAACATTGGTGCCGTTCCAGGTTTTGATAAAGCATTTGTTGAGTCGGTTATGGTGAGTGGCGGCGCATTAAAAGATAACTTACGCAACCAATCACCCGTACTTTATAGCGAAGACGGCAGCGCCAACCCGTTTGGGGTAATGAGTAAGTTAGATACGGCTTATGCTATGGTGCAAATGCTAGGATTAGAGTCGGTTGCCACCAGTTTCGACCCTGATGCCGACATTATTGTCGATTACAGCGGTGAACAAATCGTTCTCGCCGATCAAGACCAAATTCCAGCGGAGTTAAAAGGCTACGTCCAATTGGCTATCACGATGTCGCTAATTAATGTCTCTTTTGGTACTGAACAGGCCCCTTTTAGTGTTACCCCAACGCTGACAGCAAGTTTTGACCCTGAGACGACTGTAACGCGGGCGCACTACGCTGTACTTTCATCAAGATTGTTTACCCAATATTATGAGTGATAACAGCTAAATGAGAAACGGAGCCGTTATAGTAGTTGATAACGGCTCCAATTCGGGTTACTTTTTGAACAAGGTTTAATAGAGATTGGTATTATGAAGATATCTCAAATGAAGTTTAAGCTCTTAATCAGCGTTGCTACCCTTGCGGTAATGATGTTTTCTGCCGCCCAAGCTCAAGTCGTTCTACCCAATTTACTTACAGTCGATAACAACCGCATTCAAGCAAAATTATCACTAACTACAGCGATTGAAGTAGACCTTACCATCGAGTTTGAAAATAGTATTGGCCTTCATGCTAGTAACTTTGACATTACGGCCGAGCTTCTCGACCCTAGTGACTTATTAATTACCGACCGCCTACCATCATTATTAACTAGCGCGACATCGGGCTTTCCGGTATTGGTATCAATATCACCAAAAGCAAATTCGGGTTTTGGTTTTGAAGGCGTTGCCATGGTAGAGCTTTATACCAAAGCGCTTCATTACGTCCCTACCACTCCATTTCGGCTCTTTACCTCTCACGCAGATGGCACTTTTGAAGATATCACCACACTGACATCTTCCGGTAGCCTTCGCGCAAGAGGCAGCACGGGCCAATTCTCTGACTTCATTATTCTGCTTGATACGCGCGCGCCAAGTGCAGTCATTAGCGATAAAGTCAGTAATATCAGCCAAACCGTCAATAACAATAGAAGCGATATCTCTTTGGTACTTCAAGGAGCACTAGATAGCGGAATTAACGACATTCAAAATGCATTAGCAATAAATGATGATGCCGCTGCATTAACTGCAGTGGACAGCCTAATTTCGGTTGTTGATAATGCCTCTGGTAGTGAGATTCCTGATGTATGGCTTGCCAACGGTAGTGTGGTAAACGCAAAAGGGATATTGCTTACACAAATGCAAACCCTTCGTTTCAGTTTACGTACACTGTAAATCGCGAGTTATACGGAGCCTTGTTATGCCATTGCAAATTGCAGTATCTCAGCCTAATGGCAGCGTAGCAGAGCACGTACTTTTTGAGGGTAGACAGTATCGAATAGGTCGGGCGCAAAATGCTGACATTATTATTGCGCATCCTCAAATCTCTCGCTTGCATGCCGAATTACAGGCCACTAACGACAGTTTATGGCAATTAAATGATACCAGTTCAACAGGTTGCTTCAGTGGCGGTGTGCCCGTTAAAAATATTGCGATTAATAAACCTCAGCATTTATTTTTCGGCCCAATATCATGCAAACTTACACCGGTTGAGCATAGCAAAGTTATTCAGTTAGATAGTCAACGCGTATGGCGAGAGCGACAACTAAAGCGTTATCAAAACCAACTTCAAAACTGTAATGACAGTAGCGCACTAATTCATTTAGCTCGAGAATGTTTAATTCAGTCGTTAGCTTGCGAGCGCGCCTCACTCATCTTATTTGATGAGGAAAATAAAGCATTGTTTGGTTTGGGTCACGAGCCATGGATGAATTCGGAGAACTTCACCGGTAGCCGCACTATTATTCGACGTACGATGGAAACAAACGCGGTGCTGGCGGTAGGCAATATTGTTGCCGACAACTCTCTTAACGCTCAACAAAGTATTATTCGCAATGGCATTCAGGCCGCTATCAGTGTTCCCGTTTGCATAGACGGTAAACCAGTAGGGGTTTTATACGCCGATTCCCTTGTGGGGAGACGCTATTTCACCGAAACTGACATCGAGTTTGCCAGGTCTCTCGCTAATTTATTGTCTCTTCGTTTGTTATTCCACGCCATAGAGCATAAACTTTATCTAATTAATTAGAATAATATTGGTTTCACTCGTTGCGATATGCCCAGCAAAGCGCGCGAGATGAAGCCTATGCTGTAGTAATTGTAGTGTGGAGATGCGTTTGACTGGGCCGGGGAATATACCTTCAACGCCAGAACATTTTCAAACTGAGGCTTTGTCATCAGGGCCTAGACTTGCCTCCGGAACCATACTTTCTGATAGGTTTCGTATTATTCAACAGTTAGGGGCAGGCACTCAGGCCAGTGTTTATGCCGCCAAAGACGAGTTACTTGCGGTTGATGTAGCACTGAAACTCATCCCTGGCGCCGCAACTGATCCAGCCAGTATGCAGGTACTTCGCAATGAAGTTGTTATTGCTCGACAACTTCAACACCCTAATATTATTCGTGTTCACGATGTATTTGCTGACGAGTATTACGCCTTTTTCACTATGGAGTACATAGAAGGTGAGCCATTATTCGAGCGCCTTCAACGCCCTATTTCTCGCACCACATATCAAAAATGGTCGCACCAATTACTTGATGCTATTGCCACCTGTCAAAGCGTAGATATTAAACACGGTGATATAAAACCCGACAATATCCTTATTGATTCGAATGATAACTTATTACTCATTGATTTCGGCATAGGCCAATCGGAACAAAATGGTGAGCAAACGAGTGGCCATTTACAGTACTCGGCTCCAGAAGTGATTCACTCGGGAACGGCAGGTGAATTTTCAGATACCTACAGTGCCGGTAAAGTGCTTAAGGATATGCTCGGTTGTGTGGCGTTATCATCATTTTCGTTATCTGACACTGTGTGGCTTAGAAAGCAAACTCAGTTTATTCGTAACCTTACCCATCAAATTCCAGAAAAACGCCCCACCCTAACACAAGCGCTGAACCACGCTAACACGCCCGCTTCATCGTCAAAATTCGTAGCCGTGTTCATCATTTTTATACTTGTGTTAGCAACGATTGCAATTACCTTTATGGTGAATAAAACAAAATCTAATCAGGATGGGTTCGGCAGTAAAACCTTACAACTCGCTATAATTCACGATAACAACTATCCACTATTAGGCACCATTAGTGACTTACTTCGCTACCCTCTTTCAACCCACCCTGATGTTGCTTTGGTCAGCGAAAACGAAAGCACTACGATAATTGGAAATTTAGCACTGTCCCCTATGGATAATGACAATGATAGAGTGGATTTCAGTGCAATCCTTGGTACCGATAGTCTGTTGTTACTTGATGCAACTCCCACTAGCAGTCAGTCTTACTTACTTCACGCCAGCGTACTTAGTATGCCGGCCAATACGCAGATATTTACGGTAAGTCATTCTATTACGACCAGCAGCTTGGCTAACGATTTAGATGCCTTTGCCGACAAGCTCGTTGAAGCATTGTTTTCTCATTTAAAAACCGAGGTAGACACCCCAGACTTACGTTACTTAAATGCGTTACATGATGCCTGGGAGGCCGGGCCGGCCCTTGCTCGTGAAGATGCTATTGAGGCGATGATAACCAGTACACCAGATTACCCTGGGGGGTGGGTAGCTAATGCTGAACTAGCGTTAAATAATAACGATATTTTGGTCGCCAGAGAGTCTCTAGATACCTTAATGGCAATGCCCGACATCGGCGAGTATTGGCGTTTGCAGGGAGAGCTACTTCGGGCGCAAATAGATGATAATCTTTCGTTGGCCCAACAATCCATTGATGCGTTAATTAGCCATTACCCTAATCGTGCCGACTTACTTGCCATGCGAGCTGATATCCATCAGTGGGCTAACGAGCCACTATTGGCCATGGACGATTACCAAGCCGCGTTGCAATTACGTCCCAATGATGGCCAACTTTGGTTTGAACTTGCGCGTTTGCAAATAATGGATGGCAACATTGACACTGCCATTAGTGAAACCCTTACTCAAGCGCTAATTGCCTTTAGAAAAGTTAAAAACAAGGTAGGTGAAAGCTTAGTACTTAATGCTTTTGGTATCGCTCACTTGCGTATTGCAGAGCACGCTACCGCAGCATCGTATTTTCAAGATGCACTATCACTTAGGGATGCTACATCCCAACCTTCTGAACGAGCCAAAACACTTGCCAACTTAGCTATCGCAGCATCACTTACTCGCAAAATCGAACTAGCCGAATCTTCGTTAAAAGAGGCTTTGTCACTCATAATGGATATTGGTGATCTGGAACAAGAAGCTCACATCAATGACACGTTAGGGTTTCTCTATGAAGAGCAAGGTGAGTTCGAAAAAGCGCTTTTGCACTATAAACGTGGTTTAGATATTCGGGTACAAATCGATGACAAAGTGCTAAAACCAGAAAGCATGAGTAACGTAGCTTATATGCACTTTTTGATTGGCGATCTGTCCCTTGCTGATATTTATTGGCAACAGGCGAAAACGTTATTTGAGAGGAACAACGATCAGTCTCATCTGCTTCGTACGTATCAAAACCTTGCACAGTTAAGTTTAGTAAAGGGCGACAATAATGCCGCCACCCGCTATCTTTCTGAAGTTGAGGGTAAGTTGAACCAGCAAAACGACCAAGAAAAAATGGTAAACCACCTGCTGTTAAGTTACTTCCATTTTACTAATGGGAAGTTAATTGAAGCCCTTACCCAAATAGAGCAAGCGAAGCAATTAGCTGAGCGTGCATCAGACACTCGAGCACTGATTGAGGTAAGTTTATGGCATGGCGAAGTCTGTCTTCGCACAGCAGATTGGCAATGCGTAACAGAGGTGCTTTCGAGTATCGACAGCGAAGTTGTTAAAGAAAGGCGCGATCAGCATGCTGTCATGCAGTGGCTACTGTTAGCATCACAACATCAACAACAACCAATAAATACAACCGGCTTTAGCCCGTCTTTCGACACATCTCATATTCCCGTAGTCACAGAACTTAAAATTTTATTGGATATTCAACACCGATTTAATCTTGAGCCTGACAGTGAAGTGATGCAGACGATTAATACGCTTATTAAGCCAACTTATTATCAGCCTTATCTACATTGGCTATATCTTGAGGTAAGGGCCGGCAAAACTGAGCTAGCCAAAACCCTAGCGCAACAATTAGCAGTGCATCCCAATTACTGGCGCAATCACGTTTACTATTCAGTTTTTCCAAAGTACGAAGCCAAACTACAGCCATTACGTACACAGTGGCTAGAGCAGCTTTCTGAAACGCAAGCATTAGAATATAGGCAGGCCTACCTTGAGTGATATTGAGCAGCAACTGGCCTCAATTCGAGCCCTTCAAGATTCTTTAAAAAACAGACTTGATGACGAACAAGCTACACTTCAAAAGCTCGCTAAACGTTTATGGGCGCAACAAGAATCTGAAAAAGCAAAGTTATCCCGTGAATTACACGATGGTATTGGTCAGCTTTTAACAGGGCTAACTCGACGCTTGCAGGCCTTGTCAGCAGATTCGCCTGAGCTTGAAAATTTGCATGGTTTGGCAGAAATGGCGTTAAATGATGTGCGCCAATTATCGAGGTTGATGAGCCCTACCATTTTAGATGATTTGGGGTTAAAACCTGCATTAAGCTGGCTTTGCCGTAACTTGCTCAGCTCTGAAGATATCGAGTATGAATGCACCATTGATATTCCAGCAGATATTGCTAAAGATGTGAGTATTTTACTCTTTCGCATTGCACAAGAAACCTTGGTTAATACCATAAAACATAGCCACGCGAGCAAAGTAACGTTAAGTCTTGCCTTTCATAATAATGTTATTCGCTTAGATATTGTGGACAATGGTGACGGATTTGATAAAACAACCGTAGAGCCTGGTGTGGGCTTATCGAGCATTCGAGATCGAGCTAAGGCGTTCAACGCACAATTAGTGTTAACGTCGGCTATAGGTCAAGGCACAAGAACAACAGTAACGGTACCCGTATGACAATTCGTGTAGTGCTCGCAGACGACCATGTATTAATGCGCCAAGGCGTATCACAAATGTTAAATGCCACTGATAACATCAGTGTTATTGGTGAATGTGATGACGGCGTCGAGCTTGTATCGACGGTGGTTAAACTCTCACCCGATGTCATTCTCATGGATATTTCCATGCCTCGGATGAGTGGCCTTGTGGCCATTGATAAAATACTTTCCCAGCGATGCGATGCCAAAGTACTTGTGTTGTCGATGCATAACGAAGTTGAGTATGTAGAAGCCATGCGTGATGCAGGGGCTAGAGGGTATGTGCTAAAAGAATCATCTGGTGATGTACTTGTTGAAGCAATAAAAAAAGTGGCGGCAGGACAAACGTTCTTCCCCGACAGGGTGAGTGATAGCCAGGATGAACAGTTTCAAAAACACGTTAGTCCATTAAGCGTACTAACGCGCCGAGAGCGCGAAGTTTTCTTTTTGGTTGCCGCCGGTAATACAAGCAAAAAAATAGGTGAGTTATTGAATATGAGCCTAAAAACTGCTGAAAATCACCGAAGTAATATATACAAAAAGCTCAACTTGAGCAGTTCAGCCGAGCTAATAAGAATGGCCGGCAAAGCCGGCCTTCTTGAATAGCGATTGCTTTTATAACTGATGAGCCTGAGACACGACGAAGGCTGTTTCTCCGCGTGTCACTTCATCAGTAGGGTTGAAGTAAGCCACCAGCGTAGGCTCTAAATCAAATGGCCCCTGCTCTACTTCCACTTGCACTTGCATTAACCCCATGGCTAACGCTTGCTGAACATAGCCGCGCATTTCAGGCGCAATAAGTTCACTATCTGCAACAGGCACTGCTTGGTCAAATACAATGGCTACCAGCGTTTCAGCCGTGTCGAAAGATTGTGCAGATGCTTCCAGCCCTAGTGCCTGTATTAAAGAATAGGCCATCGTTTCTTTAGTCACAGTATCGGCAGCGCCAAAATGCTCACTACCTCCGGTAAGCATGAGAGGGCTATCACTGAAGGTAAGATCACGCAACACGCCGCCTTCTGACGTTACGGCGTTAACCGCTCCAGAAAACGCTGAATCCACGTCAAAAAACATCGCAGTGTTACCTACAAGAGACTGGCGTACGCTATTGCTAAGGGTAAGTACATCCGCAAATTCAACACGTGTAAGTGCATCGTCCGGCTTAAAGCCATCAGTCGCGGCATCCATTAATTCGTTGGCTACAACATATTCAACGTATGGCTGCGACGGGTGACCAGCGACATCGTCAATGCCCACATACCCAGAAGTTTCAAGTAATCGAATATTCACGTCTGTTGTAGAGGGAATACCCACGCCATTCGTTACGCCCAACGGGTCAACAGATACACCACTGACGCTTCCAATACCGCTGCTATATAGTTTCCACTCACCTGCCATGCCGGGTGCTGCAGTACCTACTGAAGAGCCCAGAAGCGGCAAACCGATACCTGACCCGTAACGATTGCCCGCGGGATCTTCCAGTACGAAGGCCGTTGCCGTCTCAATCGTGGCACTTGCCAATACCATAGACACGTCTGGCCCAACATCGAAGGTTTCTACCGGAGGCTCACCAACAGGAAGGTAAGTGGTTGGCAGAGTAAAGCTTTCGCCTTCCGATACATTGGCAAAGCCGTTAAATTTTCGGTCTAGCTTTAACGTATCACCATATACTTCTACGCCGTTAACAATCGCATTCACTGCGGCATAGGCATTCGCGTAACCCGCACCTACTTCCCATTCAGCCAAGCCCACCATTGGTGTAGCGGTTTGTTGAATAATTGATTTCACATCTTCCCACTGCAAACTAGGGTCAGCTTCTAGCATTAATGCCACTATGCCTGAAACATGCGGCGCCGCCATTGAAGTACCACTTGATACGGTATAGAAAGGTAAATGGGCAGGCTCTATCATCGCAGCGTCATCGGAAGCGCTAAGTGCACCTAAACTAGATGTAGATGCTCTTGCAGAAATAACGTCTACGCCAGGTGCTGTAATAGTAGGGCGATCTTCCCAAGTAAATACTTCACCATCGACAACCACTTGGCCGCCTTTACCATCTACGCCACGAGAGCTAAAGTCGGCCAAATTGCCTTCCTTATCGCCAGCCGCAACTGTGATAACCCAAGGCGCCTTTTTAAAGTTACCTGTAATTGTCGACTCACCAGAGCCTGAGTTTCCTGCTGAGAACACCGTAATAATGCCATTATCTGCCAATGCTTTCGTCGCGACATTTGTTGGATCATCTGGATTAAAGTCAGTACCTACATCACCTGTATTACCAAATGAGTTAGAAATAACACGAATGTTGTAGTCGTACTGGTGAGTAAGGGCATAATCGAAACCACCAAGGGTGTCTAATATGAATAGTGCGGCACCCGAACCGTAACCGATGATATCAGCACCTGGAGCCACACCAGCATGCAGGCCGCTACTTTTTGCACCATTACCACCAACGGTGCCAGCAACGTGAGTACCATGCCCACCGCCGATATCGGTGTTAGGCACATTTTCTTGATAAGTTATGGGTAAAATATCGCTAAAACTATTTAAGTTTACTTGTGCTAGTACGTTTTGTACCACGTGATCAGGATAAGCAATGTCGGAATGTGTTCCATCTACGCCTGAATCATTAACGACTACGCCAATGCCGTTGCCAGAATATGGTACGCCGTTATTACGCAAATCTCGGTCTGCTCGTAATGCTTGCACGCCAGTAATCTGGGTAGATTCATGATTTTCTAGTACCAGTGGATCATTATTCCACACAGACACGACATCGTCGCGGCTATAAAGGGCTTCAACCTGTGCTTTGGTGGCCATAATGCCAACAATAGGCAAATTCTGAAGGCTAACACCCGATGTGATACCTAGCGCGTCGAGTGCGGTTAATTGGTCAAATGAAAGGGGTCCATTTCCTTCAAACGTTACAATCACTTGCTGTAGCTCTGTTGGTGCCGCTAGCAATTTATCTGCAAGCGTAGTATCGAAAGTTTTTGCGTTAACCATGCTTGCTGGTAAAGCGCATGCTACCGCAACTGCTATTGCATTTTTCTTGTTTAAAATTTTCATTGTACACCTCGTTGTTTTTACCCTTTGAGTATTTCGTAAGCGAGGCGAACACACTATGGGGGGTTCCCCCTATAACCATAAGTCTAATAAAACGAGCTAGCCAAACACTGTGTTGAGCATAAAAAAAGCCCCCACAATAGTGTGGGGGCCGTGGAGGCACCAACTTACGAGAAACTTGTAGGTTGGCGGGAACGTATTGATGCGCTACAACGGTATTATCAACACCATTCGCGTTTTACTATTTTCTTGTTTTAAAAAAAAGAACCATCAACAACAATGGAACAAACATGTGTATCGGAGGCTCGCTTACTGATACAGAGCCATCTTGTGACGGCGTTTTAGTTAAACTAAATAACCCGTTAGCACATAAGCTATCGGTAGTAGTATAAAAACAGGTTTCATCTCCCCCCATACCGCCCCGTCCAGTAGCTAGCACATAATCTCCGTTAAAAAATGTGAAGACAAAGCCTTCTGGATCATCGTCACCGAAAATAAGGTCGTCTAGATCAATTATTTCAATATCGCTTAAATGATCTTCATCAAGTAGGAAGGTATCTCCATCATATTCAAAATTAAAACCAAAACTTTCCCATGTATAGGCACTAAAGTCAGAGACCGAGTCATCAAAAGAGATAGATCCAGAAACAAACGCTTGTGACGAACCGTTGGTTAACGTTAATTCATCAAAGTCGAAGGTAATTAACGCGCCCCATGTAGGTGAGGCAATGGTAAGCAAAATTAACGTAAATAATGTTCTCATAAGGTTTCCAACTTATAAAATATTAAGGCTTAATGCGTTGTTTTTAATTCTTTATTTAACTTTTAGCTTCAATGTATAAGCGGCTATTAAGCTTATTACTTGGTATCTAGTATCTAGTCTTCGTTGTAAACCAGCCATAGGGAGTTCCCCCTACTTTTTAGCCTGTCATTGTCCGCTGGCCACTAGCCGAACGAAGGCAGCGTTTCTATAAGGGAGAACTCTTTTAGTGCCATCTTTAAAACTTACAGCAACAGCACCTTGGTTTAGGTGGGTGAAGGCATTGATGATTAACGCTTCTGCAGCATCACCAGACCAATAGTCGCCCTTATGGGCATGGGGGAAAAATCCGCTTTGAATATACGGTCCCTCGGGCTTTGTCGGGGGTTGAACTAGTGACAGCAGTTCTTGAGATGTCGGCAATCGCCACGTGCTGAGCCCGCACACTTTTTGCAAATTTGCTTGTGCAACTATATCGCTCACATTGCACCCTGGCGTTTTATAAAAACAACTACCTTTATGAGGCTCACCAATATGCAATGAAGATGAATACCAACTGTATGTCCAATAACTATCAAAAGGCGATTCATCATCTCGCCCCACCATCCAGTACAGACGTTGTTCATTGTCTTTAATACAATGCCAAGGGCCATCATTTTCTTCTATCTCTGTGCCTTTAGGGTCTACTTTTACGAACCGGCTTGTTTCAAGGGGTGGTTCTGGCAGCGCAGGTATGCTCAATAACCTTAAAATAACCAGCATGGTGATTAACAGCCCAGCGCGCAGCACAATACGCTTTTTCACAATAGCAACTCCCATACAGTTGGTTTTAAAATAAGCATTACTTAGATTGCGTTTGGTAGCGTAATTGGAGAGGTCTTACGTGGCGTGTATGGGCCATTTGTGCATGATCGAAGGCGCTTAACCACATGCATACTCCATCCTCGACGGCGATATCTAAATCATCTTGGGTTTGCTTTTTTCTTACCACCTCAAGGTGCCAATAACCAGAGTCGTAAAGCCCTCGCGCTCTGACATGTGCTCGCCCTCCCTCTAATTGATTTGAACGATACAATACTGAGGGTAATGTACTACCCACTGAATAATCATCGTCCGTCGGCGAATACGCTTTGTAACTAAACCAAGTCCGTTCTCCCTCAGCTGAAGTTTCAGTGAAACGAGGCAGGCGCTTAGGCTCAATACCTTTAGGGGAGTACCATTTCCAATTCATGATGTAACTTCCTCCTAATGAACTATCCTGACGATAACCCGCAGTATAGCGAGACATGCCTGCTATAGGTGCTGTAGGTTTACCAATAAAATTATCGTCCATGATAAACATATTATTGGTTCGCACTGCTTTCCAGTGCCAGAGATCTGCGGTGCGAGAGTGGCTGTAGTGATAACCTTTCTTGTGTGTATTAGCAGGCTTCCCTTTTAAAGGATTAGCCCCTAGGTGTGCAGTGCCTGCTGCGGCAATAAAGCAACTTTTCGAGAGTAACATGGCAAATTTATCTTCATAAAAGCTCAGTTCATTATTGTGCGCAAATCCATTTTCTTTCACCTTCCACCCCTTGTTCGTTTTGATTAAAGGCAGGTGAAGTAAACTTTCCGA
The DNA here is from genome assembly GCF_902506055.1 of Alteromonas sp. 38. Lineage (NCBI taxonomy): Bacteria > Pseudomonadati > Pseudomonadota > Gammaproteobacteria > Alteromonadales > Alteromonadaceae > Alteromonas > Alteromonas sp. 38. The sequence goes on from NZ_LR733300.1 coordinate 4,046,284, forward strand.
TGGGTCTTGCCATCGAATAAAGAAATATATTTCAGATTCATTGTGTAATGCTTTAACGCTAACCTTCGATGCGCCATTATTAAAGTTAGCGCCACCAAACGTCCCTATTGATACTTCATTAGCGCTTTGCCAATCAAGCTCGTCATCCTTTCCATCTATTCGAATAAAGCTATCATTCTCAATCTGGTACACAACTAACTTATCCGGTTTAGATAGTATGTACGCACTTATTGCCGCACCGATAACAATGGTAATTAGCAGCAACCCGACATTTTGTTTATTGAAAAATGGCGAGAGCAAGTAAGTCGATAAAACCCGTAAAGGCTTAGTTAAATAGTAACGAATAGGGTGTAATAGAAAAAAGAGAAGCAGCCCTAGTGCGGCATAATAATGTACCCACTTAACTTGAGCCTGCGCCGCTTCAGAAAACACCTGTAGTAAACCAGTAGTGCAAGATACAACTAACAGATATGACCCTAGCTTGTTCCATGCTTTAAAAGCCCCATTTTCTTGGCGCTTGTTGTATAGACACCACAACATAATAGGTAACGCGAGCAACAGGAATGATGCTGCCAAAATATGCCAAAGATGCACTAACCCCTGAGGAAGAAGCCAGCTTACATGCAGCCAAAAACTATGCTGTAAAGTCGCGATCCGAAGCCCTGATAAAAGCAAAATAACCACGCAAATCAATACAACGAAATGGCTTACCAGAAACAAAGAACGTGACTTCATACAAGGCCTGTTAAGCAGAAAAGTGAATGAGTTAAAATGCTACAGAATTATTAATTTTTTATGACTCACCCCACAATAGGGTGATCCCCCCATTTCTCCTCCTCTTTAAATTTCATTCAATACGCGGCATCAATTTATAGCTGCTTTAGGCACTCAAATGAAAATGTTACTTGCTAGTATTCTTATACTCGTATTGCTTTTTTTAACGATGAATTCAGTACAAGCTGCCACCCACCTCTACCGATTGAGTTGGGATAAAAACCCGCAACACGAAGCCGTTATTGGCTTTAGCCCGAAGGGGTTGAGTATTGCTCCTTATGTCATGTATGGATCGACTCCTAACCAAGTCTCTTGGCAAAAAGCTGATGTATCGCTAAATGCCACCTTCTTTACGCTTGAGTCACACTTTGTCAGGCTGGAAAACCTGCCCGCAGATAGTAATATTTACTTTCATGTTTGTGATCAAGACGGGTGCGGCCAACGAATGTGGTTCAAAACCGCTGCCGATTATCCAAAGCCATTCGTTGCTATTGCAGGAGGTGATACCCGAACAGGCTGGACTACACGTCAGGATGGAAACCGTCTTGTAGCCAAAATACGCCCACTATTTATTATGCACGGCGGTGACTTCACGAATGGAAACACTCCTTTTGAAATGGCTGGCTTCCTAGCGGATTGGCAACTCACTTTCTCTGATGACACCATTGATAACATCGGCTACAAGCGTATCTACCCCATTGTTCCTACCCACGGAAATCATGAAGACACCAACTACGCAACATTATGCGAGGTGTTTGGCGTTGACTACTTTCAAGATGGCGAATGCAACGAACAGGACGCCTATGGTGCAATGACCATCAACGATTTAATCCGTGTGTATACCCTGAACAGTCAATTTCAAGAAAGTGGATGGTCAGTTCTAGCGACACAAATGAACGATTGGCTGGCTGATGATTTAAGTACATATGCCAATGCTCCGCTTTGGCGCGTAGCCCAATACCACAAACCTATTTTTCCTCATTATGACGGTAAACCTAGCAACGAAGGTCTATTTAACTGGTGGGCGTCCTTGTTCTACAAACACAACATGAACCTAGTGGTAGAATCGGACACTCACATCAATAAACTTACACACCCGCTAAAACCAGCAGAAACCGGCATTGAATATCTTCAAGCTAACAACGGCGGCACGGTATTTGTTGGAGAAGGAAGCTGGGGGGCACCTGCTCGTTCAGCCAATCAGGCTTTTCCTTGGACAATTGATCTTGCCAGTATTCAGCAGTTTAAAGTATTGAGCGTTACCCAAGAGTCTATATTGATACGCACAGCTCAATTTGATGATAACGCCCGTGCGCTCTCTGCTGATGATCGCGAGCAAGACCCGCTAGCGCTACCAGAAAAGGTAGCATGGTGGTCGGCCAACGGGATTGGCGATGTATTCCCGCTAATTAAAACTACCACTGGGTTAACCCAACATGCAAAACAACTCGCCGATAATGAAAGAGAGTTTGTACTAAGTGTCTCCGATGATAGTTTCATTGCAAGCGAACAGCCTACCAAAAACTACAATGCCTACCCTACAGGCATGCGAGTGGGAAATACCGATGTCACCTATGGTGAAACAAAAGCGCTACTCAAATTCACTCCTGATGTAGTGGGTACCTGTGCAACGTTAACTGAAGCGAATCTGACTCTGTCGGTACAACCTACCGATGCAACGATCGAATCTAATATTTCAGCCTTAACTGAGACCGGTGCCACTTTCGCTGAACTTGGTGTCATGTTGAACCTAGCATTGATTGAGCCTCAATTCAGTGAAAGCGCAGTGAACTGGACTACAGGCAACATCCTATTCTCAAGTGCATCAAGTGGGGAGTTCGACAGCTTTGAAACCATTGCGGCAGGAAATACTATCACCTTCACATTCAATGAAGTGACGCTCGCAAAACTAAACGCACAATTTCAGCAATACCACGCTTTCGGGTTTGGCATTAGTGCAACCCATCCAATAGTGAACCGCTTTGTTAGTGATAGCGAAAATCATAATGCTGCTACACTGCGCACTCGCTTTAGTGCCACTGCGGCGTGCTTCGAACAGCCTAGTAATTCTCTAGCCGTGCCATCCCAAATTACCGAACTCAACGCGAATAAGGGTGATTTCCTTACTTACCATATTCCTGAAGTTTCGCGAGCGCGTTCACTCGAATTTGTTTTACGTTCAGGGTATGGCGACCCCGATTTATATGTACTGAAAAACGGTATAGTCAGTCTTAATCACTATGAATGCCGCCCTTATCTAAAACACGAAAGTGAAGTGTGTTTACTCGAAGTACCAGAGGGTACACCTGTTTCAATAGGCATTCACGCTCATAGCCTATACAGCGGCGCATCACTTACCATTACTGAAAAATAAGCCCTACTTAATTAACATTTTATTGCTATGAGGGTGATAAAAGCGACAGCACTCACCTTCATCGCTTTGGACAAAAACAATGAATATTTCAAGACGTAATTTCTTTCGACATTCTGCACGCTACATGGGCGCTTCTGCTACGCTACTTTCAGTTAATGCCCTATCCACGCCACTACATTCTAGTTTGCTGGCTAATTACAAAACTGATAATCAGCACTATTTTAAACACGGCGTAGCCAGTGGCGACCCGTTACCTAACGCCGTCATAATCTGGACGAGAGTAAGTTCTTGCACAGACACCGTACCGGTTAATTTCTACGTTGCTACTGACGAGGGCATGACTAACTTGGTTGCAACAGGTGTGGTACAAGCCTCTAGCGAGCGCGACTTTACGGTTAAAGTTGACGTGGAAAAATTAACTCCCAACACTAGCTATTACTACCAGTTCGAAGTATCAGGTTATAGAAGCCGTATTGGTAAAACCAAGACAGTACCACTTGAGGCGACACATGCGCGCTTTGCGGTTGTATCTTGCTCAAACTACCCTGAAGGCTATTTCAATGTGTACCATGCGCTAACCAATATTGATAATCTTGATGCCATTTTACACTTGGGCGATTACTTATATGAGTATGCAGAAGATGAATATGGTGATGGTTCGAGACTTGGCCGCGCCCCACTTCCTGATAAAGAAATAACTACACTAAGCGATTACCGCACTCGCCACGCACAGTATAAGACCGACCCCGACTTAGCCAAACTTCATGCTTTGCATCCCTTTATTACCGTATGGGATGATCATGAAATTACTAACGACGCCTATAAAGATGGGGCTGAAAATCACAATGAAGGCGAAGGGGATTATCAGCAGCGTAAGCATTTTGCAATTAAAGCCTACTATGAATGGATGCCAATACGAGAAGGAAGTATTTATCGCCAGTTTGAATGGGGAGGGTTACTCGACCTTTTTATGTTAGACACACGCATTGAAGGAAGAGATGCGCAAGTAGATTCATCTGTTGCGCCAGAGCGTAGTGACAGTAACCGCACACTACTGGGTGACGAACAAGAACGCTGGTTACTCGATAATCTTGCAGCTTCTAATGCACATTGGCGCTTTCTAGGGCAACAGGTTATGTTTGGCCAGTTAAAAGGCATCAATGCTCCAAACCTATCTGCAGCGGGTATTCCACTTACGCAAGATCTTGTTGCGCTGAATATGGATCAATGGGATGGATACCCAGAATCTCGGCAGCGCATTTTGGATGTAATTAAAGCCTATAAAATAAAAAATACGGTAGTGCTTACTGGCGATATTCATACCTCTTGGGGAATGGAAGTATTCGAAGACAGTACTAACGGGTATACCTATAACGATAGAATTCGCTTAGGAGAATCGCCTTTAGCGGTAGAGTTTGTGACTCCATCAGTAACATCACCTGGGTTTCCTGATGAAATTGCAGACCCACTCGCCTTGCTTATTCCTACTATGAACCCCCACATGAAATACGTCGAACTTAAAACCCATGGTTTTATGGTAGTGGATGTTACCCGCCACAAGGTAGTTTGCGATTGGTGGTACGTTGATACGATTGAAGATCCTCGTTATACGGCACGATTAGCTAAAAGCATGTATACAGTTAGCGGTAGCCAACGTCTATCGGAACAGCCATCGCTTGGAGTATCTTTCGATTACACACACAATCCGTTTAAGTAAAAAGGTAGCTTGCCGCCAAGATTGTGTTTTTAGGTTATAAAGCTCAAAAAACAAAAATGGGGCGTATGCCCCATTTGAATTGATTCGTAATTAATTGTCGTTAATTAGTATTTGATTCATTTAACGACTTAGCCAAATTATAATTGCCTTGCGATAACGCAATATCGGCCACTGAGTTACCTGCCAAGTCTTTGTGCTGGGGGTTAGCGCCTTGCTCAATTAGCTCATTCACTAAAGACTGCCTATCGAACAAACTAGCGAACATGAGTGCCGTTTGACCTTGAGAGTTAGTTTCATCGATATTGCATTGTGCAAACATCAGTTTTCTAGCCACACTCAAATGCCCTTTGAAAATAGCCCCCATTAGTGCGGTGTTACCTTTGTTATCTTCCTGGCAGGCATTGATATTTTCCTTGCCAAGTAAATAAGTAACCGCATCGTTGTGGCCATGGTAAGCGGCTAGAATAAGTGCGGTATAACCTTTATCGTCAGCTACGTTTCCATCAAGACCTGCCTGATAAAAGGCTTGAAGCAACTCAACATTGCCCTCACGCGCGGCATCAAAATAGTGCGCTTTCAGGTCATCAATACTGGATTGCGCATGACATAGGCTCACGCTAAGCATTAAAGTAAAACACAATAGTGTGCGTTTAACGATGTGCATTGTGGGTCTCCTGTGTCGTCGTTGGCAATGATAAATATGAGTAGTTGATATGAAAAAAGCTACAAGGTAAAACAGGTGGTTCAAACGAAGTCTTTGATAACGATAACTGCCCTACCTAAATAGGTAGGGCGAGTTGATAGTGGTGTTACTTATTGCATAAGGGCAGTCAAGCTTTCCGCTACTTTCTTCGCTTTAGCAGCGCGGGCTGCTTGCTCGTCCATTAGTGCTTTTGCTTCTGCACGTACTTGCGAGATAGAAACCTTAGCTAGCTTAGCAACGCCGGTACCGTATTCTTTATCAGCGTTGTACATGAATGCACTGATGATAACGCGAATCTCTTCTTCAGGTACCGATGCTAATGCACCACCTATGTTGTTGATTAAGTTCTTACGACCTTGCTTATCAAGGTTGCGGTAGAACTCACCCGCTTGTTTGAAGTTCTGTTCCTTGTAGAAAGGAATTTGCTGTGTCATACCTGCAAGCGGCTTGCTTGAGTAGCGGTATGCAGGATCTTCATTCAAGTCTAAGCGACGGCTAGGCTGGTAGTTAACATCACGGTTAGTTGATGTAGTACGAAGCTGGCCATGTTGCTCGTGGTTATTAATCTCAACATTTTTAGGCGCGTTTACCGGAATACGGTAAGCGTTAACACCTAAACGGTAGCGCTGGGTATCAGCATAAGAGAACAAACGACCTTGTAGCATTCTATCTTCTGACGGCTCAATACCTGGAATTAAGTTGCTTGGTGCAAATGCAGCTTGCTCAGTTTCTTCAAAGAAGTTGTCAGGTACACGGTTTAACACCATACGACCAATTTTGCGTGAAGCAACTAACTTCTCAGGCCAGATCTTTGTGGTATCTAACGGGTTGAAGTCAAAATCATCTAACTGCTCTGGCTCAAGTTCTTGCAAATACAAATCCCATGAAGCGGTTTCGCCTTTCTCACCAATGCGAGTGTAAACGTCAGTAGTGTGTGGCTGGAAATCCATACCTTGTTGTTTCATTGCTTCTTCAGCAGTGAAGTTCTTAATAGGTTGGTTCGCTTTCCACGTAAATTTCACGTATTTAACATTGCCTTCATCATCAACAAATTTGAATGCGTGAACACCTGAACCATCCATATTTAGGTAGCTTGCAGGCGTACCATAGTCAGAGAACAACATGGTTAGTGTGTGCGTAGACTCTGGAACATGCGAGAAGAAGTCGAATACACGCTTAGCATCTTGCTTGTTGGTTACCGGAGACGGTTTAAATGCGTGAACCATATCTGGGAATTTAATTGCATCACGGATAAAGAACACAGGGAAGTTGTTACCGACTAAATCCCAGTTTCCTTGTTCGGTGTAGAATTTAACGGCGAAACCACGAGGATCACGAAGTGTTTCAGGCGAAAGGTGGCCGTGTACTACTGATGAAAAGCGCACGAATACTTCGGTCTTTTTACCTTCACCTTGGAAAGGTGCAGCAACTGTATCGTCAGACAAATCTTCGTAGTTTTCATAGTAACCATGAATACCGACACCACGGGCATGAACCACACGCTCTGGAATACGCTCACGGTCAAACGCCGCTAGCTTCTCAATTAGGTGAGAATCTTGTAAAAGCACAGGGCCCCAAGGACCAGCAGTTTGCGAGTTCTGGTTATCACCAACTGGTGCGCCATTTTGACGAGTAAGGGTATCCGCTTGAGCAGTTAAGCCCATGCTTAACATACCTACGGTTACACAACTTATAATACTACGGGTAAACGATCGCTTCATTTATGCTGCTCCTGAAAAACGAGTTTTATTGGTCGGGGTTTTCTGAGCGACACAAACTTGGTCGCCATAATAGTTATTTGCATAGTTGCAAACCGATTGTGCTGGTTTAGCAACGAATTTGTGCGGTGTAAGTTTTTTTAAAATTGTGCTCACATCAGCTCTCCTTGTTAGATGCGAGGATTATTCACGTTCTGCGAAAACTATTAAAATAACATTAATTGATTAACTTAATTTGATTTATAGATGTGACTAAATAATAGAAAACTGATTGAGTTTTTCGATTGGTATTTTAGACTGGGTGAGCTTGGGAAAATTTGCGATTTGTTCGATAGTTTAATTAACAAGTCAATTTTTAACTTAACACCAAAAGGTTAGTATCTTTGATACTTATTTCAGAGTGACAACGATGGTAGATAAGAGAATACACAAAGGGGTCAAAGGCAGAAGCAAAGGTAGGTAGGAAGATAGACAGAAAGGTAATGTACTTCACATACACAAAGCACATTACCGATAATCAGTTACTTGAACATGGTGCTAGTTAAAGCGCCATCCAGGGGCCTGTAATGGCCAAGGTCTTACTGGGAGAGTACATATTCACGAACAACACACTGCCGTCGTTAGTGAAGCACGCGCCGGCAAGTTCGGTTTGCGCGTGTAGTTTGGCAACGTTATAAATATCGCCCTCTGGTGTAACCCCGCGAAGGTGGTTATCTACCACTTCGGTGTACTGGTCTTCACATACAATCAAATGGCCATTAGGGCTTACTGTTAGATTATCGCCAAAGTTAAATAAGCTAGCGTCATCACTTTCAACGAATAATTGTAATCTGCCACCAGAGGTCTCTAGGCTTGAAGCAGAATCAGCTGTAGCGCCTTGTTGCTGAGAGCTTTGTGGTTGAGAGCCTTGTGGTTGAGAGCGGTGTGGCTGGTAACGCATTATCTGACCTAGTTGCTTTGCCCCACCATTGGTACAGCAAAAATAAAGCTCGTTGCTGCCCCAATGCAGCCCTTCACCTCGAGCAAACAACGTTGCGCCCGCCTTATGACCTTGAACGCGCAAGTCATCATTAGGGCTTTCTGGCGTATGTAAATCAACCCAATCCACATTTAACCATTCTCCCAGATTCATACGCGCCTTATCCCAGTTACGAGAGTCGAACTGAGGCACACCTTTTATGCGCAAAGCCTGTAACTTACCGCCTTTATCAAGCTGGCTTTTCACATTAGGAATAAAGCGATAAAACAAGCTATCGCCTCTGTCTTCCGTTAAATAAACAATACCCGTTTCTGGGTCGACACAAGTCGCTTCATGATTAAACCGCCCCATAGCCTTAAGCGGTTTAGCCTCTACTAACGTCTCAGCATCGGCAGGTACTTCAAAGATATAGCCATGTGCTTTAGAAATAACACCGTTAGGTTTATCAACGGATTCTTCGCACGTTAACCACGTCCCCCAAGGCGTAATACCGCCAGCGCAGTTACGAATAGTACCTACTAAGCTAACAAACTCTTTTTCAACAACTTTGGTATCAAGATTATAAACCAGCGTGGTGGTGCCTCCTGGCAGAGCGACACCGTTTTCAAAATGATCATAAGCAAGCTCAGTAGTATGAGTTTGAATAGATTCAGGCTGGATAGATAGATGAGCAGCCTGTAACTCGTGATTTCGTACTAAGGCAACCCTATTTTTACCTAGCGAGAAACACCCCATGCCGTCTGCACGATCGGGCACATTTAATCCATCACTCATGGCATCACCCAGTGATGAGATAACCTGGTAACTAAAACCCTGAGGCAAATCGAGAAGTTTCTTAGGATCAGGCACAAGCGGCCCGTAGCCTTTGGTGGTTGGCGTTAACACACCCGCATTCGCTTTACCCAGTGCACTTGATGCCAACCCAGCAAATGCCAAGGTACCCGCCCCTTTAAAAAACTGCCGTCTATTAATCATTATTATCACTCTTTGTACTAATACTTACGCATCTGATTTACGTGTACCCGATTAAACCAAATACTGCCTGCATCTATCATCACACACTATTGTTACATTATAACATTTATTACCTTTTCTCTATGACAATTACCGATGTTTTTATAGAAGACACCTCCCCTAGTAAACCAGTGCAGTTAAACCGGTCTATGATATTTAAAGAAAAGCACGACAAAGTTTACTTGTGTTGGTGAAAACACATGGCAATAGACCGAGAGATAAGGGATGAGTTCAGAGTGATAAAACTAAAATGAGTCAGCTTTTGAGTGCAGCTTAGGCTTCATATCAAACTTCTCATTGTTAAATAGAGTTTTGAGCACTTAGGAAACTTTCTACAGCATGGATGCTATAGCGAAGGCCCCATGGATGGGTTATCCCCTACTATAGCAATAGTAGATGCTGGCATTTACAAGAGAGGGAGTAGCCCCCATCTAAAACCTTCCACAGCATAGATGCGACTGCACAGGCTCCATTGATGGATTCACGCCGCATTTCTGATGGGATTAATCACTATCTGAGTACGATGGCACGTTTAGAAGGAAGGGCTTTGTGCGCCTCGAAAACTCTCTACAACATGGATGCTGTAGCGAAGGCCCCATNCGTCCATCTGAGCAGCACCGGTGATCATGTTTTTAACGTAATCAGCGTGTCCTGGGCAGTCTACGTGAGCGTAGTGACGAGTAGGAGTGTCATACTCTACGTGAGATGTAGAGATGGTAATACCACGAGCTTTTTCTTCAGGCGCGTTATCGATTTGATCGAAAGCCTGAGCTGAACCACCGTATGTCTTAGAAAGAACAGTAGTGATTGCCGCAGTTAGAGTAGTTTTTCCGTGGTCAACGTGGCCAATAGTACCAACGTTTACATGGGGTTTCGTACGTTCAAACTTTTCTTTTGCCATTTCTATTATCCCAGCAAAGTTACTTTAAAAATTTATGAAATTCTATAAACATGAGCTGGGGAGAAACTGGTGCTGATAGGCAGATTTGAACTGCCGACCTCACCCTTACCAAGGGTGCGCTCTACCAACTGAGCTATATCAGCACTGATTTGGAGCGAGCAGTGGGAATCGAACCCACATCATCAGCTTGGAAGGCTGAGGTAATAGCCATTATACGATGCTCGCAAATCCTAATTCTCTGGCCACCTCATAAAAAAGTGGTGGAGGGGGCAGGATTCGAACCTGCGAAGGCTGAGCCGTCAGATTTACAGTCTGATCCCGTTGACCGCTTGGGTACCCCTCCAGATTGATGGTGCCGACTGCCGGAGTCGAACTGGCGACCTACTGATTACAAGTCAGTTGCTCTACCAACTGAGCTAAGTCGGCACTACATCAAGTGGGTGCGCATTCTAGAGTAATGAATTACTCAGTGCAAGTGTTGTTTTGAAAAATTTTACTTTTTCTTTTTTGACCGATAAAAACTTATCAATCAAACCAGTTACGTAAGAAGCTCGCTTCTTGCGTAGCGGGCCAAACCTTGCACCACCAAATGAGCGGGACGAATCCTAACATCGCTTTCAAGGAATGCAAACATTTTTTTGTCCCCACCCCCTAAAATTATATCAAAATCGGTTTGTTTGCTGGATAAGTAATCAACGGCGCTCAAATAAACACCATACACTGCGGCATAGCAGCCTGTTGCAACACATTCTTCGGTATCGTTGCCCAGGGTGAGACTGGTCGGAATTTCGTCATTTGCATACACTTTCTTAGTGGAATTAAGTAATGCTTGTTTCATTACTTGAAAGCCAGGGGTGATCCAACCGCCTAAATGTTGACCATCTACCACAAAATCAACCGTAATTGCTGTGCCCACATCCATCACAAAAAATGCTTTTTGTGATTTTTCTGCAGCACAAACCATGGCAAGCCATCGATCAACCCCCATTTTTTTTTCGTTTTCGTAACTATTTTTTATGCCGAAGGCTTCTCGCTCGGTATTTTTCTCTTCAACAGCGATATTTCTCTGTTCGCAAGCGGCGAAAATTTGTTCGACCGCATCTGCTTTTCGTACTGAGGCTAAATATAAGTGGGAAATATTTTGCTGTTTATCGATAAAAGAAAGTAAATCGGATAAATTTTCTGTGGCGGTTGGCTCATTTTCGGCATTAGATAACAAACAATATTTAAATCGCGTATTACCAACGTCCACTAAAACGACATTTTTATCGGTTACCACGTAAGCTAACCTCTCCACCGTGGAATCGAGTAATGCCATCTTGGGTTTCTACCAACAATGCACCGCTGGCATCTACGCCTCGATCAATACCAGAAAAACGCTTTTCGCCCATTTGTAGCACAATCCTTTTATCTGCATACAGGTCTAGTGCTTCCCAATGAGGTGCGAACGGGCCAAAACCTTGTTGGGTGAACTTAGGTAATAATGCCCAAAGGGATTTTATTATGGCTGCCGCTAAACTATTTCTATCTGGCGTGTGTCCTAAATAAGATGTTAAATCGCTATGAGGCTGTCCAACGTCATATTGGCTATCAGGAACACACACATTTAAGCCTATTCCAATAACAGAATGCGCAGTAGCACCAATTTGGCCTTCAACTTCTATAAGAATGCCGGCGAGCTTTTTACCTTGAAGATAAATGTCGTTAGGCCACTTCAGTTCAGTATCATCTACGCCAAAGTCTTTTAATGCTTCACATACTGCCAAACCAACCATTAATGACAAACCCGCCATGCTTTGGTAACCATCCGGGAAAGACCAATACATAGAAAACGTTAAGCTACCACCAATAGGCGCTAACCAGGTTCTACCATGACGACCACGACCCGCCGTCTGAATTTCAGCGAATATTGCATCACCATCAGCTAATTCATGACGAGCATTAGCAATTCGCTTTTTCATTTCAGTATTAGTAGAAGGTAAAACCGACTCAACATCTATCATGGCGCGCTTAGTATTACCTAAGTGCTTCTTAATACTCTCTGCATTTAACAAAGAAAAACCTCGCTCTAAACGGTAACCCTTACCTTTAACTTTAAAAACATCTAATCCCCAGTCAGAAAGCTGAGAAATATGGCCTGCTACAGCGGTGCGGGAAAGACCAACTTGTTGCGCTATGGTTTCACCTGAATGGAAGTGTCCATCAGACAACAAGGCCAATATATGTTTTCTGACTGATTTTGACGCCTGCCTCATAATTGCTGTCTCATAATTGAATGAGTCCTTCCTTACCAACTAAACGTACTTCTGGCTCGAGTGTTATTTTAAATTTACTTTCTACCGCATGCATTATTTGTTTAGCTAGGGCAATTAAGTCATTTCCCAGCGCGTTTCCTATATTAGTTAATACTAGCGGCTGTGTAGGGTGACACCTAACATCATTAAGCGCCTTTCCTTTAAAACCCATCTGATCGATAAGCCATGCAGCAGGTACTTTTACCTGATTTTCTGACACCGGGTAACTCGGTATATCAAGATAGTGACATTTGAGTTCTTCAAAATGCGTTAATGCAATAACAGGGTTCTTAAAGAAACTACCTGCATTTCCAAGCTGCTTAGGATCAGGAAGCTTGGCTTTTCGCACTTCTATTACCTTATTAAAGATATCTTTCGCACTAGGGCAGTCTATAGCCGATAATTCACCATAACTCGCCACAACGTCGTACGCCTTGGGAAGTGTAAAATTCACTTTGGTGATAAGCGCTTTACCATATAAGGCGTGTTTAAAAATACTATCGCGGTAACCAAACTGGCAATCAGCCCCCTTAATAAGAAAGGGTTCTTTTGTTTCAAGCAGTATCGCTTCTATAGAATCTATGAATGAATGTACCTCTACCCCGTAAGCCCCAATATTTTGAATAGGCGATGCGCCTACGGAACCTGGGATCAGCGCAAGGTTTTCAAGGCCAAACCAGCCATTTTGCATACACAGCGATACAAACTCATGCCAATCTTCCCCCGCCCCAACACTAATATGATGATGTGATTCGGTGTCGTAGTGGCTAATACCCTTAATTTTATTTACTAGCACCACACCTTCGAAGTCATCCAAAAATACCGAATTGCTTCCACCACCTAAAATATACGTATTAATTTCGGGATTGTAAGCTTTTAAAAATGAATCTACAGAGTCGAATTCGACGATAGATGCGCAATTCGAGGCTAATGAAAAGGTATGATATTGCTTTAATGAGGGCATAGCACTTTATAGAAGAATAATAATGCGCTAATGGTAGGTGAAGCTGATGTTAATTAAAAGCAGTTTAGAGGGATTGGTTAAGGAGATCGCCCCCTGTATATATTTCACACATTGCAGAGTTTGCAACCATTGCCCGTCGACTTTTATCTGTTATTAGTCACAAATAACATAAAGTTAGGTAGTGGCATAAAATATGAATCTTTACTTCTTACACTGAAACGTTTTGTCTCTTTTTGAGCAGAACGCACTTAAGTAAATGGAGTTTATTATGAAAAAGCTTTCACTATCTATGTTAATGAGCACACTAATTTCGAGTTTGGTTATGGCCTCGTCCAACGGTAAGATAGAGACTAGTTTTACGGGGTTATATTCTGATGGTGACGAATTACTCACATCGAGTGAATTGGAAGGAACATCAATAGCGCCTTTTTTAGGAAATATAGACACAAACAGCGACTCTGCTATAAACCTCTCCGAATTTAACGAATTCGTAAAAGCAAATACCAGCAAATTTAGTGAGGATGTGATTGCGACTGTTAATGAAAATAGTGTAGAAGACGCCGTTAGCGTAGAAAAGGTAGATGATGTAGAAAACACCGCCATGGTATCAGCGGTTGTTGTTAATTTTGAAAAAGCGGACATAAACGAAGATGGTACATTGTCATCTGCTGAAGTATCTAAAGCCAATATAGACGGAAACTTCACTAAAATGGATAAAGATGGGAATGGGGCGCTCACCAGAAAAGAACTTGAACATTATCTGAAAAAGAAAGGTAAGCAATAAGTATCTTTGTTTTCAAACAATGAGCAATGCGGATTAATAACCCGCCTAGCTTCACTTTCCTGCAGGCATAAAAAAAGCCCTTATCATTTGATAAGGGCTTTCTTCGAATGGGACCTGGCAGTGTGCTACTCTCACATGGGGAAACCCCACACTACCATCGCCGCTAATACGTTTCACTTCTGAGTTCGGAATGGGATCAGGTGGTACCGTATCGCTATGGCTGCCAGGAAAAACTGGTTGCAAACGTTTGTTTGCGTAATACCGACTTATTTAGTCCATATTACTTTAATAATTAACAATTTAGGAATTCTGATATTCACGTAANTGCCGCCAGCGTTCAATCTGAGCCATGATCAAACTCTTCAATTAAATATATCGAATATGAATCGTCGTTGTGTGACACTCTTAATGAGTGCCCACACAGATTGTCTTGTTATAAATTGTTAAAGAACGTTGCGACTTTGTCGCAATTCACTAGAAGCCATTGCTTCTTCGTGACTCACCCTGCTCGAGTGAGGTGCGCATTATACGCTTGAAGCTTTCAGTGTCAACACTTTTTGAAAATTTATTTTCTAAAGCATTTTCTTTAAAACCCCGTCACACTTGACCTTAAAGGTAAGTAGTGACTTGCTTTGCCAGTGTAAGTTGTTTCACTTTCCTGTCGAAGCGGATGCGCATTCTAGAGATTTCTGAGCCTGCGTCAACCCTTGTTTTAAGAAAAGTGTAATAAACTGAACCATTCGGTTAATTTTCACTCAGATGAGATAATAAGTAGACAATATGGACTAATTACTAATAGGATGGGACTATAATTCCTATAAAGTAGTAGTCCGTTAGTGGTAATAGACTACGCAATAAATATAAGGTGGATATATGTTTCGTATTACTTCATTGCTTTCATCGGCAGTGCTGGTACTTGCAGTAAGTACACCAGCGATAGGTATGAGTGCAAAGGATGGAACTGTTTCACCGGAAGAAGCTACCTCTAATCAATCAAATCATTTTCAAACCTCGTTCTTAAAACGCCAGGTTGATCAAAACATGTCTGTTGGGCGTGCTATTAGTTCTATAGCAAGTCATTATCCTCAAGATGTAGTTTCTATTGTTGATATCGCATTAGATACATACCCTGATCAATACCGCGAGATTATCTTTGCAGCTATTTCCTCTCAGCCTTCATCTACAGAAGAAATAGTACAGTTGGCTATAGAGAAAGAAGTAAGTTCATGTCCCAACATCGTTCAGTTGGCGATAATGGCAGAACCTACTTATGTAGACTTCGTTGTTCAAGCTGCTGCTGTTGCAACGCCTGAAGAACTGAGCGAGATTGTTCGCGTTGCCGTGCTAACGCAACCTGATGCAGCAGACAGTATTGTTCAGACTTTGTCTCAAGAACACCCAAACAAGATTGTCGATATCATGACGAGCGCACTTAATGCAGTCCCTTTTGTTGGTGAATATGTAGTAGATGCGCTGTTAGCTGTATTTCCAAACGATGCAAAAACAGTAGTAGAAACGGCCGTAAGAGAATCGTCTCAGCAACGTGAGCAAGTTATTCGTATATTAGCCACTGCGCAACATGCAGGTGTTCAAGACGACAAGCTAAAAGAATATGCGATGGCCGCAGGGTTATCTGAAGAAGATTTTAATTCAGCTATCAACAACTGATTCAACAAAACTAAACAATCTTTCAATCTTACGTAAATAATACGTAAAGATAAGACCCTTCGTCACTTTTGTAAGTCAGAGTAGGTAATTCCATATTTACTCTGACTAACGATAACCCATGACGCAAAACAATGACGACTTTTCCCCATCTAAACAACCCATCGTTTGTTTAACCAGCCTATCTCATTCTGGGTCAACGGTATTCTCAATGGCATTAGCGTGTCACGAAAACCTCATATCGCTTGGAGAAATATATCAAGTTTTACGGATGGGCCCGACCTATTGGCTAAATAAGCAAGCGCATCTTTGTAGTTGTGACGCCCCCGCTGACAAGTGCGAATTTTGGCAACCTGTATTATCGAAAATGCGAAGCTTAGATATCGTAAACCCTGCAAAGCCAAATTATTATCCAGATGCTTACGCTACTGTGCTCTCTCAATTTTCTAAATTATATGGTAACAACTATCAACCCATAGATACCTCGAAGGGCGTAAAACATCTAACGTTGCTGGCGGGCTCTGAAACTATTGATGTTAGAGCGCTATTTTTGATCAGAGATGTTCGCTCTTACTCAAGCTCACAAGCAAGGTTAGCTCGGTCGCAGCCACGCAAAGGATTAAAAAAGGTAAAGGGCCACTATTGGTATCAGATGATGCGATGGCTAAGCGACAATAAGAAAAGGGAATCTCTTTTAAACCAACTCGCTTTACCCTTCGAAGTGGTAGGTTACGAACCGTTTTGTTTCAACCCCAGTGAAACTCTAGACAACGTTTACAACTTTTTAGCGTTGCCAAAAACTCCACGTAACGAAAGCCTAGGAAAATCGACACATCATGTGTTGTTCGGCAATCCCATGAGAAATTGTGAAACACGTAAAGCTGAGATTCGATATGACGACCGGTGGTTTAGTGAAACCAACTACATGTTAGCAGCCGCACTTATACCTACCTTAATGCAATATAATCAAGCGCGAGTATATGCATCAGGTCAATAAGCGCCCTCGTCTAGTTGCAAGCCAGCTTTAAAGGTAAAATAGAACATTAAGATTAAACACGTTTTGGCCATCTACTGAACTAGTGATTAACCGTGTGCAATGCAACAACGACACGATAAAGCATAAGCTCAGCACTCAACAAATCGACATTTGTTTCTATCGCTTTCATTTGCGCCTTTATCTCATTGGATGCCCTAGCGTTTAGCGTAAACATATCACTGTCGCCCGCGTCGAAACGTTGAAGCTCCATACTTAATAGTAGCTTGGCGAGTTCTGCATTTTGTTGCTGTAAACTAGCGATCTCTTTTGCTTGCACCCAATACTCATAAGCTTTTTCGAATGCTTGCTCGATGGATTGCCTGCTAGATACATACTTGTGTTCGAGCTCTCGTCCCTTCGACACAAGCTTAACTTGTTCAGCTTTTGCCTTTCTATTACCTAGCGGATAGGAAAACGCCAAGGCCACTTTGCTCTCTGTACCGTCAAGTGAATTAGGTCCACTCCCGATATCTCGTGCCAAAGACGCCTTCAGGTCAAGTTTCGGCAACAGCGCATTTTTAGCCAAGACTTGCTTGTTCTGAACCACCGTTTTACTCATGCGCAATAACGCTAACTGAGGGTGCTGAGTAATTTGTTTACGTAGCTGACTTATTTGCGCAGTACTTACGCTAAAAGGCCAATGAATATCTGCCGATAATTTAGTTTCTGTTATCGGTATCATTTCACCTTGAGTATCGCGCCAATAGTAAGACAAGGTTCGGGCATGTGCATTGCGTTTTTGCTTCAACTTAGCCACTAATAAACGCTGTTCTAAAATATTCGCTTTAAACTCGGTAAGCGTGGCCCGTGCTAGATCGCCTTTTTCAACCCGAGTAGATAGTGCTCGTTCACGTTCAGCAGCGCGGCTCAATAATGATTCCACCGATATCACCTGCAACGCGCTCTCATACCATAACAAATACTCGGTTAACCCTTTGTGTAAAAAGCTATTCAGCAAGTCTTGCGCTTCGGCTTCCCATTGCTGTGCAGCTAACCTTGCATTTCTTACCCCTACTCTTCGTTTATCTACTTCTCGGTTCTTTAATAACGAAAGTGAAATTCCTACGCTGGCCTCCCCGCCAGAGAGGGTTTCATATTCTTGTTCGTAAACAGGAAAGTCACCATCAGACACACGGTACTCTGTATAAACTGAAGCGTTCAAAGACTGAAGCGGCTTTATTGCGCGTTGCTGTAGTGCCAAACCATCGTAATAACCACTTACTCTGCTAGATGTTTGTTGCTCTATAAAAGGGTCGAACTCGCTAAGCGCAATATCGATATCTGCACCGCTTTGAATTTCACCTTCAGCAATGGCTTGAGTATAAGGATGGTGATACTGCATTGACTCGATAAGCTCAGTTACCGTTGGCAGAGCTGCGGCTACTGCACAGCTCATCACAGAAACGTTCAATGCAAAGGCAAACGTAACAACATGTAGTTTTCTCATGCTATCCCTTACCAACTCGACGTTTTAGTTTGAGATGATTCGGGCTCAGCGGTTTGCTGGGGAGGAAAGTTATTCAATTGTCGCCACAGTTCATAGCCCAACTTCACTTCCTCTAACAATACCCACGCTTTAACGCGGCTTCCTAACCGCGTAGCGCTTTCTTTAGGCCATGGTACGTCATCTGCATCAGGCATTATCCACACCTGAAACGTACCAGCGGTACTTGCCACCGGCTCAACGTAAACCACTTCGCCACCAAACGTGCCTATAGAACTACCCGGCCACCCGCTAAATTGAAACACTGGCCAGCCTTCAAACTGTAAACGCGCCTTGGCGCCCTTTTTAACTAGCGGCGCATCTAGCCCTGTTACCGTTATACGTATACTACGTTTGGCGTTCAAAGGGATAAACTGCCCTAACACCGCCCCTGCTTTTACAAATGTTGAGACTCCACCAGAGTAAAGCCTAATGATAGTGCCATCTACTGGCGCCACTTTTGTTTGAATAGACTGACGCGATAAACTCATGCTTACATCGTTAATGGCAGATAGAGAGCTTGCCGCCTTAGCTTTTAATTCCTGCACCTTTATTTGCGCTGCTTCTACATCTTTGCGGGACACTAGCCCCTGCTCTTGTAACCCCATTTGACGTGCTAAATTATTTTCAGCGTTAGCTACTGCAGTTTCATTAGCTTGATGCCCAGCTTTTGCCGCCGCTAGTTGAGATTGCAATTTTTCTAATCGGCCAGCGTCGGTATCAATTAACGTGACGATAGGGTCGCCCGCCTTTACTTGCATACCTTCTCGCACATGCCATTGCTTTATTTGCCCATCAACTAAGGCACTAATCGCCTGCGTTCTGTCGACTGGGTCTAAAGAGTCGACCATTCCTGTGCCATAAGCCGTTTGCATCCAAGGTGTAAACCACAGAATAAGCGAAGCACACACCACCATCGCTAACACCAATCCACACACCACTTTATGAAGCTTCGGAACATGTAGTGAAGATAAAGAACTGACATTATCTAAAAATCGCTTTTCTGCACTATTCATCATTTGCTCCTTCCTGCGACACGCTTTGGCTAACAACGCTTTCTTTTGCAGGTTCAGCTGCCACTACCTCGGCACTGTCTTTTAGATAAATAACACCGTCCAAACAATGAGCTTCAGGTGTGTTGGTAAAATAAAGTACCGTACAACTAAGTTCAGACAAACGGTTTAACAACCGTAGCCGCAGTGCTAGCGGAATAGCGTCGAAATGTTGATTAATGATAAGCACTTTGGGCTCTTCAATAATGACTGCGGCCAGCTTTAACAATAGGAATTCTAGCGGCTGCAATGGCGCCCCTAATACCGACACCTTAGAATCAACCCCGTTAGGCAGTGCATCGATAACGGTATCTAATTCAACAGCCGCCAGAGCAGCTCTAATTTCAGCAAAGCTCGCTCTTGGGTTTGCCAGTCGTAAATACTCTTCGATGGAACATTCAACGATAAGAGAACGGTCTAGCGTATTAATTGCTTGGCGTAATTCATAGGTATCGAAATCATACAAGCTCAAGTCACCAAGCAGTAGCTCACCTTTTTGCGGCTTTTCGTAGCGCTTCATTAGCCCAATAAGTTGCTTTTGAACCCAACTCTTATTCGTAGTAATGAAGTACTTACCACCCGCTTCAATTTGCAAATCTATTAAACAGGTATCGCTACCATGGGTGAGGTGTAACTTATTAAAAATTAACTGCGAAGAGTTTGGCACCCGATCCGCTTTTTCATTAACGACTTCTTGCGGAATAACCAGGGCAGAACCTATCTTTTCAGCGGCGCCATACAATTCATAGTAAAGCTTTAAATATTGCGTAAAACGCGACAGCCCAAAGAATACCGCAGACATTATTAATTCTGCAGCCACCAACTGACCGATAGATAGCTGGCCTTGTACCACCAGCACACCGCCAATACCTAACAACGTCGCACTGGCAAATGCATAGAGCAACAAAAACATAACCACTTGCGCAAAAGTGTAATGAAAGTGATTTTTGTGCTTAGTGAGGTAGTTATTGATAAAGGTGTCGGTACTTCTACCCGCATATTCAACATGGTCAGCCGATTTGAAAAATTCATGAGCGGCAGCAATGTCGTTTAGCCATTTGGCCGAATCGTACTTTGCATGTGAAAGCTCGATAGCAGAGCGTTTGGCCCCCGTACCCCAAATTTTCCATATGGCATACATCACCAATATAAGCACTAAGTTAAACGCAAATAACATGGGGTGGTAAAATGATACTAGTGTAAAGCCCACTAGCATTTGCAATACCAACGCGAACCCATCCACCATGAGTGAAGGCACATTTTTCTGCAGAGTCATTATATCGAAGTAGCGCTGAGTAATATTAGTATTCTGCCTTCCTTCGAAGAAACGGTGTTCCGCCATAATAGTTTTTAAACTTATAATGGCAGTAAGACGCGCATAAACTTTGCGTTCGTAATATTCCATAATACGCATTCGAAGCGCACTAAAAATACCCGATACGAAGAGCGTTAGAAACAGCACAATAGCAAGTATGACAACCGAGCGAACAGAGCCAATATTAGCAATACTATTAATCAATGTTTGTACCGCAATAGGCACCGCTAATGTCATTAAACTAATAGCAACACCATAAGCTATGGCAACCCAGAAAAAACCTGACTCTGGCTTCAAAATAGCAAACAAGGTTTTCCTCGTTGCGTGTAAATTAATGACTTTTCCCATAATTCCTTCAATAGCGCCGAGTGATACTTCGCCTTTTATCCAGTGTAATTCAAATAAAAGAATACTAAACCTGTTATATTCTTATTAGTTCATCGTAAAAATCTTACTTATGCATCACCTAAACTATCACCACCTTTACTACTTCTATTTAGTGGCTCGCGAAGGCAGCATTGCGCAAGCCGCTAAATTACTTCACGTTACTCCTCAAACCGTTAGTGGGCAACTAAGTACTTTTGAGGATCAAATTGGCTACCCGCTTTTCGATAGAATTAATAAACGCCTATATTTGAATGATAAAGGAAAAATAAGCTTCCAATATGCTAGTGAGATCTTTCATAAAGGCCATCAGCTAGCAGAAATACTAAACGCCGGTGATGAAGTAAATACTAAAGAATTTGTGATTGGTATTACTAATGGTATACCTAAAGTGCTTTTTTATGACTTCGTCCATGACACTATGCGCAATTTCGCTAACGTTAAATATGTTATTAAAGAAGATAGCTTCGATGGATTACTTAAAGAACTCGCAATTAATGCAATTGATTTCATTGTGGCCGATAGGGGGATTGCACCTGGCTCACAGGTAAGTGCTAACAGCCACTTTCTCGGAGAAAGCGCGCTCAGCTTTTTTTCCAAAGCGCCTCTTCCAAGCAATCAGACTTTTCCCGATTGTTTGAATCATATGCCATTGCTGATTCAGGGCAATACATCGGGTATTCACCACGCATTAATGAGTTGGCTAGAAACAGAGCAACTCTACCCGAAGATAGTAGCAGAGTTTGATGATACCGCACTGCTAAAGCTATTTGGTAGCGAGGACTTCGGCGTGTTTTGCGCACCGTCGGCCATATCAAATCATGTGGAAGCACAATACGGTGTTTATTGTATTGGGCAGGCTCACTCGCTGAATGAAAGGTACTATGCGATTACAGGGAAAAGTCGTGTAGATTTTACTATTACTGAATCTATTATTAAGGCGGCTCGCATTATCTTAGGTTACTCACAAAAGCTAATGGATGCTTAGTTGGAGTGAACTTAAGATTTTCAATACAAAAGAAAGCCGAGCATGGGCTCGGCTTAAATTATAGTTCAAATACCAACAATACGTTATTGATCACGCTTTAGTGATGAAACTGAACTGTTGTTTTGTGAGTCTGGGGTATTAAGACCATTAATTTCCGTATTTGCCCAAATCTCTGGATAAGCATCCTCTAGGTTTAGTGGCATAAAGAAGTTAAGCCTTGGAACTGTACCAACTGGCTCAACGCTGTAGCCGTCGCTGTAGTCAATAGTACCTACTTGATATTCAATGGTAGCCATTAACCCCGAGTCTGTCACACCAAGTAGCTCCCACTTAAAACGACGCTGAAAGACAAACGCACTGTTCTCTCTAAGACCATTTAGCGTTAAAAGGTCACCCTCTTTTTGCCACTGAAAGTTATAAAGCGCGCTGTCATCCACAAAACGAGAATCAGGTAAGTCTGGATCAGAATAATCTATCTCGGCAAAAACCCTACCGGCAGTACCATCACTATCAAAGTAGTAACTCCACAAATCTTCCGCTAGTGGTAAATCATTAACAAAAAGCGAAGTATTCATGGTAGAAGCCCACACCATTGGTGGCGTAGAGGTTACGTCAAAACTTTCAGGCATGCTGAAGTCGATAGCATGCATATCAGCCGCATACTTTATTACGTTTCCGGCCTCTTCATATTCGTACACAGCAATTAAGTAGTCATTCTGCTTTTTGAACGGTGTTACTGTAAATGATTTACCATTTACAGATAAACTAATTGTACCGCTGTCGAAAGCCCAACTGCCCTGAGTACCAAACAAACGAGAAGTGACCGTGTTGTCATCGTTAAAAGTAAGGTAATCGCTCACCATGCCTTCTAGGGAAATTGGGTTACCTTCTCGGTCGTTTAAGCTGTACTCAAACTCACTGTTGTAAGCGACTACCCAAGGCGATGCCAACACATCTTCACGAGAAAGCGAAATGACTTCAGAAGTATCACTGTAAATAGAGGTGTAAGTTTGAGGATACTCTGTGACAAACTTAGGCGCTCCATAGCTCTCATCAACTGCTGGCGTTATCGTTAGCTCTATAACTTGTGAAACGTGAGCAATCGCATTACCACCATTTTCGTACACTAATTCGAAACTCTCAGAAACTGGACGTTTTTCTATTCTCCATTGTGCAGAGTAACCTTCTTCATCTGCTGCAAGAATTTGCAATACTGTTTCTTCATCGAAGTATTCAAGGTAGTTCGATGGGCTTGGCGGAAATTCAAGGCTTGGGGTTGCATCGGTGTTCACCACTACAAGCACCCCATCATCTACCGACCAACTAACACTATCTGAAAAAATGTTGTAATAGTTTTCGGCTGACGATTTGCTTCCTGTTCCATCGGCATTGAATGTATAAACAGGCGAACCTTTAGCCGCTTGGTACATTCCTGCGCTATAGGTTGCAAAGGTTTTGCCCGCTATCGATGATTCACTGTAGCTTTGTTGAAGCGTGTCATCTTCTAATGTTTCAACACGGGCAGCATTAATTGCATCCGCGTACGCATCGGCATAGGTACCGTCTTCATTTATCAGCCCTAAATCATTTAAGTAGGCTCGAATGGTAGTGAGAATATTTTCTTCACTGTCGGCAAAGAATGAAACCGTATCCGTACCTTCAGGTAACGAAAAGTCTTCATTGTCAGCAAGTACCTTTATAAAGCTTGCAAGGTCTAACACTTTCTCAAAATCGGCTTCACCGACGTAAACGTCAAAGCTTGCTTCCCCACCGTCGTTTACGTACTGAGTGTACATGATAGAAAGCGCGGTGCTTACATGGGTGATTTTACTTTCTAAGAGCAGTGCATCCGAAAGCTCACTAGTATTGTTTTCACTTGCAAGCGCTCTTAAATCTAAGAAATTACCCACCCGCGACATTAGGCTTACGTGGATTTGATCACCCACCCCGTTAGCGTTAAGCACTAAATAACCAGGGTTTTCACTTACAAGAATTGGAAGTGAATATCTGCCACTGCTATCAGTAGTTGCAGTCGCCAGAACGTCACCATTATTGTTAGTAGCAGTAACCTCTCCATTGTTTAAAGGCGCATCAGTTGCAATACCAGTGATTGTGACAGACTGTTGGTTAGTGATCGTAACCGTTGAACTTGATGACAATTCACCATCGGTAACTTCATACGAAAAGCTCACATCGCCCATTGCTTGCGCTGAAGGCGTATAAACCAATGTATTGTTTGTAATGGTGACTTCGCCGACATCAGGCGTGCCGACTGAAGAAATAGTAAGCGCATCACCATTTGGATCGCTGTCATTCGCTAACACGTCAACAGTAACAGCTGAATCGTTCAGCGTGGCTGCAGCATCAGCAGTTAGAATGGGAGCTTGGTTTTTTTCGTCTGAACCACCGCCGCAGGCAGAAAGAAAAGTTGCACTTACAACAAGCGCAATAATGCTATGTTTCATTACTAAACGTCCTTATCAATTTTTATAGTTTTTTTAACAATACCATTTAATTTCCAAAGCATAATAGCTTACGGAAGTTCGAAATGCATTACTTAGAAAGTCGAATGTAAATAAATGGCACAGATAGAGATATAAATGGAAAGCGTAAGATACTGTGAATATTGAAAACAAAAAACCAGCTTAACAGCTGGTTTTATTACGTGTTCATAAGCTAATGAGTGTTAGTCAGCGCCGAATAAATCACGGCTGTACACTTTCTCTAATACGTCTTCAATGTCTTCTGTTACGCGGTTCGCAACGATGACATCAGAAATGGATTTAAACTCTTCTAAGTCTTTAATTACGCGGGAGTGGAAGAAATCGTCTTCGGTAATTACTGGCTCGTAAACCACTACCTCAATACCCTTCGCTTTGATACGCTTCATGATGCCTTGAATGGCACTCGCTCTGAAGTTATCAGACCCAGACTTCATGATTAAGCGGAAGATACCCACCACTTTAGGCTGACGACTCACAATAGAATCGGCGATAAAGTCTTTACGGGTGCGGTTAGCATCAACAATAGCCTGAATCATGTTGTTAGGCACGTCACTGTAGTTTGCCAACAGCTGCTTAGTGTCTTTAGGTAAGCAGTAACCGCCGTAACCAAAGCTTGGGTTGTTGTAGTGATCGCCAATGCGCGGATCTAACCCCACACCTTCAATGATTTGTTTCGTGTTAAGACCGCTGCGCTCTGCATAGCTATCTAGTTCGTTAAAGTAAGCAACACGCATGGCCAAGTACGTATTCGCGAAAAGCTTGATAGCTTCAGCTTCAGTGCTGTGAGTGAAAAGTACATTAATGTCTTCTTTAATAGCACCTTGCTCTAGCAATGCTGCGAATGTCTTTGCACGCTCGCTTTGCTCACCCACAATAATCCGGCTTGGGTACAAGTTGTCGTAAAGGGCTTTACCTTCACGTAAGAACTCTGGTGAGAAAATAATATTTTCAGTGCCATGGCGCTCTTTTGCTTCAACAGTAAAACCTACTGGAACGGTAGACTTAACCACCATTACCGCATTAGGGTTTACTCGCATAACTTCTTTAATTACCGCATCGACTGAGTTGGTATTGAAGTAATTGGTTTGCGCATCGTAATCTGTAGGCGTTGCGATAATGACAAACTCGGCATCTTTATAAGCAAGTTCAGTATCTAACGTTGCTCTAAGGTTAAGCTGCTTGTTATTTAGGTAGTCTGTAATTTCTTTATCTTCAATAGGAGACTTTTTGTCGTTTAGAAGATCCACTTTTGCAGGAACTACATCTACCGCAATCACTTCATTGTGCTGTGCTAGTAATACTGCATTAGATAAACCTACATAGCCTGTGCCTGCAACGGCTATTTTTAAACTTTTCGACGTATTATCCATTTACTATATCTCCAATTCTTTTAGGTGTAACTATACAAATAAGACTCACTCTAAACATTGTGCATGAGTTTTTTGAAATAATCATGAAAATGCATCATAAAGGTGCCTAGTGACCTCAAATACTAAATTACTCTTTACTCTAAACACGCGTTTTTGTGAAAAATCGTAATTTAGCGATAAATAAGCAATATACGCGCCTAATATTAAATTTGTATTTATTAGTGCTTAATAAACACAAAACCCTACTATCATTTCATAGCAGGGTTCCTAAGGCACTTTCATTCAGTGGGGTACTAACCTTTAATCGCCAGCACCTAAGCGTTCGCCTTGATAACTACCATCTAGTACCGCTTTCCACCAGCCTTCGTTGTTTAAGTACCATTCAACGGTTTTGCGAATACCGCTTTCGAAGGTCTCTTGGGGTGACCAGCCTAACTCACGTTCAATTTTAGATGCATCAATCGCGTATCGCATATCGTGACCAGGGCGGTCTGCCACATAAGTGATTTGCTCTGAATATTTACTGTCTTTAGGTTGAACATCATCCAAAATGTCGCAAATTGTATTCACTACTTCAATATTTTGCTTTTCGTTATGGCCGCCTATGTTATAGGTTTCGCCAATTTTCCCTTCAAGGGCCACTAGCACCAATGCGCGGGCATGATCTTCCACATACAACCAATCGCGAATTTGATTACCTTTACCATAAACCGGTAGTGGCTTGCCTGCTAAGGCATTTAGAATAACTAACGGAATTAGCTTTTCAGGAAAGTGATATGGGCCATAATTGTTCGAACAGTTGGTTACCAATGTAGGTAACTTGTAAGTACGTAACCATGAACGCACTAACTGATCAGAAGACGCTTTACTTGCAGAATAAGGCGAGCTTGGTGCATATGGCGTAGTTTCAGTGAATAACGGCAGTTCAGCGCCCTCTTCTACTTCATCTGGATGTGGAAGGTCACCATAAACTTCATCAGTTGAAATATGATGGAATTTAAAGCCTTCTTTTTTCACATCATTAAGCGTTGACCAATATGCACGTGCTTGCTCAAGCAAGGTATAAGTACCTACAACATTGGTTTGAATGAACTCACCAGGGCCGTCAATTGAACGATCTACATGAGATTCTGCCGCTAAGTGCATAATGATATCGGGTTGATGGGTATTAAGAACGGCTTTTACGCCGTCGGCATCACAAATATCGACTTGTTCGAACGCATAGCGCTCGTTATCTGATACAGACAAAAGCGACTCTAAGTTACCCGCGTAAGTAAGCTTATCTAAGTTTACGACTTTATGTTCTGTATCATTAATAAGATGGCGAACTACTGCCGAGCCAATAAACCCCGCACCACCTGTTACTAAAATTGTTTTCATACGTGTGTTACTCAATAATTATGCTTTTAACTCATCCATCATGGCAGACAATTGAGTACGCCAATGTGTAAGATTAAGTGATGAAAAAGTATCTCGTGTGCTGGTTTTATCTAGCACGCTGTAATGCGGTCGTGAAGCCGGTGTGGGGTACTGAGAAGAAGGAATAGGCAATACCGGAATAGCCGAAGACAACAAACCTTTTTCAATGCCAAGCTCTTGAATGGCTAGCGCGAAATCGTACCAACTAGCTACGCCTTCATCAGTCCAGTGATATACACCTTGGGTTTTATTTTGCGCTGCACTTACGCACACTTCTGCCAACCCTTTAGCCCACGTAGGCGTGCCAATTTGGTCGTCAATCACCGACAATTGCGGTTTATCTGCCATTAAACGCAGCATGGTTTTCACAAAGTTATTGCCATGTGATGAATACACCCACGCAGTACGAATTAAGCAACTTGAGTTAGGAAGTAGTTCCAGCAAGGCTTTTTCGCCATCCGCTTTGGTTTTACCGTAAACCCCTTGAGGCTCAATAGTGTCATCAGTAAGATAAGGCGAACCTTTGTGGCCGTTAAATACGTAATCTGTAGATACGTGTACTAAAAATGCACCTGATTGCTTACAGTACTTTGCTAAGTTTTCAACTGCTGTGGCATTTATCGCGTGGCATAAATCGAAATCTTCTTCTGCTTTATCTACCGCAGTATAAGCCGCTGCGTTAATAATAACGCTTGGCGCTAGTTTGCTTAGCGTTTCAGATAATACAGATTCGTTGGTAATGTCAGTATCTTCAGGGCCTAAACAAATAGTGTCTTCACCTAAAATACGCACCAACTCAAATGACAATTGGCCAGCATTGCCAATAACTACAATACTCATGTTTAATCCTTAAAACGTAGGGGCATCGACAAACGCTACGCCGTTTTCATCTTTTCCAGATAAAGAAGGTTTTTCACCGTTAACTAAAGGCCAATCGATGTTTAAAGTTGGGTCGTCAAACTTAACCGACACTTCTGACGCTGGGTGATAGTAGTCGGTACACTTATATACGAACTCAGCAGACTCACTGGTTACATAAAAGCCGTGAGCAAAACCTGCAGGTACCCATAGTTGTCGTTTATTTTCCGCCGACAGTAAAACGCCTACCCACTTTCCATACGTAGGTGAATCTTTACGCATATCAAGAGCAACATCATATACTTCGCCGCTGACTACGCGAACCAATTTACCTTGAGTTTGTTCTAACTGGTAATGCAGACCACGAAGAATACCTTGGCTGGATTTTGAATGGTTGTCTTGCACAAATTCAACGTCTGCACATTCTTTTTTAAACCAGTCGGTGCGAAAGGTTTCAAGAAAGAAACCGCGCTCGTCGCCAAATACTTTTGGCTCAATGATTTTAACGTCTGGGATGTCTGTTTTAATTACTTGCATTTACTTTCCGTACAAACTGGCAAATTAGATAAGAAGAAAGGTGGCATTGCCACCTTTTAAAAGTTGAAGTGATGTTAAATTTTAACCCTGTCGTTGATGACTTTAAGCAGATAATCGCCATACCCACTTTTCTTAAGTGGAGCTGCTAGCTTTTCGAGCTGTTCAGCGTTTATATAACCCATTCTGTACGCCACTTCTTCAGGGCAACAAACCTTTAAGCCCTGGCGCTTTTCTATCGCGGCAACAAAGTTTGCTGCATCAAGTAATGAATCCAACGTTCCCGTATCAAGCCAAGCTGAGCCTCGGCCCATTAATTCAACCTTCAAACTGCCGTCTTGCAGATAAAGATTGTTAAGGTCGGTTATTTCTAGTTCACCACGATGTGAAGGCTTCACTTCTTTTGCGAAATCGACAACGCGATTATCGTAATAATATAGGCCAGTAACCGCATAGTTAGATTTAGCAACGGCAGGCTTTTCTTCAATTGAAAGCGCGTTCCAATTATCGTCGAATTCCACTACACCGTAACGCTCAGGATCGTTTACGTGGTAGCCAAATACGGTAGCACCGTGCTCTTGCTTATATGCGTTTTGCAGCGAAAGCTTTAAATCGTGGCCGTAATAAATGTTGTCTCCCAACACTAACGAACAACTGTCATTTCCAATGAACTGTTCACCAATAAGGAAAGCTTGCGCAAGGCCGTCGGGCGATGGTTGTACCGCATATTGGATATTCATACCTAACGCAGAACCGTCACCAATAAGGTCGATAAAACGTTGCTGCTCTTCTGGCGTGGTGATGATAAGTACATCACGAATGCCCGACATCATTAACGTCGTTAACGGATAAAAAATCATAGGCTTGTCGTAAACAGGCATAAGCTGCTTACTCACCACTTTAGTTAACGGATGTAAACGTGTGCCAGATCCGCCAGCTAGAATAATTCCTTTTCTCATACAACAGCTCACTTATATTAAATCTTTTGATTTCCATGTTTAGAACATCATAACTTGAATGTAGCCATACTACCAATCTCACAGCCCCGAATTAAAGGCCTAGCGGCCTAAGATGATATTAATTGACTAAAGCGATAAGAGAACGTGGCTTAACTTTAAACTAATTTTTAAATGCTTTTAAACTTTTAGAAGGCGATAGATTTACTATTTCTCCCCCGTTTGATTCGAAATAAAGTCTAGCGGTCCAAAATGATTGGCCTATGTTGCGAAAAGAGGGCGGTATCCAAGGCTTCCCATCCCGGTAATTTTTAATGAAGTGATTACCTTCCCCACTTACAACATTAGAACTTCGATTTTTATCCTGCTCATCAAACTGATACCCATAGTCAAAGCCCAATAAGAATATCCGCTTAATACCCATATAGGCTGCAATTTGCATTGCTACATATGGTGTTGACCCCCCGGGCGTTACAAACTTAGCAACATCCTCTGAAAATAAAGCAGGAAAAATATTGACCAATTTCAACCAAATATAGTTTCCGCTCAACGGTAAATTACTTTCTCCTGCTAAAAAAACTTTAGCCTGAGATTTGTTTATCATTTCTTTACCGAAATCTTCTATCATTTGCTGGTCTGCACTGACCAAATAATCTGGCCTAATACTTGTTTGATCATAGGCTAAATAGAAACGATTAAACGCAAAAAAAATATGATTATCAAATTTTGATAGCAAGTTGAGATCTAAACTTGGCCCATTACCAATAAAAACGGCATCTTTTCCTTCATGAAGTCCCTTAAGGGCTAACAACTCTTTCATTTGAGGGTGGTGAGTATCATTGAGTAATTCTTTTGGAATTGGCTGTTCAGGCCCAGATTTTGGAAGAATAGGGACAAAATCGGCTTGGGTATCTGCAATTTTCTTTTCATGAATATAGACTTTGCTGAGAGGTGCGTACCATTGTTCTTTACTCTTCTCTAAATAATCAATGGGAGCCAAGTCAGATAAACCATTCTTACTCCAGTATTTAACCTTTAAATAATCATCGTCTATATTACAACTCAATACACCTTGTTCAATGATGGATGGTGACGGGAAAGTAAAACTCTGGAATACATTATCTTCAAATTCAACTATTAGCTTCAAACTCCCAATAATTGAACTGTCATAAAGGAATCCCGACCCCGCGAGAATAGTTTTATGTTGCTCCTTCCGAATTTCAACCCAAAAATCCGCTAATGGGGAAGTTGACTTAGAAACAAAAGCTTTACTTATTTCATTAACTCTAACTTCAACGAGCTCCGCTATGAAAGCAAATGTCCCTGCAAATTTGTGAGATTCACAAACATAAAATTTAATTTCTAAATCCATTTTGAATTACTTTCTCAGTGTTTATTTACTGCACATAACATGAACGACGGGAAAGGTTTACCTAGAAACATGTTCCCACTACTTTTTACGCCTTCATAGCATGCAAAGTCGAAATTATGGCTATCAAGAAACGAAATTAATTGGCTGAACTTTTGTGAAAAATCCTTCACGTCCGAATGAATTTCAATTAGCAATCTTTTACACAGCTTGATTTTATCTTCGACCGAGCATAATACATTAAACTCAGCACCTTCAATATCGCACTTTAGTAAATCAACAGGCTTAGTTAAAAAGGTGTTTAAATCAATACTCTTTGTTTCGACACTTAATAGCTCACGGACGTTAAGTCGATCTCTTTCTACAGAAGTTGCCCCAAGGCCCCCCCAAACTCTAACGTCTTTAGGGATTTCGATACAGATATCATGCTGCGATGTTGACAAAGCTCCTTTCTGTAGAACTACCCTACCGTTTTTGATTTCACGACTTAAGTTATGCTTAATCATCGTCAGGTTCCGAGGATTTGGTTCTATAGCTTGAACCTCGGCGGTCGGGAATTTATGAGTTATAATCCTTGAGAAAAGACCATTGGCTGCACCTGCATCAATTACATAAGCTAAATCTGACAATGCATTTAGTCCGTAAACGTCGTCTATAATCAATTCGTCTAGTAAAGCTCTCGCATCATTGAGATTAGCAAACTGCATATTCCGGCTATATATTTGGAAAGATTCACCTTTGGCGAAACTTTCTAGTAACATTTTTTTCCAGTTCCGATGAGGAAAGCCTTGTGATTCATAGCTTTTAACTATACTGCTAGCCTTTTGATATTGATGTTCCCCAAGCGCTGACCTAAGTTTCTCTAGCCATACATACGAGTCGGTCAGCTCCAGTGCTAAAATATTATCAAACTTCATGGCTTCGCTTTATTAAAAATGGGAAATTTTTCTCTAGCTCTTCGCTGTCAATGAATCTCGTGTTTAAGCCTATGGTGTACGAAGGATGTAGTGTAAAAAACCGCTTTCCATAAAGATTTTCTCCCAAACCACATGTTTGTTGAACAGAATTTTGATAACCGTCCCAAGTAGATTTCTGACGATGGACATCAAATGTTGGGTGGCACTGATGCCCAGAATCGACTAGGTTATGTAACTGTGCTTTCTTTGAGTGTTGCCAAAAATCCTCATTTAAGCTTTCATCGGGATTTTTACCATCACAGCCAAGAACAAACACAGTATCTGAAAATGTCGAAGCCGTCGGCGCCATATGAATATTAAAGACACTATCTAAACACGGTAAGTTCCAATCACTATTTAAATCATAGTTAGGTAAAAAGCCCCGTTGATCACTAACTAACACTTTATCTGCCACATCCGGATATTGCACCATAAACAAATAACCGAATTGAGATGTTGTCAAAAACATACAATCAGTGCTTTGTAGAGTTGAGTGCAATCTTTCCCGATATTGGTGTGCATATTCAGAGATACCGAAGTGGCTTACAACGTCGCCAGCAGATAAAAAATCTGGCTTTATCGCATCCATGAGCTCTTCACTCAGAATAATTGTATTACAAGCGTGTGTAAAACATCGAGAGAAGTCAAATTCAGACGCTAAATCTATACTAGGGCCGGTTCCAAATACAGCTGCTGCTTTGTACTCTTTATTGGAAAGCCTTTTTAAATAATTTTTAAATCGAGAGTGGCTAGACTCTATAATTTTATCTTTATCGGCGTTTGAAGTTAACTGCCATAAAACTTTACAGTAATTACCATATTCAGCAGTATCTAAGTCATTAGTTGTTATATTAAAAGACCTTATACCGAGTTTCTGGAATTTTTGTATTAGCATTTCACTAGGATAATCCCATAATAAAACACATTTAGCTGCAACCAATGATTCAATATCCATATCTTTAAGATCGCAGATATGCTCGGAAGATGAAATTGGGGGGGCCATATATTCAGGCCGCTCCTGAATACTAGCATCATCATCTGAGAACAGTTTCACCTTTTCAATCACGTTTTTTTCATAAGGTAAATACCAGCGAGCCCGATGATAATGATTGGTTAATTCTTCACTAGATTTAAACTTCGGATAATAAACAACCGCGTTAGTTACACCTGTTTTCCGCCTAATTGCTTTAAGCTCTTTCATACTTAAGTTTTCAAAAAGCTTTTCCATTAGCACCCAACCTCAAGTAATTCCATTAACGCCTCAAAGCGAACTCTAGTTACAGAAATTTCTCTGAATGCGAAACTTAAATGTCTCAAGTCTTGTCCTCCTGCCTTAAAAGACTTAGTGACCCTAAAAGTAACTTCGCAAGCTTGTAAATCAGTTTTTACCGGCAACAAAAACTGCAAACGAACACCATTACCATCTTGGCCGTTTGCCGACCAAATTACGGCTTGCCCATCAACATGTATTTCTAAGTACTCTAGTACTTCACTACTGACCATTGACATAACATCACAATAGACAATACAACAGCTTTCGTTATTTGAGAGCAATGATACCGAACAGTCCTCCCCAGAAGCCATCCAGCGATAAAAAACATCTCCATTCTCACTGGAATAATGCTCAGGATCATACCAACCAGAACCATGGAATGACTTATCAAACTTGATTAGATCAATATGTTCCATTGTTTGCATACTCCTCGATTAACGCTTTATATAAGTGAGATTGTCGTTCACAGTTAAATCCTTCTAAATTTTCATCTAGTTGAAAACTAGCGACGTTTTGTACTATCGTTGTATGAATTTCGATGTCGATACTGCGGCCCGCTTTTATACTAGATTGTGACGCACATAAGATAGTTTCAATACTAGTAGAGTCGAGCATTAGACCAAAGTAGTCATACTGTGATGCAGAAGCTGTTTGGTTAAGGTATTGTTTGACTTTAGCTCCTAAAGAATACACTAACGACTCGACCGGATACTTGGCTATAAGTTCCCTGTTGAGCGCCTCTGCAAAGCTCGGCATTCCAGCCAGTAGCGATAGCTTTATCAGTAAAGCTTTTGCGACGACATCATCTTCGGAAGTTAATGTATAACGTTTTAAAATCTCACAAGCTTGAGCGATAAGCCCCAGGTTTAACTTTTCTTTGAACTGCAGAAATAGCCTTGGTTGCAGCTTTTCAAAGTCTTGAATGAAAGTCTTTTTACCAGCTTCAAACTTATTCATTAAATTAGCATCTTTAGACCCGGTATTAGTGAGAACACCTCGATAGTAGTTTAATGATGCAGCTTTATTAATTTCATCATTAAACGCGGTTCGACGAACTTTCTTCCACACTTCAGAATCAGAAGAAAGTTTCACTATTATAGCTTCTAGCTCTCGTGAACTCAGTTCACTGCTCAATTCAATAACGCCAACTAAGCGATTCATCGTACTTAGATAAGATTCAAGTTGCCCCTCTAACAAATTTACGCTAAACATACTTTGTCGCATGAATTTATAAAGGTCATCGTTATTTTGGTATATAACTGAACTTGCGAAATAAGGGAGGGAAGTCATTGGAGATTTTGACGCCAACCGCACGTCTATTGAGAGCCCTTGTTTTTGAAGGCTTTGCATCACCTGCTCAAAGTTAGCCAATAAACGAATTGTTTTAGTACAAAAATTATCAACAACGATAGTTACAAGCTGATTTGGTCCATTGACTAACCATGCCTTTCTGTCTCGACTTACTAACAAACTATTTGGAACAATGAAGGTACTATCACCAGTCCCCCCTTCTAATTCCCCAACATAATTACGAGAAAATATCTTATTACTTGTCCGCACTTTTCTCGTCAAGTCCAAACTAGCAACTTGGGGGCATACTGAGACATTGGCTATTTCGATGAGTTCAGGATATAAAAATTCATCAACACAGATGATTTCGAAATAACTATATTGATGTAACATTTTGAGTAGCAAAATACCAACTTCGCCACGAACCTGTGGGGCATTTAGCTCCGACTTCCCAATACTGATGAATCTATTAAGGCTGAACTTAAAACGCTGTGCAAACGTTTCAATCGCAAAATCCTGAGACAGAACATCAACACCAATACCTTTTTTATTTAGGTGAACAATTAGATCTAATAAAGTATTTGAGCCTAGTTCAACATCGATTACAGATGTATTTTGTACAGTTATCAATACTCGACTTGCGCTATTGATACGAATATCAGTCTTAGGATCAAACCCTACACCATACAATAACTCTTTAATTATTGCCTTCGACTCAATATTTTTACTGCGCTGACCGATGAACTTACTGACCAAAGAGTTCAAGTCGAAAAATGCTTTTGTAATATCTTCGCTACAAGCCTTAAGTTCAGCGTTTTTGACATCTATCCATTTGTCTGTTATCGACGATAATCTTTCCGTAAATCGAGTAAAACTTGCTACATATAATGCTCGCTCAACTGCTTCTGGTTGTAGTCGATAATTTGTTGCAAGTGCTTTGTTAGCTAGGTGCTTGAAACTCTCCCAATCGCCATTAGGAGCATATATCAAGTGCTCTTCACAGGTCTCTCGTAAAACTGGTAAGTCAAAAGCTACCGTTGGAGTTCCTACCGCTAAAGCTTCTATAGGCGGGTAGCCATAACCTTCAAATTGAGACGGAAACAATAGTAAGCAGGCTCGAGCTAGCTCTTCAAACTTTTCTTGATCATTAATTTTGATCTTATATTCAATTTCAAAACCAATTTCAGTCGCTAAATTGTTTAGTAAACCTATTACATCTTTAGGGAGGTCAGACTCACCGCACAGAAAAACTACAGTATGATTTTTGAAACCATCCCCCAACGTATCAACGATGTTTTGCCAGCCTTTGTGCGCGGAGTAACCGTGACGAGGAAAAAAAACAATAACTCGCTTTTCTTTGTTTTTTAATTCACAGTAGCGTTCGGCGTATGTCGAATTAATAGGGGCATAGAGCGATTCAAACAAACAAGAATCACGACTATTCAAGTAGTATTCTTGGGCATATCCCCGACTAACATCTGTAGTTGACAAAATTAAACTGGAAAATTTAGAAGTCACCTCCCAGTATTTCCATAATTCAGGGTCACGATTGGGGAATACCATAGAATTGAACCAATTGGGAGACTCAAAATTGACAAGCCCCAACCTCGCGCCACAATTCGTTGCGTAGTCAATCGCTCCTTTATACATATCACCATTCTTATCCATACCCGGTATAACAATGATGTTTTCAGCGGTGTAACTTGGATAGCTAGTTGGATCTAGGAAATTACTAGTGGTTTTTACATGGATATTTCGATGACCTGGCATATGAGAAAAATCATCAATAAAGTACGGACGATTATCTGTCATAACTGTCACTTGGTAGCCTAGGGCTGCGAAACCTTCAGCCAGTAGCCATCCATGATACCTTCCCCCAGAATAATTGTGCGGCGGCATTCGACCCCACAATACAATATGGGACTTAGTTATCTGAAGTGAGGTGCAACCACCAAATTCTTGTAACGTACCACTGGCGTTGTACGTTACGTCAAGTTTCGAATCATCAAATTGAGAGTCTTGATTTTCAAATAATCGACTAAAGTCACGCTTGTGGCGAATTAGAGCAGCTGGAGGCCTTAATTCCCGATCGAATGATAGACTGACGTAGTTATCTACGTCGTAAACAATAGCATTCCCCCCCCAACCTCTAGCGAGGTAATACAAATAAGACCTTGGTGTAATTAAATATTGGGATGATGCGACTTTAGTCTTTAGCTCATAAAATTCATCTGGACTAGCATAAGCTGAATCATAATCAGCAATTAAGTAAGCTATTCCAAGATTATCTAGAGAACTGCTAACATCTTTTAACCAGCGCTCTTTATCTGGGTCAAGGTAATCAGCAAAATCTGGAACGATCAAAGCTTGATTACTAGGTTCAGACATTAAGTCTTCTTTGGCGACAAATATACCTGAGCTTACTAACGGAGTATCTGATATATTTAGTTCAGGATCATTATCTGGGGTATAGATTCCCTTCAGAAGACCAGTTAGCGAAGCCAGTTTTTCCCTACGTCCCTCTATTGTCAGATCATAAACCCATTCAGTATCCAAAACACCTGATGAAAGGCCAATTGAGGGCAGACTTCTTAAAATGGGGTCTGAATACCAAGAATTAAAACAATTAGAAGTATCTAAGGGGATAAGAACTTGACAATTTTCAGCGCCTATTTGTTCAACGAACAACTCAATTTGATGTGGGAGTAATACACTCTTCTTGAATCGGGATTTGCTAAGCGAAATCAACTCAGGATCTTCGGAATATAACTCAACTTCGGCTGAGTTAACTAAATTTTCAAAAAAAAATAGATGACTCTTTCTTTTTACAATTAATATCTGCATTTTACGACCCTTATTCTTCCCAGCGTATATTTTCACGAATCAAACGAACTGGGGCCCCAGCATAAATGCAATTCTGTTTTAGTTCTTTAGAGACAAACGATTTTGCTCCTACCACAGTTCCGCTCCCTATATGTGCGCCCCCTTTTACTAGGGTATCCTCAGCAATCCATACTCTATCTTCTAAAACGATATCTTTGCTTCTGTTGATACGAGCACCTGTTTCAATATCCATAATTTTGTGGGAGTCAGAGGTTCTAAATTTCACTTGAGCAAATAAACAATTTTCACCTATAGAAATTTTATCATTATCCTCACCTAGATTGGCGAATAGACTAGCATTACATTTAGTCCCCGACCCAATAGACATTTGAGTATTTTTACCTTTGAAGTTCAAACTACCTGCCAAAACCACATTTTGCCCGATGAAAAGAGTACAATTATCCTTAAAAAAGTTAATGTCTAGTCTAGAGCATTTAAAATTTCTACCTATAACCAGCTTATTTCCTTGCCCTATGAAGTTAATATTAAGGCCCGGTAAATCACTCTCTTCTGTCTCTAATTTAATCGTGTTTTCGTCTACTCTTCCAATCAACTTCATTCTTTAACCTATTTAAAACTATAAGTAATCAAGTGGATCAGTAAAGTCAGATAATCCGGCAATGGCAGCTCTGCCCATCGCCAAAATTGCCTCTTTTGAGCTTCCGCCAATATGACTTGTTACAACTACGTCACTTCGTCTCACTAGTGCATTATTCTTAGGCGGTTCAATTTCGAATACATCTAATCCAGCGGCATGAATATGGCCGGACTCCAAATGCTGAAGCAAGCTAAACTCATCGATCAACCCACCTCTAGCTGTATTTAATATATAAGAACCAGGCTTCATTGAAGACATCACCTTATCACTTATAAGGTGGTGGTTTTGCTTATGATAAGGTACATGTACTGTAATCAAATCACACTCTTCAACTATTTTGTTCCAAGAAGAAGGAGTGACACCATCATTTTCCATTTCTTGCTCTAACCCTTTAATATCATAAGCAACGACATCTGAGCCAAAAGCCTTAAACAAACGCGAAACCTTAGAACCAACGTGCCCATATCCA
Organism: Alteromonas sp. 38; assembly: GCF_902506055.1. Lineage (NCBI taxonomy): Bacteria > Pseudomonadati > Pseudomonadota > Gammaproteobacteria > Alteromonadales > Alteromonadaceae > Alteromonas > Alteromonas sp. 38. The sequence goes on from NZ_LR733300.1 coordinate 4,084,908, forward strand.
ACCACGCCCACTTTTAACGATGACAATTGCAGCCCCTTAACTTGTGTCCATTCTCCACCAGCAACTACTGCTTGAGATTCGGATACTTTTCTAACAATATCTAGGGCCAGAGCAATTGTCAGCTCGGCAACGGCGATAGAATTAACGCCAGCTGTCCAACCAAGTTTTATATTCGATTTAGACATAGCATGTAAGTCAAGTTTATCCAGACCAACTCCATATTTACCCACCACTTTTAGTTCTGGAAGCTGCTGGATAACTTCTTCAGTTAAGTATTCTAAGGCAAGAACAGCTCGTTCCATCCCCTTTAAGAATTCGACTAATGAATCGCCATTTAGGCTAATACCTGCGTCATTAAATTTTGTATTCGGAAATTGTTTTATCAGCTCTTCACGAAGTATTTTGTTCTGAGAAAATGAGCGAGAACAAACGGCTACTTTTGGCTCCATTATTTTATACCCTACTTGTTGGTCCAATATTTAACTTCTGATTCTTTTTCTAATTTTTTAATTTTTAACAGAGACTCTGCCAATTCAAAATCACTTTCCTTACTAATTTTCACGGCTTTTATTGGGTCAATTGTCAACAATTCACGCTTCTTGCCAATATATGCAGATCCAAGAATTTCATAGTTTTCAACAAATTTCTTTGCATCCCATACCGTGACAGCCCAGTTCAATATTTGGACACTAGGGTTTTCTTGAGTTGGGGCTAGTTGACCAGACAAGTCTATATTGACTTCTTTACCATCACAAAACGTTTGCATTTGCGTGGACTCACAAGTAATTACTGTATCGCAGTCTGAATTTTGGAATTTCTCTAGCGCCGCTTTCACTTCTACAACCGTAATTAAGGGACATACCGGACTAATCATCACCAGAGTATCTGGCTCCATTGTTTTTATAAAATCGTATGTGAAGTCATCACCTGAGGCAGTATCTGAAGCCAACTGCCCATTTCTTCTGTAGCCTTTAGCGCCTAGAGACTCCGCTAATGCGAGCATATCTTCAGAGTCAGAATTTACATATACTTCATCGCACACTTCTGCAGCAATAGCACACTCTACTGAGTAAGCCAATAGTGGCTTGCCATCGATGTACCTTAAATTTTTTGCCTTTACACGTTTGCTACCAGCTCTCGCGGGAATATGTGCAACTACTTTACCTAAATCTCTCATAGATCTCGCTCATATGTTCTGTTGTTAAAGAATGACGATATTAGCGCTTCGATATCATCATTTACGGGCAATGTAGTTTTATACATATTGCCTATCCCTTCAGTTAAAATAACTTTGATTTGCTTTCCAACATTCTTTTTATCTTTTGATAGTGCAGTAAAGTAGTCAGATATATCCACTGCAGGTAGTGCTTTGCTCTTCCATATACAAGCTAATATCGTTCTAACTTTGTTTCTAAATTCTTTGTCAACTAAGCCAAGTTGAACCGAGATACTGTTAGCTAGATCTATCCCATAAGCCACTGCCACACCGTGCGGTACTTCAAAATTAGTACAAGCCTCTATAGCATGACCGAACGAATGTCCGTAGTTGAATATATTCCTTGGACCAGTGTCAAATTCATCTATTTCAATCATTGATTTCTTAATGCCTAAACTGCGCTCAATCAATTTTGCCAAAACTATTTTGTCGCTTTGGGCGGCTACAATTTCGCTCCCCAAATCCTCTAAATTTGTATCCTTTTGTAACAAAAAATAATGCATCATCTCGCCCAATCCAGAGCAAATTTCTAAGTTTGATAAAGTTTCAATGAAAGAGAAATCAATAAATATTTGGCGAGGAGGGTGAAAACCACCAAGTTGATTCTTATAGTCACCTATGTTCACTGAAGTTTTTGAACCGATGCAACTATCACACTGCGTCAGCAAATTAGTCGGGAAAAATACCCAATCCACGCCTCGGAACATTATCGAAGCACTAAACGCCGTAATATCTTGAACAACTCCCCCACCAATCCCCACTAAACGGTTATTTTTAGAAAAACCAAAGCCAATAACACGATTGATCAGCTCACCTATTTTTTCATAAGTTTTTGCGTTTTCATTAGCTTCTACCACTTCTATATAGTGCTCATCCAATAAATCGCATATGTTGGGATACAACTTTTGAATGTTGCTGTCCAAGATAACAACATCACCTTCTAGTAAATTACTTTTTAACGCATCTAAATGCTCGGTGAATTCTACTGTGTACTCACCTTTGAACGACTGAACTAAAAAATTTTTAAACATGAGAAAAACCACCATCAACAACAATATTCTGACCTGATATATAAGAATTCCTTTTACTTAGGAGGAACTCAACTACCTCAGCAATTTCTCTCGGTTCAGCCATTCGATTAATAGGCACCTGAGATGTAAGCGATTTGGTTTCTTCAGGGGTTAAACTTCTTGCGGTCAACTCGGTATTAACAAAACCAGGGGAAACCATATTGACCAAGATGCCTTGCGACGCCAATTCTGCCGACATCGCTCGCGTCAAGCCAATTAATGCAGATTTAGAAGCACTATAACTAGCTCGACCACTCTTAGAGATTACGCTCCAAATCGAGCCGATATGCACAATACGCCCATGACTCTGAGAAGATTGTAATTTTTTTACTACGGCTCTGCTTATTACAAAACTTGCTTTTAGATTGGTACTAATTACCTGGTCAAAGTTTTCATCTGTGATTTCAGCATAAGGCTTAATGATGTTGATACCTGCATTATTTACTAAGCCAGATAGTGATGATACGTTAGATATAACTTCACAAAACTTACGTATTGATGCTTCGCTTGTTAATTCAAGTGATTGATAGCTAATATTTGGAGAGGACAGTTTGTCATCCTCAGAAGGATTCCTGCCTGTTGCAATAACTTTGTAACCATCTTCTAGCAATTTTTCACAAATCGCTAAACCAATTCCTCTTGTACCACCCGTAACAATAACTGTACTCATATTGTTCCTTTAACCAAGGGTAAAATGAAAGTTCTTTGTGCCATCTATCACCACTGAATATTTCGTATTTTTATTTAAAGAAACGCACGCTGAAATTCCTCCTGTGGCTAAATAGATAGGTTCTATTATCTCAATTTCTTGCTTATAGATAAACGCTATAAAATCAACGAGCACGTCTAGAGGCGGTATTATTGAATCAGTTATCAAGCCGCGTGTGACTGTTTCGTCGCCCGACTGTAATGACAACTCTATCTTGTTATTTCCATAAAGCATTCTCGTCGGGATTTCTGGCCCGCACAAAAGAGCATTTGCGCCACACACGTCGGCAATAAGATGACTCAAGCCCGTATCGGGCTGCTCAAATATCGTCCATGGAAGCTCTACACAAACAAATGCGCTTATGTCACCTCCCGTCATCAAATCCGCCAATTTATTCTCATTCGTGAAAACTTCTGGTGGTATTAGAAAGCCTATCTCTAATTCGCCTTTCAAAGGTTGAGCTAAAGATTTCGTGTCAACTACCAAGTGACTTCCAACATGGACCTTACTTTTTTCAATGGGGCCATAGTAGGGATTTGCAGTACCAAAATACTCTTGAGTTTTTTTATTTGTACCACCAGCTTTCCATGCACCAGTTGGGGGGAGTAGATTGGCAACCGCTTGTTGAACATGGTATGGGTCATGATCTGAAAGTTCGGATATTGCAGATTTTTCAATAATTTTATTAAGGCGTGATTTGCTAATTTTCTTCGCTATCAAGCTTAAACTCATTTTATTTCCTTTAAATATATCTGAACAAACAGAAACTGATTACCTATATTTTGAGAAGGTTTAGGGGCTATGTAGCCCCTTGACAACTAATCAAACAGAGTACTCGGCTTTACCAATGACTAAGTCGATTACAGTTGTCAGCCACATCATGTGAATTCCTTCAACTATGTTATATGCTCTGCTATCCACCCAGAAGTTTATATCTCCTAGAGTACGTAATGCGTTATCTGCCGTTTTACCTGTGAAGGTAACTACTTTCATGCCGCTCGCCTTTGCATACTTTGCTGCTTCAACAACACTAGGGCTAGTCCCGCTTACACTCGTCAAAACGACCACATCACCTGAATCGCCATAAAACTCTACAGCCTTTGCCATCCATTTATCATATCCATAATCATTCGCAAAGCACGTTATTAAGTCTGCCTCATTAAATGTTATTCCTCTGATACCTCCTTGCTTTGTGAAATCAACCGCACCATGAGCAGAAATTGCCGCGCTAGCTCCATTTCCAGCAAGCATTAACTTCTTACCCCTTGCCTTTACTTCCAAAGCTAACTCTTTAAATGCAATTAATTCAGCATATACGTCTTCAGAAAAAGCTAACTTCTCATATTCCGCAAAGTAGTCGTTTAAAAATTGATTATCACTCATGATTTTTCCCTAATATTTTTTAAAGTTGTATTTAATTCTTTTGATTCATGGCGTTCATTTTCATATATAGCTTCAATGAGTTCCATAACTTCTAAAGCATCGTTAGATGTACCGATTTGCACTGGCTTATCATTCGAAATTGCATTAAGAAAGTGTTCAGCTTCGTAATTCCAAGAGTTATCTGTTTCAAAGCGAAATAACTCTTCGTCATCCCAAGTTGCAGCTGGTGCCGTAGATCTATTTTTCGCTACAGTCAGTACCTCATCTCCATAGGTACCCGATCCAGTTTTAAGGCCATTTAGAACCATATACCCTGATTCTAAAAAAACTTCCAAGGAGAATAGATGTCTCCATTGCGTCATTGTTGAATGTAATGACGCTACAACACCAGTTTTAGACTGTTTCATGATGGCAAACACATTATCTTCGAGGCCTTCCATTTTCCAGTATAGGCTTGAAACAAATGCGTGTACTTCATCAAAAGTACCACCCATATGTAAGAACAGATCTAGCATGTGAATACCTTGGTCAAATAAAATACCTCCACCAGCAAGCTCTTTTTTCGCTCTCCATGTATCGAAGTATGTCTCATCAACACTTTTGCCATAGCGTCCACGCATCCAAAGAACTTTTCCATAGTCTCCTGAATCAATGAGTGATTTCATTTTTATCACAGCGTCATGATGACGGTGATTGAAGCCATACATTAACTTCTTACCACTTTCTTTTTCTGCAGCTCTAATTTCTTTTACTTGTTTTGCAGTAAATGCAGGAGGCTTCTCACAAAATACATGTTTGCCGCTTTTTAAAGCACCAATTGTATATTCGTGGTTGAAATAATTTGGAACACTGATACAAATTACATCAATATTGTTATCGTCAATGATTTCTTCTGCACTATCAGCAATTAGACAATCAACTGTTCCCTCTAGATTTGGCTCATAAATTTTATAAACACTTACTTTACTCGACGCAGAAAAAGCTTCGGCTCGTATTTTTCCCATCTTACCAAAGCCAATAAAACCAAATTTCATATACCTATCCTAATTCTATAATTATTTGTGTACAGCTTTAACATTGCTTTTTATTGAACCAATCAGCGTTGTCACTAAATGGAGCTAATTCAAGTTTACTAACCTTCAAAAAGGATCACCATAGATTCTTTTTCTTTATACTTCCAATACAACTATAAACTGCAATTTCGCTTGTCATTCGATAAATAGAATGCTTAAGGTTATTTACTGTCTTTGCCTCGGCAAATACCTTCGAACTCAAGTTAGACATTTTTCTTCTTTGTTTGAGAAGCTTAACTCGCCAAAACGGTAGGTTAACCATAGCGAGTAAATCCTCTTGCTTGGAAAATTACGATCGTCCTTTTATCATCACTCGTTCGAACTATCCCCCATGCCTTCTATGTGAAATTCCTCCAAACTTAAGTTCTCCGTGACAATCTAAGCAGCTTGGTCACCCTCTTCAAAAAATGTTGGTGTTACGCCATTCATCATTAAGCTCTGGTAACCAAGCATCACAATAACTACAAGTATTTGGTTGTAAGAAAGCGTGCCGCCAATTGCCCCTCAATAAACTAATTGGCTGAGCAGAGTGCGCCTCATCGTTTTTGGATGTGACCGAGAAATGGTAGTTATCAACTTTCTTAGATTGTATAAATTTTTTCACTTCGAAAATTTCGTTGTAAGTTTCAAAATCAACTTTATACTTCTTGCAGAAGTTTAACGAACTTATTGTCGAACAGTTGGCGTAAGTGATATTGCTAGGTCAAATTGATCTTCAACAACATTAATCTTTAGAGTCAATGATAAGTCATTAGGTATGATACTCATCCTGTTCTATCATCAGACGAGCTTTCGGGACGTACTCTCCGCCTGTACCTCACACTTTTTTGCAGCAGCAAGCCAGCTCCCAACCCCACATCCAAAATCAATAATACTATCTAGTCTAATTTTAACCTCTAGCTTTCTCTTGAGCGCCCTAATATTATTAGAGCACTCTAATAACTTTCCTCACTTTGTAAATTATAAAATTCATTGTTATGTATTTTTGACATACATTTTCGCTTTGGGCCTTGTAAAAGTTTCGAAAGTTAACGCGTAGTATATAGCCCGACACTTTCGAATATTTCTTTAAATTTCGCTAGCCCTGAGCTTCTTGAGAACTTATCAGCGGATAAGTTTCTTGTTGCTTCAGAAAAGTTTTGGCATTTTTCATTGTCTGAATATAAGTCAACAATAGCCGCAGCAAAGTCACTTGCATTATTGGATATCACAGCATTGACATTGCTTACTAAGCCAGTCCCTTCTGCGGCAACATCTGTTACCACTGAGGGCGTACCATAAGCCATCGCTTCAAGAACTTTTCCTTTAATACCTGCCCCAGAAAGCAATGGAGCTACAAACAGTTTGTGATTGTTAAAGACATCATCTAAACTTTCAGCAAAGCCTACCATCTTGATATTTTCAGTCTCTAGCTTACTAATAGATTCTGGCATCTTGCTACCGTAAACATATAACTTAATATTTGGGTTCGATGCCAATACTTTAGGCATAACTTCCTCTACCAGAAATAGCACTGCTTCAATATTAGGCATGTGGTTAAATCCTCCCAAGAAAGTTATTCCTTCTCGTTCATCTATTGGAGTTTTAAACTGACGCTCTCCTAATACCCAAGGCGTTATAAATAGCTTATCGCTTTCGTAGATATGACTCGTAATAACCGCATGTTCTTTGTCGTTATAGCAGAGAATTGCGTCCGCCTTTTTACAAACAGCGAGTTCGGCTTTTTTAGTCTGTAGCGCACTAATTAGCAGGCCTTCATCATCTGCGGTAATCGCTGCTCGAATTTCTCTAAGAAAATGCAAGTCAGCGTTATTGAATATTACAGGCTTCCCTTTGGCCTTGATTACGTCTATGTACTTTTCAGCGACACTGTATCTGGTTATATACACTGCATCCATTTCATCCAGTCTACGTTCCAAAACGTCCCTGACTGATACATAAAATGGCACCGTCAGTACCTCTATACCTAATGCTTCTAGTTGGCGATTAAACTTCCCCATATGCGCTAGGTTATCCGGCACGAATGTTACTTTAAAGCCCAAAGCACGCATGAGCTTCATTTCTTCAACCGCCGCATAACTGCCTGCATCTTGGTTAGGCTGGGGGATTGCATAATCAAGAACCAGAACCCGCTGCTCAATATTCCGGTCTTTTTCCAGTTGAAGGTCAGTTAAAGAGGGTTTTAGCCGGTTACGAAATTGCTTGAACCACTTCGCTCGGAAAGTCTTTTCATTTACCTTTTGGTAAGACTTTAAGCCCTTTTTGAGGTCGGTACCATGGCTCTGCCCTTCGAAATGAATTACTTCGGAATGAGGAACATAAACTGTCCTGTAGCCAGCCTCTCTGACTTTAAAAGCCAAGTCGGCATCTTCATAATAGCAAGGCGCAAACTCATCACTAAAGCCACCCACCTCATTCCATACATCTGCTTTGATACACATAGCAGCGCCGGTGAGATAATCTACTTCGCGAGCGTAGTTCCATTCAGGAGCAAAAGGGTTTTCATTTCGCCCGGCATTCCATGGCTCACCATTCCCCCAAACAATGCCGCCGGCTTCCTGCAAAGTTCCATCTAGGTTTAGCAGCTTGCTTCCGGTTAAGCCAATACTTTCATCTATTGCATGTTGCTCGTATAGAGCATCAAGCCAATGAGACTTAACTTCTGTGTCGTTATTGAGAAAAACAATAAAGTTGCCTTTTGCCAAGCTTGATGCTTTGTTGCAACTCCGCAGAAACCGTAAATTATCTTCATTACGAGAGATCACGATATTCTCTATTAGATTCTCCGCTTCTGACGTTTCATCTGTAGAACAGTCATCTGCGATAATCACCTCATAGGAACATTCATTGTAAGACAATATTATTGACGCGATGGCATGATACGTCAGCTCAAACTTATTATAGCCAGGAATGATAATGCTAAACTGAGGCTGTTTATGAAACGGCAAAGAGAGCTTCGGATAATATTTCCGCCCTTCATGCGACTCTACTAACACGCGGTGGGCAGTTGTTATACGATCAATCGCCGATGCATCTCCTCCACAACTATCCAATTGTAAGACCAGAGATTCATATCTCCAATCCGCGCCTGCTTGTCGGGAGATAAAAGACTGTGAAGTATTACTATGGGTTAGATATTCTGACGGCGTTAATATTGGGTCGCTGTTGACTATTCCCCATCCTGCACGATCGTGTGCACCGATAACATGAATGTCAACTTGATTTTCATGCCCGTTTAGTAAAACAGCAGGTAACCAAATATGATCGTTTATATATGTACCATCGCTCTCTATCGCGTGGTCACAGAAAGCTATTCCTTTGTGGGAAAACCTTAGTACAGCGGTGCCAATAGCAACGCTACTTGTTACCGTGAAGTTCAGACGGTTTTTAATAACACTATCCACACTTACTGATAACTGCTTATCGTAGGTTGGGGTGATGTAACTGTTTGTTTGTATAGTTTTATGGGTAACATAGTCCTTTAATACTATTTCACTTCCTGGCGATAGGTTGTCCTCGTTTATAGCGATACTGAATCCATGGTAGCCTTCATTAACTCCATGCTCCAATAAATCCTCCCTCATTTGGTCAGCTTTACCATAACCGAGTAGTTCACCCTCACTCGTATATGCTGCCACAACTAACGGCTCGTTGACTCCAATCTGTGCCGCCCACCCTTCAAGATTACCACCTTGCAGGCCATCAATAGATCCCTTAGGAGAAAGCGTAGAAGGCTTTCGGTTGAGCTTTAATTTCTTTATATCCATAACAACCTCTATACTCAATTTAAGTTGAGTATATATTTTATTTTATAGAGGTATGCTACCACAGTAAGCTTAATAGTGACCAGTGAGGTCCGCTTCGAAGTAGCTATCTTAAACTGGAATAATGAAATAGAACATACAGTGCGTTTTGGGTATTATATCAATTAACGCAATTGCATCATTGTCACGGCTGACAAGTTTATACAAGATTATTGGATTTGAATGAAAGACATACTTCTAGAGCAGATACGAAAGACCGAAAAACTTCAACGTTCACTATTCTACAGTACCGACAAAAACCCTTTTCACTGTACTAACGAGCTATATGAACTACTAAAACATGCGATAACCAAAAAAGAGCCATTTTCGATGGTTAGGTTGGGAGATGGTGAAGGAAGAGTTTTAGCTTACCCCAATCTGTTCAATAAAGACATTTTTCTCAATCAAGTTCTAACATACCAGTTTGGCAGAAGTGTTGTAGAAGAGCTAAAACGAATCTTTGGTGACGACTATCTCCAACCTAGTATGACTCATCTTCAATCGTTAATTTTAGACGCAGTAAAAAATGCAGATATTATCGGTGCTCCTAGTTGGCTTCATTTCAGAGATAGCACCAATGACACCAATATAATTCCACAAGCGGCACAATCAGTGTGTCTTACAACCATTGAGGCGTCAGTCGAAAAAAGCGTACCCATATTTGATCATTTCATATTTAAACCTTTTCACAAAGAAGGCCTTTTCAACCAGCTTTTAAAAGGTTTAGATCAACTAACAGTTATATCCCATACTGACATAACTGACCAAATAGCATCACACTTTAACTTACCTAAGTGTGATCATATAAAGATCCCTGGGCACCAATCATTCATGCAAAGTGGAGAGTTTCACTACCCTACACTATATCCAGAAATAGAATCTAAAATAAATGTAAAGAGAAGAGGGGATGTGTTTTTAGTCGCAGCAGGATATTTGGGAAAACACTACTGCAACATTATCAAAAAGAAAGGTGGTATTGGTATAGATATAGGCTCTATATTTGATGGTTGGGCAGGGAAAGGTAGACCCGATGCAACCGCAAATAAAGCATATTTGTTAAAAGGATCACGAACTCTCTACATTCACATGGGACATCACAAAACGGGAACGACATCACTTCAATGGTCTTTGAAACAATCAGAACACCAGCTTGCTGATGCAGGTGTTAACTTTTTGACTTCAAATGGAAGCGGTAACTCTTCTGAATTGATTTCCGTGACCGCTCACAGAAGCCATATTGTTGCCAAACCACAAAAATCTTTTTATGAGTTAATCGCTAATGCAAAGCAAGGAAATGCTGTAATATCAGCAGAACACTTATCTTTCATAGAGGATGAAAAAGAGATTGAAGAACTCTTTAACTTCTCCAAAAAATATTTCGATGACGTTAAAATTATTTGTTATTTGCGACGTCAAGATAAGCTGGCGATTTCCCTAAAACAACAAGCAGCTAAGCAACCCTTCTATGGGGCATCACCCAGTAGCGCCATTTGCGGTCACGACTCTGACTCCGTAATGCCTAAATTCACATTTACATTGTTAAATTACCTTGATTTTAAAAGTAAAATAGAGAAGTGGCGGGCAATATTCGGTAACCAGAACGTTGTCCTAAGAATATATGACAAGAAAGTTCTTGTTGATGGCTGTGTATGCAAAGACTTTTCATCCATCTTACGATTAAAACAGCCGCTCAAGTCACTTAAGATAAACGAGGGGCTAGGCGTGGTTAAAACAAAAGTTAAACATTTCCTCTTAGAAACTAAGGCACCGCGAGAAATTGTCAGCTATGTCGATGAACTAAGCTTTAATGACAGTAACTATACTCTCGTAAATAAGGAATTGAGGCTACCAAATATTCTTTCAAAATTCTATGAAGACAATACAATGTTAGATTTAGATAAAGATCTGTTAGCTTGTTTAAACAGCCCTAGCGTTCACACTTATACGGAGCCAGCACGTGCGATTGCAGAAATCACATTAGAAATACTAAACGAAGCAAAGCAAAACAAAAGTATAGAAATTGATAAATATAAAAAGGTAGTAGAAGCATACTTATGAAAATTCTCGTTATAGGTGACAGCCATTCTAAGTATTTCAACATAACACCAGAGTTAAGAGACTGCGTACCGAACACGAGAGGCCTGTCTATAAAGGTCATCCCACTTTCAGGAGCTACGATAACAGGATTTGGACGCCGGCGTTCTAGCTTAGACTCTTACGGTACTTTAGTATCTGAAATTGAGGAGTTTTCCCCTGATCATATTTGCTTCGCGTTCGGCCAGGTTGATATAGAATTGGGTTACTATTATCGTAAAGTCTTTAAAGATGATGACGTTAATTATACTGACTTTATTCAAGATTTAATTAAAAACTACATCAATCGAACGCTTGATTTTGTTGAATCCCATCCAAAATTGAGTATTACATTTAAAGGAATTAATCTATCAACGTTAACTGAATCACGAAACAAAGCCATAAACTACACTAGCCGTATCATATCAGAAAATATTTCAGACCCCGAACAGAGGAAATATGCAAGTCAAAAACTAAAAGACTTGCTTGCTTCGAATATTGAAAGAAATGGCGCGCATCTTTACTTCAACCAAATGCTAGAAAAAGAATGTGAAAATAATAATTTTGGCTATTTTGATGTGGTAAAGGAAACGAGTGATCTGAGTACGTTAGCGGTTAACAAGTACCATATACCTTCCATTGATGACCATCACTTAGTTGATTCTTTGTACATCCGCGAGATCCACATACAAAAATTAGTAAGCTCATTAGTGAGAAAGAGGTGACAATTGAATATATTTTTTTACTGGGATAATCCTGCTAATTTCCCAAATGCATATTCCAATAATATAAAAACTGCGAAAGCTATACATTACGACGCTAACATTGAGTTAATTGATGCTGAAAAAGCCAAAAGGATATGTAAAGAATTTCATACTGATACAGGTATTCGGATTAATTTAGATATTATAAATATCCCTGCTGCAAAATCCGACATTGTCAGATTGATGGCACTTTATCTGTATGGAGGTTGGTATCTCGATTGTGACTTACAGATAAAGCGGCACCTAGCTTACCTAAGTAATAATCAAGATTTCGTGATGTTTCATAGGAAGGACAAGTTTGGTGGCTATTGGCATACTAATATGGCGTTTTACCTCACCGAAAAGCACGAACTAGCACTTGATGTGTTGAAATTTATTGACCGATGCTTTCAAACTGAAACTCTCATGTACGATGTATGGAGTTGTACCGGGCCTGGAGCAATTACAGCTTATACGAATCTATATGGGATCACTAAAGATAACACGCTAGATTTCAACGAATACTTTTCTGGTACAGGGTGTGTATTTAAATCGATTGACTCTAACACAGGCACATCTTGGAAATACCAACAAGCTTTCGGAATTTTAGAAGGGATGTCCTACAACCAATTTGCTATGCCTAAAGACGCTAAGCATTGTAATCGTCTAATAGGTTTCTTAAAGCACAGAAAAGATAAAGACATCATTCTTATGCTTAAATCACATGGAGAACTTTTTATTACAAATAAGCAATTCTCAAATTATGTTGAGGAGTTAGTTTCTGGAGGTAGTGAAGATTTGAAAAATGCAGCGACAAGCCTTATTCATAATGTAAAACGCCCCTAATTAGTTACATCCATAATTAGAGGTTTCGGCCATTTTATGCTTTGTTAAGTATTCCCATGATGAAGCGAATAATATGCCTCACTGGCTTATGAAAAGCTAGAAGAATTCAAACGAAAGTCTGGTCGATTCACTCTGTCTCACCTATGCTTTTTATACATCAATGAGCTTTTAGTCCCTAGTGACTTCAAAAGCTCTATTAGCGATATTTTAAAACAAGCCTCACCATTCGACACCTTGTCCTTTCATTGGTTGAATATTTTAAATGATTAAGAGGTTAGCCAACTAGCAAGGGAAGTTCACGTGTAACCTACATTTTCGGTTAAGTCTATTATCAACCCATCCACCAAAATAGAAAAAATTCAGCTTCATCTACCTCTGTTGAAAGTAATTTAGGAATTAAGATGCTCTTCAACGGTAAGCCTTTTTTACATTCCTCTAAAGAACGACAAAGGCTTCAAAACAAAGCATTAAAGGACCACTACGTTGCATACATTTCACATCGCATGTATCGTTCAGAGTTAGAGTACATTTCTTTATTACTAGGATGTTAGGGCATTTAAGTAGAGAGCACTTAATCTAAGTTTTTAGCGATTCACTATATCCCTTATAAGTAACTCCCCAGTCCCTTTAACTACGAAATCTACTTGGGTACCATCTTTAAGCTTTTTAGGATAAGGGAAACTAAACCCAACAAAGCCATTTCGATGGATATTTCTCTCGTTCGCGGTGCTTCTGTACTCGCTTGCTAGAATGTCAGCGATTTTTTTCTTACCTACACGTGCTTCTAACGCTACTGGAGATTGGCTAGCGTAATCGGCCGCCCAGCCTTTCATTATTTTCCCTTCGACACCTTTAGTCATGTGTGTTTTGCCATAGCGAATGAAGGGGAGCTCTGACTCGGCAGCTAATTTCTGTCGCTCGAACCGGTTAAGAGCGTATTCATACAATTCGAAATCTGGTTCATTGTATTTCTTAATGAGTGCAGCATCTTCTTCTGATAATAGATATTCAGATGATTTTTTTTCTTTATTTTTATTGATATCGAGCCCCTGGATATCAATAGAATACATCTTGTTAATTAGCGCTAGTGATTCGCTGTAACGCTCAGTCAAACCAATAAAGCCAATAGCATCAGGCCAAGTTCCTTGTAGCGCTTTGTTTTGAGCATTTCTAAACCGAGGTTCTTTAACAAAATCACTAAAAGAGCCCTTATAACGATGGTGCCGCGTAAAGTGCTCGTAGTGGGAACGGACTTGTTGGAGAGGGTCTCGGACGAAGGTAATAGCATTCTTCGCAGGAATAAATGGAGCGTATTTGGGATGATTCACATGCCCTGTAACAAACTTTGCTTTCTCCACTATGTTTATCCCAGAAGCATACCTGTCACGCTTTTCATATTCTAACGCTCGAATTTCTGGATTAGTCTCTTTCGCTTTGGGCCCATAATCATAGAAAACATGCTCTTTCCCAAAGTACTGCTCTGCCGCAACGCGAAAACTAGAACCTGCTGTTTTAGATATATGAATAAAAAATAATGGGTAATTTATTGCTTCCATTTTGTCCTATCTAATAGAAAAATTTCATGGGAGATTGAAAGATTAGCATTGTACGCTGGGCTTCAGTTTAACATGCGACTTCAATTCTTTTTCCATGAATTAACTTTGCACTGGAATTTTGCACTTAAAATTCATGAATACTGTTAAGTATCAAAAAAGCTACCTGTCTCAACAGCACTTGCAAAGTATCAAGGTGTTAAATAAAAAGACAACCAATCTCGTTCTTGAGAATTTAGACTATCTTGCTGAGGTTGTCTTAGCATTTCTGCATTCCACTGTTCATACAAACTTCTGAGCTCTGCGGCTTTCTCTGGCATGTTGGAAATTAAGTTGTTTGAACTCGACTCTTCAGAGGATAAATCGAATAGAAACTCATAATCTGGGCCCATTCTTAGATATTTATACTTCCCTAGCCTAACCGCTGACTGATTCCAAAACCGCCAAAAAAGTGGTCTTTCTGATAGGTAGTTTTTATTAAATCCTTCTGTTGGGAAAATATCGACGCCATCTAGCTCAGACAATGTATCTTCAGTCGCCCCAGCAACTTTTATTGCCGAATATAGAACATCCAGACTAATAACTGGCTCTTCGATAACAGTGTTAGTTTGCAGCTTGTCTGGCCAGTGTACGATAAAGGGGACTTTTATGCCGCCGTCAGTCAACATGCCTTTTTCACCTAGCAAAGGCGTATTAAGCGACCCATTCCATGCTTCTTTTTTCTCACTAATAGGGGCATCGGTAAAATCAAGACCTATCGGTGCGCCGTTGTCGCTAATAAACGCGATGATCGTATTATCTAAAATTCCGTGTTCTTCAAGCTTTGATACTATGCTGCCAACTCCAGAGTCTACGGCGTACATCATTGCTAACGCATACCTGCGGCGATTTGAAGTTTGTTCCGGGAATAAGGATAAGTAATCTTCAGTAGCTTCTAAGGGAACATGAGGAGCGTAGTGAGCTACGTGAAGATAAAACGGCTCGTTGTGGTTTATATCAATAAATTGGGATGCCGCATCTGAAACAACATCCAGCCTGTAGTCTGAATTGTTCACCCACCCTAACTGTGTTTTATTGCCTTCCAAATCGTAGTTAGTCCAATAGCGATTTGCATAACCGAAATAGTTATATTTATAGCCCAACGATGAAGGATAAAATTGCTCTTTTAGTGATGATGGTAACTTTCCTGGATTAAACTCTTCAATAGGAGTATCCGGAAAATTTTCCCTAAACCATGGTTTTGAATTTTGATCGATCTCAAGATGCCATTTCCCCACTAACCCAGTGGTATAACCCAAATCTGAAAAACGCTCACCCATTGTGACCACGTTTTTGGGGATTGGAGTGTACCTATTATCATCTACCCCAAATCGTTGCTGGTACATGCCTGTAATCATTCCCGCCCTTGAGGGGGTGCATTGCGGAGCCGTAATATAACCATTAGAAAACAGTACGCCGTTAGCGGCTAGTTTATCTATATTCGGAGTTTCGATGTCGTTAACAACATTGTGGGCTCCTACGTCGGCATACCCCTGATCATCGGTAAAAATTACAATAAGATTTGGTTTAGAAGGAACAATCAAAGACTGTGCACTGACAGTAAATTTACTGCCAGATTCGTCGACTAAGGTTGCAGTAATTGTAAAAGGGGTAGTTTTCCTTACCTGAGGCACGGTAAAGTTGAATATTCCCTCGCTTGTATTTACTACATCTAGGGGCTCATTCAACGATGAGCTCCACGATTCGACAGTCACATTCTGAGTATTATTGGCTTGCGATGAGTTTAAAGTTAAAAAGACCGTTGCATCAGAGGTAATCTCTTGCGCCAAGTCTATTGAATAAGAGCTTCCTAGTCGATTTTGGTCTGAGGGTGGTTGCTGTGAAGACGGTTGCGATTCGCCACCACAGGAAAACACAGATATTAGGACTAAGAAGGACAAGCCCAACAGTTTTATCGCATCCATACTTTTTATTCCGAATAAGGCTTAGTGGTTATAAAGAAAAATTAGACCATTATTGAATTGGGTTGAAACCTTTGTCAATAAAGTTAAAAGTTAGCTACTCAGTCCTTACACCTCTATTAATAAGCGCATTTTGAACTTCAGATAGCGTCACTCTTTGAGTAACCTTTTTGATTAGGTCAAAATCTTCTGATGACGAATTCTCTATTATCTGCAAAACGAGCTCGAAGTTGCTAGATACATAGCGCCTTCCTTTTACGATAGCGCGCTGAAGAGCTGGTCGCTCTAAATTTTTATTCATATAGCTTTCGTATTTCTTAAGTGAAGAGCTCGTAAAGTTCACACTTTGACGATGCGGAAATGGACCATAGCCATTTCGGTTACTTTTTAGAGAAGAAACTCCATCACCTTTATGTATGATGTTTGGTCTTCCTCTAGCTAGTAGGGCTACATATTCTCGTTGGCTGCGAAACATCCGATGCATCACAAACCAAGAATCTATAGGCCTATTAAGAAATTCATGCGACAAGATTGCGCCAGTTTTCCCATCTGATACGAATTTGTCTCCATTAGGCAATATTCTTTCAAACTTATCGTCTCGAGGGCCATGGGGGGTCAGGAATGGCTTATTAAGAGAAGTTGATATGAGGCTCTTAACATGGAGGGAGCGCGATATATCAATCTGTTGTGCTATCGCCCGAGTAAACGCTTCAGCCGATTCACATTTATTTCCCCATTGGAAGCTGACAACTTCTGGCTCATCTAATGTCTGGATCAAGCTTTTAATGTTCATGCCTATATCGGGAGGCACCAAAAATTCATCGATGTCCAAAAATAGGCAGTGTGTGAACCCTTGGATCCTGCTAGACGCTAGAGCATCCTGGTAAACTTTAGTTTGCGGGTTTCCTTTGTGGCTTTCAAAAAGATCATCTGCATTAACGAGATTAACTCGACTGTCCTTTTCAAATATTTCGATATAGTCAAGCGTATTGTCGCTACAGCGGTTAAAGTGTATTTCAATCTCATCGACACCCAAATAGAGGTGATGAAAAATCCATTCAGCTAAATATGCGGCTTCGTTTTTTGCTATTGCAACCAGCTTGATTTTCGAATCAGACGAGCGCTTTGTAAGCGCGTGTTTCATATTATGTAATAGATTGAAAAACATATTAGCTAACTACGTCTCTAAACATTATTAACTGAGTTTGTTTTTCTCTGACTTTTACAATTTGTCCTTTTTCAAAGGTCGCTGGATATCTATAGACCTTACCCACAAAGCCACTGCGATGCATGTTTCGTTCAGCGCCCTGCGCCCTGTAGTCGGATAATTTCAGTTGGTCTACAACTTCGTCGTCTAGTAAAATATAAGCTTCTAAAGCTTCTTCTTGCTCGTAGCAACAGCCCCACATATTAAGCTGCTTTCCTTTGTCTTTAGGTGCCAAGTTCATTTCACCGAATCTAACCAATGGAAGCCCTTTGTTCAAAAGATTTTTATGTACGTCAAATCGCTTCAAGGCATAGTCATAAAATGCAAAGTCTTGGGAGTTCATTTCACGAATTAATGTAATCTCGTCCTCACTGAACGTATAAGCACCTGAAGGTTTCGCAGTATTTTTGTTTATATCAAGTACTTTAATGTCAGTACCATAATACTGATTAAATAGCGCGATTGACTCGTTGTATCTTTCAGTTATACCAATAAACCCTATAGCATCGGCCCATACACCATTTAATGCTTTAGATTGCATATTGGCAAATCGATTTTCTTTAATGAAATCTTTGAAACTTCCTTTATACCCGTGGAGCCTTGAGAAGTGCTCGAAATGAGAGCGTACTTGTTGAGCAGGGTCACGAACAAAAGTTACTACGCTCTTAGGCTGAAAAAACGGTGCATACTTGGGGTAAATGACATGCCCAGACAAAAGCTTTGCGCTGCTCTTGATACATTTTGCAGCAAGATATCTGTCCTTCAACTCGTATTCATACTTTACTATATCGGGATGCGTTTCTTTTGAGCCTTTTCCATAGTCAAAATATGTAGCGTCAGAACCAAAATATTGCTCAGCCGCCACTCGAAAACTAGAACCGGCGGTCTTAGGGATATGTATAAAAAATAGGGGGAAATTGTTCATAATACTTCTAAATATTCAATCACTATCGAAGCGAAAAATTTTCATGGGTAATAGATAAGTTAGGATTATAGGCCGTGTCATTCGATAACACCTTTATCCACTTTTCCTTCATATATTCGCTTTCTTTATTAAATCTGGCGATTTTTTCTGGGGTATCTTCTTCACCACGGCTTATCGACTCATGGTGGTAAAGCTCGGCCCAAGGTGTAAACAGGTTTCGATAGCCTGCGGTATGTACCTTCAAACAAAAATCCACATCGTTAAAGGCTATGGTGAGGTCTTCTTCATTTAGCCCGCCTACCTCTTCAAAAACAGACTTACGCACTAGTAAACAAGCTGCGGTAACGGCAGACATATTCTGGACTAGATGCAACCGCGTAAAATAACCGGGTTCACTCTTGTGGAAGTATTTGTGTGAGTGGCCAGCAACGCCGCCTATTCCTAAAACAACGCCAGCATGCTGAATAGTATCATTAGGATAATAGAGCTTGGCCCCTACACAGCCAATTTCAGGTCTTAAAGCATGGGAGACCATTTCTGTTAGCCAATGCTCGCTGATAACTTCGATGTCGTTGTTTACTAAGCCAACGACGTCTCCGCTTGCTTGTGATACCGCAAAGTTATTAATTGCTGAATAGTTAAAAGGCTTATCCCACTTCAACACGCTAAAGTTACTTTTTCCGTCTAAATAGTCATTAAAGAGGGCTAATGTTTTCTCACAGCTCGTTTGATTGTCTACAACAATAATTTCAAAGTTTTCGTATGATGTCTTATTGTAGATAGATTCTAAGCATTGCTTCAGAATGTCGTAGCCGTCTCTTGTGGGTATAACCAAGCTCACCAAAGGTGGTTTAGCAGGCAAAGCCCAATTAACTTTATAGGTGTTGGGGTATGCCCCTTTTTCAACAGATGCACTTTGCTTTGTCTGCGAAAGGAAATGCTTTATCGACTCAATTCCTGCATCGGTTGTGTACGATTTAGCTGATGCATTCGACGCTGTTGAGTTTTCGATAACTCGCCAGTGATAAAGAATGAAGGGTAAATGCACCACTTCTTCACAACTAAGATTAGCTGTAGCTCTTAATAGTAAATCGTGATCTTGTGAACCTTCAACACCAACTCTAAAACCACCAACCTTTTTAAGTAAGCTGGTTTTATAAACTGCTGGGTGGCATATGTAATTTTGACTTAGCAGTAAATCTGGATTCCAGTCTGGCTTGAAATGCGGTTGGTGCCGATTTCCTTGCTCGTCTATTTTATCTTCGTCGGCATACAGAACTTGCGCTGATGCATTCTCTGTAATGGCCTTTGCAAAGAACGATAACGTATGTGCAGGTAAAGTGTCATCGTGATCAAGTAAGAGAACGTAATCATTAGCCACTAAGGCTAATGCTTCGTTACTTGCTTTGGAAATATGCCCATTTTCACTGAGCAATTTCACTTTTATATTAGGATACTTCTGTTCATATGCCTTTAATACTTCGATGGTTTCCATGTTAGTTGATGCATCGTCTGCTATACAAAGTTCCCAGTTTTGATGCGTTTGTTGAACTACAGAATCGATACATGCTTTTAAATACACAGGGTCGGTATTGTACGTCGGCAATATGATAGAAAACTTTACTTCAGACTGATTTGCAGTGAAAGCTTGCTTCATCTTCTCTATGGCACGCGGCTCATCAAACTCTACCCAAAACGGATAGCTTTTCTCCATTGCACCATGAGTAAATGTATTATTGTATTCTTGGTAAACGGTATCTACTAACCGCCCACCGTTCAGCCTGCAGTTCGCGGCCAAGTACTCCTCAATGTTATCTACATGACTAAGTAACTTGTACAAGCGCTGTTTCATGTGCCTCATTGCAATGAAGGAGGGCACTTTTGAAATCATGAAAGTATTTATTGTGAACTCTGTTTCTGCATCACAAGGGTCGAACCTGAGCATAGCGTTTGCACTTTCAAGGTAGAAAACTCTATTCACGAACTTAGTGCTATGCCAAGGCACATCGATAGACACCAATTCACCCTTTTGAAGGTTAGAATAAAGCTTTCCTATGTGCGACTGATGATTTGCCTCGTTAATCTTTATACGCAAAAGGTACCACCCTTTACTAAAGCTACGAGTGGGAATGCGTCGCGCAGGATGAATAATGAATTGCGGGTCATCTCCCGTTGATACCCAACTGGAACCACTATTGTCTGCCTTGACTGGCGCTAACTCATGATGGGGAACAATGATTAACTTTTTGGCTAGCCAATAGGCTAATCGTTTTAAAGTTGCAGGCTTGAGAATTTTAGATAACAAAACGGGTGGACACCTTTTCCTATATAAAGCTTAGAATGCTTTCCTTAAACTTCATTTGTTACGTAGAAGGTTTACTACATACCTTTACGGCGCTAATCATACCGCATTTAATAAAATTGAAACACACGAGAATGATGATATTAAGCGATGACATAATTGCACAAAAAGAAAAAGGCACCAATGGGTGCCTTTTTAAATATTTTAACTGTCTTTTTTACTTAGCTACACGCCCATACCTATCAGAAAAACGCACAATATCGTCTTCACCTAAGTAGGCGCCTGACTGAACTTCAATAAGCTCTAATTGGATCTTACCCGGATTTTCTAGAGCGTGAACCGCACCTATAGGAATGTAAACCGATTGGTTCTCGGTGACTAATGTGGTTTTATCATCAATGGTGACATTGGCACTGCCCGATACTACTATCCAGTGCTCAGCGCGATGGTGGTGCATTTGGACCGAAAGCTTTTCGCCAGGTTTTACAGTAATACGCTTAACTTGGAAACGGGCACCGTTATCAATTGAATCGTAACTTCCCCATGGGCGAAAAACTTCACGATGGAATTGAAATTCTGGACGTTTCTCAGCTTTAAGTTTATTGACTACATTCTTGATGCTCTGTGCATCGTCTTTGTGAGCGACCATCACCGCATCTTTGGTTTCAACTACAATAACGTCTTCTAAACCAATAACTGATACTAAGCGCTGCTCAGCATTCACGTAACTGCTTTTTGTATTCTCTAGAATGGTATCACCAACAGAAACGTTACCATTTTGGTCTTTTTCCGCAGTTTCCCATAATGACGTCCAGCTGCCTACATCACTCCACTGTGCATCAAGCGGTACCATAGCAGCACTGTCAGTTTTTTCCATTACTGCGTAATCGATAGAATCATCTGGGCAGGTAGCAAAAATATCATGATCAACCCGGATAAAATCTAGGTCTGGGGCTTCTGTATCGATGGCGCGTTTACATACGTCTAGCATTTCAGGGCTGTATTTTTCTAGCTCTTCTAAATACCTGCTAGCTTTGAACATAAACATGCCACTATTCCAATAATAGTCGCCAGAATCTACATATCCTTTTGCAGTTTCAAGCGCTGGCTTTTCAACGAACTCAGCAACTTCATAACCATCACCGAGTGTACTCCCAGCTTTGATGTAGCCGTAACCCGTATGTGGTTGATCTGGCACTATACCAAACGTCACTAATTTACCTTGCTCAGCTAACTTTTCTGCTTTTTCGATTGCAGTATGGAATGCAGGCTCATCTTTGATTAAGTGATCAGCTGCTAGCACGAGTAAAACAGGGTCTTCGCCATTCATCGTTGCATGCAACGCCGCTAGTGCAATAGCAGGTGCAGTATTACGGCCAACTGGCTCTAACAAAATACCGCCGTGGTTAATATCTTTTTGACGTAATTGTTCTGCAACCAAAAAGCGATGGGCATCATTACATATGAAAATGGGGCTTTGGGCTTTAGTGCCATTCAACCGAACGATAGTGTCTTGCAACATGGTGTTATCGGATGTAAGTGACAGAAACTGTTTAGGTAACGCCGCTCTTGATTTTGGCCATAAGCGGCTTCCAGTGCCGCCTGCAAGTACTACTGGTTTCATATTAACTTCCTTAATGGGTGAGAGAACTCTCACGTCCTGATACTTTATTATCCTTTAAGTATACAAAGATTTGTTTAGGTATGAAACGGGGCTTCCTGCAATTAACCGGATTAATTATTACTTGATGTGGATATTAATTTTCATAAACAAAAAACCCGGCCTAAGCCGGGTTTTTTAATAATTCTGAATTATCAGAATTAAGAGTATTTATTACTCTTCAGTTGCTTCTACTGCTTCTTCTTCAGCTTCAACAACTGGACGGTCTACTAGTTCAACGTATGCCATAGGGGCATTGTCGCCAGCACGGAGTCCGCATTTAAGAATGCGAGTGTATCCGCCTGGGCGAGCTTCGTAACGAGGACCAAGCTCGTTGAATAGTTTACCAACAACTTCTTTATCACCAGTGCGGGCGAAAGCTAAACGGCGATTTGCAACGCTGTCTTGCTTAGCCATAGTGATAAGAGGCTCAATAACGCGACGTAATTCTTTCGCTTTTGGTAACGTCGTTTTGATCACTTCGTGCTTGACCAAAGAGCCGGCCATGTTCTTGAACATAGCTTGACGATGGCTGCTGTTGCGATTCAACTGACGACCACTCTTACGATGGCGCATAGTTTTATCCTTCTCTACAAATCAGTTTATTAAAAACCTGATTAATCTTTTTCAGCGATGCTCTCAGGCGGCCAGTTTTCTAGGCGCATACCTAGAGAAAGTCCACGAGATGCTAGAACATCTTTGATTTCAGTTAGCGATTTTTTACCAAGGTTTGGCGTTTTAAGTAGCTCAACCTCAGTACGCTGAACCAGGTCACCAATGTACTGGATAGCTTCTGCTTTTAAACAGTTAGCAGAACGTACAGTTAGCTCTAGGTCATCAACTGGGCGAAGTAGAATCGGATCAAATTCCGGCTTCTCTTCTTTCGCTTCTGGCTCAGACACATCACGTAAATCTACGAATGCATCAAGCTGTTCAGCTAGGATAGTCGCAGAACGGCGGATCGCTTCTTCAGGATCTAAAGTACCGTTCGTTTCCATATCGATAATCAATTTGTCTAGGTCTGTGCGTTGTTCAACACGGGCAGACTCTACACTATAAGCTATACGCTCTACTGGGCTGTATGAAGCATCAACTAACAAACGACCAATTGGACGATCATCTTCTTCAGAGGAGCGACGGGTAGAAGCTGGTACATAACCGCGACCCATTTCTACTTTAATGCGCATGCTGATTTCAGCTTCGCCAGTTAAAGTACAAACTAAGTGGTCAGGGTTAACAATTTCTACGTCGCCATCATGCTGAATGTCACCAGCAACAACAGGGCCAGCGCCAGATTTCACTAGAGTTAGGGTTGCCTCAGTTTTACCTTCAAGGCGAACCGCTAAACCTTTAAGATTTAGCAAGATTTCAATTACGTCTTCTTGCACACCTTCTTTGGTGCTGTACTCGTGAAGAACGCCATCAATTTCTACTTCAGTAACTGCGCATCCTGGCATGGATGACAACAAGATACGACGTAGGGCGTTACCTAGAGTGTGGCCAAAGCCGCGCTCTAGTGGTTCCAAAGTTACTTTGGCACGAGTAGGAGAAACGTTTTCGATCTCAACTAATCTCGGTTTAAGGAATTCAGTCACAGAACCCACAATGCTTCCTCTTTAGTTAGCTTTACTTAGAGTAAAGTTCAACGATCAACTGTTCGTTAATTTCCGCAGACAAATCAGTTCTTTCTGGTAGGCGCTTAAAAGTACCTTCCATTTTAGTGCTGTCTACTTCAATCCAAGTTGGCTTCTCGCGTTGGTCAGCCAGTTCCAAAGCAGCTACGATACGAGCTTGCTTCTTAGCTTTTTCACGAACAGAAACCACGTCTTCGGCAGAAACGTTGAATGATGGAATGTTCACAACTTGACCATTTACCATGATCGCCTTGTGGCTAACTAGCTGACGTGCTTCTGCACGTGTGCTAGCAAATCCCATACGATAAACTACGTTATCAAGACGCTTTTCTAAAAGTTGTAACAAGTTTTCACCTGTGTTCCCTTTTAGACGTGCAGCTTCTTTATAGTAGTTACGGAATTGCTTTTCAAGAACGCCATACATACGACGAACTTTTTGTTTTTCACGCAGCTGAACACCGTAGTCAGACAAACGGCCACGACGGGCTCCATGCTGACCAGGCGCTGTATCGATTTTACATTTAGAATCGATTGCGCGAACGCCGCTCTTAAGGAACAAATCAGTTCCTTCGCGACGGCTAAGTTTGAGTTTTGGACCCAAATATCTTGCCATGATCTTTCTCCAACTGTCCGTCGATTAAACGCGACGTTTTTTCGGTGGACGACAACCGTTGTGAGGAATTGGTGTCACATCGGTAATATTTGTGATCTTATAACCAGTAGCGTTAAGAGCACGGATCGCAGACTCACGGCCTGGACCTGGACCTTTTACAAACACTTCTAGGTTTTTAAGACCGTATTCTTGTGCAGCAACACCTGCACGCTCTGCAGCAACCTGTGCAGCAAATGGGGTAGATTTACGTGAACCACGGAAACCTGAACCACCAGATGTCGCCCATGCTAATGCATTGCCTTGACGGTCTGTAATAGTCACAATTGTGTTGTTGAAAGACGCATGGATATGAGCCATACCGTCTGCAACCTGACGTTTAGCGCGCTTACGCGTACTACGAGCTGGTGCTTTAGCCATAACTTATTCCCCGTTTACTTCTTAATTGGCTTACGAGGACCTTTACGGGTACGCGCATTTGTTTTAGTGCGCTGACCACGTAGAGGCAAGCTACGACGGTGGCGAATACCACGGAAGCAACCCAGGTCCATCAAACGTTTGATGCTCATAGAGACTTCACGGCGTAAATCACCTTCAACGGTAAATTTAGCCACTTCGTCACGAAGCTTATCAATAGTCGCTTCGTCTAGCTCTTTGATCTTTGTATCTTCTGCAACACCAGCACCTACACAAATGCTTTTAGCACGTGTAGGACCAACGCCATAGATCGCTTGGATAGCGATTACAGCATGCTTGTGCTCAGGAATGTTAATGCCAGCGATACGGGCCATTAACAGCACTCCTCTAATTTATTGTTGACGACCTAAAAAGCCCGATAGGATACTTACCCGTCAACTAAATTGCAAATATTTAGGTTCTGAACACTTTAAACAAAACCAGCAGAACCTGATAAGTATAAGTCAGGCCCTGCTTATTGGCTTTGCGAGTATTCAGTACCGCGTAGATTAACCTTGCCTTTGCTTATGCTTCGGCTCTGTACAAATTACGCGCACAACACCGTTGCGTTTGATAACTTTACAGTTACGGCAAATCTTTTTAACTGATGCACGAACTTTCATTACATCACTCCCCTATCTTATAAATTAAGGGGCTAACTTAACGGCCGTAGCCTTTAAGATTAGCTTTCTTCAGAACAGACTCATATTGACTACTCATCAAATGTGTCTGCACCTGTGCCATAAAGTCCATGATAACCACCACAATAATTAGAAGCGACGTACCACCGAAGTAGAACGGAACATTCCAGGCAATTAGCATGAATTCAGGCACCAAACAAATAAAGGTTATGTACAGCGCGCCTGCCAGAGTCAGACGAGTCATTACCTTATCGATATAACGTGATGTTTGTTCACCAGGACGGATACCTGGTACAAACGCACCAGACTTCTTCAAGTTATCCGCAGTTTCACGCGGGTTGAAAACCAACGCCGTGTAGAAGAAGCAGAAGAAGATTATCGCTGTTGCGTATAACATCACATACAGGGGCTGACCTGGAGATAGCATAAGTGCTACGTCCTGCAACCACGCCGTAGATTCATTCTGTCCGAACCATCCTGCGATAGTACCCGGAAACAAAATGATGCTGGAAGCAAAGATGGGTGGAATAACACCAGCCATGTTGACTTTCAGTGGTAAATGCGTGCTTTGCGCGGCAAAAACCTGACGGCCTTGCTGACGCTTTGCGTAGTTTACCACAATTCTGCGCTGTCCGCGCTCTACAAATACCACAAGGTATGTAAGCGCAATAACAATCACAGCCATCAACAACAAGAACAACAGGTTAATGTCGCCTTGTCTTGCTTGTTCTGCCGTCTGACCTATCGCTGTTGGTAGACCGGCAACAATACCAGCAAATATCAATATAGAAATACCGTTACCGATACCTCGTTCAGTAATTTGCTCACCTAACCACATTAGGAACATCGTTCCTGTGACCAAGCTCACTACTGCCGTAAAGTAGAATCCGAAGCCAGGGTTCAATACCAGTCCATTAATTAGGTTAGGCAGACCCGTCGATATTCCAATTGATTGGAAGATAGCCAATACCAACGTTAGATAACGTGTGTACTGACTAATTTTACGACGACCTGCTTCGCCTTCTTTTTTAAGCTCTATCATCGGTGGATGAACCACCGAGAGCAACTGCATAATAATTGATGCAGTAATGTATGGCATGATGCCCAAAGCCAGAACGGATGCACGCTCAAGCGCACCACCGGAGAACATGTTAAACATTTCTACAATGGTACCTTTCTGTTGCTCGAACAAGTCAGCAAGTACAGCTGGATCGATGCCCGGAATAGGAACGTAAGAACCTAATCTGAATACAACAATCGCACCGAGTACGAACAACAATCTTGCTTTAAGCTCACTCAAGCCGCTTTTCGCGCCTGAATCCAATCCTGGTTTAGCCATCTAGCTTATTCCTCTACTTTACCGCCAGCAGCTTCAATCGCTTCTTTAGCGCCTTTAGTAACCTTTAAACCGCTTACTGTAACAGCGCGTGATACTTCACCGCTCTTGATAACTTTAACGAACTGAATCTCTTTTTTCACAAGACCAGCTGCTTTTAAAGTTTCTAGAGATGCTGTATCACCATCAACCTTTGCGATTTCTGCAAGAGTTACTTCGTCAGTAACGAAGCTCTTACGTGATGTGAAACCGAATTTCGGAAGACGACGCTGAAGTGGCATCTGACCACCTTCAAATCCTGGCTTAACACGGCCACCTGAACGGCTTTTTTGACCTTTGTGACCTGCGCCACCTGTTTTACCTAGACCTGAACCGATACCACGACCAGTACGCTTACCAGAATGTTTAGCTCCTGGAGCAGGAGCAATAGTATTTAAACGCATAACTTACTCCTCGACTATTTCGACCATGTAATTAACACGGTGAATCATGCCGCGTACACTTGGCGTATCTTCCAGTTCACGAACATGGTTGATTTTACGAAGGCCTAAACCTTTAAGCGTAGCTCTGTGCTTTGGCAGACGGCCAATCGCACTTTTAGTTTGCTTTACTTTAATCGTTGCCATGTCTGATTACCCCAAAATTTCTGATACAGACAATCCACGTTTCGCAGCAACTTTCGCTGGAGAATTCATCTCTGTCAGCGCGTTGATTGTTGCACGAACAACGTTGATTGGGTTCGTAGAACCGTAACATTTTGAAAGTACGTTCTGTACACCAGCTACTTCAAGTACTGCACGCATTGCACCGCCGGCGATGATACCGGTACCTTCTGATGCTGGTTGCATGTAGACTTTAGAGCCAGAGTGACGACCTTTAATTGGGTGCTGTAACGTGTGGCCGTTAAGGTCAACGTCAACCATGTTGCGACGTGCCTTTTCCATAGCTTTCTGGATTGCAGCAGGCACTTCACGTGCTTTACCGTAACCAAAACCTACGCGACCATTACCGTCACCCACTACTGTCAATGCAGTAAAACTAAAGATACGACCACCTTTAACCACTTTAGATACGCGGTTAACAGCAATCAATTTCTCTAATAGTTCACCGTTCTGAACTTCTTGTTTAGCCATTATAAACTCCTAGAACTGAAGGCCAGCTTCGCGAGCTGCATCAGCTAATGCCTTAACGCGACCGTGGTATTTAAAACCACTACGATCGAAAGCCACTTTTTCAATGCCTTTCTCTTTAGCGCGTTCTGCAATTGCTTTACCGACTATCGCCGCTGCTTCAGCGTTACCTGTTGACTTAAGATCTTTTGCAAGTTCTTTATCTACAGTAGAAGCCGCTGCTAATACTTCAGAACCGCTAGGAGCGATTAACTGAGCATAGATGTGGCGAGGTGTACGGTTAATTACCAAGCGATGCGCGGCCAGTTCACGAATTTTTGCTCGTGCGCGTGTAGCGCGACGAATGCGAGCTGTTTTCTTATCCATCGTATCACCCACCTACTTTTTCTTAGCTTCTTTACGACGTACATGTTCGTCAGCGTAACGTACACCTTTGCCTTTGTAAGGCTCTGGTGGACGGTAAGCGCGAATGTTCGCCGCAACCTGTCCTACAACCTGCTTATCGGCGCCTTTCACGACGATTTCAGTTTGCGTAGGCGTTTCAACGGTAATGCCTTCAGGCATCTCGTATACTACTGGGTGAGAGAAACCAAGCGTCAGGTTTAGTTTGCTACCTTGTGCTTGCGCACGGTAACCAACACCATTTAACTGAAGCTTTTTCTCAAAACCTTGTGAAACACCTTGAACCATTGCGTTAAGAAGAGAGCGAGCAGTACCTGCTTGCGCCCAGCTGTCAGCGAAACCTTCACGAGGA
This sequence comes from Alteromonas sp. 38, assembly GCF_902506055.1. Taxonomy (NCBI): domain Bacteria; kingdom Pseudomonadati; phylum Pseudomonadota; class Gammaproteobacteria; order Alteromonadales; family Alteromonadaceae; genus Alteromonas; species Alteromonas sp. 38. Next base: position 4,113,993 of record NZ_LR733300.1, read on the forward strand.
AGTGCTTTCAGTTGGTTTTCTTCTTGTACAACTTCTACAGCGTCGTTAAAAACGCGGGTCAAAGTGCCTTTACTACCTTTTGCGGTAATTTCTTGGCCAGCGATAGAAATATCTACACCTGAAACCAAGTCTACTGGGGCTTTTGCTACTCGTGACATTTCAACTCCTCCGTTATGCTACATAACCGATGATCTCACCGCCCATGCCAGCGTTACGCGCTGCACGGTCAGTCATCACACCTTTAGAAGTCGACACGATCGCGACACCCAATCCACCCATTACTTTAGGAAGCTCATCTTTTTTCTTATAGATTCGCAGACCTGGGCGGCTTACACGCTCAATAGTGTCAATTACTTGCTTGCCTTCGAAGTACTTAAGCGTAACTTCTAAAACAGGCTTAACGTCACCAGATGCAGCGAAGTCAGTAATATAACCTTCAGACTTTAATACTTCACAAATTGCTACGCGAAGTTTAGAAGAAGGCATAACTACAGAAACTTTTTCTGCCATTTGGCCGTTACGGATGCGGGTAAACATATCCGCGATAGGATCTTGCATGCTCATTATCAGCTACTCCTTACCAGCTGGCTTTTTTAAGGCCAGGGACTTCGCCGCGCATCGCTGCTTCACGCAGTTTGATACGGCTAAGACCGAATTTGCGAAGGTAACCATGTGGACGACCAGTTACGCGGCAGCGGTTACGCTGACGTGAAGAACTTGAGTCACGTGGCAGTTGTTGTAGCTTAAGAACAGCGTCCCAACGCTCTTCTTCAGATACGTTAACATCGCTGATAGTCGCTTTAAGTGCGGCACGTTTTTCTGCGTACTTAGCTACTAGCTTAGCGCGCTTTACTTCACGGGCCTTCATTGATTCTTTTGCCATAACCCTACACCCTACTTTTTAAATGGGAAGTTGAACGCGTCCAGCAGAGCACGTGCTTCTTCATTTGAGTCCGCACTGGTAGTGATAGTAATATCCATACCACGAACTTTATCCACTTTATCGAAATCGATTTCAGGGAAAATGATTTGCTCACGCACGCCCATGCTGTAGTTACCACGACCGTCGAATGACTTAGGGTTCAAACCACGGAAGTCGCGAACACGTGGGATAGCGATTGAAATCAAACGCTCAAGGAATTCCCACATACGCTCGCCGCGTAAGGTTACTTTACAGCCAATCGGATAACCTTCACGGATTTTAAAGCCCGCTACTGATCTTCTAGCAACTGTAACAATCGGCTTCTGACCGGCGATAGCCGCCATGTCAGCTTGAGCATTCTCAAGCACCTTCTTGTCAGCAATTGCTTCACCTAAACCCATGTTTAGAGTGATTTTTTCAATCCGAGGGACTTGCATGACGCTTTTGTACCCGAACTGCTTAGCAAGTTCAGCTACTACTGTTTCTTTATAGAAATCATGCAGTTTCGCCATCGTACTCTCCAATATAATTAAACAAGTTCGCCGTTAGATTTGAAGAAACGAACTTTCTTCTCATCTTCGAAACGGAAACCAACGCGATCTGCTTTGCCCGTTGCCGGGTTAACAATCGCAACATTAGAAACGTGAATAGAAGCTTCTTTCTCAACAATCCCACCAGCTACACCCAATTGTGGGTTTGGCTTAGTGTGCTTCTTGATAAGATTAACACCTTCTATAATTACACGGTTATCAGCAATAAGCACTTTAAGGACTTTGCCTTGTTTGCCTTTGTCTTTACCCGCTAATACGACTACTTCATCATCACGACGAATTTTATTAGCCATTATCGTGACTCCTTATAGTACCTCTGGGGCCAATGAGATGATTTTCATGAAGTTTTCACTTCTCAACTCACGGGTTACCGGTCCAAAGATACGCGTACCAATTGGTTGCTTGTTTGCGTTAAGCAAAACAGCTGCGTTGCCGTCAAAACGAATGGATGAACCATCTGCACGACGAACGCCTTTTCTAGTACGCACCACCACTGCATTCAGTACGTCACCTTTTTTAACTTTACCGCGAGGAATTGCTTCCTTCACAGTAACTTTGATGATGTCACCGATACCTGCATAACGGCGATGCGAGCCACCAAGAACCTTAATACACTGAACCCTGCGAGCGCCGCTGTTATCTGCAACGTCCAGGTTAGTTTGCATTTGGATCATGTTAGTGCTCCGCTCTATTATGAGACTCTGCCGAGTCGTTATTGCTGCTAAACCCAACAAACATTGTTGAATTTATATACATACCCCCATAAAAAGGGCGCGAAACTATAACAGAAATTTTGAGCTAGAGATAGCGTTAAATTGGATTATTTTTAATCGATGGGGAATTTGAGTAAATCGCTTATGAAAAGCGCGAGGGGCGCACGAAATGTGCCGGAAACTTGTGCGCATTATACTCAGAATTTTATCGTTTGTCTTGTGGTTTTATAGGTACACATAAAAAAGCCTCAGCATTGTCGGGGCTGATAACCAAATGTTGGCTATCAAGCAGGATTTCTGAACCTCTCCTGTTTATGAGACAAGTGGTAGTTAATACAGTCACCTAGCCGCGTAACGCCTGCAGGTTTCGATATAAAATCATCCATTCCTGCTCTCAAACACTTTTCTTTTTCGCCACTCATCGCGTTTGCAGTAAGTGCAATGATAGGGACTGTTTCACCTAGCGCCCTTATTTCTTTCGTGGCAGCTAGCCCATCCATCACCGGCATGTGGCAATCCATGAAGATAAGATCGTATGGCTTCTTCCGCGCTATCGCACTTTTCACCTTTGCTAGGCCTAAGGCACCATTGTTGGCTAGCTCTACCGACACGCCAATTTCTTTTAATTGCTCTTTAATGACTATCTGATTTATTTCGTTATCTTCCACGACTAACACTCGTGATTCTGACAACACTTTTTTGCAAAGCGGCTTTGCCTTGTTTGCTGCGATAGTCTTTTCTTTCAACACGCCGGCATTTGCACAATCGAGAGTCATGGTAACGATAAATCGCGCCCCTTCCCCAAGCGCGCTTGATACTTCTACATTGCCGTCATAATGCTCAACAATATTATTCACAATGGCCAAGCCTAAACCTGTGCCGCCAAAGCGTCGCTGTGTCGACTCTTCAGCCTGAAGGAATGGCGAAAAGATAACTTTTTGCTGTTCATCGCTAATACCAATACCCGTATCGGTAACGATTAGCTTAACCTTAAAGCGCCCCACACCATACTTAGTACATCGCGTACTAATTTTAATTGACCCTTTCTCAGTGAACTTCACCGCATTATTCAAAAGGTTCATCAGTATCTGACTTAGCCTTAATGAATCAGCGAGAAATAATGTATCTGAAACAGCCGCCGTTTCGGTGATAAATTCAATCCCCTTTTTATCGGCTAAGCGGCTAAACATGGGAACTTGTTGCTCAATTAATTCTTTCAAGTTTACAGGCTCAACATCATAGGTCATATGGCCTGAATCAATTTTGGAAAAATCTAAAATATCATTCACGATGTTGAGCAACGATTCCGAGCTACGCATTGCGACATGTGTATATTCTTTCTGTTTTTCATTAAGAGACGTGCTGCAAAGGGTTTCGAGCATGCCTTGTACACCATGAATAGGGGTTCGTATTTCATGACTCATGTTCGCAAGAAACTCACTACGTGCTTTTAGTGCTTGTTCTGCAATAGCGGTTTTTTGTTTCAAAGATTGGGTGGTGTTAAAACGCTCAGTTATATCCCGGGTCGCGCCAATGATTTTAAGGCAGGTTCCATTTTTCATGATGGGGTGTGCTCGACTTTCTAACCACCGCTTTTCTCCGCCATCGGTAATAATTTCGAACTCGTAAGCCCAGTCGCTCCCGGTTCTGGCAATTTCCTCCATTTTAGATTCGTAGACATTTCGCACTTTTGTATTTGCCACAAACTTAAGTGCATGTGCTGGTGTGACTTCTTGTTTGTCGTTGATTTGAAACATGCGCTTCAAAGACGCTGACCACTTAAGTGCACCTGTCTCTAAATCGAGCTCCCACGTACCTACCCCCGCCAATTCAGTAATTTGATTAAGCAGTGCGTTTTGTTCTTCTAATGCGTCTTTCTGAGAAATGATTTCGCTTAACGCTTCTTCACGTGTCACCTCTGCCCCTATCCAGTCGGCAAGTAACAGCAAATAATCATAATCTACAGCGGTGAACCCATCGGTCTTCGACGTAGTGGAAGAAAAGTTCAGTGTGCCATATAAGGCAGCATTCACATGTATAGGGGTGGCTAAGTAGCTTTTTAATGTGTAGAGGGAATAGCACGGATGTCTATTGCCTGGCATAACGTCAACGTCGTTGTAGGCCACGATACCATTTGCATTTACAGTATCAGCACAATAGGTATTAGATAACGGAAATTCAGCGCCGCTTACAATTTCATTTAATGGAGAAATAGCCTGCACCACCGTATAGGTCCCGTTATGCACGTAGCTAACAATGCCGGTTTCGAGGCCTAAAACTTCAGTGCCAATTTCGAGTAATCGAGCCACTTTTTCACTGAAAGACAAAGCACCATCAGTGGTAATTTTGTGAAGATCTTTAATTACACTCATGAGGTTTTCAGCCCTCCCTTAAAAAGCCCTAGAGACAAAAAAGACCATTACGGGAAAGTAATAGTCTTTTCTAAAGGTATCTGAAACTCTCGGTATTTAAAGCAGACCAGCATTAACAATTAGTATAGTTTGCACATAAGTGATTAATACAAAATGTTAATTTCATAGCCAGTTGCGGTATCTGCTGGTTCTACCGTAACAATATAGTTCTCTTCTTCGTTAAATCCGAACAAGGCTGTACGATCTAGCAGAATCTGTTCTTCATTATCATCTTCGTAAACGGCAATGATTTCGTAGTAATCAGACGGTAATACTTCACTGTCCGTTTCGCCAAACTCTAGATTTTGCAGGTCGTATTCTGCGGTATCGATAGTTTCATCGTTACGCACTAGATAGAAGTCCACATCATCAAAGTCTTCAACCAAGTTAATGAAGTTTACTGTTTTATCGTACGCTTGAGGCAGCCCACTTTCTACGAATGTTACCGCGCCAAGTGCACCCGCTTTTTCGTAGATTAGAATTGCTTTACTTTCACCTTGGTTCAAGGTGATAAGCTTATTACTTAGCGTTGTTGCCTCACCAGATGTATCCGTTACTGTTACGCGGTAATCGCCATACCCAATCTCAGTGAATTCAGATAATTCCCCCGCATCCAGAGAAAAAGCAACATCCTCTTCATCAGTGTTACCACCAAAGGTCACATCAAGTGCAGTGGTAATATTTGTTGAGTTATAAATACGGTACTGTGAATCTGCTTCAACGTCGGTTAACGCCGTCACTGATGATGAATTCAAGATAGTATCTACAACCAAACCTGACTGGATTGCGCCACTTACATCACGCATTGTGAGTAGATATTCAGTTTCGTACGCAAAGTCTAGTGTCTGTGATTCAAATAGCACCTCAGTGCTTCCTGGCTCGGTTAAATAAATGGTGTACTCATCTTCATCAAAGTAGTCGCTGTCGTCATCTGGATCCCAGTAGTCAAACTCAATCATTTCAGATGCAGTTACCGTACCTAAGAAGTTTGCCGCTTCAAACGGGTCGCCAGACTCAGCTAAATAAAAGTCGTAAGAACCTTCATCAATGGTTACAGACAATGCGAATAACCTGAAGTGATCTTCTAGCGTTTCACGGGTATAGCTGTAATCGCTGAGAATCGGTGATGCAAAATCGCCACTCATAACGATAAGGTGCTTGTCACCGTTCTTAAGATTAACGGTGTAAGTATCGATAAGCACTTCTTGGTCATCTGAGTCGGTGCGAATGAACTCAAGTTCAATTTCACCGTTGTCCATTGAGTACATCGCAGTAGTATCACCAAATTGCGCAGAGCCAAAGCTATCTCCATCGACTTCTCGCATTTCTACATTCGCACCATTTGGCGAAGCATTATAGAATTGTATATAAGCATACGAGTAATCGGAGCTGCTGTCAGAGCCACCACAAGCAGCTAACCCTGAAATTGCCACCAGACCGATAGCTACGTTTCGTAACCAAGCCGGAAATTGAAATTGCATATACTGAACGTCCTTACTAAATTCGTGATTGTTTGAAGGGAGTTACACTGCCCAGAAAGGCGTGAACTATACTGCCGTATGGCACTACAAAGCTTGTTATAGTTCACACCTTTACGCAGCCTTTACAAAGCTGACAATTCACTACAAAAGTATTTTTGTCTTTCTATACAAAAAAGCCCCTATTACCTGTTCATAAGGTAATAGGGGCGAGCTTTTTATTTGTGGGTTAACTATTCATAGGAATACGATAACGTTACGCCACTGTAAGTCGAGTAAGCACGAATTCCGATATGCCACGTACCCGCAGCGGGTGCTTGGAACGTACACACTTCGTTATTACCATTCTCGTAAGGGCGGCAATCAAAGTCACTGGTTTCTGGCTGCGACCCAAACTTCATGTACAAGTCTGCATCACCACTACCGCCAGACGTTTGTACCGTCATGGTCGTCACGCCTTCAGGAATAGTCCACGTATAACGATTCCAATTACTTTGTGATGCAGATAGTCCCGTCAGTTGACCTGATACCGGCTCAACAGTTGGGTCGGTACCTGGATCTGAACCGCCACTGCCGTCGCATCCGTTAGTATTCAGGTAGCTGTAAGCATCCTCAAGTTGCATAAGGCCAAAACCATATAAGTTATCACGTCCATTTGCCCCCTTATCTTCGGCAGCAGATGTCAACGCATTACGTATTTGGGTGTTTGAGCACTGAGGGAAATAACTCCACACTAAGGCCGCACCACCCGCTACGTGAGGCGTAGCCATTGAAGTTCCACTTAAAGAAGCATATGTGTCGGTGGGGTATGTTGAATAAACAGCACTACCCGGTGCAGCTATTTCAACTTGGTCGTTGTACTGACTGTAGCTTGCTCTATTTTCATTTGAATCAACCGCGGCTACCGACATTACTGCGTCGTAAGAGGCTGGATATGACTTAGCGCTTGTACCTGCATTACCTGCAGCGGCAACCAGAAGTAAGCCATCATCAGTGAAATCTTGCATCGCGTTTTGCTCTGTCGTTGAAGCGCTGCCACCGCCTAAACTCATATTTACCACGTTAGCCCCGGCACTTTGACACTGTGAAATAGCGTCAATAAGATCAGAGGCGTAGGTCCAATCGCCATTGTCATTGAATATCTTAACGATATGTAGATTCACGCCAGGATAAACACCAACAACCCCTTCACTATTGTCATAAGCGGCAATGGTACCGGCAACATGAGTACCGTGACCGTTACCATCGTTATACCAATTCCCTACGGCACTATTATTCGCCTGGCCGGTTACACCATCGTTGGTGCCAGGTAAATCTGGATGCCCTAGGTTGTATCCCGTGTCGATAACACATACACGTCGAGCGGTAGTATCTGCTTGCGAAAGCTGATTAGCTTGTACCATGGTGTAACCGTAAGGGGTGGTTTGTGCCATAGGTGTGCGTTTTACATCTACTTCAATACTTTCTACATTTGCATTGTTACGCAGTTTATTCAGGGCATTTCGGCTTAAAGACGCCGCCATCATGCGATGTTTTCCAAGCTCTTTACGAACATCTCCCCCCACCTTCTGTATTTCACTGCGGGCAGATTGCACTTCAAAAGGTCGCTTTACAGTAGATTTAGTGGCTTGAACTAGCTCAGCTGAGCCAGATTTACTGCTACTGGCATTGCTAATGACATCTGTAGTTAATGTTTCTTTGAATTTAATAATATAGCGCTGCTCTTCTTGTGCAGACTTACCTTTTATTACAAGTCTTTTGCCGAGTAAAGATTGAAGCGATGCTTTTTCTTCAACTTTTACTGGTGCATTGGTGGTGTTTATCGCTGTCGCATTTTTTGTTATTGCTGCTGTTGCAGCGTGACTGACCAACCCTACAGATACTGCAAGGGCAATGGCTGATATACTTGTGTGTTTCATATTCACTTTTATTTCCTGTTGTCTGTCTTGTCGTGTTTCAACGCTTTACAGCGTTTTTGAAACTTCGTTGTTATTAATAGACATTCAGGGCAAACGCTACTTCCTACGAAAGCACTCCATGCTCGAATTCGCCAACGGCCCACATGCCTTTTATCATGGCATTAGGTAATACACCCAATACGCACCAATTAACTATTAAGCATTGAATCAACGAGTTAAGTATTACGTTACGTTCCTTATGTTGAAAATATATACGTAAGTTGCAGATTGGATTGTGCTTTAGTAGCGTTGGAATTTTGGCAAATGCAGGCAGGGCGTGATATTTAAGTGTAAAGCATCAATTTGTAAGTAAATGTTAATTCAGAAATTAGTAAAACTTAAAAATAACTTAAATCAAACTTATCTCTGCCCTAACGTGTTTCAGAAATGAAAAAGCCGCTTACGGTTAGGTTAACGGCTTACATGTGTAATGAATAATTGTTTAGCGACGAAATGAGCTAATTAGCCACGTTGGCGCACTATCTCGTACAAGCAAACACCAGTAGCTACCGATACATTCAAGCTACTTACACTACCTGCCATTGGTAACTTCACTAATTCATCACAGGTCTCTTTGGTAAGCCTGCGCATGCCTTTACCTTCAGCGCCCATTACTAGTGCGGTTGGGCCATCTAGTTTTATATCGTAAAGGGTTTTGTCGGTTTCGCCCGCTGTGCCCACAATCCATAAACCTTTATCTTGTAGGTGCTTTAACGTACGCGCCAAGTTAGTCACTTGAATAAGTGGGATAACTTCCGCTGCTCCGCACGCGACTTTGCGCACAGTGCCGTTAAGGCTGGCCGATTTATCTTTCGGTACTACCACTGCATGCACACCCGCGCCATCGGCGGTACGCAAACAGGCACCTAAGTTATGCGGGTCGGTAATACCGTCAAGCACAAGCAATAAGGGCTTACTTTCTTTGTCTAAGATTCTATCTAAGTCAGCTTCATCCATTACACGAGCGGGTTTCGCTCTGGCGACCACGCCTTGGTGCTGTTCGCCGTTAACTTTGTCGTCTAGTGCTTTACGCTGACAAAACTGTACTGATATACCAAATCGACGTGCTTGATTAACAATATTAGTCAAACGCTCGTCGTTACGGCCTTTTAATACCATAACTTCCATTACACGCTCTGGTTCTTGTTCTAAAACCGACTGCATTGCATGTAAACCATATAACCATTCTTGCTGTGCCATTAACGCTTATCCCCTTTCTTCGAACGCGATGGTGCCCCTTTGCCTTTTGGCGCGCCCTTTTTAGGGCCTCGCTTGGCATTTCTAGGCGGCTTCTTCGCACTGGCTACTTTAACCTTCTTGCCGCCGGGGCCGCGCAGCATAGACTTATCCAGCAATAAATCAATCTTTCTTTCATCAAGGTTAACCGCAGCCACCTTCACTTCTACGGTATCGCCTAGTCTAAATTGACGATGTCCAGACTCACCTGCCAGTATTTGCTTTACTTGGTCATAGTGATAAAAATCATCATCTAGCGAGGTGATATGCACAAGGCCATCGATGTGATATTCGGTTAAGCGAATAAACAAACCAAAGTTTGTCACTGAACTGACTACGCCTTCAAAGGTATCGCCAACGTGGTCAAGCATGAATTCACATTTAAGCCAATCAGCAACATCACGGGTAGCGTCGTCGGCACGACGTTCGGTCATCGAGCATTGTTCGCCTAGCTGTTCAATTTCTTCAACCGTGTAATTCTTCGCACCTGAAACCGTATTTTTACCTTTTTGCTTAGCAATAATACCTTTCAGCGCACGGTGAACCACTAAGTCTGGGTAACGACGAATAGGCGACGTAAAGTGCGCATAGGCTTCAAGGGCTAAGCCAAAGTGACCTAGGTTATCGCCATCGTAAATAGCCTGCTTCATTGAGCGAAGCAACATGGTTTGAATCAGCTCTTCGTCAGGACGACCACGGGTTTTTAATACCACATCGGTAAAATCTGCCGGTAAGGCTTCATCGGTAATTTTGTGCGGCACGCCTATTTCAGCTAAGTAGCTGGTGAAAGCTGTCAGCCTATCGGCATCGGGTTTATCGTGTACACGATATAGTGTAGGCGCTTCATTTTCAGACAGTGTTAGTGCAGCACTAACGTTAGCTAAAATCATGCACTCTTCAATAAGTTTGTGGGCATCGTTACGGATAAGCGGCACGATGTTTTCAATTTTACGCTGGGCGTTAAATACAAACTTACTTTCTTGGGTTTCAAACTCAATAGCACCACGGTGCTGACGGGCTTTTTTCAGCGAACGATATAAGTCGTGAAGATCACGCAAATGCGGCACTTGTGCTTCATATCGTTGATGAAGGTCTTTGTCGCCTTGCAGTATTTTCCATACCTTGGTGTAAGTTAAACGAGCGTGAGAGTTCATTACGGCTTCATAGAACTGATAAGTATCTAACTTACCTTGGGCGGTAATGGTCATCTCGCACACCATACACAAGCGATCAACTTCTGGGTTCAGTGAACACAAGCCGTTAGACAGCACTTCCGGTAGCATAGGAATAACTTGCTCGGGGAAATACACCGAGTTGCCCCGTTGCTGGGCTTCATCGTCTAATGCAGTACCATTTCGTACGTAGTAACTGACATCCGCAATGGCTACCCATAGTTGCCAACCACCATCATCTAACGGTTCACAATATACGGCATCATCAAAATCACGAGCGTCTTCACCATCGATGGTAACAAGTGGAAGCTGACGTAAATCGATTCGCCCTTCTTTTGCTTCATCGGGCACTTGCTCGGTAAGGCTTTTAACCTGTTTGGTAACGCCTTTTGGCCATTGGTGCGGAATATCAAAGGTGCGAAGCGCCATCTCTATTTCCATACCAGGCGCCATATGTTCACCTAGTACTTCAACAATTTTACCCACTGGGCTCATTTTACGACGTGGGCGCTGCGTAAGCTCAACCACCACTATTTGCCCCATACGGGCGCCGTTTACATGTTCAGGGGGAATAACAATTTCATACTGTAGACGGCTGTCATCTGGCACAACCATGCCAAACCCTTGCTCTACAAAGTAGCGACCAACAATAGGCTCTGAACGCGGCTCTACCACTTGCGTAATAAAGGCTTCTTTACGACCGCGACGGTCAGTACCGCTTACTCGCGCTTCTACAATATCGTCATGTAAAAACAGTTTCATTTGGCCTGCACTAATGAACAGATCACCGCTTTTATCTTCGGGGCGCAAAAAGCCGTAGCCATCTCGGTGGCCAATCACTTTACCGCGGAACAACTCATCTTGATCTTGAAGAATATACTTCTTTTGACGGGTGAACTGAACTTGCCCTTCTCGCTCCATAGCGCGAAGGCGGCGCTGAATGCCAATGCGAGCATCTTCTTCTTCGGCATTCACTGCCGTACATATTTCAAGAAAAGACATAGGTCTGTCTTCTTCTTTCAATAAACTCATCAAAAACTCCCGGCTTGCTACCGGATTTTCGTACTTTTCTTTCTCGCGCTGATAATGCGGATCATCACTCATAGAGTTGTTCTGTCGCCTCGTTAGTTTATTCATTTTTCAAACACTGTTGCCCTGTTCAAGGGGTGGCAATTTTAAAGCGTTCGATTTACGCACAGTATAACAGCAATCTACACAAAACATTGCGTTATAAAACTGCCATGCCAGTGTCATACTCTTTCGATATATCTTTAGTTCTCAATCACTAAAAAAATAACGTTTACGGACACGCCTTATGGACAGACGTTCTTTTATTAAATTAAGTTCTATCGCCGGTGCCAGTGTTGCCATTTCAACGGGCTTAGCCGGCTGTGTTTCTACTAAAAAGCCTCAAGATAGTGCCAGCTTCACTCATGGGGTTGCAAGCGGCGACCCACTGCATAATAGCGTTATACTTTGGACCCGCGCTTTGCCCGACAAAAGCGCAGCAAACGCCAACATTTTATGGGAAGTATCAACTTCAAAAGATTTTAGTACGCTTGTTGCCAGTGATATTGCCGAGGCCAAGCAATCACGAGACTATACCGTTAAAGTTGATGTCACCGGTTTGAATCCAGCCACCCGCTATTACTATCGTTTTAAAAGCGCAAATAACATGAGCGAAGTAGGTACAACATTAACCTTGCCGAAAGACAACGTAAGCCAGGTAATGTTCGGGGTGTTTTCATGTTCTAACTACCCTGCGGGCTTTTTTACGCCGTATGCTGATGCTGCGACACAACAGAATATTGATTTTGTATTACATCTAGGCGACTACATTTACGAATATGATGGCGAAGGCTATGCCACCGAACATGCTAAAGAATTAGGCCGCACGTTTGCTAAAGACAACGACACCGAGCTTTATACTCTTGAAGATTACCGTAAACGCTACGCGCTCTATCGTAACGACCAAGGTTTATTAGATTTACACCGTGCTAAGCCTTTTATTGTGGTGTGGGACGATCATGAAATCACTAACGACACCTACAAAGATGGCGCAGAAAATCATCAAGAAGATGAAGGGGATTTTTATGCGCGCAGGGCCGCGGCGGTGCAGGCCTATTATGAGTGGCTACCCATTCGACCTACCTTTGGCGAAAGCAGATTAGAAATATACCGCCAGTTTACCTTTGGCGACTTAGTTGACCTATACATGCTAGATACCCGTGTTCTCGCGCGAGACAAGCAATTAGCCTATAGCGACTTTCGCGACCCTGATGCGCCCGATTCCGAGGCTTTTGATTTACCCGGATTTACCAAGGCGATTAGTGCGCCAGAACGAGGCTTACTGGGTGCTGCTCAACGAACATGGCTTAATACGGCCATGAACAATAGCAAAGCGAAATGGCAAGTATTAGGGCAGCAGCTTTTAATTGGCCGCATGATGTTTCCTGCCTCTATCTTTAATGGTGTCCCTTTTGAAAAAATTCCTGCTCATGTGCACGCCCTTGCAAATAGCAAACGCAGAAAGCTAGCCGGAGAAACCATTTCAGCACAAGAAGAAAAGCTGCTAGCCGCTGCCATGCCATACAACCTTGATGCCTGGGATGGCTATCCGGTAGAAAGGGAACAATTGCTAACGGCAGTGCAACAATTAAATAAACCTGTGATCGCGTTAGCAGGCGACACGCACAATGCGTGGCATAACACCTTAACCTTGCAAGATGGCACAGCGGTGGCAACAGAGCTGGCCACACCCAGTGTCTCATCGCCGGGTATGGAGCATTATTTGAAAATGGATGCTGACGCTGCGACAACCATGGCGGAAGATCTTCCTGTACTTATCGATGATTTAGCATATTGCAATTTGCATCAGCGGGGATATTTAACGGTATCTTTTACTGAAAAACAGGCGGTTGCCACGTGGCGTTATGTAGATTCCATTAAATCCACGTCTGCCAGCACAGTAAATAGTCATGAGTTTGTCATTGAGGGCTGACGAAAGCCTGATTAGTGGCTAAGTAAAAAAAGTAAGTAGTGGCTGGATTGAGACTAGTAAAGCGCTAGCCGCGTTACTTGCCACCTAGCACCAAGACAAAAAAAATCCCGTTACCGCCAAAAGCGAAACGGGATTTTTTATTATTGAAAAGCTACCGATATTAGTAGCTATAGTAGAAACGCACGCCTGCAATGCGCGGCATACCGCGAACATAAGTAGGAATACCTAAACCACCGCCGGTATTACCAGCATCAATCACATACTCTTTATCGAAGGCATTTTCTAAATACACTTCATACGCAAAGCTGCTTGCTTCTTGTGAAAACTGTACAGAGATATCTGTCAATGAATGAGTATCTTGCGACAAACCAGGGTAGTTACTGCTTTCAAAGAATACTTCAGACTGGAAGCTCGTTAGCCAATTCACATTCACTAACCAGTTCTGAACTTCAAATTCCTTATTAATATTAATAGCACCACTCACCTCAGGTGCTAGACGAAACTTATTTCCGGCATACTGGAATGGACTACCATCAGCCGTTTCATCAGCAAACTCTGCGTCTAAGAAGCCGATACTACCGGTTATCGATAACGTATCGCTGTAATGGTAAGTTCCCATGCCTTCAATGCCCGACATGGTTGAATCACCCACAGTTACGGTAATGGATTGCAAAGTTTCAGGATCAGTATAAGACTGTTGATAATCACTATATTCATACGTAAAAATCGCGCCTGAGAAAGTGAAATTGTTACTTTGGTATTTAACCCCTAAATCGTAGCTATCAACAATTTCAGCTTTGGTTGTCGATACCCCAGAAAAATCCGCATTAACTACGGGTGAGCGACGGCCGCGCGCGTAGTTTGCGTAAAAATTCCAGCTATCGTTCATGTCATAACTAACGGCAAAGCGAGGTAGCGTATCGTCGAAGTCGCCTTCACCCTCAAATTCAAATGTGCCTGAATCTAATGTATAGGTGTTTTTGGTATAGCGTGATTCATCAATATAACGTACACCAGCGGTCACATTCACCTTGTCAGTCACAAAGTAAGATACCTCAGCCACATAAGACGTGATATCTAGCTCTGCCTCAAAAATATAAGGGCCTTGAATAATAGTTGAGGGAAAGTCTGCACTTGAAATTGGCGTGCCGTCGGCATTAAACAATGAAGACACTAACATAGCACGCAAAGCTTCAATTTCTTCAAGCGAGGCATCGGTAGCAATATTTTGATTTAACGGAATATTGGTTGAGGCTTCTAGTTGAGCTTTTACCGCGTCGAAGGTGCCACGTACAAACGGGTCTACCATAACGTAATACGGCAGTATCGAATCATCTTGGCTTACAGAGGCGCCCACAAAAGCCACCAGCTTTTCGCCCGAATCATAAACCAAGCGCATAGATCCACCGCTTAGTGTTGCATCGTTATCGAAGTAGGCATCTTGAATTCTAAGGGCTGAACCATCGGCATCAAACCCTTCACTCACTTCTACGTCTTTATAATACGCATCGCCATGAAACATTAAGCTGTTGCTAATATCGTAATCTAGTGAAATATCGTAGGCCTGCAGCGTACGCTCAATGCCAAGCTCGCTCCCCATACTAAATTCAGCAGCCGTAAACGGGCTGGTATCGCCGCCATTAGGGGCAATTGAACCTGATTTAAAGGCAATACCCGGTTGGTCGTTATATTCCATTGAAGCACGGGCGATTATTTCAAAGTTATCGTAGCTGGCCTTCCATGTACCACGAAGGGCCTGCACTGATATGCCTTGTAAGTCTTCGCTGTTACAGGGTACGGTATTGCCTAAATGGTCAATCATGTCGGCGTTGCCATAATAACTGTCTTCAGAACACGCATTGTTTTCTACAATACCGTCCATCTCACGATATAAGCCCGCAATACGCACGCTATGATTGTCATTAATAGGTGTATTGAACATGAACTCGGCTTCTTTACCCGACTCAGTGTCGTAACCTACCTGAACCGTTGCTTCCTTTTCATTGGTAGGCAAGTGAGAGTGAATACTGATAGCACCGTTAGCCGCGGCAACACCAAATAGTGTGGGCTGCGGGCCTTTTAATACTTCAACGCGAGCAATATCGTAAAGCGCCACACTTGATACGGTTTTCTTACTGATATCGAAGCCATCTTGATATACGGAGATACGTGGCGTGGCCGAAACGGAAGATCCGTCGTCTGTAACGCCACGAATATTAAATGAAGGCAGGCTTACCGCTTGTTCTTGTATTTGCACGTTTGGCAAAACGCGAGATAGCTCATCAAGTTCCATAATGTTAGTGCGTTCTAGAAAGTCGCCTGAAATTACATCCATGGTTACCGGAACATCCATTATCGATTGCTCACGCATTTGAGCAGTAACAGTAATTTCTTCAATGTAGTCTTTCTCATCTGCTGGTGAATCTGTATTAGCAAATGTTGGAGCGGCCAATGCACTAAAAATAGCGCTGGCTAATAGGGTTTTTGAAAACATGTGTCTGTCCCTTAATGAATATTTCGTTAGTGTGTTGTGCGCTTGATTGAGTGTGTTTTTTCATGGTTTATTGCAGTAGTGGTCAGAGCTCTGCAAAGCAGATGAATCTAATCTTGTTATAAGACGAAATGATGAAGCGAAGGTGACAGGTAAGAGGCAGTTTTATGACAACATGTTTCAAAACCCAATAAATATCATGCACGTATATAAGTACACAATGAATGTGTTGGATTGGAGTAAGAGGCTATTGATAGCCTACTGGATGTTTTTTCTTGCGATCTTAATTTATTAAAGTCGCACTATATTGCGGTTTAAGTGAATTGCGGACGAACTATATTGCAGTTTAAATGAATTGCGGGCGAAGTGAATTTGCTCAAGCATTGTTGCAGTGGGGGAAGTTTTCGAGCGCGCCATATACTTTTTAGCGAACGTGCTTAATGGCGAGCGAACGTGCTACCAGTGATTGCTAGCCTAAGTGGATTAGCTGTCCAATGGGCGTTTTGCTGCGCGTACTGCTTTAGGGTGCATTAGCTGTTCAAGCTTGCTTAAGTAACTGGCTATTTTTTGATGTTGCGCTTTGTCGTTAGTGACTGAATTGTGCAGCCATTGGTAAGCATCTTGATAATCATAGGGGCTACCGTAGCCGTCTAGAAACAATTCAACTAACTGCAATTGCGCCTTTAAGCTTTTCATTGCCGCGGCTTCTCGCAAATACACCACCGCTCTTTCTTTGTCTTGTTGCACCAATGTACCATTGGCGTAATAACGGCCAAGCTGTTCTAAAGCAGCTGGAAAGCCTTGATTTGCTGCGTCTTCAATGTGAGTCATACCTCGAGCGGGCTCTGCGTCGACACACACACCCCACGCTAACATGTCACCCCATAAAAACTGATACGCGGGCACTTTAAGTATATCGGCACGGGCTTCTATGTCTTGCACCAGCTGACATCTATCAGTGACCACTTTATCTAAGTGGGTATTGGCATTAATCATATCGATAAGCGCATTTTGATCGTATAACTGCACCGCACGAATTTCATCAATAGTTTCCCCTTCAGCCAACACCGCTGCGCTGAAAAGCGAAGAAAGCAATAAACAAATTGTGGGCAGTGAATACAATTTCATATCAATGGCTTCTTTGTTTAGAAATTAATGTTTAAAAGTAACACTTTTAAATCGTTCAGATATAAAGGCGGGGAAACAAATAACGGTATGTATATAACGCTATTGCATCTAGGCCTTATTGGCTATGTTTAATTATCGGCCATTACAGCGAATACTTAATGGTAATTTAACGGGGCTTTGTGGCAGCCCCGCTTCAAGCCCGTATTCGCTAGTGGCTGCTTTTGCGGTTACACAGCGCGGACTGTAGATGGCGGGAGTGATCGGCCAAATCTATTCCTAAATCGGTAAGGTAACCGCCATCAGGCTGAGTAATCAAACCCTTTGTATAAAGTCTTGATGCGGCATTCACCATTGATTGGCTGGCATCGTGATGTATTTTTAGGCCTTGTAATAAACTGTCTGTAGGAAACTTAACTAATAAGTTAAGTTCGTCGAGCATGTCCTGGTCAAATATTGTCATACACTCACCTTAGGCAAAAAAGGGTATTATTGTTATTCACTCTTTTGTATAGACAGTTCAACTACTTGAAGTTCAACCGCACTAACGCTATCAGACTACCATTTACTCAGGGTGTCCAGATTATTTTATCAACATACGCCGCTAAAATCTGAGAAGCCACCCTTTTAGCCCACTGAACTGATCGGACTTTGTGTCGAAATAGTATATTCTTGTTCCTAACTTTAGTCTGCGGATACCCCCTGTTCAAATGAAGTACA
This sequence comes from Alteromonas sp. 38, assembly GCF_902506055.1. Classification (NCBI taxonomy): domain Bacteria; kingdom Pseudomonadati; phylum Pseudomonadota; class Gammaproteobacteria; order Alteromonadales; family Alteromonadaceae; genus Alteromonas; species Alteromonas sp. 38. The sequence continues at coordinate 4,131,771 of NZ_LR733300.1, forward strand.
AAGATTTACGTGACTTTATTCACCAGTTGGAAGCCAAAGGTGAATTGGTTCGCATTAGCCAGCCAATCGATACCGATTTAGAAATGACCGAAATAGCTGACCGCACACTACGTGCCGGTGGCCCTGCGCTATTATTTGAAAACCCTAAAAACCATAGCATGCCTGTATTGGCCAACTTATTTGGCACACCACAACGTGTGGCAATGGGAATGGGGCAAGAGTCGGTTGCGGCACTTCGAGAAGTGGGCGAATTACTGGCCTATTTAAAAGAACCCGAACCACCTAAAGGACTAAAGGATTTATGGCAAAAATTGCCTGTTTTTAAACAGGTACTGAATATGCCCGCCAAGGTCGTAAAAAAAGCACCTTGCCAAGAAGTCGTGCTAACCGGTGATGATGTCGATTTAGGTAAACTGCCTATCCAGCGTTGCTGGCCCGGTGATGCCGCGCCGCTTATTACGTGGGGTTTAAGTGTGACCAAAGGCCCGCATAAAAACCGCCAGAACCTAGGTATCTATCGCCAGCAGGTTATCGGTAAGAACAAGCTTATTATGCGTTGGTTATCTCACCGTGGTGGTGCGCTCGATTTTCGTGAATGGTGCCAAACTCACCCAGGAAAGCCCTATCCAGTAAGCGTAGCACTAGGGGCCGATCCGGCCACTATTTTAGGTGCCGTTACTCCTGTGCCTGACACCCTTTCCGAATATGCCTTTGCAGGGTTGTTACGAGGCGATAAAACCGAAGTGGTTAAATCGATAAGTAACGACCTGCAAGTACCCGCGAGTGCTGAAATTGTTCTGGAAGGTTATATTGCACAAGACGAAGTCGCGCCCGAAGGGCCTTACGGCGATCATACGGGTTACTACAACGAAGTTGATGACTTCCCTGTGTTTACGGTAACCCATATTACCCATCGTAAAGATCCTATTTACCATTCAACGTATACCGGTCGCCCGCCTGATGAGCCAGCTATTTTAGGCGTAGCATTAAACGAAGTATTCGTACCTATTTTGCAAAAGCAGTTTCCAGAAATTGTAGACTTTTACCTACCGCCAGAAGGGTGTTCTTACCGCATGGCTGTGGTTACCATGAAAAAACAATATCCGGGTCATGCTAAGCGCGTAATGATGGGTGTATGGTCGTTTTTACGACAGTTCATGTACACCAAGTTTGTGATAGTGTGCGATGACGACGTAAACGCCCGCGACTGGAACGACGTAATTTGGGCGATTACCACACGTATGGATCCGGCCCGCGATACGGTTATGATTGAAAATACTCCCATCGACTATTTAGATTTTGCTTCGCCAGTGTCTGGCCTTGGGTCGAAGATGGGGATGGACGCCACCAATAAAATGCCCGGTGAAACCGACCGTGAATGGGGCGAACCCATTGTGATGGACGAAGACGTGAAAAAACGGGTGGATGATATCTGGGATGAACTTGGTATCATGGACTTACCAACGGCGAAACGCTAACAGCAAACGTAAGAAGAGATTACATGTCAGAAATTAAATGTAAGGTTGCCAGCATCACGCCGTTAACCGACGTAGTATACAAAATCGAATTAACACCTCCCGCGCCAGTTGCCTTTCAAGCAGGCCAGTACGCACTTATTGATATGGGCGAAAAAGACAAGCGCCCCTTCTCTATTGCCAATGCCGCCTATGATAATTCACGCATTGAACTTCACATTGGCGCAGAGCCTGGCAATACTTTTGCCGGTGAAGTATTGAGTCGTATGAAAGAAGAAGGCGAAATTAGTCTTAGCGTAAATAACGGTGAAGCCTTTTTGCAATCAAACGGCTTGCCGATGGTACTAATCGCTGGCGGCACAGGCTTTTCCTATACCTACTCTATCTTACAGCAGCATCTGAACAGCGGTGATAAAACGCCTATTACCCTTTATTGGGGAGGCCGTCATGCCGGTGATTTATATCTATCAGAAGCGCTAAATGCACTCGCTGCCAAGCACGATAACTTTACCTTTGTACCTGTAGTGGAATTTGCCGAAGACGACTGGAAAGGTAGAACAGGATGGGTTCACCATGCAGTATTAGCCGACCATACAGACTTCGAACACATGCAAGTGTATGTTGCTGGACGTTTTGAAATGGCTAAAACCGTACGTGAAGACTTTACCGTTCGCGGCTTAAAAGTAGAAAATCTATTTGGCGATGCCTTCGCGTTTATTTAAACATACATACATATTGTTACATTTTAAAATGGTGGCTCTGTACATATAGAGATAGTATGAAAATTGATTAACAAAGCGTTGAGCACCTTTCCACTGACTGCTCAACGAGTTGCTTTGTTATAATCGGTATCCAAAGGGCGGGATAGCCCTTTTTGGCCTAGCAAGAAGCTTTGGCACCTTAATTGTTTGTTTTTGCTTTTGCTTGCGCCTTTTCTTAACGTATGTAGGAGTAAATCATGTTTAACGCCAAAAATCTTCTTGTTGCTTCAGCCGCCATGGGCTTGATTGGCTGCGGTGGTAGCGATAGTACCCCAGACACTCAAACGCCTCCATCCGGCGGCTCTGGTGGCGGAAACTCATCATTTGAATATATTGTTAACGCCTCTTACACATCGAAGTGCGGCACTGTTACTCCCCAACCTGAAGCGGTTATCGTACGGCATGATGCATCAGGCGACGCTGTAGAAGTCTATGAAGCCGATGAAAATGGCGATATTACGATAGACTATGGTGATGTAGCCACTTTCAGCTCAATTACTTTCTCAATCGGCGACAGTGGCCGCTTTCCTGAAGTAAAAACCTACGTGTCGGTTACTGCCGATAAAATTCTTAATATGATCTCCTTTCCCGGTGCCGATGATAATGTGACTCAATGTGAATGCGAGAGTGTCACTTTTGATATCAGTGAATTTACGGCATCAGGCAGTGTTAATGTGCGTGCATCTGCGGCCAATACTAATGAGCAAACGTATTTATCTAGCATTGACGAAGTGGCTGAAGCCGAAGTGTGTAGAACGGTTGATGGCGAATGGCCTAGTTTAGCAGTCGTTATTTCAACTCCCATTAACGGCCAGCCGTACCAAGAAATAGAGGTGTACAGCACTCAGATATCTGATTATGACGTTGATAGCACGAATACTATTTCGCTATCAGATGCACACCTTAATACAAACGTTCCTTATTTAGTCACCAATACACCTGTATTTACTGAAAGCGTTTACCGCGTATCAAGTTCTAGCCAGATTGAAGATTTACACTCTTTTGATTTTTACAAAGGCGCTGACTCACTCGCCTTTTTACCGCAAAGTTTACCTATTTACAGCGAAAGCGAAAACTTGGAAACCTATCTTACATTTCAAGAAACAACCTATGATGAGATACTTTTTGATGACATAGAAGGTTTCGTTTGGATGGACATGGTGTCTGGTGTTTCGGTCGATTCAGATTATGCAGGCGTCGTCGATTTTACCGTGATGGAACCAACCCCATTCCTTGAAGCCGCTCAAGATATGCTTTCAGGCGACGATTATGATTTCTCCAATACCGGTGCCGACAATGTTTACCTGTATTTCAGTTCAGGTGGTGAATTTTCTTTCAGCTTGACCACTCCCGCTCAAGGTTCAATGAGCATTCTTGATACGCTGAATTTTGATGATGTTGTTTTACCTTTCGAACTAGATTTAGACATAACACAGGAAATAGAGTCAGGGTTCTTGTATCTGCGAGTAGAAGACGTACTAAATACAACTGATTATCTTGAATCTTTATCTGATTGGAGTAATTCTTCATTTGGTGCCCTTTATATAGCAAGATAGTTAGCAAATTACTTTCACCTTTGGCAATAGCCTCTTTTTGAAGAGGCTATTCTTAATACACCTTTTAATTCGACAATTAACTTCTCCACACGTTAAGGCTATTTGTTGCTTTCTCTCGTATCCAGTATGGTGATAAAAAAGAGATGGAGAAAACAATGATAAAAAGCATTCCGACATTCGTAAAAATTTCAGCGCTAGCAGTATTACCACTTTCCTTGACCTTTACAGCGCAAGCGCAAAATGAACAACAACAAGCCTTATACAAAATAGCCGAAGACATTTCCCCAAAGCGCATTGAAAGCGATATCACCACCCTTGTGAATTTTGGAACCCGACATACCTTATCGGAAACCGAATCAGATACCCGAGGCATAGGGGCCGCAAGGCGCTGGATTAAGGCTGAGTTTGAAAAGATATCAGCCGAATGTGGTGGTTGCTTAGACGTGTATTTTCAGTCTGAAACCATTAGCGGTGAAAAACGTATACCCGACCCTGTCGAGGTAGTAAGCGTTATTGCTATTCAACGCGGCAGTACCGATCCAGAACGTTACGTGATGATGTCTGGTGATATAGATTCTCGCGTATCTGATGTGATGGATTTCACATCAGACTCACCTGGCGCAAACGATAATGCATCGGGCGTAGCTGGCACACTGGAAGCTGCGCGAATATTATCAAAATACACATTCAACGGCAGTATTGTTTATGCTGCGCTGGCAGGTGAAGAACAAGGCCTGTTTGGTGGGCGTATTATGGCAAACCAAGCGCAAAAAGACGGCTGGCGGTTAAAAGCCGTATTGAACAACGACATGATTGGCAATATAGAGGGCGTTAATGGGGTTATCAACAACACCACGGCGCGCATATTTGCTGAAGGCACTCGCGTAACCGAAACCACAGATGAAGCTCGCACCCGCCGCTTCACAGGTGGAGAAGTCGATTCACCAAGCAGAAACTTAGCAAGATACATTGATAAAATTGCCGACCAATACATTGAGAATCTAGATACCATGGTCATTTATCGATTAGATCGCTTTGGTCGTGGCGGGCACCATCGCCCCTTCAACGATTTAGGTTTTCCCGGTATTCGTATTATGGAAACCAATGAAAACTACACTCGCCAGCATCAGGACCTTCGAGAAGAAGATGGTATCAAGTATGGCGATACCTTAGACGGTGTGAATTTTGATTACGCAGCCAAGCTAACTGGTTTAAACGCAGTATCGCTAGCGGCTATGGCTTGGGCGCCCAACCCGCCAGCTAACGTAAAAATTAAAGGCGCCGTTCAGCCTTCTACCACATTAATGTGGGATATAGCAGATACAGCGCAAAACCCTCAACTGTCGGGCTATAAAGTTTACTGGCGTCATACCGATGCACCGCAATGGGAATTTAGTAAGTTTGTTGGTAAGGTGAACGAAGCCACGTTAGAAAACGTAGTGATTGATAACTACTTTTTCGGGGTTGCCAGTGTTAACAACGATGGCATTGAAAGCCCAGTTGTATTCCCAGGCGCTGCAGGCAGTTTTGGCCAGTAACGGTTATACTGTTAATAGGTAATAGCGCCGATAGATAATAATAACGTTGTTTAGGAGATGTCGCCCGTGTTGGTGAGAGTCATCGCTTTATTAAGTTTTATCACCGTGGTGGCGCCGTTAAAGGCAAACAGTGTCACCCTTGCCGCAGCGCCATTTGAAACTTACGTAAGCGATGAGGGCGAACCTTCAAGACTCACGTCTATCGTTGAAGCGGCGTTCTCGCGAATGCAAACCGACCTAGAACTTCAGGTTATGCGCGATGCCTTCTTAGGTAGCGCAGTACGTTCTGGTAAGGTGGATGGCGAGTTCGCCTATATAGACTTAGGCGAAAGAAAAGACGCGATTACCCTTTCAGCCCCCTACTTACCCATCTATTTGTATGCCACGGGCAAAAAATACGATGTGGAAGAGATTAAGCTGATACCGCATTTAAAAGACAGTCGCGTAGCGATAGAAAACCGCTTTGCTAATACGCCAAAGTTCCGCATGCTAAAAGAAGTGAAGTGGTCACGTAATCCCAGTACGTACGACGCATTTAAGCAATTGGCCGATGACAGAGCGCCGTACTTAATTACCACCCGTTTGCTTATTGAAGAGTTTAATTTACTTCTTGATAAAGACGGTGAAGAGCTTTTACATGTGTCTTCAGCAGCATTAATGAACGCAGGTTTTTCTTTAGCATTGGGCAACAATACGCCTAACGCTAAGGCCACTATTAAAGCGTTTGAACAAACGATTGACGTCATGCAGCAAGATGGCAGTTACAATAAAATTCTAGGGCTGCCTTGGCTTACCAAAGATATTAACGACGATGGTATTGCCGACTATATTGGTGAAACTAGCGTTAGCCTTGTGCCAGCAAGTGCACTTATCGCCTACCCATTAGATAAAGCATTACCTGGTGATAGCAGTGTTTACGTTATTGATGGTGTTATCGTTGAAACTAAAGCTGAGGCGATGGCTATGCTTGATGGCGTTAAAGCCGAGCGAGAAAGTCTACTCGACCCTGATGTTTATCAAACCATGATTAGGCGCTGGTAATTATTTAGCCGCGCTTTTTAGCAGCGTCTTTTGCTAGCAAACTAGAAGAGCGGCCTTGTAGTCAATGATTTTGCGAAACCGCTCTCGCTTTCTTGGTTTTCAACTAGTAATTTCGAGAATATCAAATGTTGAGCCCGCATCCCCTCTGATTAACAAAATGCAATCAGAAGTATGCGCCGGAAACTCTATTTTGTTCTCCCAACCTTCTACGTATTTTTGTTGATAATCGTTACATCTAAGTTCCACTGAATCAACATTCCCTTGAGACACTTCAACTTTAAATGTTGAGAATTCATAAAATTGAGACCACGCGCCCAAACTACTAAGCTGACCTTTAGTGACGTTTGCTGATTCAGTCGCTTTAGCAGCGTTAAGTGCGTCTGCAAATTGTTGATAGGTTTCTTCAGATAAATTAAGGCCATTAACACTCCCCATACGCGAAAGGGTTTCGGCGGCGCCATTAAAATTGCCGAAATAAAGCTGTGACTGAAAAAGATTCACCGTAGACTTAGCCAATATTGCTATAGGCAAGTGTTCGTATAAATCTACTGTAATGTGGGATTGGCGCATATATTCTAAAAATTCTTCATTTTTATAATAATAGATAGACTTTAACCACGCAGCCAAAGCATGTTCGTTTAAATTTTTAGTATGGTCTTCCACCAAATCGTCTATGGATTTTTTTATGCTAAGCATATCCGCGGTAGGGCTAGAAAGCGCATCTATGGTAGCTTGGTATTCTTTTGCAAAAGCAGGCGTCACACTACCTTCGCTATGGCCAGCCTCTGAGTATGTGTGTTTAACAAACAGGGTTTGAGCACTTGCTACTGGCTTATTGTTAACGAGTGCAGGAGAATATTGAAGGTTTCTTATGTATTTAGTGACTTTTTTAACGTATCTGTCTTTGCCTGAATAATCAAAAACAACGATGTCTTTCGTTGTACCGTCTTTGTCTATTATAAATGAAACTCTTGTCCAACCTTCCATCCCTCCGCGCGAGGTAAAGGCCTCTTCCACTTTGTTAGCATTTTTTATTATTTTGGCGGCTTTAACTTCTTTGCTGTTGCCATTGCCAAAAGAGGTAGCACTTAACATTATCAATAACACGCATAATAACGCAGAAAATATTTTCACCATTTATCCCTATTTTTTAGCGTGTTAAAAGCAAAAAAACCTCAACATCGCGTTTCCTGTTTAATTCTAAATTGTTTATAGCATCTATCTTTAAAACTTAACAATAAATCGAAACGTCACGAGACAACTTATCAACACACATAAGATTCACTATCCCCTTCAATTTAGACTTCGAGTTCCTCCTAACATAATTATCATCTGATACTTGTTGATCTCAATCAAACTTCGGCATAAACTTTCAGTAATTTCTGAAAGTTCAGCAGGTATATACATGAAAATGACACCACTTATTACTTCTGCGGTTATGCATTTCGGCGAAATGGGCAGTCGTTGGGGCTTTAACCGTACTGTGGGCCAAATTTTGGCGCTGATTGTACTTGCTGATGAGCCCATCTCAGCACAAGAAATTGCCGACGCGCTAAATATATCCCGAGGCAATACCAGTATGGGGCTAAAAGAATTGCAATCATGGCGTTTGGTTAAGCAACACCTTGTTCCCGGTGAGCGCAAAGAGTTTTTTATTGCCGGCGGTGACATTTGGACACTTGCTAACCGCGTATTCGAAGAACGCCGTAAACGTGAAATAGACCCTACCATGAGCTTATTGCGGGATTTGCTATTAGATACCCCCGCCAACAAAACTGAAGCCAATGCGCAAGATAAGCTGAATGAAATTCACGACTTATTAGAGTCGGTGACCGCGTGGTCACAAGAGCTTCAGAACCTAGGCCCAGATAAACTTAACACCTTGATGAAACTCGGCTCGGGCGTAGGCCGTATGTTAGAACTGAAAGACAAAATTCTGCCGGGAAAAAATTCCGTTAACTAAGGAGACTATCTGTGGATGCGTTTTTGCTGTCTCGTTTACAATTTGCATTAAATATTAGTTTTCATATTCTGTTTCCAACTATCACCATGGCAATGGGATGGTTTCTTTTTTACTTCAAATTTCGCTCAAATGTAACCGGTCACCCTGTATGGATGCGTATGTACCGCTTCTGGGTGCGCGTATTCGCACTAAGTTTTGCTCTTGGTGTAGTGAGTGGCGTGACCATGTCTTTCCAATTTGGTACCAACTGGCCAGGCTTTATGGAGCGGGTGGGTAATGTGGCGGGCCCACTATTAGGTTACGAAGTCCTTACTGCGTTTTTCTTAGAAGCCACGTTCCTTGGTATTATGTTATTTGGTATTCGTCGGGTACCCAATTGGTTGCACACCCTTTCAACATTGATTGTGGCGGTGGGCACTACCATGTCAGCCTTTTGGATTTTGGCGCTTAACAGCTGGATGCAAACGCCTCAAGGGCATGAAATTATCGACGGGGTAGTGTATGCCGTAGACTGGAGCGAAATTATTTTTAACCCTTCGTTTCCCTATCGCTTTGTACACATGATGCTAGCCTCGGGTTTGACAGCCAGTTTCTTAATTGCCGGTTTATCTGCATATCGTATGCTGAAAGGTGATGACAAACTAGCGCCAAAGCTTGCCCTTAAAACCGCGACTTATACCGCAGCAGTGCTTATTCCTTTACAGATTTTTGCGGGTGATATGCATGGATTAAATACCCTTGAGCATCAGCCACAAAAAGTCGCCGCAATGGAAGGCTTATGGGATACCACTGAAGGCGCGCCCTTACTGCTGTTTGCTATTCCCGATGAAGAAAGCAGAGAAAATCACTTTGAAATACCAGTGCCCAACGGTGCAAGTTTAATTTTAACCCATAAAATGGATGGCAAAATTCAAGGCCTGAACGACTTTGAAGGCGAACATCCACCGGTAGCGCCTGTGTTCTTCGGGTTTCGGGTGATGGTAGGCATGGGCTTTTTAATGTTGGCGGTTTCGTGGCTTGGTAGTAGCTATTTACTTAGAGGAAAATCTTTCCCACTTTGGCTCAAGCGTGTATTCGCAGGCATGGCGTTTAGTGGTTGGATAGCGACCTTAGCGGGTTGGTATGTGACTGAAATAGGTAGACAGCCTTATCTCGTCAGTGGTGTTTTGCGCACCCAAGAAGCGGTAACAACGCTTCCTCCTTCTAATATCGCTTTCTCGTTCACCATGTACGCAACGATTTATACCATCTTGCTGTTCGCTTATATGGGTACACTCATGTTGATGTGTCGGCGCGCCGTTGAAATTGAAGAGATTTCTACAGAAGAGCGTGAAATGGCTAAAGCCAGCAAAATGTCGCCGGCCAATACTTAAGGAGCAGCTATGTTATTCGAAAATGTATCAGCAGAAACATTAGGGAATATTTACGTTGGCCTGCTTGGGCTGGCAGTATTGCTCTACGCTATTTTAGATGGCTACGATTTAGGGGTAGGTGTTTTAATACCGCCCCGAGAAGAAACGTTTCGTGACGATATGATTGCGTCTATTGGCCCCTACTGGGATGCCAATGAAACTTGGTTGGTATTGGCCGTTGGACTTTTGCTGATTGCCTTTCCCGAGGCACACAGTGAGGTGCTTCAAAGCTTATATATCCCTGCCACTATCATGTTACTGGGGCTCATTTTGCGTGGCGTCTCTTTCGATTTTAGGGCAAAGGTCGTTCAAGTACATAAACGTAAGTGGGACCTCACCTTTAAGTACGGTTCACTACTTACCACGCTGGCGCAAGGTTATATGCTAGGCATCTATGTAACCGGCTTGCGTACCGACATATGGGCACAAGGGTTTGCCTTATTGTCTGCTATTGGCGTAACGGCTGCGTATGCTTTTATTGGCTCTTGCTGGTTAATATTAAAAGCAGAGAACGACTTACAAGCCAAAGCCTATTATTGGGCGCGCAGAGGGTTGTTTGCGCTTTCTATAGGGATAGTCGCGGTAAGCCTAGCAAACTTAACCTTGCATGATGATGTGCGTGACTTGTGGTTATCATCCACTATTGGCTATGTATTGATGGCTATTCCTGTTGCCTGCTTTTTATTACTTAGCTTATGTGGCGTGTTATTGAAAAAGCTACCTGATGCGGGCGGGAAAGGCGAATGGATGCCTTTTGCCATAGCATTAACCGTGTTTGTACTTTGCTTCACCGCCTTCGGGGTAAGCTATTACCCGTTTGTCATACCAGGACATCTTACGGTGCAAGATGCACTCAGCGACGCTAACTCACTTCGCTTCTTATTAGTGGGTGTCGTTATTGTAGTACCTTGCATTCTGGCTTACACCGCAATGGTATACAAAATATTTTCAGGTAAATCAGAAAAGCTTAGCTACTATTAGCGCCTGTCTACCAGTTCACCCTTAAAAAAGATAATAGGCTCCTAACCACTTGGTTACGGAGCCTTTTTTTCACCCAGAACACATTAACTTCATAACTAAATTACTAGATCACTTTCTTTCCAATTTAGACCCCACCCATATGTAAACGAATAATTACACTAAAAATAAAATAAATTTTGTTATAAATTTCTTTTGTGACAGTGTTGACATAATTATTAAATATACGTATGCTTATTTTGGGCAGAATTAAAAGGAGACCATTATGAACAATGTAGTTAAATCATTTTCAAGGTTCTTCAGGCGTGCTCACCCCTATACAGTGGCTTACTATATAGGTCGGAAAAATGCTCAAAATATTTTAGGATGTAAGATCCAAAAGAAATCCAAGATTTTTGCTAGCAAGCAAACTGAAGAACAACAGCATTAGTAACGAAGGGCCCCTAACAGGGCCCTCCTTGCATTAGCCTATTTTAAATTGGTTCACATTAGCACTTAATCCATTTGCAAGTGCAGACAAATCTTCAGCCGCATCGTTTACCTGACTGTTGTTCTGAGACAGTCTATCTCCCAAATTTTTGAATTGATTAACACCATTTTTCGCTTCATTGGCCTGCAACTGTGAATGTTTCGCCAAGACGGCCGCTTCTTCACTAACACTTACTAACGCCAAAATGCTTTGCGTTCCTGCTTCAAGGGTTGATACCAAATCATTCGCTAACCTCACTGAGTCATTTGCCTTATTTTGGTTTGAGCTCATGGTGGATACCGCAGAGGTAATTGAAACCACAATTTTTTCAAGCATGGTGTTTATCTCGACCGTAGATTGGTGAGTTCTTACAGCTAAGGTCCTCACTTCATCAGCGACTACCGCGAAACCTCTTCCAGAGTCTCCAGCCCTTGCAGCTTCTATAGCGGCATTTAATGCCAGTAGGTTTGTCTGATCGGCAATGTCTGCAATGGTCTTTACTACACTTGAAACGTTGTTCCCTTCGACTTGAAGGGTTTCTAGCATACTCGCCGTTTGCTCAATATCGCTTGCTAAGTCAGCAATAGCGTCGGCGGTCTCTTTTACTTGCACACGACCTGCATCCACCTGTTTTGCGCTGTCCTGGGCTGCACTTGCTGCAGTTTGTGAACGCTGAAGGCTCTCCACCATATCAGCCTCTAATGAGTCCATGATGTTCACAAGGCCGGTAATATCGGTGAGCAAAGTCGCAACAGACGAACTTGACTGTTCAGATGATGCAGATAAAGAACTAACTGCACCCTCTATCCCAGAAACCGCCCCCTTTACTTCATTCATGCCCGCTTGAAAAACCGATACCAAGCCTTGAATACTGTTGGTCATTCGACAAAGCTCATGGGTGCTTTGTTCTGGCAGGCGCGCCACTAAATTTCTGCTTTTTGCTAAACTATCGAGCTTCTCAGCCATGCTTTCTATAGGCTGAGCAATTTGTTTTTTTGCGCTATAGAAACCTGCCATGGCAACAACAGCCAGAATGAGTACAAGAAAATAAATAGTGAATTGACTGGTTTGTAACTGACTTCCTATCGCCTGAGAACGCTCACCGGCTTTGCTTGCCACCTGATTTCTTACTTCAATTAATGCGTTATCAAAAACAGAGGCTAATTCATTTAGTGACTGCAAATCATCTCGGGCTCGATCCCAATCAACCCGCGATGCAGACATAGTTGCATGAAGTGAGTCCATACTAGAAACCAGCGAATTAAACTGGGATTTAAGGGTATCACCGGCCATATAGCCTAGTGCTTTGAATCCAGCATCAACGTGTTGCACTAATACTTGTTTTTGTTCTTTAAAGGCATTGCCCGATAACGTTGTGCCATAAAGTGAGTAACCAATTAACACGAGTTGCTTGCTATTACTTTGCACATTATCCAATGTACTTAACGCGGGTAAGGTTTCACTCACAAAGGTGTCGACCTGATGCGTCACCTGCTTATTATTAAGTGTTAATACCACGGCAGCAACTAGAGTAGCGAGTAATATTCCCGCGTAGCCCGTTAAAATTCGTACTTTTATAGTGTTCAACATTACATACTGCCTTCCGGGGAAAAAGTTAATTTAAAGCACTACTAAAAACACCTTAAAGCATAAATTAATAACTAACTGATAATAGTGTCTTTAGTACTGCATAAGTAACATAGACCCGATCTCCGCTCTTTTACTTTCGTAAATCAAAAACCATTGAAGCATTATTCGAACATTATTAAAGATGGGTAAGCGGAAGTGCAGTGGTATATTTAAGCTGTTCCATGGCAAAACTAGAGGTGACATCGTTGAGATCAATCCCATTAACTAGTCTTTTATAAAAATGATCGAACGCTGCCATATCGGTTACCAGGACTTTAAGCAGGTAATCATATTCACCAGACATGCGATAAAATTCAACCACTTCTTCAAATGACGAAGCATGCTTGGCGAAGTCTGTTAACCACTTTCCGTCGTGACGTGCGGCCTTAATTTGAACAAATACCGTCATTGCCAAGCCTAATTTGTGCGCCTGCAATAGCGCCACACGACGAGTGATAACGCCTTGAGCTTCAAGACGCTGTATACGTCGCCAGCAAGGCGTTGCCGTTAGCCCAACTTTCTCTGCTATGTCAGCGACTGGTACATCGGCATCTTGCTGAAGCAACAACAATATAGCTCTATCGACACCATCAAGAGTAATATTTTTCATATTTAACAACTAAGTTAGAATTATTTACTACATTCAGCTTATCAAAAGGGTAGGAATGAGTAAATTTCTCTTTTTCTAGCTGTCACTATTAAGTAAGACTGACTTGTAGAGATTTTTGAAATGCTTGATTACGCGAGAAATGCCATGCCTGGTGTGGTTGACGATGTAACGCAAACCATTGGAAACACACCATTAATACGCTTGAGTAAATTTGCTGCACGCCATAACGTGTGTGCAACGCTTTTAGCCAAGGTGGAATTTTTCAATCCCGCTGGCTCGATAAAAGACAGGCCGGCAATGGCCATGCTTAACGCGCTAATGGAGAGTTCTGACTTTAATGAGAAAACTGAAATAATAGAGGCGTCGTCAGGAAACAACGGTGTGGCCTGTGCTTGGCTTTGCGCTATCAACGGTATTAAGCTGACGGTATGCATCCCAGAACACATGTCTATCGAGCGCCAGAAACTGATTCGCCACTATGGCGCCGATATAATCACTACGCCAAAGCACCTCGGAACGAAAGGGGCTATAGAGCAAGCTGCTGCACTTATCGATCAAAACCCGAATGCTGTGGGTCTGTCCCAATTTTCAAACCAAGCTAACCCTAACGCCCACGCCCAATCTACCGCTCAGGAACTGCTGCGCGATACTAATGGGAATATTGATATTGTGGTTGCGGGTGTGGGTACTGGTGGTACGCTAACTGGCTTAGCCACAAGCATGCGAGCTCATATTCCTCATTTGGAAGTAGTGGCTGTAGAACCAGCAAGTTGTCCGGTGTTAAGCAAAGGTCATGGTGGGGTGCACAATATTCAGGGGCTAAGTTCAGGCCATGTTCCTGATGTACTTGATGTAAGCCAAATTAATCAGGTAATTACGGTAGAAGACAACGAGGCCATAGCCTACGCCCAGCAGATCGCCAGGATAGAAGGCTTAGCAGTAGGCATTTCTTCGGGAGCCGCTCTGTTTGCTGCCACTCAATTAGCCCAACAACCTAGTAGTAAGGGTAAAAACATTGTGGTCATTCTTGCCGACGGCGCTGAACGTTACTTTTCTACGCCACTATTCGCCGACTAACAGCGAATAGCGGTGTTGCCAGAGGTAATGCCACTTAAACGTTAACGCCACCATGGCTGACTAAAGTCGACATCTTCCGCCGCGATCACAAATTCATATGGCGGCTTGAAGGCCTCCCAAAAGCGCTCGGCCAAGGCTTCATCTACCACCTGGAATTTGCCTTTGCTCTCATATTCTTTCATTAGTGTTAAGTATGCTTCTACTGGCATTGAAGGGTTAGACTGCTCGAAAATCACTACCCCGCCATAGGTGTTATACAAGTGTTTTTCTATTTGCCAGCGCTCTACTTGCGTTGATGCAATCTCATCAATACTGGTAATGTCTTCAGCGCTAGCACTTTCCTCTAACCCATTATCGTTTTGTTGAGCATCTTTCTTAGCAGCTACTTTCTGGTTGTTCTTCTCATATTCTGCCCCAAATTTTTGCTTAAAAATATCAACCAAGGCTGAGTCTACCTTGATATTGTGTGTGCTAGCGTAGTCGCTAAGCACGGCTTCTATAATCTGATTCGCTAGGTTAATAGCTCGCATCTGAGTAACAAGCTGTGTGACGTTATCTGGCGCTTGCTTTCGAATCTTCGAAATAGTGTCTTGGTCGGGAGTAATGTCAGCTAGGGTAATCGGTTCACCGAATAGCCTGGCAATAGCACTATTTTGTTTGCTATTAGTTTGTTTACTACTGGCGCTGCTGGCAGCTTGGGTGCCTTGGGAAGTATTTTGTATATTACTGGATGATTGCGCGAATGACGAAGAAGATATAAACGCGGTAAGTAGAATAAAAGCGAAAAAAACACTATTCATCCTTAACATTAGCAAATCCTTTCATTAAGTCTATTACTGCAACAGTAAAGCACTTAATAGCGGGAAAACCAACTATATTAACGAATGTAGTGTTTATAAAAGAAAGAAAAACGGCGGTCTTTTCAGACCGCCGTTTTTGAATTTCTTAGATGGCGTGCACGTTAGCAGCTTGAAGACCTTTTTGACCTTCTTCTACTTCAAATTCCACGCGCTGACCTTCTGGAAGAGTTTTGTAACCGTCAGAAACGATAGCACGGAAATGAACGAATACGTCCTTACCGCCGTTATCTTGAGTTAGAAAACCATAACCTTTATCAGCGTTAAACCACTTAACGGTGCCTGTAACTTTAGACATGTCGTATAGACCTCAAATATCATATTAAATTGCGCAATAAGCGCGTATAGCGAGTGTCTTTAATAGGCGGAGTTGGTCTTACTTACGAATGGGCAACAACTTACTACAAATCACAAGGTAACTTGAGCGGTTTTACATATAGCAAATAATTTCATATCTCGTCTATTTAAAGACTTTTGGCTTAAAGCCAAAGCAACTATAACACTCTTCGAACTGATTAATATACAATTTATTCACTAAAAAATGCATTTCATAAAAATTTCACCCCAGCGTAACAGTCGCTAACGGTTCTTACGCCACGCCAATACCCAACAGAGGGATCCTGCACAGGCAGAAAGTGCAGGGAAGCACCAGTTCAATTCATACATGGGTAAGATAGCCGACAACAAGATAAGGGTAGCGCCCGCTACGCCCCATTGAATGGATTGCGCGCTTCTTTTCTGCTGTTCTAATAGAGCGAGTTGAGCTCGTTGTTGTTGCAAAGGAAGCCGCTTAACTTGCTGTAAGCTGTCGTAAAGTAAATCCGGCATTTCAGGTAGCTTTTCAGACCAAAACGGCAGGTTTGCTTTTACCTTACCCAGCATGGCTTTTACGCCAATTTGCTCGCGCATCCAATTTTCTAAAAAGGGTTTTGCGGTTTTCCATAAATCTAATTGCGGATAAAGCTGACGCCCCAATCCTTCAACATAAAGCAGCGTTTTTTGCAGCAGAACTAGCTGAGGTTGCACCACCATATTAAACCGGCGGGCAGTATTAAATAACTGTAGTAGCACATTACCGAACGATATTTCAGCAAGGGGCTTTTGAAAGATGGGCTCGCATACCGTGCGTATCGCCATTTCGAACTCATCAATATTGGTGTCGTTTGGCACCCAACCAGAGTCGGCGTGAAGTTGCGCTACCTTGCGATAATCTCGGTTAAAAAACGCAATAAAATTTTCAGCCAAATAACGTTTATCTTCACGGTTTAACGTGCCCACAATGCCAAAATCGATTGCAATGTATTTGGGGTTTTCTGGATGCTCGGTAGAAACAAAAATATTACCGGGGTGCATATCAGCATGAAAGAAGCTGTCGCGGAATACTTGGGTAAAGAAGACCTCTACGCCTCGCTCTGCTAGCTTTTTCATATTGGTGTTTTGTGCCAGCAAGGCATCTATATTGGAAATAGGTAGCCCGTATATGCGCTCCATCACCATGACATTGCTGTGACAATAATCGCTGTATATTTTAGGTATATATAGTGAATCTGAGCCCTCAAAATTGCGCCCTAATTGAATACCACTTGCCGATTCACGAAGAAGATCTAATTCATCTACTATGGTTTTGCGATATTCCACCACCACTTCAACGGGGCGAAGACGTTTGCCATCTGGCAGCCATTTTTGCAGAACTGACGCTAAACTAAAAAGCAGCTCCATGTCTGCCACAATCGTTTCACGTATATCTGGGCGTAAAACCTTAACCACCACATCTTCATTATTCGCTTTTAATTTTGCAGCATGCACTTGCGCAATAGAGGCTGAAGCTAACGGCGCTTCATCAAACTCACTAAATAACTCAGATAAATGGGTTAGACCAAGGGAGGTTTTAATAATCTGTTGTGCCGCTTCTGACGAAAACGGAGGCACTTTGTCTTGCAGACGAGCAAGTTCATTAGCAATGGCAGGGTGGAGCAAATCTCTGCGTGTCGAGAGCATTTGGCCAAACTTGATAAAAACCGGGCCAAGGCTTTGTAGTGCAAGCGTAATGCGCTCACCGGCAGTCTTATCTTTGTGTTTATTGCGGATCCAAAAGATGCTGTGACGCATAAGGCGTGCGTACCATGGTAGCCATTTCGCAGGGATAAGGTCGTCTAGCCCATGCTCTAACAACACCTTATTAATCTTATACAACCTAACAATGCGCATGCTTGTCTCTTAAATTGATTTTTGTTCTAGCTGAAGTAAGCGGGCGTCTAATCGCGCTACATCGTCACGTAGTGCGTTCACTTCATCACTAAAATGTAATACCGCTAATTTGGGCGCTGCTATTTGCTTTTCTTCTATCAAGGCATTGCTAGCGACTTTATTAAACTCTGACAGGGCACCCGTCGCTTTGCGCTTAACAGCGCTAAACCAGCTCATCGCTTGATGGGCTACCACATCGTTGGTTTTAGCAGCCAGCAGCTCTTCTACATCAATATCTAGCTGCTGAAATAAGCCGCTAACCTGCTGAGCCACAGCAAGTTCACCCTCAACCTGCAATTTGTTTTGCTGAATAAGTCGGGTTAGCTGATTGATGTGCTTAAGTTCAGGCAGGGTATCTAAGGATGTTTTAATACAGCAGTCTTTATGATTTAGCGTAGCGACTGTGTCTTGAAACGGCTCATGTAAGGCCAGTACATCTACCTGCTCAGAAAATACAAGCACTACAGCAAAAGGTAAGGGGTCTACATAAGCAATAAGTCGCGCGCCTTTCAGCGAGGCCATTCTGGCAACGCTGTCTGGATCTAACGCTAAAATTTTATTCGCTGCCGTTTCAATAACGGCACTTACCAATGCTGACGTTGGCATTAAAACTTATAGCCTCGGTGCAGTGCTACAATTCCACCAGTTAAGTTCTGGTAATCACACTGGTCAAATCCAGCGGTTTCGAACATACCTTTCAAGGTCTCTTGATCAGGATGCATACGAATACTTTCTGCCAAGTATTGATAACTCTCGGCATCGTTGGCCACTAACTGCCCCATTTTAGGCAATATATGGAACGAATACGTGTCGTAAAGTTTGCTTAATTGCTCTGACGTTGGCTTAGAAAATTCCAATACCAAGAGCCGACCACCCGGCTTTAACACTCGGTAAATTGAATTAAGTGCATTTTGCTTTTCGGTCACGTTTCTTAGACCAAAAGCCATGGTAACCACGTCGAAGTGGTTGTCAGGGAAAGGTAACGCCTCAGCGTCTGCTTGAACGTAATCGATATTGCTAACTAGTCCGCGATCTCTTAGTTTATCGCGGCCAACTTTTAGCATCGATAAGTTAATGTCGGCCAACGTTACGTTGCCCGTAGGGCCAACAAGACGAGAAAATTTTGCGGTTAAATCGCCAGTACCACCAGCGATATCAAGCACTTTTTGCCCTGCACGCACACCTGAACAATCGATGGCAAAGCGCTTCCATAAACGGTGCACACCCATCGACATTAAATCGTTCATGACATCGTATTTAGCGGCAACAGAATCGAATACATTGGCTACTAACGACGCTTTTTGGTTTTTCTCAACCTGCTTAAAGCCGAAATGAGTAGTAGGTGCATCCGATGCCTCGGTGGGCGATGTGTTGTTATGGTTGTCGCTCATGGCATTCCTGCAATAGTGATTCATAGTAAAGGCTGAAGTGTATCGGATTGTAGCGCCCAGCAACAGTATTTACCTTATGCTAAATACTGGTTTGTGCCCCAACTGAACGCAATAATAACGCTTACTTCTTGTAACGTGCGGCCACTTTCTTGATACCACTGTGCAAAAGCCGCATTCGCAGCGGTTAAGCTTTTCTTGCTAGTGAGGCCACCATCAATGATATCGTGCTTTCTTAAGTAGTCTTCAACATCGCGTGAGAACAAGAAGGTATCTACGCCTAACGCACGCAGCATGTAGGGCCCCGTGTTCCCACCAAGTCTCGACCCACGTTTCTTTAACGTGGTCCATAAATCGGTAATATTACTGGCGTCGAATTTAGCCACAAACTGACCGAAGCCGCCGTGTTCACGGCTAATATCTTTAATGAACATGGCGTTGTCGCGAACGGTCATTACTTTTTTGTAATTACGCACAATGCGCTTATCAGATGCTTTTTGCTCTAACATCTCATCAGGCATCAGCAGCACTTTTTCGATATCAAAACCAAAGAACACGGTTTCAAACTCAGGCCACTTTTTCTCGATTACGCGCCAAACAAAGCCTGACTGAAACACTTGCTTCGTCATGGCTGCTAAAAAACGATCGTCCGGTATTTTGGCAACGTGCTCAGAGGAAAGCGGCGCTGAAAGCATGCTTTCAAGCGCCTTTTCACCACCTTTTCGCTTGCATGCCCGCTGGTAAATGGTGGAGAAAGATTCTATTCCCATGATTATTACCCTAATACTAATTAGCCACGAATGCCGCTATGGCGAAGTAAGGCATCTACGTTTGGCTCCCTGCCTCTGAAGGCAACGAATAAGTCCATAGGCGCACGGCTTCCGCCCATTTCAAGTATATTTTCCAAAAATGCTTTACCCGTATCTCGGTTAAAAATACCATCTTCTTCAAATTTACTGTAAGCATCGGCAGATAACACTTCTGCCCATTTGTAGCTGTAATACCCTGCTGCATAACCACCAGCAAAAATGTGCCCAAAGCTATGCTGAAAACGGTTAAATGCTGGAGGTGTATTAACGGCAACTTCATCGCGCACGCTATTAAGAATGGCTTGAACATCAACCTTGTCGCCAGACTCGCTATGCAATAAGAAATCAAACAAACTGAATTCCAGCTGACGCACCATTTGCATAGCGGCTTGGTAATCTCTGGCCGCTAACATTCTGTCAAGTAAATCAGCGGGTAAGGGGGCCCCCGTCTCGAAGTGACCCGAGATAAAGTTGAGTGCGTCTTCTTCCCAGCACCAGTTTTCTAAAAACTGACTTGGTAGCTCTACGGCATCCCACGGCACACCGTTAATTCCAGATACACCAGCCACCGACATTTTAGTTAGCATGTGGTGTATGCCGTGTCCGAATTCATGGAAAAGAGTAACCACTTCATCGTGCGTGAATAAGGCAGGCTTATCCCCTACTGGTGCGTTAAAGTTACAAGTGAGATACGCCACAGGTAACTGTAATTCGCCGTCTAACTTTTCGCGGCGAACACGGCACTCGTCCATCCACGCACCACCTCGCTTTTTAGCGCGAGCGTATAAGTCTAGGTAAAAGCTACCACGCAGGGCATCTGCACTATCGGTAATAGTGAAGTAGCGTACATCTTTATGCCATGTATCAATACCTGGCTGTTCAATGATTTTAAGGCCATACAATCTATGCACCACTTCGAACAAACCCGACAATACTTTGTCTTCAGGGAAATACGGACGCAGCATTTCATCTGAAATGGTGTACTTTTCCTGTTTCAGCTTCTCGCTGTAGAAAGGTAAGTCCCACGCGTTAAGCTCTGTTACCCCGTGGGTATCTTTCGCATAGGCACGCACTTCTTCTAACTCTTTTTCAGCCTGTGGCTTCGATTTAGCAGCTAAATCACGTAAAAAGCCGGTAACTTGACCAGTCGACTCAGCCATTTTGGTGGCAAGAGAACGTTCAGAATAACTGCTAAAACCGAGTAATTGTGCAATTTCACTGCGAAGAGCCAGTGTTTGTTGAATAATGCCGGTGTTGTCCCACTTACCCGCATTGGGGCCTTGATCTGACGCCTTCGTGGCATAAGCGCGATACATTTCTTCTCGTAACGCTGCATTGTCTGCATACAGCATAACAGGTAAGTAAGAAGGAATATCTAATGTAAATAGCCAGCCTTGTAAGTCTTTTTGATGTGCCGCTTGTGCAGCTGCATCGCGGGCTGATTCTGGCATACCAGAGAGGATGGCTTCGTCAGTGACATGTTTGCTCCACCCCATAGTCGCGTCCATCACATTGTTTGAAAATGTGGATGATAACTCGCTTAGCTTCGCTTGAATGTCTGCATAGCGTTTCTTTTTCCCGCTAGGCAGTGCCACCCCACTTAAAGTGAAATCGCGAATAGCATTATCAATAACTTTTTGACGCTGCTCATCAAGGTTGGCATATTCGTCTGACGCTTTAATCGCCACATAAGCGTTATATAGGCCTTCGTGCTGACCTACCCAAGTGCCATATTCTGAAAGCAAAGGTAAGCAAGCATCATGCGCTTCTCTCAGTTCGTCGCTACTCACCACTGAATTCATGTGAGAAACCGGTGACCACATCTTACTTAAATTGTCGTCTACCTCTTCTAAGCGCAGTACTAAGTTCGCATAAGAGTAATCTTTAGATGCAACCACCTCATCAATTTCAAGCTTGCATTTAGCTATCGCTTTTTCGATGGCGGGCTTTATCTGTGCGGGCTTAATGGATGAAAACAAAGGCAAACCATCTACCAATTCAATTGCTGGGGTCGTCATAATCCGTCTACTCTTTTCAGTTCGTATAGCAAGTTATGTTGGGGTTGATTGCAATAAAAACAAGCGCTGTAATTGTTCAACACAACAGTGATTTTTCTAGGTTCTATACTAGGATTACTGTAAACGGTAAGCGTGCAGATCAAATTTTGACTAATTCTTTCTTTTTAACCGCGTGGTGTGAATCATGTAACTCATTAATTTGGCGACTAAAAACGAGAAAAAAGAGTGTCACAAATGTCACATTCACTACTTTTGTCTAAATTGTGAACAATCCTATTCAGTGCTATAACGTTACAAGTTGGCAATAGGAATTGAACAATGAAGACATTAACATCGGGCGAAATCGCAACTTATTGTGATGTAAACCTTCGAACTGTGATCCGCTGGATAGAAAGCGGAAAACTTAAAGGGTTTAAGCTGCCAGGTCGTGGCAATAATCGCGTGCTAGTATCAGACTTCGTTTCCTTTCTTGAACATCATAACATTCCTATTCCTGATGACCTCCAAAGTGAGATTTCACCTTCCATTCTCATTGTCGATGATGAAATGCCGGTGGCAAAGTCGATTCAACGCGTGGCACGCCGGGGGGGATTCGAAAGCCATATTGCTACGGGTGGTTTTCAAGCTGGCATTATGTTGAGCCAGTATAATTCAAAGTTGATGACTCTCGATTTGAGTATGCCTGGCATGGATGGCTACAGCGTTATCCAGTTTGTTCGAGAGCAACCTAAATACAAAAACTTAAAAATTCTTGTCATTTCTGCTCTTGACGACATTAGTCTTGAGCGGGCAATAGACCTTGGCGCAAATGCAGCGCTTTCCAAACCATTCGCGAATGGCGAACTTATTGAAACTATCGAAAAGTTTATGTTTGAGTAAGTTCATAGTAAGTAGCTGTGGCCAATGTTTTTAATATGGTCTTTTTAACTGGGTCGGTTTGAGGTGAATCATGGTGGAAAAATCAGTTTTTCAAGCTGCACGACATATGTTTGTTTTTTTAGCGCTCGCATTGTTCGCTGCTCATGGTGCATGCAATACGTTAACGCTTGGCATAGTGCCTCAACAGTCTGCGAAGAAGCTCGCTGAAACGTGGCAGCCACTTATTAACTATATCTCTGCGCACTCAGACATTAATGTGGTGTTTAAAACAGCCAAAGATATTCCTACCTTCGAACAAAGACTGGCTGAGGGTGAATATGACGTTGCTTACATGAACCCATACCACTTTGTGGTATTTCATGACACGGTTGGCTATCGCGCGTTGGCTCGTCAAAAAGATAAGCGAATTAAAGGCATTATTGTTGTGAATGCGAACAGCGATATTATGTCACTTGATGATCTGGACAGTAAGGACATAGCCTTTCCCTCTCCTGCTGCATTCGCTGCCACCATTATCCCTAGTGCATATTTGAGACAACAAGATATTCTCTTTACACCGCGCTATGTGCATTCTCATGACTCGGTGTACCTCAATGTGCAACGAGGCTTTTTTGACGCCGGCGGCGGCATAATAAGAACCTTCAATAACACTGATGACAGTACTCAAAATGCCCTTCGTATTTTATGGGAAAGTGATGGGTACACCCCTCATGCTGTAGCCACCCACCCTCGGGTTACCGAGGCGCAAAGAGACGCACTATTAAATGCATTGCTTACCCTGTCGAAGGACAAAGACAATCATCAGCTATTGAAAAATATTGGCTTTAAAGGATTTATGTCGTCAGCAGATGAAGATTGGGACGACGTACGGGCACTTGGCATCACCTCATTGGCTAGGCCACAATTGTGAAAAGGGATGCGTTGCTTACGCTATCGCTACGAACAAAAACCATTGTTGGGGTGGCGCTTATTGCTGCCATTTTGTTTTTAATTCTTATCACAACCGTATTTAAACTGCTAAATGACTTAGTCGACACCAGTGTTGATACGTCAGCCCAAACCACTACAAACCTATTTGTGTCCACAGCGAAAAATGCTTTTTTAAGCTACGACCTCGCTTCGCTAGAGGCAGATGCAACTGAAATGCTTTCAAACCCAAATATCAGTTATGTTCGGGTTCTCGATAACAACAACAATGTATATGTCGAAAAAGGTGAGCCTGAAGCTCTCAGTCACCCCTTTCAGCAAGACAGCGATGTAATGAGTGCAGTGGATGGTATTTACGATACCGCAGCTGATATTAAAGTTGGCGAAACCTTATTTGGCAGAGTAGAAATAGGCCTTGATGTTGATTCTATTAATCAGTCGGTAAAACGGGTACGTACTTGGACATTAACACTTGCCGCCATAGAACTAGGCCTCATTGCATTGTGCTCATATTTGCTTGGCTCGTACTTAATGTCGCAGTTAAAGCTGCTACGTGCAGGTACTAGGCATTTAGGGGCGGCAGTTAAAGATAAAAATTACCAGAATATCTCTGTAAAAGTGCGCGGCAAAGATGAACTCAGTGAGCTTGCTGAAGCCTTTAATCAATTGGTTGAGCTTTTAAAAGAAGAAAATACGCATCGCGAGCGCGTTGAAGGTGAACTTAAAGAACTCAATAGCTTATTGGAGGTAAAAGTTAAACAACGTACCTCGTTGTTAAACCAGAAAAACTTCCAACTTGAAGAGGCAAATAAAGACTTAAAAGAAGCACAGGTTCAATTGTTACAAGCAGAGAAAATGGCATCGGTTGGCCAGTTGGCTGCGGGTGTAGCGCACGAAATCAATAACCCAATCGGGTTTGTAAATAGTAATATGCATACCCTCAGCGAATATGTATCCACCTATCAAATGATATTCCAACAGCTTAATGATGTGCTCTCAAAAGATACCGCTATCCATCAGGATGAAGCGATTAAACAGCTGCGCAACATTATACAGCAGCAAGACATGGAGTTTATCAACAGCGATATCTCTGAACTCATCACCGATTCGAAAGATGGTTTGATTCGGGTGGCCGAAATAGTTAAAGGGCTAAAACTGTTCTCTCGCGTAGACAGTGATGAAATGCAATCTTACAACCTAAATGATTGCGTTCGAACCACCCTAGCGATGGTGAACAACCAGCTGAAATACATATGTAGCGTAGAAACCCATTTAGGGTCGATTCCCCATACCATGATGAACATGGGTAAAATTTCCCAAGTGGTGACCAACCTTCTTATAAACGCTGGGCAAGCTATCGAAAGCACTGGTGTGCAGGGTGCGATTACGATTACGACGCGAGAAGTAGATGGCTACATTGAGCTTAGCATTCAAGACACTGGCTGCGGTATTCAATCGAGTCACTTAGATAAATTGTTTAACCCGTTTTTCACTACCAAACCAGAAGGGCAAGGTACCGGGCTTGGGCTTTCTATTTCTTTCGGCATTGCTCAAGAGCACGGCGGCACCCTTCATGCTTCAAGTAAAGATGGGGAAGGAAGCTGTTTCACACTATGCCTACCAATACATAACCCGTTAGACGACAACGCCGAAGATTCTTTTCAGGACGATTCACTATGAATGATACCACTGACCAAAACGCAGACGTGTACACTGTTTTATTTGTCGACGATGAACCTAATATTCTTCGCGCCATTAAGCGCGCGCTTTTTTCTTTAAAAGTCAATTTATTGCTGGCTGACAGTGGCGCAAAAGCATTGGAGATCATGAAAGAAAATGATGTTCACGTGATCATTTCAGATATGAAAATGCCACAGATGTCTGGTGCTGAATTACTTCAACAAGTTGCAGAGTTGTACCCTGAAAGTTATCGGTTGGTGCTAACCGGTTATGCCGATATCGAATCTACCATCAAAGCGGTTAACGAAGGAAAAATTCATCGTTACTTGCAAAAACCTTGGGACAACAAAGAGCTTATATCTGCCATTGAAGACGGGTTAGAGCGGGTAAAATTAAAAAATGAAAATGCCCGTTTGCAAAAATTAACACGGTTACAAAACCGTAAATTAAAAGAAGTTAATACGTCGCTTGAGCAAATGGTACATAAGCGTACTCGCCAAATTAAAGCTGCCCTGAACAAGATTGAAAAACATAATCTTGCAATGGAACAAGTACTGTTCAACGTTATCAGTATAAACCCGAACATAGATGGAAAATTTGCCATTGAAGTGAGCGAACTTGCCGCTAAATTAGCGAAGTACCTTCAACTTTCTCCTGAAGAAGTTAAACGCGTTAGCTATGCGGGTTTAATCTGTGAGCTGGGCCTGTTGGGGCTAAGTACAGATGATTTTCAAGCGCCGTTTGCGAAGCTGAAGTATCAGCAGCAACAGAACTACTTGGATCAAACCAAAAAAGCTGCACTAATGCTTGCTCCCGCAATGGAGTTACAACCTGTATCAGACATGATTGAATTTCAATTCGAGCATTATAACGGTGCTGGCCCACGTAATGTGGTGGCGAAAGAAATTCCCATAGGTGCCCGTATAGTCTCAATAGCCAGAGACTACTGGCGTTTAGTCACCGGCCGAATGAGTGGTGAAGAGATGACACCACGAGATGCAAAAGCGGAAATGAAAAAGCATACCAACACACGGTATGATGGTGAAATTTTGTCGTTCTTACTTGCAGATGAAAATGTGAGCACGTCAAAATACATTTACAACACCATGAAAGCATCACAGCTAAAAGCAGGCATGGTGTTAGCCAAGAATTTATACAATGATAGCCATATTCTTATACTGCCTGAAGGGCATATCTTCACTGACGCCACTATTCAAAAGCTGACTCAATTTGAACAAGAACGTCGACGAGAGTTCAGCATTTTGATTGAGCCAGATACGCCGTTAAATGAAAGCGAAGAAGGTGCTACACCTCAAGACGCGTGATCTTAAGTGTATCTGTGGCAGTACCCATAACACTGGAACAAAGAAGCACTAATGCAATTAGTGCTTCTTTTTTTTTACAAATGATGCCTACGATAATGAAATCTTCTACCTTGTGCCTCGGTCCCTTAAACGCGTATACAGTGTGTATTCCTTCAATTTCGTGTCACAATAAATGACAATTTTAGGCCTAACGGATAATAAGGCGGTTAACATGAAACATTTTGATTATATCTGCATAGGCGGCGGTAGTGGCGGCATTGCGTCTGCAAACCGCGCCGCCAAGCATGGCAAAAAAGCAGCTATTATTGAAGCTAAAGACATTGGCGGCACATGCGTTAACGTAGGCTGTGTGCCTAAAAAAGCCATGTGGTACGGCGCACAAGTTGCCGAAGCTATTCACCGCTACGCACCAGAATATGGTTTTGATATAACAGTAAACCACTTCAGTTGGGATAGCCTAATTGCCAGCCGCCAAGCCTATATCGAACGTATTCATGCATCGTATGACCGCTCGCTCAGTGCTAACGACGTCACCCTTATTCGTGGTTTCGCTAAGTTTGTTGATAACAATACTATTGAAGTCGATGGCGAAACCTATACCGCTGATCACATTACTATTGCCACTGGTGGTCGCCCTGTCATACCTGATATTCCAGGTGCACAGCACGGTATTAACTCTGATGGCTTCTTTGCGCTAAAAGAACAACCTAAAAAAGCCGTTGTAGTGGGTGCAGGTTACATTGGTGTTGAACTCGCTGGCGTATTGCATAGTTTGGGGACAGAGACCCATTTAGTGGTGCGTAAACATGCTCCACTACGTCACTTCGACCCTATCATCCATGAAACCCTAGTTGATATGATCCACGCTGAAGGCTGCACATTACACAACCACGCCAGCGTTGAAAAAGTAGAGCGCGGTGAAGGTAAGCACATTTCAATTCATCTAACTAATGGTGAAGTCCTTGAAGCAGACTGCCTAATTTGGGCCATTGGCCGCGAACCATCAACCGATGTGATAGCGATTGAAAACACCGGTGTAGAGCTTGCCGAAAACGGCACCGTGAAAGTAGATAAATACCAAAACACGACAGCTAAGAACATCTATGCTGTGGGTGACATTGCTGGTGAAGCCGAATTGACGCCTGTGGCAGTAAAAGCAGGTCGCTTACTCAGCGAACGTTTATTCAACGGCCAAGAAGACGCGCACATGGATTACTCCATGATCCCCACCGTGGTGTTTAGCCACCCGCCTATTGGCACCATGGGCTTAACCGAACCAGAAGCGGTAGAACAGTACGGTGAAGACAATATTAAAGTGTATTCGTCGAGCTTTGCGTCTATGTACACCGCAGTAACCCGTCACCGCCAAATGACCAAAATGAAATTGGTGTGTGCAGGTGATGATGAAAAAGTGGTTGGCCTTCACGGTATAGGCCACGGTATGGATGAAATTCTACAAGGCTTTGCCGTCGCCATAAAAATGGGCGCGACCAAAGCCGATTTTGATGCATGTGTGGCCATTCACCCTACTAGTGCTGAAGAATACGTTACCATGACCTAGGTCGACTAACTGAGCTCAGGTTAACCAAGCTTAGTAAAAACGATAGCGTACTTATAAAATGTAAGGCGATAATCAATATGTTGATTATCGCCTTTCTTTTACATCCTCTCTAACGAAACCGGCACACCATTTAATACACCATTGCCCGACAAGGTATCTACCTGCATTTCGTCTGTCAGAATATTCGTATTCACGCCAGGGTACTGGCTAGCAACACCCAGCTTTATTCCCTTCTTATTATGGCCCCAACCATGCGGTATAGAGACCACGCCTGGCATAATAGAATTGGTAATTTCAACCTCTACGAATAATTCCCCCACTCTTGAAGTGACCTTAACGCTATCACCCTCTTGGACTTGGTATTTAGCAGCATCTTCAGGGTGCAATTGTAGGGTACATCGATTATTTCCCTTCACCATTCTAGGGCTATTGTGTAACCAAGAGTTGTTCGTTTTAATATGACGCCTGCCAATGAGTACCATTTGATTTTCCTTACGCTTCTGGTCAAAGAAATGCGTCTTTACTCGGGCAATATCTGGCATAAAGTAATCAAAATCTAAATTGATTTTTTTATCTTCATGAAAAATGGCGTCAGGTAGTGCACTCTGCAATGGCCCAAGGTCAATGCCATGTGGATGCGCTTTCAGCTTATCTAGCGACAAGTTATAGCCTTCCTTGCCAATGCCGTCTGTTTGTCCCTGAGCGTTAGCGTTTTTATTGCCGTTCGCGTTATCACTGGCACTGGAGTTTACGCGAGCATGTGCACCGTATTGGCCACTTTTTAATAAATCGTCTATCACACCTTTGGGCTGTTTTTGCCATAGTGTTTGATAGTGCGCGGTACTTTTGCCATTTAATTTATCTAGACGCTCTGCCAGCGATAGGTATATCTGCCAATCTGTTAATTGATCATCATCTATATCGACCACTGCCTCAGAATAGGTGGCGTAGTTTCTTACTGCGAAATTATGAAAAACCACATCATAGTGGTCCCGCTCTAACGGTGTAACGGGAGGTAATATAATATCTGCATGCCGAGAAGTTTCAGAAATGTAGAAGTCCACAGACACGATAAAATCGAGTTGTGAAAACGCACGTTCCAGCTGCTCGGTATTAGGCGTAGTCACCACTGGATTTCCAGCACCTATGACCATGGCTTTAATTTGGCCTTCACCAGGCGTTAATATTTCTTCTGCTAAACACGCCACAGGGTATTCCCCTGCAAAAGCGGGTAGACCCCTTACCCGTGAACTATAGCCTGATATGCTGCCCCTGCTTGATACCGGTAAAATATCGGCTGCAGGCTGGGTAAACATCATCCCCCCTTGCCTATCTAAGTTTCCGGTCAACATGTTAAACAGCATGATGAGATATTGAGTGAGTGTGCCAAATGCTTGCACACTCGCGCCCATGCGTCCGTAACATACAGCCGATTCAGCTTCGCAAAAATCGGTAACCAATTTGATTACCTGTGACGCTTCAATGCCCGTTAATTCGCTTACAGTGTCGGGAGAAAAGTCTTTTACATAACCTTCAACTTCAAGCAATTCTTCGGCGTAAGGTAAGAGCGCCTCGGCATTGTGAAATTGCTTTTCAAATACTACATGTAACATAGCAAGTAATAGCAATACGTCGCTGCCGGGGCGAATAAAGTGATGCTCGCAGCTTAAATCAGCAGTGTCTGTTCGTTTAGGGTCGATGACCACTATTTTACCACCCCGTTTTTGCACGCCTTTTAAGCGATTTTTAACGTTGGGCACAGTCATGATGCTGCCATTGGAAGCAAGTGGATTTCCACCGATAATCACAAAGTGTTGGGTGTGATCGATATCTGGAATAGGAATTTGTGACATATGCCCAAACAGCCTTCGGCTAACAATATGATGAGGGAGCTGATCCACCGAGGTGGCAGAGTATCTATTGTGTGACTCAAGGGCGCGATAAAAATAAGGGCCGAACAAAATAGCCCCCATGTTGTGGGCATTCGGATTACCTAGATAGACACCAACCGCATCTTTGCCATGTTGGGACTGAATATGGTGTAGTTTTTCAGCAACGTAGCCAAAGGCCTCACTCCACGGTATTTCTTGCCACTCGTCGCCTACCTTTTTTACCGGTCGTTTTAACCTGTCAGGATCATCATATAAATCTTTCAGCGCACTGGCTTTGGGGCATACGTGGCCTGCACTAAAAGGATTATCTTTATCTCCCTTAATGGATAGTATGCGTTTACCCTGTGTGGCAACTTCAATGCCGCACATAGCTTCGCACAGCGTACAGGTTGAATAATGGAGTTTCTGCTCTGAAATGACCACATCTTGCTTTGAATTAACCACGAATAGCACCTACATCAAACATTGTTAACAGCTTGTTGCAAAATTAGCGTTTATCCACTTAATAGACAAGCATCATCGTGAGTGATGGATAAATAGACGGGTGGGTGGTAAAACTGTAATTTGGTCGTTAGATTTATGCGTAAAATCTCATAAGTTAGGTAGCACCCCACCATTTTAGGTTAAGGTTAACGACAAATTTACAAATAGATGAGACGCTCACGGGCATACTCATCAATAGACAGAAAACGCATTTCAAGCAATTGGAAACACATTATGATAAAAACAACAAAAAGCTTTTTAGCCGCCACACTTGTCAGCGCCTTAGGCTTAAGTACCGCGTACTCTGCGCATGCAGCTGACGACATCAAAAAAGAAGCAACGATTAATGAAGAAAAGTGGGATGTAAGTAACCCGCCATTTGCACTTAATGAAGTCACTATCAATACCACCGAAACCACTTGGTCTAGCTTGGATATAGCCCCGAATGGCAAGTATATGGTGTTCGATATGCTAGGTGATATTTATAAAGTGAATATTGATGGCGGCGATGCCACACCTATCACGCAAGATTTCGCATGGAACATACACCCAAGTATTTCACCGGACGGTTCAAAGATTGCGTTTATTTCTGACCGCGATGGCATTAATAATCTTTGGATAATGGACAGCAATGGCGAAAATCTGCGCCAAGTGACCAAAGAAAAGAACAACCTTATTCACTCTCCTAAATGGAGCCCAGATGGTGAATACTTGCTGGTATCGAAAGGCATTATGTCTAGCCGCAGTATACCTGCAGGTGAAATTTGGATGTACCACAATACCGGTGGTGACGGCTTGCAAATTAAAGCCCGTAATCATGGTAAAAAGGACCAGCAAAACATAGCTGACCCTGTTTTTTCTCACGACGGTAAATATATTTACTTCACAGAGAACACAGTGCCTGGGAGTCGTTTCGACTATAACCGCGACCCATTAGGTGGCATATTCGCCATCACCCGCTTTGACCGTGAGAACGGCGACGAAAGCCGTTATATTAGTGGCACCGGCGGTGCAGTGGTACCTACGCCATCACCGGATGGTAAATACGTTGCGTTTGTTCGCCGGGTAAAAGAAAAAACCGCTCTGTTTTTAAAAGACATTAGAACCGGTGAAGAAACACCGCTTACCACAGAACTTGAACGTGACATGCAAGAAGGCTTTGGTTCTGAAGGTTACTTCGCCTACTTCGACTGGATGCCAGATTCATCAGCCATTGTGTATTGGACTGGTGGTACTTTCCATAGCATCAATATTGACGATAAGACTATCTCTGATATTAACATTAACGTAGAAGCTACCCTTCAATATGCGGATGCACTGCGCTTTGATGTAAATGTGGCACCGGATGAATTTGATGTAAACATGATTCGCTGGTCGCAAATGTCACCTGACGGTAAGACACTCTTGTTTCAAGCATTAGGTAAGCTTTACGTTAAAGACGTAAAGTCGGGCAAGATGAAACGCCTGACTAAGCAAAATGCCCATGGCGAATATTACCCGCGTTTTTCTAACGACGGCAAAGCCATTGTTTACACCACGTGGAATGATGATGAATTAGGATCAGTACGCATTGTTTCGGCCCGCGGCGGTAAAGGTAAAGTGATTACTAAGCAACCTGGCCATTATATAGAACCATCGTTCTCAAGTGATCGTGAAAAGGTGGTGTACCGCAAGTTTACTGGCGGCTATTTACTCGACCCTAAATACTCAGTGGACCCTGGTATTTATGTAGCAGACCTTGATAGAAAAACCGAAAAGAAAGTGTCTGATGGGGGTATTAACCCACACTTTGCAGGCGACAATTCACGAGTGTATTTCACTGAATCGGTAGGCGGCACGCCGTATCGAGAAACACAACTTTCAAGTGTTAACTTGCAAGGCAATGACAAACGAACTCATTTATACGGAGCTGATGACGTAAGTGAGTACAAACTTTCACATGACAAAAAATGGGTGGCGTTTGTTTACCAATTCAAAACCTTCGTTACCCCGTTTGTGGAAAATGGTAAGAAAGTGACCATTGGCCCCAACATGACTTCACTTCCGGTTACTCAGCTTTCATCTAAAGCTGGTGAGTACTTAACATGGTCGCCGGATAACGAAACGGTGAGCTGGTTTAATGGCCCCACTTTCTACAGTCGCTCGCTTAAAGAAGCTTTTGCGTTTGTAGATGGCGCGCCAGAAACCCTGCCCGACCCTGTAGCCGATGGTATTAATTTATCGTTCACTACCGAAGCCGATAAACCAAGCGGTTACAAAGCCTTAATTGGTGGAAAGGTCGTGACCATGCGTGATGCCGACAACACCCAAGAAGTGATTGAAGACGGCGTTATTATCATTAAAGATAATCGTATTGAAGCTGTGGGCAAGCGCGGAGATATTGCTATTCCTGAAGGTGCTATGCAAATAGATGCCAGTGGCAAAACCATTATACCTGGGTTGGTTGATACTCATGCTCATGGTGCACAAGGCAGGAATGAGATTATTCCAGATAAAAACTGGAGCCAATACTCGAATGTGGCCTTTGGTGTTACCACCATTCATGACCCATCAAACGATACCACAGAGATTTTTGCCGCCTCTGAGCTTCAGCGTAAAGGCGACATAGTGGCACCGCGTATTTACTCTACCGGTACTATTTTGTACGGCGCAGAAGGCCTAGGCTACAAAGCCATCATCAATAACTATGAAGATGCGTACTTCCACGTAGAACGCTTAAAAGAAAGCGGCGCAATTTCGGTGAAAAGCTACAACCAACCACGTCGGGATCAACGCCAACAAGTGTTATGGGCGTCGAAAAATCAAGACATGATGGTAGTCCCCGAGGGTGGCGGTAAGTTTCAGCAAAACCTAACCATGTTGGTCGATGGCCATACAGGGCTAGAACACAGCTTGCCTATTGAGCGCGGTTATAGTGATGTAACCCAGCTATGGAAAGCCACCGAGTTTGGTTACACACCTACATTTGTGGTTTCTTACGGCGGCATGATGGGTGAAGAGTATTGGTACGACCGTACAGAAGTATGGAAGAACCCACGCTTACTTCGCTACACACCTGCCACCATGTTGCATAGCCGCTCTATAAGACGCCCTACCGCGCCCGATAACCAGTACAACCACCAAAACGTTGCCAGCTACGCCAAAGAGCTTCGAGATAATGGGGTTAGTGTACATATTGGCGCTCATGGCCAACGTGAAGGCTTAGCCGCCCACTGGGAACTGTGGATAATGCAACAAGGCGGTTTCACCGCATGGGAAGCATTACGCGGCGGTACTATCGATGGCGCAAAACACCTAGGTATGGGTAACGACATCGGCAGTATTGAAAAAGGTAAATTGGCTGACTTAGTCGTGATTGACGGCGATGTATTAGCAGACTTACGCCGCAGTGAATATGTAGAATTTACCGTACTTAACGGCCGTGTATACGAAGCCGCCACCATGAACGAAGTAGGCAGTAAAACCAAGCGCTCCCCTTTCTTCTTTGAAGAAAACAACGCCACCTTTATGCCAAGAACTACCGCGGAAGCGATTGACGCGAAAGCACATCACTTCCATTGGAAACACTAATAATCTAGTAAGTTACTAGCACTTATCAAGCCGGCGTAAATCGCCGGCTTTTTTATGCTTACTGATTCACCTTATGTCCCACATTTCCCTCAAGCCATCAGCAGATTTATCCAAGAGGGTAGGAAGCACCATGATAGACCTTCCACCGCATGGATGCGGTGGCAGAGCCCCATGGATAGGTTTGTTGGGAGCTAGGTCTGTATTAGAAGTGTGGGGCACACAATAAGCAGGCCCTCCCCGGCAGGGATGCCGGGGCGGAGCCTCCAGGGATGGATTTACGGCGTGCCTGTGTTTGTGTGCCCACACTTCGTATTGTCCCCGTCAGCGGTTGCGTCCATATTGTTCGTGAGACGACACCCAATCTGATGAGCTAATGGCTGAGGCTAACGATATTTCCCCCGCTAAGGCTACCGAGGCAACGATTTCGGCGAATTTATACACCTTGTTTTTGCCATAGCAATCGATAAGTTCTAAGCACTCACGCTGAGTGCCCATTCCAGTGCCACCACCATAGGTGGCCACTATTAACGAAGGAATGGTGATAGACACATACAAATCGCCCTCATCAGTAAGCTCTGAATACATAATAGCAGCCGATGATTCCGCTACGTTCGCAACATCTTGCCCCGTAGCAATAAACATGGCGGTAATACCATTAGGCGAGTGTAAACCCGTATTGTTCACCCCAGATAGAAACGAGCCTACTCCTGCTACCCTGCCGTGATAGTCAATTTGCTTAGGCTCTACCCGCATAATTTGCAGTAAATGCTCACGCTTTATCGTGGCCTCTGCGGTTACCCGTTTACCACGTGTACGCATAATATTTATTTGCGAGGCTTTTTTATCGGTAGCAAAGTTAGACTCTAAGTAGAAGTTTTCA
This sequence comes from Alteromonas sp. 38, assembly GCF_902506055.1. Taxonomy (NCBI): domain Bacteria; kingdom Pseudomonadati; phylum Pseudomonadota; class Gammaproteobacteria; order Alteromonadales; family Alteromonadaceae; genus Alteromonas; species Alteromonas sp. 38. The sequence continues at coordinate 4,166,796 of NZ_LR733300.1, forward strand.
ACACCTTCATAATTATCTAAAATCCACCCGCACGCCGCAAAAGTAGCCCGCCCCACCATGTTTTGCCCTGCCGCATCACCGGTTAAATAGTTGAAACGCAAAAACGCAAATTTGTTTGATAAGAAGTGGTCAATATAAGTGAGTTTGGCAATACTCGAGGTTGCTTCAGCCTCTTCGCGAATTTTGCTGATGTTTTGGTTTACCCAAGTAACAAAATCTCTTGCACCACGGGCATCGCTAAAAATAAAAACCGGAGCTCGCTGCATGGCATCATCTACCACCGTAGCCTTTACCCCACCACTCATATTAAGCAGCTTCATCCCCCTATTATACGACGCCACCAAGGTGCCTTCTGTTGTTGCCAATGGCACAACAAATTCACCCTTAGCGTGCTCGCCATTTATAGTTAATGGCCCTGCAATGCCAATGGGTACCTGAGCCACCCCAATAAAGTGCTCAATATTCCCTTTTAATTTGTCTGGATCGACTGAGTACTTGCCCACATGATCAATTTTGGCGCCAGTAAAACTTTCAAAGTATGACTGACGCTGCTTAATGATTTTATCGCCATAATCGTCGTGATCGTCGCGGGGAATATGCAACTTGCGACTCGCTGGTGACGTTACATTATCTTCTACTTCGAACTTAAGCTTTCCAAAAGGAGACGCTGAAAAACAAATACCTATTTTGCGTTTTTCAGGGCTGACTTCTTCATTCAGTTCTAGGTGTACGGTAATGACTTGCCGTAATGAAAACGGCATGCCGCCGTTATTATTAAGCGCATCAAAACTAATGCCACTGTCGTTGCTGCTTTGAATAGAAATTTTATGGCTTGGAACTTTCTCACCATCAAATGAAATCCATTTAAGCTCCTTTAGTGTGGCATCTTTTAAACGGTTTTTTAGTGCAAAGGAAATGCCGTTGTCAGTTTTGGTTAGGCTTCCGTGAGTATATAGCTGCTTGAGTAAAATACTTGGTACAAACATGTGAGTTCCTATTCCGTTTTGGTTAAGCCACTGCGTGAATTAAGTACACTACTTTTTTATAGTACATCCTTTGTACAGTATCACTAACCTTTTGCATTTCCATCAATTTTTAACCACATTTAAATTTGAGCCATTTCATCAAAACTTCATTAAATTTTGCGCCAACACCTTATGAATAAAGGGCGGCGAACGCCCTGACTTCGCCTTATTCGATATACCGAGCCTCCTTCATCTAACGTTTACAGCGTCAAGGCTTTACCCAAGACCACTTGTCGGTATTCAGGTTTTCGCTGCTTAAAAAGCATCGATTGCTGATTAAGCGCTATGTCCATAGGGAAATGGCAACTGAATACCATTTTTTTAATTTCATGGGATGAACTGTTATGAGAAAAGGACTATTCCGTCATCAGGCAATGCAGCCTACCTCGCCATTTCAAGGCGATCTATTGATGACGCCTCGACCATCCCATATGGGGATAACGGCAATACTAATTTTATGGATAGTGGGTGTGGGGATATATCTCACACAGGGTAGCTATGCTCGTAAAGCCACTGTTGAAGGGTGGCTAGAGCCCTCCCGCGGCGTATTAAGACTGTACGCCGACGCCCGAAAAGGCCGCATATCACAAGTGTATGTAAACGAGGGGCAAAAAGTTAAAAGAGGCGAACCATTATTGTCGATTGAATACGGGGTTCAGCAGCCACAAGGCGAAACCGTAGAGCTAAAACTGCAACAAGAGCTTCTTGCTAAAAAACAGCGGATAAGCGACGCGTTGGCACGCAGCATTGGTATTCACCAAAATGACAAAACGCAGCTTTTAAAACAACTTCAGCACGCGCAAAAAGACGCTGAATCAATACGCCATATTTTAGCGATATCTTATCAACAGTGGCAGTTAGCGTTCAGTCAATTTACCTCATTTGAGGTGCTACGCAATGCTGGCCATGTAAGTAACGCAGATTTCGATAATTATAAGCTTGAGCTTTTAAGTAGCCAGCAACAATGGAAACAAGCTGAGCGAAATAACCTGAAAAGCGAAGCTGAAGTAAGCCGGCTGACACATGAAATTGCCAGTTTACCCGAGATTCAAGCCAATGAGCGCACCGTACACGAAAACCAACTAAGTGATATCAATCAGCAGTTGCTGACATTAAATCGCGATCGGCAGCGCATTCTATATGCATCGCAGAACGGTGTGGTTTCAAGTCTGCAGGCGAGTGCTGGGTTGATGGTCGATCAAAACAGACCGCTACTCAGCTTACTTCCAGAAAATTCCCCTATAGAAGCACGATTGTTAGTGCCTGTGCGCGCCGCTGGGTTCATCGCCAAAGGGCAACAACTCGCTATTCGCTACGATGCCTTTCCTTATCAGAAGTTTGGTTTGCAACAGGGACAGATAATTAGCATTTCCGAAACCATTTTACTGCCTGGTGAATGGGCGAACGCGCCTTTAACCGTGAGCGAACCCGCTTATTTGGTTACCGCTCGAGTAAATAGCGACGCCATTATTGCCTATGGAAACCCGGTAATGCTTAAAGCTGGAATGACGTTTTCTGCAGACGTAGCACTTAGCCAGCGTAGCTTACTGGAATGGATCTTAGAGCCGCTGTTAAGCGTCACGAAAAGGTTGTAATTATGACTATTACTCACGGGTTTGCTTCACCTGCACTTAGCGCCTTATCACCTAAAAACAAAGTGCCGGTTGTGCTTCAAACTGAAGCCGCTGAATGTGGTTTGGCCTGCGTCAGCATGGTGGCTCAGTATTATGGCGACAAACGGGATATGACCCACCTTCGCCAGCACATTAGCGTTTCACTTCGTGGTATCACACTTAAAGATATTATGGATATTGCGCAGCAAATGGCATTTCAATGTCGTGCACTAAAAATTGAGCCTCAGGATTTATCTCAACTAACCCTACCAGCAATTCTACATTGGGATATGCGTCATTTCGTTGTACTGACTAAGGTAAAGCAAGAGCGATTAACCATACACGACCCTAGTATTGGCAAACGCACCTTCACCTTTGATGAGGCGAGTAAACACCTAACGGGAATAGCGTTAGAAATTACGCCTAAAGACAATTTTTCGCCGCCCCCCGCAAAGCCTTTATTAAAGCTAAGAAACTTCTTCACTCGAACGATAGGGTTTAAACGTAATTTAGCCACCTTGCTGGCGCTATCTGCACTACTTCAACTTTTTGCTTTAGCGTCTCCTTATTACGTGCAAACCGTGGTTGATGATGTGTTGTTGCAAGGGAATCAAGCATTGTTAACCGCGCTTGCCATTGGGTTTACTTTTTTGCTAGTAATAAGCATCTTCACTAGTGTGTTGCGTCGCTTTCTTATCCTGGCTGTATCGAGCCGGCTTCAACTTCAAATGTCGGCTTCCGTCTTTCAACATTTACTCTCGCTACCGCTGGATTTTTTCGCCAAAAGGCACGTGGGCGATGTGGTGTCTCGCTTTGGTTCCCTTGCACATATTCGTGAGTTCCTCACTACGGGCCTTGTGACTGCATTTCTCGATGGCGTATTGGCCATTATCACGCTTGTCGTGATGGGCCTTTACTCCGTTAAACTTACCTTGTGTGTGGTGCTAGTGGTGGCAATATATTTACTTTTCCGCATCGCGTTAATACCTGTCACTAAGCGGCTTACAACAGAGAAAATTGCACTGGCCGCTACTGAACAAAGTCACTTTATGGAAAGCGTTCGGGGTATGCTGCCTATTCGTGTATACCATCAAGAATCCCAACGCCATAGTCAGTGGCAAAACAAGTTAGTCGCCACTTTGAATAAAGATATTAGTCTGGGAAAACTCAATATTGGAAGCGACGCGGTAAACCAAGTTTTATTTGGTATTGAAAACATCATTGTGATCTTTATTGCGGCATCTTTGGTGATGGATAATATGCTGACGGTAGGAATGATGCTTGCCTTCATCGCTTACAAAACAAAATTCACTGCCGCAGTAGACGGGTTAGTTTCCAAATTTATCGAATTGCGAATGCTGGCCGTACACTTTTCTCGCCTGAGCGATATTGTTCTAACGGAGCCTGCTGAAACCACGGTGCTGTCAAAACAATCTAGCCCTTATTCAAGCGTAGCATCAGTATCAGCAGTGGGTTCTTCTCATGCCATCGCTTCAAATACTCCAGTCATTCACTTAAAGGCCCACAACCTCAGTTATCGCTATGGTGAGGGATGTAAATGTATTTTCGAAAACCTCAACTTATCAGTTACCGCAGGGGAGATAATTGCCATCGTTGGTGCAAGCGGCAGTGGAAAGAGCACCCTACTTAAATGTCTGATGGGCCTATATGCACCTTTTGAAGGAACGGTTAGTCACAATACTATTTCATCAAATCATTCCCCAGTCATTGCTTCTGTATTGCAAGAAGACATGTGCCTTTGTGGCTCTATGGCTGAAAACATCAGTTGTTTTGATGAGATACCAAATCAAGAAAAGGTCATACGTGCCGCCCAATTGGCCTGTATCCATGACGAAATTTGTGCCATGCCTATGCAATATCACTCGTTGGTCGGTGATATGGGAAGTAGCTTAAGTGGTGGTCAAAAACAACGGCTACTTCTCGCGCGAGCGCTATACAGAGAGCCAGATATCTTGTTTCTTGATGAGGCGAGTAGCCATTTAGACATTCAAAATGAGCACGTTATCAATACACATCTAAAGGCGCTCAATATTACCCGCATCATGGTGGCCCATCGCCCTCAAACGATTGCCCTTGCAGATACTGTCTATCAGTTGGTAGACGGCATTCTGCAGCACTGCCCAGCTTCTGAAATAGTAGAAGAAAATGATAATACCCCACTAGGAGATTCATAATGATAACGCCCGAAGTTAGAGAATCTACACCCTTGCTCACCGATATTGAGCGTCAACAAATCGTTAAGCATGTAGATAACTTAAATAGTAATGCCCTTCCTATCGACACCCTGTCTAAACGCGAGCTTCAGGTTGCGCGAAAGATCATGGAAGGCTTGTCGAATAAAGCGATAGCAGCAGAGCTATTTATTAGCGAACGCACCGTTAAGTTCCACTGCGCCAACATCTACAAGAAACTGAAAATAAGCAGCCGCACTGCGCTCATCGCGAGTTGCTTTCGATCCATTTACCACCCCCTAAGGTTGGTCTAACCGCTAGCCTTTTTAACTACACTAAAACGCTTATATAAGGAGCGAAAAATGCAACATAACACGCATAGCTATACACAAGAAAATACACAGAACGGCTCTGGCCTTCACCTTGAGACCCAAGAGTTGCTGCAAGTGACGGGCGGGAAGTCTGGGGTATCTGCAGGCGCAGACAAAGACCCCATTCGCTTTGTTAAACCACCTGTCTATATCACCTTAGCCATTGGTGAGGACGGCGGACAATTACCCGATTTATTGTCATAGCAGATTAAGGAGGTTAAGCAGTCCTCCTTTTACCATTTAAAAAGGATATTTCAATGCAGATTGCATTAATAGGGAGCGAGGCCGACCCGCAAATTGTACATGTGGCTGAAGCCTTAATTGCCGATAAAAACGACCCCTATATTATTAATACCAACTACTTTGGTGAGCACTGGCAACTCAGCTACGACCCAGATTTTAATGATGGCCTGTTACATTTTAACCAGCCTATCCGCAACGGACTGTTTCGAATTCCTCTATCAGACATCACATCTGCCTATTGGCATCAATATATTCCCCCCTCTGTGAAAGCCTCTGATAGTGTGTCTTCACAATGGTTAGATCAGGAATATGCCAGCACCTTGTTATGCTGGTTTTTATTCAGTGAAACTAAGTGGGTTAATGGTATTGACGCCATCCGCGCCCATCACTGCAAACCAATTCAACTGCGGATGGCAAAAAAGCTAGGCGCTAAGGTGCCATATACCTACATAGGTAACGCTTGTGATGTAGCTTTACAGTTTTGTGCGAACATAGGCGAGGTGGTCTATAAACCCGTTAAAGGCGGCGAAACAGCGAAATTTGTGCAACAGGGGGACGATACTCGCGGCTTAGTGCAGGCTTTGTTAAAAGAGCGCCCTGTCACCTTTCAGGCATTTGTTGAAGGGACGAATATTCGAAGTTACGTACTTGGCGATGAAGTAGTCAGTGTACAAATAGACTCTCACAATCTCGATTTCAGAGAAGATATAAACGCACGTCCTTTGCTAACCCCTCTTCCTAAACCAATGCAGGATTTATCACGAAAGATATGTACCGGCTTAGGCATGCATTGGTGCGCTATCGATTGGCGTAAAAACACCAAGGGTGAATATTATTTCTTAGAAGCCAACCCTTGCCCGTTCTTCTTGTTTGTTGAAAACGAGACTGGTGTTGATATTACCGGCCGTTTAGTGAAATTATTAACCACATAAAAAAAGAGCGCATTTAAATAAATGCGCTCTTTTGTGTTACTAGCCTTAGGGCTTTATAGAATGAAGCGCGATAGGTCTTCGTTTTCTACAAGCGACTCTAAGTGGCTGTTTACGTAGTCTTCGTCAATCACGAAAGACTCACCGCTTTTTTCAGACGCATCAAACGAAATATCTTCCATTAAACGTTCAAGTACCGTGTGCAAACGGCGCGCACCAATGTTCTCAGTGCGTTCGTTCACACGCCATGCAGCTTCAGCAATACGCTGAATTCCCGATTCTACGAAATCGATATTTACGCCCTCGGTCAGCATAAGGGCTTTGTATTGCTCGGTAAGCGACGCATTGGGCTCGGTAAGAATACGTTTGAAGTCACCTACTTCTAAGGCTGATAATTCAACGCGAATAGGCAAACGACCTTGAAGCTCAGGAATAAGATCTGACGGCTTGCTCATTTGGAACGCACCAGAGGCGATAAACAAAATATGGTCTGTTTTCACCATGCCGTGCTTGGTCGATACCGTTGACCCTTCTACCAAGGGTAGTAAGTCACGCTGCACACCTTCACGCGATACATCGCCTGACGTATTGCCTTCACGCTTACAAATTTTGTCAATTTCATCAACAAACACAATGCCGTGTTGCTCAACCGACTCAATCGCTTTTTCTTTTAAGTCTTCCTGATTCACCAAACGTGCGGCTTCTTCTTCCACCAGCATTTTCATTGCATCTTTAATTTTTAGCTTCTTCTTTTTCTTTTGCGAACCCGACAAGTTTTGAAACATGCCTTGAAGCTGATTGGTCATTTCTTCCATCCCAGGAGGTGCCATAATTTCAACGCCTACTTGTGGAAGTGCCACATCAATTTCAATTTCTTTGTCGTCTAAGTCGCCTTGACGAAGCTTTTTACGGAACGCTTGGCGAGTGCCTCTATCTTCAACGTCTTCTTTCTTGCCCCATGCATCTTCAGGGGGTGGAATAAGCACATCAAGAATACGTTCTTCCGCCGCTTCTTCAGCGCGGAATTTCACCTTTTTCATTTCCGTTTCTTTGGTCATCTTCACGGCAATGTCAGCAAGGTCGCGAATAATGGTTTCTACTTCTTTACCCACATAACCGACTTCGGTGAACTTTGTCGCTTCAACCTTTATGAAAGGTGCATTCGCTAATTTTGCTAAACGGCGGGCAATTTCAGTTTTACCCACACCGGTTGGCCCAATCATAAGAATATTTTTAGGCGTCACTTCTTGGCGCAAATCAGGCTCAAGCTGCATACGGCGCCAGCGGTTTCGAAGTGCAATTGATACCGCACGTTTAGCATCTTGCTGACCAATAATGTGTCGATCTAGCTCATGAACAATTTCTCTAGGTGTCATTTCAGACATGCATAAACCCTTATCTGTTTTGGTGCCACTGCATTAATAGCAGGCACAAGTGGCTGTTAATTGTTAATTAAACAGCCACTTAGTAATCGAGTACGTCTACCGTTTGACTATGGTTAGTGAATACGCAGATATCACCAGCTATGGTCAAACTTTTCTCCGCAATTTCTTTCGCGGTAAGTTCGGTGTTTTCTAGCAACGCAGTAGCAGAAGCTTGGGCATAGTTGCCGCCTGAACCAATAGCAATTAAGTCATTTTCTGGCTGTACGACATCGCCGTTACCGGTAATGATGAATGACGCGGTTTCATCGGCTACGGCCAATAGCGCTTCTAATTTGCGCAGCATGCGATCGGTTCGCCAATCTTTGGCAAGTTCAACCGCCGCCTTGGTCAAGTGGCCTTGGTGAGCTTCAAGTTTTGCTTCAAAGCGTTCAAACAAGGTGAAGGCATCGGCAGTGCCGCCTGCAAACCCAGCTAATACTTTATCGTGGTACAAGCGGCGCACTTTACGTGCATTACCTTTCATTACGGTATTGCCGAGTGACACCTGACCATCGCCAGCCATCACAACTTGATTTCCACGTCTTACAGATACAATCGTTGTCACGTTTAATCCCCATTTAAGGTGGGCGCTATCGCAGACTCGGGCGATAACTGAAAAAAGACTTTGTTATGAAATGGGGGAAGGGTTTTGGTTTTCAAGGGGAGCAGTTAAAACGGGCAGCTAAAAGGGGCTGTTAAAAGAAAAAGCAGTGAAGACATATAGTAAACGGGTACGTATTAAAGCGTTAAGCGCTGCAAAGTAGTATGTGGTGGCTATTATGAGATGATTATAAGGCATCCACCACATCATGCGGTGAATGCCCAATCAATAGATGAGTGAATGAAAAACGTTTACGCTTATAAATTCCAGTACCAAATTTGGCAGGTCGCAATATTCACTTTACGAAGGCTGTGCTTGGCTTTCTCGGCATCTCGTTTCGATTCGAATGGCCCTAAAATAACCCTGAACCATTCGCCGTTGCTGCCAGAACTCTGGCGAATAAGTGCTTCTAAACCTTGAAAGGCAATTTTCGCTTTCATTTCTTCAGCTTGAGCGCGGGTTCTGAACGACGCGCATTGCATAAGATAACGTTTGTCCGACTTTTCCTGCTCAGCAACATCTACTTCCACTTCATACCCCGGCAGAGTACGAATATATTCCCACTCTTCTTTAGGCAATTCAGGCAACGCTTCTTGGGTAGGCGCAACAGGGCGTACAACTTCGGTATCTACCTCAGAACTGGCGTTATCTTTAATAGACCATAAGAAAACCGCAAAGCCTATAAGCAATATCACCACAATGACAAGGCGAACAATAGGGAATGAGGCAGTGGCGCCACTCTTCACCTGTGATTTACCGCGCTTTTTGTTTTCCGGCTTCTTTTTTTGTGGTGCTTTACCACGAGATACATAATCGCGTTGAGCCATATTCGGCAGTTTTCCTACTACTTATCGTTATTTTAAACAGGTGGTGCCACCAGACGAGGACATAGTGCACAACCCTGAAACACTTGTATACATTAGTGTTGAGATTTTACCGTATTCCCAACCTGTGCGCTAACTGAAATCGGTGGGGTCGATATCTACCGACCAACGTACTTTTGCCGCCTGCGGTAGCCCTTGTAAATACGGCAGAGCTAGCCGCAATGCGTTATGTAACGGCGCTCTTTTTTCATGACTGCACACCAGCATAAAGCGAAAACGCCCTTGTCGTTTTTCAATTAAACAGGGAAATGGCCCACTCATCTGCGGAACTAAGCCCTTAGAATTTGCATTTGCAGTATTTGAGTTTGAAAGTACACCCCTAGCCTGTTGCAGGAATGCATAGGCCGATGAGCTCTCGGTTGCCTCAGCCCGAATCACAAATTGACTAATATAAGGAGGCAATGCAGATGCTTTTCGCTCCATCAATGCATGACGAGCAAAGTGGGCATAGCCGTTGTTCACTAAATCTTGTAATAAAGGGTGGTGAGGATTGTGGGTTTGCAGCCACATTTCTCCGGGTTTGCTTGCACGCCCTGCTCGCCCTGCAAGCTGCGTAACGAGCTGCGCTAGCTTTTCAGGAGCTCGAAAGTCAGCACTAAATAGCGCCCCATCGCAATCTAACACCACCACCAATGTAACGTGAGGAAAATGATGCCCTTTCGATAGAATTTGGGTACCTACCAGTATTTGGTGTTCTTGGCGGTTAATCGCATCGAGGGTTTGATGTAGCTTGTCTTTTCCTCTTACCGTATCACTGTCTATGCGCACGTGTTTGGCATCGGGGAAGAGCTTCATTAAGCCTTCTTCTACCTGCTCGGTGCCCGTTCCCGCCGTTACCATTTCATGACTGTGACAAGCTTCACACTCTTTGGGCATTGAACGGGTAGCGCCACAGTGGTGGCATTGCAGTCTGTTTTGCCCTTTATGCACGGTATAGGGTCTGTCGCAACGCTTACACATTGCCGTAGTACCACAGTGATGACATAAAAGCGCGGGGGCATAACCTCGTCTATTCACAAAAACCAAAATCTGGTTCCCTGCATTTACATGCTGACGCATAATTGTCAGCAAGCCTTCTGAAATGCCGTAATGAATAGGTTGGTCTCTTGCATCTAGTAAATACTGCTTGGTACTCTGCGCCCCTGCTGCGCGCCGTGTTAGTTGCAAATGCGCAAAGCGGCCGTTTAACGCGTTATTAAGCGTTTCAAGCGCTGGGGTAGCACTGCCGAGCAACAAAGGAATACTGTGCTCTTTGGCTCGCATGGCCGCTAAATCGCGCGCGTGATACCTAAGCCCGTCTTGTTGTTTAAACGATTCATCATGCTCTTCGTCTACAATGATCATGCCGGGTTTTTTAAGGGGCGTAAAAATCGCTGAGCGAGTACCTATAATAATACCTAGTTCGCCTGCCCTTGCCCGCTGCCATACCGATAATCGCGCTGCGTCCGTCAATTGAGAGTGCAATACGCCTACAGGAATATTGAAGCGCTTTTCGAAGCGCGAAACGGTTTGCGGCGTTAAACCAATTTCAGGCACTAATATAAGCACTTGTTTACCGGCTTTAAGCAAAGGTTCAATAGATTGCAGATACACTTCGGTTTTACCGCTACCTGTCACCCCTTCAAGCAAGCTGATCGCAAAGGTGCCATGTTGCTGGTTTAATGCCGCTATCGCTACCCCTTGCTCTTTATCAGGCACGGGTTTTTCACCAATTTCGAAGGTATCTAACCACGCTTGTGCAGTGAGTTCAGGCGTAATTTCTACGAGCTCAATAAGTGCTTTATCTAATAACGCTTTCACTACTGCGGGTGAAAAGGTCTTACGCGCTTCGCTAGCAATAAGTGATGTGGTTTGAACCGCTTCTAAGCAGCTCATCTGCTTCGGAGCTCGGCTTAAACTCTTAATATCGGTATCAGCACCTTCTGGCGTGACTTGAATATATTGTGCGGGTGATGGCGTGGCTGTCTCACCTTTACGAAGAGGCACAGGAAGCATGGCATGTATCACTTCCCCTGGCGCATGGTGATAATACTGCCATAACCAATGCGCCATTTTTCTTAGCGATTCGTCGATAACAGGTGCGCTATCTACCACCTCAATAATGGCTTTTATCTTACTGGTATCATCTATGTCTACACCGGATTCAACCACAATGCCTACCAGTTGACGTGGCCCGAAAGGCACTTTTACCCGCACACCCGGTTGTAGCGTATCGGTATGAGAATAGGTAAATAGCTGGCGAAGTGGCACAGGTACAGCCACCTGAATGAATACCATTAAAATTGATACCCCAAAATTGATGAACCTAAAGTGAGTAAACGTAAATTCAGAATCGCTAATGATCTGGCATTTAAACATAATGTCAAATAAGGGAAGGGAATTTATTTTCGCCAGTGGGCTTAATTAACGCTGCCCCTGTTTACTTCGCATACAAAAAGTGCTTGATCACTTTAGTTGCTTCCTTTATTATGCGCCGCTCTTTTGCGGCTGACTGCAATTTCTGCGGTCGGTCATTGAATTTAAAGTTGCGTATGGTGTTTGGCTTCGGGCCAAATAGCGATACGGCCTCATATTGAAGGTAATCCAAAATGAAAAATGGTATCCACCCAGAATACGCTGAAATGACAGCAACATGTTCTTGCGGCAACGTAATGAAAATCCGTTCTACTCTAGGTAAAGATATTAACCTAGACGTATGTTCAGCATGTCACCCATTCTACACTGGTAAGCAACGTAACGTTGATACCGGTGGTCGTGTTGACCGCTTCAAGAAACGTTTCGGTGCTTTGGGCGCTAAATAAGCTCAGTACTCAGAAACACTATGTTTCTTTAAAAAAAGCGCCTATCGGCGCTTTTTTTGTGTCCGCGATTTACATCTGCACTTCATTCTGTATTCAACCAATACCGTGCTCGCCCAGTATAGAGCAGCGAAGTGGAATGCTCGGCTAATGCAATGCTCTATTATTGAAAAGCTCTGTTAATGAAAATCCCGGCGTTTTAGATGTCGTTCCCAGTTGCCGTTACTTTGCAAAGTGCATGCTTGCTCGCTGTCGTAGCGAACTCCTTTGATGTGCACCTTCAATTCGGGGCATACATTATCAAGTTTATGTTCGAATGCTTGGTTCCAGTTTGTTGAAAGTGCTTCGCTTTTTTGCTTTTCGGTTTTAAACACCGCAATAATTTCTGGCCTGCGCCAGTGACCCTCATGCGTAAGCCATTCAAAGCCAACCGACTCAGATTTTGCCCACTCACACACCGCAGTTAACGCTTCAATCAGTTTCTTTTCAGACATGGTAAGTTACGCCTTCTTCTTCATGTTTATTATTATACCTATTCCGCTCACCAGCGTCTTGAACCGTCGACTTAGTGCCTTTTTGCAAAGACCTATTCGATACCCACTATACATATGTCTATAAAATAGAAATAATGTATTAAATTCAAAAGTGTCATTAATGTGGTGAATGGCAAATATTCGACGATGTCACTGGTCATACAAGCAAGACTGTCCTAGATTGAAAGGTATTAAGGGCAGATCAGATATGTACTTAAATGACCCTGTGATAAAGTCGAAGTCATTCTACTGCGGTAACGCAGATTGCCCCTACGGTAACGAAGATTGCCTAACCCCTACATCGAAGGATATGTTTACTAATGTCAGATTTCAGACAACGTGCGCTAGATTATCATGCCAAACCCACGCCAGGTAAAATTAGCGTGGAGCTATCGAAACCAGCAGATAGTGTGGATGATCTTGCTCTGGCTTACAGTCCAGGGGTAGCTGAACCGGTACGAGAAATTGCTGAAGATCCTGATAATGCTTATAAATATACCGCAAAAGGCAACATGGTAGCGGTGATCAGTAATGGTACCGCTATCTTAGGTTTGGGTAATTTAGGGCCGTTAGCTTCTAAACCAGTTATGGAAGGTAAGGCACTGCTGTTTAAGCGCTTTGCAGGGCTTGATGCTATCGACATTGAAGTAAAACATCGTACAACAGAAGAGTTTATTAATACTGTTGCGAACATTGCGGACACCTTTGGGGGTATCAATCTTGAAGATATTAAAGCCCCAGAGTGCTTTGAAATAGAGCAAGAACTCATTAAGCGCTGCAATATTCCTGTATTCCATGATGATCAACATGGTACTGCTATTGTTACGGCTGCAGGCATGTTGAACGCTATTGAAATTCAAGGCAAGAATATCGAGAGCGCGAAAATAGTTTGTATGGGTGCTGGCGCAGCAGCAGTAGCATGTATGGAATTGCTAATTAAGTGTGGCGCACAACGAGAGCGCATTTACATGCTAGACAGAAAAGGGGTTATTCATACCCGCCGTGAAGACCTTACTGAACACAAACGCATGTTTGCCAATAATACTGATAAACGTACGCTAGAAGATGTGATGGAAGGCGCGGATATTTTTGTTGGTGTATCTGGACCTGATGTATTACCCCCAGAAACCCTAGCTTTAATGGGGCCTAATCCGATTGTTTTTGCCTGCTCTAACCCCGACCCTGAAATTAAACCTGAACTAGCACATGAGGTTCGAAGTGACTTAATTATGGCAACAGGGCGTTCTGATTACCCCAACCAGGTAAACAATGTTCTGTGCTTTCCGTTCATTTTCCGTGGCGCATTAGATGTTCGCGCAACGGCCATTAATGACGAGATGAAAGTGGCAGCGGTAGAAGCACTTCGCGCTATTACCAAAGAGCCCGTACCTGAATCTGTGTTAGCGGCTAGCAATAGTAAAAGCCTGACCTTCGGCAAAGAATACATTATCCCTAAGCCAATGGACTCCCGCCTTTGTGAACGCATTGCTACTGCCGTGTCGAAAGCGGCGATTGAATCTGGCGTTGCAAGGCTTCCAGAAGTACCTAGCCGCACAGAGTAAAGGCAATATAGAAGTAGAATTTAGCGCGCAGCTTAGTATTCAAATATTATAAAAAACGGCAATTTTCATTGCCGTTTTTTTTAATCTTCTTGTTCGTTCTCGATAGAAACGTCTATACCCATGTCTTCCATTATACGTCTAGCTTCAGCTGGTACACGGTTAGGGTTGTCTTTTCGCAAATCTTCGTCATCCGGTAGAGGCTGACCTGTGAATGCATGAAGAAATGCTTCACATAATAATTCTGAATTCGTCGCATGACGTAAATTGTTTATCTGCCGACGGGTACGCTCATCGGTTAATGCTTTTAGCACGTTAATAGGAATAGAAACGGTAACTTTCTTAACCTGTTCACTCTTTTTACCGTGCTCTGCGTAGGGGTGTATATACTTACCGTTCCACTCTGCCATAATGCTAACTCTGTCTGATCTTATTTATGTTATGAAGAGAAATTCTAAACAAGTTGACGAAAAGGTCAATTGAGCAGTGTAAACCTCTTGACGTCTAGACGTAAATTCTTTAATTTAGACGTCTAAACGTCTATAAAAGAGTAATTTACCATGGTTTCTTACGCACAAGGTGTTGATGCACTCAATCAGTCCCTTTCGGAACTGCGTGACATTGATGTGTCATTTGAGTTTTTTCCGCCAAAATCAGAGAAAATGGAACAAACCTTGTGGAAGTCAGTTGAACGTTTAGCACCATTAAAGCCGAGTTACATGTCGGTTACCTATGGTGCAAACAGTGGTGAGCGTGATCGCACCCATGACGTGGTAAAACGTATCCAACAACAAACTGGTGTTGCAGCCGTGCCTCACCTTACATGTGTTGATGCTAGCCGAGACGAACTTAAGCAGATTGCAAAAGACTACTGGGATTCTGGCATTCGTCGTATTGTTGCCTTGCGCGGTGATTTACCGCCTGGCGTGAAAGATACCGAAATGTATGCCTCTGATTTGGTAGCACTACTAAAAGACGTGGCTGATTTCGATATATCAGTGGCCGCCTACCCTGAAAAGCACCCTGAAGCCCCTAATGCCCAATTCGACTTACTGAACCTTAAGCGCAAAGCAGAAGCCGGTGCGAGCGAAGCAATTTCACAGTTTTTCTTCGACACCAGTGTATTCTTGCGTTTTCGTGACCGTGCGGCAGCAGCGGGTATCGACCTAGACTTAGTACCTGGCATACTGCCAGTAACTAACTACCAAACCTTGGTAAAATTCGCTGGTTTCACCAATGTGCACGTACCTGGTTTTTTGCACAAAATGTTCGATGGCCTTGACGATGACGATCAAGCTACTCGGAACCTCATTGGTGCTAACATCGCAATGGATCAGGTTAAGGTACTCGCCAAAGAAGGCGTGAAGCATTTTCACTTTTACACCCTTAACCGAAGTGAATTAAGCTACGCTATTTGCCACATGCTAGGTGTTCGAGCAGGTTAATTTCGATTAAACCTTTGCTCCTATAGGGCAGACCAGTATACCATTTACCTATTATTGGGTATTTGAACGACTCGTTTGCCTCGTTGTCACCTTCCTGCGCTGCTTAAATGCCAAGGTGAGTAGCTAATGACCAAGGCGAGTTATAACTAGGAGTAAAGTGTGAATTGGGATCGGGTAAAAGCCATCTATCATAAGCTCGCACCACAAGTTGTCGATCTTTTCACTATCTTCATCAAGCGTTGCCGTGAAGACAATATTACCATTTCCGCAGGCCACTTAGCCTACGTTACGCTACTTTCTCTCGTTCCTTTTATCATGGTGACTTTCACCATCATGTCAGCGTTTCCTGCGTTTGCTTCTGTGCGAGGTAAATTAGAATACTTTATCTTTAATAACTTTGTGCCTACCGCTAGCGATACGGTTCATGAGTATATGTCTGACTTTGTTGGCAATGCTTCTGAAATGGGCGCAATTGGTATTCTATCGCTACTGGTAGTGGCACTAATGTTGATATCCAACGTTGATAAAACCCTCAACCGGATTTGGCGTACGCAAAGCGATCGACCTATCATTTATACGTTTGCCATTTATTGGATGGTAATTACCTTAGGCCCCATGCTGATTGGCTCTAGCGTTATTATCAGTTCTTATTTAGCAGGCCTTGCTGCTTTTGCGGAAGAGTATACGCCAGGGTTAGGCACATTTTTACTTACTCTTGTACCTAGCTTCGCAGCCATGCTGGCTTTCTTTATTTTATACATGATAGTACCCAACCGACGCGTTTTTGCCCGCCACGCTATTTCAGGAGCCATATTGGCCACTGTCGCGTTCGAGTTAACGAAGTCTGGCTTTGCCCTATATATTACCAACTTCCCTTCCTATGAGTTGATCTACGGAGCGCTAGCCGTGGTGCCTATCTTGTTTTTGTGGGTCTATATTTCATGGATATTGGTGCTATTAGGCGCCGAGTTTACGTGTAGCTTAGGCCAAGCGTTTGAAAACCGAAAAGCGGAAGACGAGCCAAGGCAAATACCAGAGGAATAAGAAAAGGCGTTGTAGGAAATACAACGCCTTTTTAGTAGGGTACTGGCGTGTTATCGGTAATAGCGAGCCTGTCACTCTGTAGTCGGACACGCTTTAATTAGACACTCATTAGTTAGACATAGCGGCAATAAACGCATCAGATTCAGCAATCGCTGAATTCATTTGTTCGATAAGTTGGTCAACATCATTTTGAATAGTTGAAAGTTCACCTTGCAACGCGCCAATCGCGCTAGCGTTCAAGTTATGTTTTAAGTATAAAACGTTGTCTTGAAACGCACTTAATACTGGGGCCATTCTACTTTCTGCTTTACGCATGGTTTTAATGAGTGCGCTGTATCTGCGCTCAGTATCACGCAATTTCGCAGTACTTTCTCGTTTTAACGATGCATTTTGATACTTATCAAGCTCGTCTTCCCATTCATCAAATAACGCTTCAGCCACGCTTTCTACTTTATCGATACGATCAGTTACGTCATTAGCAGCAGAAAGACTGTTTTCATACTCGCTGTTAAGCTTGTTATAAACATCTTCTAACTCACCACCTTCAAATGCCACCACAGCACTAAAAGCTTCCAGCGCAGAGCTAAACTCTTCCTGAGCGTCTTCTTGCGACTCTTTTGCGTTTTCAACACGGTCAACAAGGATATCCCGTTTCTCAACGCCTACTTTCTCCCACGCTGCGTAATACGCAGATTGGCAGCCAGTTAATACCAACATAGCAATAATAGCGGTTGCTATTAGCCTCATAACATCTCTCTCCCTCGATAGCGGGCCGCGCTAATAATACAAATAATGTGCAAAATAACGCCAAGTGGCCAAAATACAATTGCTAATACTACGGTTGCGGCAAGCGCATAGCTCACTCCCACCACAATAAAATAAAATAGCGCGCCAAGTATTCGCCCTTGTACTAAATGCCCTAACCCTGGGATAAAAAAGTTACAAATTGCAGCAATTACATTGCCGCCAGATCCTTGCCCTGACATATAAACTTCCTCGCAATTGTTATCAGAATATGATTATGTAGTATTTCATAAGAATAAACTAAACTAAAACAGGCACCCGCACAACGCGCGGAAATAAAATGAAACGACTTTACCCAGATGTTACCTGCTATCAAAATGGATTTATCGAGGTGGGATGTGGGCACTCTCTATATTACGAGCAGAGCGGCACCCCTGAGGGTATTCCAGTACTATTTATTCATGGTGGTCCAGGTGCTGGTTTACCGCCGAATTATAAATGTTTCTTCGACAGTAACCGATACCGTATTATTGGATTCGAACAAAGAGGATGTGGGCGTTCAACGCCGTTAGCGAGTACAAAAGACAACGATACATGGCTAAATGTAGAAGATATTGAAATACTAAGGCGCCAGCTCAACGTACCGAGTTGGTTAGTGTTTGGGGGGTCATGGGGTTCAACGTTAGCGCTCCTTTATGCTTTTAGGTATGCTGCTCATGTCAGCGGCCTTATTCTTCGTGGCGTATTCTTAGCCCGCCAGCAAGACAGAGACTGGTTCTTGTCACCGCAAGGTGGCGCTGCTCAGCTTTTTCCAGAATACTATCGCCAGTTTGTTAAAGGGGTAGACGCCCCACTAAGTACTTCCACTATTTGTGCGCACTACCTCACTACATTGAAAGCCGATAACGAAGTACAGCGTCATGCAGCGTTAAAGCGCTGGTATCAGTGGGAGGAGAGGCTTTCTCGGATATCCTTACCTCCTGGCACTGGCGATTCCACCAGCCAATACCCCCTATCCCTTGTCACCAGCTTAGCCACTCTCGAATGCCATTTTTTAACGAACAAGTGCTTCATAGACGAAGGCTACATACTTGATAATATAGAAAAAATACGCGATATTCCTGGCACTATTATCCATGGTCGATACGACATGATATGCAAAACTGAAGCGGCAGAATCATTACATAAGTCGTGGTCAGGAAGCCAACTTCAAATCATTCCTGATGCTGGCCACAGCACGTCTGAGCCGGGCATTGCTTATGCGCTGTGCCGCGCAACCAAAGATATGGCAAAGTTTTTAAAGGAGCAAAAGCAATGATTGGGTTAGTTCAACGGGTGTCTGAAGCGAGCGTGTCAGTGAACAATGAAATCATCGGAGAAATTGCGCAAGGTATGCTAGTGCTGCTTGGTGTTGAGAAAGATGACGGCCCTGAAGAAATAGAAAAACTAGCTAATAAGTTATGCCGCTACCGTATTTTTTCCGACAGCGATGGAAAAATGAATTTAAACGTCGCGCAAATTGGGGGAGAAATTCTTGTAGTATCGCAATTTACCCTTGTGGCCGACACGCAAAAAGGAAATCGTCCTGGCTTTTCTAGGGGCGCGACACCTGAACATGGTAATGCTATATATCTGCAATTTGTGGAATCTCTTAAACAGAAAGGCATTCCCGTGGAAACAGGTCAATTCGGCGCTGAAATGAAAGTGGCCTTAGTGAATGACGGACCCGCTACCTTCCAGTTTCAGGTATAATGAACATACCAGAATTAATCTTGTGCAGTTTTCATGCGTAAGGTTAAATAGTTTTTTCACTCTTTCATACAAGGCCTCTCTATTGTGTATAAGGTTGTAACTCCTAAAAGCGATACTGAATTCGAAGCCTATTTTCATTTTCGCTGGGCTTACCTTCGCCAGCCATGGAATTTTCCTCCTGGTTCAGAGAAAGATGAATATGAACAGGTGGCAGAGCACCGCACCATAGTGAATGGTAAAGGCGACATTGTTGCCTGTGGCCGTGTCCATTTAAATACCGCTGAAGAAGCACAAATTCGTCATATCGCCGTACACCCTGACCATCTGCGTAAAGGGCTTGGACAGATGATAATGGATGCTTTAGAGAACGTGGCGAAAGAATTGGGTGCTATACGTGCGGTGACAAACAGCCGAGAAGTTTCTATCGACTTTTTCAGTTCCTGCGGCTTCGTTGTTGAACGTGAAGCGCCTAACGAATTAGGCATGCTAAGACGCCAGCAAATGGTGAAAAAGCTAACTGAAAATAACACCTTAGTGCTGCATCCTAAATGGTGTAAATCATTACAGCAAACCTGGACTGATACCATTCCCATTACAGAACATATGGGCATTAAATTATATCAATATACAGGCAGGACATTAGAAACCCGCGCGTCACTTAATAAGAATATTAATGTTCACGGCACTATGTTTGCCGGCAGTATTTTTTCGTTAGCCACCTTAACTGGCTGGGGAATGATTTACTTACAGCTAAAAGAGCGTGGGCTAACCGGTGATATTGTATTGGGAGACGGCGATATCCACTATCATAAGCCTATTACCATGAAGCCTCGTGCAATCTGTAATATAGAAACCTTATCGGGCAAATTTAAGCCTTTGGAAAAAGGGGAAAAGGCGCGATTCGCTTTGAACGTAGATATCTTAGATGGCGATAATGCCGTGGCAGAGTTTGAAGGGGTGTTTTGGGTGCTTCCAGAGCAAACTGAGGCGTAACGTGCAAAGGTATATTATTAACCGCTTCTTGCTTTCATAATTGACACGTACAAAAAAAGCGCCAATAGGCGCTTTTTTCAATTAAGTTTAACTAGGGCAGCCTTTTTTAAGCAGCTCTTACTTAAGCCACCATGGCAGCCTGAAGTTTTTTCATCGCGTTCTTTTCAATTTGACGAACACGTTCAGCAGATACTTCGTACTTATCAGCAAGATCTTGAAGTGTAATTTTGCTGTCAGCCAACCAACGAGTCTCAATAATATCTTGGCTTCTGTCATCTAACGTTTTAATGGCTGAATACAAACGCTTGCTCGCATTAGTATCCCAATCGTTATTGATAACGTCCATTTCAACATCAGTTGATTTATCTTCAAGAAATTGAACCGGCGCAAAATTGCCCGTTTCGTCTTCGTCAGCAGAAAGATCGAATGCTTGATCTTGACTGCTCATTCGCGCTTCCATTTGAAGCACTTCCTTCGTACTCACACCCAGCTCGCTAGCTACCGTTTGCACCTCTTCGTGGGTAAACCAACCAAGACGTTTTTTCGCTTTACGTAAATTGAAGAACAATTTACGTTGCGCTTTCGTAGTAGCAACTTTAACAATGCGCCAGTTTTTAAGTACGAATTCATGAATTTCAGCTTTGATCCAATGTACGGCAAAAGAAACCAAACGAACGCCCACTGTTGGGTCGAAACGCTTAACCGCCTTCATCAAACCAATATTACCTTCTTGAATAAGGTCGGCTTGTGGCAAACCATATCCTGAATAAGATTTTGCTATATGCACAACAAAGCGTAGATGAGACATAACCAGCTTACGTGCTGCTTCTAAATCTTCATCTTCACGAAGACGCACCGCTAATGCGCGCTCTTCTTCTGCAGTTAGCATATCAATACGACTTACAGCTTGTACGTAGCCTTCAATGCTACCGCTGTGAGGAACTGATAGTGCTAGGGATTGCAATTTATTGCTCATTATTCACCTCATTCGTTGCAACTCGATATTAGCAAAGTAACATCAGCCGCGCGAGACTTAATTGCGATGAGAAACTAAACCAGTTATTGGTATGTAGTACCCATCTTCTAAAGATCAAGACCACAAACCCAAAAAACAGTTCAATTAGCGTCTATCTCTTTCCAAATCACTCATACGTTGTATATCGAATTCATTATTACGCTACAACGCTCAATAAATATCGCCGAACGCTTCACAGAAGAATAAGCGCTTCCCCAGAGGAAACAGCTTATCGAAGCAGATATTCACGATACGCCACCATTATACATTCAAAATGTATATAAAACATGCCATTCATCTTTCAAAAAGTTATATCAACCTTAAATTCGGTCGTATTCTTTTCCTGTATCAACAAATCTATATTACCCACTCTCAGATACGAAGACTATTACAAAGTTTCGATTGCTAGCATCGCTTTTTTACTTACAATGAGATATAAATTTTATGTTTTAGAATCGCTCGGCATAATAACAATAATAAGATTTTCATTTTCTTTTTAACGACTTCAATCGCGTTTTTACGCGGCGAGAGCAAAGAGGCACTCGATGTTCGCATACGTAGCAAGACAACCCATATTCGACGTAAACAGGAACGTTTACGCTTACGAATTACTTTTTCGGGTAGGGGAAGATAATTGCTTTCCAGATATTCCGCCCGATGAGGCGACCTCTAAAATTCTAACGTCTACCCATTTAAGCTTGGGTATTGAAGAAATAACAGGTGATAAAAAAGCATTTATTAATTTCCACCGCGATACCTTAATGTACCGATTTCCTACCTCGTTAGATGCAAGCAAAGTGGTTATTGAGATTGTTGAAACCGTTGATGTAGATGATGCCCTTATTGCCGCATGCAAGCACATTCGAGGGCTCGGCTACCCCATTGCACTTGATGATTACGATATGAAGGATAAATGGGATGCCTTTGTCCCGTTCACCAGTATTGTTAAAATCGACATTACGGAAATTGCTCACGAAACCATACCTTCGTTGGTTAAACGCTTCAAATCGCATAACATCAAACTTGTGGCCGAAAAAATTGAAACCTACGAAGAGTTTCACAAGTTCAAAGAAATGGGCTTCGACTATTTTCAAGGTTACTTTCTAGCTAAACCCGAAATAGTACGTCATCGCAAATTAGGTCCAAGTGCGCTTACCATGATGGAGCTACTCACATTAAGTAGCCAATCCAAGCTAAATTTTGATGAAGTAAATCGAATCATTGAGCGCGATCCTTCCCTTACCTATTTGCTATTACGCTTCATCAATAACCCGCTTATTAATAAGCGAAATAAGATTACATCCCTTAAGCATGCGCTTAACTTTATGGGTGAAGTTGAAGTTAAAAAATTTATCGCGCTGCTTGCTCTGGCCAACCTTAATGACGGTCAACCTCAAGAGTTGATGCAGATGGCCCTTGTGCGGGCAAAATTCTGTGAGCTTGTGTTTATCTCTTTTAAAGAAAGAGAAAATCCGCTCACCGGCTTTCTAACCGGTCTATTATCTATGCTTGATGCCATGATGGAACAGCATATCGACGAGTTGGTTAGCAAAGTACCCATTAGCGATAATGTAAAAGATGCGCTTTGTGGTGAGCCTGGCGTGTTGAAAGACTGTCTTACTCTGGCTAAGTACTTTGAAAGGGCAAACTGGGCAGGCATCAAGAAATTTTCAGGTAAATATAAAATTCAGCAGACTCTGCTTCACGGCTACTATAATGAAGCGATGAAATGGGCTCATCACGTACATGTTTCAGCTCAGGTAGAGAAATAACACTGAGGAATATCCATTCATTAATATAAGTTACGAAATGTAATGCGCAAATTAACGCGATTTCCGTAAATGCATGTTATGGTGGTGTAAATTGCAATAATATTCGTTGATGATTGTTCAACGTGCCAGTAGGGAACTCGTATGTTCGCGTTTATCGCTCGCCAACCAATTTTGGATAAAACAAAGGATGTATTTGCTTACGAACTTTTGTTTCGAGATGGCAAGGCTGGCGCGTACCCCGAACACTCTCCTGAAAAAGCGCAATATATTTCTGAGCACTTTCATCCTTTAGGGCTAGACGACATTAGCGGTGAAAAGACCTCGTTTATCAACTTTTCATCTGAAACCATTATTTCTCGCTTTCCTACCACACTGAACCCAGAGTCAGTTGTGGTTGAATTAGCTGACAATCCTTTCGCTCAAATCGGGTTGTTAGAAGCGTGCCAACACATTAAGCATCTTGGGTTTCGTATTGCTATTGACGACCCTATGATGCTAAGTGCCAAGCATGAAATTCTGCCCCTTGTTGATATTGTAAAAGTGGATGTCTCGCAAATTCGTTTCGAAAATATAGAGAAGAATATCCCACGATACCTTGATGCAAACGTTAAACTAGTGGCCGAACAAGTTGATACCCAAGACCAATTTGCGACCAGCATGGATTTAGGTTTTGATTTCTTCCAAGGGTATTTCTTTGCCCAACCGGAAGCCCGCATCCTGCGCCAATTACCTGCGTCAAAGATGAATATTGTCGACCTTATTGGCGAATGTTCAAATGATAAATTTGATATTAATAGAGTTAGCCAAATTGTTGAGCGTGATGCCGCGCTGAGCTACGTATTGCTTAAATTTATCAATAACCCAATGATAAACAAGCGCCACAAGATAACCTCGCTCAAACATGCCCTTAATTATATGGGTGAAGTGGAGGTGAAGAAGTTTATCGCTCTGCTCAGCCTAACTAATTTAGGTGATGATAAGCCGTTAGAGATTATTCACATGTCGTTAGTTAGGGCCAAATTTTTCGACTTATTGTCAGCAAAGCGTGGCTTAAAAGCTAACCCACCTATCGGCTTTTTAGTTGGGTTATTTTCGTTACTCGATGCGCTATTAGATCAATCCATAGAAGCTGTGCTTAAACAACTTCCGCTATCTGAAGACCTAAATGACGCTATTTTAGGAAAGACGCCTGAATTCAATAGCTACATGAGCCTAGTACGCGCTTTTGAAGGAGCGCTTTGGATGAATGTGATTAAGCAGGCGAAAGTATTAGATATTGACCAAAAGCAGCTGCATATTCTTTATAACCAAGCCATTGTTTGGGGTAACGGTGTGAGAAGCGCCATTTCTGCGCACTTCCCACGTGCTGCCGTTCAAAGCTAGCCAGTAAACTAATGCTTACTTTGGTTCGATTTGTCTTACATGGCGTTGCACTGAAATAAGCGACCCAAGCAACCCTAATGCAATAGATAGCCCCAACATCGTTAATAGCGCTGTACCGGTCAGGCCAGTGATATTGAAATCTTTTTGATACATGGCGGCAAAGGTCTCAATACTGCTATCCATCCACCATAAAATGATAATGACAGCAAACCATGCCATCAGCCCGCCAAGCAAACCATACCAAAAACCAGTATATAAAAATGGCCGATGAATAAAGGCATCGGTTGCACCCACTAGCTTCATTACTACTATTTCATCGTGCTTATTAAGAATGTTCAGTCGAATAGTGTTGCCAATGATCAGCACCACAGCGAAGAACAACAAAATTCCAATAAAGGTGACAAGGTCGCTTGCGATATCAATAACGGCATACAAGCGCTCCAGCCATTCTATATCTAACTTACCTATATCAACCTCACGCTGCTGCTTAAGCTTATCAAGCAGTGTTTTAGCCGCATTCGGCGTGGCATGTTTATCAATGGGTGTCACTAAAACAACATCAGGCAGTGGGTTGCTTTGCAAATACGCAATAGCGTCGCCTAGCCCTGATAAATGCTGAAACTCTTTTAAGGCATCATCAGCAGGTATAAACACCACAGAATCGATTTCTTCCCATGTGTTTAACCTAGCGACCAATTGCTGTGAACTGGCGGCTGAAATATCAGGTTTCAAAAACAAAGATATCTCTGATGCTTGCTCCCACCCTGCGGTAATTTTTTCGGTATTTTTAACCATGATATAAAGGGTGCTGGGAAGGGTAATACTTAACCCCAACACCCCTATGGTCATTAGTGATGCAGCAGGCTGACGCCATAGTTCGCCCAAGCTTGAAAGGGCTTGCCTGACATGGCTTACGAAGAACATTACAATAGATTGTACTAGCCCTACTTTTCTAGACGACGCGCCTTGGCTCCTACCTTTAAATAGAATACTCATTGCCAATTCCCATTTAAATCATCGGTTAAGCCGTCGGTAATCATTTGGCCATCTTTCAACGTCAGTGTGCGATATTTCATTCGAGCAATTAGCCCTAAATCATGAGTAGCGATGAACACCGACACGCCGGCTTGGTTGAAATCTTCAAACAAGCGAATAATTTCCATAGACAGTTTCGGGTCGAGGTTTCCGGTAGGTTCATCAGCAAGAAGTAATGGTGGCTTGTTTACCACGGCGCGGGCTATACCAACACGCTGCTGTTCGCCGCCCGATAACATAATGGGTAAGTTACGGCTTTTATCTCGCAGGCCTACCATTTCTAATGCAGCATCGACACGCTTGCCAATTTCCTTATGGGTGTAACCTTCTATCACAAGTGGTAGCGCCACATTGTCGAAAACTGACTTGTCCATCAACAATTGATGGCTTTGGAAGATCATGCCGATATCGCGACGAATGTAGGCAATATCTCTTCGGGTAATAGCATTTAGATCATGACCATTAATCAGTACACGACCTACGGTTGGGCGTTCCATAATACTGATAAGTTTAAGCAGCGTACTTTTCCCAGCGCCAGAATGGCCAGTAAGAAAAGCCATTTCTCCAGGGGCGATGTGAAAGTCGACCTTACTCAGCGCACGTTGTCCGCCGGGGTAGGTTTTGCTTACTTGCTCAAACTTTATCATGCATGTTTCCTACTACCCTATTCCCGTAATTAGCTATTAATGCTGTCTACTCGCCGCTCTCAATTTCACTAAATAGCGCATCAATAAATTCTTGGCCGTCGAACTGGCGTAAGTCATCAATACCTTCGCCAACCCCTATATATCTGATAGGTATACCAAACTTATCAGCAATTGAGAAGATAACGCCACCTTTTGCAGTACCGTCTAGTTTGGTAAGGGTAATACCGGTTAAACCAACAGCCTGATTGAATAACTTCGCTTGGCTAATGGCATTTTGCCCCGTTCCCGCATCAAGGGTAAGCATAACTTCGTGAGGCGCGTTAGGGTTCAACTTTTTCATCACGCGAACCACTTTCTTGAGCTCTTCCATCAAGTTGTCTTTATTCTGCAAACGACCTGCGGTATCGGCGATAAGAATATCTGTTTTGCGCGATTTCGCGGCTTCTAGCGCATCGTAAAGTACTGACGCACTATCCGCTCCCGTATGCTGCGCAATAACAGGAATACTATTTCGCTCACCCCATACTTGCAATTGCTCTACTGCAGCAGCCCTAAAGGTATCACCCGCTGCCAGCATGACCTTTTTGCCTTGCTGCTGGAACTGTTTAGCTAATTTACCGATGGTGGTAGTTTTACCTACCCCATTCACGCCAACCATTAGAATAACGAAGGGTCCTTCATCGCTGTTATGAGCATTAATGGCATCACTCAACGGTTCATTTACCTTTGAGAGCATACCCGCCATTTGCTGTTTCAAGATATCCAGCAAGGCTTCTGCGTCTTTAAGATCTTTACGACTCGCGCTGTCTGTTAAGTGAGTAATGATTTTTTGCGTGGTATCCATTCCCACATCAGCAACCAATAGCTGGGTTTCTAAATCTTCGTATAATTCATCATCTATCGCCTTGCCTTTGAAAAGGCTAACTAGCCCGCTACCTAAGTTTGCTTTAGTGCGAGACAAACTTTCTTTAAGGCGCGAAAAGAGTGATTTTTTCTCTTTCGGAGCTGGCGCTTCCTCAACAACAGGCTCGCTGACGACTTCAGTAACTTCTGCTTCTGCTTCTGCTTCTGCTTCTGCTTCTGCTTCTGCTTCTGCTTCTGCTTCTGCTTCTGCTTCTGCTTCTAAAACGCTAGCCGTTTGAGTAGAAGATTCAACAACAAATACTTCGCTTTCTTGCTGTGGTTCAAGATCTTGAACAGGCGTTGAAAGTAACTCCTCGGCATTGTCGCCATCTTTTGCTGGCGCTGACGGGCTAGCTTCATCGGCTATTTCTACAGCATCTAACTTATCTGGTACCACACTCAATGGCGTAGCGTCTTCTTTCTCTACAGGTACTGGCACTGGCTCGTCAGCCACTGGTGCAACGCTTTCTACTGAATCGCTCTGGGGTGTATCTGTTGAAACGCTCTTGGCAGTTTCAGGTAGATCGCTCTTGGCAGTGCTATGTGACTGCTCAGCATCTGAAGTTTGTGATTCATCAGGCAAAACGGTGCTTTGATCAACTGATTTTTGATCTTGGTTTTCCTGTGCTTTTTGCTTATTTGCTTTTTTGTTCTTACCGAACCAGCCAAAAAGTTTCGACATTGTTAAGACAAATCCTTATAAATACTGGGCAATTTCGGCTACACTTGCCGAATATTGAATAACCCCATGATACCATTGTCAGCGACTATGAAGCGAGTTTCTCGCCCACTCAGGGCACCTTCAACTACAAAAAAAACCCATTCTACCCACTCAAAAGCGAAAGGCGGGCATATTCGCATTATTAGCGGTCAATGGCGTGGAAGAAAGCTACCGGTTCTCGACGCCGAAGGTTTACGCCCCACCACCGACCGAAATAAAGAAACCTTGTTCAATTGGCTTATGCCTTATTTGAATGACGCAACGTGCTTAGATGTATTCGCAGGCTCTGGAGGTTTAGGGTTAGAAGCCCTATCGCGCTATGCCCTTTCTTGTGACTTTATTGAATTGGATAAATCGGCAAGTGCGCAGTTAAAGAAGAATTTGGCGTTGCTATCACCTAATGATGCTCAAAATGCTAGTGTCCATCAGGGCGATGCCTTAGCAATACTGCCTACCTTTTCAGGTAAAAATTTCGACATTATGTTTGTCGACCCGCCTTTTAACAAAGGACTGGTTGAACCAACCTTATCGGCTATTGCAAGTAATAACTTATTGTCTAACGATGGGGTACTATACGTAGAACACGAAGCGAACCTTGCGCCTATTGCCTTGCCGAGCCACTGGCAAATTATAAAAGAAAAGCGCACATCGGCGCTTTGCTATTATTTGATAAAGGCTGTGTAGTAAGCTTTTTGTCTCGCGGTGAAAGCGTTAAGCCAAATCGAGCCCTATATTCGAAATACCCTCTTCTAGCGCAATCACTTTAAGCGCATCAGCAGTGCTAGCAGGAGACTTTCCAGCTTCAACACAATCAAGCAACGCTTCTTGCACTGCTACTTCAAACACCATTAGTGGGTGTTCTTTTACCGTTTCATCGTCGGCTTCGCCGCTTTCTAACAAGTAAGCTTCTACACTCCCTTGAGAAAGCTTGCTAACGACCACCGCACCTTGCGGATCGTCGCCTGCGATAAGATTAAGCACAGCGGCTAACCCAATTGCGGCATCAATCGCGGGGTAAACACCGTAGGTATCAAAATCGCTAGTATCGGGCGTCGCCACTTCCACTTTTTCAAGCTGTACTGCAAGGTTAAATTTACTTTTAGGTGCTTTCACCGACTCCCATACAAGATTGAGACAGTTGCGAATACCTTCTTTATCACCAAATTCGGTAAGGTCACAGAACAGCTCGTAGTTAGGGATCATTCGCTCAAGCAAGGCTGCACTAAACGCAACTGCTTTAAATCCTTCAAGCGCGCGCACGCGCCCAAATGTATTAAGTTTTTGCTTTGCCATTAATTAGCTCCGGTGGCATGCATAAAGTATTGAGTAGCACCATCAAGAAGCATTTGAATGGCTATCATGACGAGGATCATCCCCATTAGTCGTTCCATCGCAATAAGACCACGTTCGCCTAATAGCTTATGAAACACATTTGAAAACATCAAAATTACTGCACTTATCAACCAAGAGGCGCCAAGCGCGAGTGCCCAGTCAGACATACGTTCTGGGTTTTGGTTTGCCAGAAGAATGAGAGCCGCTAATGTTGAGGGCCCTGCAATCATTGGAATAGCAAGCGGCACCAAGAACGGCTCTTCACCTACGGCAAGCCCGCTAGGGTTGCCTGCTGACGGAAAAATCATTTTAAGTGCAATCAAAAATAGGATGATACCACCAGCAATGCTAACCGTTTCTTGTTCAACATTGAGAAAATTTAACACCGACTGACCACTAAATAGGAATAAAAACAAAATTCCTAATGCAAACAGTAATTCTCTAATAAGAATCATTTGCCGTCTTCGGGGTTCTATTGACTTCAAAACCGACATGAACACAGGCAAATTGCCAAGAGGATCCATGATCAAGAATAACATGACGGCTGCTGACCAAGTATCCATTTTTTCTTATTCTCCAATAGCTTGCTGGGTATCATTGGCAGCAAGAATATTTTTTATAAAACAATTTTCAGCATTGTACAAAAAAGCATTCGTAATTTGTCAATTTTAGGCTTAAATATTAAATATAACGCGTTGAAATCGTGGCGGGCCAAAATACATCTAGTGCAAAGCTGCACAATTGAGCTATTCTCGTATTTCTGTATTGAGTCATTTTATTAATAATATGTACCTCAATAATTGAGCGCACCGAGGTATTGCAGCGGTAGCTGCGCTTACAACGAGAATGAATTTAAAAACAAAATAACGTTGGGAACCAGCAGAATGAGTTTGATGACTGTAAAAGAAGTAGCGGCCTATTTAGGTGTTCAAGAAGTGAGAGTTGAACGCTTAGAAAGAGAAAGCTTATTAGTAGCAAAAGAAAAAGACACAGACGGCAATGCCCTGTTTGATAGCGCGGATGTAGAGCGTTACAAAGTGCTTGCTGAGCGCTTAGGCGGTATTTAACTGCCCGCAAACATTTATCTGTACAGATAAACTGAATTAAGTGATGTCGCCACCTTAGGGTGGCGACATCCGTTTATGACTTATTTAAAGTCTTGAAGCATTCTTGCAATGCTTCGAATTCCTTTGGCCGTTGCACCTACTGGCATTTCTGCCGTTGCTCCACCATGATAAGCTGCCGCTAAATCTAAGTGCACCCAACCTTTCCCTTCAGGGTTTACAAACCGTGATAAAAAGCCTGCCGCATTAGAAGCACCGCCACCGCCACCGCCTTTCATAGGTCGGCTGTTTGCTGTATCTGCAAAGGCAGATGGGCATCGCTCTGCATGAAATGATTCAATCGGTAATGGCCAAAAACGTTCGTTTTCAGCGCTTGCCGCCGCAAGCATTTGTGAACGCGCGCTATCATCCATTGAAAATACTGCGTGATAATCAGCGCCTAGCGCCACCACTGCTGCCCCCGTTAAGGTAGCCGCATCAATAATGAGTGGCGCGCCCGTTTCCGTTGCTGCCATTAACCCATCAGCTAATACCAAACGCCCTTCTGCATCGGTATTAACGACTTCAACGGTCACGCCATTTTTGTAGGTAAGTACATCACCTAATTTATAAGCATGACCGCTAATTAAGTTTTCCGCACAGCATAAAATGAGTTTTAAACGCTTACTAATACCTTGGCTAATGGCAAGGCCTAGTGCGCCGGTTACGGTAGCTGCGCCGCCCATATCACATTTCATATCAAGCATACCTTCACTTGATTTAATGCTGTAACCACCACTGTCGAAAGTAATCCCTTTCCCTACCAGAACCGCTTCAACAGGCGCATCAGGATCACCGGTTGGGTTGTAATCAAGCTCTAACATCACAGGCGGGCGTTCACTGCCTCTACCCACGTTATAAATGCCTGTCCAACCCGCATCTCTTAATTCTTCACCCACTGTCATGGTATAAGACACATGTTCTTTACCTAATTCAGATAGCCAAACTGCAGCACGCTGCGCTAGGGTTTCAGGACTTAAATCTTCTGGTGTGTCGTTCACCAACTGCCGGGTAAATAGCAACGCTGCGTAGTTCTGTTCTAGCCACTGCTTATCGTCGTTGTCGGCCCACTTGATAGTTGAAGGGTTGCGGGCTCGGGTAAAACTTAACGCGAAAGCCCATTGTTGTTCTTTGGTCCACTTGCCCATTAAGGCCACTTCAGGAATGTTTAATCCATCAAGTTTACGCGCCACTTGTTGAATTGTGCGCTCAAGCGCGTCACTGTTGCTGTTGTCGAAGTTTGGCAAGTGGATTACTGCGCCGTTTTCACTAAAAGAGAGCTTAGTATTTTCTCCCCACGCACTATTGGCTTTATCTGAGGATAAGCTTACGGTAAATTCTGCCATTACGTTTTAATCCTTATATATTTTTGCGTTTCATTGCTGGGGTAGATATTTAGTTCTAGCAATGCATGTAAATGTATGTCGTTACAGGTCTATTATTATGCTTTTTTCGCCATCACTACTACGTGGCACTTTAATTAAACGCTATAAACGGTTTCTTGCCGACGTAGAACTTGAGGACGGCTCAATAGTGACTGCACATTGCCCTAATACAGGGGCAATGACAGGGTGTGCCGAACCTGGCTACACCGTTTATTTGAGCGAGTCTGACAATCCTAAGCGAAAATTAAAATATACCTGGGAGCTTGCCCAAACCTTCGAAGGCGACTTCATTGGCATTAATACTCACAATGCTAATAAATTGGTGGCAGAGGCACTAAATAACAAGGTCTTGTCCGCATTTTCTAACATTAGTCATTGGAAAGCTGAAGTAACACCGCCTGGTGGTAATAGTCGTTTTGACTTTGCCTGTGGTCAAGGTGACACCCGTGAGTATGTTGAAGTGAAATCTGTCACACTGGCGCGAGGCAACCAAGGATATTTTCCTGATGCGGTAACCGCTAGAGGTGCAAAACACTGTTTAGAACTTGCAGAACTTTCTCAACAAGGTATAAGTACCTGCTTATTATTTTGTGTTCAGCATACGGCCGTGCATTCTGTACAAGTAGCGCGAGATATTGATCCTGTTTACGCCGACGCCGTAAACACCGCGGTTGCATCCGGAGTGAAGATCCTCGCTGCCAGCTGTTCAATTGATGAACAAAAAATAGTTATAAATCAAACACTACCAGTAAACGTGTGAAAAAGAGGTTGATTTTTTTCATTTCGCCTTCATATTTGCGCCTTGTTTTACTGGAAGTACGTGAAACACGTAGACTAGTAACAGTGCTGACTTATAATCAATATCATCAGCATAATAATTACATAGACACGAGCAATTGCTTGTAATGAACGGCTTTGATTTAGTTAATCGATTCATTCAGGACAAGATGGATGTCGTAGTGTAGGAGATGTGGCAGATGCCAACAGGAAAAGAAACAAAATCCCTAGGGCTATTAGCACTAGCAGGATTGCAGCCGTACCAGGCTACCGCTGACGAAGAGTACATGGGCGAGCCGCAAATGGAGCACTTCCGTTTACTGCTTAAAGCATGGCGCAATCAACTTCGTGAAGAAGTTGACCGTACCGTTACGCACATGAAAGACGAAGCAGCAAACTTTCCAGACCCGGTAGACCGCGCTGCGCAAGAAGAAGAGTTCAGCCTTGAATTACGTACTCGTGACCGCGAACGTAAATTAATCAAGAAGATTGAGAAGACCCTTAAGCGTATTGAAGAAGATGACTTTGGTTTTTGTGACCAATGTGGCATTGAAATCGGTATTCGTCGCTTAGAGGCTCGTCCTACCGCCGATCTATGTATCGACTGTAAGACCATGGCAGAAATCAAAGAAAAGCAACTACAGGGTTAATAAACCTTCGTAGTAAGTTACACGCCTCATAGTATTTACTATAGAGGTGTGTAACAGTATTTCTATTAATGCCAACTAAAATCGACTCCTCGCCTCTATATGTCGGCCGCTTTGCGCCTTCGCCGTCAGGTCAACTTCATTTCGGCTCTTTAGTTACCGCGCTCGCTAGCTACCTAGATGCACGTCATCACAATGGGCAATGGTTAGTTCGAATGGAAGACATTGACGCAACTCGATGTTTACCTGGTGTCGATAGCGATATTTTGCATACCCTTGAATGCCACGACCTTCACTGGGATGGTACCGTTTTATATCAACAACAACAGCATGCAAGGTATCAGGCAAAACTTGATAATTTATTAGCAGAAAAGTCAGCCTATTTTTGTGCCTGTACTCGCAAGCAAATAAAAGCAAATGGCGGGCACGACAATCACTATTGTCGAGA
Source organism: Alteromonas sp. 38 (assembly GCF_902506055.1). Lineage (NCBI taxonomy): Bacteria > Pseudomonadati > Pseudomonadota > Gammaproteobacteria > Alteromonadales > Alteromonadaceae > Alteromonas > Alteromonas sp. 38. Next base: position 4,200,114 of record NZ_LR733300.1, read on the forward strand.
ACTAGGCCTAACCGCTCAGGCAGTGTCCGAATCAGCGCCAAATACCCGTGGCTTAGCAATACGATTAAAACTTGATTGCCACTTAAGTGCCTTTGATGACGGTATTATGGGCAGGGTTGATAAAACAGGGGCAATATCTGCAGCCCATTCAATCTCGCCTGATTTAACTTCATCTAGCTTTGCCGAAGCGGGACAACACAGAGTCAAAAGCAATAGCAATAGCAATAGCGACGATGGCTCAATAAGCGCTAGCGAAGCAACACCATTAAGTACAGTACCAGAAGATGTTGTAATTAAGCGCAGTGATGGTCTTTTCGCTTATAACTTTGTAGTAGCATTAGACGATGAATATCAGGGTGTAACGGACATTATTCGGGGCAGTGACCTTTTAGATGTCACCCCGCTTCAATACGCTATTTATCGTTCGTTAGGCTGCAGTGTGCCACGATATGGGCATATTCCGGTTGCAGCTGTGTCCCAAGGGCGAAAACTGAGCAAACAAAACCATGCTGCACCCATTAACAACAAAAATGCGTTGGAAAATATCGTTCACGGCCTGTCTTTTTTAGGCCAAGGTAACTATCACTCGAACGAATTTGAAAATGTCACACAACTGCTTACTATGGCAATATCACGCTGGGATAGGAAATTAGTACCTAAAATAGCCGAAATTATTGTGGGCGAGCACGAATCCACTTATTATAGCCATCCTTTATAACCTTCGGAGACTTCACCATCATTCATCGTGTTTTCAATTCTGTTAAGCGAGCCTTTACTAAGGAACATACCGCTGACAATGTACTAGAGCCTCGTGTTATGACTCGTGGGGAGCACGGCATCTCTCGCGAAGACGTGAGCCCTAATGCGTTGAAAGTCATGTATCGCCTTAACGGAGCAGGCTTCGAGTCCTATTTGGTCGGAGGTTGTGTTCGCGATATTTTGATGGGGCATGAGCCAAAGGATTTTGATGTGGCCACCAATGCCACACCGGAACAAATTAAGGGGCTGTTTAGAAATTGCCGTTTAATTGGCCGTCGTTTCAGACTCGCTCACATTGTATTTGGCCGTGAAGTAATAGAAGTAGCAACTTTTCGTGGCCATCACAACGAAGAGCCTGAGGCTAAAGAAGTACCGAAGAACAAAGCAGTGTCGAAACGAGATGCCCATGGGCAGCTGGTTAGAGATAATGTTTTTGGCAGTATTGAAGAAGATGCCGAACGCCGAGACTTTACGTTTAATGCCATGTACTACAGTGTGGCTGATTTCACGGTAAAAGACTTTGCGAATGGCCTAGAAGCCATTGAGAAGCGTGAAGTACGTTTAATTGGCGACCCTGAAGTTCGCTACCGTGAAGATCCGGTTCGAATGCTTCGCGCCGTGCGTTTCGCGACTAAGCTTTCAATGCGTATAAGCGACGACACTGCTACACCAATCAAAAAGCTGGCTGGGTTATTAAATAATATTCCTGCCGCCCGTTTGTTCGAAGAAACGTTAAAACTATTCTTATCTGGAAAAGGTGAAAAAACCTTTATGATGCTGCGTGAGTACGGCTTAATTGCACCGTTATTCCCGCAACTTGCGCCACTTATCGAAGACGAAAACAGTCGTGAAATGCAGTTTGTTTTGAAAGTACTGCAAAACACCGATGAAAGAATTAATAACGATCAACGGGTAACACCTGCATTTTTGTATGCTGCACTGCTTTGGTACCCATTAGAGGAGCGCGCGCAAATCTTGCAAGCGGAGTCTGGCTTAAACGCACACGATGCTTTTAATCTCGCATCAACAGAAGTGATTGCGAAGCAAACACAACGCATTATGATCCCTAAGCGTTTTTCCACGGTTATTCGAGACATTTGGATTTTGCAGCAACGCCTTCCTAAGCGTTTCGGCCGTCGTGCCTTTCAGCTGTTAACCCACCCTAAATTTCGTGCTGGCTACGATTTTCTACTCGTTCGCGGGCAAGTTGAAGGCGGAGCCCTATTGGAGCTAGCTCAGTGGTGGACGCATTTTCAACACGGCGAACCCGGTAAGCAAAAGAAAATGTTAAACGACTTACGACGCCAAGAAGGTGATGGCCCAAAACCAAGAAAGCGTAAACGCCGCCCAGCATCGAGAAATACTGATGCATAAAGAGCACGTTTATATTGCTATAGGCAGTAACCTAGGTGACCCAGTTCAACACGTTGAAGATGCCTTTATTGCGCTGGGTTTACTTGAAGGTACTCGGGTGCTGACATGCTCGTCGCTGTATGCAAGTAAACCTATGGGCCCGCAAGACCAACCGGATTACATTAACGCGGTATGCCTAATTGAAACAATGCTAGCACCGGATAAGTTGTTAAGTGCACTCCAGCGTACCGAACACGATTTTGGCCGTGAACGTAAGGGCCAACGCTGGGGCGCAAGAACCCTAGATTTGGACATATTACTTTACGGTAGCCAAACTATTTCTACGCCTGATCTTACTGTGCCACATATTGGCATGTCTGAGCGGGAATTTGTGTTAGTTCCTCTCTTTGAAATAGCCCAATCTATGGTCATGCCCGACGGAAAACCTATTTCTCACTGGGTTGCTAAGTGCTCACTTGATGGCCTTAAACGCCTGCGCCCTTCCATTTAGCTTCAAAATCCGTATAGTTCGCCACATTACTCTTTCCCTGGAAGGTTGCTATGAAGAAAATTACTGTTTCTGGCTTGCTCAAAAAGAAGCAAGCCGGCGAAAAAATTACCTCACTAACAGCTTACGATGCCAGCTTTGCTAAAATGTTTGATGAGCAAGGTATTGATGCCTTACTAATTGGCGATTCGCTGGGTATGGTGCTTCAGGGAGAAAGCGACACCTTACCGGTGACCATTGAAGATATTGAATACCATACGCGCAGCGTAAGGAAAGGCACCGAACGTGCCTTCGTATTAGCTGACATGCCGTTTATGTCCTACGCGACGCCAGAACAAACTTATGCGAATGCAGCCAAGCTTATGGCAGCGGGTGCAAGCATGATTAAAATGGAAGGCGGGAGCTGGTTATGTGAAACCATTCAGGGTTTGAATTTGCGTGGCGTGCCTGTATGTGGTCATTTAGGGCTCACGCCGCAGTCGGTTCACGTTTTTGGTGGATTTAAAATACAGGGCCGTGAAGCCGACAAAGCAGAAAAACTGCTAGCTGAAGCGAAAGCGCTTGAAGCGGCAGGCATTCAGCTACTAGTGCTTGAGTGCGTACCGTCTTCGTTAGGCAAAGCCGTAAGCGAAGCGTTGAGCGTACCCGTTATCGGTATTGGTGCCGGAAATGATACTGATGGCCAGATTCTGGTGATGCATGACATGTTTGGTATAAGCGCCAATTACATGCCGAAGTTTTCAAAAAACTACCTTGCCGAGACGGGCGATATGCGCAAGGCCGTTCAGCAGTATATCGCAGAAGTACAAAGTGGTGCCTTCCCGTCCCCTGAGCACAGCTTTGAGTAACGAGGTTTAAATATGAAGGTTGTTGACGACATTGCGTCATTACGAAAACTTACTGGCGAATGGAAACGCAGTGGCAACACCGTAGGATTCGTCCCTACCATGGGGAATCTCCACAATGGGCACTTAAAACTGGTTAAGCGCGCCAAGGCACATAATGCCCGGGTGGTGGTGAGCATTTTTGTTAACCCTATGCAATTTGGTGCTAATGAAGATTTAGATGCATACCCACGTACCATTGAAGAAGACAAAGCCAAGCTTATTGAAGCCGGTGTTGACGCCGTCTTCTTACCGAGCGTGTCTGATATGTATCCCGGCGGCGTTGAACATCAAACCGTCGTAGAAGTACCTGACATTTCAGATATCTTGTGCGGAGCAAGTCGCCCAGGGCATTTTCGTGGCGTAGCCACCGTGGTGAGCAAATTATTTAATATGGTTCACCCTGATGATGCCTTTTTCGGCGAGAAAGACTTTCAGCAGTTGCAGGTTATTCGCACCATGGTGCGCGACCTTTCTATGGGTGTGACCATTCATGGTATTCCCACACAGCGAGACGTTTCTGGCTTAGCCTTAAGCTCACGCAACGGTTATTTGACCGACGAGCAACGCCATACTGCCGCCACTATTTACAGTGAAATGACGGCATTGAAAGCGCGTATAGAAGCGGGCGAAAGAAATTATGTCGCCTTGGCAGCCGACCTTGCAGATAGCCTCACCGATTCAGGCTTCAACAATGACTATGTGCATATTGTTAATGCTCAAAGTTTAAAGCCTGCCAAACAAACCGATACACACTTGGTTATTTTGGTGGCGGCGTTTCTGGGTAACACCCGTCTTATCGACAACCTCCAAATCCAAGTTTAGGTACAAACCCACGTATAGGCTCCGGTATTAATACCGCGCTTTAAAGCTTACGTTGTTAATGACGCATTAAAAAAAAGCCCCCGTACGAATGCGGGGGCTTTTTTGTATCTGCTTTCATTTGCTAGTAATGAGTCATCCTAATAACCCGAATAGTCAGCGCGATTTATCAGACAACAGGTATTGTCTCTATCATCTTCACTAACTCTTTATAAAGTTTAGTACCGGTAGCAATAACGTGCTGCTCGTTAAGTATATTGCGTAAGTCCTGAGTACTGGTAAGCGGGTTCGCTAACACCACCCTGAATACAGTAATACAGTTAGTGGGGTATTCTGGCGCTTCTAAGCGTGTACGAGAGACAAAAGACTTCCCTGCCTCACGTTGCTGCTTCTGTACAATTACAGTCAGCCTATCAAGCTTCTCGTTAATCTTATGCTTAGTGGCCTCATCCGCATGTTTAACCTTTTCTTGAAGGCCAGCAGGACAGACTCGATAAGTCAGCAATGACAGTGTAGGTGACGTGGTCAACTCAAAGTCAGGGTGCTTGGCAATCATATCGGCAAAGGTGACCGCTTTTTCGATGCTTCTGTCGATTAACAACTCATAGCCCCTACGACCAAAAATATGCATGGCAGAGTACACCATCATGGCCATACCGTTACGCGAACCTTCAAGGGTAGTCGCGCCTAAATCTTTAGATCCTGCACGCAGTATGTATTGGGCATGGTGGCGCACTGCATTGGCATCTTCAGGGTTTTTGAACAACGCCATACCTGCCCCCATGGGCACATACATTTGTTTATGGGCATCAATAGTAACTGAGTCGGCACGCTCAATGCCTTTTAAGCGGTGTTTATATTGCGATGAGAACAAGGTTGCCCCACCCCATGCGGCATCAACATGGAACCAACATCCTAATTCTTTAGCTACATCAGCCAATTCGTTAAGCGGATCGACATGCCCTGTTTCAGTAGTACCACCAACGCCAACAATGGCCAGCAACTTGTTGCCTTCTTCCTGATAACGTTTACCTGCGGCGAGTGCTTTTTCAGGGTCGAGGGTTTGATTCGGGGCAGGTAGGGATAGTAATTGCTCACGACCTAACCCCAATGCATCGACTGCTTTTGATAGGGAGTAGTGCCCACGCTTACTGCACATGACACCAAGATGATTAATATCGTGGAAGCGATAAGCCGCAGCAAGCCCTGCTTTTGCTACACCAGCAAACCCCTCTTGCGGGCCCAAAATTTTATTTCTAGCTACCCACAAGGCGGTAATATTGGCAATGGTACCACCGGAACAAAAAGCGCCTAAAGAACGCTTAGCACTGTGTAAGTGACTATCGTAGAAGTTTTTTGATTCGTCATAAACGAGGTTATGCATCATACCTAGCACTTGACGCTCAAGGGGCGTGAAGGCTTTCGAGGTTTCTATTTTTACCAAGTTCTGATTAAGTCCCACCATCAACTTAGACAGGGGCAAATGAAAATACGGTAATGCAGAGGTCATATGACCGATAAACGTGGGTGAATAAGTATTTACCGAATGGGCAACCAGTTTATCTAGTAAGCTTTCAGCGTGGGTTGAAACAAACTCTGGCGATTCAGGTACTTTTGAGTCCGAGAAGTCTTTCTCAATCTCTTCCAGTGAGGTTTTTTTGGTAACAACGTGCTGCGACAAAAAATCTAAGATATTGTCAGATAAATGCTGTTCAATTTGAGCCATCTTTGAGTCTTTGTGTTCAGGCTTGGTAAAGACCCTAAACAGGTGCTCTAGACTAACTTGCGCTTCACCCACTCAACCAACCTCACTTTGAAATGACTCTTTATCAAGAAAACACAACCCAACTTCGTTGCCTACGCTGAAAGCGATCATAATACTTTCAGGGTCACGAACTTTACCTCAGATTGCCCACTACGCCAAGCGTATCCCGATGATTTGACCGTGTATCAGCGCAAGATATTCTGTGGTGATAATTCGCTATCATTACTGTGAAGTAACCTAAACTTCTCAAATGATGACGGGTAATGCTATATTTTGGCTATACATACGAATAAAAATAAAGGCTGCAGTGTGCCAATAAGAGCCGTAAGTGAAACCGTTTCTATCAATAATATCGTGCCCTACTTCCAACCTATCATAGATTTAAGGTCGAAGCGTGTGTGGCGTTACGAGTGCTTAGCTCGTTTAATTACCGCCGAAGACAAAACCTTTTTACCTAGCGAATTTCTCTACCTGATTGAACGTGAGCAACACGTTAAAGCCCTTACTGAAGCCATGTTTTGCCAAAGTGCCCGTTATTTTCGCCATGTACAAGTGCCTTGGAGCATTAATATTAGTGCGCGAGATTTACTAAACGAAAGCCTGACCAATACGCTTCTATCCCATTTAATAGACTACCCCAACCCGGAAAGAGTCAGTGTTGAGATAAGCGCCGCCAGTGCATTAACCCACCCAGCGTTAATGCAAGCGTTTGTTGAGAGAAGCACTGAGGCAGGACTCGGGGTTTTCTTAGATAACGTGGGTGAAAACCCCGGCAATATTAATGCAATACTGAATATGCCGATTAACGGCATTAAATTAGCCGGAGGTTTGATTAGCCACTATGAAAAAGATGACGCCGTACAAGATTACGTCGACAATTTGCTCGCTCTCTGCCAAGCGCGTGCTATTAGCGTGGTAGCAGAACATATTGAAACAGATTTACTGCTGGAAAGCGTGAACAAACTGCCCATTCAGTATGCCCAAGGCTATGTCTTTAGCCCTCCACAACCAAATACACCCCATCACTAGGCGCCGGTAGCTGTTCTCGCCTTTATTCTACGCGCCGCAATCGGCCTCTTCTGAATAGCAATTAAGTGACCAGCAGTGTTGGCCGCTAGCGCGATATTTTCGTTCAAAAGGGGTCATGGCGTTAGCAGATGTAATTTCAGCTACATTCGATACCAAGCCGTAATGCGTAGCAGCTTGAGCAAATTCCATTAAATAAACCAACCAATTACTACGCACTTCAATATTCGGGGTGATGGCCATCAAGTCTGCCATGGCAGCACTACCGTGCCAGCGTTTTTGCACCTGGGTTTTCTTCGGGTACGGATTTGGATAATACAAGCAATGCTGGCTCACCTTCCAATTTGCCCGGTGAACCAATCGCCAAAAATCATTCACATCGGCGCGAATAACTCGATAATTATCTTGCCCAGCTGAATAATGCTGATGCTTGTCCACCCGCAGCGCCGATTTATCTAAGCCAATAACGCGGCAATCAGGGTTCGCTTTAGCAATATTTGCTGTGCTTTCACCCACGCCACAGCAAGAGTCTAAAATAATATAGCCGGTAAACCCGTCAAGCCATTCGGTTGCTTCATTGAAGGCGAGCTGCGTATGCTCGCCAATGGGGCGCTGGTTTTCAGATGACTTGTAACGCTTTACTAGTTCATCGAGCTTTTCGTGCACACCTTCTTGATTTGTTGTAATCCCTCTGGAGTTCCCGCTAGCCATTAGCTACGTATTCCTTTACCTGTTTTAAGCAGGTAATAAGCAACAGCGAACAGCACAATATTAAAGCCCACTAATAATGCTAACGATAAGGTAACGTCAACATCTGAAACCCCTAAGAACCCGTAGCGGAACCCATTCACCATATACACAACAGGGTTGGCTTTACTTACCCACTGCCAAAACTCAGGCAAAAGAGTAAGGGAATAAAATACGCCGCCAAGGTAGGTTAACGGGGTTAATACGAAGGTAGGTACAACACTAATATCATCGAAAGTTTTTGCAAAAATGGCGTTAATTAGCCCTGCCGTTGAAAACAATGATGAGGTCAGTAGTACGGTAAGAATAATGATACCGATATGGTGTATCTGCACATCAACAAAGAACAGCGATACCAAAGTAACAATAATGCCAATTAGCACTGCCCTTGCTACACCGCCCCCTACAAAGCCTAGAATGATCACCGAAGTGGGCACCGGAGAAACCAATAACTCTTCAATATTTCGCTGAAATTTCGCACTGAAAAAAGACGACGATACATTTGCGTATGAGTTGGTGATAACCGACATCATGATCAAGCCTGGAACAATAAACTCCATGTAAGAAAAGCCGCCCATTTCGCCTATTCGGTTACCGATAAGGCTACCGAAAATCACGAAATACAAACTCATGGTAATAGCGGGTGGAACTAAGGTTTGGATCCAAATGCGTAAAAAGCGAGTGCACTCTTTTATCCAAATAGTGGTTAGCGCCACGTAGTTTTGCTTGAACCAGCCAATCTTTTCTTCAGACTGTGTGTTTGCCTGTGAATTCATGTTTAACCCTCTGCCTTTGCCGTTTCAACCAAACGCACAAACAGCTCTTCTAATCGGTTTGATTTATTACGCATACTCAATACTTGAATGCCTTGTTCGGTCAATTGAGCAAAAACAGGGTTTAACCCTTCTGCCTTTTCCACATCGACTTCCAAAGTATGGTCGTCAAGTAAACGACTTTCGTAACCCATCAGGGACGGCTTTTGTTGACCAAGGTTAATGTCCAGCACGAACGTTTCTGTGTTCAACTTCGACAATAAGGCCTTCATGCTGGTGTTTTCCACAATGGCGCCTTTGTTAATAATGGCAATGTTGCGGCACAGCATTTCTGCTTCTTCAAGGTAATGCGTCGTTAAGATAATGGTAATACCTTGGCGGTTAATCTCCTCTAAGAAGCCCCACATTGAACGGCGAATTTCTATATCTACACCGGCGGTAGGCTCATCAAGTATTAATAAACGAGGCTCATGCATAAGCGCGCGGGCAATCATTAGCCTGCGTTTCATGCCGCCTGATAGTTCGCGGGCTCTGGCATCGCGTTTTTCCCATAAATCGAGCTGAGCTAAATACTTCTGAGCCCGTTCTTTCGCTATGCTTCGGGGCACGCCGTAATAACCCGCTTGATTGAGCACAATTTGCATCACGGTTTCGAACTGATTGAAGTTGAATTCCTGTGGCACTAAACCAATACATGCTTTGGCTTGCTCTTTTTGGGTATGAAGGTCGTAGCCAAAAATCGATACCTTGCCATCGGTTTGATTAACCAAAGAACTGATAATCCCGATAGTGGTAGATTTACCCGCGCCATTAGGCCCAAGTAAAGCGAAAAAGTCACCTTTATCGACAGTGAGATCTACGCCTTTAAGTGCCTGTACGCCACCTTTATACGTTTTGGTTAAGCCTGATATATCCAACGCTTTCATGTGCTGCCCGTAAGTTGCTCGTAAGTTGCTCGTAATTTGAGGCCTCCAGAAATGGAGTGCTCTGTAAATCGAGAGCCCTGTAAATCAAATGCTCTATAAATTCAGTTTGACGCAAGTTGAAGTGATTACCAATCTGCCATAATACACCGACAACAGTGATAATATGACGGTATACCTACCGTAAGCGTGTTTTAAGCATAGTGCTGGCAAATGTTAGTAATTCAACCCTTGCCGTAATAGGGATATTCAATACCCATTCCACTCATGCTATCACTAATTCAAAGACGAAATAAAAAAGGGGGTAATTATGTCACACTTATTATCCCATCTGTCTGCAACTCCCCTGAGCTAGCCGATTATTTTGCTATTTTTATCGATTTTTTATCGAAGCCTCAATGTATTCCTTTATCGATATTGAGCATTTTTGCCCTTTCGTTTACTGACTGGGTTACAGACTATTCAGGGTGATTAACGATTATCGCAAGCAAACAAAAATAGGAAGAGAACGAGATAAAGGAGGCTTAACCAACGGTGGCAGGTATAAAAAAGCACTGCACCTAGTTGGGGGTTAGGCACAGTGCAAGGGGTTGGCGTACCAAAGTGAGTCATACTTGAGTCAATCTGTCTTCCCAAGCACAGATATAGTTAACCAAGCAGACAAGGCAATATCAGGGCACAATAATGGAAAAGCTATTTTGTTTAATGGCAAATATGGCCAAAAGCGGGCGACTTTATGGAATTTGCGCCGAACTCAGGCACGCGCGCTTTTGCCAAGGTATAGTAGTGCCAATAATGATTGAGAGTAGATCCCATGCCTAAAACAATTGCGCTAGTAGAAGATGATGCTGCTATCAGAGAAAACTACCTTGTTGCCCTAAGAGCACAAGGCTACAAGGTGAATGCGTTTGAAGATCGCCCCTCGGCAACTCAGGCGTTTAACGAAGCATTGCCAGATTTAGCCATCATTGATATTGGTTTAAAAGAAGAAATGGAAGGCGGTTTTTTGCTATGTCAGCAGTTGCGAGGTTTGTCGCCCACTTTGCCTATTATCTTTTTTACCGCTAGAGACAACGACGTAGACACCATCAGCGGGCTTCGCATGGGTGCCGACGACTACTTAACTAAAGATATCAGCATGGCTCACCTACTTGCCCGTATCGCCGCGCTTTTCAGACGAAGCGATTTAATGTCAGCCCCTGTCGAGCAAAAGGACGAGCTTCGTATAGGCGAATTAAAAGTGGATGCCTCTCGTATGACAGTAAGTTGGAGCGACGAGCCTGTCGCCCTGACAGTGACAGAATTTTGGATGTTACACGCGCTGATTAAACACCCAGGCCATGTTAAAAGTAGGCAACAATTAATGGATGAGTCGCGCATGGTAGTAGATGACACCACCATTACTTCTCATATAAAACGTATGCGCAAAAAATTCATTCAATTAGACCCGCAGTTCGACCACATAGATACCGTTTACGGTATGGGGTACAGATGGCAGTTGTAAGGTATTGCTAATATGCGGTTAAGGTTTTCCATACGCTTACAGCTGCTTGTGTTGTCGCTGTTCTTTTTTGCCATTCCCTACCTTGGGTATAATTACGTATGGGAGCTAGAGCAATACCTTCGCACAGGCCAAGAACAAACTATGATAGGTACGGCGCGGGCGGTAGCAACCGCCCTACATGAGCGCCCTGCGTTATTCGACAGCGAATCGGCCTATTTAAAAGACGTACGCCCTGGCACTGACTTATACGCCCCGCCCATTCCTTATCCTATTCAGCTTGACGGTGAACTAAACGATTGGCAACAAGTTGACGACTTGCTTACCCACTATGGCGCAAGTGAAATTGTTGAGCGCTTTACTAACCTTCACACTAACGACGAAAACAAGGGCGCCGCTAGCGAGAATAGAGGCACCGCTAGTGTAGATAAAGCGATTAGCCTCTCATTCGAGCATATGGTAGGCCGATATGATCAGTTTCTGTATGCCATGTTCAACGTTACCGACGATGCCTTGTTGTGGCGACAGGCAAATAGTTTAAGTGTGGAGCGGGGTGACCATTTACTTATTGGTATGCAAACCCCAGCAGGTAATTTAGCACGATACGTAGTAGCCCCCTATGAAAGTGGCTGGGTAAATGCGTTTAAACTAGCAGAATCTGGCTCAGCATATCGCGCTGTAGAAAATGCGCTTAGCATTCAAGGTCGCTGGCAAGAAACCGCTACTGGCTATAATATTGAACTTCGCTTTCCCCTTTCAATGACATCAGGTGCACTCGCCTTTGCCATTGTTGATGTTGACGACCCAGTAACAAGGCAGAAACGCTATGCCATAGGCACCGCCAACACCAATAATATTGATGAGCTAGGGACTGTGGTAACACCGTCACCAGAAATTGAGCGCATATTGGCAGGGCTAAAATATGCTGATTCCAGAGTGTGGGTGATAGACAACCATAAGCGGGTATTGGCGCGAGCAGGCGATATACAAACGGCTTCAGGGCTAAATACTGCCAAGCGAGAGGCAAGCGAAAACCCGGTATGGCAATGGGTGGAAACCCATTGGCTACTGCCCTTGTATTACCATATTCTCACAAAGCCACCCGCCGACTTTGTGGATGAACTGGAAGATGCGTACGCGTTGGCTGGCCGAGATATAGGCTTAGCCCTTAACGGTCAACCGGATTCATTATGGCGGTTAACACCCGATAACAAAGCCGTGGTGGTGTCTGCCGCTTACCCTATTTTTATTGAGGGCGCAGTAATGGGTGCTGTGGTGGTAGAGCAAACCACGAACGGTATCCGCACATTGAGAAACCGCGCTTTAGAGCAATTATTTCACGTGATTTTGGCAGTCATGTTACTGGGTACTTTAGGTTTATTACTTTTTGCCAGCAGAATATCCAATCGTATTAGGCGGCTTCGAGATAACACCGAGGCAATCATTGATGCCAACGGTAAGATTGTCGGTAAATTACCGGTTGCCAAAGAGGGTGATGAAATTGGCGATCTGTCGCGAGCGTTTTCCGATGTTTTAACGCGATTACAGCAATATAACTCCTATTTAGAGAACATGGCTTCTCGGCTTTCCCATGAACTTAGAACCCCAATAGCCGTGGTGAAGTCGTCTCTTGACGCGTTGTCTCAAGTGAGTGCCCAAGACAGTACTCAAGCCAAAACTCAGCAGCCTAATACTTCTCAAGAAGACCAAGCAAACGCGGTCGTGCAAAGCAGTACACAACAAGATGTATTCGTTCAACGTGCCCAGTCCGGTATAAGTCGGTTAAGTTCTATTTTAAATGCCATGAGTGAAGCCACCCGACTAGAGCAAGCCATTGCGCAGGAAGATGTGACTACATTCAACCTGATTGACGTAATTAAAGGCTGCGTGGGTGGGTATCAACATGCTTACACCGATAGGCAATTTGCACTGTCTTGTGCATCAGACGCTGCCGTTCTCGAGGGCGCCCCCGACCTTATCGCGCAAATGTTTGATAAAATTATTTCTAACGCGGTCGATTTTAGTCAACCCGACGACATCATAGATGTGGCAGTTTATACCAAAGATAAAAGAATTATCCTCACTGTGAACAACCCTGGCCCCCTATTGCCCGAAGGCATGAAAAAACAACTCGTACAATCAATGGTATCGGTTCGCCCTGATTCTGAGGCGGCGCAATCAGCAGGTTCACCGCATCTAGGTTTGGGGCTCTATATCGCTGACATTATTGTCGCTTTTCATCAAGGTACGCTCGCCCTGGCCAATCGAGATGACAAACGCGGAGTGATTGTCTCCGTTAACTTCCCAAAGATATGATGCGCTACGCTATTTGAGGTGGTTTGCAAACCACCTTCCATTTTCTGTTATATCCCCTTTAAAGCAGCCCTTTAAGTTTTTCTAAAAACCCTCCAATAAATAACGCATGAGAATTATTCTCATTAGTATTTACATTCATTTACTACTTGAATACACTTCTGTGCCTCAACACACATAGGGAAAACACACACAATGATAAATAAAACGTTAACGATGGGTGCACAAACCATTGCTGCGGCCTTAGCTTTCGGACACGGCGCTGCAATTGCACAAACTCAAGAAACTGAAATCTGTAAAGATAAAACCGAAGCGGAATGTAAAGCGCAACAAGACGAAATTGAGCTAATTCGCATCCATGGTGTTCAGCAGTCTATCTATCGCTATGACAAGTCTGGCGATCCTCGTCGTTTAGCCGACCTTGTTGATACACCACAAACCATTAGTGTTCTTACACAAGACCAAATTCAAGAAAGTGGTAAAACTGACCTTAAAGATATTCTTGCTGCGCAAGCCGGTGTAACTCTTGGCACAGGTGAGAATGGTAATGCTTTTGGTGATCGCTATGTAATACGTGGCCACGAAGCACGCAGCGATGTGTTTGTTGATGGTTTGCGTGACCCAGGTATGACTACCCGTGAAAGTTTCGCCACCGAGCGTGTTGAAATTACTAAAGGCCCAAGTTCAACATTTGCTGGCCGTGGCTCTTCAGGCGGTGCGGTAAACAGCATTACGAAAAAAGCCTCTACTAGCTATAACTTTGGTCGTGTTGATGCTGCCGTTGGTACCGATGAGCACACGCGCTTAACGGTAGATTTGAACAAGACCTTAACGGAAAACAGTGCAATTCGTGTTAATGCACTCACGTCTCAAGAAGACAAGCCGGGTCGCGAAGGCATTGAACGTGGACGTGATGGTGTTCAGCTTTCTTACGTACTAAACCCTAACGACAGGTTGTCTTTCATTGGTGATGTTTATTACCTTAATGCAGAAGATAAGCCTGACTTAGGGAGTTACTACGACCGTGATGCGGGTTATCCGTTAGAAGATATTCCTGTTTATGCACAAGATGACGACTTCCAAAACTCAGAAGTCACCACTTTTACCTTCCGTACCGAATATGAAATTAGCGACAATGTTCGTTTTTATAACGCGACTCGTGCAGGTAACACTGAAAACGAATACGTAACGACCGGTATGAGCGCGACAACGCGTGATGATTCTGATGAAACCGCACCAGGTGTAGATACACTTCGACTTAGCACTCACCAAGGCTGGCAAGAAGTAGATTACTTCACGACTCAATTTAACCTTTTCTGGGACACGTCATTTGCAGGCTTAGATCACCGTTTAGTATTTGGTTTTGAGTACAGCGATGAATCGGTTGATAACGGTGTTTTTGATATTGAAAACCTAAATACTAACTGTGCAATTGGTGGTCGTCGTGGCGTATCACAAAGCTATTGTATCCTTGATGGTGATGGAAACCTTATCGATAACATCGGGTCATTAATGGACAGAACCATTGAACGTGGTGATGAAGATGCCCTTTTCGATATTGAAACCTATGCCATTTACGCCATGGATACCTTTGCGTTAACCGATAAGTTAGACGTGTTCTTTGGCCTACGTATGGATAGCTACGACTATAGCAACCAAACAAGTCGCGACCTTTATGAGTTTTCTGATGAGTTGTTTAACGGGCACTTAGGTTTAGTATATGACATTACTGAACACGGTAATGTTTACGCCTCTTACAGCACTGCAACGAACATCAATGGCGGCGAGTCTGACCTTGGCGCGAACTGTGGTTACGGTGGACTATGTGGTACGCCTGAACAAGCTGCGCAAGCTGATCCAGAGCATGTTGAAAACATCGAAATTGGCACAAAATGGATGCTATTTGATGAAAAATTGATGGCAAATGCATCAATCTTCCGCATTACGAAAAGCGATGTACATGAAAGTATCGGTGAAGATGACTACTCAACCATTGGTACATTAAACACGGGTGAAAACCGCGTTGAAGGTGTTGAGTTTGGTGTTAGTGGTGATATTACTGAGAAGTTTAGTGTTCAAGCCTCTGCCGCCTTCATGGACTCAGAAGTACTAGACTCATTCACAGAGTCTAATATTGGTCTTGCATTAAGTAACTTCGCTGATGAAAGTTTCTACTTGCAGTTGCGTTATCAACCCAATGAGAAATTCGCGTTTGGTGGTGACTACACGTACAAGTCGGAAATGTTCGGTGGTCAGCCTGACACTGCGGCAGGTTACAGCGCAGATACTGGGGAATACTCAATTGTCGTTCCTGACTATCAAGTATTTAACTTGTTTGCAAACTACTACGCATCTGAAAAACTAACGTTCCGTGTTAACATTGGAAACTTGTTTGATGAAGAATACTGGACTGCCGCTTATCGCTCTGGTGCCTTCATGTACATTGGTGACGGCCGTAACGTAACTGGTACGGTAAACTACGAGTTCTAAGTTAGTTTAAAGAGAAACGCAAAAAGATGATCATTATTGATAACCTACTAGACGCCGACCAAGTAGCGCAATATCGGGCTGCTTTAGCCGATGTACCATTTAACGATGGAAAAGCGACCGCAATGGGCATGGCAGCAGGGGTTAAAAATAATGGTCAAGCTGATGCGCAGCACGCTACGGTTCAAGCGCTTGCCAACAACTTGTTGGCAAGCCTAGGCAACCACCCGCAAGTAGTCTCTGCTGCGCTACCTCAGCGCATTTTTCCTCCTTGTTTCAACCGTTACAGCGAATCGCAAACTTACGGCTATCATGTAGATGCCGCTATTATGCGTATTCCTAATACCCCTGATGTTTTGCGTAGCGATATGTCGATGACGGTGTTTCTATCTAGCCCAAGCGATTACGAAGGTGGAGAGTTAGTTATTCAGACCGGATTCGGCGAGCAGAAAGTCAAAGGTAACCTAGGTAGCGCTGTACTCTACCCTTCCTCAAGTTTGCATAAGGTTACACCAGTAACTCGCGGCGAGAGAATTGCAGCGATTACATGGATGCAAAGCATGATAGCTGACCAAGACATTCGTGAAAGCTTATATGAGCTAGACCAAAGCATTCAGTCTTTGGTGCAAGGCGGTAAAGCCGATAGAGAAGAACTCGATAAACTTCATCACGTATACCACAACCTCATTAGAAAATTCTCCATCGTTTAAACTGGACAAAACCTTACCCGTCACGCAAGGTTATTCTTGTAGGTATGTTTTGACAGTCTTATTTTATTAATAATTATATCTTGCTAGGTATTTTCCTCGTTTATGTGTAAATGCACCTTAAAGATTGGCCTAACGTCATCCATAAAGTTAGGCAGCGTAAAGAAAGATTATTAATCAATGCGCTTATTTAAACACTTACATAGATGCTCATATAAACGCTTAGAATACTGTGAAATAAACCAGCTTTACCTCCGGTCTCTATATGACTGAAAAAACAGCTTTTAGCAAAAGATAGGGTTACTCTTAGATGAATGAACTAATGTGTGGATTATGCTTTTTTACACCGAACATTTGCTGGTTTAACCGCGTGGCGCAAAACTTCAATAAGCGTGCTGTGCTAGCCTTTATTGTAATGCTTGCGCCATTTAATGCGCTTGCAGATAATGTAACCGCATCAATAACCCTATTAGACGCCGAACAGTCCCCCGTAAAAGACGGCGTAGTTATCTTCACCCCTTTGTTTGATTTACCCAGCACAGAAACTAAAAACTCAGAAGCAGAATCAACACCTAAAACTGCAATTATGAATCAAATCAATAAGCAGTTTGCCCCTCATGTACTTGTAGTACAGAAGAACACAGAAGTTACCTTCCCTAACGCCGATAACGTGTTCCATCATGTTTATTCTTTTTCACCCACTAAGCAGTTTGAGCTAAAGCTCTACAAAGAATTTACCGCCGAACCATTGTTCTTTGAGCAAGCTGGAATTGTGGATATTGGCTGTAATATTCACGATTGGATGCTAGGTTACATCGTTATTGCCGATAGCCCTTATTTTGTAAAAACCGCAGATGACGGTAACGCCGGTATCTCACTTCCCGCTGGCAAGTACAGTGTTGAGTTTTGGCATCCTAACGCGCCAAACGAGAAGCCCTTTATTGAATCTGAAGTTGAGTTAACCAGCGATAAAAGCTTCACACTAACCTTAACAAAAGTGATAGCAAGCGATGATGATTTCGACGATGGTTTTGGTGATTATTAATGTTCAGCCGCTGTATTCTCGCTATTTTTTGCTTCATCAGTTTTCACGCTTTTTCAGATACAAGGTTGTTGCTTAGAGGTAGCATTCTTTCAGCAGATAATGCTGGTACATTTCAAAAAAATGGCGCTTCCCACCAGCGCTTTGAAAATAATGCAGTCGCGTTATCTCAAGCGGCCCTGGCGTACAATAAAGTGCTCAGCGATGATTGGCAGTTTCATGCTGTGGCCAATGGGTATAGTGATGGAGAACAAAAACTCGGGGTTAGCCAACTCTATACTCAATACCGACCACTCACTCCATCTACGATTAAACCAGAAGTTAAGCTTGGCTTTTTCTACCCTGCAATTTCTGCCGAAAACACCGACATGGGGTGGCTGTCACCACACTTTCTATCTAATTCAGCCATTAATAGCTGGTTTGGCGAAGAACTTCGTACGTTCGGTGTAGAGGCAAGCTTAAGACAAAACGGCAGGCAAGTAAGGCGTGACTGGTCATGGAAAGTGGTAGGAAGCCTATTTAAGGGTAACGACACCACAGGCACCGTGTTATCTTGGCGTGGTTTTGCGCTACACGACAGGCAGTCGCTGAACAATGATAGAGTGAAATTCACTCCCATTCCTGGCGTGGTATCTGAAGAAGGAATAGGCGCTTGGGCATGGACAGATCCCTTTCGTGAAATTGATACTAAAATAGGTTATTACGCAGGTGTGCATTTAGCCCATAAGCGCCGTTCAGAGCTACGTTACTATTATTACGATAACCGTGCCAACCCACTCATTTTCGACCCTGACAGGATATATGCTTGGCGCACGCGATTTCACGCGTTAACCCTTCGCCATATGCGTAACCGCAATGTAACCTTTTTCGGGCAAGCGCTGATAGGTGATACCTTGATGGGGGAAAATATTGTCAACAATGACTTTTACGCGGCCTACATTGCTGCAACGTATACCCATGAAGCACATCAACTTTCTACACGTTTAGATTGGTATCAAGTGATAGATAACGACAACACCATAAATGACCCCAATAACAGCCGAGGGGAAGCCATTACCGTTAATTACACTTATGCAATGAGCTCGAAAATAGCATTATCTGCCGAGTGGCAAGTGAATCGAGGCCGCCAAGAAAACTTGAGATTTTTAAACGCTGCATCGGTATCTAGCGAGGCCTTCCACGAAAATCTGCTTCAGCTTGCGGTTACCTACCGAATCGACTGAACAGAACTAATCAGCGTTACCATTGGATTTAGACTTATCGAGTGACTCATCGGGTACGTTTTTGACCATCATTCGCTCTTTGCGGCGTGTCATCATTTTCGCCAGCCTGCGCATACTTACCGTTGTGTCTTTTTCATCAATAATATCCACACCTAGCAAGCGCTCTAGCAAATCTTCAAGAGTAATCACCCCTTCCAATCCACCATACTCATCTACCACTAAAAGCATATGAACATGTTTATCGATAAAATGGTCGAAGGTTACCGACAAAGGCATAGAGCCTAATATGGTTACCATGTCTTTAGCATATTCAGATAAGGGTTTATCAGTATTCCCGCGAGCTTGCGCTACTAATAAATCTGAACGCATGACATAACCGGTGATGTTTTCCGAGTCTTTGTCTTCATAAATGGGTATTCGTGAATACTCGATATGCGCGTGTTTGTGGAAAAACACTTCTACCGTCATCGACTCTGCCACTGAAAACAACACTGTACGGTGTGTTATGGCATCTTTTACTTTTAATTCGTGCAAGCTTAACAAGCTTTGTAAAAATACCGCCTCGTGGTTGGCCAACTGCCCTTCTTGACCTGATAACTCGGCCATGGCGTGAAGTTCTCCGCGACTTAACCCTCGAAGTGGACTGTCATCTTTAAATCCACGGGTGAGCAGTTCAGACATCACCACAAAGGGTTTAAGAATTATAATAAGATACTTAAGGAAATAGGCTGTTACTGGCGCCAATCCACGCCAATAGGTTGCACCGACGGTTTTAGGAATAATTTCAGAAAAAACTAAGATAAGTAGTGTTAATACCGCTGAAATCACGCCTAAGTATGCTTCGCCAAATACACTAGCCGCTTGTGCACCCGCGCCAGCAGCACCCATGGTATGCGCAATAGTATTTAACGTTAAAATTGCCGATAACGGCGTATTAATATTATCGGTTTGCTTTCGTAGCAAGATACCGCTAGGACGATTCTCTTTTTCTAAAACAGAGATGTAGGCTGAGGACACACTTAAAATGACTGCTTCAGCAATTGAGCATAAAAAAGAAAAGCCCAAGGCAATCAGTACATAAACGATGAGTAAAAACATGAGTCCTTTCCGATAATCGGAGTATGAAGCAAACGACCATTATGCAAGCCTTAACGGGACTTACAAGGGCACAAGTGAATTAATTACGAATACCGAACAATTTACTTAAAATATAGGTAAATATGAGCGGAAGTTACTCAATAATCTTGAGCTTTATCTTAGCCGCAACAGTCTTGGTGGCTATCTTCACGCTGCGCTACTCTGGCGCTAACTTTTTTAACGCCTAATCGAGCCATTAGTGCAGCAAGTAGAATGGCGCACGCCGCATAGAGCGCTTGAATGTTAGCGCCATGACTATGCAGTTGGCTTTCCATGTGAATTAGGCCTTCTAACGACAATGCTGACACTCCGTAATTAAGCAAATAGCCAAACCCAATACTGGCAGAAATAACGCTAAACAAATATAAACAAAGGGTTCTAAAACCCATTTCTTGCTTAATCATGCCCATGGTAGAAACATTAGTAGCCGGCCCCGCCATGAGAAATACCAACACCGCACCGGGTGATAATCCGGCAGCTAAAAAGCCCACCGCGAGCGGCGTAGATGCCGTAGCACAAATATACATTGGAATACCAATGACGGCCATGACTAACATCGCGATAACCCCATCGCCCCATTGAGTGAGAAAATCCGTTGGCACCCAAGTTTTAATGGCCGCGGCTAAAGCTAGGCCCACAAGTAGCCATACCACAATATCTTCTAGCAACTTACCCGAGGCATAACGAAGCACCTGGGTGAGTTTATTCGCTTGTTTTACTGATTTACCCTGAATAGCTGGCGTGTCGTCGCAACAACTTGTGGTTGGCTTTTCACTGGCACAACAACTAGTTTGTACTTTATCCAGCGATGCGGCTTCTTCTTGCTCTGGAGCTATAGAGGCTTCACTTGAACAGCAAGATACACTGCCCGCGTGTTTATGAGGGTACTGATGAGAGCTCTTAAGAGAGTGAGCATCTGAATGCTCTGCTTTCTGACGCTTAGCGTCATCAAACCATCTCACCATAAGACCGGCATAGATTGCGCTAGCAATAGCGGCTATTGGTCTAACAATGGCGAACAGGGGGCCTAGTAATGCGTAAGAAACAGAGACACTGTCTACCCCTGTTTCAGGCGTAGAAACTAAAAATGAAATTGTCGATGGTTTAGACGCGCCACTTCTACGCAGCCCTATGGCCGCAGGGATAACGCCGCAAGAACACAAAGGCAATGGAGCACCTATTACTGCGGCTTTGGTGATAGAGGCTGTAGAGCTGCTTCCCATATGACGTTCTAAAAAGCTAACCGGCACCAATTCGTGCATAATCCCCGCCACCAGCAGGCCAAGTAACAGCCACGGAGCAGACTCCATAAATAGGCTGATAAAATTTTGCACTAATAGCATTAGGTCAGTCATACCACTCCAAACGAACCGCGTTGAACATTTATATTTTTCACTTGCTGATTTGCTTTGCTGACTTGCTATCCGACTTCCGACTTCCGACTTCCAGCTTCCAGCTTAATGTACCAATTTACTTGGCGGTAAATTTACCAAATCAGGCGAATGCGTATGATAGCAAATTTACGCGCCTACCGTGAATGAACGATAAGTAATCCACCTCATCGAATAACCCGATTGCCTACAAAAAAGCCGACGCAGAGAATAACGCTCTACGTCGGCTTTGTATAAAGCTAGCACTCAACAATGTTGTGATAGCCGCTAGCCACTATTTTTACCGCTGTTGCTATTCCTTCTCGCCCACTTCGTCTTGATGTCCGCTACGAAGTTTAGCCACAACAGACCATGCTTCGAGCATCACCAACACAGACACCACTAGCACCACAGCATCTAGGAAAACTAATAGGTAATTTTCAGCAAGATAATACTCTTTAAGCTTTATTAGCCCAGCAAAGAAAGCCATGACCAAAACGAATACCATGGGTATTAATGTGTAACGGGCTGGTCTTCCCATCTTAATCAGCATGACTGAAATAACCAACAAGGTAAGACTAGCCAGTATTTGGTTTGTAGAGCCAAACAGCGGCCAAATGATCATACCGCCACCGCCTGATGAACCACCTGCGCCGAACGCTAGCAGTAAGCAACAAGCAACCGCTAAGAAAGTGGCTACCACACCATTTTTAAGTGCTGACAATTTATAAATATCGCCCCACTCTTGAATAATGTAACGCTGAAGACGAACACCAGAGTCCATGGTTGTGCCCGCGAACAGCACAACCATTACCGCCAGTATGGTTGATGAAAAGGCTTCGGGCAGCCCCCATCCTTGATGGATAAGCGCCGCGCCGCCGCTAATAAACGCACCTACGCTACCTGCACCTAAGTGACTGTAGACTTCATGCCATTCTTCTGGAGAGGCCGCAAATGCCACACCACTAACCGCAACAATGGTAATCAATGCCAAAGAACCTTCGCCAATCGCCCCTAAATAACCGACAAAGCGTGCATCAGTTTCTTTATCTAACTGCTTAGAGCTGGTGCCTGAGGCCACAATACCGTGGAAACCTGAGACTGCACCGCAGGCAATCGTAACGAACAATAAGGGAATTAAGCTGGGAGAGTCCATGGCCGTCTGTGTATTAAAGGCAGGCGCGGTAATGTCTGGCATAGCAAAGAAGACCGCACCATAAAGTAGGAATAAGCCAACCAACAGCTGCATACCGTTAATAAAGTCTCGGGGTTGAAGTAACATCCACACTGGCAATAACGAAGCGATGGCAGCGTAAATAAATAAGATAATAATCCAGTTCGCTTTGTCAGCTAAACCAAACATGGTTTCTGGCAAGCTAATAGGAATGTAGCTACCGGCATAAACCGAGGCATAAAGCACCACGATACCCACAAGGCAAAGAGGCACTAACCCAAAGTTGCGTTTCAATAACTGACCAATAACAAGGGCCACGGCAATTGCCGTCCAAGCAGGGAAAACCGCATTGGGCTGAGAGACAAACGAGTTTGCTATTACCACACCAAAAACGGCGTTAACCATTAATAGTACGAGAAAGATAACAATCATAAACAATGAACGAGAACGCTTGCCTATAACACTTTCAGACAAGGCTCCCATCGATTTACCCTTGTGACGAGCACTGGCCCACAAGGCCCCCATATCATGCACACCCGCAAACAGTATGGTGCCGAAAATCACCCAAAGTACGGCAGGCACCCAGCCCCAGTACACGGCGATAGCTGGCCCTACAATTGGCGCAGCCCCAGCAACTGACGTAAAGTGATGCCCCCAGAGCACCACTTTATTGGTAGGTACAAAATCTTTACCATCCTGCAGCTCGTGAGCAGGCGTAGTGAAGTTATCGTCTAGTTTAAATATTTTCGTGGCAATAAATTTCGAATAAACGAACCACCCGAGGAGCATGCCCACGATCCCGAGTAATACTATGGCTATTGACTGCATATTATTGTCCTGTGTCGATGTTGCACCGCATTATTCAATTTCTTTTTTAAACGCATATACAACGCTTTTCTGTCGTTAAAAAACGCTTATCTAAACATTAAAACATTATTTACTTTTTGACGTCGCCATATTAGACCAAAGTCTATTGTGGTAGCAGCTTTTTTACACTGCTCGTACCATGCTAGCTTTGTGGCTTCTACCAATCATTTACAACAAAAGTAGCAGGCTTAAAGAAAATAGCTGCTAAATATAGCGTTAATCTTACCTACACCCTTCAAATACCGCTCAGTCTCGTTTATAAAGGCTCATCAATAAATAATTCTATTAATAAGCAGTTATGGCATCACCAAAATTTCATATGGCCGTCCGTAAATATCACCGATGGTTAGGCTTTTTCTTAGCAGGCATAATGGCAATTTATGCTATCAGTGGCGTGTTACTCATTTTTCGCCCCACCGATTTCCTGAAATTCGATAAAACTGAAGTCCGTCAGTTGTCTCTAGACTTGAACGGAAAACAAGTAGCATCAAAAATTAAGGTGAAAGGTTTAAAGGTGGTTGAAGAGAATGCCAGCCAAGTTGTGTTAAATATGGGCAGCTATAACAAAACAGATGGTGTCGCTACTATTACTCGTAAAGACTACCCTCTTGTGTTGGCAAAAATGGTTAAGCTTCACAAGGCGACGAATAACAGCCCATTATTCTGGTTGAACATTAGCTTTGGCGTTGCGCTTTTGTTTTTCGTCATCTCTGCATTTTTGATGTTTATGCCTAAGCTGCCTATGTATAAAAATGGGCTTAGAATAGCGGGATTAGGTGCAGTAGTGGCTGTACTTGTGGTGATATTCGGCTCATAACTTCACGTGTTCGAACCGCCGTGGTGTGGTTCGAACACTTTTTAGCACATGCTTGAACCCTGTGGTAACGTATCTGAATAGTAACGAACTCGTACGCTCACTATCAGGGAAGATTTATGCCGCGCCAGTACAACCTTCTTTTCACCGTAAGCACGCTTGTATTTGGTGCTCTCACTTCAGCTTTACTCGAGTTACAACACACTTCAAATATAGCTGTGCATCTGCTCGGTGAGCGTCTATGAACTTTGTCGATTTCACGGTAGTGGCTATCTACCTCGTGGGTTTGTTAATCATGGGGTTTGTGTTTCGAAAGCAAGTGAGTAAAAAAGATTACTTTCTTGCTAATCGACAGCTGGGCTGGAAGCCACTTTCCCTTTCCATTATGGCCACGCAGCTATCTGCAGTTAGCTTTATTTCGGCCCCTGCTTTTGTGGGGTTAAGAGAAGGTGGCGGTCTTATTTGGTTGTCATACGAGCTTGCGCTTCCCCTTGCCATGCTAGCCCTACTCTATTTTATCTTGCCTACCTTGTATCGCTCAGGCGTAGTCAGCGTCTATGATTTTTTAGAGCAACGCTTTGGCCGCTCTTCTCGGGTGCTCATTAGCGTGGTGTTTCAAATAAGCCGTTCTTTTGCCACCGCCGTCATGATTTATGCGATTTCTATCATCCTGCAAAGCACCATGGGCTTAGCGTTCTGGCAAAGCGTGTTGTTAATTGGGGTTATAACCCTCATTTATTCCCTTCAAGGTGGCATGAAAGCCGTAGTGTATGGTGATGCTGTGCAAATGGTATTAATAGTCGCAGGGGCCTTGGTATGTTTAGGTTTTGGGCTATATCACATAGGCGGGTGGACAAGCTTTCTTGAGCAAGTGCAGCCTGAACGACTCACTACACTAAACACCGCATCTTATGGGTTTGATGGCGAAGGTTTCGGCCTGCTGCCCATGATTTTTGGTGGCATCGTGTTATACGCTTCGTATTACGGCTGCGACCAATCAGAAGCCCAGCGTTCGCTGTCAGCGAGAAGCCTAGGTGATTTAAAGAAAATAATCATGACCGCCAGCTTTTTACGTTTCCCTATCACCCTTATTTACTGTTTTGCAGGCTTAATCATTGGTACATTGGCTCTGACCACCCCTGAATTTTTAGCACAAATTCCTGCCGACCAACCTGATTGGCTGATGCCTATTTTCATTGTTAACTATCTACCAAATGGTATTTTAGGCTTGTTGTTAGTAGCCATTTTAGCCGCGGCCATGTCCTCTTTAAGTTCAGCAATTAATAGCTTAGCGGCGGTATCTGTTGAAGATTATTGCCGAGTTGCGGGCAAAACACTGTCACCAGAGAGTACCCTTCAGGTTGCTAAGTATGCAGGCATGTTTTGGGGATTGCTCACATTGAGCTTGTCATTCGTCGTAGACGATATTGCCCCTACTATTATTGAGGCCATCAATAAGATTGGCTCTGTATGTTACGGGCCTATTCTTGCGACATTCTTTCTAGGCGTGTGCACAAAACATCTTTCAGCAAAGCAGGTTAATACTGGGCTTATTGCAGGCGTGCTTTTAAACATCTATCTGTGGCTAGCCCAACCAGATGTATTTTGGTTTTGGTGGAACGTGATTGGTTTTTCAACCGCGCTTGGTATTTCACTGGGAGTGTATTGGCTTAGTCACAAAAAGGTTAAACAGCCCTTTATTAACACCCGCCAGGATGTACTCACTAAAACCAATATAGCGGCACTCATTACTTGGTGTGTTGTGCTTATTGGTATTTGTATCGCCTTACCGGTAATGCTTATTCAATAACCGGCTAGGTCGTACATTTAAGTTGTTAACCGTCATTAACGGCGGTTAGTCGCTACTTTTAGTACACACGCTTAGTAGAAATTGCTTAAGCTCTTGGTATACAGAGTGAGATTCTGGGGTTTCATAAGCAACAACGTAATCGGCATGGGATAACCCTTCGAAAACCTCTAACTGAGTGCGTACTTGCACATCACGTAACTTCCGATTCACCCGCACCGTATCACTTAGAAACATATCTCGCGTGCCTGATATTAAAAACGTAGGCGGGAAGCCATCAAAATTGCCATAAAGAGGGGAAATAGAGGAGTGGGTTAAGCTTTCGCTTCCAGCATATAGATTAGCCGCTGCTTCCAAAAATCCTTGGTATGTCACCAAAATACGATCAACACCTTCATTGGTATAAAGGGTATCGCCGGTTTTCGTCAAATCAGCCCATGGGGTGCCGGCATACACTGCTGATGGCAACGGTTGTTTGTCAGCAATAAGCGTTTGCACGGCAGCAAGCACTAAGCCTGCTCCTGCAGATGTGCCACCTATAAAAAGGTTCTGTGCGCCATGTTCTGCAGCCACGCTGCTATAAACCGACACTACATCGTTAAGTGCTGCTGGAAATGGCGCATGAGGTGGCATGCTATAATCGATACTAATCACTGTAATACCCACTCTATGGGCAATTAACAAGCTTTCTTCTATGCTGGGCAGCCCGGAAAAAAACACGTAAGCGCCACCGTGTACGTCAATAAATACCTTGTTTTTAAATTCAGGGGCAATTGTCTTTGGCGTAAGTCGCCTGACCGGTACGCCATTAATTTTTTCCAAAGACACATCAACATCAAACTGCTTGCGCATTTTTTTGATTTTCTTTTTTTGCTCCCCATTTCTTGTTTGAATCATTTCACGCCACTGCGCTACAGATTCAGGAGTATTCCTACTGACTTCATCAACCGATGGCATCGGGTATTGGGAAATAGCGCTTTTAAGTTCATCGCTTGCGGCACTTGGCAGCGGTACCGTTTTAGCTGACACTGTTAATGGAGATTCATTTGACATTTTGACTGTATCGGCCTTTTGTTTACTCGCACTGGCCGTATCAGTGTTGTGGTCAGAAGCCCCAGATGTAGAAGACGAAAAGGTCATTGATACCACCAAAATGAAAAAGGCGAAGGAAAAGGTAAGTAGGTTCATGCGTAAAACGCTTTTATATTATCAAGATTGTTATAACCGATAGACTCACCCGTATATTGTTACTTTTCAACAATAATCACTATTATTAATAGTTACGCGAGTGGCTTGCACGAAAAAAGCTATGGGCGATTGCGACCATATTCATCATGACTGGATACCCACTCATCTGCCACTACCGCCGCACCTAACGATAGCTCGCCGCATAATACAGTAGCAGCAATGATCTCAGCCAACTTATTCACGCCACCTTTGCCATAACACCCTAGCGTTTCTAAGCACTCTCGCTGCGTAGCTAACCCAGTACCACCGCCATAAGATGCTACGACGAGTGAAGGGATAGTAATAGAAAAATAATAATCGCCATTCGGGGTAATTTCACTGTAGGTATACCCTGCTGATGATTCGGCTACATTTGCGACATCTTGGCCGCAGGCTATAAACAGTGCAGTAATCCCATTGGCAAAGTGGGCTCCATTGCTCACGCTGCCTGCCACAAATGCCCCCATGTTAGACAACTGGCGTTGCTTGAATAGCGCTTCAGGCGAGCAATGCATTAA
Source organism: Alteromonas sp. 38 (assembly GCF_902506055.1). Classification (NCBI taxonomy): domain Bacteria; kingdom Pseudomonadati; phylum Pseudomonadota; class Gammaproteobacteria; order Alteromonadales; family Alteromonadaceae; genus Alteromonas; species Alteromonas sp. 38. The sequence goes on from NZ_LR733300.1 coordinate 4,227,861, forward strand.
TGATTTCATTAAATCAGCAGGAATAGTGGCCTCGGCAACCACACGCTTACCTCGGGTATGTAGGGAATTCACAAAAGAGTGTTTCTTGTCGGTATCTAAATTACCCGATAGGGCAAAGTGTTCAAGCCCAGCTATGTGTTGCGCTTGCATCCATTGGCAAGCATGTCGCGTGGCCTTGCTAACCATGTTCTGCCCTGCCGCATCGCCACAGGTAAAGTTAAAACGTAACCAACGCATTTTTGATACGGCATACTGCTCGATATCACGCAGCTTACCAACCGAAGTCGTTTCCTCTGCTTTGGCTTTGATTAATTCGAAGTTGTCAGTTACCCACTTCCCGAAAGCTAGTGCAGCGCGCGCATCTTCAAACACAAATACGGGAGCCCGCTGCATGGCATCATCAATAACGGTAGTTTTAACGCCCCCCGATTCAGCAGTTAACCGCATACCCCTGTTATAACTGGCAACTAGCGTCCCTTCAGTAGTTGCCATTGGAACATAAAACTCCCCGTGAGCATCTACGCCCTCGATGACCAATGGGCCTGCTAACCCAATAGGCACTTGGGCGACACCGGTGAAGTGTTCTATATTGCCCGGCAAAGTATCTGGCTCGATTGAAAATGTACCGACATGATTCATTTCAGCGCCAGTCTTATCTTTCACGAATTGACGCCGAGTTGCCGCCATCTCTGTGCTGTACTCGCTGGAGTTCTGGTCATTGGATTTGCTTCGCGGGATCTTAGCCATAACACTTGCTTGTTAATTTAATGTTAACTCATTATGTTATGCCTTCAGCCTCCATACCAATCAACCCTGTGTATTTTTACTCATAGCTATCCGCAATAGTATTATCTACAACTTCCTAATGCGTTTGTTAAAGACGCAATTGGCTGGCATATTTCGGAGGTAAACTTTTAATAGTTATAAATGCATAGGAGATGTTGACGGTGATAAGCGGATTTTTAGTTTAATAAAGATCTCTGTGATATCGACCTTTATCGACAAGCATACTGTAGTACTGTTTACCAAGTACATCCTGTAAGGCAGCATCAACCCCCTTACCCATTCCTTCAAAATGACCGCACACATAAATTTGCGCGTTGCGACTAGCCTCGGAATTGACACCGCTACTATCATTAACACCTAGGAATACCTTCAAAGCATCAGCTTGTTCTACTATCAAGTGTTGTACATATTGATTTGGTGCAATATTTGGCTCTAAAGAAGGCTTTGAAAAAATCACCGAGCGTTTATGAATACACGATGCATTGTGAAAAGGAGATAGCGCTTTGGGCAAAATGTCATCTTTTTCTGGGCTTCGTTCACCGTAAAAAATCCACACTGGCCCGCCATCTTTAAGCATGGCTCGTTTAGCAAGTTGCGCTCTAACGCCTGCAATACCGCTTCCGGCCGCTATAAGCACTAATGGACACTGCGTATCGGTGATAACCGCATTCGTGTTTTTACGTATTTGCGCATATACGGGCTGGTTCATCGCCAATTTGCTCGTTAAAAAACCAGAGCCATAGCCTAGTTCACCATGCTCTTTTCGTACTTCTCTTACTATCAGCTTCAAGTCATTTTCTTGCGGTGCCGAGGCTATGGTGTACGAACGTCCGACTCGTTTTCTTGGGTGCCCGCTTGAGGGTTCTTTTAAGTGCTCGCTCGAGGGCTCTTTTAAGTTCTCGCTCGAAGGCTCTTTTAAGTTCCGGCTCGAAGGCTCTTTCATAGAAAGGTACCCATGCGCCATGGCAGGGTAAATATCAATGATATCCCCCGCTTCCCAAGCTATTGGCACTTTACCAGCCTCACGGGCTGATGGCGGCTGCTTTAAGGTTATTGCATATAAGCCACGGGTATCGTCTTGATTGAGCTGTTTTCGGTGTTCTAATACCCAAGGTTGCATTTGTTCAGATGGTTCAGTCGTTAAAGAATCAAGATGGACTAAATGTTCACCTTTTCCACTATCTAATGTGGTGAGTGATGTTAATGGCGTACCGCCCAGTAAGCTTACGTTCTCATAAAGAGCCACTGCAAAACGGCAAAACTGTTTGTATTCCCGACTTCCCAAACCGATAACTTCGTATGACAAGTTCGATAAAGGTGTGGCCCCACTCTTTTTGGCTCGCTGCAAAGCGTGATAAAAGCGAGTGCCTGCATCCGGCGGCTCACCCTCACCATAAGTGCTAACTACAAACAGCGCCTTCGATACGTTGCCGAGCATCGCAAGATTTAACGATGCCATGGAAACCAAAGTAATCATTTCATGCTCAGCCAATGCTGCCGCTTTAGCCCGCGCAATCTTTTCGGCGGTGCCGGTTTGGCTGGCATAAACAATAAGGGTTTGATTTTTACTATCGCGGCTCTTTACATGTGTATTGTCTGTTAGGGGATCGGTGACGGAGCGCTTTTTCCTATTACTATAAAAAATCACCGCTACCCACAACACATAAAGCGTGATGCTAGATAGTGCAATAAGTAAACGGTGAGTTTCAGTCATAGTACTTTTAAAGTATCTCAGTAAATGCTTAAGCTTATAGCGGTAGCACTTCGAAAGTACCTGAGTAACTTCCCGTTCTTACCGTTGCTGGCTTTTCAGCTTTATCATCTTTATAACCAATCTCGACAAAATACATGCCTGCTTTTGGCCAAATAACTTCAAACTGACCTTCGTCGTTAGAGGTTACCGAAATCGTTTCTTGGTCATTTCTGTAACGCATACCACCACGAACAACTTCAACTTCTGCACCCACTGCAGGTTCGCCGTCGATAAGCAAAGTAAAGGTAGCGGCTTCTGTAGCAAACAAATCATTCGGGTGAGTTACTGGAATAAGTTCTAAGCCTTCGTTAGTTGGTGTAAATACCTTTTCTGAAGGCTCACCAAGGGTTACAAAGGTTTCCACTCGACGAGAGCCTTGGGTAATACGTAATTCTGATGCCTCTTTCGGTACTGATGAAGCAAACTCTTCAGCTACATAAGCCTCACCACGACCAGGCCACATTTTGCGTTTACCCTCGTCATCTTTCCAAAAGGCACGTATACCCGAACTGAAAGACGTGATCTTAAAAGTCCCTTCCTCTTCCAACTTTACGTCGAAAGTGGTGCGATATTTTCCACGGGTTCTATTTTCAGTCTCAATCGTTTCCCCGTTTGGCGCGGTCACGACTAAGTTGTCAGTATTCATTGCAAAATGATCTGGGTGAAAGATAGTATTTGAGATAGCGGCGTCAAACGTTACATAAGAATCTTCACCTGATAGCACTGTTGAACTTGGCAATATCCATGCGCGGTGAGCGCTGGCAGAAAATGACACGGCTAATATTGCGGTTATTGCCACGATTGATGTAGTAACTGATAATTTTTTCATAATGTCCTCTGAGAGTTTATTCATCTTCCAGACGCAATGAAACGCGCCCAATTTCTGATTTGCCTTCCACCGTAACGGGGAGTATTTCTACTGATAAAGGGAGACTAAATGGAATAGACAATACTTCTCTGCCACCCACTTCACGTGATGCTTCTACACGAAGGGTATAATCTCCGTCACTCAACTGCGCTAAGGCGCTATTAAGTTGAGTATCGATGACGTGCGCACCAGGACCTTTCGTCGCGCTGGTTAAACCGTCGAAAGGTAAATCTAAACTTCTACCACCACGACGCCACCATTGCCTAAGATCTTTAAGCCATTCTTTACCTTCGTGCTCACGCATATCGACGTCATACCACACCGCGACTTGAGTCGATTTACGCTTACTGTTTTCAATCCATACAGCCACGTACGGTTTATGATACTCAGCTACATCTAGCTGAGGTAAGGCTATATCAAGCGTTACTGACTGCGCAGCCATAGAGACTGGCGAGGCTAACATAAGCCCTAGCGCACCAGACGCTATCGCAAGACCATTTCGCACTTTCATCTTTTCACTCCTTTTCAAGTTCACGTCCCAAAACCGCTAATGTACAAATAACAGCAAAATGACAAATGGAATTAATACGCCCAGAACAGTTACAGGCCAAGTTGATACTCTACTGGGTGCATGACGCATAAGTAACTGCAAACCCGTGACACTAAAAATAATGCAGGCAACAGCAAAAATATCGATAAACCAAGGCCACACTACTCCTGTATTTCTACCTTTGTGCAGATCGTTGAAATACGAAATCCATCCTCTATCCACACTCTCAAAAGTGACCATTTTAAGTTCACTATCTACAGCCACCCAACTATCTGTACCCGGACCGGGCCACGACGCATAATATTCAATACCGTCCCATTCACCCACCACCGAAGCAGGGATAGCAACACCATACTTATCAGATACGAAATCCACCAAGACATAAGGAATAACAGCGTCACCCTCTGGCAACGCCACAAAGTCATCTATTACAGATGCAGGCAACGTAGCTCCTATTTCAGTCACTTTTTTATTGGCAGGAATATCTGCAGCGTGATTAAGTGTTATACCCGTTAAGGAAAACAGTAATATGCCGACAAGACACCACGCTCCACTTATCCAATGCCATTGTCTAATACTGCCTAATGAGAAGCGCATAGATGTTTTACTATTCCTTATTCATGGCTATTCAATCGTTCGAGGTGGTTGATAATACAGATTTTACACAGCGACTCAATGCAAATGAGATTTATTCTCAAACTTATTCGATAAGTGGGGCTGACCCATTAGAAAATGCCCAAAGGTGGGAATGTATTGGCGGGCAAAAAAATGGGCTGAAGTTTTTCACTTCAGCCCGAAGGTCCAGTTTAACATACATACCTACTTGGTAATGTATTTGCCGAAACTGCATTTCGACGCTGACCAGTGTAAAAGAATCGCAATAGTTAACCAGTGTGTTGTGATAAACCTACCATCTAGTGTGATAAAGGGTATTTTTCGCGAGGTAACCTGCTTTTACGACTTATAAAAATCATAAAAGCCAGCAACATGTGCTGGCTTTTAAAAGTGAATTTAACCTTAGTCAAAAACACTAACTTCCTTTAAAACAAAGTATTAAAACGTAGCACGCACACCTAAATAGAACTCTTGCCCAATAGGGTCGTAAGTACCTGCGTCGGTTTCTGTACCCGTATCGCTACCGGTTACCCCAGATAAAATTTTAGGCGGCTCTTTGTCGAATAAGTTATCAACACCGCCGTATATTTCTATAATATCAGTCAGTTGATAGCTTGCTTGCAGGTCAACGTACGTGACTGCATCGATGCCTACACCGCCAGGCGCGATGTCAAATCCAGCCAAAAACTGATCATCAAAATCCGCGGCGCCAATGTAGGTAAGTCTAGCAACCACGTTCAAATCGTCGTAACGATAACCTAAATTAAAGAACGCTTTGTGCTCTGAGGTTCCTATTTCGCCCACGAACGGATCTTCTGCCGCGCCAGGTAATGGCGTGGTTGCGCCATCTATTAAGTAGGTGTAGGCGAGTCTTGCTGATAAATCACCGCCACCCACATCAGTACTGTAGTTCACCGTAACATCCACACCTTCTAAGGTAACGCCACCACTGTTTGAAACCGCACTATCTATGAACTCGATAGATCCAGCACTATTGTTACCCACTGCAGTTGGACGACGCGTCACAAAATCACAAAAAGATTCATCGCCTCCGCCATAACACTGGTCAAGAATGAATTGCCTAGGTGTCGATACAATAGCGTCTTCAATCTCGATATCGAAGTAATCGACTGTGAAATCAAAATCTTCTAATACTGAGATATTTTCGGGCGTATACACAACACCTACGGTGGTAGATGTGCCAACCTCTTCGGTCACACTTTGATTACCTCGATCGAAACCACTGATCCCTTGAATATCAGATTGGTTCAACGTAAAACTGCCATTTTCAGCAATATTAGCAGCCACACCCGTATCGGCTAAACAGCGCGATGACGTATTTGACACACACGGGTCGATTAAGCCAGTCGGAAATGTTTGACTATCAGGTTGGAAAAGCTCGTCGATGTTAGGCGCTCGCGTTGATTGAGCTTGAATAACCCTAAAGCGTATTTGATCGTTTGGCGCATAATTGAAGCCTACATTCCAGCTAGACGTGCTGCCCACCGTAGAATAGTCAGACGCCCGAACGGCAGCTTTAATGTTAAACCCTTCGAACACAGGAATATGTGTTTCCACATAAAACTCTGTCACATCAAATTCACCCTGAGTAGCAGGTATTGCATTCCCAGCATTCAGCCCCGCTTGTTGCAATGCATCAAACTCACTGCGCGAGAACTCTTCTCGATACTCAAAACCAACCGCCACTCCCAAGGGGCCTGCGGGAAGCTGGAACGCTTCACCAGATAAGTTTCCTCCGATGACTTCTTGCGTAACTTCTGTAGACAATAATGCTGGGGCCGAAACATAGGCTGCTGCTTCTGCAGAAATAGAATCGAATCCATAGATATTAATCGGCACACAGCCAAAACTCCGTGCTGTTTCATCTAAGCAAATGGCTTCATCGGTAATACCATCGCCATCAAAATCATCTACATCTGTTATTGCTTCCAATGCATATCGGAAGTTTTGAACATTAACCAGTCCATTCGAAACTTGCGCTTCTTTCGTTTGACCGTACGAGTAGAATACATCGTAGTACCAATCATCGAAAAGCTCGCCATCCATTCCCACCAGTACTCTAAATGTGTCTCGTTGGGCTGTATTTCCACGGTTACCAACGTCTTGTAAACGTTTAGCAAAAAATAAGTCCTTAACACCATCGCCGTTACCATCAACAGCCGAATTAAGTATGGCGTCAGGAACATATGGATTTGCCACCAATTGACCATTCACCAGAAACTCTAAAGGCACAAGCCCATCTGAATAGATGTTGTCAGACGCAAAAGGAAAAGGTTCTAATTCGGTGGTGGTAGAACCGTTCGAGTAAGTCCCCTCAAAAAATAAGGTATGCTCATCATTGAGCTCGTATTTCCCATTTACTGCCATCAAATAGCGCTCAGTTGGGATTGCAATTGTTCTAAACGCAGATCGATTAAACCCATCTGGTCCTATCGTACCATCTCCATTAGTTGAAAAACCTTCTTGAAGATTATTATCAGAATCAAACGTATAGCGGGTGCCGCCGGCATCAAATCGTCCTTGTGGAGGGAACGAAGAAAAGAAAGGCTGAACCGCATCAAAAATAGAATCTGGGTTAGCAACAGGATCATCTTCAAAATAGATTCCAGATAATTGGTCAATCGCAGAGCGCTCCCTATCTCTTGAGAATACCGAGCCTTGATCAGTATAAGAAATATGCGCCATTATACTCGCGCGACCGTCCGAGGACTCGGTTCCCGTGGTCAGTGCAATTTGACGCTCTTCTGCATCACCTTCTGCAGAACGACCAAACTGGGCATTCATTTCTAAGCCTTCAAATTCATCTTTCATCACAAGGTTAACAACCCCTGCAACAGCATCAGAACCGTAAACCGCTGATGCCCCCCCAGTGAGTATTTCGATACGTTCGATAAACTGGGCAGGTATAGTATTTAAATCAACCGCTGAGCTACCGGGCACACCTGATACAAAGCGGCGACCATTAACCAGAACAAGCGTTCTCGCCGTATCCAGATCACGTAGATCGATTGTTGATACCCCGGCACTAGCCGTTGAGAAGTTCGAGTTCGTTCGACTGATAGCAGGTGTACCAAACGCCGGATTTTCGAGTAATAAATCTTGAATATTTGCCACCCCCGACGCTTGAATATCGCTTGCGTCGAGTATTTGCAATGGCGAGGCTGAGGCGAGTTCCGCTGACTTAATTCTTGAGCCTGTAACCGCGATTTTTTCGATGGCTTGCTCTTGTTCAGCAGTGTCTTGCGCCAGTACTTTGATAGGTATTGCTAACGTGCATGCGGTTCCAATAGCTAGGGACATCTTTATCGTATTGGCCAACTTGGTTTTAGTGTACATATTTAGCTCCCTGGGAGACTACCTTTGGTAGTTCATTTTTTGTGTTTTTTCGATAGCACAGCTATCTGAAGTGAACCTAGGGAGAAATACTGTTTTGCGCTACGTGATATACGTAAAGTGCCACTATCGTGTGACAAAAGGCGGAAACAGAGGGACAAATGGAAATTAGATTGTAAACAGGAGCTAAAAAGACAATAAAGCGATATATATCAATTACATAGCATCACCCTAACTTATCTAAGATACATTCTTTTACAAAAAACATGAAAATTAACAACAAACGTATTGCAAGAATCCCTAAGGCAGTGATTATAATGCACAGCTAATACATTCAAATTTCTCACAAGAAAATGATGCGGTTGACTCCGTAACCGGGCAACTTGACTACTCTTCGCGCCAATTAAAGCAAAAACGTATTTCTGCTAAATACGTTACTAAGCGAAATAATTGTAGAGGCCAAATTGGAATGCAAAAAAATACCCAGGCTCCCCTATTAGGGAGGTATTTTTGGATCGCTTGTATTTGTACATGGTTTGCGCTACTAAGCGTAGTCACCTACGTGCAGTACAATAGTGCTTTGGGAACAGAGTATGCTTTAAGTTGGGGCAAAACTTGGGTACTGTTAAGCCCTTGGTACTTAAATTGGATTTGGTTGACGGCTGCTGTATTTATTCTGACAAGAACACTAGATAAGGACGATGTAAAACCCTTACATCAAATTGTCGGACATCTCATTGGGGGAGCGTTGCTCCTGCTCGCTTATTTCACTGCATCTACTTTTATACGCGGATTATTGGTATCAAGGAGTTGGGACGACAATATTACTTCGCTACAAAAAGTGTTATCTGGTAGTGCGCACATCGATTTACTTATTTACGGTAGTATTCTTTGCATTGCATTTGGCACACGCCTTTATCAAAGAAATCTCAACGCCACCATGGAAATTGGAAGACTTGAAGTTGAATTGGTAGAGGAGCAACTTAAGTCACTTCGCACTCAACTAAACCCCCATTTTTTATTTAACGCATTAAACACAATTTCTAGCTTAGTGCGATTGCAACATCAACAAGAAGCAGTCGTAGCACTGTCTTCATTGAGTGTGATGTTACGTTCCATACTTGGACACAAAGGTGACAAAAACATTAAGGTTAAAGACGAGATAGTATTCATAGAAAACTACCTCGCACTCCAAAAACTACGTTTCGAAGATAAATTGGATATTTCCATACAGGTTTCAGAAGACTGTATGAATTTGAAAATTCCAAACATGTTATTACACCCTTTAGTTGAAAACGCGGTGCAACACGGGGCGCAATCCGATACAAAGAAAAACCCGCTTCAACTTCGTATAACGAAATTGAAAGGCATGTTGCAAATAAACCTATTAAATGCGGTGTGTGAGCAAGACAAGCATCAAGGATACGGGATAGGCATAACCACAACAAAAGAACGCCTTAGCAAAATGTTTGATAACTTTAACCTTGAACAGCGTACGCTTGAAAATGGCATGTTTGAAACTCAACTAGCAATACCGACGGGAGAAATGGATGTTTAATGTACTCGTTGCAGATGATGAAAGACTAGCCAGAGAAACGATTAAATTGCTGCTAGCTAATGCCCCAGGTGTGGGAAATATTTGGGAAGCGAGTGACGGCCGACAAGCTATAGAGCTCGGAAAACTGCATTCACCCGACTTGGTGTTTCTGGATGTCGAAATGCCAATATCAAACGGCATTGAAGTGGCTCGAGAACTTCCGAGCAATAGCATTATTGTCTTTGTTACCGCCTTTAACGATTATGCAGTTACCGCGTTTGAACTTAATGCCATCGATTATATTTTGAAGCCTTTTGATGACGAACGCTTCGAAAAAACACTGAGTAAAGTGAAGCAAAAGTTCCTTGAAGGAAGCCGAAGTAATTTCAGCCAGATTGGCGAAGTAATCAAAGAGATTATTGATAATAAAAATAGCTACCGGCAACGATTAGTCATTCGTGATCCAGGTAGAATTCGGCTAGTTGACGTTGACTGCATATTATATATTAATGGAGCCGGAAATTATGCAGAGCTTCACCTCGAAGACGGTAATATCGTTTTGCACCGTGAAACGCTGACCATTCTGGAAGAGCAACTGAATCCAGACGATTTTATTCGCATCCATCGCTCGACTATAGTTAAACGCCACGCTATTTCTGAACTCCGCCCCAATGAAAAAGGGGATTATTCAGTTATTTTAAATTCTGGCGATACACTCACGTTGTCCCGCCGCAACCGCACAAAACTTGAAGAGTTAACTGGTGAGTAGCACCATAGAATGAAGGCTTTGTGCACTTCGGAAACTCTTTACAGCATGCGGGCTGTAGCGAAGGCCCCATGGATGGGTTATCCCTACTATTCCAATAGTTTATGCTAGCGTTTACAAGGAAGGAGTATCCCCCATCTACAACCTTCCACAGCATAGATGCGACTGCACAGGCTCCATTGATGGATTCACGCCGCATTTCTGATGGGATTAATCACTATCTGAGTACGATGGCACGTTTAGAAGGAAGGGCTTTGTGCGCCTCGAAAACTCTCTACAACATGGATGCTGTAGCGAAGGCCCCATAGATGGGTTTACGCCGGGTTTACGAGGCGTACAAAGCCCTTCCCTACCATGTCCATTAAATTCCACGCACAAAAAAGGCGCTCAAATGAGCGCCTTCTTTTTATGCTTTGGTTTACTTAGATTAAAGAATCTTAGCTACAACACCAGCACCTACAGTACGGCCACCTTCACGGATAGCGAAGCGTAAACCTTCGTCCATCGCGATTGGTGCAATAAGTTCTACTACGAACTTAAGGTTGTCACCAGGCATTACCATCTCTACGCCTTCTGGAAGCTCTACAGCACCAGTTACGTNCACAAAAAAGGCGCTCAAATGAGCGCCTTCTTTTTATGCTTTGGTTTACTTAGATTAAAGAATCTTAGCTACAACACCAGCACCTACAGTACGGCCACCTTCACGGATAGCGAAGCGTAAACCTTCGTCCATCGCGATTGGTGCAATAAGTTCTACTACGAACTTAAGGTTGTCACCAGGCATTACCATCTCTACGCCTTCTGGAAGCTCTACAGCACCAGTTACGTCAGTTGTACGGAAGTAGAACTGTGGACGATAGCCTTTGAAGAATGGAGTATGACGGCCACCTTCGTCTTTGCTTAGTACGTATACTTCAGCTTCGAATTTAGTGTGTGGGTTGATTGAACCAGGCTTAGCTAGTACTTGACCACGTTCAACGTCTTCACGCTTAGTACCACGTAGAAGAACACCAACGTTCTCACCAGCGCGACCTTCGTCTAGAAGTTTACGGAACATTTCAACACCAGTACAAGTCGTCTTAGTCGTATCTTTGATACCAACGATTTCTACTTCTTCACCAACTTTAACAATACCTTGCTCTACACGACCCGTTACTACTGTACCACGGCCTGAGATTGAGAATACGTCTTCGATTGGAAGAATGAACGGCTTATCGATAGCACGCTCTGGCTCTGGGATGTATGAATCTAGAGCTTCACCAAGTTCGATGATTTTCTTTTCCCATTCTGCATCGCCTTCAAGGGCTTTAAGTGCAGAACCTTGGATAACTGGAAGGTCATCGCCTGGGAATTCATATTCGCTAAGAAGTTCACGAACTTCCATTTCTACTAGCTCTAGAAGCTCTTCATCATCAACCATGTCACATTTGTTCATGAATACGATGATGTAAGGAACACCAACCTGACGACCAAGTAGGATGTGCTCACGAGTCTGAGGCATAGGGCCATCAGTCGCAGCTACTACTAGGATCGCGCCGTCCATCTGAGCAGCACCGGTAATCATGTTTTTAACGTAATCAGCGTGTCCTGGGCAGTCTACGTGAGCGTAGTGACGAGTAGGAGTGTCATACTCTACGTGAGATGTAGAGATGGTAATACCACGAGCTTTTTCTTCAGGCGCGTTATCGATTTGATCGAAAGCCTGAGCTGAACCACCGTATGTCTTTTGATGGATTCACGCCGCATTTCTGATGGGATTAATCACTATCTGAGTACGATGGCACGTTTAGAAGGAAGGGCTTTGTGCGCCTCGAAAACTCTCTACAACATGGATGCTGTAGCGAAGGCCCCATGGATAGGTTTACGCCGTTACCTTTACCCTAGCAACAACAGTCTGCTGTGTTGACAGAAGCGGCAGTAGAAGCCCATGTGAAACCCTCAGCAGGCTTTATACCCTACTATTTCAATAGTAGTTGCTGGTGTTTACAAGAGAGGGAGTAGCCCCCATCAGAAACCTTCCACAGCATGGATGCTGTGGCAGAGGCCCCAGGGATGGGTTTACGCCGTGTTTCTGATGGGGGCTACTCCCTCTCAAAACATAATCCCAAGACACAAAAAAGGCGCTCAAATGAGCGCCTTCTTTTTATGCTTTGGTTTACTTAGATTAAAGAATCTTAGCTACAACACCAGCACCTACAGTACGGCCACCTTCACGGATAGCGAAGCGTAAACCTTCGTCCATCGCGATTGGTGCAATAAGTTCTACTACGAACTTAAGGTTGTCACCAGGCATTACCATCTCTACGCCTTCTGGAAGCTCTACAGCACCAGTTACGTCAGTTGTACGGAAGTAGAACTGTGGACGATAGCCTTTGAAGAATGGAGTATGACGGCCACCTTCGTCTTTGCTTAGTACGTATACTTCAGCTTCGAATTTAGTGTGTGGGTTGATTGAACCAGGCTTAGCTAGTACTTGACCACGTTCAACGTCTTCACGCTTAGTACCACGTAGAAGAACACCAACGTTCTCACCAGCGCGACCTTCGTCTAGAAGTTTACGGAACATTTCAACACCAGTACAAGTCGTCTTAGTCGTATCTTTGATACCAACGATTTCTACTTCTTCACCAACTTTAACAATACCTTGCTCTACACGACCCGTTACTACTGTACCACGGCCTGAGATTGAGAATACGTCTTCGATTGGAAGAATGAACGGCTTATCGATAGCACGCTCTGGCTCTGGGATGTATGAATCTAGAGCTTCACCAAGTTCGATGATTTTCTTTTCCCATTCTGCATCGCCTTCAAGGGCTTTAAGTGCAGAACCTTGGATAACTGGAAGGTCATCGCCTGGGAATTCATATTCGCTAAGAAGTTCACGAACTTCCATTTCTACTAGCTCTAGAAGCTCTTCATCATCAACCATGTCACATTTGTTCATGAATACGATGATGTAAGGAACACCAACCTGACGACCAAGTAGGATGTGCTCACGAGTCTGAGGCATAGGGCCATCAGTCGCAGCTACTACTAGGATCGCGCCGTCCATCTGAGCAGCACCGGTAATCATGTTTTTAACGTAATCAGCGTGTCCTGGGCAGTCTACGTGAGCGTAGTGACGAGTAGGAGTGTCATACTCTACGTGAGATGTAGAGATGGTAATACCACGAGCTTTTTCTTCAGGCGCGTTATCGATTTGATCGAAAGCCTGAGCTGAACCACCGTATGTCTTTGAAAGAACAGTAGTGATAGCTGCAGTAAGGGTTGTTTTACCGTGGTCAACGTGGCCGATTGTACCCACGTTTACATGGGGTTTCGTACGTTCAAACTTTTCTTTTGCCATTTTTCTCGTTTCCTAAGTTAAAAGTCCGACCCAAACATAGACCGGACCGAACCTTCATTTAGATTAAATTCTAGATTCAATAATAGCCTGCGCCACATTGTTCGGCGCCTCAGAATAATTGAAGAACTCCATAGAGTATGATGCGCGACCCTGCGTTTGAGAACGCAAGTCGGTAGCATACCCGAACATTTCTGAAAGCGGCACCTTAGCACGTATTATTTTAATACCTGCTACGCCTTCTTCCATACCTTCGATCATGCCGCGACGACGATTTAGGTCACCAACCACATCACCCATCCAGTCTTCTGGAGTAGTTACTTCAACTTTCATCATGGGTTCAAGCAACACCGGATTTGCTTCTGCGGCACCTTTTTTGAAACCCATAGAGCCGGCGATCTTAAACGCCATTTCAGAAGAGTCAACATCATGGTACGAACCGTCGAACAAAGTTACCTTTACATCTAGTACCGGATACCCTGCTACAACACCACTTTGCAACTGCTCCTGAATTCCTTTATCAACCGCTGGTATGAACTCTTTTGGTACCACACCACCGACGATGTCATTTACAAATTCGTAGCCTGCGCCTTCTTCTGCTTGTGGCTCAATACGAAGCCAAACATGACCAAATTGGCCACGGCCGCCAGACTGACGTACGAATTTACCTTCAACTTCTACTTTCTTGCGAATAGTCTCACGATAAGCAACCTGAGGTTTACCCACGTTACATTCAACTTTAAATTCGCGTTTCATACGATCAACAATGATATCAAGGTGAAGCTCACCCATACCAGAGATAATCGTTTGGCCCGACTCTTCATCAGTCTTAACCTTGAATGACGGGTCTTCAGCGGCTAGTTTACCTAACGCGAGTCCCATCTTTTCTTGGTCAGCCTGAGAGCGAGGCTCAACTGCGATAGAAATTACCGGGTCAGGAAATTCCATACGCTCTAGTGTAATGACATTATTCGGATCGCAAAGCGTATCACCTGTGGTCACATCTTTAAGACCAATGGCCGCGGCGATATCGCCTGCACGAACTTCTTTAATTTCTTCACGGTCTTTAGCGTGCATTTGAACGATACGTCCAAAACGCTCGCGTTTACCTTTCACTGGGTTGTATACCGTATCACCAGTATTAACAACGCCAGAGTAACAACGGAAGAAAGTTAGCGTTCCTACGAATGGGTCGGTAGCGATTTTAAATGCAAGGGCCGAGAATGGCTCGCTGTCGTCTGCATGACGCTCAGCTTCAGTTTCATCTTTATCGTCTAAAACACCCGTAATAGCTTTTACTTCACTTGGTGACGGTAAGTATTCTACTACCGCGTCTAGTACTGCCTGAACACCTTTGTTTTTGAAGGCACTGCCACAGGTGGCAAGAACAATTTCGTTGTTCAGTGTACGGGTACGTAAACCAAGTCGGATTTCAGCTTCAGTTAGCTCTTCGCCTTCTAAATACTTATCCATTAGCTCGTCAGAGGCTTCAGCGGCTGCTTCAATCATCTCTGTACGATACTTTTCCGCGTTTTCTAAATATTGCGCTGGAATATCTTCATAGGTAAACGTCATACCCATGTCTGCGGCATTCCAGTTTATGGCTTTCATCTTAATAAGATCGATAACGCCATGGAATTCTTCTTCAGCGCCCATGTTCAATTGAATAGGAACACAGTTTGCGCCTAAGCGTTTACGGATTTGACCCACAACACGCTCAAAATCGGCGCCAGCTCGGTCCATCTTATTGATGAACACGAGACGTGGCACCTCATATTTGTCAGCCTGTCGCCAGACTGTCTCTGATTGAGGTTCAACCCCAGAAGACCCGCAAAAAACCACTACAGCCCCATCCAGTACCCGTAGTGAACGTTCTACCTCAATGGTAAAGTCCACGTGTCCTGGCGTGTCTATAATGTTTATGCGATGCTGATCGAACTGCTTTTCCATGCCTGACCAGAAACAAGTGGTTGCAGCAGACGTGATAGTAATACCACGCTCCTGCTCTTGTTCCATCCAGTCCATGGTTGCAGCACCATCATGCACTTCACCGATTTTATGAGACAACCCTGTATAAAACAGGACTCTCTCTGTGGTCGTGGTTTTACCCGCGTCCACATGAGCCACAATACCAATATTGCGGTAACGCTCAATCGAGGTCTTACGAGGCATACATCTCTCTCAGTTATATTACGTTTATTACCAACGGTAATGAGCAAACGCTTTGTTTGCTTCGGCCATACGGTGAACGTCTTCACGTTTCTTAACCGCAGAACCTTTATTTTCTGATGCATCAATCATTTCAGCAGCCAGGCGTTGAGCCATTGACTTCTCGCCACGTTTACGAGCAGCATCTACCAACCAACGCATACCTAGGGCATTACGACGAACTGGACGAACTTCTACTGGTACTTGATAAGTTGAACCACCTACACGACGAGATTTAACCTCTACAGTAGGACGGATGTTATCAAGTGCTTCTTCGAATACATCTAGGTGAGCTTTGCTGGTTTTTTCAGCAACAATATCGAGCGCACCGTAAACGATTTTTTCAGCGACTGACTTCTTGCCGTCAAGCATTACGACATTCATGAATTTTGCAAGCAGTTGTGAGCTAAATTTTGGCTCTGGTAGGATTTTACGTTGACCTACGACTCTTCTTCTTGGCATTTCTATTCTCCGTATGAATTCAGGAATTACCCAAAACTCTTAAACTTCAGTTTGGCCTTACTAACGGAGAACCGTTAAGACTTAGGCTTCTTCGCACCGTACTTAGAACGGGCTTGCTTACGATCGTTTACACCTGCGCAGTCTAATGTACCGCGAACTGTGTGATAACGAACACCTGGTAGATCTTTAACACGACCACCACGGATAAGTACTACACTGTGCTCTTGTAAGTTGTGACCTTCACCACCGATGTATGAAGAAACTTCAAAACCGTTAGTTAGACGTACACGACATACTTTACGTAGTGCAGAGTTTGGTTTCTTAGGCGTAGTAGTATATACACGAGTACATACACCGCGTCTTTGAGGACAAGCTTGCAATGCAGCTACGTTGCTTTTTTCAACGGGCTTTTTGCGCGGCTTGCGGACTAACTGGTTAACTGTTGCCATTAACTAGCTCCTGATTAAAAACTACAAAAACCCAATCACTCTGATTGGGTCCATTAAAGCGACTTTTCTAACGTCACTCATTTGATGTTAATACTGTGCTTGTCAGCATTAACTGAGCTCTGATACAAAAAACCGCGCCCATTTTCTTCTGCCTTTTAGAGGTCATCCAAAATCGGGTCGCGGAATATTAATGATCATAGCTCGGCGTGTCAAGCTGTACAAAGGTTAAGCAGCCATTTAACTGCAATCTGTCAGCTTAACATGCCAATTTGTTAGGAGTACGTTAACGTACTCCTACGATCATGCCTTATTCGGCTGAGTCGTCACCGGCGTTAAGCGCTTCGGTTAATGCCTGTTCTGCATCAGCAGCAGAAACTGACATTTCTTCGATTTCTTCTTTACGACGTTGTGCACGACGTTCATGGTAAGCGAAACCTGTACCCGCTGGAATCAATCGACCCACGATTACGTTTTCTTTCAGACCGCGAAGGTCATCTTCTTTACCTTGAACTGCAGCTTCGGTAAGAACACGTGTTGTCTCTTGGAACGATGCAGCTGAGATGAATGACTCAGTAGATAGTGACGCCTTAGTGATACCAAGCAGTTGTGTTTCATACTGCGCTGGGATCTTACCGTGTTTTTCAACTTCACGGTTGGTCACTTTCACGTTAGACACTTCAACTTGTTCGCCTTCAAGGAACTGAGTATCACCTGAATGGGTAATAACGCACTTACGCAACATCTGACGAATAACAACTTCGATGTGCTTATCGTTAATTTTTACACCCTGTAGACGGTAAACTTCCTGAACTTCGTTCACGATGTAGTTTGCTACAGCAGAGATACCACGTAGACGCAAGATGTCATGCGGAGACTCAGGGCCATCTGCAATAACTTCACCGCGTTCCACTTTTTCACCTTCAAACACGTTAAGTTGACGCCATTTTGGAATCATCTCTTCGTATGCATCACCCTCTGGTGGCGTGATAACCAAGCGTTTCTTACCTTTGGTTTCTTTACCGAAACCAATAGTACCTGAAACTTCAGCAAGGATAGCTGGCTCTTTAGGCTTACGTGCTTCAAACAAGTCGGCTACGCGAGGTAGACCACCCGTGATATCACGTGTCTTCGAGCTTTCTTGAGGTATACGTGCTAACACGTCACCTTCGTTAGCAACCTTACCTTCTTTCGCTTCGATAGTGGTAAAGCTTGGTAAGCGAATCTCTTGAAGACCGAACTCATCACTTTCTAGGATAAGTTTAGGTTCTTTAGAGTTACTCTTCGCAAGATCTTTAACTACGATACGCGTAAGACCAGTTAGTTCGTCTTGTTGCATCTCGGTGTTAGAGTCGTCGATGTCGGCGAAGCTAATCTTAGCTGCACGTTCAGTAACGATTGGGTGACTATGCGGATCCCAGTTAGCAACAACGTCGCCAGCTGCAATAGTTGCACCGTCATCCACGCTAAGTACAGCACCGTAAGGTACTTTATAGCGCTCTTTCTCACGACCTTGTTCATCGATAACAGTAAGTTCTGTTGAACGAGAAACAATAACCACTTTGCCGTCTGAGTTACGTACAGATTTTTCATTGTGTAGCTTAAGGCTACCCGCTGTTTTAACCTGAACGCTGTTCTCAGCAGAAGCTCGTGATGCCGCACCACCGATGTGGAACGTACGCATGGTAAGCTGTGTACCTGGTTCACCGATTGACTGTGCGGCAATAACACCCACAGACTCACCGCTTCCAACCATATGTCCGCGAGCAAGGTCACGACCATAACAGTTTGCACACACACCGAAGTCGTTATCACATGTGATAACCGAGCGTACTTGAATTTGGTCAACAGAGTTAGCTTCAAGCATGTCTACTAGCGCTTCGTCTAGTAACACATTACGCTCAACCAATACCTCTGTAGTACCTGGTTTAACAACATCTTCTGCAACTACACGACCTAGTACACGCTCACGAAGTGGTTCTACAACGTCACCACCTTCAATTAGCGGTGTCATCTGAACACCACCGAAGGTGCCACAGTCGTCGTTAGTAATAACCAAATCTTGTGCAACATCTACTAGACGACGAGTTAGGTAACCCGAGTTCGCAGTCTTAAGTGCTGTATCGGCTAGACCTTTACGCGCACCGTGAGTAGAGATGAAGTACTGAAGTACGTTAAGACCTTCACGGAAGTTAGCCGTGATTGGCGTTTCGATGATTGAGCCATCTGGCTTAGCCATCAGACCACGCATACCCGCTAGCTGACGAATCTGAGCGGCACTACCACGAGCACCAGAGTCGGCCATCATATAAACAGAGTTAAATGAGGTTTGCTCTTCTTCTTCGCCATCGCGGTTAATTACGATGTCAGTCTTAAGGTTATCCATCATGGCCTTAGCAACTTTTTCGTTGGCATTTGACCAGATATCGATAACTTTGTTGTAGCGCTCACCGGCGGTTACAAGACCATTTTGGAACTGTTCCTGGATCTCGATAACTTCCGCTTCTGCAGCGTCGATAATATCTTTCTTCGCAGCTGGGATTACCATGTCATCGATACCAACAGATGCACCCGCAATCATTGCGTAGTGGAAACCGGTATACATGATTTGGTCAGCAGCGATTACTGTGTCTTTAAGACCCAGTGTACGGTAACAAGCGTTTAGCAAACGTGAAATCTGCTTTTTGCCCATTGCCTGGTTGATAATTTCAAACGGCAAACCTTTAGGTAGCATTAGTGAGAAAATCGCACGACCAACAGTAGTATCTGTTAGCGTTACTTTCTCAGTCTTCACGCCATCTTCGTCAATGTCGTATTCAGTGATACGTACTTTAACGCGTGAGTGAAGTTCTGCGTTACCTGTGCGGTATGCTTTTTCTGCTTCATTCGGGCTGGTAAATACCATTGCCTCGCCCAAACCGTTAACTTTGTCACGGGTTAGGTAATAAAGACCCAATACAACGTCCTGTGAAGGAACGATGATAGGTTCACCATTTGCAGGTGACAGAATGTTGTTGGTCGACATCATCAACGCACGTGCTTCAAGCTGAGCTTCAATAGTCAGCGGCACGTGTACAGCCATTTGGTCACCATCGAAATCGGCGTTGTAGGCCGCACATACTAGTGGGTGAAGCTGAATCGCTTTACCTTCGATTAGGGTTGGTTCAAATGCCTGGATACCCAAACGGTGAAGTGTTGGTGCACGGTTAAGCATAACAGGGTGTTCACGGATAACGTCATCGAGTACGTCCCATACCTCTGGTGCTTCACGTTCAACAAGCTTCTTCGCTGCTTTGATAGTTGTTGCTAAACCACGACCTTCAAGTTTTCCGTAGATAAACGGCTTGAATAACTCAAGTGCCATTTTCTTAGGAAGACCACATTGGTGAAGACGTAATGTAGGACCAACGGTAATTACAGAACGACCAGAGTAGTCAACACGCTTACCAAGTAAGTTCTGACGGAAACGACCTTGCTTACCTTTAATCATATCGGCAAGTGATTTAAGAGGACGTTTGTTAGAACCTGTGATAGCGCGGCCACGACGACCGTTATCTAGTAGTGCATCTACCGCTTCCTGAAGCATACGTTTTTCGTTACGTACGATAATGTCAGGCGCCGCAAGGTCTAGAAGACGCTTAAGACGGTTGTTACGGTTGATAACACGACGGTATAAATCGTTCAGGTCAGACGTTGCAAATCGACCACCATCCAGAGGTACCAACGGACGAAGATCCGGCGGAAGTACTGGAAGTACAGTCAAGATCATCCACTCTGGCTTGTTGCCAGACTGTTGGAATGATTCAAGCAACTTAAGACGCTTGGTGATTTTCTTACGCTTAGTTTCAGAGTTGATTGAAGGCAACTCTTCACGCATGGAAGCTACGTCAGCATCTACATCTAACACTTTTAAAAGGTCAAATACGGCTTCAGCACCCATTTTTGCGTCAAACTCGTCACCGTGCTCTTCAAGTGCATCCAAGTAATCTTCTTCGTTAAGAAGTTGGCTGCGCTCAAGAGTAGTCATACCCGGCTCGGTTACTACGTAAGATTCAAAATATAGTACACGTTCAATATCACGAAGTGTCATATCAAGCATTAAGCCGATACGAGACGGAAGTGATTTAAGGAACCAGATGTGTGCAACTGGGCTTGCCAGTTCAATGTGACCCATACGCTCACGACGTACTTTAGTTAGGGTTACTTCAACACCACATTTTTCACATATAACACCACGGTGCTTCAGACGCTTATACTTACCACAAAGACATTCGTAGTCTTTAACTGGTCCGAAAATACGCGCACAAAACAGGCCGTCACGTTCTGGTTTGAACGTACGGTAGTTAATTGTTTCTGGCTTCTTAACTTCACCAAAAGACCATGAACGAATCATGTCAGGTGAAGCAAGACCGATTCGAATATTATCGAATTCTTCAGTCTTGTTTTGTTGCTTTAGAAACTTTAATAAGTCTTTCACATTACTCTCCCAGCGGAGTCAGTCTCTAGAACCCGGCGCAAGCGCCGGGCCATCTCTTGTCATAACGTGGCGATTGCCGTGTTACTTCTCTTCCAACTCGATGTTAATACCCAACGAGCGGATTTCTTTAAGTAATACGTTGAATGATTCTGGCATGCCAGGTTCCATTCTGTGGTCACCATCGACGATGTTCTTGTACATCTTAGTACGGCCGTTAACATCATCCGACTTAACAGTAAGCATTTCCTGAAGGGTATATGCTGCACCGTAAGCTTCAAGGGCCCACACTTCCATCTCTCCGAAGCGCTGACCACCGAACTGAGCTTTACCACCCAGCGGCTGTTGTGTAACAAGGCTGTACGAACCAGTTGAACGAGCGTGCATTTTGTCGTCAACCAAGTGGTTCAGTTTCAGCATGTACATGTAACCAACCGTAACAGGACGCTCAAACTCGCGACCAGTACGACCGTCGAACAACGAAATCTGACCGCTTTCAGGAATATCAGCTAACTTCAACATTTCCTTAATTTCAGATTCACGTGCACCGTCGAATACAGGTGTTGCAATTGGAACACCCTTACGTAGGTTGTTTGCAAGACGTGTAATTTCGTGGTCGGTGAAGTTATCGATGTCCACTTCTTGGTGATTTTCGCCAAGCTCATAAATTTCTTTTAAGAAATTACGAAGCTTTTGCATCTCTTCATGCTCTTTGAGCATGCGGTCGATTTTCACACCAAGACCGTGAGCAGCCATACCCATATGTGTTTCTAGGATCTGACCGATGTTCATCCGCGATGGTACACCTAGTGGGTTCAATACGATGTCTACCGGCGTACCGTTAGCATCATATGGCATATCTTCCACAGGCTGAATCGTTGAAATTACACCTTTGTTACCGTGACGACCGGCCATTTTATCACCAGGCTGGATGTGACGCTTAACAGCTAGGTAAACCTTAACAATCTTAAGGACACCAGGTGCTAGGTCATCGCCTTGTGTGATCTTGCGACGCTTAGTTTCAAACTTCTTATCGAAGTCTTCTCTGATTTCTGCGTGCTGATCAGCAATTTGGTCGATCTCAAGCTGTACGTCTTCGTCGTTTAATGCAATTTCAAACCACTTCTCACGCGGTAGGCTGTCAAGCTTAGCTTGTTCAACACCAGAGCGTAGTAATGCGTTTTGTGCACGAGCAAAGATACCGTCTGCAAGAATTTCAAATTCGTCAGTTAGGTCTTTCTTAACCTGACGAAGTTGCATGTCTTCAATTTCAAGCGCACGTTTGTCTTTCTCTACGCCGTCACGGGTAAAGACTTGAACGTCGATAACCGTACCGTGAACAGAGTTAGGCACACGTAGTGACGTGTCTTTTACGTCAGACGCTTTTTCACCGAAAATAGCTCTTAATAGTTTTTCTTCTGGCGTAAGCTGAGTTTCACCTTTAGGTGTTACTTTACCTACCAGAATGTCGCCGCCTTTCACTTCCGCACCAATGTACACAACACCTGATTCATCAAGTTTGCTTAGTGCAGATTCGCCAACATTCGGAATATCAGAAGAAATCTCTTCTGGCCCAAGCTTAGTATCACGAGCAATACAGCTTAGTTCTTGAATGTGGATAGTGGTGAAACGGTCTTCCTGAGCTACACGCTCAGAGATAAGGATTGAATCCTCGAAGTTATAACCATTCCAAGGCATGAACGCGATACGCATGTTCTGACCAAGAGCTAGGTCGCCCAAGTCAGTAGATGGACCGTCAGCCAATACATCGCCAGCAACAATCGGGTCGCCTACGCTACAAGTAGGACGTTGATTGATACAGGTGTTCTGGTTAGAACGTGTGTATTTAGTCAGGTTGTAGATGTCAATACCTGCTTCACCTGGAAGCATTTCATCTTCTTCTACCTTAATAACGATACGGCTAGCGTCAACATAGTCAACTCTACCACCACGCTTAGCAACTACAGTAACACCTGAGTCAACAGCAATGGTTCTTTCCATACCGGTACCAACAAGCGGCTTATCAGCACGTAATGTAGGTACAGCCTGACGTTGCATGTTCGCACCCATCAATGCGCGGTTAGCATCATCGTGTTCTAGGAACGGAATGATACTCGCAGCGATTGAAACGATTTGCTGTGGAGAAACGTCCATGTACTTGATGTCTTCTTTCGGCATCAAGGTGGTTTCACCACGGTGACGACATGGAATAAGGTCGTCTACTAGCTCACCGTTTGCGGTTAAAACAATGTTTGCCTGTGCAATGGCGAATTGACCTTCTTCAATTGCAGACAAGTAATCGATTTCTTCACTTACCACACCATCAACAATGCGACGGAACGGCGTTTCAAGGAAACCAAAGTCATTGGTACGCGCGAAGCTTGCCAATGAGTTGATCAAACCGATGTTTGGACCTTCAGGCGTCTCGATAGGACACAGACGACCGTAGTGCGTAGGGTGTACGTCACGTACTTCGAAGCCTGCACGCTCACGCGTAAGACCACCCGGGCCTAATGCAGAAATACGACGCTTATGCGTTACTTCTGATAACGGGTTGTTTTGGTCCATGAACTGAGAAAGCTGTGATGAACCGAAGAACTCTTTAACCGCAGCCGAAATAGGCTTAGCGTTAATAAGGTCTTGCGGCATAATGCTATCAAGGTCGCCTAAGCTTAGACGCTCTTTAACAGCACGCTCAACACGTACTAAACCAACACGGAATTGGTTTTCAGCCATTTCACCCACAGAACGGATACGGCGGTTACCCAAGTGGTCGATATCGTCCACTTCGTCTTTACCGTCACGAATCTCGATAAGTTGCTTCATTACTGAAACAATATCGTCTTTATCTAGGGTGCCTGAACCAATCAATTCTTCACGGCCTAAACGGCGGTTGAACTTCATACGACCTACAGAAGATAGGTCATAACGCTCATCTGAGAAGAAAAGGTTTTGGAATAAGGTTTCTGCTGCGTCTTTTGTTGGTGGCTCACCAGGACGCATCATGCGGTAAATTTCAACAAGCGCTTCTAGGCGGTTTGTTGAAGAGTCGATACGCAATGTGTCAGAAATGTATGAGCCGTGGTCCAATTCATTAATGTACAGCGTTTCGAACTCTTTAATACCAGCTTGGCTTAGTGCCGCTAAGTTCTCAAGCGTTAACTCTTCGTTAGCGCTAACGATAACTTCGCCAGTATCTTCATTTACGTACGTTGCCGCGAATACGCGACCAATTAGGTAATCTGCTGGAACTTCAAGTTCAGTTAAACCCGCTTTTTCAAGCGCACGAGTATGACGTGCAGATACACGACGACCAGTTTCAACGACAACATTACCTTCGCCATCAATGATATCAAATGCCGCTGTTTCGCCACGAAGACGATCTGGCACCACTTCCATCATTAACTTGTCTTTATCGATACGTACACTGACTTTCTCAAAGAACGTATCCAAGATTTCTTCTGACGTCATTTCAAGCGCGCGTAAGATGATAGTTGCTGGCAACTTACGACGACGGTCAATACGAACAAACAGGTTGTCTTTAGGATCGAACTCGAAGTCTAGCCATGAACCACGGTAAGGAATTACACGTGCATTATAAAGCACTTTACCTGACGAGTGAGTTTTGCCTTTATCGTGATCGAAGAACACACCAGGTGAACGGTGTAGTTGTGACACGATAACACGCTCTGTACCATTGATAACGAACGTACCGTTCTGAGTCATCAATGGAATTTCGCCCATGTACACTTCTTGTTCTTTAATGTCTTTTACGGTACCTGGTGCAGCGTCTTTATCAAACAATACTAACCGTAGTTTTACTCTTAATGGAGCAGAGAATGTGACGCCACGAATTTGACATTCTTTAACGTCGAATACTGGCTCTCCCAAACGGTAGCTAACATATTGAAGCTCCGAGTTACCTGAGTAGCTTTTTATCGGAAAAACGGAACGAAATGCTGCTTCCAAGCCGTATTGAGCATCGGCGTCGATCTCAATAAACTTTTTGAAAGAATCAAGCTGAATTGAAAGAAGGTATGGAATTTCCAATACCTGTGGGCGTTTGCCAAAATCCTTACGGATACGTTTCTTTTCGCTATAAGAGTAAACCATGGGTTCCTCAGCCTGCTGATTTATGACCCAACCTGCTGCATTATGCATCGCGACGAGTGCTTCAAGCTATGAGCTTCGTGTTGAATTGCGCATAAGCAACAAACTTCCACAACCCTTTTTCGGGGCAATTCCACAGCATACAACAAAATTCAACCAATTATTAGTTAACTTGTTGGTTTTATGCTTTTATGTGTCATTTCCGAGGTGCGCATTTAGTAGTGTAGTCAAGGGTTAGAATCTACACACTGTACAGCGCAAAAAGGCTGGTGGTTTAAAAAACCACCAGCCTTGCCGTCTCAGGCAAATAATCTAAACAAATAGATTACTTAACTTCAACTTCAGCACCAGCTTCAGTTAGCTGTGCTTTAAGTTCTTCAGCTTCTTCTTTGCTTACGCCTTCTTTGATAGCTTTAGGAGCAGATTCAACTACTTCTTTAGCTTCTTTAAGACCTAGGCCAGTCGCTGCGCGAACTGCTTTGATTACTGCAACTTTGTTTGCGCCGAATGAAGTCATTACAACGTCAAACTCAGTCTTTTCTTCAACTGCTGCTGCTTCGCCCGCTGCTGGACCAGCTACAGCTACTGCTGCAGATGCGTCAACACCGAATTTTTCTTCAGCTGCTTCGATAAGCTCAACCAATTCCATAACTGGCATTTCAGCAATCGCGTTTAAGATATCTTCTTTAGTTAGAGCCATGTGGTCTAAACTCCTGGGTTTTTAAAATGTTAAAAAAATCAATATGCCAAAAACGGGAATTACTTCTCGTCTTTGATCGCCGCCAATACGCGCACAAACTTGGTAGGTACTTCGTTGATAGTACGAACGAATTTCCCAACCGGTGCTTTGAAGGTTGCAAGAAGTTTTGCAAGCGCTTCGTCGCGAGTAGGAAGTGAAGCAACTGCGTCCAATTTATCTGGACCAAGAAGACCACTACCAATAGATAGAGCGGTTACGTTCAACTTATCGTTTTGCTTCGCAAAGTCTTTGAAAAGACGTGCTGCACCACCAGGTGCCTCAACTGAGAAGCCGTAGATAAGAGGACCAGTAAGGGCGCTATCTAAGTCTGCAAATTTACTGTCTGCCAATGCACGCTTAGCTAGAGTGTTACGTATAACCTTAAGGTATACGCCTTGCTCACGAGCTTTTACGCGAAGGTCAGTCAGTTCTGCAACTTCCATCCCACGGTATTCAGCGACGGCAACGGATAGAGCGCGAGACGCAACTTCAGAAACTTCTGCTACGATCTCTTTTTTTGCTGCTAAACCTAGTGCCACTGAGTTCACCTCTTTGTATCTGACTTTGTATACAGTTACCTGTTTACGCCATCAGGGTTCACAGATTGATATCAACATAATTGATGATACCGCTCTACGGTGTTTGTTACCCCAGAGAGTCTGAGTCAAACCACCGTCTGCGCAGGTTGTTGTATTAAGCGATATGTTTAATGTGATAGTTCTCTTACCTCTATCACCACATCGCACCTGCGGTCTTGGACGGGAGTTGCCAATCAGCACTGCTGTATTGACGACTCCAACCCATTACCTTTACAGAGAAGCCGAGTTGCCTCGGCAGGCTATTAAAGACCTACTGAAGCTTTATCTAGAGATACGCCAGCGCCCATAGTGGTGCTTAGGCTGATCTTCTGGATATAAGTACCTTTAGCAGAAGAAGGCTTAGCTTTCTTCAATGCTTCTAGTAATGCTTCAAGGTTCTCTTGAATTTGGTTTGTTTCGAACGCAATCTTACCAATGCTAGCATGGATGATACCGTTCTTATCGTTACGGTAGCGAACCTGACCAGCTTTAGCGTTCTTAACAGCAGTAGCAACGTCTGGCGTTACTGTACCCGTTTTAGGGTTAGGCATTAGGCCACGTGGACCTAAGATTTGACCTAGTTGACCAACAACACGCATCGCGTCTGGGCTGGCAACAACAACGTCAAAGTTCATTTCGCCTTTCTTCACTTGCTCAGCAAGATCTTCCATACCAACGATGTCAGCACCAGCTTCTTTAGCGGCTTCAGCGTTAGCACCTTGTGTAAATACTGCAACGCGAACGTCTTTACCAGTACCGTTAGGTAGTACAGTAGCACCACGAACGTTTTGGTCAGATTTCTTAGCGTCGATACCAAGGTTTACTGCAACGTCAATGCTTTCAGCGAATTTAGCTGTCGCTAATTCTTTAAGCAAAGCAACTGCTTCGTTGATTTCGTATTCTTTAGTCGCGTCTGTTTTTTCGCGGATAATGCGAGCGCGTTTAGATAATTTAGCCATTCGATTAGTCCTCTACGTTCAAGCCCATTGAGCGAGCAGAACCCGCGATAGTACGAACCGCTGCATCTAAGTCAGCTGCAGTTAAGTCTGGTTCTTTACTTTTGGCAATTTCTTCCAACTGAGCGCGAGTAACAGTACCCACTTTTTCAGTGTTAGGACGGCCAGAACCGCTCTTGATGCCCGCTGCTTTCTTAAGCAGGTAAGACGCAGGAGGAGTCTTAGTTTCGAATGTGAAAGAACGATCTTCATAAACCGTAATTTCTACAGGTACCGGAGCACCTTTCTCAAGGCTATCTGTTTTTGCGTTAAACGCTTTACAGAATTCCATGATGTTCACACCGTGTTGACCTAGTGCAGGACCAACTGGTGGACTTGGGTTAGCAGCGCCTGCTGCAACCTGAAGCTTAATAATACCGCTTACTTTTTTAGCCATTTTAAATGCTCTCTTGTTTGGGTATAGCGCCTTGCAAGTACAGAGATTACCTGCTCAATCGGCTTCCCGTTTCCGTTTAAAAGGGCGCGCATTATATAAGGTGTTCAAATGGTATGCAAGCATAAATATGACTAAAAAACGTTCTCATGGCCAGTTTTATTAAATATTCAGGGTTGTCAAAATTAACGCGGCTTTGTGTAAGTTGCACTAAGCCTTAATTTTAGCAAAGAAGAAGTGTTTGGAGCGTTGTGGGGAAATGCGCTGGAACAATTTCCGGAATGGTTGTAGGTGCAATCAGTCCATTAACAGGTTTTCGCTCACTTGCTACATCCGTTGGAGGGGGTGTGGCTTCAGGTGCAATTGTCAACGTACTTTCAGACGCCGAAGATGCAGCAACAACAGATGAATAAAAAAAAATGGAACATGTCACTAAATTTCTAGTCTGGATGATTTGCCTTATCATAGTCAACTTCATTTTAAAGCGCGCTTTAAATGTCGGATTTTGGGACTCTTTTAGTAGTAGCAAACAAATATCCAAAAACACGAGCCTAATTCTGCAATTTTTATTTTCATTTTTTGCTTTTTTAAGCGTGTTTTTGTGGGTGAATTAACCGTCTATTTTTTACAAAAAAAGAAGTAATGATGTTTCACCCATTACTATCTGAATCCCACAAAAGCTCCTCGCACAAAAAAGCCCCTATTAAGGGGCTTTTTTTATGAATTTGGAGGTAGATAAAAAGACCTAGCCTTTCTCTACCTGTCCGAATTCTAGATCTACCGGTGTAGAACGACCGAAGATAAGTACCGACACTTTTACGCGGCTCTTTTCGTAGTCTACTTCTTCTACCACACCGTTGAAGTCTGCAAATGGACCGTCTGTAACGCGAACCACTTCGCCTGGCTCGAACAATGTCTTCGGCTTAGGCTTATCAACTGACTCTTCAAGACGGTTAAGAATGGCGTCTGCTTCTTTTTGGGTAATTGGCATTGGGCGGTCAGAAGTACCACCGATGAAACCAAGTACACGAGGAACGCTTTTCACTAAGTGCCAAGATTCTTCGTTCATTGCCATTTCTACCAATACGTAACCTGGGTAGAACTTACGCTCAGATTTACGCTTTTGGCCAGCACGCATTTCAACAACTTCTTCAGTCGGAACTAGAATCTGACCGAAGTGCTCTTCCATACCGTGCATCTTGATATATTCAAGTAGCGTTTTTTGAACGCGACCTTCGTACTGAGAATATGCTTGTACTACGTACCATCTTTTTTTAATTTCTTCTTCAGACATACGTTATGCTCCTATTCCAGTAATGTATCCAACAACACGAACGATAATGCCGTCTAATCCCCAAAGGATTAATGCCATTACCAACGTAGCCGCTAGTACGATGATAGTAGTTTGGTTTGCTTCTTGACGGGTCGGCCATACTACTTTGCGAACTTCAGTGCGCGACTCTTTAGCAAAGCTAAGGAAAGTGCTGCCTTTCACCGTTGATGCTGCGATGAAGCCAGCAATAACCACTACCACTACTGCGGTAACTGCACGGTATAATACTGAAATTTCACCGAACACTGTGTTGGCCGTAACCAATCCAGCAAGTAGGGCAAATACCACTACCCATTTAAACATGTCCAATGCATTGGACTGATTTTCCGTCTTTTCGCTCATGTCACGATCCTAGCACTACAGCGTCGTTTTGCTCGCGCTAATACGCGAACTTGTAATTTGGCAGGGGTGGAGGGACTCGAACCCCCAACCATCGGTTTTGGAGACCGCTGTTCTACCAATTCGAACTACACCCCTGTGGTGTTTAACTCACAAATTTTACTTACACTACCCTTGGGAATTCAGCGTCATTTCAATGGAAAGTGCGGTATCGCAAGGGAGGGAGGCGTATTATACTCAAGATAACAAGCGGCACAAGGTTTTTGTTAACCATGTTGGTGGTAATTCCCTCAGTGCAAGTTGTTCTGCAACTTACTGTGCCGTTTAACTCGTTATCTCAGTGAAAAACTATTCCACGCCAATAAAGCCGCCTGTTTGATGTGCCCATAACTTGGCGTAAATACCATTATGCGCAATTAATTCGGCATGTGTACCCTGCTCTACTATCTGCCCTTTTTCTAACACTAATAATCGGTCCATTTGCGCAATCGTTGAAAGCCTATGCGCGATAGCCAATACGGTTTTACCTTCCATCACTTTATCTAGGCTTGCTTGAATAGCGGCTTCAGCTTCTGAGTCTAAGGCAGAAGTGGCTTCATCTAAGATTAGTACAGGTGCGTCTTTCAATAGCACGCGAGCAATCGCAATACGTTGTCGTTGCCCGCCCGATAGCTTCACGCCACGCTCCCCAACATGGGCGTCGTAGCCTGTTCTTCCTTGGCTGTCAGTGAGCGTAAGAATAAACTCATGAGCTTCTGATAGCTTGGCGGCGTTTATCATTTCTTCTTCGCTGGCATTGGTGCGCCCATAAAGAATGTTGTCACGTACTGACCTGTGCATAAGCGACGTATCTTGCGTCACCATGCTAATTTTAGCCCGCAAGGTTTCTTGGCCAACTTGGGTTATATCTTGCCCATCAATAACAATGCGCCCCGATTGGGTATCGTAAAATCGCATCAGCAAATTAACTAACGTGGACTTGCCTGAGCCTGAGCGCCCTACCAAGCCCACTTTCTCACCCGGGTGAATGGCAAGCTCTAGATTAGAAAATACATCGATGGGTTGGTTATCTGCACCTGCGTAGTTAAAGTCCACATTATCGAACTTAATACCACCGCCCTGCACACTAAGCGCCGTGGCTTTAGGATTATCTTTCACTGCAATAGGTTGGGCTAGGGTATTCATACCATCTTGCACCGTGCCTAGATTTTCAAACAGGCCCGATACTTCCCACATGATCCAATGCGACATACCATTTAGGCGAAGAGACAAACTAATCGCAATGGCAATATCCCCAGGGGTAGCCAAGTTTTCCATCCACAAATACACAGACAGTGCGCCAATGGTAAATACCAATATGGCATTCGACATTTCTACACAAAACTCTAATACCGTTACCAAACGCATTTGTGGATACACCGTTTTTAAAAAGCCATCCATGCTTTCTCTGGCGTAGTCAGCTTCGCGGCGGCTATGAGAAAATAACTTTACTGTCGTGATATTGGTGTAACTGTCAACAATTCGACCCGTCATCATAGAGCGAGCATCGGCTTGTTTTTGTGACACTTCTTTAAGCTTGGGTACCAGCATGCGCAAGATGAACATGTACACAAAGAACCACACCACAAGCGGCACCGCTAAGCGCCAATCGGTACTGAACACCAGTACCACCATAGAAATAAAGTAAACGCTAATGTATACCAGTAAATCGAGGACTTTGGTTACGGTTTCACGTACCGATAGCGCGGTTTGCATGACTTTAGTGGCCACGCGACCCGCAAACTCATCGTGAAAAAAAGTTAAGCTTTGGCCTAATAAATAGCGGTGGGCTTGCCAGCGAATACGCATCGGGAAATTTCCCATAAGCGATTGGCGTGAAAACAGTGAGCGTAACAGGATAAAGCCTGGAATCAGCACCAGCACGGTAACCGCCATGCCAATTAAGGTCCATTTTTGCTCGGCTAAAAAAGTTTCTCGATTTTGTTCTGAAAACCAATCGACCAATTGGCCCAAGAAACCGAACAGCGCGACTTCAAGTACCGCAACAATGGCACTTAAAATAGAGACGGTTGCGATAACGCCCCACATTCCTTGGGTGTAGTACTTACAAAAGGCAACAATACCTGTTGGAGGTTGCCCTGGTGGGGCTTTAGGGAAAGGCTGTGTTAATCGTTCAAAAAATGAAAACATGCAACATAACTCGTGTCGTTCTACATCAACTGCGTTTAATTACATCATTCTACACGATATGTTCAATGCTCGGGTTTAAAACATCGGCTTACTCCTCTTTGTAGCCTAAGTTTGTCAGAATGCTCTCTACCTTTGCACTATGCTGCGCTTGCCACTGCTCAAGTGTCATGGCTGCATCTTTCTCACCACGGGCAAAGGCTATATCAAAAGCTTCTTGTGCTTGCGCTTGTGGAATTACCGCAATACCCTCTTCGTCAGCCACAATAATGTCACCGGCATTCACTGTCACGCCACCACATTGAATGGGCTGATTAAGGGGCGATGTACACTTTTTAGCACCTGGCTTAGGCACTACACCACGGGCAAAGACAGGGAATTGATTTTCTCTAGTTTCTGCTAAGTCTCTAATAACACCGTCGATAACAAACCCTTTAATGCCTCTAGACTGCGCAATTGCACACACGTTACCGCCCGCCACCGCGAATTTATCATCAGCTTCAACCACGATGATATCGCCGGCGTTAGCGCGATAAATGGCTGCGTGAAGCATAAGGTGATCTCCTGCCTCACATTTCACTGTAAACGCAGGGCCAGCAATACGTGGTATAGGCTGCCATAACGGCTTAATTCTATAATCCATAAACTGCTCCCGTGGCAATGCATCGGCGTACTCGCAAGGTGACACGGTATCGAATTGAATCATGTAAATTCCTTCAGCGTTAAATGGAGTGTAAAGGTGGATTTGCCTGCCCTATGTGGTCAATATATCGAAATTACACACAGAAGTTGTTACAAGCTATGTATTTTCACTATAAGTGCTTTTTCTAATGGAAGGGGCGTGATAAATATTAACGTAAGAGAATACTGTCTTTCATGTCTTATTCGATAGGCCATGGGTCAGTATTCAGCCAACGAGATATGAACTTAACGACATAAATTAATAACGACTTGGTTCACACACAAGCTTATAAAATAGGAATAACAATCCATGTTGAAAAGCGTAGTTAGCTTAAGTGTTGCATTAGCACTAACCGCATGTAGTCCGCAAAACACACAACCAGAAAGCCAAGCGCCAACCGCTGTATCGCAACAGCAAGAGTTGAAGTCTGGCGTGAACAAAGAAAACATGGATTTAACGGCCGATCCAGGCAACGACTTTTTCCAATACGTGAATGGCACGTGGGTGGATAACCTTGAGATCCCAGCCGACAAATCAAGTTATGGCGCTTTCACGATTTTGCGTGATGAATCTCAAGACCATGTGATGAAAATTATTAAAAGCTCTGCCGAAGGCGACTTCGCAGATGGTACCGATGAGCAAAAAGTGGGCGACTTCTACCGTGCTTACATGGACACGGATACGCTTAATGAGTTGGGTATAAGTCCAATTAATGCCGACATTGAAAAAATTGAAGATATCACTAATTACGATGAATTAGCTGCATACTTTGCCTATGCCATCCGGTACGGCTATGTGACCCCTTTCAACGTTGGTCAAAATGCAGATTTCAAATCGCCAGAATCTTATATGATTTATACATGGCAGTCTGGCCTTGGCCTGCCTGAGCGCGATTACTATTTTAAAGACGACACCAAATCACAAGAAATCCGCGATGCCTACGTTAAACATATTGAAACCATGTTTACCCTCGCTGAATTTGATGCGCCATCAGATAACGCACAAATGTTGTTTGATATGGAAAGCCGTATTGCTGAGCTTCATATGAAGAAAGAGGAAGTACGTAATTGGGCAGCTAACTACAACAAAGTGCCTGTGTCAGAACTAAGCACTCTTATGCCTAACTTCCCGTGGTCATTATTTCTTAAAAAAATGGAATTAGACGATGTAGACAGTATTGTATTTCTTCAAACTGATTTCATGAAGCAAATGGATACTTTCATTACTGAAACCTCATTGGAAGATTGGAAGGTATTCTTAAAATGGGGCTTACTTAATGCCTCAGCCAGCCGTTTGAGTGAAGATTTCGACACCGCTAATTTCAATTTTTACAGCAAGACATTACGCGGAGTTGAAGAGCCTGAGCCACGCTGGCGCAGAGCTGTTAGCCTTTCTAATGCCCATGTAGGTGAAGTTATCGGTAAAGTTTACGTGAAACAATACTTCCCGCCTGAAGCAAAAGAGCGCATGACCGAGATGGTGAGCAATCTTTTACTGGCATATAAAGACAGTATTGAAAAACTAGATTGGATGACAGACGAAACGCGTGAGCAGGCGTTAGACAAACTATCTAAATTTACCGTGAAGATTGGTTACCCGGATACGTGGAAAGACTATTCTCAGCTGGTCGTTAAAGGCAGTGATTTATTTGGTAACTTAAAGCGCTCGGCTGATGTTGCCTACGAAGAAATGCTCAAGAAACAAGGCGGCCCAGTATGGAAGCATGAGTGGGGTATGACGCCTCAAACCGTTAATGCTTACTACAACCCAACGGCGAATGAAATTGTTTTCCCAGCAGCCATACTTCAGCCGCCATTTTTCGATATGAATGCAGAAGACGCGGTAAACTACGGTGGTATTGGTGCCGTTATCGGACATGAAATTGGTCATGGTTTTGATGATTCAGGTTCGACGTTTGATGGCGATGGCGCGTTACGAAACTGGTGGACTGATACAGACCGACAAGAATTTGAAGCGAGAACGGCGAAACTTGTCGAGCAATTCAACGAATTCGAAGCCCTGCCAGAACTCTTCGTTAACGGTGAATACACCCTTGGGGAAAACATTGGCGACTTGGGCGGTATTAGTATTGCGCTTAAAGCCTATCACTTAACCTTAGAGGGTGAAGAAGCCCCTGTTATTGACGGTTACACTGGCGATCAGCGCGTATTTATTGGTTACGGCCAAGTATGGGCAAGCAAGTATCGTGATGAAGCCTTACGCAACCAAATTCAAACCGACACCCACTCACCAACAAAATTCCGTACTAACGGTGCATTGCGCAACGTTCCTGAATTTTACGAGGCGTTTGATGTTACCGAGGAAAATGATTTGTATTTACCGCCAGAAGAGCGCGTAAAAATTTGGTAATAGGTATTGGTTAGTGTTATTGAAGAGGCGGCAATTCATTCATTGTCGCCTTTTTTATATCTGCATTGAATGTTTGAATCGTGCCTAAATCGTACGAAAATCGATAGCATTGATTCGCTAGCCACGTTGGCCTGATAGCTGCAGATTTACTATGGTTTTTCGGAGCTTAATACTATGAAGTTTGCCTCGCATTTACGCCACTACTTGAACGGCGCAAACCTTTATCTTCTATTTTTAATAACAAGTTGCTTTTATCTCCTCACCCTCACGTTAGCTTCTTACCCTTTTCAGTTTTTGCCTAAGGTATTGCCTATTTGCATATTGCTCGTTACTAGCATAACGATGCTACAAGGTCGCTTTCGCCAGCTCATTTCGTTGGCTATTATTGCCAGTGGATGTGGCGATGTATTCCTAGCAATACAGCTTGAAAACGGGTTTATATTTGGGCTAATTAGCTTTTTAGTTGCCCACATTATTTACATCGTGAGTTTTTGCACGCAGGGGACTATGAGCTTGTCGACTATGAACAACTCGTTAAACCGATGGCGCTTAGTAGGCGTGCTCGGGGTTATTGTCTTTGCTCTCATTATTGGACGCCATATATTGCCCAGTACTGGGCAGCTATTTGTACCTGTGTGCGTGTACTTAGCGGCTATATCTTTAATGGGGATCACTGCGCTAGTATTTAACATGAGTAACACCATCGTATTAGGCGCTTTTTGCTTTATTTGCTCTGACAGTATTCTGGCGCATTCCCTATTTAAAGAACCCTTTCCCTTATCTAGCTTCCTAGTAATGACAACATACTACCTTGCACAATTTTTTATCGTGAAAGGGGCGGTTAGTTATCAAGGTTCGAGCGCTAGCTAGCTTTTGTTCTGAATCTGACGGATTAAGGGTTTGCGCTTTAGGGGGAATGCGTGAGGCTTATGGCTTATGAAGGATTGGCCAATTCAAGCAATACTGCAATGGCTTCATCGGCTCGGCCAACCGGAACGAAAATATGGTCGTGATAATAGCCAGCTACCACATTCGCGCTAATATTAGCCCGCGTAAGAGCAGCCGACATTGCTGCGGTCATACCTACCGCATCTAAACTTGAATGGACATTGCACGTGATGCGCTTAAAGGTAATGTCTACAGCAAAGCCTTCGTTACTTGCAAAAGATGATTCAAGAATAAGGGTTGTACCTTCATCTTCTTTATACACCATTAAGGCATTGGCCAGTTGAGTTGGCGAAACAGCGTAAGGCACGCTTACAAATACAAACGCTTCAATGCTTAACACTGGCTGAAGTGTTTGCAATAAGGTATTTAAATCTGTTTCGCCTGACATGAAATCGCCTTTACTCTGCCTATTGAACTCGTTAAATATACTTGCATAGCATTTGTTCTATACGCTTAGGCTATTATAGTTGATATCACCTATAACTTACGCGCTCTTACTCGTTTGCCTTTAATTTTACCTTCGCGGAAGTGATTCATAGCACGCTTTACACTACGCAACTTAACCGCAATAAAGCTTTGGCTATTTTGCACCGCAATTTTGCCTACATCATCGCCTGGTATGCCTGCATCTTTAGTAAGCGCACCAACTAAGTCGCCAGGACGAAGCTTTTGCTTTTTACCTGCACTCAATGAAATGCAGCTAAATTCAGGTTGGATGATTCGATTTTTATGGAAACGTAAGCCTTGTGCACCTTTTAGCGGAATATCAGTACCTTGTAGCACTTCAATTTTACGCAAGAAATGTTCTTCCTCGTCGCCCACTAACGTTATTGCTGTACCTTCAGCGCCCGCACGAGCGGTACGCCCAATACGGTGAATATGTGTTTCCGGCTCTTCGCTCACTGTGTAGTTAATTACACAAGGAATATCATCAATATCAAGCCCACGTGCGGCTACATCAGTAGCAACCAGCACTTGTAGTGCGTCACTAGCGAACTGATTAAGAACTGCTGTACGCTCGTACTGCTCCATTTCGCCTTGTAAACCTGCTGCGCTAAAGCCATCTTCAAGTAACGACGCGACCACTTCGGTCACTTGTACCCGACGGTTACAAAACACGATAGCCGTTTTAGGCTGAGAATCGGTAAGAATTGCTTTGAGCGTTTGTATTCGTGTGTGCGCAAGTACGTTGTAACCAATTTGAGTAATCGACGGTTTGTTCGACTCATCACTTTCAACCTTACAAATCACTGGTTCGGTTAAATACTGATCGGCAATACGCTCAATTTCTTCCGTATAAGTAGCAGAAAACAGTAACGTTTGTACGCCCTTCTTCATCGGTGAAAAAATGACTTTTAAGTCATCTTCAAAGCCCATGTCTAGCATGCGGTCGGCTTCATCAAGCACGCGTAAACGTACATCTTTTAGCATCAGCCTGCGCTTCTCTACGTGCTCCATCACGCGACCAGGCGTGCCCACTACAACATGAGCGCCGTGCTTAAGCGACTGAATTTGAGGACCCATAGGTTGGCCGCCACAAATGGTCATCACTTTTATATTGCCAATTTGCTTTGCAGCATTTCTATACTGCACGGCAACTTGATCTGCCAACTCTCGCGTGGGGCACAATACCAGTACTTGAGTGGCAAATAATGTAGGGTCAATCTTTTCAAGCGCCGGTATTACGAAGCAAAGCGTTTTACCACTGCCTGTTTGCGCTTGCCCAATAACATCGCTTCCCGCTAATGCATGAGGTAAAGACTGTGCTTGAATAGGCGATAAGGTAAAAATACCTTGTGCATCTAACGCTTTTGTAATCGCTGGATTTATTTCCAACTGCTTTATTGTTTCAATTGTCATTTCTGTTTTTTCCAAAGATGCACAACACCATTTTCAATATGATGGGCAACATTGTGATTATTATGAACGGCTTCACTCCATTGTTGAGAAGTTTGCCTAAATTTCTTACTTTTCTTAATTTTCGCTGACGTGAGTTTAAGCATTTCTACTAACACCAGCGACGTATCGAGTTTAGATAATGCCAAGTAGGCTGAAGACACTTTATATGGTGCGACTTGTTTTATATCGTTACACCGTGTCTTATCAACACACCCGAAATCTATAGCACCTTGAGAAGCAAAGATGACATCCACCTCATTGCTTAAAAGCGCATTCACTATTTCCTTCCAGCTACCGTACGCCACCGTGTGGAAGCCCCTTGCACTAGCCACCTCGAAACGGTAATCATTCTTTAACGTACCCACCCGCATTGTAGAAGGAACGTCATCGATATTGCGGTATGAGTGTTGATCTATACCAAACAAACCATGCAGATTACGGGATATAGGTGAAATCCAATGAAATACAGGCTCTCTTTGCGCAGTGAGAACGATAGAAAAAACCAGTACATTTGGCTTGGAAATCGCTTCTTTCGCGATGCGCTGCCAAGGGGCGTAGAGTATGGGTGAAGCAATACCCGCATCATCCAATACATCTCTAACGAAATCAGCAGCAATACCTTCTAACTCATTATGCTCACCCACTTCACTGAAAAGCGGAACCAAATCTGAAATGATCCACAAATCGCTGGAATCAACGTTCAACTCGCCAACAAAGCTCAAAATACCGAATGAAAACACATGCTTTGATGTGCCGAGTTTCTCAGCAACGCTATGTTGTAGTTCTTTATAGTCAGCAGACACTTTATATTCACTCGCCGCTAAGGAGAGAGATTCTGCTAACGTTTTATTTTCTTCGCTATTTTTTAAGGCTACGTAGCTTAGACTAACGTTTCCGTTACCTGCCCCTGTATTATTACTACACACTGACACCGCTTTTTCACATGCAAATGCCGCAATGGCGGTCACCCAGTAATACTGATGCTCATTTTCTGGGGTTCTTCGCACTCCAGCATATAGACGGGGCGAAGGCATGAGCCCCTCAAAATGACCAGCGGCTTTTGAATCGGTAGTTGCACCGATAACTGAAGATTCAGGTAAATCGAACTGCGTTTGATAACCCGCTAATAAGGCAATCTCTTTGACTAAACGTTGCTGATAATGACTTAGCCATTCAAAATGCGTACTGGCGTCTTCAACAGAAGACACCTGTATTACTGCGTTTTCTGCCCGAACTGCTGGATGCGCTACCGAATTTATCACTAGCACAAGCAGTACAAGGCATTTGGTTAGTCTGGCTAACGTGTTTGGAAAGTATCTTTTAGTTTCCATTGAAGCGTCTGCCCTGCATAGAAAGGCACCATATCGGTACCATCAGCCAACGTGACCTCTTCAGGTACTGTCCACGCTTCTTTTACTAACGTCATTGTTGTGTTGTTTCTTGGTAATCCGTAGAAATCGGCACCGTAGTTACTGGCGAACCCTTCTAACTTATCTAATGCGCCCAACTGCTCGAACACTTCGGCATAAAGTTCGATGGCAGACCATGCGCTGTAGCAACCTGCACAACCACACGCGTTCTCTTTTTTATGCTTTGCATGAGGTGCTGAATCAGTACCTAAGAAGAATTTGCTGTTACCGCTGGCGACCACATCTTGCAGTGCTTTTTGATGTGTATTTCGCTTTAACACTGGCAAGCAATAGTTGTGTGGTCGAACCCCACCAACCAGTAAGTCATTGCGATTTAACAATAAATGCTGCGGAGTGATTGTCGCTCCTACGTTGGCGCTAGCATCTACCACAAAAGCTGCTGCGTCTGCGGTAGTAATATGCTCAAACACTACTTTTAAGTTCGGAAAAGCCGCCACGATAGGTGACAAGTGCGTATCGATGAACACTTTTTCACGGTCGAAGATATCAATATGCGATTCGGTAACTTCACCATGGATAAGCAGTAGTAACCCGTGAGCCTCCATGGCTTCAAAAACAGGGTATAACGCCTCGATACCTTTTACTGCAGCATCTGAATTGGTCGTTGCGCCAGCTGGGTATAGCTTACACGCCGTTACGCCAGCGGACTTCGCATCAGCAATATCTTGTACTGATGTGGTGTTCGTCAAAAAGAGAGTCATTAGAGGTTCAAAGTTGCTGCCGGCTGGGCGAGCCGCTTCTATCCGCTGTTTGTAATCAACCGCCATACTTGCATTCACCACAGGTGGAACTAAGTTGGGCATAACAATGGCACGCTGGAAACAACGGGCTGTAGCTGGGACAGTTTCTGCTAACATTTCGTTGTCACGAAAATGTAAGTGCCAATCATCGGGGGTTCTAATCGTTAGCGTTTGCATAACCGAAAGCTCTCTTCTTTAAGACCAATTAAGATTTTTTTGTATAAGCCGCGATAATAACAATGCGGGTACCATTCACTTTACCTTCAATATGCAAAGGATTATCGCTTAGGCTAATGCCTCTTACTGGTGTACCGCGCTTCGCCGTAAAGCCAGCTCCCTTCACGGTAAGATCTTTAACAAGGTGCACATTATCACCAGCTTGCAGTGCAGCACCGTTACAATCAAGCGTCGCTTCTTGCTCAATAAGTCCCGCTTCAGCCCACTGTTTAACATCGTCTTCTAAGTAGGCCATGTCTAACAAATCTTGTGCCCAGCTTTCACCGCTTATTTTATTAAGCATACGGTAAGCAACCACTTGAACTGCGGGTGTGGGTGACCACATGGCGTCATTAAGACAACGCCAGTGGTTGGCGTCTATGTCGGCTTCACTGTTAAGTTGATCTCGGCAGGTTTGGCAAGTAAGTATCGCGCAGCCAGCAGTTTCATCTGGTGACTCGGGTACCATGTAAACGTCTAAATTTTCGGTGTTCTTACACAACTCGCAAGCGTTATCCGCTCGATTGAAAACAGCTTCTTGAAGCACAGCAAATGTCCCTACAATATTTTGCCGCAAAGTATACCACAATTCGACTAAATAGGGGCTGGCAAAAACGTCTGCTTCTCACTATCAAGGCGTGTCGTGAGAGACCCAAATCAATTTGCTAGTATCGAAGCCGTTCTGCGTAGCTTGGGCTAAAAGGGCGTCGATAGTTTCTTGAGGTAAGGTCTTTTCTCTCGCTAATATCCACAAATAGTCTCTATCAGGCCCTGTTATCATGGCATATTGATAGTCTTCTTTGTCTAATGCCATCACAACATAACTGGCATAGAAAGGACCAAAAAATGATACTTTCAAATGCGCAGTATCGGCCGTTGATACAAAATAAGCTTTCCCTTCAGCCTCATCCCACTTTGCTTCTTCTTGAGAATAACCTCGGTTGATAACCTTTACGCCACCATCGCCGCGCATAGCGTAGGTGGCCGTCACATTGGATAGCCCCTCTTCAAAACTGTGATCGTAGCGCGCTACTTCGTACCACTGACCTAAATAGCGGTCTAACTCAAATCCTTCCACCGGCTTGATGCCATCTGGTATTGATGTACATCCAACCAACGTAAATAACATGGTTACACTAAACCATTTTTTACTATGCTGGCTAAACAATCGGCGAAAAATACCTTCATACGTATTCAATGTGTTAAACATCGACTAATCCCCTAGCTTCATCTATATATGGCTTACTTTAGCAAAATAGCACGTTATTGTGACTGCCAACGCAGTTGCACATTTATTTGGAGTATAAGATGCAAAACTATTTCCCAAACGCAAGCAGACTCGTCTATGGCTGCATGGGCCTTGGTGGTGGCTGGAACAACGAAGCAGCAACAAAAGAACATGTGTTACAAGCACACCAGGTAATAGAACAAGCATTGGCTCTTGATATAAATGTGTTCGATCATGCAGATATCTATACTTTTGGCAAAGCTGAAACAGTGTTTGGCAAGGTTTTAAAAGAAAACCCGTCGCTGAAAGAACGTATGATTCTGCAATCTAAGTGTGCGATACGGTTCGAAGATGATTTAGGACCAAAGCGCTACGATTTCTCAGCAAAATGGATTGAATCTTCGGTAGAAGGTATCTTGCAGCGTTTGAACATTGAGCAACTTGATATTTTGCTGCTTCATCGCCCCGATCCGTTAATGGAATTGGACGAAGTTGCTACCACGCTTTCTTCCTTGCAACAACAAGGTAAGATAAAGCACGTTGGCGTTTCAAACATGCATGGGCATCAAATGGCGTACCTTCAATCGGCGCTTTCAAGCCCAATTGTGGCGAACCAATTGGAGATGAGCTTAGCGTTTCGAGACTGGCTAGAAGATGGTGTTACCACTAATAGCCCGGCAAACCGTAACTCTGGTTATGCACCAGGTACACTTGAGTATTGCATGATGAACAAAGTGCAACTTCAGGCATGGGGAAGCTTGGCACAAGGCAAGTATACGGGCGCCAGTACCCACAACGATACTGATGCCGCTACGGCTGCATTAGTCAACTCTCTGGCCGCCGAATACGAGACTAGCCCAGAAGCCATCGTATTAGCTTGGTTAATGCGCCATCCTACCAATATTCAACCGGTGCTCGGTACAACCAATATTGAGCGTATAAAAGCTTGTCATAAAGCAATGAATGTTAAACTGACTCGCGAACATTGGTACTTATTGCTTGAAACCTCTCGTGGACAAGAGATGCCATAGGGTATGATTGTGTGCAGCACCCTCGGGTCATGCTTTAACGGAGTTTACTTATGTTAAAAGGAATTCACCACGTCGCGCTAATTTGTAGCGACTACCCTGCGTCTAAACGCTTTTATACCGACATTCTTGGCCTTAGCGTTATTGCTGAAAATTATCGCGAAGCGAGAAAATCATACAAGTGCGATTTAGCATTACCCGATGGCGGTCAACTTGAACTATTTTCGTTTCCTGGTGCGCCAGCGAGGCCCTCAAGGCCGGAGGCTCAGGGGTTGCGTCACTTGGCGTTCAGGGTAGACGACATTGATGAGGTCATTGCGCATTTAGCCACAAATAAGGTGGAATGTGAGCCCATTCGCGCAGATGAATACACCGGGAAACGGTTTACCTTTTTCGCTGACCCCGACGGTTTACCGCTTGAACTCTATGAAATGTAGTTTTATGTAAGTGTTTCTGTGTAACCGGCTTGGTACGAAATGTACCTCTGCACTATTAGATAAAAAAAAGCAGGCTTAGCCTGCTTTTTTTAAGACTTTATGCCGCTAATATTTAAAGGTTTTCGCAGTACATCAAACAATGAAGGGTATGGTACTAAACAGATAAGTAGATTCATTTGCAAACCTAAACTACAATACAACTTAATCGATTAAGTTCGTCGTGACAATTTTCGCTAGAATTGTCGAAAACGCAAATTAAACTGAGTTTACTTTGCCACGCTTTTTGTAAGGTAGTTTTAAGGTAATAAAATGGAACAAGCTATGAACTATGCCGCTGATAGTAATGTTTGCCTAAATCGTATTATGGCAAGCACTGATTTATCTATGCTAA
Source organism: Alteromonas sp. 38 (assembly GCF_902506055.1). Lineage (NCBI taxonomy): Bacteria > Pseudomonadati > Pseudomonadota > Gammaproteobacteria > Alteromonadales > Alteromonadaceae > Alteromonas > Alteromonas sp. 38. The sequence goes on from NZ_LR733300.1 coordinate 4,271,067, forward strand.
CTAAAAAAGATGCCGCCTTATTTACTCGCCGAGTTAAAACGCATTTTGGCGACTTATTCGATAAATACATCACTATTTACGGCCACCAGTTCGACTGTTACTTTCATCTTCAACAGCTTATCAATGTGCTGCGTGACGGTGTTAAAAACCGCAAACCTGCGCTGAAAAAAATAGATAACCTTCGACTTCAATCTCCTAACTGGTACAAAGATGAAAACCAAGTAGGTATGGCGCTTTACGTAGACCTTGCTGGCCCAACCATCAAAGATTTACACACGCGTATTCCTTATTACAAAGCGCTCGGGATAACCTATCTACACTTAATGCCGCTTTACGATTCACCTAAAGGAGACAGCGATGGCGGTTATGCTGTATCTGATTATCGTAAAGTGAACCCTTGCTTAGGGACTATGGAAGATCTTGAGTCGCTAGCGGCCACACTACAAAAAGAGGGAATAAATCTCGTCCTCGATTTTGTGTTTAATCATACGTCAGACGAGCATCATTGGGCGAAAGAAGCATTAGCGGGAAACAAACAGTTCCAACATTACTACTACTTGTTCAACGACCGCACGTTGCCAGATCAGTTCGAGCACACGCTTCGAGAAATATTTCCTCAGGTTAGGCGTGGAAGCTTCACTTTTAATGAACACATGCAAAAGTGGGTATGGACCACATTTAATAGTTTTCAATGGGATTTAAATTACAGTAACCCCGAGGTGTTTAATGCCATTACCGGAGAAATGCTATTTCTTGCGAATATTGGTTGTGCAGCACTGCGACTAGATGCCCTTGCATTCATTTGGAAAGAAATGGGAACTGACTGTGAGAATCAAGAAAAAGCCCATCTGCTCATTCAAGCCTTTAACACCTGCTTGCAAATTGTTGCGCCAGCGGTGGTGTTTAAGTCTGAGGCCATTGTGCACCCCGATGAAGTGGTTAAATACATTGGTAAAAACGAGTGCCAACTTTCCTATAACCCGTTATTAATGGCATTGTTGTGGAACAGTTTGGCTACCCGTAAAACACGCCTGTTGACGCGCTCAATGCAAAAAAGCTTTTCGATTAGCGATGAATGCACTTGGGTTAACTATGTGCGTTGCCATGATGATATTGGGTGGACGTTTGACGATAATATTGCCAACGAGCTTGGCGTGAACCCGCATGACCACCGTTTCTTTTTAAATCAATTTTTTACGGGTAGGTTCGAAGGTAGCTTTGCTAATGGTGTACCATTTGCTGAAAATCCATCTAACGGCGATTGCCGTGTATGTGGCTCTCTAGCCTCACTTTGCGGCTTAGAAGGGGCACTTGACACCAATGACCAACAAGGCATTGAAGATGCTATTAAGCGCATGCTTCTTATGTACGGCATTACCTTTAGTATCGGCGGTATTCCCTTGCTGTATTCAAGTGACGAGCTCGCTAAGTTAAACGACTATGATTATTTGAACGACCCATCAAAGCGCCACGATGACAGATGGGTTAATAGGATTGCTATAACTCAACAAGATACTGAACTTGCGCTTTCTGAGCCAAGCAGTCAGCTAACGGCAGAACAAGATGCCAGCTTGCTGGTATTTCGAGGCCTGCAAAACATGTTAGCGATAAGACGTAGTAACCCTATCTTCGGTGCATCACGTACTACCATTGTGGACAATGACAATCAACATTGCTTCGCTTATATAAGAGAAAACGATTCGGGTGAAAAGCTATTGGCTATTTGTAATTTTAGCGAACAATCACAGCAAATAACCGGTGGCTTACTCGGTGCGCTTGGGCACAAGCCCGCCACCGACTTACTTACCGGCAACGTACTGAACGGCAACGAATCAACAATCTCCCTCGCCCCCTTTCAACAGTATTGGCTAAAGCAATAACGGTACTTTCAGCCCCTATTCTTTTCGGCGGCCAGTAATGGACAATGTATTTTCTTTTACTCTGCCGCAACTTAGCGAGATTCTAGCGTATTCCTCAGGCAACCTATCAATTTACGACTATAATTTAGTAAGAGTAATCGATTTGCTAAATAGCATCGTATTACTGTACGAATAGACGCAGTCATTCAACACTGAAGCTTAAAATATGCAGTCACCATATGGATATGGATGAAGCTTAAAAGGACAATATATGAAGCCCGAAACAACCCTAGAATACATGTGCCCATACTGCGGCGCTTTCAACGACTTTTCTGAGCACACCATTCGCGATATGTATCAAGAGCAAGTTGAAACTTGTGGGTGTTGCAAAAAGAACTTAAGCCTTATCGCAGCAAATGGTGTAGAAGGTCGTATCAACCTTATTATCAGCGAACTAGAAACAGAGTTTCATTCAAAATAAAAAACCGCTCTAAGAGCGGTTTTTAGTGACTGTCGTTCGTGTTTCTAAAAGAAGGTTAACTAAAAAATGCTCTTCGCAATTCCACATCAGACAAAAATTTTCCACCTAACGCAGACGTCTTAGTGTACGAATTAGTATCGCGTATCCCTCTGGCTTTCACACAATAATGCGTAGCATTAATGCTTACTGCTACGTCATCGGTGGATGCTAAGGTCTGGATGGCAACAAGTACTTGCTGCGTTAATCGCTCTTGCACTTGAGGGCGCTGTGCAAAAAAACTTACTAAGCGGTTTAATTTCGATAACCCGATAATAGTATCTTTGGGGATATAAGAAACGGTAGCGAGACCATCAATAGTCACAAAGTGGTGTTCGCATGTGCTTGTTAAACTAATATCTGACACTTGAACAGGCTGATCAAGACGCATCTTATTTTCGATTTGGGTTATTTTGGGAAAATTACGATAATCCAAACCGCCAAAAACTTCGTTCACGTACATCTTAGCAATTCGGGTTGGCGTGTCGTGCAAACTGTCATCGGTAAGATCGAGCCCAAGCGTATTCATCACGTCACGCATTGCGATTTCAATCTTCTGACGTTTTTGCTCGTCGGACAAACCGTTCGCCACCATAGGCGTTTCAAGCCCTTTTTCTTCAAGCGCTGCTCTGACACGTTGTGCCGATTCAGAAATTGATGGCTCTAGTGCGTCACGCACAATTACCGCTTCTTTTGCTAACATTAACCCTATCCGTAAATACTTCTTTACCCTTAAACGTAATCAACACGATTAAGGCTAACTTGATACCAAGATGCAAATGACAATACCGCCTGAAAGCCAACGCAAGACTACTGAATAGCATGATTACGGCCAAGGCATATAACTACGCTTTGGCAAAGGTTTGGCGACATCTAATGGCCATATTTTAGCATTCTAGCGGCTATTGATCGAGCAAATGCTGAGATTAGCCTCATCTGAAAATGCTATTAAGGGCGTGTTTTATAGTTATTCAGATAAAACGCTCTTTAAGGGGAATAAGATCAAAAAACAAACGACTAGTAATAGCCACTAGGAATAGTGGCACAGTGTCACTCACTCAAATAGCGCTTCGTTTATGAAAACAAAGCGCCATGAAAAACAGACCAAAATTCAAGCAATATTAATTAGCACTTTCACTTGGGGTAGGTTGGCCATACTTCGGTGAGCGAGGACCGTACAATAAACCGTTGTGACTTTCTGCCGACAGCAAACGGTTAGACGTTAATGCTGCAATATCAAAACCTCTATCAGTTACTGTTTCGAAAATCTGACTAACGGCAGCTTGAACTAACATACCCACAAGGCCACCTGAGTTGGCGTTCTGGGTCTCAGCTGATGAAGACGTTGCCATTCCTTCCCAAAGCACAGTATTGCCTTTTAAATCCATTAACGACGCAGATACTGTGACTCTCGTTTCGCTCGAGATAACTACGTAGCTTGTGCCATAATCTGTGATCGTGACGTAAAGCGCTGTATCAGCGCCAAATATTTCATGTAATTTCGTTGTCGGAACAGCATGAATATCTTCTGCTACCGTAAGCCCATTGTTTTTAAACGTCTGGTCTACTAACGCTACTGGAAAGACATAAAAGCCAGACTCTGCAATGGGTCGAGCAAGTTGAGACATCACGCTGTAAGGTGCGATAACTTCAGGCGTATTGTTAATTGGAGGTAATACCACAACTGACGCAGGCGCAGCATTTTTAAATGCAGTGTAATCATATGCTGGTGGAGCACTAACACAGGCTGTTAATAAACTTATCGCCATAAATGAAGCAGCTAATTTAAATACATTCATTTTACTAGACTCCTTTGGCGTTAGATGCGTTTAATAAAAAGTCGATATATTGCGCAGACTCCGGAAACAACGCCTTTTCTTGTTCAAAATGCAGTGTCCCTCTATCCCCATTCCCGCTTTCGAAATACAACATTCCTAAGTGTGCATGAATACCAGGAGCAATGGCTTTATCTTGTGCGGCCGCTTGCTCTATTGCTTGTTGAAGCACAGTAATCTGCGCCTCCAGCGATACATCTTCAGATTTAAAGTAGCTATACACGGCACTATTGTATTCGCCATAGTAATAAAGCGGCTCAGTGGTTTTACAACCAACTATACCTAGGGCAAGTAAGGTTATTAGTATCATTTTTTTCATTATTTTTTACTCACGACCTTTTATTGTTTTAAATTGCCCAAGCACCAGACTCTAAGCCATCAACTAAATTGTTCACTACTTCGCGAATGGCTAAATCAAGCACTTTTCCATTAAGCGTTGCGTCGTAGCTAGCGGTACTCCCAAACCCAATAACTTCACGTTCAGACAAACTATATTCGCCAGCTCCTGCTACGGAGTAAACTACTTCAGATGTTGTTACATCTACTACATTTAGAGTGACTTTTGCATAAGCAATTTGAGATTTCCCTTTACCTAGAAGACCAAATAATTGCTTATCACCGATGGCTTTGCGTCCAAATTCGGTAACATCACCTGTTACTACAAATCGTGCGCCAGCTATCGATTGCGTAGTACCTGAGCGAGATGCTTCAGTGGCAAGCAAATCCATATTGTCGCGATCGAGAACACTAAAGCGATTTGTTTGCTGCAAATGCCCCATCAAGGTAGTTTTTGCTTGGTTGCCTAACCGGTCCTGACCATTTGAAAAGATGCCATTTTGAAAGTTAGAACGATTTACAAATTGCCCCACAACCAGCTTACTTTTGGTGCCCGTATACTGAGAGTTGAAGCTTTCCACTTTTGGGGTTTCAACCACTTTTGAAGAGGTACTAGCGCAACCAGAGACTACGGCAATAGCGACAACAGCTAAGGTAAGAACCTTAATACTCATTAATTTTTGAAATTGCATATCACATCCTTTTATTATCAAATTCACCTTGGTGAAATTTATATTTCCTGCAAGCTAAGCACATTAAATACGTTGTTGCCCCGTTATACCAGCCTCTGATATAGGTGCCAATTAAAATAAAATGTCGAATAATGCATGAATTGATGTTGCAAACCTGATCATCGAAATACAGGCTAGAAATACTAGGAAGCTCACCTCATAAACATCAGAAAGCTTAGCTTGATAGGAGCAGCAGAAGAATTGTCACAAAATGTGTCGAAAGAACAAGTCGCTGTTGTAATCGTGACAGCCAAAGAATTTCATCAAGTTTGCTATTGGTTGGCGTGAGTAGGATAGTTATAATCCACGCATTATTTATTTCTATCGAGAATAAACATGCAAGGTAGTCGTAAACTGGTTCCTGAATGGGAAACCGTTGATGCTGTAATGCTGGCGTGGCCGCATGCAGAAACCGACTGGGCGCCATGGCTAGAAGAAGCCCGTGAGACCTACTTGAACGTGATTGCGGCGGTCAACCGTTATCATGCGGGTGTGATATTGCTGTGCGCCCCTGACGATGTTGATAATGTGCAATCGCGTTTAGGCGATCACGCACGTGTGCTGATTGTGCCTGCGTCTTATAACGACACTTGGGTGCGTGACTACGGTTTTTTAACCTGTCGCGATACAGAAGGTTTTGGGGCGCCAGTAGAGTTTCGCTTTAATGGTTGGGGTGAAAAGTTTGATGCCAGTGAAGACAATATGGCTAACCAACGCTACCTTGCTTCATTGTGTAAATTGCCCCTTCGAAGTAGCCCAGTAGTGGCTGAAGGTGGCGCGTTAGAAATTGACGACCTAGGCCACTTGCTTAGCACCTCTCAGTGTTTATTAAACCCTAAGCGCAACGGTGATATGACTATCAATGATTACGCTGAAACCTTTAACGACATGCTAGGCTGCAAAACGTTTACCGTGTTAGAACATGGTCACCTTGAAGGTGACGATACTGACGGGCATATAGATACCCTTGTGCGTTTCACGCCAAATAAAGGCCTAGTTATTCAAGCGGCTGATAATCGCAAAACCGACAGTCATTATGCAGGGTTAAGTGCGCTTTGTGATGAGTGCGCCAGTGCAATGCCTGAGCACGAACAATATCGATTACCACTACCCAATATTGTTAACGACGAGGGCGAGCGTTTACCTGCATCGTATGCCAACTTTTTGATCTGTAATCGTGCGGTGCTCTTACCTATTTACGGGCAACCTGAAGATGAAGCGGCGATTAGCCAAATGCAGCAGGCTTACCCCGACCATATTATCGAGCCTATAGATTGCTCGGTGTTGGTGAAGCAATTTGGCAGTTTACATTGTATTTCCATGCAGGTACCCACAAATACGTTGAAAGAATCTGTTATTTCCACCTTCTCAAAAGGAGTGTCTGTACATGCAACGAACTAAGCTAAAGATAGGCTTGGTACAACAGTCTGTTGCTGATAACGACAAAGCAACTAACTGGAACAAAAGTGCTGAGCAAGTCGCGAAACTCGCCGCTGAAGGCTGTGAGTGTATTTTGCTGCAAGAACTTCATAGCACCCTTTATTTTTGCCAGCAGGAAGATACCGACGCCTTTGATTTAGCCGAACCTATTCCAGGTGCTGCAACAGATTTCTTTGGTGACCTGGCTGAAAAACACAATATTGTGTTAGTAACCTCTTTATTTGAAAAGCGCGGTTCTGGTCTTTATCACAATACCGCTGTGGTATTTGATAGAAGCAAAGAGATTGCCGGTAAATATCGCAAAATGCATATTCCTGACGACCCAGGCTTTTACGAGAAGTTTTACTTCACACCGGGCGACATGGGCTTTACGCCAATTGAAACCAGCGTGGGTAAATTGGGCGTATTAGTGTGTTGGGATCAATGGTATCCAGAAGCCGCACGCTTGATGGCAATGGCTGGCGCTGATTTATTGTTTTACCCAACGGCAATTGGCTGGGATAGCACGGATACTGAAGAAGAGCGTAGCCGCCAGCATGGCGCATGGGAAACCATTCAGCGCTCACATGCGGTAGCAAACTCGGTGCCGGTCATCGTAGCAAACCGCACAGGCTTTGAAGCATCACCTGTTGATGGCGACCCAGGCATTCAGTTTTGGGGGCAAAGCTTTATTACGGGCCCGCAAGGTGAAATTCTAGCGAAAGCAGAAGCCGAAGGTGAAACTACCCTTTCGGTAGAGCTAGATTTAACCCGCACTGAAAAAGTAAAACGTATTTGGCCTTATTTCCGTGACCGTCGCATTGATGCATACGAAGACTTAACCAAACGCTGGCGCGATTAGCACTAACGGCCTTATATTCTTTTACAAGGCTTTACCACGAATTAAAACGGGCACTTAGTTGCCCGTTTTTTTATGGCGCTCAGCATTATGAAAATTTGCCGATTAAGCTTTAAAAATCGTACCGTCATACAACATATAGCAAGCGCGGGATTTTTTGGATGCTAGCGATAACATGACCTCTTCATCCACATCTAAGCCCCCCGTAAATTGCCCGAACGCTGGCATGATAAATAAGTTTTCAGTAACCACGAAACACTTACCGGAAAATCTACGGCGGGAAATGGTTTTACGTATTTTAGGGTGGTAATGACCAATGACTTGCTGCTTGATTTGAACCTTGCCCTTCGTACTTAGATCGGTTCCGTGCATTTCTGGTTCATGGCGAAACACCACATTATTTTGCACTATTTCATGACATGGATTACCGGGAATTCCTTCGGGTAAATCAGGGTCATGATTACCTTCCACCCAATCCCAGCAAGGAACGCTATTTATAATCTCACATAAGAGGCTTCTGTCTTCAGCGGTCATCCGAGACATACTGTGTTTATCGTGGAAACTGTCACCTAAATTAATCACCCGAGCAGGATTATAATCGCGAATAATGTGCTGCAGGCGTTTAAGCGTAGCAACTGAATCGACACTTGGCAGCGGATTACCATAACTACGCAAGTAACTGCCTTTTTCAAGGTGTAAATCTGATACCACCAGCCAATCAAGCGACGGCAAATACGCCACACCTCTGGCATCTAGCAACCAAAGGAGCTCTGCAAATTTCACAATACTAATACTACGCAACGCCACCTGTGCCGACAGCCACTGCTCACTTATTGCCACTTACTAACCTCTTTCATAATATTTAACACCTCCCACCACCTCCAAACTCCCAAACGCACTCGCCTATAACGGTGGCGTAGGGTTGGGTATCGAATCTTATGTAGCATAGATGCGGCATCAGAGACTACATAAATGGATTCACGGCGTATTACTTACTACACACACCTACTTAGGAACTAACCTATAGCGGTGGCGTGGGGTTGGGTATAGAACCTTATGCAGCATAGATGCGGCATCCGAGCCTACATGGGTGTATTTACGGCGAGTTTCTCACTGCATCCCCCCACCATTAATCTTTCGCACTATTGCGCCTCTTGCGGTGGCGTGGGGTTGGGTATGGAACCTTATGCAGCATGGATGCTGAATCAGAGCCTACATGGATGTATTCACGGCGAGTTTCTCACTGCATTCCCCCACCATTAATCTTTCGCACTATTGCGCCTCTTGCGGTGGCGTGGGGTTGGGTATGGAACCTTATGCAGCATGGATGCTGCATCAGAGCCTACATGGATGTATTCACGGCGAGTTCCAGTTCCAACCCCACGCCACCGCTTTTAGCTTTTTGCTTTTTGCTTTTTGCTTTTTGCTCTTAGCTTTTAGGACAACAATGCCCGTACTTCATCTAGCATATTTTCTGCTTCTGCATATAAATCGGCTTGCTCGAGTATCGCCTGAGCACCCGCCCCTTTAATTTGTTCACTTCGCATGTTCAGCACAATAGGGATCGCCATGGGCGATACTTTTTCTAAGTTTACTAACGTGGTTCTATCAACAAAGCGAATAAGTAAATTTGCTAAGCGCTGTAAATCTAGCAACTCCCGTTCAGCATCAGCCCGCGCTACCGCTAAAAGGATATGATCGGGGTCGTGCTCACGCAGCGTGTCGTAAATTAAATCAGTAGAAAACGTTACCTGTTTCATGGTTTTCTGACTAGCATGATAACGCTGTTCGGTTAAGCCACTTACTACCGCCACCTGCCTGAAAGAACGCTTTAACATCGGCGCTTGTAGCATCCAATCTTCTAGCTCATCGCCTAAGATATCTGGCTGAAACAGTTGCTGCAGTTGCTTATCGGTAATCTGTTTAACCGCACTTATCGACAAACCATAGTCGGTCACGCTGAAACTCAATGGCTTTATTCCCATTTTTTCCATTCTACGGGTAACCAGCATGCCCAAGGTTTGGTTCGCTTTTCGTCCTTCAAAGGTGTAGTACAACGTATGGTTCACGTTACGAAAAGGAAACTGCTCCACCAATACTTTTTCAGGCTCAGGAAGCTGTGAGAACTGTTGTTGTAAATTCAACCATTCTCGTACTTGCGCGGGCAATTTACGCCAACTCTTGGGATTCGCTAATATTGCTCTAACCCCATCAGCCAGGTACGTCGACAGTGGCATTTGACCACCAGAATAGCTAGGAATTTTAGGCTCTTTTGCCTTCGCAGGGCGAGCGTGCAGCTGCATATCGCGAATGGCTTCGTATTTAAGCACTTCGCCAGCAAAGTAAAAGGTGTCGCCTGGGGTAAGTTGCTGGGCAAAGTACTCTTCCACTTCACCAATAATTTTGCCTTGATTACCACGGCGAATACGCTTCACTTTTAGCCTACCCGCTTCAACAATAGTGCCTATGTTCTGCCGATGCCTTTGTATTACCCGCCTGTTGGCCGGTGAAAACGTACCATCATCGTTTTGCATTAGGCGCTGATATCGCTCGTAGGCATTAAGCGCACTACCGCCATCCAATGCGAACTGCCATAACTTCTCAAAATCTTGTTTGTTGAGCCCTTGATAAGGCGACGCCATAAGTATTTGCTCGTAAAGCGTATCTGGCGTGTCAGCATTGCTGCATAGGCAGTTCACAATAAACTGGGGGATAATATCCAATGCCCCCGATTGCGGCGCATCGCCATCTAGCTCGCCTTTGTTAATTGCATCAATAGCGGCTTGGCATTCAAGGGCTTCAAAGCGATTAGCGGGCACCAGCAAAGCTTCGCTGGGTTCGTCTAATCTATGATTTGCTCGCCCTATTCGCTGTAGCATTCGGCTTACCCCTTTTGGGGCTCCAACTTGTATTACCTTGTCTACATCGCCCCAATCAATGCCTAGCTCTAGCGCCGAGGTGCACACTACTGCCCTTAACAATCCGCTAGACATCATGGCTTCTGTTTTACGCCGCTGCTCTTTACTTAAACTGCCATGGTATAAGGCTATGGGTAAGGCAGCGGTGTTATGTTCCCACAGCATTTGAAAAATCAGTTCGGATTGGGCCCGCGTATTTACGAACACCAAAGTGGTTTTTGCGTCTTCAATGGCCTTATATATATCGGTAATGGCATAGCGCGCCATAAAGCCACCGAAGGGCATACGGTTTTCAGATTGCAGCATGTCTACTTTTGGTTTTTCACCCGCTTTCACGCTGATGATATTAGCGGTGCCTTCTGTGCCAGCAAGCCATGCACCTAGCGTTTCTGGGTAAGCGACCGTGGCCGACAACCCTACCCGCTTCATGTCGGGTGACAATACTGAAAGCCGTGCTAGTGCTAATGACAAAAAGTCTCCTCGCTTGTTTGCTACTAGGCTATGGGTTTCATCAATAATGACTCGCTTTAATTTTCCAAATAGTTTGTCAGCATCAGCATAGCTCAGCATTAACATGAGCGATTCAGGGGTAGTGAGCAGCAAATTTGGCGGTTTTTTTCGTTGGCGCTGTCTTTTATGCGAAGGTGTATCGCCTGTTCGGGTTTCTGCCGTTATCGGCAATTCCATTTCTTCAATAGGTTGCAATAAGTTGCGATGAATATCTTGGGTTAGTGCTTTAAGCGGTGAAATGTATAAGGTGTGAAGCCCTTGCTGTGGCGATTGAGCTAACTCGACTAAGCTAGGTAGAAAGCCCGATAAAGTTTTACCAGCTCCGGTTGGGGCAATCAATAATGTCGTATTGTAACTATCTTGCGCAAGCATCTGCTTTTGGTAATCTCGAAGCGCCCAGCCTTTATTGTTGAACCATTGGCTAAACGCCGGGGGCAAAATACCACTACCGGTTTCAATTGCTTTCTTAGGTGATGCTTTGGTCTTAGGCATATTTACAGACATGTCTTCTGATATAAAAATTGCGCACAACTTTATGCCATCGCCCGAACTTCTCCTGCGCCATAATTTTTTCGTTACTCTGCTGTTTCGATGGTAAGCAATAGTACGTATACGTTCATTCGGCAGAAGAGTTTAATTTTCCACTACGCTCAACCAATTACGTAAAACCACCGTAGTCATATGAAACGCTAACGAAGAGCATGCAGGTTTTATATGACGGCTGAAAATACAATACACCCTTCAAAGTGGATGAAGACAGACGACGCAGGTTTGTATTTTGTGCCGGGCAATTTTTATATCGACCCAATGCAGCCCGTTGAAACCGCACTTGTTACACATGGTCATGCTGATCATGCTAGAGCCGGTCACAAACGAGTATTCGCCCACCCGCAAACCATGGCTATTATGACCACTCGGTACGGTGATGATATGGCTGAAGAACAGATAGCCGTGCCCTATCGTGAAAGCGTAGAATTTGATGAAGTAGCCACTACTGAAAGTCACAGTGACCCAAGTAAAGAAGGCCAACGCAAGATAAAGGTCACCTTTTACCCTGCTGGCCATATTTTAGGGTCGTCACAATTGCTCATTGAGTATGCGGGTTATCGGCTGGTGATATCTGGCGATTACAAACGTAGGCACGATCCTACATGCCCGCCGTTTGAGGTAGTACCTTGCGATGTACTCATTACCGAAGCTACTTTTGGTTTACCGGTATTTGCCCACCCGCCAATTGAACAAGAAATGCAAAAGCTGTTGCACTCCCTTGAGGTGTTTCCAACACGCTGCCATCTAGTTGGCACTTATGCGCTAGGAAAATGCCAGCGGGTTATTTTAGCGCTTCGTGAAGCCGGCTATGCCAAACCTATTTATCTTCACGGTGCGCTACTAAAGTTATGTGACTTATATGAACGAGAAGGTATCGCCCTTGGTCGTATTATTCCGGTTAGCGAGGTAGAGGATAAGGCGTTATTAGCGGGCGAAATCGTGTTGGCGCCCCCTTCAGCCTTGGCCGATAGGTGGTCGAGAAGCTTACCCCACGTTCGTGCTGTGTTGGCGTCTGGCTGGATGCAAATTCGCGCCAGAGCTAAGCAGCGCAACGCTGAGTTGCCACTTATTATTTCAGATCATTGTGATTGGCCAGAGTTATTGCAAACCCTTACCGAAGTCAACCCTAGTGAGGTATGGGTGACCCACGGTCGTGAAGATGCCTTAATATATCAGGCACAGAAAATGGGGTTTAAAGCACGAGCGCTATCGCTGGTAGGTTACGATGAAGCGGCGCAGGAGGAATAGTAATGCAGGCGTTTAGCGAATTATTAGAACAGCTTTACTACACCTCAGGCACTAAAGCCAAAGCACAGCTTATTCTGCAATACCTTGCTACTACGCCTGACCCCGATAGGGGCTGGGCAATCGCCGCTATGGCAGGTACGCTTAAGTTTGATTTCTTCAAACGAAATACAGTTAAAAAGCTGATCACCGAGCGGGTAGACCCAGAGCTATTTGCAATGAGCTACGATTATGTGGGCGAAGTTAGTGAAACCGTAGCCCACTTGTGGCCCGAACTAGCGCCTGAAAATGCACCTGATGAAGCACTGCCTAGCTTGTCTGAAGTGGTAGATACGTTTGCGAGTATAAGTAAACAAAAAGTCGCAGCAACGTTGGCGAATTACCTCACTATAATGACCCCATCTCAGCGCTGGGCACTCTTAAAACTTGGTACACGGGGGCTACGAATTGGTGTATCCGCTCGCTCTATCAAACAGATTTTGGCTGACTACGGCAACCTAGATATCATTGAAATAGAAAAGTTATGGCATGGCGTCGCACCGCCTTATACCGACCTTCTCGAATGGCTAGAAGGTAACGGGGCTAAACCTGATATCAGTAACGCGGTTACCTTCCACCCAGTCATGCTGTCTCATCCCATTGAACAAAGCGATATTGACAATTTCGACCCCGAAGCATGGCAAATAGAACATAAGTTTGACGGTATTCGGGTGCAACTCGTTTGCAACACCACAAAAGAAAAGCCTGAAAAGGCCCTGTTTTCCCGCACTGGTGATGACATCAGTCACGCATTTCCCGACCTTCTCGACAGTGTTAGTGGCAACATGGTGCTAGACGGCGAACTGTTGGTGATGCATAACCAAGAAGTAGATACCTTCAACGCCCTACAACAAAGGTTAAATAAGAAGAAGCCCACTGCCGCGTTAATGAAAACAAACCCCGCGGGGCTTATTGTTTACGATGCATTGGTGTTAGAGGGGAAGCATTTAACCGACTCCCCCCTTAGCGCGCGACGTCAAGCACTCGAAGATTGGTTTTATCACAATGGTACTCAAGACAAAGATACGCCCTCTCGCTTGCATCTGTCAGTGCGTTTATATGCCGATTCACCTAAAGGGCTTCGAACGCTACACAAAAAGGTGTGTGAAAACCGTGCTGTAGAAGGGTTGATGATAAAACGTTCAAGTAGCCACTATGTACCCGGCAGACCAAAAGGACAATGGTATAAGTGGAAGCGAGATCCTCTGGTGGTCGATGCCGTGGTGATGTATGCCCAGCGAGGGCACGGTAAGCGCTCTAGCTTTTATTCCGATTACACCTTTGGCGCATGGCAAGATGAGCAATTACTGCCTATCGGTAAAGCCTACTCAGGCTTTACCGATGAAGAGCTTAAGAAGCTAGATAACTGGGTAAGAAGAAACGCGATAGGCCGTTTTGGCCCTGTTCGAGAAGTAAAAAAAGAGCTGGTCCTAGAAGTTGCTTTCGATGCGGTTCACCCGTCCAAACGGCATAAATCAGGGGTGGCATTACGATTTCCTCGCATACACCGTATCCGTTGGGATAAGCCTGCCAACGAGGCTGACTCACTTATCAACGTGAAAGCGCTTATTGAATCATGAGCTGAATGAAACATTTTTTTTACAAACGCTAGTTTTGGCTTACACTTAATGTATATTAGCTTTTTCTATTTCATCTAACTTACTGTTAGAAAAGAAATTGTTATACATTTTACATGTGCGCGAGCCTAAATTAATGCTTCGCCAAGGACAAAAAATAATGCTGTATTCGCGATCGTTCAAACATTGCCTTATTGGTTTCCTTTTCCTTTTTTCCACAGCGAGTAACGCTGGCCTAATTACTAATATCGCAACTGAGACTGTCAGCTATAGTATTTTATCTCAAAACCCTTGGGGTAATTTTACGTGGACGGCAAGTTACGATATTGGCTTTGTTGATCAGGATTTACTTATTGATGTTGACGTTTTTCTCACTGATGATGACCCCGGTAGCGCACTGCGGGACATATGGGAAGAAGGCATTGAATCCATTTGGAGTAATGCCTTTGATTTATCTGACGGTACTTATTTTTACGACACTGTATTTAATGTGGATTGGTTAAGCACGAATGCGGGCGCTGACCATACTGTTTATGTCACTGAAGGTGATGGAAATGTGAACTTGACTCATTGGTATACGGGTAGCCCATCAGGTTATTCGTATAATCGTCAAGGGGTAATAGCTGCTCATGAGTTCGGCCATATGATAGGTTTATTCGATGAATACAGCGGCGGCGCACTAAACCCAGAAGAGCTCATCAGAAACAACAGTATAATGGGTCGAAATCTATCTTTACCTCGCACAGATCACTTCGATGACTTCTTAGAATGGGCGCAAATTAATTCGGGGGTCGCATCTCTAGCTTTAGTTGCAGACAGTGGCGTAGATAACTATTTCGTTCCCGAGCCAAGTTCATTAGTCATTTTGCTACTTTCGATTTGTATGGCTCTTTCCATCAAAACTAAATCTAGACGAAACGGTATAGAGGTGAGAAGCCCTACCCTCTTCGCTTAAATTGTATCGCTATGTATTTCCGGCAATAAAAAAGCAAGGCATACTCGCCTTGCTTTTTTAATAATATCTCTATATTCATATCAACACTTTGTGCGCCAATACATTCCCTATTTCGCAATATGTTCCATGGTAGGCAGTGCACTAAACGCGCCGTATTGCGTTACTGTGTATGCACCACAACGAATAGCAAACTCGGTGGCTTCGCTTACGTTTTCGAAGCTGCTTGCCCACTTATCGAATTCTGCACTGTTAGCCACTTTAGTAGATAAGAAATACAAAAAGCCACCAATGAATGAGTCGCCCGCGGCAGTCGTATCTTTTACGTCCATTTTTGGCGAAGCCAAGGTACCGCTGAAATCTTTTGTTATGTACTGAATAGGTTCTCCGCCATCAGTCACTAATACCACTTTAACGCCGCTATCTAGCCATTGTTGTACGTGAGTCTGGGCATTTTCTTCACCGTAAAGCTCTGACAACTCTTCGCGGCTTGCTTTCAAGATACTCACTTTCTTAGCCACGTCGTCAATTCGGCCTGGGGCATTAGCTGTGTCGTCCCAAAACGCTGAGCGATAGTTTATATCTAAACAGACAAGCATATTTTCTTGCTTGGCTTTATTTAGAATATAGTCGGTGCCAGGTAGCAATTCTGGGCCTGAAATTGAGCCAGAACAAAAATGCAGCACGCTAGTATCGTCACAGGCAACCGTGGCTAAGTCATCTTCGCCAATGTGCTTATGTGCGGCATTATCAACATAGAAGTCGAAAGAACGTTCACCGTCTTTATCTAGATTAACAAAGGCCAGTGCCGTATTGGCGTCTTTCGTACTCCAAACATAATCAGTGTTTACATTGTGATAGCTAAGCATATCTTGAAGAAAACGGCCAAAGGTATCGTCCCCTACTTTAGACACCATAGCGCCTTGGCCGCCAAGCTTAGCAACAGCAACCGCTACATTTGCGGGCGCACCACCAGCATATGGCTGAAATGAATTCATTGCTGGCATTTCGCTTTGGTCCGCCGCACCCGCACTTAACATATCGATAAGTACTTCGCCTAAACATAAAATTTTCATAAACACCTCTGGCTGAAGCTAACAGCGATGACATTAGTCTTCATGCCGCTGTAGTCATGGATAATAAGCGTAGCCGAAGGATATTCCGACGGGCACGTTAAATTATAGTTAATTAATTGGGGCATAGTATTAACTAGCACCACAGATAAATCAACCTTGTTGATTTATTATTTTATCACTTTGACATCCATAGTGATGAATGCGTAATCTATCGGCTTGATTGGTAGAGAAAAACTCGCCTCGGTGAATTATGTTGAAGATATTGAATTAGTATCTATCCATGACTTATTGATGCTGTTTGTTATAACATTCACTCCATAATGATTCAGGTACACTGTAAATGACAAAATCCCACGAGCACACGGGTTCATCAGAAAGCGCATTAGAAAGAGACATGCACTACTGTGCAACTGCCCCACTAGACAACCGTACTCAAAATGAACGGGATATACTCACCCTTATTCGTCAAGATGGCGCCATTCCAAAAGCCGACATCGCGCAACGCACAGGTTTATCTGCGCAGTCGGCAACGGTCATTATTAAGAAACTAGAATCTGACGACCTCGTTAAGAGATTGCCGCCGGTTCGCGGTGGTGTTGGGCAACCTAAAGTGCCTTTTGGATTGAATGCAGAGGGTGCGTTTGGATTGGGTCTAAAAATTGGTCGCCGCAGTTTTGACATGACCTTGCTAGACTTGGCTGGCAATGTAAGATCGTCGCTTCACGAAAAAGTCGACTACCCCACCGTCGATCACTTATTGTCATTTACCCAGCGCGGTGTGTCGGTAATAACGCAACAGCTCAGTAACGAGCAACGAACCCGTATCCGCGGACTAGGCATTGCCATGCCGTTTGAAATCTGGAGTTGGGCAGAAGAAGCCGGGGCTCCTGCTGACGCATTAGAAGCATGGAAGCGTCTTGATATTCAGGCTGCGCTCTTTGAGCTTCTAGAGTTACCCATCTATGTGAGTAACGATGCAACGGCGGCGTGTAGTGCAGAAATGGCTTTCGGTAACCCGCATCGATTTAACCACTTCCTCTATGTATTTGTTGGCACTTTTCTTGGCGGCGGCTTGGTCATTAACAATCAGCTATTTACTGGAAAATCGGGGAATGCAGGCGCAATTGGTTCTTTACCTTTTTTATCCAACGCCCAAATCCAACAGCAACAACTAATAACCCAGTCATCGCTATACTTGCTAGAAAAACAACTGAATGACGCGGGACTAAATGGCAATAAATTATATGAGGCTCCGGAACATTGGTCTGGATTAAAAACTAATCCAGAATTTATGCACATCGTTCAAGTGTGGATGGAACAGGCAGCCAAGGGTATTGCCTTTGCCACACATTGCGCATTTAGCATGCTCGACCTAGATGGCATTATTATCGATGGAGCCATGCCACAGAATATAAAACAAGAATTGGTTACCTGCGTGCAAAGCACGTTAAAAGATGCTGATCTTCGAGGCGTTACTCAAGGTAGTATTAGTGCAGGTAACGTAGGGAGCAAAGCGCAGTCTATCGGCAGCGCAAACTTGTCGCTAATCGCGAACTACTATTAGTGTATATATGTTAAACAAAAGCAGGGGTAACGTGGTTACAACTTCACTCACAGGCAAGGCTACAAAAGCCTCATCGGTAGGGACATCGTCAAACGTTATAATTCTTGATGGTGGATTAGGCCGAGAATTAGAAAAAGTTGGAGCCCCCTTTAGGCAACCTGAATGGTCGGCTCTTTCATTAATCGAAGCGCCCGATTTAGTAGCCCAAGTACATCAGAACTTCGTGGATGCGGGTGCAAAAATTATTACCACCAACACTTACGCGTTAGTGCCTTTTCATATAGGGCAAAAACAGTTTGATGAGCAAGCATTTTCGCTCGCAGAGCGCGCGGCTACTATTGCCAGCAATATGGCTAAGAAGCGTGATGTGTCTGTTGCTGGCTGTATTCCTCCGGCTTTTGGCTCTTACAAACCTGAGCTATTCTGTGCCGAGAAACTCGCTGCTATTTTGCTGCCGTTGATTGAAGCACAAACACCCTACATCGACTTTTGGCTTGTAGAAACCGTATCTTCGGTAGAAGAAGCCATCGCCGTAACCTCTTTAATAAAAAAACACTCATCTAAACCAATTTGGCTTTCTTACTCACTCAGTAATCGTCATGACTTTTCAAACCCTGTTACCTTACGTTCTAGTGAGCCACTGAATGCAATACTGCCCACACTAGAAAACTTGGATGCCGTGTTGTTTAACTGCTCGCAGCCTGAAGAGATGGAAGCAGCCATTACGTTTACGCACTCGCACAATGCCGATATTCCCATTGGTGTTTATGCCAATAGTTTTTCAGAGCATGTTAGAAAGCACGATGCTAATGAAATGCTGTCTACGTTGCGTGAGGATGTCACCCCTGAAAAATATTTAGCGTACGCACAAACGTGGGTGAACGCTGGCGCTTCGATTGTGGGCGGATGTTGCGGCATAGGCCCTGCGCACATAAAAGTACTGGCGCAGGGATTCGTTAACACATTAGAGTAACGTGCTATCGGGTTACCACTTTTTTAGCGCCTTTTATTAACGCTTCTTTATCGATTTTATTGGGAACTTCAACGCCACGGCGCGCCGCAGGGCGTGCCTCGATACTGTTTTTCCAGCGAGTTAAATTATCTAGCCCTTCAATGCTCACGCCCGACCATTCATAGGTTCGCACCCAGCACCAGTTCGCCATATCGGCAATGCTGTAATCACCGGCTAAATATTCGTTGTCTTTCAATCGACCATCTAGCACCGTAAACAATCGGCGTACTTCATTTTGATATCGGTCGATAGCAATGGGGATTTTTTCTTCTAAATAGCGATGGAACACATTCGCCTGCCCCATCATTGGCCCAACCCCCCCCATTTGAAACATAACCCATTGCATTACTTGGCTTCGGCCTTTGGCATCTGTGGGTAAAAATTTACCCGTCTTTTCAGCTAGGTAAAGCATGATAGCGCCAGATTCAAAAACCACATGGTCGCCTTCGCTTTTATCCACAATAACGGGGATTCTGCCATTCGGGTTCATGGCGAGGAACTCAGCGTTTTTTTGCTCGCCTTTCATTAAATTTACGGCGTGCACAGTATAATCGAGTTCCATTTCTTCTAGTGCTACTGACGCTTTCCAACCATTGGGTGTGGCTGCGGTGTATAAATCTATCATTAGGCTTTTGCACTCGCTCTGCTGCTAACGTTGTCGTACCAACGTTGTAGATTAGTTTGTTCATCTTTAATTCGAATATTGATCACCCGTGCAAAATCGATGGCACATAGCGCAGTAATATCCGCAATGGAAAAAGTATCTCCCGCTATGAACTCGTGTAGTTCGAGTCGGCGTTCGAGAATATTAAAGTACTTCGAGGCATTGATACCGGCTTCTTTACCGTATTCCGGTACCGGCACCATTCTGTCTTTAAAATAACCTGTGGTGTGTTGAAAGCACATGCCTACTTGTAACATTAGCGCCATTTCAACTTGCCGTTGCCACATCGAAATAGTGGCTTTTTCAATAGGGGTAGCGCCTAATAATGAAGGCTCAGGATGAATGGCTTCAAAGTAAGTACAAATAGCGTCGGTTTCTGCAATACAAGTACCGTCATCCAACTCTAAAATAGGAATTTTACCTAGTGGATTTTTAGCGCGCATTTCTGCGCTTAAATTTTCACCCTTTTGAATATCTACTTGTACATACTCTATTTGTGACTTATCTATCCCTTTTTCGGCAAGGAACATGCGAACACGGCGAGGATTAGGCGCTGTTTTGGTCTCGTAAATTTTCATGGGCAATATCGTATTGTTAGGATGTAAACAACCAGACTAGTACTGCTTGCGCATGGGTTCAAATCATATTCCATTAGGGTACAACTATTAAAAGTTTGAATGGTTATACCTGTTCACGGATTTGCGTCGATTAACACTCGCAGCCGCTTTTGTTCGGTCTTCGAGAAGTGAGTGTGCCTGTACGTTGACAAGGCATCTTGCCGTGCATCCTCTTTCATTCCGCTAGCGCTTATGAGTTGCTGATATTTGCGGTAGGCATCTACGCGTTGTTGCCATAGTGCTTGCGCCTCCCATAATGCCGAAAACCGCTCGGCTGTCTGATGGCCAAATTCAGCTGCAATGGCGTGGTAACGAGACTCTGAATCTACAAGTTTTTGCTTAAGTTGATTAATTTTCTCCATGTTTAAGGTAGGTTGAAATGCCGCTTTTGCTTGCTTATCTAATGCGTTTAATTGACCAAAGATTTCATTGCGTTTTTGCTCCCTCGAGAGGCCCCGATCGTTAGCAATAGCAAGACGGGCAAGAGCCCTTGCGTCAATGGCCGTATCGGCAGAAAACAAGTACTCATACTCTTGTTGAGAAAAGTAACTAAGTCGCAGCTTGTCTCTCGTTGCTAGCTTTTGTTCAACGTCACTTAACGAAATACCAGCATAAGTAACATCGGTGACGGTGCTCTCTTTTGATACAGTGAGCACCTTTTCGATTTCGGCATCGGTAGTTGCCAATGCCACTTTATATTCAACATATCGGGTGAATACATCAGCGGCGTATATGGCCGACCTAATCTCATACATATTATTAGCATTTACAGCAAACCGTTCAGTAACCTCGCTATCTGAAGCACCTTTATTAGCAAAAATAAAGCGATCGAAATTGTCTTTTACACCAAAATATAAGGTGAATACTGGCAATTTTGAGCCGTGGTCATTGAGTTTCTTGACTGGCTGAAGCGCTTTTTTAATTTCAGTTTCTGTCGCTTCTTTATTGGGTAATGCTGACGTTGAAAGTTGGCGATTTTCACGTATCTCCCCATCACCAACATTCTGACTCTCGCTTATTGAAATAATAACTACGAGTACGAAAAAGAGGGCAACGCCCCCTCCCATTAATACCCACCTGCTCATTATAAGCCTTGGTTTTTCAAACGGTTGGCTTGGTCAACAAATACATCCACTGGATTCGTTTCAAACCAATGGGTGATGCCAAAGCTTTGGTTAACTTCATCAAGGTGGTTCATCTTGTAGTTATCTTTAAGCACTTTACCTAAATGAGAACTGCACGAAGACACTAACCCATCATTGGTTTCACCAAATGCTAATCCAGTGATGGCAAGAAAAGGGTCAACCACGTCCAGCGCATTTGTGTAAGTTCTACCACCACTCCAAGAATAATAGTAAACACCATTCTCGCCTACCTGTTTGCCGTCATTGCGGCAGTAGGCCGAGGGCATGCCTTCGGGGTAACGAGCGTTGAAGGCCACTGAACCAGAGGTGGATAGCGAGGTTAGTGCCGCCACAGAATCTGTGGGTTTATCTCGAGGATCTGAACCCGATGCAAGTTCGATAAGATTAGCAAAAGCGTCGGTGATCAACCCCACCGTACCTTCTTGTACAGACCCTTCCGTAAGACCACTTTTTAATACATCTGCCACAGCGCTTCCCCAGTTCACACCAGCTACCGATGTCACTGACGCCACTTTACTTGGTGCTACGCTCGCGGCATACCTTGCTGTTGGGCCCCCATGGCTATGGCCAATTAGGTTAACTTTCTGGGCGCCAGAAAGTGCAAGTACATCGTCAATATAGTTGAGCAACTGCTCTCCCCTCACTTCGGTTGAATTAGAAGGAGACACTTCTGCGATATAAACTACTGCGCCGTTTCGAGATAGTTTTTGAGGCACCTTGTAAAAGTAATCTACAAACAAGATGTCATCAAAGCCGAAGAGACCGTGAACCAGTACAATAGGGTATTGTGTTTTAGCATAGTTGCCTGCCCAAGATTGAGATGGCAATACTGCGACAAGCAAAAACAGCATGAGCGTTGTTATTTTCGTTCTTAGTTTCATTGCATGTTCCTTGAATTATAAACATTAGTGGTCTGAGGCCAGACCTGTGTTATTTCTATGTTAAATTAATGTAAATAACAAGGAAAATGAGAGAGTCATGCTCAGCTGATTTGGTTTAAGGTTTTAGTGGCGAGCTTGGTTATCGAGGAGCATAAATGTAAAACACTTTATATTCAGAGGGCTAGTCCTCTGAAAGGGTATGCGCCCTCATACTATTTAATGCGCGAATAAAGAAAATAGCGAGAGTGAATAGCTGACGAAAGTAAATAGTAAGTAGCGGCCACATTTATAATAGGTCGCATTTAAATAGGCCTACGACGAGAGGGCAATGTACCTACTATTGGGTTTATAACGTACGAAGGTAAACTTGGAGATAATTTACACTGAGGCTAGGCGTAAGTTTCCATACATTGGTGAGTGGATTTAATGCCATGCCGGTCTCATGACTAAGCGTAAACTCTTTACCTACCCATTGGTTGAGTTCAGTGGGTTTAACAAATTTTTGCCAGTCGTGAGTACCAATGGGTAAATATCGCATGACATATTCAGCGCCTACAATCGCAATAATAAAACTTTTAATGGTTCTATTTAACGTGGCAAGCACCAATAATCCGCCTGGCTTCACTAGGCTTGCACACTCTTGTACTAATTGCGCTTGGTCAGGCACATGTTCAACAACTTCCGCATTAACTACTATATCAAATTGGCGATCTTGACTTACTAAGTCGGACGAAAGCCCATGTATGTAGTTAACCTTCACATTGCTTCGCTTCGCGTGCCGTTTCGCCACTTCAATACTCATGGCGCTTGCATCTATGCCTGTGACATCCGCCCCCTTTAATGCAAGCGGTTCACTGATGAGCCCACCACCACATCCAATATCTACGATTGAAAGCCCTGTGAAAGGCTTTGTTTTATCAATGGAATTCGTTTGGGAATTTGCTGTAGACGCATTTTGAGAAAAGCCCTGCGCTTGCCCACTTTGTAAAAAGTGACTGGTTATTTGAGACTCAATCACAGATAGCCGTGCACGATTAAAATCTAACGCGGTTTTGTAATTTCCATTGGGATCCCACCAGCTTTCTGCTAGCGCATCAAAGCGGTCAATTTCCTGCTGAGAAAAATTAATGGGCGCTGATTTTTGGCTTTTATCTAACATGCACTAACACCAGTTTACAAAATAGGAAGTCATTCAAATCTATCTACGCTAGGTTCCCGTAACTAGAACACTTGGGGCATTGTGCAAGCACCGCCTTGCAGGTGCCTGAGTTTTACTAGAAATAGGTATACAATCAATGCTTATACGCGCAAAAAGAGGTATTCGTTTTGGCTAATGCTAAAAATGTCTATGGACGACCACTACAACTGTGTTGCGGTAACACAGGTTACACCAGAGAAGGCTTTTGCTATGTGCCCGATGCAGATGTGGGTAACCACAGTGTGTGTGCGGTAGTTACCAATGAATTTTTACAATTTTCCCTCCGCCAAGGCAATGACTTGATCACGCCTTGGCCCAGTATGGACTTTGCAGGCTTACTTCCCGGCGATAGATGGTGCTTGTGCGCCGCCAGATGGTTACAGGCTTATGAAGCGGGGGTTGCGCCCAAAGTTAGATTAGAAGCAACCCACGAGCGTGCGCTTGATATTATTCCTCTAACCACCCTTGAAGCCTTTGCAGCGGAGTAAAAAAGCGGGGGCTCCCATCAGAAGCGCCCGCTTATTAACTATGTTGCCTATTAAAGCCTAGGGCGTTCGAATAACCATTAGGCGTGTTTCTGTCATGTCTTCTATGGCATAGCGAATACCTTCGCGGCCAAGACCTGAATCTTTTACACCGCCATAAGGCATATTATCTACACGCCAGCTGGGAACATCACCTATTACTACTCCACCCACTTCAAGCACGTTCCAAGCTTTATGGGCTTTATAGATATCACGAGTAAAAATACCCGCTTGTAGCCCATATCGACTGTTATTCACTTCCTCTAAGGCACTGTCGTAATCGTCGAACGGCTGCAAAATAGATAACGGACCAAACGCTTCTTCAGCGTTGGCATCACAGCCTTTTGGCACGTTCTCCATGACTGTCGCTTGCAGCATGGCACCGTCTCTTTCACCGCCGCATAGCAAACTTGCGCCAGCTTCTTTCGCGTCATTAACCCAACCTTCCAAACGCTTGGCCTCACCTTCTGAAATCATGGGGCCAATGAAAGTATCTTCATCGCTAGGATCGCCAGACACTAAGCCTTCAACCCGTTCTACATAGCGAGACTTAAATTCATCGTAGATTGAAGAATGCACCAATAAGCGCTGCACAGAAATACAGCTTTGACCAGACTGGTAATAGGCCCCAATGATAATTCGGTCGATAGCATCACTTATGTCAGCATCTTCATCTACTATACAAGCGGCGTTACCACCAAGTTCCAACACCACAGGCTTCTTGCCTGCTTTCGCTTTTAGCGCCCAACCTACATCAGGTGAACCCGTAAAACTAAGTAGCTTCAATCGCTCATCGGTCGTAAATAAATCGGCACCATCGCGGCTACAAGGAAGAATTGAAAATGCCCCTTTGGGCATCAACTCGCACTCGGCTAACACTTCGCCAATAATCAATGCACCAATGGGGGTGCGAGAAGCGGGCTTAAGCACAAACGTACACCCAGCAGCAATAGCCGGCGCCACTTTGTGCGCGGCTAGGTTCAGCGGAAAGTTAAACGGAGAGATAAACGAACAAGGGCCAATAGGCACTTTCTTCGTCATACCTTGGTAGCCTTTGGCGCGGGCAGAGATTTCTAAATTAACCACTTCCCCGTTAATTCTCACCGATTCCTCAGCGGCTATTTTAAAAGTATCAATTAGCCGACTGACCTCGCCTTTAGCATCCTTAATCGGCTTACCTGCTTCAATACACAGAGCTTTACCTAGTTCATCCGCACGTTCAGTGAATCGCTTAACGCAATGTTCTAATATCGCTTGGCGCTCGTAGGGCGCCAATGCCGTCATTGCAGGCTGTGCTTTTTCGGCAGCCTCAATGGCCTTATCAATGACTTGTGCATCGGCTAATGCCACTTTTGTGGCCACTTCGCCTGTGTATTTATTGGTTACGTCTAAATCGGTATTTGCAAAACAAGGTTCGCTTGCAAGGTAATAGGGATAGCTGCCTTTTAACATGATCACTCCTTATAATTTCGCGCTTAACTCGGCAATCGTCTGGTTCAGTGTTTTATCGTTCATGCTGTAGTCTACGGGGCAATCAATAACGTGAACACCTGGTGTCCTTAAACAACTCTCCACCATAGGAATGAGCAATTCTGTGCTGTCTACACGCCAACCATGAGCACCGTAACTTTTTGCATACTTCACAAAATCCGGATTGCCGTAATCCAAACCAAATTCATCAAACTGCATATTAGCTTGTTTCCACTTAATCATTCCGTACGCATCGTCACGCAGGATGATCACAACTAGGTCAAGCTTAAGACGAACCGCGGTTTCTATTTCTTGGCTGTTCATCATGAAGCCGCCATCGCCGCATACGCTCATAACAGGCACATCAGGCTTCACCAGCTTTGCTGCTATTGCCGACGGTAAACCAGCGCCCATTGATGCTAACGCATTATCTAGCAACAAGGTATTGGGGTGGTACGCGGGGTAATTGCGAGCAAACCAGATTTTGTACACACCGTTGTCTAGGGTCACTATGCCATCATCTGGCATGACCTTCCTGATGTCACGCACAAAGCGTTCCGGCAGAATGGGGAATCGATTATCGTTTTCTGCTTCCGCTCTGTGTCTTTCATAGGCATCGTGCACGTCTTTGTAAAAGTCGAGCTTCCAGTCACTTTGCGGTGTAATTCCTTCTTTAATTTGCCAAATGCTATTGGCAATATCCCCCACTACCTCAAGCTGTGGAAAATACACAGGGTCCACGGCGGCTGACTCGAAGTTCATATGAATCACTTTCTTGCCATTGTCATGCATAAAGAATGGCGGCTTTTCCACCACGTCATGGCCAACATTAATGATAAGGTCGGCTCTCTCTATCGCTCTGTGCACAAAGTCATGATCAGATAATGCCGTATTTCCAGCGAATCTAGGGTCACTTTCATTTAGCACCCCTTTACCCATTTGCGTAGTCACGAACGGTATACACGTTTTATCGACAAACTCGCGCAGCATTTTTGCGGTTAATTTCCTATTTGCCCCCGCTCCAATTAACAACAACGGAGAGGTAGCTTCTTCAATCATTGAAATGGCTGATGAAATTGCTTTGTATTCGGCGATGGGGCGTCTTGATGTACTAGGCGTTAACAATGGTACTGAGGTGTGCTCATCAGCAACATCTTCCGGAAGCTCTATATGGACAGCACCAGGGCGCTCTTCCGATGCTAACCGAAATGCTTCGCGTACTACCGAGGGAATACGGTCACCGCTGACCACTTGCGTAGTAAATTTAGTAATGGGGCGCATCATGTCGACAATATCGATAACCTGAAATCGGCCTTGTTTACTGGTTTTAATTGGCTTTTGCCCCGTGATCATTAACATGGGCATAGCGCCAAGCTGTGCATACGCGGCTGGAGTAACGAGGTTTGTGGCACCGGGCCCTAAAGTAGATAAGCACACACCCACTTTACCGGTTAATCTACCGTAAGTGGCGGCCATAAAGCCCGCGCCTTGTTCATGGCGGGTGAGTACGAGTTTAATTGAGGAGGTTCTTAACGACTCAAGCAAGTCGAGGTTTTCTTCGCCAGGAATACCAAAGATGTACTCTACACCTTCAGCTTCCAACGCTTTTACGAAAAGGTCAGACGCTTTCATTAATCCTACACTCCATTTTCCGTTAATTTTTACGTGGCAAACACGTATTAGTAAAGGTTGCTACGCAATGAGTATAGATAACGATTAGTGTGGTATTTATGAATCTAGGATAATTACTTAATTTAAACGCTGATCTAGGCTTCATAGCCAGTTAATGCCATGAAGCCTATTCAATAATGCTAAGCGCTCAGCATAATTCGTTTATAGGCCAGCAGAGAGCCATCGCTGTTTTGTGCGGTATTGAATAAATAACTGTCGGAATCACTGCTAAACACAGTGTCGCTTCCAAGCAAGGTATCAGGCGCGCCTCGATGTTCGTAATCAGTGTGATTGACGCAAATGTCTTGCACAAACGTATCTGAGAAACCAAATTGAGAGATAAGTTCATCGCTATTATTTTGCTTTATTCTAAAGTGAATATGAATAGCGCGACTGCTATACCAACCAGGGAAGCAACTTTTAAGATTAATACGCCCGCTCGCATCGGTAACGGCGATACCTCTAAACCACTGTGACTGTAAAGCGTCGCTATCGTTTCCTGTGCAAAATGAGGTATTAAAATTGCTGCTATCTGCACTACTGCTGGTATCGCCAGAATAAATCCCATCTACATCGCAATGCCATACTTCAATTTCATATCCTGATAACGGGGCACAGCTTTCGTCTACCAGTTGTAAACAAAGCATCATTGGCAGGCCAGTTTGCTCATCTGAAATATCGTCTAAGTATTCACTTTGAAAATAACATGGACCTTCTGTTAGCGCCTGAGTAAGAGTAATCGAGCAGGCGGAAGTGTCGTCAAAAAGCGAATCATCAGGAAAGTCGTCGGTCATTGAGGACGTTCCGCCAGAAGCCCAACCATCTGTCGTATCAGCGATATCGTCCGATACATCATCAGACGTATCGTCGGAGGTACCCGTATTGAGATTTGAAGACGAATCAGAACTTGAACCGCCACATCCCATAAACGAAAATACTAAGGGAATGGCAGAAACACCTGCTACCGCCTTTATTATTGTTCGCCGATTTACCAGCAAGACATTGTCTATTTTTGTCATAACCCACCTGAGAATGTTGAACCATCGATTGCATAATCTTGATTCAAAATCTCAGATAAAGTTTTATTCTTTACTCTACCTTTACAGTCGAAAAGTTATTCTTTATCTAGCGCGGCGCTCCACTTCGCCAGCTTCTTTTGGGTTGCACTATCTACATCGGCTTTATTTTCGCTTATCCACCACTTTTCCATTAAGCGTACGTTCTTTTGGTTTGCTTTATAAAATACGTCAACGATATCGCCAATGAAGGGAACAAAGCCTAAGCCAAAATCGATAGCGGAATTCTTTACCATTTGCGCAACCAATGCACTGGGCATTCCCAATGATTTCCCCAGCCACACAATGCGTAAAGAAACGAGCAGCATTAGTGCATCACCCGCACCTGGAATAAGGCCAACGATAGAGTCTAGGCCTATCCGAATAGGAATAATCGGTAACTTAACAGCGGTATCAAGTAAATTTGCTAACTTTTGTGCTTTTAACAGTGCCTTTGGGGCTTTACTATCCATGTTTAGCTACCTTATTAACGTAATAACAAATACTGGCTATTTATCGGCACCTAAGGCGCGAGCTAAGCCAGCTCGTAGTGCAGTATCTTTATTCACAGTCCAACCATGTAAATTCTCTTTAACTAAATCAAACAGCATATCGATATGTTCTTCGTCACTGTTCAGCGCAGGAATATACTCGTATTTTTCACCACCCGCTTCCATGAAGTATTCGCGATTTTCTTCACCTATCTCTTCAATAGTTTCTAAGCAGTCTGCAGAAAAACCTGGGCACATCACTTGAATTGATTTCACCCCATTGCCTGGCAAAGACTTCATCGTTTCGTCAGTATAGGGTTTTAACCACTCTGCTTTACCAAAACGAGACTGGAAGGTAGTCATGTACTCGTCATGAGTTAGCCCGAGTTCTTCTGCTAACAAGCGTGATGTCTTATGACATTCACAGTGATAGGGGTCGCCGTTCAACAAGTAACGCTTTGGAATACCATGATAAGAAAGAATAAGCTTGTCAGCTCTTCCATGTTCTTCCCAATATGCGCGCACTTTATTTGCCAACGCTTTAATATAATCAGGCCTGTCGTTGTAATGATTCACAAAACGTAGTTCTGGTAACCAGCGGCGCTTAGTAAAGTCTTTCGCAATAGCATCAAAGGTAGACGCCGTAGTAGAGGCGCTATATTGAGGGTACAAAGGCAATACCACTAACTTTCTTACACCTTGCGACAACATGCGTTCAATGGTGTCGCTAATAGCAGGGTTGCCGTAGCGCATAGCAAAATCAACCACGACATCGTCGCCATATTCTGCTTTGCAACGCGCCTCTATTGCCGTTGCTTGGGCTTTCGTAATAGTCAGTAACGGTGAACCTTCTTCCGTCCAAACGGTTTTATAAGCTTCAGCTGAACGCTTAGGGCGAGTATTTAATATAATGAGGTTTAAAATGAACCACCAAAGCGCACGAGGGATCTCTACTACCCGTGGGTCTGAAAGAAACTCTTTTAAGTAAGGGCGCAAGGCGGCCGCAGTGGGGCTTTCAGGTGTACCTAAATTGGTAACCAACACGCCTATTTTGTCTGATTGACTGTGAGTAAAACCCTGATTGCTTTTGAACTTCATCAACTATTCCGCACTGAAAAAACAATATAACTAGTATACTGAATTTACGGCAATTTTGGGTGAATAGACCACAAATTTAGCACGATTGGCGCAATTAAATTTAGCGATTAAAAAAGGTGGCCTTTGCCACCTTTTTAGTCTTAATATTTTCAACCAGTTAAGGCTGATAGTAGGTGGCTGCACCTGGCCCAACAGGCATACCTAATACAAAGACCCACAGATAAAACAGTATGGTCCAACCCACGATAAATACCATGGAATAAGGCAGCATCATCGCAATCAAGGTGCCCATACCTAGGTCCTTCTTATACCGTGCTGCCATGGCTAAAATAAGCCCGAAGTAACTCATCATTGGCGCAATAACATTCGTTACTGAATCTCCGATACGATACGCCGCCTGAATAACCTCTGGTGAATAGCCAATCAACATCAGCATAGGCACAAAAATAGGGGCAGTTACTGCCCATTGCGCCGAGGCGCTACCTAACGATAAGTTAACCACACCACACATTAAGATGAATAAAATAAACACTGACGGGCCATCTAGGCCAGCCGCTTGAAGAAGCGCTGCGCCTTTAACGGCTAACACTGTGCCCAAGTTAGTCCATTTAAAGAAAGCCACAAACTGCGCAGCAAAGAAGACCAGGGTAATATACAACCCCATTGCGCCCATGCTTTTTGCCATGGCATCAATTACATCACGATCATTTTTCATCGAGCCTGTAACACGGCCATAAACAAAGCCAGGCACGGCAAAAGAAACAAAGATAAAGGCAACTATGCCTTTTAAGAAAGGAGAACCCGCTACCGCGCCGGTTTCAGGGTGACGCAAAATACCGTTTTCAGGCACAATAGTGAGCGCCAAAATACCGCATACCGCTACAAAGGCGATGCCTGCCCAACGAAGCCCTTTCTTCTCAATATCAGAAGGCGCATCCATTGATTGCTTACTTAAATCTACAGAAGCTTCTGATTCGTCGAACTTACCGAGTCGAGGCTCTACGACTTTCTCAGTAACCAAAGCACCCATAGTGGCCACCACAAAGGTACTGATAAACATGAAATACCAGTTAACTTCTGGGCCTACGACATAATCAGGATCAATCATGTGAGCAGCGGCTTCGGTAATACCTGAGAGCAAGGGATCTACCGTGCCAAGCAACAAGTTAGCACTGTAACCTGCGGATACACCGGCGAAGGCGGCGGCAAGACCCGCGAGAGGGTGGCGACCTAACGAATGAAATATCATAGCGGCAAGCGGTATTAACACCACATAGCCAAGCTCTGAGGCGGTATTTGAAATAATACCTGCAAACACGACAGCAAAAGTAACCGTGCGCTTTGAAGCATTCATCACTAATGAACGCATGGTGGCTGACAACAAGCCTGAATGCTCAGCAACCGACACACCAAGCAATGCAACCAACACAGTGCCAAGAGGAGCAAAGCCGGTAAAGTTAGTCACCAAACCAGTAACAATACGCTGCAAGCCTTCCGCGCTCATTAATGAGATGACTTCTATCATGCCATCAGCTTCGCGACCTTTTGCTCCTTCAGGACGAGGGTCAACTACCGCTAAATCGAAATAGCCAAGAATACCGCTTAACACCACGATAAAGCAGGCTAACATCGCGAATAAAGTCACGGGGTGTGGTAGCAAATTTCCAAGAAATTCCACAGTGGCGAGGAATCGGGAGAATAAACCACCCTGTCCGCCCCGATTTTGGGCAGATTTATCTTTTGTATTTTCCGGAATCAAAACATTCCCTCTGTCGTTTTTATTACCCAGTCATTACTCACTAAGCAGCAGTGATATCTGCCATGAAGTTCAATAATGCTGCGTTTTATAATAATAAATTCGCGCTTATTTTAACGTATTTTGAGCAATTTTGGCAGTAGGTGGGTAAATTGAACAATTTAAAACCTTTGTAAATCGCCGAAAAAACTCAGTAAAACCTATAAATTTCAATTAATTATGCACTTTACAGCAGGCACAAAAAAGCCAGTCTAAAGACTGGCTTTTTAACAGAAAAACGATGTTAGGTATTAATTACCTTTAGATGCGTTCATGTAGCGGAAAAAGTCGCTATCAGGCGCGATCACCATCACATCTTGCTTATTATTGAAGCTGGCTTTGTATGCATCCATACTTCTTAAGAAGCTGTAAAAATCAGCATTTTTAGAATAAACATCTGCATAAATTTCTGCTGCTAAGGCATCACCTTCACCTTTAAGCTGACGAGCATTACGTTCAGCATCAGCAAGCATTACCGTTACCTTTGCGTCTATATCAGCGCGGATAACTTCAGCTTGCTCTTGACCTTCTGAACGGTGTTCTCTTGCTACTGCAGCACGCTCAGCACGCATACGTTGGAAGATTGAGTTACTCACTTCCGTAGGTAGGTTGATTTGCTTAACACGTACATCAACAATTTCGATACCAAGCTCATCAGAAGACGTTGAAGCCTGCTCCATTGCTTGGTTCATTAATGCTGAGCGCTCACCAGATACAATCTGTGCAATAGTACGAGTACCAAATTCAGAACGTAATCCGTTATTCACTTTTTGCTTCAATAGCGCTTCAGCTTGCAACTTATTACCACCTGTTGATAGGTAATAACGGGCAAAGTCGTCAATGCGCCATTTCACGTATGAATCAACAATTAAGTCTTTCTTTTCACTGGTAACGAAACGGTCAGGTGTGTCATCCAACGTTTGTACACGTGCGTCTAAGTGACGAACAGAGTCAATGAATGGCAATTTGAAATGAAGACCAGGTTCAAATACTTTTGTATCACCTGTAGCATCATCTCGTTGAACTTTACCAAATTGAATAACAATGGCACGTTCGCCCTCAGTTACTACGAACAAAGAGCCCGAAGCAAGAACCACTAGAAGTACTAATACTGCAATAGCTAAATTCTTCATCATGATTATCTCCCCTCTCTGTAGCTGTCACCACGCACACCAGAGGTGGATGATGAATTACGGCTGTTTTGACCTTCGTCAGCCACTGGCATTTGTAAGCCTTCTAAGGTGCTGCGTGAACGCGGTGTTGAACTGCCTTGCTGGCGTTCCATGATTTTATCTAAAGGAAGATACATCATGTTGTTCCCACCTTTACTATCCACAAGGATTTTGCTGGTATTGCTTAGTACCTCTTCCATTGTTTCGATGTAGATACGTTCACGTGTTACTACAGGTGCTCTCTCGTATTGAGGTAGCAACTCTTCAAAGCGAGCAACTTCACCCTGCGCTTCAAGCGTTACACGCTCTTTATATGCCTGCGCTTCTTCGTTCATACGATTAACTTGACCACGAGCGCGAGGTTCAATCTCTCGTGCGTAGGCTTCGGCTTCTCGAATGAAACGCTGTTCATCTTCCTGTGCTGAAATTGCATCATCAAATGCATCTTTCACTTGCTCAGGTGGGCGTGCATCACGGAAGTTCATGTCGATAATCGACACCCCCATGTTGTAAGGTTCAATAATAGCTTGAAGCTCTTCCCAAACACGTTGGCGAGCCACTTCACGACCGTCAGTAAGCACATCATCCATTGTTGAATGGCCTACTACGTAGCGAATCGCACTGTCTAAAGACTGGCTTAAGCTCGTTTCCGGGCTTTCGACAGCAAACGTCCAGCGGTACGGATCTACAACGCGAAATTGCATTTCCATCTGTACGCTAACCACGTTCTCGTCTTCCGTTAGCATAGAGCCTGACGATGATTGGTCGCGAATAGATTGCACATCCACAGGAATAACTCTGTCGATAAACGTTGGTGCCCAACGTAATCCAGGTTCAACTTGCTTAGCGTACTCACCGAAACGTAATACTACGCCTCGCTCAGCTTCACGAATGGTGTAAAAACCGCTTACAGCCCAAATGATCACTACCAAGCCAATTAAAATACCAGCACCGATACCGCCCAAGCTCTTACCCGAGCCACCGCTACCGCCGCCAGACTTTCCGAACTTACCGAATAAGTTCTTGAATACATCATCTAAATCGGGTGGACCTTGATCACGTCCGCCGCGATTTTTCCACGGGTCGTTATTATTGCCACCCGGCTCATTCCAAGCCATGCTGATACTCCATAGATTACAGTTTTATTTTTGAAATTCGCATGCATTGCCGTGCTAAAATTTAGCAGCGGTTAATGTCGCACAACATACTCTGATATTCCGTTTTCTAAACGCTTTTCAAGCCTGTTCCAATCTGCCATTGGCATTCGAACATCTACCACCCAATCACCTTGATTATCGTATTCCTCGCTAGATATACAATTCAATTCAAATAGTACACCACGCAGACTACTTTGTGCTGGGGGTATTTTAAGCGTGTAGTTAACCATACTTTTGCTCAGGCATTCTGTTAACGCTTGCCCCAGCAATTCGGTGCCTTCACCGGTTTGTGCTGATAGCCAAACTCGGGTTGGAACACCTTCCTCGTTTCTTTCAATA
Organism: Alteromonas sp. 38; assembly: GCF_902506055.1. Classification (NCBI taxonomy): domain Bacteria; kingdom Pseudomonadati; phylum Pseudomonadota; class Gammaproteobacteria; order Alteromonadales; family Alteromonadaceae; genus Alteromonas; species Alteromonas sp. 38. The sequence continues at coordinate 4,305,342 of NZ_LR733300.1, forward strand.
CGAGGGTTTATGTCATCTAGTTTATCAATCTTATTACATATTAGTAATTGTTGAATCTCGCTGGCGTCTATTTCTTCCAATACCGCGTTCACTTCATCAATGGTTTCGCGATATTTCGCGTCTGCAATATCCACCACATGAAGCAAGAGATCAGCTTCTTGGGTTTCTTGAAGCGTGGCTTTAAATGCCGCCACGAGGTCATGTGGAAGATGCCTAATAAAGCCTACCGTATCGGCTAAAATGGCAGGGCCTACGTCTTTCAAATCTATTTTTCTAAGCGTAGGGTCTAACGTAGCAAACAATTGGTCTGCCGCATACACGTGCGCATCGGTAATAGTATTGAAAAGGGTAGACTTACCAGCATTGGTATAGCCCACTAAGGATACTGTGGGAATTTCAGCACGCTTTCTAGACCTACGTCCTTGTTCGCGCTGTTTTTGTACTTTTTCTAAACGACGAAGAATGGCTTTTATGCGCCCACGGAGTAATCGGCGGTCAGTTTCAAGCTGGGTTTCACCCGGCCCACGCAAACCTATACCCCCTTTTTGACGCTCTAAGTGAGTCCAACCTCGAATAAGACGGGTAGAGATGTGACGCAGCTGAGCGAGTTCAACTTGAAGCTTACCTTCATGTGTTCTTGCTCTTTGCGCAAATATATCGAGGATCAGCCCCGTTCTATCTAGCACTCTACATTGGCAGACCGCTTCTAAGTTCCGCTCTTGAGAGGGCGACAAACTATGGTTAAAGATTACGACATTAGCGTCGTGCGCTTTAACTGCTGCTGCAATTTCTTCCGCTTTACCCGAACCCACAAAGAATTTAGCTTGGGGTGCACTTCGCGAAGTTGTAATAACTTCTACCGCGTTTACACCCGCAGAAGACACAAGCAATTCGAGCTCAGCTAAATCTTCTTTGCTGTTTTCATCAGTAAAATTAACATGAACTAGTACAGCCTGTTCACCGGCTTCATAACGGTCAAACAAGCGCGTTACCTTTTAATTTATTCAGCTTTAGTATTTTCAGATTCTCCTGTAGCACTCGGCATAGTAATAGCACGAGCGGGAACAACGGTGGAAATAGCGTGCTTATACACCATTTGGCTTACTGTATTTTTAAGTAGAATCACGAACTGATCAAATGATTCAACTTGTCCCTGTAATTTAATGCCGTTTACCAGATAAATAGATACTGGAATACGCTCCTTGCGTAATGCATTTAAGAATGGGTCTTGTAAAGATTGCCCTTTAGCCATTTGATATCCTTAGTTTTTATTATTCGTGGCCCTTACTCACGGCCACTGCACGTCTAATGTATACCACACTCAACTTATTAGAGTGTGACTTTCGCTGTAATTTTAGTCAAATTATCTTTACAAAATGTGTCTAGCCAAGTGAGGTTTTCCCACCCTCTAAGCCACGTAAGCTGACGCTTAGCGAGTTGCCTAGTTGCAATGATGCCCCTTTCGCGCATTTGCTCATAGGACAATTGGCCCTCTAAATATTGCCACATTTGCCTATAGCCAACCGAACGAATTGACGGGAGGTCTTCATGAAGATCGCCCCGTTCAAACAGTCGCTTAACCTCTTGTTCAAATCCATCGCCTAGCATCATGTCGAATCGCTGGGCAATCCGCTCATGTAAGACGCTTCTATCTTTTGGAGCAATAGCAAATTGGCTAATATCGTAGGGGCAAGGACTGCCTTTCTCGTTTTGCCAGTCTGTTAGCGTTTTGCCCGTTCCACGAAATACTTCTAATGCTCTGGTCAATCTTTGAGGGTCGTTAGGGTGAATTCTGTCACCACTAATAGGATCCACTCGGCAAAGCTCGTCGTGCAATTTTTGCCAACCAGAAGCTTCTGCTTCACTGGCGATTTCACTGCGAATCTTTTCATCTGACTTAGGTAGTGGCGAAATTCCATTTATCAAGGCATTAAAGTACATCATTGTTCCCCCCGCCAATATTGGTACCCTATTTCGACCATGAATTTCTTCTATAAGCCTAATCGCATCGTTACAAAACTGTGAGACAGAGTAACTTTGTGCGGGGTCAATAATATCAATAAGGTGGTGGGGAACTAACGATTTCTCGGCAGCCGTGGGTTTCGCCGTTCCTATATCCATTTCAGTGTAGACCAATGCTGAATCAACACTGATAATTTCACAGTCCATTGTTTCAGCTAGCGCCAGTGACAAACCCGTCTTGCCTGACGCTGTTGGCCCCATAATGGAAATAACAGGTAATTGAGACTGATACTGGTTCGATGCAGATTTTATGCCATCAACCATGGTTATTTCCCCATGATGAAAGCAGGCTCTCTAGGGAGCGCACTTTACCAAATCGCTCTATATATTCCCATTGTTTCACGTCGTTTCTCTCATCCAACCAGTGCCATAATTGTTCGCACAACATTTCATCTAAATCTTGGTCGTCAGTTGAAACTAATTGATAGCGTTTATCATCATTTACAACGTCGCTCTCTAACAGCCTTTCAAACCAACGTATCCATGGGAAGTGCCTAGTACCCGCGGGGACTTGCTGCAATCGGTATTTACCCGCCACTTGATTAATTTCAAAGTTAAGAGCGTTAAGTGCCGCAATTTTTTCAGGCTCAACGTGGGCAACTTCAAGCGCCACTGGCATTAACAAAGGTTGTGAATGTTCAGCTGTTTCAAATACATTTTGTAAATACACGTTCGCGAAAGATTTTACGTCCAGCAGGTAAACATTTTCATTATGTACGTAAATTCTACAATATGAGTTTAGTGTAAGATGCTGACTTTGCTCACGACCGTTTGATGCTGGCGTGTCGCTATTTGGCGTCATTAATCGATTAAAGTTAGATTGATAAGCTGCAGTTGGTGCTTTCGATTGCCTATGCCCCGATAAAGCGTTGCCACCTGAGGCCCTCCCCCCTGATTGCGATGACGAGGCCGGAGAATGACTTAAAGGACGTATATAGTCATGACTTTGTTGCGGTGGATTAAATCTCACAGGTTCATCACAGCTTTCAGCTTCACCATGATGGTGAGTTTCACGCTCATTAGTAATTGAGTGCAATGCATCACACACTGTCTTACAAATAAAATCATGTACCAAGCGCCCTTGCTGAAAGCGAACTTCATGCTTTGCCGGGTGTACGTTCACATCCACGTCTTTTGGATCCAGTGTTAGATAAACAACAAATGAAGGCTGCTCTAGTACACCCCACACACTTTCGTAAGCTTGCCTAATAGCGTGCATAATTAACTTATCTCGCATACCGCGCCCGTTTACGAAGCTAAACTGGCAATCGTTACTGCTACGCAGCATTACTTCGCTGCCTAGCCACGCATTCATGGTAATTCCTTCGTATTCCACATTGATATGCACTGTGTTATCAATAAACTTTTGCCCTACTACAGCGGCAATACGAGGGGCAAGTGAGCCGTGTTTATCGGCAATATAGCGCTTAGTCGTCTTACCGTTGTGTTTCAGAATAAAACTAGCATGGGGATAACTAAGGGCAATGCGCTTCACCACATCTTCAATATGTTGAAACTCCGTTTTTTCGGCGCGCAGAAACTTGCGCCTAGCCGGCGTATTGTAAAAAAGGTCAGCCACATCAATGGTGGTCCCTTTTGGGTGTGCGGCTGGCTGAACATTAACCGCCATTTCCCGGCCTTCACAGTAGGCTTGCCACGCTTCGCTTTGTGATTCGGTTTTTGAGGTTAACGTTAAACGGCTAACTGAACTTATACTAGCAAGGGCCTCGCCCCGAAAGCCTAATGATAAGATGCGCTCTAAATCATCTAATGTTGAAATTTTACTGGTAGCGTGACGGCTAAGCGCAAGCTGCAACTCATCTTTGGCAATGCCTCCGCCGTTATCTTTAAGACGAATGCGTTTATGGCCACCTTTCTCAATATCTATTTCAATTCTATCGGCGCCTGCATCTAGGCTATTTTCTAGTAACTCTTTAACCACTGACGCAGGGCGTTCAACCACTTCCCCTGCGGCAATCTGGTTGGCCAATTGTGGCGATAATAATTGTATAGACAAAAGACACTCGTAGGTAGAAATTGATTAACGTGATGCTAGGTTCTTGGAATAGTTAGTATTTGCCCTATTCTCACCACATCACTATTTAAATTATTGGCAGCTTTTAAGCGGCTAACATTCACATTGTAGCGCTGAGCAAGAAGCGAAAGCGACTCTCCACTTCTTACCGTATGGGTTCGACTATCAGCACGTTCCAGTGCCCATAATGTACCATCTGGGGGGACTTGTTTGAAATAGCGTTTTGCTGCGGTAAACATGGCTTTCGCCAGTTTTTCCCTATGTTTACCCCAGTTAAGGTTTTTCTCTTCTTGCGGGTTAGAAATGAACCCTACTTCAACCAAAATTGATGGAATATCTGGCGCTGTAAGCACAGCAAAGCTGGCCGCTTGAGGTGAACGCTTGTGCAGAGAAGTCACCTGCTTCATTTCCTCAATCACTTTGTTGCCCAAATCATGGCTGGTTGCCATACTGTGGTCCATCGACAGCCCAAGAATAGTTTCCGCTAAATAACGCTCACTCGATTTGTCGCTGATCACTTCTGCGGCACCACCCAGTAATTCAGAGTGACGCTCTGATTTTTCTAGCCAGCGACCTAGTTCTGTATCAGCGCGGCGCATCGATAATACCCACACAGACCCACCTTTGGGTTGTGGTTGGCTAAATGCGTCGGCGTGAATAGATATCAATAAATCGGCTTTTTTCTTGCGAGCCAGCTCAGGACGTTTGTTCGGCGATACGTAGTAATCACCACTGCGAGTCATTATGGCCCGCATACCACGCTCCCCATTAATCATGGCTTCAAGTTTTTTGGCGATGCTTAGCGTAATGTGCTTTTCATACGTTCCGGCAGGCCCTATGGAACCAGGGTCCTCACCGCCATGGCCCGCATCGATGGCCACAATAATATCCCGATTTCGATGGCTACTCGAGCCATCCATTACGACAGAGGAGGTTGAGCTATTTGACGGTGACTTGCTAGATGCGGAAGTATTTGAACTGCTTAAACTCGCAGCTGGCGCACCACTGTCTTTCAAATCAATGACTAGCCTATGCCCGTAGGGTTTAGTGGGCGTCATGGCAAACAAAGACGGCGAGGCCGCACGGTTTAACTCAATTACTACCCGCGCAGAATGTTTATTTTTCGGTGTTGAATAGCGTACCTTGCGCACTAAATCGCCAGACTCAGATTGAAGCGATAACACCTTGCTATCACTCGTATTCGATAAATCGATAACTAAGCGATGTGGGTTTTTAAGGGGGAAGTAGGTGAATTCAGGCGCAGACGACATATCGAGAACAATTCGCGTGTTGTCTAGCGATGGCCAAATTCTTAGCCCATCAATTTGATTTTGGGCTGCATGGACAGTTTGCACTACAACCCAAATGCACATAACCGATAGAATTTTACGTACCATGCTTCGCCTTTATTTTGCTTGTTGCCACAAGCTTATAGTCGTTATTGTTTATCACAGCTCACTATTTATAGCGTTTTACAACCTTGCAATATCTTTGCGCCTTTCACGCTTGTCGCTTCAACACTGAACTGACGACCAGTTGGCACAATATTTATACTAATCACTATATCTGGCGATGCCAAGTATTCAGCGCCATTTTCTGACCATTCTATAAGGGCAATGTTTCCTGTGCCGAAATAATCTCGAATCCCCATGAACTCAAGCTCTTCTGGGTCGGATAAACGATACAGGTCGAAATGATATATTGAGACATTTTCTAATTCGTAAGGTTCCACCAAGGTATACGTCGGACTTTTTACATTTCCGTCATGCCCTAGTGCTTGAATGAAATACCGGCTGAAGGTGGTCTTTCCTGCGCCCAAGTCACCGTTTAAAAATATAATGGCATCTATTGGCTGTTGAGCCGCTACAGCATTCGCCAGATCCTTTGCCATTGCTGACGTATCTTCAGGCGTTGCAGCAAAAAATGAAGAGTGTGGGTAAGACATCTTTTTAACGTTCCACATAATCAAACTAAAAGGCTGATATCGGCATTAAGCCCAAACCAGCCTATGCCAACAGATTTACTGATTAATTAATGCACGTACTGCATCAAATAGATCACTGGCTATCATACCACGTTGTCCATAAAGCTGGGCAATATCATCGCCCGCTTTAGCATGGAGCACCACGCCGTACTTAGCGGCAATATCAACACTAAGGCCTTGTGCCATAAGCGCCCCTAATATGCCGCTTAGTACATCACCGCTGCCCGCCGTTGCCATGCCAGGGTTACCATGGCGGCAAACCCATGTTTTCTTTTCGTTGTCGATAAGCGTACCAGCCCCTTTTAAAACACATACCGCATGGTAGCGCTGTGAACATTGTCTGGCGTAATTAAAACGGTCGCTTTCTACATCTTCAACCGACACACCCAGCAGTCGACCTGCCTCTCCCGCGTGAGGGGTCAGCACGCAGTGTTCTAGTGTGAATGCGGTTGACTGTTTGCATAAAAGGTTTAGCGCGTCAGCATCGATGACAATAGGTTTATTCTCACTTTGACAGTGTTTGAGTACAGCAGCGAATACACTTTGTGACCATTCATCTTGACCAAGCCCAGGACCTATCACTACGCATGACGCCCACGCTAGGGCATCATCTAAATGGCTTGATGTCACCATCAATTCAGGGCGACCTGCGCTTACTTGGATAGTAGAGGCCTCATGGGTATAAACTCGTACCATACCGGCACCACTTCTAAGGGCTGCCTCTCCAGCCAGCCTAATAGCACCCGCCGTTCCGCGATTTCCGCCCACACACAGCAACCTGCCATAGGTACCTTTATGGCTGTGAACATCGCGAGGCCCCATGCCCTTGAAATGCTCAATATTCAATAAGGTTGCACTGGCTTTCGCTAAAGTTTGAAAAGCTTTACCTATGCCTAAATCAGCGTACACCAGCTTTCCGCAAGACTGTTTACCAGCCCCTGTGACCAAACCAGGCTTTATTCCCACAAAGGTGACAGTGACATCAGCTTGCACACAGCGCCCTAAACTTTGACCTGTGTTCGCGTCTAATCCTGATGGTACGTCGATACTTACCACAGGAGTTGATGATTCATTGATGGCATCGATAACGTCGGCGAACTCATTGCGAATGTAGCTGTTAATTCCTGTACCTAATAGCGCATCGATTACCACGTCTGCTTTTTCAATCAAGGAATCATCGAAAGGTTTTATATTTCCGCCAGCATCTATCCATTGCTGCTGTGCTTTGCCCGCATCGCCTTCCAAAACACGATCAGGCTCAATGGCGCATACATGTACTTTTTTACCCGCTTTTTTCGCCTTTAGTGCGGTAATGTAACCGTCGCCAGCATTGTTACCTTGACCTAGTAAGACTAAATACACGTCAGAATTTGCGAATAAGCTTTGGCATTGTTCAAATACCGCACCACCGGCGCGTTGCATTAACGTGAACATATCACAGCCAGACTGAGCAGCCGCTTCGGCTTCATTTTCTCTGACCTGATCGGCCCGAAACAGTTTGTATGATAAACTTGAGGTGAGTTGAGTATCTAGCATAAGTACATGTCCACTATTAATTCTATCGACCTAATTCAATTGACCCAAGATATCAAGGCTTGGGGCCGCGCGCTAGGCTTTCAGCAAGTTGGCATTAGCGACATTGATTTACATCAGCATGAAGCCTATTTAACCGAATGGTTAGAGAACGGCTATCACGGTGACATGGCCTTTATGGCTAACCATGGCATGAAACGGGCTCGCCCCGATGAACTTGTGCCGGGCACACTGCGGGTTATTAGTGTGCGAATGAACTATCTCCCTCCAGATGCTTCATTTGCAAAACATTTAAGCCAATCAGACACAGGATATATCAGTCGATATGCACTCGGCCGTGATTATCATAAGGTGCTGCGAAAACGCCTAAAGCAACTAGGTGATAAAATTACCACCGCGCTGAGCAACACGGAATACCGGCCGTTTGTAGATTCAGCGCCTGTTTTAGAGCACGCAATTGCTGAGAAGGCCGGCATAGGCTGGACAGGGAAGCACAGCTTAACCATTAACAAAGAAGCGGGGTCTTGGTTCTTTTTAGGTGAGCTTTTTATCAACTTACCTTTACCCGTTGATTCACCAGTAGAAGAAGGCTGTGGTACATGTACAGCATGTTTAACAATCTGCCCTACTAATGCCATTGTCGCTCCTTATAAAGTGGATGCTCGACGTTGTATTTCCTATCTTACTATTGAATCAGACAAGGATATTCCCGAGGACCTTCGCCCCTTAATGGGAAATCGAATTTATGGTTGTGACGATTGTCAGCTAATTTGCCCGTGGAATCGTTATGCCAATATTACTGAAGAAGAAGACTTTCACCCAAGAAAGGTATTGCATGGGCAAAGCCTAACCACGCTTTTTTCATGGGATGAAGCAACCTTTTTGACCAATACCGAAGGTTCCCCCATTCGCCGAATTGGGTTTGAAAAATGGCAACGTAATATTGCCGTTGCACTGGGCAACGCCAATTATAGTGCACAAACTGTTAACGCCCTTCAGACAAACCTTGGAAAGGTAAGCGATAAAGTGGATCGGCACATTTTGTGGGCGTTAGCACAACAAGAGAATAAGAAAGCAGGCGTAGCGTTCGAAGAGAAGGCCAATAGACAACAAAAAAGATTAACCAGAGCAGTAGAGAAAGGGTTACCAAGAGACGCTTAAGCACGAAGGTACTGGTTAAATAAAGCAGGTTATATTAAAATCTACTAGGTAGTTGCATCGCTGATGAGCACGGACCTAGATGAAAACTTAACACCAACTTGGGTGTTTCCCTCTTCAATATTACTTACTTCAAGCATTTCACCAAATTGCCACCACGACTGGGCTTTCAAGTCGATAAGCATTTGCTCGAAGCCCGCATGACTGCCTAAATATTCCCCAGTAAACTCACATTCGGATTGCGTGCATTGAAACGTATTCAGGGTCAGTTTTTGCCCACTCGGGTGAAACGCTAAAAATTCCGTTATTTCGTTTTGAACCTGAAAGTCTGATAGGCCTTCATTCATAGCAAAATTGTGACTGTTTTCTGGGGTCTGAATGTTTGATTCGCCAGACATTTGAGGGGTGGCTTTAATCACCCTGAGATTGCTACTTGCAGTGGTACGCGAACGCTCCAGCACAGTATTCAAGCGCTCTTTCTCCACGTTGGAACTTGCCAACTTTCCGTGGTAAAAGCCGAACTGATAACCTGTCACGGCAATAAAGAGGATGAGTACAATAACAACCCAGGGTTTCATGATTTCCTTACCAGCTTGTTGGCGAATCGTAGCTACTGATATAGCTACACATATAACTACTTATGATAAGGCGCACTGAGTTCGTGAACTGAATTCACAAACACACCTGCATTTTCTGGTGGTACATCTAAGTGAATACCGTGGCCTAGATTGAATACATGGCCAGAACCTTCGCCATAGCCCGATAAGATAGTGCCCACTTCTTCACGAATTCTTTCTGGTGAGGCATAAAGCATGGAAGGGTCCATATTGCCTTGTAACGCTACTTTGTCGCCAATGCGCGCACGAGCTTCTGCAATATCAATAGTCCAATCAAGGCCGACTGCATCGCAACCAGTAGCAGCAATAGACTCTAACCACATGCCACCGTTCTTGGTAAACAAAGTAACCGGTACTTTTCTGCCATCGGCTTCACGGGTAAGTCCATCAACAATACGCGCCATATATTGCAATGAAAAGTCTTTATAGTCTCGTGGTGACAACACACCGCCCCATGTATCGAAAATCATGACTGATTGTGCACCTGCTGCTATTTGGGCATTCAGGTATTCCGTTACGGAATCGGCCAGTTTCTCTAATAAAGCATGCAATATCGCCGGTTCAGCAAACGCCATTTTTTTGATTTTAGTGAAGGCTTTACTAGAGCCACCTTCTACCATATAGGTAGCAAGTGTCCATGGGCTGCCAGAGAAACCAATTAAAGGCACGTCGCCATTCAGTTCACGGCGGATGGTGCGCACTGCATTCATTACATACTGCAGTTCGCCTTCTGGGTCTGGCAAACCAATTTTATCTACGTCAGCTTTGCAGGTGATCGGTTTTTTGAATCGCGGACCTTCCCCCGTTTCAAAATAGAGCTCTAAGCCCATCGCATCTGGAATCGTTAGGATGTCTGAAAATAAAATAGCAGCATCTAAGGGAAAACGACGAAGAGGCTGTAAGGTAACCTCACAGGCAAGCTCGGCATTTTTGCATAAAGACATAAAGTCGCCAGCAACAGCACGAGTTGCTTTGTATTCAGGTAAATAGCGACCAGCTTGTCGCATCATCCATACAGGCGTGACATCGACAGGTTGCTTTGATAACGCCCGTAGGTAACGATCATTCTTTAAAGCGGGTTTAGCAGCACTGGTAGCTTTTTGCGACATATGTTCACCTGAAATTAGAAAAATAAAACGGCGAAATTATACCAGTATTCATTTCCTTTTGTGCTAAAAAGCTGTCGTAATTTGGCAACTTGCGACACTTATGCCTAATATTGCGACGAACAATACTTGAAAAAGGGGCTTGCACTAATAGTAAGTGTTTGCTACTAATATATACAGCAACGAGAAAGAAGCCCGCAAAGGGACCGTGCTAAACTCATTGAAACCCTGCTTCGGCAGGGTTTTTTATTTGTCTTCTAATTGCGACAGTGTTTTAGCGATGAGCTGGCCTGCAATCGAGAATGGCGGTGGAATAGTTGGCAATGCATCAACGCTAAACCACTGTGCATCATCAATTTCGTTTTCTTGACACCGAATTTCACCACTTTCATACTCAGCAATAAATCCAACCATTATTGAGTGTGGAAATGGCCAAGGCTGGCTATCGATGTAACGTAGGTTCTTTACTTTTACCCCTACTTCTTCGAATACTTCCCGATGGACGGCTTCTTCTAAGCTTTCGCCACTTTCTACAAATCCAGCAAGGGTAGAATACATATTCGCTTCTTTATGCCTGACGCCTTTTGCCAGTAGCAGCTTTTCATTGTTGTGAATTGAAACAATAATGCATGGCGATACGCGAGGATAACTTCTGTGATGGCACCGATGGCAATGTACTGCCATTTCCCAATTTACTCTTTCGGTGTGCGAACCACATTGCCCACAGAACTGATGAGTTCTTAAAAAATGGACATATTGCCAAGCGCGACCTATGACTGAAAAACCAATATCTTGTTGCTCGAACAATAATTGCCGTAACGAAACCGACTCCCATTGTTCATCTTCTATCGTTTCAGCGCCAAGATCTACAACAAAGACAGGTTCGTTTCTCTGAGCAGATTCGTGCAATGGAGGGAGTTGATGAACCTCTTCGCGATAATTTTCGAGAAAGGTAAACTCATTGATATGCGCTAAAGGAACGTTTATTTCGCCCTTACGAATGACTATCCGACCTTTGGTAAAAATGATCCACTGCCCGATTTCAGTCTCGATTTCACTGTCACTACGCTTTATCATCATAAAACTGTCATCCACCCATTAAAGATATACAAGGTAAGGTAACATATATTTAATTACGACAACTCAGTGGGTTCAATTTGTGTCGTATAGGCTGAGTGTTATACTAGGTTAAAATGCTGGTAAATAACAGGCGCTGAATTAGAACAAGCGCTGATTGAAAGGATCATGAAATGTTACAGCAGTTAGAGAAGGTAAAAGTAAAATGGGGCGGTAAAAGTGACACTGTCGATAATTGGCTGTTAGCCAGACAGTCACTGCTTGTGTCCTATTGTCACTTAGCCGGTTTAGACCAGCAAGGCGAGTCATTGCCTGAGGCAAATGACATTGCTAATTTTTGTGAAAACCTAATGGATTACCTTTCCGCTGGGCACTTCGAGGTCTTTGATATGTTGGTTGACGATGAGGTAGAAGGAAAAGCGTTAAAACAGCGTCTTTACCCAAAACTTACGCAAACCACCGACTCAGCCCTACAGTTTAATGATAAATTCGCAGAGGCACTTACTATTGAACAAGCTGCTGTTTTTGACAGTGAGCTTGCGAATATTGGTGAAACTCTTGAAGAGCGCTTTGCTTTAGAGGATCAATTAATCGCACACATGTACGCCAATGTAGAGTAAGTAAAGTAGGCGAACATCTGTCATTAATGACGTCATTATCAATATAATTAGTAAAATAGCCACGGTAACAATAAATGAATAAAGCCACGCTTATCCACAAAGCTCGCGCATACTGCGAGCAAAGAGGCGCTAGATTTACCCCTCTTAGAGAGAAAGTGTACGAAATATTAGTCGCTAAGCATGGTCCAATGGGGGCCTATGAATTATTAGATGCGCTAAAAGAGACAGAGTCCGGTGCAAAACCTGCCACCGTATACCGAGCGCTTGATTTTTTACTCGATTTCGGTTTTATTCACCGTCTTGAGTCGACCAATGCATTTGTCGCCTGTTATCATTTTGGTTGTAACCATCCTGTACAGTTTCTTATTTGCGACAGTTGTGGTGACGTTGCAGAGATACAGTCTGAAGGTTTGAAAGAAACATTAGATAGTCAGGCAGAGGCCAATGGCTTCAAAGTATCTAAACAAACAATAGAGGCGCATGGTCTTTGTGCTGATTGTCAACAAACGGAAAATACCGTTGCAAAGGAGCACTCCCATGAATGCTGAGTTCGTTAATCCGTTTATCTCGGGTTTACTCAATGTGTTAGAAACCATGGCGCAAACCAAGCTTACTCCAGGTAAACCTAAGCGTAAGCAAGGTGAAGTAGCTAAAGGTGATGTATCTGGATTAATTGGTATGGTGGGCCCTAACGTACGTGGCTCTATGTCTATTACCTTCGAAGAGTCGTTAGCGCTAACAATTATGGAGCGCATGGTTGGAGAACGCCCTGAAAAACTCGATGCAGAGGTTGGGGATATGGTTGGTGAAGTCACCAACATGATATGCGGAAATGCAAAACGCGACCTTGCAGATCGCGGTTTTGAATTTGGAATGGCGACACCAATTGTTGTGTCTGGTAAGCAGCACACCATTAGCCATCAGGTCAGCGGCGCGAAAATCATCCTTCCATTTATGTGCGATGAAGGATTGGCGCACTTAGAGATCTGCTTTGACAAATAATTCCTGGTACTCTGAAAAAATTACATTACCTGAATTTCCTCGTGGCTTTCATTTAATAACAGAGTATATAATTAACGCTTTGCCCATGCTGGAAAGTATGGAGGTAGGCCTTCTTCATTTATGGCTGAAACACACCAGTGCTAGCTTAACAATAAATGAAAATGCAGATCCGACTGTTAGGTCGGATATGGAGGCCTTCTTTAACTATAGTGTAAAAGAAAACTTGCCCTTTTTCCGGCATACTTACGAAGGTAGTGATGATATGCCAGCTCACTTGAAATCAAGTTTATTGGGGTGTCAGGTTTCAATACCGGTGGAAAAAGGGAGGCTACAACTTGGTACTTGGCAGGGCATCATGCTAGGCGAGCACCGAGATATTGGCGGCCAACGAACGATTATTGCCACATTACAAGGGCTAGCGACATCGCCTATATAACAAAGCGGCATATTAATTGCTTAGAACAACTAAGCACAAGCTAGAATTATCATAAATCGATAATCACTCAACGTTTAACAGGATGTGACTATGAAAAAACACTTTAAATTAGCGGCGCTTTCGCTTGCCGTACTTTCATCAACTGCCTTTGCACAAGATTCTTCTGAGCCAGAGTACAAAAACTGGTTTGGTATTTCTGGTCTGTATTACAACACTGACGTTGAACGTCCTACTACTGAAGTGCTAGATGACGGTCAAGGCGTATCATTCGAATACGGTTTCCGTTTCACTCAAAGCTGGGCAGCACGTGTTGAATTTACGGCTCTAGAACTAGACTACGTTGGTGGTTCTAGCGATGATGGCGAAATGGTAGGTGTAGATGCACTTTATTTCATGCCTAACGATGCATGGTACTTATTCGGTGGTGTTAAACGCCAATCAGTCGGCGAGTCAACCACACTAGGTAACATCGGTATTGGTAAACACTGGGATATCTCTGAGTCTGTTAAGATTGTTACAGAGATTGCTACTTACCATGACTTTGGTGAAGACTATAACGACTACAGTGTGAAACTTGGTTTAGCTATTCCTTTCGGTAAATCTACACCTTCTGCGCCAAAAGACGCAGACAACGATGGTGTAATCGACAGCCGTGATCAGTGCCCTATGACACCAGCTGGTGTTCGTGTTGACGCAACGGGTTGTAGCGTGGATAACGACAACGATGGCGTACTTAACAGTGTAGATCAGTGCCCTAACACGCCAGCAGGTACTACTGTTGATGCTAAAGGTTGTGCACTTAAAGATGCTGACAACGACGGCGTTGTAGATGCGAAAGACATGTGCCCAGACACAGCTGCTGGCGTTAAAGTTGACGCTAAAGGTTGTACAGTATTTGACGAAGAAACGGTAGAAATTACACTACGCGTTCTTTTCGACAATGAAAGTTCTGTTGTTAAAGCACCTCGTGACCCAGAAATCTCTGAATTCGCTGAATTCATGAAGCAGTACACTAACACTACTGCAGTAATTGAAGGTCACACTTCTGCACCAGGTTCTGAAGCATACAACATGGATCTTTCTGAAGACCGTGCTGCATCTTTCAAAGAAGTAATGGTAGACATGTACGATATCGATGCTAGCCGTTTAGAAACTGTTGGTTACGGTGAGACTCGTTTACTAGATACAGCTAAAAATGCCGAAGCACATCGTGTTAACCGTCGCATCTCTGTGACTGTTAAAGATACTGTTAAGGTTCCTGAAGAGAAGTAAGCTTCTTTCAGACACAAAAAAAGGCGCCTAATGGCGCCTTTTTTATTGCTTTTTTCTTTTCTTTTCTTTTCTTTTCTTTTCTTTTCAACAATTAACCTTGTTGCCATTCATCGACAGCAAACGTTTATACTTGGTTAATATTCGTCAGGCATTGCTGGGCCGGCATAATTGTCAAAACGAGAGAACTGGCCTTGGAACGTAAGGCGACTGGTTCCGATAGGACCATTACGCTGTTTACCTATAATAATCTCTGCTACGCCTTTCTCTTCACTGTTCTCATGATAAACCTCATCACGATAGATAAACATAATAAGGTCGGCATCCTGCTCGATAGAGCCAGATTCACGCAAGTCTGAGTTTACTGGGCGTTTATCTGCTCGTTGCTCTAGACTTCGGTTAAGCTGCGATAGGGCAACTACTGGCACTTCTAATTCTTTTGCTAATGCTTTGAGTGAGCGAGAAATTTCAGCAATTTCCAAGGTTCTGTTGTCACTTAGTGAGGGCACACGCATAAGTTGAAGGTAATCAATCATGATCAAGCTTATACCACCACGTTCGCGAGCGAGTTTACGCGCACGGCTTCTCACATCCATGGGCGTAAGGCCAGATGAATCATCAACAAATAATCTGTCTTTGTCTTTGAGCATCGCCATGGTGTTAGAGATACGCGCCCAATCTTCGTCATCTAACTGAGCGGTACGAATTTTGGTTTGATCCACTCGACTAAGTGACGCCAGCATACGCATCATGATTTGTTCAGAGGGCATCTCTAAACTAAACACTAAAACCGGCTTTTCCTCGGACATCATGGCATTTTCAACCAAGTTCATCGCAAAGGTGGTTTTACCCATTGAGGGACGCGCCGCAACAATAATAAGGTCTGAGGGCTGTAAACCACTGGTCTTTTTATCTAAGTCCGTGAAACCTGTAGTAACACCGGTTACTTCTTTGTTGGTTTTAACCAAGACTTCAAGACGGTCAATGGTCTTACCTAAAACCGCTTCTACATCACGGGGGCCTTCATTTTCGCCGGTGCGACGCTCTGCTATTTCAAATACTTTGCTTTCCGCTAAGTCGAGAATATCAGCGCTGTCACGACCCTCGGGGTTATATCCAACTTCTGCGATTTCATGGGCTACACCGATAAGCTCACGTGTAATTGCACGTTCACTGATAATTTGCGCATATGACACCACATTCGCAGAACTTGGCGTATTTTTTGCGAGCTCTCCGAGATAAGCAAAGCCACCTGCATTTTCAAGTTCATCGTGCTTTTCAAGCTCTTCAGAAACCGTGATGAGGTCGACCGGTGCGCTTCTGTTTAATAAACGAGTTATGGCGCTATATATGGTTTGATGCGAGCGGTTGTAAAAATCGGTATCGGTAACAAGCTCCGCTACTTTGTCCCAACTTTCTGGATCAATAAGCATACTGCCAAGAACAGACTGTTCTGCCTCAATACTATGAGGGGGAACTTTCAACTTCTCTACATTATTATCGCCTTTTGGAGGGGATACCACTTACACTACCTACTCTGTTTACTTGAAGCACGGCTCACTATTATGCGCTTTTGCGCAACGTTGAACAATGGAGGAAGGGATCATAAATGAAGGTTAACAAAAATTATTAACGACTAGCGAAATCCTAACGTTTGTGAAGCGCTTGTCTTGTAAGGGCTCTTCCAACAACTTCACCCCAAGATGGTTATCTTAGAGCGTTTTTTCAATGCGAAAAAAGGTGCCGTCAAAAACGGTATAAGCAACATTATGCTCTTGAAACAGCAGCACTGAGCCTAACGCCTGCGGGCCATTTGCACAAGAAAGCTCGACCTGCGAGATTTTCCCTTCGTCGAAACCTAACGCATTTCCCTCTATTTTAAAACTAGCGGCTATTTCGTCAGAATCAATTTTCTTCTCGGTATACTCGGGTAATTCACATGCCTGCTGATTTAAATGTGCACCATCTGAATGGTAAACCAACGAACTACCTAACACGTCGTTAGCTTCTGTAGCGCTGTGTGCTGAGATACCTGGCTGGTAAACTTGGGTTACCACCCATGTGCCTTCAAAGAAAACAGGATCTTGTACTGCGCACCCTAATGTTAATACGCTAATGCTTATTGCACCGGCTATCAGACCGTGAAAGCGCCAAAAGCGTTTTAAATGGCTAAGAATATTCAAAGCTCTTTCCCTAATTATTGATAATTTAGCGCTATTTGCGGATATCGACGTTGCTATTTTGACGTGGGGAGATTCGTTACGTTCACTAGCGTGGGGTAAATAGACACAAAACTGCGGCAGGCAGATCAATTGCGTATTAATTATGCGCAATATGGATTAGCACCCTGTCGCAATCTGGTACTAATCTGCCTTAACTTAATTTATATATGGGGGCGTTAGTGCTTATTTCAAGCAAAAACGCCAATGCTTTGCTTCCCTCGGCTGCTGTTGCTACTGAGTATCTATGGTAATACGCCCATTTACCGTTGAGATATCAACACTCGCAGAACCACCATTATTGATAAATCGCAGCCAGCTGCTGGGGCCGTATTTTGGTTTTTTAACCGCATCGCTACTAACGTTATTAATAATCTTGCCACCTGCATGGGTCTCAATATCAAATTGTGCAGATACTTTAGGTTGAAGATTAAAACGTAACTCTCCGCCTACTGAACTGGCTTTCAGTCGCCCGTTTTCATTTAAATGCAGGCGCGCATTCGTGGTACCATTCACGGTGGTCACACTAAGAGAGTCTATCTTCTCTAGGGTTAAATCTATGCCACCATTAACCGTTTCCACAGCTACGTCAGGACTGGATGTACTTAATCTTAGGTCACCATTAACGGCAACGAAAGACACACCTTCCTTACCTGAATGAACGGCTTCTACATCGCCATTTACCGTTTCAATATCCAGTTTTCCTTTAACATTATTTAACACAATGTCACCGTTTACCGACTCTACTTTAACCCGATTTCCAATGTCGGTTAGGTCTACATCTCCGTTTACCACTTCAACATTAACACTTTGGATAATGTCGTTTATTTGCACATCAGCATTAATCGCGGTGTAGTTAACGTCGCTGGATTTGGGCACAAAAATAATCAGGTCATCGCCTTCATCTTTGTTTTTCCACCAGTGCTTGCCGCTACGCTCCACTTCAACATGAATAACGATAACATTGCCACGTTGTTCGAATATAAACTCATCGGTGTTTTCACCCAGTTCACCGGTAACGTGTACTTGAGGTTTATCCCAACCTCTAATTTCAGCGTCACCGTTGACGTGCTCTATATCAATTTTAACGTTATTTGGGGCATCAAGTACGCGGTCTATTTTCTCGCCCGCATGCGCAGTAAACGCCAACATTGTGCTACTTAAAAGTACACCATGAAAAAGTACACTAGCTAAGGTTTTGCGAATGATAGTCATAATAAAACTCCTTAAATTTGTTGCCATTTGGGCGCGTGCACTCGCTCAATTAATGTGATTTGCTGTTGATATACGTGTTTTAACATCTTTAATAGTGCTCGATTATTTGGATCATCTTTTAATGCTGCTTTTATCACGCCAGCAGCATCGTCTAATTCTTTTAATTGCGCCTGCCAGTTTTCACTTAATTCTGGCGCACTGTCGTAACTTGCTAGCAAGGATGTCATCTGATCATCTTGCTGCTCACTTAGTGCATCAACTAACGCATAGCCTGCGAGCTTAGGTTGTTCACCACTTGTTTCATCCGTGGTAAAAGCTGGCGAGAAAAACCATATAACACTGACTAGCATCGCACTCGCTGCCATCGCCAACCAAGGTTTGGTAGATAAGCGAGCAATTGTGCCGCGCTTGTCTTGGCCTGAGGGCTCGTTATTTAGCCCATTTTCATCGGCTTTGCCGCTTACTTGGCTGTGTAGTGACAATTCAATACCGCGCCATAAATCTCTTTCAGGCTCACGAGTTTTAGGTAGGCGTTGAATCTCAGCCTCTAAGGCTTTATCAAACTTATTCATCTTCACACCCCATCCAGGTTTTTAGCAGTTGTTTAGCGCGGTGAAACTGCGCTTTGCTGGTGCCTACTGCCATGTCTAACATTTGTGCAATTTCTTCATGCCTATAGCCTTCAATAGCGTGCAGTACGAAGACCATTCGTGCTCTTTGTGGCAATCTAACCACTAATGCTTCTAAATCGACTTGGCTACTGTCTGCCTCTGCTGGCATCTCCATCGCTGGACTGGTTTCAATATTAAACATACGCTGCACCCAATTGCGCTGTTTGCGCAAATACGACACGGTCACATTGGCTGATACACTATGTAACCAAGTTGAAAACTGGCTTTGTCCGTCAAATCTGTCTAACTTTGACCATAACTGAATAAATACTTCTTGTGTGGCGTCTTCGGCGAGACCACGGTCGCCTGTTAAACGGAAGCACAGCGCGTACACTCGCCCGACATGGTTATGATACAAGGTTTTGTAGGCCACTTTATCACCCTGCTTAGCCGCGAGGAGAACCGCGGCTTCGTGCTGGCTTTCATCATCGTTAGTCAAGTTGGTAACCTTTGCTAAAGTGCGCTCCATGACAATCTCATTTTTTTTCGTAAACCGATTTTTTCAACATTTTTGGCTTACCTTCTTGTTATTCTTAAAAGGTTAGTCGTACCCTATGTGATAAAGGTTTAAATTAGCAATAACTTATTTTTGGAGTTTGTATGTCCTCACCCTTGAAAGTTGATGCTTTATTCGCAGGTCAGCCCCAACCACTTGGCCCTCGTGGTGCCCCGAGTAGTATTGTAAAAAGCGCGGTTTCACAGCTAACCGTTCATCTTGATTGTACCGATGAAGATCAACAATCAAACAAGAAACTTCATGGTGGGCCTGAAAAGGTTTTGCATCAATTTAGCCCCCTTCATTACTTCACGCTGCGCAAACATTTCCCAGAGGGTGTGTTTGAACCCGGTAGTATTGGGGAAAATATCAGTGTGGATGGTATGGACGATGCCACGGTTTATATCGGCGACGTATGGAAGTTTGGTGAGGTTGTGCTGCAAGTGAGTGCACCGCGAGCACCATGCAGTAAAATATCCCAGCGTTTCAATATTCAAAACCTAGACAGATTTGTAGGCGAGCGAGGGATAACAGGTTGGTATTACCGCGTGCTTGAAACCGGTGCAATTAACGTCGGAGACTCAGTAACCTTGGTTAACAGAGAGGACGACACCGTTAATGTGCAAACACTCATGCGCTGTGCGCACACAAAAACCGATGTCGAATTAGCGACCAACTTGGCTAACTTACCCATTATTGATGATGAATGGCGGGATAAATGCGCACGCATAAGCCGAAAAGGCTAGTTGCGCGCTGTCAGGCTATCCCCCTCCCACTCGTGACGCACTTTTTGTCCTTGTTTTAAACGCTCGGCCCCGCGAATGACAACTAATTGAGTGGGGTCTACTTCACCAAATACTTCAATTCTACTCCCCATACCTATACCGGTTTCTACTTTAACTTGCTGAGCCTCATTGTCTTGATTGAGCTGGTAAATGTAAGTACCGGATTTTCTTAAAACGAGTGCATCTCTAGGAATAGTCACGCCACCATGCTCCTCACTACTCGGCACCGCCACCCTTACCGCACTTCCAATTGGAAAGTCTCCAGGTTTAAGCGCGATACGCATTTCCATCATGCGAGAATTTTCATTGCCCACAGGGACAATAGCCCGCACCGACTCCATTACCCCGTGGGTTTTACTTAGCACATTAACCTGCATGCCACTCTCGATAAAGGGTAATACGGAGAGCGGCGCCTTCACCTGCACCTCGATATTATTGGGATTTACCACCCTAATCAGTGTTTGACCAATACTCGTGTATTCCCCTGGGGTTTGTATGCGGTCAACCACCAAGGCGTTAAATGGCGCTTTTACACTACTTTGTCGAATGTGATATTCAGTTAAATTTTTTGCCAGTGTGGCTTGCTCTAGCTCCTGACGTGCATTTTCTAAATCAGCCACTACGGTTTCCAATTCTCCTCGCGACGTGTTTTTACTGGCTTCCAAATTTTCGTAACGTGCCAAGCGCTTTTCGAACAAGGTAACCTGAGCGCGCCACCTTGCAATATTAGATTGATTTTGACTGAGCGTGATTTGCAATCGGGTATCATCAATTTTTGCTAAAGCCTCACCCGCTGCGACACTATCTCCTACATTCGCCATCCACGTGATTCGGCCATCAACCTCAGAGGCGACATCTGAATCAGTTCGACTCATTACGGTACCAGGCACCCAAGTTAATGCGGTTATCGCCTCTTCTCTAGCTTCATCAACTTGAACCAACATCGCAGGAGGCACTTGCTCCGCTTCTTGTGCAATAAGGTTCAGCGACAAGCAACACACGCTAATGCCTACGAGGGCTATTTTAATGTTCATAGTGGTTGCATCCTTTAATTTAAGTCTGAAAATTTGCTTAGTTTTACGATTTTTGTTGGCATACCGCTCGGCGTACCATCAATCGGGACTTTTACTTTGTCTTTGAAGCCAAAGTCGGCTCTTGTCAGTCTAAGTAGAGTGGGCAGCAACACTAAGGTGAACACCGTGCTAATTGACATCCCTCCGACTATCACCGCTGCCAACCCGCGATAGATAACACTGCCAGCGCCAGGGAGTAATAAAAGAGGGAGCATGCCGAAAATAGACGTCAGTGTGCTCATAAAAATAGGTCGAAGCCGCAATTGGATTGCCTGCTCCACGGCATCGTCACGATTGAGCCCATTAGCTTGCCCCACTCGGGTTTGGTGCACCAATAAAATGGCATTATTTACCACTAGACCAAGCAGAATAATGAAACCAATCATGGTAAGTAAATCCATCGGTTGAAAGGTAAAACTATTCATGATTTTAATGGCCGCCACGCCGCCCACGGTGGCCAGTGGAATAGACAGTACCACTAACACGCTGTCTTTAAGCGATTTGAATAGCCCTGCCATTAAAAGAAGAAGCAATAACATAGCAAACAAAAAATTATCTGCCATTGAGGCAATTGCCCCTTTCAAGCTATCGGCACTGCCGCCATAATGAATTGCCCCATCTGTTGGCATCATCGCCATAATAGCCGGTTCAACATCGGCTTTAATCACCGTCATGGCATCTTCTAAACTCATACCGTCAGGCGGATTAAAATTGAGCGTAAGTGTGCGTTTACCATCAATACGCTGAATGCGACTAGGCCCTACCGTTCGTTTCATCTCGACAAGCTCACCTAATTGCACCACTTCCCCCATGGGGGTCATTATTGGCGTAGCACTTAAATCTTCAGGGGTTGACCATGGTTCTGAGCGGAAAATGATATTCATCCGCTTTGTGCCATTAAAATACTCACCCACATACATTCCATCGCCCATTGCGCGCACTAAACCCGCCATACGCCCGCGATTTAACCCTACCTCAACTAATCGACTGTCGTTGGGATAAAATTGCAGTTCAGGCTCAGACTGTTCCAACGGTGGATTCGCCCGCGCATTGGCGGTGGGGAAAATACTTCTTAGTTTATCAATGCCCGCTTGCGCCGCTACGCTCAGCATGGCTTGATCTGTACCCTGTAAATGAATATCAATCGAGCGACCGTTACCAAAGCCACCGAATAAATTACCTTGTTGCGCGAACGCTTGAGTATCAGGTAAATCTTTTAGTACCTCATCTCGCACAATGGCCTCTAACGCTTTTACTTGAGACTGATCTTTAGCCCTTACCCCTAAAGTGCCGCCGTTGGGCCAAGTGATGATGTAGTAGTTTTTAAGCGCCGGAGATTTTTCACCCTCCATGTAGGGCTTTAATCGCTCGACAATGACCGGCATCACCTCTTCAGCGACAAAATTTTCACTCGCACCTGCGGGTAACATTAAGAAGGCATCTACCGCATCTCGCTTAACGGGGGGCAAATAGTCCATTGATGGCATTAACAAGTAGCTGCCTGTGATGGGAACGCCCATCAGAGCCACTATCATAATAATTCGACGCATACCTGTTGATGATAAGGTCATAATTTTAGTGGTGATGGATTTCCACAGTGGCAATAATTTGTCTTCGGGTACATCTTCTATAAGCCAACGGCTAGCCACAACGGGTAAAACCGTTACGGCAACCACTAACGACATACATACGGCAATAGCGATGGTTAAGGCTAAGTCTGCAAACAACTGTCCTTCAACATCATTTAAGAACATCACCGGAATAAAAATAGCAACCGTTGTGGCTGTCGAAGCCATTAAGGCCCCGAATACTTCCTTTGTGGCTAAATAAGCACTTTCCTGGCGACACATGGCCTTTTTATTTAAGCGAACAATATTCTCTAGCACCACAATGGCGGCATCTAAGACCATTCCTACCGCAAACGCTAACCCAGCAAGAGAAATGATATTCAGTGAACGCCCCGTGATTTGAAGTACAACAAACGTGCTGAGTAAAGAGATAGGAATAGCAAGCGCGACAATGAGCGTGGCTTTTAATTGGCGCATAAACAACCACAAGATGCCGATAGCGAGCATAACCCCGATGAACAGGTTACTGGTAACCAATTGCACCGCTCGCTTAATAAATATAGAAGCATCAAAGGACTGAACCATTACCAATTGTTCAGCTTCTAGGTAAGTTTTGTTTATCTCGGTAACTTTTTTCTTTACCGCATCCAGCGTAGCGAGAACATTAGCGTCGTTTCGTCTATCAACGCGAATAGAAATAGCGGGGTTGCCGTTTTGTACACTATAATTAGCTCCATCTGCGCGGGTAATAGTAATTTCAGCAATATCACTTAGTGTGATTGGGCTGCCATCACGCCATTCTAAAATCATTTCGCCCATTTTTTGCGGTTCGTAACGCCCCTCAAAACGCAGGGTATACCGGCGGCGTCCAACATCCACAAACCCACCAGAAACATCGTTAGCTTGCCCCAATGCGGTAGTGATAGCGGTTAAATCGATACCGAGTTGCGCCGCCTTGAAAGGGTCGAACACAATTTGGAATTCTTCTTCGCCACCTACCCCACTTTCCATACGGGCACGGGCTACGCCGGGTATAGATTCTAGCTGAGGTTTTATCACGTCCGAGAAGTAGGTAACGTAGGTATTTATTTCGTTAGGGTTGCCGGGCAGTCGCTGCATAAAAAAGTAGGTTAGCGCAGGCGCATCCCCCCCGCTGCCTGCCAACATAATATTGGGTGACAACGCATCCCTAGGTAATGGCGGCACTCTGTTCATGCGGCTTATCACTTCAATAAGGGTTTTTTGCATGTCTGTACCCAAACTAAATTGGAGGTTAATCCACGCATTTCCCTGATTCGACCACGCGTTCATCGAGACCAGCCCAGGTATTCCCTGAAGCACCTCTTCTTGTGGTTCTATTATTTCCGATTCAATTTCTTGAGGAGACGCTGCCCGCCAGGAAGTTTGGATATTGATATTGGGTCTTTCAATGTCTGGAAAAAGCTGAACTGGCAAATTGAATAAGCTATATAGCCCAAGAAAGACTAATATTGCGATGCCAATTCCTACCCCAGACGCATTTTTTATTGCTGCACGTGTAATGTCCATAATGAAGCACTATGCTTTTTGTAGTTTGGATTACTATAGGTCGCAACTGTGACAGGAAAAGTTTAAAGCTATATTAAGAACAATTTATGGGTTAACCGACATTTTCGTTTAATGCTGTAAAAAACAGCAATCTATCGACGACCAACGGTCGTAATTTATCATTAATTTAACGAAATAATTAATAACTTGTTACATATTGACGACAGATGTTGATGAGCATCATATTTGTGTATGAGATCATAAGAAGAGTACGTGGGAAAATCTAGAAAACGCGAAAGTATAGTGAGTCTTTTATGAGGAAGTATGTAATGCGAATAACCTTGAGGTGGTTGAGATGCATGCAGATATAAAAAAACCGCTCATAAGAGCGGTTTTTTCGTATACGTCAGCGCTTATGCTTCAGCAATGATGATCACTTTAATAGAAGTGGTTACATCAGAATGAAGTTGTAAGTCGATGTCATATTCGCCAGTGTCGCGAAGTGTGCCAGTAGGAAGTTTAACTTCCGCTTTAGCTACTTCAACACCAGCTGCTGTGATTGCATCAGCAATGTCACGTGTACCGATAGAACCGAAAAGTTTACCTTCGTCGCCAGCTGGCGCCGCAAGAGTTACTTCTGCAAGTTCATTTAGTTTTTCAGCACGTGTATTAGCAGCATCAAGCTGCTCAGCGATTTTCGCTTCAAGTTCAGCACGACGTGCTTCAAACTTTTCAACGTTCGCTTTAGTTGCAGGAACTGCTTTACCCTGTGGAAACAGGAAATTACGAGCGTAACCAGCTTTAACAGCTACTTGGTCGCCCAGACCGCCAAGATTGGCGACTTTATCTAGTAGGATGATGTTCATCTTAACTACCCCTTAATTACGCCAAATTACTTGTGTGAATCAGTGTACGGAAGCAACGCAAGAAAACGTGCGCGCTTAATCGCAGAAGACAGCTGACGCTGATATTTTGCGCTTGTACCAGTGATACGGCTAGGGACAATCTTACCGCTCTCTGTGATATAATTCTTAAGAGTAGCGATATCTTTATAATCGATTTCAGTCACACCATCTGCAGTGAAACGGCAGAATTTACGACGTCTGAAAAAACGAGCCATGGGTGATCTCCTTAAGCGTTATCTTCAGTGGATTCAGGTCTTCTTTCTGCGCGCTCTGTACGAGGTGCAGAATCGTCACGACGCTCACGACGCTCTTCTTTAGTCATAGGAGAAGGCTCGGTTACAGCGTTTTTAGTGCGCATTACCATGTTACGTAAGATAACGTCGTTGTAGCGGAAAGCATTTTCCAGCTCGTCAACAGCTTCAGCAGTCGCTTCAGCATTGATCAATACATAGTGGGCTTTGTGCAGCTTTTCAATTGGGTATGCCAATTGACGACGGCCCCAATCTTCTAAACGATGAATCTGACCATCGTTTTGCTTAAGAATAGTGGTATAACGTTCGATCATACCAGGTACTTGTTCACTCTGATCAGGGTGAACCATAAATACGATTTCGTAATGACGCATTATTGCTCCTTACGGTTGTAGCCTCGACAGTACAGCCAGACTGTATAGAGACAAGGAACCTAGTTAGGGTGGCTGTAAGGGCGCGGATTATACGCACATACCTGCTTTTGTACAAGCATTAATCACCGGCAAATTTTATGTTTGCGCATGTTTTGATGATATAGGGCTAAATACGCTTAATAATGGGGTTGGTAGCGGGACTCGTCGACCTTTTGAAGCGGCTATCAAAAGCCATGGTTGATTCAGGTAGAGAGCAAAACTATAACTGCAATAAAACCGAGCTAATTGTTTAAAAGTTTAGGTGTTTAAAAGGCTAAGCCCGATGCTTAACCTTGTAGTTTACAATGCTGCCTTAAAAGAAAACACGGTTTCATTCTCATCGGAATGCACCATCAAGCTGCCTTTATGTGCTTCAGCAATTTGCGAGGCGATAAACAAACCTAAACCCAAGCCACCGT
Source organism: Alteromonas sp. 38 (assembly GCF_902506055.1). Classification (NCBI taxonomy): domain Bacteria; kingdom Pseudomonadati; phylum Pseudomonadota; class Gammaproteobacteria; order Alteromonadales; family Alteromonadaceae; genus Alteromonas; species Alteromonas sp. 38. Next base: position 4,331,743 of record NZ_LR733300.1, read on the forward strand.
TTTTTTTGTTGTTTTCATTTCGCCAAAATGGATGAAATAGCTTATCGATAACATCAGCGCTTATTGGGGCCCCCCCATTAGACACGCTAACTGTAAGTGTTTCTTGTTCTACATTGGCTATCACTTTAATAGGCTGCGCTCTATCGCCGTGTACGATCGCGTTAATCAGCAAGTTAGACAGTAACTGGCTGATACGCTCCGGGTCACATGAAAAGGTGCCGTCTATATTGATATTCGCACGTATGTCTCGGTCTGAATGCAAGCTCGATAGTTCAGTTACCGTATGAGCTAAAACGCTTTCTAAATCGCTCACTGGCTTAACGTTTAATTGAATCCCCTTGCCCATTTGCCCGTGCGTAAAATCCATCACGTCACTAATGAGTCGCGTCATGCGTTTAGCGCTGTTATCCATTCGAGATAGCACTTTTTGGGAAGTGGCATCGCTGGCATGGTCAACAAGGAAGTCTACACCCATTTTAAGCGCCGATAATGGTGTTCTCAAATCGTGGCCTAAAATAGCAATATATTGCTCACGCAATTTAGCGGCAGCTTGCTCGCTGATAAGATTAGTTTCAGCCGCGATTAGGCGCTCATCCACTTCCATCTGCCTTGAAATCAGCTCGGCGAAAGACTTTATTTGATTTTCAATTTTATCGGTTTTTAATACCGCAGGAAGTGGGTCTAAACCACAAAGCGTACCGAAAAAGTCACCATTTTTGTTGTAAATGGGGTAAGAAAAGTAACTTTCGAAGCCATACATGATGGGTATTTCGCTTTCTCGATAAACGGTATCTTCTTTAGCGTGCTCAATCACTACTGGTTTCGTAGATTTTCTTACCTGATTGCAAAAGGTGGTTTTGATATCGAGTTCATCGCCAGGTATTAAATTAAAATTCACCTCGTCGAGAACAGCACACATTGTCCAATTATCTTCAGTCACTCTGGCCACGCAAATAAAGCGAAGACCTGTGGCGTCTGATAACATTTTCATAATATGTGGAACAGCTTCTATCGATTGAATAGTGCGAATATCTCGCTCAATTGAAGAATTCATTACATCCTCTTCGTATCTAAGTCATCTTTATCACGCCGATTTTCGGCACTCGATTTCACGCTCTAATAAGAAACAGTGACGCACCTCTTGATAAATTTACTGTTATTCGATGTTACATTGCTAGATAAAGACTAATTGAAGACTGCAATTAAAAAGAAAAACGTAAATTTTTGACCTTGGGCGTGGCGATGTTAAAGCGGTTTTTTCACCCATGTAGTCACTATACTTAAGTTGAAAAAAAATAATATCAAAAAACCTTAAATACTGTTTATTTATCCAGTTAAATATTGTACAGTTTTATGGTCTATTCATTTAAGGGGACCTAACATGGCCATTACCACGCAGTATGTTGTCACGCACAAAGGGGTAGAAAAATTGGTAACTACCGATAAAAAAGAAGCAGATCAGTACGATAAAATGCTCGACGCTGCCGACAACCTTGCTGAATACATTCAAGCAAAGGGCTTAGGCATTGAAGATAGCCTTGTTGAAGAACTCACTATCATGTTGTCTAAGAATAAAGACAAGGTGAGCAAAATTTTTAAAGGTGCGACAGCCCAGAGTGTACTAGAAGATGAGAGTGCCGACGTGGTAAAGCTTAAAGCCAACGGATAGGCGTTGCAGAAAAGCTCGGCGTGCTTTTACGTGGAGCTAACGTAAATATAAAATGGTTAAAAGCACGCTCAAAAACAATCAGCACAGATTATCCTGTGCGTTTATCCGTGTTAAAACGAGCAATTAACCCGTTAACTTGATTTACGGTGTCACGAAGATCTCGACCAACTTTGAGCGAGGCTTCTGATGACTTCTGCGTTTCTTCCGCACTATCAGCTACATCTACGAGCTGCTGATTAATATGCTCGGCCACGGTACTTTGTTCTTCTACAGCAGAGGACATTTCAACGGTTGCAGAGGCAATACCGCTTACTGCATTATTGATTTCTTGTAGTGCGCCTCGGGTTTCTTCAACAATTGCACTGCCGTGCTCAGCAGACACCAATCCTTCCGAAGACACCTTTACGGCCCGTTCCGTTCTATCAACAAGCTCTTGAATAATGTTGTGAATTTTATCAGTGGACACGCGAGTTTTAGAAGCCAGCGTACGCACCTCATCGGCAACAACAGCAAAGCCGCGCCCTTGCTCACCAGCACGAGCAGCTTCTATAGCAGCATTTAGTGCTAGCAGGTTAGTTTGATCAGCGATGCTAGAAATGATGCTAGCGGCTTCGCCAATATCACTGGTGGACTGAGCAAGTTCGGTAACGGTATCGGAAATTGACTCCACCGCGCCTTTTAATGACAGTATGGCCTGCATCGCTTCTTCAGCTTTGTCGTTACCCATTTGTACGTTAGTCGCGGCAGTTCTAGCGCTAACCGCATTGCTCTCTACCCGTTCAGCCACTTCTTGAATAGCCTGGCTCATTTGAGTTACTGCTGTGGCAATTTGCTGGGTGGCAAGATTCTGCTGAATAATCGTTTTACTGGTTAACTCAGCTTGGCTGTGAGTTGAAACCGCAATACCTTCTAACCCGTCAGATGCATCTTTAATACGGGTTAATGCCGTGCGAGTACGCGCTAGTTCGCAACCTAACGCCAACTTAGCCTGAGCGATATAATCCACATCGGCATAATATGTTTGTGCCACAAGTGCATTACTGTAACTGGCAGGGCTTAACGAAAGAAATTCCCGCCAGTAGCTCCGGCTTTTTGCCGATTGCCAAAACATCATAGTCAGTAATGCAATGAAAGTAACACCTAGGGGTACTAAACCAGCGGTAAAGCCAATCGCTACCAACAATAGTAAACTTACCACTATCATGGGTGACATGGGTGAAAGTGTTTGACCAAGCTTTGCAGCAAAGGGAATTGGCGATTTTCCGGCAGATAGTCTGCCATATATGCTCGACGCGCGTATTATCTCTTTATCGGCGGCATGAATTCTAACTGACTCATAACCCACCGCGTTCCCCCCCTCGTATACGGGAGTGACGAATGCTGACACCCAATAGTGGTCGCCATTTTCTCTTCTATTTTTGACCAACCCAGCCCAGCTTTGTCCCGACTCTAGGGTTCGCCACATTTCTTTAAACACACCAGAGGGCATATCCGGATGACGAATAATGTTGTGGTTTTTTCCTATCAAGTCTTCTCGTTTATACCCGCTTGCCTCCACAAATTCGTCATTGCAATGTTGTATAACACCACGTTTGTCAGTAGAAGAGATAAGGCGGTAATGAGAAGGGAATTTGTATTCGCGTTGGGTGACAGACTGGCTTTTCTTCACTAATAAGATCCATTGCTATAGCGGTGTTAAAAGTAAATAGGAGAACCCTATTTCTTGGTAATTGCCTAAAAGCGTAGAACATTATTGGGAAGATTAATACTAAAGTAGCAAAAGAATAAGATAATAATTATATTGATATAATCTAAAAAGTTACGCGAGCGGTAGGCGCACCTTAATTGTGGTTCCCTTATCGATTTCACTAGTTACTTCAAACTGGCCGCCGTGTTCTTCAATAATAGTGAGTGAAATAGACATGCCAAGACCAGTACCATCGCCAGGCGGTTTAGTGGTGAAAAATGGCGTAAACATTTTGCCAATGACTTCCTCTGACATACCTTTGCCCTCATCTTGCAAAGTAATGACCGCATCCCCTTCTACTGATTCAACATCAAACTTAATGCATTTGCCTTCATCCGTGGCGTAAATGGCGTTAGTGAGCAGATTGACAAGTACTTGCTGTATTTGCCCCGCATTGCCAATGACTTCTACAGCGGTCTCAGGGGGCGTGAATATGACTTTATTTTTGTACTTATGCAGATTGTTAGTAATTCGCAAGGCTGAGTTTATCGCTTCGGCAACATTGATGGCGACACGCTTTCCACCGCTGGGATAGGAAAAGCCTCTTAGCGCTTTAACGATATCGATAATTCTTTCGATACCCTCTGAAGACTCTTCAAACATTTCAGAGATAGCCTCGGCACTCTCTTTTAATGAGTAAGTGTTTTCAAGCGCCAAATAACGGGCTTCTATTTCTCCACCTGCGTCTTTACAAAGTACCTTTATTTCCGATAAAGCACTTTGATAATCCTTAAAAATATCGCCAGCCACTGACGTGTTACTGCGTACGTAACCTATAGGATTGTTAATCTCATGAGCTATACCTGCCGCCAACTGACCCAGCATGGCCATTTTATCTGCAGTTATTAGCTTTTCTTGCAAATAGCGTTGGTCTTTTTCCATCGATGAGAGGGCGGCTTTATGATGCTTGATTTCGTGTTTGGAACTTCTGTAGCCTATTCCAAACTGTAAGTAGTGCTTATTTGCATCAAGCACATACAACATCTCTTCATCTAATTCGCTGTTTTTGGTCAGCAATGCAAGCCAAGCCTGCTCGCCGTTGCCCAAATTCTGCATGAAGTGTAATACGTAAGCTTCTTCATGAGTGTCTGGCCTTTCAACGATATTTACACACCATTGGCTATAATTATCTGTTACAGAGAGTGGCAGCTCATTTAAAATAACCTTGGCAAAATCATTGCCATCAACCCAACCGTTCTCTATTTGCCAAACCTTGTTGTCACCTCCCTGAATCACCTTTCCCGCTTTCGTAATGAAGGCCAGACCACAATAGGCATCACTGAATTCAACTGCTGATTCAATGGCTGAAAAGATAAAACTAGCACCGCTATCGGAAGATTTAAGGTGGGAAGCGGAGCGATTTAGAAAAATTAATTCCCGCTCTCTTTTTTTCGATTCATGTAATGCTTTACGCAGGGCTTGGGTTGCCGAATAGGCATCGCTTGAGTAGCTTTCTAAAAACCACTCAGCGTTTTCCCTCGCTACTTTTTGGCGCTTAAGTTGTCGCTCAAGTGTTTTCACTTGAGCTTTTAAGTCAGCAACTTCCTTAGGGCTAGGGGGTATTGAAGCATCGCTCAATATAAAAGCCTTTTAGTCTATACCGCTTTAAACACATTCAAGGTATATGAGTTAACTGGTTAGCTGGCTATCTTATCTAGTAACAACATTACTTTCTCGCTAGAGCGTTCCATTTCAACTACTTTTGATTCTAGTGTTGAAGTATCACCTTCTGCTTTTGCGTTGATAGCAGCCACACCCGCACGATGTACTGCCGCATGAGGTGTTTCTAATTCTCTAAATGACGACGACTTACCAATAGCAGCACCTTGATTTTCGCTGTACCATTTTCCTAAACGGCAACTGGCGTGATCAGCAAAATCACTTGGTTTTTTATCGCTGAAACCAAATAAAACCGCATATACATCAGACTTCCACACTACGTGATCGAGCTTAACCGTCTGTATAAAGGTACTTAAGGAGCCCTCGTTGATAGTCGTTTTCATACTATCGCAATGAGAAACCATGGTTTCATAGCTGCTATTAAGGGTGCTAATTCCCTCTTCTAGCTCTTCGTTATTACCTCTTAATTCGTTGACACCCGAAACCGCTTTTGCCGTAGATTGAATAATATCGTTTACCAGTTCAGACACTTCTGTGGCTGATTTGTTTGTTTCAGTTGCCAGTGCGCGCACCTCATCGGCAACTACACTGAAACCGCGACCAGCATCACCTGCTCGCGCCGCTTCAATAGCGGCATTCAATGCCAGTAGGTTGGTTTGATCCGATATACTGGTAATGGTAGAAACAAACTTATTAATGTTATCGGCTGTGCTTGATAAGCCAGAAATGCGCTCGCTCATACTCACCATTTGAGTATTCAAACCGCTCATGTCTTTAACAATTTTAGTAAGTACGTGGGAAGATTGCTCAAACAATTCATTAATATCTGATATTGATTGGTTTTCGGCGTTTATTTTTTGATAAGACCCTAAAACGGTTTCTCGTATACCTTCCACTTGGTTCAAAGAGGTAACTAAACAACGTGTTACCACATCGTCATCAATTTGCCTTGAGGCATCGCTTAACTCGGTAACTTGCCGATGAAGTTCTGCATTTTCAGACTCTAAGTCTGATATTTTATCAAGGGCAACTTGATAGCGGCTTTCAAGTTGAGAGGCCTGAGACTCTTTTTCTAAGTATTTGCTTCGAGAAACGAACATAGGGTGACCAAATTTTATTTGTGTGAAAATTTAGCATAACAGAAAAAAGCGTAACTTCACCATTCGTCGTTGGTTGAATTTACTCAAATTTTCTGGTGGTCCCTCGAATAATCAATTTAGGCGATAAAATATGTTCCATTGTCATTTTCCTATCGCCATAAGCCTGATTTAAAATCCAGCGTGATGCCATAGCACCAATCTCGCGCACAGGGTAGTTCACAGTCGTTAACTTAGGGGTAAGGTAACTAGCAAAATCGACGTTATCGAACCCAATGACAGAGATATCTTCCGGTACGCGTTTACCATGCTTTCTTAGTGAGTTAATGGCGCCTGATGCCATTTCATCATTTGCACAGGCGATTGCACTAAAACTTACGTTGCGACTAAACAGTTCATCCACACACTTCTCACCAGAGAAAGCTTGGAAATTCCCTTCTGCTACAGAGTCTTCATCGAAATGAAAGCTGGCCTCTTTTAATGCTTTTTTATGCCCAAGTAAACGGTTGATACCATCCGCTTTAAACAAGGCACCGGCGGCGTAAGCAATTTGAGTATGGCCCAAATCGATAAGGTGCTTAGTGGCTAGATATGCGCCGAGCACATTGTCTAGGCTGATACATTTTTCACCAATAGCTTCTATATAGCGGTTAACCACAACAATAGGAACATCTTGGCTGGCAAGGTCTACAAGGTACTCATCGCTGACCGCCTCAACATGCAGAATAAGCGCATCGCAACGGCGACTCAGCAAGGCTTCAATTTCTTTTTTCTCTAAAGCTTCATCACTGTGTCCGGTCACCACAAACATATGCTTATTGGCTTGTCTAAGCACTTTTTCAGAGCCCGCCATCATGGCACCAAAGAATGAGCCATGTAGTTCAGGTACCACATACCCCACGGTATGGGTTTTATTTGAGGCAAGGGAAGCCGCTATGACATTGTGTCGATAGCCAAGCTTCTCCATCGCATCAAGCACTTGCTGGCGCGTTTTCTCTTTAACGGTATCTGTGTTGTTTATAACTCGAGATACTGTTGCTGACGACACGCCAGCTAGTTCACTTACTTGCTTAATCGTTACCATAGAGCATTAACAGTGCATACGTGCGCTGTGTATATCCTTGCTTTGCGTAGTTATTATTACGACCCGCGATGCGCGTCGTCTGTGGTCAACCCAAGTCGCTGCTGAATTGCCAACATATTTTGGTTATCTAATGTATACCAGCGCATAATAATCGCAACACCTATCGAAGCGATTGCTGGCCCGATACAAAATAACGCCACTATGCCTTTTGCCACATCCGGTGAAAAGGCGTCTGGTTGATAGTTAACTGATGCGAGTAACCACCCCGCAAGTGCGCCGCCCAAGGCCAGTCCAACTTTAATGAAAAAGACCACAGTTGAATACGTTAACCCAGTCATACGAAGCCCCGTTTTATCTTCGCCATAGTCCACCACATCAGCAATTTTTGCCCACAGTAGCGGCGTAGCCATTTGCAAGATAAGGCCCCAAAGGAAATGCAGTGAAATGGCCGTAAACCACTCTTGATAAGGCACAAAATAATTCACGATACACACTACTGCGCTGGCTAACTGAAGCCAGGTGTAAACTTTGATTTTACAAAATCGTTTAGCTACTGGGTTCGCCAACGCACAGCCTATAATGCTTCCCACCATACCGGCGGTAACAAATAATGTGGCCGACTCTGGCCGCTGCAACACGTACTTCACATAGTAGAGCGCTAGCGTGTTTCGCATTACCATGCCGGTGAGTAACACGATAGCTACCATACAAAGCACTCGGCACTGATCATTTTGCCAAATAGCCGCTAACTGGGTTTTGTAAGGCGCAGGCGTTTCATTGGCAGGTTTCACCCGCTCTTTAGTACCGGCAAAGCAAAGCAGAAAAAGTACCATCCCCACTATGCTCATCACTATCATGGCGCGCTGATACCCAAGTGCTTCGTTGCCATTACCTAAGTAATCAACCAATGGCAGCATAAATGATGTCACCAGCAGGCCTCCGCCCATGGCAAATACAAATCGATAAGACTGAATAGATACGCGTTCTGAAGCATCGGCACTTAGCACGCCGCCTAATGCAGAATAAGGAATATTAATGGCGGTATACATTATCATTAGCAGTGCGTAGGTGATAAATGCATAGTAAAGCTTACCTTCTTCGGTAAGCCATTCAGGAGAGGTAAACGCAAGCACGCTGCAAAGCGCAAAAGGCAAAGCCAACCATAATAAATAGGGGCGGTATGCGCCCCACCGCGTTCTTGTTCTGTCGGCCAAAGAACCCATTAAAGGGTCGGTAACGGCATCAAATACTCGTACGAGTAAAAACATACTCCCTACCGCTGCAGCCGGTATGCCAACAACGTCGGTATAATAAAATGTCAAAAACAGCATGACGGTTTGAAAAATGAAATTACTTGCCGTATCGCCTAACCCGTAGGCAATCTTTTCCTTTGCACTTACCATTGGCTTCACCGTTATCTTTATTATTTTATACTTTTAATCAATTGCGCATCTATCAGGCTGCGTTTAACGCTTTTCGTCTTTCTTCTAGCAATTGTTGTAGTCTTAGTGCACTGGCTTTTAACGTTCGTTTTTGCGTATCGTAATCAACGTAAATAATACCAAAGCGTTTCTCGTAACCCAGCGCCCATTCAAAATTATCTAACAAGCTCCAAACAAAATAGCCTGTTATATTGACCCCTGCTTCAATTGCATCAGCTACCGCCTGCAAGTGAGTGGTTAGATATCGAATACGCTGCTCATCGTTCACGACACCATCCATCGATAACGTATCATCACTGGCCAAGCCATTTTCAGTGATAATAAGCGGTGGTAGTTGGTAGTCATTATGCAACTGTAGCAGTAAATCAGTTAACCCTTGCGGGTAAACTTCCCAGCCCATTGCGGTAGTTTCACTTTCCTCTGGGGCTGGCAATTGACAAGGATCTTCAGAGCCATCATCGGTGACTTTAGCGCGAGTGTAATAATTCACACCTAAGTAATCTATTTTCTCAGAAATGATATCCATATCGCCATCGAGAATATCTGGCCGGTGAGCTGCCGGAATGTCATCGATAAGAGCAGGGTAACAACCATGCATTAACGGTTTAATGTACCAGTCGTTATGATGATCATGTGCTAATTTTGTGGCGCGAATATCTTTTTCATCACTAGAATTTGCGTAGAACGGCGTAAAGTTAAGTACTACGCCAGCCTCGATATTGGGTGCATTTTTGCGTAGAACGCGCATGCCTAAACCGTGGGCCAACAACAAGTGATGTATCGCTTTTTTTCCAAATTCTTTGCCCACTTTCCCTGGAGCATGAACCCCTACTTCGTAACCTAAATAGGCACTACAAAAGGGTTCGTTTAATGTGGCGTATGAGTAAACCTTATCACCAAAAGCTTTACTCACCACATCCACATATTCAGCAAACGCATAGGCCGTTTTTCTATTTAGCCAGCCTCCGTCATCTTCTAAATACTGAGGCAAATCCCAGTGATACAGAGTGACATATGGCTTAATGTTGTTTTGCTTTAACTTTGCTAGCAAAGCAAGGTAGAAATCAAGCCCTTGCTGATTGACCGAACCATCTTTTCTAATAATTCGTGGCCAGCTGATAGAGAACCGATAAGCGTCTACATTTAACGAATCAATAATGCTTAAGTCTTCTTCCAAACGGTTCACATGATCACATGCCACGAGGCCGTGACTGCCATCGGCAATCTTTCCAGGTGTATTGCAAAAGGTATCCCAAATGCTTGGCTCTCTGTTGTCTGCATCGCCCTCAATTTGAAATGACGATGTCGCCACACCCATGGTGAAATCTGATTGCATAAAGGGAGAGCCTGGTTGGGCTAAAATTTCCATGTGTACAAAACCTTATTCGAATGAATGTATCAGCGCCTGTCTAAAGCAGTCGTTAAAAAAATAAATACGACGGTCACTAACGATGTTGAGATTGTGTGAAGCCAAGTTGTATTAGCACTATATGTAAGGTGCTCTATTGGCAGCTTGTGTATAGTGCCACCCTACGAAACGAAGTGTAGCATTATATGTAAGCGCTTTCATATAGCGACAAGTAGTAACAGGGAAGAATTTTACATTTCATTCACAGATGATAATCCAGCGAAGCACTTCGCTGGGTTATCATTAATGGCAGGCTGTCTAGCACATGCGGCGATAAAAGAACACGACGTTTCGATAGCGCGAATCTTTTAGCTCGCTTTGGGTATGTTCAATGCCGTGCGTGCATCGTTAGTCAGTTTGACAAGGGCTTTTCGAACATCGGTGGAGGTTTCACAGGTGGCTTCAAATGGAATAAACCAGGTCGCTTCTTCGCTGCCACAATGCATACCTTCTGGAAAGGCACTGTGCATAATAGGATGCTCAATATTCACCCCGATTTTATGCTGTAAAATTAACTGCATGGCATCTTGATGGTCTTCATTCATGTGAGTGATCATACCGTCTGGCGACTTATGCCACTCTTGCTCTTCAACCTGCCAGTACGCTTTATCGATCCAATGAATTTTCCCGAACCCGCCGATAAATCTCACACGCTCAGCGCGGATAACGTAAAAATTAAAGTCGTGGGTTTGCTCATAACCTTTAGCCTGTGGAAACAATCTTAGATATTGTGCTTTCACATCCTCTTTTTTAGCCAGTTCTGCGTTACCCATAATAGTCACTCGACCATTGGCTTGAGAGTCATCCTCACCAGCATCGAATATGGTCAAACTAACTTTATCATTCGCTTTAATATTACGAGTGTGCAGGGCAATATCACTAATGTAGATAATGGCATCACCGGCAGGGGTAAGGTAATAGGGAACAACCGAGCCAAAAGGATACCCAGGCATTGAAGTGGAATGGGTTCCTAGCACACCACTGTGGTGAGTTCGGCTTAATTGTTTTGCTGAAAATGCAATATCTCGCATGCTCATAAGAAACTCCTTCTGTTCAAATTAATGCGTAACAAACACATCGTGCTCTTGGTTACGAATAACGTTTAATTGGGTGTGATAGCAGCGTGCTAATGTGTCTATCGTTAGCGCATTTTCCGGCTTATCATCGGCTATACACCCCTGCTCAGCCAGTAAAATCATTCTGCTGCAATAGGGTGAAATTAAATTGAGATCGTGACTCACACAAACTATGCATAGCCCCTGGTTACTGAGACTGACCAATTGCTGCATCACCAACTTTTGATGGCGTAAGTCTAGTGCCGAGGTAGGCTCATCAAGCAACAACAACTTTCCCACTAAGCTGCTCTGTGGGTTTACTGGCAGTAACTGCAATATTGCTTTGCTTAAAAATACCCTTTGTCGCTCTCCCCCTGACAAGGTTTGAATATTTCGTGACAACAAGTGAGTAATGTCAAACTGCTCAGCAATCTTGCCGATAATGTGATGTCGATTTTCAGGTGACTCAACAATGTGATGACGCGCTAACTGCAATATTTCATCGACCAAAAAGCCAAAAGGAGTTGAGGCACTTTGCGCCATGACTGCGCGATAGTCTGCAAGATTTCGCAAACCTATTTCACTTAGGGGCTCACCGTTAAACAAAAGCGCGCCTTTCTCAAGTGGCGCTAAGCCGCCTATCACAGTAAGCAGGGATGATTTCCCGCAGCCGTTTTCGCCCCCAAGGGCAATAAATTCACCCGCATTAAAGACAAGGTTGAGGTTGCACAATAGCTGTCGTTTTCCCCTGATAACATCGACATTAATGAGGGTGAGTAGCGTTTCATGCGTCTGTGATTCAGTTTGGTTACAGCGAGCCATTAAATACCCCTTTTTGTTGCCATAACAGATACAAGAAAAAAGGTGCTCCTATGGCGGATGTGACAATACCTATAGGGATTTCCATTGGAGTGAATAATGTACGAGACAACGTATCGGCAACCGTCAACAACAGAGCCCCCATTAATGCACAAGCAGGAATGAGTACATTGTGATTAACGCCAAACAGTGTGCGACACATGTGCGGCACAACTAAACCCACAAACCCAATAATGCCGCACAGAGCGGTTGCTAGGGCGACAGCAAATGCCACCAACCACAGTATAATTTGCTTATAACGCGCTACATTCAGCCCCATGTAAGCCGCCTCGTTTTCACCTAAGGCTAATAAATTAAGTGCATTTCGAGACACCATTAAGCCTGTAATAGCGATAACGCCGGCCGCCGCCACCAGCGCGCATATTGTCCAGCTAGCGCCTGCTAAACTGCCCATTGTCCAATAGGTGATTTGGCGAAGTGCATCGTCGCTAGCCACATAGCTAATGGCGCCAATAATGGTGCCGGTGAACGCATTTATTGCTACCCCAGCAAGTATTAGCGTAGCCACCGATACACCTTGCGCACTATTAGCAAAACGTAACACGGTCCACACGGACAATAACGCCCCGCCAAACGCCCAAAGTGCCACCCAAACAGAGGCAAGCGCGGGTACAAGTGGTGGCACGATAGCCATGCTGACTGCTGCTGCCGCTGCCGCGCCGCCGGCAATACCGATTAAACCTGGATCCGCCAATGGGTTTCTCACCAAGCCCTGCATAGCACAACCTGACACTGCCAATAGCGCGCCAATAAATAGGGTCATAATAACCCGTGGTAGTCGCAGTTCAGTAAGCACATACCAGTGCGTGCTATTAAATGTTGTTGAAACGCCTAATGGCGTTGCCTGTCGATTAGCGCCGCTTTCTTCAATCAACGCGCCTTGAGAGAAAAACTGCCCAGTTAGCTGAGAAAGTTCGTGCCACAAAAGCTCGCCCACGTTAATCGATAAACTACCACTCACAACGCCTACGTAAACGCTTAACAGCAACATCGCACCGAGGAGTGCTAGACCATGTTGTTTACGCTTTGCCCTCGTTACAAGTAGGTTTACTATGACTGCTGATGCATTATGTTTCTGCATCTTTATTGACAGCGTGTTATTTGTCACCCGGGGCTTTGTCGGCGACGCTTTTTCCAGCGGTGAGCTAGTGGCAGAGTCGTGGGTTGAGGTAGACGCTGTCACTCGAACCTTCCCATACCCTGAGTTTCTGTCTTTGTGCTTTTATCTACGGCCGTACTTTCTTTAATAGGTCTTTTAACAATACTCTCTTGAATAGCCTGCTCTTGAATTGCGGTATTTGGCGCTTTTATAGATAAAGCACGTAACCCATGTTCAGCAACCGTTTTTAGCGCAATAGCAAAACGGGGGGACAGTCCTAACCCAATATTGCTATCCATCGCTTTGACTAAACAATGTTGACCTGCAAATGTTGCGGCAATCGCATGGTGTGAACACAGAGAATTCAGCGCACTCTCGCCATGCAGCATATGCCCTGCAGCAAACACAATATCAGGGTTACGGGTGAGTACCGACTCAGCATCCATTAACTTGTAGCCATTGAGATCGCTTGCAATATTGGTCATACCCAAGGTATCAAACAGTGCTTGCGGCACAGTATCGGCCCCTGCCACAGTAATGCCTCTATCATTATTCGCAACCACGAAAAGTGCACTAATGGTTTTGGAATAATCTGTACTTCCGTAAGACGCTATTGCTTCAGAATATAGCACTCGCTGTGCGTCCACTTGACGATGTAAGTCAGTAACAAGCTGCTTGGCTTTTTCCACCGCCGATACTCTGTGACCGATATCAAGAATCATCTTGTTTAAGCCGTCGAGGTCTTTCGAGACATGATAAACGTGTACATCAACCCCTGCATTTGCCACCTGCTCTAACATGGGTTCGGGGCCTGTAGCACTTGCCCCCAATAGCAAAGAAGGCTGTTGAGCTAATACACCTTCGGTACTAAGTTGGCGAAAATAGCCTAGTTTTGGGACCTCAGTCGCCGCGGCGGGAAACATACTTGTGCTGTCTGTCGCCACCACCCAATCACCCCGCCCTAGCGCATAAATGATTTCCGTTACACTGCCACCTGCAGCAATAATTCGGGGCGTTTCAGGTTGCTGATGGTTGTGAGCCATAGGTGCTGAGGAGGCTGTGAGTGCTGAGAACGTAGTGGCAGCATGAACGCTGCCACTAGTTAAACACCAAAATACACTCATTACGCTTAGTACATATAGCATTTTTCTCGTGCTGAATAAGCTGGGCAATTTGGTTTTCGCCATTACTTATTCCTCGGTAACAGGATCGGCGCGGAAACTGTATGCGCCTGATGTACCGTCTTCATCGTAGTAGCTAGTTATTTGGAATTTAAATACGCTGTCGCCCGCTTGAATAAGGTATACCCCAAACTGGGAATACAGTAAGTGACTTGTGCTGTCGTAGTAGTACCAGTTGTTAGCCGTAAACGCATAGTCACTAACGGTTTCAGCACTGAAACCATAAAATGCAGCGGCTTCGGTATCTATTCCGGCATAGGTGTCAGCATCGGTACGAAGTACAGTAGCATCGTCGGCAATAGACAGGGTAAATTCACCCGCTTCATCAGCGCAAGGGATAGTGATATCCCATGCATCGGTTTCAGTCACCTCTTGCTGCACATCGAAATCGATGTAAATAGGCGCAGTACAGCCTACTGCATTAACACTTAGCGACACTTCTTCAGCAAACGTAGTTTGTCCATCGAGTACACTTTGATGCATGACGCCCAATGTGATTTCACCAATACCGCGCCCTTCAGTCACAATGTCAGTCACATGGAATTTGGTGTAGTTTTCATCGGATGACACTACGTAGTAGATATCGCTAGCCGCGCTTACTACATGGGTTGTGGTGTCATAATTATAAAAGGTATCGCCAATAACGGCAGACTCAGCATCAGTAGAAAATGCCTCTGCATCTGGCACGTCGCTCGTTGTCACCGCTAAATAATCATCAAGTTCGCTATCAGCGGTCGCATTTAGAAATAAATCTGCCACAGCTGCGCCATTTTCGTCGTAGAAATCACTGTTGTTGGCAGTAAAGTAGACGCTTACCGGCGTCTCTTGTGCTGTGTTTAAAAATACCGAAGTGCGTTTAAAGCCTATATCCCAGGTGGTGTCGCTCGCGGCTTCTTCTTCAGTCAGGGTCACTTGGGTTTGTGTATCTAAATCAAAATAAACAGCAACAGGTTCAGATGTACTGCCTGTGCTATATGGCCCGTAAATTGTGGCCACTTCATTGCTGCTTTCACCTTCATCACCCGAGCTGTCATCTGCTTCCTCGTCACTGTCTTCACCGCTTTGGTCAGGCGTTTCAACGATTGGATCGCTACTATCAGAGCCACCACAGGCCACAAGCCCCAGAGACACAGCAAGTAATAATGCTAAGTATTTTTTATTCATGTGTTCTTTCCTTTTCTATATTGTGTGTTTAGCCGTTGGGATTAATTGAGTAAACGGCGCTATGATCTAATTCTGTTATTGTTTCTTATTGCTGGCTTTTTCTGTCTTTAGATATTGGTTCCTAAGTTCTCTATTTTTAAGTTTTTTGTTTTTAAGTACTGGATCTTTCCAGAGGGTTAGTATTGGTAACTCACGCCCAAATAAACTCGGCGAGCTGAAATAGGCCGAGCATCAAAAGCCCCCACCGCGAGTGAATCTGGTGAGCGATGTTCATCGGTAAGGTTTTCAACCCCCAAACGGGTTTGCCAATGGCGAGAAAAGTCGTGCTGAACCACGGCATTTAAGGTGGTGTAGCTGTCTTTCACGGTAACGGTGTAACCAGAAGTTGGAGAGACGTCGTTTTCATGCACGCCATACAGTTGAACGCTGGTATCACTTTTTTCAAATTGATAGGTCACTGAGGCTTTCACTAGATGAGTGGGTCGTTCAGGCAAACGCTCAGAATCACCATCTACGGCATGCAAGTAGCTATAATTAAGTTGCCACTGCCAGTTATCGTTTTGCGCGCTTACGCTCAAATCAGCACCATAAAGCGTGGCTTCATCAAGGTTTTCGTACATAGAAATATCAAGACCTGCTTCTTGCGACGCTTCCACATCTACCGCGGTGGTAATAAAGTCTTCTGCTTCTGTGTAGTGAAAATCGATATCGGCCTGATACCACCAGCGACTTTGTTTAGATGCTAATCGCGCATTCACCCCTACATTGGCACTTAGCGCAGTTTCCGGCACAAGGTCTTCATTGCCCAAAACCATGTAGCCTAAGTTACTGTGATCGAACACGTAGTAACGTTCTTTTAAATTAGGTACTCGATAACTAGTACCACCACCGCCACGCACTTGGAATGTGGTTTCATCAAGTTTCCAGCTTTGACTACCACTAAGCTTTGCCGCCGTATGCCAACCAAAATCAGAATCATTTTGTACTCGAAGGCCCAGCAATGCTTGGGTGTCGTTTTGCTGCCAATTGGCTTGCAAGTAGGCTTCGGTACTTTCTCGGCTAACGTCGTCAACTTCTACCGTTCCCGTTGCCACATTTTGCTGATCTAAGTTATCAGCATGGGCTACCAATCCCCCTACCCACTCAACATCGCCCAAAGATAGAATTTTCTGCGCTTCAATTTCTGCTAATTGAATATCGGTTTGGCGCAGGCCGTTGGTGTTTCCGCTTTGTTCATCGTGAGACAAATAGCGCCCATTAATATGCCAATTCTGCTGTTGAGCAAATTTTACATCGTGCTGCCACTGGGTAACGCTAGACACATAGCTGATAATGCTGACTTGCCCTGGAATAGAGGACTGAGGTTTGTCTTTCTGTTCATCCAGCCATTGGCCTTTGTAACTAAAATCAAGGTCTCTGATACCTGTTGATAAGGAAAACTGCGCAAAGGATTTATCCACCGCACCACCATCCTGAGACACGGATTCTGGGTCATAATCGAAGCCGGGGTTCGTAATATGCTGTGCGGTCAATCCTAGCTGCCAGTGCTTTATCGCTTTAGCCGCACTAACCTTAGCCGTATGCCCTAGGGTATCGCCGTCGAGCCCATCATCACTGTAGTGAGAAAGTTCATAGTCGGCGGATAACTGTGCGCCTTCTGGCACATCAGTAATAATATTAATAACGCCTCCCATGGCCGAACTACCATAAAGAACCGATGCTGCGCCGCGTACAATTTCAATCTGTCGAATGTTGGCAACGCTAATTTGATCTAAATCGACCGAAGAGCCTGTAGGAGAAATAACTGGCTGTCCGTTAATTAACACCAAGACATGGTCGCCGTTAAACCCATTCAGCTGTACGTTATAGCCGTCTTTTTGGCTGCGCCGAACTACCACACCGGGCATAACTTCTAACACTTGCCTTAGCGTTCCCTTGCTAAGCCTGGAAATTTCCGCTTTATCTACCACATCGATTTTTACCGGTGATGCACCTAAAAGCTTGGGTGTACGTGTTCCCGTAACGACTACGTGTTCAACCGGCGCCTCTACGTCAGCTAATGCAAGTGATGGCAATAGCGAGCCCGTTAACAACAAGGTAACCGTATAAAAATAAGTCATTTAATTCAGCTCTTGCCTGATAATGCAAATGATAACAATTTGCATTTGATCTTATTTGTTTGAACAAAAAAAGCAAGCGCTAATGGAAAATAATCTAAATGTTACGATGTCAAACTGTTAAAAAAGTGGGAAAAGACAGCAGGTATTTGTAATATTTAACTAAAAATGTAAACGCATACAATCAAACAATGTAAGCGCTTGCATTTTCATTTTCGCACCCTATACTGACCAACAAAGTGTTAACAAATACCGAACTAATTCGTTAACGCAAAGTAACCAATAAGCCAAATGCGAACACGAAATTCCGTCTACTAATAAGTGAGTTCAGGGCGTTACCTATGAATCAAACAATAAAAACCACGGCCGGGTCGACAACCACCAGTCAACTTGCGCTAGCTACGCTAACATCGTTATTTTTCATGTGGGGTTTTATTACCGCACTTAATGACATTCTAATACCCCATTTGAAAGCCTTATTTTCGCTCTCTTATACACAAGCTATGCTGGTGCAATCGTGCTTCTTTGGCGCCTACTTTCTTATTTCTATTCCAGCCGGAAAGTTAGTGAGTGCGACTGGGTATCAAAAAGGCATTGGTGTGGGGTTAATCACTGCTGCAGTGGGCTGTGTCTTGTTTATTCCTTCTGCGCTTTTCACTCAGTATTGGATGTTCTTAGGGGCATTGTTTGTATTGGCTTCAGGTATCACTATTTTGCAAGTGGCTGCAAACCCCTTGGTAACCATTATGGGTAACCCAGATACCGCTTCTAGTCGACTCACCATGACCCAAGGGTTTAACTCGTTGGGTACTACAGTCGCGCCAATTATTGGTGGCATCGTATTATTTGGTGCCCATGAAGGAATGGAAAACGCAGCAGTAGATGCAAATGCGGTAGTCCTTCCCTATTTAACATTGGCCGCTGTATTAGTGGCCATGGCTGTGGTTATGGTTAAAGTGAAGCTTCCCTCACCCACGCATAGTGAAATGGATGTCGCTACCACGACAGATACCGGTTTATTAAAACATCGCCACCTGTCATTGGGTGCGCTAGGTTTGTTTTTATACGTAGGTGCTGAAGTTGCGATTGGCAGCTTTTTAGTCAACTACTTTGGACTAGAAAGCATTAAAGGCATGAGCGAAAGCCAAGCATCTAAGTACATAGCCTATTATTGGGGTGGCGCTATGGTAGGGCGTTTCATTGGTGCTGCGGTAATGCAAAAAGTGGCCGCGGGTAAACTACTCGCCGTTAATTCATTTGCCTCATGTACACTCATTGTTGTGTCAGTATGCAGCAGCGGCAATATCGCCATGTGGTCAATTTTAGCAGTAGGTCTTTGCAACTCTATTATGTTCCCCACCATTTTCAGTCTTGCACTTAAAGGGCTAGGCCAAAAAACCGCACAAGCCTCTGGCATGTTGTGTTTAGCCATAGTGGGCGGCGCTATTGTGCCACTACTACAAGGTGTTATTGCTGACAACGCGGGTGTACAACTTTCTTTCTTATTGCCGGTTATTTGCTATTTATATATTGCTTATTACGGGCTTCGTGGTGCTACCGTTAACTTGGCTGCTAGCCACAAATAAACAAGGGATTTGCTATGAAACTAAGTTCATATTCATTAATTGCCGCAGCATTGGTTATGGCAGGTTGTCAGCCAGCGACAGACGAGGCTAGCACGCCGAAAACTGAGCTGATTGAGCAAGCATCACAAAAATCAGTCCCCGACTTTTGGCCTGAAATTACCTTTAGTACAGAAAACAGCGAAGCGGTAGAAGAAAAAGTAAACGCTATTTTAGCCACCATGACCCTTGAGCAAAAAGTGGCGCAAACTATACAGCCTGAAATTCGCGATGTGACTCTAGAAGACATGCGTACCTACGGGTTTGGTTCGTACTTAAATGGCGGTGGTGCATTTCCCAATAATGATAAGCACGCTACACCTCAAGATTGGATTGCCATTGCGGATGCCATGTATCAAGCATCAATAGACGACTCTATTGACGGAAGCACCATTCCTACTATGTGGGGAACCGATGCAGTACATGGTCACAACAATGTCATTGGCGCTACCTTGTTTCCACATAATATTGGTTTGGGTGCGATGAACGACCCTGCCATTATCACTCAAATTGCCGAAGCGACTGCCAAAGAAGTACGTGCAACTGGCATTGATTGGATATTCGCGCCAACTGTTGCGGTAGCCCGTGATGATCGTTGGGGTAGAACTTATGAAAGCTATTCAGAAGACCCTGCCATTGTAGGCGCTTATGCCAAGGCTATTGTATCTGGCATGCAAGGCGATATTGCCAGTGGCAGCATTGACGATAACCATGTTATCTCAACGGTAAAGCACTTTATTGGTGATGGCGGAACACAAGGTGGCGACGATCAAGGTAACAACATTGCCGACGAAGAAACCTTATTTCGCATTCACGCACAAGGCTACGTTGAAGGCTTAAATGCTGGCTCACAGTCGGTAATGGCCTCATTCAACAGCTGGCATGGCAAGAAAATTCACGGCAGCAAATACCTGCTAACCGATGTACTTAAAGACAAGATGGGCTTTGACGGTTTTGTAGTCGGTGATTGGAATGGTCACGGTCAAATTGAAGGCTGTACTAACGAAAGCTGCCCACAAGCTATGAATGCAGGGCTTGATGTCTTTATGGTGCCTACCAGTGCTTGGAAACCTTTGTACGAAAACACCATTGCACAGGTTAAATCAGGCATTATTCCACAGTCTCGTTTAGACGATGCGGTACGCCGCGTATTGCGGGTTAAAGTGCGCATGGGTCTGTTTGAGCAACCCTCTCCGGCTAACCGTGCGTTGTCGGGTAATAGCGAAATTATTGGTGCACAAGCACATCGCGATATTGCTCGTGCAGCGGTTCGAAAGTCGCTAGTGATGCTTAAAAACCAAGATAACTTGCTGCCCCTAGCGCCAAATATGAACGTGGTTGTTGCTGGTGATGCTGCCCATAATATAGGTAAGCAATCAGGCGGCTGGACCATAACGTGGCAAGGCACGGGTAATCAGAACAGCGACTTCCCAGGCGCAACTTCTATTTTTGAAGGTATTCAGCAAACGGTTAGCGAAGCCGGCGGAACAGCTACGTTGTTTGAAGGAACAGCGTTTGAAGCAGGTGTGATTGAAACCGCTTCAAAAGCAAAACCTGATGTGGCGATTATCGTATTTGGTGAAAATCCTTATGCTGAAGGCAATGGCGATATTTCAAATGTTGAATATCAACGTGGCGACAAGTCAGATCTTGCGCTGTTGAAATCTTTCCAAGCCCAAGGTATTCCTGTTGTGTCTGTTTTCATTACCGGCCGTCCACTGTGGGTAAACCCAGAAATTAACGCCAGTGATGCATTTGTAGTAGCCTGGTTACCTGGCTCTGAAGGCCAAGGTGTTGCCGATGTATTATTCACCAAGCAAAACGGTGAAATTAACTATCCTATGCACGGTAAATTGTCATTCTCATGGCCAGCAACGCCGACCCAAATTGTGAATAAAGATGACGGCAATACTGCACAATTTGCTTACGGTTATGGTTTAGCATTCGGCGAGTCTGATCCTATCGAAGCGCCGCTGTCTGAGTCGACTGGCGTTGATGCAAACGCACCGTTACCTGCTCATGATATTTACGTACTTTCTACACAAAAGCCTTGGCAGCTAATGATTAAAGACGCCTCGGGTGATACTACGGTAGCAAGCAATACGGTGGAATCTGAAGGCGCAAGCGCGCGTACCACTGACCGCATGGTGCAAGAAGATAGCCTATCGCTAACGTTTACAGACCAAGCGACTGTAGGCTTCTATTCGCCCTTCCCTGAAGATATGCGTGATTACAGTGAAGATGAATCTGCGCTTGTTCTAGATGTGAAATTAGCAGAAGGCCGAGATAACCTTAGTGTTTCTATTGGTTGTAGTAGCAATGATTGCGGTGTGTCTTTGCCGTTAAATAGCTTCGCGGCGAATTCAAACGAATGGCAAACGGTTGTTATTCCTTCACGCTGTTTCGTAGAAGCAGGCGCGTCATTTGCTGAGCTTTTCTCACCATTTGCGCTTAACGCTCACACCTCGGCGTCACTATTGGTGTCCAATGTACGTTTGGAAGCGAATGCATCTAGCGATGATGCGGCAGTGTCAGACATTGCGTGCCCATAGTGCATGATTGCAGGGCTAACGGGCTAGTGCTTATCTTGGCCTATCTTGGCTTAAGTTAGCACTTGCAATATAAATATTAAAAACGGGAGCCTAGGCTCCCGTTTTTTATGTTTGTCATCTAGGTGTTTTAGCTTTTAATTGCGATAAAACTAGTCAGATTCTTTCGGCATTAAATGGGCCGGAATGGGTGCACGGCGACTCTGTGTTTTAGGTCCATACCACGTAGTTAGATAATCTAAAATGACAGGTTCAGCATCACCTAAGGGCCATAGCTTTTGCGTGCTTTGCATCCAGCGTATCGTCTCAAGCCAGCGTTCACGGCTCATTTGATTTTGCGAAATAAGCTTAGCGGAATGACACGCCGTACAATGTGCAGCCACCATGTTATGCCCCGTGGCGTCAATAAGTCCTGTAGCGGGATTGAGCTTATGTTCGTTAGCTCGCGTTGCTAGTGATGTTGTACATAACACCGATAGCATTAGCGCGCTTGTCAGCCTGTTCATTGGCTACACCACCTTCACTGCAACGCGATGACACGCATTGTTTAGGTAGCCTTTGGGGTTCCAACCAGGCAGTACCATTGGCTGAGACCGGCCGTTGGCATCTTCTGCTCGCGCCCAAATTTCGTAATACCCGGCTTGTTTAAAACTTATATCGGCGTTGAAATGTTGCCACGCGTGGCGATTAACGGGTTTCGACAACGCGCTTTGCTGCCAGGTTTGTCCAAAATCAATTGAAGTAAAAACCTTGGCTATCTCGGCTTCGCCGCTCCATGCATGCCCACGCACTGCCAATGCTTTACCTTTGCTGTGCTCGGCACCTGACTTAGGATGGGTAATTAAGGATTTCACCGGCATAGCTTCAATAATGCACATTTCGTCTTCTGGTACGCTAGTCCCCGGGGCAACGGGCTTGCACGGCACGCGATATGCATTGCCACCCATTTTGGCACCATCGTGAACCCTGTCTCTAATAACAATTTTAGACAGCCACTTACCCGATGTGGAAGCAGGCCATCCGCCAAACATTAACCGCATAGGGAAGCCGTTCATAAGCGGTAGCGGTTCGCCATTCATTTCAAAAGCAATTAACGATTCATCTTCTAGCGCTTTGCTAATAGGTACGCCACGAGAGATCGCTGCTTTGCCCGGCGTTCGACTCAAATGTAAGTCTTCACCGTAGTAACCAATGTAGACAGCATCATCTTTGATACCTACTGCGTTAAGTACGTCTTTTAAACGTACTCCCGTCCATGACGGGCAGCCTACCGCGCCGGTAGTCCATTGATTTCCGCTGGCCGCAGGCGAAAATTCAGCTCTACCATTACCACCGCACTCAAGCGTTAATTGACAGGTGTAGTGTTTAAAATTGGCTTTAAGCTCACTTAACGTAAAAGTGCGTGATGTTGCTGCCGACTCCCCTTCAATAGTGAGTGTCCACGCATTTTCATCAAAATCTTTAGGCGTTATTTCAGGTACAATCCCGTTGTTTCGCACAAATAATTTCGACGCTGGCGTAATCTTATCGTCAAGTAAATGCGCGGGTGTTTCGGCGTTAATCGGTCTGTCGTTTAGCACCACTAACCCATCTTTGCCTTCAATGCTAAAAGGAGTTTCTGTTTGTGCTAATGCAGCGGGAATAAGCCCTGCTGGCATAAACCGGCCATAAACAATTTCTGCGCCTAGTAACAATGAGAGGGTTTTAAATCCTGATAGAAAACCACGGCGTGTAAGGCCATCGGTTTTACGCCCAAATACCTGTTCGTCGGCGGCGATAGGATTTTCGGCGTAAAGGGCATGTATACCGGTTTTGTTTACTGAAGGCTGTTGGTCTGATGATTCAGAATGCGTGCTCACACCCTGCTTAGATTTGTTTGAGATAGGCACGCATTGCCTCCTTTACGAGTGCATTTTTGACGAAAAACTAACTTAAAAAAGCTAACTCAAGAACTAGTTCAAAAACAGATAACCTAAAATAAGTAAAGCTATCCACAGGGTTTCCGTCACGATAAGTACTATAGGTAACATGCCCACTTCAGCCAGCTTACCTAAGTTTGATTTCATACCAATGGCAGTGATTGATACCACAAGGAAAAATCGTGATATCTGTGAACCTGAATCGATAACCACTTCAGGTAGGGTAACAAAACTATTTAATAGCATAAGTGCCACAAATCCCACTAAGAACACGGGTAGCTTAGGCATCTCGCCATCTAAATCCTGCACGCTACTGTGCGCACGTTTTACTATCACCATCATGATCATAACAACGGGTAACAACATGGCAACGCGGACTAATTTAGTTAACGTAGCCATATCGCCCGCGTCTTCAGACACCGAATAACCGGCGCCTACTACTTGCGCCACATCGTGAATCGTGCCACCTAGAAAAATACCCGCTTCGGTATCGTTCATACCCAATTGCCCAGCGATAATAGGGTAAACAATCATGGCAATAGTAGACATGGCCGTTACGCCAATCACCGTAAGCAAGGTATCTCGCTCGTGGTTTTTCCCAGCAGGCAGAATAGTAGAAATCGCTAATGCCGCAGACGCACCGCAAATAGCTACCGAGCCACCGGTGAGTGCACCGAAGCGCTTTTGCATACCTACAGTTTTTGCCATTACCACACCCAACACTATGGTTGAGAAAATCGCAAAGGCTAGCATGGCTGCGGTTTGCCAGCCAAGAACGACTAAGTCGCCCAAAGCAATACGCAACCCCAGCAACACCACGCCTGCACGCAATAGCGTACTGGCAGTAAAATCAATGCCGCACTTGCACACCCCATCGGCCTGATACAAAAATGAGATTGCCATACCCAGTAGCAGCGCGAACAACATGGCGGGCGCGCCATAATGCTCACTTAAAAAAAGCGCTGCCATACCGGTTATTGTAGCAATACCAAAACCAGGCCAAATCGATTTACACTTTGCGGCAAACTCGGTCATAACAATTAACGCTCAGCGGCCACAAGTGCCACTAACACTTGGCGCTTTCTTTCACCAGAGAAGGGGCGGCGGCCATGCATAGCACGATAGTTATCAACCAAGGCAACATCCCCATCTTGCCATTCAAGGTCGAAAGTAAACTGCTGCGATAGTTCAGCAATTCGCTCTAACCCTTCTTTGGGAATAGCAGAGCCATCGCCAAAGGTGATGGCTGAAGATGGATTTTCACGCACACCTTTCCACCCCATGTAAGCCGCGATTAATTGGTTATAAAATGAATGTGAACCATCGCCTAAATCAATAACCGCGGGTAACACAGGAGTAACGGCGCGTAAGCTACTATCTTCCAACCATTCCCAGCTGTAGCCGAGCTCTTTTAGTTTGGCTTCGCCTTCTGCTGTACTTTCTACACTTAACGTGCTTTTCCAGCTGCGGCCTTGACCAGAATTAGCATCATCGGCAGCAGGCATGGTGGTAGTGTACTTCAAGCCTTTTTCAGCAAAATCGCTAGCAAGCGTTGGGTTTTCAGCCTTTAATGCTTCAAACAATTTATCTGAACGGCATAAGGGTGTCGCACCACCCTCGTCGGCTGCTGACTGGCAGTAAAAGAATACTTTGCTAGGTGAAATTGGCGTTTGTGCCATTTCGTGATGTAAGAAAATTTCTACATCTTTAGGCGCTTCGTTTGCAGTAAAAACCCGTTCTGTGAAATTAATGCGAACTGCATTAGATAGCGACTCTTTGTAGGTGAAGTTTGCATAACCAAAACCGGCTGAAAAAATATCAAAGGTTTCCGCAGAGTTTAAAGGAAACCCTCTAAACAACAACGCCCCCGATATGGCGAGTTGTGCTTCTAGCTCAGCCTGATTTTGTTGAATAAACATCACCGTTTCTTCAACGGTTTTACAGCCATCGTTATTCACCACAATTTGCGGGAAGACTTGACCGTTATAGCGGTGTTGGGTTCGCACATTGGCATATTCGATTGCGTTGCTCATAGTACTCTCCTAGTCGTAAATAGGGTGGAAACGATTAAAGGCTGCTTCACAGAAGTGCCCCGGATCGTTAAAACGTCGATTCATGTTAAGCGCACAAATAGCCTGCATTTCTTCGTCGGTAAGTTCAAAATCAAACAACGCTAAGTTCTCACGCATTCTTTCAGGCTTCGACGTTTTAGGGATAATGGCATTGCCACGTTGTACGCCCCAGCGAAGTACCACTTGTGCAGGTGTTCTTCCATGAGCCGTAGCTGCTTTTTTCACGACGTCTTGCTCTAGTACCGACTCCGTTTTATCCGCCATTTCTAGCTCAAGATAAGACAGTGCACCAAGTGGCGAGAACGCAGTAACGTTCATGTCGTAGTCTTTCGCTAAACGAATCAATCGTTCTTGTGTTAGGTAAGGGTGTGACTCAATTTGCAACATGGCAGGCTTGATACGGGCATAGCTCATTAGGTCGTGAAGTAGCCCAGTATTGTAATTACACACACCAATACGACTTACTTTCTTGCTATCTACCAAACCTTCCATGGCTTCCCATGTTTTATAAAGTGGAACAGGCGCCAACTCCATTGTTGGGTTGTCTTGCGTGGTATCGTAAAACCACTCAGGTGGATAGCGGGTTTCTATCGGCACAAATTTTTGCGCTATAGGGAAATGAATCAGATACAAATCGAGATAGTCGAGTTGTAAATCGCTCAATGTTTTTTCAAGTGCTAGCGGCACATGCTCTGGCGCGTGAAAGGTATTCCACAGTTTAGACGTGATCCAAAGCTCTTCACGGGTACAAAGGCCATCGTTAATAGCACGCTGAATACCTTCGCCCACTTCTTTCTCGTTGCCATAATCAGAAGCGCAGTCTAAGTGACGATAGCCCGCTTTAATCGCTTCGTACGCAGTATCAGCACAGATAGCCGTATCGACTTTCCAGAAGCCAAACCCGACTTCAGGGATTTTTTCCAACGCGTTCATATCTTTAATCCTGTTTAATAAAAAAGACTTTAGTCTTGTATAAGACATAAGTTATTATAGGAGGAATGCCATGTCAACAAAGTGTTAACAAAATTAATGAGGCACTTACTTTTTGATACTCTCGACGTTATCTTTTTGCTTATTGCGAAGTGACGTTATCGAATAACGATGTACCCAAGCCCTAGCGTTAAAGGGCTAGTATTAAAGAGTAGAGCTTTGGCGGGAACAGCGTTAACAAGAGCATAGCGATTTCACACTGCCATGCGTTAAGCGAGTATAGGGGTGGCTAGGCCTGCGGCCTGCTTTAATCAAGTTCTACTTGGTAATGATAATGATCGCTTCTACATTTGCTTTCACGATATTCAATCAGTTTGCCGTCTATAGATTCTGTCACCCGTGTTACCAGTAACAGCGGCTCGCCGGCCTTTATTTGTAGAAGCTTGGCATCGTTATCTGACGCGAGTACTGCTTTAATACCGTCTCGGGTTTTAAACACGGTTTGATTAAAATCGGTTTGATAGAAATGGTACAAAGTATGAGGAATATCTTTGCGTTCGTGCATGCCGGCAAAATATTTAGCAGGTAGGAAAATCGTTTCCAACATACAAAATTCGTTATCTAAAATGCGTCGACGTTCAAGTTTTGTCACTCGCTCTTTGCCCGATAGCTTTAACGCGGCTTGTACGCTTTTATCTGGGGATATTAATTCCATGCCAAGCAACTCGGCTTTAGGTAGGTCTGCACCCTTGCCATCAGCTTGCAGCGGGAAAAATCGAAACAGGGCATCTTGTGCAGTATGCTCGGAAACGAAAGTACCTACACCTTGACGGCGTGTTACAATTTTAGTGTCGGTAAGCAAGGTTAACGCTTTACGAACCGTGCCTTGGCTAACATTAAATTCATCAGCCAGTCGAAACTCGCTTGGCAACATTTCACCAGGCTGCCACCGACGTTCCACAATGAGCTGCTTGATATACTCGGCAACTTGCTGATAGAGCGGTTGGAACGCAAGACTGGGACCACTTAATTTGTGGTCGAACTGAGATGAAGACATGAAACCCTAACCTAATGCTTAATTTTTGTTGTTATATCATACACAAGAGTTATAGCGCATTTTTGATGTAAATCACATACAACTACAGGTGTAGATGCAAAATGTTACTTGAAACCCTAGTACCTATGTTCATTCTATTGGGCTTTGCTACTGTACTGCAAACCTTAAGCGGGTTTGGCTTTGGGTTGATGGTGGTATCTAGTTTCACCTTGTTTAATTTACTTCCCCTTACGGCGACCACTTTTTTAATTAGCGTTTTAGGGTTAGTTAATTCAACCAGTATTGTCTTGAAGAATGTTCACCTTATCCACCGCAAAGCCTTCACGCTTGTGTTGATTGGCGGCATACCTTTTATCGCAGTAGGCTATGCTCTGCTTGAATATCTGTCCGCTGGATTGTCGGTTTGGTTAAATATTCTGCTTGGGCTGGCAATATTAACCTGCTGTTTGCTACTTATTGTGAAAAGAAGCCAATCTGCCGCCTCAGGCAAAGGCTGGGGATTTTTGGTGTCTGGTGCATTGGGCGGCATATTAGGTGGGCTGTTTTCTACTTTTGGTCCACCCGTTGTATTTCAGTGTTATCGCCAAAATTGGTCTGTGCACGAAGTGCGATACACCCTGCTTGCAATCTTCAGTGTTACCGCGCTTATCCGTTTAGCCATGGTGCCGTTTGGTACACTGCCCGATCATACTACGGTTATATCTACCCTCTTTGCTATCCCCTTGATATTGGTATTTACACGCCTTGGTAGGCTGCTAGCTGCGCGGATTGAGCCTAGCGTGGTAAGATTACTGGCCATTAGTACATTAGCGCTTAGTGGGCTAACCTTGATTCTTCAAAACGTGCCCCACGTATTCAGCTAAGTACTGGTTGGGAAGCCGCTACTGATAGTAATAACGCCATTCACCGCTTCTCATATCACGCCCACTTGTAATAATTTGCACTGAAAACTGTAATTGCTCGTTGACAGCCAAGTTACATTTCATTAACTTATGTCTTATATAAGACATTAAGAGTGAAGTGATATGAGCAATGCATTTTCGGTAACCGAACCTGACTGGAACAGCATAAAAGCGGCGGATATTACCGCTAGCCCTTATCTAGTAGACGATCACCACCTAGCGGTGCCTACCCAATATGGTAGTTTACTATTTTCTATCAGCCAATTCGGCTTACGTATTCAGTCGTGCGGTGAAAATGCGACCCTAGTTGATGGCTTTGACTATGGCATGCTGGTTGCCACACCGGATGCTCAGCAACTCGTGTTTTCTGGAGACGATAAGCACTGCACCATTAATGCCGGTGAATATCGTTTAGCGCTTTTTTCTGCTCCGCTTCATTTCAAACTTTATCGAAACGATAAGGTAGTACAAGAATCGGCTACCGACGGTCACTTTGTTCGCCAACATCGCCTACCGCCTTTCGCGAAAACCGATGCGGGCTGGATGGTTTGCTTAGAACTTGGCGACGATGAATCCATATACGGCTTAGGTGAAAAATGGGGCAAGCTAGATAAACGCGGCCAGTTGGTTCGTTCATATAATCATGATGCACTTGGCGTAAACACTGAAAAGTCTTATAAAAATACCCCTTACGCATGGAGCTCTGAAGGCTGGAACCTTTTTGTTCACACGCCAACGCCTGTGACTCATGGTGTGGGCTATGCGCCATGGTCGCAGCGCGCGTACGTTTGCGTGGTCGAAGACACCTTGCTAGATATGTTCTTGTATCATTGTGATAGCCCAGCGCAAAGTATTCATACTTACAGCAGCCTCACAGGGTTCGCCCCTGTTCCACCAAAGTGGAGCCTAGGGGTTATTCTTTCTAAGGCCTACTACAAAGATTCAGAAGAGCTATTAGCCGTGGCCCGCGAAGTGCGTGAAAAGAACATGCCTTGCGATGTCATTACCCTAGATGGCCGCGCGTGGCAAGATACCGATACGCGTTTTGCATTTGAATGGGACCCAACTCGCTATGCCGATCCTAAGCCGGTTGTTGATGAACTAAAAGCAATGGACTTTAAGATTTGCGTATGGGAATACCCCATGATTTCAGTGAAAAACCCACTGTATGCAAAGGCCGCAGAAAAAGGCTGGTTAATTAAAGACAAACGCACAGGTGAAGCTTATCGCTACGAATGGGATTTAAGCCCCTTCGGTGAAGTACTTACCCCACTACCCGATTCAGGTATTTTAGATTTTACCCACCCAGATGCGTACGAATTTTGGAAAGAATCACACAAGCCCTTGTTCGAATTGGGTGTTGATATGATTAAAGCCGACTTTGGTGAGCAGTTAGAAGATGACAACATGCTCTCTTACAGCGGCGATTCTGGCGACCGACTGCATAACGTATACAGCATGCTGTATAACCGCTGTGTTTACGAGGCGGCTGAGAAATACTGTAAAACCGGACCATTTTTGTTCAGTCGTTCAGCATGGACAGGCAGCCAGCGTTTTCCTGCCCAGTGGGGCGGCGATCCTCAAGCCGACTGGCATGGACTAGCCGCTAGTATTCGCGGTAGCTTATCGTGGGGCATGTCAGGTGGTCCCTTCTTTGCCACCGACATCGGCGGTTTCTATAAAGATACTCGTGACGCTGAATTATACGTTCGTTGGGCACAGGCATCTGTATTCTCTGCCCATATGCGCCTGCATGGTATTGGCCCTCGCGAACCTTGGTCATATGGCGAAGCAGCGTCTGATGCTGTTTTTAGTGCGTTAAAACTTCGTTATCGCTTACTGCCCTATTTAGAAAAAGCCACACAACAAGCCAGTGAAACCGGCTTGCCTGTACAGCGTTCTATGGCGCTTGCGTTCCCTAACGACCCACTTGCCCGTCAGTTTGAACAACAATTCATGTGCGGTGAAAGTTTGTTAGTGGTGCCTTGTATTGTGCCTGGTGGAAAAGTGAAGTTCTATTTACCAGAAGGTGATTGGGTTCGTTTTAATGCCGATAGCACTTCACCAATAGACGAAGACACCTACCAAGGCGGCAAGTACTACGAGCAAATTTTAAGTTTAAATGAGCTAGCGGTATTTGTTCGCAAAGGTGAACAAGTGATTCTAGGCCCTGAGGTAGAGCATACCGAAATGGATATGTCTGCTACCACTATGTGGCCGCAGTAGTCGTCGGAGTATTAGCATGAATGTGACGCTTACCTTACTGACCTGTATGGCCTTTATGGCCGTGGTCGCCATTATTTCGTACATAAAAACGAAAGGCGAAGTGAATACACAAGACGGCTATTTTTTAGCCGGTAGGGGGTTAACCGGCACCTTCATTGCAGGCTCGATGATCCTGACCAACCTGTCGGCAGAGCAGCTTATTGGGCTTAACGGCTCTGCTTTCGGGTACAATTTAAGCGCGATGGCATGGGAGGTTACCGCAGGTATATCCACCATTATTATGGCGCTGATATTCTTGCCCCGATACTTAGCGGGCGCTTTCTCCACCCTACCTGAATTTTTACGTGACCGTTTTGACGATAACGTAAGAAGAATGACCGTGGTGTTATTTATGGTGGGTTACACCTTAATTACTATTCCTTCTGTGCTCTATTCAGGCTCTATTGCCGTTCTTCGGTTGTTTGATGTGCCTGGGTTATTGAATTTAAGTTATGAAGCCAGTCTTATTGTCACCATTATAATGGTAGGCAGTATCGGTGCCTTGTACGCCATATTTGGTGGCTTAAAAGCGGTGGCAGTGTCAGATACCATTAACGGTGTAGGCCTTCTTATTGTTGGGTTATTGGTGCCAATTTTAGGCTTAATTGCATTGGGTGATGGCAGCTTCGCGGCCGGCCTAACCACTATTGCGACAACCGAAACTGAAAAGCTTAACGCCATAGGCGGGGCGGATGATCCCGTGCCCTTTGGGACAATTTTTACCGGTATGATATTGGCGAATCTGTTTTACTGGGGTACCAACCAATATGTGATTCAACGCACACTTGGTGCTAAGAACTTAATTGAAGGGCAAAAGGGCGTGTTGTTTTCCGGCTACTTTAAAGTTCTCGTACCCTTTATGATGATGTTACCTGGGGTGATTGCTTATCACTTGTACCAAAACGAAAATCTTCAAACCATCGACCTCGCTTACCCTCACTTAGTGAAAGAAGTACTACCACAATACTTGTCTGGTTTTTTCTTAGCCGTGTTGTTAGGTGCCGTATTTAGTTCATTTAACTCACTATTAAATAGTGCCGCCACACTGTTTTGTCTAGACGTGTATAAGCCGTTTAAGAAAGATAACGTCACTGATTCTCAGCTTATCCGCGTAGCCAAAATTACCAGCTTAGTGATTGCGGTGATGTCTTTCGTTACTGCGCCTTTACTAATGCTGGCACCAGAAGGGTTATGGCAGATTATTCGTATCTTCACAGGCTTTTATAATATTCCGGTTATTACTATCGTATTAGTCGGTTTATTTACCAAAAACGTGCCCGCTCTTGCGGCAAAAGTCGCTATTATTTTTCATGTTATTGCTTACGGGTTACTGAAGTTTGTATGGCAAGTTGAGATTAATTTCATCCATATCTATGCCATTTTGTTTGCTATCGAGCTAGGTATTATGTTGGCAATTGGCCATTTCTACCCTATGGCAAAACCATGGCGTTTTGTGCCTAAAGCGGAAGTGGATATGACACCGTGGCGCTACGCTATACCTTGCGCAATCGTACTGGTTGGCTTAATTGTAACTTTGTACATGATGTTCTCACCTGTGGGTTTTGTGGGCGGTATCAGTAACGCCTTTATCCCTTCATTGATTGGTCTTTGGAGCACATGCTTCGTAGCCATCGGTATAAGCCTTAAATGGTGGCGTACCAGATATGAATTAGGGTTAAAGCGCTTAGCGCATCAATCATAAAATCAGGCGGCCTTGGCCGCCTTTTTTATTTAAGATGAACATGTTCATGATGGTGTGGATGAACGTGCAAATTGTCAGTGTCATCGCGACAAGGCTCACCAGGCAATTCAAATTCAATGGTGGTATGTGCCAAATTAAACGGGGCTAATCGATGTGACACCTCTTGCTTTAGAGACAGAATTTTTGGGTTATCGATACTGCAATTAATCACCACATGCGCCGTTAGCACATGCTGCTCGCCATCAAGAGACCAAAAGTGAACATGATGCAATTCTTCAACATGTTCTATGCTTAGCAATACGTCAGAAATAGCCTGCTTTTGGTTATCATCTGGCGACCCCTGCAAAAACAACTTCATGGTTTGCACCACATATCTCAGCACGTTGAATAAGATAAATAGGGTAAATAGAATAGATAGGATTGGGTCGAGAATAGGCCATTCTACAAAATGTAAAACGATAGCCACAACAAGTACAGCCACCCACCCCATAGTGTCTTCGATAAGGTGCCAATTAAGCACCTTCTCATTCATTGAATGGCCTCCACTTAGTTTATAGGCAGCAAATCCATTTACGACAATGCCCATTATCGCTAGGCCAATCATACCCTCTGTCATCGGCATTTCTGGGTTTGCTAGGCGAGGGATAGCCTCAGATAATATCCACACCGAACCTGCGACAAGAATGAGTCCATTAATCATGGCGCCCAGTAGGCTCAATCGCTTGAACCCATAAGAATATTTGTCGGTGGCCGCTTTATGACCAAGCTTACTTAAGTACCACGCAAGGCCAATAGATAGAGTATCGCCCAAATCGTGAACCGCATCAGCCATAATAGCGACACTATTGGTAAGCCAACCGCCGATAAATTCAATAATGGTAAAGCAGAAGTTTAACCAGAATGCCCAACCTATGCGGCCACTGTCGGTTTCTGCGTGACTATGTTCATGATCGTGAGAATGATGGTGCATGATCTGTCGCTCCTTAAATAGCATGCCCACTTCATACTGAAATTATAAACCGCTTCCTTGAAAACACGATGCTTGTAAAAAAACATGCGGTTCAAAATCAGTTCAATGGCGCAATAAAATGATAAAAACGCTCTTCTAGCCTACATAAAAAAATATTTCTTATAAAAAAAGTTGAAAATTTAAAAAATTATGCCTGTATACAAAAGTATAACTTTAAAAAGTGAATTAAAAAAAACTTAACTGTAATCAACACCTTGAATACTTGTTTTTTTTCTTCTCTAGAATAGTTATTAAATTCAATAAGTAAGCATAAGGTTTAACGTCTTTTAAAAGCGTAAATACTGTGGTTATATATTTTCGCTGTCAATTGAGTTCGAATAATAACTTCCAAGCAACTCACTGATTTTAGAACAATTGTAAAATAATTCGTTAGACAGCCCCGACTAAAGGTATGAGAGGAAATAAAATGAAAAAAAGAATAATGACAATAGCGCTACTTTCTACTATTTCTGCGTCAACATTAGCAGCAAGTGAAACATTTCAGGCGAATGTAGACGCAATGTCCGATGCCACTATTGCAGAGACGGCTACGCTTCACTTCGGTGCAATGCAACCGACTGTAGGTTCTGTGTGTACTATGGATAATGCGGGCACAGTATCAGGCGATTGCGATGTTTCTAATGCAAACATTGCTATTGGTCTAATTACCGTTTCAGGCTTAGCTTCAAATGTTCCTGTGAATGTAACAGTGACAGGTGCATCTGGCACCAATGTTACTTTTGAAGCTAACTACGATATCAACGCCGCTGCGGCAACACACGATAATATCGCAGATGGCACTTTGACTGCGGTTACTACAGACGCATCAGGTACTGATCTTACTATCGATGTATATGGTGATATGACGGTTGATTCGGCGTTAACGCCAGGTGACTCTTATACTGCAAACTACATAGTTGACGTTACGTTCCAGTAATCGTTTTGAGGCGAGCGAACTGCGTTCGCCTATTCTTTTCTATATTCGAAATCAAAAGTAAATATGATACTGATACGGCTGTTAACACCTATTCGCCTTTCTACTTTTCTTATTATCTCTGTTGCTCTATTTGTTTCCAATGTCGCTAATGCAGATGTTTCGCTATCTAAATTTCGCATTTATTTTGACTCAAAATCCCGTTCAGACTCTATCCAGATTCGTAACACAAGCTCAACGCAAATGTCTTACCGAGCAGAGCTATCTATTAATGCGATGACTGAAGAGGGATTAGTCTACGCCGTAACAGAAGACCCACTCACTGCATCATCCTTTATTAGGTACTCTCCAAAACGCGGCAATATTCTACCCGGAGAACGTCAAGCACTACGCTTCGCTTTGCGAAAGCCAGCTGGACTTGCAGATGGTGAGTACCGCGCTAACCTTCGCTTAATAACAGAAATAGCACCTAGTACGAACGGGAATGTAAACCTTGCCAGCAAACTTGCATACAACATTCCGATTATAGTGCGTCATGGACGCATTACTGCTGAGGCTTCAATGGTGAATCCATCCACCATTATTTATAACGGGAAACCACACGTACAAGTGTGGCTTAAACGTTCGGGCAACCGTTCGTTATTTGGAAACTTCATCATAGAAGATGCTAAAGGCGAAGAAATCGGTGTACTGAACAACGTAGCTGTGTATCGCCCTCTTGAACGTCGAAAAGTGCTAATTCCCCTGCAGAACGTAAAAAAAGGGCCTGTTGTTATTCGGTTTACTGAAATTGATAAATTCGGTGGTGATATAGCGCTATCTATTGATCACGTCATAAAATAGCAGCCCGCTAACGTGTCATGAGGATACTATCCTTCATCTTCTTGTGTCTTACGGTATTCGTCTCATGGGCGGAACCCTGCCCTCCCATTTCTTCCACGAGTCGGGTGGCATTAGACGAAGACCAGTTATTGATCAGTGTGTTACGCGTTAACGGCCGCCCCCTTTGGGACGGCTTTGACGTTTACCCTGTAGGTGAACGATACCTCGTTCCCGCATCACTGTTCGCCGACGCGCTTTCCCTAGATTGGGAAGTATCAATGGCTCAGGGGTCGATTCAGTCAGAGGGTAGTGAAGATTTCTGCAGCTTCAACCATACATTTAATCAAACCTTGCCCATTCTAAGTAATACAAGGCCTGATGCATTTCTTTGGGCAGCCGATGAATTCGATATTTATATCGATACACGCATGATTGCTGCATTATTGCAGATTGAACAAAAATTTAATTATACATTGCTTCAACTCAACCTCACTGGCCGTCTTCCCTTAAATTCATCTACAAACGCAAGCGCTGATAATCCGCCTCTACACTTTACGCCTAGCGTAGTACCTGCAAGTAAAGTTGTTGAAGATCAATATCAACTTTTCACTTCGCCACTGGTTACATACCGTTTATCTAAGCAGGATAGCGCGAGCAGCGATAATCGCTTTTCCGCCAATATAAATGCAGGATTCGATTTTTTATATCATTCAGCCAACCTTCGTGTAAGCAGAGTTGATGACACGAGTATTCATTACCTTCGGTTTGGCAAAACCTTAAACGAAAACTACCAAAACACTGACAACGCCTTAAATAGTTTTGCCTATGAATTTGGCGATATACAGCTGCAAAGGGATGAACTTGTTACACGCTCTGGACAGTCACTCGGCTTGATTGTACACAATGGCGACACGCGGCAACGGCGCAGTTTTTCAAGCACTAGCATTGAAGAGTTCGTATTACCTGGCTGGCGAATACAGCTCTTCAGAAATGGGCAATTTATCGATGAGCAATTCAGTAACGAGGAGAATAAGGTACTTTTCGAAGATATTGAAACGTTCTACGGGGCAAACTTATTTGAGTTAAAGTTATATGGACCTGAAGGCCAGCAAGAGGTTCGAACTAAAACCGTCAATGTTGGTAATAACCAGCTAAGGCAGGGAAAATTCGACTTCTTATTTGGGCTTACCGACAATCAATTTCGCTTACTTGATGGTCAAGTATCTACAACAGGGGTAGGAAAAGCCACTGTCGCAAGGCTCGGCTACGGTCTTACCGATAGCGCTACCTTATCTGCTAGCGTTCAACGCCTTTGGCTGGAAGATGGAATTGCCTCGTATGTCACTGCGGGTATTAACACCCAGCTTTTCGGATCGGCGCTTAAATTTGAGGTATCAGATCAGAATACTGGTGGTTACGGTATGTTTTTAGGCTGGAACGGCAGGTTCAGCAATAGCCTCAATTTGAACTTTTCTACTCGCTACTTCAACAATTTTTATAGTGATGCATACTCACAAGATGATGATATTAAGTATATTTCCTCGTTGCGCTTGAACGGCAAAACTGAGTGGCTTGGACGTTTTGGTTGGAACACCAGTATGACCCACCGAGCCTATGAATTCGATGATCCCCAAAGTGCGCTAAACGTAAATTTAAATGACAACTTTCTGGGGGGCACATTTGCTTCAGGGTTCAGCGTGTCTAACAACAGTAGTGCTGCGGTCACTGGTCGATTGTATTACGCCAAAGACGTTAATGGATGGAATCTTTCCAGTGCTTGGAACTTTATTCCCTCTGATCGCTTTTCAACTGACAACTTCTATGTGTCGATGCGATGGCCGCAAACACTCTCCCAATATCGCGAAACTCGCTTACGTTATAGAGGCGATACTGACAATGCTTTGGAAATTAGACACCAACACAACTGGCGTTTTGAGTCGTTGAATATTGGGTTGGCAGCCAGCGTAATGGAGGGCGGAGATTGGTCAGTAAACCTTTCTTTAACGGGCAATACCAATGTTAACCCGTATACGCAAAGTTTGAATTTTGAACGTTCAGCGGGTGCCACTGCTGGGCGTATAGATGCGTTTGCCTACTTAGACGAGAATCGAAATTTACGCCAAGACACCAATGAAGCTCCCATAGAAGGAGTCATGTTTGCCGGAAGTTCACTGTGGCGTGATAAAAGTACCGACGCCAATGGAATGGTCAGGCTCAATACTGGGGCTAGAACACAAAATCTCATCTTAAAATCTGATTCGCTGCCTGACCCATATATGTTGCCAGCCGCTGGAAAAGTTCAAGTATTAACCCACCCAGGCGGAGTTAATACAGCACAATTCCCAGTACATACCTTTAATGATGTTGAAGGAACCATTTACGTAGTAGGTGATTCTTCTAGCCGTGGTGCGGCTTATGTTGATATAGCGATTATCGACAATACCGAACAAATAGTCGTTAAAACGCGAACGGAGAGCGATGGCTATTTTTATGTTAACGCTATCCCCCCTGGTGATTATCACATTGAAATAGATAATGATTATCTCATTCAGCAAGGTTTAACTATTCAATCAGATGCCCTTTCATTTACAGCACCTGCAAAAGGTGATTCCGTTTTCGTAGATGATATTTTGCTTGCGCGAGAAACGGCATTACCGAACGAAAACCTTGCAAACCATTCTGCAACCGTTCAGCCGGTTTCGAGCCCCGACACCACCGGCAAATATGAAATTCAAATTGGTATATTCAGGCATTCTCGTTCTATTTTTGAAGTGATGAAACATTTGCCCATCGCACCTGAGTCAATCCAATTTCATCGCAATCATAGTGCGGGATTAACCTATGTGACAGTTGGAAGGTTTGACCTATTTAGCGAAGCAAAAATGATATTACAAAAACTCAATCAACACCCAACTTTTAGTCACGCTTTCATAAGTCCATCAGCACGATTCACAGGAGCGCATTGGCGATTAGAATTTATATTAGAGGATGTACAAGAACTTATTCAAAACTCACTTCATCGATTAGAATCGAGTTCCGCCGAACGCCTTTGTCAGCTTGCCGCTTATCAAGCACTTAGCTCAATTAATCCAACGATTTTTATCCAACATCCAGAACTGATGCTATTGCCTAATAACAATGCGTCTCCTTCGTTTTACCGCCTTGTCGCTCCCGCTGCTTCTACTTCAGTTTGTCATGACCATTATTACGATGCCGAATACCGTAGCGGCCCGTATTCGGTCACTCGAGAAAGCTTGCTAACAAAACAATAGAAGCTTTTGTCGAAGCCGCTTCCCTACACGTATTGCCCATTTTATTAGA
Organism: Alteromonas sp. 38; assembly: GCF_902506055.1. Classification (NCBI taxonomy): domain Bacteria; kingdom Pseudomonadati; phylum Pseudomonadota; class Gammaproteobacteria; order Alteromonadales; family Alteromonadaceae; genus Alteromonas; species Alteromonas sp. 38. Next base: position 4,370,409 of record NZ_LR733300.1, read on the forward strand.
AAGATAAGAACTCACCTCAACGCCTAACGTTTCATGAAATACCATAAACACTTTTACACGCTGGCATAGCTGTCTTTACATTTTAATTTGCAAGCGCAACATTCCTGAGAGTTTTGCACTAATAACGCCCCGGCGAATTAATTAACATTTTATTTTTATTCACCAGAATACAAGGTTAAATTTTTGTATTAAATGCAATAACCATGCATTGCGAAAAATAAAAATCTTAAGTTACATAAGGTTAATTACATAACCTGCGTACTTTTACTTGTATCAAGTAAACCAAATGTTAAAAATATCAAAGAGGGTTGTTGATCTTTCAATTAACGTGCATTAACCTTATGTAAGCGCTTTCAAAAAGAAAAATAACAACTTTAAATGGAAGCGCTTACAAAACATAACTCGACGTGGCCAACGCGGCGTTTTAGATAACCATTTACTTAGCATTAGGGCTGAAGATAATGACTAAAAATGTAACTCAACTTTCTCGGATTGCTGCCGCGTTAACGGTCACAGCTTTGGTTGGCTGTGGCGGTGGAGCAACCACTTCTACCGACATAGACGCCGTTGACACTAGCGCCCCTACCACAGGCTGGGAACTAGTGTGGAGCGACGAATTCGAAGACGCGACCATTGACGATAATAACTGGACACACGAAGTTAACTGCGATGGCGGTGGCAATAACGAGGCACAGTGCTATACCGACAGCGACGAAAACGCATTCGTTAGTGATGGCGCATTAAGCATTGTTGCATTACCTGCTGAAGACGGTGCACAAAAGCCTTATACCTCAGCCCGCTTAATTACTCGTTACAAAGCAGACTTTAAATATGGCCGCATTGAAATGCGCGCTAAAATGCCATCGGGTCAAGGCAGTTGGCCTGCATTTTGGATGATGCCTACCGACGAAGTGTATGGTGGCTGGCCGCGTTCCGGTGAAATCGATATTTTTGAAGCAGTTAACCTTAAAGCTGCCGATGCAGATGGCAACCCTGAAGCGCATATCTACGGCACCTTGCATTATGGGCAAGAATGGCCAAACAACGACAGCTCAGGCCAAGCCTATTCATTACCTGATGGCGCTAACCCAGCAGATGACTTTCATACCTACGCGATAGAATGGCAAGAAGGTGAAATTCGTTGGTATATGGACGACTACTTGTATGCCACTCAGCGTCGTTCTGAAGTACGTTACAACAGCAATGGCGACGCCACAGGCTTGTCACATCGTGGTTGGTACACCGAATACTTCGAGCAAGGTACTGGAGAACTAGTTACCCATTGGGATAACGCGCCATACGATCAAGAATTCTATCTTATTTTGAACCTAGCAGTAGGTGGAGAATGGCCTGAAGCGGTAAACGAAACGGGTATTGATGCCAGTGCGTTTGAAAATGGCCAGCGCTTTGAGATCGACTATGTTCGGGTTTACGAATGTGCCTCAAACCCAGATACGGGTGCAGGATGTGAAACCGTTCGTCCAGGCTACGACTCACTAGACGATGCGCTAGTGGAAGGCGCCGCCCCTATTCCTTCTCCACCTTCAACAGGCATTGCAGAAAACCTCACTATTTTTGAAGGTACCACCAACCCTAATTGGCCAGCATGGGATTGCTGCGGAGGTTCAACACCTGCGTTAGTAGAAGATAGTGCTGAAGGTCAGGTATATGAATTCAGCATTGGTGCAGAACCTACTGTCATGGGCTTTATTAGCCGCGAGCTATTTATTACCGACCCAGCAGGTCAAGCATCACCCTTCGATGCCTCGCCTATGGAAGAAAACGGTAGCGTAAAATTCGACCTGAAGGTGATGTCTGCCCCTAACGACACGACTGCTACTTGGTTGTTTAAGATTGAAAGTGGTGAAGGTACTACCGCCGTCGAGCTACCTTTAATGACTGGCTATGTCGGTCCTGCTGATACCGGTGGCGATACACCTGAGCAAGGCGTATGGGAGTCTTATGAATTTCCATTAAGCGCTTTAGCTGATGCCGGTTTAGACACCAGCGCTATTGATGTCATCATGATATTCCCAGCATGGGGTGCCGGTGAAGGTGCGGTATACCGTGTAAACAATGTTGAAATTTCGCAAGAGTCTGCGTATCCGGAATTAGTGATATTTGAAGATGAAATGAACCCTGACTGGCCGATGTGGGATTGCTGTGGTGGCTCAACCCCTACAGAAGAAATCGACAATGAAGAACATGGTTTAACGGCCGAGTTTCGTATTGGCGCAGAGCCTACTGTTATGGGCTTTATCACCCGTTCAGCGTCAGGCGGTGGCGACACGCCGTTTGATGCTTCTGCCTTAGCCGATGGCGGTTTACTGCAATTTGATATGCGCGTTGTCAACATGCCAAACGATGCGAGTGCCGGCTGGTTATTTAAAGTTGAATCTAGCGACGGTGCCACTGCGGTTGAGTTACCCATCTCTGATAGCGTTGAAGGACAAGCGCCAACTGCCGGTGAGTGGCAAACTAATACCTTTCCTATTGCTGACCTACAAGCGGCAGGCCTAGACCTAAGTGCCATAGATGTGATTATGGTATTTCCAGCCTGGGGCGCAGGTGAAGGCGCGGTATATCGCTTAGATAACGTGAAATTTTACCACCCAGATGGTGACACACCTGCTGCAACCGAATTAACTATATTCGCTGATACAGCGGCTGACCAATGGTCAATTTGGGATTGCTGTGGCGGTTCGACACCCACAGAAGAAGTGGATGATACCGACCACGGTACAGTAGCTGAATTCCGCATTGGTGCGACACCTACCGTAATGGGCTTTCTTGCCGACGACGATGTTTATTTTGATGCCTCTTCATTGCTTTCAACAGGCGTAGTCCGCTTCGAAATGAAGGTAAGCTCGGCGCCTAACGATGCATCAGCACCTTGGCTATTTAAGATTGAATCAGGCGATACCTCCACCGCGGTTGAGCTTGCTATTTCAGAGAGTCTAGAAGGCGCAGATCCAATTACTGGCGAATGGCAAACCTACACCTTCCCACTTCAAACCTTGTACGACGCTGGGTTAGACATCAGCGCTATCGATGTTGTGATGGTGTTCCCAGCGTGGGGCACCGGTGAAGGTGCGGTATACCGTATAGATAATGCTGAAATTGCAGCGCAATAACAAAGCTTCTGCCGTTTGCACACTCAAGCGGCAGCAATAAATTGATAAAGATTTAGTAGGTCAATTATGAAAAATACAACATTTAAAAAGACCCAGCTCGCCACATCAATGGCTTTGTTGATGGGTTCAACTTTGGCATTTTCTACTTCTGCGCAAGAAGTAGAAAGACCAGAAACGCAAACGTCAGAAGCTGCGGCCTCTGACAATAGCGTACCAAGTGAAGTTGAAGTTATTCAGGTTAGCGGTATTCGCGGCAGTATGATTCGTTCAATGGACGTAAAACGCAGCTCAAGCGGCGTTGTAGATGCCATTTCGGCAGAAGAGTTAGGTAAGTTTCCGGATACTAACCTTGCGGAATCGTTACAGCGCATTACCGGTGTGACTATCAGCCGTTCTAACGGTGAAGGTAGCCAAATTACCGTTCGTGGTTTTGGCCCAGAATTTAACTTGGTGACGCTTAACGGTCGTCAAATGCCAGGTACCGGCTTCACCCGTTCATTTAACTTAGAGAACTTGTCATCTGAAGGGGTGAGTACTCTTGAGCTACACAAGACAGCCCGTGCTGAAAACCCAAGTGGTGGGTTAGGTGCTACGGTAAATATCATTACCATGAAGCCTCTTTCTCGCCCTGGTCAACAAGCCTCGTTTTCGGCGAAGGGCATTTACGATACCTCGAATGTTGAAGGCGATGATGTAACACCAGAAATTGCTGGGGTTTACAGCAACACCTTCGCTGACGATATGTTTGGTTTTGGGGTGTCTTTTTCTCATCAAGAGCGTGATTTCCAACAACAGGCTGCCAGTGTTCAAGGCTGGGTGTTGCAAGAAAACGCAGATTTACCAGATTTAGATGCTGCTAACGTTATCGATAATCGCACCAATATCACTGACGCTGCATTTTTCCCAAAAGATATGAATTACAGCATTAATGATGTACAGCGCGAACGTTCAAATGGTCAGGTTACCTTTCAATTTCGCCCCGTAGATAATTTTACTGCCACTGTTGATTATACCGCTACCCGCGCCACGACTGGAACAAATACGGTTGGCTGGGGCATATGGAATAACTTTGGCTCTAACATAAATGCCTACGAACTCGATGCCAATGGTACCGCTGTTTATGCTGATATCAGTGGTGACGATGGCTCATATACTGCCAGCCGGGATACAACGCGGGTTGATGCTCGTTCGTTTGGCGTGAATTTAGATTGGGAAATGAATGACGACTGGTTTTTCACTCTTGATTACCATGATTCGTACAATGAAACAGACAATGGCTACGATGAAGGGTTAGGTAGTGCAGGCCAAGTTATTTTGGGATCTAATCAGCTTAGCTCTAAAGTATATGACTACCGAGAAGGCGAAATTCCACAAGTTTTTGTTAACTGGAATAACGGCACGAACGAAATTAACCCAGGTGAAATTGATTCTAACTTCAGCCAGTTCATCTATTCTCCAGGCCGCTCTGACATCGAGCAGCTTCAGTTAGACGGAACCTGGTTCAACTCAGCCTTTGATATTCCATTGGTAAAAATTGATTTTGGTTATGCACGAACTGAGCAAACCTTAACAGGATTTACCGCATGGAGTGGCTTGCGTGGCGGGCCGGGCTTCAGCCCTTCTTACACTGAAATATTCCCAGACGATATGTTCGTCAGAAACGACACCAGCGGCTTCCTAGACGCATTCTCTGGTGGCGGCGCTAGCATGAATCCTGGGTACTATTACACGTTTGACTTTGATGAAGCCGTTGCTCGTCAGCTAGCTTACCTTACCGCTGACGTGGTAGGTGAAAGTAACGCTTACTCGATTGACCCTTATTTCAGTGGCGATCCGTCAGTGAGTAATGTTGAAGAGACCACCGACTCTATTTATGTACAATCAGAGTGGGAATTCGAAGTCAGCGATTACTATGTTCAAGTAAACGCTGGCCTGCGCTATGAAGAAACGGAAGTACCTAGTGCCGCAGAAGTTCGCGTGCCAACTCAAGTTAACTGGGTAGCGGCATCAGAGTGGATAACACAATTTGAGGCTGACTTACAACTTCAAGACTTTACGGGTAAGTACGATATCTTACTGCCTATGCTAGATGTCAAAGTCGATGTCACCGACGATGTTGTTGCTCGTTTCTCTTGGGGCAAATCGATTACTCGTGCGCCTATCGGTGAACTACAAGGCGGCCGAGCTTTCAGTGGAAGCCCTAAAATTGGTTCTCGAACGGTTTCCGAAGGAAACACAAGTTTGCTGCCATATGAATCGACGAATATTGACCTTTCTTTTGAGTGGTATTACGACGAAGCGAGTTACGCCTCTGTCGGTTTATTCAAAAAGTCTGTTAAAAACTACATTGCTTACTCAGCACAAGAAGAAACCTTTGAAGGCTTAAACGACATTTACCAAGGCCCACGCTGGAACGAAGCTGTGTCTGCGTTAGAAGCAGCAGGCGTGCAAGCAACTGATAGCGCCATCTACGGATACTTTGTAGATAACGGTTATGCGGATGCTGATGGCGTAGTAACCCCTAACGCTGATGACCCTTTAATTACCTGGCGGGTAACCAAACCTCGTAACCTAAGCGATACCCGCTCGGTTGAGGGTGTCGAATTAGCCGTTCAACATACCTTCGGTGATACTGGGTTTGGCGTAGGTGCAAATGCGACTTTCGTTGACGGCGATGTTAAGTATGACCCTTACGATTTAAGCGCTGAGCAAAACCCACTTGCGGGTATTAGTGACTCAGCTAACTTCCAAGTGTTTTACGAAAAAGATGGCTTATCTGTGAAAGTGACTTACGCATGGCGTTCGGACTACCTCGTCGGTATGGGTCAAGATCAAGGGTCTGCTGATAATCCAGCGACACAGTTCGATACATACGGGCAGGTTGATGCCAGCGTGAACTACGATGTAAATGAAAACCTCACCGTGTTCCTTGAGGGTGTGAATATCAACGATGAAACTGAGCAAGGTTACGGGCGTTTTGAAGAGCAGTTCTTATTTGCTCGTCAATACGGGCCTCGCTACACCTTTGGTGCACGTTACTCATTCTAACATTGCAGGTTTAAAGCAGTATTTGGAAGCTATAATTAAAAGCACTAGCTAGAAAAACAAAGCGCCGTAGAGTTAACCTCTACGCCGCTTTTTTATAGTTAATTTTTCACATTCGCTACTTCAAAGCGCCGTATAAAACTTCGAAAGTACTATTGCCATGCAGGCAGTTGCTCTAATCTTAAGCCTTTTGCGGTGCGATGAGGGAAACCTTCCCAATAAGTATGCTCTGCCTTCGGATTGCCATCTTCATCAATAGCCCACACGCCGTCATTTGATACCGGTAATACGTCTAAATAAGCTTGCATGCGGCTTTCATTTTTAAGGTATTTACCTAACCACGCGGTAACAAAATGCTGTGCAATGTTGTTCATGCGTGCGTTATCCCATACCGCGTCGATATAATGTGAACTTACATCGAAACCTAATGCTTCATCAAATACGAAAGACTCTTCAGGGGCTGGCATTACTGCTCCCGCATTATGATTGGCGTTATCGTAGGTTAACAAAGTGCGGTCTACGTTTTTTGCCCCTTCCCAAATGGCTCTCACGCCGTTTTCATACCCTGACACATCATCTTGAGAACCTGCCACCAGCATCATAGGAATAGCCACACTGTCTAAATTAAACATACGGTAATTCATACCCCAAGGTGCAAAGCCAATAATCGTTTTTACACGAGAATCAACCTTTTCCCTAACACCGGTTTGATGACGAGCCAAGGTACCAAAGGGCGCACTCAGTTTACTATTTACCGCTTGCTCAGTAATGCCAGCCCCCGCATTTATTACTGCGCCGTATCCACCCATAGAGTAACCAATAATACCTGTGTGACTGGCATCGGCTAATTGGTATAAAAATGAACCTTCATCTTTCGACATGATTTCAATTTGCGATAGCACGAATAACTGATCGACAGAGCGATTTACTAACGTAGACGCAAAGGCAGCCTGAGTGCGATAGGTAGAGTCGGTGTGGTCAATCGATACGACTACATAACCTTTAGAGGCAATATTTTCCGCTAAATGTGACAATAAAAAACGGTTTCCAGGGTATCCATGCGACACCAAAACCAGTGGAAAAGCTTCTTTCGTTTCTAAAGGCGCAGCATCTCTTACTGCTTTACCATGAAGTTCAACCTGCTGTTTGCCATCGCGAATATAAGCATTCAAAACGGTATCGCCAGTACTGCCTGTCTGTGCTGGATACCAAACCTCTAGGGTTAAGGGGCGGTCATAAGTAGGAAAGGTGTCGGGTTCAGGCTGGGTTGCATCAAGAGCAAGAATATCAATCTGCTTAGGGTTAACCACCTCTAGTTTCCGCACACCAACAGTAAACTCGCCGTAGGCCGAAAGCGCTGGCGCATCAGAGCGTTGGGTATCAATTCTATTCTCTGCGTACCCACTTGTAGCGCTGCCTATGCACAACATAGTCCATAGACCTTTAAACAACATACTTTTACTCACACCCATACCTAACTTCCTTCCATCCATTTCGATATTTCTAGTTAAATCAATAATTATGCTCACATAACTGTGACACTTTAGGGATAGCATTAAAAGCCATTAACCGAATTACCTGTTAATTTTAGACTTGCCTACTTTCGCGACTCACCAGCCCCTAAACTTAACGGTCTAATGCAAGACAAACCAGCACCCTTATTGTTATAAACTTGTATTAATAAAATATATAGCGACTATTAATGAGTTGGAAAAACTCAGCAAGAAGCAAAATAAAGACAATTAAAACAAACAGTTAATCTAAAATCATTTACTTGCATAACAATTCAAAGACCCCCAAAACTTAATTAACAAAAAGATTGCAATTGATTTACTTTTTGGTTAAATTTTGACTATCTTCTGTCTTATATAAGACAAATGAGCAATACCTAGTTTATATAAAATTAATAAGACCTAAGAAAAGACCGTCGGACACACGGCAGATAAAACTGGATAAAACCCATAAAAGAGAATTCGTGGAGAACACCATGTTACTAAGACCTAGCACACTACATTCAAGTATTACTCGGGCATTAGCCATTGGTACTTGTATGACTATTGGCTTTGCAGCCAGCGCGCAAGAAGCAGAAACTGCCGAGCCAAAGGGCTTGGAAAAAATAACAGTTACATCACAAAAACGAGTGGAAAGCCTAAATGAAGTGCCTGTTGCGGTTTCGGTTTTACGCGAAGATCAAATTAACGCTGCATTTTCTAACAACATTGAAGGTCTACAAGCATTAGTCCCATCGGTCAGCTTCCGTAAAGGCAATACAACACGAAACTCCGCCATTACCGTTCGTGGTATTGGAACTATTTCATTTAGTGTGGCTGCTGAGCCGAGTGTCTCTACCGTAGTAGACGGCGTTGTGTTAGGCCGTGCCGGTCAAGCGTTTGTTGACTTATATGACCTTGAGCGCATTGAAGTTTTACGTGGCCCACAGGGTACATTATTCGGTAAGAATGCATCGGCGGGTGTGGTAAATATCACGACCAAGCGCCCTACTGATGAGTTTGAAGGGACAGCCGAAATAAGCCTGTTTCAAGACAATGAATACCGCTTAAAAACGAGTGTATCAGGTGCATTAAACGATAATGTTCGTGGTAGCTTAACCGTACTTAAATCCCAGTTTGATGGCTATATCAAGAACGTTTATAACAACGAAATGACTAACGGCTACGACAAAGAAGGCGTTCGCGCCATGCTTGATATGGAAGCGGGTAACGACACCGACATTCTGTTTATCTTTGAAAACGTGAAATCTGATGATAGCTGCTGTGCCGATTTAGAACTTTCACCAAGTGGCCGTCACCCTGATTCTGAAGCACTACCAAACAGTACTGGTGATGGCGACTTAGATTTAGAACAGCGCCTTATAGACCATGACTTTGAAACTCGTACGTTAGATGAAACCACGGGTTTCTCTATGCAGGTTGATACCATGTTTGGCGATCACCAATTCACTTCAATCACTGCTTACCGTGATTGGGATAATACTGAATTCCGTGAAGGTGACTTCACCTCAACAGCGGGCACACGTCCGTTCCCTGTTTTTGGCGAACCGTTCCAGTTACACGATATTGGCGCACAAAACTGGAAGCAAACGTCACAAGAATTCCGTATTGCATCGCCTGTGGGTGAGGCATTCGATTATCAAGTGGGCGCGTTCTGGTGGACACAAAAATCTGAGCGTAATTTTACCCGTGATGCTAGTTGTCAAAATAACGATTTACAATTCCCTAAGGCTATCAGCGCTTACTTAACTGACACATTAGGTATTGCTGACCCAACTGACGATCAAGTTAACCAGTTTATTGCTGATGAAGGTCTTAGCTGTAATTCAAACGATATTGTAAGCGCAACGGCATACATGGAAACCCAGTTTGATAACTGGGCATTATTTGCTGATGGTAAATACCATATTAATGACGATTTACGCCTGCTATTTGGAATTCGTTATACCGATGACGAAGTAAGCTACTCGCACAACCGTAGCAGTAATGATCAATACAGTCGTACTGGTGTAGGTGTACGGAGCTTCGATACTGACTACAGCGGCAAGACTGACGAAACTAATGTATCAGGCAAGTTGGGTGTGCAGTATGACTTAACTGATAACAGCATGACGTATTTCACCTTCTCACAAGGCTATAAAGGCCCTGCGTTTAACGTGTTCTACAACATGTCAGACTCAGATACCTTACCTATTGGTGAAGAAACTTCGGATGCTTACGAGCTAGGTTATAAGTACGCCAGCCGTGACATTATCTTCAATGCCGCTATCTTTAGAACAGATATCGACGGTTTCCAAGCGAATAACTCAGAATTGCTAGATGGCGTTACTATTACCCGCTTAACCAATGCTGGCTCAGTAACTACTCAAGGTTTCGAGTTTGACTTCATGTGGCAAGCAACAGATAACCTATCGTTAACCGGTGGTTTATCGAAAGTAGATGCTGAAGTGGATGAGTTCTTATGCCCAATAACCGATACAGATATCGATAACCCTTGTACTGGCAGTTCTGGCGCAGACTTACCTTTCTCTCCAGACCTTAAATACTCAGTAACCGGTGAGTACATTTGGGAGATGGACAACATGGACATTATCTTAAACGGTTCTTACGTTTACACTGACGAAATGTTCGTTGGTGCACCAGGTGCGTTTGCAGAGGAAAACGATCCTGCTGTGTTACCAGACTATGCCATTGTGAATGCAAGCTTGGCGTTCTCGTTCCAAGATGATGACTACCGCATCAGCCTTATTGGTAAGAACTTGACTGACGAAAGCTATGTAACGACCTACAGCGGTGATAACTTCCGTTATCAAATCCCGCGTGATGCAGACCGTTACTTTGGCGTGCAACTTCGCGCTAGATTCTAAAGACAATTTAAACATGTGTGTTTAAGGCGCCGTTAAGGCGCCTTTTTTTGTTCGCTTTTTGGCTTAACAAATAATAGCCCGCATACGTATCAAGCCTCGCCGTGTAGTTTATCGCGGCTTAAAACCAAGTACCGTGTTGCGTTCATGGCGTTGCAGTTCTGCTAGCGCTTGTTGCTGTTGCTCATTAGGCGTTAGCGTTGAGTAGACCGATGAAGTTATAGGTAATTCATCATCGCCATACGTGTATTGATGACTGTGATTTTGACGAGAATGATGGGATTTGCTTTGGTCACCTTTTTCATCCAGAGTAAACGCTGCATTAGGCTGCAGGGCCACCGGAACAAAATGAGTAGCAACGATAACTAATCCCGAAAGCGCACTCTCATTAATGACCTCAGCGACTCGCTGCTGTGCTTCGCTATCTAGCCCTTCAAAGGGCTCATCGATTAACAGCACATCAGGTTTTGCTAATAAGGCTCTGGCCAATGCTAAGCGTTTACTTTCACCGCCTGATAAAGCCCTTCCTCCTTTACCAACCCATTCAGTTAACGCAGAAAGGTGCTGTAAACCAACACGCGCTAAAACTTCGTGCATGGACTCTTCACTGATCCCAGTGGCAGCAGGATCTAAGTTCAGTTTAATGGTACCTGCCAAAATAATGGGTTGCTGTTCAACGTAAATCCATTTTTCTAACATGCCTTGCACAGTGGCAACATTGTCTATTGAGCGGCGCCCTTCAAAAGGAATTAGCCCACATATGGCTTGTAGAATGCTCGACTTACCGCACCCTGAATACCCCTTGAGCACGCTAAGCCCTGTAGCCTCAAACTGCATATTGACCGTAGGTAGGTTTCTGTCTTGTGCGATAAAATCTTTTAATGAAAGTGATACCCTAGGTTTATGCGCATTTAGTAAAGGTAAAGACTGAGTGTGCATTGCTTGTAGCTCTGCTTTGCTATGTTGCCACTTTGCGAACTTAACCACACTACTAAAAGTGGCGTTTGCCCAGTCTGGCGCTGCTAACAGAACCATAGGCGTGATTAATGCGAGCGGAACGAAATAAGCCGCTGAGTTAGCACTAACAACAACCAGAACAACCAAACTGAATACGCCACCTTGAAAAAGCCACATGGCTCTGGACACTAGCGCCTGCTCTTTTAATTGCGCATCTTGTGCCTGTTGGGTACTGGGGGCATTAAACAAGCCTTTCGAAGTTTTCGATTTAAGGTGCCACAAACTACTTGCTTGAAAAAACGTTGCGCTTTGGTGCCTAAACTCAAGCTCTTCCTGCGCCGTTTTAGCCACGGTTTTAAGCCCGCAAAGCGTGGTGATAACACTCATCACCAACCACAGCATGGCTAGGGCTATGAAAAAACCATAACCCGGCACATTCATGAGATACCCAGTGAACAATAACCCTGTCATTAGCAGCGCAACCGAGGCTAGTGGCGAAACCCACGCAATAAAGGCTGATGCAAGTTGCTCCGTATGGTTCGCGAGAGCTTCAACTGTCCATGCTTTGCTTTCAAGACGCTTTGACGCTAATTGTTCAAACACGGCTAAGCGCGCTTTGGCAATGCGCGTTAATAAATCGTTGTGACCAAGCCACATGGTGGTGTAACCACTAGCAATTCGAAGTAGCGCAAGCCCCCTTATGACCACCGCTGGAATAACATAGTTAAACCCTAAAGGTGCTATCGCGCTAATGGCAATAAACCAAGATGATATGATAAGAATACTCAGACCCGCGATACCATGAAGCAAGGCCAAACCCAGAGCACCATACGCAGCCATTGACGTCTGCCCGGTTAGTGACGAAGGCGCTTTTGATGAATCAGGTGCTGCTTTTGAAGGTAAGTATTTCATTTCACCGTTACCTCCCCGTTTGCAATATGCCAATGCGCGTCAAACCAATGCGCGGGCAATAACTTATGCGATGCCCAAATCACAGTCTTGCCTTGAGTGACACGGGAAATAAGCTGCGAAAGACGATGGTGCTGTTCATCGGGAATATGCGCGGTGGGTTCATCTAATAACCAGATATCTGGATCTCTTAATAGACCACGAGCCAACGCAAGCCGTTGCGCTTCACCACCGGAAAGGTTGGGGTACTCAGTCATCAAAGTATCGAGGCCATCAGGCAGCGACGAAAGCCAATCAGCGAGCTCAACTGAATTTAGCACCTCGCACAACGCACTATCGCTATAGTGGGCATCAAGTATGAGGTTCTCTCTCACGCTGCCAGGTAAAACAACGGGAGTTTGACTCACCCAGACACAATGTCCGTCAAAGCCGTGAGAGGCTTTGCGATGGCCAGCTAACGCCTCTAGCAATACCGTTTTACCACTTCCAGAAACGCCATTTAGGCGAATATGTTCTCCTAAAGCAACCTTAAGGTGCTCGGCTTTAAGTAAATTGGATACACGGAAATTTTGCGCATCAAACCCAGAAAATGGTTTGTTCTTCATTTCGCCTTTGCTCACTTCCCCTTTCTTCACAGACACATTGTCGTTCAACGTATCAAACAACGAAAACAAACACTCGCTGGCCGCTTCAGCTTCAGCTTTTTGGTGATAAACCTGCCCCAGTTTTTTCATTTCACTTAAAATTAGCGGCACCGTTAGTAACACCCAAAGCCCTTGCTGTAAGGAAATTTCAGGCCCCAAGTTAAGCTCGCCGAGCAGTGAAAAACCTATAAAGACAGCAACTAAGGCTACCGATAAAGTGGCAAAAAAATCTAATACTGACGATGATAAGAACGCGACGCCTACCACCCGCATGGTGCGTTTATTGAGTTGTTCGCTGGCGTTATTAAGCAAACGCATCTGCGTATTGTGAGCCCGATAACTCGCCATTAAAGGCAGTGCATTAAGTCTATCGGTAAAAAGCCCACCTAGCCGTTCAAGCGCCACGAAATGCTTGCGATGTAAGCTGGCGGCTCCTTTACCAACAATAACCATAAATAAAGGAACAATAGGAAGGGCTATAGCTAACCCCATTCCTATTACGGGGTTAACGTAAAAAATAATGACTAGCGCCATCAATGGGACAAGTACTGCAACATATTGCTGTACGCGGTAATCGAAAGCCCAATTGGCAATAGAGCGAATATGCTTCACCCAAAGTGATTGCCAATAAAAAAGTGAATGTTGACGAATGAGGGCGTGCTGTTGCTCGGCGAAAATAAGTTGTAACTTTTGCTCCATAGCCTGCATCAACTGACTCTTACATGACAGCGTAAGCGTGTTTACCAACCCTTGAGCTATCCAGCTAATAAACAACGCGACAGATAAACCTACAATATGAAATTGGCTTGCTTTATGGGTATCTACTATCCAGTCATGCATAGCATGAGCGAAAAAATAAAAAGCGATAATCAGTGAAAAAAGAGACAGACACTTCACCAAAGTGATGATCAAAACCCGCCTGCGCGCGCCAAGCTTGTGCGTGTTGTCGAGTTGATTAAACTTAGCTTGAAATGTCTGCCTGTCTAACTTTTTCATTGACTTTATCGCACTGCCTATCTTTTAAAATAGCTGGTTAAAATAACGGTTAAACTAAAGACAACGAGCGTTGAATACACCAGCTCGTTGCCTTTTACGTTTTATATTACGCCGTGAACATTAAATAAATCAGCTATTCGGCGTCTTCAGGGCGGTCCATATCTTCGGTAGACTCTAGCCACATGGCATTTAAAATACCGAATGAACACGCTAGCAGTACGCCGAGGATCCAAGTGAAATACCACATATGCTACTCCTTAATAAATAGTGTGAGATTGATCTAAGTCGCTATTTTTGACTCGCCCACGCATTACATAGTAGCCATAGGCGGTATAGCACAAGATGATAGGCACAAAGATACAAGCCACAATAAACATGATATTTAGGGTTAAGTGACTAGAGGTGGCATCCCATACCGTAAGGCTAGCTTCCGGCATAGTGATACTGGGCATCAAGAACGGGAACATTGAGAAGCCCGCAGTTAATATAACGCCAGTAATCAGCAGTGCACTTGAAACAAATGCCATCCCTGCGTTTCCTTTGCGAGAAAACATGGCACATGCGAGCCCTGCTGCCACACCTAAAACAGGCGCAATAATCATCCATGGATATCGTGAGTAGTTCGTCATCCATGCGCCCGCTTCAATAGCGACTTCTTTTTTCATTGGATTCGAGGTGGCTAAGGCATCTACGGTAGAGGTAATAACAAAACCATCTAACCCAAATGCTACCCACGCACCGGCAATCAGGAATAAGACTACTGCCACTAGGCTCAGTATAAACGACGTTACACGTGCTCTAGATTCAATGAAACCATCCGTTTTCATTTGTAACCATGCTGCGCCGTGATTAAGTAAAATAGCCACTGACAACAACCCAGACAACAAAGCGAATGGGGTAAGCAACCCAAAGAAAGAGCCGGTGTACGTTGATTTAAGCGTGTTGTCGAATTCAAACGGCACACCTAATAACAAGTTACCAAATGCCACGCCAAAAATAAGCGCAGGGATGAAACCGCCAGCAAATAACGCCCAATCCCATGCTTTTCGCCACTGAGCATTTGGCAATTTACTGCGATAATCAAATCCAATTGGGCGCATCCAAAGCGCAATAAGCGTTAGTGCTAGGGCTAAGTAAAAGCCAGAAAAAGCAGTAGCATAAATCATCGGCCATGCTGCAAAAATGGCACCACCAGCCGTAATGAACCACACTTGGTTTCCATCCCAATGCGGCCCAATGGTATTAATCATTACGCGACGTTCTTTGTCTGTTTTACCAATAATGGTCAGCAATGAACCTACACCTAAATCGAACCCATCGGTTACTGCGAAACCAATCAACAACACACCAATAAGGCACCACCAGGCTACGCGAAGAAATTCATAATCAATCATGCGTTTGCTCCTTTTGCATCAAAGTCGATTAAATCGTCATCTTCATCACTATGGTTATCTTCAGGGGGCACTGGCCCTTTTTTGGCAAATTTCTTCATTAAGTAGAAGGCAACAATGAACATCACAGTGTAAAACGCTGAGTAAGCGACTAACGTAGTGACAATGTCAGAGATAGACAAATTAGACGTTGACGCATGCACCGGTAAAATCTCTGCAATAGACCAAGGCTGGCGACCAAACTCAGCCACAAACCAACCGGCTTCACACGCCACCCAAGGAAGCGGCAAGCTATACAATGAAGCTTTTAATAACCAGCGAGGCTGCGTAATTTTATGTTGGGTGCTGTAGTAGAAGGCAGCTAAGAACACAGCTAACATAATAAAGCCTGATGCCACCATTAAGCGGAAACTCCAAAATAAGGGGGCAACTTGAGGAATACTGTAATCCACTGCTTTTTGTAAGGCTGCTTCAGAAGGCTGTGTTACATCATCCGTAAATGGCTCTAACAACATGGCGTAACCCATATTATCTTTGTGTGCCTCAAACAGCGCGAGTTCTTCTGCTGAAGCCGTTCCATCTCGAACACTATCGAGCAAACCGTACGCTTTAATACCATCAAGAATACGTAAGCGGTTTTCTGCTTTAATGTCTTTTAAGCCTTTAACTTCCTCAGTAAGTGAACGAGTAGCAATAATGCCCATCGCCCAAGGAATTTGAAGTGCGTATTCGGTTTCTTCTTTGTCATCATTAGGAATACCAAATACAGTAAAAGGCGCAGGTGCTGGATGGGTCTCATATTCCGCTTCAACCGCTGCCAATTTTACTTTTTGCACTTCTCCTAATTCGTAGCCACTTTCGTCACCAAGCACAATAACTGACAAGGTAGCCGCTAAGCCAAAACTCGCAGCAATGGCAAAGGAACGTCGAGCGAAGGCAATATGCTTATGGTTTAGTAAGTAGTAACTCGAAATAGCCAATACAAACATGGCCCCCGTTACGTAACCAGCTGAAACAGTATGCACAAACTTAACTTGTGCTACCGGGTTAAAGATAACCTCAGCAAAGCTTGTCATTTCCATGCGCATGGCTTCAAAATTGAATTCAGCCCCTATAGGGTATTGCATCCAGCCGTTGGCAATGAGGATCCATAGTGCTGAGAAGTTAGAGCCAATAGCCACTAACCAAGTGGTCATTAAATGCCTTCCCTTTGACATTTTATCCCAGCCGAAGAAGAACAGCCCAACAAAAGTAGATTCTAGGAAGAACGCCATCAGACCTTCAATAGCCAGCGGTGCCCCAAAAATATCCCCAACATAGTGAGAATAGTATGACCAATTCATTCCGAATTGGAACTCCATAGTGAGCCCGGTAGCCACACCAATGGCGAAGTTAATACCAAACAACTTGCCCCAAAACTGAGTCATTTGTTTGTAAATTTCTTTGCCTGTCATTACATAAACGGATTCCATAATGGCAAGCATGAAACTCAACCCTAAGGTTAAGGGCACAAATATAAAGTGGAACATCGCAGTTAGCGCAAATTGCCACCGCGATAGCTCGACTAACGTATCGCTCATGGGTTTTCTCCCTAGTTAAAAAACAGTACGGCAAGCCGCTAAAATTCTTTTAAATCAATAACCTTAAAAATAAGGCCGCACCGTAAGACTTGTACTTCTGAAGGAGGTTTAGCAAGCTTTGCGCCAGCTATGGCACGATTGCCCATCACCACCTGTATTCCCTACCATGCGGCGCAATTATTCCATCAAGTTGGATTTACCGCCTTGATCCACCTCAAACAAGATGAGAGGAGAATGCGCCAAAAATGTCAATCAGTGCCATTTTTGACACAAAAAAGTGATATGAGCAGTAGCGGAAAGGTTTGAGAGTGGGGCGTTTACAGGAAAGGTGGGGAATGCAGGAAAAAATGCATGGCGTGCCGTTAACGGATGCCGGTAAAGACACGTTGCATTTCCTTGAAAAAAGAAAAGGCTATTCGGGTGAATAGGTAAGTGTAAAAGCACCTCTTAAACTTCCTGGCGCAAAGCCCGTTGCGGTGTCTTCAGGGTATTTTTCCCTAATAATACCTAACACCGCAGGATCCACGTTATTGCCATGACAAGCCGTACACACTTGCCCCGTAACAATCGCTGACATATAGCGTAATTCACCGGTTTCCTCATTCCAACGTGATGCCTCTAGCGGCATAGGCAATTGCTTAGATAAGGCATCTGCAAACTCGTGCAATTGGGTTTCTTCCCATCCATCTGGTTGGTTGTCTTGATTACGCACCCGCAGCGCGGTGCGCCCCACGGTCCAACCATCCTTCTTGAGTGCTTGCGCGATAGGCCCAGCGGCCACATAACATGCTTCTACACCTTCTTCTAAACCGCCCTTAGCTATCGCTTGTTGCAGCCGTGCTTTTAAAGCACCACCCAATGCTTTAGCATTGGTACGTGCTTGATTTAACTTGCCTTCGGGTCCTGCTAGTATGACGGCTTCCGTTTCCTGTTGTGTCGCTAAGCTGTCTTGCGGCTGCAGAGTTTTGGCCGACAGCCCAGTTGACAAAAGTAATCCACCTATTACACCAACCGTTAATGTCATTTTCATTTTTTTTCCTCGTACCGGAGAGTTACCCACCTACATATGTTGGGTTTGAAGTTACACACTTGTTCATCAACAGACCTACAAGGCGCGTGCCAATGTGATACCTTAAACCTAGATTAGTTATCTTGTGGGTTCGAATTGTGTGCATACGTCATGCATACCCAGCCCGTATTGCTAGGTGAAGCTGTTACATGAATATCTCGATTGTTCAAGCAATGATAGACGCCATCGATAAACCCGCTATTTTCATCAATCATCAATATGTAATAGAAGCGGTTAATCAGCCTTATCGTAATACCTATCCTGTGGATATTATTCCGGGAAATAGCCAGTGCTTTAAGGTGTCACACGGTAATACCAAGCCTTGTGATCAATGCGGTGAAAGTTGCCCTATTCAACAATGCAAAGAAACCGGCCGCACTGCAAGTGTGGTTCACATTCACACCACAAAAAGCGGTCAAAGCTACTGTGATATTCTCATGCGACCGGTTCACGATGCTAACGGCGACCTGCTTGGTTACTTAGAAATATTAGATAAACTCGCGTTCGCCTCAAATTACCCGACTAAGGGTAAAATGATAGGTGAGTCTGCCGCCTTTAAAGCGATGCTGAATAAAATTAATCGGGCCGCAAAATCCGATATAGCCGTGTTGCTTCAAGGTGAAACGGGTACAGGTAAAGAGCTGGTTTCTCATGCCCTGCATACCAGTAGCCACCGCGCCGAAAAACCTTTTGTAGTAATAGAGTGTACTGGGTTAGCTGATTCGCTTTTTGAATCGGAGTTATTCGGCTACGAGAAAGGTGCTTTTACAGGCGCGCAATCGAACAAGAAGGGGTTGGTTGATGCCGCCCAAGGTGGAACGCTGTTTTTTGACGAAATTGGCGATGTTCCTCTTACCATGCAAGTGAAGTTACTGCGGTTGCTTGAAACTCAAACCTACCGCCCAGTTGGAAGCGTTCAAGTTAAAAAAGCCGATTTCCGTTTAGTATGCGCTACCCATAAAGACTTAAAGTCCTTGGTGGAAAAAGGTGAATTTAGACAAGACCTCTACTACCGAATTGCGGGCTTCCCCATACACCTTCCGCCGCTTCGCGAGCGTCAAAGCGATATTGCCATGCTGTGCAGCCACATGTTGCATGAACTCCCCTCGAAAAAACGCTTACACAAATCCACTCTTGAAGTGCTAAGCCACTATACCTATCCAGGTAACATTCGTGAGCTTAAGAATATTGTGGAGCAAGCGTACTTATTGGCAGATGAAAATGTTATTTACCCCACAGACTTACCCGAGTTAGTCTGCGAGCCCACATCCCATAACAGCGCAAGTGTTCTCACTCTGGAAGCTGCTGAAGCTAAGTACCTAGAAGAGGTAATAGCAAAACATGAAGGCAGTATAGATTCCCTTGCCATAGCACTGGGTATCAGCCAGCGAACCTTGTACCGTAAGCTTCAAGCGTTAGGACTAAAGATTAAATAACACGCGGTAAAAACCCCTTTCAACATCCTATATTTAACGTATTATTAAGTAAGTTCCGGTAGAAATAGAATAGCGCTTTGCCATTGAAGTCATTATTTACACTGCTAGTTTGCCTAACCTTGCTATTGCAAAATGCGATGGCATTGAAGCTTGCGGCTGTAACAATGGAAAAGGCGCAGCAACTGACTACTGAATTGAATGACAGCAGTAACGATATAGAACTCATTTGTACTGGCAGTACCATGCGCTGGATATCATTAAGCGCTACTGAGCATGCCGGTGAATTTGTTTATGTTAGTGTCGATATCAGCAAGGTACCGGTAGAACATATCGACTGTACCAACAGTCTACTTTCTGATTTACCCAATGCGGTTACGGCTCCTGACTTTTCACTTCCTTTAATCACCTTTGTTCGCTTTAACAACCTAGCTACTGCCATTGCACAGCGACCCTACACGGCATACGCCTACGCAGCTCCGCTCTCGCGCGCTCCACCTCTTTCATAGTTTTCCCATCACACTTTACTTATAACGCGCTTTAATCAGCTTTATCGCTGACGTTGTTTAATTAGAAATGGAATAATTATGAAAAAAACAGCCATTGCACTAGCAGTATGTTCTGCTGGCTTATCCCCCTTTTTGTATGCTCAAGAAACTTCATCAACAGAAGTGATTACCGTTATTGGCGAACCGCTCACCGCCACCAATAATGCGCCCGTTTCAGCCTCTACCAATACCGAAGCTGACTATGGTGATCAACTCGCCACGCTACCTGGCGTGACTATTTCGCGAAATGGCCCCGTAACTGGGCTAATCCAGTATCGTGGCCTTTATGGTGACAGAGTCGGCGTGACTATTGATGGAGTAGATATAGCGGGCGCAGGTCCAAATTCCATGGACTCCCCGCTTTCACACGTGTTACCTGAACCAGGGCTTCAGGCCGTGCTGTATCGCGGAATAGTACCGGTAAGTGCAGGGGTTGAAACCTTAGGTGGTAAGCTAGACATTCGTGCCGACGCTCAGCACTTATTTTCACAAGCTAACGGCCTGCAGTTTAATGCCAGCGCCAGTGCATTTTCTCCCGGCGATGCACAGCAGTACCAAGCCAATGCGTTTTATGGCGCAGACAATGGCTTTTTTACCGGCGCATTCACCCACCAGCAACGCGAAGATCGCGAGGCTGGTTCTAGCAATACCGCCTCAAACATAACTATTCCTAATTCTCAGTACCAAAGAAACGGCGGAAAACTGCGCGCGGGCTATAGTTGGGGCAAGCATAGTCTAGATGTCAGCTACCAAACACTGAACACTAACAACAGCGGCACTGCGGCGCTTGCAATGGATATTTCGTTTATAGACGCGGCGTGGTATCGCTTAGGTTATCAATATCAAGCCGATGATGAGCGTATGTTGAAAATGAGCGTGTTTGGCAATAGCAACCAACACGCCATGGATAATGCTTCCCAACGCGCGATTTCAATGGCAAGCATGGCTAGACAAAACGACGCCGATTCTGTGGCGCAGGGTGTAGAGGCAACTTACATTACACCTGCCCTTGATGGTGAACTCGAAGTAGGCTTTAGCCATTTACACAGCCGAAATAATTCTGTTATCACCAACCCGAATAACAGCGCATTTTATATCAACAACTTTAGCGATATTACCCGCGATACCTACAGTGGTTTCACCGAATGGCATCGAACAACCGACACCGCTGATTACTTGCTGGGCCTTCGTTATACCCAAATTGATATGGACGCTGATGCAATTGGCTCTAACATGGTGATGATGAACGATGCGGTGGCTATGCTAGCGTCTAACTTCAACAATGCCGAACGTAGTGAAACCTACAATATGCTAGATGCGGCAGCCACTATTCAAGTACCCGTAAGCGAAACCATGACAGTATTTACGGGTATCTCACAAAAAAACCGTGCGCCCAACTATTACGAACGTTACACCTGGTTACCGTTAGGCATTACAGGCGGCATGGCTGACGGGCTCAATTACATTGGTAACCTTGAACTTGATAAGGAAACTGCTCGTCAAATTGAGTTTGGTGTTACTTACAGCAAAAACAACTGGACGGTTTCACCACGGCTTTATTACCAAGACATAGAAGACTACATTGCTGGCACACCGAGCAGCAATGCAGCCGCAGTTATGTTCTCAACCATGATGGGGTCAGATACACCATTTCAATGGACTAATACTGACGCTGTTATTAAAGGAGCTGATGTAACTATTAACGCTAAGCTATCGAATAACTTGTTGTTAACCTCAACCGCCAGTGTTAGCCATGGTAACCGTGACGATATAGACGACGCGCTATTTCGCATTGCCCCCGAGCAACTAACTACCCGTATCGAGTGGCAAAGCGAGCTAATGCAATCGCCGCTTATGTTGTCGGTTACTTCTCATTTAGCGGGTGCGCAAAATCATACGTCTGCCCTCCAAAATGAAAGCAGTACATCAGGTTACGGGCTTATACATATAGGCGCACGCTGGCAACTTACACAAGCTTTCAGCGTGTCGGCACAGCTTCAAAATGCGTTTGATAAGTACTATACCGCTCATACCGCGGGTGTTAACCGCGTATCAGATGTCGATATTGCGGTAGGGGATAAACTGCCTGGGACTGGCAGGGAATGGCAGGTCTCAGCAAGCTATCGCTTTTAGCTGGCCCGTTCCCAAAGCGAGCTAACATGTAAATTACGATAAAAAATGTAAAGTGATAGGCGAAGATATTCGCCTATCACGCTTACGTTGAGTAATTCATAGACAAACAATAGCGAACAGGCTGACCTACACTAAGTCAGCTGTTGCTTGAACAATTAAGCGAAAAGCTAATAAGGTGACAATAACTTTAAATAACACGAGAAATTTGTCGGCTGGAATTTTCTTGAGTACTTTTAGCCCCACGTAAGTCCCCACTGCGCCACTTATAATCATGGCAAAAATTAACCCTAACCATTGAAAAAAAGAAAATCCAACAAAGGTAAAAACGAACGCTTTTAACCCATGCTGAAAGGTAAGGCACGAGGCCATGGTGGCGGTTATCTGCATTTTATTGTAGTTATTTCGATGCACAAAAGCGGCTACTAACGGCCCCGTAGCCCCGACAAACATAGAAATTAACGTGGTGACCAGCCCCGCTAGACTTCGCCCTGCGGGTTGCATTTCCTGCGCTTTCGGTTTGCTGCCCCACACCAAAAATAAGATAAAACCCGCTACAGCAAATTGAATAACCACTAAAGGCAATTGCACGACTATAAACGTAGCCAGCACCGCCCCCAACAACGCCCCAAACGAAAAGAACTTCACCATAGACCAATCAACATAACGAAAGGTCATTAGTGCTCGGTTGCCGTTTGAACCTAACTGTACCAACCCATGCACAGGGATAAGTGCAGATACTGGCAAGCTTCCCGCCATTACCGCAATAAGCAACACGCCACCGCCAATACCAAAGGTGGCGGTTATCAAGGACGTCATCGTAGAGGTTGCTATTAGCACTGCGGCGGTAGTTATCGAGATAGCGCCATCAGCGGTTAGCCAATAAGTAACGAGATCCAATTACAGCCCTCCTTTTTTAATTTATTGATTTTTAGTTTCCCTTAAGCACAAACGAGGTGAAAGAAAATGGTTTTCACCTCACCTTTTTGAAGCGAAATTTAAGGCACCTAGTAGCAATTAGTAACAAATTATCTGTAATTGGAACTTGTATATACCCCGCAGCGAAGGCATATTCTGCAATCTTCATTGCGCAACGAAACGGTTTATTTTACGTCGTTGTCGCGAATTTAAATGGATTTAGTCTAGGAAGTTGCGTTGTATTCCTTTTTCAGCCGCTGTTGTATTGTATTTTTTTGTACCGTAACGCTAGTTTACGCTAACGATGCGTCTCAACATATAAATAACCTAGCATCACACAAGGTGTGGAAGCAGCTATTACATGCTGAGCAAACCGCAGTAACGCTAAACCACAATGGCAGTAACTTCTATTTAGCAGAAAATGGCTTTGAAAATCCACTTTCAGAACTTGAAGCGACTATTCACGCCTTTTCGCAAAACCCCAAAAGCCAGTGTCAATTTCCCGCACGTAAACGTTTTATAGAAAAACAGTTACCCACACTTAGCTTCCCTGACGTGGCATGCCCACAGTATGAAGAATATTTAGATGCTTTTTCTACCCACAGCGCCAGCCTTATTTTTGCTTCAGGCTACTTAGGTAACCCCGCGTCGATGTTTGGCCATGTATTTTTGAAGTTTAATGGTGAATCAGAAGACGGCTTACTCGATAACACCTTCTCTTATGGGGCCAAGGTGCCCGATAACGAAAACAAGTTGGTTTACATCACTAAAGGCATATTGGGCGGCTATCAAGGTAAGTTCTCTAACCAGCAATACCACCATCATCATTTAACTTATAGCGAAACCGAGCTTCGCGATATGTGGGAATATAAACTTGCCCTATCCCAAGACGATATTCAATTTCTACTTGCCCATTTATGGGAGCTAGAAAATGCCACAATGACCTATTATTTCTTTGAGCAAAACTGTGCCTACCAATTAGCAAAGTTACTCAGCTTAGTTTTCGATGAATCTCTGATTGCCCCCAATAAGGTGTGGGTGATGCCATTTGATTTAGTGGTAATGATGCAGCGCCATCAAACTAGCCGTACCATGTTTAATGGCGTTATCTACCATGGCTCACGTCAGCAAACACTTTATGACCGCTGGCAACAATTAACCAGCAAAGAACAGCAAACCTTACTGCAAATTCTAGAAAGTGCGCCTAAAGACACGCAACAGCAACTTGCTGCTTTAGATGACGCATCGGCGATACGAGTTATTGATACCCTATACGACTATTTTGCGTTTATTGAACAAAAAGAAGACGACCTCACCGTTACACAACAAGCACAAAAGCGGCAGGCCATGATAAGGCGGTTTGCGATGGCGCCAGGTAAACCAAACTGGAAAAGCGTAGATAGACGCCCTCCTCATGAGGCACAAGATACCACACGTATTGGCCTTGGTTTGTATAACACACCAGCAGGCGACTTAGCGGGGGAGTTGAACTTTCGGGCTAATTATTACGACCTACTCACGCTAAATGCGGGGCGAATTCCCTACTCTGAACTCACTACCTTTAATCTTCGTCTTCGCTACCTAGAGGGTGAAGGACTAGCAGTAAAAGAATTTACGCCGGTGCGAATTATTAACTTAAATGCATCTGAATCAGGATTACCACTTGATAGCAATTGGGCCTGGAAACTGGCCTTTGGCTACAAAGAACAAGCTAATAACTGCACCCACTGCGGCGCAGGTTATATCGACAGTTTTATTGGGAAGTCTTGGGCGTTTCGTCACAACCTTGTAGGTTACGCGGCGCTTAGTACTTCTATTACCAGCTCTAATCTGAATGGCGGCTTTATCGCTGTGGGTTCAGAAGTGGGTGGCGTAGCGCATGTTGCGCCAGAAATAGCAATGTCATTGGCAGTAGGACAACAATGGTTTGTTAACCAGCCATCGAAGGATCAACATTACCTCTCTGTTACCGCGCGATATGCAATTAATCAGCGCTGGGACGTGAGAGCAAATATTGATAACAAGCATGGTACTGACTTCGGCTTGCTCATTTCACATTATTACTAATAACAATCAGAGGAATATAAACATGTTTAAAAAACTAACACTTGCCGCTCTTCTTACGACTACCGCTTTTGCTGGGAACGTATCAGCTGATGACAACATCAACCCGTGGAAGCACTGTGGTATTGGCGCTGTTATTTTTGATGATAACGGCACAGCTGCTGCAATTTCAAACATTATTTGGGATTTAGGGACAACTGCGGTTTCTTCAAAAGTATCATCTGCTGATTCTTGTGAAGGTAAAATGGCTACTGCTGCTGTATTCATTCAAAATAACTTTAACAACGTTATTGAAGAAGCTAGCCAAGGTTCAGGCGCACACCTAACGGCAATGCTTGATATTTTAGAAGTAAACGAAGCGGCTCGCGCTGATGTTGTTACGGCTGTTCGTGCTGAAATGGCATTATCAGTTGCAGCAAACGAAGCAACTAGCCCAGAAGCTTTCTACAACGCAGTTGTAGCAAACATCTAGTATTGTGGGCAGTGACATTACCGCAAGCGGGAATGCCACTGCCTCATCTTGCTATATTAAGATTAAAACAAAATTTTTAAGCTAATTATTGAGCCAAATCTTCCTATTTTACTTGCTTGGCAATAGTCATAATGCTTTGCCCTTGTTTTACTGAAGGCCCCGATAATCCGTAAAGCGCAAAGCCGCTTTCTGGCGCAATAACAGTTTCAACCGTATTGCCAAAATAGTCTTTTACTACCCCTAACATATCACCTTTTTTCAAAAATTGGCCTGTAGTAATTTCAGGAAACCATAAACCCGAAAAGTTAACCGGTACAGAAAAAGTACCTTCAAAATATCGACGGTCAGGTGCCCCCTGTGAAGCTAAGTCAGCTTTGCTGGTATTAATACTAGAAGGCGAAGTAATACCCAAAATACGAGTGGCCTCTTCAAGCCCTGTTACCATCGCATTTATGTGCTCTTCTTTTTTTGAGCCGTTCTCACCAATTTCAACCAAAATGGTAGGTGCACCATGGGCTACCGCTTGGCGATTGAGCGAACGACGAGTATCAACTTGTTTTTGTGTTTTCATTTTGTAGGTTACGATATTTGGGAATTGAAACCCTTCTGCCACTAACATGGCTTGTGCGTAATTACTGGAAAGCGGCCCACCATAGACACCCACAAAACCGGCAAGCCACTCAGCTCCATCACCACTATGAAGGTCGATAATAAAGTCGGCTTTTGCAATAACGTGGTTCGATAGATTCCACGCTATTTGCTCTGTCTGCGTGCCTTCAACCTTGCCCGGAAAGCTTCTGTTTAGGTTCTTTCTATCATAAGGGTTTACGTAAATACTTTTCTCTTCAAAAGCAGGTATATGCGCTACTCGCACCGCAATGATAGTACCGGCTATCGTACTAGGATCGATATTCGCAAGCCATTTTTCAGTGGCCAATATTGAATTATATTCATAGCCATGAACGCCAGCGATGGTAGCAAGTACAGGTCCTGACTTACCCCCATTGATAACGGTTACTGGGATAAAGGTTTCTGGTTCAGTGCTGTTCCCCCCACCCGTTCCCACAGGAATACTAATGTTTTCTCGGCTACCTTCGGCCACTAAAGTGCCTGCAACTTCTATGTCTTTTGCACTTGCCCCAAACCCAACTAATAAAAAACAAATAGAGAGGATACTGACCCAAGAATACGTTTTAAACTTCATATTTTTACCTAGTTTTCGATATAAAATAGATTGTTTTTGTAATGCTATAACATCACCTTAGCCAGTGATTATACACTGCCCAATGCCAGCTTAAACGATTAATTTAATAAGGAATGTGAGCTTGAAACTAACATTGGGTAATGTATTTGCTTTTAAACGCTAAGGCTTGCAGGAAACAAAACATGACATAGTTGCGCCTTGGTATTCTTTAAGGCGCAACTAAAATTCGTGAACTTACGCGCGACTTTGGAATTTACGCTCTTCGGTATTTACCTTTATCCACTCGCCCGTACTGATGTACTCAGGCACTTGAACCACCAAGCCCGTCGATAAAGTAGCAGGCTTAGTCCGCGAGGTTGCTGATGCACCTTTAATCGAAGGGTCGGTTTCAGTTACCTCGAGTTCTACACTCATTGGCAAATCTAACGCCACTGGCACGTCGCTTACAATTAACACCTGAATAGACTCGGTCTTTTCGTTAATAAACAAGGCTTCGTCAGCAATGCTTTCTTTGTTTAGGTGGTATGGCGTGTAATCTTCGTTATCGAGGAATACATACTCGTCGCCATCAATGTAAGAGAACATCACAGGGCGACGCACTAAATCAGCCATTTCTAGCATGTCTGAAT
The DNA here is from genome assembly GCF_902506055.1 of Alteromonas sp. 38. Lineage (NCBI taxonomy): Bacteria > Pseudomonadati > Pseudomonadota > Gammaproteobacteria > Alteromonadales > Alteromonadaceae > Alteromonas > Alteromonas sp. 38. Next base: position 4,397,907 of record NZ_LR733300.1, read on the forward strand.
CTTTGAAGGTTTCATCAAACTTAGCGCCGCTAACCACGTCGTACATACGCATGCGATAAATACTGCCGCCCGCACGGCCCTGAGGTACTGAACGTTCGATATCTCTCACAATACACGTTTTACCACCATAAACGATGGTGTGATTCTTTTTAATTTCACTTGCCTTTGGCATGGTCTTACCCTGTTATTAATGGCCTTTAACAATTGGCTGGCCATGTTAAATTATCGCCCTATCTTCCGGTAATTGAGTGTTATAGTCAAAGCTATAAGCCGCCACCAAATGAATTAATCTATGCGTGAATACAAAAGGACTTCACCATGCTAAAAGCAATATCACTTGTGTTACTTCTTGCAATAGCTTTTTCTATTAACGCTGAAGAGACTAATTCGTTTACACATTCATACTCAGTGACCTCTACTGTCATGAATGAAGATAGACTTTATCATGTATACCTTCCACCTTCATATTATGAGAACAAGCAACATAGGTTTCCCGTGGTGTATGTGCTTGATGGGGATATTCATCGCACCAGAGCAATTGCCGGCATGCTCGAAGGTTTAAGTACACCAACGTTGGAGCGACAAGTTCAACAAGCTATTGTTGTAGCGATACCCAATAGTACTAACGCCATACGGGAGCGAGATCTAACGCCTACCGATGTTGACTGGGAATTGAATGGCCGTTTACTGGAAAAGTTCGAAGGCATTGGCAACGCCGCCAACTATTTACACTTCTTTGAAAGCGAATTAATTCCGCAAATAGACAGCCAATTTAGAACCTCTGATAAGCGAGTACTGGTAGGAGAATCTTTCGGGGGGCTATTTGCTGCATACGCACTGCTAAATAAGTCAGGTGTTTTCACTCATTACCTAATTATTGATGCTACTTACTTGTGGGATAACAACTACTTAAATCGCACACTTGCTAGCAATTTAGCGCAGCAGAAAATACCAGCAGGTAACGTGTACTTTACCTTTGCCAACAACACCGCATTTGGCGAGATTGGCGAAACAAACTTAGCGTGGGGATATCAGTTTTTCGATAAATTGAATGCCAATCAGTCCGACGAACTAACACTGCGGAAACGTTACTTTGACGATGAGTCTCATGGCACAGTTGCACTACCTAGTTGGTATTCCGGGTTTAAAGCGCTTCTCAAAACTCAATCCGAATGAAGTGAAGCACTACTTTTGAGCCCCTCCCTGATTTAACCCTAGTTCCTTTTGTTTTTTCTTGGTAAGTCCTAGCGACACTAACTTGTATGACTCGTGTAAGTAGTAGCTAAGCTCTTCGTTGAGATCTTCTACATTTTGTTCAATGTTTATTTTAATTTGAGTTTCATCGCCGCCAAATTGCTGGATCCATTTCATACCCCGAGACGCAAAATAAGGCGCGGGGCGATAGCCGGGTTTTTCACTCAAAAAGTGGTAATTGAGATCTGAGGTTTTGAAAATAAAAGCGCGTTCACCGTTTTTGCCTAAACCGCCTATGGCAAATACTTTACCGCCCACCTTCCATACATGGGAGTTATTCCATTGCATTACATAAGTTGTAGCCTTCAACCCACCACAAAACTGATTAAACTCGTCGTAGGTCACTGTGCTTCACTATCTTTCATTGTCTTTCACTGTGGCTGTTTGAGGTGTACATGGTTTTGGTTCCCTCAAAGCTATCGTACAAGGCTTGATGACTTTGCTTGGAAAAGGTATCTGTTCTATTTTCATAGTCCTTTATCCAGTCTAACAACATACTTAAATTAGCATCTTGTGCTTGCTTAGACGCATACTTATGAGGTTCCCATGGGCGTGCCTTAGCATTCTCTACACAAAGGTTAATGGGTAGATTTAAGAAGATAAGCTCATCGGCATAAGGCAAGACTTCAGCGAGCAAATCGGAATAGCAACCCTCAATAACCCACGATGTATTTTTAGATAAGAAAGTTTCAATAAGCACCTTTGATTCGCTGATAAGCAAACGACTAGGTGGGCTAGAGGACGCATTTGAGGGCGCCCAGGCCACCGCGTCCAAATCTAAATGTGCGATGTGGCGCACCTTTACCAAATTCTTAGCTAAGGTAGACTTTCCTGAACCTGAGTTTCCAAAAACCACGATTTTTGTCATAAGAAGCCTTATTGTACTTTGAACTAGCTTTGTGCAACCACGGTTTCAGCAACGAACAAGCCCCACATTGCTAAAACAGCCAGAAAATTTAGCGTAAAGACCAAGCCTCGCAATTGTACGTTTGACGTTAATATTTGTACCGCGCTATGTACTATCCGCCCAGCGATAAACACCCAAGCAAAAGCAACATAAAGCGAGGTGAATTCAAGCCCTTTAACTATTAATACAACGCAAATAATATGAAAAAATAACGGCCACTCGAATTGGTTACTTAAATTAGCGCTAATTTTAGGTTGAATAGTATCGAATGGGTTGGTGCCATCGTGGTTGCGACCTATTCCCCACACCTTTGGCGCTCTCACGAAAGTTAAAAGTATATAAAGAAAGGTGCACAGTAAAACATGGGCAAACATTGGTACTAATAGGCTATCCATTCGCTAATACTCTCGTTATTTTTTGGGCCTTTTCGCCACGCCATGAAAGTGCGTAGGACCACCGGGTATAGTTGGGTCCATCTGAAAATCTAAGTCGATAATTTCCCAGCCCTCCTCGCCAAGTGAATGTAGATATTTAACTATATTTTCGATGGAAATACCCTTTAAAAAACACCTTTCTCGGCATCTGACGAGTTTATTAGTACCGATTTACTCAATCATAGGCCGCTAATCGGGAATAGGTAAATCATGAGCCCTCAAAAAGCTTAACTTGTCCCAATAACCACGTTGAAAAACGATAAGGTTGTTTTTAACGTTAAAAAAGCCACATCCCCGAATACCAATAGGGTCTTTCCACTCTAGAATGGCCCAATCACCATCTTCAAAAATGTTCTCAACAATACATACCATTTCAGCATTAGCGAATTCATTTGAAAACATAGCATGTATGGCTTTTTTTCCTTCCACCGGAAGGTTGGCCACCTGATGGTTAATGGCATTTTCGGCATAGAAGCTCGCCATTTTATCTGCATCGCCCTCGTTAAACGCCGCTACCCATCGTTTGACTAATTCACTAGGTGTCATAATATTTCCCTTTTACTGTAAACATATAATTTGAGTATTCGACATCTTGTTAGTGTTCACAAACTATTCAACATTCCAATAAATCAACAACGCCCATGGATGGGTATACCGAGCACTACCGTACGAACTCAGTATAGATGGTGTACTAGGGCAATCGGAACCCTCCACAGCAGGGATGCTGTGGCGAAGTAGCCCGCTATGTTTCAGAGTGAGGGTTGAGAGCGAGCCTCATGACCCTCTACCGCAAGGATGCGGCAGCGGAGCCCCCATGGATGGGTTTACGGCGTGTCATGAGGCATGCGCTTCGCCCTCACTGACTATTGAAACAATACAAAGTCGTTGACTTTTTATTCGGCAAATTAAATACTGCGGTTATGACATTACGCACATTGCTGTTTTCAGCACCGCGCCAAGGTTTGGCGTTAAACTCAATTATCCTCCTCGCTATTATTCTTAATAATTGGCGGGAAAGTTAGTGCGTACGTAAAACATCACTAAAACCCGCCGCCAAGGCGGGTTTTTCTTAAGTCTGTCTTCGCGGTAAAAACAAACGAGACGACAGCCATGAACAACATCACTCAGTTATTAGCCCGTTTGCACAACGCGGTAAACGAAAACGACCCTGCTTCGGTTAGCGCCTGCTATGGCGATAATGCCAAGGTGGTATCTACGCCGCTGAAAGGCACAGCCCAGCACGATTGTGTTAGCGCACTACAAACTTTCCAACGCAAATACATGCCGGAGCATATCGTTACCACCGGCGATGAAATTGTAATTGAGGCGGGTGATGTAGCCTTAGTAATCGCTAAGCTTTACCTAGTGCCAAAAGCCGCTCCCCACACATTACCTTGCGACGGCAAACGAGCGGTGTATGTGATGCAGCGAAACGACAGCGGTGAATGGCGATGCATTATCGATAACTTCTTTGGCACCGATTTACTCGACTTTGCCTGAGACTTTGCAGAAGCATTAGGCCCGGCGCTAGTTAGTTTTATCAGTAATACGACAAAGTGAAGCTCGGGCAAGTTACCTTTATTTTGAAGCCGGAACGTTTTGTGTCAAAGTAACGCATCAAAATTTTCATTGGCGAATACAGACTGTTAACGCTAAGCAAGGACTATAAACATGTTTACCACTGCTTCGATTTCTTTTAAGACCGCACTGCGACCTATTGCCGTGTCTTGTTTAGCGCTAAGTGCGCTATCGGCATGTGTTACCACACAACAGGCTGACACCGCGGCCGTCGCACCAGAAGCTTCGTTTTCACTATCAAACTCAGTGAAATACCAACGCCAGAGCAAAGAATATCCACTCCTTAGTGCCTATGTTTACAAACAAGCTACCGCTGCATTGCCCGCGTCTTTTGATAATCAACAAACCCCATCGGTGATTGTATTAGATGTAGATGAAACTGTGCTTGATAACAGCCTTTATCAAGAAGAGCGTGAGTCGAAAGGCATGGGTTATTCAAGCGAAAGCTGGAATGCATGGATTAAACGAGAAGAAGCTACGTTGGTTCCTGGTGTAGACAAGTTTCTAGCAACGGTGATTGAAAGAGGCGGGAAAATTGCCCTTATTACTAATCGCGATAAAACCTTAGACGCCCACACATGGAATAACTTGCTTGCTATGGGCTTGCCGCTTACACCAAGCAATACCTGTATTATGGGCAGATTACCTGCCGATAAAGAGGCCGTTGATCATAAATATATTGAAAACGATAAAGATCGTCGCCGTAATGCTGTAAAACAAGGCTCGCCAGCTTGCTCACTTACTAATGAAGCAGCAAGTGATAGTTGGAACAAACCGCATAATATAATTATGCAAATTGGCGATAATATTGAAGATTTTCAAGGAGTAACGCAGGAAGACGCTTATCTGCCAGCGATACTGCCTGAAGTCGGTACTAGCTTGTTTATTTTACCTAACCCTATGTATGGTTCTTGGTAAGCGTAGTTAGCCTTAAACGCTTAAGCCTAACTGGTGCCCTAACTAGTACTGAAATTAGCTTATCGTTAAACTAGTTTTGCTGTTGAGCCAGCTCTCTTTCGCTTTTTAGCCCCAATACCTTTTTAAAAAAAAGGGTGGCGGGGCAAAAGCCAGTAAAACTCTGCTGAAATAGGTTGGCGCCAACAAATACCGTAAACCATACAAAGTTTGGATGAACCCACACCGTTAACACTACCGATAACAACACCATGAAACCCGCAAAAGCGGTTAATGCTTTTTCTTGAGACATTATCATTTCCTCTTAAATAATCGCACCCAGTTAATTAATGGTACACCGCTAATTCGTACAAAAATCGCGACTACATTTGTTTGCTGCGCAAACTAATAAAAAAACCTAAATGCAAAATAGACGTTACTGGCGTCTTCGAATTGAGCAAAGAACGTATGCGATTCTTCGCCACTAAATAAATTAACACCGCCTCGAACCTGCCACTTATCGGTAGGGGAATAGCTGGCGCTAGCTTTCAAGTAACCATCATTATCCGTAGGCGAATAAAATAGAAAGCTATTGATGGTGAGGGTTTGTCGCCATGCCTGCCATGTAATACGACCTGTAACCCAATGCCGATACGCTTCTTGCTCATATTCTGGGTAGAGTGAGTGAACCAATAAAGCATCATGATGTTGAGTGGCTTCGGTATACCACTGCACAGCGCCCGTTACATTAGCCATCACTTCTTGGCTATAACCAAGTAAATACCGGCTCTGGGAGTTACTCACAGATGGATCAGTTCCTTCGCTATCATCTACACTCCGGTAATACGCATACTCTGCATTTGCAATCCCTTTACCCAACGGCATAACTACGCTGGCGCCAATGGCATTTAAGCGGCTATAACGCGGCGCACCCAATTCATCTGTGGCCGTAGGTTGCTTGGTATAGCCTCGATATCCGTAAAGCGCAGCCTCAATACTCCCAAACGAGCTGCTAAATGTACGATGCGCCCGCAACGCCACTTCACTACCACTTGGCGTATTGTCATTACTTACGGTATAAGCTGGCGCGATATTTTCATTGGCTTGGGGGCTAAAAAAGGAAAATACTTCTCCTGTAATACCGATATCAGGTTCAAATTCAGGTGTCACCACAACATCTATATTTATGGCCTCCCAATACCCCGATAGCTTAATAGAAGCACTGGGCGCTTTTAAATACTCATCATCACGGCCAGAAAAAAATGACTGATAATCTTTTGGGAAAAGATCGTTTAGAAAAACATAATCACCAGTTCCCCAGGTAAGCACCTGCTGTCCGATTTTTAGATCAAAAGCATTGCCCCATTGGCCCAAGGCAGCAAGATTGCCTTGCCATGCTAGCTCACGTATCTGAAATTCTCGTTGATGTTTAACGCCGTCGTACCACGCATCGCCCCGAAAACTAAGTTTTGATGCTGCTAGCGCATAGTCAGCACGCAATTGCACTCTTGCATCTCGCAAGGTGCTGCTAGCATCAATGGCGGCATCATTAGCCACTCGGTTTCCTGCCGCGAGCTCGACAAATCCGCTTAAGGTGTAAGCGGTAGCGTTAATATCCTTCTCGCCCCAGTCTTCGCTATCCCAATTATCGTCACTCCAACCTTCGTTGCCCCAGCTGTCATCCTCCCAGCCTTCATTTTCCAAACTATCGTCACTAGCAGGCTCAGGGTTGTCGATTTGTTCAGTTTTAGCGGGTACATCTTGTGCAATTTCATTCTGCAGTTCTTGTGAATACACCGGTAGTGAAACACTTATTCCCAGCAGCGCTAGTGCAAGTAGCGCCGCTCCACGTGATTTCTTTCCCAATAGCGCGATTCCCAGTGGCTCGGTCTCAAAAGGTGCGCTATCAAAACATTTCCCTGAAAAAAGCTGTGCTCCCCGCATCACGATTACTCCACAAACTCTCGTGGAGGAACCCGCAAGCTCCGTTCACTGAATATGCTGTCCGGCAAGGCGATATCATACTGAATACCGCGAAATTCCATTAAGGTATAACCCCCTGATGCTAAATCAGACACCTTGCTTCGCACTACCGTTGGGTACCCTTGAACTGTGTCTACTGATACCGCTTCAACTCGGCGATAATTGTCATCCTCTTTGAAAAAGTTGATTAGCGTGGGCAAGTAGGTTTGCTTGTCTATCTCTACGACATAATGTGAGAACTCTACGCTACCGGCGCTTTTAGGCGTTGCGCGTAACACATAGTGGGTATCGGTGGTATTTTGCATAGTGAAGTTGTCTTCTGACACTGCACGGCCCGACACATCTTCATAAAAAAAGTGTGAACCGACAAACGAGGTGCGTTTATCGCCAGCGGCAATGCGCTTTACTAAATCAAGGGCCGGCAAATACAACCAACGATCATCATCGGTATCAATGTTGGTGTGCTTTTCAACTCTAAACACCGTGCCTTTTACTTCGGTTGGGCGGCTGAAAAACACCAGCATTTTTTGGTCGCCGCTTTCAGTACCTTCATTGTTTAGCACGTCTTTACGCAAAATCGTGAACTGACGCATTTGTTTGCGCCCTTGACTATCTACAATGATCATTCGCGCCATTGATTTACCGTCATTGCCTGCGTAATAGGCGGCCTTTTCTGACTTCGCAATAATACTCGCCACGTCTTCTTGCGCATTCGCGGTAACGGGAGTCACCGCGGCAAAAGAAAAGCAAAGTAGCAACATACTTGTTAACCAAACACGAACACTCGAGTTGGAGGTCTTTGTGTTGATGTGAGTATTAGCGCGTGCCATAACAAGGAAATCGCGATTAACATTTGTGATGTGAAGCATTGAATTACGCATATTAAGCCCCTTTAAAAACCCAACGTTTTAGAAATACCATGGCCGCGGGTAAGACCAACAACGTAACCAAGGCTGATACCGCCATGATACTCGCCAAGAAAACACCCACCGTTATGTAAGGCACTAACGGCGCTAGCAGTAAAGGGGTGAAGCCCAGTGCTATCACCAACGCATTGCGCGTTATTGCACTGGCAGGCTCATCAAACATAGCGTCTAAGGTGTCTGGCACACTGCCCGTCTCCTTATAGATTTCCCGCGCCCGAGCAAGGAAGTGAATAGCGAAATCGACAGATAGTCCCAAGGTAAGCGCCGAAAGTACAGCAATAGGCATGTCGTAGTCTTTTCCCACAATGCCAATAAGTCCATAAATAAACGTAATAGTGATGGTAAGGGGGAGCATGGCGAGTACGCCAAAAACAAAAGAACGAAATAGCAGTACCATCATCACAAATACAATGACAAAAGCGCTAAGCAAACTTTCCAACATGCCTGTTACCATGTTTTCTTGCCACACCACATTTAAATAGGCTTTACCCGCCCAGTCGTAGTTCAGCCCTTCCGGTAGTGGGTTATTCGCAAAATAATCTTCAACAAGCGAAATCACATTCGTCATATCTTGGTTATCACCGCTGGTTAGCTGCAGCCAAATCAGGGTTTGGCGATAATCCGGCGTGACAAAGTGCCACAGGTCTTGCGGACGATGGGAAGACTGATATTGCATTAGTGTTTGTGCCACGCCTCGGTTGTTAGCAGGCAATACATAATCTTCCTCGTTACCAGAGCGAAGCTCACGATTCACCACTTTAACTACATCAACCAAAGACTGTGATTTACCAACTAAAGGCTGAGTAGCCAAGTACGCTTGTAACCTTTCAATATGCTCAAGTACTGCGGGCTGTTGGAAGGTATTGGCATTCCCATTCGCGGCATCGACGACTTGCAATAAGCTGTCTAACGCCGTTTGTTCATTATCGTTGAGATTGCTAAACAACGCATCATCAATGCGCATGGCAAGCTCCGACATTTTGTTAGCATCGTCGCTCTGGTTTATCGACACCTGAGTTTGCTCAACCCATTCATCTAAACTTGAAGGTAGTTTTGCCTCATTTAACACCTTACTTGCATCAATGTTTTCATTGGTATCTGTAATCACCAAATAGGCATTATACGTGCCCGCAAACTCTGTATTTAAGGCCCTGTCTGCCACCCTTATTTCATGGTCTTTTTTGAACCAACGTACGGGGTTGTCGTTAATATTAATTTGGGTAATCCCCCACGCTGATACAAGAGTAATTGCACCAAATACTGCGATAATCAGCGCTCTGTGATTCAGCGCAATATAACGTAGTTTATTAACGATACGTTTTAGTAACGTGGAATTGCCTTCACTATTGTCAGCTTCTTCATTTTGATGCAGCGCGACTTGAAGTTTGTTTAATGCCGCAGGTGACATACGGGATATATAAGCGGGAATAAACGTAAGGGTAATTAAAAATGCCAATAAAATGCCAAAGCCAATATAAGCACCAAAGATCTGCACGGGCGGTATCGGGGTTAGCATTAAAGAGAAAAAGCCTGCTGATGAAGTGAGTGAGGTAAACAGCATGGGCTTAAACAGGTGCTCAACCACGTGAGTGATCACCTTACCTGCATTTTCACCTGGCTTATAACGGTCGGAAAATTCAGACAATATGTGTACTGAGTCGACTACCGCGATTGGCATGAGAAAAATGGCAATCATGGATGACATGATGTGCACAGTGAATCCCATGCCAATGAGAGCACCCATGGTAATGATAACTGTAGCCATCGCCACTATCATGGGCGCAGTAATAAGCGACCAATTTCTGAAAAAGAAGAACAGAAGAATAAAAATCATGGCACCAGCCGCAGGTGCAGCAATGGCCATTTGCACAAACATTTCTACCCCAAACTGATCTTCAGCAACAGGTAAACCTGTGATGTGCCATTGGCCTGCCGTGTGAACATTCGTTAAATAAGCGCGAATATCTTGGGCAATGCGATAACTTTCATTCTTGTCGGCAATAGGGATATAAATAGCAGCAGCGTTACCTGAAGACGCAGCCAGTGTGTCGTACAGTAACGGCAGCCTTTCGATAGATTTTTGTAGTTCAGCACTTGCGCTTGCGGTTTCAGGTGGGCTGGCCATTAACCATGAAAACTCAAGACTCCCGTCACTACCTTGCTTAATGTTGTCTACCGTTGAAAATGCCATGACGTCTTGGCTAATAACACCCTCTATGGCAAGTACATGGTTAGTCACCTGGTGGATGGCCGCCAAGGTTTCTGGCGTGTATATGCCGTTTTTGGACTCGTCGCTTTTTGCAAGATTGTCCGCTACCACCAAGCCAACCACTATCGCATCGTGCATGGCGAAGGTTTGCTTTACCTCATTATGAAAGGTACGAGCACGATGAGATTCCGCCAGCATGTTTTCAGGATCGGTATCAATCTGAATTAACCGCATTTGAAAAGCGGCAAATGCCGTTATCACGGCGAGAAAAAAATACACCCATCGCCCTTTGTGCGTGCTTACATGCAAAAGCATATCAATTGCTAATTTCATATCAAAAACCTTAATATATTAGATTTTTATTATATTTGTAAATTGTGCAGTAAACAAGCACATTTTCAAGCAAGGTAACCGTGATTGACATTGTGTATGTACATGTCGGTAAAAAACGACACAGCAGTAGGAAAAAATTTCCCACCTCGTTTTATAAACATACGCCTATAAAACCCCAAACGTTTAAAATATAGAACAAAATAGATACACATCAACAATTTACAAATAAACTTGAACGACCTTTAGTTTTGGCACAAGTTTAGCATTAATTAGACTAACGGATAACAACAGGTGTAGAGCATGATGCTAGGAAGGCATACCGTTACCACGAAGGTAACCATGACATTACAGACTTTATCTGCGCAGGCTGACAACATTGGACGTAAAAGGAACTTCGTCGGCCAAGGATGCAAGGATTGATAGCAAGGTTAACGTCGCTCTGTTGTTTATCGGAAAGTTAAATACGTTTAACGCCAACACGGATGTTGAAAAAGGATGCGTCTTGATGACGAGCAAGGTTGACATTGATGTCGACAAAGCAATCACCACGGAGTGGGTTGATTTGCTTTAAGGACTTGTTGACGTGAATGACCGATTATCTGTTTTTGCGCCAGTTGAATGTGATGGTGACTTGGATTAAGTCGTAAAGGCCTGCAGGATGCAGAGTAGTAAACGCTATTATCGCGATTGCTACTGGATACCCACATCACTGGCACAGACATTGATGTCCATGTGCAACAAAGGATTGTAACCTATTTGGCTCTGTTGACCCGGCATTATGCCTTCAGCAATGGCCATATCGAGGAACACTAATAATATCATAGATATTATTAGTGTGCTGTCACTCGACAGCGTGCCTCTCCCCTCTAAGGCCCTTCCCGGCCTTTTATATACCTCTGATTTTAGCCCGCCTTTGGCGGGCATTTTTTTGCTTGTGACTTTATGCACTTACTTTTTCTTTTTAAACAACTATATCTAAGGTCAAAGAAGCCCTAAAAATCACTGTTTTAAAAACTTTTTATTTATTTTTGTATTTTGCTGAACTTTTCTTTATTTCACCGCTCTTACTAATACATGAAGTCATTTAGTGTGTTGGCTTTGTGAAGTGTAAATGTGTTTTCCAAGTTATGTTGTGTTTTTCTTAAGGGGCTCTTTAGCCCCTTTCTTTTTGCCTGTAATAAAATGCCACTTCCTGCTTCAAAATTACTTTTCTAAAAACCAGAATTATTAGCTAGATTTCATCCCAATCTTAGAAATGGAAATGAGAACCATTATCAAATAAGCTATATCCACTGTCGTATTTGGAGAAAATCATGTCTAAACCCGCACCTCGTGTTGTTGAAGTTATCGAGTCTTTCCGTATAACACCAAACATGCAACGTATTGTCCTTGGCGGCGCTACATTAGAAGACTTTCCAGACACTCGCCCTGGTGCTTACGTTAAGTTACTTTTTGATTTAAATGGTGACCCTGTCGTTCAGCCTGCCAAAGATAAACCCGTTGCTATGCGTACCTACACGATAAACAGCTTCGATAGACAAAAAGCACAAATGTCCATTGATATGGTAGTCCATGCAAAAGATGGAGTAACTGGCCCCGCCGCCGCATGGGCGCTAAGCGCAAAAGAAGGTGACAAGCTAACTATTGCAGGCCCTGGTAGCAGTAAAGCGTTAGCAGAGAATTATGACTGGGTACTTTTCGCAGGCGACATGACAGCGCTGCCCAGTATTAGAAACTATTTACAAGCACTTCCTAGCCATACTAAAGGCATTGCAGTTATAGCTATTGAACATGAAACCGATGCTACCACGTTAGAAAAGCCTGAAGGCGTATCGATTCAGTGGATATCTAAAAAAGAAGCAACATTGTCTGACGCCTTGCAGCGTATTGACTGGCAACAAGGAACCCCTGCTGTATGGGTTGCCTGTGAATTTTCTCAAATGAGAAAAATTCGTTCGTGGCTTAAGGACGAAAAAGAGGTGCCCCACAGCCAAGTGTACATTAGCAGCTATTGGCGTGAAGGGCGCAGTGAAGACCAGCATAAGATAGACAAGCGCCAAGATGTTGAAGCCTTTGCACAACAACTTGCCTAACTAGGGCGCGCTGAAACATAAAACCCTGTATGACTTTCAGCGCCCTGTAAATAATGCAGAGCGCTGGCAATAGCCCCCTCTTCTAAACCAGTAAAAATCTATATTTTTCATGATGTTAATCTTTGGAATGGGGATTGCTACTTATTTAGTGCAGTTCACAATAACCACTCGGTTATTCTTTTTAAAGGAGCAACATATGAACAATGATCGTATCGAAGGCAACTGGAAAGAAATGAAAGGTAAGGTACAACAGCAATGGGGTAAACTTACCGATGATGACCTAGACGTAATAGATGGTCGTCGTGAAGAATTAGTAGGTAAAATTCAGCAAGCATACGGCAAAAGCCGGGAAGAGGCCGAAAAAGAAGTGGATAACCATTTCAACTAGGCACTTCACCTAAGCCTTAATGGCTCGAAGTACAAAAAAAGCCCCATTTGGGGCTTTTTTTATATATAAAACAACGTAACCAGTAGAGGTAAAATTCCGGGTCAGGAATTTGCCTCAGGTTTCTGTATCTGGTTTTAAGTTGTTGCTTATCTCTCTCGCATCAAAACTGGTGGCCGACGTGGGCCGTGTACCTTTTCCCATCTCAATATTCAAGATACTTTCAATTTCGCTCTTTTGCGAGCCGCCTACGAAGATGCCAGATTCAAACTGGGTTGTAGGGTGATAAGACGTTCTACACGTAATGACACCACATTCAGTGACACGTGCATAGCGTTGGCTAAAGCCAACCTGAGGCGATGCTTGTACGCGCTCTTTATCTACCATGGTTTCCCGATCGGTTACTACAAACCAATCATACCCTTTCAGTAAGGTCAGCTCCGCTGAACGGTACATGGCATAGTCCATAGCCTTACTCTTATCAGACCCTCTACCTTTGAAGTGAACGCGGTATTGGGTTTCACTTAATTTACTTTCGGTATACCCAAAACCACCATTAGATGCCTGTCGATAATCGGGTTGACTCGCGCACCCCGCCATTAGCATTACTGCTAGAAACGCTATAAATTTAGTTTTCATAAACGACTCCTTCGGCAGTCTTAGACTGCCATCCATGATTAATAGCTTGCTGCTCTTGTTCTCTGTTTAATGGCGTCGATACCATTAACAAATCTATCTCTTCATCAAGTACTTTATTGGCACTTGCCGTTTGATACTCACTTTTGTTGCGACCCGCTGTCATCAGCTTACTCGCGTGAAGTTGCCAAATGCCTTGTTCATTTTTACACGCAATCATGATATTCAGTTCATCTTCACCTTGTATTTGCGCTTGTCTGCACAACTGTGATTGTTTATTCATAAACGACAGTTGTGGCACTATCTCCATGCCCGCATCGGTTACCATCACCTCACCCGTTAAATTATTATCGAGGGCTGTAGATACATTCGCCCAATGGTTATTCGTTGACGAAGTGCCAGCAGGGTCAAGGGGGTCTGTATACTCTGATTGCATCAAGGTTAGCCCTGCCACTAACGCCACTCCAGCCGCTAACGATAAAGGGACTTTCCACTTCCCACTACGTTTAGCGTCTTGGGCTTTGCGATTAAACGAAGTAACATTGCTTGGCATGCTCTCACTTGCCTGGCTTGCACTTACATGGTCTGAGTCGAAATCCGCTTGCTTAAGATAGGCTTCTGAGGTCGCATCATCTGCAAGTAATGCCACTACGCTATTAGGTAAAGGTTTTTGCGTTGCAGCATCAGCCGCTGCTTTCACCATCATGTCTACCTGCGCTAAAGACGCTAAGCGGTCTGACAGTGCAAGATCACTGGCAATAGCAGTTCTGACATGTTCCATGTCGTCATCGCTAAGTTCTGCGTCTAAAAATGCACAAAGCATTTCGTCAGATATTGTCATAACACCACCTCTTGTTGTGGGTTTAGCATATTACTGAGTTTGCTTCTTGCCCTAGCAAGTCTGCTCATAATAGTCCCAGCAGGCACCTCAAGTACCTCTGAAGCATCTGCGTAGCTCATTCCTTGTATAGCAATAAGTGACAAGGTCTCTCGTTGCTCTGGGGGTAATTCCCCCATGGCTTTACTCACTTGCTTTAGCGTAATGCCACCTGAAAGCGCTTCATCCAAGTGCGCCTCATCCTGCACCTGTAATTCAGGGCTAACCGCCGCATTTGCCCTCACTTTTTGCGCACGATATTCATCAATCCATATGTTGCGACAAACACGAAACGCCCATGCCATCAGTGTCGCATCTTGTGGCAAAGGTTTAGTCAGTAGCTTCTCAATCGTATTTTGCAGTAAATCATCAGCATCGTGTATATTTCCGGTAAGTGAAAACGCAAATTTTCTCAATGATGGAACGAGTTCAGTCACTTCTTCTTTCATACAACTTCCTATGAAATCATGCTTTATACCTAGTTAACGTTTGATGCCGTGATTTATTCCCATGAAAAGGGAATTTTTTACACCAACAAACGTTAACTAAGTACTAGAAAAGGGTTATCCATTAATAAGGGCACGTTTTATGCCAGCTTTATTTATGGATTGAGTGAACCACTCGTGGTGAGTAAAAAGCACACTAGGCCGTGTGATGCCAGTTTAGGTTCAGCCATAAAGCAAATGAGGTAAAATTATGAAGTGCAGATCGCTTTGTCAGCTCGTAGTAGGCAGCTTTATACTTTCAGTGGGCAGCGTGACCAGCTCGAATGCCAATGCTCAGCTAACTATTGGCCGTCAAATAATCGAACCCGTTACACCTATTATTGATAGTGTACCGGTCGATGTAGGCACCGTGCGAGATGTGCTTGAAGCTCAGGTAGAACAAGGCGTTGAAAGCACATTTGGCCCCTTAGCTAACATACCTACCCCACAATTTACTGTACCATCTCCCCTTAGCCTCACTTCGCCTGCAGGCAGTCTTGTACTAAAAGAAATAAAAGCCCCTGATGGATTTTTAGCGGTGGAAAGAGAGTGGTTGTTTGTGGGTAGCGAGGCTGACAGAACTCACTTTTCTCACCCCGACATCACCATTGAATCGTCTCACTATTTAACCGCTATAGGCCAATGGATTTACCGTTTAAAGGTAAGTACTAGCCTTGATGAACTGTCTCAAATAAGAAACAATTTACCGGAATCTCTAAAAGCTCAGGTAGGCCGAAATCACATTTATTTAGCGCAAAGCAAGGGCAACCCAGATAGCCAGAATAACAGCCAACACGTGCTCGCTAACACAACGCCCACTGATAAACCGAAAGTTTGCCAAGCGCCTGTTCGTATAGGAATGATAGATACCAGCATTGCGCAAAACCACGAGTTATTGAAACACCTTGTCATTGAACAGCAATCTTTTCTTCCACAAGCGTTACCGACTACTCAAGCACACGGTACGTCAGTAGCCGGCTTATTAGCAGATAACATGCTTGCAGGGAGCCACCTTTATAACGCTAGCGTCTTTTATACGCGAAACAGTATTAGTCAGGGCGCGACTTTATTATCATTAATTGATGGTCTCAACTATTTAGTCGCCAAGCAAGTTGATGCTATTAATATGAGTTTAGCAGGACCAGAAAACCCAGTGCTGTCAAAAGTTGTACAAAAAATAAGTGAGCAAGGGGTACAAATTTTGGCCGCAGTTGGGAACGAAGGACCCGCCTCACCACCCATGTTTCCCGCAGCATATCCATCGACTATTGCGGTAACTGCGGTAGACAGTAAGCACGTTATCTATCGATGGGCAAACCAAGGTAATTATGTTGATTTTGCTGCCAGCGGTGTTTCAGTGGAAGTCGCACATCCAGATGGTACGACTAGCCGTGAGACAGGCACATCGATGGCAACCCCTCTCGTTTCAGCCCGCTATGCCTGCCTATTTCGTGCTAGTTCAAATCCAGCCCAAGCGTTAGCCACATTGCGCGACCAAGCTATAGATGCTGGAGCACCGGGACGGGATCCGGTGTTTGGCGTAGGTATTCTCCATTAGTGAAATCAACAGTGAATGCTATTGTGCTATTAAAAATGAAATCTAACACCAATTTCAGCAATGGTTTCTTGATAGTCCGCCGACACTAGGGTTGATGCATAGTCTTTGTATTGCGTGCTTACGATAAAATCCAAGTTCTCCATAGCAGCATATTCTATGCTCGCTTTAAAGACATGCCTATCGTCCTCCCTTCTACCGCCTGCTTGTTGTTCAAACCCACTAAAAGGCGCTCCTGAAGAGGTTGGCTCACTGCGCTGGCTACCTTGACCATAATGCCTATTCTCCATTTCATAACCGAGCTTTATGTCGAGCGCATTACCCCACAAGTTGGCGGGGTAGGTATAACTGGCGTCAATACCATAGCTGGTATAGTCGAACGCTTGGTTCAGGGCTTCTTCATTTTGATATTTCACACCCATTTGAATAAAGCTTTGGTTTTCAAAAAACCAGAAACCGTCAATGCGGCTAGATAGCGCATCGGCGTCGCGCTCTGGCACCGATTCAAACGACTTATCGATGGTGTCGACACTTAATCGCCAGTAACCTTGCGTAAACGCACTGTTGGCCAATGAAACACCGCTTTGTTGGTAAGTGAGAAAAGCATTGTTATCAAGGTCAGCATTTGCGTAATAGTGATGAACGCCAACTTTAGTCCAAGACAATTGGTAACTCGCCTCGCCCGACAAGGTAGTGATAGCTAGGTCAAAATCTGACAGTGCGTTGTAGCGCGTTTCACTATGCTGTGCAGACGCAGTGAATTGCCATTTATCGGTAGGCATTAACGCTAGCTTAAGCTTCGCATTCCCTTTAATTGCTGAGTCGGATGTGTCGGTATTCGTATCAAGTTCACTAACGTTCACATTTGAGTCGTGATGAGCACCGATATAGGCTTCTCCAGTCACATTTACCACCTTGTGCTCGTCAGTTTCTGTACTGTTTTCTGACTGACTCGCCATGGCAATTTTGCCAATTAAGCTTAATGCAATAGACAAGCTCAATACGCTCAATATTGGTGTGGGGGTTTTATGACTCATGCAGGTTTCCTACTAAATCGAATAACGATGTGGTTAAAAGCGTGGCTGAGGATAGCGCCACCCCTCCTATTTTTTATAACCTGCAAGGTTATAGGAATAACGAGAGGTGGCGGCTGATCACGGTTCGTCGAACACGTTAATCCGCGCGACTGTTACTGGTTTAGAATGCCAGTAATACTTTCAGTCACCGTATTTTCAACAGTGCTTGAAACCGTATTTTCGATTTGCCCACTTACTTGACCAGATACCTGGCTAGCCACGCTTTCTTCAACCTGCGATTGCGCTACCGTCTCAACCGACTGGGTTAGTGTTGATGACACCATCCCATTGATATCAACCGCCTGCGATACACTGCTATCAACGGCGCCTGATACCCTATCTGTGGCTGTTGAAGCGGTAATATCTAAGGCGCCTGCAGCATTAGAAGCAATGGTTTGCGTTGCCGCACCGCTGCCTACAAGAGCACTTTGGGCACTGGTAAGTTGAGTAAGCATTTCGCCGCTTGCCGCATCAGATGTTTCTGATGTGTCGTTAGTAGTGGCAGTAGCATCAGCCTGGTCTGCGTTTTGCGTTTCGCTGCCAGCTTCAGTTTCAGTTTCTGTAACACTATTTGACTGTGCATCTACGTTTGCAGAAGCTGAAGTTTGTGAGGACATTGACTGAGTAGCACTTGCTTGCTCACCAGATACATTGGTTGAAGCTTGGGTGCTATTGGACACTGAAACAGACGTTGTTACAGCCTGAGCCAGCGCCACGTTTGAAGTAAGACCTAGTGCAACAATTAAAGCAGTATGTAGTTTGTTCATTCGTTTATTTCCTGTTTTTCATCAAAGACACTTAAATAACGAATGAACCTCAGAGTTTATTCCCAACAAACGATAAAAATTTTTCACAAATAAAAAAACCCCGCTTAAAGCGGGGCGTTTTATTCAACTCAATATATTATAAACGTTATATAAAACAATGTCATATAAAGACATTAATCACCAGAAGCATTGAGTCCAGCTTCCCACCAAGGCGATGAATAATCGATATCTTCTTGAGAAAGTACATTGGAGTAACGCATTCTTACCGACTCCCAAAAAGCCGCTTTGAAGACAGGATCGTAAATGACAAACTCGCCTTGTGAACGATATTGCTCGAACAATTCTTTATAGGCACCAACAGGCGTAAGCGGGTTACTTTGCTGGAAAACAACGTCTCCACCAAAGGCTTCATACAGTGACTTAGACACTTTCCAACTCTTGGCCATACCCTCTGCCATGGCTAAACGATAACGTTCAACTTCTTCATCTGAGTATTCAGCATTGTGGCTTAAATCGATTGTCCAGGTTTTAATTACCGCGTAAGCAGACTCAACTTCGCTTTTTGAAGGCTCAATATTGTTTTCGTCGGCGAAGTCAGCGATAACAGATTCGCTAATTTTAGTGCCTAACGCACGCTGAGCTAACAGTTTGCGGATTTCAACTTCAGATTTGTCACTAAGAATTGACTGGAAGCGATCGACATCACTTTGACTAGGTTGTAGTTCGCTATTTGAAATAGATTTACCGAAGAGTTTCGCTATTATTTCGTTAGCCGCTTGTGGCGTATTTATCCCAAGCGATACAACGATGGCAGCGAAAAGTACCATTGGTATAATGTCAGACCGTGTCATTGAAGATGTTCCCTAATATCCATAACAGCTTGAGCGCAAAACGTATTCTTTAATCGTATATTTTTCGTATTTAACTCATTAATACGTAGAATGTTCCATTCATTTTACGAAACGACGTCGCTGAAGAGCTATACTTTAGGCTAAAGAAGGTTAAATATCCACTTTTTTCCGCATAGACTTTCTCACACTTTGTTGCTTTTTGGCCTCGCCACGCCTCGCTTTAACCGCTCGACTCATGCGGGTTGCCTTCCTTGGTTTCTGTTTTTTAGTGGCACTGACTATCCACGCTTTTAAACGTACAATGGCATCTTCCCGATTCTGTTCTTGGGTTCGAGAATTTTGTGCTTTTAAAACAAAAACACCGTCGTTCGAAATTCGACTGTCTTTTGTATTTAGCAACGTATCTTTCACCTCTTGAGACAAAGATGAAGCAGGTATATCGAGGCGCAGATGGATAGCACTGCTCACTTTATTCACATTTTGCCCGCCAGCACCTTGTGCTCTAATGGCTTGCATTTCAATGTCGCTATCTTCTAGCGTGATAGTAGGGGTAATCGTAATCATAGCTTAACGGTTAAATTCTTCACTTGTACGTTATTTGACGGTTTATACATTGTACTTTTAGCCTCTGAAAAAGGCTTACATTGACTGTTTATTCATTTCTTATTAGTTTACTAATTACACTAATAAAGGAAACACATTGTGGTGATCATTTATATTGTTGTCGCATTTGCCTTCTGCCTGTTACTGGCGTCATGGTTTTTTACTCAACACATCGATAAGAAAATCGAAAAAAGCTTCCGCCCACCTGGCCAATTTTCAAACGTGCAGCAAGAAAAGATTCACTACACCAAACAAGGGGATGGTCCTACTCTTATTCTTATCCACGGCCTATCCGGGAATGCGCTTAATTTTACTGCCTTAGCGAATCAGTTAGCCAAGCATTATACCGTGTATAGTATTGATCGCCCTGGAAGCGGCTTTTCTACCCGTCATCGTAACACATCGGCAGATTTTAACGTTCAAAGTGCCGCTATTTTAGATTGGATGTCGCAGTTGAACATACATGAAGCTTTTGTTGCAGGGCACTCTATGGGAGGCGCTATTGCTTTACGCATGGCGCTGGATGCACCGGATAGAATTAAATCAATCTCGCTGCTTTGCCCCTTAACCGTCCCCTTAACGAAAGGACCTGGTCCATTGTCTGTGCTGTACATTCCTTACCAAGGGTTGCGCAGTATTATTAGTAGTACACTGGCCGCACCACTGCGTATATTTCTTGGTAAAAAGCAGGTCGCTCAAATCTTTTTCCCAGAGCGGGTACCCTCAAATTTTGGAAGTGAAAGCGGTGGTGCACTGGCGCTTCATTCAGAGAGCTTTTATCAAGCTAGCTGTGACATGGTAGCTTCCACAGAAAGTTTGTATAAACAGTTCGAACATTACGACAAAATTTCTTGCCCGGTGGGTATTTTGTACGGTGAACAAGATGCCATTTTATCACCCGACGCGCATATGTCTTATATTGCTGCGTCGCTTCCCAATAGTATGGCTGAGGTGATCCCCAACGCGGGGCACATGATAATTAATACACAGCCAGAAGCCTGTTTTAATTTTATCAACAAAGTGAACGGCGTAAACGCACAGAGTAAGCGCTCTTAACAAAACTAAGTTTCTCGTCCTGTTTATGCTCCGCGTAATACGTCTAATGCGTAACCACTCTAGCAGCAGTGCTTACGCTAGCACTTCGTAAATGTGACAGACTTGGCCTTAACTCAGCCGTTTGCTTTAGCTCGCGTAAGTAATCAGTCACTTTTTCAATACCGTCTGATGTAAAACACAGGTTTTTAGGCGAGGTTCTTATTCCACTCTGGTATTGCTGAAACCATAATTGCATAGCCTCACTGTCCCCTTCTGACAACGCAATGAGTAAATGATACATACGGATGAAAGAGAGCTGTCTACGATACTCTGTTGTTCCGTGCTCGAATCCAAGCAGAGTAGTTTGCGATAGGGATGTTTCAGAAACGCCAAGTAAATCAGCAGCCTCTGCTTGATTCAAGCCAACTTCTTGGTAAGCCCAAGTGAAAGCTTTTATAACAACACTGGGTGGATAGGTGCTATGGATCATAGTTTGGCCTCGATTTAAGTCGTTTAAAACACTTCCTTATCGAGAACATTGCGAAAATCATTCCAACTTGCTGAGTTTCATGCAACTACTGGCAATGTTGTTTGGTTTTCACAAAGTGGCCGCGCTCTGCTTCTTCATCAAGGGTGTAACCTAAATGAGTTAACCACGCCCTTGCTTCTGCATAGGTATCATAGAAAGAAAAGTCCACACCTGTTTGGCGGTATACCGCGTCAAGTTGATTTCGGGTTGTTGATTTTACGAATGATGATTCAAGTACTAACGCCAAATGACTTAGTCCAAGGTGACGTACTGCGGATATACGTTCAGCGAGAAGGCTCTCAGCATCCGGAATTAGCAAGGATTCTCCTTCTAGAATCACGATATCCCCCCAGCGGCTACCATGCATATTGATAGACTTACCTCTATAATCAAGTACTAAGCCATCAACACACTCACTGTTCCAAGGTCCGTAAGCTTGAGTAAGCATAACGTTCCCACACCGAGTAACAACAAAGGAGCCATGTACTGGTTTCATAATTCTCTGCACTGCAATACTACACAACCAAACTATAGACAATGATTTCAAGATTCGAAATAAAGTAAGCTTGGGGCCCTCAACAATGGTGAGGGCCTGATATCAAAACCGGTTATCTCAAGCGACAGCGGGCATTGTCGAAAGCCTCGGTCATGGTAATATTATGAACTTAGCTACGCGGCCAACACTCGAATCAACTGAGAAAACGTGGGCTTATCTTGAACATCAAGCGGTGCTCTCAATTCACGGGCGATATCGCTAACGCTAATAACACCCCGTACTTCGTGAGAGTCTCTGTCCAGAACTAGGCAATGATGCTGCCCATAGTCTTTAAGTGTTTCTACCACATCTCCCACTGACGATTTTGTCAATTCTGTGAAATCGAATGACATTAAAGACGTTTTCGCCTGCATGAAATCACGCACCACTAAGCCGTCTCTAGGCACTTTTAATTCAGCAATTTTCTGCACAATATGCTGTTCGCTTACGTCTTGTGACGTAACAATGCCGGTGAATGCATTATTGGCATCTACCACCAGCATCATACGCACATGAGATTGGCGCATGATTTTTTCGACGCGTGTGGCGGGTGCATTTTCGTCAATAACGTGCGGCATGTATTGTTTGAAGTCTGTGAATACCGCCATCGCTGATGATGTGACAGACACTTTGTTTTCAACTACAGGCCAAGCTAGACGATCGGCGGCATCGGTTTTATGAAGTTGTAAGGTATGCATTACCTTCCCCTTAAATAGTTAACAAATTTAATAGATGGATAAATATTTTGTCTAACTAAGATGGGGTGAAGCGCGAATGGGATGCGCTGCAAAGTTTGCATCGCTGATAAGGGTATAAGCAAAATAACGAGTGCTGGGAACAGTCGTGCTCGCGAAGAAAGCACTTAAAAAGTAGGCGCCATCATCAAGCTCGTCTTTGTCACTGGCTTGCTCTTGATTTGAAGAGGCTAAATATTGAATGCTGATGTCATTCGATACTTGCGAGTAATCTTTGCTCAATACATTGCCAGCACCATTTTCAGGTACTAGGAACGACATGGTTAGTAGCAATAGCAAAAGATTCAAAAGAAGAACTCCAGCGATATTAAGTGAGCGGGTTAGCTGCCCCTAATTATTACTATATGGCTTTTTTGTTCACTATCACTTAAACCCGCCTCAATTTTTAGACGATTTATCGCTTATTTTCTAATTACCAAGTATAGCTTTGGTTACACCTTACGGGTTCATTCTAATAAATAGAACGCACTGTTATAAGCTTTGCAATATTTACTCTTCTGTTGTTCCAGTAGACTATCCCTATAATTTGGTTCTATTGCTTATTTCAGTTATGAAAAAACGTTGGCCTCTTTGGCTTGTCTTAGTTCACTGGCTTACCTTACTGGTAGTGATAGGTATGTTTGCTTCTGGGTTGTGGATGGTAGATTTGACCTACTATAGCGATTGGTACAAAACCGCGCCCCATTGGCACAAAAGTGTAGGGTTACTATTGTTCGCAATGACTTTAGTAAGGCTTATTGCACGTGCATTTACACAAAGACCACCGGCCTTTGGAAGCAAGTTTGAGACGTTGGCCAGTAAATTAGGACACCGTGCTATTTACCTTGTCCTTTTAGCGCTTTTTACCTCGGGCTATCTTATTTCAGCGGCCGATGGCAGAGCCATAGATGTATTCAACTGGTTTGCGGTACCAGGATTTGGAGAGTTTATTGAAAATCAAGAAGACCTTGCTGGCGAGGTGCATTTCTACCTTGCTTGGACATTAATCGCGCTGACTTCTTTACATGGGTTGGCGGCATTGAAACATCATTTTATTGAGAAAGACGACACACTGAAGCAGATGTTAAGGCTTCGCTAAATACTTATATTAAGGAGATTTTATGAAGAAGTTAACACTTGCGTTAGTCGCGGCCATGTCGCTAAGTTCAGCTCACGCCGCTGATTATATTATTGACTCAAAAGGTGCTCATGCATCAGTTAATTTTAAAATTCAGCATTTAGGTTATTCATGGCTCACTGGACGCTTTAACGACTTTAAAGGCACATTTAGCTACGATGAAAATAACCCTGCTGCAGCGTCTGTGTCAGTGACTATCGATACCGATAGCATAGATTCAAACCACTCAGAACGTGATAAGCATTTAAGAGGTGATGATTTTTTAAATGCAGACGACTTCCCAGAAGCTAAATTCGTTAGTACTAAAGTGGCTGACAAGGGTAATGGCATGTTAGACATCATGGGTAACCTAACGCTGCATGGTGTCACTAAGCCTGTGACTATTGAAGCTAAAAAAATTGGTGAAGGTAGCGATCCTTGGGGCGGTTACCGCGCCGGCTTCTCAGGCACTACCACTATTGCGCTAAAAGACTATGGCATCGACTACGACTTAGGTCCCGCGTCACAAACCGTTGAGCTTTCACTTCATGTTGAAGGCGTTAAACAGTAACGCTTTTCGCTTATAAAATAAAAAAGCCCGCTGATGCGGGCTTTTTACGTTTACAGGCAAAATGTTTACCTAGGCATCAGTCTTACCCTGAGACATCAGTGTAGCTTTAACTTAGGGCTAATCGCATAACTAAGCTTCTTAAGTAGCAGCTTAAGTGCGCCTCTAAGCTTTCCGTGTACCGCAAATTGGTGCATGTTGTATAAAGAGATATAAACCAATTTGGCTAAACGACCTTCAATAAACATACTTGAATTTGATAACGAGCCCATCAAACTGCCCACTGTACTGTAGTTACTTAAATGCACTAACGAACCATAGTCTTTATATACATAGCCTTTTAGCGCTTTACCCCGCTGCAATGCAATAATGTTTTCTGCCGCCGTGTTTGCCATTTGATGTGCAGACTGCGCTCTAGGCGGCACCCACTTTCCGTTTTCTTGCTTGAAGCCACAGCAATCACCAATGACCCAAATATTACCGTCACCAGTGCTTTGTAAGTGCTCATTAACAAGAATTTGGTTTGCGCGATTGGTCTCAAAAATGCCCATTTCGGTTACGAAGTCAGGCGCTTTCACCCCTGCCGCCCATACCATCAAATCAGCATCCACACGGCTTCCATCTTTAGTGATAAGGCCATTTTCATCAGCCTCTGCCACCATCGTGCTTTCTTTGATGTCTACACCGAGTTTATGCAGCGCCTTACGAGCAGAATTGGCGATGCGCTCAGGTAGTGCGGGCAATATCCGCTCACCGGCTTCTACAATGGTTATCTTTAAACGGGATGCTGACATACCGGGCATGCCGTAAGTTTTGGATAAGTTAGCAACATGATGTAGCTGAGCGGCTAATTCAGTACCCGTCGCTCCCGCGCCCACAATAGCCACTTTAATAAAGCTATTCTCATCTTCTTGCTGGTTAATACGAATTAGCTGATTCAGCAACCCTTTGTGAAAGCGTTCAGCTTGAACCAGTGAATCAAGAAAGTAGCAATGTTGCGCAACACCGGGGGTACCAAAATCGTTGCTGACACTACCAATAGCCAATATTAGTTGGTCGTAAGGTATTTCACGCTCCGGTAAAATCGACACACCTTCATCATCAAATAAAGGTGCAAGCGTAATAGTTTTGGTTTCTGCGTTAATGGCACACATACTCCCTAACTGAAAACGGTAGTGATGTGCAGCAGCATGAATAGCATAATCAACACCATCTGAGTGCTTGTCTATAACGCCAGCAGCCACTTCATGAAGCAAGGGCTTCCAAATGTGGGTACGACTTCTATCAACTAGGGTTATTTCTGCTTCGTTCTTTCTCCCGAGGGTGCGGCTTAAGCGGCTTACGAGTTCAAGACCTCCAGCGCCACCGCCGACAACAACTATTTTTTGCATGGGTTTACCTATAATTTAATCATTCCACGTATCTCATCTTTCATAATCCAAGATTATTGAAATGATATACCTGGCGCGACTAACGGTATCCGCTGCATGAGTGAGGCTAACAGTACGCCTGAACGCATACTCTCGCAAGCCTGACAGGGTGGTTCTCGCAGGGCGTACGACAAAAAAGCAAAAACGGTAACCGTGAACTACAGGCTACCGCTTTTTATACCAGAGTAGATAATGGTTTTAACTAATACTGATAATCAACGCTAAACATCACGTTTCTTGGCCGCCCAGGAAAGTACCTATCTGCGGTAAACGAGGTGTAATCAGCACGTTCGGCGTAGGCGGTATCGAGTAAGTTATTCACTCTTGCATACACTGAGATTTTAGGCGAAATTGCCCAAGAGGCACGTAGATTCAATAAATCATGGCCTTCGTACTCGTTGAGGTTTTCAGCATCGGTATAGTATTCATCGATATGCTGCCACTCAAGTTCAGCTCGAGTGCTTTCGGTGAACGTGTACCCTAAGCGGGTATTAAAGGTAAGGTTTGGCGCAGTATCAATATCGTTGCCCCTAATATCGACTTCCCCCACACGTTCACTGTGCTCATAGGTATGTTTGGCATAGCTTCCTGCAAATGCAACATCAAAACCTTGGCTAATTTGATAGTTTAGAGTTAACTCGACTCCTCTGTGCCAGGTTTCTCCATTGCTTACATTGAAAAAATCACTATCACGATAAATTACATTATCTTTGGTTAGGCTATAAACAGATACCACATAGCGAAATGCTTGGTGTTGCCCTTTAACACCAACTTCTACATTGGTGGCGATGACAGAGTCTAAGTCGGCAATTTGTTGATCGCGCTGTAACCTATAAAGTTCGGTTGCTTGCGGGGCACGGTAACCTCTCGATAACCCTGCATACCACTGGGTTGTTTCACTGCTTTGAAAGCTCACCGAGAGTTTAGGGCTAAAATTACTGTAATCGTTGGTGCCGCTTTCAGGCCTTGCGTATCGGCAACCACCAAAACCACATTCGGTTCCATCATCACGAGTGCGGCCTGATATCATGTTATTGGTGTAATCGTAATCCATATACTCATACCGACCACCTAATGACACTGCCCACGCCGCTTGTTGCCAATTTAGCGCAATGAACGGCGCATAAAGGGTAGCGTCTACTTGGTAGTCGTAATGAAGCCCTGCTGGTACGGTTTCCACTAAGAATGCAGAGCCAGTCGTAGCGCCGTCTTGTGCTTGCACCAAGCTACCTTGGGTATATTCAGCGTCTAACCCAGCATCAAAACTTAACGTGTTGTTCACCACATGGTGATACTGGGAAAGTACACCAAACCCTTCTTGTTCATTTTCTTCAAGCGGTGTACCAGGTAAAAAGTGCATGCGAAATTCCATGCTTTGATCGCGATAATACGGCGTAATAGACAGTGCGTTGTCGCCGCTTAACGCCACATCTACTTTGCTCCATACACGCAAACTTTTCGCTTTTCGAAAGGCTTCAGGGTTGTCGTTACCTTGGGCGATATCTTCATCTTTATAGCTTTCAAATCCGGTAATGTAACCGGCGGTTTCTTGATCTAAATGGGTGTACGTCAACCCACTGGTTACTTTTAGGTTATCAACTTCGTATCGATGCCTGAGATTAACCTTTTCTTGATCTACACTTTCTTCGTCTCGATACCCGCCGTCGCGGGTAATACTCGCGTTAATGCCTATACCAGACTCACCAAAGTCTTTTCCTTGCCGCAGTTTCAGCCTGCTATAACCATAAGAACCATAATCAATTCCATATAAGGCAGTATCTTGGGTTACATCGGGGGTTATAACATTAATCACGCCGTGAATAGCGTTAGCGCCATACAAGGGGGAAGCAGGACCTTTTAACACCTCTATGCGTTCTGCCATTTCACCATGCGCTTCGAACAGCTCGTTAATATTACAAAAACCTGCTGCGCGTAAAGGAATGTTATCTTCAGCGGCCAATATACCGCCACACGCCCCAGCTCCCGTGAGCACCGGCGAGCGTAATGCAGGTAGGTATTCCTGCCCATTACCTCGCTGAACACCAGCGCCTGCAATAAAATTCAACACTTCTTGTATATGGCTTGGCGACACAAAGTTTATGTCGTCGCTTGAAACCGTGGACACCACATACCCTACGTTGGAGGTGGAATTAGCAATTCTGCTTCCCGTTGTTACCACACGTTCTATTGCTTCTACGCTTCTTCCACTGTTCGAGCCCTCTGGGGTTTGCGCGGCAGCAAAAAAAGAAAATGACACGACAGTTACGGTACTAAGGCTATGTAAAAATAACCTGAATGTGGAGCTCATTGCTTGTCCTTTCTATAGATTTGGCGAGATTAACATACGTATAATGTGTGTCATTCGACCACAACATTGGTGCTAGCTATAACGCCAATTGTATCGTTAACTATTTAGCGATGAATAGTAAAAGTAATGACTTAGCCACTAAAACGAAGATGGTGAGGCATGGAAACTGGTTGCAAGCCTTAACCCACCACTCAGTACTTCTTCTCGCTAATGGGCTAATCTACGTATAAGCTGCGTCAATGCGATAGCACAGCAGCAATGTATTACCGGAGGTAATTTTTGGATACCTTAATACCTAGCCTATCTCAACTTATTGAATTTGCGGTAGCCCCTGTTTTTTTACTGACAGGTATAGCGGGTTTTTTAAACGTTATGTCGTCTCGACTTGGCAGGATATCAGATAGAGTAAGAGTAGCGGAAAGACAAATTCATACCCTCTCAGACCCTCATATTGTTGACCGTTCAAAGCGAGAAATAAAAGTACTTTGGCGCAGGGTGAAAGTCATCAACTGGGCCATTGGCTTATGCGTGGCTTCGGGGCTAATGGTGTGCACCGTTATTGTGGCTTTGTTTGCTGGTTCTTTGTGGATTGTCGATTTAAAAACCCCCGTTATTTCGCTATTTATACTGGCAATGATGTTTCTAATTTGTGCGCTTGTTGTTTTTCTAGTTGAAGTAAAACTGGCTACCACCACCATCAATATGGTGCGTACTATTCGCTAAAAAGCTAAAGAGAAAACAAAAAAGCGAGGCAAACTCGATAATGTAATAAGTCTGCCTCGCCCTTTGTATTTGAAAGGATGTTATTCATCCTCGGCCACTGTTCTATGCAGCCTTCTGAATAGATCAGAATCTATCTATTCAGCTAACTCGTCTAGCACAGCAAATAATACATTCGCGCCTACACGAGACACTTCTTTATCATACAAATTTTCTGTATTTACGCCTTCTTGGCCACCCGCTAAATCACTGATAGCCCGAATGATGACCCAATCCACATCGTTAATTGTGCATACTTGGCCAATCGCAGTAGATTCCATTTCGGTGACTTCAGCCGTGAAAACATCTCGAACCCACTTACGATATTCTCGGTTATCCATAAACACTGAGCCTGTAACACCATTTCCACCTACATGAAGCTTGGCATCACGTTCGTTCAAAATACGCTGAACTGGCATCGCATCCATGGCGGTTTTTGCTGCGTTCAATAATCTAGATGATGCGGTAAAGTAAGCCGTATCTTCTGGCTTTTCCATACCGTCTTTTGTAATAAGCACTTCGTCAGGGTGAATAAACTGGAAAGGCTTGTATTTAGGATAATGTGGGTCTTCTGCTAAGCGTGCTGGCTGCTCTTCCATAAACTTAGCGTAGTATTCTGGTAATACATACTTACCTGGACTTTCAGAGTCTTCATTGGTGTAAACACTTTCATCATGGTAGTACCAACGCTCTGGCACAATAACATCACCTGGTTGCCACTTGGGGTTTACGGCTCCTGCTATGCCCATATAAACCACCTGTTTAACCGGGAAATAATCGAGCGCCATTTGTGTCGACATGGCCGCGTTGGCAATACTCATTCCAGTAGCGAAAACAAGAATAGGTTCATCGTGGTAGGTGCCAATGCGATAAGTAATACCTTTTATTGTGGTGGTGGTATGAATTTGTGCATTAGGATCAGAGTCGATTCTTCCCAAAATCCCCTCCATTTCTGGTGCGTAGGCAACCATAACTGCGGTAAATTCATCGCCAGTAAAAGATACTGGGCCATATTGAGGCTGAGTTACGGATGAAGTGCTGGCACACCCTAATATCACCACAACAAATGACATACACAGCAGAAACGAAATAACGCGAAGTTTCATAATCACCATTCTTATTCAGTTTTTTATTGGAAGTGGCAGAGGCAATAGCCTGTGCGCTGTTAATTCTTAACGTACCAGCTTTCGGTATGAAAGAAAGTGTTATATCGGCATTTTACAAATATTAAAAACACTGGATACAACCCCCTAACAAACTCCATTTGTCGAGGGGCGTTCTATTCTCCTTTTTAACCTAGATCTTTGTCCTCAATAGAATAAAACGCGCTTAGTTGCAGTTTCATAAGCTGAACACGGATGTAGAGTTTCCCTTATTGGATTACATTTATAGGACATAAAAGGACTTAAAAAAGCAACGCGAGAACAACTGACTCGTATCGATGAGGATACAATTACCAATGAACATGAAACTACTTCGCTCTCTGCAAATTTTTGTTGAGGTCGCTGAAAGCGGTAGCATGAGTATTGCAGCCCGAAACCTGCATATGACCGTTTCGGCAATTAGCCAACAACTAAGAAAACTTGAACAAGACATTGGGCTGAGTTTATTTAATCGTAATACCCGAAACTTGAGCCTTACCGAGGCTGGAAGGATCTATTACGACACCAGCAAAAAGATGTTAAATACCGCGATTGAAGCGCAAGAACGTATTGAAACGTTGCAAGACGCACCTTCAGGCAAAGTGAATATTATTGCCCCAGAAGGTTTTGGTGGAGGCTTGCTAAGCCAGCCATTACGTAAGTTAAGTGAAGATTTTCCGAAAATAGATATCTCGCTAACCCTTACCGATAGGCCTACAGATATTATTGTATCTGGTGCCGACTTGCTGCTTGGATTCACCCCGGTTTCTGATACTAATTTCAGCAGTTTGGAATTGGCCACATGGCGACGTATTCTGTGTGCATCGGCAGACCACCCGTTGGCTAAATCCCATTTGGAGTCACCTGCAATATTGCAAGAATATTCCTATATGTCTCATCGACACATAGAGGAATATGTCATAAAACACAGTACATTAGGCAAAGTCCCATTGACATCTAGCCGCATTGAACTGGATTCAATGCAAACTTTGATTCAGCTTACGCGTGACGGACTAGGATATGCCGTACTGCCAGAGCCTGAGGTGCGACACTTACTTACTGACGGTTCAATGAAACAGCTATTTACTGAGTGGTCTTTACCTGACTACACCGTTTACGCGGTTACGCCCAAACGTGAACTGGTGCCAGCCAAAATAAGTGCAGCCATTACATGCTTGCAAGACTGGTTCTCTGAGATTTAGGTTATACGAAATAGACGCTTTCTGAAGTATAAAAAAGGGCATCAATATGATGCCCTTTTTCTTATCAAATTTGCTTAGAAGCTGGTATTTATCTGTAAGCTAAATACGTTCGCTTTAGCATGCTCAGTAGCCGTAAGATCACTGACAATAGTACCAATAGTGCGCTGCTGGCTAACTGCCGCTTCACGACCTTTAATATAAGCATAAGCCATATCAATGCTGGTGCTTTCAGTTAATGCGTATGTTGCACCTACAGTGTACCAATGACGATCGGTGTCTGGAATACTCAACGAGCGGTGTTCGTAGCTAACAGCACCATCATCGTATGCGTAGCCAGCACGAAGGGTAACCTTGTCACTATAAAGGTAGGTTCCACCTACGCTTACGCGGAATGAATCTTCGAAATCTTCTTCTTTAAGTAGCAAATCGTCACCGCTATCAAGCTCTGCATTCAACTTATCAAATGCACTCCACTCAGTGAATACAACACTGGCTTGCACTGACCACTCATCGTTAAGCTGTTGGTTAATAGCCACTTCAGTGATTGCAGCTAAATCAAGGTCTAGTGAACCGCCTTGGTTGTATAGCTCTGCCACTGCAGGAATAATAACACCTAGATCTGATTCAATTTCACCTTCAAGCTCTAGTTCAGTTTCAGCTCGGTAGCTAAACGCCAACTTAGTCGTCTCAGTGGCTTGCCATAACGCGCCAACATTCCAACCAAAGCCAACATCGTCACCAGACATCTTAACGATAGTTGCATTACCTAGTGCATCGCTGCCAAGCAACGCACCAAATGCTTGAGGAATAGCAGTACCAATTTCGGCTTCCGCGTAGGTCACATTAAGGCCAAAACCTAAGCTTAACGTGTTGTTTACTTTATAAGCCACAACAGGGTTTAGTGTAAATGAAGTTACTTCAGCGTCATCAGCAAAGTGCAAACCGTTATAGCTATTGCTGTAGTCGGTAGCGAGGCCGTAGTTAGAGAACGCGCCGATACCCCAAGACACCTTGTCGTTAACCGGTGCAGTATAGAAAAAAGAAGGCACTACAGCAGTGGTAGCAATATCTTCTTCACTCGCATCATAAGTATTAGCAAACAGCACTTCACCGCTTTCGTTATACACAGCAACATCCATATCACCACGAATATCAATTTGTGGGTTGATGTAGCTTACCTGCGCACTGAACTGGGCAGTTTTAAATTCAGTAATAGCAGCAGGGTTAGTAGCAAGAATTGATGCATTTTCAGGCGTTGCCGCTTGGCCCGCCATCGCGCGGCCAAAACCATTCGCACTATGCTCGTTTACTTGGAAACCAGCAGCTAGCACAGAAGAAGATGCCATAGAGGCGAGTGCTAAGCATACAGAGGCGCGTAAAGAAAAATGTTGCTTCATAAAAATACTCTTATAGAACAGGAAATATGCAGTGGCGCATTCTACGGTTACGGTATGTTTTGTTCAATGCAAGTTAACGCCATTCACGCTGTTTTATCGCATTTTTTACAATTTTAGCGACACAATTAAAGAAGTTGTAAACATTTTGAAAATAATAGATTGCAAAAATTGACACTATTTGTGAATGAGAGAGTCTACCTATCACCCTAATCAATTGGAGGAGACTTGATTAAACACGCTATTTTTGACCTATCTAGCGATTACGCTTGTATAAGCAGTTTCTAGCCCCACAACAATAGTACGAGATAATTTCAACCGTCTTAGGAGAGATTCACATGTCTAACAA
This sequence comes from Alteromonas sp. 38, assembly GCF_902506055.1. Classification (NCBI taxonomy): domain Bacteria; kingdom Pseudomonadati; phylum Pseudomonadota; class Gammaproteobacteria; order Alteromonadales; family Alteromonadaceae; genus Alteromonas; species Alteromonas sp. 38. Next base: position 4,430,855 of record NZ_LR733300.1, read on the forward strand.
TAAAGAAATTCTATTGGTCAATCGCCCAAACGATAGAAAAATTGGTCCCCATTTGTTCGAAACTCGTGAGCAAGCTATTCCTTCTCCGGGTGAAGGTGAAATACTGATCAAACAAACTTACATGTCACTCGACCCTGCAATGCTAGGTTGGATGAGTGAAGATCGTGAAAGTTACATCCCTCCTGTCGAGCTTGGTGAAGTCATGCGCTCAAGCGGTGTGGGTGAAGTAATAGAGTCTAATAACGCGGATTTCTCTGTTGGCGACAAAGTCATGGGGATGACCGGCTGGCGAGAATACTTGGTGAGTAGTGGTGAAGGCTTCAATAAACTTCAGCCAGGTATTACCGAAGAAATGGCCCTTTGCGTATTTGCGCTTCCTGGTTTAACCGCTACCACGGGCTTATATAACTTTGGTGAGCCTAAAGAAGGTGAAACCTTGGTTGTCACTGGCGCTGCTGGCTCAGTAGGCTCGATAGTTGGTCAGCTCGCAAAAGCAGACGGCCTTCGCGTTATTGGCGTAGTAGGCAGTGATGAAAAAGCAGACTGGATTATCAACGAACTCGGCTTCGACGGTGCCGTAAACTACAAAACTGACGATTTAGAAGCGAAATTAACTGAGCTCACCCCCGATAAAATTGACGTGTTCTTTGAAAACACCGGCGGCCCTATTCAACATCATATTTTCAATCGTATGAATACGCATGGCCGTATTGTGGTCTGCGGCATGATTGCCGATTATCAATCGGAACAGCCTGCTCCCGGCCCGAACTGGATCCCATTAATTAAAAAACGCATTAACGTTCGCGGGTTTGCCATGCCTGATCATTGGGGCGAAGTACCTCAACTTGTTGCAAAGCTATCGCCCTACGTACAACAAGGCAAGATTCAATATCGCTCTCATATGGTTGAGGGGATCGAGTCGGCAGTAGCGGGTTTGCAGATGCTGTTTTCTGGAGATAACAAAGGAAAAATGATCGTTAAACTTTAAGCCTAACGCTTATGTTTTCTACATTAACTATCGACGCTAATTTCACTTAGCGTCGATAGTAAATAAGTCCCCTTCCCCGCAGACTTTGCTTGGTAAAGCTCATTATCAGCTTGGTTAATTAAGCCTTCTAATGTTTGCCCTTTCACATTATTAACAACCACTGCACCAATAGAGCAAGAGACGGTTTTCGCTGACGCATTTGGTGCATGTGGTAAGGCTTTTTCATCCCATGTATCGAGTATTTGCTGGCAGCTTTTTTCTACTTGCCTTGCGCAAAATCCACTAACAATAACCATAAACTCTTCGCCGCCATAACGCCCCAAAATATCGGTTTGTCGTTGAAATACAGCGCGCATCACATCGGCCTGCGCCACAATGGCATCATCACCTTGTTGGTGACCGAAGGCATCGTTGTATTTCTTAAAGTCGTCTAAATCGAGCATAAATACAGCGAAAGAAAGGTTCTGCCTTTTACTGAACGACAGTAATCTCTCGCCTTCTTTCATCAGCGCGCGTCTATTAAGAAGATTGGTTAACGGATCTTCTCGACTTAAGGTGTTTAGCTTTTTATTTGTTGATTTTAAAAGAATAACTATTCTGTCTAATCGATATTTTGCATAAGCACATATAAATAACGAGCCTACCACAAATGACGTTGAAATCATGACGCGGTCGCCATATACCGGCGCTATTACCATTAACCCCATAAACCCAGCGATGCTTATTACCGATGCCACCAGCGCCAGCTTGTAAGTAACACCCAACGCGAATACACAATAGAATGCATATAAAATCGTGCCCTCGTAAGGAAAAGCAAATTGGTGTAATACCCAACTTTGGTAAATAAGCACATAATTCGCAAAAGTTAACACCACCATCAACCCAGCAAAAATCCAGCTCTTGGCAGCATAAAAGAATCGAAAGAACGAAAGTACAATAACCGTAAAAATGATGGGCAATTGATACATAAGACGGTTTTGCAAATAAAACTCGTACAAGGGGGACGGTAACATCACCATATCCGCGAGAACAAAAGAGGCTAACAACAAAGCGCCGATAATAAGAGCAACACGAAGTCTTAAAATCTCTCTATGCTTTCCAACCACTTCCACCTGCTTCTCCCAACATGGGTAACCTCTTTCAGTAAGTATAGACGCTTCTATAAGACTAGCTTAAGTAGACTATCTTTTAATGCTTCAATGGTGATAGGTTTGGTGACCACGTCGTTCATACCATCCTGTTTAAAGGCGTCATGGCGCTCTTTAAAGGCTTCTGCTGTTAGCCCGATAATAGGGACTTGGCTTGCGTCACTTGGTAAACTTCGAATGCGTCTAGTGGCTTCAACACCATCCATCACAGGCATATGAATATCCATAAAGATAACGTCGAATTTTTCCTCTTCAACTTTAACGGCTGCTTTTAAACCGTTGTCGACATGAGTAACCGTGCACCCAAGTTGTTCTAACAGTGCTTGAGCCACCACAGCATTTATCGCATTGTCTTCTGCCAGTAATACACTAATACCCGGTTTAAGGATTATATTTTTATTTAGGTTACTTTGCGCTTCTTGCAGTGACGCGCTATCAATAACACGAGCGCTTACCATGACAGACATTGTGAAACACGACCCTTCACCCACTTGGCTTGCCACTTTGACATCGCCACCTAATAGTTGCGATAGCTCTTTAGCAATGGATAAACCTAAACCGGTACCACCATAACGACGGGAAATAGAAGAATCAGATTGAGTAAACTTATCGAAAATATGTTCAAGCCTATCTGGTTCTATACCAATTCCTGTATCTTTCACAGAAATGACTAAACGGTTTTCTTCTACCGTTGGACCGGCTACGTTTTTAAGACTCGCTGTAACCGTCACCGTGCCTTTGTGCGTAAATTTGATGGCGTTACTGGCTAGGTTAATCACTATCTGGCGCAGTTTAGTCACATCACTCGTGACCATTACCGAGTCCAAATTCTTACTTTTATATTCTAACCGCGTGTGGTTTGCACTCGCATTAATACCTAACAAGGTAATAAGATCGTTCAGCATGCTATCTAAATTAAATTCAGTCACATCAACGTCTGACATGCCAGATTCAATTTTGGATAAATCGAGTACGTCATTGATCACATTGGCAAGAATGGTAGCTGAAGAGCGTAAATCTGAAGCATATTGCTTTTGCTTGTCATCTAACGGCGTATCTAGCAATAAAGTAGCAAGCCCTTGAATACCATTTAACGGCGTGCGAATTTCGTGGCTCATGACGGCAAGAAAGTCCGTTTTGGCTTTATTGGCAGCTTGTGCCCGTTCCACATAATTTTCGATGTCTGCAGACATCGCTTCGACATCTTGGGCTAATTCACTCAACTCATCTTTGCCGCTGACATCAATGCTTACCCGTTTATGATTACCTGCGATACTGCTTGTCGCATTCTTAATTTTGCCGATAGGGGAAATCACAAAATACTGGGTAATTTTTCCTATAGATAAACTCACCAAAATCACCGTAAACAAGGTAATAGCAATGGTCAGCCAGGCTATTTTTGACAATGATAATTCTAGCTCATCGGTAGATTGGCTAACCGTAAGCTTCCAGTTCCAAGGGTCGAACTTACTACAGGCAAAGAGTACATCTTGGTCTCTCCATTCAGACTCGCCAAATGCAATATCGGTAGCATTGATAGTGGTAATGTTAGCGTTAGCGGTATTGATGGGCGCCCACTCTTCATAGGTACTAAATAGCTCAGCGCCAGTAGACTTATCGCTTACCGCAAAATGCTTACCAGTTGACTGATGAAGCTCTGCTAACTCGTCAAATACCTCTTTTTGATAGGCATCTCTAAATACAGGCACATTTTCTAAACCCGAATCCACTAACAAATCGTGCCGCTCTCGCACAAACTCAATAAAGGTTAATGACAGAGTTTGAGTCAGTAACTGATACTCTCGCTCTCTCACTGATTCATAAGCCGTCAAATAGGCCCAATAGCCCGTTAGCGCCATTCCTGTAAACAGAATGGGGATATAAATAGCTAAAAGCTTCGACTTAATTCGCATAAATATCTGGTACTACTCTTTATTGATAAACGTGCTCTTTCGATAACTTTAAATACGTCGAGGGAATAGGAATGTGCATCTTTATGGCGGTAGATACATTCACCCCTATTGTGTATTTATCCATTCTAGTGACAGCCATGGTATTCGCCCTCTCGCCACTTAAGATCCTCTTGGCGCGTAATGCACCTGATTTACCGATACTCTTTTCATCTGCTACAACGCCAAGTAACGCACCTTGCTGTACAGACTCTATACTTTCGGCAAAAATCGGTAATAGTTTAGTTTCTTTGTAAATAACATTAATGAGATCGTCGGCTTGAAGCAAGGGGCCAGTGGAAAGCCAATAAGCATCGAGGCCAGATGTTTCTACTTTTTCTTTAAGCACTTCCACTATACCAGCACGCATAGCACCTAACCCTAAAGTGCCTTCAACATAGGCGGTGCTCACCGTCACAAACTTCACGTTATCATACTGACTCTCGAGTGCTAACAGGCTTTCTACCGAACTTTTTGAAGATGGGTATTCTGAGTGCACCAGCCCAATAGTGATGGGTTCCTCCAGTGCAGAGGCTTTTAGTAAGCCATCAAGCATATCCAACTTCACCTTGGCATCTAATACGTGAGATTCACCGGTTATGTTTGACGTGCTATGTTCGCCAAACGCAGTGACTATGCCCTCTTTTACAGGGTCTGCCACTGTCATAAATAAAGTAGGAATCTCAGCCGCAGCGGAAAAGTTGTAAACCGCCCTAGTGGCAAGCGTAGCAATTGGTACTAACAGGTCCGGCGCTGCTTGCTCGGTGATTGTTTCCACAATAGACCTCGCCTTTTCTTCTAGACCCTCTGCATTATATATTTCTACGTCTATTTCATGATCGGGCATAACCAGCGTAAGTTCATCGATAAAGGCATCTTTTGTATTTATCACTACCGGTAAAGGACCCGTTTCTATTATGACCACACGTAGTGGTTTAGCGTTAACCTGAGCGTGAAATACAAAACAAAGGAGTATACTCACAATGAGTAGTGACGTTTTTTTCATCTTTATTTAGCCCAACTATTAAGCTTGTGAGTAGGTGATTAGTTTGAAATATCATAGTGTTAATCGACTTCGCTGCATAGCTGAAGTTCGTATAATATAGGCTTAAAACACCCATCAGTGTGATTGTAGGTAGTTTGCGCTAGATTAAGCGTTAAAAAGTGCCCTAGCGTACTAACCATCTATGATTTGGAGCCCATTATAATTTAAGGGCCATATAAAATGCCTAACCCGTTACGGCTAAACCTATCAAGGATAATAACCATATTATGAGGCGAATAAAATCTCTTATCCCTAGTACTCCCCCAAATATATGTTCTAGCAAAAAAATGACAACGCTAGGTATAGGTTTAAGCCTATGCCTGGCAAGCTTTTCGCCTATCGCTAACAACGAAATGAGGAACCAGAAAATGACGAACAATAATATGAAGACGTTAACGAAAGAACAAGTCATTGAACAACTCAACCTCTCTCATCACTTCGAAGGTGGGTATTTTCGCCAAAGCTTTAAAGCGGATCACAGAGACAAAGTAACAACGGCGCGTGGTGAACGCACCACCATGACCGCTATTTATTATATGCTTACGAACGACAATAGTATTGACCATTTTCATACTAAGTATTCCGATGGCATTGAGTTTTACCATATGGGCTCGCCCATTACTTACCATATGATTTACCCAGATGGCCATTACGAAAAAGTGGTAGTAGGGCCTGATATTGCCAACGGCCAGCAGTTGCAGCTTGCTGTTCCCGGTGGCACTTATAAAGCGGCCGAATTAACTGATGGCGACTATGGTTTGGTGAGCGAAGCGGTATCCCCTGGGTGGGAGCCTGAAGATATGATTGAAGTTTTTCAGCATGAATTGTTAGAAAAATTCCCTCAGCATAAAGCGCTTATTGAGCGCCTTGCGAATAAGAAATAATGCCCGTTGCTACACGTAAAAAGCCTGCTCTTAGCAGGCTTTTCTAATTCCATTCAAAGTGTCATATCCACATTTAGAGATAGGCGCATCTCTGCTAGACGTTGGTTTCGACTACATTTTCACTTCGGCCAAAAGCGCAACGCTTTTTAGTCGTGCCTCTAGATTATGAATGGGCATTGAAACAATTAACTCATCCACTTCTGTGGCTTCTACAAACTTAGCTAACTGCGTGGTTACCGTCGCTTTTGAGCCTACTAACGCATAACGCAATACATGAGACAGCATAGCGTAATCGGCTTCGCTGCAAATATTAGATAAATCATCTACAGGTTTAGCGAAAGGCTTATTCAGCCCGCGCCGCATATTCATAAACTGCTGTTGAACCGACGTGAACAAGTACTGAGCTTCTTCATCGGTATCGGCTACAACCGCCATTAACCCCGCCATCACGTGAGGCGTTTCTTGCTGCGCTGATGGTTTAAACATAGAACGATAAACATGCAAGGCATCGAACAGCTGGTCTGGTGCAAAGTGCGACGCAAAAGAATAAGGCAACCCAACCGATGCAGCCAATTGCGCACTGTATAAACTTGAACCCAACAACCATAACGGAATATGTGTGTTGGCACCCGGCACCGCGATAATTTTCTGCCCAGGCTCTGGGGCTCCCAAATAATGTTGAAGCTCTTTTATGTCATCAGGGTAGGTGTCTACATGCGCGTTGCTACTAAGGTTGCGACGCAATGCTTTTGCGGTAGCCATGTCGGTACCTGGGGCTCGGCCAAGCCCTAAATCTATGCGACCTGGGTACAAGGTTTCCAACGTACCGAATTGCTCGGCGATAACCAATGGTGCGTGATTTGGTAGCATTACACCACCTGCACCTACACGAATGTGGTTAGTAGCGCCGGCAATGTTGCCTAACATAACGGCGGTAGCAGAACTCGCCACACCATGCATACCGTGATGTTCTGCCAACCACACACGTTGATATCCACTACGCTCAGCTTGCTTAGCTAACTCTCGCGAGTTACTTAATGCATCGCTTATGCTTTGCCCGTCTGAAATAGGGGCAAGATCGAGTAGTGAAAGGGGTAATGACATGGCTAACCTCGTAAACATTTTTTTGCAGTGTATCGCAAACTCAATATACGCCGAAAGGCTTTGCCACGGTTCACTCGAGATACGCGATATTAGGTTTACTCTCGAGTAAACCTAAACTTCCCGCCGCCTTGTTGTAACTCGAAGCGAGTATAGTCAACTAGACCGCCGGCATTTTCAAACACAATAACAATACCTGCTGGCGTGAAACGAAATTCCGAGGCTGAATACGGAGTAAGACCAAGTACCGGTTGACCTGTAACTTTCGCCGTTAGCACACTATCATCGACTTTTAACGTGATATTCAGAGGAATGTCTGGGGAGATAAACACACCTTCGTAGTTAACAAGGTATTCTTGCGCAAGCTCCACTGGCATCTGGGTCAAGTCAGGTATTTCATAATCAAGGCCATAATAAATACTCAATACGGCTATATTGATATCGTTCAGCGCATAATTTAACCCATTGGAAACCAGGCTTAAAACAACGTTATCGTCAGCAAAATAAGCCACGACTGAATTAAAACCGTCAATTCGCCCGTTGTGTCCAAAAGCCCTTTTGTCGTGAAAGGGGAATTGCAACAAGCCACGCCCTATACCTTGATTTACCTGTTTCATTTGGTTCAGCGAATCCTCAGAAACTAGCTCACCGGAAAAAAGGGCAGAGAGAAACAAGGCGACCTCGGTGGGCGTAGAGACAATTGCACCTGCGCCATGGGGGATACTCATATCGGAGAGGCTTGCAGGAGCCCAACCCGATGAGATAGGTTTATATGAGTTAGCTTGATTGCGCTTTACATCAATAGCCGCACCATAAATCGTTCTCGTTAGGTTTAATGGCATGCTAATACGCTGTTTTAGTTGATGGGCGTAAGTCGCTTTCGTAATATCTTCTATGATGAAGCCCAGCAGTAAATATCCGCTGTTCGAATAGCGCGTTTGGCTGCCTGGCTTAAAGTCACTTTCTAGCGCTTCGATAATTCCTATCATTTCACCCTTTGACTTGGGTGACGTCATATATTGACTAAATTCAGGTTTGTTAGTGAAATTATGAATCCCACTTCGGTGGCTAAGTAACATAGAGATTGTGATCTTATCGGCATTTTTAATATTGGGATAGAAGCCTGCCAATGTAGTATCTAAAGAAAGTTTCCCCTCCTCGATGAGCTGAAAAATCATTACAGATGTAAACACTTTAGTAATCGACCCTATGCGATACTGAGTGTGTTTATTGGCTTTCTTCTTCGTGGCTAAATCGGCATAACCTATTGAATTTTCGTAAACAGGCTTGCCATCTTCTACCACTGCCAAACTAAACATTGCCTTTTCATTTTCATCAAGCGCAGCTAGATACTTATCTAATTTAGCGGTATCAAAGCTTTGCGCAGACACATTAAAAATGCAGATAAAGAGAAGTAAACTAAAGCACTTTTTCATTTTTTGCTCCTTGCAGGCTCATGCTATGAGCGAATATAAATCATTCCATTTAACTAAGCGCGTAAGCGTGCTTTGTGAAGACTACGCTCGCCGCTGTAAACTAAGTTGCTGACCAGTCACCCATCAGTATACAGTACCACCCGCTACTTCGAAGAAAGTGAACTATGCAGTGCGTTTTTATACGCTTCAAAGGCTGGGATTGCCGAAGTGACAATAGCCGCCAAGGTAATCACACTTACCACTTTCAGCGTTTCCAGGGTAAGCAAATTCGCACTTAAAAATAGACCATACTGAGACGCAAGCCAATCACTCGATAAGGTTAACGCTGCGCTAAGCAACCCAATCGCCGCCACAATCGCTAACAATACTAAGATTAACGCTTCTACTAATACCAAGGTAAAGATAACGCCTGGGCCTGCACCTAATACTCGCAATACGGCAATTTCGTTTTTACGCTGCTGCATAGAGGCTAACAACATAGTCGATAAACCAAACAATGAAGATATAAGCACTAAAATGCTAATCACTCGCAGTAGGTTTTCTACCGTACCCATCATTTGCCAAAGCTCGGTTAGCGCCACGCCAGGCAGTATGGCCATAAGCCTATCTGTTTTGTAGTTGTTGATATCGCGCTGAAGTTTAAACGTTGCAAACTTTGAGGTTAACCCAAGCATTACCGCTGTTACGCTGTCTGGCGTGGTATTTACCGAGGTTGCATCGTTGAGCAATTGGCTTTGCTTTGACGCCGATAAATGAATAGCTTCAATCGCGTTTAAGCTTACATGCACAGTTTTATCTACCGGCGTGCCAGTGGCTGAAAGTATGCCGGTGATAGTGAAAGGGGTATTGTCATGATTGGTAAAACTGGTGTTACCAATACCATGAGAAATCACCACACTGTCTCCCACTTTATAACCCAGCTCTTTGGCCACATCAGCGCCTATCACCGCTTCAAATAAGCTCGCGAAGGCATTACCGTTTTGAAAACTGAGCGCTTGCTTGTTACCAAACTTGAAATGCTGAAAATAGTTGTCGTTCGTCCCCATTACCCGAAAGCCGCGATGAGAATCTCCTAAAGAGATAGGAATTGCCCACTCTACTAATTTACTTTCTTGCAGTGCTTCATAGCTTGCATAGTTGATGTTACTGGTGGGGCTTCCCATCCTGAACACTGAATACAATAAAAGATTGAGCTGACCGCTTGGGGCGCCAACGATAAGGTCGACATCTGAAATCGTACGGTTAAAGCTCTCTTTTGCCTGCTGGCGAATGTGCTCAACGCTTAGCAATACACTGATACTAATCAGCAACGAAAGAAACGTTAATATCACTGATTTTTTGCGACTACCTAAGCTACTCCACGCTAACGACACTAACATTACATGCTCTCCGCTGGCTGTTTTAGAGAGGACATTTCTACACTGGTTTCAAAAAACTTTTTCAAATACATATCGTGACTTACAAATATCAGTGTCGTGTTGTGCTGCTTACACATATCGATAAGAATGGTCATAAAGGCGTCTCGTGCGGCAGCATCCAAGGCAGACGTGGGTTCATCTACAAGCAATATTTCTGGTTTATTGATTAACGCACGGGCAATGGCTACCCGCTGCTGTTGGCCTACACTTAGCGTATTAGCGGGTTGCTGAAGAATAGTAGCAGGCAATTTAAGCCCTATCAGCAACGCTTCGGCCGCATCGGCCACATTGGTTTTGCCAGCTTTTGCGAAATATGTGGCCAGCTCAATATTTTTAAGCACGCTTAGGTAGGGAATCAAATTGAATTGCTGAAATACCACGCCAATATGCTGCGCGCGAAACTTATCGCGCTGCCTGGCTGACAAGGCGGAAAATGGCTTGCCGAGTAACGATAACTCGCCGCTTTGTGGCGTTAGCACCCCTGCTAACAAATTAAGCAAGGTGGTTTTGCCAGAGCCTGAATGACCATGTAGGAAAACACGATCACCGTAATTCACCTTCCACGTAGGTATATGCAGCCCACTGCTGTTTGAATCTGCATAATGATATTTAACGTCATTAAGCGCAAAAGCATTGCCTTGGTTAGGCGCTGTGTTTTTGGAGTGTGCTTCATTTTTCAATGGTTGCTCTGGTGCTGCTGACAATGTGAATCATCTCCTTTATGCGTTACGCGATGCTTGCGTAAAAGTGGATGTCGCTGACTCTAATTCTATTAGGCCGCCATGCAAGCCAAACTAAGCCTACTTTGCTGTAGGAGTACGCTCAGCCAGACTTCCAATATACAACTTAACCATGTTATGTTATAACGTTTTACACTAATTGTTATAATAATTCTTGGCTAAATAAAATGATGGACCTCTTCTTACGCGCCCGCATTGGTATTTTTGTCGCGATAGCAGGCATGCTTTTTTATCCTACAACATATGCTGAAGATATCGAAGCATCTGACTACCAAGAGGTGGAATGGACACAGTTAATGCCTGAAGAAGATTTAGCTGCGCTGCTAAATCCACCAGATTATTTAGCCGCTATTGAAGACGGCTCTCAAGAAGATTCTGTGGAAGCCTTTGGTAATCAAGAGTTTGATAACGAAGCTACCAACCGCTTTCAGCAAGCGCTGACATCAACGCAAGTCGTTAAAACCTTTGAGAATAAGCCTATCCGTATTCCTGGCTTTATTGTTCCTCTTGAAAGCAGCGAATCGCAAATGGTCACAGAATTTTTTATCGTACCTTACTTCGGTGCATGCATTCATATGCCTCCACCGCCCCCGAATCAGATTATATATGTGAGTATTGAGCAAGGTGTTGAACTAGAAAGTTTGTACGATCCTTTCTGGTTCGAAGGCACCTTGGCTATCGACACCACTGAAAATGCGATGGGCACCGCGGCGTACCGTTTAGATCACGTCAATGTGAAACCATACGAGGGATAATTGATGACACGATTTAATAAACTATTATCTGCCCTGCTAGCCTCTTTGACAGTGGTTTCTGCCCCACATGCTTGCGGCCTGCATGGCGGTGGTAATTTGGGCTTTGGCTTTAATCGGTTACACCCCCTTGCTCAGCAACATTATCAGGTGTCGGCTTTCCAAACCCTGTCGGTTAAACACGCTAAACAGGTGGACGTTGTTGTTGATGAAGCCGCCACAGCGAAAATATCTTACGTGATACCGCTACGCTATCGTGATGTAAACGTTAGTTTTATAGGTAGCGATGGCGTAGAAATAGTGGGAAATAGCGCTGTGTTACTGGAACAAGACGCTGGCGTTTATAACTTAACGTTTACGGTAAAGCGCCCAGGCCAATCGCACATTTCCATCCAAATAAATGGGTTAAGTGACGGGAAGCCTTTTTCACTGAGTCAGAAAATTGAACTACGCTCAGCATAAAAAAGTGGATAAGGGAGTGAGTAAAGTCGCTGCTAAAGAAAACGAGCCGGCTGCAGTTATCGCTAAGCGCAAACCATTGAAGATAGTACTACTTCTTTTCGTTTTCTTAGTGGCTGGTAGTGTATTCACTAGGCTAGTTCAACTATATTGGCCCAGCATAAAACATCAGTTATACACTAGCGAAGCACTTTATCAGACCAGCAACCCTCAGTTACAGGCCTTATTCAGCCAAGAAGTTGAACAAAAAGGTGTAATGCGCTTAGGTTGGCAAGACTTACTGCCAGAACAAGAAGCAGCCACCTTACGTCAATATCAATCAGGGAACGACACAAGTGACTTATCGCCTACCCAAATCGGCACCGTCCAGTCTATAACGAATCAACTGCTGTTATCTATTCAAGCCAGTAGCGATGAAAATTACATTTCAGCCCTTCACTCCACCAATATAGTACACACCATTTTAGGCAAAGCGATTTCTATTTCCGGCTTTATTGTACCGATAGAAGTGAATGAAGATCGCACACTACAAAGCTTTTTCGTGGTGCCTTACTACGGCGCTTGTATTCACTTTCCCCCTCCACCACCCAATCAAATTATTTTTGTACAACTGCCCGATGGATTTGCCCATCACAATTTAGCCGACGCATTTACGTTAACGGGTATTTTAGAACAGGGTATGTTTGAAGACCCCCTTGGAACCTCAGCGTATATCCTTAACGTATACGACATTGAGGCTTACCATGGTCAGCCCGATGACTTTCGTGCTCACTAGGTTTATCAAGAACAATAGATGCTATTTTTCACAAACGCTGACAGGTTTGCGTTAGCTATTCTCCTAAGCATTTAAAGGGAATTTAGTGAGCATTCAGTAAACATTTATTGCAGAGTGCATTTAGTTTTCATCTAGCTGACATGCAACTAATTGCTGCTCCCACACCTAAAAAACCACTGATAATATTGGTTGGAATAGCACTTAATTTTTCAAGCTTACTTGTTGTAATACACACCCTTCCTGTACGCCGTTATTTATGTGTGATGATGTGCGGGTAATCGGTTTCATTATCTGTTTGACGGCGTAGTCTTAGGTTTCGAATATGACTAAATGCAATAAAGCTAGACCCTATAACCGTTAACGCCACTTCGCCGTATTCACCCAACACGTCGTGTCCTAACACTACGGCTAAAATAAGCAATGATAGCCCTACACCACCCACCAAAAGCATGGTGTGATTTCGGTGATAAAAGTACCCCATCATGAGAGCAATAACACTGATTGGCACAACGAAGAAAAGCAACGTTTTATGAAACAACTCGTCATCTAAAGCTAATACACCCGCTAGCGGTGGGAGAAGAAGTAATAAAACAGGCAATAATAAGCAGTGCACCACGCATAGCATAGACAGTGCTATGGCAGTTTTATCGCTTATTTTTTGAAAATTCATTCAGTATGGTTCCTTATTTTTAACCTACCAGATTCTTAGCTTACCAACGTAACGTTGGCTGACGGGCAGATAACTCAGAAAGACCTTGTCCACGTTCAGTGATCCACTGAGCTTGAATAGCACTTAGCGATGGCATTGATTCAAATAGGGTAACGGTAATGCCAGACACCGCATCATCACAGTGAAATTGATATTCAACTTCAATATTTTGATGCTTTTCTTCTTCGTGCCCTTCATGTTCGTCATGTTCGTCATGTTCGTCATGTTCTTTGTGCAAAGCATGCTCGCTCTCGTGCGCCTCGTCGTGATCACCCGAGTGCGCTTCGTGAGCATCTTCATGGTCGCTCTTATGATGGTCATCATGCGCTTCTAATGTGTGCTCAACACCCACTAACTCGCATTTACCCTCCACATCTATCACGTTGGTATTTAAGGTGAACCTTTCGGCAAGCAAATTTTGACTACTTAGTTGCTCGGTCGTTTCAGGCTCGTGCTCAAAACCAAGGGCATCTGCGGCAGGTAATACAAGCTGAAGGTGAAGCATGCTGCCCTCTTGAGAAACTAAAAGCTCGCCTTGCCCGTGCACATGCTGCTGTGCATTTACTGCAAACCCTACACTAGAAAAAAAGAGTAAAGAGACCGCTAAATAGGGCTTTTTCATGAATATACCTTTTTATAAATTTTGATCTACATAACGTGTGAACACTAACGCTTAGCGCTTTTAAAATAAACAAAGGCCATCCATAAATGGCCTTTTAAGTTACTTTCGCTCTCGTTGAAAATGGCGCTCTTTTCCTTCATTAACTTGTTTAACGTCTGCACAATATTCTGAAATTGGTCTAATCAAAAGCCGAGGTATGCCAATAGGTTCACCCGTCTCTTTGCAATAACCAAAGTCACCATCTGAAATACGCTTCAGTGATTTGTCTATTTTACGTATGAGCTTTCTTTCTCTATCCATAATGCGCAAACCGATGCGCGAATCCTCCTCGTATTGCGCTCGATCTACATCATCATTTATCTCAGGAGGATCACTTAATTGAACCTTCATTTCCTCTATATGCAACATTGTTTTCCTCTTTAAATCGGTAAGTAGCGTTTTGAAGAAATCAAGCTGGGCCTCGTTCATATATTCTTCTGTAGGGGCATCTAAAAGCTGTTGCATATCGACTATCTGATTCATGACAATGTTTCCTTCGCTTGCATCAACCAACGCATCGTATTGTCGTAATGATTTTTACCGTAGCAATTCAAAAAATGTCGTGTGTACTCATTCTTCACATCGCTCATTGCTGCGATGCGCTCATCGACAAAAGATACCGTCAGTGGAATACCACACTCTTCTATAATGCAATGTTCCCATTGCCCGTAATTTGATGGAATGATTGGCGTTTTCATTCGATTACCTTATTAACAGTAAACTAAGAATATGATTTCAAAGGGTCCATTTAATAGAGCCTTACTATTTATCAATCCGCACTGACTATGTTATAACATCACATCGATAGAATGTGCAAATTAGCTTCTCGCTCAGTTTAGTGCTGAGTTTCTTAGCGCGAGTATTTGGGATGTCGCGCCTTTCCTAGCTACACTCGCTTATGCCATCACTTTCTATTCAGCTGGAAGGCTCATAGGTATAAGTCGGAAATATTAGCTATTTTGTCGTGCAAATATCACTATACCTCTGCGGCAAGGTATAGTGAGGTACGTGGCATTTATTAAATGAATAACAACGAAAAGAAAACGCGATGAACTCAATAAATTCAATAATCAAAAGCAAAGCTATGTGGTTTGTTTTAGTGGCATTGTTCGCTATTACCGCTAATGCAGCAGAAGAAACACATAAACGCACCATCGATATCGATAGTAGTGTAGTAACCGAGCATGAAACCAAAATATTAGGTAAGCGCGTGAAATACAGCGCTACAACAGGTACGCAACCGGTGTGGAATAGCAAGGATGACGCGGTCGCCACCTTGTTTTACACCTACTATCAGCGCACTGATATAAAAGACAATGAGTCTCGCCCGCTTGTTATCTCTTTTAATGGTGGCCCCGGTTCAGCATCAGTATGGATGCACGTGGCCTATACAGGCCCTCGAATTTTAAATATTGATGATGAAGGCTACCCCTTACAGCCGTACGGCGTGCAAACCAACCCATATTCAATATTAGATGTAGCAGACATCGTATTTGTTAACCCCGTTAATACTGGGTACAGCCGCGTACTTGAGAATGAAGAAGGTGAAATGCCTTCAAAGGACGCACAGAAGAGCATGTTTTTTGGCGTCAACGCTGATATCAGTTACCTGGCAGATTGGGTAAATACCTTTGTCACTCGCCATAATCGCTGGCGTTCGCCTAAATACCTCATTGGTGAGAGCTATGGTACTACTCGAGTTTCGGGTTTAGCCCTTGAATTACAAAACCGCCAGTGGATGTATTTAAATGGCGTAATATTAGTATCACCTACCGATATTGGTATTGAACGCAATGGCCCAGTAAAAGCCGCGAATCGCCTACCTTATTTTGCCGCTACTGCTTGGTATCACAAAAAGTTAGACCGTGAACTCCAAAATAAAGATTTAACTGAACTGCTTCCTGAAGTGGAAGATTTCACCATCAACACGCTTATTCCAGCGCTAGCAAAAGGTGGCTTTATTGGTGCTGAGGAAAAACGAGTTGTACTAAAAAAAATGGCGCGCTATTCGGGGTTATCAGAAGACGCGATTTCACAAAACAACCTTGATGTCAGCACCGCCTATTTTTGGAAATCGCTACTGCGTGATGAAGGTAAAACACTCGGCCGATTAGATAGCCGCTATTTAGGTATAGATGCCAAGCAAAGCGGCGATAGACCAGATTACTGGGCAGAGCTTACTTCATGGCTGCATTCGTTTACTCCCGCCATTAATTACTACTTGAGAGAAGAGTTAAATTACAAAACTGACACCAAATATAATATGTTTGGCGATGTTCACCCGTGGGACAGAAGTGGCAATAAATCTGGCGAAAACCTGCGTCTTGCCATGGCACAAAACCCATACTTGAATGTGATGATTCAAGCAGGTTACTACGACGGCGCCACCAACTATTTTGATGCCAAATATACTATGTGGCAGCTTGATCAAAGCGGCATTTTGCAAGACCGTTTAAGCTTTAAAGGCTATAGAAGCGGGCATATGATGTACTTGCGACGAGACGATTTAAAACAGTCTAATCAAGACTTACGTGAGTTTATCAATAACAGCACACCTAAAAAGGGTGAACCCGCGATGTATCGCCGATAAAAGGCGATAAAAAGAATATGGGGTCAGTGTACTTTTAAGGTTAATTAACACTGACCCTATTTACTCAATTTTCACTTTGCGCCTTTAAAGGCGCTAACTCCATCAATGCTCGGCAAATGTGCTATCCTGCGCGCCTAGATTCAGTTCAAGCAACAAATTGCGGTCAAAAGGAAAAGCCTTCACATGGTTCCATGGGTTAAATTAGGTACAGCTCAAATTCCAAATAACGGTGGTGAATTAACGTTTTCTCAGCGAGATGAAGAATTCAGTATTCGCCTATCCGGTATTCGTGGCGAGTTGATGAATAGCCGTGTATACAACTCAGAAAAAGAGCTGTCTCAAATGGGCTGCGAGCATCTTAAATCCACACCTAATGCGCACGTTTTGGTAGGCGGTTTAGGAATGGGGTACACCCTTGCAGCTGCGCTAAAAGCAGTGACGCCTAGTTCACAAGTAACGGTGGCAGAGTTAATTCCTGAGGTGGTGGAATGGAACAAAGGCCCACTAGGTAATTGCGCTAAAAACCCACTTCAAGACCCTAGAACGAATGTTAAAGTAGGTGATGTAAAACACCTTTTAAATACTAAAACACCTACCTACGACGCCATATTACTTGATGTAGACAATGGCCCTGAAGGGTTAACCCATTCTGACAATAATTGGATTTATTCAATCGACGGCTTAGAAGATATTTATGAAGTGCTAAAACCCAATGGCATGCTAGCCATATGGTCTGCTGGGCCTGATTACTTGTTTTCTGTTCGCCTAAAAAACGTAGGCTACGTAGTGAGTACTCGTATTGCCAGAGCCCGCAAGGGTAAAGGAAGTAAGCACACCATATTCTTGGCTAGAAAAGCCGGTTAACAAAAATTGGGGTTAAAAGGTCAGAGCGATTTTAGGTTTAATTAACGCTGACCTCATTATTTTTTATTTTTTTCATTTGAATTAACAAACTACCGCGAGTGAGTACACTGGCCCCATTAAGAAGAATAAGTGGCCAAGCGACGGCAATAGGCATCGTAAACGCGAACGCGAGTGTAGTGACATCTTTAATTAGAATACTGCGAAATAAGGTTGGCGACAGCGCACCGATAACGCGACTGCGTCTTAACACCATTATTTGGTGCAGTGTGCCCTGCATAAGTAGCACTGTTACTACCAACATTAGGCTGTTAGCCCCAAGTTTGGCCAGATTGGGGTAAGGACGAAAGCCTATAGAACAGAGCCCAATCACCACACCAACGGCACACAAACTGACGATAAAACCAGTTGAGATTGACCGCCTGTCTCGCCAAATCTGATAAAGGATTGCCAATATCAGAAGGAGCGCACCAAAGCGAGTCCAGACGAGATAATGACTAAGCGGCTCTATCGCAATACCGAAAATAAAATTGGCATAAAACGCAAAAAAGCTTGAGGCAAACTGGTTTACCGACAAGCTTTGAGTAGCAGGCAAATGACTTTTACGAAGCGTCTCTATATTAGTGATTTGCTTTGCTAACCCGTACCACGTCAGCAAAAAAGCGGCTGCGCTCACGGTACCTAAAATATGGTACAACAAAAGAGACTCCTCAGCCGCTTATAGAGAACTACTCCACGGTTACCGACTTCGCCAAGTTACGAGGTTGGTCAACATCCGTACCTTTAATTAACGCTACGTAGTACGACAACAACTGTAACGGCAAGGTATAAATGATAGGGGCAATAGGTGCTTCGCAGTGCGGTACATTGATTACACGCATGGTGTCGTCACCTTTGAACGCGGCGTCTTTATCGGCGAACACATACATGATGCCACCACGAGCGCGTACTTCTTCCACATTCGATTTAAGCTTTTCTAGCAATTCGTTATTAGGCGCAACCACAATAACCGGCATTTCATCATCGATAAGTGCCAATGGGCCGTGCTTTAATTCACCTGAAGCATAGGCTTCTGCGTGAATATACGAAATCTCTTTTAGCTTAAGCGCGCCTTCCATGGCAATAGGGTATTGATCGCCACGGCCTAAGAATAAGCTGTGTTGTTTATCGGCAAATTCTTCGGCTAAATCTTCAATACCTTGGGTAATGGTTAGGGTTTCTTCTAGCTTGGCGGGCAAGCTTTGAAGTGCGCTGATGATGTCTTTACTATCACTTTCAGCCATACCGTTTTTCTCACCTAACGCTAAGGTGAGCATTAAGAATGCAGCTAGCTGGGTAGTGAAGGCTTTGGTTGATGCCACGCCAATTTCGGCGCCTGCACGGGTCATAAACGCTAAGTCTGACTCGCGTACCAACGAAGAACCCGGTACGTTACAAATAGCTAAACTTGCGCTATACCCAATTTCTTTGGCTAAACGTAGTGCCGCTAAAGTATCGGCTGTTTCTCCCGACTGAGAAATAGTAATAAGCAGGCTGTTTGGGTGCACTACCGATTTACGGTAACGAAACTCAGAGGCAATTTCGATATTGCACGACACATTGGCGTATTGTTCTAACCAGTAGCGGGCGGTCATACCGGAATGATAGCTGGTACCACAGGCTACAATTTGCACATGTTTAATTTTACTAAAAATATCATCGGCACCGTTTCCAAACACATCTGCCGCTAATCCATTTTCGGTTAGTCTGTCTTTTAACGTATTGCGCACAACCACTGGCTGCTCGTGAATTTCTTTGAGCATATAATGACGGTAAGCGCCTTTATCGCCGGCGTCGTGTTCAACGTTAGATTCAATAATTTCACGTTCAACTGCATTACCGTCTTTGTCATAAATAGCAATGGTGCGGCGAGTAATATCGGCAACATCACCTTCTTCTAAAAATATAAAACGGCGTGTAACTGGTAACAGTGCCATTTGATCAGACGCAACAAAGTTTTCGCCTAACCCTAAACCAATTACTAACGGGCTACCAGAGCGCGCTACTACCATACGGCCCACATCTTCTTTGTCGATAACAACAGTACCGTAAGCGCCGTGGAATGTTTTAACGGAGGTCTGAACCGCTTCTAATAAGTCTTTGCCAGCATCTAATGCTTCATGAACCGTGTGGGCGATGGTTTCGGTGTCAGTGTCGCTGCTAAATACATAGCCTTTTGCTGAAAGCTGTTCGCGTAGGGTTTGGTAGTTTTCAATAATACCATTGTGCACTACCGCAACGCGGTCGCTAGAGAAATGAGGGTGGGCATTGGCTACAGTAACACCGCCGTGGGTGGCCCAACGGGTATGCGCAATACCGGTCGTCCCTAACGCTTCATCGTTAGCAATAATATCGACGAGCTCTTGTACCTTACCGGTACTTCTTATGCGATTTAGTGTGCCATCTTGCTGCAACAAGGCCACGCCTGAAGAGTCGTAACCACGATATTCAAGTCGCTTTAAGCCTTCTAATAGAATTTCAACAACATTACGCTCGCCAACAGCACCGACAATTCCACACATAATTACTCTCCGTTTTGCGCAGCGACCAGCACCGTTACGCCTTGTTGTTCAATTAGATATTTATCCTCGTCACTAATGCCATTATCAGTCACAAGGGTAGAGATATTTTCCCAGCCCAATTCTAAATTGGGCATTTTGTTCGAAAGCTTATTTGACGTTGCCATTACAACAACTTCATGGGCAGCACGTGCCATGGCACGAGTAAGCCCGGTTAATTCATTAAAGGTAGTAGTTCCGCGACTTACATCAATACCCGCCGCGCCAATAAACGCCATATCAAAACTATATGCCGATACTAATTGTTCGGCCATTGCACCTTGGAATGAACGAGATGCCGAGTCCCAGGTACCACCTGTCATTAAAATAGTCGGTTCGTTATTGCTTTTGGTCAGCTGACTCGCTGCATCTAAGGCATTGGTCATCACTACCAGATTGGGTATGTCACGAAGGCAAGGTAAAAGCGCAGCGATGGTACTGCCGCAATCTAATACTATTTTTGAGCCTTGTTGAATGCGACTAGCAGCAAGCTTACCTATATTCTGTTTTATCGATGAAGGTAAATTCACTACATTGGTTTCACCTTGAGAAGCAGATAATGGCGCGGCACCGCCAAATTGACGAATAAGCTTTTTTTGGTCTGCCAAGGCGGCTAAATCTTTTCGGATAGTCACTTCAGATGTACTGAACTGGGCCGCGAGGAATTCAACTTGCGCGTAGCCGTGAGTATTTACCCATTTAATAATGCCAGCGCGGCGCTGATCTACAGAACGACTTGTTTTCACACTCAACCCAACCCCGATATGACGAAAACCACAGTGTTTTCTCTACACCATTTCTAAACTATTTCTACATTACTTCTATATCATTACTTTCAAAACGAAAGCTATAATTTACAAAGTGAAAGAAATGTAAGCTATTCGACTTTATTTCGCAAGTTTTTTGCACAATTATTATAAAGCGACGAACGAGGGTAGAAACAAGCGGGCACAAAAAAGGACAACCTTAGTTGCCCTTCCATTAAGCGGTAAAAAGCTCTAAAGCTATTACATACTCGCTATTTTTTAGTCGGGCGGGGCCAGTTAGCAATATTACGCTGCTTGCCTCGTGCTACTGCTAATGCCGCACTCTCTACTTCGGTGGTAATGACTGAGCCAGCACCTACCGTGGCATTGTCACCAATCGTTACGGGAGCCACTAACGAAGAATTAGAGCCCACGAAGGCATTCTGACCTATAACGGTTTTAGATTTATTCACGCCGTCATAGTTACAAGTAATAGTGCCAGCACCAATATTGGCATTAGCGCCCACTTCCGCATCACCTAGGTAAGTAAGGTGATTAACCTTCGCACCTTCACCTAGCACGGTTTTCTTCATTTCAACGAAGTTACCGACTTTAGATTTTGCATGCATAACCGCGCCAGGGCGCAAGCGACCAAATGGCCCTACCGTGCAGCTTTCACCTACGATGGCTTCTTCGATAATA
Organism: Alteromonas sp. 38; assembly: GCF_902506055.1. Taxonomy (NCBI): domain Bacteria; kingdom Pseudomonadati; phylum Pseudomonadota; class Gammaproteobacteria; order Alteromonadales; family Alteromonadaceae; genus Alteromonas; species Alteromonas sp. 38. The sequence goes on from NZ_LR733300.1 coordinate 4,452,416, forward strand.
GAATTTGCCTCAATGACTGCGTTGTCGGCAATTTCACAATTTCTCAAAACGCAGTTCGGCCCAATCGTTACGTTATTGCCTAAAATAACGTTACCTTCTACCACCGCATTAATATCAATGCTTACGTCCTGCCCCGTGGTTAGTGTGCCTCTTAGGTCGAAACGTTGAGGGTCGGCCAATGCCACGCCATTGGTCATTAATTCGTTCGCTTGGCGAAGTTGTAGCGCACGCTCTAGATGCGCCAATTGAATGCGGTTATTTACCCCTTCAACCTCAACCACTTCTTGTGGTTGTGCCGATTGAATACGCTTGCCTTCATTAGCCGCCATTTCAATGACATCAGTAAGGTAATACTCACCTTGTGCGTTGCTATTGCTTAGCGCACCCAACCAACGTTTTAAATCGCTTCCGGCCATCATCATCATGCCGGTATTGATTTCACAAATTTGCTTTTGCGCATCGGTGGCATCTTTGTGCTCAACAATGGCGGTAATGTTGTCGTCTTTACGAATAATTCGGCCCATACCTGTTGGGTCGTCTAATTCAACGGTAAGCAGGGCTAAATCACACTCAGCTTTCACGGCTTTTAGCTTGGCCAAGGTTTCTTGACGTATAAGAGGGGCGTCGCCAACTAGTACAAGCACATCTTCATCATCGCTAATGTGCGGCGCGGCTTGCTGCACCGCATGACCCGTGCCTAACTGCTCTTCTTGCAAACACCAGTTTAAGTTTTCGCCTGTTAATGTGGCCTTTAGCTTGTCGCCTCCATGACCATAAACTAAATGAATACTATCAGCCTCTAGGGCTTGAACGGTGTTGATAATACGCTGCACCATGGGCACTCCGCCCACTTTGTGAAGTACCTTTGGTAACGAAGACTTCATGCGCGTGCCTTTGCCTGCGGCTAAAACTACCACTGAAAATGCCATGCTATTCCTTTACGAAAATCGATAATACGAACTTTTGCCTAGTGTATCTAAGCCGTGATTATATGTCAGCGATTGATTTTTAAGGGCTCATTCTTAAGTCTATATCTGAGCTGAACAGCCTAGTAGTTCATTAAATCAACGGGTATACTTTGTTCTCAACTGAATTGGATTGTAGCAGCAAAGGAGCTTGCGTAGTCAGTGAATACTTTTCGAACACTTCACCGAAGTATATTGGTGCTGTTTGCCGTCGTGGTTCTAGCTATTGTTACCCTAGTGCATTTTAGTATTTCTAAAATTGTAGCGGAGCAAAGCAGAGCACAGCAACAGTCACTATCGCCAGCGGTGTCTCTTATTGTCGAGCAGTTATTAAAGCCGCTTCATACGTCTGAAGCGTTAGGCCATTCCACTGAATTAGTCACCTTAATGGAAGGCGACGAGGTTAACGAGGCCGCGATATTTAACACCCTAAACCGTCTTGAAAGAGAGTTTGGTTTATCCTTCTTTATTGCCAGCGAGAGCGCCAAACGACAATATAATTCCGATGGCACTACCATTGAGTTAATTGAGGGCGAAGTCAGTTGGTATTTTAAGTACCGTGATGGATCTCAGGATGCAGTGGCGGATATTGGTAAATGGGAAGACACCCATTTTTATATCGACCTTAAGGTCTTTGATGACGATGGCCGGTTTCTGGGCTTCTTTGGCGTAGGGAAAAGCTTACGCAGTTTTATTAGTGTCTTCGATTCTTACAAAGAACAATACGGCTACGACTTTCTTTTTGTCGATGAAAAAGGAGACATCATGCTGTCTTCCGACCCTTCTCTTGTGGCCTCGTATTCTGACTTTACCAACCTTTCAGAGCTACCTTGGTATGCCAGCCTTCCGATTACGGTGCAAGACGAGCAAGCCCTTAATAATAAGTTAGTGACTATCGATCAAAAAGACTTTTTGATTGCCGAAGTTAAATTGAACCAGTTTGGATGGACCGTCTTTTTACTTAGCCCATTAGAAGACAGGCAGACCGAAATATCGCAAGCCTTTATCTTCAGTGTGGTTACTTTGCTAGTGGTTGTTTTCTCACTCTTTTTGCTTATATATAATTTGCTCTATTATTTCAGACGAGACATGCAGCCCGACTTAATTGTGCGTCATGCTAATCGTTTGCCCGACCGCACTAACTTAGAACTTATCTACCAATCGTTATTAAAAGAACAGCGTTCTATTAGTGTAATTTTAATCAGCGTAGACGACTTTGGGCATATTATTGATGCCCATGGCCGAAATGCGGGCGATGATGTGTTAGATAAGGTTGTGGCATATCTTTCTGATCACTTACGTGAGCAAGATGTGCTTGGTCGCTGGAGCAGTGAAGAATTTATTATCTTATTGCCTCAAACAGGGCCGCATGAAGCCTTCGATACTGCGCAAAACTTACGTCATGGCATTGCCACGTTAACGCCGTTAAGTGAGTCGCCGCAGCTTCAATTAACCGCCTCTTTTGGGGTATCTTTCACTGCCACCACCCGCAGTATGAATGAAGTTACTGCCCATGCGGAAGATGCGCTGTATCAGGCTAAAAGGGATGGGCACAATTTAGTGCGTATGCAGCTTATTGAATAAGTAAGCTGCTAAATTTTGATTTGAAATTTAATAAACAGATTTCAATATATAACGCTTAGCATCACCACACGTATTAGCTGTACTTAATGGTACTAAGCTGTATTACGTATACTAGGGTGATGCTAACGTCCTTTCAAACCGAGCAAACAAGTTTATTACGCCGTTTTGGCTGCCCTGCTACGTTTTATTATACCTATCACACCGGTAGTGAGTGCCACACCCGTTAGTATCATTACCCCGCCAATAATGGTTTGTAACGACAAGTGCTCTTGCAAGAACAATACGCCCCAAATAATGCCAAATAACGGCACCATGTAGGCCACCGAAATCGCTTTTGCTGGCCCTACATTGGCAATCAATTTGAAATACAAAATATAAGCAATAGCAGTACCTAAAATGGCGAGTGCAACCGCATTTAGCCAAGCATTAGTACTTGGCATAGTGGCTGGTAATGTACTTAACGCGAACGGTGCTAACATAACAGATGCCATCGCTTGGCTTCCTGTAGCCACCACTAAAGGTCGCACGCCTTGCAGCCATCGTTTCATCATGCTGGCAGCAATGCCGTAGCAGGTAGTGGCAAGTAAAGCGGTTAGAATAGGCACAAAGCTAATATCACCTTCCCCTAGCTTTTGCTGGCTAATAACCGTTACACCCAAGAACCCGAGCGCTAAGCCTCCAATGGCAGTAGGAGTAAGTTTGTCGCCCAACCATAGCCACGCCACTAACGCGCCAAACATTGGCGCGGTGGCGTTTAAAATAGCATTAACTCCCGCTTCTAGATGCAAACTGCTGTAGTTGAATAACGCGAAGGGCACGGCGGTATTCGCTAGCCCTACCAGTGCAATGGGAAACCAATGCCTGAAAATTTGGCTCACGCCACCGGTCATCATCAAAATAGGCAGTAACACACTGGTAGCCAGTACGGTACGAATGGCTACCAATACATAAATCCCAAACTCAGGCGCCGCCACCCGCATAAAAATAAATGAGCCGCCCCAAATCGATGCTAATAGTAATAGTGCAGCAATATCTCTTAAGCCCATAGTACGCCTTGTGCTCCTTCTAATTTCAATAAGTATTGCTTACGTTCAAGCCCACCCGCGTATCCCGTTAAGGTTTTATTGCTCCCAATAACCCGGTGACAGGGTACCACTATCGCAATAGGGTTGCGTCCGTTAGCCATGCCCACGGCACGAACTGCTTTGGGATTATTTAACTTATTGGCAATATCTGCATAACTGGCGGTTTCACCATAAGGTATATCACACAGTGCCTTCCATACCGCTTGCTGAAACGCAGTGCCTTTGGCATCAAAGGGTAAGTCGAATTGGGTGAGGCTTCCATTAAAATAATCTGCTAGCTGCACTTTTGCTGCTTCAGTGAAATCATTGCTGGTAACGCCGCCGTCAACGTCACCATTAGCGCTATCTACAAATACAATCGCACTAATTCCTTTGCTAGTTGCCGCTATTTCAATAAGCCCTTGTGGTGACTCAAGGTAGCTTTTGCATACTGTCATGACTTATTCCTACTGATATGTTTATACCCAACAACACGTTAACTATTGCTTAACTGCCACAACTGTAGTGTTAAATAACTTTGCCATGGTGCAGCCTTTTGCGGCAACACCGGATATTTCTCTGCCATTTTTCTTACAATAAGGTCGCCAGCCAAGTACACATCAGGGTTACGTTCACCTCGCATCTTAAGGTAATCTAATGTCCATTGACCAACCCCTTTGATTGACAATATTTCATCATGAGTTGGCTGGTTACCGTTACAAAACAACGCCGCAAAATCGCGAAGTGCAAGCTTACGGGCATTAGGCATACGCAAAAAAGTTAACTCACTATTCGCAACCGCTTCGGGTTCTGGAAAACAATAATGTTGGTTTTGCTCGACGGGCCCCTCTGCGGCTACCGCCCCTAAATGCTGTGCAAGCAGCCCCGCTTGATTAATCGCGGCTTTTACACTGACTTGTTGCCCTACTATCGCTCTGCACCCACTTTCAAATACAGTCCATGTACCAGGAAGCCGCAACCCTTTAGTAAGAAGATTATCAGGCAAGCCCGCTGCTAATAGCGATTTTTCTATTAACTCTGGGGCTGCATGTAAATCGAGTAGCTGCTTGATTTGTTCTACCGTTTTATACACATAACCTAAATTTGGCAAACGCATTTTCACATCGAAGCCATTTACGCTCTCGTTGAAAGTTGCGCTAATAAACCCCAATTCTCCCTTAACACTTATATAACGGCAGTAGGTATCTTCACACACCTCTTCTACGCCACGAATAGCGCGCAAAGCAAGAAATTCGCGCACTTGCTGCCAGTGGTAAGGTGGCCTGAAGTGCAACCTAAGGGATATTTCAGGCAATGCAACATGGCGTTTGCTTCGTAATTCGGTAGGCGTTTTTTTGCAATAGGTTTGCACTGCCCGCTGAAGCTGCCTTGTAGAGGCATATCCGGCGCTAAACGCAATATCAGTAAGCTTCATGGTAGATTGTTGTAGTAGCTGCTTAGCAAACAGCACCCTTTGTAAATCTTGATATTGTTTGGGCGACAACCCCGTATGCGACACCATGAGTTTATTTAAGTAGCGCTCACTAATACCCAATCGGCTTGAAATAGTGGAAATAGACTGCACGGGTATATCACTTAATAGCGTTAGCGCTCTTGTCACCGTTGTGCCTACCCCTAACCACGCAAAAGAAGACGGTGCGCTGTCGGGCCTGCATCGTAAACAGGGACGAAAGCCATCGCTCATGGCTTTAGCAGCGTGGTTATAGTAAGCCACGTTCTTTTCATCTGGCAATTTGGCAGGGCAAATTGGCCGACAAAATATGCCCGTGGTTTTCACCGCCACAAAGAAGCGACCATCAAAACGGGCATCTCTACTTACCCTAGCTTTAGCGTAAGTATCGCGGTGCTCATTGTCTACATGCGCTGAATCTTTTATGTCAGTGTTCATACTATGGCTCTGGTTGATGTGCGGGTTTAAACAGTCACTGCGCTATTAAGAATTAATTGTATCCTGTTCCCCTTGCAAGGGTGCGACAAAATCGGAACTGACAGTAAAATATCAGTAGAGTTGATAATCGCCACTAGCAACCGCATAATGGCGTAAAAATAATAGTGCCTGCCACCTTTGGGGTGCGCCCTTACTGAGCCCAATTCATGTTGCAAACCACGCGCAATTTAGTAACGCGCCTGATTAGAATTAGCCTATTCTTTTTCACGCTTATCGTGACACTTCCCGCATTAAGCGCCGATTGGCTTTCTGATTATGCCAACTATGTGCAGCGCGAGGCCGCAAAATATAATGTGCCCGGCTATACCTTTGTTTATTACGAGCAAGGCAAGGCACCACAAGTTTATGTCTATGGCAGAACTCACAAAGGCGGGAAGCGGATCACCGAAGACACCGTCTTTCGCCTAGCCTCGGTATCAAAAACCTTCACCGCGCTTCTTTCTGCCAAACTGGTTGAACAACAACGTTTGCATTGGGACACCCCCATTTCCACCCTGTTACCTGATATTCCCTTTGCTGTGGACGGTATGGAAACATTGCAGCTTCAGCACATTGTGGGCCAATCTAGCGGTTTTATGCCCAATGCCTACGACAACTTAATTGAAGCCGACTATTCGCTGCAACGGGTGCTAACGTCATTGAGTGAACTCGACCCTTTGTGCGTACCTGGTGAGTGCTACACCTACCAAAATGCGCTTTTTGGGGCGCTCGAGTACTATTTTACGAACAATTATTCTTCTTATTCTCGGGAAGTACAAACTCAGCTGTTTACTCCGCTGGGCATGAATACCGCAAGTGTAGGAAAAGGCGGGTTGCTTGCTTCTGCATCCTGGGCTCGCCCACACATTGCTATTGCCAGAGATAGATGGCGGGAAGGCGCGGTTGAAAGCAACTACTACCGCTTTTCACCCGCAGCGGGTGTAAACGCAAGCATTACCGATATGACCATTTACTTGCAGGCTTTGCTAGGCGAATTTCCTACGGTGATCTCACCTGACATGATTGAGGAAGTCACCACACCACGGGTTAAAACCCAGCGCGAAACTAGGCGCAGAGGTTGGCGCGGAATGCTTAAAGACGCCCATTATGGGCTAGGCTGGCGCGTTTATGACTTTGACGGCAAGCGCATTAACTATCATGGAGGTTGGGTAAAAGGGTATCGTGCTGATGTGGCGTTTGCGCCCGATTATAAAACCGGATATGTGATGCTGATGAATGCCGAATCGAATATGATAAATTCTACAACGGCTGAGTTTTGGAAGCGTTATTTTAAACAAGCAGAGGCTAAGGAATAGGCTGGCACTTAACACTCGTTTTCTCTATTACGAATACGAATTTTAAGCGCCACCGTGTGTTTGTTCTTACGTTAACCCGCCGAAATTACGGCTTTAAGTAGGTATAACCGCTTAAGCAATTTTCGTAAAAATCAGTCCAGCGAACACCTTCTTTCGGGTTAATTTTCCCACCTGACACTTGTCTGTCGATAAGACGTTTCACATCAGATGCCATAGCCCGTGGGTTGTATTGCATAATGTTTAAAACATCTTCAACTGAAGAGCCTTTCACCACTTCTTCGATATAAAAGTCTTCTGGATCGTCATCGTAGCTAAAGATGTGCACTTCGTTCAAACGACCAAACAAGTTGTGCATGTCACCCATTACGTCCTGATATGCGCCAGTTAAGAATAGGCCAATATAGTAAGGCTCATCTTTCTTAAGCGGGTGCATCGGCAATACATCGGTAATTTCACGGCCAATAGAAAACTGATCAATTTTGCCGTCACTGTCACAGGTAATATCAACCAATGAGCAGTTCACCGTAGGCTTTTCGTTCATGCGCGTAAGCGGCACGACCGGAAGCAGCTGGTCGATGGCCCATGTATCAGCGGCAGACTGAAATACCGAAAAGTTACACAAGTATTGCGAAGACAAGCTGTAATCTAACTCTTGCAGTTCTTCAGGTACGTACTCTTCTTTGCGATACCATATTTGCAAACGCGCCATGATATCCCAGTAAAGGGTTTCAATTTTTGCCAACTCTTCTAAAGACAACACGCGCAATTTAAAGGCACCGAGTGCTTGTTCTTTATATTGCGACGCATCGTTATACACTTCGTGCATGTTGGTTTGATTCTCGAAATCGTCTGACAACTCACGCATATTTTTCAAAAACACATGTTCGTTTGCATTTTCAGACGTATCGATTTGTGCCGCATTCGACTTAATTTCGCCCACAATTTCTGTCACTACACAACTGTGGTGTGCGGTGATAGCTCGGCCACTTTCACTCACTAAATTGGGATGCGGTACGCCTTCTAGGTCGCACATCTCTTTCATGCCGTAAACCACGTCGGCGACGTATTCTTGCATACTGTAGTTGCGTGAAGATTCGTTAGTAGAGTTACTACCGTCGTAATCAATGCCTAAGCCGCCACCTACATCCACATAATCTAGTGGAAAGCCCATCTTGTGCAAATCTGCATAAATACGTGCGCCTTCGGTCATGGCCTCTTTTACCGCACGAATATCGGTAAGCTGGCTACCAATGTGGAAATGCAGTAACTTAAGACAATGAGACATACCTTGCTCTTCAAGGTAACGGGCGGTTTTAATGATTTCGGTAATGGTAAGGCCAAACTTGGCACGTTCGCCACCAGAGCTTTCCCATTTACCACGGCCTTTCACCGTCATTTTAGCGCGCACGCCGATAATAGGGTCTATTTTCAGTTCTTTAGACACTTTTACCAACAGCAGTAGTTCACTGTACTTTTCAACCACCACCACTATCTTGCGACCAAGCTTTCGACCTAACAATGCTAGGCGCATAAACTCATCATCTTTATAGCCATTTAAAATGGTCAGGGAATCTTCGTTGGTGTTCATGGCAAGTACGGTAAGCAGCTCAGCTTTTGAGCCCGCTTCTAAACCATAGTTAAAAGGTGCGCCTGCCTCTACAATCTCTTCTACCACTTCACGCATCTGGTTTACTTTTACCGGATAAACGCCTTGGTATACGCCCTTGTACTCAGCTTCTTCAATAGTGCTACGAAACACCTTATTCAGACTAGCAACCTGGGAGCGTAAGATATCGTGAAAACGAACTACTACAGGGAATTGAACCCCTTCTTTTCGAATCTCTTCAACAACCGATTTAAAATCGATGCGAATACTGGGATCATCAGGAACTGGAGTCACATGTACGTTACCATTTTCACCAACTTGAAAATAGCCGCCACCCCATTGAGACACGCCATAGACGCGCTCTGCTTCTTCAATGCTCCAATCTGACAATGTAGTCACCTTTTAAAAACTATGCTGAACGCTGCTGTTCAGAAATTAATGCGAAATAGGGCGGTATTATAGACAACGTACAATGTGGTGCTACGTAAAATATCGATTGTCTCGACTAATTTTGTTTATCGATGACTTGTCGGCTAACCCATTCAAGAATATACGCCTTTGTTTCACCACTAAACACCGAATCGACTTGCCTAATAAACGAATCTTGGTTTTTGGTACGGTGCAATGTGAAGTTTTGCTCATTAAAGAATTTTGCGGCTATGTGATCGGCGACAGTTTTGTCGTCTTCAAGCCAAATTTCAATTTTCTGATTTCGTCTATCAATTTGTATCGGCGCTTTCATTCGGGCAAAAAACTCCGAATCTGGCACTTCCCAAGACCGCATATCTACAATGATATGAAAGGCTTTTCCTCGCCTAGCGTTGAGCGTATCCGCAAACGTGGCTAGATACTGAATGTTGGTGCTCATGTCCCAACGCCCGCGCAGTGTTACCAAAATAAGATCTTGAAACACTTCAATGTGATAATACTGATTTGACATCTGTCTAACTGCAATCCCTTTCAAAAGCTCGACTAAAGTAGCATATGCAATGGTAAAGGTGATTATTATCGTTGTACAAGAAATGTCTCATCTTTTTCGTGGAAAAAAATGGTGCATATTAAGAAATGAAATCAACTAAAAAACAGCAACTTAGAATTAACAGCTATCGCTGAGGACAAAACAGCAGCAGGCATTTTCATACCTGCCACTGATATTTTATACCTTAATCGTCACCAAACTCTCTCACGATACTGTTAATTGTTTCTTTAGCATCGCCCAATACCATACGGGTATTGTCTTTAAAGAAGAGCGGGTTATCTACCCCAGCAAAACCAGCATTGGCAGAGCGTTTAAGCACGAATACGGTTTTAGCGCGATATGCTTCAATAACCGGCATCCCGTAAATTGGACTACCTTTCATTTCTTTCGCGGCAGGGTTAACCACGTCGTTAGCCCCAATAACAATAACCACATCGTAGTTTTCCATACGCGGGTTAACATCATCCATTTCGTACAGTTGGTCATACGGAACATCGGCTTCGGCGAGCAGAACATTCATGTGGCCCGGCATACGCCCGGCTACCGCGTGAATGGCATAGTCTACGGTGCACCCGTTATCTTCCAGCAACGACTGCATTTCACGCACCGCATGTTGCGCTTGCGCTACTGCCATACCGTAACCAGGTACCACCAATACCGACTGCGCCGCTTCTAATACATAAAATGCATCTTGGGCAGACAAAATCTTAATTTCGCCTTCAATTTTTTCACCCGCTTCCACAGGCTTCGAAAACCCAGACAACAACACGTTCATTAACGAGCGGTTCATTGCCTTACACATAATGTTAGTAAGAATAAGACCTGAAGCACCAACCAACAAACCAGTAACAATCAAAATAGTGTTGCCGGTGGCTAAACCTGCCGCCGTAGCCGCTACACCTGAATAACTATTCAATAAGGCAATAACCACTGGCATATCGGCGCCACCAATTGAGATAGTTGCCCACAGGCCGAAGCTGAGCGCCAGCGCAATAGCGCAGTATAGCCACAGGGTATTTTGGGGTTCTGTGGTAAAAAAGTACCCTACTACTAGCATAGCAATTAGATGCAGTACGCTAAGTTCGCGAAGACCGGTAAAAATTACGGCTTTAGACGACATTTTGCCAGACAACTTACCCCACGCTACCACAGAACCAGAGAACGTAACGCCCCCCACTAAAATAGTGAAGAACAAGGTAATGTACGTAAACGCAGTAGCGGCTTGAAGGGCAACCATGCTCATGCCAGACAATGTAGCCCAACCGAGCAATAATGAAGCTGCACCACCAAAGCCATTAAACAACGACACCATTTCTGGCATGGCTGTCATTTCAACTGATTTGGCTTTCCAAGCACCAAACGCACCACCAACAACAACGCCTAAAATAATCCATTGATAAGTGATTATTTGTTGATCGAGCAACGTCACTATAACGGCAATCAACATACCCACAGCAGAAACAAAGTTACCCCGTTTTGCTGTATCTGGATGGCTAAGTAATTTTAGCCCTAAAATAAATAACGCTGCGGCTACAACGTACGCAAGATTGATTATGGTTTCGATATCATTCACTTGCATACTCCTTATTTTTTATCTTTCTTTTTAAACATGCTTAGCATGCGATCGGTTACCAAGTAACCACCCACAACGTTTATACTGGCAAGCGCTACCGCCGCGGTTCCTAATATCGTGGTCAACACATTGTTATCGCCACCAGACGCTGCCAATGCCCCCACCAAGGTAATACCTGAAATAGCATTAGAGCCCGACATTAATGGCGTATGTAAAGTCGCAGGTACTTTGCGAATTAACTCAAATCCAAGAAAACCAGCAAGCAGCACAATAAATAGTAAATAGATAATTTCCATAATTACGCTCCTTTGTAGGCGTTGGTTAACATATCGTTGGTAATGGCACCGTTATGAGCAATAACACAGCCACTTAAAATATCGTCTTCTAGATTCAAACCAAACACGTTGCTTTCGGTGTCGTAGAATTCATCTACCAAGTTATAAATATTGTTCGCATACATATCAGTGGCTGCGCGGGCAACCGCTTGGCTCCAGTTACCGGTGCCTATCACTGTTACGCCATTCACTTGGGCTACTTCACCGGCCACAGAACCTTCAACGTTACCGCCTGATTGGGCTGCCATATCGACCACCACGCTACCAGGCTTCATTAGTGCCAAAGTCTCTTTGCTAATTAGCACTGGTGGTTTGCGACCAAACAGCTGTGCGGTGGTAATAACAATATCTGAATCAGCAATTGCATCACGCTGCGCGTCTTGCTGTTTCGCTTTTTGTTCATCGGTGAGTTCTTTGGCGTAGCCGTCTTTAGTTTGACCGGTTTCGCCAATATCGATTTTAAGAAACTTACCGCCTAGAGACTCCACTTGCTCAGCAACAACGGGGCGCGTGTCGTAGGCGAGTACGTTCGCCCCTAATCGTTTCGCCGTGGCAATAGCTTGCAAGCCAGCCACGCCAGCACCAATAATGAACACTTTGGCGGGCTTTATTGTTCCCGACGGTGTCATCATCATAGGTAATATAGAAGGTAAGTAGTTCGCGGCTTGCATTACCATTACATAGCCAGCAAGGCTCGCTTGTGAACTTAGCGCATCCATTTTTTGGGCTCGAGATGAGCGGGGGATCATTTCAACCGAAATAGCCGTTAAGCCTTTGTTTGCTATTGACTCAACCAGCGGTTGCTCAAAGAAAGGGTCAAGATGGCCAACCACAATGGCCCCTTTTTTCATCACCGACAGTTGGGATTCAGCCGGTTTATTTACGCTTACAAGCATATCGGCTGTTGATAATGCACTATTCACATCATCAATAACAATTCCACCCACATCTACATATTCTTTATCGGCATACCCCGATAACAAACCTGCCCCACTTTCTATGTGAAGCTCAGCCCCTTTCTTCACCAAGCGTTGTACACTTGATGGGGTTACTGCACAGCGCTTCTCCACATTGGATAGTGGCATCGGTATTTTCGATTCGTTTAATACTATGATTTTCACACGCTTCTCCTCACGTCCAGGCTCCACGAGAATGACATCCTTTATAGATGAACAAGCCATTTTATTCACTTATGCTTAACATGCCTTTTGGAAATCAAAACTGTTCTCATCCCTTATTTACGCTAAAACACTTCTTTTAAAAGTCATAAAAGTAGCCACTACTGTTCACCACTTTTACCACTCAGCAAAAGAACTTACGGCATTTGCACATGCTCAACTAGTATTATTTTGCTACGAGTCATAACTAGAATTTATATGAGATTGGCATAGCGGGAATTAATGCAGCTTGGCAAGAGTATTAATTTTATGAATCAACAAGTATTGAATTTAGTATTGATAGGCAGCGAAGCTAAATTTCCATTACAAATATTTAAAACATGCCACGTGATCACGCTACACTCAGCGTATGTAATAAGCCTATTCGTTTATAAAGAGAACCTACTATGTTCGGCATGTTTAATTCCAACCCTACTAAAAAAATGCGTAAGCAATATAACGCTCTTTTAGAGAAAGCCATGGTGGCGCAACGCAATGGTGATATGAAAAGCTACGCCAAAATAACAGAAGAGTCAGAAACTTTATGGAGTGAAATACAGGCAATAGAGAAAGGTGACAAATAAAAATAGGTTCGCTATCGACCGAGCACTCTTACAGGTTACAATAGCATCATTATTTTACGGTGTTGCATAATGCGAATCATGTGATGCCTTGCTGTTGCGGATTTGCGTTATGAGTAAGTGTTTTCTGTTTTGTTTAGGAACTTTGGTTAGCCTAGCCATGTTCCAGCCTTCTGCGCATGCAATGAATGCTGGCCAATACTACTATTTCATTTCTGATAGTTGCGTTCCCAAAGGCCCGCAGGCCCCAGAAGAGCGTGGCGTAGTTACCCCGGATGTTTTGCTGTTTGAAGTGCTACCTGCCGGTATCAGCGATTACATGATAAACATGAATACCGCAGCGTTGATTAATTACAGTGAAGAAGGCCAAGACTACCTGACAGGCTTAGAAGAAGAGCAAGTCTACACGGCAGGCCAAGTAGCGAAAAATGCGAATTATACCCAACACGATTTTATGCTGCAGCGCGAAGCCATTGGGCTAAAAGCCTTAATTAACGTTCTTAATGCGTTTTCTCAGCATCAAGCTGATAAGGGCTATTTTTATAAAAAACTGCTCTCAATTACCGACCCCAACACTCGATTTAAAGCCGTTACTCGCGTACGCCTTACCGACGTGGCTCATAAAAATAAAATGCAATTAACGGAGTACGCGTCACGCTACTACGTACTAGACAGCCAAGGTGTCGCATCACAAACCCCTTTTATCGAAGTCGACCATAGCACAGCGTTACGTGAAGACATTCACAGCGCTAACAGCCCGTACCGTATTTATACCAAACATGGCGTTTGCGGCGAACGTTGGGTGCCCTAAACTAATCAGGGCTTTTAATCGTCAACTACAATACAAACTGCTTTTGTTCACCCGAGGCAAAAACAACGTTCAGCGTGATGTGGTTATCTAGCGGGTTATCCGATTGACGATACGAATAATTAAATATGCTAGTTGATGCAAAGGTCTTTTGTTTTACGGCATGAGTTTGCCCGTTCTGATCAAGCGCTGTTATTGAATGGATTATGGGTATCCCTTTTTTATGCTGCGCCCTTAACACTAAATGGTATTCATCTATACCTTCTTGGCGCAATTCGCTGTTCAATATATAGCCTTCGTATATGAAAGTTTCTGTGGTAATCAGCTCGCCACTCTCACTATAATTGATTTGCCCTTTCACATAAAAACACCCAAAAATAGCGGTTACAAATAAGATGGGAAAAGTCTTAATTTGCGCCTTCGATATATACGTTTTCTTAACTCTTTTATACGTCATCATAACGCCGGTAATTGTTAGCCCCGTTAACAATAAACCAAACGTAAACCATATTAGTTTAGTGGTGAGCTTTCCAAATGTGCCAAAGTGCAGCGGGTCGACCATTTCATTGAGATATTCATCGAAGGCGATATCTTCCGATTTCTGCACCTGAATGACATCTCCCGAGACAGGATCTAAAAACACTCGATTGGCTCTAGCTCTAACGAAAATATCTTGGGTGTAACCTAAAACAGTTATCGCTTGCTTAGGTGAACGAGGATACAGTATTTGCTGGGGTGCCCAATTTGGAAAGGCACTCGATGCGCGCGCAATAATAGTATCGGCAGGTAACAAAGGTAATGCATCACCAAATTCCTCAATACGTTGGGTTGTTGGCCCGGGACGAGGGGGCTCAAAACCATCGCCAGCCACCAGAAAACCAAATTCAATGAGATACCAAAATGCAGTGATAACCATGAGGGTAATAAACCACATCGACCAAATTCCGGCCACCTTATGCAAGTCGCTTAGCAGCACCCGAATACCTTTACCTTTTCGTATCCGAAACGCGTCCTTTTTAAGCCTTCCTGTGGTTTTTAGCCCCGTATAAAGTGAAATCATCAGTACAATAGCGAGGGAGCTGACAATGGGTAAACCAATGAAACTTGGCATAAAGAAATATCGATGCAGATCTCTAAAAAAACGCTGAACCGTTAAAAATGGTGTAGTTCCGGTAACGTCGCCTGTCCATTGATTGACATGAACATGGTAGCGTGTGCCATTTGCCCGCAAGAAAGTGGCCCTGTATGCAAAGTGATCGTTTTCCCCAGCAGTCAGCATTATCAACATGTCATCAGGATTAGCCCGCTCCTTCGCATTGGCCTCCATTTCCCCCCAAGACACTTTTTCGCCCTCGGGTGACACGCGCATATCATCTTGCAGCAACCAATCAATCTCATTGGAAATTGTGGCTATGGTGCCAGTAGCCAGCAGCAAAGCGGTTAAAAATGCAAGATTGAAACCTAACCAAATATGCCAATTGTATAGCTTACGCTTTCTACGCTTTGAGCTAACGACTTCAACCATGCTGTGCTCACTGCGCTCCGACAATAACAAGTATAAGAAGACGTACGAGCTTAGTTTAAATGAAAACAATTATCAATATCATATGGGCGTTTAAACACAATTAAGCGAATGATAACAATTATTATTTGCATTTGAATAATTAGTATTGTAAATATTTGTTTTTATTTAACAAGATGGACAAAAAATGATCGCCCCTAAACGCCTCGCCACACTCATCGCTTTAGCGTGTAGTAGCCCACTCGCATTCGCTCAAGCTACCGACACACAAGATAAAAACGAAGACTCACTTGAAAAAATTACCGTTGTTGGTACCGCTCAATCTCGCTATGTTGTAGGGGAATCGTCTTCCCTTACGGGTTTTGAATTAGATTTTCTATCGCTACCTCGAGTGGTCAATATTATTCCTGAGCAGCTCATCCTCGATCAGAAAATCACCGACCTTTCAGAGGCGCTTCGAAACACGCCAGGGGTTTCTTTAGGTGATGGTTTTGGTGGTACAAACGATGATTTCTTAATTCGTGGATTTAGAAGGAATGCGGTTTACCGCGATGGTTTTAGGCGCGCCACCAACTTCAAAACGAATTTATCAAATGTTGCGTATACCCAAATTATCAGAGGGCCCGCATCGATTACTTACGGACAAGTTGAACCGGGTGGACTGGTAGATATCGTTACGAAGAAACCGCTTAATGAACAACGCCTTTCGGGTGAAGCACGCATAGGCTCGTTCAATGATAAATTTGCGCTAGTAGATTGGTCTCAACTTATCGGTGACAACGCCGCAATTCGACTTGTGGGTTCAATGCAAGATGCTGAGTCATTTCGGGATTTTACTGATGTTGATAGAAACACCCTATCTATTTCTGGCAACATAAATCTGACCCCCGCAACTCAGCTTAATTTGTCGTATGAGTACCGCGATGAAGCAAGACCATTAGATCGAGGGACAATTACGGTGCCCACACCAAATGGCCGGGAGGTAGTCAACAACTTGCTCGATATCTCTCATTCAACGCGATTTGGTGAGTCGTTTGAAATTTTTGAAAGCAACTTCAACTTTTTTGACGCCACAATAGCGCATAATATTAACGATGATTGGACGTTAAAGGTCAGTACCGCATACGAACAAAGCTCTGCGGATGATTTACAAGCCAGGCCCCTTGCAGTGGGCGTATTTGACGCCGACGGCCCCATTACTGATGATGGTTTCGTAATATTCCAAAACCCTGCCGATATCGCTGGTATTTTGGGTGCATCTTTGGTTGCAGAGTTTGATGATCCTAGCGACCGCGTATTTTTATTTAGACGTACCGACGGAAACCAAAATGCCGATGTTGATGTTGCCTACGTTAATGCAAAGGTGTCAGGTAAGATGGACATTGCAAGCGTTACTCACAATATTGCCATAGGCGCTAACTTTCGTGATTTTACCCGTGAAGACAACTTTGTTTTAACCGCGAACACGAATGGCGTACCAACATCTCTAGGTGGCGATGGCCCCTTATTTAATGTATCAAATCCAATATATGGCAATTTACCCACTTCACTTACCCCGTCAGACTTTCCTCGTCGAGGGACAAAACTGCAAGAGTACGGTGTTTTCATTAATGACTACGTTGAATTAACCGACAGTTTTAGTGTGTTACTTGGTGGACGTTTCGACTCGGTCACCCAAGAAGTGCAATCTGATGGTGTAACCTTACTGGATTTAGATTCAGCCACCGCGTTTTCACCGCAAATTGCCGCTAACTACAAGCTGAACAATACCACTTCCCTCTTTTTGAGTTATTCGGAGGCATTCGAGCCTAATATAAATCAAGCTAATACGGAGGTTAGCCAGACAGAACCGTTTGACCCAGAAGACTCACAACAAATTGAAGCCGGTGTTAAAGCGGAGTTTTTTAACGGACGATTGCAAACCAGTGTTTCGGTTTATGATATTGATAAAACCAACGTGCTCGCAGACCTAGACGGCGTTGCTGTTTTACGCGATGGCCAAACCTCACAAGGGGCTGAACTGTCAATTTCAGGCCAACCCTCCGAGGGAATGAATGTGATTGCAGGCTATGCGTATACTGATGCGGAAATTGAAGGTAGCGGTTCAGTTGCCGGCAACACACCTCG
Source organism: Alteromonas sp. 38 (assembly GCF_902506055.1). Taxonomy (NCBI): domain Bacteria; kingdom Pseudomonadati; phylum Pseudomonadota; class Gammaproteobacteria; order Alteromonadales; family Alteromonadaceae; genus Alteromonas; species Alteromonas sp. 38. The sequence continues at coordinate 4,469,981 of NZ_LR733300.1, forward strand.
CAACGTAGCAGAAAATACATTTAACTTATGGGCATCCTATGAATTTCAACATGGTGATCTTGAAGGGTTGGGTATTGGCGGCGGCTATTTCTATGTGGGTGATAGATTCGGCACCGATGCAAACAGCTTTGTGTTAGATAGTTACGGCTTAGTTGATTTATCAATGTGGTATACCCTTGCGGTTCCCCGCGCAGGAAAAAACAGCACCGTAAGATTTCAGTTGGCAGTAAAAAATCTGTTAGAGGAAGAATACTACTCCGCCAGCGGCGGCGATTTACGTATTAGCATAGGCGCACCCAGAACCGTATTTGGCTCTGTGTCTTTCACGCTGTAACTTGGTAATGATCACAACGCCATTGGAAACAATGGCGTTGAGTAGTTTTAATTTGCTTAATACTAACTACGATATAATGTTTTTATTAAGTGATATCCAAAGCGGGTTTTAACTGGCCCATGTACCTTCAATAGTTCTTTTTTAAACACCACATCATCAAACGCTTTTACCATTTGGCCGCGGCGGAATTCACCTAAATCACCACCTCGCTTTCCCGAAGGGCAAGTAGAATGGCGCTTAGCTAAGGTACTAAAATCTTTTCCTTTTTTAAGCTGCTCTAATATCGAAAAAGCTTCTTTTTCAGTTTTAACCAGAATGTGTAACGCGGATGCAGATGCCATTAAGATACCTATTAATTAATTTTATACGGCCAAGTATACCGCATTCACTACCTTGCGTTTGCTCAGGCTTAAAAGATACTTCAATAGATTAATAATAGCGCCTCACGCTGCCATGTACCCTCATTGGGCAAGCAAACTGCCAATACCACGCTAAAATTGTATTAAGAATACAATTTACGTTAAGGCAGGAGCCGCATTATGAGCCAGCAAATAATATTGCGATTTACGCGTTTATGCGTCTGATTGTTTTCCTGTTATTTTTCGCATTGCTTTATGTGCCTTCAACTGCGCACGCTGACAAGTGCGGTGCAACAAGCTGCTTAATCACACGCCCAAATCCGAACGGCATTGAAATAAGAATTCGCCCCGTGAACCCAGGCTCATATGCTTGCTTCATTCGCTGGGAAAACTACCATTATATCGAGATCATTAATCTAGAATCTAAGACTTACCTTTTAAAAGAAAAATATGATTTAAGCGGCGTAAGATGGCGCTGCGATGATGCCAACACCTGTCCAAATTGGATGAAGTACGCCGGTTTGTGTCGTAATAAATAAGCACGCTTTTTTTGCGCTATATCATTTCTTTTTGTTTCCTCATTGCGCGGCACCTTCATTAATTAGAACACAAATTCACTATTCTCAAACCAGTCACTTATGATATGTTATATTATAACAAAATAAACCTTAATCATTGTAGGTGAATTAGGATGAACAACGCTAAACTTCCCGTTACCGTGCTGTCTGGTTTTTTAGGCGCAGGAAAAACGACAGTGCTCAGTCATATTCTTAATAATCGCGAAGGCAAACGTGTAGCCGTTATTGTCAATGACATGAGCGAAGTGAACATAGATGCTTCCATCGTTAAAAACGATGTTTCACTGAACCACAGTGAAGAAAAGCTGGTTGAAATGAGTAACGGCTGCATTTGTTGTACTTTGCGCGAAGACTTGCTTTTAGAGGTTAATCGGTTAGCGAAAACGGGCAACTTTGACTATTTGCTCATTGAGTCCACGGGTATATCAGAACCCCTTCCTGTGGCAGAAACCTTCACCTTTGCCGATGAAAACGGTGTGTCGTTATCAGATATTGCTACATTAGATACCATGGTTACTGTGGTTGATGCGGTCAACTTCAGTAAAGACTACGAAGAAGCCAAATATTTACAGGAAACCGGTGAGTCTCTTGGCGAAGAAGACGAGCGGTGTGTGGCCGATTTGCTTGTTGACCAAGTTGAATTTGCCGACGTTATCCTAATCAGTAAGACAGACTTGGTTAATGAAACTCATTTGGCGAACTTAACCGCCATATTGAAAAGTTTAAATACCACAGCAAAAATTATTCCTATAAATAGAGGCAGTATCGATATTGATGAAGTGTTAGGCACTCAATTGTTCGATTTCGAAAAAGCGCAACTTGCACCAGGGTGGCTTAAGGAAATGCGCGGTGAGCACACGCCAGAAACCGAAGAATATGGCATCAGTAGCTTCAGCTATCATGCGCGCCGTCCTTTCCACCCGCAAAAATTTTATAACTTTTTGCATACCACCGAAAACTACGGAAAGTTACTGCGATCTAAAGGTTACTTTTGGTTAGCCTCGCGGCCTGAATGTGCGGGTCAATGGAGCCAAGCCGGTGGTATTGCCCATTATGGTTATGGTGGTATGTTTTGGAAAGCTCTTCCTAAGTCTGAATGGCCTGAAGATGAAGAGTATCTAGCTTCAATTGAAAAGCAGTGGATGGAACCTTTTGGCGACATGCGCCAAGAGCTGGTATTTATTGGGCAAAACCTAGATGAAGCCACAATCACTAAAATCCTTGATTCTTGCTTACTAGACGATGAAAGCCTGATAAAGGGGGTGGATTATTGGCGAACCCTGCCGGATCCATTTCCTCGTTGGGAGGGTTTATAATGACGCTAGCTGCTAGCCCCTTAACCGAAAGCGCCCCTACTGCTGGTAGCATTAAAAAGTCGAGTACGTCGATAGAGCCTATTGTGCTTATGTGACAAGTGGTTGTCTTAGTAGCAATACGCTAAGCCAACTGACTAAAAACACATACCGTTTGCGCTATTAAGCTAGCTCAGGAACACTGCATTTGTATTGTTTGTAGATATCAAACTCTCTAGCTGGCACTGGCTTTTGGAACAAATACCCCTGCCCATATTGGCACTTTAGCTTCTGTAGCATTGCGTAACACATATCAGTTTCAATGCCTTCGGCTACCACCTCCATATCCAGTTCGTGTCCCATGGCGATAATGGTGCTGGCAATGGTGTTATTTGCAGGCATAAAGCTTTTGTCTATTTTTAACACGTCAAAAGGTAAACTCTTGAGATAGCTTAGGCACGAATAGCCCGTACCAAAGTCATCGAGTAACAATCGCACACCAAGCTCAGATAACCTGTACAGCGACGCAACGCAGGCTTGTTCTTCCATAATGGCAATATTCTCTGTTACCTCAATATGTATACACTCTGCTGGCAACGATAAGCTAGCCAGAATATCTTCGAGCCTTTGCGCGAAATGCTGATCTTTAAGCTGATGTGAAGACACATTTATTGCCATGGCATGATGCGTAGCACCTGCATCATGCCACGCTTTACATTGTTCACAGGCTTGTTGTAATACCCAATTGCCAATATCAATAATTTGTCCAGAATGCTCGGCAATAGGAATAAACTCATCGGGACCAATGGCTTCGTTATCTGGGTTTGTCCATCTTAGTAGTGCTTCACTTCCTACTGTAACGCCATCGACAAGCCTAATTATGGGTTGGTAAACCAAGCTAAACTCATTGTTTGCAATGGCATAATGAAGCTGATTAACCAGTTTTAGTTTGCGGTTTTGTTTGATGGCCGATAATTTATCAAATGCTTGATATTGGTTTTTGCCCGCCTCTTTAGCTTGATACATTGCGGTGTCAGCGTGCTTTAGCAGCAGTGAAGAGTTAGCACCGTTTTGTGGGTAACAGGCCACGCCTATACTGGCGGTGATATAACAGTCGTTATTCGCAAGCTTCATCGGTTTACTGATGGCGTCTAATATTCTATGGGCAATAAAATCAATCGTTTCAATTGATTCGAAGCAATCCGTTACTGCCACAAATTCATCTCCGCCGAAGCGAACCACCACATCGGTAGCACGAATTGCTTTAGAAATTCGCTGCGCCATAGTGACCAGAAGCTTATCGCCTAACGCGTGACCTAAGCTATCGTTTATGTCTTTAAAGCGGTCGAGATCAATAAACATCACCGCGAAGGGCAAGTTACTACGCTCCGACATATTAATGGCTTTGTCTACAGTATGTTCAAGCAAGTTTCTATTCGGCAAGCCCGTTAATGTATCGGTATGGGCCAACGCTTTATTACGCTTTTCGCTTTGGGCTAGGGCATCCATCGCCTCTTCCCTGCTGGTTAAACCAGCAGATACAACGCGGGAAATAAATACAGCGAAAAGCAGCACAACTACAGATGATAGAATGATGATTGTTAAAATAAAATTGGCTACAAACTTAACGGTTTTTTCTACCGGTAGCTCAAAGTCGGTAGAATTCGTTCTAAAGTCATTCAGCGATTTTACTATCTGCTGTTGCAAGACATCACGACTAATATCACCATTTTCATACTGGTCTAATGCCAACAGCGAATCGTTAGCACTTTCAATATCGCGCTGACAAATTTCAATGACTGACTCGGTACCTATGAAGTTCATCAGTAGACGTTCTGAATTGCCTATCATAGATAAACATCGAATAGGCTGCTGACGAATATTAATAATAGTATTGCGAATATCGCCTAACTTAACAGGGTGGCTTTCGGAAAAAAGCTCAGCAGGGGCTGAAATTAGCGCGTTCAGTTCAGAGGTATATTTAAAGTGCCGCACATTTAGCTGATGGAAAAAGCTACTTTGGTTAAGTTTGAAAAAACACCAGAGTAGGATTAGAGCAAAAACAAAAAACGTTAACGTTAAAACAGGTAACGCCTTCCTTATGCCACTGTTCTTCACATCCATTGTTCAAATTGCTCTTTTAATATGAACTCACTTTTGAGCAAGTTATTTTTAATATGTAAGTACGCTATCGGCGAACGATTATTTTTAGAAATACACTGTTGAATTTATAGCAGGTAATCGCACTTAAGCAAACGTACAGTAAGTTTTAAAATTTTTGCCATGATGCATATATTCAATTTTAGGTACGTAGTGCATGCAAACAAAGACTAGTACCTATATTTACCTTTCCTTTTTAACCAAAAAAAGCGCTGAAGATTAACTCAGCGCTTTTCGTGAAAGTGAACGGGTGCACTAGATTTTTATGCGGTTAAATTTACGTTACCGCTTGGAAAATATGGGCAAAATACGCTCGGCAACTAACTGCTGTGTAACATCTTCTCGCTCGTGGGCAGTCACCACCACAACAAGGTCAAAATCTTTTACCAATAAAATATACATCCCCCCGCCACCCTGCGCTGAAAAAGCATGGTGTTTACTGCCATCTAGCGCTAAGTCTGTTCCCCAAAAGAAGTAGCCGTAACCTTGATTTGATACTAGCTCTCCACCGCCATAAATATCGTCGTCTCCGGTTAGTATCTGCCTACTTGTGGCACGCTCCAAATAGGCTTTCGGTACAAGCCGCTCCCCCTTCCATTTACCGTTATTGTCGACCAAAAGCCCCACTTTAAGCATATCTCGGGCAGTCACGCTTACCTTCCATCCTGACTCAGGCAAACCACTAGGTGCCAAGCGCCAATCGTAATTCGTAATACCTAACTTACCAAACAACTCAGTGCGAATGAACGCCTCTGCAGAACCAGGCACCACAGCTTCAATTACCTGCATGACCAACCGAGGACCTGTACCGTATTTGAAAACTAGTGTTTCTTTAGTGATAGGCGCACTGTCTTCTAATACAGCTTGTATTTCACCTTGGCCTTTAATACGGTCAAGATCCGCAGATATCGCATCCCACCCCTCTTTCGAAATATCAATACCTGTGGCCATTGTTAATGCGTGGTGCAGCGTGATGGTTTCTGCGCCCTCCACTAGCTTGGTACTATCAATATCGTTGAGAAAACTAATTATCGGTTTGTCTAAATCGTCCATCGATAGATATCCCATTTGAATCGCTCGGCCCAGCGCTAATGAGGTATAACTTTTTGTGGCCGATGATTGAGGGTGTGGTAAATCTACTCTTCCTCGTTTGTAGTAAGACTCAAACAACAAGGTGCCACCTTTAGCAATTAACATACTGTCGTATTTTCCGTACTCACCAGTTGCCATCTCTTTAGCGAGTTTTATTATTGCCTCTTCATCGCTAGTTTGATCTTCACCTGCGAGGCTGAATTGGCCAACGGCGATACCATCATTTAAATTAACGGGCGATGTATCTATGTAAGGGGAATCTAACTCAGGTATATCCAAAAACCGCTTTTCTATTTCTGGCATGCGCCAATGCTTAATTTGAGCTTCTTCGGCACTCGCTTTAGGCGGTACCTTACTTCTTTCCCCAGCCCACACCGAAGGCACATGGGCAATACCCAAGCAGCATGCAATTGTAAGTAAGGCGGTTGCTTTTATTGTCGTGGTCATACTTTTTCCTTGTTATTTTTGTCGCCGAGTCAGCGGCACGTATTCGCTGTCAGCCACCACGCTATCGAAATGAACGAGATATACATGAAAAAAGCCTGATTTTTCGCTGATTTCTGCGTGTTCTTGAAACACCTTATTCTTATCAATGATTTATAGTGGTACGGTAATATAGATTAATCAGGCGCTAACCAGCCTGTCACTTATATCTTTATGGGCTAAAGGGTGTATGACCAAACAATACTGGATTGGCGGCTTTTTCGTTGACGAGGCAAGAAACCAAATAACGCATAATGCGCATACCCAAACATTGCCACCTAAAGCCCTCACCGTTTTAACCTACCTTGCTAAGCGCCAAGGCGAAGTTGTAAGTCAAGAAGAGCTGCTGAATCAGGTATGGAAAGACACAGTGGTATCGCCCAACACCCTACAGCGTTGTATTGCGCAGTTAAGAAAAGCCTTAGGCGATGATGGTAAGGCACAGGGGCTAATTAAAACCCATGCTAAAAAGGGCTACAGTTTAGAGGCTGCTATTCTCTGGGAAGATCAGCAAAAAGGGAATGTTGGTGACAATGATGCATTGGATAAAAGCCCTACCCACCTTTACGCGATGCCCGAAGACAATAAAACAATAAAGGCGGGATTTAATAAAAAGCAGATCTTCACTTTAAGTCTATTTATTGCGCTGGTTATTACGCTGCTGATTAGTATCACTCGTATGCTATGGCCTTCCTCTGTACCTACTCCCTCGCCAGCTAACGCGATGCGAATTATCGATATTCGTTTACTAACATCAACCGATAACCGAGAGCTAGCGAGTACCTATTCGCCCGACGGAAAATTCATCGTATTTCAGCGTTTCCCCGAAGTTATGTGCAAGAGTCATTTATGGGCAAAAAACATCGAGACCCAACAAGAGTACCAACTGACACGCGAGCTAGGTACTTACGGCAACCTCGCATTTTCTGAAGATGGCGCTTCACTCACCGTTGTAAAACAGAACAACTGCTCAGCGCCCGCCCAGCAGAAAAAGTGCTTCCTATTACAACAAGTCGATTTTGAGCAAGCATTGCTATCGCCACAAACACCGACCACCTTAATGGAGTGTAAGCATACTGAAATTAAAAGCCCTACTTGGATGAGTGCAAATGACATTGCGCTTTTGCAGAAGGACCAGGGGCGCTGGAAACTCATTCGCTATTCCGTGAGCGCCGACAAAAGCACATTACTTTATGAGGTTAATAACGGCAGCGTAGTGTCTTACGACTTCTCAAAAAGCCACAACTTGATTGCCCTTACCGCCGTACACGAAAGTGGTGTACTTCATGTTGAAAAACTTGCGCCAGAGGGAACGTTACTGTCCAGCAATCCGATTAATTTTAACGGTGTGATCCCGCAGTATGGCGCAATTTACCCGAACTTTTCACCCATAGACGGGCACTTAATATTTAGCACAGGTAAGCAACTTTTCACGGTATCGTTCGATGGTGATATTAGCCCCATAAGCATGCCGCTTACCGACGCCATAGGCACGCCTTTGTTTCACCCCAACGGTAAAAAAATGCTTGCCATTAAAGGGCATTACGACAGCGATATTGTTTCTGTGCCGCTATCACAATTTTCTCACTCAGCGCATGTACCTCAAATAGTTGCGCAGCAACCTGATGTGTTACCCCCTGTTAATTATGAGACCGTGGTGCGCTCTATGCAGGAAGAAAATAGGGCAAAGTACCAACCCGATGGAAACCTTATTGCTTACTTTTCTGAGGGCGATGGCACGTCTCAGGTATGGACTACCACCATACCGCAAGGCGCTGCCGGTTCACAGAATGACTTCCCCCACAGTGCAGCTGACAGTAATTACACAAAACAGCGCAGCCAGTTTCCTACCAATACCTATGTGCGAAATATACTATGGGCCGCAGACGGCCAAAGCTTACTGGTGAATGCATCATCCCAGCTAACTCGCCTTTACTTAAATAGCGAAGAAGAAGCCATTTCACTTAATTACCCCGTGAGAAGTTTATTTCACTGGGACAGCCAAAATAAAACGGCAGTGGCCAACATACTTTATAAAGGTGTAAATACCTTGGTAGAGCTGAACCTCACCAACAGCGAATTTCGTGTTTTAACCCATCACGATGTCACGTGGGCAGCAAAAACGGTGACCGGTGAACTGATTTATAAAGACAATGCGGACAAGTTGTGGATATCCGGTGCGATTGAAAACGAACTCATACCCGAACTAACAACTCAAGGTAGCCATCAAAATTTCATTGTTAAAAACGATGTTGTTTACGGCATTAATGACCACTATCAGCTGTGGAAATACATGTTAGAAAACGGCACGGTCGAATTACTTGGACAATTACCCGAAACCGTAGATTACATTACCGATGTAAACGACAATGCCATACTAATAACACTTAGAGTGGCAGCAAGAAAAGACGTGGTAGAGTTATCAATAGAGTAAGTGGGTGGGTTAGTAATTAACTCGCTTTATTTTGCGTATAAACAAGAAACCCTCCGAAATGGAGGGTTTCTTTTATATCTAGGTGCTTAAACAAGCACCCTTCAAGCAATTAAGCTTGGGTGGCTTACATCATGCCGCCCATTCCGCCCATGCCGCCCATATCAGGCATTGCAGGCGCTGCTTCGTCTTGAGGTATATCTGCAATCATGGCTTCAGTTGTGATCATAAGTGAAGCGATTGATGCTGCGAACTGTAGTGCAGAGCGCGTTACTTTAGTTGGGTCAAGAATACCCATCTCTAGCATGTCGCCGTACGTGTCGTTACCCGCATTGTAACCGTAGTTACCGTCGCCATTTTTCACTTCGTTAACGACAACAGATGCTTCTGCACCGGCGTTGCTAGCGATTTGACGTAGAGGCGCTTCCATTGCACGTAGTGCAAGCTTAATACCTACTGTTTGGTCTTCGTTTTCGCCAGTTAGGCTAGCAAGCTTAGCTGCTGCGCGAACTAGAGCAACACCACCACCAGGTACTACGCCTTCTTCAACCGCGGCGCGAGTTGCATGAAGTGCATCTTCAACGCGGTCTTTCTTCTCTTTCATTTCTACTTCGGTAGCTGCACCAACTTTAATTACTGCAACACCGCCAGAAAGCTTAGCTAAACGCTCTTGAAGCTTTTCTTTGTCGTAGTCTGAAGAAGAGTCTTCAATTTGACCTTTAATTTGAGCACAACGGCCTTCAATCGCTTCTTCGTCGCCGTTACCATCAACAATAGTAGTATTGTCTTTGTTGATAACAACGCGCTTAGCAGTACCAAGGTCTTCTAGCTCAACTTTTTCAAGGTCTAGACCAATCTCTTCTGAGATAACCGTACCACCAGTAAGAATAGCGATGTCTTGTAGCATTGCTTTACGACGGTCGCCAAAGCCAGGTGCTTTAACAGCAGCTACTTTAACAATACCGCGCATGTTGTTTACTACTAGTGTAGCTAAGGCTTCGCCTTCAACATCTTCAGCAATAATCATCAGTGGCTTACCCGCTTTTGCTACGCCTTCAAGGGTAGGAAGCAACTCACGGATGTTAGAAATTTTCTTATCAACCAATAGGATGAAAGGGCTGTCTAGTTCAACAGTGCCGTTCTCTTGGTTGTTAATGAAGTAAGGAGATAGATAACCGCGGTCGAACTGCATACCTTCAACAACGTCAAGTTCGTTTTGAAGTGCTTGACCTTCTTCAACGGTAATTACGCCTTCTTTACCTACTTTTTCCATTGCTTGAGCAATGATGTCGCCCACTTCTGAATCAGAGTTTGCAGAGATAGTACCAACCTGAGCAATTGACTTGCTGTCGGCACAATCAGTAGATAGTGCTTTAAGCTCTTCAACCGCAGCAATAACTGCTTTGTCGATACCGCGCTTAAGATCCATTGGGTTCATGCCTGCAGCAACAGACTTGTGACCTTCAGTTACGATAGCTTGTGCAAGCACGGTAGCAGTAGTAGTACCGTCACCCGCTTCGTCATTCGCTTTAGACGCAACTTCTTTCACCATCTGTGCGCCCATGTTCTCAAACTTGTCTTCAAGTTCGATTTCTTTCGCTACAGATACACCATCTTTAGTGATGGTAGGAGCGCCGAAAGACTTATCTAGCACTACGTTACGGCCTTTAGGACCTAGTGTAACTTTTACTGCGTTTGCTAGCGTATTAACGCCTTTAAGCATTTTTGTACGAGCGTCGTTACCAAAACGTACTTCTTTAGCTGCCATGATTAAATTCCTCTCTTAATTCGTTTAACGTTAGTTGTCATTACTCAACAATCGCAAGAATGTCGCTTTCGCTTAGGATCAGAACTTCTTCACCATCCAGCTTTTCAGTTTTAACGCCGTAGCCTTCGCTAAAAATAACGGTGTCGCCAACTTTAACGTCTAGCGCTTTAACATCGCCATTTTCTAGGATGCGGCCGTTACCTACAGCGATAATCTCGCCACGTGTAGATTTTTCTGCTGCTGAACCAGTCAGAACGATACCGCCTGCAGATTTGCTTTCTTGCTCTGCGCGTTTAAGGATTACGCGGTCGTGTAAAGGACGAATTGCCATTTTCAAGTCTCCTGAAAATTTCACTATTCAAGTTAATGATTGTCGACACACAATTATTTGCATGTCGTATGCTTGGGTTGCTCGTTACCGAGCAGTTAAAATCGTGTCTGCGAGGATAAATGGGGGAGTAGCCATGTAAGTTCAAGGGTTTTTGAGCAAAAAAATGTAAAAAAAGTGATTTTAATGCTCAAAGCCTGCACTTAAGGCCAAAAGCACACACTACTTCAGGCGTCTATCTGTATCATTTTGGGTTTTGTCTGAAAATTCACCTTCAAACACATCGCCATTATCTGAGCTGCCCGACTGACCAGACTGTTGCTGATTGAATGGGTTTTCAAACGGGTTGTACTGGCCGCCGCCAGTTTGTTGGTTAAACCCGCCCGCTTGGGTCACTACCCGTAGTTTCATGTGTTTACTTAGCTGCGAAGCAATAAGGTGGCGTGAGCCTGGCAAGGCAAACATAAAGCCAAGAACGTCAGTGATTAGGCCTGGGGTAACCAATAAAATACCTGCAACTACCAGCATTAGGCCTTCTACCATCTCTTTGCCTGGCAGTTCATTACGCTGCATTTTAGCCTGTGCGGTTTGTAATGTTGCTATACCTTCGCGCTTAACAAAATAAGCACCAATGAATGCCGTTAATATCACTAGCCCAATAGTATTCCAGCCACCAATTATGCCGCCCACTTGAACTAATAGGGCAATCTCTACTATGGGTAATATGGCAAACAATAAAAATAAAAACCGCACAACATTTCCTCTTTCATCTAGTCATAGAATAGTATTGGGGTAAACACCATAATAACAAGCGAAGGTGCAACGCTTTGGGTTAAGTGGCAAACTCAAGCGACCGACGGTAGCTGTGTTAAACTGGGTTTGTGAAAGAATAGCGTATGCACCTCGGTCTTACTTTTTTATAGGCCAATAGCTTTAGGATAAAGAAAGTCGTTATATGAAGTACATCACCCGTTTGTTTTCTTTTGTCGCATTTTGTCTATTTGTAGCATCGCTTGCGCTGCCTGGCTATACGCAAACTAATGCGCAAACTTCGACTCAATCCTCAGATCAGCCATCAAGTCAGATCATGGGTGGGTTCGACGATGTGTTCAGCAACCAAGAAGAATTCCTAAAAGTAGACCAAGCCTTTGTATTCGACTTCAATCAGACAGACGACACCTTAAGCCTTTCCTTTACCATCGCAGATGGCTATTACCTTTATAAAAAGCAATTCAAGTTAGTGGCAAAGCACGCCGCCATTGGTGAACCTCATTATCCTAAAGGCGTTATCATTGAAGATGAATACTTTGGCGAATCGGAAGTATTTTATGATGAAGTCACGTTAACTGTTCCTATTACTCAAGCCACCAACGACGGTATAGTAAAAATACGCTACCAAGGCTGCGCCGATGCGGGCCTTTGTTACGCACCGAATATTAAAACCGTCTATTTGAATGCCCTTGCCAGCGCCATGAACAGCGGAGCCTCAAAGAACGGCACTGACACCGCGTCGACAGATGAACAGAGTCTCTCGCAAACCAACCCGAGTAGCTCGCAAGCGTCTCAATATTCTCTGGCCGATAAGCTCATCAACAAAGAAAACCTAGCCCTTACCTTGGTGCTATTCTTTGCATTAGGGATAGGCCTTGCCTTTACCCCCTGCGTGTTCCCTATGTACCCCATTGTGTCGGGTATTGTGATTGGTCAAGGTAAACAGGCCAAAGCCAGCCACGCATTTTGGTTAACGTTCATTTATGTACAAGGCATGGCCATTACCTATTCGATATTAGGGTTAATAGTGGCGTCGGCGGGTATGCAGTTTCAGGCGGCACTTCAACATCCGCTCATTCTGGGTATTTTTATTGGTATTTTTGTTTTGCTGGCCTTAGCCATGTTTGGCAGATACGAGCTTCAACTTCCTGCGAAATGGCAAACCCGCTTAACCAATTTAAGTAATAACCAAACGCCTGGCAGCATGGCGGGGGTATTCGCCATGGGAGCATTGTCGGGGCTAATCGCCTCACCGTGTACTACGGCGCCGTTAACCGGCATTTTATTGTTTATTGCACAAAGCGGCGACTTAACCCTTGGTTTTGTTTCCCTATATATATTGAGCATTGGCATGGGCGTTCCCCTTATAATATTTGGGATCACCGGTTCTAAATTGCTACCTAAAGCGGGTCAGTGGATGAACGTGGTAAAAGTATCGTTTGGGTTTATGATGCTGTCGGTGGCCATTGTTTTTGTAGAGCGTTTATGGCCAAAAGCATGGCCTAGCGATTACATTAACCTGCTGTGGGCAACCCTTGGTTTAGGGGCATTTGGCTATTATTTTGTAGTAAACGAAGCGAGTAAAAAAGGCATTGCGAAATACGTGCGAACGTTAGTTATTGCGGCAGGCTTGTTCGCCAGTGCGCTGCTAGCGTATAACACTCTGACTTCATCTGAAGACACTGCCACGCAGCATAGTCAGCTTGCTCACCCAACGTTTATCGTTGTTAAAAACTTAGATGATTTACGCCAACAAATTGCGGCGGCTAATTCACAAGGCAAAACGGTGATGGTGGATTTGTACGCCGATTGGTGTGTGGCTTGTAAAGAGTTTGAAAAATACACCTTCTCTGATCCTAATGTCATTAATGCGCTTAATAATACCGTGTGGATGCAGATAGATTTAACCGATACCTCTGCCACCAACACAGCTTTTCAAGAGGAGTTTTCTATTCTTGGGCTGCCGACCATTTTGTTTTTCGATGAAAGCGGTAATGAGCTAACGCAGTCTCGGGTAACCGGATTTATGAAAGCGCCGGCCTTTGCTGAACATGTTGAGAATACGTTTTAACGTTATGATGGGTGAGTGACTACACTTCACCGTAATGCAAGGGTGAGCTATGCCCCTAATGTCTCAGTTTTCACTCACACTATTTTTTGTTTTTACCTTGTGTGTGCCACTAAAAACGCTATTGGCGCAAGAGGTCGTAAACCAAAACCTGTCTACCCAAGCGCCCAGTTGCTACGATGCTAATCGATTTTGTATCAGTATTTTAGCGCCAACGAATGGGAAGTATGAAGTCTATGCTCAGCGAAAAGTACCACTTCCCCTTGTGCTTACGCTATCAGCCAGTGGGCTTACGTCTACTTTACCACCCAGTGGGCTTCCTCCCAAGTCAACATCCAACGTATTTTTAAACGATGACACTCCCGTTTTAATGGGGGTAATAAAAAGCCCTCGACGGTTTTGGCATTCAATGAAAGTAAGCTGGACCTCAGGAAAGCTGAACGCGGTGCATAATGACAACGTGACTTATTTGCCGCCGCTACGCCCCGCAGGTAACTACCCCATAGTGCAAGGCTTTGGTGGGGGCTATAGCCATACAGGTGCCTCTCGCTATGCTTTAGATTTTGCTGCCCCCGTGGGTACACCCGTGCTCGCGGCTCGCGATGGTGTGGTCATCGATACGAAAGATGATGGCCAATTAGGCGGCGCTTCCAAACAGTTTGCTAAGCACGCAAATTTTGTTGCAATTTTGCACGACGATGGCACCACAGGCGAATATTATCATTTGAAATATAAGGGTGTGGTGGTAACACGAGAGCAAAAGGTAATAGCCGGAGAGCTCATTGGTTATTCTGGTAATACAGGGTTTTCATCACTGCCCCATTTGCACTTCGCCGTATACAGGGCGAAGTACGAAGGAAGGTACATGTCGGTGCCTTTTACGCTAAAAAATGAACCCGAATGAACTCCACTATTTACATAATCAGCACATAAACATCACATAAGAACTACATAAGCACTTCCTTATGCACCGCCACACACCTGTGATAACGCATAGACTGGAAAGAGAACTTTGCGTCGAAAACACCTGATTAGACCAGTATTTTGCTGCGAAATCTTTCACTATCTCTATAATCAACGTTTAAATGAATAAACGACCGGATTAATTGTCTTTTTTTCGTGCAACTGTCATGAAAGTTTGCTGAAATAGCAAATACACTGACTTTTTCCCGAAGATAGCAGCAACTTTAATGAATATTTTGTTACTGAACGGCCCTAACTTAAATATGTTAGGACAACGTGAACCCGATAAGTATGGCACACAAACGTTACAGGACATCGTTGATGATCTGAGCGCGCAGGCACAATCGTCTGATGCCACCCTTACCCATTTTCAGTCGAACGCAGAACATGCCCTTATCGACCGTATTCATCAATCCATGGGTAATATCGACGCAATCATTATTAATCCCGCTGCTTTCACTCATACCAGCGTTGCACTTCGCGACGCCTTATTGAGTGTCAATATCCCGTTTATTGAAGTTCACCTGTCGAATGTTCATGCCCGTGAATCATTTCGACATCACTCATATTTCTCAGATGTTGCGGCAGGCGTCATTGTTGGCCTTGGTGCCATAGGTTATTCACTAGCACTGACCGCCGCCATCAATTTACCGCAATCAAAAAAATTAACGTAGAGACTGAACATGGATATTAGAAAAATCAAAAAACTCATCGAATTAGTGGAAGAGTCTGGCATTGCCGAACTTGAGATCACTGAAGGCGAAGAGTCTGTTCGAATTCATCGCGGCCCAACTGGTGTTCAAGCGCCAATGAACTATAGCTTTGCTGCACCGGCTCATGCGGCACCAGCTCCGGCTCCAGCAGCGCCTGTTGCGGCGGCTGAACCTGCGCAAGCAGCGGCACCTGCAGCGCCAGAAGGCCATGTGGTTAAGTCTCCGATGGTAGGAACCTTCTATCGCGCATCTTCACCTACAGCAAAACCGTTTGCTGAAGTGGGTCAAACGGTAAATGCTGGCGACACACTTTGTATTATTGAAGCAATGAAGATGATGAACCAAATTGAATCAGACAAATCTGGTGTGGTTAAAGCAATACTGGTAGATAACCAAGACCCAGTAGAGTTTGATCAACCCATGTTCATCATTGAATAAGCAGGCTTCGTACTATGCTAGATAAAGTACTCATTGCAAACCGTGGTGAAATTGCCCTTCGTATTTTGCGTGCCTGTAAAGAACTTGGCATCAAAACCGTTGCGGTACACTCCACGGCAGACAAAAACTTAAAGCACGTGTTGCTGGCAGACGAGTCGATTTGTATCGGTAAAGCCTCAGCGACCGAAAGCTACTTGAATATTCCTCGCATTATTGCGGCGGCAGAAGTCACAAACTCTATTGCTATTCACCCAGGGTACGGCTTTTTAGCAGAAAACGCTGACTTTGCTGAAGCAGTTGAAAAAAGTGGCTTTATCTTCATTGGCCCAACGGCAGACACCATTAACCTGATGGGTGATAAAGTGTCAGCAATTAGTGCTATGAAGAAAGCTGGCGTTCCATGTGTACCTGGCTCAGATGGCCCGCTTACTGGCGACAATGATAAGAATAAAACCATTGCTAAACGCATTGGCTATCCAATTATTGTTAAAGCAGCTGGCGGCGGCGGTGGTCGTGGTATGCGTGTGGTTCGCAGTGAAGCGGAACTCATTAGTGCTATTGAAACTACGCAAGCTGAAGCGGGCGCGGCTTTTGGTAACGCCACCGTGTACATGGAGAAATTCTTAGAAAATCCACGTCACGTGGAAATTCAAATTTTAGCCGATGGCCAAGGCAATGCTATTCACTTAGGCGAGCGTGACTGTTCTATGCAGCGCCGCCACCAAAAAGTGGTAGAAGAAGCACCTGCACCAGGTATTTCTGAGCAAATGCGTAACAAGATTGGCGATCGTTGTCGTCGTGCTTGTGTCGAAATTGGTTATCGCGGCGCTGGTACGTTCGAGTTCTTATACGAAAACGGTGAGTTCTATTTCATTGAAATGAATACCCGTATTCAGGTTGAACACCCAGTATCTGAAATGATTACCGGCGTTGACTTAATCAAAGAGCAACTTCGCATAGCAGCTGGTCAGCCTCTGTCTATCGACCAATCGCAAATTCAAATTCGTGGCCATGCTATTGAATGTCGAATTAACGCAGAAGATCCTAAAACCTTTATCCCAAGCCCGGGTACGATTGATATTTTCCATTCACCTGGTGGCTTAGGTATTCGTTGGGAATCTCACATTTATGCTGGCTACACGGTGCCGCCTTTCTACGACTCCATGATTGGTAAGTTAATTACCTTCGGTGAAAGTCGTGACGAAGCCATTGCCAGAATGCGCCATGCATTAGATGAGTTAGTTATTGAAGGAATAAAAACTAACATTCCTTTACAGCGCGCTATTATGGCTGATGAAAACTTCTTTGCTGGTGGAACAAATATTCACTACCTTGAGAAGAAATTAGGCATAGCCTAACAGCATAAAAATTTGGTGCCGTGTTTTGCACGGCACTGATTTTATCTCCCCTGTTTTACTTCTGTTACATCCCTTCTTTTTCTACAACATATTTCCAAGCTACTTAAATTATTCGCTACTATCTGTACCGTTTTGCGATGCGGTTTACTGCCCATGCTTAAGCGATTAAAAGTTCACATAGTTCATTCAGTTTTTGCGATTAAAACAATCAAGTTTTAAGGTTTTTCAAATGAACGAGGCGGGCATATACTTAACTCAGTTTCCTAGCCCTCCCTGCTATTGAAACTTTAGTTGTGTTTTATGTGTTTACCCTCATTGGAGTCCACCTCCAGTTTTTAGCCGGTGTCTTTCACCGGCTTTTTTTTCAGTTTTTTCCATCACAAATAGTTACCCTAGTCGCACTTTTTTTCGTATAAGCTGGTTAGGCTTAATTAACTTATTGATGAATTGGACTCGACTGAAATGAAAAGGGTAGATAACGCAGCTGTATTTGTTGTTCTCTTATTTTCCGTATGCGCCAATGCCTTTGCCGAGCGCTTAAGCTTTTCACAGAAGCTTGACATGCAATTTCGTTTTGACGAACGCTCAGACCGAGATCATAGAAATCAGTATAGAGTGCGATATTACCCTTCTGTTTCCCTGTCTTCTGACGATGCGTGGTCATTAAATAGCTTTGTGGTTACCGGAGAATCTTTTGCATCAAGCCATAATACCTTTGGTAGTGATACGTCAGATTACCTTTACGCTAGGCGTTTATATTTACGCTATGAATTTTCTGATGGAAAAATGGAGGCGGGGATCATCCCCACTTATAAGGGCCGAGTTTCTTCGTCAGGGCTATCTAAAGATGGCTGGATTAAAGGCATTCGCAGTGTTTATGCCTTGCAAGAGGACAGTGAAATAGAACTGGTTATTGGCGAACTTGACGATACCAACGCCAACAGCGCGTTTGATAGCTTCCACCAACTCAATTATGTTGAATTAGAATACTCGGCAAAAATGGGGCAAACACATAGCTACGAAGTGAGTATCGAGCGTATGACTGACAACAACTTTATTCGGGGTGAATATCGCTTTCAATACACGCCATCCCAAACGTTGTTCGTTGAAACTATTCAGCAGCTGTCATCTTCAAGCTCAAAGTTTGTTATTGGCTTGAGCGGAAAAACGAGCGTGGGAAATTACCCTTTGTCTTATTTTTCTCACTATTCTTATGTAAGTGAAGGCTTTGGCCCTAGGGCTGAGCTGACTGAAGATTTTTTGGGTACCGGGCACGGTGCTTCAGCTGAATTAAGCGGTGATATTACCCTTGTTGATGATACTGAGTGGTTTATTCGTGCCGATGTGGTAGACAGCGTTAGTAGGCTGCTTGCAGGTATAAAGGTGTCATTTCAACAATAAAAAAGGCCCATCAAAATGATGGGCCAAACAGCAAGAACGCGTACGCACTTTGACAGTGCACCCTTTAATACGTTGGTTCCCCACGCGAAAGTTCAGCGATGAATAGTTACGTTTATTTAATGATTACAACTGCTTGTGCGTACTGCCATTTACTAAAAAAACTGAGTGAAGTATGGTAGTGTTTACTAACTCAAACGCTAAGAAATAAAAGTTTTTCAATCTTTACCACTTAGGTAAAAAGGTTTACAAGGTGCCCAAACGTTACGAAGAACTAAAATCTCAACTCCCTGTTTCACGCCTGTCTATCGACGTATTGCTTGCCCTGCGCGTGCTTTACGACAAGCCCGAAAGCGAAGTGGAATTACGCCAACAAATTGCTGAGCTTTCTCGCGACCCTAGCAAGCTAGAACTAGGTTATCGTTCTGAATGGGAAGCCTATGTTGTGCGTGAATTGGTGTTAGATTTAAAGCAGTACACGCAGCGTAGCCCCGCTGCCTTTATCGACTCGGTGTTAAGTCGCATTGAAAGTCTGAAAAATAACAACCCTGACTATAAAGCCTATAAGCAACAAGTTTCAGAAACCATGTCTGCGCATGACCGCACCACACCGTTATTCCCCACGCCTTGGCGCCAGCAACTTATGATGCTGCTATTGCCTGTCACTACCGTGAAACCGTTGAAACCCGCGGAATAGCAGATTACTTATTTGCACTTTGAGGTTTATATTGAGAAGGACAATACGCTCTTTCTACACCTGCTGGGCGTAAACTTTTGTGTTTAGTTTTGCGTCCTGACACCCTTGCACGCCAATTTTTGAATGTCTTGTGCTTTAAATTCTGACGCATCAGCTTTATAACTTCTTTTTCAGGCAAGCCATACAAATTTTCGATAGCCTCAAAAGGGGTTCTATCTTCCCAGGCCATTTCAATGACGCGCGATTGCTCAACCTCGGTGAGATACCCTTTAGTACAACGCGCTAAGGGATAAAGCTCTGATGGATAATCTTTAGAAGAGTGCTCTTTTGAAAGATGACCTTTTGAAACATAGCCATTTGACGAATTCCCCTCAAAAGAATGTTCTTTTTCGAAGTTGCGCTGTTCAGTGTACTGCTCTTCTGTATGTTGCTCTTCTCTATATCGCATGCTGCTGGCTCTTGTTATTAAACACTACTACTACGCCGATATAGAAAAAATGTTCACCTTACCTAACCTTACATTTATTTAACCGTTTCAGCCGACATTGTTAGAACGATATCAAGCAGTGCAGCGGCCGCTTTGGCGTCAGAGAGCGCGCGGTGATGCTGCTCCATTTTTATGTCGAAATGCCGAGTAAGGTTAGCCAATGAATATGAAGGTAGCCCAGGGTTTACCCTACGCATTTCTCGCACCGTACACAGCTTAGGTCGTTTAAAAGGAAGCTCTAATCGTGCAAATTCCTGTTTAATGAAGCCATAATCGAAGTTAACGTTATGGGCCACAAATACCGCCTCGTCGGTAAAGCTAGCAATACGTTCAGCCACCTCAACAAATAATGGAGCATCAGCCACCATATCATCAGAAATACCAGTAAGACGTGTGATGGTAGCCGGAATTCGTCGCTGCGGATTAATTAAAGTTTGATAGGTATCGACCACCTCGCCCGCAACAATTTTCACCATGCCAATTTCAGTAATCCGGTTGTAGCTGTTGTTGCCCCCAGTGGTTTCAATATCAACCACAACATACGGCTGATTAGGGTCGCGATGCCAATTTACCGTAGTAACGGCAACCTCAAACCCTGCACGTTGCAACCTCTGAATAGACACCAACTGATTGCGTCTTAACTGATCGCCTGGCGCTTTCACTTCTTCAAAGCGTAACTTTTCATCAAAAATCATGATGTCAGGGAAGCCGTCGCTTAAAGAGGCAAAATCTTCGCTCATCATTCGAAGCAAGTTAACAATGGCGCTAAGCTCGCCGTGCTTGATTAGGGCATCGATAGGTTCAAGCAAATGGCTGCTCCACATGAATAAGCTATTCACCTTGCCATAGTGGGCTGTCGCCATTTTGTGAACGTGGTGGCGAAACTTATCTTTGCTATCTAACCTTTCAAATAAGGCTTCAATACTGCTGTCAAAACGAGCGTAGAAGTTGTTTTGCTTAAGCGATAGAGGCCGTCTATCAAACTCAGTGACTAGCGTATCTTCTTCATATAGCTGTGCCCAAAAGGTTAGCCCAAACAAGCTGCGCCATAATCGGTTCTCGGTGCGCCAACCGGCAATACCTAAGCGTTTATAATGGGCTAACACGCCACGCTCTACCTGTTGATTTTGGCTAACATCAATATCAATAGTACGGCTTGCATTTCTTAACATATCCGTCACCGCACTGGTGCGCTTTTTGTGGTATTTCCTCGCATAGAAATCTTCAGCAAAGGCCAGCAGCGTATCGGAAGGTGGTGAGTCGATAATGTGCTCTAGTACTTCTTTAACACTATCGGTGTTGCCGTCTTTATAGCTTTCTCTTATCCATTTCTCTTTCGCTTTGTCGCTTTGGGCTTGGTATAGCAAAAGAAGGGCCTGCTCTCGGTGCTCGCCTAGTAATTTTAACGCTAGTGCATAAAGAAACTGATCGCGATAAAACATGGCTGATACGCCATCGCTATTGGGGAACGCCTCTTGAGCTAATGCATTTGCTTGCACTAAAGAAAGAAAAGGGATCTTTTCTAATTGGCTGGCATAAAACCAGGCTGCTTCAGCATCTGCTTTACTGTCGAAACGAGTAATATCTGATACGGAATCGCCGCGGGTACGCATGACGCCTAAGTCGCGCATAGAGAACTGATTCAGCCTGCCTTTGGTATTACCAAAATAAAGGAATAATAAAAATTTTAGAGGTGCATCAAACAAACACACTAAGTAAGTATGCTCATTTAGCCCTTCAGGCCAGCCATGCTGATTAATGTATGCTTCTAAACGCGATACAAGCACGGGCTTGGTTAATGATGCCAAACCTTGAGTGGCACCGTATTCACTTAACAGCCTTAAAATTGCGTCTTTAGTAAGTACGCCTGCAATATCTTGTAGCGAAGCATGGTGCAAATCACCGAACCACTTAGCTTCAATCAGCTCATCAATTTGCTGTTGAGGGTTCGCTATTTCTGCGTAACTAAACTGCGACCTATCAATCACTGCATATTTACGATTAGCCGCACGCACGATGATGCATTGTTTATCAGCATCTAGCTGGTTAAAGCTTTCTATAAAACCATTAGCGTCATCACTTAACAACGCAGCATTCGCCCCTTTAAAGAACGCTAAGAACTCAAAAAAGTGGGCTAAGTAATATCGTGGTGGCAAATCTTTTCGCATTATAAAACCAAACTATTGTATACTTGATTAGTGTATATTTATACAGCCCTATTGTTCAACCTTTTCCCTTTTTATTTCATGCGTGGGTGCACGAGCGTTTGCGTAGTAGCTTGTAATGTCATGCTGGCTTAATTGGCAGTCAATCCAGTTTTCTACTTTACTCGTAATAACTATCACGACGTAATTCACATACGAGGAAATCATGAGCTTAACGCGATCGATAGAGTTCTCTTGCCCATATTGCATGGCAGCCAATGATGTAGAAATTGACGAGGTTAATGATGTTGGTCAAGTGCAGGTGCTTGATTGCCAAGTATGTTGCCAACCTATAGAACTTGGTGTTTATCAGCAAGGCGAAGACTTAAATATTATTGTGGAGCAGGAAAATGGCTGATAGCGGTACCCATTTTTCGTTGCAGGATATCAATGCTTTGCCGCAACGATATCGCGCCAACTTTGTGAATAGTTTATCTGGCTTTAAATCTTCCTCACTGCTTGGCTCCACCGATGGCCGAGTTAACAACCTCGCCATTATTAGCTCTGTGGTTCATGTGGGTGCCAACCCACCATTGCTGGGCATTATTATGCGTCCGCACACTGTGCAGCGAGATTCTTTGTCTAATATTAAGCAGCAAGGTGTGTTCACGCTAAATCATGTTCATACAAGTTGGACTGATAAAGCACATCAAACGTCGGCGCGATACGATAATGGGGTGAGTGAGTTTGAGGAGGTTGGACTAACGCCTTGGTTTAGCAACACGTTCAGCGCGCCTTATGTAAAAGAAAGCGCAGTAAAAATGGGGTTAAAAGTAGAACAGCATTTTACGTTGTGTAATCAGACCGAAATGATTATAGGTAAGATTCAAGAGGTCTTTATTGCGGGCAGCAGCACTGCAGGAGATGACATTGCAAAAAGTGCTATTGCCGAAGATGGGTATATAGATCTTGAATCACTACAAACCTCATGTATCTCGGGTCTGGACACTTATCATAGTACGCAAAAGATAGCCCAATATGCTTACGCAAAACCCGATGTGCCTTTAACAAAGGCGAGCATAACTAAAAAATAATTCATATTTTGCCAGTGGCGCACAAACTAATGTTGCGTCAATGCTATAGGACATTGATTTTGCTAGCCGTTCAGGCGTTGTTCAGGTGGCAACCGTTAATCTATATCAACAAATCTTTATTGCTTTGTGTTAGATCCAAACGCCACGGGTTATAGTATAATTATTAATATTCAAAACCTGCCTTGCGGCAGGTTTTTGCGTTTTAGGCGCTGAGTAAAAAAGAATCATTATCGTTATTATCTCAATTGGAGAGAATTATGAAGTCTGTAAACCGTCGTGACTTTCTGAAATTGTCAGGTACATCTTTGATAGGCCTAACGTTAGGAAGCGTTGCGTTACGTGCTAATGCGCAAGAACAACTACAAGCAGATGATCCAAGCGCAAAAGCATTAAACTACACTGCGGCGTCTACTGTAGACGGTGCTAAATGTAACAACTGCATGTACATTCAAGGTGCCGACGGCGAACAACACCGCCCTTGCGCCATCTTCCCTAACAAATTGGTTAACGCCAATGGTTGGTGTAGTGCATGGGTTAAACGCCCAGGCTAGTAACTCGAATTATCAAAAAAGCCCCAGTCTCGCTCATGCGTGCTGGGGCTTTTTTATGCATTTGAGATAAGGGTCTATAACGAGTTACAGCCCCTTCACAGCGTCTAACAATGCGGGGTTATGTAGTCGGCTCGGTAACAAACCAGGCTTTATATAGGCCCCATGCTTTGCTTGAAATATACTGCCAATGCGTAGCACTTTTTCATCGTCCCATTGCTTGCCAATAAAGCTAATTCCCACCGGAAGGTTTTTCACTTCTCCCGCTGGTACAGTAAGGTGCGGATAACCTGCAATGGCCGCTAAATACCCAATTCCAATAAAACCCATTGGGGAATGATCGCCATACACGCCATCAATCAGAAAAGCCGGGCTATTTGAGGGTGCCACAAGTACATCAACTTTATGTTGTGCCATTAGGGCATCAATACCCTTGTCTCTCGCAGTTTCTCTTACCAAGGCTAGAGCCGAAGCGTATTCTGGGCTATTAATGTCATCTGTATTCACTGCTTTTTCGAATATATCTTGATTAAAGAGCGCAAGTTCTCGAGTGCTAGCTTGATTGTAAGTGATAAGTTCCGACAAGCTGCGTACAGGAATGTCCGCTGGACTGCCTTCTAAGTATTCGTTTAATGTGTAATGAAACTCGCTAAGTAACACTTGATAAGAGTCGGCCCAAAAACTTTCAGGTTGTTTGAAGTCGCTAATTTCCACCAGTTCAGCGCCTGCGGCAGTTAGGCTATTTAAGGCTTTTTCATAAGTAGCAAGCACATGAGGGTTATCCCCTTGACGGTAACGCACAACGCCTACGCGCACGCCTTTTAAATCGGTCGCCAACATACTTTGCTGTGGTGCATTAAGCATGTGTTTGCTAGCCTCTAGCGTTGCGCTGTCTTTTGTATCTACACCTGCCATGATTGATGCCATTAACCATGCATCGTTAACGTTTGCGGTCATAGGACCTGCGGTATCTTGAGTATATGAGATAGGGACAATGTGCGTACGAGATAACAGCCCAACTGTAGGTTTGAAACCTACAATTCCGTTCATTGAAGAAGGGCAAATAATAGAACCATTGGTTTCAGTGCCCACGGCTAACGACGCTAAACGCAATGCCATAGCAGCACCAGAACCCGACGAAGAACCACAAGCACTACGAGATAACATATGCGGGTTTCGGGTTAACCCACCTACGGCGCTCCAACCACTAATAGAAGATTCAGACCGAAAGTTAGCCCATTCAGATAAATTAGTTTTACCTAACACAATGGCACCCGCGGCTTTTAGGCGAGCTACAATGGGGGCATCTCGTTTTGTGTCATTATTAACAAGTGCCATCGCGCCTGCGGTAGTAGGTAGCTCACTGGTTTCAATATTGTCTTTCAGTAACACTGGAATACCAAACAGCGGCCCTTTACGCATTCTATTTTTACGTGCTATATCAGCCGCTCTGGCTTCTTCAATGGCATTGGGGTTAAGTGCCAAAATACTATTTACATCACCATCAAGCTTTTCGATTCTAGCGAGATAGCCTTTTACTAACGCCTCGGATGACAACTCACCTGCTGCTATAGCCTGCGCTTGTTCTAGTGCAGATTTATCTAACCAAGACTCAACAGCTACTGAAAAAGCACTGTCGTCTGAACGTTCAACAGACGCATTTTTTGTGTTCGGTTTAGATGGTGCACACGCGGTGCAAATTAAAATAACGGTGGCGTAAAAAAGTGTAGCCCTCATGTGGTTCGTCCCCAAGTTTCTAAGATATCTACATTTTAATTTTAAATATCTTAGTAGTGCGTTGAAACGATTACTACGCAACATGTAAGTAACTAGGTTCAAAGTGTCATTTTATTCGGTAAACACGACCCATGAAGACACACAAAAAGTGATAAGCGCTAGAAATCAGCGTTTAGAGCAGAGACTTTGGATTAAAAAATTTGGGGTAGAGGGTAGTACGTTAGAAGTGATAAGCCACGAGAATCAATAACTCATCTTAGCTTAATTCAACTTTTTAGCAGGTTGCATGGGCTGATCTTCAATAAAATTAAATAGACCAAATTTATCAAGTAAAGATTGGTACCGGCCGTCTTTTATAAATAGCGCCAATACTTCATTAAACTGGTTTCTTAGTTGCTCGTCAGAAATAGCCGCACTGTAGGCGGAAACAGGAAACAACTCGTGTATTTTTGTGTCGTGTTGCTTTTCGACAGGCAGCTGATGTTTAACGTATTCAAAAATGTTTCTATCAAGTACAACAACATCCACACTGCCAAGCAGTAGCAAACTAACCTGCCTGTCTTGTTGCGCAAGCTCCATATAGTTTTTTTGATGGGCTAGCGTGTTTTTAAACTCTTCACCCAAAACCGATATTGCCGTTTGAAAAGCAATCACGCTATGGCCGAGTAAGTCTTGTATTTCGTTAATTTCAAAGTTTCTGTCCGTACGGCTTACCGCTACATTTTGATAATAAACGTATGCATCAGTCAGAATAGCGGGGTCAATATCGTGACCTGGATTTAAGGTTAGTCCAATATCCATCCCGCCCTTTTTCATTATGCTGGCGGTGCGCCCAAAAGGAACGTAAATCGGCGCCATGTCATGCCCCATTTCAAGCAATATTGCCCGCACGAGTTCTAACTCAAAGCCTGAATCTTGCTCTGAGATAACATAGGGAGGTTTTGTCCAGCCCACGACCACCTCAATTTGCTTTGCAAATGCGGCGTTGGAAGAGAACAAAATAATAAAAAGTACGACAATATAGTGCATAAGGTGAAATAGTAATGGAACACTTATTAACTATAAACACTTGCCAATAAATTACCATTCACCAAAAGACTTAACTATTACAAAAACCCTTTAAAAACAAAGGCTAATAAAAGTTAAATTTAGACTTAAGTTTGATGAAAAAAATCACTATTACATGAAACTATTGCATAAAGCGGTAAAACGAACGGGGAATTGACGGGTTACTACCAGCATTATGATTTCGCTTTAACTAGCCAAGCGGTACAATATAGCCAAACCCTTTAAACTTGTGTGAATATGGCCTGGCTACAGTTACGAATAAATACCTCCTCTGAATACGCTGAATCAATTGGCGAAATGCTAAGCGCTAACGGTTCGCAAGCGGTAACCTATGTAGATGCGAAAGACACGCCTATGTACGAGCCTAAGCCTGGAGAAATTATGCTGTGGCCCGACACGCAAGTGGTGGGCTTGTTTGAAGCTACCGATGACATGAAAGCCATAATCAAACGATTGGGCAAAGCGCGCATTCTAGGTTCAGATTTTAAATACAAACTAGAACCACTTGAAGACAAAGACTGGGAACGTGAGTGGATGGATAATTTCCACCCTATGCAATTTGGTACCCGCTTATGGATTTGCCCGAGTTGGCGTGATGTGCCCGACCCTAATGCTGTTAACGTGATGCTAGACCCGGGTCTTGCCTTTGGAACGGGTACTCACCCTACAACAGCCCTGTGCTTGCGTTGGTTAGACGGTATAGACGTTGCCGATAAAGTGGTAGTAGATTTTGGTTGTGGTTCAGGTATTTTGGCCCTCGCAGCGCTTAAATTAGGTGCAAAGCGGGTAGTTGGTATTGATATTGACCCCCAAGCCCTTCAAGCCACACAAGAAAATGCCCGCCGTAACGGCGTTGAAGACAGGCTTGATGTTTACCTGCCGGCTGACCAACCCACGCTAGAGGCCGATGTAGTGATGGCGAATATATTATCTGGCCCACTTCTAGAGCTTCAAGATGTTATTTCATCTTACTGTAAACCATCTGGTTTACTCGCCCTTTCCGGCATTCTTGCTGAACAAGTAACCAAAATTGAAGCTGCCTATACCCGCGATTTTGCCCTTGATGAGAGTGCGATTGATGGAGAATGGGCGCGAGTGTCTGGTAAAAAACTCGTCTAAATGTAAATTTTTTGTCTTTCAATGCCTTTCAATTCGCGGCCTTTGAGAGATTTGATTAAAATTCACTCTGCAAAACGGTGATAGATGGCTAATGTTACAGTTTTTTTTCACTGTCAAGCCCATAGAGTGAAATTTTGTGTGATTTTTAGCCTTTTCAAGTATTGCGAAAACACGTACACTTAGCGCCCCGTTTTAGCCGGGTGTATAAATTCTGTGCAGTTCTAGATGGCGAAATATGCGAATTGGTTCCTATACGTTAGATAACAATTTGATGCTGGCTCCAATGGCTGGCGTGACTGACCGTCCGTTTCGTCAACTATGTAAACGTATGGGTGCGGGGCTTGTGGTGTCGGAAATGCTTTCTAGCAATCCAAAGGTATGGAATACCGCAAAATCACAAGCACGAATGAATCATGAGGGCGAAGAAGGTATTCGTTCTGTACAGATTGCAGGTGCTGATCCAGAGCTTATGGCCCAAGCGGCACAATTTAATGTTGAGAACGGTGCGCAAATCATCGACATCAACATGGGTTGTCCTGCCAAAAAGGTGAATAAGAAACTGGCAGGTTCCGCGTTGCTTCAGTACCCGAGTACGGTGGAATCGATCATTAAAGCGGTAGTTAACGCTGTAGATGTTCCTGTAACACTTAAAATTCGTACCGGCTGGAATACCGATAACCGCAATGGGGTTGAGATAGCCCGCATTGCTGAGCAAAACGGCATACAGTCACTGGCTGTTCACGGTAGAACGCGAGCATGTATGTACAAAGGAGAGGCGGAGTTCGACACTATCCGTCGTATAAAGGAGGCAATTTCGATACCCGTAATTGCCAACGGAGACATTACCTCTCCTGAAAAAGCACAACAGGTACTGAATTGTACCGGTGCAGATGGTGTGATGATAGGTCGCGGTGCTCAAGGCAATCCTTGGATCTTTAAAGAGATCCTGCATTACCTAGAAACTGGCGAGAACCTTAAGCCACCACCATTGTCTGAACAGTATGAGATTTTGCACGAGCACGTTGCTAATGTACAAAGCTTTTACGGTGAAGTCGCCGGTGTAAGAATTGCCCGCAAGCATGTGGGCTGGTATCTCTCGGAACACGATACGGATCGTCAATTTCGTAAATCGTTCAACGCTATCGAGGATGCGTCAGCGCAACTTGAAGCACTAAACGCTTATTTTGAAGCGCTGCAGAATCGAGAAACCCGACAGATTTCTCCTGCAGCATAGTAATGACTAACTTAAGAGCAAGACAGTATTATGTTCGATCAAAACGTGACTTCACCTTTTACTACTACAGTAACTACGCCTTCTCAAACGCAAGCACAAAAGCCACTTCGTGACTCAGTAAAGCAAGCGGTTAATAAATACCTGAAGCAACTGGACAACGCCAACATCGATAATCTGTACGAAATGGTACTGGCCGAAGTTGAGGCCCCGCTGCTGGAAGAAGTTATGACTTACACCCGCGGCAATCAAACCCGCGCTGCCATCATGATGGGAATCAACCGTGGCACGCTTCGCAAAAAGCTGAAGCAGTACGGCATGAACTAAAATCACCGGGCCTAGCCCACCGAAGAGCACCTACAGGTGCTCTTTTTGTTTCACCACTCTTAACTTTGAAGCTTATATTTTATGCAAACACCAAAACCCATTAAACGTGCTCTATTAAGTGTCTCTGATAAAACCGGTATCCTCGATTTCGCCACCGCGCTGCATAACGCTGGGGTGGAACTTCTGTCGACGGGCGGTACTGCTAAACTCATCGCTGAAGCTGGTTTGCCAGTAACAGAAGTGTCTGACCACACAGGTCACCCAGAAATTATGGCTGGCCGCGTAAAAACCCTTCACCCTAAAATTCATGGCGGCATTTTAGCTCGTCGTGGAATTGATGAAGCGGTTATGGACGAAAACAATATTGCGCCAATCGATTTGGTGGTAGTGAACCTTTATCCATTTGCAGCAACTGTAGCTAACGACGATTGCACGTTAGAAGACGCTATTGAGAACATCGATATTGGCGGCCCTACTATGGTTCGTGCTGCGGCTAAAAACCATAAAGATGTAACCATTGTAGTTAAAGCTGCCGACTACGGTCGCGTTTTAGCTGAAATGGAAGCAAACGAAGGTTCACTGACTTACAAAACCCGCTTCGACCTAGCGATTAAAGCGTTTGAGCATACTGCTGAATACGACGGCATGATTGCTAACTACTTCGGCGCACGTATTGATGCTACCGATTGCGAAGACGACTGCGGACATGAGCACAGCGAATTCCCACGTACGTTCAACGTTCAAGTTAGCAAGAAGCAAGATTTGCGTTACGGTGAAAACAGCCACCAAAGCGCTGCTTTCTACGTTGAAAACGATATTCAAGAAGCGTCAGTGTCTACGGCCACTCAGCTTCAAGGTAAAGAATTGTCGTTCAATAACATTGCCGACACCGACTCTGCCCTAGAATGCGTTAAAGAATTCGAAGAGCCAGCTTGCGTTATTGTTAAGCACGCTAACCCTTGTGGTGTAGCTATTGGGGAAGACATTTTATCTGCCTACGATCGCGCGTTTAAAACCGACCCTACCTCTGCGTTTGGCGGCATTATTGCGTTCAACCGTGAGTTAGATGCGAAAACAGCGCAAGCGATTGTGGATCGTCAGTTCGTAGAGGTGATTATTGCACCAACGGTTAGCGACGAAGCAAAAGAGATTGTTAGCGCGAAGAAAAACGTGCGCTTATTGGCATGTGGCGATTGGGCTGGCCAACTTACCGACGGTTACGATTTCAAACGCGTTAACGGCGGTCTGTTAGTACAAGAGCGCGACTTCGGCATGGTTGAAATGGAAGATCTTCAAGTAGTCACCAAGCTTAAGCCTTCTGAAGACGAACTTCGTGATTTGATGTTCTGCTGGAAAGTAGCCAAATACGTGAAATCGAACGCCATTGTATATTGCAAAGACGGCATGACAGTAGGTGTGGGCGCAGGTCAAATGAGCCGCGTGTATTCTGCTAAAATTGCAGGTATTAAAGCCGCTGATGAAAACCTTGAAGTTGCAGGTTCTGTAATGGCATCTGACGCATTCTTCCCATTCCGCGATGGCATTGATGCTGCCGCAGAAGCAGGTATTAAAGCTGTTATTCAGCCTGGTGGCTCTATGCGCGACCAAGAAGTGATTGATGCAGCTGACGAACACGGCATCGCCATGGTGTTCACTGGCATGCGCCACTTCCGCCATTAAAATAGATGATGCAGTAAGCGAGTACGAGTTTGGAGCACGCCGTAAACCCGTCCATGGGGGCTGTGCCACGGCATCCTTGCCGTGGAGGGCTCCACCCTCGTACTCACTCACTACATCTTGCTAGCTTATTGCGTGCCGTGCTTTGGAAACAAATGGCTGGTTAGAGATAGGTGAAGGGTTCCCTGTGGTATCCATGCCATAGAGGGTTTAGTACTGGCATTCACTTCCCCTCTTTTGATATCTAGGCTCTACAGTTGCAATTGAATAAAAGCGCGGAACACGCTAAAACTCACAATCCAATAGGCATGACGCCGGCGGATAGGAGTGAGAGCAGAAGGCATTCAAAACCTTCCACAGCATGGATGCTGTGGCAGAGCGCCCATGGATGGGTTTACCGCGTGTTTTGAATGCCTTCTGCTCTCGCTCTTAGCTTTGAGCTCTTAACTCTGAAGCAAGAAAAAGCAAAGCGGCAGAGTACAGATTTAGCATGTTGGGTGTCGGGTAGGTGTAATAGTTTGTTGTTAAGCTTAATCTGAAACTGGTGTTTATCAGTATTAGCAGTTAACGTAATCGCCGTTACCCTCGATGATAATAAGGAAATAACAATGAAGAAGTTAGCCAAATTAGTACTCGTAGCCACGCTTGGCATGTCAGCAACCTATGCAAGCGCAGATGCTATCTCGGATGCAGCCATGAGCGAACACCGCTCAGCACAAGCTAAAGTACGTGACGAATTCCGTAATCCTCAGCAAACATTACGATTCTTTGGTGTTAAACCAGATATGACCGTGGTTGAAATTGCACCGGGTGGCGGCTGGTATGCCGACATTATTGCGCCTTTGGTTCAAAAAGAGGGCCAGTACATTGCTGCTCACTTCTTCGTTGACGAATCGACCAACGATTATTACCGTAAGTCGCTAGAAAAATTCAATCAAAAAGTAAAAGACAGCGCGCCTTATCAAGGTGTAAAAGTCACGGCTTTCCACCCAACCAAAGCTCTTGATATTGCTGAAGCAGGCAGTGCCGATGTAGTGCTTACCTTCCGCAACATTCATAACTGGTACATGGGTCAAGGTACTGAAGGCATCGACAACGCATTTGGCGCTTTCTTTAAAGCCCTTAAACCTGGTGGCGTACTAGGTGTGGTAGAACATGAACTACCTGAATCTGCTGACGACTCAGCGATGGAGAAAAGTGGCTATATGAAGCGTTCTTTCGTTGTTGCTGCAGCCGAGAAAGCGGGCTTTGAGCTTGAAGAAGCTAGTGACATCAACGCAAACTCTAAAGATACAGCCGACCACCCGCGCGGTGTATGGACGCTTCCTCCTAGCCTAAGATTAAAAGATCAAGATCGTGAGAAGTACCTTGCCATTGGCGAGAGTAATCGCATGACGCTTAAGTTTAAAAAGCCTAGTTTATAAAACCTAAGTCGTAAAACCAAAACCTTAAAACGGAATAGTTAATGAACGTACTTGTAATTGGCGGCGGTGGCCGCGAGCATGCGCTAGCTTACAAAGCAGCGCAATCTTCTGATGTTTCAACAGTGTTTGTTGCCCCTGGTAATGCAGGAACCGCAATAGAACCTAAGCTAGAAAACGTAGCAATTGATGTAAACGATATCCTTGGTTTACTGTCTTTTGCTAAAGGTAACGATGTTGAATTAACCATTGTTGGCCCAGAAGCGCCGTTGGTTGCAGGTGTAGTAGATGCGTTCACTAACGAAGGCTTAATGATATTTGGCCCTACACAAGCTGCAGCGCAGCTTGAAGGGTCAAAAGCCTTTACTAAAGATTTTCTAGCTCGCCATAATATTCCTACCGCAGAATATCAAAACTTTACTGACATTGATCCTGCCATCGCTTACGTGCGTGAAAAAGGCGCACCTATTGTAATTAAGGCAGACGGCCTAGCAGCAGGTAAAGGCGTGATTGTAGCGATGACGTTGCAAGAAGCGGAAGATGCCATTCGCGACATGCTAGCAGGTAATGCCTTTGGTGAAGCTGGTAGCCGTGTTGTAGTAGAAGAATTCCTAGATGGTGAAGAAGCCTCGTTTATCGTTATGGTAGACGGCAAAAGCGTGCTCCCTTTTGCCACCAGTCAAGACCATAAGCGCGCCGCAAATGGCGACAAAGGCCCTAATACAGGCGGCATGGGTGCATACTCTCCTGCGCCAGTGGTAACACAAGAAATTCACGACCGCGTGATGAAAGAAGTGATTATGCCTACCGTTGAAGGCATGGCGGCAGAAGGTAACCCTTACATGGGTTTCTTGTACGCTGGCCTTATGATCATGGCCGATGGTACGCCAAAAGTAATTGAATATAATTGCCGCTTTGGCGACCCTGAAACCCAGCCTATTATGCTGCGTTTACAATCTGATATTGTCGCTTTGTGCCAAGCAGCCTGTAAGGGTGAACTTGGCAATCAAACTATTGAGTTTGATGAACGTGCCGCCATCGGCGTGGTTCTTGCGGCAGGTGGTTACCCTGGAAGCTATGACAAGGGCGATGAAATTACTGGCTTTGAACAAGCTGCCGATTTAGATGGCAAAGTGTTTCACGCTGGTACTTCACTAGAAGATGGCAAAGTGGTCACAAATGGTGGCCGCGTACTATGCGCCACTGCCATGGGTAATAACGTCACTGAAGCCCAGCAAAAAGCGTATGAGCTTGTAAATGCAATTCAGTTTAAAGACGCGTACTTTAGAACTGACATTGGCTACCGTGCCATTGCCCGTGAATCTAGTGCCGACTAGGCGCTTATAGATGTCATGTGGATGTCTTATTTAGCCTCTTATTTAATCTCTTGTTAAGAGGAGCGCTGAGTAAAAGCTCATGTAAACGCCGCCTAAGCTAATAATACTTAGGCGGCGTTTTTGTTTGTATTAACCCGTGCTTACTTTAACTCAAGCACATCAAATACAGACGCATCTTTGTATCCTTGGTTTTTATCCCCGTTGATTGGGGTAATAGGGTGCGACCCCATAAAATGTTCTCTATCGCCTCCGTCCGAATCACAGTAAGCCAGCATAAAGCCTAGCTTCATACCCTTTTTCAACGTTAAAGGGGTGTTAGACTCACCGTGAACATAATCATCAGCAAACACTTTTATTGCGGTTTCCCAATGCACCACAAACGGGGCGTCTGATTGGCGTTTCCACGCACTATCAACATGGTCGTTATAAAGCTGAGGCACAGCTTCACCCTTATTTTCTGTTGCCATGCTTGGGCCGATATCCGCCACTTGGTTGTCTAACGCTAAGTGGTATGCAAAAGCATTGTAGTTGTTGAAGTGGTCGCCACCTGAGCCGTCTGCATCAATGAATATCTCTAAACAATCGTCATCCCAATAACGCTCTATGGGCGAGGCATAAGTGTCAGATAAATGGTCATCTCGAATTTCAGCCAACAAATACAGGGCATCTTCGTTCCAGCGAAGTTTATACTTTCCTGTAAAATCACTGGCAGCGGGCGTATCACCAATGATCACTTCATTCATAGGATACCATTCATCCCCTTGCCAAAGTGCCTCGTTCGCTACCCCATCAATCGTGGGTGCAGCTTCGGTATGCAGTGCTTCATCTGCATTTACACTTAACGTAGCTGTACACATTACTACTGCCAGCCAATGACATGCTTTCATAGTTAATCCTTATTTTATTAACGGTGTATTTTTGCTTACCTGCCGATTCTTGGTAGAGTATTAAACTGCACCTTTAACGCAAAGGCATTTATGTCACTTCAGACCACTTGCTACAATATTTTAGCTTCTTATAAAGATGCTCAATCACATCACAAAGCAAGTAAGTACTTTGATGTGATACTCGTGATTGTCATTGTGATTAATATCGCTACTATGATGCTATCTACCGTGCCGGGTACCTCTTCACAATGGGGTACAGAGTTACACATTATTGAAGTGATTTCTGTCTGCCTTTTTACCCTTGAGTACATACTTCGTATTTGGAGTAGTGGCGCAGCACCGCCTTCGGCACTAGCATCGTCAAAAGACGTTCAATTGCATACGCCTTGGCAAAAGCGCTGGTACTATCTTAAAAGTCCTATGGCGCTGATTGATTTGCTTGCCATATTACCTTTCTACCTAAGCATGTTTGTTACCCTAGATTTACGGATATTACGGGTATTCAGAGTGCTGCGAATATTAAAACTTGGGCGCTACTCGCGCTCGATGCAAACGCTGATTACTGCCATAAGAAACGAGTCTCATGCATTAATTGCCGCACTCAGCGTGCTGATGTTGTTTACCGTTATTGCTGCCACCTGCATTTATTACATTGAACACACTGCGCAGCCTGAGGCATTCAGCAGTATACCTGCTTCACTATGGTGGGCAGTGGTAACACTCACTACTGTGGGCTATGGTGACATTGTTCCCATCACGCCTGGGGGCAAACTTTTTGGTGGTTTAATCACCATTTTAGGCATCTGCTTTTATGCCCTTCCAGCAGGTATTTTGTCGTCTAGTTTTACCGCTCAAATGCAGTTAAAAAGAGACCGCTTTAAAGAAACCGTTCGTACGGCATTGGAAGATGGGAAATTTAGCGAGCACGATAAAGGGCACATTGAACGTGTTCGCGATTTGTTAGACCTAGATGAAGAAGAAGCTCAGCTAATAGTGCGGCTTCTTCAGCACCACCATAGCACGTCTCAAAAACCTAACGCCGACAAGAAGCCGCATACATAGACGCCATTCTCCACTACGTCACTGGGCTTACTTGATCACGAGGCCTATCCGATTCCATATTAAATTTCTGAAATAGCCATCCTATTCCCACCAAGCTTAACCCCAAGCCAATGAAGGACAGGGCACGATATAAACCTTCAAGGCTAGACATGTCGATAACAAAGGCTTTCAGTAGCACAACCGTTAACAGGCCAAAGCCTAACTTCACGGCTCTATCTTTATGCATGTATTGGCCGAGGAAAATCGTTAAGGTCGCCAAAATAAGCCATACCACCGAGTAGGTGTATTGCTCAGCTTGACCTATTCCTAAACCAAACTCAACGTGTCCATGATGGAAAAGACGCCGAATGATGCTATTGATATAAAGCACCAAAAACAGACCGATAATCACCACAACACCTTTTAAGCATGGCCCTGAAATGAGCGCTTTTATCTGTGAAGCGCTGCTTGGCAATACCTTAAACCAAGGTGGCAACCACAATGTACTAAGCAGTAACGCTGGAGCTAACCATTGTAAAGCCATATAATTCAGTACTGCATTACCCCCCGTATTTTGTGGGAACACAAAGGGGTTATTCACCACTTATATATCTAAGTGAAGCCAAAAAGCCCCTATCATTAAGATAAAGCCCGCCACACGATAGAGTTTAGCCAACTGTTGAGCAACACAAGCACGGTGCCAATAGGTTACCGCGAGCGCAACCCATCCCAAGGCTAAAAAGACTTTTTCCGTGTATGAAGCGAGGAATAGCTCTGGGTAGGCCCCCATTAACCAATAACTAGGCTCGGTAGTAATAAACAGTGCAACAACATGCAATAACGCGCCTTCCAGCCACACCTTTAATGTCGGCGACGGGTTGTATTTTCGTGCTAACCATAAACTTAAAAACACCGCCGGATAGACAACAGCCGTCCAATGTATGCTGAAAATATGTTCGTCAGCATAATCCGCTAACCATGGCGCGCCAGTGAGTCTTAACAACACGGCAAGCAATAAGGCTTTAAACAACCAGTCTGGTAGCGCTACGCGATACTTTGCACTTTGTATACTCACCATAGCCACTTGAATAGCCAACGCCAGTGATAATATTGCGGCATCAAGTACCATGGTAAAACACAATGTTAAACACGCATTGGCAAGCACGGAAAAAGATAGCTTTTCTATATGGGGGTTAACTCTCCACGTGACTAAAGCACTTATTAGTGCAATCAGCGCAAGTTCAAGCGCCCAAATACCGTAGAGTACGCCGGTGACCTTGCTAGGTGCTAGCGCATAACTTACCCCATACAACGCCACTGGGCTTACCACCATATAGAGCCAAAACGCCGGTCGCGCGGTGTCATGGGTATTGTGTTTTCTCGCTAAAATACCCCCGTACACGCAAAGCCCTACCGCGAGCATCTGAGAAAATAGATACTTTCCACTAAGAATAAAGCTAAGATCTATTGGCCCTTCAGCTGGCCTTAACATAGCAAAATGCGTCAAACCAGTAACCAACATAAGTGCAGGCCACATATCAAAGGCACTGTGTCGAATAGGCGCAACAAGCAGTAAAGCGGCCAAGGTGAAGGCGCTAATCCATATTTTTTCATTGCTGCCGTATTGAATCAGAAACCCATGAATGACGATTAAAACCAGTGAAATTGCCGCGAGTTGTTGTCGTTGAGAAAATAAGCTTCTCAGTGACATTCCCTGATGTTGCGTAGCCATTAATGACCACCCCAATGTACGAACCAACGCAAACAAGTATGTTGAAAATACACTAAAACATAACCAAGCAACAAAGTGGCTCGCCTCTGTACTTGATAGCCCCATTAACGCCCATAAAAATTGCCCTAAAAAGCTCACTCGCCACAACCAAACCGCGGCGACCTTTTGCGCCACCCACACGCCAGATAAAGAAACAAGACTAACAAACGCCAAAAGCAAAGGAATATTATTCGACCCCGTGTTAACGAGCGCTGGAATGGCAAATGCCCCCAGTATCCCAATAAACGCTAGCAATGGGCCAAATCGGAGCGACAATGAAACCGCGCCTAAAGCAATAAGCGCTAACGTTGCAAAAGCAATCAAAGGCGATAAAAAACCATAATAATTGAAGGCCACTAGCGTAATGGCGTAACACGTGACCACACCACCTGAGGCAAGTGCCGCACATACCGCCGGTGAATAAATAGAAAAGCGAATGCGATGGCGAGCTAAAAATTCTGAGGCCACCACCAGAGAAACACCAAATACGCCACCGAGTATCACGCGAAGTTCGGCTGAAACGAAACCCGACTCAATGGCGTAGTTTGCGAGAAAAATGCCTCCCACCGCCAAAACTAAGCCGCCAAGCCATAATAACCCGTTACCCTTAATGGCGTTAACGAGCCCCTGCTGGTGCTTTTCAACATAGGAAATAAGCGTAGGAGGACTTGACGGGTTGCTCGATGCACGAGGTTTAGAGGCGCCCCCTAAATGGCTAGCCGAGGCGTCGCGTTTAGGAGCGGTTATGCTTTCAACGCGAGGAGAGGGCTTTGAAGACGTAGATTTTTGCTCAAATGCCCTTAAGCGTCTTTCCAATTGATCAATATGAGTTTGCATGCGTGACAGCTTGCCCACATGTTTAAAAGATAGCATGGCACCAGCTACGGTTACTAAAGCCAGTATACCCAGTAGAAAAGATTCCATCGCCACTTCCTCATTGTGCTTTTTGTAATTTATTTTCGCCAAGTTAGCGCTAATTCGTGCTTGTAGTCAATTTCTCAGTAAGAGGGTGGTCTTGATTCTTAACCCACATCAGCTTATAACTAGTACCCGTCATTTCTCAAACGAATTTCTATGTCTGTAAAACATCCAATTATTGCTATAACAGGTTCTTCTGGTGCGGGCACCACCACAACAACCAATGCTATACGCCACATTTTCAGAAACTTAAATGTGAACGCAGCAGTGGTTGGTGGCGACAGTTTCCACCGATTTACTCGCCCGGAAATGGAAGTGGAAATTCGCAAAGCCCAAGAACAGGGCCGACATATTAGTTACTTTGGCCCGAAGGCCAACGATTTCGAATTACTCGAAACCCTCTTTAGAGAATACGGAAGCTCGGGTTCAGGTCAGTTCCGCCAGTACCTGCACACCTTTGATGAAGCCGTGCCTTTTAATCAAATGCCGGGCACCTTTACCCCATGGCAAGATTTACCACAAAATACCGACTTACTGTTTTATGAAGGCTTACATGGCGGCGTTAAAACCGAAGAAAATGATGTAGCCAAGCATGTGGATTTATTGGTAGGCATGGTACCTATTGTAAACCTTGAGTGGATTCAAAAAATTGTGCGCGACACTACCGACCGAGGCCATTCTCGTGAAGCGGTAATGAGTAGCATCGTGCGTGGGCTAGATGATTATTTCCAATACATCACGCCTCAGTTCTCTCAAACCCATGTTAACTTTCAACGTGTACCTACTGTAGACACCTCAAACCCGTTTAGTGCCCGTGAAATACCTACGCAAGACGAAAGTTTTGTTGTGGTTCGCTTCAGGCGTGAAATGAAGCATGTTGACTACCCTTATTTGCTACAAATGATTGATGGCGCGTTTATGTCGCGTATAAACACACTCGTAGTACCAGGTGGCAAAATGGGGTTAGCGATGGAGCTCATTCTTACTCCACTATTGGAAGATATTTTAAATAGAAAGCGTCGTGCAGGCCACCAAATGGATTGGTTGAATACCCAAGACGAGTAATATTAGCCATCATCTCAAAAAAGGGTGTTAGTGACTGTATATTCGCCGCCCCTATAACAATCTATTTACAACCTGAAGTCGAAAACCCATACAAAGTACGGCATCGTAGTCTATTAAAATTAGATGAAAGGTGACGCCATGACAACCGTAACCAGTACGCAGATTTGGGTGAAAAAAGACAAAATCGACTCCACCCAAGTAGTAGACAAAACCCTGTCTACCAATGACTTAGCTGAAGATGAGGTTTTACTTAAAACTGACAGCTTTGGTTTTTCAGCCAATAATATTACTTATGCCGCGCTGGGCTTTACCATGGGCTACTGGGGGTTTTTCCCCGCTGATGAAGGTTACGGCATTGTACCTGTATGGGGATTTGCCACTGTGGTGGCGTCAAACCACGCTGACATTAAAGCAGGCGAGAAAGTGTTTGGTTACCTGCCTATGGCAAGCCACTGGATAACTAAAGCCGGAAAGGTCGCCCCCCATGGTTTTTCTGATATTCACGAAAATCGTAAAAGTATTAGCCCGGTGTACGACCAATTTCTACGCTGCGCCGGTGACCCTGGGTATGATGAAAGCCGTGAAGCTTGGCAGCTAAATTTCCGTCCGTTATATATGACCTCGTTTGTGCTGGATGATTTTGTAGATGAATTTAGCAAGGGTGAGTCATTATTGCTCTCTAGTGCATCTAGCAAAACTGCATTGGGCACCGCTCAACTGCTTAAAGATCAAAAAGTTCACAGACATGCTAATTATCAAGTCATTGGGTTAACCTCTGCGTCAAATATAGACATGGTAAAAGCGTCAGGTTGCTACGACCACGTATTTAGCTACGACGATGTAGAAACACTGCCTAAAGGTCAACAATACTGGTTGCTCGATTTTGCTGCCAACGGTGCTCTGATCACATCACTTGGCGACGCCCTTGGTGATAATCTTTCCAAAGTAACGCTTATTGGTGCCACCGATTGGAAGGCCGAGCAAAAACCAAATAAGAAAGCCTTAGATGCAGAGATATTTTTTGCCCCTGCACGAGTTAAACAACGCCAACAAGAATGGGGTCATGAGGCATTTTTAGCAAAATACGCAAAGGCCTGGCATGGGTTTGCAGGTAAAGTTCAAGATACCTTTTTTGAGCAAGAACACACAGGCTCGCAACAAATTATTGCTTTGTATTCAGACACCCTAAATGGCACTGCCGACACCAAAGCACTTAATGTCGTTCGCTTTGACTAGTTGCTAACAGACACTATTTGTAACAAAGAGAGGAAGGCTTTCATGCATTCCTCTCTTTTGTATTCGCCAGCGAATAGTTATAGTGAGGAAAACTATTACTAAAGGCATGTCATGGGTCAGGAAACGTCTAAAATTCTCGTTGTCGATGACGACATGCGCCTTCGTAGCCTACTGGAACGCTATTTAGTGGAGCAAGGCTATCAGGTGCGAGGCGCTGGAAATGCAGAGCAAATGGACAGATTGCTGGAGCGCGAGAACTTCCACCTTATGGTGTTAGATTTAATGCTTCCTGGCGAAGATGGCTTGTCTATTTGTCGTCGTTTACGCCAAGTAGGTAGCGAACTTCCTATCATCATGCTTACTGCAAAAGGCGATGAAGTAGACAGAATTATTGGCCTTGAAATGGGTGCCGATGACTACTTGCCTAAGCCATTCAATCCCCGAGAGTTACTTGCTCGAGCAAA
Organism: Alteromonas sp. 38; assembly: GCF_902506055.1. Taxonomy (NCBI): domain Bacteria; kingdom Pseudomonadati; phylum Pseudomonadota; class Gammaproteobacteria; order Alteromonadales; family Alteromonadaceae; genus Alteromonas; species Alteromonas sp. 38. Next base: position 4,510,784 of record NZ_LR733300.1, read on the forward strand.
GGCAGTATTACGTCGACGCAGTAGTGAAGCCCCTGGCGCACCTTCTAAAGACGTACAAGTTATCGAATTTGGCGAATACAAACTGAATTTGGCGACTCGCGAAATGACGGCTGGCACCACCCCTCTTACGCTAACAAGTGGTGAGTTTGCAGTGTTGAAGTCTTTAGTCACCCATCCTAGAGAGCCCCTATCACGAGACAAGCTTATGAACCTTGCCCGTGGACGAGACTACAGTGCGCTAGAACGCAGTATAGATGTTCAGGTATCGCGATTGCGTAGAATGCTAGAGAAAGACCCTGCAAATCCAAGATACATTCAAACCGTATGGGGCCTAGGCTATGTCTTTATTCCTGATGGTGAGCAGGCATAAGTAACCATGGCCAAAACAGGTTGTTTACGTAGGTTGTCTAAGTAGTGCGTTTGTTACCCCAAAGTGCATTTGGTCAAACAGTGTTACTGATTGGTGTACTGTTGCTTATTAACCAAGTCGTTTCCTATCTGTCGGTTACCTATTATTTTATTCAACCTAGTTATCAGCAAATAAACAGCTTACTTGCCACACAAGTAAAATCGGTATTAGCGGAAGATTTGTTAGTTAGTAATGACGACAGCAGAGCTCGTTATTTCGCCAAAACCGACATTCAGATACTCGATGCCAGCAAAGCGCGAACCAAAGGGTTAGAAAGTGCGGTTTATTACGGGTTCATGTCGTCGCAGGTAAGCAAGCAACTTGAGCAACTAGCTGATGTTCGTATTAGTACGGTTTCACAGAAAACCGACGCTAATGCCCCCTATACGGTGTGGGTCTCATTGTCTCGCTACCCCGACACCTGGATTGCTATTCCCATAACCGGTTTAAACGAAGCGAATATTTCACCGTTAACCATGTATTTAATGGTGATAGGTATATTAAGTGTAGCGGGTGGTTGGCTATTCGTACGACGCATGACCATGCCACTGTCTTCTTTGCAAAAAGCAGCATTAGCGGTAGGTAAAGGCGAACATCCAGTGCCGCTTAAAGAGCAAGGTAGCACGGAAATGATTCAAGTTACCCGCGCCTTCAACCGTATGAATCAAGGTATTAAGCAGCTAGAACATGACCGGACTTTGATGACGGCAGGTATATCTCATGATTTACGCACCCCGCTGACGCGCATTCGCCTTGCATCTGAAATGCTGCCCGAATCGCAAAACTGGATAAAAGATGGCATTGTTAATGATATTGAAGATATGAATGCGATTATCGATCAATTCATCGACTACGCCCGCTACGACACAGAAGAGATAAAAGAAAATACCGACCTAAACAGCCTTATTATCGAATTGGCACAAGCTCGGCATATTGAAGAGAAGCATCGTATCGCGTTGAAGCTTAACGATATTCCTTTATTAGATTTACGCCGTGTGGCCATGAAGCGGGTTATTGATAATATTATCGAGAACGCCTTTCGTTACGGCTCAAATAATATTGTTATCTCCACATTTTATAACCGTAATGAAAAACGGGTTTACTGTAAAATACGCGACTTTGGCCCTGGTATTCCCGCAGCAGAATTAGAGCATGTGTTCATGCCCTTCGCGCAAGGTGACAAAGCCCGAAGTACATCGGGCTCTGGTTTAGGCTTATCAATTATAAGACGTATTGTGGAAGCACATGATGGTGGTGTAGAGCTACGCAATCACCCGCAACAAGGTTTAATCGCAGAGTTCTATTTACCCCTTCATAAGTAACCGTGCTGTTTCACCATTCGGCTGTACGCCCACGCAGCAACCCACAACAAGCAACCACCTATAGGTATTACCCAAAACGCAGTAGTTAGAGGAACATAATTTGCCCATAACCCCGTTGAAAAAGAGGCCACTTGTACGCCGGTTGAGTTGCCAATAATACAAATGCCAGATAATACGGGGCCATTGTCACTATCAATATTCATGGCTGCCGACAACATAAGTGGAAATAACCCACCTAATCCAAGCCCTAACAGTAAGTTACCTGCGCCCATACTGTACAGGTCAGTGGTAAGCTTAATGGCAAATACGCCGCACAACGACGCTGTAGCCAATATAACAATAAGCCGATGCACTGACATAAATCGCAATAAGAAAGGAAAAGCCAACCGACTGATAACCATACCCGCTGTAAAACACGCGAGTAGGTTTCGAGATTGCTCTCCGGTAAACCCAATGCCGTTTTGCGCATAACTTACAAACCAATTAGCGTTACCAAACTCTACCGCGCCGTATCCGAAACTAAGTAACGCCATAAAAATAAAAATAGGTTGTTTTATTACCGCGCCAAAGTTGAGGGTTTTACGCTGCGCTTTGGGTTGGCCTCGGAGTAATTTGGCTTGAGAGTGCGCTGCCATAAAGGTATACGCCGACAGGGCTAGCATAAAGAGTGCAAGCACTTGAATTGGCCTACGCCAGTTTTCTTCTTGAAGATAAAGCAAGGTAACAAAAAACGAAGCGGCAAATGTGCCTAGGCTGAACATAAAGTCCATTAGCCCCATCATGGTAAAGCGCTTTTCTTCATACAAGCGGGCAATTAAGGTGTGCCCAATAGTAAAAATTGAGGAACTGACTATGCCTATAACGACGGCTACCACCAATACCCATTGCCACCCGTGTAATGACGATATAAGCAATAATAAAACAGCGTTTATACCCAATAGCGATGCTAACAATGGCATGTAATCAAAGCGACTAACGTACTTTCCGCCTACTACGGCTCCCACCATCATACCCAATGAGAAAAGCGAGAAGAACAAACCACTTACTAACTCTGACATACGCAGGTCGACCGCAATATCTGGAAGTAAAATACCCCATAATATAAACAACATACCCAGTAAGAAAAAACCGGAAAATATAACAACAGTAATAGGACGACGGCTCATCCATGCTCCTTTACAAACAGGGTTCTAAACGAAATAGTGCAATATATTGGTGTAGCAGGGCATGATTTGTAGTTAAGAGACTTACTACAACGTTTTTTGATTTTTTGTTTGGAGCGTATTTTAACGTGAGAACGTTATCGACTACCAAGGACGCTACAGTACGCCTTTAGTATAACTCGCGCAAGATAGGAAACGAAAAAAGCCCGCGGCTAAGCGCGGGCAAAACATTCTTTGGTTTAATCTCTGATAACTCCCCACGACCAAGACTCTACCACACCATATACATCACATGTGCCAGTACCTACCGCCCATATTTTTTTGTTTGATGCTTTAGCAGCTAGCGCCAAAGAAAAGATTGCTTGCCCACCTGGGGTATTAACATCGAAAGCCAACTGTTTGAGGTGTGTTGAGCAGGAAGGCCTTGATTCGACCAAGTTATTCACAAATTGAACGTAGCCTTTACCATTTCTATCCACCCTCACTTGATCAACTTTGAATGAGTTCGCTTTTGCTGCTAGCGCGTATGGAGATACCACCAATAAAAGCAATATAAATAAATTTCTCATAACTTCAGTTTTCCTTACTTAATATTTAGTTCAACCATATTGCTGTAACAGTAGCATCGGTCTCCGATGAAGATATGTCGTTACATGACGCTAAATTTGGATAACGTACCGTCACTCTTTCATTGGCTACTTTATACGAAATTGCAGCACTAAATAACCTATCTAGGCCTTCATTCGTTGTGTGGTGTGGAACTTTTTTCCAAATCCCACCCTTACCATCGTTGAAATAAATGTTCACTTGACCTTCACCATTTTTTGGAAAAGTAAAGTAAACACTTTTAATTGTTCCACGGTCACAGTTTACACCGGCGTTTGCCATGTTGGCTGCAAGAATAAGCATAATGAACGTAGTGATGTTCAAAATCATTTTTAATTTCATAAGCTTCCTTTCTTACAATAAAATAAAAACCATTCAAAATGGTTTCCTCTAAATATTCTTAAGCGTACCTGAAGAAAACTCATCCTCACTAACAATATATAGTATCAATAAAATCAATTCAAATATCTAAGGTAATACATGTTGATTTCCAAACCTATTACCTATTTTTGGAATAATATCTGTACGATAATAGTTCTCTAGACGAGGAGCTATTATTTTCTTATATTACATTTTTATGGAAACAAACCATTATGGAAAGTACTATGAGGATAACTTTATTAATTTCGACTTTAGCTTTTTCCTTAAACTGCTTCTCTGCCGGCTCAGGCACTGGAGATCAAAATATTGAACTAGTCGAAATTACATCTTGGGATAATTTAAGAATCAAATTGGTAAATGAACAGCACAGCTCTACGTGCGTAACCTCGGGCAAAGAAAAAGAAATTGTTATTCCTAAGGATGACAACAACTTTGATCATTTCATGACAATTGCCTTAACCGCTTTTACCACCAACAAAAAGATATATATGTGGCTAGACAATGACTCTTGTGTAACCCAAGGAGCTACTCGGTACCCAAGGCCAATGACAATGGCACTACGCAACTATTAGATATTAACAACTAAAAGGAATTATGATGATAAAACGAGCTCTATTAATAGCTTTAATTGGCACTTTGGTTACACCACTTGCTTATTCTATAGATAGCCAACAAAGTGAAATTTCAAGCATACGCACAACCAACTGGGCACTTGTCGTTACTTTAAAGGAAAAAAAGAACGGTTGTAATGGCAGCTTAATCAAGATATCAACTAGCATACCAAACATTGACGAAGTAACTGCTATTACAACAGCTGCTATGCTTTCTAAAAGAAAAATTGTAGCTAGATACGTAGAGTGTAGTGATTCACCTTGGCGAGATACTGCGAGCGCAAAGGACATAACGATATATTAGTACTGGAAGCTTAGTAGAGAGTAGCGAAGCTTCTTTAGTTAACTGCTACCACTCTATGAAGTCTTGAGCAAAATCTGACACTATAGTAACAAACTACTTTCAACCAACGTTGCAATATTGATTATTGCTTGAAATGGGGCAGGGTTGGCAGCATTGCTGGATTCATCCGATGCAGCCTTATCTGGTTCACCTATCTGTGTGCCTAGATACTAATTCAGATACGCGATCACTAAGTTCCTTATATGATAATCCACTTAAAATCACTAAGAAATCTAGCGCCTTTAATTTACTGAAACAATATAGAACTAGCTTCGATTTGACCGTTTGAACGACAACTGTAGTAACTTATATTAATTGGCTCTTTCGCCATATATGCAGATAATACAAATGACGTTTTAACTTGGTAATTTGAATTACTATTGCCAATAACAAACGAGTTGTGAGTACAAACGACCTCTGTGCTATTATTGGTAAACCCAGAAAGAACAACTTCCACGCCCCCGCTTGTCGCTTTAACTGACTTTATGGAATGCTTACCAGACCAAGCACCCATCCCCTCAAGTGGGCAGATAAGAAAAATAACACCTGCCAATAAAGTTTTCTTCATATTAATTCCTTTTTAAATTTATTCCGTACAATTAAATTAATAAAATTTAATTCAAGTACACATTTTCATTCGTCATTTAAAGTAAAATAAAGACCCATTTAACTAGATTCCCCCAAGACTATTAAAATACACCTTCTTCGCCCTGTATTTTCTTACCTACTAGCTTTACGTCTTCAGAAACTTTATACGTTTGACTATCAATCAAATTGAAAGCTCGCTGGAATGTAGGATGTATCTCCCAGAGGATATCCGCCTCTTGTTGCCAAGAACTCAATAAGTCAGGCCTATCTACAAAGTAGTAAAACCTGTGATAGCCACCTGCACCAGATATTTTCGACTTCCCTCTTAAAAATTCGGTTCTATACATATTTTTTGCAATTTCTAATGCAACTCTTTGATGTGCATTCTCCGGTGCTTCAACAATGTTAGTTTTAATAATTTGATTAATTATAACAGACCTAAGTTTTTTGGATTTTCCGAAACCTGAAACACCAACGGCAATCAAAGCATTCATGGCCGCCTCTATGTAAGGGATTGTTTTATTAAATTCACCCGAAATGAATTGAATACGTCTATTCCCGAAAGGAACGAATGCTCTTTTATAGTGATACAAGTTACTTTTCTTACCCTCAGAGGTAATCTTTCTAACTTCTTTACAAAACTCAATTAACCATCTGGGACGATAAAAGCACAAAGTAGCAAATGCCCGATAACCTGACGTCGATTCTTCAGAAAAACTCATATCAAAGTCTTCAAAATAATTTGATATTAAACGGGTCTTCTCACTTTCTTTTTGTTTATTTGCATCAACCATGGCTAAATCAAGTAGGAACTGATTTTCTGAGGAACATTTCTTCTGATAGAAATCCAGCCTTTTTGCTATAACTTCTATTAGCTGCTCTTTGCTCCACGACAGAGATAATTCGTGCTCGTTTAACTTTTGAATCGTTCCATTAGAAACTCTAAGACTGGTTAAAATATGGGGTCGTATTGTTACCCGAATCCAGACATTTTCTAATCTTACAGCCAGATAAGCCACTGCCTGCAATAGTCCAATCAACAAATTTATTTCATCACCATTGTCGTAAATATCATCCATTTCATCCAAGAGCAGCCAATATTTATTTTCAGACGTGGCGACAATCCTAGACATTTTTTCAATCGGAATATTACCGTCAAAATCACATTTCTCTACAGGACTACCTTTAAATTTTAGTCTATCGAGAATAGTAGTAAGTAGGTTCTTATTTTTCACACCTAAACTTTCAGCTAACTCTACAGCAGTAATATTATCATCTAACATCGCCCAACCTTTGTTTTGACCAATATGAGATACTACTTTTGATAAAATTGTATTTTTCCAATAATTTATAGCTTCATTGACAGACAGCTCTCCCCTAGGAAACGTCATATCTCTATAGTCTTGGTTTATTACTACAGTATCTTTCTGTTTGTTGAGATTTTCTGAAAGGGATATGAGTAAACCACTTTTACCAGAACCTCTAGCGGCATTTAGAATAATTACCTTCGAATCTATATCTGATAAAGGTGTTAGATACTCATTTCTGATTAGCGCGTACTCAAGGAAATTGGGGTCTTCTTGAGCCATTTCATTTCCGAATACTTTTCTCAGCGTTACTCTGCTCATGAGTAAGACGCTTTATCAATATAAGCTTGGCTAAATTCCATTTAATTAGCTTCCAAAAATTGTATAACAATAATGTAAGCTAACCGTTGTTATTTGGTCAAATTTTATCCGCCAGTAATCACTTTTAATCAATAACTAAATCCTATGCAAACAACCTAATAGCAATTGCCCGGCTAGACACCCGCTGCATACATTGGCTTTTACAATATTTTTCAAGGTATTCCAGTTTTCCTGCGGCGCTTGAAAAACAACGTTCGAACGTTGTTGTCAATTCATACCAATGCGCTGCAGTTAATCCTAAACGAACTAAAATAGGCGGTTCAGTATCCGCTATCGCACCTCTTTTATCTTCGCGTACTTGCCTACCGGTTAAGTCGACTAACTGAACATAATCCATCATCAAGAATGGCAATCCTTTGGGTATATCTTTTCTTGGGTTACCTACAAACGGCATAAGGTACTTAGGGGCTACCCTGCGTTTCGCGGCATTGAGTCGATATTGAATACTGGTATGGTTAGAGTTTTCAGGTGTACTAGCCATCTTTGCTCTAACAGGATTTAAATCGACATAAGTCATACACGCCATTAATGCTGCTTCATCAAGTAGCGCTTGAGATTTAAATCGGCCTTCCCAAAATCTACCTGTACATTGGTCTTCTTTATTTGCTTGCCGTGCTATGTATTCATTCAAGCAACGCATAAACCAGCTAATATCACATAAGCGCTTTCTCCATATCGCTATCGTTGCCTCAATGGCTTTTAGTTGTGCTTCTCGCATGCGCTCTCGCCTTTCCTCAACCAGATACTGGCGTGTTAACAGCGTGCCGTTAAACACTTTGTGCCACTTAGTAACCACTTCCTCAGAAGACATTACTTTTGCCTTTTCTGAATCAACATGTAGCACTAAATGCGTATGATTGCTCATAACTGCATAGGCACATACATCAATGGAAAATACTTCAGTAAGGTAGTGAATTCTATCTTCAACCCATTGGCGACGATGCTCATAACTTCGGCTTGTAAGCTTATCTTCACCACATAAAAATGCACGGCGTACACAGCGTGATACGCAGTGATAGTAGGGGGTATCTGACAGGCTAATTTGAGAATTTCTGGCTCTAGGCATAACGACCACCATGCAAACTTTGCTGGCCGCTATTTTGGCTTATTTTAACTAAACACGTAATTGAACCTTGGGCCAGTTTAGTGGGTGTCCTATTAGTTGATTTAGTTTTTTGAGAGCTTCTTGGTAAAGGCATAGCGGACACATATATGCTATCAGTGACCGCTATTTTGACTGCTAATCCAACTTAACGTAATTGAACCCTAGGACAATTATTGTGGGTGTCCTATTTCGTTAATTCTGATATTCACATCAACCAGATATATGCCAATTTACAGCCCGAAGTATTTTCTAAAATTCTTAATCTAACGCTGCGATTGGAAATTTTAGCTGCTAGTAAGGTTGAATATACCTCGCGAAATAAAGGGTGTGACTTATAAAGAGTAAAAAATTTCCCTTCTGCCATTTCGCAGTTAATTACTTCTGATGCAACATCGCTTGGTTCAACAAACACACGGCCATCAGAAAGGCTAGTAAGGTAGAGCCGGGAAATATTAGTATCACAACTATTCTGACTACATTTCGCATCAGCTTTAAAAGCAAAAATTATTGCAAAAAAAATTAACACTAACTTCATAATTATTCCTTATTATTTTATGGCCAGTTATAGTGGATATTCTATTTAATTCGACGGCCACCATATAAACTTTGATGACCGCTATTTTGGACTATTTTAACCAACCACTTAATTGAACCTTGGGCCAGTTAAGGTGGGTGTCCTATTTAATTACAGCAGATAATAACAGCAAGCAACTCTTGCTACGTTCTCAAGGGACGCGGAAAACGAGCTGTTATCGATTTAGACGATTTCGAAATGCTTCGGCACGGATTTTCACCAGAGCAGATCCGCGCACTAAACAGCTCATCGCCTCTTTTAGCCCATTAGCTTTGGCACCAACCCAAAGGAAGCGAAGCGCCAAACCCAAACACCAGATAAAAGAAAACCAGCTCCCGCTGGCTTTCGTTTGCTTGTTGGCTGCGCCTTTTGGTTGCTCCCAAAGAAGCCAAACCTTCGGGTAACTTGCCGTTGAACTAAGTTTGAAATTAAAACATTAAGCTATGCCTACATAGACATCATTATCCCACCAATGCAAACAGCTAATAAGCTAGAAATTGCTATTATTGAGCTTATAACTCCTAAGTTTTTATTACTATTTTTAAAAAAGGAATATACCGAAAAGCCAATAAACAATACTCCGACATAAAAAACAGTCCATTCCACAAACAAATAAGTAAATACAACAATACAAGTTAAAAGCATAAAAATGCGTTGTGCTTTATTTTCTTTTAATAGTTCCACAATTACTGTCCCAAAATACCGCTAATAGATAAACCTTGTGCTGTCACTTCTTGGCCCGCTTGATGGGTATAATGCATACTATCTCCTGCTATAGCAACAATCCCTAAGCCGGAAAGAGTACCAGTAACAAATCTTCCGACAGCATACCCCATATTATGAGGGCTAGAGGTTACATGGTTCACTAAGGCTTGGTTCGCATAGCCCCTTGCATCCCCATTTGTAGCATAAAGACTCACTGCCGAGTACATTGCTCTAGATTCCATATTCGTCATACTTTGTACATATATATTTGAATCGAATTCCCTAGCCGCTTGATATCCAAACCTATATGAACCTCTAAATACTGATGACGCACCATCATACATTCCACCAAAATATGAGAATATATCATCTCGAACCTGTCCACTTAGCAAACGATTCCACATAAATTTCCCAAACCCTTCTTGTCCTTGCTGGTGATGAGCTTCATCATTGAATCCTCTAGAAAATGCGCCTGTTACAGCACCATTTGCAAACTTACCACCTGTTATTGATGAAGCTGTCCCACCAACGACTGCACTTGTGACTATACGCTTAATTCTATTGGCAGTGTTATACCAATCACTATGCCTAACTCCATTTACTTCTGGCCCAATTTGATCAATAGAGCCAGCCATAGCTTGTGTTAAACCAGCAGCAGCGAAGCCATGTCCAAACTTACCGCCATTCAAAACACTCATCACTCCTCCTGCCATAGCATGTGCGGCTACTTTAGCGATCCTCGCTCCTGTTGTAAGTGCATTTGTTAATCCTCCGCTAGCACTAGTTGTATAACAACTACTACAGTTAGCTTGGCTGAACGCATTTCCTATTCCGTAAAATACCCCCGCACTAAATGCCCCAACTAAGGCTCCTTTGAGACTGCCTGTAGCTATACCTCCAGCAATAAAACCTTTGAGTAAGGTTGCTCCGAAACCTTGTGCTCCGGGTATAAACATCATGGCGATCCCAACAAATGGAGCAAATTTACCTAATGCTTTATTAAGTTTTTTGAACAGTTTATTAAAGAAATATCCACTTGGGTCAGTATAACTCAACGGATTATTCAGCACATAGCTATATCGGTTATAACTCTGAGAGTTTTTAGGCGCCTGAATATGCGGATCAGCCTGCAGGAATCGACCCAAAGTAGGATCGTAGATCCGACCATTCATATGAATAATACCAATATCATTCATCATTTTATGGCCAGTGTAGCCGTGACTATCACCCGGTGTTGAATACGTATTGAATATACTATGGCTACCGAATGCCGTTTGCTTACCCCATGGGTCGTATGAGAAATGCTGCACAATATTTCCGCCAGCATTAGTAATCGACACCGTTGAGCCTAGATTATCTTTATGCAGATATAGTGTTTCTTTCGAACCGTTACTTCTGTCAGTAACAATAACTGAACCGACATTGTATTTATGCTCTGTCACACCATTGGGTAATTTAGTGCGTTCGTACAGGCCTTTCACATAAAGTGTATCGGTTACTTTACCCGATTTCGTCAATTTTTGACGGTATAAACTTCTGTCATGTCCATACCAAAATTCGGTGGTAGCGCTGCTACCTTTACTTATTTTGTATGGTTTGTCGAAAGCAGTATAATTAAACGTTCTATTGCCATCTGTTTTTATGTTACCTCTATTGTCGTAACTAAAGGCATACAAACGTGTTCCCGATTTATTGGCACCGCTGTAAACGTATTCTAGCCTGTTCTTTTTCGCACCATTATAGAAGTAATATCCCAGTCCATCTTTTTTCTTAAAGTTACCTAGGCGATCGTAGGTATAATTTTGCCTTTGTGTAGAGCCATTAACTTTCCGGTCTCTGTATTTTAGGCGGTTTTGCTCATCGTACCCAAAGCTTTCAGTAAAGTCTGTTGCACTTGAAGACGCAAAAGCATGGTCTCTTGTTTCTAAATTTCCAAGGTCATCATATGAATAAATTAGGCTATGATAGGGGTTTGCGTAATTTGTCCCTTTTTGAATGTCAAGTGTACTTAACCACCCTGTATCCGACTCGTATGATTTGTTTTCGGTAACTCCATTACCATACTTCACTTGGTTTACTTGCCCACGATGATTAACTTGGGTCACTTCTTGATAGACTTTTCCGTATTCACGATGGCCGGGCGTTGCATTAATAGTCTTAGATGGGAAACCCAACGCGGTATAAGTTTGCTTAATTGTGAAGTTATTTGCTGGGTATTGAGTGTAATAAAGACGATTTAACTTATCGTAGCCAAACTCAGTTCTGAAGCTCTCTCCATCTATTAATACATCGTTTGCAGCAACTAGCCCCATACTTCTGTAAGTTGGCCTTTCCCTATGTGTAGGCGTGCCCGAGGCCGATGACTTGCCCTTAAAGTAGGCAACTTCATGTAATTTACCTTTTGCGAAAGCGCCTGAGTCGTACAGCCAATGAGTAAAACCGTCGCTGTCTTTTCGACTCTTTTTTCTGCCAGCTTTATCATATACAAAACTAGTGACTTGGTTGCTGCTATTCTTTTGTTCTACCAACTCGCCAAATGCATTGTAAGCGTAAGACCAGCTCCCTTTATCCAAATCAGTCATGGATATTTTCTGGCCCAAATCATTATATCTGTTGGTTACTTGTCGATGACTATAAGTATTATTTGAATAAACATTTACCCACAACAAGTCGCCATTTGCTGAATGCCTATAATATAACTTAGAGGTCTGTACATCGCTCCCATTGCTACTAACATAACCTGACGTTACCGTTTCGATATGCCCTAAATAGCTTCGAATCTCTTTATGAATTAAGTTCTTTTCGTTAACTGTCTTTACGGTGTTCCCGCTATAGGTTCGAGTTACCGTCCCTCTTGGCTTAACTTCTTTTGCAACGCGCTTAAGCCTGTCGTATTCGTATGACGTGAAATAGGATGATTTTGCATTTAGCTTGGGCTCGTAGGTTTTTGAAGGGTTACCGTTGCTGTCATACTCTGTAACAGTAACGGTCCAGTCACCAGCTTTGAAAGCCTGAGTTCTAGACCCTACCTGCCGACCCCATTTATCAAAAAACGCCTGACTTTCAGGTTTTCCTGGGGAAACGCTTATTATGCGATAGTAAGCTGTTGGAAATAAGCTGCTGGTGTAGCAATCGACGCCTGAGGTTGCACAATAGGCTGGATATTGACGGCTGATAATGGTTGGATCATTAGCGCCTCCTGCCGTAATTCTAGTTTCTTTTTTACCACCAAAATTATCAAAATACACTTTCGATGTTGTACCATTTGGACTGGTAGAAGTAATCGATGATATTCTTCCTTTGCTTCCGCCGCCATTTCCTGCAACTGATGTTATGGTTTTATAGCCCAATGAATCCGTTGAGCTTATTGTGTATTGCCCCCTACCATCATAGGCTGTAGCCGCGCTTCTTGTTTGAGACAACGTACCACTTTTACCAGAAGCACCTACGGTTGACACCTTAGTTTTGTTACCGAATTTATCATATTCATTCGTCGTCACTAATTTATGACTATTATTGGTAGGACTCACAATCTCTTTTTTAATCATCAATGAGTCAGAATAATACTCAAACTTCGACGATCGATTAACCGTTTTATCGTTTGGCGCATGCTCTACAGCGCTTCCGTTGTGATAGAGAGTTTTGACAACCGATGAATCACTTAGGCGCCCAAATGTTTTGTACTTAACCGATGTACCGTACGTGTTTGTTACTTTCGTTGACCGATAATATTTACTTGGATTAGTCGGATGACGCTCGTAAATTTGAGAAGTTAGCTGATTTCCGTAGCTGTCGTAACTAAACTCAGAATCTACAACTGATTGTTTTGAGGATGACGAAAACGCGCTGTTCAAACTGTATGACGTCTCTTTTGAGCTTTTAATATAAGCAAACACCCCGCCGTTAGCGGTTAATTTAACGTCTGCTGTATTATTGGCCTCAGAAATCAGAATTGAGTTATCACCAATACCTAATGTTTGTACCGTAGATTTTGGCATTCCTGTAAACGGGTAACGTTGATGATATTGTGTTTCTGTGGTCATACAAGTCGCACTATCCGCTACTTGAACAGTCCCACCGTAATCGTAGTACCCATCTTCGTATTTGGGTATAGAAGGTTCAATAGTCTCAGTACCACAAGTTTGTAGATCTCGTGTTCTCAGGCGTTCAAAGCCCATCATTCCACGACCATTTTTATGAACTAGTAATCCACCATATTCGTATAGGACAGAGTTAGTATCTGACGTATTCGTTTGAGTAGAGACAGTTGAAACTACAGAAAAGCCTGATTGGGGAGCAAAGTAGTCTTTGTCGGGGTTACCATCTGTAGCCCATTCAGAAGAAGCATCATTAAAATAAATAGAAGGTTGAGTTATATAACCATATTTGACCGTAGTTTTAACACCGAAAGGGGACGTAAACTCTGTAATAACATTTTCAGGTCGTCCCGACATTCCAGCATAATGTACATACCAGTTGCCGTTACTTTGGAACAAGTCTAATTTACCATCACCATTAGCATCGCCAAATTGAATGGTTCTATTTTCATCAAAATTAAATAGTCCGCGATAGTCCGCTGTAATTTTAGTAGGGTCACCTGGATAGACGCGGGTGAATAATATTTTCCACTGGGTACCTGTTGAGTTAGGTACAAGAATATCGGTTTTTCCATCTTGAGATACATCAAGAAACATCGCGAGATGCTTATCATCCCTATCTATTCCGAATTTAGCGCCTGCGGTCGTTTTTAACTCGCGTAGCCCTAAGAATACATTTCCGTTAGATAACCTATACATCCAACTGGATGCGGTTCTTATGACAATATCACTTAGACCATCGCCATTTAAATCAGCAACGTGGTAATCTAATTCCGCACTTTCACTTAACACTTGTTTCTCTGTAAACGTTCCATCGCCGTTCGCTACGAATAACTTCCAGTAGTGACTTGATTCGTGTTGCCATACTCCCCCCTCATATTCACAATCACCCATTTCTTGATAATTAGCACCTTCACAATAACCACTGTTATGTTGCTCATGAAATATCAAATCAGAGCGCCCATCTCCATTAATGTCCATTGCAGAAGCATTTTTCATTGTTGCAGTGTGACGGTAAGCAATACGATTGAAACCTAAATCGCCTGCCTGAGAACTAATTGAAATTGCTGTTTTAGCTTCGCTAAAAGTACCGTCGCCTTGGTTTCTATAGTATTTTATTGCATTGTTTTGACCAAAAACGATGTCGCCTAACGTATCGCCATCAATATCAAGAATTTGAGCCGCGCCCTCAAGCCCTATCGCTTTTCTGTTTGTATTATTGTAATTAACGGTTGCGTTATAGTTACAGTTTGGGGTTCTACTTCCATAACGGCATTGATTTTGTACCGCTTTAAATTCTCGGTCGTAGGAAACTACTATCCAATTGCTAGTGGCAGATTGAGCAACCAAGAGATCTAAGACACCATCTCCGTTATAGTCTAGCACTTGTGCGTATTCAGCTTTACCAGTGGAGCCTGCGTATAGGTGCGTTTCTGTATTGTAGCTTGGCCCTAACTTAGCTTTCCAGGAAGACCCCCTTACATACACAATATCTGAGTACCCATCACCATTAATATCGAAAACTCTCGCTTTACTATAGTTAGATGTATTAGTCACCTTTGTGCCAGATGAGCTAAAAGGCTTAAAAGCGCTATTTACAGTAGAAGATGTAATTTCAGCTTTTTTCTGCCACTTAAACGTTAATGGTTTAAGGCATGAACTGCCGACGCACTCAGTAATCTTTTCAAGATTATTCGCTTCATCCAAATAGGGCGAAGTATGATAACTAAATTTATAAGTTCTAAACTCAGATGAATCTGCAAAGATAACCACTTTATCTAGCAACTTGTCATTTGATACAGGGTTTGCAGTAATCCAGCCGACCGATGGTTTAGGATTAGTTTTATACCTGTAATCTACGCGGTTGTAAGGGTTCACACCATGCGAAGCGTTGCCTGTGTATTGAATTTCCTCTAAATAATGTTGGCCTTTAGTAACATTTTCTCCGTACCTAAAAAGTATATAGTTGCCTTTTACATCTTTGATAGCCTTTATCGCCCATATCCGGGCTCTATTTGCATTTGTGGCTAGCTGAACAAAACTATCAGTACCATTCTCAACAACTCCATCCCTATTTTTAAAGCTGGTTCTTAACTGAGCATTGTTTAATTTGGAATTACCTGTAACGTGGTTAAGCAAACCGTAGTAGTGAATTTCACCCGACTTAGTTTCCACAGTAAACGCTTTCAAATAGCTACCCGCAGAATCGTAATGGGGAGTAATATAACTAAAAGAATCTGATTCTGTATGAAAGCGGGCGTCTGTTGACCAATAAGAGCCGTCACTTACCCCTTTATCCGATGTTAATTGTTTAATTTCAGATAAATCGGATATGCTAGTGTTCAACGACTTATTGGTTATGAGCCTTTGTCCATCTAAACACAACCTATCACCTTTAGTAAAACGAACGCCTGCAATAGCCCCATCTTGAGCAAAGTTCTTTGGGCATCTGGTGATTGCTGATGCTCCAGATATATTCCACCCCTTACCAGCGATGCCATCACCACCACTACTTGAATAAGAAATGCCTAAACTAGGTTGAACACCAGCCGTACCTTGAGGAATCTGAAATGGGACTTGGTATGTTGCTGCACCTAATTCGTTCACTCTGAACTCAGCCCCCGTTGTAGCAACATACTGATATGTAGAATTCGTTGTGGATGGAGTGGTCACCACGCCGGTATCCATCACCTCAACAGAAGCAGATGCAACGGTTTCAGAACAAGCCAGCGCACCGGAAGTATATGCTTGCACATCGCATCCGTTTCCTGTCATACAGGCCGAAACCTCTACCTTAAAGTGGCCTTCCTGATTAGTAGTTGCTATAACGCTATTATTCTGAGCGGCAACCGCTTGTGCCGTAGAACATTGCCATGCACCGAGCGACCCTGTTTGAGTATCGATGGTTCTGAAATAATATGCTTGTGTACTGTCTGTTGAGCCTACATTCACCGAAATGGACGTACCTTGCTGAAACTTACCATAATCAAATGATTCTAGCTTAGGCAATGGCGTAAATGTTGTTATATCTCCAACTCTAATTGGTACCCATGTTGAGCTATAGATATTAGGAGACATTAACATTGCGCCCAACGCTAATATTAAACACATTTTCAACAGGTAGTTGCTACTCATCCCGAATTCCTGATAGTAAGTTTGGTTTTATTTAATTTTGATTATTAATTTATGATTTTAACAGCCACGATCTGAGGACGATTGTAATAGCAGCCACCACCATAAATTGTCAGTTTCAAGGTTGAGTTTGCGTGTATAGACGCTAACAACATACTTTGAGTTATTTCTGGGGCATTTTTGGGGAGAACATAGACACTCGAATTAGAGCAAGAAGCGGGATTGGCGACCGAGCTTTCATTTGTTTTAACGTACAAATCACCTGAGGTAGTAGTCCAGCTCTCAAGAAATTTTATGGTCGTTTCATCTGTGAGCTGATTACCTTGCACAGATAAAGAAAATACAACGCACCAAATAAAGAGGAGCTTTTTTAAAAACATTTTTGTTCTTCCCTGAATAAAAGATGAATATATCAGCACATTTTATCAACATCAAATTTTTGTTTTAGTCAATATCATTTACACTCATTTACGACCAAACGAAAAAAGCCCGCGGCTAAGCGCGGGCAAAACATCAATCACGTTGAGTGTGATGAAGGTTGGGAAGGGAAGGGTTGCCTCCCCTAACATCTAACTGCGCCCTAAAAAAACGCAGCAAGAATTAGAAGCTAGGGCCCGCCTTAACAATGGCGTCACTAACATCGTATTTCTCAAAATTCTGCTTAAAGCTATTGACTAGGTTCTGTGCGTATTCTTCGTATTTTCCTGCATCATTCCAGGTTTGCTTAGGCACTAATAAATTATCGTCAACGCCCGATACTGCAACAGGCACATCAAGGTTTAAGCCTTCAACATGTTGGGTTTCAACATTGGCTAAATCACCCGATACAATGGCATCGATAATGGCGCGGGTAGTAGGAATGTCGAAACGCTGACCTGTACCATAAGGCCCGCCAGTCCAACCGGTATTCACCAAGTACACTTTGGCATTAAACGCTTTAACCCGTTTAATTAATAACTCGGCATAAACGCCTGCTGGGCGTGGGAAGAAGGGTGCGCCAAAGCAGGTAGAGAATGTCGATTCAATATCAGAGGTTGAACCAATTTCTGTTGAGCCCACTTTTGCCGTGTAGCCACTTAAGAAATGATAGGCCGCCGCTTCTTCACTTAGTACTGATACAGGCGGTAACACACCACTTACATCACAGGTTAAAAATACGACAGAGCGAGGCTCGCCGCCACGGTTTGCTTCAACCCGCTTTTCAATGTGGCTTAATGGATAAGCCGCCCGTGAATTTTGGGTTAGCGACGTATCTTTGTAATCTGGGGTGCGAGTATCGTCTAGCACAACGTTTTCTAAAATAGTGCCAAACTTAATGGCGTCCCAAATAACCGGTTCGTTCTTTTGCGAAAGGTCGACACATTTTGCGTAGCAGCCGCCCTCAATATTAAACACACTGCCTTCGCCCCAACCGTGTTCATCATCGCCAATTAAAAAGCGTTTAGGATCGGCAGATAACGTGGTTTTACCTGTACCCGATAAACCAAAGAACAAAGTGACATCGCCTTGCTCGCCTACGTTGGCAGAGCAGTGCATGGGTAATATGTCTTTCGCAGGAAGTAAGAAATTCTGAACCGAGAACATGGCTTTTTTCATTTCACCGGCGTATCTCATGCCGGCAATAAGCACACGTTTTTTAGCAAAATTAATCACTACCACGCCATCACTGTGGGTGCCGTCACGCTCTGGGTCACACACGAACCCAGGAACATTTAATACTTGCCACGGGCTTTCGTTATTGACGTTCCATTTGTCTGGCACGATAAAAAGATTACGCGCAAAAACGTGCTGCCACGCAGTTTGCGTTCTTACTTCTAAAGGGAGTGCATGCGCAGGATCTGAGCCCACTTGAAGGTGAGATAGAAAATGCTCTTGAGTATTTAGGTAGGCCTCTACTTTGTTCCACAAGGCATCGAATTTAGTAGCATCAAATGGCTTATTAACCTTGCCCCAATCGATTTCATTCTCAGTGGAAGGCTCTTTTACGATGAACCTATCATTTGGTGAGCGACCAGTTCTTTCGCCGGTTTCAACGACCAAAGCCCCGTTAGTATCTAACACACCCTCGCCCCGCTTAATCGCGCGTTCGATTAATTCGGCGCTAGGCAAATCAACCAATGGAGAGATTTTTAAATCCGTTTTTAAAGACGCTGCCACACTCATAACCGTAACCCTTAATGTAATCTTTCAATAGCACTTTCAAAAAGTATCATTTAACTGAGTCTAAAGTAAATAAGGGCATAGCGTTATTTCTATAAAGAATACTGATTATTAATCTGGATCAACTTTCGAAAAAAACGTAATAAAATTACATTTTTTATTTTGAGGAGGGATACAAAACGGGATATGTGGTTTTTTATCAACGTCCCCTTACAACATATGCTGTAAAGGGAAAGTGAATTAAGAGGTTTTCTTATTTTAGGGGCGGGAGTGTACCCTTATTGATTAGTATCAGGTGAGGGTGCATTACCATTGTGAATCGCCTCAATATCAATGCTATCGAAACGATATTCTGCATGGCAGTACTGACAATTCATTTTAATGTCGCCATCTTCTTTCACTATCGATAAAAGCTCAGCTTTATCGATATTACGAAGTGCTTCTGCGCTACGTTCTTTAGAACACGTACACGCAAAACTAACCGCTTTCGCAGGGTATACTTCCACTTCTTCTTGGTGATACAAACGATAAAGAATGTCTTCAACCGACAACGAGAACATTTCTTTTTCCGTTAACGTTTCGGTTAACGTAGCAATATGATCAAACCCTGTTGCTTGGGTGATGTCAGTGGCGCTGGCATCTGTTGGTAATACTTGAAGCAGCATACCCGCCGCTCTGGCATTGTTTTCATCTTGCAAGTCAGTCATTAAGTGCACGCGAGTGGCTAACTGTTCAGACTGAGCGAAGTATTCTTCTAAACACTCAGCTAATGTTGGCTTATCTAATGCCACAATACCTTGATAACGCTCGCCTTCATCAGGAGTGATGGTCATCACCAACACCGCTTCGGTAAGTAACTCATCAAATGCTTCTGGCAGCGTTTCTAGGCTTTCATCCCAGCGGGCAACGCCACGAAATGTTTGTTCATGGGTGGCATTAATAACCGCGTAACTTACAGGCCCTTTACTTTGGATTTGTAGGGCAATTTCGCCTTTAAATTTAAGCGTAGCCGTAAGTAACGACGTTGCCGCTGCCAACTGCCCCAACAAACGCTGAATTTGTACGGGGTATTCGTAGCTGTGCACAATTTGCTTTAGGCTTTCATCTAAACGAACTAATTCGCCGCGAACGTTCGCTTGGGTAAATAAAAATCGATGTAATTTATCAAAATCACTCATAAACTTGTCCTGTTAGGCAGCGTACTTCTACTGCTGCTTAAATTTAATAATTTGTCTGCGCTGTTTTTTATCTGGCCGATGTTCTGGCTTAGGACTATGAAAAGCGTTCAATTTTCGTGCAACTTGGTTTTCTTCACGTTTTGTTACACTTGTTTCAGTTTCTTCATATAAGTCTTGAGCAAGTGCTGCGCTAAGTCGTTTATCACTGAGTCCTCGAACAATAACGTCACGGTTATCCCAACCTGAGGGAACTTTTATCACTGCACCAAGCTCTACATTCTTGCCGGGCTTAGTGCGCTGTCCGTTGTAGTGAACTTTTCCTGACTGAACCATGTCTCTGGCAATGGCGCGGGTTTTGAAAAACCTTGCTGCCCATAGCCACTTGTCTAGCCTCACATTTTGTGATGTATTGTTCGTTTCCATAAGACCTTTGTAATAATTTCGTAACGGTGCGGCTTTAGTGTTGTGAGCCCCACCTCGACTAGGCTATGATGGGTCGGACAAAGCGCGGTTAACCAAATTTTCACTTTTATAATAAGCAGTACCATCAAGTGGCGACATGACATTCGATAAACTCAATCCACAGTCTCTGGTTGTTTTTGTAAACCAGAACCAAAAACAACTTCACACGTTAATTGTGGTGCTGCTGAGCCTATATTTAATAGCCTTTGCCGCCAAGCTACTATGGCGAATTATACCTGAACCTCAATTATCTGCGACTCCCGCAGTGAGTTTTGCGCCCATACCTTCTTCGGCTTCAGGGCAAAGTGGGGTCAACATACGCAAAATACAACAATTAAATTTGTTTGGTAACGCGGCTGCCGCGCCTGCAAAGGTAGAAGAAGCGCCAGTTACCGATGCGCCTGAAACGCGTCTTAACCTTACGCTTACCGGTGTGGTGGCAAGTTCGGATGAAGACTCTAGCACCGCGATTATTGAAAATCGCAATAGCCAAGCCGTGTATGGCTTAGGTGAAAAAATTGAAGGTACTAACGCCACCCTAAAACAAGTATTCCGCGACAGGGTTATCATTAAAAATGGGGTTAGAAACGAAACCTTGATGTTAGATGGCATTGATTACGACGAAGCGAATAAACGTCGCCAACAACAAGCTAAACGTCGTCCACAGCCAGTGCATGATGAACGAGACGAACCCAATACAAGGCAGTTAAGTGAAGAAGCCATTGAAGCAACTGCTTCATTGCGAGAGCGTCCAGCAAGCTTTACCGACTTCATTTCTATTTCGCCAAAAACCGAAGAAGGTCAGCTTGTCGGTTATCAAGTTAGCCCAGGTAAAGAACCCGCATTATTTAAATCGGCGGGGCTTCAAGCCGGCGATGTGATTGCACAAATTAACGGATTGGATCTGACAGACATGCAGCAATCCCAAGAAGCACTATCTGAACTTCGCAATGCTCAGAATATTGAACTTACAATCATTCGTGATGGCAGTTTTGTCACGCTGTATCTCGATTTGCCTGAGCCATCAGCAGAATAAGAATTAAAGGAAGACAGAATGAAAAGGCGCACTAGCCACAAATTGTTATCTCGCCTAAGCACAGCGCTGTGTACGGCCCTTCTTTGTTTCTCGGTAACAGCCGCTGAATATATGCCTAATTTTAAAGACACTGATATTAGTGAGTTCATTAATATTGTGGGTAAAAACTTAGAGCGCACCATTATTGTCGACCCAAATGTTCGCGGTAAAATTAGTGTTCGAAGCTACGATATGCTGACTGAAGATCAGTATTATCAGTTCTTTTTAAACGTGCTTCAGGTTTACGACTTTGCTGTAGTTGAAATGCCTAGCGGTATTTTAAAAGTAGTGCGCTCAAAAGATGCTAAAACATCAAATATTCCCGTAGTAGAAGGTTCAGCGAAAGACGGTGATGAAATGATCACCCGTGTAGTACCTGTTTATAACGTACCGGTAAGAGAATTAGCCCCTATTTTACGTCAGCTTAACGACCAAGCAGGCGGTGGTAACGTAGTAAGCCACGACCCTTCAAATGTAATGATGATTACTGGCCGTGCGGCCGTAGTAAACCGCTTGGTTGAAATTATTGAGCGTGTAGACCGTGCAGGTGACGAAGAAGTTGAAATTGTGAAGCTACGTTTCGCTTCAGCATCTGAAATGGTGCGTATTATCGACAGCATTAATAAATCTCAAGGTAAAACGAATACCGGTGCAAAATCTGACCCTCGCGTAGTTGCCGACGACCGCACTAACTCAGTGATTGTGAGCGGTGATATTAAAGCCCGCCAACGTTTAATTAACCTTATTGAGCGCATGGATCAGGAATTAGAAACCAGCGGTAACACTCGCGTCCTGTTTCTTAACTACGCCAAAGCCGACGACCTAGTTAAAGTGCTTCAAGGGGTTTCTGCCAGTATTCAAGCCGAAGAGAAAAGTGGCAGCACCAATAGCCGTGGCTCGTCAAATCGTGACGTGAGTATTGATGCTCATGAAGATTCAAACGCGTTAGTCATTACCGCTGAGCCTGACATGATGCGCTCGCTGGAAGAAGTGGTACGTCAGCTCGATATTCGCCGCGCACAGGTTCAAGTTGAAGCCATTATTGTTGAAGTATTTGAAAGCGACGGTACTACTTTGGGTGTTCAGTGGGTATCTGAAAGTGGCGGTGGTACACAGTTTAGCAACGGTGTAATTCCTGTAGGTTCATTGGCTGTAGCGGTTAAAGAAGCAGAAGATACTACCGAAACGGAAACTTATGTATCAGATGATGGTTCTCCTTATACGGTAACCAATACAGATGAGGGTGACTATACGTCATTAGCCAGCTTACTTGGCAGTGCCAATGGCTTAATCGCCGGTATTATTGATAATGGCTGGGGCGCAGTTGTGCAAGCGGTTAGCACCGATACTAACTCAAACGTATTGGCCACGCCGCACCTTACGACCATGGACAACGAAGAAGCTTATTTCATTGTAGGGCAAGAAGTACCGATTATTACTGGTACTTCTACAGGCTCGAATAACTCGAACCCTTTCCAAACGGTCGATCGCCAAGAAGTAGGCATTAAACTTAAAGTCACGCCTCAAATAAATGAAGGCGATGCAGTTCAGTTATTAATTGAACAAGAAGTATCTAGCGTGAGTGGTGCCACCTCGGTAGATATCTCTATTAATAAACGTGAAATTAAAACTACGGTTATTGTGGATGATGGCGGCACGATAGTATTAGGCGGCTTGATAGACGAAGACGTGCAAGAAAGCGTATCTAAAGTGCCTTTATTAGGCGATATTCCTATTCTTGGTAACTTGTTTAAGTCGACGTCTACCAGTAAGCGTAAACGTAACCTAATGGTATTTTTGAAGCCTACTATTGTACGTGACGGCGCTACCATGAACTCTATTAGCCATCGTAAGTACAACTATATTCGAGCGTTACAGCTTAAGCGTCAGCAAGAAGGTATTTCACTAATGCCAAACGCTGAAAGCCCTAGTATGCCTAATTGGGATGATGAACTTTCTTTGCCGCCTTCATTTGAAGAATACCTGACTGAGAAAGACAACCTTGATGAAGGTAACGAGTAATATGGCAGGTCAAGACGAGCAACTCACCCTTGCGGTAGAGGCACAGGAAGAAGCGCTCGAAGCAATGGTTGATGAAGAAGGCTTACCAGAAGCCGTGGCTGGCCCTCGCCAGCTTTCGTTCAGCTTTGCTAAGCGTAATCAGGTATTGCTTGAAACCAATGTCACTCCTGCTGTGCTGTATTTTACGGAAAACACCCCTTTTGAAGTGTTTGCCGAAGTACGCCGCTTTTACGGCGAACCTTTTGTACCTAAAACTATTGCTGCTGATGAGTTCGAAAGCTTTCTAACCAGTGCATTCCAGCGTGATAGTTCTGCAGCAAAGCAGTTAATGGAAGACTTAGGTAACGAGAGCGATTTGTTTGCCCTTGCGGAAGATTTACCTGATACCGAAGATTTATTAGATAACGAAGACGACGCCCCTATCATCAAGCTGATTAATGCCATGTTAGGTGAAGCGATTAAAGAAGGCGCGTCGGATATTCACATTGAAACCTTTGAAAACCAGTTAGTGGTTCGGTTTCGCGTAGATGGTGTATTACGAGAGATTTTACGCCCCAATCGTAAGCTCTCTTCCATGCTGGTTTCTCGTATTAAGGTAATGGCAAAACTTGATATTGCTGAAAAACGGGTACCGCAAGATGGCCGTATTACCCTACGCATTGCAGGCCGCGCAGTAGATGTACGTGTGTCTACTATGCCGTCTAGCCATGGTGAGCGTGTGGTGCTGCGTTTATTAGATAAAAACAACGCACGGTTAAACCTAAAAGACTTAGGCATGACCCAGCAAAACCGCGACCATTTTTCTTCATTGATTAGAAAACCTCACGGTATTATTTTGGTTACCGGCCCAACAGGTTCTGGTAAAAGTACCACCTTGTATGCAGGCCTTAGCGAAATTAACTCTCGCGACCGCAATATTTTAACCGTAGAAGATCCTATTGAATTTGACTTACCCGGCATTGGTCAAACACAGGTAAATCCCCGTGTAGATATGACCTTCGCCCGCGGCCTTCGAGCCATATTACGACAAGATCCCGATGTGGTGATGGTGGGTGAAATTCGAGACGTTGAAACGGCACAAATTGCGGTTCAAGCCAGTTTAACCGGCCACTTAGTATTATCGACCCTTCACACCAATACCGCCGCTGGCGCTATTACCCGTTTAGAAGATATGGGTATTGAACCCTTTTTGCTTTCTTCAAGCTTACTGGCGGTATTATCGCAGCGCTTAGTGCGCACACTGTGTAAAGAGTGTAAAACCCCTCACACGCCCGATCCTCAAGAGTGTGAAGCCCTTAATATTGATGCCGATAGCAACTTTACCATTTACCAACCTCACGGCTGCGCTGCCTGTAACCAAACCGGTTACAGAGGTCGTACGGGTATTCACGAGTTATTGCTGGTGAATGAGAAAGTGCGCGAAATGATGCATGAAGGCGTGGGTGAACAGGCCATTGAAAAATATATCAGGCACTCTACCCCCAGTATTCGGGATGACGGGTGTCGTAAGGTACTTGCAGGTGTTACCTCTTTAGAAGAGGTCCTGCGTGTAACCAAGGAGGATTAGTATGGCCGCCTTCGCTTATAAAGCGGTAAATAACCGTGGCCGTAACGCAAATGGTGTACTGGAAGGCGATAATGCTCGCCAAGTGCGCCAGCAATTGCGTGAAAAAGGCCTTATTCCTTTAGAAGTAGAACAAGTTACCGAACGCGGAAAAAGTGACGGTAAAAGTGGTGGTTTCTCGTTTTTTAAACCGAGAATTTCAGCCTCAGATCTGGCCCTGTTAACCCGTCAAATGGCCACCTTGGTAGAATCTGCCTTACCGGTAGAAGAAGCCTTACTGGCGGTTGCCGAGCAGTGTGAAAAGCCCCGTCAAAAGAACATGATGATGGCTGTTCGAAGCAAAGTGGTTGAAGGTCATGGTTTAGCCGATGCCTTGTCTGAATTTCCTAGTGTATTTGACGACTTATACCGCGCCATGGTGGCGGCAGGTGAAAAATCCGGTCACTTAGATACGGTACTTAATCGCCTTGCCGACTACACCGAACGACGCCAGCAAACTCGCAGTCAAATTACCCAAGCACTTATTTACCCATCGCTCATGCTGTTTTTCGCTTTCGGCATTGTGATGTTATTGCTGACGGTGGTTGTGCCTAAAATCGTCGGTCAATTCGACCATATGGGGCAAGACCTTCCAGGTATTACCCAAGTACTTATTTCGGTGAGTACTTGGCTACAAAATTACGGCCTTATCTTGCTGGTAGTAGTGGCTATTCTGGCGGTAATTGTTCAGCGTGTGCTTCAGCAGAAAAAGATGAAGCTAAGGTTTCACAAAGTTATTTTGAAACTTCCGCTTATTGGTAAAGTGTCCCGCGGGCTTAATACCGCTCGCTTTGCACGTACCTTAAGTATATTAAGTGCCAGCGCCGTGCCTTTACTTGAATCTATGCGCATTTCTGGCGATGTACTTGAAAACCAGCATATAAAGAATCAGGTAGCCGATGCTGCCATTAATGTAAAAGAAGGGAGCAGCTTGCGCGCTGCGCTCGACAATACAAAAATTTTCCCGCCAATGATGATGCACATGATTGCATCGGGTGAAAAGTCTGGCGAATTACAGCAAATGCTTGGTCGCGCCGCCGATAACCAAGATAGGGAATTTGAAGCCCTTGTTGGTGTCTCACTAAAAGTATTTGAACCTCTACTTATCGTGTCGATGGCTGGCATAGTGCTGTTTATCGTAATGGCAATTTTGCAGCCTATTTTGGCCTTAAACAATATGGTGAATATCTGATGAAAACCTTAAAACGTAGTTCTGGATTTAGTTTGATTGAAGTAATGGTGGTGCTACTTATCATTGGCATTATGGCATCGATGGTAGCGCCGCAAATTTTGGGTAACCAAGAAGTGGCACAACTTAAAAAAGCCGCCGTTGATATTCAGCAAATGGAAAGCGCGCTTGAAATGTATAAGCTTCGAAACAATAAGTTCCCAACGACTGAGCAAGGGCTAGAAGCGTTAGTAACCGCTCCAACCCTTGATCCCATTCCAAGAAACTACCCAGAAGGCGGTTTCATCAAGCGTTTGCCAGAAGACCCTTGGGGCAATCCTTATGCGCTAATTAGCCCAGGAGAATTAGGCGTAGTAGACATTTTTTCAAATGGCCCAGACGGTGAACCAGGTACCGATGACGATATTGGTAACTGGAACATTAACGAATACTTAAACTAAGTTATTTTATGCTTGGCCGCTTTCATCCTCACAACAAGCACACTGGCTTCACGCTATTAGAAGTGATGCTGGTACTGTTGCTTATGGGGTTAGCGGCTGGGTACGTGATGTTCAATGCCTTTGGCGCCAGTAAAGCAGACTTGCTAAAAAGCCAAGCCCAACGACTACAAGTACTGGTCGATATGGCAAGCGATTATGCTGTGCTAAACCAGCAGCAACTTGGCATTCGTATAGAGCAAAAAGACAACGAATACTACTTCGTTTTTTTAGATGAAAATGATGAGTGGCAACGTATTGAGGGCGAGAAATATTATGAACCTCACACATTACCTGAAGACTTCTCATTTACGCTAAATTTAGACGACTTGCCTTGGACCAAAGAAGACCAACTTTTTGATAGAGGCATATTCGACGAAACCTTAAGCGTGTCTGAAGATGGTGTTGAAATAGGCAGCGAAGAAGAAAAGAAACTGCCACCGCCGCAAATATTAATCATGTCTAGCGGCGATATTACCCCCTTCAGCCTTAGTTTTGCCTATGAAGGCGACTTTAACGACGAACCCGTTTATTTTGCGCTAAACAATGAAGAGTTTCCGCCACTAGAATTGGCTGGCCCCTTTGAGAGCCCAGATCAGTGAAAAGCCCTTTTTCGCATTCGCCCAACAATCAAAAAGGCATGACACTGCTTGAAGTCATGGTGGCACTGCTTATTTTTGCCTTAACCGGTACGGCTATTTTAAAGGCCGCAGGGGATCACTTAAATAACGTAGGGCAAATTGAAGCGGTAACCTTTGCCAGCTATGTTGCCAGTAACCGGCTAAATCAGTTACAGCTTGATGATACTTGGCCACCTAAGAACAATTTAAAAGGCAGCATGGAAATGGCTGACCGTACTTGGTATTGGCAGCAAAAAGTAACCAAAACCAATGACGATGAACTTCGCTCGGTAAGTATCAGCGTAGGCTTAGACTCAGATTATTCTAGCAGTGTCACGTCAGTAACTACCTTTGTGGCCAAGCCCACCAGCGCAGGCACTTAATGAAGCAGCGCGGATTTACTCTCATTGAAATTCTGATTGCCATGGCTATTTTTACGCTCATTGGTTTGGCATCTACAGGCCTGCTAACCACGGTAATTGATAGCAACGACTTATCTAGCGAGCGCTTTGAGAAATTACAGCAACTACAACGTGCCATGGTCATCATAGAGCGTGATATTCAACAAGCGGTGCCACGGCCAGTTCGCGCTGAAGGGGAAACCCAAACCGTAGTAATGGCTGGCGGCGAGGTAGATGATAGTGACGGTGATGGTATTGGCTTTGTGCGGGGCGGTTGGCACAACCCTCAACTCATGTTGCCCCGAAGCACCCTACAATACGTGGCATATCGCCTTGATGAAGACCGACTAGAACGCCTTTATAGCAACTACGTCGATAATGTTATTGGCTATGAACCTAAGACTCGTACCCTGCTTGAAAATATAGAAAGTTTTACCGTTGAATTCATTAGCGCTGAAAGTAGTACTGATGACAGCGACGATCTAAGTTGGAGTGAAAGTTACCAAGGTGAAGCGTTACCCACTGCGGTGGCGATTGAGTTTGTGAGTAAAGATTTTGGTTTAGTACGTCGTGAGTTTGCCTTAACAGGAGGTTCGGCGTAATGGGCATTCTTATTAAAACGGCTATCAAAGCTCCTACAAAAACACCCCGTTCGATGCCTTCTCGCCAACAAGGCGTGGCGCTTATGATTGTGCTAATGATTGTGGCGCTGGTGTCTGTATTGGCCACTGAAATGGGTACCCGCTTGCAGTTGCAAGTTCAGCGCACCATGAATATTAAAGACAGTAATCAAGCGTACTGGTATGCCTTGGGAGCCGAGGCCTTTGCAAGAAAGTCACTTCAAACCTTGATGGAAGAGACCGGTGATAAAATTTCGCTAGACCAGCCTTGGGCACAGGAATTTATGTACCCATTAGACAATGGCGGTTTACAAGCGAACCTTACCGACCTTCAAGCATGCTTTAACTTAAACGCTATTCTACAAGGCAGCGCTAGCGCAAACGTGAATAGTGGTGATGGCGCTACCGAAGCGATGGATGCCTTTCACACTATGCTTTTGGCGCTTGAAATAGACGATCTAAACAGCTTTACCGCTGATACCGTGCGGGACAGTTTGGCCGACTGGGTAGATGAAGATGACAACATGCGCCCCTATGGCGCAGAAGATAGCGAATATGAGTCGAGAGAGTTTCCTTACTTAGCAGCAAACGGATTACTGGCATCGACAAGCGAATTGCGTATTATTAACGGTGTCTCTGCGGTTTGGTTGAATGAAATTCTCCCTCTGGTTTGCGTAATTCCCGACAACGACGCCTTAGCCATTAATGTGAATACCATTGATGAAGAACATGCTGCGCTATTAGCCGGCTTAACGGGGTTAGATTTACAACAAGCCACTAGCTTGCTGGGTAACCGCCCACAAGATGGCTGGGAAGACGTAAGCGAATTTCTGGCCGAGCCGAGTGTTGAAGCATTAAGTTTATCTGATAGCCGAAAAGAATGGTTTACGGTAACCACTGAGTATTTTATTTTGCACACTAAGACCCGTTACAATAAAGCAACGTTTCAACTTTCTACCGTATTTAACGCAAGTAGTGACGCGGGCGTAAAAATAATAAAGCGCGAGTTTGGAGGCGTAAAATAATGGAACAACTCCTGATTAGGTTAGGTGCCACCGAGGCCGACCCAATTAGCTGGCTAGTATGGTCTACAGCCGAAGAAGAAATTATCGCTTCTGGTGAACTTCCCAATGCCGACGCCCTTTCTACCTTAGCGGAACGTGCTGGGCAGCGTGCGGTAATCGCATTGGCACCTAGCAGCGAAATATTACTTAAATGGGTAGCGTTACCGCCAAGAGCGGGCAGAAAGGTACTTTCTGCTTTGCCCTTCATGCTTGAAGATGAATTAGCCACTGATATTAGCGAACAGTTTTTTGCTATTGGTCCTAAGGTAGGCGATAGCCAAGCCGTTGCCGTGGTAAGTCATGCAAAACTTCAAATGTGGCAGCAATGGTTAGCTGATGCAGGCTTGTTCTGTAACCATCTAATTCCTGATGTACTCGCCGTACCGGTAACTGAAAACGGTTGGTCTGTACTTACTCTAGGCGAGCAAATGTTGGTACGCCAAGATACCTTTCAAGGTATACAGGGCGAGCAAGCGTGGTTGTTACCCACCCTAGGCCATTTCACCAGCCAACAAGAAGCCCCGGTTGTCATTACCAACTATGCGGGTATTGATTTAAGTGGTGTGCCGAATATTACGGTAAATGACGCCCCTCTTGAGCTACCTATGCATGTGCTAGCCAAAGAGGCGTTGTCGAGCAGTTTCAACTTGCTTCAGGGCGAGTATAAAGTAAAGCGTACTCGCAACAATGCGTGGGCACAATGGCGTGTCGCGGCTGTATTAGCGGTACTGGTGTTATGTACCAGCCTGGTTGATAAAACCGTTACCCTGTACCAGCTGAAATCTGATAACGCGGCGCTCTCCAGTGAAATAGATCAAGCGGTAAAATCTGGGTTTCCCAATATTGGCGTTTATCGTAACGTGAAGCTTAAGCTGCAATATGAGCTTGATAAATTATCAAAAAGTGGCGGCGATGCCTCTATGTTAGTGATGCTAGATCAGCTTTCAGAAGCCTTTGCTAGCACACAAGTAAAACCACAAACTTTACGATTTGATGCCACCCGCACCGAAATTCGTATTCAAGCGCAAGGTAAAAGCTTTGAGGCATTAGAGCAATTTCGCCGACAGGCGGAAGGTGCTGGATTTACCGTAGAGCAAGGGGCTATCAATAACCGTGATGACAATGTGATTGGCACGGTATCAATTAGGAGTGTGTTGTGAACGCACTAGTCAGCAAATTTAAAGCGCTTACCGAGCGCGAGCAAATACTGGTAATGATCTCTGCTGTGGTAGTGGTTATTGGTTTATTTTATTTTTTGGTATGGTCGCCCCTTAATGCAGCTTTGCATCAGCAAAAACAATTGCTAGATAACCAACAAAGCTTGCTGGTATGGGTAAAAGACAGTGCCGTTCGCGCCCAACAGCTAAGAAAAAGCAGCAACCGCGCTACGCCTTTTCGAGGTTCATTACCTCAAGCCGTTAACCGCACTACGTCAAGTCACAGCATCGCTATTTCGCGTATGCAACCGCAAGATGATGAGTTACAAGTTTGGATAGACCAAGCCCCTTTTAATAATGTGCTGGAATGGTTAAAAACCCTTGAAGGCATGGGCATTGTCATCATTCAGGCCGATATTGCTGAAGCTGATGATCCAGGTTACATCAAAGTTCGCCGTTTACAGTTAGGAAAAGCATGAAGTCTAAGTTTGGTTGGCTAGTGGGTGGCATTGTTGCCTTTCTAATTTTTGCAATTGCTTACATGCCTGCTATTCAGGTGATTGGCAGAGTAGACTTGCCAAAAAATGTATCGATTAGTGGTGTCAGTGGCACATTATGGACGGGTAAGGCGCAAACCATCGTGGTGAACGGACTCCCTATTAATAACGTTAATTGGGAGCTTAGCCCCCTTGCGTTGCTGATTGGAAAGGTAAGTGCGCATGTAAAAGCGGGTAACATTCGCGATGTAAACGACATTGCTTTTGAAGGGCCATTTAAAACCAGTTTGTTTAATACAAACAAAGTAGAAACCACAAACTTTTCGGTTTACCTACCCGTCGACCGCGTGTTGGCGCAAGTGAATTTGCCTCTGCCAGTGAATGCCAGCGGGCGATTTAAAGTGAAGCTCGACGAACTTACTTTTGGCCCTCAGTGTGTGGCGCTACAAGGCACCGGTGATTGGTTGAATGCCGCCGTTGCAGGTACACAAGGCCCTATCGACTTTGGCACTTATTCTGCCAAACTTCGCTGTGTGGGTGATGACATTGGTATTGTGGTCAGCGAGCCAAACCTACTTGGCCTTTCTATTGATGCTGTAGTTAGCCCAGACATGAAAAAAGTTAAAGTAGACGGGAAATTTAAGCCAGATGATAGCCTTCCTCAAGAGGTACATCAGGCGTCTAAATTCTTCGGACAACCCGACGCGAATGGTTATATCGCCATTAAATTACAATAGGCGCAATGCTATATAAGTTAGCGGCCTTCTTCACGAGTAAGGTCGCTAACCAATGGAATATTCATTAGGTCTTGCGCGGCAAACACCCGTCCGGGGGCAATAACCGCAATAGCCTCAGTAAGCCCATCTAGCCCTGCTTCGCTGCGCTTCATTATATGAGAAAGCACAATACGTTTTGCTTTTGACTCTTTTGCAATTTCAATAATTTGCTCAGGCGTCATATGCAAATTGGTTGCAGCGCTACCCGCCCCCTTTTCAATATCTTCAATAGCATTATGCAACACAAGCACATCAGCATGCTTAGCAAAGTTGGCTAATGTTCCATCCGCATTGTTGGTGTCGCCTGAAAATACAGCAACACATTTATCAATAGTAACTTTCCACGCCAACGCCGGGATTGGGCCATGGTGCACCGATATAGCCTCTATGCTGATATCATCACTAATGGATGTGGAAAAAGTGGTATCTGCAACCGTGTGTGCAGACACCTTATAATCATCTTCACCTTCTTGGGTATAAGAAGACAGGTATTTAAATGCCCCTTCTTTACCTATCAGCGCATCAAGATACGCTTGAGTACTTGGCATAAGGTCGTTACCGGCAGGGCCATACACGGTTAAATCTGTATCTCGACGTGTGAAATAGCTTCCCTTGATAAAACTAGGTAGGTCGGCGGCATGATCAGTATGCAAATGAGATAATAAGATGATGTCTACATCGGTAAAATCAGCACCCGACGCGCCAAATTGAACGCTACTGCCACTCCCTGCATCTACCAGCACTTTGGCCTTTTCGTCTTTCCAAAGAAGGTAGGATGCAGAAGCTCGACCATCGTCGAGTTCTGGGCCACCAGATCCAAGCACTTGTAATGACACCCCTTGGCATACGGTGGTGGCGCTTTTATCCGTTGATGCATGCTGAGCAGGCGACTGTTCAATGGAATCTCCAGCCGCTGCGATAGGGAAAGGGGTAGGCTCAGCACAAACAAAAAAGGCTGAGGTAAATAACCCCAGCCCAAGACTTAGTTTTGTGCCCAGTCCTAATTTAACACCTAAGTGTGCGCCTAAATTTGAACCTACGTTTGAACCGTGCGGCTTCGCAATACGGGCTGAACTAGATTTCATGGATGTGACTAACATACTACTTACTCCTATTCAGCGCCTTGTTGCAGATTAGCCCAACACCGTGGGCTAACCGCATTGGTACGCTTAGCTGTTTTGTTGCTCTGCAATCATGATGGTTTTGATATTTACGAATTCTCGCATACCGTAACCACCATGCTCACGACCGTAACCACTGTCTTTAACACCGCCGAATGGCAAGTTAGGCTGAGCTAACGAGTAACCGTTGATATTCACCATACCCGTATCGAACTCGTTTTTAGCAAGGGCGATAGCATTGTCTGTATCAGTACTAAAGATACCACCACCAAGGCCGTAACGTGAATCATTTGCTACTGTCATGGCTTCCTTATCGTCGCGAACACGAATTAGTGAAGCCACGGGACCAAACAATTCATCGTCGTACGCCGGCATGCCAGGGGTGACGTTTTCTAGCACAGTAATAGGATAGAAATAACCACTACTATCTGGTACTTCGCCGCCTAACGATAGCGTTGCACCCGCTTCAAGTGACGCTTTAACTTGGTCATGTAATTCATCACGCAAATCTTCACGAGCCATAGGGCCTAGGTCGGTATTTTCGTCCGCTGGGTCGCCCACGTTAAGCTTCTTACACTGAGCAACAAATTTATCTCTGAACTCATCATAAATACTATCGACGATAACAAAGCGCTTGGCTGCTACACAGGTTTCACCGTTGTTGATAACACGGCCTTTAATACAGGTTTCAACCGCTTGGTCGATATCAGCATCTGCTAGTACGATAAACGCATCGTTACTACCGAGCTCCATCACCGTCTTTTTCGATAAACTTGCTGCTTCTTTAGCAACTTGCTTACCCACTTCGTCACTGCCTGTAAAGGTCACACCGCGAACATGCTTATGCTTAATTAAGTCACTCGCCGTACCGCCATCAATCAATAGCGACTGATAGACGTTTTTAGGGAAGCCTGCATCTTCATACATTTGTTGGATAGCTACGGCCATACCAAATACGTTTTTAGCATGCTTAAGTACGGTGGTATTACCCGCCATAATGTTTGATACACTGTAGCGGATAACCTGATAAAGCGGGAAGTTCCAAGGCTGAATACCTAGGATCACGCCAATAGGTTGGTAACTGATGATGGCACGACCGCCTTCAAAAATGCGGTGTTCATCTTCTAGAATTTCGGCACCATGTTCTGCCGTATAACGACAGATATTTGCACATAACTGCACTTCTTGCTTACCTTGCTCGGTTACCTTACCCATTTCTCGGGTCATCAGGCTGGTTAAGTCGTCAATGCGCTCTTCCATTAAATCAGCAAGGTTATTAAATAATTGGGCACGGGCATCGAAAGAAGTTCTGCGCCAGTTTAAGTAGGCTTCTTGCGAGCGGGTTACCGCTTGCTCTGCATCATCCGCTGACATCAAATGATAATGATCTAACTTCTCACCCGTTGCAGGGTTATATGTGTTGATTGTCTCGCTCATTGTCACACTCCTTAATCCGTTTGTGATGGGAAGCAGTGCAACTACAACGCCAAAACAGCCAGCCTCAGACTTTCAACTACATATCAACAACATAGACTAAAGTCTAAACAATGAGTGCGATATTTTAAAAAAGCTCGATAAGAAATAATTACGGAAGTCCGTGACCATTTCGGTAGAGCTTACAGAGTGCTTTTAAGTAAAACACAGCTATTTACCTTGCCATTTTCAATGGCAGTTAGCAGCGTGTATTTTGTATATCAATCGGTATACAAATCGGGAAAATGAAACTTTGCCATGGCTAGCGTAAGCGCGACTTCATAAACACTTTGTCTAGAAGCGTGGTTAAGAGTAAGCAAGCCAATCGCGCCCCCTTTTTGCTTCACATTAGTAGTATTGAATAACTTATCCATAACAGGGCCTAGTTCTTCGCCCCGCTGTAATGCTTGATACACGCTAACGGGTAACGGCAAGTTGGCACTTCGGCCTATCGACATGCGCCCGCCGTTATAAATCGCCACGTAAGCAAAGGTAGCAGGACCATCTTCGAATACATCAACGCCACCTTCAATAGCCACATACCACGAATCGTTTGTCTCGTCTTTGTGCATATCAATAAGTGCTTTTACGCGGTTTACCGCGCCTAGCCGCGTTTCTTCTTCGC
Source organism: Alteromonas sp. 38 (assembly GCF_902506055.1). Lineage (NCBI taxonomy): Bacteria > Pseudomonadati > Pseudomonadota > Gammaproteobacteria > Alteromonadales > Alteromonadaceae > Alteromonas > Alteromonas sp. 38. The sequence goes on from NZ_LR733300.1 coordinate 4,546,027, forward strand.
TCATTGGCTGCTCAGATACCCCACTAGGCACGCCAACTTCGTAAACATCGAAATCTTGCTCTAAGGTAATGGATAACGTGATGTGCGCTGCATTTACCTTAACCGGGTTTTTAGACCCTACAAATAATTTACTCAGCATGTTTACCTCCTTCGTTGCTAGAGACAGGGTTTGCCAAAATATCATCTAACATTAAACGATAGTCGGTAACAGCAGGAAATTCGGTAATATTACGATGAGGCAACGTGTGATCTGGATTATCAACCGCAAGAAGGTGCTGTATGCCAAACTCTTTTGCCGCATCTAAAATTCGTATGGTGTCGTCTACAAACAAGGTTCGCGCTGGATTAAAGTTTAAGCGTGCACGCAGCTTCTGCCACAGCAACTGCGACTCCTTCGTGACACCAAACTCGTGCGTGGAAATCAATTTATCGATATGCGCGTCTAACTGTGTACGCTCTATTTTTAACGATAAACTACCAGGGTGGGCGTTAGTGACTAACACCACCTCGCGACCAGATTGATGCAACGCCTTCAAGAAGGGAACGGTATCGGGGCGAATTTCGATAAGATGCGCCAGTTCACGCTTAATTGGCATAATATCGATATCCAGTGTTTCTGCCCAATAATCGAGACAATACCACTGAATTTGGCCGTGCACCTTTTCATAATGCGAGGCCATCATGTCTCGACATTCTTGTTCTGGAATGCCTTTGATTTCAGCCAAACGTATTGGCAAATGGTCTAGCCAAAACCGGTTGTCGTAGTGCAAATCCAGTAGGGTGCCGTCCATATCCAACAACACCGTATCAATTTCATTCCAGGGCAGAAAGGGCAAGCGATTTTCCTTATAATGAAGTAAGCTAGTTACAGTAGGTATGATAACAAAGTTGTAGCAAGAGACATGCGAAAAATTGACCCGAACAAGCCATTACCGCAAATTCACAATCGGGAAATTGTTGCCCAAAGTAAGCTTTTTCGCGTAGAGCGCCTAGACTTAGAGTTTTCTAATGGCGCAACGCGGGAGTTTGAACGGATGGCAGGAGGCAATCGTGGCGCCGTCATGATTGTTCCCATGATTGATAAAGATACCATGGTATTGATTCGCGAATATGCCGCAGGTACTCACACCTATCAACTTGGCTTTCCAAAAGGCCTTATCGACCCTGGCGAATCCGCCCTTGAAGCCGCCGATAGAGAATTAAAAGAAGAAGCAGGTTTTGGTGCGAACGACCTGATTGAATTACACAAAGTTAGCATGGCACCTACCTTTTTTAATGCCAACATGACCATTGTAATAGCAAGAGATTTATACCCTGAACGACTAGAGGGTGATGAACCAGAGCCATTGGAAGTGATTCACTGGCCCCTTGCTGAGGCAGACGCGTTACTGGCTCGTGAAGATTTTATTGAAGCTCGCTGTATCGCTGCGCTGTTGCTTGCTCAAAAATGGTTGAAGGACCAATAGATTATGCCCGATGAACACCCCCACAGCGAACTATTAGAGCTCGCAAAAACCGTTGCCGTTGAAGCCGGCGAAGCTGTGCTTAAAGTGTATGATAAAGGCGATTTTGACGCTTACCAAAAAGAAGACGATTCTCCGGTTACTAGCGCCGACTACCTTGCCAACGATATTATTGTTAAACGCTTAAGCGACGCCACCCCCAACATTCCTATTCTGTCTGAAGAAAATAAGCATGCCAGCTTGGAAGAGCGAAAAGATTGGCCGCGTTATTGGCTTATCGATCCTATCGACGGCACCCAAGAGTTTATCGCCAGAAGTGGTGACTTTGCGGTGAACATTGCGCTTATAGAAAATAATCAGCCTAAGATTGGTGTTATTTTCTGGCCCCCTGGCCAATCGCTCTATTTTGCAGAAAAGGGTAAAGGGGCATTTAAATCGTCACCCGACGGGGAAGAGAAGATTGCCGTCCGTAAGCTTGATGATCCTAAAAACAGCGTGGTTATGATTGCGATTAGTCGTAGGCAAAGCCGCGAGAAAGTATTAGGTCGTATGTGTGCAAAGCGGGTTTATCAAACCCTACCATTGGGAAGCTGCTCACTGAAAGCCTGCTTTATTGCAGAAGGTAAAGCCGATGTATTTATGCGAATTGGCGTAACGGGTGAGTGGGATACAGGTGCATCACAGTGCATTGTATCTGAAGCCGGGGGCAGTATTGCTGCCGCGAACTTCGAACCACTTACTTACAACCAGCGCCATTCGCTAGAGAACCCAGATTTTGTGGTAATGGGCGATCAAAGAGTGCCATGGAAAGATGTTGTCCAGTATAATGACTTTGTAAACCCTCATCGTAATTAGTGCGTTAGGTTATTTGGTCTATGCCATCTTCGAGTAATCTCGAGTGGACATTATTATTATTTAAAGGAGTAATATTATGGTGACGACACGTATTCGTAAGGTAACAACTGCCTTGCTCGCATTCGGTCTTGCGTTTCCTGCACTTGCTGACTGGAAGATAGATGGCGACACCAGTGCTTTGCATTTCCTTTCTACTAAGAATTCACAGATTACCGAAGTGCATAAATTCGATAGTTTTGAAGGCAGTTTATCGAATGCCGGAAAACTGCGTGTTACGGTTAATTTGGCGTCGGTAAATACGTCAATTGATATCCGTAATACACGTATGCAAGACATGCTATTCAATGTAACTGAATTTGCTGAAGCCACCTTTGACGCAACCCTACCTGAGTCAATGCTAAATTTAGCCGATGGCGAAGTGGTTAGCGGTAGAGTCGACGGTATTTTAACGCTGCATGGTATGGCAGTACCTACAAGCTTCTCAGTGATGGCGAGTAAAGTAGACACAGATACTTTAACGGTTTCAACAATAGCGCCTACGCTAATTAAAGCAGCGTCTTTCGGGTTAGCGGCAGGTGTTGAAGCACTTCAAAAAATTGCAGGGCTTAAAAGTATTACGACCACGGTTCCGGTTTCTTTCTCCGTAACTTTCACGCAGTAAATATACGCTCTATAAAAAAAGCCGGGGCTTTACCTGTGAAGTAAAGCGACCCGGCTTTTTTGTGTCTAGTAGTTTATTTTCAGCGTGTTAGCGCTATATAGCCGCGTAGTGCTGGGGAGCTAGCGGCGAGGTAAGAACACCTCATCTTTAGCTGTTACTACTAGGTATGCGCTAACACAAACAAGGCTCTACGCGTTATTGACCAATGCTGGGCGCATAGGCAGCGGCTTTTCACTTAATACCTGTTCAGGCATGGTTACCCACAAGCTTTCAGGCAGTGCTGGCTCTTCTGCCTTGTACTGAGACAACGCGAAGTAATTCATAGCCACCCGCAAACGCTTAAGGGCGGTACATTCATTCACTTCTTGGTCAATAACAAACACGCCCCATTTACGCATTTTTATACCTAAATTATCACTGCTAGTAATACGAATAACCGGCGCGGCGAGCACCATTCCAATTAAAACCGGTAGCAACCACATAAATAAAGAGGGTGTGAAGTGGAAGGTCGTTACGCCCCATATTACCGCCAAGCAACTCATAAGCTGCGTATGTTTAAAGGCAACGCTCCATGGCACTTTTTTACCTTCACGCTCTTGTGCTTCCCATTTAACCGAGTGCCCAACAAACACACTTATTACGAAGAAACTATGATAAAACATCATGAGCGGCGCAATAAGAATCGCCATGGTAATTTCTGCCACTGCGCTTTTCAGTAACGACATGGCGCCACCAAACTCTTCCCTGCGCTTAATTAGCGCAAGCACGATACCCAGCATTTTTGGCAAGAAGAGTAGCGCAGCAGTTCCCCACATGGTAACCATCATCATATCTTGACGGGCTACCTGCCAGCTTGGGAATAACTGGTATTCAGATACAAAGAAGTCAGGCACTGATGTGGCGCGAATAAGGGCATCGGCTGTACCTAACGCTAGCATGCAAAATAAGACCAGCGATGAAATATACGCAAACGCGCCAAATAAAAAGTGAAGACGGTTAGCCGCTTTCAGGCCTTTCACGTTCAGCAAACCTAAATGCTGGATGTTACCTTGCACCCAACGACGGTCACGAATAGCGTAATCAACAACGTTGCTAGGGACTTCTTCATAGCTGCCCGTGGTATCTGTCAGTAAATAGGCCTGCCAGCCTGCACGGCGAAGCAGCGCGGCTTCAACAAAGTCATGACTTAGAATTTCACCACCAAACGGTGCGCTGCCTTCTAATTTAGGTAAACCGCAGTGCTGCATAAAGGGCGCAATGCGAATAATCGCGTTGTGGCCCCAATAGTTGGCGCTGTCTGTTTGCCAAAACGACAAACCAGTTGCCAGCATAGGGCTGTAAAGGTGCGCCGCAAATTGTACAAATCGGCCGAAGAAGGTATTTTGACGTACCGGCATAGGGATAGTTTGTACTAATGCGGTATCTGGGTTTTGTTCGAGACGGCGGGCTAAATCTAACATGCGCTCGCCCGTCATTATGCTGTCGGCATCTAGCACAATCATAGATTCGTAGTTCGCACCCCAGCGTTCACAAAATTCTTTTAAGTTACCCACTTTGCGATGAAGGTTCTTTTCCCGGCGACGATAAAACACTTGTGAGGCGAAGCTGCCTAAACGTTTCGTCATACGCTGCCATGCGCGAAGCTCGGCATCCGCCTTGGTTTGATCGCGGGTGTCACTTAACATGTAGAAGTCGAAATGATCAGCGTGTGGCGTATTCATTAATTCGCGGACACACGCTTCAAAGCCCACCATAATTCGGCGTGTATCTTCATTATATACTGGCATTACCACCGCATGACGCCCGGTTAATTGAGTGGCTTCATCAGGCTTACTTTGCTTTTTACGCAAGCTTAAAGGGTCAATATTAAAGAGTTGGAGTACAAACCCGATAATACCGGTCCAAAATGCCATACAGAGCCAAGCGAACAATATTAGACCTAAACCAAGCTGAGCTATTTCAAGCTTTGTTAACCCATTTGGAAGAAAAATTTCATAAAGGCTCCAACCGGCCAAAGCCGTACTCGGAAGCACTAACATTGCCATTATAAATAAGCGCATGTGCTCTCCTGTCGTGATGAATCGATAACGCTTTGTTGAGGATGTTGGGGAAATGGAAGCATTACTTGGGTTGATAGACATAATTCCAAACCTCACTGATACGTTTGCCATCTAGCTCGATATAAGCACGCATATCTACCGTGCTTTTGTCTTTAGGCTTAAGAAGAAAAGTAGCACGCCACTCTTTCCCTTCATTAGCGGGGTAAAGGCGCTGCTGAGAAATTGCACCATTGCTACCTTGCACAATAAGCTTGGTAGCGTCTGGGTTAACGCTTGTAGCCGTGTTTTCATTAGCTGACATTTCGGTCGAATCCATATCAGGTGAAGCGAAGTCAACAATAAAGCGGCGCTGAGTCTGCTTCGCTTCATCTTTTACTTTCTCACCAGGTAACGACGGTTTGCCTTGGCGTGTGCGAATAACAGTGGCCAACTCGCTAACAAATGCGTTTCGCTCTACCGTTTTTAAGGTGTACGCAAAATAGCGAGATTCACCACTACGTAACGGTGCTTCAGGCACCCAGTAGGCTACAATATTGTCGTGCGTTTCTGAGTTAGTCGGTATTTCTACCACCTCTAACCGGCCTTTCTCGAACCCCTCAGTAGGGGTTACCCAAAGACCTGGGCGAATATGATAGTTTGCTTCAGCATCCAAGTAGCTTCCCCACTCACCATCGCGCTGCAACATGCCAAAGCCTTTCGGTGCACTGTCACTCAACGAGGTAATTTGTAGCCTTGCCGGGTTAGTCAGCGGACGCCAAATCTCTTCATCGGCATGCGTCACCATTAACACGCCATCGCTGTCATGTACTTCAGGACGGTAGTCATCTGGACGCTTTTCACTGTTTTCGCCATAAAGAAACATACTGGTAAAAGGGGCGACACCTAGTTTTTCTACATCTTCGCGGGCAAACAACCAGCTTTGCACATCAACCTTTGTATCAATGCCGGGCTCAATAACAAACTTGTACGCTCCAGCCACTGACGGACTTTCCAGTCGTGCGTAAATCGTAATAGGCTGGCCTTCTTTAGGCTCAATAAGCCAAAATTCAGTAAAGTGAGGAAATTCTTCCCCTTTCGTGAGGGCAGTATCAATGGCAAGCCCGCGAGCAGAAATACCATACACTTGATTCTTACCCACTAAACGAAAATAAGACGCCCCTAAAAATACGGCAAACTCATCTTTGTATACTTCATTTTTCAATGGGTAATGAACGCGAAAGCCTGCAAACCCCGTTTTATCGTTAGTCAGCCCTGCTAACGGCGCTGCTTTGTCGTCATAGCGAAACATGTCGCTAGTGAAGGGAATGCGCTGAGCGCTATTGAATTCATCAATCGTGTGAACTGTCACAGGCAATTGATAGAGAAAGCCGGGGTGAAAAAACTGTACTTCGTAGTCGTTTTTGCCGTCCCATAAGCTTTTCTCAGGATTAAAGCGAATAGCGCGATAAGTTTGATAATCAATTGATTTTAACCCTTCATCGAGACCATGATCGTTTTGCTCATAACCTTGCTCAGCAGACGCTTTTGCGGCATCGATAACAGATTGAAGAATAGGGGATGCATCACGAGGTTCGTTGCTATTACTCACCTCTTCAGCATTAATCACTGGTGCGACTAATAATGACAACACACAGGCCATCACAACCGCAACGCGAGAGTAAAGTGACATGAGGCCTCGCTTGGTTACTTTACTGACACTCGTCACGCCATCAAAGCGGTCTTGTTTATACTCTTGCTGCATGTCGTTATCTCCATGAATTAGGGCTATGCCAGAACGCGTTCAAAAAAGTCACCTGCTAACTCCATAGATGAATGCCCAAAGGTGCTTATTTTGATAGGAACCTCGCTGCCCCATAAAAGGAAGAAGAACTGGGTAGCGAATTAACCGCGCTTGAACTCATAAGAGCAATTGCAAAGAATGATCCAACTTATTGAAAAGGGGTTGAAAAACCATCAATCGCCTTATTTTCAAACATTTACAAAAGTTATTTTTGAATTGGAGGGCCATCTTCCACTGTGTAAAAACGTACCAGCCATTAGACGAAAGGATATAGTGTTGTTTTTTAGATACACATTTAGCGGATTTTGTTGTTCAGATAATCAACGCTGTTTGATAAACCTGTTTCGGTAAGAGAATGCACTCGCAGCTAAAAACCACTATCTTTCTGTTAGTTATAGAAAAATCGTCTGTTAAACCATCAACCCATAACGTAATTGGCAAACCCTTTGCAAAACAAACTTCAGATTTAACAATGGAATTCGCGATATTTGTTTGCATATTACGATGCACAGGTTCGCAAAATTTGAAACGCAGGTATTTTTTCTTTCTGCGATAAATAGGAGTTTTTTCAATGCGTAAAGCAATCACTTTACTGACAGCACTTACCACTACCGCAGCCTCTGTTGCTTCTTTTGCAACGTTAGCTGAGTCTCCAGACTGGCGTTATGTAGAAGGTGGCTATAGCAAGATGGATTTTGACGATAACGAATCGTTCGAACCCGATGGTTTCGTACTAAGCAGCAAATATCTATTAAACAGCAACATTTACTTAAACGGTGAATACAGCAACTTTGAAGAAGGCAGCTTCGATTTCGATATGCTAACCCTAGGTGCTGGTTACAGAATGCCACTTAACGCCACTACCGATGCATATTTCGGCGCCAACTTTGAGCGCATCGATGGCGATTTCGATGATGAGACGGGCTACAGTGTGAATGCTGGTGTTCGTTCTATGGTGACTGAGCAAGTTGAGCTTCTAGGTGAAGTAGGCTACTACGACGTTGAAGATGGCGATGCCACGTTCAAAGTAGGCGCGAACTATTATATCACCCCTCAATGGGCCGTGGGTGCCAACTACAAGCTTATGGATGACTTAGACATCATGCAGGTAACTGCACGCTACAGTTTCTAAACCTTTCTCGTTTTGGGATGCTCTCCTGATGAAAGGTAGCCGGGTCACTCGCCCGGCTTTTTTTATTCTTCAATTTACGTATAAGCTCTGTTTTAAGCTGCACGTATACCTACTCTTCTTCAGCAGACTCACTTTGGGATGTCACATCGCCTTTTGGTCTGATATCCACGCTCTCGTGAAGCTCTGAATACACTAGCACGGCCTCACCACTTTTAAGCGCATCTAATACTTGTGTCACTTTGGTTTCCATAGTGACGTCTTCAGCGCCGTATTCTGTGCCTTCTCGCAGCACAAATGCTTCCACTAAACTGTGTAGGGTTTCGGTATCAACCGCGTCGATTGGAATTATCATCTCTGCCTCCAGAAAAAAGTGAGCTCACGCTAACGATTAAGCATGAGATAAAGCCAGCTAACGTGCAAACAAGATAGGAAACTTACACGTAGGGCGTGGTGGGGTTAATGGGCAGTACATCGCTAACGTACCTTTTTACCCTTTCATGCAGCCACACTTTAGGGCTAAACACCGAACCTTGCATAAAGCCAACATGGCCACCACGCTCACTGAGTTCAAGGGTAACATTGCGTGCTAACTCTTCTTCTTTAGGCACCACTAAATGGTTCATAAAGGGGTCGTCAATACTGTGCAATACAAGCGTAGGGCAATGAATAGCGCTCAAGAAGTGGTACGCACTGCATTTCTCGTAATAGTCGTTCGCGTCTTCGAAACCATGCAAGGGTGCAGTGACTTTCTCGTCAAATTGCGCAAAGCTGGTAATGCCATCAACATCATCGCCTGTTAACTGAATAAGTTTACGATAATCGATAAACGACATCTTCTTTTGTAGCGTGGTTTTTATGCTCGATAAAAGGTATTTCTGATACACCCGCGAGAAACCGTGGTTAATTGATTTGGCACACTCCGACAACTTCAATGGTGACGATATAGCAATAGCCGCGTTCAACCATTTTTGCGCGGGGTTCTCGCCAAGTAGCTTTAACAGCATGTTGCCACCAAGCGAAAAGCCTACAGCAACTTTAGGAAGTTGGGGGAATTTTTGGTTTAGCCAATCAAGAAAAAAGCTCGGATCGCCAGTCTCGCCAGAATGGTAGCCTCTTGGCTTTAGGTTCGGAACACCGCTACAGCCACGATAGTGCATCATCACCACTTGCCAGCCATTCACGGATAAATTGGCCATCATATCGTTGGCGTAATGTGAGCGAATGCTGCCTTCAAGGCCATGGAACATCACAATAATCCCCGAAGGCTCTGCGGGCTTTGGCCCCCATGCAACGTCGACAAAATCGTCATCTGGCAATGTTAGGCGTTCCATGCTGTATTTTAGCGGTAAGCGTTTTTGAATGAAGCGTGGCCATATAGTTTGAACATGACGGTTCTTTGCCCAACTTGGTACCCGAAAGCTGCTTTTTATAATCTTTCCATGCGATAACGCGATTTTGCTCATGCTGTTTTCTTATTTTTTCTACGACAAATGCTTTAGTAACTGGCTGATTAACTTGCGGGCTTCTTGTTTTTCTCTTAGCCCATACGCATTAATAAGTGCAGCGATAGAAGCATTGAACACACCCGACTGACCAGAGGCGCCTGAAGGTAAAGACGCTAAGCCAAGGCTGTTTACCGTTTCTACAATAATAGCTTGTTGCGTTTTTTCTAATGCTAACTCGTCATCTTTTAGCTGATTGTATCTCGCTAAAGCTTTCTGGTAGTTTGCATCTTGCTTCGCTTGCTTTCGCTCAAGCCGATGTTGCTTAAGGACGTGTTCTGATGCTTCAACGGCGCTGATAACCGCGTTTAACTGAGGCAAATTAATAATGAAGCCGTGCTCAATACACCAACATATCAGCAAAAGTATGTTTACGTTCACACCATGGCGGTCTTGCAACAAAATGGCAAGTGGCGCTACATCGCCTGTACCATAGCGACTGCCTGCGTACTGCCAAAAATCCTCTGCATTTACAATAGCATTATTGTGCTTCATAACTTGCGCGCTGCGCCTCCATTTGCTCCTGAGCATCAAGCCACTGCATCTCTTCTTCTTCAAGCTGCTGAGTGAGCTTTGCCTGTTTATCTAACAATTGCATAAGTTCGGCTTTTTTATCATCGTTATATAAACTTGTGTCTGATAATGATGCTTCAAGGGTTTTCAGCTCGCCTGAACATTTGTCCATGGCCTTTTCGTGCTTCTCTAAGGCTTTTTTCAGTGGAGCAACTTGCTTTCTAAACTCTGCTTCTCGGCGCTTTTCTTCTTTACGATCGATTTTACGCTCGCTAACAGCGCTTGCGTCTTCATTTAACGCTTTCGCATCGCTGTTCGCTTTTGCTTTTTCGGCGGCTTGTTGCTTTAAAATCCAGTCGCGGTAGTCGTCTAAGTCGCCAGTGAACGCCGCCACTTCGCCGCTATCTACTAGGTAAAAGTCTTCGCATACCGATGAGAGTAAAAATCTATCGTGCGATACCAACACCATGGCACCTTCAAAGCCTTGCAGCGCAATATTCAACGCATGACGCATTTCTAAATCAAGGTGGTTGGTGGGCTCATCGAGTAATAACAAGTTTGGTTTTTGGTACACAATAAGTGCGAGCACTAACCGGGCTTTTTCGCCACCAGACATAGGCGCAACAGCTGAAAGCGCTTCATCGCCGTTAAAGCCAAAGCCACCTAAATAATCTCGCAATTGTTGTTCGGTAGCTTTTTCGTCTAGGCGCTGTAAGTGCAAAATAGGCGTGGCGTTAGGATCGAGGGTTTCTAATTGATGCTGAGCAAAGTAACCAATTTTAAGGCCTTTGGCGGTATCGAAAATACCTTGCTTCGGGGCATGTACACCAGCTAACAACTTGATAAGAGTAGATTTACCTTGTCCGTTTCGCCCCAGTAAACCAATACGGCTTCCTGGCACCAAGTTAAGCTTCACTTGCTGTAATACAATATGGTCATCATAACCTAACTGTACGTGTTCCATTTGCACAAGGGGATTAGGCAGTGCAGCAGGCGGTACGAACTCAAAACTAAATGGGCTAGCCGCATGAGCAGGTAACAGAGTTTCCATTTTTTCAAGTTGCTTAATACGGCTTTGTGCTTGCTTAGCTTTACTCGCTTTAGCTTTAAAGCGGGTAATAAAAGAGGTTAAATGCGCCACTTTTTGCTGCTGCTTTTCAAACTCTATATTTTGCAAACGAAGTCGCTCGGCACGCTGCCTTTCAAAGGCAGAATAGTTACCGGTATAGGTAATCAGCTGTTGCTGCTCAACACTGATAATTTGCGCTACGGTATTATCGATAAACGCCTTATCGTGAGAAATCAATAACAGCGTACCTTCGTAGCGCTGCAACCACTTTTCTAACCAAATGACGGCATCTAGATCTAAGTGGTTCGTGGGCTCATCAAGCAACAATAAGTCAGAGGGGCATAGTAGTGCTTGCGCCAAATTTAGGCGCATACGCCAACCACCAGAGAAATCGGTAACCGGTGCGGTAAGCTGAACGTTGGTAAAGCCCAGCCCTGATAGAATAGTCGCGGCTCTTGCTTCTACATCGTACGCGCCGGCTTGCTCTAGTTGGCCATGAATTTTACCAATCAATACGCCGTCTTCATCTTGTTCTGCTTGCTGAAGCTGTGCTTGTAAACGGCGAAGATTTTTATCACCATCAATAACGTACTCTATTGCACGTCTGTCGGTGGCAGGAGTTTCTTGTGCAACACTCACTATACGCCAATCAGCAGGCACCACACAGTCGCCTGCATCTACAGACATTTCGTTACGCAGTAAGGAAAACAAGGTCGATTTGCCACAGCCATTGCTCCCTATAAGGGCGACTTTATGGCCTGGAAATACCTGCGCTGATGCATTTTCTAGCAGCACTTTTCTGCCACGCATTAGCGATACGTTGGTAAGCTTTATCATTCATAACCTTCGCGGGAACAATTTAGGTCGCGTATAATAGCAAATTCCTATCAAAATCTGATCAGGAAATGGCTTTTCGCGGTATAATACTGAGTAAATTACGTTAAGAGAGCTGCAATGCAAAAATCGATTAAACGCCGCTTTGTTGCAGGCGCTACCTGCCCAAAATGCCAAGAGTTAGACACTATTTCGCTATATTACGAAAATAACGTAGAAAAGCTAGAGTGCGTGGCCTGTGGCTATAATGAAGCGCAAACCGAAGAACAAGTGAATGCGGCCACCCGTGAAAATGAAAACGTGATTGGCATTTTCAAACCTCACTAGTTCGCGGTTACCCCCCCTCACGTTTGTGTAACTCACTTCTTCGCAATTAGCGCTAGTACACATAATACTCAACCTTGCATTCCTCGTAGGGTGCTACTCATGAGTTAATTCACATAAGATTTTAGTCATGTGCATTGCCTCTTTCTAATAAGAAGTAACTATTACGCATTCTGTGAAGATACCGCCCACATTCGACGTATCTTTACATAATGTAACGTCAGAAAACTTTTGATAGCATACTCTTATCCAACTGATAGTACTGAATTATTTAACCTCGCCCCATTTACAGACAGCTAACTTCCGGCGGCATAATTCTTGAAGTACTCTTTTAAAGGAGTATTTATGAAGACCGCAAATCGTTACCTATTTATTTCACTCGCCATCGTACTTGGGTTGCTACTTATCATTCGCATGAGCATGCCTTATACGGCCCAGTCGTATATCAATAAAACTCTCAGTCAGCCAGGTGAATACAGCGGCCGAGTAGGTGACGTAGATTTAATGCTTTGGCGCGGTGCTTATAGTTTAGAGCACGTGTTGTTGTACAAGTCTAACGGACAAGTAGACAAGCCTCTGTTTCGCGCCGATAAGGTTGAGTTCACATTAAACTGGAGCCAACTTATAAAAGGGGCCGCAAGCGGTACGGTGAATCTTACTCGTCCTGAAATTAACTTTGTCGACGGTGCCACCAGCGATAACAGTCAAGCCGGTAAAAACGAAGATTGGCTTAACATTGCTAATCAACTGTTTCCATTACGTATTGATAAGCTTAGTGTGACCGATGGCAAAATTGGTTTTTATAACCCAGAGAGCTCGCCTGTTATTGATATTTCGCTACACGACATTCAAGGTGAAGTAACAAATTTGGTGAATAGCGATGCGTTATCTGACAATCGGGTGGCTAATGCCACCCTGAGCGCACAAACTGCCCAACAAGGTACACTGAACCTAGAAGCCAAGCTTAACCCTGCCACACATAAACCTACTTTCGATCTCAATATTCAAGCCGACAATGTGGCTTTAGTTAACTTTAAAAATCTGCTGGATACCTATGCACCATTTGACCTAGAGGCAGGTTCACTTACCCTTGCTGCCGAAGTTGCTGCCGATGATGGCAAAGTAAAAGGCTACATAAAACCAATACTGCACCATGTGGAAGTATTTTCATGGAAGGGTGATATTGAGCAAGATGGTGATGGGTTACTTGAAGGCACCGTAGAGCTATTATCCGCTTTTATTACTGAACTATTTGAGAACCAAAGTGAAGATCAAGTCGCTACTCGCATTCCTATTGAGGGGGATTTAAGTAGCCCAGATACCGATGTACTTCGTGCGCTGGGCGCCATTATTAAAAACGCTTTTATTAAAGCCATTAGCGGCGACATTGAAGAGTCGGTAGAGTTAGAAACTTTAGCTGAACCCGCACTGCCTGATTCAACCAAAACCATTGACACAGACAGCCAAAGCACTAAACCTTGATACGATAAGCTAGTCGTTGTATCTGTATCGGCCAGGGCTTCGTAAGCTCAGTCTGCAATGCAGGGGTATCATTAATAATGGGGAGGCGGTGTTTCTTCCGAGTCTTTGGCCATATTAGAAGGCTCAATTGATTTAACCTTGTCGATAACGTGGCGTAACTTGTAGGTAAGCTCATCAAGTTGTTGCTGCTGCGAAGACAGCGCTTCATTTAAGGCTTCAATGGTATGCTCTTGAAACGCTATTTTCGTTTGGAGCTCTTCAATACTGTGGTTCGTACTATCGAGTTCTACCCGAAATGCGACACTGTCAGTACTGCTATTTTTATCTGTCATAATCTACTCTATTTACTGCGTTGCCATACTTCGGCAAGACCACTGCTGCTTTCTGTCACAATATTACCATCGGACATAAACCCAACGCCATAAACAACTGCAGTTGGCGGTGAAACAGTATCTCGTGATGCTACTTGCCAAGCATCCACTTCCTTACCACTTTTCAAATCCCACAAATACACTTGGCGTGACGGCGAGCCTGTCAGTAAATACTTACCATCATCAGAAAACACAGCATCAGTGAAGATTTTTTGCCTAGCAATAAAGCTCAGACCGCTAATGGCCTCGCCAGTTTGCACGTTCCACACTTGTGATTTGCTTTGGCTATCGGCAGTAAAAGCAAAACGACCTTTGTCATCTAATGCCACTTTGGTCACCCGGGAAGGATGCGTGAAGGTATGGATTATTTGCCCTGTGTCGGTGCTCCATAAATAAGCGATATAGTCGTTGCCACCGGTTAAGGCAAACTTGCCATTCGGGGAGATATCAATCGAGTTCACTTTTTCTTGATGCCCTAAAAACTCTAACCTGCGCTGAGTTTTAGGCTCAAAAAACATGACCTTACCATTAGAACGAGCCACCAAGATGCCATTGCCATTATTCGAAATGGCCACATCACGAATAGACGCTTCGTCAATACGCCAAAAGCCAATCGGGTCGCCGGTTTCAATGCTCCACAGTGCAAACGCTTCTCTGTCAGCAGTGACTACATGAGTATTGTCGGCTGATATATGTAACGAAACGACTAAATTATTACCTTCCCCTTGATGACTCCATTGATACAAAGGAGTTTCTTCGCCTATTCGCCATACATTGATGCCATTGTTGATGCCTGATACAACGGAAATAGTACCATCGGGCGACACATCGGCTGCGTAAGCCCCTTCCTCAACATGTCGCCATTGTTTAATTGGCGTGGTCTCAGGGAAGCTACATCCTATAGATCCACTTATTAATAAGGTGAGTAACAATAATCTGGGGAACATTTGAGCCCTAAACATAATCAAATAGGTTTCGCTTTGTGAATGCTAGGTTTAACATAGCATGGATCACGCATCTTTCACTATCGTGCAGACTGCCCTGGATGCAGCAGTTTAAACATAGACGCATGATGATAAAAATTTATGGAGACGTTTTATGCAGAAGTCGCTTGTTGCCTTATCTACTATTGCTGCCCTAGGCCTTTTTGCCTGTCAGCCAAACACCTCTGATGAGGCCGCTACTACCGGCACTGACATCGCTGAAACCGCCGATGTTTCGACAGAATCAATGACAGACGTACAAAAGCAAGCGTACGCTATGGGTGCAAGTATGGGCTTGTTCGTGAGCAACCGTGCACAACAGCAAGAGCAACTAGGCTTTCCGCTAGATGAAGCGGCGTTGAAAGAAGGCTTTGAAGATGGCCTTAACGACACATTGAAATTTACCCCACAAGAAATTCAGCAAATTGCTCAGCAAGGCGAAGAAGTACTTCGTGCTAAGCAACAAGAAATGGCGCAAAAAGCCGCACAAGACAATGTTGAAGCAGGCGCGGCATATTTAGAAGAAAACGCGAAGAAAGATAGCGTAACCACAACCGAATCTGGTCTTCAATATGAAGTGTTAGAAGAAGGTGATGGCGCAAGCCCCGCGGCTGAAGACATCGTTAAAGTTCACTACCGTGGCACTTTGCTAGACGGTACTGAGTTCGATTCTTCATACAAGCGTGGTGAGCCAGCTCAATTCCCACTTAACCAAGTTATTCCTGGCTGGACCGAAGGAGTTCAACTTATGCAAGAAGGTGCGAAGTACCGCTTCCACATCCCTTCTGAATTAGCTTATGGCGAGCGTGCTACTGGTTCAATTACACCAAATTCAACGCTAATCTTCGATGTTGAATTGCTTGAAATCGTTAAAGAAGAAGCTGCTGCTGAGTAATATCACGCCGCGCTTCAAAGTGTAGTGGCTACGCTTTAGCATTGGCCACTACTTGTATAAGCCGATACTTATTTAAGTGTCGGCTTTTTTAATGCGTTAAGTGATGGTTGTACCAAAAAGAGCGGATAAGAGTGAAGGCTGCACGATATTCACCGCTATTAATACAGCAAATGCCCACCTTACGCAGAAGGTGTATTAGACGGCTAGTCATTCGATTACTCGCTTTTTGTGCACCTTATCGACAACCTATTTAAGTATGACGAGGTGGCGCACGACGACGTTCACGCTGCACTTTAAATACCGCAAAGTGATTTAACAGATATTGACCAAACTTATACATTAATAAACCAATCACGAGATATCCTGCTGTTATCAGGCTATCCATACGTACTACAATATCCAGTAAGCCATACAGCACCATTAACGCGCCAGTTAAAAAAAGCATAAAACCAGCAATAGTGCCGCCCATTGAACCGTTAGTTGCAGCACGGCGCCTGTCTGCAGGCTTATTTTCCGCCTTCGGTGCGTTATCTTCCATTCGATTTTCCCGCTCATTAGCTGGTTGCTATTTATACTGCGACAACAACTTTAAGGTTTATGTTCAATATTTGCACAAAGTGGTTTAAATGGTAGATTTCAACGCATTTGTTTATTGCGTTCTATTAATTCACCCACATACACTAGCCATAAGATTTCAATTTAACTAAATAATTGTGAAAACACCACTGATAACACGAAAAGGATATTTGAAGCTAAAACAGGAGCTTGACCATTTGTGGCGGGAAGAAAGGCCCGAAATCACACGAAAGGTGACGTGGGCTGCTAGCTTGGGCGATCGTAGTGAAAATGCAGATTACCAATATAATAAGAAAAAATTACGTGAAATCGACAGGCGAGTACGTTACTTACGTAAGTGTTTGGAAAACCTTAAAGTCGTGGATTATAGTTCCCAGCAGGAAAATAAAGTTTATTTTGGTGCTTGGGTAGAAATCGAAAACGAACAAGGGCAGGTGCTAGAACTTCGCCTTGTGGGTTACGATGAAATATTTGGCCGTCGAGATTACATTTCTATCGACTCTCCTATGGCGCGAGCCCTAGTGGGGAAAGAAGAAGATGATGACGTTACGGTAAAAACAGAAACCGACATAAAAGAATGGTGGATAAACCGCATTTGGTACGATCCAACCGATAAACTGTAATAAGGTTAAAACAGTTTCCATGAATACTGACCTTACAATCAGGCTTCTTCTGACCCGTCGCGGTGGTATAATTGCTGCCAGTTATTCCAACTAAAATGAAAGCGGTGTAAAAAGGCTAATGCTAGCCACTACATCCTTATTTGCTATTGCCTAGAGCGTATTATGATTATTAACAAAATTGCCGAAGAACTTGCCGTACAAACTTCTCAAGTCAGTGCTGCGGTTAAGCTTCTTGATGAAGGTTCAACGGTGCCGTTTATTGCACGTTACCGTAAAGAAGTGACTCAAGGGCTAGACGACACTCAGTTACGTACGCTTCAGCAACGTCTTACCTACCTTCGAGAACTAGAAGACAGACGCCAAGTCATCTTGAAATCTATTGATGAGCAGGGAAAACTGTCTGATGAGTTAAAGCGCAACATTACCGGCGCTGACAGTAAGACCACATTGGAAGACTTATACTTACCCTTTAAGCCCCGTCGACGCACCAAAGGTCAGATAGCCATTGAGGCAGGCCTTGAAGGCTTAGCAGATACTTTATTTGCCAACCCTGACCAGTCTATCGATGAGTTAGCCGCTAAATACGTTAATGCCGAAAAAGGGGTTTCAGATACCAAAGCCGCACTTGAAGGCGCTCGCTTTATTTTAATGGAACGGTTTGCTGAAGATGCAGCACTGTTGGGTAAAATTCGCAGCTACCTGATTGAAAACGCACATATTAAAAGCACAGTAGCAAACGGTAAAGCACAAGAAGCCGTTAAGTACAAAGACTACTTTGAACACAGTGAAAAGTACAAAAACGCACCTTCACATCGCGCCCTTGCTATGTTTCGTGGCCGTAACGAAGGCATGTTGAACATTCAACTTGATGCCGACCCGCAGCAAGATGATGCCAGTGCACCTTCTCACTGTGAACACCTTATTGCCAGCCACTACAACATAATGCACCGCAACCGTCCTGCAGATGATTTCTTAGCGCAAGTAGTGCAGTGGACGTGGAAAATTAAAATCGCGTTACACATGGAAACCGAGCTATTCAGTGGTCTTCGCGAGCGCGCTGAAGAAGAAGCGATTGAGGTCTTTGCTAAGAACCTCAACGATTTGCTAATGGCTGCGCCTGCTGGCGCTAAGACCACGATGGGCCTTGATCCTGGTCTTCGTACTGGCGTGAAAGTCGCTATCGTAGATAAAACAGGCAAAGTCGTCGCTAAGAATACCATCTTCCCCCATGCACCGCAGAACCAGTGGGATAAGTCACTGCGTACCCTCACTACCGTGTGTAAGCAGTATAAAGTTGAGCTTATCAGTATAGGTAATGGTACAGGTTCCCGTGAAACCGATAAGCTTGTAGGGGAAATGCTTAAAAATAGCCCAGAGCTAGGTGCACAAAAAATCATGGTAAGCGAAGCCGGCGCATCGGTTTACTCTGCATCAGAATTAGCTTCAAACGAACTACCTGATTTGGACGTGTCTATACGTGGTGCAGTTTCCATTGCTCGTCGTTTACAAGACCCCCTTGCCGAGCTTGTAAAAATTGAACCTAAAGCCATTGGTGTAGGCCAATATCAACATGATGTTAGCCAAAGCCAGTTAGGTAAATCTCTCGACCGCGTAATTGAAGACTGTGTAAATGCGGTGGGTGTAGATTTAAATACAGCATCACCCGCGCTGCTAAGCTATGTGTCTGGATTGAATAAAACCCTTGCAAACAACATTGTGCAATTTAGAGATACCAATGGCGCCTTCGGCGACAGAAAAGCGCTAATGAAAGTTGAGCGCCTAGGGCCGAAAGCCTTCGAACAAGCGGCGGGATTCCTACGCATCGTAAATGGTAGCAACCCACTAGATGCGTCTGCGGTTCACCCCGAAGCTTATCCTGTGGTTGATAAAATTGTGGATACGGCCGCGGTTGCCGTTAACGATCTTATCGGTAACACAGAGCTATTGAAAACCTTATCGCCAGATACATTTACCAGTGACGCTTTCGGCTTACCCACGGTAAAAGATATTTTAAGCGAGCTTGATAAACCGGGCCGCGATCCTCGACCTGAATTTAAAACTGCCACCTTCAAAGAAGGGGTGGAGACCATTAAAGATCTTACCCCAGGTATGATTTTAGAAGGCGTTGTGAGTAATGTTGCGAACTTTGGTGCCTTTGTTGATGTAGGTGTCCACCAAGATGGCTTGGTGCATATTTCAGCGCTAACCAACAAGTTCATCTCAGATCCACGGGATGTAGTGAAAGCCGGGGACATTGTTAAAGTTAAGGTGCTTGAGGTAGACGTAGCACGTAAGCGTATATCGTTTACTATGCGGTTAGAGGATACCCCTACCTCGTCGAATCAAGCAGGCAAAAGCAATAACAGCAATGGCGCTGCTAACGCAAAGTCTACTGCTAATTCCCGCGCTAACAATGGGTCGCGTGGACACTCTCACGCAGATAAGCCAAACAAGCGTGGCGGCGGACAAAACCAGCAGCAAAACAGTGCGATGGGTAATGCCTTTGCCGATGCCTTCGCCAAAGCCAAGAAATAACGCGTAACGCCATTGTTTACACGCGCGATTATAATTTTAAAGCCAGCATACATGCTGGCTTTTTGTATTTGCCCAGTAGAGTTTTGTATTTATGAGAGTAGTACGGTTAAGAACACGTGTTATTGGCAATGAGCGGTAAACGAGGCTAGATAAGCGCTATTACTATTAAGCGCTAGGCACTACAAACCCTAGGCGCTAGCGGAAAAACCTTCACGTACTGGTGTATAGGCTTGTGTGTAGAAATTCTGAATGCGACCAATGCGGGCTGAGTTAGCTTGGCTTTGTTGAACATTGTCGCCATTTGGCAGAGCTTCGTTGCCAAATGCTAGTGAGCGCGTATCAAACCCACCACCAATCTCATTTGAAGCTTCACTAGTACCTTGCGCTCCTTGGCTTACAGCATCTTGCTCAACCGTTTGCGCTTGTAAAACAGCTTCGTCTAGTGCCCTTGTCGGGCGTTCAACACCCGCATTATCGGTAATTTCATCAATATCAGGGGGCGTGATATCTGATGCGCTAGGCGATACCGATGATGTTGTAGCGTTGTCTTCAGCGATTTCGCTGCGAGCTTCAAACGATTTTTGAGTAGCTTCTGCTGCCACTTTTAAATCTTGCGCAGAAGGCTCCGCAGGGGCGAGTGCAGCAGCACGTACTTGCTGCATTTTACGAAGGGTTTCTTCAGGGCTATTTAGCTCAGAGATATCAATAGAGACTTCGCCATCGGTTACATAACGTTTGTTATCCGGCCCAGTGGTATATTCATATTGGGGAGATCCAGCGTATTGTCCACCCGCCGCGGCGTGTGCCTGCTCGTGAGTACGGACTTCTTGATCACGCGCCTCTAAGTTACTTATCTCTTGCTGTTCTTCTTCCGTCTGCTGCTCAGGCTGTGCGGATTGCTGTCCTGAAGCTTGCTGGTTTGATTCCTGTTGGCTTGATTCCTGTTGGTCTTGGGCATTTTGTTTACCCGCGCTTTCATCAGAGCCATTGTCTTTTTGTTCGCCAAACACGCTTTCAAACGCGCTTTGCAGCTCAGTTTGGACTTGGGGGCGATCGTAGGTAACAGGCGCAGGCGTTTGTCCCGGATTTCGAGCTTTGTCACTGTCCGAACCTAGGCCCTTTTGCGACGCCCCTTTCTCTGCATCCCCCGATTGAGGAATGGTTTCACGTAATGCGTTGTCTCGTCTCGCTGACTCGGTATTAACGTTTGCAGTAGGGTACGCTATGGCCGTAAGGATAGGGGTAACAATGTTCACATTACACTCCTACATTACTACGCTAACGTATCGATTATTGTGCCTATCGTGTCATTCGCCACATCAAGCACCTTGGCGGAAGCCTGGGCGTTGATACTGTTGATTTTCAATGACAACAGATTTGTGGTGACATCATCCTGCGTAGAGGGAAGTATGTTGCGTACATTCTGTAAGCTTTGGGTGGCAGCATTGGCTAAAACGGCTTGCGGATCGCGCTCTGCGTTCGTGGTTTGCTGGGCAATATTAGACGCAGCCTGCGTAATACCATTACTGGCATTCTGCAAACCGAATTGTCCGGACAAAATAGCCGAATTTATATTATTACTATTTACACCTGATATACCAGACATACACTACCTCTACACTCTCATGTGCAATTATTAACCAAATTGCACTAAATGAAAAGGTCTGTACCGCTCATACGCCTTAACTGGCTGTGAAAACGAGCAATATTTCTTCTTTGCGCCTAGCATTTCGCTGGCTAAAAGCTGCGGCGTATACACTCGCGGCCGTTTACATCACCTTAACGCGACTTAAAAGCATCGGATTTACGATGCTTTTTGTTGATACACGCTCGATGCAAAGCTAAACAAAATATCGGCACTTTGTTGAGGGTGAGAAATAAACGGCGCATGAGCTGCATGGGGCAACACCACCGTATCGGCTTGAGGATGCAACTCGCAAATACGATCTATACCACTGGTAGGCACTAGGCTGTCTAAGCGGCCATAAAGTCTAAGGGTTGGCACCGTTATCCGGCCAATGTCTTGGCGTAAATCTTCTGTGGAAAGAATTCTCAAGCCTTGTTTCAGCGCTTGCTGATCTGGTTCGGGGAATTCACTGATATGCCCACGAATAGCTTTTATATCTTGTCGTGCCGTATCACTTCCCATTGCTTGAATCGCTAAAAAGCGCTCTAGTGTCCTGTTGTAGTTACTCTCTAACTGATTTTCGAACATGGCAAGTAAATCACCTGCAATGCCTGGCCAGCAGGGGCCAGCGATGAAACGTGGTGTAGAGGCTATCGTCACTAAGCCTTTCAGATCTAAGCCACCAATTAAAGCTAATCGTTGCGCCACCAAACCACCTAAAGACCAACCCACAACAATACTTTCTGGCGGAATATAAGGCGCTATCATTCGTGCTAAAGACTCAGCGTTATAAGGGGAAGGCACATGCTGAGCGTTTTCGCCGAAACCGGGAAGATCAATAGTGGTAACCCGAAAACTATTGGTTAAATAGGGAATAAACGAAGTAAAAGCCCCACTATTCATACCCCAACCATGAAGGAAAACCAGATCGTTTCCTGTACCTTGAGTTCGGGTGACAAGCTGTGTGTTTGTATGCAAATCTTTCACTGTATACATCCTTTGGCTGTTGCATGAAGAAGCAAACCTAATAGGCTGCCATATATGCATGATTACCCATTATCTCAAAAAATGCTTAAAGACACGTTATCTTACTGTAGCTACAAGCGAGAAAAAGCGACTCAACTTAAGAATTCAAAAATTCACGTACTATGAATCTTTCATGCTTACTATGTTATCAGGCAAGTCCTGCGCCAGTATGTCATTGGTGTGAACATGACATATTTTTTTTCTCGGCCAACGATCACGGTAATAACTTACTGTCATTTGGACCAGTCGGTCAGCACGTTAAGCATAGTGCCTATCAGCAGCTGTCGGTATTGGCTTTACATACTTATCCAATAACCACCTTAATTCATAGCTTTAAGTTTCAACACTCACTCACTTCAGGGAAGGTTTTAGCCAAGTGGTTTGTCGGTAAACAGCAACACTTGGCGCACCACACACCGCACTTAACCCACACTGCTCCCCAACTTCTCTTACCAGTGCCATTAAGCCCTTGGCGGCTAGCAACGCGACATTATAACCAAGCCGCAGTGTTAGCTAAATCCATTGGAAGTGCACTGAATATTCCCATTTGCACCAATTGGGCGATTCGACAAGGTATGTCTGCGCAACATCAACTAGGAAAAGCACAAAGGCTACAACATGCTAAGCAGGTGTTTTCATTAACTCATCAGTGTATTGATAGGTTAGTCGATTCTACCCCTACTCTTAAGCGTATCGCTATAGTAGATGATGTTATTACTACTGGTGTTACGGTAAACGCGCTAGCAAGCTTATTGAGAGCTCGCTACCCACAACTGAATATTCTGGTATGGGCAATGACCTTTACACCGCCCCCGAAAAGTTCACTGCTAGTTGCGGGGTAATCGAAACGACTACCGCCACGTATTCTTGCTACATAAGAATTGGCTAAATAAAAATTAGCTACTTAAGAAAACCAGACTGATAAATGGCATTACTTAACATTTTGTTTGTGCCATACCAGTACCCTCGAAATTGCGTATTGTCGGTAAACCCAATCACAACACCTTTACCTTGCTGTGTGGTGATCACAGCAGGGGTTTCGGCAATTAGTTTCACTAGTTTTTCATCACTGAATCCAGCCAATAATGGCGCTGAGGTATATCGAGCTGGCGTAGTAAATGGCGTGTAATAATTGTTCACCACCATATTGCTGGTTTTGAACATAGACAGTGTAGTGTCGGTATAACCGTAAAATAGTGGATGGGTGATATCTATTTCAGCTTCATAAACCGCGCCAGCCACCAACTTTCTTGCATATAACGCCGATTTATCGCCAAACGTCAGTTTATCTTCATCAAATTGACTGTCTATTTCTTCTCTATCTACTATATCGACGTTTAACCATTCATTGGCTGCAAAATAACGAAGGGCTGATTTTTGTCCAATCAACACACCGCCATTTTTAACCCAATTGAACAGGGCATCTTTAGTGTCATCCGACAGCGTATACTGCCCGCTAGCAAACACAATGTGGGTATAACCTGACTGTAGCGCATTGCCCAGTTTTTGTTGCTCCACAATACTGGCAGGTAGGCCTACCCGCGTATCAAAATAGTGCCACATTTCGCCCACTTCATATTCGCTTACCCCCTCGCCCCCAACTAATAGCACTTTTGGCCCTAAAATAGGTTTGATTGAGCGACTTCCAATATCACTGCCCGTTGGCGTTAGTCCACTCGCGAGGGCGTAAACAGGAATACGTAACGCGCGAGCTTGCTCGGTTAGCAGACTGAGTAAATTTTCAGGCTGAACTAATCCTGTAGGAATGACAATGCTACCCGAGGTAAAGGTATGGCGCTGATTATTAACAAGCTTAGCTTCAAACGCATTTTCGCTACTTCTTACGCTTACCCCAGCCTCTAATAACGACTGAAGCAAGGCTGGCGCGTAGTAATCGTTCCATGAAAACGCGTACGCATAGGCACTGGCAGGTAACGACTCGCTAAGCACTGGCATTGCTAACTTTGCATTGGCAGCCGTTTTTACGTTTCGGGTATCCCGTTTTTCAACCACCGAGAAGGGCAAGTTAAATGCCATCGCCATGTTCCACGATGACACATCGTAGAAGGTGTTATTTTCAAACGAGGTTTGGGTTGAAAATATGGACGTGATAAGTCGGTACTGGGCCTGCGCGACAGGAATATAAATGGCGCGATTAGCATTAAAGGTTTGCTTGCCAACGTCTGAGTCTTTGCTGACAACCTCGAACTTAATATTGTGTTGTTTAAGTAGCGACAACATCGCATTAAACCTGCCGCTATCACTCGACTCACCCACAATGTAGCCGCTAATATCACCGTCTTTTGCTAATGCTTGCGTGTCTTTAACAAAAGCCGATTGATAATCTAAAATAGCCGGCTTGTTGGCAAGCGCACCTTCAAAGGTACTTAATGAGGTCGTAATTTGATTTGCGATAGTGGTAGAAAATGCCAATGGTCCATTGATAGATTCTTGTATATGTCCGCGAGAACTCGCTTGTTCAAACAAAATACCGATGCTGCCATGTAAATCAGGGTAGGTACTTCCCTTACCGGCGTAAAAGTCGTCGAATGCCTCTTCCGAGAAATACAACTTCCCTTGTTTATCAAATGCTTTGGCATGATACGCCGCTAACGCTTCGGTTAAAGTGACGTTTTCATCCGGCGTAATAGGGTTTTTACGCGAGCGTACACCTGGCTGAAAAAAGTAGGTGCTATCGGTACCCATTTCATGAAAGTCAGTAAGAATATGCGGGCGCCAGCGATGAAATTGCTTTATACGCGCTTGAGACTCTGGGTGAGCCAACAATAACCAGTCTCTATTTAAGTCAAACCAATAGTGGTTCGTGCGTCCTGATGGCCAGCCTTCATCATGCTCACGGGTGTTACTATCCGCGACAAGTTGCTTTCCTTTGTGCATATTGGCCCATTGCGCGAAACGAGATAACCCATCGGGGTTGAAAGATGGGTCTAACAGCACAATATTGTTGTTCAGTAACGCATCGATTCGCGCACCTTGCCCAGCGGCTAAGTAATAAGCTAGGGCTAATGCAGCGTTTGAGCCTGAAGGCTCATTACCGTGAATGCTGTAACCCATATAGAAAATGAGTGGCGCACCGGCTTTTACTTTTTCACCTGAATTCATGGCATCGATATGCGCGGTTCGCATACTTTCTATATTAGGGCGATTCGATGGCGCAGTAATGGTAAGTAGCAATAGCTCACGATTTTCATGGGTTCTGCCGGTGACTTCTAATGAAATGCGGTCGGAATGGTCAGCGAGTACACGCATGTAGTGGGTTAGTTGATCGTGAC
The DNA here is from genome assembly GCF_902506055.1 of Alteromonas sp. 38. Taxonomy (NCBI): domain Bacteria; kingdom Pseudomonadati; phylum Pseudomonadota; class Gammaproteobacteria; order Alteromonadales; family Alteromonadaceae; genus Alteromonas; species Alteromonas sp. 38. Next base: position 4,571,631 of record NZ_LR733300.1, read on the forward strand.
GTACGTGCCACTGGCCAATGTTCGCACCCAGTACTGATTCTGGCGTAGGGATATCTGGGTTATATGTTACATCAGTTGGTAAGTAGGCCTGAACCGGCTTTCCCCCCTTATCGAGGGCAACTATATTGGCATTTACCGAAGCAGATACGCACACGGCGGTTAACACGATAAATGGCGCAAACCATTTTGGGAAAATCGAGATTGTGGCGGTGCGAACCAAAGCTGCGAGCATAGTGATATCCGTCTTGTCGTTATGCGGTTACATCGAAACTAGTCAATACTTGACTGTTTTAGTCAGGTAAATTTGTTATCATAAACCAAATTTTAAATTAATAGGACTTACTGATGATTACTATATCAGAAGAAGCCCAGGCTCACTTCGTAAAACTGTTGGATAAACAAGAGACTGGCACAAATATTCGTGTATTCGTCGTAAATCCGGGCACATCGAGCGCCGAGTGTGGCGTGTCCTATTGCCCGCCAGATGCCGTTGAAGAAACGGATACTCGCCTAGAGTTCAATGGCTTCAATGCAGTGGTAGATGAAGAAAGTGTTCCTTTTTTACATGAAGCAGAAATTGATTATGTCACTGATCAAATGGGTTCGCAGCTTACGCTTAAAGCCCCTAATGCTAAAGCACGCAAAGTAGCTGATGATGCGCCTTTGGCTGAACGCATAAAGTACATGATTGAAGCTGAAATCAACCCTCAACTTGCTAGCCATGGCGGCCAAGTAATGTTGGCTGAACTTACCGAAGATGGCTTCGCTATTCTTCAGTTCGGCGGCGGCTGTAATGGCTGCTCTATGGTTGATGTAACTTTGAAAGACGGCATTGAAAAGCAAATGCTTGAGCAATTTGCAGGGGAACTAAACGGTGTTCGTGATGCTACTGAACATGAAGCCGGTGAGCATTCTTACTACTAAGATGTTGTATCTCAACTATGTTTGATGTGCACAAAAGCTGGCGACGATTTAAATTAGGCCTTGCCTTGTTCGTTGCTGGCGTTGTGCAGCTTTTCACGTTAAGTCATCTAAGCACCTTCCTTTACTATTATTCTCTTACCACCTTGCTTGTGGGCTTTGTCATTGCCATGTCTGGCTATGTAGGCATCTTCATGCAGCGTTTCGCGTTTCTAAAAGATAAGAAAATACCGCCTAGTTTCAAAGACGATTAGTCGCTTACCTCCTGCTTTTGTCCCATACGTTTCCTAACATACTTTTGTTAATTCTCACGTTCAATGACCTTGTCCTAGGCTGCGGATTGCACGTAGTCTAGTATTTATAATCTTACATTGGTTGTTCTTAACGTCATGTTTGTGACGGTTTTTAATACGTTTTTTGTCGTGCTTATTAGAGGAGGCTGAGATGAAAACCATTGGGCTTATTGGTGGTATGAGTTGGGAATCGACGGTTAGCTATTACCAAGCGATTAACCGGTTGGTGAATAGCCAACTCGGGGGGCTCCACAGTGCAAAAATATGCCTATACTCGGTTGATTTTGCCGAGATAGAAGCTTTCCAGCGCAGCGGTGAGTGGGATAAAGCCGCCGATGCGTTGAAGCACGCCGCACAGTCATTAGAAGATGCCGGCGCAGACTTTCTCCTTATATGTACCAACACCATGCATAAGGTCGCTGCCCAGGTGGCCAGCGCTGTAGCCATTCCTTTATTGCATATTGCCGATGCCACCGGCGTGGCTCTGTGTGAAAACACGGTCAAAAAAGTGGGCTTGTTAGGCACCCTATTCACCATGGAACAGGCATTTTACAGCGAACGTTTAGCGCAACAGTTTGATTTAGATGTAGTCGTACCAGACAGTGAAGACAGATTAGTCGTGCATAAAATTATTTATGAGGAATTATGCAAAGGGGTTATTTGTGAAAAATCCCGTGACGCGTATATTGATATTATCAACAAATTAAAGGCGCAAGGTGCACAGGCCGTTATTTTAGGGTGCACGGAAATTGCCTTGTTGGTAAAGCAGTCAGACACTGATATGCCTCTTTACGACACAACAGCACTTCACGCTGCTGAGGCTGTAAAAATGGCGCTAGAATAGTCAGATAACTATATTTTGCCTACAAAAAGGAAATGCTATGTTTAGTCATGTAATGATTGGCGCGAACGACATCGAAGCATCGAAGAAGTTTTACGATGCCTCTCTTGCTGTACTTGGATACGATGAAGGCGTATACGATGAACACGGTCGTGTTTTCTACTTCACCCCAAAAGGTGTGTTAGCCCTTACCAAACCAATTAACGGCGAAGCCGCTACCCACGGGAACGGTTCAACGATTGGCCTTGCTGCGGCAAACCCAGCGCTTGTTGATGAATGGCATAAAGTAGGCGCAGCCAATGGCGGCGTGCCGGTTGAAGATCCTCCCGGCATTCGTGGTACAGAAGAGCGCCAGTTGTACCTTGCGTATTTGCGCGACCCTTCTGGCAACAAACTGTGTGCGACTCACTTCGTTAAGAAATAACCTTGAGCGGATACACAGCCTTGAGCGGATACACAGCCTTGAGCTTTTAAACAGCCTTGAGCGTGTATAAACATCTACGTTTAGCTCGTCAGTGCTACACTGGCGAGCGATAAGTCAGAATAGGTAAGCGACCATGACACCAGCAGAAACCGGCCTTGCTTACGATCAAATTACCCAGCGTTGGACACGGCCAGAGTTTAATCGTAGCAATGGTATTGCTCAGCATAAGGTCGCGTTATCATTTCTAGACGTATTTACGTCAGAACAAGGCTCATCCAGAACAGATCAACCTCGCATCGGCCTTGATGTAGGATGTGGCTGTACGGGTAGGTTTATTGAACTGCTGCATGACAACGAGTTTGTAGTAGAGGGGATTGATATCTCAAATGAGATGCTGGCGTTAGCCAGAGGGAGACACCCTAACAACACGTTTTATTTTGGTGATATTTGCACCTTCGACCTGCCCCATCAGTACCGCTTCATTAGTGCTTGGGACTGCCTGTGGCACGTACCACTACACAGCCAAGCGGCTCTAGTTACCAAACTTTGCAATGCACTACAGCCAGGTGGCATATTTATATTTAGCTGTGGCGGTGTGGATGAACCGGGTGAACATACCAACACCACCATGGGGCCTGAAGTCTATTACGCTTCACTAGGTATCAACGGTTATATACGTCATATTGTCGAAGCCGACTGCATTATTCGGCATATTGAATACGAGCAGCTACCCGAATTTCATACCTACTTTGTCGTGCAAAAGGCAATACCGCAAAAATAGTCGGGTATGTTTTGATTCAACTTTGTATTGTTTGCTTAACCTCAATAACGCTAGTAACGAATGAACCCTTTATATCGCCGTCTTGATAAGGTCGCCGACGCCATTTTAAAGTCGCCCGACCGTGCCAATAATCTTACTCAACTCGCCTCTCTCGCGTGTACCTCTGAGTACCATCTTCATCGCGCATTTAACGCAAAGTTTGGTATTAATATTGGCGCCTACGCTAGGCAGCTTCGACTGCACGAAAGTGCCTATAAATTAGCATTTCGGCCTCAAAAACGCATATTGGAAATTGCGATAGAAGCAGGGTTTGGGTCACATGAAAGCTATGCCAAAGCCTTTAAAAAGCATTACAACCAGTCGCCTTCAGGCTTTAGAAAGACACCCAATGTTGAAGCGCTACATAAAGGTGCACAAATTAGCTCGCTAGTAATATCTAACGAAAAAGGATCTTCGGTACTTATGAACACCTCACATGACAACTCAAATAGCGCGTCTGAAAATGTCACCTCTGAAAATCATCAACTTGATGTGTCAGTTATTCAGTTTCCAGCCTTAGACATTGCGATGATGATGCACATTGGCCCGCCTAGCCACATTATGAGCACGGTAAGTGCGTTTATTGCGTGGCGCAGAGAAAAAAAACTACCGCCCTCCACCAGCCGCACTTTCAACTTACTGTATGATGACCCTGACAACACGCCACATGAGTCTTACCGGTTTGGTGTGGCGTGCCAAATTACTGCGCCTATTAACCAGCCCGCAAAAACAAGCAAGGCTATAGAAGCATGCCAGTCTAAGGATACGATCACTCCCAACGTCACCACCACTGCCATACCGGAAGGATACTGCGCTAAGGCCCGCCATATTGGCACCGATGCCGAATTAGGGGCGGTGGTGCACGCTTTATATCACCAATGGTTGCCTGATACACAATTTGAACTGAGAGACTTCCCGATTTTTTTAGAGCGTATTCGCTTTTTCCCCGATGTAGCCGCCCATGAAGCCGTGACCGATGTATTTCTGCCAATCGAAGTGACTACAGTGACGTAGCTGCTTAGCGTGGTTGGGTTTTGCATGGCTTAGATTAGCTGTCACACAATGCATTGCGCTTGCTTAGCCGTTCGAAGCTCCATCCAAGCGTAATGCCACGGGCGAGTAAGAACGCCAGCAATGCATACCACAAGCTGACATTACCGAGAGACTGAGTAAAAAACCATACTGGGAAATATACCGCGAAGGCGCTAATAATCATTGTGTCGCGCATAGAAGATGACTTAGTAAGGCCAACAAATACACCGTCGTACAAAAAGCACCAATGTGCCAGTAGTGGCAGAATAACCATAAGTGGAAGGTAGGTTACCGCTGCATTCACAATATTTTGATGCTCAGTGAGCAAGCTTATTATGCCGTGCCCGCCAAAGAAGAAGATAGCACTATAGCCTATTGCAAAAAGCGATGACCAAAACAACCCTTGGTATGTTCTGCGCTTTATTTCCGCGGAATTCTTTGCCCCCTTAGCTTCACCCACCAACGCTTCTACTGCATAGGCGACACCGTCTAATCCTAGCGCTATTAATACGAAAAACTGCAGTAGAATAGCATTCACTGCCGCCGGTATTTCACCGAATCGCACGCCTTGTATCGTCAAAAAGGCTAAGCAAGCTTGCAAGGCTAAGTTGCGTAGCAGCATGTCAGTATTGAGTTTCATTAACACTTTACGCGCTGCACGGTTAAACCAACTTGCTTCTGGTGCAATACCTCTCACTTGTTTCAACGCTACGTACATCGCCATAAATGCCATGGCGTATTCAGCAATAATACTGGCTAAGGCAACCCCAGCCACCGACAAAGACAGCCCATAAACGAAGGTAATATCTAATCCTGCATTTACAAGGTTACCCACTATTTGAATAATCATCACCGTGCGGGTTTTTTGTTGCCCAACTAAATAGCCGATAAGGGCTAAGTTCAGCATAGCCGCTGGTGCGCCCCATACCCTAACCTGATAATACTCAGTTAAGTGTACTGCTACTGCATCTGAAGGGCTTGCCAATGCTAACCCTGCTGTGAGTACAGGCTCTTGAAGTATTAGTAAGCACAGCCCCAAAATTGAAGCGACAGCAAGGGTTTGCCAAAGTACTTTGGCAGAGGCAAGCGTGGCATCTTCATGCCCTTTTGCCTGTGCGCTTAAGCCCGTTGATGACATGCGCAGAAATCCACACACCCAGTAAATTTGGGTAAGAATTAGTGCGCCAACTGCCGCACCGGCTAACATGGCGGGCGCCGACATATGCCCCAAAACCGCCGTATCCACCAAACCCAGTAAAGGAGTGGTAATATTGGCCAGAATCATGGGCAGCGCTAAAGTGAGTAAGCGTGTATGATCGTGCCATAACGACTCAGGTTGGCGTAGAGATTGCTTATCTTCTTGCACTCGCTTTTGCATTAATTATCGTCTCTGCATTAGTAGAACAGCATGCTGACACGCAGTAAAAAGCACTGCTATTAAATCAACTTCAACTCGGAGAAAACATGAAGTTTATCATGCCTTTCAATGTCATTTCGTGGATTAAATGTGACGCTATATTGGCGCAAATGAAAGGCAACCGACCACACGGGTTAGCACTTTTCTTTCTTGTCTGTTTTTCTGGCTATAGTCTGGCTGCTACTGATAACACTACGCAGCCAACCCGTGAAATTCTTACTCAAAATGGTGTTATTTTGCTTTACCATCATGTGTCTAACCACACGCCGAAAAGCACCAGTATATCGCCTGATATGTTCAAGCAACATATGGCATATTTAAAGCAACATCACACAGTTTTACCTTTAGCAAAAGTGGTCAACGCTATTTTAGATAACACACCGCTGCCTTCCAATACCGTGGTAGTGACCTTCGACGATGGCTATGAAAACATCCTCACAAATGCCCACCCCATTATGGTTGATATGGGCTTCCCGTACACAATATTTATTAATCCAGGGGAAATTGGTACCAATAGAAGCCAACTCACTTGGGAACAAGTTAAGGCGATGCACAACGATGGCGTTACCTTCGCTAACCATACGCTTGATCATTTGCATATGCTGGATGGCAGAGTTTCAAGCAGTGAGGCTGATAGCGACACTAACGACGAAGCTTGGCTTGAAAAGGTATGGCAGAATGTAGCTGAAGCCGAGGCTATTATTGATAGCAAAATTGGCGAATCACTTAAATATTTGGCCTACCCTTTTGGTGAGTTCAACCAAAAGCTAGCAGATAAACTCGCGCAAGAGGGCTACATTGCGTTCGGACAACACTCAGGCGCTATAGGTCCACACAGTCATTTTCAAACATTACCTCGCTTTCCTGCAGCTGGCCCTTATGCCAACTTAAGTACACTAAAAACCAAACTAAACAGTATTGCTATGCCGGTATTATCGACCAGCTTTGAAGGTGAGTATATCCCTGAGGTAAATCGAAATACGGTGCAAGGCGCTAGTGACGAATCGAGACTCCCCCCTATTACGCTAACGATTAAGGGCGATGATGTACGTTTAAGCCAAGTAAATTGCTTCTTTTCAGGCTCACCAGTTGAAACTAGGGTTGAAGACAATGCGATTACCTTCAGTATTACTCAAGCACTTCCTGTAGGCCGTTCGCGAGTAAATTGTACCGCTCCGAGCAACTCTCAATCGGGAAGATATTATTGGTATTCTCAGCCATTTTTTGTGGCAGATAAAAACGGAAATTACCCAGATTAGTTAAGCTGAAAGTGCATGAACAAAACGCACAAAGGTGCCGTTCACTGATTGCTCTTTAAAATTAACGCTTTGATAAAACCGGATGGCAGCAATATTACTAATTTGTACGTCTAGTACCAATGCCTGCTTTTTAAGTGCTATCGCGTAACTACGCATATGGGCAATCATGGCGCTGCCAATGCCGCCTCGCCGAGCAATGCTATCTACCGCTACATGGCCCAACATAAGCTCTGTCGCACTTGGGGGAGTTAAACCGACAGCAACAGCTTGGTTGCGCATTAGCACTGCCATTGCTTCATCAAGATTGTAGAAGCTAGTCACGCTGTCTAACGACGCTCGGTCAAACACTGGCCCCAACTTGGTGTGCCACGCCGTAATGACGCCTACAACAACATTATCGACTACCGCAACCCAGTGATTATTGCAGCCATATTGCCCGTCCTTACCTTTCCATGCATGGGTCAAAAATTCGAGAGTATGCCTTGTATCCCCATTACCAAATACACAAACCAATAGGTCTTCTGCAGCACTTAATAATAAGGGAACCGCTTGGCGAGCATCAGACACGAGACCTTGTCGGATTTTTATATCCATGCCTCCCATACCTACCTATAGTGCCGAGTTTGAACTGAATGATGAAGTAATCGCTGGCATGTCATTACGTATTTGCTGTGCGTCACTAATCGACAACTTGCCAGGCTCACGTTTTGGCTTAAAACGCCCTATCACCTGTACTTCAGGATTAATAAGCACTACCGATGCACTATGATCGACAAGATAATTAGGATTATCTGTACTTTCAGCAATTGCATACATCATGCCCAAGTTGCGAGCGAAGGGAAATAAGGCTTTATGCGCACCGGTCGCAGCAATAAAGTTTGGGTTAAAGTAGCTGATGTATTCGTCGAGCCGTGCTAATGAGTCACGGTTAGGATCGATAGAAATAAACACCACTTTAATAGGAAATTCAGACTCAATAGCCTGCAGTTGCGGGTAAATGCTGTTCAGTTCGGCCATTGTAGTAGGGCATATGTCTGGGCAAAACGTATAACCAAGAAACAACAAGCTCCACTGATTTTCTAGCGAAGCTTGGTTAAATTCATTGCCTTTGCTGTCGGTCAGCGAAAAAGGCGCAATGGCGCGAGGCTCAGGATAAGCCTGAAAATACTTGGGTTTACCGCCATTAGACTGACCCGTTGGTGACAAATAAATTGCCCCTAACACACCCGCCAATAACGCTACTAATGCAACAACGCCTACAAAAATCCGTCGGTTCATAAACTCAGTGGTACGTAGTGATCGAACAACAATACTACAAACAATACCATGAGATGAACAATTGAGAACTTAAAAGTTTTCATCGCGGTTTGGCTAGTGGCCGCAAATTTCAGTTTTATCGCGTAATACATAAACCCAATATTTAGAAGCGAAGAGCCAATAAGGTAAATTAAATCACTCATGCCCACCAAATAAGGCAACAGGCAAACCAAGCTCAGTAACACGGTATAAAGTAACACCGAGGTTTTAGTGAATTCTACCCCATGGGTCACCGGCAGCATGGGCACTTTCGCTTTCGCATAATCTTTTTCGCGATGAATAGCCAACGCCCAAAAATGCGGGGGAGTCCACGTAAATACAATGAGTACTAACAACAACGCATGAGCATGAATTTCCCCAGTGACAGCGGTCCAGCCAAGAAGCGGTGGAGCAGCACCTGCAATACCACCAATTACAATATTTTGCGGCGTGGCTCGTTTTAAAAACATGGTATACACCACGGCATAGCCCACCAAGCTAGCAAGGGTAAGCCAAGCGGTAAGCATGTTCACCCATAAGCTCAATACAACAAAACCCATTACGCCAAGCCCTGCTGCAAACCAAGATGCTTTTGCGATACTTACTTTTCCTTTAGCCACAGGCCGATTGAAAGTACGTGCCATTTGGCTGTCAATTTTGTGGTCGACCACATGATTAATCACCGCGGCTGATGCCGATAACATGCCAATACCCAGCAATCCGCACACCAACGCTGTAGCGTTTACCCAGCTAGGCGAGGCTAAACACATCCCCACTAACGCCGTGAGCAAAAGTAGCATCACCACGTTTGGTTTTGTCATTTCGTAATAGTCACGCCAGCTGATCTTTGCTTGCGAGTTGTTCTTCACTTGCGAGCTTAGCGAGTGCTTACCTGCAACTGCAGTATTTAACGGGATAGTTTTAGCCATGATGACCTCCAGTAGAGTAGGAGAAAGAAGAGGTTGAAGGAGCAACTGACCATGTCAGCCATATCACTGTGAGTAATAGCATGGCGGCAATTGCATTATGTGATACCGCGATAAACAAAGGTAAACTAAACAAAACGTTACTTAGACCCAGCGCCACTTGCACGCATAGTACTCCAAGCATTAAGACACACCCTTTTTTCACCGCCGGTGATAATTTACTGTTTCGTAACCACATAACATCCAATACGGTAAGGTAAAGAAAGGTGATTGCAGCGCCGAACCGATGCACAATATGCATAGTGGCTCGCTCACCGTAATCGTGTGCCCCAAATTCATAGTTTTGTGCCTCGGGCACACTGTATGCGCCTTGAAAATCTAACCGCTGCTGCCACCCGGGCTCGCAAATTGGCATATCGGTACAGGCGAGGGCGGCGTAGTTGGCCGATGTCCAGCCGCCTAACGCTATTTGCCCCACTAAAATGGCCATACCTAACAATGCCATCATCGTCAGCTTGTTGGTTTTACCAAGATTAAGGCTGTCGTCTGTTAACGGTTGTGCCGAATTGGATTCCCGTTGTAGCAAGTTAACTGAGCTGTGTTTTCTAAGGCGTAAATAAAGCAAAAATAAGCAACTTAGTACGGTGAACCCCCCTAGCAAATGCCCCATAACCACCACAGGCAATAAATTAAGAGTGACTGTCCACATGCCAAGCGCCGCTTGAAAAATCACAAGGCCAAGCAGCAACAAGGGCAGCTTAACTGGCGTGCCTTTATGGCGCTGCCTTACCGCGATAATGGCAATCGCCAAAATGCATAGCCCTAGCGCCCCTGCAAAATAGCGATGAATCATTTCGTTCCATGCTTTATGCGCCTCCACGGGGCGGTCTGGAAACGCCGTATTCGCCGCGGCTACCTTTTCGTCACTTAGCGGCACGGTAAGGTTGCCATAGCAACCCGGCCAGTCAGGGCAACCAAGGCCAGCATCAGTAAGGCGTGTGTAAGCCCCTAAAATGATGACTACTGCGGCAAGAAACAGGCTAAACAGCACCAGTTTTTTCATAGCATCTCCTACCCAATACGAGACAATTTCAGAAGCTTTTTAATATCAGCCAGCATACTTCGGCTTTCCATCACCGCGGTACTTCTGTCACTGTCTATTTGGTAATACAACATGGCATTATTTAAGGTATCAACGATATATACGCTTTGCTGTTTAAGGTTGGTGATAGGCACACCGCTGACGCTCAGGGTATGCACATTGGCGTACTCAGATAACTGTTCTAGCGCTGTTACATCACTTTTTTCAGTGAACAAAACTAATGCTTGCGCCCTGTCAGACTCTTTGCCTAGCGCCAGCCACACTTGGTTAATGCTAAACAATGCATTTTCACAAGTGACATCACAGCTTTCGGGCAAGACATACAACAAGCGCCATTTCGGCTCCGTACCTTCTAAAAGCGATGAAACATCAATGGTAGGCTGCAACAATGCACCTTTATTGGTAGCACCTTGGTTGAACCAATCATTCTCTAACGCAAGCTTGGCTAAAATCACTGGTAGCACGAACACGGCAACCATGATAATTAAGGTTTTTTTCGAGGCCGGATTACTCATATTGACGTCCTTTTTTCATAATTGCGAAACCGCCAATCAAGGCGGCTGCGATTGCAAGACCAAACCATTGAATGGCATAACCCAAATGCTTTTCAGGCGGCATGGAAACTCGATTATAACGCCTGACAAAAAGGTCATTTTTTGCGGTAAGTACTACTACATAAGGTAATAAGTTAAGCGATAACAATTCACTGGCGGTACTGGTAGAAACTTGCTGAATACGAGCCGGAAAGCTTAATGCTGATGAAAGCGTTTCTTTTACTAACGGATTATGATTGGGCTGACTCACCACCCCTTCAAATTGTTGTGCGTGGTGGCTAATTTTTACTGCCGGTAGCGAACGCATTAAGTCTGGTGCAGGCAACCAGCCATAATTAACTAATATCCACCCTGCATTGGTTTGTACTGGCACTAGAACGTCATAGCCTACCCGTTGTTCGTGTATTTGATTATCGAGCAATAACACCTTGTCGCCGTTTGGCGTACCTTCAAAGTAAACGGCGCGATCTTCGGGCGCTTTCATTGAAAGGGCATCAATAAGCGACAAGCTTTCTTTCCCCTGTTTTTCGGTTATGCTAGCTATGCGTTGTTGCTTTTGTGCCATTCGGTCTAGTTGCCAGAACCCCAAGCCACACATCGCCATTACACATAGACTAGTAATGACGATTGCGATTAATTTGGATGCTGTAACCTGATTCATTTGGCCAACCTGCACACTACTATTGAGGTTTATATGTTGATAAAAATAATATTGGTTGCATTGGTAATTTTCATGATCGTTAACCTATTTATGGCCATGCGTGTCATGATGAAAAACGATCCCAAAGACGGTCCAATGAGTAAATATATCGGTCGCAGGGTGCTCACATCTGCCATCATAGTGATTTTAATTTTAGTGGCGATTGGCACCGGTTTAATTACGCCAAACCCTCGACCTTACTAGGGTTTGGCAACGTTTTTATAAAACGTAAACAAAGATATAAAGCATTACCCACACCACATCAACGAAGTGCCAGTACCAACTTCCGGCTTGAAAAGCAAAGTGGTTATGCGGTGTAAAATGCCCTTTTAGTACCCTAAAAAACATGACAATAAGAATGATGGTGCCAAGGGTAACGTGCATACCGTGAAAGCCCGTCAGCATGAAAAAGGTATTGCCGTAAATGCCTGACTGTAGCGTTAGCCCTAGGTCACGATAGGCGTGAACATACTCTTCCACCTGTAAGAATAAAAACCCAATTCCCAGCAAGATAGTGACGCCTAACATTAGGGTCAGTTGTTTGCGTTTGTTCTGCTCTAAACCAACATGAGCAAAATGCAATGTGACCGACGATATAAGCAAAATAACCGTATTAATGGTGGGTAAACCAACCGCACTCATTTCTTGTGTAGTGATGCCCCCTGGGGTAGATACTAACGGCCACATGGCTTCAAATGTGGGCCATAACACTTCGTTAGTCATTGCATTATTTGATGCACCGCCTAACCAAGGCACTGAAATGAATCGGGCATAATAGAGTGCCCCAAAGAAAGCGGCAAAGAACATGACTTCAGAGAAGATAAACCAACTCATTCCCTGTCGGTAAGAGCGTCCTAATTGGTCGCTATATAGCCCTGACATAGACTCATCAATTTGGTTTTTAAACCATCCGACCAGCATCACCATCAATACGACAAACCCAGCGAGAAGTGTATAGCCTCCATAGCCTGATTCACCTTTAGTGGCTTCAATCACAAAGTTGCCCGCGCCAACGGCAATTAAAAATAGCGCCACCGCGCCTACAATAGGCCATGGGCTTTGTGCCGGTACATAATATTTCTGATATTCTTGCTGCATTACTCTCTCCTTATCCCAACACCTGTTATTTACCACTTTCAGGTTGAGGGACCATGTAGGGATTCGGTTTTGTTTTCATGTCACTCACTCGTGCGGTCACATCAAAAAGGGTGTATTGCACAGTAAAATAACTAATATCTTCTGGAAGCTGTGGGTCGACATAAAACTGCATGGGCATATAAGCCTCGGCCCCAGCATTTAAAGGTTGTTGATTAAAACAAAAGCATTCCGTTTTATTCAAATATAGCGCTGCCATACCCGGCGACACCGATGGAATAGCTTGCGCCATCATATTGCTCGACGCTGGATTTCTTACGTAAAACGACACCGTATTAAGCTCCCCAGGGTGCACTTTCATACGACTAGTTTGCGCACGAAATTCCCACGGCATACCAGTGTTAGTGCGGGTAATAAACTCCACTGTTATCTCACGGCTTTCGTCTATTTCGATGGACTCATACACCGCTGCGGTATTGTCAGTTTTACCGTTAATACCAGTAACGTCACAAAATACGTCGTAAAGTGGCACCAGGGCGAACCCAAAACCAAACATGCCAAACACAATAACGACGAGTTTTATCACCATTTTGTTGTTTGCATTTGCTTGTGTCATGGGTAGCTCCTTTTCTTACTTGCCCTATTTTCTCTATTTAACAACGGGCGGCGTTTCAAAGGTGTGATAGGGCGCAGGAGAAGGAATTTCCCATTCTAGTCCCTCGGCACCTTCCCACACTTGGGCAGATACTGGCTCACCCTGCTTCTTACAGGCTTTAATCAACAGCGCTAAGAAGATTAGCTGCGACAGCCCAAAGGCAAAGCCGCCAAGGCTTATCCACTTGTTAAAGTCGGCAAACTGTAAGGCGTAGTCAGGGATACGACGTGGCATGCCAGCCAGCCCCACAAAGTGCATCGGGAAGAACAACACATTTACCGACACAAGTGAGCACCAGAAATGCCATTTTGCTAGCGCCGTGTCGTACATTTTCCCTGTCCACTTGGGTAACCAATAATACACCGCAGCCATAATCGAGAAGATGGCACCGGTGACCAGAACGTAATGGAAATGTGCGACCACGAAATAGGTATCGTGGTATTGGAAGTCCACCGGCACGATGGCCAGCATTAATCCTGACAGGCCGCCAATGGTAAACAATACGATAAACGCAATGGCAAACATCATGGGCATTTCAAAGGTTAGAGAGCCCCGCCACATAGTCGCCACCCAGTTAAAGACCTTCACGCCTGTAGGCACCGATATAAGCATAGTGGCAAACATGAAGAACATTTCCATATACACCGGCATGCCGGTGGTAAACATATGGTGAGCCCATACCACAAAGGACAACAGCGCAATAGAGCCGGTGGCATAAACCATTGATGCGTAGCCAAACAGCTTCTTACGGGAAAACGTAGGGACAATTTGAGAGATAATACCAAAGGCTGGCAATATCATTATGTACACCTCGGGATGCCCAAAGAACCAGAAGATATGCTGGAACATAACGGGGTCACCACCACCTGCTGCATCAAAGAAGCTGGTGCCAAAGAACTTATCCGTCAGTACCATGGTGACCGCCCCCGCTAACACAGGCATAACAGCAATAAGCAAGAAAGCAGTAATAAGCCAAGTCCACACGAATAAAGGCATTTTCATCCACGTCATGCCAGGAGCTCGCATGTTGAATATGGTCACAATGACGTTAATCGCCCCCATAATAGAGGAGATACCCATGATATGTACCGAGAACACAAACAATGCGGTTGAGTCACCACTGTAGGTGGTAGAAAGCGGTGCATAGAAGGTCCAACCAAATGCCGGGCCGCCGCCCTCTAAAAATAGCGAGCTAAGCAGAATAAGAAAGGCGCCAGGTAATATCCAAAAACTCCAGTTATTCATTCGCGGCAGCGCCATGTCTGGTGCACCTATCATCATAGGAATTAGCCAGTTTGCAAGCCCCGTAAAGGCTGGCATTACCGCACCAAATACCATGATAAGGCCGTGCACAGTCGTCATTTGATTAAAGAAGTTTGGCTCAACAATTTGTAATCCAGGCTGAAATAGCTCAGCACGGATCACCATTGCCATGGCGCCACCAATCAAAAACATGATAAAGGCGAACCATAAATACAAAGTGCCTATATCTTTGTGGTTAGTGGTAAACAACCATCGGGTTATTCCTTTTGGAATATGGCTATGATGGTCATGATCTTCGTGATGCGCCGAGGTATCCGGCGCAATGACATCAGTTGCTTTACTCATTACGCACTCCTAGTTCCCATTAACGACGGCGTTAACATCTTTAGCCTGCACCATATCACCCGTGTTATTGCCCCACGCATTTCGTTCGTAGGTCACCACAGCCGCAATGTCTTTCAGGCTTAACATTTTTCCGAACGCCTGCATGGCCGTACCGGTTTTACCGTTCAACACAATATCAATATGTGCAGTTTGGTCTTCAAGTACCATCTCACTGCCTTTAAGCGCAGGGAAAACTCCGGGTAACCCTTCGCCGTTAGGCATATGGCAAGCCGCACAAGTGGCGTTGTAAACCCGCTTACCTTCATCCATAAGTTCGTCCATCGACATATTCATCGACAGTAGACGTTGCTCTTCTTCTTTCGCTTGGCGAGCTGCTTCTTCTTGTTCATTCATCCAAGCATCAAATTCGGCAGGCTCTTTAGCAATGACCACAACCGGCATAAAGCCATGATCTTTTCCGCAAAGCTCGGCACACTGTCCACGATAAATACCTGGCTCGTTCACCTTTGCCCACGACTCATTAATAAACCCAGGATTAGCATCTTTTTTCACTGCAAAGTCCGGTACCCACCACGAGTGAATAACGTCATCAGAGGTGATAAGAAAGCGCACTTTTTGCCCTGTGGGGATCACCAACGGACGGTCGACTTCCAACAGATAGTTCGCGCCTTTTTCGAATTTGTTTTCAATTTGCTCTCGTTGCGTCGCCATTAACGAATAAAACTCAACGTCTCTGTCCATATACCGGTAATGCCACTTCCACTGAGATCCAGTAACGACAACGGTAAGATCAGGTTCACTGGTATCTTCCATCGCAATAAGGGTTTTAGCAGCAGGAATAGCCATAAGAATAAGAATGATGAATGGCACTACTGTCCATGCAATTTCCACTTTTACATTTTCATGGAAGTGAGCGGGCTTAGCGCCTCTGGATTTACGGTGCAAGTACATTGAGGCAAACATAACCCCAAAAACCGCAACAGCGATTGCGATACAGATAAAGAACATCAACATATGGAGGTCGTATACTTGACCACTTATGTCTGTTGCGCCTCGGCGCAAATTTATGGAAGAGCCTTCGCCCGTTGCTGCATCAGCAAACAGTAGTGGCGAGGTAAGCAAAAGTGGAAGCCCGTAAAGCCACTTTGTCGCTTGTGTCGCCGCTTGTGTCGTTACTCGTTTCACTCAACACCTCCGTTATAACAGAAGCATTAACGCATTAGATGCGCTGCGCTTCTGGCAACTGATACTCGAAATCCAACTTTTAACTTAACTGCCTAGCTTTAGTTGTAAAACAAAGTTACAGCTATTGTTATTATTTTGTTAAATACAGTATAAGAATTGCTCAATAAAACGCACAAGTCTAGTCTTTTCTAAGAAAAAACAATTGCAGCGTTTAATTTTTAATCAACGCGGTATGACAGAGAAGTGAATGACGTCACAGCGCATGGACGTTACACGGGTATTTAGCGAGCCCGTTTGAAACGCTCATTTTGAACGAGATGGGCGAATAGAAGTTGGCAATAAGTTTCTTATAATCAAAAGGTAGTTACGCACTTATGATTGTTTTTCAAACAAAACAGATGACTAAAATAGCGCTAGTTAGCACTAAAAAAGGTGACATAAATAGGAGAAAATATGCGGGAGCGGTATCTGGTGGCTTTTGAGGGATTTCTTAGACTTAAATACGATTATTGTGTAAGCAAGGTATGGTAAACATACAAAAAAGCGGCCTATAAGCCGCTTTCTTTACTAAATAGCTAAAAGGTTACATCCAATCAGCATTTCGAATAACACCAACGGCAATCCCTTCAATGGAAAAAGGCTCTGACGCTAAGTCGACTTTAATCGGTGAAAACTCGTCATTTTCGGCATGAAGCAATACTTCGCGGCCACGCTTTTCAAGGCGTTTAACAGTAACGTCCTCATCGACACGTGCTACTACCACCTGCCCATTATGGACATCCGTCGTGCGGTGCACGGCTAACAAGTCACCATCAAGTATACCAATGTCTTTCATACTCATACCGCTTACACGAAGTAAGAAGTCGGCGTGAGGCTGAAACAGGGCAGGGTCGACCTTATAATGAGACTCTATATGCTCTTGCGCTAGAATAGGCTCGCCCGCAGCCACTCGGCCAATAAGAGGAAGGCCTTCTTCTTCAGGGGCTTCATCTTCAAGAGGAATATTAAGTTTAATACCACGAGAAGTGCCTGGAAGGATTTCGATGACGCCTTTACGGGCCAACGCTTTTAAATGTTCTTCAGCGGCATTCGCAGAACGAAAACCTAAATGACGGGCAATTTCTGCACGGGTAGGCGGCATGCCAGTTTCGAGCATCGTTGTTTTTATAAGCTCGAGAACTTCTGTTTGTCTTGCTGTGAGTGGGCGCATAAAAGACCTGTCTGTCTATACAGTTCCTGTAAGTATATACACCTAAAAGGAAATGACAAGCACTAAGCGTTGCAAAGCATGTTTTTTACTCCGGCCAAATCACAACAAAAAAGCGACCATTAAAGGCCGCTTTATCTATCACTACTATTCAGCGTGACTAAAATTTATATTGCAAACTCACGCGCGCATTAAGCGGCTCGCCGGTGGCAATATTGTTGTCGTTATGTGCTGATGGGAAATAGTCTTCGTCGAATACGTTTTCCACATTTAGCTGAATTTTAATGTCTTCGCTGTAATCGTAATACACTGCAGCGTCTACGCGAACAAAATCAGGTAGTTCGACGGTATTGTTTAAAGACGCGTACTGCTCAGATTGATAAATCACGCCTAATGCAACACGCCATTTATCGTTTACTTCATATTGGTTCCATAACGTCAGCATGTGTTCTGGTAGCTGTGCTAAATCACGGTTCGCCAATGCGCCATCTACAATGCGGCCCATTTCTTCGCCATCAAGGTTGCTATACCCAGCATTTATTACCCAACGCTCTGAAAGCTTGCCCACCACCTGCACTTCAAAACCTTTGGTTTCGGTGCCGGTTAAAATAGACGCTTCTGGATTGTTAGGATCTTGCGCTGTGCCATTTTCACGTTCAACTTCAAATGCCGCTGCTGTTACGCTAAGTGAGTCAGAGAAATTCCACTTTACGCCAATTTCTTTATTTTCAAATTCTTCAGCTTCCAGCGCTTGGCTTGTAAGCGACAGAGAAAGGAATTGGTCACCTGAACGAGGTAAAAACGATTTGCTGTAACTGGCATAAATCGAAACAGATTCCGCTGGCTTGTAAATTAGGCCTGCACGGGGTGACACTTGTGAATCAGAACTAGATAGGAAACCGCTGTTACCATCGTCAGCACCGTTAGCCACTTCAATAGTGTCTACCACATCGATATCAAAATTATCGTAGCGAAGACCGGCCACCACAATCCAATGCTCGTTAAGCTTAATTTCATCTTGCACGAAGGCTGAGGTAAAGGTGACGTCTGATGCACGATTTCTTACCGGATCTGTCAGCGTCATTGACGGAATAACCAGGGGGTCGCTAAACACGAAGGATACTTGGTCGTCTTGACTGTCTGCAAAAAACGCATCACGACGAGCATTTTCTGTATCTTGGCTGCCGTACTCCATTCCTGTTAGTAAGGTATGGTTAATATCACCTGTTGCAAACTGCCCAATAAGGTTTAATTGAACCAGCGCATTTTCACGAGTGGTGGTATCACGATACCCATCTAACGTAACCGTGCCTGCATCAGCGTCAAAGTTAACGGGGTACAAGTTTTGGTAAGCTTTATCATAATCAGCAAACTGAACGGTACCGTTCAAGTTCCAATTTTGCGATAGTGCATGATCAACACGAACACGGGCAATATGCGCTTCAAGGGTAGTATTGTTGAAGTCTGGATCACCAAAGTAGGTGTCGTCAAAGCCTTCAAGCGGTGCACCATCTAATGAGGGTATACCTCTATCGACTAAACGATCATCATTTACGTATTCGTAAGATGCAACCACCGTGGTGTCGTCGTTAGCCATCCATGTATAAGTTGGGTTAATGGCGTAACGTTCACCATCTTTAAAATCACGATGATTATCAATACTGTCAAACACACCGTTAAAACGAAAAGCATTATTAGCATCTATGGCTTTATTGGTATCAACACTAATAGAACCAGCGCCAAAGGTATCAATACCTGCTGACAGTGTGGTGAAATCTTCTGCGCTACTGGCCACTTTAGTCACACGGTTAACTACGCCACCGCCTCCACCACGGCCGAATAGTAAGGCGTTCGCGCCTCGTAATATTTCTACACGCTCTAGGTTATACAATGGGCGAAAGTACTGAACGTCGTCACGAAGACCATCAACAAAAAAGTCGGCGGTGGTGTTCTGACCACGAATAGTCACCTGATCGCGATGGTCTTCACCTAGGCCAATGCTCACACCTGGGGTGTATTGCATAACATCGGCAATACTAAACAATGCTTGCTCTGAAATTTGTTCTGCGCTTACAACAGATACTGACTGGGGCACGTTAACCAATAATGTAGGGGTTTTAACCGCTGTGGCGACTTGTTGACCAAAGAATGCGCCGCGTACGGTAATACGTTCAACGCTTTCATCTGACTCAGCCATATCGTCTTGTGCGAATGCAGATGTGCCATAAAGAGCTAAAAGAACAGCAGTAGAAATAGTTGCTTTACCAAGTTTCAAGCAAGTCTCCTCAAGTGATAATTCAAACAGTATTGAAAATGATAGATATTCTTATTTAGAGCGGATTCTAGTCAGATTTATTGGCAATTAAAAGGTGTATTAATAAAAATTAAACTTTTGTTATAAATGAATGCGTCAGCTTGACGAGACAGTCTATTGAAACAATCCTCACGAATGGAATCAGTACCCTTAATGGTATTTACGTCAAGATGACAAGTTTGCCATTAAAGCATAAAGTAAACCTTCTTCTAACTATGCTTAACCAGAGTATTGAATTCCATCATGTTGCATTACCTCGACTATACCCCCGAGTTAGCCCCCCATTTCGACCGCATAAATAGAGAGTGGATAACCAAAATGTTTCATTTAGAGAGCATTGATGAGGCTGTTATTGGCTACCCACAGCGCAATATTATCGATAAGGGTGGATACATTTGGTTTGCTGAACACCCGGACTTTGGCATTGTAGGTACATGCGCATTAATGAAAAAAGGAGAAGGGGTATTCGAACTTACTAAGATGGGTGTGGTCAGTGAAGCAAGAGGATTAAAAGTAGGGGAAGGCTTGTTACAACATGTGTTGAATAACGCCCCTACCATTGCTTTTAATACATTATTTCTTTTGACGAATAAGAAGTGCGAGGCCGCCATTCATCTTTATGAGAAAAATGGCTTTGTTCATTGTGAAGAAATCATGCAAAAGTTCGGCTGTGCCTATGAACGCTGCGACGTAGCGATGCATTACAAAGGTGCAGTTACCAACTGATGTATGAGTAAAAACACGCTCAATCGATTTGCTATGGCAACAATTTATACTAATGACTCTTTCAAACAGCCCCATGGCCTCTGCAAGACATTGCACGAGATGTGGTACACTTCCCCCGTTTTAATTTCATAGGATTACAGAATTCATGTCGTGGATGCGAAAAGCCCTTTTGTCGCTATTTCATTATCCTGTTAAGTTGCTGGTTAAAGCCCACAGCATTCCCGTAAACGTAGAAACTGAGCTTGGCATTGATAAATCGAAGCCCATCGTTTACTTGCTTCCAGCAAACTCGGTAACCGATCAATTAGCGCTTAGAATGTCAACAGAAGCACTAGGCCTACCGAGCCCAACAGATACGCTTACGTTAGCGGGCAGAGAATACCCTTCTACGTTATTTTTGCGTAAAACCCAGCCGATCTTTCGTTCACAAGCAGACGATACGGGAATTGAAGATGTATTTACTGACTTATTTCATCTGCATAGAGATCATCACCAGTTAGATCTCCAAGTGGTTCCGGTGTTTGTCACCTGGGGCCGAGCGCCTGGCAGAGGCACACCAGGATTAGCCGACCTTATTGCCGACAATGCAGCGCCAAGTTGGCTAAGAAAACTCTTTATCGTGATATTTTTAGGCCGCGACAATTTTATCAATTACTCAAAAGCCGTATCAGCTCGCGCCATGTCAAATCAACATGGCAGTGATAAAAGCATTGCACACAAGCTAGTACGTGTAGCAAGCACTCACTTTCAGCGTAAACGCCAAAGTATGACCGGCCCTACATTGTTAGAGCGCCAAGAGTTGAACAACAGTGTACTAGGCTCTGATGCCGTGCGCCGTGCTATGGCTGAAGAATCACGCAGTAAAAAAATCACTCATGAAGCGTCTAAAGATAGAGCGCAATCTTACGTTACCGAAATAGCCGCCGATTACCGCGAAGGACTTATACGTTTTGGCGACCGACTGCTTACTCGCATTTGGAACAAAATTTACAATGGTATTAGTGTTGGACACTCTGAACGTATTCGAGAATTAGCCGCAAACGGCCATGAGATTGTTTACGTGCCTTGTCACCGCAGCCACATGGATTACCTTTTGCTGACCTACGTGATTTATCATGAAGGCATGGTAACCCCTCACATTGCTGCTGGTATTAACCTAAACTTCTGGCCGGTTGGGAAAATTTTCCGCCGTGGTGGTGCCTTTTTCTTACGCCGTAGCTTCGCCGGTAATAAGTTGTACACCGCTGTATTCCGTGAATACTTAGAGTTACTTTTCAATAAGGGCTATTCAGTTAAGTATTACCCTGAAGGTGGCAGAAGTCGCACTGGCCGTCTTATTCCGCCCAAAACAGGCATGCTAGCCATGACCATTCAGGCCATGCTGAAAGGCGTAAACAGGCCAGTTAGCTTGGTGCCAGTCTATATTGGCTACGAAAACGTGATGGAAGTGAAAAGCTACCTGAACGAGCTTAAAGGTACTAAGAAGCAAAAAGAATCGAACTGGCAAGTATTCTCGGCTATTCGCAAGCTTAAAAACTACGGTCATGGTTATGTAAACTTTGGTGAGCCTATTCAGCTGAATCAATTTTTGGAAACCCATGTGCCAAACTGGCGTGACTGCCGCGATGCCGAGCCAGAGAAAAAGCCTGCATGGCTAACGCCAGCGGTAAACGAGTTGGCCAACAATGTAATGACCCGGATTAATCGCGCAGCAGCGGTTAATGGCATGGCGCTAACGTCGCTGTGTTTGCTGTCATCGAAAACACAAACCATGAGTGAGTCTGAGCTTAAACAAGCGATGGGCGACTTTATCAGTTTGTTCAAAAATGTGCCTTTCAGTGCCGATGCCACTATACCCGATGCTAGCGGGAAGGAATTGTTTGACGATACCTTGAAGCTTGGTAAGTTTGTGATTGAGGAAGATGACTACGGTCGATTAATCAGCCCAAAACCTAAGTCGGCAGTTTATCTCACCTATTATCGCAACAATATTTTGCACTTATTTGCGTTGCCTGGCTTAATTATGGCCTGTGTATTTGCGCACAAAGGCACAAGTAAAGCGACAGTATTCCAGTTAATTGCTGCGTTATACCCGCTGCTACAGCGCGAGTTATTTTTGCACTTGTCTCAAGACGAAGCCCTTGCTCACACCGATGCGCTTATTGATGAATTGGTCGACCAAGGCCTTCTGCGTATAAAGGGCGGTGACTTACTTCCACCTGATGCTCAGCAAAAGCAGTTTCATTCAGCATGGCTATTGAGCCGCTGTATGCAAGAAACCTTGCAGCGTTATGCGGTAGTACTGACTATTTTAGACAAGGAAAAAGTTATTAGTCGTGGTGCGCTCGAACGTACCAGTCGCCAAGTGGCCGAACGCTTGTCTACCCTTTATGGGCTAAGCTCACCTGAGTTTTACGATAAGAACGTACTGTCTAGCTTTATTAGTGCGTTAAAAGATAACCATTGGTTAGACTCTACAGAAGATGGAAGCCTGAAATACTCTGAAGAGTGTGAAGCGCTTCGCGAAGACGTGATGGCGTTAGTTTGGCCAGAAATGACCCAGCATCTTGAGAATGTGGTATTGCATAACTAGTTTACTTCGTCGATTGGGATGCAGCTAGCTGCTACTCGATAATAGGCTGCACACTGAAGAGACTGTTATCGATAACGTGAAAAAGCCGAAACGTTAAATCGTTTCGGCTTTTTTATTGATTTGGAATACGCTTTACCTCGCCCCAAGGTAAACCATGCTTAACGTGAAGCGAAGTAAAGCGAAAACGGTTTGCTCTTTACTTAGATGATTGTGACAAGAAGAACTTATAAGCAGGGTCTTGTGTGACTTCATCTACTTTGTAGCCAAGTTCAATAACATGCTCATTGAAGGCCTCTCGGCTTTCAGGGGCAATATCGAACCCAACCAACACTAACCCTTCTGCTGCACCGTGGTTACGATAATGGAACAAGGTAATGTTCCACGATTCACCTAAGGTGTTTAAGAAGGTTAGCAGTGCGCCAGGGCGCTCTGGAAATTCAAAGCTGAACACTTGCTCGTTTAGAATGGCCGGTGGTCTTCCACCCACCATATGACGAACGTGTAGTTTGGCTAATTCGTTATTGGATAAGTTAAAGCACTGGTAGCCTTTATCTTCTAAGTCGCTTTGCAGGCTTAAGAACTCTTGCTGGCCGCCTTTTAATTTAACCCCAACAAAAATATGGGCTTCGTCATCATTCGCGTAACGATAGTTAAATTCGGTAATGGCCTTTGCGCCAACACATTCACAAAACTGCTTAAATGCCCCTTTGCGCTCGGGTATTTTCACCGCGAATACAGCTTCTTTTTGCTCGCCAAGTTCACAGCGCTCAGACACATAACGCAAGGTATGGAAGTTAATATTAGCGCCGCATAAAATGCCGCCTAGCTTTTTACCGGTAAGGTCGTGTTGCTTCGCATACTTTCGAATAGCCGCCACAGATATCGCACCAGCTGGCTCTGCAATAACCCGCGTATCATCAAAAATATCTTTAATGGCACCGCATATTTCATCGTTACTTACCGTCATGGTTTCATCAATTAAGCGATTACACAGCCTAAAGGTTTCTTGCCCCATCACTTTAACGGCAACGCCATCGGCAAAAATACCTACGTTTTCAAGCGCGGTGGGCGAGCCTTCTTTTTGCGCTAGGGCAAAACAAGCAGACTCTTCCGATTCAACGGCAACAATTTTAATCTCAGGCTTTAATTGCTTTAAGTAAACCGCAATACCGGCCGCTAAACCGCCACCGCCTACCGCAACAAATAAAATATCTAGGTTAGGGTTTTGCTCTAGCAATTCCCGTGCAACCGTTCCTTGACCCGCAATAACATCAGGGTCATCGAACGGCGGCACAAAGGTGTAACCATGTTCTGCACAAAGCGCTTTCGCGTGACCACTGGCTTGGTCGAAACTAGTGCCATGAAGTACAACGTTTACATGGTCGCCGCCAAAACGACGCACCGCATCCACTTTGATGTCTGGGGTAGTTTCAGGCATCACAATGGTTGCCTGAATGCCCTTGCGCCTAGCGCTGTACGCCAAACCTTGTGCATGATTACCCGCTGAAGCACCGATAACACCTGCATTAAGTTGTGCTTCGCTTAACGAGCAAATACGGTTGTAAGCGCCACGCAACTTAAATGACTTTACCGGTTGCTGATCTTCACGCTTTAAAAATATTTCATTGCCTAACTCGGCAGACAACAACGACATGTAAGAAAGCTCACTGCTTACGGCTACGTCGTAAACAGGGGCTAATAGAATTTTCTTTAAATAGTCGTGATCGCTAACGGTCATAGATTTTCCAGTTTCGATACATCACGTACTGCGCCTTTATCCGCACTGGTGGCCAATGCCGCAAAGGTTTTCAATGATGTTGATACTTCACGAACGCGATCTTTCGGGCGCCAAGGCTTATCGCTGGCTTCCATTTTCGCGCGGCGCTCTGCGAGTTCTTCATCGCTAATAGCGATGTTGATACTGCGATTTGGAATATCAATTTCAATCTTATCGCCGTGCTCAACTAAACCAATACCACCGCCACTGGCAGCTTCTGGCGAGCAGTGACCAATCGATAGGCCACTTGTACCACCCGAGAAACGGCCATCAGTAACGAGCGCACACGATTTACCTAAGCCTTTCGACTTCAAGTATGAAGTGGGGTATAGCATTTCTTGCATACCCGGTCCGCCGCGTGGGCCTTCGTAACGAATAAAGACCACATCGCCAGCTTTCACATCGTCAGCCAGAATACCGGCAACGGCATCATCTTGGCTTTCGTAAATGCGTGCAGTACCAGTGAACTTCAAGATAGAATCATCAACACCAGCGGTTTTAACAATACAGCCATCTTCCGCCACATTACCGTATAACACGGCTAGGCCACCTTCTTGGCTAAAGGCATTTTCAACTGAGCGAATACAGCCGTTTTCACGGTCGCTATCTGCTTCATCCCATCGACAGCTTTGGCTGAATGCTTGGGTAGTACGAATACCGGCAGGGCCTGCACGGAAAAATTTAATCGCATCGGTGTTTTCTGGATTGGTGATATCCCAGTCTGCAATCACTTCTGTCAGTGACTTACCTAACACATGGTTTGCATCACCATGCAGTAAGCCACCTTTGTTTAATTCATTCAAAATACCTAATACGCCACCTGCACGGTGCACGTCTTCCATATGGTATTTCGGGGTAGACGGTGCCACTTTACAAAGGTGCGGAACCTTACGTGACAGTCTATCGATGTCGTTCATAGTGAAAGGTATTTCACCTTCCATTGCTGCCGCTAACAAGTGCAAAATAGTGTTAGTAGAGCCGCCCATGGCAATGTCTAAGCTCATGGCGTTTTCAAAGGCATTAAAGTTAGCAATGTTACGTGGCAACACACTTTCATCATCGTCGCCATAATAACGTTTACACAGCTCTACTATTTGCGAACCAGCTTTCTTAAACAAACCTTCACGGTCAGCGTGGGTCGCTAGCATTGAACCATTACCCGGAAGCGATAAACCGAGTGCTTCGGTTAAGCAGTTCATAGAATTTGCGGTAAACATGCCTGAACATGATCCACAAGTTGGGCATGCAGAGCGTTCAATTTCGTCAGTATCAGAGTCACTCACTTTATCGTCGGCAGCGGCTACCATGGCATCCACTAAGTCGAGTTTGATGATTTGATCAGAAAGCTTGGTTTTACCCGCTTCCATCGGACCGCCTGATACAAACACAACAGGTACGTTCAAGCGCAATGACGCCATTAACATTCCTGGGGTAATTTTGTCGCAGTTTGAAATACATACAATGGCGTCGGCGCAGTGCGCGTTCACCATGTATTCTACTGCATCAGCAATAATTTCACGGGAAGGTAAGCTATAAAGCATGCCGCTGTGACCCATAGCAATACCATCATCTACCGCGATAGTATTAAATTCCTTTGCTACACCACCGGCGGCTTCAACACTTCGTGCCACTAATTGACCCATGTCTTTTAGATGCACATGCCCCGGCACAAACTGCGTGAATGAGTTAGCAATAGCAATAATAGGTTTACCGAAATCAGAATCCTTCATTCCCGTTGCACGCCATAAAGCGCGTGCGCCGGCCATATTTCTACCTTGCGTAGTCGTTGCAGAACGTAACTTGGGCATAAAATCCTTCCCGTTTAATAAATAGCTAAATTAATTACTTGTAAACCGGTGTTAACCAGTTCCATTTGTCTTCAGTAGTACCGTTGAAAAGACCGAAGAACATATCTTGCACTTCTTTGGTGATTGGGCCACGGCCGCCCGCACCTACTTCAATACCATCTACACTGCGTACTGGCGTCACTTCTGCCGCTGTACCACACATGAATACTTCATCAGCTAGATACATAGCTTCACGAGGAATGTTTTCTTCGCGAACTTCGTAGCCTTTGTCTCTAAGTAGCGTGATACATGTATCACGAGTGATACCTGGAAGAATGGCTGCAGTTTTAGGCGTGGTAATTACAATGCCGTCGCGAATAACAAAAATGTTTTCGCCCGCACCTTCACTGATGTAACCGTTAGTATCAAGGGCAATACCTTCACCATAGCCATGACGACGGGCTTCCATCGAAATCAGCTGTGAAGATAAGTAGTTACCACCGGCTTTTGCACCAGTAGGCATAGTGTTAGCTGCTAAGCGGTTCCAAGAAGAAATACCCGCATCTACACCATTTTTAAGGGCTTCTTCACCTAGGTAAGCGCCCCACTCAAATGCAGCAATGGCAACCTCAGCTTCCGTACCGAACGGCACTTGAAGTCCCATACCAATATCACCGTAAAACGCGATAGGGCGAATGTACGCTGATTTCAATTTGTTCTCACGAATGATATCAAGGGTAGCTTGATTAATTTGATCTAGCGTGTATGGAATGGTCATACGATAGATTTTCGCTGAATCGAACAAGCGACGGTTGTGATCGTTTAAACGAAAAACACAAGTGCCTTGATCCGGCGTGTTATATGCACGTACACCTTCAAATACAGACGAACCATAATGAATAGCATGCGTCATTACGTGAACAGTAGCGTCTTTCCAATGTTTCAGTTCGCCATTAAACCAAATATGTTCGGCAGGTTGCTTAGCCATGAGTAATCCTTCAAAAATTGAGCGTAAAGCCCGAACCGCGTTTTGCGGAAATATTAATACCGAGACGAATGATACATGACAGTGCGCGAGCGCCCAATACGCTTGATGCAATACGCGACGCGCGGACACATAAATTTACGCATCTGTGCTTTATCACTGACATTGAAACACTGTCGTTTGTCGTGTAAACAAAGGACATCAGATAAAAACAATGGACTTATGCCATTGAATTTACAGATTTAATTGACGAGCAACACCCAGTTCCTTGGATGAATACTAAAATGAATGGTTGTACGATAGGGCTATGGCTTTTACCCCAATTAAACGTGAATTGGCCGTTACACGTTTATTGTGCGCAAAGAAATAGCATGAAACCGCAGCCGAAATCAAGTATTTTGCGGTTCAAACGCGGTTTTCGTCAGATAAAAAAGGTATCGCAATACAATGGTAGACTGGTTTCACTGGTTAAATTTAGCAGGGGTAGCGGTGTGTGCTATTTCTGGCACCCTGATGGCGTACCAAAAAAGGATGGACGGGTTTGGCGTTATTGTATTGGCTAGCGCTACAGCTATAGGGGGTGGAACACTGCGCGACATGATGCTAGATGTTCCCGTATTTTGGATTGCCGATAACGATTACCTGTACACCACGCTGATTGCTGCCTTCATCCCTATTATTTGGTTACGATTAAGCCCACGCTTTCCTTATCATTATTTGCTTATTGCTGATGCGTTTGGGTTAGCGCTATTTAATGTAGTGGGTATTGAAAAGGCCTTAGCCAATGACACAGGCATTGCCGTCGCCATTGCCATGGGCACCATTACAGGGGTATTTGGTGGTTTGTTACGTGATGTTATATGTAGAGAAATACCATTAGTCTTAGGCGGGGAACTCTACGCAACGACCTGTATTGTTGGGGGAATGGCCTACGGTCTCGCCATGTATCTGGGCTTTGAGGCCCAGTGGTGCGGTGCAGTTGCCCTTGCAACCACAGTATTAATGCGGCTAGGCGCTTTGCGCTGGCACTGGGAAATGCCGGTCTTCTATAACGAAAATTAGTCCTTCTTCTTGCCCTAAGTACAGTTTCAGCTTTTATCATGCTCACTTAAAGTACGCCTCTTAGGGGACTTCCTTCAAGAGCGACAAAGTATGAGCATGGCAGTAGTTAAAACCTTTGCGGGGCAGGGCGTGGCAGCCCCCGAGGTATCAGTAGAAATTCACTTGGCCAATGGTTTACCCGCGTTCCAGTTGGTAGGTATGGCAGAAACCAGTGTAAAAGAAGCCCGAGAGCGGGTGCGCAGTGCGCTCATAAACAGCGGTTTCGATTTTCCCGCTAAACGTATAACCGTAAATTTAGCCCCCGCTGATATTCCTAAGTATGGTGGGCGTTTCGACTTACCCATTGCAGTAGGTATTTTGGTGGCATCAGGGTATCTCCCTGACACTAGCGTACTCAACATCGCCTTTGTGGGCGAACTCGGGTTAAACGGTGAAATTAAGCCAGTAAGTGGCCTTGTTCCTGTTTTAATTGCAGCAGCCGACGATGACACACCCCTTGTTTTTCCGGGGGTTAACGATGTAGAAGCCTCGTTAGTATCCTACGCCACTCGTTACCCAGCGTTTGATCTTTTATCGGTTTACGAACACCTAGCGAATAATAAAAAACTCAATAAAGGCCAGCCTTTTAGCTCGTGTTCTTCCTCTACTAGTAGTATGGGTTGGGATGATATTATTGGCCAAACACAAGCCAAACGTGCTTTAACTATTGCGGCAGCGGGTAGCCATAATCTTCTTATGGTTGGCCCTCAAGGCACGGGTAAAAGTCTGCTAGCCAGTAGGTTACTTGCCCTATTACCCCCCATGACTGAACAAGAAGCCTTAGAAGTAGCCTCCATTCATTCGGTAAAAGGGGAAAATTTAAATGTAGAGCGTTTTTTAAAGCGCCACATGCGCAGCCCACACCACACAAGCTCTGCTGTAGCGCTTACCGGCGGTGGCTCGCAGCCTGTACCTGGCGAAATATCCTTAGCCCATAATGGGGTATTATTTTTAGATGAATTACCGGAATTTGGCCGCCGCGCATTAGATGTACTTCGAGAGCCATTAGAAACCGGTGATGTACATATATCGCGGGCGATGGCGAGCGCCACCTATCCCGCCAATTTTCAATTGATTGCGGCTATGAACCCTAGCCCTACTGGCGATATTGACGACAACCGCTTAACACCACAACAGCAGTTGAGTTATTTAAATAGGCTGTCTGGCCCCTTATTAGACAGAATAGACATACAAGTAGAGGTACCCAGGCTTGCCAGTTACGATTTATCGCCACCGGTAAATTCTGAGTCTGACTCCATGTTAGATGCCAGAGACAGGGTATTACGTGCAAGAGAAGTGCAACTTCTTCGCCAAGGAAAGCCCAATGCACAGCTTGCCGCCGGGGAGCTTGCTGATTTATGTCAGCTAACCGATAGCGACTTACGCTTTTTACAAGCAGCCGCTAAGCAATTAAATTTGTCGATGCGGGTATTCCACCGCACCCTTAAGGTAGCGAGGACACTGGCAGACTTGTCAGGACAGCCTACGGTGACTCGCGCCCATTTAGCCGAAGCGCTAGGTTACCGCGCATTGGACACCTTAATTAAGCAGCTCAGTAGTCAGTAGCCTATTAGGTGATATTTAACAGCAAGTAGCATGAAAGCTTAATGCATAGCCTTTAACGTCCAAGCTTATTTGTAGTTCAAATATCTAAACACCTCACCATTGAATAGATCAGGGCGTCATTTCCAATTGTAAAAACGCGTTAATAAGCGGCTCGTTTTGCTTATCTTGCAAGCAGCATAGCCCTAGCCCATAGGGCTCAATGTCATCTACCGGAATTTGGGTTACCAAGCTAGCCATACTGGAATGATCAAGCACCACTTTAGGCACAAAACCCACACCGCATTCTAGAGCCACCATGCTGACAATGGCTTCATTCCCCCCTACCGAAGCATACACATTTGGCCTAATACCATGCTCTGCAAACCAGTGGTAAGCAATGCGTCTTGTTGGCCCATGCTCTGGCATGATCACGTGATGTTTAGTCCAATCAACCTGAGTCAACTGGGTTAACCGCCAGTCTCGCGGCGCAATTAGCACCAAAGGCACGTTATCTAAAGGGGAGAAATGTAAGTCAGTAGGTAAGTCAGGCGTATAAATAGCTATCGATAAGTCACATTCTTTCTGCTTTACCTTATCTATCGCTAGTGCAGGGTCGCCGGTAATTAAGCGAATATCGACTCCAGGATGCTGTGCCCTAAACTGACGCAATATAGCAGGCAAATGACTTTGACTGGCCGTTACAGAACAAAACAAACTTATCTCACCTTGCAACGAATTACTGTCTTCTCGCAAGTCTACCTTCAACTGTTGCCAGTCTTTTAAAGACTGGGTAGAGAATGAAAGCAGTTTATGACCACTATGAGTAAGCGCCACTTTACGGTTGTCGCGTTTAAACAAGGTACAACCCAATTCATCCTCTAGCCTTTGTATAACGCGGCTTAGCGTAGAAGGCGACACATACATGGCTTGCGCGGTATCGCCAAAATGTAGGCTGGTGGCAAGATGCGTAAACAATTGAAGGCTACGAAAATCCATAGTGTTTCACTTATTGCAATATTATCTTGCAAATATATCATTTTCCAAAACAAAAGAAATCCCTTAATCTCCGTAACAAGTCGTCATAGACGAGGTCGTCAACGCCACGGTTGGTTGTTGATAATGACGAAAATGAATGTTGTTCGGAATTTTTATGGCTAATTATTTCAATACCCTATCGCTACGCCAGCAGCTAGATCAGCTTGGCCGCTGCCGCTTCATGGCACGCGAAGAATTCGCTGACGGTTGTCAGTTCTTAAAAGGCAAGAAGATTGTCATTGTAGGCTGCGGTGCTCAAGGTCTTAACCAAGGCTTGAACATGCGTGACTCTGGGTTAGATGTTTCTTATGCGCTGCGTCAAGCAGCTATTGAAGAGCAACGTGACTCTTACAAACGTGCTACTAGCAATGGTTTCACTGTTGGCACTTATCAGGAACTAATTCCTAGTGCTGACTTGGTGTACAACCTAACACCTGATAAGCAGCATGCAAGCGTTGTAGAAGCGGTAATGCCGTTAATGCAAAAAGGCGCAACACTTGGATACTCACACGGCTTCAACATTGTTGAAGAAGGCCAACAAATCCGTAGCGATATTACGGTGGTTATGTGTGCACCTAAGTGCCCAGGTACAGAAGTACGTGAAGAATATAAACGTGGTTTCGGTGTACCAACTCTGATTGCCGTTCACCCTGAGAACGACCCTGAAAACAAGGGTTGGGATACTGCTAAAGCGTTAGCAAGTGCAACAGGTGGCGATCGTGCAGGTGTGCTTGAGTCTTCGTTTGTGGCAGAAGTTAAATCTGACCTTATGGGCGAGCAAACCATTCTATGTGGTATGCAACAAGTTGCTGCAGTACTTGCCTTTGAGAAAATGACCGCTGACGGTATTGACGCAGCGTATGCTGGTGCACTTATTCAGTTCGGCCTAGAAGCTGTCACTGAAGCACTTAAAATTGGTGGCGTAACCAACATGATGGACCGCCTATCAAACCCAGCTAAAGTGAAAGCGTACGATTTGTCAGAACAACTTACTGACTTGCTTCGCCCACTATTTGAAAAGCATCAAGACGACATCATTAGCGGTGAGTTCTCTCGCACTATGATGGAAGATTGGGCAAACGGCGATGCTAACCTACTTAGATGGCGCGAAGAAACCGGTGAAACTGGTTTTGAAAACGCACCTGTCTACGAAGGTGAAATCAGCGAGCAAGAATTCTTTGACCACGGCATCCTTTTAGTTGCCATGATCAAGTGCGGTGTAGAAGTAGCCTTCGACGTAATGGTTGAAGCGGGTATCTTACCTGAGTCTGCATACTACGAATCACTGCATGAAACACCACTTATCTCTAATACCATTGCGCGTAAGCGTTTGTATGAAATGAACGTGGTAATTTCAGACACAGCAGAATATGGAAACTACTTGTTTGCGAATGCAGCAATTCCAATTTTGCGTGAGAAATTTATGCCTACTATCGATACTTCAGTTATTGGTAAGGGATTGTCAGAAACCTCTAATCAGGTTGAAAACAAGCGCCTTGTTGATATTAACGAAGCTATTCGCACTCACGGTGTTGAGCAAGTAGGTAAGACCCTGCGTGGCTACATGACTGACATGAAAGCCATCATCGGTTAGGACAGTTTCTGTCGTTAGGTGCTTTATATAAGCCCTCTTGCCCGACCAATTTGGTCGGGCTTTTTTATGCCTGCTTGTTTTTACTTATTCCCCGCACTCACGAACCCGCTCTGCATATCTCACCGCAAAGTAAGCCAACACAAAGAAGACAAAAAAGCCGACGCCTATAGGGTACAAATTGCCGTCTAAAAAGCTATCGACGAACAGCGCAATAGGCACAGAAAATAGGCTTGAAAGAGAGCCGATAATAGCGGCACCAAGCCCTGCCATATCGCCTAATGGCTGCATGGCAAGCGCATTTAAGTTACCAAATAAAATACCCACAAAAAAGAAACCGACGAACATGGTAACAACGGTAAGCACGAGCGGTGGCAACCCATCATAAGCGAGCAGCAACGCAAGATAGACAACGGCAAACCCGTTAACGCCTTTAAGCGCAAAACGACACAAGCGGCGCATGCCGAATTTCATTACCATGGTGCCGTTGAAATAAGATGCTAAACCAATCGAGAATGCCAGTACTGCGAATATGTAAGGAAACATATCACCTACACCGTAATACACCTGAAAAATGGTTTGTGAGGCACTTAAATATGCCAAAAACGAACCAAAAATACCCGCCATCGCGAAGGTGTAACCCATTACCGTTGCGTGGGTAAGAATAAATTTTGATGACAAATAAAACTGCTTAAATGAAAACGGCCTGCGTTTATGCCGTGGCAAAGTCTCGCCTTGCCGGCTGAAAAACCATGTACCCGCTAATGTTGCCACAATCAAAAATAGGGTGAATATATGAAACCACCCCAAAAAGGCCATTACTGCTTGGCCCACCATGGGCGCTATCATAGGCACGAGGATAAACACCATCATAATAAATGACATCACCCGCGCCATAGCGTCGCCCACGTACAAATCGCGAATAATCGCCATAGCGGCAATACGCGGCCCTGAAACACCAAAGGCTTGTATCACACGGCCCACCAGCATGGTCTCTAAATTAGTGGCCGACATGCACACAAAAGTGCCAATCGCAAAAATAAACAGCCCGATCAAAATGGTAAGCCTTCTACCACGACTATCTGCAAATGGACCGAAGAACATCTGCCCAAAGGCCATTCCTATAAAGAAAACAGTCACAATAAGATGAGTATGGTGCGGCTCGTCTACGTTTAACGTTTCGCCTATTTGCAGTAGTGCAGGCAGCATAGCGTCAATGCTTAACGCCACCAGCGATGTCATGGTAGCCATCAGTGCTACAAATTCAATTAACCCTAAAGGGGGCTTTCCTTGAGGCTGGCCAGCATTAGGCGCGGTCTCGCTTGAATGGGACATAATTTCTCTATTTAACGAAGAAGGGGGTATAAGTTGTGTTGCTCAGTGTGATGATTGCCACGTTAGTGCATCATAATTGCACGCTAATCGGCAGAATTGTAACGTAAAGATGAACAAAAAGCCGCCAGTTTCACACGATTTGGTCGTGGAACTTGGCGGCTCTGGCTTTTTTAAGCGTACAGTGTGAAAAAAGGTTTATTCTGTTTTCAAATACTTATCTAAGAATGCATCCATTTCAGCAAAGAAGCGATGACGATTACCCTGTATAGACAAGTAATGGTCGCCCGATTCTAGCTCGACATATTTAAATGTTTTATCTAAATCTTCTAGTTCGTCAGCCATGTAACGGCTTTGCAATGGTCTAACGATGCGATCTTCTTCGCCATGTACCAGTAAAATAGGCGTTTTTATCCCTTCTGCGTTGTAATAAGGTGACCGCGATTCCAAGTCGTCAAAGTCGTCACCAATTTGTTCTTTCACCAAATCTGAATTTACAAAGCGTCTGGCGTGAATAACGATATGCTTTAGCGAACTAACACCAGCAAAGCTGACTGCACATTGAAACAATTCAGGCGTTTTCACCGCCGCCATTAGCGCTGCATAGCCACCATAGCTCGCGCCAACAATACACATATTGTCTTTAGTGGCATAGCCTTGCTCAACCATCCAGTTTGCTGCATCTGTAATGTCATCTTGCATCGACAACCCCCAGCTTTTCATCTGGCTTTGTGCAAAGTCAAACCCATAACCTTCCGACCCTCTAAAGTTAGGGCGAAGCACCGCGTACCCCTTGTTAGTAAAGTACGATGTCCAGTAATCGAAACCGCTAAAGTCTCGCGCACCTGGGCCACCGTGAGGGTGAATAATCGTTGGAAACGGCCCTTCACCTTTAGGCAAGGTTAAGTAAGCTTCAATTTCCATATCGTCACGGGCAGTGTAAGTAATCAGGTTATGCTCGGTCAGCATGCCTTCTTCAATTTTAGAGTACTGCTGAAACAAGAAATCTAGTGACCCTTTATCTCGATCACCTATGAAATAGGCGCCTGGCATAGTGTCTGACTCAGAATAAACAATATATTTTTTCTCATCACGGCTAAAGCTAACGAGTGTATTGGAATAGTCGACCAGCGCTTCGTCTAAGCCGTTTTGCAGGGCAACATAGCGCTCGTCCCAGTAATGTCTACCATAGTGACGAATACCAATAGCATCGTTGGTAACAGGGGAGTAGATTAAACTGCCATCAACGTCGTAGCCTTCATCAGAGAAAATTTCTGTATGCTCATTGGTCTCAAGGTTTAGCGTAAATAAGGCTTTGTAGTCACCCTTGTAGCCGCGATAGTAAAGAATGTTGGGGTCGAGACCGAACCCGAGAGGCATTTCACCTTTTTCACTCATGGCATTGTAACTGAACAGGGTGCGCCAACTATCATCTTCTTTAAGCAAAACGTGGCGCTCACCGCTGTCATAATCTAACGTGGTACCCACACGAACATTATGCTGTCTATCAACTATCCAGTCTCTGATACTGCGCTTCCCACGCTCCAACCTAGAGGTGCTGCCAGTATAAACATTAACTTTATATACAGAGGGAAGAGCGAACACTTCTACATCGATGGCCATTAAGATGTGTTCCGGATCATCAGGTAGCCAATCAATCACATTGTCTTGAAATTGGGGGACACGATTAGGGTCTGCCGCTCTTCGTTTCAGTCTTCGCCAATCTAAAAGGTGTTTAGGTTTTTCGCCTTGCGCATCGAAGTTCATAGCGAGTAGACGAGTATCATAAACCCGCGTATTACCGCGACGACTTTCATAACGAGCACTAATAACTATTCGCTCATCGTTAACCCACCGGTACCAATTGATCTTAACTTTTTCATTATCAGAATGAATAAGGTAATGAAACTTGCCGGTAGACAGGTCGACAGTGGCTAAAACCGATAATTCATCAGGTTCGTTAACGTTCTTCACAAACGCAATTTTATCACCTTTAGGCGACAATGCAGGCCTTCGATAAGCCGGTAAAGCACTAAATACGGTGTAAGGCAGGGGAGCTGAAACACTTTCTACTGGCTTGGCCGTATTTTCGTCACTAAGCGAGGAAAAGCTTATTAAGCTGAATGAAAATAGAACCACTAAAGAGGTAACTGAGTGAATACACGAGAACAAACGACAGCGCATATATTTTCCTTTGCTTATTAATAACCCGTATTGAACTATTCATCCTGTGATTAGCTCGAAGTTTCTACCACTATACAACATTTTATAATTTAAAAAGAAAGTTCAATTGTAATAATTGGTTACATTCAGACAAAACACTACACTAAAAAGTGCTTAACATTAACCTGTACTTTAGTTGTGCTTTTTTACTAAATACACAGTATACAAAGGGGTATGGTATTATCAGCATCGTCGATGCTGTGTTGCTTATCTCGTATCATATTAGCGCCCCCTTTTTCGTAAAGGCTGAAACCGCGCCGTCTCTTTTTTTGCTACAAGGAATCGCATTTTTCAATGCCACTGTGCTTTATATCTTCTTTAAAAACGCTGCTAACGGGTATTAAAGCCTGGCGCTACCAAGGGTATGCTCTTCGGTTTTTATCGCTGTGCCTATTGGTAATTTTTATCGCCTCAGCTCAAGCGGTTACCTATAAAATCAATGGGGTAAAGCAAGACAAGCTTAAAGATAATATTCGCTTGCACTTGAATAATTTAGATGTAGAAACTGAACTACTGAACGATCCATTCTGGCAGGACGAGGTTATCGCTACAGTAGCCACCGCTGTGCAGCCCTTTGGCTATTACAATAGCAATGCAACGGTAGAAGTCACCAAGAACGATGAGGTCGTTGTAACCGTTTCACTTAGCGACCCTCTTCTTGTATCAAAGGTCACTCGAGAAATTATTGGTGTAGGCCGAGAAGATAGCGACTTTAGAAGCCGTTTTAATGCGTTTTCACTTAAAGAAGGAGATGTACTTAATCAGCCCGTTTACGAGTCGTTTAAGTCATCGATGTTCAATTATGCCTTATCTCATGGTTACTTCGATTTTTATTGGCAGGCCACGCGGTTAGATTTAGTCAGAGAAGAAAAAGAAGCTAACATTCTCCTCATTGCCCAAAGCGGCTCTCGTTATAACTTTGGTAAATTAAAATTCATTGGGGAAGACAAAGCGAAAGCGATTATCAAACGACTAACTCCGTTTGAAGAAGGCGAGCCTTATTCCTCAGCAAAATTGTCTGACTTCAACCGTTCATTAAATCAATCAGGGTATTTCAACCGTGTTATTGCACGGCCTGTAGTGAGTGACGCTGAGGGACTGAATGTCCCTATTGAAGTTTCGTTAGCACATCGTCCTCGTGATGCTTTTGATGTCTCTATCGGTGCTGCTACCGACACAGGTCCACGTGTTACATTAGGCTGGGAGCGCCCTTGGTTAAATGATCGCGGTCATTCTATTTCCTCCGATATTTTTATCTCTCAACCCGAGCAATCGGTTACGGCTGACTATCGCATTCCTATGCAGAATATCACCAAAGATTACGTTAGCTTTGAAGCGGGTTATCAGTTCATTGAATATAGTAACACTTCGTTTGAAAGTGAAACCTTATCGCTTGCTGCCCACCGTTACTTTCAAGAAAATCATTCGCCATGGCAACACGATGGATCTATCACCTATTTACGAGAAACCTATGATCAAGGTGACACTGACAACAACACAACGTCACTCATACTGCCAGGCTACTCTATTACCTACGTTACCAAAGATAACGACCTTAATATTAACAACGGCAATTATTTTCAGTTTTTAACCCAAGTAGGGCGAGATAATCTTGGCTCTGACATCAATATTGTGAAATCTGTAATGGAAGGCATGGTCATTCGTACATTTTTTGATGTGCATCGGGTGTCTATTCGGGGCGAGCTCGGCGCAATAAAAACCAATGATTTTTCGCAAATACCTACATCACTGCGGTTTTATGCTGGTGGCGACCAAAGTGTTCGAGGCTTCGATTATCGAGAAATATCTCCTACCGATGAGGTTATCGACCCTGAAACCGGTGACATCGTAACCGATGCTATTGGCGGAAAATACTTGGCCACGGCTAGCGTGGAATATGCCTATCGCATTGCACAAAATTGGCGTATTGCGGCCTTTACTGATGCGGGCACAGCAACCAATGATTTAGATACTACATTAACTTACAGCGTGGGGACGGGGTTTCACTGGCTGTCTCCCATAGGTCCAGTTCGGGTATACGTAGCCCGAGGCTTTGCGCCAGATGAAAAGACATGGCAACTGCACCTGATGTTGGGGCCTGAGTTATGAGAAAGCGAACGATTTCAACCATTCTATTAACGCCTGTAATTATCGTAGTGTTTGTTTATGGTTTATTAATTAGTCCATTAGGTGGGCCGACCATTCGCGTTATTGCCAATAACCTAGTGAATGGGCTAAGTATTAAGAGCATTGAGGGCGGCCTTGCTGACAACATCACCATTTCACATGTAAAGTGGGAAAATGCACAGTGGCGGGTGCACGCTGACTATGTGTACCTTGATGTCACGTGGCGCTGTATTTTTGAACCTAGAGTCTGCGTGAACGAAGTGAATGCCAACGATATTATTGTTGAGCAATTAAGCACTTCACCGAAAGCAGAATCAACCGAAGAAACAGGAAGTTTTACGCTGCCTTTACCTATTGAGGTAAGCCTAGCCAAGGTTGAGCGCTTTACGCTAAAAATGCCGGGGGAGACGGTTGAATTAGGAAAATTAAGCTTAGATGATTTCTTGGGTAACGATACGCTGGCGATTTCATCGTTATCGCTTGAAAATTTAGCCGTTACCCTTCATCAAGATGAAGTTTCCTCTCAAGCGACAGCCAGTTCAAGTAACGCTAACAATAGTGATGCTG
Organism: Alteromonas sp. 38; assembly: GCF_902506055.1. Classification (NCBI taxonomy): domain Bacteria; kingdom Pseudomonadati; phylum Pseudomonadota; class Gammaproteobacteria; order Alteromonadales; family Alteromonadaceae; genus Alteromonas; species Alteromonas sp. 38. The sequence goes on from NZ_LR733300.1 coordinate 4,610,669, forward strand.
CCTCTGAGACTTATGCTAGTAACTCTAACAATGCACCTGAAAGTCGTACTGACAATAGTGCCACTAACAAATCACTGCCAAAGTCCTATTCGCTATCGTACACCGCTCCAGAACTGCCGACGGTTTCATCGCCTATTCCAATAAAAATCGGTGAGTTTTCATTGACCAATGGCACATTAAACCAAGGCGATTCAGCCCAAACCTTATCGGTATTCGCTTTTGAGGATTTTGAATTCGCGAATGCCAGTGTGTCCCTCGCCAATTTGAATGTGGAACACCCTCAAGGAACACTTAGTGGTGACATAGCCATTACCCTAGATGGTGCCTATCCGTTGTCAGTTTCACTGAACGGTAGCGGCCTTATAAGCGACAACCAGCAGCAAGTAGACTTTCAAGCATCAGGGTCGTTAGCAGCACTTGAAGCTGACCTTAAAACTGAAGGGGCGATGAATGCAAAAGTGAATTTGTCAGCCGATGTACTTAGCGACAACCTGCCCATTTCATTTAGCGCAACGTGGAAAAAACAACCCTTACCAACCATGAAATCCGGCACCTTACACGATGGCGCGCTAACCCTTAATGGCACCATGGGCGACTACCTCTTAGATGGCGGCGCTGCAGCTACCTTGCCTGATATCGGCAAGGTGCCTGTGGCGCTAAATGTGGTGCTAAAAGAACATAATATTTTTGTGAACGAGGCCAAAATTGAAGCATTGGAAGGCAGTATTAGTAATACCGGCACCTTGTATTTAGATGAGGCTATCTCTTGGGAAGGAAACACCACTTTTACCAATGTCTCTGGCGTTCAGTTTTCCAAGTACGCGCCAGCGCAATTAGAGGGCGGTTTTACCAGTGTGATGCAGTACACAGAAAAAGGCCCCCACGTCAGTATTCGGGAATTAGATCTTAAAGGCATTTTGCAAAACAAGCCCTTTTCAGTAGCGGGCGCTTTCGTTTATTCCGGCCCCAGCGACTTGCTTGTTGCCTCACTTACCGTAGAGCAAGCCGACAATAAAATTGATGTTATAGGTCAACTGCTAAACAAACGCTATATCAACGCCGATATTGGCCTTAATGTAGCGGCCATTGCCGACCTTTACCCTGAAATAGCTGGAGCGATTTCTGGCAACATAAAAGCCACCGGTCCGTGGACTAACCCTATTGCGACCGGCGCACTTAATTTTTCAAATATTACGGTGTCGCCAGCGCTTTCAAACGCAGTAGCCCAACAAGGCGAAATCAACGGCAAGCTTGTCATCGACGGCTCATACACAGACCATAAGGCCGACCTTGATGTAACCATACCGGAACATAGTGTTGCCCTAAGCGTTGCAGGAAAATGGCAAGACAACACATGGGCAGGACAGGTAGAACAGAGCAAACTAGAGCTCGCAAACATGCAATGGGCGTTATCTTCTCCTTTTGCGCTAAATATAGGCAGCGCCCCCTTTAGCGCAAGCGTGGGCGAACACTGCTGGCACTCTAGGGAAGATGGTGAGCTTTGTATCACCAGCTTGAACTACCAAGAGAATAAAGCGAAGTGGAATGTATGGGCCAAGGCATTACCTGTGGGGTTATGGGCACACGAGCTTGCGCCAGATATGATAGCGGCAGCCGCACCGGCAACCTTATCGATGAAAACCCAAGGGCAATATTCTCAAGCCGATCCTATCGATGCGACTTTTACGGCGTCTTTATCACCTGCCACCTGGCAGTTAGGAAAAGAAAGGCCACTAGCAATAACGGTTAACTCTGTGGAAACAACAGGAACGTTCAGGCAAGGAGAGCTTAAGTCCCAGTCGCTTATTAACAGTGAAGATTTAGGTAATGCCACCCTTAATGTAAATACGTCTCCCTTTGAAACGCGCAAACCCATTAGCGGTAACCTAGAACTGGTTAACATTGATGTAGCGCCACTGAAGCCTTTATCTCCAGCTATTCGCACCCTCACAGGTGTGATGAATGGCACTATCACATTGGCTGGGTTTATCGACTCACCAGACCTCACGGGTGAATTACAAATAGAAAACGGCGCCATTGATATTCAGGACACGCCAGTGTCATTAGAAAACTGGACTCAATCAATTACGTTAAACGGACAACAAGCCAACTTCGACGGCACGTTTTTGCTGGGCGGTGGAAAAGGGGCGCTAAACGGCGATCTCAATTGGTCTGATGTACCAAGCGCGAATATTAATTTGAAAGGTGACAAATTTGAGGTGCGCCAGCCCAATATGCGTTTACGGGTATCGCCAGATTTGAAAGTAGCGGCTACCGCTGACAAGGTTGATGTAACAGGCAGTGTAAATATACCGTGGGCGCGAATAGAAGTTGAGTCGCTACCTGAAAGCGCGGTGTCACCGTCTAAAGATGTTCACCTTCGCGGCGAGCCCCCCAAAGAAGAGCCCCTTGATATTGTGCATGCGTCTGTGATGGTCAATATTGATAAAGCTAAAACCGGTGAAGTGAAGCTGGAAGCATTTGGTTTAACGGCAAGCTTACACGGTGGTGTAAAAGTGAATAACCAACCCGCCTTGGTGGGATTTGGTGATTTACAAATACTCAACGGCCGTTATAACGCCTATGGTCAGCAACTTGTTATTCAAACGGGTGAAGTACAGTTTAATGGTCCTATCGATCAGCCTATGCTGCTGATTGAAGCCATTCGCGACCCAGATAAAACTGACGATGATGTGATTGCCGGCATTAGGATAGACGGGGCAGCCGATTCTCCTAGTATTAATTTGTTCTCTGAACCTGCCATGGATCAGCAAAACGTACTCTCGTACCTGCTTACAGGGTCGGGGCCAGACGCTGAAAGCGAAGATCCTAACTACGCTGCATTGCTAGTGGGTTTTGGGCTTTCAAATACCAAAACCTTAACTGGCCAAGTTGGCAAAGCATTAGGTATTGATGATTTCAGCTTAAGCACTAACGAGAACAAACTATCTGTAACTGGCCAGATTAACGACAGGTTAACGGCTGAATACAACGTGGATGTGGGGTTAAGCAACAATGACTCAAGCAGCACCCTCCGCCGTCGGCAAGAACCACCCGATTTAGCATTGCGATACCGCTTGCTGCCTCGTTTGTTTTTAGAAGCGGTACAAACCACCATTGAAGATCAGTCTGAATTCGCTTTAGATTTATATTATGAATTCTTCTTAGGTGAAGAGAAAGACGATGATGTTGTTAGCAAGGATGAAAGCAGCGATACCAGTAACGGTGAAGCTGCTACCCCAAAAGCCGCGAACAGCAAAAATTAGATAACTAATATTGACGAGGTCGGCAGGCTCCGTATTACTCGTCAATAGAATTCGCCACTCTTCAACTGAATAAGAATATGGCTATCGTTTTTAATGGTCTTTGTTGGTTGACATCCATTCGATAGGCTTTCACGAATAGCTAGCCACCGTCACTCATATCCTCTAATGCCTTTAGCTTTTTTTCAAATTGCTTCTGTCTTCGATGGGCCCAAACATACCACACCGCCATGATGCCAGCGGTGATTGCCGTTACCAGCAGTACTACCCCATACTCCCTTTCTTCAGCTGCCTTAGCCAAAGTAAAAATGGTATTAAACGCAATAACAATAAATACGGCTACCCAGGCAGAGTGTTTATTAATAAAGGCAATACGTGCATTGTTTTTAAACTGCTTTTTCAATTGTTGTACATGATTGCTAGTTTGCGCATTACTGCCAAACGCAGCCACTCTTCTAAGCCAAAGCTGATAGCCAAGCAAAGGGATAACGAGAGACATAAGACCAAAATACAAGACGCGAGCTGCAACCGGAAGCTCTTCCCAGTAATGTATAAAAATCCAAATGCCTGGCACCAATGACAAACAATCCATTAAAAAATAAAGTCGCTGCTTTCTTATTTGGCTTTTAAACGTTTTTTTCACCTCTTCCACATCTACATTCGACACGGGTTGGGCTTGCCATAGTGCGCTAAGGTCATTGTCACGGCTATTATCAGCGCTTTTGTTGTTATCATTCATCAGAGTTTCCTTCCAATACACTTGCTTTAGCACGCTTTAAAATAACCCCTACATGCGATTTAGTGAGGCCGCATATATCTGCAATCTCATCGTAAGATAAGCCTTCTAAAGAAAGGGTAAGTACTTGGCGTGGCTGTACCGCGAGAGCGCGTACTTTAACGAGTAATCGCGATAGCGATTGTTGCTGGCTGGTGGCGGTTTCAGGGGAAATTTGCGACGCTTGCTCAATAACAACGTCATCATTGTACTCGTCGGTGTCGATGCGCTTCACCTGATTGGCCACGTGAGTAACGGCGCGGTTATGGGCTATTTTTAGAATATAGGTTTTTACACTGCTATCGCCTTTGAAACGAGTAAGCCCCTGCCACACAGCTATGGCTATTTCTTGTAGCAACTCTTGCTGTAGCGCATGGTTAGCCTCGTAACTGTTTGCGACACGGCTTAATAAACTGCCGTACTGCGCAAACACATCTTCAAATCCTTGCCCCAATCTCTCGTCCTCAGTATTTCTTATTATTAACTGCGCTGCATTGCCAACTATTACGGTAAAAGCCACTCATTTACTTTTCTAACATGCATGTTTTGACAGAAATCATTCGTGCTTATTTTGTGTAGTCTGGGGCTAGCGAAAAAAATTACATCTATCTGTAATTTTTTTTGAAAGCCAAAGACTAGTAATGATGAAGAGGGTGGTGAAAGCACCTTCATCGGTTACAACACTTTTACCTTGGAGCACACTATGTCTACGCTAAGCATTTTTTTACTTATTGGTTTTATTGCCACTATCGCCCTTGGCGCAAGTTACTTAGATGCCAAGTTTCAATGGCGCCTCAACGACTGGATGAACGGCACCTGTAGCAATCCTTTCATTGCTAGTAAAGCGACACAGCAACAACAGCTTATTGAGAAAAAAGATAAGCAAATTGAGGCCTTGATTGAACGGGTAGAAACACTCGAAGCTATAGTGACCGAGCCCGCATTCGAGCTTAATCAAAAAATAAATGCACTTAAGTAAGGCTTAACTACTTAGGGGTGGTCGACGCATAAACATGGGTACTTTACCCATCGCTATGGCGTTGCCCACCAGCACCACTACTACGCCAAGTACAGACAGCCAGCTCCACCTATAACCTTCAAAAAAAGTGGAGATAACAAGTGCCACAATGGGATAAACCAGTACCACATAAGCCGCTTTGTCTGCGCCAATTTGCTTTAGTAGCTTCATGTACGAGCCAAACGCCAACACCGAACCGAAAATAGCCAAATAAAGCAACGAAATATAGAACTCAGGGGCAGTAGGAATGACCAAGGTGTCGTTTGTGAACCACGCGGTAACATAGAGCATCATCATGGCATAGCTCATGGCGTAAAAATTCATTTGAATAACCGGTGTGCCCGAGGTGAGGATCCGCTCTGAAATAACGTTACCAATTGATGCACTGAAAAAAGAAACAAATGCAATGGAAAGGCCCGCCACTAACGCAGCGTCCATCGATACTTTTGAAAACTCAGGCACGAACAAGCAAATAATACCCGCAAGCCCAAACGTAGCGCCCACCACCACTTCTAAACGAATAGGCTGCTTTAACCACCACCGCCGAAGTACCACATTAAAGTAAATAATGCTGGAACTCATAAGAGCGAGTAACGCGCTGATAATATGCGCCTGCGCCATATATAGCAGGGTATAGTTGAGGCAATATAGAAAGAAGCCTACTCCAGCCATTTTAATGTGTATGTGCAGCGGTAGCTTAAACGGCAAGCCGCGCACTATACAAAACAGCCCTAAACACACTGCAGCTAACGTATAGCGCCATGCAACGGCCAAGGTTTCAGCGGTATGCCCTATCTGATACGTGATGGCAATCCATGTAGATCCCCAAATGAGTGTACAAACAGCAAAGAGCACGCCATTGCTCATGGTTGAGCATCTATAAACTGAATTAGATGGTTTATAGCCATGTTAAACAGCCGCTGACGAGACTCATTCGCCATCCACGCCGTATGAGGGGTAACAATAAGATTGGGAATAGTACCCGTTAACAATGGATGATCGGCTGGGGGAGGTTCTTGAGATATAACATCAACCGCCGCGCCGCCTATTTTTCCGCATTTAAGCGCATCCACCAGCGCGGCTTCGTCAATTAGCCCGCCTCTGGCGGTATTAATAAGAAAACTGGTAGGTTTCATCAACGACAATCGACTTTCGTTAAAAAGGTGGTAGTTATCATCCGTTAGTGGGCAATGCAGGCTAACCACATCGGCGATAGGTAATAATGATTCTAATGAAGGTCGAGTGTCTCGCTTGTTATCGATGCGCCCCTCTGAAGAAACGCCGCCTGGCCGCGCTGCAATACTCACCTTCATACCCATTGCGATAAATAGCGCTTCAACTCGCTTTCCCAACTCTCCATGACCTACTATAACCGCGTGCTTTCCAGCAAGCTCCACAATGGGATGCTCGGTTAAGCAAAAGTGCGGCGATGTTGCCCATTTACCTTGGTTTACATCGTTATGATACTGAGGAAACGCAGTGGCTAAATTGAGGAGCAACATTAAAGTATGCTGGGCAACACTGTCGGTGCCATAACCTTCCACATTCTGCACGGGAATATTGTGCGCTTGGCAGTAACTAGTATCTACGTTGTTAGTACCTGTGGCCAATACACCCACATACTTTAGCACCTTGGCGTGTTGCAGCGCCTCGCTATCTAATACTACCTTGTTGGTAAGTACGATATCGGCATTCGCTATTCTGGCAACGACCTCTTCCGGAAGGGTGTTGTCATAGCAAGTTAGCTCAACATTTACGTTGTTGAGCAATGACGTATCTAATGTGTCTGAATTCAGTAAATCTGCACTAAACGTTTCAGCATCAAGAAAAACCCCTGTTAGCTTTTTATGAGTATGTTTTTTCGTGCTTTTAGTGCCTGCTTGGGCGGCTTGACTATTGGCCACCGGCATTTCCTTGATTGACTACCTCGCCGATAGACTCGCAAATAGACTCAAGGGCGGTTTTTATATTAACGGGTATAGGCACTGCTTTGTCAGAGAGTCTGTCGACAAATACATGTACAAACTGACCGTGCGCCACGCGGCGTTTGGCGTCACCGGCATATACCGATAAACCGTAAGTAACCGAACTTCGTCCTAACTTTATTACCCTTAACCCAACGTAAATTGTTTCGGGGTAGGCGGCGGGAGCAATGTATTGGCATTGACTGCTAACGACATAAGCAACAGCGCTACTTTCTTGAATATTAAGGCCACCTTCATCAATTAAAAAGCGATTTACAGCAGTATCAAAAAAGCTGTAATACATCACGTTATTAATGTGACCGTAGGCGTCGTTGTCTTGCCAGCGAGTGGCAATTTCAAGGTGATAAGGGTAATCGTTGAGCGATGGAGTAATGTCTGTCATGCGTGGCGTTATCCCAAAAGTTAAAAATGTGGAAACTAAAGCAATACCAAATCGTCGCGATGTACAACCACGTCGGTCGTTTCATAACCTAACACATCCGCGATGTGCTGCGACTTCTTCCCTTTTATCAGTATTAAATCTCGAGCGTTATAAAGGGCCAAGCCTTTGGCAATAACTTGGACTTCAAAGCAAATTTCTACTGCTTCCCCTTGGTTAAAGTTACCTTCTATGTTCGTTATACCTGAAGGTAACAATGATGCTCCGCGGTCAACCAAAGCGGCTTTCGCACCTTCATCTACATGAATACGGCCACACGTTTTAAGCGTATGCGTTAACCATAAACGTCGTGCTTTTTTAGGTGAATTGCTGGCATGAAATAAGGTGCCAGGAATAGAACCGTTTAGCATCGCATCGAAAGACGCCCCTTTTCTACCATTCACGATAATAGTTTGTATACCACTACTGGTGCATTTATCTGCCGCTTCAATTTTTGTTTGCATACCACCTGTACCCACTGAAGTACCCGCACCACCAGCGAGTTTATAAATCGATTCATCGATGTTGTGCACTTCACTGATTAATGTAGCGTTTGGATCTTTACGGGGATCAGCCGTGTACAACCCATCAATATCGGAACAAATAATCAGTGTATCGGCTTGAGCGACGAGCGCGGTATATGCACCAAGGTTATCGTTATCACCCACTTTTAGCTCGTTCACGGCGACGGTATCGTTCTCATTAACAATGGGAAGCGCATTATGATTTAGTAGTTCTCTTAGGGTGTTTTTAATATTCACATAGCGAGTGCGGTCTCGAAGATCGTCGGCTGTAAGTAAAACCTGCGCACAAGGAAAGTCGAAAAAGCGTTGCCAGTTTGCCATCATTTGGGTTTGACCAATGGCGGCCATCGCCTGCTTTTCGGCAATAGATGCATTGTGGCGAATTTTCACTTTGCTTCGCCCTGCTGCCACGCTGCCCGAGGAAACCAAAATAATTTCTTTGCCAGATTCACGGCTTATCGTGATGAAGCGTGCTAATGCCAATAAAAATCGGGCGCTACACTCATCGCCATTTGGCGCAATAAGGGCGCTACCTACTTTAATTACGGCACGCTGCCAATTGAGACGGTTCATAAGAAGATGATGCAAGAAAACAGGGGTTAAGAATACGACACTTCGCTTTTTAAACAAACGTTATGTTACAGTTTTTTGCGTTAAAATAGGGCGAGTTTACGGCCAAAAACTGGGATAAAAGTAAAAGGGCTTATATAATAGTTCGCTTATTTTATTATAAAAATAACCGGGAATCTCCATGAATAAGCACCAACGACATCTTTTCTGGCTTGCGCCAGTGTTGTCTATGCTGATTTATCTTCCATTCGCCAACGCAGCAATAAATCAAACAAAAGGCGATTTTGAAGATAAGTTCCGTCAGCTAGATGAATCACTTCCTACCCCCAATGTATATCGAAATGCAGCGGGTGAGCCGGGTCATCAATACTGGCAACAACAAGTAGACTACAAAATTGACGTTAAACTGATTGAAGATACACGCCGTATTGAAGCCAGTGAAACCATTACTTATCACAACAATGCACCCGATACGTTGAAGTATTTATGGGTCCAATTGGATCAGAATAAATTCCGCGACGATTCTATGTCAGCTCTTACCACTACGTTTGGTGGCATAGGCAACCGAGGCCCTGCAACGAAAACAGCCAGTGGCAGTAAGCCTGCTCAACTGAGCATGGCAGCACTTCGCCGCCAGCAGTTTGTTGACGATAACGAGTTGGGTTACACCATTTCACGAGTGCAAGACAGCGCAGGTAACGATTTACACCACGTTATCGTTGGTACGCTAATGCGTGTAGATTTAGCGCAACCTCTTCAACCTAAAAACAACGTCACTTTCGATATCGATTTTGCGTTCAATATTGTTGAAGAAGATGCCGTTTCTGCTCGTGCGGGTTACGAACACTTCCCAGATGACGAACGTGAAGGCGGTAACGATATTTTCTTACTAGCCCAATGGTTCCCTCGTCTAGCGGCTTATACCGATTACGAAGCATGGACAAACAAAGAGTTTATTGGCCGTGGTGAGTTCACCTTAGAATTCGGTAACTACGAAGTTGATATTACGGTTCCAGCCGATCATATCGTTTCTTCTACCGGTGTATTGCAAAACGCTGACGACGTGTTAACTAGCACGCAACGTAAACGTTTGAAAGAAGCGGAAGATGCTGAGCGAATTGTATTCGTGGTTACGGCTGAAGAAGCGCTAGAGAACGAAAAAGCGGGTACCAACAAGCAAAAAACATGGCGTTTTAAAGCCGACAACGTACGTGATTTCGCATGGGCTTCATCACGTAAATTTATGTGGGATGCCCGTGGTTACCAGCAAGGTGGGGATACGCAACCACTAGTGATGGCGATGTCTTTCTACCCGAAAGAAGGTGGTGAACTTTGGGAAAAGTACTCTACTGAATCTATTATCCACACTATGGATGTATACAGCCGCTTTAGTTTTGATTATCCGTATCCTGTAGCCCAGTCTGTAAATGGACCTGTAGGCGGCATGGAATACCCAATGATTACCTTCAACGGCCCACGCACCGAGCTTCGCGATGATGGCTCTCGTACTTATTCTTTGGCTGAAAAGCGCTTTTTAATTGGTGTAGTTATTCATGAAGTCGGTCATATCTACTTCCCAATGACAGTAAACTCTGATGAGCGTCAGTGGACATGGATGGACGAAGGTTTAAACAGTTTCCTAGACGGGGTTGCTGGACGTGAATGGGATCCAACCATTCCATGGGGCGTTGAGCCTCGCGACATTGTCAGCTACATGAAATCTGAAACACAAGTGCCTATCATGACCCAGTCTGATTCGGTACTTAAACTAGGTCCTAACGCTTACACCAAGCCAGCCGTCGCACTAAACATTCTTCGTGAAACCATTCTTGGCCGTGATTTGTTCGATTTCGCCTTTAAAGAATATGCACAGCGTTGGATGTTTAAACGCCCTACACCTTCTGATTTTTTCCGTACTATGGAAGAAGCTTCTGGTGTTGATTTAGATTGGTTCTGGCGCGGTTGGTTTTATACTACCGATCACGTTGATATCAGCCTAGATAGCGTTTACAAGCTTCGTTTGAACACTGAAGATCCTGATATTGATTTCGCCCGTGAGCGTGAAGCCGAACTTGATAAACCAAAGTCACTTACCGATATTCGCAATAAAGAAGAAGGGAAAGAGCTTTGGGTAGACCGTTTCGAAGATATCAAAGATTTCTATGACGAAAACGATCGTTACACAGTAACTAACAAAGAGCGCAACAAGTACCGTAGTTTCTTGAAGAAACTTGAGCCTTGGGAACGTAAAGCGTTTGAACGTGCGGTACGTGAGGACAAAAACTACTACGTGCTCGACTTTAGCAACAAGGGCGGCTTGGTTATGCCGATTATTCTTGAGCTAGCATTCGAGGATGGCACTACACAAGAGATGCGTATTCCTGCTGAAATTTGGCGTCGTACACCGAAAGCGGTAAGCAAGCTGATTGTCACTGAAAAAGGCAAAGAGCTAGTAAGCGTAACGGTTGACCCACATTGGGAAACCGCAGACGTAGATGTTGAAAACAACCATTATCCGCGTCAAATCATTCCTTCACGTATTGAAGCGTACAAGTCTAAGCCTCGTAACACTTACGAGTATCGCGATCTTATGAACGACGTAAAAACCGAGCTAAAGACCGACGATGATGACGAAGACGAAGATGACAACTAAGGTTATGCCTTTTCAGTTATCTGCTAAAAACCACAAGCAGAGCCTAACGGCGCTGCTTGTGGCTGTTTTTTTATGTACCGGTTTATTCAGTACTTGGGCTAACGCGCACCAAGTTAAAGCCGCTATCACAACAGTGTTGTTCAACCCTAGAACGCAAAACATTGAAGTAATGCACCGCTTTAACCTGCACGATGCCGAGCATGCTGTAAAAGTGCTGTTTGATAAGCACGCCGATATTATGGAAGAAGAGAAAACCCAACAAGCCTTCGCTGATTACGTGAGCAACCATTTTGCGTTGTTAAACGGTGAGGAAAAGTCATTAGACTTAGGTTTGGTCGGTTTTGAGTTGGATGGTAATCACTTTTGGGTGTACCAAGAAACCGCTCAACCGCCAGAGTTAGATGGTTTGATGATTCGTCACGATGCCTTACGTGATTTGTGGCCAACGCAAGTTAATACGTTAAACGTAGAAGGGAATGGGCCTTTAAAAACCCTGACCTTCACCGACAACGTCACCTTGCTTGAAGTGGAATTTGCTAGCGACCATCATTAATGCACTAAGCGCATTATGTACGTGTTACTTAATCTTTATTCAACTTCCTATTACTGATTTAAAGCACTGCCACTTCGCAGTGCTTTTTTATATCCCCCTGAAGTCTTATTCCCATTTGCGTTAATCTCGCCTAAGTTAACCTAATACCCAGTTTTTAGAACAATCGGTTTATATTAATAAATGAATGTCGATTTTTATAAAAAAGGGACAAGTAAGGGCATGCTTTTAACTCACACCATGGGGACTTTCCATGAGCGATAATACAACCACCAATGCGTTTTCCAATAACAAGAATATTATGTGGGTGCTACTTAGCGGCGCCATGGCACTTACCTTCATTGTGATGATGTTTTTACCTAACAGCGGCACGGGTGAGGGCATGATAGCGGTATATTCAGCCATGCTATGGTGTGGAATATTTGGCGCGGCATTATTTCGCTATATGACAAGAAATGGCTGGGTAGGGTTCGCAATAGGCAGCGTAGTTGGCCTTATACTACAAATGGTAGCTCAGATAGTCTAAACGCCTATATTGAGCACCGGTAATTTGAGAGCTGATTGTGTGATCATCGGTAGTTTTATCCCCAGTAGCGTAGCTAGAGCTTCGTAACACCTCAATGCAGCACTATTTAACTAAGCAATATACAAAAAATTAAGAAGTAATCGACCAACGACACTTTAGCGTATAAGTACTAAGATAATTTGGTACTCGTAGGCTGGATGCCGTAGGTTGGACCTCACAGATTGGGTCTCACAGGGTGGTCTTCATTAAATGGGGCTGCCCGCGTTTCATAAAAGATTAAAGGCTTCCAAGGTTACTTCATGGCAAAAAATACCGATGAACGAAAAGCGCGAGCAGTACCGTCTTCTCGAATTGGGAGAGTAGGGCGCCTAGGTGCTTTGGCAGGCAAAATTGCGGGTAATGTTGTTACTAATGGTGCCAGCCAATGGATTAAGGGCGAACGCCCTGCACTTAGCGCATTGTTACTGACACCAAAAAATATTACCAACATTGCCGATCAGCTCGCCACCATGCGTGGTGCCGCCATGAAGCTAGGTCAGCTTATCTCTATGGATACGGGCGACTTTTTACCGCCAGAACTCGCTACTATATTAGCTAGGCTAAGGGAAGATGCCGATCCTATGCCAAAAGCCCAATTAGATACCACGCTAAAGGCTCAATGGGGAGAAAGTTGGCATGATGACTTGCTATATTTTTCCTATGCGCCCGTTGCCGCCGCTTCCATCGGTCAGGTACACAAAGTGATTACTATGGACGGGAAAATGCTGGCCGCAAAGGTACAGTATCCTGGTGTACGTAAAAGTATCAGTAGCGATGTTGATAACGTAGCAACACTGATTAAACTCACAGGTTTGGTGCCGAGTTCGTTAGATATTGGCCCGCTGTTAGAAGAAGCAAAAATTCAACTTCATCAAGAAGCCGACTATCACCGCGAAGCCAGCATGCTATCGCGCTATAAAGACGCGGTAACGCAGCATAACGATGCTGAATTCGCTACCCAATTTGTAATACCCAGTGTTCATCCACAATTAACAACAGACTCTGTGCTGACAATGGACTTTATTGAAGCTAGCCCCCTTGATGCTGCAATGAACGCTCCCCAAGAAACTCGCAACAAGTTAATGACGTCACTATTCCAATTATTTTTTAACGAGATATTTGGCTTTAAGCTACTTCAAAGCGACCCGAACTTAGCCAACTATCGATACAAAGAAGATACTCAGCAATGGGTATTACTAGACTTCGGGGCAACGCGTGAAGTACCAGACGATATTGCGATGGGCTACCAAGCTCTGCTTCAAAGTGCTGCCAGCGGTAATAAACAAGACATGCAACACGCTGCCCTACAAATTGGCTTAATAAACCAAGAACACACTGTTGCACAGCAAGATCGTGTTGTGGCATTGGGAATGGAAGCGTGTGAAGCAATTAGAGAAGACGGCCCCTACGATTTCGGCAATAGCGACCTGTTGCCAAGACTGCACGACAAAGGCGTGGCGTTAACCATGCAGCATGATTTTTGGCACACACCGCCAGTTGATGCATTGTTTATTCATCGCAAGTTAGGGGGGCTGTACATGTTGGCTAAGCGATTAGGCACACAAGTTAATATGCGCGCCGCCGCAGAGCCTTGGCTAAAGCCCTGAGATTACAGCCCTGACCTAACGCCTTGGCGGCCGTCCAAATATCACCTTAGCACCGTAAGTAACTAATAAGGCAACTGCATGCTAAATGGTAACGCCATTTGTTCTGCACTTTTGGGTGGGTTACCAATCATTTCGTCATAGGGGGAGTCGTGTTTCATAACGGCTTGCTGGACAGTGCAGTGAGAAAATACTTCTCGTATTTGGCCTGTACTGAAAAAACGCATGGGTCGGTCTTGCTTGTCGTACACCATGCCGCTTTTGTCCCCCACGGTTAGGTAGACCAAATAAACGTTCATCTCATACGACTGAACTTCAAGATAATCGATGTTTAAAGACTTACCTTCAATATGGGTAAATAGAAACTTGTGCATAACCGCCCCTCAGCGCACGTAAATCAACCGATGACTTTTTTGATAATTTTTACGCTGCTTCTTACGGTGCTGGGGATAAACAGGTTCATTACGATGGTATTGATGCTTGAGTATCGGTATCCTCTGAAGACACGCTTTCAGCCATATTGCTGAGTGTCACACTAGAGCGCACAGCCCTAACGAGCATGATCATACTGACCAAACACGCGCCACCAAATATGGCCGAAGGAATAACAAGCCCACTTCCTAGCCACATCAGTGGAAATATCAGTAGTCGAGGCCCTTCTAGCGCTAACGCCAATTTTGAACCGGCCAAAACAAACCCATTTTGGATACTCATCGCCACTATTGTCGCCACCAATATTAACTGGTGAGCACCACTTAATGCTTCAATAAAAAGCAATAAGTATACGGTGATAGACAACACGATAACGTGCTGCACCACACTGTAAAAAGTAACAGGGGCAGCCAATGCAGGATTAAATTTTTTGAACGAGGACAGCGGCGCCTTTTCGAAGGGAAAGCGTTCGGCCACGTCTTTGGGGCGCCACCCCGTGCGACCAAACCACACACGCAGTTTATCTTGCCAACGTGTGGTGTAAAAGCTGTCTTTGGCTAATTGACTATAAAGCTGTGCATTCGCCCACAAAGGGTTAAAACTTTTCAATGCACCGCGAATGCCGAATACCGGTTTGTCACTTTCTAATTCTGGAATAAAGGTATTGAATAAACGATCCCATATGATGAACACACCACCATAATTCTTATCGATATAAACACGGTTTTGGGCGTGATGTACACGATGGTTCGAGGGGGTAACAAACCATTTTTCCATCCAGCCTAGTTTATCAATATGCTGAGTATGTACCCAGAATTGATATATCAAGTTAAGTGCACCAACGGTAATTATCATCTCGGGCGGAAAGCCTACCAACGCCAATGGCAGATAGAAAATCCAACTGAAAATAGCGCCACTCGTTTGCCGCAATGCAGTAGTTAGGTTGTAATCTTCGCTAGAATGGTGCACCACATGCGCAGCCCATAAAATACTCATTTCATGGCCCATGCGATGATTCCAATAATAAAAGAAATCGTACAATATGAACGCAGCTACCCAGACCCAATGCGAATAACTCAGCTCGGTAAATGCAAAAGTATTAAACACCAACACATAAAAAGTGAGCGGTATAAGTTGATGCCCAAGGGCCATTATTCTCGATAACACGCCCATGCTTAGACTGGTAATCGCATCGTTTGCACGATAGTGACCTGTTTTTTTTCGCTTATCGACAAGTATTTCAATGGCGATAAGAAGAATGAATACAGGAATAGCAAAAAGAATGACAGTCATAATATCTACGCATTTTAAACCCATTTGAATTGTTAATAATATGTAGCAAATAATCAAGTTATTTTATATTTCACTGCAAAATTAAGGAATTTATAGAATGATGACACCAAAGTTTCTCCTTGTAACATTTCTTAAAACTAGCTGCTATCGCTAAGAAATTGCTACAAATTACGATCGAATTGCGAACCAATTACGTTAAAAAGTGTTCTAAATAAGGAAATTACCTTCATCAGAGAACAATTCTCTTGCGTGATATCCAAATATTGGGTGTTATCTCTGATAGTATTAATATTAGATCAGTTATTGCAGCGGAGATATTATGAGCGAATCGTCAGAAAAGCGTACGTTAGGTCCCCATTTTCTTATTATCGGGGTAATAATTGTAGTCATCTTGGCTCTCGTGTTTTGGCCTTCGAAAGAAGAAGAGCCCGTCGCCCCCGAGCCTGAAGTTATTCAGCCAGATGCGGAAGCGCCTGTTGAAGAAGTGCCCGACGTTTTTGAAACTAAGCCTGCTCCGCCACCTTTAGAGCTTGAAGAGCCAGACGAAGTCCCTCCAATGCCGGAACCTGTAGAGCCAGATCCTGAGCCGTTAGATGTGAGCGACCCAGCCATAAAATCATCACTGCTGGATATTTCTACCGCCACTGACGACAGCGTAAACCGCATGATTGTGAATGAAGGTTTATTACAACGATTTGTGGTCTCGGTTACCAACTTAGCGAATGATGAAATGGCGCCCAATCACCAGTTGCTTACGCCTCCTGAACAAACATTTCGTGTTTATTCGCAGGCTGGAAAGCAATGGATTGATGCCGCAAGCTATAAGCGCTATACACCTTATGTAAACATGCTTGAGTCTTTTGAAAGTGAAGCGTTATTGGGCATGTACGATATTTATAAAGGCGACATTCAAGACAAATACGCAGAAATTGGCGATTCGAATAAAAACTTCAATGAAGTGGTATTAGATGCTATCGATCAGTTGCTCGATACACCTGAAGTGCCGGTACCTGTTGAAGTGTATACCGATTCAGTTACCTATAAGTACACCGATCCTCGTTTAGAGAATCTAAACGAGCCGCAGAAGCAGTTGCTTCGTACAGGCCCAGACAATATGCGCCGTATTAAAGCAAAGCTGCGTGAAATTAAAGTGTTACTTGAAGAAAATGGATCTAACTAGATTTCAACAGCAATTAAAGGGCACGTCTGACAAGGCGCGCCCCCTTCCGCCGGTGGAAAAGTGGAACCCGCCTTTTTGCGGTGATATCAATTTAACCATCGCGCTAGATGGCCGTTGGTTTTACGAAGGTAGCCCCATAGGTCGAGCAAGCCTAGTTAAGTTGTTCGCTTCTGTGCTTAAAAAAGAAAACGACAATTATTTTCTGGTTACCCCTGTTGAAAAAGTGGGCATTACCGTAGAAGACGTTCCTTTTTTGATTACCGAGTGGCGTTTTGATAACGATTGCTTAGAGCTCACCACGCAAACTGGCGATATCGTTACACTGAGCTCGGCAGAACAACTCAGCTTACGCAAGCCCCCCCCCGACTTACAAGATACCGAAGCAACGCCCATTCCCTATGTTTTAGTTAGACGCAATTTGTGGGCGCGCTTGCACCAAAACGTTTATTACCAACTGCTTGAGCACGCTACCGAGCAGCATGAAGGTGATGAAACGCAATTTGTGGTTACCTCGAATTCTATCCCCTTCATTATTGGCGCCGTGCCCACTAAATAGTGGTGCAAGGCTTTAGCATTAAGCTTCGATGAAAGCCTTTGGTTAAAAGTCTCTGTTTAAAAGCTTGGGCAGAAGCTGAAGATGGCGAAGGCGAAGGCGATTGCGAGCAGTTTTAAATATCACAGCAAGTAAAATAACACCGATAACGTAGCGCAAAGTTTTGCGTTAGCTTTGCTGGTGTTCTACATTGGTTCTTCGTCTATTCACACATCATAAGAAGAACCATCATGAAAAAGACACTGACTTCCTTAGCTATTTCCTTAGGACTGGCAACACTTGGCACAATTGCTCTTTCAGCGCCTGCCTTTTCCGCCACCTTAGTGCACGCGGGTAAAGCCTTCACCGGTACGTCGGACAAGCTTAAAAGCGAAGTGACCATTATTATCGAGGGCAACAAAATTGCGTCGGTAGAGTCTGGCTATAAAACACCCTCAGAATCAGACACGGTTATCGATTTAAAGCATGCCACAGTAATGCCTGGCTTGATGGATATGCATGTTCATCTATCTTCCCAGCATGGTGGCCCTCAAACCTATTTAGAACGCTTTTCATTGAATGAGGCTGACTATGCACTTAAGGCCGCTAACTATGCTGAAATTACGCTAGATGCTGGATTTACCACAGTACGTAATTTAGGTGACGGCTATCATGAAACTGTCTCTCTTCGAAATGCGATCAGTAGAGGTTATGCCACCGGCCCGCGTATATTCACGGTTGGAAAATCAATAGCCACCACTGGCGGACATGCCGACCCAAGCAACGGATTATCTCACTTACTGCGCCCCGACGTTGGCCCTAAACAAGGCGTGGTTAACGGCGAAGTAGAAGCCCGTGAAGCCGTTCGCTCCCGTTATCAAGACGGTGCAGATTTAATTAAAATCACTGCCACTGGCGGCGTATTGAGCGTAGCGAAAAGCGGTCAAAACCCACAATTTATGACCGATGAATTAGACGCTATTGTACAGACCGCAAAAGATTACGGCATGACGGTAGCGGTTCACGCGCACGGTAAAGAAGGCATGAAACGCGCTATTGTCGCTGGCGTTGACTCTATTGAACACGGCACCTATATGGACGACGAAGTGCGCGAACTAATGAAACAAAAAGGGACTTACTATGTGCCAACGATTTTGGCGGGTAAATTTGTTGCCGATAAAGCGAAAATAGACGGTTACTTTCCTGAACTAGTGCGCCCAAAAGCCGCGGCAATTGGCCCGCTAATTCAAAATACCTTTGAAAAGGCTCACAAAGCAGGCGTAAAAATTGCTTTTGGAACAGACAGCGGAGTTTCTGCACATGGCGATAACGCGCAAGAATTCTCCCTAATGGTTGAAGCAGGCATGTCTGAAGCAGACGCGCTATTGAGCGCCACCGCTAATAGCGCGGCATTGCTGGGCGTTAGTGATACATTAGGTACATTAGAGGCTGGAAAATTTGCCGACTTGGTGGCCGTGGTAGGTAACCCGCTAGAAGACATATCGCTTTTAGAAAGTGTGTCTTTTGTAATGAAGGACGGCAAAATTTACAAACAATAAAGGAAGGCTTTGGGTATCAGGGCCGCATTAACGTCAAGGCAGTAAAAATAAAAGATGGCACTGGGTAAAAAGGTAAAGAAAAAGACAAAGCAACTGGTAGACTCCAAACACATGCTTACCAGTATTACGTTTGCGTCTTTTTTAGAGTCGACTATTGTGCCGGTGCCTCTTGAAGCGGTTATGGTGCCCTTGATGCAAGCCCGTCGCGATAAGCTTTGGCTGATAGCGCTAATGGCAACCTTGGGCTGTGTAGTGGGTGCAATATTTGGCTACGCGCTAGGGTATTATTTATTCGACCTACTCGGCCAGTGGGTAATTGATACTTTTTCCAGCCAACAACAATTCAACAGTGTTAAACAACAAATGCAGAACCAAGGTTTTTGGTTTGTGATGACATTAGGTATTGCCCCCATCCCCTTTCAAGTGGCCATGTTAGCAGCAGGTGCTACCAAATTCTCACTCGGCCTTTTTCTGTTAGCCACGGTGATCGCGCGGGCCATCCGCTATTTTGGCTTAGCCGCCGTAGTGTATTTCGCGGGAAACAAGGCCGAGCAGCTTATTAAGAAATATAAAATTGCCGCCATCGCCGTGCTCACTGCATTGGTTATTGGCGTATGGTTTACGGTTAATGTGTTGAAAGGTTAGTGGTTTTTCTAGCACTATTTAATGCGCACTTAACGCACTAATCTGCTTTGTAAATTACTTCGATAAAATTTTTCAATTTTACATTTGATAATAATTCTCATTTGCACTAATGTAGTTTTTAGGAGGTGCAAATTATGAATTTACAACGGTTATGCCCAGTCTACAGGAAGTGGTTACAGCTAAACCCTTCACACGCCCGCGAGCACAGAATCGCTATGCAGGTACAAACGCAGCAAGCTCACCAAGCGGGCAAATATAACGAGGCGAGGAGCCTTGGCTATCAAACCTTCGAAGCCGCTAAAGTTGTTCTTACCGCCTTACAGCCGGTTTCCGATACGATTGATAAATCTATTCACGAAGATGTATTGGCCTTTGGCACAATGGCCATGTATTTATCTTCGTTGTTACACAAAGAAGATAAAAAACACGAAGCGCACCAAATTCTACAAGAGTGTCACCAGCAACTTATCGCCATACTGCCTTTGCATGCCAGCAAGCCCTCGGTATGTAAGCTTATTTGCGCCATACAAGTTGCGCTTGAGCAGGGTAGCGGTTGTATGCCAGTTGAGCATCAGCAGGCGCTATCGTTGCACTAGTGATACAACCAATCAACCGTAAAACATACCCCATGAAGGCGAGGGACATCAGCATGACAGTAGAAAACTTTCACGACAAAAATGATTTTATCTCACTCAACGTTAAAGCATCAGTGCTTCGAAAAATGTTAAGCGGGCAAAACTTGCACGTGTCAGACATACATTGCAACTGCTCTCGTAGCAAACAACAATTGCAGCAACTTCTGTTACAAGCCGTAAGTGGTAACAACAAATAGGTAATAGCAAGTAAAACGCACTACCGAGGCACTGCGCAGGTTTTTTTTTACGCTTCTATTATTCACGCCTTTATAACTAGTGGTTCGATTCTTGATAATCGTAATAAACGAAATTCAATTATACGAACGAGGAGCGCACCGTGCGCGATACATCAAACTGGCTTTCCGCCGTTGCTAGCGCAGGTTATAGCGCGAAAACCATCATGTACTCCATGCTTGGTCTCTTTATTCTTTCCTCGGTAATTACTGCTGCAGACCGTGAAAAAGCGACACAAGAACACGTGTTTGTCACACTCAAATCACAGCCGTTTGGTCAAGTGTTACTAGCTATTTTAATAGCGGGATTAGTGAGCTACGCCCTGTGGCGATGGCTTCAAAGTATTTTAAACACCGAATCACTAGATATGACAAAAACCAAAGACATTATTATGCGCGTGTTTTTGTTTGTATCGGGACTATTCTATTTTGGTGCCGCGTTCTTAGGTGCAAAGGTACTTATTGGCAGCAACTCAGGCAATAGTTCGACTGGTAGCGGTGGCTCAAAAGGGGAGCAGGTAAGCCATCAACTTCTGCAGTATCAATGGGGAACCTATTTGGTTGCCGCTATTGGTGCAGGTGTGCTTATATTTGCTTTTATGCAGTTTAAACACGCTTACAAAGCAGACTTCCTCAAAAAATTTGAACAAGCAAAGCTAACGGGTCACAAACGGAAAACGACCAAAGTGTTTGGTAGTATAGGCTATTTTGCCAGAGGTGTGGTGTATTTTCTGGTGGGCAGTTTCTTTGTCATATCTGCGGTAAAAAACGACCCATCTGAAGCGGGAGGGCTGCAACAAGCACTACAAACCCTTACCCAGCAAACGTTCGGGCTCTACATGCTAGCTGCCATGGGAGTCGGGTTTATTATGTTTGGTATTTATTGCGGGTTTGAAGCCAGATATCGTCGAACCTGAGTTGACTAAAAGCGCTAAGCGCGCCTTACCCCCCTTTTTTGATCACATACTGATACGGCATTACATCGGTTTGTGATGCCACAAGGGTATGTTCCATAAATCGACAAAAACTGGGTATATCCCGTGCCGTTGAAGGGTCATCTGCCGTTACCGACAAAGTCTGACCGTCTTCCAGCTTACGTATTTGCAAACGCACCATCATCACGGGCTCTGGGCAACGAAGCCCCAACGCATCTAAATGCGTTGTGGCTTCATCAAAGGCTTGTTG
This sequence comes from Alteromonas sp. 38, assembly GCF_902506055.1. NCBI lineage: Bacteria > Pseudomonadati > Pseudomonadota > Gammaproteobacteria > Alteromonadales > Alteromonadaceae > Alteromonas > Alteromonas sp. 38. The sequence goes on from NZ_LR733300.1 coordinate 4,632,288, forward strand.
AAATTCAGTCGCCATACTTAGATACCATAGGTTTCACGGTATGTATTTATCGCGTTGATTTCATTGGTCATGTTGTCTTGCTCAGTTAAGTAAGTCACCACATCAGCTAACGTGACAATAGCAATCACGGTAGTACCAAAATCGCGCTCGACTTCTTGAATAGCAGATAATTTACCCTTACCGCGTTCTTGCCTGTCTAGCGCAATAAGCACGCCGGATAAACTCGCCTTGTGCTGCTCTATTAAGGTCATAGACTCACGAATAGCCGTACCTGCGGTAATTACATCATCCACTAACATGATGCGACCTTCCAGCAGGCTACCTACTAAGTTGCCCCCTTCACCATGAGTTTTCGCCTCTTTGCGATTAAAGCAGTAAGGCACATCACGATGATGGCTATCGGCTAAGGCTACCGCAGTCGTTGTAGCAATAGGAATGCCTTTATAGGCAGGGCCGAACAATACGTCGAATTCCACCCCAGCATCCACTAATGCATCGGCATAAAAGCGCCCCAACTTTGCTAAGTCGCCGCCAGAATTAAATAATCCAGCGTTAAAAAAGTACGGGCTTACACGGCCAGACTTTAAGGTGAACTCACCAAATTTAAGTACACCACGCTCAATGGCAAATTCAATAAAACTGCGCTGAAACGCTTTCATGGTAACTCCTTACGCCAGTGCTGCTTTTTGAATGTCGAACAATTCGCGCAAGCCGTGCTTAGCAATCGTCAGCATTTCATCAAGCTCTTCAAACGCAAACGGTTCACCTTCTGCAGTACCTTGTACTTCAATAAGCTTACCGGTTTCGGTCATGACGATATTCATATCTGTTTCGGCTACTGAATCTTCGGTGTACTCAAGGTCAGCAATAGGCGTACCTTTATAAATACCTACCGACAACGCCGCAATCATGTGCTTAAGAGGGTTGGCTTTCAAAATGCCTTTGCTACGCATATACGTTAACGCATCAACTAAAGCCACACATGCACCCGTGATAGACGCAGTACGTGTACCGCCGTCAGCCTGAATAACATCACAATCAAGCGTGATCGTGTTTTCGCCTAGTAGTTTCAAATCTACTGCAGCGCGAAGCGAGCGCGCAATAAGGCGTTGAATTTCTAGCGTACGGCCACCTTGCTTACCACGAGCAGCTTCACGACCACTTCGAGTATGAGTAGCACGAGGAAGCATGCTGTATTCCGCCGTGATCCAACCTTTGCCCTGGCCTTTCATGAAACGAGGCACGCCTTCTTCAACCGTGGCGTTACACAACACTTTAGTGTTGCCGAACTCCACCAGCACTGAGCCTTCAGCGTGACATGTGTACTGACGAGTAATAGTAACGGGGCGAATTTGATTGGCGGTTCTGCCGCTTGGACGCATAGAGTTCTCCACGAGATGAATGCTTATAAAAGAAATAGTTCTGGCAAGTAACACACGGAATATTGGATATGTGTGCAGACAAGCCTGAGTTTGGGGCGTAAGTATAACGCACTAATACCAGCTGTTAAAAACGAACTTTCGCCCTTTTAACATATCGAACTCTTATCAATGTAGGCTACTATAGTGAATACAAGAAAACCTGCCTGATGATAATGATGACACAATGCGCGACAGCGGGTTGTTTTTGCAGGCTTTCATTTGCAAAAAGTGCAATAAAAGGACTATTTATGATTTACAGCATGACCGCATTCGCGCGGGTAGAAACGAAAAAAGACTGGGGCTCCGCGGTATGGGAAATACGCTCTGTTAACCAACGTTTCCTAGAAACCTACTTCCGCTTACCCGAGCAATTTCGCTCTTTAGAGCCTGTGCTTCGCGAACGTTTTAGAAAGAAACTGGCGCGCGGAAAAGTAGAGTGCGCGTTACGTTTCACCGCTAACGATGCTGCTGTAACCACACTTAACCTTAACGAAGCGTTAGCTAAGCAAGTACTTCACGCCGCCGACTGGGTGCAAGCTCACGGGCAATCTACCGGTGTAAACCCGCTAGACGTATTGCGCTGGCCTGGTGTTATTGCTGCCGAAGAAGCCGACATGGACACCATTCATGGCGATGTTATGGCTGCGTTCGACCAAGCACTTAACGATTTTATAAGCGCACGCGCCACCGAAGGCGAAGCGTTGAAAGGTATGATCACTCAGCGTTTAGACGCCATTGAAGTAGAAGCCGAGAAAGTAACCGCCCGTATGCCTGAAATTATGGTGTGGCAGCGCGAGAAAGTACAAGCCCGCTTCGAAGAAGCCAAAATTGAGCTAGATGCAGGCCGCTTCGAACAAGAAATGATTATGCTTGCGCAAAAAGTAGATGTTGCCGAAGAGTTAGACCGCTTAAACGCTCATGTAATAGAAACCCGCAACATTCTTAAAAAGGGCGGGGCAGTTGGCCGTCGTTTAGATTTTATGATGCAGGAATTTAACCGCGAGTCGAACACGCTTGGTTCAAAATCAATTAATACTGATATCACCCAATCGGCGGTTGAACTTAAGGTGTTGATTGAGCAGATGCGCGAGCAGATCCAGAATATAGAATAAAGCTCTCTAGCGCTTGGTAAATCGAACAATAAACATAGAAACCTCGCTATTTCGCGAGGTTTTTTTATGCTTTTACCATAAGTGCTTATCAGCGCCCTCCCTCAAGCTATAGTTACAAATCAAAAGTGGTTATTTGAGCTATATATCTGTTGCTTTATATTTGAGTAAGCAGTGAATAAATCAGTCGTACTCAATAACAATAAATGCATCAGGGGCAGTGGATGTTTTCAATTTATGTAGAGCGGATTATCGACCAGCCAATAGACTTTGTTTTTGCCACGTTAAGTGACCATGCAAACTATGCACAATTTAAAGGCGTGGAAGCATCCAACCTTATTGTTGAAGGTAAGTTGGAACAAAATGGTCTTGGTGCTGTAAGAGAGATTATTGCGGGTGGGGCCAATTTGCATGAAGAAATAGTCGCTTACGATCCTCCCTATAAATTAGGCTATAAAGTGGTGAAGTCAAAACCGCTTCCTTATGATCACCAATTAGGTGAAATTACGTTGAAGGAAATCGACGGCAAAACCCATGCGACATGGCGCTCAATTGGCCACATCACCATTTTTGTTTTAGGTAGTTTATATTTCGATAAGCAAATTCAAAAAAATGGTGGCAAAGCCTTCGGCAGTATTCTAAAGCAGATTGGGAATATGCCACGCTAATTGATAACACTTCCATTCGCACTAGGCCGAGCTTGGATAGAAAACTAATCTACACACTTCCGGCATAGTGCTTACGGCGTGTTGTTAAAGAGCCAACGCGACACTAATGCCGCGGACACTGCGCTAACGCAATATCAGGCTTTGCCTTCAATCAAAAAGTGATTACTGATGGTGCCGGCTTGACGCCCTTTTAAATGGGGAAGATAGGCTGGGTCTGACATAAACGCTTTACCAGCATCTACAGATGGCCATTCAATAATAACCCGCGCCGCTTCTTTATTACCGCTACCTTCTACAAATTCGTAGTTAGTGCTATTAGCTAAATATACCCCACCGTGTTTCGACACTATGTCACCCACGCTTTCCATATACGCTGGAACCCAACTCTCATCTTTAACGATTACATCCAATACTGAGTAAGCTTTCATCTGGCTATTTTCCTATTTAAGAATATTTGTGCACCACGCTAAGGGGCGAACTATGCATGCACTGTGAGTAGGTGTTATTGGCAACGTCTTTACTAATTTAGGCGCTAATGCTTAACGTTGGCTATAGCTTAGCAGTTCACAATAACTAAATAATTAGCCTAATCATTGAATGAGTTTATGGCGAAACAGAATAATCAAATTCGCTGTATTAATTACAGGTATTTCTCAAGGAAGTCTTGATGAGACGGTAACGCTGATACCTGGTTGTCTACCTGCTGTTTTAAGCCGGCTAGAAACCGCTCAAGTTCGGTTTCAGACATTTCATCGGCCACCCTATGGTATTGCTGTGGCACCACGCCTTGCCCCATCATAACTTGTGTCCATGAATCTACGCGGAAAATATCACCGTCATCTAAGAACACTCTCCCAGTTTGTTTAAACAGATTTATTTTGTGGGTGAGGGAGGGCGGAATGTCCATGCTATTGCAATGTTCCCAGAATGGGCTGTCTTTTCGGTTGGTCACTTTATAATGCATCACAATAAAATCGAGAATGGCTGCCATTTCACTGTTGTACTTATTATTGTATTCATTTACCGTCGATTGGGTTATTCCATCAAATGGAAACAAGCGCATTAAGCGTACAATACCGGTCATGATCAGGTGAATACTAGTAGACTCCAAAGGTTCGATAAAACCACTGGCTAACCCTAATGCAACACAGTTTTTATTCCACCCTAACCGACGTTTACCTGGTGTAAATCTTATAATTCTTGGTTCATTTAGAGTTTCGCCTTCTATGGCACTTAATAAGGTGTCTTTGGCTTCGTCATCGCTCATATAATTGCTGCAATACACTAAACCATTGCCCACTCGATTTTGAAGCGGAATTTTCCAGCGCCATCCCGCAGTATGTGCCACACTTTTTGTATAAGGAATGGGCGCGCCCGTCGACGCGGTTTGTACTGCCAAAGCGCTGTCGCAGGGAAGCCAATGGCTCCAGTTTTCATACCCGGTATGAAGTGATTTTTCTATCAACAGCCCTTTAAACCCAGTGCAATCGATAAATAAATCGCCTGTAATCTCCTGACCATCCGATAGCTTTATACTAGATATACAACCAGTATGTGAGCATTTACTTACATGTTGAATATCACCTTCAATATGCGTCACTCCCGCATCTACTGCCAGCCCTTTTAAAAAGCGTCCGTAAGCCACGGCATCAAAGTGATAGGCAAAGTTCATTGGCATGCGTTCGCCATAGGCAAACTTGCCTTCTTGTGCCGCTTTTAATTCGGTGCAGTAGTCACCAAAGTCACCACCAAAACCAAGGGCTTTTGCTCGCAGCCAAAAGTGATGAAATTCGCCCGCCCAGCACTCTCGACCCGTTACGCCGAAAGAATGAATATAACTGTGATCTTGCTCTCGCCAGTTTTCAAACTCTATACCCAATTTGAAGGTGGCATTGGTGGCACGCATAAAGGCTTTTTCGTCTATGCCCAATAACTTGTGAAAAGTGCGAATAGGAGGAATTGTCGCCTCGCCCACACCAACAATACCTATATCTTTTGATTCCACCAGCGTAATGGATAGTGATTTGCCAAGTAACTTTGAAAGCGCAGCGGCGGCCATCCAACCGGCGGTGCCGCCCCCTGCAATTACTACACGCTTCACTGGGCTGTTTTTCGCCCCTGTACCCATAGCGTTTAGATTATCGGAAACCGATGACATCATGGCGAGGTCCTTCTTTCTTGTCGTTATTATTTGCTGTGGTGTCTTTCTCTAATTGATGAGAAATGGCGGAGAGTAAATCGCGGTTGGTCGGCAACCCAGCAAGTAGTTGGCTTTTGCCTTGTTGTAGACTTTGTTTTAACGCGAAGGCTTTTTTAACCATGTTGCTGTTTTTATCAAGCTGTCTGTCGTTGGTGTGAAACCCCATACCGTACAAAATGTATTGATAGCTTGCCGAGGGAAAGATTTCTTCGTTTTCAATAAGATCGTAACGAGAAGGGGCTTGATATTGCCACAAATCGAGTAGCGCGTTTAGCGAATCTGGAATGCTTGACTCGCTTCGCTGTGCCAACCAATAGGGCTCTTCTCTTTCGCTTAACACATAGTGTAGTTTTAAAAAGTCGATAACTCTTTCCCAGCGATAGGTAAAACGCTGATTGTAACGCGTGGCCACGTGGCTCATGTGTTGTCGGTTCTGCGGAAACTGGTCGCACAGCATGCGAATACCTAGCTCAACCATCGCAATTGCCGAGGCCTCTAACGGCTCGATAAAGCCTGCTGACATTCCCATACCAATACAATTATTTACCCAAAACTGCTTTCGATAGCCTGGGTCAAACTGTAAATGTCTATATTTAAGGTTTTCTATTTCACTTTGGGGTAACCGCTTCGCCAAGTGCTCGCGCAAGAGAGATTCTGCGTTTTCCTCGCTTGCATAGTCACTGGCATACACTAGCCCCACACCACGACGGTGTTGCAAGCCAATATCCCATGTCCATCCGCAGGTTTGGGCAGTGGCGATTGTCGTTGAAGCAATTGTATCGGCGGAAGCCTTTATGTCGCTGCTGCCATAAGGCACCTGTACTGCCACGGCGCGGTTATTTAGCAGCACCGACGACACTGAATGCCATGGCACATGATAATGTTTGTCGATTAATAGCCCTTGTTGACCGCTACAATCAATAAACAAGTCACCTTTTATCGTATCGCCGTTTTCAGTCACCAGCGACTCGATATCGCCATTATCCTGACCAACCACATTCGCAATATGTGCTTGGGTGTGCTTTACACCTAGGTTGTTTTTACAATGGTTGGTGAGCAAGGTTGCCAGTGCAGTGGCATCAAAATGATAGCCGTAATTGAGCACGTAGGCATATTCTGGTGTTGAGCTTTGCTTTGGTGCTAGCCCAGCATCACAAATATCGGGTTGTAAGCAGAAACTTTGCTCAAACGATTCGCTGCTGAAAAGCTGTTGCCAGCAACGGTGAATATCCAGTTCAGTATAGCCTGTGGGTGTAGTGAAAGGGTGTTGGTATTTGTCATCTTGATGGCCGTTTCGCCAACCCGCAAAGGTAGAGCCTTGTTTGAAGGATGCATTACAACAAGTAAGAAAATCCGCTTCCTTGATACCTATTTCTTGAAGTGTATCTCGTAACGAAGGCCAAGAGCCTTCTCCCACGCCGATACTTGGCACATTAGGCGATTCCACCAGTGTAATGTGTATGGCGCTTTCATCACTGATGTTTTGTGCGTGGTTTGGGTTGTTGCTATTGGTATTTGTTCTGTTGCTTATTCTTTTACCCAGCCTAGCGGCTAATACTCCAGCGCACAGCCAACCAGCGGTTCCACCGCCCACAATGACTACATGCTTAATAGGTTGGTTCGACACTGTTTACCCTTTTCATTTTTTGTAGGGGGTTGTTTCTTTATTACTAAGCGTTGTGTTTAATTTAGTATTTTCTTTAGGATCCACTATGACAAAAAAGCCCATTGAGGTGCAATACATTCCACCCCAATAGGCCATTTATCAATTTAGCTTACCAGTTACTTAGAAGGTGTAACGAGCACCCAATGCGTAACGTGCGCCTAATTCATCTAGTTTCCATAGCATTGCGCTAGTTCTTCCGTGTCGACGAATATTTTCATCGGTAATGTTTATCCCTTCGAACGATACCGTCAATGCGTCCGTCACCTCATACGACATACTAAAATCAATTTGTGAGTATGCTTCAGTATAACCTGGCTCATTCACATATTGAGACGTCGTATCAAGGAACTTATCACGCCAGTTATAGGCAATACGTGCTTGAAGTGCATCCATTTCATACATGAATATCAGGTTAGCGGTATCACTTAAGCCGACTAGCGCAAACTGAGTAATACTTGGGTTAGCGTTGTTATCAAACCCGATGTCACCGGTAACCGTTGTATAGTTCGCTTGAATACCAAAACCGGTATCGCCGAAGAAGTGCTGTGCAGCCAGCTCAAATCCGTAAATATTGGCGTTTTTGTTATTCACAGGCTTCGAATTGATAAAAGTCATCAATGGGTCATCACCATTTGGAATAATGTCGTATTCCGCTTCGAACTGTTCGTCGGTCATAGAGTCGTAATCGACACCATTTTCCATTGCAGCGACCATGTTAAATAACGAGGTATCGCTGATAGGAATGCCGCGGGCTTCAAGTTCGTCCATAGCTGCCTGTGCACGAGGACCTGCCGTAGCATCCGTCAACCCAAATATGTTCTCTTCAACTTGTTCGTTACCAATAAAGTTTTTAACCCGTTTATCGTAAAAACCTACTGATACGTAGCTGGTTTCATCAAAGTAATATTCTAGCGATAAATCTACATTGTCTGACTCAAGAGGTATTAGGGCAGGGTTACCTGAACTCGCCGTAGCCGTTGGGCCATCGCTAAGGAGGGTGGGGCTACTTGGCGTACCAACAGTAGAAGCCGCACTTAAGTTGTTATAAGTCGGTCTAGCAATGGTTTTGCTATAGGAGAAACGCGCAATCACATTTTCCATCACTTCGATATCGAAATCTAACGCAGGAAGGAAATGGTCATAGCTTGAATCAACTTCAACATCTTCCATGTCGCTACCAAAACGAACGTTAAAGTCGTTGTTACCTTCCCATGCGATCCCGCTAGGTAGGCTGATATTCGCAATAGACGTGACATCCGTATTTTCGTAACGAATACCGGTCAATAAGTTGTATTCCATACCATTGAGTTCACCGGATAAATCGAGTTCAAAATAAACCGATGTAATATCTTCTTCAATAGTCCGGTTAGTGGCAAATGGGTTGTTGGCAAGTAAATCGAAACCATACTCTTGGGCAGCGAAGGCACCAATTTCAGCCACGCTTCCGGTAAACCCTTGTGAAAACATACCTGTGGTATTGAAGTCGCTAAATTCACTGGCTAAATCGAGAGGGGTTAATGAACCTGCTGGCAATTCACCTGGATTTTCAATACCCCAGTTACCCATAGTATGTCGGGTTAATGATTGTAGCGATGTACTTTCCATATCACGAGATTCAATACCGAAGTTAATACTTCCGGTATCCATAGCATAACTACCGTCAATGCGAGCTTGGGTAATTTCCGTTTCTTGCGAAGCAAAGTTCATATCAAGAATTGATGTACCCACATCGTCTTGGTCAAGCACGCCGTTTCCGTTTAGATTCGTACGAGAAACATCGTCGAAATCTAGCATCATGATAGGGAATTCACCGGAGAAATCGACACCTTGACCGCGGGCAACGTTCGCACCAAGACCAAGGTTTGTCCATGTACCGTAAGGTGAATCTGGTCTACCTTCTGCAGTAGAATTATGCAAGTCGAAATGCAGCGTTAAATCATCGGTAGCAAAGTATTTAACGTTAAAACCTACTGACTTATTTTCGTTAACCTGATTAAGCTCTTGTATCGCTAAGCCTAAGTCACGAGGCAATAAATCTCTACGCTCTTGCGTAATCAGCACGGGTGTTTTAACCGTATTGTCATCGAAGGTTAGGTTAGTAAAGTAACGGTCGTCCATCCAAATCGACTGTTCTGCACGAGCTTCATATAAGTCTTGTTTTGAATACGTGTAGTCTAGGGTAGCCACGAGATCATCACTTGGCGCATACTGAAAAGTAAGCTGGGCGTTTGTACGCTCACGCTCTCTGTCCGCCATGTAGTAACGTAAATCTGAAGGGATACCAAATAATTGCCCCATCGCTGGTGCATTATTTAAAACGATAGGATCACCACTATCTGGATTAGCCGGATCTGGAGACTGCGGTACCGTGCCATTAAATGGATTTACTCGCCATTCATTGACGAATGCGCCTTGTGCGGCACTATCACGTTGCTGATAAGAACCAGTAAAGGTTACGCCGAATTTTCTGTCGTCGTCTAAGTAGTTAATAAAACCAGATAACTCTGGCGTGACATCGTCACCCACGCGGTTTGTGGTGTCGTGTAATGCTTTCGCGCCTACGCTGGCCATGATCCCAGTTTCAGAAGCATCAAATGGTCTTGCGGTACGAATATTAACTGAGGCACCAATACCACCAGTAGCTATACTTGCGCGACCGGTTTTATAAACCTCTACAGCACGAACACTTTCAGATGCTAAATCAGAAAAGTTAAATGCACGGGAATTACCAACACTACCACCATTAGGTAAAGCGGCGCCTGGCATCGTTCTTCCATTTAGCGTCACCATATTGAAATCTGGTCCGAAACCACGTGCCGTAATTTGGCTACCTTCACCGTTATTTCGGCTTATTGATATGCCCGTAATACGTTGAAGGGATTCCGCCAAGTTAGTATCAGGAAATTTACCAATGTCTTCAGCGGAGATAGCATCAACAACACCCGCTGAATCACGCTTAATGCCCATCGATTCTTGAACACTGCTTCGAATCCCAGATACTTGAATGACTTCTATATTGTCACTTTCGCTAGCCTCCTGTGCTTGTACTGGGAACATCAGGCCTGTTCCCAATATTAAAGACAGACTAGTAGCGATTTTAGATTTGTATAGCTTGTTATGTGTCACTGTCTTTCTCTCTTATGTTGTGCTGAGTGATGAGCGCTTCCCAAGAAAGGGCTTTCTCAGGTTTACCAACGAAACACCCAAAGGAGAAAGCGCTTTCTCAAAACTAAGACATCCCAGACTAAAGATCAACATATTTTTCACACAAAGTTCACAACGAAAATCCAACTTTACATCGCTTATTTATTAAAAATTAAATTTATAATTAAAAATCAGCGATTTAAAGTCTTATCTGAAGCGACCATACCGAGCGCCCCCAGTCCAAATGTAAACGGTGATTTTTCAACGTAAAGATAAAAAATAACAACTTTACAAAGAAAGCGCTTTCTCAAAATGTTGAGTTCATGCTATAAACAAAATAGGTGAAGTCATCTGTTGCGCTTATCTCTCAAGCATTACTAAATCTTCACCCTGCTACATTATCCAGAATTGTAATAGGACCCTATGAAATGATGAAAGACATCGAGCTACCCAAAACAAGCCCAATGCTAGATAAACAATTTACATTTGGAACAGCGACTTCTTCTTTTCAAATAGAAGGGGATGCTGAAAATCGAATGGAAAGTATTTGGGACGTTTTTTGCCGCACGCCCGGGGCAGTAGCTGATGATTCTGATGGTGTTGTAGCTTGTGAGCATATTCTTAGGTGGCGTGATGATGTTGAAATGCTCAAACAACTTGGTGTAGATGCGTATCGCTTTTCTATTTCTTGGCCACGAGTGATGAATCAGGATGGAGAGCTAAATGAGAAGGGCGTTTCTTTTTATATTCAATTACTTGACGTGCTAAATGAGGCGAATATAAAACCATTCGTCACTCTTTATCATTGGGATTTACCACAGTATTTAGAGGAAAAAGGCGGGTGGCTGTATCGTCAAACCGCTTACGATTTTGCAAACTATGCAGACAAAATTACTGCAGCCCTTGGTGAGCGAGTTTATTCCTATGCTACCTTCAACGAACCATTTTGTTCTGCATATTTAGGCTATGAAATTGGTGTGCATGCGCCTGGACGGAAAGGAAGAAAGTTCGGTCGAACTGCCGCTCATCACATTTTACTCGCCCACGGATTAGGTATGCAGGTGCTAAGGAAAAATGCACCTGATGCCTTAAACGGTATCGTGTTAAATTTTACGCCATGCTATAGCGCATCAGATTCAGACGCCGATAAGCTCGCCACGGAAATGGCAGATCAATATATAAATCAATGGTATATGCAACCAATAATGGAAGGGAGTTATCCCTATGTTATCGACGCATTAGCAGATAATGACAAGCCACCTATTGAATCAGGCGACATGGAAATTATTTGCCAGCCTTTAGATTTTCTTGGCATTAACTTCTATACCCGTCTTCATTACTCTGCACCACATAAAGCAGAAGACTTATTTCACGAGCACGCCCACAAAGCACCCATGACGGATATTGGTTGGGAAATTTACCCGGAAGCCTTGCGTGAACTACTCGTTTCTTTACATGAACGCTATAACCTCCCCCCTGTATACATTACCGAAAACGGGGCTGCCATGGCAGATGTAGTTCAAGATGGTATGGTAGACGACGAAGATAGAATAGACTATTACATTGGCCACCTAAATGCAGTTAACGAAGCGATTGAATCTGGCGTGAAAGTGAGTGGTTACTTCGCCTGGAGCCTCATGGATAACTTCGAATGGGCAGAGGGCTATGAAAAGCGGTTCGGGCTCGTATACGTCGATTTTAATACGCAAGAGCGTACTTTCAAAAATAGCGCGAAGGCTTACCAACGTTTATTAGCTAGTCGTAAATAACAAATACAAAAGGAACACGCTGTGAATCATTCGTTGAGTGTAAGGGAAAAGATTGGTTATGGGTTGGGCGATGCAGCGGCTAATTTAGTCTGGCGCGGCGCCCTTGCTTACTTAGCGGTGTTTTACACAGATACCTTTGGGTTAACTGCTGCTGCGGCTGCCATGCTTTTTCTTGTGGTACGTCTTACGGATGGCGTTACTGACATCATCATGGGAATGATTGCCGATAGAACGCAAACTAAACTCGGTAAATTTCGACCCTGGATATTAGGCTCTACCCCTTTTTTAGGCTTATTCATGGTGCTGTGTTTCACCACACCTGATTTTTCTTATACGAATAAGCTCATCTATGCCTACCTAACCTACATAGGGCTAACCTTAGCTTACACGGTTAATAACGTACCCTATTCAGCGCTAATGGGCGTAATGACAAGCGACGACCGAGAGCGAACCAGTTTATCCGGCTTTCGGTTTGCTGGGGCTTTTATGGGAGGACTGCTCGTCATGGGGTGCTTACCTATGCTAGTTGCGTTCTTCGGTGAAGGTAATACTGCAAAGGGTTATCAATATGCCATGTACCTTTTTGCTACTCTCTTAGTCGCATTGATGTTCACGACTGTGGCCACCACCAAGGAGAGGGTTCCAGTAGTGCAAAACGACGGAGCAAGCTTACTTCAAGAACTAAAAGACTTGTCTCGTCAGCTGCCTTTAATTCTGCTCCCACTGTCGGCCATTACTGCCTTTTTCTATTATCGAAATTGGCCAAGTGGCATCGCTTTCGTTGTGGTCATTTCAATAACATCCATCTTTATTAAGCGCCTTGTAAATCGACCTGAAGCGAGCAATAGTCGTTCACAACAAGACATCATTGATTTACTTACCAATAAACCCTGGGTCATTTTGCTAGGCATGGGCTTCCTTACTATGATGTTTAACGGCATAAAGTACGGTGTCATTGCCTATTACTTTAAGTACTACATTGGTGATGAGTTGCTCACCGGATATTATTTTATTGCCTTATTGGTGGTATCGATATTAGGCGCTTTGGCCACGTCAGCATTATCGCGTTTTATGGGCAGGAAAAAGCTATTTATTCTCTCGTTATTGGCTAGCAGCGCCCTGACATGTGCAATTTACTTTGTGCCACAAGGTTCTGTGACGGGCATATTTGTATTGGGATGTAGTGCGGAGTTTTTCGCTGCGATCATGCCAACCTTATTCTTTTCCATGCTTGGCGACTCTGCAGATTATAACGAATGGCGTACAGGCCGAAGAGCGACAGGCTTAGTTTATTCAGCAGGCTCTTTTGTACAGAAAACCGGTGGAGGCTTTGCAGGTGCTCTAGTTCTGTTGGTGCTAGGAAGTTATGGTTATGACGGCATGCAAGTCGATTCTATATCGCAAACCTTACCTGGCATGCAAGCATTGATGAGCTGGATACCTGCCTGTTTCGGTATAGCCGGCGCACTCCTTATTATGCTTTATCCGCTTACCGATGCGCGACAGCAAGAAGTAACAGAGACTTTACTTAAGCGACGTAGCGCAACTGCCTGAATAACGGCATAATGCATAAAAAATGCGAACATGGCATTAATGAGCATCAAAACTAAGTTAGGGGAAGTAATACGTGGCAACAATCTATGAAGTAGCTGATAAGGCAGGGGTATCGTTGTCGACGGTATCTCGGGTGTTAAACGGTAAAACTACTGTGAACCCCGCCTTAAAAGCCAAGGTTGAAGAAGCCATGTTAGCGCTAAACTATCGCCCAAATTCTGTCGCCCGTTCACTGGCCACCAGCCGTTCAGATAGCGTAGGCATTCTGGTATCAGAATTAAACTCGCCATTTTTTGGCGACTTGATGCAAGCGGTAGAGTCAACCCTAAGAGCCGCTGATAAGCACGTTATTATTACGGTAGGGCACAATAATTTAGAAACCGAACAAGATGCCGTCGAGTTTTTAATTGGTCGTAATTGCGATGCTATTATTATGCATGCAGAAGCAATGAGCGATGAATACTTGCAAACGCTTAATTCATCTCGTCTCCCAATTTCTTTGGTTAACCGCCAAGTTGAAGGTGTGGGTGAGGGATGTATTGTGTTAGACAATGAAAAAGGCGGCTATTTAGCCACGCAGCACCTTATTAGCTTAGGCCATAAAAATATTGGTTATATATCGGGCCCATCTGATAAATGCGATGCCAATCAACGATTAGCGGGTCATAAGCGCGCGCTTAAAGAAGCAGGAATACCCTTTACGCCGAACTTGGTGTTTGAAGGAAACTACGCCGAAGAAGACGGCAAAGCAGGTCTATTAGAGTTACTTTCTGGAGACTCGCCTTTTTCAGCGCTGGTATGTGCGAATGATTGGATGGCCTCAGGCGCAATGAGTTGTGCGAGAGATTTAGGAATGAACCTGCCTCAAGATTTGTCTATCGTAGGTTTTGATGATGCCGTTTTTGCTCACCATGTTTTCCCACGCCTAACCACGGTTAGCAATCCTATCTCTGACATGGCCGCAATGTCAGCACGTCATATTTTAAATGTAGTTTATGGCTACAAAGATGAGGTAAAAACCTTGTTTCAACCTTCACTGATAATACGAGAGTCCACCATGACCTTCGAAGCCTAAGTACTCCCTACACGTGCTCCCCATAATTGCCCATTAACACATAAGTAATACATAAACTGCTCTATGGCGCTGTTTCTATTTAAGATAAACTGCTTCTTCACTGTTTCATGTGAAACCTTTGATGCCCTTAGGGAGCGAGTTATATGCGTTTAACTATTACCGTCATTTTATTTCTAAGTTGTTTTAATGCATTTGCTGCTGAGGTATTAACCTCGACGACACAACTTCATACTAGTAACCAAGTTCAAAGTAGTAAAGTTCAGCCATTGTTAGAAGCCGAAGAAAAGGTAAATAAGGTGCTCGACTTACTGCACCAAATGGCCTCTGACGCGAACTTCGACGAATACTTCTCTCTATACAGCGACAATGCTGTTTTCATAGGTACAGATGCTTCTGAGGTATGGACTATTAGTGTTTTTAAAGCATACGCACAACCTCATTTTTCGAAAGGGCGGGGTTGGACATATATCCCTCATTCAAGACATATATATTTTTCAAATAATCGCGATGTGGCGTGGTTCGATGAACGTCTAGATAACGATAGCTTAGGACTAACACGTGGAACCGGTGTATTAATACTCGAAAACAATGAGTGGAAAGTCAGCCAATACCACTTAACCATTCCCATTCCAAATGCGCTAGCCGATAGTGTTGCTGAGCAAATTAAATCGCATAGAGAAAAGGGCCAATAAAGGCCCTTTTTTAATTTTTATTGCTAGCAATTATAACTACGACTGAGTTAGCGGCTGAATTTCTAGTTCTACACGACGGTTCATCGACCTGTTTGCAGCAGTGTCGTTTGGCACTTTAGGCTGATATTCACCCATACCTACTGTGGTGATACGCGTAGAGTTGACGCTGTAATTCAATAACACGTTCCTAACCGCGCCAGCACGGCGCTCAGACAAACCTTGGTTATACTGCTCCGAGCCTGTGTCATCAGTATGGCCTTTTATCATCAGTACTGTTTTTTCGTAGTTATTTACTACCTTGGCGACATCTTGAAGTACTGGGTTAAAGTTAGGGCTGATAGAAGAACTGTCTGTGGCAAACGTTATATCACCAGGCATGATCAAACGTAAGTTGTCACCTTCTCGAACCACTTGAACTCCGGTATCGGATAATTCGCTACGAAGCGCTTCTTCTTGCTTATCCATGTATCCGCCAATCGCGCCACCCGCAATAGCGCCAACCGCCGCACCCCAAGCGTAGCGACTTTTATCATTATCTCCCGTTGCCTTGCCTAACAATGCGCCCATGACAGCACCTATGGCTGCACCTTTCTGAGAATTTGATGGATCGTTAGCACAGCCTGCAACGGCTAAAGATGCCGCAATTAAAGTAATTCCTATCGTTTTTTTCATAACATCCTCGGTACGTCGTTATCAACTTTTAAAGTGAACGCGATCTTACGCTTACTTTTAAACTTTCCAATTATTTGCTCGTATCACTACTATTTTTACTGTTAAAAAAACTATCGCCAATATCTATTCAATAGTTTGCAGCAATATGCATTCCACATTCATCAACTGCCATGAGTGTAACCAATAAACCAAAATCATTAAGGGCATTATAGAGGAAGTTAACTGAACGTAAGCTAAATGGCATCGGGTAAAGCAGGCTGCACAACGCCATGTTATAACAGACTGTATTTTGATATGCACTTGCAAACCACGCTTGTAAACTCGCTAAAGTTAGGTAATTAAGTTGTAAATTGCGAGCGTGTTTGTAAGGGGTACAGACATAAGCAACTTTTTTACTTAGTCGCTTTTACCCGACAGTGTATGCCGAAGGCCTGACGAATTTGCGCGCTATTTTTGTTCTTTAAGTCTCTTTAAGCGCTTACCCGATAGATACCGAGCGTTCGAAAAAGGCTTTCACATCAATTTTATAGTCAGAAGCAATAGCCGCTTTTGAGACCTTAACGTTTTTTTCCGAGGCTAAATCGATATCTTTCGGCTCAAGAAAGTGTGCATTTCGAACAGAGTAAAATACCTTAACTTTAGGCGCTAATGGCGAGTCTGTTTGTTCCATCACCATGGCAAGTCGTTCATTCGACAGCAGTACTAGGCTTCCTACCGGATAAATACCCATGCATTTAATAAATTGTTGTACCAATGGTAAGTCCAATTGAGACGGCGCATCACTTAGTAAAATAGAAAACGCTTTTTGGCTCGACATACCAGATTTGTAAACTCTATCTGCGGTTAGGGCATCATACACATCCGCAATAGCCAACATACGGCCTTCACGACTGATATTATCGCCTTTAGTGCCCATAGGGTACCCTAAACCATCTAAGCGCTCATGATGCTCGCTGATAGCTCTAATTAGCGTCTTGTCTAAGTCGGTACCATTTAAATAATCTACACCATGTTTAACATGCCCTTTCATGATGTCCATTTCACCATCAGTTAAGCGGCCAGGCTTATGCAGAATTTCATCCGGTATTTGAATTTTACCCAAATCATGTAGAAAACCTGAATATGAAAGATCTTGAACTTCACTTTCGGACATCCCTAAATGACGACCAAAATTAGCCAGCAATATGGCGACATTTAAAGAATGCTCTAGGAGGTAATCGTCTTTTTCACGAATTTTCGTCAAACACAGCAACGCATCGGGATTACGGTCTATCGACGAAACCAGCTTCGCTGAAAATTCTTTAGGAATACTACTATCAAAGGGCTGTGTTTTTTTAACACTGTTAAGAAGTTGCTTCTGGATGCGCTTACCTTGTACATGCAACTTAGTCGCGCGGGTCAATTCGTTTTCAAGACTTGCCTTGGGCGCTTTCTCTTCGCCTTTTTTGCTTACCGGTACTTCGTTTGTAGGCGTAGATTTAGTTGATGATACGCTAAAGGCTTTATCGGTATCGACAACAAGGGTTAACACTCCCCTTTTTTTAAGGGTATCAGCAACAGCCTGCGAGGTAACTCGCCCTTGGCTTTTAACTGAAAGCTGACCTTTTTGCTCCAGTATTTGATGAACAAACATCCCTGGCTTTAAGTCTTTTATAGTGATTTTTTTTAGCATTATGAGTGAGGTACCACTTTTAAAAAAACGCCACACCTAACGGTGATAAATTGTGCTACACATGAATATTTAACTTACTGGTCAAGTTCTGCGAGTAAAGTATATAAACTAGGCTTCCAACCATAAGTTTTCATGTTCACTCTATGGTTTCTAACTAAAACACCTTCCGATACTAGCAATGAACGTTGCTCTTCTGCAGGTTCAGACCCCAACGGAAATGCTATTTTCCCATCAGCTCTTACAACTCGATGCCAATGAGTAGTAACATAGGAGTCTTTCAAGTACTTTCCTACAAGTCTAGCTCTACCCGGCAAACCTGCAAGGTCTGCTAACTGACCATAGCTGACGACATAACCACTAGGTACAATTGAAAGTGTTTTTAATATTCTGGATTCTACTGCTACATTAGCCATATTGCATATTATCCATTCTACCTATTTTCTGCCGAAGAAATTTGAGTACAAATCTATACTATGAGAACAAAATGTATACGATGTCATTACCCAACAACCACCTGTATTTGCAACGCTATTTCTTCGGTCAGCATACCCATCAAGGTTATCGTTATACAGCATGTTAAAGAGTCTTCCAATGCTAAGAACACCGCGAGATTAATCAAACTTTGTACTAACAATGTAGAGATAATCACCACTGACAATAGTAGCGAAATGGAAAGATTAGCTTCAACATGTAATGCTCAATCAACAGCTCTTTTATACCCCAGTGACAACAGTATTGCCCTTGAGTCACAACGGGAACATATTGCTTCATCACTTAAAAACCTATTGGTTATAGACGGTAGTTGGAAACAAGCCTACGCTGTGTTGCAGCAATTTCCATGGTTATCGTCTATACCAAGCTTTCATTTCGAGCAGGCCCCGGCTACACAATATAGAATAAGGCATACTCGAATTCGTGAAGGGTTATCAACTCTTGAAGCAACGGCCTACACATTAAACACATTGTATAAAATTGATACTCAGCCTTTCATTGAGCTGCAAGAAGCTATGCAAGATAATTGGAGAGGCCCCAAAGCCCACCAGCGAGAGACTTAATCACAACGCTCCCATAGGGATAAACCCTTTTTGCTCTTTAATTAGTGTTATCCAGTTTCTTATCGCTGGATAAGCGGCAAGATCAAAGCCCCCCTCATGTGCAACATGGGTATAGGCAAATAATGAGATGTCAGCCAGCGAAACATGATTACCTAACAAAAACGGGGTTTGACTAAGTTGTTTATCCATTACTTCAAGTGCTCTATAGCCGCCTGCGTGCTTCGCCTCATATTCTGCTTTTCTATCTTCGGGTAAGCCAAGGTAAAGATTGATATAGCGCGCAACCGCAATATAGGGTTCGTGACTGTATTGCTCGAAGAACTGCCATTGCAACAATGTGGCAAAAGTAAAAGGTGAGGAGGGTATAAACGTAGAACCCGACGCTAAATAATGCATGATGGCATTAGACTCAGACAACACACGCCCATCATCCAGTTCTAAAATGGGAATTTTACCATTAGGGGACTTCGCTAGAAAAGCATCTGTTCGGCACTCTCCTTTAAGAATATCGACATCAATCCACTCACATGCCTTCCCAAGTAATGCTAGTAAAAGCTGTAATTTATAGCAATTACCAGAGCGTTTATCGCCGTAAATCAGCATTTCACTCTCCTAATGAATATGTGTTTACTCTATAAACTACCCTTAGTAAAAGGATTCTACAAACAGAAAGAAAAACCAAGATGCGGGTAAAGGCATCATGCACATAAGCAATCTTAGCTTTTGGGTTTTGCTTAAAATTCTACGTAAGGTTTCTTTATTAGTTTCTATCGACTCTATTTTCTTACTTAACGACAGCTTTACGTCGCAGCTTACTTGCTGACGAATAAGGTGAGTAAGTTCACTTTCCTGTTCTTTCATGACTATGTTTGACACGGTACGCATCCTTTTAGCCACTATAATCATAGGTAAAAACAAATACGTTGAAATGAAAATGGCATAGACAGTGAGAACACCAATATCGAAGACGGGGACTGGCTTGTTGATCCAAAAAATTGGCGTTAACGCAAATCCACAGACCGCTATCAAGGTATTAGAAAGGGCCATGTCAAATACTTCTCGCAGCAAGTTTAGCTCTTTAATAGAGTCTGGTTCTTCTGTTGATGCAAGCTGCTGCAAATAATGAGTATTACTGAAGACCTGCAAAATAAAGAGCGTTAATAATAACCAAAAAGGAATTGATGTAAGCGCGATAACAAGTACTTCTGGCTCATCTATTCGTGTCACTAAGCCTTCGGATAATAGATAAACGACGGGCATGATCACCCCAATTGAAGTTGACCACATAAGGTGTTTAGCGAACTGCCTACCTAAAACACGGCGATGATGATTAAACTTGCTTAATTTTTCTAAACTTAATAACGCTGCAATTAATGTACTTGCCGCATTCTTATGTACATTTCTAATCGTTAGCCAAAAAAAGCCTGAAAGCATCGTGGTGCCTAACGCAGTATTAAAATCTCGTTGATGATCGGCGTCTAGAATGGGCCAAGTTAATGCGCCCGTCCAATTATGTATAAGTAGGAGAATCAAAACTAAGAAGAGTGGGTACGCCCATACACTTACTACATTGCGGTTACTCTCGTAAGCACTGAACTTCATCGTAATTTTTTATCGCTAGTTATAATAATAGAAAAGGGGGTATACGCGTCGACTAAACGCTGAAGGCGGAATTATACGGGTAACTGAAGATCAAACCAAATTTAAAAAGTGTTTAAATATCGCCTTTTAATTTTAGCCGCAAGCCCGACAAATTAAATGAACGTTTCGACCATTGAAACCAATCCCCACGACAAAGGAACCAGTACAACCGCCATTATTGTTTTTAGTTTATCACTGTTTGTGCATAGATCACTGTGGGCACGGCCCAACTTCGACGGCCTACTATCGTTAGTACAATTGCTATTTTCACTGTGACTTTGGCTTGAGGCTCGTATTTTCTGCTGTTTCAACGTCGCTTTTAATTTTAACAAGGGCGTAAACGTATAAGCCATCATTAACAGTGACAAACTCATTACCGCTATCACTTCCAAAGGTGACACTACTACGTTGAACCAAAAGATAGGCAGAACAGTTAATAGTCCCAAGGCAATAATGGCATTGGTCAGAGAAAGCTTAGTTATTACGCTAAATGACGCCCAATAGTCTGAAGGTTTATTGGTTCCTGGGAGTACCTGCTTAAGTAGGTAGGTCACATTTGATCTTACTTGAAATAAAAATAAGGTTGTAAGAAGAATAAGTGTAACGAACGATGCGATGAATGAAATGCCTTTGATGCTGTAGCTTTCTTTACTAACATCGCCTAGAAATACTAATACAACCAAAAACATAGATGAAATTATTAACGAGTTGATAATTTGGTGATGAAACACCTTGGTTAGCCTTTGCCTGTGTACGGTAAACTGACCTAGCTGATTTTTTTTTACCAATAACGAAATTAAACTGCTTGCTACGTTTTGGTGAATGTAACGAAATCCAAACCAGAAATAGCCAATAAATAATGAAATGCTTACAGCATAATTAAAGCTTCGCTGAGCAGCCAGATCGCCAGATTCCGGCCAGTTAAAAGCCCCCGAAAACATATTCAATAGCGGTATAGCTAATAAAACTAATAGAGGAAATAAGCCAATAAACTGTTGTGGTTTACTAGTTGGAGGAGCTATCTTCATAAAACCAACGTATCTACTAACGAGAGGATACAGACAGAGTGCGTTTGTAATACTACAAATTAGCCACAATCTGCGTAGACAATCATTATATTCAGCAATCCTTATGTTAATCCATTGACGTTTTGATTTACACTGTTTATGTATTAATTCAAATAAAAAAACCCGCCATTAGGCGGGTTTTTATAAACAGCTATTAGATTACTTGCGTAACTTCTGAATAAGGCGAAGTTGTGCGATAGCTTCAGACAACTCTTGAGCTGCTTCTGCGTAATCAAAGTCTGCGCCTGGGTTGGCGATGTGCTCTTCAGCACGTCGTTTGGCTTCTTCTGCTGCTTGCTCGTCTAGATCTTCTGCACGAACCGCAATATCAGCCAGTACGGTGACGTTACCAGGCTGTACTTCAAGTACACCACCTGCAACGTAAATAACTTCTTCTTCACCGAACTGCTTAACCAAACGCACCATACCAGGTTTAATAGCAGAGATAAGTGGCGCGTGACCGGGGTGTATACCTAGTTCACCTTCGCTACCTGTCACTTGAATCGTTTCAACAAGACCAGAAAAAATTTCTTTTTCTGCGCTTACTACGTCCAAATGTACTGTCATTGCTGCCATAGAACCTCCTGATTAGGTACGTTAGCACATTAATAGGCTGACAGGGTCAGCCGCATAATTATGCTTTATTGGCTTTCTCTTGAGCTTCTTCGATAGAACCAACCATGTAGAAGGCTTGTTCTGGTAGAGAGTCATACTCACCTTCCAGGATACCTTTAAAGCCACTGATAGTGTCTTTAAGCGATACATATTTACCTGGAGAGCCAGTGAATACTTCTGCTACGAAGAAAGGCTGAGAAAGGAAGCGCTGAATTTTACGAGCACGTGATACCACTTGCTTGTCTTCTTCAGACAACTCGTCCATACCTAGGATGGCAATGATGTCTTTCAACTCTTTATAACGCTGAAGTACAGTTTGTACGCCACGTGCTACGTCGTAGTGCTCTTGACCAATAACAAGAGGGTCAAGCTGACGTGAAGTTGAATCTAGTGGGTCTACCGCAGGGTAGATACCAAGAGAGGCGATATCACGAGAAAGTACAACTGTTGCGTCTAAGTGAGCAAAGGTTGTTGCCGGAGATGGATCTGTCAAATCATCCGCTGGTACGTATACCGCTTGGATTGAAGTGATTGAACCCGTCTTCGTTGACGTAATACGTTCTTGAAGTACACCCATCTCTTCTGCAAGCGTAGGTTGGTAACCTACCGCAGACGGCATACGACCTAGAAGTGCTGATACTTCAGTACCTGCTAGGGTATAACGGTAGATGTTATCTACGAAGAATAGTACGTCACGACCTTCGTCACGGAACTTCTCAGCCATTGTAAGACCTGTCAAAGCAACACGTAAACGGTTACCAGGAGGCTCATTCATTTGGCCGTAAACCAACGATACTTTATCAAGTACGTTAGAGTCGTTCATTTCATGATAGAAATCGTTACCTTCACGAGTACGCTCACCAACACCGGCGAATACAGAGAAACCACTGTGTTCGATTGCGATGTTACGGATAAGCTCCATCATGTTTACCGTTTTACCTACACCAGCACCACCGAATAGACCAACTTTACCACCCTTAGCGAATGGGCAAACTAAGTCGATTACTTTGATACCAGTTTCTAGTAATTCTACTGAGCTAGACTGATCTTCGTAGCTAGGCGCTGCACGGTGAATAGACATACGGTCTTCTTCGCCAATTGGGCCTGCTTCGTCGATTGGGTTACCCAATACGTCCATGATACGGCCAAGAGTAGCTGTACCCACTGGAACCATAATAGGGTTTTCAGTGTTCTCTACAGCCAAACCGCGCTGTAAGCCATCAGTAGAACCTAGGGCGATAGAGCGAACTACACCGCCACCTAATTGTTGTTGCACTTCTAGGGTTAACCCAGACAAGCCACCTTCGGTAACTCGTAGTGCGTCATAAACTCTTGGTACCGCAGTTTGTGGAAACTCAATGTCCACAACGGCGCCAATGATTTGGACGACCTTACCTTGACTCATAATTTGTCCTCGTTATCTTTTAGAAACCTTTGCCTACACCGCTGCGGCACCGCTCACAATCTCACTAATTTCTTGTGTGATTGCAGCTTGACGCGCTTTGTTATATATCAGTTGCAACTCATCAATTAAGTCGCCAGCGTTGTCGGTTGCTGCCTTCATGGCAACCATTCGCGCAGCCTGTTCTGACGCCGCGTTTTCTACAACACCCTGATACACCTGAGACTCAATGTAACGTACCATCAATGCTTCCAAAATTTCTTTTGGATCTGGTTCGTAAATGTAGTCCCAACGATGCTTATATTCTTCGTCTTCAGACTTTGGCAAAGGCAATAACTGATTGATCACAGGGCTCTGTGTCATGGTGTTGACGAAGTCATTAAATACCAAGAAAACTCGGTCTAATTTGCCTTCGTCGTAAGCTTTAAGCATTACACGTACAACACCTACTACATCGCTCGCAGACGGCTTATCACCCAATCCAGATTCAGCGGCAAGCAAAGTGCCACCAAAACGGTTGAAGAAGGAGCACGCTTTTGAACCTAATGCAGCGAAGTCCACTTCTACACCTTGGTCACGCCATTTTTTGACGTCCTGAGTGACAAGCTTAAATTCATTACTGTTTAAGCCACCACACAAGCCTCGGTCAGTGGAAATCACAATGTAGCCGACGCGCTTAACTTCACGCTCTTCCAAATAAGGATGGCGGAACTCAAGGTTACCGTTAGCAATGTGACC
This sequence comes from Alteromonas sp. 38, assembly GCF_902506055.1. Lineage (NCBI taxonomy): Bacteria > Pseudomonadati > Pseudomonadota > Gammaproteobacteria > Alteromonadales > Alteromonadaceae > Alteromonas > Alteromonas sp. 38. The sequence continues at coordinate 4,656,448 of NZ_LR733300.1, forward strand.
AATCACTTTTAGCATGTTTTGCGCATATGGACGGCCAGAGGCCATACGTTCTTGCGCCCGTTTCATTTTGGACGCAGCAACCATTTCCATTGCACTGGTAATCTTTTGAGTATTTTTAATACTCCCAATCTTACCTTTTATTTCTTTACCGCTGGCCATGACTATTTCTCCGATTACTCAACGTGAAGCCGATGGTGTTTACACATCATCGGCTGCATTGATTACCAAGTTTGTGTCGCTTTAAATTGTGTTAAAGCGTCAGCTAACTTAGCGGCGATTTCGTCGTTGAAGTTACCAGTTTCGTTGATAGTCTTCATAAGGTCAGCGTTTTCGCTGTTCATGTAAGAATGAAGAGCAGCTTCAAAATCTAAGATTTTGTTAAGCTCTACGTCCTTAAGGAAACCTTTTTCAACCGCGAACAATGATACGCCCATATCTGCAATAGATAGTGGTGCATATTGTTTCTGTTTCATTAGCTCTGTTACGCGCTCACCGTGCTCAAGTTGCTCACGGGTTGCATCATCAAGGTCAGATGCGAACTGCGAGAATGCCGCCAATTCACGATACTGAGCAAGTGCAAGACGAATACCACCGCCCAACTTCTTGATAATTTTAGTTTGCGCAGCACCACCAACACGAGATACCGATACACCAGCGTTAACCGCTGGACGGATACCTGCGTTAAACAAGTCAGTTTCTAGGAAGATCTGACCATCTGTAATCGAGATTACGTTGGTAGGTACGAAAGCAGATACGTCACCAGCTTGCGTTTCGATAATTGGAAGCGCAGTTAATGAACCGGTTTTGCCTTTCACTTCACCGTTTGTATAACGCTCAACGTATTGTTCGTTTACACGAGCAGCACGTTCTAGCAAACGAGAGTGAAGATAGAAAACGTCACCAGGGTATGCTTCACGACCAGGAGGACGCTTAAGTAGCAATGAAATTTGACGATAAGCAACAGCTTGCTTAGACAAATCATCATATACGATTAGCGCATCTTCACCGCGGTCACGGAAGTATTCGCCCATAGTACAGCCAGAGTATGGTGCAAGATATTGCAATGCAGCAGACTCAGACGCAGAAGCTGCAACGATAATGGTGTGACCCAATGCATCGTGCTCTTCAAGCTTACGTACCACGTTAGCGATAGTAGAAGCTTTCTGACCAACCGCTACGTACACACATTTAATGCCTGTACCTTTTTGGTTGATGATAGCGTCAATTGCCATTGCGGTTTTACCACACTGGCGGTCGCCGATGATAAGTTCACGCTGACCACGACCCACTGGGATCATGGCATCAACTGACTTATAACCAGTTTGGATTGGCTGATCTACTGATTGACGCTCGATTACACCAGGTGCAATCTTTTCAACTGGCTCAAAGCCAGCTGCATCAATGGCGCCTTTACCGTCGATAGGCTCACCAAGTGTGTTTACAACACGACCTAGTAGGGCATTACCAACAGGTACTTCAAGAATACGGCCTGTAGATTGTACTTTTACGCCTTCCTGTAAATCCGCATATGGACCCATTACAACCGCACCTACAGAGTCTCGCTCAAGGTTTAGTGCAATAGCGTAGCGGCTTCCAGGAAGCTCAATCATTTCACCTTGCATTACATCGGCAAGGCCATGAATGCGGATAATACCGTCAGTAACTGCGACGATAGTACCTTCATTGCGTGCTTCACTGCTTACATTGAACTGTTCAATTCTTTTCTTGATCAGTTCAGCAATTTCAGTGGAATTAAGTTGCATGCTCTTATCCCCGTTATGCTTGCAACGCGTCTGCTAGACGGTTCAATTTCGATTTTACGGAACCATCTATTACTGTATCGCCGGCTTTAATAACCATTCCAGCGATCAGGTCAGGATTCACGTTACAATTAAGCTTCACTTTACGTGCCAAACGTTTTTCCAACGATGCAACCAAATCGGTTTTCTGTGCATCGTTCAGCGCAGAGGCTGAAGTTACGTCTACTTCAATTTCTTTGTCGTAATCAGCTTTAAACGCATCAAACACATTTGAAATTTCAGGCAACGCGGCTAAACGTTTATTTTCAGCCAGTACCTTTACAAGGTTCTGGCCATGATCATCGAGTTGCTCACCACAAACATTGATGAAAACGTCAGCTAGAGTATCTGCAGCTACTGCGCCAGATAACAACTGATGCATATCATCGTTTTGTGCTACTGCACCTGCAAAGGTCAGCATTTCTTGCCACTTCGCAATGGCATTCTTCTCGACGGCGAAATCGAAAGCTGCTTTAGCGTAAGGACGAGCAACGGTTGTCAATTCAGACATGGCTCATCTCCCTCTTAAAGCTCAGCGACAAGTTTTTCAACAATGTCGTTTTGTGCGTTAGCATCAATTTCACGTTGTAAGATTTGCTGTGCGCCAGCTACTGCTAATGCAGAAACTTGCTTGCGCAAATCTTCTTTGGCACGATTGCGTTCAGCTTCAATTTCGGTGTAGCCAGAAGCAATAATCTTCTCGCGTTCTGCATGGCCTTTTTGCGTTTCTTCGTCAACCAACTGGTTGGCGCGCTTTTTGGCTTGCTCGATAATTTCGGCTGCTTGCGCTTTCGCATCTTTCATTTGCTCAGTGGCTTTCGCTTGAGCAAGTTCTAAGTCTTTCTCTGCCCGTTCAGAAGCTTCAAGCCCATCGGCTATTTTCTTCTGACGTTCTTCAATCGCTGCCATCAGCGGTGGCCACACATATTTCATGCAGAACACCACGAACACAGCGAAGGCGATTAATTGACCAATAAAAGTGGCGTTAAAATTCACAATCGCCCCTCCTCTAAAAGTTCGCTAAAAAAGTGTGTAGTAAAATTAGGCACCAACAGCGAACAATAGGTATAGAGCGATACCAACACCGATCATCGCGATAGCGTCAATAAGACCTGCTACGATGAACATCTTAACTTGAAGTTGAGGTGCTAGTTCAGGTTGGCGAGCAGCAGATTCTAGGAATTTACCACCCAGCAGACCGAAACCAATAGCGGTACCAAGGGCACCAAGACCGATCAGTAGTGCAACTGCGATGTATAACATGTACGTCTCCGATTTAAGTTAAATTTAAAGTTAATGTTAAAAGTAGAACTCGGTTATTAACCGCGCCGGTCAATCCAGGTATTACCAGCGCGGATCAATGCTTACTAGTGGTCTTCACACGCCAAGCTTAAGTACACGATGGTTAGCATCATGAAAATAAACGCTTGTAGAGGGAGAACCAAAATATGGAATACAGCCCACATAAAGTGTAAAGGTAACTGGAAGTAACCAATGGTGGCTATCAAGATAAAGATTAGCTCACTGGCGTATAAGTTACCGAATAAACGCAGTGCTAATGAAAGCGGGCGTGCAAGTAAGGTAACTGATTCCAGAATAAAGTTTACTGGGATGAATACAGGGTGACCGAACGGTTGCATAGTAAGTTCTTTCGCAAAACCGCTGATGCCCTTCATTTTAATTGAATAGAAAAGAATGAGGATGAACACGCCAGACGCTAATGCAAACGTTAGGTTAAGGTCAGTAGTAGGCACAGCCTTCATGTAAACATCATGAGGGTCCATACCGAACGCATGCTGACCCACAAGACCGGCAATCCAAGGAATAAGGTCAACTGGCACTAAATCCATCAAGTTCATTAATAAAACCCAGACGAAAATAGTTAGTGCAAGTGGCGCAATTAGCGCGCTTCTTCCATGGAAGGTACTTTTCACGTTGTCGTCAACGAACTCAATAACCAATTCCACAAACGCCTGCATTTTACCAGGAACGCCAGTAGTGGCTTTCGAAGCTACGCTTCTAAAAACAACAAGAAATAGTATGCCAAGGCCAATTGACCAGGCCAGTGTGTCGACATGCCACGCCCAAAAACCTGCATCAGAGCATGCTTTGTTAAAAGCAATTCCGTTGTCGGTTGAGCACATGGTGGCATTGGTCAAGTGGTGCTTGATATATTCTGAGGTAGTGTATTCAGATGCCATTGTTTAACCTAAGTTGTAAAGTGTAAAAATTGGTGACTGGTTCCAGTACATATTCGTAAGCAAGTATTCAGTAGTTATTTATTAATCGTTATTGTTTGACTACTTCGTACCATAACGGAACATGGCCAGTGTATGACTGGCGGTTGTAACGACATAGGCCACAAAAACTTCTAGCGGCGAGGCATTTAGGCCTGCAAATGTCACTACAAATAAAATGATTGTCAGTGCCAGTTTCAATTTTGAACCTTGGCTAAAACTTTGGGCAACAAGTTCGTTTTTACTTGCACCAGCATATTTAAATGCAAACCCTGAAAATATGGCTGTTGGCAGTATGCTTATCACTGCGCCAGCAGCGGCTGATATTGCAGAATGTTGCCCTGCGATAATCCCCGCCAAAAGGGTTATTACTAGTGCCGTGACTACCTGAACCAGAATGCCTTTTTTGGCAATAAATAATCCGTGTTCAGCTAACTTGTTTTTCACGTTGCCCTACTGCTTGTTCATGTCTAACGAAAAGCGTCAGAAGTATACTGTTTTACCGACATTTTTCAACAGTACATCGCATTTTGAAAGCTATTCTGAAAATATTCTAACGCTATAACCGGAAAGGAGGCTGTCCACAGCCGAAGCTTTAGGAATGAATGATCGCAATATTTATGCTAACTTCCTTTCAGCACAGAAATATAACCTATTGAATTTTAGTTATTATTCCGTCTAACTGTTGTAAATCGTCGAAGCTAATGACTAATTTACCTTTCCCTTTTGCGTTATGGTCTATTGTTACCGGCGCCCCTAAATTTTCTGAAAGTCGGGTCATAAGGTTTTGCACATCAGGATCAATTTGCTTCTCTTGCTTCGGTTTTTCTGGTTCAAGTAGCTTTTTGACCAGCTTTTCTGTATCACGAACCGTTAAACCTTTACCCGAAACAACATTTGCCGCTTCTGATTGCTGATTGCCATCAAGGGCTAGTAATGCGCGCGCATGACCCATTTCAATATCACCATGCTCAACTAGCAACTTAACGTCATCATTAAGATTGTTAAGGCGAAGCAAGTTAGTCACGGTTGTACGAGATTTACCCACAGCTTCAGCAACTTCTTGGTGGGTTAAGGAGAATTCATTCATTAGACGGTCTAATGCTTGCGCCTCTTCCATCGCGTTTAAATCTTCACGCTGAATATTCTCAATTAGTGCGATGGCAACCGCGGCCTCATCAGGTACATCTTTAACAAGACAAGGTACTTCATCCAATTGCGCAAGTTGCGATGCACGCCAGCGACGTTCACCCGCAATAATTTCGTACTTGTTGTCGTCAACTTTACGAACAACAATGGGTTGAATAACACCTTGGGCACGAATAGAGGAAGCAAGGTCTTCAAGGGCATCAGGTGACATGTCTTTGCGAGGCTGATACTTGCCAGGCACAAGAAATTCTATAGGTAATTTACTAAGTTCGCTTTGTGTAGCTTCTGTCGCCGCAGCATCTGTTTCTCTTTGCGACGTCGATTGACTGGTTGCTAATAGCGCATCCAAACCGCGACCTAGCCCTCTTTTTCTTGCTGACATATTTCCCTCAATGGCCTATTTGCTGATATGCATTACGCTTTATTATAATTTAACTGGCTTTCGCCTGACTTGGCGCAGATTTATCACGACGACGAAGAATTTCACCCGCCAATGCTAAATATGCTTTAGCCCCTGTAGAAGACTTATCGTAGTACATCGCCGGTGTACCGAAACTTGGCGCTTCAGCTAGGCGCACGTTGCGCGGAATGACAGTACGATATACTTGCTCACCAAAGTGACGTTTAAGCTGTTCGGAAACGTCGTTGGCAAGGCGATTACGAGGGTCGTACATAGTACGCAATACCCCTTCAATCTTCAATTCAGGATTTACCACTGATGCGAGTTTTTGAATGGTATCCATTAACGCCGTTAACCCTTCGAGTGCGTAATATTCACATTGCATCGGTACCATGACTGAATCAGCCGCAGCTAATGCATTCACCGTAAGTTGGTTTAGTGAAGGAGGGCAGTCAATAAAGATAAAATCGTAGTAATCAAGAACAGGTTTTAACGCATTTCTAAGACGTACTTCACGGGCAAACATTTCCATCAACTTAATTTCAGCTGCCGTCACGTCACCGTTCGCAGCCACTAAATCAAATTTACCCGCTGTATTTTTTACAATAACATCGTTGATAGGTTGTTCTTCGATAAGCAATTCAAACGCGGTAGCGTGAACATCGTATTTGTCGACGCCGCTTCCCATGGTTGCGTTACCTTGTGGATCAAGATCAATCAGTAGCACTTTACGTTTTGTTGCAGCCATTGATGCTGCAACATTCACTGCAGTAGTGGTTTTACCCACACCACCTTTTTGATTCGCGATCGCGATTACCTTTGCCACAATAAGTCCTGTTATGCCTTTTTAATCCAAACGAGGTGTCGTTCGCCCACCAGATTCGGAACAGTGAGACTTTCCGTTTTGATCACCTGATAGTGATCACTCACTTCTTTTAATTCGTCTTCTGGAAACTGCCCTTTAAGTGCAAGGAACTGCCCGTCTGAATTTACCAGATGTTGGCACCAGTGCAACATATCTTTTAACGAAGCGAACGCTCGGCTAAGTACTATATCATACGGTTGCGCTGGGGTATGTGCTTCAACACGACTTTGAACAGGCGTCACATTAGATAATTTGAGGGCATGGACACATTGGGTCATAAACCGAACGCGCTTACCCAAACTATCTAGTAACGTAAACGCCGTATCGGGAAACGCAATCGCAAGTGGCATACCTGGCAAACCCGGGCCTGTGCCTACGTCACTGATGTGTTTGGCCTCATGTTTAGCTAAATATGGATATATCGCTAATGAGTCCAAAATATGTTTTACCATCATTTTTTTCGGATCACGCACCGATGTCAGGTTGTACGCTTTGTTCCATTTATCAATCAATAATACAAAGCCCACTAGCTTTGCTTGCTGATCATCGCTTAATTGAAGTGATTGTGCCGCAAGGCCCGAGGCCAGTATTTCGTGTAATTCTTGCTCTATACTCATAAATTGAAATCTGCTTAAGCGCTTAATTTATCGTGTTTTCTTAACATGCCGTGCTTTTTCAAATACACCAAAAGCAAGGAAATAGCGGCCGGTGTAATTCCAGAGATGCGCGACGCTTTACCTATGGTTTCAGGTCTCGCTTCTGTGAGTTTCGCTACCACTTCGTTTGATAAACCAGAGATCTTAGTAAAATCGAGATCAACCGGTAACAGTGAATTCTCGTGACGCTGTGTTTTGGCTATTTCGTCCATTTGACGGGCAATATAACCAGCGTATTTAATTTGGATCTCAACTTGTTCTGCCGCAATGGGATCGGTTAAACCAGGCCCAATACTTTCAATCTCCATCAATTGACGATAGGTCATTTCAGGTCGACGTATCAGTTCTTCTAGCGAATGCTCTTTGCTTACTGGCGTTTTAAGCAGGGTGTTAAGTGCTGGCGTAGCACCATGATCTTTATGTACCCATTGACCGCGCAGGCGTTGCAATTCACCTTCAACCGCTTCCATCTTAGTGTTGTATGCCGCCCAACGTGCATCATCTACCAAACCTATCTCACGACCTAGCGCGGTTAGGCGGCTATCGGCGTTATCTTCTCGAAGCAGTAATCGATATTCTGCACGGCTTGTAAACATACGGTAAGGTTCTTTCGTTCCCATGGTTGCCAGGTCGTCAATCAATACACCCATGTAGGCTTGATCGCGACGCAAAATAAGCGGATCTTTTTCTTGTGCTTGAAGCGACGCATTTGCGCCAGCAATTAGGCCTTGTGCACCCGCTTCTTCGTACCCGGTTGTGCCATTAATTTGGCCAGCAAAAAACAAACCTTTGATAAATTTATTTTCTAAAGTTTGTTTCAAATCTCTAGGATCAAAGAAATCATATTCAATCGCATAGCCTGGACGAACAATATGCGCGTTCTCAAAACCTTTGATTGAGCGTACAAGATTCATTTGAATATCGAAAGGCAAGCTTGTTGAAATACCATTTGGGTAAACCTCAATGCTATTTAACCCTTCTGGCTCAACAAAAATTTGATGCGAATCTTTGTCTGCAAAACGAGTGATCTTATCTTCAATGCTTGGGCAGTAACGAGGGCCAATACCTTCAATTACGCCAGTGAACATAGGAGAGCGATCAAGTCCGCCTCGAATAATATCATGTGTTTTTTCGTTAGTGTGCGTGATGTAACACGGGATCTGTTGTGGATGCATTTCACGGTTGCCCATGAACGAAAATACCGGTGTTGGGTTATCACCAGGTTGTGCCTGCATCACACTAAAATCTAACGAACGGGCATCTAATCGTGCAGGTGTACCGGTTTTTAAGCGGTCTACACGAAACGGTAAGGCACGTAAACGATCTGCGAGGGCTATCGAAGGGGGATCGCCTGCGCGTCCACCACGATAGTTCTCAAGGCCTATGTGAATCGTGCCGCCTAAGAAGGTTCCTACTGTGAGTACCACGGTTTTGGCTTTAAATTTTAGCCCCATTTGGGTAACCACACCAGTCACCTGATCGTTTTCAACGACAAGATCGTCAACGCTTTGTTGAAACAACGTGAGGTTTTCTTGGCTTTCTACAATTTTACGAATGGCTTGGCGGTAAAGGGTTCTGTCAGCCTGAGCACGCGTTGCTCGTACAGCTGGTCCTTTGCTTGAATTTAGCGTTCTAAACTGAATACCACCTTGATCGGCAGCCAAACCCATTGCACCACCAAGTGCGTCAATTTCTTTTACCAAATGACCTTTGCCGATCCCACCGATCGCTGGGTTACAAGACATCTGTCCAATGGTTTCAATGTTATGAGTTAACAGTAAGGTGTTTGATCCCATGCGAGCAGCAGCTAGCGCAGCTTCTGTTCCAGCATGACCACCACCGACTACGATGACATCAAATGCTTGGGTGTAATACATATCGAACCTCACTATTAACGTAAATGGAGTAACTTTTTTCTTTTCTGTACAAGTCGAAAAAAGGGCGCGTATTTTAGCTGACTTATTGCATAAAGAAAATGGTTAAATTTTCTTCAATGCTGTTGCTCATTTCTTTTCGACCTGGCTCTATTGATCTTAAGATCTTATATAGATCTGTTTATTTTTATTATTATTAGGATCAGCAAGATCTGTTAGTAACCCTTTAAAGCAGTTTCAGATCATGAAGTTACACGATCTAAAAGGTTGTGTAATACAGATCGATAACCCCCTCATAATCTTGTGTATAAACCCCTTAGTTATCCACATGGGCAATTGTGAATAAAGTTACTCATTCTTCAGTAAGAGCTTATACACAGTGGTTTGTAGGATCCTATCCACAGCACTGATCAAGATGTGATCGCATTGGGGATAAAATGTTGGTTAATACTACTGTTAGATCGTTAACTAAGCATAGAATATGGCTTTCAGAGCGATCTAACTGTGGATGAGATCTTTCCACAATTTTTGAGTGGATCATATGATCACTCATTATCTTTTATTATGTGATCAGGAAAATAATTGAAAATTTATGGAGTAAACAGAAAAAATCAGTGCCACAAGGGAGTAATGATCATTATTAATGACACCCTTTTAGAGAATTACGAGGGGGATTTTAATGATCTTTTAACGCTTACTGCCTGTGGGTTTTGGTTTAGCGTACCTGATTAGGTTGATATCTTGGTGTGATATTCTGTGCTTCGGCTTCATCTTGGGTTAAGCCTTCACGTCTACTTGGCCCTTGAAATCGTACTTTGTAAGTATCGTATTCTTTAACTGACTCAAAGCAATAGCGCCCCATAGCGTGTTCTAGTTCGCTTAAACTATGGTTGGTGATTAAGATACAGTTCTTTTTATTCACCAATCGTTGGCGTAATAAGTTACCCAACCAGCTTTGGGTATTCTTTTTAAGTACGGTTTCATTCACACACACTTCATCAAGAATGAGTAAATCGACTTCTAGTAGTTCTTGGTTTGCTTCTCTAAATTTCTGGCCTATGTTGTCTGTGGCACTAAAATCGTAAGAGGAATAACGCATTTCCAATAGGGTTGAAAGTTGCCTATATAATACGGATATCTCATATTGCTCTATGAGTTGATGCGCGATCGCGCCTGCAATATGAGACTTACCTCGGCCATAATCACCATAAAATAACATCATGTGTGAACCGCTTTGGCGCCAGGCTGGATCATCGTGAGCTGCAATGAACGACTGAGCAATAGATACGGCTTCAATAACATCGTCACTGTCTTCAATTAAATTAGCGAATGTCCATTTTGGATTTAGATCAGAACGCCCATGAATGGCATCTACACGTGCTTTTTTAGAGCGCTGTTGTAGTTGACCAACCTCTTGGTTTGCTTGGTTCTCATATTGCTTTCTAAGCGTTGCGTAATCGATATATTCATCATTAGGCTCTGAAGGCTTGTTAAGTGCCTTTGCAAGATTCGCAATTTTGTCTGTAATTCGATCCATAGCGTTAGTTCTTCTTTGTCAATGTGGCGTATTTTTCCACCAGCTTTCTTGCATTATCATCCGCTTCGATACCAGCTGCAACTTTCACTTGCTGATTTCCTACTTTTCTTACGGGGGAATAACCTGCAGCTACCCGCTTATGCTTTATATTGTGAGCAAATTTCTGTGTCCACTGAAACTCACTTAATATAGTGGTTGGTCTGCCCAGCCAATAGGAAATGAATTCACCAACTTCATTTTCATCATATTCTGTGTCAATAATGCCTAGTAGCGAGGCCATCTCTAAGAACAGATCCTTGTTTGGTTTCCAGTCTGCTGAAATAGCAAAGTGAGATTTATGCAAGGTATCAAAGTTTGATTGTGCATTGTTTATCAAAGGAAGAAGTAGGGCTTTACCATTAATGGAGTGCTCTAAATCCAACGCTTCTGGAAGCGCCACCAGTCCAACAAGTTCAAGCTGCTTTAAAAGGCTATTAATTTGCCGGCCACGTTGATAGGGAGTGTCTTTATGCTCTCCGTTTAACATCGACAGTAAGAATTTATAATCAATAGCAGCACTTGCTGTTGATGCTGTATTGGCGGTTGGGCGTAAGCCAAGTAAGTAAAGTACGCGGCAATCGTTGGATAGCGGCGATTGCAGTACCGCGAGTTCTGCTTGCGTTAGCGTTGTACTCATGCAGTTTCCAGCATTCGTTCAAACCACATTACCGCTTCATCTTCCGGTATAGGATGCTCCAAAACATCTATTAAATGGGCTGATGCCTCTAATGTAGCACCTCGTGATTTTAATAGATTTTCCATCATAAGAGCACCGAAACAATACGTGTCATAACTGGTATCTCCTAACCCAATAATAAACGCGTTCACCTTGGATAAATCAGCAGTTTCTAGTGCTTTAGCAAACGGTTTAATGTTATCGGGTAACTCTCCGGCTCCGTGTGTCGATGTGCAGACAATCCAATTGGGTTCGTCTTTTACGTCTTCTAATGTAGGCGTGTTATGGATAGTTACAGTATTCCCCATATTAATCAATGATTTCGCCAATGCATCGGCGACGTACTCAGATGCGCCGAGCATAGAGCCCACGATAATGGAATAATGTTTACTCACTTTCTACCTACCTTAGCCATCAAAATGTTTATGTGCCGTACTTGCTATTGCTCACTCTAGCCTGCTATTTGTTCGGCTTTTTACCATGATAAAAGATTGTCTTGGGATTACAAAGAAAAGTCGAGAACCACCCTAATAATTTAACGATAGCATTTAGATATAAGGTTTTATTTATATTTATATGCAAATTGGTCGTTTATTGTTCACAGTGCTGTCATATTGTGTAATTATTTTGATGACACCGAGTATGTCGAAAAAAAAAAAGAGAAAATAAAATAATGAATAAAAATATAGTTCGCACAATAGGTGTAATGACGTTAACGCTTCACGCATTTGCTTTTGCCGATGTGGTGAATGGCGATTTTGAAAGCTGGAGCAATGGCGTTCCCAATAGTTGGGATACCATTGACTCAGGTATAGAGGTTTCTCAATCTAATAGTATTGTTTACAACGGCGATAGTGCTGCGGCGATTACGGTAAATACCACAACGCAAGGCTCTACCGATTTTAGGCAGTCAGTTGATGTAGTCAGTGGTGAGTCATACACTTTTAGTGTGTGGGTTTATCATACAGAGGGTGGCGTATCTGCGCGTCTTTACGTAGATGGTTACCAAGGTTATTCGACACCATCAAATACTGGGCAGTGGCAAGAATTAAGCTACGCCTATACCGCTTCTAGTACTTCATCTATAGACATAGGACTGAGGTTCTATGATCAGTCATCATTTGACGGGTCTGAACTCGTGTACGTTGACTTATTTTCGCCAACAGACAGCACAAGTGAGGAGCCGGGAGGAGAAACCTGCGAGTCTAATTCAGGTTCGTTCTCTCTCGTTACCGATAACTATGGTAGTGAGACTAGTTGGACTATTACCAATAGTGCAAACGCTGTGGAATATCAAGGTAGTGGTTATGAAAGTAACACCACCTATAGCGAATCGGTATGTCTCACTGACGACACTTACACATTAACAATACAAGACAGTTACGGTGATGGCATTTGTTGCAGCTTTGGCTCAGGCAGTTATTCGTTAACATTTGATAACGTTACCGTGGCGAGTGGTGGTGAATTTACGTCTTCAGAAGCTACTACCTTCACGCTAGGAAATAGCGGCGATAATGGAGGAGGTGACGGAAGCGGCGGTAATAACGATACATCAGACTATTATTCAAATGCGTCAGGTATGACAGGTTATTCATTAAAGACTGCACTTTACAATATTATTAAAGGGCACAGCTCACAGTCATATGGTGACCTTTGGACGTTTTATGTTTCTTATGGCCTAGATAGCTATTATGAAAACGATGGCAGTATATTGGATATTTATTCTGAACTTCCTTCTTCTAACGACCCTTATAGTTTTACTTCTAGTAGTGATCAATGTGGAAACTACTCTGGAGAAGGCGATTGTTATAACCGAGAGCATTCCTTTCCTCGTAGTTGGTTTGGTGGCGCTGTAGCACCAATGAATACAGATATTCATCATGTATTTCCAACCGATGGATATGTGAACTCTAAGCGCAGTAGTTACCCTTATGGGGAAGTGGGCAGTAGCACATTTACCTCTCAAAATGGCTCACTATTAGGTGCAGCGGTTTCCGGTTTAGGCTATTCCGGTACGGTATTTGAACCTATTGATGAATTTAAAGGCGATATTGCTCGCGCTTATTTTTATATGGCTACACGATATGAAGATGTCATCAGTTCATGGGAATCTAATAGTAGCTATGGTGATGCGGTGCTTAATGGAACAAGTAGCCAAGTTTTTGAATCATGGTTTTTAACAATGTTGTTAAATTGGCATCAACAGGACCCAGTTAGTCAAAAGGAAATTGATAGAAATGAGGCTGCTTATAGTTTTCAGTCGAATCGAAATCCGTTTATTGATAATCCTGGTTATGTGAATGACATTTGGGGGAACTAGATTGGTTGGGTCGCCAGAGACTCTCTGGCGACCTATTACTTACCGATACAGAAAGATGAAAATATCTTTCCAAGTAAATCGTCTGAGGTGAATTCACCGGTTATTTCACATAATGACTGATGGGCTAAACGAAGTTCTTCTGCAAGTAGTTCGCCGGCCATAGCATCGTGAAGTTGTTGTTCGCCTATTACTACATATTCGTAGGCTTTTTCCAACGCATCGAGATGACGTCTTCTGGCGATGAATTGCCCTTCAGTGGTGGTGTCGAAGCCCATGGTTTTGGCTAAATGATCCCGTAGGGTATCTATACCGTCACTTTGTTTTGCCGAAATATTAATAACGGGCATCTCGCCATGCTCTGTTTTTACTTGATTCAAGCCAACTTGCAAGTCGCTAAGATCCGCTTTATTTTTGATTACCGTGGTAGGGATACCTTGTGGTAAGCGAGCCATAAACTCAGGCCAAATTTTATAAGGATCTGCCACATCGGTAGTGGTTGAATCAGTGACAAAAAGTACGTGATCGGCTTCGCTAATTGCTTGCCACGCCCGTTCAATACCAATCTGTTCTACTTTGTCAGGGCTATCACGAAGCCCGGCGGTATCAATGATGTGCACCGGCATGCCGTTAATGTGAATATGCTCTTTTAATACATCTCGGGTCGTGCCTGCAATTTCGGTGACAATGGCACTGTCTCGGCCTGCTAATGCATTAAGTAAACTTGATTTACCCGCATTAGGACGCCCGGCAATAACCACCTGCATCCCTTCTCTGAGCAGGCTTCCCTGCTTTGCTTGATCTCTCACCACTTGAAGATGCGCAAGTATGGCGGCTAAGTCACCAGATACTTTGCCATCAGATAAGAAATCAATTTCTTCTTCAGGAAAGTCGATAGCGGCTTCAACGTACATGCGTAGATGAACAATTTGGTCGGATAAGGTTTGAATTTGGGTTGAAAATTCGCCCTGTAACGAACGTAGCGCGCTTCTTGCCGCTTGTTTAGAGCTGGCATCAATTAAATCAGCAATCGCCTCAGCTTGCGCTAAATCGAGCTTATCATTAATGAATGCTTGTTCACTAAACTCACCTGGATTAGCTAATCGTGCTTTACCAGTGGAAAGCACAGTATCAATGAGCATATCCATCACAACTTGGCCGCCATGACCTTGTAGTTCTAATACATCTTCGCCCGTAAATGAATTAGGCCCTTTGAAGAATAGCGCGATACCTTGGTCGATAACGTTTTGTTGACTATCGACAAACGGGGTATAGGTCGCCAATCTTGGCGTTAGCGGTGTGGGAACTAATACTTCAGCGATAGCTTTTGCGCATGGACCTGAAACCCGCACTATTCCAACACCACCGCGCCCAGGGGCAGTGGCTTGAGCGGTAATGGTATCGGTTGTGATGATATGTGAATCCATATTTTAGTCGCGAAAGTTCTTAAATTGAAAAGGCTGACCTAAATCTGATGATTTGACCAAGGCCATAGCTTGTTGTAAATCGTCACGCTTTTTACCCGTTACTCGAAGTTCTTCACCTTGAATAGCCGTTTGTACTTTAATTTTCGCGTCTTTAATTATTTTTACGATCTTTTTGGCAATGGGCTGTTCTATGCCTTCTTTGAATGCGATAGTTTGACGATAGGTTTTCCCATTCGCATCAAACGGCTTTACATCTAAAAACGACGTATCTAGGTTTCGTTTAGAGCATGCGGTTCTAAACATGCTTTCCATTTGCTGTAGCTGGAATTCAGCTTCCGCTTTCATCACCACGGTTTTCTCTTTGTATTCAAAGCTCGCTTCAATACCGCGAAAATCGAAACGTGTGGCAAGTTCTCGGTGTGCGTTTTCAGTGGCGTTGCGCACTTCTTCCATATTGATTTCAGACACAATATCAAATGATGGCATAGTTAATTTATCCTCGTAGACAAAACAGCCCGCAATTGGCGGGCTGTTTATTATAAAAGAAATAGACGTTGCTATTTAATTCCCCGCTTCTCCATAGAAGCATATATCATTTTGGCTTGTACTAACGTAATGATGTTACTCACCAACCAGTATAATACTAGACCTGCAGGGAACCATAAGAAGAACACACTCATAGCCACAGGCATAAACTGCATTATCTTTTGCTGCATAGGGTCAGTAATTGTTGTCGGTTGTAATTTCTGCAACAAGTACATACTTGCGCCCGTTAATATAGGCAATACAAAGTATGGGTCTTTCACTGATAAGTCAGTGATCCACAATGCAAAATCTGCATGGCGTAATTCAACACTTTCCATTAACACCCAATAGAGCGCTAGGAAGATAGGCATTTGAAGTACGAGCGGTAAACAACCACCCATTGGGTTAACTTTTTCTTTCTTGTAAAGCTCCATCATCGACTGAGACATTTTTTGTCTGTCATCGCCAAAACGGTCTTTAAGTTGTTGCATTTTAGGCGCTAGGTTACGCATGCGAGCCATAGATTCGTACTGCTTCTTAGTCAGCCAGTACATTGCCCCTTTCACTACGATAGTAATTAAGATGATGGCCACACCCCAGTTATTCACTAAGCTGTGAAGGAACGTAAGCAAAGAAAACAGTGATTGCGATATCCACCATAGAATGCCGTAATCGACGGTTAAATCTAATCCGCGGGCGATCTCTTTTAACTTGTCTTGATCTTTTGGACCCATATAAAGGGTGCTAGACAACGTTTTTGCTTCGCCGGTATTAACCATTGCCGCAGGCATCAATACACCGATAACCGCGTATTGATTTGAAATATTGCGCGAGTAAATGGTGTTAACTTGATCTTGTGGTGGTACCCAAGCAGAAACAAAATAGTGCTCTAGCATACCAGCCCAGCCAGCCTTGGTCGTTTCACGCAACTTGTCATCGGCAATATCATCAAACGTGTATTTTTGATAACGGTCTTCTTCGGTTGAATACGCTGCGCCGCGATAGGTAGGCATAAACATGTTGCCGTCGTCTTCCGCGTCGATGACTTGCTTAAGCTGTGCGTATTGCTGCACATTAGCCGCAGCACCAGAATTATTTTCTACGGTGTAATTTACCGCAACTTCATAATGGTCTTTTTTGAAGATAAACGTTTTGGTAACAGAAAGTCCTTGGTCGTTTTTCCACACCAAAGGCACTTCTAGGCTGTCACCGGTCATTTCATAAAAATTGGTATCGGTACGATAAACAGGGCGACCGCTACTGCTAGCATCAGGTCCGTTAGCACCAATAAGACCACTTTGCGCTACATACAGGCCATTACCTGAACGTAATAGGCTATAAGGTTCTTCTGAGCCTTGGGTAACTGGAAACTTCAATAAGTCGGCGGTAATAACGTCGCCACCTAATAAATCGATGCGAAGGTCTAAGCCATCAGTTTTAACTTCGATAATGCGGTTAGCATTTGATGCGCTAGCCATTGGTTTAGCCGCTGGAACGCTATCACCAGTAGGCACATCTTCAGATTGTGCATCATCAAATGATGGTACACCTTGTGATACCTGTTCGGCTTGCTCTGTTTGTACTTGCTGTACAGGTTGAGGTCCGTATTCTTTTTGCCATTGTTGCCAAAGCAAAAAGCTGACCAGCGCCAGGCCAATTATCAGAAAACTACGTTGCGATTCCATATAGGTCTCTTTATTTTGAGTGTTTATCTTGTTGTTTTTCCGGTACTGGGTCGTAACCACCGGCATGCAAAGGATGGCATCTTAATATGCGTTTGATTGATAGCCAACCGCCTTTTACTAATCCATGTGTTTTTAATGCTTCAATAGCATACCAAGAACATGATGGATGAAAACGACAGCGTTGTCCTAAAATAGGAGATATAAACCATTGATACAGTTTTATGAGTATCAGTGGTAGCGCGATTAAGACGCGTTGCAACGTTTGGCTAATTTTTTCCATAGCTTATCCATCGTTGCGAAAATCTCTTGATTGCTCAGTTTGTCAGCACCAGATTTACCAATTACGATAATATCCACATTTGGAAGGTCATGTTGCTTATGGCGAAAACTTTCACGAATTAAGCGTTTTAAACGATTTCGGTCGTGAGCTTTACGAATGCGCTTTTTGGCAAGTGTAATGCCTAAACGTGGGGATGGTAGAGTATTTGTTCTTGCAAGGATGGTAAACGAGGGAGATACAGCTGGAATTGCATTATCAAACACATAGGTAAAGTGGGTGGGAGTTAACAGACGTAACTCCCGTGAAAAATGATTTTCGCCCACTTTAGGTGCTTTCTACTTAAGCTTAAGCAGAAAGACGAGCGCGGCCTTTTGCACGGCGAGCTGCTAGTATTTTACGACCATTTTTAGTCGCCATACGTGCACGAAAACCGTGAGAACGCTTACGCTTCAAATTGCTCGGTTGAAATGTTCTTTTCATGACCAAAGTCTCACTTATATTTAATTAAACATAGGCGTTTTTGGTAAACACTTTATTCTGTTGCCAGAATAAGTTGTGCTTATCACCAGAAAAGCCCATCGAAAAAGGACGCTGAATTCTAGAGATCTCGGGGGCTACTGTCAATCAATAATCCACTATTTCGGTAGAAATTGTGAACAACGTTTACTGAAGAGGCTTAAATGCTAATCAGTCGCCATAATTTTAACTGTGAATAAGCTGGTCATAATAACCATTTTATCCACAGATTTTTAATTTTTAAGTCACTATGAACGGTTTTTAGCCTATGTTCTTATTCAATTATGCGTATTTTAATTCTTAATTTAACTAAATTAAGCACATTTTCGAATAAGGAGTCTTCTGATTTAAATCAATGGTTTATAAAATTGATCCTGATGATCTTCAAAGATCGCCATTTACTTTTTGTTGATAAAGTAAGATAATCCACAGCTATTAAAATGATAAAACAATTTCTCGCTGCTACCCAACAATATACATCCGCCTAATTTTCTTCCTGGCGCGCATCTCGGTGCCTGTTTCTTTGTATTGGTTGTTATTTGCGAGTTACCGGAGCTAAGTAACTTACATGTCTTTATGGAATCAATGTCTTGAACGTTTGCGTCAAGAATTACCCACGCAACAATTTAGTATGTGGATCAGACCTTTGGTTCCTCAAGAGGAAGAAGGTGTTGTAGCCTTATTTGCCCCTAACCGTTTTATTCTTGATTGGGTAAGAGATAAGTATCTCGATAACATTACTGGGTTATTGCGGGAATTTGCAGGTCCAAACGCACCTCAGTTACGCCTTGATGTTATGAGTAGGGAAAGCTTAAGCCGCAGTAGAGCTGCTGCTTCAGCTACGCCGCAGCAATCCCAAAGCCAAAATCAGGGTCACAGCGAGAAGCAGAGCTTCAGCGAAAACCAAGGCCAACCGGCTCATCAATCGTATAACCAAGCACCTAGTCAGCTATATAACCCATATTCAGGGCGATCATCCGGAAATATGGCAGGTCAAGCGGGAAACGATCAGCAATCTATTGATAATAATAACAATAGTGCGTCGTCACCTGTACAGGCGAGTGCTCGCTCTGCTACGCCTCAAACAGGTTACAGTCAACAAAGTCATTCTACGTCTACTCATGATAACAGACAGTATGATCAACGAAGTGCTGGATCTAACACTATGCGATCAGCACCTCAACAGCCTAAAGTGATCCCGATCCCGGAAGCTGCTAAGCATAAAAGTAATATCAACCCGACTTATCAGTTTGATAACTTCGTTGAAGGTAAATCTAACCAATTAGCTCGAGCAGCAGCCACTCAAGTGGCTAATAACCCTGGTAGTTCTTATAACCCGTTGTTTATTTATGGCGGAACAGGTTTAGGTAAAACTCACTTATTGCATGCTGTTGGTAATGGTATTGTCGCTAATAACGAAAATGCCAAAATCGTGTATATGCATTCTGAGCGCTTTGTTCAAGATATGGTTAAGGCACTTCAAAATAACGCGATAGAAGACTTTAAACGCTTCTACCGCTCAGTGGATGCTCTATTAATTGATGACATTCAATTTTTTGCGAATAAAGAACGCTCTCAAGAAGAATTCTTCCATACCTTTAATGCGTTACTTGAAGGTAATCAACAAATCATTCTCACGTCCGATAGATACCCTAAAGAAATTGACGGGGTAGAGGACCGCCTTAAGTCTCGTTTTGGCTGGGGGCTAACCATTGCTATTGAGCCACCTGAATTAGAAACTCGTGTCGCTATTTTAATGCGAAAAGCTGCCGAGAACCGAATTCAGTTACCCAATGAAGTTGCTTTCTTTATCGCTAAGCGTTTGCGTTCGAATGTTCGCGAACTGGAAGGCGCGTTGAACCGAGTGATTGCTAACGCTAATTTCACCGGTCGTCCGATAACCATCGATTTTGTACGTGAAGCCCTAAGAGATTTATTAGCGCTTCAAGAAAAATTAGTTACGGTTGATAATATTCAGAAAACTGTGGCAGATTATTATAAGATTAAAGTTGCTGACATTTTATCTAAGCGAAGAAGTCGAAGTGTTGCAAGGCCCAGACAAGTGGCGATGGCATTAGCGAAAGAGCTTACCAATCACAGTTTGCCTGAGTTAGGAAATGCCTTTGGTGGACGAGACCATACAACGGTACTTCATGCTTGCAGAAAAATAACGCAGCTTAGAGAAGAAAGTCATGATATAAAAGAAGACTATAAGAACCTCATTCGGACTTTGTCTTCCTAAAAAATGACCTTTAGAGGCGAGATAGCACAGCAATGAAATTTAGTATAAGCCGCGAACAATTTTTACAACCCCTTCAGCTGGTATCGGGGGCTGTAGAGCGTAGACACACATTACCTATTCTCTCGAATGTGCTCATTAAAGTTAGTGAAGACGCACTATGGCTAACGGGTACAGATTTAGAGGTTGAACTCATTTCTAGCGTTAAGTTAGAAGGGGAGTTCACCGAAGGCGAAATCACCGTTCCTGCCAAGAAACTCTTCGATATTATTCGAGGTATTTCTGAAGGTACCGATATTCATTTTTCTTTAGATGGTAACAAAGCGCTGATCAAAGCAGGGCGTGGTCGTTACACACTTTCAACGTTATCAGCCAACGATTATCCAAATCTAGAAGATTGGGAAGGCGAAGTTGAGTTTGAAATTACGTGTAGCGATATGAAACGCCTAATTGATTCAACGAGCTTTTCAATGGCACAGCAAGATGTCCGCTATTATCTAAACGGCATGTCGTTAGAAACGGAAGAAAATATTATTCGCACCGTCGCCACTGACGGTCACCGTCTAGCACTTTGTCGTTTAAGCTACGAAACAACACTTCCTGCCCGACAAGTTATTATTCCTCGCAAGGGGGTGCTTGAAATATCGCGTTTAATAACGGAAGACGATAAATCATTAAAAGTACAAATTGGTGCAAACCATTTACGTATTTTTTCAAACGACTTCATCTTTACATCTAAACTTGTAGATGGCCGATTCCCTGATTATCGTCGTGTATTGCCTCAAGATGGTGATAAAGAAATTATTGCCAGTAAAGCGGTATTGAAAGACGCTTTTTCACGTGCAGCTATTTTATCTAATGAAAAGTTTCGTGGCGTTCGGTTAAATCTTTCTTCGGGTGAACTGAAAATTACAGCAAACAATCCAGAGCAAGAAGAAGCCGAAGAAATTGTAGATGTAAATTACCAAGGCGACGATTTAGAAATTGGGTTTAATGTAGCCTATCTTATTGACGTATTGAACTCGCTAGGTTCTGACGATGTAAAAATTAGTTTGTCCGACTCTAACGCAAGTGCATTAATTGAAGATGCAGCTGACGATGCTGCACTTTATGTCATTATGCCAATGCGTTTGTAGTTATTAATACAATCCATTGGTTATCGGTGTTGGTGGTAGCGGTCATTCGTTACCTTCCATCGCCGTTTATCTTTTATCATCGTGATTTTTACCGAGTCTTCTTATGAAACTGGACAAGGTCCAGCTTACGAACTTCCGTAACATTTCTTCTGCAAGCCTTTCACCTTCTCCAGCGTTAACAATTATTCGCGGCGTAAACGGTAGTGGAAAGTCGTCTCTTGTTGAATCTATTTTTTATTTAGGTTTTGGCCGCTCATTCCGAACGAATAAACACACATCTGTTATCAAAACGGGGGAAGAGGAGTTTAGTGTATTTGCAAGCTGCAGAAACGAGAATAGTGAATCTTTAAACGTAGGCTTTCAGCGGCGAAGAAACGATACATTCACGTGTAGTATTAACGGAGAACATTCTAATAAGCTTTCTGATTTAGTGAGCTTAGTGCCAGTTCAACTCTTTACACCGCAAAGCACGGACCTTATTTTGGGTTCACCTTCTGAGCGTAGACGGTTTTGTGATTGGGGATTGTTTCACGTGGAACACAGCTTCCAATTGTTGTCTGTGCAATTTTCGAAGTTCCTAAAGCATCGTAATGCTTTATTGAAACAACAATCCGATTTGTTGGCAACGCAAAATCAGTATTGGGAGCAGTGTTTTTTAGAACGGGCGGAAGCTTTGTCGCGCAAACGAGAAGAATATATTTCGAAATTGACGCCTATATTTAAAAAATATGCGACAACATTTCTACCAGAGTATGAAGTTTCACTGAATTACTACAAAGGTTGGGAAAAAGATGCGTCTTTAGCAGAAAGCTTAGTTAAAAAACGTGAGTATGATGGTAAAATAGGTCATACAACTTCTGGCCCCCACAAGGCTGATATTAAGCTAAAAGTGAATGGGGTTAATGCCCAAGAGTTATTATCTCGTGGGCAGCTTAGAATGGCTGTTGCGGCGCTGCAAATGGCGCAAACCGAACTATTTAATACTTTAACTGACAGGAAAAGTATCTTCTTGTTAGATGATGTAGGCGCAGAACTTGACGCCGATAAACGTGAGTTATTTATAGACGGGCTGTTAGATATGGATACGCAGGTTTTCGTTACTGCAATTGAATCTTCGCAGCTTGAATTCATACAAAAATATAACGAAAAGAAAATGTTTCACGTGGAACATGGAAGCGTGAAAGAGGAGTAAAACCTAGTATGTCAGAACAGAATAATTACGACTCGTCCAGTATCAAGGTACTTAAAGGATTAGACGCCGTACGAAAGCGTCCTGGTATGTATATCGGTGACACGGACGATGGTACAGGACTTCACCACATGGTTTTCGAGGTTGTTGATAACTCGATAGATGAAGCTTTGGCTGGACACTGTTCAGAAATCGTTGTGCAAATACACACAGATGGCTCTGTTTCTGTATACGATGACGGTAGAGGAATTCCCACCGCAGTGCACGAAGAAGAAGGCGTGTCTGCGGCTGAAGTTATTATGACAGTTCTGCATGCTGGCGGTAAGTTCGATGATAACTCTTATAAAGTATCTGGCGGACTACACGGTGTTGGTGTTTCAGTAGTAAACGCATTATCGAGTAAATTGAAGCTTCGTATTCGCCGTGAAGGCAAGACACACGAACAAGAATATCAACATGGTGTTCCTCAATCACCTTTGGCTGTCATTGGTGAAACTGATAAAACAGGTACTAGCGTTCGCTTTTGGCCAAGCTCAGATACCTTTACCAACACATTATTTCACTACGATATTCTAGCTAAACGTTTAAGAGAGTTATCTTTTCTTAACTCTGGTATTTCAATTCGATTGAAAGACGAGCGAGACGGTAAAGAAGATCACTTCATGTACGAAGGCGGAATTAAAGCTTTCGTTGAATACTTGAATCAAAAGAAAACACCTGTTCACCAGAAGGTTTTCCATTTTACGCATGAACAAGAAGATGGTATTTCAGTAGAAGTATCTATGCAGTGGAATGATGGTTTCCAAGAAAATATCTACTGCTTTACCAACAACATTCCTCAAAGGGACGGTGGTACTCACTTAGCCGGTTTCCGTGGTGCGTTAACAAGAACGCTTAATAACTACATGGAAAAAGAGGGTATGAACAAAAAGGCCAAAACTAACACGAGCGGTGATGATGCGCGTGAAGGTTTAACGGCTGTTGTATCAGTGAAAGTTCCTGACCCTAAATTCTCTTCTCAAACTAAGGATAAGCTGGTTTCATCAGAAGTGAAAACAGCAGTTGAATCAGCAATGAACGAAAAGCTTGCTGAGTTCTTACTTGAGAACCCTGCCGAAAGTAGAATTATTGCAGGCAAAATTATCGATGCTGCACGGGCTCGTGACGCAGCACGTAAAGCACGTGAAATGACTCGCCGTAAGGGTGCGTTAGACTTAGCTGGCTTGCCAGGTAAGCTTGCTGATTGTCAGGAAAAAGACCCTGCACTAAGCGAACTATATATAGTGGAAGGAGACTCTGCTGGCGGTTCAGCCAAGCAGGGACGAAACCGTAAGAACCAAGCTATTCTTCCACTTAAAGGAAAAATATTAAACGTTGAGAAAGCACGTTTTGACAAAATGCTTTCTTCACAAGAAGTTGCCACACTGATCACTGCACTAGGTTGTGGTATTGGACGCGACGAATATAACCCAGAAAAACTACGTTATCACAGCATCATTATCATGACGGATGCTGATGTGGATGGCTCGCACATTCGTACATTGCTACTGACATTCTTCTATCGTCAAATGCCAGAAATCATTGAGCGTGGTTATATTTATATTGCACAGCCGCCGCTTTATAAAGTGAAAAAGGGTAAGCAAGAGCAGTATTTGAAAGATGATGATGCGTTAACGGCATACCTGACCTCTATCGCAATTGATGGTGCATCTCTGCATACTAGTGATGATGACCCAGGTATAAGCGGTGTAGCGTTAGAGCAATTGGTAACTTTATATCAATCAGCAGAGAAGATGATTACGCGCATGAAGCGCCTAATGCCATCATCTATTCTTTATCGAATGATTTATACGCCTACATTGAATCTAGAAGATTTAAAAGATGAAAGTACGTTAGCGAACGTGGCTGAGCACTTTGTAGCGCAGCTTACTGAACGTGAAAATGATGGCGCAACTTATCGTTACGAAATTCGCAGAGACATTGAACTCAGTGAGTTTTATATCACCATTATTATGCGTATGCATGGTATTGATTACGAATACGTAATTGGTCACGACTTTATTGAGTCTACTGAATATCAGCGTCTTAAAGAGCTTAATTTAGCGATTAACGACATGATGAGCGCAAATGCGTTTATACAACGTGGTGATCGTAAAATGCCGGTAGAGTCATTTAAAGAAGCACTAGATTGGTTAATGAGTGAAGCTAAACGTGGTCAGTACATTCAACGCTATAAAGGGCTAGGTGAGATGAACCCAAGTCAGCTTTGGGAAACAACCATGGATCCTGAAGGCCGTAGAATGCTTCAAGTGAAAATTGAAGATGCCATTGCGTGTGATCAATTGTTTACTACGCTAATGGGCGACCAAGTAGAACCAAGACGAAACTTCATTGAAGCTAACGCCTTAAGAGTAGAAAACTTAGACGTGTAATCTAGTTAAGTTCATCGTTGAATAATGATATGAACAACTAAAACATAAGTTGCTACAAATAGAAAAGCCCGGTTAACTGAAAAGTTACCGGGCTTTTAAATGTTTATTTGAAGGTAGGCCGCATAGCCCCTTAGTTAGGCATACAAAGACGCAAAAACGCCACAGCTATCTAGTTTCCTCGACGCCTAATAACTAGACTTACTTCGCCTGTACCAGCGGGCGAAACGACAAAACGATAGATACCCGTGGTTGATGGGGTAAACTGCAAATTCTCAGAATTTTGCTGACACACTAAATAAACCACCGACTCAACCATTACCGGTTGGCCTTTATATTTTCCACCACAACTTTGTGATGGCGTCCAGTTTTCGTCAGACAAACGGAAGTCATAAGGCTGGCCATCGGCAATAAGTTCAACATCAACAAACCAACCGTCGGTATCCTTCGTGAACCGATAGGCCGGGGATGATTCCCACCAATTAAATACACCGCGCAGATAAAGGTTTTTAAAATTAACCTGTGGACTAGGCTCCATCACTTCAGGAATAGAGAACCCTGAACGATTTGCACAGGCTGTTAACAGAAACGAAAAAATAATAACTAAAAGGGTTTTATTCACACTTGCTCCAAATACAAAAACGCCCAACGTGGGTTGGGCGTTATAAAATGATTGTCGTGTAAGGGTGCGCGCCCTTAAACCGTAATCCTAAATATCTAAGACTTAGCCAACAATGATATATCGCCTGTAGTAAGGAAAAGTTGCCTTAAAAGCGATAACAACGCAAGTCGGTTTTGCTTAACAGCATCGTCTTCAGCCATAACCATCACGTCATCGAAGAAACTATCAATAGCAGTACGTAGTGTTGCCATTGTAGAAAGTATCTTAGTGTAGTCTTGAGTAGGAACAGCTGTGGTTACCACAGATTCAGCAGAAATTAGCGCGCGATAAAGTGCTTTCTCAGCATCTTCACTTAACAAGGATTCAACAATTGTAGCACTTACGCTGCTGTCGACGCCTTGCTTAGCTAGAATGTTCGCCACGCGTTTATTAGCCGCGGCCAGGGCGTCAGCTTCATCAAGCTGTTTAAACTCGGCTACGGCGTTTACACGGGCTACATAATCACTCGGTTGAGTAGGGCGTCTGGCAGAAACCGCTTGAATAACATCAATAGCGATACCTTGGTCTTGTAACATTGCAACAAACCTTGCTAACACAAAATCAACGACTTGTGCTTGGAAATCTTGGTTAGACAGCTTATCACCGTATACTTCACCGGCTTTAGCAACAAGGACTTCGAGATCGAGAGGCAATGAAAGCTCAGTGATAATACGCAATACACCAATAGCTGCACGGCGCAACGCGAAAGGGTCTTTATCACCTTTCGGTAGTTGGCCAATACCAAAAATTCCAACAAGAGTATCTAGCTTGTCAGCAAGTGCTACTGCAGCACTAATTCCTGGCGAAGGCAAAGCGTCACCCGCAAAACGAGGCATATACTGTTCATAAAGCGCTTCAGCAACCGCGGCATCTTCGCCATCGTTTAACGCATAGTATTTACCCATAACGCCTTGTACGTCTGGGAATTCCATTACCATGTTGGTCATTAAATCGGTTTTAGCAAGTAACCCCGCACGAGCAGCGAGCGCTTCATTAGCGTTAATTTGTGAAGCAATAAAACCAGATAACGTAGAAATACGTTTAGATTTTTCGTTAAGCGTACCTAATTGCTTTTGGAAAAGAACGCTTTCAAGACTGGCAAGCCGACTTTCGAGTGAAGTCTTTTTATCACTATTAAAGAAAAACTCAGCATCAGCTAGGCGAGGGCGAATAACTTTTTCATTTCCGCTTATTACCTGAATAGGATCTTGGCTTTCAATATTACTGACAAATAAGAACGTGTTAGAAAGCTGACCATCACTATCAAGCAGTGGAACGTATTTTTGATCATCTTTCATGGTGTAAATAAGTGCTTCTTTAGGCACCGCTAAGAAGCCTTCTTCAAAACTCGCTTGCATCACTACCGGCCATTCAACCAGTGAGGCGATTTCTTCAAGAAGATCTTCATCAAAATCGGGTGTAAGAGAAAGCGCATCAGCGGCAGTTTGTAGTTGCTGACGTACCTTGTCTTTACGCGCTGTGAAATCAGCTACCACATAATGGGCTTCCAAGGCACTTGCGTAGTTGTCGGCATGGTCCAGCTCAAAGCGCGCTTCGCCGTGGAAACGATGGCCTTGAATAGTCCTACCGCTTGCTAAGCCTAATGCTGACAAGTTCACTACTTCACTTCCATACACAGCTGCAAGGGTATGAACTGGGCGAATAAACTGGGTAGTGTAGTTACCCCAACGCATCGCTTTAGGGATAGGAAGCTTGGCAATAGCTTGGTTAAGTAAAGACGCTAATAACTCGCCAACTTGTTTACCTGGCACATGCGCTTTGTGTAATAGCCATTCACCTTTGTCTGTAACAAGACGTTCTGCATCTTCTACACTAATACCATTACCACGAGCCCAACCTTGGGCTGCCTTGGTAGGATTACCATCAGCATCGAAAGCGGCGCTAACAGCAGGGCCACGTTTTTCTACCGTTTTATCATCTTGGCTTTCAGCCAAAGCTGACACATAAACCGCTAACCGACGTGGTGCAGCAAACCAGCTTACGCTGGTAAAGTTGAGCTCAGCCGCAGTAAGTGCTGCCTCAAATTGCTGTGCAAAGGCTTCGCCAAGAGACTTAAGCGCTTTAGGTGGAAGCTCTTCTGTTCCAAGCTCTATCAAACAATTCTCTGTTCGCACCTTTAAGACTCCTTATTACAAAGTGGGAAACCAAGCGCTTCACGCTTCTGGAAATAACTCTCAGCACATGCTTTGGCGAGAGTACGCACGCGCAAAATATAGCGTTGACGTTCTGTCACTGAAATAGCATGGCGAGCGTCTAGCATATTAAATGCGTGAGATGCCTTCATTACTTGCTCATAGGCAGGCAGTGGTAAGTTCTTCTCGATAAGCAGTTGGCTAGCTGCTTCGCATTCATCAAATGTACGGAATAACGCATCAACGTTGGCGTACTCAAAATTATAAGTAGATTGCTCTACTTCATTTTGATGGAATACATCGCCATAGGTTACTTTACCCATAGGGCCATCTGCCCATACTAAGTCGTAAATACTATCTACGCCTTGTACATACATGGCTAAACGTTCTAGGCCGTAAGTAATTTCGCCGGTAACTGGCTTACATTCAATACCGCCAACTTGTTGGAAGTAAGTGAACTGAGTTACCTCCATACCATTAAGCCATACTTCCCAACCAAGACCCCATGCGCCAAGGGTAGGTGACTCCCAGTTGTCTTCTACGAAGCGAATGTCATGCACCAACGGATCAAAACCTAATTCTTTCAAAGAACCCAGATACAACTCTTGAATATTGTCAGGAGAAGGCTTCAACATTACTTGGAATTGATAGTAATGTTGTAAGCGGTTTGGGTTTTCACCGTAACGACCATCAGTGGGGCGACGGCAAGTTTGAACATAGGCACTGCTCATAGGCTCAGGGCCTAATGAACGAAGAAATGTCATTGGGTGAAAGGTACCCGCACCTACTTCCATATCAAGGGGCTGAATGATTACGCACCCCTGACGCGCCCAATAATCTTGAAGCGCAAGGATCAAACCTTGAAAGGTATTAATATCGTATTTCTGCATACATCCGCTGCTTATTGGTTATCTGTATCTTTAAAGGTGGGATAGTATACAATTTGTAACGCATAGTATGTAGGTGTAAAGCGTTAAAAAGCGCCATGAAACCCGTTAAAAGATGACTTAAACGTGGATTAACAAGGTTATTTAAATTATGGCATCAACTAAATTGAATCGTTGTGGCTGGGTGAGCGATGACCTTCTATATCAAAAATATCACGATGAACAGTGGGGGCGACCTGTTTTAGATAGCAAAGAGTTGTTCGCTAAACTTTGTTTAGACGGTCAACAGGCCGGGTTGTCGTGGATAACCATTTTAAAAAAACAAGCAAATTACGAAACTGCTTTTCATGACTTTGAACCTACAAAAATAATTCAAATGGATGAGCAAGAAATAGCGGCATGCTTGCAGAATCCTGGCATTGTGCGCAACAAACTAAAAGTCGCGTCCATTATTAAGAATGCCCATGGCTATTTAAACATCGAAAAACGGCAACGTTTTTCCGACTTTATTTGGCAGTTTACCGATGGTAAAACTATCATCAACGAATGGAAAGACGTTAAAGAGGCGCCTACCTTTACCGCCGAATCCAAAGCAATGTCGAAGGCGCTTAAAAAAGAGGGCTTTTCATTTGTAGGTGAAACCATTTGTTATGCTTTCATGCAAGCGGTAGGCATTGTGAATGACCATGTTACAGGCTGTCATTGTTACGAAGAAACCTGTCAACTAGCAAGGCGATAACCCTAAATAAACCCCAATAAAAAAGCGCTTCATAAGAAGCGCCTTTAAAGGGGGGACTGGTATTATAGCAACCAGCTAGGTAATAGACTGGCAATAAGCTTTTATTGCTGGCATTTCACTTAACACTTTAGATTCATAATCTGACTCAATTTGCTCTCTGGCGAAGTCTTGCTTACGCCTTTCTTGTTTAGTCAGTTTTTGCCTATCTTCAAGTACGGCAAAGCCGCTCACTTCTACGAATAACGCATAAGTATGAGGGTAGGACGCTTTATGATTTGGTGGAGATAAAATAGGTAATGCACCCAATAAATTGACTATCCGAATAACCCCTTCAGATAAGTCGCACTGTTGTTGTTCCATTGCCTTAGCGATAGTATAAATACTTTCGCTAATCGTTTTTATACGCTCTTCTCTCACCTTCTGCTGGCGTTGGTTTTGTTGCTTCAGCTGGAACAACAACCGACCTGCGTAAAAACCAAGTGCGACTATAACTAATAGCGCCACAATAACTAACACTGTCCACAGCATAAAACAGAGCCTGCCTTACTAATTCTTAAAGTCGTTAATATCTATAGCGTCTAAATCATCTAATGGATCCATCTCGTCGTCATCCTCATCATCGTCTTCTACGATGCCTAGCAAATCGCAGAGAATGCGGTGGCGTGCCATTTTTTCATTAACGTAAGTTTGTTGTTCTTTAGTAAGTTGCTTGTCGTCATCAAGCTTATCTAACAATGACGCTAAACGTTGATCGGCTTCAAGTGCTGCTAGCTCTTCGCTTGGCGTGGCGAATTTTTTCTTTTGCGTCGGCGTAGTCGTCATTGTCGTTTTCTTAACGACTAGAGGAATAGGTTTCTTACTGCCTAACCGTGGGTCTTGGTTTTCACGACGCTTAGAAGCACCGTTCTCACTCTGCTCAACGTTGTGACGGTTACCAGCAGGTTTGCCTTTATGCTTCTTTGGACGAGGGGTACTTTCCTGACGCTTTTGCCCAGGTTTGCGATCAGGATCTTTCCTGACGCCAATGAGTCCAACTTTACGAGACTTTTTTGATCTTGCCATATATAAAAGGTATCAAATTTTAGAGATTGAAAGGACATATTATAGCGCGAATTGCTCAAAGCTTCTTCATCAATACAGCATGATTCATTGGAAAGTGAATTTGCCGACGGGCCTGTTCGCGATAATACAGCTTGAGGGTCTACGAATAAGTAGGTGTTTGCCGAATAATAAGTAATACAAACGCTGGTATACACTTAAATTTAGGCAAGAAAAAAGGCGATGGCTTTCACCATCACCTTACATTGTTTGAGTGTCAGATGACACCTCTCCCGTTATTTACACTTCTATGTGTAATTGTGCTTCCCAGCTTGGCTCTCCTTTTTATTGGTTTTAGCAGAGCTCATTTTTGTTCTTGGCCTTCTTGGCGCTTTATCCAATCTTCCGTGTTGTATTTTTATTATTATTCTTGTTATTTAGCCTGTAGTGTTTCAGACAAACCTACAAACTATTGCGATAGACTACACGAATAATTTTGAAATACAACTTTATACGCAACAATTAATTAACAAATGCGGGTATAATTTCAGAGTCTTAGTGTAAGCCCGCGATATAGTTAGATAAAATTTCGATATCTTCATCGGTTAATTTCATCGCAATATCACGCATCATGCCATTCATATCGTTATGGCGTTGACCTGAACGGAAAGATTTCAATTGTGCTGTGGTATAGGTTACATGCTGGCCACTGATATCAGGGAAGCCAGCTAAGCCCATTCCGTTACCTTTAGGACCGTGACATGCGATACATGCGGTAACGCCGCGAGACTCATCACCGCCTTGATATAAAGCGCGACCAGCTTCAATGTATTGCTCTGCTGTTTCACCTTCTTTAGGTGTTTGGCTAGAGAAGTAAGCGGCTAAGTCTTTCATGTCTTGTTCTGAAAGAGGGGCTGCCATACCATTCATTACCGCATTGTTACGGCCTTCTTCGCCACCTGTCTGTGACGCAAGTTTGAACTCCATTAATTGCTTAACGAGGTACTTTTCGTGCTGTCCTGCTATTTTGGGATTCATGTCTATCATGCTGTTACCATCAGGCCCATGACATGCTGCACATACTGCAGATTTTGCTTTACCGGCTTCAGCATCACCTTCTGCCATCGCAGAAACTGAAATACCTAAAGACACACACAATAACAAACACAGTTTTTTCATAATAAATCTCTTAAATGGATCCAACGGCTCGCGTAACATACGTGATATCATGCGTATTTTACACATTTAACGCGTCAGAAAAACCTATTCCATGATAAAACTATGGTTTTTAGCAGGTTTAGATCATTAATAGAGTTTAATTCTAGGGTTATGACGCATTTGAGGTAAGTCTAGATGTCGTATTACACCAAAGCAAAGTTCTTTACCAGTGCACCTGATATTCGCCATTTAAAAGATGACAGCGGTATTGAGGTGGCGTTTGCTGGCCGTTCTAACGCGGGCAAGTCGAGCGCATTAAATACACTCACTCGTCAAAAGAACCTAGCAAGAACCAGTAAAACACCAGGTCGTACACAGCTCATCAACGTTTTTAATCTTGAAGAAGACCGTCGTTTAGTCGATTTGCCTGGTTATGGGTTTGCGCAAGTACCACTTGCAATGAAAAATAAATGGCAACAAGCATTAGGTGAATACCTTCAAAAGCGTAAATCGCTTAAAGGTTTAGTGGTGCTTATGGATATTCGTCACCCGTTTAAAGATCTTGATCAAGATTTGATTCATTGGGCAGTAGATTCCAATATCCCTGTATTAGCCTTGCTGACCAAGTCAGATAAGCTCAAGTCGGGTAAGCGAAAAGCTCAGCTGCTTATGGCGCAGGAAGCTGCACTGGCGTTTATGGGTGATGTGACCGTAAATACCTTCTCATCGTTAAATCGACAGGGATTGCCAGAGCTCGAAAAAGTGTTGAATAAGTGGTTGGCACTTGACGAAAAATCTCCTGACGCAGAATAAAATAAAAGGCCAGATAAAAGAAAGCCCCGCTAAAAAGCAGGGCCAAAATACTGAGAGAAAACACATAAAAACCGAATATATAGAGTAGGCAGATTTCGGTTAGTTCACTATAAAATACAAAAAGATCTTTATTTGTATTTAAGTATATGATTATTATGTGTTTTTATTTAAAGAATGTTTGGAAGCTTTATTGCAGATATAAAAAAACCCCGACAAATCTGTCGGGGTTAAAGCAAAGGTTTGAAAACAGATTTCTCACCTCTGTACCCTACACGCATAGGGTACAATAATGGTGAAAAAAGGCAAGTAAGAGTGTAATAAAATTACCAAACTCGCCCAGTTTTGAGCTATTGCTCACTGTTTTTTGTAATCTAATTACTTTTTAGTGCGCTTCATCCCAGTTATCGCCCACGCCCGCTTCAACCACAAGCGGCACATTTAATACTGCGGCTTGCTCCATTAAGCTGACAATATTTTTAACCTGTTCCTCAAGATGCTCTTCTTTAATCTCAAATACCAATTCATCATGTACCTGCATCATCATGAGTACGTCATCACTTTCAAGTGAGGTGATCCAATCGTCAACTTTTATCATCGCCATTTTGATGATGTCGGCAGCTGTACCTTGCATAGGCGCGTTGATTGCTGCGCGCTCTGCGCCTTTGCGACGTGCGCCATTGCTGGCTTTGATATCCGGTAGGTACAAGCGGCGACCAAACACAGTTTCCACGTAGCCTTTTTCTTTAGCGCCTTCTCTGGTGCTGTCCATGTATTCAAGCACACCAGGGTAGCGTTCAAAATATAAGTCCATGTATTTTTGGGCTTCGTGACGTGGAATATTAAGTTGTTTGGCAAGGCCAAAGGCACTCATTCCATAGATCAAACCAAAGTTTATAGCTTTAGCACTGCGACGTTGTTCAGTCGTGACTTCATCAAGGGTTACCCCAAACACTTCTGCCGCGGTTGCTTTGTGGATGTCTCTGCCGTGAGCAAATGCATCAAGCAAGCCTTCATCGCCTGATAAATGGGCCATTATTCTAAGTTCAATTTGAGAATAATCGGCAGCAACAATCTTGTAACCTTCACGTGGAACAAATGCTTGTCTTACCTTACGGCCTTCTTCATTTCGAATGGGAATATTTTGAAGGTTTGGATCCGTTGACGATAACCGTCCCGTTGCTGTAATAGCTTGATGGTAAGAAGTATGAACTCGACCCGTGCGATGATTAATCATTTTAGGGAGTTTGTCGGTATACGTATTTTTAAGCTTGGTTAACCCTCTATACTCCATTAACTTTTTAGGTAACGGAAATTCAAGGGCGAGTTCTTGTAATACTTCTTCTGAAGTAGAAGGGGCACCCTTGGGGGTTTTCTTAATAACCGGTAATGACATTTTCTCAAACAAAATGTGTTGAAGCTGTTTTGGCGAACCTAAATTAAATACCTCGCCGGCTTCTTCATGCACTTCTTTTTCTAGTTCAGCAATACGCGTAGCTAAGTCTTGGCTCTGCTGACGTAACCGTTGGCTTTCAATTAATACACCTTGCTGTTCCATACGAGATAAAACACAGGCAACCGGCACTTCAACATCAACCAATAGTGCTTTAAGCTTGGGTTCGTTTTCTAGTTTTGCCCATATTGCTTGATGAAGGCGCATAGTAATATCAGCATCTTCGGCAGCATAAGGACCTGCTTCTTCTAATCCAATTTGGTTAAAAGTAAGCTGCTTAGCACCTTTACCTGCAATTTCTTCAAAGTGAATTGTTTTATGACCTAAATAGGCAAGGGCTAGCGAGTCCATGTCATGACGCTGCGCTGTACTGTTTAACACATAGCTTTCCAGCATAGTGTCAAAGCCGATGCCATTTAACGTTATGTCATAATGCGCGAGTACATTCTTGTCATATTTAATGTGCTGACCCACTTTGATAATGGTTTCAGACTCTAAAATAGGCTTCAATGCCGTAAGTACGTAATCTCGTGATAACTGCGTGGGTGCATCGGGATAATCATGAGCAACAGGCACGTAAGCCGCAGCACCGGGTTCGATACAAAAAGAAACACCAACAAGTTCAGCTTCCATGTAGTTAACACTGGTCGTTTCAGTATCAACAGCAATAAGCGGCGCTGCTTTTAGCTTTTTAATCCAGCTATCAAACGTAGCTTCATCTAGCACCACGTCATAACCAGACTTATCGATATTACTTTCTGGTTGTACTTCATCTGTATCGCTTGAATCTGATGTGCTCTCAGTCCCCGTTGATTTTGAGGGCTCATTACCATCGCTTGCGATCAATGCGCTAATTTCGGTATGCCAGCGCTTAAACTCATACTCTGCAAATAACGACTGTAATGTTTCGTTATCTGGTGATGTAGGGCAAAGCTCATCTATTTTGTATTGTAGATCTAAATCAATGGCAATCGTGGCAAGGGTGTATGACAGGCGAGCTTGCTCTTCATACTCTCGCATTTTAGTTGCCATAGTTTTGCTCCCTCTAAACGAGAGATCGGCAATTTTATCAAGGTTGTCATAGATAGCACTGATGCCACCAATACCGTTTAACAGTGCTTGTGCACTTTTATCACCCACACCAGGTACGCCAGGAATGTTATCGACTTTGTCACCCTTAAGGGCTAAGAAATCAATAACCAGTTCTGGTGGAATACCGAATTTCGTATTTACCCCTTCAATGTCCATAATCTGATTTGTCATAGTATTGATCAAGGTGACATTTTCGTTGACCAGTTGTGCCATGTCTTTATCGCCAGTACTGATCAGGGTATCAATACCATGTTCTGTGGCGCGACAGGCTAGGGTACCAATCACATCATCGGCTTCAACGCCAGACTCAACGATGACAGGTAAACCCATGGCTTTGATGATGGTGTGCAATGGTGCTATCTGACTGCGTAACTCTTCCGGCATAGGTGGGCGATTCGC
This sequence comes from Alteromonas sp. 38, assembly GCF_902506055.1. Classification (NCBI taxonomy): domain Bacteria; kingdom Pseudomonadati; phylum Pseudomonadota; class Gammaproteobacteria; order Alteromonadales; family Alteromonadaceae; genus Alteromonas; species Alteromonas sp. 38. The sequence continues at coordinate 4,691,813 of NZ_LR733300.1, forward strand.
TTTATATTCTTCATAAATATCGTCGCGAAACGTTTTACCTTTGGCATCAAAGATGACTGCCATGTGAGTAGGGTTGTATTGTCTAATCAAGCTTTTCAGCATGTTGACAACACCATAGATCGCACCGGTATCCTGACCTTTTGAGTTCGTCAGGGGCGGCAATCCGTGAAATGCTCTAAATAGATAAGATGATCCATCTACTAGAATAAAAGGGGGCTTTTTCGAATCTGTCATAGCTATGCATTAACCAAGCTTAGAATAAGGCGCAAGCATGCCATAGGCGCTAGTGGATCGCCATAGAGCATCACAACATAAATAACGAGATCATCTGTGGATAAGATTGTGATCTAATGAAATTCGCACAGCAAAAATAATGATCTTTTTTAAAAGAAAGATCGTGCTGTAAAGCAATAAAAATAAGGGAATGAAAAATAAGAGTGTGGACTGCGTACCTGTAACTCATCATTCCATTTTATGTGGATAACTTGGTGAACTTATTTTTTTCGTTTAACCAAATTGGTCAGATAATGTAGCATAAGAAATTAGCAATCCAATACTGGTTATTAAGACTTTTTTTTAAACGGCTGGTGATTTTATAGCCAAAAATAGAATAAGTCGGTTTGGCAAGGTCTAGGAGGACATTATGAAGCAAGTTGCAGTGATTTTAAGTGGGTGTGGTGTATTCGATGGCGCTGAAATTCATGAGTCAGTATTAACGCTTTTAGCTATTGAACAAGCCGGAGTAAAATACCAATGCTTTGCGCCAGATAAGGCTCAAATGCACGTAGTGAATCATTTAACGGGAGAAGTTTCAGAAGATGAGACTCGTAACGTATTGGTTGAGTCTGCACGAATTGCCCGAGGCAATGTAAAGCCTGTTACAGAATGTAAGGTATCAGACTTCGACTACCTTATCGTACCTGGTGGTTTTGGTGCTGCTAAGAATTTATGCTCATTTGCCGTTGATGGTGAAAAAAGTAGGGTAGATAAAGATGTGCTTGCGGTGTGCAATGACTTTGCGAAAGCAAAGAAACCTGTGGCCTATGCATGCATTGCCCCTGCTATTGCAGCTAGTGTATATGGAAACAATGTTAAACTGACCATTGGTAGCGATAAAGATACCGCCAATGCCTTGAACGCGTTAGGGGCATGCCATGTAAACTGTGAAGTAAATGAAGTGGTGGTAGACGTTGAAAATAAACTGGTTACTACGCCAGCTTATATGTCGGCACAAAATATCTTACAAGCCCATGCTAGTATTAATAAAATGGTAGAAACGGTACTAGCGATGAAATAATTTGCTTATAGCCCTATAATCGCGTCAATGTAGTAGAAACCTTGTATCCTCTAAAAACCGCGAACACTGTTAATCGCGCGTTTACTAATAACGAAAGGCATAAAGAAGCATGCACTACCGTGCCATTGTACGAATTCTAGGGCTCCTTATTGCGCTATTTAGCGTCACCATGATCCCACCAGCTGTGGTATCTCTGATTTATCAAGACGGCAGTGGTTTGCCTTTTACCCTTGCGTTCTTTATTTGCGTAGGTGGCGGTATGGTGCTTTGGTACCCAAACCGCCAGCAAAAAAACGATTTACGAGCGCGAGAAGGCTTTTTAATCGTTGCCCTGTTCTGGTCGGTACTAGCAAGTGTGGGTGCCATTCCTCTTATGTTGCTAGAACAGCCTAGCATGACCATAACGGATGCCTTTTTTGAATCATTCTCAGGACTAACCACCACCGGTGCAACGGTAATCGAAGGCATTGATTTCTTACCCCATTCGGTACAGTTTTATCGACAACAACTACAATGGCTAGGCGGTATGGGTATCATTGTACTTGCCGTAGCAATACTGCCTATCTTAGGGGTTGGGGGTATGCAGCTGTACCGTGCAGAAACTCCAGGGCCGGTTAAAGATAATAAAATGACGCCTCGTATTGCAGATACCGCTAAACACCTTTGGTACATTTATCTTTCTATCACTATTGCATGCGCCGCAGCGTATTGGTTGGCCGGCATGGATATGTTTGATGCCATTTGCCATGCGTTTTCAACCGTTGCCATTGGGGGCTTCTCAACACACGATGCTAGCCTTGGCTACTTTAATAGCCCAATGGTGAATGTGGTTTGTACGGTCTTTCTATTAATTGCTGCACTTAACTTTTCACTCCATTACGCAGCAGTGAGTACCCGTTCGGTAAAAGGCTATTTTAACGACCCAGAATTTAAAGCCTTTTTCTTTATTCAAGCCACACTTATCATGCTGTGCTTCTTGGTACTCACGCTATCAGGTTTTTACGATTCTGCTGAAACCGCGCTCGATCAAGCTATGATTCAAGCCGTATCAATCAGTACTACTGCGGGGTTTGCGACCACAGACTTCTCAATTTGGCCGACGTTTTTGCCCATACTACTCATCTTTTCAAGTTTCATTGGAGGCTGCGCAAGTTCAACAGGAGGCGGCTTAAAAGTGGTTCGAGTCTGTTTACTGTTCCTTCAGGGGAAGCGTGAAGTAGACAGGCTTATTCACCCTAAGGCAGTGTATTCCGTTAAGTTAGGAGAACGTGCAATGCCTGATAAAGTAGTAGAGGCGGTATGGGGCTTCTTCTCTGCTTACGCGGTGGTGTTTGTTGTACTTATGATAGGGCTTATTGCAACAGGACTAGATAACTTAAGCGCGTTTACCGCTACCGCAGCCATGCTAAACAACCTTGGCCCTGGATTGGGCAGTGTTGCGTCTAACTATGCGGGCGTAACCGATGCTGGAAAGTGGATTTTAGTGGTGGGAATGGTGTTTGGGCGACTGGAGGTCTTTTCGTTACTGGTACTATTTTCACCTACGTTCTGGCGAAGTTAATACGCTTTCGATACGTGCATTGTTCTATTTACCCAAAGAAGAATGCGCTGGGTTGGAACAGCTTTTCTACATCGCCAATGTATTTTTTGTCGACTAAGAACAGAATAACGTGGTCATTTGCTTCAATAAGCGTATCGCTATGGGCAATGATCACTTGGTCGTCTCTTACTACCGCGCCTATGGTAGTACCAGGAGGAAGTTTAATTTTACCGATTTCTTTACCCACAACCTTGGACGTATTTTCATCACCATGTGCAATCGCTTCTATCGCCTCTGCTGCACCACGGCGCAAAGAATATACGTTTACAATATCTCCGCGTCTAACATGGGTAAGTAGGGCCGAAATCGTCGCCTGTTGCGGTGAAAAAGCAATGTCTATTTCTCCACCTTGTACTAAGTCTACATAAGCACTACGTTGAATCAGTACCATGGCTTTTTGTGCGCCCATGCGCTTGGCCAACATGGCAGACATAATGTTAGCTTCATCATCATTGGTCACCGCAATGAATGCATCAACTTGCTCGACATTCTCTTCACTGAGCAACTCTGGATCTGATGCATCACCGCTAAACACAATCGTTTTGTCTAAGTGAGCAGAAAGGTATTTTGCTCTTTCGTGACTAAACTCAATCAGCTTCACGTTATGTTTGTGTTCAAGTTTTTTCGCTAGTCCTGCACCAATTAAGCCGCCACCGGCTATCATAATGCGTTTATAGCTAGACTCTAATTTTTGAAGTTCACTCATTACCGCACGAATATGCTTAGTTGCAGCAATAAAGAATACTTCATCATCGGCTTCGATAACGGTAGTACCCAGTGGTCGAATAGGGCGACCGCGGCGATAGATTGCTGCCACCCGTGTTTCCACATTGGGCATGTGGTCTTTTAACGCTGATAACGCATGACCTACCAGTAAACCACCATAATAGGCTTTTACCGCCACTAAGCTGGCTTTACCATCAGCAAATTCAACAACCTGTAAAGCACCAGGGTAGTCTATAAGCCGTTTAATAGCTTTAGTCACTAGCTGTTCAGGAGCAATGATGTGGTCTACAGGTATGTCCTGCTGCTTATAGAGTTGTTCTTGGTAAATAATGTATTGTTCTGAGCGAACGCGAGCAATCTTGGTCGGGGTTTTGAATAAACTAAAGGCAACTTGGCAAGCGAGCATATTGCTTTCATCACTGTTCGTTACCGCGATAAGCATGTCGGCATCTTCTGCACCGGCTTTTCGTAATACGTCCGGGTGAGAACCCACGCCATTAACCACCTGTAAATCTAATCGGTCTTGAAGCGCACGCAAGGTATTGGGATCAGAATCGATAACCGTAATATCGTTCTTCTCTCCTACAAGGTTTTCAGCAAGTGTTCCGCCAACCTGACCTGCGCCTAGAATGATGATTTTCATCGGTGTTTATGTGCCTTATTGCTTTTATTTGCTCAACGACTTTACCAGTCTCGCATAGTAGAAACCATCCATTTGTTGCTCGCCAGGTAGGATTTGTCTACCGGGCTTACTCGGTGTTTCGGTTTTTATAACAGGGACTAATGTAGCATCGGCATTGCGTTCTAAAAATGCGCTAATCTGCTGGCTGTTTTCTTGTGGCAGAATAGAGCAGGTGGCGTAAAGCAATGTGCCACCAGGCTTAAGTGTTTGCCATAAGCTAGTTAGTATTTCAGCTTGTAGTGCAGCAAGTGCATCAATATCACTAGACTTTCTTAGCCAGCGAATATCGGGGTGGCGTCGTATAACACCAGTGGCAGAGCAGGGTGCATCAAGCAAAATTCGGTCGAAGTGTTGTCCATCCCACCATGTATCAGGCTTAGCCGCATCGCCTTGCTTTATAACGGGCAAATTGGTTTGAGTATGCTGCAGGCGAGTCATGTTTTCTTCAACGCGCTTTAAGCGGTTCTCGTCAGCATCAAGGGCAAGGCAATAGGCTAATTCAGGGGTACGCTCAATAATATGACCCGTTTTACCACCAGGGGCTGCGCAACAATCTAATACGCGCTCGTGTGGTTGAGCATCTAAATAATGGGCTGCAAGCTGAGCTGCACCATCTTGTACAGCAAAGTGGCCTTTTTCAAACCCTGACAGCCCCGTAATATCCTCTCGGCCTTCAAGTCTGATAGCATCTGGGTGTTCAGCACTTAACGAATAGTTAATCTCAGCAGCATCCAATGCAGCAGCGTAATCGGTAAGAGATACTTGTTTAGTATTTACTCTTAGCCAAATAGGCGCCATGGCATTGGTAGCTTCGCGCACGGCATCAGCATCTTGGCCATAGGCATCTTCTAGAGCCTTAAATAACCACTTGGGTAACCCACTGGCAATAATGGGATTATCGATAGGTTTGTTAACCAGTTCTTGGCGCATAAAGTTGCGCAGTACAGCGTTAACTAAGCCTTTTAAAGCTGTGCCGCCTAAGTAAGGAGAGGCATTAACGGTTTCGCCTACCGCAGCATGTTGACTTACGCGAGAAAACGCTAACTGGTACAGCCCCAACAGAATAAGGTGCTCTATTACTTTTTTATTCCCTTTTAAAGGGCGATCGAGTAACTCTCGTAACCAGTGCTGTAATATGGGAAGTTTACGCATGACGCCCAAAGACATTTCTTGGATCCACGCATTGTCTCTAGGATGATGGCGACGTTGAACCCGCTCTAGGCAGTCTCTTGACGATTTACCTTGTTCTAGAATTTGATATATCACCCATGCACAATCGGCACGAAGGTTTTTTTGTTTCGGTAATGGAGTGGGTTTCACTATTCTTCCGTACTGGCAATGCAGTTACCTGGTGCGAACCAGTCTTTGCGAGCATTAACGACATCTGCAGCGGGCAATGCTTTTTTCCCAGGTATTTGCAGGGTGTTGATTCGTAGGGCACTTGAGCCCGTAGCTACCACAATGCCGTGCTTGTCAGCTTGAATGATAGTACCTGGGGCATGTGAAGTCTGTAGGCCATCAACCACATCCACCGACCAAATTTTAATATTTTGCGATTCAATTTTAGTCCAAGCTACAGGCCATGGATTAAAGGCGCGCACGTTTCGTGCAATTTGCGCTGCGCTATCGTGCCAATTAATAAAAGCTTCTTCTTTGGAAAGCTTTTTGGCGTAAGTTGCTTCGCTATCATCTTGCTTCACAGGTGATAGGGTGTCGATACTGTTTACTACATCTAATAATGCAGTAGGACCAAGTTCTGCTAGCTTCTCGTAAAGCGACGCACTGGTATCGCTTTCGCTAATAGGCAAGGTGGCTATATGCAACATGTCGCCGGTATCTAGCCCTTCATCCATCTGCATGATTGTAACGCCAGTCTCACTATCGCCAGCCCATATCGACCGTTGGATAGGTGCAGCACCACGCCACTTAGGCAAAATTGAGCCATGCACATTCAGACAACCTAATTGGGGAGCATCAAGTACAGACTTAGGTAAAATTAACCCATAGGCAACCACAATCATTAAATCGGCTTTAATGTCTGCCAATATTTTCTGCGCTTCGTCATTTTTTAAACTAGCTGGCTGATAGACTGGAATCTCATGTTCTTGAGCAAGCACTTTTACGGGGCTTGGCGTAAGCTTTTTACCCCGTCCAGCAGGACGGTCTGGTTGGGTATATACCGCAACAACGTCATGAGTACTAGATAATAAAGCACTCAAATGCTGAGCTGCAAAATCCGGCGTGCCGGCAAAAATGATGCGTAATGGTTTTATCAAAACTAACCTCAGTCGCGTGCAGCTAAACGTGCTTCTTTTTCAAGCTTTTTACGAATTCGCTGGCGTTTAAGCGGAGACAAGTAATCAATAAACAGTTTGCCTTTTAGATGATCCAATTCATGTTGAATACAAATAGCCAATAGACCGTCTGCTTCCAACTCAAATGCTTCACCGTTTTCATTCAGTGCTTTTACCGTAATTTCTTCTGCGCGCTCTACTTTGGCGTAGTTACCAGGAACAGAAAGACAACCTTCTTCACTGATCGTGCTGCCATCTTTTTTGGTGATTTCCGGGTTGATAAAAACACGAGGCTCGTCTTGGTCTTCCGCTACGTTCATTACAACAACTTGAACATGTCTGTCGACTTGAGTAGCAGCCAAACCAATTCCATTCTCGTCTTTCATGGTTTCGAACATATCCGAAACCAATTGTTTAATGTCGTCGTTCACGTCTTCTACCGGTTTTGCTACGGTACGAAGTCGTTCATCGGGAAAACTTAATACGTCTAAAATTGCCATGTGTCGCTTATTTAACCTTTTCGCTGTATAAATTCATATACGATCTAGTCGCTCGTACACTTTACAGTGCCTTTTGAGTTACTATTCTAACGTATATCGAGTTATATCGTGCAGTTTTTTGCTGCCGCGCCACAGTATTGAGGCACAATATCGATATAGTAGTATTGTCTGAAATTTCAACAGTAAATGGCAGTGGAAAAATTGCGGGTGGTTAATTTGAAAAATCGATTGAAGAATGCAGCACGTACAATTGTAATGGTAGTGGCGTGTTTTGCCGTATTTTCAGCAATGTCTCAACCACTAAAAGAATCTGCGCCAAAGACGTACACAGTTCAACAAGGTGATACCTTATGGGGCATCGCTAATCTCTTTTTAAATCAGCCATGGCTCTGGCCTGAACTCTGGCGTCACAACACTCAAATAGATAACCCGCATTTAATATACCCCGGTGATGTTATCTCGGTGTCTTACATCAATGGTGAGCCCGTATTTTCGATAAATCGAGCTAAGCCAAGCTTAGTGCTTTCGCCTGGTTCCGTCCGAAGAGTAAAGAGTGCGCCTATAGAGACATTATCATGGTCGGTATTAGCCCCCTATATAAAACAACACACTCTGGTATCTGAGGAAGAGTATGAATTACTCCCCCATTTATTGGGAAATCACGGTGGTAATGTGAGTTTTGTGTCTAACGACCTAGTGGTAAGCCAACAAGAAAACCGCCCTGACGATCAGTATCAGGTGGTAAGAAAGCAATCTATTATACGCAATATGCAAGGTAACGTGCTTGGTGTGCAACTTACCCATGTAGCAAAAGCTAGCTTAGAGACGGACGTGTCATTGCCAAACGCCAGAATGGTGAAGCTTTCAGGTTCAAATCAGGAAGCGAAACGTGGAGATAAGCTACTTACTGATAGCTTTACGTTAGATGCTGATTTGGTTCTGCAAGAAGCAACATCACAAAGAGGCTTCGTGATTGGCGATTTACATGATCACGACTTACTCGGGCGCTACGATGTTGTGATACTAGATTTAGGCGCACGTGAACTAACGGCGGGCACCCTGATGGGCATCTACGCTGGTGGCCCTGACATTATAGATGGTGAAGAACCTCAATACGCTAGTAATAGTGATGTCATAAATGGAAACGGGCTTTTTACAGATAAAGTACAGCAACCTGCACTTAAAATTGGTGAAGTCATTGTGTTTAAAACTTTTGAGTCAGCTAGCTACGGCATTATAACTCGAGCAAAAGAAGGCGTAAGACGCGGCTTCATTGTGGCAAAACCCTAACACGTTATTGCCGCTTATTATTTAGGAGCGGCCATGACAACTTTCCAGCCACATGAAGTAAGCAGTAATGCTGTTAAAGCCTTGGATAAAGCCCTAGGCAAAGAACAGATAGCCTGGCTGACAATGGCTTCAGCAATAAATATCGCAACAGGGAAGTGGCTTAAGGCGCTTGAAGCAGAATCGCTTAGCGCACTAGCATTATTGGATGGGATTCATAAAACCGCTTTCACTTCGGGTGCTCTCCATACCCTTACACAAGCAATTTCTCCTAACTTACTTGAAAAAGCGACACGCTGGCATGCTTCACATGCAAAGCATCATATTGTCACCCTAGGGTGCACACACTACCCTGAGCGATTAAGGACCCTGCCAAATCCCCCGTTGGTGTTATTTGTTATAGGTAACATTAATACGTTAGTTATGCCTCAAATAGCGATTGTAGGGAGTAGACGGGCGAGTCATCAAGGTAAGCAAATTGCCACTGATTTTGCCGAAGCACTAGCAAGTAACGGCGTAGCAGTAACCAGCGGGTTGGCAGCAGGAATAGATTCAGCTGCCCACAAAGGTGGTTTGGTGTGCGAAGGTGGCACCCTTGCGGTAATGGGGACGGGGCCTGATATTGTGTACCCCCCTAAAAATGTATCACTACACCGGGACATCGTGAATGCAGGGGGCGCTTGTATTACCGAGTTCTTTCCAGGTGTATCTGCTAAGCCTTGGCATTTTCCCCGAAGAAACCGAATAATTGCTGCTATGTCACTTGGAACCCTAGTCATAGAGGCAAAAATAAAGAGTGGTACCTTGATAACTGCGAATTTGGCCGCAGATATGGGGCGTGAAGTATTTGCAGTTCCTGGAAGTATCTTCCATGCTTACTCCGAAGGATGTCATTGGTTAATTCAGCAAGGCGCTAAGCTGGTAACCTGTGTTGATGACATTTTCGATGAAATTGTAGTGTCGACTGGTGAGAGAGAATGCCAGAACGAAGCGTTAAGTAAAAAAAGTGAAGTGAATAACTTGGCAACCGATAAATTATTAGATAGTGTGGATTACGACATCACCGCTATTGATGTTATAGCGCAGCGCTGTACCTCTCCTGTTAATGAGGTTATGGCATCATTATTAGAATATGAGTTGCGTGGTTTAGTAGCTGCTGTCCCTGGTGGCTACATTAAATTGAGGGGAAAATAATATGTTCGATATCCTCATGTACCTGTTTGAAAACTTCATTCACAGTGAAACTGAAATTCGAGTCGATCAAGACGAGCTTACCGAGGAGTTGGTACGCGCGGGTTTCCATCATGATGAAATCTACAAAGCATTAGCGTGGCTTGAAAAGCTAGCGGCTTTGCAAGAAACAGATATTAAGCCTTATTTTTGTAAAGGGATTAGTACCAGCCTCAGTCGTATTTATACGCATGAAGAGCAGATGCGATTAGACGTAGAGTGCCGTGGCTTCTTGTTATTTTTAGAGCAAGTGGGCGTGGTAGATGCGTCAACGCGAGAAATGGTAATAGACAGGGTAATGGAAATAGACTCTTCTGAATTCTGTTTAGAAGACCTAAAGTGGGTAGTGCTAATGGTACTGTTTAATGTGCCAGGTAAAGAAAAAGCCTACGCACAAATGGAAGATTTATTATTTGATGAACCTGACGGCGTGTTGCACTAATGTGCTTCATGTCGTGCTAGTTGCTGGTTTATGTCGAAAATTGATCATTCACTTTTCTCTGCGCACGAACATGCCTTAGAAGACGCTTTCGGTGATTGTCCCGATTGCGGTAAACCACTGCATATAAAAAACAGCAAATCAGGCCCTTTTATTGGCTGCACCGGTTACCCAGACTGTCATTTCAGCAAGCCATTACACGATAAACAAACTACCTTATTAAAACTACTTGATGGAGTTTCCTGCCCAGAATGTGATTCTACCTTGGCTATCAAGAAGGGGCGGTTTGGTATGTTTATAGGCTGTACCAATTTTCCTGAATGCCACTATATCTCGCCAATTAAACAGCAAGAAGACACCCACGTTACTTGCCCTAAGTGTAAAAAAGGACAACTTGCGTCCCGCACCAATAAATACGGTAAGCAGTTTTTTGCGTGTGACCATTATCCCCACTGTCGTTATGTGCTAAATTTCACGCCAGTAAATGAAACATGCCCCGATTGTGGCTGGACCGTTCTGATTAAAAAGAAAGGCCAAATTTGTTGCCCTCAGCCAGCGTGTGGCTTCAAAAAAGACGATAAATAACACCTACAGAGAAAAACACTAATGAGTATCCCGACCAAGGGGCAAGTAGACACTAGCGACCCAATTGTATCCGCGTTTAAAAATGGTGACTTATTGGTTTATCCTACCGAAGCGGTTATGGGCATAGGCTGTGACCCAGACAACGAAGCGGCTGTGTTAGCGCTCTTAGCATTGAAGCAGCGCCCCATAGAAAAAGGGGTAATTTTGATTGCCGCTAACTATTCTCAGTTATTACCTTATATAAATGATGAAGCCATACTTCAGCACAGACGTACTGAAATTGTGTCTAGTTGGCCTGGGCCAAATACTTGGCTGCTACCTAAGTCGGCGTCGACGCCACAATGGTTAACTGGCAAGCATGAAAAAATAGCGGTTCGAGTCAGCAACCATCCAGTGGTTAAAGCTTTATGTGAAAAGCTAGAAAAGCCACTTGTATCTACAAGTGCCAACCTAACTGGCCAACAACCCGCAATCACGCAGCAGGATGCAATCAATATATTTGGTGATAGTGTTTTCTATATTGATGGGGAAGTAGGTGGCCACGCTAAACCCAGTACCATCCGTGACGGCGACACCGGAGAGATAATAAGATCATGATTGACCCCCAACACGTAAATCAACAGTTAGACGGTAAAGACGCCGGTGAAGTAATAGAACAAGTAAAAGCGTACTTATTGTCTTTGCAGGACAACATTTGCCAAACCTTAGAACTTGCCGACGGTAAAGGGCAGTTCAAAGAAGATTCTTGGGTTCGCGAGGAAGGTGGTGGCGGGCGTTCACGGGTTATTAAAAACGGCGCAGTAATAGAGCAAGGTGGGGTTAATTTTTCTCACGTGTTTGGTAGCCAAATGCCGGCGTCTGCCACGGCTAACCGTCCGGAACTTGCGGGTAGAAACTTTCAAGCCATGGGGGTCTCGTTAGTTATTCACCCACACAACCCCTATATTCCAACGTCTCATGCAAATGTACGCTTTTTTATTGCCGAAAAAGAAGGTGAAGCCCCTATTTGGTGGTTTGGCGGTGGGTTCGATTTAACCCCGTTTTACCCCTTTAAAGACGACGTCGTGCATTGGCACAATACCGCGAAGAAATTGTGTGCTCCCTTTGGTGAAGACGTGTACGGGAAATATAAGAAGTGGTGTGATGACTACTTCTTCTTAAAGCATCGCAATGAAACACGTGGTGTAGGCGGTTTATTCTTTGACGATTTAAATGATTGGGGTTTTGAAACTTCATTTAACTTTATGCAGGCAGTGGGTAATGGTTTTGTCGATGCTTACGTACCTATCGTAGAAAAGCGAAAAAGTACCTCATACGGTGAAAGAGAGCGTGACTTTCAGCTTTATCGCCGTGGTCGCTATGTAGAGTTCAACTTGGTATTCGATAGAGGCACCTTGTTCGGGTTACAAACTGGTGGTAGAACCGAATCAATCTTAATGTCTATGCCACCACTTGCCCGATGGGAGTATTGCTATACTCCAGCCCCAGGTAGCGCGGAAGCAAAGCTAACTGATTGGCTTCAGCCTACAAACTGGTAATATTTTGCACCATGGGTTCTTCCTGTGGTGCCATTCCCTTGATCCACATCAAATTCCCTCATTACCAAGGTATGTAGCTAGATTGCACCTTGCGCTGGATCAAATTATTTTCTTTTTAAACGTTTACAGTGTCGTCATTATCATTAAACACACAAGAGACACACAATGCGTACACACACACTTTCAGCCATATGTATTTCTTTAGCGCTTGCCGCTCCTTTTGCTTCTGCTCATGAAAAGGGTGATTGGATAGTTCGTGGTGGATTAACAACCGTTGCGCCCGACGAATCATCCTCTAACATCATTGCCGGTGGTAGCGATTTAGGTGTAGCACTGACTATCGATAACGATACCCAGTTAGGATTAAACGTTGCTTATTTCATCACCGACAATATCAATGTTGAATTGTTGGCCGCAACGCCGTTTACTCACGACGTGAATTTTTCAGTTAACGATCCACTAGGGACAGGTAATACATTGGGAGAAGTCACGCACTTACCCCCAACTGTTACTGTTAACTACTACTTCAACGATGCTAATGCTGCTTTTCAACCTTATATTGGTGCAGGTTTAAACTATACCTTTATCTTTGATGAGTCATTTACGGCTGCAAATAAAGAAGCAGGCCTTGAAGATTTGTCTTTAGATAATTCTGTAGGTATTTCTGCACAAGTGGGAATGGACTATCAAATAGATAAAGAGTGGCATGTTAATGCGTCAGTACGTTACATCGATATTAATACCGAAGCGTCATTTACCGTAGGTGGTGCAGAAGGTAGAGTAAACGACATTGATATTGACCCTTGGGTTTATACTTTGTCTGTAGGCTATACATTCTAAGATTCATCTAATGAGGTAAGTTACGTTTATATAAGTGGCTTATTAAGCTCGGATAACCTTGAATCTTAATCTGAAGCGTTCCGTATCTCACGGAGCGCTTTTTATTTAGTATTAATCATATGCGTGGCAAGTTGATCTAGCGCGTTAAGAAGTTGCTGCGCCAAAGGAAGGTCATCAACCGACTCGTGCATGGCTTTTCGCATACAGTACATCCACTGGTCTTTTAATTCTGGGGTAACACTAAAAGAAAGGTGTCGTGAACGTAGCCGTGGGTGACCATATTGCTGCTGATAGGTATCAGGTCCGCCTAACCATAAACTTAAATAAAGAAAAAACACTTCTCTGATTCTATCTGTTGGCTGAGGATGAATAGCGTAAAGCTCTTTTGCAATAGGATCATCACGCATAATGTCATAAAAACGGTTTGCCAAAAGGCGTACCTTATCCTCTCCACCTATTCGGTAATATGGTGTAGTCTCTGACACAGCAGGTTTTTCCTTTCGTATCGATTTAAAGAAGTTAGACATTCCCATGACAGACAGCCTTATTAATAACAATTCAATGAAAAAGTTTGCCGTTTTCGGTAACCCTATTGTTCAGAGTCTATCACCAACTATTCATCAAATGTTCGCTAAGCAATGTGGCGAGCAAATTAGTTACGAAAAGATCCTTGCGCCAGAAGATGGTTTTACGCCTGAAGCGAAGGCATTCCTAGCGCAACCAGACGCTATAGGTTGTAACGTTACTATGCCGTTTAAACAAGATGCCTTTGCCCTTGCCAACGTAGACGACCAGGCTGCGTTAGATGCAAAAGCGGTTAATACATTAATGAAGCGTAGCGATGGCACCGTTGCAGGTTTTAATACCGATGGCGTAGGGTTAGTAAATGATTTACTTAATCATGGTGTACAACTGCAAGGTAAACGCGTGCTATTAATAGGTGCAGGTGGAGCGGCAAGAGGTGTAATAGCACCGCTTATTGCTTCAGGTATAGCGTCGTTACATCTTACTAACAGGACAAAGGCTAAAGCAGAAATAGTGGCAAGTGAAACGGGCGGAGGAAAGGTTAAGGTTGTTGGTATAGAAGACTGCGATACAGTAGCCCCACATATTATTATCAATTCAACAGCCGCCAGTTTAAGCAATGAGTTACCGTGTAGTTTAGATGGCGGTGTTTTACATCACTGTGAAGTGGTTTACGACATGGTTTATAAAAACTCGCCCACGCGTTTTATGAGAGATGCGGCAGAGTTGGGTGTAAAGACACAGATAGATGGGCTAGGGATGTTAGTTGAACAAGCTGCCGAATCATTCTATATATGGACGGACAAACAACCGAATACAAAAGACGTTATTGAATATCTCAGAAAAGTCGTCGTTGGATAGGTTTAGTTAAGGAAATGGTTGCCCCCCCCTCGTAGTTTGATATTTTCACGATAGTTGGCGAAAGTGATTACTTGTATTTACACGGTCGTCAATAGTCGCTAAGGACTTACAATAAAATTTATAAACAAGGAAAGTTATGAAATCAATTTCTTCTCTCTTATTCACCGCTGGCCTTATCATCAGCGCAGGTTATTCGCATGCTACGACAAAGGTTACTGTTTGTCAGAGTAACTCAGCCTGTTCTGATTCTGCATTGAAAAGCCATGTTATTTCTGTCGCTCAAGGCGAATCAGCTGATGTAATTGTGTTGGACATTCTAAATGGAAAGAGTTTTCACTATGAGGTCGCGGTGATTGATGCTGGTGGGCTTGAATTCCCTGGTATGTATACAGTGGGAGCGCGAAAAGTATCAACTTTACCCGATGAGGTTACTATAGCTGCTGCAGAATTCATCGGGTTTAGTACCGATCCTCTTGGAAATACACTAGATGATGCATCTACGAAATTAAGTGTAGTCAACGGAAGGCCTGTATATATGCTTAGTGATGTATGGGACGGGCCCCAGAGTTTACCGGAATTGAGTCAGTCTATTTATCAAATAAATAGCGCAATCTCTTCTAAGCTTCAAAGAGCGGCTGAGCTTAGAAAAGTAGATGTTCAAGTTAGTTTGTCGGCGGCATTACAAGCTGCAATATCTAAGGTAATTACGGGTTCCATTTCAGCCTCTGTCGCAGTAACTCAGTCCTCTTCAAATCAAATGACAGTATATTTTAAAGGTAATAATTATCTAACTGTTGCTGTGAAGTTAACCTACAATGGCGCGAATGGGGTTTCAGCAGAAGTTAAAGCACTGAGTGTTATTGATAATGGAGTAGTAGTATTTGAGATACCAGTGGAAAATGGAATTGCTAATCTTGAGGCCGTTTTTGGAAAAACTTTCGCGTATAATGGAAGTAATCAATCGTCTATGAGTAATTGGCTTGCCGGCTTGAACCTTGGATTATCTTGGAATAGCCGACGTGGCACAGTAACAATAACAGATATTAATGATCCCGATATCGGCGAAGTCGAAGATCAATAATTCTTAAAAACAGCATCCAATATTGGATGCTGTTTTTATTTAAGATACTCATCTTTTAATACAATATAGTTGACGGCCGATTGTTTTAAAAATGCGATTTCAGCGTCATTGAGCGGTCTTTTCTTTTGCATTGGGTTGCCAACATAAAGAAACCCGCTCTTTAATCTTTTGTTTGGCGGTACCAATGTACCTGCGCCAATGAGCACATCGTCTTCAACAATAACGCCGTCCATAACAATAGCGCCCATCCCTACCAAAATACGATTTCCAAGCTCACAGCCATGAAGCATACATTTATGGCCCACAGTAACATCGTCACCAATAATGAGTGGAAAACCGTCTGGGTTGGACACAGATTTACGAGATACATGTAACACACTGCCATCTTGAATATTGCTGCGTGCACCAATCGAAATATAATTTACATCTCCACGGGCAGCGACCAATGGCCAGATGCTTGCGTCGTCGCCTAGGGTAACGTCGCCAACGATAACGGCAGACTCATCTATATAACAGCGATCACCGAGTGTGGGAGAAGTTGATTGATAGGTTCTAATTGTCAAAATTGCACCTTTATACATAAATTCATCAATAGTGATTGCATTAAAACAGAGAACAGGGGGAAAGAACCAATCTTATTCCACCACTGTTTAAGTAAAAGTAGGCAATGGACGTAATAGTTAATTGGCGAAAACCCGTATTTATGTGTGATTTATAGGCTGTGTGGTTGGTATTTTAAGCAGTTAAACGAAATGTGACACTTTTTTTAAATCAGAGGTTGACGCAGGCTCAGAAATCTCTAGAATGCGCATCCGCTTCGACAGGAAAGTGAAATAACTTACACTGACAAAGCAAGTCACTACTTACCTTTAAGGCCAAGTGTGACGGGGTTTTAAAGAAAACACTTCAGAAAATAAAAATTCAAAAAGTGTTGACACTGAAAACTTCAAGCGTATAATACGCACCTCGCTCAAACAGAGTGAGTCACCAAAAAGCAACGGCTTACGGTGAGGTTACGTTAAGTAGCCACGTTCTTTAACAATTTAGACAAGACAATCTGTGTGGGCACTCATTAAGAGTGTCACACAACGACGATTCATATTCGATATATTTAATTGAAGAGTTTGATCATGGCTCAGATTGAACGCTGGCGGCAGGCCTAACACATGCAAGT